>NZ_CM172024.1:497500-5766927 GCF_057444345.1 Pseudomonas sp. PVC-5-1 | reverse complement strand
GGATATCCCCTGAGTTTGAAAGCCGGATGAGGCAAAAACAAACCGCCATTGTACCGGTCGAGCGTTCAGTTATCCACATGTGGACACGTTAGGAACCATGACAAAACAGCCATTTATCGACCAAAAAGACTTCGCCGCACTGTGAATAAGCCCTGTGGATAAGCACCCATGAGCGCTATGCACAACCCTGAGGTCAGGTCTGTTGATAACTCTGCTGTGGATAAGCATCGATTTAATCCACAGCTTTTGACCACGAAGAAAACAAGCGCAGCACCGGTTGAGAACACAGTTGTAAAACTCTGTACAGCCCGTATTTTCTGGCCTAAAGCAGGTTATCCACAGAAGGTTATCCACTTAAGATTTATAGATTCTTCAGAAAAGCTTTTTATATGTCTCTTCTTTTTTTTCATGTTGTCCCCAATTCGTGTGTCCGATCAAGCACCCTTGGGGGATGGACAAGCACGCACCGTCCATCACGTGCTCTATATGGAAAGACTGGTTGGAAATTGACCTACGGGCTTGCTTTCTCTAGAATCGCCGGTCTCTTAAAAAGGGGGCCATCCCGGCCCGTCGTCGACAAACCAGGTAACACGCCATGAAACGTACTTTCCAACCAAGCACCATCAAGCGCGCGCGCACCCACGGCTTCCGTGCCCGTATGGCTACCAAGAACGGCCGCGCTGTTCTGTCGCGTCGTCGTGCCAAAGGCCGTAAGCGTCTGGCCATTTGATTTTTCGGCACAGGTGGTGAGTCAGGACTTCAGTCGGGAAAAGCGACTGCTTACACCCCGACATTTCAAAGCGGTCTTCGACTCCCCAACCGGCAAGGTTCCAGGGAAAAACCTGCTGATCCTTGCTCGTGAGAACGGCCTCGATCACCCACGCCTCGGCCTGGTGATCGGCAAGAAGAGCGTCAAGCTCGCCGTTCAACGCAACCGCCTCAAGCGCTTGATGCGCGATTCCTTTCGCCTGAACCAGCAATTGCTTGCCGGGTTGGACATTGTGATCGTCGCGCGCAAGGGATTGGGTGAGATAGAAAACCCGGAATTGCACCAACACTTTGGCAAACTCTGGAAACGCCTGGCGCGCAGCCGGCCCACTCCAGCAGTGACCGCCAATTCCGCAGGGGTAGACAGCCAAGATGCGTAAACTGGCGCTCGTTCCGATCCAGTTTTACCGTTACGCCATTAGTCCTCTGATGGCCAACCACTGTCGTTTCTTCCCCAGTTGCTCCTGTTACGCTTATGAAGCCATCGAAAACCACGGCTTCTGGCGTGGTGGGTGGCTAGCCGTTCGTCGCCTGGGGCGTTGTCATCCGTGGAACGACGGCGGTTTCGATCCCGTTCCTCCCGCTCCTTCCTCCCGAACTTCTTCGATAGCCGAGTAATCATGGATATTAAACGCACGATCCTGATCGTCGCCCTGGCAATCGTGTCCTACGTCATGGTCCTCAAGTGGAACCAGGACTACGGCCAGGCTGCCCTGCCGACTCAGAATACTGCTGCCAGCACCGTTGCCCCGGGTTTGCCGGATGGCGTACCGGCCGGTAATGCCGGCGCCAGCGCCGATGTGCCAAGCGCCAACGCCGAAACCAGCGCTGCCGAACTGGCGCCGGTTGCGGTCAGCAAGGACCTGATCCGGGTCAAGACCGATGTCCTGGAACTGGCTATCGATCCGGTCGGTGGTGACATCGTCCAGTTGAACCTGCCGCAGTACCCACGTCGTCAGGACCACCCGGACATTCCGTTCCAACTGTTCGACAACGGTGGCGAGCGTGTCTACCTGGCACAAAGCGGCCTGACCGGCGTCAACGGTCCGGATGCACGTCCTGCCGGTCGTCCTCTGTACGCTAGTGACAAGAAGGGTTACCAGCTGGCCGATGGTCAGGAACAACTGGTGGTCGACCTGAAGTTCAGCGACAACGGCGTCAACTACATCAAGCGCTTCAGCTTCAAGCGTGGCGAGTATGACCTGACCGTCAGCTACCTGATCGACAACCAGAGCGGCCAGGCCTGGAGCGGCAACATGTTTGCCCAGCTCAAGCGTGATGCCAGCTCCGATCCGTCGTCGAGCACTGCCACCGGCACCGCTACTTACCTGGGCGCTGCCCTGTGGACCCCTTCCGAGCCTTACAAAAAGGTCTCGATGAAGGATATCGACAAAGGCAATTTGAAAGAAAATGTGTCCGGCGGCTGGGTTGCCTGGCTGCAGCACTACTTCGTGACCGCCTGGATTCCGGCCAAGTCGGACAATAACGTTGTCCAGACCCGCAAGGACAGCCAGGGCAACTACATCATCGGCTACACCGGCCCGGCCATCAGCGTGCCTGCTGGCGGCAAGGTCGAAACCAGCGCCATGCTGTATGCCGGCCCGAAAATCCAGTCCAAGCTGAAAGAGTTGTCCCCAGGTCTGGAACTGACTGTCGACTACGGTTTCCTGTGGTTCATCGCCCAGCCGATCTTCTGGCTGCTGCAACATATCCACAGCCTGCTGGGTAACTGGGGCTGGTCGATCATCGTGCTGACCATGCTGATCAAAGGCCTGTTCTTCCCGCTGTCGGCTGCCAGCTACCGTTCGATGGCGCGCATGCGTGCCGTCGCGCCAAAGCTCGCTGCACTGAAGGAACGCTTCGGTGACGATCGCCAGAAGATGTCCCAGGCGATGATGGAGCTGTACAAGAAAGAGAAGATCAACCCGCTGGGCGGCTGCCTGCCGATCCTGGTGCAGATGCCAGTGTTCCTGGCCCTGTACTGGGTACTGCTGGAAAGCGTGGAAATGCGCCAGGCCCCATGGATGCTGTGGATTACCGACCTGTCGATCAAGGATCCGTTCTTCATCCTGCCGATCATCATGGGCGCCACCATGTTCATCCAGCAGCGCCTGAACCCGACGCCGCCGGATCCGATGCAGGCCAAGGTGATGAAAATGATGCCGATCATCTTCACCTTCTTCTTCCTGTGGTTCCCGGCTGGTCTGGTGCTGTACTGGGTTGTGAACAACTGCCTGTCGATCACACAGCAGTGGTACATCACTCGCAGCATCGAAGCAGCCAGCAAAAAAGCTGCTGCTTGACAGGCTACTGCGCTAGCCTGTGAATAAAAAACGCCCCCTAGTGGGGCGTTTTTGCTATCTGTCGTTTTTGTCGTAGAGGCTTTCGAGCATGAACACTGTGCGTGAAACCATCGCCGCCATTGCCACCCCCCAGGGCCGCGGCGGTGTGGGTATTGTCAGGTTGTCCGGCCCTCTGGCCGCCAAGGCCGGCCAGTTGATCACCGGCCGTACGCTTACCCCGCGCCACGCCCATTACGGCCCGTTCCGCGACGAGGAAGGCCTGGTACTGGATGAAGGGATCGCGCTGTTCTTCCCCGGGCCGAATTCGTTCACCGGCGAGGACGTGCTGGAACTGCAGGGCCATGGTGGCCCGGTGGTGCTGGATATGCTGCTGCAGCGCTGTGTACAGGTTGGCTGTCGGCTGGCTCGCCCGGGTGAGTTCAGCGAACGTGCATTCCTCAACGACAAGCTCGATCTGGCCCAGGCCGAAGCCATTGCCGACCTGATCGAAGCCAGTTCCAGCCAGGCTGCCCGCAACGCACTGCGTTCGCTGCAGGGGGAGTTCTCCAAGCGTGTGCACAGCCTGACCGAAGCATTGATAGCCCTGCGCATCTACGTCGAGGCGGCGATCGACTTCCCCGAGGAAGAAATCGATTTCCTCGCCGATGGCCATGTGCTTTCGATGCTCGATACTGTTCGCGCCGAGTTGTCCACAGTGCAGCGGGAAGCCGGGCAGGGGGCCTTGCTGCGTGATGGCATGACCGTGGTTATCGCCGGTCGGCCGAATGCGGGCAAGTCGAGCCTGCTGAACCAGCTGGCCGGACGGGAAGCGGCCATCGTCACCGACATTGCCGGCACCACGCGGGACATCCTGCGCGAGCATATCCACATCGATGGCATGCCGCTGCACGTGGTCGATACTGCCGGTTTGCGCGACACCGATGACCATGTGGAAAAGATTGGCGTGGAACGTGCGCTGAAGGCCATTGGCGAGGCAGACCGGGTGTTGTTGGTGGTGGACTCCACCGCGCCCGAGGCCAGCGACCCGTTTGCCCTGTGGCCAGAATTTCTCGACCAACGGCCAGACCCGGCCAAGGTAACGCTGATTCGGAACAAGGCCGATCTTAGTGGTGAGCGGGTAGCGCTGGAACAGTGCGATGACGGCCATGTAACGATCACCCTCAGTGCCAAAGGGGACGATGCAGGGCTGCAGTTGCTGCGTGACCACCTGAAGGCCTGCATGGGTTATGAACAGACGGCGGAGAGTGGTTTCAGCGCTCGCCGGCGCCATCTGGATGCCCTGCGCCAGGCCAGTGAGCACCTGGAACATGGCCGTGCACAACTGACCCTGGCTGGTGCGGGTGAGCTGTTGGCGGAAGACCTGCGGCAGGCGCAGCAGGCCCTGGGGGAGATTACCGGGGCATTCAGCTCTGATGACCTGCTGGGGCGGATTTTCTCCAGCTTTTGCATCGGCAAGTAATTCACAGCCAGGCAAAACCAAGAGCCGCTCCTTCGGGAGCGGCTTTTTTTTGCCTCAAATTTCGCAGCTCCTATGGAAATCGCGCCGCACCTGAAGGCTGTGCAGACCCCTGTGAGAGCGGGTTTACCCGCGAAGAGGCCGGTGCAGGTTCACATTTTTTTCATTCACCTACCCCGATCTGCTCTCAGGAGCCCTGTGGAAAACTCGCCTTCAGCTCCGTTGATAAGCAGGCTTTTTTTCTGAGGACAAACCTGCTTGTGGGTAAACAGTCATTTAATCCACAGGCTAAATCGTGTTATCCATAGCCCTCATGGTACTCCAGCCACAGGGTTTAATTTTTCTCTACACAGCATGAATAAAGGCCTACATAACCTTATCCACAGCAAAGCTTGTGCATAAGAATAAACATAAAAACAAAGCTTTTTTAAATTTTTCCTCTTTGATTTCTGTTGGCTGCCACTCATCCACAGACTGGTCAAAATTTGCTCAGACGGTTTCTTTAAAGGGGGTGAAGTCCCTATACTTGTCCGCTTACCTTCTCTATTCGCAAAAACAGGCACGAGGTGCGTGGTGGATTTCCCTTCCCGTTTTGAAGTGATCGTCATCGGCGGCGGCCATGCCGGTACCGAGGCTGCGCTTGCGTCTGCACGCATGGGTGTGAAAACCCTGCTGTTGACCCATAACGTGGAAACCCTCGGTCACATGAGCTGCAACCCCGCCATTGGCGGTATTGGCAAAAGCCATCTGGTCAAAGAGATCGATGCCCTCGGCGGCGCCATGGCGCTGGCCACCGACAAGAGCGGCATCCAGTTCCGCGTTCTGAACAACCGCAAGGGCCCGGCTGTACGCGCTACCCGTGCACAGGCCGACCGCGCCATCTACAAGGCAGTGGTGCGTGAAATCCTGGAAAACCAGCCGAACCTGTGGATATTCCAGCAGTCCTGCGACGACCTGATCGTCGAGCAGGACCAGGTCAAAGGCGTGGTGACCCAGATGGGCCTGCGTTTCTTCGCCGAATCGGTGGTACTGACCACCGGTACTTTCCTCGGTGGGCTTATCCACATTGGTTTGCAAAACCATTCCGGTGGTCGCGCCGGTGATCCGCCTTCGATCGCCTTGGCCCACCGCATGCGTGAACTGCCGCTGCGCGTCGGCCGCCTGAAAACCGGTACCCCGCCGCGTATCGACGGCCGTTCGGTGGACTTCTCGGTGATGACCGAGCAACCAGGCGATACGCCGATCCCGGTGATGTCGTTCATGGGCAACGCCCAGATGCACCCGCGTCAGGTGAGCTGCTGGATTACCCACACCAATGCGCGCACCCACGAGATCATCGCCTCGAACCTCGACCGTTCGCCGATGTACTCGGGTGTCATCGAAGGTGTCGGCCCGCGCTACTGCCCGTCGATCGAAGACAAGATCCACCGCTTCGCCGACAAGGAAAGCCACCAGGTGTTCATCGAGCCGGAAGGCCTGACCACCCATGAGCTTTACCCCAACGGTATTTCCACTTCGCTGCCGTTCGATGTGCAACTGGAGCTGGTGCGATCGATCCGCGGCATGGAAAACGCACACATCGTGCGCCCGGGCTACGCCATCGAATACGACTACTTCGACCCGCGCGACCTCAAGTACAGCCTCGAGACCAAGGTCATCGGCGGTCTGTTCTTCGCCGGCCAGATCAACGGCACCACCGGTTATGAAGAAGCCGGCGCACAAGGCTTGCTGGCCGGGACCAATGCCGCCCTGCGTGCGCAGGGCCGAGACAGCTGGTGCCCGCGCCGCGACGAGGCATACATCGGCGTACTGGTCGACGACCTGATT
Organism: Pseudomonas sp. PVC-5-1; assembly: GCF_057444345.1. Classification (NCBI taxonomy): domain Bacteria; kingdom Pseudomonadati; phylum Pseudomonadota; class Gammaproteobacteria; order Pseudomonadales; family Pseudomonadaceae; genus Pseudomonas; species Pseudomonas sp. PVC-5-1. The sequence goes on along the minus strand of NZ_CM172024.1, from coordinate 5,760,573 downwards.
ACCCTGGGTACCCAGGAGCCGTACCGCATGTTCACTTCGCGTGCCGAGTACCGCCTGATCCTGCGCGAAGACAACGCCGACCTGCGCCTGACCGAAAAGGGCCGCGAACTTGGCCTGATCGACGATCAGCGTTGGGCCGCCTTCTGCGCCAAGCGCGACGGCATCGAACGCGAGGAGCAGCGTCTGAAGTCGACCTGGGTCCGCCCGAACACCGAGCAAGGCCAGGCCATTGTGGATAAGTTCGGTACTCCGCTCAGCCACGAGTACAGTCTCCTCAACCTGCTGGCGCGCCCGGAAATCGACTACGCCGGGCTGATTGAGGCAACCGGCGGTGAAGCGATTGATCCACAGGTCGCCGAGCAGGTCGAAATCCGCACCAAGTACGCTGGTTACATTGATCGCCAGCAGGATGAAATCGCACGTCTGCGTGCCAGCGAAGACACCCGCCTGCCTGTGGATATCGATTACTCGACGATTTCCGGCCTGTCCAAGGAAATCCAGGGCAAGCTGGGCCAGACCCGTCCGGAAACCCTGGGTCAGGCTTCGCGTATCCCGGGCGTGACCCCGGCGGCGATTTCCCTGTTGCTGATTCACTTGAAAAAACGCGGCGCTGGCCGCGAATTGGAGCAAAGCGCTTGAGTTCCCTGGTCACCCCGCAACACGCTGAAGAGTTGTCCACAGGTGCGCGCCAGCTCGGTGTCGAGCTGAGCGCCGAGCATCACGAGAAGCTGCTCGGCTACCTCGCCCTGTTGATCAAATGGAACAAAGCCTACAACCTCACCGCCGTGCGCGACCCCGACGAGATGGTGTCGCGTCACCTGCTCGACAGCCTCAGTGTCATGCCGTTTATCCACAGCGAGCGTGACAACTGGCTGGATGTCGGCAGTGGCGGTGGCATGCCCGGCATCCCATTGGCTATCCTGCATCCGCACAAGCGCGTGACGGTGCTGGACGCCAACGGCAAGAAGACCCGCTTCCTGACCCAGGTGAAAATGGAGCTCAAGTTGGACAACCTCACGGTTATCCACAGTCGGGTCGAAGCCTTCCAGCCGACACAACCGTTCAGCGGAATCATCTCCCGCGCCTTCAGCAGCATGGAGAACTTCACCAACTGGACCCGCCACCTGGGCGACACCGGGACGCAATGGCTTGCAATGAAGGGGCTGCATCCTGCCGATGAACTGGTAGCATTGCCCGCAGACTTCACAGTGGAAAGCGAGCAGGCCCTGACCGTTCCAGGTTGCCAGGGCCAGCGCCATCTGCTGATACTGCGCCGCAAGGCATGACTGGGAACACACGCAACAATGGCTAAGGTATTCGCAATCGCGAACCAGAAAGGTGGTGTGGGCAAGACCACCACCTGTATCAATCTCGCCGCCTCGCTGGCCGCGACCAAGCGTCGTGTGCTGCTGATCGACCTCGATCCGCAGGGCAACGCCACCATGGGCAGCGGTGTGGACAAGCACGAGCTCGAGCACTCGGTCTACGACCTGTTGATCGGGGAATGCGACCTGGCCCAGGCCATGCATTACTCCGAGCACGGTGGTTTCCAGTTGCTGCCGGCCAACCGTGACCTGACAGCCGCCGAAGTGGTGCTGCTGGAAATGCAGGTCAAGGAGAGCCGCCTGCGCAACGCCTTGGCGCCTATCCGCGAGAACTACGACTACATCCTCATCGATTGCCCTCCGTCGCTGTCGATGCTGACGCTCAACGCCCTGGTCGCTTCAGATGGCGTGATCATCCCGATGCAGTGCGAGTATTACGCACTGGAAGGTCTCAGCGACCTTGTGGATAACATCAAGCGCATCGCCGCCCGGCTGAACCCGGAGCTGAAGATCGAGGGCCTGCTGCGGACCATGTACGATCCGCGCCTGAGCCTGAACAACGATGTCTCGGCGCAGCTGAAGGAGCACTTTGGCCCGCAGCTGTACGACACGGTCATTCCGCGCAACATTCGCCTGGCCGAGGCCCCGAGCTTCGGCATGCCGGCCCTGGCCTACGACAAGCAATCGCGAGGCGCGCTGGCTTATCTGGCCCTGGCCGGGGAACTGGTACGCCGTCAACGCCGTCAATCACGCACTGCACAAACAACTTAAGGAATCCGTATGGCCGTCAAGAAACGGGGTCTCGGACGTGGGTTGGATGCACTGCTCAGTGGTCCTTCCGTCAGCGCGCTCGAAGAGCAGGCTGTGAAGATCGACCAGAAAGAACTGCAACACCTGCCGGTCGAGCTGATCCAGCGTGGCAAGTACCAGCCGCGCCGGGACATGGACCCGGAGGCGCTGGAAGAGCTCGCGCACTCGATTCGCAACCATGGCGTGATGCAACCGATCGTGGTGCGCCCGATCGATGGCAACCGCTACGAGATCATCGCCGGTGAGCGCCGCTGGCGCGCCACCCAGCAGGCTGGCCTGGACAAGATCCCGGCGATGGTCCGCGAAGTGCCCGACGAAGCCGCCATCGCCATGGCGCTGATCGAGAACATCCAGCGCGAAGACCTCAACCCGTTGGAAGAGGCGCTGGCCCTGCAGCGCCTGCAGCAGGAGTTCGAGCTCACCCAGCAACAGGTGGCCGATGCCGTGGGCAAGTCGCGGGTGACGGTGGCCAACCTGCTGCGCCTGATCACCCTGCCTGACGCGATCAAGACCATGCTCGCCCATGGCGACCTGGAGATGGGGCACGCCCGTGCATTGCTCGGCCTGGAAGAACACCGCCAGGAAGAGGGGGCGCGTCATGTTGTCGCACGTGGCCTCACCGTGCGCCAAACCGAGGCACTGGTTCGTCAGTGGCTCAGCGACAAACCTGATCCGGTCGAACCGAGCAAACCTGATCCGGATATCGCACGCCTTGAACAGCGGCTCGCAGAGCGCCTGGGCTCGGCCGTGCAGATCCGCCATGGCAACAAGGGCAAAGGCCAATTGGTTATTCGCTACAACTCGCTTGACGAGTTGCAAGGCGTGCTTGCTCACATCCGCTGAAACAATTCCCGTTGTAGCGCGCAGTCGGAAATCACTACCGAATAGTTGAATAGGGGTTAATCCACCCCTATACTCTGCGCGCATTTTGTCGGCACAAATTATGCCAAGTCATAACTGACTTGCTGGTCGACTTCCGAGGAGCAGTTGTGATGGAAATCCGCACGCCAAACCGCCTGCCTTTCCATCGCTGGGCGGTTTTCCCGGTACTGCTGGCTCAATTCGTCGTACTGCTGCTGGCAACGTTGGTGTTGTGGCAGTGGAAAGGGGCGGTCAGTGGATATTCAGGCCTTTGCGGAGGTTTGATTGCCTGGCTACCCAATGTGTATTTCGCCTGGAAGGCATTTCGCTTCAGCGGGGCCCGGGCGGCACAAGCCATCGTCAAGTCGTTCTACGCTGGCGAGGCAGGCAAGATGATTTTGACGGCAGTGCTTTTTGCACTGACCTTCGCAGGAGTGAAGCCACTGGCGCCGTTAGCAGTATTCGGCGTCTTCGTGTTGACCCTTTTGGTCAGCTGGTTCGCGCCCCTGCTGATGAATAAAAGACTTTCGAGACCTTAGGGCGTTTGAGGCAACCATGGCAGCAGAAACCGCTTCGGGCTATATCCAGCACCACTTGCAGAACCTGACCTACGGTCAACTACCAGACGGCAGCTGGGGCTTCGCCCATTCGGCTGCAGAAGCCAAGGCAATGGGCTTCTGGGCGTTCCACCTGGACACCCTGGGTTGGTCCGTCGCGCTGGGTCTGATCTTCCTGTTCATCTTCCGCATGGCGGCCAAGAAGGCGACTTCCGGCCAACCTGGCGGCCTGCAGAACTTCGTAGAAGTGATGGTGGACTTCGTCAATGGCAGCGTGAAGGACTCCTTCCACGGCCGTAGCCCGGTAATCGCTCCGCTGGCGCTGACCATTTTCGTCTGGGTATTCCTGATGAACGCCGTCGACCTGGTACCGGTCGACTGGATTCCTCAGCTGGCCATCCTGATCTCCGGTGACCCGCACATTCCGTTCCGCGCCGTGTCGACCACCGACCCGAACGCGACCCTGGCCATGGCCTTCTGCGTGTTCGCCCTGATCATCTTCTACAGCATCAAGGTCAAGGGCCTGGGCGGCTTCATCGGTGAGCTGACCCTGCACCCGTTCGGCAGCAAGAACATCTTCGTTCAGATCCTGCTGATTCCGGTCAACTTCCTGCTGGAATTCGTCACCCTGATCGCCAAGCCGATCTCGCTGGCACTGCGTCTGTTCGGCAACATGTATGCCGGCGAACTGGTGTTCATCCTGATCGCTGTAATGTTCGGCTCCGGCCTGCTGTGGCTCAGCGGCCTGGGTGTGGTGCTGCAATGGGCGTGGGCTGTGTTCCACATCCTGATCATCACCCTGCAAGCTTTCATCTTCATGATGCTGACCATCGTCTACCTGTCGATGGCTCACGAAGATAACCATTAAGACCGCCTGGCGTGTCTGATAGCCTTCCCCGCCTGTTCGGGGGGAGGGCTTAAAAAGTCCGCAAGGGCATGCTGTACCAAACGATTTGTTTTACCGCTTCAAACTAAAAACCTAACCAATACGACGTAAAAGTCGGGAGGAAAGATGGAAACTGTAGTTGGTCTGACCGCTATCGCTGTTGCTCTGCTGATCGGCCTGGGTGCTCTGGGTACCGCCATTGGTTTCGGCCTGCTGGGCGGCAAGTTCCTGGAAGGCGCTGCTCGTCAACCAGAAATGGTTCCGATGCTGCAGGTTAAAATGTTCATCGTTGCCGGTCTGCTCGACGCCGTAACCATGATCGGTGTTGGTATCGCTCTGTTCTTCACCTTCGCGAATCCGTTCGTTGGTCAGATCGCCGGCTAATCACTCGTCACCACGAGTTGATGGCTGTATGAATTAAGACCGAGCGAGGTGTTGGCGTGAACATTAATGCAACCCTGATTGGCCAATCCGTTGCTTTTCTGATTTTTGTACTCTTCTGCATGAAGTATGTGTGGCCTCCGGTCATCACTGCCCTGCAAGAGCGCCAAAAGAAGATTGCCGACGGCTTGGACGCTGCCAACCGCGCAGCTCGCGACCTGGAGCTGGCCCAAGAGAAAGCGGGTCAGCAACTGCGTGAAGCTAAAGCACAGGCAGCCGAAATCATCGAGCAAAGCAAGAAACGCGCTGCTCAGCTTGTCGAGGAAGCCCGTGATCAGGCCCGCGTCGAAGCTGACCGTGTGAAGGCTCAGGCTCTGGCCGAGATCGAACAGGAACTGAACAGCGCTAAAGACGCCCTGCGCGCCCAAGTGGGTGCCCTGGCCGTTGGTGGTGCTGAAAAGATCCTTGGCGCCACAATCGATCAAAACGCGCATGCGGAGCTGGTTAACAAACTGGCCGCTGAAATTTAAGCGAGGGCGATCATGGCAGAACTGACCACGTTGGCCCGACCTTACGCTAAGGCTGCCTTTGAGCATGCCCAGGCCCATCAGCAACTGGCCAATTGGTCAGCCATGCTCGGCCTGGCTGCTGCGGTGTCGCAAGACGACACCATGCAGCGCCTGCTCAAGGCCCCGCGACTGACGAGCGCAGAAAAGGCCGCCACGTTCATTGACGTGTGCGGTGACAAGTTCAATGCACAGGCACGGAATTTCATTCATGTTGCCGCGGAAAACGACCGTCTCCTGCTTCTGCCGGAGATTGCCGCCCTGTTCGACCTGTACAAGGCCGAGCAAGAGAAATCCGTGGACGTGGAAGTCACCAGTGCCTTCGCGTTGAACCAAGAACAGCAAGACAAACTCGCCAAGGTTCTCAGTGCACGGTTAGGCCAGGAAGTGCGCCTGCACGCGTCGGAGGATGCCAGCCTGATTGGCGGCGTCGTCATCCGCGCTGGTGACCTGGTAATCGATGGCTCTGTTCGCGGCAAAATCGCGAAACTGGCCGAAGCATTGAAATCTTGAGTTTGAAGGGGCAGCAGAGCAATGCAGCAACTCAATCCTTCCGAAATTAGTGAAATCATCAAGGGCCGCATCGACAACCTCGATGTGAGCTCCCAAGCCCGTAACGAAGGTACCGTTGTTTCGGTATCCGACGGTATCGTGCGGATCCACGGTCTGGCCGACGTCATGTACGGCGAAATGATCGAGTTCCCTGGCAGCGTATTCGGCATGGCCCTGAACCTGGAGCAAGACTCCGTAGGTGCAGTGATCCTGGGTGCCTATGACACCCTCGCCGAAGGCATGAGCGCCAAGTGCACCGGTCGTATCCTGGAAGTTCCGGTCGGCAAAGGCCTGCTGGGCCGCGTCGTCGACGCTCTGGGTAACCCGATCGATGGCAAAGGTCCTCTGACCACCACCGAAACCGACGCGGTCGAAAAGGTCGCTCCAGGCGTGATCTGGCGTAAGTCGGTAGACCAGCCTGTACAGACTGGCTACAAGTCCGTCGACGCCATGATCCCTGTCGGCCGTGGCCAGCGTGAGCTGATCATCGGTGACCGTCAGATCGGCAAGACCGCCATGGCCATCGACGCCATCATCAACCAGAAAGACTCCGGTATTTTCTGTGTTTATGTTGCTGTCGGCCAGAAGCGTTCCACCGTTGCCAACATCGTTCGCAAGCTGGAAGAAGCCGGCGCCCTGGCCAACACCATCGTGGTCGTTGCCAGTGCTTCGGAATCCGCCGCACTGCAGTTCCTGGCGCCATACGCCGGCTGCACCATGGGCGAGTTCTTCCGTGACCGCGGTGAAGACGCCCTGATCGTTTACGACGACCTGTCCAAGCAGGCCGTTGCCTACCGTCAGATCTCCCTGCTGCTGCGTCGTCCACCAGGACGTGAAGCGTACCCAGGCGACGTGTTCTATCTCCACTCCCGTCTGCTGGAGCGTGCATCGCGCGTTTCGGAAGAGTATGTCGAGAAGTTCACCAACGGCGCAGTCACTGGCAAGACCGGTTCCCTGACCGCCCTGCCGATCATCGAAACCCAGGCTGGCGACGTTTCCGCGTTCGTTCCGACCAACGTGATTTCCATCACCGACGGTCAGATCTTCCTGGAATCGGCCATGTTCAACTCGGGCATCCGCCCAGCAGTGAACGCCGGTGTTTCGGTATCCCGCGTAGGTGGTGCCGCTCAGACCAAGATCATCAAGAAACTGTCCGGTGGTATCCGTACCGCTCTGGCTCAGTACCGTGAACTGGCTGCATTCGCCCAGTTCGCTTCCGATCTGGACGAAGCGACCCGCAAGCAGCTGGAGCATGGTCAGCGCGTTACCGAGCTGATGAAGCAGAAGCAGTATGCGCCGATGTCCATCGCGGACATGGCTCTGTCGCTGTACGCCGCTGAGCGTGGCTTCCTGACTGACGTAGAAGTCTCCAAGATTGGTAGCTTCGAGCAAGCACTGATCGCCTTCTTCAACCGTGATCACGCTGAACTGATGGCGAAGATCAACGTGAAGGGTGACTTCAACGACGAAATCGACGCAGGCCTGAAAGCCGGTATCGAGAAGTTCAAGGCCACCCAGACCTGGTAAGCCGCAGCGGGGGCTCAGGCCCCCGCTTGCTAACCTGATAGGTGATACATGGCAGGCGCAAAAGAGATTCGCAGTAAGATTGCGAGCATCAAAAGCACGCAAAAAATTACCAGCGCCATGGAGAAAGTGGCGGTCAGCAAGATGCGCAAGGCACAAATGCGCATGGCTGCTAGCCGTCCTTACGCGGAGCGTATCCGCCAGGTGATCGGTCATCTGGCCAACGCCAACCCGGAATACCGCCACCCGTTCATGATCGAGCGCCCTGTAAAGCGCGCCGGTTATATCGTGGTGAGCAGTGACCGTGGTCTGTGCGGTGGCTTGAACACCAACCTGTTCAAGGCCCTGGTCAAGGACATGAACGAAAACCGCGAACAGGGCGTGGAAATCGACCTGTGCGTGATCGGCAGCAAGGGTGCGACTTTCTTCCGCATCTTTGGCGGCAACGTCGTAGCCGCGATCAGCCACTTGGGCGAAGAGCCATCGATCAACGATCTGATCGGCTCCGTCAAAGTGATGCTGGACGCCTACCTGGACGGCCGTATCGATCGCCTCTCGGTGGTTTCGAACAAGTTCATCAACACCATGACCCAGAAGCCAACGGTCGAGCAATTGGTACCGTTGGTGGCAACCCCGGATCAGGATCTCAAGCATCACTGGGACTACCTGTACGAACCCGACGCAAAAGAGCTGCTGGACGGCTTGATGGTGCGTTACGTGGAGTCGCAGGTGTACCAGGCGGTGGTCGAGAACAACGCTGCTGAACAAGCGGCCCGGATGATCGCCATGAAGAACGCCACAGACAACGCCGGTGATTTGATCAAAGAGCTTCAGTTGATCTACAACAAGGCGCGTCAGGCTGCGATCACCCAGGAGATCTCGGAAATCGTCGGCGGCGCTGCCGCGGTTTAACGGTTCAAATATTCAGAGGATCCAGCTATGAGTAGCGGACGTATCGTTCAAATCATCGGCGCCGTCATCGACGTGGAATTCCCACGTGACGTCGTGCCGAGTGTTTACAACGCGCTGAAAGTACAAGGCGCGGAAACCACCCTGGAAGTTCAGCAGCAGCTGGGCGACGGCGTGGTTCGTACCATTGCGATGGGCTCGACCGAAGGCCTGAAGCGCGGTCTGGAAGTCGTTGACTCCGGCGCTGCCATTTCCGTTCCTGTTGGTAAGGCCACCCTGGGCCGTATCATGGACGTACTGGGCAACCCGATCGACGAGGCCGGCCCGATCGGCGAAGAAGAGCGTCGCGGTATCCACCAGCCAGCGCCTTCGTTCGCTGACCAGGCAGGCGGCAACGACCTGCTGGAAACCGGCATCAAGGTTATCGACCTGGTTTGCCCGTTCGCCAAGGGTGGTAAGGTTGGTCTGTTCGGTGGCGCCGGTGTCGGCAAGACCGTAAACATGATGGAACTGATCCGTAACATCGCCATGGAACACAGCGGTTACTCCGTGTTCGCTGGTGTGGGTGAGCGTACTCGTGAGGGTAACGACTTCTACCACGAGATGAAGGACTCCAACGTTCTCGACAAGGTAGCGCTGGTCTACGGTCAGATGAACGAGCCACCAGGAAACCGTCTGCGCGTAGCGCTGACCGGCCTGACCATGGCCGAGAAGTTCCGTGACGAAGGTAACGACGTTCTGCTGTTCGTCGACAACATCTATCGTTACACCCTGGCCGGTACCGAAGTATCCGCACTGCTGGGCCGTATGCCTTCGGCAGTAGGTTACCAGCCGACCCTGGCTGAAGAGATGGGCGTTCTGCAAGAGCGTATCACCTCCACCAAGGAAGGTTCGATCACCTCCGTTCAGGCCGTATACGTACCTGCGGACGACTTGACCGACCCGTCGCCTGCGACCACCTTCGCCCACTTGGACGCCACCGTCGTTCTGTCCCGTGACATCGCCTCCCTGGGTATCTACCCAGCGGTCGACCCACTGGACTCGACTTCGCGCCAGCTGGACCCGAACGTGATCGGCAACGAGCACTACGAGACCGCTCGTGGCGTTCAGTATGTTCTGCAGCGCTACAAAGAGCTGAAAGACATCATCGCGATCCTGGGTATGGACGAACTGTCCGAAGCCGACAAGCAACTGGTAGCCCGCGCTCGTAAGATCCAGCGCTTCCTGTCGCAGCCGTTCTTCGTGGCCGAAGTCTTCACCGGTTCGCCAGGCAAGTACGTTTCCCTGAAAGACACCATCGCTGGCTTCAGCGGCATCCTCAAAGGTGACTACGACCACCTGCCAGAACAAGCGTTCTACATGGTCGGCAGCATCGACGAAGCGATCGAGAAAGCCAAGAAACTGTAATTCCTGCGCCCCGCAAGGGGCGCTATCAGGTTGAGGCAAGCAGATGGCTATGACAGTCCATTGCGATATCGTCAGCGCGGAAGGAGAGATCTTCTCCGGCCTGGTCGAGATGGTAGTTGCGCACGGTAACCTAGGTGATCTTGGTATCGCTCCGGGTCACGCGCCGCTGATCACCAATCTCAAGCCTGGTCCGATCACGCTGACCAAGCAGGGTGGCGCCCAAGAGGTGTTCTACATCTCTGGTGGTTTCCTCGAGGTTCAGCCGAACATGGTCAAGGTGCTTGCCGATACCGTGCAACGTGCTGCAGACCTGGATGAAGCTCAGGCTCAGGAAGCCCTCAAGGCTGCCGAGAACGCCCTGAATCTGAAAGGCGCGGACTTCGACTACGGCGCCGCCGCCGCACGTCTGGCCGAGGCCGCAGCTCAGCTGCGTACCGTCCAGCAAATGCGCAGAGGCAAGTAATCGGCCCTCGGCTGATAGCTTCTGTTGCGATTGAGTAAAAGGGTAGCCTCGGCTACCCTTTTTCTTTTTCTGATTTCTCTCCCCCCGGTCATTTCACTGACCACCCAGGATTGGTAGCCAGTAATGTCACTCGATATCGTTATTCTCGCCGCCGGACAAGGCACCCGCATGCGCTCGGCGCTGCCCAAGGTGCTGCACCCGGTTGCCGGCAACTCCATGCTCGGCCATGTTATCCACAGCGCGCGCCAGCTGCAGCCGCAAGGTATTCATGTGGTCATTGGCCATGGTGCCGAGCTGGTTCGCGAGCGCCTGGCCGCCGACGACCTGAACTTCGTCATGCAGGACAAGCAGCTGGGTACCGGCCATGCGGTTGCCCAGGCATTGCCGGCCTTGACCGCCGAAACCGTGCTGGTGCTGTACGGTGATGTGCCGTTGATTGAAGTGGAAACCCTGCAGCGTCTTCTGGCGAAGGCCAACGAGCAGCAGCTGGGCCTGCTCACGGTGACCCTCGACGACCCGACCGGCTATGGCCGCATCGTGCGTGACGAGCAGGGCAAGGTGACCGCCATCGTTGAGCACAAGGACGCCAACGATGAGCAGAAAGCAATCAAGGAAGGCAACACCGGTATTCTGGCCCTGCCAGCCGCGCGCCTGGCCGACTGGATGGGCCGCCTGTCGAACAACAACGCTCAGGGCGAGTATTACCTGACCGACGTCATCGCCATGGCTGTGGCCGATGGCCTGGTGGTGGCTACTGAACAGCCGCACGACCCGATGGAAGTGCAGGGCGCCAACGACCGTCGTCAGCTGTCCGAGCTGGAGCGCCACTACCAGTTGCGCGAAGGTCGTCGCCTGATGGCCCAGGGTGTGACCCTGCGCGACCCGGCGCGCTTCGATGTCCGCGGTGAAGTGACCGTTGGCCGTGACGTGCTGATCGATATCAACGTGATTCTCGAAGGCAAGGTGGTCATCGAGGACGATGTGCAGATCGGCCCGAACTGTGTGATCAAGAACACCACCCTGCGCAAAGGTGCAGTGGTCAAGGCCAACAGCCACCTCGAAGGTGCCGTGATGGGCGAGGGCAGCGATGCCGGCCCGTTCGCCCGCCTGCGCCCGGGTAGCGTGCTGGACGCCAAGGCCCATGTGGGTAACTTCGTCGAACTGAAAAACGCTCATCTGGGTGAGGGCGCCAAGGCCGGTCACCTGACTTATCTGGGCGATGCGGAAATCGGTGCTCGTACCAACATCGGCGCCGGCACCATCACTTGCAACTACGATGGCGCCAACAAGTTCAAGACCGTAATGGGCGAGGACGTGTTCATCGGCTCGAACAACTCGTTGGTAGCGCCTGTGGAAATCAAGGCTGGTGCGACCACTGCTGCCGGTTCGACCATCACTCAGACCGTTGAGGCAGGCGATCTGGCGGTGGCTCGTGCGCGCCAACGCAACATCTCGGGTTGGAAGCGACCGGAGAAGATCAAGAAGAGCTGAGTTATACACAGCTGTTTCGATCGAAAGCCGACTTATGTAAATAGGTCGGCTTTTTATTTTGCGGCATATCGCAGCCTCTGTAGGAGCGGCCTTGTGTCGCGACGGACTGCAAAGTAGGCCCGACAATTTCTGTGTTGCCTCGAAAACCCTGGGGCCGCGCTGCGGCCCATCGCGACACAAGGCCGCTCCTACAGGGGCCGCGCCAGTGCAGAGAGAATCTATCCACAGGGCAGTGACGACTTGACGAATCGCTCATCTTAGGTTTTGATTGCCATCATTATCTTTCGAATCGAAACTTAAGCGCTCATGTCGAAACGAAACACCCCGCAGCGGCGGCACAACATCCTGGCTTTGCTCAGCGAGCAGGGCGAGGTGAGTGTGGACGCGTTGGCCAAGCGTTTCGCTACCTCGGAGGTCACCATCCGCAAGGACCTCGCTGCTCTGGAAACCAATGGCCTGTTGCTACGACGTTATGGTGGCGCGGTCCCGGTGCCTCAAGAGCTGCTCGGTGAACCTGCCCAGCCGGTGTCTTCCTATAAAAAGGCCATCGCCCGCGCTGCTGTGACGCGTATCCGCGAACATGCGCGCATCATTATCGACAGCGGCAGCACCACGGCAGCCATGATCCCTGAACTGGGCCGCCATCCTGGCCTGGTGGTGATGACCAATTCGATGAACGTGGCTCGCGCCATCTGCGACCTTGAACACGAGCCGGTGCTGCTGATGACCGGTGGTACCTGGGACCCGCATTCCGAGTCGTTCCAGGGCCAGGTGGCTGAGCAGGTGCTGCGCTCCTACGATTTCGACCAACTGTTCATAGGCGCCGACGGTATCGACCTCGGCCGCGGCACCACCACCTTCAACGAACTTCTCGGCCTGAGCCGGGTCATGGCCGAAGTCGCCCGTGAAGTGATCGTGATGGTCGAATCGGACAAGGTAGGGCGCAAGATCCCCAACCTCGAGCTGCCCTGGGGCAGCGTGCACACCCTTATTACTGACGAACGCCTGCCCGCAGCGGCACGCGAACAAATTCAAGCCCGCGGCATCAACCTGATCTGCGCCGCGATCAGCCAGGAGCAATAAACCATGTGTGGAATCGTTGGTGCCGTCGCCGAGCGCAACATCACAGCCATCCTGATCGAAGGCCTCAAGCGTCTTGAGTACCGCGGGTACGACAGCGCCGGCCTGGCCGTCCTCACCCAGAACGGTGAACTGCAGCGCCGTCGCCGTATCGGCAAGGTCAGTGAACTGGAAGCCGCTGTTGCTGCTGAGCCACTGGCCGGCCAGTTGGGCATCGCCCACACTCGCTGGGCCACCCACGGTGCGCCGACCGAGGGCAACGCCCACCCGCACTTTTCGGGCAATGAAGTGGCCGTGGTGCACAACGGCATCATCGAGAACCACGAAGAACTGCGCAAAGAGCTGAAGGGCCTTGGCTATGTCTTCACTTCGCAGACCGATACCGAAGTCATCGTCCACCTGATCCACCACACCCTGAAGAGCATTCCGGACTTGACCGATGCCCTGAAGGCTGCGGTGAAGCGCTTGCATGGTGCTTACGGCCTGGCGCTGATCAGTGCCAAGCAACCTGACCGCCTGGTAGCCGCACGCAGTGGCAGCCCGCTGGTCATCGGCCTGGGCCTGGGCGAGAACTTCCTGGCGTCCGACCAGCTGGCCCTGCGCCAGGTCACCGACCGCTTCATGTACCTGGAAGAAGGCGACATCGCCGAAATTCGCCGTGACCAGGTCTCCATCTGGGACCAGGATGGCCACAAGGTCCAGCGCGAAACCGTGCAGTACCACGAAGGTGCCGAAGCTGCCGACAAAGGTACCTACCGCCACTTCATGCTCAAGGAAATTCACGAGCAGCCAAGCGTGGTGCAGCGCACCCTGGAAGGCCGCCTGGGCAAGGACAACGTGATGGTCCAGGCCTTCGGCCCGCAGGCTGCCGAACTGTTCGCCAAGGTGCGCAACGTGCAGATCGTTGCCTGTGGTACCAGCTACCATGCCGGCATGGTCGCCCGTTACTGGCTGGAAAGCCTGGCCGGGATCCCGTGCCAGGTCGAAGTAGCCAGTGAGTTCCGTTACCGCAAGGTGGTGGTGCAGCCGGACACTCTGTTCGTCTCCATCTCGCAGTCTGGCGAAACCGCCGACACCCTGGCCGCATTGCGCAACGCCAAGGAGCTGGGCTTCCTCGGCAGCCTGGCGATCTGCAACGTCGGTATCAGCTCGCTGGTGCGTGAGTCGGACCTGACCCTGTTGACCCTGGCCGGCCCGGAAATCGGCGTGGCCTCGACCAAAGCCTTCACCACCCAACTGGTTTCGCTGATGCTGCTGACCCTGGCCCTGGGCCAGGTGCGCGGTACCCTGGAAGCCGGCGTTGAAGCCGAGCTGGTCGAAGAACTGCGCCGCCTGCCGGCCCGCCTGGGCGAAGCCCTGGCCATGGACGCCACCGTCGAGAAAATCGCCGAGCTGTTCGCCGACAAGCACCACACCCTGTTCCTCGGCCGTGGTGCGCAGTACCCGGTGGCGATGGAAGGTGCGCTCAAGCTCAAGGAAATCTCCTACATCCACGCCGAAGCCTACCCGGCAGGCGAGCTGAAGCACGGCCCGCTGGCGCTGGTGGACAACGACATGCCAGTGGTAACCGTTGCGCCGAACAACGAACTGCTGGAGAAGCTGAAGTCCAACCTGCAGGAAGTACGCGCCCGTGGTGGCGAGCTGGTAGTGTTTGCCGACGAGCAGGCCGGCATGACAAATGGCGAAGGTACCCACGTGATCAAGGTGCCGCACATCGCCGACGCCCTGGCGCCGATCCTGTATACCATCCCGCTGCAGCTGCTGTCTTACTACGTGGCCGTGCTCAAGGGCACCGACGTGGACCAGCCGCGTAACCTGGCCAAGTCGGTTACGGTCGAGTAAGCCAGAAGCCAGGGGCGCTTTACGTGGTTTTGTTGAATTAAAACTGTTTTCGAACAATTAAAACTGTCGCCGATGGAGGGAAGCTCTCGCTTCCCTCCATCGGACGGCTCACCCTCCTGCCCGGTCCACCCCTCCCTACCTAAATCTGGCGTTTTCTGATGCCCCTCCCCATACAGGTTGATGAATCTCTTCAGTCATACGTGAGAAGAAACTTGCTCCTCTGTTGGGGCGATCCAAAGGCAGCTACATTCGAAACCCTGGCTGCTACTAGCCGTGTGATCAAGGCCGATGCAGTCCGGATTCTCGCTGCAGAATTCGGGTGGCCTGGTTGCTATGGTTTCAATCGGCTTGTTCACTGTCACACGATGCACGCCGCATTTCATGTCATTAAGAATGATTGGGATATTTCATACTCCGGAAGCGACTATATTTCTCCCGGTGTGCAATACAGTGAGCCGGTTGCTTGGTTCTGCCCTGACTGTGTTAGAGAGGACGTAGCAACCAAAGGTTTTTCCTATTGGAGACGCTATGGGAAGGCCAATGTGTCTGTCTGCTACAAGCACAACACTGTATTGCTCAGAAATTGCCCATTTTGCGGGAAAGTATTCACTCGAGCGGACCATTACCTCGATGTAATGTGGCGCACCTGCGAAGGCAGACACCTCGCCGAAGCGGAGGCCATTGCAAACCACGACCCCCTGGCGCTCAAACGAGCTGAGGTCTGCCAGCGATTGTGCACTTCTCCCATTATCATCTCTGGGGCGCAT
Source organism: Pseudomonas sp. PVC-5-1 (assembly GCF_057444345.1). Taxonomy (NCBI): domain Bacteria; kingdom Pseudomonadati; phylum Pseudomonadota; class Gammaproteobacteria; order Pseudomonadales; family Pseudomonadaceae; genus Pseudomonas; species Pseudomonas sp. PVC-5-1. The sequence continues at coordinate 5,745,152 of NZ_CM172024.1, read as the reverse complement.
GCTGCTTGGGTCCTACTGAATAAGGCTGCCGCTTTGAACGATCAGGTGAGGGGAGAGGCAAGCGCTGAAATTCTGTCGATATCCGCGAGAATTGGTCAGGCTGCCGCAAGGTTCGCGGGTGCACCGTCGCCGAGCTCCAGTCGAGTAATTGAGACTACCACCGCAGCATTCATAGATGCTTTGGCGTTGCTCTACGACAGCTATGACGACTTCGAAAAAGAACTGCTTTCGTTGATGGGGACAGTGCGGAGAACTGATTCGCTCTGGAGCTGCTATATGGAAGCGGACCGAAAATACATTCAATACGTTGAGGAAGACTACAAGCAACGCTTGAAGTATTGGTCTTATCCGAGCATCGCCTGGAACGAATGGGACCACCGGGTTCGATACCATAATCATCCCCCTAGACGGTATAGCTGTTGCAACAGCCCTCTACCCTCCAGGTAGAGACAGAATACGAAGGCTACAATCGCCGCGCATTCGCCTGTCTCCGTAATCTCCCACAAATTACGAGCAACCTGACTCAGCTAAGAGGTTGATACGGGACGGGACACGGAAAGGACGGGCAGTATCGCGGTCCTCAGCCGAGACACGCCCAGTTGGCTGTTGCAGCTACCGGCACGTCTATCGACTTTGTGTCCGAGACCCATCGATATAGAGAACACACGGGGCACGCGTGAACTACGTTTGCGATCCGAGGGGCTGGCTAACAAGGGTCAGCTAGCCTGCTGGAGATTTTCAATGCGCCTATACGTTTCATAAAGCGAGATCATGTCCCCTTGGGCCATTACTTCCAAGGGAGAACGTCCTTCGAAGAAATCATTGGCGTTCTCCAGGCTTGGGAAACCTTGAACGTTTTCTTGATTCGCAAAGACCGTCCTCAACGAAGCATGAATATTCAGCACCAGGCTGATTCGCTGCTGCTGATCGAGGTCAAGCCGTACGCTGGCGTTTGAGTCCCGAGAGACCTTCTGCCGAGTGACTGCGGATATGCGAAGGATGCGGCTGGCCTGTTCAGTGGTCGCGTTCCATCCATCGAGAATACGCATGGCAGCCCTTAACCCTACGGCCAACTGATTTTGAGTGAGCTCAGCACTGGCGGCTTTCATTTGAAATCTCTCCGTTACGGCGTTTATCTACAGCGTAAATCGACCTCGGTGGCTGGCCAAGCCTCTTCAAGCTTCATCGAGTCTAAAGTGCTAGAAATTTTGAAGACTTTCGTTTGATTCACGCGAGATCGAGGTCCGACGGACGATTACGTTACAAGGACCGATTTCGTAACCGCAAGCTTCTAGCTCATCTTCGTATCAGTCCAGAACATCGGAGTATGGATGCCGGAAATCAAGGAGTACGATTGACCATCTCCCTCGACTATTTGGGCGCTTTTGCGCTAGGCCCAGCTGATCGCATGGCGCCTTCAGGCCCGGTACTCGTCACATCGCGGAGAAGGGCTCGGGTCCTTCGAAAGGCTTGCCGATTTTCAAGCGCGGTAGCTAGTTTGGGGAGGGTCGAAAAGATCAGCTGCCTGGTCAACGGTGATTCATAATTTATACTTAATAATCTAGCAACTGCATCCAGCTCGGCCATTAGATTTAGGTCCCTGCATTCCCAATCTACGGACGAATGATTTCCAATACGACCGGTTGGCAATTCTAGGAGTTTGTCGTTGAGCCACTGTCTGTCGTTTCGGTAAAGCCAGGCATAAATAGCAGAAATACGATGTCGAATTTGTTTGGCGGATTCTTGCGAGTGACACCTAACCGTCTTTTCCCAAAGAAGTCTACGCTTGAACTTTTCATGAGAGCTTGCACACAACTTCCATGCTTTATTTACCAGCGGCTCGGAGCGCAGCAGTTTATTAACTGTTGAAATTGTAATATTAAAGTCTGCGCACACGCTGCTTTTGCAAGCGCCGTTGGAAAGGCGCAGTAGAATTTCAGTTCTTATAGTTGGTTTAATAGTTTTTGGTCGTCTTGGTCCTTTTACCCCATCATTACGTGGGGTTGAGGATTTATTTGTGCAAATCTTTTCCAAAGGAATATCATGTAAGTTGTCGCCTGTTTGCAATCCTTGTACGATCAGCTGATCATGAAGGCAAGTGAACTGCTGAAGCGAATCAAACAGCCATGCTATTAGGGTGAGGTGCTTCAGGGGGTGGCAGCGAGTCTCTCGGTTGCGTATGAGCGCGCTTAGAAACGCAGCTGCTCCCTTGCTGTGGGAAGGTAGGCAGCCGAACGGCGGATAAGCCCGCAGGCGCGTGGTATAGGCTAAAAGTGAGCAAGCTGCTGCATCAAGTCCGCCGTAGGCTAGCAGGGTAGCCCTGTAAACACCGCGTACAGCGTCGGGGCTAAATACTCCTCTCGTCCCGAAGGCAGCTAGATCTATGATGGCTCCTGCGATTTTTTTGAGGATTATCTGATCGACGGTTGAGGTCGGAGATGGGAGTGGAGGTAATAGTCGCTCTTCCGCTGGCAGGCTCCACTCGAACCATCCTGACCACTGGCGATTTACTGTACTTTCTCTAAGGTATTGACCGTGTACGGGGCATAAAATTATGCCTGGATACTGATGAGATAGATGCCAGTACGCAACACCAAAAAGAAGGCGATCATTAGCCATACAGGAAGGGCAAGCTTTTAGAGGGTGTTCTGCGCCAAAACGGCCCGTGAGCAAACCCAGACGATATTTCAGCGAGCCTAACCTGGGGCCGCTGAGTGCTTCGTACGTGGCTAGCACATTGTGTTCTGACTGGAAGGCTAAGAAAAAAGGAACAATGGTGTGCTCGCCAACTATAGTGACGGGCGTACCCCATGTTTCAATCATCAATGTATTTAAAGCACCAAGATTATAAGGGAAATCATGGCTATAGTTTTTACGGACTCCAAACAACCATGACGTGGTAGCGGAGGAATCAACGTTTGCCAAATATGCGTGCTGCCTACAACAGAGGCTGTAAAACGTCTCGTCAGGTAGCCACTTAACTGCGATGTTAATCATGGCACCACCATCTATAACATTCTTGCTTGCTAGATAATGACCCTAGTAGAAAAACTAGCATTGTGCAAACAACGCCAGGTCCATCAGAGCAACGTAAGATAATACTAGACAATGAAAAACATAAAAAACAACGTATTGTATTATTATACGAGAAACATGAAAATCTGAGGGTGCACGGTTCCTTGAGATTATAGAAAAAATTCAGTATCTCTATTGCAAGTGCTTTCTAATAGAACTTTTTTAGTTGTCCGGTGAGAATTCGCAACGGTAGAATGTAGCGTTTAACCGAAACGGTGGCCATCTCAGATGGGGATGGAACCATTGGTGAGAAAGATCAATTAACGACCAAGAGGACACACATGACATCTCGAAGCTAGCTCAGAAAGCTACTTGAAGTCAGGTAGACAAAGACCCCAGTGCGACCTGGGGTCTCTGTGGATAAGTCAGTTTTCGAACCCTGACCCTTCCATTGTCTATCCCTTGCATGTGGGACGTCAAGTCCCGCACGACTTCGTTCATCCACAAGAAAGTTGGTGTTATCCACAGTGCAATGTGCTGCTGGATGCCCGTGTGGCAAGGGTTCGCCGGGAGCCTGACAAATTATCCCCAGTCGGGCTGCGGCGCTTTTTCCTACGACATAGGAAGGCTCAATATGAACATGCAACAGAAATTCGATCTCATCATGGGTCGTCAGAGGGACTTCCGCTGGGGCGAGCCATACGTTCCCTCAACCTTGGCGGTTCCCCGAGAAGCCCCAAAAAAATCTCGTATCTCTCGCTTGAATAGCCGCAAGCTCAATCGGGCTATCCATGCAATGTCCAATCCCGAGCGTGTTTTCATTCAGCTCGCTTTGCACTCTCCATGCTTACTCGACATTCATGAGCAAAAAATGCTCTGGCCATACGATGCGCCCCACCCGTTGAGTGGCCATCCACTCATGAAGGGGGGATTCCCCCCACCGGTACGCGGGACTACTGACATCGCAACGGAAATCGGCTTCAAGCATGTCGAAGTCACAGTGCGGGATAAGGGGGTCTGGCGTAGGATGCCGTTCCCCTACCAAGGTGACCTCCTTCTTTACCTACTAGGGGAAAACGGTGTTCCCTACGCCGTGAATTGGACGATCAAGGATCAAAGCGAGGCCTTTGGCGAACGACGTCTGTCCAGCTTGAAAACCCCTTTTCAGCAAAGTAAAGATCGTGATTACGCGGAGGGGCGTACGGAGCTGGAGACGGCTTACTACGCGAGCGCCGGAATTCGAACGGTCAAGGCGTCCTTGGACAATATTGCACCCACGGTTCAAGCCAATCTGGGCCTGATTTTTCCGATGCATAACGTGTCGCTATCGCACCCAGTCGAGCTTCTGGCCGAATTCAGTGCTGAGGTCACAGATTTTCTTGCCAGGGGCGAGCCGGCTTATATTGTGATCTCCAAATTTGGTAAACGGTGGGGTGATCCTAGACAATTTACGGCGCGGTTTTACCAAGACATATGGGAGGGACGTTTAAAAGTAAATTTCTTCCAGCCAATCCTGATTGACCATCCTTTGGAAATGGAGCGAGGAGATCCGCTGCAGGTATATGGCTCCCTTTTTACGGAGAAATCCTCATGATAACCGGCGCGCAGTTGGTGGCGCCCGAAGGTTTTGGACAACTCTGTAAGGGCGTGATCTACTATTTTCTGGTGAATGATCCTTTTCATAACCGAGTTCGGATGGTTGAGTTCATTCTTCGCAAAGAGCCTATTCCAGTCATATTCACCTTCACCACATCCGAGTTCGAAGAAGCTCTGGAGGCAGGTTTAATTATCGAGACGGGAGTGGTGGAAAAATTTCCGCCTTGGTTAAAACGTATCGAAGGTGTGAAAATCTCTCATTTAGAGGAATGTCGCGTTTCAGTTAAAGAGTCCTATGATGAGAAGGTTAACCGACGCTTTATGGCGATTGCCGACCTAGTTCTCAACGCCCAAAAAATTCTCATGCACACAAACCCTGACGCTGAAATCAATGCACATGCAGCTCTCTCTACTCCGATACAGAATCCTGCTCGGTTACGTCTATGGTTCTACACATATATCACGTTTGGGCGCAATAAGTGGGCCTTGATGCCCCGTAGCCACTACTCCGGAAGTTGGGACCGAGCAGGCGCAAATCGCACAGTGAAGCTTGGGCGACCATCGCCCAAGGGAAAAAAAGCTGGATATCCCTGTGATAAGGAAATGCAGCAAAAAATAAGCTCGGGATATGTACGATATACATCGCCAAAGCATACTTGGAACAGGATTATTCGAGAAATCTTGACCAATGAATTCGGATGTGTCGCCGTGGAACAAAGAGGAGATTTCGTTTTTCGTCACCCACAGGGACTTCCTTACCCATCAATGGCGCAAGTTAAATACTGGGTCAGGAAGCTTTTCAGCCTACGCAAACGAGAAATAGCGCAAAGAGGAGGGAACAGAGCCCGTGCGAGATCAGGTGATAAAGGTAGTTTCTCAGAGAAGTTGATTAATGTTAATCAGCTGCTCGAATTTGATGGGTATTATATTTCTGAGAAACTAAGCGGCCTTAGTGAAGGTAGCATCGTCGATTCATTTTGCGTAGTTCGTGCAGTGTGCGGAGTTTCGGGTGCGATTGTTGGAATTGGGTTCTCTGAAGGGAGAGAGAATATGGAGTCCTACCGGATGTGTATGTTCTCTATGGCCTTGAATAAGGTCAAATTCTGTGAACTCTTTGGCGTTGAGATCTCACCCGAACATTGGCCCTGCGAAGGGCTTTCCGGGAGCGTCATTTTTGATAGAGGTCCCGGTGCAAACTATGATGTCGAGCCACAGATCGATTGGCTGGGTGAACTGGAGCTTACTCCGGTCTTTTCGGGTCAATCAAAGTCGACAGTTGAGTCATCGCATCCACGAGATAAAAAGGATTTGGAGCAGCCGGAAGTCCTACAGAGCAAGCTGAATTTCGTCACCATGGCCAGGCGGGAGATCAGGCAGGTGTTGGAGGATAACTTGGGGTCAGACGCTAGCGGCAGGATGGAGGAAGCCATGTTTCTGGCCGGAGTGAAAGCTACGCCTATCGGCGTCTGGAATTATTGGAGTGGACGTGGACGTGACTCCTCAATTGGGATGCAGTTTGATGTTGCCGTCAGAACCTTCCTTTCCCAGCATCCTGCGACCATCAAACAAGACGCCGTATATTTCTATGGTCGTAAATACAGGTCTACTGAACTGGAAGCTACCGGAATCTTTGACCGAGTAGCGAAGAGTGCGGTGGTCAAAACCACTGTGTATGCGCTCACTATGTGCGTCCGCCATGTCTGGATCGATTTGGACGGTGTGCTGTACGAGCTCGATATGGTGCGGACTCTGAGGACCCTTGAGGGCGATAGCGACATCTCTCTAAGCGATCTGAGAAATCTAGATCGGCTCAAGCGAGCTGCGGTAGAGAAAGTAAATGACCAGAGGGCAGCCTTGCAGCAAGTCCAGCGGGACGCATTCAAGCATGAAACTGGAGAGGATTGGCAGGCGGTTAAGCGTACTAAAGGCGGATCGTCCAAGAGCGCAGCTTCGAAGCGTGATAAATCGGACTTTGATAGAAGCCGAGGAAAATAGAGATGACCGCATTATTGCAAGACAGGTTTAGATTAGCTCTGGACGATGAATACGTCCGGAAGACCATTACGGTCAAACCTAGTCCCGTTTTATCGCTAGCTAGCGCTGAACCATTGATGGCAGCAAAAATACTCGAAGATGCACTGAGGCAGTCGTTCATACCTAATCAATTCTCAATCGATTTTATCCATGAAATGGTTAGCCGAGCTTTTATGCATCATTGCCATGTTTTCTCAAGCGAGGCCGAGCACCAAGCGAAGATTTATACTCCCCCCGTGGCTGAGGTCGTACCAATATGTCTAACGGGCTTGGCCGGGCTGGGTAAAAGCCGAACCATTGAGGCTCTGAAAAAAGTCATGCCCGGTCCGTCTGAGTTGCAATCACCATATTTTGACGGAGTTCTCAATCTGGAGTCTTACTGGTATGCCAGTGCTGAAGGCAAGGAGAGCCGCAAAAGCCTGCTGTTGTGGTTTTTGTTCGGAGAGTCGAATCATAAGGCTGTCAATTTTGACAAGCTGCTGCTTGAGTGTCGACGGCGTGCGTACAGGGATCTAGTGTCGTTACTGCTGCTTGATGAAACTCAACATATTAGTTTGGGCTTGGGGATAGCGAAGATCGTGACCATTCTATTGACATTGATGCGAATAGGTCCGCCAGCAGTTTTTGTCTCTAATTTCAGTCTTGGGCATAAGCTCTTCAAGCGTAATAATGAAGACAAGCAGCGTTTGCTCGCAGAACCTCGGATCATGCTACCCGACGAGGTTGGAAGTAAAGATTGGAAAGCATATGTCGATGAGTGCGTCAGGGTGAGTGGTGGTCACATTCGTACTCGAGGGAGAAATTTTGCCGCAGAGCTCTATCGATACACTTTTGGAATCAAGCGGATCGCGGTACATCTGCTCAAGCAGGCGTACGTTGAAAGTCGCAAGTCTGGGCGGACTTGGATTGAGATGGACGATCTTGGTAGTGCCTTTCGCTCTGCCGAGTTCACCGCAAATGCTGGGGATGTCCAGGATCTCCATAATTTAGCGCTAGGTGAACGCCGGGTGCGGAAAACTCGGTCGGACTTATGGTGTCCGTTTGATCTACCGAAGACTTATACGAGCAGCGTGAAACAGTCGGTCATCGCGGAGCGAGATAAGCAAGTGGCCGCAACGATCTTCGACTCCGCCATGAACGCGTCAGAGCGGGCCGCGAAAAACCAAATTATTCAGCCTGGTGACCAAAAGCCCAAGAAGGCCACCACTCGGAGGCTAGCAGCTCCGCGGTTGAGCGAGGAAGAACAAAAGTCATTGTTCCTTGAATATACGGTCGGGGGTGCGACGTCCCGAAGGAAATCAGTCTAGCTTGGGTAGCTTCCCCGGTTTTAGCCGCCAGGTGGTCGAGCACAGGGATGTGACTTGATCGACCGGTCCTTCCCGGAATGGACTCATTGGGGCAGACTCTATTCCTCACTCGTGATTGTAGAATCTGAGCGGCGTCGTATAGCTTGAGTGTTTCGACAAAAACTTCCTCGGAGACGCCCACATGTCCCTTGCCGTTCAAGATCGCAGTGCACTTTCTGCTTTACTCGCACGCACAGCCGACAATTCCGCTTTTTACGCAGCTCTTACGGCGGCTGACGAGGTAAGCGAGATCAATGAGATGTCGGGTTTTCGGGTTGACCCTCGGTATCGTTGGATTCGTGTCGACCAACGACTAGGGACGGCGAATGAATTTGAAATCGCCTTAGTCGACGACATGGATCTATCAGTAGCCTATTACGACAAAGTCACGCTCAGGCGCGGGACGAGAGCCAGCAACCGCGACCTAGCGCACAATTTGGTTTGGCGATCGCCGAATAGGCGGCATTCACTGGCTCTTCGTGATATTTCGCAGAAAGTGCTTTTTTGCTACATCGTTCAGCACTTCGATATCCTCCTGACAGCGGAAACGACGATAGATGGTGGCAATTTTTATTGGCACCGATTGGTCTCTCAAGCGATTGAGCAAGGCCTCCACGTCTACGTTTGCGAACTCACGAGCCAAGAGTTTCGGCCGATTCCCAGTCAGCAAGCGCTCCGTGATTTACAGGATCAGGCATGGTCAGAGGCCAATCCGGAGACCTTGCGAGCTATCATCTCTATTTTCGCTCAAGCGACTCGTGTGCAAGATAATGGCTCGGAATGAGGATGTATCTCCAACCACCCTCATGGCCGGACGGAAACCCTGAGGACCTAAACGGCTTTTCTCAAGGGCAAAATGAAAAACGCCCAGTGAGATTTACCAGGCGCTTTGAAGTCAGGCTGTGCGTTGGAGTGGGTAAGTCCTACCGGTCACTCCAGCTTTAGACGAAGTGCTTTGTTCTCTGGAGGACTCTAGCAATCAGCCCCGCGTCGGCCGAGGAGATTGCGCGCTGCGGGAAAGCGACAACCTTACTTTCGGCGAGAGGGTAGGCTGCAGCGGACTTGATCAGCGAAGGCATTTGCAGATGCGACTGGTCCCCAGCGTCGAACGCTTCGAATGAGAAGGCCATCTGCGCTTCACGTTCAGGGTTGCCAGATTCATCGACGGGTTTCATAAAAGCTCCAGTTTTGGCTGCCTTCCAGCCAGGGTGATCTCAAATGCCGCGCGAGGATAGACTCTGTACGATGAGAGATTCAAGTGTGGGAATCGCTTCCATCGTCACTGAGGCGACGGGATGCGCTTCGCGGGTGTGCATATGGCCGTCGGCGTTTTTCCGACCTTTTGGATGGGCCGAGAAAAATCTCAAGAAGCGCGCCGGCGCCACACCGTCGAACGGCATCACTCGCACCTTCTCCATCTCATTAGCCGATAAGCTGCTGCGCCTTTCCACTGAGGCAGAGACCGCGCTCAAGCGGGGTTCCCTTCGGAGCACCCTGTGTATTGGTACTCTGGAAAGCACCGCTGCAGCAAGGCTACCTCCGCTTTTGTCGAGTTATCACGAGCGCTTTCCTGACGTTCAAATCCAGGTATCGGCGGCAGTAGTGAATTGGCGGCTGGGCATGCTTAGATCGACATCAGGCCATGCTCCAAGGCGTATTTTACGATTGCCGCGGGAGTATCGATGTTGAGCTTGCGTCTAATGCTCAGTCGATAGGTTTCAACTGTTCGTACACTGATATCCAGCTGGCGGGCCATTTCCTTGTTGTTATGGCCCTTGGCGATCATCGAAAGCACTTGCAGCTCACGAGGGGTCAAATCGTGCTCATCGCGGCTACCCCCGGCGAGCTTGCGAGTGATCTCCGAGCTGTAGAAGCTTCCTCCTGCGGCGATGGCTTCAATGGCAGCGATGAGCTCTGCAGACGGCGCGTTCTTCAACACGTAACCGAGTGCTCCTGAACTGATAGAGGTGCGTACATACTCCTGATTGTCATACATGCTCAGCATGAGGATCTTGATATCCGGATAGAGGTCACGCAGCTTGCGCGTGAGCTCCAACCCATTCATGTCCTGAAGCCCTACATCGACCAAGAGGATGTCCAGCTCGGTGTTCGCTACCAATTCAATTGCTTGGGCACCTGACTCGGCCTGACCGACTACCTCGAAATGCGGGATCGCGCCTAGCAGAGCCTTGACGCCATCGCGCACAAGGACGTGGTCGTCGACCAAAGCAATTCTGACCGGGTGGGTTACGCTCATGGAGTTCTCAAGGGTTCGATTGACGAGGCTGCTCAAGTGATCGTAACCGGTATCTGCACCTGCAGTTCGGTACGGCCGTAAGAAGAGGTGATGCTAACGCTACCCAAGTGGTGATCCACTCGTTCGCGAATGTTCCTCAGACCGATGCCGTGGCTTTCGTCGGCTGCCCGAGTGTCAAACCCGACACCGTTGTCCTCAACCCGTAGCACAATCATGCCCTGCTGGAGTGAGACGGAGACGATCGCGGTGTTGGCTTTCGCATGGCGCTCAACGTTCGCCAGTGCCTCTTGGATGATGCGGAACAGTGTCAGTTTAAGCCCCGTATCGATGTCGGTGGCATCCATTCCACATTCATACCGGGTGTGAATCGAGGTGCGCTGCTCGAACTCAATGACATGTTGTTCGATGGCAGGTGACAGTCCCAGCGTGTCCAAAAGCGAGGGGCGCAAATCATGGGAAATGCGACGTATCTCGCCGATGGCGGCTCCGAGTCTCGAAGTTCCTTTGCGAAGATTTTCCAACCCCTCACTTCGACCATTGGCCAGTTCGATGGCGGCCAGTTCGTACTGAAACTTGATTGATACTAGCTCCTGGCTAATTCCATCATGCAGTTCACGCGAAACCCGCGAGCGCTCCTCCTCCTGCAGGTTCACGATCCGTTGGTTGAGTGTGGAAAGCTTTCGGTCGGCTAAGCGATGCTCACTGACGTTCAGCATCAGGCCACCAGCAAAGATTACGAGCACAGCAACCAGCGAGAACGAAGCGATCGCCATCACTGTCGTCAGCACGCCCGAGGCCACCTCCTGGCGCGACTTGAGGGTCGCCACCTCGACATCGTCGATGTAGATGCCTGTGCCGAGCATCCAGCCCCAGCGATCGAGCATCACCACGTATGCCAGCTTGCCGGTGACCTGTCCGGTCGACGGCTTTTGCCAGTCGTACAGTTGGTAACCATCGCCTTCCCGGGCGCTCTTGAGTAGAGCCTGGATTACCGGTAATCCGTTTTTGTCGGTCAGCGTAATGAGGTCCTTGCCAATCAACTCGGCCTGCCTCGGGTGCATTAGATTTTTGCCATGCTGGTCGTACACGAAGAAGTAGCCATCAAGGCCGAAGTTAGCTTGGGACAGGATCTCCAAGGCGCGCTGGCGAGTCGCATCATCGTCGGTACTGCCTTCATACAACGGCGCGATGAGGCTCATCGCCAAGCTCAGGTAGTTTCTCAGCTCTGCCTTCTTCGACGTCATGATGCTGCTTTCCACCAGGCGGGCCTGTTCCTCTTCCAGCTTGCGGCTCTGAGCAAATACGAGGACGCAGATGAACAGCACCGAGAGGATCAGCGGCAGCACACTGAGGGTGACGATCTTGTGCTTGAGTTGCATGGACTTTTCCGAGGCGAGGAGGAGCTGGCGACGCCACTATGCGGGTTGCCAGCCCTGGAACGCGAGAGCGCCACGATGAGCGTGGCGCTCGCTTGCATCAGTAGACGCTCAGCAGCAACGAACGGGGCGTCCGCTGCCACCGCCGTAGCGCGCTTCCTGCCGTTCGCGGAAGAACGCCTCGTAGGACATAACCGGCTTGTCCGGGTGTTTGCCCTGCATGTGTTCCACGTAGGCGTCATAGTCTGGCATGCCGACCAGCATCCGCGCGGCCTGCCCCAGGTATTTGCCCATCTTGCTCAAGTCATTGAACATGCTGGCAGGCTCCTCAGGCATCGGGTTGTGGCTGGAACGGCGACTCCTTGTCGGTACGTTCGGGTATGACCCAGGCCTGGCGGCCGACCTTGATCGCGAACCAGAGAATGCTTAGGACCACCAGCAGGAACAGCGCGGTCAGGGTCGCGTTGGTGTAGGCGTTGAACACAACGTGCTGCATCTGCGCTAGGTCCTTCGCCGGGGCCAGCACCTGGCCCGCGGCGGCGGCGGTGCTGTACTTGTTCGCCAAGGCCAGGAAGCCCATCGCAGGGTTCGGGTCGAGCAGCTTGATCAACCCGGCCGTGGTGGTGCAGATCAGCAACCATACCGCCGGCACCAAGGTCACCCAGACATAGCGCTGACGCTTCATGCGGATCAGCACTACGCAGCCGAGCATAAGCGCGATGCCCGCCAGCATCTGGTTGGAGATGCCAAACAGCGGCCACAGGGTGTTGATGCCGCCCAGCGGGTCGATCACCCCCTGGTACAGCAGCCAGCCCCACATGGCCACGCAACCGGCGGTGGCGGTCAGGTTGGCGGTCCACGAGTCGGTCTTCTTCAGCGCAGGCACGAAATTGCCCAGCAGGTCCTGCAGCATGAAGCGGCCGGCACGGGTACCGGCATCGACCGCGGTGAGGATGAACAGCGCCTCGAACAGGATCGCGAAGTGGTACCAGAACGCCATGGTGTTCTCGCCTGGCAGCGCCTGGTGGAGGATCTGAGCGATGCCCACGGCCAAGGTCGGCGCGCCGCCGGCGCGGGCCAGGATCGTGTGTTCGCCGATGTCCTTGGCCGTCTGTTGCAGGACCTCAGGGGTGATGGTGAAGCCCCAGCTGCTGACGGTAGCCGCGACGCTGGTGACATCCGCACCAACCAATGCGGCCGGGCTGTTCATGGCGAAGTACACGCCCGGCTCGATGACCGAGGCGGCGACGATGGCCATGATGGCGACGAAGGACTCCATCAGCATCGCGCCGTAGCCGATGTAGCGCGCGTGGCTTTCATTGGCCAGCAGCTTCGGCGTGGTGCCCGAGCTGATCAGTGCATGGAAGCCGGACACCGCGCCGCAGGCGACGGTGATGAACAGGAACGGGAACAGCGCGCCCTTCCACACCGGGCCCGTGCCATCGATGAAGTGGGTCACGGCCGGCATTTTCAGGTCAGGAGCGATGACTAGGATACCGATCGCCAGGGCGACGATGGTGCCGATCTTGAGGAAGGTCGACAGGTAGTCCCGCGGAGCCAGGATCAGCCACACTGGCAGCACGGCGGCGACAAAGCCATAGCCGATCAGCATCCAGGTGATCTGCACGCCGGTGAAGGTGAACGCTGGGCCCCAGAAAGGATCGGCGGCGACGATCCCACCGAGCCAGATTGAGGCGAGCAGCAGCACCACGCCGACCACCGAGATCTCGCCGATGCGGCCTGGGCGGATGTAGCGCATGTACACGCCCATGAATACCGCGATCGGCAAGGTGGCCATCACCGTGAACATGCCCCAGGGGCTTTCCGCTAGGGCCTTGACCACGATCAGGGAGAGCACCGCGAGGATGATCACCATGATCAGGAAGGCACCGAAGAGCGCGATGGTACCGGGGATCGGACCCATCTCCTCGCGTACCAGCTCGCCCAGGGAGCGGCCGTTACGGCGGGTGGAGATGAACAGCACCATGAAGTCCTGCACCGCGCCGGCCAGAACGACGCCGGCGATCAGCCAGAGCGTGCCGGGCAGGTAGCCCATCTGCGCAGCGAGCACCGGGCCCACGAGCGGACCTGCGCCGGCGATGGCAGCGAAGTGATGGCCGAAGAGAATGTGCTTGTTAGTCGGGACGTAGTCCAGACCATCGTTGTTGAGCACGGCGGGGGTAGCACGCGTGGCGTCCAGTTGCATCACCTTGTTGGCGATGAACAAGCTGTAGTAGCGGTAGGCAATCAGGTAGATGGCGACGGCAGCGGTCACGATCCAGAGGGCGCTGATGGCTTCGCCTCTGCGCAATGCCAGGGTGCCTAGAGCAAATGCACCCAGCAAGGCGACGGCGAACCAGGCAATTCGGGTAGCCAGTGTGGTCATCGAATATTCTCCTGTCGCGGGTGGTAAACCCGGCGACGGCTTTTGTTGTTTTGTGTGCCCTTATCAGGACGGCGACACTCTCGCCGTCCTGCGTCCACAAGAAAATGCGCAGTACTACGGGCGCAGGCTACGTAGAACTACGTAGTCCGTGCCTCGGGAAAGGGGATGCTGATTCCGCTCCCCGCGCCGGCACCAAGCCTTTAGCCCAACTCACCTGATTCGCTTCCATCCAGCCTCGCCGATCAGCGGTAGCTTGACACTCGTCAGATCGAGGAATAGTCTACCTACTAGTAGATAGACAAACGAACAGAGGACATCATCATGCAGTTCAAAGGTCGCAAGCTTCTGGTGGTAGGTGGAACGAGCGGTATCGGTCTGGAAACCGCACAGATGGTCGCCGAGCAAGGTGGTTCGGTGGTGATCGTGGGTAACCGCCCTGAGAAAGCCGAAGCAGCACGCCAACAACTGGCTGCCGTTGCTGGCGAAGATAAGGTCGTAGCCTACGCGGTCGACTTGACCGATTTTGTCAGTGTCCAGGCACTGATCGAGAAATTGGCCACCAGCCACAAGGACATTGACCTGATGGTCAATTCCGCGGGTATCTACTACCCGAAAGCTTTCATCGAGCACTCGCTGGAGGATTACGACAACTTCCTCAACCTGAACCGCGCTGTCTTCTTCCTGACCCGTCAGGTGGCAGCACAGCTGGTAGCTCAGGGCAAACCTGGCTCGATCGTGAACGTCACTGCTGTGGCTGCGCGCCAAGCCGTCGAAGGTGTTCCAGCGTCGGCCTACTCCATGGCCAAAATGGGCCTGGATGCCCTGACCACGCACGCGGCAGGCGAGCTGGCGCAGCACGGCATTCGCGTCAACTCGGTCAGCCCAGGCATTGTGGAAACCAAGATCTTCGAGCGTTTCATCCCTGGTGAGCAATTGGCAGGCGCGCTGAATGATTTCAACAACTTCCACCCGCTGGGTCGCAACGGCACCCCACGGGATGTGGCTGAGTCCATTGTGTTCTTGCTCTCTGACAAGGCGTCTTGGGTGACCGGCGCAGTGTGGGACGTGGACGGTGGGGTCATGGCCGCCCGCAAGCAAGGGAAGTAAACTGTCTGAGTAGTGGCCGGAATCGCTCTTTTCTGGTCGGGCGATGAAGGCAGGAGAATGTATGGCACTGGCAACACGGGACGCGTTAATTCAAGCCGCTGAAGGACTGATGCGGACCAAAGGCTATGCGGCGTTCAGCTATGCGGATCTTGCTGATGCGGTCGGTATTCGCAAAGCAAGCATTCATTACCACTTCCCGACAAAGGAAGACCTGGGTATCGCGATCGTCGAAGAGTACGTTTCGCAAGTGCAGGCTGAGTTCGAGCGTATTGAGATCAATCAGAAAGGTGCGGAAGAAAGGCTCAAGGCGTTCTATGTGCTTTTCTACTCCAGCACTGAGGGTGGTCTTTTGCCTTTGTGTGGCGCGCTGGCAGCTGAAATGGCTGCGCTGCCAGATGGGCTTCAGCGCCTGACACGACGCTTCTTCGATGTTCAGTTGTCCTGGTTGACCAGAGTGATGGACGAAGGCATTGCCGCTGGTGAGTTACCCCAGGGGCGAGGGTCCAGAGAGAAGTCTTACTTGTTGCTCAGCATCCTTGAGGGATCGAGCTTCATTAACTGGGCTACCAAGGACGGTGAGATGGTAAATATGGCAGTTCTTCGGATGATCGCAGAGTACTGATATCTGCGAATAAGGGGGCCGATACGCGACCCGTTTCGGCCCATTTTTTGGTAAGTCATACCTATCAACTAGTAGGGTGGTAATCATGTCTAGCATGCCTAACTGGCAACAAACCGTCACCGATGTAAGCGCCCGTCTGAAAGAGTTCGGTGCACATTCGCCTGACACCCTGCGGGGCGTGGCAATGCTTGGTAATGCAGGTAGCAAAACCAATCACCTCGATGCCAAGACCCGTGAGCTGATCTCGCTGGCTGTCGCTGTCACCACGCGCTGCGATGGTTGCATTGCTTTCCACGCTGCAGAAGCCAAGAAGCTCGGCATCACCACCGAGGAAGTTGCCGAGGCACTTGGTGTGGCCGTGAACATGAACGCTGGTGCGGCAGTGGTTTACAGCACGCATGTCCTGGACGCCATGGACAGCAAACCTCAGAGCTGAGTGGCTTTCGCAGCTTATCCAGCAGAGACAGATAGAGAGGAGATTCCATGAAGAAAATTACGGTTGAGGTCTGGTCCGACTTTGTCTGTCCCTGGTGCTGGATAGCAAAGAGGCGCTTGGAGAAGGCCATTGATGATCTCAAGGATGAGGTCGAAGTTGAAATCGTGCCGCGTGCATACCGCTTGGCCAAAGGCATGACCCCGATCTCTTTCAACCAGGCTTTGGTACAGAAAACCGGTAGCCAAGGTCGAGCGGACGTGTTCATGGAAGCCGTGCAAGAAAGTGCTGCACTTGAGGGGCTGGACTACCGGTTTGACGTCATGCGCTTCGGGGATACCTCCGCCGCTCACCAGTACGTGAAGGCGATTTCTGACCCGGCTCTGCAGGCACGCTATGTCGAGCGGCTTTATCTGGCCGGAACGACTGAGGGCAAGAATATCTTCGACGAACGGGTCTTGCGGGACCTGGCGACAGAGGTGGGGGCAACAGACCTCGTTGGTTTCGATTCGGCGGAAGCCGCAATCCTGAGTGATGAAGCAGCAGTGAACGGACTAGGTACCGGCATTCCGTTGTTCGTGATCAAAGGCAACCGCTACATCTCCGGTGCACAGGAGCCGGCAGTGTTTATCAAAGTGCTCCGTGCTGCGATGGAAGAGCTTTCGAGTGATGAAGAGGCAATCAGTGCCAACAGCTGTTCAATCACAGGCTGTTCGCACTAACCGAGTGATCGCCTTCGGGTGCGTCGCAATTTTGATCTTTTATCCACGATTTTAAGAGGATTTGAAAATGGACAAGCATCTCAACGGTATCGATGTCGCTGCTCTGCAAGCATTCGCACAGGGCGTCGCTGAAGATCCATCCAAGCGTCACGCACGCTTCAAGATCAACACCAAGTGGGAGCATCAGACCCGCACCGTGGCCACCATCGACCGCTTTCACCTGAGCGGTACCGACTACCCACGAAATGTCCAGATCGCAGCTGATGAGCCGTTGGAACTGCTGGGCACCAACTCTGCCCCCAACCCGCAGGAGCTGCTCATCTCTGGTCTGAACGCCTGCCTCTCTGTTGGCTATGTGGTGAACGCGTCAGTCATGGGTATCACCATCCACAGCCTGGAAATCGAGACCAGTGGTGAACTGGATCTTCGTGGCTTCCTGGGCCTGGACGAAAGCGTCAACCCAGGCTTCGACGAGATGAGCTACGTGGTGCGCATCCACACTGATGCACCTGCCGACAAGGTGGAAGAACTGCATCGCATCGTCACCAAGACCTCCGTGAACCTCGCCAACTTCTCGAAGGCTATCCGCATGGTGCCCAAGCTGGAAGTTATCGCTGGCCAGCCAGCTGCCTGATTCACGTATTCGTTTGCAGAGGTAGATCATGAAAAAGCTGTTTTCTCCATACGACCTGGACGGCCTCAAACTGGCCAACCGCGTAGTGATGGCCCCAATGACCCGTACCCGGACGGAAGACAACGTGCCGTCCGAGCTGACCGCGTTGTATTACGCCCAGCGTGCCTCGGCTGGTCTGATCATCACTGAAGGCTTGCCAATCTCCGACGAGGGGCGCGGTTACCTGTACACGCCTGGTATCTATACCGACGAACAGACCCGCGCTTGGCGCAAAGTCACTGATGCCGTTCATGCCAAAGGCGGCAAGATCTTCGCCCAACTGTGGCATGTGGGCCGCATGTCGCACTTATCCCTCCAGCCAGGCAACGCAGCGCCAGTTTCGGCGAGTGCCGAGCCAGCCGTGGGCACCACAGTTTACGCCTGGACTGGCCCCGGTGTAGCTGGCCCGGTTGCACCGAGCGTCCCGCGTGCGCTGACTGTCGACGAGATTCACCGTGTCACTGACGACTTCGTTGCCGCCGCATTGCGTGCGGTGGACGCGGGCTTCGATGGCGTCGAGCTGATGGCGGCCAACGCATTCCTGTTCGACCAGTTCCTGAGCAGCCAGATCAATACGCGCACTGACGAGTACGGAGGGTCGATCAAGAATCGACAGCGCTTCCTGCTGGAAACGATCGATGCGATCGGCGATGCCATCGGTAGCTTCCGCGTCGGCGTGCGTATCTCTCCGTTCGGGCGTCTGTACGACCTGCGCCCTTATCCGGAAGAAGAAGCAACCTGGATGAGCGTTGCCGCTGAACTGAACGAGCGTGAGTTGGCTTTTGTCCATCTGAACTACCAGCCAACGCTGGCCGCAGTTCCATTCCCTGAAGGCTTCTACAAGCAGTTCCGCTCGCTCTACAAAGGCACGGTCATCGGTGCTGGTGGCTTCACCGCTGAGCTGGCAGAAGCTGAGCTGCAGAATGGCAATCATGACCTGATCGCCTTCGGCACCTCGTATATTGCCAACCCTGATCTGGTTGAGCGGATGCAGAACGGTTGGCCACTTGCACCGAGCGATCACTCCACCTTCTACGGTGTGATTGGAGCGAAGGGCTACACCGACTATGCGACATACCAGGGATAACCGTCCCGGTTGATTCACCACGCTATTCCACTACTGTAGGAGTCCGGACATGCCACTGGTTACTGTAAAAGGCATTGAGGGTGTTTTCTCTTCGGAGCAAAAGGCCGAGATCATCAGCAAGATTACCGACGCCATGGTCTCCGTCGAGGGAGAGAAGATGCGGGCTGTGACTTGGGTGATTTTTGAAGAAGTGAAGAGCGGCGATTGGGGCATCGGTGGTGAGCCTATCACCACTGAGAAAGTCCGAGCCATTCAGAACGGCTGATACTGAAGCTGGCCTGGTCCACGCCATGCGTAGGCTGGGCCAGCTTGCTTTAGATCACTTTTGAAAAAAGTGAGCTAGGCAGGATATGGATGGCTGGTGCTCATAGTGCTTCACTCATGCTATCAGAGGTAAACTGCCTGAGGTCGGCAAGAGTAGACGGCATTATGGGCGGCGGGCGTTTCAACCAAGAGCAGTCTTCGGTAGGTCTGAAAGTGGCGCTGCGCATCATCGCCGGCTGGCAGGCCTCCCCGACCCAAGCCTGCAGAATCCTGCGCATATCGCACTCTACATACCGCCGCGCCTCTCAAGACTGCGGTGCTGGCCGACGGCTCGATCAAGATCAGCAGCAGCGAATTGGCCTGGTGCTAAGCATCCACGCATCGTTGCGGACCACGTTTGCCAATCAGGCTAACGTCAAAGGATTCCCTGGGTTCATAAACGAGAATGAATTCTTCGAGGGACGCTCTCCCTTGGAGATCATGGCGCAAGGCGACATGATCTCGCTCTATGAGACCTGCAAGCGCATTGATCAGTTACAGCGCATCGGCGTGGCGCAGGGATCAAGCTAGCGCTGCAGAGTCTCCATTTACTGTGGTTCCCGCATTGGGATAGAGGACCACTGGGGTGCGCTTCTGCATAACGACCTCGATTAAGGATATCGAGTTGGCTTCAACCTCTACGGTGGGCCAATGACCTGGCTGTCCAAGGATTACGGCGAGCTCGTCAAAGGCCTCCGCTAGAGCCACACGGCCAGACGTAGGTATGCAAACAGCGGCACAAAAAGCCCGGCCTATGCCGGGCTTTTGTCATCCTGCAGTTGTAAGGCCACAGCCAGCTTCATACATGCCTAAATTGCCCGAGATCTTGATGCCTGAGCATCCAGCCTATACCGACGCTGTTGAGGCTATGCGTCGGTATCACGACGCTCAAGTTGCAGGCGCGCCTGCGGTCGAAGTGGAAAGGTTACGTCTGATCGCTGAGTCGTTGTTCCAAGCTGTAACCGATTATCAAATGCGGGCCTTCGGCGGTGACAGCGGAAGCATTCACTGATCAGCAGCTGCTGAGGAGCAGGATTCCCCGGTTTGCGGTCAGTTGTTCAGGCGCACAGAACATAACCTCGAACAGCTGAATCGCCTGCATGAGAGGCAATATCATCATGAGTTCTGGCGCTATGAAGCTGACGCCAAGAGCGGGGCTTGAAAAGCCATTCTACTGCCCTCAGCCCACAGGGCCAGTCGAATGATATCTTCGTACTGTGAAGAGTTCCTACCTTCCGCGACAAGCTGACAGGGCTTTGGGCGAAGCACCGCCCTCAGCGTCTCAAAACAGCGGACGACTTTCGCGAGAATCCAGCTCTCGTAGAGCTGGTATCTCTGCCGCCTACAGCCGGTTGGCCAAGCCAAACCTAACTCGGCCCATCTATCTATTCCACGGTTAAGGTGCTGCTGAAGACTCAACCAGTCGGGACACTAGATCTGCCAGTTAGATATCAGCTTGCTCTGGAATGATCAGGCCGTGGTCGGCTTTGGCTAGGAACAGCATGTCATCAATCATGCGGGACATGAAAGCGACAAGCTAGAGCTCACCCAATTAGTTACATCGGACTATTTCACGGCGGCGATACGGTGACCACTGTGGAACCAAAGAATGCACCAGGCATGACGTTTCCACGTTTAACAAGCGTCGATGTAATGGTCAACAACTTGCCCGAGCCTGGTGTAATGGGCACGTTGATACCTGCCGTGGCATCCTTGCCATTGATAGTGATCCTGCTGTACAGGCTGCCATCATTCGTGAGCCGTACGCCGTAGGCATTGGTCTGGGATGTCGAGACAGTAATGCTGGCTGGGCCCTGGCATCGCACATTGACCTGCGTCGAAGCAGTCGCCCCGTTTACCGCGTTATCCATCAGAGTCTTGTGGTCGATCACGCCATTTCCTCCGAAATCGCACTGCAGCGAAGGTACAGCTACTCGAACACACGGGCCAAAGGGTACATAAGGAGCAGCAATGTTCCCCCCAGTTATTGCAGCTGCAAAACCGATACAAAGATCAGTATACGGATAGCTCGGATCTACAAATATTGAACCTCTGAGCGGAATGCGAAACCCCTTATTTTCCAAATCCTTCAGCAGCTGCCCCATGTTAGAGTTACGACGTGGGGAGACATCCCATGAGGCGTAATCCCCTACTGATCTGTTGTAGCTCGAAGCAATACGTGCACTTAACTCAACACGGCAAACAGTATAAACAGACTCGTTCGTGGAGCAGGGGCTAGTACTCAACTCATTACCCCAACTGGTCACCTCAAAGTAGTAACGTACCCCCCCTGGGACATACTCACTTTTTGTCGTGGTGATGCTGATGGCGTGAGCCTGGACGGCTGCCCCACACAGCAGCACTGCAGCGAGGGCGCAGCGCAGCATTGTCGCAAAAGGTCTTTTCATGTTGTTCACTCGTAACTTAGGGCAAATGTTAGGGAGGCTCCGAAGTCGCCCTGTCCGAGGGTACGGTTGGCTAGCGTTTTGGGCTCGCCTTGCAGGTAGGTATTGAAACTGATCAGGTTTTCACCACGGGTCAGCTCGCCTATGCGGTGGGTCTTGTTCAGCGGTAGCTGCGCACCGCCCATGGTTTCCAGCCCTACCAGCAGGCCTTGGACGCTTGTGCTTCGCATCATCAGAAATCCGGGTGGCTCGGTGCTCTCATTGCCACTGAAGGTGATGCTAACCATGCGTTTGCCGACGTCTAGGTCGCAGTTCTGCAGATGCAGCTCGATGGGGTGACCCTGGGTCCTGCCGTTAAGGTAAAGGTCCTTGTCGATCACGCTTTTGAAGTCTATCTCGATCAACTTATCCCCTTCGGCGAGCATGCAGGGCTCGTTCACCAAAGTGCCAGAAAAGTACAGGTTGTCTTCTGCTGCCTGGATCGGCGGTAACCACACGCTGATGATCCAGGCGCCCAGGTTCATGGCCCACTTGCTCATGGATCCTCCTAGTAGAGCTCGGCCATCAAGAGCGCCGAGGCAGTAAATTCGGTGCTGGGCAACGCCGCACCAGCGAGCTTTACCGGTACGGCTTCCAACACGGGCGGTGTCGATGAGCGGACATCGATCTCTCGGGGCATGTTGGGCTCCAGTGCGGTGCCACCAAGCATGACCTTGATACCCAAATCATTTTCTGAGGTTTTCAACGCAGCGATGTCGAAAGGAGCGGGGGTGCCCTTGAGGGTCAGGCGCATGCGCCAGGCAACGTTGGACTCGGCGGCTCCTGGGCAGTCGATCTGGTAAGGTATTGCCTGGCGGTAGCGCTCTCCATCTATCCGGTTCACAGCGATATTTTGCGCAAACCTAACGTTGATTCGGCCACCCTTGTCACCGACGGTGCAGCCGGGTGGCGCCAACAGGGTGCCACTGAACATCACGGTGTCCGCGTTCACGCACGACAGGGGCAGGACAATGATCGACAGGATTGCCAGGGTGCGGTGCAAGAGGATCATCGATAGTCCACCACCAAGGTTGCGCTGGCCGTGAACGCGCCTGCCTTGACTTCGCTAAAGTCCCGCTTGACCAGCACGGCTTGCAGCACGGGCTGCTTGCGAGTATCGAAGTTGGACCAGCTATTGAGTGCGAGCGGCTCGCCATCTTTCTTGATGGCGATGCCGATATTCTCGAAACCGGGTATCTCCAGCAGTGTCCGATCGAATGCTGGAAAACCGCGCACCTGCATCCGGAGCTCATTGGTCGCTGAGCGGCTGCAGTCAAGCGTGTAATCAATGGCGACAGTCTTGTATCGGCCATCAATGGCGGCAATTTGAACATCAGAAAAAGGGACACTAATGGGGGCGTTTTTATTGACCACGCAGGGAATCTCCGCTTGGATGACACCTTTTATCGACACCCGAAAATCGACGGCTTGCGCCAAGGGGCCGCAGCCAAGCAGCAGCGCCAGCACTGCGGGACGTGCGACAGTCATAATGAGGGCTTCAGTCATATGCCAGGTTCACATTGAGGCTGGCGCGGAAGACGCCGGGGCGCAGCGGGGCGGCCGTGCGCTCGGGGCGGATGTAATAGGTCAACTGGCTGTCACCTGGCGAAACGAACCAAGCGGGGGCGGTGCGGCCCAAGCGCACGTCATTGCCTTGCACATCAAGTAGGCGTAGGCCGAACCCCTCGGCGCCAGTCACCTTGATCAGCCCGGGTGTATCGGCGTCGGCCACTGCCTTGAAGGTCACTGCCGCCACCGGTTCGATGGCGCTCCAAACCAGCGCACCTTGCTGTGCGTCATGACGACCACCTTCGCTGCGCACGCAGCCTTGCAGCTTCAGGTGCAGGGGTACGGGCGTGCCTTGGTCACCCATGCGCGACAGGCGAGTAGTGCTGAGCTCTCCCAAAGACAAGCTCTGGTAGGCGGAACTGGGGTCAAGATAGCAGGCGCTTTCAAGTAAGATGCCGGTGACCTGGACCTCGGCCGATGTTGATGGGCTGGCAGCATAAATGGTGCCACTGGCATAGCACAGTAGTGTCAGGGATACACAGAGTCTGGGCTTCATGATTGGCCTTCACAGGAACAAGTCATTGAACGTCAGCGTTTGCTGGCCACGGGGCTTGCGGTACAGGTGCTTGTTGCGCAACTGAACTGCAGCTGTGGGCGACCGCCGTAGTCGTTGACATAGGTCAGCACCGGCTTGTCGCCTAGCATCTTGCTGCTAACGCCCAAATCGAGTTGGCCTCTGGGTTCGATCATCAGTGGCTTGAAGTCGACTGCTCCGTCTGCCTTGAGGTTGGGCGCTGCGTCGATCAGCGTGACGTAATATGGCGTTGGGTTGTTCACCAAGTAGCGGTCGTGCTGGCGGGTGAGGGTGAGTTTTTCCTGCCAGGGTGCTTCGTTGACGCCGGCCCTTGGAGCAATTGCTGCGGGCCGGTAAAACAACTTGACCCTAGTTTGCAGGGCAATTTGCAGCGTGTTGGGTTTGTCGCTGCGTGGTGGGATCTCGCGCAGGTTGAAGTAGAACAGCGATTCGCGGTCTTGGGGCAACTGGGCCAATTCCGGTAGACCCTGAATTTTCACCTGACTGTTAGCTCCGGCTTCCAGCCGCTGAATTGGCGGTACCACCACCATTGGGCTGGTGATCTTCTCGGCCAGTTCGTTTTCGATCCAGGCTTGGGCCAGGTAGGGCAACTGGGTGTTCTGATTGCTGATGCTTAGGCTGACCGATTTCTCCCCACCTGTGAAAATAACCCGAGTGCGGTCCAGCGATACGGCGGCCAAGCTGGCTTGTGTCGTGCATGTGCTAAGCAGGGCAAGCAGGGTCAAGGAGATGCGTTTGTTGCAAGTTTTCATGAGGTTACCTGGTGTAGTGAATCAAGCAGTGACGTTATCCGGGTCGCTGGTTGGCTGGCACAGCAGCTCCAGTTGTTGGTCGGGTGAGTCCACCTGCTCGGGGAGGGTGAAGTGGCAGCGCGCTCTGCCATCCCAGTGCAAAGACATGCGCTCGCCTGCTCTCATCCCGCTCAGGTAGGTCGAACCGTCCTCACCGACAATGCCGGTTTCCTGTCCGCGGCTGTTTTTCACCGAGGCGCCAAAAGGCGGTGCGCGGTGGTTGACCATTTGAATCACGACCATGGCCTTGTGACCGGCGATCACATCAAAGCGGCGATAACCGATCGCCCCTTCAGTCAGGGTCGCCTGGGTGACAGACTGCGTGGCTTCGACATCCTCGGCTAGGCTGTCGAGCACGATGCTGGCTTGGTTGCGGTAGTAGCTGTTGACGTCTGTGACCACGGCCTTGCCAAAACGATTGGTGCGGGTGACTCCGCCGTTTCCGCGCACCGGCACGCCGGCTACGCCTTCGGTATCGATCAGTAGCCTAGTGCCGCCCATAACGTTGCTGCGGTGCAGCGCCGCGCCATGGCTGGTAATCGTCGCACCGCCTTTCAGGGATAGCCCGGCCGAGGTGTATTCACCGGCCTGGTAGCTGGCGCTGGCTACAACCTGCGCTTGGTCGCCATCATGGGACAGGTAACCGCTGGCGGTTTGACCGCTTGAAGCCTGTCCGGCACTGACCATGTACTGGTTGCGCTCATCGATCCGGTCGTAATAGCTCAGGCTATGACTGGTATCTCCGCGGTTGACTGATGAGTTGTAGCTGAGCGAACCCGTGCTTCCCCAAGGAATGCTCACCGACAGATATGCGCCGTCGTCGGAGATGCCGTTTGTCTTGTTCTGGTAAGCGGTCAACGACAGGCTGAGGTTTTTGAGGCCTCCGACATTGAAGTAGCGCGACAAGGTCAGACTGTAGCGATCGCTCGCCTGGCTGTTCCAGTAAGTCTGGTGGTTGTAGTTGAAATACAGGCTGAGCGAGGAATCTCGGAATTGCTTGCTTAATGTCGCGGTATACAACTCTTTGCTCTGGTTCAACGACTGGCTGCCACGTCGTACCTCAATGAATTCGCTCATGCTCAGATAATTCTCCTCAGAGAACCGGTAGCCTGCGAAGGTGATTTGGCTGTCGTATTCATCGAAGCGCTTGGAATAGCTGGCACGATAAGACTTGCCGCTGAGAGTGTCTTCCTGCGGCGTCGCGCGCGACTGGGTGACGTCGAACGACAGCGCACCGAAATCCATCAGGTCACGGCCCACGCCCACGGCCAGCGAAGCGTAATCCTTGGAACCGAGGCTACCGCCATACAGCGACCAGCCGTTGCTCACCCCCCATGAGAACTCACCAGTGGCAAAAGCCGGTCCATCCAACTGATGCTCCCAGTCTGAGGGTTTACCGGCGGCCAGCTTATAGCGAACCGTACCGGGTCGAGTGAGGTAGGGGATGCTGGCGGTGTCCAATTGGAATTCCTGAACGCTGCCATCTTGTTCTTCGACGCGCACATCAAGCTGGCCGGAGACCGCATCGTTGAGGTCCTGGATACGAAACGCTCCCGGCGGCACTTGAGTTTCATAAAGCACACGGTCTTGTTGACGAATCACCACGCGCGCATTGGTCCGCGCCACACCAGTGACCTCCGGCGCATATCCCCTGAGATTTGGAGGCAACATGTTGTCGTTGCTGCTCAGGTTGACACCGGTGTATCGGAAGCTGCCAAACAGGCTGGAGTCCAGGTAGTCTTCACCGACGATTAGGCTCGAGCGCAATGACGGCACTGCACGCAATGCATAAAAGCGACTCCAGGCGAACTGACTAAGTGATGGCTGATCACCACTGCGTTGTATCTGAGTTTGCCAGTCGCCGCGTAAACGCCAGGCGCCGAGGTTGAAACCGGCCGTGCCATTGCCACTCAGATAGTCGCTGCGGCCTTTGCCGTGGTTACGTTCGGTAGTCTGGGCGTTGAAGTTGTAGTCCAGCAGCATCCCGGCAACGCCTTCGTCCCAGCGAGAGGGCGGGTCCCAGTTTGGTGCCGTGTATTCCAGCTGGTCCTGAGGGATGCTCAAGTACAATGCTGAGGAGCCCAATTCGCCACGGGCTTGCATGCCTGAAACACTGCTGAGATCCAGGCAGGCGCCGTCGTGCCACCAGGTAAGTGTCTTGATGATTTGCGCCTTTAGACCCAAATCGTTGACCAACGCTGGCGAAAGACAGGCAACGCTGCTTTTCGGGTCGTCATCGGCAGGAAGATAGTCGACGGCGTACTCCGTCAACGTGTCGCGGTTCACGTGGACCAACAGGTTGTATTGGCCGGGCATGATGAAGTTGGCCGAAGCAAACACCCCAAGATCAAGGTTCTCGCGGTCTTTGATGTCCAAGACATCAATGTTGAACTGGAATTCTTCAGCTGCACCTGCCCACGCCGCCGAACAGCACAGTGCCGCGACGGCAAGTAACTTATGGTATTCCACGTGACAAAAATCCTTGAGCGAAACTGCCCACTGAGTGCTTGAAGTTCAGAAGTGCTGAATACTCAGTCTGATTGTGGCGTGATAATCGCCCGCTTCCAGTGTATGTCCGCTGCCGACGAGCGTCAGCGAATAATAAAGTAGCAAACTATCGACAGTGCCGGTGTTGTGCTCAATGGAGACTCCGGGTGAAATCAGCTTGCCTTGTTTATCTAAAATCCGAAGTGCAATGCCTTTTGCAGCGCCCTGTATGGCAAAATTCCTACCTTCTGGCTCACCTTCGAAGAGCAGCCTGAAGCGTTGCAAAGGTGCGACTTCGTTCGATGTGGTCGATGTCATGCAATCGCTTATATAAATATTGAGCGATTGGTGGGATGAACTGCTGCCATTGATCAGGTTATTGAGTGCCAATGGATCGAAGGCAATAGTCTGAGTGTCATTACCCATACGGACAGTACACGGCTTGTCGACTATGCTTCCGGTTAGCTGTACACGTCCCTTGAGCACATCGGCAGCACCAACGGGTACGCCCAACGTGCAGAGGGCCAGGACCAGCGCGTTTGAGCGAATCATCCAAATCTCCGCGAGCACCCCCGCAGCACGCAGTCATGCGTACTGCGGGGCACTTCAGTGACTGCGTCCTTTACTGATATGCGAGGGTAAAGTTGGCGAAGGTTTCGAAGTCGCCTGGTACAATTTCAGCAGGCTTCGCTTCACCGCCACCAGCCGGACTCACCATATCGCCCTGTAGGTAGGCACTGAATTGCAAGAAGGTATTACCGTCGCTCAGCGTCTGGGCAGGCGACGCTTCGCCCAGCTTGATCAGTTCGCCGGTATGGTTGGCGATCGCAAGACTTGCACCCTGTGCGGTGCCTCTGATTGCTAGCAGGTCAGGGTTGGACGAAGGCGAACCGGTGAAGGTGGCAGTGGCCGACTTCAGGGCGCCCAGTTCACAGCCGCGCAGTTCGATCTTGAAGGTCTTCGGATTTGATTTGCCGCCGTTCTTCAGCGCGACGTTGGAAATCTGATCCATGTCTACGGTCTGGTATTGCGAATCTTGAGCGATGGAGCACGGCGCATCGATAATTGCGCCTTTGAAGGTAATCACACCGTGGCCCTGATCTTTCGCGAAGCTGGCTGCGGAAGTTGCTGCCAAGGTAACGGCCATGATTGCGCCTGCCAATGCACGGACTTTCATTTGATACTCCTAGGTTGATGTTATGATCCTTGAAAGGGCTCAATAGAGCACATACGAATTGCATCTGTATCTGCGCACCGTTGAGGTTGGATCACCCTAGAAGAAGGCGTGGACGATGTAAGTAGGAATGTGCCGAAACAGGCCTAGGAAATTTCCTAAGGCCTTCTCGCTGCCTATCAGAACGTCAATGAGTTGCGCTTGGCTAAATCGGCAAGGTCTATTAGCGAGGAAACCCCTAATTTTTGTAGCAATCGGATTTTGTAGGTGCTTACTGTTTTACTGCTTAGCAGAAGTATTTCACTGATCTGCTTGTTTGAGTATCCCTGTGCCAAGTACTTCAAAACCGTAATTTCTCGGTCTGTCAGCGAACGTAATAACTCTACCTCGGACGGTTGTTCAGTAGTGGCTACGCTGTCAAATGCTAGGACAGGAAAAAAAGTATAGCCAGAGTCCACTGCCTTGATTGCTGAAATAAGGCTGCTTAAGTCCTCTTCCTTGTTGACGAAACCGCGCGCCCCCAGTTGAATGCAGCGGCGACACACCGATTCGGCTGGGTGTGAAGTCAGAATTAGTATTTCGCTACGTACATCCAATGCTTTGATTCTTGATATTACGGTGAATCCGTCAAGTTTAGGGATGCCAATATCGAGGACGACTACTTGAGGATTAAGTTCACGTGTGAGTCGAACAGCATCTATTCCATTATCAGTTTCGCCAACTACGCGCATGCCGTGCTTTTCCAATAGAATCCGCACGGCCATTCGAATGACTGGGTGATCGTCGACTACCAGAACGCTATGCATATGTCTTTACCTTGAAATTGAGTATGTTACGAAGTGAGCACCCTAGGCGACACAGGGTTAGCATTATGCTTTATGAAGAGCGGCGCTGGAATCCTTCGTCCTCGGTCAGAAAATTCCTGAGGGAGCGCAGGAATTTTCTGATGAAAAAACTGTAGCGCATTCTGCACACTGCATTTCCTTAAATTGCCCGCGTGTACCTGCAATGCAAGATTTGACTGTCTTGGTGCTGGAGGATGAACCCTTTCAGCGTCTCGTAACCGTGACGGCGCTGAGAAAAATCCTACCAGGCTCGATTCTGCAAGCGTCTGATGGTTATGAAGCAATCTCGTTGCTATCTGCATGCGACGCGGTGGACATCTTACTGTGCGATCTGAAAATGGCCGGCATGGATGGCTTGGCATTTCTCCGCCATGCCAGTAGCAGTGGTAAGGTTGGAGCAGTAGTTTTATGCAGCGAACTGGACCCCGTTTTGCGCCAGGCGACGGTCGCTATGATTCATTGCCTGGGCCTAACCTTCTTGGGCGATCTTGGCAAGCCTTTCAGGCTTGAAGATTTCAGGCATTTGGTCAAGCGTTACCGAGAGTTTTGCAGCCCAGTCCCGCAACGATTGTCGCCTGCAGAGCTCCCAACCCTAGGCGATGTGCAACGGGGATTAGACAATGGTGAATTTGAGGCTTATTACCAGCCAAAGTTTACGCTTCAAGAGCAGATAATGGTCGGCGCTGAAGTGCTTGCGCGTTGGAAGCATCCGCAATGGGGTGTGTTGACGCCCGCGCACTTTCTTTCTGTGATGGAAGAGCACAACCTAGTCGGCCGGTTGTTTTGGCAATTATTTGAGCAAGGCCTTTCGCTACAGCAAAGGCTGAATTTACAGGCCCAGGCAATTAATCTAGCGTTCAATTTGCATCCATCACAGCTTGCTTGTACTGCGCTAACTGAGCGCATCCCTCTTATGCTCAAGCGCGCTCAGGTACCTGCCACCGAAGTGATGTTCGAAATTACCGAAACCTCCCTGATCAGAGCCCCCGCCTTTAGCCTAGAGAACCTTGTGCGCTTGCGTATGCTCGGTTGTGGGCTGGCGATGGATGACTTTGGTGCAGGCTATTCTTCGCTAGAACGCCTAAGCGAGTTGCCATTCAACCAAGTCAAACTAGATCGGGTATTCGTGCGCAAGATGCAGAGTCAGCCCAAGAGCGCAGCTATTGTCAGTTGTGCAGTAGCATTGGCACGGGCGCTGGATATCTCGCTGGTCATCGAGGGTGTAGAGACCGAGGAGCAAAGGTCCCGGCTGATCGAACTGGGCGGTACCATTGCACAGGGCTTTTTGTTTGCCCGACCCATGCCGGAGCGTCATCTGATTGAGTTTTGCACGAAAAATACGGAGCAAGGCAGAATTTTGTGAATGAGCGACAGTACCGGTTTTGAACTATCATTGCTTCGATTTCTTGACGACTACCAGACTTTTTCGGTCCTTATCTCGCATGCGTCTATGTAATATCTGCCTATCCATCATCCTGATATTTAGCTGCCTGCCAGTGCTGGCTGCCTCATTGCCTTTGGCCTCTCGGACGTTGTCAAGCCAGTTGCATATTGACCCCCACGACATGGCGATTTCGACCGAGGATTGGCAATGGTTGCGCCACAAGGGCGAGCTCAGGGTCGGAGTGCTAGACACAGAGCCTGCACCATTTTCAGTTGATGCCCAGGACGACTTATACGAGGGCATTAGTGCCGATGTCACTGCTTTGGTCGCGCAGTTGTTGGGTTTGGAGGTCAAGATCGTGTCCTTTGCCAATGAGTTGGAGGCACGTACGGCGTTGCAAACCGGACGCGTTGATGTCATCAGTATCCACGGCAGCCAGGGGCCGCATTCGGACATACTAGTTAGTGCGCCCTATGTCCAGGATCGGCTCGCAGTATTTAAGCGTAACTCGGAGCGGCGGCAATCGCCCTCCGATCTTGCCGGATTGCGCGTAGCAATCACAGATGAACACAGCGTTGAGCTCAAGAAACGGTATCCTCGGGCCGATTTGCGGATCTATGACAGCCATGAGAAGGCGATTGCCGCTGCCGCATTTGGTCAGGCGGATGTGTATCTTGATGATCTTTACAGTGCGTATTTCTTAATTAATCGAGCTTTCTACAACTATGTACATTTCGAGCGCTTTGCGGATGTGCGGGCGAGCGATTACAGTTACGCAGTACAGGCTGGGAATACACGACTGCTGCAGTTACTCAATACCGCTATTGAGACTATTGGTGAAAGTCAGCTACGCACACTGGCCAAACGTTGGGTTGGTAACAGCTTTATACCCGGCGAGGAGTCTGTCGAGCTGACGGCAGAACAGGCTCGCTGGATTCAGCGCCACCCAGTGGTAAGGCTGATCATCAATGATGATTTCGCACCAGGTGCATTTTTTGATTCTAATGGAGTTTTCTCGGGAGCAATTGCCGATCTTCTCGAAGTGATTACCCTCACGACCGGCTTGCACTTTGAAGTCATGACGCGCAGCGGGGGGGTGCCGCAGATTGTCGAAGCTATACAACACGGCAAAGCCGATCTGGCACTGATGGCTGCGAGTCCGGAAAGGGAAGAGTACCTGCGCTTTTCCCGGGCGTTGATCAACAGTCCGTTTGTATTACTTAGTGGTATTGGCCAACAAGGCAAACTAGGAAACCTAGCTGAAAAACGAGTGGCGGTCCCAACAGGTCACGTAGCTATTCGTCAGTTGCGCAAACGGTATCCAGAAGCTGTAGTGATGGAAGCGGGCAGCACGCTGGATGCTATGAATTTACTTTATCAGGGCGAGACTGACGCCGCTATGGTGTCACTGCCAGCCGCGCGCTACTACATCGAGCGTTTATTCCGCGACAGGCTGGCTATCAACCAAATGCTTGATCTTGGGCCATCTACAACCAATTTCGCGATGCGCCGTAGTGATGTCGAACTGCAGTCGATAATTGATAAAGTTCTACAAACGATTGCTCCCGACGAACTCAATGCGATTTCTAATCGCTGGCGTTCCCCGCCAGGCATGAGCGGTCAGACCTGGATAGATTATCAGCGGGTGATTAGCGAAATAGTTGCTGCTGCGATCTTACTGCTGGTTCTGCTGCTGCTATGGGTTATTTACCTACGGCGTCAGATAAAAGCGCGGCTTAAGGCAGAACGGATGCTCAACGACCAATTGCAGTTTGTCGAAACCCTGACCGACAGCATGCCGCCGCCGCTGTATGTCCGCGATACTAATGGGCGCATGCTGTCGTGCAATCGCAGCTACTTAAAGAGTGTAGGTCTTACAGGCGATCAGGTACTGAACAAAACAGTGCGTCAGCTACCAAAAGATAACTTCGAGAGTCTTCCAGACTTTCATCTTAGTTACCTGCAGGCGATGAGTGACGGCCAGATGATCGAATCGGTGCACGCTATTACCATGCAAGGTAAGGAAGTGTGGATTAATCATTGGATTCAACCCTTCCGGAACTCCGCAGGCCAAATCAAGGGTGTGATCTGCGGTTGGTTGGACATCACCGAACATCATCAGTTGGTGCAGCAGTTGCAAGAGGCCAAAACGCTTGCCGACGAAGCCAGCCGCGCCAAAACTAGGTTCCTGGCTACCATGAGTCATGAGATCCGAACACCGATGAATGCCGTGATCGGTATTCTTGAGTTGGCGCTAAAGCGTGCTGATGACAAGCCAATAGATCGTGCAAGTATCGAAATCGCGCATACTTCGGCAAAGAGCCTATTGGAGTTGATCGGCGATATTCTGGACATTGCCCGGATTGAGTCTGGGCGCCTTAACCTCTCGCCTAAGCGCGCCAACTTGCGAGAACTTGTGGAATCAGTGGCTCGTGTGTTCGAAGGCCTGGCGCGGCAAAAGCGGCTGAGTCTTATATTAGAGATCGACTCGAGTATAAACTGTGATGTGTTGATTGATGCCTTACGTTTTAAGCAGATTCTTTCAAACCTTATCAGCAATGCAATCAAGTTCACTGAAGAAGGGACGATTACCGTCCGCACTGCTGGTATGTTGATTGATGCCAACTTGCTCACAGTTAACCTGAGTGTAGAAGACACCGGAGTGGGGATTAGCACGGCCGATCAGGAGTGCTTGTTCAGACCGTTCGCACAGGCTCAGCGCAACGAGCAACACACTGAAGGTACGGGGCTGGGCCTGGTGATCTGCCGATCTCTATGCGAAATGATGGGGGGCAGAGTGGACCTGACCAGCACCCCTGGGCGTGGAACACGGGTCGATGTCCAAATGCGCTTGCAGATGTTGGAGCCGATCGAGATAAACTATTTACCTGCGTTGTCCTTGGATCTTCCCCGGTATCGATTGCAAGTGTTGGTCGTAGACGATCACCGGATCAATCGTCAGGTGTTGCATGAGCAACTGAGCTACCTCGGCCATGACGTGTTTGAGGCGGAGAATGGCAAGGTGGCTTACGAACGCTGGTGCGAGCACCCCTTCGATATCATCATCACCGACTGCCGCATGCCAGAAATGAATGGGGCTGACTTCACACGTGCCGTACGTCAAGCTGAGCAGATACAGGGATTGGCCGCGACTGTGATCATCGGCCTGACAGCCGACGCTCAGCCGGAGGAAATTGAGGAGTGCATTCAAGCTGGCATGAACGATTGCTTGATCAAACCACTAGGTCTGGATGAATTGGATGCGCGATTACGTGCATTGCAGGCGGAGGATAAATTTGCGATTGAGCCAATTGATTACTGCCAAAAGCAGTTGATTCCACCGCACCAAATTCCGCCGGTCATCGATCTTAAGCCGCTAGAGTTAATGATTAGTAGCGAGCCTATAAAGTTTCGCCAGATACTCGACGAATTGATCAAGAATAATCGTAGAGATCGCGAGCAGTTGAATGCACTGCTTCGCGCGAGTGATACCAGCAAACTCTGTGAACTCGCTCATCGCATTAAAGGTGCTGCACGGGTGGTTAAGGGTGAGCAAGTCATAGAATGCTGTCGTCGGTTGGAAGCGATATGTTTGCTTGGCCAGGTGCCTGCACAGGAGTTGGAGCACGCGGTTGGTGAGCTTAGGGGCGCTATTGAGGTGATGAACCAGACATTGGCTTTATCATTCACTGTTTAGAATGCGCTTTGATGAGGGAATCTGGGACGCACCTAAGAAAACGCCCCGATTTAAACCGGGGCGTTTCGTTACCGAAGATCAGACGACTTCGACCGACGCCATATCAGCAACGATTTTCTCGAAGGCCGCTGGGTCATTGTGGAACGCGCTGTAGGCGTCGAAACTTCGATCTTTGAGCTGGTTATAGATCGAGCCCTTCCCGAACAGCGCATAGCGCGCTTGCTTGGTGGCACGGATTACAAGGCATGCAGAGGTAGGGAGGGCTTTGCCTTGGTATTCGCTGTTGTCCAAGGCAGAGCGCGGGGCATAGCGGCCTTTCGACAGTTCCACGCGCTCCTCGACGCCGGCATCGTTGGTGTAGCCAGCCGGCAGGCAGCGAGCCGACCTCGAGCACGAAGTTAGCCTCATGCATCTGGTTGCCCGGGTTCCAGAAGGTCAGGCGAATCGGGCTTACTACGGTCGCATAGCTGTCCAGGGTACTGGTGCTTCCTGACCACTCCAGCAGGCCATCGGCATTAACGCGGTAGCTCAGGATCTCGTCACCGCCACCACTTGGGAGGAAGATGTGGGCGTCTTTGTCGTGCATTGCAGCAAAAAACGCAGCAATCTCGTCCGGGGTGTCCCACTTGACACGGTCAGGCACCTCGTCACCGAACAGGGCGGAGAGCTTCTCCTCCCACGTTTCGATCTGAAGCTGCACAGCGCTCTATGCCGCGTCGTTTCTGGCCGCGACAGTTTTAATTCTCTAGCGCATCAGTTCGATCGGGCGTTTTGGTCGATTGCGACAGTTTTGCGTTTCCTCTTCAAGAGGCCGCAGGCCACGAATAGCGTGACCTTCTCGCGACAGCTTTAATTCTCTAAATCCATGCGACCCGTCGCGACACAAGGCCGCTCCTACAGGAAATTGCGTTCTCCTGTAGGAGCGGCCTTGTGTCGCGATGGGCTGCAAAGCAGCCCCCGGCTATCTCACATCATATCTGCATCGCCATCCCGTCCACATTCATCGCTGCCTGGCGCAGGGCCTCGGAGCGGGTCGGGTGGGGGTGGCAGGTGAGGGCGATGTCTTCCGCCGAGGCCGAAAACTCCATGGCCACGCAGAACTCACCGATCATCTCGCTGACGCTTGGACCTACCAGGTGCACACCCAGCACTTCATCAGTCTCGGCATCAGCGATAACCTTGGCGAAGCCTTCGGTCTCGTGGTTGATCTTGGCGCGGCTATTGGCCGTGAACGGGAACTTGCCGACTTTATAGGCACGCCCTTCGGCCTTGAGCTGCTCTTCGGTCTTGCCCACGGTGGCCAGCTCCGGGCGGGTGTAGATCACGCCAGGGATAAGGTTGTAGTTGACCTCGTGGGGCTTGCCGGCGATGCGTTCGATGCAGGCCACCGCTTCGTCTTCGGCTTTGTGCGCCAGCATCGGGCCGGAGGTGACGTCGCCAATCACCCAGATACCCGGCACGGAAGTGCGGTGGTGATCGTTGTCGAGAATGCCGCGCTTGTCGGTTTCCAGGCCCACGCTTTCCAGGTTCAGCCCTTTGGTATAGGGGCGTCGGCCGATGGCGACCAGTACATAGTCAGCCTGCAGCGTTTCTGCGGTGCCGCCGGCTGCTGGCTCCAGGGTCAGGTTCACGCCATCGGCGCTGGCGTTCGCCTGGGTCACCTTGCTACCCAGCTTGAACACCATGCCTTGTTTGGCCAAGGCCTTCTGCAGGGTCTTGGCGGTTTCTTCGTCGGTGCCAGGGCAGATGCGGTCGAGGTATTCGATGACCGTGACCTGGCTGCCCAGGCGGCGCCATACCGAACCCAGCTCAAGGCCGATCACGCCGGCGCCGATGACGACCAGGTGCTTGGGCACCTGTGGCAGCGACAGCGCGCCGGTCGAGTCGATGATGCGCTGGTTGTCGATGGTCACGCCCGGCAGGGGCGTAGGTTCGGAGCCGGTGGCAATGACAATGTCCTTGGCCTGCAGTGCGGTTTCGCTACCGTCCTCAGCCTTGACCACGACCTTGCCGACGCCATCCAGGCGGCCCCAGCCCTTGATCCAGTCGACCTTGTTCTTGCGGAACAGGTACTCGATGCCCTTGGTCAGGCCGGTCACGCTCTCGTCCTTCTGTTTCATCATCTGGGCGAGGTTGAGGGTAGGTTTGACTTCGATACCGAGGTGGGCGAACTCGTCACCACTGGCGGCTTCATACAGCTCGGAAGCATGCAGCAGCGCCTTGGAGGGCATGCAGCCCACGTTCAGGCAGGTGCCGCCCAAGGTAGAGCGGCCTTCCACGCAGGCTACGCTCAGGCCCAGTTGGCCGGCGCGGATGGCTGCGTTGTAGCCGCCAGGGCCACCGCCGATGATCACCACGTCATAGGATTTCATGGGTTCAACTCCAGGATGAAGAAGCGCAAGAGGGGCACAAGGTTAAGCTGAGATGCAAAAATTGTATACAATCTGCTGTATGGATAAGATCAGTTGGTTCTAGACCATGGTCTCGTTTAGAGGAAACATCCCACGAATGAACTACTCTGATCCGGCGACGTTCGAAATATCAGGCGTCGTGGCCAAATACGGACAGGAGGGTCGTTCATGCTTGCGCAACTTCCACCGGCACTGCAGAGCCTGCATCTGCCGCTGCGGCTGAAACTGTGGGACGGTAACCAGTTCGATCTGGGACCTAGCCCGCAGGTCACTATCCTGGTCAAGGAGCCACAGCTGATCAGCCAGTTGAGCCACCCGAGCATGGACCAGCTGGGCACGGCATTCGTCGAAGGCAAGCTGGAGCTGGAGGGCGATATTGGTGAAGCCATCCGCGTATGCGATGAGCTGAGCGAAGCGCTACTGACCGATGAGGACGACGCCCCACCGCAGCGCCGGGCCCATGACAAGAGCACCGACGCCGAAGCCATTTCCTACCATTACGATGTTTCCAACGCGTTCTACCAGCTATGGCTGGATCAGGACATGGCCTACTCGTGCGCCTACTTCCGCGAGCCGGACAACACACTGGATCAGGCACAGCAGGACAAATTCGATCATCTGTGCCGCAAGCTGCGTCTGGACGCAGGTGACTACCTGCTCGACGTCGGCTGCGGCTGGGGCGGGCTGGCGCGTTTCGCTGCTCGCGAATATGGCGCCAAGGTGTTTGGTATCACCTTGAGCAAGGAGCAACTCAAGCTCGGTCGCAAGCGGGTGAAGGCAGAGGGGTTGGCCGACAAGGTCGACCTGCAGATTCTCGACTACCGCGACCTGCCTCAGGACGGCCGCTTCGACAAGGTTGTCAGCGTTGGCATGTTCGAGCATGTCGGGCATGCCAACTTGGCGCTGTATAGCCAGAAGCTGTTCGGTGCCGTGAGGGAAGGGGGCCTGGTGATGAATCACGGTATTACCGCCAAGCATGTGGATGGTCGCCCGGTCGGGCGTGGCGCTGGCGAGTTCATCGATCGCTACGTGTTCCCCCATGGCGAGCTGCCGCACCTGTCGATGATCAGTGCCAGCATCTGTGAAGCGGGATTGGAGGTAGTAGACGTGGAGAGCCTGCGTTTGCACTACGCCAAGACCTTGCACCACTGGAGCGAGAACCTGGAGAACCAGCTGCACAAGGCGGCGGCGCTGGTGCCCGAGAAGACCTTGCGCATCTGGCGCCTGTACCTGGCCGGGTGTGCCTATGCCTTCCAGAAGGGCTGGATCAACCTGCATCAGATTCTGGCCGTGAAGCCGTACGCCGATGGGCACCATGACCTGCCTTGGACGCGTGAAGACCTGTATCGCTAATAACGCAACCGCTGTGGGAGATTCTGTCTGGCGCAGTTTTTGTGGGAGCGGGCGAGCCCGCGAACACCGGCAAAGCCGGGCCATCCACTGCGCCGCCTGTTTCGCGGGCACACCCGCTCCCACAGTGACCGCATCCAGCTTCACAGGATCGGCGAAATCAGCCGAGCAATCCGCATCCCCAGTTGCTGTAGCCGATGAGTATCGCGGCTGTCCTCCGCAGTAATTTCCCGTGCCTGTTCAAAGTCATTGTTCAGCATGTTCTCGACCTGATCAGCGAAGCCGCGATCGACTGTCAGCAGGGTGATTTCGAAGTTCAGGCGGAACGAGCGGTTGTCCAGGTTGGCACTGCCTATAGCGCTGACATCGTCATCCACCAGCACCACCTTCTGATGCAGGAAGCCCGGTTGGTAGCGGAACATGCGTACACCTGCACGTACCGCTTCGAAGGCGAAAAGGCTGGAGGCGGCATAGACGATGCGATGGTCTGGGCGTGACGGAATCAGCACTCGCACATCGACTCCACGCAGTACCGCCAAACGCAACGCGGCGAACACCGCCTCGTCGGGGATGAAGTACGGGCTGGTGATCCACACGCGCCGGGTGGCTGAATGGATCGCCTCAAGGAAGAACAGCGAGCAGGTTTCCTGTGGATCGGCCGGGCCGCTGGCCAAGGCTTGGCACAGCACGCCGTTGTCAGGGTAGGCGTCCGGCAGAATCAGCGGCGGTAGCTGGCGCGTGGCCCAGTACCAGTCCTCGGCGAACGATTCCTGCAGGCAGGCCAGCACCGGCCCGCTGATCTGCACGTGGGTGTCGCGCCAAGGTGAAAGCTGCGGGTGGCCACCGAGGTACTCATCGCCCACGTTGTGCCCGCCGATGAAACCGAGCAAGCCATCCACCACCACGATTTTGCGGTGGTTACGGAAGTTAACCTGGAAGCGGTTGAACCAGCCCCGGCGGGTTGCGAAGGCATGAATCTGTACGCCACCGTCGCGCATCAACTGGCTGTAGCTTGCCGGCAAGGCATGGCTGCCGACACGGTCATACAGCACGAACACCCGCACCCCCTCGGCGGCTTTGCGCAGCAGCAGTTCCTGCAATGCTTTGCCAAGGTTGTCGTTATGGATGATGAAGAACTGCACCAACACCACGTCGCGGGCTTTTTCGATGGCGGCAAATATTGCATCGAATGTTGCCTTGCCATCGATCAGCAGCTTCACCTCGTTATTGGCAAGGCAGGGCATCCGCCCGAGTTTGGGCATGGCGCGCAAGGCCGCATAGCTTTCCGACTCGCGGGCGGTAAGGGCTTCTTCTACCCAAGGCCGCCAGTTGAGGTTGGCCATGGCCACATGCATTTCCTGGTTGGCCTGGCGCCGGGCCTTGATGTAGGCATAGAACGAGCGCGCACCGAAGATCAGGTAAGGGATCAGGGTGAGGTAGGGGATGAAGAACAACGGCATGGCCCAGGCGATTGCGCCCTGGGCGGTGCGCACGGTGAACAGTGCGTGCAATGCGGCGACGATACCCAGCAAATGAACCAGGCCGAGTAGGTAACCGAAGAAGTAGGGGCTGTGGTAGTCCATATGCATCCTGCTTGCCGAGTACACTTGAGTAACAGAACACGTTCCCGGTCCGCCTTGCAACCTGCAGGTGGATTTGGCGTCTAAGGCACAGACCGGCCCGCTTGGCCGGCTTTTTCCAGGAGCGTTCGTCCATGAAGATTCGTCTGCCACTGTTGGCGTTGGCCCTAGGTGTGAGCAGCCCGCTGGTGCATGCTCAAATGCTACAGCCAGGTTTGTGGGAGCTGACCACCAGCAACATGCAGGTCGATGGCAAGCCGTTACCCGATATGGAGTTCATGCTCGGCCAGTTGAAGAACCTGCCGCCAGAGCAGCGCGCGATGATGGAAGGGGTGCTGGCCAAGCAGGGAGTGACTGTTGGGGGTAAGGGGGTGCGCTCGTGCCTGACG
Organism: Pseudomonas sp. PVC-5-1; assembly: GCF_057444345.1. Lineage (NCBI taxonomy): Bacteria > Pseudomonadati > Pseudomonadota > Gammaproteobacteria > Pseudomonadales > Pseudomonadaceae > Pseudomonas > Pseudomonas sp. PVC-5-1. The sequence continues at coordinate 5,705,539 of NZ_CM172024.1, read as the reverse complement.
CCAGAACAGGTGGCAACCAACGATATCCCTCTGCAGGACCCGAAGTCAGGTTGTACCCAAAAGATAACCGACCGCACCGGCAATGTATGGAAGTTTCAGTTCAGCTGCCCCAAAGCGCAGGGCAGTGGCCAGGCGACTTTCCTCAGTGACCGGGAATTCACCACCCAGGTCAACGGTACATTCAACGCTTCGGGTGTACAGCAGCAAGGCAGCATGAACACCCGTGCCGTGTGGTTGGGTAATGACTGCGGCTCGGTCAAGCCGCGCAGCTGACATCCCATTGCCACTGGCTGGTCGCGACAGCATCGTGGGCATGCAGGCTTTCTGCATGTTCCACGCGCAGCTTGAAGGCCGTGCTCCATTCCATTTGCCGTAGCGCCTTGTGCAGGCGTCGTGCGGCGTCTTCGCAGAACATCAGATTCTGGCCGTTGGCCAAGGCAAAGGCTTGTTCGTCTGCGCGCTTAACTGCGGTCTGCACCGCTGTCCCCAGGCTTGCTTCTATGCGGTCGATCAACTCGGTGATTGGCAGAACCTGCTGATTGCTGCGCAGCCTTACCTGGATTTGCGCGCTACTACGTTGGCTATGGGGCGTCGCTACGATGCCTTCGGCGCTGCCAAGCCACTGCAGCACTGCAGATTTGTCGACCTGCTCTGCGCTGAAATGCGCCTGGAACTGCTGCTGAATCAGCTGCCGTGCAAGTGCAGCCGAGCATGGGCAGGTCGAGGAGTAAGGGACAGAAACGGATAGTTCCACGTGGAACATTTCATTTTCGATCCTTGCATCGACTGTGACGGCATAGCTTTTCCAACCCTCCAACGGGCTGATCAACGCAGGCCTTTTCAGCAGATGCTCGAAGCGCAAACGCAGATAGGCGGCGGAAGAAAGGCCTTCGTGGCTGCTGAGGAAGTCAGCCAGCAGTTGGCGGATGGTGAGCGGCGTCAGAGGCTGATGTTCCAACGACTCCAGGGCGAGATAAAGCCGCGACATATGGATACCGCGTGAGCTGCCGTCTACCAGGCTAACGCCGGCATCGACCGTGGCAGCTGCTGTGCGCCCCTCGAACTGTACAGGTTGGGCGATCCCGCACATACCCACCCAGTTCAAAGGTAAGGCGTATTCATGGGTTTGTGCGGCAATGTCGGGGAGCTTGAGCTGAGTCATCTGGTATTCCAAACAAAAGGGAGATCAGCGGCCATCACCGATCAAGCTGCAATGCCAGGAGGGGCACCCTGGCACGTGGCGGGTTCACTTTTCCTCCCGGTGGGTACTCATTCGTCACGAACGGCTTGGCGAAATTGTATTGTTACTTTATAACATTGTGCAATGCATCGTTTCGAATGCGCTCGCCTGAAGAGGTTTCGCCATGTCCAACCGTCTCCCTGTCACCGTGCTATCCGGCTTCCTTGGCGCCGGCAAGAGCACCTTGCTCAACCATGTGCTGCGTAACCGCGACAACCTGCGAGTCGCGGTCATCGTCAATGACATGAGCGAAATCAACATCGATGCGAGCGAGGTGCAGCGCAACGTAAGCCTCAACCGTGCCGAGGAGAAGCTGGTGGAGATGAGCAATGGCTGCATCTGCTGCACGCTGCGTGAAGACCTGCTCGAGGAAGTGGCGCGGCTGGCTGAAGAAGGGCGTTTCGATTATTTGCTGATCGAGTCCACGGGGATCTCGGAGCCACTGCCTGTGGCCGAGACCTTCACCTTCCGCGACGAACAGGGCCGTAGCCTGTCCGACATGGCGCGCCTGGACACCATGGTCACTGTGGTCGATGGCCTGAACTTCCTGCGTGATTACCAGGCAGCAGACAGCCTGGCCAGCCGTGGCGAAACCCTGGGTGAAGAGGAGGAGCGCTCAATCAGTGACTTGCTGATCGAGCAGATCGAGTTCGCCGATGTACTGTTGCTGAGCAAGATCGACCTGATCAGCCAGCACGAGCGCGAAGAGCTCATGGCCATTCTGCGCAGCCTCAATGCTCGGGCGCAGATCGTGCCCATGGTCATGGGCCAGGTACAGCTGGACCGCATCCTCGACACCGGCCTGTTCGACTTCGACCAGGCCGCCCAGGCACCGGGCTGGCTGCAAGAGTTGCGCGGCGAGCATGTGCCGGAAACCGAAGAGTATGGCATTGCCGCCACCACCTGGCAGGCCCGGCGCCCCTTTCATCCACAGCGCTTTTTCGACTTTATCCACAAGCCCTGGAGCAATGGGCGCCTGCTGCGTTCGAAAGGTTTTTTCTGGCTGGCCAGCAAATACCAGGAAGCCGGAAGCTGGTCGCAGGCAGGCGGCATGATGCGCCATGGCTTGGCGGGCCGCTGGTGGCGTTTCGTGCCGCGCGAGCAGTGGCCACAGGATGTGGATAACACCACCGCGATCTTGAAGAACTGGGTTGCCGAGAGCGGTGACTGCCGCCAGGAACTGGTGTTCATCGGGCAGAATATTGACTTCGAAGAATTATCCACAGCACTCGATGCATGCCTTTTGACCGATCAGGAAATGGAATTGGGGCACATGGGCTGGTTGCGCCTGCCCGATCCGTTCGGTCCATGGCATGAGGAGGCCGCAGCATGAACCCTGCATGCAAGCCTGTGGATATTTTCCAGGTATTTGGCGAGACACCGCAGGTGCTGACCGATGTGCTGCAGGATGGCGTAAACCTGGCGGTATGGCGCCGACGTTTGCCGCCGCAACTGGAGGACTTTGCCGCGCTGGTGGTCAGCCTCGGCCAGCCCTTGGCAGACCAGCGCGTCATCGATGTGGACGAGCGGCACATGCCGGTATTCACCGAACTCTTGCGCGAAGCGGCCGATTTGCACGGCTATGAGGCATTCGTGGCGGATGTGGCCTGGCTGGTGGCGGCCTATACCTGCCTGGTGGGTGCGCAGCGGGTAGGTTTGCGCCTGCGGGTACTGACAGGCCCGATGTGCCCGCGCTTCCATGTGGATAACGTTCCGCTGCGTCTGCTCACTACCTACGCAGGCCCAGGTAGCGAGTGGTTGAAAGAGGACGCGAGCCCTCGTGGTAACTTACACACAGCAATAATTCCTGTGGATAACGTTCAGTACTTGCAAGCTGGCGATGTGGCGGTGCTCAAAGGTGAAAAGTGGCAGGGCAACGAAGGTGCGGGCCTGGTGCATCGGTCGCCATCGGGGCAGCAGGGGCGCCTGCTGCTCAGCCTTGACTGGCTGGCCTGACGGCGCATAGTGAGGCATCGCCATCGCCCGAAGCCTCCCCATGCTGCAGAACATTCCCACCCATGTGATTGCCGGCCCACTGGGGGTCGGCAAGACCACCTTGATCCGTCATCTGTTGGCCCAGCGTCCGGCCAATGAGCGCTGGGCTGTATTGATCAATGAGTTCGGCCTGGTAGGCCTGGATGCGGCCCTGCTCGGCCGTGACGAAGACGGTATCGCCATAGGCGAGGTCGCAGGTGGCTGCCTGTGCTGCGTCAATGGCATGCCGTTCCAGGTGGGCCTGGGCCGACTGCTGCGCAAATCCCGCCCTGACCGGCTGTTCATCGAGCCGTCCGGACTGGGTCATCCCTTGCAGTTGCTTGCTCAGTTGCAAAAAGCCCCTTGGGCTGGAGTGCTGACAATACAGCCATTGCTGATGGTCGTGGACGCGCAGTCGATGGTCCGGAACGAGCAGCTTCCGAAGGCTCAACAGCAGGCGTTCGATGCTGCTGAAAGCGTTGTCTTGAACAAATCAGAGGCTGTGGATGAATACTCTAAACTGTTGATAACTAATAAATTTTATGGGAAGAGAATATTCTGGAGCGTCCAAGGGAAGCTGCCCTTGTCGGACCTTCCGGCTGTACCCCATGGCATTGTCGGCAGCTCGCTTGTGGATAACAGGATTGTCGACAATCTTGTAAATCCACCGGCAGCGCTATGGGCAGACCCCGGGCAGCCGATCTGTCTTGCACAGCAGGGAGAGGGGGGTTGGAGCATCGGCTGGCGCTGGCACCCTGGCCAGCAGTTTTATCCACAGCGGCTGCAGGCGTTCTTGCGGGCTTGGCCGTGGCGGCGCGCGAAAGGGGTTATCCACAGCGTGGAGGGCTGGCAATCATTCAATGGCCTGAATGGGGACATGCCCGCCTGGCAGCCCAGCGACTGGCGCAGGGATACGCGTATCGAGCTGATTTTCGACCAGCCGCAATCGCAATCCGCGCTGCAGGCCGGGTTGAGCGAATGTCGTGTCAACTGATCAGTTGCGCCAGCGGTTGTGCTCCTGGCGCCACTGCTGCATCTCGATGACATTGTCGGTGCGCGGTGGGGTCTTGATCTCGAACGGGTAGGGCGCCAGTTCAATCTGCACGCTGTGGGCGCCGAACTGGGTCACGGTACCGGGGTGGCGCTGTTCGCCCGTGACGGTGAACTCGAAGGCGTAGACGCGCGCCAGGCGCTTGCGGCCGTTGGCGTCACGGACAAAGGCGATACGCTTGAGTGCGACCGCGTCGTCGAGCAGTTCGAGGTCGAGCTTGGCGCAATGCTGTTTGACCCGCTCCAGGGCTTTCTCGCGCAACCCGTGGTTGTGCCACAACCAGGCGCCTGCCGTGGCGACCAGCATCAGGACGAAGAGGTTTTCCAGGGTCAACATTTGCGTATGCTCCAAACAGGTCGATCCAGCTTAACTGCGTCCCTGGCCTGTCGTACAGGTGGCAATCGAGTTCATACTGCGTTGCGCACAATCCCTGAAACAGCTTTGGAAACCTCCCGCATGAAACGTACCCCGCACCTGCTCGCCATCCAGTCCCACGTGGTGTTCGGCCACGCCGGCAACAGCGCCGCGGTGTTTCCCATGCAGCGTATCGGGGTCAATGTGTGGCCGCTCAATACCGTGCAGTTCTCCAATCACACACAGTATGGCCAGTGGGCGGGTGAAGTGCTTGCCCCTGCGCAAATTCCTGCGTTGGTGGAAGGCATTTCCAACATCGGCGAGCTGGGCCATTGCGACGCGGTGCTGTCCGGTTACCTGGGCAGTGCCGAACAAGGTCGGGCGATTCTGGCCGGCGTCGAGCGGATCAAGGCGGTTAACCCAAAGGCTTTGTACCTGTGCGACCCGGTCATGGGGCACCCGGAGAAGGGTTGCATCGTGCCAATGGAAGTCAGCGAATTCCTGCTCGACGAGGCGGTTGCCAAGGCTGACATCCTGTGCCCCAACCAGCTGGAGCTGGACAGCTTCTGTGGGCGCCGAGCGCAGTCGCTGGAGGACTGCGTAAACATGGCGCGCAGCCTGTTGCAGCGCGGGCCGCAGGTGGTGCTGGTCAAGCACCTTGCCTACCCCGGGCGCGCCGAGGACCAGTTCGAGATGCTGCTGGTGACCGCCGAGCAAAGCTGGCACCTGCGCCGCCCGCTGCTGGCGTTCCCGCGGCAGCCGGTAGGGGTGGGTGACCTGACCTCAGGCCTGTTCCTGGCCCGCGTCCTACTCGGCGACAGCTGGGTGCAGGCGTTCGAATTCACCGCTGCGGCCGTACACGAAGTGCTGCTCGAAACCCAGGCCTGCTCCAGCTATGAACTGCAACTGGTGCGGGCCCAGGACCGCATTGCGCACCCAAGGGTACGCTTCGAGGCACAGCTGCTGGCGCTTTAAATCGCGTCGGTTTTCAGGTCCTGGTAGCGCTTTTCCAGCTCCTGGCGGATCTGTCGGCGCTGCTGGCCCTGCAGGAAACGGCGCTTTTCTTCACTGCTTTGCGGCTGGCGCGGCGGCACCTGCACCGGGCGACGGTTGTCGTCGACCGCGACCATGGTGAAGAAGCAGCTGTTGGAATGGCGCACCGAGCGCTCGCGGATGTTCTCGGTCACCACCTTGATGCCTACCTCCATCGAGGTGTTGCCGGTGTAGTTGACCGACGCCAGGAAGGTCACAAGTTCACCCACGTGCACCGGCTCACGGAAGATCACCTGGTCGACCGACAGGGTGACTACATAGCTGCCGGCATAGCGGCTGGCGCACGCATAGGCCACTTCGTCGAGGTACTTGAGCAGGGTGCCGCCATGTACGTTGCCAGAAAAGTTGGCCATGTCCGGGGTCATCAGGACGGTCATGCTCAGCTGGGCGTTTCCAGGTTCCATAGTGTGCTCACGGTGAGGTTGCGCGGAATCGGGCGAATGGGGGGCATTATCTGCAGACACTTCTGTTCCCCTCTTTTGAATTTGCCTTCCTGGTACGGGACGTTGGCTGACGCTCCATCGTCACGCCGATCATGCCATCAGCGGCGCTTTTCCAGCCGATCTGTTTCTGCATATTGCACCGCCTCTTTGCGGCGGGGTGCGATGTTAACCTGACTGCACCCATGCAACATGGGCTTTTCCTGCATTCCAAACAGTATGTACTTGCTGCTCGCTCAGGGTTTCCTTGGCAGAGGAGCGGTCTGCCCAGGCATCCAGCAACGGACGAGAAAAGGAGTATCACGCCATGCATGCCATCAGCTTCATCCAGGACCTGGCAGTCATCATGCTGGTTGCTGGCGTGGTCACCATTCTCTTTCACCGCCTCAAGCAGCCTGTGGTGCTGGGCTACATCGTCGCCGGCTTCATCATCGGCCCGCACACCCCACCGTTCGGCCTGATCCACGATGAAGACACCATCAAGACCCTCGCCGAGCTGGGGGTGATCTTCCTGATGTTCTGCCTGGGGCTCGAATTCAGCCTGCGCAAGCTGTTCAAGGTAGGCGCCACGGCGTTCATCGCGGCGTTCCTGGAAATCGTGCTGATGATCTGGATCGGCTTCGAGATTGGCCGCTGGTTCGGCTGGAACACCATGGATTCGCTGTTCCTCGGCGCCATCCTGGCGATTTCCTCGACCACCATCATCGTCAAGGCGCTCAACGACCTGAAGATGAAGAACGAGCGTTTCGCCCAGCTGATATTCGGCGTGCTGATCGTCGAGGACATCCTCGGTATCGGCATCATCGCCCTGCTGTCGGGCATCGCCGTCAGCGGCACGGTCAGCTCGGGCGAGGTGTTCTCCACTGTCGGCAAGCTGTCGCTGTTCATGATCGTCGCGCTGGTCATCGGCATCCTGCTGGTGCCGCGCCTGCTGGCCTACGTGGCCAAGTTCGAAAGCAACGAGATGCTGCTGATAACCGTATTGGGCCTGTGCTTCGGCTTCTGCCTGCTGGTGGTGAAGCTCGAGTACAGCATGGTGCTTGGCGCCTTCCTGATTGGCGCGATCATGGCCGAATCGCGCCAGTTGCTGAAGATCGAGAGCCTGATCGAACCGGTACGCGACCTGTTCAGCGCCATCTTCTTCGTCGCCATCGGCCTGATGATCGACCCCCAGGTGCTGATCGACTACGCCTGGCCAATCGTGGTCATTACCCTGGCGGTGGTGTTGGGCAAGATGTTGTCGTGTGGCATGGGCGCGTTCATTGCAGGCAATGACGGGCGCACATCGCTGCGGGTGGGCATGGGGCTTTCGCAGATTGGCGAGTTTTCCTTCATCATCGCCGCGCTGGGCATGACTCTGCAGGTGACCAGCGACTTCCTCTACCCGGTGGCTGTGGCGGTATCGGCAATCACCACGCTGCTGACACCCTACCTGATCCGTGCCGCCGACCCGCTGTCGCTCAAGCTGGGCAAGGTGGTGCCCAGCCGCCTGGCGCGGGTGTTGTCGTTGTATGGCGAATGGTTGCGGAGCATCCAGCCGCAAGGCGAGAGCGCCATGCTCGCGGCGATGATCCGGCGCATCCTGTTGCAGGTTGGGGTGAACCTGGCGCTGGTGATCGCCATCTTCTTCAGTGGTGGCTATTTCGCCGAGCGGATCGGCAACTGGCTCAGCGAGTGGGTCAGCGATACCAGCCAACAGAAAGCGCTGATCTGGGGCGCAGCGCTATTGCTGTCGCTGCCATTCCTGATTGCCGCCTATCGAAAGCTCAAGGCGCTGTCGATGCTGCTGGCAGAAATGGGCGTCAAACCGGAAACGGCCGGACGGCATACTCAGCGCGTGCGCCGAGTTATTGCCGAGGTGATCCCGTTGTTGTCGCTGCTGGTGATTTTCCTGCTGCTGTCGGCGCTGTCGGCGAGCATTCTGCCCACCAGCGAACTGCTGTTGGTGATTGCCGTGGTGGCTGCGGTGGTGGTGGCCTTGCTGTGGCGCTGGTTTATCCGCGTGCATACGCGCATGCAGATTGCCTTGCTGGAGACGCTGGAGAACAGCCGCGAGAATACGCACTGAAGAGGGCAATGCTCCCTGCGCAAGATTTCACCGTCGTCCGAGGGGATGGAGCGGTAGCGATGTCGCCATGCGCAGAAAGCCTGGCGATTTTAACTGTATAGATGGCACTAGGCCATAATTCTCTGTCTCAGATCGGAGAACTCAATTCGTAAGCGCGACGCTCCCACAGGACCCTGCTAAATCAATCAGGGCCTGGGCAATGGAATAGAGATCAGCTCTCCAGCCAGACATCCCGCGCCCAGTGCCACACCGATTCCCAGCTGTCTTCACCGACGATTTCCTCTTCGGCATCCCACAGCACCACGGTGCCATCCTCTTCGACGCAGTAGTAGTTGTCGCCGTCCTGGCACAGTGGAATCAGGTCACGCGGTACGCCGGCATCCCAGGCGTTGGCGGCGACGTCGGGCAGGTAGGTATGTGACTGTGGGTCGGTAACGGTCACCGGCTCCAGTGAGCCATACACCACGTCACTGACGGTCAGCAGGAACTCTTTGAACACGAACGGAATGTTAATGAACAGCTCTTCTTCGATTTCGACCAGCAGGTCCTCGTCGGGAAGCTCAAGGGGCACCGGCACTGGCTCGTTGGCTTCACGGAGTTGTTCGATCACTTCTTCCACGGTTCACTTCCTCTGACCTAGATGACAACGCTGCGCGTTATACCCTAGTAGGCCACTCTGGCAAAAGCAAAAACCCCGGGACAGGCCCGGGGTTTTTTGTGCAGCACGCAGCGGTTAGCCGTTTTGACGGATACCGGCCACCAGCCAAGGCTGGTTTTCGCCCTGGGCGCGAACCATGTGCCAGCTTTCGCTGAACACTTCGCCCTGGTCGAAGCGCGAGTTTTTCGACACGCCACGGAAGGTCAGGGTGGCGTCGGTACGGTCGGCGCGGTCGTCGACACCGTCCAGCTGCACCTCGAGGTTGTCGATGTAGGTGGACTGGAAGCCATCACCCAGTTCGGCGCGCTCGCGCTTGAGGAACTCGAGCATCTGCGGGGTGACGAACTCGGCGATCTTGTCCATCTCGTTGGCGTCCCAGTGCTGCTGCAGCGCCTGGAAGTGGTTACGGGCAGCAGCCAGGAAGTTCTGCTCGTTGAACCAGGCCGGGGCGTTGATCACCGGGGCGGCTGCGGCAGCAGGTGCGGCCGAACCACCGAAGATCGACGGCTGGGCAGGCTGCGCGTGAGTTTCACGCTGCATCGGCGCATGGCCCGGCATGGCCATTTGCGGCTGCTGCTGGCGACGGCGCGCGGCGATGAAGCGGAACACCAGGAAGGCGATGAGCGCCACGATCAGGAAGTCCATGATCTGGAAGCCTTCGAAACCGTCGCCCATGAACATGGAAGCCAGCAGGCCACCGGCGGCGAGGCCGGCCAGAGGGCCCAGCCAGCGCGAAGCACCGCTGGCGGCCGGAGCGGCACGGCCAGGTGCGGTCGGCGCGGCGGCAGGCGTGGTTGGCGTGGCCTGGCGGGTCTGGTGAATAGGCGCGGAGCCCGAGCTCTTGCCGCCGCCAAAACGCTTGGCGTTGGCGTCCAGGCTCAGCGTCAGGCCGACGCAGAGCGCCAGAGCGATGCTAAGAAAACGTTGCATAAGTGGGATATCCCCTGTTGTGGATTGCACGCGCGTCATGGTGCACAGGTTCCCGGGCACATGACCAGCGACATAATGTTTCGAGCTTTTGCCTGAATGTTACAAGGTGCTTATGACGGACCTGTAGGGGCGGCCTTGTGTCGCGAAAGGGCTGCGAAGCAGCCCTAAGATATCAGCGTCAACGCCATGATTGTGGGGCCGCTTTGCGGCCCTATCGCGACACAAGGCCGCTCCTACAAGGGACCGCGCAGGCTTTCAGATGGCCTCGAGCTTGGCATACCCCAGCATCAGCCACTTGCTCCCTTCGGCAAAATTCACCTGCACACGCGCCTGGGCGCCGGAGCCCTCGAAGTTGAGGATCACACCCTCGCCAAACACCGCGTGCTGCACACGTTGGCCAAGGTTGAACGCGGTCTGCGGAATGCTGGCATTGGCGAACAGGTTGCTGTTCGTGGCCGTCTTGGCCCCGCCGAACGGTCGGCTGACGCTGTTGGACAGGCGCACTTCCTGAACCAGGCCTGCCGGAATTTCGCGTACGAAACGTGACACCTTGTTGTAGGTCTCGCTGCCATACAGGCGACGCGTTTCGGCGTAGGTCATGACCAGCTGGCGCATGGCGCGGGTGATACCCACATAAGCCAGGCGGCGTTCCTCTTCCAGGCGGCCAGGCTCTTCCAGGCTCATCTTGTGCGGGAACAGGCCTTCTTCCATGCCCACCAGGAACACATACGGAAACTCCAGGCCCTTGGCACTGTGCAAGGTCATCAACTGGACGCTGTCTTCATGCTCGTCGGCCTGTGTATCGCCTGCTTCGAGCGAGGCGTGGCCAAGGAATGCCGAGAGAGGCGAGAGGTCGGCGTCTTCGTCGGTAGACTCGAAGTTGCGCGCTGCGCTGACCAGTTCCTCAAGGTTTTCTACCCGTGCCTGGCCCTTCTCACCCTTTTCTTCCTGGTGGTAGATGATCAGCCCGGACTGCTCGATGGTGGTCTGGGTCATGGTATGCAGTGGCATGTCCACGACCTTGGCCGCCAACCCCTCGATCAGCTCGATGAACGCACCCAGGGCACTGGCCGCGCGGCCTTTCAGGGCTTTGGCGGCGAGCAGCTGGCACATGGCCTCCCACATCGACACCTGGCTGTGGCGGGCGTGCTCGCGGATGGCTTCGACGGTTTTTTCGCCAATGCCACGTGGCGGCACGTTGATCACCCGCTCCAGGGCTGCATCGTTGCCACGGCCTTCGATCAGCCGCAGGTAAGCCATGGCGTTCTTGATTTCGGCGCGCTCGAAGAAGCGCTGGCCACCGTAGATGCGGTAGGGGATGCGTTCGCGCAGCAGGGCTTCTTCCAGCACCCGCGACTGGGCGTTGGAACGGTACAGTATGGCGATCTCGTTGCGCGCATTGCCCTTCTTGACCAGGCTCTCGATGGTTTCCACCACGTAGCGCGCTTCGTCGTGCTCGTTGTAGGCCGCATACAGGGTCAGCGGTTCGCCTTCACCCATGTCGGTCCACAGCTCTTTGCCCAGGCGCCCGCTGTTGTTGGCGATCAGCGCGTTCGCCGCCTTGAGGATGCCACCGGTGGAGCGGTAGTTCTGCTCCAGGCGGATCATCTCGGCGTCGGGGAAGTCGGCAGTGTACTGGTGAATGTTCTCGATCTTGGCACCGCGCCAGCCGTAGATCGACTGGTCGTCATCGCCCACCGCCATCAGGCTGTCACCGCCGCGCGCCAGCAGGCGCAGCCAGGCGTACTGCACGGCGTTGGTATCCTGGAACTCGTCCACCAGCACGTGGCGGAAGCGCCGCTGGTAGTGCTCCAGCAGGCCCGGGTGGTCGCGCCACAAGTCCAGGGCGCGCAGCAGCAGCTCGGAGAAGTCGATGACCTCGGCGCGCTCGCAGGCCTGCTCATAGGCGGTATAGACGTCGCGCATGGTCGACAGGAACAGGTCGCCCCCGGCCTGGATATGCTGTGGACGCAGGCCTTCGTCCTTTTGCCCGTTGATGAACCACTGGGCCTGGCGTGCCGGCCATTTCTGCTCGTCCAGGCCCAACTCGCGCATCACCCGCTTGATCAGGCGCTGCTGGTCGTCGCTGTCGAGGATCTGGAAGTTCTGCACCAGCCTCGCTTCCTGCCAATGGGCCCGCAGCAGGCGATGGGCCAGGCCGTGGAAGGTGCCGACCCACATGCCCGCCGGGTTGATACCCAGCAGTTGCTCGATACGCTGGCGCATTTCTGCCGCGGCCTTGTTGGTGAAGGTCACCGACAGGATCGAGTGCGGCGATGCCTGCTCCACCTGGATCAGCCAGGCAATGCGGTGCACCAGCACGCGGGTTTTACCGGAACCGGCGCCAGCAAGCACCAGTTGACGCCCTAGCGTGGCCGCTACGGCCTGGCGTTGGGCATCGTTGAGGGAATTCAGCAGGAGGGAGAGGTCGTCTGTGCGCATCGGGCCATTCTAGGGCGCGGCAGGAAATGGGGCAAACCTCTACTGTATAAATATTCACCTGCAACATGCCCGTTCATCGAGCCGATGGAAGGTGCCAGGCCACCGCTCGGGCGACCTGGCCGGCAGCGGCTCAGTCAATCGCCTCGATGGTACGAATTTCGCAGCGCTGCGAACCGTCTGCATGAATGATCTCCACGGTTTTCCAGCCAGTGCCGCCTGCACGCTCGAAAGCCACGGTTTTTTCCGTCAGCACCTGCGGAGTGATTGCGCCGCTATCCAGAAGTTGAAGCTGAAGCACTTCCCAGCCACCCCTGTGGCGCAGCTTGGGTTCGACCAGCACCGGTTCTATGGCCGGGGAGGCGACCGTAACGGTGCCGTGAACCCTGAAAACCTGCTTGCCGTGGGCGATGTCGTTGATTGCAACGAGGTTGGTGATAATGGCCATTGTCTGCTCCTGTCTCGGGTTGAAAGTAGCGCCAGTGCGCTGGGCTACTTTCTGCCCTTTGGCCTGCCAGGGGAGCAGGGCAGTGCTTCAGCTATGCCAGTGCCTGCCGTGCCTGGCGAGCAGGCTGTTGGCTTGCTCTGGCCCATTACAGCCTGCCGGGTACGGTCGCGGCGCCTGGAAGTGCTCTTCACAGCCCTTGATGATCGGGTCGATCCAGGCCCAGGCCGCTTCCACTTCATCGCGGCGCATGAACAGCGTCGAGTCGCCCTCCAGCACATCCAGCAGCAGGCGCTCGTAGGCGTCCCAGCGGCGGGTCTGGCTGAACACCTGGGCCAGGTTCAGGTCCAGGTCCACAGGTTCCAGGCGCATGCCCTTGCCTGGGCTCTTGGTCATCATTCGCAGGCTGATGCGTTCGTCCGGTTGCAGCTGAATCAGCAGCTGGTTGACCTGGCCACCATTGAAAAGCTCGTGGGGCACCGGCTTGAACTGGATGACGATCTGCGATGAGCGCCGTGCCATGCGCTTGCCGGTTCGCAGGTAGAAGGGCACGCCCGCCCAGCGCCAATTGTCGATGTGCGCCTCGATGGCGATGAAGGTTTCGGTGTCGCTGTCGTTGTCGACGTCCTTTTCGAAGTAATAAGCCGGCACTTCCTGGCCGCCGATGCGCCCGGCGCCATACTGGCCGCGTACGGTCTTGTCCTGCACGTCCTGGCCAGTGATGGGCTTGAGGGCTCGCAGGATCTTCACTTTCTCGTCACGCACCGCTTCGGCCTCGAACTGCGCGGGGGGCTCCATGGCCACCAGGCATAGCAGCTGAAGCAGGTGGTTCTGCAACATGTCGCGGGTCGCCCCGGCGCGGTCGTAGTAGGCACCACGGTTCTCTACACCCAGGGTCTCGCAAACGCTGATCTGCACGTGATCAACCTGGTTGTTGCGCCACACCGGCTCCAGCAGGGCGTTGGCAAAACGCAGGGCCATGAGGTTCTGCACGGTTTCCTTGCCCAGGTAGTGGTCGATGCGAAATACCTGGTTTTCCTCCAGCACTGCGCCAATCGCTTCGTTGATGGCGGTAGCCGATTCCAGCGAGTGGCCGATCGGCTTTTCCAGCACGATGCGCGCCTCAGTGTCTGCCAGGCCGGCGTTATGCAGGTGCTTGGCAATCGGCACGAACAGATTGGGGGCGGTGGCCAGGTAGAAGATGCGCGTCAAGCCGCCGGGTTCGCCCAGGTAGCGCGCCAGGCGACCGAAGTCGGCGCTTTGCGAAGCATCCATGGCGAAATAGTCGACCCGCGCGGAAAACCGCTGCCAGACCTCTTCGTCGAAGTCGTTGCGGGCAATCTGTGCCCGGCAATGGCGTTCGGCGAGCTTGAGATAATCGTTACGTGGCAAGTTGCGTCGTGCCAGCGCGATGATCCGCACGGCGTTGTTCAGACGGGCCTCGCGAAACAGGTGGTAGAGCGCCGGAAGCAATTTGTGCAGGGCCAGATCGCCGGTGCCGCCGAAGACCAGAATGTCGCAAGGAATAGTCAAACCACCACTCTCCACGTTCGTTTAACTGGGCGGGTTGGCGTCCATGTAGTATAACTACAAGAAAGCTACAACCCGGCCAGCCGATCATAACCGAGTCCAGCCTGTGAATCTGTTGCAACATATCGCCCAATCGCGCCACCTGCTGCGCAAATCGGAACTCAAGGTAGCCGACCACGTGCTGCTCGACCCGGCTGCCGTCATGCACAGCTCCATGGCCGATCTGGCGCACAGCGTGGGTATCAGCGAACCGACCATCGTGCGTTTCTGCCGCGCGATCGGTTGCTCGGGCTTCCAGGACCTGAAGCTGAAGCTGGCGCAGAGCCTGGCTGCGGGGGCGAGTTTCGGCCAGTTCGCCATCCATGAAGACGACTCGGTCGCCGACTACAGCCTGAAGATCTTCGACACCACGCTGCACACCCTGATGGAAGTGCGCGAGCACCTCGACCCACAAGCGCTGCAGCAGGCGGTGACTGCCATGGCCCAGGCGCAGCGTGTGGAGTTCTATGGCTTTGGTGCCTCCGGTGCGGTGGCGGCCGATGCTCAGCACAAATTCTTCCGTCTGTTGCTCAGCGCGGCAGCCTATTCCGACCCGCACATGCAGGCGATGTCGGCGGTGACCCTGAAGCCGGGTGATGTGGCGGTATGCATTTCCCAGTCGGGCCGCTCCAAGGACCTGCTGATTACCGCCAACCTGGTCCGTGAGAGCGGCGCCAACCTGATTACCCTGTGCCCAAGCCAGACACCGCTGGCGGAGCTATCGACGGTAAACCTGGCGATCGATGTGCATGAAGACACCGAAATCTACACCCCGCTGACCTCTCGTATCGCCCACCTGGTGGTGATCGACGTGCTGGCCATGGGCGTAGCCATGGCGCGCGGGCCGAGCCTGGTCAACCACCTGAAGAGCGTGAAGCGCAGCTTGCGCAGCCTGCGCTTGTCGCCCAAGTCGATCAAGGCTACCGACGACTGATCTGCATTGCCTGTGCTGGCCCTATCGCCGGCAAGCCGGGCTCCCACACAGTCACCACAGGCCTCGAGTCCTGTGGAGTACCTGTGGGAGCTGGCTTGCCGGCGATAGGGCCAGCACAGACAGCAAAAATTCACTGTTTTGTCACCATTCCACAGCCAAACCGTAAACCACTCAAGCCAGTCTGAAACTCCCGCATCCTATCTGGGAGACAGGCAATGGCTCGTGACTTCGACGGTACGTACCAACCCAGCGCCAAGGCTCGCAAGCAGCAGGAAAAGGATCAGCGCCGCATGGAATACCGCCGCGCGATCGAAAGCTATTGCGACCAACGTCAACTGCTCCGCGAACTAGTGGACTACCCCGAACTGCAAGAGCTCACGGTCTGGCAGGCGTCGGCAGCAGCTTCCCCGAAAAACGCTCAACCAGCGCGCTGATCAGCGCACGTTCGCTGCGGATGAATGCCAGAAAGGCCAAGGCCACCGGCGACTGCCGTTTGGCCTTGGACTGCACCACGCACCAGCTGCGGTACAGCGGCAGTTCTTCCACCGGCAGCTCCCTCAATACACCGGTAGCCAGCTCCAGGTTGACCGCATGGCGGGTAAGCATGGCAATGCCCAGCCCGGCAATTACGCACTCGCGCTGGGCGTCGGCCGAGGCCACCTCCAGGGTCTGGGTGAAATGCACGCGCTTGTCCTTGAAGTATTCCTCGCAAGCCTTGCGCGTGCCCGAACCCTGTTCGCGGACCAGCAGGGTATGAGGCTCCAGGTCCTGCAGGCGCAGTTGCTCCAGTTTGCACAGCGGGTGCTCGGGCGGTGCCACCGCGACAATCGGGTTGTTGAGGAACGGCAGAAAATCCAGGCCCATGTCCTGCGGCACCATGGACATGATGATCAGGTCGTCGCGGTTGTCCGACAGGCGGCGGATGGCCTGGGCGCGATTGACCACCGTCAGGGTCAGGTTGACCTCCGGATGACGCTGCTTGAAGGCCGCGAACAGGTGTGGCACGAAGTACTTGGCACTGGACTCGATCGCCAGTTTCAACTGCCCCTGCAATGAGCCCTGCATGTCCGAAAGCTGCATGTCCAGGCTCTCCAGGCGCCCGAAGATATCGCGGCTGGCGCGTTGCAGGGCCTCGGCAGCTTCGGTCAGGTAAAGCTTCTTGCCCACGTACTCGAACAGCGGCTGACCGATCAGCTCTTCGAGCTGACGGATCTGTAGACTAACGGCGGGTTGCGTAAGCGCCATCTCTTCCGCCGCACGGCTGTATGAACGCAAATCGCACACCTCGTTGAAGATCTGCAGTTGACGCAAAGTCATACGCATCAAGGACTTACGCATTTTTATCCGCCCTTCGGCAACACCTTGTTACCGCACTATAAGCTTTTGCTAATACAGCCCCTAACAAATATTGATTTTTGTTTATCAACCTACAGCGCTAGGGTGAATGTGCGACTGGCCAGCAACGTCTGGTCACGCGCCGACCGGGAGAACCGGCTCGACTGTTCCTACGGCTTTGGGAAGACTCCAGTGATAAAAAAAATCCTGATCGCCAACCGAGGTGAAATTGCAGTTCGGATCGTGCGTGCGTGCGCCGAAATGGGCATTCGCTCGGTGGCGATCTATTCCGACGCCGACCGCCATGCGTTGCACGTCAAGCGCGCCGATGAAGCCCACAGCATTGGTGCCGAGCCGCTGGCCGGTTACCTGAACCCGCGCAAGCTGGTGAACCTGGCTGTGGAAACCGGCTGTGATGCCCTGCACCCAGGTTATGGTTTCCTGTCGGAAAATGCTGAACTGGCAGAGATTTGCGCCGAGCGCGGGATCAAGTTCATCGGCCCGGCCGCCGAGGTCATCCGCCGCATGGGCGACAAGACCGAAGCGCGTCGCACCATGATCGCCGCTGGTGTGCCGGTAACCCCGGGTACAGAAGGCAACGTTGCCGATATACACGAAGCCCTGAGCGAAGGTGACCGCATCGGTTACCCGGTCATGCTCAAGGCCACCTCTGGTGGTGGCGGCCGTGGTATTCGCCGTTGCAACAGCCGTGAAGAACTGGAACAGAATTTCCCCCGCGTCATCTCCGAGGCTACCAAGGCCTTTGGTTCTGCGGAAGTGTTCCTGGAAAAGTGCATCGTCAACCCCAAGCACATCGAGGCGCAGATCCTCGGTGACAGCTTTGGCAACGTCGTGCACCTGTTCGAGCGCGACTGCTCGATCCAGCGCCGCAACCAGAAACTCATCGAAATCGCCCCGAGCCCTCAGCTCACCCCCGAACAGCGCGCCTACATCGGCGACCTGGCGGTGCGTGCGGCCAAGGCGGTGAACTACGAGAACGCCGGTACCGTGGAGTTCCTGCTCGCCGATGGCGAGGTGTACTTCATGGAAATGAACACCCGGGTGCAGGTGGAACACACCATCACCGAGGAAATCACCGGTATCGACATCGTCCGTGAGCAGATCCGCATTGCCTCGGGCCTGCCGCTGTCGGTCAAGCAGGAAGACATCCAGCACCGCGGTTACGCGCTGCAGTTCCGCATCAACGCCGAAGATCCGAAGAACAACTTCCTGCCCAGCTTCGGCAAGATCACCCGTTACTACGCACCCGGCGGCCCAGGCGTGCGTACCGACACGGCGATCTACACCGGCTACACCATCCCGCCGTTCTACGACTCCATGTGCCTGAAACTGGTGGTGTGGGCGTTGACCTGGGAAGAAGCCATGGACCGCGGCCTGCGGGCCCTGGACGACATGCGCGTGCAAGGGGTGAAGACCACCGCCGCGTACTACCAGGAAATCCTGCGCAATCCGGAATTCCGTAGCGGCCAGTTCAACACCAGCTTCGTCGAAAGCCACCCGGAACTGACCAATTACTCGATCAAGCGCAAACCCGAAGAGCTGGCCCTGGCCATCGCCGCCGCCATCGCCGCCCACGCAGGCCTGTGAGGAACCCCATAATGTCCAAGAAAATTCACGTAACCGACACGATCCTGCGCGACGCCCACCAGTCCCTGCTGGCCACCCGCATGCGTACCGAAGACATGCTGCCGATCTGCGATAAGCTCGACAAGGTCGGCTACTGGTCGCTGGAAGTCTGGGGTGGCGCCACCTTCGACGCCTGCGTGCGCTTCCTCAAGGAAGACCCGTGGGAGCGCCTGCGCAAACTGCGCGCAGCGCTGCCCAACACCCGCCTGCAAATGCTGCTGCGCGGCCAGAACCTGCTGGGCTACCGCCACTACAGCGACGACGTGGTCAAGGCGTTCGTCGCCAAGGCCGCGGTCAACGGTATCGACGTATTCCGTATCTTCGATGCCATGAACGATGTGCGTAACCTGCGCGTGGCCATTGAAGCGGTCAAGGCTGCCGGCAAGCACGCTCAGGGCACCATCGCCTACACCACCAGCCCGGTGCACACCATCGAAGCCTTCGTGAACCAGGCCAAGCAGATGGAAGCCATGGGTTGCGACTCGGTGGCGATCAAGGACATGGCCGGCCTGCTGACCCCGTTCGCCACCGGCGAACTGGTCAAGGCGTTGAAGGCCGAGCAGTCGCTGCCGGTGTTCATCCACTCCCACGACACTGCCGGCCTGGCCGCAATGTGCCAGCTGAAGGCTGTGGAAAACGGCGCCGATCACATCGACACCGCCATCTCCAGCTTCGCCTGGGGCACCAGCCACCCAGGTACCGAGTCGATGGTTGCCGCGCTCAAGGGCAGCGAATTCGACACTGGCCTGGACCTGGAGCTGCTGCAGGAAATCGGCCTGTACTTCTATGCCGTACGCAAGAAGTACCACCAGTTCGAAAGCGAGTTCACCGCCGTGGACACTCGCGTGCAGGTCAACCAGGTACCGGGCGGCATGATTTCCAACCTGGCCAACCAGCTCAAGGAGCAGGGCGCCCTCAACCGCATGAACGAAGTGCTGGCTGAGATCCCGCGCGTGCGTGAAGACCTCGGCTTCCCACCGCTGGTAACCCCGACCTCGCAGATCGTCGGTACCCAGGCGTTCTTCAACGTGCTGGCCGGCGAGCGCTACAAGACCATCACCAACGAGGTGAAGCTGTACCTGCAAGGCGGTTACGGCAAGGCTCCGGGCGTGGTCAACGAGCAGCTGCGCCGTCAGGCGATCGGCAGCGAAGAAGTGATCGACGTGCGCCCGGCCGACCTGCTGAAGCCGGAAATGGCCAAGCTGCGTGCCGATATCGGCGCCCTGGCCCGTTGCGAAGAAGACGTGCTGACTTTCGCCATGTTCCCGGACATTGGCCGCAAGTTCCTCGAAGAACGCGAAGCCGGCACCCTGACCCCTGAAGTCCTGTTGCCAATTCCAGAAGCGGGCGCAGTGGCGTCCCATAGCGGTGAAGGCGTACCGACCGAGTTCGTCATCGACGTGCACGGCGAAACCTACCGCGTCGACATCACCGGTGTGGGCGTGAAGGCCGAAGGCAAGCGCCACTTCTACCTGTCGATCGACGGCATGCCGGAAGAAGTGGTGTTCGAGCCGCTCAACGAATTCGTCGGCGGCGGCAGCAGCAAGCGCAAGCAGGCCAGTGCCCCGGGCCACGTCAGCACCACCATGCCAGGCAACATCGTCGATGTGCTGGTCAAGGAAGGCGACATGGTCAAGACCGGCCAGGCCGTGCTGATCACCGAAGCCATGAAGATGGAGACCGAAGTGCAGGCGGGTATCGCTGGCAAGGTCGTGGCCATCCACGTGGCCAAGGGCGACCGTGTGACTCCGGGCGAGATCCTGATCGAGATCGAGGGCTGAGATAAGCCCTCATCTACAAGCGGTTTACCTCTGGGGAGCGGATGCTCCCCTTTTTTTGTGCATTAAAATGCATTCAGGCCTGGGGTTGGTATAATGTATGTGCAATAAAGTGCATACTCTATGTGCTTACTGAAAAGGTTAATGCACTATATTGCAGATTGTCTTAACAGCTGCAGCAGGTCACACATGTACCCGCTAACCCTTCAGGTCTTTGCAGACGGCATTTGGCAGGACGCTATGACGTTGACGTTCTTGCGGCCAGAACA
Source organism: Pseudomonas sp. PVC-5-1 (assembly GCF_057444345.1). Taxonomy (NCBI): domain Bacteria; kingdom Pseudomonadati; phylum Pseudomonadota; class Gammaproteobacteria; order Pseudomonadales; family Pseudomonadaceae; genus Pseudomonas; species Pseudomonas sp. PVC-5-1. Next base: position 5,685,355 of record NZ_CM172024.1, on the reverse strand, counting down.
AGGCTTTCATGGGCCGTGCGCCGTCGCCTATGAAGCGTCCTATGTCAGAGACAACCTTGATGCCTACCAGAGCTTTGCCGCCAAGGCGGTCAGTGCCCGGCTACCGGTAGACTTCGACAGCTTCATGCTCCCTGCTGCCCCTGCGTTCGTTCATGACATTGCGCCATCCGGTGCGGCCAAGCGCTTCCTCATGGCGCACATCGGCCAGGCAAAGCCCGACGGTGTCAGTGATGACATGTTTCTTTTGGCAAGGAGTACACCGGCGCCAGTAGGAAACATGCGCATCAAGGAATCCATGAACTATCTGGACACACGTGAGCCAATGGGCTTTGCCAGGCAGGATGTGATCTCTCGCGATCAACGTTTTCTTGAGTACGCCTACGAGCAAGGTGCTGCCATCGGTGGGGCTACGGGCGCGGGCGGTGAGGCACCCAAGCTACTGATGACGGAGGACCATGACGGTCTTCTCTATCCCGATGCTGCACTCGATGATGGGCAAGCCTGCCGGCACTGGTTCATCAAGTTCGCCCGCAATCAGGCCCTGAACAACGACCAGGATATCTTGCGGGCTGAATATCTGTACTACCGCGCATTGCAAGCCTTGGGCGTGGAGACTGTGGCGACGAACGACATGGCGTTGGAGGAGGGTACAAAGCCCAGCCTGTGGATGCGCCGCTTTGACCGCGAGATCAGCCCGCACGGTGTGCAACGGCTAGCGGTCGAGTCCATCTACTCGTTGTCAGGCATCACCCAGCCCGGTAGCCGGATGGACCATGGGGAAGTGCTGAGGAACCTGGCGGCGCTTTGGACACAAGCCGGGCAAGACCAACAGATCTATGACCTGATTGCCGACTACCTGCGCCGCGACCTTATCAACAAGGTTGTGGGTAATGCCGACAATCATGGGCGGAACATGGCGGTCATCCGTGGGGCCAACTCCGTCAGGTTGGCGCCCATTTATGATCTGGCGCCGATGGTGCTGGACGCGGAAGGTATTACACGGACTACCAAATGGGCGGCGGACATAGAGCGTGCTGGCGACATCGACTGGTGGGCAGCATGCACCAGCCTTGCCGATCTGATCGACCCGCAGCTGGCCTTTGACCGGTTACGGCAGGATGCCGCACGCCTGTTGGCTTTACCTGATCTGCTCAGTGCTGCGGGCTTGCCTGATGCCGTCATGAATCATCCAGCGGTCCACTTGAGGCTGCTTGAGCAACGAATGAAAGAGTGGAAATTGCTATGACGCTTACGCCCGAACAACGTGCCCAGGTAATCGACGATGTTCAACGAGGCATCGCCGATGGCACTTGGGAACTCGGTGCTGGAGTGAGGCATTTGCGGGTCACGGTGGCCAATCTGCAACAGGCTCAGTTTGCCAGGATGTGCAAGATTTCACTGCGCACGCTTATTCAGATCGAGCAAGGGGAAGGAAACCCGACACTCAAATCAATGAATGCCGTGTTTCGTCCTTTTGGTTTGCAAATGGGGGTTGTCAGGCGTCAGCGGAAGGTGATCTGAGCGCGCCCAACATCAGGTCTGTGTTGGGCTTGCCGGCCTCTTCGCGGGCTTGCCCGCTCCCACAGGTACACACCACCAGTCTCAAGACTTGTGGAAAACCTGTGGGAGCGGGCAAGCCCGCGAAGAGGCCGGTTGGCCCAGTGCAATTCTCAACCTTGGCGGCATGCCTCCAAGGTCTGCACCTGCCCCTCGGGCTTCTGGTTTTCCTCGCTCAACCACCGCTCGAACCCGGCAGCCACCGTCGGCCACTCATCATCGGTTATCGAGTACCACGCCGTATCCCGATTGTGATCCTTCACCACCAGGTGCTTGCGGAAAACCCCCTCGAACACAAAGCCAAACCGCTCCGCCGCGCGCCTGGAGCGGGCGTTGGCGTTGTTGCACTTCCACTCCAGCCGGCGGTTGCCCAGCTCGAAGCCCAGCTTGCCCAGCAAATACACCGCCTCGGTGCCCTTGGGCGTACGCTGCATGGCAGCGCCGAAGGCGATGTGGCCGATTTCGATGCGGCCGTGGTCGGGCACGATCGACATCAGGCTCAGGATGCCCTGGGCCTGGCCGCTGGTGCGGTCGATGACGGTGTAGAACAGCGGGTCGCGGCCGGCGGCGTTGCCTTCCAGCCAACGGTCGAAGGCGGCACGCTCGGCAAATGGGCCATAGGGCAAGTAGTCCCACAGTACCGGATCGGCAGCCGGGCCTTGCAACACCTCCCAGAGGTCGTCGCCATGTCGCGCCGGGTCAAGCTTTTCGAGGCGGATGAAACGGCCGTCGATAGGGTCGGCCTGTGGGACTGCGGCGGGTTTCCAGTTCAATGCGTCGGTCATGTTCGGCCTTAGAACTCTTTGCGGAATTGGATGAAGCCCGAGCGCTCGGCAACCTGTTGGTACAGGCTGATGGCGGTGGCGTTGGTCTCATGGGTCACCCAGTACACCTTGATGCAGTTGTCGGTCTTGGCTTGGGCGTAGACGTGCTCGATCAGCTGGCGGCCGATGCCCAGGCAGCGCTGCCCGCTTTCCACGTACAGGTCCTGCAGGTAGCAGGCGTTGCCAATGCTCCAGTTGGAACGATGGTAGATGAAGTTGACCATGCCCACCGCCTTGCCATCGACCCAGGCCAAGGCTGAATGGGTCGGTTCGTTTGGGTCGAGCAGGCGTTGCCAGGTGCTGAGGCTGACCTCATCGGCCAATTCGGATTCATAGAAGTGCAAGTAGGCCTGCCACAAGGCGAGCCAGGCAGCATGGTCTTGGGTGGTGACAGGACGCAGGGTAACGCTGGACATGGGCTATTCCTTCAGAGTTGGCGCATATGCGCCGCGAGTTGGTTATCCAGGTAATCGGGGCTGGCGCTAAGGCCTTCACGCACGCCGGCAATGTCTTGCTCAGAGCGGTTCTGGCTTAGCTTGCGCGCGCCTTGCAGGCGGGTGGTGGGCAAGCGAACACCGACTATGGCGCGGAGCATGCCATCAAGGTAATCACGCGGGGCGTCGGTGACTTTCCACGGTTCGCCGCGGCCTTGTTCGTGGCGCTCGGTCAGTCGGCTGACAATGGCCAGCAAGGGTTCGGCTTCGTGGATCACTTCGGCTGGGCCATAGGCGTGCACCGCCAGGTAGTTCCAGGTTGGCACCACCTTGGGGTTGTCGGTCTTGCTCGGGTAGTAACCGGGGCTGACATAGGCATCGGCGCCGGGGAACACCAGCAGGGCTTCGCCACCTTGCCCCAGGTCGTGCCATTGGGGGTTGGCCCGCGCCAGGTGGGCATAGACGGTGCCGAATTCGCCTTCGGCAATATCGACCAGCACTGGCAGGTGCGTGGCCAGCAGGCCTTGTTCGCCCTGGCTGACCAGGATGGCCTGGCGGGTGTCGAGCATGTGCTGGTGCAGGCGCCCGAGGTCGTGTTCCTGATGGGGTTTGCTGTTGTACATGCTCGGTTTCCTTGTGCGATGGCTCCATCCTAGGCAGGCTATTGGTTCATAGTAAGAGCCATTAACAGCTGTTTTTATAGGTCCAATGCCATGAGCGAGCGCCCCCTAGTGTTGCCTTTCGACCCTGCCGGGATCGACCTCGATCGCCGCCGCGGGCTCAGCCAGCAGCTGTACCAGGCGCTACGTGCGCGGGTGCTGGACGGGCGCCTGAGCAGTGGCACGCGGCTACCGGCCACTCGTGATCTGGCCGCCATGCTGGCGCTGTCACGCAATAGTGTGGTGCGGGCCTATGACCAGCTATATGCCGAGGGCTACATCGAAAGCCGGGTAGGCGACGGCACCTATGTCAGCCAGTTACCGAAACTCTCCACTGCAAAACTATCCACACAAGTATCCACAGGGTTATCCCGGGGGTTATCAACAGACTTATCCACATTCTCCTCAGAAAATACTGAGGATTTATCCAGCAAACGCTGTTCCAGCGAGCCTTTGCAGCGCCTGAAAAGTAACCATCTGCCGCCCCCAAGAAGCGGTGCACCGCGGGCTTTTCGCGTCGGTATTCCGGCGTTCGACCTGTTCCCGTTCGACGTCTGGGCCAAGCTGCAGGCGGGTTTCTGGCGCAACCCGGCTCCGGCGCAGTTGGGTTATGGTGACCCGGCAGGTGAGCCGCTGTTGCGCGAACTGATCGCGGCCTACCTGCGTCGCTCGCGTGGGCTGAGTTGTACCGCTGAACAAATTGTGATCACCAGTGGTGCACAGCAGGCCATCAGCCTTTGTGCACAGTTGCTGTTGCAGCCGGGCGACGGTGTGGCTGTGGAAAACCCGGGTTACCGCGCAGCCGGGCATGCCTTTGCGCTGGCCGGTGGCAGGTTATGTGGCGTGCCGGTGGACGAGGACGGCATGGACTGTCGCCGGCTTGGGCAACTGACGGATTGCCGGCTGGCCTATGTCACGCCAGCCCACCAGTACCCGACCGGGGTGACCATGAGCCTGGCGCGACGCCTGGAACTGCTGGCCTGGGCCGAGCGCAGCGAAGGCTGGATCATCGAAGACGACTACGACGGCGAGTATCGCTACAGCGGTGCGCCCTTGGCCCCGCTTGCGGCGCTCGACCGGCATGGGCGGGTACTGTACGTCGGTACCTTCGGCAAGATCGCCTTTCCAGCGTTGCGCCTGGGCTACCTGGTACTGCCGCCGCAACTGGCGCAGGCGTTCAGCCAGGGCAGGGCGCTGGCGGTGCGGCATTCGGAGGTCAGTAGCCAGTGCGTTATGGCTGAGTTCATGGCCAGGGGGCACTTCCAGCGGCATATCCGGCGCATGCGCAAGGCAGCGTTGAGCCGGCGCAATGTGCTGAAGGCTGGCTGGCCTGTGGATATTCCGGGTTTGGGCGGCATGCCGGAGGTGGCGGCCGGGCTGCATGTGAAGGTCGATGTGGATAACTTTGCGCGGGAGCAGGAGCTGGTGGCCAAGGCTGAAGCGGTGGGGGTGGAGGTGACGCCGCTGAGCAATTTCTGGCTGGCGGACAGCGAGCAGCCTGTGGATAAGCGCGCAGGGCTGGTTCTGGGGTTTGCAGCGGTGCCGGAGGGGGAGATTGCCGAGGCTTTGATGCGCTTGCGCAAGGCCTGGAGGAAGTGAATAGGGCCGCTGGGCGGCCCAATCGCCGGCAAGCCAGCTCCCACAGGACCTCCACTGCTTTCGAGGCAGATGCAGTACCTGTGGGAGCTGGCTTGCCGGCGATTGGGTTGCAAAGCAGCCCCCGGCTCTAAATCAGGTGCCGGACTTGATCCGCGTCCAGGCCCTGGTCCGAGCCCGCTCGGCATCCCGCGCCAAGGGCTTGAGGGTATACAGCTTGGCCATCGCCTCCGCTGTCGGATACAGGTTGGGGTTGTTGCGAATCGCCGGGTCGACCTTGTCGGTCGCATCCTTGTTCGGGTTCGGGTACCCGACAAAGTCGCTGATAGGCGCAATTACCTCAGGCCGCAGTAAGTAGTTGATGAACGCGTGGGCATCTTCCGGGTTGGTCGCATTCTTCGGAATCGCCAGCATGTCGAACCAGATCGGTGCACCTTCCTTGGGCAGGCGCATGTCCACCACCACGCCATTCTTCGCCTCGCGGGCGCGGTTGGCTGCCTGAGAGAAGCTGCCGCTGTAGCCCACTGCCACGCAGATATCGCCGTTGGCGATGTCGGCCATGTATTTCGAGGAATGGAAGTAGGTGATGTGCGGGCGGATCTTCAGCATCAGCGCTTCGGCTTTCTTGTAATCAGCCGGTTTGTCGCTGTTCGGTGGCAAGCCCAGGTACTGCAACGCCAGCGGCATGATCTCCGACGGCGAGTCGAGCAGGGCCACGCCGCACTGCTTGAGCTTGGCGATGTTCTCTTCCTTGAAGATAAGGTCCCAGCTGTCCACCGGGGCGTTGTCGCCGAGCGCAGCCTTGACCTTGGCCGGGTTGAAGCCGATCAGCACGGTGCCGTACATGTAAGGCACGGCAAATTTGTTGCCGGGGTCGTTGGCCTCGATCAGCTTCATCAGCGCCGGGTCCAGGTGTTGCCAGTTCGGCAGCTTGCTGCGGTCCAGTGGCTGGAACACTCCCGCTTCGATCTGCTTGGCGAGGAACACGTTGGACGGCACTACCACGTCATACCCGGAGTTGCCGGTCAGCAGCTTGGCTTCCAGCGCCTCGTTGGTGTCGAAGATGTCGTAGACCAGCTTCACCCCGCTGTCTTTCTGGAACTCGGTGAGGGTTTGTGGCGTGATGTAGTCGAACCAGTTGAACACCCGCAGGGTGCGCTGTTCGGCCTGGGCCTGCAGGGCACCGGTGAACAGGGTAGCGGCGATGAACGGGGCGAGCAGACGCTTGAGTCGAACCATTATCGGGCTCCTGGCTGGGCCTGCTGGAAGCCTTCCAGCACATTGACCGCGTTGATACCGATTTCTTCCACAGCGTAGCCGCCTTCCATCACGAAAAGGGTCGGCTTGCCGAGCTGGGCGATGCGCTTGCCCATTTCCAGGTAGTCCGGGCTGTCCAGCTTGAACTGCGAGATCGGGTCGTCCTTGAAGGTATCCACGCCCAGCGAGATCACCAGCACTTCAGCGTCATAGGCGGCGATGCGCTGGCAGGCGTTCTCCAAGGCGGCGTTCCAAGCGGCCCAGTCGCTGCCAGCCGGCAGTGGGTAGTTGATGTTGCAGCCTTCGCCGGCACCCTCGCCGGTTTCATCGGCATAGCCGAGGAAGAACGGGAACTCGTCGCGCGGGTCGCCATGGATCGAGGCGAAGAACACATCGTTGCGGCTGTAGAAGATGTCCTGGGTGCCGTTGCCGTGGTGATAGTCGACATCGAGGATTGCGACCTTGCGCCGGCCCTGGTCAAGGAAGGCCTGGGCGGCGATGGCGGCGTTGTTCAGGTAGCAATAGCCGCCCATGACTTCGCCAGCCGCATGGTGCCCTGGCGGGCGGCACAGGGCGAAGGCGGAATGGGCGCCTTGCTGGATCGCCGCCTGGGCGGTGAGGGCGACCTGGGCGGCGCTGTAGGCAGCCTGCCAGGTCCCGGCGGTGATCGGTGCGCCGGCGTCGAAGCTGTAGTAGCCCAGCTCACCGTGCAGGCCGGTGGGTTTTATCTGGCGCAGGGAGCGTGCGGGCCAGGTGAACGGCAGCAGGTCGCCATCCTGACCCAGTGCGGCCCAGCGCGCCCAGGCACCTTCGAAGAAGTCCAGGTAGCCGGCGCTGTGGATACGCAGCAACGGTGCGCGCCCGAAGTCGGTGGGGCCCTGGATGTCGCCAAGGTTGCGCTTTTTGACCTGGTCGAGCACATGGTCGGCGCGTGACGGCATTTCGAAACAGGGCATCAGCTTGCCGTCGATCAGCTCGCAGCGGCCGTGGTGCAGGCGGTGGTCATCGGAATAGATCGTCAGCATTGTTGTTCTCCGGTGGGTACTGGCGTGGGCCCATTCTCATGGGCGGGCCAGTGGGGGAGAACGACGCAAGTGGCCAAAAGGGGATCGATGTGGCCAAGCTCTTTGGCCCGCTTTTCCTGTACCGGCCTCTTCGCGGGCGCGCCCGCTCCCACAGGTATCCCACAACACTGGGGAGTTGTGCAGATCCTGTGGGAGCGGGCGCGCCCGCGAAGAGGCCGGTACAGCTCAACCGCGGAAGTGACTGGGCGCGACGCCACTCCAACGCTGGAAGGCATGCCGAAAACTGGCGGTCTCGCTGAACCCCAGGCACTCGGCAATCCGATAGATCGGCATCTGCTCATCAGCCAGCAACTGCTTGGCCCGCTCGAACCTCAGTTCATCCAGCAGCTGTTGATAACTGCTGCCCAACGCCTGCAAATGCCGGCGCAGGGTGCGCGATGAGCAGTTCATCTGCCGCGCCAGCCCTTCCAGCCCGGGCGCTGCATCCAGTTGCTGCGCCAGCAGTTGGCGAATCCGCCCCAGCCAGGCCTGGCGGCCGGTGAATTCCAGGTTCAGGCGCCGGCAGCGTTCGCTCATGGCCTTGTGAGTAATTGGGTCGGCCAGCGGCAGTGGCGTGTCCAGCCAGCGCCGTTCGAAGGCAAAGGCATTGTCCTCGGCGTCGAAACCGACCGGGCACCGGAATGCCCCGGCATAGAGCGCGTGGTAACCGGGCCGTGGGTGTTCGAAACGGGCTGCCAGCAGGGGCAGTGGGCGGCCGAGCAGGTCGTCGCAGATGACCTTCAGCGACACCAGGCAGAATTCGGCGTTGAAGGCGGTCAGCGCCGGGCTGTCGTGGTAATCGCTGGCGCTGAACCAGACACGCTGACCGTCATCGAGCAAACGCAGCTTGAAGATTGTTCCCAGCAGTGCCGGATACTGCAGTGCCAAGCGCAAGGCGTCACCCAAAGTGGCACTGGAGAGCAGGGCGTAACCGAGCATGCCGTAGCACGACACATGCATGCGCTGGCCCAGCTCCAGGCCTATATCTTCGCGTCGGGCAACGGCGTTGGCGCACACCTGCAGTTCCTGCTGGGTGGTGATACGCGCATCGGCATGGCCCAGGTCTGCCGGGCCGATGCCGCTGCCGGCCAGCAGCGCCGACGCCTCGCAACCGTCTGCCTGGAAGACGTTGAGGATCAGCGAAACCGCGTTGAGGGTGGTCAGGTGGCTGTGCAGCATGCTGGGTAATCCCGTTGGCCTGGGACGCATTATGGAGCAAGTTGTGTGCCGATGTTCGGGGGGGCGCTCTGCGGCCCTATCGCGACACAAGGCCGCTCTCACATTGGCCGGTGTTCGCAGGGCTCTTGTAGGAGCGGCCTTGTGTCGCGATGGGCTGCAAAGCAGCCCCAAAATCCTTCAGGCAAAAAAAAGGCCCGAAGCATAGGCTCGGGCCTTGGAAAGGTTGAGAGGTGTCTAGTCCCTCGACCTGGTGAGACTGTTTACAGCGGCCTGGTTACGCCTTCAGCGGAACCAGGCGGGGAGCGATCATGTTTTCCGGACGCAGGATGTCGTCGAGCATCGCGTCGTCCAGCAGCTTCTCTTCACGCACCAGTTCCAGTACGCCGCGGCCGGTTTCCAGGGCAACGCGGGCGATACGGGTGGCGTTTTCGTAGCCGATGTACGGGTTCAGTGCGGTGACCAGGCCGATCGAGTGCTCGACCAGTTCACGGCAGCGCTGTTCGTTGGCGGTGATACCGACGATGCAGTGCTCGCGCAGCATGTCCATGGCACGTTGCAGCAGGCGGATCGAGTCGAAGATCTTGTAGGCGATCAGCGGCTCCATCACGTTCAGCTGCAGCTGGCCACCTTCGGCGGCGACGGTCAGGGCCAGGTCGTTGCCCATGATGGCGAAGGCCACCTGGTTGACGGCTTCCGGGATAACCGGGTTGACCTTGCCTGGCATGATCGAACTGCCTGGCTGACGCGCTGGCAGGTTGATTTCGTTGATGCCGGTGCGTGGGCCGCTGGACAGCAGGCGCAGGTCGTTGCAAATCTTCGACAGCTTGACTGCAGTACGCTTGAGCATGCCGGAGAACAGTACGAAGGCGCCCATGTCGGAGGTGGCTTCGATCAGGTCGGCAGCCGGTACCAGCGGTTGGCCGCTGATGGCAGCCAGGCGCTGTACGGCCAGGGCCTGGTAGCCAGGGTCGGCGTTGATGCCGGTACCGATGGCGGTACCGCCCAGGTTGATTTCGGTCAGCAGTTCCGGGGCCAGCGAGCGCAGGCGCTGCAGGTCTTCGGTCATGGTGGTGGCGAAGGCACGGAATTCCTGGCCCAGGGTCATCGGTACGGCGTCCTGCAGCTGGGTACGGCCCATCTTCAGTACGTGGTCGAACTCTTTACCCTTGGCAGCGAAGGCCTGGATCAGGCTGTCGAGGCTGGCCAGCAGCGCGTCGTGGCCCAGCAGCAGGCCCAGGCGGATAGCCGTCGGGTAGGCGTCGTTGGTCGACTGCGCCATGTTCACGTCGTTGTTCGGGTGCAGGTACTGGTACTCACCCTTCTGGTGGCCCATGGCCTCCAGCGCAACGTTGGCGATCACTTCGTTGGCGTTCATGTTGGTAGAAGTACCAGCACCGCCCTGGATCATGTCCACCACGAACTGGTCGTGGTAATCGCCTTTGATCAGGCGGGCGCAGGCTGCGGTGATGGCAGCGTGCTTGGCATCGCTCAGGTGGCCCAGCTCACGGTTGGCGTCAGCAGCAGCCTGCTTGACCATGGCCAGGGCCACGACCAGCTTCGGATAGTGCGACAGCGGAACACCGGAGAGGTGGAAGTTGTTGGCAGCGCGCAGGGTCTGGATGCCGTAGTAGGCATCTGCAGGAACTTCAAGGGTACCCAACAAATCTTTTTCGACGCGGAACGATGCAGCGGAGGACATGATGTATATCATCTCGATTTTGACCCGGCACATGCCGGAATGGCGCCAATCCTAGGCCTGAAGGTGATTTTGCGGCCAATGCTGTTGCACGCTAACCTATGCACAAACGGCATAGTGTTTCATGTGACGCCAATTGATATTCGAGCGTGTTCCATTTTGGTGCACGCCAGGAGATGTGCTTCGTGAACCTTGAAAGCAAATGGCTGGAAGACTTCAGCGCGCTGGCTGCGACCCGCAGTTTTTCCCAGGCGGCAGAGCGGCGTTTCGTTACCCAACCTGCCTTCAGCCGGCGTATACGCAGTCTGGAAGCAGCTTTGGGCCTGCAATTGGTGAATCGTTCCCGCACGCCGATCGAACTGACCGAGGCCGGGCAGCTGTTTCTCGTCACCGCGCGTACTGTTGTCGACCAATTGAGCGAAATTCTCCGCCATTTGCATCACCTGGAGGGCGGGCAGGGTGAAGTGGTACAGGTGGCCGCTGCACACTCGCTGGCGTCGGGCTTTTTCCCGCGTTGGGTGGCCCAGTTGCGCAACGATGGATTGAACATCGCCACCCGCCTGGTTGCGACCAACGTCGGAGATGCCGTGCATGCATTGCGTGAAGGTGGCTGCGACCTGATGCTGGCCTTCTATGACCCGGATGCCGCCTTGCAGATGGATGCCGAAATCTTCCCGTCGCTGCACATGGGCACCACTGAAATGTTGCCGGTGTGCGCCGTGGATGCCGACGGCAAGCCGTTGTTCGACCTGGAAGGCGAGGGCAGTGTGCCGCTGCTGGCGTATACCGCCGGCGCTTTCCTCGGTCGGTCGGTCAATTTGCTGCTGCGCCAGCGAAACCTGCGCTATACCACCGTCTACGAAACCGCCATGGCCGACAGCCTCAAGAGCATGGCGTTGGAGGGCATGGGCATCGCCTGGGTGCCGCGCCTGTCGATGCGTGGCGAACTGGAGCGGGGCGAACTGGCGATCTGCGGCGGCAGCCAGTGGCATGTGCCACTGGAAATTCGTCTGTACCGCTGCGCACTGGTGCGCAAGGCCAACGTCCGCTTGTTGTGGCGCAAGCTTGAGTCGTCAGGCGCACAAGGTGAGGCTTCAGTTTGAGTTGTATTTCAAGTAGTCCGCGATATTCGCGCGATTCTTGTCGCTGTAGCGGTAGCAATTGGATCGGGCCGGTACACGGGGGTGGGTGTACGTTTCACACACCCAGCCATTGAATTTCAGTTCGGCATCTTCGTGCGTGGCGCCTAGCAAATGACCGATTTCATGGGCTGGAGCACCGTATGCACCTACCGATGCTATAGCCGTGTTTTGCTTCTGATAGGCAAGGCCGGCGTTGTAGTTCAGGCCGCTGTGATCATAGCTGTTGCGCGTCAGCAGCAGTTGTTTATCCATAAAGGAAAAGGATGGGTGGCGCTGTTGTTCATGCAGTTGCCGGGTGAAGGCCTCGAGTAGTTGAGCGGACGGCATTCCTGCATAAGCAATATCGGTAATGTGTTCTACCTCGCGTTGAAATATGACCTCGATGGACTGTTGGCTGAAACTGCGCATCTCGTCCAGCCAATGCTGAAAGAAGTCCTTGTTCAATTGCTCATTGCTCATGTCGGCAAGGTCGTCGTGAACATAGACGGTGACGGTAAGCGAGCGGGCAGCAGAAGCAGCTGGCAGTTGCAAGCTGAGTACCAGGCCACACGAAAGCGCGAAGAGGCGTGAAACACTCATATGTACGTACCTGAATTTTCGAGATCGGGGATACAAGCGTCTGTTATTCGTCAACCCAGAGGCGGCAGGAAAAAGTTGTCCTGCGAGACAGCTTGCCCTTTGATCAGACATGTGCTTGCGGGGGTGGGCGCAGGGCCTTGAAATACGCTACAATCCCGCGCCTTCGGCCGACCTGGTCGATTTAGAATCCGTATGACAAGCCACGCCGGCCCACCTGCGTGGCTTGTTGCTTTTAGCGCGCCAGAAGGCGCTTGCAGGAGAGGCTCGACGATGAGTGCACTGGTTGGCGTGATCATGGGCTCCAAGTCCGATTGGTCCACCCTTAGCCACACCGCCGATATGCTGGAAAAACTCGGCATTCCCTACGAGGTGAAGGTGGTTTCCGCCCACCGTACCCCGGATCTGCTGTTCCAGTATGCCGAGGAGGCTGAGGGTCGTGGCATCGAGGTGATCATCGCCGGTGCCGGTGGCGCTGCCCACCTGCCAGGCATGTGCGCCGCCAAGACCCACCTGCCGGTGCTGGGTGTGCCCGTGCAATCGTCGATGCTGTCGGGTGTCGATTCGCTGCTGTCGATCGTGCAGATGCCAGCCGGCGTGCCGGTTGCCACCCTGGCCATCGGTCGTGCCGGTGCGGTCAACGCGGCGCTGCTGTCGGCCAGCATCCTCGGCGCCAAGTACCCGCAGTACCACGCGGCGCTCAAGCAGTTCCGCACGGAACAGACCGACACCGTGCTGGACAACCCAGACCCGCGCCAGGCTTGAGGCTCAACCCATGAAGATCGGTGTAATCGGTGGCGGCCAGCTGGGCCGCATGCTGGCCCTGGCGGGTACCCCGCTGGGCATGAACTTCGCCTTCCTCGACCCGGCGCCGGACGCCTGCGCTGCGCCGCTGGGCGAGCACCTGCGTGCCGACTACGGCGACCAGGACCACCTGCGCCAGCTGGCCGACGAAGTCGACCTGGTCACCTTCGAGTTCGAAAGCGTCCCGGCCGAGACCGTGGCCTTCCTCTCGCAGTTCGTGCCGGTGTACCCCAGCGCCGAAGCGCTGCGCATCGCCCGTGACCGCCTGTTCGAAAAGAGCATGTTCCGCGACCTGGGTATCCCTACCCCAGCCTTCGCCGACATCCTCTCGCAGGCCGACCTGGACGCCGCGGTGGCCAGCATCGGCCTGCCGGCCGTGCTGAAAACCCGCACCCTGGGTTACGACGGCAAGGGCCAGAAGGTGCTGCGCACGCCTGAGGACGTGGTCGGTACCTTTGCCGAGCTGGGCAGCGTACCTTGCCTGCTGGAAGGCTTTGTGCCGTTCACCGGCGAAGTGTCGCTGGTGGCCGTGCGTGCCCGTGATGGCGAAACCCGCTTCTACCCTCTGGTGCACAACACCCACGAAAGCGGCATCCTGCGCCTGTCGGTCGCCAGCCAGGCGCACCCGCTGCAGGCCCTGGCCGAAGACTACGTCGGCCGTGTGCTGCAAAAGCTGGATTACGTAGGCGTCATGGCCTTCGAGTTCTTCGAAGTGGACGGTGGCCTGAAGGCCAACGAAATTGCCCCGCGCGTGCACAACTCAGGGCACTGGACCATCGAAGGCGCCGAATGCAGCCAGTTCGAGAACCACCTGCGCGCCGTCGCTGGCCTGCCGCTGGGCTCGACCGCCAAGGTCGGCGAGAGCGCGATGCTCAACTTCATCGGTGAAGTGCCGGCGGTGGAAAAGGTAGTTGCCATCGGTGACTGCCACCTGCATCACTATGGCAAGGCGTTCAAGGCCGGTCGCAAGGTTGGCCACGCCACCCTGCGCTGCCACGACATGGCCACCCTCGAGCGCAAGATTGCCGAAGTAGAAGCCCTGATCGGCAACTGATCGAACTTCTACCAGCGGCTTGCCCTCTGAAATGGCAACGAGCCAAAGCGCTGTCTAGGCTTTGGCTTGTTCCATCTTCACTGCAGAGGGATTGCCATGGGTATCATTGGAACCATCTTCATCGGCCTCATCGTTGGCCTGCTGGCCCGCTTCATCAAGCCGGGCGACGACAGCATGGGCTGGATCATGACCATCTTGCTGGGGATTGCCGGCTCCCTGCTGGCCACCTACGGCGGCCAGGCACTGGGCATCTATCAGGCCGGGCAGGCTGCGGGATTCCTTGGCGCGCTGGTCGGTGCCGTGATCCTTCTGGTGATTTACGGATTCATCAAGAAGCGCTGATTAGTGGTTAGAATGCCCGGCAATTCATTGGAGTTGCCGAGCATTTTCATGCGTGCCTTTTTCCTCGCCCCACTGTTGCTGGCCAGCGCCCTGGCCCATGCCGAACTGCCTGAAACCGACTGGCTGGAGCTGATGCCCGAGTCTGACCAGCAGGCGCTCGAGCAAATGCCCGAAATCGACCACAACTCGCCGGAAGCCATGGGTACCTTTACCGACAAGGGCGGCCTGAAGCAGAGCAAAGGCCTGCCGGCGGTGATGTACTCGACCAAGACGGTGGCGGCCATGAATGGCAAGGATATTCGCCTTGGGGGCTACCCGGTGCCGCTGGAGAGCGACGCCAAGGGCAACAGCACGCTGTTCTTCCTGGTGCCGTACCCGGGCGCGTGCATCCATGTTCCGCCGCCACCGCCGAACCAGCTGGTGCTGGTGCGCTATCCGAAGGGTCTGAAGATCGATGATATCTACACACCGCTGTGGGTCAGCGGCAAGCTGAAGGTGGAGAAGGTCAGCAATGACCTGGCCGATGCGGCCTATGCGCTGGATGCCGGGAAGGTGAGGGTGGTGGAGGACGCAGACCTCTGATCGCCTGCACTGGCCTCTTCGCGGTCAAGCCCGCGAAGAGGCCCGCATAGGCACTGCAAGACTCAGATCATTTCACAGCCAATCCTGACCCCCAGCGAGCTGCTGCCCCCAGGCTTCAATTCCACCAAGTCGTCCCACACATTCGCCGTCTCGATGCACAGCATCCGCTGCCACCCATCGTCGGCCATGTCTGGCAGTTCCCTGGCCCGTTCAGTCCAAGGGTTCCAGATCACCGC
This sequence comes from Pseudomonas sp. PVC-5-1, assembly GCF_057444345.1. Taxonomy (NCBI): domain Bacteria; kingdom Pseudomonadati; phylum Pseudomonadota; class Gammaproteobacteria; order Pseudomonadales; family Pseudomonadaceae; genus Pseudomonas; species Pseudomonas sp. PVC-5-1. Next base: position 5,670,353 of record NZ_CM172024.1, on the reverse strand, counting down.
CGAGCGCGACCCACTGCTGGTCAAGGTAATGCGCCGCTTCCAGTGCGGGTCGACGATGCTCAGGGTTTGCGGGGTCGCCAGGTAGATCCGGTCAGTCTCCCCGGCAAACGCCAGCGGCCCCTTCTGCTGGCATTGCTCCCAGTCAGCCAGGGTCTCGATATAGCTCAGCCCCTCCACCCCTTCGACCCGCGCCTGGCGAACGTCACTGACCGCGAAGTAGCTGTGCAGGGCCTGGCTGATGGTCACGGGGGTATTGCCCATGTTGCGGCTGGTCAGGTTCAGCTGCAGGTCCTCGCCCAGCTCCACTACCAGCTTCAGCTCGACGTCATGAGGCCAGCCAGGCAGGTCACCCTGCGCTTCCGGCAGTTCGAATTCGATGCGCAGGCCTTCGCCCGCCTCCTCGATACCCAGCAATTGCCAGTCGCGCGCGCGCGCCAGGCCGTGGGCGGGTGCCTGTTCGCCGTGGTACATGGCCTGCACGGCCTGGGGGTTGCGCTGCAGGTTGCCGAACCACGGCCAGCACACCGGCACACCGGCGCGTACCGACTTGCCCTTACGGAAGATGGCCTGGTCGCTCAGCCACAGCAGCGGTGGCTGGCCAACGCGCTGGTAGCTGAGGATCTGCGCGCCCTGCTGGGCGATCAGTAGTTCGGCGTGGTCACTGCTGATACGCCAGCAGTTGAGTTCGCCATGTTGCTCGGTTACGACCTGGAAGGTAGCCATTGCATTCATCTCATTGATTGCCAGTGGGCCTTGGACCCGGGCACATGCAATGAGTTTACCGCCGGCGTGGCTCAGCGACGAGGTACGGAGCGGGTGCGGCCACTGCCGTCGATGGCGACGAAGACGAAGACTGCTTCGGTGACCTTGCGCCATTCGCTGGACAGCGGGTCGTCGCTCCACACTTCGACCATCATCTGGATCGAGCTGCGGCCGATTTCCAGGGTCTGGGTATAGAACGATAGCTGCGCGCCGACGGCGACCGGGACCAGAAAGGCCATGCGGTCGATGGCCACGGTGGCCACACGGCCGCCGGCGACACGGCTGGCCATGGCGGTGCCGGCCAGGTCCATCTGGGCGACCAGCCAGCCGCCGAAGATGTCGCCAAACCCGTTGGTTTCGCGCGGGAGTGCGGTGATCTGCAAGGCCAGGTCGCCTTGCGGGATTGGATCTTCTTGTTCGAGCTCAATCATGCGATGGGGCCTCTGACCCGTGACGCTTTTCGTTGGTGTGGCGCAAAGGCCGGGTAAACGATTCAGCTTGAAACATACTACGCCGATTTCGTTTCACTGGGCGGCCGTAGGGAAACTCTGCGAAACCGCCTGACAGTAATGACCGGCGTTTTCGCACAACATCCCAAGTTAGGAGCAACCTTTTCCTACGAAGTGCCAGTATATAGAGCATAACGGCCAGCGACGACCGCGCATTCATGAATATGTGTAGGGATTTTGTATCGCTTTCGGCGCAGCTCAGCAATTTGCTATCTTCGCCTGTCTCCCAATCCAGAAGCCGCATGCCAAGCGGCCTGCATGCCCACAAAGAGAACAATGAGCGATGACCTCCGTGCCGAGCAGTATCGAGCAGCCTTCGCGGCCGCTGACCCGCAGTGACTACAAGACCCTCTCACTGTCCGCCCTGGGCGGCGCGCTGGAGTTCTACGACTTCATCATTTTCGTGTTCTTCGCCACAGTGGTCGGCAAGCTGTTCTTCCCGGCTGACATGCCCGAATGGCTGCGCCTGATGCAAACCTTTGGCATTTTCGCCGCCGGCTACCTGGCGCGGCCGCTGGGCGGCATCATCATGGCCCACTTCGGTGACCTGCTCGGGCGCAAGAAGATGTTCACCCTGAGCATCTTCATGATGGCCCTGCCAACGCTGATCATGGGCCTGCTGCCCACCTATGCACAGATCGGCATGTGGGCGCCGATCCTGTTGCTGCTGATGCGCGTGATCCAGGGGGCGGCCATTGGCGGGGAGGTACCGGGCGCCTGGGTATTCGTGTCCGAGCACGTGCCAGAGCGCAACACCGGCTACGCCTGCGGCACCCTCACCGCAGGGCTGACCGCGGGTATCCTGCTTGGCTCGCTTGTGGCGACCCTGATCAACAGCGTCTACAGCGCACAGGAAGTGGCCGATTACGCCTGGCGTATCCCGTTCCTGCTTGGCGGTGTATTCGGCCTGTTCTCGGTGTACCTGCGCCGTTGGCTGCACGAAACCCCGGTGTTCGCCGAGATGCAGCAGCGCAAGGCGCTGGCCGAGGAGCTGCCGTTGCGCGCGGTGCTGCGTGACCATCGCGGCGCGATCATCCTGTCGATGCTGCTGACCTGGATGCTGTCAGCCGCCATCGTGGTGCTCATCCTGATGACTCCGGCGCTGCTGCAGAGCATCTACCACATCAGCCCAACCGACTCGCTCAAGGCCAACAGCCTGGCCATCGTGCTGCTCAGCTTCGGCTGCATCGGCGCTGGCAGCCTGGCCGACCGCTTCGGCGCGGGCCGGGTGTTCGTGATCGGCAGCCTGCTGCTGCTGGCAACCTCCTGGACCTTCTACCACAGCCTGCCGACCCGGCCCGAGCTGCTGTTCCCGCTGTATGCAGTGACCGGCCTGTGCGTGGGCGTGATTGGCGCGGTGCCTTATGTGATGGTCAAGGCGTTCCCGGCGGTGGTGCGCTTCAGCGGGCTGTCGTTCTCGTACAACGTGGCCTACGCGATCTTTGGCGGGCTGACACCGATGGTGGTGACTGCGCTGCTGAAAGTGAGCCCGATGGCGCCGGCCTACTATGTGGCGGGGCTGTGTGCCGTTGGTCTGGTCGTGGGTCTGTACCTGCTCGCCAACAAGCGCTGATCTACGCCAGGGCTACTGGCCTCTTCGCGGGCACGCCCGCTCCCACAAGGGTCACACAGCCCCTGTGGGAGCGGGCGTGCCCGCGAAGAGGCCAGACCTGCTTTTGATGATGGCCTTTCATCCAATTGTCATATTCAAGTCATATCGTATTCATGCGGCCTACAGATACTTGGGCCCGTTCCATCCAACACCCCAATATTCCTGCTAGGAGCAAGGCATGAAACTGAAGCGTTTGATGGCGGCCCTCACCTTTGCCGCCGCTGGCGTTGCAACCGCCAACGCGGTAGCCGCTGTCGATCCTGCGATCCCGACCTACACCAAGACCACTGGTGTTTCGGGCAACCTCTCCAGCGTCGGTTCGGACACCCTCGCCAACCTGATGACTCTGTGGGCCGAGGCCTACAAGAAGGAATATCCGAACGTAAACATCCAGATCCAGGCTGCCGGCTCCTCCACCGCGCCACCCGCGCTGACCGAAGGCACCGCCAACCTCGGCCCGATGAGCCGCAAGATGAAGGACGTCGAGCTGCAGGCCTTCGAGCAGAAGTACGGCTACAAACCGACCGCCATCCCGGTCGCCGTAGACGCCCTGGCTGTGTTCGTGCACAAGGACAACCCGATCAAAGGCCTGACCATGGCCCAGGTCGACGCCATCTTCTCTTCCACCCGCCTGTGCGGTGGCAAAGCCGACGTCAAGACCTGGGGTGACCTGGGCGTGACCGGCGACCTGGCCAACAAGCCAGTACAGCTGTTCGGCCGTAACTCGGTATCGGGCACCTACGGCTACTTCAAGGAAGAAGCCCTGTGCAAAGGCGACTTCAAGCCTAACGTTAACGAACAGCCTGGCTCGGCTTCGGTCGTGCAGTCGATCAGCTCCTCGCTGAACGGCATCGGCTACTCGGGCATCGGCTACAAGACCGCCAGCGTCAAGACTGTGGCCCTGGCCAAGAAGGAAGGCGGCGAGTTCGTTGAAGACAACGAAGCCAACGCTCTGAACGGCACCTACCCGCTGTCGCGCTTCCTGTACGTCTATGTCAATAAGGCGCCGAACAAGCCTCTGGCCCCGCTGGAAGCCGAGTTCGTCAAGCTGGTGCTGTCGCAAGCTGGCCAGCAGGTCGTGGTGAAGGATGGCTACATTCCGCTGCCGGCCAAAGTCGTCGACAAGACCTTGGCTGACCTGGGCCTGTCCCACGCAGGTAACGTCGCAAAGAAGTAAGTAACTGAGGGGGAGGCCGGCGCTGACGCCCGGCCTCTTCCACGAAATTTCAGTCCGAAGCCAGGTTTCCTGTGCGGCGGGCTTTCGTGCGTCACCAATTTGTAATGCTTTTGTCACACGGGACCGCTAGGGTGTGCGCATGAATGATCTGGCCAATTCCAACATGACCCAAAACTCCCAGCCCGTGCGGATTGATTTCAATACGCCGGAGTTGCAACGCAAGCGCCGCATGCGCGCGCTAAAGGACCGCCTGACCCGCTGGTATGTACTGGTGGGCGGGCTTGCCGTATTGGCGGCTATCACCCTGATCTTCTTCTATCTGGCCTATGTGGTGCTGCCGCTGTTCCAGGGCGCCGAGCTGACCAGCAAGAAAGCCCTGGAGCCGACCTGGCTGCAACAGGATGCCGGCAAGCCGCTGATGATCGCGCTTGAAGAGCAGAACCTGGTGGGCATGCGTGTTTCGGACAAGGGCCAGGCACTGTTCTTCGATACCAAGACCGGTAACGAGCTCAAGCGTGTCGACCTGCCACTGCCGGCAGGCACCCAGGTCACTTCGATCAGTGCCGACCAGCCGGGTAGCCCGCTGGTGGTGCTGGGCTTGTCCAATGGCCAGGCGCTGGTGTTTCACCACACCTACAAGATCACCTACCCGGACAACAAGAAAACCATCGCCCCCGGCATCGACTACCCGTACGGCGAGCAGCCGTTCGTGCTCGACGAGCAGGGGCGTGCGCTGGATCATGTCAGCGTAAACGTCAATGGCGACACCCTGCTGCTGGCTGCTTCCACCGGCGCGCACCTGCAGGTGGTCGAGTTGACCCGCACCGAGAACATGATGACCGAAGAGGTCACGACCGAGCAGAACCGCATCGAACTGCCGCAGATGACCGAAACGGTGAAGAACATCTTCATCGACCCGCGTCAGCAGTGGTTGTACGTGATCAACGGCCGTGCCACCGCGGACGTGTTCAACCTGCGCGACAAGAGCCTCAACGGCCGCTACAAACTGTCTGAAAGCGCCGACACCGAAATTACCGCCACCGCCCAGCTGGTCGGCGGCATCTCGCTGATCATCGGTGATTCCAAGGGCGGCCTGGCCCAGTGGTTCATGGCCCGTGACCCGGATGGCGAATCGCGCTTCAAGCTGATCCGCACCTTCCAGATGGGCAAGGCCGCGGTCGTACAGATCGACGCCGAAGAGCGCCGCAAGGGCTTCGTCGCCCTCGACGCCGCAGGCGAGCTGGGCGTGTTCCACAGCACCGCGCACCGTACCCTGCTGGTCGAGCCGGCCGCCGAAGGCCCTGGCATCCTGGCCCTGTCGCCACGTGCCAACCGCATCATTATCGAAGAAGGCGGCAAGCTGCTGCCACTTAGCCTGCGCAACCCGCATCCGGAAATTTCCTTCAGCGCGCTGTGGGGCAAAGTTTGGTACGAGAACTACGACGAGCCGAAATACGTCTGGCAATCGACCGCTTCGAACACCGACTTCGAGCCCAAACTGAGCCTGTCGCCGCTGACCTTCGGTACCCTCAAGGCTGCGTTCTACGCCATGATCCTGGCGGCCCCGCTGGCGATCGCCGCGGCCATCTACACCGCCTACTTCATGGCCCCGGGCATGCGCCGCAAGGTCAAGCCGGTGATCGAACTGATGGAAGCGATGCCGACGGTGATCCTCGGCTTCTTCGCCGGCCTGTTCCTCGCCCCGTACCTGGAAGGCCACCTGCCGGGCGTGTTCAGCCTGTTCCTGCTGATGCCGCTCGGTATCCTGCTGGCCGGCTTCGCCTGGACCCGCCTGCCCGAGTCGATCCGCCTGCGTATCCCGGATGGCTGGGAAGCGGCGATCCTGATCCCGGTCATCCTGTTCACCGGCTGGTTCGCCCTGACCATGAGCCCGCACCTCGAGAACTGGTTCTTTGGCGGTGACATGCGCCTGTGGATCACCAACGACCTGGGGATAACCTACGACCAGCGCAATGCCCTGGTCGTGGGTATCGCCATGGGCTTCGCGGTCATCCCGAACATCTACTCCATCGCCGAAGACGCCGTGTTCAGTGTGCCGCGCAGCCTGACCCTGGGCTCCCTGGCCCTGGGTGCGACGCCCTGGCAGACCCTGACCCGCGTGGTCATCCTCACCGCCAGCCCAGGTATCTTCTCGGCGCTGATGATCGGCATGGGCCGTGCGGTGGGCGAGACCATGATCGTGCTGATGGCCACCGGCAACACCCCGGTGATGGAGCTGAACCTGTTCGAGGGCATGCGCACCCTGGCCGCCAACGTGGCGGTGGAAATGCCGGAATCGGAAGTCGGCGGCAGCCACTACCGCGTGCTGTTCCTGGCCGCGCTGGTGCTGCTGATGTTCACCTTCATCATGAACACCTTGGCCGAGCTGATTCGCCAGCGTCTGCGCAAGAAATACTCGTCGCTTTGATAGAAAGGTAGCGATCCGTGAAAAAGGATTCCCTCAAAGGCTGGTTCAAGAGCGGCGCCCCAGGCGTCTGGATGAGCGGCGGCGCGGTGGCCATGGCAGTGATCATGACCGTTGGCCTGCTGGCGGTGATTGCCGTGCGCGGCCTGGGCCACTTCTGGCCGGCCGATCTTGTCCAGGCTACCTACAAGGTGCCGGGCCAGGCCGACCATGTCGTCATTGGCGAAGTGGTGCAAAAGGAAGAAGTACCCCGTGCCCGCCTGAAGGGCGCCGGCCTGCCAGTGCCTGACCAAGGCCCGGAGTTCATGACCCGTGAGCTGATCAAGGTGGGCAACCGCGACCTCAACGGCAGCGACTTCACCTGGGTGGTCGGCGACTGGCTGGTCGACGAAAGGCACCCGACCGACCTGGTCGCCCTGGAGCGCCGCGAGTGGGGCAACTTCTACGGCTACCTGGTCAGCGTCAAGGAAGACGGCCGCGTGGTCGCCGAAGGCGCTGCGGCCTGGGCCGAGCTGCAGGCCCGCCTCAAGCGCGCCAACCAGCTCAACAGCGAACTGCAAAGCCTCGAAAAGAAAGACATCGGTGCCATCAACCATGGCCTCGAGCGCCTGCGTCTGCAAGCGCGCAAGCTGGAGCTGGACGGCAAGCTGGACGCCGCCGCCCAGGCCGATATGGACGCCGAGCGCGCTGAGCTGAACAGTCGCTACAAGGCCATCGAAGACCGCCTGACCGGTCTGCACCAGGCCTTCGCCCGCGACAGCCTGGTGGCCCGTGATGGCAACGGCCGTGAAGTAGAAATCAACCTCAGCAAGGTGGTGCACGCCATCCAGCCTAACGCCATGTCGGGGTTCACCAAGCTGGGCACCTACTTCACCAAGGTCTGGGAGTTCCTCAGCGATGACCCGCGTGAAGCCAACACTGAGGGCGGTATCTTCCCGGCCATCTTCGGTACCGTGATGATGACCCTGATCATGGCCGTGATCGTCACCCCGTTCGGTGTGCTGGCTGCCGTGTACCTGCGCGAATACGCCAGACAGGGCCCGGTGACCCGCTTGATCCGCATCGCGGTGAACAACCTGGCGGGTGTGCCGGCGATCGTCTACGGCGTGTTCGGCTTGGGCTTCTTCGTCTACGTGCTGGGTGGCTCGATCGACCGCCTGTTCTTCCCCGAAGCACTGCCGGCGCCAACCCTGGGTACCCCAGGCCTGTTGTGGGCATCGCTGACCCTGGCGCTGCTGGCCGTGCCGGTGGTGATCGTGGCCACCGAGGAAGGCCTGGCGCGTATCCCGCGCACCGTGCGCGAAGGCTCGCTGGCCCTGGGCGCTACCAAGGCCGAAACCCTGTGGAAGATCGTCCTGCCGATGGCCAGCCCGGCGATGATGACCGGCATGATCCTCGCCGTGGCCCGCGCCGCCGGTGAAGTGGCGCCGTTGATGCTGGTGGGTGTGGTAAAGCTGGCTCCATCCCTGCCGGTGGACGGGAACTACCCGTACCTGCACCTGGACCAGAAGATCATGCACCTGGGCTTCCATATCTATGACGTCGGCTTCCAGAGCCCCAACGTAGAAGCCGCGCGGCCTCTGGTATACGCCACGGCGTTGCTGCTGGTGCTGGTGATCGCGGCCCTCAACCTCTCGGCCGTGTGGATCCGTAACCACCTGCGCGAGAAGTACAAGGCCCTCGACAGCTGATCCTGATTGCAAGCGTGCCGCCCGTGAAACGGGCGGCCCTTAGAAACGAATTGTTAGCGTATGGAGTTGACCATGCAGCAAGAATCCCATACCCACGGCATCGACATGTCTGCCCTGGGCCGCGACAAGCAGAGCCTGCGCCTGGCCGAAGAAACCGTAGCCATCGAAGTACCGGGCCTGAGCCTGTTCTACGGTGACAAACAAGCGCTGTTCGATGTGCAGATGAACATTCCCAAGCAGCGCGTGACCGCCTTTATCGGCCCGTCCGGCTGCGGCAAGTCGACCCTGCTGCGCACCTTCAACCGCATGAACGATCTGGTTGATGGTTGCCGCGTGGAAGGCGCCATCAACCTGTATGGCAATAACATCTACCGCAAGGGCGAAGACGTGGCCGAGCTGCGCCGTCGTGTGGGCATGGTGTTCCAGAAGCCCAACCCGTTCCCAAAGACCATCTACGAGAACGTGGTCTACGGCCTGCGGATCCAGGGCATCAACAAGAAGCGCGTGCTGGACGAAGCGGTCGAATGGGCGCTGAAGGGCGCGGCACTGTGGGACGAGGTCAAGGACCGCCTGCACGATTCGGCACTGGGCCTGTCCGGTGGCCAGCAGCAGCGTCTGGTCATCGCCCGCACCATCGCCGTGGAGCCGGAAGTGCTGCTGCTCGACGAACCGTGCTCGGCACTGGACCCGATCTCGACCCTGAAAGTCGAGGAACTGATCTACGAATTGAAATCCAAGTACACCATCGTCATCGTGACCCACAACATGCAGCAGGCGGCCCGTGTTTCGGACTACACCGCGTTCATGTACATGGGCAAACTGGTCGAATTCGGGGATACCGACACCCTGTTCACCAACCCGGCGAAGAAACAGACCGAAGATTACATCACCGGTCGCTACGGCTAAGCCTGGCCAGCCAGGGCACGACATGAACTACTTGAAGCTTGCAGCTTCTTCGCGGAGCGAACGATGATCAACAAAGAAAGCCTTACGCATCACATTTCCCAGCAGTTCAACGCCGAGCTCGAAGAGGTGCGTAGCCACCTGCTGGCCATGGGCGGCCTGGTCGAAAAACAGGTCAACGACGCAGTCACTGCGCTGATCGAAGCCGACTCGGGCCTGGCCCAGCAAGTGCGCGAAGTCGACGAGCAGATCAACCAGATGGAGCGCAACATCGACGAGGAGTGCCTGCGCATCCTCGCCCGTCGTCAGCCGGCGGCCTCCGACCTGCGTCTGATCATCAGCATCTCCAAGTCGGTGATTGACCTGGAGCGCATCGGTGACGAGTCGACCAAGATCGCCCGCCGCGCCATCCAGCTGTGCGAGGAAGGCGAGTCACCGCGCGGCTATGTCGAGGTGCGCCACATCGGCGACCAGGTACGCAACATGGTCCGTGACGCGCTGGACGCCTTTGCCCGCTTCGACGCCGACCTGGCACTGTCGGTGGCCCAGTACGACAAGACCATCGACCGCGAATACAAGACCGCCCTGCGTGAGCTGGTGACCTACATGATGGAAGACCCGCGCTCGATCTCGCGGGTACTGAGCGTGATCTGGGTCCTGCGTTCGCTGGAGCGTATCGGCGACCATGCGCGCAATATCTCCGAGCTGGTGATCTATCTGGTGCGCGGCACCGACGTGCGTCACATGGGCCTCAAGCGCATGACGGCAGAAGTGCAAGGCACTGCTGTTTCCGACGGCGAAAACGCTAATGTTCCGGCTGAACCTGACGATAAGTAAGGTTGCTCCCGAGCATCGACGCCCGGCCTTGGCCGGGCGTTTTCGTTTGCGGTCGAGGAGCCGGCAGGCACCCGCGAACGATGTGAAGAAGTCCCGGCGTGACCAGGTTGTAGCAAGTGGCCATTATTCGGCGGTAGGCTAGTCGGGATTCAGAAGGAGTATCGATGAGTAAAGTGAATGTGCTGGTCGTGGATGACGCCCCGTTTATCCGTGATCTGGTCCGCAAATGCCTGCGCAATGCCTTCCCGGGCATGACCATCGACGACGCCGTCAACGGTCGCAAGGCAATGGCCATGCTGGGCAAGGAAGCGTTCGACCTGGTTCTGTGCGACTGGGAAATGCCGGAAATGTCCGGCCTGGAACTGCTCACCTGGTGCCGCCAGCAGCCTGAGTTGAAGAACCTGCAATTCATCATGGTGACCAGCCGTGGCGACAAGGAAAACGTCATCCAGGCGATTCAGGCGGGCGTTTCCGATTTTGTCGGCAAGCCATTCACCAACGAGCAATTGCTGACCAAGGTGAAAAAGGCCCTGACCAAGATCGGCAAGCTCGACAGCCTGATGTCCAGCGGCCCGGCACGGGTCAACTCGGCGTTCGCCAATGACTCGCTGAATGCGCTGACAGCCGGCAAGCCTGAAGCGGTGAAGGTCGCGGCGCCAGCTCCGGCACCTGCAACCGCACCCGCCAGGCCATTGGCCAATACCCCCCTGCCCGCCACTCCCGCGCCGACCGGCCGTGGCCAGGGCCAGTTGCGCCTGGCCGGCGGCATGCAGCCGTGCGTGATCAAGGCGCTGAGCCTGAAAGAGGCGCTGCTGGTGGTGCGCCGTGGTGAAGCGCTGCCACAGGTGCTGGAAGGCGCGGTGCTGGACCTGGAGCAGGGCGAGAACGCCGAAGTTGCGCGCCTGAACGGCTACCTGCATGCCGTCGCGGCACTGGAACCCAAGCCCGACAGTGACTGGTTGCAACTGACCTTCAAGTTCGTCGACCAGGATGCCCAGAAGCTCGACTACCTGTCGCGGCTGATTGCCCGCGGGACGGCGCAGAAGCATTTCACCCCGGGCGCCTGAGTAATGACTACTGGCTCCATCGCCGGCAAGCCAGCTCCCACATGTACAGCGTCAACCTCGGGCCTTGTGCATTTCCTGTGGGAGCTGGCTTGCCGGCGATGGGGCCAGTCCTGTTGACGCCATCCGACCAACTGTCATACCCGTCACAAAACCCCCTGCTAGGCTTCGACAGATCGTAACTGTCAAAAAGCCACTATCATGCCCGCCCGCCTGCTGCTGTTCTGTGCATTGCTCATGGCCTCGGCGTCGAGCCTGGGCATGACCATTTACGAGATCACCGATGATGGCCGTGTGACCTCCTATTCCGACCGGCCCGGCCCCGGTGCCAAAACCTTTGTGCGGCGCGTACCTATGGTCGAGGTGCCCGAAGGCCAGGTTCTGCTGAACGCGATAACCTTCAACGGCGGCGTGAGCTTTTCGGCCCGCAACCAGCTACACGTGCCAGTGGAGGTGGAGTTGCGCCTGGACAACCTGGTGAACGCACAAGGTGGCAATGCCCCGCGTACCGTGCGCCGGGTACTGCCGCCGCGCACCACGCAAATGCTCAGCGTGCTCAGGGGGCGCCCCGGGATGCTGCTGAACTACCGCTCGACCCTGCTACAGGCCATGGGCGACCCGGGCAAGCGGCCCCAGGGCTTCCGCTATGCATTCCCCTGGATTGGCGGGCCGTTCCGCGTGACCCAGGGCCCCAATGGCCGGGTCAGTCATTTTGGGCCCAAGGGGCGTTACGCCATGGACATCGCCATGCCCGAAGGCACCACCATCATCGCGGCGCGGGAAGGGGTGGTGGTGAAGACGGAGAACAGCCAGAGCGGGCGCGGCCCCAACCCCTCGGGCAATTTCGTCAGGATCCTGCACCCGGACGGTACCATGGGCGTCTACCTGCACCTGATGCGCGGGTCGGTGGTAGTGGCGGAGGGGCAACGAGTGCGGCAGGGGCAGATGCTGGCCAAGTCGGGCAATACCGGCAACAGTACCGGGCCGCACCTGCATTTCGTGGTGCAGCGCAATGTGGGGTTGGCGCTGGAGTCGATACCTTATCGGTTCGACAGGCCGATTGGTGGGTTGCCTGACTTCACTGCGGGTAATCCATGATCCGTGTCGGCTTCTTCGCGGGCTTGCCCGCTCCCACTGGTAATCTGAAAGGCCTGGCCTTTGGCGATCCTGTAGGAGCGGGCGAGCCCGCGAATGGCCCTCAATCCAGCTTGAGCACCTTGGCCAGCACGATCTTCGGCCCTTTCATCTTCTTGATGATGATGCGCAGCCCTTCGACCTCCAGCACTTCCTCTTCTTCAGGCACGCGCTTGAGTGTCTCGTAGACCAGCCCCGCGAGGGTTTCCGCTTCGATATGGTCAAGGTCGACGCCCAGGAGGCGCTCGACCTTGAACAGCGGCGTGTCGCCACGCACCAGCAGCTTGCCCGGCTGGTAGGCGAGGATGCCGCGCTCGGTCTTGCGGTGCTCGTCCTGGATGTCACCTACCAGCACTTCCAGCACGTCTTCCATGGTCAGGTAGCCAATCACCTTGCCATCGGCTTCCTCCACCAGTACGAAGTGCGCGCCGCCCTTGCGGAACTGCTCCAGCAATTGCGCCAGGGGCATGTGCCGCGACACGCGCTCCAGCGGCCTGGCCAGGTCGTCGAGGTCGATGGTTTCGGGCAGGTGCTCGAGTTCGGCCAGTTCCAGCAGCAGGTCCTTGATATGGAGCAGGCCGGTGAACTCCTCACGCTCGGCGTCGTACACCGGGTAGCGGCTGAACTTGTGGCGGCGCAGCAGCGCCAGGATCTGCTTCAACGGCGCATGGGCGTCGATGCTGACCATGTCCTCGCGCGAGTTGGCCCAGTCGACCACCTCCAGCTCGCCCATTTCCACAGCCGAGGCCAGCACGCGCATGCCCTGGTCGCTCGGGTCCTGGCCACGGCTGGAGTGCAGGATCAGCTTGAGTTCTTCACGGCTGTAGTGGTGCTCGTGATGCGGGCCGGGCTCGCCCTGGCCGGCAATGCGCAGGATGGTGTTGGCGCTGGCATTGAGCAGGTAGATGGCCGGGTACATCACCCAGTAGAACAGGTACAGCGGCACGGCGGTCCACAGTGACAGCAGTTCTGGCTTGCGGATGGCCCAGGACTTGGGCGCCAGCTCGCCGACCACGATGTGCAGGTACGAGATGACGAAGAAGGCGACGAAGAACGAGATGGCCTTGATCAGCTCGGGCGTGTCCACGCCAAGGTATGCCAGCAGCGGCTCGAGCAGATGGGCGAACGCCGGTTCACCGACCCAGCCCAGGCCCAGCGAGGCGAGGGTGATGCCCAGCTGGCAGGCTGAAAGATAGGCGTCGAGCTGGTTGTGCACCTTGCGCAGGATGCTGCCACGCCAGCCATGCAGCTCGGCGATGGACTCGACGCGGGTGGCGCGCAGCTTGACCATGGCGAACTCGGCGGCAACGAAGAAGCCGTTGAGCAGCACCAGGAGCAAGGCAAAGATGATCATGCCGAAATCGGCGAATAACGAGGTGATGCTGATACCAGGGGAAGGGTCCATGATGGAGTTTTTACGGGGTCCGTCTTCGAGATAGAGAGAAAAAAAGTGCCAGCTCTTGCTGGCACAGGGGGTCCAATGTAGCGGCTGGGACCGTAAAAGCAAAGGGTGGCGGACTTATTGCGGTCCCTGTGGGAGCGGGCGTGCCCGCGAAGGGCTGCGCAGCAGCCCCGATCTCAAGCCTTGCCGTTGGCCAATTGTGCCGGCGCGAAGTGACAGGTAAAGGTACTGCCATGCCCCGGCACGCTGCTGATCTCCAGTTTGCCGCGGTGGCGCATCAGCACATGCTTGACGATCGCCAGCCCCAGCCCGGTGCCCCCGGTATTCGACGCACGGCTGGAGTCGACCCGGTAGAAGCGCTCGGTCAGACGTGGCAGGTGCTTGGCATCGATGCCCACCCCCGAGTCCTGCACCGACAGGTGTGCGCCCTGGGCATCGGCCCACCAGCGAATCCGGATGCTTCCTTCGTCCTGGGTGTACTTGACCGCGTTGAACACCAGGTTGGAAAAGGCACTGCGCAGCTCTGACTCGCTGCCCTTCAACTGCACACCGGGCGCGGCTTCAAGGGTGATGCGCTGTTTGCGGGGCCCGGACAGAGCCTGGGCGTCGTTCTTGATCGCGCAGAGCAAGGCATCGACCGCCACCGGGTGGTTGTCCGACGGATAGTCGGTGGCCTCAAGCTTGGCCAGCAGCAACAGGTCGTTGAGCAGTGTCTGCATGCGTGAGCCTTGCTGGCTCATCTGTTGCAGGGCTCGGCTCCAGCGCGGGTTCACGTCCTCGACGTTGTCCAGCAGGGTTTCCAGGTAGCCGGTGATGACCGTCAGCGGCGTGCGCAGCTCGTGGGACACGTTGGCGACGAAGTCCTTGCGCATCTGCTCCAGCTGGTGGATGCGGGTAACGTCGCGCACCAGCATCAGGTGCTCGTTGTTGCCGTAGCGGGTGATGTGCAACTGCACGCGCATGCGGTCGTTGATCGGCGAAGGGATTTCCAGCGGCTCGAGGTAGTTTCCTGCCTCGAAGTACTCCTTGAAGCGCGGGTGGCGCACCAGGTTGGTCACCTGCTGGCCGCCGTCCTGTGGGGTCTTGAAGCCCAGCAGGGTCTCGGCGGCGCGGTTCCACCATTCCAGGTTGCCATCGCTGTCGAGCATGATCACTGCGTCTCGCAGTGCGGCAGTAGACTCCTGCACCCTGTCGATCACCGCCTGCAGGCGGCCGCGTACACGCTGGTCGCGGCGTTGCAAGTGGTAGATGCTGTCGAACACCTCGCCCCACAGTCCGTAGCCATCGGGCGGTGCTTCGTCGGGTTGGTGGTTGCGCAGCCAGTCATGCAGGCGCAGCAGTTGCTTGAGGGTCCAGCCCAGGTAGAGCGCCAGGCCGATGGCCAGGCTCCAGCCATAGTAGCCGCTCACCAACCCGCCGATCAGGCAGACGGTAATCAGCAGCAGCAGGTGGCGAATCAGGGTCGCGTGCCAGTTCTGGTTCAATTGACGGTCCTTGTACAACGACGTGCAGCTTGGCGCCTTTCAGCTCGATCAGCTCTTGGTCGAGAAGCGGTAGCCGGTGCCCCGGACGGTTTGTACCAGATTTTCGTAGGCTTCACCCAGCGCCTTGCGCAGGCGGCGGATGTGTACGTCGACGGTGCGTTCCTCGACATAGACGTTACCGCCCCATACCTGGTCCAGCAGTTGGCCACGGGTGTAGGCGCGCTCCTGGTGGGTCATGAAGAACTGCAGCAGACGGTATTCGGTAGGGCCCATCTCGGCTGGCTTGCCGTCGATGGTCACGCGGTGGCTGATCGGGTCGAGCAGCAGGCCACCGACTTCGATTGGTGCCTCGCTGTCGCTCGGGCCGGTGCGGCGCAGCACGGCTTTCAGGCGGGCGACCAGCTCGCGTGGTGAGAACGGCTTGGTGATGTAGTCGTCGGCACCCACTTCCAGGCCTTGGATCTTGTTGTCCTCTTCGCCCTTGGCGGTGAGCATGATGATCGGGATGTCGCCGGTCAGCTCGTCGCGCTTGAGGCGGCGGGCCAACTCGATACCGGAGGTGCCCGGCAGCATCCAATCGAGCAGTATCAGGTCCGGTTTGCGGTCGACGATGATCGCGTGGGCCTGTTGGGAGTTTTCCGCTTCCAGGCAGTCATAGCCGGCCATTTCCAGGGCAACGGCGATCATCTCGCGAATTGGTGCTTCGTCGTCGACGATCAGAATGTTCCTGCCAACCATGCTCAAAACCTCTCCTGGATACGGTGTCTTGGCCCGCATTAGATAACGGAATTATTGCAGCTGTGTGACAGGGTGTTGGCCGTTCTGGCGACATTCCGTGACTGAACTAGGCTTGAGAGGGCCGTGGTTGCGGCAACTTGAACCCAATCCCCCCGAAACAATGGTGAATCCAATGACACGACAAACGCTGAGCTGGATGGCCCTTTTCACTGCGCTGGCGCTCCCGGGGGTGGCCTTGGCCGACCATGCGATGGAGAAGGGCGGCATGTTGGTCGATCATGCCGGCATGACCCTGTACACCTTCGACAAGGATGCGGGCGGCAAGTCGATGTGCAATGGCGAATGCGCCAAAAACTGGCCGCCGCTGATGGTGAAGGCCAATGACGAACCGGCCAAGGACAAGTGGACAGTAGTAATGCGCGATGATGGCAGCAAGCAGTGGGCCTATGACGGCATGCCGCTGTACACCTTCATCAAGGACAAAAAGGCCGGCGACATGACCGGTGACGGCATGAAGGACGTCTGGCACGTTGCCAAGCCTTGAGATTGCCGGGGCCGCTTTGCGGTCCATCGCCGGCAAGCCAGCTCCCACAGGTTGTGCGCAAGCTGAGAAGGCAGCGCTGCACCTGTGGGAGCTGGCTTGCCGGCGATAGGGCCCTCAGCTTCAACGCAGTGCGTAATCCAATACTACCCCGATAAACACCAGCATCCCCGCCCAGTGATTGTGCAGAAACGCCTTGAAGCACGACTCCCGGTCCAGCTTGCGCGTCGACCAGTACTCCCAGGCAAAGCACGCCGCCGCGCCCAGCAGCCCCAGGTGGAACCAGCCACCCAGCTCGAAGCGGCTGCCGGCCAGCAACAGGCAGCCCAGCGACAGCAGCTGCAAGGTCAGGATGATGGTGCGGTCGGCATCGCCGAACAGGATGGCGGTCGACTTCACGCCAATCTTCAGGTCGTCATCACGGTCGACCATGGCGTAGTAGGTGTCGTAGCCCACCGTCCACAGCAGGTTGGCGATATACAGCAGCCAGGCGCTGGCCGGCAGCTCGCCACCCGCTGCGGTGAAGGCCATGGGAATGCCCCAGGAATACGCCGCCCCCAGCACCACCTGCGGGTAATAGGTGTAGCGCTTCATGAACGGGTAGCAGAACGCCAGAGCTACCGCACCGAACGACAGCCACACCGTGCGGCTGTTGGTGCACAGCACCAGCAGGAAGCTCACTCCGACCAGGATGGCGAACAGCGCCAATGCTTCGCGCGGGCGGACCCGGCCGCTGGCCAGGGGGCGGTCGGCGGTGCGTTTGACGTGGCCGTCCACCTTGCGGTCGGCAAAGTCGTTGATGCAGCAACCTGCGGCGCGCATCAGCACCACACCGAGCCCAAAGATCAGCACGTTGGCCAGGGTTGGTGAACCGTTGCCAGCAATCCACACCGCCGACAAGGTCGGCCACAGCAGCAGGTAGATACCAATTGGCCGGTCCATGCGGCTGAGCTGGACAAAGTCCCAGGCCCGTGGGTGCAGGCGGTTGAGAGACTTCAGCAGTTGCAGGTACATCAGCGGTTTTCCTCCTTGGCCGCTTGCCACAATGCCGGCAGAAACACCTCTGCCACCAGCAGGTCCAGGCCGCCACGTTCGAAGCGCGACCGGCGGCCCCACAGCGCAGTATGGGCGGCCTCGCTCGGCAGCCAGGCCTGTGGATAACTGCACACCTCGATGGGGTGGCGGATAAATGCCTGGTCGCAGAACAGCAACTCGCCCAGCGAACGGCTGCCCAAGGTTTCAAGGTCCAGCCCGCCGCGCTCCAGGGCGCTGCGGCTGGCGACGCTGCGGGCGAACACCCAGGGTTGGCCATGGCCGCGCAGGTACACCTCGCGCACCCAGCCTTCGGCACCGGCGGCGATGCCCAGTGCCTGGCATTCGTCATCGCGCAGCGGCTGCCAGCCCTCGAACAGCGGGGTAACGGAGAAGTGATCGTTGGACAGGCGGGTCAGGCGACGGGTCAGCGAGCCCTCGTCGAACAGCCAGTCAAGGGTGGGCTGGTCGATGTCGGTCGCCAGCCGTGAATACGGCAGCCACGCGACAGCGGCTGCTTGCGGGGATTCGTACGACACGTCGGTCTGCTTGTTACAACCAGAGAGGCGGCGAGCTTAGCATGATTGCCCGGACTGCTTGCATACTGCTGACAGGGCCGCTACAAAGCCCCACGAATTGCGCGCAGGCTTCGTCGCGGGTAAACCCGTTCCCACAGGCTACGCGGTCGCTGTAGGAGCGGGTTCACCCGCGAAGAGGCCATCAGCAGCAACACAAAGCTCCAGCTTGAACCGAGGAAAAAGACCTGATGAAGAAGTGGCAATGTATTGTCTGTGGCCTGATCTACGACGAAGCCGAAGGCTGGCCCGACGACGGCATCGCCCCCGGCACACGCTGGGAAGACGTGCCTGAAGACTGGCTGTGCCCCGACTGCGGCGTGGGCAAGAGCGACTTTGAAATGATCTCCATCGGCTAATCGAGGAAAGCACGACATGACGTCCCCTGTGGTAATCATCGGTACCGGCCTTGCGGGCTACAACCTGGCCCGTGAATTTCGCAAGCTCGATGCGCAGACGCCGCTGCTGCTGATCACCGCCGATGACGGTCGTTCCTACTCCAAGCCCATGCTGTCCACCGGCTTTGCCAAGCAGAAGGACGCCGACGGCCTGTGCATGGCCGAGCCGGGCGCCATGGCCGAGCAACTGAATGCCGAGATTCGCACCCATACCCGCATCAGCGGCATCGACCCGGGCCACAAGCGCTTGTGGATAGGTGAAGAGGCGGTGGAATACCGCGATCTGGTGCTGGCCTGGGGTGCGCAGACGGTGCAGGTGCCGATCGAAGGTGATGGCGGCGATCGGGTGTTCCCGATCAACGATCTGGAAGACTACGCGCGCTTCCGTGCCGCCGCCGTCGGCAAACAGCGTGTGCTGATCCTCGGTGCCGGCCTGATCGGCTGCGAATTCGCCAACGACATGAGCCTGGGCGGCTTCCAGGTCGATGTGGTGGCGCCGTGCGAGCAAGTCATGCCGACCCTGCTGCACCCGGCTGCTGCCACTGCCGTGCAGGCCGGGCTGGAAGGCCTGGGCGTGCGCTTTCACCTCGGCCCGGTACTGACCCGCCTGCAGCAGGTGGCGCAGGGCCTGGAGGCGCACTTGTCCGACGGCAGCGTGATCGCCTGCGACCTGGTGGTTTCGGCCATCGGCCTGCGCCCGCGCACCGACCTGGCTGCCGCTGCTGGCCTGCAGACCAACCGCGGCGTTTGCGTGGACCGCCAGTTGCGCACGTCCCACGCCAATATCTTTGCCCTTGGCGACTGTGCCGAAGTCGATGGCATCAACCTGCTTTATGTGATGCCGCTGATGAGCTGTGCCCGGGCCCTGGCGCAAACCCTGGCCGGCAAGCCGACAACGGTCGCCTACGGGCCGATGCCGATCACCGTGAAAACCCCGGCCTGCCCGCTGGTGGTCTCGCCGCCGCCCCAGGGCCACGAAGGCACCTGGCAGGTAGAGGGGCAGGGCAGTGACCTCAAGGTGCTCTGCCTTGATGCAGAGGGCAAGCTGCTGGGCTACGCCCTCACCGGGGCGGCCGTGATGGAAAAGCTGGCCCTGAATCGCCAGCTGCCGGCCGTGATGGCGTAAATAGCTGGCGTTCTGTCGGATTTATCCTGTTGTTGCTTGCACAATGGCCGCCCAGATACTGGCGCGGCCCCTGTGCACGTGCCATCCTCACTTCCGTCTGCCGCAGATTAGAGCCTGCGGTGCCTTGAGCGCTGCTCCCAGGGCAGCACGGCATAACAACAAGAATTCCGTCAAAGAGGCTTCACTATGCGCAAACCAGAACTCGCCGCCGTCATCGCCGAAAAGGCCGATCTGACCAAGGAAAAGGCCAATCAGGTTTTGAACGCGATTCTCGACAGCATCACGGGTGCCCTGGACAAGGACACCGTGACCCTGGTCGGTTTCGGCACCTTCGAAAAACGTCATCGCGGTGCGCGTACCGGCAAGAACCCGCAAACCGGTGAACCGGTCAAGATCAAGGCCAGCAATACCGTGGCTTTCAAGCCAGGCAAGAACCTGCGCGACAGCGTCAACGCCCCCGTCAAGCCGGCCAAGAAAGGCAAGTGATCGCTCCCTGACAACTCCAGTGTCAGCCAAGCGGGCGCCCCAGGGCGCCCGTTGTGCTTTCTGCAGGCAAAATGTTTCGAACTTGCATAAATAGTTCTGGAAAAGGATAGACTGCGCGCCTTAGTCACTTTTAATTCGAGGCGCGTTGATGAAGTTCCGCTTTCTTCTCTGGGCCATGGGGCTGTTGATGGCCAGGGCCAGCCGCAACAACCCGGCGTTCCAGCAGCAGCTCAAGGGCAAGGACCTGGTGTTCCAGATGCAGACCCTGGACGGCAAGGTCGCCCGGCACTTCATAGTCAACAACGAACGCGTCAGCAGCAAAGGCGGTGCGCACCCGCAGCCAGCGTTCGCCATTGCCTTCAAGGACGCCGCCTATGGCTTCACCACCATGCAGGCAGGTAACAAGCAGTTGGCGTTCATGCAGGGGATTCAGGACAAGCACATCCAGATCAAGGGCAACCCGGCGCTGGTGATGTGGTTCCAGGGGTTGATGAAGTACCTGAAGCCGAAGAAGAAGGCCTGAAATTGAAGGGGCTGCTTTGCAGCCCAATCGCCGGCAAGCCAGCTCCCACAGGGATAGCACTGCCCTCAGGCCTGTGTCGAACCTGTGGGAGCCGGCTTGCCGGCGATTGGGCCGCAAAGCGGCCCCTTTTGATATCAGTGAGGGGCGTGGAACTGCGAAGCCAGCTCACGCAGCAGGCTCTCTGCTTCGAGCACCTTGTTCACCACATCCTCGGCCTTGTCCCGGGTAATCTCCAGCCGCTCCAGCAATTCGTCTGGAATCTCCTGCTGTGGCCCCGAGCCAATCCCCCGCGAGCGCAGCAATCGTGTAGCCAGGCACACCAGGTTGGGGAACGCCGAAAACTCGCCTTCATAGGCCGGGTCGTGCTGGAAGCGCAGTGCGGCGGACAGTTCTTCCGGCATGTCCCACAGCTTCATCAACCAGGCACCGATCTGCTCGCGGCTGATGCCCAGCAGGTGTTGTTCCACATAGGTGTGGCAAAGGTGCGGGTTGACCTCCAGGTGGCGGCAGATCAGCGAGAAGTGCGGCGGGAAAACGTGCGCCAACAGCAGGTAGCCAAAGTTGTGCAGCAGCCCGGCCAGGTAGGTCAGGCCGGCCTCAGGGCGCTCGGCCCGTGGCATGGCGCGGGTCAGGCCTTCGATGATCGCGGCGGTGTAGATCGACTGCTGCCAGTACGGCGTGGCTTGCTGCGGGTGGTCTTTCGGCAGGCTCAGGGTCTTGCCCAGCGCCAGGCCCAGGGCCAGGTTGATCACCAGGTCGAAGCCCAGCACACGCACGATGGCGTCTTCCACCGAGCGGATCTTGCCCGGAGAGGCGTAGTAGGGCGATGCCGCCCAGCTCACCACCTGTGCCGCCAGCGCCGGATCGGTTTCGACCACGCCGGTGATATCGTCGATGCTGGCGTTGGGGTCTACCCGTAGCTTGATGATCTTTTGCGCGGTGTCGGCCAGCGGCGGGATTTCGATGGTTTCTTCCAGGCGCTTCTGGATGCGCCGGGCAGTGAAGGCCTGGACGGCGTTGGTGATTTCCCGGGTGTCATCATCGGGGCGGTCGAGGTTGGGGTTGATTGCCTCGACTTCCTGACCGAAGCTGCTGGCGCTGGCCTTGGCCAGCATCCGCTTGAAGTGTGCGCGTTCGATTTCCAGCAGCAGGCCGGCTTCGCCAGACTGGATAAACACGGTTTCGGCGTCGAGCAGGCTCTTTTCGTACTGGCACGGCGAGCTGGTCAGCGCCGGAATGCCTGGCAGGGCCTTGAGCTGGTGCTTGTCCAGCATCTGCTTCAGGCGAGGCACCGACACCGCAGTGAGCTTGCGACCGGTCAGTTCGGCCAGGCGGTTGAGGTCCAGCAGCTGGCTCTGCGGGAATAGCACCATCAGGGCGCCGACCTCGTCGTCGAGCAGCACGGCCTGTACCCGCGACGCTGCCGGCAGGTGCGGATGTTCGACCACCTCGCGGTAGGCCACGCCGAGTTTGTCGAGCAGCAGCCGGATGACCGAGGGAGCGTGTGGGGTTGCGGTGTCCAGGGCAACTTCAGTCATGGTCCGTATCCACTGATTCCTTTAAACGCGAAGTATAACCAGCCTCTGGGCAAATCTGGATCCATTATGGGACCAGCGTCACACTTGGCCATATTGCTGGCCATGACGCAGCCAGCGATCGAGCAGCGGGCTGACGTGCTCCGGCCAGCGTGCGATCAGGGCCTGGGCGGCGTCGCGCACGGCCGGCAGCAGGTCGGCGTCACGCATCAGGTCGGCGACCTTGAACTGCAACAGGCCTGTCTGGCGGGTGCCGAGCATCTCGCCCGGGCCACGCAGCTCCAGGTCCTTTTCGGCGATGATGAAGCCGTCGTTGGTTTCCCGCATGATCCCTAGCCGCTCGCGGCCGATCTGCGACAGTGGTGGGTGGTACAGCAGCACGCAATGGCTGACGGCGCTGCCCCGGCCAACCCGGCCACGCAACTGGTGCAGCTGTGCCAGGCCCAGGCGCTCTGGGTTCTCGATGATCATCAGGCTGGCGTTGGGCACATCCACGCCCACCTCGATGACCGTGGTGGCGACCAGCAACTGCAGGTTGCCGGCCTTGAACTCAGCCATGATCTCAGCCTTTTCCGCCGGCTTCATGCGCCCGTGGATCAGCCCTACCCGCAGCTCGCCCAAGGCGCTGCCCAGCTCCTCGTAGGTGCTTTCGGCGGCCTGGCAGGTAAGCTCTTCGGATTCTTCGATCAGTGTGCACACCCAGTAGGCCTGGCGCCCTTCGGCGCAGGCGGCGCGCACCCGCTCGACCACTTCGAAGCGGCGGCTATCGGCCACCAGCACGGTGTTCACCGGGGTGCGTCCGGGTGGCAGTTCGTCGAGCACCGAGGTGTCCAGGTCGGCGTAGGCGCTCATGGCCAAGGTGCGCGGAATGGGTGTGGCGGTCATGATCAGCTGGTGCGGGCACAATTCCCCGGCCACGCCCTTCTTGCGCAGGGCCAGGCGTTGCTGCACGCCAAAACGGTGCTGTTCATCGATGATCGCCAGGGCCAGGTGCTTGAACTTCACCTCTTCCTGGAACAGCGCATGGGTGCCGACCACCATTGGCGCGCCATTGGCGATCTGCTCCAGGGCGGCTGCCCGGGCTTTGCCCTTTAGCTTGCCGGCCAGCCACGCGACTTCGATGCCCAGCGGTTCGAGCCAGCGCTTGAAGGTGATGTAGTGCTGTTCGGCGAGGATCTCGGTGGGTGCCATCAGGGCCACCTGGTAGCCGGCTTCCAGGGCCTGCAGCGCGGCCAGGGCGGCGACCACGGTCTTGCCGGCACCCACATCGCCCTGCACCAGGCGCATCATCGGCTCTTGCTGGCTGAGGTCGTAAGCAATTTCGTTGGCCACCCGCTGCTGTGCGCCGGTCGGCTGGAAACCCAAGTTGGCCAGGTACTGTGCCTGCAGGCGCTGGGCCTTGGGCAGCACTGGCGCGCGCAGGCTGCGCAGGCTTTCACGCAGGCGTTGCTGCGACAACTGGTGGGTCAGCAGTTCTTCGAAGGCCAGGCGGTGCTGGGCCCAGTGCTGGCCTTCGGCAAGCTCGTCGAGGTCGGCGTCGGCCGGCGGGTTGTGCAGGTAGCGGATGGCATCGTCCAGCGGCGCCAGCTGGTAGTCCCGGGCCAGTTCGTCGGGCAGCCAGTCCGGCAGGCTGCGCGGGCCCAGCAGGCCCAGGCTCTGCTGACACAGCAGCCGCAGGCGTTGCTGGGTAAGGCCTTCGGTGGACGGATAGATCGGCGTCAGGGTCTGCTCGACCGGTGGCGGCGGTTCGTCGCCGTTCAGCGCCCGGTATTCCGGGTGGTAGATTTCCAGGCCCGAAGCGCCGGGGCGTGCTTCGCCGTAGCAGCGCAGGTGGGTGCCACGCTTGAGGCCTTCCTTCTGCGCGTTGCTGAAGTGGTAGAAGCGCAGGCTCAGCACACCGCTGCCGTCACCCAGGCGCACCACCAGGCTGCGGCGCTTGCCCATGGTCACGTCGGCGCCGCTGACCACGCCCTCGATCACTGCGTCCTGGCCAGGGCGCAGTTGACCGATCGGCACCACGCGGGTGCGGTCCTGGTAGCGCAGGGGCAGGTGGAACAGCACGTCCTGCAGGTTCTCCAGGCCGACCTTGGCGAGCTTCTCCGCCATGGCCTCGCCAACCCCCTTGAGTACCGTCACCGGGACCTTCGACAGCTCACTCATGACTCAGGCCGGTTGTTCCGCAGGGGCTTTGGCGACCGAGCACAGGCGGATCGAGTCGGCGAGGATCTCGATGGCCTTCGGCCGCGGGAAGCTGGCGCGCCAGGCGATGGCTACGGTGCGGAATGGTGCCGGTGCGGTCAGTGGGCGAACCTCGATGACACCGGGGGCGTAGTGGTGGCTGTGCACCGCCGACAGCGGCAGGATCGACACGCCAAGGCCCGAGGCCACCATGTGACGGATGGTTTCCAGCGAGCTGGACTCCACCGTGGTGTGCTTGGAGCCTTCACCGCCCTTGTTCAGCGTTGGACAGGCCTCCAGTACCTGGTCGCGGAAGCAGTGGCCTTCACCGAGCAGCAACAGGCTCTTGTCGTTGAGCATGGCGGTGTCGATGGTCTTTTTCGCTGTCCACGGGTGGTCAGCCGGCATCAGGGCGCAGAACGGCTCATCGTACAGCGGCAGGGTCAGCACGTCGGCTTCGTTGAACGGCAGGGCGATGATCACCGCGTCCAGTTCGCCGTTGCGCAGCTTTTCGCGCAGTACGTGGGTGAAGTTCTCTTCGATGTAGAGCGGCATCTGCGGTGCCACGCGGTGCAGCTGCGGAATCAGGTGCGGGAACAGGTACGGGCCGACGGTATAGATGGCACCGACCTTGAGCGGGGCGGTCAGCTGGTTCTTGCCGGCCTGGGCCAGCTCGCGAATGCCTTGGGCCTGCTCCAGTACCTTCTGTGCCTGGGCGACGATGCTTTCGCCGACTGGGGTCAGGCGGACCGCGCTCTTGCTGCGCTCGAAGATCAACACGCCAAGCTCATCCTCGAGCTTCTTCACACCGACCGACAGGGTCGGCTGGCTCACGTGGCAGCGTTCGGCGGCATGCCCGAAATGCTGTTCCTGGGCGAGTGTGACGATGTAGCGTAATTCTGTGAGGGTCATAACGTGCGTCCATGAAGTTGCGAGCCCAGCATAGCGGCTGCAATCGATAGACGCACGTTATCAGACTTGCCGATTTGTGACAGAAACAAAAGTCTCAGCGGCGGTCCAGCGAGTAGACGAACGGGGCCACGACTTCGATCGTGCCATTGTTCAGCAACTCGGGTGGCGGCTTGGGTACCGTGCCGGCCCGACGGATCATTTCCAGGGTCGCCCGGTCCAGAGCGGCACTACCCGAACCTCCGGCCATGGAGTACGACACCACCTTGCCTTCGGCGTCGACCACGAAACGTAAGCGGTTTATGCCCTGCAGCCCGCGACGGCGCGCGTCTTCCGGGTAACGCTTGTACTTGGCCAGGTGACGCAGCAGGTCGCTCTGCCAGGTCGGCAGGGCTTTGCTGTTGGACGCAATGCTCGGTGCCGGTGCCGCGGACTTCTGCGGTGGCGCGTTGCTGGGTGGTGCGTCTACCGTTTGTTCGGTCGGCGGTGCTTCCTTCGGCGGCTCAGGCTTCTTCTCGGGCTTGGGCGGCTGTGGCTTGGCCTTTGGCTTGGGCGGCTTGGGAATGGCGATCTTGGGCTTGGGTGCCTCGGCCAGCTTCGGCAGCGGCGGTTCCTCGACCGGTGCCGGTGGCTGCGGCGCCGCTTTCGGGGGCGGTGGTGGCGCAGGCTCCGGCAACGGCGCCAGCTCAACCATCATGGCTGCCGGTGGCAGTTCGATGGCCTGGGGCACCGACCAGTTGAGCGTCAGCAGCACGGCGACCACGTGCACGCCCAGCACGATCGCCAGGCTGCCACCGTAGCGCGCCATGTTCGAGCGCGTTCTTGTCATTTCTTGGCTGCCGTCTCTAGACCTACCAGACCGACTTTCAGGTAGCCGGCCGCGCGCATGTTGTTCATCACTTCCATCAGGTCACCGTAATCCACGCCTTTGTCAGCCTGAAAGAAGATGGTGGTTTCCTTGTCGCCCTTGGTCTTGGCATCGAGCATCGGGCCAAGCTGGTCGGGGGCAGGGACCTGATCGTCACCGACGTACAGCTTCTGGTCGGCCTTGACGCTGACGAACACCGGTTTCTCGGGCCTCGGCGCCGGCTTGGCGGTCGAGGCCGGCAGGTCGACCTTGATGTCGACCGTGGCCAAGGGGGCTGCGACCATGAAGATGATCAGCAGCACCAGCATCACGTCGATGAACGGCGTAACGTTGATTTCGTGGTTTTCGGCGAGGTCGTCGCCACCTTCGTTGAGATGCAGGCCCATGGCTTACCCCACTTTCACCATGTGCGGGGCAACACGCTCGCTGCCCTGGTGGTCCAGATCGCGGCTGACCAGCAGCAGCACCTGGGCGGAGGCGTCGGACACCTGGGCCTTGTAGCCGGCGATGGAGCGGGCGAAGACGTTGTAGATGACCACGGCCGGAATTGCGGCGACCAGACCCAGGGCGGTGGCCAACAGGGCTTCGGCGATACCTGGGGCAACCACGGCCAGGTTGGTGGTCTGGGTCTTGGCGATGCCGATGAAGCTGTTCATGATGCCCCAAACGGTACCGAACAGGCCGACGAATGGCGCAGTGGAGCCGATGGTGGCGAGTACGCCGGTGCCGCTGCTCATGGTGCGACCGCTGGCGTGTACCAGGCGCTCCAGGCGGAAGCTGACGCGCTCCTTGATGCCCTCTTTTTCGCGGGCGTTGGCCGACAGGCGCATCTCTTCGAGTGCGTCGTGGACCAGTGTGTGGGCCAGGGTGCCTTCCTTGTTGGAAACGTCGCTGGCTTCCTTGAGGCTGGCGGATTTCTTCAGCAGGGCGATTTCACCACGCAGGCGACGCTTGGCGCCCATCAGCTCGAAGCCTTTGGCAATCCAGATGGTCCAGGTGATGATGGAGGCGATGGCAAGGCCGATCATCACCGCCTTCACCACCACGTCGGCGTTCTTGTACATGCCCCAAGGGGACAGGTCGTGGGCCATGCCCAGCGAGGTGTCTTCAACCAGAGCCTCGACGCTCGGGTCTGCAGCGACCGGGGCATCAACCGGGGTGGCGGCAACTGCACTGCCAGCCGGTGCTGCGGCTGGAGCAACTGCCGGAGCAGCCGGTGCAGTAGCGGCAGCAGGCGCGGCAGCATTGGCGGTTGGCTCATCGGCCATGGCCACTGGGGCCAGCACCAGGCTGAGTGTCAGCGCGGCGATGGCGCGCCAGGCGCGCGACGGGGTTGGCGAAGCGGAAGGTTGAGTACGTGTCATGCTGGCCGGACCTGATGAAGAATGAAGTTAACGTTCTCCAAGGCCTCGAGGTAGGCCGAGAACAATTTGGCGGCCATTATTGCAAGTAATTCTTGTTAACAAAAGTAATCTTGTTGCTTTTTTCGCCTATGGTCTAGCCATCCATCGTGTAGCGTTGTCGGGCTGATCAATTGGTCTAGGGAGTTTAGAGATGTCAGACCTTTCCGTGATGGTGGTGGGATGTGGTGATGTAGGCGGGCGCCTTGCCCGGCAGATGCTTGCGCGCGGTTGGCAGGTGAGCGGCCTGCGTCGCTCGGTCGGGCAGTTGCCTGCGGGGGTCGTGCCGGTGGCAGCGGACTTGTCCGAGCCATCGATTCCCGACACCTGGCCGCAGCGCGCGCCGGACTACCTGGTGTATTGCGTGGCGGCCAGCCAGCACGACGAAGCGGGTTACCAGGCAGCCTATGTCGACGGTTTGCGCCATGTGCTGGGTTGGCTGGCCGAGCGCGGGCAATGCCCACGACGGCTGCTGTTCGTGTCCAGCAGCAGCGTGTATGCACAGAAGGACGGCGAGTGGATCGAAGAAGGCGCGGCCACCGAGCCTGAAGGTTATTCCGGGCGGTTGATGCTGGAGGCTGAGCGGCTGGCGCTGGCCAGCGGCATCCCGGCCAGCGTGGTGCGCCTGACCGGCATCTATGGCCCCGGTCGCGAGTGGCTGCTCAGTCAGGTGCGCCAGGGCTACCGCGTGGCCGAGGAGCCACCGCTGTATGGCAACCGCATCCATGCCGAGGATGCCGCCAGCCTGTTGGCGTTCCTGTTGCAGGCCGATGCCGACGGCAAGGTGCTCGACGACTGCTACATCGGCGTCGACGACGACCCGGCGCCGCTGGCCGATGTGGTGGCCTGGCTGCGGGCGTACATGGGGGTAACCGAGTGGTCGGATGAGCAGCGGGTGCGCCGTACCGGCAGCAAGCGCTGCAGTAATGCCCGGGCGCGGGCATTGGGCTGGGCGCCGGTGTATCCGAGTTACAGGGAAGGTTATGCGGCCATCCTTGAGGGTAAAAACCAGCCTCAGGCCTGATGCGCCCCCTGTAGGAGCGGCCTTGTGCCGCGATAGGGCTGCGAAGCAGCCCCGGCATTCTATGCGGCGACGCTGAAATCCCGGGGCCGCTGCGCGCCCCATCGCGACACAAGGCCGCTCCTACAGGGACCGCGCAGGTTTTCAGTCCAGCTCCAGCACCCACTGGCGCTTGCCGGCCGCCAACACTGGCATTTCATCCGGCTGCGCGCGGTTCACTGCCTGGAAGATCTCCAGCTTGTCGCCATCGCGCTTGAGGATGAACGGCGCGCCACGCTGGTTGCGCTCCAGCCACAGGCTGTCATTGCTGCCACCCATGGTCGCGCAATCACCCGCCAGGCACAGGGCGAAACGGTCTGGCCCTGGCAGGCCGGTGACGTTGCCGGTGTCGCCGAAGCGCACGCTGGCACCTTTGCCCTGGCCTTCGACGATCTTCCAGTTGCCGCCCAGATAGGCCTGGTACAGGGCTTTCTCGAAGGTGCTGCCCAGTGGCGCATTGGTCGCCGCCGGTGCTTTGGCGCGAACGAAGGTCTGCTTGCCGCCGCGTTGATCGACCGCCTGCAGTTCGTCGCCATCGAGCGACAGCTGTTCGGTCTGGCCACCCTGGAAGCTGGCCTGCCATTGCTTGTCGGTGGCGCTCAGCTGGCCGTCGGCCGCTTCGAAACCATTGCTGTAGCTGGCCTGTTGGCTGGCGACGTCGAGCTTCCACTCGAATACCGGCCCGTGCTCATTGAGCGCCTGACGCAGGCTGCCGCCCTTGACGGCCGCATTGATGGCGTCCTGATTGATCCAGGTGCCGTTGAAATCTTCGGGTTTGTGGCTGGCGCAGCCGCCCAGAAGCAGGGCTGCCAGCGCGAGGGGCAGTGCTTGACGCATGAGGGGATAACCTTGCAAAGGAGGGAAGGTGACGGGCGGGGTGCCCGTCACCGAGGGCATCATTCGATGACCAGAATGGCGTCCATTTCGACCTGGGCGCCTTTCGGCAGCGCGGCAACGCCGATGGCGGCGCGGGCCGGGTAAGGCTGCTCGAAGTAGCGGCCCATCACCTCGTTGACCTTGGCGAAGTGGCTCAGGTCGGTGAGGAAGATGTTCAGCTTGACGATGTCCTTGAACGAACCGCCAGCGGCTTCAGCCACGGCCTTGAGGTTCTCGAACACCTGTACGGTCTGGGCTTCGAAGCCTTCGACCAGTTCCATGGTCTTCGGGTCCAGCGGGATCTGGCCCGACATGTACACGGTGTTGCCGGCCTTGATCGCCTGCGAGTAGGTGCCGATGGCGGCAGGGGCCTTGTCGCTGTTGATGACGGTCTTGCTCATGATGACTCCTTGCGGTTGGCGGACTACGTACGCATGCGGGTGATGCGGACCACACCGGTCAGGGTACGCAGCTTCTTGATCACACGCGCCAGGTGCACGCGGTCGTGCACGCTGACCACCAGTTGGACCACGCTGATACGGCCGTCGCGTTCGTCCATGCTGATCTTCTCGATGTTGCCGTCGGCGGCGTTGACACTGCTGGCCAGAAGGGCAATCAGGCCGCGCTGGTGTTCCAGTTCGACACGCAACTCGACATTGAACTCACCGGTGATGTCCTTGGCCCACGAGAGTTGTACGCACTTTTCCGGGTTGTGGCGGATTTCACTGATGTTGCGGCAGTTTTCCAGGTGCACGACCATGCCCTTGCCGGCTGACAGGTGGCCGACGATCGGGTCGCCCGGGATCGGCGTGCAGCACTTGGCGTAGCTCAGCACCAGCCCTT
This sequence comes from Pseudomonas sp. PVC-5-1, assembly GCF_057444345.1. Lineage (NCBI taxonomy): Bacteria > Pseudomonadati > Pseudomonadota > Gammaproteobacteria > Pseudomonadales > Pseudomonadaceae > Pseudomonas > Pseudomonas sp. PVC-5-1. Next base: position 5,640,265 of record NZ_CM172024.1, on the reverse strand, counting down.
CGGTACCACGAATCGCCAGCGGGCCTTCCGGTGCCGGCAGCTGCTCGCCTTCGGCCGACAGCAGGCGGCGCGCGACCACGTAGGCCATGCGGTTGCCCAGGCCGATGTCTTCGAGCAGGTCTTCGATCAGCTCCAGGCGGTACTCGGCGAGAATGGCCTGGATACGCTCCTGGGGGATCATTTCCAGGCTGCTGTCGAAGCCGGTGAGCACCTTGTTCAGCAGGCGTTCGCCCAGGCTGATGGACTCGGAGCGACGCTGCTGCTTGAGCGCGTGGCGGATGTGCGTGCGCGCCTTGCCGGTAACCACGAAGTTGAGCCAGGCCGGGTTCGGCCGCGCGCCCGGGGCGCTGACGATTTCCACTGTCGAGCCGCTTTGCAGCGGTTCGGACAGCGGCGCTAGGCGGCGGTTGATGCGGCAGGCGATGCAGCTGTTGCCGACGTCGGTGTGCACCGCGTAGGCGAAGTCGACCGCCGTGGAGCCTTTGGGCAGCTCCATGATGCGGCCTTTGGGCGTGAACACGTAGACCTCGTCCGGGAACAGGTCGATCTTCACGCTTTCGATGAATTCCAGCGAGTTGCCGGCACGTTGCTGCAGCTCGAGGATGCCCTTGACCCACTGGCGGGCGCGGGCGTGGCTGCCCTTGGGTTGCTCGTCGTCGTTGGACTTGTACAGCCAGTGTGCGGCGATGCCGTTGTTGGCCATCTCTTCCATCTCGCGGGTGCGGATCTGGATTTCGATGGGCACGCCGTGCATGCCGAACAGCGTGGTGTGCAACGACTGGTAGCCGTTGGCCTTGGGGATCGCGATGTAATCCTTGAAGCGACCGGGCAGCGGCTTGTAGAGGTTGTGCACCGCACCGAGTACGCGGTAGCAGGTATCGACCTTGTCCACGACGATGCGGAAGGCGTACACGTCCATGATCTCGTTGAAGGCGCGGCGCTTGCCGCGCATCTTCTTGTAGATGCCATAGAGGTGTTTCTGCCGGCCGCTGATCTCGCCCTCGATGCCGTCGGCGGCCAGGCAGTTGGCCAGCGAATGCTCGATCTTGGCGACGATCTCCTTGCGGTTGCCGCGTGCGCTTTTCACCGCACGGTGGATCAGCGACGAACGCATCGGGTGCATGGCCTTGAAGCCGAGGTCCTCGAACTCAACGCGCACGGTGTGCATGCCCAGGCGGTTGGCAATGGGGGCGTAGATCTCGAGGGTTTCCTTGGCGATGCGCCGGCGTTTTTCGCCGGACAGCACTTCCAGGGTGCGCATGTTGTGCAGGCGGTCGGCCAGCTTGACCAGGATCACGCGGATATCGCGGGCCATGGCCATGGCCATCTTCTGGAAGTTTTCGGCTTGCGCCTCGGCCTTGGTCTCGAAGTTCATCTGGGTCAACTTGCTGACCCCATCGACCAGTTCGGCCACGGTCTCGCCAAACTGCTGGCTGAGGGCTTCCTTGGCGATGCCGGTATCTTCGATCACGTCGTGCAGCATGGCCGCCATCAGGCTCTGATGGTCCATGTGCATGTCTGCAAGGATGCTGGCCACGGCCAGCGGGTGGGTTACGTAGGGCTCGCCACTGCGGCGGCGCTGCCCATCGTGGGCCTGTTCGGCGTAGAAATAGGCGCGCCGGACCAGGTTGACCTGTTCGGGGCCAAGGTAGGTCGACAGCCGTTCGGCCAAGGCTTCTATACCCGGCATGGGTTCACCTCCTGCCGAGGAAGGGGGCCTTGCGCCGTGCGACGTCGACCTGGCATCAATCAGACAGCCTCGTTGTTCTCGTCCTCGAATGCGGCGAACACCGGATCCTCGGTGACGATCTCTTCAGCGGCGATGAACTCGTTGGTGACGATGCCTTCGGCGATTTCACGCAGGGCAACAACGGTCGGCTTGTCGTTTTCCCACGCAACGCGTGGCTCTTTGCCGCCGGTCGCCAGCTGGCGAGCGCGCTTGGTCGAGAGCATGACCAGCTCAAAGCGGTTATCCACGTGTTCCAGGCAGTCTTCAACAGTTACGCGGGCCATGGTCTTCCTCAGTAGCAATTGCGGTGGGCGTGCAGCCCGATAATGGGCAGGCGGACTCGATAGTTTAAAAAATCACCAGCCAATAGGGAAGCGCTGTTTTGTCGGGTGGTTACCTTCAAGCCCTGTGTTGCCTTCTTCGCGGCTGAAGCCGCTCCCACAGGGACCGCATTGTCCTCAGGTTCATCACCGCACCCTGTGGGAGCGGCTTCAGCCGCGAAAGGGCCGGAACAGACACCCTATCGCTTGAACCTGACGATAACCTCAGAGCATCGCGTCACGCAACCGCGGGGTCAGCTCCTCGAACAGGGTCTGCACCGAGCGCAACGCCCGGCAGTCCGGCCGGGTCAGCAGCCACAGCTGGGTGTCGCAACCCGGCAGCGGCCCGCTCAGCGCATCCACCCCGGGCAGAGCATGCACCATGTAGTCCGGCAGCGCTGCCACGCCGAGCCCGGCCGTGACCAGTTGAGCGATGGTCGACATGCCGCTGCACTGGTAGCGCGGGCTCAACCCCGGGTGCTGCTGGTTGCGCCAGACCACCGTGGGGTGGTCCTGCATCGAGTCGTCGGGGGCGATCCACGGCACGCTGGCAGGTGACTCGGCCAGGCGCTCGCGCCACTGCGGCTGGCCGCAGACCACGTAGGAGGTGGACCCCAGGTTGCGGCCCACCAGGTGCTCCGGCGGCGTGTTGGTCAGGCGCAGGGCAATGTCGGCATCGCGCCGGCTGAGGTTGGCGAAGGTGTTGGAGGTGCCCATCTCCAGCGACAAGGCCGGGTAGTTGGGCATGAACTCGGCCAGCGCCGGCAGCAGCAGGCTGTGCATCACCGCCTCGGTACAGGTCAGGCGCACGGTGCCGCTGACCACCTGCTCGCCACTGGTCATGGCGATGCGCGCCGCCTCCAGCGCCTGCTCGGCGCGCTCGGCCTGCTCGGCCAGGGCCTGGGCGGTGTCGGTCGGCAGGTAGCCTTTGCGGCTCTTGACGAACAAGGCGGTGCCCAGCGCCGACTCCAGCCGGCGGATCGAGCGGAACACCGTCGAAACATCGACCTTGAGCAACTCGGCAGCCTTGGCCAGCGAGCGGCCACGTTCCAGGGCCAGGACCAGGGAGAGGTCGGCATGGGTAATCTGATATTGCATTGGTGCACGCTCTGCTTGCCGAATTGCCAATGTCTGTTGCGTTTTGGCCATTTTATAGTGAAACGGCCCCCGGGAATCAATGCGCCCGGTCGGGTAACCAATCCCCACGATGGGAAAGTGAAAAGAACAACAGCTGCAACCATCGTCGCCCGTGAGGCGCCAGCCGTATCCCCCACATCGCCGCAGCAAATCAAAGGATGTACAGCCATGACGTCGGTAACCCCGTGCGCCAGTTCTTCCAGCGAGATGAATGACTTCCTCCAGGCCCATCCGGACACGCAGTACGTCGACCTGCTGATCTCCGACATGAACGGCGTGGTACGTGGCAAGCGCATCGAGCGGGCCAGCCTGCACAAGGTGTACGAGAAGGGCATCAACCTGCCAGCATCGCTGTTCGCCCTGGACATCAACGGGTCCACCGTCGAGAGCACCGGCCTTGGCCTGGACATCGGCGATGCCGACCGCATCTGCTTCCCGATCCCCGGCACGCTGTCGGACGAGCCGTGGCAGAAGCGCCCCACCGCCCAGCTGCTGATGACCATGCACGAACTGGATGGCCAGCCGTTCTTCGCCGACCCGCGCGAAGTACTGCGCCAGGTGGTGAGCAAGTTCGATGACCTGGGCCTGGATATCTGCGCCGCGTTCGAGCTGGAGTTCTACCTGATCGACCAGGACAACCTCAACGGTCGCCCGCAGCCGCCGCGCTCGCCGATTTCCGGCAAACGCCCGCAGTCGACCCAGGTGTACCTGATCGACGACCTCGATGAATATGCCGACTGCCTGCAGGACATGCTCGAAGCGGCCAAGGAGCAAGGCCTGCCCGCCGACGCCATCGTCAAGGAAAGCGCCCCGGCACAGTTCGAGGTCAACCTGCACCATGTGGCCGACCCACTGAAGGCCTGCGACTACGCGATCCTGCTCAAGCGCCTGATCAAGAACGTTGCCTACGACCATGAGATGGATACCACCTTCATGGCCAAGCCCTACCCGGGCCAGGCAGGCAATGGCCTGCACGTGCACATTTCGTTGCTGGACAAGAAAACCGGCAAGAACATCTTCGCCAGTGACGACCCGCTGCAAAGCGACGCGCTGCGCCATGCCATCGGTGGTGTGCTGGAGACCATGCCGGCGTCGATGGCCTTCCTCTGCCCGAACATCAACTCCTACCGCCGCTTCGGCGCGCAGTTCTACGTGCCCAATGCGCCAAGCTGGGGCCTGGACAACCGCACCGTGGCCGTGCGCGTGCCCACCGACAGCAGCGATAACGTGCGCCTCGAGCACCGCGTGGCCGGTGCCGACGCCAACCCCTACCTGATGCTCGCGGCGATCCTCGCCGGTGTTCACCACGGCCTGACCAACCAGGTCGAGCCGCAGGCGCCGATCGAAGGCAATTCCTACGAACAGTTGGAGCAGAGCCTGCCAAACAACCTGCGCGATGCCCTGCGCGCACTGGACGACAGCGAAGTCCTCAACCAATACATCAGCCCGGATTACATCGATATCTTCGTGGCCTGCAAGGAAAGCGAACTGGCCGAGTTCGAAGTGTCGATTTCCGATCTCGAGTACAACTGGTACCTGCACACGGTGTAAACCCATGAGCGCAAATGCGGTCCCCTTGATCGGTGTCAGCGCCTGCCGCCAGCAGGTGGGGAAGAACTCGTCGCATACGGTAGGCGACAAGTATGTCGAGGCGGCCGGCTTTGCCGGCTTGCCATTGATCTTGCCGGCCCGTGACGGGGGCAGCGACACGCAGGCGCTGCTGGCCCGTCTGCATGGCATTGTTTTTACCGGCTCACCTTCAAATATCGAACCGCATCATTACAATGGCGCCCCCAGCGCGGCAGGTACCCGGCACGATCTGGCACGCGATCGCCTGACCCTGCCGCTGTTGCAGGCGGCCATTGCCGCCGGTGTGCCGGTGTTCTGTATTTGCCGTGGCTACCAGGAATTGAACGTGGCCCTGGGCGGCAGCCTGCACCAGCGCGTGCAGGAACTGCCCGGCTACCTGGACCACCGTGAACCAGAGGACGCACCTCTGGAGGTGCAATACGGCCCTCGTCACCTTGTCGGTATCGAGCCTGGCGGGTTGTTCGAGCGCCTGGGCCTGGCGGCGCAGTTCGAGGTCAACTCGCTGCACAGCCAGGGCATCGACCGCCTGGCCCCGGGCCTGCGCGTCGAGGCACGGGCCCCGGATGGCCTGATCGAAGCGGTGTCCATGCCTGCCGCGCCGGGCTTTGTGCTCGGCGTGCAATGGCACCCGGAGTGGCGATTTACCGAAAACCCGGTCTCGTTGCGCCTGTTCCAGGCGTTTCGCGAGGCCTGTTTTGCCTATGCAACACGGGAGGGCGCACGGCAGGAGGCACTCTGACGTCACCCGAAGGTCTCGGATGACTTGTTCCCGGCAGCAAGCTTTCAATGAGTGAAAGCGGGCCTTGTACGCAAGGCCTGTGAAAACAATTCCAAAATTTACGGCAAATACTCATGAGCAATTACACAGAAGCCGGCCGCCCACCCGATGTGGCGGCCGACGCGGGCAACACCCAGCGCAGCAAGGGGCTGGCCACCGGCCGGCTGGGCTTGCTGGCCAGCGTGGTGCTGGGCATTTCCACCATCGCCCCGGTCTACACCCTGACCGGCGCCCTTGGCCCGACCGTGCGTGAAGTGGGCGCGCACCTGCCAGCGGTATTCATCGTCGGCTTCCTGCCGATGCTGTTGGTAGCCTTGGGCTATCGCGAACTGAACTCGGCGGAGCCGGACAGCGGTACTTCGTTTACCTGGTCGGCGCGTGCCTTCGGTCCGATGATCGGCTGGATCGGTGGCTGGGGTCTGGTGGTCGCCACCACCATCGTGTTGTCGAACCTGGCAGGGGTGGCGGTCGACTTCTTCTACCTGTTCCTTGGTCAGATCACCGGCAAGCATGAACTGGCGGCATTGGCCGACAACCTGCTCATCAACATAACCACCTGTTGCGTGTTCATCGCCCTGGCGGTGTGGATCTGCTGCCGCGGCATGACCACCACCATGACGGTGCAATACGGCCTGGTGGCCCTGCAGTTGCTGGTGCTGATCGGCTTTGCCTTTGCCGCTTTCGGCGAAACCACGGCGCCGCCACCGCTGGAATTCGATTTCGCCTGGTTCAACCCGTTCGGCGTCGAATCGTTCTCGGCCTTTGCCGCCGGGCTGTCGCTGTCGATCTTCATCTTCTGGGGCTGGGACGTGTGCCTGACTGTCAGCGAGGAATCGGTCGGCAGTGACGAGGTGCCGGGCAAGGCGGCCACCTGGACCGTGCTGCTGATCCTCGGCCTGTACCTGTTCACCGCGATTGCCACCCTGCAGTTTGCCGGTATCAGCGAACAAGGCCTGGGCCTTAACAACCCGCGCATCCAGGAAAACGTCTTCGCTCACCTGGCCGGCCCGGTCATGGGGCCGCTGGCGATCCTGATGTCCATCGCGGTGCTGGCCAGCACCGCGGCGTCGCTGCAGTCGACCTTCGTGTCGCCGGCGCGCACACTGTTGGCCATGGGTTACTACGGTGCGGTGCCGCAGAAGTTCGCCAGCGTCTGCCCTCGTTCGCAGACCCCGCGTTACGCCACCATCTGCGCCGGCGTGGCCGCGGGTCTGTTCTACGTGACCATGCGCACCCTGAGCGAGAACGTGTTGGCAGATACCATCACTGCACTGGGCATGATGATCTGCTTCTACTATTCGCTGACGGCCTTTGCCTGTGTCTGGTACTTCCGCCACAGCCTGTTCGACAGCCTGCGCCACTTCCTCATGCGCGGCTTGTGCCCGCTGGTGGGTGGGGTGATCTTGTCGGTTATCTTCGTGCGTACAGCCATCGACAGCGCCTCGCCGGACTTCGGCAGCGGCTCGCATGTGGGCGGGCTGGGGCTGGTGTTCGTGATCGCCGCGATCATCTCGGTGCTGGGGATCGTGCTGATGATGCTGTCGCGGCTGCGCGCGCCGGCGTACTTCCTGGGGGCTACCCTGCGTCAGCAGGCTACCTTGCCATTGCAGGAATAAGGCTGGGGGCGCTTCGCGCCCCATTCGCAGCACAAGGCTGCTCCTACATCGATGGCGTACATTGCGCCATTGTAGGAGCAGCCTTGTGCTGCGAATGGGCTGCAAAGCAGCCCCATGCGGTCTTTCAGGAGAGCAGTTCTTTCAGAAGCCCGCTGTTGCGCTGTTGCTGCTTGTTCAGCAGCAGGCGGTTCGAGCGGAACACTGCCTTCAAGTCTTCCAGCGCCTCGTCGAAGTCATCGTTGATGATCACGTAGTCATACTCGTCGTAGTGCACCATCTCGCTGACCGCTTCCTTCATGCGCCCGGCGATGATTTCTTCGCTGTCCTGCCCGCGGCCGTCCAGGCGCTCGCGCAGTGCCTGCTGGCTTGGTGGCAGGATGAACACCGACAAAGCCTGCGGCATCAGCTTGCGTACCTGCTGGGCGCCTTGCCAGTCGATTTCCAGGATCAGGTCGTAACCCTGGTTCAGGGTCTGCTGCATGGCGCTGCGCGAGGTGCCGTAGAAGTTGCCGAACACCTCGGCATGCTCCAGGAAGTCGCCTTGGTCGATCAGAGCCTTGAATTCCTCGTGGACGACGAAGTGGTAGTTCACCCCGTGCTGCTCACCCGGGCGCATGGCGCGGGTAGTGTGCGAGACCGAGACGCGGATTTGCGAGTCGTCCTGGGTCAGGGCAGTGACCAGGCTGGTCTTGCCGGCGCCCGAAGGGGCCGAAACGATGTAGAGAGTGCCGCTGCTTTGCTTCATGGTCGGGGTGGCCTTACTCGATGTTCTGTACTTGTTCACGCATCTGTTCGATCAATACCTTCAGGTTGACCGCCGCTTGCGTGCTGCGTGGGTCGAAGGCCTTGGAGCCGAGGGTGTTGGCCTCGCGGTTGAGTTCCTGCATCAGGAAGTCGAGGCGCCGCCCGGCAGCACCGCCACCCTTGAGCACGCGGCGCACTTCGGTGACGTGGGTGCTGAGGCGGTCGAGCTCCTCGGCCACGTCGCTCTTCTGGGCCAGTAGCACCATCTCCTGCTCCAGACGTTGCGGGTCGAGTTCGGCCTGCATATCGCCGAAGCGGTCGAGGATCTTCTGCCGCTGTGCTGCCAGCATCTGCGGCACCAGGGCGCGCAGGGTGGTGACTTCGCTGGCCATGTTGTCCAGGCGTTCGTTGATCAGCCGGGCCAGTTCCAGGCCTTCACGCTGACGCCCGGCCTTGAGCTCGGCCAGCGCCTCATCGAACAACGCCATGGCTTCGGTATTCAGTGCCTGCGGATCGTTGGCGTCGGCCACCAACACGCCTGGCCAGGACAGCACCTCCAGCGGGTTCAGTGGTGCCGGCTGCTTGATCAGGCCGGCCACTTCCTCGGCGGCGGCAACCAGCTGCGCGGCGCGCTCGCGGTCCACCTTCAGCGGTTTGCCGTTGCTGTCTTCGTTGAGGCGCAAGGTGCATTCTACCTTGCCCCGCGACAGGCCTTGGCGCAGCCCTTCACGCACGGCGCCTTCGAGGTCGCGCAGGGCCTCGGGCAGGCGCAGGTGAGGCTCCAGGTAACGGTGGTTGACCGAGCGCAGCTCCCAGACCAGGGTGCCTTGGCTGCCGGCGCGCTCGACACGAGCAAAAGCGGTCATGCTGTGCACCATGGGGAGTACCTCGCGTATAAATAAATGAACGGTGGGAGCCTCTCGGCTGCAAGGCGCAGGATTGTAGCGCAGTGGGGCCTTGGCGCCCAATCCACCCATGTTACCGACGGGTGGCCTGGCCGGTAGGAAAAGGCGACGGGCTGTGCCGGGCGCGACAATAGGCATGTCTTCCCCGGGCCATGGGCTCTATAATGCTCGGCAGATTCAAAGTCCCAGTACAGGTATCCCAGATGAAACGTCCAAGTGGTCGCGCCGCCGATCAGCTCCGCTCGATCCGCATTACCCGCAACTACACCAAGCACGCCGAAGGGTCGGTACTGGTCGAGTTCGGTGACACCAAGGTCATCTGCACGGTCAGCGTGGAAAACGGTGTGCCGCGCTTCCTCAAAGGCCAGGGCCAAGGCTGGCTGACTGCCGAGTACGGCATGCTGCCGCGTTCCACCGGCGAGCGTAACCAGCGTGAAGCCAGCCGTGGCAAGCAGGGTGGCCGCACCCTGGAAATCCAGCGTCTGATCGGCCGTTCGCTGCGCGCCGCGCTGGACATGAGCAAGCTCGGTGATATCACCCTGTACGTCGACTGCGACGTGATCCAGGCCGATGGTGGCACCCGTACCGCGTCCATCACCGGTGCCATGGTCGCTCTGTGCGATGCCCTGGCGGTGATCAAGAAGCGCGGTGGCCTGAAAGCCGGCAACCCGCTCAAGCACATGATCGCCGCAGTGTCGGTGGGCATGTATCAGGGCGAAGCGGTGCTCGACCTGGACTACCTGGAAGACTCCGCCGCCGAAACCGACCTGAACGTGGTCATGACCAGCGCCGGTGGTTTCATCGAAGTGCAGGGTACTGCCGAAGGCGCACCGTTCCAGCCTGAAGACTTCAACGCCATGCTCGCCCTGGCGCAGAAGGGCATGAGCGAGATCTTCGAACTGCAGCAGGCGGCACTGGCCGACTGAACCCAGCCAGGGAGGTGCGGGGCATGAGCGAATCGAACCTGTCGATCACCCCGCCCAATGCCGAAATCCGGCAGTGGGCGATGTTCTGCCACCTCTCCGCGCTGCTGGGCCTGGTGGTGCCGCTCGGGCACTTGCTGGGCCCGCTGGTGCTTTGGCACCTCAAGCGCGAGCAAGACCCTTTCATCGACGCCCAGGGCAAAGAGGCGCTGAATTTTCAGATCAGCGTGACCATTGCCGGGTTCATCTGCTTCCTGCTGATGTTCGTGTTCATCGGGCTGGTGCTGTTCGCCATGCTGATGGTCGCGGTGATGATCCTGATCATCATTGCGGCTGTGCGGGCGAATGAGGGCAAGCCGTATCGCTACCCGATGATCTGGCGGCCGATCAAATAAAGCTGGGGCTGCTTTGCAGCCCTATCGCGACACAAGGCCGCTCCTACAAGGGATGTGCATTCCCCTGTAGGAGCGGCCTTGTGTCGCGATAGGGCCGCAAAGCGGCCCCATGCCTTCAGATGGTCAACGTCCAGTCATAGTCGACGATCAGCGGCGCATGCTGGGAGAAGCGCGGCTGACGCGGCAGGCGGGCATTGCGCACGAAGCGGCGCAGGCCCGGGGTGAGGATCTGGTAGTCGAACCGGTAGCCCAGGTTGAGCATCTCGGCCTGCTCGTTGTCCGGCCACCAGCTGTACTGGTCGCCTTCACGGCTGACTTCGCGCAGGGCGTCGACGTAACCCATCTCGCCGGTGATCGCATCCATCCAGGCACGCTCCGGCGCCAGGAAACCCGGCGACTGCTGGCTGTCACGCCAGTTCTTGATATCGAGCTTCTGCTGCGCCACGTAGAACGAGCCGCAGTAGATGTATTCGCGACGCTTGCGACGCTGTTTGTCCAGGTACTTGGCGAAGTCGTCCATCAACTTGAACTTCTGGTTCAAGTCTTCGTCGCCGTTCATACCCGAAGGCAGCAGCAGGCTGGCAATACTGACTTTGTCGAAATCTGCTTGCAGGTAACGCCCGTAGCGGTCGGCTGTCTCGAAGCCCAGGCCGGTGATGACTGCCTTGGGCTGCATGCGCGAATACAGGGCCACACCACCTTGGGCAGGCACCTCCGCGTCGCAGGCATAAAGGAAATAGCCATCGAGCTGGAAAGCTGGGTCATCGAGTTCAAAGGCCGAGGCGCGGGTATCCTGAAGGCAGATGACGTCGGCATTCTGGGCTTGCAGCCAGCTGAGCAAACCACGCTCGGCCGCAGCCTGAATGCCATTTACGTTCACACTGATGATCCGCATAAATGGCCCCAAAAATCTCGTGCGTGTATGATACCCGAGCTCAACCCATTTAGCTAAATCCGTGGTGTCCGGGACTATCCATGCAGCCGTATCAGCGCGACTTCATCCGTTTTGCCATCGATCGCGGGGTACTGCGTTTCGGTGAATTCACCCTGAAATCGGGGCGTACCAGCCCGTATTTCTTCAATGCCGGCCTGTTCAACACCGGTTCCGCCCTGGCCGAACTGGGCCGTTGCTATGCCGCAGCCATCGTCGACAGCAAGATCCCGTTCGATGTGCTGTTCGGCCCGGCCTACAAGGGTATCCCGCTTGCAGCGACAACTGCCGTGGCCCTTGCCGATCAGCATCAGCTCGATGTGCCATGGTGCTTCAACCGCAAGGAAGCCAAGGACCACGGTGAGGGTGGCAGCCTGGTCGGTGCACCGCTGGCCGGTGACGTGCTGATCATCGACGACGTGATCACCGCCGGTACCGCCATTCGTGAGGTCATGCAAATCATCAATGCCCAGCAGGCCAAGGCCGCTGGCGTGCTGATCGCGCTGAACCGCGAAGAGCGCGGCAATGGCGAGCTGTCGGCGATCCAGGAAGTGGAACGCGACTTCGGTATTCCGGTGGTCAGCATCGTTTCGCTGACCCAGGTGCTGGAGTTCCTGGCCGATGACCCACAGCTGAAGCAGTATCTGCCAGCTGTCGAGGCTTACCGGGCGCAGTACGGTATCTGATCCGGGCCCGGAAATGAAAAAGGCGACCTTCTTGTGAAGGTCGCCTTTTTTTGTGTCGCCTGTTCTGGCCTCTTCGCGGGCATGCCCGCTCCCACAGGTACAGCACCGCCTTTGAGGGCTGTGGAGATTCTGTGGGAGCTGGCTTGCCGGCGATAGGGCCAGTGCAGGCTAACCAACCAATCAGCGCTGCTTGCGGTTGGTAATCAGGGTACCCACGCCGCTGTCGGTGAAGATCTCCAGCAGCACCGCATTCGGCACGCGGCCATCGATGATGTGCGAGCTGTTGACACCGCCCTGCACCGCATCCAGCGCGCACTTGATCTTCGGCAGCATGCCGCCGTAGATGGTGCCGTCGGCGATCAGTTCGTTGACCTGCTCGGTGGTCAGGCCGGTCAGTACTTCGCCCTGCTTGTCCATCAGGCCGGCGATGTTGGTCAGCAGCATCAGCTTCTCGGCCTTCAGTGCTTCGGCTACCTTGCCTGCCACCAGGTCGGCGTTGATGTTGTACGACTCACCATTGGCACCCACGCCGATCGGCGCGATCACCGGGATGAAGTCGCCCTTCACCAGCATGTTCAGCAGGTCGGTGTTCACGCTTACCACTTCGCCCACGTGGCCGATGTCGATGATTTCCGGGGTGGTCATCTCGGGCGTCTGGCGGCTGACGGTCAGCTTGCGGGCGCGGATCAGCTCCGCGTCCTTGCCGGTCAGGCCGATGGCGCTGCCGCCGTGGCGGTTGATCAGGTTGACGATGTCCTTGTTGACCTGGCCACCCAGCACCATCTCCACCACGTCCATGGTCGCCGAGTCGGTGACGCGCATGCCGTCGATGAAGTGGCTTTCGATCGACAGGCGCTTGAGCAGGTCGCCGATCTGCGGGCCACCACCGTGGACCACCACCGGGTTGATGCCCACAGCCTTCATCAGCACGATGTCACGGGCGAAGCCGGTCTTGAGCTCCTCGCTCTCCATCGCGTTGCCGCCGTACTTGATCACCAGGGTCTTGCCGACAAAGCGGCGGATGTAAGGCAGTGCTTCGGACAAAACCTCGGCTACATGGGAAGCGGCATCGCGATCGAGGGTCATGCAGGGCTCCTGTAAGGAACAGATAGTCGGTCAGAACGGCAGTTGCAGCTCAGGCTCAACCCGCAGCAACTGGGTACGGAAAACATCCTTGATACGTTGCAATTCGGCGTCGCTGTCAGCCTCGAAGCGCAGCACCAGCACCGGGGTGGTGTTGGAGGCGCGAACCAGGCCCCAGCCGTGGGCGTAGTCCACCCGCACACCGTCGATGGTGGTCAGGTTGGCTTCGCCCCAGTCGGCGTCGCGTTGCAGTGCATCAATGATGCTGAATTTACCCTCGTCGGTCACATCAATATTGATTTCCGGCGTGGAAATATCGTTCGGGAACGCGGCGAACAGGTTTTCGGCACTCTTCCCGGCCTTGCTGAGGATCTCCAGCAGGCGCGCGGCGCTGTAGATGCCGTCGTCGAAACCGTACCAGCGTTCCTTGATGAAGATGTGACCGCTCATCTCGCCGGCCAGCAGCGAGCCGGTCTGCTTCATTTTCTTCTTGATCAGCGAGTGGCCGGTCTTCCACATCAGTGCGCGGCCGCCGTGCTGCTCGATCAGCGGGGTCAGGCGACGGGTGCACTTCACGTCGAAAATGATCTCGGCACCCGGGTTGCGCGACAGTACGTCCTGGGCAAACAGCATCAGCAGGCGATCGGGGTAGACGATGCTGCCGGTGTTGGTCACCACGCCGACGCGGTCGCCGTCACCGTCGAAGGCCAGGCCGATGTCGGCACCGGTTTCCTTGACCTTGGCGATCAGGTCTTCGAGGTTCTCCGGCTTGCCCGGGTCCGGGTGGTGGTTGGGGAAGTTGCCGTCGACTTCGCAGAACAGCGGGATCACTTCGCAGCCCAGGGCTTCGATCAGTTGCGGCGCGACCACGCCGGCGGCACCGTTGCCGCAGTCCACGACCACCTTGAGCTTCTTGGCCAGCTTCACGTCCTCGACGATCTGCTGGAAGTAGCGGTCAAGGATCTCGACCTTTTCCACGCGGCCTTCGGCGAGGGTCAGGTCGTTGGTTTTCAATCGGGTCAGCAGGGCCTGGATCTGTTCGTTGGCCAGGGTATCGCCAGCGATGACGATCTTGAAGCCGTTGTAGTCAGACGGGTTGTGGCTACCGGTCAGCATCACGCCGGACTTGCCGGCCAGCACGTTGGCTGCGTAATACAGGGCGGGGGTGGGCACCAGACCGACGTCGCTGACCTGGCAGCCGGCATCGACCAGGCCCTTGATCAGCTGTTCGACCAGCATCGGGCCGGACAGGCGGCCATCGCGGCCGACCGAAACCTGCGGTTCGCCCTGGGCCAGGCTCTGCGCGCCGATGGCGCGGCCGATCCAGTAGGCGGTTTCGGCGTGAAGGGTTTTGCCGACCACGCCGCGAATGTCATACGCGCGGAAAATGCTGTCTGGCAGTGCGGCGGGGACCAGGTGGGCCATGTCGTTCATCTCTGGAAGCTCCATTAGTCAAAGGCTTTCTGGGCAGGCGCAAACTGAACGCTTGGACGGTGGTTTCGCCAGAGAGTTCGCCATCCTTGGCCTGAACGGTCATTTCTCGGCTCAGTGGCTGCCGGAATGGCCGAAGCCGCCAGCGCCGCGCTGGCTTTCATCGAACGCTTCGACGATGTCGAAATGGGCCTGTACCACCGGTACCAGCACCAGCTGGGCAATGCGCTCGCCAACGGCGATGGTGAACGGTGTGTTGCCGCGGTTCCAGCACGACACCATCAACTCGCCCTGGTAGTCCGAGTCGATCAGCCCGACCAGGTTGCCCAGCACGATGCCGTGCTTATGGCCCAGGCCCGAGCGCGGCAAGATCACCGCCGCCAGGCCAGGGTCGCCGATGTAGATCGACAGGCCGGTGGGGATCAGCAGGGTCTGGCCTGGCTCGAGGACGGTGTCTTCCTTGAGCAGGGCGCGCAGGTCCAGGCCGGCGGAGCCGGGGGTGGCGTACTGCGGCAGGGGGAATTCGGTGCCCAGGCGTGGGTCGAGGATCTTGGCTTGAAGAGCGTGCATGTAACTTATTGAACCTGATTGAGTCGTTCGGCGATGAAGGCGACCAGTTGCCGGGCAATCTTGCCCTTGCTGGTCTGCGCGAAGAGGGTCTGGTGCTGCTGGCGGTCGATCACGGTCAAGGCGTTTTCCTCGCTGTTGAAGCCGATGCTGGGGTTGGCCACATCATTGGCGACGATCAGGTCGAGGTTCTTGTCCTTTAGCTTGCGCGTGGCGTAATCGAGCAAGTGCTCGGTCTCGGCGGCGAAACCGACGCTGAACGGGCGGTCGGCGCGGCCAGCGATGGTGGCAAGGATATCGGGATTGCGCACCATCTGCAGCAGCATGCCGTCGCCGGTCGTAGGATCTTTCTTCAGTTTTTGCGTGGCAACGACTTCCGGGCGGTAGTCCGCTACCGCCGCAGAGGCAATGAACAGGTCGTATGGCATGGCCGCTTCACAGGCCGCGAGCATGTCCCGCGCGCTGACCACGTCGATACGGCTGACCCGGTCGGGGGTCGGCAGGTGCACCGGGCCGGTGACGAGGGTGACCCGAGCCCCGGCTTCGGCGGCGGCTTCAGCCAAGGCGAAGCCCATCTTGCCGGAGCTATGATTGGTGATGTAGCGCACCGGGTCGATGTTTTCCTGGGTCGGGCCGGCAGTGATCAGCACGTGCTTGCCGGTCAGGGCCTGGCGCTTGAAGCTTTCCGCGGCACACCAGGCCAGGTCGGTGGCTTCGAGCATGCGGCCCAGGCCGACGTCGCCACAGGCCTGGCTGCCGGACGCTGGGCCGAACACCTGGATGCCCCGGCTCTTGAGCAGTTCGAGGTTGGCCTGGGTGGCCGGGTCGCGCCACATGGCCTGGTTCATGGCCGGGGCCACGGCGACAGTGGCATCGGTAGCCAGTACCAAGGTGGTCAGCAGGTCGTCGGCCATGCCTTGGGCCATGCGCGCCATGAGGTCGGCGGTGGCCGGGGCGATCAGCACCAGGTCAGCCCACTTGGCCAGTTCGATGTGGCCCATGGCCGCTTCGGCGGCAGGGTCGAGCAGGTCCATGTGCACCGGGTGGCCTGACAGCGCTTGCAGGGTTAGCGGGGTGATGAACTCTGCACCACCACGGGTCATGACGACGCGCACCTGCGCGCCGTGCTCCAGGAGTCGGCGAATCAGTTCGGCGCTTTTGTAGGCGGCAATGCCGCCACCCACGCCGAGAACGATGCGCTTGCGATACAGCCGCTGCATAGGCTTGCCTTTTTCCAGTGAGAGCGGGCGACGACGTTTGAAAATGCCTGCGGCGGAACGTCGCATGTACGAGGCGAAATAGATTAACACAGGGCCGAAATGGGCCGCAGCAAGGGCAGAGGAGCGGGATGAATATCAGGGAGTGGCCGGCTGAAGAGCGGCCGAGGGAGAAGTTGCTGCAGCGCGGGGCGGCAGCGCTGTCGGATGCCGAACTGCTCGCCGTGCTGTTAGGGTCGGGGGTTGCCGGGCGGAATGTGCTGGACCTTGCGCGGGGGCTGCTGGGGCGTTTTGGTGGGCTCAGGCAGTTTCTCGAGGCCGATCGCGCAGCAGTGCTTCGCGAGCCGGGCATTGGCGCTGTGAAATACGCACAGTTGCAGGTGCTTTTGGAAATTGGCCGGCGTTATCTGGATGAGGACATCGAGCGCGCAGCGGCTCTCGAAAGCCCAGCGGCGGTGCGGCGTTATCTCAAGGCCATGCTGCGCCATGAGATCAGTGAAGTATTCGGTTGCCTGTTTCTGGATACCAAGCACCGGCCGTTGGCGTTCGAGATCCTGTTCAGGGGCACGATAGACCGGGCGAGTGTTTACCCGCGGGAGGTAGTGCGGCGGGCACTGCTGCACAACGCGGCGGCGTTGATCCTGTGCCACAACCATCCTTCAGGCAACAACGAGCCGAGCCAGGATGATGTGCATTTGACCCTGTCGTTGAAGCGGGGGCTGGCGTTGATCGATGTGCGGGTGCTGGATCACATCATCATCGGTGACGGGGAGCCGCTGTCGATGGTCGAGCATGGGTGGATTGTGGCTTAGGCACTTGTGCTGTCTGTCCCGGCCTTTTCGCGGGTAAACCCGCTCCTACAGGAATAGTGCCATGTTGAAAGTTGGCGAGGTCCCTGTGGGAGCGGGCAAGCCCGCGAAGAGGCCGGTGCAGGCTTATTTGTTCACTGATACCTTGCTGAAATCCAACCGCCCGAACGGGCTCACCTGGTGCCCCTCGACCCCCTGGCGCAGCAGCGTCGCCGCTGTCGGGTGCGCCAGCGGCACCCACAGCGCCTGTTGCTGGATCAGCGTCTGTGCCTGCTGGTAAAGCCGGCTGCGCACACTCTGGTCGTTGGTGGTGCGCCCGGCGCTGATCAACTGGTCCAGGCGGCTGTCGCAGAAGCGTGCGAAGTTGGTCCCCGACTTCACCGCGGCGCAGGAAAACTGCGGGCTGAGGAAGTTGTCCGGGTCGCCGTTGTCGCCCGCCCAGCCCATGAACAGCAGGTCATGCTCGCCCGCCTTGGCGCGGCGGATCAGCTCGCCCCACTCGATCACGCGGATCTCTGCCTTGACGCCAATCTTGGCCAGGTCGGCCTGCAGCATCTGCGCACCGAGGCTGGGGTTAGGGTTGAGCAGGCTGCCCGACGGGCGGGTCCAGATCGTGGTGCTGAAGCCCTCGGCCAGGCCGGCCTTGGTCAGCAGGGCCTTGGCTTTCTTCAGGTCCAGCGGGTAGCCGGGCAGGTCCTTGGCGTAGCTCCAGGTATTGGGCGGGTAGGGGCCGTTGGCGGCCACCGCGGAGTCTTCGAACACGGCCTTGAGGTAGGCCTGCTTGTCGAAGGCCAAGTTGATGGCCTGACGCACCTCCGGCTTGTCCAGCGGCGGGTGCTGGCTGTTGATGGCGACGAAGGCGGTCATGAACGCCGGGGTGGTGGCCACCTTGAGGTTGCCGTCCTTGCCAGCTTCGGCAATGTCCAGCGGCTTGGGCGACAACGCGACCTGGCACTCGCCGCGCTTGAGCTTCTGCAGGCGCACGTTGGCATCGGTGGTGATGGCGAAGATCAGCGGGTCGACCGCCGGCTTGCCGGCGAAGTAGTCAGGGTTGGCGCGATAGCGTACTACGGCGTCCTTCTGGAAGCGCTGGAAGATGAACGGCCCGGTGCCGATCGGCTGGCTGTTGAGCTTCTCCGGCGTGCCGGCCTTGAGCAGTTTGTCCGCGTACTCGGCGGAGTAGATCGATGCGAAGCCCATGCTCAACGTGGCCAGGAACGTGGCGTCCGGGTGGTTGAGGGTGAAGCGCACGGTGTTTGGCGCGGGTGCCTCGATCGCCTTGATCAGGCTGCCTAGTTGCAGCGACTGGGCATGCGGGTAGCCGCCCGGCGCGGTCTTGTGCCAGGCATGGGCGGGGTAGAGCATGCGCTGGAAGCTGAACAGCACATCGTCGGCGTTCAGTGGGCGGCTTGGCTTGAAGTAGGCGGTGGTGTGGAAGTTCACATCATCGCGCAGGGTGAAGTCGTAGATCAGGCCGTCGGCCGATACCGTCCAGCTGGCCGCCAGGCTCGGCACCACCTTGCCTTGCGCCGCGTCGAACTCCACCAGGCGGTTCATCAGCACATCGGCTGTGGCGTTGGTGGTGGTCAGTGAGTTGTACTGCACCACGTCGAAGCCTTCGGGGCTGGCCTCGCTGCAGACGCTCAGCGGGGCGGCCTGGGCAACGCTGGCGGCGATCAGGGCGCCTGCGGCGAACAAGGAGTTGAACAATAAGGAAAGGGCGGCGGCACGCATAGTGGCTCCTTGGCTGTCAGTGGCCCATCTGCCAGTGCAGTCTGGAAAAGGCCTACCCTAGTGTGCTCGTCGGGAAATGACCACACCCTTTTTTACAAAATTGGCGACGAGCGGTCGACGGCTGGCGGGGCCTGCCGCTATGCTGGCCCGGCGCGTCGGGGCTCGTGTCAATATTCATCTAATGTTGTTGCGGCCGAGTCTTTCTGGTATAAAGCAGCGCTCTTTTCTAGGGGCTCGGCCTGTCGCATCAGCGAATGCGGCCGATAAGACCTCCAGAATCACGGCGCCCAGGCGCCAAAGACTGAGAGATTAAGCGGCCAACCCATGCCGGGTTGGGCATGTGGTTTTAGAGGGCTGAGTCATGTCGAGAGTCTGTCAAGTTACTGGTAAGGGTCCAGTAACCGGGAACAACATTTCCCACGCAAACAACAAAACCCGTCGTCGTTTCCTGCCGAACCTGCAGCACCACCGTTTCTGGGTTGAATCCGAGAAGCGTTTCGTGCGTCTGCGCGTATCTGCCAAAGGCATGCGCGTTATTGACAAGCGTGGTATCGACGTAGTGCTGGCCGAGCTGCGCGCTCGCGGCGAAAAGTTCTAAGGAGAACGTCATGCGTGAATTGATCCGTCTGGTTTCGAGTGCTGGCACTGGCCACTTCTACACCACCGACAAGAACAAGCGCACCACTCCGGACAAAATCGAGATCAAGAAATACGATCCGGTTGTTCGCAAGCACGTGGTGTACAAGGAAGCCAAGATCAAGTAATTGATCGGCGACCTGAAAAAACCCGCCTCCGAAAGGATGCGGGTTTTTTTATGCCTGTTCGGGCCTCAGATCATTTCTGCTCGAACATCACATAGATCTTGCGGCAAGGCTCCAGCACCTCCCAGGTGCCCTTGAAGCCGGCCGGGATGACAAACCGGTCACCGGCGCGAAGGGTCTTGGCTCCGCCGTCCTGGTCACGCAGCACCGAAACGCCCTGGACGATCTCGCAGTACTCATGCTCCGTGTAGTTCACCGTCCACTGCCCGACCTCGCCTTCCCACACGCCCGCGGCAAACTGCCCGCACGGGCTGGAATAATGATTGTAGACCGCCTGGTCTGGCTCGCCCTTGAGGATTTTTTCCGCCGCCGGGCGGTAGCGTTCGGCCTCGGTAATGACCTGCGCGAAGTCGATTATGCTGTCGATACTCATGGTTCGGCTCCTGTTGTTGTTTAATAAAATGCACATGAGTAGGCTTTTGAGCCTTTTGTGTCAAATATATTGATAGTTTACACCGGCTGGTTTAGGGTGTCGGTAGCCAAAATGCCCTCGACGCTGGGGCAGAATTCTGACAACGCCTGTGAGTCCTCAGTGCGGCGTTGCACCTAAACAAGAGGAGGAGTTTCGTATGACCACCCTGACTCGTGCGGACTGGGAACAACGTGCCCAGCAACTGAAGATCGAAGGCCGTGCCTTCATCAACGGCGAATACACCGATGCCGCATCTGGTGAAACCTTCGAGTGCCTGAGCCCGGTCGACGGACGCTTCCTGGCCAAGGTTGCCAGCTGCGATCTGGCCGATGCCAACCGCGCTGTGGAAAACGCCCGTGCCACCTTCAACTCCGGCGTGTGGTCGCAGCTGGCCCCGGCCAAGCGCAAGGCCAAGCTGATCCGCTTCGCCGACCTGCTGCGCAAGAACGTCGAAGAGCTGGCGCTGCTGGAAACCCTGGACATGGGCAAGCCGATCGGCGACTCCTCCAGCATCGACGTACCTGGCGCGGCCAATGCCATCCACTGGACTGCCGAAGCCATCGACAAGGTCTACGACGAAGTCGCCCCGACCCCGCATGACCAGCTCGGCCTGGTCACCCGCGAAGCGGTGGGTGTGGTCGGTGCCATCGTACCGTGGAACTTCCCGCTGCTGATGGCCTGCTGGAAGCTCGGCCCGGCCTTGGCCACCGGTAACTCGGTAGTGCTCAAGCCGTCCGAAAAGTCGCCGCTGACGGCCATTCGCATCGCCCAGCTGGCCATCGAAGCCGGTATCCCGGCTGGCGTGCTGAACGTGCTGCCAGGCTACGGCCACACCGTGGGTAAGGCCCTGGCCCTGCACATGGACGTCGACACCCTGGTATTCACCGGTTCGACCAAGATCGCCAAGCAGCTGATGGTTTACGCGGGCGAATCGAACATGAAGCGCATCTGGCTGGAAGCCGGCGGCAAGAGCCCGAACATCGTCTTCGCTGACGCTCCGGACCTGCAAGCTGCCGCCGAAGCTGCCGCCAGCGCCATCGCCTTCAACCAGGGCGAAGTGTGCACCGCCGGCTCGCGCCTGCTGGTCGAGCGTTCGATCAAGGACAAGTTCCTGCCGATGGTGGTCGAGGCCCTGAAAGGCTGGAAGCCAGGCAACCCGCTGGACCCACAGACCACTGTCGGTGCCCTGGTCGACACCCAGCAGATGAACACCGTGCTGTCGTACATCGAGGCTGGCCACAAGGACGGCGCCAAGCTGCTGGCCGGCGGCAAGCGCACCCTGGAAGAAACCGGTGGCACTTATGTCGAGCCGACCATCTTCGACGGCGTGACCAACGCCATGAAGATCGCCCAGGAAGAAATCTTCGGCCCGGTGCTGTCGGTGATCGCCTTCGATACCGCCGAAGAAGCCGTCGCCATTGCCAACGACACGCCGTATGGCCTGGCCGCTGGCATCTGGACTTCGGACATCTCCAAGGCCCACAAGACCGCCCGCGCCGTGCGCGCTGGCAGCGTCTGGGTCAACCAGTACGACGGCGGCGACATGACCGCGCCGTTCGGTGGCTTCAAGCAGTCGGGCAACGGCCGTGACAAGTCGCTGCATGCGCTGGAGAAGTACACCGAGCTGAAGGCGACCTGGATCAAGTTGTAATCCCGTGGGGCCGCTTCGCGGCCCATTCGCGGCACAAGGCCGCTCCTACAGGGGTATGCGTTTCCCTGTAGGAGCGGCCTTGTGCCGCGAATGGGCTGCAAAGCAGCCCCAAGAACTCAAGAGGTCAAGGATGCGTTGGGGTACCTACTTCGCCGTACTGGCATCGGTGCTAAGCGTCGGGCTGGCACTCGGCGTGAGCATGCCGCTGGTATCCCTGCGCCTGGAGGCCTGGGGCTACGGCAGCTTCGCCATCGGTGTGATGGCCGCGATGCCGGCGCTGGGCGTGCTGGTAGGTGCCAGTCTGGCCAGTCGCCTGGCCGGCTGGGTCGGTGTGCCCTCGGCCATGCGCCTGTGCCTGTGGGGCGGGGCGCTGTCGATTGGCCTGGTCGCACTGCTGCCCAGTTACCCGCTGTGGCTGCTGCTGCGGTTGCTGATCGGTATGTCGCTGACCGTGGTGTTCATACTCGGCGAAAGCTGGATCAATCAGCTGGTAGTCGAGCAATGGCGTGGCCGCCTGGTGGCGCTGTACGGCAGCAGCTATGCCCTAAGCCAGCTGGCCGGGCCGCTGGTGCTGGGCTTTCTTGGCTCGGATGACGACTTCGGCTTCTGGGCCGCTACCGGCCTGCTGCTGGTGGCGCCGCTGATTCTCCTGGGCCGTGGCGGGGCACCCAGCACAGAGGCCTGCAGCGTCACCTTCGGCGACCTGTTCGCCTTCTGCCGGCGCTTGCCGGTGATCGCCTGGGCCATTGCCCTGTTTGCCTCGTTCGAGGCGATGATCCTGACCTTGTTGCCGGTGTATTGCCTGCAACAGGGCTTCAGCACCGAAATCGCCCTTTTCATGGTCAGTACCGTGGTGGTGGGCGACGCGGTGCTGCAGCTGCCCATCGGTGCGCTGGCCGATCATATGTCGCGGCGCGCTCTGTTCACTGGCTGTGCGGTCACTCTTCTGGTATCCAGCCTGGCGATCCCGGTGCTGCTGCATACACCAGCGATCTGGCCACTGTGGGTGCTGTTCGGGGCCAGTGCGGGGGGCTTGTTCACCTTGTCGCTGGTGCTGATTGGTGAGCGCTACCGGGATGATGCGCTGGTGCGGGCCAACGCCCATGTGGCGCAGCTGTGGGGTATTGGCTGCCTGCTCGGGCCATTGCTGGCCGGGGCAGGCAGCCAGTGGATCAGCGGGCATGCGTTGCCGTTGCTGATGGCGGCGGGGGCTGCGGGGTTGGTGATGTTGACCCGGCGGCGCGGGGCGTTTGAGCCGGCTTCTGCCTGATGGATTTTGGGGCCGCTTTGCGGCCCATCGCGACGCAAGGCCGCTCCTACAGGAGATACGCGATCCCATGTAGGAGCGGCCTTGCGTCGCGATGGGCTGCAAAGCAGCCCCAAAATCGCCGCTACAACATCTTCTCCAGGCCAACCGCCTTGCTGATCCAGGCATTGAACCGCCGCCAAATCCCGCCCGGCTCGGACGTGAGCATGCGTCGCCTGCCATTTTCCTCGGTCACCCACACCATCTGGTTACCCACCAGCGTCGGCTGGTAGCTCAAGGCCGGGGCCATGCCCTGTACCGCCAGCGCGCGGGTGTACTCGGCCAGCTCCGGGCTGTCCACCAGCACCCCGACCTCGGTATTCCACAACACCGAACGCGGGTCGAAGTTGAACGAGCCGATGAAGGTCTTGCGCCGGTCGAACACGATCGCCTTGCTGTGCAGGCTCGAGTCGGAGCTGCCATGGAAGCTCAAGCTGTGCCGGGCGCTGGGGTCACCGGGTTGGCGGCGCAGCTCATACAGTTGTACGCCATGCTCCAGCAGCGCCCGCCGATACGGCGCATAGCCGCCATGCACTGCCGGCACGTCGGTGGCTTCCAGCGAGTTGGTCAGCAGTTTGACCGAGATACCCGCGTCTGCGCTGTGGGTCAGGTACAGCAGGCCGGACTCGCCGGGTACGAAGTACGCCGATACCAGGATCAGCTCGTGTTGCACCTTGCTCAAGTCAGGGGCCAGTTGCTGGGTCAGCAGCAGTTGCGGGTTCGGTTCGTCATCGGCCAGCACCTTGCTCGGCGCATCCCACAGCGCCTGGGCATGGGCCCAGATCAGTTCGTTGCGCCACACATCCAGGCGCGGCTGCGACTGGTAGGCCATCAAGCGGTCATACAGGGCTTTGCGCTGGGTCCTGGCTTCGGCCAGTGAAATTTCCAGGCGGTGGCGGCTGGCGCGCAGGTCGCTGGCATCCGGGTCGCGCCAGAGAAAGTCGGTAATCGGCCGGCTCAGGGCGCTGTTCCAGTATTGGTCGAAACTGTGGCCGAGCTGTTCGGCCACCGGGCCGACACCCAGCAAGTCGATGTCGGTGAAGTTGAGGTTGGGTTCGGCATCGAAATACTCATCGCCCAGGTTGCGCCCGCCGACGATGGCCATGCTGTTGTCCACCAGGAACAGTTTGTTGTGCATGCGCCGATGCTGGCGCGACAGGTTGAACAGGCGGCCCACCGCGCGCGTCACGCCGGTGCTGCGGCCCAGGTGTAGCGGGTTGAACACCCGTATCTGGATGTTCGGGTGGGCATCGAGGGTGCCCATGATGACGTCCAAGCCATCGCTGGTGGTGTCGTCGAGCAGGATGCGCACACGCACGCCACGGTCGGCGGCGCGCAGCAGTTCATGAACCAGTGCACGAGTGCTGAGGCCATCGTGGACGATGTAGTACTGCAGGTCGATGCTCGCCTGGGCGTTGCGGATCAGTTCGGCACGGGCGCGGAACGCCTCGTTGCTGTTGGGCAGCAGGCGAAAGCCCGAGCGGCCGTCGTACGGCGCGGCCTGGCGCAGTACCGAGCGGCCGAAGGCCGAGTCGTTGGCGGGTAACGCCTGGCTGGTTTCGCGGGGCGTGCCGACGCTGGCACAGCCGGCAAGACCAAGCAGTAGCACCAGCAGCAGAGGCAGGGCTCGCTGGAGTCTCAAGGGTGGATCGTCCTGTGCAGCAAAGGCTTAAATGGTTGGACCGTGGCGGGCGGCGCAAAGTTACGCGCCGGCGCTTTCTTCTTCCAGTAGACGAAGGGCGGTTTCACCAACCCTGCGCACGGCAGCTTCGATCTGCTGCGTGGGCCGTGCGGCGAAGTTCATGCGCAGGCAGTGGCGGAACTTGCCCGAGGCCGAGAAAATACTGCCCACGGCAACCTGCACGTCCTGCTCCAGTAAAGCCCGGTTCAGGCGCAGCGTATCGAAATGTTCGGGTAATTCCACCCACAGCATGAAGCCACCTTGCGGTCGACTGACCCGGGTGCCCGCCGGGAAGTAGCGGGTCACCCAGTCGCTCATCAGGTCGCGGCCACGCTGGTACTGGCTGCGCATGCGCCGTACGTGGGGCTGGTAGTGCCCGCCGGCGATGAAGTCGGCAATGGCCAACTGTGGCTGGCTGGCCGTGCTTCCGGTGCTGATGTATTTCATGTGCAGCACCCGCTCCAGGTAACGACCGGGTGCCACCCAGCCTATCCGCAGACCGGGGGCGAGGGTCTTGGAGAACGAACTGCAAAGCAGCACGCGGCCGTCGTCGTCAAACGACTTGAGGGTGCGTGGGCGCGGGTAGGTGTAGGCCAGGTCGCCATATACATCATCTTCGAGGATCGCCACGTCGTAGCGCTGTGCCAGGCTCAGCAGGGCCTTCTTGCGGGCCTCGGGCATGATGTAGCCGAGCGGGTTGTTGCAGCTGGGGGTGATCTGGATGAGCTTGATCGGCCACTGCTCCAAGGCCAGCTCCAGCGCCTCCAGGCTGATGCCGGTGACCGGGTCGGTGGGGATCTCCAGGGCTTTCATGCCCAGGCCCTTGAGGGTCTGCATGGCGCCGTGGAAGCTGGGCGAGTCGACCGCGACGATATCGCCCGGCTCGCACACCGCGCGAATGCTGCATGACAGCGCCTCATGGCAGCCGGTGGTTATCACCAGGTCGGCCGGGCCTAGGCGGCAGCCGGAGTCGAGCGTCAGCCGGGCCACCTGTTCGCGCAGGGCCAGGTTGCCGTGGATGTTGTCGTAGTACAGGCCGGGCATGTCCTGCCGCCGGCTCAGCTGGGCGAGGCTGCGCAGCAGTGGCTTGAGGGTGGGGCTGTCGATGTCGGGCATGCCGCGGCCGAGCTGGATCACGCCTTGGCGTGGGGTGCTGCGCACCAGTTCCAGCACCTGCTCCCATTGCGAGATGTCCACCGGGCGCTGGGCCGGGCGGCTGACGGCGGGCAGGGCTGGCAGGTGGCGGTGGTCGTTGACGAAGTAGCCGGACTTGGGCCGGGGCGAGACCATGCCGCTGTCTTCCAGCATGCGGTAGGCCTGCTGCACGGTGCTCAGGCTGACCCCGTGCTCCACACTCAGGGCGCGCACTGACGGCAGGCGCTGGCCGGGGCGGTAGAGGCCCTGTTCGATACGGGCACCGAGCAGTTCGGCGAGGTTCAGGTAAAGGGTCACGGCATACTCCTGCGCTGTAATAGCGTGGCGACCGGTACAGTTGCGCTGAAAATACAGCATTCAGTCGGTCTGCGGCCAATTCTGTATGGGAATAATAAGGCTGTATTGGATCTGTATTGCCGGTGCTGTCGACGCGCATGCTTTCTCCACAGTATCAACTGAACGAGAGGATGCGGTGATGGGTGGCATGAGCGATGTGCGCTTGCAACTGTTGGCCAAGGAACTGGAAGCCGGGCAGCAAGCCAAGGTGTTCAACGCGCCGGAAGGGTTGGGGCGTTGGGGGCTGATGCTGCATCGCTGGCACACCCGCAGGGCGCTGCTGCAGTTGACTGATGACGAGTTGCGCGATATCGGGCTGAGCTGGGAGCAGGCCCGGGCCGAGGGGCGTAAGCCCTTCTGGAAAGACTGACCATACAGATGTTGCGCGGTCGATGTAGGAGCGGCCTTGTGTCGCGATAGGGCCGCAGAGCGGCCCCAGCGATATTTGCGGCGAAGCTGAAACCTGGGGGGCGCTACGCACCCCTTTCGCGACACAAGGCCGCTCCTACAGGGACCGCGCAGCTTTCAGATCAGCTCTTTCAGGCGATGCCACAGCATCCCCAACGCCAGCAGCGGCGAGCGCAGGTGCTTGCCGCCGGGGAAGGTGATGTGTGGCACCTTGGCAAACAGGTCGAAACGCCCGCTTTCCTGGCCGCTGATGGCTTCGCCGAGCAGGCGCGCAGCCAGGTGGGTGGCGTTGAGCCCATGGCCGGAGTAGGCCTGGGCGTAATAAACGTTCGGCTGGCTTGCCAGGCGGCCAACCTGCGGCAGGCGGTTGGCGCCGATGCCGATCATGCCGCCCCACTGGTAGTCGATGTGCACGTCGGCCAGTTGCGGGAATACCTTGAGCATCTTCGGCCGCATGTAGGCGGCGATGTCCTTAGGGTCGCGGCCCGAATAGTGGCAGGCACCGCCGAACAACAGGCGCTGGTCGGCGGACAGGCGGTAGTAGTCCAGTGCCACGCGCTGGTCACATACCGCCATGTTCTGCGGTAGCAGCGAGCGGGCACGTTCTTCACCCAGTGGCTCGGTGGCGATGATATAGCTGCCGGCTGGCAGCACCTTGCCGCCCAACTCGCGGTTGAGGTCGTTATGGTAGGCGTTGCAGCACAGCACCAGGGTTTTGGCGCGTACTCGGCCTTGGGCGGTGTGCACCTGTACTTCCGGGCCGTAATCGATGCGTGTCACCTCGGACTGCTCGAACAGCTTCACGCCCAGGCGGCTGGCCACTGCAGCCTCACCCAGGGCCAGGTTGAGCGGGTGCAGGTGCCCGGAACCCATGTCGACCAGCCCGCCGACATAGCAGTCGGCGCCGACCACGCTGTGGATATCGTCCTTGCCGACCAGGCGCAGTTCATGTGCGTAGCCGAGGCTGCGCAGTTCTTCAGCATCCTCCGCAAAACCCAGTAGTTCAGCGGGTTTGTTGGCCAGGTCGCAGTAGCCCCAGGTGAGGTCGCAGGCGATGGCATGCCTTTCGACCCGCTCGCGGACGATCTGCACGGCTTCCAGGCCCATCAGTTTCAGGCTGCGCACGCCTTCCTCGCCGATGACCGGGAGGAATTGTTCCAGGCCGTGGCCGACGCCACGGATCAGTTGCCCACCATTGCGCCCGCTGGCGCCCCAACCGAGCTTGCGCGCTTCCAGCAGGATGACCGAGAAGCCGCGTTCGGCCAGTTCGATGGCGGTGTTCAGGCCCGAGTAGCCGCCGCCGACGATACACACGTCGGCGCTGTGCTCGCCTTGCAGGAAGGAGTGGTCGGGGTGTGGCGCGCTGCTGGCGGCGTAATAGGAGGCGGCGTGCTGCGCGCTGTGGATCATTGGGCAGGTCCTGAGGCTGGTGGGTTGAGGGGGAGGAGGATAAGCCGGGGCTTTGGGGAGGGGCAACCGGCCTCATCGCCGGCAAGCCAGCTCCCACAGGGTCCGCGTGGCACTTGAGACCGGCGGTGTACCTGTGGGAGCCGGCTTGCCGGCGATTGGCCCTATAATCCAACCTCAGCTCTCAAACTTGTACCTTGCCATGTCCTGCAACCGCCACAAGATCCATTTTCTGCGCGAACTCATCCCTTCCTTCGAGTGCGAGCCCGGCTGCCATGACTGCTGCGGCCCGGTCACCACTTCGGCGGAAGAAATGGCCCGCCTGCCGCGCAAGTCCCAGGCCGAGCAGGACGCCGCCCTGGAGCGCCTGGACTGTGTGCACCTGGGCCCCAACGGCTGCACGGTGTATGAAGAGCGCCCGATGATCTGCCGCCTGTTCGGCACCACCCCGCGCCTGGCCTGCCCGCGTGGCCGTGGCCCTGAACAGATGATCGAGCCCGCTGCCGAGCAGCTGGTCCACCAGTTCATTGCCACCACCCGCCAGGTGCTGGTCTGACTTCAGTCCGGGATCGGCAGGCAAAGGCTCTCTTTCACCTCTTCCATCACGATGTAGCTCTTCGATTCGCGCACGTGCGGCAGCTTCAGCAGGATGTCGCCGAGCAGCTTGCGGTAAGAGGCCATCTCGGAAATACGCGCCTTCACCAGGTAGTCGAAGTCGCCTGAAACCAGGTGGCATTCCAGCACGTGGGGCAGTTTCAGCACCGCGCGGCGGAACTCCTCGAAGGTGTCGCCCGATTTGTAGTCCAGGCTGATTTCCACGAACACCAGCAGGCTGCCCTTGAGGTGCTGCGGGTTCAGGCGGGCGTTGTAGCCCATGATGATGCCCTCGCGCTCCAGGCGGCGGACCCGCTCGGTGCAAGGGGTGGTGGAAAGCCCAACTTTCTCGCCCAGTTCGGTGAAGGAAATACGCCCGTCATTCTGCAGGATACGCAGGATGTTACGGTCGATCTTGTCCAGTTCACGCTTGCTCTGGTGCTGGGTTCTCATAGGGGATGCCCCTCCGTGAAAGGCAATTTTGCCGAGAATTCTCGCCAATAATAGGCTTTTATATAGTGAATTGCACTGCCTTCAAATTCCTATACTGCGCGCATTCATGCCATTTCAATAAAAGTCTGCGGCGCGCCGCGTGCGAGGGATAAAACGATGCGAGTTCTGGTACTTGGTAGCGGTGTGATCGGAACCGCCAGTGCCTACTATCTGGCCCGGCAAGGTTTCGAAGTAACGGTGGTCGATCGCCAGCCGGCGGTGGCCATGGAAACCAGCTTTGCCAACGCCGGCCAGATCTCGCCCGGCTATGCCTCGCCCTGGGCCGCCCCAGGCGTGCCGCTGAAGGCCATCAAATGGCTGCTGGAGCGCCACGCGCCCCTGGCCATCAAGCTCACCGGCGACGTCGACCAGTACCTGTGGATGGCGCAGATGCTGCGCAACTGCACCGCCAGCCGTTACGCGGTGAACAAGGAGCGCATGGTGCGCCTGTCCGAGTACAGCCGTGACTGCCTCGACGAACTGCGCGCCGAAACCGGCATCGCCTACGAAAACCGCAGCCTGGGCACCACCCAGCTGTTCCGTACCCAGGCCCAGGTGGATGCCGCGGCCAAGGACATTGCCGTGCTGGAACAGTCCGGCGTGCCTTACGAGCTGCTTGACCGCGACGCCATTGCCCGCGTCGAACCGGCCCTGGCTGGCGTCAAGGACATCCTGGCCGGCGCCCTGCGCCTGCCAAACGACCAGACTGGCGACTGCCAGCTGTTCACCACCAAGCTTGCCGAAATGGCCGTGAAGCTGGGCGTGGAGTTCCGCTTCGGCCAGGACATCCAGTGCCTGGACTTCGCGGGTGACCGCATCAATGGCGTGTGGATCGACGGCAAGCTGGAAACCGCCGACCGTTACGTGCTGGCGCTGGGCAGCTACTCGCCGCAGATGCTCAAGCCGCTGGGCATCAAGGCCCCGGTATACCCGCTGAAGGGCTACTCGCTGACCGTGCCGATCACCAACGCCGACATGGCCCCGACCTCGACCATTCTCGACGAGACCTACAAGGTCGCCATTACCCGTTTCGACAACCGTATCCGCGTCGGCGGCATGGCTGAGATCGCCGGTTTTGACCTGTCGTTGAACCCGCGTCGGCGCGAAACGCTGGAGATGATCGTCAACGACCTTTATCCTCGCGGCGGTGATCTGAGCCAGGCCAGCTTCTGGACCGGCCTGCGCCCGGCGACCCCGGACGGCACGCCGATCGTTGGTGCCACGGCGTTCCGCAACCTGTTCCTGAACACCGGTCACGGTACTTTGGGCTGGACCATGGCGTGCGGTTCCGGTCGCCTGCTGGCCGACCTGATTGCGCGCAAGAAGCCGCAGATCAGTGCCGAAGGCCTGGACATTTCCCGTTATGGCAACAGCCCGGAAGTGGCCAAGCACGGGCAGACTGCGCCGGCTCACCAGCAGTAAGTTCGCCTGTACCGGCCTCTTCGCGGGCTCGCCCGCTCCCACAGGAAAACCACAGATATTGAAAACTGTGCAGTACCTGTGGGAGCGGGCGAGCCCGCGAAGAACCCAACACCGTTTTCAACCTGTGAACCACCATAAGGCAGCCGCCATGCGTCCCGCCCGCGCCCTGATCGACCTCCAGGCCCTGCGCCACAACTACCGTCTGGCCCGTGAACTGACCGGTGCCAAAGCCCTCGCCGTGATCAAGGCCGACGCCTACGGCCACGGCGCCGTGCGCTGTGCCCTGGCCCTGGAGGCCGAAGCCGACGGCTTTGCCGTGGCCTGCATCGAAGAAGCGCTGGAACTGCGCGCCGCCGGTATCAAGGCCCCGGTGCTGCTGCTGGAAGGTTTCTTCGAAGCCAGCGAACTGGCCCTGATCGCCGAGCACGACCTATGGTGCGTTGTGCACTCGCTGTGGCAACTGGAAGCGATCGAAAAGACCCAGCTGCACAAGCCGCTCAGCGTCTGGCTCAAGCTCGACAGCGGCATGCACCGCGTCGGCCTGCACCCCAAGGACTACCACGAGGCCTACCAGCGCCTGCTGGCCAGCGGCAAGGTCGCGCGCATCGTGCTGATGAGCCACTTCGCTCGCGCCGACGAACTGGATGCCGACGCTACCGCCCAGCAGATCGCCGTGTTCGAGGCCGCACGCCAGGGCCTGGCCGCCGAGTGCAGCCTGCGCAACTCCCCCGGTGTGCTGGGCTGGCCGCAGGCCCCTAGCGACTGGGTGCGCCCGGGCCTGATGCTGTACGGTGCCACACCGTTCGAAGTGGCCCAGGCCGAGGCCGAGCGCCTGCAACCGGTGATGACCCTGCAATCGCGGGTGATCAGCGTGCGCGAACTGCCTGCCGGCGAGCCGGTGGGCTATGGCGCCAAGTTCGTCAGCCCACGGCCAACCCGCGTTGGTGTGGTTGCCATGGGCTATGCCGATGGCTACCCGCGCCAGGCGCCCAACGGTACCCCGGTGCTGGTCGCTGGCAAGCGCACTCAACTGATCGGCCGAGTATCGATGGATATGCTCAGCATCGACCTGACCGACGTGCCGGAAGCCACCGTCGGCAGCCCGGTCGAACTATGGGGCAAGCATGTGCTGGCCAGTGAGGTGGCTGCGCACGCGGGTACCATTCCGTACCAGATTTTCTGCAACCTGAAGCGAGTACCGCGGGACTACATCGGCGAATGACACGCTGAAGCGGACAGGTTGAAGGGCGGTGTGTTGTAAATACTGAACGGCATTGCCATGATATCGTTCACATCCACCCCCCTTTCCACCGTTTCAGGAGGCTCCAGCTTTGGACGTCGGCGAACGACTGCAAGCCATCCGCAAGCTCAAGGGCCTGTCCCAGCGTGAACTCGCCAAGCGTGCCGGCGTGACCAACAGCACCATCTCGATGATCGAGAAGAACAGCGTGAGCCCGTCGATCAGCTCGCTGCGCAAGGTGCTGAGCGGCATTCCCATGTCCATGGTCGAGTTCTTTTCGGTCGAACTGGAACCTGAAAGCCCCACGCAGATCGTCTACAAGGCCCATGAGCTGATCGATATCTCCGACGGTGCGGTGACCATGAAGCTGGTCGGCAAGTCGCACCCCAACCGTGCCATCGCCTTTCTAACCGAGGTGTATCCACCGGGTGCGGACACGGGTGCCGAAATGCTTACCCATGACGGGGAGGAAACCGGCATCCTGCTCGAAGGCCGCCTGGAGCTGGTAGTCGGCAACGAGATCTTCATCCTTGAAGAGGGTGACAGCTACTACTTCGAAAGCACCCGCCCGCACCGCTTTCGCAACCCGTTCGACCGGCCGGCGCGGTTGATCAGTGCGGCGACGCCTTCAAACTTTTGATCCAGCGCAGTGCATTGATTCGGCAATACCCCTTTCCCGTGTGGGGTCGTTTCACGGCCTCTGGGTTCCCGCTATACTTTTCAACGCTCGCCGATCCGTGGCCGCGAGCGTGATTAGCCACCATGAGGGTGTTCGCGTGAACCAAATCAAGAAGATGCTGGCCGTACCAGCAGCCGTATTCGCCCTCTGGGCAATGAGCGCAACCGCTGCGACCAATGATGAGATCGCCAAGCGCCTGGAGCCGGTTGGCCAGGTGTGCGTCCAGGGCCAGGAGTGCAAGGGCATGGAAGTGGCCGCCGCCGCAGGTGGCGGTGGTGCCAAGACGCCGGACGAGATCATCGCCAAGCACTGCAATGCCTGCCATGGCTCCGGCCTGCTCGGCGCACCGAAGATTGGCGATACCGCGGCGTGGAAGGAACGCGCCGACCACCAGGGCGGCCTGGACGGCATCCTGGCCAAGGCCATTACCGGCATCAATGCCATGCCACCGAAAGGCACCTGCGCAGACTGCTCGGATGACGACCTGAAAGGGGCGATCAAGAAGATGTCCGGGCTGTGAGAAACAGCTGAATTGCATGAAGCCCGCCGTTGATGGCGGGCTTTGTTTTTGTGGTGCCTGTGCCGGCCTCTTCGCGGGCTTGCCCGCTCCCACAGGTTGTCACGGGACCTGTCGGCAGCGGTGTTCCTGTGGGAGCGGGCAAGCCCGCGAAGAGGCCGGCACAGGCAACCAAATACTTCAGGCCCATGTCCAACCCCTGAACCCATGGATGTCTCAGGAGGCCCCGATGCACCTCTGCTCCATCGACCAGGCCGTCGAGCAAGTCCTGTCGCGCCTGCCAGCCCATATCCACATGGGCCTGCCGCTGGGCCTGGGCAAGCCCAACGCCTTCGTCAATGCGCTTTACGCCCGCATCCGCGAGCTGCCCGAACGGCAGCTGACCATCTACACCGCCCTGTCCCTCGGCCGCCCGCCACTGGGTGATGGCCTGCAGCGGCGCTTTCTCGAGCCCTTCGTCGAGCGCGTCTTCGCCGACTATGAAGAACTTACCTACCTCGCCGACCTGCGCAACGACAGCCTGCCGCCGAACATCCAGGTGGAACAATTCTTCATGCAACCCGGCAGCCTGCTGCACAGCGATTCGGCCCAGCAAAGCTACATCAGCAGCAACTACAGCCACGCAGCACGTGACATCAACGCCAAGGGCCTGAACCTGATCGCGCAGTTGGTGGCCGCCACGCACGAGAGGCCGGTGCACCTGAGCCTGGCTTGCAACCCCGACATCACCCTCGACCTGCTGCCGATGATCGCCAAGCGCCGCGCTGCCGGCGAGACCATCCTCATGCTCGGCCAGGTGCATGCCGAGCTGCCTTACATGCCGGGTGACGCCGAGCTACCCATCGACACGTTCGACCTGCTGATCGATACAGCCGAGCAACGCCGCCTGTTCTCCACGCCGAACATGCCGGTCAACACCCAGGACCACTGCATCGGCCTGCACGCCAGCAGCCTGGTTCGCGACGGCGGCACGCTACAGATCGGCATTGGTGCCATGGGCGATGCGGTAGCTGCCGCATTGCTGGCGCGTCAGGGTGACAACGCCGGTTATCGTGCCGTGCTCGACGCGCTGGGTGCTGGCTCGTGGCAAGCGCTGATCGAACGGGAAGGGGGCCTGGATACCTTCGCCCAAGGCCTGTACGGCTGCAGCGAGATGTTCGTCAACGGCTTGCTGGCGCTGGCCGAAGCGGGCCTGTTGCGGCGCCCGGCGGACGAGCAGGTGGCGGCAGTGCTGCATGGCGGTTTCTTCCTCGGCCCCCAGGCGTTCTACCAGCGCTTGCGCGACATGCCGCTGGAACAGCGCGCACGGTTTGCCATGACTCGTATCAGCTTCATCAACGAGCTGTACGGGCAGGAGGAGCTCAAGCGCCGGCAACGCCGCGATGCGCGCTTCATCAACAGCGTATTCGGCATGACCCTGCTTGGCGCTGGGGTGGCTGACCAGCTGGAGGATGGCCGAGTACTCAGTGGCGTGGGCGGGCAGTACAACTTCGTCGCCCAGGGCCATGCGCTGGAGGGCGGGCGTTCGATCCTGCTGCTGCGCAGCTGGCGTGAGGCGGGCGGGGAGGTAACTTCGAACCTGTTCTGGAACTATGGCCATTGCACCATCCCCCGGCACCTGCGCGATATCGTGGTGACCGAGTACGGCATTGCCGACCTGCGTGGGCAGACCGACAGCGAGGTGATTGCGCGGTTGCTGGCAGTATGTGATTCGCGGTTCCAGCAGGGGCTGATCGAGCAGGCAAAGGATGCCGGCAAGCTGGCCAAGGATTTTCAACTGGAGGCGTGCTTTACCGACAATACGCCGCAGCGGCTGGAGGCGATCAGGGCGCGGCATTCGCGGTTGTTCCCGGAGTATCCGCTGGGCACGGACTTTACGGCTGAAGAGCGGGATTTGCTGCGGGCGCTGAACTGGTTGAAGAGCAAGTTCAAGCTGAGCGAGGTGCTGGAGCTGGGCAAGGCAGCGCTGGATGCGCCGGGGCCGGAGGGCTATGCGAGGCATCTTGTGCGGATGCAGCTGGATCAGCCGCAGGGGCTGAAGGAAGAGCTTTACCAGCGGTTGCTGCTGGCGGGGTTGGCGGCTGCCAGATAGAGAGGATTGAGGCCATTCGCGGGCACGCCCGCTCCCACAGGTACACCACAGCATTCAAAACCTGTGGTGTACCTGTGGGAGCGGGCGTGCCCGCGAAGCAGGCGCCGCGATTACTCGATGAAGGTAACCACACCACCTTCCAGCGACTTCACCCGGGCCAGCGACTCGACGCGATAGCCCTGGCTGTCCAGCTCGGCACGGCCGCCCTGGAACGACTTCTCGATCACGATACCCAGGCCGGCCACGGTGGCGCCGGCCTGCTTGATGATCGAGATCAGGGCCTGCGACGCCTTGCCGTTGGCCAGGAAGTCGTCGATCACCAGCACGCGGTCGCTGCTGTTGAGGTGACGCGGCGAGATGGCCACGGTGTTCTCGGTCTGCTTGGTGAAGGAATACACCGAGGCGGTCAGCAGGTTCTCGGTCAGGGTCAGCGACTGGTGCTTGCGGGCGAAGATCACCGGCACGCCCAGCTTCAGGCCAGTCATCACCGCCGGGGCAATGCCCGAGGCTTCGATGGTGACGATCTTGGTCACGCCCGCGTCGGCGAACAGGCGGGCGAACTCGTCACCGATCAGCTGCATCAGCGCCGGATCGATCTGGTGGTTGAGAAACGCATCGACTTTGAGAACCTGATCGGAAAGCACGATGCCTTCTTCGCGAATCTTCTGATGCAGTGCTTCCACTTTGTTTTCCTCGATGTAGCAAAGGTGGCCGCAAATAGCGGCAAAGTTAAAGAGTAATGGTTGATCAGCGTTTGAGCATTGCCCGGATATCGGCCAGGGCGTTGTTGCCCCGTGCGGCCTTTACCTCGACCGGCGCATCGTCCAGGCCCTCCCAGGCCAGGTCGTCCGGTGGCAGTTCGTCGAGGAACCGGCTGGGCGTGCAGTCGATGATTTCACCGTACTGCTTGCGCTTGGCGGCGAAGGTGAAGGCCAGGGTCTGGCGCGCGCGGGTGATGCCCACGTAGGCCAGGCGGCGTTCCTCTTCGATGGTGTCGGCCTCGATGCTGGAGCGGTGCGGGAGGATTTCCTCTTCCATGCCCATGATGAACACGTATGGGAATTCCAGGCCCTTGGAGGCATGCAGGGTCATCATCTGCACACCTTCGGCGTTCTCTTCCTCTTCCTGCTGGCGCTCGAGCATGTCGCGCAGCACCAGCTTGCCGATGGCGTCCTCGATGGTCATGTCACCCTCTTCGTCCTTCTCGAGGGTGTTCTTCAGCGCTTCGACCAGGAACCAGACGTTGCTGATGCGGAACTCGGCCGCCTTGTCGCTGGCGGTCTGCTGGCGGATCCAGTTCTCGTAGTCGATATCGCGGATCATCTCGTGCAGCGCGGCAATCGGATCTTCCAGGGCAACCTTGTGGCGCACCCCGTCCAGCCAATGCTTGAAGCGCTGCAAGCGCTCGGTATAGCGGGCGTCCAGATGCTCGCCCAGGCCAAGCTCCTCGCTGGCGGCGTACATCGAAATACCGCGCTCGGTGGCGTAGTTGCCGAGCTTTTCCAGGGTGGTGGAGCCGATTTCGCGGCGGGGTACGTTGATCACCCGCAGGTAGGCGTTGTCATCGTCCGGGTTCACCAGCAGACGCAGGTAGGCCATCAGGTCCTTGACCTCCTGGCGGCCGAAGAAGCTGTTGCCGCCCGACAGGCGATATGGCACCTGGTGGTGCTGCAGCTTCAGTTCGATCAGCTTGGCCTGGTAGTTGCCGCGGTAGAGGATGGCAAAGTCGCTGTACGGGCGGTTGGTGCGCAGGTGCAGGGTGAGGATTTCCATGGCCACGCGTTCGGCCTCGGCTTCCTCGTTCTTGCAGCGGATGACGCGGATCTCGTCGCCCACGCCCATCTCGCTCCACAGCTGCTTCTCGAACGCGTGCGGGTTGTTGGCAATCAGCACGTTGGCGCAGCGCAGGATGCGGCTGGTGGAGCGGTAGTTCTGCTCCAGCATCACCACCTTCAGGGAGGGGTAGTCCTCCTTGAGCAGCATCAGGTTTTCCGGCCGGGCGCCACGCCAGGCGTAGATCGACTGGTCGTCGTCGCCTACCACGGTGAACTGGTTGCGCATGCCGATCAGCATCTTCACCAGCAGGTACTGGCTGGCGTTGGTGTCCTGGTATTCGTCCACCAGCAGGTAGCGCACGCGGTTCTGCCAGCGCTCCAGCACATCGGGGTGCTCCTGGAACAGCTTGACCGGCAGCAGGATCAGGTCGTCGAAGTCCACCGCGTTGAACGCCTTGAGCGTGCGCTGGTAGTGGGTGTAGACGATGGCGGCAGTCTGCTCGCGCGGGTTGCGCGCCTTCTCCAGGGCCTCGGCGGGCAGGATCAGGTCGTTCTTCCAGGCACCGATCATGTTCTTGATCTCGTCGATGCCGTCGTCGCCGGAGTATTCCTTCTGCATGATGTCCGACAGCAACGCCTTGATGTCGGACTCGTCGAAGATCGAGAAACCCGGCTTGTAGCCCAGGCGCTCGTGCTCCCTGCGGATGATGTTCAGGCCCAGGTTGTGGAATGTGCACACAGTCAGGCCGCGGCCTTCCCCCGGGCGCAGCAGGGTGGCGACCCGTTCCTTCATCTCGCGCGCGGCCTTGTTGGTGAAGGTCATCGCCACGATGTACTGGGCACGGATGCCGCAGTTCTGAATGAGGTGGGCAATCTTGCGCGTGATCACGCTGGTCTTGCCCGAGCCTGCGCCGGCGAGCACCAAAAGAGGGCCGCCGACATAGTCACGGGCTTCCTGCTGCCGGGGATTGAGTCGGGACATGCTAGAAACCGGGGGTCGCCAGAAAATAGCCGCGCATTCTAACAGGCATGGGGCGTTTGTGGCGCGACCGTCTGACGTCTGAGTCAAATATGTAAACGGGATTTGCCGGCTGGCGCAGTTTCGCGCAGGATGCACGACAAAATACGTCGGGATGCTACGCCCGTAAAAACATGTATTAAATTGAAAATCATTTTTATTAATGCAGTAGCATACCTGGCAGTTTCCGTTGCACCGTGAAGCCTAAGGAGCCCGCTTGTCCACGCCTGTCGAACCATTGCGTTTGCTGCTGTTGGCCGATGAGCCGGAATGGGGCGCGCTGCTACGCGAGTGCATGCCTGCCCAGGGTAGCAGCGCCGTGCTGCTGACGGCGCCGAACTGGGAGTCGGTCGACAGCCTGTTCAACCAGGACCGCCAGGCTGTCGTGCTGGCAACCCCGGCCCTGCAGCCCGCGCCTGGGCGCTGCGAGCTGCCGACCATCCTGCTGCTCGACCACGAGCCTCAGTTAGCGCCCAGCGCCGTCAGTGACTGGCTGGTGCGTGACCAGCTCAATGCCGACACCTTGCGTCGCTCGCTGCGCCATGTGCGCGAGCGCGGCGTGCTGGTGGCCACCTTGCAGCGCCTGGCCGAGCAGGATCCGCTGACCGGCATCGCCAACCGCCAAGGCTTCCAGGCCTTGCTGACCGCGCGCCTGGCCGAGAACGACGGCCGTGGCCTTGCCCTCGGCCACCTGGACCTGGACAACTTCCGCCACGTCAACGACGCCCTTGGCCACCAGAGCGGCGACCGCCTGATCCTGCAGGTGGTGGCGCGGCTGAAACAGCAACTGGAGGCGGGCGACCAACTGGCGCGCCTGGGCAGCGACGAGTTCGCCCTGCTGATCGACACCCGACGCGACCCCAACCGTGCCGAGTGGATTGCCGAGCGGATTGTCGAGGCGTTGGCCGAACCCTACTGGATTGACGGCGAAAGCCTGCTGCTGGGCTGCAGCCTGGGCCTGGCCCATGCCCGCGCCCAGGGTGGTGCCGACCCGCTGATGTGGCATGCGCACATCGCCATGCGCCAGGCCAAGGGCAGCCAGGGTTGCACCTTCCATGTGTTCAACGAGCGTATCAATCGCAACGCCCGCAGCCTTGCCGACCTGGAAAGCGAACTGCGCCGCGCCCTGCGCCGGGACGAGCTGGAGCTGCATTACCAGCCGCGGTTGAACCTGGCCGACGGGCGCATCGTCGGCCTCGAGGCGCTGGTGCGCTGGCGGCATGCCGAGCGTGGTCTGTTGCCGCCCAGCGAGTTCGTGCCGCTGGCCGAGCAGAGCGGCCTGATCGTGCCGCTGGGCTACTGGGTGATTTCCCGAGCCCTGCGCGACATGCAGGCGCTGTGCGAGCGCGGCCTGGAGCCGCTGCACATGGCGGTCAACCTGAGCTTCCGCCAGTTCCAGGACAGCCAGTTGCTGGCGACCTTGAGCCGCCTGATTCTCGAACATGGCGTGGATGCCCGCTGGCTGGAGTTCGAATTGACCGAAACGGCAGTGATGCGCCGCAACGAACTGGTGCGCCAGACCATGGACGCCCTGGGGCGCCTGGGCGTGCGCTTCTCGCTCGATGATTTCGGTACCGGGTTCTCTTCGTTCGTGCACCTAAACAGCCTGCCGATCACCTTGCTCAAGGTGGACCGCAGCTTTGTCGCGGAGATGGAAATGCGCGAGGAGAACCGCAAGCTGGTGCACGCCATGATCAACCTGGCGCACAACCTCAACCTCGAGGTGGTGGCCGAAGGTGTGGAGAGTGAAGAGCAGATGGCGTTGCTGCGCGGGTTTGGCTGTGACCAGGTGCAGGGCTTCCTGGTCAGCAAGCCGCTGCCGGTGGGGGAGTTGATGGAGTTCTTGCTGCAGGCGACCGGCTGCCAGTTGGAGGCTGCCCGTTAGGGCCTATTCGCGGGCACGCCCGCTCCCACAGTGTCCGTGTCTGTACCTGTGGGAGCGGGCGTGCCCGCGAATAGGCCCGTGAGTCAGGCCGAGGCGGTAGCCTCTCGACTACCCCCTGCCTTGCCCAAAAGCCGCTTCATCCGCCACTCAAAGCCAAAGGTCAGTGCCACCGCCGCACACGCCAGCCCCAACGCCAGCCCCCACCACACCCCGACCGCGCCACCGCCCAGGGTAAAGGTGAACAGCCAGGCGCTCGGCGCCCCCACCAGCCAGTAGCACACCAACCCGATCAGGAAGGTCGTCTTGGCATCCTTCAGCCCACGGATCGAGCCCATCGCGATCGTCTGCATGCCATCGAACAGCTCGAACCACGCAGCCACCATCAGCAACTGCACCGCCAGCTGGAAGATCGCCGCAAATGCCGGGTCGTCACGGTCGATGAACAGCCCCACCAGCGCATCGGGCAGCAGCCAGAACAGCGCGGCGAAGGCAAACATGATCATCGCCCCGAAGCCTATGCCCACCCGCCCGGCACTGCGCGCCGCCAGCAGGTTGCCGGCGCCGTAGTACAGCCCCACGCGCATGGTCACCGCATACGACAACCCGGTCGGCACCATGAACGCCGTGGAGACGATCTGCAGGGCGATCTGGTGCGCCGCCAGCTCGGTACTGCCCAGCACGCCCATGCACAGCGCGGCAAAGGCGAACAGGCCGACTTCCACCATGTAGGTGCCGCCAATCGGCAGGCCCAGCCGCCACAGCTCGCGCAGGGCCGGCAGCGAAGGGCGCGACAGGCCCTTGCGCAATGGGTAGGCGGCATAGGCCGGGTGGCAACGGATATACAGCGCCAAGGCAATGGCCATGCCCATCGACACCACCGCGGTGACCAGGCCGATGCCCATCAGGCCCAGCTTGGGCAGGCCGAACATGCCTTCGATCAGCGCCACGTTGAACAGGTAGTTGAGCACCGTGCCAACCAGGCTGATGACCATCACCGGCGTAGACCGGCCCAGCGCGCTGGTGAAGCCGCGCAACGCCATGAAAGTCAGGTAGCCGGGCAGCGCCAGTGGCAGCAGGGTGAGGAATTCGGCGGCCGAGGCAACGTTCTCGGGCTTTTGCCCGAACAGCAGCAGTACCGGTTCAAGGTTCCACAGCACCAGCGCAGCGAACAGCGCCAGGCCCCAGGCCAGCCACAGGCCACCCTGCGCCAGGCGGGTGGCGCCCTCGATGTCGTTGGCGCCCTTGCGAATGGCCACCAGGGTGCCGACCGCAGCGATCACGCCAAGGCAGAAGATCGACACGAACGAGTAGCTCGCCGCGCCTAGGCCGCCACCAGCCAGGGCTTGCGGGCTGATGCGGGCCATCATCAGGGTATCGGTCAGCACCATCAGCATGTGCGCCAACTGCGAGGCGATCAGCGGCCCGGCCAGGCGCAGCAAAGCCTTGAGTTCTGTGGTGGGCGCGACATGCATGGGGGCAGTCCTTTTCCTGGGGTGATCAACGAAGGGCGATTCTGAGGCTTTGGTCAACTTTGCACAAAAGGATAAATGCGATCATTGGCATGAGTCTGACTCATGTATATATGCTTCCCGGTGATTCATTTCACAGCCCCGTATGGCAGGTGCCTCATGTCCCGTCAGCTCCCCCCGCTGTATGCCCTGCGCGCATTCGAAGCCGCCGCGCGGCTAAGCTCCTTCACCCGTGCCGGCGAAGAGCTGTCGATTACCCAGAGCGCGGTCAGCCGGCATATCCGCACGCTGGAGGAGCATTTTGCCTGCCGCCTGTTCGTGCGCAGCGGCCGCAGCCTGCAACTGACCGAAGCGGCGCGGGTGCTGCTGCCCGGTGTGCGTGAAGGCTTTGCCGCGCTGGAACGGGCTTGCGATACCTTGCGCGGTGAGGATGACATCCTGCGCATGAAGGCTCCCTCGACCCTGACCATGCGCTGGTTGCTGGCGCGCCTTAGCCGCTTTCGCCACTTGCAGCCTGGCAACGAAGTGCAGCTGACCAGCGCCTGGATGGATGTCGACCATGTGGACTTCAACCAGGAGCCGTTCGATTGCGCGGTGTTGCTCAGCGACGGGGTGTTCCCGCCGGAATGGGAAGTGCGCAGGTTGTTCCCGGAGCTGCTGATCCCCGTGGGTGCGCCAGACCTGCTCGACGAGGAACCCTGGGACGAGCGTCGGCTGGCCTGCATAGAGCTGCTGCACCCCACGGTGGACAAGCGTGACTGGCGGGAATGGCTGGAGCGCATGGGGTTGAGTGACAAGGTTTCGCTCAAGGGCGGGCAGGTGTTCGACACCCTGGAGCTGGGCATGATTGCCGCTGCGCGTGGCTACGGCATTTCCATGGGTGATTTGCTGATGGTGGCCGAAGATGTGGCGCAGGGGCGCTTGAGCTTGCCTTGGCCGACGGCGGTGCCCAGCGGGATGGATTATTACCTCGTGTGGCCGCGCACTCGGCCAGGGGGCGAGCGGTTGCGGCGTTTGAGCGCGTTTCTGGAAGAGGAGGTGGCGGCGATGGATTTGCCGGATGTGCAGATCCTGCCGGCCCTTTGATCGCCTGTACCGGCCTCTTCGCGGGCTTGCCCGCTCCCACAGGGTTATCGCATGCCTTGAAACCGGCACTGTACCTGTGGGAGCGGGCGAGCCCGCGAAGAGGCCGCAATGCCTTACATCGAGCCCAGGTTCAACGCCTGTGCACACGCCTGCAGCGACCGACGCTCGCTCTGCGCATACAGCGCCAGCTCATCCTGCACCTGCAGCCCCAACGCCGCTTCGAACGCATCGCGATTGGCGTTGCTGCCGTACTCGGCCTGCGCATCGTCACCCAGGTTGGACTGGAAGATCCCCGCCGCGCTCACCGGCAGGAAGTCCTCGTACACCAACGCCTCGAAGTGCACATGGCCAGCCTCGATCAGCCCATCCAGTGTGGTCGGGCGGTCGTCCTGGTCGCGCGCAGCCAGGCCTTTCTCGGTGGCGAAGTAGCGGAAGTAGGCCAGCCCTTGTTCACGCATCTGTGCCAGGTCATCCGGGAACTCGGAAAAGGTGTCCTTCAACAACGCCATGTAGCGTTCGGCATTGGCCTCGGCCGGGGCGCCACCCAGGGCGGCGCGGGTGGCGTCGAGTAGCTTGTCGTACAGCTGGCGGCCTTTCGGCGTCAGCGCCGCACCGCGTTGCTCGATTTCGCCGAAGCGCGCGGTGTGGCTACCTTCGCTGCCCTGCTGGTCGCTGAACGCGACCTTTTCCTGCAGGGCCTTGAAGCTGGTCTGGCGCAACAGGATCGGGTGACGGCGGGTGGGCGGGCCTTCGACCACGGCCTTTGGCGGGATGCCCTTGGCCGGCATGCCAAGCTGGATTGCATCGATGTCCAGGGTGCGCGGGGTCAGGTGGTTGATGTGCGGGCCCTTGAAGGCCACCACATCGGCGATCAGGCGGTGCTGGTCGTGCAACTGCTGGTACTGCTCGGCAGTGACGGTGGCGTCATGGTGCCAGCGGAAGGTGTGCAGCGCTTCCTGCACGAACGCCTCGGCATCGGCGGCATTCAGGCCACCATCGCGCTCGCATTGGTCGATCAGCTCAAGGGCGCGGGTGGTGAAGATCTGGCGCTTGGCCAGGATGCTCTCTGCCAGCTCGCGTAATTGCGGGTTGTCGATCAGCTCCAGGCGCAGCAGCGAAGTGAATACGCGGAACGGGCTGACGTGCAGCGACTGCTCGTGCACCGCGCGGAAGGCGGTGGAATGCACCGGCACGCCGGCGGAACTGAGGTCGTAGTAGCCGACTGGCTGCATGCCCATGACCGCGAACAACCGGGCGATGGTGGCCAGCTCTGCGGCGGTGCCGACACGGATGGCGCCGTGGCGCTCCTGATCCAGGCGCTCGATTTCGCCGGTCCAGCGCAGGGCCTCGGCAACCTCGGGTTGCTGGGCCATGACCTGCTGGTTGATTTCGCTCACCAGCTCCAGCAGCGTGCCGTACAGGGGCACTTCCTGTTTGTACATGAGCGACATGGCGGCAGAGAACTGCGCGCGGATGCTGTCGGGGCTGACGAAATCGTGGGCGGGCATCGCTAGCTTCCTGGTTGGGTTCGGACGCTTACATGAAAGCTGGGAATGCACTTTGCTCACAAGCGAAAAAAAGTGAGTGTGTCATTCCTTTTTTGATCGACCTCAAGGGCCCCTTCGCGGGCACGCCCGCTCCCACAGGGATTGTGCACAGTCTGAACCTTATGCAGTACCTTGTGGGAGCGGGCGTGCCCGCGAAGAGGCCTTCAAGCCGATAACTGCTCACGAATCCATTCCACCAACGCCCTTACCTTGGGCACCTCCGCCGCATGCTCGGCATACGCCAGGTAATGCGCCCCGGCACTGCGCATCGCATGGTTCCACGGCACCACCAAACTCCCCTCGGCCAGCTCCTTCGCCGCCAGGTAGCGCGGCACCAACGCCACCCCGCACCCGGCCTGCGCCGCGCTCAAGGCCATGTAGAAGGTATCGAAGCGCGGCCCGTGGTAGGCGCTGACGCTCTGC
Organism: Pseudomonas sp. PVC-5-1; assembly: GCF_057444345.1. Taxonomy (NCBI): domain Bacteria; kingdom Pseudomonadati; phylum Pseudomonadota; class Gammaproteobacteria; order Pseudomonadales; family Pseudomonadaceae; genus Pseudomonas; species Pseudomonas sp. PVC-5-1. Next base: position 5,596,254 of record NZ_CM172024.1, on the reverse strand, counting down.
AAACCCAACTCCAGGAACCATTCGTGCCAGGCCTCCGGCCGCGAGGTGCTCTGCAGCAGCACCAGGTCGGCCAGCTCCCCGGCATCGTTCAGTTCACGTCCGGCCAGCAACTCCGGCGCACACACCGGCACCACCTCCTCACCGAACAGCTCCACGCAGGTGGCCCCCGGCCAAGTGCCCTGGCCATAGAAGAACACCACATCGGCCGAGCCTTGCAGCAGGGCGAAAGGCTCCATCTCGTTGCGGATGTCCAGGTGAATGTTGTTGTGGCGCTTGCCAAAGCCCTTGAGGTGCGGGATCAACCAGCGCACGCCAAAACTCGGCTGAGTGGCTACCTTCAATATCTCGGTCTGCTCGCCGTAGGTGAGCACGTAGCGGCTGGACATATCCACCTGTGTGAGGATCTTGTTGACCTCGGCCAGGTACAGGCTACCCGCCGGCGTCAGCTGCAGACGGCGGCGGATACGCAGGAACAGGTGGTGGCGCAGCATGTCTTCAAGCTGCGCCACCTGCTTGCTGACCGCGCTCTGGGTCAGGTGCAGCTCTTCGGCGGCACGGGTAAAGCTCAAATGGCGGGCTGCAGCTTCGAAGCACTGCAGGGCGGTCATGGAGGGCACCAGGCGTTTGGACATAGCGGTCTCTGCGGCTCAAATCATTACCTGACGGAATGATATGCGGAATAAAGGTCGTTTGTTGCACCGGTGTGATCGGATTAATACTGATCCACATCATTTTTCCACCCCATCACCCGATGTAGGAGATGCACAAATGGTTGCTGGACTGCTCGAGCGCCTTGGCGTTGCTGCCGAGGCTTACACCCAGGGCGACTACCCTGTTCACACGCCGATCGACGGCAGCCAGATCGCCTCGGTGAAACTGCTCGGCAAGGCCGAGACCATCGCCCGCATCGATCAGGCCCAGAGCGCCTTCGAAGCCTGGCGCAGCGTGCCGGCCCCGCGCCGCGGCGAGTTGGTGCGCCTGTTCGGCGAAGTGCTGCGTGAGCACAAGGCCGACCTCGGCGAGCTGGTTTCGATCGAAGCCGGCAAGATCACCCAGGAAGGCCTGGGCGAAGTGCAGGAAATGATCGACATCTGCGACTTCGCCGTTGGCCTGTCGCGCCAGCTGTACGGCCTGACCATCGCTTCCGAGCGCCCTGGCCACCACATGCGTGAAACCTGGCACCCGCTTGGCGTGGTCGGCGTGATCAGCGCCTTCAACTTCCCGGTCGCAGTCTGGGCCTGGAACACCGCCCTGGCCCTGGTCGCCGGTAACTCGGTGGTATGGAAACCGTCCGAGAAGACCCCGCTGACCGCCCTGGCTTGCCAGGCGCTGTTCGAAAAAGCCCTGAAAGCCTTCGGTGATGCCCCGGCTGGCCTGGCACAACTGGTGATCGGCGGCCGTGAAGCCGGCGAAGCCATGGTCGACGACCCGCGCGTACCGCTGGTCAGCGCCACCGGCAGCACCCGCATGGGGCGCGAAGTCGGCCCACGTGTGGCTGCCCGCTTCGGCCGCAGCATCCTCGAACTGGGCGGCAACAACGCCATGATCCTGGCCCCGAGCGCCGACCTCGACCTGGCCGTGCGTGGCATCCTGTTCTCCGCAGTCGGCACCGCCGGCCAGCGTTGCACCACCCTGCGCCGCCTGATCGTGCACCGTTCGATCAAGGACGAAGTGGTTGCCCGCGTCAAAGCCGCCTACGGCAAGGTGCGCATCGGTGACCCACGCAAGGACAACCTGGTGGGCCCGCTGATCGACAAGCAGTCGTTCGATGCCATGCAGGGCGCGCTAGCCAAGGCCCGCGATGAAGGTGGCCAGGTATTTGGTGGCGGGCGTCAGCTGGCCGACCAGTACCCTAACGCCTACTACGTATCGCCTGCCATCGCCGAAATGCCGGCGCAGAGCGACGTGGTGCGCCACGAAACCTTCGCCCCGATCCTGTACGTGCTGGCCTACGACGACTTCGAAGAGGCCCTGCGCCTGAACAACGAAGTGCCACAAGGCCTGTCGTCGTGCATCTTCACCACCGACATCCGTGAGGCCGAACGCTTCCAGAGCGCCTCGGGCAGCGACTGCGGCATCGCCAACGTCAACATCGGCACCAGCGGCGCCGAGATCGGCGGTGCGTTCGGTGGCGAGAAGGAGACTGGCGGTGGCCGTGAGTCCGGTTCGGACGCCTGGAAAGGCTACATGCGTCGCCAGACCAACACCGTGAACTACTCGCGCGAACTGCCGCTGGCGCAGGGTATCGTGTTCGACTGATGTCCGCAGGCGGGGGCTTTGCTCCCGTTTCGCCGGCAAGCCAGCTCCCACAGGGATCGTAATCTGTGGGAGCTGGCTTGCCGGCGATGGGCTGCAATGCAGCCCCAACAAGAACAAATTGCTGGAGCCGGGCCATGTCCGAACTGCGTCAAGAATGCTTGTGGGAATTCGTCAGCAAACCGACCGTCGCCGCCCAGGCCCTGGCCGGTGAGCACAAGGCCGATGTCTGTGTGATCGGTGGCGGCATTACCGGCCTGTCGGCGGCCATCCACCTGCTCGAACAGGGCAAGTCGGTGATCCTGCTGGAGGCCTGGAAGATCGGTCACGGCGGCTCCGGGCGCAACGTCGGCCTGGTCAACGCCGGCACCTGGATCCGCCCCGACGATGTCGAGGCCACCCTTGGCCTGCAGCAGGGCAGCCGCCTGAACAAGGTGCTCGGCGAAGCCCCGGCCGAAGTGTTCGCCATGATCGAACGCCTTGGCATCGACTGCCAGGCCCAGCACAAAGGCACGCTGCACATGGCGCACAACGCCACCGGTATCGCCGACCTCGAGGCCCGCCACGAACAATGGCGCCGCCGTGGTGCCGATGTGGAGCTGCTGACCGGCGCCCAATGCCAGGAATACTGCGGCACCGACAAGATTTCCGCCGCGCTGCTCGACCGCCGCGCCGGCACCATCAACCCCATGGGCTACACCCAGGGCCTGGCCGCAGCGGTGGCACGCCTGGGTGGCAAGCTGTTCCAGCAGTCTTCGGTCGAAGGCCTGGAGCGTGACGGCGATGCCTGGCGGGTGAAGACCGCACGTGGTTCGGTGCGCGCCGACAAGGTGGTGATTTCCACCGGCGCCTACACCGAAGGCGACTGGAGCAACCTGCAGAAGCAGTTTTTCCGTGGCTACTACTACCAGGTGGCATCCAAGCCGTTGCAGGGCGCTGCAGCCGACAAGGTGCTGCCACATGGCCAAGGCTCGTGGGACACCCGCACCGTGCTCAGCAGCATCCGTCGCGACGACCAGGGCCGCCTGCTGCTAGGCAGCCTGGGCCGGGTCGACAACAAGCCGGCGTGGTTCGTGCGCAGCTGGGCCGACCGCATCCAGAGCCACTATTACCCGGAGCTGGGCAAGGTCGAGTGGGAAATGCACTGGACCGGCTGCATCGACTTCACCCCAGACCACCTGATGCGCCTGTTCGAACCGGCGCCGGGGCTGGTGGCGGTAACCGGGTACAACGGGCGGGGCAATACCACCGGGACCGTGATTGGCCGGGCGTTTGCCGAGTTCCTGCTGAAGGGGGAGGCGGGCAGCCTGCCGATTCCGTTCTCGCCGATGAAGGGCGTGAGTGCGCCCTCGCTGCGGACTGCGTTCTATGAGTCCGGGTTCTCGCTGTACCACGCGGGGCAATGCCTAAGGGTTGTGTTGTAAGTACCGGCCTCTTCGCGGGCATGCCCGCTCCCACAGTGAGTGCTGTGGTGGACATGTGGGAGCGGGCGCGCCCGCGAAGAGGCCGGCACAGGCTTACTTGTGCAACCAGCTAAGGAAGCCGCCCTTCTTGATCGAAACCGGCTTCTGCAGCAACAACGACTCCCGGCTCTGCCGCCGAAACCGCTGCAACTTGCTCAACGCCGTTTGCACATCGCCGCGTTGCACCAGGCAGCTCTTCACCTGTTCCTTGTCGATCCGATACAGCACGCAACCGGTCAGCGTGCGGAACTCGGCCAGCGAGTCCTCTTCGTCGATGATTCCTTCGATTCCCAGCACCTCGCCCGGCCCCATGCGCCCTGCTTCGACCAGCTTGTCGCCATCGCGGATCGACGCCGAAACCACCCCGCTGCCAATAACCAGCAAATGATCGGAATGCTCGCCCACGCCCAGGATTACCTGGTCGGCCAGGTATTCCACCGCCGTCATGCGCTGGCTCAACGTATCGCGCTCTTCAGCGCTCAGCGAGCGGAACACCCGCACCTCATCTAGCACCTCGCGCTGGCGGCTGCGTGGTGGCATGGCCAGGTCGGTGTTCCACATTACCCCGCTGGCCTCCAGGTGCCGGTGGGCCAGGTCGAACAGCTGATTGCGCGCGTCGCCCTTGGCGCCCGCGTCGGCCACGAAGCCGCTGGCTTCGTACTCCACTGATTCCAGCGTCGAGGCTTTCACCGTCACCTTTGGTCTTGGTGTAGCCAGGATGGCACTGACGCCTTGCAAGGCTTTTTCCAGAGCATCGAACACCCGTTTGGGCCGCACCTTGGCCGGTACCACCACGCTGACCGACACCCCGTGCACATCGGCCGGGCGGCTGTGGTTGAGCAGCCGGGCCTTGGCCGCCACCGAGTTGGGGATCACCGCCAGGCTGCCGGTGCTGGTGAGCAGGCGGGTGGCACGCCAGTCGATTTCCAGCACCTTGCCTTCGGTGCTATCGATGGAGATCGAGTCGCCAATCTGATACGGCCGCGTGGTGTTCAGGATGATGCCACTGAACACGTCGGCCAATGTGCTCTGCAGCGCCAGGCCGATGACGATGGCCATTACCCCCGATGTAGCCAGCAGGCCCTTCACCGGCAACTGCAACACATAACCTGCGGCGGCGACCACCGCAGCCAGGAAGATCAGCGCCCCCAGCACATCCTGCAGCAAACGCCCGCCATGGCTGCCACGGGCACCCAGCAACAGGCCGAACACCACTGTCACCGTGCGTGCGCCGAACAGCCACCAGCCGATCGCCAGTACCGTGGCGATCAGGTTGCGCGAGACATCATCGGGCCAGGGGGGTGGTTGCATCGGGCTCATGCCGGCAGCCACCAGTACCGAGCTGAACAGCAGGAACAGCACCAACCGCGTGCCGATACGCCAGGCGCGTTGCTGGAGAGGAATCAGTTGCCAAAGCACGAGGTCGAGCAGGATCAGGGCGGTGCCGAGCAACAACGGGTATGACTGGATGAACGCCAGCATGGTGGTCTCGGGTGAGGGGAGGGCTGTGGGTAGTAATAGAGCAGGTTGGCCGGGCAGGCAATGACAGCCTGTGCCGACCTCTTCGCGGGCTTGCCCGCTCCCACAGAAGTTGTGCATGAGTTGATGGATGCGCGATCCCTGTGGGAGCGGGCAAGCCCGCGAAGAGGCCGGCAAATCCAGCATCAATCCATCGTTCACATAACAGAACGCTAGAGCCAAAAACTGCTATCTACCGCCCAAAAGGTCATGGTTTTAATCTTCTCCCATCAACGCGAAACACCCAACTTACTGAAAAGATCAAAACCTCAGGAGCAACGACCATGACCAACTTCAAATACAACCGCCTGAACAAAGACGACGCCGCTGTCCTGCTGGTCGACCACCAGGCTGGCCTGCTGTCCCTGGTCCGCGACATCGAGCCGGACGCGTTCAAGAACAACGTATTGGCCCTGGCCGACCTGGCCAAGTTCTTCAACCTGCCGACCATCCTCACCACTAGCTTCGAACAAGGCCCCAATGGCCCGCTGGTACCAGAGCTGAAAGCCCTGTTCCCGGACGCCCCCTACATCGCCCGCCCAGGCCAGATCAACGCCTGGGACAACGAGGACTTCGTCAAGGCGGTGAAGGCCACCGGCAAGAAGCAGCTGATCATCGCCGGCGTGGTGACCGAAGTGTGCGTAGCCTTCCCGGCGCTGTCGGCCCTGGAAGAAGAGTTCGAAGTGTTCGTGGTCACCGATGCCTCCGGCACCTTCAACGCCATGACCCGCGACGCCGCCCACGACCGCATGAGCCAGGCCGGCGCACAACTGATGACCTGGTTCGGTGTGGCCTGTGAGCTGCACCGCGACTGGCGCAACGACATCGAAGGCCTGGCCGCGCTGTGCTCCAACCACATCCCGGACTACCGCAACCTGATCACCAGCTACAACGCTTTCAACGCCAGCAAGTAAGCCAGATGCGCGGGCACCGCCATCCGGTGCCCGCCAAGGCAGCACACCTGTCCAATCCAGCGCCCGTCCGCCGTTGCACAGTGGATGCGGGCAAGCTCATCCCAAGGAACGCCGATGAACACCGCACTCCAAGACAACCGCGACGTAGTGACCGTATGCCTGCAACACAAGGTAATCGCCAGTTCGACGAGCACCACGCCGGCGCAACCGCCGCGCTGGAAGCAGGCGCTGTTGACCTACCTGGTGATCTGCCCGATGACCATGATCATTCCACAACTGCTGGCGCCGCTGTTCGCACGCTTCCCGCAGCTGGGTGGCGCGATCACCAGCAACCTGATCGTCAACCTGTTCGTCATCCTGCCCGTGGTGTTCTACATCATGCCTTGGGTAACCCGCCGCTGCGCCAACTGGCTACGTGGCTGAGCCAGGCCTTTACCTCGACATTTTCAAGGAGATACCGACATGAGCACGTTCGTTACCCGCGATGGCACTTCGATCTACTTCAAGGACTGGGGCAGCGGCAAACCTGTGCTGTTCAGCCACGGCTGGCCACTGGATGCCGACATGTGGGATTCGCAGATGGAATTCCTGGCCAGCCGCGGCTACCGCGCCATCGCCTTCGACCGCCGTGGTTTCGGCCGTTCGAGCCAGCCATGGAACGGCTACGACTACGACACCTTCGCCGATGACATCGCCCAGCTGATCGAACACCTCGACCTGCGCGACGTGACTTTGGTGGGCTTCTCGATGGGTGGCGGCGACGTTAGCCGCTACATCGCCCGCCACGGCAGCGAGCGTGTGGCCGGGCTGGTGCTGCTGGGCGCGGTGACGCCGGTGTTCGGCAAGCGTGACGACAACCCTGAAGGTGTCGACCTATCGGTGTTCGAGGGTATCTGCGCCGGCCTGCGTGCCGACCGGGCGCAGTTCATCGCCGATTTCGCCACGCCGTTCTATGGCATCAACCATGGGCAGCAGGTGTCCCAGGGTGTGCAGACCCAGACCTTGAACATTGCGCTGATGGCATCGATCAAGGGCACCCTGGATTGCGTGACCGCGTTCTCCGAAACCGACTTCCGCCCGGATATGGCCAAGATCGATGTGCCGACCCTGGTGATCCACGGTGACGACGACCAGATCGTGCCGTTCGAGAGCACCGGCAAGCGGGCGGCGGAGCTGATTCGTGGGGCTGAGCTGAAGGTGTATGCGGGGGCGCCGCACGGGTTTGCGGTGACTCATGCACAGCAACTGAACGAGGACCTGCTGGCGTTCCTTCAGCAGTAATTGTGGGAGGCATTCGCGGGCACGCCCGCTCCCACAGGGAAATCACAGGTTTTAAATGCTGTGCAGTACCTGTGGGAGCGGGCGTGCCCGCGAAGAGGCCAGCCCAGGCAGCACAAATGCTGAACAGGGCTAACCTTCAACCACCCACCGCACATCCATCCAAGCCTTGCCCCTACACCAACCGGCATGCTCCGCAGTTGCGCCTGCCCGCTGCCGCACCAGACGGAGAACCCCATGTCCCAGGACCGCAACGACAAGACCCGTCGCCAGTTCCTCGCCACCAGTACCGTGCTCGGTGCCGCCGGCGCGCTCTGGTCCGCATTGCCCTTTACCGGTTCCGCCGGTTCCGCTCACGCATCCACCCAAGGAGGTTCCATGACCGCCGATCTGATTCTGTTCAACGGCAAACTGCACACCGTTGATCGTGAAAAGCCCACCGCGACCGCCGTCGCCATCAAGGATGGCCGTTTCATCGCCGTGGGCAACGACGCCGAAGCCATGGCCCACAAGGGCGCCACTACGCAGATCATCGACCTCAAGCAGCGTACGGTCATCCCTGGCCTGAACGACTCGCACCTGCACCTGATCCGTGGTGGCCTGAACTACAACCTGGAGCTGCGCTGGGAAGGCGTGCCTTCGGTGGCCGATGCCCTGCGCATGCTCAAGGACCAGGCCGCGCGCACGCCGACCCCGCAGTGGGTGCGTGTGGTCGGCGGCTGGAACGAGTTCCAGTTCGCCGAAAAACGCATGCCCACCCTGGAGGAAATCAACCAGGCCGCACCTGACACCCCGGTATTCCTGCTGCACCTGTATGACCGCGCACTGCTCAACCGCGCTGCGCTCAAGGCAGTCGGCTACACCAAGGACACGCCCAACCCGCCGGGCGGCGAGATCCAGCGTGACAAGTTCGGCAACCCGACCGGCATGCTCATCGCCCGCCCCAACGCGATGATCCTCTACGCCACCCTGGCCAAGGGGCCGAAGCTGCCGCTGGAATACCAGGTCAACTCCACCCGCCAGTTCATGCGCGAGCTCAACCGCCTGGGCCTGACCAGTGCCATCGATGCCGGTGGTGGCTACCAGAACTACCCGGACGACTATCAGGTGATCCAGGAGCTGGCCGACAACAACCAGCTGACCGTGCGCATTGCCTACAACCTGTTCACCCAGAAGCCCAAGGAAGAGCTGGACGACTTCCGCAAGTGGACCTCCAGCGTGAAGCTGCACAGCGGTACCGACTTCCTGCGCCACAATGGCGCCGGCGAAATGCTGGTGTTCTCCGCCGCCGACTTCGAGGACTTCCTCGAACCGCGCCCGGACCTGCCGCAAACCATGGAACAAGAGCTGGAGCCGGTGGTGCGCCACCTGGTCGAGCAGCGCTGGCCGTTCCGCCTGCATGCCACCTACAACGAATCGATCACGCGCATGCTCGACGTGTTCGAGAAGGTCAACCGGGACATCCCGTTCAATGGCCTGCCGTGGTTCTTCGACCACGCCGAAACCATCACCCCGCAGAACATCGAGCGTGTGCGTGCGCTGGGCGGCGGTATCGCCATCCAGGATCGCATGGCCTTCCAGGGTGAGTATTTCGTCGACCGCTACGGTGCCAAGGCTGCCGAGCAGACCCCGCCAATCAAGCGCATGCTCGACATGGGCGTGCCGGTTGGCGCCGGTACCGACGCCACCCGCGTGTCCAGCTACAACCCGTGGACCTCGCTGTACTGGCTGGTCAGCGGCAAGACCGTCGGTGGCATGGAGCTGTACCCGGAAGGCCTCAGCCGTGACACCGCGCTGCAGCTGTTCACCCAGGGCAGCGCCTGGTTCTCCAGCGAGCAGGGCAAGAAAGGCCAGATCAAGGTGGGCCAGCTGGCTGACCTGGCGGCGCTGTCGCTGGACTTCTTCAGTGTCGATGAAGAGGCGATCAAAGGCATCGAGTCGGTGCTGACCGTGGTCGATGGCAAGGTGGTGTATGGCGCGGCGGAATTCGACAAGCTCGGCCCGCCCCAGGTGCCGGTGCTGCCGGAGTGGTCTCCGGTGACCAAGGTGCCGGGCCACTGGCGCGTGGGCACGCCGTCGCTGGCAGCGGTGGCGCACCAGTGTGTCGGGCCTTGCGGGGTGCATGCGCACAGCCATGAGAAGGCACGGCATTCGAGTGTGCCGGTGAATGATTTCCAGGGCTTCTGGGGGGCGTTGGGTTGTTCGTGCTTTGCTTTCTAAGCTGAGCTGATGTGAAAAAAGGGGGGCCAGTTATTGGCCCCCTTTTTTGTTCCTTCAGTGCTGGCCCCTTCGCGGGCTCGCCCGCTCCCACAGGGATCGCACAAAGTCTGAGGGCTGTGGTGCACCTGTGGGAGCGGGCGTGCCCGCGAAGAGGCCGGAAAGGCCAACATCAATGGTGAGCCTTGTACTCAGCTCCAGCCAACAGATGCCGAATCTTCACTTCCACCCCATCGGTCTGCAGCATCCGCACCCTGGCCTCGATCTTCAGCTCACCCCGGGTTACCCGGTGGTGATGCCTCAAATGCTCCAGCCACGATTCCTCGAAGAAGAACTCCAGCCACAACGCCGGGTCCGCGCTGTCGCGCATCAACCCCCACGACAACGCGCCATTGCGCTTGCGCATCGCCTCCAGCTCCCGCGCTGCCTGCTGGAACGCCTCGGCCTTGGCCGGGTCGATGTGGTATTCCACGGTGACCATCACCGGCCCGCTTTCCTTGTCCATGTCGTCGCTCAGCAGCGGCACCGGCCAATGCAGTGACGGCGTCAGCTCCTCGGCTGCGGTTTCCGGCAGCGTCACCTTGCAGGTCAGCAGCGTGCCCAGTGCCAGGCCTCCTGCGGCCAGCAGCAGGCTCAAGGTGATGGTTGCATGGCTGGCCAGCGTGCCCCACAGCAACCCACCACTGGCCATGGCACCAAAGAAGATCAGGATGTACACCGACAGCGCCCGCGCCCGTACCCAGGCCGGCACCGAGGTCTGCGCCGCCACCTGCAGGTTGGACAGCACGGCAATCCACGCCGCGCCGCTGAGCAGCATTGCCGGCAGCAGCACATAGAAGTTGCGCACCAGCGCCAGGGCCAGCAGGAACAGGGCATACAGCAGGCTGGCGAGCAGCACCAGGCGGTCGCGGCTGATGCGTTCGCGCAGGCGTGGCAGCAAGGTGGCGCCGGCCACCGCGCCAATGCCGATGGCCGCCAGCAGCAGGCCGAAATCGGCGGCGGTGCCATGCATCTCGCCACGCACGATCAACGGCAGCAGCGAGGTACCGGCGCTGGCGCAGAAAAAGAATGCCAAGGCGCGCAATATCACCGCCTGCAAGGGCTTGGCACTGCGCGCGAAACGCAGCCCGGTGCGCATGGCGCCGACGAAGCGCTCGGCCGGCAGCAGCGGCTCCTTCACCTCGCGCTTCCACAGGAACAGCACCAAAATCACCCCGGCGAACGAGATGGCATTCAGGGCGAAGGTCAGCCACGGGCCGACCATGCTCACCACCACGCCCGCCAAAGCCGGGCCGATGGCGCGCGACACGTTGATACCGACACTGGAAAGCGCCACCGCGTTGGCCAGGTCGTCCTTGCCCACCAGCTCCGGTGTCAGCGCACTCCAGGCCGGCATCATCAGTGCCGTGCCGATGCCCAGCGCCAGGGTAAGCACCAGCAGCAGGGTGACGTTCATCAGCCCGAGCAGTGTCAGGGCCGCCAGCACCACGGCCACCGAAGACATCCATAGTTGCACCAGCAACAGGTAGCGGCGCTTGTCGACGATATCCGCCGCCGCGCCGGCCGGCAGGGCGAGGAAGAACATTGGTAGCGAGCCGGCTACCTGGATCAGGGCCACGTGCAACGGGCTGGCCGACAGCGTGGTCATCAGCCAGCCGGCGCCCACCTCGTGCATCCAGGTGCCGATGTTGGAAGCGATGGTGGCGATCCACAGCATGCGGAAGGTGGCGTTGCGCAATGGGCTCCAGGCGCCTGAAGGGGTCGTGCTCATGTCAGAAGCTGCCTTTGAGTGGGTATTCGATGATCAGGTAGATCCGGTCGATGTCATCGCCGGCCTGGGCCTGGTTGGCGCGGTGGCTGACGTGGGAAAACGACAGGCTCAGGTCCTTGGCGGCGCCCGACTGCACCACGTATTTCAGGTCGATGTCGCGCTCCCAGTGCTTGCCGCCGTCGCCGTACTGGCCCACATAGGCGCCGCCGGCCGGGGCATGGCTGCCGTCGATGCCACGGCCGCTGACGTAGCGGCCCATCAAGCTCAGGCCGGGGGCGCCGAGGGTGGCGAAGTCGAGGTCGTAGCGCAGTTGCCACGAGCGCTCGCCGGGGCCGTTGAAATCGGCGTACTTGATCGAGTTGGCCAGGTAGATGGAGTCGCCGCCGACGAAGTCGAACGGGGTATCGCCCTCGACCTTCTGGTAGGCCAGGCTCAGCGCCTGGGCGCCGAAGCTGTACCTGGCCAGCAGGCTGTAGGCGAGGGTGTCGATTGCCCCGGCACTGGCATTGCCGGTGTCGCGGGTCTTGTACAGGTTGCCGTCCAGGCGCCAGTTGCCCTCGGCCAGGTTCAGGTTGAGGTAGGCCTGGCGCCAGGTGTCCTCCAGCTGGCCTGCGTACAGTGCGCCGCCGAATGGCCCGTTGGGTGCGAACGCGGCGCCGGCCAGGCTGATGGCACGGTTGTCGGTGGTAGCGCCGTAGCCGCTGAAGTCATCATGGCTGGAGCTGTTGTCCTGGTTGTTGAAGGCGGTGAAGTGCCCGGCCTGCAGGCGCCAGTCGGGCAGGTCGGTGTTGTCCAGGAACCAGCCGGTGGCGTACTCCGGGTGCAGGCGTTTGTCGCTGGTGTCGAACACCGGGGTTTCCACGGTCATTTCGCCGTAGCGCAGTTGGGTGTTGCCCAGGCGCAGCTTGAGTGCGGCGCCGGCGCTGGAGTAGTTGGACTCGGCGCGGCCATCGCTGTCGCGCGGCAGCAGGCCGGTGCCGGCATGGCCGCGGCCGCCGTCCAGCTTGAGGCCGAGAAAACCATGGGCATCGATGCCGACGCCGAGTGTGCCCTCGGTGAAGCCGGAGCGGATTTCGCCAATGAAACCCTGGGCCCATTCCTGGCGGTAGTTCTGGCCACTGCCGGAGGGCGAGCGGAAGTCGCTGTGCAGGAAGTAGTTGCGGCTGAGCAGCGACCAGCCGGGCTCTTCGGCCTGGCTGAGCGCCGGGCACAGGGCGAGGGTGGCGAGCAGGGCGCGGCCTGGTCCGTGAGTGGCGCGGATCATGAGGGCTCCGGGAGGGATGATCCGGGAATGTGGATGAAGGATAGGCCAGGGGTCTTGTATGTGTGTGCTCTGGCTGGTTTTGCCTGTGCCGGCCTCTTCGCGGGCTTGCCCGCTCCTACATGTTTTGCACAGGGTTCAGAGCCTGTGGTGAACCTGTGGGAGCGGGCGAGCCCGCGAAGAGGCCGGTACAGCCAACCCAGAACTCAAGCCATGTCGCTGATGGCGAATTCTTCGGCCAGATGATCGATCAGCGCCCGCACCGATGGCAGCAACCCCCGCCGTGACGGGAAGATCGCATGCACGATGCCGCAACGCGGGTGCCAGTCCGGCAACAACTCCACCAGCCGACCCGCCGCCAGGTCTTCGCGCACCGCCACCCGCGGCAGGTGCGCAATACCCACCCCGGCCACCACGAAATGGCGCAGGGCGAACAGGTCGTCCGTCACCATACGCGGTGTGTGCGGGATGACGATGCTGCGGCTGCTGTCTTCGCCCTGGAACAGCTCCCACTGGTACTCACGCTGGGCGCTGCCCCAATGCAGGCTCGGCAGCGTGCCGAGCAACTGCGGGTCGAAGCGCTTGGGCAACTGCTCCAGGTACTGCGGCTGGCCGACCAGGCACTGGGTACTGTTGCTCAGCACCTTCATCACCATGTCGGTGTTCTCCAGCGGTGGAAAGCGCACCCGCAGGGCGATGTCGAAACCCTCGTGCAGCAGGTCGACGCGGCGGTTGGTGCTCTCGATGAACAGCTCCACCTGCGGGTACTTGAGCATATAGCGGGTCAGCATCGGCCCGACCCAGGAATTGAGCAGGGTGGTCGGGCAACTGATACGCACCAGGCCGCGCGGTTCGCTGCGGTTGCGCTCGATGATCTCCGCCGCGCCCTCGGCCTCCACGCGCATGGCCAGGCAGCGGTTGTAGTAGGCCTGGCCGATCTCGGTGAGCGAACAATGGCGGCTGGTGCGGTGCAGCAGGCGCACGCCCAGGCGGTCTTCGAGATCGGCGATGCGCCGGCTTAGCTTCGACTTGGGCATGTCCAGCGCCCGGCCAGCCGGGGCGAAGCCGCCGTGTTCGACTACTTGGGTGAAGTAGTAGAGGGAGTTGAGGTCTTCCAATGATCGGTCTCCGGGTACTTGGTTGCCTGTGCCGGCCCTTTCGCGGGTAAACCCGCTCCCACAGGGATCGCACAAGATTCAAAGCCAGTGCAGTAGCTGTGGGAGCGGGCATGCCCGCGAAGAGGCCAGTAAATCCAGCGCCAATCTATCGTTCATAAAACGGAACGCTAAAGCCAAATTCTGCTATCTACCGCCACAAAGGTGATGATTTTAATCTGTGCCCATCAACGCGAAACACCCCCGAATGCTGAAAAATTCATAACCCTTAGGAGCACAGACCATGAGCAAATTCACCTACAACCGCCTGAACAAAGACGACGCCGCTGTCCTGCTGGTCGACCACCAGGCTGGCCTGCTGTCCCTGGTCCGTGACATCGAGCCGGACAAGTTCAAGAACAACGTGCTGGCCTTGGCCGACCTGGCCAAGTTCTTCAACCTGCCGACCATTCTCACCACCAGCTTCGAACAAGGCCCCAACGGCCCGCTGGTACCAGAGCTGAAAGCCCTGTTCCCGGACGCCCCCTACATCGCCCGCCCAGGCCAGATCAACGCCTGGGACAACGAAGACTTCGTCAAGGCGGTGAAGGCCACTGGCAAGAAACAGCTGATCATCGCCGGCGTGGTGACTGAGGTCTGTGTAGCGTTCCCGGCGCTGTCGGCCCTGGAAGAGGAGTTCGAAGTGTTCGTGGTGACCGATGCTTCCGGCACCTTCAACGAAATGACCCGCGATGCTGCCCATGACCGCATGAGCCGCGCAGGCGCGCAAATGATGACCTGGTTCGGCGTGGCCTGTGAGCTGCACCGCGACTGGCGCAACGACATCGAAGGGCTGGCGGCGCTCTGCTCCAACCACATTCCGGATTATCGCAACCTGATTACCAGCTACAACGCGCTGACTGCGGGTAAGTAACAGCCCGTTAGTTGAATGCAAAAAGGCCGGCTCTCTCTATAGGGAGCCGGCCTTTTGTGTTTGCTGTGCCTGCCTCTCCGCGGGCTTGCCCGCTCCCACAGGAGTACCACAGGCTCTGACACTATGCAGTACCTGTGGGAGCGGGCAAGCCCGCGAAGGGGCCAGAACAGACAACATCAATTCATGGGCTGCGACTCAATCCCATCCAGCAATGCCTCAACCAATCCTTCTGCCATTTCGAGCGCATTCAGGTTGCTCCAGAACAGGCTCTTGCCGGTTTCATCCAGGTGTTCCAGGGCTTTGTAGCCACAGTCGTAGGCGCCGCGCAGGTACTGGGCGACATGCACCAGGGCGTCGTGGGCAGAGACGCCTGGGTTTACTGTGAACAAAGGTGGATGGCCGGCATCGCAGCGGCTGAAAGCGCGTTGTGTGGTGCTGGGGAGGGGTGGATTGGGGACGATTCTTTTCATGGCAATTCCTTCTCTCGGGTTGAACTGCAACCACCCGTTTCCACGCAGAAGGCGGCAGTTGTGCGCGGGGTGGAAAACCGGTGAGAAGGCAAGCCGGTAGGCCAAAAGGCCTCACGCGCACAACTGCCATAACGGCAGCCCTTCATCACATCCGGGTTTCCACACCCGATCGCTGAACCGACAGCGACCCGGCAAGCCTAGAGAGCAGGCTTTCCCCGGACAATCAGACGGGCTTCGACACGGTGCGTAGGATAATTCGTCAGATGGTATGGCTGAGTAGGAAATGGCTCGCAACGAAGTAGGATGCTGCTGATATTTTTGTGCACTGGGTCCGCTGCGCGGCCCTTCGCGGGCACGCCCGCTCCCACAGGTACTGCACCGCTTGCCAGGCTTGCGCTATTCCTGTGGGAGCGGGCGTGCCCGCGAAGGGCCGCGCAGCGGACCCAGACAATCTCAAGCCAAAAATACAAAAGAGGGCCTGAGCCCTCTTCCTGAATCGATGCGCCAACCCTCAATCCGCATCCGAATCAAACAACCGCTCCAACTCCGCCCGGGCCTCCTTGGCCGTCTGCATCACCTTGGCCCGGTCATCACGCACCTGCCCCTGGGCCACCAGCACTTCTTCGTCATGCTGGGTAAACCGCGCAATCCGGTCCGCCGCCTGCGCCTCGCTCAACCCCAACCCCACCAATGCCCGGCGGGTCATCTCCAGGCTGGAGTAGAACGTCTCGCGAATCGGCTCGGCGCCGACATCCGCCAACTTGTGCACATGCTGGCGGTTACGCGCTCGGGCCAGCACTTTCAGGTGCGGGTAAAGGCGTTTCACCCGTTCCGCCGTGTGAATGGCAGCTTCCGGGTCATCGATGGTGATGATGAAGTATTCCGCCTCGCCCACCTTGGCGGCATGCAGCACCTCGGGGCGCAGCGGGTCGCCGTAGAACACGGGAACCTGTTCGAACATACGGGTCATCTCGATGGTGTCCACCGAGGTTTCCAGGGCAATGAACGGAATCTTCTGTGCCCGCAGGATGCGCGCGACGATCTGGCCCATGCGGCCCATGCCGACGATCACCACCCGTGGCGTGTCAGCCTGGATCTGCTTGTAATGCTCCGGCACCTCACGCGCCGGTTGCGGGCGCTTGAGCGCTTGGGCGCAGCCAATCATCAGCAGCGGGGTAATGGCCATCGACAGGGTGATGGTCATCAGCAGCAGGTCGTAGGTCTGGGTGTCGAACAGGCCTTGGTCCTTGCCCTGCTTGAACACCACGAAGGCAAATTCGCCACCGGCAGCCAGCACCATGCCCAGGCGCAGGGCGCTGGCGCTGTTCAGGCCACCGGCCAGGCGCCCGACGCCGATCAGCAGTACCAGCTTCACCGCCACCAGCAGCAGGGTCAGGCCCAGCACCACCAAAGGCATTTCAATCAGCAGGCGCAGGTTGGCGCCCATGCCGACGCTGATGAAGAACAGCCCCAGCAGCAGGCCTTTGAACGGTTCGATCTGCGATTCCAGCTCGTGGCGGTATTCCGAGTCGGCCAGCAGCAGGCCGGCGAGGAAGGCACCCAGGGCCATGGAAATGCCGGCTTCTTCCATCAGCCAGGCCGTGCCGATCACAACCAGCAGCGCGGTGGCGGTGGATACTTCCGGCAGGCCGGTGCGGGCCACGGTGCGGAACACCGGGCGCAGCAGGTAGCGGCCACCGACGATGACCACGGCGATGCTGGCGAATACCTTCAGGCCATGCTCCAGGCTGTCGCCGTGGCTGGTGTCCGGGCCACTGGCGGCCAGCAGTGGAACCAATGCGATCAGTGGGATGGCGGCGATGTCCTGGAACAGCAGGATGGCGAACGCCAGGCGGCCGTGCGGGGCGTTGAGCTGCTTGCTTTCGGCCAGGCTCTGCAGGCCAAGGGCGGTGGACGACAGCGCCAGGCCCAGACCGAGCACGATGGCCGCCGGTAGCGTCTGGCTGAAGCCGAACAGGGCGATGGCGCCGATCAGCGCACCGGTCAGCAGCACCTGGGCGGTACCGACGCCGAATACGGACTTGCGCATCAGCCACAGGCGCTTGGGCGAAAGCTCGAGGCCGATGATGAACAGCAGCAGGACCACGCCCAGCTCGGAAATGTGCGCCACGCTTTCGGTATCGCGGATCAGGCCCAGCGCCTGCGGGCCGATGATCACGCCGGCAAGCAGGTAGCCGAGCACGGCCCCCAGTTTCAGTCGCTTGGCCAGCGGGACGGCGAGAACAGCGGCAAGCAGAAAGATCACCGCGGTTTGCAGAAGGCTGCCTTCGTGTGGCATTGGCTCGTACTCCATGAGCTGCCGGGGCAGCGTTAGATCAGTTTGGCGGACAATTCTGGGGGTTGAGATGGAGTCAGACAATCTGCTATCGGGGAGAAACATTGTCCCGCTACAGGTGACAACCTGTGATGGCCTCTTCGCGGGCACGCCCGCTCCCACAGGTACAACACTGCCCCTGAGGCCGGTGTTATCTCTGTGGGAGCGGGCGTGCCCGCGAAGAAGGCAGCGCAGATCTGACTATTCACCGCCACCAAACTGCGCCCGATACTGCGCCGGCGTCATGCCAATCCGCTCGCAGAAAACCTTGCGCAAATGCCGGTCACTGCCAAAACCGCACTGCGTCGCCACCATTTTCAATGGCAGGTCGCTGCTTTCCAGCAGCTTGCGCGCGCGGTCGATGCGTGCGTTCTGCAAGTATTGCAGCGGCGTGATGCCCACCTCGCGTTGAAAGGTGCGGGCGAAGTTGCGCCCGCTCATGGCCACCAGGTCGGCCATCTTCTGCACGGTGAAGGCTTGCTCGATATGGTCGACGATATACGCCTGCACCCGGGCAATCGGCGAATCATCCCGCGGTACAGCCGCCAGCAGTGGCCCGTAGGGTATCTGCCCGCCCTGGCGATGGCGGGCGACCAGCAGCACCTTGGCCACTTCCAGGGCCAGCGCCTTGCCGTGGTCTTCGGCCACCACCGCCAGTGCCAGGTCGATGCCAGCGGTGATGCCGCCCGAGGTAATCAGGCAGCGGTCGATCACGTAGATCTGTTCGGTCTCGACCTTCGCCTCGGGGAACGCCTGTGCCAGGCGCTCCACGTAGTTCCAGTGGGTGGTGCAGCGATAGCCGTCCAGCAGCCCGGCCCGGCCCAGCAGGAATACCCCGGTGCAAATGGCACCAAAGCGTTTGGCCTGGCGCACGGCCTGGGGCAGCCAGCGCTCGATGCCTGGCAGGGCGATGTCATAGGCCCCCGGGCCGCCTGGCACCAGCAACAGGTCGACGGCTTCCGGCAAGTCCTCCAGACGCAGGTCGGCTACCACTTTCAACCCGCAGGAGCCGCGCACCGCTGCCTGCCCTTCGGCCAGGGTCAGCAGCCGGTACTTCCGCTCGGCAGGAAGGAAGCGGTTAGCAATGGCAAACGCGTCCATGGGCCCGGTCACGTCCAGCAACAACACATCATTGAACAACACCATGGCCACGGTGCGGTGGGCGGGTTTTTCCTGCATCGCTCTTTTGCCTTGAATGCCGGCCGCCACCAGCGGCCCGAAGCTGAATACGAAACGCATCTTAAGGTATCGGCAAAACCGTCAGGGCCAGCAGCGCGCAATTAACAACAATTCAGGTTTGGCTCAGGACTTTGTCATGTGCCGGAGGCGAGACTTTCTGCATTGAACAGGAGAGCCGCCATGCACCCCGGGACGCCCCAAGCGCCGCTGCAAACCCCCGGCGCACTGACGCCGGCGCGCTTGCGCCGGGCCAAGGAACTGATGTTGCACAGCCCGTTGTCGATCATCGAAATCGCCGGGTTATGCAACCTCACCCGCAGCCACTTCTCGCGTGCGTTCAAGGTCAACACCGGCCTCTCGCCCCAGGCGTGGCGCCTGCTGGCACGCATGGAAAAGGCCAAGCGTCTGCTCGCCACCGAGGCGCCGATCACCCACGTGAGCCTGGAATGCGGCTTCTGCGACCAGGCCCATTTCACCCGCGCCTTCAGCCGCCTGGTCGGCCAGCCACCCAAGGCCTGGCGCCAGGCGCAGGCCCATCCTTAAGCCGAACCTATCCGCCGGTATAGCCCCTTGTGGACAGTGCCGGCCTGTTTTCCCAACCCAAGGAGTCACCCCGATGAGCCAACCCGATTACAAGCGCCTGAACAAAGACGACGCCGTGGTGCTGCTGGTCGACCACCAGACCGGCCTGATTTCGCTGGTGCAGGACTTCTCGCCCAACGAGTTCAAGAACAACGTGCTGGCCCTGGGCGACCTGGCCAAGTTCTTCGGCCTGCCGACCATCCTCACCACCAGCTTCGAGCAAGGCCCGAACGGCCCGCTGGTGCCCGAGCTGAAAGAGATGTTCCCGGATGCGCCGTACATTGCCCGCCCTGGCCAGATCAACGCCTGGGACAACGAAGATTTCGTCAAGGCGATCAAGGCCACTGGCCGCAAGCAGCTGATCATCGCAGGCGTGGTGACCGATGTGTGCGTGGCGTTCCCGACCCTGTCGGCGCTGGCGGAAGGTTTTGAAGTGTTCGTGGTGACCGATGCTTCGGGCACCTTCAACGAAACCGTGCAGCAGGCGGCCTGGGTGCGCATGACCCAGGCGGGTGCACAGATGATGAACTGGTTCTCGGTGGCCTGTGAGCTGCACCGCGACTGGCGCAATGACATCGAAGGGCTGGGTAACCTGCTGTCGCAGCGCATTCCCAACTACCGCAACCTGATGAACAGCTATGCGGCCCTGAGCGCCCGTTGATGTAAACCTGTACCGGCCCCTTCGCGGGCACGCCCGCTCCCACAGGGATAGCGCACAGCTTGAGAGCTGCACGGTTCCTGTGGGAGCGGGCGTGCCCGCGAAGAGGCCGGAACAGGCTAAGAATGATTCACAGGCAGAGTGAGGCGAATCCGGCACCCCCCCAGCTCTGACACCAGCGCCTGCAACTGCCCACCATGGGCCTGCACCACCGAGTTGCAGATCGCCAAGCCCATCCCCATGCCACCGATCTTGGTGGTATGAAACGCATCGAACACTCGCTCGCGCTCATCCGCTGCAATCCCCGGCCCGTTGTCGTCCACGCAGATTTCCACCCCATCCCCGACCACCGCCGACGCAATCCGCAGCACCCCATCGCTGCGATACCCCGCCAGCGCCTCCAGGCCATTGGTAATCAGGTTGAACACCAACTGCTGCAACTGCACCGGGTCGGCCATCACGCTCACTCCCGCCTGCAAGCGCATCTGCACGTCCACCGGGCCCTTGGCGGCATCGGCCGATGTAAGGCGCACCACTTCGCGGATCAACTCGTCCAGCTTCACCACCTTGAGTTGCATCGGCGACTGTTTGGCCAGCGAGCGTAGCGCACGCACGATGTTGGCGGCCCGTTCGCTGTCGTTGCGTATATCTTCCAGGCCGGCAATCGCCTCTTCCAGGTCGGGCTTGGCGCGTTTCAACCAGCGCAGGCTGGCAGCGGCGTTGGAGGCTATGCCCAGCAGCGGCTGGCTGATCTCGTGGGCGATGGACGCGGACAGCTCGTTCATCACCTGCAGGTGCGCCGTGCGCGCCAACTCCGCGCGGGAGCGGCGCAACTCGGCCTCCATCTGGGCGCGGGTCTGGTTGTCTTCGGCCAGGCGTGTGTAGAACTTGGCGGTTTGCAGCGACACCGCTGCCTGCGAGGCGAGGATTTCCAGCATGGCCAGGCGCTGGCTGCCGAACAGGTTCGGTACCAGGCGGTTTTCCAGGTACACCAGGCCGATCAGCACGCCCTGGATCACCAGCGGCAGGCACAGTACCGAACGGGCCTTGCGCGCCTGCAACTGCTGGCGGAAGGCCTCGGGGCAATCGCTCTGGGCATCGTTGAGCACCAGGGGCTTCTTGGTGCGCATGGTGGCGTTGATGATCGACAGCGGTGCCTGGGTCAAGAACTTCTGGCAGTCGTCCATGCTCACGTGCAGCCCGGCGTCGTCGATGTAGGCGAGGGCAGCCATCTGGAATTCGGCACCGCTGACGATCAGCAGCGCACCGTGGTCGGCCCCGGAATGCTGGGTCAGGTGGCCCATCAGGGTTTCGATAAGGCCTTCGAGCAGTACTTCCTCGGACAGCGCCCGTGCTGCCTCGATGCCGGCTTCCAGGTCGAGCTTGGCCTGGTTGGTTGCGCGTTGGCTTTCCTGGATTGGCTGGGTGCGCAGGAACGGGTGCAACGCCTCCAGCTGGTGCACCTTGCCGGTCGCGCCCCAGATATGGAAACAGTCGCGGGCGATGCGCAGGTGCAGGTTGGCGCCAGAGATCAGGCCGCTGGGGATACATACTTCGGCCAACTGCTCGTGGGCCAGCGCCTGCTCGTGGATGAAACCGGCTGCGGTGGCGGCGATCTGTGCCTGGTCGAAGCAGCGGATGGCGGCCAGGCCGTCGCCTTCGAGCTTGGCGATCACGCCTTCGATCAGCAACAGCTTGTTGCGGAAGGTGGCCGGGTTGAAGCCGGCCCAGCGGCCGAAGCGCTCCCGCAGGGCCTGCAGCTCGCGCAGCTTGTCGGCAAGGCTGCCAATGGCCTCGGGGCTGCCCAGGGCCAGGCCGTGGAACAGGTGATAGTCGGCCAGGTTGATGTGCGCCGGTACCGCCCAGGTGTTGTCGCCGGCCAGTGCCAGGTTACGCATGGCCTGCGGGATATTGCCCAGGTAGAAGTCGCACATGCCGGCCATCAGGTACTGGAAGAACCGCGTGGTAGGCGATTTCGAGGCTGTGGCCGAGGCCGGGCAGGGCGTGCCGCTCAATTTGGCGACGAACGCTTGCTGGGCCTGCAGGATCTGCTCGATGTCGCGGTAACCGTAGCGACGCACGGTGGCCAGGCCTTGCGCCAGTTCCTCCACCACGTCCGGCAGGTAGCGGCCCATGAACAGCGAATCGGAAACCAGGTGGTTGCAGGCATAGCAGCTCATCGCCAGGTCGCCGCTCAGGCGCCCCGAGTCGACCGCATCCAGTGCGGTACGGCGGGCGAACTCCATGGGCGAGGTCCAGGCGCTGACCTGGTCCAGGGCCAGCAGCGCGCTGGTCAAGTCAGCGTCGAAACCGTGCCGCTCTATCAGCTTGAGCGCAGCCAGGCAGCAAGCGTGGCCATCATGGTAGGCGCCGAAGCGCTCGGCAATCATCACCCCGTACCAGGCCATGCCGTAGGTGCTGCCCGGGGCGACGCCGTGCAGCAGTGACAGCTCCATGAGCTTGGCCAGGTGCAGGAAGCAGATGTCGTCCTTCACGAAAAACGATGACGACAGGGTGGCCAGCAGGCTGATGGCAACTGTCACTTCCTCCGAATCGGTGCGCTGCAGCGATTCCAGGCAGTGTCGGCCTTTCTGTTCGACCAAGGTCTGTACATGGGCATGACTGGCTTCGACCTGTTGCCAGTCGACACCTCGCACCGGGCTCATACCCAGCAAGTCCAGGCCGGAAATGGCGCTGTCGATGGCCGCCTGATAGTCGCCGCGCAAGGTGTACAGCAGCGCCTGCAGGCGGCATACCCGCGCCTGGTCCAACGCCGAGCGCGCGCGCAGGCGGCATTCAGTGATGCGGGCCTCGGCCGCGACCATTCGCGACAGTTGCATGTCGCACTCGGTGGCCATGCAGGCGATGGCAAAGCCATGCGTGGCGCGGCTTTCCAGCGTTGCGCCGCGTTGCAGCAACTGCTCGGCCGTGTGCAGGTAGCCAGCCGATTGTTCGAACGCGCCGCCATCGCGTGCGCGTGCTGCTGCCTCGCGTAAAAGCTGCAGAAAAGCTTCGCAGTCATCCGCTGCAAACCCGCATGGGCTGGCGCGTTGCAGCTGGTTGGCAAGCTCGAACAGTACCTCGTGCAGGCGCCCCGGCCAGGCCTGGCGCATGGCCTGGGCAATACGTGCATGCAGTTGGGCACGTGCGCGCGCTGGCGTGAGAGCGTACGCAGCTTCCATCACCCGTTCATGGGCGAAGCCCAGGCCGTTCTGGCCCGGTTGCAGGAAACCCGCGCCAATCAAGGCTTTCAACGGCTCGCCGGGCGCTTGAGAGAGTACCTGGTGAAGCAGGCGTTCATCACAGCGGCTGCCAGCCGCACTGACCACCCGCAGCAGGTCGCGCTGCGGCTCGGGCAGGCGCACCAGGCGGTGGATCATCAGGTCGGCGACATTGTCGGAATAGCAGTGGCGGGCCACGGCCTGCAGGCACCATGACCAGCGCATGGCCTGGGTATCGAAGGTGAACAGCTGGTCCTCGACCATGGCCCGGAGGATCTGATTGATGAAGAACGGATTGCCCGCAGTCTTGTCGTGTACCAGTTCGGCCACCTGCAATGCGTCCTCGGGGCCGACGTGGTAGCGCTCGCCGATCAACTCGGTCACCGCGCTCACCGCCAGGGGCCGCAGGTTCAGCGTGGTGCTACGCACCGCTGCGGGCAGGGCAAGGGGTGTACTGCTGGCTGGCGCATCACTGCGCCGGGCGAAGATCAGCAACAGGTTGCCGGGCGAGTGAGCCAGAAGTTGCGCCAGCAGTTGCTGGCTGGAGTCGTCGACCCAATGCATGTCATCGAAGAACAGCACCAGCGGCTGGTCGGGGCGGCTGAATACCTGCAGGAATTCGACGATCGCCCGCAGCTCCTTCTGCAGCGCCAGACGCGTGGGCTTGGCCGGCAACTCGGGCAAGGGGCCGAGGATCAGTTGCAGGTCTGGTGCCAGCTTGCCGAGCAGCCGGCCGTGGCCTTTGATACGGCGCAGAATCTCGCAGCGCAAGGCGTCGAGGTCCCGGCTGTTCTTGGCCAGCAACTGGGTGGTCAGCGCGCCGAGAATTTCGACCCAGGGCGCGTAGGGCACGGCCTGGGCAACGCCGTTGCACTTGCCGATGGCCCAGTAACCCTGGGCGTTGGCCCTGAGCGCAGCCTCGACCAGGCTCGACTTGCCCATGCCCGTAGCCCCATTGATGAACAGGGCTTGTGGCTTGCTGTCACGGCGCTGTGCCTTGAGCAGCAGGGCGATGGCCTTCTGTTCGGCACTGCGGCCATATAGGCGTGCGCGGTCGGGCGTCATCGGGTCGGCACAGCCTGGTTCGAAGGCCTCCATGGACTTGCTGGCGGCCCACTGTCGCTGGCAATAGGCCAAGTCCACCGCCAGGGCGCGAGCACTCTGGTAGCGGGCGTCCGGCTCTTTGGCCAAGGCCTTGGCCAGGATCCGGCTGAGAGGTTGCGGCACATTGCTGTCCACTTCGCAGGCCGCTCGTGGCTGCACGCCGGCATGCAGCTGGCGCCAGTGCTGGGTGTCGCGCCCGGCCAGCGGCAATTCGCCCAGCAGTAGCTGGTAAAGGATCGCGCCCAGGGCATAGATGTCGGTGCGTCGGTCGCTGCTGCTGCCGTGCGGGCAGACCTGTTCAGGCGCCAGGTAAGCCCAGTTGCCGAGCGGGGTGCCCTGTTCGCTGATCAGTTCCGCCGGGTCGGCGCGAAAGCAGCCCAGTCGCACTCGCTGGTCCGCGCGCAGGCACACATGTTCGGGCTGCAGCGCGCCGTGCAGCACATTGCGTTCGTGTGCCTGGGCCAAGGCAGTGGCTGCATTCACTGCAATCTCGAGAAACGGCGCCAGGGCGGCAGGGCCCTCTGCGATAAGGTCGGCGATGGAGCGGCCGGCCGGGTACACCAGCAGGGGGCCTTCGGCCGAGCGCACGAACGCCGAGGGGATCACCGCCCATTGCGGGTCGAGTTGCAGGCGGTAGTCGCGTTCCAGGCGCTGGCAGGCGGCGGGGACCTCGCGCGGGGCGCGCACGGCGATCCATGCCTGGTCGGTGGCTGGATCGCGAAGGCGGAAGTAACTGAGTTCACCTTCCTGGCCCAGCGCGTTGATGTCGCACCGGTTCAGCCAACCCTCGTCGACGGACTGGTCGTAATCGATGGGCCTGTGGGCAAGGCGTTCATCGAGCATAAGGCACCCCTGCTAGCGACATCCTGACGCACGAGTATACGCAGCGGACCCAGCAGGGATGCGGGCTGCAGGCTGCTTGGCAGGAAAGGGTACGCTGTTGTCCGTTATCGTCCCCTGGGGGCTGGCGGGCTTTTGTATAGTCCTCAGGCCAACCTATCCCTCGGGATAATTGTCTGAAGGCGTACCCTGGCCTAGGCTGCCCTGGGCTGGGAAACGCCCGTGCCCGCGCGAGGAAGCCATGATCCGAATAGGTAATGCCCAGGTGTCGCTGGAGCGGCGCGAAGCCTTTATTGACGGTAAGCCTGTCCTGTTGGGGGGGCGGGCATTCGAAGTGCTGGCGACGCTGATCAAGGCCAAGGGGCGGGTGGTCGACAAGGACGAGCTGTTCAGCCAGGTGTGGGCCGGCACGGTAGTCGAGGACAACAACCTGCAGGTGCAGGTGTCCTTGCTGCGCAAGGCCTTTGGCGACCGTGGCCTGATCCAGACCGTGCCACGCCGGGGCTACCGCCTGGCCGCCGAGATCAGCCTCGAGTTGCCTGGCAAGGCGGCGGGCAAATCGCCGCTGTGCGCCGCGGCCGAAACTGTCGAGTTGTTCGATGAGCACTTGAACGTGCCGGTGCTGGTGGTGGATGACGACCCGTCGGTGCGCACGGCGTTGGGCC
Source organism: Pseudomonas sp. PVC-5-1 (assembly GCF_057444345.1). Lineage (NCBI taxonomy): Bacteria > Pseudomonadati > Pseudomonadota > Gammaproteobacteria > Pseudomonadales > Pseudomonadaceae > Pseudomonas > Pseudomonas sp. PVC-5-1. The sequence continues at coordinate 5,570,494 of NZ_CM172024.1, read as the reverse complement.
GCCTGCTGCGCTCGCAGGACATTCCGCATCATTTGTTCGCCAGTGCCGAGGCGTTGTTCGAGGCCCGCCTGGAAACCCCCTATGCCTGCCTGTTGCTGGACATGCACCTGCCCGATACCAGCGGCCTGGAAGTCCAAGATGCGCTGCGCCGACTTGCGCTGCCCTGGCCGATCGTGTTCATGACCGGCTTCGGCACCATCCCGATGACCGTCCAGGCCATGCGTGCCGGGGCCGTGGAGTTCCTGACCAAACCGTTCGACGAAGACCAGATGCTGACACTGCTGCAGGCGGTGCGCACGCGTGCCGTGGCCGAAGGGCGCAAGTGGCACCATGCGCGGCAGGTCGAGGAAAAGTACCAGCGCCTGACCCAGCGCGAGCGCCAGGTGTTCTCGCTGGTGGTCGGTGGCCTGTCGCACAAGCAGATCGCCAGGCAGATCGGCACCAGCGAGGTGACGACCAAGGTGCACAAGAAAAACATCATGAACAAGATGCAGTCCCGCTCGCTGCTTGAACTGGTGGCCATGCACAACGTTATCGGGGCGCAGCCTGAGGGCCTGGGCGGCGCATGAGCAGCACGGTGTGCATCGTTGACGACGATGCTTCGGTGCGCAAAAGCCTGGCCAACCTGCTACGTTCGGCAGGTTTCGAGACCTTGTCTTTTGCTGCCGGGGACCTGTTCCTGGCCTCGGCACTGGCGCGGCAAGCGGGGTGTGTGCTGCTCGACCTGAGGATGCCCGGAATGAGCGGGCTGGCGGTGCAGCGCGAGCTGGCCAGGCTGGGGTGGCGGTTGCCGGTGATCTGCATGTCGGCGCACTGGGATGAAGGGGCGGTGCGGGCTGCGATGGCGCTTGGGGCGCTGGTCTGCCTGGGCAAGCCATTTTCTGAAGAGGTGCTGCTGAAGGTGGTTGAAGATGCTTTGCTGGGTAGCCAGTGAGGTATTCCTGCCCCGGCCCCTTCGCGGGCTTGCCCGCTCCTACAGGGACTGCACAGGCTTTGGGCCGATGTGTTCGGTGTGGGAGCAACTGTCTTGCACTGGCTGTACTGGCCTCATCGCTGGCAAGCCAGGCTCCTACAGGGACTGCGCATGGTTTGAGGCCGATGCGGTCGGGGTGGGAGCTGGCTTGCCTGCGATGGGTTGCAAAGCAGCCCCGGCAATCTAACTGCTCCCCGGCCGGTACTGGAGGGCCTCGGCCAGATGCGCCCGGCCAATTGCCTGGCTACCTTCCAGATCCGCCAGCGTCCGCGCCACCTTCAGTAACCGGTGAGCCGCACGTAACGACAGGGTCAGCCGCTCACAGGCCCCCTCCAACCAGGCCTGGTCCGCCGCCGCCAACCCACAATGGCAGCGCAACCCCTCAAGGTCGAGAAATGCATTCGCACACCCTTGCCGCCGCTGTTGCAGTTCACGTGCCTCGGCTACCTTGGCCGCCACATCGGCACTGGTCTCGCCGCAGGGCTGGTTGTTCAGCGTGGTGCTCTCCCGGGCCACGGTCAGGTGCAGGTCGATACGGTCCAGCAATGGCCCGGACAGCTTGTTGCGATACCGCGCGATTTGCTCGGTGCTACAGCGGCAGCGGCCGGTGGGGTCGCCCAGGTAGCCGCAAGGGCAGGGGTTCATTGCCGCCACCAGCTGGAAACGTGCGGGGAAGCGCACCTTGTCGCGGGCCCGGGCAATCACGATCTCGCCCGACTCCAGCGGTTCGCGCAACACTTCCAGCACGCGACGCTCGAACTCAGGTAGTTCATCCAGAAACAGCACGCCATGGTGGGCGAGGGTGATTTCGCCCGGTTGCGGCCGGCTGCTGCCGCCGACCAGTGCCGGGCCGGAGGCGGAGTGATGCGGATGTCGGAAGGGCCGCTGCGGCCAGCTGCTCAGTGGCGTATGGCCGCTGACCGACTGTATCGCCGCCACTTCCAGTGCTTCGTGCTCGTCCAGTGGTGGCAGCAGCCCCGGCAAGCGGCTGGCAAGCAAGGTCTTGCCGGTACCGGGAGGCCCGGTGAACAACAGGTTGTAACCTTTTACACCAACAATATGGGTTTGACTGGGGACAGCCTGGGTGCCTATTCAGGTAAGCCGCATCAGCGTATGTGGTACAGCTTTTCTCGTATCAACTGACGCGCTAATCTCCAATTATGCTCGCAGTGTTGCCGCCTGATACATTGCAATTTGTCTCCGTATCCATCGGCTGGACGGAAGTGGTTATATAGGGACTGGTCTCGAGAGGAAATAATGAGCACTACTAAGAAAAACGCATTTAAAAAGAAAATTGTTTTGTTCATAGGCAACGCGGACTCCGAGGGTGTTACCGCTCAGCTAAGAACGGTAGGCACTTACTATAAAAGGAAAATGCTGGAGTCGAGGCCGGAAAACTGGGAAAAAATAATTGATATCTTTAAAGAGTACGAAGTTTCTTGTGTTGTGGTCAAGTTGACCATTGCAAGCTTTCATGTGCTTTGCCATCGGGAGTATGATGGGGTTAAAGATAGGTTGTTGAAAGAAATAACTGCAAAGCCCAATTTGTTTTTGGCTCATGAATCCATTCTCGCAGGTCGGCACAAAGAAGTTGTAGTGCCTAAGTATTATGATCCAGAACTGTTCGAGGAGTATGAGTTTGAGTATGAAGTGGCGCCTGATTTTATTCCGCCACCAGCAGAAGTTAGGCAGGAGGTCATGTCGTTATTGACGTCATATGGTGTAGAGGTTGTTCCATATCAAAAAAATGTGGAGTTAGTGGTTATAGCTTCTTCGTTTGTGGAACGACAGGAAAGCAATTTAATTTTTCGGATTTATGTCCCGTCTGAAAGGATGTGGGCAAACGAAGCTGAAAAATTGTTCCAGCTATTCAGGGACTACCTTCAAAAAGTTTCAGGGTTGGATGTCCGGCATGATCAATATCGTACAAATCAGGGAGTTGTCTACGAATTTTTCGGTGGGGGAGGTATTGAAACTAGCTCCCTTGCAGCGAAATTCAATGAGTTCTCTAGCTTCATGGATACATGTGCTTCGAACCCTCAAAGCGCACAGGCGCTGTTAGAGTCATCGCATCTCAACAAGGTTGAGGTTTTCAATATTGTTGAGCGATATAGTAGGGAAGCGAGACGGCTTCATATCGACATCAAGCAGGAAAGAGAAAGGCGATTGCTTTCGATAAAGCATAATCTTGAGTCCGATCTTGTTGAGTATGTTAGGTCAGAGCGAGATTGGAAAGCAATTGACCAGTTGATAGAAGATAGCGTTCCGTTACCGAACAGTGTGCTTTCCACCCTTGCAATTGATCGCAGGCCTATTCAGCACGCGGTAAATAATTTAACTGTTAATATCAATCCGCAAATAATCGACAAGGTTCAAGGTGTTGTGGCACAGCAAATTCTGGGTGATCAGCACTTGGGTGCTGATGCGAAAGAGTTGTTAGAAGTCATTGAAGCCTTAGCTGGTGAAAAAAAGGCTGTGTTAGCATCTGCGGTTCATGAGTTAAATGATGAAAGCGCTAGGCCTGATGATCGTATTGCGGCGAAGCAACGTTTGAAGGGCTTTGTTTATTCCGTGGCTGGAAAGATAGGTGATGTTGCTGCTGGAGTACTGCAAAGCTATATTGAAAGTAAGATTGGCTTGTAGTTACATATCGACACGCGCGTCGGTGGAAATTGCCTCCGATGCGTGCGGTACCAACTCAATACAATGTCTTTCAGTTTTGTTGCTGAAAGGCTTGACAGATTCGAAAGTCGTGATATACATCGTAGGGTCTAACTTAGACACCTCCCTCCTCGCACTACCTCAAACCTATAAGCCACCCATCCACCACGCCACAAGGTCGCTGGTGTAGCCGTACTTTGCTGCTCCGCGGTCGGTCAGGTGGGTATGGATTTGTCGCGATTTCTGGCTGTAGGCCTAGTGCCACGCGGCCTTTACGATTTTAAAACTCAACTTCTCGGAAGATTTCACATGCGAATTTCACTCAACGAAACCGCCAGTGCACGCCTGCTCGCCTTCATGGCCTCGCGTGGCATTTCCAACCCAACCCACGGCCTGAACGTGCTTATCAGTCTGGCCACCCTTAACAACTCGATCCCAGCAAGCGTGGACGCCAATGGCAGCAGCCCAGAACAGCAACAACCAACTTGATTACCCTTGCACCCATTGCGGTGTGATGTTCAAACGAAGACCCGGTGGTCGGGCTACATGCAGCAGCGGCTGTGCAAAGGCAGCAGAACGGCAGCAGAAGGCTCCCAAGTTAAAGGCCAGGGAAAAGAAGGTCGCGAACCGCAAACAGCGATTACTTGAATGTGCCTTCGGCTACTGGCTACTTGACCAGGCCAAGCGGGCGGGAACGGTTCAGACTTACCAGGGCATCAATGCCGCTGGACTGCACCTGCTTTACGAACTGCACATTTACCGCAAGAAACGGTATGGCTGGGTAGAAGGCGGGCACGGTAAAGACCGGTTCCACCTGAGCCACGTTCAACCCTTGAACGGTCGTGATGGCAGCACCGGCCTAACCATTCCAGAAAACCTGTTCACCGGCCTTGCAAAACTCAATCAACAGCAGGGCAACAAGCCGGTAAACACCTGGGCCGGTGCCTCAATCCCTGCAACTGCTCGCAAGCGGAAGTGGAACATCACTGACGATATGACGCAGGACCAGGTGCTACAAAAACTTGCTAGTTTCCTTGGCTCTGAGCTGGACACATTTCTGGATGAACTGGAAAACATCCCGCAACGCACACAGCGCCTTCGCCTCGCCGGGGCAGTATTTAAGCACCAGGGCGACGAGCTATACGAACCACTAGACCGCCTGTACACCAAAGCGGAACTTGAAGCCCTCAAGCTGGATGAGCTGCAATCCCTCGATGCGATCCAGAATGGCAGGCTTGGTAGTAAAGCCTTTGCCGTTGGCAATTGCCCAGCAGATTCAGACTTGGGCGTGCTGCACGACGAACTTGCCCGTTTCTCCGACCTGCTGCCGGACGGGCAACACCGGGCCAACTGCAAGGAAATGTTAAAGCTGGTGCGTTTGTTGGGCATCTACCTCGTCCAGATCAACGATAACCAGGGCACGGCCCGAACTCGCTTTCACAAGACGGGTAACGCTACATGGTCGCCCCTGTTGCACCTGCACCATGATCGTCCTTGGCGGGCTCCCGCTCAGGTTCTGACTGATGATCTGGGAACGCTGCTTAACGGTGTATACGACCCGAAGGGCAAGGAGTTGAAACCCGGAATCATCGCAACGGCTCAGATGGCGCTACAAGGGCTGGATATCGACCTTGACCATATCCGGAATCGGTTGATGAAACGGCTTGTTGTGCAAAACCTGGCGCCGGTAGTCGCAGCCCCGGATCAGTGGAGCTGGGAAGCCAGTGGCTCAACTTGGCTAGGCTACATCGACAACTTGTACGCCACGTTTGAACCAACCTGGCGGGCGTTGCTGGACGCCGGTATGTGCACCGAGACACAAATTCTCGATGCTCAAGACGCAATGTTGGTAGACCTTGATAAGGCAGTCGAGAGCGCTCGCCAGGATTTTCGAAATCGGCCGAGCCGGTGGTCGAACATTGCGTTTAAGCGGTTCCCGCAATGGTTAGAGTTCTCGCCAGTGGCGCTGCAACAGGCTGCATAAAAACCCCGAAATAACTACCGCATAACTAGGCGATAACTAGCCCCCGTGAGGGGAGGTACTGCCCCTTGCAAGCCCTTACACGCCTACAAGCCCCTATTTCCAAGGGATTGCTGGCGGCGGGGTTAAGCAAGTCGTTCCTTTCACGTAATATCCGACTGAATTGGTAGGATTTTACATTGCAAGCCCCTGCTGCCTGTTGCATCCCAACTTGCCCCAGCCCCTGGCAGGGGTTTTCCTGCCCCAGCCGTTCCGCCGACTCCCCGTGCCATTGCCCCGCCACCAAGCGGGGCATTTTTACGCCCGTAGGAAAGCCAACCCGTATTCATTCAGGTTTACCCGTGGGAATACAGCTGGCTGAATACACCACCCCGCCATTTTCCGTATTCATTTGCCTTGATTTAGAATTTGAATACATGCACACTCACAGCATCTAGAAGCAAATGAATACAGAGGGCAGGGAAATGGCAAAGGTCGGGTACATTCGCGTTAGCTCGGTTGACCAGAACACGGAGCGGCAGCTTGACGGTATCGCCCTGGACAAGGTTTTCACTGAGAAGGTGAGCGGTGCTACGACTGACCGCCCCCAACTCCAGGCGATGCTTGAGTACGTGCGGGAGGGGGATACCGTCGTTGTTCACTCCATCGACCGCCTAGCCCGCTCCCTGGCCGACCTGCTCAAGCTGGTGGAAGACCTAACCAAGCGTGGTATCCACATCCGCTTCCACAAGGAACAGTTGGAGTTCACCGGCGAGGACAATCCGACCCAGCAACTTATGCTGTCGATGATGGGAGCGGTGGCCCAGTTCGAGCGTGCGATGATTAAGGAACGCCAGCGAGAAGGCATCGCCAAGGCCAAGGAGAAAGGCGTATATAAGGGCCGCACGAAGACCGTGGATGACGAAGCAATACGTGCCGCTGTCAGTGGTGGGCTATCGTTCCGCAAGGCCGCAGAAAGCCTTGGCGTAAGCCTGAGCACCGTACAACGTGCAATGAAAGCCAGCGCCTAACAGGCGCCATAGGATGCGTTGCCTACCCACCTTGAGGACGGAACATGGACGACCAGAACGCGGCAGTAGCGGACGCCCTAGAAGCGCTGCATATGAACCAGCAGGCCATACGGGCCAGCGTTGAAGAAATCGCCCTATGGCTACGAGCCAGGGGGTCAGAGAACACGTTTCAGAACGCGATGGTGGCGCTCCAGGCCCTCGACACTAACGCCGATGCCATCGCCTCAACGATAGAACGCCTTCGCAACTAGCCTCGCCACGGCGGGGCTTTTCTATGCCTGTCATATTTCATTTTTTCCGGCCAGGCCACGCACTTGGTACAGGAATGGCTCTTAGCACCGACCGGCAGTTGGCCAGTTTTCACCGATTCCCCCAATCCCCGCCGTGATAGTTTGGCCAGCTTTTCGGGTGCCCACTTTCGCCAGGGGCAAGGTGCCGGAAAAAATTTTCAGGTATTCCGGCCTTGGGAAAGTTTGCCGCCAAAGAAGTGCCAGCTGATTCCTTCTTCTTCCTGCTCACGCATCGCGGCTTCTGTTGTGGTTAGCCCCTGCTCGACCTGCCTGCCGTAGATATCGGGGTCAAGTGGTTGGGTAGTGGCATGGCCGTCCTCGTACATCACGCTGAACAGCATCTGCTGTACCTCGTCTGTAACCGCTTCGTCAGACTTGTCCAGTACCCAGCATTGGCAGCGACTCGGGTTGTGACGCCTGAACAGAACTTGCAAACCCAGGCGTTTCAGAAGGCTGTTAGCAGCGGCCCTGCCTTCGTAGGTCACAAGATCGATCTGCCGAAAAAAGTCTTCTCGGCTGATGACGCGGTGTGATGCAAGCTGCTGTCTAAGTTCGTCCCGTAGAGTCAGTGAGTGAGTATGCTCCTGCTCACGTTCATGCAGTAGTTTCGCACCGGCGACCGATGGAAAAGCTGATTGACCTTCAATTGCCGCCTCCAGTTTGCTGGCTATTTCCGCCAGCTTGCCGTCTGCAACTTCCAGGCTCCTGCGGATTTCAGCGCTTCTCCCGTGAACCAGCGACATGCTGTCCACGTTGGCCAGGATTTCCTTGAATATGGACTCCGTCTGCTCGATCCGAATACTGCCGCTACGGCAAATGCCTTTCTTCGCTGAGTAGCACTGTAGGTACGTGTACCCCTTGGGCTGGCGCCCCTTGTTAATCAGGTGCATCGCATCGCCGCATAGGTAGCACTTGGCCAGGCCCTGCCATACGTTGAAGTTCTTCGACTGCTTTGTCGCCCCTGCCGTCTTTCGCTGCTCGCGTGCGGCCTTGGCTTGCAGGAACAAATCCGGGGTGATGATTTCCGGGTAAAAGCCTTCCACTGGATCGCCGTCGTTCTCCCGCACTTGGCCTACAAGGTGCGTCGGTTGGTATTCGCCCAGCAGGGCCCGGTTGTTCAGGATTTTCTCTACGGAGCTAGTGCCCCATAGGCCACTTTTGTTCCGGGGCTTCTCTGTCGTTGACCGCGTGCTGCCGAACACGGGCACATTGTCTTGGTTCAGGTGGCGAGAAATCACCGCTTGGCCGTATCCCTGGATCGTCATGTCGAATATGCGGCGGACTACCTCCACGCGCTCTTGCACCGGCTGGTAAACGCCGTCCACAAGCTTCAACCAGTACGGGCAGGCGGCCCCGAGCGGAGTCTTACTTTCCCGTGCAAGCGACCGCTTATTCTTCCAGGCGGCGGCTACCCGTTTGCCTTTGGTGCTGGATTCTTCATGCGCCCGAGACATTGAAACTATCGAGATAACTATGTCCGACAGCTCGTAGTTCTCCGTGTACAGGTGTTTGTCGATGCTTGTGTAGATGCGGATACCCTTGCCTAGCAATTGGAGAAAGCGGGGTAGGGCAGTTCTCACTGCATCGCGGCCAAGTCGATCCAGGCTTTCGACGATCAAGTAACTTCCAGCTGGAATGTCCCCGTTATCAACGTAACTCAGGAATCGCCCGAAATCAGCGGTGTCGTCCAGGTGTTTCGCCTTGTACGCGCATCGTCCGTGGTCGAAGAACAAGTATTCCTTCGTGTCGGCCAGTTCCAAGCCGTTTTCGACGCAGTACGCCTCTGCTGCCGCCCGTTGCCTCCTGTAGCTATCTCCCTTCGCCTGTTCGGGGGTACTGAAACGGATGTAACTGTAGGCTTTCGGCTTCATCGGTCTGGTCCTGGTGGCGTTGGTGTATTATCCCACAACTTAAAAAGGTTGTGCGCCCCGGCCGCCGCTAGCAGCAGCGCACGCTTGGCCGCCAGTTGGCCCTGCACTTCGCTCAGGTCCGGGTACGGACGTTGCTGCAGGATCAGGCCGTTGGCGGCATACGGTGGCAATGGCACCTGGCCGTTCAGGTGGGCGACCAGTTCCAGCAGGTGCCCCACCGCATACACCACCAGCCCGCCTGCCAGGCTGGCTTCCTCGGCATTCTCCCGCGGCACCACCAGCGCCCGGCCTGCTTCGCGTGCCGCCAGTGCTGCGGGCAACACGCCCTGCACCGGGCGCAACTTGCCAGACAGCGCCAGTTCGCCCAGGCATTCGACCTCGGCAAGGGTGGCCGTTGGTACCTGGCCATCGGCGGCGAGGATACCCAGGGCAATTGCCAGGTCATAGCGCCCGCCATCCTTGGGCAGGTCGGCGGGGGCGAGGTTCTGGGTGATGCGCCGCTGCGGGTAGTTCAAACCGGAGTTGACGATGGCGCTGCGTACCCGGTCCTTGCTCTCTTTGACCGTGGTTTCCGGCAGACCGACCAGCGTGAGATGGGGCAAGCCGTTGGCCAGGTGGGTTTCGACGCTGACCGCCGGTGCCTGCACGCCCACCTGGGCGCGGCTGTGGACGAGGGCTAGGGACATGGACGCTCCGTTGTCGCTGAAGAGGGCCGCTTCCTGCGGCTTTGCAAGAATAGCGAGCACGGCCCGGGCCGGCGAAAGAAGTGTGCGTCCTGGTTTTTCAGGCAGGGGTTTCCCCTGCATTGTCAACCCGTCGGGTTCGTGCCTGCTGTGCGCCGGAAGGGCTCAGGCGCGTACATAAACCCAGGCGGTCAGGCCCGATGCGAGCGTTACGGCCACGCGCTTGTAGTCAGCGACTTCATAGCGATCCGCCGCTGCCAGCTCTTCTTCGCTGATCTGGAAGACCATGCCGGCCACGCTGTCGTCTGCCTGGCTGCTGGGAGCGACGATAGGGTGATGGGACTTGCCGCTGGCTGCCAGCACGGCCGGATCGGTGATCTCGACCCAGTCCTGGCGGTAGCCCAGCATGCGGTCGGCCTGGCCGCTCAGTTCGCGGCCGAAGTTGGCGAGCTGCACGGCCTTGTCCTGCAAGGTGCCGTAGGAAAACAACAGTACCGGGTATGCGCTGGAGGGTTGCATTTACTCATCCTGTGGGGTCGGGTTCAGCCGGGCTTCCAGCTCGGCCACTTGTTTTTCCAAAGCCTCCAGGCGTGCGCGGGTGCGCGCCAGTACGACCATCTGGCTGTCGAATTCTTCGCGGCTGACCAGGTCCAGCTTGCTGAAGGCACCTTGCATCAGCACCTTGAACTGACTTTCCAGTTCGGCGCGGGGCTGGGCGGTATCGCTGCTGAACAGGCGCGATGCCTGGTCGCTCAGGGCATCGAGAAGGGCTTTGGGCGCGAGCATGGGGCTGTCCACTGATACTGGGAAATGGCCGGCAGTGTAGCACGCATGCATGAGCATCCGGCCTCGTCGCTGGCTCGTGTAGGAGCGGCCTTGTGTCGCGAAAGGGCCGCACAGCGGCCCCAGCGATATCAGTATCCAGGCACAAATCGTGGGGGCGCTTCGCTCCCCTATCGCGACACAAGGCCGCTCCTACAGAAAGCAGCGCTCATCTGAAACTGCACATTTTTCGAGCGATGCGGCAGGTCGAAGCGCACCGAAATTGTGCATGTTTCCCATGCTGGCGACTGGCCAATCCCGACTGATTCACATAACTCCCTGTTTTCCCGAGCTTTGACGGAACTGGCAAGGTTTCTGCAAAGACCAGTGCGAGCCATGCACTGATGCAGTTCCTTGTGACCAGGCAGTGCGCACGCGGAGCCGGATGCCGACGACGCGTTACAAAGCCAACCGCTGCGCTTAGACTTGAGACGGGTTTGTTTTCCTGGGGCAAGTCCACCAAATCGGGAGAGAGTTTCATGAAGCTAGTCACAGCCATCATCAAGCCGTTCAAGCTGGACGACGTGCGCGAGTCGCTGTCGGAAATCGGCGTGCAGGGCATCACCGTCACCGAAGTCAAAGGTTTCGGTCGGCAGAAGGGCCACACCGAGCTGTATCGCGGTGCTGAATATGTGGTCGATTTCCTGCCCAAGGTGAAGATCGATGTCGCCATCGATGACAAGGACCTTGATCGGGTAATCGAAGCCATCACCAAGGCAGCCAACACCGGCAAGATCGGTGACGGCAAGATTTTCGTGGTGAATCTGGAGCAGGCGATCCGTATCCGTACCGGCGAAACCGATACCGACGCGATCTAAGCAGCAACAAAGCCTCACCAAACCCAACGCCCCAGGAGAAAACAACATGACTCTGCGTAAGATCGCAGGGCTAGGAGCCCTATTGTCCCTCGTAATGCCCGGGCTTGCCCTGGCAGAGGAAGCTGCCCCAGCGCTGAATTCCGGCGACACCGCCTGGATGCTCACCGCAACGGCGCTGGTGCTGTTCATGACCATTCCGGGCCTGGCCCTGTTCTATGGCGGCATGGTGCGTTCCAAGAACGTGCTGTCGGTAATGATGCAGTGCTTTGCAATTACTGGCCTTATGAGCATTCTCTGGGTCGTCTATGGCTACAGCATGGCCTTCGATACCACCGGTATGGAAAAGGGCGTGCTCAACTTCAATTCCTTCGTCGGTGGCTTCTCCAAGGCGTTCCTCAGCGGCGTCACGCCCTCGAACCTGACCTCGGCTGCCGCGCTGTTCCCTGAAGCGGTATTCATCACCTTCCAGATGACCTTCGCCATCATCACCCCGGCGCTGATCGTCGGTGCGTTCGCCGAGCGCATGAAGTTCTCCGCGATGCTGGTGTTCATGGGCATCTGGTTCACCCTGGTCTACGCGCCGATCGCGCACATGGTCTGGAGCGGTGACGGTGCACTGATGTGGGACTGGGGCGTGCTTGACTTCGCTGGCGGCACCGTGGTGCACATCAACGCCGGTATCGCTGGCCTGGTCTGCTGCCTGGTGCTGGGCAAGCGCAAGGGCTACCCGACCACCCCGATGGCTCCGCACAACCTGGGCTATACCCTGATGGGCGCGGCCATGCTGTGGGTCGGCTGGTTCGGCTTCAACGCAGGCTCTGCCGCGGCTGCCAACGGCACCGCCGGCATGGCCATGCTGGTGACCCAGATCGCCACCGCCGCCGCGGCCCTGGGCTGGATGTTCGCCGAGTGGATCGGTCACGGAAAACCGAGTGCCCTGGGCATTGCTTCGGGTGTGGTCGCCGGCCTGGTCGCCATCACCCCGGCTGCCGGTACCGTAGGCCCCATGGGTGCCCTGGTGATCGGCCTGGTCTCGGGTGTGGTCTGCTACTTCTGCGCCACCAGCCTCAAGCGCAAGCTGGGCTATGACGACTCGCTGGACGCCTTCGGCGTGCACGGCATCGGCGGTATCGTCGGCGCCATCCTCACCGGTGTGTTCGCAGCTCCGGCGCTGGGCGGCTTCGGTACCGTCACCGACATCGGCATGCAGGTCTGGATCCAGGCCAAGGGCGTGATCTTCACCGTGGTCTACACCGCCATCGTCACCTACGTGATTCTCAAGGTGCTTGATGTGGTGATGGGCCTGCGGGCAAGCGAAGAAGAAGAGTCGGTCGGCCTCGACCTGGCTCAGCACAACGAGCGCGGCTACAACCTGTAACTGCGACGCGGTAAAAACTTGCCCGGCTTGCCGGGCATTTTTTTGCCAGATTTTTAGCATTTCCCGCACGGCAAACGGTTTATCCGACACGTTCGCGACGTAGGCGGAAATCTTACAAAACGCAGAGCATTCATGGTGCTTTGCTTTTTCTGCTGGCGCGCTAGAATGCGCGCCGAAGGGTGTTTGACGAGTAGTCCACACGCTTCGCCAGCCTTTGCTAGGCTTGCCAATAGCGTGTGGCCAGCAGGGGCTAAAGGATTTGTCAGGTCCTGCCAGGAGCAGGGTCTGCTGGGTGCCGCCTCCCATCAGGAGCGCCGACCCTAGGGCAGTGGCCTAACCCACGGCCAGTTGAATTTTCACTGGTGGCTGCCGGTCTACGGCTGCACTGGTCTATAACTAACCTGCTTTTCGCAAGTCATGAGGTAGAACATGAGCGACGACGATCTGGAAAATGATGACCTCGAAGTAGGCGACGAAGACGAGGGCGATGAAGGCCTCGAAGCGGCAGCTGATGATGGTGCCGAAGACGCTGGCGATGACGACAGCAGCCCGGCACCCGCTGCCAAGGGCAAATCCAAGGCCGCGGTCTCGGTAGACGAGATGCCGAGCATGGAAGCCAAGCAGAAGGAGCGTGACGCCCTGGCCAAGGCCATGGAAGAGTTCCTCGCTCGCGGCGGCAAGGTTCAGGAAGTCGAGGCCAACGTGGTCGCCGATCCGCCCAAGAAGCCGGACAACAAGTACGGCAGCCGCCCTATCTGAGTGGCTGATCGAAAAAAAGCCCGCCGTCGCTGCGGGCTTTTTTGTGCCTGTCTGTTTTGTGTTGCCTGTGCCGGCCTCTTCGCGGGCTCGCCCGCTCCCACTGGGATCGCGCAGAAGCTGAGAGGGCAGTAAACCTGTGGGAGCGGGCGTGCCCGCGAATGGGCCGCGAAGCGGCGCCTGTCAGCGCCAGCGCGCGAGGATGTCGGGTAACTGCGACAGGCGCTGGATCTCGGCATCAGGCGCCTGTTCGCCTACCCACGCCTTGCCCTGGGGGTTGAACCACACCGCCCGCAGCCCGGCGCGCTGGGCGCCGGCAATGTCATCGCCCGGGTGGTCACCGATGTGCACCGCTGCGCTGGCCTCCACGTCACCGCGGCGCAGGGCTTCGTGGAACGGCGCCGGGTCCGGCTTGCCGATGCCGAGGTCTTCGGCACACAGGGCAAAGCGGAAATAGTCCGCCAGCCCCAGCCGGCTTACGTCGGCATTGCCGTTGGTGACCACGCCCAAGGTGTAGTGATGGCGCAGGATCTCCAGCACCGGCTGCACCTCCGGGAAAATCTCCACCTGGTGGCGGGCATGCAGGAATACTTCGAAACCTTCGTTGGCCAGCTCCTGCGCATGTTTTTCGCTGTAGCCGACTTCTTCCAGGGCATGAAACAGCACCCGTCGACGCAGGGCGCTGATACGGTGCTTCAGGCCGGGTTCGGCTTGTACCAGGCGCTCGCGAATGGCGAACAGGTGCTCCACCGGTACGCCGCCAAGGATCGGGGCGTTGGCTTCGAGCCAGTCGCGCAGCACGACTTCCGCGCTGGCAATCACCGGCGCGGTATCCCACAGGGTGTCGTCGAGGTCGAAGGTGATCAGCTTGATGCTCATGAGTCTGTGCCTTTGCTGCGTTTGGCCCGAGGGTGGGCGCTGTCGTACACCGCGGCCAGGTGCTGGAAGTCCAGGTGGGTGTAGATCTGCGTGGTGCCGATGTCGGCGTGGCCGAGCATCTCCTGCACCGCGCGCAGGTCCTGGGACGATTCCAGCACGTGGCTGGCGAAGGAATGGCGAAGCATGTGTGGGTGCAGGTGCTGGCCCAGCTCGCGCTCACCGGCCGCCTTCACCCGTTGCTGAACGGCCCGTGGGCTGATGCGGTTGCCTTGGCGGGTGATGAAAACCGCGCGGTCGCGCGGGTTGCCGATGCCGCGCAGGCGGTACCAGGCCTGCAATGCCTCGCGGGCCTTGCGGCCGACCGGCAGCACGCGGGCCTTGCCGCCCTTGCCCAGCACCTGCACCAGGCCGGCGGCGAGGTCCAGGTGATCGAGGTCGAGGTTGGTCAGCTCGGACAGGCGCAGGCCCGACGAATAGAACAGTTCGAGGATGGCCTGGTCACGACGGGCGATGAAGTCATCGTCGACACCGCCATCCAGCAGTTGCAGGGCGCGGTCGGTGTCCAGCACCTTGGGCAGCCGGCGTTCGCCCTTGGGCGGGCTCAGGCCGCTGGCCGGGTCGTGCTGGCACAGGCCTTCGCGGTTGAGATAGCGGTACAGGCCACGCACCGCCGACAGCAGCCGGGCCAGGCTGCGCGAGGACTGGCCGTGGTGGTGCTGGCGGGCGATCAGCTGGCGCAGCTGCTGGATCTGCAGCGCCTCCCAACCGGTAATGCCATGTTCTTTGCAGTAGGCGACCACCTTGTCCAGGTCGCGACGGTAGCCCAGCAAGGTGTGCTCGGACACCTGGCGCTCGTTGCGCAGGTGTGCGCAATAAGCCTCCAGCTGGCGTTCCATCAGCGTACCGGGCGCAGGGTCTGGGTAACGCGTGGCACAACGCGGCCAAGCACCTCGGCAATGTAGCCAAGGAACAAGGTGCCGACGCTGCTCTTGTAGTGTTGCGGGTCGCGGCTGCCGATCGCCAGCACCCCGTGCAGGCCCTGGTATTCCAGGGCAGCCACGGCGCTGGAGCCCACTTCCCGGCGCTGTTCTTCACCGAACAGGAAGGCCAGCTCGTGCTCGCGCAGGTTGCCGCTGACCGTCTTGCCGCCACCCAGCAGGGCACCGATGGCCTGCTGCGCTTCGGCGTTGCTCACCCAGCGCCCGACCGGCGCGACGTTTTCGCCGAACAGGATCAGGCTGACGAAGGGCACCTGGAATTCCTGGCGCAGGCTGTCTTCGACTGCCATCACCACTTCCTCCAGGCTGCCGGCGTCGAGCAGGTCGAGGATCAGCCGGCGGGTCTTGTCGAAAAGCCGATCGTTGTCGCGGGCCACGTCCATCAGTTGCGACAGGCGGTGGCGCATCTCGATGTTGCGGTCGCGCAGCAACTTGAGCTGGCGCTCCACCAGCGACACGCTGTCGCCACGCTGGTGAGGGATGCGTTGTTCGATCAGCAACTCGTCGTGCTCGGCGAAGAAGGTGGGGTGGGCGCGCAGGTAGGCGACCACCGCTTCGGCATCGAGCTCGGCGGACTGCTGGGGTACAACCTGGGGCTGATCGGTCATGGCGGTTACTCGCTTAGAGACGAACCTGTCCTTCGTAGACGCGTACGGCTGGGCCAGTCATCAGCACGGGCTTGCCGGGGCCGGCCCACTCGATGTGCAGGCGGCCACCGGGCAGGTCGAGGGATACCGGGGAGTCCATCCAGCCCTGGCTGATCGCCGCCACGGCGGCGGCGCAGGCGCCGGTGCCGCAGGCCTGGGTTTCGCCCGCACCACGTTCCCACACCCGCAGGTTGGCGCGGTGGCGGTCGATGACCTGGAGGAAGCCGGCATTTACCCGCTGCGGGAAGCGTGGGTGGTTTTCGATCTTCGGGCCCAGCTCATGCACAGGGGCGGTACGCACGTCGTCGACACGCAGCACGGCATGCGGGTTACCCATGGACACGGCGGCAATCGAATGCACCTGGCCGTCGACTTCCAGTGGGTAGTTCAGCGCCTGCTCGTCGGCGACGAAGGGGATTTCGGCAGGGATGAAGCGCGGTGGGCCCATGTCGACACTGATCTGGCCGTCGTTCTGCACGTCCAGCTCGATGATGCCGCTCTTGGTTTCCACGCGGATGCGCTTTTTCGCGGTCAGGCGCTTGTCCAGCACGAAGCGGGCGAAGCAGCGCGCACCGTTGCCGCACTGCTCGACCTCGGAGCCGTCGGCATTGAAAATGCGGTAGCGGAAGTCCACTTCCGGGTTGTTCGGCGCTTCGACGATCAGCAACTGGTCGAAGCCGATGCCGGTGTGGCGGTCACCCCATTGCTTGGCGTGCTTGGGCTGGATGTGCGCGTGCTGGCTGACCAGGTCGAGGACCATGAAGTCGTTGCCCAGCCCATGCATCTTGGTAAAACGCAGCAGCATGGGCTTACTCCGGCAGCAGGCTTTCGCCAGCGTACAATTCGGCGATGGTCTCGCGGCGGCGTACTTCGAAGGCCTGGTCGCCGTCGACCAGGATTTCAGCGCAACGGCCACGGGTGTTGTAGTTGGAGCTCATGACAAAACCATAGGCGCCTGCGGACTGTACGGCCAGCAGGTCACCTTCGGCCAGGTTCAGCACGCGGTCCTTGCCGAGGAAGTCGCCAGTCTCGCAGATAGGACCGACCAGGTCGTAGGCACGGCCTTCGCCTGCGCGTGGCTTGACCGCGCTGACACCCATCCAGGCCTGGTACAGGGCCGGGCGGATCAGGTCGTTCATCGCCGCATCGATGATGGCGAAGTCCTTGTGTTCGGTGTGCTTGAGGTATTCCACGCGGGTCAGCAGGACGCCGGCGTTGGCCACGATGTAGCGGCCCGGCTCGAACACCAGGGCCAGGTCGCGGTCGCCGACGCGCTCGCGGATCGCCTTGATGTAGTCGGCCACCAGCGGCGGCTCCTCATCGCGGTAACGCACGCCGACGCCGCCACCCAGGTCCAGGTGGCGCAGATGGATGCCGCACTCGGCCAGGCGGTCGACCAGCACCAGCAGGCGGTCAAGGGCATCGAGGAAAGGCTCGACGGTGGTCAGCTGCGAACCGATGTGGCAGTCGACGCCGACCACTTCCAGGTTCGGCAACTGCGCGGCCCGCACGTAGATGGCCTCGGCGTCGGCGATGGCGATGCCGAACTTGTTCTCTTTCAGGCCGGTGGAGATGTACGGGTGGGTACCGGCGTCGACGTCCGGGTTGACCCGCAGCGAGACCGGGGCAACCTTGCCCATCTCGGCGGCCACTACCTGCAGGCGCTCCAGTTCGTCGGTGGATTCGACGTTGAAGCAGTGCACGCCGACTTCCAGGGCACGGCGCATGTCCTCGCGGGTCTTGCCGACACCGGAGAACACCACGCGGTCGGCACGGCCGCCAGCGGCCAGCACGCGCTCCAGCTCACCGCCAGAGACGATGTCAAAGCCTGCGCCCAGGCGTGCCAGCACGTTCAGCACGCCAAGGTTGGAGTTGGCCTTGACCGCGAAACATACCAGGTGCTCGGTGCCTTGCAGTGCATCGGCGTAGCTACGGTACTGGGCCTCGATGTGGGCGCGCGAATACACGTAGGTAGGGGTGCCGTAGCGTTCGGCGATGGCCGACAGGCCCACGCCTTCCGCGAACAGCTCGCCGTCGCGGTAGTTGAAAGCGTTCATCTGGTTTCCTTACTGCGCTGGCGACTGCTCGGGCTCGGACTGCAGCTCGGGTTGCTGCTCCTGCGTCGGGGCCGGCTTGGCTTTTGGCTGGTACTGGTGCGACTTGTGGCTGGCTTTGCCGTCCTTGCCATCTTCAGGCAGGTACAGCGGGCCTTTCTGGCCGCAGGCCGAAACGAGGCAGGCAACAGCGACCAGCGCCGCGAGGGAGGAAATCAGGCGCTTCATGGGTGAAATCCTTAGAAATATGCAGTATTGCGCCCGAGTATACCGAGCGACCGACGGCTTGCCTATGCAAGGGCCGGCCCGCCGGGCGGGCTATTCTTACCGCCTGCAAGGGCCCTTTCGCAGTACCTGTGGGAGCGGGCGTGCCCGCGAACACCGGCAGAGCCGGTGCCACACACCGCGGCACCTGATTCGCGGTCATGCCCGCTCCCACAGGTACTGCGCTGGCTTTGAGTTCATGCCAGTGAAGGTAGCGGCTAAACCTTTGCATTCGGCGGCAAGCGCCCGTATCTTGCCGGGCTTGCCTGTAACGCAGCCAATTTCGAGGTTCCTGCAATGAGTTTGAGTGAAGCGCGTTTCCATGATCTGGTCGACGCGACCCAACAGGCCCTGGAAGACCTGTTCGACGAGAGCGGCCTGGACCTGGACATGGAGAACTCCGCTGGTGTCCTGACCATCAAGTTCGACAATGGCAGCACGCTGATCTTCAGCCGCCAGGAGCCGCTGCGCCAGCTGTGGCTGGCCGACCGTTCCGGCGGTTTCCACTTCGACTACGACGAAGAAAGCGGCAAGTGGGTGTGCGAGAAGAGCGAGGAGCTGCTGGGCGAAATGCTCGAGCGCATCGTCTGGGAGCGGGCCGGCGAGAAGCTGGACTTCGACGAGATCTGACATGAGCAGTACCCAGGCCCGGCCGCCCAAACCGCTCTACAGCAACGTCAGCCCCGCCGTGCCGTCGCCGTGCATCAGCGTTTGCCGGCTGGACGAACAGCGGGTGTGCACAGGTTGCCACCGGCATGTCGAGCATATCCGTGAATGGCGTTCGGCCGATGACGAACGGCGCCGGCAGATTTGCCGCGAGGCCCAGGCCCTGCGCGACCAGGCTAAGGCACACTGATCGCAGGGGCTTGAGTATTTACCCGGCTGTGGTAACGTCGGGTTCTGCGTCGGTGACGCCAAAGCCTTCACAAACCCCGCCCTTGGGCGGGGTTTTGCTTTATCTGCACGATGAAAACCGCCTGTTCAAAGGAGTCTGACTGGATCATGAGCACCAAGCCTTCCCTCATCCTCACCCGATTGGACGTACAACGTCTGGAGCGTCTGATCGACAGCCTCGACGAGAGTACGCCGGGTGTGCTCGCCCTGCAGGGCGAGCTGGACCGCGCCGAGCAGGTGGTCGGTCACGAGGAAGTACCGGCTGGCGTGGTGACCATGAACTCGCGTGTGCACTGCCGTGAGGAAGCCAGCGGCAAGGACTACCACCTGACCCTGGTATACCCGAAGGATGCCGGGCCGGAAGGCAAGGTCTCGATCCTGGCGCCGATCGGTTGCGCCTTGCTGGGGTTGTCGGTGGGCGCGCAGATCGACTGGCCGGCCCCTGGGGGCAAGACCCTCAAGCTGAAGCTGCTGGAAGTGGAATACCAGCCAGAAGCGGCGGGCGATTTCGACCTGTAAGGGCCAGGGGGGCCGCTTTGCGGCCCATCGCGACACAAGGCCGCTCCTACAGGATTACGCATTCCCCTGTAGGAGCGGCCTTGTGTCGCGAAAGGGGCGCAACGCGCCCCCGGCAATTCAAGCTTCTTGCGCCAAAACCTGCTCCAACCCCTCGTTCAAAGCCTGCTCCAGCTCCCGCTTGTAGCGCAGGTACAGCTGCGTCGACCCCAGCTGGTCATCCAGCAACTCGGACAAATCCAGGTCAGTGATGTAGCAGCGGTACTGCCCTGCACCATGTCGCTGCCCGATGATCTGCCGGGCGGCTACCGCATACAGCTGTTCACCATGCTCCAGTTCGGAAAACTCCTGCTGGTCGCAATACAGCGTCACGTGCGCCGCACCCGCCACTCCGGCCTGGATGATCGCCTGCACCTCATAGTAAGGCTGGTCGCTACCCTCGAGCGGGGCCTGGCGCGGCTCGATGCTGCGCGCCTTGCCTGGCCCGGAAGGCAACAGTTGCGCGTAGTGGATGTCCAGTGAGGCCGCGCGCTGGGTGTCCAGCGGCAGCCGGGCATCACGGCGCATCACCACCGAGCGCAGAAAACGCTGCAGCGGCAACAGCAAGTGAGCTTCGTCGTGCAGCGGCAGGCGTTGCTGCCACAGGGCATTGTATTCATCCAGCACGTACAACTCGGCCCAGCCACCCTGCAGGCGGTAGAACACCTGGATGCAGGACGGCCGGCCTTGCTCCAGCACCAGGTGCAGGTCGTGGTCCTGCAGGGCGTTGGCATCCAGGTACAGTGGGCTGTAGGCGCTGCGTTCTTCGCCCAGGTGGTTCAGCAGTGCCTCATGCTCGGCCAAGGTAGTGAGGCCGACATGCCCGGCCATCAGCTCCAGCACATGGGTGTGCTGGGCCACCTGCAGCAGGTAGCGGTGGTTCAGTCCCTGGTCCAGCAGCAGTTGTACGGTGTCGAATATTTCCTCCACGCGTTGGCCTATGGCCTGGGCGCGGCTGTGGCAGAAGCAGCGCACCCGCACCCTCGGCCGGTGGCCGCGCAGCACGGGGCTGTTGAGGAAGTCGCGCAGGCAGCGCACCAGCGCGTGCTCGCCGTCATAGCGCTGGACCAGTACCTCGTTCCAGCTGTTGAGGGTGACCTGGTCCAGGGTCAGGACCAGGTTTTCGCGCACGCCTGCATAGCTCAACGAGTCGGTACGCTCGGTGGTCATCAGGATGTTCAGGTCGCGGTGGTGGCGCAGTGGGTCGATGGCGACGTTGACCAGCAGCAGCACCTCGTCGGCAACGCTGGGTTGCAGCAGGCGCACTTCGCTGACGGTCGGCAAGGGCAGGGGGATGCTCTGCTGCAGGCAGCCGACCAGGTTGAACAGCTCGAATTCGCTGAGGTCGCTGACACCCGGGTGCAACGCCAGACGCGTGCTGCTGTCGATCACCCCGTTGCGATGGGCCCAGGTCAGCAGTTCGAGTAGTTCGCGGCAACGCTTGAGCGGGCTGAAGTGGTCCACCTCATGGGGGCTCAGGTTGCCGGTGTACAGCTCCCAGTGGTGGCTGCCGGGCTCTTTGCGGTTAGGCGCCTGGACCAGGGTCAGGGTGCCTTCGGCCAGGTCCGGGGCGATACCGGGGTTGATCACTTCGACCTTGCCGGCGCGGCGCTCGAAGGCCGCGTAAAGGCGCCGGCCCAGCACATTGAGATCGCGCTGGTCGGCGCGGCTGCTGGCGTTCTGAGTGCGGGCGAACTGGCTGAGAAAGCGGTAGCTGTGGTTCAGTTCGGCCACCAGCTCGCGGCGCTCGACGGCAACCTGCTGCACTTTCCATTGGTTGCGACTGTCCAGCAGGGCCAACTGGCGCTCGTCCCAGCCCCACTCGTCGGCCAGGCGCTGCAACAGCCGGCGTTGCCAGCCATTGGCCCGGGTCGGGTCGCTGAGCTTCTTGTTCACCTTCAGGTACAGGCTGCGCCGCACCAGCTCCAGGCGCGCGTGTTCGCCACGCTGCAGCAGGTAGCGCTCGATGCGCCGGTACACCATCACGTAGGGGTCCAGCTCGTCGAGGTCTAGCTGGTTGGCGAACACTGCCTGCTTGTAGTCCAGGCTCAGGCAGCGAACGGTGGGGTGCTCGCTGGCATAGGCCTCGGTCAGCAGCAGCTTGAGCAGCGACTTGTAGGGCGAGTCGATGCCTTTGAACAGCTGCCACAAGCCGGCGCCGACGAACTCGCCGGGCGGGATGTGCGCCAGGTTGCCGAGATCGAGGGCGTCCTGGCTGCGGATGAAACGCTTGGACAGCAGGGTCTGGGTATAGGTGTGGTAATCGTGTTCCTGGTAGACCGGCACCAGCCACCACAGTGGCGTGCGCCCGGCCAGCCAGATAGTGGTGCGGTAGAACTCGTCCAGCAGCAGATAGTGCTGGGTGGTGCCGCAATCGTCGGAGCCGAGCTGGCCTTCGCGCTGGCCTTGGGCGAAACCTTGTGTGTCGATCAGGAAGAAGTGCGCCTCGGCACCCAGGCTTTCCGCCCATGCCTCAAGCAGCTGGCATTTGCGGCGCAGTTCGTCCAGCAGCTCATCGGCCAGGCCCGGGGCGTGGCAAACCCACAGGTCCATGTCGCTTTGCTCGGCTTGGGCCAGTGAGCCCAGGCTGCCCATCAGGAACAGGCCGTGGATCGGCCGCGGCGGATTGCCATGACGGGCCTTGTAGGTGAACGAGCGGGCAAGACGCTGTGCCTCGACTACAAGATCGGCGCCTGGCTCGTAGCCCGATACGCCGGCAGGAGTGCTCCCGGAAACATAGCCTGGCAGCAGCGGGTGGTTCACATGAAACAGCAGCGGCAGCAGTGTCAGCACCTGTTGCTGGCGCGTCGACAGGCCCTCCAGGGCCCGCTGCAGCCGGCCCTGGTTGAGCCGCAGGAAGCGCGCACGCAATGTCGCCAGGACCTTGCGGTCGATGCCTTCGTCCAGGTCGGGGCGGATTTCGTGGGGGTGGTTCATTGCGCACTCGGGCAGGCCAGCGGAGCTGTGGCGAGTGTAGCCTGAGTGGCGGGGTCGGATAAGCGGCAATTGAAATATTGGCGCCATTTTCCCAGCGCGCGTGGGCGGCGGCTGCAGCTTTCGTTGCGCTTGAGGCATGATGGGGGCCTCCAGCTGATTGCGAGGTTTTCCGATGCGTGTGTGGATCGATGCCGACGCCTGCCCCAAGGCGGCCAAGGATCTGATCGTCAAGTTCGCCCTCAAGCGCAAGTTCGAGGTAGTGATGGTGGCGGGCCAGGCTGTGGCCAAGCCGGCGTTCGCGATCGTGCGCCTGATCGTGGTGCCCAGCGGCATGGACGCGGCCGATGATTACCTGGTGGAGCACGCCGTGCCTGGCGAGCTGGTGATCTGCAGTGACGTGCCGTTGGCCGACCGCCTGGTGAAAAAGGGCGTGGCGGCACTGGACCCGCGCGGGCGCGAGTTCGACGAGCGCAACATGGGTGATCGGCTGGCGGCGCGCAACCTGTTCACCGAGCTGCGCGAGCAGGGCCAGGTGGGGGGAGGGCAGGCGCCTTATGGCGAGCGCGAGAAACAGGCGTTTGCCAATGCGCTGGACCGGATCATTGCCCGGTTGTCCAAACCCTGAGGGCAGGCGCGGTCCCTGTAGGAGCGGCCTTGTGTCGCGATCGGGCCGCAGCGCGGCCCCAGGTTTTCAGCTTCGCCGCATAAATTGCCGGGGCCGCTTCGCGGCCCGATCGCGACACAAGGCCGCTCCTACACCGCGCGTGCCAGCAAGAACCTATTCGTGCGTCAGCTCCAGCACCCGATCCACCAGCTTGTAGATCCCGCCAGCCGCTTCACTGATCGACTTGGCCTCCATGTACGCCGGAGTGGTCACCAGCTTGCGCTGGGTGTCCTCGACAATATCGTGCACATCGCATTCTTCATGAGTGCCACCCATCTTCTGCACGGCCGCCGCAGTGCCAGCGTCGGTACCGATGGTGCAGACCACGCCTGGCCCGTAGATCTTCGCCGCCAGCGCCGGCGAGATGCAGATCAGGCCGACCGGCTTGCAGGCGTCGGCAAAGGCTTCGGCCAGGGCCAGCACATCCGGGTTAACGGTGCAGTTGGCGCCTTCCACGGCAAAGTTGGACAGGTTCTTCGCCGCCCCGAAACCGCCCGGCACGATCAGCGCATCGAAGTCTTCGGCCTTGGCCTCGCGGATGTCCTTGACCTCGCCGCGGGCAATGCGCGCCGACTCCACCAGCACATTGCGCGATTCGGGCATTTCCTCGCCGGTCAGGTGGTTGATCACATGCATCTGCGCAATGTTCGGCGCGAAGCACTGCACCTGCGCACCACGCTGGTCGAGGCGCAGCAGGGTGATCACGCTTTCGTGGATTTCGGCGCCGTCATAAACGCCACAGCCGGAAAGAATCACCGCTACTTTTTTTGTCATGCTTTTTACTCCAGTGTCGAGGCGCTAAATGTCCTCTAGTTTGGCAGATGTAGCCATAGGGATTCCTGCAAGCGCGGCCTAATCTTGGCGGATAACGTCTGAGGTCGTACCCATGGACCTGATCCTGCTGGCCGTGCCGTTCTTCTTCGTGCTGATCGCCGTCGAACTGCTGGCCGACCGTGTGCGTGGCCAGCGCAACTTCACCCTCGCCGACTCGATCAACAGCCTCAGCACCGGTGCGCTGTCGACCAGTACCGGGTTGCTGACCAAAGGGGTGGGGCTGGTGACCTATGCCCTGGCGTTCGAACACATGGCGTTGCTGCGCCTGCCGCCGCAGGCCTGGTGGGTGTGGTTGCTGGCCTTTGTCCTGTACGACTTCTGCTACTACTGGCTGCATCGTCTTGGCCACGAGCGCAACGTGCTGTGGGCTGCGCATTCGGTGCATCATCAGAGCGAGGAGTACAACCTCACCACGGCGCTGCGCCAGACCAGCAGTGGGTTCATCTTCTCGTGGCTGTTCTACCTGCCGCTGGCGTTGCTCGGTGTGCCGCCGCTGGTGTTCATCACGGTGGCATCGCTCAACCTGCTGTACCAGTTCTGGGTGCATACCCGGCACATTCCCAAGCTGGGCTGGCTTGAGTGGGTGTTGATCACGCCATCCAACCATCGCGTCCACCATGCGCAAAATCCTGCTTACTTGGATCGCAATTACGGCGGCGTGTTCATTCTCTGGGATCGTCTGTTCGGCACCTTCAAAGAGGAGGACCCAGCCGAGCCGGTGGTGTTCGGGGTGACCACGCCGCTGGCCAGCTGGAACCCGCTGTGGGCCAACCTGCAGTTCTATGCCCAGCTCTGGCACGACGCCCGGCGCGCCGACAGCCTGTGGGACAAGCTGCGCATCTGGTTCATGCCCACCGGCTGGCGCCCGGCCGATGTGGCCGCACGCTACCCGCAGGCCAAGCAGGACCTGGCGTTGTTTCGCAAGTTCGAGGTTGCCTTGGGCCGTGCGCAGCAGGCCTATGTGGCGGCGCAATTCGTGGGTTACGTGGCGCTAGGCAGCTATCTGATGGAGGTGGCCGAGCGCGTGCCAACCGCCGCCCTGGTACTTGGCTGGGCGCAGATGGCGTTTGGCTTGTTCGTACTTGGCGCGCTGCTGGAGAACCGACCATGGGCCATACGCCTGGAGTTGGTACGGTTGCTGGCAAATGCGCCGGCGCTTTACCTGGCGGGCGCACTGGGCCTAGCGGTGGTCGTGCCGCCGACCTGGTTGTTCCTCGTGGCTTACAGCCTGCTCAGCCTCTGGGGCCTGGGCTTTGCCCGCCGCCTTGCGCTCCGCGCGCAACGTGCGGAAGCGCCGGCGCAGCCACAACAGGCCGCCCAGCGCCAACAGGCCACCGAGCACCCATAGCTCGTAGCGCTTCACGTTGCCCAGCAGGCCTTCGAGGATGGCGCCGAAGTGATACGCGGCCGCGCCCAGGGCCACTGCCCAGATGGCCGCGCCGATACCATTCAGCAGCAGGTAGCGGCGTGGCGGGTAGCCGGACAGGCCAATGGCCACCGGCATGACCGTGCGCAAGCCATAGACGAAGCGGAAACTCAGTACCCAGATGTCGGGGTGGCGACGGATGTGGTCCAGCGCCCGGTCACCCATCGCCTGCCAGCGTGGCTTGCGCGCCAGGATCCTGCGCCCGTGGCGGCGGCCCATGAAGTACCACAGCTGGTCGCCGGCATAGCTGCCGAAAAATGCCACCAGACACACCAGGTTGATGTCCATGTAACCGCGGAACGCAAGGAATCCTGCAAGCACCAGGATGGTCTCGCCTTCGAAGAAGGTGCCTAGAAAAAGGGCGAAGTAGCCGAAATCCTGCAGGAATTGTTGAAGCATTTTCTGAGGTGCTGGCGAAATGAACGCGAAGCCTACCCCTTCGCGCGCGTTCGTGAAAGTGTCCAGATGTGTCTCGACATGAACAATTCCTGCTTGGAGAATGCCAGAAGCCACGCGCCACGGCTTGCCCTGGCGTGTAACACAGGCGTCATAATGGGCGCTTATCTTGCCGCTCAATAGATGATAGGGCGTTAACGTCCTCAGGAACGCCAGATGAATAATGAAGTGCTAACCCCTGTCGCGATCAAGGATGCTCAGGAACTCCCCGAAGAGATGGTGCAGACCCCGCCAGACCTGCCGCCAGCGCCCCTGCCTGCCGAACCGGTGGCAGAGACTGCGGCCCCGGCCCCTGCGCCGGCCCCGGCGATCGTCATCCCAGGCCTGGACGACAGCAGCCTGTACATTCATCGCGAACTCTCGCAGCTGCAGTTCAATATCCGTGTGCTGGAGCAGGCGCTGGACGAGAACTACCCGCTGCTCGAACGCCTCAAGTTCCTGTTGATCTTCTCTAGCAACCTCGACGAATTCTTCGAGATCCGCGTCGCCGGCCTGAAGAAGCAGATCAACTTTGCCCGTGAACAGGCCGGTGCCGACGGCCTGCAGCCGCACCAGGCGCTGGCGCGTATCAGCGACCTGGTGCACAGCGAAGTGGAGCGCCAGTACGCGATCCTCAACGACGTGCTGCTGCCCGAGCTGGAAAAGCACCATATCCGCTTCATCCGCCGGCGTTACTGGACGCCCAAGCTCAAGACCTGGGTGCGCCGCTACTTCCGCGACGAGATCGCCCCGATCATCACCCCGATCGGCCTCGACCCGACCCACCCGTTCCCGCTGCTGGTGAACAAGAGTCTCAACTTCATCGTCGAGCTCGAGGGTGTCGACGCCTTCGGCCGCGATTCGGGCCTGGCGATCATCCCGGCCCCGCGCCTGCTGCCGCGGGTCATCCGCGTGCCGGAAGAGGTGGGTGGCCCGGGCGCCAACTACGTGTTCCTGTCGTCGATGATCCACGCGCACGCCGACGACTTGTTCCAGGGCATGAAGGTGAAGGGCTGCTACCAGTTCCGCCTGACCCGTAACGCCGACCTGGCGCTGGACTCCGAAGAGGTCGATGACTTGGCCCGCGCCCTGCGCGGCGAGCTGTTCTCGCGCCGCTACGGTGACGCCGTTCGCCTGGAGGTGGCCGACACCTGCCCGAAACACCTGTCGGACTACCTGCTCAAACAGTTCAGCCTCAGCGAAAGCGAGCTTTACCAGGTCAACGGCCCGGTCAACCTTACCCGCCTGTTCAGCATCACTGGCCTGGACAGCCACCCCGAGTTGCAGTACACGCCGTTCACCCCGGCGATCCCCAAGCTGCTGCAGAACGCCGACAACATATTCAGCGTGATCGGCAAGCAGGACATCCTGCTGATGCACCCGTTCGAGTCCTTCACCCCGGTGATCGACCTGCTGCGCCAGGCCGCCAAGGACCCGCACGTGCTTGCCGTGCGCCAGACCCTGTACCGTTCCGGGGCCAACTCGGAAATCGTCGATGCGCTGGTGGACGCGGCGCGTAACGGCAAGGAGGTCACTGCGGTGATCGAGTTGCGGGCGCGCTTCGACGAAGAGTCCAACCTGCAGATGGCCAGCCGCCTGCAAGCGGCCGGTGCGGTGGTGATCTACGGCGTGGTCGGCTTCAAGACCCACGCCAAGATGATGCTGATTCTGCGCCGAGAGCACGGCGAGATTGTGCGTTATGCGCACCTGGGCACCGGTAACTACCACGCCGGCAACGCCCGTCTGTACACCGACTACAGCCTGCTGACCTCCGACGACGCCCTCACCGAGGACGTCGGCAAGCTGTTCAGCCAGTTGATCGGCATGGGCAAGACCCTGCGCATGAAGAAGCTGCTGCACGCGCCGTTCACCCTGAAGAAGGGCATGCTCGACATGATCGCGCGGGAAACCCAGTTCGCCCTCGAAGGCAAGCCGGCGCATATCATCGCCAAGTTCAACTCGCTGACCGATGCGAAGGTCATCAAGGCGCTGTACAAGGCCAGCCAGTCGGGCGTGAAGATCGACCTGGTGGTGCGTGGCATGTGCTGCCTGCGCCCAGGCATTCCGGGGGTTTCGCACAACATTCAGGTGCGCTCGATCATCGGCCGCTTCCTCGAGCACACGCGGGTGTTCTACTTCCTCAATGGCGGCGAAGAGCAGATCTACCTGTCCAGTGCCGACTGGATGGAGCGCAACCTCGACAAGCGCGTCGAAACCTGCTTCCCGGTGGAAGGCAAGAAGCTGTTGCTGCGGGTGAAGAAGGAGCTGGAAGGCTACCTGACCGATAACACCCACGCCTGGACCCTGCAGCCGGACGGGCGCTATGTGCGCAGCACGCCGACCGGCAACCAGAACCCGCGCAGTGCCCAGGCGACCCTGCTGGAGCGCCTGAGCAACCCGGTCCTCAACGTACGCTGAGGACGAAGCCGACCCGGGCCAGCCACTCCGCCTCGTTGGCGAAGTCGGCCTGGGTCAGCTGGTTCTGTTCCAGCCAGCCCTCCGGGAAGGCGACATCGAGGCTGCTGTCGGCAGCCTTGAGCTCGACCTTCGGCATCTGCTGATTGCCACGGATGTGGTGGAACAGGATGGCGAAGCGCAGCAGCACGCACAGGCGCAGCAGCTTGACTCCTTCCTCGCCCAGTTCGGCGATCTTGTCCTTTGGGATGTTGCGGCGATGGCCGCGTACCAGCAAGGCCATCATCTGCTGGTCCTCGCGGGAGAAGCCCGACAGGTCGGAGTGCTCGATCAGGTAGGCGCCGTGCTTGTGGTAATGGTAGTGGGCGATATCCAGGCCGATTTCGTGCACTTTCGCCGCCCAGCCCAGTAGATCGCGCCAGTTCCCGTCTTTGAGGTCCCACGCGTCGGCCACCTGGTCGAAGGCGTGCAATGCCTTGCGCTCGACGCGTGCAGCCTGGCCCTGATCCACGTGGTAGCGCTCCATCAGCGAGTTCAGGGTGCGTTCGCGCACATCTTCGTGGTGGTGGCGGCCCAGCAGGTCGAACAGTACGCCTTCGCGCAGGGCGCCGTCGCAGTGGTCCATGCGCTGCAGTTCCAGGGCATCGAAGATCGCTTCGAGAATCGCCAGGCCCGCCGGGAAGATGGTGCGGCGGTCCGGCTTGACGCCTTCGAAGTCGATCTTGTCGACCTCTCCCAGCTTGAACAGCTTGCGCTTGACCCAGGCCAGCCCTTCGGCGTTGACCTCGCCATTGCCCAGGCCGCCTGCCTTGATGGCGGCGCCGATGGCACGAATGGTACCGGACGAGCCGATGGCCTCGTCCCAGGTCAGGCGGTGCAGGGCATTCTCGATGCTCATCAGCTCCAGGCGCGCGGCGGTGTAGGCCTGGGCGTAGCGGGCCGGGGTTATTTTGCCGTCGCGGAAGTAGCGCTGGGTGAAGCTTACACAGCCCATCTGAAGGCTTTCGCGCAGCAGCGGCTCGAAGCGCTGGCCGATGATGAACTCGGTACTGCCGCCACCGATATCGGCCACCAGGCGCTTGCCGGGGGTATCGGCCAGGGTGTGCGACACGCCCAGGTAGATCAGGCGCGCTTCTTCACGGCCGGAGATCACCTCGACCGGGTGGCCAAGGATGGCTTCGGCGCGCTGGATGAATTCGTTGCGGTTGCGCGCTTCGCGCAAGGCGTTGGTACCGACGATGCGCACGGAGCCTGCCGGCATGCCGTTGATCAGTTGGGAAAAGCGCTTGAGGCAATCCAGGCCTCGTTCCATTGCCTCTTCACTGAGCATGCGTTCTTCGTCGATGCCAGCGGCCAGCTGAACCTTCTCGCCGAGCCGCTCGAGAATGCGGATTTCGGTATGGTGGGCCTTGGCCACGACCATGTGGAAGCTGTTGGAGCCAAGGTCGATGGCGGCGATCAGGGACAGGTTCTTCGCGATGGTATGCGGCATGATCTGGTTTTTCTCGGTCGTTAACCCGGCAATCGTGCCACGATAGCAGGCTGTCGCCAACGCGTGGTACACAGCCGTTGAGCTGGCCTTGATGCAAGGCAATGTGCCATTCGATGCTATGACGTTTGTATGACAGTTTCGATTCGTGGCGTCTTGCACAACTATAGTTACACTCAATCGTCCGCGGCTTCCTGTAGGAGACGGGTGCGGCTATGATGGGCAACGTTTTTATTGCTTACGACCTTGGAGATTTCCATGAGCGACAAAATCAAACACGTCACCGACGCCAGCTTCGAAGCCGACGTACTGCAGGCTCAAGGCCCGGTGCTGGTCGACTACTGGGCTGAATGGTGCGGCCCATGCAAGATGATCGCTCCGGTTCTGGACGACATCGCTACCACCTACGAGGGCAAGCTGACCGTCGCCAAGCTGAACATCGACGAGAACCAGGAAACCCCGGCCAAGCACGGCGTGCGTGGTATCCCGACGCTTATGCTGTTCAAGAACGGCAACGTCGAAGCCACCAAGGTCGGCGCCCTGTCCAAATCGCAGCTGGCCGCGTTCCTCGACGCCCACCTGTGATGTAAAAAAAGCCCCGCAGATGCGGGGTTTTTTTTGCCTCTGCAAAGGCAGTCTTGCCCATGTAGGAGCAGCCTTGTGCTGCGAAAGGGCCGGTAAGGCTGACGTTGTCGCTGCGGCTGATGGCCTCTTCGCAGCACAAGGCCGCTCCTACAGACAGGTGTGTTGCAGCTGAAAATGGCAGGGCAAAACCACTAGACGCAGAAAAAAGCAAGTGTTACATTCGGCCTCGCACTGCTTCTCCAGTGCCCTCTACACGCCGTCGCCGAAGCATCCCTAATTCGAATCAGTACGCGATCTTGTCGCCATCTAGCGGCGCGGCCTCATTAAGCCAGAAGCTTAATTCTCCCTTCTTACATGATTACGTCATTCCCCTTATGAACCTGACTGAACTCAAGCAAAAGCCGATTACCGATCTTTTGGAAATGGCCGAACAGATGGGCATCGAAAACATGGCCCGTTCGCGCAAACAGGACGTGATTTTCGCCCTGCTGAAGAAGCACGCGAAAAGCGGCGAAGAGATCTCGGGTGACGGCGTGCTGGAGATTCTCCAGGATGGTTTCGGTTTCCTGCGTTCGGCTGATGCGTCCTACCTGGCCGGCCCTGACGATATCTACGTCTCGCCCAGCCAGATCCGCCGCTTCAACCTGCGTACCGGCGACACCATCGTCGGCAAGATCCGCCCGCCGAAGGAAGGGGAGCGTTACTTCGCCCTGCTGAAGGTCGACACCATCAACTTCGACCGCCCGGAAAACGCGAAGAACAAGATCCTGTTCGAAAACCTGACGCCGCTGTTCCCGAACAAGCGCCTGAAGATGGAAGCCGGTAACGGCTCCACCGAAGACCTGACCGGCCGCGTCATCGACCTGTGCGCCCCGATCGGCAAAGGCCAGCGTGGCCTGATCGTTGCTCCGCCGAAAGCGGGCAAAACGATCATGTTGCAGAACATCGCGGCCAACATCACCCGTAACAACCCCGAGTGCCACCTGATCGTTCTGCTGATCGACGAGCGCCCGGAAGAAGTGACCGAAATGCAGCGCACCGTGCGCGGCGAAGTGGTTGCCTCCACCTTCGACGAGCCGCCAACCCGCCACGTGCAGGTTGCCGAAATGGTAATCGAGAAGGCCAAGCGCCTGGTCGAGCACAAGAAGGATGTGGTCATCCTGCTGGACTCCATCACCCGTCTGGCGCGTGCCTACAACACCGTGATCCCGAGCTCCGGCAAGGTACTGACCGGTGGTGTCGACGCCCACGCCCTGGAGAAGCCGAAGCGCTTCTTCGGCGCCGCGCGTAACATCGAGGAAGGCGGTTCGCTGACCATCATCGCTACGGCGCTGGTCGAAACCGGCTCGAAGATGGACGAAGTGATCTACGAAGAGTTCAAGGGCACCGGCAACATGGAGCTGCCTCTGGACCGCCGCATCGCCGAGAAGCGCGTGTTCCCGGCCATCAACATCAACCGCTCCGGTACCCGCCGCGAAGAGCTGCTGACTGCCGACGACGAGCTGCAGCGCATGTGGATCCTGCGCAAGTTGCTGCACCCGATGGACGAAATCGCCGCCATTGAGTTCCTGGTCGACAAGCTCAAGCAGACCAAGACCAACGACGAGTTCTTCCTGTCGATGAAGCGCAAGTAAGCGTTTCAGGCCGGATTTGATTGGGGCTGCTTCGCAGCCCATCGCCGGCAAGCCAGCTCCCACAGGTACTGTACAGCTCTTGAAGCTTGTGCGGACTCTGTGGGAGCTGGCTTGCCGGCGATGGGGCGCGAAGCGGCCCCAAGTCATTTTTGGCCATTGGGTACTGAACGGCGCTACACTCTGCACCCCCGACCGATACGGCCAACATGAGGCTTCTGCATGCAGTATCGCGACTTGCGCGACTTCATCCGTGGCCTGGAACAGCGCGGCGAGCTCAAGCGCATCCAGGTTCCGATCTCCCCCGTCCTGGAAATGACCGAGGTCTGCGACCGCACCTTGCGTGCCAAGGGCCCTGCATTGCTGTTCGAAAAGCCCACTGGCTTCGACATCCCGGTGCTGGGCAACCTGTTCGGCACCCCGGAACGTGTGGCCATGGGCATGGGTGCCGAGTCGGTCGATGAACTGCGGGAAATCGGCAAGCTGCTGGCCTTCCTCAAGGAGCCCGAGCCGCCGAAGGGTCTGAAGGATGCCTGGTCCAAGCTTCCGATCTTCAAGAAAGTCGTGTCGATGGCGCCGAAAGTGGTCAAGGACGCGGTGTGTCAGGAAGTGGTCATCGAGGGCGATGACGTCGACCTCGGCGCTCTGCCAATCCAGCACTGCTGGCCGGGCGACGTGGCACCGCTGATCACCTGGGGCCTTACCGTCACCCGCGGCCCGAACAAGGACCGTCAGAACCTGGGCATCTACCGCCAGCAGGTGATCGGCCGCAACAAGGTCATCATGCGCTGGCTCAGCCACCGTGGCGGCGCCCTGGACTACCGCGAATGGTGTGAGAAGAACCCTGGCCAGCCGTTCCCGGTCGCCGTGGCCCTGGGCGCCGACCCGGCCACCATCCTCGGCGCCGTGACCCCGGTGCCGGACACCCTCTCCGAGTATGCCTTCGCCGGCCTGCTGCGTGGCAACCGCACCGAACTGGTCAAGTGCCGGGGCAGCAACCTGCAGGTACCGGCCACCGCCGAAATCATCCTGGAAGGCGTGATCCACCCGGGCGAAATGGCCCCGGAAGGCCCGTATGGCGACCACACCGGCTACTACAACGAAGTGGACAGCTTCCCGGTGTTCACCGTGGAGCGCATCACCCATCGGCAGAAACCGATCTACCACAGCACCTACACCGGCCGGCCGCCAGATGAGCCGGCGATCCTCGGCGTGGCGCTGAACGAAGTGTTTGTGCCGATCCTGCAGAAGCAGTTCCCGGAAATCGTCGATTTCTATCTGCCACCGGAAGGCTGCTCGTATCGCATGGCGGTGGTGACCATGAAGAAGCAGTACCCGGGCCACGCGAAGCGCGTGATGCTGGGTGTGTGGTCGTTCCTGCGACAGTTCATGTACACCAAGTTCGTTATTGTCACCGATGACGATATCAATGCCCGTGACTGGAATGACGTGATCTGGGCCATCACCACACGCATGGACCCCAAGCGTGATACGGTGATGATCGACAACACCCCGATCGACTACCTGGACTTCGCGTCGCCGGTATCCGGGCTGGGGTCGAAGATGGGCCTGGACGCCACGCACAAGTGGCCGGGCGAGACTACACGCGAATGGGGACGGGTCATCGTCAAGGACGAAGCCGTCACCCGCCGTATCGATGAGCTGTGGGATCAGTTGGGAATAGATTGATGCAGGTAACGTTGCAGCCGTCCGGGGCGGTGCTGGCGCTCGAACCCGGGGAACGGATCCTGGATGGAGCGCGGCGGCTGGGCTATGACTGCCCGAACAGCTGCCGCAATGGCAATTGCCATGTCTGCGCCGCGTTGTTGGTCGAAGGCCGGGTACGCCAGGACGGCGAAGTCCGCGACCATGGCGAGCTGTTCACCTGCATTGCCGAACCGCTGGAGGACTGCGTGTTGCTCTGGGATGGTGTGCTCGCCCTTGGCGAGCTGCCGGTGCGCAAACTGGCGTGCAGTGTCAGTGAGTGCGTCGAGGTCGGTGGCGACGTCTGGCGCGTGCGGTTGCGCGCGCCGGCTGGCAGGCCGCCGCGCTACCACGCGGGGCAGTACCTGATGATCGAGCGCGAAGGCGGCAAGCAGGCGGCGTTTTCGCTGGCTTCCGCACCCCATGCCGGGCGCGAGCTGGAGCTGCATGTGCTGGCGCGCGAGCCCAGTGCGCTGCAACTTATCGAGCAGCTCAAGCGCGACGGCCTGGCGCGCATTGAAATGCCGTTCGGTGACACCCACCTGGCCGAGTTGCCCGATGGGCCGCTGGTGTTGATCGCTGCTGGCACCGGCATGGGCCAGATGCACAGCCTGGTCGAGCATTGCCGGGCACAGGGTTTCAAGCACCCGGTGCACCTGTACTGGGGCGTGCGTCGGCCCGAGGACTTCTACCAGATCGAGCACTGGGACGAATGGCAGCGCCTGCCCAACCTGTTCTTGCACCAGGTGGTCAGCGACCTGTGCGGTTGGGAAGGCCGTTGCGGCATGCTGCATGAGGCGGTCTGCGAAGACATCGCCGATCTCAACAGCGTGCATGTATATGCCAGCGGCTCGCCGAACATGATCTATGCCACTCTCGACGCCCTGGTCGAAGCCGGGATGGATGCGCACCGTATGCGCGCCGATGTGTTTGCCTACGCACCACGCGGCTAATAACCGAAGTTTGAAATTATGGGTATAAGGCGGTAATTGTTACCGCCTTGGCTAATAACTTTCACAGTTGCCGAAACAGTACTTTCCAGTCGTCGGGAGCGCGGATGAAACTCTGGCGCGAGGGCTTGAGTATTCCTGCACTTCTGTCCTATGGTTACTGCAAGCGCCCTTGGTACAGAGGCTGGGGGCGCATCGTAATCGAATCTCGCTACATCCGTAGTTCACAGGGATAATGGCGGCAGCTTATGTCGGCACTTGAAAGTATGTCCTGGGAAGTTTCATATCCACCGACACTCGACTTCGGTCAGCAACATACTCGCGAACAGTTGTTCAATTCCATGAAGACAACCATGTCTCGCCATCAGGGTGGGCCGGTGTGGCTGTTCGCCTATGGTTCCTTGATCTGGCGACCGGAGTGCAACTCGGTGGAACGCCAACGCGCGCGGGTGCATGGTTACCACCGTGGCTTGTACCTGTGGTCGCATGAGCACCGTGGCACCCCGGAAACCCCTGGCCTGGTGTTCGGCCTGGACCGTGGTGGCTCCTGCAGCGGTTTTGCCTATCGGCTGGATGACAGCTGCCTGGACGATTCGCTGATGGCCTTGTGGCAGCGCGAGATGCCGTACCCGGCGTACCGGCCGCACTGGCTCAGCTGCCGGTTGGATGATGGCAGCAAGGTGCAGGCCCTGGGCTTCGTGCTGGAGCGGCATTTGCCGTGCTATGCCGGGAACCTGCCGGACACCCTGCTAAGCCAGATCCTGGCCAGTGCCAAGGGGCGCTATGGCACCACGCGTGATTATGTCGAGCAGACCCTGAATGCCCTGCGCAGCCACCAGATGCCCGATCGCAACCTGGAGGCGCGTTTCAGGCGCTGCCATAACCTGCGCGAAGTCTGATTGGCCTGCACCAGCCTCTTCGCGGGCACGCCCGCTCCCACAGGTACTCCACTGGCCTTGGACGCTGTGGAGATCCTGTGGGAGCCGGCTTGCCGGCGATAGGGCCCTGACAGGCAACAGATTTCTCAATCCTTACCTGGCCAGCACCACCAACTTACCCACAGCCTGACGCTGCCCCAACTTTTCAATGGCAGCCCCTGCCTCAGCCAGTGGATAAGTCTGCGACACCAGCGGCTTCAACTTGCCTTCGGCATGCCATGCAAACAGCTGTCGGAAGTTGGCCGCATTGTCCTCCGGCTGACGCTGGGCAAACGCCCCCCAGAATACCCCGAGCACCGCCGCACCCTTGAGCAACACCAGGTTGGCCGCCAGCTGCGGGATGGTCCCGCTGGCAAAGCCCACCACCAGCAACCGGCCATTCCAGGCCAGCCCGCGCACGGCCTGCTCGAACAACTCGCCACCCACCGGGTCGTAGATCACGTCTACGCCCTGGCCACCGGTCAGGCGCTTGATCTCGTCACGCAGGCTGGCCTGGCTGTAGTCGATCAGTTCATCCGCGCCGGCTGCCTTGGCCACGGCCAGTTTTTCCGCACTGCTGGCGGCCGCGATCACCCGCGCGCCCATGGCCTTGCCGATCTCCACCGCCGCCAGGCCGACCCCGCCGGACGCACCCAGCACCAACAGGGTCTCGCCCGCCTGCAACTGGCCGCGCTGGCGCAGGGCGTGCATGGAGGTGCCGTAGGTCATGCCGAATGCCGCGGCAGTGGTGAAGTCCATGCTCGCCGGGATCGGCAACACATTGTAGAGCGGTACCGCCACCTGCTCGGCGAATGCACCCCAGCCGGTCAGCGCCATGACCCGGTCACCGACCTTGAATGCGCCGGCCTTTTCCCCGACTGCGGCCACCACGCCCGCTGCCTCGCCGCCGGGGGAGAACGGCAACGGTGGCTGGAACTGGTACTTGCCTTCGATGATCAGGGTGTCGGGGAAGTTGACCCCGGCGGCCTGCACATCCAGCAGGATCTCGTTTTTCTTCGGCACCGGGCTGGCTACCTCTTCCAGCACCAGGTCGCGCGCCGGGCCCAGGGTTTTGCACAACACAGCTTTCATCGGGGCTATTCCTTTGCGGGTCGTGGCCGATAAGTGTAGGAGGGCCGCCTGCCCGGTCAACGAGCATGGGGCACCCTGATGTGCAGGCATAAGTGGCGGCACAAGCACGGGCTTGGGTTTGAGCGGCATGCTGGGTAAGCTGGCACCAACTGTATTGAGGAGAGAATTCTTGAAAGCGTGGATCTTGATGGTGCTGGCGCTGCTGCTGCCGGCTGCGGCCATGGGCGAGGAAGCCAAGGAAGGGGCGCCGAAAGTCGCCTACATCAGCCTGAGTCCGCCCTTTGTGGGCAACTACGCCCTCGACGGTAGCCCGCGGCTGCGCGTGTACAAGGCCGACGTGGCCCTGCGCGTGACCGGCGACGAAGCCGCCAAGGCGGTGAAGCACCACGAGCCGCTGATCCGCAACCAGCTGGTGGCGCTGTTCACCCAACAGTCGGTGGACAGCATGAGCAACGTCGAGGCCAAGGAGCATCTTCGCCAGGAAGCGCTGAAACAGGTGCAGCAGGTGATGGAAGCCGAAGAGGGCAAACCGATCGTTGAAGACCTGCTGTTCAATAACCTGATCGTGCAGTGATCCGCTCGTTCGAGTTGACGCGCTTCGGGTGGAATCTACTTTCAATGGCCTGGCAGGGACCTGTGGGAGCGGGCAAGCCCGCGAAGCAGGCGGCGCGGTGAGTGGCACCGGCTTCGCCGGTGTTCGCGGGCGTGCCCGCTCCCACAGGGATCGCGCAGACTCTTATATTTGAACCGGGCAAGTGGTCTTGGGTTTTGCTCAGGA
The DNA here is from genome assembly GCF_057444345.1 of Pseudomonas sp. PVC-5-1. Taxonomy (NCBI): domain Bacteria; kingdom Pseudomonadati; phylum Pseudomonadota; class Gammaproteobacteria; order Pseudomonadales; family Pseudomonadaceae; genus Pseudomonas; species Pseudomonas sp. PVC-5-1. Next base: position 5,533,103 of record NZ_CM172024.1, on the reverse strand, counting down.
CGCCAGGCTTCGGCGAAACCGCGCCAGCGCCACGCCGAAGAACACCAGCCCGATCACAGCCAGCGCCAGGATGTCCGGCCACACCACCGTCCAGCCGGCATCACGGAACAGGATTGCGGCGCCAAGGCTGACAAAGTGCGTCGACGGCGACCCTTGCATCACCCACTGCAGCCACTGCGGCATGCTGTCCAGCGGTGTGCTGCCGCCGGACAGCAACAGCATCGGGATGATCACCGGGATTGCCAGCAGGCCGAATTGTGGCGTCGAGCGCGCCAGGGTGGCGAGGAAGATGCCCAGTGCGGTACTGGCGAACAGGTACAGCGCCGTCACGGCCAGGAACAGGCCCATCGAACCGGACAGCGGCACGCCAAGCGCGCCCTTGACCACCACCACCAGCGAAATCCAGGTACAGATCACCACTACCAGCGCGTTGCTGGCAATCTTCGCCAGCATGATTTCCAGCGCGGTCAGCGGTAGCACCAGCAGGTGGTCGAGGGTGCCGTGCTCGCGCTCGCGCAGCAACGCGGTGCCGGTGAGGATGATCGCCAGTATGGTGATGTTGTTGACGATCTGGATCACCGCCAGGAACCAGCCGCCCTCCAGGTTGGGGTTGAACAGAGCCTTGGCGTTTATTAACACCGGGCTCTGTGTGTTGCTGCGCTGGCTGTAGTCGAGCAACTCGCGTTCGAAGATGCGGCCGATGTAGCCGGCACCCATGAACGCCTGGCTCATGGCCGTGGCGTCGACATAGATCTGCAGTTCCGGCGAGCGCCCGGCCAGCAGGTCGCTCTGGAAGTTCACCGGCACGTTGATCACGAAGGTGTACTGGCCGCTGTCCATGGCCTGGTCCAGACGCTGCGGGGCCAGTGGCACGGCGGGCTGGAACTCGGGTGGTTGCAGGGCTTCACCAAGCTTGCGCGATAGCAGGCTGTGGTCTTCGTCCACCATCGCGACACTGGCGTTGTGCACGCCGATCACCGAGCCGGCTGCTGGCATGTAAATGGCCACGCTGAAGGCATACAGCAGGAACAGCAGTAGCACGCTGTCATGGCGCAGGCTGGTCAGCTCTTTCAGGCCAAGACGCAGGGTGTGGTTCAGGCGTGACATATCAGGCCTCCTGCTTCTTCAGCATGGCCAGGCTCAGGCCGGTGAACACGGCAAAAAAGCTGAGCAGGATCAGGCACTGCGGCCACAGCTCGCGCAGTCCCAGCGCTTTGGTGAATGTGCCGACCGCGATATCGAGGAAGTAGCCCGCCGGGAACAGTTGGCCCATCACCGCCGCCGCGCCGTCCAGCGACGAGCGTGGCACGATCAGCCCGGAAAACTGGATGGTCGGCAAGCTGGTGATGATCATGGTGCCCAGGATGGCGGCGATCTGGGTGCGGGTGAAGGCCGAGATCAGCAGGCCCAGGCTGGTGGTAGCCAGCAGGTAGGCGACGCCGCCACAGGCCAGGGCCAGCACGCTGCCCTTTAGCGGCACGGCGAACAGCCAGCGGTTCATCGCCACCAGCAGTGCCAGGTTGACCAGGCTCACGGCCAGGTAGGGCATCTGCTTGCCGAGGAGGAACTCCAGGCGGGTGAGGGGTGTGGCGTAGAAGTTGGTGATGGAGCCGAGCTCTTTCTCGCGGACGATACCCAGCGCGGTGAGCATGGCCGGGATGAAGGCCAGGATCAGCGCCATTACCCCAGGGCCGATGGCGTTCACGCTGACCACATCCTGGTTGTAGCGAAAACGGGTTTCCAGGCGCACCAGGTCCTGGCGCGGCTGCGGCTGTGGGCTGGCTTTGGCTAGTTGCTCGAGATTGGCCTGGTGCACGGCTTCCACGTAATTGCGGCTGGTTTCGGCGCGGAACGGCATACCGCCATCGAGCCAGGCGGCCACCACCGGTTGACGCCCGGCGTAGAGGTCGCGGCCGAAGCCGGGTGGAATTTCCAGTGCCAGTTTGATTTCCGAGCGCTGCAGGCGCTGGTGCATTTCGCGGGTGTCGCGGATGGGCGCCTGTTCGGCGAAATAGCGTGAACCACGGAAGGCTTCGAGGTAGGCCCGGCTTTGCGGGCTCTGGTCCTGGTCGTGTACGGCGAAGGCGAGGTTTTCCACATCCAGTGAAATGCCATAGCCGAAGATCACCATCATGAACATCGCCCCCAGCAGGGCGAAGGCCAGGCGCACCTTGTCGCGCAGCAGCTCCTTGCCCTCACGGCTGGCCACCGCCAGCAGGCGACGCAGGCTGAAGCCCTGGCGCAGCGGCGGCGCAGGCGCGTCGGCCTGTTCCAGCACGGCGTTGCCGGTGGCTTGCGGCGCCAGTTCCTGAGCCTGTTCCAGGCAGCGCACGAACGCGTCTTCCAGAGTGTTGCCCTGATAGTGGCGTTGCAGGGCATCCGGCGTGTCGCAGGCCAGCACCCGGCCTGCATGCATCAGCGAGATACGGTCGCAGCGCTGGGCTTCGTTCATGAAGTGGGTAGAAAGGAAAATGGTCACGCCCTGCTCGCGTGAAAGCTCCACCAGCAGGCGCCAGAAGTCGTCACGGGCAGCCGGGTCGACGCCGGAGGTGGGTTCGTCGAGGATCAGCACTTCCGGGCGGTGCAGCACCGCTACCGCCAGTGACAGGCGCTGACGCAGGCCGAGGGGCAGGGCACCGGATGGCTGGTCGGCGATGGCAACCAGGTCGAAGCGCTCGATCAGCTCGTCGATGCGCTGGGCGCTCTCGGCCTTGGGCAGGTCGAACAGGCGTGCATGCAGAGTGAGGTTCTGCCGGGTGCTGAGCTCGCCATACAGCGAAAAACTCTGCGACATGAAACCGACCCGCTTGCGCGTGGCCAGGTCGCTGGCATCCACCGGGCGGCCGAGCAGGCTGGCGCTGCCTTCGCTGGCCGGCATCAGGCCGGTGAGCACTTTCATGGTGGTGGTCTTGCCGCAGCCGTTGGAGCCCAGGAAGCCGAAAATCTCCCCGCGGCCAATGGCGAAGCTGACCTTGTTCACGGCAGTGAAATCGCCAAAGCGCAGGGTCAGGTCGTGGGCCTCAATGGCGACCGGGCTGTCAGCGGCCGGGCGCGGCGGGATGATGAGCGGAGGGTGTTGTGCCTTGCCCGCGCCCTGGTAGTGAGTGAAGGCGTCGTCCAGCTTGCCGCTGGGGGTGACTGCGGCCAGCTCATGGCTGGGGCCGGCGGCCAGCAGGCGGCCGCCATCGAGCATCAGGCAATGCTCGAACTGTTCGGCCTCCTCCATGTAGGCGGTGGCCACCAGCAGGGTCAGTTGCGGGCGCTGTGCACGCACCTGTTCGACCAGCTCCCAGAAGCGCCGCCGTGACAGCGGGTCGACGCCGGTGGTCGGCTCGTCGAGGATCAGCAGGTCCGGCTCGTGGATCAGCGCGCAGCACAGGCCAAGCTTCTGCTTCATGCCGCCCGACAGTTTGCCCGCCGGGCGCTCGGCAAAGCGCTGCAGGTCGGTGGCCTGTAGCAGGTTGGCCATTCGCTGTTCGCATTCGCGACGGCCGAGGCCGAACAGGGTGGCGAAAAAGCGAATGTTCTCGCTGATCGACAGCTCCGGATACAGGTTGTTGCCCAGCCCCTGCGGCATGAACGCCACTTTCGGGTACAGCGCCGCGCGATGGCGCCGCTGGCGGATCGAGCCACCCAGCACCTGCAGTTCGCCCTGTTGCAGGCGCTTGACGCCGGCGATCAGCCCCAGCAGGGTCGATTTGCCAGCCCCGTCAGGGCCGATCAGCGCGCAACGGGTGCCCGCCGGCAGGCTGAACCCGAGGGGATGCAGGGCCACCAGGTCGCCGTAGCGATGGCTGATACCCTCGGCCAGCAGTGCCGGGGCGTTCATTGCAGGTTGGCCGGCCAGTCCACCTCAGCCGTGCGTACATAGCCGGCGCCTGGCATGCCCGGCTTGGCCTGCGGCACGGCGCCCGGGTCGGTCAGGCGCAGCTTGACCCGGAACACCAGCTTCTGCCGCTCGTCGCGGGTTTCCACCTGCTTGGGGGTGAACTGGGCCTTGGCCGCGACAAAGGCCACCTTCGCCGGCAGCGCCCGCTCGGGCAGGGCGTCGAGCACGATCCGTGCCTGGTCGCCGACGGTCAGCCGGCCGCTGGTGGAGGCGGGCAGGTAAAGGTTCATGTACTGGTCGCTGGGGTCGATCAACATCAGCACGCGGCCGCCGGCACCCAGCACTTCACCGGGCTCGGCCAGGCGCAGCTGGATGATGCCGTTGATCGGTGCGCGCAGACTGCTGTCGTCGATTTCGCTGGTGAGCTGCGCTACCTGGGCCTCGGCGGCGCCGATGGCGGCCTTGATCGCCGCCAGCTGGGCGCGGGCGGCGACCACGGCGGCGTTGGCTGTGTCGAAGCGCGCCTGCTGTTGGTCGAGCAATTGCTGGCTAGCGTATTTGCGTTGGAAGATCTCACGCACGCGCTTGAGCTCCTGGCTGGCCAGCAGCAGTTCGCTTTGGCGCAGCTGCACGCTGGCCTGGGCGGCGGCGTAGTTTTCCCGGGCGCGCAGCACTTCGGCTTCGGCCTGGCTGCGCTGGGCTTCCATGGTACGGGTGTCGATGCGCGCCAGCAGTTGGCCGCGAGACACCTTGTCACCTTCGTCGACCAGCACCTCGGCCAGGCGGCCAGGGATTTTGCTGGCGATCTGCACTTCGGTGGCTTCCAGGCGGCCGTTGCCCATGCTCAGGCCTTCGGGCAACTGGTCGTGGATCGACTTCCAGTACCCTAGCCCACCGGCTGCTGCGAGTAGGGCGATCAGCGCGGTGGCGAAGATCCTGGGGGCGTATCGGTTCATCGGTCTGCATCCTTGCGGTCATGCACACTGCATCATGGTCCGCGGCCATGCGTAGCGTGTTGATATCGGTCAAGCCCATGACAGGGGCTGCTTCGCAGCCCATCGCCGGCAAGCCAGCTCCCACAGGGGCAGCGCATGGCTTGAGGTCTATGCAGTCGGGGTGGGAGCTGGCTTGCCGGCGATGGGCCGCAGGGCGGCCCCTTTGGTTTATGACCTTAGCCGCAGTTTCAACGCAAAGCGACAATCACCGCCCATTGCTCTGGCGTCACCGGCATTACCGACAGGCGGCTGCCCTTCTGCACCAGCGGCAGTTCGGCCAGGCCTGTCTGCTGTTTCAGCCAGCCTAGCTCCAGCACCCGTGGCAGGGTTTGCACATGGGCCACATCGACCGCGCTCCAAGGGTTCTTGTCGGCCGTGGCCTTGGCATCGTAGTAGGGGCTTTGCGGGTCCAGCGCGGTTGGGTCCGGGTAGGCTGCGCGGGTGATCCTGGCAATGCCGGCGATGCCCGGCTGCGGACAGCTGGAGTGGTAGAAGAAGAACTCGTCGCCAACGCTCATGGCCCGCAGGAAATTGCGTGCCTGATAGTTGCGCACGCCGTCCCAGCGCGCTTCGCCGAGCCGGCTGAGGGCTTCGATGGAGAGCTCGTCGGGCTCGGATTTCATCAGCCAGTGGGCCATGGGAACTGCTCCTGAAAAGGTTTGAAATAACCTGTTGGACGAAACCGACAGCCGGTTGGCGTCAAGGTTTGCGTGCAGACGCAGGTTGTCGGAAAATGCGCCCCGTTTAAAGCGCGATGCTCCGGCAATACCCAGAAAATTGCCGAGCCTGAACAGTTTGCCTGGGGGGCAATCTTCGATGAATCAACGTAACAAGCCGGATCTGCTGTGGATCCTGGTGTTCATTTTTGGCCTGGGTGTGGTCACTACCGGTTATGCGCAAGGGATCTGGGAGCGCAAGCTGGACAACGCCTATCAGATGCCGGTCGACGCCAGCCAGCCGCAACGTTGATGCCCCCGCCGGCGCCGCTCAACGCGGCGCCAGGTACCAGCCACGGTCCGAGACCGTCCCCTGTAGCGGTACGTCCCAACTGGCCTGAGCCAGCCGCTCGACCTTCTGGCATTCATGTGCCAGCCCCAACAGCAATGGTTTTTTCCAGGTCTGGCGACGTGCCTGGTAGGCCAGGCTGCGATCATAGAAACCACCGCCCATTCCCAGGCGACCGCCCACTTCGTCGAAACCGACCAACGGTAGCAGGATCAGGTCCAGCGACCAGATCGGGCGCTGGCGCTTGCGCTCGGTGACCGGCTCGGGAATGCGAAAGCGGTTGGGCTTGAGCTTCTCGCCTTGCTCGAAGCGCTGGAACACCATGCGCGTGCGCGGCCAGGCGTGCAGCACCGGCAGGTAGGTGCGCTTGCCGCGGCGCTGGGCCTCGCGCAGCAGCAGGTAAGGGTCGATTTCGCCATCGTTGGGCAAGTACAGGGCAATGTGCCGGGCGCGTCGGAACAGCGGGTGCTGCGCCAGCTGGCGGTAAAGGCCAAGGGCGGCCTGGCGTTGCTGAGCAGGGGTAAGGGCGCGGCGGGCATTGCGGAGCAAGCGACGGAGCTGGGGGCGGGTGAGCTGCGCGGTGTCGGTCATGGCACGGGCGATCCCAGGTGCTGGCCGACGTGGTCGGCCAATACGAATTGCCCGCCGAAAGGGGCGGGCAAGATAATTCAGGCTCCCCGATAAGACCGCTATCGGTGTAGCCCTTGAACCCGAAAGTTCAAGGTGGAGATTGCAGGGGGCGTTAAGGCTTTCCGTCGGGCGGACATGCACACCGGCCCCAGCGTGCAACCCCCGTGGTTGTGCGTATCGGCTCAGGGACATAACCGACTGGCGCATCCCCCAGGGAGTGGCGCCAGTATACCAATCTCAGCCGATTTTGGTATCCGCGTCGTCGGACAGTGCCTGGTCGACCCGTTCCAGCAGGTCGCGCACCTGTTCGCGGGTGGTGCCGCCTGCCGGGGCATCGTTGCGGTCTTCCTGGCGGTGCAGCATTTCGTGGGTGATGTTCAACGCTGCCATGACCGCGATGCGGTCGGCGCCGATCACCTTGCCGCTGCTGCGGATTTCGCGCATCTTGCCGTCCAGGTAGCGCGCGGCACTGACCAGGTTGTTGCGCTCTTCCGGCGGGCAGATGATCGAATATTCCTTGTCGAGGATCTGCACGGTGACGCTATTGCTTGAACTCATGAGTCTTGCTCCAGAGCCTTGAGGCGTAAAATCATCGACTCGACCTTGCGCTTGGCGATCTCGTTCTTTTCGATGAGGTGGGCGCGCTCTTCGCGCCAGGACTTTTCCTGAGCTACTAGGAGTGCATTTTGCCGTTTTAGTTGCTCGACACGTTCGATCAGCAACTCGAATCGGCTCATCAGTGCCTGCAGGTCGTTCTCTTGCGTGGGTTGCACTCGATTCGCTCCGTCGTTGAGTCACCTGGCGATGATGCCTCTCCCTGGGCGGCGGCGGCCAGTGCCGATGGTCTTGGCGCGCCTGCCGGTGCTAGGATACAAGGTCTCCATTCTAGTCATTGCGCCGTCTGGCGCCTAGCTGCCCATGCCCAATACCCAATCGCCCTACATCGCCTTCGCCATGCTGCTGTCCAGCAATGGCCATCCTGTAACCCCGGCCGAACTGCACGGCCTGCTGATCGGCCGCAGCTGCGCCGGTGCCGGCTTCGACGCCGACGGCTGGCTGGCCGATGCCGCCCAGCTGCTGGAAACCGAGCCCGGTGACACCGTACGCAACGCCCTGGTCGGCCTGCAGGAAATGGTCAAGGGCGAACTGACCAGCGACGACATGGCGATCGTCCTGCTGCTGCCTTCCGACGACGCCGCCCTGAGCGATCGCGCCACCGCGCTAGGCCAGTGGTGCCAAGGCTTCATTACCGGTTTCGGCCTGAATGCCGGTGGCAAGGACCTGTCCGACGAGGCCAAGGAAGTGCTGCAGGACCTGGTGGCCATTTCCCAGGTCCAGGAAGCCCTCGAGGAGTCCGAGGATGGCGAGAGCGATTACATGGAAGTCATGGAATACCTGCGTGTGGCGCCGTTGCTGCTGTTCTCCGAGCTGGCCAAGCCGGCCGCCCCTGCACCCAAGCCATCGCTGCACTGATCAACCAGGGGTAGTCTGCCCATGAGCCACATTCCCAAGGCCGAGTATGCCCGTCGGCGCAAGGCGCTGATGGCGCAGATGGTCCCCAACAGCATCGCCATCCTGCCCGCCGCCGCGGTTGCCATCCGTAACCGCGACGTCGAGCACGTTTACCGCCAGGACAGCGACTTCCAGTACCTCAGTGGTTTCCCCGAGCCGGAAGCGGTGATTGCGCTGATTCCCGGTCGCGAGCATGGCGAATACGTGCTGTTCTGCCGTGAACGCAACCCCGAGCGCGAGCTGTGGGACGGCCTGCGTGCCGGCCAGGAAGGTGCGGTGCGCGATTTTGGCGCAGACGATGCCTTCCCCATCACCGACATCGACGAGATCCTGCCGGGCCTGATCGAAGGCCGTGAGCGGGTATACAGCGCCATGGGCAGCAACCCCGAGTTCGACCGCCGGCTGATGGACTGGATCAACGTGATCCGCTCCAAGGCGCGCCTGGGGGCCCAGCCGCCGAACGAGTTCGTTGCGCTGGATCATCTGCTGCACGACATGCGCCTGTATAAATCGGCAGCGGAAGTGAAGGTGATGCGCGCTGCCGCAGATATCTCGGCGCGGGCCCACGTGCGGGCCATGCAGGCCTGCCGGGCCGGCTTGCACGAATACAGCCTGGAAGCCGAGCTGGACTACGAGTTCCGCAAGGGCGGGGCGAAGATGCCGGCCTACGGCTCGATAGTCGCGGCTGGGCGCAATGGCTGCATCCTGCACTATCAGCAGAACGACGCCCCGCTCAAGGATGGTGACCTGGTGTTGATCGACGCCGGCTGCGAGATCGACTGCTACGCCAGCGACATCACCCGTACCTTCCCTGTCAGCGGGCGTTTTTCGCCCGAGCAGAGGGCCATCTACGAGCTGGTGCTCAAAGCCCAGGCAGCGGCGTTTGCCGAAATCGCCCCTGGCAAGCACTGGAACCACGCCCATGAGGCGACCGTGCGGGTCATCACCGAGGGCCTGGTGGAACTGGGCCTGCTGACGGGCGAGGTGCAGGCGCTGATCGACAGCGAGGCCTATCGTGCCTTCTACATGCACCGCGCCGGGCACTGGCTGGGCATGGATGTGCACGATGTGGGCGAGTACAAGGTAGGCGGCGAGTGGCGGGTGCTTGAACCCGGCATGGCGCTGACCGTCGAGCCGGGCATCTACATAGGCGCCGACAATCAGGCCGTGGCCAAGAAATGGCGCGGCATTGGTGTAAGGATCGAGGATGACGTGGTAGTGACCAGGCAAGGCTGTGAAATCCTGACTTCGGGCGTGCCGCGCACGGTCGCCGAGATCGAGGCGCTGATGCAGGCCGCCCGCAAGGACGTGGCATGAATCGGGTAAACCTGGCGATCATCGGTGGCGGCCTGGTGGGCGCGAGCCTTGCCCTGGCCCTGCAGGCGGGGGCCAAGGCGCGAGGTTGGAAGATCCTGCTGATCGAGCCGTTCGCCCCCGGTGACAGCTTCCAGCCCAGCTACGACGCGCGTTCGTCGGCACTGTCGTTCGGTACCCAGCAGATCTACCAGCAGTTGGGCCTGTGGCAGGCCATCGGCCATCGCGCCGAGCGGATCTTGCAGATTCACGTGTCCGACCGCGGCCGTTTCGGTGCCACCCGCCTGGATGCCCGGGAAGAGGGTGTGCCGGCGCTTGGCTACGTGGTGGAAAACGCCTGGCTGGGCCAGTGCCTTTGGCAAGGGCTGGACAGCGAGGTGGTGAGCTGGCGCTGCCCGGCGGAAGTGACTGCGATGCAGGCCATCGAGGGTGGCTACCGCCTGCAGCTGAACGATGACACCCAGTTGGAGTGCGACCTGGCTGTACTGGCCGACGGTGGCCGTTCCGGCCTGCGCGAACAGCTGGGTATCCACGTGCGCCACACGCCCTACCAACAGAGCGCGCTGATCGCCAACATAACCCCGGGCGAGGCCCACGACGGCCAGGCCTTCGAACGTTTCACCGAAGAAGGCCCCATGGCCCTGCTGCCGCTTCCGGATAACCGCTGCGCGCTGGTCTGGACCCGCCAGGGCATGGACGCGAGGCGTCTGGCCGACATCGACGAGCGCAATTTCCTGCGTGAACTGCAGGGCGTGTTCGGCTATCGCCTGGGCGCCTTGCGCCAGGTCGGCGCGCGGCACCTCTATCCACTGTCGCTGATCGAGGCCCAGGAGCAGGTGCGGCCGCATCTGGTGGTGCTGGGTAACGCCGCGCACAGCCTGCACCCTATTGCCGGCCAAGGCTTCAATCTGTCGCTGCGTGACGTGCAGGCGCTTGCCGAGGCGCTGCTGGCCGGCCCGCAGCAGCCTGGCGACCTGACAACATTGCAGGCCTACCACCAGCGCCAGCGCGTGGACCAGGCCATGACCATCGGCTTTTCCGACCAGGTCACCCGTCTGTTCGGCAGCAGCCAGCCATTGCTGGCCGCCGGCCGCAACCTTGGCCTGCTCGGGCTCGACCTGCTGCCACCGGCCAAAAGCTGGTTCGCCCGCCAGGCCATGGGCCTGGGCACCCGCCCCGATCCGCGAGGTCAGGCATGAGTGACAACACGCGCAGGCTGGCGCGCCGGGCGTGCCTGTTGCGCTGGCGGCTGAACCTGTTCCCGCCGCACCTCGGGGCTGGTATCCGCGTGCAGCACATCAGCCCGGACCTGCGCAGCGTCAAGGTGGCGATGAAGCTGACCCGCTGGAACCGCAACTACGTCGGCACCCAGTGCGGCGGCAGCCTGTACGGGATGGTCGACCCGTTCTACATGCTGCTGTTGATCGAGCAGCTGGGTCGTGACTACATCGTCTGGGACAAGGCCGCCAGCATCGATTTCATTTCGCCGGGCAAAGGCCCGGTGTATGCCGAACTCCACGTCGATGACGCGCTGCTGGACGAAATTCGCCAGCAGACTGCCACCGGCAAGAAGTGCCTGCCGCGTTTGCAGGTCGATATCCGCGACGGCGCCGGCGAGCTGGTGGCGCGGGTCGATAAAACCCTATATGTGCGGCTCAAGCCGCAAGCGAGGCTGGCGTAAGGCATGGAAATGCGCGCAGATCTGTTGATTGTCGGTGCCGGTATGGTCGGCAGCGCCCTGGCCCTGGCGTTGCGCCACAGTGGCTTGCAAATCCTCTTGCTCGACGGCGGCCCGCTGACGGTCAAGCCGTTCGATGCCCAGGCCCCGTTCGAACCGCGTGTCAGCGCGCTGTCGGCAGCCAGCCAGCGCATCCTCGAGCGCCTTGGCGCTTGGGATGGCATCGCCCGCCGGCGTGCCACGCCATACTCGGACATGCATGTATGGGATGGCAGCGGCACCGGGCAGATTCACTTCTCGGCTGCCAGCGTGCATGCTCAAGTGCTCGGCCACATCGTCGAGAACCGGGTGGTGCAGGATGGCCTGCTGGAGCGCCTGCATGACAGCGATATCGGCCTGCTGCCCAATGCGCGGCTCGAACAGCTGCGACGCTCCGGCGACGAGTGGCTGCTGACCCTCGCCGATGGCCGCCAGCTGCGTGCGCCGCTGGTGATCGCGGCCGACGGTGCCAACTCGGCAGTGCGGCGCCTGGCCGGCTGCGCAACCCGCGAGTGGGATTACCTGCACCACGCCATTGTCACCAGCGTGCGTTGCAGCGCCGGGCACCAGGCCACGGCCTGGCAGCGCTTTACCGACGAAGGACCATTGGCGTTCCTGCCGCTGACCCGCGACGACCAGCAGGACTGGTGCTCGATCGTGTGGTCGACCACGCCGGAGCATGCCGAGCAGTTGATGGCGCTGGATGAAGCTGCGTTCCTGAAGGCCCTTGAGCGGGCTTTCGAGGGGCGCCTGGGTGATGTACTGCAAGCCGACCCTCGGGTGTGCGTGCCGCTGCGCCAGCGCCACGCCAAGCGCTATGTGGATGAAGGCCTGGCATTGATCGGCGATGCCGCGCACACCATTCATCCGCTGGCCGGGCAGGGCGTCAACCTGGGCTTCCTCGATGCTGCAGTGCTGGCCGAGGTGCTGGTCAACGCCTGCGAGCGTGGCGAGCGGCTGGCGGATGTGAAGGTACTGAGCCGTTACGAGCGACGGCGCATGCCGCACAACCTGGCGCTGATGGCGGCGATGGAGGGGTTCGAGCGGTTGTTCCAGGCCAACCCGTTGCCGTTGCGCTGGTTGCGTAACAGCGGGTTGAAGCTGGTGGAGCAGATGCCGGAGGCCAAGGCGCTGTTCGTGCGGCAGGCGCTGGGTTTGAGCGGTGATCTGCCGGATCTGGCCAAGGCTTGAGATTGTCGGGGCCGCTTTGCGGCCCTTTCGCCGGCAAGCCAGCTCCCACCTCGACCGCATCGACCTCAAGCCCTGTGCAGTACCTGTGGGAGCTGGCTTGCCGGCGATGGGCTGCACAGCAGCCCCCCTCTGCAACATCCGGTAACGCCTATGTAGATGAGTCGGAAAATGGGATTCACTACCATTTGCGCCTCTCATACGATCCGAGGAGTGCTTTCCATGTTGCCACGCAAGCCCCTACTGGCCGCCCTGGCCCTGACCCTGTTCGGCGGCACCGCCCAGGCAGCGGACGAAGTGGTGGTGTACTCCTCGCGCATCGATGAGCTGATCAAGCCGGTGTTCGATGCCTATACCGCCAAGACTGGGGTCAAGATCAAGTTCATCACCGACAAGGAAGCCCCGCTGATGCAGCGCATCAAGGCCGAGGGCGAAAACGGCGTGGCCGACCTGCTGCTGACCGTCGATGCCGGCAACCTGTGGCAGGCTGAGCAGATGGGCATCCTGCAGCCGATCAAGTCCGACATCATCGACCAGAACATCCCGTCGCAGTACCGCGCCTCGTCCCACGACTGGACCGGCCTGAGCCTGCGCGCGCGCACCATCATCTACTCCACCGAGCGGGTCAAGCCGCAAGAGCTGAGCACCTACGAAGCCCTGGCCGACAAGCAGTGGGAAGGCCGCCTGTGCCTGCGCACGGCGAAGAAGGTGTACAACCAGTCGCTCACCGCCACCCTGATCGAGACCCACGGCGAGGCGAAGACCGAGCAGATCGTCAAAGGCTGGGTCAACAACCTGTCCACCGACGTGTTCTCCGACGACAACGCAGTGATCCAGGCCATCGAGGCCGGCCAGTGCGATGTGGGCGTGGTCAACACCTACTACTACGGTCGCCTGCACAACCAGAACCCGAAACTGCCGGTGAAAATCTTCTGGCCCAACCAGGGTGACCGTGGCGTGCACGTGAACCTGTCGGGTATCGGCCTGACCAAGCATGCGCCACACCCGGAGGCAGCGAAGAAGCTGGTTGAATGGATGACTGGTGAAGAGGCGCAGAAGCTGTTCGCCGACATCAACCAGGAGTTCCCGGCCAACCCGAAGGTCAAGCCATCGGAAGAAGTGGCAGCGTGGGGCAGCTTCAAGGCTGACAGCATTCCGGTTGAAATCGCTGGCAAGCGCCAGGCTGAAGCGATTCGCTTGATGGATCGGGCTGGCTGGAACTAAGCGCCAGGCTTTATCCTTCCGGGGCCTTTCAGGGCCTCTTCGCGGGCATGCCCGCTCCCACAGGATTACTCGATCTCTGTGGGAGCGGGCATGCCCGCGAACGACCGCATAGCGGTCGCAAATCAGCCACAGAGACATTCAACTTGCCCCACTCCCCCCAACGCCGCTGGTACCTCCCGGTCACCCTGGTCGCCGCCCTGGTGCTCCTGCCCCTGAGCGTCCTGCTGCTGTCCTGGCAGTCGATCGACCTGCAGATCTGGTCGCACCTGCTCGACACCCAGATGACTCGCCTGCTGGGCAATACCCTGACGCTGGTGGGGGGTGTGGGCATCGGCGTCACGGTACTGGGGGTCAGCCTGGCCTGGTTGACCAGCCTCTGCGAGTTCCCTGGCCGGCGCTGGCTGGACTGGGCGCTGATGCTACCGTTCGCCATCCCGGCCTATGTACTGGCGTTCGTCTTCGTCGGCCTGCTGGACTTCGCCGGCCCGGTGCAGAGCGCCCTGCGCGAGGTGTTCGGGCCGATGCGCCTGCCGCGGGTGCGCTCCACCGGCGGGGTGATCGTCGTACTGGTGCTGGTGTTCTACCCCTATGTCTACCTGCTGGCGCGCAGCGCATTCCTGGCCCAGGGCAAGGGCCTGATGGAAGCCGCGCGGGTGCTGGGGCTGTCCCCGCTGCAAGCGTTCTGGCGCGTGGCTCTGCCCATGGCTCGGCCGGCGATCGGCGCCGGTATTGCCCTGGCCCTGATGGAAACACTGGCCGACTTCGGCGCGGTGGCAGTGTTCAATTTCGACACCTTCACCACGGCCATCTACAAGACCTGGTACGGCTTCTTCAGCCTGTCCAGCGCTGCCCAGCTGGCCAGCCTGCTGCTGCTGGCGGTGATGCTGGTGCTGTATGGCGAGCGCCGTGCCAGGGGGGCCAGCCGCAGCGGCAACGAGCGGCCGCGCGGGCAGGCGCTGTACCACCTGCACGGGGTCAAGGCGTTGCTGGCCAGCGGTTGGTGCTTGCTGGTGTTCGCCTGCGCCTTCGTCATCCCGCTGCTGCAACTGCTGGCGTGGTTCTGGCAGCGTGGCCGACATGACCTGGACGAGCGCTATGTCGGCCTGGTGTTGCACACCCTGTACCTGGGCGGCATGGCGGCGCTGGTCACGGTGTGCGTGGCGTTGCTGCTGGCCTTTGCCCGGCGCCAGGCGCCGACGGGTGGTATTCGCGCCGGGGTGGGCCTGGCCAACCTGGGCTATGCCTTGCCCGGCTCGGTACTGGCGGTTTCGATCATGCTGGCCTTCAGTTACCTCGACAACCACCTGGTCATCCCGCTGTCCAGCTGGCTGGGCGGTGCCGGCAAGCCGCTGCTGCTGGGCAGCCTGGCCGCATTGCTGCTGGCCTACCTGGTGCGCTTCATCGCGGTGGCCTACGGGCCGCTGGAGAGCAGCCTGGAGCGGATCCGCCCGTCACTGCCCGAGGCATCCCGCAGCCTGGGCGTCGGTGGCGCGGGATTGTTTTTCAAGGTGTATCTGCCGCTGCTGGTGCCTGGCGCGCTCAGCGCCGCCCTGCTGGTGTTCGTCGACGTGCTCAAGGAAATGCCGGCCACCTTGCTGATGCGCCCGTTCGGCTGGGACACCTTGGCGGTAAGGGTGTTCGAGATGACCAGCGAGGGTGAGTGGGCGCGTGCATCGTTGCCGGCACTGACCCTGGTGCTGGTGGGCCTGCTGCCGGTCATCGGCCTGATCCGCCGTTCGGCACGTCGACCCGGTCACAGTCACTGAGGGTGCCAGCCCGCGCCCTTGCGGCTACAATGCGCGGCATTCGCGCGGCGGGTCCTACACAAGAAGAGCTGACGACCCGACGTCATCGACCGCCGCCGCTTCGCCACGCCCGGAAGGAGAAACCCATGGGACAGCGCACGCTTTTGTATGACCTGCACCTGGCGCTTGGCGCCAAGACGGTCGATTTCGGTGGCTGGGACATGCCCCTGCACTATGGCTCGCAGGTCGAGGAGCACCATCAGGTGCGCAGCGATTGCGGGGTGTTCGATGTTTCCCACATGACCGTGATCGATGTCGATGGTAGCGACGCCACTGCCTGGTTGCAGCGTCTGCTGGCCAACGACGTGGCCCGCCTCGACGACACCGGCAAGGCGCTGTACAGCCCGCTGTTGCAGGAACAGGGCAGGGTGATCGACGACCTGATCGTCTACCGCACACAGCATGGCTATCGCCTGGTCACCAACGCCGCCACCCGTGCCAAGGTACTCGACTGGCTGCAGCAGCAGCGTGACGGTTTTGCCGTGGACTTCCAGGTCCGCCCAGACCTGGCCATCCTTGCCATCCAGGGCCCGCATGCTCGGGAAAAGGTTGCAGCCCTGCTCAGCCCCTCGCGTGCGGCGCTGATCCGCGAACTGCGTCCTTTCGAAGGCTTTGCCGAAGGCGACTGGTTCATTGCCCGCACCGGTTATACCGGTGAAGACGGCCTGGAGATCATCCTCCCCGGCGAGCAGGCCGTGGCCTTCTTCAACGACCTGGTCGGTGCCGGCATCGCCCCCAGCGGCCTTGGTGCCCGCGATACCCTGCGCCTGGAAGCCGGCATGAACCTGTACGGCCAGGACATCGACGAAAACCACACACCGCTCACCTCCAACCTCGGCTGGAGCATCGCCTGGGAGCCGGCCGAGCGCGATTTCATCGGGCGCGCCGGGCTGCTGGCGGAAATCGAGCACGGCGTGCAGGAAAAACTGGTCGGCCTGGTGCTGGAAGAGCGTGGCGTGCTGCGTGCCCACCAGGTGGTGCGTGTAGCCGGGATTGGCGAAGGGGAGATCACCAGTGGTAGTTTCTCGCCTACGCTGAGCAAGTCCATTGCCCTTGCACGCGTGCCCATGGCCACCGGCGACCGGGCCGAGGTGGAAATTCGCAGCAAGTGGTACCCGGTGCGGGTGGTCAAACCGACCTTCGTGCGCCACGGCAAGATCCTGATCTGAACAATTTTTAACCGGCGGGCGTACCGCTGAGCCAATCGAGGAATTCAAGACATGAGCAATATCCCCGCCGAACTGCGTTTTGCCGAAAGCCACGAGTGGGCTCGCCTGGAAGCCGACGGCACCGTGACTGTTGGTATCAGCGACCACGCCCAGCAAGCCCTGGGTGACGTGGTGTTCGTCGAGTTGGCCGAAGTCGGCAAGGTATTCGCCGCTGGCGATGCGGCCGGTGTGGTCGAGTCGGTCAAGGCCGCTTCGGACATCTACGCCCCGGTCGGTGGCGAAGTGATTGCGGTCAACGAAGAGCTGGCAGACAGCCCTGAGCTGCTCAACGAAGAACCTTACGATTCGTGGATTTTCAAGCTGAAGCCAAGCAACCCGGCCGAGCTGGACAAGCTGCTGGATGCTGCGGGCTACAAGGCCGCGATCGGCGAGTAAGACCGCGTCGCCTTCTTCGCGGGCACGCCCGCTCCCACAGGAGTAGCGCCAGCCTCAGGGCTCGTGGTTGACCTGTGGGAGCGGGCATGCCCGCGAAGAGGGCGGTACTGCAAAACAAGTTTCCCCGCAGAATCGGCAATCCCTTCCTAGACTTGTAAGTCTCCATGAGAGCTGTTCCAGGAAGAGAGCGTCGTCATGTCCCAGTCGCCATCCCTGCATCAACTGCAAGAGCTCAACCCATTCCTGCGTCGCCACCTGGGCCCGGATGCCACGGAGCAGCAGGCCATGCTCAATGCGCTGGGTGTCGCCAGCCGCAGTGAGCTGATCGAGCAGACCGTACCGCCAGACATCCGCCTCAACCGCCCCCTCGACCTGCCGCCTGCACTGGACGAACAGGCCGCCCTGGCCAAGCTCGCCGGTTACGCCAGGCAGAACCAGGTCTGGACCAGCCTGATCGGCATGGGCTACCACGGCACCATCACCCCCACGGTCATCCTGCGCAACGTGCTGGAGAACCCGGGCTGGTACACCGCCTACACGCCTTATCAGCCCGAGATTGCCCAAGGCCGGCTGGAGGCGCTGCTGAACTTCCAGCAGATGGTCATCGACCTCACCGGGCTGGCCCTGGCCAATGCCTCGCTGCTCGACGAAGCCACCGCCGCCGCCGAGGCAATGGCCTTGGCCAAGCGGGTGGCGCGCAACAAGAGCAATGCCTTCTTCGCCGATGAGCACTGTCACCCGCAAACCCTGTCGGTACTCAAGACCCGTGCCGAGGGCTTCGGCTTCGAGCTGATCGTCGACTCTGTGGATAACCTTGGCAAACACGCGGTTTTCGGGGCCTTGCTGCAGTACCCGGATACTCACGGCGAGGTGCGCGACCTGCGCCCGCTGATCGACCATTTGCACAGCCAGCATGCCTTGGCCTGCGTAGCCGCCGACCTGCTCAGCCTGGTGGTGCTGGCACCGCCTGGGGAGCTGGGAGCCGATGTGGTGCTGGGTTCAACCCAACGCTTTGGCGTACCGATGGGCTATGGCGGCCCCCACGCGGCCTATTTCGCCTGCCGCGATGACTACAAGCGAGCCATGCCGGGGCGCATCATCGGCGTGTCGCGCGATGCCCGTGGCAACACCGCGCTGCGCATGGCACTGCAGACCCGCGAGCAGCATATCCGCCGCGAGAAGGCCAACTCCAACATCTGCACGGCCCAGGTGCTGCTGGCCAACATTGCCGGCTTCTATGCGGTATACCATGGCCCCGAAGGCCTGCAGCGCATTGCCCAGCGCGTGCACCGGCTGACCTTCATCCTGGCCGCCGGCCTTGAGGCCAAGGGCATCAAGCGCCTCAACCAGCACTTCTTCGACACCCTTACCCTGGACGTCGGCGGTGCCCAGGCGGCCATCATCGAAAGCGCCGAGGCCGCCCAGATCAACCTGCGAATCCTTGGCCGCGGGCATCTGGGCGTGAGCCTGGACGAGACTTGCTCGGAGCAGACGGTGTTGCGCCTGTTCGATATCTTCCTGGGGGTGGATCACGGCCTGGATATAGCCGCACTCGACCAACTGGCCCTGCCCGAAGGCATCCCTGCCAGCCTGGTGCGGCGCACGCCGTTTCTCGCCCACCCGGTGTTCAACCTGCACCACAGCGAAACCGAGATGCTGCGCTACCTCAAGCAACTCGAGAACAAGGACCTGGCGCTGAACCAGTCGATGATCCCGCTGGGCTCGTGCACCATGAAGCTCAACGCTACCAGCGAGATGATCCCCATCACCTGGCCCGGCTTTGCCCTGCTGCACCCGTTTGCCCCGGCGGCCCAGGCCACCGGCTACAAGGCGATGATCGACGAACTGGAAAGCTGGCTGTGCGCCATTACCGGCTTCGATGCCATCTGCATGCAGCCCAACTCCGGCGCCCAGGGCGAGTACGCCGGCCTGATGGCCATTACCCGCTATCATCGCAACCGCCACCAGCCGCAACGCACGCTCTGCCTGATCCCGTCGTCGGCCCACGGCACCAACCCGGCATCGGCGCAAATGGCCGGAATGGAGGTGGTGATCGTCGATTGCGACGACGATGGCAACGTTGACCTAGCCGACCTCAAGGCCAAGGCCCACTCGGCCGGGGATCGGTTGTCGTGCCTGATGATCACTTACCCATCGACCCACGGCGTGTACGAGGAGGGGATTCGCGAAATCTGCGAAGTGGTCCACCAGCATGGTGGCCAAGTGTATATGGATGGTGCCAACCTCAATGCCCAGGTGGGCCTGGCGCGTCCGGCGGATATCGGCGCCGACGTTTCACACATGAACCTGCACAAGACCTTCTGCATCCCCCACGGTGGTGGCGGCCCGGGCATGGGCCCGATCGGCATTCGCGCGCACCTCAAGCCGTTCGTCGCCAGCCACCCGGTGGTGCCGGTACCCGGTCTGGACCCGAACAACAGCGCGGTCAGTGCTGCGCCCTGGGGCAGTGCGAGCATTTTGCCGATCAGCTGGATGTACATAGCCATGATGGGCCCGCAACTGGCCGATGCCAGCGAGGTGGCGATCCTCTCGGCCAATTACCTGGCCAGCCAGCTGGGTGGTGCCTTCCCGGTGCTCTACCGCGGGCGCAACCAGCGGGTGGCGCATGAGTGCATCCTCGACCTGCGGCCGCTGAAGGCGCTGACCGGCATCAGTGAAGAGGACGTGGCCAAGCGCCTGATGGACTATGGCTTCCATGCGCCGACCATGTCGTTCCCGGTGCCGGGCACGCTGATGGTCGAGCCGACCGAGAGTGAATCGAAGGCTGAACTGGACCGCTTCGTCGAGGCGATGCTGGCGATTCGGGCGGAAATTGGCGAAGTGCAGGAGGGCAACTGGCCGGCGGAGAACAACCCGCTCAAGCATGCGCCGCATACCCTGGCCGATGTGCTGGCGGAGTGGGACAGGCCTTACAGCCTGGAGCAGGCGGTGGCGCCCAGTGCTCACGTGCGCCAGCACAAGTACTGGCCAGCGGTGAACCGGGTCGACAACGTTTATGGGGACAGGAATCTGTTCTGTGCTTGTGTGCCGGTGGAGGCGTATCGCTAATTGTGGTTTGCCTGTGCCGGCCCCTTCGCGGGTAAACCCGCTCCTACAGGACTTGTACAAGTTTCGAATACTGTGCAGTACCTGTGGGAGCGGGTTCACCCGCGAAGCAGGCGACGCGGTTACTCGGCTACCGCATTCTTGGCCAGGATGGCATTGGCCAGTTCCATGTCGGAAGCCTGCATCCCCGGGTTCTCCGCGCGAGCCTGGCGAATCGCCGCTTCGAGGAACGGCCCACGGATCGCGCCTTCGCTGGCCACGAAGCTGCCGGCGTCATCCTGCGCCGCCATCACCAGCTTGTGATCCCCGGAAGTCAGGTAGCTCGATGCCGTGGTAGCGCCGGTAGTCATCACGTTACGCCAGAAGGTATCGGCCATGGCCGAGCCGATAGGCAGCGAAAGCAAGGCAGCGGCAGCGATGGCGGTTTTGAAACGCATGTTGAAACACCTCGAAGGGTGAGGGTTGAAGATGCGCGGTTTGATCCTGCCACAGGGGTGCAAGTTCCTTGAATACAAAGGATTTTTGCTCAGGAACAGGCCCGTAGCACTTCCTCTAGGCGGGTCTGCCCACAGGCTACCTTGGCTTCGCCGCAGCGGCGCAGATCGAGCAAGCCATCGGCCACGGCCTGGCGCCGCAAACTGGCCAGATCGCTGTCCGGGCCTATCAGGGCGCGCAGGCTGTCGCTGGGTATCAGCAGCTCGAACAACCCTGTGCGGCCATGGAACCCCGTGCCACGACAGGTACGGCATGGCTGCCCTTCGCGCAGCGCTGTATCACCCCGGCAATCCGCGCACAGTGTGCGCACCAGCCGCTGGGCCATGACCCCCACCAGCGTCGCCTTGATCAGGTAGTCGGCCACACCCAGCTCCTGCAGGCGGGTGATCGCGCCACAGGCGTCGTTGGTATGCAGGGTCGACAGCACCAGGTGCCCGGTCAGGGCTGCCTGCACCGCCACCAGGGCGGTCTCGCGATCACGGATTTCGCCGATCATGATGATGTCCGGGTCCTGGCGCAGCATGGCCCGCACACCATTGGCGAATCCCAGGTCCAGGGCGGGTTGCACCTGCAACTGGTTGAAGGCGGGTTCCAGGCGCTCGATCGGGTCTTCGATGGTGCACAGGTTGACCTGCGGCGTGGCCAGCAGCTTGAGGCTGGCGTAAAGCGTGCTGGTCTTGCCGGACCCGGTGGGGCCGGTAACCAGGATGATGCCCTGACGATGACGCAGCAGGCCTTGCCACTGGTCCAGTTGCGCCCCGTCCAGGCCGAGCCGGTCGAAGCCTTCTTGCAACTGTTGCGGGTCGAACAGGCGCAGCACCAGTTTCTCGCCGAACGGAGTCGGCAATGTCGACAGCCGCAGTTCCACCTCGCCGCCGCCAGGCAGGCGGCTTTGCAGCCGGCCATCCTGCGGCCGCCGTTTTTCCGCGACGTCCATGCGCCCCAGGTGTTTCAGGCGGCTGACCAGCGCCAGGGTTACCCCGGCAGGGAAGGCATAGACGTTGTGCAGCAGGCCGTCGATGCGGTAGCGCAGCTGGCCCAGTTCGCGGCGTGGTTCCAGGTGGATATCACTGGCGCGTTGCTCGATGGCGTACTGCAGCAGCCAGTCGACGATATGCACGATGTGCGCGTCGTCCGCACTGGCCTCGGCCTGGCGCTTGCCCAGCTCCAGCAGCTGTTCGAGTTCGCCCAGGCTGGCTGACTGCTGGTGTTGCGCGCCCTTTACCGATTGGGCCAGGCGGTGGAACGACTGCCCTGCCTGGCGGACCTGCTGCGGGCTGGCCAGCACGCGCCGGATCGGCCGGCCCAGGCTGCGGGTGAGGTCGGCCAGCCAGTCGTCCTGGTAGGGCTGGGCGCTGGCGACGGTGACGCTGGAGGCGTCGGCGGCGACGATAAGGATGCCGTGGCGCTGGGCGAAGGCCGGGGATATCAGGCCGGTGACCTGGGGCAGGTCCAGTTGCAGCGGGTCGATGCGCAGGTAGGGCTGGCCGACCTTGTTGGCCAGCCATTGGCAGAGGCGATCCAGGTCCAGGGGCTTGCCAGGGTGTCGGCGGTCTTCCAGGGCGCAGGCGGCGATCTGTTCCAGCGGGTGGGCGGTGGGGTGATTGGCGGCGTGCTCGAGTACCTGCAGGGTGTCGTTGGCGTGCAGGTGCTGGTCGGCGAGCAGGCCCTGGAGCACGCGCTTGAGGTCGAGTGCCGGGTTGTCGGGGGTGTGCATGATTGGCGTCCGTGCCTGATAGGGGAGTGCTGATCAAGGCTAGCCGGACGGCGGAAGGTTAACGGAAGTGAAAAGTTTCGGAAATTTACTGTGCCTGTACTGGCCCTATCGCCGGCAAGCCAGCTCCCACAGGACCACCACAGGCTCGAAGATTGCGCTGTACCTGTGGGAGCCGGCTTGCCGGCGATAGGATCGGTAAATGCTTACACAACCGCCAGCTCCACCCGCTGCAGCTTGCTCAGGCTCACCTCACCCACACACACCAGGTTACGCAGTTTTTGCGCAATCACCTCGGCCCGGTGCCAGCTCAGGCCGCCGATGCCGACCTCGATATCCAGCCAGTCGTCCTGCTGACTGACCTGCACGCTGTGCGGGGTCAGGAACTGCAGGGCAAACAGGTTTAGTACCCGGCACAGGCTGTCAGGCTCGGCCTCGGCCTGCAGGCGATAGTGCACGGTGCTGTGGGCGCTGCTGGCGGCCCAGGCGTCGGTACGGGGCTGTGCGTTCATGCTGGTCTCCGCAAATGTTGGAGAAATTCTTGCACGTTAGTGGCGGTATTTTTTCGCTATGATTTGATCATTTCGCTGTATTGGCGAATTGTTCTATTCATGAAGTGCTGTTCAGGAGAATTATTGATGCACAGCGAGCTGGACGCCTACGACCGCCGTATCCTCGAACTGCTGCAGGAGGACGCTTCTCTGTCCAGCGCGCAGATCGCCGAACGCGTGGGGCTGTCGCAATCGCCGTGCTGGCGGCGTATCCAACGGTTGAAGGAGGAGGGTGTGATTCGTGGGCAGGTGACCTTGCTGGACCGCAAGAAGGTCGGCCTGAACACGCAGATATTCGCCGAGGTGAAACTGAACGCCCACGGGCGCTCCAACTTCACCGAGTTCACCGACGCAATCCGCGGGTTTCCGGAGGTGCTGGAGTGTTATGTGCTGATGGGGTCGGTGGACTTTCTGTTGCGCATCGTCACCCCGGATATCGAGGCTTATGAACGATTCTTCTTCGAAAAGCTGTCGAACGTGCCGGGGATACAGGAGGTGAACTCGATCGTGGCGCTGTCGGAGATCAAGTCCACCACCAGCCTGCCACTGTCGCGTTGAGGCCATTCGCGGGCTCGCCCGCTCCCACAGGTGCTGTGCAGGCCCAGGCCTTGTGCAGTTCCCTGTGGGAGCGGGCAAGCCCGCGAAGAATGCGACGCGGTATCACGCCTTGAGCAGATGCTTCCAGCCGCGGCTCTGATCCACCGCCCGAGCCTGCTCGATACGCGCTTCCAGTACTTCATCGCTGATCGGCTGCTCAGCCAGCTCATGTAGCTTCTTCAGGTCGCCATACAGGCGGTCCATCTGGGGCGCTTCCAGCACCTGACGAGCATGGTGCAGCCAGGCCAGCAGCTGCTCGATACGCGGCAGTTGCTCGGCCAGGTCTTCCGGCCGCTGGGTGTACAGCGGCAGCTTCAACGCTCGGCCTTCTTCGCCCAGCAGGTGCGCCAGCCAGCTTGCCAGCTGCGCCTTGCCCTGGCGCTCGCCACGGCCTTTGCGCTCCACGGTCCAGGCACGGGCCAGCAGCCAGCGCGAGGTTTCCAGCGAGAACTGGCCCCAGCGCACGTCTTCCAGTTCTTCGGCGAACTGCTCGGGGGCGGCGCGGCGGATATCTTCGTCTTCGTTACCGGCCTGCACCAGCGGGCGCCAGTCTTCGAGCACGGCGTCCAGGCTGCTGCGCAGGTCACGGGTGTTGGCGCGTGGCGCGGCCTGGCCCAGGCTGGCGGTAATGGCACGCAGCTCGCTCAGGCACTCGACCCAGTCCTGCAGCAGGCGCCAGTGGCCGTTGTGGCGGTATTGCTCGGCCAGGCGCTGGCTGCTGCCCAGCAGTTGCCAGGCCAGTGCGGCGTAGGCGTCGTCTACGGCCATTTCGGCTTCCAGCTCGGTGTGCGGCAGGCCCAGCTCGTAGCTGTCCGGCTCCAGCAGGCGGTAGCCACGCTCGGCCTTGCTGATGTCACATGGCATCAGCGGCAGGCTGGCGGCCAGCTCGGCGGCCAGTTCCAGCAGTGCCTGCGGCTCACCTTCACGCAGTTCCAGTTCCAGCTCGCAGATTTCTTCCTTGCGCTTGCCGGCGATCACGAAACCCTGGTCCAGTGCGGCCTCGATCACCACCTTGCTCTTGCCACGGCCCCAGGCGATTTCGGCGTATTCACGGCTGAAGTCAGTGGTGAACAGCGGCTTGATGGTCTTTTTGTCCAGGTTGGCCAGTTGCGCGGGCCAGCAGCTGTCGTCGAGCTTCTTCAGGTCGAGCTTGACCTTGTCCAGCTGCCATTCGTGCTCGTTGCGCTCGGACAGGCCGGCCACGCTGGTGCCGCGGCACTTGAGGGTCTGGATGATGGCCTCGCCATCGCGGCGCAGGCGCAGGGCGACACGGGCAGCAGAGAGCTCGCGCTCGGGGGTGTCGAAGTACTGGTTGAGCAGTTCGCGGGTCTGCCAGCCGGACTTGTTGCGCTTTTTCAGCAGAGGGTGCTCGCGCAGGGCGGCAAGGGTCTCGCGGCTGGCGCGGAGCTTGAGTTCGGTTTCTTTGTGCATCACAGGCTCGAAGGAGGGGGCGTGGTTGCCCAGCAGTCTACAGGAGTCGGCTCTCGTCTGTTGGATCGTGGTTGGCTTCTTCGCGGGCTTGCCCGCTCCCACAGGTACAGCATCGCTTTCAAGGGCGGTGCAATCCCTGTGGGAGCGGGCAAGCCCGCGAAGAAGTCCACACGGTTGGACGGCATTGCTATGATGGGCAACGCTTCCGAGGAGTACGCGCATGCCGTTGCCGACGCTGAAAGACCAGTTCGCCGCCCTGATCGCCGCGCCCTCGGTCAGTTGCACCCAGCCTGCGCTGGACCAGTCCAATCGCCAGGTCATCGACCTGCTGGCCGGCTGGCTGGGTGACCTGGGTTTCAAGTGCGACATCCAGCAGGTCAGCCCCGGCAAGTTCAACCTGCTGGCCAGCCGTGGCACCGGCCCGGGTGGCCTGGTGCTGGCGGGGCACAGCGACACCGTACCCTACGACGAACAGCTGTGGGCCAGCGACCCGCTGAAACTGACCGAAACCGACGGCCGCTGGGTCGGCCTGGGCAGCTGTGACATGAAGGGCTTCTTCGCCCTGGTCATCGAAGCGGTCATCCCATTGCTGGAGCACGATTTCAAGCAGCCGCTGCTGATCCTCGCTACCTGTGACGAAGAAAGCTCCATGTCCGGGGCCCGTGCCCTTGCCGAGGCTGGCCAGCCGCTCGGCCGTGCGGCGGTGATCGGCGAGCCCACCGGGCTGCGGCCGATCCGCATGCACAAAGGCATCCTCATGGACCGCATCGACATCCTCGGGCGCAGCGGCCACTCCTCGGACCCAAGCCTGGGCCGCAGCGCCTTGGAGGCCATGCACGCAGTGATGGGCGAGCTGATGGGGTTGCGCCAGCAATGGCAGCAAACCTACCGCAACCCGCAGTTCACCGTACCGACCCCGACCATGAATTTCGGTTGTATCCACGGCGGCGACAACCCCAACCGTATCTGCGGCCAATGTGCCTTGGAGTTCGACCTGCGCCCGCTGCCAGGCATGGATGTGGAGCAACTGCGCGCGGCCATTCGCGCCAAGCTGATGCCGGTGGCAGAGCGCTTTGAGGTGCGCATCGACTATGCGCCGCTGTTCCCGGAGGTGCCGCCGTTCGAGCAGGCAGCCGACGCCGAGCTGGTGCAAGTGGCGGAGCGCCTGACCGGCCATCGCGCCGAAGCGGTGGCGTTCGGCACCGAAGCGCCTTATCTTCAGCAACTGGGTTGCCAGACCATCGTGCTGGGCCCCGGCGACATCGCCTGTGCCCACCAGCCCGGCGAATACCTGGAAATGTCACGAATCGAGCCTACCGTGCGTCTATTGCGTGACCTGATCCGGCACTATTGCCTGGACTAAACGTCAACCGAACTGTTTCGTTCCTGCCTAGAGGAGACCGCGCGTGACCGCAAGCCTGTTCCGACGATGATCCTGAACGCCCCCTGTATCGCCGTTCTCCGTCCACTTATCCACAGGCCCTGTCATGCCCGACTACGTCAACTGGCTGCGTCATGCCTCCCCGTATATCAATGCCCATCGCGACTGCACCTTCGTGGTCATGCTCCCTGGCGATGGGGTGGAACACCCTAATTTCGGCAACATCGTCCACGACCTGGTGCTGCTGCACAGCCTGGGCGTGCGCCTGGTGCTGGTGCATGGCTCGCGCCCGCAGATCGAAAGCCGCCTGGCTGATCGCGGCTTGACCCCGCACTACCACCGTGGCCTGCGCATCACCGATGCCGCCACCCTGGACTGCGTGATCGATGCCGTCGGCGCCCTGCGCCTGGCCATCGAGGCACGCCTGTCGATGGACATCGCCGCTTCGCCGATGCAGGGTTCGCGCCTGCGCGTGGCGTCCGGCAACCTGGTCACGGCGCGGCCGATCGGCGTGCTCGAAGGCGTGGACTACCACCACACCGGCGAAGTGCGTCGGGTCGACCGCAAGGGTATCAGCCGCCTGCTCGACGAGCGCTCCATCGTGCTGTTGTCGCCGCTGGGCTACTCGCCCACGGGTGAAATCTTCAACCTGGCCTGCGAAGACGTGGCCACCCGCGCCGCCATCGAACTGGGTGCCGACAAGCTGCTGCTGTTCGGTGCCGAGCCGGGCCTGCTGGATGCCGATGGCAAGCTGGTGCGTGAGCTGCGCCCGCAGCAGGTTGCCCCGCATCTGCAGCGCCTTGGCAGCGATTACCAGGGCGAATTGCTGGATGCCGCGGCCGAAGCCTGCAAAGGCGGCGTGGCGCGCAGCCATATCGTCAGTTATGCCGAGGACGGCGCCTTGCTGACCGAGCTGTTCACCCGTGGCGGTGGCGGCACGCTGGTGTCGCAGGAGCAGTTCGAAGTGGTGCGCGAGGCGACCATCGAGGACGTGGGCGGTTTGCTGGAGCTGATCAGCCCGTTGGAAGAGCAGGGCATCCTGGTGCGCCGTTCGCGTGAGGTGCTGGAGCGGGAGATCGAGCAGTTCAGCGTGGTCGAGCGCGAAGGCATGATCATCGCCTGTGCGGCGTTGTACCCGATTGCCGACTCCGATGCCGGCGAGCTGGCGTGCCTGGCGGTGAACCCCGAGTACCGCCATGGCGGGCGTGGCGACGAGCTGCTGGAGCGCATCGAAAGCCGGGCGCGACAGTTGGGGCTGAACACCTTGTTCGTGCTGACGACGCGTACCGCGCACTGGTTCCGCGAACGCGGGTTTGCGCCGAGCGGGGTCGAGCGGCTGCCAGCGGCGCGGGCTTCGCTGTACAACTACCAGCGTAATTCGAAAATCTTCGAGAAGCCTCTGTAAGCCTGTACCGGCCTCTTCGCGGGCTCGCCCGCTCCCACAGGTACACCGCAGGCTTCAGACCTTGTGACTACCCTGTGGGAGCGGGCAAGCCCGCGAAGCAGGCGACACCGATCTCGAACAAGAACGCCGCCCTTGTGGGCGGCGTTTTCGTTTACACGGTATGCAGGTACCAGTTGTACTCGAGGTCGGAGATCGAGTGCTCGAACTCCTCCAGCTCGCTCTCCTTGCACGCGACGAAGATGTCGATGTACTTCGGATCGATGTACTTGTTCAGGATCTCGCTGTCGTCCAGCTCGCGCAGGGCATCGCGCAGGTTGTTCGGCAGGCTCTGCTCCAGCTGCTCGTACGAGTTGCCTTCGATCGGCTCACCCGGCTCTACCTTGTTGGTCAGGCCATGGTGCACGCCGGCCAGTACGGCGGCCATCATCAGGTACGGGTTGGCGTCGGCACCGGCCACGCGGTGCTCGATGCGTACGGCGTCCGGCGAGCCGGTCGGCACGCGCAGGGCCACGGTGCGGTTGTCCAGGCCCCAGCTTGGCGCGTTCGGTACATAGAACTGCGCGCCGAAGCGGCGGTACGAGTTGACGTTCGGGCAAAGGAACGCCATGGACGCGGGCAGGGTCTCGAGCACACCGCCGACAGCGTGACGTAGCGCGGCGTTCTGCTCGGGATCCTCGCTGGTGAAGATGTTGTTGCCATCTTTGTCCAGCACGGAAATGTGTACATGCAGGCCGTTGCCTGCCTGGCCCGGGTAGGGCTTGGCCATGAAGGTGGTGTCCATTTCATGGTCGTAGGCGATGTTCTTGATCAACCGCTTGAGCAGTACCGCGTAATCGCAGGCCTTGAGCGGGTCGGCCACGTGGTGCAGGTTGACTTCGAACTGCGCTGGGGCGCTTTCCTTGACGATGGCGTCGGCCGGGATGCCTTGCTCCTTCGCGCCTTCCAGGATGTCCTGCAGGCAGTCGGCGTATTCGTCGAGGTCGTCGATCAGGTACACCTGGGTCGACTGCGGGCGCTTGCCCGAAATTGGCGAGCGCGGCGGCTGCGGGCGGCCGTTCACGTTCTCCTGGTCGATCAGGTAGAACTCCAGCTCGAACGCGGCGCAGATGGTCAGGCCCAGTTCGTCGAACTTGCTCACCACCTGACGCAGCACTTCACGCGGGTCGGCGAAGAACGGCTCGCCTTCGAGCTCGTGCATGGTCATCAGCAGCTGAGCGGTAGGGCGCTTTTGCCACGGCTCGTTACAGAGGGTGTCAGGGATTGGATAGCAGATGCGGTCAGCATCGCCGATGTCCAGGCCCAGCCCGGTGCTTTCAACGGTGGAACCGTTGATGTCCAGGGCGAAGAGGGAGGCAGGCAGGTTGATGCCTTTCTCGTAAACCTTGTGGAGGCTGGTGCGCTCTATGCGCTTGCCACGCACCACACCATTCATATCTGCAATCAGAAGGTCAACGTAGAGAACCTCAGGATGTTCCTTAAGGAACGCGTTCGCTTCGTTAAGCTGAACGGCACGCGGGGGTACCGACATGATGCAACACCTTTGTTGTTAAAAATATCAATCAAGGGGGGCTTGCAAGACCAGTCAATCGAAAAGACAAACTGATGTCAAGCCAACCCCATGATGCCCTGAAATGGCACATCGACGGCAGATTTGCTGCATATCGGGGCAAGCCATTATCCGCTATTTCCCTCGCAAAGGGCTATCTCCGACCAGCCGTGTTTTATTTTTTACGGAGGTGTTGTGTAAAAAAATGAACAAGGCTAAGCTCGGTCTCAACCCAGAACACAATAATACGAGGGTCACATGGTCCGCTTGCCGAGACCTGAAAGTACTGCCTGCGCAGTGCCATCGGGTACATCCGTCATTTTTGCAAGCTTCGTCAACGGCGTGGCCGCCCTGGCCGCAATAATTGACGTTTGGTGCTCCCGGACCTGCCCTCGCAGCGGCTTGCCGCCCTTCGTTTCGTCTTCCTGCCTTTCGAACTCATTACGGACACACTTGTTTTCAGTGTATCCACTGCGGCTCTGCGCGGGGGTTTTTGCTTTAGCAATGTACTCCATCCAGAATCAGTGCGCGGACCACCTTACCTCCTGAGGTATTTATGAGTAACAACCTCGACCAGCTCACCGATTGGTTGAAAGAGCACAAGATCACCGAAGTCGAATGCATGATCAGTGACCTGACCGGCATCACGCGCGGCAAGATTTCGCCTACCAACAAGTTCATCGCCGAAAAAGGCATGCGCCTGCCTGAGAGCGTGCTGCTGCAGACCGTGACCGGCGACTACGTCGACGACGACATCTATTACGAACTGCTGGACCCGGCGGACATCGACATGATCTGCCGCCCCGACGAGAACGCCGTGTTCCTGGTGCCATGGGCCATCGAGCCGACCGCCCAGGTGATCCACGACACCTACGACAAGAAGGGCAACCCGGTCGAACTGTCGCCGCGCAACGTGCTGAAGAAAGTCCTCAAGCTATACGCCGACAAGGGCTGGCAGCCGATCGTCGCGCCGGAGATGGAGTTCTACCTGACCAAGCGCAGCGAAGACCCGGACTTCCCGCTGCAGCCCCCGGTAGGCCGTTCGGGCCGGCCGGAAACCGGCCGCCAGTCGTTCTCGATCGAAGCCGCCAACGAATTCGACCCGCTGTTCGAAGACGTCTACGACTGGTGCGAACTGCAGCAGCTGGACCTCGACACGCTGATCCATGAAGACGGCACGGCGCAGATGGAGATCAACTTCCGTCATGGCAACGCTCTGCACCTGGCCGACCAGATCCTGGTGTTCAAGCGCACCATGCGCGAGGCCGCGCTCAAGCACAATGTGGCCGCCACTTTCATGGCCAAGCCCATGACCGGTGAGCCAGGCAGTGCCATGCACCTGCACCAGAGCGTGGTCGACGTGGCCACCGGCAAGAACATCTTCAGCAACGACGACGGCAGCATGAGCGAACTGTTCCTGCACCACATCGGTGGCCTGCAGAAGTTCATCCCCGAGGCATTGCCTCTGTTCGCCCCCAACGTCAACTCGTTCCGCCGCTTCCTGCCCGACACCTCGGCGCCGGTGAACGTGGAATGGGGCGAGGAAAACCGTACCGTCGGCCTGCGCGTGCCGGACGCCGGCCCGCAAAGCCGCCGGGTCGAGAACCGCCTGCCAGGCGCCGACGCCAACCCTTACCTGGCCATCGCCGCCAGCCTGCTGTGTGGCTACATCGGCATGGTCGAAGGCATCGACGCCAGCGCGCCGGTGCAGGGCCGTGGCTACGAACGCCGCAACCTGCGCCTGCCACTGACCATCGAAGATGCCCTGGAACGCATGGAAAACAGCCGTGCACTGGTGCAGTACCTGGGCAAGAAGTTCATCACCGGCTACGTCGCCACCAAGCGCGCCGAGCACGAGAACTTCAAGCGAGTCATCAGTTCCTGGGAGCGTGAGTTCCTGCTGTTTGCTGTCTGATCAACTTGGTGCCGCAGGACGCGGCTGTCGAACAACGGAGAAGCACATGAGCGTCAACAACCCGCAAACCCGTGAATGGCAAACCCTGAGCGGGGAGCATCACCTCGCGCCCTTCAGCGACTACAAGCAGCTGAAGGAGAAGGGGCCGCGCATCATCACCAAGGCCCAGGGTGTGCATTTGTGGGATAGCGAGGGGCACAAGATCCTCGACGGCATGGCTGGCCTGTGGTGCGTGGCTGTGGGCTATGGCCGTGAAGAACTGGTGCAGGCGGCAGAAAAGCAGATGCGCGAGCTGCCGTACTACAACCTGTTCTTTCAGACTGCCCACCCGCCTGCGCTGGAACTGGCCAAGGCGATCTCCGACGTGGCGCCGCAAGGCATGACCCATGTGTTCTTCACCGGCTCCGGCTCCGAAGGCAACGACACCGTGCTGCGCATGGTCCGCCATTACTGGGCGCTGAAAGGCAAGCCACAGAAGCAGACCATCATCGGCCGCATCAACGGCTACCACGGCTCCACCGTGGCTGGCGCCAGCCTGGGCGGCATGAGCGGCATGCACGAGCAGGGCGGCCTGCCGATTCCTGGCATCGTGCATATCCCGCAGCCTTACTGGTTCGGCGAAGGCGGCGACATGACCCCGGATGAGTTCGGGCTGTGGGCGGCCGATCAGCTGGAGCAGAAAATCCTCGAAGTCGGCGAAGACAACGTCGCCGCCTTTATCGCCGAGCCGATCCAGGGCGCCGGCGGCGTGATCATCCCGCCGGAAACCTACTGGCCGAAGGTGAAGGAGATCCTCGCCAAGTACGACATCCTGTTCGTCGCCGACGAAGTGATCTGCGGTTTCGGTCGTACCGGCGAGTGGTTCGGCTCCGACTACTACGACCTCAAGCCCGACCTGATGACCATCGCCAAGGGCCTGACTTCCGGTTACATCCCCATGGGCGGTGTGATCGTGCGTGACACCGTGGCCCAGGTACTCAGCGAAGGCGGCGACTTCAACCACGGCTTCACCTACTCCGGCCACCCGGTAGCGGCGGCGGTGGGCCTGGAAAACCTGCGCATCCTGCGCGACGAGAAAATCGTCGAGAAGGCGCGCACCGAAGCGGCACCTTATTTGCAAAAGCGTTTGCGTGAGCTGCAGGACCACCCTCTGGTGGGCGAGGTACGCGGCCTGGGCCTGCTCGGCGCGATCGAGCTGGTCAAGGACAAGGCCACCCGCAGCCGTTACGAAGGCAAGGGCGTAGGCATGATCTGCCGCACCTTCTGCTTCGAAAACGGCCTGATCATGCGTGCGGTGGGTGACACCATGATCATTGCGCCGCCGCTGGTGATCAGCCATGCAGAGATCGATGAACTGGTGGAAAAGGCACGCAAATGCCTGGACCTGACGCTCGAAGCGATTCGTTGACAGTTTGCTAGGCTGGAGAGGCCTGAATGGCTGTTTTGAATACTCAATTTCGGCACAAGGCTTTACTGGGCGGCGTTGGCACTCCTCGCCGTAGCTGGCTACGACTCGTCGTGCCGCCTTGCCCAGTAAACCCTTGCACTCGAACTTGAATATTCAAAACAGCCACTCAGGCCTCCGCGATGTGACATTAAGTCGTTACAAGGCCCTGCTTTCCTTGATACAGAGCCTTGTAACTTGCCAGACTAGCGACTGTTTCAGTCGCCGCGCGCTCTGCACCGTAGGTCCTGGCTGCTGAACAGATGGCTAAATAAAAAATTCTGGAGCATTACGCATGAATAAATTGGGCAAGACGTTGCTGGCCACCGCCCTGATGGGTGCCATGGCTACCGCTGTTCAGGCTGAAGACAAGGTGTTGAACGTCTACAACTGGTCGGACTACATCGCTCCGGACACCATCGCCAAGTTCGAGAAACAGTCGGGCATCAAGGTCAAGTACGACGTATTCGACAGCAACGAAACCCTCGAGGCCAAACTGCTGGCCGGCAAGTCCGGCTACGACATCGTAGTGCCGTCCAACAACTTCCTGGCCAAGCAGATCAAGGCTGGCGTGTATGAGGAACTGGACCGCTCCAAGTTGCCGAACTGGAAGAACCTCGACCCTGACCTGCTCAAGGCCGTTGGCGATGCCAGCGACAAGGACAACAAGCACGCCTTCCCGTACATGTGGGGCTCGATCGGTATCGGCTACAACCCGGAGAAGGTCAAGGCCGCGCTGGGCGTGGACAAGATCGACTCGTGGGACGTGGTGTTCAAGCCTGAGAACATCGCCAAGCTCAAGAGCTGCGGCGTGAGCTTCCTCGATGCCCCGACCGAAATGCTGCCGGCTGCTCTGCACTACCTGGGCCTGCCGACCGACAGTACCAAGAAGGAAGACCTGAAGGCCGCCGAGGACCTGTTCCTCAAGATCCGTCCTTCGATCACCTACTTCCACTCGTCCAAGTACATCGGCGACATGGCCAACGGCAACATCTGCGTAGCTGTCGGTTACTCGGGTGACCTGGAGCAGTCCAAGGCCCGTGCCCACGAAGCTGGCGACAAGGTCAAGGTGGACTACGTCATTCCGAAGGAAGGTGCCGGTACCTTCTACGACATGGTCGCCATCCCCAAGGATGCCGAGCATAAAGACGCTGCCTACCAGTTCATGAACTTCCTGATGCAGCCGGAAATCATGGCCGAGATCACCAACGCCGTGCGCTTCCCGAACGGCAACGCTGCCGCCACCCAGTTCGTGGACAAGGAAATCACCAGCGATCCGAGCATCTATCCACCAGCTGAAGTGAAGAAGCAGCTGTACGCGATCGCTGCGCCTGAAGCTTCTGCCCAGCGTGTGATCACCCGCAGCTGGACCAAGATCAAGTCGGGCAAATAAGCCCGATGCGGTACCTCTGGGCCGGGGAATCCCGGCCCAGAGCCAGTGAAAGGCAATTGATGATTGCGGCATCGAAGCTGCGAAGGTAAGTTGCGCGCCGGTTTTGCGTGTGCGGCAGCATTGTCGCTACCCAGGCACTGATTGTGAGGACCACCCACTTGTCCATTTCTGTATTCCGCAAGGCCTTGATGGCTGGAGCGGGCCTGACGCTGGCATGCAGCGTCCAAGCGGCGCCTACGGTGCACTTCTACAACTGGTCCGACTACATCGGCCCGACCACACTCGCGGACTTCGAGAAAGCCACGGGCATCAAGCCCGTGCAAGATGTGTTCGATTCCAACGAAACCCTGGAAGGCAAGCTGCTGGCCGGCAATACCGGCTATGACGTGGTAGTGCCGTCCAACCATTTCCTCGGCAAGCAGATCAAGGCGGGCGCGTTCCAGAAGCTCGACAAGAACCTGCTGCCCAATTATTCCAACCTGGACCCGGCGCTGATGAAGCGCCTGGAAAGGAACGACCCGGGCAACCAGTACGCCGTGCCTTACCTGTGGGGCACCAACGGCATCGGTTACAACGTCGACAAGGTGAAGGCCGCGCTGGGCGTGGACACCATCGACTCCTGGGCAGTGCTGTTCGAGCCCGAGAGCATGAAGAAGCTCGCCAAGTGCGGCGTGGCCTTCCTCGACTCGGCGGACGAAATGCTGCCGGCGGTGCTCAACTACATGGGGCTGGACCCCAACAGCACCAATGCCAAGGACTACCAGGCCGCCGAGAAGAAACTGCTGGCGGTACGCCCGTACGTGACCTACTTCCACTCGTCCAAGTACATCACCGACCTGGCCAACGGCGACATCTGCGTCGCGGCAGGTTTCTCAGGCGATGTGTTCCAGGCCAAGACCCGCGCCGAAGAAGCGAAGAAGGGCGTGAACCTGGCCTACGCCATTCCCAAGGAAGGCGGCAACCTCTGGTTCGACGTGCTGGCGATTCCCAAGGACGCCAAGAACGTCAAAGAGGCGCATGCCTTCATCAACTATTTGCTGAAGCCTGAGGTTATCGCCCAGGTCAGTGATTACGTCGGTTACGCCAACCCGAACCCCAAGGCTGGCGACCTGATGGACCAGGCCGTGAGGACTGACGCCGCGGTTTACCCACCGCAGGAAGTGCTGAACAAGATGTTCGTGAATTCAGAGTTGCCACCCAAGGTGCAACGGCTGATGACCCGTAGCTGGACCAAGGTCAAGTCGGGCAAGTAAAAATCCAGGCCCGTGGCGGCACCTGTAGCACAGGGCTCGCGGGCACAAAAATCTTGTTGGGAGTTTCACTCATGGCAGTTGCCTCCGGTGCCTATAAAAAAGCCCTCGAGGGTGGCCAGCAACCCAAGCAGGTGCTGGTCAAGATCGACCGGGTCACGAAAAAGTTCGACGAAACGGTAGCCGTGGACGATGTGTCCCTGGAAATCCGCAAGGGCGAGATCTTCGCCCTGCTGGGGGGCTCCGGTTCTGGCAAGTCCACCTTGCTGCGCATGCTGGCCGGCTTCGAACGCCCGACCGAAGGGCGGATCTTCCTTGATGGCGTCGACATCACCGACATGCCGCCCTACGAGCGGCCGATCAACATGATGTTCCAGTCCTACGCGCTGTTCCCGCACATGACCGTGGCGCAGAACATCGCCTTCGGCCTGCAGCAGGACAAGATGCCCAAGGCCGAGATCGACGCCCGCGTGGCCGAGATGCTCAAGCTGGTGCACATGACCCAGTACGCCAAGCGCAAGCCGCACCAGCTGTCCGGCGGCCAGCGCCAGCGCGTGGCACTGGCCCGCTCGCTGGCCAAGCGCCCCAAGCTGCTGCTGCTCGACGAGCCGATGGGTGCACTGGACAAGAAACTGCGTTCGCAGATGCAGCTGGAACTGGTGGAGATCATCGAGCGCGTTGGCGTGACCTGCGTGATGGTGACCCACGACCAGGAAGAGGCCATGACCATGGCCCAGCGCATCGCCATCATGCACCTGGGCTGGATCGCCCAGATCGGCTCGCCGGTGGACATCTACGAGACGCCTACCAGCCGCCTGGTGTGCGAATTCATCGGCAACGTCAACCTGTTCGAAGGTGAAGTGGTCGACGACGCCGAAGGCCACGCGATCATTGCCAGCCCGGAGCTGGAGCGCAAGATCTATGTCGGCCACGGCATCACCACGTCGGTGGAAGACAAGCACATCACCTACGCCCTGCGCCCGGAAAAGATGCTGGTCACCACCCAGCAACCGACCTGCGAGCACAACTGGTCGCGCGGCAAGGTTCACGACATTGCCTACCTGGGTGGCCACTCGGTGTTCTACGTCGAGTTGCCGAGCGGCAAGGTCGTCCAGTCGTTCGTCGCCAACGCCGAGCGCCAGGGCACCCGCCCGACCTGGGGCGATGAAGTGTACGTGTGGTGGGAAGACGACAGCGGCGTGGTACTGCGGTCATGAAACTGCGCAAGCTCAAGCGAGCCTTCCAGCGTATTACCCCGGAGGGGCGGCACCTGGTGATCGGCGTGCCGTTCATCTGGCTGTTCCTGTTCTTCATGCTGCCGTTCTTCATCGTGCTGAAGATCAGCTTCGCCGAAGCCGACGTGGCGATCCCGCCGTATACCGAGATCTACAGCTACGTCGAAGACAAGCTGCAGCTGGTGCTCAACCTGGCCAACTATGGCCTGTTGACCGAGGATGAGCTGTATATCTCGGCCTACCTGGGCTCGCTGAAGATGGCCTTCTTCAGCACCCTGCTGTGCCTGCTGATCGGCTACCCGATGGCCTATGCCATTGCCAACGCCAAGAAGGAGACCCAGACGGTCCTGCTGTTGCTGATCATGATGCCGACCTGGACCGCGATCCTGATCCGCGTCTATGCCTGGATGGGCATTCTCAGCAACAACGGCCTGCTCAACGGCTTCCTGCTGTGGACCGGGTTGATCGACCAGCCGCTGCAGATCCTCAACACCAACCTGGCGGTGTACATCGGCGTGGTCTATTCGTACCTGCCGTTCATGATCCTGCCGCTGTTCGCCAACCTGGTGAAGCACGACCCGAGCCTGCTCGAGGCCGCCTCGGACCTGGGTTCGAGCACCTTCAACAGCTTCTGGAAGATCACCGTGCCGCTGTCGAAGAACGGCATCATCGCCGGCTGCATGCTGGTGTTCATCCCGGTGGTGGGCGAGTTCGTGATTCCTGAACTGCTTGGCGGCCCGGAAACCCTGATGATCGGCAAGGTGCTGTGGCAAGAGTTCTTCAACAACCGTGACTGGCCGGTGGCCTCTGCGCTGGCGGTGGTCATGCTGGCGATCCTGATCGTGCCGATCCTGCTGTTCAACCGCAGCCAGGCCAAAGAAATGGAGGGCAGGGCATGAAACGCTTCAGTTTCTCCAAGCTGATGCTGGTGCTCGGCTTGCTGTTCATCTACCTGCCGATGCTGATCCTGGTGATCTACTCGTTCAACGCCTCCAAGCTGGTGACGGTGTGGGGTGGCTGGTCGGTGAAGTGGTACGTCGGCCTGCTCGACAACACCCAGTTGATGGGTTCGGTGATGCGTTCGCTGGAAATCGCCTGCTACACGGCGGTGGCGGCGGTGGCGCTGGGTACCTTGGCGGCGTTCGTGCTGACCCGGGTTACCCGCTTCAAGGGACGCACGCTGTTCGGTGGCCTGGTCACCGCGCCGTTGGTAATGCCCGAGGTGATCACCGGCCTGTCGCTGTTGCTGCTGTTCGTGGCCATGGCGCAGATGATCGGTTGGCCGCAGGAGCGTGGCATCGTCACCATCTGGATCGCCCATACCACGTTCTGTGCCGCGTATGTGGCGGTGGTGGTGTCGGCACGCCTGCGTGAGCTGGACCTGTCGATCGAGGAAGCGGCGATGGACCTGGGTGCCAAGCCGTGGAAGGTGTTCTTCCTGATCACCATCCCGATGATCGCGCCATCGCTGGCGGCGGGCGGCATGATGTCGTTCGCCCTGTCGCTGGATGACCTGGTACTGGCCAGCTTCGTCTCAGGCCCTGGTTCGACCACCTTGCCGATGGAAGTGTTCTCGGCGGTGCGCCTGGGCGTGAAGCCGGAGATCAACGCCGTGGCCAGCCTGATCCTGCTGTCGGTGTCGCTGGTGACCTTCTTCGTCTGGTACTTCAGCCGCCAGGCTGAAGAGCGCCGTCGCAAGGCGATTCAGCAGGCGATCGAAGAGGGCGCTGCGGCGAATGCTTCGCAGCCACAGGTGAAGCGCCCGGCGCAGGTTGCGGCGTCGGCCTGATCTGGCCCTTTCGCGGGCTCGCCCGCTCCCACAGGGATCACCACAAGCCTGAAGGCTGTGATGTCCTTGTGGGAGCGGGCAAGCCCGCGAAGGCCCCAACGCCGACTCAAAGCCATACCGCATCCCAGTGTGGATAGTCCCTGACACTCCTGACCAATCCTGCTCTCAAAGGATTGGCAACAATGTACCGGGCTGTATGCACCACACACTCTTCCCGCCGCAGCGCATGGTCATGGTAACCGGGTTGCCAGATCGGTTTGTGCCTGACACCTGCCTTGCGTAACGCAATGGCTGTGCGTGATTTGAACTTGCGCATCAACGTTCCCAATGCCACCTCCTTCAGCTCGACCAGCCAATGCAGGTGGTCCGGCATCACTACCCAGGCCAGGGAATGGCAATCCTGAATGTCATTTGAAACCCGCAGATGTTTGACCACCAGGCGAGCATTGTCGAAGTCATGGAACAGTGGTTTTCGTTGGTGCGTGATGGTGGTCAGCAGGTAGAGCCTGCCTGGCTCGGAGTAGCGCCCACGACGCAGTCGGTGGGATTCAGCTAGTGGCATTGTGATCTTCCTTGAAATTGAATCTCCTTTTGAAAGGTAGTGGCTGAAGCGGGGGTTACCGGGTGGCTGATGGTTTCTGAATATGGCAGAAGCTTGTGCATTGCTGTGCCGGCCTCTTCGCGGGCGCGCCCGCTCCCACAGGTACAGCGCTGGCTTGGGGCTGGCGACTTTCCTGTGGGAGCGGGCAT
Source organism: Pseudomonas sp. PVC-5-1 (assembly GCF_057444345.1). Taxonomy (NCBI): domain Bacteria; kingdom Pseudomonadati; phylum Pseudomonadota; class Gammaproteobacteria; order Pseudomonadales; family Pseudomonadaceae; genus Pseudomonas; species Pseudomonas sp. PVC-5-1. The sequence continues at coordinate 5,494,318 of NZ_CM172024.1, read as the reverse complement.
GCCCGCGAAGAGGCCCTGAAGGCGTACGACTTTTCATCAACTCAAACCAAAGGCTTCAGCTGGATCGGCTTGGGAATTATCCTACGAGCCGTGTGGAAGCTGCTCTGTTGTAGGGGAAATGCCCCAGGGATAACGTCGTCGAGTCGCCAATCAAGGTGACCGGGTGTGAGAAACCCGCTCGATGTTGAACAGGCTTCCAGTCATGGCGGCCTACGTGGGCAGGCTTCGGCCTGGCCGGGTTCAATGTCCTCGGTTTTCTCACCCCGCGTACGGCTGCCACCCCTTATCCGTGAGAAAGATGAGCTGGCGGTTCCATAAACGACATTGGATTCCGACCATGACAACGCACGTTCCAAATCACCCAAAAAACAGCAGCACCGTCGGTAAAGAAACCTGCATGGACCTTTTCCGCGTCCAGGCCAATATCCCCTTCAACCATGCCTTCTCCGAACTCTCCGTAATGCTCGGGTGCATCAATCACCTGACGACCGAAGCCGAGATGGAAAATGACCGGCTGGCTGGTAGTGCCGCGAGAATTCTCAGTGGCTTTGCAAAAGCACTGATCGATGACATCGAACTGGGACTGAACAAGGCTTCAGTTCAGCTCTGACCTGTACTGGCCCTTTCGCGGGCACGCCCGCTCCCACAGGTACAGCGCAGGCTTGAGGCTGGCGACCATCCTGTGGGAGCGGGCGTGCCCGCGAAGAGGCCCACGCAGGCGCTGGAAATGCCTAATAAATTCCCGTCAGTTCTTTAAATTACGAATCGTTTTTGCGCCAGCAGGGAGCCCTGTCGTTGGTGCGCCCGGTGCTGGATGTCTATTCGCTGGTGTGTCCGCTCTTACACCAGGCTGGATCCTTGCTCGGGGGATAAAGTACGTTTGTGGAGCCATGTAAAGCCCAATGGGTTCGAAACCCTCGTTGTTGTCCTCGGGCGGACCGGAATTTAGGCTTCTCGCGGCGCTTCGGTAATTATTGTTTTGAGGAGTCCCGGGCGGTTGAGCAGTATTCCCTCTGACCACGGGGGCACCCCGCGATGGTCCTAGAGAGATGCGCTTACCCTGGTAATAGGTACCCGCCACAAGCGCGACGGTTCCAAGTATCCCAGATACGGCCTGTAGAGCACTTCGGGCTTTAGGATCTTTTACAATAAAACTTGCAATGAGTGTTCCAATGCTGGCTAATCCTGTCGTAGCCGTAATAAGTAATGAGAAAGAAAAGTGCCCGGTGGGGTCAACGTTGTTCACCGGGTCCCCTACACAATACGCGTAGGCGTTCAACCCACCTTCCTCAAACGGGCTTTCATCATCGGGGCTGCACAACCTCTGCAGCACGGGACTATACTGACGATAGCCATTACCCAGCGAGTAACAGTCTGTTACTTCGTCCAGCTGCTCGCCATTGAATCCCAAAGGCATATTAGAATCGGCAGAGGCCGGGCGTTGGCCGTACGGGGTATAACGGTACTGCGTTCTACCAGCCTGTTCGAACGCACTCATCACTGTGTTGCTGCTGTTCACTGCGAAGAGTAAAAGCGGTGTATCTGCACCTGCCGTGCGTTGTGCCAAGAGGTTCCCCTCATGGTGAAAATACGAGCGTGTTACAGACCCGCAGATTTCGGTGGTACATCTGTTGTTCTGGTAAAAACGGAGTGAAGTTTCGCGCGCGTCCATATGGCTTCTCAGTTTCAGACCTTGACAGAAATTGCCCAGGCGTAGCTGACGTTGTCGGTTCGACCACAGTCATCTCACTATGTAACGGTCGCGTGCTTCCAGCTACTGGCATAAATGCTAGTTTTTTGGTGGACCGTCTGACCTGTGCGGCCGATTCGCGGACCCGCCCGCCCCACAGGCGCTGAAAATGCTGAGCTGATCCCCGTCAGTGATGTTTATCGAACCCTGATCTACGCTAACAGTCGCATCCCACGAATCATTTGCGCGCAAGCAAGGAGCCTGCATGACGTTGATACGTCCGCTGTTGGTCGTCTGCCTGGGGCTTGTGTCCCTGCTGTCGGGCTGTAGTAAGGAAGAAACCACCGAAACACTGCCACGCGTAGGCGTGCAACAGGTGTCACCCACCGATTTCGCTGCCAGGGTCACCCTGACTGGCGATGTGCAGGCGCGGGTGCAGACCGACCTGTCGTTCCGTGTGGGCGGCAAGATCATTTCGCGCAGCGTCGATGTCGGCGACCACGTCAAGGCCAACCAGGTGTTGGCGCGGCTGGACCCGAAAGACCTGCAGAACAATGTCGACTCGGCCAAGGCCGAGGTGTTCGCCGCGCAGGCGCGGGTCACCCAGACCAGTGCCGCGTTCGTGCGCCAGCAAAAGCTGTTGCCCAAGGGCTACACCAGCCAGAGCGAATACGATTCCGCCGAAGCCGCGCTGCGCAGCAACCAGAGCGCGCTCAAGGCCGCGCAGGCGCAATTGGCCAATGCCAACGAACAACTGAGCTATACCGCGCTGGTCTCCGAGGCCGATGGGGTCATCACCGAGCGCCAGGCCGAGGTTGGCCAGGTGGTGCAGGCGACCATGCCGATCTTCAGCCTGGCCACCGATGGCGACCGTGATGCCGTGTTCAATGTCTACGAATCGCTGCTGGTGGCTCCGCCAAGCGACGCCGGCGTGATCGTCAGCCTGCTGGACGACCCCAAGGTCCAGGCCCGTGGCTTCGTGCGCGAAATCACCCCCACGGTGTCCGCGCAAAGCGGCACGGTACAGGTCAAGGTCGGGCTGAGGGATGTGCCGCCAGGGATGCAACTGGGTGCACCGGTGACGGCCACCACCAATGCCCAGGGCCGACCAAGTATCGAGCTGCCATGGTCGGCACTGACCAAGGCCCTGCATGAGCCTGCCGTCTGGGTAGTGGGCGAGGGTGACAAGGTAGAGCTGCGCAAGGTCGAGGTCAGCCGTTACCTCACCGGCAGGATCGTGGTCGCCAGTGGCCTGAAAGGCGGCGAGACCGTGGTGGTCAATGGCGGGCAGTTGCTGCACCCCGGCATGCAGGTACTGAAGATCGATGCCAAGGCCAAAGGGGGTGAGCTATGAAGCGCCTGCTGCTGATGCTGTCGGCCGGCGTGCTGTTGGCCGGCTGCAGTAGCGAGGATGAAGTGCCGGAGCCGATTCGGCCGGTGCTGTCGGTCAAGGTCGAACCCCAGGTGCAGTCGCAGCTGGGCCGCTTCGCAGGCAGTATCCAGGCACGTTTCGAAAGCACCTTGGGCTTCCGGGTTTCCGGGCGTATTGCCCGGCGCTGGCTGGATGTGGGCGCCCAGGTGAAACCGGGCGACACCCTGGCCACCCTCGACCCGACCGACCAGCAGAACCAGCTTCGTGCCGCCGAGGGCGACCTGGCCAAGGTGCAGGCGCAGTGGATCAACGCCCAGGCCGATGCCCGCCGCCAGCAACAGCTGTATGACCGTGGCGTAGGCGCCCAGGCCCAGCTCGATATCGCCCAAACCAACCTGAAAACCACCAGCGCGGCGTTGGAGCAGGCGCGCTCTGCGCTCAGCCAGGCGCGTGACCAGCTCGACTACAGTACCTTGCGAACCGACCACGCCGCGGTAATCACTGCCTGGCAGGCCGAAGCCGGGCAAACCGTCACCGCCGGCCAGGCCGTGGTAACCCTGGCCAGGCCGGATGTGAAGGAAGCGGTGATCGACCTGCCGATCGGCCTGGCCGAGCAGTTGAGCAAAGGCCTGACCTTCACCGTTGCTTCGCAGCTGGACCCGACCATCAACACCACCGCCAGCCTGCGGGAACTGGAACCCCAGGCCGACGCCACCACGCGCACCCGCCGTGCGCGCCTGACCCTGGCCAGCACCCCGGCGGCCTTCCACCTGGGCACCGCCATCAGCGTGACCCTGAGTTCGGAGGTGTCGCCGCGCAGCGAACTGCCCTTGAGTGCCTTGCTCGAGCGCGACGGCAAGACCCAGGTATGGGTGATCGATACGCAGCAGAAGACTGTTGCCACTCGTGATGTGGCCCTGATCGGTCGAACCGCCGACAGCATCGTCCTGACCTCGGGCGTACAGCCCGGCGAGCGGGTGGTGACTGCGGGCGTGAACAGCCTCAAGCCTGGCCAGAAGGTCACCTTCGACGAGGATGCGCAATGAAAGGAAGCTTCAACCTGTCCGACTGGGCACTCAAGCATCAATCGTTCGTCTGGTACCTGATGTTCGTTGCCCTGTTGATGGGGATTTTCTCCTACTTCAACCTGGGCCGTGAGGAAGACCCGTCGTTCACCATCAAGACCATGGTCATCCAGACCCGCTGGCCCGGCGCTACCCAGGACGAAACCCTGTACCAGGTCACCGACCGTATCGAGAAGAAGCTCGAGGAACTCGACTCCCTCGACTACACCAAAAGCTACACCCGCCCCGGCGAATCCACGGTCTACGTGTACCTGCGCGACACCACCAAGGCCAAGGACATCCCGGAAATCTGGTACCAGGTGCGCAAGAAGATCCAGGACATTCGCGGTGAGTTCCCTGCAGGCATCCAGGGGCCCGGGTTCAACGATGAATTCGGCGATGTGTTCGGTTCGATCTACGCTTTCACCGCCGACGGCCTGACCCTGCGCCAGTTGCGCGACTACGTGGAACAGGCGCGGGCCGAAGTGCGCGATGTGCCCAACATCGGCAAGATCGAGCTGATCGGCACCCAGGACGAAGTGCTGTACCTGAACTTCTCTACCCGCAAGCTGGCAGCCCTGGGCATCGATCAGCGCCAGGTCATGCAGGCCCTGCAATCGCAAAACGCCGTGACCCCTGCCGGCGTGATCGAGGCCGGGCCGGAACGTATCTCGGTGCGTACCTCCGGGCAGTTCACCTCGGAAAAAGACCTGGAAACCGTCAACCTGAAGATCAACGACCGCTTCTTCCGCCTGGCCGACATCGCCGATATCGAGCGTGGTTACGTCGACCCCCCTTCGCCAATGTTCCGCTACAACGGCCAGACGGCGTTGGGCCTGGCCATCGGCATGAAGGCCGGCGGCAATATCCAGGTGTTCGGCGCGGCGCTGAAAAAACGCATGGACCAGGTGGTCGAAGACCTGCCGGTGGGCGTCGGGGTGCACACTGTTTCCGACCAGGCCGTGGTGGTCAAGCAAGCGGTCGGCGGCTTTACCAGTGCGCTGTTCGAGGCGGTGGTGATCGTGCTGGCGGTGAGCTTCGTCAGCCTCGGCGTGCGTGCCGGGCTGGTGGTGGCCTGCTCGATCCCGCTGGTGCTGGCCATGGTGTTCGTGTTCATGGAGTACAGCGGTATCACCATGCAGCGGATTTCGCTGGGGGCGCTGATCATCGCCCTGGGCCTGCTGGTGGATGATGCGATGATCACTGTGGAAGTGATGGTCACACGGCTGGAAATGGGCGAAAGCAAGGAGCAGGCGGCGACTTTTGCCTATACCTCCACAGCCTTCCCCATGCTCACCGGCACCCTGGTGACTGTGGCCGGCTTCGTGCCGATCGGCCTCAACGCCAGTTCGGCGGGTGAATACACCTACACGCTGTTTGCGGTAATTGCCGTGGCACTGATGGTGTCGTGGGTGGTGGCGGTATTCTTCGCCCCGGTGTTAGGCGTGCACATCCTCAGCAGTGCCAAGCTCAAGCACCATGAAGCCGAGCCCGGGCGTGTCGGCCGGGCCTTCGAGCATGGTTTGTTGTGGTGCATGCGCAACCGCTGGCTGACCATCATCGGCACCGTGGTGCTGTTTGCCCTGGCGATCTTCTGCGAACGCTTCGTGCAGAACCAGTTCTTCCCGTCTTCTGACCGCCCGGAAATCCTCGTCGACCTCAACCTGCCGCAGAACGCCTCGATCGAGGAGACGCGCAAGGTGGTCGACCGTTTCGAGGCGCGGATCAAGGACGACCCGGACCTGGTGCACTGGAGTACCTATATCGGCCAGGGCGCGATCCGCTTCTACCTGCCCCTCGACCAGCAGTTGCAGAACCCGTACTACGCGCAGCTGGTGATCGTCAGCAAGGGCTTCGAAGAACGCCAGGCCATGATGGAGCGCCTGCAGAAGATCCTGCATGAAGAATTCGTTGGCGTCGGCACCAACGTGCAATCGCTGGAAATGGGCCCACCGGTGGGCCGACCGATCCAGTATCGGGTAAGCGGTGCCAATATCGACGAGGTTCGCAAGCACGCCATCGAGCTGGCCACCTTGCTCGACCAGAACGAACACATCGGCGAGATGATCTACGACTGGAACGAGCCGGGTAAGGTGCTGCGCGTGGAAATCGCCCAGGACAAGGCGCGCCAGCTGGGCCTGTCGTCGGAGGACGTGGCCAATGTGATGAACAGCATCGTCAGCGGCGTGCAGATCACCCAGGTCAACGACAACATCTACCTGGTCGACGTGGTCGCCCGTGCCGAGGACAGCGAGCGTGGCTCGCCGGATACCCTGCAGAACCTGCAGATCCTGACACCCAACGGCACTTCGATCCCGCTGCTGGCGTTTGCCACCGTGCGCTACGAGCTGGAGCAGCCGCTGGTGTGGCGTCGCGACCGCAAGCCGACCATCACCATCAAGGCTTCGGTCAACGGCGACATCCAGCCCACCGACCTGGTGGCCCAGCTGAAGCCGAAGATCGACGAGTTCGCCAGCAAGTTGCCGGTGGGCTTCGAAGTGGCCACCGGCGGTACGGTGGAGGAGAGCGCCAAGGCGCAGGGGCCGATCCGCAAGGTCATCCCGCTGATGCTGTTCCTGATGGCGACGTTCCTGATGATCCAGCTGCACAGCGTGCAGAAGCTGTTCCTGGTGGTCAGCGTGGCGCCGCTGGGGTTGATTGGCGTGATCATTGCGCTGGTGCCCACAGGTACGCCCATGGGCTTCGTGGCGATTCTCGGCATTCTCGCGCTGGCGGGCATCATCATTCGTAACTCGGTGATCCTGGTGACCCAGATCGACGAGTTCGAAGCCCAGGGCTTGTCGCCGTGGGATGCGGTGGTGGAGGCAACCAACCACCGGCGCCGGCCGATTCTGCTGACCGCGGCGGCGGCGAGCCTGGGCATGATCCCGATTGCCCGCGAAGTGTTCTGGGGGCCGATGGCCTACGCCATGATTGGCGGGATCATCGTGGCGACCCTGCTGACGCTGCTGTTCCTGCCGGCCTTGTATGTGGCCTGGTACAAGATCCGCGAGCCTGAAAACAGTACTAGAACCCAACACTGAACCCTGTTGAAACAGCTGTCTTGTTCAATATCCAAATGCTTGTGCAGTCCTTGTGGGAGCGGGCGTGCCCGCGAACACCGGCGAAGCCGGTGCCATCCATCGCGTTGGATTCTTCGCGGGCATGCCCGCTCCCACAGAGGCGCCTTCTCGCCTGCAAGATCATCGCTAATTTTTAGTTATATAAAGATTCTTAAACGGTATTTTTAAGAATAACCCCGCCTCACTACTATTGCCCTCAAGCCAGGCGCAAATCCCCTTCAAACCTCAGCCCGGCACCCTCACTCCAAGGAGAACGAGCATGAGTGCATCTCTGCGTAGCATCGACGGTCAGGACGAAGCCACCATTCTGCGGGAAATCCAGAGCGCTCTGCGCGACCTGCGATTCGGTGCGGTGGAGATCACCGTGCACAACGCTCAGGTCGTACAGATCGAGCGCAAGGAGAAGTTCCGCCTGCAGCAGCCCGGCAACAAGACCGGCTGATCGCACCACACATTCAAAAACTAGAAAAATGCCAATCGGGAGCTTCACCATGTCCATCCGCCGTTATGCGCTTGCCGCCTTGGCCAGTGCTGTTTTTGCCGGTTCCGCCATCGCCAAGGACTACGAACTGTTGAACGTGTCCTACGACCCGACCCGCGAGCTGTACCAGCAGTACAACGCCGAGTTCATCAAGCACTGGCAGCAGGCCCACCCGGGCGACAAGGTGAAGATCCAGCAATCCCACGGCGGTTCGGGCAAGCAGGCCCGTGCAGTGATTGACGGCCTGCGTGCCGACGTGGTGACCCTGGCCCTGGCCGGCGACATCGATGAAGTCGCCAAGCTCGGCAAGACCCTGCCAGACAACTGGCAGACCCGCCTGCCGGATGCCAGCACCCCGTACACCTCGACCATCGTGTTCCTGGTGCGCAAGGGCAACCCGAAAGGCATCAAGGACTGGGGCGACCTGATCAAGAAGGATGTGTCGGTCATCACCCCCAACCCGAAAACCTCCGGCGGCGCCCGCTGGAACTTCCTGGCGGCCTGGGCCTATGGCCTGAAGGCCGGCGGTAGCGAAGAAAAGGCCAAGGAGTACGTGCAGGAGCTGTTCAAGCACGTCCCGGTGCTGGATACCGGCGCCCGTGGCTCGACCATCACCTTCGTCAATAACGGCCAGGGCGATGTGCTGTTGGCCTGGGAAAACGAAGCCTTCCTGGCGCTGAAGGAAGACGGTGGCGCCGACAAGTTCGAGATCGTCGTGCCGTCGCTGTCGATCCTCGCCGAACCGCCGGTGGCGGTGGTGGACAAGAACGCCGAGAAGAAGGGCAATAGCGAGATTGCCACCGAATACCTCAAGCACCTGTACAGCCCGGCCGGGCAGAAGATCGCAGCCGAGAACTTCTACCGCCCGCGTGACGAGAAGGTCGCTGCCGAGTTTGGCAAGCAGTTCCCGAAACTGGACCTGGTAACCATCGACAAGGACTTTGGTGGCTGGAAGACTGCACAACCGAAATTCTTCAATGATGGCGGTGTGTTCGACCAGATCTATCAGGCACAGTAAGGGCCAAGGAAAAGCGGGGCCGCCATGCGGCCCATCGCGACACAAGGCCGCTCCTACAGAGGTACGCGCACCCCTGTAGGAGCGGCCTTGCGTCGCGATGGGCTGCAAAGCAGCCCCAGGATTTCAGAAGCTAGCACCAGCCCGGGATCGTTCCCGGGCCAAGTGCGTTCAACCAGGGATATTTATGTCACGTCGCATTTCCCCCGTCATACCCGGCTTCGGGCTGACGCTGGGTTACACCTTGGTGTACCTCAGCCTGATAGTGCTGATACCGCTGGCCGCCATGTTCGTGCATGCCGCGCAGCTTACCTGGGAGCAGTTCTGGAACATCATCAGTGCACCGCGGGTGATCGCCGCGCTCAAGCTGAGTTTCGGCACCGCCCTGTTCGCCGCCATCATCAACGGAGTGATCGGCACCCTGCTGGCCTGGGTGCTGGTGCGCTACACCTTCCCCGGGCGCAAGATCATCGATGCGATGATCGACCTGCCGTTCGCCCTGCCCACGGCTGTAGCCGGTATCGCCCTGACCGCCCTGTACGCACCCTCGGGCTGGGTCGGCCAGTTCGCCACCGACCTGGGCTTCAAGATCGCCTACACCCCACTGGGCATCACCCTGGCGCTGACCTTCGTCACCCTGCCGTTCGTGGTGCGTACGGTGCAGCCGGTGCTGGCCGACATTCCGCGTGAAGTGGAGGAGGCCGCTGCCTGCCTGGGCGCCAAGCCGCTGCAGGTGTTCCGCCATGTGCTGGCGCCAGCGCTGCTGCCTGCCTGGCTGACAGGTTTTGCCCTGGCCTTCGCCCGCGGCGTGGGCGAGTATGGTTCGGTGATCTTCATTGCCGGCAACATGCCGATGAAGACCGAGATCCTGCCGCTGCTGATCATGGTCAAGCTCGACCAGTATGACTACACCGGCGCGACCGCCATCGGCGTGCTGATGCTGGTGGTTTCCTTCATCCTGCTGCTGCTGATCAACCTGCTGCAGCGCCGCATCGAAACCCCTTGAAGGAGGCCGGCATGTCCAGTTCATCCCTGAATGCAACCGCCGCCGCCAACGCTGCCCGCCGGGGCAGCGCCACTTCGCGGCGTATCCTGATCGGCCTTGGCTGGCTGGTGTTCGCGCTGTTCCTGCTGCTGCCACTGGTGATCGTGGTGTCGCAGGCGCTGAAGAACGGCTTTGGCACCTTCTTCGAGGCGATCTTCGAGCCTGACGCATTGTCGGCGCTGAAGCTGACCCTGTTCGCCGTGGCTATTTCGGTGCCGCTGAACCTGGTGTTCGGTGTCAGCGCCGCCTGGTGCGTGAGCAAGTACACCTTCCGTGGCAAGAGTATCCTGGTCACCCTGATCGATCTGCCGTTCTCGGTGTCGCCGGTGATCGCGGGCCTGGTCTACGTGCTGATGTTCGGCGCTCAAGGCCTGTTCGGGCCATGGCTGCAGGACCACGATATCCAGATCGTGTTCGCCCTGCCGGGCATCGTCCTGGCCACCATCTTCGTCACCGTACCGTTCGTGGCCCGTGAGCTTATCCCGCTGATGCAGGAGCAGGGCACGCAGGAAGAGGAGGCCGCGCGCTTGCTCGGCGCCAATGGCTGGCAGATGTTCTGGCACGTGACCCTGCCGAACATCAAATGGGGCCTGATCTACGGGGTGGTGCTGTGCACCGCGCGGGCCATGGGCGAGTTTGGCGCGGTGTCGGTGGTGTCCGGCCACATTCGCGGCGTGACCAACACCTTGCCGCTGCACGTGGAGATCCTCTACAACGAGTACAACCATGTCGCGGCCTTCAGCGTGGCCAGCCTGTTGCTGATCCTGGCGCTCTTCATCCTGCTGCTCAAGCAGTGGAGCGAGAACCGTATTAACCGCCTGCGCCACAGCGCCGCGGAGGAATGATTCATGTCGATCGAAGTTCGTAACGTCAGCAAGCGCTTCAACAGCTTCCAGGCCCTGGACAACATCAACCTGGACATCAACAGCGGCGAGCTGGTGGCCTTGCTCGGCCCTTCCGGCTGCGGCAAGACCACGTTGCTGCGCATCATCGCCGGCCTGGAAACCCCCGACCAGGGCAATATCGTGTTCCATGGCGAGGACGTGTCCGGCCATGACGTGCGCGACCGCAACGTCGGTTTCGTGTTCCAGCACTACGCGTTGTTCCGCCACATGAGTGTGTTCGACAACGTTGCCTTCGGCCTGCGCATGAAGCCCAAGGGCGAGCGCCCGAGCGAGAGCAAGATAGCCGAGAAGGTGCATGAACTGCTGAACATGGTGCAGCTGGACTGGCTGTCCGACCGCTACCCCGAGCAGTTGTCCGGTGGCCAGCGCCAGCGTATCGCCCTGGCCCGTGCGCTGGCGGTGGAACCCAAGGTGCTGCTGCTGGACGAGCCTTTCGGTGCGCTGGATGCCAAGGTGCGCAAGGAGCTGCGCCGCTGGCTGGCGCGCCTGCACGAGGACATCAACCTGACGTCGGTGTTCGTCACCCACGACCAGGAAGAAGCCATGGAGGTGGCTGACCGCATCGTGGTGATGAACAAGGGCGTGATCGAGCAGATCGGCTCGCCGGGCGAGGTGTACGAGCACCCGGCCAACGATTTCGTCTACCACTTCCTTGGTGACTCCAACCGCCTGGCCCTGAGCGAAGGACATCATGTGCTGTTCCGCCCCCACGAAGTGTCGCTGTCGCGGCACGAGACCGAAGGGCACCATGCGGCCGAGGTGCGGGATATCCGGCCGCTGGGCGCGACCACGCGGGTGACCTTGAAGGTGGAGGGGCAGAGCGAGCTGATCGAGGCCGAAGTGGTCAAGGACCATGACAGCCTGACCGGGTTGGCGCGGGGGGAGACATTGTTCTTCCGGCCGAAGGTTTGGCAGAAGGTGGCGGATATCTGAGTCGGCTTTGATGATGAAAAAGCCCAGGGTTGGTCCTGGGCTTTTTTATGCCTGATGGATTGCCGGGGCTGCTTTGCAGCCCATCGCCGGCAAGCCAGCTCCCACATTGACCGCGTAACACCGTTCCCTGTGGGAGCTGGCTTGCCGGCGATCGAGGGCGCAGCCCTCGCGGCAATCTCATGCCTTACGCGAATATTTCGCATGCCGGCAATGCATGATTGAAAACCCGCCCGGCCACAGCCCGCGAATTCCGCGGCTTTGCCACAATCCTTCAAAAATCATATTCAGTAAAGTTCTAACCATAATTTTAAACATTACTTTAAGTGATAAGCCCCTGGCCCCGATTATTCAGCCACACACCTGAATCGAGTCCCAGGAGTTTGATCAATGGGTAATGTCCAGTCGGCCGTCAGGGCCTACGACCAGCCATGGCGCCCGGCCCCGGGTGACCTGGTCGACCTTGGACGCACGCTTCGCCTCCCGCTTGGCCAGCTGCGCTTGCAACGCACGCCTGTCAGTGGGCTCAAGCGCCGCGACAAGCTGGTGCTGGGCCTGCTGGTGCTGGCCCTGCATGGCGCAGCAGCGTATTGGGTCAACCAGGCACCAACGCCCGAGCTGCCGGTGGTGCCACCGCAAGTACCGCCGATGACCATCGAGTTCGCCGCGCCAGCACCGCCTGTAGTCGAACCACCGCCACCAGCCCCGGCACCGCCGGTGGTCCAGTCGCCACCGCCGGCCGTGGTCGACGAACTGGCCGCCAAGCCCAAACCCAAGCCAAAGCCCGTGCCCAAGCCGGTGGTCAAGCAACAGCCCAAACCCCAGCCCAAGCCGGTCGAAGCGCCGCCGCCAGCGCCTGTGGCTGCCCCGGCACCGCCAGCGCCACCCGCGCCGGCCCCGGTCACCCCGGCATCGGCCAACGCGGCGTACCTGAAGAACCCGGCGCCGGAGTACCCGCAGATGGCCCAGCGCCGCGGTTGGGAAGGCACCGTGCTGCTGCGCGTCGAGGTGCTGCCCAGCGGCAAGCCCGGACAGATCCAGATCCAGAAGAGCAGCGGCCGTGATGCCCTCGACGCTGCCGCACTGGCCGCGGTCAAGCGCTGGAGTTTCGTGCCTGCCAAGCAGGGCGAAGTGGCCCAGACCGGCTGGGTCAGCGTGCCGATCGATTTCAAGCTTCGCTAACTTTTTCGCAGAACACAGGAAGACATCATCATGAGCCTGCTGGCATCCCCCCTCGAATCCGTTGAAAGCGCAGTCATCTGGCTGCTGGTCGGTTTTTCCGTCGCCACCTGGGGCCTGGCCTTGGTCAAGGTCGTGCAGTTCGTGCGGCTGAAGAATCAGGACAAACGCTTCCACCAGCAATTCTGGGCCGCCTCGAGCCTGGACTCGGCTGCCGAGCCCAGCCACGACCTGCCAGGCCCTGCCGCCCGTGTTGCCCAGGCCGGTTATGCCGCCATCGCAGTCGGTGACAGCCAGGCCAATGACCTGAGCCACGCCATCAACCACCAGGACCGCCTGGAGCGCGCCCTGCGCCAGCAGATCGTGCGTGAGCGCCGTTCGCTGGAAACCGGCCTGGCGGTGGTCGCCAGTATTGGCAGTACCTCGCCCTTCATCGGCCTGTTCGGCACCGTCTGGGGCATCATGGAAGCGCTCAAGGGCATCAGCGCGGCTGGTTCCGCCAGCTTGGAAACCGTGGCCGGGCCGATTGGCGCGGCACTGGTGGCCACCGGTGTGGGTATCGCCGTCGCGGTGCCGGCGGTGCTGGTCTACAACTACTTCCTGCGCCGCCTCAAGCTCACCGCCGCTGACCTCGATGACTTCGCCCATGACTTCTACAGCCTGGCGCAGAAGAGTGCCTTCCGGGTGCTGGTGCACCCGGCCGTGCACAGGCCCCAGGCCGGTTTCACCCAACCGGTGAAGGAGGCGTCCTGACATGGCCTTTTCGACCCAGGACAGCGACGAAGTCCTCAGTGAAATCAACGTCACGCCGTTGGTGGACGTCATGCTGGTGCTGCTGGTGGTGTTCATCGTCACCGCGCCGCTGCTGACCAATGCCATCCCCATCAACCTGCCCAGGACCGAGGCCGTGGCCCCGGTGGAGCAGAAGGACCCGCTGGTGGTCAGCATCGACGGTGACGGCAAGTTGTTCATCAACAAGGACCAGATCCAGCCCGACCTGCTGGAAACCAGCCTCAAGGCCGCCAAGGACAAGGACGTGGACGTGCGCGTACAGCTGCAGGCCGATGACGGCGTGAACTACGGCGAAGTGGCGCGGGCCATGGCGGCTATCGAACGTGCCGGGATCAGCAAGCTGGCGGTGATTACCGCGCGCTGAACCCGTCAACTTTCTTCAGGCAAGTGCTTAGGGGCCATATCTCTTGGCAGGGGATGGCTCCTTTTTTTGCGTGATCCCTGTGGGAGCGGGCGTGCCCGCGAACACGGGCGAAGCCCGTGCCATCCACCGCGGTGCTTGCTTCGCGGGCATGCCCGCTCCCACAGGGGTCGCACAAGATATTGAGATTTTTGGTTATTAATAAATAGCTTCTTATTCCTTTACTGATATAACTCCCTCCCTATACTTGTCTCCAAGCACGCAAACTCACCGGAGGCGTCCCCATGCGCAATGAGTCGATTCGTTACCTGATTGTGCCGGGCTGGCAAGGATCGCCAGACAATCATTGGCAAAGTCACTGGCAGCGCACCCTGCCCAACAGTGCCCGGCTCGAGCAGCACGACTGGCTGACCCCGCAACGCCAGGACTGGGTGCAGGCACTGGAGCAGGCGATTGCCGCCGAGCGCTCGCCGGTGATTCTGATTGCCCATAGCCTGGGCTGCATAACCGTCGCTCATTGGGCCGCGCAGGCCAGCCCGGCCCTGCTGCGGCGGGTACGTGGCGCGCTGCTGGTGGCACCCGCTGACGTGGAGCGGCCGACCTGCGCGCCAGCTCTGCGCAACTTCGCACCGATCCCGACCGAAGCACTGCCATTCCCCAGCCAGGTGGTCAGCTCGGACAACGACCCGGCCGTGAGCGTGCCAAGGGCGTTGTATCTGGCCCAGGTCTGGGGCGCCGAAGCAGGGCTGCTGACCAACGCCGGGCACATCAACGTCAAGTCCGGCCATGAGCGCTGGGAACAAGGTTTCGCCTACTTGTATCGCTTGCAGAGCCGGGTCGAGCAGCGCGCACTGCGCCGCGCCTGATCGCCCTTACTGTTTACCGTTTGCCTGACGCCCGGCCATTGAAGGCCTGGGGCGGGAGTTCGTCATGACTTTTCAAAACCCTTTTGGCCAGCCGTTGCTGACCTTCCCTGAACTGGACAAGAGCCCGCTGAGCATCCGCGCCAAGGCGCTGGTGTTCATCGACCCACGTTCGCAGCAGTTGCGCGAGGAGCTCGAGCACCTGGCGCCACAATCCTTGCCGGTGCTGATCCGTGGCGAAACCGGCACCGGCAAGGAACTGCTGGCCCGGCAGATCCACCGTGCCAGTGACCGCAGCGGGTTGTTCGTGTCGGTCAACTGCGCTGCCATCAGCCCCACCTACGCCGATGCCGAGCTGTTCGGCTACAGTGCCGGCAGCCAAGGTGGCACAGCCAGCAGCCGTGCCGGCTGGTTCGGCTCGGCCAACGGCGGCACGTTGTACCTGGACGAGATCGCCGACTTGCCGCTGGCCATCCAGGGCAAGCTGCTGGCCGCCCTGGAAAACCGCGAGGTTACCCGGGTGGGCGCGCAGCAGCCGCAACCGGTGGACGTGCGCCTGGTGGCCGCTACCAGCATCGATCTGGCGCGGGTGGTGCGCGCGGGGCGCTTCAACGAGCGCCTGTACCAGTACCTGCGCGAGGGAGCGCTGGAGCTACCGCCACTGCGCGAGCGGCCGGGCGATATCCTGCCGTTGGCCGAGTACTTCGTGGGCATCTACAGCGTGCGCCTGCAGCGGCCTGTGCCGCTGGTGAGCGAGGCGGCGCAGCAGGTGCTGGAGGCACACCCCTGGCCCGGCAACACCCGTGAACTGGAGAATGTCATCCACTTTGCCTTGCTGGTGAATGATGGCGAGGAGATCCTGGCAGAGGACCTGGACCTGCCCGACCCTGAGCGCTAGACACTGCTCAAAAGCAAAATGGCTGATAGCATTTAGTTTTGGAATAAGCAGCTAAATAAAAGATATTTTTACGGAATAAAAAATCTGGGTATTGTCCGCCTCACGCCCGCTGGTGAACCGGTTGGGCACCCGATTCGCCATCGTCGATGGCCCAGAACCAGAACAAGGACCACCATGAAGAAGACCCTGCTGACCACTGCCCTGGCCGCTGCCCTGTCGTTCGCCGGCCTGGCTACCGCCGCCGAGAAACTGGTTGTCGCCGCCACCCCGGTACCGCACGCCGAAATCCTCGAGCTGATCAAGCCGACCCTGGCCAAGGAAGGTGTGGACCTGCAGATCAAGGTTTTCACCGACTACGTGCAGCCGAACGTGCAGGTTGACCAGAAGCGCCTGGACGCCAACTACTTCCAGACCCTGCCTTATCTGCAGAACTTCAACGAAGGCAAGGGCACCCACCTGGAAACCGTGATCGGAGTGCATGTCGAACCCTTTGGTGGTTACTCGAAGAAGGTCAAGAGCCTGAGCGAACTGAAAGAAGGCGCTACCGTTGCCATCCCTAACGAGGGCAGCAACAGCGGCCGCGCCCTGCTGCTGTTGCAGAAGGCTGGCCTGATCACCCTGAAGGACCCGAAGAACGCCCTGGCCACCCCCAAGGACATTGCCGAGAACCCGAAGAAGCTGAAGTTCCGCGAGCTTGAGTCGGCCATGCTGCCGCGCGTGCTGGACCAGGTCGACCTGGACATGATCAACACCAACTACGCCCTGGAAGCCGGCCTGAACCCGGCCAAGGACGCGCTGGTGATCGAAGGCAGCGACTCGCCATACGTGAACTTCCTGGTCGCCCGCCCGGACAACAAGGACAGCGAAGCCATCCAGAAACTGGCCAAGGCCCTGACCAGCCCGGAAGTGAAGGAATTCATCGCCAAGAAGTACCAAGGTGCGGTGCTGCCGGCGTTCTGATGCGCTTGCATTACCTTGCATGACCCAACGCCGACACCCTTGTGTCGGCGTTTTTGTTTGTGGCGCAGGACCCTGTGGGAGCGGGCGCGCCCGCGAAGCAGGCGACGCGGATGGCACCGGCTTCGCCGGTGTTCGCGGGCGCGCCCGCTCCCACAGGGTCCCTGCGCGACGTCTCGGTGATATGTTTATTCTACAAAGGTATTTATCAAAAAGTTTTTAGATCATTAGAGTCTAGCTATCGTGCCCACGCGCACCCTGCAGACCTGCTTCACCATGACCCTCGACACCGCATTCATCCTCGGCACGCTGCCCGCCTTCCTCAAGGCCGTGGGCGTGACCCTGCAGGTCGGCCTGATCGCCATCGCCACTTCATTGCTGGTCGCCCTGGTCAACGCCACACTGCTGGTATTACGCACCCCGTACCTGTGGCGCCTGGTAAAAGCCTACGTGGAGCTGGCCCGCAACACGCCGCTGCTGATCCAGCTGTTCTTCGTCTACTTCGCCTTGCCCAGCCTGGGCCTGAAGATTTCCGGCTTTGCCGCTGCAATCATCACCATGACCTTCATGGGCGGTGCCTACCTCACCGAGGTGCTGCGTGCCGGCATCGAGGCCGTGCCCCGCGCCCAGCTGGAGTCCGGGCGCTCCATCGGCCTGTCCGAAGGCCAGCTGCTGCGCCATGTGGTGCTGCCCCAGGCGGGCATCCTCAGCCTGCCGGCACTGTTTGCCAACTTCGTCTTCCTGCTCAAGGAAACCACCGTGGTGTCGGCGGTGGCCGTGCCGGAAATTCTCTACACGACCAAGAACTACATCGCGCTGTACTACAAGACCTATGAAATGCTCACCGTGCTGACCCTGCTCTGTGTGCTGCTGTTCCTGCCGCTGTCCTTGCTGCTGCGCTATATCGAAAGGAGGCTGCAAAATGGCCAGTTCGGCGTCTGAACTGCTGCTGCAGGCATTGCCGCAGCTGGCTGGCGGCGCGGCGCAGACCCTGGCCATCTCTGCGCTGGGGATCCTCTTCGCGACGCTGGGCGGTGTGCTCTATGGCGTGCTGGCAACCTTGGGCAACCGGGCCCTGAACATTGCCTTGCAGGTGTACCTGGAGCTGTTCCGTGCCATCCCGGTGCTGGTCTGGCTGTACCTGGTGTTCTTCGGCCTGCCGATCTTCCTGGCCCTGAGCATCCCCAGCTTCTGGTGCGCGGTACTGGTGCTGGGCCTGTGGGGCGCCAGCGAGGTGGGCGAGGTGGTGCGTGGCGCGCTGCGCTCGCTGCCGCGCGGCCAGCGCGAGGCGGGGTTGTCGATCGGCCTGGCCGGCTGGCAGCTGTATGGCTACGTGCTGTTGCCACAGGCGCTCAAGCGCATGACCCCGCCGACCATCAACATCTACACGCGGATCATCAAGACCAGCTCGCTGGCGGTGCTGATCGGCGTGGTCGAGGTGATCAAGGCCGGCCAGCAGATTATCGAACGCACCTACGAGTCGGTGCTGATCTACGGCGCCTTGTTCCTGTTCTTTTTCATCGTCTGCTATCCGCTGTCCGCCGCTTCACGCGTGCTGGAACGCCGCTGGGCCCACTCATGAGCGCATTGATCGAATTTCAGGGTTTCAACAAGTTCTTTGGCGAGCAACAGGTGCTCAAGGACGTCGACCTCCAGGTGGCGGCCGGCGAGGTGGTGGTCATCCTCGGCCCCAGCGGTTGTGGCAAAAGCACGCTGCTGCGCTGCCTCAACGGCCTGGAGCAGGCCCACGGCGGCCACCTGCGCCTGGCCGGGCAGGAGCTGCTCGACCCGCGCACCGATTGGCGCGAGATCCGCCAGCGGGTCGGCATGGTGTTCCAGAGCTATCACCTGTTCGGTCACATGAGCGTGATCGACAACCTGCTGCTTGGCCCGCTCAAGGTACAAAGGCGCGAGCGCGCCGAAGCCCAGGCCCAGGCCGAGGCGTTGCTGGCGCGGGTCGGCCTGCTGGACAAGCGCGACGCCTTTCCCCGGCAATTGTCCGGGGGCCAGCAACAGCGCATCGCCATCGTGCGTTCGCTGTGCATGAACCCCGAGGTGATGCTGTTCGACGAGGTTACCGCAGCCCTCGACCCGGAAATGGTCAAGGAGGTGCTGCAGGTGATCCAGGGCCTGGCCCGCGACGGCATGACCTTGCTCATCGTTACCCACGAAATGGCCTTCGCTCGCGCGGTGGCCGACCGCATCGTGTTCATGGAGGCCGGCAGGATCCTTGAACAGGGCGACCCCGAGAGCTTCTTCACACGACCGCGGACCGCACGCGCGCAGCAGTTCCTGGAGAAATTCTCCTTCGTAGAAAGCCTGCCGAAGACACTGCACAAGGAACTGTCATGAAAACTGCCAACCTCACCAAACTGCTGGCGCCGTTGTTCGGCCTGGCCCTGCTGGCCGGCTGCAACAAGGCTGAAGAGCCACCCAAGCCGGCGGCGGCCTCGCCGGCCACCAGCTACCTGGAAACCATCAAGGCCCGCGACAAGCTGATTGTCGGCGTGTTCACCGACAAGCCACCGTTCGGTTTCGTCGATGAGCAGGGCCGCTACGTGGGCTTTGATACCGATATCGGCCGGCGCCTGGCCAAGGACCTGCTGGGTGATGAAAACAAGGTCGAGTTCGTTGCCGTGGAGCCGGCCAGCCGTATCCCGTTCCTGCAGAGCGACAAGGTCGACCTGATTCTCGCCAACATGACCGTGACCCCGGAGCGCAAGGAAGCGGTGGATTTCACCAACCCCAACCTGCGCGTTGCCGTGCAGGCCATCGTCGCGGATGGCAGCCCGGTGCAGAAGCTCGACGACCTGGCCGACAAGACCATCATCGTCACCACCGGCACTACCGCTGATATCTGGCTCACCAAGAACCACCCGGACTGGAAACTGCTCAAGTTCGAGAAGAACAGCGAGTCGCTGCAGGCGCTGGCCACCGGGCGTGGCGATGCCTATGCGCAGGACAACCTGATTCTGTTCAGCTGGGCCAAGCAGAACCCGGGGTACCGCGTGCTGCCTGAGCTGCTGGGTGACGAGGCACCGATTGCACCGGCGGTGAAAAAGGGCAACACCGAGCTGCGTGACTGGGTGAATGCCGAGCTGGCCAAATTGGGGGAGGAGAAGTTTCTGCTGAAGCTGTATGACCAGTATGTACGCAAGGAACTGAGCGATGACACCAAGCCGGAAAGCGTGATCGTGGAAGGGGGCAAGTGGCAGGGGTGACTGTGCCATTGGGGCTGCTTTGCAGCCCTTCGCGGGCTTGCCCGCTCCCACATTGATCGGCGTATGCAGGACCCTGTGGGAGCGGGCGAGCCCGCGAAGGGCCGCAAGGCGGCCCCAATGACTTCAACGGTTACGCGGTAGCCAATTCAGCAAGAATTCATTCACCACCCGCGGGTTCTCCAGGCTGGAGATATGCCCCGCAAACGGAATCTGCGCCGCCAGGCAGCCAATGATCCGCGCCATTTCATTGGACTCTTCCGGCGGCCGCGGAATGTCCTGGTCGCCGCACATCAGGATGGTTCTCTCGCTCGGCAGCTGCTTGAGTTGCTCCAGCAGGTCGTGTCGTCCAAAGATTATCCGCCCCATGGGATCGAGGCTCTCGCGAATGGTTTGTGCACTGCTTGCCTTCAGTTGAGCACGAAACCGCTCACGGATTTCAGGCACGGTCTGGCCGCCCGCGTGGAAAAATATAGGCACGATGATGTCGAGCAGCAGGTCGCTGAATTCGCCGGCTTCGCTGGCGGCATCCAGCAAGGCGAAGTACTTGAGCCGAGTCTCCTCCGGCTCGGCGCCCAGGTAAGTGTCCATGAGCACCAGGCGGTCCACCCGCTCGGGGTGTTCAAGGGCCAGTTGCGCGCCCCACATGCCGCCGACCGACAGGCCGACCAAATGGCATTTGCCAATGTCCAGGGCGTCCAGCAGTGCCAGATGCTGGCGGGCCAGGGCGCTCATGTCGATGGTCGTGGCAGGCGGAGCATCGGAGCCGCCGTGGCCCCAAAGCTCGGGGACGATGACGCGGAAGTGTGCTGACAGGGCTTCGATTTGCGGCTGCCACATCTCGGCGGACCACAGGTAGCTGTGGCCGAGCAGGACCGGGAAGCCTTGGCCCTGGTCGATGTAGCTCATGCGGGCGCCGTCGATTTCGATGAAGTGTCTTTGCATGGAATGGGTCTCGGCTGGGAGCGCTGTAGGGTATTCGAAATTCTCGGGGGCCGCTTTGCGGCCCATTCGCAGCACAAGGCTGCTCCTACAGGGGATCGCGGTCTCTTGTAGGAGCAGCCTTGTGCTGCGAATGGGCTGGCACCAGACGCAAGGTACTCTGCGCCGGAATCACCCCCATCTGCGCCTTCTGGTACTGCCCCTGCACATAACCTTCGGCCTGATCCGCAAAATGCCTGTCGAACGGCACACCACTCTGCCCGACCGGGTTGGTGGTCAGCGCCTGCCCGGCATCGGCAAAGTCGACCAGCCGCCGCGTCGACGGCCCATAGGTCACCGGCCATGGCGCCGGGCCGATCTTCGCCGAGAGGTTGTTCGGCACTTCATGGGTGCCCGGTGCGGCGAACGGGCCGACGTTGAACAGCAGGTTCAGCGGCTTTTTGACCCCCAGCGGGTGGTTGTGGGTCAGGGTATGGGCCTTGCCCCACTGCCAACTGGCCGGGTCGTTGCCCAGGGTTTCCCGCAGGTGCTTCAAGGTGTTCTGCCACGCCATGCGCACCACGGCGTTACGGTCGGTGCGCTGGTTGGCTCCGCGGGTGTTCCACCACGGCGAATCGGCATCCGCCGCCAGGCGCGGCAGGGCTGCGTCGATGGCGCGGGTGCTGATCAGCACCGGGAACCAGGTGTCGCCCAGCTCGTCATGCAAGGCCGCGAATGCCAGCTCGTAGAGGAACTGGTTGAACAGCGTGGCACTGGTCGAGTCGAGCGGGTAGTCGCCGCTCCAGGCTGCCAGTTGCTCGACCAGCTCCTTCTCTTCGTCACCTTCGGCCACTGCGCGCAGCGTTGCCAGCAGTGGTGCAAGGGTGCGCGGGCCATAGTCACTGCCAGTGTCCAACTGCAGCGCCTGGCTATTTTGGGTATCCCACTTCACGTCGGGGTTGGCCAAGTGGCGATCGAGCTGGCGGCCTCGGTCCGGCAGGTTGTAGTAACCGGGTATCGGCACTGCTGCTGGAGGCTGGTAGTTGGCCGAGACAATGTAGCCGCGTGCCGGGTTCTCCTGCTGCGGGTTGACGCTGAAGGGGTAGAAGCCGAGCTTGTCCGCCTGCGCACTGGCACCATCGAGGATGAACGCGGGGTCGACGCCGTCGGGGCGGATCGGCAACTGCGCCGCCGCCCACCAGCCGATATCGCCACGGGCATTGGCCCAGACCAGGTTCAGCCCTGGCGCATGCACCTTGGCCGCAGCCTCGCGCATCTTGCCCAGGGTATCGGCGCGGTTGAGCTGGTAGAAACCGTCGAGGATCGGGTTTTCGGTTTCCAGGAACGCCCACCACATGGCGACTGGCGTGGGCCCGGCAGTGGCACCCAGCACGTCGTTGACGATCGGGCCATGGGGCGAGCGGCGGAGGCTGAGGGTGACCGGTGCTTCGCCTTTGACGGCAATCTGCTGCTCGGTCTTTTCCAGCGCCTGCCATTTGCCATCGACCATCACCTGGTTGGCGTCGGCAGGGTTGGTTCGCTCGGCGATCAGGTCGACGTCGTCATTCTGGAACATGGTCAGGCTCCAGCCGAAGTCGCGGTTGTGGCCGAGCAGGGCGAACGGGTTGAGCGCCTGGAAGTAGCCATACAGGTTGAAGCCCGGCGCCGACAGCTCGGCCTCGTACCACACCGCCGGCACCGCAAAACCGATGTGCGGGTCGCCGGCCAGCAGCGGCCTGCCGCTGCGGGTGCGGCTACCGGCCACGGCCCAGGCGTTGCTGCCCTCGAATTGCGGGATGCCCGCATCGCCCAGCGCGTCATGGCTGAGGCGGGCGAGGGCCTCCAGGCTTTGCCAGTCGGCAGCGGCCAGCGGTGTACCCAAGGCGCCCTCGGGCTGCCAGGCGAGATCGAAGATGTTCAGGTACTCAGGGCCCAGCTGGTCGCGGATATAGGTAAGCGCGGGTTCGGTGCGAAACGCGGCGGCGAAGCTGTAGGCCAGGTAGCCGGCGATGCTCAGGGTGTCTTCGGCGCTGAAGGGGCGTGGGGTGATGCCGAGCAGGTCGAACTCCACGGGTTTTGGGTGGCTGGCCTGCCAGCTGTTCACCCCGTCGAGGTAGGCCTGCAGGGCTTGCCAGGCGGGTGACTGGCGGTCCTGACGCTTGGCCATCAGTGCTGCCTGTTCGCGAATGCGCAGGCTGCGGAACAGGGTGTCGGTGGGCAGCAGCTTGTCGCCCAGCACCTCGGCCAGCTCGCCCCGGGCCAGGCGCCGCAGGATCTCCATCTGGAACAGCCGGTCCTGGGCATGCACGTAACCGAGAGCACGATACAGGTCCGGCTCGCTCTGCGCCTGCAGGTGCGGCACCCCACGGGCGTCGTAGCGCACGTTGACCGGCGCCTGCAGGCCGGCGATGGCCACGTCGCCCTCGCGTTGCGGCAGCTTGCCCTGCACATACCAGTATCCGGCGCCGGCGGCCACGGCAACCATCACGGCCAACAGGGTCAAGCTGCGCTTCATGCAGGCTCCTTGTGCGTTCAAGCGAAAAATGTGGTCCGATGATCGGCGGATTCGCGACCAGAGCATAGCCCCAGGAAGGAGTTTCCATGTCCCTCAGCGAAAAACAGAAAATGCTTACAGGCCAGCTCTATCACGCTGGCTGCCCCGAGCTGCAGGCCGAGCAGATCGCCAACAAGCACTGGATGCACCGCTACAACAGCAGTGTCGAATTGCTCAACGACGCACGTCATGGGCTCCTGGTAGAGCACTTTGGCCAGGTCGGCGAAGGCGCGGTGATCCGCCCGCCGTTCTATTGCGACTATGGCTACAACATCAGCGTCGGCCGCAACACCTTCATGAATTTCAACTGCGTGATCCTCGATGTGCTGCCGGTGCGTATCGGTGATGACTGCCAGATCGGCCCCAACGTGCAGATCTATACCGCCGACCACCCGCTCGACCCCGAGGTGCGCCGCACAGGGCTGGAGAGTGGCCGGCCGGTGACCATCGGCAACAACGTGTGGATCGGCGGCGCGGCGATGATCCTGCCGGGGGTGACCATTGGCGATAACGCCGTGGTGGGTGCCGGTAGTGTGGTGACTCGGGATGTGCCGGCTGGGGCGGTGGTGGTGGGCAACCCTGCGCGGGTGCGTCAGCCGGCCCAGGGGCAGTAGCAGCCCACCGCCAGGGTATTTGAGGCACTCACCTGGCGGCCGTCGAGTAGCGCCTTGAGGATCGGCTCGATGAAGCTGTTGCTGGCATTGCACACTGCGCCTTCGCTGTAGGGGCCGAAGTAGGCCAGGTGGCCTTGCCGGTCCCAGATGGCCACGGCCGGGGAGGCGGGCAGGTGTTCGCTGCCGGGCAGGCTGGCGAGTGGCTTGAGGGCGGTGAGGTTGTCGGGCAGCTGGCCGTGGCTGTCGGGCTTTTGCAGCACGTGGAAGGTCACGCCCTGGCTGGCGAACCGGCTGACCAGGTCGCCCAGGTGCTGCTGGTTGCCGACGTTGCACGGGCAGGCCGGGTCCCAGAAATGCACTACCCGGATCGGGCCGGGGCCGGCCAGTTCGGGGGGCAACTGCAGCTGGCTGCCGTCGAACAGCGTGGCCTGGTTGTCGAACGGGCGCAGGTAGTGGGCCTGGAAGGTGGTGTAGGCCTGCCAGACCAAAGTTGTGCAGAGCAGCAAGGCGAGGGCGAGCAGGACTGGTTTGGCAAGGCGGGTCTGCATGGATGTTTGTGGGTGTCTTGTGGTGGGTTCACTGGCCCTATCGCCGGCAAGCCAGCTCCCACAGGATATCACCAGGCCTGAGGCCGGTAGGCAATCTGTGGGAGCTGGCTTGCCGGCGATAGGGCCGGTACAGGTGACACATAGCCCAAGCTTGCCACGACGCCAGCCAGAGCTGAATATCCCAGATCAATACTTGCTTCACTGTGGATGTACCCGATGCCCGCTGCCTTTCACCCAGACCTCCTGCGCACCAGCCTGGCGCCGTTGACCGCCCGCCAGCCGTTGTCGGCGCAAGCGCAGGACTACCAGCGCTTCTATGGCCTGAACCTGTCGGCCCACAGCTGGCTGGGCGGCTTCCAGGCCGCAGGCTTCGAGCTGGTCGGGCAGGCCTGGCTACCCGACCAGCCGAGCGCGACGCTGTTCCTGCTGCACGGCTATTACGACCATATGGGCCTCTACAGGCATGTGATCGATTGGGCGCTCAAACAGGGGTTCGCCGTGATCAGTTGCGACCTGCCCGGCCATGGCCTGTCCAGCGGCGAGCGGGCCAGCATCAGTGATTTCGCGGTTTACCAGCAGGTGCTGGAGGCTTTGTTCGAACAGGCGCGCACGCTGCAACTGCCGCGCCCCTGGCACCTGTGCGGGCAAAGCACCGGTGGCGCCATCGCCGTGGACCACTTGTTGAACCAGGGCGCGCGCAGCCCCATCGATGGTCAGGTCATCCTGTTGGCACCGTTGGTACGGCCTTGTGCCTGGCGCTGGTCGAAGCTGAGTTATCGGGTGCTGCGCCACTTCGTGAGTGGCATCGAGCGGCGTTTCAGCGAGAACACCAATGACCCGACCTTCCTGCCGTTCCTCGAAGCCGACCCGCTGCAACCGCGCCGTCTGCCAACCGCCTGGGTGGGCGCCTTGATTGCCTGGGTCAAGCGTATCGAAGCCGCGCCGCGCAGCTCGCGGCGGCCGTTGATCGTGCAAGGAGAAGCGGATGGCACAGTGGACTGGCCGTACAACCTCGAAGTACTCAAGGCCAAGTTTGCCGAGCCGCAGATTCTGATGCTGCCCGAGGCCCGTCACCACCTGGCCAACGAGCTGCCGGGCATTCGCAAGCGCTACTTCGACTTCATCGACCAGCGCCTGAACTGATCACTTCAGGTCGTTGGTGCTCTGGCCAACCGCCAGGCCTGCGCGTACAGCGGCCAGGGCTGCCTGGTAGTAAGCCTTGCCGTCCGGCGACTCGGCAAAGGTGGCGAACTCTTCCAGCTCGGCATCGGACAGGTCGCGATATACATACAGCAGGGTGTTGTTGAGGTCTTCGCCGATCTGGCCCATCAGGCGCTGGCGCTGGCCGTCGAGCAGGTTCTGGGCCTGACCGCCGCCGAACAGGCCGGGGATCATCGAACTGAGGCTGTCGGCAGCCACGCCGGCGATGGCCAGGCTCACTTCGGCGCCGGCTTCGCGCGCCGGCAGTGCCTGGGCCAGATGCCCGATTATCAGCAGGCGATCATCGCTGGCCTGGATCTTCGGCAAGCCCTTGGCATTCCTGGCCAGTTCGTCCTTGCGTGTGGCCTTGAGCTCCGCAGCCACCACCTTGCGCCCCAGCGGCGACCGGAAGAAGGCCAGCGCCGGAGCCGGGTTGGCCAAGGTTGCGCGCAGCTGCGCCTGGGCGCGACGGTCCACCGCCTGGGCCTGGAAGCGCTGGTTGCTGTTGTTTACCAGCGCCTGGTACACGGCGGGTGGCAAACTGTTGCGGTAGCGTTCCTGGGCAGCGGTCAGGGCATCATTGAAATGGGCGCGCTGGTCGGGCCAGCCGGCGGCCTTGTACAGTTGATCCAGGTTGTCTGCCCAGACAGGCACGGTGCAGATCATCAGCAGAATCAGGGAAAACAGACGGCGCATTCAGGACTCCTGTCGGCAGGTGGCTATTGTCCGTGGCCGGGCGCCGGTTTGTCGAGATATCCGCGTGCTTCTCGGCCAAGTGGCGCTGTGCGCCGGCATGGCTAATGGATATGATGCGCGCCATGCACATCTCCCCTGAACACCCGATGCTTGCGGCCGTCGTCGACGATCTGGCCACCCATGGCTGGTCCCAGCAGGCGCTTTTTCTGCCTGCCGACCTGGTGCGTGCGCTCGCGGCCGAGTGCCGGCGCCGTGATGCCGAAGGCGAACTCAACCCTGCAGGGGTTGGGCGCGGTGCTGCCCAGGAGGTGCGCGAGGCCATTCGCGGCGACCAGATCCAGTGGATCGACCCCGGCCAGGCCGAGGCCTGCGACCAGTACCTGAGCGCCATGGACCAGCTGCGCCAGGCCATCAACCAGGGCCTGTTCCTTGGCCTGGAAGACTTCGAGTGCCATTTTGCCTTGTACCCGCCAGGGGCGTTCTATCGCCGGCACCTTGACCGCTTCCGCGATGATGACCGGCGCATGGTGTCGGCAGTCCTGTACCTGAATGAGAACTGGCAGCCGCAGGACGGTGGCCAGTTGCGCATGTTCCTGGCGGACGGTGTCGAGCATGATGTCGAGCCGGTGGCGGGCTGCCTGGTGGTGTTCCTGTCGGGCGAGGTGCCCCATGAGGTGCTGCCGGCAGGGCGTGAGCGGCTTTCGTTGACCGGCTGGTTCCGACGCCGTGGCAATGACCCCTTCTGACCTGCCCAAGGTGCTGGTCAGCGCCTGCCTGCTGGGGCAGCCAGTGCGCTATGACGGCCGCGCCAGTGGCCACCCCGACCTGTTGCAGCGCTGGCAGGCCGAAGGGCGCGTGGTGCCGTTGTGCCCGGAAGTGGCGGGTGGCTTGCCGACTCCACGGCCGCCTGCAGAGATACCGGGCGGGCAGGGTGAGGAGGTGCTCGATGGTGACGCGCAGGTGCTTACGGTGACGGGCGAGAATGTCAGCGCCGAGTTCCTGGCCGGGGCGCAGCGGGCGCTGGACCTGGTGCGCCGGCATGGCATTCGCGTGGCCGTGCTGAAGGCTGGAAGCCCTTCGTGTGGCAACCGGTTGACCTATGACGGCACGTTCAGTGGTGTGAAGGTTGCCGGGGAAGGGGTGACCACGGCATTGCTGCGGCGGGCGGGGGTGCTGGTGTTCAGCGAGCTGGAGCTGGAGCTGGCGGAGCAGGCGCTGGCTGGGCTTTCAGCTTGAGCCTGTTCCGGCCTCTTCGCGGGCTCGCCCGCTCCCACAGGGATAGCACCCGCTCCCGGGCTTGTGATTAACCTGTGGGAGCGGGCGTGCCCGCGAAGAGGCCAGTACAGGCAATAAAGCGCTTACTGCCCGGACGCAGTCTCAGGCACGCCCTTGAACCACTTCTGCTCAAGTTCGGCAGTCCGCCCGCTGTCCTTGAGCCGCTGCAGTGCATTGTTCACCGCGCTCTCGAACGCCGGGTTGTCCTTCTGGAACGGGATCACCAGCTGCTTCTCGCCAAACGGCAGGCTCATATCGAGCTGGCCGTCAGCTTTGGGCGATTCGCTCGACGGGGTCAGTGCGATGTCGTACTTGCCACTCTCGACACCGGGCAGTACCTCTGCCGCAGGGGCTTCGATGAACTCGGCGCGCAGGTCCAGTTCCTTGGCCAGCGCCTGGCCGAAGTCGATCTCGAAGCCGCTCAGGTGGTCATTTTCCTTGAATGCGTACGGCGAGTTGTCGGCCTGTACGGCTATGCGCAGTTCGCCCCGGTCGGCAATTTCGTCTATCAGCTCGGCCTGAGCCAATGGCGTGATCAGTATCGCCAGCATTACTCCTATGGTCGAACGCATTAAAGCCCCTTTTCTCTTTGGCAGATGAATAACCTTCGCCACGGCTTTCTTCCTCGCCGTGGTCGAGCGCAGCCTATGACCTTGAAGCCTCGGCATTGTTTAACCCTGATTGAAATATTTCTGCCTGAGGATGTGAACATCTGGGCAAACATATCAACTAAGGTGAACCACCGCCGCCACTGGAATACTGGCGGCGGTCAATAAGTGAATCACAGGAGAAGTGAATGAACAGCCTATTTTCGCGTGCTGCCGTTGCTGGTCTGATGATGGGAGCGTCGATGTTCGCCAGTGCCGCAGATGCCCTGAAGAGCCAGGAGCCGCCCAAGGATGCCAAGGTCTTCATCGTTTCCCCCGCCGATGGCGCCACGGTCGACAAGACCTTCACCGTCAAGTTCGGCATCGAGGGCATGGCGCTCAAGCCTGCGGGTGACAACACCCCGCACACCGGCCACCACCACCTGCTGGTGGATGTGGATAAAGAGCCGGTGGCCGACATGGCGATGCCATCCAGCCTGATGCCACAGGCCGGCACCGCGTTGCCGGATGGCCCGCAAGTACTGCACTTCGGCAAGGCGCAGACCGAAACCAGCATTACCCTGACCCCGGGCAAGCACACCCTGCAGCTGGTGCTGGGTGACCAGTATCACGTGCCGTTCAAGCCGAGCGTCGTGTCGCAGAAGATTACTGTCGACGTGAAATAGTTGTCGGGTTCTTCGCGGGCTCGCCCGCTCCCACATGATCACCACTGGCTTCAAGGCTGGTGTGGACCCTGTGGGAGCGGGGGACACCAATGTCACAGGCAAAAAAAGGGAGGCCACCAGGGCCTCCCTTTTTTCATGCCGCCAGCGAACTTAGAACAGCACGCGGGAACGGATGGTGCCCTTGACCTGTTGCAGCTTCTCTTGCGCCAGGTCGGAGTACTCGGCGTCAACGTCGATCACCACGTAACCGACTTTCTCGTTGGTCTGCAGGAACTGACCAGAGATGTTGATGCCGTTCTCGGCGAAGACCTTGTTGATCTCGCTGAGCACGCCCGGGATGTTTTCGTGGATGTGCAGCAGGCGGTGCTTGCCTGGGTGCGCCGGCAGGGCCACTTCCGGGAAGTTGACCGAGGATACCGAGGTACCGTTGTCGCTGTACTTGACCAGCTTCTCGGCCACTTCCAGGCCGATGTTGGCCTGGGCTTCGGCAGTGGAACCACCGATGTGCGGGGTCAGGATCACGTTGTCCAGACCACGCAGCGGGCTTTCGAACTGCTCGTCGTTGGAGCGCGGCTCCACCGGGAACACGTCGATAGCGGCGCCGATCAGGTGCTGGTCCTTGATGGCGGCGGCCAGGTGGTCCAGCTCGACCACCGTGCCGCGTGCGGCGTTGATCAGGATCGCGCCCTTCTTCATCGCGCGGATTTCCTTCTCGCCGATCATCCACTGGGTGGACGGCAGCTCAGGCACGTGCAGCGAAACGATGTCGGCCAGGCCCAGCAGCTCGTGCAGGCTGGTGACCTGCACGGCGTTGCCCAGTGGCAGCTTGGTCAGCGGGTCGTAGAAATACACCTGCATGCCCATGTTCTCGGCCAGGACCGACAGCTGGGTGCCGATCGAGCCGTAACCGACGATACCCAGCTTCTTGCCGCGGATTTCGAAGGAATTGGCCGCGCTCTTGATCCAGCCGCCACGGTGGCAGGAAGCGTTCTTCTCGGGGATGCCGCGCAGCAGCAGGATGGCTTCGGCCAGTACCAGTTCGGCTACCGAACGGGTGTTGGAGTATGGCGCGTTGAACACGGCGATACCGCGCTCGCGGGCAGCTTCCAGGTCGACCTGGTTGGTGCCGATGCAGAAGCAGCCAACGGCGACCAGTTTCTTGGCGCAGTCGAAGATCTCTTCGGTCAGCTGGGTGCGCGAACGGATGCCGATGAAGTGGGCATCTGCGATCTTTTCCTTCAGCTCGGCTTCCGGCAGCGAACCAGTGAGGTATTCGATGTTGGTGTAGCCGGCGGCCTTGAGGGTATCGACCGCGTTCTGGTGCACACCTTCAAGAAGAAGGAACCGGATCTTGCTCTTGTCGAGAGAAGTCTTGCTCATCTGCGTAAACCTGTATCCCGGAGAAAAAATGGCGAGGGTGATGCCAGGCGCAAAGGCGGCCTTAGCATGAACAGCGGGAGGGCTATGCTAGCATACGCGACACAATCTGAGCTTATCCCGACAGGTGAAGAGTGCTCAGGGTGACTATGAATAAGTCGAGAGTTCCAGCGATGACCCACCCCGCTGTAATTGATGAACTGATGACCCTTGTCGACCCTGGCAAGGTCCTGACCGACGCGGCTTCCCTGGAAGCCTATGGCAAGGACTGGACCAAGCATTACCCACCGGCACCCAGCGCCATCGTCTTTCCCAAGACGGTGGAGCAGGTGCAGGCGATCGTGCGCTGGGCCAATACGCACAAGGTGGCGCTGGTGCCGTCTGGCGGGCGTACCGGGCTTTCCGCAGGCGCCGTGGCGGCCAATGGCGAAGTGGTGGTCGCCTTCGACTACATGAACCAGATTCTCGGCTTCAATGCCTTCGACCGCACCGTGGTCTGCCAGCCAGGGGTGATTACCCGCCAGCTGCAGGCCTACGCCGAAGAACAGGGCCTGTATTACCCCGTGGACTTCGCCTCCAGCGGTTCCAGCCAGATTGGCGGCAATATCGGCACCAATGCCGGCGGAATCAAGGTGATTCGCTACGGCATGACCCGCAACTGGGTGGCCGGGTTGAAAGTGGTGACCGGCAAGGGTGAGCTGCTGGAGCTGAACAAGGACCTGATCAAGAACGCCACCGGCTACGACCTGCGCCAGCTGTTCATCGGTGCCGAAGGTACCCTGGGCTTTGTGGTCGAGGCCACCATGCGTCTGGACCGTGCGCCGCGCAACCTCACCGCGATGGTGCTGGGGACCCCGGATTTCGACTCGATCATGCCGGTGCTGCATGCCTTCCAGGGCAAGCTGGACCTGACCGCCTTCGAGTTCTTTTCCGACAAGGGCCTGGTCAAGATCCTGGCGCGTGGCGACGTGCCGGCGCCGTTCGAGACCGACTGCCCGTTCTATGCGCTGCTGGAGTTCGAGGCCAGCACCGAGGAGGTGGCCAACGAAGCCCTGGCCACCTTCGAGCACTGCGTCGAGCAAGGCTGGGTGCTGGACGGGGTGATGAGCCAGAGCGAGACCCAGCTGAAAAACCTGTGGAAACTGCGCGAGTACCTGTCGGAAACCATCTCGCACTGGACCCCGTACAAGAACGACATTTCTGTCACGGTGTCGAAAGTGCCAGCGTTCCTGCGCGATATAGATGCCATCGTCACCGAACATTACCCGGATTACGAAGTGGTGTGGTACGGCCACATCGGCGACGGCAACCTGCACCTGAACATCCTCAAGCCCGAGCACATGAGCAAGGACGACTTCTTCGCCTCGTGCACCAAGGTCAACAAGTGGGTGTTCGAGATCGTCGAGCGCTACAACGGCTCGATCTCCGCCGAGCATGGTGTGGGCATGACCAAGCGTGACTACCTGGGCTACAGCCGCTCGCCCGAAGAAATTGCTTGCATGAAGGCAATAAAGGCCGTGTTCGACCCTAATGGCATCATGAATCCGGGTAAGATCTTCGCACCTGAATAGAAAGCAGTATCCAGAGGAGTCGGCCATGAGTTACCAGCATCAGTACGTAGACGGCACACGCATTCACTTCCCGCTGGGAAAGGTGGTGTGCATCGGCCGTAACTATGCCGAGCATGCCAAGGAGCTGGACAATCCGATCCCCACCGAACCGCTGCTGTTCATCAAGCCGGGCAGCTGCGTGGTACCAGCCGAGGGCGGCTTCAAGATCCCGACGGAGCGTGGCTCGGTGCACTATGAGGCGGAAATTGCCGTGCTGCTGGGCAAGCCGCTGTCGACTCACCCGAGTGAGGAAGAGGTGCTGGACGCCATTTCCGGCTATGCACCGGCGCTAGACCTTACCCTGCGTGACGTGCAGGCCAAGCTGAAAGAGAAGGGCCTGCCCTGGGAGTTGGCCAAGTGCTTCGATGGCGCCTGCGTACTGCCGCCGTTCGTGTCGGCTGCCAGCTTCGAGGATGTGACCGACATCCCGGTGCGTCTGACAGTCAACGGCGAAGTTCGCCAGGATGGTAACAGCGCGATGATGCTCAACCCGATCGTGCCGATGATCCAGCACATGGCCGCGCATTTCTCGCTGCAGGCGGGGGATGTGATCCTCACCGGTACCCCGGCGGGTGTGGGGCCGTTCAATGTCGGTGACGAATTGGTGCTGGAGTTGCCGGGTGTGAGCCGCTTCGAAAGCCGGGTGCTCTGACTCGAGACCGCGTCGCCTTCTTCGCGGGTAAACTCGCGAAGAGGCCGGTCCTGTTTACCGATTTTTCACACCTGATCCGGATAATGCGCGAATCTTCGCCCATTTCCCCAGGACCCCTGCATGCCATCTCCCTCCAGCGCCCCCGCAACCCCCAAGCGTCGTTTCTTTCTGCGCTGGCCCTTCGGCCTGGCTGTGGCGGCGGTAGTCGGCTATGGCGTGGCCGTAGCCATGCACTGGGATGACCGCGGTGCGCTGTGGGTCAAAGAGAGTTTCGAAAGCGCCGCCGAGCGCAGCGAGAGCGTATGGCTACCAGACTACAAGGTCGACATCGATGCCAAACCGTTGCCGGGCATGGACGACGATGAAGCTTCAGATGTGGCCTTCAACCCGCGTACCCGCACCCTGTTCGCAGTCATGGGCAAGAACCCGATCCTGGTCGAACTGAGCCTGGATGGCGATGTACTGCGCAAGATCCCCCTCAACGGCTGGAACAACCCGGAAGGCGTCGCCGTACTGGAAGACGGCTACCTGGCAATCACCGATGAGCGCCTGCACGACCTGACCGTGGTCAAGGTGGATGCGCAGACCACCTCGTTGAACCATGATGATTTCCAGAGCCACGACCTGGGCCCGTCGGTGAAGAGCAACAAGGGCTTCGAGGCGGTGGCCTGGGACCCGCTGCGCCAGCGCCTGGTCATCGGCGAGGAGCGCCCGCCCAGGCTGTATACCTGGAATACCGACGGCCGCAGCCCGCTCACGGGTGAAAAACAGCTTTTGCCCAGTGATGAACTGGACCTGCGCAACCTCTCGGCGCTTGGCGTGGATCCGCGTACCGGCCACTTGTTGGTGCTGTCGTCCGACTCCAACATGCTTCTGGAACTGGACGAGCAGGGCCAGCAAGTCAGTTTCATGACCCTGCTCGGCGGTTTCAACGGCCTGCAGGACACCATCCCGCGTGCCGAAGGGGTGGCCATGGACGACAAGGGCAACCTGTACATGGTCAGCGAGCCTGCACTGTTCTATCGCTTCAGCAAAAACTGACCCAAACATCCGACTTTTCGGATGCTGGCATTAAGCTTTACTTCAGTTGTTCGTGATTAGATTCGTCACCCCTGTGTCGAGTCTTCCCTCATGCGCCGTTTTGTTCGTCCGTTCCCTGTTCTGGTCGTTATCGGCCTGATCCTGCTCGGCTTGGCCGGGCAGGAGTTTCGCCTGTTCGAGCGTGGCTGGTTCAACCTCAAGGCCTGGTGGCAGCCAGCCGAGCAAAGCATCGGCCTGGACCGTTACCGGGTGGTGGTGGAGGCGCAGCCGATCGAGGGGCTGGATGACGACATCTCGGCGCTGACCTACGACCCCGACCGCAAGACTCTGTTTACCGTTACCAATGCACGCTCGGAGCTGATCGAGCTGTCGCTGGACGGGCGCATCCTGCGCCGAGTGCCGCTGACCGGCTTCGGCGACCCGGAAGCCGTGGAGTACGTCGGGCCCAACAGCTATGTGATCACCGACGAGCGTCAGCAGCGGCTGATTCGCGTGCGCCTGGAGGACGACACGATGTTCCTCGATGCCGGCGATGCCGAGCAGCTGACCCTGGGCATTGGCCTGAATGGCAACAAGGGCTTCGAGGGGCTGGCCTATGATTCGGCGGGCAAGCGCCTGTTCGTGGCCAAGGAGCGTGACCCAATGCTGATCTACGAGGTGCATGGCTTCCCGCACGACAATCCTGAGCAGCCCTATGCGGTGCATGTGGTGCAGGACCGCAAGCGCGATTCGCGGCTGTTCGTGCGGGACCTGTCGAGCTTGCAGTTCGATGAGCGCAGCGGGCACCTGCTGGCGCTGTCGGACGAGTCGCGGCTGGTGCTGGAGCTGGATGTGGAGGGCCGGCCGCTGAGTACCTTATCGTTACGCAAGGGGTTCCAGGGGTTGCAGGCGACGGTGCCGCAGGCGGAGGGGATTGCGATGGATGAGGCGGGGACCATCTATCTGGTCAGTGAGCCGAACCTGTTCTATGTGTTCAAACAGCCAGCGGAGTGAGTGCCTGTGAGGGCCTATTCGCGGGCATGCCCGCTCCCACAGGTACGCCACAGGTTTCGGACCCTGTGCAATACCTGTGGGAGCGGGCGCGCCCGCGAAGAAGGTTACTCGGCCTTCAGGCTTTTCACGCCCTCAGAGGTACCCAGCAGCAGCAAATCTGCCGGACGCGCCGCGAACAGGCCGTTGGTCACCACGCCAACGATGGCGTTGATCTGCGCTTCCAGCTCCACCGGGTTGGTGATCTGCAGGTTGTGCACATCGAGGATCACGTTGCCGTTGTCGGTAACCACGCCCTCACGGTACACCGGGTCACCACCCAGCTTGACCAGTTGGCGCGCCACGTGGCTGCGGGCCATCGGGATCACTTCGACCGGCAGCGGGAAGGCGCCCAGCACCGGTACCAGCTTGCTGGCGTCGGCGATGCAGATGAAGGTCTTGGCCACGGCGGCGACGATCTTCTCGCGGGTCAGGGCTGCGCCGCCGCCCTTGATCAGGTTCAGGTGCGCGTCGCTCTCGTCGGCGCCGTCCACGTAGAACTCCAGTTCGCTGACGCTGTTCAGCTCGTAGACCGGGATGCCATGGCCCTTCAGACGCTGGGCAGTGGCTTCGGAGCTGGCGACCGCGCCGTCGAAGGCGGTCTTGTGCTGAGCCAGGGCGTCGATGAAGAAGTTGGCGGTCGAACCGGTGCCGACGCCGACGACGCTCTTTTCATCCAGCTTGGGCAGAATGAAGTCTACAGCGGCCTGGGCGACGGCCTGTTTGAGTTGGTCCTGGGTCATGCGGGCTCCGAGAGGGGCAGGGCGGTTTTGAAAAGAGCCTAGTATAACGGCTCGGGCGGCTTTGCTGTGGTCGCCCGACGTAGCGCTGGGGTAGACTCCCAGCCCTTGTCCCGCGGCCCAGTGATGCATTCCCGATGCTCGAACAGTACGTCAAGAAGATCCTCACCTCGCGCGTCTACGACGTTGCGGTCGAAACCCCGCTGCAGAGCGCCGGGCAGCTGAGCAAGCGCTTGGGCAACCAGATTCTGCTCAAGCGCGAAGACCTGCAGCCGGTGTTCTCGTTCAAGATCCGCGGGGCCTACAACAAGCTGGCCCAACTGACCCCGGAAGAACTGGCCCGTGGCGTGGTCACCGCCTCGGCCGGCAACCACGCCCAGGGCCTGGCCCTGGCTGCGCGCGAGATGGGCATCAAGGCCACTATCGTGATGCCCAAGACCACCCCGGAAATCAAGGTCGAAGGCGTGCGTTCGCGGGGCGGCAAGGTGGTGCTGCATGGCGACTCGTTCCCCGAGGCGCTGGCCTATTCGCTGAAACTGGTCGATGAAAAGGGCTTCGTCTACGTGCATCCCTACGACGACCCGCACACCATCGCTGGGCAGGGCACCGTGGCCATGGAGATCCTGCGCCAGCACCCAGGCCAGCTGGACGCGATCTTCGTGCCGGTGGGTGGCGGCGGCCTGATCGCCGGCATTGCTGCCTACGTGAAGTACCTGCGCCCGGAAATCAAGGTGATTGGCGTCGAGCCGGACGACTCCAACTGCCTGCAGGCGGCCATGGCGGCCGGCGAGCGCGTGGTGCTGCCGCAGGTCGGGCTGTTCGCCGACGGCGTGGCGGTGGCGCAGATCGGCCAGCACACCTTCGATATCTGCCGCCATCATGTGGATGAAGTGGTCACCGTCAGTACCGACGAGATCTGCGCGGCTATCAAGGATATCTACGATGATACCCGCTCGATCACCGAACCTGCCGGTGCCCTTGGCGTGGCGGGCATCAAGAAGTACGTCGAGCTGTACGGCGTGGCCGGGCAGACCCTGGTGGCCATCGACTCCGGTGCCAACGTCAACTTCGACCGCCTGCGCCATGTGGCCGAGCGTGCCGAGCTGGGTGAAAAGCGCGAAGCGATCATCGCCGTGACCATCCCTGAGCGCCCGGGCAGCTTCAAGGCCTTCTGCGAGGCTATCGGCAAGCGCCAGATCACCGAATTCAACTACCGCAAGCACACCTCCGACGAGGCGCATATCTTCGTCGGCGTGCAGACCCACCCGGAAAACGACCCGCGTGCGGCACTGGTACAGCAACTGACCGAGCAGGGCTTCCCGGTTACCGACCTGACCGACAACGAGCTGGCCAAGCTGCATATTCGCCACATGGTCGGTGGCCATTCGGCCGGTGCCAGTGACGAGATGGTGCTGCGCTTCGAGTTCCCCGAGCGGCCGGGAGCGCTGTTCAACTTCCTCAACAAGCTGGGCGGGCGCTGGAACATCTCGATGTTCCATTACCGCAACCATGGTGCCGCTGACGGGCGCGTGGTGGCGGGGTTGCAGGTGCCGGAGGACGAGCGCCACATGGTGCCGGCGGCGCTGGCGAAGATCGGCTACCCGTACTGGGACGAAACCGACAACCCGGCTTACAAGCTGTTCCTGGGCTGAGCGGCTAAGCTGGGGCTGATGGCCCTTTCGCGGGCTTGCCCGCTCCCACAGGTACTGCGCAGGCTTCAGGGCCTGTGATATCCCTGTGGGAGCGGGCAAGCCCGCGAAGAAGCCTGCACAAAATGGCCTGCTTAAGGACAACCGAGACATGGAACACCTGACCACCCTCAAGACCCTGCACATCATCGCCACCGCGCTCCTGCTGCTGGGTGCTCTGGGCCTGGCGCTCTGGACCGTGCGCGCCCGCCGCCAGGGCGATGCCGAGGCCTACGCCAAGCTGCTGCGTCGGCCGCTGGTGTTCGTCTGGCTGGTGATGGGCCTGTGCCTGGTGAGCATGCCGTTCACCGGCTGGTGGCTGGTGCACCTGGTGGGCTGGCCGCTGGGGCAGACCTGGGTGCTGGCGTCCAGCGTCATCTATACGCTGGGCGCGTTTGCCGTGTGGTGGCTGCTGGTGCGGTTGAACCGGCTGCGCAAGGCCGAGGTGGTGGGGTTGCGCTTTACCCTGGCACTGGCGGTGTTCAGTGGGGTTTGTTTCCTGTCCATCGCCGGGCTGATGGGGGCCAAGCCGGTCTGACAGGCTTGTGCTGTATGTGCCGGCCTCTTCGCGGGTAAACCCGCTCCTACAGGATCTGAGCAAGGCTTGAGGGCTGTGCAGTACCTGTGGGAGCGGGTTTACCCGCGAAGAGGCCGGCACAGGAAAACCTCAATCCCGCAGCGAAACCACAGGCCACCCACGCATCTCGGCCTCCGCCCGCAGCTTCGGGTCGGGGTCCACCGCCACCGCATGCGCCACCCGCTGCAACAGCGGCAAATCGTTCATCGAGTCGCTATAGAAATAGCTGTCCTCAAGGTCGAAGCCGTTTTCCAGCATCCAGCGCTCCAGCCGCGTCACCTTGCCTTCACGGAAACACGGTATATCGGTACTACGTCCGGTATAGCGGCCATCACGCGTTTCGCATTCGGTCGCCAGCAACACGCGAACCCCCAGGCGCCGGGCAATCGGTGCGGTGACGAAGCGGTTGGTGGCGGTGATGATCACCAGCTGGTCGCCGGCCTCGCGGTGCTGCTGCAGCAAGGTCAGCGCCTTGGGCAGGATGATCGGCTCGATGCAGGCGCGCATGAAGTCGCGGTGCCATTCGTCGAGCTGGGCTACCGGTGTTGCCGCAAGGATTTCCATGGAAAAGGCCAGGTAGGCCTGCAGGTCCAGGGTGCCGTTCAGGTATTCCTGATAGAAGCCATCGTTGCGTTGCTTGTAGGTAACCGGGTCGAGGATGCCGCGCTGGCAAAGGTAGTCACCCCAGGCATGGTCGCTGTCGCCACCGAGGAGGGTATTGTCCAGGTCGAATAAAGCCAGGCGCATCGCGGTCACTCGCATAAGCCACAGGGTAGGCCCGCAGAATACGGAGTTTTCACGCTGCTGCACATAAGCTTGGCGGGCGCGTTGCTGCGCTCGCAAGCTTGTGGAACAATGCGGTGACATGCGTTTGCGAGGTTGCTGCCGTGATCGACCCGGATGGTTTTCGCCCCAATGTCGGGATCATTCTCACGAATGATGCCGGGCAGGTGCTATGGGCTCGACGGATCAACCAGGATGCCTGGCAGTTTCCCCAGGGTGGCATCAACCCTGACGAGACGCCGGAAGATGCCCTGTACCGCGAGCTGAACGAAGAAGTTGGCCTTGAACGCGATGATGTGGAAATTCTTGCCTGCACCCGTGGCTGGTTGCGTTATCGTTTACCCCAGCGACTGGTGCGTACGCATAGCCAGCCGCTGTGCATTGGCCAGAAGCAGAAATGGTTCCTGCTGCGCCTGGTCAGCAACGAACAACGGGTGCGGATGGACCTGACCGGCAAGCCGGAATTCGACGGCTGGCGCTGGGTCAGCTATTGGTACCCGCTGGGCCAGGTTGTGACATTCAAGCGCGAGGTCTACCGACGCGCCCTGAAAGAGCTAGCACCGCGTCTGCTGACGCGCGACTGACGACGGAGTTCGACCCCGAGCCATGCTCAATACGCTGCGCAAGATCGTCCAGGAAGTAAACTCCGCCAAAGATCTCAAGTCGGCGTTGGGGATCATTGTCTTGCGTGTCAAGGAGGCCATGGGCAGCCAGGTCTGCTCGGTCTACCTGCTCGACCCGGAAACCAACCGCTTCGTGCTGATGGCCACCGAAGGCCTGAACAAGCGTTCCATCGGCAAGGTCAGCATGGCCCCCAACGAAGGCCTGGTCGGCCTGGTCGGTACCCGGGAAGAGCCGCTGAACCTGGAAAACGCTGCCGACCACCCGCGTTACCGCTACTTTGCCGAAACCGGCGAGGAAAAATTCGCCTCCTTCCTCGGTGCGCCGATCATCCACCACCGCCGCGTGGTCGGGGTATTGGTCATCCAGCAAAAGGAGCGCCGCCAGTTCGACGAGGGCGAAGAAGCCTTCCTGGTCACCATGAGCGCCCAGCTCGCAGGGGTTATCGCCCACGCCGAGGCTACTGGCTCGATCCGTGGCCTCGGCCGCCAGGGCAAGGGCATCCAGGAAGCGCGCTTCGTCGGCGTACCGGGCTCGCCTGGCGCCGCTGTGGGGCGCGCAGTGGTGATGCTGCCGCCAGCCGATCTGGAAGTGGTGCCGGACAAGACCGTCGATGACATCGACGCCGAACTGAAGCTGTTCCAGAACGCCCTCGAAGGTGTGCGCGACGATATGCGCAAGCTGTCGGCCAAGCTGGCCACCCAGCTGCGCCCGGAGGAGCGTGCACTGTTCGATGTGTACCTGATGATGCTCGAAGATGCGGCCTTGGGCGGTGAGGTGACCGAAGTCATCAAGACCGGCCAGTGGGCCCAGGGCGCACTGCGCCAGGTGGTGGGCGAGCACGTCAACCGCTTCGAGCTGATGGACGATGACTACTTGCGCGAGCGCGCCTCCGACGTCAAGGACCTGGGCCGGCGCCTGCTGGCCTACCTGCAGGAAGCCCGCGCGCAGTCGCTGGTGTATGCCGACAACACCATCCTGGTCAGTGAAGAGCTGACCCCGGCGATGCTCGGCGAAGTGCCGGAAGGCAAGCTGGTCGGCCTGGTCTCGGTACTGGGCTCGGGCAACTCCCACGTCGCCATCCTGGCTCGCGCCATGGGCATCCCCACGGTGATGGGCCTGGTCGATTTGCCTTATTCCAAGGTCGACGGCATCGAGATGATCGTCGACGGCTACAAGGGTGAGGTGTTCACCAACCCCAGCGAAGTGCTGCGCAAGCAGTACAGCGATGTGGTCGAGGAGGAGCGCCAGCTGGCCCAGGGCCTGGATGCCCTGCGCGAACTGCCGTGCGTTACCCCGGACGGCCACCGCATGCCGCTGTGGGTCAACACCGGCCTGCTCGCCGACGTGGCCCGTGCCCAGCAGCGTGGCGCCGAAGGGGTGGGGCTGTACCGCACCGAAGTGCCGTTCATGATCAACCAGCGCTTCCCCAGCGAGAAAGAGCAGCTGGCCATCTACCGCGAGCAGCTGGCGGCCTTCCACCCGCTGCCGGTGACCATGCGTACCCTCGACATCGGTGGCGACAAGTCGCTGTCGTACTTCCCGATCAAGGAAGAAAACCCGTTCCTCGGCTGGCGCGGCATTCGCGTCACCCTCGACCACCCGGAAATCTTCCTGGTGCAGACCCGCGCCATGCTCAAGGCCAGCGAGGGGCTGAACAACCTGCGTATCCTGCTGCCAATGATTTCCGGCATCCATGAGCTGGAAGAGGCGCTGCACCTGATCCACCGCGCCTGGGGCGAGGTGCGTGACGAAGGCACCGATGTGCCGATGCCACCGGTTGGCGTGATGGTGGAAATTCCTGCGGCGGTGTACCAGACCAAGGAGCTGGCGCGGCAGGTGGACTTCCTGTCGGTTGGTTCCAACGACCTGACCCAGTACCTGCTGGCGGTGGACCGCAACAACCCGCGGGTCGCCGACCTTTACGACTACCTGCACCCGGCGGTGTTGCAGGCGCTGAACACGGTGGTGCGCGACGCCCATGGCGAAGGCAAGCCGGTGAGTATCTGTGGTGAGATGGCCGGTGACCCGGCAGCGGCGATCCTGTTGATGGCCATGGGCTTCGACAGCCTGTCGATGAACGCCACCAACCTGCCGAAGGTGAAGTGGATGCTGCGCCAGATCAACCTGGGCAAGGCCAAGGAATTGCTCACCGAGGCCCTGAGCCATGACAACCCGCAGGTTATCCACAGCTCGCTGCAACTGGCCCTGAAAAACCTTGGGTTGGCGCGGATGATCGGGCCTGGGGCCAATAAAACCCTCTGAGTGTGAGGTGGCCTGTTCCGGCCTCTTCTCGGGTTTGTGGGAGCGGGCTTGTGGGAGCGGGCGTGCCCGCGAAGCAGGCGACTCGCTGTATGGCACCGGCTTCGCCGGTGTTCGCGGGCTCGCCCGCTCCCACAAAGGCCAGCACAGTGCTCAGACCGAAAGCTCAACTTCCCCCAAGTGCCCGCCAAATGGCCCGAAACTGCGCTCAATAAGCCGCCTTTTCCCCTGATCATCCACAATTAGCACCGTGCTCGCCCGCGTCCCGTAGTTCTGGCTGGCAATGAACACGCTCGACAGCAACTTCTCGGTCGCCAACCCCACGCCCGTCTCCGGCAACTCGCCCTCCGGCGCCGGTTGGGCATCGGCCAGCAACGCCAGCAAGCGCTGTGGCTCTGGCGTTTCCAGTAACCCTTCCAGCCCACTGCGCGCCTTCACCAGCTTAGGCCAAGGCGTATCCAGCCCGGCATTGGAAAGCCCGAAAACCCCAGCCTCCAGTAAGCGCGGCGCCGCGTCTCGGGCATGCAAATAGCCCAGCTGCCGTCCATCGCCCACCAGCAGGTTGAACCCTGAATATTGCCTGCTGCGGCTGGCCACCTGGTCCAGATAGGCCTCGACCCCCAACTCCCCCTGCAGATACGCCGCCACCAGCTCGCCCCGCGAGCGCGGCCCCAAAGCCTGCGCCGGGTCGCGAATATTGGTCAGCGCCGCGACCCGCCCCTGCGGACCGACGCCCAGCCAGGTGCCGCCTGCCTCCAGGTCCCGCCCGGCATATACCCCGGGAGCATCCTCCCAGGCCGCCAGGGCCTGGGTGGGGCGGGCATAGAATTCATCGCGGTTGGCCGCCACGATCAGCGGCAGGGCGTGCCCCGGTCGCCAGGCGAATACGATCAGGCACATCGGTAGGGCCTCCGGTTTTTTTCCACTGTACCCACTCCGACGGGGCACTTCCAACCTGACACACAGTTCACTAGAGCCGTGAGCCCGGCTTCCGTTACCATGCCGGATTGATTTCTTGGGGAAGACGAATGGAATTCGTGCTCTATCTACTGTTGGGCGCTTGCGCCGGTGTACTGGCCGGGTTGTTCGGCGTGGGCGGCGGTATCATCATCGTGCCGGTGCTGGTGTTCAGCTTCACCTTGCAGGGTTTCGATGCCTCGGTGCTGACCCACCTGGCTGTCGGTACGTCGCTGGCAACCATCGTCTTCACCTCGATCAACGCCGTGCTCGAGCACCATCGCAAGGGCGCGGTGCAATGGCCGATCTTCGCCTGGATGACCCTCGGCATCCTCCTTGGGGCCGGTGTCGGCGCCAAGACCGCCTCGCTGATACAGGGGCCGTTGCTGCAAAAGATCATCGGTGTGTTCGCCCTGGTCATCGCCGCGCAGATGGCCCTGGACCTCAAACCCAAGGCCAGTCGTGGCATCCCCGGCAAGCCCGCGCTGATCGGTGCAGGTGGGGTGATCGGCTGGGCTTCGGCCATTTTCGGCATTGGCGGCGGTTCGCTGACCGTGCCGTTCCTGACCTGGCGCAGCCTGCCCATGCAGCAGGCAGTGGCCACGTCTTCGGCCTGTGGCCTGCCCATTGCCTTGGCCAGTGCCCTGAGTTTCATGCTGCTGGGTTGGCACGAAGAGCACCTGCCGGCCCACAGCCTGGGTTACGTGTACCTGCCGGCGCTGCTCGGCATTGCCGTGACCAGCATGTTTTTCGCCCGCTTCGGCGCGCGCCTGGCGCACAAGCTGTCGCCACGTTTGTTGAAACGCCTGTTCGCAGCCCTGCTGTTCTGTGTCGGCCTCAGCTTTTTGATTTGAATCGAGAGGAAGTTCCATGCTGCCTTACCCGCAGATAGACCCCGTGGCCGTGGCCATCGGGCCGCTGAAAATCCATTGGTACGGCCTGATGTACCTGGTCGGCATCGGCGGTGCCTGGCTGCTCGCCTCGCGCCGGCTGAACCGCTTCGACCCCACCTGGACGCGCGAAAAGCTCTCCGACCTGGTGTTCTGGCTGTCGATGGGTGTGATCGTCGGTGGTCGCCTGGGCTACGTGCTGTTCTACGACCTGCACGCCTACCTGGCCAATCCGACGCTGATCTTCGAGGTGTGGAAGGGTGGCATGTCGTTCCACGGCGGTTTCATCGGCGTGATGCTGGCGGCCTTGTGGTTCGGCAAGCGCAACAACAAGTCGTTCTTCGAGCTGATGGACTTCGTCGCGCCGCTGGTGCCGATCGGCCTGGGGGCCGGGCGCATCGGCAACTTCATCAACGCCGAGCTGTGGGGCAAGGCCACCGACGTGCCATGGGCGATGGTCTTCCCGCCGTTCAGCGACCCGGCGCAGCTGCCGCGTCACCCATCGCAGCTGTACCAGTTCGCACTCGAAGGTGTGGCGCTGTTCCTGATCCTCTGGGCGTTCTCGCGCAAGCCGCGGCCGACCATGGCGGTATCCGGCATGTTCGCGCTGTTCTACGGCATCTTCCGCTTCATCGTCGAATTCGTCCGCGTACCGGATGCCCAGCTTGGCTACCTGGCCTGGGGCTGGCTGACCATGGGTCAGATTCTGTGCGTGCCGATGATCCTGGCTGGCCTTGGCCTGATCTGGTGGGCTTATAATCGCAAGCCTACGGCGAAACCCGCCTGATTAATCCCACGGCAGGGGCGATCCCCCTGCCGTTTTTGCTACAGGTAAGCCATGAAACAGTATCTGGACCTGGTCCGCGACGTCATCGACAACGGCACGCTGCAGGGCAACCGCACCGGCATCCGCACCATCAGCCTGCCGGGCGCCATGCTGCGTTTCGACTTGCAGAAGGGCTTTCCGGCCATTACCACGCGCAAACTGGCGTTCAAGTCGGCGATCGGCGAAATGGTCGGTTTCCTGCGTGGCGTGAAGAACGCCGGTGAATTCCGCGAACTGGGCTGCAAGGTCTGGGACCAGAACGCCAACGAGAACGCCCAGTGGCTGGCCAACCCGTTCCGCCAGGGCCATGACGACCTGGGCGAGATCTACGGCGTGCAATGGCGTCAGTGGCCGGGCTACAAGCGCATCCCGCTGAGCAACCCGGCGGCCATCGAGATGGCCGAGAAGGCGGGCTTCCGCCGCATCGCCCAGGACGAGGAGGACGGCGTCGCGTTCGTCATCCTGTACAAAGCCATCGACCAGGTGCGCCAGTGCCTGGACACCATCGCCAACGACCCGGGCAGCCGCCGTATCCTGTTCCACGGCTGGAACTGTGCGCAGCTCGACGAGATGGCCCTGCCGCCGTGCCACCTGCTGTACCAGTTCCACCCGAATGTGGAGACCAGGGAGATTTCCCTGACCCTCTACATCCGCTCCAACGACCTGGGCCTGGGCACGCCGTTCAACCTCACCGAAGGCGCGGCGCTGCTGTCGCTGTTC
Organism: Pseudomonas sp. PVC-5-1; assembly: GCF_057444345.1. NCBI lineage: Bacteria > Pseudomonadati > Pseudomonadota > Gammaproteobacteria > Pseudomonadales > Pseudomonadaceae > Pseudomonas > Pseudomonas sp. PVC-5-1. The sequence continues at coordinate 5,449,611 of NZ_CM172024.1, read as the reverse complement.
GGCCGCCTGACCGGCTACACCCCGCGCTGGTTCACCTACTTCATCGGCGATGCCCATGTGTATGAGAACCACCTGGACATGCTCAACGAGCAGCTCAAGCGTGAGCCGCTGGAGGCGCCGAAGCTGGTGATCAGCGAGCGCGTGCCAGCGTTTGCCGACACGGGGAAGTACGAGCCGGAGTGGCTGGAGAAGATCGAGCCGAGCGATTTCTGGCTGGAAGGGTATGAGCACCATGCGCCGATGACGGCGCCGATGGCGGTGTGATCTTTTAGATTGCCGGGGCTGCTCTGCAGCCCTTTCGCCGGCAAGCCAGCTCCCACAGGACGGCGCTGCCAGTGGGGGCTGTGCAAAACCTGTGGGAGCCGGCTTGCCAGCGATTAGGCCCTTGGATCTTTCAATGCCCGTGACTTCGCCCCACATGCGAATGCTCGGTTTCCGGCACCGATACCGCCCCGTTCGTCTCCAGTTGCTGCAAGATCGCACACTCCGCCCCTTGCGCATTGCAGCGCCGCCGCAGCTCCACCAGCTGTTCCTGCAGCGCCACCAGACCATCGATCCTTGCCTGCACATGCTCGATATGCTCGTCGATCAGCGCATTGACGCTGCCGCACGAATCATCGGGGCTGTCGCGCAGGCGTAGCAGGCTGCGGATTTCATCCAGGGTCATGTCCAGGGTGCGGCAGTTGCGGATGAACGTCAGCCGCTCGACATGGGCCTGGGTGTATAGCCGGTAGTTGCCGTCGCTGCGCGCCGGCTCCGGCAGCAGCTGTTCACGCTCGTAGTAGCGGATGGTTTCCACGGCGCAGTCGGTGGCTTTGGCCAGTTCTCCGATCTTCATCACGAAATTCTCCAGCAAGTGGCTTGACCCTATAGTGGCTACAGGGTGTTCACTTGGCAACAGGCTCAAATTAAGGATGACCCCATGAACCAGCCTGTCAGCCACGAACACAAGCACGATCACCACGCCCACAGCTGCTGTGGCAGCGCTGCTGCGCCAGCCTTGGTCCAGCTGAGCGAAAAGGCCAGCAGCCACGCCCAGTTCAGCCGTTTCCGCATCGAGGCCATGGACTGCCCTACCGAGCAGACCCTGATCCAGGACAAGCTGGGCAAGCTGGCCGGTATCGAGCAGCTGGAATTCAACCTGATCAACCGTGTGCTTGGCGTGCGCCACACCCTGGGTGGCACTGCTGAAATCGAGCAGGCCATCGACAGCCTGGGCATGAAGGCCGAGCTGCTTGGCGCCGAAGACGATGGCACCGCCAGCGCACCACAAGTGGCCAAGACCCGCTGGTGGCCGCTGGCGCTGTCCGGTATTGCCGCGATCGCCGCCGAAATCGTGCACTTTGCCGCGCTGGCCCCGGAGTGGGTGGTGGCGGCGCTGGCGCTGGCAGCGATCCTCGGCTGTGGCCTGGGTACCTACAGGAAGGGCTGGATCGCCCTGAAAAACCGCAACCTCAACATCAATGCGCTGATGAGCATTGCCGTGACTGGCGCGGTGCTGATCGGCCAGTGGCCGGAAGCGGCCATGGTGATGGTGTTGTTCACCGTCGCCGAGCTGATCGAAGCCCGCTCGCTGGACCGCGCGCGCAACGCCATTGGTGGGCTGATGCAGCTCACCCCGGACATGGCTACCGTGCGCCAGGCCGATGGCCAGTGGCGGGAAGTGGAGGTGCGGGAGGTGGCCATCGGGGCCTTGGTGCGGGTACGCCCCGGCGAACGCATTGGCCTGGACGGTGAAGCGACCAGCGGGCAATCCACCGTCGATCAGGCGCCGATCACCGGCGAAAGCCTGCCTGTTGAAAAGACCGTGGGCGACAAATTGTTCGCCGGCACGATCAACCAGGCGGGGGCGCTGGAGTTCCGCGTTACCGCTGCTGCCGGGCAATCGACCCTGGCGCGGATCATCAAGGCCGTCGAGGAAGCGCAAGGCGCGCGGGCGCCTACCCAGCGTTTCGTCGACCGCTTCTCGCGCATCTACACCCCAGTGGTGTTTGCCATTGCCCTGGCCGTTGCGGTGATACCGCCGCTGTTCATGGCCGGTGCCTGGTTCGACTGGGTCTATCGCGCCCTGGTGCTACTGGTGGTGGCCTGCCCGTGTGCCCTGGTGATCTCGACCCCGGTGACCATCGTCAGCGGCCTGGCCGCTGCCGCGCGCAAGGGCATCCTGATCAAGGGTGGCGTGTACCTGGAAGGCGGGCGCCAGCTGGACTTCCTGGCCCTGGACAAGACCGGCACCATCACCCACGGCAAGCCGGTGCAGACCGATGCCAAGGTACTGGAGCCGCTGTTCGAAGGCCGCGCGCAAGCCCTGGCCGCCAGCCTGGGCGAGCGTTCGGACCACCCGGTTTCCCGCGCCATTGCCCAGTTCGGCAAGGAGCAAGGCCTGGCTTTGAGCGAGGTCGATGACTTCGCCGCCCTGGCCGGGCGCGGCGTGCGCGGTACCATCGCGGGTGAGGTTTACCACTTGGGTAACCACCGTCTGGTCGAGGAGCTGGGGCTGTGCTCGCCCGAGCTCGAAGCCCAGCTGGATGCGCTGGAGCGCCAGGGCAAGACCGTGGTGCTGCTACTCGACCGCTCCGGCCCGTTGGCGCTGTTCGCGGTGGCCGACACGGTCAAGGAAAGCAGTCGCCAGGCCATCGCCGAGCTGCATGAACTGGGCATCAAGACTGTCATGCTGACCGGTGACAATCCGCATACCGCCCAGGCCATCGCCACCGTGGTGGGTATCGACCGTGCCGAAGGCAACCTGCTGCCTGCCGACAAGCTCAAGAGCATCGAAACCCTGTACGCCCGGGGCCATCGGGTGGGCATGGTCGGTGACGGCATCAACGACGCCCCGGCGCTGGCCCGCGCCGAGATCGGTTTTGCCATGGCGGCGGCCGGTACCGACACCGCCATCGAGACCGCCGATGTGGCGCTGATGGACGACGACTTGCGGAAAATCCCGGCCTTCGTCAGGCTGTCGCGCCAAAGTGCGGCGATCCTCATGCAGAACATCGTTCTGGCGTTGGGCATCAAGGCGATATTCCTGGCGATCACCTTTGCCGGCATGGCCACCATGTGGATGGCGGTGTTTGCCGACATGGGCGTGAGCCTGCTGGTGGTGTTCAACGGCTTGCGCCTGTTGCGCAAATAGAGGACGTGCATGCTGAGTTCGGAGCTGAAAGCCTTCTACATGGTGGCCCGCCTGGGCAGCATCACCCTGGCGGCGAAGAAGCTCGGCCTCAGCCAGCCCACGGTGACCACGCAGATTCGCAACCTGGAGAGCCAGTACGCGGTGGAGCTGTTCTACCGCGGCGGGCGGCGCCTGGTGCTGAGCGAGGAGGGCGTGCGCCTGCTGCCGATGGTCAAGGCACTGCTGCAGCAGGAGGCCGACATCGAGTTCGAGCTGCGCAACAGTGGCCAGGCTCAGGGCAGCCTGCGCATCGCGGCCACGGCGCCTTACTACATCCTCGACCTGGTGAAGATCTACCGCGAACGCCTGCCGCAGGTGGAAGTGGCGGTGGAAATCGGCAACTCGCAGCAGGTACTGGAGATGCTCGAGGACTACCGGGTGGATATCGCCGCTTCGTCGCAACTGCTGGAAGATGCGCGGCTGGTGCGGCGGGTGCTGGGGACCGACCCGTTGGTGGTGGCGGTGCATCGCAATCACCCGTTGGCACACCGCCAGGCGGTGTCCATTGACGTGGTGGCCGGGCATTGCCTGCTGATGCGCGAGAAGGGCTCGACCACACGCAAGCTGACCGAGCAGATGATGCAAGAGGCCGGGGTGAAGGCCGGGGCGTTGCTGGAGATTGGCAGCCGCGAATCGATCCGCGAGGCGGTGCTGCGCAATATCGGCATCAGCGTGATTGCCCGGCACGAGGTGCCGCACAACCCTGAGTTGCGGGTGCTGGCGCTGGAGAACGCGCCGGTGATGCATGAGTACCTGTATTGCCTGAAGGAGCGGCGCCAGGCCCGGTTGCCGGCGGCCTTCCTTGGGGTGGCGCAGGAAGTGGCCGGTTCGCACTTCTGATAGCCATGTAGTGGCTGTACCGGCCCTATCGCCGGCAAGCCAGCTCCCACAGGTACCCCACAGTCCTTGAAACCTGTGCAGTACCTGTGGGAGCTGGCTTGCCGGCGATAGGGCCCTTGAAGGCCACTACAAAATCTGCCTATACCACTATCACCCGCTTTTGCCCTAAAGCCACAGAACCTTCGCACAGCCTTCCTAGCATGGCCTCCATCTCTTCGATGAGGCCCTGCCATGAACCACACCACCCCCGGCGCACAGATGAAAGTGCGCAACATCCACAAGCGCTTCGGCGCCTTCACGGCGCTGAATGATGTCTCGCTGGACATCGCCGCCGGCGAACTGGTGTGCCTGCTCGGCCCGTCCGGCTGCGGCAAGACCACCTTGCTGCGCTGCATCGCCGGCCTGGAGCGCCAGGACCGCGGTACGTTGTACATCGGCGAGCGCGATATCTCCGAGCTGCCACCCCAGGCCCGTGACTACGGCATCCTGTTCCAGTCCTACGCGCTGTTCCCCAACCTCACCGTCGAAGCCAACATCGCCTATGGCCTGACTGGCAGCGGCCGTGAACAGGCCCGCCAGCGAGTGACCGAAATGCTCGAACTGGTGGGCCTGGCCGGCAGCGAGAAGAAATACCCCGGCCAGCTTTCCGGTGGCCAGCAGCAGCGTGTGGCGCTGGCCCGCGCGCTGGCACCGTCGCCGTCGTTGCTGCTGCTGGACGAGCCGATGTCGGCGCTGGATGCCCGGGTGCGCGAGCACCTGTGCACCGAACTGCGCCAGCTGCAGCGCCAGCTGGGTATCACCACGCTGATGGTCACCCACAACCAGGACGAGGCCATGCTGATGGCCGACCGCATTGCGGTGATGAACAACGGCCAGGTCGAGCAATACGCCACCCCGCAGGAAATCTACGACCAGCCGGCCACGCCGTTCGTTGCCGAGTTCGTCGGCCAGGGCAACTGGTTGCCGTTCCAGCGCAGCAGTGACAGCCATGCCCAGGTCGGTGGCATGAACATGCGTCTGGCACCAGGTTCGGCCCGACCCAGCAGCGGTCGGCTGTTCTGCCGCCCGGAGGCGATCACGGTCAACCCTGCGGTGCACGAAGAAAACCTGTTCCCGGCCATGGTCCATGAAATCACCTTCCTCGGTAACCGCTGCCGCATGAGCTTCGAGCTCAAGGCGCTGCCTGGCCATGCACTGCTGGCGGAGTTGGCCCCCGAGGCCATGCCGCGGCTGGGCTCGCAGGACATCTGGGTGGCGCTGCCGCCGCAGAGCCTGCAGGTGTTTGCCTGAGATGGCCGCGCCAATGTCCCTGCCGCTCAGCCAGGCCAAGGCCACGCCGCGTGCTGGCGTCGCCCTGGGCGACCGGTTGTTCGTCGTCGGCGGCAAGAGCCTGCTGCTGATCCTTCTGGTGCTGGCGGTGCTGATGCCGTTGCTGGCGATTTTCTGGCGTGGCTTCAGCGCAGAAGCGGGCCAGGGTGGCGGCCCGCTGGCGGCCCGCGAGCTGTTCGCCAGTGAAAACTTCCACTGGTTGCTGGGCAACAGCCTGTCGGTGGCCTTCACGGTGGCAGCCATCGTGGTGCCGCTGGCCTACCTGTTCGCCTATGCCCTGCAACGCACGTTGATTCCGGCCAAAGGTCTGTGGCGGGGGATTTCGTTGCTGCCGCTGCTGGCGCCGTCAATGCTGCCGGCCATCGCCCTGGTCTACCTGTTCGGTAACCAGGGGCTGCTGCGCGGGTTGCTCAGCGACAACATCTATGGCTTCTGGGGCATTGTGCTGGGCGAGGCCATCTACACCTTCCCGCATGCCCTGATGATCCTGCTGTCGGCGCTATCGCTGGCCGATGCACGCTTGTTCGACGCAGCGTCCAGCATGGGTGCCGGCCCTTGGCGAGCGTTCACCAGCATCACCTGGCCGGCCACGCGCCAGGCAGTATTTGCAGCGTTCTGCCTGGTGTTCACCCTGACCATTACCGACTTCGGTGTACCGGTCGTGGTCGGCGGCGACTATCAGGTGCTGGCGCTGGAAGCCTACAAGGCGGTGGTCGGCCAGCAGCAGTTCGGCCGCGGCGCGTTGATCGGCATGGTGCTGCTGTTGCCGGCGCTGTTCAGCTTTACCGTCGATGCCTGGCTGCGCCGGCGCCAGGGCGAGGCCATGAGCGGCCGTGCCCAGGTGTTCGAGCCCAAGCCGTCGCGGGGCCGTGATGCCTGCTTCCTGGCGATCGTGCTGCTGGTGTGCGCGGCATTGCTGTTGGTGATCGGCATGGCGGTGTATTCGTCGCTGGTCACGTTCTGGCCCTACAACCTGTCGTTGTCGCTGCGTCACTACATGTTCGAGGACACCGCCGGTGGTGGCTGGCTGGCCTACCGCAACAGCGTGACCATGGCCATCGGCACCGCGCTGATCGGCAGCATCGTGATCTTCACCGGCGCCTACCTGATGGAGAAGACCCAAGGCCAACGCCTGCTCAACCAGGCGCTGCGCCTGCTCAGCTTCATCCCCATGGCCGTGCCTGGCCTGGTGCTGGGCCTGGGCTACGTATTCTTCTTCAACCTGAACGGCAACCCGCTGCATGTGTTCTATGGCGGCATGGGGTTGCTGGTGGTGTGCACCATCGCTCACTACCTGACCACCGCGCAGATGACCGCGACCACCGCCCTGCGCCAGCTCGACGGCGAGTTCGAGGCCGCCGCGCTGTCGCTGAAGGCGCCGCTGTACAGGCACTTCCTGCGGGTGACTGTGCCGATCTGCCTGCCGGCGCTGCTGGACATCATTCGCTACCTGTTCGTATCGGCGATGACCACCGTGTCGGCGGCGATCTTCCTGTACAGCCCCGACACCATCCTGGCTGCCGTCGCCGTGCTGAACATGGACGATGCCGGCAACGTCGGTGGTGCCGCCGCCATGTCCACCCTGATCCTGCTGACCAGTGCCGGCGCTTCACTGCTGCTGGCTGCAGCCTCACGCGGCCTGCTGCGCCGCTCCCAAGCCTGGCGCCAACGCGCCGCGACCGTCTGACCTGTAAGGAACCTACCCATGTACAAGCACCTTGCACTTGCTGCTGCCGTTTCCGCCGTGTTCAGCCTGCAGGCTTCGGCCGCTGGCACCCAGCTGACGGTCTACACCGCCCTGGAAGCCGAACAGCTGAAGAGCTACAAGCAGGCCTTCGAGAAGGCCAACCCGGACATCGAGATCAAGTGGGTTCGTGACTCTACCGGCATCATCACCGCCAAGCTGCTGGCCGAGAAAGACCGCCCGCAAGCCGACGCAGTGTGGGGCCTGGCTGCTTCCAGCCTGGCTATCCTCGACCAGAACGGCATGCTCGAAGCCTACGCACCGAAGGACCTGGGCAAGATTGCCGCCAACTACCGCGATGCTGCCAACCCGCCAGCCTGGGTCGGTATGGACGTGTGGGCCGCGACCATCTGCTTCAATACCATCGAGGCCGAGAAGCAGGGCCTGAGCAAGCCGGTGAGCTGGCAGGACCTGACCAAGCCCGAGTACAAGGGCAAGATCGTCATGCCGAACCCGGCTTCGTCCGGCACCGGCTTCCTGGATGTCAGTGCCTGGCTGCAGACCTTTGGCGAGCCACAGGGTTGGGCGTACATGGATGCACTGCACCAGAACATCGGCCAGTACGTTCATTCCGGTTCCAAGCCGTGCAAGCTTGCCGCAGCGGGTGAATTCCCGATCGGTATCTCGTTCGAGTACCCGGCCGTGCAGCTCAAGCGCCAGGGCGCGCCGCTGGACATCGTGCTGCCGAAGGAAGGCCTGGGCTGGGAGATCGAGGCGACTGCGGTGATCAAAGGTTCGCCAAAAGCGGATGCGGCCAAGCGCCTGGCTGATTTCTCGGCAAGCCCGGCGGCCATGGAGCTGTACAAGGAGAACTTCGCCGTGCTGGCTGCCCCGGGTATTGCCAAGCCGCAGACCGAACTGCCGGCGGACTATGAACAGCGCCTGATCAAGAACGACTTTGCCTGGGCCTCGAAGAACCGTGACCAGATCCTGGCCGAGTGGCGCAAGCGCTATGACGGCAAGTCGGAGAAGGTGGCTCAGCAGTAACCTGCACCGGCCTCTTCGCGGGCGCGCCCGCTCCCACAGGTACCGCGCAGTCCTTCAGCTGTGTGCGATCTTTGTGGGAGCGGGCATGCCCGCGAAGAAGCCACTGCTGCAATCCAGCCAGGAATAAACAGTGATGCCCACCCCAGCCCAGATCATCGACAGCACCTTCGCGCTGTACGAACGCCACGGCAGTGACGACTACATCGGCGAAGCCATCACCCAGCTCGAACACATGTCCCAGGCCGCGCAACTGGCCATGGCCGAAGGCTTCGACGACGAAGTGGTGCTGGCGGCGTTCTTCCACGACATCGGCCACCTGTGCGGCGGTGACGCCAGCATGGGCGGCTATGGCGTGGTCAGCCATGAGCGCATCGGCGCCGAGTATTTACGCCGCTGTGGCTTCGGCGAACGCATGGCGCGGCTGGTGCAGTATCACGTGGAGGCCAAGCGCTACCTGACTTTGCGCCAGCCTGGGTATTACCAGCGGTTGAGTGAAGCGAGCCGGCGGACTTTGGAGTATCAGGGGGGCGTGATGAGCGAGGACGAGGCGGATGTGTTCGAGCGGGATCCGCTGTTCGAGGTGAGCTTGCGGATGAGGGAGTGGGATGAAATGGCCAAGGAGATTGGGGTGCCGGTGGTTGATCTGGATGGGTTGAAGCAGAGGGCTTTGGCACTGCTTTGAGAGATGGGCTGCCTGTGCCGGCCTCTTCGCGGGCACGCCCGCTCCCACAAGTACCACGCGCAAACCCTGTGGGAGCGGGCATGCCCGCGAAGAGGCCAGACCTGCTTGATCAAAACTGTGAAACCAGCGCCTCCAGCTGTTCCTGCCGCTCAGCCTGGTTCAGCTTCGCCCCAGGGTTCAGGGTGGACCACTGCGGATGCGCCCGCGCCTTGCTCAGCGCCTCCGGCAACTTGCCCTCCCGCCAGGCCTTCTCATCCAGCTCCCCCAGCCGAATGCTGTCCTGCGCCGCGTGCCCGCGGTTTTCCAGCGCCACCATCAACTGCTGCTGACGCAACGCCAGCAGGCGCAACACCGTATCGTCCACCGTCAGCTCGCGCTTGCCCTTGAGCTTGCCCATCAGCCGCGACCCATAGTTGCGCGCCGTCTGCAGCGCGCCGCCGGCAATTGCCCCGGCCAGGGCGGCAGCCCCCAGTGTCAGGCCGCCGACCAGCAGGTCCACCCCGGCACCCGCCGCAGCACCGGCGGCCACACCGCTGCCCAAGCGCACGCCCAGCAGCTTCAAGGTTTCGGGATTGAAGAGGTCATCGCCCCAACGGCCATCCAGCAACGGCAGGTCGCTGGCATGGGCGTCCTCGCGGCGGAAGGCATACAGCTTGAGCAGTGCCTCGACACAGCGCTGCTCGCGCTGGCGCACCTCTTGCCGCAATGCCTCGATGGCCCGGGCTTCGGCAGCCGGCTCGGCCTCGACGCTGCGCCGGCAGGCGGCGCAGTCCAGCAGCAGCTCGGCAATCAGGCGCTTGCCGCTGTGGCGGCGTGCCAGGCGCTGTGCCTGCTGGTCGTCGATCAGCCGCTGCAGGGCCGGGCGGGCGTCTTCCAGCAGCAGGGCCAGGCTTTCGTACAACCGGCGCTCGCCATCCTCTGGCGGGGCCACGCTGTCGAACCGCACCAACGCGTGAAGCCCAAGCCTGGCAAGGGCTTCACGCCATTGCGGCTCGCGGTGCTGATGGCTGGCGACGAAATTGAGCACCGGTAGCAGCGGCTTGCCGCAGCTGGCCAGCACTTCCAGTTCGTCGCGGTATTTGGCCAGCACTGGTTCGCGGGCGTCGATCACATACAAGCCGGCATTGCTGGCCAGCAGCTGGCGTAGCACCTTGGCCTCCTGCTCGAAACGCTGACGTGCCTCGCTGCCTTGTAGAAAGCGATCGAGGCGGGCCGGGCCGTCCAGGCGCTCGCCCGGGCGCTCCAGGCGTTCGAGATAGTCGAGCAGGGCGATGGCGTCTTCCAGGCCCGGGGTGTCATACAACTCGAGCAAAGGTTCGCCATCCACCGACAGCCGCGCACCTTCCACATGGCGGGTGGTGCTGGGGCGGTGGGAAACTTCGCCAAAGCCGACGTCACGGGTCAGGGTGCGCAGCAGCGAGGTCTTGCCGACGTTGGTGTGGCCGACCACGGCCAGTTTCAGCGGCTCAGTCATGGCCATGCTCCAGCCAGGTCAGCGGCGAGGTATCGGCATGCGCCAGACCAAGGCGGTCGAGGGCTTCGTGCCAGTCGCCCAGGCGCTGGGCGTCCAGGGCCTCGCCCGGTGCGGCCTGCAGTAGCCATATACGGGTGGCACCGGCGTTGCGTGCCAGTTCGGCGAGCAACGCCAGGCTGCCACGATCGGGAGAGCGGCGCGGGTCGCAAGCGATGGCCAGGCGTGCTGGCGGGAAACGGCTGAGCTGTTCCAGCAGGCGGTTACGCGATTCGCGGCTGTCGAGCACGCCGGCACTGGTTACGCTTTTTGGCAGCGCGGGTGGCCAGGGGTGCTGGTCGTCCAGTTCCAGGCCGACCAGCAGGGCACCGCTGCTGCCGCTTTCCAGCTGGCCAGCGGCAAACTGCGGCAAGGCCTCGGGCGCGGCATCCTGGACGCCGATGCGTTCGCTGCGCGGCATCAGCGCTTCACGCAGCTGCGCGTAGCCGGGCAGGCTGAGGTCCAGCGCCAGGCGTTGGCGGCCTTGACGCCATCGCCACAGGCACAGCCCGGCCAACAGTAGGCGCGGAAGCAGGCCGTACACCAGCACCACGCCAAGCAGCCAGCTGGCCCAGGCCTGGCGCGCCAGGTCCAGGGCCGGCTGGCTGTCGCCGCTGGCGCGGATCATGGCCTCGTCGGGTACCGTGAAGCCCAGCAACGAGGGCAGCGCGCCCAAGGCCTGGGTCAGGTGGATGAACGGGTCGGCGGCGAGCAGGGTGGTCTCCCAGACAAAGCCATAGCGCCGGGTCGCCAGCAAGGCCAGCAGCATGCCCAGCGCGGTGATCATCGCCAGCAGCCACAGGCCATGCACCAGCAGGCCGAGCAGCCAGCGGTTGAGGCGTTGACGTTGCAGCAGCACCAGCAGCGCCGGTGCCAGGTGCGCGGCCTTGGCGTCACGGGCAAAGCGTTCGCTCAGCCACAGCCACAAACGGCCCAGCCCCGCGCCATGCTCGCCGCTCAGGGCAAAGCCGATGGCCCAGCCCAGCAGCATCAGCAGGTTCAGCCCGAGCAGGCTGCCGAGGGCCCAGAACACATTCACCGGGCGCTGCCCGTCGCTCAAGGCGGCCAGGGCCAACCCTGCGCCGCTGAGCACGGCCAGCACCAGCAAGGCCAGCAGCGCCAGGCGTGCGCCCTGTTTCCAGTGGCGCAGGGCGGTGGTGATGCCGTCGCGTTCGGCCAGGAACAGGGCACGGGTTTCGATGCGGGCCGCCAGGTCACCGCCTGCCTGGCGGGCGCGGCGGTTGGCTTCCTGGTCCTCCAGGGGGCCGGCATGTTCCTCGCGCAGGCGTACCGCTTCGGTGAGCCAGCGCTTGTCCAGTGAAGTGGGTGCAGTCACAAGGTCTTCCATTGCACAGGTCAGGGCAGAAGCATAACCCACACGCCCGGTGCTATCCTCGCTGGCATGAATACATCACTCCCCCTCAGCCTGATCGCGGCTCACGCCGAGAACCGCGTGATCGGCATCGACAACTCCATGCCCTGGCATCTGCCGGGGGACTTCAAGTACTTCAAGGCCACTACCCTGGGCAAGCCGATCATCATGGGGCGCAAGACCTGGGACTCGCTGGGCAGGCCATTGCCCGGGCGGTTGAATATCGTCGTCAGCCGGCAGGCAGGGCTGGAACTGGCGGGGGCCGAGGTGTTCGGCTCGTTGGAAGAGGCGCTGGTGCGGGCCGAGCAGTGGGCGCGTGAGCAGGGCGTTGATGAGCTTATGCTGATTGGCGGGGCGCAGCTGTATGGGCAGGCGCTGGAGAAAGGGTTGGTCAGCCGCATGTACCTGACGCGAGTCGAGTTGTCGCCGGAAGGGGATGCGTGGTTCCCTGAGTTCGATCGGGGGCAGTGGAAGCGGGTATCGAGCGAGGCGCAGGCTGAGGAAGGCAAGCCTGGGTATCATTTCGAGGTCTGGGACAAGGTTTGAGATTGCCGGGGCTGCCTTGCAGCCCTATCGCGACACAAGGCCGCTCCTACAGGGGGCCGCGCAAGACAGACATGCGCGGTCCGTTGTAGGAGCGGCCTTGTGTCGCGACAGGGGCGCAACGCGCCCCCGGCAATCTATCAGGAATGACTCAGCTCGGCATGTTCATCGCCAGCCAGCACATCCTTGTCGGTCTCTTTCAGCAGTTGGCTGGTCACCACCCCTGCGGTCATCGAACCGTTCACGTTCAACGCCGTGCGGCCCATGTCGATCAGCGGCTCCACCGAAATCAGCAACGCCACCAGTTCCACCGGCAAGCCCATGGCCGGCAGCACGATCAGCGCGGCGAAAGTTGCACCGCCACCTACGCCGGCAACACCTGCCGAACTCAGGGTGACGATGGCCACCAGGGTGGCGATCCACAGCGGGTCGAAGGTATCGATGCCCACCGCCGGCGCCACCATCACCGCCAGCATCGCGGGATAGAGCCCGGCGCAGCCGTTCTGGCCAATGGTGGTACCGAACGATGCGCTGAAGCTGGCAATCGACTGCGGTACGCCCAGGCGGCGGGTTTGCGCTTCGATGTTCAGCGGAATGCTGGCGGCGCTGGAGCGGCTGGTGAAGGCGAAGGTCAGCACCGGCCACACCTTGCGGAAGAAGCGCAGCGGGCTCACGCCGGTAGCGGCGAGGATAACGCCGTGCACCACGAACATCAGCGCCAGGCCCAGGTACGACACCACCACGAAGCTGCCCAGCTTGAGGATGTCTTCCATGTTCGAGCTGGCCACCACCTTGGTCATCAGCGCCAGTACGCCATACGGGGTCAACTTCATTACCACCCGCACCAGGCGCATCACCCAGGCCTGCAGGGTGTCGATGGCCGACAGCGCGCGTTCGCCTTTCTCGGCATCGTCCTTGATCAACTGCAGCGCGGCCAGGCCGAGGAACACGGCAAAGATCACCACGCTGATGATCGAGGTCGGCTTGGCCCGTGCCAAGTCACCTACCGGGTTGCTGGGGATGAACGACAGCAGCAGTTGCGGAATGTTGAGATCGGCGACCTTGCCGGCGTAGTCGCTGTGGATAACCTGCATGCGCGCGCTTTCCTGGGCGCCGGCCACCAGGCCTTCGGCGCTGAGGCCGAACAGGTTGGTCAGGACGATGCCGATCAACGCAGCGATGGCGGTGGTCAGCAGCAGGGTGCCGATGCTCAGCACACTGATGCGGCCCAACGACGAGGCATTGTGCAGGCGCGCCACGGCACTGAGGATCGAGGCGAAGATCAGCGGCATGACGATCATCTGCAGCAAGCCGACGTAGCCGTTGCCGACCAGATCGAGCCAGGCGATGGTGGCCTTGAGCACAGGGTGGCCCGCGCCATAGACGGTATGCAGGATCAGGCCGAACACTACGCCCAGCACCAGGCCCAGCAATACTTTCCTGGCCAGGCTCCAGTCGGTGCGGCGGGTTTGTGCCAGGCCCAGCAACAGGGCCAGGAACGCCAGCAGGTTAAGGGACAGCGGCAGGTTCATTGAAGCTCCAGCAGTAAAAAGCAGAAGAGGCATCGCCCCTGTGAGCGATTGCGAACGGAAATGCTAACAGCCTGAAAACAAACGAATTTATACCCAAATGGAATGTGGATAGTCGTTTATGGAATAACGATGTGTCGCGGATTGCAATGAACGCGGCGTTTGCAGCTGCATGGAGGTCGTTATCGAGGGCTGCCAGCGGAGATTGTTGCACTAGCGTTTCTGGGTCATTTCAGGAGATTCGTACATGAAGTTTGCTCCGAAAGCCGTCGCCGTCGGCCTGTCCCTGTTGTTCAGTATCGAAACCTTCGCCACCGAGCTCAAACACTGGCCCGCCGAGGCGGCCAAGCAGCTCGACAGCATGATCGCCGCCAATGCCAACAAGGGTAACTACGCGGTGTTCGATATGGACAACACCAGCTACCGCTACGATCTTGAAGAGGCCTTGCTGCCTTTCATGGAAAACAAGGGCCTGTTGAGCCGTGACAAGCTCGACCCGTCGTTGAAGCTGATGCCGTTCAAGGACACCGCCGAACATAAGGAAAGCCTGTTCAGTTACTACTACCGGCTGTGCGAAGTCGATGACATGGTCTGCTACCCGTGGGTGGCCCAGGTGTTCTCCGGCTTTACCCTACAGGAGCTGAAAGTGCAGGTGGATGAGCTGATGGCCTCCGGCAAGCCGATCCCCAGTACCTATTACGAAGGCGATCAGGTCAAGACCATCGAGGTACAGCCCCCCAAGGTCTTCAAGGGCCAGGCCGAGCTGTACAACAAGCTCATGGAGAACGGTATCGAGGTCTATGTGATTTCCGCTGCTTCCGAGGAGCTGGTGCGCATGGTCGCGTCGGACCCCAAGTACGGCTACAACGTGAAGCCGCAGAATGTGATTGGCGTGAGCCTGTTGCTGAAGGACCGCGCCAGCGGCCAGTTGACCACCGCGCGCAAGCAGATCAGCGCCGGGCACTATGATGCCAAGGCCAACGTGGGGCTGGAGCTGACCCCGTACCTGTGGACTCCGGCCACCTGGATGGCGGGCAAGCAGGCGGCGATCCTCACCTATATCGATGAGTGGAAAAAGCCGGTGCTGGTCGGCGGCGATACGCCGACCAGTGATGGCTACATGCAATTCCATGGCGTGGATGTGGGCAAGGGCGGCATTCACCTGTGGATAAATCGCAAGGCCAAGTACATGGACCAGCTGAACGGGATGATTGCCAGGAATGCTGCGGCGCAGGCCAAGGAAGGGCTGCCAGTGACCGCCGACAAGAACTGGGTGATCGTGACACCGGAGCAGATCCAGTAACGAGGCCTGTCAGCCGTTGCGGCCCACGATGAGAGTCCGGGCCGCTTCCTGATCGATGTTCTGTGCCAACAAGGTCACTGCTTCGATGGCGCTTGCACGGACGCTGGCCCCCACCGGGCCAAGCGTCTGTTCGACCACGACACTGTGCACCTGGTTAATCCCGACGAAGCGGAACCACGTATCGATGAAGGGTTTTTCCAGTCCAAAAGCCTGGTCGGGTGTCTGTGAGTCAGAGCCGTAACCAAGTCCACGGGAGTAGATTGCAACAGCTCGACGTCCGCCCAGCATGCCATTCAACCCTTGCTCATCGAAGGTGAACAGGACGCCTTTGTGCGAAATTGCGTCGATCAGATGCTTGAGCTTGTACGGGATGCCGAAATTCCACAGCGGTACGCTGAACACCAAGGTATCAGCCCGGTGGAACCGTTCAGCGAGTGCCTTGATCTGCCCCCATGCTGCAGCCTGGGCGGTTGACAGTGGGGCATCGGCAAGCCCTGCGTACTTTGCCGCGAGCAAAGCGCCATCCACTTCGGGGAGCTCGCATTCCCAAGGATCAAGGCAGTCAATCTCCACGGCTTTGCGCTCGGCCAATGCCGTCAGGAACACTTCTGCAATCTGAGTGGAAACGGACCGCTCTCCTCTCGGTGAGGCACAAACATACAAGATACGTTCAACCATTGGGCTTCTCCTTGGCAGCGTTGGTGACACTTCCCCTGGCGTTCGACTGCACAGGTGCTTGGCGCAAAGTCTGATTCAGAATGATTGTTTATAGAAATGACGTATGCTCTGCATATTGAGTGAGATAGGTGATTAATCTGTGTTCGATACTGTGCTTTTGCGTAGCTTGCTTGCCGTTGCCGACAACGGTGGTTTCACGCGCGCGGCGCAGAGGCTGCATCTAACGCAGTCGGCGATCAGCGCTCACATCAGGCGGCTGGAGAGTGAAGCTGGGCACAAATTGCTGGAGCGCACGACCCGTTCGGTCAGCCTGACGCCAGCGGGCGCCCGGCTGGCAGGTTATGCCCGCACTATCCTGGCGTTGCATGATGATGCTCGCGCGAGCCTTGGCGCAGGCCGTCGGGTGTCAGGTACAGTGTTTGTCGGGTTGAGCGAGGAGGTGGTGAAACCGCCCATCATCGACTGTCTGCGTCGATTCTCGGTGACACATCCCGATGCAGAGATCTCCCTGAAAGTCGGCCTGACCGGTGATCTGCTTGCCCTTCTGCAATCGGGTGGGCTCGATATCGTATTGGGAAGCAGCTGCGGCGATGAGGACCGAGGCGAACTGCTTTGGTCCGAGCCGTTGGTCTGGGCGACAGGGCCGGTTGCAGTGAACCCCGATGATGCAACTGCCCCGATACCCTTGGCGGTGTTTTCCGATCAATGCCCATATCGTGCTGCAGCCATCGAAGCCCTGGCGCGTGCGGGGCGACAATGGCGGATCGTTTGCCAGAGCCCAAGTGCCGGTGGGCTGATGACCGCTGTCAGCGGTGGGCTGGGTGTAACGCCAATCACCCGATCGTCTGCACTGGCTTCAGGTTTACAGGAAGTGCCAACGCTGCCATCCCTTCCTCTAGCGCAGTTCATTTTGACCTCGGTGGCGAAGCCGAAGCGCTCAGTTGCCCTGCTGCTGGCGCAATTGCGCCAATGTGCTTCGAGGGGGGAGCTTTGACTCAGCATTTCTCTAGCGCCATAAAAAAGCCGGCGCACAAGGCGCCGGCTTTTTCAAACGCCGGAAAGCCTTACAACCCTTCCAGCATCGCCTTGTTACGCACAGCACCCTTGTCGGCACTGGTCGCCAGCAGGGCGTAGGCCTTCAGCGCGGTGGTCACCTTGCGTGGGCGTACTTCAGCCGGTTTCCAGCCTTTCTTGTCCTGTTCGACACGGCGCTCAGCCAGCTCTTCATCGCTGACCTGCAGGTTGATCGAACGATTCGGGATGTCGATCAGCACCTTGTCGCCGTCGCGCACCAGGCCGATTGCACCGCCAGCGGCGGCTTCCGGCGAGGCGTGGCCGATCGACAGGCCCGAGGTGCCGCCCGAGAAGCGGCCGTCGGTGAGCAGGGCGCAAGCCTTGCCCAGTCCCTTGGACTTGAGGTACGAGGTCGGGTACAGCATTTCCTGCATGCCCGGGCCACCTTTCGGGCCTTCGTAGCGGATGATCACGATGTCGCCGGCCTTCACTTCGTCGGCGAGGATGCCGCGTACGGCGCTGTCCTGGCTCTCGAAGATCTTCGCGGTGCCTTCGAACACCAGGATCGACTCGTCGACACCGGCGGTTTTCACCACGCAGCCATCCAGCGCGATGTTGCCGTACAGCACGGCCAGGCCGCCTTCCTGCGAATAGGCGTGCTCGACACTGCGGATGCAGCCGTTCTCACGGTCGTCATCCAGGGATTCCCAACGGGTCGACTGGCTGAATGCCGTCTGGGTCGGGATGCCGGCAGGGCCGGCCTTGAAGAAGGTGTGCACGGCTTCGTCATCGGTCTGGGTGATGTCCCACTTGGCGATGGCTTCTTCCATGCTGCGGCTGTGCACGGTCGGCAGGTCGGTGTGCAGCAGGCCGCCACGGGCCAGCGAGCCGAGGATGCTGAAGATGCCGCCGGCACGGTGCACGTCTTCCATGTGATATTTCTGGATGTTCGGCGCAACCTTGCACAGCTGCGGCACCTTGCGCGACAGGCGGTCGATGTCGCGCAGGTCGAACGCCACCTCGGCTTCCTGGGCGGCAGCCAGCAGGTGCAGGATGGTGTTGGTCGAGCCGCCCATGGCGATGTCGAGCATCATGGCGTTCTCGAACGCCTTGAAGTTGGCGATGTTGCGCGGCAGTACCGACTCATCGTTCTCGCCGTAGTAGCGCTTGCACAGCTCGACGATGGTGCGGCCGGCAGTGAGGAACAACTGCTCGCGGTCGGCGTGGGTGGCCAGGGTCGAACCGTTGCCCGGCAGGGCCAGGCCCAGGGCTTCGGTCAGGCAGTTCATCGAGTTGGCGGTGAACATGCCGGAGCACGAACCGCAAGTCGGGCAGGCGCTGCGCTCGTATTCGGCGACTTTTTCGTCGGAAGCCGAGGAGTCGGCGGCAATGACCATGGCGTCGACCAGGTCCAGGCCGTGGCTGGCCAGCTTGGTCTTGCCGGCTTCCATCGGGCCGCCGGAGACGAAGATTACCGGGATGTTCAGGCGCAGGGCGGCCATCAGCATGCCGGGGGTGATCTTGTCGCAGTTGGAGATGCACACGATGGCGTCGGCGCAATGGGCGTTGACCATGTACTCCACGGCGTCGGCGATGATCTCGCGGCTTGGCAGCGAGTAGAGCATGCCGTCGTGGCCCATGGCGATGCCGTCATCGACCGCGATGGTGTTGAATTCCTTGGCCACGCCACCGGCGCGTTCGATTTCGCGGGCGACCAGCTGGCCCAGGTCCTTCAGGTGCACGTGGCCCGGGACAAACTGGGTGAACGAGTTGGCGATGGCGATGATCGGTTTCTTGAAATCTTCGTCCTTCATCCCGGTGGCGCGCCACAGGGCACGGGCGCCGGCCATGTTGCGGCCTTGGGTGGAAGTCTTGGAACGATAATCAGGCATGAAACACTCCTGGCGGCTTAATCAGGTCACAAAAAGGGGAGTGAGCTTCTCTTGTCCTTTGTACCGCAGGCCGGTTGCCACTGGCACGGATGGGGCCGAAGACCGCGCGGGATCGCCGCGTGCTTGGGCAGAGCTCATAAACCCGCCGGGGATGACTGGCGATGAATAGGCCGATTCTACACCGCTGGCGCGGCGAGGGAATGCAGATGTGGATAGCTGGCGGGGAGATTGCAGCAGGAAAGGGCCGCTTGGCGGCCCTTTTTAGCGGATATCAGCTGTTTGGCAGCAACCGGCAGGTGATGCTCTTGATGTAGCGGGTTTCGGCGATGGCCGGGTGCACCGGGTGGTCCGGGCCTTGGCCGCCGCGTTCGAGCAACTGCAGGTTGCGGTCCAGGTGACGGGCGCTGGTCAGCAGGATGTTGTGCAGGTCGTCCTCGGGCAGGTGCATCGAGCACGAGGCACTGACCAGGATGCCGTCCTTGGTCAGCATGCGCATGGCCTGTTCGTTCAGGCGGCGGTAGGCCGCTTCGCCGTTCTTCAGGTCTTTCTTGCGCTTGATGAAGGCGGGTGGGTCGGCAATGATCACGTCGAAGCGCTCTTCGGCGGCCTTCAGTTCGCGCAGGGCCTCAAACACATCGCCTTCGATGCAGGTCAGTTTCTCGCTGATGCCGTTCAGGGCTGCGTTACGCTCGACGCCGTCCAGGGCAAAGCTCGAGGCATCGACGCAGAACACTTCGCTGGCGCCGAAGGCACCGGCTTGCACGCCCCAGCCACCGATGTAGCTGAACAGGTCGAGCACGCGCTTGCCTTTCACGTACGGCGCCAGGCGTGCACGGTTCATGCGGTGGTCGTAGAACCAGCCGGTCTTCTGGCCTTCGCGTACCGGGGCTTCGAACTTGACGCCGTTTTCTTCCAGCGGCACCCAGTCCGGCACTTCGCCATAGACGGTCTCGACATAGCGCTGCAGGCCTTCGGCGTCACGCGCGGAGGAGTCGTTCTTGAACAGGATGCCTCTTGGCTTGAGCACCTGTACCAGGGCTGCAATCACGTCGTCCTTGTGCGCTTCCATGGTGGCGGAGGCCAATTGCACCACGAGGATGTCGAAGAAGCGGTCGACCACCAGGCCTGGCAACAGGTCGGAATCGCCATAGACCAGGCGGTAGCACGGTTGGTCGAACAGGCGCTGGCGCAGCGACAGGGCGACGTTCAGGCGGTGCACCAGCAGCGACTTGTCCAGCGGCAGCTTGGCGTCGCGCGACAGCAGGCGGGCGCAGATCAGGTTGTTCGGGCTCAGTGCGACGATACCCAGCGGCTTGCCGTTGGCCGCCTCGAGAACAGCCTGCTGGCCGGCCTGGAAGCCTTGCAGCGGGGTCGCGCTGACGTCGACTTCGTTGCTGTAGACCCACAGGTGGCCGGCGCGCAGGCGGCGGTCGGCATTGGCTTTGAGGCGTAGGCTGGGCAGGGACATGACGTCGCTCCGGGAAAAAGAGCGGGATTATAGCGTGTCTGCTGGGCTTTCGCCTTTAGAGGTGCAGCGCCTGGGAGATCGAGCGCCGCCCGCGCGGCGCATCGCTGGCAAGCCAGCTCCCACATTTGTTTCGGGCCAGTATCGCCTGTGCCATCGCGCGCGACCGCATTGTTTGCTCAACGCGATATCGAGGTGGACGCCAAGGGGCCGCGCGCGCATGCCTCAGGAAAAACTGGCCCGAAACAGATGTGGGAGCTGGCTTGCCGGCGATGCGCCGCGCGGGCGGCGCTCGATCTCCCAGGCGCTGCACCTGTCAAGGCGAGCCTCAGGGGGTTAAAATCGCCGGTCCCAAACGAGTGTGCACGTATGTCCCAAGAACTCAGCGCCGAACAGATCCAGCAAGCCTTGCAAGGCATCACCATCCCGCCGCAACCGCAGATAATGGTCGACCTGCAGTTCGAGCAGTACATGCCTGACCCGGACCTGGAAACCATCGCCAAGCTGATTTCCCAGGACCCGGGCCTGTCGGGCGCCTTGCTCAAGCTGGTCAATTCGCCGCATTTCGGCCTTTCCAACAAGATCGGTTCGATCCAGCGCGCGGTGAACCTGCTGGGCAGCCGTTCGATCATCAACCTGATCAACGCCCAGTCGATCAAGGGTGAAATGACCGACGAGACCATCGTTACCCTCAACCGCTTCTGGGACACTGCCCAGGACGTGGCGATGACCTGCCTCACTCTGGCCAAGCGCACCGGCATCCAGGCGGCAGACGAGGCCTATACCCTGGGCCTGTTCCATGACTGTGGCGTGCCGCTGATGCTCAAGCGCTTCCCCAACTATATGGATGTGCTGGAGGACGCCTATGCCAAGGCCGACGAGGAAACCCGCGTGGTCGACACCGAAAACCGCGTGTTCAACACCAATCATTCGGTGGTCGGCTATTTCACGGCCAAGTCCTGGCGCCTGCCCGAGCACCTCAGCGCGGCCATTGCCAACCACCACAACGCCCTGGCGGTATTCCGCGACGAGAGCGCGCGCAATACCCAGAGCCAACTGAAAAACCTGCTGGCGGTGCTGAAGATGGCCGAGCACATCTGCGCATCGTACCGGGTGCTGGGCAGCCAGGCCGTGGACCACGAATGGAGTGTGGTTGGCCCGCTGGTGCTCGATTACATTGGCTTGTCGGAATACGATTTCGAGAACCTCAAGCAGAACATTCGCGAGATGGGCGGGCACTGACACATGCCGGAATTGCCAGAAGTAGAAACCACCCGGCGCGGTATTGCGCCCCATCTGGAAGGCCAGCGTGTCAGCCGGGTAGTGGTGCGCGACCGGCGCCTGCGCTGGCCGATTCCGGAAGACCTGGATGTGCGACTGTCGGGGCAGCGCATCGTCAGTGTCGAGCGGCGCGCCAAGTATCTGTTGATCAATGCCGAGGTCGGCACCCTGATCAGTCACCTGGGCATGTCGGGCAACCTGCGCCTGGTCGAACTGGGCTTGCCGGCGGCCAAGCATGAGCATGTGGATATCGAGCTGGAGTCGGGGTTGATGCTGCGCTACACCGACCCGCGCCGCTTTGGCGCGATGCTGTGGAGCCTGGACCCGCTCAATCACGAACTGCTGCTGCGCCTGGGGCCTGAACCGCTGACCGACCTGTTCGACGGCGAGCGACTGTTCCAGGTGTCCCGTGGGCGGTCGATGGCGGTCAAGCCGTTCATCATGGATAACGCGGTAGTGGTGGGGGTGGGCAACATTTACGCCACCGAGGCGCTGTTTGCCGCTGGCATCGACCCCCGTCGGGAAGCGGGCGGGATTTCCCGGGCGCGCTACTTGAAGCTGGCGATCGAGATCAAGCGTGTGCTGGCGGCGGCGATCGAACAGGGCGGCACCACGCTACGCGACTTCATCGGTGGTGACGGGCAGCCGGGGTACTTCCAGCAGGAATTGTTCGTGTACGGGAGGGGCGGGCAGCCGTGCAAGGTGTGTGGCACGGAGTTGCGCGAGGTGAAGCTGGGGCAGAGGGCGAGTGTGTATTGCCCGCGTTGCCAGCGCTGAGGCTTGAGGCCCTATCGCCAGCAAGCCAGCTCCCACAGGTACTGCACAGCTCTCGAGAGCGATGATATCTCTGTGGGAGCTGGCTTGCCGGCGATGAGGGCTGACCTGATATCAGTCCTTGCCAGTAATCCGGCG
Source organism: Pseudomonas sp. PVC-5-1 (assembly GCF_057444345.1). Lineage (NCBI taxonomy): Bacteria > Pseudomonadati > Pseudomonadota > Gammaproteobacteria > Pseudomonadales > Pseudomonadaceae > Pseudomonas > Pseudomonas sp. PVC-5-1. Next base: position 5,427,355 of record NZ_CM172024.1, on the reverse strand, counting down.
GTACTTGGCCATCAGCTCTTCTTCGGTTTCCGGGTGCGCTTCATCCAGCGGGATGCAATCGACCGGGCAGACCTGCTGGCATTGCGGCTCGTCGTAATGGCCTACGCACTGGGTGCACAGGTTAGGGTCGATCACGTAGATCTCTTCGCCTTGGGAGATGGCCTCGTTCGGGCACTCGGGTTCGCAGACGTCGCAGTTGATGCAATCGTCGGTGATGATCAGGGACATGGGGACTCCGGCCGGGGCTCCGCGCCCGGGCATGTTCAACGCAGTGGGCACAATTGTGCCGCATTCGCGCCCGCAGTGCACGCGGGCGCGATGATCAGCCGCTAAAGGTTATTTCTTGAAGCGTTCAGTCAGCGCATCGGCCACCACTGGGTGGACGAACTTGCTGATATCACCACCCAGCGCGGCAATTTCCCGGACCAGGGTCGAGGAAATGAACGAATAACGCTCCGAAGGCGTGAGGAACAGGCTCTCGACGTCGGGGGCCAGTTGCCGGTTCATGTTCGCCAGCTGAAACTCGTACTCGAAGTCGGACACCGCACGCAGGCCACGCAGGAAGACGTTGGCGCCCTGCTCCTTGGCGAAATGCGCCAGCAGGGAGGAGAAGCCGATGACTTCGACATTGGGCAGGTGCTTGGTGACCTCACGGGCGAGCTCCACCCGTTGTTCCAGCGGGAACAGCGGGTTTTTCTTCGGGCTGGCCGCCACCGCGATGATCACGTGGTCGAACAGCCGCGAGGCGCGCTCGACCAGGTCGCCATGGCCTTTGGTAATGGGGTCGAAAGTACCCGGGTACAACACTCGGTTCATCGCGTCATCCTGGCTGGAGTGCGTTGGGGAGTCGGATGGTAGCGCAGCGACGGCGCCCCGGCCAAGTCATGCGGCCGGCTGACGGCACTATAGACAGGGGGCCTGTTCCTTGTCATGCACTGTGTGCCAGGCGGGCGACCAGTGCTTCGGTGAGCCTGGCACTGATGGCATACACTGACAGTTGCGGGTTGGCGCCGATGCTGGTGGGGAACAGTGAGCCATCGTGAACCGACAGGTTTTCCAGCTGGTGATGGCGGCCCAGGCTGTCGCATACCGCCTGGCGCGGGTCGTCGCCAAGGGCGCAGCCACCCATCACGTGAGCGCTGCCCAGGCGCGTGCGGAACGGCTCCAGGCGCAACTTGTCGATCATGGCCAAGGCGTGTTCCAGGCGGGACGCGGCGCTGGCATCGCTGTGCACGGGGGTGACCTGGGTGGCACCAGCGGCGAACTGGATCTGCGCCATGCTGCGATAGGCGCGGCGCAGGCCGTCGCGCAGGTAATCGGTGACCGGGTAATCAAGCACCGGTGAGCCATCGCCGCGCAGCTCCACGGTCCCGCCCTGGCTTTGCGGGTGGAAGCCGTCACGCAGCAGCGCCAGCATCACGTGGGTATGTGGCAGCTCGGTCATGCGCTGGGCATTCTCGTGGCCATGCCCGCCCAGCAGCGTGCTGGCCAGGGCCGGGTGCAGCGGTGGCACCTCCAGCTTGTAGCCAATCGGGCCATCGTTGCCGCCTTGCCATTGGAAGTGGTCGCTGTAGATGGACTGTGGGGCGCCGTAGTAGGGGTCGATACGGTCGTTGAAGCGTGCTGCGCTGAAGTTGACCAGGTGCAGGAAGGTCCGTTTGCCCAGGCGGCCATGCGGGTCGGGCGCGTCGGAACGCAGCAGCAGGGCCGGGCTGTTGATGCCGCCACCGGCAAGGATGTAGTGACGCGCGCGAACGCGGACCTGCCGGCCTGTGGTGTGTATGCCCTGGCTATCCAGCGCCTGGCATGACAGGCCCTGGATACGCTCGCCGTTGTGCTCGAAGCGCTCGGCCCGAGCCAGGTACAGCAGCTCGCCGCCCTGTTCAAGGGTGGCGGGAATACGCGTTACCAGCATCGACTGCTTGGCATTCACCGGGCAACCCATGCCGCAGTAGCCCAGGTTCCAGCAGCCGCGCACGTTGCGCGGGATCACCGCCCAGCGGTAGCCCAGCTGTTCGCAGCCACGGCGCAGTACGTCGTTGTTGGCGTTCGGTGGCAGGGCCCAGGGGGTGATGCCCAGTTCCTGCTCGATGCGCTCGAACCAGGGGCGCATTTGCTCCTCGCCCAGGCCGCTCACGTTGTGGGCTGCGGCCCAGTGCGCCAGGGTCTGTGGCGGCGTGCGAAAGCTCGAGGTCCAGTTGACCAGCGTGGTGCCGCCCACGGCGCGGCCCTGGAGGATGGTGATGGCGCCGTCCTTGCTCATGCGGCCCAGGCCTTCCTGGTACAGGCTGGCATAGGCTTCGTTTTCCAGCAGGTGGAAATCGCTGCTGGTCTTCAGCGGGCCTTCTTCGATCAGCAGCACCTTGAAGCCGGCAGTGCTGAGCATTTGCGCGCTGGTAGCGCCGCCGGCCCCGCTGCCGATCACGGCAACGTCGGCTTCCAGCGTGAGGTCGTGCTCTAGGCGCGACGCGTCGTGGGTGATCCAGCCGCTTTCCAGGCCTTGGCGAAACGGGTCGGGTACAGGCATTGGTGCTGCTCTTGTTGTTTTCAGATTTTCGGTGGCCCGGGGTAGCCGCAGGCGGCCCAGGATTCGGGGCGTTCGTACCAGGCCATCTGCAGCAACTGCAGCAACGAGGCGTGGCCCATGCGCAGCAGATTCAGCGAGCTGTCCTGCCAACGTTGCAGGAAGGCCGTGACCTGCGCGGCGCTGGCTCGTTCCCAGGCGCCCCAGACACCGGTCAGGGGGCCGCGGGTGAGCGGCAGGTTGAGCACGTCGAACAACTGCCGGGTGAGTTTGAGCATTTCCGGCGAAAGCGCTGCCAGTTTGTGGTCGAGGCTATGCAGCACCAGTGTCTCGGCGGCCTGGGTGCCGGCCAGTACCACCGGGATCAGCGCGCGCAACATCGGCAGATCGTCGTCCCGCAGTACCCGGTAACCCGTTGCGGCTGTCTGTGCGCTGCAGCCGACCAGGCTGGTACCGGCCAGAAAGACGCTGGCGCCAAGGCTGAAGCGCAGCAGTTCGCGGCGGTGCATGGGCCGGCCCTCAGCGGATGAAAAGCTTGAAGACCAGGCGCTGCAAGGCTTTGCCATAAGGCGGGTAGATCAGCCGGGCAGCGTTGAAGCGTTGCTTGGCCAGCACCGCCTTGGCCTTGCTGAAGGTCAGGAAACCGTCATGGCCATGGTAATGCCCCATGCCTGAAGGGCCGATGCCGCCGAACGGCAAGTCGTCCTGGGCCACGTGCAGCAGGGTGTCGTTCAGGCACACTCCGCCGGAGTGGGTGTGGCGCAGCACCTGCTCCTGTGTGGCGCGGTCATAGCCGAAGTAGTACAGCGCCAGCGGGCGCGGGCGCTGGTTGATGTAGGCCAGTGCCTGCTCGAGGCTGTCGTAGGGAACCAGCGGTAGCAGCGGGCCGAAGATTTCGTCCTGCATCACCTGCATGTCATCGTTCACGCCCAGCAGCAGGTGTGGTGGCAGGCGCCGGCCCTGGCGGGTTTCACCCGGGTACAGGTCAAGTACCTGCGCTCCTTTGGCGTGAGCATCGTCCAGTAAATGCTGCAAGCGCTGCAGTTGGCGCGAGTTGATGATTGCGGTGTAGTCAGGGTTGTCGGCGATGCGCGGGTATAGCCGGCGTACTGCACGCTGGTAGGCGTCGCTGAAGGCCTCCAGGCGCTCGCGTGGCACCAGCACGTAGTCGGGGGCGACGCAGGTCTGGCCGGCGTTTAGGGTCTTGCCGAAGGCAATGCGTTCGGCGGCGCTGTCCAGCGGTACGTCGGCCGAGACTATGGCTGGCGACTTGCCACCCAGCTCCAGGGTGACGGGGGTCAGGTTGTGCGCCGCAGCCAGCATTACCTTGCGCCCCACGCTGGTGGCGCCGGTGAACAACAGGTGATCGAACGGCAGGCGGGCAAAGGCCTGGCCTATCTCGATCTCGCCAAGCACCACGCTGACCAGATCGGTGGGGAACACTTGCTCAAGTAGTTGTTTCAGCGCAATGCCAGTGGCAGGCGTGGCCTCGCTGAGCTTGAGCATGACCCGATTACCGGCAGCCAGAGCGCAGGTCAGGGGGCCGATGGCAAGGAGCAGCGGGTAATTCCACGGCACGATGATGCCGACCACGCCCAGGGGTTGGTACCGCACATGCGCGCTGGCCGGCTGGAAGGCCAGGCCGACCCTGCGCCGGCTGGCGCGCATCCAGCGCCGCAGGTGTTTTTCGGCGTGGCGCAGGCCTTGCACCGAGGGCAGCAGCTCGGCCAGCAGGGTTTCGTCGGCGCTGCGCCCTTCAAAGTCCTGGCCGATTGCCTCGATCAGTTCGGCCTGGCTGGCCAGCAAGGCTTCCCGCAGGCTTTTCAGCCATTGACGCCGCTGCGCAGCTGGTGGCAGTGGGTTGCCGGCAAAGGCCTGGCGTTGGGTGGCGAACGTCGCCGCAAGGTCGAGGTCGAATTGCACAGGGGGCAAGGCACTGGGCGAGTTCATGGCGGCTCCGAGTCCGAGCAGGAAATCACTAGAGCCTATACTCTAATTTGTACCATGGTGCGATTTTTTCCGCTTTATCGAGCGGTGCACTCCACCGCCAATACGCCGTAAGATGCCCCTTTGTTGAAGGCCCGCAGACTGGGAGCTGAGCATGGCCCCGCGCATGAAGACCCGAGAGCGCATCGTGCAGAACAGCCTGGAGCTGTTCAACCAGCAGGGCGAACGCAGCGTCAGTACCAACCACATTGCCGCGCACATGGAAATTTCGCCCGGCAACCTGTATTACCACTTCCCCAACAAGCAGGCGATCATCGCTTTGCTGTTCAGTCAGTACGAAGAACTGGTGGACAGCTTCCTGCGCCCGCCGCAAGGCCGTGCGGCGACCGTGGAGGACAAGCGCTTCTACCTGAAGGCGCTGTTGGCGGCGATGTGGAACTACCGTTTTCTGCATCGTGATCTGGAGCACCTGCTGGACAGCGACCCGGAGCTGGCCGCACGTTATCGGCGCTTTTCCGAACGATGCCTGCGTCAGGGCCAGGCGATCTACCGCGGTTTCGTCGAGGCGGGCATCCTGGCCATGACACCAGCCCAGATCGAATCGCTGACCATCAATGCCTGGATCGTATTGACGTCCTGGGTACGTTTTCTCAGCACCACGCGGGAACATTCCGCGCATCTGGGTGAAGAAGCCTTCAAGCGCGGCGTCTACCAGGTACTGGTGCTGGAGCTCGGCTTCGTCACCGACAACGCCCGCAATGCGGTGGACGCCCTTTGCCAGGAATTCCATGTACCGTTCAACCAGGCCCTGGAGCACTAACCCAGGGCCTCAGTGTTATCGATAGTGCCATCGATCAGGAGATTGTCATGCCCCTTGCGCAATTGATCACCCCGCAGCAGTTTGCCGAGCGTCTGGGCTCGCCCAAGTTGGTGATCCTCGACTGCCGCTTTGCCCTCGAGGATGTGGACTATGGCCAACGCAGCTATGCCCAGGGGCATATTGCCGGAGCGCATTTTGCCGACCTGGAGCGTGACCTCAGCGGGCCTGTGAGCAAGGGACGCACCGGGCGCCACCCATTGCCGGATGCGCGCCGGTTGGTCGAGCGCCTGCGTGAGTGGGGCCTGGACGATGACAGCGAGGTAGTGCTGTACGACGACGGCCCTGGCGCTTTTGCCGCCCGTGCCTGGTGGCTGCTGGCCTGGCTGGGCAAGCGCAGCGGTGTAGCGATCCTCGACGGTGGCCTGAAGGCCTGGCATGCGGCGCACCTGCCGCTCAGCCTGGACCCGCCGCTCAAGCGGGAAGGCACCTTCAACGGTGAGCCGGACGGCAAGCTGCTGATCGATGCCGAGCACCTGGGCAAGCGCCTGGGCAGCGCTGACCTGACCCTGATCGATGCGCGTGCCTTGCCGCGTTTCCGTGGCGAAGTGGAACCGATCGATCCGGTGGCGGGGCATATTCCGGGGGCCCAGTGTGCGGCCTTTACCGACAATCTGGATGCTGACGAGCGCTTCTTGCCGCCAGAGCAGCTCAGGCAGCGTTTTGCCGAGAAGCTGGCCGGGCGGGCACCGGAGCAGTTGGTGGCGTATTGCGGGTCAGGGGTGACGGCGTGTCATAACCTGTTTGCCCTGGCGTTGGCGGGGTATCCGCTGGGCAAGCTGTATGCCGGGTCGTGGAGTGAGTGGATCAACGATCCGCAGCATGGCGTAGCCACTGGCGAGTAAGCAGGCCCGGCCTCATCGCCGGCAAGCCAGCTCCCACAGGTACACCACTGCCCATCAGGCCTATACCACACCTGTGGGAGCTGGCTTGCCGGCGATGAGGCCGGTACTGCCAATGAAAACCGCAGCTCCTATTGACCCTCCACAAGCCACTGTGGAATCCGCCGCTCCAGGTAATAGCCCGGGTTGCGCAGGCTGCCATCGACAAAGCCCACATGGCCGCCGCGGCTGTGCAGTTCGAAGCGGGTCTGCGGCGCCAGTTCGCGGGCTGTTGGCAGGCTGTGGCCGGAGACGAAAGGGTCATCGCTGGAATGGATGATCAGCGTCGGTGTGCGGTTCTGGCCGAGGAAGAAATGGCTCGATGAGCGGCGGTAGTAGTCGTGCGCATCGCGAAAACCGTTCAGCGGTGCGGTGACCTTGCCGTCGAATTCCCAGAACGTGCGCAGGTTGACCAGCGGCCCCAGCCGTTGCAGCGTCGCCAGCCGTTCATGCTGGCCCTTGTCGTGGAAGTGCCGCTGCTTGAGCTGAACATAAGCCAGCATCTCGCGCATGAAATGCGCCTGGTACACCTTTGAAAAGCCCTGGCCGATGCGGTCGGCGCAGTGGTCCAGGCGAAACGGCACCGACACTGCCACCGCAGCCTGCAACTGGCTGGCGACACCGCTTTCGCCAAGGTATTTCAGCAGCACATTGCCCCCCAGCGAATAACCCACCGCATACAACGGCGCCAACGGGCGCTGGGCGCGCAGGTGGCTGACGATTTCGGCCAGGTCTTCGCTGGCACCGGAATGGTAGCTGCGTGGCAACAGGTTGGGCTCGCCCGAGCAACCGCGCCAGTTCACCGCCACGCTGGCCCAGCCGCGGCCTTGCAGCGCTTGCTGCAAGCCTTTGACGTAGGGCGAGTGGGAGGAGCCGGTCAAGCCGTGCAGCACCAGCACCAACGGCGCGTGGGGCTGGTGCGGGCCGTGCCAGTCCAGGTCGATGAAGTCGCCATCGGCCAGCCATAGCCGCTCGCGGTTGCGCTGCAGCTCTGGCAGTTTTCGCCACAATGGCCCCCACAAGGTTTGCAAGTGGGGGTTGGCAAGGCCGAGGGCTGGACGGAACGTTGCGCTGGGGCTGGGCATGTGGGCGACTCATGTTGTGCGTGCCTAGAATGCCATGGAAAAACCCCGATGTACCTGCGCTATTGGTCGTCCTTCATTGTTTCCGGCAGTGGCAGTTGCACTGACTCGGGGCCTACGGTCACCAGCACTTGCGTCGCGTTGCCCAACCACACCTGCCCGGCTTCACGCAGGTTCGCTGGCGTGAGTGACTGCAGCCTGTCAAGAAAAGTGGCAAGGTGATCGCCTGGCAGCCCTTGGTGGCTGTAAGTCGCAAGTGCTCTGGCCAGTTTGGCGCTGTCTGCAAGGTCGTGATGCAGCTTGGCCGCAATTTCGTTCACAGCGATGTCGCATTCTGCCTGGCTAGGGCCTCGTTCGCGCAGGCACGCGACAATCCCCGACACCAGGGCCGCTGCCGCATCGCGGTACTGCGGGGCGATGTCCCAATGAATTTGCAGCAGGCATGCCGCATCCAGCGGGTTGAGGTCGGAGTAGATGGCGTAGGTCAGGCTGCGCAGGGTTCGCAACTCTTGCGTCAGGCGTGATTCATAGCTGGTGCCAAGTATCACGTTGAGCAGTGTCAAGGCCGGAAATAGCGGGCTGCTTGGTGAAGCTTTCGAGGAAAGCGTCAACAGCGCCCGTGTGGCGCTGCCGGCGGCGGCCAGGTGCTGCACGATTGGCGGGTGTTCGGGTAGTGGCGGCGGGGCAGCGGCGGCCCACTTCTGCGGCAGGACACGGGTGAGTGCGTCGATCAGTTGCTCCGCATCTTCTCGGCTCAGGTCCCCCACCAAGCCAATATCCAGATTGTTCGCCGAGTAAGCCTTCTGGTGGAAGTCCCTGATCTGCTCGACATTGACGGTACCACTGGCTGTCGTGGTGGCGCTGGCAGCGTACGGATGATCACGGAAAACATGAGCCATCGTGGTGTTGGTAAGCCGTATCAGGGGGTGGCTGCCCTGTCGGACCCGGTTGAAAGCCAGCCGCTCCCGGATTTTCGCCACGTCAGGCTCCCTGAAAGCAGGATATGCCAGCATCTGGGTGAACAGCTGCATCACGCTGGAGCGTATCGTGGGCAAGCTCAGGCAGCGGAGTGTGATGACGGCACTGTCATCGGTGATCCTCCTGCCGAGGATGGCCCCGTACCCGGCCAACTGCTCGGCAAACTGGGCTGCATCGAGTTCACCAGTCCCTTGGTCGAGGCTGTACAGGGTGACTGCGGCCAGGCCCGGGTTCGCCCCGTCAAGCACATTGCCAGCACGAAAACGCAAGGCCAGGTCGAACATCGGGCGTTCATGATCTGCGATGAAGCTGACCTTTGTGCCGCTTGTGGTTTGCCAGCACGTGGCTGCGGCTTGCAAGGGCGGTACCTGGCCAAGCTCTATTTCCTTGGCCGATTGAAGGTTGGCCATGGCCTCCAAGGCGGTGTCGGTGGCTGGGCCGTCGCAAAGCGTCGGTCGGGTGGTCGTCAAATTGTCTGGGCTCATGCTTGTGCTCCCGGCTGAAGGTAGGTCGTGGTCAGCCGTTCGCGCCCCAGGTAGGCAACTGCTACCTGTTGCACTGTCGCACTGTCGAGGTTCTGGATAAGAGGGCCGTCCTCGTCAATGACCGATGCCGGCAAACCGGCTGCGGCTGCGGCGCCCAGCTCGCCTGCCTGGGAAGTGAGCGCGTCAAGGTTGAACAGCCGTCGGGCGAGCATGCGTAACTTGGCGCGCTGCAGATCTTCTTCTGGCAAGGCAACACTGCGCAGCGCCTGCACATGCTCGTAAATAGCTTGGGCAGCGTCCTCCGGTGTGGTGTGGCTGGTGTTCACATAGGCTGAGATCGTCAACAGCGTGTCGCCACGCACCAAGGGCTCGTAGGACACCCGTACGCCTGTAAGCAGGCGCTTGTCCCGTACCAGGTCGCTGTACAGCCTGGAGCTGAAGCCTACGCCAAGCAGGTCGCAAAGTAGGCTCAGGGCAAGCGATGTGCTGGCGTCGGGGGCTGTTGCTCGGCCTGGAACATTGAAGGACATGAACAGCCCCTCGCGTAGCCCTGGCAGGCTCACGGTGTGGCTGCGGGCCTTCAGTCGAGCGTCATGGCGTGGGACAGGTCGGGCGGCGAGGGGTGTTTTCGGCACGCCGGCGAAGTAACGTGCCACCTGCTGCCGGAGCGTTGGCAGGTCAACACTACCGACCACCACAAGCGTTGCGTTGTTTGGCTGGTACCAGGTCCTGTACCAGGTTCGCAGCGCTGCCAGGTCGATGCCATGCAGGTCTGCCGGATCACCGAAGCTCGGGCCTGCATAGGCGCTGTCGCCATGTGCAAGGGCGTTATGCTGATCGTACGCTTGCTGGTCAGGCTGGACGTCCAGCTTGAGCCGGCGCTCATCTTCTACCGCCTTTATCTCCCTCTCCATTTCAGCTTGGCCGAAGGAAGCGGTGCTCATGGCATCGGCCATGATCTCCAGCGCTATGGGCAGGCGGCTGGCCGGTAGCGAGATTTCATAAGAGGTGGCATCCAGGTGGGTGGTGGCATTAGCGCTGCCGCCTAAGCGTGCAATCACCCGGCTGTATTGGTCGGCGGGGATTTTGCTGCTGCCTGCGAATATCAGGTGCTCCAGAAGGTGTGACAGGTTGGTGTGGCCGGCAGGCTCATGGCTTGAGCCTATGTGATACCAAAGCTGGACCGCGGCCAGAGAGGTCTTGTGGTTTTCTCGCAAGTAGACGGACAGGCCGTTTTCCAGCGTGAAGTGCTGCAATGCCGAGGTAGTGGGGCAGGCCAGGGCGGCAAGCCCCGCAGAGACCTGGCCCAGGTCGGGTGGTGACGCAGGTGATGGTAAGGTCATCGCTGAAGTGCTCTGGTTGGTGTAAACCCGAACAGCTTCAGCGACAAGGGTGCTGCACCTGCTTTACATAATTAGCCCCGCTGCCAGAGTGCGTAATGCACCTGGCCGGTCTTTTTCTCGCGATGCAGGCGCCAGTTACCTGGCAGTTGCAAGGTCGACGGTGCAGCCTCGCTTTCTGTGTAGACCCACGCCTGCTCGCGCAGCCACTGGTTCTGTTCCAGCAGATTGCAGGTGTCGGCCAGCAGGTCCTGGTGGAACGGTGGGTCAAGGAACACCACATCGAACTGCTGCTTGGCTGGGCCTTGCAGATAACGCAGGGCGTCGGTCTGCAGGATTTGCCCGCGCGGGCAGCGCAGGATCTCGAGGTTGTTCTTCAGGTTGGCGACGGCCGCCGGGTTGCTGTCCAGCGCGACGGCGTCCTCGGCCCCGCGGGACAGGGCTTCGAGCACCAAGGCACCGCTGCCGGTGAAGGCGTCCAGAACGCGGGCACCCTCAATATAGGGGGCCAGCCAGTTGAACAGGGTTTCGCGCACGCGGTCGGGCGTTGGCCGCAGGCCTTCGCCTTCCGGCACCGCCAGACGTCGGCTGCGCCACTCGCCGGCGATGATGCGCAGGTGGCCCTGGCCCTTGCTTTGGCCCGGTTGCGGGCGGGCGGGAGGGGTGGATCTTGGCATTAGTGCTCCGGTACCCCGAGCGGTTGCTCGGAGGGCTTGTCAGTGGGGGCTGGCAGCGGTTTTTGCGGCACTTTCGGGCCAGCGGTGACGATCACCAGTTTATCGGCTGACAGGTGTTTGTTCATGGCCGTCCTTACCTGCTCTACGGTGAGGGCCTGGGACTGCTGCATGAAGTCCTCCAGCCAGGTCAGCGGCAGGTTGTAGAAGCCAATGGCGCCCAGTTGGCCGACGATGCTGGCGTTGCTGGCATTGGACAGCGGGAAGCTGCCGGCCAGTTCGCGCTTGGCATCGTCCAGTTCTTGTTGGGTGGGGCCGGTCTTGAGGTAATCGGCGAGAATGTCCTGCACCAGCTTGAGCGTGCCTTCGCTGAGTTCGGCGCGGGTCTGCAGGTTGATCATGAACGGGCCGCGTACTTGCATCGGGCTGAACACCGAGTACACGCCGTAGGTCAGACCGCGCTTTTCACGTACCTCGCTCATCAGCCGGGTGCCGAATGCACCGCCGCCGAGGATCTGGTTGCCCAGTGACAGGGCCGGCCAGTCCGGGTCCTGGCGGTCGATGCCGAGTTCGGCCAGCATCAGGTGAGTCTGCTTGGACGGGAAGTCGATGTGGGTCAGGCCTGCCTTGGCTTCGCCGGGTTGCGCAGGTGCGGCCAGCGCGGGGCCTTTGGGCAGACCGGCTGACACCTGGGCGGCGATGGCTTCGGCCTCGGCGCGGCTGAGGTCGCCGACCAGGGCGATGACCGCGTTGCCGCCGGTGTAAGCCTTGGCGTGGAAGGCGCGAAGCTGTGCCAGGGTGATGCCGCTGATGCTTTCGGCGGTGCCGTCGCTCGGGTGGGCGTAAGGGTGGTCGCCGTAGAGCTTGGCGAACAGGGCCTTGCCAGCGACCTTACCAGGGTTCTGCTTTTCATACTCGAAGCCGGCCAGCATCTGGTTTTTGATGCGCTTGAGGGCGTCTTCGGGGAAGGTCGGCTTGCCAGTCACTTCGGTGAACAGCTTTAGCGCCGGTTCACGCTTGTCCTTGGCGCTGAGGCTGCGCAGCGAAGCCACGGCCATATCGCGGTAGGAGCCGTTGCCAAAGTCGGCGCCCAGGCCCTCGAAGCCTTCGGCGATGGCAGTCACATCCTTGCCGGCCACGCCTTCGTTGAGCATGGCGTTGGTCAGGGCGGCCAGGCCTGGCGTGCCGCCATCCTGGCTGCTGCCGGCGGCGAAGGTGACGCGCAGGTCGAACATCGGCAGTTCGCGGGCTTCGACGAACAGTACCCGGGCACCTTCGGCGGTGTTCCAGTGCTGGATGTTCAACTGGCGCCGGCTGGGCGCCTTGCCATCCAGTTCGGCCAGTGACTGCAAGGTATTGGCCGGGCGTGCCGCGTTGCTGTCGGCTTTGGCGGCATTGTCAGCCATGGCCGGGGCGGCCAGCACCGCCGCCAGCGCCAGGGCGCGGATGCCCGTGGTCAGCAGGGTTGGGCGTGGTACGCGGCGATTACTCATGAGCGGACTCCTCGGGCAGTACATGGGCAACGCTCAGGCGTTCGCGGGTGAAATAGGTTCGCGCGGCGTTCTGGATATCCTGCGGAGTAACGCGCTTGAGCTCATCCAGCTCGCTGTCGATCAGCTTCCACGACAGGCCGACGGTTTCCAGCTGGCCGATGGTAGTGGCCTGGCTGCTGATGGAGTCGCGGTCGTAGACCAGGCCGGCAATGACCTGGGCGCGTACGCGCTCCAGCTCTTCGGCGCTGGGCGGGGTGGTCTTGAGCTCATCAAGCAGCTGCCAGATGCCTTTCTCGACATCGGCGAGGGTTTTTTGCTTCTGCACGTTCGGCGTGGCCGAGATCAGGAACAGGCTGTCGCCGCGGGTGAAGGCGTTGTAGCTGGACGAAGCGCCGGCCACCAGTTCCTGGCCGCGTTCCAGGCGTGCCGGCATGCGGGCGCTGTAGCCGCCGTCGAGCAATGCCGAGATCAGGCGCAGGGCATGCACCGTACGCGGATCCTTGGCGGTGGGCAGGCCAGGTACGTTGAAACCGTAGATCAGGCTCGGCAACTGGGTGCGCACGTGCAGCGTCAGCTGGCGCTGGCCTGGTTGGACCAGCTCGAGCGGCAACTTGGCCGGTGGCACGGCGCGTTTGGGGATGCTGCCGAAGTACTTCTGCGCCAGGCCCTTGACCTCATCGACGGTGACATCGCCGACCACCACCAGGGTGGCGTTGTTGGGGGCGTACCAGGATTCGTACCAGTGGCGCAGTTCCTCGACCTTCATGCGCTCCAGGTCGGCCATCCAGCCGATGGTCGGGGTATGGTAGCCGCTGGCCGGGTAGGCCATGGCGCGGAACAGCTCGAACGCCTTGGAGTTGGGCTGGTCGTCGGTGCGCAGGCGGCGTTCTTCCTTGATCACCTCGATTTCGCGGCTGAATTCGTCAGCGGGCAGGCGCAGGCTGGCCAGGCGGTCGGCCTCAAGCTCCAGGGCCACCGGCAGGCGGTCGCGGGCCAGCACCTGGTAATAGGCGGTGTAGTCGTCGCTGGTGAAGGCGTTTTCTTCGGCGCCTATGTCACGCAGGATGCGCGAGGCCTCGCCGGGGCCGACCTTGGCGCTGCCCTTGAACATCATGTGTTCCAGCGCGTGGGACAGTCCGGTCTGGCCCGGGGTTTCGTAGCTGGAGCCAACCTTGTACCAGATCTGCGAGACCACCACCGGGGCGCGGTGGTCCTCGCGCACGACTACTTTCAGGCCGTTGTCGAGGATGAATTCGTGGGTGGGTTGCACATCGGCGGCGAAGGCCGCGAGCGGCAGGCAGAGCGTGCCGAGCAACAGGCCAGCGGCGCGGCGGGCTAGAGCATTCATACGGTGTTTAACCTGTTCGGCGGCCCGCTGGTTTAGCGTCGGCGGGCCAGGAGGTGCTAGGATACTGATCCGGTTGCCTGGCGACCATGCCTGTCGCCGTTCTGGCCCGCAGGACACTAAGACAAAACGTTGCGCATGAACCAGCCGGCTTCAAGATAGTCTGTTCTGCGTAGAGAGAATTCCCGATGCGCCATAGCTGGCCCATCGCTACCCTGAGATAGCCGTCTTCCATGTTTGGTTCCAACGACGACAAAAAAGCGCCAGCCGAGGCTGGTGAGAAGAAAGGCCTGTTCAGCTGGTTTCGCAAGAAACCGCAGCAACCTGTGGCAACGGGTGTGCCCGCGAATGAACCCCCAGCCGTCGAGCAGCCTGCAGCCGCTCCGGTCGAAGGGGCTACCGCCGAAGCGCCACAGGCCCCTGAACCCGTTCAGGCCCCTGCGGCCCCACAGCTGACAGAACCGCAGCAGGTCGCCGCACCCGTCCAATCCCCGGTGGTCGAGGCCCCTGTCCCCGAACCGGTTGCTTCCCAGCCGTTGCAGGCCCCTGAACCCGAGCCGGTCGCTTCCCAGCCGCTGGTGGCACCTGCACCGCGGCCGGTCGCGTCGATGCCCTTGCAGGCGGCCCCGATCGAGCCAGCCCCTGTCGAGGCGGCCCCGGTCGTCGAACCAGCCGCGCCGGTCAGCAACCTGGTGCTGCCGGTTGCTGAAGAGCCCGTGGCCCTGGTGCCGGATCTGGAGCCGAAAACGCCGCCCGCCATCCCGGAACGCCCTGCACCAGAGCCTGCTGCCCCTGTGGCTGCAGCCCCGGTCGCAGTGCAGGCCGAACAGGCCAAGCCCGGCTTCTTCGCCCGCCTCAAGCAGGGCCTGTCGAAGACCAGCGCCAGCATCGGCGAGGGCATGGCCAGCCTGTTCCTGGGCAAGAAGGTCATCGATGACGACCTGCTCGACGAAATCGAAACCCGCCTGCTGACCGCCGACGTTGGTGTGGAAGCCACTTCCACCATCGTCCAGAACCTGACCCAGAAGGTTGCCCGCAAGCAGCTGGCTGATGCCGATGCCCTGTACAAGTCGCTGCAGGAAGAACTGGCTGCGCTGCTGCGCCCGGTCGAGCAGCCGCTGGTGGTGCAGGCGCAGAACAAGCCCTATGTGATTCTGGTGGTCGGTGTGAACGGCGCCGGCAAGACCACCACCATCGGCAAACTGGCCAAGAAGCTGCAGCTCGAAGGCAAGAAAGTGATGCTGGCTGCTGGCGACACCTTCCGTGCCGCTGCAGTCGAGCAGCTGCAGGTGTGGGGCGAGCGTAACCAGATCCCGGTGATCGCCCAGCACACCGGCGCCGACTCTGCTTCGGTGATCTTCGATGCCGTACAGGCCGCCAAGGCCCGTGGCGTCGATGTGCTGATCGCCGACACCGCTGGCCGCCTGCACACCAAAGACAACCTGATGGAAGAGCTGAAGAAAGTCCGCCGGGTCATTGGCAAGCTCGACGCCGAAGCGCCACACGAGGTGCTGCTGGTGCTCGATGCCGGCACCGGCCAGAACGCCATCAGCCAGGCCAAGTACTTCAACCAGAGCGTCGAACTGACCGGCCTGGCCCTGACCAAGCTGGACGGCACTGCCAAGGGCGGGGTGATCTTCGCCCTGGCCAAGCAGTTCAAGCTGCCGATCCGCTTCATCGGTGTCGGTGAAGGCATCGACGACCTGCGTACCTTCGAAGCCGAGCCGTTCGTCAAGGCTCTGTTCGCCGAGCGAGACTGAACATGATCCGATTCGAACAGGTTGCCAAGCGCTATCCCAATGGTCATGTGGGTTTGCATGAGCTGAGTTTCCGGGCGCGCCGGGGCGAATTCCTGTTCGTCACCGGCCACTCGGGCGCGGGCAAGAGCACCTTGCTGCGCCTGCTGCTGGCCATGGAGCGCCCGACCAGCGGCAAGCTGATGCTGGCCGGGCAGGACCTGGGCCAGATCAGCAATTCGCAGATCCCGTTCCTGCGCCGGCAGATCGGCGTGGTGTTCCAGAACCACCAGCTGTTGTTCGACCGCACGGTGTTCAACAACATCGCCTTGCCGCTGCAGATTCTCGGCCTGTCCAAGGCCGAGGTCGCCAAGCGCGTGGACTCGGCGCTGGAGCGAGTGTCGCTGGCCGACAAGGGCGAGCTGTTCCCGGCCGACCTGTCCACCGGGCAGCAGCAACGGGTAGGCATCGCCCGCGCCATTGTTCACCAGCCAGCCCTGCTGCTGGCCGACGAACCCACCGGTAACCTCGACCCGCGCCTGGCCGCGGAGATCATGGGGGTGTTCGAGGACATCAACCGCCTGGGTACCACGGTATTGATCGCCAGCCACGACCTGGCACTGATTGCGCGCATGCGCCACCGCATGCTGACCTTGCAACGCGGCCGCTTGATCGGCGATGGGGAGGCCGGGCAATGAGCACTACACGTACGCCGAAGGTTTCCGAGCGGGTTGCGCCGAAGCCGGCCGACCCGCAACCGGCGAAGAAAAAGCACGACGACGATGACGGCCCGGATTTCCGCACGCTGCTGCATGCCTGGCTGGAAAGCCACCGTGCCAGCATGGCCGACAGCCTGCGCCGGCTGGGCAAGCAGCCGATCGGCAGCTTCTTCACCTGCCTGGTGATGGCGGTGGCGCTGAGCATGCCCATGGGCCTGTCATTGCTGCTGAAGAACGTCGAGAAGCTTGGCGGCTCGTGGCAGCGCGCCGCACAGATCTCGCTATACCTCAAGCTCGATGCCGGTAGCCGCGAAGGCGAGGCGCTGCGCGACGAGATCAAGGGCATGCCCGGCGTGGCCGACGCTCAGTATGTCAGCCGCGAGCAGGCGCTGGAGGAGTTCCAGCAACAGTCTGGCCTGGGCGAAGCCCTGCGTGAACTGCCTGACAACCCGCTGCCCGGCGTAGTGGTGGTGACCCCGACCGAAGTCGACAAGCCGGCCCTGGAAGCCTTGCGTCAGCGCCTGTCGGAGCTGCCGCGGGTGGAGGTGGCGCAACTCGACCTGGTATGGGTCGAGCGCCTGGCGGCCATCCTCAAATTGGGTGACCGCTTCGTCTTCGGCCTGGCCGTGATGCTGATTTCTGCCCTGCTGTTAGTAATCGGTAACACAATTCGTCTACATATTGAAAACCGCCGTACCGAGATCGAAGTGATCAAGCTGGTCGGTGGCACGGATGCCTACGTACGCCGGCCTTTCCTGTACATGGGCGCGCTGTATGGCCTGGGTGCAGGGGTGATCGCATGGGGCATCCTGGCGTTTGGCCTGAACTGGCTGAACGAGGCGGTGGTAGGGCTTTCCGGGCTGTACGGCAGCGACTTCGCCCTGGGTGGGGTGCCGGCGTCCGATGGTCTGTCGCTCTTGATCGGAGCGGTGCTGTTGGGGTATATCGGTGCATGGATCGCAGTGGCCCGCCATCTGAACGAGCTGGCGCCGCGATAGTTTTTACGTGCCAGCATTGACAAATTATTCACCATGGAACTTGTACCGTCGTTCCAGGTCAATGTTGGCAGCGCCCACAAGGCGCGAGTTCTGTAAGTCGGAGGTTCTTGAATGACCACATCGTTGCAACCTGCCTATGCCCTGGTACCTGGTGCAAACCTGGAAGCCTACGTGCACACGGTCAACAGCATCCCGCTGCTGACTGTCGAGCAGGAGCGTGATCTGGGCGAGCGTCTCTATTATGAGCAGGATGTCGAGGCCGCTCGTCAAATGGTGATGGCCCACCTGCGTTTCGTCGTACATATCGCCCGTAGCTATGCCGGCTACGGGCTGGCCCAGGCCGACCTGATCCAGGAAGGCAACGTCGGCCTGATGAAAGCCGTCAAGCGCTTCAACCCGGAAATGGGCGTGCGCCTGGTGTCGTTCGCCGTGCACTGGATCAAGGCAGAGATCCACGAGTTCATCCTGCGCAACTGGCGCATCGTCAAGGTGGCCACCACCAAGGCCCAGCGCAAGCTGTTCTTCAACCTGCGCAGCCAGAAGAAGCGTCTGGCCTGGCTGAACAACGACGAAGTGCACCGCGTGGCGGAAAGCCTGGGCGTGGAGCCGCGTGAAGTGCGCGAGATGGAAAGCCGCCTCAGCGGCCAGGACATGGCCTTCGACCCGGCAGCGGAAGCTGACGACGACAGTGCCTTCCAGTCGCCTGCGCATTACCTGGAAGACCACCGTTACGACCCGGCGGTGCAGCTGGAGGATGCCGACTGGAGCGACAACTCCACCAGCAACCTGCACGAAGCATTGCAAGGGCTGGACGAGCGTAGCCGCGACATTCTCTACCAGCGCTGGTTGGCGGAAGAGAAGGCCACGTTGCATGAGCTGGCGGACAAGTACAGCGTTTCGGCTGAGCGGATTCGCCAGTTGGAGAAGAATGCGATGAACAAGGTCAAGGCGCTGATCGCGGCCTGATCGAGCCCTCACAGCAAGGAAAAGCCGCTGGCCCGCAAAGGGTGAGCGGCTTTTTTTTGTGCAAGATTTACCGGCCTCTTCGCGGGCGCGCCCGTTCCCACAGGTACTGCACAGGCCTCAGGGGTAATGCTGGCCCTGTGGGAGCGGGCGTGCCCGCGAAGAGGCCCTCAAGGCTTGCGCGAAGTGTCGAGCTGCATCAGGTAGCTGGGCCCACCCAACTGGCTCATCTGCCGGCGTATCCAGCCGGCCCGGCTGGCCACATAGGCGCTCGGCCGGCTGGCGCTCCACTTGATCGGGCTCGGCAGCACCGCCGCCAGCTGCGCCGCCTGCTGGCGGCTGAGCCGGCTGGCATCGACGCCAAAGTGGTAGCGCGCTGCCGCCTGGGCGCCAAACACACCTTTGCCCCATTCGGCACTGTTCAGGTAGACCTCGAGAATCCGCTCCTTCGACCAGAACAGCTCGATCAACGCGGTGAACCAGGCCTCCAGGCCTTTGCGGAACCAGCTGCGCCCGGACCACAGGAACAGGTTCTTGGCCACCTGCTGGGTCAGGGTGCTGGCACCGCGAATGCTGCCGCCGCGCTCGTTGTAGGCCAGCGCTGCCTGGATGGCCGGGATGTCGAAGCCCCAGTGGTTGGCGAACTTCTGGTCCTCGCCGGCAATGACCGCGACCTTGAGGTCGTCGGAGATGTTCTCCCACGGCTCCCAGTCGCGCTGCAGGTCGATCGGCTCGCCATTCACCCAGGACTGCACCTTGCGCTCCACCATCAACGCCGTACCGGGTGGTGGGACCCAGCGGAACACCAGTACCAGCACAATGCTGCCGGCAGCGAACCAGAGCAGGGCGCGAGAGAGGCGGCGGAGAAGGGTTGGCAGCATGGCGATGGCTTGGCCGTACGGGTGGAAGGGGCCATTATACAGACCCGATCCAAGGAGTCGTCCCATGCTTCGCAGCTTCCTGATGCTTGCCGCCTTTTTCGGCTTCACCGGTGTCGCCCTGGGCGCTTTCGCTGCCCACGGCCTGAAAAGCCGGCTGACGGCCGACTACCTGGCGATCTTCCAGACTGGTGTGACCTACCAGTTGATACATACCCTGGCCCTCTTCGCTGTCGCCGTGCTCTCGGTGCACCTGCCAGGGCGCCTGGTCGGCTGGGCTGGCGGCCTGTTTGCTCTGGGGATAGTGCTGTTCTCCGGTAGCCTTTACCTGCTGACCCTCAGCGGCCTGGGCAAGCTCGGCATCATCACCCCAATTGGTGGCCTGTGCTTTCTCGCCGGCTGGCTGTGCCTGGGCCTGGCAGCCTGGCGGCTCGGTTGACCGGGTGGTCCACAATCACGACTAATGGTGTGCAGCGCCCTTGGGTTGCAGGGCGGTTCAGCGCTAGAATGCGGGCCCCCAAAGAACAATGGTGGCCGTGCGCATGCGCATTCAACTGAACGGTGAACCTTACGAATTGCCCGCTGGCGAAAGTGTCGCGGCCCTGCTGGCCCGCCTGGAGCTGACCGGGCGCCGCGTCGCGGTGGAACTGAACCTGGATATCGTGCCGCGTAGCCAGCACGACAGCACGCTGTTGAATGACGGCGATCAGGTCGAAGTGGTCCACGCCATCGGTGGCGGCTGATTCTGGCCGGCGATTCACCTGCAAGCCCAGCAACCTTTTCCCGAGGAACAACCATGAGCAACGTTCGTAGCGACAAGCCCTTCACCCTGGCCGGGCGTACTTTCCAGTCGCGCCTGCTGGTCGGTACCGGCAAGTACCGTGACATGGAAGAAACCCGCTTGGCCATCGAAGCCTCGGGTGCCGAGATCGTCACCGTAGCCGTGCGCCGCACCAACATTGGCCAGAACCCGGGCGAGCCGAACCTGCTCGATGTGCTGCCTCCGGACCGCTATACCATCCTGCCGAACACTGCTGGCTGCTACGACGCGGTCGAAGCCGTGCGCACCTGCCGCCTGGCCCGCGAACTGCTGGATGGCCACAACCTGGTCAAGCTGGAAGTACTGGCCGACCAGAAAACCCTGTTCCCCAATGTGATCGAAACCCTCAAGGCCGCCGAAGTGTTGGTCAAAGACGGTTTCGATGTGATGGTCTACACCAGCGATGATCCGATCATCGCCCGCCAGTTGGCCGAAGTCGGCTGCATTGCGGTCATGCCGCTGGCTGGCCTGATCGGTACCGGCCTGGGTATCTGCAACCCCTACAACCTGCAGATCATCCTGGAAGAGTCCAAGGTGCCGGTGCTGGTGGATGCTGGTGTGGGTACTGCGTCCGACGCCACCATCGCCATGGAAATGGGCTGCGAAGCTGTGCTGATGAACTCGGCCATCGCCCACGCCCAGCAGCCGGTGCTGATGGCCGAGGCCATGAAGCACGCCATCGTCGCCGGTCGCATGGCCTACCTGGCCGGCCGTATGCCGAAGAAACTCTATGCCAGCGCCTCTTCGCCGCTGGATGGTCTGATCAAGTAAGAGCCCCTGATGACTGAATCGCACGATACGCCGATCACCCCCGACGGCGAAGCCCGCCCGCACCGCCGCATCAAGAGTTTCGTGATGCGCGCCGGGCGCATGACCGAAGGCCAGCAACGTGGCCTGGAGCAGGGCGGCCCGCTGTACATCCTGCCGCTGGCCGACAGCCCGGTGGACTACGACCAGGTGTTCGGCCGCTCGGCGCCGCGCACCCTGGAGATCGGCTTCGGCATGGGCCATTCCCTGCTGGAAATGGCTGCTGCCGCGCCTGAACAGGACTTCATCGGTGTGGAAGTACACCGCCCGGGTGTTGGCGCGCTGCTCAACGGCGTGCTGACCCAGGGCCTGAAGAACCTGCGGGTATATGACTGCGATGCCATCGAAGTGCTGAACCGCTGCGTGGCGGACAACAGCCTCGACCGCCTGATGCTGTTCTTCCCCGACCCATGGCACAAGGCGCGCCACCACAAGCGCCGCATCGTCCAGCTGGAGTTCGCCGAACTGGTACGGCGCAAGCTCAAGCCCGGTGGCGTGTTCCACATGGCCACCGACTGGGAACCGTATGCGGAGTACATGCTGGAAGTGATGAGCGCTGCCCCGGGCTATCGCAACCGTGCGGCTGACGGTACCTACGTGCCACGCCCGGAAGAGCGCCCGATCACCAAGTTCGAGCGCCGCGGCGAGCGGCTGGGGCATGGGGTTTGGGATTTGAAGTTCGAGAAGGTGGATTGATCGGCTGATACGGCCTTTCGATATGCCGATGCCTGCAGAAATGCAGGCGAAAAAAAACCGCCTTGAGAAGGGCGGTTTTTTTATGACTGTGCTCAAGACCGTTCGGGACTTTGTGGGAGCGGGCGTGCCCGCGAAACAGGCGACGCGGTGGATGGCACCGGCTTTGCCGGTGTTCGCGGGCATGCCCGCTCCCACAGTGACCGCATGCGCATTTAAATTTTGAGCAAGACAGTTGCTCCTGCAAGGGGCAGTGCAAGGCCGTGGCTCAGCCCCGTCGATCAGCCACCACCCCGATCAGCACCAGTACCACCAGCAACACCGGCGCCAGCGCGTAGTTGTTGAACTGGCTCAGCCCTTTCACCACCCAAGGCGTGGCATAGATCAGCGCCGCACCGCTGCCGATCATCACCAGCAAGGCCATGAACGGTACGCGCAGGGCGCCCGCCAGGCCGCCCAGGCGTTGTTCCACCCAGCCCTTGATATCGGTGCCGAACAGCACCAGCAGGCAGCCTACCAAGGCCAGTGAAATCTCCGACAGGTTGCTGCGGCTCCAGCGAGAAACCGTCGCGAGCAGATCAAGTACCAGATCCATGGGTCATCCTTAGGTCAAGAAATACTGCAGCAGGTCATTGAGGAACAACTGGCCCCTCGGTGTGGCCACCAGTCGATCCGGTTCGACCTGCAAAAGGCCCTTTTGTTCGGCCGCGCGGCGTGCCTCGCGCAGTTGTGCCAGCGGCAAACCGGTGCGTTGGGTGAACAGTTCGGCTTCCACCCCATCGGTCAGGCGCAGGGCGTTCATCAGGAACTCGAACGGCAGCTCGTCGACTGGCAGCAGCTTTTCGCCGGCCTTGAACGGCTTGGCCAGGTTCAGGTAGTCCTTGGGCAGGCGGGTCTTCCAGGTGCGCAGGATGCGCCCGTCGGCGAAGGTCAGCTTGCCGTGGGCACCAGCGCCGATGCCGATGAAGTCGCCAAAGCGCCAGTAGTTGAGGTTGTGCCGGGCAGCGCGCCCCGCTTGGGCATAGGCCGAGACTTCGTACTGGCGGAAGCCGTGTTCGGCCATCAGTGCCTGGCCGGCCTCCTGGATATCCCAGAGGATGTCGTCCTCGGGCAACTCGGGTGGCTGGTTCCAGAACACCGTGTTCGGCTCCACGGTCAGCTGGTACCACGACAGGTGCGTCGGCCCCAGGTCGATGGCCTGGCGCAGGTCGCCCAGCGCGTCGTCGAGCGACTGGTCGGGCAGGCCGTGCATCAGGTCCATGTTGAAGTTGTCGAAGCCGGCGGCGCGCGCCATGCCGGCGGCGCGGACCGCTTCATCGCCATTGTGGATACGCCCCAGCGCCTGCAGTTTGGCTGGCTGGAAGCTCTGCACACCGATGGACAGGCGATTGATACCGGTTTGCCGGTAGGCCTTGAACTTGTCCTGCTCGAACGTGCCCGGGTTGGCCTCCAGGGTGATTTCGATGTCCGGCGCAAACGGGATACGTTGTTCCACGCCACGCAGCAGCCGGCCAAGGGCGTCGGCACTGAACAGGCTGGGGGTACCGCCGCCGAAGAAGATCGAGCTGATCGGCCGGCCTTGCACGGCAGCCAGCTCCTGGTCGAGGTCGGTCAGCAGGGCGGCGACGTAGGCATCTTCCGGCAGTTCAGGCCCGGCGGCGTGGGAGTTGAAGTCGCAGTAAGGGCATTTGCGTACGCACCACGGGATGTGGATGTACAGCGCCAGCGGCGGCAGGCTGGTGAAACCCGCCGCGCCGGGGTTGGACAGCGTTTCGATCATGCCAGGCCCAGACGTTGGCGCAGCAGGGCCATGGCGCGGGCGCGGTGGCTGAGCTGGTTCTTGTCCACAGGGGCCAGGTCGGCGCTGGAGCAGCTGCGCTCCGGTACCCAGAACAGCGGGTCGTAGCCAAAGCCGTGCTCGCCACTGGCCTCGAACATGATGCGCCCGTGCCACAGGCCTTCGCACAGGATCGGCAGCGGGTCGTCAGCATGGCGCACCAGTGCCAGGACGCAGACGAACTGTGCACCGCGCTCGGCTTCAGGCACGTCTTTCAGTGCTTCGAGCAGCTTGGCATTGTTCGCAGCGTCACCTTTGCCGTCGGCATAGCGCGCCGAGTAGATGCCCGGCGCGCCGCCGAGGAAGTCCACCGCCAGGCCCGAGTCGTCGGCCAGGGCCGGCAGGCCGGAAATGCGTGCGGCGTTGCGCGCCTTGAGGATCGCGTTCTCGACGAACGACAGGCCGGTTTCTTCCGGCTCGACCTGGCTGAACTCACCGATCGAGCGCAGTTGCACGGACGCGCCGAGCATGGCCTGGAGTTCTTTGAGTTTGCCGGCGTTGTGGCTGGCCAATACGAGTTGCTGGAAATTCATCATTCGCCTGGGAACACTTCCTGGTTGAAACTGAGGGAGTTGCTGATGCCGCCGGTTTCGATATTCAGGTCGAAGGTGACGGTTTCTGGCTGGTCGATCTTGAACTGGGCAATGTAGTACACCGCGCCCTGTTCGGTGATCTGCTTGAACGACAGCGGGCTGCTGCGCCCGGTCAAGTCCTTGACCGTGCCGCTGACCACCGCCATGGCGGGCTTGTTGGCCTTGAGCACGGCGATGTTGAGTACGCCCTGGTTCTTGCTGCGTACCAGGCCGGTGGCTGCGGCCACCTCCGGTGTCAGCATGCTCGAGGTGAACGCGCTGTAGTGCACCGTCACGTCGCCAAACACTTCCTTGCGCTCGGGACGGGCAGCATCGGCAGCCAGTACCGGCAGGGCCAGGCACAGGCTGATCAGGAACAGGGCTAGGCGACGCATGGGGTGATTCCTCCGGTGGGCGTCAGACCGCGAGCTGATGTTCTTGCAGGCCCGGGCTGCTGACACGGTAGATGCCGATCTCACCTAGAAGATTAGGCCAAAGCCGGCCACCCCACCCGTTGCGGTGCAAGTGGTCGACCGCCAGGCGGTCTAGCACCTTGGCGCGGCGCTCGTGGCACAGCTCTTCGAAGTCGGCAAAGGTGCAGAAGTGGATGTTCGGCGTGTTGTACCAGGTGTACGGCATGAAGTCCGAAACCGGCATGCGGCCTTTGGTCGCCAGGTACCAGCGGCAACGCCAGTGGCCGAAGTTGGGGAAGGTGATGATGCACTGGCGGCCCACGCGCAGCATCTCGTCGAGGATGCGGTCGGGGTACTCCACGGCCTGCAGGGCCTGGGTCATGATCACCACGTCGAAACTGTTGCTGGCGAAGTTGCCCAGGCCCTTGTCCAGGTCCTGCTCGATGACGTTGACGCCCTTGGCCACACAGGCCGCGATGTTGTCGGCGTCGATCTCCAGGCCATAGCCGGTGACCTGCTTGCGGTCGCGCAGCGAGGCCAGCAGTTCGCCGCTGCCGCAACCCAGGTCGAGTACCCGGCTGCCGGCGGGGATCCAGTCGTGGATGATTTCCAGATCGGCTCTCATGCTGTCCTCAGATGGCAATGCGGTTCATGTAGTTCGAGAAACCCTGCATGTAGCGAGGCGTGGGGATCAGGAAGGCATCGTGCCCGTAAGGCGAGTCGATCTCCAGGTAGCAGACATTCTTGCGCGCGGCCATCAGGGCGTCGACGATCTCGCGCGAACGGGCCGGGGAGAAGCGCCAGTCGGTGGTGAACGACATGATGCAGTAATCCGCCTTGACGTGGGCCAGGGTGGCTGCCAGGTCGCCGCCCTGGGCGGCGGCGGGGTCGAAGTAGTCCAGCGCCTTGGTCATCAGCAGGTAGGTGTTGGCGTCGAAGCGCCCGGAAAACTCCTCGCCCTGGTAGCGCAGGTAGCTCTCGACCTGGAATTCGACGCTGTGGAAGTCGTAGTTGAGCTTGTCGCTCTTCAGCTCGCGGCCGAATTTTTCACCCATCGAGTCATCCGACAGGTAGGTGATGTGGCCGACCATGCGCGCCAGCATCAGGCCACGCTTGGGGATCACGCCCTGGTCCTGGAACGAACCGCCGTGGAATTCGGGGTCGGTGAGGATGGCCTGGCGTGCCACTTCATTGAAAGCGATGTTCTGTGCCGACAGCTTGGGAGCCGAGGCGATGTCGACGCAATGGCGCACACGCTCGGGGTAGCTGATGGTCCACTGCAGCGCCTGCATGCCACCCAGGCTGCCACCGACCACGGCGGCCCACTGCTGGATGCCCAGGCGCTCGGCCAGGCGCACCTGGCTGTGCACCCAGTCTTCCACGGTCAGCACCGGGAAGTCAGCGCCGTAGGGCTTGCCGGTGGCCGGGTTGATGCTGCTGGGGCCGGTGCTGCCGTTGCAGCCGCCCAGGTTGTTCAGGCTGACCACGAAGAAGCGGTTGGTGTCGATCGGCTTGCCAGGGCCGATACAGCTGTCCCACCAGCCCGGCTTGCGGTCGGTGGCGGCATGGTAGCCAGCGGCATGGTGGTGGCCGGAGAGGGCATGGCAGATCAGCACGGCGTTGCTTGCGCTGGCGTTCAGGGTGCCATAGGTCTCGTAGACCAGTTCGTAACTGGCCAGGGAGCGACCGCAGGCCAGGGCCAGCGGTTCATCGAACCGGGCGGTTTGCGGTACTACCAGACCGACGGAATCTTCGGGAAAGACAGTGGACATCGACCCTGCTCACGCTTGACGGAGGCGTAAGTCTAAAGAGCGCTACCCCCAGCGGCAAGCAGAGGCTTGTCGCTGGAAGCAACCAGAGTCAGCTGGGGCTCAGATCATCCGCCATAGCTCTTGTGGCATGCCGGCGTAGGCGGCCAGCGGCGGCATGACGAACGACTGGATTACCTGGATCGCGAGGAAGGCGAAGATCGGCGAGATGTCCATGCCGCCCAGGTTGGGCACGATGCGGCGGAACGGTGCCAGCACCGGTTCACTGATCTGGTAGGCCAGCTCAGCCGCCGGGTTGTGGCTGTTGGGAGCAACCCAGGACACGATCACCATGACGATCATCGCGACCCAGAAAATCTTCAGGAACAGCGAGGTGATACCGATGATGGCCCACATCAGCAGGTGCAGGATGTCACCGAAGGTGCCGTAGGTGACCATCAGCACGAAAGCCATCAGCAGCGCCTGGATGACCACCGACAACAGCAGCGACGAGGTATCCAGCCCACCAACGCTGGGGATGACTCGGCGAATCGGCTTGAGCAGCGGCTGTGTGGCGCGCACGGCGAACTGGCACAGCGGGTTGTAGAAGTTGGCCTTGACCAGCTGCAGGACAAAGCGCAGCAGGACGATCACCAGGTACAGGCTGACCAGGGTTTGCACCACGAAGATCGCGGCGCCGGACAGTGCATTCATCTGAAGCTCCTTATTTGCCCAGTTGTTCGGCCAGCTCGGCGGAACGTGTAGCCGCAGCCTGCAGCGCCTGTTCGACGATGGCTTCGAAGCCGCTGGCCTGGAACGACTTGATCGCCGCTTCGGTAGTGCCTGCAGGCGAGGTGACTCGGCGGCGCAGTTCGGCAGCATCGACATCGCTGGCAACCGCCATGCGTGCGGCGCCCAAGGCTGTCTGCAGGGTCAGCTGGGAGGCAGTTTCACGTGGCAGGCCAAGCTTTTCGCCTGCTGCGGTCATGGCTTCGATCAGCAGGAAGAAGTACGCCGGGCCGCTGCCGGAGACTGCCGTCACGGCGTCCAGTTGCTGCTCCTGCTCGAGCCACAGGGCGGTGCCCACGGCCGACAGCAGTTGCTCGGCCTGCTGGCGTTGTTCGCTGGATACTTCCGCGGTGGCGTACAGGCCGCTGACGCCCTGTCGCAGCAGTGCCGGGGTGTTGGGCATGCAGCGCACCACAGGGCGAGCGCCGACCCAGCTTTGCAGGCTGGCGCAGGTGATGCCAGCGGCAATGGAAACGATCAGCTGGCCTTCCTGCAGGTTCGGTTGCAGGGCCTGGCATACGGCTTTCATGACCTGCGGCTTGACCGCCAGCACGATGACGTCGGCGCCATCGATGGCCTGGGCGTTGTTCTCGAAGGTTTCGATGCCGTGCTCTGCCTGGATGCGGCTGCGGGTCTCGGCGCCCGGGTCGCTGGCGCGGATCTGCGAGGCGTCCAGGCCCTGGGCACGCAGACCACCGATCAGGCTGGCGGCCATGTTGCCGGCGCCGATAAAGGCAATACGAGTCTTGCTCATGTCAGGTCCTTGTAGGAAAGAGTGAGTAAAGCATGGAATCAGGGCTGCCCGTAATCGCGGGCACCGAACAGGGCGGTACCGATACGCACCCAGGTCGCACCCTGTGCAATAGCCGCTTCCAGATCGTGGCTCATGCCCATGGACAAGGTGTCCAGACCAAGGCCAAGGCCTTCCTGCAACTGGCGCAGGGTGGCGAAGGCGGCTTCCTGGGCGGCGCGGTCATCAGTGGGTTCGGGAATGGCCATCAGCCCGCGCAGGCGCAGGTTGGGCAGTGCGGCTACCGCTTTGGCCAGGGCCGGCAGGTCGGCAGGGGTGCAGCCGGATTTGCTGTCTTCGCCGCTGACGTTCACCTGCAGGCAGATGTTCAGTGGTGGCAGACCGGCCGGGCGCTGCTCCGAGAGGCGTTGGGCGATTTTCAGGCGGTCCACGGAATGTACCCAGTCGAAATGCTCGGCGATGGCTTTGGTCTTGTTCGACTGGATGGGGCCGATGAAGTGCCAGATCAAGGGCAGGTCGCCGAGTGCCTGCTGCTTTGTCAGCGCTTCCTGTAGGTAGTTTTCCCCGAAATCGCATACGCCGGCGGCGTGGATTTCGCGGATGGCGCTGGCTGGCTTGGTCTTGCTCACGGCCAGCAACTGGACGCTGGCCGGATCACGCCCGGCAGCCTGGGCAGCGCTGGCGATACGGGCGGAAATAGCGGAAAGGTTGTCTGCTAGGGTGGACATGGACTGATGCCGGCGGCTGGAGGGTTTGCGGCATTCTACCTACTTGAAGGCCTTTGGGGAGTCTCATGGATGTGACCGACCTGTTGGCCCGGGCCGTGGATGCGGGGGCTTCCGACCTGCATCTGGCGGCGGGCCAGTTACCGATGTTGCGCCTGGATGGCGAGCTGCAGCGCATGGCCCTGCCGACCTTGGGCCCGGCGACCTTGACCGAGGGCATGGCACCCATGCTGGATGAAGACCAGCGCCGACAGTGGGCCCAGGGTGATGAGCTGGACCTGGCGCTGGAATTGCCGGCGCTAGGGCGCTTTCGGCTGAATCTGTTTCGCCAGTTGCACGGCCCTGCGGCCACCTTTCGCCTGATCCCGGGGCATATCGCCACGCTCGATGAACTCGACCTGGGCGATGTGTTTCAAGCTGTTGCGCAGTGCCGAGATGGCTTGATCCTCGTCGGTGGGCCGACCGGCAGTGGCAAGTCCAGCACCTTGGCGGCACTGCTCGACCAGCTGAACCGCGATCGTGCTCTGCATATCATCACCCTTGAGGACCCTGTCGAAGTTATCCACAGCAGCCAGCGCAGCCTGGTCAACCAGCGTGAGGTCGGCCGCCATTGCGGTGGGTTTGCCCAGGGGCTGCGCAGTGCCCTGCGCCAGGACCCGGATGTGATCATGATCGGTGAGCTGCGCGACCTGGAAACCATTCGCCTGGCCTTGCGTGCGGCTGAGACCGGGCACCTGATACTGGCGACCGTGCATACCCGTTCGGCGGTGAGCAGTGTTGACCGGTTGGTGGAGGTGTTCGCTGCCGAAGAGAAGCCGTTGGTGCGGGCGATGCTGGCCGAGTCGTTGCGCCTGGTGGTAGCGCAGGTGCTGGTCAGGCGCGCGGGCGGAGGGCGGGTTGCTGCGCGGGAAGTGCTGGTGGTGACGCCAGCGGTGCGTAACCTGGTTCGGGAAGGGCGGATGGCGCAGTTATGTTCGGTGATGCAGGCGGGTGGTGCGGACGGGATGCGGACGATGGAGGGGGCGATGCGAGGGTTGAAGGAGAGGGGGCTGATCAGCGATCTATAGTGCCTGTGCTGGCCCTTTCGCGGGTAAACCCGCTCCCACATGGATAACACAGCCTTCGAATGCTGTGGTGTACCTGTGGGAGCGGGCGTGCCCGCGAAGAGGCCGATACAGGAGAGCGCCGATCAGATCAGCGCTTGGCCAGGCTCAGTTGCTGCTGTTCTTTCGGCAGCACTCGCTTGGCCACCACGTAATGCTTCTGCCAGTAAGGCTTGCTCAGGGTGTCGATGCTTACCCGCTTGCCACGGCGTGGAGCATGGATGAAGCGGTCGTTGCCCAGGTAGATGGCAACGTGGTTCACCCGACGGCTCTTGATGTTGAAGAAGATCAGGTCACCTGGCTTCAGGTCACCCTTGGCTACCTTGACGCCGTGGCCCTGGGCCATGGCATTGGAGGTGCGCGGCAGGTCGACGTCGGCGACGTCGTTGAAGGCGTATTTGACCAGCCCGCTGCAGTCGAAGCCTTTCTTCGGGCTGCTGCCGCCCCAGACATAAGGGGTGCCCAGCACATTCACCGCACGGCTGAGCACATCGCTGCTCTGCTTCGGCGACATGGCAGCGACCGGCACACCGGGCACGCCGCGGCTGTTGGCGGCATTGCTTGGACGGGTGCGCATTGCGGTCTGCTTGACCGGTGCATGTTTTACCGAGGCATTGGTGGTGTAGCCGGTAAAACCATTGGGAAGACGTTGCTCACGATTGGTGGCGTGGGCGGCCAGGGGCAATAATAGGCAGAGGGTCAGCCATGTCTTGAGTAAAGGCGGCATAGATGAAGCTCTTATGAATAGTTATGTGTTGGGCGCGCAACTTTATAACAGCTTTTTGATCAATCTTTGATCCGTTGGTCGATTGTCCAGGTGCCGTACGTCGGCCTGCGACAAGAAAGTCACATTTTTTCTTAGAAAATTTTCGGATAACCCACGGGGGCTATGAATGAACAGTTATCAACAGGGGGCGCCGTTTCACGACACCCACAGCAAGACCATTGGCTACCTGCTATGGATTTTCGGCTTTACCGGGTCGCATCGTTTCTATTACGGCAAGCCCGTAACCGGCACCATCTGGTTCTTCACCCTGGGCCTGCTGGGCATCGGCTGGTTGATCGACCTGTTCCTGATCCCGTCCATGGACCGTGAAGCCGACCTCCGGTTCCAGTCCGGGCGCATTGACTACAACATCGCCTGGATCCTGCTGACCTTCCTCGGGGTGTTTGGTCTACACCGGCTGTATCAGGGCAAGTGGATCACCGCGATCATCTACTTCTTTACCGGCGGGCTGTTTCTGGTGGGGGTGCTCTATGACTTCTGGACGCTGAACAGCCAGGTTTCCGAGCGGAATGCGGGGCGGGGTTGAGTTCACATGGGGGCTGCTTTGCAGCCCTATCGCGACACAAGGCCGCTCCTAAAGGGGTCGCGTAAACCCGACTTTCAGGTTTACCCGCACATTGTAGGAGCGGCCTTGTGTCGCGATAGGGGCGCAAAGCGCCCCCCGAATGCAGGTTACTGACGGGTCTGCCGCTGTTGCAGCAGCAGGTTGCTGAAACCTGCCCCGGCCAACTGCTTCTGCGCCCCGGTCAGCTGCTCGCGGTTGCTGAACGGGCCCACTAGCACGCGGTACCAGGTTTCGTCCTTGACCGTGCCCGACTCTACCTTTACCGACTGCCCCAGCAGGATGATCTGCGCGCGCACCTTGTCGGCATCGGCCTGCTTGCGGAACGAGCCGGCCTGCAGGAAGAACTGGGTGGTCGCCGCCGGCTTGATGACTGGCGGTGCTGGTGGCGGTGTCTGGCCCATCAATGCTGCCTGGGCTCGCGCCGTGTCGATCTTTGCCGCTTCGGCTGGCGTCACCGGGGTCACCGGCTGGGCCGGGACGGGAGGCGTCTTCTCTGGCACGGCCTCCGGCGGCACGATCACCTCGGACTCCGGCAGCAGCGTGTAGAAGTCGTACTTCGGCTTCACAGGCTGCTGCGGAGTGGGCTGCGCCGACTTGCCGGCTTCGGCCACCTTGTCCGCTTTCTGCTGCTCCGGCTTGGTGCGCTTGATGTCTTCGCCACCAGGCTCGAGCTTCATCAGGAACACAATGAACGCGCCTACGGTCAGGCCGACCGCCAGCCATACCCAACCGGGAATCGGCTGCTTGGCCGGCGCCGTCTGGCGGCTGGCGCCGCGTTTGGGTGCAGGTTTTTTCTTGGCAGCCAACTTACATGCGCTCCAGGGTTTCCAGGCCGAGCAGTTCCAGACCTTGCTTGAGGGTGCGGCCGGTCAGGGCCGCCAGGCGCAGGCGGCTCTGCTGCTGCTGCGGGGTTTCGGCGGCAAGAATCGGGCAGTTCTCGTAGAAGCTGGAGAACAGGCCGGCCAGGTCGTACAGGTAGCTGCACAGCACGTGCGGCGTGCCCTTGTCGGCGACGTTGTTGAGGATTTCGCCAAACTGCGCCAGGCGCGCGGCCAGGTCCTGCTCGTGGGCAGCCTGCAGCACAATGTTGCCATCGACTTCATCGAAGCCTTTGCCCAGTTTGCGGAATACGCCGGCCACGCGGGTGTAGGCGTACAGCAGGTAAGGCGCGGTGTTGCCTTCGAAGTTGAGCATCAGCTCGAAGTTGAAGCTGTAGTCGCTGGTGCGGTGCTTGGACAGGTCGGCGTACTTCACAGCGCCGATGCCAACCACTTCACCGATGTGGCGCAGTTCTTCGTCGGCCAGGCTCGGGTTCTTTTCCTTGACCAGCGCGTAGGCGCGTTCCTTGGCCTCGGTGAGCAGGTCGATCAGCTTCACGGTACCGCCGTCACGGGTCTTGAACGGGCGGCCATCGGCACCGTTCATGGTGCCGAAGCCCATGTGCTCCATCTGCATCGGGTGGCCCACGAAGCCTGCGCGGCGTGCAACTTCGAACACCTGGTTGAAGTGCAGGGCCTGGCGCTGGTCGACGAAGTACAGGGCGCGGTCCGCCTTGAGCACGTTGCTGCGGTAGCGCACGGCGGCCAGGTCGGTGGTGGCGTACAGGTAGCCGCCGTCGGCCTTCTGCACGATCACCGGCAGTGGCTCGCCTTCGCTGTTCTTGAACTCGTCGAGGAACACGCACTGGGCGCCCTGGTCTTCGACCAGCAGCCCCTTGGCCTTGAGGTCGGCGACCACGTTGGCCAGGTCGTCGTTGTAGGCGCTTTCACCCATCACGTCGGCCATGGTCAGCTTCACGTTGAGCAGCTCGTAGGTCTTCTGGCAGTGCGACAGCGAAATGTCCTTGAAGCGCGTCCACAGGGCCATGCAGTCCGGGTCGCCGGCCTGCAGCTTGACCACCAGGCCACGGGCACGGGTGGCGAACTCTTCGGATTCGTCGAAGCGCTTCTTGGCGGCGCGGTAGAAGTTTTCCAGGTCCGACAGCTCGTCGCTGGTGATCGGGTTTTCTTCCAGGTAGGCCAGCAGCATGCCGAACTGGGTGCCCCAGTCGCCCACGTGGTTCTGGCGGATCACGTCATCGCCGAGGAACTCCAGCACGCGCGCCACGCTGTCACCGATGATGGTCGAACGCAGGTGGCCGACGTGCATCTCCTTGGCCAGGTTGGGTGCCGACATGTCGATCACAACCTTTTGCGCAGGGCCGGCCTTGCGCGCGCCCAAGTGGGCGTCGGCCAGTGCGGCATCCAGGCGGTTGGCCAGGGCGTCGGTGTTCTGGAAAAAGTTGAGGAAGCCGGGGCCGGCGATCTCGACCTTGCTGATGTCGGCGCTGGCCGGCAGGGCATTGATCAGTTTCTCGGCCAGGTCGCGCGGCTTCATGCCGGCTGGCTTGGCCAGCATCATGGCGATGTTGCTGGCGAAGTCGCCGTGGGTCTTGTCCCGGGCGTTTTCCACCTGGATCGCCGGCGACAGCCCTTCAGGCAGCACACCGTCGGTGACGAGTTGGGTGAGGGCTTGCTGGATCAGCTGGCGAATGGTGTCTTTCATGGGGATCTCTTTTCGACCGCAAGCGCGGTGGAGCGCTTGGATGCGCAGGTGGAAAAACTGGGCATTATCCGTGGCTGGGGGCGGGTTGCCAACCTTTGGGGTGCAACCATCAAGGGTTCCATGTTGTGTTCGAGGGCCTCATCGCCGGCAAGCCAGTTCCCACAGAAGAGTGCGCGCAACCTGTGGGAGCTGGCTTGCCGGCGATGAGGCCGGTCGATTCAGTACAGGTCTACCGGGTCGACATCCAGCGACCACCGCACCTGGCGCCCGCTCGGCATCTGCTCCAACACTAGCAACCAGGCGCTGATCAGTCGATGCAAAGGCGCCCGCGTATTGGCCTGTATCAACAGTTGTGCGCGGAAGCGCCCGGCGCGGCGCTCCATCGGTGCTGGCACCGGCCCCAGCAGCTCGATGCCGGGCAGGCGCTGTTCGGCCACCAGGCGCTCGGCGGCGGCGCAGGCCTCGTCGAGGAAACCTTCGGCCTGCCCGGGCTTGTGCGCTTCGGCGCGTAGCAGCGCCAGGTGCGAGTAAGGTGGCAGCCCGGCGGCGCGGCGTTCGTCCAGGGCCTGCTCGGCAAAGGCGAAGTAGCCCTGCTCGGTAAGCTGCACCAGCAGTGGATGGTCGGCCAGGTGGGTCTGGATGATGACCTTGCCGGGCTCTTCGGCCCGCCCGGCCCGCCCGGCGACCTGCACGATCAACTGTGCCATGCGTTCGCTGGCACGGAAGTCGCCGGAGAACAGCCCGCCATCGGCATCGAGGATGGCCACCAGGGTCACCCGCGGGAAGTGATGGCCCTTGGCGAGCATCTGGGTGCCGACGAGGATGCTCGGCTGGCCGCGCTGGATGGTGCTGAACAGGTTGTGCATGGCGTCCTTGCGCGCGGTGCTGTCGCGGTCCACACGCAGGATCGGGTAATCCGGGAACAGCACTTTCAGGCGCTCCTCGGCACGCTCGGTGCCGGCGCCGACCGGGCGCAGGTCAACATGGTTGCACTGCGGGCACTGCTGCGGCAGGCGCTCGTCATAGCCGCAATGGTGGCAGCGCAGCACGCCGGAGCGCTGGTGCACGGTCATGCGTGCATCGCAGCGCGGGCATTCGGACAGCCAGCCACAATCGTGGCACAGCAAGGTCGGGGCGAAACCGCGGCGATTGAGAAATACCAGCACTTGCTGGCCTGCCTCCAGGGTTTGGCGGATGGCCTGCTGCAGTGGGCCGCTGATACCGCTGTCCAGCGGCAGGCTCTTCACATCCAGGCGCAGCATGCGTGGCGGGCGGGCACCGCCGGCGCGCTGGTTCATGCGCAGCAGGCGGTAGCGACCGGTCAGGGCGTTGTGCAGGGTTTCCAGCGATGGCGTGGCGGAACCGAGCAGGATCGGGACGTTTTCCTGGTGGGCGCGCACCAGAGCCAGGTCGCGGGCGTGGTAGCGCAGGCCTTCCTGCTGTTTATAGGAGCCGTCGTGCTCCTCGTCGATGATGATCAGGCCGGGGTTCTTCATCGGCGTGAACAGTGCCGAGCGGGTGCCGATGATGATGTCGGCCTCGCCGTCCCGGGCTGCCAGCCAGGCATCCAGGCGTTCGCGGTCGTTCACCGCCGAATGCAGCAGGGCGATGCGGGCGTTGAAGCGCTGCTCGAAGCGGGCCAGGGTCTGCGGGCCGAGGTTGATCTCCGGGATCAGCACCAGGGCCTGCTTGCCGGCTTCCAGTGTTTCGCGGATCAGTTGCAGGTACACCTCGGTCTTGCCGCTGCCGGTGACACCGGCCAGCAGGAAGGCGCCAAAGCCGCCAAAGCCTTCGCGCACGGCGTCGAATGCATCGCGTTGCTCTTCGTTGAGCGGTAGTTCCGGCTGTGCCAGCCAGTGTTCGTGGCGCAGTGCCGGCAGATGGCGGCGGACCTCGATCTGCACCAGGTCCTTGGCCAGCAGCAGGTCCAGGCTGTCCTTGTTCAGATTGAGCTTGGCCAGCAGGCTGTGGGCCACGCCATGCGGGTGCTGGGCCAGGGTCTTGAGGGCATCGCGCTGGCGCGGAGCGCGGGCGATGCGCGGGTCTTCCAGGCGGGCGCCGGGGGCGACGTGCCAGAAGCGCTCCTGGCGCATTTCGGCAGGTTCGCCCTGGCGCAGCAGGGTCGGCAAGGCCCAGCTCAGCGTGTCCCCCAGACTGTGCTGGTAGTACTGGGCGGTCCACAAGCACAACTTGAACAGCGACGGCGGGATCGGTGATACCGGGTCGAGCAGGGCGCTGGCCGGCTTGAGCTTGTCGGCGGGCACTTCGCTTTGCTCGCACACCTCCACCAGCACCCCGATCATTTCGCGGCGGCCGAATGGCACGCGAATGCGCATGCCCGGAGTCAAGGCCTGGCGCGCCATGCTTGCCGGCGCCTTGTAGTCGAACAGGCGACGCAGCGGGGAGGGCAGGGCAAGGCGCAGGATGACGTCGGACACGCGGAAAGTCTCGGAGGGCGTTTCAAAGACTGGCGAGCCTAGCAGACGACGGTCGGTGCAAGCGACAACTTGCGTTGGCGTGATGCTCTGGTATTATTCGCCGCCTAATTACGTGCGGTATTCAACAATTGGTGTTGGGTGGCGGCACGCAGCTCGAGGAAGTGACCATGAAAGCAGATATTCATCCGAACTACGAAGTAGTTGCAGTCACCTGCAGCTGCGGCAACAAGTTTGAAACCCGTTCGACCCTGGGCAGCACCCTGGCGATCGACGTTTGCAACCTGTGCCACCCGTTCTACACCGGTAAGCAGAAAGTCCTGGACACCGGTGGTCGCGTACAGAAGTTCGCCGATCGCTTCGGTATGTTCGGTACCAAGAAGTAATCATGCGCATGGCGAACCCCTCGGGTTTCGCATTGCTGCAAAAAAAGGCGCCCCTTGTGGGCGCCTTTTTTATGGGCGTCATCTGGCATTTCCCGGCCCTGGCGTTCTGCCCGTTACCAGGCAGCCCTCA
The DNA here is from genome assembly GCF_057444345.1 of Pseudomonas sp. PVC-5-1. Lineage (NCBI taxonomy): Bacteria > Pseudomonadati > Pseudomonadota > Gammaproteobacteria > Pseudomonadales > Pseudomonadaceae > Pseudomonas > Pseudomonas sp. PVC-5-1. Next base: position 5,391,330 of record NZ_CM172024.1, on the reverse strand, counting down.
GGAGGTGGCGGTGCGCCAGGTGGTCGATGGCGATACCTTGCGCCTGGTCGATGGCCGCAGCGTGCGATTGATCGGCATCAATGCCCCGGAAATCGGCCGTAACGGGCGCACCAGCGAGCCCTATGCCGAGGCCGCCAGGCAGCGTTTGCAGGCCTTGGTCAAGGCCAGCGATGGGCGTGTCGGGCTGGAGCCGGGCGTCGAGTCCAAGGACAAATACGGTCGCACGCTGGCGCATATCTACGACCGCAATGGCGACAATATCGAAGCACAGCTGCTCAGCGAGGGCTTGGGCTATCGCGTTGCGGTTGCCCCCAATGTACGCCTCAGCGCTTGCCAGCAGCTTGCCGAGCAGGCTGCGCGCAAGGCTGGCTCCGGGCTGTGGCGCCGTTCGCCGGTGGTGCGTGCCGGGGATGTCCGGCAGTCGGGTTTCGCGGTCATTGCGGGCCGCATCGAAGGCGTGGAGCGCAACCGTGGCGGGGTCTGGCTGAACCTGGACGGTGCGGTGGTGCTGCAGGTTCCCGCTCGTCTACAACGCAACTTCCCCGCCAGCTTCTTCGATAACCTCAAGGGACGCCGAGTCGAGGCGCGTGGCTGGGTGCTGGATCGTTCCCGCAAGGGCGGCCTCAAGCCCGGGCAGCGACGTTGGCTGTTGCCGTTGACCGATCCGAGCATGTTGGAGCGCATTTCAGGCTAAAAGATGTAGACATTTCGCTATTAGATTGTACACACTGTTAGGCGTATGCCCCGTGGGTTATAGCGTAAAGTCGTAGGCTAAAGGCCTTGACACAAGTGACCGACCAGTCTTGTGGCTCCCCGGCTCTTTGCGTATCCTCGGCGGTCCGTCAGAACAGTAAATAGCGGAATGCCCACCATGTCAGACCTGAAAACCGCCGCTCTCGAATATCACGCTCAACCTCGTCCGGGGAAACTGAGCGTCGAACTCTCCAAGCCCACAGCCACCGCCCGTGACCTCGCCCTGGCCTACAGCCCAGGTGTTGCTGAGCCCGTGCGTGAAATCGGCCGTGATCCAGAGCTGGCTTACAAATACACCGGCAAAGGCAACCTGGTTGCGGTGATTTCCGATGGCACCGCCATCCTCGGTCTGGGTGACCTCGGCCCACTGGCTTCCAAGCCGGTCATGGAAGGCAAGGGTGTTCTGTTCAAGCGTTTCGCCGGTATCGACGTGTTCGACATCGAAGTGGAATCGGAAAGCCCGCAGGCGTTCATCGACACCGTTCGCCGCATCTCGATCACCTTCGGTGGCATCAACCTCGAAGACATCAAGGCGCCTGAGTGCTTTGAAATCGAGCGCACCCTGATCGAACAGTGCGACATCCCGGTATTCCACGATGACCAGCACGGTACCGCCATCGTGACCGCGGCCGGCATGATCAACGCCCTGGAAATCGCCGGCAAGAAGCTGGAAGACGCCAAGATCGTCTGCCTGGGTGCCGGCGCTGCCGCCATCTCCTGCATGAAGCTGCTGGTAAGCATGGGTGCCAAGGTCGAAAACATTTACATGATCGACCGCAGCGGCGTGATCCACGCTGGCCGTGACGATCTGAACCAGTACAAGGCGCAGTTCGCCCACGCCACCGACAAGCGCACCCTGGCTGACGCCCTCGACGGTGCCGACGTGTTCGTAGGCCTGTCCGGCCCGAACCTGCTGAGCGCCGAAGGCCTGAAGTCGATGGCTGCCAACCCGATCGTGTTCGCCTGCTCGAACCCGGACCCGGAAATCTCGCCAGAGCTGGCGCACGCCACTCGCAGCGACGTGATCATGGCTACCGGTCGTTCCGACTACCCGAACCAGGTCAACAACGTACTGGGCTTCCCGTTCATCTTCCGTGGTGCCCTGGACGTTCGCGCCAAGCGCATCAACGAAGAAATGAAAATCGCCGCCGCCATCGCCCTGAAAGATCTGGCCAAGCTGCCAGTGCCGAAGGAAGTGTGCGACGCCTACGGCGTACAGGCTCTGGAATTTGGTCGTGAGTACATCATTCCGAAGCCGTTGGACGCACGCCTGATCACCGTCGTTTCCGACGCTGTGGCCAAGGCCGCCATCGAATCCGGCGTGGCAACCCTGCCGTATCCGAAGCACTACCCGCTGACTAGCGTGGATGACGTGTTCAAAGGCTGATTGCTGCCTGGCGACACAAAAAAGCCCCGGCTCGTATGAGCCGGGGCTTTTTGTTTGGCGGTGCGCCATGCTGCTATTTTTGGCTGCCTGTCGGATTCTGGGGCTGCTTTGCAGCCCATCGCGACACAAGGCCGCTCCCACAAGGGCTAGGCGTTTCCTGTGGGAGCGGCCTTGTGTCGCGATAGGGGCGCAAAGCGCCCCCCGGCTTTACATCTGGTCAGAACAGGTCCATCGGCGCCGCTTCATCCGCCGGCAGCGGGCTGCCCGGTGCTGCGCCAGTGCCCAGTTCGTCCACCGACGGCGGCGAGTCCTCGGCCTTGAACAGCTCGAAGTAGGCATTCGGCGTGCTCGGCGAAGCGGCACGGCCGCTGACCGGATCGACGCGCAGGCTGAGGATGCCTTCCGGCTCCGCCGGCGCATGCTCAGGCTTGTCCTTGAGTGCCGCGCCCATGAAACTCATCCAGATAGGCAGTGCCGCCGTGCCGCCGTATTCGCGGCGCCCAAGGGTTTCGGGCTGGTCGAAGCCGACCCACACGGTGGTCACGTAGTCGGCGTTGTAGCCAGAGAACCAGGCGTCCTTGGACTCGTTGGTAGTACCGGTCTTGCCTGCCAGGTCGGTGCGGCCCAGGGCCAGCGCCCGGCGTCCGGTGCCGCGCTTGATCACGTCCTGCAGCATGCTGGTGAGGATGTAGGTGGTGCGACCGTCGATGATCCGCTCGGCCACGGCCGGCGCCTGCGGTGCAGAAGCCACCTGGCTGAAGGCAGCGGGTGCCTCGCCAGGCATGGCGGTTGTGCTGATCGGCTGTTCGGGCGCGGCCACACCCGCCTGGTCCTCGGCACCTTGCGGTACCCGAGCCGGGTTGGCGGTGAACAGCGTCTCGCCGCTGCGGCTTTCGATGCGTTCGATCAGGTACGGGGTGATCTTGTACCCGCCGTTGGCAAAAGTACTCCAGCCTGTGGCGATTTCCATAGGGGTCAGGGTGGCGGTGCCCAGTGCCAGCGACAGGTTGCGTGGCAGGTCCTGCTTGTTGAAGCCGAACTTGGCGATGTAGTCGATGGTACGGTCCACGCCCATGGCCTGCAGCAGGCGGATCGACACCAGGTTGCGCGACTTGTACAGCGCTTCGCGCATACGGATCGGGCCAAGGAAGGTATTGGTGTCGTTCTTCGGTCGCCAGACTTTGTCCAGGTACTCGTCGACGAACACGATTGGTGCATCGTTGACCAGGCTGGATGCGGTGTAGCCACTGTCCAGTGCGGCGCTGTAGATGAACGGCTTGAAGCTCGAGCCCGGCTGACGCTTGGCCTGCATGGCGCGGTTGTAGTTGCTCTGCTCGAACGAGAAACCGCCGACCAGGGCGCGGATGGCGCCGTTGTAAGGGTCAAGGGTGACCAGCGCACTCTGCGCGCCAGGTACCTGGCTGAACTTGAACTTGCCATCTTCCAGGCGCTGCACGCGCACCAGGTCGCCAACCTGGGCCACATCTGCCGGTGACTGCGGCGCACGGCCCTGGGAGTTGCTGTTGATGAACGGGCGCGCCCATTTCATGGTGTCCCAGGCCACCTGCTCTTCCTGGCCGCTGCGGGTCAGCACCTTGAGGCCGGTTTTTTCGACCTGGGTGACGATGACCGGCTCCAGGCCGCCGAGGCTGCGCTGCTTGCCCAGTTCCTGCAGCCAGGCTGCCTGGGTGCGGCCCGGGAAGCGTGCTTCGGGGCCGCGGTAGCCGTGGCGCTCATCGTAGTCGGAGAGGCCGTTGAGAATGGCCTTGTTGGCCATTTCCTGCATGTCGCTGGGCACCGTGGTAGTGACGCGGAAGCCTTCGGTGTAGGCGTCGCTGCCGTAGCGACCGACCATTTCGGCGCGGGCCATTTCGGCGATGTAAGGCGCATTCACTTCAGGCGTGGGCACGTGGTAGCTGGCGTTGAGCGGCTCGGCCAGGGCCGCCTGGTAACTGGCTTCGTCGATCTTGCCCAGCTTGTACATGCGGCCGAGGATCCAGTCGCGGCGCTCTTTGGCGCGTACCGGGTTGGCCAGCGGGTTGAAGCGCGAGGGTGCCTTGGGCAGGCCGGCGATCATCGCCATCTGCGCCAGGCTCACGTCGCGGATCGACTTGCCGTAGTACACCTGCGCGGCGGCATCGATACCGTAGGCGCGGTTGCCCAGGTAGATCTTGTTCACGTACAGCTCGAGGATCTCGTCCTTGGTCAGCTCACGCTCGATCTGCAGGGCCAGCAGGATTTCGTTGGTCTTGCGCGAGAAGCTGCGCTCGCTGGTGAGGAAGAAGTTCTTCGCCACCTGCATGGTGATGGTACTGCCGCCGGTCTGGATATGGCCGGTTTTCACCAGCTGGGTCGCGGCGCGCATCAGGCTGCTGGGGTCGACACCGTAGTGATTGAGGAAGTTGTCGTCCTCGGCCGACAGAAGCGCCTGGATGAATTGTGGGGGAATTTCCTCGAAGCGGATCGGTGAGCGACGCATTTCGCCGAACTCGGCAATCAACTTGCCGTCGCTGCTGTACACCCTGAGGGGGATCTGCAACTGGATGCTTCTGAGCGACTCGACCGAGGGCAGGTTGGGGCTAAGATACAGAAACGCACCGCTCACACCGAGTACGAGCGCGCAGATGACTGCGACGGAAGACCACCAGAAGAACTTCAGCAGACGTATCAAGGCTTTTCGGTGTCCAGGTTGGGAGTGGATTGCACGCAGGTCCGGCGGACCAAAAAACGCTGGGCATTATAAGCATTTTTTCGCCTCTCCGGGTTACCGGCCAGGCTGCCCGTCGCCTCGATGGGCAGGCGCGGCCTAGTGCTGACGCGGGGTTGGGGCAGGTAGCCGCGAAGGATGGCGGCGACAGACAACAAGGATGCCACGATGCTAGGACGCTTCGGCAAGGATGCCGGTTCACTCGTGGGGGTGGAAATTGCCCCTGACTCCGTTCGGATTGTGCAACTGCAGCGGCGTAACCGGCGCTGCCGGGTGCTTGCCTCGGTACAAGAGCCGTTCGAATCATTGGCTGGCAGTGATTGGGCGGCAGAGCCTGGCGCCGTGGCGGCTGCCTTGAGGCGCGCCTACAGGCGCAGCGGCCTCAGGCAGCGCCGGGTCGCGCTGGCACTGCCGGGTAACCAGGTGATCTGCAAGCTGTGCCACCTGCCAGTGGAACAGGGCGGTGCAGAAGTGGAGGCGCAGCTGCTGGCTGACGCCGAACGGCTGTTTCCATTTCCGCTGGAAGACCTGGCCCTGGATTTTCAGGTCCTGGGAGGTTCTCGCGTCCAGGCAGGCTGCGCCGAGGTGATGGTGGCTGCGTGTCGGCAGAGTGCACTGGCGCCACTTGAGGGCATCGTCGAGGAGGCCGGGTTGCAACTGGAGGCCGTGGAGGTCGACAGCATTGCCTTGGGGCGCATGCTGCCGCTGGCCAGGCACCAAAGCTCGGCGTTGCTGCGTATCGAGGCGCACAGCACCATTCTTTATGGCTGGCATTCGGGGCAGCCTCAGCAACGGCGTGAGCTGAGCCTGGGGCTGTCGACGATAACCGGGGCGCTGCCAGAGCGCCTGCTGGCCTTGCTCGCCGGTGAGCCTTTGCCGGAATGCCTGTTGATTGCCAGCTGTTCTCCGGTCGAAGCGGGCCAGTTGCAAAGCCTCGGCTCCCAGCTGAACCTTCCGTGTCGCCTGGTGCCTGACCTGGCGCGCCTGGAACACGTCGATCGTGCGATGATTCTGGCTTGCGCCCTGGCTCTCGGAGGATTGCGTCGATGATGCGGCTGAACCTTCTGCCCTGGCGCGAACGGCAGCGCCAAGCGGCGTTGCGGTCTTTCCGCAGGCAACTGGTCGCCGGCGCTCTACTGGCCCTGTGTGGCGTGATGTTGGTCGACCAGCTGGCCCGCCAGCGCGGGGAGCAGCAGGCGCTGGCCAGTACCCGGCACCAGGCAGCCCTTGAAGTGTTGGGCGAGCAGTTGCAGCCGCTGGCCGATGTGCATGCGCAGCATGAGGCGCTGCTGGCACGCGCGGCGGCGCTGGAAGCACTGCGCGCCCATCAGGATGTGCTGGCCGGGGTGTTCGCTGACCTCGAGCGGGCGTTGCCGGTGGGTGTGCAACTGCTCGACCTCAGCCTGGAAGATGGCAATTTGCACATGACCGGGCTGGCCAAGTCAGGTGCCGTGGTCGCGCAGTTCATGCGTGACCTGAGCCGCTCGAGTGCGCTGGTTGGTCTGGAGCTCAAGCGCATCAGGAGCCTGCCAGGCGGCGATGAATTCCTGCTGGGGGCGCGCGTTTCGGCGTTCTGGTCGTGAATGCTGCGCAGGTGCTCGGCTGGCTGGCCATGGCCGAGAGCTCCAGCCGCTTCAGGCAGCTGGCGCCAGTGCTGGTGGCCTTGGCGCTGTTCGGCCTGGGCTGTGCCATACGTCTGCCTGCAGCGCTGCAACAGCAGGCGCAGGAGGAGGCTCGGCACGCCGAGTTGCACGAACGGCATTCAGCCGGCGCGGTGCAACTGGCCGAGTTGGAGCAACTCCACGCGTCGGTAACCATCGCCGAGCAACGCTTGCGCGAGGCGCACTGGCACCTGGCGGCCGGTGAGGGCATGAGTGACCTTCTCGAGCGTCTGGCGGCTTCGGGGCACGCGCATGGCTTGCTGATCGAGCGCTTCGACGTTCATGAAGACGAACAGCAGGCCGGTTTCCGCCAGGTGCCGCTGGAGCTACAGGTGGTGGGGCGATACGCGGCATTGCGCCAGTGGCTGGGTGACTGGTTGGGCCAGGCGCGTGTTTTGCGTAGTGGTGACCTGCAACTGGCTCCAGCAGATGGCAAGCCTGGGCTGCTGCGCCTGCAGTTGCGGGTTGATGCCTATCAGGCGCTGGCGCCAGTGCCGCAGCCTGCGATGCTAGCGCGCATGCCAGCCAGGGGCGGGACGGCAGCGCCCGCAGTCGACCCGTTTGCGCCTGGAGCGACGCGATTGTCGGCCAGCGGGTTGGCCGGCGTGCCTTTGGCGCAACTGGAGATGGTCGGCAGCCTGTCACGTGGAGCGGAACACGAAGCACTGCTGATGGCGGCGGGCAGGCTCTATCGCGTACGCCCTGGGGACCGGGTCGGGCGTGATCAGGGGGTGGTGGCGAGAGTTGATCAATCCCAGGTCGAAGTACGCGAACGGCTGTTCATGGCCGGGGGGTGGCATGAACGCACGGCGTTCATCACGCTGGCAAAGCACCTGGGCAAGGAGGCCCCGGATGACGATGAAAAGATTGATGAAATGGATGCTGGCAGCCCTGCTGCCGTTCCCGCTGGCGTCGGCAATGCCTTATCAGGGTGAACCACTGTCGCTGAACTTCCAGGATGTGGAAGTGCGCTCGGTGCTGCAGGTGCTGGCTGACTATGCCGGTGTCAACCTGGTTGCCAGCGATGCCGTGCAGGGTAGCGTCACCTTGCGCCTTGAGGATGTTCCATGGGACCAGGCGCTGGATCTGGTGCTGCGCAGCAAGGGCTTGGCCCGGCGACAGGAGGGCAATGTGCTGCTGGTGGCGCCCGCGGCGGAGTTTGCCGCGCAGTCTGTCGATGCCCACGTGGGCCAGGCGCTGGATGCACAGTTGCAGCCGTTGCGTCGGGAGCTGTTGCCCATTCATCACGCCAAGGCCGCCGATCTGGCAGAGCTACTGCTGGCGAGCCTGGCGGATGACGGCATCCTCACCGGTCGGGGCAGCCTCAGTGTCGATGAGCGCACCAATACGCTGGTGGTGTACCAGCCGGCAGACCGCCTTGCCGAGCTGAGGCAACTGGTGGCGCAGCTGGATGTGCCGGTGCGTCAGGTGGCGATCGAGGCACGTATCGTCGAGGCCAACGTCGATTACGAGAAAAGCCTGGGGGTGCGCTGGGGTGGGCCGCTGTATGTCGAGAGCCCGCGCCCGGGCAAGGATCTGTTCGTCGATCTCGGGGTGGAGCGGGTGGGTGGCAGCATCGGCCTGGGCCTGTTGCGTGGCGATGTGCTGCTCGACCTGGAACTCAGTGCCATGGAAAAGAGCGGCAACGGCGAAATCATCTCGCAGCCCAAGGTGGTCACGGCCGACAAGGAAACGGCCAGGATCCTCAAAGGCACCGAGGTGCCGTACCAGGAAACCAGCAAGAGCGGCGCCACCTCGGTAGCGTTCCGCGAAGCCTCGTTGTCGCTGGAAGTGACCCCGCAGATCACCCCGGACAACAAGGTGATCATGACCGTCAGGGTGACCAAGGACGAGCCGGATTACGTCAATGCCTTGAACAACGTACCGCCGATCCGCAAGAACGAGGTCAATGCCAAGGTTCGCGTGACGGACGGAGAAACGATCGTGATCGGTGGCGTGTACTCGACTTCGCAAAACAATGTGGTCGACAAGGTGCCATTTTTCGGCGATCTGCCGTATGTTGGGCGGCTGTTTCGACGCGATGCATTACAAGAGAAAAAATCCGAGCTGCTGGTCTTCCTGACTCCGCGTATCATGAGTGACCAGGCGATTGCTGTGAGTCGTTGATTCTGTGCGAAATTTGATACTTGTGGGGCCCATGGGTGCTGGTAAAAGCACCATCGGACGCCTATTGGCCAAAGAGCTGCGCCTGCTGTTCAAGGATTCCGACAAGGAAATCGAACTGCGATGCGGCGCCAACATCCCGTGGATTTTCGACAAGGAAGGCGAGCCGGGTTTCCGTGACCGCGAGCAGGCGATGATCGCCGAGCTGTGCGCACTCGATGGCGTGGTCTTGGCGACCGGCGGTGGCGCGGTAATGCGCGAAGCCAACCGCAAGGCCCTGCACCAGGGTGGCCGGGTGATCTATCTGCATGCTTCGGTCGAACAGCAGGTTGGTCGCACCGCGCGTGATCGCAATCGCCCCCTGTTGCGCACCGCCAATCCCGAGGCGACCTTGCGCGCCCTGCTGGAAGCCCGCGACCCGCTCTACCGCGAGATCGCCGACCTGGTGGTAGAAACCGACGAGCGGCCGCCACGCATGGTGGTGATCGATATTCTCGAGCGCTTGCAGCAGTTGCCGCCCCGTTAGCCCGGGACTATTCTCGGCCACCAGCGCCGAGGCGAGGTTCAACGTAACCGCGTAGGTGCCCGAGCGGCGCCGCGCCCAAGTACATTGTGGGGATACATGCAGACACTAAAGGTCGACCTGGGCGAGCGTAGCTACCCGATCTACATTGGCGAAGGCCTGCTGGACCAGCCTGAGCTGCTGGCGCCGCACATTGCCGGGCGGCAGGTTGCCATTGTTTCCAATGAGACCGTCGCGCCCCTGTATCTCGAACGCCTGAGCAAGACCCTGGGGGCCTATTCGGTGCTGCCGGTGGTATTGCCCGATGGCGAAGCCCACAAGAACTGGGAAACCCTGCAGCTGATCTTCGATGGCCTGCTGACTGCACGGCACGACCGCCGCACCACCGTGGTTGCCCTGGGCGGCGGCGTGATCGGTGACATGGCCGGCTTCGCTGCCGCCTGCTACCAGCGCGGCGTCGACTTCATCCAGGTGCCGACCACTTTGCTGTCCCAGGTCGACTCCTCGGTCGGCGGCAAGACCGGCATCAACCACCCGTTGGGCAAGAACATGGTCGGTGCCTTCTACCAGCCCAATGCGGTGCTGATCGACACCACCAGCCTCAAGACCCTGCCGTCGCGCGAGCTGTCCGCAGGCCTGGCCGAAGTGATCAAGTACGGCCTGATCTGCGACAAGCCGTTCCTCGCCTGGCTCGAGGACAATATGCAGGCACTGCGTGCCCTCGACCCGGTGGCGTTGACCGAAGCCATCCGCCGCTCCTGTGCGGCCAAGGCCGCGGTGGTGGGTGCCGACGAGCGCGAGTCTGGCGTACGCGCCACGCTGAACCTGGGGCATACCTTCGGGCATGCCATCGAGACCCACATGGGTTACGGCGTGTGGCTCCACGGCGAAGCCGTGGCGGCGGGCACGGTGATGGCCCTGGAGATGTCCATGCGCCTTGGCTGGATCGACCAGGCCGAGCGCGATCGCGGAATCCGCCTGTTGCAGGACGCAGGTTTGCCGGTGGTGCCACCACAGGAAATGACCCCGGCGCATTTCATGGAGCACATGGCGGTCGACAAGAAGGTGCTCGACGGCCGTCTGCGTCTGGTGCTGCTGCGCCAGATGGGCGAGGCCGTGGTGACCGACGACTATCCGAAAGAGATTCTACAGGCCACGTTGTCGGCGGATTACCGCGCGATCGTGGCCCAGCTTTGAGGTTGTGACAGCGCAATGACCAGTTTGCATGCCGATGAGGCCTTTCTCGACCATTACCAGTTGAGCCATGATCCGTTCGCGCCCCGTGTGCCCGGCTTCAAGTTCTTCCCGGCCCAGCGCAAGCCCGTGCTCGGCCAGCTGCATCACCTGGCGCGCTACAGCCAGCTGATGCTGGTTGTCACCGGCCCGCTGGGCAGTGGCAAGACCCTGCTGCGCCAGGCCTTGGTGGCCAGTACCAACAAGCAGGCGGTGCAGAGCGTGGTGGTGTCCGCCCGTGGCGCCAGCGATGCCGCCAGCGTACTCGGCCAGGTTGCACAGAACCTGGATGTGGCCGAGGCCGAAATGCAGGCGATCCTGGCCAAGGTGGTGCAACTGGCACTGACCGGCCAGGAAGTGTATTTGCTGGTGGACGATGCGGAACAACTCGACGAGTCGGCACTCCAAGCGTTGCTGGAATTGGCGGCGGGTGTACCGGAAGGGCGCCCGCACGTGTTCCTGTTCGGTGAGCCGTCGCTGATTGCCGGGCTGGACGAGATCAATATCGAGGAAGAACGCTTCCACATCATCGAACTCGCCCCCTACAGTGAAGAAGAAACCCGCGAGTACCTGGAGCAGCGCCTGGAAGGTGCTGGCCGGGGCATCGAGGTGTTCAGCCGTGAACAGATCGTCGATATCCATGAAAACTCCGACGGCTGGCCTGGCAACATTAACCAGGTCGCCCGTGACACTTTGATCGAAGCCATGATCGCCAGCCGCTCGACGGCCAAGCGACCATCCATGGGGTTCAAGATGCCTAAAAAACATGTGCTCGCGCTGTCCGCTGTGGTTGTGGTCGCCGTTGCGGCCGCGGTGTTGATGCCGAAGAAAGGTGACAAGGCACCTGCCGAAGCGCCGGCCGCCCAGGCCCAGCTGCCGCTTGGCGAGGGCCAGGCCAATGGTGGCAATCCCGCCATCGAGTTCTCGGGTTCGTCCCAGCCGATGCCGCTGCCGCTGGTTGGCCAGTCGCAGCCGGTTATGCGCGAGCCACTGGCCCAGGCCGCGGGCATGGGCGAGGGTGAAGAGGGCAGCCCGGCCGGTGATACCGCCCTGCAGCCAGGCAACCCGCCGCCAACCGTGACCACCATCGCGCCGCCGCAAGGTGTGCCAGCGGGCCCGGCACCGGTACCTGCCCAGCCAGTACAGACGCCACCGCAGCTGGTTGCGCCTGCGCCAAAACCTGTCGCAACCCAACCTGCCAAGCCGGTTGCGCCTGCCAAGCCTGCACCAGCACCAACCCAGGTCGCCGTGGCCAAGCCGGCCGCCAAGCCTGTCGAGAAGCCGGCAGCCGGTGGCAGCGGCAACAGCGGTTGGTACGCTGTGCAGAAACCGGGCAATTACGTGGTGCAGATCCTGGGTACCAGCTCCGAGGCTTCGGCTCAGGCGTTCGTGAAGGCTCAAGGTGGCGACTATCGCTACTTCAAGAAAAACCTGCAGGGCAAGCCGCTGTACGTAGTCACTTACGGCAACTTCGCCAACCGCGACGCAGCGGTTGCGGCAATCAAGAACTTGCCAGCGAAGGTCCAGGCTGGTAAACCTTGGCCACGTACCGTCGCCAGCGTCCAACAAGAGCTGGCCTCGGCCCGCTGATACCTTCCGGGCGGCACCACCCCGCCGCCCAGTTGCTGAGCGATTACTGACTTTCGACTAGCCTGCTGCGTTGTCACGCGGCAGGCTTTTCTGTCCCAGGCTGCCGGCCACAAGCCTTACTTGCAGTCATGGCTGAAACGCTTCAGACTCGAGCCAAGCCGCTATCACGGCGCATGGCGCAAAAACATTCAAAATTGCGACATAAATTTTCAATGGTGAGACATGAAAATTTGTGGGCATTGCTGTCGCTGTGCAACAATGGTTTTCCATGGCCACCGCAAAAAAGCTGGCGTTTGATCGGCGTGGATGGTAAGTGGTTGTTAAAAAAGAGATTTACCTCCGTTGAGAGGTGAACCTGGTGAGAATGTGTCTATGAAAACAGGTCTGTACCATCCCGAAGAATTCAAGGACAACTGTGGTTTTGGCCTGATCGCCCATATGACGGGCGAACCGAGCCACCACCTTCTGCAAACCGCCATGCAGGCACTGACCTGCATGACCCACCGCGGCGGTATCAACGCCGACGGCAAGACCGGTGACGGTTGCGGTCTGCTCATGCAGAAGCCCGATCAATTCCTGCGTGCCGTGGCCCAGGAGCACTTCGCCGTCGAGCTGCCCAAGCAGTACGCCGTCGGCATGGTGTTCTTCAACCAGGACCCGGTCAAAGCAGAAGCCGCCCGCGCCAACATGGACCGCGAAATCCTCGCTGCTGGCCTGAAACTGGTTGGCTGGCGCAAGGTGCCGATCGATACCAGCGTGCTCGGCCGCCTGGCCCTTGAGCGCCTGCCACAGATCGAGCAGGTGTTCATCGGCGGTGAAGGCCTGAGCGACCAGGAGTTCGCCATCAAGCTGTTCAGTGCCCGTCGCCGTTCGTCCGTGGCCAACGCCCACGACGCCGACCACTACATCTGCAGCTTCTCGCACAAGACCATCATCTACAAAGGCCTGATGATGCCGCGCGATCTCGCGGCCTTCTACCCGGACCTGGGTGACGAGCGCCTGCAAACCGCGATCTGCGTGTTCCACCAGCGCTTCTCCACCAACACCCTGCCGAAATGGCCGCTGGCGCAGCCGTTCCGCTTCCTCGCCCACAACGGCGAGATCAACACCATCACCGGCAACCGCAACTGGGCCATGGCCCGTCGCACCAAATTCGCCAACGACCTGATCCCCGACCTCGAAGAGCTCGGCCCGCTGGTCAACCGCGTCGGCTCCGACTCCTCTAGCATGGACAACATGCTGGAGCTGATGGTCACTGGCGGCATCGACCTGTTCCGTGGCGTGCGCATGCTGGTACCGCCAGCTTGGCAAAACGTCGAGACCATGGACGCCGACCTGCGTGCCTTCTACGAATACAACTCCATGCACATGGAGCCGTGGGATGGCCCGGCCGGTATCGTCATGACCGAAGGCCGCCATGCGGTGTGCCTGCTCGACCGTAACGGCCTGCGCCCGGCGCGCTGGGTGACCACCAAGAACGGCTACATCACCCTGGCGTCGGAAATCGGTGTATGGGACTACAAGCCCGAGGACGTCATCGCCAAGGGCCGCGTTGGCCCGGGCCAGATCTTCGCCGTGGACACCGAAACCGGCCAGATCCTCGACACTGACGCCATCGACAACCGCCTGAAGTCGCGCCACCCGTACAAGCGCTGGCTGCGTCAGCACGCCACGCGCATCCAGGCGACGCTGACCGATGACCAGGGCGTGGCCAGCTACGACGCTGACCAGCTCAAGCAGTACATGAAGATGTTCCAGGTCACCTTCGAAGAGCGTGACCAGGTGCTGCGCCCGCTCGGCGAGCAGGGCCAGGAAGCGGTCGGCTCGATGGGTGACGACACGCCGATGGCCGTTCTGTCGCAGCGCGTGCGTTCGCCGTACGACTTCTTCCGCCAGCAGTTCGCCCAGGTGACCAACCCGCCGATCGACCCGCTGCGCGAAGCGATCGTCATGTCCCTGGAAATCTGCCTGGGCGCCGAACGCAACATCTTCCAGGAATCCCCCGAGCACGCTTCGCGGGTAATCCTAAGCTCGCCGGTCATCTCGCCCGCCAAGTGGCGTTCGCTGATGAACCTGGAGCGCGAAGGTTTCGACCGCCAGCTGATCGACCTCAACTATGAAGAGAGCGTCGGCCTGGAAGCGGCCATCCGCAACATCGCCGACCAGGCTGAAGAAGCAGTGCGCGCTGGCAAGACCCAGCTGGTGCTGAGCGACCGCTACATTGCCCCTGGCAAGCTGCCGGTGCACGCCTCGCTGGCCGTTGGTGCGGTACACCACCGCCTGACCGAACAGGGCCTGCGTTGCGACAGCAACATCCTGGTGGAAACCGCCACCGCCCGCGACCCGCACCACTTCGCCGTGCTGCTGGGCTTCGGTGCCTCGGCCGTTTACCCGTACCTGGCCTATGAAGTGCTGGCTGACCTGATTCGTACCGGCGAAGTGCTGGGCGACCTGGACGAAGTCTTCAAGTACTACCGCAAGGGCATCTCCAAGGGCCTGCTGAAGATCCTGTCGAAGATGGGTATCTCCACCATTGCCTCGTACCGTGGTGCGCAGTTGTTCGAAGCCATCGGCCTGTCCGAGGAAGTGGTCGGCCTGAGCTTCAAGGGCGTTTCCAGCCGCATCAAGGGTGCGCGTTTCGCAGACCTGGAAAGCGACCAGAAGCTGCTGGCAGCCGAAGCCTGGAGCGCGCGCAAGCCGATCCAGCAAGGCGGCCTGTTGAAGTTCGTTCACGGTGGCGAGTACCACGCCTACAACCCGGATGTGGTCAACACCCTGCAGGCTGCCGTGCAGCAGGGCGACTATGCCAAGTTCAAGGAATACACCACGCTGGTCGACCAGCGTCCGGTGTCGATGATCCGCGACCTGCTGAAGGTGAAAGTGGCTGACCAGCCGCTGCCGCTGGAGCAGATCGAGCCGCTGGAGGCGATCCTCAAACGCTTCGACTCCGCCGGTATTTCGCTGGGTGCACTGTCGCCGGAGGCTCACGAAGCGCTGGCCGAGGCGATGAACCGCCTGGGCGCGCGTTCCAACTCTGGCGAGGGCGGTGAAGACCCGTCGCGCTACGGCACCATCAAGAGCTCGAAGATCAAGCAGGTGGCCACCGGCCGCTTTGGCGTGACCCCTGAGTACCTGGTCAACGCCGAAGTGTTGCAGATCAAGGTTGCCCAGGGCGCCAAGCCCGGTGAAGGCGGCCAGCTGCCAGGCGGCAAGGTCAACGGCCTGATCGCCAAGCTGCGTTACGCGGTACCGGGCGTAACCCTGATCTCGCCACCGCCGCACCACGACATCTACTCGATCGAAGACCTGGCCCAGCTGATCTACGACCTCAAGCAGGTCAACCCGCAGGCCCTGGTTTCGGTCAAGCTGGTGGCAGAAGCCGGCGTCGGCACCATCGCCGCCGGTGTGGCCAAGGCCTATGCCGACCTGATCACCATCTCCGGCTACGACGGTGGTACCGGTGCTTCGCCGCTGACCTCGATCAAGTACGCCGGCGCCCCATGGGAGCTGGGCCTGGCCGAGACCCACCAGACCCTGCGCGGCAACGACCTGCGCGGCAAGGTACGGGTACAGACCGACGGTGGCCTGAAGACTGGCCTGGACGTGATCAAGGCAGCCATCCTCGGCGCCGAAAGCTTCGGCTTCGGTACCGCGCCGATGATCGCCCTGGGCTGCAAGTACTTGCGCATCTGCCACCTGAACAACTGCGCTACCGGCGTGGCCACCCAGAACGACAAGCTGCGCAAGGACCATTACATCGGCACCGTCGACATGGTGATCAACTTCTTCACCTTCGTCGCCGAAGAAACCCGTGAGTGGCTGGCCAAGCTGGGCGTACGCAGCCTCGGCGAGCTGATCGGCCGTACCGACCTGCTCGACGTGCTGCCAGGCGACACCGAGCGCCAGCAGTACCTGGACCTGACGCCGCTGCTGGGCAGCTCGCACATCCCGGCTGACAAGCCGCAGTTCTGCGAAGTCGACAAGAACCCGCCGTTCGACCAGGGCGAGCTGGCCGAGAAGATGGTGGAAATGGCCATGCCGGCCATCCGCGACCAGGCCGGTGGCGAGTTCAGCCTCGACATCTGCAACTGCGACCGCTCGATCGGTGCGCGGGTCTCGGGTGAAATCGCCCGCCTGCACGGCAACCAGGGCATGGCCGCGGCACCGATCACCTTCCGCTTCAAGGGCACTGCGGGCCAGAGCTTCGGCGTGTGGAACGCTGGTGGCCTGAACCTGCACCTGGAAGGCGATGCCAACGACTACGTCGGCAAGGGCATGACCGGTGGCAAGGTCACCATCGTGCCGCCAGCCGGCAGCCCGTTCGAAACCCAGCACAGCGCCATCGTCGGCAACACCTGCCTGTACGGCGCCACTGGCGGCAAGCTGTTCGCCGCCGGTACTGCTGGCGAGCGCTTCGCTGTACGTAACTCCGGCGCCCACGCTGTTGTCGAGGGCACTGGCGATCACTGCTGTGAGTACATGACCGGCGGCTTTGTCTGTGTGCTGGGCAAGACCGGTTACAACTTCGGTTCTGGCATGACTGGCGGCTTCGCCTACGTGCTCGACATGGACAATACCTTCGTTGACAAGCTCAACCATGAGCTGGTGGAAATCCAGCGTATCAGTGGTGAAGCGATGGAGGCCTACCGCAGCCACCTGGCGCGGGTCCTTGCCGAGTACGTGGAAGAGACCGGCAGCGAGTGGGGGCGTGAGCTCTCGGAGAACCTGGACGACTACGTGCGGCGCTTCTGGCTGGTCAAGCCGAAGGCAGCCAACCTGAAGCAACTGCTGTCCAGCACCCGTGCCAACCCGCAGTAACAACAGCTGCAAGTGACGGCCCCGTGCGCGGGGCCCGTCGTGCTCAAGTGATCGTCTTGCAGCTTGCAGCCTGAGGCTGGCAACTGCGGTAAAGAGGTTTTGAAAAATGGCTGAACGTCTGAACAACGACTTCCAGTTCATCGAAGTGGGCCGCAAGGACCCGAAGAAAAAGCTGCTGCGCCAGCGCAAGAAGGAGTTCGTGGAAATCTACGAGCCGTTCAAGCCGCAGCAGTCCGTGGAGCAGGCGCACCGCTGCCTGGGCTGCGGTAACCCGTATTGCGAATGGAAGTGCCCGGTACACAACTTCATCCCCAACTGGCTGAAGCTGGTTTCCGAAGGCAACATCCTGGCTGCGGCGGAGCTGTCGCACCAGACCAATACCCTGCCGGAAGTGTGCGGCCGCGTATGCCCGCAGGACCGTCTGTGCGAGGGTGCCTGCACCCTGAACGACGGCTTCGGTGCGGTGACCATCGGCTCGGTGGAGAAGTACATCACCGACACCGCCTTCGCCATGGGCTGGCGCCCGGACATGTCCAAGGTCAAGCCAACCGGCAAGCGCGTTGCCATCATCGGTGCCGGCCCGGCTGGCCTGGGCTGTGCCGACGTATTGGTACGTGCCGGCGTGACCCCGGTGGTGTTCGACCGCAACCCGGAAATCGGCGGCCTGCTGACCTTCGGTATTCCCGAGTTCAAGCTGGAAAAGACTGTGCTCAGCAACCGCCGTGAAGTGTTCACCGGCATGGGCATCGAGTTCCGCCTGAACACCGAGGTGGGTAAGGACGTGACCATGGAGCAACTGCTCGCCGAGTACGACGCGGTGTTCATGGGCATGGGTACCTACACCTACATGAAGGGCGGCTTCCCGGGCGAGGACCTGCCGGGCGTGCATGACGCGCTGGACTTCCTTATCGCCAACGTCAACCGCAACCTGGGCTTCGAGAAGTCGCCGGAAGACTTCGTCGACATGCAGGGCAAGAAGGTGGTGGTACTGGGCGGTGGTGACACCGCGATGGACTGCAACCGCACCTCGATCCGCCAGGGCGCCAAGTCGGTGACCTGCGCCTATCGCCGTGACGAGGCCAACATGCCGGGTTCGCGTCGTGAGGTGAAGAACGCCAAGGAAGAGGGCGTGAAGTTCCTCTACAACCGCCAGCCTATCGCCATTGTCGGCGAGGACAAGGTCGAAGGCGTGAAGGTGGTCGAGACCCGTCTCGGCGAGCCGGATGCCCGTGGCCGCCGCAGCCCGGAGCCGATCCCGGGGTCTGAAGAGATTCTGCCGGCCGATGCCGTGGTCATCGCCTTCGGCTTCCGCCCAAGCCCGGCGCCTTGGTTTGAGCAGCATGGCATCCAACTGGACAGCCAGGGCCGCGTGGTTGCACCGGAGAAAGGCAAGTTCAAGCACCAGACCAGCAACCCGAAAGTGTTTGCCGGTGGCGACATGGTGCGTGGGTCGGACCTGGTGGTGACGGCTATCTTCGAAGGGCGTACTGCTGCTGAGGGTATCCTGGACTACCTGGAAGTCTGATTGATTGTCGGGGCCGCTTCGCGGCCCATCGCGACACAAGGCCGCTCCTACAGGGGATCGCGTACTTCCTGTAGGAGCGGCCTTGTGTCGCGACGGGCTGCAAAGCAGCCCCAAAGGCATTTTTGTATACAAAAATCCTTGATCCATGGCATCCAATAGACAAAACGCATGGCCTTGACCGTGCCTTTTGCGCTGGCGTCTGAGAAAATGCCCGCACTATTTTTCCGGATGCCGACATGACTGCCCTGAAGAACGATCGTTTCCTGCGTGCACTGCTCAAGCAACCCGTAGACGTCACCCCAGTGTGGATGATGCGCCAGGCCGGCCGCTACCTGCCGGAGTACCGCGCCAGCCGCGCCAAGGCCGGTGACTTCATGAGCCTGTGCATGAACCCGCAGTTCGCCTGCGAGGTCACCCTGCAGCCGCTGGACCGCTACCCGCTGGACGCGGCGATCCTGTTCTCGGACATTCTCACCATCCCGGATGCCATGGGCCTGGGCCTGTACTTCGAAAGCGGCGAAGGCCCGCGCTTCAAGAAGGTCATCAGCACCCCGGCCGACATCGAAGCGCTGCCAATCCCCGACCCGCAGAAAGACCTCGGCTACGTGATGGACGCGGTCAGCACCATCCGCCGTGAGCTCAACGGCCGCGTGCCGCTGATCGGCTTCTCCGGCAGCCCGTGGACCCTGGCCACCTACATGGTCGAAGGCGGTTCGTCGAAGGACTTCCGCAAGACCAAGGCCATGGCCTACGACAACCCGCAGGCCCTGCACCTGCTGCTGGACAAGCTGGCCCAGTCGGTCACCAGCTACCTCAACGGCCAGATCCTCGCTGGTGCCCAGGCCGTGCAGATTTTCGACACCTGGGGCGGCAACCTGTCGGCGGCGGCTTACCAGGAGTTCTCCCTGGCCTACATGCGCAAGATCGTCAGCGGGCTGATCCGCGAGCACGAGGGGCGCAAGGTGCCGGTGATCCTGTTCACCAAGAACGGCGGCCTGTGGCTGGAAAGCATCGCCGAAGCCGGTGCCGACGCGCTGGGCCTGGACTGGACCTGCGAGATCGGCGATGCCCGCCGCCGCGTGGGTGACAAGGTGGCGCTGCAGGGCAACATGGACCCGACCGTGCTGTACGCCAAGCCCGAGGCCATCCGCAAGGAAGTGGCGCGCATCCTGGCCAGCTATGGCCACGGCACAGGCCATGTGTTCAACCTGGGCCACGGCATCACACCGGAAGTCGACCCGGAGCACGCCGGCGTGTTCATCAACGCCGTGCATGAGCTGTCGGCGCAATACCATCAGTGAGTCGATCGCTGAACACGAAGCCCGGCCTGTGTCGGGCTTTTTGTTCATTAAGTTTTAATTCAGTGATCGTCGTTAATCTGGTCCCATCGAAACCGAAACAGGACCTGATCCTCATGAAAGCACGTTACATTGCGATGATTCTTGCCCCCTTGTTCAGCACTGCCGCCCTGGCTGCCGGCTACACCGGCCCCGGCGCCCAGTCGGTCACCACCGTAGCTGCGGCCAACGATGCTGCCGACGACACCCCAGTGGTGCTGCAAGGCTTCGTGACCAAGAAGATCAACAACGACGACAAGTACGAGTTCAAGGACAACACCGGCACCATCACCGTGGAAATCGATGATGAAGACCTGCCGCCGACGCAGTTCAACGACAAGACCAAGGTCAAGCTGACCGGTGAGGTGGAGAAGCACCTGATGAGCCGGGAAGTGGATGTGGATATGGTCGAGATCATCAACTGATCCGACGGCAAGTTCGCGGGCACGCCCGCTCCCACAGGTATGGCGGTGGCTTCAGGTGAGGTGCCGTCCCTGTGGGAGCGGGCGTGCCCGCGAATGTTTCACACCGATTTCGGTGGTAGCCTGCTCAGGTGCAGCGCCACCAGCAACGCCACCGCCAGCAGGCTGCCAATGAACAGCCCGATGCCATTCCAGCCCCACTGGTGCCAGAACACCCCGCCCGCCGTACCGGCCACACTCGACCCGGCGTAATAGCTGAACAGGTACAACGACGACGCCTGTCCCTTGGCCTTCAGAGCCCTGCGGCCGATCCAGCTGCTGGCCACCGAGTGCGCGCCAAAAAAGCCGAAGGTGAACACCAGCATACCGACGATCACCATCACCAGAGGGCTGGCCAGGGTCATCAGCAAGCCCCCTGCCATGACCACGATACTGGCCCAGAACACTTTGCGCCGGCCCAGTTTGTCAGCCAGTGCACCGACCTGCGCCGAGCTGTAGATGCCCGACAGGTAGACCACCGACAGCAAGCCGACCAGCGCCTGGTTCATGTGATGGGGCTCGGCCAGCAGGCGGTAGCCGATGTAGTTGAACAGGGTGACGAAGGCGCCCATCAGCAGGAAGGCTTCGAGGAACAGCCAGGGCAGGCCGGCATCCCTGAAGTGCATGACGAAGCCATCCAGCAGGCTGCGTGGGTTCATCGCCTGCGAGCGGAAATTGCGCGACTCGGGCAGCACCTTCCAGAACACCAGCGCCGCCACCACGGCCAGGCCGCCGATGGTCAGCATCGCCGTGTGCCAGCTGACGAAATCGATCAGCACGCCGGTGATCAGGCGCCCGCTCATGCCGCCAATGGCGTTGCCGCCGATGTACAGGCCCATGGCCAGGCCAATGTGCTGCGGGTGGATCTCTTCGCTCAGGTAGGTCATTGCCACCGCCGCCAGGCCGCTCAGCGACAGGCCGACCAAGGCGCGGGTGGCCAGTACCAGTTCCCAGCTCGGCATCACCGCGCTTGCCAAGGTGGAAAGGGCGGCGCAGACCAGGGCAAACACCATCACCGGCTTGCGCCCGATGCGGTCAGAGATAGGGCCGGTGATCAGCAGGCCGAACGCCAGCATGGCTGTGGAGACCGACAGCACCAGGCTGCTCTGCGCCGCATTGATGGCAAATTCCTTCGACAGCAACGGCATCATCGGCTGCACGCAGTACAGCAGGGCGAAGGTGGCGAAGCCGCCGCTGAATAGCGCCAGCACGGTCTTCATGAAGGCGGGGGTGCCTTTTTCGATCCACATTTCGTTCAGCGGGGCAGGTTCGGGTTCGGCGGGAAGGGGAGCTACAGCAGTTTTCACGGGGGGGAACCTCTGGCGCAATGAAAAAAAGCATATAGCTGGCTAATGATTAGATCCAATATATTGTTCGACCTATTTGAGATGTTTTACGACCTGTTCGGAGCCGATCATGGAACTGCGCCATTTGCGTTACTTCATCGCCGTGGCCGAAGAGCTGCATTTTGGCCGCGCCGCCCAGCAGCTGGGCATTTCGCAGCCGCCCTTGAGTCAGCAGATCCAGGCGCTGGAGCAGGAACTGGGGGCCCGTCTGTTCGAGCGTACCAACCGTCGGGTCGAGCTGAGCGAGGCGGGGCGGTTGTTCCTCGAGGAAGCCCGCCAAGTGCTGGCGCAGGTGGAAAAGGCCGCCGATGTCGCCCGGCGTGCGCAGTTGGGGGAGCTGGGGGAGATGAAGATCGGCTTTACCTCCTCGGCACCGTTCACCTCGAAGATCCCCAAGGCCATCCACGCGTTTCGCCAGCGCTTCCCGGCGGTGCACCTGAACCTCAAGGAAATGAGCAGTCGCGACGTGGCAGAAGGGGTGTTCGACGAGTCCATCGAGGTCGGGCTGATGCGGCCGATGCCGCTGCCGGAAGGGCTGGTGGCCACCGAGTTGTTTCGCGAGCCGCTGGTGGCAGTGATCAATGCCTCGCATCCATTGGTCGAAGGCACGGGGCATGGCGTGCACATGGCCGCGCTGGCCCATGAGCCGTTCGTGTTCTTCCCGCGCAGCTATGGCAGCGGGTTGCACGCACAGTTGCTGAGCCTGGCGCGCCAGGCGGGTTTCAGCCCGCATTTTGCCCAGGAGGCGGGGGAGGCGATGACCATCATCGGGCTGGTATCGGCAGGGCTTGGGGTATCGGTGCTGCCGGCGTCGTTCCAGCGCATGCGCATCGAGGGGGTGGTCTATCGTACGCTGCTGGATGAAGGGGCGATGTCGGCGGTGTGGCTGGTGCAGCGCGAGCATGGTGGGTCGGCGATGGCACGGGCATTTGCCGAGTTGCTCACGGGGCAGGTGGCTGGCGGGGGCAGTGTAGTTGCCTGATCGGGCCCTATCGCCGGCAAGCCAGCTCCCACAGGGGACGCGCTTGGCTTGTCGGCGATAGGGCCAGGGCAGGCAGCACAAGGCTGTTGTTCCGGGCAAATGGCACTGGTCATTGCCGCAGCGGCGCCACATACTCGGGCATTCGTTGATACACGGAGGTCAATCATGCGGCGCGTGGTGTTCAATCAGAAAGGTGGTGTGGGCAAGTCGAGCATCGCTTGCAACCTGGCGGCTGTGAGCGCCAGCGAAGGTTATCGGACCCTGCTGATCGACCTGGATGCCCAGGCCAACTCGACCCAGTACCTGACTGGCCTGACCGGCGACGATATCCCCATGGGCATCGCCGACTTCTTCAAGCAAAGCCTGTCCAGCGGGCCGTTCAGCAAGAAGAACCAGGTCGATATCTACGAAACCCCGTTCGACAACCTGCATGTGGTCACCGCCACGGCCGAGCTGGCCGATCTGCAGCCGAAGCTTGAGGCGAAGCACAAGATCAACAAGCTGCGTAAGTTGCTCGACGAACTGGACGAGGACTACGAGCGCATTTACATCGATACCCCGCCAGCGCTGAACTTCTATGCGGTTTCCGCACTGATCGCCGCCGATCGCGTGCTGATTCCTTTCGACTGCGACAGCTTCTCGCGCCAGGCCCTGTATGGCCTGCTGGCCGAGATCGAAGAGCTCAAGGAAGACCACAACGAAGACCTGGTGGTCGAAGGCATCGTGGTCAACCAGTTCCAGTCCCGCGCCAGCCTGCCACAGCAGATGCTCGACGAGCTGCTGGCCGAAGGGCTCCCGGTGCTACCGGTGTACCTGGGCAGCTCGGTGAAGATGCGTGAGTCGCACCATGCCAGCCTTCCGCTGATTCACCTGGAGCCCAGGCACAAGCTGACCCAGCAGTTTGTCGAGTTGCATTCGCTACTCGAAGAGAACGCTTAAACCCCCTGGCTATGCAACCACTCCAGCAACGACTGGAGTGGAAACGCCCCGGCCTGACGGCTGACTTCACGGCCATTCTTGAACAGCAGCAGGCTGGGGATAGAGCGGATGCCCAGTTGCCCGGCCAGGTTGCGGTTGGCTTCGCTGTCGAGCTTGGCCAGGCGGCAGCGGCCGGCCAGTTGCCGGGCGGCCTGTTCGAAGGTGGGGGCGAAGGATTTGCACGGGCCGCACCAGTCGGCCCAGATGTCGACCAGCAGTGGTAGGTCGCCTTTGATCTGGCTGGCGTAGCTGGCTTCGGTGAGTTCGAAGGGGGTGCTCAGCAGCACGTCCTGTTTGCAGCGGCCGCATTTCGGCGCGTCGCCCAGGCGCTCGGCGGGCAGGCGGTTGAGGCCGTTACAGTGGGGGCAGGGGATTACCAGTGGGTCGGACATGTCGTTTCCTTGAGGTTTTTGGGGCTGCTTTGCAGCCCATCGCGACACAAGGCCGCTCCTACAGGAGTCCGCGTACCCTTGTAGGAGCGGCCTTGTGTCGCGATGGGCCGCGCAGCGGCCCCAGGATTCATGATGAGCAGCTGATTTCCAGGTGCTTGCCCCATTCCGGCGGGCGTTCGGCATAGCCCTGCATCCCGGCCTGCTCCTCGAACGGTTTGCTCAACACCTGATGCAGCCGTCGCACTTCACTGTAATCCCCCGCTTCGGCCGCTTCGATGGCTTTCTGTGCCAGGTAGTTGCGCAGCACATACAGCGGGTTCACCGCATGCATGCGCTCACGCCGCCCTTCGGCATTATCCGCTTCGCGCTCGCAGCGGGCCAGGTAGTCCGCCCCCCAGGCATCGAAACCGGCCAGGTCGATGAAATCGTCACGCACCATCTTCAGCGCCTCGGCCACGGGCTGATCGCCCAACTTGCGGAAGAACAGGCTGTAGTCCACACCACCGCTCTGCATGCGCTGCAGCAGGCGCTCGACCAACGCCATGTCGTCTTCTTCAGCGGTGGTCAGGCCCAGGCGTCGGCGCATCAGGTCCAGGTAGTGTGCCTGGTACAGCGGCAGGAACAGGCCCAGCGTCTCCTTGAGCGGTTCGACTTCGATCACCGTGGTCAGCGCCTGGGCCAGCGCACTGAGGTTCCAGTGGGCGATCGGTACCTGGTTGGCGTAGCTGTAGCGGCCACGGTCGTCGGAGTGGTTGCAGATGAAGTTGGCGTCGAAGTCGTCGAGGAAGGCATACGGGCCGAAGTCGAAGGTGATGCCGAGGATCGACATGTTGTCGGTGTTCATTACCCCGTGGCAGAAACCATAGGCTTGCCAGCGGGCGATCAGTTCGGCATTGCGTTCGACGATGGTGCGGAACATGGCCAGGTAGGGCTGTTCGGCGTCGCGGCATTCCGGATAGTGCTGCTCCAGCACATGGTCGATCAGCACCCGCTGCTGTTCTGGTTGCCTGGTGTAGTAGAAGTATTCGAAATGCCCGAAGCGCACATGGCTTTGCGCCAGGCGGGTGAGCATTGCCGCACTTTCGCGGGTTTCGCGCCAAACCGGGGTGTTCGAGCCGATCACGCACAGTGCCCGGCTGCTGGGAATGCCCAGGGCGTGCAGGGCCTCGGAGGCGAGGAACTCGCGGATCGAGGAACGCAGCACGGCGCGGCCGTCGCCCATGCGCGAGTAGGGCGTCTGGCCGGCGCCCTTGAGGTGCAGGTCCCAGTGCTCGCCCTGGTCATTCAGCACTTCGGCCAGCAGCAGGCCGCGGCCATCACCCAGGCGTGGGTTGTAGGAGCCGAACTGATGGCCGGAATAGACCATCGCCCGCGGGTCGGCCTCTTCCCATAGCTTGTGGCCGCTGAACAGCTCGGCGAAAACCGGCAGGTCTGCCTGGGCTGGGTCGAGGTCGAGCAGCGCCATGGCCGACTCGCTCGCTACCACCAGGCGTGGGTCTGCGATGGGTTCGGGCAGGACCTGGGTGGAGAACGCGTCGCCCAGGCGGGCGAAGCGATTGTCGAAGGTGAGTTGGTCGAGGGCTTTCACGGGCTGCTCCTGGAAGTCGGTACCTAGGGGGCCGCTTTGCGGCCCATCGCCGGCAAGCCAGCTCCCACAGGGGATGTGCAGGGCTTGGGTGCGGCACGGTCACTGTGGGAGCTGGCTTGCCGGCGATCGAGGGCGAAGCCCTCGCAGGGATTCTGCACAGAATAAAGTATTAGAGCCCACTCAGGCCGAAGCAGTGCCATCCGGTTTCGGCTGCTCCACCGGAATCAGCTGCTGTTTGCCGCCCTTCGGATCCATCAGAAACACCTCGACCTGGCGCACCGAGATCTTGATGTTGTGGGCCTTGAACTCGCGGTTGATGTAGCGGTTGATCTCGTCCAGCGTCGGGTTGCGGTCGCCCAGGTCGCGTACGTGCATGCGCAGCTCGTGGTCCAGCGAGCTCTCACCGAAGTTGAGGAAGTACACGATCGGCTCCGGGTCCTTGAGCACGCGCGGGTTTTCGTGGGCACCCTTGAGCAGCAGGTCGCGGACCAGGTCCAGGTCGGAGCCATAGTCGATGCCCAGCTTCAGCGTTACCCGGGTGACCGTGTCGGTCAGCGACCAGTTGATCAGCTGGCCGGTGATGAAGGTCTTGTTGGGGACGATGATGTCCTTGCGGTCGAAGTCGGTGATGGTGGTGGCGCGGATGCGGATCTTGCTCACCGTGCCCGACAGGTTGCCGATGGTGATGGTGTCGCCAATCCGTACCGGGCGCTCGAACAGGATCATGATGCCGGAGATGAAGTTGGCAAAGATCTCCTGCATACCGAAGCCCAGGCCCACCGACAGCGCGGCCACCAGCCATTGCAGCTTGTCCCAGCTGACCCCCAGGGTCGACAGGGTGCTGACGATACCGACGCCGACGATGACATAGGACAGCAAGGTTGTAGTGGCATACGCACTGCCCTGGGCCAGGTTGAGCCGCGACAGCACCAGGACTTCGAGCAGGCCGGGCAAGTTCCGTGCGAGGGCGAAGGTGATGCCGATGATGACCAGCGCACCGAGGAAGTCGCCCAGGCTGATCGGCACCATGCTGGCGGTGGCACCGGTGCCGCTGGAGTACTCGTACAGGGTGAAATTGTTGAGGTAGGCGAACACCGAAATCAGGTCCGACCACACCCAGTACAGGCCGGCGATGAAGCCGCCGAGCAGGGCCAGGCGGATCAGGCGCAGCGACTGCTGGTTGACCTGTTCGATATCCAGCGTTGGTTCTTCTGTGATGACTTCGCCATCCAGCCCTTCCTTGGCCGCCGCCCGCTTGCTCAGCGCGCGCTGGTAGGCCAGGCGCCGTGCCGCCACCGACAGGCCACGCACGAACGCGGCTTCGATCACCAGCCAGAACAGCAGCAGGTACAGGGTGTAGATCAGCCGGTCGGTAAGTTTCAGCGCGGTGTAGTAGTAGCCGAAGCACACGGCCACGAACAGGGCGATGGGCAGGGCGGTGAAGGCCACGCCAACGGCCTTGCGGAACAGCGAGGTGTCGCGGTGTGCCGGGCTGCTGAGCAGCAGGCGGCTGAGCAGCCAGGCCATCAGTGCGTAGCAGGTCAGTACCACGCCGATACCTAGCACATCATCGGCCAGCGCCGAAGGCTGATGTTCGGCCACCGCCACCACACCGACCAGTGCCAGTACCACGGTGCCCAGGCGCCGCACCCAGCCGCGCAGGAACTCGACCTGCGGCTTGTGCCAGCGGAAGTGGATTTCCGCCACGCCGCCCGGGGCGAGGATGCGGTAGGCGGTGTAGAACACCAGCCAGGCCTGGGCCAGTTGCCAGAGGGCGGCGCCGAGGTTGGCATTCTGCCCGCGGGCGTCGATCTGCAGGGCGTAGCTGCACAGGGCCAGGCCCAGGCTGACCGGCATTGCCAGCAGGATGTTGATGAAGATCGCCTGGGGCGTGTGCCACTGGCTGTCACGGCGGAAGTGGCCGATGTCCTGGTGCACCTTGCCCAGCCGTTGGTACAGGTATTTGCGCCGCCACAGCAGGCCGCCGATCACCAGCAGCAAGGGCAGGAACAGCAGCGGGCGCTGGCCCAGCCCATCGGCCAGTTCCTTGAGGCCCGAACCCCAGGGCAGGCTGGCTACCTGGTCGGCAAAGCGTGCCGGCACCAGGCTCAGCCATTCCCAGTCCAGTGGCTTGTTGCTGGGAATCCAGAACATCTGCTCTTCGAGCGTGGTGCGCAAGCCCTGGGCGGTGCCGAGCAGCTGCTTCTGGTTGAGCTGCAAGGTGATCGATTCGTTGAGCAGTGCCGACAGCTCCCGGCTGAGGCGTTCGAGCAGGTCGACGCGGGTAATCATCACCTCCAGCAGCGCCTTGCGCAGCTGAGGGGTAACCTGCTCCTGTGGCTGGCCAAGCAGCAGGTTGTCGACGTACGCGGCGGGGCTGCTCATCTGCTCGCGTTGCTGGTTCACCTCGAACTGGTAAAGACGGATATCGGCGATCTGGTCAGCCAGGTCGCGGTCCACTTTCAGGTGCGGTAGGGCCTGTTTCTGCTTGTAGAGGATCTTGGACAGCAGCAGGCTGCCCTTGAGCACGCTGATCTGTTCGTCGAGGGCCTGGTCGGCCTGGGTCAGGCTGTCTAGCTGCTGCTTGCTGCGCAGGTTCTGCTGGGTCAGCTCGTTGAGGCGGTCGGTGCTCTTGAGCAGGTAGTCGGACAGTTTCAGGTTGGCAGCGCTTTCGTTGGCCAGCAGGGTGCTGCCGCCGGCTTTCTGCGCTTCGATCGATTGCTGGGTGACCGCCTGCTGCGACTGGGCCAGGCGCTTTTCGTTGATCAGCGATTGCAGGTCCTGGATTTCCTGCTCCATTCGTGTGGCGCGCTCGATCAGCAGGTCGTGACGGGCATTGCCCAGGTCCTGCAGCAGGCCGTTGCCGGCCAGTTCCTGGCGACGCAACGAGGTCAGGGCATTGAGCGACGCCAGCTCGGCATTGAGCTTGTTGCGTTGGTCGCTGTTGAGTGGCTTGCCGTTCTCCTTGCCGCTCTTGAGGCTGAGGTTGATCTGCTGGGTACGTGTCTGGTTGTTGCTGATTTCTGCCTGAGCCCGCTCTGGGCGGGTCTGCGAGTTGATGATCAGGCTGTTGGCATCCGACAGTGCCTTTTGCAGTTCGCCTTGTTGCGTACTGCGCTCGCTGAGCATCTGCTCCAGCTGTGGCACGTTCAGGGTGGCGTAGCGTTGGGCCACCGGCAGGGGCTTGCTGGCCTTGAGCTTGATCAGCTCGCGCTGGCTGTCGGCGGTTTCCTTGGGCGCGCCAGCCAATTGCTGCTTGAGTGCCTCAAGCTTCTTTTCGCTGTCTTCCTTGCTGAGCAGCAGTGCCAGGGTCTGTTCCAGCACCTGTTGCTGGGCCTTCTGCTCCGGTGTCTGTTGCGCAGCCTTGGGGTCGGCCTCGGCACCCTTGGGCTGGGAAATCTTGTTCAGGCTGCTCTGGATGCTAGTCGTGGTGGGAAGCTCGGCCGCGCCAGCGGCGAACGAGAGAGACAGGCACAGCCCGAACAGGGCTGTGCGGAGGTACACGCGCAGGGACATAGGCAGACTACTTGTGGATCCGGCAGAAACGAAGTTTAGAGGAACAATCCTGGTCCGGGTCGCGTTCCTTCGGGGAATCTGACGCCTACTTTCTGAATCTTGTTCCCGTCCATGGTGGCCACGGTCCAGATCGTGCCATGCCATTCGACCTGGTCACCTACTACTGGAGCGCCTCCGACCTTCTGTCGGATGAACTGGGCCAGTGGCATTTTCGCGTCCAGGCCGTCGAGTTTCAGGCCGTACAACGCTGCCACCGCACCCAGTTCGGCATCGCCTTCGAGCACGAAGTCGCCGAAGAAACGCAGGTCGAGGCCACGTTGTGGTGCCTGGCTGAACAGCTTGCCCAGGGCCGGCAGGTTGTGCTCGTGGCCGATCACGCAGAGCATGTCGCCTACTTCCAGTACCGTACTGCCGGACGGGTGCAGCAGTTGCTCGCCCCGGAACAGCGCGGCGATTCGCGTGCCTTCGGGCATCTTCAGCTCGCGCAGGGCGGCGCCGATGCACCATTTTTCGGCACCCAGGCGGTAGACGAACATTTCCCACTCGCTGGTGATGTGCACTTCCAGCGCCGAACGGGAGATCGGCGCCGGGTCTGGCGGTACCGTCACTTTCAGCAGCTTGGCCATCCACGGCAGGCTGGTGCCTTGCACCAGCAGCGACACCAGCACGATGAAGAAGGCCAGGTTGAAGAACAGCTGGGCGTCCGGCAGGCCGGCCATCAGCGGGAACACCGCGAGGATGATCGGTACCGCACCGCGCAGGCCGACCCAGGAAATGAAGGCCTTTTCACGGCCGTGGAAGGCCTTGAACGGCAACAGGCTGGCGACCACCGACAGCGGGCGCGCTACCAGGATCATCCACAGCGCCAGTCCCAGCGCCGGCAGGGCGATGGGCAGCAGGTCATGGGGCGTGACCAGCAGCCCCAGCACCAGGAACATGCCGATCTGCGCCAGCCACGCCATGCCGTCGAGCATGTGCAGGATGCCGTGGCGGCTGCGGATGGGCTTGTTGCCCAGCACCAGGCCGCACAGGTACACGGCAAGGAATCCGCTGCCATGCAGGGCGTTGGTCAGCGAGAACACCACCAGGCCGCCAGCGATCACCAGGATTGGGTACAGGCCGCCAGCCAGCTTGATGCGGTTGACCAGTTGCAGCATCAGCCAGCCGCCGCCCAGGCCCACCAGCCCGCCGATGCCGAATTCGCGCAGCAGGTGGGTGAGCAGGCTCCAGTGCAGGCCGGTCTGGCCGCTGGCGATCATGTCGATCAGGGTGACGGTGAGGAAAACTGCCATCGGGTCGTTGCTACCCGACTCGATCTCCAGGGTGGCCGTGACCCGCTCGTTCAGGCCTTTGCCACCGAGCAGCGAGAACACCGCCGCAGCGTCGGTGGAACCGACGATGGCGCCGATGAGCAGGCCCTGGATCAGGCTCAGGTCGAACAGCCAGGCGGCGACCAGGCCCGTGAGGGCGGTGGTGATCATTACGCCGATGGTGGCCAGCGACAGCGCCGGCCACAGCGCCACGCGGAAGCTCGCCACCCGTGTGCGCAGGCCACCGTCGAGCAGGATCACGGCCAGAGCCAGGTTGCCCACCAGGTAGGCGGTCGGATAGTTGTTGAAGATGATGCCGCCACCATCGACGCCGGCGATCATGCCGACCGCAAGGATGATGACCAGGATAGGGATGCCCAGGCGCGACGACAGCGAACTGACCAGGATACTTGCGCCCACCAGCAATGCGCCGATCAGGAACAGGCTGTTGATGGTGCTTGCATCCAAAGGCAGGTACTCCGGGGACCGCGGGGGAGGGGACTTGATAGCATGACGCTAGCAGGTCGCGTGCCAAATGATTCTAACCTGATGAATTGGCAGGCTGTAAAGCGTTTCTGCAGATGAAAAAAAGGCACCGCGGTGGGTGCCTTTTCGGGTGTTGCCTGGGTGGGCCTCTTCGCGGGCGCGCCCGCTCCCACAGGTGAATCACAAATCTCAAGTTCTGTGAGAGTCCTGTGGGAGCGGGCATGCCCGCGAAAGGGCCGGTGCAGTTTACGCCTGCTTGATTTCACGCATCGGCTTGCCCTTCACCGGTGCATCGCCCGCCACGTAGTACTTGGCAGTGCTGCGCGGCAGCGGCTTGCGGCCACGGATCTTGTCCGAGATTTTCTCGGCGATCATGATCGTGGTGGCGTTGAGGTTACCGGTGATGATCAGCGGCATGATCGACGCATCGACCACACGCAGGCCCTTCATGCCATGCACGCGGCCTTCGCCGTCGACCACCGCCATGTCGTCGGTGCCCATCTTGCACGAGCAGGACGGGTGGAAGGCGGTTTCGGCGTGCTCGCGGATGAACTTGTCCAGCTCTTCATCGGTCTGCACGTGCGCGCCGGGGCTGATCTCACGGCCACGGTACGGGTCCAGTGCCGGCTGGGCCATGATTTCACGGGTCAGGCGGATGCCGTCACGGAATTCCTGCCAGTCCTGCTCGGTGGACATGTAGTTGAACAGAATGCTCGGGTGTTGGCGCGGGTCCTTCGACTTGGCCTGGATGCGGCCGCGGGCAGGCGAGCGCATGGAACCCATGTGTGCCTGGAAGCCGTGTTCCTTCACGCCATTGGAGCCGTTGTAGTTAATGGCCACTGGCAGGAAGTGGTATTGAATGTTCGGCCATTTGAATTCAGGGCGGGTACGAATGAAACCACCGGCCTCGAACTGGTTGCTGGCGCCGATGCCGGTGCCGTTGAACATCCACTCGGCACCGATGGCCGGCTGGTTCCACCACAGCAACGACGGGTACAGCGACACCGGCTGGGTGCAGGCGTACTGCAGGTACAGCTCCAGGTGGTCCTGCAGGTTTTCGCCAACGCCTGGCAGATCGTGCACCACCGGGATGTCGAGGCTTTCCAGCAGGGCGCGCGGACCAACGCCGGAGCGCTGCAACAGCTGCGGCGAAGCGATGGCGCCGGAGCTGACGATGACTTCCTTGCGGGCACGGGCTTCAACGCGCTCTTCGCTGTCACCGACCAGGTAGGTCACGCCGATGGCGCGCTTGCCGTCGAACAGCACGCGGTCAGTCAGGGCGTGGGTGACGATGGTCAGGTTCGGGCGCTTCTTGGCCTGGTCCAGATAGCCACGGGCGGTGCTGGAGCGGCGGCCGTTCTTGGTCACCGTACGGTCCATCGGGCCGAAGCCTTCCTGCTGGTAGCCATTCAGGTCTTCGGTGCGCGGGTAACCGGCCTGCACGCCGGCTTCGACCATGGCGTGGAACAGCGGGTTGTTGCCGGCTTTCGGCGTGGTCACGCTGACCGGGCCTTCGCCACCGTGGTAGTCGTTCGGGCCGATGTCGCGGGTTTCGGCCTTGCGGAAGTACGGCAGGCAGTCCAGATAGGTCCAGTCTTCCAGGCCTGGCAGTTCTGCCCAGCCATCGAAGTCCAGGGCATTACCGCGGATGTAGCACATGCCGTTGATCAGCGACGAGCCACCCAGGCCTTTGCCGCGACCGCATTCCATGCGGCGGCCGTCCATGTACGGCTCCGGATCGGTCTCGTAGGCCCAGTTGTAGCGGCGGCCCTGCAGCGGGAAGGCCAGGGCTGCTGGCATCTGGGTGCGGAAGTCGAAGCGGTAGTCGGGGCCACCGGCTTCCAGCAGCAATACGGTGACGCCTGCGTCTTCGGTCAGGCGGGTCGCCAGGGTGTTACCGGCCGAACCGGCACCGACGATGATGTAATCGAATTCTTGGGACATGAAAGTACCCTCGTGTTGGCGGTGTTCAGGGAGCAGGAACGCCCGTGCGCTGAGGCACGGGCGTGGCTGGACAGGGCCTTAGAAGACCGAGTTGTAGCCGCCCAGCTCGACCTGGACCGACTTGATGCGGGTGTATTGAGCCAGCGAGCTGACGCCGTTCTCACGGCCGACGCCCGACTGCTTGTAGCCACCGACCGGCATTTCGGCCGGCGATTCGCCCCAGGCGTTGATCCAGCAGATACCGGCTTCCAGCTTGTGGATGATGCGGTGAGCGCGGGTGATGTCGTTGGTGCAGACACCGGCGGCCAGGCCGTACTCGGTGTCGTTGGCGCGACGGATGACTTCTTCTTCGGTTTCGTAGGTGAGGATGCTCATCACCGGGCCGAAGATCTCTTCCTTGACGATGGTCATGTCGTCAGTGCAGTCGGTGAACACGGTCGGGGCCACGAATGCACCCTTGGCGAAATCACCGGCGGTCAGACGCTCGCCACCGCACAGCACGCGTGCGCCTTCTTCCTTGCCCTTGGCGATGTAGCCAAGCACGCTTTCCATGTGCTGGAAGCTGACCAGCGGGCCGAAGTTGGTGTTTTCGTCTTCCGGGTTGCCAGCGCGGATGCGGGCAACGCGCTCGACGATCTTGGCCTCGAAGGCAGCTTTCATATCAGCCGGGATGAACACGCGGGTGCCGTTGGTGCAAACCTGGCCCGAGCTGTAGAAGTTGGCCATCATGGCGATGTCGGCGGCCTTGTCCAGGTCGGCGTCGGCGCAGATGATCAGTGGCGACTTGCCGCCCAGCTCCATGGTGACTTCCTTGAGCGACGAGCTCGAGGCGCTGGCCATGACCTTCTTGCCGGTGGTGGTGCCGCCGGTGAAGGAGACTTTTTCGATGCGTGGGTGTTCGGTCAGCCAGGTGCCGACTTCACGGCCGCTGCCGGTCAGGACGTTGAACACGCCGTTCGGCAAGCCGGCTTCGGTGTAGATCTCGGCCAGTTTCAGGGTGGTCAGCGAGGTGACTTCCGATGGCTTGAAGATCATCGCGTTGCCGGCGGCCAGGGCCGGAGCGGATTTCCACAGGGCGATCTGGATCGGGTAGTTCCAGGCACCGATACCGGCGGTCACGCCCAGCGGCTCGCGGCGGGTGTAGACGAAGGACGATTCACGCAGCGGGATCTGCTCGCCTTCGATGGCCGGAATTAGGCCTGCGTAGTACTCCAGCACGTCGGCGCCGGTGACGATGTCGACGTAGCGGGTTTCCGAGTACGACTTGCCGGTGTCCAGAGTTTCCAGCATGGCCAGCTCGTCGTTGCGCTCGCGCAGGATCTCGACGGCGCGGCGCAGGATGCGCGAACGCTGCATGGCGGTCATCGCGGCCCAGACCTTCTGGCCTCGCTCGGCGCTTTCGACGGCCTTCTCGACGTCAGCCTCGGTGGCACGTTGCACGTGGGCGAGGACTTCGCCGGTAGCCGGGTTGATGGCTTCGAAGGTGGCATCGCTGCCAGCGTCGACGTAAGCGCCATCAATGTAGAGTTTTTGCGTTCCGAAACGGGCCATAGTGTCCTCGCAAGTGCAGTGTGTGGTTTGGCTTGCGCGTCACGCTCCTGCTGGGTTGGCAAGGGCCGTGCGCGGTTGTTCAGCGGCCTGGTCGTTTGTACCCAGGGTGTGCTGTTTAGCCAGTTGTAGATCCATGTATTCGTAAGCAATCCGTATCGCCTGGTCGGTGTCGAATGCATCACCCGACAGGGCGCCACGCAGCCACAAGCCGTCGATCAAAGCTGCCAGGCCGCGGGCTGCCTTGCGCGCATGGTAGAGCGGAAGCGCGCGGCGGAACTGGCAGCACAGGTTGGAATACAAGCGGTGGTCGTTGATCCGCTGCAACCTGTGCAAATCGGGCTGGTGCATGCTGGAAGCCCAGAAGGCCAACCAGGTTTTCATCGCCGGGCCGTTTACCTGGCTGGCATCGAAGTTGCCCTCGATGATCACTTTCAGGTGGGCGCGCGGGCTGTCGTCCGTCAGGGCCTGGCGACGTGCTCTAACACCTTCGTTGAGCATGTTCATGATGTAACCCATCGTCGCTGCTATCAGGCCGTTCTTGTCCCGAAAGTAGTGACTGATGATGCCGTTCGACACACCGGCCAAACGGGCAATCAGCGCAATGCTGGCGTCACCCAGTCCGACCTGATCGACCGCCTGCAACGTGGCTTCGATCAACTGCTGGCGGCGGATGGGTTGCATACCGACCTTGGGCATCTTGCGTTCTCCTCAGGCCTGCGAGCAGACGACGGGCGGCTGACTCGGCGAAGGCCAGTCTATTTTGTTTTGATTGAACGTTCAATCAATAAAGAATAAGCTCTGCGACAATTTGTGCCATTGACAGTTTTTAAGGCGGTCGAGAAGGCACGGATTGACACCCCAGGAAATCGCGTAACCCCCTGAATACAAGGCGTTGACGGGCATGAGCGATGCGAAATGCAGATTCTGCCGTGCGGTCATGGACCCTGCGGCGGGCCCTTGGAGCGGGCGGGGTGATCTGTGACCAATGCGCGCACCTCAGCTGAGGCGTGGCATTTGCAGCAGGCCACCTGTCTGTTTTTTGCAACGTATCGATTCGGGATCACGGTTTCCAAGGGTGCTTTTATAACACCTGATGCAGTGGGGATATTCCACCAATTGCTCGGGAAAGACTGATTAGCCTCCACAGCCGCACTGCCCGGAGCATTCGTGCAATGAGTTCTGCCTCACTTACCAACCCTCCGGCCGAGAGGGTACGGGTCAACCGCGTGGTGTTCTTCACCTCCGCGCTGATGATTCTCGTTTTGACTGCCTTGCTTATCGCTGTACCCGAAACCGCCGGCCAAGTGCTGGGCGTGGCCCAGAAATGGCTGACGCGCACCTTCGGCTGGTATTACATGCTGGTAATCGGCGGTTACCTGCTGTTCGTCATCTACCTGGCCTTCTCCGACTACGGCAAGCTCAAGCTTGGCGGCAAGGATGACCAGCCCGACTTCAGCTATGGCGCCTGGGCCGGCATGCTGTTCTCCTCCGGTATCGGCATTTCGCTGTTGTACTTCGGCGCCTCCGAGCCGCTGGACCACTACTTCAACCCACCGGAAGGCACTTCTGCCAGCCTCGACGCAGCGCGTCAGGGCCTGCAGCTGACCTTCCTGCACTGGGGTTTGCACGGCTGGGCGATCTACGCCCTGGTCGGCCTGGCCGTGGGTTACTTCGCCTACCGCCACAATCAGCCACTGGCCCTGCGCTCGGCGCTGTACCCGCTGGTCGGTGAGCGTTGGGTCAAGGGTGCTGCGGGCAATGCCGTGGACATCTTCGGCATGTTCGTAACCCTGCTGGGCCTGGTGACCAACCTGGGCATCGGCTCGATGCAGGTGGCCTCCGGGCTGGAATACCTGTTCGGCATGGACCACAGCAAGACCAACCTGCTGGTGGTGATCCTGGTCATGGCCGGCGTCGCCACCGTGGCGGCGGTCTCGGGTGTGGAAAACGGCATTCGCCGTCTGTCCAACCTCAACATCGTGCTGTTCAGCGGCTTGCTGATCTTCGTCCTGCTGGGCGGCGAAACCCTGCACTTGCTTAACGGCTTCGTGCAGAACATCGGTGACTACCTCAACGGCATCGTGCTGAAAACCTTCGACCTCTACGTATATGAAGGCGAAGCTGGCAAGTCCGAACGCTGGCTGGGCCTGTGGACCGTGTTCTACTGGGCCTGGTGGATTTCCTGGGGCCCGTTCGTCGGCATGTTCATTGCCCGTATCTCCAAGGGTCGCACCGTGCGCCAGCTGGTCTGCGGCGTGTTGCTGATCCCGTTGGGCTTCACCCTGGCCTGGCTGTCGATCTTCGGCAACACCGCGCTGGACCTGGTGATCAACCAAGGCGCCGTGGAACTGGGCAAGACCGCCCTTGAACAGCCGTCGATGTCGATCTACCAGCTGCTGGAATACTTCCCGGCGGCCAAGATCGTCATCGGTGTAGCGGTGTTCGTCGGCTTCGTGCTGTTCCTCACCCCGGCCGACTCCGGCGCGGTGATGATGGCCAACCTGTCGTGCAAAGGTGGCAAGGTCGACGAAGACGCCCCGCACTGGATGGTGGTGTTCTGGTCGGTGGTAATCACCCTGGTCACCATCGGCCTGCTGTTCGCCGGTAACTTCGAGGCCATGCAGACCATGGTCGTACTGGCTGGCCTGCCGTTCTCGGTGGTGCTGGTGCTGTTCATGTTCGGCCTGTACAAGGCCATGAAGCAGGACGTGGTGGTGGAGCAGGAGCGTGCCGAGCTGGCCGCGCGTGGCCGTCGTGGCTTCAGCGAGCGCCTGACCCAGCTTGAACTGCAGCCGACCCAGGCCGTTGTACAGCGCTTCATGGACAAGCAGGTCAGCCCGGCGCTGAAAGAAGCCGCCGCGCAGCTGCAAAGCTTGGGCTTCGAGGTGGAAACGCGCGTTGGCCAGTCCCGCAACATGATGGGCCTGCGGGTGATGATGGAAGAGGGCAACCCGTTCGTCTATGAAGTGAGCCTGGATGGCTACCTGGCCGCGCCGAGCGAAGCGCCGGTGGAAGGTGAGCCGGAAGTGCGCCAGCGCTTCTACCGCGCCGAGGTGTACCTGCACGATGGCAGCCAGGAGTACGACCTGATGGGCTTTGCGCCAGAGCAGATCGTGCGTGATGTACTGGACCAGTTTGAAAGCCATCGGCAGTTGCTGGGGCGTGTGTACAGCTGATCGCTGTTGAGGCAAAAGAAAACCCGCTCGCATGAGCGGGTTTTTTTTGACCTGGGGCCAATGTGGTCTCTGTGGGAGATTTCCCAGCCCTTTGGGTTGTGCTGTCGCACAGGGAACAATGTTCGCGAGCGTGTCACCGTCCCTTGTGGGAGCGGGCGTGTCGAGGCGTCGAACCGCCGCGAAGCAGACGACGCGGTGTATGGCACCGGCTTCGCCGGTGTTCGCGGGCACGCCCGCTCCCACAGGGTCCCTGCTAATTCAATGAGTTATGTGCAGTTCTATGAGAGCGGCCGGGTCGACAGCAA
The DNA here is from genome assembly GCF_057444345.1 of Pseudomonas sp. PVC-5-1. Classification (NCBI taxonomy): domain Bacteria; kingdom Pseudomonadati; phylum Pseudomonadota; class Gammaproteobacteria; order Pseudomonadales; family Pseudomonadaceae; genus Pseudomonas; species Pseudomonas sp. PVC-5-1. Next base: position 5,353,637 of record NZ_CM172024.1, on the reverse strand, counting down.
TATCAGCGATTGCTGTAGCGGCCATTCCGGCCATGCCCCGGCATCGCCTGATTGCTGCGCACGGCGATCATCTGCTTGAGCCTGATCAGCTCGATGCCCTTGCTCCTTAACCATGGCAACTCCCGCTCCAGTACTTCCAGGGTCTGTGGATAAGGGTGCCCGATCAGCACCGCCGAGCCCTGCTTGTGCGCCAGGGCGATGCCCTGCTGCAACTGCCCGGTAATCGCTTCAGCGGTGCGCACATCATCGAGGAATACATCCCGAGAAACATGCGCCAGCCCCTGCGCCTGGGCTTCGGCCGCTGCCACGGTGGCGGCGCTGGTACGGCTGTCGACGAAGAACAGGTGACGTTGCTGCAGCTCACCCATCAACCAGGCCATGGGCTCACGCTGTGCTGTCATGCGGCTGCCCATGTGGTTGTTGATGCCGGCGGCATACGGAACCTTGGCCAGGGCTGCGTCAAAGCGTTTGGCCAGTTCATCGATCGGCGTGCCAGGGTGCCAGGCGTAAGGGCCGGTGGCTGGGTCCATGGGCATGTGCAGGATCACCGTCTTGCCAGCCTTGTGCGCCTGGCGGGCAAAGTCGGTGGCATGCGGGGTGTCGGGCATGATCGCCATGGTCACAGGGCCGGGCAGGGCCAAGGTCCGGCTGTCGCGTTCGCTGCTCTGGCCGAGGTCGTCGATGATGATGCTCATGTAGGCCTTGCCGGCTGGCGCCGCTTGTGCGACCCCAGCCATCAGGCAGAACAGCAGACACAGCAGATAACGCATGGAGTGGATCAGTCGCCCTTGGTGATGTTCAGGCCTTTGAGCAGGCTCAGAGCCTGGCTCAGCTGGAAGTCGTCATCCTGCGGGCGCTCCTTGCGCTTGCCGCTGCCGGTCGGGCGGTCGGCACCGCCGTTGCCGTTGCCCAGGTGGCCCTGCAGGTCGGCTTCCTTGAAGTTGTCGGTGTCGGCTTCGGCGGTGAGCTTGGCCGGGCGCACTTCGATATCGGGGACGATGCCCTGGGCCTGGATCGAGCGGCCGTTGGGGGTGAAGTACAGCGCGGTGGTGAGCTTCAGCGCACGATCGTTGGCCAGTGGCAGCACGGTCTGCACCGAGCCTTTGCCGAAGCTGTCGGTGCCCATCAGCACGGCGCGTTTCTGGTCTTGCAGGGCGCCGGCGACAATTTCCGAGGCCGAGGCACTGCCGCCGTTGATCAGCACCACCAGTGGCACGCCGTCGCTGGCGTCGGCCGGGTCGGCAGAGAAGCGCAGCTCGGAGTTGGCGATACGGCCCTTGGTGTAGACGATCAGGCCCTTGGTCAGGAAGTGGTCGGCCACTTCCACCGCCGACTGCAGCACGCCGCCCGGGTTGTTGCGCAGGTCCAGCACCACGCCGCGCAGCTTCTTGCCGTTGTCCTTGCGCAGTTTGGCCAGGGCCTTGCCTACTTCGTCGCCGGTCTTGACCTGGAACTGGGTAATGCGGATGTAGCCGTAGTCGTTCTCCAGCAGCTGGCTCTTCACGCTCTTGACCTGGATGACCGCGCGGGCCAGGGTCACGTCGAAGGGGGTGCCGCCGTCACGCACCAAGGTCAGGGTGATTTTCTCGCCCACCTTGCCACGCATCTTGTCGACCGCTTCGGTCATGGTCTGGCCACGGGTCGGGGCGCCGTTGATCTTGACGATCAGGTCGCCGGCCTGCACGCCGGCACGCGAGGCCGGGGTGTCGTCGATCGGCGAGACCACCTTGATGAAGCCGTCTTCCTGGCCTACTTCGATGCCCAGCCCGCCGAACTCGCCGCTGGTGCTTTCCTGCAGTTCCTGGAAGTCCTCGGGGCCGAGGTAAGCCGAGTGCGGGTCGAGGTTGCTGAGCATGCCCTTGATGGCATTTTCCAGCAGGGTCTTGTCGTCCACCGGTTCCACATAGGCCGCCTTGATACGGTCCATGACCTCGGCGAAGGTGCGCAGCTCTTCAAGCGGCAGTGGCGCCTTGGCGGTCACCTCGGTGGCCGGTACTGCAGCCGGCTTGGCCGGTTCCGCGGCAGTGGCCAGGGGCGCGCCGACCGCCAGGGCGATGGACAGGGCCAGCTGGGTGAGACGAGGCGAGTGCAGCATGTCGAACGAACTCCTGATCCTGTAAGCGCTCCCTGGGGAGCATCGGCGCAGCCCGTGGGCTACCCCGTAGAAATTTGACTAGCCCCGGCACCACTGCGAAGGGTCGGTAGGCCGGCCCTGCTGGCGGATGGCGAAGTACAAGCCGGCAGCGTCCTGGCCGCCGCTGTCGCCAACGGTGGAAATGGCCTCGCCGGCCTTGACGATATCACCGGCGCTCTTGAGCAGGCTCTGGTTATGGCCGTACAGGCTCAGGTAACCGTTGCCATGGTCGAGAATGACCAGAAGCCCGGCACCGCGCAACCAGTCGGCGAACACCACGCGCCCGCCGTGCACGGCACGTACCTGGGTGCCCGGGTTGGCGCTGATCATCACCCCGTCCCACTTGGCACGGGCATCGCTGCCGCGGGCATCACCGAAACGTGCCAGCAATCGACCATTGACTGGCCAGGGAAGTTTTCCCCGTGCGGCAGAAAATGCGCCGCCGTAGTTCGCGCCGTCGCTGGAAACCAGCGGGCCCAGGGTGGTGCGGGCCTTTTTCGGTGGCTCCACCGGTTCGCGGGCCTGTTCGCGAGCGGCAGCGGCAGCGAGGGCTTCCTGCTGGCGGCGCTTTTCCGCTTCCTGCTGGGCCAGCAAGGCCTTCTTGCGCGCTTCTTCGGCCTCGCGGGCCTGGCGGGCGAGGGTTTCTTCGATGGTCTTGAGTACCTTGGACAGGTCGGCCTGATCCTGCTCGCGCGATTGCAGCTTCTGGTCGCGGTCCTTCATGTCGCTGTTGAGCTTGGCCAGCACCTGCTGGCGCTTGCCACGCTCGGTTTCCAGGGCCTGGCGGCGGCTGTCGAGGTCGGCGCGCTGGGCCAGCAGCTGTTGCTGCTGGGTAGCGATTTCCTGTTCGACGTTGGCCAGTTGGCGCAGGGTCTCGTTGAAGGTGCGCAGTTGCTCCAGGCGCGCCTTGCTCAGGTAGTCGTAGTAGGTGAGGGTGCGGGCAAACTTCTCGGGGTTCTGCTGGTTGAGCAGCAGCTTGAGGTATTCCTCGCGGCCGTTCTGGTAGGCCGAACGGGCCTGGATGGCGATCAGTCGCTGTTGTTCAACGCGGGCGCTCTGGAGTTTTTTTTTCTCGGTATCAAGGCGCTCCAGCTCGCCCTCGGTCTTTTTTAGTTCTTGCTGCAGGGCCTCCACCTGCTTTTCGAGGTTGCCGATATCGGTCTCGGTGGCTTTGAGGTCCTTTTGCACACCGGCCTTTTCTTCCTGGAGCTTGCCCAGCGTCTTCTTGAGCTCGGCAATGTCCTGGCGGGTGGCGTCCAGTTGCTGCTGGGTCTGCGCACGCTCATCGGCAAAGGCCGGGCTGAGCAGGCAAGACAGGGCTAGGAGGATCAGGGCGCGAAGCATGGGGTTTGGCGTACCAAGGATGGAGACTGGCCTAGTATGCCCGCGCGGGCGGGCAAAAAAAACGCCTCGCTGCGGGTGCAGAGGGGCGTTTGTCTGGAATTCATGTGCAAAGGGGCTGCTTTGCAGCCCAATCGCCGGCAAGCCAGCTCCCACAGGATCACCACAGGCCTTGAAACTGTGCAGTACTTGTGGGAGCTGGCTTGCCGGCGATTGGGCCGCGACGCGGCCCCATACTCAGAATCAGGCGTCGACCAGAATCGAGGTGCCGGTCATTTCAACCGGCTTTTCCAGCCCCAGCAGCTTCAGCATGGTCGGCGCCACATCGGCTAGCACACCGCCGTCACGCACCTTGACGTTGCGCTTGCCCACATAGATGAACGGTACCGGCTCGGTGGTATGCGCGGTGTGCGCCTGGCCGGTGCACTCGTCTTCCATTTGCTCGACGTTGCCATGGTCGGCGGTGATCAGCGCTTCGCCGCCGACCTTGTCCAGAGCTTCGACGATGCGCCCGACGCAGCCATCCAAGGCCTCGACGGCTTTCACCGCAGCCTCGAACACGCCGGTATGGCCGACCATGTCACCGTTGGCGTAGTTGACCACGATCACGTCATAACGCTGCTGCTCGATGGCCTCGACGATGCGGTCGGTAACTTCCGGTGCGCTCATTTCCGGCTGCAGGTCGTAGGTGGCGACCTTCGGTGACGGGATCAGGATGCGTTCTTCGCCTTCGAACGGCTCTTCGCGGCCACCGGAGAAGAAGAAGGTGACGTGGGCGTACTTCTCGGTCTCGGCGATGCGCAGCTGGGTCTTGCCGTTTTTCGCCAGGTACTCGCCCAGCACGTTGTTCAGGCTGGCCGGGGCGAAGGCGGCGGGGGCCGGGATTTTTGCCGAGTACTGGGTCAGGCCGATGTAGGCGGCCAGTTTTGGCAGGCGGGCACGCGGAAATTCGTTGAAGTCGGCTTCGACGAACACGCGCGACAGTTCGCGGGCGCGGTCGGCGCGGAAGTTCATGAAGATCACCGCGTCGCCGTCTTCGACCTTGACTGCTTCACCAATGCGCGTGGCCTTGACGAACTCGTCGCTCTCGTCGCGGGCGTAGGCCGCTTCCAGGCCGGCCAAGGCGGTGTCGGCGGTGTATTCGGCAGCGCTGTCGACGATCAGGTTGTAGGCGGCGCTGACGCGGTCCCAGCGGTTGTCGCGGTCCATGGCGTAGTAGCGACCGATCAGGCTGGCGATGCGGCCCTTGCCCAGCTTGGCGAAGGTGGCGTCGAGCAGCTCGATGGACGACTGCGCGCTGCGTGGTGGCGTGTCGCGACCATCGAGGAAGGCGTGCAGGTAGATCTTTTCCGCACCGCGCTGCGCAGCCAGTTCGGCCATGGCTACCAGGTGGTCCTGGTGGCTGTGTACGCCGCCGTCCGACAGCAGGCCGAGGATGTGCACGGCCTTGCCGGCACTGGCTGCCTTGTCCACGGCACCGGTCAGAACCAGGTTCTCGAAGAACTCGCCGTCGCGGATGGCCTTGGTCACTCGGGTGAAGTCCTGGTACACCACGCGGCCGGCGCCGAGGTTCATGTGACCGACTTCGGAGTTGCCCATCTGCCCGTCCGGCAGGCCGACATCCATGCCCGAGCCGGAAATGAGGCCATGCGGCTGGCTGGCGCGCAGGCGGTCATAGACCGGTGTGTTGGCGGCGTAGATGGCGTTGTATTCGGGGCTTTCGCTGTGGCCGAAGCCATCCAGGATGATCAGGACCAGGGGTTTGGGCGTACTCGTCATCAATCAAACTCACGGTTGTTCAAAGATGATAAAGACACGCATTTTAGGGCAAATGCGCCACCGGCGGCGAATATTCGTCCTGTTCCCTGACCAGCGTGGCCAATGTGGCAACATGAAGGTACCTTTCCGGCCGGCCCGTCGGGCTTTGGTGGCAATAAGGGCCTGTGTATACTGGCCGGCATTTTCAATCGCGTGGAACACCCCAGATGGTTGCTAACCTGATTCAATTTGCGACAAACCACTACATCCTGGTGGCGATCTTCGTTGTTTTGCTGGTCGCGCTGCTGGTCAACGAAATTCGTCGCGGCGGCCAGAGCCTGAGCAACGGCCAGCTGACTGCCCTGGTCAATGCCGAGAAAGCCCTGGTCATCGACATTCGCCCGACCAAGGAATACTCCGCCGGTCACATCGTCGGTGCGGTGAACATCCCGCAGGACAAGCTGGTCAACCGCATGAGCGAGCTGGACAAGCACAAAGAGAAGACCCTGATCGTCGTCGACTCGATGGGCCAGCAGTCCGGCACCATCTGCCGCGAGCTGCTCAAGGCTGGTTACAACGCCGCCAAACTGAGCGGTGGCGTTTCCAGCTGGAAAGCCGATAACCTGCCCCTGGTGAAGTGATATGAAGCCCGTCATCGTCTATTCCAGCGACTACTGCCCCTACTGCATGCGCGCCAAGTACCTGCTCGAGAGCAAGGGCGTGGCCTTCGAGGAAATCAAGGTCGACGGCAAGCCACAGGTTCGTGCCGAGATGAGCCAGAAGGCCGGCCGTACATCTGTGCCGCAGATCTGGATCGGCAGCACCCACGTCGGTGGATGCGATGACCTTTATGCCTTGGAGCGCGCCGGCAAGCTCGACGCGCTGCTGGCGGCCTGATTTGCACTGCATTCAAAAACATTAGGATAAGGATCTGCCATGACTGACCAACAGACCAACGGCGCTGCTGCAGAAGACAACAGCCCTCAGTTCTCCATGCAGCGCATCTATGTGCGCGACCTGTCGTTCGAAGCCCCGAAAAGCCCGCAGATCTTCCGCCAGACCTGGGAGCCGAGCGTTGCCCTGGACCTGAACACCAAGCAGAAAGCCCTGGAAGGCGACTTCCACGAGGTGGTACTGACCCTGTCGGTTACCGTCAAGAACGGTGACGAAGTGGCCTTCATCGCTGAAGTGCAGCAGGCCGGTATCTTCCTGATCAAGAACCTGGACGCGGCTTCGATGAGCCACACCCTGGGTGCGTTCTGCCCGAACATCCTCTTCCCGTACGCCCGCGAGACCCTGGACAGCCTGGTGACCCGCGGTTCGTTCCCGGCCCTGATGCTGTCGCCGGTCAACTTCGACGCCCTGTACGCGCAAGAAATGCAGCGCATGCAGGAAGCCGGCGAAGCGCCAACTGTGCAGTAATAGCTGCATTTGAAAAAGGGCGACTTCGGTCGCCTTTTTTGTTGGCCTGTTCCGGCCCTATCGCCGGCAAGCCAGCTCCCACAGGTACTGCACAGGTTTCAAGGCTGGTGCGGTCCCTGTGGGAGCTGGCTTGCCGGCCATAGGGCCAGTGCAGGCAGCGCATCAACTGCCGGCAAACCCATTCTGCCGCCACGCCTCATACACCGTCACAGCCACGGTATTGGACAGATTCAGGCTGCGGCACCCCGGCCGCATCGGCAGGCGCAGGCGTTGTTCGGCCGGCAGGCTGTCCAGTACTTCGGCCGGCAGGCCGCGGCTTTCTGGCCCGAACAGGAAGGCATCACCCGGCTGGTAAGCCACTTCGTGGAACGGGTGCGAGCCCTTGGTGGTGAAGGCGAACAGCCGTGGGTTGCCCAGGCTTTCCAGGCATCCGGCCAGGCTCTCGTGGCGCTTGAGCGTGGCATACTCGTGGTAATCCAGCCCCGCGCGCCGCAGGCGCTTGTCGTCCAGTTCGAAGCTGATGGGCTCGATCAGGTGCAGGTCGCAGCCGCTGTTGGCGCAGAGGCGAATGATGTTGCCGGTATTCGGCGGAATTTCTGGTTGAAAAAGGATGACGTGAAACATGCACGGCTCCAAGCGTGAAGATGACGGGCATTCTACCCCCGAACCGGACGTGCGTTCGAAGGCGTTCCCGCGGGTGATGCTGTCGCTGGCGATCGTCGGCTTGATGGTAGGGTTGATGATCGGCCGCCTGACTACACCCGACGAGCGCGAGTTGCAGCAGGTGGAGGTGGTGCAGGATGGCCTGGAGCTGTGGTTCAACGAAGAGCCTCAGCTGCATGGCGAGAATGTGGACGGTACCGTAGCACTGTTGTTCCAGGCCCAAGGCAAGGCCCGGCAAGGGCAACTGAGCCTGCAGGGCAAGCCTGTGAGTTGGCGGGTGCAGAATAGCAAGGAAGGGCTGTTGCTGACGGTGGTGGCCGCGCGCCCCCTGCACGGCGAGTGGGCCGGTGCAGAGGACGCTGGGCGCTGGCGGTTGCAGGTGAAACTGCACGAATAAAAGAGGGGATATCCCGGCCTGCCTGTACCAGGGTCCCCGAAAGGGGTACTGCGTATAAAGGGGGGATGGCCCGGCCTGCCTGTACCGAGGTCCCCAAAACTGGCGATGTTGCGAATAAAAGAGGGGTTCACCCGGCCTGCCTGTACCAGGGCCCCCGAAACTGGATATGTATTGTTTATTGCAGGGGGCGTGCCAGTTTTGAAAAGCCCGTGAATCTGGGCTTTCAGGGTGAATTGGCCGTTTTTTGAGGGGATTTGTGCCTTAGTGAGGTGCATCGGGCACAGGATCGGTGCATCGAAGGGCTGAAATGTTTGGGGCCGCTTTGCGGCCCATCGCGACACAAGGCCGCTCCTACAGGGGATCGCATTCTCCTGTAGGAGCGGCCTTGTGTCGCGATGGGCTGCGCAGCAGCCCCAGAGAACTATGGGTTTACCTGGAACTCAGTGCTCGTCACCTTCCTCATCATCGCCACCCGCCACATTCATCCCCAGCTCCTTGATCTTGCGCGTCAGGGTATTGCGCCCCCAACCCAGCAACAGTGCCGCATCGCGCCGACGGCCAGCGGTGTGCTTGAGCGCCGTCTCGATCATGATCCGCTCGAAGCTCGGCACTGCGCTGTCCAGCAGGCTGGTCTGCCCACGCGCCAACGCCTGGTCGGCCCACTGGCGCAGGGCCTGCTCCCAGTTGGTTACCGGTGCGGCGTCTTGTGGCAGGTTCAACAGCTCCGGCGGCAGGTCGCCGATCAGCACTTCGCGGCTGGAGGCCATCACGGTGATCCAGCGGCAGGTGTTCTCCATCTGCCGTACGTTGCCCGGCCACGGCAGATTGCGAATGAATTCCTCGGTTTCCGGCTTGAGGATCTTCGGTTCGACCGCCAGTTCCTGGGCGGCGCGGGCGAGGAAGTGGCGGGCGAGGGCAGGGATATCTTCGCGGCGGTCGGCCAGCCGCGGAATGTGGATGCGGATCACGTTCAGGCGGTGGAACAAGTCCTCGCGGAACTTGCCGGCCTGCACCAGCGACTCCAGGTTCTGGTGAGTGGCGGCGATGATGCGCACATCGACCTTGACCGGTACGTGGCCGCCCACGCGATAGAACTCGCCATCGGCCAGCACTCGCAGCAGGCGGGTCTGGGTGTCGGCGGGCATGTCGCCGATCTCGTCGAGGAACAGGGTGCCGCCGTCGGCCTGCTCGAAGCGCCCTCGGCGCAGGTTGGCGGCGCCGGTGAAGGCGCCCTTTTCATGGCCGAACAGCTCGGACTCCATCAGGTCCTTGGGGATGGCTGCCATGTTCAGGGCGATGAACGGTGAGGCCGCACGCGGGCTGTGGCGGTGCAGGGCGTGGGCCACCAGCTCCTTGCCGGTACCGGACTCACCGTTGATCAGCACGGTGATGTTGGAGTGGCTGAGGCGGCCGATGGCGCGGAACACCTCCTGCATTGCCGGTGCTTCACCGATGATTTCCGGGGTGCGCGCCAGGCTCTGCGGCACATCCAGCCCTTGTTGCTCCTGGGCGTGCTGGTTAGCGCGCTTGACCAGCGAGACCGCCTCGTCCACGTCGAATGGCTTGGGCAGGTACTCGAATGCACCGCCCTGGTACGACGCAACGGCGCTGTCCAGGTCGGAGTGGGCGGTCATGATGATGACCGGCAGGCGCGGGTGCTGCTCACGGATCTGTGCCAGCAGGTCGAGGCCGCTGGTGCCCGGCATGCGGATGTCGGAAATGATCACGTCAGGTTGCTGGCGTGCCAGGCGGCCCATGACGCCATCGGCGCTATCGAAGCTCTGGGTGGTCATGCCTTCCTGTTGCAGGGCTTTTTCCAGGACCCAGCGGATGGAGCGATCATCGTCGACGATCCATACGGTTTCACTTCGGCTCATGAGGCGGTGGCTCCTTGTTCCAGGGGCAGGTAGATCGAGAATGCGGTGTGGCCTGCATGGCTTTCACACTCGATCAGGCCCTGGTGCTGGCTGATGATGTTCTGGGTAATGGCCAGGCCCAGCCCGGTACCGTCCGGGCGACCGCTGACCATGGGATAGAAAAGGGTGTCCTGCAGTTCCGGCGGGATGCCCGGGCCGTTGTCGATGATCTCCACCCTCGCCACAAGGCGATGGCGCACATGGCCGATGGTGAACTGGCGCAGGGCACGGCTGCGCAGGGTGATGCGGCCCAGGCGCAGTTCGTTCTGCGAACTGATCGCCTGCATGGCATTGCGCACGATGTTGAGCACCGCCTGGATCATCTGCTCGCGGTCGACCAATACGTCAGGCAGGCTGGGGTCATAATCGCGCACCAAAGTGATGCAACCCTGGCTTTCGGCCTCGACCAGGCTGCAGACCCGCTCAAGCACTTCGTGGATGTTGGTCATGGCCAGCGACGGCAGCTTGTTCGAGCCGAGCATGCGGTCGACCAGGTTACGCAGGCGATCGGCTTCCTCGATGATCACGTTGGTGTAGTCGCGCAGGCCTTCTTCAGGCAGCTCGCGGGCCAGCAGCTGAGCTGCGCCGCGAATGCCGCCGAGGGGGTTCTTGATTTCATGGGCCAGGCCGCGTACCAGCATCTTTGTGGTTTCCTGCTTGCTCAGCTGGGCCTCTTCCTTGGTGATGCGCAGCAGCCGGTCGCGCGGGTGCACCTCGAGCAGCAGCAGGGTCTGGCCCTGGTGCAGGATCGGCGTAACCGCGTAGTCGACGGTGATGGTCTGCCCGGTCAGCGAGGTGAGCTGCGCTTCGCGCTTGGTGAACGGATGCGCCTGCTCGACCGCCTGGCGCAGCGAGCTGAGCGCTTCGGTCGACTCGGTGAACAGCTCGCTGATGAACTGCCCATGGCTGCGCTGGCCACTCACTGCCAGAAGCATTTCCGCGGCCGGGTTCATGTACTCCAGGCGCAGCTCGGCGTTGAGCAGCAGCGTGGCGGTGGTCAGGTTGTCCAGAAGTAGACGGTGCTGGGCATCGCTGATGGTCATAGGGCGTCGTCGACCTCTTTTGGCGCGTGTCGGGCATGGGCGCGGCCATGGTCGGGCGCGCGGTGGATCCGCTGATTCCAGTCTTTGGGCAAAAAATGCAAGAACCAAACCAAGGCTCCGAAAAGAAGCGGAATTTGCCGATAAAGCCCTGGAAACGGGAAAATTCGCACCAGAATGAACTGATTAAACGGTTCATGTGATCGCTTTTGGGGTGCATTCGGGGGCGTTAGTCCACAGCGCGCACCAATATGGAGCATAGGTGGTTTCAGGGTTTATCGCACAGTTGGCGGGCATTCGGCTTCTGGCGTTGAAAACGCAAGGTCTTCATTGCTTGCGTGGAACACCATGACAGTGGCGGGCTGCCCAGTGGTGTGCCCGCGGTGCACTTCCCCTTGAAGTTCGGCCAGCGTCTGGCCTGCAACCAGGCTTGTCCGCTTGCCGTCGCGGGTTTCCACCTCGAGTCGTCCCTCGGTCAGATAGCCTAGATTGAGCGCCTGGTGACAGTGCCAGCCAAGGGTGGTGTGGGCGGGAATGCTGACTTTCACAAGCGACAGCACTGGTCGTCCTTCGGGGTAATCGAGATAGGGAGTACCGTCCCAACTGCCGGTGGCGCGGTGAAGCACCTGTGACGTTGCCTGGCCTAGCGCGGTGCCATTGCTGGCGCAGCCGGTGAGGAGGGCGGATACGGTAATCATTGCAGGTAGAAGTTTGCGCATGGCGTGACGTCCTTTGACTGAAGGGACGCCTACCCTGCGTGCTGAGGGGGGCGGCGAAATGTCAGCGGCATCTGCCGGTTCTGTATGAAATCGAGGACGCAGCCACGGAAACGAAAACGGCCTCCCGAAGGAGGCCGTTCGTGATCATGTCATCGGCGCGAGGCGCCGATCAGATCAGCAGCTGTAGTACAGCTCGTATTCCAGCGGGTGAACGAAGGTGCGGACCTTGATTTCTTCTTCGCTCTTCAGCTCGATGAAGGCATCGATGAAGTCGTCGGAGAACACGCCGCCCTTGGTCAGGAACGCACGGCCCTTGTCCAGCTCTTCCAGAGCTTCCTTCAGGCTGCCGCAAACCTGCGGAATGTCCTTGGCCTCTTCAGGCGGCAGGTCGTACAGGTTCTTGTCGGCAGCATCGCCTGGGTGGATCTTGTTCTGGATACCGTCCAGGCCGGCCATCAGCAGGGCCGCGAAGGCCAGGTATGGGTTGGCCGATGGGTCCGGGAAGCGAGCTTCGATACGGCGGGCTTTCGGGCTGCCGACGTAAGGAATACGGATCGAGGCGGAACGGTTGCGAGCCGAGTAGGCCAGCATTACCGGGGCTTCGAAGCCTGGGACCAGACGCTTGTAGGAGTTGGTCGACGGGTTGGTGAAGCCGTTCAGGGCCTTACCGTGCTTGATGATACCGCCGATGAAGTACAGGGCGGTGTCGGACAGGCCGGCATAGCCTTCACCCGAGAAGGTGTTCTTGCCGTCTTTCCAGATCGACATGTGCACGTGCATGCCCGAGCCGTTGTCGCCGTACAGTGGCTTCGGCATGAAGGTAGCGGTGCGGCCGTAGGCGTCGGCAACGTTGTGCACGACGTACTTCAGCGCCTGTACTTCGTCAGCCTTCTTCACCAGGGTGTTGAACTTGACGCCGATTTCGTTCTGGCCGGCAGTCGCCACTTCGTGGTGGTGAACTTCGACGGTCTGGCCCATTTCTTCCAGTGCGTTGCACATGGCAGTACGGATTTCGTGGTCGTGGTCGAACGGCGGAACCGGGAAGTAGCCGCCCTTCACGCCTGGACGGTGGCCTTTGTTGCCGCCTTCCACGTCAGCGCCGGTCATCCACGAGCCTTGCTCGGAGAAGATCTTGAACATCGAGCCGGAGATGTCCGACTGGAACTTCACTTCGTCGAAAATGAAGAACTCTGGCTCCGGGCCTGCGAATACGGTGTCACCGATGCCGGTGCTCTTCAGGTACTCTTCGGCGCGCTTGGCAATGGCGCGAGGGTCACGATCGTAGCCCTGCATGCTCGACGGGTCGACGATGTCGCAGGTGATGATCAGGGTCGGCTCTTCGGTGAACGGGTCCAGTACGGCAGTTTCGTCGACCGGCATCAGGATCATGTCGGAGGCTTCGATGCCTTTCCAGCCAGCGATGGAGGAACCGTCGAACATCTTGCCGACTTCGAAGAAGTCGTCTTCCAGTGCATCACGCGCCGGCATGGTCACGTGGTGCTGAGTGCCTTTGGTGTCCGTGAAACGCAGATCAATCCACTTGACGTCATGATCTTTGATGAGTTGAACCGACTTCGACATGTTGTCCTCCGGATGGTCTAGAGCGCGGTGGGCCGCTGCCCTGGAAAAAGGGTGTTGCCGGGCGCGGATAGTCGGCCAAGCTTACCTGCCTCACAAGGGAGCAAATTGCATGCCAGTGCCCGAAAATGGCGAGGGCGGGATAAAAGGGGGCGTTTGCGGGCATCTGGGGGTGGGTTGCTGGGGAAAAGTGCACTCTTAAGATGCGAATTTTGGTAGCAGTGCACCAATAGTGTGCATTGCTTGAGTTATGTGCTTTCTTTGAGGGCCTCATCGCTGGCAAGCCAGCTCCCACAGGTAGGGCGCAGGTCTTGAGAACTGTGGATAGCCTGTGGGAGCTGGCTTGCCGGCGATGAGGCCGGTGCAGGCAATATAAATCCGACCTTCTGTACAAAAGTTGGTCAAATCCTGAGCAATTTCCGCTATAATTCGCGCCCCTCATTTTCGGCAGGCCCTGCGCGCGCTGTTAACCAATGAAACTTATCGTCAAAGTCTTCCCAGAAATCACCATCAAGAGCCGGCCGGTGCGCAAGCGCTTCATCCGCCAGCTCGGCAAGAACATCCGCAACGTGCTCAAGGACCTCGATCCTGAGCTCGTGGTCGATGGTGTCTGGGACAATCTCGAAGTGGTCACCCGCGTCGAAGACGAAAAGGTCCAGCGCGAGATGATCGAGCGCCTCACCTGCACCCCGGGTATCACCCACTTCCTGCAGGTAGAGGAATACCCGCTCGGCGACTTCGATGACATCGTCGCCAAGTGCAAGCAGCACTTCGGCCATCTGCTGGCCGGCAAGCACTTCGCCGTGCGCTGCAAGCGCGGTGGTCACCACGACTTCACCTCGATGGACGTCGACCGTTACGTCGGCAGCCAGCTGCGCCAGCAGTGCGGCGCCGCCGGCATCGAGCTGAAGAACCCGGAAGTCCTGGTGCGCATCGAAATCCGCGACCAGCGCCTGTACGTGATCCATAACCAGCACCAGGGCATCGGCGGCTACCCGCTGGGCGCCCTGGAGCAGACACTGGTACTGATGTCCGGTGGCTTCGACTCCACCGTGGCGGCTTATCAGATGATGCGCCGCGGCCTGATGACCCACTTCTGCTTCTTCAACCTCGGTGGCCGTGCCCACGAGCTGGGCGTGATGGAAGTGGCTCACTACCTGTGGAAGAAGTTCGGCAGCAGCCAGCGCGTGCTGTTCATCAGCGTGCCGTTCGAGGAAGTGGTCGGCGAGATTCTGAACAAGGTCGACAACAGCTACATGGGTGTGACGCTGAAGCGCATGATGCTGCGTGGTGCCGCGCACATGGCCGACCGCCTGGAGATCGATGCCCTGGTCACCGGCGAAGCGATTTCCCAGGTGTCCAGCCAGACCTTGCCGAACCTGTCGATCATCGACTCGGCCACCGACAAGCTGGTGCTGCGCCCCCTGCTGGCCAGCCACAAGCAGGACATCATCGACCAGGCCTACGCGATCGGCACTGCCGACTTCGCCAAGCACATGCCAGAATACTGCGGCGTGATCTCGGTAAACCCGACCACCCACGCCAAGCGCCACCGCATGGAGCATGAAGAGAAGCAGTTCGACATGGCCGTGCTGGAGCGCGCCCTGGAACGCGCCCGGTTGATCTCCATCGACCATGTGATCGACGAACTGGGCAAGGACATCGAAATCGAGGAAGTGACCGAGGCGCTGCCCGGCCAGATCGTCATCGACATTCGTCACCCCGATGCCCAGGAAGACGAACCTCTGGTGCTGGACGGTATCGAAGTCCAGGCCATGCCGTTCTATGCCATCAACAGCAAGTTCAAGCAGCTGGATGCCAACCGCCAGTACTTGCTGTATTGCGACAAAGGTGTGATGAGCCGTCTGCACGCACACCACCTGCTCAGTGAGGGACATGCCAATGTGCGTGTTTATCGTCCGGCATAAGACGCCAGGGCTGTATGGCGGCAGCATCCGCCATCGCCCTCCCGACCACCGGGCCCGCTGAGCCTCAAACCATACATATTCGCCGCCTACACTGGCGGCAACCGAATCCTCTGATCGAGATACAGTTGTGATCGAAAATCTGCGTAACATCGCCATCATCGCCCACGTTGACCATGGTAAAACCACCCTGGTCGACAAACTCCTGCGCCAGTCCGGCACCCTGGAGCGTAACGAGCTCAACGACGAGCGCGTGATGGACTCCAACGACCAGGAAAAAGAGCGCGGCATTACCATCCTGGCGAAAAACACCGCCATCAACTGGAACGGCTACCACATCAACATCGTCGACACCCCCGGCCACGCCGACTTCGGTGGCGAGGTTGAGCGTGTAATGTCGATGGTCGACTCCGTGCTGCTGCTGGTCGATGCCCAGGACGGTCCGATGCCACAAACCCGCTTCGTGACCAAGAAGGCTTTCGAAGCTGGCCTGAAGCCGATCGTCGTGATCAACAAGGTTGACCGCCCGGGCGCGCGTCCTGACTGGGTTCTGGACCAGATCTTCGACCTGTTCGACAACCTCGGTGCCACCGATGATCAGCTGGACTTCCAGGTTGTCTACGCTTCGGCCCTGAACGGCATCGCCGGTCTGGACCACACCGACATGGCCGAAGACATGACCCCGCTGTACCAGTCGATCGTCGACAACGTACCGGCGCCGAACGTTGACGTCGATGGCCCGTTCCAGATGCAGATCTCCGCTCTGGACTACAACAGCTTCCTCGGTGTTATCGGCGTTGGCCGTATCGCCCGTGGTCGTATCAAGCCGAACACCCCGGTTGTTGCCATCGACACCGAAGGCAAGAAGCGTAACGGCCGTATCCTCAAGCTGATGGGCCACCACGGCCTGCACCGCGTCGACGTTGAAGAAGCCCAGGCTGGCGACATCGTCTGCATCAGCGGTTTCGACGAGCTGTTCATCTCCGACACCCTGTGCGACATGAACCACGTCGAGGCGATGAAGCCACTGACCGTTGACGAGCCGACCGTTTCGATGACCTTCCAGGTCAACGACTCGCCGTTCTGCGGCAAGGAAGGCAAGTTCGTCACCAGCCGTAACATCAAGGAACGTCTGGACAAAGAGCTGCTGTACAACGTTGCACTGCGCGTTGAAGAAGGCGACTCGGCTGACAAGTTCAAGGTTTCCGGCCGTGGTGAGCTGCACCTGTCGGTTCTGATCGAAACCATGCGTCGTGAAGGCTTCGAGATGGCTGTAGGCCGCCCTGAAGTGATCATCCGCGAAGTCAACGGCGTGAAGCAGGAGCCGTTCGAGAACGTCACCATCGACATCCCTGAAGAATCCCAGGGCAAGGTCATGGAAGAAATGGGCCTGCGTAAGGGCGACCTGACCAACATGGCGCCGGATGGCAAAGGCCGTGTACGTCTGGAGTACAACGTACCTGCTCGTGGTCTGATCGGTTTCCGTAACCAGTTCCTGACTCTGACCAACGGTGCCGGCATCCTGACCTCGATCTTCGATCGCTACGACACCATGAAAGCCGGCCAGATGTCCGGTCGCCTGAACGGTGTACTGGTTTCGATCGAGACCGGCAAGGCGCTGACCTACTCGCTGGAAACCCTGCAGGCTCGCGGCAAGCTGTTCATCGAGCACGGTCAGGACATCTACAACGGTCAGATCATCGGCCTGAACAGCCGTGACAACGACCTGGGCGTGAACCCGACCAAAGGCAAGAAGCTCGACAACATGCGTGCTTCGGGCAAAGACGAAGTCATCGCCCTGGTACCGCCGGTTCGCCACACCCTGGAACAGGCCCTGGAATTCATCCAGGACGACGAGCTGTGCGAAGTGACTCCGAAGTCGATCCGCCTGCGCAAGAAGATCCTGGACGAAGGCGAGCGTACCCGCGCTGCCAAGAAAGCCAAGGCTTGATCGTCTAGCTTGAGCTGAAACGAAAACGCCCCCGGTCGAAATGCCGGGGGCGTTTTTTTATGTCCAATTCTGAGTGAAGCCAAGGGCAGTGGCTGCCTGCGGTCTCTCACGCACACGTGCTTTTATCATGGTAAATGCTTGGGGGCTGGTAAAGCTTCAGGTTGGTGTCAGTCTGAAAAAAGTTTGTTTGAGGTAAAGAAAATGGGAACTCGTTATGGCGACTAAATCTGTTATCACGTCAAGGCTATGGTAAAGGTCACCGGCTGAGCGGCTGTTTCCCTGTGTGAGAATATCTAAAGGTGTTTTAACTTTCAGTCTCCAATCGCTATGTTGAGATCAGGAGATTGAAGTAATGGTAGGTTTGACTGCTTGTAAAAATATCTGTGTGATTGATGATGGAATAACGGACGAAGAGCACACGAAAATATTGAGGCTCCTAACTGGCTCGCTCTGGCGTTATGGCTGGCCCTATCCTTATGCTCCCCTTGATCGTCCATGTTGGCACAGTTTTATCGCCGGTACTCGCAGAAATGAATTGGAAGACTGTGAGCAAGAACTACGAGAGCGACCGGACTGGGCTTTTCTGGCGAATATCTGGGCACGTATCAAGGCTGCGCATATGCCTTCGGCGACCCTGTTAGGGGTATACGCCAATGGTCAAACAAGCAGCCAGGATGGTCCTATTCATCGTGACAATACAGCCGAGGCGCCAGGGAAAACTGTAATGCTGTTTTGCAGCGAGTACTGGGCCACCTGCTGGGGTGGTGAGCTTGTATTCTACGACGCTGACAAAGAAAGTATTGTGCTGTCGGTACAGCCTAAGCCGAGGCGGGTTGTAATCTTCAATGGGGAAGTGCCGCATGGTGCTCGGGCGCCTGGTGTGAGTTGTAATCGGCTGCGTATGAGCATCGCCTTCAAGACATTGATCAGGGAGTAGCGAAAGATGATCAAAACACTTGAGATTATCTTGGGCTACGTTGAGAAACCGGTAGCGGTGGGTGCGGCAGCTACTTCCCTGACGGATCAGTACAATAGCGACAAGTCAGGGTTCGTTCTAGTGAATCAGAGTGCCCAAACCGGAGCTGCAGTCGCCGGGATCACGTCAATAGTAAAGCTGACTGCGGGTTTTACACCCTTCCTCAATATCAAGGTGAATACGCTTGCTGCGACTACAGTATTTCTAAAAATTACTGCTCAGTACAAGACCGACCAGAAATTTGAAAAAGGTGACGTCCTGAGCCTGGTTGGAAATGTTGCGGGGATTGTCGGCAGCATAAGCTTGCTTGCTGGGGCTGGCACTCCCGCAGTTATTTTCACTGCTGTGGGCGTTGGGGCTAATGCCTTGGGGATACTCAATTCCGATGCGGCAACAAATTTGTATCATTCTTTTATCGCACCTGTAGTGCAAAAACATTTCGTTGCAAATACAAATGCCACCTACCCTGATTACTGGGTAGCGCCGGACTTGGCCCTTGCATCGCTCGCCCAAATCAGCGCAATCTATGCGGGCCGAGTTGCGGTAACCCAGTGGAACCCGGATACGCAAGGCGTGCTGCTTGGAAGCGACCTTTCTCACCTGTACGGAATATCTGGCGGCGGCGGGGGTGGCTATATTGAGCCGGACTTCGGTGGCGGGCCTATGGTATTCCCATTGCCGGAACTCCCCAGGTGGAATATTGATATAGGTCCTATAGAGATCATCCCGCCTGGCGGGGGCGTAGGTGGAGTTGATAGGTATCATTAAAGATTTTTAGGTGATTTTCCTATTTAAAATAGCAGGAGGGGCGTGTGCAGTCATTTTCTGGATTCATAAAGTTGCTCAGAGTGTCCCCTCCTTTAAAGCGAGCTCAATTGCTTGCGATTGTCGTGATTACGATGCTTGCAGGTGTTGCGCTTTATTTTAGTCAGCTGGAAGTATATAAGGCCCCTGATTTGTCTAGGCTACTAGTTATCGAGGGGCGAGTATCCGGTTATCCAGACGTTTGGGAGCATAACCGTTCGCTAGTACATTTTGGCGTAGCATATAAGCTTGATGGAAGGCGGGAGGGTAAACGTGTTTATACTTACCGGAAGTTGTATGAGGTATCGGGGCTTCGTATCAATACGAAGGTTATTCTTACAGTGGAACGTGGGGATGATGGTAGCACCGTGCGTGAACTCGCCACGTTGGACGGGCAAATACTCTATGACGATCGTCTCAATCAACAGGTCGTGGTTTGGAACAATGAATCGATAATGTCCACGGTCGTGTTGGGTACCTTGGCATCAATAGTGACCGCCATAGCCGCGATCGTTATGGTTGTACTTCATCTGCGCGACCTTGCTCGGCAGGGTTGATATAGAAATAGAGCTATTCCCATTTTGCTCGTTCGAGTCAAAACGCCCTCGCACGCATCGCCGGGGGCGTTTTTGTTTGTATGACGCAGGTTTTTTTGTAGGTGATATCTCAAGCTGATGTAGGTTGCATCCTTCACGGCCTTTTGCGACTTGTGCGCGCTTGTTGTGATGCATAGCGTGAAGTGCTTTCTCGAAGCAGGAAGCATGCACATGAATTACCGTTTAGCGCTGGCCATCCCCTGCCTGATGGCTGGCTTGCAGGCTTGCACCATGCAGGATTGTGCCAGCCTGCGTCCGCAGGATGTTGTCCAGTGCCATATTGGCAAGGTGCGTCAGGCACCCTTGGAAGCCGTATTGCTCGAGCAAGCCTCCGAGCCTGGGTATGCGTTCCGTCGCTTGCAGATGGTTTCGTAGGTTTGGGAGCCAGCGCCGGTGGTTGAGCCGCGCCGCTGGGAGCATGATGTCGAGCTGCATATCCCGCACAATGCCGTGCCCGGCAAAGCCTTGCTGGTGGTGAACAACGGTGTACGGTTCGGACCGGCGCAAACCCCGGACTATACCCGCGAGGCATTGCGCGAGGTCGCCCTCAAGGCACGGATGGCCGTGGTCATGATCAGCGATGTGCCCAATCAGTACGTGACCTTCAACGATAACGAGAAGCCCTTGCGCGAGGATGACGCCGTGGCCCATACCTGGGCTCATGCGCTTCGCGGCGCCGCGCCGGAATTGCCACTGCACGTGCCGATGGCCGCGGCGGCAAGCCGGGCGATGGATCTGGCCGAGCAAGAGCTGGCAGGGCAAGGGCTCACGGTGGACCGCTTCATTATCACGGGTGCCTCCAAGCGCGGCTGGAGCGCATGGCTCACGGCATTGGCCGATGAGCGGGTGATGGCCATCGTGCCCAGTGTGATCGACGTCGCGGATACTTCGGACATGCTGGCCGGATTGCGCAAGCGTTATGGTGGTCACTGGCCCTTGGCGCTGGGTTCCTACCAGCAGGCTGGTGTCCTGCAACAGCTGGGCACCCCGGCATTCGAGCGGCTGATGGCGATGATGGACCCGATGCAGTACCTGAACGAGAAAAGGCAGCGTCTGGCCATTCCCAAGTACCTGGTGTCCGCCAGTGGTGACGATTTCTTCGCCCCTGACCCGGTCACCGATTATCAGCAGCGCCTGCCGGGCCAGACCAGCCTCAGGGTATTGCCGAACTCTGACCATGGCGGGGTGCGTCAAGCGGTAGTCAGTACCTTGGTACCTGCAGTGACGCGCCTGCGCGATGGCACACCTTTGCCAAGCGTGCAGGTGTCGGCCAGCGGGTATGCCGGGCAGATGAGCGTCGACTTCTCTGAGCCGCCAGTGGCGGTGAAGGTGTGGACGGCGAGCAACAGCCAGGACCGCGACTTCCGTTTTGCCTGCGGGGTGCGCTACCAATCCGAGACGCTCGCTCCCATGCAGAGCTTCACCCTGCAGCGCACGCCGCCGGCGGTGGGATGGCAGGCGCAGTTCGTCGAAGCGAAGTTTGCTGATGGCTTTATCGCTACCAGCCCGGTCAGCGTGCTGCCGCAGACCTATCCCGAACATCCACCGGCGGAGCAGGGTGGTGCATGCAGGAGCTTTCCCTCTGGCGGAAAGTAGAAATCTGGCTTGGCACATAATTGGCCAGCAGTGGCCGCTTTGCGGCCCTTCGCGGGCTTGCCCGCTCCCACAGGTGTGTCGCTGAGCCCATGATTTGCGCGACCCTTGTGGGAGCGGGCAAGCCCGCGAAGAGGCCCTTGAAGGCTAGCGATCAGCGCCCGACCACCTTGGGCTTGTACGCACAATACCCCGGCCGCGGCCCGACCTTGGGGTGGTTGCGGCAGGTATCCGGCCGCTTGTCATAAATAGTGCACAGCCGGCTTTTACGATCCAGATACAGGCAGTCATCATTGCTCATCCGGGTCAGGGTGAAGATCCCCGACTTCTGGTTGAAGCGTTCGATGATGCCATCCTTCTGCAGGCGCTTGGCGATGTTCTTCGGCGGTTCGTCCTTCTCGAACTCGTCGACCACGCCGATACGGATCAGATCCTTGATCTTCACCTCCACCGGCAGGGTGCAGCAGGTCGAATGGCAGCCATGGCACATGTTGCTGGTGTAGCGCTGCCAGGTCTCCAGGCGGTCGACTTCGGCTGCGGCGATCAGGGTCGTTTTCATCTTTATGGGGTGTATCACGGTCTTGGGGCGCGCGATCATACCGGAATTGTTCAATTTATGAACAACCTTTTGCCGGAATCGCAAAGTGGGCATGAAAACTGCGAACGCTAACTGTCACTCCCTGTCGAAGGGTCTAGGCTCAACAGTCTCCCTCCGTTTTCGTCAACTTGCCCGAGGATGCCGCATGTCCCAGGAACCCAAAGCTCGTGACGCCGAGGTGGCCGAATTTCGCGCCGCTGTACTGGACAAGCTGACCTACGCGGTTGGCAAGGACCCAGAGCACGCCTTCGACCACGACTGGTTCGAAGCCATCGCCCTGGCCGCGCGCGATCACATGGTCGATCACTGGATGGACCACACCCGCCAGGCGTATCGCCGCAGCCAGAAGCGGGTCTATTACCTTTCTCTCGAATTCCTCATCGGCCGGCTGCTGTATGACAGCCTGAGCAACCTGGGCCTGCTCGACATTGCCCGCGACGCATTGGAAGGGCTGAACGTGGACCTGGAGCGCATTCGCCTGCTCGAGCCTGATGCTGCGCTGGGCAACGGTGGCCTGGGCCGCCTGGCGGCGTGCTTCATGGAGAGCATGTCGACCCTGGGCATCGCTGCTCACGGTTATGGCATCCGCTATGAGCACGGGCTGTTCCGTCAGGCCATGGTCGATGGCTGGCAGCAGGAGCAGACCGAGAACTGGCTCGACTTCGGCAACCCCTGGGAGTTCGAGCGCGCCGAGGTGATCTACCCCATCAGCTTTGGCGGCAGCGTCGAAACGGTGCACGACACCCACGGCCAGCAGCGCCAGGTATGGTGGCCGGGCGAGACCGTGCGGGCGGTGGCCTACGATACCCCGGTGGTCGGTTGGCGCGGGGCCAGCGTCAATACCCTGCGCCTGTGGCGTGCGCGGGCGCTGGAAGAGCTGCACCTGGAACGCTTCAATGCCGGCGACCACCTGGGCGCGGTGGCCGAGGTGGCACGGGCCGAAAGCATTTCGCGGGTGCTGTACCCGGCCGACAGCACCGAGGCGGGCCAGGAACTGCGCCTGCGCCAGGAATACTTCTTCGTCTCGGCTTCGTTGCAGGACCTGCTGCGCCGCCATCTGAACATGCACGACAACCTGCTCAACCTGCCGGATGCGGCGGCCATCCAGCTCAACGACACCCACCCGTCGATCGCCGTGGCCGAGCTGATGCGCCTGCTGGTCGACCAGCATGAGATCCCTTGGGATACCGCCTGGGAGCTGACCGTCGGCACCCTGGCCTACACCAACCACACCTTGCTGCCCGAAGCCCTGGAAACCTGGCCCGTTGCGCTGATGGAACGCATGCTGCCGCGGCACATGCAGATCATCTACCTGATCAACGCCTACCACATCGACGCGCTGCGGGCGAAAGGCCTGCACGACTTCGACGTGTTGCGGGCTGTGTCGTTGATCGAGGAAGACAATGGCCGCCGGGTGCGCATGGGCAACCTGGCGTTCCTCGGCTCGCACAGCGTCAACGGTGTGTCGGCGCTGCACAGCAAGCTGATGAAAAGCACGGTGTTCGCCGAGCTGCACAAGCTCTACCCGCAACGGATCAACAACAAGACCAACGGCATTACCTTCCGCCGCTGGCTGTACCAGTCCAACCCGCAGCTGACCGCCATGCTGGTCGAGGCGTTGGGCCCTGAGTTGCTGGACGATCCGGAAGGGCGCCTGGTCAATCTGGTGCCGTTCGCCGACAAGAGCGGCTTCCGCAAGCAGTTCGCCGCGCAGCGCCTGCACAGCAAGCGTGCCCTGGCCAGCATCATCCAGGACCGGCTGGGCGTTACGGTGAACCCCGAAGCGCTGTTCGATGTGCAGGTCAAGCGCATTCACGAATACAAGCGCCAGTTGCTAAACCTGCTGCACACCGTGGCGCTGTACCAGGCCATGCGCAACGACCCCGGTACCGACTGGGTGCCGCGGGTGAAGATCTTCGCCGGCAAGGCCGCGGCCAGCTATCACCAGGCCAAGCTGATCATCAAGCTGGCCAACGACATCGCCCGGGTGGTGAACAACGACCCCACCGTGCGCGGTCTGCTGAAGGTGGTGTTCCTGCCCAACTACAACGTCAGTCTGGCTGAAAGCATCATCCCGGCGGCGGACCTTTCCGAGCAGATTTCCACCGCCGGTTACGAAGCGTCCGGCACCAGCAACATGAAGTTCGGCCTGAACGGCGCGTTGACCATCGGTACCCTGGATGGTGCCAATGTCGAGATGAGCGAGCAGGTGGGTACCGAAAACATGTTCATCTTCGGCCTTACTGCGCAGCAGGTGGAGGCCAGGCGGCGCGACGGTGACTTTGGCGCCAGTGCGGCGATTGCCGCGTCCAGCCGCCTGAACGACGTGTTGCAGGCTGTTCGCAGCGGGGTGTTCTCACCGGACGACCCGTCGCGCTACAGCGCGCTGATCGACGGGCTGGTAGCTCATGACCGTTTCCTGGTGTGTGCCGATTTCGATGCCTACTGGGATGCCCAGCGACGGGTCGAGGAGCTTTGGCACACGCCGCAGGAATGGTGGCGCATGGCGGTGCTGAATACCGCGAGGATGGGCTGGTTTTCCTCGGACCGGACCATTCGGGAATATGCCAGCGAGATCTGGAAGGCGCTGGATTGAGGAAAAGGGGCCGCTGTGCGGCCCATCGCCGGCAAGCCAGCTCCCACCTCGACCGCGTCGACCTTGAGCCATGTGCAGTCCCTGTGGGAGCTGGCTTGCCGGCGATGGGCTGCACAGCAGCCCCAACCGACCATCGGCTTGGTGCTTGCTGAACTTCAGGGGCCGAAGTCGAGTCTCTTTGCTCGCTAGCCCGCAACTCTCCCTGTAAACTGCGGGGGTTTTTATCCCCCAATCCTTTCGGAGCCATACATGTCCCGCGTTACCCTGAGTCGCTATCTGATTGAGCAGACCCGCAGCAACAATACCCCTGCCGATCTGCGCTTCCTGATCGAAGTGGTGGCGCGTGCGTGCAAGGAAATCAGCCATCACGTGTCCAAAGGCGCCCTCGGTGGCGTGCTGGGCAGCATGGGCACTGAAAACGTGCAGGGCGAAGTCCAGAAGAAACTGGACGTGATTTCCAACGATATCCTGCTGGAAGCCAACGAATGGGGCGGCCACCTGGCCGGCATGGCTTCCGAAGAAATGGACAACGCCTACCAGATCCCGGGCAAGTACCCGAAAGGCGCCTACCTGCTGGTATTCGACCCGCTGGACGGCTCGTCCAACATTGACGTCAACGTTTCGGTCGGCACCATCTTCTCGGTACTGCGTTGCCCTAACGAATACCTGAGCCAGAACGAAACCCTGAACGAAAAAGCCTTCCTGCAACCAGGCACCCAGCAGGTCGCCGCCGGTTATGCCATCTACGGCCCGCAGACCATGCTGATCCTGACCCTGGGCAACGGCGTCAAGGGCTTCACCCTGGACCGCGAACTGGGCAGCTTCGTCCTCACCCACGAAAACATCCGCGTGCCGGAAACTACCGCAGAATTCGCCATCAACATGTCCAACCAGCGCCACTGGGAAGCCCCGGTTCAGCGTTACGTGGGCGAACTGCTGGCAGGCGAGACCGGCCCGCTGAAGAAAAACTACAACATGCGCTGGATCGCCTCGATGGTGGCCGACGTACACCGCATCCTGACCCGTGGCGGCCTGTTCATGTACCCACGTGACGCCCGCGAACCGAGCAAGCCGGGCAAGCTGCGCCTGATGTACGAAGCCAACCCGATGTCCTTCATCATCGAACAGGCCGGCGGCGCCTCCACCAACGGTTACGATCGCATCCTCGACATCCAGCCAGAAAGCCTGCACCAACGTGTGTCGGTAATCCTCGGCTCGAAGGAAGAGGTCGAGCGCGTCACCGCCTACCACAAGGAGTAAGTCATGCTCGCACCTTGGCAGCCGTTGCTGGAGTGGTGGTTCGGTTGGGGCACCAGTCCCCAGGCCGTGGCTGACGAGAAGAGCACGCTGTGGTTCGGCAAGCATCATGATGCCGAGGCCCATGCGCTGTTTGGCGAGCTGGTCGAGCATGCCCTGGAGGGTGGGCTCGACGAGTGGCAGCAAAGCCCGCAGGGCTGGCTGGGCCTGCTGATCCTGCTGGACCAGCTGCCGCGCATGATCTACCGCGACACGCCGCGTGCCTTCGAGGGCGACCGGCGTGCCCAGGTGGTGGCGATGCAGGGTTTGCAGAAGAACTGGGATTACCAACTGCTGCCGATACAGCGGGTGTTCGTGCTGCTGGTTCTGGAACATGCCGAAGTGCTGGACTGGCAGAACCTGTGCGTCGAGCGCTACCAGGTGCTGCTGGACGAGCAACCCGAAGCCAACCGCCGGTTGTTCGAAGGCTTCCTCGACTATGCCGAGCAGCACCAGCGGGTAATTGCCCGTTTCGGGCGCTTCCCGCACCGCAACCTGGTGCTGGAGCGGCCGAGTACCAGCGAAGAGATGGACTTTTTGCTGGAGCCTGGGTCCAGGTTCTGATTCCAGGGTTGGCGGGATCCTTGTAGGAGCAGCCTTGTGCTGCGAAGTGTCCCTCGCTGCCCATGCATCCCTGTTGGCCTTACCGGCCCTTTCGCAGCACAAGGCTGCTCCTACAGTACGTAGGGGCGGCCTTTTTGTTTGTGCGGGGTAATTCTTTGTGATTAATCGCACAGTAGTGGCCATCCGACCAATGGTGTAGGGGTAGAGGAGGGGGAGCAGGGAACCTGGGAGGGTTTTTACCGTCGAAGGTCACTGCAGGCCACTCGCCTGTATCCCCTCTCCAGGAGTGTCCTTCATGTCGTTGCGTTCCCTCGCCCTGTTGTCGCTGTGCGTCGTTCTGACTGCCTGCAGCAAGATCAATCAGGAAAACTATTCCAAGATCAAGGCCGGTATGAACAAGGCCGAGGTCGAGCAGCTGCTCGGCACGCCGACCGAGTGCTCTGGCGCGCTGGGCATGAGCAGCTGCACCTGGGGGGACGAGAAGAGCTTCATCAGTGTGCAGTACGCGGCTGACAAGGTGCTCATGTATTCAGGGCAGGGTCTCAAATGAGGCGCGTGTATCTGCTGATGGGGGTATGCCTGGCGTTGCTGCTGGGCGGTTGTGCCGGCTCCGTGCACGACCCGCTGGCGCCGAAAACCGCGGGCAACATCGACCTCAAGCGCTACCAGGGCAAGTGGTACGAACTTGCGCGCCTGCCAATGCGCTACCAGACCGGCTGTGAGCAGTCCGAAGCGCACTACAACCTCAGGCTCGATGGTAGCCTCGGCGTGCTCAACCGCTGCCGCACCATGGGTGACGAATGGCTGCGCGCCGAGGGGCATGCGAACATCCAGGAGCCAGGGCACACCGACAAGTTGTGGGTCGAGTTCGATAACTGGTTCACCAAGCTGGTGCCAGGGGTGGCGAGGGGCGAGTACTGGATCCTGTATGTGGATGATCGCTATCGCACGGCGGTGGTCGGCAGCCCGGACCGCAAGCACTTGTGGCTACTGTCGCGTACGCCGACGCTACCAGCCTGGGAGCGCGAGAACCTGATGTCCAAGGCCCGGCAGCAGGGTTATGACACCAGCCGGCTGATCTGGCGCGCGTCGGACCAGCAGATCGTCAAGATGCACTGAATTTCTGGGGGCTGCTTTGCAGCCCATCGCGACACAAGGCCGCTCCTACAGGGGAACGCACATACCTGTAGGAGCGGCCTTGTGTCGCGATGGGCCGCAAAGCGGCCCCAATACACTCACCCCAACAGCTGTCGCAACACCTCGGCAAACGCCAGCGCGCTTTGCTCTTCCTGCGCATGCCGCCCCTGGCGCACCACCCATTGCCCATTCACCATCACATCCCGCACCTGGCGATCGCCGCCGGCAAACAGCCAGCGGTTGAGAATCGCATCCCCATCGGCCATGGCGATGTAAGGGTCCTGCCCATCGAGCACCAGCCAGTCGGCGCGCTTGCCCACGGCCAGTTCCCCGACCGCCTGCCCCAGCGCCTGCGCACCGCCCGCCAGGGCAGCGTCATACAGCGTGCGCCCGACCATCGGCTGGTCGCCGCGATACAGGCGGTTACGCCGCTGGTCGCGCAGCCGCTGGCCGTATTCCAGCCAGCGCAGTTCCTCCACAACGCTCAGCGACACATGGCTGTCCGAACCAATGCCCATGCGCCCACCCTGCGCCAGGTAGTCCACTGCTGGGAAAATCCCGTCGCCCAGGTTGGCCTCGGTGGTCAGGCAAAGCCCGGCTACCGCGCCGCTGCGGGCCATGGCGGTGACTTCATCCGGCTCTGCGTGGGTTGCGTGCACCAGGCACCAGCGCGGGTCCACATCCACATGCTCGTACAGCCACTGCAACGGGCGCAGGCCGCTCCAGGCCAGGCAGTCGTCGACTTCCTTCTGCTGCTCGGCGATATGGATATGCACCGGGCACTGTTTGTCGCTGGCTGACAGCACTTCGGCGATCTGCCCGGGCGTCACCGCGCGCAGCGAATGGAAGCACAGACCCAGTTGCTGCGCGGGTTGTGCGGCCAGCAGCGGGGCCAGCTGCGCTTGCAGTTGCAGGTACTGTTCAGTGGAATTTATGAAGCGCCGTTGCCCGTCATTCGGGGCTTGGCCGCCGAAGCCTGCGTGGCTGTACAGCACCGGCAGCAAGGTCAGGCCAATGCCGCTGTCGGCTGCAGCCGCGCTGATGCGGTGGGACAGTTCTGCCGGGTCGGCGTAGGCCCTGCCGGCCTGGTCATGGTGCACGTAGTGGAACTCGGCGACCGAGGTATAGCCGGCCTTGAGCATTTCGATGTACAGCTGGCGGGCGATGACCTGCAGCTGCTCTGGACTGATCTGGCCGACCAGGCGGTACATCAGGTCGCGCCAGGTCCAGAAACTGTCGTTGGGGTTGCCGGCGACTTCCGCCAGCCCTGCCATGGCGCGCTGGAAGGCATGCGAGTGCAGGTTGGGCATGCCGGGCAGCAGCGGGCCGGCCAGCCGCTCGGCGCCTTCGGCCGAGGCGCCCGGTTCGATGCGGGCCACATGGCCATCACTGGTGACCTCGATGCGGACATGGCTGGCCCAGCCCGTGGGTAGCAGGGCGCGTTCGGCAAAGTAGGCGGACATCGGTGAAAATCCTGTTATTGTTAACTTGTATATACATATACAGGCGTTTGCCTGCCGGGTAAACTGCGGCAAGCTACCGCTCATTTCATTTGCACAAGGATCCAACGCCGTGCCGACACCTCCTGTCTCCGCGCTGGTTGCCCAGATGGGCGAGGGCCCGGCTCCGCTTTACGCCCGGGTCAAACAGATGATCATCCAGCAGATCGACAACGGCAGCTGGCCACCGCATCACCGGGTACCCTCGGAGAGCGAACTGGTCAGTGAGCTGGGCTTCAGCCGCATGACCATCAACCGCGCGCTGCGCGAGCTCACTGCCGAAGGCCTGCTGGTGCGCATGCAAGGGGTCGGTACCTTCGTGGCCGAGCCCAAGGGGCGTTCGGCGCTGTTCGAGGTCAACAACATCGCCGACGAAATTGCCGCGCGTGGCCACCAGCATAGCTGCCAGGTGATTACCCTCACCGAGGAAACGGCCGGTTCCGAGCGGGCCCTGGCCCTGGACATGCGCGAAGGCCAGCGAGTGTTCCACTCGCTGATCGTGCATTTCGAGAACGGCGTACCGGTGCAGATCGAGGACCGCTACGTCAATGCGGCGATTGCCCCCGACTACCTCAAGCAGGACTTCACCCGGCAGACGCCATACGCCTACCTGTCGCAGGTGGCGCCGCTGACCGAGGGTGAACACGTGGTCGAGGCAATCCTGGCCGAGCCGGAAGAATGCCGCCTGTTGCAGATCGAGCGGGGCGAGCCCTGCCTGCTGATCCGCCGTCGCACCTGGTCCGGCCGCCAGCCGGTGACCGCCGCGCGGCTGATCCACCCCGGTTCCCGTCATCGCCTGGAAGGACGTTTCAGTAAATGAGTCAGCTGCAGTTGTTGCGTGCGCAGGGCTACCCGCGCATGCCGTGGAAGAATGGTGGCGGTTTCACCGAAGAGATTACCCGCGACAGTGGCGAAGGCCTGGACGGCTTTGGCTGGCGCTTGTCGATTGCCGATATCGAGGAGTCCGGTGGCTTTTCCACCTTCGCCGGCTACCAGCGGATCATCACCGTGTTGCAGGGCGACGGCATGCGCCTGCTGGTGGACGGCCAGGCCAGCCGGCCGTTGCTGCCGTTCGATGCCTTTGCCTTCAGCGGCGAGAGCCAGGTCAGCTGCAAGCTTCTGGGCGGGGCGATCCGTGATTTCAACCTGATATATGCACCGCAGCGCTACCGGGCGCGGTTGCAGTGGTTCGATGGCACCAGCCGTTTGTACAGTTCGGCGTCGACGGTGTTGCTGTTCGCTGCCAGCAGCCAGGTCGAGGTGGGTATTGCCGGGCGTGAGACGCAGCGGTTGGGGTTGTATGACTGCCTGCGGCTGGAGGGCAATGACCAGTTGTTGGGGTTGGATGTGCAGGGGCGGTTCTGCCTGATCGAACTCGTTTCACGTTGAGATAGCCGGGGGCTGCTGCGCAGCCCTTCGCGGGCTTGCCCGCTCCCACAGGTACAGCGCACGCCTTGAAGGCAGTGGAGCTCTCTGTGGGAGCGGGCAAGCCCGCGAAGGGCCGCGCAGCGGCCCCATTTCTTTTGCCATTCAGCGGAAAGGTCCAATTATTTTAGTTGTCCATGCTTGTACATACAAGTAAAGATGTGTTTGTATATCTACCACGACATACCCGCCCGCGGACGACCGCAGAGGACCTTTCCCGTGACCGACAACAACAAATACCGTGACGTTGAAATCCGTGCCCCACGTGGCAACAAGCTGACTGCCAAAAGCTGGCTGACCGAAGCGCCACTGCGCATGCTGATGAACAACCTCGATCCACAGGTCGCGGAAAACCCGAAGGAACTGGTGGTGTACGGCGGTATCGGCCGCGCTGCCCGTAACTGGGCGTGCTACGACAAGATCGTCGAGACCCTGACCCGCCTGGAAGACGACGAAACCCTGCTGGTGCAGTCGGGCAAGCCGGTCGGCGTGTTCAAGACCCACAGCAACGCCCCGCGCGTACTGATTGCCAACTCCAACCTGGTGCCGCACTGGGCCAACTGGGAACACTTCAACGAACTGGACGCCAAGGGCCTGGCCATGTACGGCCAGATGACCGCCGGCAGCTGGATCTACATCGGCAGCCAGGGCATCGTCCAGGGCACCTACGAAACCTTCGTCGAAGCCGGTCGCCAGCATTACGGCGGCAGCCTGAAAGGCAAGTGGGTACTGACCGCCGGCCTGGGCGGCATGGGCGGCGCCCAGCCACTGGCCGCCACCCTGGCCGGTGCCTGCTCGCTGAACATCGAATGCCAGCAGAGCCGCATCGACTTCCGTCTGGAAACCCGCTACGTCGACGAGCAGGCCACTGACCTCGACGACGCCCTGGCACGCATTGCCAAGTACACCGCCGAAGGCAAGGCCATCTCCATCGCCCTGCACGGCAACGCTGCCGAAATCCTGCCAGAGCTGGTCAAGCGTGGCGTGCGCCCGGACATGGTCACCGACCAGACCAGCGCCCACGACCCGCTGAACGGTTACCTGCCAGCCGGCTGGACCTGGGAACAGTACCGCGACCGCGCACAGACCGAACCGGCTGCAGTGGTCAAGGCCGCCAAGCAGTCGATGGCCGTGCACGTGCAAGCCATGCTCGATTTCCAGAAGCAGGGTGTTCCGACCTTCGACTATGGCAACAACATCCGCCAGATGGCCAAGGAAGAAGGCGTGGCCAATGCCTTCGACTTCCCGGGCTTCGTGCCGGCCTACATCCGCCCGCTGTTCTGCCGTGGCATCGGCCCGTTCCGCTGGGCGGCGCTGTCCGGTGATGCCGAAGACATCTACAAGACCGACGCCAAGGTCAAGGAACTGATCCCCGACGACGCCCACCTGCACCGCTGGCTGGACATGGCTCGCGAGCGCATCAGCTTCCAGGGCCTGCCGGCACGTATCTGCTGGGTTGGTCTGGGCCTGCGCGCCAAGCTGGGCCTGGCGTTCAACGAAATGGTACGCAGCGGCGAGCTGTCGGCACCGATCGTGATCGGTCGTGACCACCTGGACTCCGGTTCGGTGTCCAGCCCCAACCGTGAAACCGAAGCCATGCGCGACGGTTCCGACGCTGTCTCCGACTGGCCGCTGCTCAACGCCCTGCTGAACACCGCCGGCGGTGCTACCTGGGTTTCGCTGCACCACGGTGGTGGCGTGGGCATGGGCTTCTCCCAGCACTCTGGCATGGTCATCGTCTGCGACGGTACCGATGAAGCCGCCGAGCGTATCGCGCGCGTGCTGACCAACGACCCAGGGACCGGTGTGATGCGTCATGCCGATGCCGGTTACGACATCGCCATCGAGTGCGCCAAGGAGCAGGGCCTGGACCTGCCGATGATCACTGGCTGATCGCCACGCTTTGGATCGCACCCCACAAGGGGTGATACTGAACAACAAGAAGGAGCACGCAGGCACTTACAAACGGGCCTGCGGCTCCACGCGATTGGAGTAGTGAAGTGACCGAATTGACCCTCAAGCCCGGCACCCTGACCCTGGCCCAGCTGCGCTCCATCCATGCGGCGCCCGTGCGCTTGCAACTGGACGCCAGCGCCGCGCCGGCCATCGACGCCAGCGTTGCCTGCGTCGAGCAGATCATTGCCGAAGACCGTACCGCCTACGGCATCAACACCGGTTTCGGCCTGCTGGCCTCGACCCGCATCGCCAGCCACGACCTGGAAAACCTGCAGCGCTCGCTGGTGCTGTCCCACGCCGCCGGTGTCGGCGCGCCGCTGGATGACGACCTGGTGCGGCTGATCATGGTGCTGAAGATCAACAGCCTCAGCCGTGGTTTCTCCGGCATCCGTCGCAAAGTCATCGACGCGCTGATTGCCCTGGTCAACGCCGAAGTCTATCCGCACATCCCGCTGAAGGGTTCGGTGGGCGCTTCCGGCGACCTCGCCCCGCTGGCGCACATGTCGCTGGTGCTGCTGGGTGAAGGCAAGGCCCGCTACAAGGGCCAGTGGCTGCCAGCCACCGAAGCCCTGGCCGTGGCCGGCCTCGAGCCGCTGACCCTGGCCGCCAAGGAGGGTTTGGCCCTGCTCAACGGCACCCAGGCGTCCACCGCCTATGCCCTGCGTGGTCTGTTCCAGGGCGAGGACCTGTACGCCGCTGCCATCGCCTGCGGCGGCCTGAGCGTCGAAGCCGCACTGGGCTCGCGCTCGCCATTCGATGCGCGCATTCACGAAGTGCGTGGCCAGCGCGGCCAGATCGACACTGCTGCCTGCTTCCGTGACCTGCTGGGCGACTCCAGCGAAGTGTCGCTGTCGCACAAGAACTGCGACAAGGTCCAGGACCCGTACTCGCTGCGCTGCCAGCCTCAGGTCATGGGCGCCTGCCTGACCCAGTTGCGCCAGGCCGCCGAGGTACTGGGCATCGAAGCCAACGCCGTGTCGGACAACCCGCTGGTGTTCGCTGCCGAAGGTGACGTGATTTCCGGCGGTAACTTCCACGCCGAACCGGTGGCCATGGCCGCGGACAACATCGCCCTGGCCATTGCCGAAATCGGTTCGCTCAGCGAGCGCCGTATCTCGCTGATGATGGACAAGCACATGTCCCAGCTGCCGCCGTTCCTGGTGGAAAACGGTGGGGTCAACTCGGGCTTCATGATCGCCCAGGTCACCGCTGCTGCCCTGGCCAGCGAGAACAAGGCCCTGTCGCACCCGCACAGCGTCGACAGCCTGCCGACCTCGGCCAACCAGGAAGACCACGTGTCGATGGCCCCGGCTGCCGGCAAGCGCCTGTGGGAAATGGCCGAAAACACCCGTGGCGTGCTGGCCATCGAATGGCTGGGCGCCTGCCAGGGCCTGGACCTGCGCAAGGGCCTGAAGACCTCGGCCAAGCTGGAGCAGGCGCGCCAGGCGCTGCGCAGCGAAGTGCCGCACTACGACCGTGACCGTTTCTTCGCCCCCGACATCGAAAAGGCCGTGGAACTGTTGGCCAAGGGTCGCCTGACCGGCCTGCTGCCGGCTGGTGTGCTGCCAAGCCTGTAATGCCCCCAGGGGCCGCTGTGCGGCCCATCGCCGGCAAGCCGGCTCCCACAGATGGAGATGCGACACACCATCTCTGTGGGAGCTGGCTTGCCGGCGATTGGGCTGCAAGGCAGCCCCCCTCGATCTCACGACCACAAAAACAATTTAAGGACGTGACATGCAACAAGCTCAAGGTCTAAAGCGCGGGCTAAGTGCCCGCCACATCCGTTTCATGGCCCTCGGTTCCGCCATCGGCACCGGGCTGTTCTACGGTTCCGCCTCGGCCATCCAGATGGCCGGCCCGGCCGTGCTGCTGGCCTACCTGATCGGCGGCGCCGCCGTGTTCATGGTCATGCGCGCCCTCGGCGAAATGGCTGTGCACAACCCGGTCGCCGGCTCGTTCGGCCACTACGCCAGCACCTACCTCGGCCCCATGGCCGGCTTCATCCTCGGCTGGACCTACGCCTTCGAGATGGTCATCGTCGCCATCGCCGACGTCACCGCCTTCGGTATCTACATGGGCTTCTGGTTCCCGGAAGTGGCCCGCTGGATCTGGGTGCTGGGCATCGTCTTCCTGATCGGCGGCCTCAACCTGTGCAACGTCAAGGTCTTCGGCGAAATGGAATTCTGGCTGTCGCTGCTCAAGGTCGGCGCCATCGTGGCGATGATCCTGGCCGGCCTCGGCATCATGGCCTTCGGCTTCAGCCAGGTAGGCACCGGGCAGGCCGTGGGTGTCAGCAACCTGTTCGACCACGGCGGCTTCATGCCCAATGGCGTGGGTGGCCTGATCGCTTCCTTTGCCGTGGTGATGTTCGCGTTCGGCGGCATCGAGATCATCGGCGTGACCGCCGGTGAGGCCAAGGACCCGCAGCGGGTCATCCCCAAGGCGATCAACGCCGTGCCGCTGCGCATCCTGCTGTTCTACGTGCTCACCCTGTTCGTGCTGATGTGCCTGTTCCCATGGCCGCAGATTGGCAGCCAGGGCAGCCCGTTCGTGCAAATCTTCAGTAACCTGGGCATCGGCTCTGCCGCCGCGGTGCTGAACATCGTGGTGATTTCTGCCGCGATCTCGGCAATCAACAGCGACATCTTCGGCGCCGGCCGCATGATGTACGGCCTGGCCCAGCAAGGCCACGCGCCGCGCGGCTTCAGCAAGCTGTCGAAGCACGGCGTGCCGTGGATGACCGTTGTGGTGATGGGTGCTGCGCTGCTGATCGGCGTGCTGCTCAACTACCTGATCCCGGAGAACGTGTTCCTGCTGATCGCCTCGATCGCCACCTTCGCTACCGTCTGGGTGTGGCTGATGATCCTGCTCACCCAGGTGGCCATGCGCCGCAGCATGAGCCGTGAACAAGTGGCCCAGCTGCAGTTCCCGGTACCATTCTGGCCATACGGCCCAGCCATGGCCATTGCGTTCATGGTGTTCATCTTTGGCGTGCTCGGTTACTTCCCGGATACCCAGGCGGCACTGCTCGTCGGCGTGGTCTGGGTGGTGTTCCTGGTGGCGTCCTACCTGCTGTGGTGCAAGCCGCGCGCAGGGCAGGGCAAGCCAGTAGCGGAACCGGCCGAGCTGCACCGCTAAGTAAAGGAGTCGATGTATGAGAACCGTCTGGCAGCACTGCCATGTGGCAACCATGGCCGAGGGCCGTTACTCGGCCATTGAGGACGCGGCCATTGTCACCAACGCCGGGCTGATCGAGTGGATCGGCCCGCGCGTCGAGCTGGCGTCGGTCGAGGCCGAACGTACGGTGGACCTGGGCGGCGCCTGGGTTACCCCGGGGCTGATCGACTGCCACACCCACGCGGTGTTCGGTGGCAACCGCAGCGGCGAGTTCGAGCAGCGCCTGCAGGGCGTGAGCTATGCCGAAATCGCCGCACAGGGCGGTGGCATCGCCAGCACCGTGCGGGCCACCCGCGCGGCCAGCGAGGACGAGCTGTTCGCCAGTGCTCGCCAGCGGGTCCAGGCGCTGATGCGCGATGGCGTGACCACCATCGAGATCAAGTCCGGCTACGGCCTGGACCTGGCCAACGAGCGCAAGATGCTGCGTGTGGCCCGGCGCCTGGCCGACGAGTTGCCTCTGGCGGTGCGCGCCACCTGTCTGGCAGCCCATGCCTTGCCGCCGGAATACGTCGGCCGGGCTGATGACTATATCGCGCACATCTGCGATGAAATGCTGCCGGCCCTGGCCGCCGAAGGCCTGGTGGACGCAGTGGATGCCTTCTGCGAACACCTGGCGTTCTCCCCGGCCCAGGTCGAGCGGCTGTTCATCAAGGCGCGCGAACTTGGCCTGCCGGTCAAGCTGCACGCCGAACAGTTGTCGTCGCTGCACGGTTCCAGCCTGGCGGCGCGCTACCAGGCGCTGTCGGCCGACCACCTGGAGTTCATGACCGAGGAAGACGCCATTGCCATGGCAAAAGCCGGCACGGTCGCCGTGCTGCTGCCGGGCGCGTTCTACTTCCTGCGCGAAACCCAACTGCCGCCGATGGACGCCCTGCGCCGCCACGGTGTGAAGATCGCCCTGGCCAGCGACCTCAATCCCGGCACCTCGCCAGGGTTATCGCTTCGGCTGATGCTGAACATGGGCTGCACATGCTTCCGCATGACGCCGGAAGAGGCCCTGGCCGGTGTCACCGTGCACGCCGCCACGGCGCTGGGCCTGGGCGACAGCCATGGCTCGCTGGAAGTGGGCAAGGTCGCCGACTTCGTCGCCTGGCAGATCGAACGCCCCGCCGACCTGGCCTATTGGCTGGGCGGCGACCTGCCCAAGCGCGTAGTGCGCAAGGGCCACGAAATTTCCAATTGAGTGAGGCACGATGGACAAGGTACTGAGTTTTCACCAGGGGCGCCTGCCGCTGCTGATCAGCATGCCCCACGCCGGCCTGAAACTGTCGCCGGCTGTTCGAGACGGCCTGGTCGAGCAGGCGCGCAGCCTGCCGGACACCGACTGGCATATTCCGCGGCTGTATGACTTTGCCCGCGAGATGGGCGCCAGTGTCGTGGCCGCGGAGTATTCGCGTTTCGTCATCGACCTGAACCGGCCGGATGACGACAAACCACTTTACGTCGGTGCCACTACTGGCCTGTACCCGGCCACACTCTTCGATGGCGAGCCATTGTTCAAGGACGGGCTGGTGCCGACAGGCGAGGAGCGCAAGCAGTATCTGGAGCAGATCTGGCGCCCCTACCACGACACAATTCGTTGTGAGCTGGCACGGCTGCGCGAGCAATTCGGCTACGCCCTGCTGTGGGACGCCCATTCGATCCGTTCGCTGATCCCGCACCTGTTCGACGGCAAGCTGCCGGATTTCAACCTGGGTACCTTCAACGGCGCCAGCTGCGACCCGGCTCTGGCCGAACAGCTGAAAGAGGTCTGTGCCCAGGCCCAAGGCTACAGCCACGTGCTCAATGGCCGCTTCAAGGGCGGGCATATCACCCGGTATTACGGTGATCCGGCCAACCACATCCATGCGGTGCAGCTGGAGCTGGCGCAGAGCACCTATATGGAAGAAGCCGAGCCGTTCGATTACTGCGAAAACCTGGCACGACCGACACAGGAGGTGTTGAAGCAGCTTCTGCAGGCGCTGCTGGACTGGGGCCAGGCGCGTTACGGGCGGTGAAGTTCACCGGTGAGAATGGCGACGCGATGCAGGTTGTTCGCGTCGCCAGTCACTACTGCTCAGTTGTTGTTGATTTGCTTGATGGTGAGTTCGCGCAGTAGCTCCCTCTCTTCCTGATCCTTGTCATCTTGCAGGCCTTGCTGCAAGTTCAACTCGTCCTGAAGCGAGTGGTCCTTGCTTGCCAGCTCAAGCACCCGCAGGCGGAAACGTGCTTCTATTTCGGCGAAGCGGTCGGCAAATTCGGCTCGCAGACGCGTGGTCCAATCCGTATTCGCCAGCATGTATTCGACCAGTGCATCGCTCAGTTCACTTTTCCGGACCTTCTCCAGCACGCTGGATAACTCATCGCGCGCCAGGTTCGCAGCACCTCGAAAACGCATGCTGTCGGCGATCGGCAGGTCCAGTTCCTTGGCCAGTTCCCGCCGGTAGGCCAGGCGTACCGATACCCGGTCACCTGTGCCAGTCCGTTGGTTGGCCATCAGCTCCAGCTGTTCGATCCGGAAAAGTTGCAACAGGCGACGACGTAGTGCTTGCAGGGAATCGCCGGCGTCGATCAACAGGCGTTGGCTCATCAGATACAGTTCAATATTGTTGAACTCCTGCAGCGCTCCATCGTGGCAGGTCTGCGAGCCGGTTGCCGGGTCGGGCAATGCCGCAGCAGCGATGCTCTCCATGATCGGGCGTTCGGTTTCGTTGCTTGCAGCCACCACCAGCATGATGCGTACCCGTTCGCAGAAGGTGGTTCGCGTATTCGGGTCAACGTACGGAGCGGCATTGTGCAGACGGCCTGTCAGACGCAACAGATCGCTGCCTTCAAGCCGCTCCCAACACTCCCGCAATGCTGCATTCTGTGCCTCGTTACCCAGCATCCAGTCCTCCAGCCTGGGCGTATCATCGCCGAGCAGTGGGAAGTGAGGGTGGTCGAGAGATCCTTCGCTGGAAGTATCGAAGAACATCAGGTCGTCGGGGATATCCAGGGCAAAGGAATAGCTGTGCTGGCTGTCCGAGAACGTGCGTACCCGCAGGATGGTTTCAAGAGGCAACGGGTTGTCGAACAAGGCGATCGACGAGATTGGCATGGGATTGTTCAGGTTCGACAGGATGTGCTCGGGCAACTGGGTGATGTTGTTCGAGCTCAGGTCGAGAAGTTCCAGTGGCAGCAAACTGTCACACCAGCTGGGCCAGGCTTGCAGGTTCATGTTGGTTAATGCGAGTGACTGCAGGTTGCTGGCCAGCGATGCGGGCACCCGGTCGATGCTGCCCATGCGGTTGCCCGACAGGTCCAGCGACGTCAGGTTTCGCAGCCCTGCGAAAATGTCGAGCATGGCCTGATCGACCTCAAGGCCCATGTTGCGAAACTCCAGGAAGGTGAGCTGGGGAAGGCGAGCCAGAGCGGATGCCAGCGAGGGCATGGCGGCCTGGTGCTCATCGATGGTCAACCGGCTGATGTTAGGGAACCGGCTGAGTAGTTCATCGAGCTGTGAGGCGCTGCCTCGCAACCGCGTCAGGCTGAGTGCGCGTACGCGGGCGCCAAAGAACGCTGGAAGCCGCCTGGGGAAATGTTCGATAGCCACGTCCTCAAGTTGCAGGCGCAGGTAGGACTGGCCCTGCTCCTGTTGTTCCCAGAATTGACCGATCGCTGACGCGATACGTTGCCTGTCTGCTAGCGCGGCTTGGGTCAATGGGTTGCTCGAGCTGGATGCCTGGGCCCAGCCATCGATCGCATCGCGCATCTGTCGTCGCTCATCGCGAATGCGTGCGAGTTGTTCGGATAGTGCTTCTGGCTGGTCCGTGGTGATGCCCGAGGTGTCGACGCGCTCGTTCAGCAACAATCGCTGCAGGTGAGATTCATTGATGCTGTTGCCTTCCAGCGAGATCACCGGTGGGGTGGTCAGCATGTCCGCTTCATGAAGCAGGAACGAGGGCAACGACCTGAGATTGTTGTGGCGCAACGACAGATGGGAAATGCGCGCCAGGGCGTCGCTGCCAATCCCGATCGGCCATTGGGCCAGCTGCATCTGGTCCAGGCCCAGGTAGTCCAGGGTCAACTCATGGAAACTTGGCCTGTTGCTCTGCGCCAGCCGGTTACCACTCAGGTCCAGATATCTCAATTGGCGAAGCCCTGACAGCAGGTTCAGGTCGCTTTCGGAGAGCGTCATGTTCTGGTTGGTGAGCACCAGTCGTTGCAACGCTGGCAGGCACTCGGTGATGGTGGGCACGCTGAACAGGAAGGGCGAGGGCGTTGCCCTGGGGTCAAACGCACGGCTGATTTCCAGCGACTCGATCTGCGGCATCTGCCTGAGCAGGCGCTGCAGCAGGCGCTCGTTTTGCGCCCAGCCCGCCAGCGATCCTGACGGTAGGTCGATCAGGCTCAGGCTGCGCACGCGTGTGTTGAAAAACGCGGGCAAGGTGAGGGGTACGTCGGCAAGTGGGACGCGGGCGATACGCAGTTCGGTCGTGGGCTCTGCGCTCTCCTCCAGCGC
The DNA here is from genome assembly GCF_057444345.1 of Pseudomonas sp. PVC-5-1. Lineage (NCBI taxonomy): Bacteria > Pseudomonadati > Pseudomonadota > Gammaproteobacteria > Pseudomonadales > Pseudomonadaceae > Pseudomonas > Pseudomonas sp. PVC-5-1. The sequence goes on along the minus strand of NZ_CM172024.1, from coordinate 5,314,096 downwards.
AGTCTCGTACCAATGTTGCATGATCGAGTCACGCAGGCTGTCGTAGTCGTGGGCTGCCTGGTCGCTTGCCGGCGAAATGGCTTCGCTCCAATCGTCCAGGCTGCTTTGCAGCTCGTTGCGTTGCTCCAGCAGCGTCTGCAAATGTTCGAATATCTGCAGCTGTGTACGGCCGCGGCTGGCAAGTGCCAGCAGAATCTGATCTGCCGAGCGGCCGGTGCGTGTGGCGAGCCCTGTGGCTTCGATAGCTTCGAGCAGGCGCTGACGGGTGATGCCGTGGGTGGCCGGGCCGCCGCCACTGAGTGGGTAGCCCAGGCGGCCATCGGCCAGGCGCATGGGAGAACGGTAGCCGGGGCGTACGGGCTGCATGCCCAGCAGCACCCTCAGGGCTGGGCGGGGTAGTAACGGGCTTTCCTGTACAAGGCGCTGCAGCGCTTGCTGATCGGTGACGTCCATGCTCGCCATCGCCGTGGGCAGTGCCTCGTACAATGCAGCGTAAAGGCTTGGGTACACCTTGACCGCCGCACTGGGCAGGCTTTCGTCGTGGACGATGTACCCTGCCGGGGCATGGGTGATGGTCGTGTATGGGCGGTTGCCCGGCGTGCCAATGGCATGATCCTGGGTTGGCCAGGACATGCGCTGGAGCAGCCGGAGCCTGGTCTGTGCAGGCCAGCCTGGCAAGCGTTCGAGCGTATGCATGATCAACAGGTCGCTATCCCAGCTCGGTACGCTGGACAGGTACAGCCCTTCGCAGGAGCGGGCAAGGCGAATTTGTTGCTGGTAGACGCGGGCCTCCTCGCCAAGGCGCAGTGGTACCTTGCCACTGTCGAGCATCTGCAGTTCGAGGGCACTGGCCTCGCGTGCCAGCTCATTGGCGACTGCTGACGGCAATTTCGGATACGCCCTCTGGATGGCCTCGGCACCCGGCGCCAGGTCGCGCGAAAGGCCGGCGTAGGCCCTGGCAAACTCAGCTGGCCGAGTGCTCTCGTCCGCTAGCTGGCGGAACGTTTCGTCCAGCTTGAAGCGTTGCAGGGTGTCTTCCAGCAAGGCCGGCAGCCGCTGGTTTTCGGCCAGGGCCCGGCGCAGCTCGTCTTCGTGTACGCCGCTGACGGCGATAATCCGTTGCAGCGTCGGCTCGTCAAAGTGCCCACTCAAGTGGCCGATGCGGCGCAGGAGTGTCATGCCCGACCAACTCAGTGGCTTATCCGTAACGTGCAACCATGCTCCGGCACCGTTGTGCCGCACTGGCGGCTGGTAACGGCGAGGACTTGCAGGGTGTTGCAAACGATATTCGCCAGTCGTTGGCGTTTGGCTGACGATGTACTGATTGCCCTGCAGTACCAGCCAGCGTTTGCCTTGGTGATGCCGTAGGCCCAGTTCGTCCTGTACCAGGTCATGGGGCAGCGTCTCGTGACTCTGATAGGGCGTGAGGTCGGGTTTCCACAACCGCGTCTGACCGTCGGATGTTTCCACGTCTTCCAGTTCTTCGATGAATGAAGGCGTTTCTACCGGAATACGGGTTATCCCTGGCTCCTCATCCTCTGGCTCTTCAATCTCCGGCCCTTCCAGCGAGGTGCCGGTTTCGCTGCCGTGCAAGCCTCTCAAAGCTTTGGCTGCTGCGCTGAGGGCGGCCATGATGGCCACGTTTTCGATCACATCGACCAGATAGCCATAGGCAGTATCACGCTCGTCGTTTTCCCAGGCGTCGATCCCTTCATACACCTCATGGGCCAGCTGGGCCAGGCAAACAGCAAGCATTGCCTCGCCAAGCCCTGGCACGAAGAAGCCGGCGATGTTCAAGGCCGTGAGCACACGGCCGGCAATCAGCTCTCGGTGGGCTTGGGCGGTGCGCCGATCGACGATTTCGGTTGGCGTGGCGTGGAACAGCACATCCTTCTCATGACGCTGGGTCTTCTGGAACGTCATCACGCCCTGGAAGGCGTGGCTGAAAGGCTTTGTGACCGGATACAGGGTGGCGTGCGGGTCCGGAACACGTTCATGCAGGCCGCGGGCACTCCAGGCCAGGGGCATTAGCCGGTCCTTCAGACGGGTGGTTATCGGCGCCTTGTCGCGGTCGGCGAGATGCCTGTCCAGGTAGCCGATATCGGCCTGGAGCCTGTCGCGCAACTCTTCGTTCATGGCTTCCTGGCTGGCGAATTCCTTGAGGGGCGTTGTGCTGTCTTCGGGGATGTACAGCGCCACTGCCTGATGCTCTTCAGCTTGCAGGGTGATGAGCACAACGCCGGTGAGCTCGGCTTCCCACAAGTCGAGCAGGCTGAACGTCACCGGCGAAGAGGGCGATGGCGCCTGGTCAAGTGGCGTGGCAAGAGCGGCGGAATATAGCGCCTCGCTGATATCCCCCTTGAGGCGGGCCAAATGCAGGGATTGCCGGAATGCCGAGACCTCTGCACGCCCCAGTGTTTCATAAACGGTCAGTGCGGCTTCATCCGCGCCGAGTGGCGGCGTGGCCGCTGGATAGTAGATGGCATGTACCTGTTGATGGTATTTGCCGCCGATATCCAGCGTACGACACAAATCGGCGAAATCTTCGGCGGCGATATCCAGTGCATTGGTGATAGGCACGGTGCCCATGAAGCGCCGGTGATCGACTATGACCGACCTCTTGAGCAGGGAGGCGGGCGCGTCCATGCCATGCTCGGCAGCGGCATCCTGGTCGAAGTTGTGCAAGGCGCAGTGCAGCAGCGAGCGTGTAGCCCGGTCGACGGCCTGGCGGCTGTCGATGGCATTGGTCGTTTCGATCTGGCGGGCATCGACGAGGTAGGTGTTGCGCACGTCCAGGTCAAGCCTGAATCGCTGCTTGATGGCTTCGTTGAGTGTCTTGGTGGCGTACGCTTCCAGGGTTGGAAGCTTTTCGAACAGCTTGTGCACCTGCACCTGGTGCTCGCGGTGACGTGCGTGCTCTTCCTGCCATGCCTTGGCGACTTCCGGCTGTTGCTGGATTGCCGTCGCCAGCCAGGCAGGGGCTTGATGCCAGTTGCGCATCGCGCTCTGGGTTTCTGGCGGAGCCTGCTTGAGCCAGGTGGGGATTCTGCGCTCGATGGTGGCGTAATGAACACTAGGTGCGGCAGTGACTGCAGTTGGCATGGCGAAGCCCTTGCTTGATTTGGGGCGAGGGACTATCGCGGGCCTGTCTGAGCTGCTGGAGGTAGATATATGTGCCCTCGAGGTGCGGCGGCATCAGCGCGGGCAGTGCTCAAAGCGCAATTCAGGTTTATGATGGCCCACGGCCGAATAATCCTCACACGGAGTGCGCAATGCAGACCCTGTACCCGCAGATCAAACCCTACGCCCGGCACGATCTGGCCGTGGAAGCGCCGCATGTGCTGTATGTCGACGAAAGCGGCTCGCCAGAAGGTCTGCCGGTGGTATTCATCCACGGCGGCCCGGGCGCCGGTTGCGACGCCCAGAGCCGCTGCTACTTCGACCCGACCCTGTACCGCATCATCACCTTCGACCAGCGCGGCTGTGGCCGCTCCACGCCGCATGCAAGCCTGGAGAACAACACCACCTGGCACCTGGTCGAGGACCTTGAGCGCATCCGCGAGCACCTTGGCATCGACAAGTGGGTGCTGTTCGGCGGCTCGTGGGGCTCCACCCTGGCCCTGGCCTACGCCCAGACCCACCCCGAGCGGGTGCATGGCCTGATCCTGCGCGGCATATTCCTGTGCAGGCCCCAGGAGATCCAGTGGTTCTACCAGGAAGGCGCCAGCCGCCTGTTCCCCGATTACTGGCAGGACTACATCGCGCCAATCCCGCCGGAGGAGCGCGGTGACCTGGTCACGGCCTTCCACAAGCGCCTGACCGGCAACGACCAGATCGCCCAGATGCACGCGGCCAAGGCGTGGTCCACCTGGGAAGGCCGTACCGCCACCTTGCGTCCCAACCCGCTGGTGGTCGACCGCTTCTCCGAGCCGCAGCGTGCACTGTCGATCGCCCGTATCGAATGCCACTACTTCATGAACAACGCCTTCCTCGAGCCGGACCAGCTGATCCGCGATCTGCCGAAGATCGCCCACCTGCCGGCCGTGATCGTGCATGGCCGCTATGATGTGATCTGCCCGCTGGACAACGCCTGGGCGCTGCACCAGGCCTGGCCGAACAGCGAGCTCAAGGTGATCCGTGACGCTGGCCACGCGGCTTCCGAGCCGGGCATCACTGATGCCCTGGTGCGTGCCGCCGACCAGATGGCCCGGCGCTTGCTCGACCTGCCCCTGGAAGAAGCATGAGGGGCCTGCTGCAGCGCGTGCGCGGTGCACGGGTGGAGGTAGCGGGGGAGGTGGTCGGTGCCATCGACCAGGGTTTGCTGGTGCTGGTGGCCGTCGAGCCTGAAGATTCCCGTGAGCAGGCCGACAAACTGTTGCACAAGCTGTTGAACTACCGGGTGTTCAGCGACGAGCAGGGCAAGATGAACCTGTCGCTCAAGGATGTGGGGGGAGGTTTGTTGCTGGTGTCGCAGTTCACCCTGGCGGCAGACACCCGCAACGGCATGCGCCCGAGCTTCTCGACGGCAGCGCCACCGGCCCTTGGCGCCGAGTTGTTCGACTATCTTTTGCAGCAGGCGAAGGCCCGGCACGCCGATGTGGCAAGCGGGCAATTCGGCGCAGACATGCAGGTGCACCTGGTCAATGATGGCCCCGTAACATTTATGTTACAAATATGAGGTTAAAAAACCCCTTGTTCACAGGAAAACAAGGGGTTTTGTACGATAAATAGTTGTTCCAGCCTGATGCGTTGTCACGCGACCTGCTGGATAATCGCGCGCTGCATGGACCTGCGTTCGCAGGTTCGTTTCACTCTGACTCGAGTATTGTCTGGATCCGTTTGGGGAATCATTACGCCCTCACGGGGTCCGAACAGTGCTCGCCAACCCGGCATTTGTCGCTGGCCGTTGGTTTCATGATCTGTTTTCGGCGAGGGTTGCTCGTGATTGTTAGTCCCCAAAAAGCATCAAGAATCCCCGGTACCGGGCTGCGCAAGGCCCTGATGGCCAGTGTTGCACTGGTCGGCCTGATGAGCGCGGGCCAGCTGTGGGCATTCAATCTTGACGATGTTGCAGCCAAGGCAAAGGATCTGGCCGGCCAGAAGTACGAAGCACCGAAAAGCAACCTGCCGGCCGTATTCCGCGACATGAAGTTCGCGGACTACCAGAAGATTCATTTCCTGCAGGAAAAGGCCGAGTGGGCCAAGGACAAGACCCCGTTCAAGCTGTCGTTCTATCACCAGGGCATGCACTTCGACACCCCGGTGAAGATCAACGAGGTCACCGCCACCAAGGTCGAGGAAATCAAGTACGACCCGAGCCGTTTCGAGTTCGGTGACGTGCCACACGACCCGGAAACCACCAAGAACCTGGGTTACGCCGGTTTCCGCGTGCTGTACCCGATCAACAAGGCCGACAAGCAGGACGAGATCATGACCCTGCTTGGCGCCAGCTACTTCCGCGTGGTCGGCAAGGGCCATGTATATGGCCTGTCGGCCCGTGGCCTGGCCATCGACACCGCACTGCCGTCGGGCGAGGAGTTCCCGCGCTTCACCGAGTTCTGGGTCGAGAAGCCCAAGCCGGCCGACAAGCACCTGGTCATCTACGCCCTGCTGGACTCGCCGCGTTCCACCGGCGCCTACAAGCTGACCCTGCGCCCAGGCAACGATACCGTGGTCGACGTGCAGTCCCGCGTGTTCCTGCGTGACCATGTCAGCCGCCTGGGCATTGCCCCGCTGACCAGCATGTACCTGTTCGGCCCCAACCAGCCGTCCAAGGTCCTCAACTACCGTCCGGCCCTGCACGACTCCGAAGGCCTGTCGATCCATGCCGGCAACGGCGAATGGCTGTGGCGCCCGCTGAACAACCCGAAACACCTGGCCGTGAGCAACTTCAGCGTCGAGAACCCGCGTGGTTTCGGCCTGATGCAGCGCCAGCGCGCCTTCAGCGACTACGAAGACCTCGACGACAACTACCAGAAGCGCCCGAGCGCCTGGATCGAGCCGAAGGGGGACTGGGGCAAGGGCACCGTCGACCTGGTCGAAATCCCGACTGCCGACGAGACCAATGACAACATCGTGGCCTTCTGGAGCCCGGAAAAGCTGCCTGAGCCAGGCAAGCCATTCGAGTACGCGTACCGCCTGCACTGGACCATCGACGAGCCGAAGTTCCAGGCTCCCGAGCTGGGCTGGGTCAAGCAGACCCTGCGTTCCACCGGCGACGTCAAGCAATCCAACCTGATCCGCCAGCCAGACGGCAGCGTGGCCTTCCTGGTCGACTTCGCCGGCCCGGCGCTGGCCGCCCTGCCGGAAGACACCGCCGTGCGCAGCCAGATCAGCGTGGGCGACAACGCCGAGGTGGTCGAGAACAACCTGCGCTATAACCCTGAGACCAAGGGCTGGCGCCTGACCCTGCGTTTGAAGGTCAAGGAAGCCAACAAATCGACCGAAATGCGTGCCGCGCTTGTGCGTGACGTGCCGGTCGAAGCCGCCAAGCCTGCCAAGGACGCCAAGCAGGACAAGGCTGCAGCCAAGCAAGCCAAGGCCGAGAAAGCCGCCAAGGCCGAACAACCTGCCGCCGATGCGGCGCCCACCAACGGGACCCCGGCCACCACCGAGAAGGTGCTGACCGAGACCTGGAGCTATCAGTTGCCTGCCGATGAGTAACTCAAGCGCAAGGCCGGAATCGCTTCGCGAGTACCTGGCCCACCTACCACTGAGCGACGAGCAACGGGCGGAACTCGCCAGCTGCACGTCATTCAGTGAGCTGCACCAACGCCTGGCGGCCAACCCGGCCGCCAGCTCTGCCGAGGCCGTGCAGGCCTCGGTGGGCCCGCGCCTGACCGTAGGCAGCGCCGCCGAGCTGGAAGACGCCGAAATGCTTGGTGTCGACGGCAGCGGCCGCCTGTGCCTGAAGATCGCCCCGCCGATCAAGCGCACCAAGGTCGTGCCCGAGCCATGGCGTACCAACGTGCTGATCCGCATGTGGCGGCGCATGACTGGCCGCACCAACGCCCCGCAGCCGCCCAAGCGCGAGCTGCCGCCAGCCCGCTGGCGTACGGTCGGTTCGATCCGCCGTTACATCCTGCTGGCGCTGATGATCGGCCAGACCATCGTTGCCGGCTGGTACATGAAGGGCATCCTGCCGTACCAGGGCTGGTCGTTCGTGGACTTTGACGAAGTCGTCAACCAGCCGCTGTGGGACACCGTGGTGCAGGTTTGGCCGTATGCCTTGCAGACGTCCATCCTGGTTCTCTTCGGCATCCTGTTCTGCTGGGTATCGGCGGGCTTCTGGACTGCGCTGATGGGCTTCCTCGAGCTGCTCACCGGGCGCGACAAGTACAAGATTTCGGGTAGCAGTGCAGGCAACGAGCCGATCGCGCCCGAGGCGCGTACCGCGCTGGTGATGCCGATCTGCAACGAAGACGTGCCGCGCGTGTTCGCCGGCCTGCGCGCAACGTTCGAGTCGGTGGCCGCCAGCGGCAACCTCGATCGCTTCGACTTCTTCGTGCTCAGCGACACCAACGACACCGACATCGCCGTTGCCGAGCAACAGGCCTGGCTGGACGTGTGCCGCGAAACCAAAGGCTTCGGCCGCATCTTCTACCGCCGTCGTCGGCGCCGGGTGAAGCGCAAGAGTGGCAACCTCGACGACTTCTGCCGTCGTTGGGGCGGCGAATACAAGTACATGGTCGTACTCGACGCCGACAGCGTCATGAGCGGCGAGTGCCTGAGCAGCCTGGTGCGCCTGATGGAGGCCAACCCGGACGCCGGCATCATCCAGACCGGGCCGAAGGCCTCGGGCATGGACACCCTGTATGCGCGCCTGCAGCAGTTCGCCACCCGCGTGTACGGCCCGCTGTTCACCGCCGGCCTGCACTTCTGGCAGCTGGGCGAGTCGCACTACTGGGGCCACAACGCGATCATCCGCATGAAGCCGTTCATCGAGCACTGCGCCCTGGCGCCGTTGCCGGGCAAGGGTGCGTTCGCCGGTGCAATCCTCTCCCACGACTTTGTCGAAGCCGCGCTGATGCGCCGTGCCGGCTGGGGCGTGTGGATTGCCTATGACCTGCCGGGCAGCTATGAAGAACTGCCGCCGAACCTGCTCGATGAGCTCAAGCGCGACCGCCGCTGGTGCCACGGCAACCTGATGAACTTCCGCCTGTTCCTGGTCAAGGGCATGCACCCCGTGCACCGTGCGGTGTTTCTCACCGGTGTGATGTCGTACCTGTCGGCGCCGCTGTGGTTCCTGTTCCTGGTGCTGTCGACCGCGCTGCTGGCCACCAACACGCTGATGGAGCCGCAGTACTTCATCGAACCGTACCAGCTTTACCCGCTGTGGCCGCAGTGGCACCCGGAGAAGGCCGTGGCGCTGTTCTCCACCACCATCGTGCTGCTGTTCCTGCCCAAGCTGCTCAGCGTCATTCTGATCTGGGCCAAGGGCGCGACCGAGTTTGGCGGGCGCATCAAGGTCACCCTGTCGATGCTGATGGAGATGCTGTTCTCCATGCTGCTGGCTCCGGTGCGCATGATCTTCCACACCCGCTTCGTGCTGGCCGCGTTCCTCGGCTGGGCCGCGACCTGGAACTCGCCGCAGCGTGACGACGACTCCACGCCGTGGAGCGAAGCAGTGCGCCGCCACGGCCCGCAGACCCTGCTGGGTATTGCCTGGGCGGCGCTGGTGGCCTGGCTGAACCCGAGCTTCCTGTGGTGGCTGGCGCCAATCGTTGGTTCGCTGGTGCTGTCGATCCCGGTTTCGGTGATCTCCAGCCGTACCCGCCTGGGCCTGGCGGCCAAGGACGAGAAGCTGTTCCTCATCCCCGAGGAATACGCCACTCCGCAGGAGCTGCTGGCCACCGACCAGTACACCCACGAAAACCGCTGGCATGCCCTGCATGACGGCTTCGTGCGGGCTGTGGTCGACCCGCGGCAGAACGCCCTGGCCTGCGCCATGGCCACTGCCCGTCATGGTCAGGCGGCGCCGATCGAGGCACTGCGCGCCGAGCGCGTGGCCAAGGCGATGGAGGTCGGGCCGCAAGGGCTGGACCTCAATACCCGCCTGGCCCTGCTCAGCGACCCGGTGGCGCTGACCCGCCTGCACGAGCAGGTCTGGGCCGAGCACAATGCGGCGTGGATCGACGTGTGGCGTGCGTCGATCAAGAACGACCCGCATTCGCCGCTGTTGCCGTTGCATCCGGAGAATGAAGGCCAACCGGCACTCGTCGGCGCCTGATCGGGCCTATTCGCGGGCACGCCCGCTCCCACAGGGTACTTCACAGCCTTTGAGGCATGTACTGTACCTGTGGGAGCGGGCGTGCCCGCGAAGCTTTTCAGGGCTCCCACCGATTTTGGCCAACAAAGTCCCCCCCGGCTCTAGGTCCCCGAGCCGCCATGCGTTAGCATCCCTCTCCGATATGACGCATTGGCCACGACGGCCATGCCAACAATAAGATTCGCTACTTTTCTTGCTAGGGGACTTGGTGATGATCAAGAAATACCTTTCGCGACTGCTGGTCGGTGTCACCGCCCTGGTCGCCGTAACGGCCGCCCAGGCGGGCGCGATCGATGACGCGGTCAAGCGCGGCACCCTGCGGGTGGGCATGGACCCGACCTACATGCCGTTCCAGATGACCAACAAGCGTGGCGAGATCATCGGCTTCGAAGTCGATATCCTCAAGGCCATGGCCAAGTCCATGGGCGTCAAGTTCGAGCCGGTATCCACGGCCTATGACGGCATCATCCCGGCCCTGCTGACCGACAAGTTCGACATGATCGGCAGCGGCATGACCCTGACCCAGGAACGCAACCTGCGCCTGAACTTCAGCGAACCCTTCATCGTGGTTGGCCAGACCCTGCTGATCCGCAAGGAACTGGCGGGCGAGATCAAGTCGTACAAGGACCTGAACAACGAGAAGTACCGCATCACCTCCAAGCTCGGCACCACCGGCGAAATGGTTTCCAAGAAGCTGATCGCCAAGGCCAAGTACCACGGCTACGACAACGAGCAGGAAGCGGTGATGGACGTGGTCAACGGCAAGGCTGACGCCTTCGTCTACGACGCGCCGTACAACGTGGTGGCAGTGGACAAGGCCGGTGCCGGCAAGCTGCTGTTCCTCGAAGAACCCTTCACCTACGAGCCGCTGGCCTTCGGCCTGAAGAAAGGCGACTACGACAGCATCAACTTCATCAACAACTTCCTGCACCAGATCAAGCATGACGGGACCTACGATCGTATTCACGACAAGTGGTTCAAGAACAAGGACTGGCTGAAGGAAATGGAATAAGGCCCAGGCCACAAGCCGGCTTTATGACCCCGACGCGCAGGCAAACCCTGCGCGTTCGTATTTACGGAAGTACCCCACGTGATCAAACACAAGAAAGCCCAGTGGCCCTGGCACGGTTTGACTGCCCTGGTCCTGGTGGGCCTGGCGTTCAGCCTGTACATGGCCACCTCGATGATTTCCTACGAATGGCGCTGGAACCGCGTACCGCAGTACTTCGCCTACAAGGCTGAGGAAGCACAGCGCGCCGCCGGTTACGGCACCGTGCAGGACATCGTCATCTCTGGCGACAATGCCCGTGTCACGCTGAGAGATGAGAGCGGTGCCGAGCAGGTGCTCGATGTGGACAAGGACAGCCTGCAGCTGGCCCGCGGCGACGATGTTTCCGAAGGCGACCAGATTGGCGTCACCCGTCACTGGGCGGCCGGCCCGCTGGCCTGGGGCCTGTGGACCACGCTTTGGATTTCGGTGGTATCCGGTGCTCTGGGCCTGTTGATCGGCCTGTTCGCCGGCCTCTGCCGCCTGTCCAGCAACCCTACGCTGCGTGACCTGTCGACGGTGTATGTCGAGCTGGTGCGCGGTACACCGCTGCTGGTACAGATCTTCATCTTCTACTTCTTCATCGGTACCGTGCTCAACCTGTCCCGTGAGTTTGCCGGGGTGGCTGCACTGGCGCTGTTCACTGGCGCCTACGTGGCCGAAATCGTTCGTGCCGGCGTGCAGTCCATTGCCAAGGGCCAGAACGAAGCGGCCCGCTCGCTGGGCCTGAACGCGGGCCAGTCGATGCGCCACGTCATCCTGCCGCAGGCCTTCAAGCGCGTGCTGCCGCCTTTGGCCGGCCAGTTCATCAGCCTGGTCAAGGACACCTCGCTGGTGTCGGTGATTGCCATCACCGAACTGACCAAGAGCGGCCGCGAGGCCATTACCACCTCGTTCTCGACCTTCGAGATCTGGTTCTGCGTGGCAGGCCTGTACCTGCTGATCAACCTGCCGCTGTCGCACCTGGCCAGCCGGCTCGAGCGGAGGCTTGCGCAAAGTGATTGAAGTCCGTGACCTGCTTAAAGTCTTCGACACCCGTGGCCACGTGGTACGGGCTGTGGATAACGTCACCACCCAGGTCGCCAAGGGCGAGGTGGTGGTGGTGCTCGGCCCGTCGGGCTCGGGCAAATCGACCTTCCTGCGCTGCCTCAACGGCCTGGAGCATTTCGACGAAGGCCATGTGGCCATCGACGGCCTGCAACTGGCCGACCCGAAGACCGACATCAACGCCTACCGCCGCGAAGTCGGCATGGTGTTCCAGCACTTCAACCTGTTCCCACACATGACCGTGCTGGAGAACCTGTGCCTGGCACAGAAGGTGGTGCGCAAGCGCAACAAGGCCGACCGCGAGGCCAAGGCCCGGGCGCTGCTGGAGAAGGTGGGCATTGCGCAGAAAGCCAACGAATACCCGTCGCGCCTGTCCGGTGGCCAGCAGCAGCGGGTGGCGATCGCCCGGGCCCTGGCCATGGACCCGAAAGTGATGCTGTTCGACGAGCCAACCTCGGCGCTTGACCCGGAAATGGTCGGTGAGGTGCTGGACGTGATGAAGACCTTGGCCCAGGAAGGCATGACCATGGTCTGCGTTACCCACGAAATGGGCTTTGCCCGTGAAGTGGCGGACCGCGTGCTGTTCTTCGATCATGGCAAGCTGCTCGAAGACTCGGCCCCGGCCGCGTTCTTCGCCTCGCCGAAAGACCCGCGCGCGCAGGCGTTCCTGCGCCAGGTGCTTTAACCCGCACCGGCCTCTTCGCGGGCACGCCCGCTCCCACAGGCCCACCACCGCCTTGAAGGGGGTGATATACCTGTGGGAGCGGGCGTGCCCGCGAAGAGGGCGACTCGGTTTCAGATGTTGAACCGCCCCACCATCCCCCGCAACTGCTGCCCCAATTGCTCCAGTTCCCCGCTCGACGCCGCCGTCTGCTCACTGGCCGCACTGGTCTGATCCGACACATCGCGCACATTCAGCACACTGCGATTGATCTGCTCGGCGACCACGCTCTGCTCTTCGCTGGCCGTGGCGATCTGCTGGTTCATGCCCTGGATGTTCGAAACGGTGTCAGTTATCTGGCTCAGGGCCTGGCCTGCCTTGCGACTCAGCTCCACGCTCTGCTCTGTCAGGCTCTTGCTGTTGTCCAGCAGGCGGGTCACTTCGTCGGTGCCGTTGTGCAGGCTGTCGATCAGTTGGCCGATTTCCTCGGTCGCCGTCGAGGTACGCTGGGCCAGACCGCGCACTTCATCGGCCACCACGGCAAAACCACGCCCGGCTTCACCCGCCCGTGCCGCTTCGATCGCCGCGTTCAGGGCCAGCAGGTTGGTCTGCTCGGACACTGACTTGATCACATCGAGGATGCTGCCAATGCGCTGGCTCTCGCCCGCCAGGTGCTGCATGGCCGCCAGACAATGATCCATCTGCCCGGCCAGCTGTTCGATACGGCCAATGGCTTCGGCCACCACCTGGTCGCCGATCTGCGCCTGCTGGTCGGCGTTGGTCGCCGCCAGCGAGGCCTGTTCAGCGTTCTGCGCCACTTCCTGCACGGTGGCGCTCATCTGGTTCATGGCCGTGGCCACCTGGTCGGTTTCCTCGCGTTGCTGGTTGATGCGCAGCTTGGTGTCTTCGCTGCTGGCCGCCAGCTGTGTGGCGGCCTGTGACAGATGGCTGACGCCCTGGTCGATGCCACCGATCAGCTCGCGCAGGCTCAAGGTCATTTCGCGCATGCTGGTTTGCAACTGGCCCATCTCGTCGCGGCGTTGCACCGGTTCGACCTGGCTCAGGTCGCCCTTGGCGATGCGCCCGGCCACGGCCAGGGTCTGGCGCAAAGGTTGGGTGATCTGCAGGGTGATCAGCCAGCCGGCCACGACGCCTACGACCAACGCCAGCAGGGCTACAGTGGTCAGCAGCGAGCGGGCCTCAAGGGCTTCCCTGTCGCGCTGCTCGATCTTGCGTTTGCCAAGTTCCAGGCTTACCGCGCGCAGCTCGTTGCCCATGTTCTCCATGTTGTTTTGCAGCTGTTCGACACGCACCGCAGCCCGACGATACTCATCCAGGCTGGCGCGGTACTTGGCCAGCTGCTCGCCGGGCTGCTGGGTGAGCGCATGGGGCAAGCCAAGTGGAGCGAGGCCTTTGAGCAGTTGCGCAAGGCTGCTGGCGGCGGCATCCAGGGAGCTGTCGCCGACCTTGGCGAAGCTTTCTACAGGGGAGAAGGTGTAGGCCGGAACCTGGCTCTGCTGGTTGGCACCGTCGATATGTCGGCTAAGCGTGTCCATCAGCCCCAGCACACCGCTTTGCTGGCTGTCGGCAGGCATCCTCAGCAAGGCCTGGGTCTGGAGATCGTCGATCACTTCGGTGAGCTTTTGCTCATGGGCCTGCATGGCCTGGCGCAGGGCGATACGCTTGGCGACAGTATTCTCCAGCTCGCTGAAATCGCCGCGCAGGCGCTGCAGCAACGCCAGCTTTTCGGTCAGCATCTGCCGGGATTCATCCACGCTGCTACGTTGTTGCAAGGTGCTCAGCATGCTGTTGAGCTGGTCGAGAATGTTGGCTATCCGCGTTCTGCTGGCGTTGTCGTTGAGTACGCGGTAAGTGATGCGCTCTGCGCGCAAGTCTTTGGTCAGGTCGTTGATCAGGCCGATTTCGCTGAGTTGCTGCGAGCGCACAATGGCGTCATCCAGTGCACGCCAGCCACTGACGGTAGTGGCCAGGGTAAGCAGCAGGACTACGGCAAAGCCGAGGGCTAGCTTGGCGGCGACACTGATGTTGCCGAGCTTGCGGTTGAGGTAGCCGAGCATGAGGAATCTCCGTGCGATTGGGGGCGAGGATGCAGGCGTATTGCTGGCATCACACCTTTGCCAATCGGCAGCGGAGCTGTAGGACTTGACCTGATAATCAGGTAGGAAATTTCACTTCATTAGGTGGGATTTATTGCCTGTACCGGCCTCTTCGCGGGCTCGCCCGCTCCCACAGGGATCGCACAGGCTTCAAGGGCCATGCAGTGTCTGTGGGAGCGGGCAAGCCCGCGAAGAGGCCGACACAGATGGCTCATGCTTCAGATCACAGCCTGAACCGCCCCACCAATCCTTGCAGGTGGGTACCCAACCGCGCCAGCTCCACGCTGGAACTGGCCGTCTCTTCACTGGCCGCCGAGGTCTGGTCAGAAATATCCCGCACGTTCATCACGCTGCGGTTGATCTCCTCTGCAACAGCCGTCTGTTCTTCCGCTGCCGTGGCAATCTGCTGGTTCATGGCCTGGATCGAAGACACGGTACGGGTGATGGTCTCCAGCGAACTGCCGGCTCGGCGGGTCAGTTCGACGCTGCTGTCGGTCAACTGGCGGCTGCTGTCCATCACACTGGCCACACGCTGGGTGCCGCTCTGCAGGCCGGCAATCAGCTCTTCGATCTCTTCGGTCGATTGCTGGGTGCGCTGCGCCAGGCTGCGCACCTCATCAGCCACCACAGCAAAGCCACGCCCGGCCTCGCCGGCCCGGGCCGCCTCGATCGCCGCGTTGAGGGCCAGCAGGTTGGTCTGCTGGGCCACCGACTTGATCACGTCGAGCACGCTGCCGATCTTGTCGCTTTCGGCCTTGAGCTGGTTCATCGCTTCGCTGGAGTTGACCACTTCGCCGGCCAGGCGCTCGATCTGCGCCACCGCCTCGCCCACCACACGGTCGCCTTCGCGGGCTTGCTGGTCGGCCATCAACGCAGCTTCCGAGGCTTGCTCGGCATTGCGCGCCACCTCATGCACGGTGGCGGTCATCTGGTTCATGGCGGTCGCCACCTGATCGGTCTCGACCTTCTGGTTGTTGACCCCGGCACTGGTCTGCTCGGTCACCGCCGACAGCTCCTCGGCAGCACTGGCGATCTGCGTCACACCATCACCGATGCCGCTGATCAGTTCGCGCAGGCCTTGGGTCATGCGCTGCATGCTGGCCTGCAACTGGCCCAGTTCATCGCGACGTTGTACCTGCAGGCTCAGGGTCAGGTCGCCACTGGCCACGCGCTCGGCGGCGTGCAAGGTCTGGCGCAGCGGGACGATGATCTGCCGGGTGATGGCCCAGGCCGCCAGCAGGCCGAGGGCCAGCGCCAGCACGGTGGCCACGGCGAGCACGGTCTTGGCCTGGGCCGCCCCGGCGTCGCGCACAGCGGTTTGTGAGGTGGTCATCGCCTGGCTGGTCTGCAGCAGTACCGTGCCGTGCTCGACCATGCTCTGCAGGGCCTGCTCACTGGCGACCTGTGCGCTGCCGAACTGGGTGACCGCGTCGCGGTAGCCTCCCAGGGCAGTGGTGGCATCGTCCAGGCTGGCAGCATGCTCCGCCGGCACTTTGGCCGGTAGCGCGCGCAGTTCGGCCAAGGCCTGGTCGATAGCTTTCAGCGCCGTTTGCTGATAGTCGGCGTTGCCGCTGTAGGTGTAGCCGCGTACCTGGAAGCGCGCCTGTTGCAACAGGGCGCTGACTTCCACCGCGTGCTGATACTGGCTGATATCGCCACCCTGCAGCAGGCCGCGTTGCACCCGGCCAATCAGCTCCGCGGCCTTATCGGCAGTGTCGCCTAGCACGGCGCGGCTGGCCTCGCGGCGCTGGCCGGCCTGTTTCAGGTCGTTGAATGCCTGCTGGTAGCCGCGCACGGCCTCGCGTTGCTGCTCAAGGCGCTGTCTGTCAGCGGGCTGCTCGATCTGCCCGAGCATAAGCTGCACCTGGCGCTCGAGATTGCCCAGGGCTTTTTCCAGCTCTGCCACCGAGGCTTCGTCAGGCTGGCGCTGGTAATGCTGGCGGGCGATGCGCAGTTCCTGGGTGTACTGCTGGATGACCGAGATGTTTCCCAGCTTGTCGCCACGGTTGATGATGCTGTCCATGCCGTGCCAGCCAGCCAGGGTAATGGCCAGGGTCAACAGCAGCACCAGGCCGAAGCCCAGCCCCAGTTTGCGATTGACGCTCACATTGCCCAATGATTGGGCGAACCATTGATACATGTACGACTCCCCGGCGCCTTGGCAGCACGATTAATTGTTGTGTTGCCAAGACAATCGGCCTGGGGAAGGGAAACTTTATGGGTAAAAGTTGACTTGAGTGTCAGAAAATTCGTGAAAGCAGCGCTGTCACCGCGGTCTCGACCCGCAGGATGCGGTCGCCCAGCTGGACCGGAGCCAGGCCTGCCTTGCCCAGCAGGTCCACCTCGTAGGGGATCCAGCCGCCCTCCGGGCCGATGGCCAGGGTCACGTGCTGCTCCACGGCGCGCGGGCAGGCGGGGTAGGGGCCGGGGTGGCCGACCAGGCCCAGGGTGCCTGCGGCGATGGCCGGCAGGCGGTCTTCGACGAACGGTTTGAAGCGCTTCTCGATGATCACTTCGGGCAGCACGGTGTCGCGGGCTTGTTCCAGGCCCAGTATGAGGTTCTCGCGAATGCTGTCCGGGTGCAGGAACGGTGTTTGCCAGAAGCCTTTCTCGACCTTGTAGCTGTTCAGCAGGATCAGCCGCGGCACGCCGAGGGTGGCCACGGTCTGGAACAGCCGGCGCAGCATTTTCGGCCGAGGTACGGCCAGCACCAGGGTCAGCGGCAGCTTGGCCGGTGGCTGCTGGTCAAAGGCGACTTCCAGTTCGGCTTCGTGCTTTTCCAGGCGCAGCACCGTGGCCTTGCCCATCAGGCCGTTGATTCGGCCCACGCGCAGGTTGTCGCCCACCGCCACACGGTGGATGTCCTGCATGTGGGTGAAGCGCCTATCTGCGAGGACGACGCGGTCGGCCGAGACGAAGTCGGCCTCTTCAAGGAGCAACAGGTTCACGGTTGGGTCGCTGGTGGCTGGTCGTTGTGGTCGTTGGCGGTTTCGTCGTGGGCGCTGCGCTTGCGGATCAGGCTGCCGCACAGCACGCCGATCTCGAACAGCAGCCACATGGGTACGGCCAGCAGGGTCTGGGAGAAGATGTCCGGCGGGGTAAGGACCATGCCGACCACGAAGCAGCCGATGATCACGTAGGGGCGAATCTTCTTCAGGTACTTCACGTCGACCACGCCGATCCATACCAGCAGCACCACCGCCACCGGGATTTCGAAGGCCACGCCAAAGGCGAAGAACAGCGTCATCACGAAGTCGAGGTAGCTGGCTATGTCGGTCATCATCGACACGCCTTCCGGCGTGGCGCTGGCGAAAAAGCCGAAGATCAGCGGGAACACCAGGAAATAGGCGAAGGCCATGCCGGCGTAGAACAGGAAGATGCTCGACACCAGCAGCGGAATGGCAATGCGCTTTTCATGGCGGTACAGCCCGGGTGCGATGAAGCCCCAGATCTGCTGGAGGATGAACGGAATCGCCAGGAACAGCGAGACGATCATGGTCAGTTTGAACGGCGTGAGGAACGGCGAGGCCACGTCGGTGGCGATCATCGTCGCATTGGCCGGCAAGTGCTCGCGCAGCGGTGCGGAGACCAGGGTGTAGATCTGCTGGGCGAAGGAGAACAGCCCGGCAAAGATCAGGAAAATGACGGCAACGCAGCGCAACAGGCGGGTGCGCAGTTCGGTCAGGTGCGAAACCAGCGGCATTGGCTGGTCGTGTTCCGGATTTTCGCTCATGGGGCTCGCGGCGGTTGAGGCGGTTCAGAAGGCGTGGCCGGGGCGGCAGCGGTCTCGACCGGCCTGGCTTCGAGCCCGGCGGGGGGCTGAACGGTTGCGGTGGTGACAGGCGGCTGCGCCGGTGGCGTCATCGGGTTGAGGATGCGCTTGGCTTCCTCTTCCATCTGCAGGATGTGCTCGTTGTGCAGCTGGCGGCGGATTTCGTCGGCGCCGATTTCGCGCTCCACTTCCATCTTGATGCTGTTGAAACTGCGCTTGAGCCGGCCGATCCACAGGCCTGCCGTGCGCGCGGCACCGGGCAGGCGCTCGGGGCCGAGCACCAGCAGGGCGACCAGGCCGACGAGCAGCAGCTCGCTGAAACTGATGCCGAACATGGGTCAGTCTTTCCGCTGCGGCTCTTGGACCGGCTGGGCCTGGCCTTCGATGGTGTGGCCCTGGTTCTGCTGGGCAGTGTTCTGCACCGGTGGAACGGGTTGGGCAGGCGGCGGGGTCTGCTCGGCCGGCTTGTTCTCTTCGTCGCTCATGGCCTTGCGGAAGCCCTTGATCGACTCACCCAGGTCACTGCCGAAGTTCTTCAGCTTCTTGGTACCGAACACCAGGACCACGACCACCAGCAGGACGATCCAGTGTTTCCAGTCAAAGATACCCATTTCGTACTCCTGAAAAATGTGTGTACAGCAAATCGATCCGGCAACACGGCCCCTGTGGGAGCGGGCATGCCCGCGAACACCGGCGTAGCCGGTGCCATATACCGCGTCGCATTCTTCGCGGGCACGCCCGCTCCCACAGGCGCCCCCAAATACGTCAGGCAGCAGGCGTTCGTGCAGCCTTCTCATCATGCCCGGAAAGCCCAAAGCGGCGTTCCAGCTCATCGAGCACGGCTTGCGGATGCTGGCCCAGCGCGCTGAGCATTACCAGGCTATGAAACCACAGGTCGGCGGTTTCGTAGATGACATCGCTGTAATCCTTGCTGACCGCGGCGTCCTTGGCGGCAATGATCGTCTCGACCGACTCTTCGCCGAGCTTTTCGAGGATCTTGTTCAGGCCCTTGTGGTACAGGCTGGCCACGTAGGAGCTGTCGGGGGCCGCTTGCTTGCGTTCTTCAAGCACTTCGGCCAGGCGGTTCAGGGTGTCGCTCATGTCAGTGTCCTGCGCTGTAGATGGCATCCGGGTCTTTCAGGACCGGGTCGACGGTTTTCCACTGGCCGTCTTCGAAGACGCGGTAGAAGCAGCTTTCACGGCCGGTATGGCAGGCGATATGGCCCAGTTGCTCGACCATCAGGATGATCACGTCGGCATCGCAGTCCAGGCGCATTTCATGCAGCTTCTGCACATGCCCGGATTCCTCGCCCTTGCGCCACAGCTTGCCACGCGAACGCGACCAGTAGATGGCGCGTTGCTCGGCGGCGGTCAGGGCCAGCGATTCGCGGTTCATCCAGGCCATCATCAGCACGCGTCCGGTCTTGTGGTCCTGGGCGATCGCCGGTACCAGGCCCTCGCTGTTCCACTTGATCTCGTCCAGCCAGTCTTTCATCGTCGACTCCAAAGCGGGCCCGCTCCTGTGCCGGGCCCTTTGCGCTAGTGTGCCAGCCATGGGCGCGGCTGGCTATTGGCGCACGATCAGGTAAAGGCCGGCGGCCAGCATCAGCCAGGCCGGCCAGGCGGCAGGGGCGGCCAGGCTGGCGGCTGCGGCGGCGGCGCCAGCGGCCAGTACCGCGCCACCTCCGAGCAGGCCGGCGCCGAGCAGGCGCAGCGCCCAGCGGTCACCCTGGCGGCGCCGCTCCGGCAGTTGCGGATCGTGCAGGTGCGGTTGCGACAGGCGCTCGAGCAGGTCGCGGGCCATGTCGGCCAGGTGCGGCAGTTGCTCGACCTGGCTGTGGATGTTGCCGAGCACGGCCTTGGGGCTCATGCGGTCGCGCATCCAGCGCTCGAGGAATGGCTTGGCGGTGCTCCACAGGTCCAGGTCTGGGTACAACTGGCGGCCCAGGCCTTCGATGTTGAGCAGGGTTTTCTGCAGCAATACCAGCTGCGGCTGCACTTCCATGTTGAAGCGCCTGGCGGTCTGGAACAGGCGCATCAGCACTTGGCCGAAGGAAATATCCTTTAACGGTTTTTCGAAGATCGGCTCGCACACGGTGCGGATCGCCGCTTCGAACTCGTTGACCTTGGTGTGCGCCGGTACCCAGCCCGAGTCGATGTGCAACTGGGCGACGCGGCGGTAGTCACGCTTGAAGAAAGCGATCAGGTTGCGCGCCAGGTAGTCCTGGTCCTCGGCGGTCAGGCTGCCGACGATGCCGCAGTCGATGGCGATGTACTGCGGGCTCCATGGTTTGACCGTGCTGACGAAAATGTTGCCCGGGTGCATGTCGGCATGGAAGAAGCTGTCGCGGAACACCTGGGTGAAGAACACCTCCACGCCTCGTTCGGCCAGCAGCTTCATGTCGGTGCGCTGATCGGCCAAGGTGGCCATGTCGGTCACCGGCACGCCGTAGATGCGCTCCATCACCAGCACCTTGGGGCGGCACAGGTCCCAGTACACCTGGGGCACGTACATCAGCTCGGAGCCTTCGAAATTGCGCCGCAACTGGCTGGCGTTGGCCGCTTCGCGCAGCAGGTCGAGCTCGTCGTAGATGGTTTTTTCGTAGTCGCCGACGATTTCCACCGGGTGCAGGCGGCGGGCGTCGGCCGAAGCGCGCTCGGCGGCCTTGGCGATCAGGAACAGCCAGGCCAGGTCTTGGGCGATCACCGGCTTCAGGCCCGGGCGCACCACCTTGACCACTACTTCTTCGCCACTTTTCAGGCGCGCAGCATGCACCTGGGCCACCGAGGCCGAGGCCAGTGGTTCGACGTCGAAGCGGCTGAACAGTTGCGTTACCGGGGCGCCCAGCTGCGCCTCGATCAGTGCCACGGCCTGCTTGGGGTCGAACGGCGGCACGCGGTCCTGCAGCAGCATCAGTTCATCGGCTATGTCGTTGGGCAGCAGATCACGGCGGGTGGACAACAACTGGCCGAACTTGATGAAGATCGGCCCCAGGTCCTGCAGGGCCAGGCGCAGGCGCGCGCCTCGGTTGAGCTCGGACGGCTTGCGCGGCAGCCAGCGCCACGGCATCAGCAGGCGCAGGCTCATCAGCCACCAGGGCAGCGGCAGGTCGAACAGCAGGTCATCGAGACGGTAGCGGATCACCACACGCTGGATGCGAAAAAGACGGCGGACGGCGAGCAGCTTCATGCGTTATCGCTGGTATCAAGGGATCGGGAGAGGCGCTTGAGGCGCGCCTCGAGGCGTTCTGTATCGAGCTTCAGGGTATCGAGCTCACTGAAGGCGGCTTCGGCTTCGCGCTTGCCGACCAGGGTACGGGACTCTTCGGCCAGGTACTCGGAAAGGTTCTGGCTGAAGCGCGCCAGGCCCTGGCGGGTCCAGCGTGCACGCAGGCGGATGTGGCCGGCCAGCAGCGCCGTGGCGACCGGGCCAAGCCAGCGTTGCAGTTCGTGTTCCCAGTCCAGCTCCAGGTCCTGCAGCACACCGAACAGGTCGAGCAGCACGGCGCTGTCGCCATGCAGTTCGACTTGCGGGCTGTGCAGCACGGCGGTCTTGTCCCTGGCCAGGGCCAGTTGCGCCAGGCTGCCGGCCGGGGCGTGCAGGCTGCAGTCGACCTCGCCTTGCCAGTGGGCGGCGAGCATCAGGCCCTCTTCATCGGGCAGGATGAACACCTGCAAGGCTGGCTGGCGGCAGTCGATCTCGATGACCTTGCCCTCCAGCGCGGCCAGCCGCGGCAGGGCCGTGCTGTCCATGCGCAGGACGCGGTTCAGGCCATGTTCGGCGCTGGCGAGCAGCCCGGCCAGCAGCATCAGGGCTTGATCCCCCGATGCACGGCAACGATGCCGCTGGTCATGTTGTGGTAGGTGACCCGGTCGAAACCGGCCTCGACCATCATGGCCTTCAGGGTTTCCTGATCGGGGTGCATGCGGATCGACTCGGCGAGGTAACGGTAGCTCTCCGAGTCGTTGGTGATCAGCTTGCCGGCCAGCGGCATGAAGGCGAACGAGTAGGCGTCGTAGGCCTTGGACATCAGCTTGTTGGTAGGCTTGGAGAACTCCAGCACCAGCAGGCGACCGCCTGGCTTGAGCACGCGCAGCATCGAGCGGATGGCTTCGTCCTTGTGGGTGACGTTGCGCAGGCCGAAGGCGATGGTCACGCAGTCGAAGTGGTTGTCCGGGAATGGCAGCTTCTCGGCGTCGGCCTGAACGAACTCGATGTTGCCGGCCACGCCACGGTCGAGCAGGCGGTCACGGCCGACCTTGAGCATCGATTCGTTGATGTCGGCCAGCACTACCTGACCGGTCGGGCCGACCAGCCGCGAGAACTTGGCGGCCAGGTCGCCGGTACCGCCGGCGATGTCCAGTACACGATTGCCGGCGCGTACGCCCGACAGCTCGATGGTGAAGCGCTTCCACAGGCGGTGCATACCGCCGGAAAGCACGTCGTTCATCAGGTCGTACTTGGCCGCTACCGAGTGGAACACCTCGGCGACTTTCTTCGCCTTCTGGCTTTCAGGGACGTCCTGGTAACCGAAATGGGTGGTGGGTTCGGCGTGGTCGCCTTTGCGCTGGTCGTTCATATCGCTTCACCGGAAAAAATTACCGCCATTCTAGGGCGAACGGGCAGATTTGTCTTGGCGGGGTGTGCCAGTGGGCAGGGGCGGGCATAATGCCCATTATGTCTTCATCTTCAGGAACACCCGCATGACCCAGATCAGCGTCGAACGCAAACATTCCCTCGGCCGCGATGCCGCCCGTGCCAAGGCTGAAGCGCTGGTCGACAAACTGACCCGCGAATACGACCTCAAGGCCACCTGGAACGGTGACCGGGTCGACGTGGCGCGCAGTGGTGCCAACGGCAGCGTGCACATCTTCGATGACCGCATCCGCGTCGAATTGAAGCTGGGCATGGTGCTGTCGATGATGAGCGGCACCATCAAGGGCGAGATCGAGCGGGCGCTGGACAAAGCCCTGGCCTGACCCCTTCCGGGGGCCATGCTCGTTCACCTTAGGGTGAAGATTCTAATTTACCTCTCTACCTTGTGCTCAAGCCCAACCTCCATGGGCGGTTTCTCCTCCACTCATGAGCATGAGGTACAGAGCATGGCCAAAGTGACTGTGAAGAAAAAGGACGACGCCCCGGGCACGCTGGGCGAGGTGCGCGGCTACGCGCGCAAGATCTGGCTGGCGGGCATCGGCGCTTACGCGCGCGTGGGCCAGGAAGGCTCCGACTACTTCAATGAGCTGGTCAAGGCCGGCGAAGGCGTCGAGAAGCGTGGCAAGAAGCGCATCGACAAGGAGCTCGATGCTGCCAACAACCAGATCGACGAAGCGACCCAGGAAGTCAGTCGCGTACGCGGCAAGGTCGAAGTTCAACTGGACAAGATCGAAAAAGCTTTCGACGCGCGGGTAGGTCGCGCCTTGAATCGCCTTGGCATTCCGTCTAAACATGACGTTGAGGCGTTGTCCATCAAGCTTGAACAGCTGCACGAGCTGCTCGAGCGCGTCGCGCACAAACCATAAGGAGAGCAGGATGGCTGGCAAGAAGAATTCCGAGAAAGAAGGCAGCTCCTGGGTCGGCGGGATCGAGAAGTACTCCCGCAAGATCTGGCTGGCGGGGCTTGGTATCTATTCGAAGATCGACCAGGACGGCCCGAAGCTGTTCGACTCGCTGGTGAAGGATGGCGAGAAGGCCGAGAAGCAGGCGAAGAAGACCGCCGAAGATGTTGCTGAAACTGCCAAGTCGTCGACCACTTCGCGTGTGTCGGGCGTGAAGGACCGTGCGCTGGGCAAGTGGAGCGAACTCGAAGAGGCCTTCGACAAGCGCCTGAACAGCGCCATCTCGCGCCTTGGCGTGCCGAGCCGCAACGAGATCAAGGCCCTGCACCAGCAGGTGGACAGCCTGACGAAGCAGATCGAGAAACTCACCGGTGCTTCGGTTACCCCGATTTCGTCGCGCACTGCAGCCAAACCGGCTGCGAGCAAGGCGGCGGCCAAGCCACTGGCCAAGACGGCAGCGGCCAAGCCTGCGGCGAAAACCGCGGCGGCCAAGCCGGCGGCCAAGACTGCTGCGGCGAAACCTGCTGCCAAGACCGCGGCGGCCAAGCCTGCGGCGAAACCGGCAGCGGCCAAGCCGGCTGTGGCGAAGAAGCCGGCAGTGAAGAAAGCACCGGCCAAGCCAGCAGCCGCCAAGCCGGCAGCTCCAGCGGCGAGCGCCGCTCCGGCCGCTAGCGCAGCTCCTGCACCAACCGCGGCTCCGGCCAGCAATCCGCCTTCGGCACCGACAGGCACCGGTACCCTGATCTGATACCGCGTCGCCTTCTTCGCGGGCTTGCCCGCTCCCACAGGTCCTGTGTGCACTCGAGCACTGCATTTCACCTGTGGGAGCGGGCATGCCCGCGAAAGCCGCGACACCGAAACAACAGGCTTACCCCTCCAGATACCTCACCGCCAACTGCTCCGCCGCCCCCCGCGCCTGGGCCTGCAGATGCGGCGCCACCAGCATCATCACCTGGTACACCACAATCCCCACATCCCCCTCGCGCCCCAGTACCCGCTGGTAATCCAGCGAGAACATCAGTGTCAGGGTGATCTGCTCCACCAGTTGCCCCAGCGCCTGGGTCTCGCTCTCTACCAGCCCCTGGCCCTTGAGGCTGGCCAGCAACGCCGCCAGTGTGCGCTTGAGTGCGTTGATCAGGCTGCGCATGCCGCGGGCCAGTTTGGGCAGGCGCCCGGTCAGGTTCGACAGGTCCTGGAACAGGAAGCGGTACTGCGCCATGCGTTCGACGATCAGGTGCAGGAACAGCCAGTAATCCTCGGCATCCAGGCGTACCTCCAGCGGCGGGTCGAGCAAGGGCATCAGCGCTTCTTCAAAGCGCTCGAACAACCCCAGCACCAACGGCTCCTTGCCGTGGAAGTGGTAGTAGAGGTTGCCGGGGCTTATGCCCAGTTCGTTGGCAATTTCCAGGGTGGATACGTTCGGTTCGCCCTGCTGGTTGAACAGCTGCAGGGCACATTCGAGGATACGGTCGCGAGTCTTCATCCAGTCGGCATGCTCATCGGGTCAGCACGTAGGTGCCCGGCGCAGGGCCCAGCGGTGGGTAGGTGGCATTGCCCAGTTCGCTGCGCGGTGCCTTGAGCGGGCCGGAGCGCGGGGTGATCCACTCCAGCCACAACGGCCACCAGCTGCCTTCGCTGCGCTTGGCATCGTGGAACCAGGCACGCGGGTCGCTGGACAGCTTGGGGTTGGCCAGGTAATAGGCCTTGGGGTTGCCGGGCGGGTTGATGATGCTCTGGATGTGCCCGCTGTTGGCCAGCACGAAGCGACGGTCGCCGCCCAGCAGCAAGGCCGAGCGGTACACCGCATCCCACGGGGTGATGTGGTCGTTGCTGCCGGCCACGGTGAAACTGTCCAGATCGACCTTCTGCAGGTCGATGGGGGTGCCGCATACCTCCAGGCCGGCTGGGTGAGTCAGCGGGTTGAGTTTGAAGAAGTCCAGCAGGTCGCCATGCAGCGCGGCGGGCAGGCGTGTGCTGTCGGCGTTCCAGTACAGGATGTCGAAGGCTGGTGGTGTCTTGCCGAGCAGGTAGTTGTTGACCCAGTAGTTCCAGATCAGGTCGTTGGGCCGCATCCAGGCGAAGATCCGCGCCACCTCGGCGCCATCCAGCACGCCGCGCTGATAGGAGCGGCGCTTGGCGGCCTCGATGGTCTGCTCGTCGGCGAACAGGCTGGCGGGGCTTTCGAACTTGCTGTCCAGCAGGCTGACCAGGTAGGTGGCGCTGCGCACCCGGCGCAGCTGGTGCTTGGCCTGCAGGTGGCCCTGCAGCGCGGCCATGGTCAGGCCGCCGGCGCAGGCGCCCATCAGGTTGGGGTCGCGGTTGCCGCTGATGCTGCGGCAAGCGTTGAGCGCTTCTTCCAGGGCCTGCACGTAGCTCGACAGGCCCCATTCGCGGTGGCGCGGGTCGGGGTTGCGCCAGCTCACCATGAACACCTGCAGGCCGCTCTTGAGCATGTACTGGACGAAGCTGTTGGTCGAGCTGAGGTCGAAGATGTAGAACTTGTTGATCTGTGGCGGCACTACCAGCAGTGGCCGGGCGTGCTGCTTTTCGCTCATCGGCTTGTACTGGATCAGCTCCAGCAGTTCGTTGCGAAACACCACGGCGCCGGCGGTTGCAGCCAGGTTGCCGCCCACTTCGAAGGCGCGCTCGTCGACCTGGCGTGGCAGGCCATCGTTGTGGCGCAGGTCATCGAGCAGGTGGGCCACGCCGCGTACCAGGCTCTGGCCACCGCTGTTGAACAGTTCCTTGACCGCCAGCGGGTTGAGCAGCGAGTTGCTCGGCGCCAGTGCATCGTTGATCAGGTTGAACAGGAAGTGCGCACGGGCCCGGTCATCGTCGTCCAGGTGGCTTTCCTCGATCCACAGGCGGGTCTGCTTCTGCCAGGCCAGGTAGGCTTGCAGGCCGCGCCGGTAGAACGGGTTCTGGCTCCATGTCGGGTCGCTGAAGCGCGGATCCCGCGGGTTCGGCTGAAACGGTGTGTCACCCAGCATCACCCTGCCCAGCTGACCACCCAGGGCCAACAGGTGATGCGCGGTGTGCAGCGGATGACGCAGGCTTTGGCGGCTGACATTGCGCAGCGTGGAAATCAGGTCACGGCCGCGCAGGCCGAGGATGGCGTTCTGCACGTTCATGCTGGTGGCGGGAAGCGTTGTCGTTCCTTTGGCCGTTTTGTCTTTCATGGCAACACTCCCTCGTTCTAACCATGGCGCCGCTTCGCGGGCAAGCCCGCCCCTACACGCCCGAAACCGGGCGAGGGTGCATGACAGCGCGCTGACGCTCTTGCTGAAGGAACTTCATGATGATCGGGGCGACGGCCTCGGCTCGGGTGATCAGGAACAGATGGCCGTCGTCGATAATGTGTAGCTGGGCATTGGGAATTCGCCAGGCCAGCAGGCGCATGTTGATCAGCGGGATCAACGGGTCGTCGTCGCCTGCCAGCACCAGGGTCGGCTGCTGGATCTTGTGCAGCCAATGGATGCTGGTCCAGCCAAGCCCGGCGAACAGCTGCCAGTAGTAGCCCATCTTGCCGCCGGATCGCACCTTGGCGGCGTGCTGCATGGCCAGGTCCGGGTCACGCCGGAAGCCGCCGCCATAGATCGTCGGCGCAATGCGGATGACATGCGACGGCTGCACGTAGCGCCGCGGGCTGGCCATCATCCACAGCACCTTGGGCTTGCCCGGCACCATCACCGCACCGGCGGCAGTGGCGGCCAGCACCAGCTTCTTGCAGCGCTCGGGGTAGTCGTGGGCGAACTGCTGGGCCAGGGCGCCGCCCCACGACACGCCGATGGCATTGACCTGGCCGTAGTCGAGGTAGTCGAGCATGCGTGCCGTCAGCTTGGCCAACCCGGGGAAGCGGTAAGGGTGGCGCGGCGTGGACGAGCCGCCGACCCCGGGCACGTCAAAGGCGATGACTTCCAGGTCCGGGTCCAGCGCCTCGATGAACGGAAACACCAGCTCCAGGTTGGCGCCGATGCCGTTGAAGATCAGCAGCGGCGTCAGGTGCGACTTGCCCGGGCGGACGGCGGTGCGGATGGACTGGTTGTCCAGCTCGACGGTCCTGAAGATATAGGGTTGCGGCATGCGCGTGACTCATGGGGTGAAATGAACACCGTGGCGCCCCGCAGGGGGCCACGGCGCTGCAGCTCAACGCTCGTGAACGTAGGTGCCCGGGGATGCCTCGCCAGCGGCATAGGCACGGTTGCCCAGGCGGGTCGGTGCCTTTTTCAGCTCGCCGGCACGTTCGCCCAGCCAGCTTTGCCAGTGCAGCCACCAGGAGTCCGCATGCTTGGTAGCGTTTTCTTGCCAGGCCACCGGGTCACCCGGGCGATCGGCACCGGTCATGAAGCGCGCCTTGGGGTTGCCTGGCGGGTTGAGGATGCTCTGGATATGGCCGCTGTTGGACAGCACGAATTCGATCTTGCCGCCGAACAGGTGCGCCGAGCGGTAGCACGACTGCCAAGGGGTAATGTGGTCATTGGTGCCGGCGAGGCTGTAGATGTCGCATTTGACCTGTTTCAGATCGATCGGAGTGCCGCACACTTCCAGGGCGTCCGGGCGCGTCAGCGGGTTGCTCTTGAACATCTCGATCAGGTCGCCATGGAAGGCGGCCGGCAGGCGCGTGGTGTCGTTGTTCCAGAACAGGATGTCGAACACCGGCGGCTCGTTGCCGAGCAGGTAGTTGTTGACCCAGTAGTTCCAGATCAGGTCGTTGGGGCGCATCCAGGCGAACACCTTGGCCATCTCGCTGCCTTCGAGCACGCCGGCCTGGTAGGAGTGGCGCTTGGCGGCCTCCAGGGTCTGCTCGTCGACGAACAGGGCGACCTGGTTGTCCATGGTGGTGTCCAGCACGCTGACCAGCAGGGTCAGGGCATTGACCTTGTTCTCGCCTAGCGCGGCATAGTGGCCGACCAATGCCGTGCAGGTGATGCCGCCGGAGCAGGCACCGAGCATGTTCAGGTCCTTGCTGCCGGTTATCGCCAGCACCGCGTCGACCGCCTCCTTGAGCGCGTCGATATAGGTGGACAGGCCCCATTCGCGCTGGGCTTTGGTCGGGTTGCGCCAGCTGATGATGAAGGTCTGCTGCTGTGAGCGCAGGCAGTAGCGCGCCAGGCTCTTTTCCGGGCTCAGGTCGAATACGTAGAACTTGTTGATTTGCGGCGGCACCACCAGTAGCGGGCGGGCATGCACCTGCTCGGTGATGGGGCTGTACTGGATCAGCTCCAGCACATCGTTGCGGTACACCACGGCGCCTTCACTGGTGCCCAGGTTCTTGCCCACCTCGAAGGCGTCCATGTTCACCTGGCTGGGCATGCCGCCGTTGTTGACCAGGTCCTTGGCCAGGTTGGACAGGCCATCGAGCAGGCTCTTGCCGCCTGTTTCGAAAAAGCGTTTGACCGCTGCCGGGTTGGACAGGGTGTTGGTCGGCGCCATGGCTTCGGTCATCAGGTTGATGACGAACTGGCCACGGCTGATGTCCTGGGGCGACAGGTCGCTGCTGCCGATCCAGTCCTGCAGCTCCTTGCGCCAGGCCAGATAGGTTTGCAGGTAGCGGCGGTAAAGTGGGTTGTTGCTCCATGCCGGGTCATTGAAGCGACGGTCGTCGCTTTCCGGGGCAAGGCTGGACTTGCCCAGCAGCACGTTCTTCAGCTCCAGGCCAAAGTGGGCCACATGCTTGGCGCTGTGCAGCGGTTGGCGCACGGCCTGGCGCAGCACGGTGCGTGCCGAGCTCAACAGGTCCTTGCGACGGATACCGATGACCGGGTTCAGCCCCAGGGTGTTTTCCGAGGCCTGCCGCTGCAGCTCATCGTTGTTCTTGTTACTCATCTACGACGCTCCGTTGTCCTGAGACGAGTACCGGTTGCTGTGGCGGGTGCACAGTTCTGAGCCCGGTACTGCTACTCGGGTGACCAGTGATAAGGAACAGCGGTGCTGCGAGGGTTCTGGCTACCTGCAATTTGATGCAGGGAACTTGCCACCCCCCATTGGTTACCCGACTTTCATGTAATGCGCAAGACAGCCCGTCACTGGGCTGTCTGTAAGGTATTCAAACAAATGAATTTAGAAAATGCGCTCTAAATCCTGAAGGCCTTGCGCTAGAGCATGAGTTTGACCACCGACTCGGCGGGGTCGCGGGATTTCCCGGCCTTGTGCAGTTCGTCGAGGTACTCGGCCCACAGCTGTTCCTGGCGCAGGCACAGCTGCTCGAGGTATTCCCAGGTGAACAGGCCGCTGTCATGGCCGTCGTCGAAGGTCAGTTTCAGTGCGTATTGCCCGGCAGGTTCCAGCCCGCTGAGGCCGACGTTGATCTTGCCGAACTGCAGGATGGGGTTGCCGTGGCCCTGGACCTCGGCGGAGGGGGAGTGCACGCGCAGGAATTCGGCGGGCAGGTGGTAGACCTCGCCGGGGGCGTAGGTGAGGCTGAGGGTTTTCGAGGCTTTGTGCAGGTTGATGGCGGTGGGCAGGCGGGCCATGGCTGGAATCTCTCGGGAGCTGATAGTGCACAGCTTCGGGAGATTCGGGCCATTGTGCAAGGGGCTGCTCTGCAGCCCAATCGCCGGCAAGCCAGCTCCCACAGGTACTCCACAGGTTCAGGATTGTGAAGTACCTGTGGGAGCTGGCTTGCCGGCGATTGGGCCGCAAAGCGGCCCCGTGCGGTCTTACAGGATGTAACGCGACAGGTCTTCGTTCTGCGCCAGCTCACCCAGGTGGCTGTTCACGTACGCCGCGTCGATCTGGATCGGCGCTTCGTCATGGGTGCTGGCCAGGTCGCCAGCGCTGAACGACACCTCTTCGAGCAAACGCTCGAGCAGGGTGTGCAGGCGGCGGGCACCGATGTTCTCGGTCTTCTCGTTCACCTGGTAGGCAATCTCGGCCAGGCGCTTGATACCGTCGGCGAGGAACTCGATATTCAGGCCTTCGGTCTTGAGCAGGGCCTGGTACTGTTCGGTCAGCGACGCGTGCGGCTCCTGCAGGATGCGCTCGAAGTCTTCCGGGGTCAGGGCCTTGAGCTCCACACGGATCGGCAGGCGGCCTTGCAGTTCGGGCACCAGGTCGCTCGGCTTGCTCAGGTGGAACGCACCCGAGGCAATGAACAGGATGTGGTCGGTCTTGACCATGCCCAGCTTGGTGTTGACGGTGCAGCCTTCGATCAGCGGCAGCAGGTCGCGCTGCACGCCTTCACGGGACACGTCGGCGCCGCCAACGTTGCCGCGCTTGGCAACCTTGTCGATTTCGTCGATGAACACGATGCCGTGCTGCTCGACAGCTTCCAGGGCCTTGGCCTTGAGTTCTTCCTCGTTGACCAGGCGGCTCGCTTCTTCATCGCGAACCATCTTCAGCGCCTCTTTAACCTTCAGCTTGCGCGCCTTGCGCTTACCTTTGCCCATGTTGGCGAACAGGCTCTGCAGCTGGTTGGTCATTTCTTCCATGCCGGGCGGCGCGGCAATTTCGACGCCCACGGCATCGGCCACTTCGATCTCGATTTCCTTGTCGTCCAGCTGGCCTTCGCGTAGGCGCTTGCGGAACAGCTGGCGGGTGTTGGAATCGGTGCTGGTCTGCGCGGCTTCCTCGGCGAAGCTGCTGACCCGCGCCTGCGGCAGCAGGGCATCGAGGATGCGGTCTTCGGCGGCGTCTTCGGCGCGGTGGCGCACGCGGATGATCTCTTGCTCACGCAGCATCTTCAATGCTGCATCGGCCAGGTCACGGATGATCGACTCGACGTCGCGGCCCACGTAGCCCACTTCGGTGAACTTGGTGGCTTCGACCTTGAGGAACGGCGCGTTGGCCAGCTTGGCCAGGCGGCGGGCGATTTCGGTTTTGCCAACGCCGGTAGGGCCGATCATCAGAATGTTCTTCGGGGTCACTTCGGCGCGCAGCTCGGCGGGGAGCTGCATGCGCCGCCAGCGGTTGCGCAGGGCGATTGCCACGGCGCGCTTGGCGTCGTCCTGGCCGATGATGTGGCGGTTGAGTTCGTGGACGATCTCGCGGGGGGTCATGGACATGATGAAAATGGTCCTCGGGCGGAATGAATCAGCGTGGAAAAACCCCATCACCGGGATGAGGCGCCAGAACAGCTGATCAGTCGGCCAGGTCCTGCTCCTCGATGGTCAGGTTGTGGTTGGTGAACACGCAGATGTCGCCGGCGATGTTCAGGGCGGTCTCGGCGATTTCACGGGCCGAGAGGTCGGTCTTGTTCAGCAGGGCGCGGGCTGCGGCCTGGGCGTAGGCGCCGCCGGAACCCATGGCGATCAGGCCGTCTTCGGGTTCGACCACGTCGCCGTTGCCGGTGATGATCAGGGAGGCGTCCTTGTTGGCCACGGCCAGCATGGCTTCCAGGCGGCTCAGGGAGCGGTCGGTACGCCATTCCTTGGCCAGCTCGACGGCGGCGCGGACCAGGTGGCCCTGATGTTTTTCAAGCTGGCCTTCAAAGCGCTCGAAAAGGGTGAACGCATCGGCGGTGGCGCCGGCGAAGCCCGCGATGACCTGGCCGTGGTACAGGCGGCGCACCTTCTTGGCGTTGCCTTTCATCACGGTGTTGCCGAGGGATACCTGGCCGTCGCCGCCCATGACGACTTTGCCGTTACGGCGGACAGAAACGATGGTGGTCAAGGGGAGAGTCTCCACGCAGCGGGGCGAAAGTGCCTGATGCAGACTCATATGGGGGTGGGGGGAAGGATTTCAACCGTGGGGGATGAATGGTAGGTGTTCCCTTGTACTGGCCTCATCGCCGGCAAGCCAGCTCCCACACGGATATCACAGGCATTGAGGGCAATGATTTCCTGTGGGAGCTGGCTTGCCGGCGATGAGGCCAGTGAGGGTTACTCAGGCCTCGTGGCAGACATGCCCATCGACCAAGGTATAA
The DNA here is from genome assembly GCF_057444345.1 of Pseudomonas sp. PVC-5-1. NCBI lineage: Bacteria > Pseudomonadati > Pseudomonadota > Gammaproteobacteria > Pseudomonadales > Pseudomonadaceae > Pseudomonas > Pseudomonas sp. PVC-5-1. The sequence continues at coordinate 5,281,761 of NZ_CM172024.1, read as the reverse complement.
CGCACCGCACCCGGCAGGCAGTGGCCGATGAACGGGCAGTTCTCACCGCGGGAGAACCACTGCTCGCCGGCCACGGTCGAGGCTTGCGGGTCGAACAGCACCAGGTCGGCCGCGCCACCCACTTTCAGCTCGCCGGCCGGCAGGCGCAGGGCCGCCGCCGGGCCGCTGCTCAGGCGGGCCAGCAAGGTTGGCAGGTCGAGCAGACCGTCCTGCACCAGGGTCATGGCCAGCGGCAACAGTAGTTCGACACTGCTGATGCCCGGCTCGGTGGCGCCGAACGGGGCCAGCTTGGCGTCGCGCTCGTGCGGCTGGTGGTGGCTGGAAATCGCCTGGATCACCCCCGACTTCACCGCCTCGCGCAGGCCGTCGCGGTCAGCGGCGGTGCGCAGCGGCGGCTGCACGTGGTACAGGCTGGAGAATTCACGCAGCGATTCGTCGGTGAGAATCAGCTGGTACAGCGCCACATCGGCGGTCACCGGCAGGCCCAGGGCCTGGGCCTGGGCGATCAGCCGCGCGCCGCGGGCGCTGGTGATCTGGGTGAAGTGCGCACGCACGCCGGTCTGTTCCACCAGCAGCAGGTTGCGCGCCAGGGCCACGGTCTCGGCGGTTTCCGGAATGCCCGGCAGGCCGAGGAAGCTGGCCATGGCACCTTCGTGGGCCAGGCCACCCTGGGCCAGGTCGCGGTCCTGGGAGTGGAACACCACGGTCAGGTCGAAGGTGGCGGCGTATTCCAGGGCGCGGGCCAGGGTACGGTTGTTGGGGATTTCCTTCAGACCATTGCCGAAGGCCACGCAGCCGGTGTCGCGCAGGGCCACCAGCTCGGCCAGTTGCTCGCCTTCCAGACCCTTGGTCAGGGCGCCGATCGGATAGACCTTGCTGTTGGCGGCCTCGCGGGCGCGGTCAAGGATAAGCTCGGCCACGGCCGAGGTGTCCAGCACAGGCTTGGTCTGCGGCGGGCAGCACAGGCTGGTGACACCGCCGGCGACGGCGGCGCGGGTTTCACTGGCGATGTTGCCTTTGCGGCTGTAGCCCGGCTCGCGCAGGGACACGCCGAGGTCGACCAGGCCGGGTGCGGCGACCAGGCCATCAGCCTGGATCGTGCGGCTGGCGCTGAAGCCGGCCGGGGCTGCACCGATGGCGGCAATACGGCCGCCGTCCAGGTGCAGGTCGGTGACCTGGTCCAGGCCGCTGTTGGGGTCGATGACCCGGGCGCCGAGAATACTGATGGTCACTGGGCGTTCTCCTGGTCGAATTGACGTTGCGCGTTCTGCCCGCTCATGGCCATGGACAGCACGGCCATGCGCACGGCGATACCGTAGGTGACCTGGTTGAGGATCACCGAGTGCTTGCCGTCGGCAACCGCCGACTCGATTTCCACGCCACGGTTGATCGGGCCCGGGTGCATGACGATGGCGTCGGGCTTGGCGCCGGCCAGGCGCGCGGTGGTCAGGCCGAACAGGCGGTAGAACTCGCCTTCGCTGGGCAGCAGGCCGCCGGCCATGCGCTCACGCTGCAGGCGCAGCATGATCACCACGTCGACGTCCTTCAGGCCTTCGGCGAGGTCCGTGTAGACCTTCACGCCGTACTGCTCGATACCGATCGGGATCAGGGTTTTCGGGCCGATCACGCGGATGTCCGGGCAGCCCAGCGCTTTGAGCGCCAGCATGTCGGAGCGGGCCACGCGCGAGTGCAGGATGTCGCCGACGATGGCCACCGACAGGTTCTCGAAGCTGCCCTTGTGGCGGCGGATGGTGAGCATGTCGAGCATGCCCTGGGTCGGGTGCGCATGGCGGCCGTCACCGCCGTTGATCACGGCAACTTCCGGGCACACGTGCTCGGCGATGAAGTGCGCGGCCCCGGAATCGGAGTGACGCACCACGAACATGTCGGCGGCCATGGCTTCGAGGTTGCGCAGGGTATCGAACAGGGTTTCGCCCTTGCTGGTCGAGGAGGTCGACACGTTCAGGCTGATCACGTCGGCCGACAGGCGTTGGGCCGCCAGTTCGAACGTGGTACGGGTACGGGTGGAGTTCTCGAAGAACACGTTGCACACAGTCTTGCCGCGCAGCAACGGGACTTTCTTCACGGCCCGGGCACCGACTTCCAGGAAGGAGTCGGCGGTGTCGAGGATCTCGGTGAGCAGTTCGCGGGGCAAACCGTCGAGCGAGAGGAAGTGGCGCAGCTGGCCCTGATCATTGAGCTGCAGCGGGCGCTTGGCGTCGATTGGCGTCATCGCGGGGGACTCTTAAAGGGCGGAAGCGGAGGCGAGGTCCTGGCGCTCGAGGGCGAGCGGTGCGGGTCCGGTCAATTTTACCCGTTCATGGGGGGGCAGCGACAGGGTGGCGCCGAGTACATTCGGGCGGATTGGCAGTTCGCCGGCATCCAGGTCCAGCAGGCAGACCAGGGTGACGCTGGCCGGGCGGCCATAATCGAACAGTTCGTTGAGCGCGGCGCGTACCGTGCGGCCGCTCATCAGCACGTCATCCACCAGCACCAGGTGCTGGCCCTCGACCTCGAACGGCAGCTCGGACGGGCGCACTTGCGGGTGCAGGCCGTTCTGGCTGAAGTCGTCGCGATAGAACGAGACGTCCAGAGTGCCCATGGGGCTGGTGTCGCCCATGGCTTCCTGCAGGGCCTGGGCAACCCAGACGCCGCCGGTGCGGATACCGATGTAGCGCGGTTCGGTAATTGCCCGGCGCGCCAGGTGGGCACGAAGGTCGACAGCCATCTGCCGAATCAGGTCGGCGGGATTGGGTAGGCTCATTGCGGGCTCCTCGGAAGGGTGCGCCGGGCGGGGCCGGCGGCAAAGATGATCAGGTATTGGCCTCCAGCCAGCCTTGCAGCAACAGGGCGGCGGCGATGGCATCGACCGGGTTGTCGCGGTAGCTGCCGCGCTGGCCGCCACGGGCCATGCGCTCGCCCTTGGCCTCGAAGGTGGTCAGGCGTTCGTCGTGGGTGTGCACGGGCAGGTTGAAGCGGCCGTTCAGGCGGCGGGCGAACTTTTCTGCGCGGGCGCTCATTTCGCTGGGGGTGCCGTCCATGTTCAGCGGCAGGCCGACGACGATGGCGTCGGGCTTCCATTCGGCAATCAGCTTTTCCACCTGGGCCCAGTCCGGCACGCCATTCTGTGCCTTCAGAGTGCAAAGCTCGCGGGCCTGGCCGGTAACCACCTGGCCGACGGCTACGCCGATCTGTTTGCTGCCGTAGTCGAAGCCCAGCAGCAGACGCAGTTCAGGGTGCAGTTCGGCCATCAGGCGTGGCCCGCCTGGCTGGTCAGCAGGTTCAGGTTGATCCCCAGGCTGGCGGCGGCGGCTTCCAGGCGCAGGTCGCTGGTCAGGCCGAAGATGATTTCAGGGTCGAACGGGCAGTTGAGCCAGGCGTTGTCGGCAAGCTCCGCTTCCAGTTGGCCCGCTTCCCAGCCGGCATAGCCCAGGGTGATCAGGCTCTGTTTCGGGCCTACCCCGGCGGCGATGGCAAGCAATATATCCTGCGAGGTGGTCAGCGACAGCCCTTCCAGCGCCACGGTGGCCTGGAAACTGCATTCGCTGCTGTGCAGCACGAAGCCACGGTCGGTCTGTACCGGGCCACCTTGGTAGATCGGCACCTGCAAGGTGCTGGCCGGTGGCATTTCGTCCGGGCGCAGCTGCTCGAGGATGTCGGCCAGGTTCAGCTCCTGCGGCCGGTTGACCACCAGACCCATGGCGCCATGGGCGTTGTGCTCGACGATGTACGTGAGGGTCTGGGCGAAGTTCGGATCGGCCATGTGTGGCATGGCGATCAGGAACTGATGCTTGAGGTAGCTCGGCGTGAGGGTTTTCATGGGGGATAGTGTGGCGCCAGGTGGCGAGGCTGACAAGGTGCGGTTTTGTGTCGATCGTGCCGGCCTCTTCGCGGGCACGCCCGCTCCCACAGGAACCTCACAGTAGCTGAACCCAGCGGAGATCCTGTGGGAGCGGGCATGCCCGCGAAAGGGCCGGTACAGCCAGCAAATCAGTTACTGGACAAACGGTCCCCACGGGCAAAGCGCCAGGTGCGGATGATCTCCAGCCGGTCAAACTCGGCCAGGTCCCCGGTAAACGGCGCAAACGGCGCCGCCAGCCGCACGATGCGCTGCGCCGCCTGGTCAAGCACCGGTTGCCCGGACGACTCCAGCACCAGTACCTCGTACAACGAGCCATCGCGGTTGATCGACACCATCATGCGCAGGTTGCCGTAGATCTGTTGCCGGCGCGCTTCATCGGGGTAGTTCAGGTTGCCCACCCGCTCGACCTTCTTGCGCCACTCTTCCTTGTACCAGGCCCCCTTGTCGCGCATGGTCGAGGCGGCATTGAGCCGGTGGATGCGCGGGCGCTTGGCGTACATCTGCTGTTCGTTGGACAGCTCCGCCTCCAGGCTGGCGATCTGGCTGGACAACTGCGAGCTGTCGAAGTCCGGTGCCGGGGCTGCCGGCTTGGGCTGTGGCTTGCTTTCCCTGGGCTTGGGCTCGACCTTCTGTGGCTTGGGCGCCGTGGTCACTACCGCCGACTTCTGCGGGACAGGGGGCGGTACCACCTCGGGCTTCGCGGCGGGTGGCGGGGTGATCTTGTTGATCTTGCTGTCCTGGAACGGTGCCAGTTCGGTGGTCTTGGGCACCGCTTTCTTGTCCAGGGTGCCGCTGCCCTGCTGGTTGTCCTGGGCCTGGAAATCGGCCTTCTCCGGCGGTTTCTCGCTCTTGAAGGTGGCCAGGGTGATGTCCATGGTGTGGCGGATTTCTGCAGGCTTGACCACGCTGAAGCCGACGCCGAGGATCAGCGCCAGGTGCACCAGGGCAGCCAGGAACAGGGTAAAGCCGAGCCGGTCCACCGGGCGAACACGGGGGGGCAGCAGGTCGGCGGGGATGTCAGCGGGCAGCGTCATCGGGTTTCCAGCAACCGCAGGGCGGGGCAGCAGGCCAGGCTAAAAGGACCCGCATCATACCCCACTCTGGGTTGTTGCCGTGCGTCGGCGGTCAGCGCGCCTTCAGCTGGCGATCAATGGCATCCATCAATTGCCCGCCGATATTGGTGTTGTAGGCGGCATCGATCTCGCGGATGCAGGTGGGGCTGGTGACGTTGATTTCGGTGAGGTAGTCGCCGATCACGTCCAGGCCCACGAACATCAGGCCCTTCTCGCGCAGGGTCGGGCCGACCTGGGCGGCGATCCAGCGGTCGCGGTCGGTCAGCGGGCGTGCTTCGCCACGGCCGCCGGCGGCCAGGTTGCCACGGGTCTCGCCGCTGGCCGGGATACGCGCCAGGCAGTAGTCCACCGGCTCGCCGTCGATCATCAGGATGCGTTTGTCGCCGTCCTTGATCTCGGGCAGGTAGGCCTGCGCCATGATCTGCTGGCCGCCGTGCTGGGTCAGGGTCTCGAGGATCACCGACAGGTTAGGGTCACCCGGGCGGTGGCGGAACACCGAGGTGCCGCCCATGCCGTCCAGCGGCTTGAGGATCACGTCGCCGTGGGTTGTGGCGAATTCGCGCAGGATGTCGGCGCGACGGCTGACCAGGGTCGGCGCCATGCACTGCGGGAACTGGGTGGCGAACAGTTTTTCGTTGCAGTCGCGCAGGCTCTGCGGGCGGTTGACCACCAGTACCCCCTCGCGCTCGGCCTGCTCCAGCAGGTAGGTGCTGTAGACGAACTCCATGTCGAAGGGCGGGTCCTTGCGCATCAGGATCACGTCCAGCTCGGCCAGCGCGCTGTCCTGCTCCTCGCCCAGCTCGAACCAGCGGGCCGGGTCGGCGAACACTTTCAGCGGGCGCATCTGCGCACGGGCCTGGCCGGCGCCCAGGTACATATCTCGCTGTTCCATGTAGAACAGGCTCCAGCCGCGCGCCTGTGCGGCCAGCAGCATGGCCAGCGAGCTGTCCTTCTTGTAGGAGATGGACGCGATGGGGTCCATGACAATGCCGAGGCGAACGCTCATGGGGTGGTTCCTCTTGGCGGCACGTGGCCGCGATGGATCGAAAGAAAAGTGGCTCAGGGTGGCGCCGTGAACGCCGCCGGTCAAGGGGCGCCGCAGATGGAACGGCCACCCGGAGTGTGCTAAAAATGCCAGTCATAGCGCTATACAACAGGCCTTTGGGGCTGCGCAGCAGCTCCAGGAATTCGGCATAAGCAGCGACGGTAGCCCAAGTGATGGAACAACCCCTGAAGGTGATGGTGATCGACGACTCGCGCACGATCCGCCGCACCGCACAGATGTTGCTCGGTGAAGCGGGCTGCGAGGTGATCACCGCCAGCGATGGCTTCGATGCCCTGGCCAAGATCGTCGACCACCAGCCCAGCATCATCTTCGTCGATGTGTTGATGCCGCGCCTGGACGGCTACCAGACCTGCGCGGTGATCAAGCACAACAGTGCCTTCAAGGACACCCCGGTCATTCTGCTGTCGTCACGTGACGGCCTGTTCGACAAGGCCCGCGGCCGGGTGGTCGGCTCCGACCAGTTCCTGACCAAACCGTTCAGCAAGGAAGAACTGCTCGACGCGATCCGCGCCCACGTGCCCGGTTTTGCCGCAGCCCAACAACACGCACCCTGACCGCGCCTCGCCATGGCACGGTCTTTCTTTCCTGATGGGGAACCAGCATGGCCCGAGTTCTGATTGTCGACGACTCGCCGACAGAGATGTACCGATTGACCGAATGGCTGGAAAAGCACGGCTACCAGGTGCTCAAGGCCAACAACGGTGCCGATGGCGTGGCCCTGGCACGGCAGGACAAGCCCGACGCGGTGTTGATGGACATCGTGATGCCCGGCATGAACGGCTTCCAGGCAACCCGCCAGCTCAGCAAGGACCCGGAAACCAGCACCATCCCGGTGATCGTGGTCACCACCAAGGACCAGGAAACCGACCGTATCTGGGCCACGCGCCAGGGCGCTCGTGACTTCCTGACCAAGCCGGTGGAAGAGGACGCGCTGATCGCCAAGCTCAAAGAAGTGCTCGGGGCTTGACCACCCGCCCGCAGGGCGCGTCGCTGACCGCCTTCGAGTTGTTGCTGGACATCGACCGGCGCTGCCGCCTGCTGGTCGCCGACCAGCCGCCGCAGGACAACCGCCTGCAACAGTGGAGCGGCATCGGCTTCCGCATAGCCGGGCAATGGTTCGTCGCGCCCATGGGCGAGGTTGCCGAGGTGCTGCGCGAACCGCGCAGCAGCCGCGTCCCCGGCGTGCAGCCGTGGGTGTGCGGGGTAGCCAACCTGCGCGGGCGGCTGTTACCGGTGATGGACCTGAGCAGTTTCTTCGGCCTGGGCCACGCCGCCCCGGGCAAGCAGCGGCGGGTGCTGGTGCTGGACCACGAGGACCTGTTCGTCGGCCTGCTGGTGGACGAGGTGCTGGGCCTGCAGCACTTTGCCCTCGACAGCCTGCAACTGTCGCCGCCACAGCCCCTGATCCGCGCCGCTGCACCTTTCGTGCAGGGGCATTTCCCGCGTGAACGCAACTGGGCGATCTTCAGCCCCTTCGCCCTGGCCCAGGCGCCGGGCTTTCTCGATGTGGCGTTATAGGACCTGCGAACGTGAACAAGCCTGCCACCCCCGTCACCACCGTGACCCCACGTACCCGCAGCATCGCGCAGATCACCGTGCTGTTCCTGATCCTGATCCTGTCGATCATTCTGCTGTTCGCCAACTTTGCCTACCTGAACACCCAGTCCAACTACGACAAGCAGTACATCGGCCACGCCGGCGAACTGCGGGTGCTGTCGCAGCGCATCGCCAAGAACGCCACCGAAGCCGCCACCGGCAAGGCCCTGGCCTTCAAGCTGCTGTCGGACGCGCGCAACGATTTCGAACGGCGCTGGGGCTACCTGCGTGAAGGTGACAAGTCCACCGGCCTGCCACCTGCGCCGCCCATGGTGCGTGACGAGATGGAAGCGGTACGCCGCGACTGGGAAAACCTGCGCAAGAACACCGACACCATCCTGGCCAGCGAGCAGACCGTGCTGTCGCTGCACCAGGTGGCGGCGACCCTGGCCGAGACCGTGCCGCAATTGCAGGTGGAATACGAGAAAGTGGTCGAGATCCTGCTGCAGAGTGGCGCCCCGGCCAGCCAGGTGGCGGTGGCCCAGCGCCAGTTGCTGCTGGCCGAACGCATTCTCGGCTCGGTCAACACTGTGCTGGCCGGTGACGACGCCGCGGCCCAGGCGGCGGATGCCTTCGGCCGCGATGCCGGGCGCTTCGGCCAGGTGCTCGAGGGCATGCTCAGTGGCAACGCGGCGATTCAGGTGACCCGTGTCGAGGACGCCGATGCCCGTGCGCGCCTGGCTGAAATTGCAGAGCTGTTCCAGTTCGTTGCCGGCTCGGTGGATGAAATCCTCGAAACCTCGCCGGAACTGTTCCGCGTGCGCGAGGCTGCGGGCAACATCTTCAGCCTGTCGCAAACCCTGCTCGACGAGGCCTCGCACCTGGCCAACGGTTTCGAGAACCTGGCCGGCGGGCGCACGCTCGACACCGTCGGCGGCTATGTCCTGGGCCTTCTGGCGCTGGCTTCGATCATCCTCATCGGCCTGGTCATGGTACGCACCACCAACCGCCAGCTGCGTGAGACGGCGGAAAAGAACGAACGCAACCAGCAGGCGATCATGCGCCTGCTCGACGAAATCGAAGAGCTGGCTGACGGCGACCTGACCGTGACCGTATCGGTGACCGAAGACTTCACCGGCGCCATTGCCGACTCGATCAACTATTCCGTGGACCAATTGCGCGACCTGGTCGCCACCATCAACCACAGTGCCATGCAGGTCGCTGCCGCCGTGCAGGACACACAGAACACCGCACGCCAGCTGGCCAAGGCCTCGGAGCACCAGGCCGAGCAGATCAGCGAGGCTTCCGAGGCGGTTGGCGACATGGTCGAGTCGATCGACCGGGTTTCGGCGCATGCCTACGAGTCGGCCAAGGTGGCCGAGCGCTCGGTGGCGATCGCCAACAAGGGCAACGAGGTGGTGCACAACACCATCAACGGCATGGACAACATTCGCGAACAGATCCAGGACACCGCCAAACGGATCAAGCGCCTCGGTGAGTCCTCCCAGGAAATCGGCGATATCGTCAGCCTGATCGACGACATTGCCGACCAGACCAACATCCTCGCCCTCAACGCGGCGATCCAGGCCTCGCTGGCCGGCGAGGCCGGCCGTGGGTTCGCCGTGGTCGCCGACGAAGTGCAGCGCCTGGCCGAGCGCTCGTCATCGGCCACCCGGCAGATCGAAGCGCTGGTGCGCACCATCCAGGCCGACACCAACGAGGCGGTGATCTCCATGGAGCAGACTACCGCCGAGGTGGTGCGCGGTGCCCGCCTGGCCCAGGATGCCGGGGTGGCGCTGGCCGAGATCGAAGGCGTCTCGCAGAACCTCGCCGACCTTATCCACAGCATCTCCGATGCCGCCCAGCTGCAGACTTCGTCTGCCGGGCAGATCTCCCACACCATGGCGGTCATCCAGCAGATTACCGCGCAGACCTCCGCCGGCTCCGGCGCCACTGCCGACAGCATCCGCCACCTGGCACGCATGGCCAGCGAGATGCGCCGTTCGGTGTCCGGGTTCACCCTGCCACCACCAGCAGAACCCAAGTGAATAGCCCTACTGAAGAGCCGCGCCGAGGAATGCCCATGGCTGTAGCAGCTGTAAGCCCCGAGCGCCACGACACCGTGGCGCTGGCCTGGACCAAAGCCGCCATCCTCGACTGCCTGGGCCAGGCGCGCCAGGCGCTGGAGCGCTTTGCCGGCGAGCCTGGCGACCTGTCAATGCTGGCATTCGTGGTCGACAACCTGCACCAGGTGCACGGCTGCCTGCGCATGCTCGAACTGCGCGGTGCCACGCGCCTGGCTGAAGAACTGGAGCTGTTCGCCAAGGCCCTGGCCGATGGTCAGGTCAGCCCCCGCGGTGATTGCCTGGGCGCGTTGTTTCGCGGCCTGGAGCAACTGCCGTCGTATCTGGAGCGCCTGCGCGGCGCCCGCCACGACCTGCCACTGGTGATGCTGCCGCTGCTCAACCAACTGCGCGCCTGCCGTGGCGAGGAGCCGTTGGCCCAGGCCAGCCTGATCAGCGGCGCCACCCAACGCTTTGCCGGTGCCGACGACCTGGCCAACCTCGACCTGTCGCTGGGCAACTGGCGCGAGCAGCTGCAGGCAGGGGCTGGCCGCGATGCCCTGCGCTCGGTGGTGACCGCGCTGTGCGACGACCTGATGCGCATCAAGGAGCGCCTGGACCAGTTCGTGCGTGGCGATCGCCAGCACAGCGAGCAGCTCGATGCCCTGCTGGCACCGCTGCGCCACGTGGCCGACACCCTGGCGGTGCTTGGTTTCCAGCAGCCACGCCGGGTGATCATCGACCAGGTGCTGGCGCTGCAGGCCCTGGCCCAGGGCGAGCGGGCCGTGGACGACGCGGTGTTGATGGATGTAGCGGGGGCCCTGCTGTACGTGGAGGCCACGCTCAATGGCATGGTCGGCCCGCTGGAGGAAAACGGCCAGGGCGGCCTGCCTGGCTCGGACCTGGCCGAAATCCGCCAGCTGGTGTTGAATGAGTCGCTGAACGTGCTGCAGCAGGCCAAGGACCTGATCGGCGATTGCCTGGAATCCGGCTGGCCTCGGCAACGCCTGCAACCTTTGCCAGGGCTGTTGCAGCAGATTCGTGGTGCACTGGCGATGTTGATGCTGCCGACCGTGGCCGAGCTGTTTGCCGGTTGCGCCAGCTATGTGCAGCGGTGGCTGCAGCACCTGGAGGTGGAGCCGCCAGCCGATGAGCTGACGCACTTGGCCGAGGCCCTGAGCGCCGCCGAATGCTACCTGCAATGGCGGGTGGCGGACCCATTGGCGGATGGCCAGCCCTTCATCGACATGGCGCGCGCCAGCCTGGCGACACTGGGTGTGCACTGCGCGATGGTCGAGGCCACCGCAGGCCAGGATGGCAGCGCTGATGGCATCGATGACGAGCTGCGTGAAGTGTTTCTCGACGAGGCCGGTGAACTGCTGCCGGAAATCGAGCGCCACTGGTTGCGCTGGCGTGCCGACAACCAGCAGCGCGAGGCACTGGGAGAAGTACGCCGCGCCTTGCATACGCTCAAGGGCAGCGGCCGCATGGTGCATGCCGAGGCGGTGGCCGAGCTGGCCTGGGGCGCAGAACACCTGCTGAACCGGGTACTCGAGGGCCGCAGCGTGCTCAGCCCGGAAGGCGTGGTGGCCCTGCAGCAGGTATTCGTCTACCTGCCCGACCTGCTGGCCGACTTCGCCGCAGGCCAGTTGCCGCAACTGACGGAAATCGAGCAACTGGCCGGGCACCTGCATGCCCTCGCCGAAAACGATGCCCCGGTGGCGGCCGACATCGACGGCCTCGATCCGCAACTGCTCGACATTTTCCGCAGCGAGGCGCAGGGCCACCTGGCCAGCCTGGATGCTTTCCTGCAGGGCGCCGACGGCCACGATACGCAGGTCAGCGATGGCCTGCAGCGCGCCCTGCATACGCTCAAGGGCAGTGCCGCCATGGCCGGGGTGATGCCGGTCGCCGAACTGGCCACCGCCTTCGACCGCATGGCACGTGAATACAAGGGTCATCAATTGCCCCTGCAAATGGCCGAGATCGAATGGCTGGAAGCTGCGCGCTCGCTGTTCCACCTGGGCCTGGCGCAACTCGACAGCACGCCGCTGGCGGCCATCCCCGGTGCCGCGGAGCTGATCGAGCAGGTCGGCCAGGCGGTGGACGCGCACCTGGCCAGCTTGCATGACGACCCGCAGCATGCGCGGCGCAGCAAGCGCGACCCGCAGTTGATCGCCAGTTTCCTGGCCCAGGCCATGGATATCCTGCTGGATGCCGAGTCGTTGCTGTCGCGCTGGCAGGAACAGCCCGGCCAGCGCGATGCGCTGGACACCCTGCTCGACGAACTGACTACCCTGGGCCACGCCGCGCACCTGGCCGACCTGTGGCAGATGGATGACGTGTGCGAGGCCTTGCTCGACTTGTACGGCGCCGTGGAGGAGGGCAGCCTGCCCGCCGATGCACGGTTCTTCGCCCACGTGCAGCGGGCCCATGAAGCCCTGCTGGACATGCTCGACGAAGTGGCGGCCGGGCAGGACATCCCGCCAAGGCCAGAGCTGGTCGACAGCCTGCGCCACCTGCTGGGCCAGGCGCTGGCACCGGACGCCACTGGCCTGGTGGGCATCGACACGGTCACGCCGTTGCATCCGGACATGGACCTGGCCGATACCCTTGGCCTGGGGCCTGCGCACAACCCTTTGCTGCCGGCTGTGGCCGAGCCGCTGGTCGAAGAGCCGGAAAGCCCTGGCGAAGAGCTGCTGGAAGTGTTCCTCGAAGAAAGCTCGGACATCGTCGAGAGTGCCGCCGCAGCCCTGGCGCGCTGGCAGGCCGACCCGCGCAGCAGTGTCGAGGTGGACAACCTGATGCGCGACCTGCACACCCTGAAGGGCGTGGCGCGCATGGTCGAAATCGCGCCAATCGGCGACCTGGCCCACGAACTGGAGTTTCTCTACGAACTGCTGGCCGCAGGCCGTATGCCACCGAGCGCGCCACTGTTCGCCTTGCTGCAGAACTGCCATGACCGCCTGGCGCACATGCTCGATGCCGTGCGCCTGGGGCAACCGCTGCATGCCGCCACCGCGCTGATCGACTACATCCGCAACTTCAGCTTCTCGGCCCTGGCCGATAGCGCCGCCGGCCAGGGGCCGGTCGAAGCCGCAACCAGTGAGGCCCCGGCGGTGGCACCGGAGCGGGCACCGGGCGACATGGTCAAGGTCGATGCCGAGTTGCTCGACGATCTGGGCAACCTGGCCGGTGAGCACTCGATCATCCGTGGGCGCATCGAGCAGCAGGTCAACGATGCGCAGTTTACCCTCAATGAGATGGAAACCACCCTCGAGCGCATGCGCGATCAGTTGCTGCGGCTGGACATCGAGACCCAAGGGCGGATCTCCAGCCGGCAACAGTTCGAAGGCGATGCCTACGACGACTTCGACCCGCTGGAAATGGACCGCCACTCGCAACTGCAGCAGCTGTCGCGGGCCCTGTTCGAGTCTGCCTCGGACTTGCTCGACCTCAAGGAAACCCTGGCACAGCGCGCCCAGGAAGCCCACAGCCTGCTGCAGCAGCAAGCGCGGGTGAACAGCCAGTTGCAGGAAGGCCTGACCGCTACCCTGATGGTACCCTTCGAGCGCCTGGTGCCGCGCTTGCAGCGTGTGGTACGGCAGGTGGCCAGCGAGCTGGGCAAGCAGGTGGAGCTGGTGGTCGGCAATGCCGAGGGTGAACTCGACCGCAGCGTGCTCGAACGTATGGTGGCGCCGCTGGAGCACATGCTGCGCAACGCCGTCGACCATGGCCTGGAAAGCCGCGAAATGCGCCTGGCCGCGGGCAAGCCGGAGCAGGGCACCATTCACCTGAATCTGCTGCACGAAGGCGCGGATATCGTTATCGAAATGACCGACGACGGTGCCGGCGTGCCACTGGAAGCGGTGCGCCGCAAGGCCATCAAGCGCGGCCTGCTGGACCCGCAGGCGCAATTGAGCGATCACGAGATCCTTCAGTTCATTCTGCGCCCGGGCTTTTCCACTGCCGAGAAGATCACCCAGATTTCCGGGCGTGGCCTGGGCATGGACGTGGTGCACGAGGAGGTCAAGCAGCTGGGCGGCTCGATGAGTATCGAGTCGGCCCAGGGCAAGGGCGCGCGCTTCCTGATCCGCCTGCCGTTCACCGTGTCGGTCAACCGCGCGCTGATGGTGCACCTGGGTGAAGAGCAGTACGCCATTCCGTTGAACACTATCGAGGGCATCGTCCGCGTGCCGCCGGCCGAACTGGCGGCGTGCTACCAGCTGGACGCCCCACGCTATGTGTACGCCGGCCACGAATACGAGCTGCGCTACCTGGGTGAGCTGCTGCAGGGCATGCCGCGCCCGGCATTGCTCGGGCAGAGCGTGCCTCTGCCGGTGCTGCTGGTGCATTCCCAGGAGCAGTCGTTCGCCATCCAGGCCGATAGCCTGTCGCCCAGCCGCGAGATCGTGGTGAAGAGCCTGGGGCCGCAGTTTGCCGCAGTTGCCGGGTTGTCGGGGGCAACGCTGTTGGGCGATGGTCGGGTGGTACTGATTCTCGACCTGCTGGGCCAGTTGCGTGGCCAGCAGCGGCGCCTGGCGCGCCTGCCGGGTGGCGGTGCGGCTCGGCGCCAGGTGTTCGGCCCGGCGCCACGGCGGGCGTTGCTGGTAATGGTGGTGGACGATTCGGTGACTGTGCGCAAGGTCACCAGCCGCCTGTTGGAACGCCACGGCATGAGTGTGCTGACGGCCAAGGACGGGGTCGATGCAATGGCCCTGCTGGAAGAACACCGCCCCGATGTGTTGCTGCTGGACATCGAGATGCCGCGCATGGACGGCTTCGAGGTGGCCACACGTATCCGCCGTGATGAACGACTGAAAGACTTGCCGATCATAATGATTACTTCGCGCACCGGGCAGAAGCACCGCGACCGTGCCATGGCCATCGGCGTCAACGAATACCTGGGCAAGCCGTACCAGGAGTCGGTCCTGTTGCAGAGCATTGCCCACTGGAGCCAGACCCATGCTTGAACTGATCGCCGGCCAACGCAGCAGCCTGACCGGGCTTTTGCTGCCGTTGGGCGACCGTACCCTGGTGTTGCCCAACGTGGCGGTGGCGGAGTTGAGTGGCCAGCGCAACGTAGTGTGCCAACGCGGCGAGCCGGCCTGGCACCTGGGCTGGATCGACTGGCGCCAGCAGCGCCTGCCGCTGATCGGCTTCGAAGCCGCGTGCGGTGGCGAGACACCCTGCGGCGAGCGGGCACGCGTGGTGGTGCTCAATGCCTTGGGTGATACCGGCCTGCGCTACCTGGCGTTGTTGCTGCAGGACATACCGCGCTCCTGCAAGCTGGACAGCCAGCTGAACTACGTGGACGTGGCGCTGGGTCGCCTGGAACTGGCGGCAGTGCAGGTGGGCGAACAGGTAGCGCGGGTGCCGGACCTGGTCGGGCTGGAACGGCTGGTGCGTGACGCGGAACTGCAACCTGAGATTGGTTAGGATGTAAGGCACAGGGCCCTTTCGCGGGCACGCCCGCTCCCACAGGAAAATCATACACTTCAAGGCAAGTGGATACCTGTGGGAGCGGGCGTGCCCGCGAAGAGGCCATCAGCATCACAACAGGAACCCAGCCCACCTCAGGAGGTCTGTGTTTGCATGTACTACGGTGAACGCTTCAACGCCTGGACCCACCTGGTCGGTGCCGTCCTGGCCTGTATCGGTGCCATCTGGCTGATCGTGGTCGCGGGCCTGCAGGGCGACCCGTGGAAGATCGTCAGTTTCTCCATCTACGGCAGCACCTTGCTGTTGCTGTACAGCATTTCTACCCTGTACCACAGCACTCGCGGGCGGGCGAAGGTGATCATGCGCAAGCTCGATCACCTGTCGATCTATCTGCTGATAGCGGGCAGCTACACGCCGTTCTGCCTGGTCAGCCTGCGCGGGCCCTGGGGCTGGAGCCTGTTCGGGGTTGTCTGGGGGCTGGCGGTGATCGGCATGTTGCAGGAGATCAAGCCACGTTCCGAAGCGCGCATCCTGTCGATCATCATCTATGCGGTGATGGGCTGGATCGTGCTGGTGGCTGTCAAGCCATTGCTGCACTCGCTCGGCAGCGCCGGCTTTGCCTGGCTGGCTGCCGGCGGGGTGTTCTACACCGTCGGCATCATCTTCTTCGCCTTCGACAGCCGCTTCCGCCACTGGCATGGCATCTGGCACCTTTTCGTGATCGCCGGCAGCCTCATGCATTTCGTGGCGGTGTCGTTCTACGTGCGTTAGTTAAAAGTCACCCCACAGTTGCTGTGCCACCGACAGTGCCACCACCGGTGCGGTTTCGGTGCGCAGCACGCGTGGGCCGAGGCGTGCGGCGTGGAAACCGGCAGCCTTGGCCTGCTCGACCTCCGCTTCGCTCAGGCCGCCTTCGGGGCCGATCAGAAAGGCCAGGGTGGCCGGCTTGGCATGGCTGGTGAGCGGTTCGGCCACCGGGTGCAGGACCAGTTTCAGGTCGGCGTTGGCACTGTTCAGCCACTCGGCCAGGGTCACTGGCGGGTGGATGACCGGCAAGGTCGAGCGGCCGCATTGTTCGCAGGCGCTGATTGCCACCTGTCGCCAGTGGGCCAGGCGCTTGTCGGCGCGTTCGTCCTTCAGCCGCACTTCGCAGCGTTCGCTGACGATCGGGGTGATTTCGTTGGCGCCCAGCTCGGTGGCTTTCTGGATCGCCCAGTCCATGCGCTCGCCACGGGACAGGCCTTGGCCGAGGTGTACGTGCAGTGGTGAATCGGCCTGGCCGGCGAGGGCCTGGTCGAGGCTGACGCGCACGGTTTTCTTGCCCACTTCGAGCAACTGGCCGCGGTATTCCTGGCCACTGCCGTCGAACAGCTGCACGGCGTCGCCGGGGGCCATGCGCAGTACGCGGCCGATGTAGTGGGCCTGGGCTTCGGGCAGGTCATGCTCGCCAAGGCTCAGGGGGGCGTCGATGAAAAAGCGGGACAGTCTCATGGGTTTGCTCGGTAGAAGAGAGACGCAGACCCCCTGTGGGAGCGGGCGTGCCCGCGAACAAGGGCGAAGCCCTTGCCAGGCACCGCGGTGCCTGCTTCGCGGGCACGCCCGCTCCCACTGGGAAAGTGGTGTGGCCAACAGTCGGGCTTAGCCCGGGTCGCGGAAGTCGGGGTGGAAGTTGGCCGGTACGGCCACGCTGACGCTATCGCGGGTGGCAATGTCGATGCCTTCGCTGGCCACTTCTGCCAGGAAGTCGATCTGATCTGGCGTAATCACATACGGCGGCAGGAAGTACACCACGCTGCCCAGCGGGCGCAGCAGGGCGCCACGCGTCAGGGCATGCTCGAACACTTTCAGGCCACGACGCTCTTGCCACGGGTAGGCGACCTTGCCGGCCTTGTCCTGGACCATCTCGATGGCCAGTGCCATGCCGGTCTGGCGAATTTCGGCCACATGCGCGTGGTCGACCAGGTGCGCGGTGGCGCTGGCCATGCGTGTGGCCAGGGCCTTGTTGGCCTCGATCACGTTGTCCTGCTCGAAAATATCCAGGGTCGCCAGCGCCGCGGCGCAGGCCAGCGGGTTGCCGGTGTAGCTGTGCGAGTGGAGGAACGCGCGCAGGGTCGGGTAGTCGTCGTAGAACGCCTGGTACACCTTGTCGGTGGTCAGGCAGGCGGCCAGTGGCAGGTAACCGCCGGTCAGGGCCTTGGACAGGCACAGGAAGTCCGGGCGAATGCCGGCCTGTTCACAGGCGAACATGGTGCCGGTGCGGCCGAAGCCCACGGCGATTTCGTCGTGGATCAGGTGCACGTCGTAGCGGTCGCAGGCCTCGCGCAGCAGCTTGAGGTACACCGGGTGGTACATGCGCATACCGCCGGCACCCTGGATCAGCGGTTCGACGATCACCGCGCTGATCGAGGCGTGGTGCTCGGCCAGGGTCTGTTCCATGGCCTGGAACATGGTGCGCGAGTGCTCTTCCCAGCTCGTGCCTTCGGGGCGCAGGTAGCAGTCGGGGCTGGGCACCTTGAGGGTGTCGAGCAGCAGCGCCTTGTAGGTTTCGGTAAACAGCGGCACATCGCCGACCGACATGGCGGCGATGGTTTCGCCGTGGTAGCTGTTGGTCAGGGTGACGAAGCGCTTCTTGCCCGGCTTGCCGACGTTCTGCCAGTAGTGGAAGCTCATCTTCAGCGCCACTTCGATACACGACGAACCGTTGTCGGCATAGAACACCCGGTCGAGGCCGGCCGGGGTCATGGCTACAAGGCGCTCGGACAGCTCGATCACCGGCTGGTGGCTGAAACCGGCCAGGATCACGTGCTCCAGTTGGTCGACCTGGTCCTTGATGCGCTGGTTGATACGCGGGTTGGCGTGGCCAAACACGTTGACCCACCAGCTGCTCACCGCATCCAGGTATCGCTTGCCTTCGAAGTCTTCCAGCCACACGCCTTCGCCGCGCCTGATCGGGATCAGCGGCAGCTGCTCGTGGTCTTTCATCTGGGTGCAGGGGTGCCACAGGACCTTGAGGTCGCGTTGCATCCACTGATCATTGAGGCCCATGGGCACTTCTCCTGGCTTTGCGGCTTGGTTCGACCGCGTAAGCCTAAGCAATGCCGCAGGGCAGGACAACCGCCGCTGTTCATCGGGTTGCCAGCTACGCTTGCTACCGCGTGGAAACGCTGCAGGCAAAAATGTCAGTGGCGAAAAGGACTTGATGTCACTGCGCTGGCAGGGTCGGTAGACCTGACGTATTCTTAACGCATCTCTCCCGGGGCATTTCTGCCTCTCCACGTTTCTGTAACCCCCTGACTCGGAGTTCGCCGACATGGCTGCTGCTTGGGTGCGCCTGTGCGCGTTGGTATTGATTGGTGTGTCCAGCGGCGCCGCGCTGGCAAAGGACAAGACACCTTCGGCGATCGTCGTGGGTGGCGGCCTGGCGGGCCTGACGGCCGCCTACGAGCTGCAGAACAAAGGCTGGCAGGTGACGCTGCTGGAAGCCAAGCCGGGCATGGGCGGGCGCTCTGGCCTTGCTACCAGTGAGTGGATCGGCAACGCCAAGGCGCAGCCGGTGCTCAACCAGTACCTCGACCGTTTCAAACTTGAAACACTGCCGGCACCGGAGTTCGTGCGTACCCCCGGTTACCTGATTGACGGCGAGTATTTCAGTGCCACCGACCTGGCTACCAAGCAGCCGGCTACTGCCGATGCGCTCAAACGTTACGAGAAAACCCTCGATGACTTGGCCCGTTCGATCGAAGACCCGCTGAACCCGCAAGCCAACAGCACGCTGTTCGCCCTCGACCAGATCAACGTCTCCACCTGGCTGGACAAGCTGCAGCTGCCGACCACCGCCCGCCAGCTGGTCAACCAGCAGATCCGTACCCGCTACGATGAGCCATCGCGCCTGTCGCTGCTGTATTTTGCCCAGCAGAACCGCGTGTATCGCGGCGTCAGCGACCGTGACCTGCGTGCCGCGCGCCTGCCCGGCGGTAGCCCGGTGCTGGCCCAGGCGTTCGTCAAGCAACTGAAGACCATCAAGACCAGTTCGCCGGTGACCTCCATCGTCCAGGACAAGGACGGTGTCACGGTCAAGGTCGGCAGCGTCGGTTACCAGGCGGATTACCTGGTCATGGCTGTGCCCCTGCGCGCCCTGGCCAAGATCCAGATGACCCCGGGCCTGGACAGCCAGCACCTGGCGGCGTTGAAGGGTACCAACTATGGCTGGCGCGACCAGCTGATGCTCAAGTTCAAGAAGCCGGTGTGGGAAAGCCGGGCGCGCATGTCGGGCGAAATCTTCAGTAACGCAGGCTTGGGCATGCTGTGGATCGAACCCGCGCTCAAGGGTGGCGCCAACGTGGTGATCAACCTGTCCGGCGACAACGCCCGCCTGCTGCAGGCGTTCGGCGACAAGCAGATGGTCGATCAGGTGCTGATCCGCCTGCATGCGTTCTACCCACAGGCCCGTGGCTCGTTCACCGGTTACGAGGTCAAGCGCTACAGCACCGACGCTGGTACCGGCGGCGCCTACCTGGCCTATGGTCCGGGTCAGATCAGCAAGTACTGGCGCCTGTGGGAGCGCCCGGTGCAGCGCATCACCTTTGCCGGTGAGCATACCGACGCCCTCTACCCAGGCACCCTGGAAGGCGCCCTGCGCAGTGGCCAGCGCGCGGCCAGCCAGGTGCAGGACCTGCTGGCCGGCAAGTCGTTCGACCCGGCCAAGGCGGCACCAGTGGCGGCGGCGGCAGCTGCAGGCGCCGTGGCGGCCAAGGAGAGCAAGGGCGGGTTCTTCTCCAACATGTTCGGTGGTTCTTCCGACAAGGGCGACAAGGCTGACAAGGCCCCGGTCAAGGCCGAGCCGAAGCCGGTCGATGAGGCCAAGCAGGATAAGCCGGGCTTCTTCAAGCGCCTGTTTGGCGGGGCGGACAAGCCTGAGGTGAAGGCCGAGCCGATTGCCAAGGCCGAGGAAGTGGCACCTGCCCCAGCCCCAGCCCCGCAAACAGCGCCGGCCCCGGTTGCGCCAGCGCCTGTGGTCAAGGAAGCAGCGGCCAAGCCTGCTGCGTCCAAGGCTACGCCTGCCAAGCGCGCACCGGCGCACAAGCCAGCCCAGACCAAAAAGGCGACTGCCAAGTCCGAACCGGCCAAGAAAGCTGTGGCCAATACTCAGGCCAAAGCGGGTTGATTTGTTGACTTTGCTGGCCCTATCGCCGGCAAGCCAGCTCCCACAGGATCATCATAGGTTCGAAGGCCTGTGCAATACCTGTGGGAGCTGGCTTGCCGGCGATAGGGCCGGCACTGGCAACCGCTGATTACCCAACTATCGTTAATGTTTCCTTAATGGGAAGCTTACAGAATACATATCGTATTTATCGATAATCCAAAGCAGTTTTTTACGCTTTTATTCGATGCGTTACGCGTTAGTCTGTGTACAGCTTTCACGGGGAAACACGTCAACATGCAACTGCGCAATTCACCTTCTCGCTACGGCGTGGTCAGCATCGTCCTGCACTGGGGCGTGGCTCTGGCAGTCTTCGGCCTGTTCGGCCTGGGCCTGTGGATGGTCGGCCTCGACTACTACAGCCCTTGGCGCAAGGCCGGCCCGGACCTGCACAAAAGCATTGGCCTGGTGCTGCTGGCGGTGATGCTGCTGCGGGTGCTCTGGCGCTTCATCAGCCCGCCACCACCGGCACCAGGCAGCCACGGCGCATTCACCCGTCTGGCAGCCAAGTTGGGCCACCTGGCCCTGTACGTTGGGTTGTTCGCGGTAATGATCGCCGGTTACCTGATTTCCACCGCCGACGGTGTCGGCATTCCGGTGTTTGGCCTGTTCGAAGTGCCGGCACTGGTCAGCGACCTGCCCGACCAGGCAGACCTGGCAGGCGTGATCCATCTTTGGCTGGCCTGGGGCTTGGTGATTTTTGCCGTGCTGCATGGCTTGGCAGCGCTCAAGCACCATTTCATCGACCGTGACGCGACCCTGACCCGCATGCTGGGCCGCAAAGCTTGACTCTCAACCTCAATTGCAAAGGAAGGAAGTAAGGATGTTGAAAAAGACTTTTGCCGCTCTGGCGCTCGGTACCGCTCTGCTCTCCGCCGGCCAGGCCATGGCTGCCGAGTACAAGATCGACAAGGAAGGCCAGCACGCGTTCGTTGACTGGAAGATCAGCCACCTGGGCTACAGCTTCATTCACGGTACCTTCAAGGACTTCGACGGCAACTTCACCTGGGACAGCGCCAAGCCTGAAGCCAGCAAGATCAACGTCGACCTGAAAACCGCCAGCCTGTGGTCGAACCACGCCGAGCGTGACAAGCACATTGCCAGCGCCGACTTCCTCGACGTGAAGAAGTATCCCGAAGCCAAGTTCGTCTCCACCAGCGTCAAGCCGACTGGCGACAAGACTGCTGACGTGACTGGCGACCTGACCATGCACGGTGTGACCAAGCCGGTCACCTTCAAGGCCACTTTCAACGGTGAAGGCAAGGACCCATGGGGCGGCGAGCGCGCTGGTTTCAACGCTACCACCACGCTGAACCTGAACGACTTCGGCATCAAGGGCCCGGGCGCTACCTCGCAGACCCTGGACCTGGATATCAGTGTTGAAGGTGTGAAGCAGAAGTAATTCTTACCTGCTGAAAACTGAGGGGGCCGCTTTGCGGCCCTATCGCGACACAAGGCCGCTCCTACAGGGATTTACGTAACCCTGTAGGAGCGGCCTTGTGTCGCGATAGGGCTGCGAAGCAGCCCCCTCGGTGCTTCTGTCAGCCCTTGCGGGTCAGCAGCGCCGGGCGCTCACCGCGCGGGCGGCTCGGCAGGTCATCCAGCTGCTCTGGCGTCGGGTAACGGTCGAGCTTGGACTCCTTGCGGATGATCACTGGCTGTTTTTCCGGCTGGCGCGGGTTGCGCACGGCCGGCTCTTGCCGTGCAGCATCGTCACGGGCCGGGCGACCACGGCCGCCACCATCACGACGGGCGCCGCCACCATTATTGGCGCGGGGCGGACGTTTCTCGCCGCCACCGCTGCTGCGCGGCTGGCCGCTATTGCGACCCTGGCCACCGGCGTTGCTGCGCTGGCCATTACCCTGGCCCTGACCTTGGCCGGCATTGCCACCCGGGCGGCGATTGCGGCCCTGGTTCTTGCCCTGGTACGGGCTGACATAGTCGGCACGGTTGCCGAAGTTGTCGATATCGTCGTCCAGGAACTCTTCCGGATCACGGTCGACAGGCACTTTCGGCGCACTGCTGTTGCTGGCCTGCTGTTGCTGCTGGCGTGGCTTCTTGTCACGCGGCTTGCGTTGCTGTTGTTGCTTGTCGCCGCTCTTTTCCTTGTCGGCCGGCTTGTCCGCAGCCTGTTGCTTGGCCTTGCCTTTATCCTTGCCCTTGTCCTTGCGGCCGCCGTTGGCGTCTTTGCCGCCGTCGCCGCGGGCCTGCTGGTTACGGCCACCACGGCCATTGTTCTGCTGGCGTTCGCGTACTTCAGGCTTTTCTGCTTCAACCTGGCTGGCGTCGAAACCCATCAGGTCGCCGTCCGGGATCTTCTGCTTGGTTACCCGCTCGATGCTCTTGAGCAGTTTCTCTTCATCCGGCGCGACCATGGAAATGGCCTCGCCCGAACGCCCGGCACGGCCGGTACGGCCGATACGGTGGACGTAGTCTTCCTCTACGTTCGGCAGCTCGAAGTTGACCACGTGCGGCAGCTGGTCGATGTCCAGGCCACGGGCGGCGATGTCGGTGGCGACCAGTACGCGCACGCTGTTGGCCTTGAAGTCGGCCAAGGCCTTGGTGCGGGCGTTCTGGCTCTTGTTGCCATGAATTGCGGCGGCGGTCAGGCCGTGCTTTTCCAGGTACTCGGCCAGGCGGTTGGCGCCGTGCTTGGTGCGGGTGAACACCAGTACCTGTTCCCAGGCACCCTGGGTGATCAGGTGCGCCAGCAGCGCGCGCTTGTGGCTGGCGGGCAGGCGGTAGACGCGCTGCTCGATACGCTCGACGGTAGTGTTCGGCGGGGTGACCTCGATACGCTC
The DNA here is from genome assembly GCF_057444345.1 of Pseudomonas sp. PVC-5-1. Lineage (NCBI taxonomy): Bacteria > Pseudomonadati > Pseudomonadota > Gammaproteobacteria > Pseudomonadales > Pseudomonadaceae > Pseudomonas > Pseudomonas sp. PVC-5-1. Next base: position 5,258,718 of record NZ_CM172024.1, on the reverse strand, counting down.
CGGGTTGTGCAGGAGCTTGTCGGCGAGGTCAGTGATGTCCTTGGAGAAGGTGGCCGAGAACAACAGGTTCTGGCGCTTGGCTGGCAGGCGAGCGAGGACCTTCTTGACGTCATGGATGAAGCCCATGTCGAGCATGCGGTCGGCTTCGTCCAGCACCAGGATTTCCACGTGGGCCAGGTCAACCTTGCCTTGGCCGGCCAGGTCGAGCAGGCGGCCCGGGCAGGCGACCAGCACGTCCACACCCTTGGCAATGGCCTGGATCTGCGGGTTCATGCCGACGCCGCCGAAAATGCAGGCGCTGACCAGTGGCAGATCACGGGCATAGACCTTGAAGCTGTCATGCACCTGGGCTGCCAGTTCGCGGGTCGGGGTCAGGACCAGCACGCGAGGTTGGCGCGGGCCATGGCGCTGCGACTTGTCGGGGTGGCCGGCCGGGAACAGGCGCTCGAGGATCGGCAGGGCGAAACCGCCGGTTTTACCAGTACCTGTCTGTGCGGCGACCATCAGGTCGCGGCCTTGCAACACGGCGGGAATCGCCCGCTGTTGCACGGGGGTCGGCTGGGTATAGCCCGCAGCCTCGATAGCGCGGACAAGAGCCTCGGAGAGACCGAGGGAAGCAAAGGACATGGGCAATCCTGTTCTCGTGTGGGCTGGGCCCGTTTGGGATGTTCTGCCTGGCGCGACGGGCATCGGTGGGATGCGATCGCGTCCGGTCCAGCTGGGCTTTCACTGCACATCCGGGTAGCAGAGGGTGGACGCGAAAGTGCGTCGATGCCGATCGGGATGCCTGTTGCGAGGCCGAGCGTCCGGGCGTGAGCCGGGCGGGAAGGCCCGAGTATAACAGAGCTATCGCGCTGTGCTGCTTTCCTGCTGCTCAACGGCGTTGAGAATGTTTCCGATGTCGCCTGTGTAGCGGTTGTTGATTGCTGCATAGGCCGGTTCCAGCTTGAAGCGCCGCAGTTCCACGGCGAAGGCCTGGGCCAGTGCTTCCCGCCCCGGCTTGCGCGCCAGCGCCAGGTACTGGGGCTGGCGGCTGATCACCAAGGGCAGCTCCTCGACCTGCTTTTGGAGGCCCAGATGCCGCAGCAGGTAATGGCCGACCTTGCGGTCGGTGATTGCCAGGTCGATGCGGCCCAGCATCAGCTTGCCGAAGTTGGCTTCATGGGTAGGTGCAGCTTCGCGCCGGAAATGTACGGCTTCGTTGAAAGCGGCACCATAGGCGTAGCCGGGTGAGGTGCCGACGGTTAGGCCGGCAAGGTCATCGAGAGTCTTGACGGCATGGCGTCGAGTGCGGGCCTGGAACAGGACGAACTCTACCTCCGACATGGGCTCGGGGGCGTACACCAGGTAGTGCTGGCGCGACTCGTTCTGGAAGATATCCATGATGCCGTCGGCCAAGCCCTGCTCGATCATTGCCAGGCAGCGCTTCCACGGCAGGAACTCCCACTCCACCTCGACGCCAAGGCGCTCGAACACCCGGGTGGTGACTTCGTAGTCGATGCCGCGCGGTTGGCCGTCGTGCTGGTACGCATAAGGTGCCCAGTCGTCGGTCACCAGGCGCAGGCGCTCGCCCAAGGCCAGCGGGCTCAGGCAGGCGAGCAACAGGATCCAGAACAGACGGGCGACGTGTGGCATGGCCGGAGATTACGCGCTCGGCCTGTTCAAGGCCAGTGAGGATGATGTTCTCCTGTGCCGGCCTCTTCGCGGGTAAACCCGCTCCCACAGGATCTCTGCTGGCTTGCAGGCTCGCGATGTACTTGTGGGAGCGGGTTTACCCGCGAAGAGGCCGGCACAGGTTTACTCAAGTGTGGGATGACCTCAGCAGGTGCGCCTCGATATCCTTGCGCCGCTCGCCCAGCGACAGGCGCAACCCCGGGTGGCGCAGGCACTGGCGCAGTTGCTCGGGCTCCACGTGGCCATGGCGGGCGTTGAGGTTTTCCAGGGCCTTGTCCCACCAGGCCGGCGCGCAGGCGCGGTCGAACTCATTGGGGTAGGGGTAGCAGCCATACAGCAGTTCTCGGGCGAACTGGCGCTCGTGGCTTGGCAGGGTCATGCTCAGCGCCTTGTAACCCAGGCGTTGCAGGGCCGGCGGCCGTGGCAGCTGGTCATTGACCAGGGATACGTCGGCCAGCGCCGCCTGGCTCAGCGGGTCGTGGCCGTGCTTGCGCAGCCAGGCCTGGATCTTGGCGCGGAACTGCGCCTTTCGGCTCCAGTAGTGGTGGATGACATCTGTGCATTCGGCCAGCTCCAGCGTGCGGTAGGCTGCCACCGCCAGGCAGAACTCCTCGAGGGTATAAGCCTCGCGAGCCAGGGGGTGGAACTCGTCCATCATGGCGATGGAGCGGTCCAGGGTGCCGGCGTCTTCGGCGCTGAGGCCGATCACCCCCGAGTTGACCAGTGGCATCTGGCAATCGGCCAGGCCCCTGGACTCGAGGATGGCCAGCAGGTTCTTGTACAGCAGGCACTTCTGGTTGCTGCCGTAGCGCGCACCGATGGCATTGCACAGCAGGCGCCCTGGGGCCACCCGGGCAAACAGCTCCAGCGGCGATTTGCGGAAGAAGGTGTCGGTGTCGATCAGCACTGCCAGCGGGTGTTGCTGCAGCACCTGACGCAACAGCACATGCTTGCTGCGAAAGTGATAACCGTGAGGGGCGTTCCATGCCTGACGCGTGGCTTCGTCCAGCAGGTGTACGGTGACCGGCAGGCCGGCATAGGGCTGCGGGTTGTCGGTGTAGACCTGGATGTCCATGGCTTCGCTCGCTGCCGTGCCCAGATGGGCGAGGGCGCTGACGATGCTGAAGCAGGCCTCCTGATGGTAGGTTGCCGGGCCAAAAGCCAGGTAGACGAGCTGTGGACGCGATGGCTGGAGGGGCTGCATGGCAGGCAAGACCTGTGTAACCGGAAAATGAATAAGGCTTTAGTCTATGACCAAAGCCTTAATCAAATCTTAAACAGATTTTGCAAAAAATTTCAGCGCGGCAGCTTCAGATTGTTCCAGATCGCCAGGCTCGGCTCGGCCTGGTTCAAGGTGTAGAAGTGCAGGCCCGGTGCTCCGCCTTGCAGCAGCTGTTCGCACATGCGGGTGATCACTTCTTCGCCGAATGCCTGGATGCTGGCGGTGTCGTCGGCATAGGCTTCCAGCTGCTTGCGGATCCAGCGCGGGATCTCGGCGCCACAGGCGTCGGAGAAACGCGCCAGCTTGCTGTAGTTGGTGATCGGCATGATGCCGGGTACCACCGGGATGTCCACGCCCAGCTTCTGCGCGCGCTCGACGAAGTAGAAGTAGCTGTCGGCGTTGAAGAAGTACTGGGTGATGGCGCTGTCGGCACCGGCCTTGACCTTGTGCACGAAGTTGGCCAGGTCAGCCTCGAAGTTGCGGGCCTGGGGGTGCATCTCCGGGTAGGCGGCCACTTCCAGGTGGAAGTGATCGGCAGTTTCCTGGCGAATGAATTCGACCAGGTCGCTGGCGTAGCGCAGTTCGCCACTGGCCATGCCCATACCCGATGGCAGGTCGCCACGCAGGGCGACGATGCGCTTGATGCCTGCAGCCTTGTATTCGGCCAGCAGGGCATGCAGTTCGGCCTTGGTGTCGCCTACGCACGACAGGTGCGGTGCGGCAGGTACCTTCACTTCGCTTTCCAGCTGCAGCACGGTGTTCAGCGTGCGGTCGCGGGTCGAGCCACCGGCACCGTAGGTGCAGGAGAAGAAGTCCGGGTTGTAGGCGGCCAGCTGGCGGGCGACGCCCATCAGCTTTTCGTGACCGGCATCGGTCTTGGTCGGGAAGAACTCGAAACTGTAACGGCGTTCCTGGGACATCAGGCGTTCCTCTGGCAGCAAGCTTCAAGCGGCAGGCTGCAAGTAAAAGCCAGATCGGTTATGGCCGGCCTGGCTTGGGCATCGTTCAAGATCCGTGATGCTTGAGCTGCAAGCGGCAACGGCATGGTCTGCCTTTGATTGCCGCTTGAAGCTTCAAGCTGGCCGCTTAGTAGCGGTATGCGTGTGGCTTGAACGGGCCTTCGACGGTCACACCAATGTAGTCGGCCTGCTGCTTGGTCAGCTGGGTGACCACGCCACCGAAGCCGCGGACCATTTCCAGGGCCACTTCTTCGTCGAGCTTCTTCGGCAGTACTTCGACAGTCAGGCGCTCGGCTTTCTTCTCGGGCGACAGGTCGGCGAACTTCTGCTCGAACAGGAAGATCTGCGCCAGTACCTGGTTGGCGAAGGAACCGTCCATGATGCGGCTTGGGTGGCCAGTGGCGTTACCCAGGTTTACCAGGCGGCCTTCGGCCAGCAGGATCAGGTAGTCGTCGTTCTGCGGGTCGAAGCTGCCAGCGCCGGTGCGGTGGATCTTGTGCACCTGCGGCTTGACCTCTTCCCAGGCCCAGTTCTTGCGCATGAAGGCGGTGTCGATCTCGTTGTCGAAGTGGCCGATGTTGCACACCACGGCACGCTTCTTCAGCGCCTTGAGCATGTTGGCGTCGCAGACGTTGACGTTACCGGTGGTGGTCACGATCAGGTCGATCTTGCCCAGCAGGGCCTTGTCGATGCTGGCTTCGGTACCGTTGTTGATACCGTCGATGAACGGCGAAACCACTTCGAAACCGTCCATGCAGGCCTGCATGGCGCAGATCGGGTCAACTTCGGTGACCTTGACGATCATGCCTTCCTGACGCAGGGATTGGGCCGAGCCCTTGCCCACGTCACCGTAGCCGATCACCAGGGCCTGCTTGCCCGACAGCAGGTGGTCGGTACCACGCTTGATGGCGTCGTTCAGGCTGTGACGGCAGCCGTACTTGTTGTCGTTCTTGCTCTTGGTAACCGAGTCGTTGACGTTGATCGCCGGGACTTTCAGCTCGCCCTTGGCCAGCATGTCCAGCAGGCGGTGCACGCCGGTGGTGGTCTCTTCGGTCACACCGTGCACGCGCTCCAGCACTTGCGGGTATTTCTTGTGCAGCAGCTCGGTCAGGTCGCCACCGTCGTCGAGGACCATATTGGCGTCCCATGGCTGGCCATCCTTGAGGATGGTCTGCTCCAGGCACCACTCGTACTCCTGTTCGGTTTCACCTTTCCAGGCGAAAACCGGGATACCGGCGGCGGCGATGGACGCGGCGGCCTGGTCCTGGGTGGAGAAGATGTTGCAGGACGACCAGCGCACTTCGGCACCCAGCGCAACCAGGGTTTCGATCAGCACGGCGGTCTGGATGGTCATGTGGATGCAGCCCAGGATCTTCGCACCCTTGAGCGGTTGCTCGGCCAGGTACTTGCGACGCAGGCCCATCAGTGCAGGCATTTCCGATTCGGCGATGATGGTTTCGCGACGCCCCCAGGCGGCCAGGGAGATGTCGGCGACTTTGTAATCGGTAAAACCAGCAGGCATGTTTGCAGCGCTCATGAGAGCCTCCATTCGTAGTGTGCGAATGGGCGCCGTTGTGCGTTAAGCGCTCGCGAGAGCGAGCAACGCCCCATCCGAGCCTGACAGGCCTAGCCTGCTGCAGCGCCCCTCGGACGGGTGGCGGGCATGGCGCCGCTGTGGGCGGCCATGTGAAGCGGCGAAGATTATAGCCGCGCCCGTCGGCTTGCCCAAGGTTTTCTGTCGATTAATCGCGACGATAGTCGATGTTCAATGGAGCGACAGCGGCCGCTCTGCCATCATTGCTGCACGTTAGCCAAGCAGGTCAGGAGTACAGATGAACTTTCATACCCGCAAGTGGGTTAAACCCGAAGACCTCAACCCAAATGGCACTTTGTTCGGTGGCAGCCTGTTGCGCTGGATCGACGAAGAGGCTGCGATCTACGCCATCGTCCAGTTGGGCAACCAGCGTGTGGTGACCAAGTACATATCGGAAATCAACTTCGTCAGTGCCTCGCGTCAGGGCGACATCATCGAGCTGGGCATCACTGCCACCGAGTTCGGCCGTACCTCGATCACCCTCAAGTGCGAAGTGCGCAACAAGATCACCCGCAAGGCCATCCTCACGGTCGACAAGATGGTCTTCGTCAACCTTGGCGAGGATGGGTTGCCGGCGGCGCATGGGCGGACCGAGATCAAGTACATCCAGGACCAGTTCCCGGATTCGGCAGTGGAATGAACATTCTGGGGCTGCTTTGCAGCCCATCGCGACACAAGGCCGCTCCTACAGGGGAATGCAATCTCCTGTAGGAGCGGCCTTGTGTCGCGAAAGGGCCGCAAAGCGGCCCTGCATTCTCAAGGCTGAGCGCTCACCTTGCGCACCACCCGCCCGATGCTCAACCCCTGCACCAGGATCGACGACAGCACCACGATGTAGGTGATCGACAGCAGCAGGTCACGTTCTTCGCCCAGTGGCAGCGACAGTGCCAGGGCAACCGACACCCCACCGCGCAAGCCACCCCAGGTCAGCACCCGTACCGTGCCCTTGGGCACCGGGCGCCAGCGCCGCAGCAGCACGATCGCCGGGGCCACGGTCAGCAACCTCGACAGTAGCACCGCCAGCGCCAGCACGCCGCCGGCTACCATGTGCATCCAGTTGAAAGGCAGCAGCAACAGCTCCAGGCCGATCAACGCGAACAGCAAGGCGTTGAGCATGTCGTCGATCAGCTCCCAGAAGCCGTCCATGTAGCGACGGGTCATGTCGTTCATCGCAAGGTTGCGCCCCAGGTTGCCGATTATCAGCCCGGCCACCACCATGGCGATCGGCGCCGAAACGTGCAGTTCGTAGCACATTGCCGAGCCGCCGATGACCAGCGCCAGGGTCAGCATCACTTCCACCTGGTATTGCTCGACGCTCTTGATCATGCGGTAGGTGGCATAGCCGATCAGGCCGCCGAACAGCACCCCGCCGATGGCCTCGCGGGCGAACAGGATCGCCGTGTCGGTCATGCTCGGCGTTTCGCCCAACTGGATGATGCCCAGCAACACGGTAAACACCACTACCGCGGTGCCGTCGTTGAACAGCGACTCGCCGACGATGGTGGTTTTCAGTGGTTTGGAGGCGTTGGCGGTACGTAGCGCGCCAAGCACGGCGATCGGGTCGGTGGGCGAGATCAGCGCACCGAACAGCAGGCAGTAGATCAGCGGCACTTGCCAGCCGAACAGGGCGAACACCCAGTGCGACAGGTAGCCGATGACGACGGTGGCAATCAGTACGCCGACGGTGGCCAGCAGGCCGATGGGCCAGCGGTAGCTGCGCAGGTCGGAAAGGTTCACGTGCAAGGCGCCGGCGAACAGCAGGAACGCCAGCATCCAGTGCATCAGCAGGTCATTGAAGTCGATCTGGTTCATCAGCCCTTCGACGCGCGCTTCCAGGCCAGGGAAGCCGATCAGGCTCAGGCCCTGCAGCATCAGGGAAAACAGCAGCGCCGTGACCATCACGCCGATGGCAGGGGGCAGGCCGATGAAACGGTAATTTACATAGGTGAGGAGGGTGGTGAGGCAGATAAACGCGGCAACTAGTTCAAGCATCCCGAATCCTGTAACAGTGGCTTCCAAGTCGTAACCCGAATGGCTCGGGCAGTTCTTTGATGACCTGGCGCGGGGTTCGGGACACAGGGTTTGACCGGATTCGTTTGAAACGTTCCCATCCAAGGGGGCTGCTACGCAGCCCTATCGCCGGCAAGCCAGCTCCCACATGTACTGCATCAACCTTGAAAGCGACGCGGTCGAGGTGGGAGCTGGCTTGCCGGCGATTGGGCCGCACAGCGGCCCTCGAACGCTATATAGTCCCAGCCATAAAAAGCCACAAGGATAAGAAGGCGTGCTGGCAACATCCCTGGTGTTGGTCGCTGCCCTGCTGCATGCGACCTGGAATACCCTGATCAAATTCAGCGGCGAGCGCCTGCTGGTGATCGCCAGCATGGATACGGTGGCGTTGGCTTTCGCGGTGCTGGCGGTGCCCTTCGTCGAGGTACCGCCGACTAACATTTGGCCCTGGCTGCTGGCTTCGGCGCTGGCCGAGCAGCTGTACCGCTTCCTGTTGATCCAGGCCTACCGCGTGGGCGACCTGGGGCTGGTCTATCCTCTGATGCGCGGGCTGTCGCCGCTGGTGGTGCTGGGGCTGACCTTGGCCTTTGCCGGCGAATCGCTGAGCCAGCAGCAGATCATTGGCATCCTGCTGATCCCCTGTGGCATGGCCTGCCTGTTGTGGCAGGGCGGTGGCGGTGACCGGCTGCCCTGGTCGATGCTGCCGGTGGTTGCCCTGATCGGCCTGTGCATTGGTTGCTACACCTGGTTCGACGGCCAGGCCGTGCGCTTGTGGGGCAAGCCTTGGGATTATCTGGTATGGCTGACCTTGCTCAGTGCCTGGCCCTTCCCGTTGCTGGCCAGCGTGGCGCGACGTGCGCCATTCATGTTGTTCTGGCGCCTTCAGTGGCGCCTGGGGCTGGCGGTGGGGCTGTGTGTACTGCTCAGTTACGCGCTGGTGCTGTGGGCCATGCACTTGGGGTCGGTGGCCGAAGCGGCGGCGTTGCGGGAGTTGAGTGTGATTCTGGTGGTGCTGCTGGGCATGCGCTACCTGAAAGAACCTTTTGGCGGGCCGAGACTCCTAGCTTGCGGGCTGGTGTTGGCCGGCATGCTGGTAATGAAGCTTTGACCCGAAGACTGAACAAGGAGTCCTGTCCATGACTGTTGCCCTGTGGTGCATCCTGATCGCGCTGCTCTTGCCGCCACTGTGCGCGTTGATAGCCAAGGCCGGTAGTGGCCGCTTCCGACTGCGCGACAACCACGACCCGCGTGCCTTCCTGGATACCCTGTCCGGGCTGCCGCGGCGCGCGCATGCTGCCCAGCAGAACAGTTACGAGGCCTTCCCGGCATTTGCCGCGGCGGTGCTGGTGGCGGATATCGTCGGCAATGCCGAGCAGGTGACCCAGGATGTGCTGGGGGTGATGTACATCACCAGCCGGCTGCTCTACATCATCTGTTACCTGGCTGACTGGGCCATGCTGCGATCGCTGGTGTGGTTTGCCGGGATGGCGATGATCGTGGCGTTCTTCGTGGTTTCCATCTGAGATCGCGTCGCCTTCTTCGCGGGCTCGTCGGACCGCCGCACCGCCGCTCCCACAGGTACATCACAGCCCTTGAATCCTGTGGTGTACCGGTGGGAGCGGCGGTGCGGCGGTCCGACGAGCCCGCGAAGAATCCACCGCCGATCAAGGCACTTTCGGCACCTCGGGCAGCGGCTTGCCCTTGGGCCACAGCATCCAGATCTGCCCCTGCTGCTTCATGTTCCCGGCCAGTTCTCCGGCTTGCGGCCCGGTGCCCCAGAACAGGTCCGCGCGCACCTCACCGGTAATTGCCCCACCGGTATCCTGAGCCCCCACCGGGCGTACCACCGGCGTACCGTCCGGGCGAGTGGTGGACAACCACAGCAAGCTGCCCAGCGGAATCACCTTGCGGTCGATGGCCACGCTGTAGCCAGCGGTCAGCGGCACGTTCAGCGAACCCCGCGGCCCTTCGTTGCTGTCCGGGCGGGTGCTGAAGAACACGTAGCTGGGGTTGCTGGCGAGCAGTTCCGGCACCCGCTGCGGGTTGGCCTGGGCCCAGGCATGAATGGCGCCCATGCTCACTTCTTCCTTCTTCAACTGGCCCTGTTCCACCAGCCAGCGCCCGATCGGCCGGTAGGGGTGGCCGTTCTGGTCGGCGTAACCCAGGCGCAGCTGGCGCCCGTCTTCCAGTTGTACCCGGCCGGAACCCTGAATCTGCAGAAACTGCAGGTCCATCGGGTCGGTCAGCCAGGCCAGCACCGGTGCCTTGACGCCGTCACGGTTGATCACCTCGGCGGTGTCGTAGGGCTTGAGCACCCGGCCATCGAGGCGACCGCGCAGGCGCTTGCCCTTGAGTTCGGGGTACACGCTGGCCAGGTCGACCACGATCATGTCGTCGGGGATGCCGTAGACCGCCACGTGGTTGGTTGCCGATTGGCTCAGGCTGCCAGGGTAGACCGGTTCGTAGTAACCGGTGATCAGGCCGTTGGCATTGTTTTCGGCCGAACGCAGGCCGTATACCTGCAGGTTCTGTTGCAGGAAGGCGCGCACCTGCAAGGCATTGTCGGGCACGCTGGCGGCTGCTTCGCAGGTGCTGGCCCAGACGGTGTCGCGCTTGAGCTTTTCACAGCCGTTGCGCCAGGCCTGGAAGCCCGCCACCAGGTCGCTGTCGCTGACGGCGGGCAAATCCTGCCAGGTGGCATTGGCGTAGGTGGCGATGGCATGGGGCTCGGGTTTGGCGCTTTCTCCACCGTTGCAGCCGGCCAGCAGGGCCAGCGCCGGGAGTGTCCAGGCCAGATGGCGCAGGGCAGATTTCATGAGTACGTTCCTGTTATGGGTGAACACGGATATTCGCCCCTGTTTTTTATGTGGCTATTGGTCTTTCGCCGCTGGACAGCGATACTGGCCGCCCATTTGCGTAAGCCGAAGTGACCGTGATGTTGAAGCGATTGACCGTTGTTCTGCTGGCAGCACTGGCCCTGGGTGGTTGTGACCGGGTTGACCCGAACTCCCCGCTGGGCAAGCGCAAGGTGATCTTCAAGGACATGCTCAAGACCAGCGAAGACCTGGGCGGCATGTTGCGTGGGCGGTTGCCGTTCGACGGGGTGAAGTTTGCCGACGGTGCGCTGAAGCTGGACAACCTTTCGCACCAGCCCTGGCAGCACTTCCCACAGGCGCGTGATGGTGGCGACAGTAGCGCGCGTGCCGAGGTATGGGAGCGTCAGGCGCGCTTTCATGACCTGGCCCGGCAGCTGGAAGGCGTCACTGGCGAACTGGTCGATGTCACCCGCGGCCAGCCGCTGGACGCTGCGCAGTTGAAGGCGCCGATGGACAAGGTCGAAGCGGCTTGCAAGGCCTGTCATTCCGAGTTTCGTAATCATTGATGGCCTGTTGCGACCTCATCGCCGGCAAGCCAGCTCCCACAGGTATCACGCTGCCCTTGAATGCAATGCAGTACCTGTGGGAGCCGGCTTGCCGGCGATGAGGCCAGTAAAGGCAACGCAGTATTCGAATCTCTGTCAGCGATCCAGATCCTCCACCGCTTCCTGCAGTTCCTTGCGCGACTCGGCCAGCTTGTCCTTGCGCTTGTTGATCTTCTCCGAATCGCCTTTCTTCTCGGCTTTCTTCAAGTCCTTTTCCCGCTGCGCCACTTCGTGACGTGCGTCGAGCACCTTCTGCTCACGTTCCTTGCGCAGGCTGGCATCGGTGCAGTTGTCTACCCCTCGCAGTGCCTCTTCAAGCCCTGCGGCCTGTTCGTTGTTGCCGTGGTCACGGGCAATCTTCAACTGGTTCTCGATGGCGCTACGCTTGGCGGCGCAACCGGTCAGGCCGGCATCCGGCTGGGCGGCTTGTACGGCACCAGCGGCCAGGCCCAGTGTCGCGATCAGGAAAAGGGTCGAAATACGTTTCATGAAAAGCCTCCTTGAGGGGGCGGGGCAGCAAAAGTTGGGGGAAATCCTGCCTTGGTTTTGCCCATTTAGAAACCCTTGTTGGGGTTTTCCGGCTTAATCTCGGGATTTTCCTACGGATAAATTGGTAAATAATCATTGCTCGATGCTTTGCTTGTCGATCCGGAATCCGTCGATCCCTGCCTTGGCCAGCTGCGTTGCAATGGCTTGAACCTCGGTGGTCGCAAAAAATCCTGCAAGCTGTCGCCCGCGCTTTTCGCCGATACCGGACATGGCTTGCCATTCAAGGTTTGTGCGGGCAGCAAGCTCCAGCCAGTCGCCTGTCACCTGCATGCCGGTGGGCGTGGGTGCGCCCAGCCCGCGCAGCCATTGGGCAAAGGGCCGTGAGCGGGCTTGCTCGAAACTGCCCAGCAACTGCGCAGCCGTTGCGTCACTGATACCCGCTACCTGGCCCAGGCGCTCGGCATCCAGATGCAGCCAGTCGGTCATCGAGGTCACCAGCCCGGCAGACACCAGTCGGCGCCAGGTGCCGGGGCCGGTGCGCGGCAGGGCCAGCCCCTGCTTGCCGCTGAGCCAGGTGAGGCGGGCAATGAACTGGTCCTCGCAGCCTTCGCTGGCCTGCCAGCAACTGTGGGCATGATGTTGGCCGGGCGCTGGTGCGGTTACCGGTTGGCGCTCGACGGCGCGGTGCACCACTTGCTCCAGGCGCGGGATCGTCAGCCCGGCAAGGCTGACGGCCACCTGGTCACCGGGGCGGATGTCGAGCTTGAGCCAGCGTGCCAGCGAGCCCAGGCTCACCTGGGTGATTCGCCGGTCGTCCAGGGTAACCGGCAGCACGTGCAACACTGGCGTGACCCTGCCTGTGCGGCCAACGCGGAAGCGTACTTCGCGCACTTCGGCCAGGGCCTGCGTGTACGGGTGCTTCCACGCCGCGATCCAGTAGGGTGCCTTGGCCTGCCAGCGCTCGGCCGGCGGCCGGACGCCTTGGCGCAACACCACGCCATCGGTGGCGAAGGGCAGGGGTGAGCGGTACCAGTACTCACGCCAGTGCGCGGCATCGTCCGCTGATTCTATGGCGACGCTGTAATCCTGGCTGTGCGCAAAGCCCAGTTCCGCCAGCTTCGCGAGGCGTTCGGCCTGCTGCTCGGGGCCTTGCGGCCAGTCCCACACGAACAGGCCGATGCGCTTGCCTTGCTCACCACTCAGCTGCTTGCGAGCCAGCAGCCCGGCAACCGTCCCTCGGGCGTTGGCGCTGCCTGCCTGGGCTTGCACATGCGCATCCAGGCGCAGGTAAAGTTCGCCCTGCAGTTGCAGGTCGATGGCCTGGGGCAGCTGCCGGTTGATTGCGTCGAGCAGGGGGATGTGGCGGCTCCAGTCGTGCCCCTGCACGCCGTCCCCCCGGCTGATCAACTGCACCAGTCGGCCCTGTCGGTAGATGAGGGATACCGCTACGCCATCGACCTTTGGCTGCACCCAGACATCGGCCTTGCCGGCCAGCCAGCGTTCTACAGCCAGGCGGTCGGCCAGCTTGTCGACGCCGGTATGCGGCACCGGATGCGGGATTGGCCCGCCAGCGCTGGCCAGCGGGGACGGGGTGGCCGCGATGCCAAAGCATTGCTGCAGGTGCGCCAGGCGCTGGCGGCTCTGGTCGTACAGTTCATCGGCCACCAGTGCGATGCCCTTACGATGATAATGGTCGTCCCAGCGGGCAAGCGTGGCGCGCAGTCGGCTCACTTCAGCCTCGACTTGTTGCGGGTTCCAGGTGGGACATGTGGCGGCACGGGCGAGGGGAGCATTCAACGTCAACAGTAGGGCGAAAAGCAGCATGAGCGGCATGGCCAGCATCCTTGCATGGCGGGTGTGAGCCCTCAGCCTAGGCAGGTAGCGTGCGGGTCGCCATGCAGCGTTTGTCAGCCCATATGTCACAAAAAAGCCCCTGCCGATTGCTCGGCAGGGGCTTTCGTCCAGCACCGTAGGAAACTTACAGGCCGGCAGCGTCACGCAGCGACTGGGCGCGGTCGGTGCGCTCCCAGGTGAAGGTGGTGAAGGTGTCGTCGCCGACCGTCTTCTGCTGCGGGGTACGGCCGAAGTGGCCATAGGCAGCGGTTTCCTGGTACATCGGGTGCAGCAGGTCGAGCATGGTGGTGATGGCGTAAGGACGCAGGTCGAAGCACTCGCGCACCAGCTGGATGATCTTGTCGTCGGAGACCTTGCCGGTACCGAAGGTGTTGATCGAGATGGAGGTCGGCTGGGCCACGCCGATGGCGTACGACACCTGGATCTCGCAACGCTCGGCCAGGCCGGCGGCGACGATGTTCTTGGCCACGTAGCGGCCGGCGTAGGCGGCGGAACGGTCGACCTTGGACGGGTCCTTGCCGGAGAACGCGCCACCACCATGGCGGGCCATGCCGCCGTAGGAGTCGACGATGATCTTGCGCCCGGTCAGGCCGCAGTCACCCACCGGGCCACCGATGATGAAGTTGCCGGTCGGGTTGATGTGGTACTGGGTACCCTTGTGCAGCAGTTCGGCAGGCAGGGTGTGCTTGACGATCAGCTCCATCACGGCTTCCTGCAGGTCTTTCTGCGAAACCTCAGGGTTGTGCTGGGTCGACAGCACCACGGCGTCGATGCCGACCACCTTGCCATTTTCGTAACGGCAGGTGACCTGCGACTTGGCGTCCGGACGCAGCCATGGCAGCAGTTTCGATTTGCGCGCTTCGGCCTGGCGCTCGACCAGACGGTGCGAGAAGCAGATCGGTGCCGGCATCAGCACGTCGGTCTCGTTGCTGGCGTAGCCGAACATCAGGCCCTGGTCACCGGCGCCCTGGTCTTCCGGGCGGGAGCGGTCGACGCCCTGGGCGATGTCCACCGACTGTTTGCCGATGATGTTCATCACGGCGCAGGTGGCGCCGTCGAAACCGACGTCGGAGCTGTTGTAGCCGATGTCGATGATGACCTTGCGCACCAGCTCTTCCAGGTCGACCCAGGCGGAGGTGGTCACTTCGCCGGCGATGATGGCGACACCGGTCTTGACCAGGGTTTCGCAGGCTACGCGGGCGTATTTGTCCTGGGCGATGATGGCATCAAGGACGGCGTCCGAAATCTGGTCGGCGATCTTGTCCGGATGCCCTTCGGACACGGACTCGGAGGTGAAAAGGGAGTATTCGCTCATCTCGAAGGTTCCTGAAATTTACCGATGTTGTATGTCGCCAGCCGTCCGCTGGAAATGGCGGACCTGGATCTGGAAACCGTTACGCAAGCCCACGTACAGGCTGTCCCCGGGGGCCAGCCCGGCGGCGTTGGCCCAACGGGCCAGGTCGTCCTGTTCGAAGCCAAGCCACAGGTCGCCGCAGGCTTCGCGCGCCCACCCCTGGTCATGGCTGCACAGTTCGGTTACCAGCAGGCTGCCGCCTGCCTTCACCCGTTTGGCCAGCTGGCGCAAGGCCAGGGCCGGGTCGCTGAAATGGTGCAGCACCATGTTCAGCACAACGCAGTCGGCGGCCACATCCGTTGCACCCAGTGCATCGGCCAACTGCAGGTTCACATTGTCGAGCCCTTCGCGCTTGCACACCTGGCGCGCCAGTTCAAGCATGGTCGGGCTGTTGTCCAGGGCGGTGACCTGGGCGAAGCGCCGGGCCAGGTCGGGCAGGAAGCCACCGTCACCGGGGCCGACCTCCAGGGCGCTGGCGGCCGGGTCGAAATTCAGTTTGTCGAGCAGCGCCAGCAGGCTTTCGCGGTACTGCGGCAGGCCGGCGATCAGGTCTTGCTGGGCGCGGAACTTCTCTTCCACGCGCAGGAAGAAGTCCTGGCTGGTGGCTGCGCGGCGTTGCTGCACCTGGGCGATACGCGCCTGCACGTCAGGCGGAAGAGTCAGGTCGTCCACCTCTTCGAGCAGCGCCGCGTGCAGCCGACCGCCTAGGCGCAGGCTGTCGGGCAAGGCGCGGCGGTAGAAGATGGCATTGCCCTCGCGGCGGGTCGCCACCAGCTCTGCCTGGGCCAGCACCTTCAGGTGGTGGCTCATGCCCGATTGGCCCACATCGAAGATCTGCGCCAGCTCCAGCACGCCGAACGAGTCGTTGGCCAGGGCGCGCAATACGTTCAGGCGCAACTCGTCGCCACTGGCTTTGCACAGGGCAGCCAATGCTTCGCGTTGCTCGGGGATCGATTGCGCGCGGAGGTTCATGGTGCGGCAGTCTAGACAGGCATCGTTGCCCTAGCAAGGGCAATATCAAAAAGTTTTGATATTGAGTGATGAGCGGGATGGTTCGCCCGGTTTTACTCCCGAATTGAATGCCAATCGCAGGAAAATCCCCCGACTGTGACCATACGTCATTGCCCCAAGCCCCCCCAGTGGGCGAAAATGGCCGCCTTTTTTTGTGACACCACCTATTCAAGCCCCCTAGGAGATCAGCGATGCCCAGCCGTCGTGAACGTGCCAACGCCATTCGTGCCCTCAGCATGGATGCCGTGCAAAAGGCCAACAGCGGCCACCCAGGTGCCCCCATGGGCATGGCGGATATCGCCGAAGTGCTTTGGCGCGACTATCTGAAGCACAACCCGAGCAACCCGAGTTTCGCCGACCGTGACCGCTTCGTGCTGTCCAACGGCCACGGTTCGATGCTGATCTACTCGCTGCTGCACCTGACCGGCTACGACGTCACCATCGATGACATCAAAGGTTTCCGCCAGCTGCACAGCCGCACCCCGGGCCACCCGGAATACGGCTACACCCCAGGCGTGGAGACCACCACCGGCCCGCTCGGCCAGGGTATCGCCAACGCCGTGGGCTTCGCCCTGGCCGAAAAAGTGCTCGCCGCCCAGTTCAACCGTGATGGCCATAACATCGTCGACCACCACACCTACGTGTTCCTCGGCGACGGCTGCATGATGGAAGGTATCTCCCACGAAGTCGCCTCGCTGGCCGGCACCCTGGGCCTGAACAAGCTGATCGCCTTCTATGACGACAACGGCATTTCCATCGACGGCGAAGTGCACGGCTGGTTCACCGACAACACCCCGGCGCGCTTCGAAGCGTATAACTGGCAGGTGATCCGCAACGTCGACGGCCATGACGCCGACGAGATCAAGACCGCCATCGAGACCGCCCGCAAGAGCGAGCGCCCGACCCTGATCTGCTGCAAGACCATCATCGGTTTCGGCTCGCCGAACAAGCAGGGCAAGGAAGACTGCCACGGCGCACCGCTGGGCAACGACGAAATCGCCCTGGCTCGCAAGGAACTGAACTGGAACCACGGCCCGTTCGAAATCCCGGCCGACATCTATGCCGAGTGGGACGCCAAGGCTGCCGGTGCCAAGGTTGAAGCCGACTGGAACCAGCGCTTCGACGCCTACGCCAAGGCCTACCCGGAGCTGGCTGCCGAGTTCAAGCGCCGTGACAGCGGCGAGCTGCCGGCCGACTTCAGCGAGAAGGCCCAGGCCTACATCAACGAAGTGGCCGCCAAGGGCGAAACCATCGCCAGCCGCAAGGCCAGCCAGAACGCCCTGAACGCCTTCGGCCCGCTGCTGCCGGAGTTCCTCGGCGGTTCGGCCGACCTGGCCGGTTCCAACCTGACCCTGTGGAAGGGTTGCAAGGGTGTCGAAGCCAAAGACGCCAGCGGCAACTACGTGTTCTACGGCGTTCGCGAGTTCGGCATGACCGCCATCATGAACGGCGTTGCCCTGCACGGTGGCCTGGTGCCTTACGGCGCGACCTTCCTGATGTTCATGGAATACGCCCGTAACGCCGTGCGCATGTCGGCGCTGATGAAGCAGCGCGTGATCCACGTCTACACCCACGACTCCATCGGCCTGGGCGAAGACGGCCCGACTCACCAGCCGATCGAGCAGCTGACCAGCCTGCGCAGCACGCCGAACCTGGACACCTGGCGCCCAGCCGACGCGGTGGAATCCGCCGTGTCCTGGAAAAACGCCCTGGAGCGCAAGGACGGCCCTTCGGCGCTGATCTTCTCGCGCCAGAACCTGCAGCACCAGGACCGCGACGCCCAGCAGATCGCCGACATCAGCCGCGGCGGCTACGTGCTCAAGGACTGCGCCGGCGAGCCTGAGCTGATCCTGATCGCCACCGGTTCCGAAGTGGGCCTGGCTGTTCAGGCGCACGCCAAGCTGACCGAACAAGGCCGCAAGGTGCGCGTGGTTTCCATGCCGTGCACCAGCGTGTTCGATGCCCAGGACGCTGCCTACAAGCAGTCCGTGCTGCCGCTGGAAGTAGGTGCGCGTATCGCCATCGAAGCCGCTCACGCCGACTTCTGGTACAAGTACGTCGGCCTGGAAGGTCGTATCATCGGCATGACCACCTACGGTGAGTCGGCGCCGGCTTCGGCACTGTTCGAAGAGTTCGGCTTCACCCTGGAGAACATCCTCGGTACTGCCGAAGAGCTGCTGGAAGACTGATACAAGGAAGGCGAGGGCCTTTGGCCCTCGTTCGCGGCACAAGGCCGCTCCTACAGGGTATTGCGCACGCCGTCCCCTGTAGGAGCGGCCTTGTGCCGCGAATGGGCTGCGCAGCGGCCCCGTTCAACTGCCGGAGTTCAAGAGCTACCTATGCCCCACCTGCGTCCCTACAAAGTTGCACTCAACGGTTATGGCCGTATCGGCCGCTGTGTCCTGCGCGCGCTGTTCGAGCGGGGGGCAAAGGCCGGTTTCGAGATCGTCGCGCTGAACGACCTGGCCGACCAGGCCAGCCTGGAATACCTGACACGCTTCGACTCCACCCACGGGCGTTTCCCCGGTGAGGTGAAGGTCGATGGCGACTGTCTGCATATCAATGGCGACTGCGTGAAGGTGATGCGCAGTGCCACCCCCGAAGGCATCGACTGGGCCGCCCTGGACATCGACCTGGTGCTGGAGTGCTCCGGCGCCTACCACACCCGCGCCGATGGCCAGCGCTTCCTCGACGCCGGCGCGCCTCGGGTGCTGTTCTCGCAGCCGATGGCCAGCGAGGCCGATGTCGATGCCACGGTGGTCTACGGCGTCAACCAGGCCTGTCTGACTGGCAACGAGCGCCTGGTGTCCAACGCCTCTTGCACTACCAACTGCGGCGTGCCGCTGCTGCGCGTGCTGGACCAGGCATTCGGTATCGAGTACGTGCAGATCACCACCATCCACTCGGCGATGAACGACCAGCCGGTGATCGACGCCTACCACCACGAAGACCTGCGCCGCACGCGTTCGGCCTTCCAGTCGGTGATCCCGGTGTCCACTGGTCTGGCGCGTGGCATCGAGCGCCTGCTTCCGGAACTTGCCGGGCGAATCCAGGCCAAAGCGGTACGCGTACCGACCGTCAACGTCTCGTGCCTGGACATCACCCTGCAGACCGCCCGCGATACCAGCGCGGCCGAAGTCAACCGGGTGCTGCGCGAGGCAGCGCTGGAAGGCCCGCTGAAAGGCTTGCTGGCCTACACCGAGTTGCCCCACGCCAGCTGTGATTTCAACCATGACCCGCATTCGGCGATCGTCGATGCCAGCCAGACCCGTGTTTCCGGCCCTCGCCTGGTGAACCTGCTGGCCTGGTTCGACAACGAATGGGGGTTCGCCAACCGTATGCTCGACGTTGCCGAACACTATCTGCACGTCGTCCACCCAACCCGCAACAAACAGCCCTGAAGGACTGCATTCATGACCGTGTTGAAGATGACCGACCTCGACCTGCAAGGTAAGCGCGTACTGATCCGCGAAGACCTCAACGTGCCTGTGAAGGACGGTGTGGTAGCCAGCGACGCGCGTATCCTGGCAGCGCTGCCGACCATCAAGCTGGCCCTGGAGAAGGGCGCGGCGGTAATGGTCTGCTCGCACCTGGGCCGCCCGACCGAGGGCGAGTTCTCTGCCGAGAACAGCCTCAAGCCAGTCGCCGACTACCTGAGCAAGGCCCTGGGCCGCGACGTACCGCTGGTTGCCGACTACCTGGACGGTGTCGAGGTCAAGGCTGGTGACCTGGTACTGTTCGAGAACGTGCGCTTCAACAAGGGCGAGAAGAAGAACGCCGACGAGCTGGCGCAGAAATACGCCGCCCTGTGCGACGTGTTCGTCATGGACGCTTTCGGTACTGCCCACCGTGCCGAAGGTTCGACCCATGGTGTTGCCAAGTTTGCCAAGGTCGCTGCTGCCGGCCCGCTGCTGGCAGCCGAGCTGGATGCCCTGGGCAAAGCCTTGAAGGCCCCGGCCAAGCCGATGGCGGCCATCGTTGCCGGTTCCAAGGTCTCCACCAAGCTGGATGTGCTGAACAGCCTGAGCTCGGTATGCGACCAGCTGATCGTCGGTGGTGGCATCGCCAACACCTTCCTTGCCGCAGCCGGCCACCCGGTAGGCAAGTCGCTGTACGAGCCTGACCTGGTCGATACCGCCAAGGCCATCGCTGCCAAGGTCAGCGTGCCTCTGCCGGTCGATGTCGTGGTTGCCAAGGAGTTCGCCGAGAGCGCCGAAGCCACCGTCAAGGCCATTGCCGACGTTGCCGCTGACGACATGATCCTGGACATCGGCCCGCAAACCGCAGCCAATTTCGCCGAGCTGCTGAAGTCGTCGAAGACCATCCTGTGGAATGGTCCGGTCGGCGTGTTCGAGTTCGACCAGTTCGGCAACGGCACCAAGGTGCTGGCCAAGGCCATCGCCGACAGCGCCGCGTTCTCCATCGCCGGTGGCGGTGACACCCTGGCTGCCATCGACAAATATGGCGTTGGCGCCGATATCTCCTACATTTCTACCGGTGGTGGCGCCTTCCTCGAATTCGTCGAGGGCAAGGTACTGCCGGCCGTGGCGATCCTGGAAGAGCGGGCCAAGGCCTGATGACGTCGGCGCTTGGCAAAGGGAGCGGCCTGATGGTCAAGCAATTGCCTGTGATGATGCTGGCTGGCCTGCTGAGCGCATGCGCCGGCAGCCCGGCCTCGGATACCGACCCGGCGCAGCCGCCCAAGGGCGGTTGCTACCAGTCCGAGTGGCAGGCCGAGACCGTGCCGGTCATCAGCAAGCGCGTGGGCCCGGAAGGCCTGGAAAAGTACGACGAAGACCACCAGCGCAAGGCGCCGGGTTGCCCTTGATCGGGTAACAGGCAACCTGAAGGCTGATTTGTGGTCTTGAGGTAGGGGCCGCTGTGCGGCCCTTCGCGGGCTTGCCCGCTCCCACAGGTACAGCGCTTGACCTGTGGGAGCGGGCAAGCCCGCGAAGGGCTGCACAGCAGCCCCCAATCGAGGAAACTGAATGAAAGCGCTTTTGGCCGTGACGGCCCTGGCGACACTGGCAGGATGCTCGCTGCTGAAGCCGGCGCAACCCGCTCCGGCAGACGACTGGACCCGCTGGGTCTGCGACACTCAGGCTGAAGTGCTGTGGCGCTTCGCCGATGTGCAGCGCGATCAGGTCGATGTGCGCCTTGGTGGCGGCGACCAGGTCTACCGGCTCAAGGCCGAGCCGGGTGCCTCGGGTGCGCTGTACAGCGATGGCATGCTGGCCTTCCATACCAAGGGCGAAGAAGGCCTGGTGTACTGGGTGGCAACCAACGATCTGATTGGGCGGGGCTGCAAGGCACCGTGACTGGCCGGGCCGCGAGGGTGGCCCACACTACTTGAACAGCAACCGCCCCTGCGGCAGGCTTGCACGAAACAAACGACGCTTGTCGGGAGAGAGATACACAATGGCACTCATTAGCATGCGCCAGATGCTGGACCACGCCGCCGAGTTCGGTTACGGCGTACCAGCTTTCAACGTCAACAACCTCGAGCAGATGCGCGCCATCATGGAAGCGGCCGACAAGACCGACTCCCCGGTGATCGTCCAGGCTTCGGCCGGTGCCCGCAAATATGCCGGTGCCCCGTTCCTGCGTCACCTGATCCTGGCGGCCATCGAAGAATTCCCGCATATCCCGGTGTGCATGCACCAGGACCACGGCACCAGCCCTGACGTCTGCCAGCGCTCGATCCAGCTGGGCTTCAGCTCGGTGATGATGGACGGCTCGCTGGGTGAAGATGGCAAGACCCCGACCGACTACGAGTACAACGTTCGCGTTACCCAGCAGACTGTTGCCATGGCACACGCCTGCGGTGTTTCGGTAGAAGGCGAGCTGGGCTGCCTGGGTTCGCTGGAAACCGGCATGGCTGGTGAAGAAGACGGCATCGGCGCCGAAGGCGTGCTGGACCACAGCCAGATGCTGACCGACCCGGAAGAGGCTGCCGACTTCGTCAAGAAGACCCAGGTCGACGCCTTGGCCATCGCCATCGGTACCAGCCACGGTGCCTACAAGTTCACCAAGCCACCAACCGGTGACGTGCTGGCCATCGACCGCATCAAGGAAATCCACAAGCGCATCCCCAACACCCACCTGGTGATGCACGGTTCGTCCTCGGTGCCGCAAGAGTGGCTGGCGATCATCAACCAGTACGGCGGCGACATCAAGGAAACCTACGGTGTACCGGTCGAGGAAATCGTCGAAGGTATCAAGTACGGCGTGCGCAAGGTCAACATCGACACCGACCTGCGTCTGGCTTCCACTGGTGCCATGCGCCGCCTGATGGCGCAGAACCCGAGCGAGTTCGACCCGCGCAAGTTCTTCGGTGAAACCATCAAGGCCATGCGTGACGTGTGTATCGCTCGTTACGAAGCCTTCGGCACCGCTGGCAATGCCTCGAAGATCAAGCCGATCTCCCTGGAAGGCATGTACCAGCGCTACCTGAAAGGTGAGCTGGCCGCCAAGGTCAACTGATCTTCTGGTATTAATGAAAAAGCCCGCAGCGATGCGGGTTTTTTCATTTTTGGGTGTTAGAACTTTGCCTCGGTGTAGGCCTCTTTGCCGGCATGCTTGCGAAGAGGGCGGTACATATTCCCGGCAGAGCGACCGTTAGTCGGCTACCGTAGAGTTGAGGCACTGATAGCGTTCTGATTGCATTGCGTGTTATCCGCTCAGGTCTAGAGTACTAGTGGATCCAACCGTATTTTGAAGTCGGTCACATAATAGAGAAGCAGCATGGATGGCGCTCAACCTCACCCTCAGCCACTGGATGGCAACTCGGTTCTTCTGGTGGTAGACGATTACCCCGAAAACCTCATCAGCATGCGGGCATTGCTGGCCCGTCAGGATTGGCAGGTGTTGACGGCAAACTCGGGGATGGAAGCCCTGGGTGCTTTGCTCGAGCACGATGTCGACCTGGTGCTGCTGGATGTACAGATGCCGGAGATGGACGGCTTCGAAGTCGCCCGACTGATGCGCGGCAGCCAGCGCACCCGGCTGACTCCGATCATTTTCCTCACTGCCAATGAACAGTCCGAAGCGGCCGTGCTCAAGGGCTACGCCAGTGGCGCCGTGGACTACATGTTCAAACCGTTCGACCCGCAAATTCTCAAACCCAAGGTTCAGGCCCTGCTCGACCAGCAGCGCAATCGGCGCATGCTGCAGCGCCTGACCCGTGAGCTGGAAACGGCCAGGGCGTTCAACGCGTCGATCCTGGAGAACGCTGCCGAGGGCATTCTGGTGGTGGATGCCCAAGGCATCATCAGCTTTGCCAACCCGGCCATTTCCCGTTTGCTATCAGCGCCAGTGCAGCAGTTGCGGGGCGCCCATCTGCTCGATTTGGTGCAACTGGCCAGTGCCTGCTTGTGGAACGAGTCGGAGTTCTACCAGGCTTACCTGGGGGGGCGCATCTTCCGCGTTCACGATGCCCAGCTGCGTACCCTTGGCGGGGAGCTGGTGCCGGTGGCGTTGTCCTGTGCTCCACTGCCGGCCGAGCAACAGGCCATGGTGGTCACCGTGCTGGACATGTCGGTGGTGCGCAACCTGCACCAGCAGCTGGAGTACCAGGCCGTCACCGACCCGCTTACCGGCCTGCTCAACCGCCGCGGGTTCTACCAGGCCGCCGAAGGTGCGCTGCTGCGCAACGAGCGCTCGGACAAGGCGCAGGCGCTGATGTACATGGATCTGGACGGCTTCAAACGTATCAACGACTCGCTCGGCCACGACGCGGGCGACCGGGTGCTGCACTGGGTGGCTGAACAGCTCAAGGATTGCCTGGGCAGTGAAGCGCTGCTGGCGCGCATGGGCGGGGACGAGTTCACTGCACTGTTCGACAGCCTGCCTTACCCGGAGCAGGCCGGGCGCTATGCCGAGCGGTTGCTGGAACGCATTTCCATCAGCCACCAGGTGGAAGGGCTGGATGTGAGCCTTGGGGTGAGCATTGGCATCGCCACTTATCCGGATTGCGGGGCCAATGTCGAAGGCCTGCTGCGCGCGGCCGATGCGGCGATGTACGCAGCGAAGCAGGCCGGGCGCCAGCAATATCGCTTCTACGATCAGGAACTCAATGGCAGGGCACGTTCGCGGCTGATGCTCGAGGACAGCGTACGCACGGCCGTGGAGCAGCAAGACTTCACTCTGGTTTATCAACCGCAGGTCGGCTTCATCGATGGCCGCCTGCGTGGCTTCGAGGCCTTGTTGCGCTGGCAGCATCCCAGTGTCGGCGACGTACCGCCGGGGCTGTTCATCCCGTTGCTGGAAGAGGCGCGCTTGATCAACCGCCTGGCCAGCTGGATCTACCGCCAGGGCGCGGCACAGCGCCAGGCCTGGTGCCAGCGTTTCTCGGCGGACCTGGTGCTGGGTATCAGCCTGAGCCGCGCGCAGTTCGCCATGCCCAGCCTGGTCGACGAACTGCACCGGGTCATCCAGCTTTACCAGTTGGACCCGGCGCAGATGGAGGTGGAAGTGGCGGAAACCTCGCTGATGTACAACATCGATGCGGCAGTGAAACAGATACACCGCTTGCGTGAGCTGGGTGTGCGGGTGGCGCTGGATGACTTTGGTGCCGGCGACTGTTCGTTGCGCATGTTGCGCGACCTGCCGATCGATACCCTCAAGCTCGACCGCCACCTGGTGGCGCGCTTGCCCGACTCGGTGGTGGATGCCGCGCTGGTGCGCAGCGTCATCGGCCTGTGCCTCGACTACAGCATCACGGTGATCGCCGAGGGGGTGGAAACCCCGGCTCAGGCAGCCTGGCTCAAAGCCAATGGCTGTGAGTACGTGCAGGGGTTCCTGGTGGCTTACCCGATGACCGCTACGGATGCCAGCAGCTTCCCGGCGATTTTCTCCTGGCCGGGGCCATGATTGGCTAGAATCGGCATTCGTTACACCGAATGCAGCGCCATGACCGTATTACGATATTTGCAAGCCTATCCGCCGCACCTGCAGCAGCAAGTGCGGCAGATGATCGACAGCGACCGCCTGGGCGAGTACCTGCAGCGCCGCTACCCCGACCGCCATGACGTGCAGAGCGACAAGGCGTTGTACGGCTACGCCCAGGATTTGCGCCAGCAATACCTGCGCAGCGCGCCCAACCTGGACAAGGTGCTGTTCGACAATCGTCTTGACCTGACCCATCGGGCCCTGGGCCTGAATACGGCGATATCAAGGGTGCAGGGTGGCAAGCTCAAGGCGAAGAAGGAAATCCGCATTGCCTCGCTATTCAAGGAGGCCGCGCCGCAGTTCTTGCGCATGATCGTGGTGCACGAACTGGCACACCTGCGCGAGCGCGACCACAACAAGGCGTTCTACCAGCTCTGCCAGCACATGGAGTCGGACTACCACCAACTGGAATTCGACCTGCGCGTCTACCTGACCTATCGGGAGCTGCCGGGCAACTGTTAAGGACCACGCAGCATGGAAGTGAGCAAGACCAAGAGCAGCTTCTACCGCCGCCTGTACGTGGCCTGGCTGATCGACAGCCAGACCGCGACCAGCGTTCCGGCCCTGATGGAAGCCACCGGCATGCCCCGGCGCACCGCCCAGGACACCATTGCGGCACTAGCCGACCTGGATATCGTCTGCGAGTTCGAACAGCAGGAAGGCGCGCGCAACCACGCCGGGCATTACCGCATTCATGACTGGGGGGCGATCGACAAGCAGTGGATCATCCAGCACCTGCGGCAGGTTCGCGAAGTGCTGGGGTATCCCTGATCCACTGGGGGGCGGCTGCTACAGGTGATCGCATTCCCTTGTAGGAGCGGCCTTGTGTCGCGAAAGGGGTGCGAAGCACCCCTGGCGATCTCAACCCTTGCGCATCCCGATATGCGGAATGTCATCCTCAAGATATTCCTCGCCCACCACCGCGAACCCATGCCGGGCATAGAACGCCTGCAAATGCGCCTGCGCCGACAGATAGACCGGTACCCCCGGCCAGCAATGCTCCGCTGCCTCCAATCCCTTGAGCAGCAAGGTATGCCCCAGCTTCAGCTCGCGCGCCGCAGGTGCAGTCACCACCCGCCCGATCACCACATCCCCTCCTTGGGATTGCGGGTCGAGCAGGCGCAGGTAGGCCACCAGCTTGTCATCCTGCCAGCCCATCAGGTGCAGGGTATCGCCGGTCAGGTCCTGGCCATCGACTTCCTGGTAGGCGCAGCGCTGCTCGACCACGAACACTTCAGTGCGTAATTGCAGAATGGCATAGAGCTGGTCCTTGCTGAGATCGGTGTGGTGCTTGCAGAGCCAGTCGATGGACATTGGCGCGAACTCCTTGAGTGGGCCGTCGATCATCGCATGATGTATGTGCCACGGCCAAAATAGAGGCTAAATGACACTATTGGCCGCTGCCCTCGGCAACGGCTTTGTGTAATCTCGTCGGCAGTGTGTGCCCTCCATTGCGAAAGGACGTGAGCATGCGGCCACTGTTTTGTGTGTTGGGATTGCTGGCAATGATGCTTGCAACACCCGCCCTGGGGCGCGAAAAGCTGCGTCTGGTGGCCGACAATTGGCCGCCGTTCACCGATGCCAGCATGCCGGGCGGTGGCCTGGCGACCAGCATCGTCACCACGGCGCTGGCCCGGGCCGGCTACACCAGTGGGGTCGAAGAGGCACCTTGGGCGCGCGCTCTGCTGGGGGTGAGCGAGGGGCGTTACGACGTGCTGATCAACGCCTGGTACAACGACTCGCGCGCCAGCATCGGGCAGTTTTCCGAAGCCTACCTGGTCAACCGCATTCGCCTGTTGCAACGCAAGGGCGAGGCGTTTCGCTACAAGCGCCAGTCAGACTTGTACCCCTACAGCATCGCTGTGGTGCGTGATTACGCCTATTCCCCCGAGTTCGACCGCGACACCCGCCTGCACAAGGTGGCGGTGCGCAACTTTCCCTCTGCGGTACGCATGCTGGCGGCGGGGCGGGTGGACCTGGCGGTGGAGGACGAGTACGTGGCCCGTTACAACTTGCAGCGCGAACTGCCGGAGGTACGCGATGGGGTGATGCTGGTGGAGCCGCCGTTGGGGGAGAACACCCTGCATATCTTGGTCAGCCTGAAGCACCCGGAGCATGCGCGGATCGTCGAGCGGTTCGAGCAGGCGATTGCGGCGATGAAGGCGGATGGCAGCTATGCACGGCTCATGCGCCAGCATGGCTTCTGATCTTTATCGCCTGTTCTGGCCTCTTCGCGGGCACGCCCGCTCCCACAGGTAACTCACAGGACTTGGGGCTTGTGATGTTTCTGTGGGAGCGGGCGTGCCCGCGAAGAGGCCAGAGCAGGTAACAATGCATTCAGGCCGGTGCACCTTCCTTGATCAAATGCGCTGCCAAGGTCCGCAGCGGCCCCAACTGCCGGCAGATCAACGCCAACTGCGTCTGTACCAGCCGCTGGTGCTCGTCCAGCTCTTCCGGCATCTGCTCCAGGGCATTGGCCAGCGCTTCTTCGGCATCACTGTGAATCGCCACCGGCAGCCGCGCGGCCAGGCCGTTGGCAATCTCGTCCAGACTGCTGGCCAGGCTTTGCCCGGCACCTTCGATCAACTGTTCCTGCACCTCCGCCGGCAGGGCCGTGTCGCGGTGCGCGCCCAGCCCCGACAGGTAGCTGAGCAAGGTATGCGACAGCACCAGGAAGCGGAAGCCGACGTCGGCCTCCTTCCGGAAATGCCCCGGCTCCATCAGCATGTTGGCCAAGGTGGTGGACAGCGCCGCGTCGGCGTTGTGGGCGTTGCGCCGGGCCAGGCGGTAGGCCAGGTCATCGCGCTTGCCGTGGGCATACTGCTGCATGATCTGCCGCAGGTACACGCTGGCGCAGGCCAGGGTATTGGCCAGCGCCTTGTTCAGCCGCCGCCCCTGCCAGTCGGGGAGGAACAGGAACACCGCGAGGATGGCGATCAGGCTGCCGACCAGGGTATCGAACAGGCGCGGCAGGAACAGGCCATAGCCATCGCCGATCTGGTTGAAGCAGAACAGCACCATCAAGGTGATCGCGGCCGTGGCCAAGGTGTAGCGGGTGGTGCGGTTGACGAAGAACACCACCCCGGCGACCACGGCGAACAATGACTGGATGACCGGGTTGGGGAACAGGTCGAACAATGCCCAGCCCACCGTCAGGCCGACGGCGGTGCCGGCTATCCGCTGCACCAGCTTGCGCCGGGTCGCACCGTAGTTGGGCTGGCACACGAACAGCGTGGTGAGGATGATCCAGTAGCCCTGGGTGGGGTGGATCAGGTGCACCATGCCATAGCCGATCGACAACGCCAGGGGTAGGCGCAGGGCATGGCGGAACAGCAGCGAGGTCGGCGTCAATTGGGTGCGCAGGCGGGTCCACACGTCCTTCAGCGAGCGTGGGGAGCGGTCGAGCAGGCTGCTATCGCTGGTGTCGGCCAGGCTGTCCGGGTTGCTGGCGGCGCTGAGCAGGCGGTCGAGCGTCGCCAGGTTGGCCGCCAGCGCCCGCAGCGAGCGAAGCAGGCTACGCCAGGCCGGGTTGTTCTGCATACGCAGGTGTTCCAGCGAGGCGTTTAGGTCTTCGAGGGCCTCGGGATAACCGCTGGCCAGCACGAACGGCTGGCGCAGGCGGATCGAGCGGGCCAGTTCCTGGCAGGACGAGCCCTGCTTGCGCAGCAGGCGCTGGCAGCGGAACATCACGTCGCTGTGGAAAAAAGCCTCGGTCAGGGCGTTGTAGGGATAGTGCGAAGCACTGACCCGTTCATGGATGTCCTGGGCCAGGAAGTACAGCTTGAGGTAGCGGCTGACCTTGGAATTCGGCTGGCTGTTGCCCACCCGGTGCAGGATGATTTCCTTGGCCGCGTTGAGCGCCGCCACCACCTTGCCGTTCTGCTGGGCCAGCTCCAGGCGCCGGGCTTCGACGTCAAGGGTGCGGACGGGTTCGAACAGGCTGGCCTTGAGCTTGAGGTAGCTGCCCAGCTCGAAGAACAGCTTGGCCAGGCTCTGCTGCACCGGCTGGTTGGAAAACAGCGCCTGCCACAGCACCGACAGCAGCCCGTACCAGGCTGCGCCCGCCACCAGCAGCAGCGGTTCGTGCCAGAAATCGGTGACTTGGCCGCCGCGCTGGTCCACGCCGATCATGGTGTACACCGCAGTGATCAGGGTCGCTGAAGCGATGGCGCCATAGCGTTCGCCCAAGGCACCGAGCATCGTCAGGCCAAAGGCCGCCAAGGCCAGGGCAATGACGAATACCCACGGGTAGGGGAACAGCAGTTCGACCGCCAGTGCGGCGATGGCAAAACACACCAGGGTGACGGCCAGGGCGCTGAGGCGGCCCTGCCAGCTGTCATCGGTTTCGGCCAGGGCGCTGGCGATGATGCCGAGGAACAGCGGAATCAGCAGGGCCATTTCGTTCTGGTACCAGCACAGGGCCAGGCTGCCGGTGAGGGCGATGGTGACCCGGATGCTGTAGCTGAACTTGTCTTGACCCCACAGGCGACGCAGTGACTGACGGAACGAGCTCGATGACATGATGGCCTGCTAGGCAGTGATCAGAGAAATACCGTTCGAGGCCGTGTCATTGGGGCCGCTGTGCGGCCCATTCGCGGCACAAGGCCGCTCCTACAGTCGATCGCGTCCCCTGTAGGAGCGGCCTTGTGCCGCGAATGGGCTGCATGGCAGCCCCATGCGAATTTCGGCACTCCCAGCACGGGCCAGCAAGAAGCATTCCGTGCTGCTGAATGGATTCTACTCTACACGAACTGCGCCGCGGCGTTGGCGGAGGCCCAGGCCCACTGGAAATTGAAACCGCCCAGGTGGCCAGTCACATCCAGCACTTCACCAATGAAATACAACCCAGGGCTTTTCAGCGATTCCATGGTCTTGGACGACACCTCTCGGGTATCCACGCCGCCCAGGGTCACTTCGGCAGTGCGATAGCCCTCGGTGCCGGCCGGTACCACCTGCCAGTTCGCCAGCTTATCGGCGATCTGTGCCAGTTCCGCCGGTGTGTACTGCTTCATGGGCCGGGACTCGAACCACTGCTCGGCCAGCAGGTTGGCCAGCTTGCGGGTAAATACCTCGCCCAGCACGGTTTTCAGCTCGGTGTTGGCGCGTTCGGCCTGCATCTGTTGCAGCCAGGTCAGTGCATCACGGTCGGGCAGCAGGTTGATCTCGACCGTGTCGCCTGCTTCCCAGAACGAGGAAATCTGCAAAATCGCCGGGCCGCTGAGGCCGCGGTGGGTAAACAGCAGGTTCTCGCGGAAGCTGGTGCCGTTGCAGCTGGCGGTGCAATCCAGCGATGTGCCGGACAACTCGGTGCACAGTGCCTTCAGTTGGGGCTCGGTGATGGTGAACGGCACCAGCCCGGCGCGGGTTGGCAGCAGGGTATGGCCGAACTGGCGGGCCACCTGGTAGCCGAAGCCGGTGGCACCCAGGGTCGGGATCGACAGGCCGCCGGTGGCGATCACCAGCGACTGGCAGGCGAACTGGCCGCCGCTGGTCTGCAGCAGGTAGCCCCCTTCGGTCTTCTCGATCTGCTCGATGCTGGTGTGCATGCGGATCTCGGCGCCGGCCTCATCGCATTCGGCCAGCAGCATGTCGAGGATGTCACTGGCCTTGTTGTCGCAAAACAGCTGGCCGAGTTTCTTCTCGTGGTAGGCCACGCCGTGCTTGCACACCAGCTCGATGAAGTCCCACTGGGTGTAGCGAGCCAGGGCCGATTTGCAGAAATGCGCATTCTGCGAGAGGAAGTTGCCCGGCTCGGTATACATGTTGGTGAAGTTGCAGCGGCCGCCGCCGGACATGAGGATTTTCTTGCCCGGTTTGTTGGCGTGGTCGAGCACCAGTACCCGGCGGCCACGGCGGGCGCTGAGCTGTGCGCACATCAGGCCGGCGGCGCCGGCGCCGAGGATGATCACGTCGGTGGAGTGCACGGTGTTACCTCTTCAGGATTGCTGGGGGCTGCTTTGCAGCCCTCTCGCGACACAAGGCCGCTCCTACAGGAGTTTGCGATCCCCTGTAGGAGCGGCCTTGTGTCGCGAAAGGGCCGCAAAGCGGCCCCAAAATTAGGTCAGACGATGCGGACTTTCAGGGAGCGCCCCTTGATCTTGCCGCTGTTCAAGCGCTGCATGGCCTGCTTGGCCAGCGGCCGTTCGACGGCCACGAACGCCTGGAAATCGAAGATCGCAATCTTGCCCACCTGCTTGCCGGGGATGCCGGCATCACCGGTCAGCGCCCCGAGGATGTCACCTGGACGCAGCTTGTCCTTGCGCCCGGCGGCGATGCACAGGGTGCTCATAAGCGGCAGCAGCGGTTCGCCACCCTTGTGCTTCAGGCTGTCCAGCTGGTCCCAGCGCAGCGGGCTCTTCTGCAGGTCTTCGATGGCCTGGGCGCGGTGGCCTTCGGCCGGTGCCACCAGGCTGACCGCAATGCCTTTCTCGCCAGCACGGCCGGTGCGGCCGACACGGTGCACATGGATTTCCGCATCACGCGCCAGTTCGACGTTGATGACCATGTCCAGGCCATCGATGTCCAGGCCGCGGGCGGCCACATCGGTAGCCACCAGCACCGAGCTGCTGCGGTTGGCGAACATGGTCAGCACCTGGTCGCGGTCGCGCTGCTCCAGGTCGCCATGCAGGGCCTGGGCAACGATGCCCTTGGCGGTCAGGTGGGCGACCACATCCTCGCACTGCTGCTTGGTGAAGCAGAACGCCACGCAGGACTGCGGGCGGTAGTGGCCGAGCACGCGGGTGACGGCCTCGAGGCGCTGTTGCGGGTCGATCTCGATGAAGCGCTGCTCGATCTGGTTGTCGGCATGCAGGCTCTCGACCTTGACCTGTTGCGGGTTGCGCATGAAGTCGGCGGCCAGTTGCTTGATGCCGGCCGGGTAGGTGGCCGAGAACAGCAGGGTCTGGCGGCGCGACGGGGTCTTGCCGATGATGCTGGCGATGGCATCGAAGAAGCCCATGTCGAGCATGCGGTCGGCCTCGTCCAGCACCAGGGTGTTCAGCCCGTCGAGCACCAGGGTGCCCTTGTCCAGGTGCTGCTGGATGCGCCCTGGGGTGCCGACGATGATGTGTGCGCCGTGCTCCAGCGAAGCGATCTGCGGGCCCAACGAAACGCCGCCGCACAGGGTCAGGATCTTGATGTTGTCCTCGGCGCGGGCCAGGCGGCGCAGCTCCTTGGCCACCTGGTCGGCGAGCTCGCGGGTAGGGCACAGCACCAGCGCCTGGCAACCGAAGTAGCGCGGGTTGATCGGGTTGAGCAGGCCGATGCCGAAGGCGGCGGTCTTGCCGCTGCCGGTCTTGGCCTGGGCGATCAGGTCCTGCCCCTTGAGGATGACCGGCAGGCTCTGGGCCTGGATCGGTGTCATCGAGGCATAGCCGAGGGCGTCCAGGTTGGCCAGCATGGCAGTGGACAGCGGCAAGGTGGCAAAGGCGGTGGATTCGGTGGTCACGAGGCGGGCCTGCGGTGCGAAGCGAAAAATGCCGCATAGTCTACCAGCCTCATGGCCATTCGCCCTACGACTCCATGTGTTCTTCCGGACGACGGGCACGCCTTCCGTCCGTCGGCGACAGCTGCAGGAATATCGCCGCCGCCAGCATGGCCATCACGCCGATGGTGACGAAGGTCAGCTGGAATGCACCCAAGGTGGTTTCTACACCGTCGGCGTTTCCGGCTGCGGTAAAGCCGCCGAGCAATGCCCCCGCACATGCCACGCCCAGGCTCAGGGCCAGCTGCGCGACCACCGACAGCAGGCTGTTGCCGCTGCTGGCGCTGGCGTCGTCGAGGTCGATCAGGGTCACCGTGTTCATCGCGGTGAACTGCATCGAGTTGACGGCCCCGAGCAGGCCCAGCTGAATCAGCAGCACGGCATAGGGCGTCTGCTCGTCGACCAGCCCGAGGCTGGCCAGCAGCAGGCCCAGCAGCAGGGTGTTGCCGGTGAGGATGATGCGGTAGCCAAAGCGTTCGATCAGTGGTCGGGCAATGGACTTGGCCAGCATCGCCGCAGCCGCCAGCGGGATCATGCTCATGCCGGCCTGGGCCGGCGAGTAGCCCAGCGCCACTTGCAGCAGCAACGGCACAAGGAACGGCAGCGCGCCGCTGCCCAGGCGGGCGAACAGGTTACCGAGAATACCGATGGCAAAGGTGCGCACGCGGAACAGGCTGGGTGAGAACAACGGCTCCGGGTCGCGCCCGGCGCGCAGCCAGTAGGCCGCCAGGCAGGCCATGCCGGCGAACAGCAGCAACATCACCCGCAGGTGCGGCAGGTGCAGTTCGCCCAGGCCTTCCATGGCGATGGTGATCAATACCATCGCTGCGCCAAACAGCAGGAACCCGGGGCCGTCGAACGTGGTGCGCTCGGCGCCGCGCAGGTCGGGGATGAACTTCCAAACGGCGTAGCAGCCGATCAGGCCGACCGGCAGGTTGAGCAGGAAGATCCAGTGCCAGCTCAGTATTTCCACCAACCAGCCGCCAACCGTAGGGCCCAGTAGCGGCCCGAGCAGGCCGGGGATGGTGATGAAGCTCATGATGCGCACCAGCTCGGTGCGCGGGTAGGCACGTAGGACTACCAAGCGCCCGACCGGCAGCATCAGCGCACCGCCCAGCCCTTGCACGACACGGGCAAAGATCAGGAACCCGAGGCTGTTGGCGGCGGCGCACAGCAGCGAGCCGAAGCTGAACAGCAGGATGGCGCTGAAGAAGATGCGCTTGGTGCCGAAGCGGTCGGCGATCCAGCCTGAGGCGGGGATCAGCAGGGCCACGGTGAGCATGTAGGCGATGATCACGCCCTGCATGCGCAGCGGGTCTTCGGCCAGCGACCGGGCCATGGCTGGCAGTGCGGTGTTGAGGATGGTGCCGTCCAGGGACTGCATGAAAAAGGCGATGGCCACCACCCAAGGGATCCAGCGGGCGGTGACAGGGTCCAGCGGGGTGCGTTCGGGCATGAGGAACCTCAATGTTCGGCATTGCCTGTACTGGCCTCATCGCCGGCAAGCCAGCTCCCACAGGATTACCACAGACCTCAGGTTGGGTGCGGTCCCTGTGGGAGCTGGCTTGCCGGGGATGAGGCCGGAATGGCCTATCACAATGTCAGAGTCAGGCCTTTGACCAGTGCCCCCGGCAAATGACTCGACCCGGTACTGCGCTGTCCATAGGTACTGGTCGACAGGATCATCTCGCGCTCGCTTGTCAAGTCCTCCAGCTGGCTGCCGAGCAAGCTGTACAGGTTGTCATCGAAGCGCATGGTGCTCACCGGGCCCTGGATCTGCCCGTTCTCCACCCAGAAGGTGGCGAAGCGGGTCAGCCCGGTCATGCGTGCCGCCGGCAGGTCGGAATAGTTCAGGTACCACAGGTTGCTGATGTACAGCCCGGTACCGAGCCGCTCCAGAATCTGCTCGCTCGGCAGGCTACCTGCTGCCAGGCTCAGCGCACACGGTGACTCGTAACTATCGGCGCCATTGGCCAGCAGCTCGAATTCGGCCGCACTGCGCGCACTGATCAATCGCTGCCGGGCCTCGCCTTGCTGGATCAACGGCACATCCAGGCGCGGCGAGCCTTCATCGGAAAATGCAGGGCTCAGCGAACCGCTGACCTGCTCGGTGAAACTCACCAGTGGGCTCAGCCGCGCATCGCCGTTGTACAGGCGCTGCAGGGCACTGTTGCCAGTGGCCAGGGCCTGTGCGGAAAAACCGCCCCAGCACAGCATGCCGGCTATTTCGTCCATGGCCGCCGGGGCCAGGTAGGCGCGGTAGCTGCCAGGCTTCAGCGTGACGGCAGGGCGGCCAAGGAAACCCAGCTGTTCCCGCGCCTGGCGCAGGCGTGCGGTGAAGTCGTCGGCGCTCCACACTTGCCCGGCATAATTGGCCTTCACCGCCTCGCCGTTTTCGTGGAACAGGCTCCAGTCGAAGTTGAAGCTGTTGGCCTGGTGCCAGCCGAAGGCCCCGAACGAGCTGGCGAAGCCCCGGCAGATGGGGCCGGCGGCGTAGATGCCGACAAGGTCCAGGTCGCCGGCTTCGCGCTCGAGCAAGGTCAGCACATCGCTCAGTTCGGGCAGCGGCTGCTCCTGCTGGCTGTGGCTGTGCCAGGCGCTTTCGTCCAGGCGCAGGTACGGATCGACCGCCAGCAGTGGCAAGGTCTGGCGCAGTTGCTCCAGGGCCGTGAACAGACGCTGGCTATCCAGTTGCGTGTCACCACTCAAGGTCACCTGTTGCTCTGCCTGGCGGCCATCGCGGATCAGCCGCAGTTGCGCGCCGGCCTGGTTCACGGTGCCGGCCTGGCGTACCTTGGCATGGTTGAAACGCACGAATTGCGATTGTTCGGCGCTGTAGCCGAGGGTGAACTGTTCGCCCGTCTGCAGGGCTTTGCGCACATCCCCGACCAGGGTTTCGAAAGCGTGTTTCATCAGGCGTCTCCTCCGAATACGTCGATCTGGCGGAGCACGCAGGCCGGCGAGGCATGCCCCACCCGTACCACCTGGTTGGGTTCGCCCTTGCCGCAGTTGGGCGTGCCCAGCACCTGGAAGGTACTGCTGTCGCCGACCGCCGCCAGGTTGCGCCAGAACTGCGCGGAGATACCACGGTAGTTGGGGTTCTTGACGATGCCCTTGAGCTCGCCGTTTTCGATCAGTTGGCCCCATTCACAGCCGAACTGGAACTTGTTGCGAGCATCATCAATGGACCAGGAACGGTTGGTGCGCATCAGGATGCCGTGCTCGATGCCTTTCACCAGCTGATCCAGGCTCTGGTCGCCCGGCTCGATGTTGAGGTTGGCCATGCGGTCGATCGGCGCACGGTTCCAGCCGCAGGCACGGCTGTTAGCCACGCCGTCGAGGCCGGAGCGGAACTGCGACAGCGCACCACCCAGCGGGCGCAGCAGCAGGCCATCGCGGATCAGGAACTGCTTGCTGGCCTGGGTGCCGTCATCATCGAAGCTGTAGCTGGCCAGCTCTTCGCCGATGGTCGGGTCGAAGGTCACGTTGAGCAGCGCGGAGCCGTACTGCAGGTGGCCGAAGTCATCGGCTTTGACGAAGCTGGTGCCTGCGTAGTTGCGTTCGTCGCCGAGAATGCGGTCCATCTCCAGCGGGTGGCCGATGGATTCGTGAATCTGCAGCATCATCTGGTCCGGCATCAACAGCAGGTCGCGCGGGCCGCTGGGGGTGTTCGGCGCCAGCAGCAGTTGCAGCGCCTCGTCGGCCACCCGGCGGGCAGCACCGACCAGGCCGCAGCGCTCGATGACCTCGAAGCCGCCCTGCTGGCCGAAGTTGTCGCGGCCCAGGCTGCGGCTCTGGCTGTCCTGGCCGTCGCTGGCGGTCACCCCCAGGCCCGGGAACAGGAAGCGCTGGGCGTGGCGTAGCTCGGCGCCGGCCGAGTTCAGGTAGGTCTGCTCGACCAGGCTCAGGCCCAGGCTGGCCTGCCAGTCCACCAGGCGGCTGTCCTTGGGCACGCTGGCCGATTCGGCAGCGAGCAGGCCAAGGCAGTCGGCAAGGTTGGGCACGGGTTGGTCGAAGTTGGGCGAAATGTGGTCGTGGCGTGCGCTGGTCACCGGTTGCTCGCGCAGGTCCAGCAGGTTGTATCGGGCGATCTGCCGGGCCAGCGCCTCGGCCCGCTCCAGGGCGCGCTGCAGGCCGGCCTGGGACAGGTCGGCGGTGGCGGCATAGGCTTCCACGCCATTCACACGCACGGTGAGCATGGCGCCCTCG
This sequence comes from Pseudomonas sp. PVC-5-1, assembly GCF_057444345.1. Lineage (NCBI taxonomy): Bacteria > Pseudomonadati > Pseudomonadota > Gammaproteobacteria > Pseudomonadales > Pseudomonadaceae > Pseudomonas > Pseudomonas sp. PVC-5-1. Next base: position 5,222,489 of record NZ_CM172024.1, on the reverse strand, counting down.
TCCTGGCTGAAGAAGGGTGGTTCCGCGACGTTGCGGCGAACCGACAGCGCCTGGTGCGACTGTTTCACATGGCGTAGGGAAAACAGCTCGGCCGTACTGCGCAGCGTGGCAAAGCGCTGGCGCAGCAGGGCGCTGGTATCGAACATGTGGAAGCCTCCGTGTACACGGTGGCTCCCCCTTAGAACCACTCGTCCTGCATGGCGAGGCAAGTGTCGTCGCGCGCCTCGAGCAATGCCAGCTCATTATGGCAGCCAGGTACCTCCCAGGTCAGGAAATAACGCGCTGCCTGCAGCTTGCCGAGGTAGAAGTCGCGGTCGGTGGGTTTGCCCTTGAGCAGGCCGAGTTCGGCATGGATCGCCTGTTCCAGCCAGCGCCAGCCAATCACGCAGTGGCCGAAGGCCTTGAGGTAGAGGGCCGAGTTGGCCAGGGCGCCGGCGACTTTGCCCTCGGCCAGGTCACCCAGCAACGCCAGCGTCACACCTTGCAGGCGGTTGACCAGTTGCTCCAGCGGCTGGCGCAGTGGGTCGAGGTTCGCATGGTGGCTGGCGCGCTCGCCGGTGGCAGCGATCGACCGGATCAACTGCTTGAGGCCGGCGCCATTGTTCTGCGCCAGCTTGCGGCCCAGCAGGTCGAGCGACTGGATGCCCTCGGTGCCTTCATGGATCGGGTTCAGGCGGTTGTCGCGGTAGTACTGTTCAACCGGGTACTCGCGGGTGTAGCCGTGGCCCCCGAGGATCTGGATCGCCAGTTCATTGGCCTTGAGGCAGAACGTCGAGGGCCAGGATTTGACGATCGGGGTCAGCAGGTCGAGCAGCTCCTGCGCCTGCTTGCGGGCGCTGTCGTCGCTGGCAGTCTGGGTGTCGTCGAACAGGCGCGCGGCATACAGGCCCAGGTCGAAGGCGCCCTCTACGTAGGCCTTCTGTGCCAGCAGCATGCGTTTCACATCGCTGTGCTCGATGATCGGCACTGCGGGGCTGTGCGGGTCTTTGTTGTCCGGCAACCGACCCTGCGGGCGCTGACGGGCGTATTCCAGCGAATACAGGTAGCCGGCGTAACCGAGCATCACTGCGCCCATGCCGACACCGATGCGTGCCTCGTTCATCATCTGGAACATGCAGGCCAGGCCCTGGTGCGGCTGGCCGACCAGGTAGCCGACGCACTGGCCGTTGTCGCCGAAGTTCAGCGCGGTGGAGGTAGTACCGCGCCAGCCCATCTTGTGGAACAGCCCTGCCAGCAGCACATCGTTGCGCGGGCCACGGCTGCCATCTTCGTTGACCAGGTACTTGGGTACGATGAACAGCGAGATGCCCTTCACGCCGGGCGGCGCATCCGGCAGCTTGGCCAGCACCATGTGCACGATGTTTTCCGACAACTCGTGATCACCGCCGGAGATGAAAATCTTGTTGCCCTTGAGCCGGTAGCTGCCGTCACCGGCAGGCTCGGCGCGGGTACGGATATCGGCCAGTGAAGAGCCCGCATGGGGTTCGGTCAGGGCCATGGTGCCGAAGTAGCGGCCTTCGATCATCGGTTGCAGGAACAGGCGCTTCTGTTCATCGCTACCGAAGCTCTCGATCAGGTTGGCCGCGCCCATGGTCAGGAACGGGTAGGCCGTGGTGCCAGCGTTGGCCGCCTGGAAGTGGGCGAAGCAGGCCTGCGAGACCAGGCTCGGCAGCTGCATGCCGCCGGCTTCGAAGTCGCGGTTGGCGTTGAGGAAGCCGGCTTCGAGAAAGGCGTCGACGGCGGGTTTCACTTCGGGGATCAGTTCGGCGCGGCCATCCACGTAGCGCGGCTCGTTTTCGTCGGCCTTGCGGTTGTGCGGGGCGAAGAACTTTTCGGCGATGGTGCGGGCAGTCGATAGCGCCGCGTCAAAGGTTTCGCGGTTGTGCTCGGCGAAGCGCGGGCGCTGGGTCAGGGCCTCGGCCATGAGGACTTCGTAGAGTTCGAAGGCGAGGTTGCGGGGGCTGAGCAGGGTCTCGGGCATGGTCGCGGTCCAGAGGCGGGATGCTGCGAGTCTAGGCTGATAGGGTTAGGTGGGGGGAGGTTAATAGGTTTGGGTGATATGGGTTTAGAAAGGCGCTGCAACTGTCGTGGCGAACACCTGCCAGCTCCACCGTATTCCGGTCAGCATCTCGGCTGCTTTTTAGGTTTTCGCCTATTCCATGTAGTCCATTTCCCAAACATACTCCCAACCCCCTCCTAGCCATTGCGGTGCTCTGGATCGGGCCATAGTCTCGGGTGGTCGCTGCCAAATCAGTGACCGGCTTTGACAGGCCGACCAGAAAATTCTCATGGCTTTCGCCTTTTCGGCGGCTGTGTATGGGGCACCTCGTGTGCGCCGGGTTTTTGGATTTTTCTACCGGTCTGTCAACCCATGCACAGCTGCCACCCTCTTGTTTGACAGCAGGTGGTGATAGCCCTTACCGAGAAAAATACCAATGCTGAAGATAGTTCCTGATCCACCCCTGAACGCAGATTCACTCGAAGATCCTAATCTAGGTCGCAAACTTCGCACTGAGGCTTATTGATTTGTCGCCTGAACCGGCCCTTTCGCGGGCATGCCCGCTCCCACAGATACGGTGCAAGTCATGAAGCCTGTGGTGATCCTGTGGGAGCGGGCGCGCCCGCGAAGAGGCCCGGCCAGGCACTCGAGAATTATCAGGGGATTGAACAATGACAACAGAAGACACCCAATTCACCGCCGGCAAGACCACCTTCTACCAGGGTGAAAACGGCACCCACCCGCTGTTCCGTATCGAGCCTGGCATCCCGTGCAGGGACGCCCGCGAGCAGTCTTCGGAGTTGATGGGTTATGTCCGTGAATTGACCATTACCGGGCTGATGGATGAGAAGCCGATGATGATCTGGGCTGCCCATTACCTGAGTGCGATGGCCAAGGCACTGATGGATGATGCTGAGTTGGGGATGAAACAGTGAGGGTTTGGCTTCAGGTTGAATGAAGGCTGCCAGGTGTTCGCCGCAGCATCTTCAGCGCCTATGAGATCGAGCGCCGCCCGCGCGGCGCTTCGCGGCACAAGGCCGCTCCCACATTTGTTGCAACGTACCAAACCTGTCAGGCCATGGTTGCCCGCTTTGTTGGTCCGCCGATATCTCCATGTTGGCGTGGCTGCCGCCCAACATGTCTTTAGTCATGCGCCAAGGCTGACAACCATGGCCTCACAGGCATGGCCACGTTGCAACAAATGTGGGAGCGGGCTTGCCCCGCGAAGCGCCGCGCGGGCGGCGCTCGATATCACAGGCGCAGAAAATGTTGTGGCGAACACCTGTCAGCCCAACCCCAGCCCCCATAAAAAAAGGAGAGCCGAAGCTCTCCTTTTTTCGTTAACAACCCTCAGCGTCAGCCAATGGTCATCAAGCTGGCATTACCACCGGCAGCAGCAGTGTTCACACTCACTGCCCGCTCGATCACCAGGCGCTCCAGCGCAATCTGGTGGTCGCCGCTGGACAGCCCGTGCACACCCACGATCGCCCCGGCACGCTTGGCCACCTGCTGGCACACGCCGCGCAGCTGGTCCGAGTCGCCATGGTGGATCACGGCGTCGAACGCCACTTCATCCTTGTTCCAGTCCGCCACCAATTTGACCTTGGCCTGCAACTCTCGCGGCAGGCGGGCACGCAGGGCCTTGCCCGGCTCGCCATCCGCCCATACCGCCGAGCTGCCAACGGCCAGCACTGCGGCGAACTGCGCCAGCAGGTCAGCTTCGTTGTCGGCCAGGCACAGCACGTGCTCACGCGGCAGGATGGTGTAGCTGTTGCGCTCGCCGGTCGGGCCTGGCAACAGGCGGGCGATGCCGCTCTGCGACTGGCTGGCGAACTGGCTGCACAGCGTGGCAAGGTCGGTCAGCTGGTTGCTCTCAGCCCATGCCTTCAGGCCGTGCAGCGGCTTGATCAGCTGTTCGTGCAGGGCGCGGTCAGGCTTGCCTTCGCCGTCCTGCTGCTGGAAGTGGCGGCCAATCGCGTCGGCCGGGCGGGTCGACAACAGGCGGTACAGGTACAGCGGGCCGCCGGCTTTCGGGCCGGTGCCGGACAGGCCTTCACCACCGAACGGCTGCACACCTACCACTGCACCAACAATGTTGCGGTTGACGTACATGTTGCCGGCGTTGGCGGTTTCCACCACTTTGGCGATGGTCTCGTCGATGCGGGTGTGCACGCCGAGGGTCAGGCCGTAGCCGGAGTTGTTGATCTGCTCGATCAGCTGGTCCAGGTTGCGACGGTTGTAGCGCACCACGTGCAGCACCGGGCCGAAAATTTCACGCTTGAGCTCGTCGAAGCTTTCCAGCTCGATCAGGGTCGGCATGACGAAGGTGCCGCGCTTGAGCTCGGCAGCATCGGCAATGGCCACCTGGTAGACCGAGCGACCTTTCTCGCGCATGCCCTGGATGTGCTTCTCGATGCCGGCCTTGGCTTCGGCGTCGATCACCGGGCCAATGTCCACGGCCAGGCGGTCCGGGCAGCCCAGGCGGCTTTCGGCCATGGCGCCCTTGAGCATTTCGATCACGCGGTCGGCGGAGTCTTCCTGCAGGCACAGCACGCGCAGTGCCGAGCAACGCTGGCCGGCGCTGTCGAAGGCCGAGGACACCACATCGATCACCACCTGCTCGGTCAGTGCCGAGGAGTCGACGATCATCGCGTTCTGGCCGCCGGTTTCGGCGATCAGCGGGATCGGACGGCCCTGGTTGTCCAGGCGGCCGGCGACGTTGCGCTGCAGCAGGCGGGCCACTTCGGTGGAACCGGTGAACATCACGCCCTTGACGCGCTCGTCACCCACCAGGCCGGCACCGACGGTTTCACCGCGGCCGGGCAGCAGCTGCAGCACGCCTTCAGGGATGCCGGCTTCCAGCAGCAGGCGCACGGCCTGGGCAGCGATCAGTGGGGTTTGCTCGGCCGGCTTGGCCAGTACCGGGTTGCCGGCGGCGAGCGCTGCGGCCACCTGGCCGGTGAAGATCGCCAGCGGGAAGTTCCACGGGCTGATGCACACCACCGGGCCCAGAGGGCGGTGGGCGTCGTTGCTGAAGTCGTTGCGTGCCTGCACCGCGTAGTAGCGCAGGAAGTCCACGGCTTCACGCACTTCGGCGATGGCGTTGGCGAAGGTCTTGCCCGCTTCGCGGATGAGCAGACCCATCAGCGGCTGGATTTCGGCCTCCATCAGGTCGGCGGTGCGCTCCAGAATGGCAGCGCGCTCGGCTGGCGGGGTGGCCTGCCAGATCGGTGCTGCATTCAGTGCGCACTGGATGGCGTTGTCGACGTCGGCGACAGTGGCTTCCTGAACATGGCCGACCACGTCGCGGTGGTCCGCTGGGTTCAGCACCGGTGCGGCTGCGCTTTCGCTGGCGGCGCAGGCCAGCAGTGGCGTGGCTTTCCAGTCGTTATGAGCGGTGGCCAGCATGGCGCAGGACAGCGATGCCAGGCGGTGTTCGTTGGCCATGTCGATGCCGGCCGAGTTGGCCCGCTCGCTGCCATACAGTTCACGCGGCAGCGGGATGCGTGGGTGCGGCAGGCCGATGCTGCCTTCCTGGGTGCCCATGCGCTCGATGCTGGCGACTGGGTCGGCGACCAGTTCCTGGATGGAGATCGAGTGGTCGGCGATGCGGTTGACGAACGAGGTGTTGGCGCCGTTTTCCAGCAGGCGACGCACCAGGTAGGCCAGCAGCGTTTCGTGGGTGCCGACCGGTGCATAGACGCGGCACGGACGGTTCAGCTTGCCTTCGGAAATCTTGCCGACCACCTGCTCGTACAGTGGCTCGCCCATGCCGTGCAGGCACTGGAACTCGTACTGGCCCGGGTAATAGTTCTGACCGGCAATGTGGTAGATGGCCGACAGGGTGTGGGCGTTGTGGGTGGCGAACTGCGGGTAGATGGCTTCTGGCACGGCCAGCAGCTTGCGGGCGCAGGCGACGTAGGACACGTCGGTGTACACCTTGCGGGTGTAGACCGGGTAGCCTTCCAGGCCTTCGACCTGGGCGCGCTTGATTTCGCTGTCCCAGTAGGCGCCTTTCACCAGGCGGATCATCAGGCGGTGGCGGCTGCGCTTGGCCAGGTCGATGACATAGTCGATCACATACGGGCAGCGCTTCTGGTAGGCCTGGATGACGAAGCCGATACCGTTCCAGCCGGCCAGCGAAGGCTCGAAGCACAGGCGCTCGAGCAGGTCGAGCGACAGCTCCAGGCGGTCGGCTTCTTCGGCGTCGATGTTCAGGCCGATGTCGTACTGCTTGGCCAGCAGGGTCAGCGACAGCAGGCGCGGGTACAGCTCTTCCATCACGCGCTCGTACTGGGCGCGGCTGTAGCGCGGGTGCAGCGCCGACAGCTTGATCGAGATGCCCGGGCCTTCATAGATGCCACGGCCATGGGAGGCCTTGCCGATCGAGTGGATGGCCTGCTCGTAGGACGCCAGGTACTTCTGTGCGTCGTGCTCGGTCAGTGCGGCTTCGCCGAGCATGTCGTAGGAATAGCGGAAGCCCTTGGACTCGAAGCGGCTGGCATTGGCCAGGGCTTCGGCGATGGTTTCGCCGGTGACGAACTGCTCGCCCATCAGGCGCATGGCCATGTCGACGCCCTTGCGGATCATCGGCTCGCCGCTCTTGCCGATGATGCGGGTGAGCGAGGAGGTGAGGCCGGATTCGTTGTGGGTGGACACCAGCTTGCCGGTCAGCAGCAGGCCCCAGGTGGCGGCGTTGACGAACAGCGACGGGCTGTTGCCCAGGTGCGGCTGCCAGTTGCCGGTGCTGATCTTGTCGCGGATCAGCGCGTCACGGGTGCCCTTGTCGGGGATGCGCAGCAGGGCTTCGGCCAGGCACATCAGTGCCACGCCTTCCTGGGACGACAGCGAGAATTCCTGCAGCAGGCCCTGAACGATGCCGGCACGACCGCCAGCGCTCTTCTGGTTACGCAGTTTTTCGGCGATGCCGGCGGCCATCTTGTTGGTCGCTTCGGCCAGCGGGGCGCTCAGGCGCGCCTGCTCCAGCAGCATCGGTACCACTTCCTGTTCGGGGCGGCGGTAGGCGGCGGTGATCGCCGAGCGCAGCACCGACTGCGGCAGGATGCTCTCGGCGAACTCGAGGAAGCACTGGTGGCTGTGGTCAGGTTGGACCTCACCGGCGTCCTCGGCCAGGTTGCTGGCATGGCCGTTGAGTTCGGTCAGGGTGGCACCACCCTCGAGCTTCTCCAGGTAGTTGAAGATCGCTTGCTTGATCAACCAGTGCGGGGTGCGGTCAATCGACTGCGCAGCTGCCTTGAGTCGCTCACGGGTCGGGTCATCGAGTTTGACCCCAAGGGTGGTCGTCGCCATTTCTTATCCTCGTTATTGCCACGGTTGTGGCCTAAGCTGGCGCCAAGAGTAGCTGTAGGACAATTCGGGTGCAACCAGGTGCAACCCGAATTTTTCATGGAAAAGGTGCAACTCGTCCGACCGTCATTTCCATGCCCGGAAAAGGGTCGTTTTCGGTGCGTTTTATTATGAAAAGCGGAGTTGTTGTTCCCAAAAGGAGCAAAAAATCAGATTTGTCTGAAAATGCACGAGAAGGTGCAACTTGCAAATGAAAAATGGTTGCACCCGCTTTGCGTTGTTGCATAGGATTCGCCGCCTGGGTGCAACCGCCATGGCTGCGGTTGTGCATGACATAAAAACAAACGCCAGGGCACACGCATGGGCAATCCACTAACGATCACTTTCGTGGTCTATATCGCGGCAATGGTGCTGATCGGCTTCGCCGCCTATCGCTCCACCAATAACCTTTCCGACTACATCCTCGGCGGTCGCAGCCTGGGTAGCGTGGTCACCGCGCTTTCCGCCGGCGCTTCCGACATGAGCGGCTGGCTGTTGATGGGCCTGCCGGGCGCCATCTACTTCTCAGGCTTGTCCGAAGCCTGGATTGCCATCGGCCTGACCGTCGGCGCCTACCTGAACTGGCTGTTCGTCGCTGGTCGTCTGCGCGTGCAGACCGAGCACAACGGCGATGCGCTGACCCTGCCGGACTACTTCTCCAGCCGCTTCGAAGACAACAGCGGCGTGCTGCGGATCATCTCGGCCATCGTGATCCTGGTGTTCTTCACCATCTATTGCGCCTCCGGCATCGTTGCCGGTGCCCGTCTGTTCGAGAGCACCTTCGGCATGCCGTACGAAACCGCCCTGTGGGCCGGTGCCGCCGCGACCATCGCCTACACCTTCGTCGGTGGTTTCCTGGCGGTGAGCTGGACCGATACCGTGCAGGCTTCGCTGATGATCTTTGCGCTGATCCTCACCCCGGTGATCGTGCTGATCTCCACTGGCGGCTTCGATACCACCTTCGCTGCCATCGATGCGGTCAACCCGGCCAACTTCGACATGCTCAAGGGCGCCACCTTCATCGGCATCATCTCGCTGATGGGCTGGGGTCTGGGCTACTTCGGTCAGCCGCACATCCTGGCGCGTTTCATGGCCGCCGACTCGGTGAAGTCGATCGCCAACGCCCGCCGTATCTCCATGACCTGGATGATCCTGTGCCTGGCCGGTACCTGCGCCGTGGGCTTCTTCGGCATCGCCTACTTCTCGGCGCACCCTGATCTGGCGGGCCCGGTCACCGAGAACCACGAGCGTGTGTTCATCGAGCTGGCCAAGATCCTGTTCAACCCATGGATCGCCGGTGTACTGCTGTCGGCCATCCTGGCTGCGGTGATGAGTACCCTGAGCTGCCAGCTGCTGGTGTGCTCCAGCGCCCTGACCGAAGACTTCTACAAGTCCTTCCTGCGCAAGAACGCTTCGCAGGTCGAGTTGGTGTGGGTCGGCCGCCTGATGGTGCTGGCCGTCGCCCTGATCGCCATCGCCATGGCCTCCAACCCGGAAAACCGCGTGCTGGGCCTGGTGGCTTACGCCTGGGCCGGCTTCGGTGCTGCCTTTGGTCCGGTGGTGCTGATTTCGGTACTGTGGAAAGGCATGACCCGTAACGGCGCACTGGCCGGTATCGTGGTGGGCGCACTGACCGTGATCCTGTGGAAGAACTTCGACACCCTCGGGCTGTACGAAATCATCCCGGGCTTCCTGTTCGCCAGCATTGCCATCTTCGTGGTGAGCAAGTTGGGCAGCCCGTCGCAGGCAATGGTCAAGCGGTTCGAGACTGCTGATGCGGCGTATCACGCTGACAAGTAATACCGTCTGATTCGGTGTTGCCTTCTTCGCGGGCTTGCCCGCTCCCACAGATGCTCCACAGGGTCTGAGATCTGTGCAGGCCCTGTGGTGGCGGGTTTACCCGCGAAGATGCCGTCGCTGATCAGCAGCCAGGCCTGACTCCGCCTGCAAGGCAAGGTAAACTTGCCACCCCCGCAGGAGTTGCCATGAACTATCGTCACGCCTTCCACGCCGGCAACCACGCCGACGTCCTCAAACATATCGTGCTGACCCGCCTCATCGCCCTGATGTCGCGCAAGGAGCAGCCGTTCGCCTATATCGATACCCATGCAGGGCTCGGCCTTTACGACCTGCAGGGCGACCAGGCAACCCGCACCGGCGAGTACCTGGAAGGTGTCGCCCGCCTGTGGAATCGCGATGACCTGCCGGCCATGGCTGACGACTATTTGCGAATCATCAAGCGTCTGAATGCCGATGGCGAGCTGCGCTACTACCCCGGTTCGCCCGAGCTGGCTCGCCGTCTGATGCGCCAGCAGGACCGCGCCCTGCTCAACGAGAAGCATCCCGAAGACGGGCCGCTGCTCAAAGAGAACATGAAGAAAGACCCGCGCGTGTTCGTGCACCTGGGCGAAGGCTGGCATGTGCCGCGGGCCTTGCTGCCGGTGCAGGAAAAGCGCGCGATCATGTTGATCGACCCGCCGTTCGAACAGGCTGACGAGCTAAAGCGCTGCACTACCGCCATGAAAGAGGCGATCGGCCGCATGCGCCAGACTGTCGCGGCCATCTGGTACCCGATAAAGGACCAGCGCTCGCTGACCCGCTTCTACCAGGACCTGACCAGCACCGGCGCACCGAAACTGCTGCGGGTCGAGTTGTATGTGCACCACCAGGACAGCCCGCAGGGGCTCAACGGCTCCGGTCTGGCCATCGCCAACCCGCCGTGGGGGTTGGAAGAAGAGCTCAAGGAGCTGCTGCCATGGCTGGCCAAAGAGCTGGCACAAACCGCCGGCAGCTTCCGCATGGACTGGCTGATCGCTGAATAATATTGCTTGCCTGTACCGGCCCCATCGCCGGCAAGCCAGCTCCCACAGGTACAGCGCGGGCCTCAAGGTCGGCGGTGTACCTGTGGGAGCTGGCTTGCCGGCGATGAGGCCAGTACAGGTTGCCGCGTTGCGCACATGTTTGCGTTATAATCCCGCCCTTTAGCCGCCACCCGCCCAAGAGGCCGCTGGCGCATTTCTACCGAATGAAGAGGCTAATCCCTTGGCATTGACGATTCTTGGCCTGTCCGGCGCCCTTAGCCATGACCCTTCCGCGGCCTTGTACATTGACGGCAAACTGATTGCCGCCGCCGAAGAAGAGCGCTTCGTGCGTGACAAGCATGCGAAGAACCGCATGCCCTACGAGTCGGCGAAGTTCTGCCTGGAACAGGCTGGCATCAAGCCATCCGACGTCGACGTGGTAGCCATCCCGTTCGCCCCGATCAGCCTGTTCGGCAAGGCGCGCTGGCACTATGCCAAGCGCTACTGGTACGCCCCGGATCGCGCCCTCGACGCTATTCTGATGGGCAACCGTCGCTACAAACGCTACCGCAAGAAGATCGTCTGGTGCCTGGAGCAACTGGGCTTCGACCCGAAAAAGGTCAAGATCGAGCCGGTTGAGCACCACCTGGCCCATGCCTCCAGTGCCTACCACTGCTCGGGGTTCAAGGAAAAAACCGCAATCCTCGGCATCGACGGTAAGGGCGAATACGCCACCACCTTCTTTGGCTACGGCGAAAACGGCAAGATCCACAAGATCAAGGAATTCTTCGACCCGGACTCGCTGGGCGGCCTGTACGGCGCAATCACCGAGTTCCTCGGCTTCGAGATGCTCGATGGCGAGTTCAAGGTCATGGGCATGGCGCCGTATGGTGACGCCAGCAAGTACGACTTCTCGCGTCTGGCCAGCTTCGAAAACGGCGAACTGGTGATCAACACCGAATACGCCAACGTCATTGGCCTGCGCCGCTATAAAGAGAAGGGCAAGGGCTTCTACTTCTCGCCGAAGCTGATCGAGTGGCTGGGCCCCAAGCGCGAAGGCGACATCGCCGACGAGCCGTACATCCATTACGCGGCCAGCATGCAGGCGCTGTTCGAAAAGATCGCCCTGCAGATGATCGACCACTACCTGGGCGACGTGCTGCGTGAAACCGGCAAGCTGGCCTTTGCCGGCGGTTGCGCGCTGAACGTCAAGCTCAACCAGAAGATCATTGCCCGCCCAGACCTGAAAGAGCTGTTCGTTCAGCCGGCTTCCGGTGACGCCGGTACCGCCGTGGGTGCTGCCGCCTACGTTTCCCACGCCCGTGGCGTACCGGTCGAGAAGATGGAACACGTCTACCTCGGCCCTTCGTACTCCAACGAAGACGTGATCGCTGCCTGTGCCCGTCACCCGAACGCACCGAAGTGGCGCAAGCTCGACGACATGCCGCAGCGCATCGCCAAAATCATGGTCGACGGCAACCCGGTGGCCTGGTTCCAGGGCCGCATGGAGTTCGGCCCTCGTGCCCTGGGCGGCCGTTCGATCATTGGTTGCCCGAGCGTGCCGGGCGTAGCCGACCGCATCAACGAGCAGATCAAGTTCCGCGAACGCTGGAGACCTTTCTGCCCGTCGATGCTCGACACCGTCGCCCCGCAAATGATCAAGGTCGACCACCCGGCGCCGTTCATGACCTTCACCTTCGAAGTGGCTGAAGAGTGGAAGACCCGCGTGCCGGAAGTGGTCCACGAGGACGGCACTTCGCGTGCCCAGGTGCTCAAGCGCGAGTACAACCCGCGCTACTACGACATGATGAAGGCACTGGAAGAACTGACCGGCAACGGCGTGTCGCTGAACACCTCGTTGAACCGCCGTGGTGAACCGATGATCTGCTCGCCGACCGACGCCCTGAACATGTTCTTCGGCTCGGACCTGCAGTACCTGATCATGGAAGACATCCTGGTTGTGAAGGACGGCGCGGCCCCGTATGACCAGCCGCTCTGAACCGCGCATCCTGCAGTTCTGCCATGGCTATGACGGGCCGTTCCTGGACTGCGCCCGTCAATACGCCAGCCTGTTCCAGGGGCGTGGCTACCAGGTCACCACGGTGTTCCTCACCGGCGCCGCCGACCCGCTGGTAGCGGCAGGCTGCGCCTCGGACGAGGTGCTGTTCCTGGAGTTCAGCTCCAAGGCCGTGCGCGGCCTGAAACTCGGCGCCATCCGTGCATTGCGGCGGATCGCGGCCGAGCGCAATTTTGCCTTTTGCATTGCCCATCGCTTCAAACCGATCTACGTGGCGTTGCTGGGCACCGGCTTGCCGGTGATCGGCGTGCACCATGCTTTCGGTGACTACGAGCGCAAGGGGCGACGCATCTTCGCCAACCTGTTCAGCAAACGCCTGAGCTTGCTGGGCGTGTCGGACGCAGTGCGTGACGACATGCGCCGCTGTCTGCCGCAGTGGCCGGCAGATCGTATCCAAACCTTGTATAACCGCATCGACATCGACGCCCTGCAAGCAGCCCTGGTTCCACGCGCCGAGGCTCGTCAGGCCTTGGGGCTGGACGCACAGGCGTGGATTGTCGGTAACGTCGGGCGCCTGCACCCGGACAAGGACCAGGCCACCCTGCTGCGTGGCTTTGCCGAAGCGCTACCGGGGCTGCCGACTGGCGCCCGCCTGGCAATCCTGGGCAAGGGCCGCCTGGAAGCCAGGCTCAAGGCACTGGCCGCCGAGCTGGGCATTGCCGGGCAAGTGGACTTCCTTGGCCAGGTGCCGGATGCGCGCCGTTACTTCCAGGCGTTCGATGTATTCGCACTGAGCTCCGACCATGAGCCGTTCGGCATGGTCCTGCTCGAAGCCATGGTCGCCGGTGTACCGGTACTGGCCACGGCCTGTGGTGGTGCCCGCGAAGTGGTCGAGGGTGTTGGCATGCTGTTCCCGCTGGGCGATGCGGGGCAATTGGCCCAGGGTCTGAAACACATGGCTGTGCTCGATGGGCAGCAACGCCAGGCCTGTGCCGAGCACATGCTGCAGCGCCTGCGTGAACGCTTTTCCGACCAGGCGGTGCGCGAAGCATTCTGGCAGCTGCCGCAAGTCCGCGCGTTGGTGGGGCAGGCCTGATGCTCAACCGTATCCAGGCCTTCCGCGAACGCGGTTGGCAAGTTATCGACGCCAAGGCCTATGCCGAGGCATGGGCCCGGTTTGGTGGCAGTGTCGCCACCCATCCCCTGGTGGTCGAGCAGCTGGCGGACCTGGCGCAGATCCCTGTGCGTTACCTGGGCTGGCACCAGGCCGGCGAGCTGAAAGCCGCCATTCCTACCTGGGGGCGCCACCTTGCGCTGTCCAAGGACGTGCTCAAGCGTGCCGGCAAAAAGGCCCTGTTCGATCTGGGCAACGCCGAGATCATCCTGCCGGCGGCGGCCGACGCCGCTGCACCGTTGCGCCATGCCGCGCGCTACCTGTCCGAACTGAACCTGGGCCGCTTCAGCGGCCTCAAGGCGCAGAAGGAACAGCTGGCCATGGCCCGCGCCCATGAAGACCTGTCGAAGAAGTTCCGCTACAACCAGCGCCGCGAACTGCGCCTGCTGGAAGAGGCGGGCGGTGTGGTGCGCCCGATCAGCGAATTCAGTGCGCAGGAAATCGCCAGCATGTACTGCGACCTGTTCCAGCGCCGCTGGGGCTTCCCTGCGACCGGTGCCGAGCGCATGGCCGAAGTGCTGGAACGCCTGCGTGAGTTGCTGATCGGCTCGGTGCTGCTGCTGGACGGCAAGCCGATTGCCATCCAGCTGGTATACCGTGTCGAAGCGCCGGAATGGATCAGCGTCGAGTACATCAATGGCGGTGTCGACCCTGAAACCAAGGCCTTCAGCCCCGGCAGCGTGCTGAGCTTCCTCAATACCCAGGCCGCCTGGGAAGACGCCCGTGCACGCAACAAGCCGCTGCGGTTCTCGTTCGGCCGTGCCGACCGCGAGTACAAGGACCGCTGGTGCAACCCCGTACCGGTGTATCAGGCGTGAGTCGCAAGCAGCAGTTGCTCAAGCGCCACCGGCGCAACAAGCGCCTGGGCCTGTTGGCGGGCCTGATCGCGCTGGTGGCCATAGGTGCGTTCAGCTGGTGGTGGTTGCCACTGCTGCTGTTGCCGCTGTTATGGGCGGCTCACGAGGCCTGGTTTGCCGACCACCTGTTCTACGCGCCAGGCGAGGACTACGCCTACGACTTCGGCGAGCAGACCCGGGAGGCTCCTGCCAGCCTGAGCGGCGGCTTGCTCAAGGCTGAGTGCGTGCTGCAGGGCAACGAAACCCTGGTCCTCGAGCTGCGGGTAAAAAGCAGCTGGCTGGGGCGCTTCCTCGATCCGCAGGTCGAGCTGGTGGCTGGCGAGCAGGCCGACCGGCAAACCTTCGAGCGCGGCGTCGATGGCGTGCGCTTCCTCAACCTCACTGGCCTCGCCGCACCTCTACAGGCTGGCGCGTTGCGCGTGCGTGGCCGGCATTGCCGGCTGGCGGGCCAGCCGCGCTTGTGGATAACCCCGGCGGTCGAGCTGCAACGGCGCCGGGTGATGGTGATCGCGCCACATGCCGATGATGCCGAGCTGGCCGCTTACGGCCTTTACAGCCAGGCCGACGAAACCTGGGTAGTGACCCTGACCGCTGGTGAAATCGAGGCCGAGCACTATCAGCAGATGGGCTTGGCAAAGGCCGAGGCCGCGCGCCTGAAGGGCCGCCTGAGGGCCTGGGATAGTGTCGCCGTGCCACGCTGGGCCGGTGTGGCGGAATCGCGTTGCGTGCAGCTGGGCTACTTCTGTCTGCAACTACCTGCCATGCAGGCTGCGCCAGACCAGCCGGCCGCTTCTCGCGAGGCCGACCTCGCCGACATTCGCGTATTCCGCCGATTCAACCCGTTCCCGCTGCCGGCCGATGGCGATGGCGCGCCGACCTGGCGCAACCTGCTCGCCGACCTGCGGGCCTTGCTGGAAATGGCCAGGCCAGAGGTGCTGGTGATGCCGCACCCGCAGCTCGACCCGCACCCCGACCACATCTGTGCCCAGGCAGCGGTGCTGGAAGCCTTGCAAGGCCTGGCCTGGCAGCCGCAAACCCTGCTGTGCTACGCCAACCACCTGCATGACAACGACCGCTGGCCGATGGGCGACAGTGGTGATGGCGTGGCCCTGCCGCCACAGCTGGACGCTGTCCAGGCCTGGGCTCCTTGCAGCCTGGTACTGGACCTTGCGACCCAGCGCGACAAGGCCATGGCCCTGGGCATGATGCACGACCTGCAGCCGCCAGCACCGTTCAAACGCCGCCTGCGCCGCTTGTTGCAGCGCTGGTTGGCCGGGCGGCACCTGTCGCCTTACGGCGAGAACGAATTCTTTCGCAAGGCTGTGCGCCGACATGAACTGTTCTGGCGGCGTGAGCTGTAGCCGCGCCCCATGGTTGACCGCGATGGCGCAGAGCGCCCAAGGAACCCAATGAAAGTCCTATTTCTGGTGCAGAAGGAACAGCGGGCGATTCTCGACCGTCTGTACGATGGCGTCGCGGCCAACTGCGAGTGCGACCTGCGCTGGCTGACCAGCGAAGACCAGCGCAATCTGCGCCGCTATTTCAAGCGCGAAGTGCAGGTCGAGCGCTATGACCGCATTGTCTTCTTCCTGCGTTTCAAGCAGGAAATCCGTCAGGCGGCATTCATCCGTACCGTGCCGAACCTGGTCATACTCGAGCACGATGCCTACCAGAACTACATCCCGTGCAAGTACACAGGCAAGTTCAGCGCCCATTACCGCAAGTTGCCCTGGGCGCGAGTGATCAGCTCAGGCTACATGGTCAGCGAGCGCCTGCGTCAGGAAGGTTTCGACGCCGTGTTCGTGCCCAAGGGCTACGACGAGCAATTGCTGGCCGACCAGGGGCGTGAGCGCGACATCGAGCTGGCCTTCGTCGGCAGCACCAACAGCGTGGCCTACAGCGGCCGCAAGGCATTGCTGGACGAGTTGGGTCGGGTCGAGAACCTGGTGGTGACCCGTACCAAGTCGGGTGAAGATTACTGCAACACACTCAACCGGATCCGCTTCTTCGTCAGTGCCGACGTTGGCATGGGCGAATACATGATCAAGAACTTCGAAGCCATGGCCTGCGGCTGTGTGTTGCTGGCGTATGACCAAGGCGAGGAAGAGAACCGCGCGCTGGGCCTGCAGGACATGCACAACGTAGTGTTCTATGACAGCATCCCGACCCTTCAGGAGAAGCTCCGCCGTTTGCGTGCGGACCCTGAACTGGCCCGGCAGATTGCAGAAAATGGCCGCCACCTGGCGGTTTCCCGTTTCAGTTTCGGGGCAGTTGGACGTAGCATCGTCGACCACATGCGCCCGGCGCTCAGGCCCCATCCGCCGTTGTCTGCATGGCAGCGGCTGCGCCTGAAGCTGGGCATCTAACATTAGAACTTTCGCGCCTACGGAGCGGGCGTTGAAAGTCGATAGTCGCAATGCGGAGGGAGTCCGGTGCGCTTTTCAAATGAGAGTGACGTCACGCTCGTCGTGACCAGTTGTGGGCGGTTCGATCTGCTCAAAGACACCCTTGAGAGTTTCGATCGCTACAATACCGCGCCCATTCGCGAAGTGTTCATCACCGAAGATTCCGGTGACGATGCCGTGCATGCCGCTGTGCCTGAGCACTGGAAACCGCACTGCAAGGTGTTCGTAAACCGGCCCAAGTTGGGGCAGTTGCCGTCTATCGACCTGGCCTACAGCCATGTCAAGACGCCCTACATCTTTCACTGCGAGGACGACTGGCACTTCTATCGCCAAGGCTTTGTCGAGGACTCTCGGGCCATCCTGGAGGCCAGCCCCGACCTGTTGCAGGTGTGGCTGCGCAGCCATGCCCATGACCTGGCCATCCACAGCCCGTACATCCACCTGGGGGATCGCCGGTTGATCGCCGGTGTGCCTTGCTACCCGCTGCTGTCCGATAAGGCCGAGTGGCAGGCATTTTCGCTCAACCCCGGGTTGCGCCGTTTGAGCGATTACCAGCGTTGCGCGCCATTTGCCGCCTATGCTGGAGAGAAGGCACTTTCCCGACGCTATGCTGAGTTAAATCTGACAGCGGTCACCTTGGAGGGTGATGCAGTATTGCACACTGGATTTGGTAATCACGTGACCTTGCCCATCGAAGTGGAACGCAAGGCCAAACGTCGTAAGCGTGATCGGATAAAGTTGGCATTGACGCTGGTGGCGGGTGCCGTGATTGGCATGGGAATCACCATTTTTGTTCAATGAAGTCGCTGTCCCACCTTACGTGAGCGGGAGAGGGCCCATGAACATCGTCAATATGATGTGGGCGGGTGGATCGCCGTACATGTCCATCCACAAGGTGCATCGGCAGATTCTGTCACATGCGGGTGCCGATGCCCGGATCAGTAATTGGCTGCTGCTGGGTAGCGGACTCTGCTGTGGGCTTGGTTCGACCCGGGAGTGGCATATGCCGTCACGGGCGCTGAAAGGGCGGCACTTCTGGCGCCTGTTGCGCCCATGGTTGCGAATGCGTTTGCGCAAGGCTCTGAAAGAGGCACAGGCTGAAGTCGTGCTGATCGACGGTGTCGGTGTGGCGCGGTTGGTGTTGCCATTGATGCATCAAGTTCCGCAAGTACGTGCCAAGGTGCTGTTCCATGGCAAGACGCGTCTGAGTGCCAGTGATGTTCGCCTGCTGCGTATGTTTCCGGTCGAGCGGCTGAGTATTGCCGCCGTTTCACAGACACTTGCCACGTCACTCGAACACGACCTGGGCAGGCCGGTGCAGACCTTGCGCATGGCCCTTGACCCGCTGGCTTTCGCCGAACCGTTGTTGAGCAGGGATGCGGCCAGGCAAGCCCTGCAGCTGCCACAGGTAACAGGGGTGATGCTGGGCGCGGTCGGGCGACTGGTGGAAAGCAAAGGTTTCGAGATGCTGATCGAGGCGTTCGCCAAGGCCTGTGTGCGGCAGTCGGACCTGCAGTTGGCAATCATCGGCGAAGGCCCTCTGCGTGAGGTGCTGCAAGCCCGTATCGACGCGCTGGGCCTGGCCGGGCGCGTTCACCTGAGTGGTCACCGCGATGACCTGCAGCGACTGTATCGGGCATTCGACTGGCTATTGGTGCCTTCGCGTTCTGAAGGCCTTGGGCTGGTGGTGCAGGAGGCGGTCATGGCCGACGTGCCGGTGGTATGCAGCGACCTGCAGGTGTTCCGCGAGCAGTTGCAGGACACCGGTGGCTACCTGCCCGTTGCCGATGAAAATGCCTGGGCCGAGGCGATCGAGCGTTGCTCGGTTATAGGTGCCCCGGCGGTAGCAGCCCGGCAGCGCCAGGCGCTGGCCCCGGAGCAGGCCTGGCAGGCGTTCTGCAACGGCTCGCAGAGCCTTTTGCGCAGCTGACGCTCAGCGCGCGAGCAAAGCTGCCTCGAAGGCGGCAAGGGGGAAGCGGTCGCCCAGGTTCTCCCGCTCGATATAGCGCACCATATGCTGCACATTGCGCCGAATCATGCGCGCCGACAGTGGTGGGCGCAGGAAGCGCATGTCGGCCACGTCGATCAGGCCCAACTGCTGGTCGGGTGTGACCACCACATTACCCAGGTGCAACGAGCGGAAATACACGCCGCTGCGGTGCAGCTGGCGGATCAGTTCGATCAGGCGTGGCAGATAGGTATCCCAGCTGAAACCCTCATCGCGCGACATCTGCAGCAAGGTACGCCCAGGCAGCGGGCGGTACAGTACGGCAGTTCGTCCCGGTAGCTCGAGCTTATGCTGGCTGATCACCTCCAGAGTGGGGATGCCCAGTTGTGCAAGGCGCGCGGCGTTGTCGACAAAGCGCTGCGAGTACGGGCGCAGCAGTGCAGATGAAATCAGCCGCTTCCTACGAAAAACCTTGAGGAAATTACCATCCGCGAGCAGGTAGACTTTGGCGCCATGGCTATCTGCCTCAAGCACCTGTGCGCCTTGTGTCAGCTGATCGAAGTCGACCTGGGGGAGCCGGGAGCATTGCATGAATAGAGCCTTGTCGTCGGGCGAACAGAATGACCGGCAATAATGCCGAAAATAATGTTGTAGCACCATTGGATGGTGCTTTGATTCATCGGGGGAAAGGATGTTGTATCAAAAAAGCTGGGCGCGAGCCTGGTTGGGATTTGGTCTGGTCTGGTTCCTGGCTGCGATTGCCCTGGCACCGAGCAACAAGGTCTATCAGCAAGGGCTGGTGCTGTTCCTGTGGTTGCCGACCCTGGTAATGGCGTGGTCCGCAAGGCACGTAATAATGCAGGCCTGGCGGCGTCAGCCGGCCTTGTGGGGAAGTGTGTTGCTGTTGCTGGTATGGAGTGGGCTCAGCCTGGTCTGGTCGGCCGCAGAAAACCCGGGGCGCGAGGCCAAGCGCCTGCTCTACATCCTGGTATTCCTGCTGGCGTTCCCGCTGCTGGGCCAGCTTGGCCAAGCCCGCGTTCGTCAGCTGTTGCAGGCCGGCAGCGCTTTGCTGGCCGTTGCCGCGCTGATCTCGATAGTCCATTTCTACGGCGTGCTGGGCATGCCTTTGCTGGCCCGCCTGGAGGGCATTGGCGAGATATCGCACCCGATTCTGGGCGCCTATGTCATCGGTTCAGCCGTGCTTTTCCTGCTTTACGAGCCGCCGCGGCAACGTGGCCTGCAGTTGTTGTGGCTGGTAGCGCTGGTGTGCCTGGGGTTGTTTGTCATGCTCAGCCAGAGCCGTGGGGCAGTCCTGGCCCTGGTGCTCACCGTGATCCTGGCCCCGTTGTGGTTCCGTGACCGCCACAGCCGGGTTTTTGCCGTGCTGGCGGCCCTTGCCACCGGCCTGGCCTTCTATCTCGTTTACGACCTTATCGCCCAGCGCGGTTCGTCCTACCGGCCGGAAATCTTCCATGCCGTGGCCGACATGATTGCCGCACATCCCTGGACCGGCCTTGGCCTGGGCGCTGCCTACGACGTCAGTGCAGTGGGCCAGCACTTCGACCATACCCACAACATGTTCACCCACATCGCAGTGGAGATGGGCCTGCCCGGCATGCTGCTGTGGGTCATGGTGTGGCTGTACACCCTGGGCGAAATCGTCCGCGCACGTGGCACGTTGTTCGGCAAGATCCTGCTCGGTTTCTGGGTGTACTCCACCCTGGCCATGCAGTTCGATGCCGCCAGCCTCACTGGTACACCACGTGCCGAATGGTTCATCAGCTGGCTGCCCGTGGGCCTGGCCATGTTGCTGCCGTGGGGGAGCGCCGAAAATGATGCCTGTGGTAAAATTTCCGGTTCAACCTGAACAGCGAGCTTGATAATGGCCGAAACACCGCGACCGGCGGAACACACCTCCAGCCTGAAGATCTACTTCCGGCTGCTGAGCTATGTGAAACCCTATGTCGGCATTTTCCTGCTGAGCATCATCGGTTTCGTGATCTTTGCCTCGACCCAGCCGATGCTGGCCGGGATCCTGAAGTATTTCGTAGATGGGTTGAGCAACCCCGAAGCGGTGTTGTTCCCAAACGTTCCTTACCTGCGCGACCTGCAACTGCTGCAGGCGGTGCCGCTGCTGATTATCCTGATCGCCGCGTGGCAGGGTCTGGGCTCGTTCCTCGGCAACTACTTCCTGGCCAAGGTTTCCCTGTGCCTGGTGCACGACCTGCGTGTGGAACTGTTCAACAAGCTGCTGGTGCTGCCTAACCGCTACTTCGACAACCACAACTCCGGGCACCTGATCTCGCGCATCACCTTCAACGTGACCATGGTCACTGGTGCTGCGACCGATGCGATCAAGGTGGTGATCCGCGAAGGCCTGACCGTGGTGTTCCTGTTTGGTTACCTGCTGTGGATGAACTGGCACCTGACCCTCGTTATGGTCGCCATCCTGCCGGTAATCGCGGTGATGGTCAGCGTCGCCAGCAAGAAATTCCGCAAGCAGAGCAAAAAAATCCAGGTAGCCATGGGCGACGTCACCCATGTCGCCTCGGAAACCATCCAGGGCTACCGCGTGGTGCGCAGCTTCGGCGGCGAGGCCTACGAGGAGCAGCGTTTCGGCAAGGCCAGCCAGAGCAATACCGACAAGCAGTTGCACATGACCAAGACCGGCTCGCTGTACACGCCGATGCTGCAGCTGGTGATCTACACCGCCATGGCCGCGCTGATGTTCCTGGTGCTGTTCCTGCGCGGTGATTCCACTGCCGGTGATCTGGTGGCTTACATCACCGCCGCCGGCCTGTTGCCCAAGCCGATACGTCAGCTTTCGGAAGTCAGCTCGACCATCCAGAAGGGCCTGGCCGGCGCCGAAAGCATCTTCGAGCAACTGGACGAAGAGCCTGAAGTGGATACCGGTACCGTCGAGAAGGAGCGGGTGGAAGGGCGCCTGGAAGTGCGCAACCTCAGCTTCACCTACCCGGGTACCGAGCGTGAGGTGCTGAGCGATATCAGCTTCGTAGCCGAGCCAGGGCAGATGATTGCACTGGTCGGCCGCTCCGGCAGTGGCAAGTCTACGCTTGCAGCGCTGATACCGCGCTTCTATCACCACGACCAGGGGCAGATCCTGCTCGATGGCGTGGAGATCGAGAACTATCGCCTGCGCAACCTGCGTCGCCACGTTTCGCAGGTGACCCAGCATGTCACCCTGTTCAACGATACCGTGGCCAACAACATCGCCTATGGCGACTTGGCCGGCGCCCCGCGCGCCGACATCGAAGCCGCTGCGGCCGATGCCTATGCCAAGGAGTTCGTCGACCGGCTGCCGAAAGGCTTCGATACCGAAGTGGGTGAGAACGGCGTACTGCTCTCCGGCGGCCAGCGCCAGCGCCTGGCGATTGCCCGGGCACTGCTGAAGAATGCGCCGCTGCTGATCCTCGACGAAGCCACCTCGGCGCTGGATACCGAGTCCGAGCGGCATATCCAGGCTGCCCTGGACCATGTGATGCAGGGCCGTACCACGCTGGTGATCGCCCACCGTCTGTCGACCATCGAGAAAGCTGACCAGATCCTGGTCATGGACCAGGGGCGCCTGGTCGAGCGCGGCACCCATGCCGAGCTGCTTGCGGCCAATGGCCATTATGCCCGCCTG
This sequence comes from Pseudomonas sp. PVC-5-1, assembly GCF_057444345.1. NCBI lineage: Bacteria > Pseudomonadati > Pseudomonadota > Gammaproteobacteria > Pseudomonadales > Pseudomonadaceae > Pseudomonas > Pseudomonas sp. PVC-5-1. The sequence goes on along the minus strand of NZ_CM172024.1, from coordinate 5,200,296 downwards.
CATGCCATGGGCCTGGATGAGCCGGCCAAGGCCGATATCACCTGACCCCTCGCTGATCGGGGCCATCGCGGCCCCGATTGTCACGGGAATTTTCCTGGGGTGATCTGGCCATAAAGCCGTCGTCTACCCTGTGCTAATATCCTGTCCCTGTTCATTATTTCCATATGGGTTGCCCATGAAGTTGTCCATGCCGCGTTTCGATCAAGCCCCGGTACTGGTGGTCGGCGATGTCATGCTCGACCGCTACTGGCATGGCGGTACTTCACGTATCTCGCCTGAAGCGCCAGTCCCGGTGGTCAAGGTCGATCAGATCGAGGATCGCCCCGGCGGCGCGGCCAACGTTGCCTTGAACATCGCCGCCCTGGGTGCACCGGCTTCGCTGATTGGCGTCACCGGCCAGGATGAGGCCGCCGACAGCCTGGCCAACAGCCTGCAAGCTGCAGGCGTGCGCTCGGTGTTCCAGCGCATTGCGCACCAGCCGACCATCGTCAAGCTGCGGGTAATGAGCCGTCACCAGCAGTTGCTGCGCATCGATTTCGAAGAGCCATTCGCTACCGACCCGCTGTCGCTGGGTGCGGAGGTCGACAGCCTGCTCGAGGGCGTCAAGGTGCTGGTCCTGTCCGACTACGGCAAGGGCGCACTGAAAAACCACCAGAGCCTGATCCAGGCCGCGCGGGCCAAGGGCATTCCGGTGCTGGCCGACCCCAAGGGCAAGGATTTTTCCATCTACCGTGGCGCCAGCCTGATCACTCCCAACCTCAGCGAGTTCGAGACCATCGTCGGCCGTTGCGCCGATGAGGCCGAGCTGGTAGCCAAGGGCTTGCAGCTGCTGCAGGACCTGGACCTGGGCGCCTTGCTGGTGACACGTGGCGAGCACGGCATGACCCTGCTGCGCAGCGGCCAGCCGGCCCTGCACCTACCGGCGCGGGCGCGTGAAGTGTTCGATGTGACCGGTGCCGGTGATACCGTCATCTCCACTCTCGCCGCGGCCATCGCTGCCGGCGAGGACCTGCCCCACGCGGTGGCCCTGGCCAATCTGGCAGCGGGCATCGTGGTCGGAAAGCTGGGTACGGCTGCGATCAGCGCCCCCGAGCTGCGCCGGGCGATCCAGCGTGAGGAAGGCTCCGAGCGCGGCGTGCTGGGCCTGGAGCAACTGCTGCTGGCCATCGACGACGCGCGGGCGCACAAAGAGAAGATCGTCTTCACCAATGGTTGTTTCGACATCCTGCATGCCGGGCATGTCACTTACCTGGAACAGGCGCGGGCCCAAGGCGATCGCCTGATCGTCGCGGTCAATGACGATGCCTCGGTCAGCCGCCTGAAAGGGCCGGGCCGGCCGATCAACAGCGTCGACCGGCGCATGGCCGTACTGGCCGGGTTGGGGGCAGTGGATTGGGTCATCAGCTTCCCCGAGGGCACGCCGGAGAACCTGCTGAGCCAGGTCAAGCCGGACGTGCTGGTCAAGGGTGGCGACTATGGCATCGACCAGGTGGTGGGTGCCGATATCGTCAAGGCCTATGGCGGTACCGTGAAGGTGCTGGGGCTGGTCGAGAACAGCTCGACCACGGCGATCGTCGAGAAGATTCGCAAGAACTGATGCTTTGGGGCTGCTGTGCAGCCCTTCGCGGGCGTGCCCGCTCCCACAAGTACGGCGCAGGCTTGAGGATTACACCGCTCCTGTGGGAGCGGGCATGCCCGCGAAGGGCCGCCTGGCGGCCCCAATCATCATTTATGCAGCGAAGTACGCGCCCGCTCCAGCAGCGCTAGCGCCTTGTCGCCAAACCGCTGCAGGTGCGATGCCCGCACCGGCTTGTTCTCCACCAACCCCTGCTGCTTCACCCAATCCTTCCAGCGCACCCGCTCGTCCGTGACAACCCAGCCATCCTGCCGGGCAAAACTTTCGGCCAGGTACAGCCCGCGCGTGCTTGCCGGCACCAGTTCGTCCTTCTTCACGGTATACAGCTCAGCCAGTGGCTGGCCGTCCTTCAATGGCATCAGGTACAGGTCTGGTCGTTTGCGATTTAGCCGCGCCACCAGTTGGTCGCCCTCCAGCCGCTCATCAACGTGGAACAGGCTGAGCTTCTTGGCGTCCCGTGGTACCTGCAGGCGCATATCGTAGATCAGTTGCAGCGAGGCGGTGGGCAAGTGCACATACGCGCGTGGCCGCTCCAGCAGCATCAGCTTGCCGCAGTGCACCGGGCGCGCGGCACCGGACTCCGGGGCCAGCACGAAGTGCGGCGTTTCGCGGTAATGCAGGGCGGCAGCGTAGGGCACCGGCAGCCAGGTGTCATTGAAGCGCCCGCCCAGCCAGCCTTCCGGGGTTTCCAGCAAGCATTCCTCGGCCACTTCCTGCACGGCCGTGTGCAATGGCAGGTTCAGTTCTTGCGCCGGCACATAGCCGGAAATCAGTTTCAGCACCACATCGCCACGGTCTTGCCGGCGCTGACGTACCAGCACCCAGTAATCGCGGTTCTGCCAATGCAGGGTCAGCCGTACCGACACGCCAAGGTTGGCCAGTTCGATCACGAAGCGCTGCACGTCGGGCAGCTGGATAGCCTTGCGCCGTTGTTGGATCTGGGCAAAATTCAGCGGCATCCCGATGCTCTGGTAGATCAGACCTTCGGGCGTGGCCTCGACATGTAGCGGTAGTGTCTTGAAGTTGCTCGGGTTCTTGCGGATCAGCGTTCGCGCCACGAGGCTCCTCCTTGCGTCGGGTCAGTCCAGGCCCATGGGCCTGGGGCAACTCAATGCTGGCCCAGAATACGGGCGACGGTGGCCACGTTGTGGGCCAGGTGCAACGGATTGATGGTGCCGACGATAGCACTGCTCACGCCCGGGTGGGCGAACAGCAGCTCGAAACTGGCTTGTACCGGGTCAACGCCCGGGGCAAGGCAGATATGCCCACTGGCCAGTGCCTTCTTCACCAGGATGGCCTTGCCGTGTTCGGCAGCGTAGTCCAGCACCGGGCGTTCTGCCTGTTCGTTGAGGTTGTAGGTGACCATGGCGCAGTCGCCTTGCTCCAGTGCCTTCAGGCCGCCGGCGACGGTCTTGCCAGACAGGCCGAAGCCGAGGATCTTGCCCTCCTGCTTGAGCTCGGCAAGGGTCTGGTAAACCTCCTGCTGTTCGAGGATCGCCAGGTCGTTGCCGTCCGAATGCACCAGCACCAATTCGATGCGGTCGGTTTCCAGGCGCCGCAGGCTTCGCTCCACCGAGCGGCGGGTATGGGCGGCGCTGAAATCGAAGTGCGATTGGCCGTTGTCGAACTCTTCGCCAACCTTGCTGACGATCACCCATTCATCGCGCTGGCCGCGCAGTAGCGGGCCCAGGCGTTCTTCGCTGCGGCCGTAGGCTGGGGCGGTGTCGATCAGGTTGATACCCAGCTCGTGGGCCTGGGCCAGCAGCAGGCGGGCTTCGTCGTCGCCGGGGATGGTGAAACCGGTAGGGTACTTGACGCCCTGATCGCGGCCCAGCTTGACCGTGCCCAGGCCCAGCGGCGAAACCTTTAAACCGGTGCTGCCCAAGGGGCGATGGAAGTCGTGCAGGGTCGGCAGGCTCATGGCAGCAGTTGCTCCCAGGCCGGTACGCCCAGCGGTGGGCGTGGCAGGTCAGCCAGGTCGGCCTGCGCCTGTGGGCGGATACCGTCGCGCTCCAAGTGGCTGATGACCCGGTCGCTGAAGTCCGGTGCCAGGGCCAGCTTGGTCGGCCAGCCCACCAGCAGGCGTTGCTGGTCGGCGAGGAAGGCGTTGTCCGGGCGTACCAGGCCCGATTGCGCCGGTTCCGCTCGGTCGACCCGCAGGGTGGCCCAGCGCACTTGGCTCTGGTCGACCCATGGCAGCAGGCTGGCGATTTCTTTCTGTGCCGCGGCGATTTGCGCAGCCGGCTCGCGGGCAACGCCGTCGGCTTCGGCCAGGTCGCCACCCAGGTACCAGACCCACTGGCCATCGGCGGCCGGGTGGGTGGTCACCGTCACCCGTGGCTTCGGCCCGCCGCCCAGGCAATGGGCGTAAAGCGGTTTAAGGTTGGTACCCTTGGCCATCACCATATGCAGCGGGCGTGTCTGCATGGCTGGCTGGTTCAGGCCTAGGGCATGCAGCAGCTGCTCGGTGCCGGCGCCGGCGCTGAGCACGATACGCTGGGCGCGGATGTCGCGCTCGTCGACGCGCAGGCCAACCAGGTCTTCGCCCTCGCGCAGCGGCTCGATGTGCTCACCGGCCAGCAGGCTGTCGCCTGCCAGCTCGGCCAGGTTGGCCAGCAGGCTGGGCACGTCGATGACCAGCTCGGCCAGGCGATAGACCTTGCCCTTGAAGGCGCGGTCCTGCAGCGCGGGCGGAAGTTGCTCGCCTTTCACCTGGTCGACCCTGCCACGCACGGCCTTGCTGGCGAAGAAACTGGTGAGATTGCCGGCCAGGGTGCCAGGCGACCACAGGTAATGCGCGTCGGACAGCAGGCGAGTGCGGGTCAGGTCCAGCTCGCCGCTGCCGCTCAGCGCTTCGCGCCAGCGTCGCGGCATGTCGGCGATGGCTTCCGAAGCGCCGGTGAGGGCGCCATGCAGGGCGTACTTGGTGCCGCCATGGATGATGCCCTGAGACTTGATGGTCTGCTCGCCGCCAAGGCTGGCGCGTTCCACCAGTACTGTCGAGTAGCCCAGCCGGCGCAGGCGGGCATTGAGCCAGAGGCCTGCGACCCCTGCGCCGACGATCAGTACGTCAGTGGAAATGGCGGATGGCATGGCGGTACCTCGAAGACTGGGACAGCTGGCAAGTATACAGGGTCGGGCCGATGTGGGCTTTGCGTTCCTGGGGCTGCTGCGCAGCCCTATCGCGACACAAGGCCGCTCCTACAGGCCCCGCGCATGCCTCGGTCCCTGTAGGAGCGGCCTTGTGTCGCGATAGGGCCGCGAAGCGGCCCCAAAATCCATCAGGCAAACATCAATGTCCAGCAGTCTTCGAAAACAGCTGAATCACCACCACCCCACCCACAATCATGGCCATCCCCAGCATCGCTGGCACATCCAGCTTCTGCCCATAGATCACCAGCGCTGCCACACTGATCAGCACAATCCCCAGCCCCGACCAGATGGCATAGGCGATCCCCACCGGAATGCTGCGCACCACCAGGGTCAGCATCCAGAAAGCAATGCCGTAACCAACCACCATCAGCAGCAACGGCAAGGGCGTACTCAAGCCTTTCACCGCTTTCATGGAAGCGGTGGCGATGACTTCGGCGCAGATGGCGATGGCGAGGTAGGTGTAGGCATTCATGGCGAGATCCTCCGTTAGCTGGCCGCAGATTCTAGTCCCACCCCGAATGGGGTAAAGTCATTACCTATCACTATGCGAGATAGGTCGATGGCCGAGCACTGGAACCTTGAACAGTTGCGTACTTTCCTGCGCGTTGCAGAACTGCGCTCGTTCTCTGCCGTGGCCCGCGAGCAGCGCAAGGCCCAGTCGGCAATAAGCAGCGCGATCGCCCTGCTCGAAACCGACCTGGGGGTAACCTTGTTCGAGCGCAGCAGTGGCCGGCAACCCAAACTGACCGAGAACGGCAGCGCCCTGTTGGAAGATGCCCGCGAACTGTTGCGCCAGTGCGAGCGTCTGGATGGCCGTGCGTTGGCGCTGATGCGCGGGCAGGAGGCCTTGTTGCGGGTCGCCCAGGACGAAGCCATGCCCTATCAGCCGGTCATTGACAGCCTCGACGAACTGGCCAGCCGCTACCCGTTCCTGGAGGTGCAGCTGGCCAGCGGTGCCCAGGGCGATGTGGCGCGCAAGCTGGTGGAACGGCGCGCCGATCTTGGACTGTTCTTCCACCACGAGAGCATCCCGGCTTCGCTGGAGCGGCGCGCCTTGGGTAGCGTCGAAATGGTCACGGTATGCGCGGTCGGTCACCCGCTCGCCGGCGAAGGCCGGGTTACCCGGCAGCAACTGGCGCGCCACCGACAATTGCTGATTGCCCCGCAGCAAAGCGGCTACCCCGGCGGCGAAGCGATCAGCCCGCAGGTATGGCGCGCCGACAGCTTCTACGCCATGGCCGAACTGCTGATGCGTGGCCTGGGCTGGGCCTGGCTGCCGCGGCACGTGGTGCAGTACCCGACCTATCAGGCGCACATGGTCGAACTGGACAGCGAGTGGCGGCCACCGGCCTTGGTGGTGGAACTGGCCTGGCGCCGCGACGAGCCGCTGGGGCCTGCTGCGCAGTGGCTGGCCGAGCGCTTTGCGGTGCACCTGCGCGCGATCGGGTAAACTCCGCGGCCATGAACAGAACTATCTATACCTTGTTGTTTCACCTGGGCCTGCCGCTGGTTGCGCTGCGCCTTTATCTGCGCGCGCGCAAGGCGCCGGCCTATGGTCAACGCATTGGCGAGCGCTTTGCTTTCAGGCTGCCGCCCATGCGCCGGGGCGGCATCTGGGTGCACGCGGTATCGGTGGGCGAGAGCATTGCGGCGGCACCGATGGTGCGCGCCTTGCTCAAGGCCTACCCGGAAATGCCAATCACGCTTACCTGCATGACCCCGACCGGTTCAGAGCGCATTCGTGCCATGTTCGCCGACGAACCACGCGTGCAGCATTGCTACCTGCCCTACGACCTGCCTTGGGCGGCAGGGCGCTTTCTCGACCATGTGCGGCCGAAGCTGGGCATCATCATGGAAACCGAGCTGTGGCCCAACCACATCCACCAGTGTGCGAAGCGCGGCATTCCGGTAGCGCTGGCCAACGCACGCTTGTCTGAGCGCTCGGCCCGTGGCTATGGGCGCTTTGCCGGGCTGACCCGGCCGATGCTGGCCGAGATGAGCCTGATTGCCGTGCAGACCGAAACCGAGGCCCAGCGCTTCCGTGACCTGGGTGCGCGTCCGGAGTGCGTGCAGGTCACCGGTTCGATCAAGTTCGACCTGAAGATCGATGAGCAACTGTTGCCGCGTGCCAAGGCATTGCGTGAACAGTGGGGGGCTGCACAGCGCCCGGTGTGGATCGCGGCCAGTACACATGAAGGCGAGGATGCGCTGATCCTGCAGGCGCACCGGCAGTTGCTGCAGGTGCATGGTGATGCCTTGCTGATCCTGGTGCCGCGCCACCCGGAGCGCTTCGCAGCGGTGCATGCGCTGTGCAGCGAACAGTTCACCACCGCGCGCCGCTCTGCCGGCACGCCGGTCGATGCGCAGACTCGCGTATTGCTCGGCGATACCATGGGCGAACTGCTGTTCCTCTATGCCCTGGCCGACATTGCCTTCGTCGGTGGCAGCCTGGTGGCGACCGGCGGGCACAACCCGCTGGAGCCCGCGGCGCTGGCCTTGCCGGTACTGATGGGGCCGCATGTGTTCAACTTCCTTGAAATCAGCGCGATGCTGCGCGAGGCGGGGGCGTTGCAGCAGGTGGATGATGCCGACGGGCTGGCCGAAGCAGTGCGGCGGCTGGTCGAGTTGCCGCAGGATGCACAGCGCATGGGCGAGGCGGGCAGGGCGGTAATGCGGGCCAATCAAGGGGCTTTGCAGCGGTTGCTCGATGGGCTGGGTGCCTTGATCCGTTGATTTCCGACATATCCACTCAAATGCCCATTCTAGAGTGGATATGATTAATTTTAGTCATTCTTTCCTACGGCACTAGGTATAACTTCCTATATTGAATTTTTCGTCGATAGGAAATTTCCTACGAATAGTGCTTTAAAGTCAGAAGTGTCCCACGCATCTGTCGGACCCTTGTAGGACGCTTGTCCTATTGCTTCAGGCTAGTATCACCTCATATTCAGTTTTTATATGAGGTGGCGTGGTGCCTGATTTGACTTATGGGTGTAATACCAGCGCTATTGAAAGTGGGCTGGTCTGTCTGATCACGCTGGCGCGTTATCATGATATAGCTGTCTCTGCCGAGCAGTTGCAGCACGATCATGCACCAGCGGGTGAGCGATTCTCGACTGGCGCAATACTCCGGGCATTTCAGCAACTAGGTCTCAAGGCCAAGCATCGCAGCATCGATCCGAATCGGCTTAAGCATGCGCCATTGCCTGCCATAGCCGTGGATACGCGTGGTGAGTATTTCATCATCGCTCGCGCGGAAGGTGAGCAGGTTCTGGTGCAAGACCCAGGTTCCCGTGCACCACAAGCACTGACCTTGGCAGAACTTGCCATGCGCTGGTCGGGAGAACTCATTCTGGTTCGCTCCGATGCCCAGTTGCCGCATGGGCTGTCGCGTTTCGATCTGACCTGGTTCATTCCAGCCGTGGTGAAGTACAGGCGGCTATTTGGCGAAGTGCTTGTTGTCTCCTTGGTCATTCAGATATTGGCGTTGCTGACACCTCTGTTCTTCCAAGTGGTAATGGACAAAGTACTGGTGCATCGTGGGTTGACCACACTGGATGTTATCGCCCTGGGCTTGTTGGTCGTGGTTCTATTTGAAACATTGCTGAGTGGTTTGCGTACTTATGTGGCAGCTCATACAGCGTCAAGGATTGATGTCGAACTAGGTGCAAGACTGTTCAGGCACTTGGTCGATCTTCCCGCCGCCTACTTTCAGGCCAGGCGAGTCGGTGACTCGGTTGCCCGAGTACGCGAACTGGAGAACATCAGAAGTTTCCTGACCAACAACAGTATCACGCTGTTGCTGGATGTAGTGTTCACGGTGGTCTTCATCGCTGTCATGTTCCTTTATAGCGGCTGGTTGACGTTGGTGGTCGTCGGCTCATTGCCTTTATATTTTCTCGTATCCCTGGTCGTTACCCCACTGCTGCGGGCGCGGATCGATCAGAGTTTCCAGCGCGGCGCCGAGAATCAAGCATTTCTGGTGGAGGCGGTGAACGGCATCGATACGCTGAAGTCGATGGCCGTGGAACCGCAGATTACCCGGCGCTGGAACAATCAGTTGGCAGCTTATGTATCGGCCAGCTTCAAGACCCAGAGCCTTTCCAACCTCGCGAATGAGAGCGTAGGCCTGATCGGCAAGCTGGTCACGGTCGCCACGTTGTGGCTGGGGGCTCGCCTGGTCATCGACGGCGAACTCACGGTGGGCGAACTGATCGCCTTCAACATGCTGGCAGGGCGCGTCTCGCAACCCATTATCCGGCTGGCTCAACTCTGGACCAGCTTCCAGCAGACAGGCGTATCGATTCAACGCCTGGGCGACATTCTCAACACCCGTACCGAGGTCAACCAGGGCAAGGGCACGGTGCTGCCAGCACTAGCCGGGCAGATCGAGCTCGATCGTGTGTGTTTTCGCTACCGGCCGGACGGGGGGGAAGTCGTGCGCGATGTCAGCCTGAAGATTGCTGCCGGAGAAGTGGTTGGCATTGTAGGTCGCTCGGGGTCAGGCAAGAGCACGCTGACACGCCTGATCCAGAGGTTGTACTCACCCGAGCGGGGGCGGGTATTGCTCGACGGTGCTGACTTGGCGGTAGCCGATGTGGCTTCACTGCGTCGGCAGATCGGTGTGGTGCTGCAGGAGAACGTGCTATTTCGGCGCACCGTGCGGGAGAACATCGCCCTTGGCAACCCGGCGGCACCGCTTGAAGAGGTCATCGCCGCAGCGACGCTGGCGGGGGCCCACGAGTTCATCCTCGAATTGCCGGATGGCTATGAAACCTTGGTCGGCGAGCACGGTGCCAGCCTGTCAGGTGGCCAGCGACAGCGCATTGCCATCGCCCGGGCGCTGTTCGGCAACCCACGCATCCTGATTTTCGACGAGGCCACCAGCGCGCTGGACTATGAGTCCGAACGGATCATCCAGCAGAACATGGCGCGGATCTGCGCGCAGCGCACGGTGATCATAATTGCCCACCGGCTTTCGGCTGTACGTCACGCCGACCGTATCGTGGTCATGGAGCGCGGGCAGATCATCGAGCAAGGGCCTCATGACGAGTTGGTGGGCAAGCCACAAGGCACCTACGCCTATCTGTATCGGCTGCAACTTGGGGCTGCCGTATGAGCACGGCCTTCAAGGAGCTTTTCGAGCGCTATCGAGAAGCGTGGCGAGGGGCCTGGAGACAGCGCCGACGCATGGATGGCCCCATCCGTGAGCCGGATGAGCTGGCCTTTTTGCCTGCGGCACTGTCCCTGCAGGAAACACCAGTACATCCCTTGCCGCGCTACCTGCAGTGGAGCCTGCTGACGTTCATCGGGCTGGCGCTTGTCTGGGCTTGCATCGGTGAGATCGACGTCGTTGCCAGTGCCGAGGGCAAGATCGTACCCAGCGGCAGGAGCAAGCTGATCCAGGCCAGCGAGGTCGCGGTGGTGCAGGCGATCCATGTCGTCGATGGCCAGGCAGTGCGCAAAGGCGATGCGTTGGTCGAGCTGGAAGGGCAGTTGACCGAGGCCGATGTAAAGCGCTTGGGCAGCGAACTGCTGGCGGCGCGGATCGACCAGGCACGAGCCAGCACACTGCTGAGTGCGCTGGACGGCGATGACGCGCCTGCTTCCCTGGCACCACTGATACCGCAGGCCACGGCCGCGCAGCAGGCAAACGCGCAACGCTGGCTGGAAGGGCAGTACCTCGAGCTTCAGGCCACGTTGGAGCAGGCTGATGCCGAAATCGGTCAACGCGCTGCCGAAATCCGTTCTGCCCAGGGCCGGGCTGACGCGCTCCGGCAACTGCTGGTTATCACCCGCCAACTGACGGCGGATTACAAGCTTTTGTTCAGTGAATCGGCCGTGGCCAAGCACACCTACCTGGAAAAGGAACAGGCCCGCCTGGAGCAAGAGCGCGAACTGGCACTCCAGCGCTCACGCATCGACGAACTGAACGCTGCACGGCTTGCCGCTCAGCACCGTCGTAGCGGTGCCATTGCCCAGCTGCGCAGAGCCATGCTCGATCTTCACGGTGATGCGCAGCGGCGCATTGCAACCCTTGAACAGGAATTGAACAAGGCCGAGCAGCGCCATCGCCTCAAGGTCCTGACATCACCCGTTGACGGTACCGTCCAGCAATTGGCCATCCATACCCAAGGTGGTGTGGTTACACCCGCGCAGACATTGATGGTCATTGTACCAACGGGCCAGCCGGTGGAAGTGGAAGTGAAAGTCGAGAACAAGGATATCGGCTTTGTGTATCCGGGGCAGCCGGTGGAAGTGAAAGTCGAGACGTTCACGTTTACCAAGTACGGGGTTGTGCCTGGTGTAGTTCAGAGCATTTCACATGACGCCATTGAGGACGAGCGGCGGGGCTTGGTCTATAGCGCTCGGGTCCAATTGGGTAAGGAAACGTTGCGCATAGGGGAAAAGGATATGCCGTTGACAGCGGGAATGTCTGTGCGTGCGGAAGTAATTGTAGATAGGCGGAAAGTTATAAGTTATTTCCTGAGCCCGCTGCAGCGGCATATGAATGAAAGTCTAGTGGAGCGATAAAAATGAGTTCGGAGCGAGCGCAAAAAAAAAGGCGGCTGGATAATGCTATACGAGATTGTATGGAATGCACTTAGAGTTAGTGCGGCAGTCGCTTTATGTGTTCCTGCTGGTTGTGCGGGGCTGGCTTTCGGATATGTCATGCTCAGTGGAAAACCAAGGCCAATTGCACCATATGATGACAGGCAAAGTATTGTGAAGATCGAATGTGGGTGGGATAAGCTAGATAAATGGAATGAAATAGCTTTGCAATCCAAGAATTTCTTGAAGTCTAATGAAAAATAGGGAGGTGTGACGAGGCTAAGCCATTCTGATATAGAACTTGCGAGGGTCTTGCTGAAAAATGAAGGCCTGTCGGCGATGTACCCTGCGCAGTAATTTTGGCTGCTATAGCAGGTTTTCATGGTGTTGGACTCATGGGTTCAGATACTTTCGGAGCTAGGGGCAGGATATCCGTGCTGTGCGAAAGAAATTTCGAAGTCGCTTATGATTTGTCTGAAGCTCAGTTGGCCTAGTGCCTGATATAGGTAGGCTGGCTCTAGGGGGGTAATGGTTACGTTCAAATATTTTTTGTTTTTTTTGAAGGTGCTGCTCGGGAGGCTGAGTGCGATTGGCAATTTTTTTGGTCGTGTGTTGTGGCGCCTCAGCAAGCTATTGTTATTTCTAAGTATCGTCTGGCTGTTGGTTGCCGTTGCTACTACCTCGACTTGGGCACCCAAGAAATTCACTGCCTCTAGTCCAATGGTATGTGGAAAGATCTCAGGTGTTGTTTATGAGCTTCCTAGGAGATATGTAATCTATTGGCCGGAATATGAAGGTGAAAGTTCCTGGGAGCCGGGTTTCGTAAACAACAAAAAAGGCTGTGGTGCAAATTTGGTCTCGCTCTATATGGCAATGAGTTGGCCGGAGATGCAGCCTGTCCCTTACGGTGAGGCAACATCTTTCAGTTTTGGTGGCGTGACCGTTGCCGTCGAGCCCTGGGTTCATGGGGCGACCGGGTTAGAAAAGAGACTCAAAAGTTATCTTCGGGCAACCCCGATAACGGCGTTTGAACAGGCAGGTTACGAACCAAACATTGGAATGACATATGTAGAGGGTGTCAGTAGAGTTTTTCCTGGAGATAAGCAGGACTTTTTCTGGCTGGAAAAGGATGGGCGCATGCAATACATAGTTTATTGTGTAAGGGCATATGATGAAGATAATTCTTACTGCGATTTGAAGTTTGTGCTTTCTGGTGGGGATGCTCTTGTGAGTGTTAAGTTTCTGCGGGGTAAGCTAGGGGAGTGGAGGAGTATGGTAAATAGAGTTGAGGAATTTCTAAAGCGAAGTGTAAAACAAGGAGAAGGTAAATGATCAGGCTCGAGGTTGCAGATATTGAAGAGGCGAGTGTCGCTCTAGAGGGTAAGGGGCTGTCAGCGATTTACGACCTGTTGGCTGCAAATGGAGATAAATATGCAGAGCTCGCTCAGGGGGGCGTAGGAGATGAAGAGTTGCCACTTGCTGCGGGTATGACATAGCGGGCGGAGGTCGTTGTAGATAGGCGCAGAATTATAAGTTACTTCCTGGGCCCCATGCGGTGGCATATGCAAGAAAGCTTGAAGGAGCGCTGAGTGATTATGAGGAAACTGTTCTTTCGGTTTTGCCTGTGGGCTTGGAATTTTCTAAGAGTTTGTGCTGCTGTACTCTTATTGATTCCCGTGGTCGTGATGATAAGTGTGGCCTGGAAAAGTGAGCCGTGGAAGAAAAGGGAGAGGATAGCCGTTGATCCTATAGTATGTGGGAAAATATCAGGGAAGGTATACGAATTTTCAAGGTTGTATTTTCCGTTCTGGCCAGAGTACGAAGGAAAAAGCTCTTTTGATCCTGATTTTGTCAATAACAAAAAAGGCTGTGACGCAAGTCTTGTATCTGTTTTTTTATCAATGACCTGGCCGGGACTTGCTCCGGCGGACGATAGCTTGGTGTTTAGGCAGGGCTTGGAGCATGAAGGGTTATTGGTCGCTGTGGCCCCGATAACTGCAAGAGAGGGAGATTTACGACTTAAGCTCGAATTTCTTCTGCGGAAGAGCCCTGCAGAAACAATAACGGTTGCTGAATACGATGAGTCATACAGCCTCTATCGCGTAGAGGCGCGTGACGCTGTCTTTGAAAATCACAAGAAGCTTATCTACTGGGAAGGCGAGCTCGATGATATGACTTCTGTGGGGTATTGCGACTGGCGGCCAAAAATACCGAATTACTATTCATGCGAAATGACTTTCGTGGTGTTCGGGGACGTACTGGTCAAGGTGATAATGCGCCCTGACAAGTTGGGGCAATGGTTGAAGGTTAGACGCTCAGTGGAAGAGTTTTTAATTGCTAGTATAAAGCGAGGTGAATAATGTCTGGGTTGACCAAGGAAGATTTAGAAAAGGCGCGTAATATCTTGGATTCCAAAGGTGTTGGCGATATGTATGATTACATGGCTATGAAGGGGGATCGATATGCGATACTTGCCAACGGCGTTGCTAAGGGTAACTCCATAGCAGGGTTGGCTGCTATAAATTTCATGAGGAGAACTGAAGCAGATGCCGGGCGTCCCATGAGTGAAGCAGATGTAGAGCAAGTAAGGTTGGAGATGGGAAAGGCTTATCTGGAACTTCAAGAGCGCAGGGTGAGCGAAGGGAGGGCTGGTGGTGATCCAGATCATATGGAAGTTTGGACATTTCACAGTAAGGTTTTTGAGGGTCTAGGCAGATCGAAAGATGCCTGGACTCTGAATGCTGTATTTGAATTAACCTATCCGGAGCGGCGTGAGTCATATTGGAAAGAGGTACTTGACGCGGCGGGAAGCCCTGTTAGTGAGCTATGGTTGTCAATTCGAACTGATAGTATCATGGCTAACACTACTGCAATGGCTCCGGATGATTTACGTCCCCTGGCCAAGTATTGGAAATCCCGTATTGACTCGCCGGGGGCCATCGCATCGTTTCTTTATTCGATAAGCGAGGTTACGGGAAATGGCTTGGCCAGTGCGATATCCGAACTCATAAGTACTGAAAAAGTAGAACCTATGGATTCATCCTTGGATATCGAAATTACCCCCGCAACTGAATCCCGTCGCGACCTCCAAGGCCAAGATGACATCCGCAACGACGTCTCCAGCGGCTACGTCAACCGCCGCCTGACCCACAGCATCGCTTTCACCGACAGCACCCTCGACAACACCGACTTCACCTCCGCCCAGTTGGGCAGCTTGACCACCGGGGGTATCCGCCCCGGCGAGATCCAGCTCGACCCCAACGTGCGGCCGAACCAGCACCTCGCCCAGTTCTATCGGGAGGGTAGCGAACAGCCGGACTTCAGCCTGCGTAACGCGGTGGTGCTCAACGGGCTGGCGGCGATGACCACGGTGAACACCTTCGTCGACCCTCTGTTACTCGATCTGAGCGGGCAAGGTGTGGGCTTGGCCGGTATCGAGGACGGCGTGCTGTTCGATGTCGATAACAGCGGTACGTTACGTCGTACAGGCTGGGCAGATCGTGTGACCGGCATGCTGGTACATGACAACGGCATCGGGCAGGTGAGCAACATCAGCCAACTGTTTTCCGAATACTACGGAGGCAAAGCCGGTAGCGATGGCAACTCCGGCGAAACGCCGTTCAAAGATGGCTTCGCCGCCCTGGCAAGCGTGGACGCCAACGCCGATGGCGCTATCAACGTTGAAGATGCTGTCTGGGCACAATTGAAGGTGTGGGTCGATGGCAACCACGACGGGCGTGCCGATGCCGGAGAATTGAAGGCATTGCAGGAGCATGGCATCAGCCAAATCAAGCTCGGTCAGGTCGAGCCGGTGGGGGAAGCACGTCAGGGTAACCAGGTCCTCTCCCGCAGTGCTTTCACCATCAATGGCGAGGACCGGGAAGTACTGGCGGTGAGGTTCCTCGCCGATACCGTCGGCAATCGGATCGAGGCTCAAGGTGGCGGTACGGTACTGACTTCATCAAGCGGGCCCACTTCCCGGCTGGCTTACATCAGCCAGAGTCCTCAAGGCAGCACTCTGGACGCCGCTGCGCTCGGCGTGGACACGCTGTACGGCGCCGCAGGCGATGATGTCTTGACCGCAGCCCCGGGTGGCAGCTGGCTGGTCGGCGGCGCTGGTAGCAATACCTATCACGGCGGGGCGGGCGATGATGTATTCGTGATCAGCGCCAGTGACGATTGGGCGAACATGCACGGCAATGGCGGGCGTGACACGGCGCTGATCGTGGGGGAGCAGGGCGTTGGGCTGAACATGGCCAAGGCCGGGTTGACCATCGCGCAAGGAGGGCGGGGTAGGGACATCATCGCCAGCGGCGGTCAACGCGGAGTTTTCATCAAGGGCGGCTCGGGCGATAGCTTGCTGATCGGTGGCGGTGGCAACGATGTGCTCGTCGGTGGCAGCGGCCGCAACGACATCATTGGTGGTACCGGCAAGTCCGTTATCTACGCAGGCCCAAATGGTGATCGCATCCAGGCCTCGGCGGGCGGCAGCATTATTTACGCTGGTGGTGGCGCGGATCGGATTACGGGTGGGGCGGCCGATGACGTGATCGAAGCCGGTCGGGGCGATGCCACGATCGATGGAGGCGCGGGAACCAACTTGGTCAGCTTGCATGGTGCACACGACGAGTACCTGATCACGCGTACCGAATCGGGTCACCAGATCACCGACACCGTGGCGGGGCGAGACGGCCGCCTGACCGTGAGCAACATCCAGAAGCTCAGCTTCGCCGATATTGCCGCTATCGATCTTCTCGGCGCGGGCGCCATGCCAATCGGCGACAGGCTGTCGCCTGAGCAACTGGCTACCTTCACCGCCACTGACACCGCGCTGATAGTCCCTGCGACGGCGCTGCTGGCCAACGACCAGCCATTCAACAGCAGTGGGCCGTTGCGCATCGCGTCGGTCAGTGCTGGCAAGGGCGCTACAGTGCGGCTGAACGAGCAGGGTGATGTAGAGGTCACGCCGTTGCCTGGCCATGACGGTGATGTCAGTTTCCGCTACGACCTGGTCGATGCGGCCGGCAACGCCTCCATAAGTGTTACCGAGGTGGGCAGCGGTGCATCGGCGCCCTTGCGCGCGACGGTAACGTTGCGCCATGAGCAATCGCCTGGTGACCCGCTCTCTGGGCGGCAGTGGTATCTGGACGAGATCGATGTCGCGCCAGTATGGCGTGACTTCACGGGCAAGGGCGTGAGGATCGGGCAGTTCGAGCCTGGCGGTGAATTTGCCGTCGCGCCGGAAATCTTCGATATCGAGCACCCCGATCTCAAGCCGAATATCGACCCCATCTGGCTGCAAACCCAACGTACCAATGGCACGCTGGCTGCCCTGGCGTCCAATCATGCCACCCAAGTGGCGGGTGTCATGGTTGGAGCGCGCAATGATCAAGGGGGAATCGGCATTGCATACGATGCGACGATCGGCGGGCACTACCTGGCCAACAAAGGCGACGACCTGACCAACCTGGGGCAAATGGTCAACTACGACATTGCCAACAACAGTTGGGGGTTCAAAAAGGACTTCGCATTGGGGAATGTACCGGAAGGCAAGGTCGATACCGCTCTGGCGCTCGCTTTCAGTACTACGCTTGCGGCCACCAATGGTCGTGGCGGGCTTGGCACCATCGTCGTCGCCTCTGGCGGCAACCAGCGCGACAAAGGTGGTAGTGCGCAGGGCTCGCTGACCAACAACAACCGTCACGCAATAGAAGTAGCGGCCATCAATGCAAAGGCAGACCTCTCGGTGCTGCAAGCTGCCACTGCACCCTTTTCCAACCCAGGTTCCAGC
Organism: Pseudomonas sp. PVC-5-1; assembly: GCF_057444345.1. Taxonomy (NCBI): domain Bacteria; kingdom Pseudomonadati; phylum Pseudomonadota; class Gammaproteobacteria; order Pseudomonadales; family Pseudomonadaceae; genus Pseudomonas; species Pseudomonas sp. PVC-5-1. The sequence goes on along the minus strand of NZ_CM172024.1, from coordinate 5,183,164 downwards.
TTGCTGGTCGCTGCACCAGGCAGCCATGTGTTGTCCACTGGCGTCAGCCTTGAAGCGGAGCGCGGTGCATCGGTGGGCAGCGCCTATAGCACGACCCAGGGCACCAGTTTCGCTGCGCCGATTGTATCAGGCGTGGTGGCGTTGATGCTGCAGGCCAATCCGGGGCTCGGTTATCGGGACGTCCAGCAGATCCTCGCACTGTCTGCGCGCAAGGTGGATGACGCATCCACCCAATGGGCCTACAACGCAGGGCGCAACTGGAATGGCGGTGGCATGCACACCAGTCACGACTACGGTTTTGGTATGGTCGACGCCCGTGCGGCTGTGCGTCTTGCCGAGTCATGGGGTAGCCAGGCGACCAAGGCCAATGAACGGGTGCTGACCGCTGCCAGTGAGCCGCTTGCCCACCAGGTTGCGGCGGGGCAGGTCGCGACTTTGTCCTTGACCCTGCCGGCTGATGTGCTGGTGGAGCATGTGGAGGTCGATATCCATTCGATGGTGGGCCGTCTTGGTGACATGACGCTCACGCTGGTGTCGCCTGGCGGCACGCGAAGCGTGCTGCTCGATCGCACGGGCAAGGCACCGGGCTCCGGTGATGACGATCTGGGCGATTCGCGCTCAGGAGCGTTCAAATATGGGTTCATGTCGACCCATCATCGCGCAGAGCGCTCAGCGGGGGAGTGGAAGCTCGAGGTGCGCAATACCGATGCTGGTTTGCCGTTGACACTCGATCGCTGGACGTTGCGCCTAGTTGGCAGCCCCGGCACCATCGATGATACTTATTACTTCACCGATGACTATGCGAACCTGGTGGCAGAAAACGCCGGGCGAGCGCTGCTTGACGACGCAATCAGCGGCACCGCTGGCGGGCGTAATACGTTGAATGCGGCTGCGGTAAGTCGCAGTATTTCGGTGGATTTGGCCAGCGGCAGTGCCAATATCGCCGGAGTGGCGCTGACCATAGCCTCTGGTTCGGTGCAGAACCTCATCAGTGGCGACGGCGACGATACCTTGATCGCTGGGCCCACCGGGGCATTACTGGATGGTGGCCGTGGATACAACCTGCTCAAGGGCGGGGAGGGTACTGACCGCTATGTTATCCACAGGCGTGCAGCCGGAAACGATGTACTCGAGCAATTCGAAACTTCGCGTGAAGTGATCGATCTGGTCGGTTTTGGTGGTTTAGGGTTTGCTGACCTGCAGATGCGACAGGACGGCAATGCGGCTGTGCTAGACCTTGGCGATGGGCAGAAGCTGACGCTTGCGGGCAAACCGATCGCCGAACTGCAGCCAGCGAACTTCCGCTTCCTTGACGCATTCACTGCTGCGCCAGGTTACTTCGAGGGCAGCCCTGAAGTGCAGGCGCCCCCGCCTGTCAACGCGAATGTTCTGCTTACCGGTGGTGCAGATGGCGTGTCGCTTACAAGCGACGAATCGGGGCAGTTGGTGGCTTCTCTGGCAGGCACGATCTATGCCCCGCCAACGGTTGCGCCCAGCGTGTTCCTGGTGACAAAACAAGAAGGCGTGAGCGATTACAGGAACACCTTGCGGGGGTTCCGGCACGGTATCGACAAGATTGACCTCAGCCAGGTAGGCATCAGTCGCTTCGAGGATCTGCAGGTCAGCAAAGTCGAGCGCTTCATGCTCAATGACTTTGCGCAGATTCATGGTGTGGCCGTTGATACCCAGGCAGTGCCGGGGCAGGAAGGTATCGTGAATATACTGTACCTGGATGCGCTCGAAGTTGCGCAAGTGACAGCGGAGGACTTCATCTTTGCGCAGCCGGCAATAGTCACCTCTGAAATGGTTGCCATGCCTGAGGCCTTGACCCTTTCAGCGGGGGCATCTGTGTTGGCTGTCGAGCATTCGCTGCCGAGCCTGGGAAATCTTGTTGATGCAATGGCTGCGTTCGCCCCTGAGCCGGCTGGCTCTGCGCTGATCGGGGATATGTCGGTTCAACGCATCGACTCGACGATTGCCGTAGCAGCCTAGTCGCTGTCCTGTAGCGGCTGGAGTGATATTTGATGGCCCTATCGCCGGCACGCCAACTCCCCCAGGTTACCCCGCGGTGGGAGCGGGCTTGCCCGCGACTGGTCCAACACCTATCTCAAGGCCTGCGCTCGAAGTTCTTCGCCGCTGCAGCCGCCAGGTCCGGCGGCAGGAAGTCCTTGTCCGGGTTGTAGTCTGGCTTCAGGTACCGCTTGAGGTCCTGTAGGTCCTGCGGGCTCAAGGTGCCGGCTGCCTGCTTGAGGCTCAGGTTGTCGAGGATGTAGTCATAGCGGCTGTTGTTATAGTCGCGCACCGAGGTGTAGAGCTGACGCTGGGCGTCAAGCACGTCGACGATATTGCGGGTACCCACCTGGTAGCCGATCTCGGTGGCTTCCAGCGCGCTCTGGTTGGAGATGATCGACTGCTTGCGCGCCTGCACCTGTTCCACGTCGGTATTCACTGCGCGGTGCAGGTTGCGGGTGTTTTCCACCACCTGGCGGCGCAGGCTTTCACGCTGCTGCTCGGTCTGGCTCAGGCGCTGGTAGGCCTCGCGCACCTGCGAACTGGTCAGGCCGCCGCTGTAGATCGGGATGTTCAACTGCAGGCCGATGCTGGTCTGCTCGACGTCGCCGCTATAGCGCGTAACGGGGGCCGGCGCGGGGTTGGTGAAACCGAAGTTGTCGTTGTCACCCTTCTGATACTTGGCAACTGCGTCCAGGGTCGGCGCGTGGCCGGCCTTGCGCTGGCGCAGGGTTTCCTCGGCAGCGACGACCGCGTGGTTGGTGGCCAGCAGGTTGAGGTTCTGGCGCCCGGCGGTTTCGACCCAGGCCTTGGCGTCGTTGGGCGTAGGCACCTGCACTGGCAAGGTATGGACCACGCCTTGAATCGATGTGTATTCCCGGTTGGTCAGGGTCACCAGGGCCTCGAAGGCATCCTGTACCTGGCGCTCGGCAATGATTCGGTTGGCCCGCGCTGTATCGTAGCTGGCCTGGGATTGCAGCACGTCGGTCTTGTCGGAGAGGCCGACGTCGAATCGTTCGTTGGACTGGTCCAGCTGGCGCTTGAAGGCCGCTTCCTCGGCCTTGGTCGCGGCCAGGTTGTCCTGGGCACGGAGCACGGCGAAGTAATTCTGCGCGGTTTGCAGGATCAGGTTCTGCTCGGTCGCCGACAGCTCCAGCGCCGCCTGTTCGTTGACCGCTTCGGCTGCCTGCAACTGGAACCAGCGATCAGCGCGGAATATAGGTTGCGCCAGGGTTGCGCTCCAGGTGTTGCCGCTGCGGTTGCTGGTGGCCGATGGTTCGTCCAGCTTGGTGCGGGTGTTCAGCATTTCGGCACCGGCCGACAGGTTAGGCAGCAACCCGGCGCGAGCCTGCGGTACCACTTCGCGGCGGGCGCCGTAATCGGCGCGGGCCGCAGCCAGGTCAGCGTTGTTGTCGACCGCTTCCTGATAGACGCTGACCAGGTCGGTTTTCACTGTAGTGGGCACGTCCGCTGCCCAGACCACTCCGTTGGACGCACAAGACACGGCTATTGCCAGTGAGAGTTTGCGCAGCATAGAGGCAATCCTTGTACGAAATTTAATTACTGAACTGTTGAGTATCGAGCGACGGGCCAGTGTAGTGCCATGCGCACCCGGCAACAATCGCTCGGGGTGCCTTTCATCATCCGCGCATTTACCTGCTTGGCTTTGCCGACCACTCCAGTCTAGACTGCGCATGTTCTTGTCGGGGTGCCTTGAAGCAAAGGCTGAGATCGCAAAGTTGCGGATCCCGTTGAACCTGATCAGGTTAGCGCCTGCGTAGGGAACAAGATTGCTCGCCTTCCCGGGGAGCCTCTTGTGCCAGGTCCGGGAATGTCACAGCTGCATGCAGCTTCAGGCACCCCAAATCCGGCACTGCACCCATCAAGGGTGCGTCCGCGCCTTTCAGGTTCACCCCGACATTCCACTGCTAGGAAGCCGTCTGGAGAGCCTGTGATGACCAAACAAGAAAAAGCGATCAACCTCAGCGAATCGGCACAAGTCGATCAGCAGTCCGTGCAACCATTCCCGCGTTCGCGCAAGGTGTATGTCGAAGGTTCGCGCCCGGACATCCGCGTGCCCATGCGTGAAATCAGCCTGGACGACACCCCGACCGATTTCGGTGGCGAGTCCAATGCCCCGGTGCTGGTCTACGATACTTCCGGCCCGTACACCGACCCCAACGTTGTCATCGACGTGCGCAAGGGCCTGGCCGATGTGCGTTCGGCGTGGATCGAGGCACGCGGTGACACCGAGCGCCTGGCCGGCCTGAGCTCCGACTTCGGCCAGCAGCGCCTGAACGATGCCGAACTGGCCAAGCTGCGTTTCGCCCACGTGCGCAACCCGCGCCGTGCCAAGGCTGGTGCCAACGTCTCGCAGATGCACTATGCCCGCCAAGGCATCATCACTGCCGAGATGGAGTACGTGGCCATCCGCGAAAACATGAAGCTGCAAGAGGCACGTGCCGCTGGTCTGCTCGACGAGCAGCACGCCGGCCACAGCTTCGGGGCCAACATCCCGAAAGAAATCACCCCTGAGTTCGTCCGCCAGGAAATTGCCCGTGGCCGCGCGATCATCCCTGCCAACATCAACCACCCGGAAGTGGAACCGATGATCATCGGCCGCAACTTCCTGGTGAAGATCAACGGCAACATCGGCAATAGCGCGCTGGGTTCCTCGATCGAGGAAGAAGTGGCCAAGCTGACCTGGGGCATCCGCTGGGGTTCGGACACGGTCATGGACCTGTCCACCGGCAAGCACATTCACGAAACCCGTGAGTGGATCATCCGCAACTCGCCGGTGCCGATTGGTACCGTACCGATCTACCAGGCCCTGGAAAAAGTCAACGGCGTGGCCGAGGACCTGACCTGGGAGCTGTTCCGCGACACCCTGATCGAGCAGGCCGAGCAGGGCGTGGACTACTTCACCATCCATGCCGGCGTACTGCTGCGTTATGTGCCGCTGACTGCCAAGCGTGTCACCGGTATCGTCAGCCGTGGTGGCTCGATCATGGCCAAGTGGTGCCTGGCACACCACAAGGAAAACTTCCTGTACACCCACTTCGAAGAAATCTGCGAAATCATGAAGGCCTACGACGTCAGCTTCTCGCTGGGCGACGGCCTGCGTCCCGGCTCGATTGCCGACGCCAACGATGCCGCGCAGTTCGGTGAACTGGAGACCCTCGGCGAGCTGACCAAGATCGCCTGGAAGCACGACGTGCAGTGCATGATCGAAGGACCCGGCCACGTGCCGATGCAACTGATCAAGGAGAACATGGACAAGCAGTTGGAATGCTGCGACGAGGCGCCGTTCTACACCCTCGGCCCGCTGACCACCGATATCGCTCCTGGCTACGATCACATCACCTCGGGCATTGGTGCGGCTATGATCGGCTGGTTCGGTTGCGCGATGCTCTGCTACGTCACGCCCAAGGAACACCTGGGCCTACCAAACAAGGATGACGTGAAGACCGGCATCATCACCTACAAGATCGCCGCTCATGCCGCCGACCTCGCCAAGGGCCACCCGGGTGCGCAGATCCGTGACAACGCCTTGTCCAAGGCACGCTTCGAGTTCCGTTGGGAAGACCAGTTCAACCTCGGCCTGGACCCGGACACTGCCCGTGCCTACCACGACGAGACCCTGCCTAAGGAATCGGCCAAGGTCGCGCACTTCTGCTCGATGTGCGGGCCGAAGTTCTGCTCGATGAAGATCACCCAGGAAGTGCGTGAATACGCCGCCAAGATCGAAACCGTGGATGTGACGGTCGAGCAAGGCATGCGTGAGCAGGCCGAGCGGTTCCGCCAGGAAGGCAGCCAGCTGTATCACAAAGTCTAAGTCGCAGCGCTGACCCCTGTAGGGGCGGCCTTGTGTCGCGATGGGCCGCGAAGCGGCCCCGGCAATTTCAGTCGCGAAGCTGAAAACCTGGGGCCGCTTTGCGGCCCTTTCGCGACACAAGGCCGCTCCTACAGCGACCGCGTCCAATCCAATACCTTGCCGAGTGTCAAAGCATGACCACCCCCAGCCAATTCTCCCCCGACCACCCGGTCCCCACCGCCCAGCGCATCTTCGGCGCCCGCGACCTGTTCTCGCTATGGTTCTCCCTCGGTATCGGCCTGATGGTGCTGCAGGTCGGCGCCATGCTGGCCCCTGGCCTGGGCCTTGCCGACGCGGTGCTGGCTATCGCCCTGGGCACCGGTGTGGGTGTGCTGCTGCTGGGGGCTGCCGGTGTCATCGGCAGCGATACCGGCCTGTCGGCCATGGGCACGCTGAAACTGAGCCTGGGTGGCCATGGCGCTCGCTTGCCGGCGCTGCTCAACCTGCTGCAACTGGTGGGCTGGGGCGCGTTCGAGATCATCGTCATGCGCGATGCCGCCAGCCTGCTGGGCGCGCGGGCGTTCGGCGAAGCCAGCGCCTGGAACAGCCCTGTGCTCTGGACCCTGTGCTTCGGCGCCCTGGCCACCTTGCTCGCAGTCGGTGGGCCGCTGGCGTTCGTGCGCAAGGTGCTAAGCACTTGGGGTATCTGGCTGCTGCTGGGCGCTTGCCTTTGGCTGACCTGGAACCTGTTCGCCAAGGCCGATCTTGCGGCACTGTGGAACCGCGCCGGCGACGGATCGATGTCGCTGGCTGTGGGTTTCGACATCGCCATCGCCATGCCGCTGTCCTGGTTGCCGCTGATCGCCGACTACTCGCGTTTTGCCCGTAACGGCAAACATGTATTCGGCGGTACGGTGGTGGGCTACTTCATCGGCAACACCTGGCTGATGAGCCTGGGCGTGGGCTATACCTTGGCCTTCGCCGGCAGTGGCGAAGCCAACGCCCTGCTGCTGGCCCTGGCGGGCGCCGGCATGGGCATTCCACTGCTGCTGATTCTGCTGGACGAGTCGGAAAAGGCTTTTGCCGACATTCACTCGGCGGCCGTTTCCACCGGCGTGCTGGTGCGCCTGAAGGTCGAGCACCTGGCGCTGGCCATTGGCGTGCTGTGCACGCTGATCGCCTTGCTGGCGCCACTGGCACAGTACGAGAACTTCCTGCTGCTGATCGGCTCGGTGTTTGCACCGCTGTTCGGTGTGGTATTGATGGACCATTACGTGATCCGTCGCCGCCGCTTGCCGGCACAGGTGCATGGCTTGCACTGGCAGGCACTGCTGGCCTGGGCGGTGGGCGTTGCCGCGTACCATCTGATCGCCGCGCAAGCGCCGAACCTGGGTGCGACCCTGCCGGCATTGCTGCTGGCAGGGCTACTGCACGGGCTGCTGAGCTTCAGCCGCGGCCGGGAAACAGCTCGGGCTTGAGCACGCCATTCAGGCGTGGGTACGGGATCTTCAACTCCACGTGGCCCATGGAGTAGGGCGCGATGGAATAGACCTCGTACTTGACCACCACCGCGCCGTACGTCAGGGCGACGTGCGGCGACTGCTTGAACGGCCAGGTCTTGATGAACTCGGCATCCTTGTCCATGCCTACGCTGATCAGCCAAGCGTGGTGCGATTCCTCGACGGTTTTCCAGAAGGTGTCTTCCTGGCCGGGCACCAGCATGTCCTGCAGGGTCAGCACCTTGTCCAGCTTGCGCGAATAGTTGATGAAGCCACGCCCGGGCATGCCGTGGGCGCCGCCGCTGTCCAGGTAGCTGGACAATTCGATGATCACCAGTCCGTCATGCTGCTCGCGTACCTTGGCCTGCAGGTAGCTGCTGTTGCGCTTGTCGGCACTGGCCAGGTACTGCTGCTCGTAGGCTTGCAGGGTGGTCGGTGCGTTGCCGCGCTGGTTGTCTTCGGTCAGTTGCAGCAGGCGTTTCTCGACGATGCCATCGAGCTTGGGCAAGGCCGGGAAGTGGATCATGTCGATGTTCACCAGCGGGCAGTCGCTTTCGCTGCAGCCGGGTTTGACATGCTCCCAGGCATCGCGCTTGACCTCGAGCGGCGCCCGGTAGTTGGGCGTGAACAGGCTTTGGCAGGCACCCAGGGCCAGGGCCAGCACAGCCACGGAAGTCAGTTTGACAAGTGTCATGAGGATCCTTGCAGAACAGGGAAAAGTCGGCCTTTGACCGTCTGCGCGGCCTTCAGTTCGCCACTAAGCTAACAGAGAGAAGGCGCGCTGTCCCGAGTGCGCGAACGGTTGCCGGAAAGGGGTGAAACCGGCAGGCGTGCAGAGTAGGATGGCGCGATGCGGTATTCGAGGTAATGAGGATTTCCATGTCAGACGCGTTGAACTCAGTGCCCAAGGGCTTCGAAATCATTGAGCGGGCCAACTGCTTCCAGGGCTTTTACAAGCTCGACAAGCTACGTCTGCGCCACGAGTTGTTTGCCGGGGGCATGGGCCGCGAGATCAGCCGTGAACTGTTCGTGCGCCATGATGCGGTGTGCGTGCTGCCGTACGACCCGTTGCGCGATGAAGTGGTGCTGATCGAGCAGTTCCGCGTCGGTGCACTGGACAAGGTCGACAACCCCTGGCTGATCGAGATGGTGGCCGGGCTGATCGACAAGGACGAGCAACCCGAGGAAGTAGCCCACCGCGAAGCCGAAGAAGAAGCCGGCCTGGCCTTTAGCGCCCTGTGGCCGATGACCCGTTACTTCCCGTCGCCCGGCGGCAGTGACGAGTACGTTCACCTGTTCCTCGGCCGTTGCAGTAGTGAAGGGGCGGGCGGCCTGCATGGCCTGGAAGAAGAGGGCGAGGACATTCGCGTGCGCGTGTGGTCGTTCGAGGATGCCATGCAGGCGGTGCGCGACGGGCGCATTTGCAACGCGGCGACCATCATCGGCCTGCAATGGCTGGCGCTGAACCGTGATGAAGTACGAGGTATGTGGAAGTGAACCTGCTGCGCGAGCGTTATCGGGTCGACCTGGTCGGGCTGCAGGCAGCCTGCGAGGCCAACTACGCCCGGCTGATGCGCCTGTTGCCCGACATGCGCACCACCCAGAGCTCGCGCCGCATCGGCATGACCCAGGGCGACCAGATGCTCGGCGTGCTGGTGCTCGACGTGGTGCTGGCCTGCCCGTACACCACCACCCTGCACGTGCGCCAGGAGCACAGCCTGCCGTGGTTGCCGGTACCGCACCTGGAAGTGCAGGTGTACCACGATGCGCGCATGGCCGAAGTGGTCAGTGCCGAACACACCCGGCGCCTGCGCAGCATCTACCCGTATCCGAACGAGGCCATGCACCAGCCGGACGAAAAGGCCCAGCTCAACCTGTTCCTCGGTGAATGGCTGAGCCACTGCCTGGCTTGTGGTCACGAGCTGGCGAGCGTTCGCTGAAGTGTGACGCAGGTCGTTCGTGGGTGTTTGCTAGCACCCGTTGTGCAGCCATAATTCGCGCTGAATCCGTTCGAGGAGACGGCCGTTGCCGCAGCCAAACCAATCGCGCCCCGTGCATGTGGTGCAACTGACCGATGCCCACCTGTTCGCCGACCCGGCCGGCAGCATGCTGGGCCTCAATACCCGTGACAGCCTGCGCCATGTAGTGGCCCAGGTGCGGCGGGAGCAACCGCTTGTCGACCTGCTGCTGTGCACTGGCGACCTGTCCCAGGACGCCAGCGTGGCGTCCTATGAAGCGTTCCGTGAGCTGACCGCACCGTTTGCCGCGCCCACCCGCTGGTTGCCTGGCAACCATGACGAGGCCCGAATCATGGCGCAAGTGGCACCGGAGCTGGTACAGGCGGTGACCGATATCGGTGCGTGGCGCATCGTCATGCTCAACACAGCCGTACCCGGGGCGACGCATGGGCTGCTGGAGGGCGATCAGCTGGCAGTGCTGGAAGCGGCCTTGCGAGAGGCGGGTGAACGGCATTGCCTGGTGTGCTTCCACCACCAGCCGGTGGATATCGGCTGTGCCTGGATTGCGCCGATCGGCTTGCGCAATGCCCAGGCGCTGTTCGATATCGTTGAGGGGTACCCACAGGTGCGGGCGCTGCTGTGGGGGCATGTGCACCAGGAATGGGATGAAGTGCGCGACGGCCGTCGCCTGCTGGCCACTCCGTCGACCTGTATCCAGTTCGCGGCGCGCAGCGAGGATTTCAAGGTGAGCGAGGAGCAGCCTGGATACCGCTGGCTGCGCCTCCACACCGACGGGCGGTTGGAGACCGGGGTGGAGCGGGCAGTGGATTTCCAGGTGAAGCTCGACTTCGATAGCCCTGGCTATTGAGCTGCGCCTGCAGACGCGGTCAATTGTAGGAGCGGCCTTGTGTCGCGATGGGCCGCAGAGCGGCCCCGGCAATATTTGTGGCGCAGCTGAAACCCTGGGGCCGCTTCGCGCCCCATCGCGACACAAGGCCGCTCCTACAGGGAACTGTGGTTGCGCCTTCGGTGAAGAAATTGTTGCGAAACCCGTGACACTGCGTCAAAACCCGGCGAACGCGCTACACTGCGCGTCCCTGCGCCCATATCACTGGGCGCGAAGCCACAGATTCCGGGGGCAGCATGTCGGGTTCCATCCTCTATATCCATGGCTTCAACAGCTCGCCACTTTCGACCAAGGCGCGCCAACTCGAGGCCGTGATGCAGCAACTGGGCCTGTCGGCCCAACTGCGGGTGCCCGCCTTGCACCACCACCCACGGCAGGCCATCGCGCAGCTCGAAGCGGCCATCGCCGAACTGGGCGCACCATTGTTGGTAGGTAGTTCGCTCGGCGGCTACTATGCCACCTATCTGGCCGAGCGCCACGGCCTCAAGGCCTTGCTGGTGAACCCGGCGGTAACACCGCACAAGCATTTCGACGGCTACCTGGGCACCCAGCACAATCACTACACCGGTGAAGCCTGGGAGCTGACCCACGATCACGTGCAGGCCCTGGCCGAGCTGGAAGTACCAGCCCCGGTGGACGCCAGCCGCTATCAAGTGTGGCTGCAGACCGCCGATGAAACCCTGGACTATCGCAATGCCGAGCGCTATTACCGTGCTTGTGCCCTGCGCATCCAGGCCGGTGGCGACCACAGCTTCCAGGGCTTCGCCGAGCGCCTGCCGGCACTGCTGGCCTTCGCCGGCATTGCCCGTGGGCAGTACGCAGCGCTCGATTTTTCTGTATTTTGACTTTTTTGCATTCACCAGACTGACGACGAGACCCTATGGCCACTCCCAGCGCTAGCGCCTATAACGCAGACGCCATCGAAGTCCTCTCGGGCCTTGACCCGGTCCGCAAGCGGCCGGGCATGTACACCGATACCAGCCGCCCCAACCACCTGGCCCAGGAAGTCATCGACAACAGTGTCGACGAAGCCCTGGCCGGTCATGCCCGTTCGGTACAGGTCATCCTCCATGCCGACCACTCGCTGGAAGTCAGCGACGATGGCCGCGGCATGCCGGTGGACATCCACCCGGAAGAGGGGGTGTCCGGGGTCGAGCTGATCCTCACCAAGCTGCACGCCGGCGGCAAGTTCTCCAACAAGAACTATCAGTTCTCCGGTGGCCTTCACGGCGTGGGCATCTCTGTGGTCAACGCCCTGTCGACCCAGGTGCGCGTGCGCGTCAAACGTGACGGCAACGAATACCAGATGACTTTCGCCGATGGCTTCAAGGCCAGCGAGTTGGAAGTGGTCGGCTCGGTCGGCAAGCGCAACACCGGCACCAGCGTGTACTTCAGCCCCGACCCCAAGTACTTCGATTCGCCGAAGTTCTCCATCAGCCGCCTCAAGCACGTGCTCAAGGCCAAGGCCGTGCTGTGCCCGGGCCTGCTGGTCAGCTTCGAGGACAAGGCCAGCGGCGAGAAAGTCGAATGGCACTATGAGGATGGCCTGCGTTCCTACCTGGTCGATTCCGTCAATGAGTTCCAGCGCCTGCCCGACGAGCCGTTCTGCGGCAGCCTGGCCGGTAACAAGGAAGCGGTGGACTGGGCCTTGCTGTGGCTGCCAGAAGGCGGCGACAGCATCCAGGAGAGCTACGTCAACCTGATCCCTACCGCCCAAGGCGGCACCCATGTCAACGGCCTGCGCCAGGGCCTGCTGGATGCCATGCGTGAATTCTGCGAGTTCCGCAACTTGCTGCCGCGCGGCGTGAAGCTGGCGCCGGAAGACGTCTGGGAGCGCATCACCTTCGTGCTGTCGATGAAGATGCAGGACCCGCAGTTCTCCGGGCAGACCAAGGAGCGCCTGTCGTCGCGCGAGGCGGCTGCCTTCGTTTCCGGCGTGGTCAAGGACGCGTTCAGCCTGTGGCTCAACGCCCACCCCGAGCTGGGCATGCAGCTGGCGGAGCTGGCCATCAGCAACGCCGGGCGCCGCCTGAAGGCCAGCAAGAAGGTCGAGCGCAAGCGCATAACCCAGGGGCCGGCACTTCCCGGCAAACTGGCCGATTGCGCCGGCCAGGACCCGATGCGCGCCGAACTGTTCCTGGTCGAGGGTGACTCGGCCGGTGGCTCGGCCAAGCAGGCTCGCGACAAGGAATTCCAGGCGATCCTGCCGCTGCGTGGCAAGATCCTCAACACTTGGGAAGTGGACGGTGGCGAAGTCCTGGCCAGCCAGGAAGTGCACAACATCGCCGTGGCCATTGGCGTCGACCCGGGGGCCACCGACCTTGCGCAGCTGCGCTACGGCAAGATCTGCATCCTCGCCGACGCCGACTCCGACGGCCTGCACATCGCCACGTTGCTGTGCGCACTGTTTGTCCAGCACTTCCGCGCCCTGGTCGAGGCCGGGCATGTGTACGTGGCCATGCCGCCGCTGTACCGCATCGACCTGGGCAAGGAAATCTACTACGCACTCGACGAGGCCGAGCGTGACGGTATCCTCGATCGCCTGGTGGCCGAGAAGAAGCGCGGCAAGCCACAGGTCACCCGCTTCAAGGGCCTGGGCGAGATGAACCCGCCACAGCTGCGCGAGACCACCATGGACCCGAATACCCGGCGCCTGGTGCAACTGACCCTGGACGACGTGCAGGCCACCTGCGAGCTGATGGACAAGCTGCTGGCCAAGAAGCGCGCGGGCGACCGCAAGAGCTGGCTGGAAACCAAGGGCAACCTGGCCGAGGTCATGGTTTGATTCGGCGGCTTCTGGCTGCCTGCCTGGCGCTGGTTGCCTTGCCGAGCCTGGCGGGCAACTGGCCAGAGTTGAAGCTGAGCGCCGAGCACCCGATCGAAGGCATGCGCGGTGGCAACCTGTCTGGCCTGGTGGAATGCCGGGGCGGGCTGTGGGGCGTATCCGACCGCGACGACGACCGCATCTACCGCTTCGACCAGCAAAACCCGACCTGGCGCGCGCAGCCGCTCACCTTCACCCCGCCAGCGGTGCCGGAAAGTGGCCTGCCGTGGGGCTTGAAGTCGCGCAACTGGGCGGCGTCGTATATTCGTGGTGGCGAGCTGGATTTCGAAGGCATCAGCTGTGACCAGGCGGGCAACCTGTACCTGGTCAGCGAAGCTCATGCCGCTGTGCTGCAACTGCCGCTGGAAGGCGAGGCGGACTGGTTGAAGATCGACCCGGCCATGGTTCGTCAGGCCCGGGCCAGCGGCATGCTGCTGAACTTCAACGCCTTGTTCGAAGGTCTGGCGATCAACCCGGCGGGTGACCGCCTGTGGCTGGCCGCCGAGCGCGAGCGCCGTGGCCTGGTGGCTATCGAGCGCCAGCAGTCGGTGTGGACCTGCGGCCGCAGCTGCGTGTTGCTGAGCGAGGCCGGGGTCGAAATGCAGCCGGCACAGATGCCCAATGCCCAGGCACTGTCGCGCGACTTCGCCGACCTGGCCTGGTTCGAAGGCAAGCTGTTCACTCTCGAACGCAATGCCTACCGCGTCTGTCGTCGGGATACCGACAGCGGCATGGTCGAGCGCTGCTGGTCGTTCGCTGCCGATGCCCTGGTCGAGTCGCGTCGCTACCAGCAGCCGTTCGGTCTGGCCGAGGCCCTGGTGATCGATGCCAAGGGCGCCTGGATAGGCGTGGACAACAACAACGGCGCCCGCGCCGATGGCGAAGCACGCCCGATCGTCTGGCGCTTCGATGCTCCGGAAGGCGGATGGAGCGCCAAGCCATGAGCCAGGCACCGGGCAAGCGGGCTGGCAAGGTATTGATGATCGTCGCCTGGGCGGCGGCGCTGTTCCTTGCCACGCGTTTTTTCGGCCAATGGGAAGACAGCCAGCGCAACCCCAATGCCCAGGTGCAGTCGACGCATGGCGAAGGCTTTATCGAGGTGCGCCTGCTGGGCAACGGCCAGGGCCACTTCGTGATGGATGGCGCAATCAACGGCCAGGTGGTGCATTTCATGCTCGACACAGGTGCCACCGACGTGGCCATCCCCGAGGCGCTGGGCCGCGAGCTGGGCCTGGAGCGTGGCAGCCCGGTGCAGCTCAGTACCGCCAACGGCCGTACCGAAGGCTACCGCACGCGCCTGACCAGCCTGCAGCTGGGGGATATCCGCCTGCAGGACGTGCGCGCCATCGTGGTGCCGGGCCTGGACGGGCAGGCCGTATTGCTGGGCATGAGTGCCCTGAAACAACTTGAATTTACCCAGCGCGGCGGCACCATGCTGCTGCGCCAGAACCTGAAATGACGAGGCCCGCATGAGCGACTCACTGGAACTCAGCCTGGATGGCGTAGAACGCCGCTCGCTGGCTGACTTCACCGAACAGGCCTACCTCAACTACTCCATGTACGTAATCATGGACCGCGCCTTGCCGCACATCGGCGATGGCCTGAAGCCGGTGCAGCGACGCATCGTCTACGCCATGAGCGAGTTGGGGCTCGATGCCGATGCCAAGCACAAGAAGTCGGCGCGTACCGTCGGTGACGTGCTCGGCAAGTTCCACCCCCACGGCGACTCGGCCTGCTACGAGGCCATGGTGCTGATGGCCCAGCCGTTCAGCTACCGCTATACGCTGGTCGACGGCCAGGGCAACTGGGGTGCGCCGGACGATCCGAAGTCGTTCGCCGCCATGCGTTATACCGAAGCGCGTCTTTCGCGCTACGCCGAAGTGCTGCTCAGCGAAGTCGGCCAGGGCACCGTGGACTGGGTGCCCAACTTCGACGGCACCCTGCAGGAGCCGGCCGTGCTGCCTGCGCGCCTGCCCAACATCCTGCTCAACGGCACCACTGGTATCGCCGTTGGCATGGCCACTGACGTACCGCCGCACAACCTGCGTGAAGTGGCCACTGCCTGTGTGCGCCTGCTCGACGAGCCCAAGGCCACCATCGAGCAGCTGTGCGAGCACATCCAGGGGCCGGACTACCCGACCGAGGCCGAGATCGTTACGCCGCGGGCAGAAATCCTCAAGATGTACGAAAGCGGTCGCGGCTCCATCCGTATGCGCGCCGTCTACCGCGTCGAGGATGGCGACATCGTCGTCACCGCGCTGCCGCACCAGGTCTCCGGGGCCAAGGTGCTGGAGCAGATCGCTGCGCAGATGCAGGCCAAGAAGCTGCCTATGGTCGCCGACCTGCGTGACGAGTCGGACCACGAGAACCCGTGCCGCATCGTCATCATCCCGCGCTCCAACCGTGTGGATGCCGATGAGCTGATGCAGCACCTGTTTGCCACGACCGACCTGGAGAGCAGCTACCGGGTCAACGTCAACATCATCGGCCTGGACGGCCGGCCACAGCTGAAGAACCTGCGAGCGCTGCTGCTGGAATGGCTGGAGTTCCGTACCGCTACCGTCCGTCGCCGCCTGCAGCACCGCCTGGACAAGGTGGAGAAGCGCCTGCACCTGTTGGAAGGTTTGCTGACCGCGTTCCTCAACCTGGATGAAGTTATCCACATCATCCGTACCGAAGACCAGCCCAAGCAGGCCCTGATCGCCCGTTTCGACCTGACCGAAATCCAGGCCGACTACATTCTCGAGACCCGCCTGCGGCAGCTGGCACGCCTGGAAGAGATGAAGATCCGCGGCGAGCAGGATGAATTGCTGAAGGAGCAGGCCAAGCTGCTCGCCCTGCTGGGCAGCGATGCCAAGCTGCGCAAGCTGGTACGCAGCGAGCTGATCAAGGATGCTGAAACCTATGGCGACGACCGCCGCTCGCCGATCGTCGAGCGTGCCGAGGCCAAGGCGCTGTCGGAAAACGAGCTGATGCCGACCGAGCCGGTCACCGTGGTGCTCTCGGAGAAGGGCTGGGTGCGCTGCGCCAAGGGTCACGACATTGATGCCACCGGCCTGTCGTACAAGGCCGGCGATGGCTTCAAGGCCGCTGCTGCCGGGCGCTCAAACCAGTTTGCCGTGCTCATCGATTCTACTGGCCGCAGTTACTCGCTAGCCGCCCACAGCCTGCCGTCGGCGCGTGGTCAGGGCGAACCACTGACCGGCCGCCTGACGCCACCACCGGGGGCCACCTTCGAGTGTGTGCTGTTGCCAGACGACGATGCACTGTACGTGGTGGCTTCGGACGCCGGCTATGGCTTCGTGGTCAAGGGTGAAGACCTGCAGGCCAAGAACAAGGCCGGCAAGGGCTTGCTCAGCCTGCCCAACGGTGCCAAGGTCATGACCCCGCGCCCGGTGGCCAACCGCGAGCAGGACTGGCTGGCGGCGGTTACCACCGAAGGCCGTCTGCTGGTATTCAAGGTCAGCGACCTGCCTCAGTTGGGCAAAGGCAAGGGCAACAAGATTATCGGGGTGCCGGGCGACCGGGTGGCGAGCCGTGAAGAATTTGTTACCGATCTGGCCGTAATAGCAGATGGCGCGACGCTTGTATTGCAAGCCGGCAAGCGTACCCTATCTCTGAAAGCGGACGACCTGGAGCATTACAAGGGCGAGCGCGGACGGCGCGGCAGCAAGCTGCCACGCGGGTTCCAGCGGGTCGATGGGTTGCAGGTGGAAGTGCCGGCGTAAGCGGTTGAAATGTCTGGAGCGGCAATTTCAGCGTCGTTCCGGGCAGAAATGCTGGAGTCGGACGGTTATTTCGCGGATGATATGGCCCTTGCGGTGCCGGCGTGGCCGTGTGCCCGTTTGAATTTATATGTATCACTGCGGTTGGCCTTTTGGCGACCGCCTGGATGGGATGATGAAATTTCTGCGCCTTCCATTTGCGCTGTTGATGACTGGCCTGCTGGGCCTTGGCGGGTGCACCATGCATCAGCCGGTTGCCCTGTACCAGCTCGACAGTGGTGATCCTGGCCAGCCTTCGCAGAGTGCGGGCATGGCCGTGGTGCTCGGTCCGGTATCGGTTGCCGATTACCTGCAACGTGAGACGTTCCTGCAGCGTCAGGCCGATGGCAGCCTGAGTTCGGCGACCGACGGTCGTTGGGCCGGCAGCCTTTCGTCGGATATCGACCAGCTGCTGGTGCGCCAGCTCGCCTGGCGCCTGGACAGCCAGCGCGTGGTGCTGGCCCCGGCGGCTGCCGGGTTCAACCCGGATGTACAAGTGCTGCTGTCGATCACTCGCCTGGACTCGGGCAAGGACCAGCCGGCCGTCCTGGATGCCCAGTGGCGCCTGTTGGACCGCCGTGGCCATGTGCGTGACAACCGCATCGTTCACCTCGAACAGCCGCACGCGGGCAGCGAGGCGTCGCAGGTGCAGGCCCAGGGCCAGTTGCTTCAGAAACTGGCCGAACAGCTGAGCACAGCGGTCAAGCCTCTGGCTAACCAGCCGGCGATTGCCGAAGAGTCGCCTAAAAAATCGGCTGCTCCGGTGCAGGTGAAGAAGACGCCTGAGAAATCCAAGATCCCGATGGCTGCGCCGATTCGAACCGATATGGAAGTCTACCGGTTCTGATCTAACTGCCAGATACGAAAAAGCCCGCATCATTGCGGGCTTTTTCGTATCTGCTGTAAACCATGCACCGCTGATTTTGCAGGGACCTGTGGGAGCGGGCATGCCCGCGAACACCGGCGCAGCCGGTGCCATACACCGCGGCGCTTGATTCGCGGGCACGCCCGCTCCCGCAAGGGGCTGTATCAGGCCCGGCGTTCGTGCATCCGCGCGAGCTGACGCTCCAGCATCGACGGGTAGGGTTCCATCAGGCGCTCCACGCAGCAGGCACCCTCGGGGCTGGCAATCGGGCGAATGCGGGCGCGCTGGCGAATCAGCGTGTCATCACTGATCTGCCGTTCTACCAGCAACAAGTTGCGACTGTGCTGCGACAGTGCCAGAGCGTCCTGGGCCTTTTCGGCCATCAGCAGGTCTACCAGCTCCAGCCCTTGCAGGTCGTTACCCAGGGCAAGGCCCAGCTGCAGCTGCAGGGTAATGCCGCTGTCCGCTACCTCGATCTGCAGGGCATGGCCCAATGCGCGCAACAGCTCGCCGCAGCAGATGGCGTTGGTCAGGTAGTCCTCGCCGCAGTCGCGGCTGTGGAACAGCACCAGGGTGCTGCCGTCGTTGAGCGTGTGAGTTTTACCGTCGTAGAGTGAGGCGGCATGCTCCAGGCAATCGCGGTAGCGCTCGGTCAGTTCGGTCAGGCGCGTGCGCGGCAGGCGACGCAGCTGCTCCTGTGAGCCCAGTTGCACGGCAAGCACGGCGCTGTACTGCGGCTCGTCGGATTCGACCACGGCGGCCTTGGGCGCGCTTTCGTCGTCCAGCAGGCCGGCGAAGGCTTCATCGTCATCCTCGTCCGCCTGGGCGGCAAGCTTGGCGCGCGGTGCGACCTTGGCTGCCGGGGCAGCGTCGTGCAGGTCGTCGAACTGCTCGTCTTCTTCTTCTTCTTCTTCGGGCTCTGGCTCAGGTGGCGGCGGCGGGGCCAGGCGCGCGTGCAGCTGGCGGGCGATGTCGCCGATCTCGTCCTGGCGGTCGGTGGCCGGGGTATAGGGTTGCGGGTCGCGCAGCCACACCCGCAGTTGCAGCAGCGGCAGGGTGATGAAGCGGCCCTGGCGCAGGCTCAGGGTCAGCGCCAGCACCAGCAGGATGGCGGCAAGGATGCCCATGCTCTGCAGACTGATCAGCATCGGCTGCTGGAACTGGCTCATGTCCAGGCTGATGCGCAGTTGCCCGGCGGTCACGTCCTGGAAGGTGATCTTGGTCTGGTACAGGCCTTCGGCCTCGCCCAGCAGGCTGTTGCGCGGGCGCTGGCCGGCTTCCGCGAGGATGCGGTTGTCCACGCTGTAGATCGCCGCATGGGCCACCAGTGGGTTTTTCACCAGGTTGCCGAGCAGAACGTTGAGGCTGAGGATGTCATTGGCCACCAGCAACTCGGTCGCCGAGGTGGCGGTCTGGGTGGTCAGGCTCTGGCCCAGGGCATCGGCCTGCTCGTGCATGGCCTGCTTGAACTGCAGGCCCATCACGCAGGCGTAGATCACCAACGCCAGCGCCACCAGGAAAATGTTGGTGCAGGCGATGCGTAGTGCCAGCGGCACGCGACGTTGACTCAGGGCGCGATAGATCATCAGGAAGAAGTTGTCTGCTTTGACGGGCGTGGGCCGGTTCACTGAGCTCGGCTCTTAATGGCATGAAAGTGTGGGGCAGTATAGCGAGCCGGGTTTTGTCGGCAAAGTATCGTTGGCGCCCGACGGTCACGGAAAATCGGTAGAATGCGCATTTTTCATCGAAGTCGGAGCCAGGTTGTGCGCGAAATCGTCCTGATCAACATCACCGGTGAGGACCGTCCCGGTCTCACTGCGGCTATCACCGGCGTCCTGCTGCAGGGCGGTGTGAGCATCCTCGACATTGGCCTGGCAGTCATGCACGGTACCTTGTCGTTCGGCATCCTGGTCGATATCCCGGACAACGAAGTGGCCACCTCCCTGCTGCAGAGCGTGCAGGCCAAGGCCCACGAACTGAACCTGCAGGCCCGCTACACGCCGATTTCCGAGGCGGACTACCAGCACTGGGCCGATGGCCAGGGCGAGGCGCGCCACATCGTCACCTTGCTCAGCCGCAAGATCACTCCAGAGCAACTGCAGCGGGTGAGTGCGGTGATCAGCCGGTACGGCCTGACCATCGAGCGCATCGAGCGCCTGTCGGCCCGTGTAGCGCTGGATGTCGAGACCGACAAGGGCAAGGCGGCCATCGAGATCTCTGTGCGCGGCGTGCCGAGCGATGCCGAGGCTCTGCGTGCCGACTTCTTCGCCCTGGCCGAAGAGCTGAGCATCGACATTGCCTTCCAGAAGGACGACCTGTTCCGCCGCAACCGTCGCCTGGCGGTCTTCGACATGGACTCGACGCTGATCGAAGCCGAGGTCATCGACGAACTGGCAAAGGCCGCTGGCGTGGGTGAGCAGGTTGCCGCCATCACCGAGCGCGCCATGCGCGGCGAGCTGGACTTCCGCGCCAGCTTCAAGGAGCGCATGGCGCTGCTCAAGGGCCTGGATGTGGGCGTGTTGGATGAGATCGGGGCGTCGCTGCGTCTGACTGAAGGTGCCGAGAACCTGTTTGCCGAGCTCAAGCGCCTGGGTTACAAGACCGCGATCCTGTCCGGTGGCTTCACTTACTTTGCTCGCCAGGTGCAGGCGCGTTTGGGCATCGACTATGTGTTCGCCAACGAGCTGGAAGTGGTCGATGGCAAGGTGACCGGCGTGGCTGTGGAGCCGATCGTTGATGCCCAGCGCAAGGCCGAGCTGCTGCAGAAGCTGGCCAGCGAAGAAGGCTTGCAGCTGGAGCAGACCATTGCCGTGGGTGACGGTGCCAACGACCTACCGATGCTGTCGCTGGCCGGCCTGGGTGTGGCGTTCCGCGCCAAGCCGCTGGTACGCCAGTCGGCCAAGCAGGCGATTTCTACCCTGGGATTGGATGGAGTGTTGTATCTGCTGGGCCTGCGCGACCGCGACGCGCGCGGCTGATTTGAGAATCCGGGGCTGCTTCGCAGCCCATCGCGACACAAGGCCGCTCCTACAGGGAATCGCTTATCTCCTGTAGGAGCGGCCTTGTGTCGCGAAAGGGCCGCAAAGCGGCCCCAGGTTCCATCAGGCAATCAAGCCTGCACAGGCGCCGCCAACTGCTGCCCCATGCGCACCGCTGAACCCGCACCCAGCTTCTCCGCCCACTTCACCTGCTCCGGCCCGAACAGCACGATAGCAGTCGACCCCAGCTTGAAGCGGCCTAGTTCGGCACCTTTCTCCAGGTGGATCGGCGCGCGGCTGGCTTCGTCGTAGCGGAAGGTCTTCAGTTCACGCTTGGGTGGCGTCACCAACCCGGCCCACACGGTTTCGATCGAAGCGACGATCATCGCGCCCACCAGCACCACGGCCATCGGCCCGCGCTCGGTATCGAACAGGCAGACCACGCGCTCGTTGCGGGCGAACAGCTCGGGGACGTTCTCTGCGGTGGTCTGGTTGACCGAGAACAGGCGGCCCGGCACGTAGACCATTTCACGCAGGGTACCGGCCAGCGGCATGTGCACGCGGTGGTAGTCCTTGGGCGACAGGTAGATGGTGGCGAACTCGCCGCCCATGAACGGCGCGGCCATGGCCGGGTCGCCGCCAAGCAGCTCCTGCGCGCTGAAACCGTGGCCCTTGGCCTGGAAGATGCGGCCGTGCTCGATCGGGCCAAGCTGGCTGACGGCACCATCGGCCGGGCAAAGGATGGCGCCCGGGGTCTCGTCCAGCGGACGGGCACCCGGCTTCAGGGCGCGGGTGAAGAATGCATTGAAGTGCTCGTAGGCGCTCAGGTCCTCGACCAGCGCTTCGCTCATGTTGACCTGGTAACGCTTGGCGAACCAGGCGGTGAAGGCGTTCTTGAACCAGCGCACGCGGCACTCGGCTATGCAGCCGGCCAGGCGCGACAGCAAGTGGTGCGGCAGCAGGTACTGGCTGATGATGAACAAACGGGATTTCATGCAGGTTCCTTAGACTTCTACAGGCGTGTCCGGGTGGTTGCCCCATTCGCTCCACGAGCCGGCGTAGGCCTTGACGCGCGGGTAGCCAAGGGCCTTGGCCACCAGGTAGGTGAAACCGGAGCGGCGGTGGGTCTGGCAGTGGGTGATCACTTCCTTGTCGGGGGTGATGCCCAGGTTCTTCAGGACTTCGGCGATGTCCTGGCGAATGCGCAGGTGGTCGTTGAGGTCCATGCCGGCGGTCCACTCGAAGTTGATCGCGCCGGGGATGTGACCGCCCTTGGCTGCCAGTACTTTCTCGCCGCTGAATTCCTGCGGGCCACGGGCGTCCCAGATGACCAGGTCGTCGGCGCCCAGGCGGCTTTGAAGGTACTCGCGGGTGGCGGTGGGTGAACTGTCGATGCGCAGGCGCACCGGCGCATTGCCGCTGGCGGGCACTTCTGTGGAGAGCTTGTCGGCGGGCCAGGCCTGTATGCCGCCATTGAGATAGTGGTAACGCTTGTGGCCGATCACGTCGAGCAACCAGATGAAGCGCCCGGCCCAGCCGCCGCCCTCATCGTCATACACCACATACACGGCATCGTCGCGGTGGCCGAGTTCGCTGAACAGTTTTTCCAGCTCGCCCAGGGCCGGCAGCAGGCCGGGCGCGGGGGGCTGGCCGAGCTGGGTACGCTTGCCTTCGACAAAGCGTGCGCCGGGGATATGCCCGCTGACATAGCGGTTGGCGCTGCTCAGGTCGATCAGGATCAGCTGTGGCGAATCCAGGCGCGGCAGCAGGTCCGCGGCTTCGATCACCAGGGGCAGGCCGGAAAAGTCAGTCATCCACGGTCTCCAGTGTGGAAAGAGGGGCGATTGTAGCGCAAGGCTCAGGCCTTGCGGTTGGCAAACACCGATAGCGCCCGTTCGGTGCACTGTGCGGTCTTGCCGAAGGCTTGCACGCTGATATCGGCCAGCGGCCGGCAGCCTTGGTCAGCCACCATCAGCATCAGCACCTGGTCCGCCACCGCCAGCGAGCGTAGCAGCACGTGCTCGCTGCGGAACAAGGCACGCAGCGGGGCCGGCAGCAGGGCCGAGAACTGGCTGTGGTTTTCCGGGGTGATACGCAATTGCCCGGCTTTGGCCAGCAGCTTTTGCAGCAGTTTGTTCTGCGCCACCGGCAGTACCAGCCCCCCGGCTTCCTTTGGCAGGCCGGCCATCTGCTGCACGCGCAGCTGGTCGTTGGCCTTGTCCAGGCTCAGCAGCAGTATCCGCTGCATGCCAGAGGCCAGAAGGGCCTCGATAACCTGCGTGGCCAGGTGCACGCTGTTGGTGAACGGGCTGGGCTGGGCCAGAAGGTCCTGGCACAGCTTGCGCCAGCGCGCCAGTTCGTCGCTTGTGGGAGGTGGCGGAGCCAGCATGTCTGGGTGCGGACGGCGCTGGTGCCAGGGCCAGATCAGCGCTTCGGCCGGGTGGAACAAGGCATGCTGGGCATGGCGGCGGGCGCTGGCCGCAGCCTGCTGGTGCACCTGCTGCTGCACGTCGTCCAGCGAAGTCTGCAGGTACAGTGCGGTCAGCAGCTGCCAGCGCAACAGGTGCGGGTTGTCCCAGCCCACTTGTGCCGCCAGGGCCAGGTTGTTTGCCAGCAGCACGGTGTTGGCCGGCTGGTTGAACCAGCGGCGCAGGCCAGGCTCGGCGTCCAGGCGGTGTTGCTGGCTGAGCAGGTCCGGGTCGCGGGCGATACTGAGCACCTGGGCCAGTTGTTCGCGCTCTTCCAGCAGCAGGCGGTAACCCTGGGTCACCCATTGTGGCAGGCGCCAGTACTCCGCCATGGTCTGGCACAGCTCCATGATGCGCACGCCAAACAGTTCTTCCTCGACATGGGCGGCGTCTTCGCCCTTGTGGATAACCTGCAGCTCCCAGGTATCGAGCAGCTTGGGGTAGGCCAGCGCCAGCGGCCAGAGTGGCGACAGGAACAACAGGCTGCCCCAGTGGATTTCCTGCCACAGCCGTGCCAGGCGGCTTGCGAACAGGCCGCTGGCCTGCTGCGAGGCGTGCTGGCTGATCAGCTGGAACTGGCACAGTACCGGCGGAATCTCTTCGACGGGCACTGCTGGCAGGCGCTTGAGCAGCTGTTCGCTGCGCTCCAGGCCCAGGCGGTTGAGGGCGACTTCCAGGCTTTCGGCGGGCTCTGCCAGGCTGGCATTGGTGGGGTGATTGGCTTCGCGCATCACCGACAGCACCAGCGCCGGGCTATCCTGCATCAGTTCGGCGATATCGCGCAGTGAGCGGCGGTTATCGTGGATGGCGGCCATGACCCGGTCGTAGCTGTGCTTCGGCACGGGGATGCGAACACTCTCGAGCAGCTTTACCCAGGCCTCTAGCGTACGTGGAGCCTGAGCGGGCACCTTGGTTTCAATTGGCATTTTGACATCAGTCCGAACTGGCTTTTCGCATTGAGTGGCTATAGTCTGGCGCAGTTCTGCCGATAAGTAGAAGAAGAGTTTTAAAGCTCCCGTCTCTTCCCCTGACCACGACAGCAAGTGCTTTGAACCTATGGCTAAAATTATCGGCATCATCGTCGTATTCGCGAGCGTGCTCGGCGGATACGTGCTTTCCCACGGCAAGATCGCGGCACTGATCCAGCCGTTCGAAGTACTGATCATCGGCGGTGCGGCCTTTGGTGCATTCCTGCAGGCCAACCCTGGCCACATGACCATGCACGTCATCAAGAAGTCGATGAAGATGTTCGGCTCGCGCTTCACTCACGCCTTCTACCTGGAAGTGCTGGGCCTGGTGTACGAAATTCTCAACAAGAGCCGGCGCGAAGGCATGATGGCCATCGAGGCCGATATCGAGGATGCCGCCGCCAGCCCGATCTTCGCCAAGTACCCGACGGTGCTGGCCGATGAGCGCATGACCGCGTTCGTCTGCGACTATCTGCGCATCATGTCCACCGGCAACATGGCCCCGCACGAACTCGAGGGCCTGTTCGACATGGAACTGCTGAGCATGAAGGAAGAACTGGAGCACCCGTCCCATGCGGTGACCGGCATCGCCGACGGTATGCCTGGCTTCGGTATCGTTGCGGCGGTACTGGGTATCGTGGTGACCATGGCCTCGCTCGGCGATGGTGACCAGGCCTCCATCGGCCTCCATGTGGGTGCGGCGCTGGTGGGTACCTTCTTCGGTATTCTGGCGGCCTACGGCTTCTTCGGCCCGTTGGCCAAGTGCCTGGAGCACGATGCCAAGGAAGAGCTGAACCTCTACGAATCGATCAAGGCCTCGCTGGTGGCCTCGGCCTCGGGCATGCCGCCTTCGCTGGCGGTCGAGTTCGGGCGCAAAGTGCTGTACCCCAAGCACCGCCCAAGCTTCGCCGAACTGGAACAAGCGGTTCGCGGTCGCTGAGTCATGGAGAACAATCAGCCCATCATCGTCAAGCGCGTCAAGCGCTTTGGCGGCGGCCACCACGGCGGCGCCTGGAAAATCGCCTTCGCCGACTTCGCCACGGCGATGATGGCGTTCTTCCTGGTGCTGTGGCTGTTGTCCACGGCCACCCCGGAACAGAAGATCGCCATTGCCGGCTACTTCAAGGACCCGATCGGCTTCTCGGAAAGCGGAACGCCCTACGTCATCGACCTGGGCGGCTCGCCTCAGCTGGCGCCGGAAAAGACCATCAACCCCGAAGCCAAGTCGGAGCCGACGCCTGATACCAGCATTCAGCTGGACAAGGACCAGGTGGAGACCATGGCCGAGCAGGTCGAGCGTGAGCGCCTGGAGTTGCTGCTGCAGGAACTGCAGAACAAGGTGGAAGAGAACCCGCAACTGCAGAAGTTCAAGGACCAGATCCTGTTCGAGATCACCCAGGACGGCCTGCGCATCCAGATCATGGACGCCGAGAACCGGCCGATGTTCGACATTGGCAGCGCGCGCCTGCAGCCGTACTTCGAGGACATCCTGCTGGCGATGGCCGACACCATCAAGGCGGTGCCGAACAAGATCAGCATCAGTGGCCACACCGACGCCAAGCCCTATGCCGGCAGTGGCGAGTTCGGCAACTGGGAATTGTCGGCCAACCGCGCCAACGCCGCGCGCCGTGCACTGGTGGCCGGCGGCTACCCGGATGGCCAGGTGGCGCGGGTGGTGGGTTATGCCTCGTCGTCGCTGTTCGACCGCAAGGACCCGTTCAACCCGGTCAACCGCCGCATCGACATCATCGTGCTGACCAAAAAAGCCCAGCGCAATATCGAAGGCGAGCAGGGCGCGCCGGAAGCACCGGCTGCCGAGCCCGCGCCGCCGGCCGCTGCGGCACCGGCGGCGCCAGGGGAGGCCGGGCAGGCCCCCATGCAGCCGCGTGAATTGCGCCAGAAGCTGAACATCTTCGAAGAGGGGACGCTGAAGATGGATGAGGCCAAGGACCAGTAGGTTCTTGGGGCGCCCTGCACGGTCCTTGTAGGAGCGGCCTTGCGTCGCGATCGGGCCGCAAGGCGGCCCCCGGATTTCTGCATTTTTGCAAAGATTGCTGGGGCCGCTCTGCGGCCCTATCGCGACGCAAGGCCGCTCCTACAGGCGCGTGCTGCAGCTGAGCCTCGCGCCCACAGGGGGTCAGTAAGCGTCTTCCGGCAAACTGGCGATGATCGAGCGGTAGCTGTTTATCCGTTGCTGCTTGATACGCCCCTCGTCCAGCGCCTTGAGCAGCGCGCAGCCCGGTTCGCGATCATGCTTGCAGTCGCGGAAGCGGCAGGTGCCGAACAGGTCGCGGAACTCGATGAAACCATCCTCCACATCACTGCGGCTGACGTGACCCAGGCCGAACTCGCGGATGCCCGGTGAGTCGATCAGGTCGCCACCATTGGGGAAGTGGTACAGCCGCGCGGTGGTGGTGGTGTGGGTACCCTGGCCAGACCATTCCGACAGGTCGCCGACACGGGTGCCGGCCTCCGGCAGCAGGCTGTTGACCAGCGACGACTTGCCCACCCCCGACTGGCCGACGAACACGCTGATGTGGCCGTCGAGCATCTGCTGCAGGCGTTGCATGCCGTCACCGTGATGTGCCGAGACCTCGAGCAGCGGGTAGCCGAGCTCGCGGTAAACCTCCAGCAGCGCATGCAGGCCCGGGCCGTTCTCTTCGTTGATCAGGTCGGCCTTGTTCAGCAGCAGCAGCGGGCGAATGCCGGCGTGCTCCGCGGCCACCAGGTAACGGTCGATCAGGTTGGGGTGCGGTTCGGGCGCGGGGGCAAAGACGATCACGATCAGGTCGACGTTGGCCGCCACCGGCTTCAGCTGGCCGTGGTTGTTAGGCCGGCACAGCTCGGTGCTGCGCGGCATCTGCGCGACGATCACACCAATGCCCTGGTTGCCCGCCCGCCATACCACGCGGTCGCCGGTAACCAGCGCCGGCAGGTTGGCGCGCAAGTGGCAACGGAACACCTGGCCCGCGGCTTCGCCGTCCTGGGCTTCCACTTCTACCTGCACACCGAAGTGCGCAATCACCAGGCCCAACTGCTCTGGCCCAAGGTCGCCACCCTCCAGTTCCTGCAGCACGTGCTGTTCGCGTTTGGCCGCACGCGCGGCGCGCTCGTTCTGGATTTTTTCGATGCGCCAGTTCTGGCGGCGATTGAGCTGGCGTTTGGCCATGAAGGTTCCGTGCGTGGGGGCAGGTTGAAAACGGCAGGCAGTTTAGCACGCCAGGCGCCGGACCATTTGGCTTACCTTCGCACCGTGAATGGGCGTGCCTTGGCCACTACGCTACTATGACGGCCTATACGAGGAGCCCCCGCATGCAAAACCCACAGAACCT
The DNA here is from genome assembly GCF_057444345.1 of Pseudomonas sp. PVC-5-1. NCBI lineage: Bacteria > Pseudomonadati > Pseudomonadota > Gammaproteobacteria > Pseudomonadales > Pseudomonadaceae > Pseudomonas > Pseudomonas sp. PVC-5-1. Next base: position 5,155,777 of record NZ_CM172024.1, on the reverse strand, counting down.
GATCTGGATCGACCTGGAAATGACCGGCCTGGATCCGGACAGCGACGTCATCATCGAGATGGCCACCATTGTCACCGACAGCGAACTGAACACCCTGGCCGAAGGGCCGGTGATTGCCATCCACCACAGTGACGAAGTGCTGGCGCGCATGGACGAGTGGAATACCCGCACCCATGGCGCTTCGGGCCTGACCCAGCGCGTTCGCGAGAGCAAGGTCGGCATGGCCGAAGCCGAGGCGCAGACCATTGCCTTCCTCGAGCAGTGGGTACCGAAAGGCAAGTCCCCGATCTGTGGCAACAGCATCTGCCAGGACCGCCGTTTCCTGTACCGACACATGCGCAACCTGGAAAACTACTTCCATTACCGCAATCTCGATGTTTCGACCCTGAAGGAACTGGCTGCACGCTGGGCACCTGATGTGCGCGACAGCTTCAAGAAGGGCAACACCCACCTGGCGCTGGACGACATCCGCGAATCGATCGCCGAACTGCGCCACTATCGCGAGCACTTCATCAAGGTGTGAGCCGAAAAGGCGCAGATATTGTATCTGCGCCCTCTTTTGGTGCCATGGGCAACTGGTTAGACTGCGCGCCTTTCTCGCACGCCCGCACGGACCCCGCACCATGTTGTTGATGCTCTATCTCATCGCCATCACCGCCGAAGCCATGACCGGCGCGTTGTCTGCAGGCCGCCGCGGCATGGACTGGTTCGGCGTGGTGCTGATTGCCTGCGTCACCGCCCTGGGTGGCGGCTCGGTGCGTGACGTGCTTCTCGGGCATTACCCGCTGACCTGGGTGAAGCATCCTGAATACCTGGTGCTGACCAGCTGTGCGGCGCTGCTAACCATTTTCATCGCGCCGATGATGCGCCGCCTGCGCTCGCTGTTCCTGGTGCTCGACGCCCTGGGGCTGGTGGCTTTTACCTTGATTGGCTGCATGACTGCGCTGGAGATGGGGCAGGGCATGCTGGTGGCGTCGATCAGCGGGGTGATCACCGGAGTATTTGGCGGGATCCTGCGGGACATTTTCTGTAACGACATCCCCCTGGTATTCCGCCGCGAGCTTTACGCCAGCGTATCGTTTGCTGCGGCGTGGTTCTATCTGGGCTGCGTGCACTTCAAGGTGCCGGCGGAGCAGGCGATGCTGCTGACCTTGTTTGGCGGGTTCCTGGTTCGGCTGCTGGCGATTCGGTTCCATTGGGAGATGCCCAAGTTCCACTACAACGACCAGCAGTAACGCAGTTCCGGCACAACATGGCCCCTGTGGGAGCGGGCGTGCCCGCGAACACCGGCAGAGCCGGTGCCATCCACCACGTTGTCTGATTCGCGGGCACGCCCACTCCCACAAGGGCGGCGCAAGCTCTGGGGCTGGGTCGCTATCGAACGCCGTGCTGCGCCAGCGCCCACTCCACATGCTCCCTCACCAGCTCCGAGGCATCCTCGCGCCGCGCCTTCAGCGCTTCGATCACCGGGATTGTCGATGGCGCATTGCCAAGCCCCACCGCCAGGTTGCGCAACCAGCGCTCATACCCGGCCCGGCGCAATGGCCCGCCTTCGGTCTTGCGCAGGAAGGTCCTTTCATCCCACAGGAACATCTCCGCTAACTCGGCATTCTCCAGCCCGTGCCGTGGCTGGAAGTCCTGCTCCTGGCTGTGCCTGGCAAAACGGTTCCATGGGCAGACGATCTGGCAATCGTCGCAACCGAATACACGGTTGCCCATCTTTGAACGCAACTCGACGGGGATCGGCCCCCGTAGTTCGATGGTCAGGTAGGAGATGCAGCGCCGAGCATCCAGCACATACGGCCCGACGAAGGCCTGGGTCGGGCAGATGTCCAGGCAGGCCTGGCAGCGCCCGCAATGTTCGCTGGTGGTGGCTTCGTCCACCGGCAGCGGCAGGTCGACGAACAGCTCGGCGAGGAAGAAATAGCTGCCCGCCTTGCGGTTGAGCAGCAGGGTGTTCTTGCCGATCCAGCCCAGCCCGGCCTGCTCGGCCAGGGCCTTTTCCAGCACCGGAGCGCTGTCGACGAAGGCGCGGTAGCCGAACGGGCCGATGGCTTCCTGAATGCGATCGGCCAGGAACTGCACGCGCTTGCGCACCAGCTTGTGGTAATCCCGGCCCAGGGCGTAGCGCGATACGTAGGCTTTTTCGGGCTGTGCCAGGCGCTGCGCCATCTGTGTGTCGCCGGGCAGGTAGTCCATGCGCAGCGATACCACGCGTACCGTGCCAGGGATCAGTTGCTCTGGGTGTGCACGCTTGCTGCCGTGGGCACCCAGGTAATCCATCTCGCCCTGGTAGCCAGCGTCGAGCCAGCGCTGCAGGTGGTGTTCGTGTTCGCCAAGGTCTACCCCGGCGATGCCAACATGGGCAAAACCGAGTTCTTGGCCCCAAATCTTGATCGATTGGGCCAGTTGGGCGAGGTCAGGCGTACAGACGGACATGGATGGGCAAGGCAATACGGGCTCAGGTGCGTATAATTCTGCCAGACATTGGAGCCTTTGACCCCATGCCGCAGACCAAACACCCCAGCCATACCCCTCAATTGCTCAGCAGTGTGACTGTCGCGCACCTGCCGGCACGTCATGCGCATGCCCACAAAGGCGACTTCGGCCATGTACTGGTGGTCGGTGGCGACCTTGGTACCGGAGGCGCTGTGCTGCTCAGTGCCGAAGCCGCCCTGCGCGGTGGCGCGGGGCTGGTCAGTGTGGCGACCCGGCCCGAACACGTGACTGCCAGCCTGGCGCGCCTGCCGGAGGTCATGTGCCTGGGCGTCACTTCAGCCAACCAACTGATGGGCGTGCTGGAGCGCGCTTCGGTGCTGGTGGTCGGCCCAGGCCTGGGTCAGGCGGCCTGGGGTCGCAGCCTGCTGTCGGCGGTGGCCAATGCCGAACGCCCACAGGTGTGGGACGCCGATGCCCTGAACTTGCTGGCGCGCACCCCGCTGGCCCTGCCCAGTGGCAGCATCCTTACCCCGCACCCCGGGGAGGCGGCGCGGCTGCTGGGCATTTCCACCGAGGCTGTACAGGCGGATCGCCCGGGCGCTGCACGCAAGCTGGCGCGGCGTTACAACAGCGTCTGCGTGCTCAAGGGGGCCGGCACTCTGGTAGCCGACCCGGCCGGGCAACTGCTGTTGTGCGAACGTGGCCACCCGGCCATGGCCGGTGCCGGCCTGGGCGATGTGCTGACCGGCGTGCTGGCGGCGCTGTTGGCCCAAGGCCTGGATGCTTGGCACGCCGCGGGGCTGGGGGTATGGCTGCACGCCTGTGCCGGCGAGCGTCTGGGCGTAAAAGGTAGAGGCCTGGCTGCCAGCGATCTGGCGCCGGTCATTCGTGAGTTGTTGGAGGAGCATTCTGCGTGTCTGGCTTAAACCTGTTTCTGGCCGATGAAGCGGCCACGGTCAAATTCGGCGCAAAACTGGCCGAGGTGACCGGCGGTCACGGCGTGATTTTTCTGGAAGGTGACCTGGGCGCGGGCAAAACCACGCTGTCGCGTGGCCTGATTCGTGGCCTGGGCCATACTGGTGCAGTGAAAAGTCCGACCTTCACCGTAGTCGAGCCTTACGAGATCGGTGAGGTGCGGGCGTTCCATTTCGACCTGTATCGCCTGGTCGATCCGGAAGAGCTGGAGTTCATGGGCATTCGTGACTATTTCGAGGGCGACCCGCTGTGCCTGTTCGAGTGGCCACAAAAGGGTGCGGGCGTTTTGCCAAAGCCCGACCTGACCATTACCATAAGCCCCCAAGCGGGCGGACGCTCGCTGAACCTTTCGCCGCAGGGGGCTCGCGGCGAGGCCTGGTGCGTGGCACTGGCCGAACACTATAAACAGTAAGTGGGGTAGGTATGCGCATACGCGCACTGGTCGCCATCGTTGGGCTGCTGCTGACAACGGTGACCGTTGACGCTCTGGCCGTCACTCAAGTCAAGAGCATGCGCCTGTGGCGCGCGCCGGACAACACGCGGCTGGTCTTCGACCTGTCTGGCCCCGTGCAGCATAGCGTCTTCACCCTGAGCGCACCTGATCGCCTGGTTATCGACATCAATGGCGCGACCTTGGCCGCGCCACTGAATGTGGCTACCTCCAATACGCCGATCAGCAGCGTGCGTTCGGCCCAGCGCACACCGACCGATCTGCGTGTGGTGGTCGACCTGAAAAAGTCGGTCACCCCAAAAAGCTTCACCCTGGCGCCCAATGCCCAGTACGGCAACCGCCTGGTGGTCGACCTGTACGACCAGGAGGCTGACGCCATCGCGGCCAGCGCGCCGGCTCCGGCCCCGAATCCGGCACCAACGCCTGCAACCACGCCAGCAGTACCGGTGACCCCGGCCCAGCCTGCCATCAAGCTGCCGCCGGTTCCCAACGGCAAGCGTGACATCGTGGTTGCCATCGACGCCGGTCACGGCGGCGAAGACCCGGGTGCATCCGGCTCGCGTGGCCAGCATGAAAAAGACATCGTGCTGCAGATCGCCAAGGAACTGCAGCGCCAGATCAACAGCGAAAAAGGCTTCCGGGCCGAGCTGACCCGTACCGGCGACTACTTCATCCCACTGCGCAAGCGCACGGAAATCGCCCGCAAGAAGGGCGCCGACCTGTTCATCTCGATCCACGCCGACGCCGCGCCGTCCCGCGCCGCCTTTGGCGCCTCGGTGTTCGCCCTGTCCGACCGCGGCGCTACCTCCGAGACTGCGCGCTGGCTTGCCGACACGGAAAACCGTTCCGACCTGATCGGTGGTGCCGGTAACGTCAGCCTCGACGACAAGGACCGTATGCTGGCCGGCGTGCTGCTCGACCTGTCGATGACCGCCACGCTCAGCTCCAGCCTCAATGTCGGGCAGAAGGTGCTGGGCAACATGGGCCGCATTACTTCACTGCACAAGCAGCGGGTGGAACAGGCCGGCTTCATGGTGCTGAAGTCGCCGGATATCCCGTCGATCCTCGTTGAAACCGGGTTCATCTCGAACAACAACGAAGCCGCCAAGCTGGCCACCGCCAGCCATCAGCAGGCCCTGGCCCGTTCGATCCATACCGGTGTGCGCCAGTACTTCCAGCAGAACCCGCCGCCAGGCACCTACATCGCCTGGCTGCGCGATACCGGCAAGATCGCCGCTGGCCCGCGTGAGCACACGGTGCGCCCTGGCGAGACCCTGGCGATGCTTGCCGTTCGCTACCAGGTCAGCGTGACCAGCCTGCGCAGCACCAACAGCCTCAAGACCGATGAGCTGAAGGTCGGCCAGCGCCTCGATATCCCTGCTACCACGTTGGCCTCGCAATGAGTGGCGGTTCGCGCATCCAGCTGCTCAGCCCGCGGCTGGCCAACCAGATTGCCGCCGGCGAGGTTGTCGAGCGGCCGGCCTCTGTCGCCAAAGAGTTGCTGGAGAACAGCCTGGACTCCGGCGCCCGGCGTATCGACGTGGAAGTTGAGCAGGGCGGCGTCAAGCTGCTGCGAGTGCGAGACGATGGCAGCGGCATCTCCGCCGACGACCTGCCGCTGGCCCTGGCCCGTCACGCCACCAGCAAGATCCGTGAGTTGGAGGATCTGGAAGGGGTCTTGAGCCTGGGCTTTCGTGGTGAGGCCCTGGCCTCGATCAGCTCGGTGGCGCGCCTGACCCTGACCTCGCGTACCGCCAGCGCTACCGAGGCCTGGCAGGTGGAAACCGAAGGCCGGGACATGACCCCGCGGGTGCAGCCGGCGGCGCACCCGGTGGGTACTTCGGTGGAAGTGCGCGACCTGTTCTTCAATACCCCGGCCCGGCGCAAGTTCCTCAAGGCCGAGAAAACCGAATTCGATCACCTGCAGGAAGTGATACGGCGCCTGGCGCTGGCGCGCTTCGATGTCGGCTTCCACCTGCGCCACAACGGCAAGAGCATCCTTAGCCTGCACGAGGCCCACGATGAAACCGCCCGTGCGCGGCGGGTGGGCGCCATCTGCGGCCCGGGCTTCATGGAGCAGGCGCTGCCGATCGACGTGGAACGCAACGGCCTGCGCCTTTGGGGCTGGGTCGGCCTGCCGACGTTCTCGCGCAGCCAGGCAGACCTGCAGTATTTCTTCGTCAACGGCCGTGCGGTGCGCGACAAGCTGGTCGCCCACGCCGTGCGCCAGGCTTACCGCGACGTGCTGTTCAATGGTCGGCACCCGACCTTCGTGCTGTTCCTGGAGCTGGAGCCCAACGGCGTCGACGTCAACGTGCACCCGACCAAGCACGAAGTGCGTTTCCGCGAGGGGCGCTCGGTGCACGACTTCCTGTATGGCACCTTGCATCGCGCGCTGGCCGATGTGCGCCCGGAAGACCAGTTGGCGGCGCCAGCTGCCGTACCCGAAGTGGTCCGCGCCACGGGCCAGCAGGCCGGTGAGTTCGGCCCCCAGGGCGAAATGCGCCTTGCCTCGCCGGTGCTCGAGCAGCCACGTGGCCCGCAGCAGTCATTCTCCAGCGGTGGTAGTGGTGTGGGTTACCAGTACCAGTACACGCCGCGCCCCTCGCAGCCGCTGCCGGCCGCCGAGGCACAGGCGGTGTATCGCGAGTTCTACAAACCGCTGGATGAAGGCGCGGTGCCGACGACGCTGCCTGAAAGCCAGGGCGATATTCCCCCGCTGGGCTACGCGTTGGCGCAGCTCAAGGGTATCTACATCCTGGCCGAGAATGCCATTGGCCTGGTGCTGGTAGACATGCACGCCGCTCACGAGCGCATCATGTACGAGCGCCTCAAGGTGGCCATGGCCAGCGAAGGCCTCAGCGGCCAGCCGCTGCTGGTGCCCGAGACCCTGGCCCTGAGCCAGCGTGAAGCAGACTGCGCCGAAGAGCACGCGCAGTGGTTCCAACGGCTGGGTTTCGAACTGCAGCGTCTGGGCCCCGAGACCTTGGCTATCCGCCAGATCCCGGCTTTGCTCAAGCAGGCTGAGGCCAACCGCCTGGTGCAGGATGTACTCGCCGACCTGATGGAATACGGCACCAGCGACCGTATCCAGGCGCACCTCAACGAGCTGCTCGGTACCATGGCCTGTCACGGTGCCGTGCGCGCTAACCGGCGCCTGGCGATCCCCGAGATGAACGCCCTGCTGCGTGACATGGAAAACACCGAGCGCAGCGGTCAGTGCAACCATGGTCGCCCCACCTGGACCCAGATGGGCCTGGACGACCTGGACAAACTCTTCCTGCGCGGTCGATGAAATGAGCGGCAAGCCCCCTGCAATATTCCTGATGGGCCCGACGGCGGCCGGCAAGACCGACCTGGCCATCGAGCTGACCAAAGTACTGCCGTGCGAGCTGATCAGCGTCGATTCGGCGCTGGTCTACCGCGGCATGGACATCGGTTCGGCCAAGCCCTCCAAAGAAATCCTCGCCGCCCACCCGCACCGGCTGATCGACATTCGCGACCCGGCCGAAAGCTATTCGGCTGCGCAGTTCCGTGCCGATGCCCTGGAGGCCATGGCCGAGATCACCGCGCGCGGCAAGATCCCGCTGCTGGTGGGCGGCACCATGCTCTATTACAAGGCGTTGATCGATGGCCTGGCCGACATGCCGGCGGCCGATGCCGCGGTGCGTGCCGAGCTGGAAGCCCAGGCCGAAGCGCTGGGCCTGGCCGAGTTGCACCGCCAGTTGGCCGAGGTTGACCCTGAGTCGGCGGCGCGTATCCACCCCAACGACCCGCAGCGGTTGATCCGGGCGTTGGAGGTTTACCGGGTGAGTGGCGAGAGCATGACGGCACATCGACAGCGTCAATTCGCGGAAAGTCGCGGCGCAGACGCAGGCGCTGGCGGACATTTGCCCTATACTGTCGCGAGTTTGGCGATTGCTCCTACAGATCGTCACATTTTGCATCAGCGAATTGCGTTACGATTTTCACAGATGCTGGAACAGGGCTTCGTCGACGAGGTCCGATCGCTGCGAGCCAGAAGTGACTTGCACGCCGGGCTGCCGTCTATACGGGCAGTGGGGTATCGGCAGGTCTGGGATTACCTGGACGGCAAGCTGACTGAGAATGAGATGCGTGAACGCGGTATCATTGCCACCAGGCAGCTGGCCAAGCGGCAGTTCACCTGGTTGCGTGGCTGGCCTGAAGTACACTGGCTTGACAGCCTGGCCTGCGACAATCTGTCCCGCACCTTGAAATACCTTGGGGCCATCTCCATATTGAGCTGAGTCCCTGCTGATTGCCGTCTATTCTTGCGAAGGGGCGGCCTAATTTATCGATTTTCTTGATTTTCTATTATTTATCCTTACAGGAGTGCGGCATATGTCAAAAGGGCATTCGCTACAAGACCCTTACTTGAACACCTTGAGAAAAGAAAAGGTCCCGGTATCCATCTATCTGGTCAACGGCATCAAACTGCAGGGTTCGATCGAGTCCTTCGACCAGTTCGTGGTACTGCTGAAGAACACCGTCAGCCAGATGGTCTACAAGCACGCCATCTCGACCGTGGTTCCTGCCCGTCCGGTTCGTCTGCCAAGCCCGTCCGATTCCGAACATGGCGACAGCGAGCCAGGCAACGCCTGATAGGAGCCTGCATTGTTCTTTGAGCGCCACGGTGGTGGTGAGCGGGCGTTGCTCGTTCACTTGGAAGGTCAGAACCCTGAGGCGCGCGAAGACCCGCAGGAGTTTCAGGAACTGGCATTGTCGGCCGGTGCCGACATCGTCTCGCTGGTCACGGTGGCAAGGCATCAGCCTTCCGCCAAATACCTGATTGGCAGTGGCAAGGTCGAAGAGTTGCACGACCTGGTCCATGCCGAACAGGTAGACCTGGTGATTTTCAATCACACCCTCACGCCCAGTCAGGAGCGCAACCTCGAGCGTGTGTTCGAGTGTCGTGTGCTCGACCGTACCGGGCTGATCCTCGATATCTTCGCCCAGCGGGCGCGCACCCATGAAGGCAAGCTGCAGGTCGAACTGGCCCAGCTCGAGCACATGAGCACGCGGCTGGTGCGCGGCTGGACCCACCTTGAGCGACAGAAGGGTGGTATCGGCCTGCGCGGCCCGGGTGAAACCCAGCTGGAAACCGACCGCCGCCTGTTGCGGGTGCGCATTCGCCAGATCAAGTCACGCCTGGAGAAGGTGCGCAGCCAGCGCGAGCAGGCACGCCGCGGGCGCAAGCGTGCGGACATTCCGTCGGTATCGCTGGTGGGTTATACCAACGCCGGCAAGTCCACGCTGTTCAACGCCCTGACAGAATCCGAGGTGTATGCCGCGGACCAGCTGTTCGCTACCCTCGACCCGACCCTGCGCCGGCTCGAGCTGAACGACCTGGGGCCGATCGTGCTGGCCGACACCGTGGGCTTCATTCGCCACCTGCCGCACAAGCTGGTCGAGGCATTTCGGGCTACGCTCGAAGAGTCGAGCAACTCCGACTTGTTGCTGCATGTGATCGACGCCCATGAGCCGGAGCGCATGGAGCAGATCGAGCAGGTGCTGGCGGTGTTGGGCGAGATTGGCGCCGAAGGGTTGCCGATCCTCGAGGTGTATAACAAACTCGACTTGCTCGAAGATGTCGAGCCGCAGATCCAGCGCAATGCCGATGGCAAGCCGGAACGGGTCTGGGTATCGGCACGCGATGGGCGTGGCCTGGAGCTGGTCGGCCAGGCGATTGCCGAGTTGCTGGGGGATGATCTGTTTGTCGGTACCCTGTGTCTGGAGCAGCGTTTTGCCCGCTTGCGCGCGCAATTCTTTGCCTTGGGTGCCGTGCAGAGTGAAGAGCATGATGAAGAAGGGCGCAGCCTGCTGAGCGTGCGACTGCCCATGGTCGAACTGAATCGCCTGGTCAGCCGCGAAGGCATGGAGCCGCAAGTGTTTGTCGAGCAACACACTTTGCAATAAATGCTCGTCGAGGTCGCCGGGCAGCAGTGACAGGCATTCTGTAGCATTGGACGGCGCGCCGTGGGCGCGTCTTTGCTTTATCAGATGGAGAGCGCTATGGCTTGGAACGAGCCGGGTGGCAACTCGAACAATCAGGATCCCTGGGGCGGTCGCCGGAATGGCGGTGGCGGCGGTGGTGACAAGAAAGGTCCACCGGACCTGGACGAGGCCTTCCGCAAATTGCAGGACAGCCTGAACGGCATGTTCGGCAGTGGCAAAAAACGTGGCGGCGGTGGCCGCAATGTCGGCAAGGGCGGTGGCCTGGGCCTGCTGGGCATCGGCCTGGCGGTGCTGGCTGCTATCTGGCTGTACAGCGCCGTGTACGTGGTCGACGAGCAGGAGCAGGCCGTGGTGCTGCGCTTCGGCAAGTACTATGAGACGGTCGGCCCCGGCCTGAACATCTACTTCCCGCCGATCGATCGCAAGTACATGGAGAACGTCACGCGCGAGCGTGCCTATACCAAGCAGGGCCAGATGCTGACCGAAGACGAGAACATCGTCGAGGTACCGCTGACCGTCCAGTACAAGATCAGCAACCTGCAGGACTTCGTGCTCAACGTCGACCAGCCTGAGGTCAGCCTGCAGCACGCGACCGAGAGTGCCCTGCGCCATGTGGTGGGCTCCACCTCGATGGACCAGGTGCTGACCGAAGGTCGTGAGCAGATGGCCGTGGATATCCGCGAGCGCCTGCAGCGTTTCCTCGACACCTACCGTACCGGTATCACTGTCACCCAGGTCAACGTACAGAGCGCGGCTGCACCGCGTGAAGTGCAGGAAGCCTTCGACGATGTGATCCGTGCCCGTGAAGACGAGCAGCGTGCCCGCAACCAGGCCGAGTCCTACGCCAACGGCGTGGTACCGGAAGCCCGTGGTCAGGCACAGCGCATCATCGAGGACGCCAACGGTTACCGCGACGAAGTCATTGCCCGCGCCAAGGGTGAGGCCGATCGCTTCACCAAGCTGGTCGCCGAGTACCGCAAGGCACCTGACGTGACCCGTCAGCGCCTGTATCTGGAGACCATGCAAGAGGTCTACAGCAATTCGAGCAAGGTCATGGTGGCAACCAAGGACGGGCAGAACAACCTGCTCTACCTGCCGCTGGACAAGATGGTCGAAGGCAGCCGCAACCCGTCCGCGCCGACCACCAGCGTGTCGCCATCGGTCAACGATGCGGCCGCCCGTGCGGCGCAGGACCTGCAACAGCAACAGCAGCCGCTGCGTACTAGGGAGAGCCGCTGATGAGCAACAGATCGCTGATCGCCCTGATCGCCGCCGTGGTCCTGGCCATCGTGGCCTGGAACAGCTTCTACATCGTGTCCCAGACCGAGCGTGCGGTATTGCTGCGCTTCGGTAAGGTAGTCCAGGCGGATGTACAGCCGGGCATGCACGTGAAGATTCCGTACGTGAACCAGGTGCGCAAGTTCGACGCCCGCCTGATGACCCTCGACGCCCCGACCCAGCGGTTCCTGACTCTGGAGAAGAAAGCGGTAATGGTCGACGCCTACGCCAAGTGGCGCGTCAAGGACGCCGAACGTTTCTACACCGCCACATCCGGCATGAAACAGATCGCCGACGAGCGTCTGTCGCGTCGTCTGGAAAGCGGCCTGCGTGACCAGTTCGGTAAACGTACCCTGCATGAAGTGGTTTCCGGTGAACGTGACGCGCTGATGGCTGACATCACTGCTTCGCTGAACCGCATGGCCGCCAAGGAGCTGGGTATCGAGGTGGTCGACGTGCGCGTCAAGGCCATCGACCTGCCGAAGGAAGTCAACCGCAGCGTGTTCGACCGCATGAGCACCGAGCGTGAACGTGAAGCCCGCGAGCACCGCGCCAAGGGTAACGAGTTGGCTGAAGGTATCCGTGCCGATGCCGATCGTCAGCGCCGCGTACTGCTGGCTGAGGCCTATCGCGAAGCAGAGGAAACCCGCGGTGACGGCGACGCCCAGGCGGCCGCCATCTACGCCAAGGCCTACACCCAGGACGCTGATTTCTATGCGTTCTACCGTAGTCTGCAGGCGTACCGCGAGAGCTTCTCGAGCAAGAGCGACGTGCTGGTCCTGGACCCGAAGAACGAGTTCTTCCGCTTCCTGGACAAGAGCAGGCCGTGATGCTCAGGCCCTGATTTTCATGCGACGGCGCCCCGCCTGGCAGCTAAAACGCCAGGCGGGGTGCATCCTGAATGAAAAGGGGTGTATGATGAGGCAGCCGGGAAATTTCCCGGCTTTTTTGCGTCTGCAAGGTTGATTGGCAAACCGCCAGTTGGCGGATTGGTCAGGTCGCAAGGCAATTCGAGGGTGTCGGGTACGGTGGCTGCGCTGGGATCAGTGCTGCCCGCTGCTGTGCGCGATACCGGCTTTACTGACGGCTCGCCTGCTGGCAAGCCGCCCGGACCAGAGGGGAAATGGCGTAATGGCAACGGTAGACCGCTGGCTGCTGCCAGATGGCATCGAGGAAGTACTGCCACCTGAGGCCGCGCGCATCGAGATCGCGCGCCGCCAGGTGTTGGACCTGTTCCAGAGTTGGGGCTACGAGCTGGTCGTCACCCCGCATATCGAGTACCTGGAGTCGCTGCTCACCGGCGCCGGCCAGGACCTGGATCAGCGCACCTTCAAGGTAGTAGACCCGCAGTCCGGTCGCCTGATGGGCTTCCGCGCCGACTTCACCCCGCAGGTGGCGCGCATTGACGCCCACACCCTGCGCCGTGAAGGCCCGAGCCGCCTGTGCTATGCCGGCAGCGTGCTGCACGCCCAGCCGCGTGCCCTGTCCACCTCGCGCAGCCCGATCCAGCTGGGTGCCGAACTGTACGGCGACGCCAGCCCCACCAGCGATGTCGAAGTCATCAGCCTGATGCTCGCCACGCTGCAGCTGACCGATGTGCCAGATGTGCACATGGACCTGGGCCACGTCGGTATCTACCGCGGCCTGGCCCGTGCTGCCGGCCTGTCCGGCGCGGTCGAGCAGCAGCTGTTCGACGCCCTGCAGCGCAAGGCCGTGGATGAGGTTCAGGTGCTGACCGCCGACCTGCCGAAGGACCTGGGCAACATGCTGCGCGCGCTGGTGGAACTGTGCGGTGGCCGCGAAGTGCTGGCCGAAGCCCGCGTGCGCCTGGGCCGAGCCCCGGCCAGCGTGCTGGCGGCGCTGGACGACCTGCTGGCGATCGCCGATCGCCTGGCGTCGCGCTTCCCGGACCTGCCGCTGTACTTCGACCTCGGCGAGCTGCGCGGTTACCACTATCACACAGGCGTGGTGTTCGCCGTGTTCGTGCCGGGCGAAGGCCAATCGATCGCCCAGGGCGGGCGCTATGACGACATCGGCGCCGATTTCGGCCGGGCCCGCCCGGCCACCGGTTTCTCCACGGATTTGAAGACCCTGGTCACACTGGGGCGAGCGGAGGTCGTATTGCCAACTGGCGGCATCTGGATGCCGGACAGTGGCGACGCGGCCCTCTGGCAGCAAGTCTGCCAGTTGCGCAACGAGGGCCAGCGTGTGGTCCAGGCCCTGCCTGGCCAGCCGTTGAGTGCTGCTCTCGAGGCGGATTGTGATCGGCAATTGATTCAGCAAGACGGGCGCTGGCAGGTTCTGCCGCTGGCCCAGTGAGTTTCTGCGCCGGCAGTAGGCCGGCAACCAAGTTTGCGTGAATGAGGACCAATGTAATGGGTAAGAATGTCGTCGTCCTGGGCACCCAGTGGGGTGATGAGGGCAAAGGCAAGATCGTCGATCTGCTGACCGAACATGCTGCCGCCGTAGTGCGCTACCAGGGTGGCCACAACGCGGGTCACACCCTGGTGATCAACGGTGAAAAGACCGTTCTGCACCTGATTCCGTCCGGTATCCTGCGTGAAGGCGTACAGTGCCTGATCGGCAACGGCGTGGTCGTTGCCCCGGATGCCCTGATGCGTGAAATCACCAAGCTGGAAGAGAAGGGCGTGCCGGTGCGCGAGCGTCTGCGCATCAGCCCGGCTGCGCCGCTGATCCTGTCGTACCACGTTGCCCTGGACCAGGCCCGCGAAAAAGCCCGCGGCGAAGCCAAGATCGGTACCACCGGCCGCGGTATCGGCCCAGCCTACGAAGACAAGGTCGCACGTCGCGGCCTGCGCGTGGGCGACCTGTTCCACCGCGAGCGTTTCGCCGCCAAGCTGGGTGAGCTGCTGGACTACCACAACTTCCAGCTGGTGAACTACTACAAAGAGCCGGCCATCGACTTCCAGCAGACCCTGGACGAGTGCATGGCCTATGCCGAACAGCTCAAGCCGATGATGCTCGACGTTACCGCCGAGCTGCATAACCTGCGTCGTGCCGGCAAGGACATCATGTTCGAAGGCGCCCAGGGCTCGCTGCTGGACATCGACCACGGTACCTACCCGTACGTCACCAGCTCCAACACCACCGCTGGCGGTATCTCCACCGGTTCTGGCGTTGGCCCGATGTACTTGGACTACATCCTGGGTATCACCAAGGCCTACACCACTCGCGTAGGTTCCGGTCCGTTCCCGACCGAACTGTTCGACGAGACTGGCGCTACCCTGGCCAAGCGTGGCCATGAGTTCGGCTCCACCACCGGCCGTGCGCGCCGTTGCGGCTGGTTCGATGCCGTGATCCTGCGTCGCGCCATCGACGTCAACAGCATCTCGGGCATCTGTCTGACCAAGCTGGACGTACTGGATGGCCTGGAAACCATCAACATCTGCGTTGGCTACAAGAACGAGAACGGTGCCGTCATCGACGCGCCTTCCGATGCCGACAGCTACATCGGCCTGGAGCCGGTGTACGAAGAGATGCCAGGCTGGAGCGAATCGACCCTGGGCGTGAAAACCCTGGAAGAACTGCCGGCTAACGCTCGCGCCTATATCAAGCGCATCGAAGAGCTGATCGGCGCGCCGATCGACATCATCTCCACCGGCCCGGACCGCAACGAGACCATCGTGCTGCGTCATCCGTTCGCCTGATCTGCCTTCCAGGCTGATCTGACGCCGTGGCCCTGAAAGGGGCTGCGGCGTTTTCATTTGTGGGGTATGCCTGTACTGGCCCTATCGCCGGCAAGCCGGCTCCCACAGGGACCTCGCAACCCCCAAGACTTGTGGTGAACCTGTGGGAGCTGGCTTGCCGGCGATAGGGCCGGTGCAGGCAAGCACACTGCTGAACCTTGGCATTTATCCCTGCTGCCTCCGGCACAACCCTTGCTGTAAGAAGTTTCTGTAGATGCCATCAGAATAGTGGCGCCAGAAAACACGAGGGTTCACCGTGTCTGCCATCCTCTCACTGTTACGAAGCCGCCTTTTGCGGCCTGTGTTTGTTGCCCTTGGTATCGCTCTTTTGGTGCAGGTGCTGGTCGCCGTTGCGCTTACCCGAAGCACGGTCACCGCCCTGGAAGCCGACCTTGGCGAACGCCTGGGCAATGACAGCCGCCAGCTCGCCAGCGAACTGGAGCAAGCCGGGCAAGATGTGCGCTCGGGCCTCGATGGCCTGTCCAGCAGCACCCGCCAGCGCCTGAGCGCAGGGCTGTCGGCGCGCCTGCAAAGCGAACAGCAGCAATTGCGCACTACGTTGGAGAAAAACCTCAAGGACTCCGCCAACGACATGGCCGAGCTTCTGGCTTCGGTCGCCCCGCGGGCGATCTGGGACAACGACGTGCCGGTGCTATCCGACTTCGCCCGACGTGCCCAGCGCAACCCCAACGTGTTGTTCGTGATCTATGACGATGCCCAAGGCCAGCACCTGACCCGCTACCTGAACCGGCAAAACCCGATCAACCAAGCGTTGATGGAGAAGGGCCAGGGCGAACGCGCCCTGGACAAGGTGATCGATGCGGCCCGGCGCGACCCGGCGGTGTACTTCGTCGAAGCCTCGATCAACCCCAACGGTGCAGAAATCGGCAAGGTGGTGATGGGAGTTTCCACGGCTGGCATCGACCAGGAGCTCAAGGCCCTCGATCAACGCTTCGCGGCCCTGATCGCCAGCGGCGAGCAATTGGTCGGCGACAGCCTGGTCGGTGCCGCCGCCGACAGTGGCAAGACCCTGCGCGAGCGCCTGGAGAAGGCGCAGGGCAGTGCCGCCGCCATGCAGGCCAACACCGCACAGACCGTGCGCGATGCTGCCGCCGAGCTGCGTTGGCGCATCGGCCTGGGCCTGGTGCTGGTCGGCCTTGGCGTGCTGGTGGTGGTGGCTGTTGTTCTTGGCCGCCGGGTGCTGAGCAAGCTACGCCTGTTGATTGCTGCCCTCGACGACCTGGCGGCTGGCGAAGGCGACCTGACCAAGCGCGTGCCCCTCGACAGCCGCGACGAGATCGGCGACATGGCGTCGGCGGTCAACCGCTTCGTCGACAAGTTGCAGCCTATCGTGCGCGAGGCGGGTGAAGTGGCGCAGCGCACCGGTGTGGAAATTGGTGCGATGGCCCAGCGCAACGCCGGAGCCGATGCCGCCGCCGCGTTGCAGCGCGATGAAGTGGCGGCCAGTCTGCGCGACCTGTCGAGCATGGCCGACGAAGCCCAGGCTGAAAGCCATGCGATGCAGGCGGCCCTGCAGCAGGTGGTGGATATCCGTCAGGCCACCGACGAGAATAGCCGCACCTCGACCCAGCTGGCAGGCTTGATCGAAAACCTGGCGGGCCAGGTGGAGGCGGGTTCCCAGGTGATCGAGCGTTTGGCCAAGCAGAGTGAGCAGATCGAAGTGGTGCTGACGGTGATCCACGGCATTGCCGAGCAGACCAACCTGCTGGCCCTGAACGCCGCCATCGAAGCTGCGCGAGCCGGCGAAACCGGGCGCGGGTTTGCCGTAGTGGCCGACGAAGTGCGGGCGCTGGCGAGCAAGACGCAAAGCTCCACTGGGGATATCCAGGCGCACATCGCCGCGCTGCAGAAGGGCGCCAAGGAAGCCGTGGCAACTATCAGCCAGGCCGGGCTCAAGGCCAGCGAAGGGCTGCTGGTGCTGCGTGACAACGAGCGCCGTCAGCAGTCGGTGCAGGCGGCGGTGGAGCAGGTGCATGCAGCCATCGGTCTGGCCACCCGAGCGGCCGAGCAGCAGGCGAGCGGGGCGCAGGCAGTGCGTGGACGGGTAGAAACCATACACGCCCAGGCCGAACGCTCGGCCGAGGTGGTGATGCAGACAACGGCCAGTAGCAAGGTGCTGGATGACCTGGCGGCACAGCTGCGTGCCAGCCTGGGGCAATTCAGAGCTTGATGCGGTCCCTGTAGGAGCGGCCTTGTGTCGCGAAAGGGCTGCGCAGCAGCCCCGGGATATCTGCTTGAACGCTGAAAATGCCGGGGCCGCTGCGCAGCCCTTTCGCGACACAAGGCCGCTCCTACAGCGAGTCATGTTGCTAAGCTGTCGGCGACACATGACAAAGGGAGTTGCTCATGTCCGCCCAACTGGTCGCCGCCAAGGCATGCCTTGATTTTCTCCACACTGACAGCGTGCAGCTGACGGTACCGCTGACCGCCCTGCAAGCCTACTGCGCCATGACCTCGGACGTCCCCGGCTGGCTGGCCTTGGCTTTTCAAATTCGCGACTACATCTCACGTCGTTTCAATGTCGCCGATATCCACGGCTTCACTCGCCGCGATCCAGAGCATGTACCAGCCGTCGGCGAGGGTCTGGACTTCTTCACTGTCGAGGCCATCAGCGACCAGCAACTGGTGCTGACCTCGCGCGATACGCACTTGGCCGTCATGGTCTGCATGGATGTGTCGACAGGGGAGTGCGGCTTCCCGCAGTTGAACGTGACCACCTCGGTGAAGTGCTTCAACACCTTTGGGCGTTTGTACATGGTACCGGTTGGATGGGTTCATGGCGTGATCGTGCGGCGGATGCTGAGCAACTTGCAGGGCCATCGTTTCGAGCGTCGATAAGCAGCAGATTCTTACCTGATAAATCAGAATTTTTACCTGATGTTGTAGGTAACTTCCCAAAGTTTGCCTTGGTGAGCGCGTGCTATTGCGTGGCTTGGCACCGGGAACTAGTGTCAACCGGGCCTCGAGGCGACAGCGCTAAACCGCCGTGAGCTTTTCAGGCACAACCGCAAGACGACAATATCAGAGCGTTGTCGTTATCAGCCCAAACATTACCAGGGAGAGGTAAGCATGGCTTTCGATGCTTATATTCAAATCAACGAAATCGCTGGTGAGGCACTGGACGAGCAGTACGCCAACTGGATCGAAATCATCGGCTACAAGTTCGGTGCCAACCAGAGCACTTCTGCCACCGCAAGCTCTGCAGGTGGCGCATCTTCCGGGCGTACCACGCTCACCAACTTCACCTTCACCAAGTACCTGGACAGCGCCAGCTGCAAGCTGCTCGAAGCCAGCTGTGCCGGCCAGCACCTGAAGGAAGTGAAGCTGGTGGTGTGCCGGGCCGGTACCGAAAAGCTCAAGTACTACGAAGTCGTTCTCGAAGAAGTGATCATCGCCGACTACGCCCAAAGCGCCAATGCTGGCGTGCCGGTGGAAGTAGTGCAGCTCAACTATGGCCGCATCAAGACCACCTACACGCGGCAGAAGCGCCTCGATGGTAGCGCGGGCGGTAACGTGACCGGCGGCTGGGATCGCATCAGCAACAAGAAATATGCGTGAGGTGCGACTATGTCCGAGGCACGTAGCTTCATCAATCCCCAGGCACAATCCTATGAGTCGTTGAAGGCCGGCACGCCGATGTCGGCCAATCAGCGGGCCAAGTTTGATGTGTTGAATGCGCATATTGCCAATAGCGTCGTTATCCCTGGCGAACTCGTGATCGTGGGTGATCCAAGCACCCCCTCCTGCACCAGTCATGAAGCTTTTCTCATGGGTAAGGCGGTTGGAATACACCATGACATCGAAATCAACGGCGGAGGTGTTGACGGATTTTTCTTGGATAATTTCGAGATGCTTAAGAGTGTGTTAGCTCATGCCTCTATGGGGGTTGGCGCGGCTAGCGATGCCTGGAGCAGGAGTTTGAGTTCCATCAAAGGGACGCTAGAAGAGATTGAGAAACTACATCGCACATATATGGGAAGTGGGGCGTTGAATGCGCGCGACCAGTTTTATGCTAGGCGCACAGCACTATTCACGAAGCTTGAGGAGCAACTCGATAAAGTGACTGCCTATGGCGCAGGGCTTAAAAATCAGAGTTCTATAAAGAAAATGTTAGAAATTTCCACTAAGAGCTACCTTCGGACAGGGGAAATTTCGAGGTATGCGGAAAAAGTAACCGGTGTCGCGCGAGCAGCAAACCTGATAAAGCGAGGTGCATACATAGGAACCGCGCTGGACGTTGCATCGGCAGGTTTGGAAATACATAGGGCTTGTGTAATTGGGCGTGAGGATGATTGTCGTAGAGTGAAATATGTTGAGGGAAGCGCCTTGGTGGGTAGTGTGGTTGTAAGTGGGTACGGTGGTACTGTTGGCGCATTTATAGGGACTACAGTATGTGCTGTTGTTCTCGGTATTCCAACAGGTGGGACCGGGGCATTGGCATGCGTCGTTGTAGGTGGTGCGGCGGGAGGAGTAGTGGGCGGAGAGATTGGAAGTATGGCAGGGGAAAGGGTTGGGACAATTTTGTATGAGAATACACGATGACGGATAATCAAGAGGCAGCAATTTGGCTATTTTTGTTCACAATCGTAATTTCTACTATGCTTGCTTGGCTTTATATCGCCTGGCGGTACGCTGAATACATTGAATCTTTTTTTTCTGAAAGCTCCTTTGTGTTGGGGAATAAAAAAATGTATTCCAGTGCTGGCTTGCTTGGCAAAGTTATGCGCGTTGGTTCTGTTGCGCTAATGTTGTCTATGGCTGCGTTATATGCGCGTAGAGGTTTGGTAAGCTCTTCGGAAGTGTTGGCGTTCCCCGTTCGTATCAAGCGTGCGTTGGTGGGGCTTTGGCTGGTTCATGTGTCAGTGTTTGGTGTTCTTATAGTGTTCTATTGTTGGGTCAGAATTTGCCGGGTCTAAGTTTGGCAGATTTCGTGTAGTTGATTTGTTGGGTCGGTAACGTAGTGCTTATGTCAACCTGCTGTCGCTTTATCTTACTAGTGGTTACTGTTATGAACTCAATTGGTGTTGGGGTTAAGTTGAGCGTTTGATAAGGAGATAAAAAGCCGATTTGTGATTGGAGGCGCTGTTGGTGGCGCGGCAGGCAGTTCGGTCGTAGGTGATATCGGTGAGATATTTGGTGAGATGTTATATGAGGTGACGCAATGATTGGTTTCGATGCCAGGTGGCTAGGCCTTCCTTTGATGGTGGCTATGTTCATGGTAATATTTATATGGGTTTATGTTTCAGTTAGATATGTGAGTCGAATAGAATCATTGCTTTCTAATATCTCGATGGTTTCTGGTAATAAAAAGATTTTTGGTCACGCTGGTTTGCTCGGTAAAGTGATGCGCACAGGCTCGGCGTCCGTGATGTTGTCGATGAGGGCAATTTGCATTCGGAAAGGACTTCTGGATCTTCAGGATGTAAAGAGATTTCCTGGTGGTTTGCGCCGTATGCTTGTTGGCTTGTGGTTTGTTAATGTCGCTATTTTTTTGTCGCTCATTGGTCTTTGGAGTTGGTTGAAATTGATCGGCTATTGAATTTTATCTGGGTAGGTGCTCCTGCGCTGAATAATAGAATCAGCGCAATTCGCGCGACACGCACTCAGCGCTGCGCGCAGCTTCTTCCAGCGTCGGCGAAACCTTGTTCAGCGCGGTGCGCACCTAGCGATCATGGTCTTCATGATTTTTACCCGATGTTGTAGGCAATTTCCCAAATTTTGCTTTGGTGGGTGCGTGCTATTGCGTGGCTTGGCACAGGGAACTGGCTAGTGTCAACCGGGCCTCGAGGCGACAGCGTTAATCCGCCATGAGCTTTTCAGGCGCAACCGTCAGACGACAATGCCCGAGCGTTGCAGAGGGGAGTAAACATGCTCGCACTTTTCCTTTTTGTAGTATTAGTCGTGGCTTTTTCTGTGTTGATCTATATAGCGATTCGCTATATAGATCGGATTGAATCGTTGCTGTCAAAAAGTCAATTCGTGCAGGGGAACAGAGCGGTCTATTTGCTGGCAGGTTTGTTAGGAAAAGTGATGAGGATTTGTACAGTTTCAACTTTACTGATAATTCCTCGCGCATTTGCCAGGCGAGGTCTCGCGGATCTGCAACAAGTAAAGGAGTTTCCTTGTCGGATGCGGTGTGTGCTTGTGATAACTTGGGGGGTAGCGGTAATTTCTTTGATCGCATTCGGCAGTGTTGATTTTGGGGGGGGAGTCCCAAATAGCTTGGGTGACTCCTAGTCTGCGTACGCCTTTTCGGAAATCCAAGCTGCTTATCAGCCTGGACCCGTTCTCCGCCTTATTCAAATACATCCGTAAAGTCAGCAAATACACCGGTAACCCGATGCCACGATCAACAACGCCGCATAAGTCGCCGCCGCCGCGAAACAGCAGTTGCTTAGCCAGGTGGCGTTGAGCACACGTAATTGCGGACAGTATTTACAAGCATAGATCCAATAGATCCAGGGAGCGTAACAGACATGCTGGAGAACGAAACGTTCAACCGACTCGGAACCAATCATCAAATTTCGGCGAACACCTATAACTTCATCCTTGGCGCAGTACTGGTATGGGGCTTTTCCGTCAACTGGTACCTGGTAATCATCGTGCCAGCCGAGATTGTTCGGGCCGTCCCCATGATGCTGTTCTTGGTTGGCTACATGATCATGGCGATGGCGGGGGTCGCCATTATCTTCAAGTCAGAAAAACCGCTTTACAGCTTCCTCGGCTACAATCTGATCGTGATTCCGATCGGCTTGTTGCTTGTCGTTGTGCTCCCGAACTATTCTCATCAAACCATCGTGAAGGCAGTACAAACTACTGCCTTGCTAACCGTGGCCATGATGTTGCTGGGTACCGCGTTTCCCCGCTTCTTCAAGCGCATCGAGGCGTCATTGTTCATAGCTTTGATAGTTGCGATTTTCATTGAGTTGGTGCAGGTTTGGCTATTCGGCGTCAATCTGGCAGTAATGGATTGGATCACAGCAGTGATCTTCTGTGGCTATATCGGGGTTGATTGGGGGCGTGCGAACCAGATTGAGCGTACCGTGGATAATGCAATAGACAGCGCTGCATCGCTGTATCTAGACATTATCAATCTGTTTCTGCGGGGCTTGCGGATCATGTCCAAGAAGTGAGTTGCCCAGGTGGCTTAATGCCCAGGCCGCATGGCGGCCTGGGCAAGCTTTCAAGTCTTGTTCAAATACATCCGTGTTGTAAGCAGATATACCGGCAACCCCGAAACCACAATCAGCAACGCCGCATAAGGCGCTGCCGCCGCGAACTCGACGTTGGCCGTATGCGCCCATACCTCGGTCGCCAGGGTGGTCATGCCGGTCGGGCTGAGCAGCAAGGTAGCTGTCAGTTCCTTCATGGCATCCAGGAACACCAGGGCAAAGGCTGCCGCCATGGCCGGGAAGATGATCGGCAAGGTCACCCGGCAAAACGCGGCAAAGCTGCTCGCGCCCAAGGTGCGTGCGGCTTCCTCCAGCGTCGGCGAAGCCTTGTTCAGTGCGGTGCGCACCGGCGACTGCGCCAGCGGCAGGAACAGCAGCGCATAGGCCAGCAGCAACAGTGCCGTGGTCTGGTACAGCGCCGGCACGTAATGCAGGGCGAAGAACACCAGGGTCAGGGCAATCACCAGGCCGGGCAGGGCGTGCAACAGGTATGGCAGGCGCTCGGCCCAGATTGCCAGGCGGCCCTTGTAGCGCACCACCAGGAAGCTGATTGGCAGGGCTAGCAACACGCAGAAACCGGCACCCCCCAGCGACACCGACAACGAGGTGAACAGCGCCTTGGAAATGGCCGCAACAGGGAATGCCGCCGATGAACCCACGCTCAACCAGTAGCCGAGCATGGCCAGCGGAATACCGCTGCCCAACACCGCCAGGCCCACGCAGAACAGTTGCGCCAGCACTGCCCAGCCACGCAACCGCACCGGTTGTGCTCGTCGCGCCACACCCTGGCCGATGCGCACGTGACGGGCCTTGCCACGTACCCGCAGTTCAAGCCACAGCATCACCAGGCACATCGCCAACAGCACGGCGGACAGCATGGCCGCGTTGGCATTGCTGAACTCCAGTTCGAACTGCTGGTAAATCGCCGTGGTGAAGGTTTGCAAGCCTAGGATCGACAAGGCGCCGAACTCCACCAGCATGTGCAGGGCGATCAGCAGCGCGCCGCCAAGCATCGACGGCCACAGCAGCGGCAGGGTGACCTTGATGAATACGCCCCAGCGGCTGCAGCCCAGCGTACGTGCCGATTCCTCCAGCGAGGTATCGAGGTTGCGCAGGGTCGCGGCCACCGGCAGGAACACCAGTGGGTACTTGGACAGGGCCATGACCATGATCGCCCCGCCCAGTCCTTCGAAGTCCGAGCTCAGCGACACCCAGGTGAAGCTGCTGACGAACGACGGCACGGCGAACGGCAGGCACAGCACCACGCCCCACAACCGGCGGCCGGCCAGGTTGCTGCGCTCCAGCAGCCAGGCCAGGGCCAGGCCGACCACCATGCAGGTCAGCGTCACCCCGACCATCAGCATCAGGGTGTTGCGCATCAGCCCCCAGACAAACGGCCGCCACAGCAGGTGCAAGGCTTCGCGCCAGCCGGCCTCCCAGGCTTTCATGGCAACGTACAGCAAAGGCAGCAAGCTCATCGCTACCAGGAACAGCACAGGCAATACAACCCAGACGGAAGGGCGCTTGCGGTGTGGTACGAAGCGTACCGGCACCGGCTCGGACAGGGCGGCAGTCATCAGAGCAGGCCGACCTCGCGCTCAAGCTCGATCGCTTCCTCGGCATTGCCCAGGTCGGCTGGTGAGATCTTCGGTGGGCGCAGGTCTTCGAACGGCTTCAGGCCGCGGTCGGAGACCATGCCTTTGTGCAGCGGGTACTCAGCGGTGGTCTGGGTGATCACGCGCTGGCCTTCTTCGCTGGCCATCCAGTTGAGCAGCGCCTGGGCTTCTTTCGGGTGCTTGCTGGCCTTGACCACGGCTGCGCCGGAAATGGTGACCAGGTTGCCGGCATCGCCATCGGCCAGGTAGTAGAGCTTGGTGTCCAGCTTGCCGCGCTCGCGCTCGAGCGCATACCAGTAGTAGTTGTTCACCAGTACCGCAGCCACTTCGCCTTTTTCCACGGCTTTGAGGGCGACCATGTTGTTGGTGTAGGTCTTGCCGAATGCCTTCAGGCCGGTCAGCCATTCTTCGGTGGCTTCTCGCCCGTGCATCTTCAGGATGGCCACGGCCTGTTCCTGGAAGGCGCCGCTGGTGGGCACATAGCCGACGCGGCCTTCCCACTCGGGGTTGGCAAAGTCCATCACTGTGGTCGGCAAGTCTTTCTCGTCGACCTTGTTCGGGTTGAAGACGACGATGCGCGTACGGGCGGTGATGCCCATCCAGGTGCCGTTGGCGCCTACATACTCCTTGGGCATCATGTTCGCGGTGGCGTCATCGATCTTTGCCAGCAGGCCCAGTTCGCCCAGGTTGTTCAGGGGAGGGGACTCTTCGGTGTAGATGATGTCGGCCGGCGAGCGTTCGCCTTCCTCGATGATCTGGCTGGCCAGCTGGTTGCTGCTGCCCTTGCGAATATTGATGTGGACGCCGGTCTTGGCCTCGTAGGCCTTGGCGATGGCCTCGCCGATTTCCTTGTGCTGACCGTTGTACATGGTCAGGGTGACCGGTGCGTCTGCCATGGCGGCCGGAGCGCCAACGACCAGGCTCAGCACGGCGGCGGCCAAGGTACGCATCAGCGGTTGCGGGCGGATCGTCATGCGGGTACTTCCTCGCTTACGGCTACATATTTGGAAACAATGGTAAACGAAATCGTTTCTCAAGTGGCCGGGTGACGAGAAATTCATGGTCAGACCATGGTGTAACAGTCTGAAGGTGTCAGGTATTTCACTAGCCGGAAGGCCTGTGATGATTCTGTGGGAGCGGGCGCGCCCGCGAAGAGGGCGGCACAGGTTTGCACCTATGACCGAAAGAGGAGGGATACAAAAATCGCAGGCAAGAAAAAACCCACTAGCAAGCTAGTGGGTTTTTGTATGGTGCCCAGGAGAAGACTCGAACTTCCACGACCGTTAAGTCACTGATACCTGAAACCAGCGCGTCTACCAATTCCGCCACCTGGGCAAAGCTTTACATCATCTGAGGAAGGCGACTATCGTTCGCTTTCACACAGTAGTAACAGATCCTTGGTCATCTGTTACTTGAAAATATTTGGTGCCCAGGAGAAGACTCGAACTTCCACGGCCGTTAAGCCACTGATACCTGAAACCAGCGCGTCTACCAATTCCGCCACCTGGGCACACATTCGAGATTACTTGATGCTTTACGGCGCCGCTCATCTCTACTACAACTTCGGGGTTGTCCGTCGTTGTGGTGCGCACTATACGGACGGTCCGGGGGGCTGTAAACCCCCCAAGCAAAAAAAATTTCAAAAAATTCAACTTGTTGATTCCGTAGGCCTATTCGTCCTCGCCAGACACGCCGGTGGGGCTGTCCAAGGCTGACATTTCCGGTTTCAATACGCCTATGCCAGAATTCCTATCTATATACCCCAAGGTGAACCCCTTCTGATGGCCGATTGGCAATCCCTCGATCCCGAGGCCGCTCGCGAAGCGGAAAAATACGACAACCCTATTCCCAGCCGTGAGCTGATCCTGCAGCGCCTCGCCGACCGTGGCGAACCGGCCGCACGCGAGGAGCTGGCGGCCGAGTTCGGTCTTTACGACGAAGACCAGATCGAAGCCCTGCGCCGCCGCCTGCGTGCCATGGAGCGCGATGGCCAGCTTATCTATACCCGGCGCGGCACTTATGCCCCGGTAGACAAGCTGGACCTGATCTGCGGCCGCGTCTCCGGTCACCGCGACGGCTTCGGCTTCCTTATTCCGGACGACGGCAGCGAAGATCTGTTCCTCAGCCCGTCGCAAATGCGCCTGGTGTTCGACGGTGACCGCGGCCTGGCCCGCGTCTCTGGCGTCGACCGCCGTGGCCGCCGTGAAGGCGTGCTGGTCGAGATCATCTCCCGCGCCCACGAAAGCGTGGTCGGCCGTTACTTCGAAGAAGGCGGTATCGGCTACGTTACCCCGGACAACCCGAAGATCCAGCAGGAAGTGCTGGTCACTGCCGGGCGCAACGGCGGTGCCAAGATCGGCCAGTTCGTCGAGATCAAGATCACCCACTGGCCGACCCCGCGCTTCCAGCCGCAAGGCGATGTGGTCGAGGTCATCGGCAACTACATGGCGCCGGGCATGGAAATCGACGTTGCCCTGCGCAGCTACGATATCCCGCACGTCTGGCCCAAAGAGGTGATCAAGGAAGCGCGCAAGTTCCGCTCCGAAGTCGAAGAGAAGGACAAGGAGAAGCGCGTCGACCTGCGCCACCTGCCGTTCGTCACCATCGACGGTGAGGACGCCCGCGACTTCGACGATGCCGTCTATTGCGAGCCGCTGGGCAAGCTGCGCCTGTTCTCCGGCGGCTGGCGCCTGTATGTGGCCATTGCCGACGTGTCCAGCTATGTGCGCCTGGGTTCGGCCCTGGACGTCGAGGCCCAGCAGCGCGGCAACTCGGTGTACTTCCCCGAGCGCGTGGTACCGATGCTCCCCGAAGAGCTGTCCAACGGCCTGTGCTCGCTGAATCCGCATGTCGATCGCCTGGCCATGGTCTGCGAAATGACCATGAACAAAGCCGGCCAGATGGTCGACTATCAGTTCTACGAAGGCGTCATCCACTCCCACGCCCGCCTGACCTACAACAAGGTCAGCAGCATGCTCGAGCACTCCCGCACCCGTGAGGGCAAGGCGCTGCGTGAGGAGTACAAGGCAGTCGTGCCGGACCTGAAGAACCTGTACAACTTGTACAAGGTGCTGGTGGAGGCCCGTCACACCCGTGGCGCGATCGACTTCGAGACCCAGGAAACCCGCATCATCTTCGGTGACGAGCGCAAGATCGCGGAAATCCGCCCGACCGTGCGCAACGACGCCCATAAGCTGATCGAGGAATGCATGCTGGCGGCCAACGTGGCCACCGCCGAATTCCTGCAGAAGCATGGCGTGCCGGCCCTGTACCGCGTGCACGACGGCCCGCCGCCGGAGCGTCTGGAAAAGCTGCGCGCCTTCCTGGGCGAACTGGGCCTGACCCTGCACAAGGGCAAGGACCCGTCGCCGAAGGATTACCAGGCACTGCTGGCGAGCATCGCCGGGCGCCCGGACTTCCACCTGATCCAGACCGTGATGCTGCGTTCGTTGAGCCAGGCGGTGTACAGCACCGACAACAACGGCCACTTCGGCCTGAACTACGAGGCGTACACCCACTTTACCTCGCCGATCCGTCGCTACCCGGACCTGCTGGTGCACCGCGCCATCCGCAGCATCATCCGTTCCAGGGTCGAAACCCCGCACGTCAAGCGTGCCGGCGCCATGAGCATCCCCAAGGCGCGCATCTACCCATACGACGAGAACACTCTCGAGCAGCTCGGCGAGCAGTGCTCGATGACCGAGCGCCGGGCCGATGAAGCCACCCGTGACGTGGTCAACTGGCTCAAGTGCGAGTTCATGAAGGACCGCGTGGGCGAGACCTTCCCGGGTGTGATCACCGCGGTGACCGGTTTCGGCCTGTTCGTCGAGCTGACCGATATCTATGTGGAAGGCCTGGTGCACGTCAGTGCGCTGCCGGGCGACTACTACCACTTCGACCCGGTGCACCACCGCCTGTCTGGCGAGCGTACCGGGCGCAGCTTCCGCCTGGGCGACACGATCGAGGTCAAGGTCATGCGCGTCGACCTGGACGAGCGCAAGATCGACTTCGAAGTGTCGGAAAAGACCCTCGCCGCCCCGATCGGCCGCAAGCAGCGTGGTGCCGCACCGGCTGCCGGCCAGGCCGAGCAGGCCCCGGTCGAGGCCAAGGCCACGCCGAAGCCGCGCAGCCGCAAGAGCGAGGCCGCCGAGGCGTACTTCCCGAAAGACGCTGTGCAGCGTAACGCCGAAGTGCGCAAGAGCCGCGAAATGAAGAAGGCGCTGATGAGCGAGGCGCGCAGTGGCGGCCATGCCAGCAGCAAGTCGGACAAGGGTGGCAAGGCCTCCGGCAAGCCGACCAAGCACCGTAAAGGCCCGCCGAAGTCCGGCGCGCCACGCAAGAGCAAGAGCAAGTCATGAGTCAGCTGGAAAAGATCTACGGCGTGCACGCCGTGCAGGCATTGCTGCAGCACCATCCGAAGCGGGTCAAGCAGATCTGGCTGTCGGAAGGGCGTAGCGAGCCGCGCCTGCAGGCGCTGCTGGCGCTGGCCGCGGAAAATCGCGTGGCGGTCGGCCAGGCCGAGCGCCGTGAGATGGATGCCTGGGTAGAGGGCGTGCATCAGGGTGTGGTCGCCGAGGTGAGCCCGAGCCAGGTCTGGGGCGAGTTGATGCTCGAGGAGTTGCTCGAGCGCACCGAAACACCCCCGCTGATCCTGGTGCTGGATGGCGTGACCGACCCGCACAACCTTGGCGCCTGCCTGCGTACCGCCGATGCCGCCGGTGCCACGGCAGTGGTGGTGCCCAAGGACAAGTCCGCAACCCTGACACCGGTCGTGCGCAAGGTGGCCTGTGGCGCTGCGGAGGTGATCCCGCTTGTGGCTGTGACCAACCTGGCGCGCACCCTGGAAAAACTGCAGCAGCGTGGCCTGTGGGTGGTAGGTACCGCCGGCGAGGCCGAGCAGGAGATCTACCAGCAGGACCTGACTGGGCCGTTGGTGATGATCATGGGCGCGGAAGGCAAGGGCATGCGCCGGTTGACCCGCGAGCATTGCGATTTCCTGGTGAAGTTGCCGATGGGCGGTAGTGTCAGCAGCCTGAACGTGTCGGTGGCGACTGGCGTGTGCCTGTTCGAGGCTGTGCGTCAGCGTCAGGCCAAGCGCTGATCTATAACCTGCGCCGGCCTCTTCGCGGGCACGCCCGCTCCCACAGGTAATCTGCAATGCCAAAGGCAGCAGTTGATCTGTGGGAGCGGGCGTGCCCGCGAATGGGCCCTGACACATTCTGAATATTTTTCAGGCTGTTCAAATATTCACCAATCACCTTGCTTGTACGTCTCGCCTTCTCTACAATTGCGCCCCTTGCCGAGCTGGCAGGCGCGCATGTGCCTCCCCTCCGTGCAAGACATACAGTGTCATTCACTCCTTGTCTGACCAGATTCGCTGGCAGACTACTAACCCGTAAGGAGCATTCATGCGTCATTACGAAATCATCTTCCTGGTTCACCCGGACCAGAGCGAGCAAGTCGGCGGCATGGTTGAGCGTTACACCAAGCTGATCGAAGAAGATGGTGGCAAGATCCACCGCCTGGAAGACTGGGGCCGTCGTCAACTGGCCTACGCAATCAACAATGTTCACAAGGCTCACTACGTGATGCTGAACGTTGAGTGCACCGGCAAGGCCCTGGCCGAGCTGGAAGACAACTTCCGCTACAACGATGCCGTTATCCGTAACCTGGTCATCCGTCGTGACGAAGCCGTTACCGGCCAGTCCGAGATGCTGAAGGCTGAAGAAAACCGCAGCGAGCGCCGTGAGCGTCGTGAGCGTCCTGAGCATGCTGAATCCGCCGACGGCGACGACAGCAATGACAGCGACTCCAGCGATAACGCTGACGAGTAATCCACGGACCTTTAGAGGAGCCTATTAAATGGCACGTTTCTTCCGTCGTCGTAAATTCTGCCGCTTCACTGCTGAAGACGTGAAAGAGATCGACTTCAAAGATCTCAACACCCTGAAAGCTTACGTATCCGAAACCGGCAAGATCGTTCCAAGCCGTATCACCGGTACCAAAGCTCGTTATCAGCGTCAGCTGGCTACCGCTATCAAGCGCGCCCGCTTCCTGGCCCTGCTGCCCTACACCGACAGCCACGGCCGCTGAGACCGGGTCGTCGACAAGCAGTAAGGGATTAGCATGCGAGCGTTAGCAAGTTTCATCATGCGCGGTCGTGTGCAGGCCACCCTGGTGGTGGTCATCAGCGCGGTACTGCCGCTGCTGTTCTGGTTGAGTGCCGCTGCCGGCAGCCTTGTGCTGCTGCGGCGTGGGTTCAAGGATGCTACAACGGTCATCGCCGGCGGCCTGCTGGCCGGGCTGGCCGTGTGGGTCATGGGCGATCCCATCACCTTTCTGGTGATCGCGGGTGCCCTGGGCCTGGCTGCGCTGTTGCGCGCCGAGCATCCCTGGAGCCGGGTGTTGCTGGTCAGTGCCGTGTTCGCCGTGGCTTTCAGCCTCGTGCTCGATCTGGCGCTGGCGCAAACCTTCGATGTACTGGCCAAGGCCTTTGCCGAAGCCATGCCAAAAATCGAGGGGCAGCCGGTGCTCTCCGGTGAGCTGATCCGCCCTGTGCTGGTCGCTTCCACAGCAGTGACGGTGCAATTGTTCAGTGTGCTGGCCTTGGTGCTGGCGCGCTACTGGCAGGCAGCGTTGTACAACCCTGGAGGCTTCGGTCGCGAGTTTCGCGCCCTGAAGTTGCCGAAACAGACCATGGCGGTCTTGGTGGCAGTGATGGTGGTGGCCCCGTTCATCGGGCCGCAGTTCATCGTCCTGGCATCGGCCTCCAGCCTGGTACTGGTGCTGGCCGGCATCGCCTTGATGCATGGGCTGGTGGCACAGGGTCGACTGGCCGGTTTCTGGCTGGTGGGCATGTACGTGACGCTGCCGCTGATCATGCAGCTGATTTATCCGTTGCTGGTGGTTCTGGCCATTGTCGACAGCCTGATTGATTTTCGCGGTCGCAAGTCCCCCAAGGGGAATGACTCCGCGAACGGTGAAGGTTAAAAGTTAAGAGGTTTTACCAAATGGAACTGATCCTGCTGGAAAAAGTCGCTAACCTGGGCAACCTGGGCGACAAAGTAAAGGTTAAGGCTGGTTACGGCCGTAACTTCCTGCTGCCATTCGGCAAGGCCACCGTTGCCAACGCCGCCAACCTGGCTGCGTTCGAAGAGCGTCGCGCCGAGCTGGAAAAAGCAGCTGCTGACAAGAAAGCTTCGGCTGAAAGCCGCGCTGCCCAACTGGCCGAGCTGGAAGTGACCATCACTGCCACCGCTGGCGACGAAGGCAAGCTGTTCGGTTCGATCGGCACCCACGACATCGCTGACGCCCTGACCGCCTCCGGCGTTGAAGTGGCCAAGGCTGAAGTTCGTCTGCCGAACGGCACCATCCGTCAGGTTGGCGAATACGACGTAGCCGTGCACCTGCACAGCGACGTTGAAGCCACCGTACGCGTGGTCGTCGTAGCTGCCTAAGCTGCGCTGACTGTCTGGCTCCTTGTGGGGCAGGCGGTTAACATCGGGCACGGTCCTGTTTTCGACAGGCCGTGCCCTTTGTCTTTTTCATCCTCCAGAATTCTTTCGTGGCCATGAACGAGATCACCACTTCCGAACAGCTTGACCTGCAAACCGCAGCCCTGAAGGTGCCGCCGCATTCCATCGAGGCCGAACAGGCCGTGCTCGGTGGCCTGATGCTGGACAACAACGCCTGGGAGCGGGTGCTGGACCAGGTATCGGATGGCGACTTCTACCGGCATGACCACCGCCTGATCTTCCGTGCCGTGCACAAGTTGGCCGACGCCAACCAGCCATTCGACGTGGTGACCCTGCACGAGCAGTTGGACAAGGAAGGCCTTTCTTCGCAAGTCGGTGGGTTGGCGTACCTGGCCGAGCTGGCCAAGAACACCCCGTCGGTGGCCAACATCAAGGCCTACGCCGCGATCATTCGCGAGCGCGCCACCCTGCGCCAGCTGATCAGCATCAGTACCGATATCGCCGACAACGCGTTCAACCCGCAAGGGCGCAACGCCGAAGAAATTCTCGACGACGCCGAGCGGCAGATCTTCCAGATTGCCGAGGCTCGCCCGAAAACCGGCGGCCCGGTGGGTGTCAACGAACTGTTGACCATGGCCATCGACCGCATCGACACGCTGTTCAACTCCGACAGTGACATCACCGGCGTATCGACCGGTTTCACCGACCTCGACGAGAAGACCAGCGGCCTGCAGCCAGCCGACCTGATCATCGTCGCCGGCCGACCGTCGATGGGTAAGACCACTTTCGCCATGAACCTGGTGGAAAACGCCGTACTGCGTACCGACAAGGCGGTACTGGTGTTCTCCCTCGAGATGCCAGGTGAATCGCTGATCATGCGTATGCTCTCGTCCCTTGGCCGTATCGACCAGACCAAGGTGCGTTCCGGCCAGCTGGACGACGATGACTGGCCGCGCCTGACCTCGGCTGTGAACCTGCTCAACGACCGCAAGCTTTTCATCGACGATACTGCCGGTATCAGCCCCTCTGAAATGCGCGCGCGTACCCGTCGCCTGGCCCGCGAGCACGGCGAAATCGCCATGATCATGGTCGATTACCTGCAGCTGATGCAGATCCCGGGTTCGGCCGGTGACAACCGGACCAACGAGATTTCCGAGATCTCCCGCTCGCTCAAGGCTTTGGCCAAGGAATTCAACTGCCCGGTCATCGCCCTGTCGCAGCTGAACCGCTCCCTGGAACAGCGCCCGAACAAACGCCCGGTGAACTCTGACTTGCGTGAATCCGGTGCGATCGAGCAGGACGCCGACGTGATCATGTTCGTCTACCGCGATGAGGTGTACCACCCTGAGACCGAGCACAAGGGCGTGGCGGAAATCATCATCGGTAAGCAGCGTAACGGCCCCATCGGCTTCGTGCGCCTGGCGTTCATCGGCAAGTACACCCGCTTCGAGAACCTTGCGCCGGGCATGTACAACTTCGACGACGACGAATAAGCCACCGGCCTCATCGCCGGCCAGCCATGAATCCGACAACCATCGTCGGATTTGGTCAAAATTTGTGCTATATTCCGCGCCCGCGATTTCCCTGCACACCAGAACCGGTCACTGACATGCAAGCAGCCAAACCACTCTACGACTATCCCAAGTACTGGGCCGAATGCTTCGGGCCAGCACCTTTCCTGCCGATGAGCAGGGAGGAGATGGATCTGCTCGGCTGGGATTCCTGCGACATCATCATCGTGACCGGTGATGCCTACGTCGACCACCCGTCGTTCGGCATGGCCATCATCGGCCGCCTGCTGGAGGCCCAGGGCTTCCGCGTGGGCATCATCGCCCAGCCGAACTGGCAGTCGAAAGACGACTTCATGAAGCTCGGCGAACCGAACCTGTTCTTCGGTGTGGCCGCGGGCAACATGGACTCGATGATCAACCGCTACACCGCGGACAAGAAGATCCGTTCCGACGACGCCTACACCCCTGGTGGCCTGGCCGGCAAGCGTCCGGACCGTGCCAGCCTGGTGTACAGCCAGCGCTGCAAGGAAGCCTACAAGCACGTGCCGATCGTACTGGGCGGCATTGAGGCTTCGCTGCGCCGCATCGCCCACTACGACTACTGGCAGGACAAGGTCCGCCACTCGATCCTTATCGACGCCAGCGCCGACATCCTGCTGTTCGGCAACGCCGAGCGCGCGGTGGTCGAGGTGGCCCAGCGCCTGTCCAACGGCGAGAAGATCGAGACCATCACCGATGTGCGCGGCACTGCTTTCGTGCGTCGCGACACGCCTCAGGGCTGGTACGAGATCGATTCGACCCGCATCGACCGCCCGGGCCGCGTCGACAAGATCATCAACCCGTACGTGAATACCCAGGACACCCAGGCCTGTGCCATCGAGCAGGCCAAGGGCGACCAGGAGGACCCGAACGAAGCCAAGGTCGTACAGATTCTCGATAGCCCGAGCATGACCCGGGAAAAGTCGGTGATCCGCCTGCCGTCGTTCGAAAAGGTGCGTAACGACCCGGTACTCTATGCCCATGCCAACCGGGTGCTGCACCTGGAGACCAACCCGGGCAACGCCCGCGCCCTGGTACAGAAGCATGGCGAAGTGGATGTGTGGTTCAACCCGCCACCCATCCCCATGAGCACCGAGGAAATGGACTACGTGTTCGGCATGCCCTATGCCCGTGTGCCGCACCCGGCCTACGGCAAGGAGCGCATTCCGGCCTACGAGATGATCCGCTTCTCGGTGAACATCATGCGTGGCTGCTTCGGTGGCTGCACCTTCTGCTCGATCACCGAGCACGAAGGCCGCATCATCCAGAACCGCTCGCACGAGTCGATCCTGCACGAAATCGAAGAGATGCGTGACAAGGTGCCGGGCTTCACCGGCGTGGTCTCCGACCTTGGCGGCCCGACTGCCAACATGTACCGCATCGCCTGCAAGAGCCATGACATCGAGAAGCACTGCCGCAAGCCGTCGTGCGTATTCCCGGGCATCTGCGAAAACCTCAACACCGACCACAGCTCGCTGATCGAGCTGTACCGCAAGGCTCGTGCCCTGCCGGGTGTGAAGAAGATCCTGATTGCCTCTGGCCTGCGTTATGACCTGGCGGTGGAGTCGCCGGAGTACGTCAAGGAGCTGGTCACCCACCATGTCGGTGGTTACCTGAAGATTGCCCCTGAGCACACCGAGCGTGGCCCGCTGGACAAGATGATGAAGCCGGGTATTGGCACCTATGACCGCTTCAAGCGCATGTTCGAGAAGTTCTCGAAAGAGGCGGGCAAGGAGCAGTATCTGATCCCGTACTTCATCGCCGCCCACCCAGGCACCACCGACGAAGACATGATGAACCTGGCCCTGTGGCTGAAGGGCAACGGCTTCCGTGCCGACCAGGTGCAGGCGTTTTACCCGTCGCCGATGGCTTCGGCCACGGCCATGTACCACTCGGGCAAGAACCCGCTGCGTAAGGTGACCTACAAGAGCGAGGGTGTGGAGATCGTCAAGAGCGAGGAGCAGCGTCGTCTGCACAAGGCGTTCTTGCGTTACCACGATCCGAAGGGCTGGCCGATGCTGCGTGAGGCGCTGCAGCGCATGGGCCGTGCCGACCTGATCGGGCCGGGCAAGCACCAGCTGATCCCGCTGCACCAGCCGCAGACCGATACCTACCAGAGTGCTCGCCGCAAGAACTCGACCCCGGCGGGTAGCCACAAGGTGGGCAAGGAGCAGAAGGTCCTTACCCAGCACACCGGCCTGCCGCCGCGTGGCAGTGATGGCAGCAAACCGTGGGACAAGCGTGAAAAAGCCAAGGCCGAAGCGTTTGCGCGTAACCAGCAGGCGGCCAAGGAGCGCAAGGAAGCGGCCAAGGGTGGCAAAGGCAACAAGAAGCCGCGTCAGCCAGTGATCCCGCGTTAACTGGGCGATTCTTGGGGCTGCTTTGCAGCCCATCGCGACACAAGGCCGCTCCTACAATGACCGTGCAAACCCGACAATTCCGGGGGGGGGGGCTCGCGGTCGGTGTAGGAGCGGCCTTGTGTCGCGATGGACCGCAAAGCGGTCCTAAAAATCTCAGCTTCAGTCAGGCTTCTTGTCGACCCACTTCGGCGCCACCGGCGCAACAAAGCTGTCCATCCCGTCCAGCAGCTCATCGGGCTGCTGCCCCAGCAGCAACATCGCCCGATGCTGCGGCCGCACGAAGCCTTCTTCGACGATATGGTCGAGGAACCCGCCCAGCTTCTCGTAGAAACCGTTCACATCCAGCAGCCCCAGCGGCTTGGCGTGATAGCCCAATTGCCCCCAGGTCCATACCTCGAACAACTCCTCCAGCGTACCCAGCCCACCGGGCAGGGCGATAAAGGCGTCGCTCAGTTCGGCCATGCGTGCCTTGCGCGCGTGCATGCCGTCGACCACTTCCAGGCGGCTGAGGCCCTTGTGGCCGATTTCGGCATTCATGAGGCTCTCGGGGATGATTCCGATCACTTCGCCACCGGCCGCCATGGCCGCGTCAGCGACGGTGCCCATCAGGCCAACTGCGCCGCCGCCATAGACCAGGGTCAGGCCGCGACGGGCTATCGCCTGGCCCAGCGCGATGGCCGCTTCACGGTAAGCGGGGTTGGCACCAATGCTGGCGCCGCAGAACACACAAACGGAACGTACGGGCATTGCTCATCTCCAGTCACTCAGGCTGACAGGGTAAGGCCCATGTCCTACAGTTCCAAGGCTGGTTTCACTCCGGTCGGGAGAATTCGCAGATGGCGCCGGTCGCTCCATGGGCGTAGGCCGCCAGCAGGCTGTTCATCAGGCTACCAAGGGTCATTTCGTATTGCTCCTAAATGAGAGGTTGTCCCATCGTCCAATAAAAGGGCATGATGTGCCCTTGAATTGGTTGTATACAATCCATTGAACAATTCTACTGGCTGGCCTCTTGACAGCCCCTTGACCCATATCAGCAAGGGGCTGAACGGTTTCAGGCAGTCTCGCAATTGATAAAACCCTGCCAAGGAGATTCATGATGTTTGCGAAAGCTGTAGCGGTATCCCTGCTGACCCTCGCCAGCGCTTCTGTCTTCGCAGCCGAGTGCTCGGTGACTGTCGACTCCACCGACCAGATGTCCTACAACACCAAGGAAATCACCGTCGACAAGAGCTGCAAGGAATTCACCGTCAAACTGACCCATTCCGGCAACCTGCCGAAGAACGTCATGGGCCACAACCTGGTGATCAGCAAGACTGCCGACATGCAGGGCATTGCCACCGAAGGCATGAGCCAGGGTCTGGAAAAGGACTACATCAAGGCTGACAACGCCGCGATCATCGCCCACACCAAGATGATTGGTGCTCCTGAGAAGGAGACCGAGGTGAAGTTCGACGCTACCAAGCTGGAAGCCGGTGGCGACTACAGCTTCTTCTGCACCTTCCCGGGCCACATCTCGATGATGAAGGGCAAGGTCGTCGTCAAGTAATCAAAGGCTGACGGTGAACCCTGTGGGAGCGGGTTCACCGGGGCGCCGAACCGCTCCCACAGGTCTTTCTACAGCCTGATCAAGGGGCGAACGGCAGTTCGCGCTTGTGCTGGGTCTTGCGGTAGGTGGCGACGATAATGTCGAACGCTTCCTGGTCAACCGGCTGCCCATGCAGGAAGGCATCGATCTGCTGGTAGGTCACGCCATGGGAGGCTTCGTCCGGCTTGCCCGGTGCCAGGTCTTCCAGGTCCGCAGTCGGCACCTTCTCCACCAGTGACTCCGGCGCACCGAAGCTGCGCGCAATCGCCCGCACCTGGTTCTTCACCAGCCCGCTCAGCGGCGCCAGGTCGCAGGCACCATCACCGAACTTGGTAAAGAAGCCCATCACTGCCTCGGCGGCGTGGTCGGTGCCGATCACCAGGCCTGCGCGGGCACCGGCGATGGTGTACTGGGCGACCATGCGGGTGCGTGCCTTGACGTTGCCGACCACGAAGTCCACCAGCGTCGGCGAGCCGTTCTTCAACTCCACCACTTCAGCCGCAAGCGCCCGTACTGCCGGGGCGATATCCACGGTGTGCACTTCGTCGGCCTTGATCACTTCCAGGCACGCCTGGGCGTCATGCTCGTCATGCTGGACCTGGTACGGTAGGCGTACGGCGATGAATGTATAGGCCTTGTCACCGGTTTCGGCGCGCAGCTCGTTGATGGCGCGCTGAGCGAGCAGGGCGGCGGTCAGTGAGTCGACGCCGCCGCTGATGCCCAGCACCAGGGTCTTGAGCCGGGCGTTGGCCAGGCAATCCTTGATGAACGCCACGCGCCGGGCCACTTCGGCCTCGAGCGCGGCGGCGTCGGCGAACGGCGGCTGTACCTTCAGTGCCTGGGCAATCTCTTGCTGAACCGCTTGCATGGGTTACTCCTTGCTGGGGACTTTGAATACATGGCGCATGTAGGCGACGAAGTTCTCGTCGCGGCATTGGGTCTTGGCGGCTTCGTCCGAGATCTTCGCCACCGGCGCGCCGTTGCAGTCGGTCATTTTAAGCACGATGCTCATCGGGGCCACACCCGGGATGTCGCAAGTCAGGTTGGTGCCAATGCCAAAGCTGACGTTGATGCGACCGCGCAGGGCTCGGAAGATTTCCAGCGAGCGGGTCAGGTTGAGACCGTCGGAAAACACCAGGGTCTTGGTCATCGGGTCGATACCCAGTTTCTGGTAATGGGCAATGGCTTTTTCCGCCCATGCCACCGGTTCGCCCGAGTCGTGGCGCAGGCCGTCGAACAGCTTGGCGAAGTACAGGTCGAAATCGCCAAGGAAGGCATCCATGGTGATGCAGTCGGTCAGGGCGATACCGAGCAGGCCGCGGTACTCGCGCACCCAGCAGTCCAGCGCGGCGATCTGGCTGTCGATCAGTCGCGGGCCGAGTTGCTGGTGGGCCATGATCCATTCATGAGCCATGGTACCCAGCGGCTTGATATCCAGTTTCCATGCCAGGTCGACGTTGCTGGTACCGACGAAGCGGCCCGGGAAATCGTCGCGCAGCACACGCACCACTTCTTCCTGCACACGGCTGGAAAAGCGCCGGCGGGTGCCGAAGTCAGCCACCTGCAGTTCGGCCAGTTCATCGTCGCTGGCATGTGCGCGCAGCCAGTCGAACTTGCGGTACAGCTGGTCGCGGGCCTCGGCCAGGCGCATGCGCGGGTGCAGATGGCGGTTGCGCACTTCGCTGATGATCGCCAGCAGCGGCACTTCGAACAGGATCACATGCAGCCACGGACCTTTCAGGCGCAGGAACAGCTGGTCGTTATCTATCCCCAGGCGTACGTAGCGCAGGTTGAAGCGGAACAGGCGCAGAAAGCGCAGGAAATCTGGCTTGAGAAAGCTGATGCGTTCGAGAAAGGCCAGCTGGCCATCATCCAGGGTGAGGTCGCTGAGCAGTTCTAGCTGGTTGCGGATCTCGCCGAGGTATGGGCGCAGGTCCTCGCCGTTGCGACAGCGGAATTCCCATTCGACGTCGGCATCCGGGTAGTTGTGCAGCACGCCCTGCATCATGGTGAGTTTGTAGAAGTCGGTGTCGAGCAGGTTGTGCACGATGCGCTCGGCGAATGCGCTCTCGCTCATCAATGGGGCTCCGGAAGCGGCGAATGGCGGACATTGTGCCAGCCTTTTGCGCCTCGTGTGGCTGTTCCGGCCTCTTCGCGGGCTTGCCCGCTCCCACAGGAACACCTCCGAGCTCAGGAACGGTGCAATACCTGTGGGAGCGGGCGAGCCCGCGAAGAGGCCGGATCTGCCAAAACCGCGTGTTTTTTCGTGCACCAGCTAGCCTTGAAACGGTGCCGCTTGTAGCAGTCGCGCACCAGCTGTGTGCAGTTCGGTGACGTCCGCTGTTACAGGGCGGTTGCACGTAAACACTTGCCAGGGTTGCAATGATGGCACTCGACGGTTGCTCCTTGTCTGTACGTCTGGTGGCGCCTGCCGCGTGGCAGACGGTTGCACGCTCAATAAAGAAAAGGCCGTCGGTCGCCTGCAGGCAACCTGCGCAGTGTGTTTTGCCGGAAGACAAAACCTATGGCACGGCCCTTGCTCTGAGCACAGGGCTGAGAAGTTGTAGTGCCAACCAAAAAAACTCTAGGAGCACCACCTCATGTCGCAGACGTTTTACAAGAAAGGTTTCCTGGCTCTGGCCGTAGCTACGGCACTGGGTGTTTCTTCGTATGTTCAGGCCGACGTCAAGATCGGTGTAGCGGGCCCGATGACCGGGGCTAACGCAGCGTTTGGCGAGCAGTACATGAAAGGTGCGCAGGCAGCGGCCGACAAGATCAACGCCGCCGGTGGCGTGAATGGCGAGAAAATCGTGCTGGTCAAGGGCGATGACGCCTGCGAGCCGAAACAGGCCGTGGCCGTGGCCAACCGCCTGGTCGATCAGGACAAGGTGATTGGCGTGGTAGGCCACTTCTGTTCTTCCAACACCATCCCGGCCTCCGAGGTGTATGACGAGGCTGGCGTCATCGCCATCACCCCGGGCTCCACCAACCCACAGGTTACCGAGCGCGGTCTGGGCGCCATGTTCCGCATGTGCGGCCGTGACGACCAGCAGGGCATCGTCGCCGGCGATTACATCGTCGACGTGCTCAAGGGCAAGAAAGTCGCGGTGCTGCACGACAAGGACACCTACGGCCAAGGCCTGGCCGACGCGACCAAGGCAC
The DNA here is from genome assembly GCF_057444345.1 of Pseudomonas sp. PVC-5-1. Classification (NCBI taxonomy): domain Bacteria; kingdom Pseudomonadati; phylum Pseudomonadota; class Gammaproteobacteria; order Pseudomonadales; family Pseudomonadaceae; genus Pseudomonas; species Pseudomonas sp. PVC-5-1. Next base: position 5,116,010 of record NZ_CM172024.1, on the reverse strand, counting down.
AGCTGGAAAAACGCGGCGTCAAGCCGGTGCTGTACGAAGGCCTGACCCGCGGCGAGAAGGACTTCAGTGCCGTGGTCACCAAGATCCGTTCCACCGGTGCCGACGTTGTCTACTTCGGCGGCCTGCACCCGGAAGCCGGCCCGCTGGTACGCCAGCTGCGCGAGCAGGGCCTGAAGGACGTCAAGTTCATGTCCGATGACGGCATCGTCACCGACGAACTGGTGTCCACCGCTGGCGGCGCGCAATACGTCGATGGCGTGTACATGACCTTCGGCGCCGACCCGCGTCTGCTGCCGGACAGCAAGGCGGTGGTTGAGGAGTTCCGCAAGGCCGGTACCGAACCTGAAGGCTACACCCTGTACGCCTATGCCTCGCTGCAGGCCCTGGCTGCCGCGTTCAACGGCGCCAAGTCGAACAAGGGCGAAGACGCTGCCAAGTGGCTCAAGGCCAACCCGGTGAAGACCGTCATGGGCGAGAAAAAGTGGGACTCGAAGGGTGACCTGACCGTGTCCGACTACGTGGTCTACCAGTGGGATGCCCAAGGCAAGTACCACCAGCTGGAAAAACAAAAATAACAATGGCCCACGGCCCGGGCGCGTCAGCCCCCGGGCCAAAGCCCCGCGGTACCTGTCTTTATCCGTAGATCTGCACAGTACTGCGCTGCGAGGGCCGCTTGTTCCAGGCCCGCCGTGGTCGGCGCTCGTGCAATCTCAATCAGGTGAGATTGCGTTATGGATGGTATTTTCCTGCAGCAACTGGTCAACGGCCTGACCCTCGGGTCGGTCTATGGCCTGATCGCCATCGGCTACACAATGGTCTATGGCATCATCGGCATGATCAACTTCGCGCACGGCGAGGTGTACATGATTTCCGCGTACCTCGCGGCGATCAGCCTGGCATTGCTGGCTTATTTCGGTATCGAGTCGTTCCCCCTGTTGATGCTGGGCACCCTGTTGTTCACCATCGTCGTCACCGGCGTGTACGGCTTCACCATCGAACGCATCGCCTACAAACCCCTGCGCAACTCCACCCGCCTGGCACCACTGATCAGTGCCATCGGCATCTCGCTGATCCTGCAGAACTACGCGCAGATCAGCCAGGGCGCCCGCCAGCAAGGCGTGCCAACCCTGCTGGAAGGCGCCTGGCGTGTCGAAGTGGGCACCGGCTTCGTGCAACTTACCTACACCAAGATCTTCATCCTGGTGGCAGCCTTCGTTGGCATGGGCCTGCTCACCTATGTGATCAAGTACACCAAGCTCGGCCGCATGTGCCGTGCCACCCAGCAAGACCGCAAGATGGCCTCGATCCTGGGCATCAACACCGACCGGGTGATTTCCTACGTGTTCGTCATCGGTGCGGTTATGGCTGCCCTGGCCGGCGTGCTGATCACCATGAACTACGGCACCTTCGACTTCTACGCCGGCTTCATCATCGGCATCAAGGCATTTACCGCCGCGGTGCTCGGCGGTATCGGCTCGCTGCCTGGCGCCATGCTCGGCGGGATCATCCTGGGCATTTCCGAGTCGCTGTTCTCTGGCCTGATCAACTCCGACTACAAGGACGTGTTCAGCTTCTCGCTGCTGGTGATGATCCTTATCTTCCGCCCACAAGGCCTGCTGGGTCGCCCGCTCGTGGCTAAGGTGTGAACATGTCCATTGCCAAAACTGCCTCTGTTCCTGAAACCAAAAGTTTCGATATCAAACGCAGCCTGCTGGAGACCATCGTCGCCGGCCTGCTGGCACTCATCGTGTTCGGCCCTGTCGTTGGCGTGGTGCTCGACGGCTACACCTTCAACGCCGAGCCGCGGCGTGTGGCCTGGCTGGTTGGCGGGGTGATGCTGGGGCGCTTCCTGCTCAGCCTGTACCTGCAGACGGCCGCCGGCTCGCGCATGCTCCAGGGCTTCGAAAGCGGTGGCTCGGGCGTGCATGTGCGCGCACCGAACTACGTATCGCGGCTGCGCTATATCATCCCGGCGCTGGTGGTGATCGCCATTGTCTTCCCGATCTTCGCCAACAAGTACCTGCTGACCGTGGTCATCCTCGGCCTGATCTACGTGCTGCTGGGCCTGGGGCTGAACATCGTGGTCGGCCTGGCCGGCCTGCTCGACCTGGGCTATGTGGCGTTTTATGCCATCGGCGCATATGGCCTGGCGCTGGGTTATCAGTACCTTGGCCTGGGCTTCTGGAGCGTGCTGCCACTGGCGGCCATAGCTGCGGCGCTGGCGGGGTGCATACTCGGTTTCCCGGTGTTGCGGATGCATGGCGACTACCTGGCGATCGTGACCCTGGGCTTCGGCGAGATCATCCGCCTGGTGCTGAACAACTGGTTGTCGTTCACCGGCGGCCCCAACGGCATGCCGGCACCGGCGCCGACCTTCTTCGGCCTGGAGTTCGGCCGTAGGGCCAAGGACGGTGGGGTACCGATCCACGAGTTCTTCGGCTTCGATTACAACGCCAACCTCAAGTTCGTGTTCATCTACGCGGTGCTATTCATCGTCGTGCTTGCAGTGCTCTACATCAAGCATCGCCTGACCCGCATGCCGGTCGGCCGTGCCTGGGAAGCGCTACGCGAAGACGAGATCGCCTGCCGCTCGATGGGCCTGAACCACGTACTGGTCAAGCTCTCGGCGTTTACCCTGGGTGCCTCCACCGCCGGCTTGGCCGGGGTGTTCTTTGCCACCTACCAGGGCTTCGTCAACCCGTCGTCGTTCACCTTCTTCGAGTCGGCGCTGATCCTCGCCATCGTCGTGCTCGGTGGTATGGGCTCGACCGTAGGCGTGGTGATCGCCGCCTTCGTGCTGACCGTGGCACCCGAGCTGCTGCGCAGCTTCTCCGAATACCGCGTGCTGCTGTTCGGTGTGTTGATGGTGCTGATGATGATCTGGCGACCGCGTGGGCTGATCCGCATCAGCCGTACCGGTGTGACCCCGCGTAAAGGAGTGGCGCCATGAGCGACGATATCATTCTCTCGGTCGACAACCTGATGATGCAGTTCGGTGGCATCAAGGCGCTCAGCGATGTCAGCCTGAAGGTCCGGCGCAACCAGATCTTCGCCCTGATCGGCCCCAACGGTGCGGGCAAGACCACCGTGTTCAACTGCCTGACCGGGTTCTACAAGGCCAGTGGCGGGCGCATCGAGCTGAACGTGCGCGGCAGCCACACCAATGTCATCCAGCTGCTCGGCGAGCGCTTCCAGGTGGCGGACTTCGTCTCGCCGGCGCGCTTTGCCAACCGCATGTACTACAAGATGTTCGGCGGTACCCACCTGGTCAACCGCGCCGGCCTGGCACGCACCTTCCAGAACATTCGCCTGTTCAAGGAAATGTCGGTGGTGGAGAACCTGCTGGTGGCCCAGCACATGTGGGTCAACCGCAACCTGCTGGCCGGGGTGCTCAACACCAAGGCCTACCGCAAGGCCGAGAGCGACGCGTTGGACCACGCGTTCTACTGGCTGGAAGTGGTCGACCTGGTCGATTGCGCCAACCGCCTGGCTGGCGAGTTGTCGTACGGCCAGCAGCGCCGCCTGGAAATCGCCCGGGCCATGTGCACGCGGCCGAAGATCATCTGCCTGGACGAGCCGGCGGCTGGCCTGAACCCACAGGAAACCGAGGCTCTCAGCCGCATGATCCGCGTGCTGCGCGACGAGCACGACATCACCGTGGTGCTGATCGAACACGACATGGGCATGGTCATGAGCATTTCCGACCATATCGTGGTGCTCGACCACGGCAACGTGATTGCCGAAGGCGCGCCGCAGGATATTCGCCACAACCCGACGGTGATCGCCGCCTACCTGGGTGCAGATGAAGAGGAACTGGTATGAGTGCACCCATTCTGGAATTGAAGGACCTGGACGTGTTTTACGGCCCTATCCAGGCGCTGAAGAAAGTCTCGATGCACATCAATGAAGGTGAGACGGTCAGCCTGATCGGCGCCAACGGCGCTGGCAAGTCGACCCTGCTGATGTCGATCTTCGGCCAGCCGCGGGCGGCGTCGGGGCATATCGTGTACCGCGGCACCGACATCACTCGCAAGTCATCGCATTACATTGCCTCCAACGGCATTGCCCAGTCGCCGGAAGGGCGCCGGGTGTTCCCCGACATGACGGTCGAGGAGAACCTGATGATGGGTACCATCCCCATCGGCGACAAGCATGCCGACGAAGACATGCAGCGCATGTACGAGCTGTTCCCGCGCCTGAAAGAGCGGCGTAACCAGAGGGCCATGACCATGTCCGGTGGCGAGCAGCAGATGCTGGCCATTGCTCGCGCGCTGATGAGCCGGCCAAAGTTGTTGCTGCTGGATGAGCCATCGCTGGGGCTGGCGCCGATCGTGGTCAAGCAGATCTTCTCGACCTTGCGTGAACTGGCCAAGACCGGGATGACCATCTTCCTGGTGGAGCAGAACGCCAACCATGCGCTGAAACTGTCGGACCGGGCTTATGTGATGGTCAACGGGCAGATTCGCATGAGCGGGACGGGGCAGGAGCTGTTGGTCAACGAAGAAGTGCGCAACGCCTATCTCGGCGGGCATTGAGTTGCATTCGGGGGCCGCTTTGCGGCCCTTTCGCCGGCAAGCCAGCTCCCACAGGTACTGCACTGCCCTCAGGGCCTGTGTGGTCCCTGTGGGAGCTGGCTTGCCGGCGAAAGGGCTGCAAAGCAGCCCCATTCTCGATGTGGACAACTTCTACCACGCCTCTCCGTTCACGCATCACTACCCCATCCCAAGCCCTTGTTTCCACAGGCCCGATCTTTTCCACGGATAATGTGGAACCGCCTGTGGAAAACATGGTGGCATCTCGCTCAAGCCCTTTGATACCAAGCCCTGCAGCTTCATGATCATTTTTTGATCACAGGCGCCTTGTGGATGGTTTTCCCAGGTTTTTCAAAGCCCTGCATTCATTCCAAGGCTTGCGCAAAACCTGTGGATAACCCTGTGAAAAAACCTTGGACAGACCGCTGCAGACAGCATGCTTGAAAGCCTTGCGCCATCACCGAAAAGATATCCACCGACCACACTTCGCTGAAAGGGTTCCGCACCGTGGACAAGTTGCCCCCAATCCGTGGGGAAAGCCTTGTGGATAACGTGCGCATAGCTGGTGCCGAGCCGTCTGCTGTAAGGGTTTGCCACATATGATCAAAAAATGAACAGTATCCCGGGCGGGTTGCTGCAAGCACGCGGCGCGGGCATGCTGCAAGACTGCCGATGACAATCCACCGTGAGGAACAGAGCATGACGTCCACCGTATTCATCACTGGCGCGACTTCCGGTTTTGGTGAGGCCACTGCCCGCCGTTTTGCCGAAGCTGGTTGGAAGCTGGTGCTCACTGGCCGCCGCAAGGAGCGCCTGGACGCCCTGTGCGCCGAATTGTCGGCCAAGACCGAAGTACACGGCCTGGTGCTCGACGTGCGTGACCGCAAGGCCATGGAGCAGGCCATCGCCAACTTGCCGGCCGGCTTCGACAAGTTGCGCGGCCTGGTCAACAACGCAGGCCTGGCGCTAGGGGTGGACGCGGCGCAGAACTGCAGCCTGGACGACTGGGAAACCATGGTCGATACCAACATCAAGGGCCTGATGTACACCACTCGCCTGCTGCTGCCACGGCTGATCGCCCATGGCCGTGGGGCGTCGATCCTCAACGTAGGTTCCGTGGCGGGCAACTACCCGTACCCAGGCAGCAACGTGTATGGCGGCACCAAGGCCTTCGTCGGCCAGTTCTCGTTGAGCCTGCGCTGCGACCTGCGGGGTACGGGCGTGCGCGTGAGCAATATCGAGCCGGGCCTGTGCGAGAGCGAGTTCTCGCTGGTGCGCTTTGGCGGTGACCAGGCCAAATACGACGCCACCTACGCCGGTGCCGAGCCGATCCAGCCGCAGGACATCGCCGAGACCATCTTCTGGATCCTCAACCAGCCGGCGCATATCAATATCAACAGCCTCGAGCTGATGCCGGTGAGTCAGGACTGGGCAGGGTTCTCGATCGATCGGTCGGCCAAGGCCTGATCAAAAGGCGGGGCCGCTTTGCGGCCCATTCGCAGCACAAGGCTGCTCCTACAGGATTGGCACTGGTTTCAGGTGCGCCGCTTTCCCTGTAGGAGCAGCCTTGTGCTGCGAAAGCGTCAGCCCAGGCGCTGCAACCCTTCCAGGCAAGTCGCCAAGTGGTAGGGTGTAGTCGAAGGCATATCATGCCGGCTGACACTGCCTTGCCCATCCCGGCACTCATACCAGCCCGCCTCACGCAGGAACCGCGTTTCCAGGGCTTGTAACTGCCCGGCAAGCTTGCTCTCGCCCCCTGTCCGCAACACCAGCGCCCGCAGGTATTCCGCCTGTGCCCAGATCCGCTGGGTGGCGTCGAGCACCCGGCCATCCACATCCAGCATCGCCAGCACAGCGGCATCCTTGACCCCGTATTGCTCGGCGTAGCCGAAAGCCCGGTCGATGGACGCATGCAGCGGCGTATCTCGCAGCAGTGGCGAGGTATGCAGGAGGTAGAACCACTCGAACTGGTGCCCCGGCTCGAACCAGTTATCCACAGTGCCGCGTGGCTTTTCCAGCATCAGGCCGTGGGCGGGGTCGATGAAGTGTTCCTGCAGCGCGTCGCACAGGTGCAGCAACGACTGCTGGGCATGCTTGTCGTCACGCACCGCCAGCACCTGCAGGAAGGCTTCGGCCAGGTGCATCTGTGGGTTTTGCAGCGGGCCGCTGCCAAGGTCTGCCCAGTCTTCAGCGAGGCTGGCTTCGTACAGGCCGTCGTCGCGGGCGAACTGCTGGTCGATGATGTCCAGCGCGGCGTTCAGCGTGGACTCCACCAGGTTTTCACGCACCTTGCCCCAGTAGTGCGCACAGGCGAAGACGATGAACGCGTGGGTGTAGAGGTCCTTGCGCCGGTCCAGCGGTTTGCCCTGGGCGTCGATGCTGTAGAACCAGCCGCCGTGTTCGGCGTCGTGGAAGTGCTTCTGCAGCGAGCGGAACAAGGCCGCCGCACGCTCGGCTGCGCCCGGTTGCCCGATGCGGCTGCTGAACAGGTAAAGCTGCCTTGCGCAGGCCATGGCCCGGTAGCGCTGCACCGGCAATGGCTGGTGCTGGGCGTCCAGGGCCTCGTAAGGCAGGGCCATGTCGGCGTTCCAGCCCGGGCCTTGCCACAACGGCACGATGCGTTCGGCGAAGTGCTGGTTGAAGCGGGCCAGTTCGGGCAGGGTGGGGCGGGGGTCGGACATTTCGGCGCTCGTCGCTGTCGGGCAGGGCGCCATGGTAGCAGAACTGGGGTTGTGGGTAGCCTGTGCCGGCCTCTTCGCGGGCATGCCCGCGAAGAGGCCAGTACAGCCTACCGATCAGCTCGGGTTGCCGAGCCCCTGCCAATGCCGCGCCCCCACGAAGATGAAGCGCAACTGCTGGGTGATCTTTTCCTGCGGCGTCAGCGCCTGTGGATAACCCGCTTCGGGGCTGTCGATAAGCTCGGGTAGGGTGGCGAACACGGTCTTCACCACCAGGTCGGCCATCACCGCCAGCGCGGCGCTGTCCAGGTGCTGCCAGCGCTTCATCCGCGCCAGATCAGTGGCCAGGTCGTCGCTGATGTCCTGTCGCAGGCGGGCGATGGCCTGGCGTACGGCCTGCGAACCGCCGTACTGCTCACGGGCGAGGAACAGGAACTGCGCACGGTGGGCCGCGACCACGTCAAGGAAGATGCGCACCGACGCGTCGGTGATGCCGCCCAGTTCGAATTCGTTGTGGCGCACCAGGCGGATGGTCTGGCGGAAGGTGGTGTCGACCTCGGCAACCAGGGCCAGGCCCAAGGCGTCCATGTCGGAAAAATGCCGGTAAAAGCCGGTGGGTACGATGCCGGCCGTCTTTGCCACTTCGCGCAGGCTGATACTGCCGAAACCACGGCCACTCTCCATGAGCTGGCAGGCAGCATCGAGCAGGGCCTGGCGGGTCTGTAGCTTCTGTTCGGCGCGCGGCAGCATGGTGCGGGCTTCTATGGCGGTAAGGCTGGGCACTCTAGTTAAAAAAACAAAGCCCGGTCAATGGACCGGGCCTGGAGGGGAGCTGGCGTTGTGACATAGGTTGTTCTTTTCGGTCATGGCGATCAGCTCACACGGCTGATTTCAACCAGGCGATCGGAACCACCCTCGGCAACACGGCCAGTACGTTCGATCAGGCGATCGGAGCCACCCTCGGCAACGCGGCCAGTACGTTCGATCAGGCGATCGGAACCACCCTCGGCGACGCGGCCAGTACGTTCGATCAGGCGATCGGAGCCACCCTCGGCAACGCGGCCAGTACGTTCGATCAGGCGATCGGAGCCACCTTCGGCAACGCGGCCACTACGTTCGATCAGGCGATCGGAGCCACCTTCGGCAACGCGGGCACTACGTTCGATCAGGCGATCAGCACCACCTTCAGCAACGGTCTTCAGCGGCTGGGCGATTTCAGCAGCGCTGGAGCGCGATTCGGCGGTCAGGTGTTGCTCGTCGGCTGGCAGGGCAAAAGCGTTGGCAGCCAGGATGGACAGGGTCAGGGTCAGCAGATGGCGTTTCATGATTTCGGTGCTCCTCTCGGGGGCTGGAAAGTGGGTACGGAGCCAATGCTACGCCGCGTAACGCCAGAGAGAAGTTCATACGGGTAATGGTAACAATCGACCGTATTGATAGAGATTTTAAACTGCTCTAGAAAGCACTTTACAGACCGTTAGATGGCAATTTGATGGTGCCTTTTGCAGGTAACACGCACGGTCTGGCGCGACGATTTGCTGAGCAAAAGGCCAGGAAAAACTTCGCTATCACGGCGCCATCGATAAAACCCCACGGGTTTTCATCAGTCCGAGATATTGAGTGCCACCGCTGCACCTGTTCTGTGCCATACCGCAAGGAGAATCACGCAATGACGCGTCCCGCCAGAATCCTCGTCTGGACCTCCACCAGCCTGCTGACCCTGCTGGCGATCCTGGTGGTGGTGATTGCCACCTTCGACTGGAACCGCGTCAAGCCCCTGCTCAACGAGAAAGTCTCCGAGGCCCTGCAGCGGCCCTTCGCGATCAATGGCAACCTTGCCGTGGACTGGCGCACCGAACCAGAAGAGGGGGGCTGGCGTGCCTGGGTGCCTTGGCCGCACTTCATTGCCGAAGACCTGACCTTGGGCAACCCCGAGTGGCTCAAGGAACCGAAGATGGTCGGCCTGGAGCGCGTGGCGTTCCGCCTGGCGCCGCTGCCGCTGCTGTTCCAGCAGATCAGCATCCCGCGCATCGACCTGACCAAGCCCACAGCCAGCCTCACCCGTCTGGCTGATGGCCGCGCCAACTGGGCCTTCGACTTCGGCCCCAAGGATGAAAACGCAGAGCCTTCCAAATGGCAGCTGGACATTGGCGCCATCGGCTTCGACCAGGGCAATGTCAGCTTCGATGACCAAACCCTGAAAACCAGCATGAAGGTGCAGATCGACCCGCTGGGCAAGCCTGTCCCGTTCAGCGACATCGTCGGCAAGGCCAGCGCCGAGAAGGCCGGTGCCGCGCAGGACTACGCCTTCGGGCTCAAGGCCCAGGGCCGTTACAAAGGCCAGCCGGTCTCCGGTACCGGCAAGATCGGCGGCCTGCTGGCCCTGCAGGACGCCAGCCAGCCCTTCCCGCTGCAGGCTGACGTGCGCATCGCCGACACCCATGTGGTGCTCGCCGGCACCCTGACCGACCCGCGCAACCTAGGTGCCCTCGACCTGCGCCTGCGCCTGTCCGGGGCCAGCCTGGGCAACCTCTACCCGCTGACCGGCGTAACCTTGCCCGACACCCCGGCCTACTCCACCGACGGCCACCTCAGCGCCAACCTGCACGCGGCGCAAGGGGCGACCTTCAACTACCAGGGCTTCAACGGCAAGATCGGTGACAGCGATATCCACGGCGACCTGGCCTTCGTTGCCAGCCAGCCACGGCCCAAGCTGTCCGGCAACCTGGTGTCCAACCAGTTGCTGTTCAAGGACCTGGCGCCGCTGATCGGCGCCGACTCCAACGCCGAGCAGAAGGCCCGTGGGGGTGCCAGCAAACAGCCGGCGGGCAAGGTGCTGCCGGTGGAAGAGTTCCGCACCGAGCGCTGGCGCACGATGGACGCCGACGTCACCTTCGCCGGCAAGCGCATCGTGCACAGCGCGCAACTGCCGTTCAACGACCTGTCGGCCCACGTGATACTGGAGGACGGCCTGCTGCGCCTGGAGCCCCTGCGTTTTGGCGTGGCTGGCGGCAACCTGGCTTCCAGGATTCGCCTGGATGGCCGCAACGTACCGTTGCAGGGGCGTGCCCGGCTGACGGCGCGTGGCTTCAAGCTCAAGCAGTTGTTCCCCTCCTTTGCGCCGATGCAGACCAGCTTCGGTGAGTTGAACGGCGATGCCGATATCACTGGCCGGGGCAACTCGGTGGCCGCCTTGCTGGGCACGGCCAATGGCGACCTGCGCATGCTGATCAACGATGGTGCCATCAGCCGCAGCCTGATGGAGATTGCCGGACTTAATGTGGGTAACTATGTGGTCGGCAAGCTGTTTGGCGATGAGGATGTGAAGATCAACTGCGCAGCGGCTGACGTGGGTATCAAGGATGGCCTGGCGACCACGCGCCTGTTCATCTTCGATACCGAGAACGCGATCATCTACATCAACGGCACGGCCAATTTCGCCACGGAGCAGCTTGACCTGAAAATTACCCCTGAATCGAAAGGGTTGCGGCTGTTCTCGCTGCGTTCGCCGCTGTATGTGCGCGGGCCGTTCGCCAAGCCCAGTGCCGGGGTGCAGGCGGTGCCGCTGGCATTGCGCGGCGCGGGAATGGTGGCGTTGGGCGTGGTTGCCGGGCCGGCGGCGGGGTTGCTGGCGCTGATTGCGCCTAGCAGCGGGGATGATCCCAACCAGTGCACGCCGCTGTTGCAGCAGATGAAGGCGGGCAAGGCGCCGGCGGTGGTGAAAGAGCGGAAATAGCAGGGGGCCGCTTCGCGGCCCATCGCGACACAAGGCCGCTCCTACAGGGAATCGCGCAAATCTGCCGAGACGCGATCCCTCTGTAGGAGCGGCCTTGTGTCGCGATGGGGCGCAAAGCGCCCCCAGCAATTACAAGCCTTGCAACAGGTCGGACATATCGTCCGCGTGCTCTTCTTCCTGCGCGAGGATGTCTTCAAAAATCCGCCGCGTAGTCGGGTCTTTATCCCCGATGTACCGAATTATCTCGCGATAGCTATCGATGGCGATCCGCTCCGCTACCAGGTCTTCCAGCACCATCTCTTTCAATGAAGTGCCCGCCACATATTGGGCATGGGACCGCTTGCTCAGGTTGTCCGGGTTGAAATCCGGCTCTCCACCTAACTGCACGATCCGTTCGGCAAGCTTGTCGGCGTGCTCGGCTTCCTGGTTGGCATGCTCGAGGAATTCATCGGCAGCCACGCTGGCCTTGATGCCGCTGGCCATGAAGTAGTGACGCTTGTAGCGCAGCACGCAGACCAGTTCGGTCGCCAGTGAATCATTGAGCAGGCGCAGGATCTGTTGGCGATCAGCATCGTAACCCTCGGTCACCGCACCTTGCTCGACATGCTGACGGGCACGTTCGCGCAGGGTTTGTACATCGGTCAGTTCATTCGCATTCATGTTCATCTCCTGGAACATCAGGGTGGTCATGGATATGGCCTGGAAGGCTTAGGCGCCGTGGACGGCGTCGCTGTCTTCTTCGCGTTGTTTGCAAGTCTTGAAGCCCTTGGCGTCGACATGGCCGGTGGCGTCGAAGCGCACGTAGTAGGGCTGCTGGTGGCCATCGTGGTTGAGGATGTAGTCGTTGCAGGTGCCGCCATGGGGGAGGTCGATGACGTTGGACGGGCTGCCGCCGATGGCGATGACTTTCTGCATGGTCATGCCTTTTTCCACCTGCTTGACCAGCGGTTCGTCGCGGTAGGTGACGTAGTCCACCGGGTTTTCCGGGCGGCTGCCGCAGGCGACGAGGGTGGCGCTTGCCAGAAGGATTGCCAGGGTCTGCTTGTACATGGTCCCGCTCCTTGCAAAGGGTCTGTGTGGTTTGGAACCGCAGCGCGCGGTGGGAGTTCGATTGCGATGGTCATCAAGGCCGCTGTAGTGTTGGCCGGTCGTCCACGGAAAGGGGCTGGGGCAATGCAGCAGGAATTGGCCACGCGATACCCGTTGGTGCTGGTGCCGGGCATGCTCGGTTTTGTCCGGGTAGTGCTCTACCCCTACTGGTTCGGCATCGTGCCGGCCCTGCGCCAGGGCGGGGCGCAGGTGTTCCCGGTGCAGGTTTCGCCACTGCATTCCAGCGAGGTGCGCGGCGAGCAGTTGCTGGCGATCATCGAAGACATCTGCCTGCGTACCGGAGCGGAAAAGGTCAACCTCATCGGCCACAGCCAGGGCGCCCTGAGCGCGCGCTACGCGGCTGCCAGGCGGCCTGGGCGGGTGGCTTCGGTCACTTCGGTGGCGGGGCCCAACCATGGCTCGGAACTGGCCGACTACCTGGAACGCACGGCACCGGGCGATTCCCCGCAGGGGCGCATCCTGAAGGCCGTGCTGCATGGCTTGGCCGTGCTGCTGGTGTGGCTGGAAACCGGCTGGCGCCGTGACCCGTTGCCGGTGGATGTACACGCCTCGCACCAGTCACTGACCAGTGCAGGTGTGGCGCTGTTCAACCAGGCTTATCCACAGGGGTTGCCAGACACCTGGGGCGGGGAGGGGGCCTATGAGGTCGATGGCGTGCGTTATTACTCCTGGTCCGGCACCTTGCAGCCCGGCCTGACCGACCAGCGGCGCAACCGTTTAGACGGCAGCAGCCACTTCTGCCGCCTGTTCGCGCGCAGTTTCGTCAAGGAAAAGGGCTATTGCGACGGAATGGTCGGGCGCTTCAGTTCGCACTTGGGGCAGGTGATCGGCGACGATTACCCGCTCGACCACCTGGATATCGTCAACCAGTCGCTTGGTGCGGTGGGCAAGGGTGCCGAACCGGTGCGGCTGTTCACCGAACATGCCGCCCGGCTCAAGGCGGCAGGGCTCTAGCGACGGATCGGTGTGGTCCAGCGCTCGGCCAGCACCACGCCCGCCAGGGTCAGCAGGCCGCCGACCAGGTGATAGCGGGCCAGCTGCTCGTCGAGCACCACGGCGGCGATCAGTGCCGTGACCAGCGGCAGCAGGTTGAAGAACAGCGTGGTGCGGCTGGGCCCCAGGCGGTGCACGGCCTGCATCCACACCAGGGGCGCGATCATCGAGGCCAGCACGCAGGCGTACAGCACCAGGCCGACGTTGCGGCTGTTCAGGCCAGTCTTGTCCGACAGCAGGAACAGCGGCAGCAACACGACGATGGCTACCAGCACCTGCAGGTACAGCAGCTGCATCGGCGGCAGGCGCAGCTGCCATTTCTTCAGCAGGAAGCTGTATAGCGCATAGGCCAGTGTGGCCACCAGCATCAGCAGGTCGCCGCTGTTCAGGCCTTGTTGCAGCAGGCTGGCGGGGTGGCCGGCGCTGACCACTTCAAGCACGCCGAAAAATGACACCAGCGCGCCCAGCAGGGCACCGTAGCTCAGGCGCTGGCCCAGCCAGGCGATGGACAATGCCAGTGACATCAGTGGCATCAGCGAAAGGATGATGCCCATGTTGGTGGCGCTGGTGATGCCGGCGGCAAAGTAGGCCAGGCTCTGGTACAGCGCCATGCCCAGCACGCCCAGCACGAAAACCTTGCCCAGGTGCGGGCGAATGGCCGCGCGATTGCGCCACACGGCGGGCAGCAGGAACGGGGTGAACAACAGCGCGGCCAGCAGCCAGCGGTAGAAGCCGATCTCGGCGGGGTGGATGGCGCCGGCGGACATCTTGGTGACCACGGTGTTGCCGGCCCATATCAGGATGGCGGTCAGGGGGAACAGGTAGTTCATGTAGCAGGTTACTCGTTGGGGCTTGGATTGGGGCTGCTTTGCAGCCCTTCGCGGGCTTGCCCGCATATCACAGGCCTGAAAGCTGGCGCAGATCCTGTGGGAGCGGGCGAGCCCGCGAAGGCCTGCGGAGCAGGCCCTCGATAGGCCTGTATTATCGATTGTCTGTTCACAAGCCTATACTCCTATCCAGACAACCCACCCCGCAAAGCAGACAGCATGCCGCGCAAATACCTCGATATTCCCCAGTTCACCCGGCTCCCGGCCCCGGTGTACTTCCGCCACGACGAGTTCGGTGCCGACACCCGCAGCGCCCTGCATCGCCACGCCTGGGGCCAGCTCAACTACACCGCCCACGGCGTGATGCACCTGGAGGTAGCTGGCCAGCACTTCCTGTCTCCGCCGCAATACGCCGTGTGGGTGCCGCCCGACACCGAGCATGGTTGCTACAACCCGCAGGCTATCGTCTACCGTTCGGTCTACCTGGACCGCAGCCTGTGCGCCGCACTGCCGCAGCAACCGTGCAGCCTGATGATCAGCGACATCCTCAAGGCCATCCTCGCCGACTTCGCCCGGCGCGACCTGCGGGTGGCTGAGGGCGAGCGCGACCAGCGCCTGGCGCAGGTGCTGCTCGACCAGCTGCTGCTGGCGCCCACCCAGGCCTGCTACCTGCCGTTTGCCCACAGCGAGGGCTTGCGCCAGGTGCTCGATGCCCTTGGTGCCGAGCCGGGCGACAACCGCCCGCTGGGCGAATGGGCCGCCCAGATTCATGTCAGCGAACGTACTTTGGCCCGGCAGTTCCTGCGCGAGCTGGGCATCAGTTTTGGTGAATGGCGGCTGCGCCTGCGCTTTTTGCGCGCCATCGAGGCGCTTGAAGCCGGCCAGCCGATCCAGGCCATCGCCTTCGACCTCGGCTACAGCAGCGCCTCGGCGTTCATCGCCATGTTCCAGCGCCAGGCCCAGTGCACGCCCGAGCAATACCGTCGCCAGGCACGGGCAGGGCGTTGAGAATTCTTGGCTACACTCAGCTCGACCCCCGTGCATCGGGCGCGGAGCCAAGGAGATACTTCATGAAAGTGCTGCAAATCCCCTTACTGGTATTGGCGGTGTTGTTCAGCGCACAAGGCTTCGCCGCCAATACCGCGCAGCAGGAAAAGATGAAAACCTGCAACGCCGACGCCACCGCCAAGGCCCTCAAGGGCGATGAGCGCAAAGCCTTCATGAGCACCTGCCTGAAGAAGGATGTGCCACAAACCCAGCAAGAGAAGATGAAAACCTGCAACGCCGACGCCACCACCAAGGCCCTCAAAGGTGACGAACGCAAAGCGTTCATGAGCGACTGCCTGAAGAAGAAATGACCTGCGCCTATGCCTGCAGACGTAAGGCTGGCAGACTGCGGGTCTTTCCCGTTGTCTGCCGTTGAGGCTGTATGACCTTCACCCCCCGCCAGGTCACCCTGGCCAGCTGGATCATCGTATTTGCCGGCCTGTTGCTGGCGTTGCCCCTGAAATTGCTGCCAAGCCTGCTGGCCGGCCTGCTGGTGTTCGAGCTGGTCAACATGCTCACGCCGCGGCTGCAGCCGCTGCTCGCCGGGCAGCGCGCCCGCTGGCTGGCTGTGGCGCTACTCGGCACGCTGGTGGTCAGCACCCTGACCCTGCTGTTTGCCGGTGCCTTCAGCTTTTTGCTGCACGAGGCGGAAAACCCCGGGGCCTCGCTGGACAAGTTCATGGCCCTGGTGGAGCGCGCCCGTAGCCAGCTGCCGCCGTTCATCGAAGGCTACCTGCCGGCCAGTGCGGCGGAGTTCAAGGTGGCCATCGGTGACTGGATCAAGAGCCACCTGAGCGACCTGCAGCTAGTGGGCAAGGGTATGGCGCACATGTTCGTCACCTTGTTGATCGGCATGATCCTCGGTGCCATAGTCGCCTTGCAGCGCATCCCCGACATATCCCGGCGCAAGCCGCTGGCAGCGGCGCTGTTCGAGCGCCTGAGCCTGCTGGTGAAGGCGTTTCGCAACATCGTCTTCGCGCAGATCAAGATTTCGCTGCTCAACACTACGTTCACGGGCATCTTCCTGGCCGTGGTGCTGCCGATGTTCGACGTGCACCTGCCGCTGACCAAGACGCTGATCGTGCTGACCTTCCTGCTGGGCCTGCTGCCGGTGATCGGCAACCTGATGTCGAATACCCTGATCACCATCGTCGGCCTGTCGCTGTCGATCTGGGTGGCGGCGGCGGCACTGGGTTACCTGATCGTCATCCACAAGGTCGAGTACTTCCTCAACGCGCGGATCGTGGGCGGGCAGATCAGTGCCAAGTCTTGGGAACTGCTGCTGGCGATGCTGGTGTTCGAGGCGGCATTCGGGCTGCCGGGGGTGGTGGCGGGGCCGATCTACTATGCCTACCTGAAGAGTGAGCTGAAGCGGGCCGAACTGGTCTGATCTTCACCAGCCTGTACCGGCCTCTTCGCGGGCTTGCCCGCTCCCACAGGTACTGCACAGGCCTTGGGTACTGTGCGGTCCCTGTGGGAGCGGGCAAGCCCGCGAAGAGGCCGGCACAGGCTGAAGAGCCTGGCTCAGGCTACGCCGTAGCGCTTGCGCGCCTCGATGGCCAACCCGCTACCAATGCTGCCAAAGATGTTGCCTTCCACATGCCGCGCATTCGGCAGCATCGCCGACACGCTGTTGCGCAGCGCAGGAATCCCGCTGGAACCGCCGGTGAAGAACACCGTATCGACCTGGGTCTCGCTCACTCCAGCCTTGGCCAGCAGTTCGCTCACGCTACCACGCACCCGCTCCAGCAACCCTTCGATAGCCCCCTCGAACAGCGCTCGGGACAGGTCCACGCCCAGATCGCGCTCGATGCGGCCTAGGTCGACATGGCGGCTCTGCTGTTCGGTCAGCTCGATCTTGCTGGCCTCCACTTCCATCGCCAACCAGTGGCCGGCACGCTCTTCGATCAGTTTGAACAGGCGGTCGATGCCCAACGTGTCCTCGATGTCATAGCGCATGCTGCCCAGCGCCAGCTGCGACTTCTGCGAGTACAGGGCGTTGATGGTGTGCCAGGTGGCGAGATTGAGGTGATAGCTGGTCGGCATCAGCGCGCCGCTCTTCATGCGGCTGCCGTAGCCGAACAGCGGCATCACGCCCTGCAGGCTCAGCTGCTTGTCGAAGTCGGTACCGCCAATGTGCACACCACCGGTGGCGAGGATGTCGCTCTGGCGCTCGGCGATCAGGTGGCGCTCGGGCGACAGGCGGATCAGGGTGAAGTCCGAGGTACCACCGCCGATGTCGACGATCAGCACCAGCTCTTCGCGGCTGATGCTCGACTCGTAGTCGAAGGCCGCGGCAATCGGCTCGTACTGGAAGGACACATCCTTGAAGCCGATCTTGCGCGCCACTTCGGCCAGGGTGTCCTCGGCCTCCTGGTCGGCTGCAGGGTCTTCGTCGACGAAGAACACCGGACGGCCCAGCACCACCTGCTCGAACTCCCGCCCAGCAGCGGCCTCGGCGCGTTTTTTCAGCTCGCCGATGAACATGCCCAGCAGGTCCTTGAACGGCAGGGCGCTGCCCAGCACGCTGGTATCGTGCTTGATCAGCTTGGAGCCCAGCAGGCTTTTCAGCGAACGCATCAGGCGGCCTTCGTAGCCTTCCAGGTACTCGTGCAGTGCCAGGCGGCCATATACCGGGCGACGCTCCTCGATGTTGAAGAACACCACCGAGGGCAACGTGATCTTGCCGTCTTCCAGGGCAATCAGCGACTCGGCGCCTGGGCGGTGCCAGCCGACCGTGGAGTTGGAGGTGCCAAAGTCGATGCCCAGGGCGCGGGCCGGGGATACGTCAGACATGGGGAATGAGCTTCCGGAGGCAAAACGGCCGCGCAGTGTATGCCAGTTGGCTACAGAATCAAGACCGATCGTCTGCCATGGAGCAACCCCAAGGTGGTCTTGAAAGGCTATGCTTGACCCCTATCTTCTCTTGCAACACGCACATTCACATTGGTGATCCATAGATGGACTTCAAAGACTATTACAAGATACTCGGCGTAGAGCCCGCGGCGGACGAAAAGGCGATCAAGGCCGCGTACCGCAAGCTGGCGCGCAAGTATCACCCCGATGTCAGCAAGGAGCGCGACGCCGAGGAAAAATTCAAGGAGGCCAACGAGGCCTACGAAGTGCTGGGCGACGCGCAGAAACGTGCCGAGTACGATGAAATCCGCAAGTACGGTGGCCAGCATGGCCGGCCGTTCCAGGCGCCACCGGGCTGGGAGAACCGTGGCGGTGGTGGCGGCTTCGAAGGCGGCGATTTCTCCGACTTTTTCAGCTCGATCTTTGGTGGCCGGGGGGGCAACCCGTTCGGTGGTGCCCGGCAGCAGCAACGCAGCGCTGGCAGGCGGGGGCAGGACGTGGAGCTAGAACTGGCGGTATTCCTTGAAGAGACCCTGAGCAAGGAGTCCAAGCAGATCAGCTTCCAGGTGCCGCAGACCAATGCCATGGGCCAGCGCACCGGCTTCACTACCAAGACCCTGAACGTGAAGATCCCGGCCGGTGTGACCGACGGCGAGCGTATCCGCCTAAAGGGCCAGGGCGCGCCGGGTAGTGGTGGCGGGGCCAATGGCGACCTGTTCCTGACCATTCGCATGGCACCGCACCCGCTGTTCGATGTCGAAGGTCATGACCTGATCATCACCGTGCCGCTGGCACCGTGGGAGGCAGCACTGGGCGCCAAGGTGGCCGTGCCGACCCTGGACGGCAAGATCAACCTCACCATCCGCCCCGACAGCCAGAGCGGCCAGCGCCTGCGCGTACCGGGCAAGGGCCTGGCCAACAAGAGTGGCGAGCGTGGCAACCTTTACGCGCAACTGAAAGTGGTCATGCCACCAGCATCCGACGAGTCTGCCCGCGAACTGTGGACCAAGCTTTCCGAGAAGGCTGCGTTCAACCCGAGGACACAATGGAGTAAGTGATCATGAGCAGCACCCTGATCGTTCAACTGGACATGCGTACCTTGTGTCAGGAGGCCGACCTCACGGCTGACTGCGTGATCGAAATCGTCGAGCACGGCATTGTCGAACCTTCCGGCCGAACGCCGGAGGACTGGTTGTTCGACGATCAGGCGCCGTTGTTGGCCAAACGTGCGGCGAAGCTGCATCAGGAGCTGGAACTGGAGTGGGAAGGAGTGGCGCTGGCGCTGGAACTGCTGCAGGAAGTGCAGCAGCTGCGCAGCGAGAACAACATGCTGAGGCAGCGGTTGGGCAGGTTTACCCAGATGTGAGGTTTGCAGGCCCAGCCTCTTCGCGGGCTTGCCCGCTCCCACTGGTACTGCACAGACCTCGGAAGATGTGCGGTCCCTGTGGGAGCGGGCAAGCCCGCGAAGAATGTCACACAAGACTTAGCTTGGTTCTGCCCCCGGGTTCAGCACCAGCTGCATGAAGGTCAAGTCCAGCCACCGGCCAAACTTCACCCCCACCTGCGGCATCTGCCCGGTCACCACGAAGCCCAGCTGCTCGTGCAGGCGCACCGACGCTGCATTGCCGCTCTCGATGGCCGCCACCATCACATGCTTGCCACACTCGCGCGCACGCTCGACCAGCGCTGCCATCAGCACCGGCCCCAGCCCCTTGCCACGCTGGTCGCCGCGGATATACACCGAATGCTCAACGGTAAGGCGAAAGCCCTCGAACGGCCGCCAGTCGCCAAACGACGCATAGCCCAGCACACCGCTCTCATCCACCGCCACCAGGATCGGGTAACCCTGCTGCGCACGTGCGGCAAACCAGGCCAGGCGGTTGGCCAGGTCCACCGGGTTTTCGTTCCAGATCGCCGTGGTGTTGCGCACCGCGTCGTTGTAGATGTCGAGGATGCCTGGCACGTCGGTAGGCAGGGCGTCGCGGATTTCATGACTCATGACAGCGTCTCGCAGGGGCGTTGCTTGCAGATTAAATGGTTACCAGCCCACGTACACCCTCGGCTTGCATGTTTTCGCCACGGCCCCGCTGGATGATCTCGCCACGGGCCATCACCAGGTACTGGTCGGCCAGCTCCTCAGCGAAGTCGTAAAACTGTTCCACCAGCAGGATGGCCATGTCACCGCGCTCTGCCAAGCGACGGATGACAGCGCCAATTTCTTTGATGACCGAAGGCTGGATGCCCTCGGTGGGCTCGTCGAGGATCAGCAGCCGCGGGCGGCTGGCCAGGGCACGGCCGATTGCCAGCTGTTGCTGCTGGCCGCCGGACAGGTCACCGCCACGGCGTTGCTTCATCTGTTCCAGCACGGGAAACAGTTCGTAGATGAAGGATGGTACTTCGCGCGCTTCACGGGCGGGGAAGCGCGACAGGCCCATCAGCAGGTTCTCTTCGACAGTGAGGCGCGGGAAGATCTCGCGGCCTTGGGGCACGTAGGCGATGCCGGCGTGGACCCGTTGCTGGGGCTTGAGGCTGGTGATCGGCTTGCCTTCCCATTCGATGCTGCCGTCGCGCGCTGGGACCAGGCCCATCAGGCAGCGCAGCAGGGTGGTCTTGCCCACGCCGTTGCGGCCCAGCAGGCAGGTGACTTCGCCGACCTTGGCCTCGAAGGACAGGCCCCGGAGGATGTGGCTGCCGCCGTAATACTGGTGCAGGGTGTCGATCTTGAGCATGTGTGTATTCCTGAAATTGTTGCTGTGCCTGTGCCGGCCCTTTCGCGGGCTTGCCCGCTCCCACAGGTACTACACAGGGCTCGAAAACTGTGGGTTTCCTGTGGGAGCGGGCAAGCACGCGAAGAGGCCGGTACAGGCTTCAAAAATTCAAATGCCGGTCACCGGCCCAAGTAGACCTCGACCACCCGCTCATCCGCCTGCACCTGCTCCAGCGACCCTTCCGCCAGCACGCTGCCCTGGTGCAGCACGGTCACATGGTCCGCAATGCTGCCGACAAACCCCATGTCGTGCTCCACCACCATCAGCGAATGCTTGCCAGCCAGCCCCTTGAACAGTTCGGCGGTGAATTCGGTCTCGGCATCGGTCATGCCCGCTACCGGCTCGTCCAACAACAGCAGTTGCGGCTCCTGCACCAGCAGCATGCCGATCTCCAGGAACTGCTTCTGCCCATGCGACAGCAAGCCCGCCTGGCGCTGGGCCAGCGGCAGCAGGCGCAAGGTGCCCAGCACCTCCTCGATGCGCTGGCGCTGCTCCCCACTCAAGCGCGCTGCCAGGCTGGCCCATACCGACTTGTCGGTCTTCAGCGCCAGCTCCAGGTTTTCGAATACCGTCAGCGCCTCGAACACCGTGGGCTTCTGGAACTTGCGGCCTATGCCGGCCTGGGCGATCTGGTATTCGCTCATGCGGGTCAGGTCGAGGGTGTCGCCAAAATAGGCCGTACCGGTGTCGGGCCTGGTCTTGCCAGTGATCACATCCATCATCGTGGTCTTGCCGGCACCGTTGGGGCCGATGATGCAACGCAGCTCGCCCACGCCGATGTACAGGTTCAGCGCGTTCAGCGCCTTGAAGCCATCGAAGCTGACGCTGATGTCTTCCAGGCTCAGCACCGTGCCGTGGCGGGTGTCGAGGCCGGTCTTGCGGCTTTGGCCCAGGCCGATGGCGTCGCGGCTGGCGCCGAGGTTGTCGAACACCGGTTCGAGCATGAATTCCGGGTGTACCGGGGGCACGCCTCTCATGGCTGGCTCCTTTTCTTCAACAGGCCGACCACGCCCTTGGGCAGGTACAGGGTGACGAGGATGAACAACGCGCCGAGGAAGAACAGCCAGAACTCCGGGAAGGCCATGGTGAACCAGCTTTTCATGCCATTGACCAGGCCGGCGCCGAGCAGCGGGCCGATCAAGGTGCCGCGCCCGCCCAGGGCCACCCACACGGCGGCTTCGATGGAGTTGGTCGGCGACATCTCGCTGGGGTTGATGATGCCCACCTGCGGTACGTACAGCGCACCGGCCAGGCCGCACAGTACGGCGCTGAGCACCCACACCAGCAACTTGAAACCACGCGGGTCGTAGCCACAGAACATCAGCCGGTTTTCGGCGTCGCGCACGGCGGTGAGCAGGCGGCCGAACTTGCTGCGGGTCAGGCGCCAGCACAGGTACAGGCTGGCCAGCAGCAGGCCGACGGTGAGCAGGAACAGCACTGCGCGGGTGCCTTGGGCGGCAATGTCGAAGCCAAGGATGGTGCGGAAGCTGGTAAAACCGTTGTTGCCGCCAAAGCCGGTTTCGTTGCGGAAGAACAGCAGCATGCCGGCGAAGGTCAGCGCCTGGGTCATGATCGAGAAGTACACGCCCTTGATTCGCGAGCGGAAGGCGAACCAGCCGAACACCAGCGCCAGCAGCCCGGGCGCCAGCACCACCAGGCACAGGGCCCAGGCGAAATGCTGGGTGCCAGCCCAGTACCACGGCAGCTCGCTCCATGACAGGAAGGTCATGAACCCTGGCAGGCCGTCACCGGCGGCCTGGCGCATCAGGTACATGCCCATGGCGTAGCCACCGAGGGCGAAGAACAGCCCGTGGCCCAGCGACAGCAGCCCGGCGTAGCCCCAGACCAGGTCCAGGGCCAGCGCGACGATGGCGTAGCAGAGGATCTTGCCGACCAGGGTCAAAGTGTAGGCCGACACTTGCAGGGCATGGTCCGCCGGCAGCAGCGACAGCAGCGGCAGGGCCACAAGCAACAGGACGACGACGGCGCCGATGGCCAGGGTCAGGCGTGGCCCGGCCTTTTGCGTAGCGGTGACAAGCAGTGGCTGGTTCATCAGTCGATTACCCGTCCCTTGAGGGCGAACAGGCCTTGCGGGCGCTTCTGGATGAACAGAATGATCAACGCAAGGATGAGGATCTTGCCGAGCACGGCGCCGATCTGCGGCTCCAGCAGCTTGTTGGCGATGCCAAGGCCGAAGGCTGCCCACAGGCTGCCGGCCAACTGGCCGACGCCGCCGAGCACCACCACCAGGAACGAGTCGATGATGTAGCTCTGGCCCAGGTCCGGGCCGACATTGCCGACCTGGCTCAGGGCCACGCCACCAAGCCCGGCGATGCCCGAGCCGAGGCCGAAGGCGAGCATGTCGACGCGCCCGGTGGACACGCCGCAGCAGGCGGCCATGTTGCGGTTCTGGGTGACCGCGCGCACGTTCAGGCCCAGCCGCGTGCGGTTGAGCAGCAGCCAGGTGAGCAGTACCACGGCCAGGGCGAAGCCGATGATCACCAGGCGGTTGTATGGCAGTACCAGGTTGGGCAGCAGCTGGATGCCCCCCGACAGCCAGGCCGGGTTGCTGACTTCCACGTTCTGCGCGCCGAACAGCAGGCGGATGGCCTGGATCAGGATCAGGCTGATTCCCCAGGTCGCCAGCAGGGTTTCCAGAGGGCGGCCATACAGGTGGCGGATTACCGTGCGCTCCAGCGCCATGCCGACGCCGGCACTGACGGTGAAGGCCACCGGCAGGGCGATCAGTGGGTAGATCTCGATGGCGCCGGGGGCGTAGCGCTGCAGCAGTACCTGGACCATGTAGGTGCTGTAGGCGCCGAGCATCAGCATTTCGCCGTGGGCCATGTTGATCACCCCGAGCAGGCCGAAGGTGATGGCCAGGCCAAGGGCTGCCAGCAGCAGGATCGAGCCCAGCGACAGGCCGCTGAAGGCCTGGCCGAGCAGTTCGCCGGCCAGCAGCTTGCGCTGCACCTGGGCCAGGCTGGTTTCGGCGGCGGTGCGCACGCCCGGGTCGGTTTCCGCGTTGGGTTGCAGCAAGGCTTCGAGGCGGGTGCGGGCCAGCGGGTCACCGGTTTCGCCGAGCAGGCGAACGGCGGCCAGGCGTACTGCCGGTTCGCTGGCGCCCAGCTGCAGGTTGGCCAGGGCCAGGCCGAGGGCGGCATGCACGGCGGCATCCGGTTCGCTGGCGAAGCGCCGGTCGAGGAAGGCCATTTGCGCCGGTTGCGCGCTTTTCTGTAGTTGTTGGGCAGCGGCCAGGCGGATGTCGCTGTTGTCGCTGAGCAACTGGTGGCTAGCCAAGGCATTGTCGATCAGGCCGCGCAGGCGGTTGTTCAGGCGTACCTTGCGCGTGTCGTCGGCGGCGATGCGGCCCTGGCGCAGGTTGCCCAGCAGCTCCAGGCGCGCGGTATCGGGTTGTGCGGCCCAGCCTTCGAGCAGGCGGGCTTGCTCGGCGGGCTTGGCAGCGAGGAAGAATTCGCCCTCGCTGGCCTGGGTTACCAAGGGCATCAGCAGGAGCAGGGTGAGCAGCAGTCTGAGCATGCGGGTAATCCTGGAAATCGGCGGTGGATTCTTCGCGGGCATGCCCGCTCCCACAGGTACGGTGCACAGTTTGAAAATTGTGCGGTCCCTGTGGGAGCGGGCGAGCCCGCGAATGGGCTGCAGAGCAGCCCCAGTGCACTCAGTTACCTTTCACGGCGTAATCAGGGCGCTTGTCGTTGCCGGGAATAAACGGGCTCCATGGCTGTGCCCGCAGCGGTTGCTCGGTCTCCCACACCACGCTGAACTGCCCGTCATCCTGGATTTCGCCGATCATCACCGGCTTGTGCAGGTGGTGGTTGGTCTTGTCCATGGTCAGGGTGAAACCGGACGGCGCCTCGAAGCTTTGCCCGGCCAGTGCCTCGCGCACCTTGTCGACATCGGTGGACTTGGCTTTTTCCACCGCCTGCGCCCACATGTGGATGCCCACGTAGGTGGCCTCCATCGGGTCGTTGGTCACCGCCTTGTCGGCGCCTGGCAGGCCCTTGGCCTTGGCGTAGGCTTTCCAGTCGGCGACGAACTTCTGGTTGACCGGGTTATCCACAGACTCGAAGTAGTTCCACGCCGCCAGATGGCCCACCAGAGGCTTGGTGTCGATGCCGCGCAGTTCTTCTTCGCCCACCGAGAACGCCACCACCGGCACGTCGGTGGCCTTCAGGCCCTGGTTGGCCAGCTCCTTGTAGAACGGCACGTTGGAGTCGCCGTTGACCGTGGAGATGACGGCGGTCTTGCCGCCGGCGGAGAACTTCTTGATGTTGGCGACGATGGTCTGGTAATCGCTGTGGCCGAACGGCGTGTACACCTCTTCGATGTCCTTGTCGGCCACGCCCTTGCTGTGCAGGAAGGCACGCAGGATCTTGTTGGTGGTGCGCGGGTAGACGTAGTCGGTGCCTAGCAGGAAGAAGCGCTTGGCGCTGCCGCCGTCCTCGCTCATCAGGTACTCCACGGCCGGGATGGCCTGCTGGTTGGGCGCGGCGCCGGTGTAGAACACGTTTGGCGACATCTCTTCACCTTCGTACTGCACCGGGTAGAACAGCAGGCCGTTGAGCTCTTCGAACACTGGCAGCACCGATTTGCGCGATACCGAGGTCCAGCAGCCGAACACCACTGCCACCTTGTCCTGGGTCAGCAGCTGGCGGCTCTTTTCGGCGAACAGCGGCCAGTTGGAGGCCGGGTCGACCACCACCGGTTCGAGCAGCTTGCCGTTCACGCCGCCCTTTGCGTTGATCTGCTCGATGGTCATCAGCGCCATGTCCTTGAGCGAAGTCTCGGAAATGGCCATGGTCCCCGAAAGCGAATGCAGGATACCGACCTTGATGGTTTCGGCGGCCTGGATGCTCCAGCTCAGGCCCATTGCGGCAATCGATGCGCTAAGGGTGAAGGCCTTGATCAGACTGCGTCGCTTCATGTGCTCTCTCCGCTGAGTTTTTATGTGTTGGGCAAGCGGGGAGGGGTGTTGCAAGGGATGTGCCTAACGGCGGAAGGTGCGCAATAGAGGGGTTGTGCGAGGTGTTGGGGCGTTGGTTGGATCCAGGTTGGTGCCTGATGGATTTGTGTGCACAGGATTGGGGCCGCTGTGCGGCCCATCGCCGGCAAGCCAGCTCCCACCTCGACCGCATCGGCCTCGAGCCATGCGCTGTCCCTGTGGGAGCAACTGTCTTTAGAAATTTATTTTCAAGCGTGCCATTCGGGCAGGGCTTCGCTCGATACCGCGTAGCGGTGTCGTTGGCGAAGCCCGCATTTGTAGAAAATCGATCCTCGTTCGTGATCAGGTTGCGGGTACCTGAGGCTTGAGCTCTTTCCACTCCGTTCCGTCACGCAGCATTGCGTTCAGGCGCACCAGCAACACGCGCATGCACGCCACTGCGGCAACTTTTGCGCACTTGCCTCGGGCTATCAGGTCTTCATAGCGGGTTCTAACTTCTGGGACATGCTGGATCATTGACCAGATCGACATGTAGGCCGCCTTGCGGACTCTGTAACGCCCGCCTTCGATCTTCCTCGGGCCACTCTTCTTGCCGCTGTCTTTGTTGTACGGCGCTAACCCAGCCAAGGCTGCAATTTCGCGCCCCGTCACGCTTCCCAGCTCAGGTAGGTAGGCCATGAAGGTGCCACAACTGATGACGCCAATCCCTTTCACAGACCTTAGCCGCATGGCTGTCGTGCGATCCAGCACGTTCGAGGCGCGCTCAATCGCCTTGTCCAAAGCCTTAATCTGATCATTCAGGTAAGCGACATGCTCGGTATAAACGGTAATGGCCGTAACTGAAGTGGTTTGTTTCATCCGACGCTTGTCATCATCCCGATGCTGGACAAGATTGCCACGGAGTTTGATGAGCTCTCCCAGTTCATCCCGATCTTGATTAGGCTCTATCTGCGGCAAGTCCTCGAAATCCCTGGCAAACCGCGCCAGCATCTGGGCGTCGATCTTGTCAGTCTTGGCAATTTTGCCCATGGCACTCGCATAGTCCCGACAGCGCTTGGGGTTGACCCTGATGACGTTCAAACCCTCCAGTCGCAAGGCTTTGAATACGGCTCGTTCATAGCCACCAGTGGCTTCCAGCAAGACCCGTTCGACCTCAAGCTCGTTCAGGCATGCGATCAGTTGCGCAAAGCCCTCTGGGTCATTCCTGACCTGGAACTGGGGAATACTTTCAGGAAGAAAGCCCACATCCAGAGTCGCTTTCGAAACGTCGAGACCAACGAAGTAGGAAATCATCGCCAAGCCCTCTTACACTCAAGAAGTGAGAGCACTCTGACTTAGCCCTAGCTTGTGACTACGAGTTCGCCACTCATTCAACTGTTCGGGCTTAGGTCAGAGTGAGAGGTGGATGGCGACTAGGCTCCCACTCGTGCTTTAGAGCACATCTGGCTTTCAGTCTGCCATCCACTGCTCTCACCCTTTCGAGTTTAAGAGACCTTGAAGACACAAGCTGGCTTGCCGGCGAAAGGGCTGCAGAGCAGCCCCCAGGGGCATCAGCCGTTACGCACAGCCGTGCGCGGATGACGCTTGCTGCGCACACCCTGATAGGTCACCGCCAGCAGCACGAACCAGATCGGCGTCACCAGCAACGCCGCGCGGGTATCGTCCTCCAGGCTCAGCAACACCAGGATGAAAGCAAAGAACACCAGGCACACGTAGCACATGAAACGCCCGCCGGGCATCTTGTACTTCGACGCCTGGTGCAGTGCCGCGCGGTGTTTGCGGTACTGCAGGTACGACAGCAGGATCAGTGTCCAGACGAACATGAACAGCACCGCCGAAACGGTAGTCACCAGGGTGAATGCCTCGATCACGTTCGGCACCAGGTAGATCAGCACTGCACCCAGCAGCAGGCAGGTGCAGGAGAAATACAGGCCGTTGGCAGGTACCGAGCGGCTCGACAGTTTCTCGAAGGCCTTGGGCGCGTCACCTTCCTGCGACAGGCCGTAGAGCATGCGGCTGGTGGAGAAAACGCCGCTGTTGGCAGAGGAGGCCGCCGAGGTCAGCACCACGAAGTTGATGATGCTCGCCGCCGCCGGCAGGCCGGCCAGCACGAACAACTCCACGAACGGGCTCTTGCCCGGCACCACGTCGCGCCATGGGGTCACGGCCATGATCGCGATCAGCGCCAGCACATAGAACACGATGATGCGTACCGGGATCGAGTTGATCGCCCGCGGCAGGGTGCGCTCCGGGTTCTTCGCTTCGGCGGCGGTTGTACCCACCAACTCGATGCCGACGAAAGCGAACACGGCGATCTGGAAGCCGGCGAAGAAGCCCATCAGGCCATTGGGGAACATGCCGCCGTCATTCCACAGGTTGGCCAGTTGTGCGGTGCGCCCGCTGGGCGAGGTGAAGCCGGTGATGACCATGTACAGGCCGGTGGCGACCAGGCCGATGATGGCGACGATCTTGATCAGGGCGAACCAGAACTCCATTTCACCGAACATCTTCACCGTCACCAGGTTCAGCGACAGCAGCAGCCCTACGCAGGTCAGCGCCGGTATCCACTGCGGCAGTTCAGGGAACCAGAACTGTGTATATGCCGCGATCGCGACCACGTCGGCGATGCCGGTGACCACCCAGCAGAACCAGTAGGTCCAGCCGGTGAAGTAGCCTGCCCAGGGGCCGAGCAGGTCGGCGGAAAAATCGATGAACGACTTGTAGTTGAGGTTCGACAGCAGCAGTTCGCCCATGGCGCGCATGACGAAGAACAGCATGAAGCCGATGATCATGTAGACGAAGATGATCGACGGCCCGGCCAGGCTGATGGTCTTGCCCGAGCCCATGAACAGGCCGGTACCGATCGCTCCACCGATGGCGATCAGCTGGATGTGGCGGTTGGTCAGGTTGCGCTGCAGATGCTGTTCATCTGGCGCTGTGGGTGAGGTTTGCGTCATAGGCTGCATTCCGTTGGACGGTCGGTCGTCTTGTCAGAGGTAGCCGGCTAGGCTAACACGCGCGTTCCAGTTCGGGGCGCGACAGATCGACTCGACTTTTGGGTAGCAGTGTTGTGCCTGTGCCGGCCTCTTCGCGGGCTTGCCCGCTCCCACAGGTGCACCACAGGCCTTGAAATCTGTGGTTATCCTGTGGGAGCGGGCAAGCCCGCGAAGAGGCCGGTACAGGCCAAGACTCAAGCGCTGGCCAGCACCCGGCCGCGCCTCACCACCAAGCTATCCACCAGCCACATCACCACCATCGACACCCCCACCAGCGGGAACATCAACCCCAGCACCAGCATCACCCCCACCGCTACTTTCCAGCGCGGCAGGTCATGGCGCAGCGGCGGCACACCCAGCCCGCCGGCCGGCCTGCGCTTCCACCACATCACCAGCCCGCTCACCGAGCCCAGCAAGATCATCAGGCACACCAGCAGGATGATGATCTGGTTGAACGCCCCGAACATCTTGCCTTCATGCAGCATCACACCCAGCTCGGTGGCACGGGCGACCGGGCTGTAGTCCTGCCAGCGCACATCGGCCAGCACCTTGCCGGTGTACTGGTCGACATGCAGGGTGGCGTCGTTGCGCGGGTCGTCGGCGAATACGGCGATGGTGAACACGCCATCGGCCGTGGTCGGCGCGGTAATGCTGTAACCCGGCTCGACCTGGCGCGCGGTTGCGATGTCTTCGACTTGCTGCAGGCTTATCTGTGGCGCTGCCGGCGCGCTCGACGTCATGTGATGCCCGGCATGTTCGGCGTGTGCACCGGACTGTGGCATCGGCGTGTTTTCCATCGCCCACGGCACGGTCTGGCGGTGCGCGCTGTTGAGTTCACCCGCCTGTTGGTCCGACTTGGGCACGTCGTTCCACATGGCCGCCGGAAAGCGGTTCCACAAGTCGGCGTACTGCTTGCCCCACAGGCCGGTCCAGGTCATGCCGCTGACCAGCATCAGCAGCAACAAGGCCGAGCCCCAGAAGCCGGTTACCGCATGCAGGTCGCGCCAGAACATTCGGCCGCGTGCCGACAGCCGTGGCCACAGCACGCCAGCGCCATTGCGCCCGCGTGGCCACCACAGGTAC
This sequence comes from Pseudomonas sp. PVC-5-1, assembly GCF_057444345.1. Classification (NCBI taxonomy): domain Bacteria; kingdom Pseudomonadati; phylum Pseudomonadota; class Gammaproteobacteria; order Pseudomonadales; family Pseudomonadaceae; genus Pseudomonas; species Pseudomonas sp. PVC-5-1. Next base: position 5,086,424 of record NZ_CM172024.1, on the reverse strand, counting down.
AGGCCCGACACCACCAGCACGATGCCCCAGCCCGCGGCCAGTTCTACCAGGCGGTCACCGACCGTGCCGACCATCAGTTCGCCATGCAGGGCGCGGGCAATGGCCTGCAGGTTCTGCTTCCCATCCTGTTCGCCGAGGACTTTGCCGCTATAGGGATCGACGAACACGTTCAGTTCGCGCCCGGCGTCATGCACCACGAATTGCGCGCTTCGTTCGGCGTCCAGCGGCGGCAGGTACTGGCCAACGTGGCCCTCGGGGTAGGCCTTGCGCACCTCGGCCAGCATCGTGTCCGCGCCCTGTCGGTGGTGGCCGGCTTCGACCACCATCAGCTCGCGGTACAGCAGCGGGTCGAGCTGCGGCTTGAACAGGTAGATGATCCCGGTGATTGCCAGCAGGATCATGAACGGGGCCACGAACAGCCCCGCATAGAAGTGCCAACGCCAGGCCAGGTTGTAGAAGTTGATGCGTGTTCCTCTCATGGGAACCTCCTGTTTGACCAGCAGATGGGCGCGACCTGCGCCGCGCCCGTTGTTGTTGTCAGAAGCTGAAGTCGACCTTGGTCCAGAAGGTCCTGCCTGGCTCGTTGACCGGCTGTGGATCGGTAGCCGGGTAGCCGAACCCGGCGTTCCCGGCCAGGTTCAAGTGCTCGGCGTAGGTCTTGTCGAACAGGTTGTCGACCCCCGCGCTGAGCTTGAGGTGGTTGCTTACCTTGTAAGCGCCATTGAGCGAGAACACGCCGAAGCCGGCGCTGTTGTCGTAGTCCTTGCCGACCACGTTGCCCTGGTTCTCGGCGATGCGGTTCTGCGCCGCCACCAGCCGCCACAGTGCGCCGACGCTCCAGACATCGCGGCTGTAGGTCAGGCCCAGGCGGCTTTCCAGAGGCGGCATTTGCGGCAGTGCTGTGCCGTCACTGCTGTTCTTGCCCCAGGCGTAGGCCAGCGTGGCGTCGGCCTTCCAGTTTTCCGTCAGCTGGTAGGCCGCGCCCAGTTCGCCGCCCATGATGCGGGCGTCGATGTTGCGAGCCTGGGAGCTCATTCCCTGGTAGTCGAACAGGATGTAGTCGCGGATCTGCCCGATGTAGCCAGATGCCCAGGCTTCCATGCGCTCGTCACGGTACTGGACACCGAAGTCGAGCTGGGTGGTCTTCTCTGGTTTGATACCGTCGAAAGCATTGGCCGCACCGGGTGGTGCCAGCTTGGGCGAGAACAGCTCCCAGTAATCGGGGAAACGCTGGGCATGACCAAGGCCGATGTACGTGGTGGCCGGGATGGCTGCCAGGTCGTGCTCGTAGCGGACGAAACCGCTGGGCAGGGTATCGGCGCGGGTGTCGCCGTTGGTGGCGCTGGTTGCGCGGAAGTCGCGGGCCGAGGCGCGGTCCAGGCGGGCACCGGTAATCATGCGGTCCTCACCGCTGACGTACCAGGTCAGCTCGCCGAAGGCACCGTAGTTGTGGAAGTCGGCGTCCTTGGTCCAGGCCTGGCCCTTGTGAGCGTCCACGCCCATGCCGCCACGCTTGCGATGTTCGTTGGTCTGCGCGTCGATGCCGCTGATCAGTTGCACGTCGGCCCAGCGCCAGGTGGCCTTGATGCGTGCGCCCATGGTGCGGCGGTCGACGTTGCTGACCATCGGCATGCCCATCATGCCGCTGCCCGAAGGCGTGCGCAGGCTGTAGTTGTCCATCACGTGGTCGGCGTAGTTGTAGTAGACCTGCGCCTCGACCTTGTCGAGCACCTCGCCGAGGTTGGATTTTTCGAAACGCAGGCCCAGGCTTTCGCGTTTGAACTGCGAGCCGTCCATGCCACGCCCGGCATAGCGGGCCTCACCATCGCCCTTGCCGGCGGTGAGTTCCAGCAGGGTGTCCTGGTCGGGGGTCCAGCCGAGGGCGACATCGCCATTCCACTTGTCCCAGCGTGACGGCACGGTGTTGTCATCGCCGTCATGGTAGTCGTCCGAGCGCGACTGGTTGCCGACGAAGCGGGCGTAGGCCTGGTCGTTGCCGGCGGCGGTGTCCAGCACCTTGTCGAAGCGGCCGTTGGAGCCGGCCAGCAGGCTGGCGTTGACCCGGCTGCCGAGGGTGCCGAACTTCTCCGGCTCGCGCTCGAAGAGGATGGTGCCCGCCGAGCCGCCCGGGCCCCAGATCACGCTTTGCGGGCCTTTGATCACGGTCAGGCGGTCGTAGGTTTCAGGCGAAATGTACGACGTGGGGGCATCCATGCGGTTGGGGCAGGCGCCCAGCATCAGGCCGCCATTGGTGAGGATGTTCAGGCGCGAGCCGAACATGCCGCGCAGTACCGGGTCGCCATTGGTGCCGCCGGCGCGGATGGCCGAGAAGCCGGGGATGGTTTTCAGGTAGTCGGCGCCGTCGCTGGCCGGGACCGGTTGGCGCGGGTCTTTCGGGTTGGTGACCACGGTCAGCGGCGAACTCGGCGCCACGGCGGTGATTACCGTCGGGCTCAGCTCGGGGGCGTCATGTACATGGCCTTCATGGCCAGGTTCGGCGGCCAGGGCCACGGGCGCGAGCAGCGAGCCGCATACGGCGGCGATGGTCCCTCGCAGGGACAAGGCAAAAACAGGGGTGCAGCCGGACATAATGATTCCAGTCGATCAGTCGTGAGTCAGCGCGAAGCCTCCTGGCTCCGTGCGCGAAAAATGTGGGTTCAGACGTTGATCGATGAAGGGGGGGCGCGGCTGCGCGCGCCGGGGAATACAGCCTGCCGGGCATGGCCCTGGCGCGTGGGTGCGAACAGGTGGGTGGTGGGGACGACGCTGCCGGCACTGAGCGGGCTGAGGGCCTGGGGCAGGGCCGGGCAGTTGAACAACAGGCTGCAGTAACCGCACTTCTCCCACATCACATGCAGCTGGCCATCGCCAGCCTGACCGTGATGGGTGTCGCCGCCATGCTGATGGGCGGTGACCATCGGCATGTCCATCGGCATGCTCATGCCGGCGTGGTGGTCCATCGGCATCGACTGGGAAATCAGCGGGCCGATGAAGATCATCCACATGGCAAACAGGCTCAGCCATCCGCCACCGGCGCGCCTGCGGTCAGGGCGGGTGGTACGGCTGATGCTGTGGCGCGGCAGGCTCATGGCGAGTGCCTTTCAGCGGTTGATCAGTGCGCGTGTTCGTGGGCGTGCGGCTGGTCCGTCGGCGCCTGCTTCTGCACGGCCACATCGACGGTGATATCGCCGGCCTTTTCGAAGTGCAGGGTCAACGGGAAGCGCTTGCCGTCGCTGAGCAGGCTGCGGTCCTTGGGCTGCATCAGCATCACATGGTAGGCGCTGGGGGCGAAGGTCAAGTCCTTGCCGGCGGGCACCACCACGCTGGGTATCTGCTGCATCTTCATGGCACCGCTGGCGCTCGTGGCATGCTCGTGCAGTTGTGCGTCATCGCTGATGGGGCTGTCGACACCGAGCAGGCGGTCGTCGGCCTGGCCATTGTTGTGCACCACGAAATACGCCGCGACGTTGGGGGCGTTGGGGGGCAGCTGCAGTGACCAGGGGTGGGCGATGTGCAGGTCACCCACGCTGTATTCGTGGGCATTGGCAAAGGCGCCGGGCAGCAACAGGGCGGCCATGACGAGGGCGTGCTTGAGCATGGTGAATCTCCGTTTCTGTTCAGGTTCAGGCAGACAGCGTGAAGAACTCAGGCCAGCGGAGAGGCACGGGGGTTGAGCGCCGGCCAGAGTTGGCGCGGCGTGGCGTGGTAGTCGGCGGGTGGCGGCAGCAGGCCGGCCAGCAGTATCGGCGGGTTGTGCAGCTGCGGCGGGTAGCCGGGCAAGGCCAGCAGTGGCGCGGCACCGGAGCAGCACCAGCAATTCATCATGCTGGCGCTGTCGTCGCTTTGCGGGCCGAGGTCGATCTTGGCCAGGGCCTGGACGTCGACCTTGGCCTTGTTGGCCATGCTGGAACAGAAGGCCCCCCACAGCAGCTGTTCGGCCGGGCCCTTGGGCGCGGCGGAAGACAGCGGCATGGCCAGCAGGTTGAACAGCACTGCAAGGCAGGCTATCCAGGCGATGTGCCGACGTGGGGGCATGGAGAGATCCGGTCAGGAATCGTGGTGGGTATTGTAAGGCGGAGTATAGGTAAAAATGGCGGGGTGCGGTGAAGTGACGCAGGCCGGGCCCTTCGAGGGGCAGCTTTGCAGCCCAATCGCCGGCAAGCCAGCTCCCACAGGGACCCGCACAGATTTCAGGGCCTGTGGTAAACCTGTGGGAGCTGGCTTGCCGGCGATGAAGATCAAGGTACCCTCAAGCCTTGTTGCGGCCCATCAACCCACGCACGGTCTCCTGCAGGTCTGCCGGCAGCACCACCACCTTGGCATTGCTGCTGCCCGCCAGATTCTCCATGGCCCCCACATAGCGCTCGCCCAGCAGGTACATCGCCGGCACGGTCTCGTTGCCGACCGCGTCCTTGACCAGCGAAATCGCCCGCGCCGAGGCCTCGGCCAGGCTGATCTGCGCTTCGGCATCCAGCCTGGCAGCCTGCAAGCGTGCTTCTGCTTCCAGAATCGCCGCCTGCTTGGCCCCTTCGGCACGGGTCACGTCGGCCTTGCGCTCACGCTCGGCTGCCGCCTGGCGCTCCATGGCCAGTTGCATGTTCTCCGAGGGTTTGATGTCCTGGATTTCCACCGAGCGTACGGTCACGCCCCAGTCTTCGGTCTGCTCGGACATCGCCTCGCGCAGGCGCGCCTTGATCTGCTCGCGGCTGGACAGCGCTTCGTCCAGGTCCATGGCCCCGACGATGGCGCGCAGCGAGGTCATGGTCAGGCTGGTGACGGCGAACGAGAAGTCCTGCACGCCATAGGAGGCCTTCTGTGGGTCGACCACCTTGGCGAAGCACAGGGCGTTGGCGACGATCACGGCGTTGTCCCGGGTGATGATTTCCTGCTGCTGCACATCGAGGATGATGTCCTTGGTAGGCAGGCGGTAGGCGACCACGTCCATGTACGGGATGACGATGTTCAGGCCGGGCTTGAGCGTGCTCTGGTAGCGGCCCAGGCGCTCGACGACCCATTCTTCGCCCTGGGGCACGATGCGCACCCCCTTGAACACGGTGATCAGGACGAACAGGGCGATGGCGACGACGACGATGAGGCTGGTCATGATGCGAAATTCCTTTTAGTGCGGATTCAGGCCCGAATGACCCGGGCGGTGTTCCCTTCGATGGCGGTCAGGCGTACCCGCTCGCCGGCCGCGATCTCGCTGTCGGCGATGCAGGTCCATTCCTCGTTGCCGAGGATAGGCTTCTGGAAGCGCACACGGCCTTTCTGGAACTCCGAGACACCAGCAGTCAGCAGCCCCACTTCACCGATCACGCTTTCGGCGGTCCAGCGCACGTCTGGTTGCTTGCGCCGGAACAGCTTGAACCACAGTGCCGTGGTGACTGACGACATCAAAACCCACAGCAGCACCTGCATGTCCAGTTGCAGGCTTGGGGCGGCCAGCGAAATGAGCGATACCAGCACGGCGCCGATGCCGAACCAGAGGATGAAGAACGTCGGCAGGACCAGTTCGAGCAGGATCAGCGCGATGCCGAAGACCAGCCAGATCCACCATTGCATTTCCATATGGGTAGCGCCTTCCGGGGGAGAGTGCCGAGTTTAAGGCAGCAGTGCGGCACATGGCCACTTCATGGTTTGCAAGAAAAGTCCGAACATACTGTAGGCCACAGGGGGGCTGCAGTGTGCTTGCGACATTTGTTACTGCAGGTCGAGTGCCGCAGCCAGGTCGGCTGGCGAATCGAATGCCCGGTCCACATCCGGCAAAGCCGGTCGCTTCAGGATCAGCACAGGTATCCCCAGCTCCCGCGCCACCTCCAGCTTCGGTTCGGTCGCTACGCTGCCACTGTTCTTGCTGATCAGCACATCGATCTTGCGGCGCTGGAACAACGCCCGCTCATCCTCGATATGGAACGGCCCGCGCGCGCCAATCACTTCGCAGCGATCGTTGCCAGGGCACGTTTCCAACGCACGCAAGGTCCAGAACTGCTCCAGCGGTATCTCGTCCAGATGTTGCAGCGGCTCACGCCCGAGCGTGAACAATGGCCTGCGAAACGGCTTGAGTGCCTCGATCAATCCCGCCCAATTCTCGACTTCGCGCCAGTCGTCCCCCGCTTGTGTCTGCCAGGCCTGGCGGCGCAAGGCCCAGCACGGAATACCGGCCAAGCGTGAGGCGTTGGCCGCGTTGCGGCTGATCTGCGCGGCATAGGGATGGGTAGCATCGATCAGCAACGTGATGCCTGCATCGTGCAGGTAGTTCGCCAGCCCTTCGGCACCGCCAAAGCCGCCGACCCGAACCTGGCATTGCAGGTCCTGCGGCACCCGGCCGATGCCCGCCAGGCTGTAGACATGCTGCGGGCCCAGGCGGCGAGCGATGGCCAGGGCTTCGGTGACGCCGCCCAGCAGCAGGATGCGCCCGTTCATTGCACACCCGCCCGGCCGACGATGCCACCCTGGCGATCGATGGCGAACACCTCCACCTGCACCTGCGCCGGCACCACGCTGCGGGCGAAGGCCAGGGCGTGGGCGCACACCGCGTCACCCAAGGGAATGCCGGCTGCATGGGCCAGTGCCAGGGCCTGTTGGCTGGTGTTGGCAGTAATGATCGATGCCTGCAGCACTGCGTCGGCGCCGATGTCCGCCGCCCAGCCGGCCAGTTGCGGCAGGTCGATGCTGGAATGACGGCTGTGCAGGTCCATGTGCCCGGCAGCCAGTTTGCTGATCTTGCCGAAACCGCCGCACAGGGTCAGGCGTGGCACCGGTACCTTGCGCAGGTGCTTGAGCACCGCACCCACGAAGTCGCCCATTTCGATCAGGGCTATTTCCGGCAGGCCATAGACGCGGCGCATGGTGTCTTCGCTGGCGTTTCCGGTGCATGCGGCGATATGCGTGTAGCCGTTGGTGTGGGCGACGTCGATGCCCTGGTGGATCGAGGCAATGTAGGCCGCGCAGGAAAACGGCCGCACGATGCCGCTGGTGCCGAGGATCGACAGACCGCCGAGGATGCCCAGCCGCGGGTTCATGGTCTTCAGGGCCAGTTGCTCGCCGCCCTGCACATTGACCGTGACTTCGAAACCGCCGGGGTAGCTGCATTCGTCTGCCAAGCGTTGCAGGTGGTCGCTGATCATGCGCCGTGGCACCGGGTTGATGGCCGGCTCACCCACCGCCAGCACCAGCCCCGGGCGGGTCACGGTGCCGACGCCGGTGCCGGCGACAAAACGGATGCCAGGTTCGGCCAGCAGGCGAACCTGGCTATAGAGCAGGGCGCCGTGGGTCACGTCCGGGTCGTCGCCGGCGTCCTTGAGCGTGCCCGCTTCGGCACCTTGGCTGGTGAGGCGGCAGAACTCCAGGCGCATCTGCACCACCTTGCCCTTGGGCAGGGTGATGCTGACGGCGTCGCTGCTCTCGCCTCCCAGCAGCAAGCGCGCTGCCGCCAGGCTGGTGGCAGTGGCGCAGCTGCCGGTGGTCAGGCCGCTGCGCAGGGGGGCGGGCTGTTCGCGGGTTTCTTCACGCATCGGCGGGTTTCACCACGTCCAGCAAGGTGATCGGCAGCGCCTGGCGCCAAGTGTCGAACGCGCCCAATGGCTGGGCATGGGCGACATGGATGCGGGTCAGCTCGCCACCGTGGCGTTCACGGAAATGCGCCAGGGCCAGTTCGCTTTGCAGGGTCACCGCATTGGCTACCAGCCGGCCGCCTGGGCGCAGGCTTGCCCAGCACAGGTCGAGCACACCTTCGCGGGTGACGCCGCCACCGATGAAGATCGCATCCGGTTGCTCCAGGCCTTCCAGCGCCGCTGGTGCCTTGCCGCGGACCAGTTGCAGGCCGGGTACACCCAACGCATCGCGGTTGTGTTCGATGAAGCCCTGGCGGCCTTCGTCGGCCTCGATGGCCAAGGCGCGGCAGGCCGGGTGGGCGCGCATCCATTCGATGCCGATCGAGCCGCAGCCGGCGCCCACGTCCCACAGCAACTCGCCGGGCTGTGGTGCCAGGCGGGCCAGGGTAATGGCGCGGACGTCGCGCTTGGTCAGCTGGCCGTCATGCCGGAAGGCGCTGTCCGGCAACCCGGCCAGCCGGTGCAGGCGCGGCGCCTCGGGCGTGGCCAGGCACTCGATGGCTACCAGGTTGAGCGCGGCGACATCGCTGTGCGGCCAGTCCTGGGCGGTGCCGGCCAACTCACGTTCGTCCACGCCACCCAAGTGTTCGAAGACTCGCAGGCGGCTTGGCCCGAAGCCCCGCTCGCGCAGCTGCGTGGCAATTGCTGCCGGGCTGTCGCCGTCGTTGCTCAGCACCAGCAGGCGCACACCGCTGTGCAGATGGGCATTTAGCGCTGCCAGGGGCCGAGCGACCAGCGATACCACCTGCACGTCCTGCAGTGGCCAGCCCAGGCGGGCGGCGGCCAGGGCGCAGGAGGAGGGCATCGACAGCACGCGTATTTCAGCGGCGGGCAGTTGGCGCGCCAGGCTGGCGCCTACGCCGTAGAACATGGGGTCGCCGCTGGCCAGCACGCATACTGGCTCACCGCGCAGAGCCAGGACCGGGGCCAGCGAGAACGGGCTTGGCCAGCCCAGCCGTTCGCCGGCCACGCAGCGTGGCAGCAAGGCCAGCTGGCGCGGGCTGCCGAAGATCCGCGCAGCGCCCAGCAGCGCGCGCCTGGCCTGCTTGCCCAGGCCGCTGAAGCCGTCTTCGCCGATACCTACTACTGTCAGCCAGGGTGCCATGTATTTCATTCCGCCATTTTTGGGGCCGCTGCGCGCCACTTCGCGGGCTCGCCCGCTCCCACAGGTACAGCGCAGCCGTTGAGGGCAGCGGTGATCCTGTGGGAGCGGGCATGCCCGCGAAGAAGGCGACGCGGTCCTGAATTTCTACTCGATCGTCGATGATGCTCGACCACCGGCTTTTCATGCCGCCGGACAAAGCAGGCATAATACCGCGCCTTCTACACTCAAGCGCATTTTCACAGATTGCCGGACGCCCCTTTGACCCAGGCCCATGCCTCCCATGTATCGCCCCGTCCCTCGGCCTGCCCGGGGTTGTGGCGCATCGTCAGTGCCCGTGATGGCGGCATCTGCCGCATCAAGCTGCCGGGCGGCCTGCTGCTGGCCGACCAGGCCGACTCAGTGGCGGCGGCTGCCGAGCGTTTCGCCGGTGGCGTGATCGAGGCCACCAACCGCGGCAACCTGCAGATTCGCGGCATCGGCAGCGACCATCGCGGCCTGGTCGAGACACTGCTCGCTGCCGGCCTGGGCCCACGTGATGCCGCCGGTGACGATGTGCGCAACCTGATGCTCAGCCCGCTGGCCGGGCATGACCCGGCGATTCTGCTGGACGCTCGACCGTTGGCCGGGCAGATCCTCGACCTGCTGGAGGGCACCCCGCGTTTTCACCAGTTGTCGGCCAAGTTCGCCGTGCAGCTGGATGCCGGCGAAAACCTGGCCATGCTCGAACACCCCCATGACCTGTGGCTGTCTGCCCTGCGCCTGGGGCAGCAGACCTGGCTGGCGTTTGGCCTGGCAGGTTGCCCGGCAGACGGCCAGGTGCTCGGTGCGGTGCCGGCGGACCAAGGCCTGGTGCTGGTGCGTGCGGTGCTGGAGCGCTTCCTCGACCTGGCCACCCCGGCACAGTCGCGCATGCGCCAGTTGCTCGAGGTATGTTCGGCAACCGATTTCATCGACGGGCTCGGCCTGGCCATCCGCCGCGATGCCGCCGTGCTCGCATGGCGACGTGAACCGCGCAGCGCCTCGTGGCTGGGCGTTCTGCCCCAGGCGCAGGGCGTCGCCTTGGGCGTTGCCCCGCCGCAGGGGCGCCTGACCCCGGCCATGCTGCGTGGCGCTGCGCGCGTTGCCCGTGAACATGGCGATGGCAGCCTGCGCCTGAGCCCATGGCAAAGCCTGGTGCTGACCAACCTGCAAGCGCAACACATCGACCACGCCCAGGCCGGGTTGTCCGCACTGGGCCTGCTATGCCACGACCATGAGCCACTGGCCCGCATAAGCGCCTGTACCGGCGCCAGTGGCTGTGCCAAGGCCCTGGGCGAGACCAAGGCCGACGCCGTCACCCTGGCTGCACTGCTCGGCCCTGGCGTGCCCGGCAGCGTGCACTTGTCCGGTTGCCCCCGATCCTGCGCCGTGGCCCATGTTGCCCCGGCCACCCTGCTGGCCCGCGCGCCGGGCCGTTACGACCTGTACCTGCGTGATGCGCGCCAGCCGGGCTTCGGCGCCCTGCGCGCCACCGACCTTACCTTGAATGAAGCAGGCGCCATGCTCGACCTGCCGACGGAGCACCTTGATGATTGACTACATCCGCGATGGTCAGGAGATCTATCGCAATTCCTTCCGGATCATCCGCGAGGAAGCCCGACTCGAGCGGATCCCCGCAGACCTCGAAAAGCTCGCCGTGCGCGTGATCCACGCCTGTGGCATGGTCGACGCCATCGATGGCCTGCAGTTCTCCGAAGGCGCCGGCCGGGCCGGGCGCGAGGCGTTGCTGAACGGCGCGCCGATTCTGTGCGATGCGCACATGGTCGCCGAAGGCATCACCCGCGCCCGGCTGCCCGCCGACAACAAGGTCATCTGCACCCTGCGCGACCCGAGCGTACCGGGCCTGGCGAAAGACGCCGGCAACACCCGTTCCGCCGTGGCCCTGGAACTGTGGCGGCCGCACCTGGAAGGCAGTGTGGTGGTGATCGGCAATGCGCCTACCGCACTGTTCTATCTGCTGGAAATGCTCGACGCCGGCGCCCCGAAACCAGCACTGATCCTCGGCTTCCCGGTCGGCTTTGTCGGTGCCGCCGAGTCCAAGGCGATGCTCGCCGCCGACAGCCGTGGCGTGCCGTTCGTGATCATGCAGGGCCGCCTGGGCGGCAGCGCGATGGCCGCAGCTGCGGTCAACGCCTTGGCCACGGAGGTGGAATGATGGCGCCGCGTGGACGTCTGCTGGGCCTGGGCGTGGGCCCTGGCGACCCAGAACTGATTACCCTCAAGGCCCTGCGCCTGCTGCGTGAAGCGCCAGTGGTTGGCTACTTCGTGGCCAAGGGCAAGCGCGGCAACGCCTTCGGCATCATCGAGGCGCACCTGCAGCCCGAGCAGACCCTGCTGCCGCTGGTCTACCCGGTAACCACCGAAGCGCTGCCAGCGCCGCTGTCCTATGAACAGGTGATCAGCGACTTCTACGACGAGGCCAGCGTGCTGGTAGCCGAGCACCTGGATGCCGGCCGCGACGTGGCGGTTATCTGTGAAGGCGACCCGTTCTTCTATGGTTCCTACATGTACCTGCACGACCGCCTGGCGCAGCGCTACGAGGCCGAAGTGATCCCCGGCGTCTGCTCGATGCTCGGTGGCGCCTCGGTACTGGGCGCGCCGCTGGTTTACCGCAACCAGAGCCTGTCGGTGCTGTCTGGCGTGTTGCCGGCCGAAGAGCTCAAGCGTCGCCTGGCCGACGCCGACGCGGCGGTGATCATGAAGCTTGGCCGCAACTTCCCCAAGGTGCGCGAAGTGCTGGCCGAACTGGGCCTGGACGGGCGTGCGCTGTATGTGGAGCGGGCGACCATGGCCAACCAGAAGATCGTGCCGCTGGACCAGGTCGACCCACAGTCGTCGCCGTACTTCTCGCTGATCATCGTGCCGGGTGAAAAATGGCAGGGCTGAACATGCACCAGGCACCGGCGATCGTCATCCTTGGCCAGGGCAGCCTGGCCACGGCGCAGCGTATCCAGCAGTGTTATCCACAAGCATCGATCCATGGCCTGGAAGGCCGGGTCGAGGGTGCCGACCTTTGCTACACCGCGTTCGGCGATACCCTGCGTGGGCTGTACCAGCAGAACACTCCGATCATTGCCTTGTGCGCGGCGGGTATCGTCATCCGCAGCCTGGCCAGCCTGCTCAGCGAGAAAGGTGTCGAGCCGCCGGTACTGGCCGTGGCCGAAGACGGCAGCGCGGTAGTGCCGTTGCTCGGTGGCCTTGGCGGTGTGAACGTGATGGCGCGCGAAATCGCTGAAGCTCTGGGCGTTGCTGCGGCCATCACCACCAGCGGCGAGTTGCGTTTCGGCACTTGCCTGCTGAACCCGCCGCAAGGTTATGCGCTGGCGGATATCGAGCAAGGCAAGCGCTTCGTCTCTGACCTGCTGGCTGGCGAGGCGGTGCGCATCGAAGGTGACGCGCCGTGGCTGCAGCAGGCGCAGCTGCCTGCCAGTGAGGCGGCCCGGCGTACCATCCATGTGGGGCACCAGGCGCGCCCGGCCAGCCGCGACGAGCTGCTGATCCACCCGCGTTCGGTGGTGGTGGGTGTTGCTGGCGGTAGCCTGGCCAGTATCCGGTCGGCATTGCAGCAGGCCGGCATCGCCGAGCCGGCAGTGGCCTGCCTGCTGGCCGACGAGCAAGCCATGGCCGATAGCGCCCTGCACGAGGCCGCACAGGCCCTGGGGGTTGCCTTGCGCTTTGCTGCCAGGACGCATGATCTCGCCAGCATGGTTGCCGCGGCATTGCCTGCTGCGCAGCTGATCGAGGTGGCAGACGTGGTCATCGCAGTGGCGCCTGCCCCAGTCGAGGTGGCGCAGATCGGTCGTCGCCGGGGTCGCCTGGCGGTCATCGGCCTGGGGCCGGGTGCAGCCGAGCTGATGGTGCCGGCGGTCAAGGCCGAACTGGCGCGGGCCGAGGATGTGCTCGGTTACGAAACCTACGTGCGCATGGCCGGCCCGTTCCGTGACGACCAGGTACTGCACTGCACCGACAACCGTGAAGAGATGCAGCGTGCCCGGCATGCCTTCGAACTCGCGGCCCAGGGCCGTTCGGTGGTGGTGGTTTCGTCGGGCGACCCGGGGGTGTTCGCCATGGCGGCTGCGGTACTTGAAGCGCTGCACGAGTCCACGGACCCGGCTTGGCACCGGGTGGATCTCGAGATCCTGCCAGGGGTGTCGGCCTCGCTCGCGACGGCCGCCCAGGCGGGCGCGCCGCTGGGGCATGACTTCTGTGTGATGTCGCTGTCCGACAACCTCAAGCCGTGGTCGATCATTGAAAAGCGCCTGGACCTGGCGGCCCAGGCCGACCTGGTGCTGGCATTCTACAACCCGATTTCCAAGGCCAGGCCGCACCAGCTTGGGGTAGCGCTGGAGGTCGTGCGTCGGCACCGCGAGGGTAACACGCCTGTAGTCCTTGGCCGTGACATCGGTAGGCCGGGGCAGACGCTGAAGGTCGTCACATTGGCCGAACTGCTGCCGGAAATGGTCGACATGCGCACCATGGTGCTTGTCGGCTCATCTACAACCTGCGTGTTTCCTCGCCTCTCGGGTGGGGTGTGGGCCTACACCCCGCGTTGGTACCCGTCGGCTGACTAGTTGCACCGGAAACCCTTCAGCGCGCTGCATCCTGGGCGCGCTGGCTAAGGTGGTCGCCCCTGACTCGGGGGGCAACCATCTAGGAGTTTCCACATGTCCACAGAAACACAAGTCACTGCGACCGACACAGCCATCCTGGTCGAAGGCAACCTGCTGGCCTGCGGCGCAGGCATGTCTTCGCAAAGCCGTCATGACGTAAAGAACGCCTTCCACTTTGCCACCTTGGTGGCTGACAAGTCCTTCGATGCCGAAAAACAGAGCAGGGAGTGGTACGACCGGTTCATCGATGTCATGCGTGATCTTGGCTTTACCATCCCTCGTCGCACCTTCGAGCTGGAAACCTCTGCCGAGTTGTCTGTCACCGTAGGCGCTGTCGCTATACGGGCGATCGGTGCGGTCGGCAATGCAGTGCTGGGTGGTACCAAGTTGGGTGTGCTGGCCAAGGCGGCTTTCGACAAACTCACCACCGTCGAAAATGACGTCAAGGTGGTCGATCACAAGCGCAAGAACAAGGTCAGGGGCATGGTCGGGATGGCCGCCTGCGTGGAAACCGACAACAACGATGTGGTCATGGTGGTGAGCTGCATCCAGGCCTCTGCCCCAAAACTGGAAGATGACATCCTGGGTATCCAGTGGAAGCTGGAAAAGACCGAGTACTACGCCGGCATGGCTGTGCTCACCCTCAACACTTTCGTCTACGACAAGGTCCGCGAAACCGTGGAAAACAAACTCGGCGTGCGCAGCGTCGAGAACGTTCTCCAGTACGACATCTGATTGCAGGGCGGCGTTGTTGCAACGCCGCCTTGTTCGGCTCTTTGTGACGAGGCAAAGCAATGGACAGAACAGCTGAACAACTGATGTTGATTGGCGGGACGGCATTACTGTATCGCGCGGACGCTGGCCAGATTCAACGCCAGGCTGCCTTCGACTCCATCCTTTACGCCCAGTTGGTGGCCAACAGGAATGCGGGGTCACGCTTTGACAACTATGAAGCCTGGTATGACGCCTATCGCGAGGCATACCGGCAACTGGGCTGGATCAAGCTGGCCAGTACGCATGACTTGAAACAGCTGGGGCAGCCCGCGCGCAGCGCGCAGATACAGCCACTCGAGGCGTGGCTGAAGATGCGCTCGATCCGTCATGAGGCTGTGCTGGCTGCAGTAAGAAGTGGCCTGGGCCGATCGATCGAAGGTTTTCGTCACCAGCTGAAGTTCAGCACGCAGGGTTCGCAACTGGTGATCGAGCTTGGTTTGCTCAAGCCGGGCCCGGCCCTCGATCTTTGCAGTATTACCTTCCAATTCGACGCACCGATCGCCGGCATACCCCAGGACATGCTGCTGGTCGAAAAGGCGCTGGAGGGTGAAGCCGGGTTCAATGGCGTTTCCTTTCAGCTGGATAACGGGCGTTTCCAACACCAGCGAGATGAGCTGGAGGTATTGATGAAAACCAAGGATGCACAAGGGGAGTATCGGTTCGACCTGCATTAGGCAATGGCTATGGCGCCAGGTAGCCTTTGATACCGGTAAAGATGATTTGCGCAGCCAGGGCGCAGACGAACAGCCCCATCAGCCGGCTGACGATCTGCAGGCCCTGGTCGCCAAGTATGCGCTCGATACGGTGCGACAAGTACAGCACCAGGCCGACGGTGAAGCTGGCCAGGGCGATGCTGATGATGGCCAACAGCTTGTCGTCCCAGTGCGGGTGGCCGACGCCCATTACCAGCAGTGCACCGATGGTGCCCGGGCCGACGGTGAGCGGGATGGTCAGCGGCACGATGGTGACATCCTGCTGCACGTTGTCGGCCTGTACCGCAGACTTGCCTTGGGCCATGCCCAGTGCCGAAATGAACAGCACACTGCCAGCGCCGATGCGGAAGGCGTCGGCGGTGATGCCGAAGATGCCGAAGATCGCCCGACCGAACAGGTACAGCAGGACACTGGCGATGAGTGCGGCGATGGCCACCTTCCATGCCAGCTGCTTGCGCTCCTTGCTGGAATGGCCGCGGGTCAGGCTGATGAAGCACGACAGCACGAAGAACGGGCTGTAGAGCACGAGCATTTTCAGGTAGACGCTGAACAACTCATGGAGCATGGGGAAGCCCCTGGCAGGAAAGGTGAGGGGAAGTGTATCAGTAGGATCGTGGTTGTCTTCACTGGCCTAATCGCCGGCAAGCCAGCTCCCACAGGTACTGTGCATATCTTGAGATCGGTGCGGTCGGTGTGGGAGCTGGCTTGCCGGCGATGAGGCCAGTACAGGTCAGGAACTATGCACCGGATCCACCTTGGCTTCCCGGTGATTGGCCCAGTACTGGATCAGCTCTCGCAACTGCGACAGTTCCACCGGTTTGGCCATGTGCCCGTCCATGCCCGCCAGGCGGGCGCGTTCCTTGTGTTCGGCAAGTATGTGCGCGGTCAGCGCCACCACCGGGGTGCGCTGGCGCTGGTTGGCGGCTTCCCAGGCGCGCAGCTGCTGGGTGGCCGAGAAACCGTCAAGTATCGGCATTTCGCAGTCCATCAGCACCAGGTCATAGCGCTGCGCCTTCATCGCCTGCAAGGCCTCTTCACCATTGCTGGCGGTGTCGGGCTCGAGGTTGAGCTTGCCAAGCATGCCGCGGATCACCTTGGTCGAGATGCTGTTGTCCTCGGCGACCAGCACGCGGAAGTCGTCGGGCAGGTCCAGTGCCTGGGGGATGCCAGGCAAACTGGCCGGTACGGCTTGCTCGCGGCCGCGCTGGGCCAGTTCTTCGGCCAGGGTGGTTTTCAGTGTGTAGCCGGCCACCGGCTTGGCGAGGATCCGCTTGACCCCTGCGTTGCGCGCAATGACCTTGCTCGGCGCGTTGCTGATACCGGTGAGCATCACCACCAGTATGTCGTGGTTCAGGCTCGGGTCTTCCTTGATCTTGGCGGCCAGCTGCATGCCGGTCATGCCCGGCATGTTCTGGTCCAGCAGCACGGCATCGAAGTAGTCGCGCAGGTGGGCCTTGGTGCGCAGCAGGGCCAGTGCTTCCTTGCCCGACGGGACCGCGCTGACGTTCATGCCCCAGGCGCTGCACTGCTGTACCAGCACCTTGCGGCAGGTGTCGTTGTCGTCCACCACCAGTACGCGCGCATCACGCAGCGGGCTGTCGAGGTCGGCCGGTGGCTGTTCCAGGCGCGAAGGGTCCAGCGGCAGGGTCAGCCACAGGGTATTGCCCATGCCAGTGCTGCTCTTGATGCCGAACTCGCCCTGCATCAGCCCGATCAGCTGCTTGGCGATGACCAGCCCCAGGTGGCCGCCCAGCTTGTTGCTGGACAGGAAGTGGTGGCTGTGCAACTCGGCCTGCAGCAAGGCTTCGCGGTCAGCGGCCGGCAACGGTTCGCCGCTGTCCTGCACGGCGATGCGCAGGCGCGGTACCTCGCCGCGCTGGTCCAGCGCCACTACCAGCAGGATCTCGCCCTGGTCGGTGTTTTTCAGGGCATTCTCCAGCAGGCTCGACAAGGCCTGGCGCAGGCGCGTCGGGTCGCCGCTGATCACCCGTGGTACCTGCGGTTGGGTGAAGCTGATCAGTTCGATGTTCTGCTGTTCGGCCTTGGCGCGGAAGATGTTCAGGCAATCTTCGATCAGCGCGTTGAGGTCGAACTGCACGTCATCGAGTTCGATCTGCCGGGATTCGAGCTTGGAAATGTCGAGAATCTCGTTGATCAGCGTCAGCAGTTCGTTGCCGGCGCTGTGAATGGTCTGCACGTAGTCGCGTTGCTTGACCGACAGCGGCGTGCCCAGAAGCAGCTCGGTCATGCCCAGCACACCGTTCATGGGGGTACGGATTTCGTGGCTGATCTTGGCCAGGAACTCGGCCTTGGCGTTGATTTCGGCATCGCTGGCGGCCAGTGCGCGGCTGGCGCTGAAGCGCTCCTCGCTAATGCGCCGCAGGCGTTCACTGACGGCCAGGTTGAGCAGCAGGCCGCTGGCCACGGTCAGGCCCAGCAGGATGCACAGCAGCCAGGGCGTCGAGGTACGGGTCAGGCCCAGCAGCGCTGGCAGCAGCACCAGGCCACCGAGGTTGAACACCACCATGGCCAGGCTGAACAGACGTGCGGGCGCATAGCCCTTGTACCAGTGGTAACTGCTGACCAACAGCATGCTCACGCTGCCCAGGGCCATCAGGGCATAGGTCATCAGGTTGAGGGGCAGGGTGTCGACGAACAGCAGCACCAACCCGCTCACCCCGACCAGCAGCATCTCGCCCTGCAGCAGGCGGTTTAGCCGTGGCGAGTTGCATGGCGAGAAGAAATGCTGGGTGAAACCCAGCCCCGCCAGGCCGGCCAGGACCAGCGTCATGTATGCGGCGGGTGTTTGCGCGCTATGCCAAACGTGCCACCAGGGGCCGCTGAGGTTCAGCAGGATCAGGCCGCTGAGCAGCATCAGGCCGTGGTACAGCGCCAGGATCAGGGTGGTGCTGGAGCGGCTGTAGATGAAGCGGATCAGGTTGTGCATGATCAGCATCACCAGGCCGCCGAACAGCATGCCGAACAGCAGTGGCTGGCGCTGGTCGGAGGCTGCCACGGCCGCAGGCTCCAGGCTGATGGCCGGGCGCAACTGGTGCTCGGAAACCAGGCGCAGGTAGATATCCAGCGGTTGCTTGCTGTTGGGCAGGGGTAGTACATGGTCGCTGCCACGCAGGGTCGGGCTGGCATTGCCGGCCTGGCGCCCGTGGTGCAGCTGACGCAGAAGCTTGTCGCCCTCGAGGGCGTAGAGGTCCAGGCCAGAAAGGTCTGGGGCGAAAACCCGCAGCAGTTTTTCCTGCTCGCCGGGCTTCAGGCGGTAGTGCAGCCACAGGGCCTGTTCCGCAGGAGCGGCATCCAGGTCGGCAAGTACCAGCGGGCTGAACTGGTTGCGGTAACGTTCGGAGCGCACGTCGCTCAGTTGCAGGTTGGCCTGTTCGTCGAGCATAACGGCCCAGCCTCCGTCATGTTCGGCCGCCGCCGGGAACATGCAGAGCAAGGTCAGCAAGCTGACGATCAGAGCTGAGGCAATCCGAAGCCGACGCACTACGAAATCCCTTCTTAGCCTAGGTGCCGGGTATTAACTATGCGCGGCGCGCCAAGTCGAAGGCAAGGCCCCTTGGGGCCCTGTCGACGAGCCGGATGCCGCAGGCGCAAGGTGCTGGGGCGCGCTGCGGACGTCCGGTACAACTTACTGCTGGTGCTCACCGCGTTCGCGGGCGATGGCCCGGTAGCCGATATCGGTGCGGTAGAAACTGCCGTTCCAGCTGATTTCCTTGGCCAGGCGGTAAGCCTGCTGCTGCGCGTCGGCTACGGTGCTGCCCATGGCGGTGGCACACAGCACGCGCCCGCCGTTGGTAGTCACCTTGCCATCCTTGAGTGCGGTACCGGCATGGAACACCTTGCCTTCGATCTTCGCAGCAGCGTCCAGACCATTGATCACGTCACCCTTGGCGTAGTCGCCCGGGTAGCCGCCGGCAGCCAGTACCACGCCCAGGCTCGGGCGCGGATCCCACTGTGCTTCGACCTTGTCCAGCGCCTTGGCGAAGGCGGCCTCTACCAGTAATACCAGGCTAGACTCCAGGCGCAGCATGACCGGCTGGGTTTCTGGGTCGCCGAAGCGGCAGTTGAACTCGATGACCTTGGGGTTGCCCGCCTTGTCGATCATCAGGCCGGCGTAGAGGAAGCCGGTGTAGACGTTGCCTTCCTCGGCCATGCCGCGCACGGTCGGCCAGATCACCTGGTCCATCACGCGCTGGTGAACTTCGGCGGTGACTACCGGGGCAGGGGAGTAGGCACCCATGCCGCCGGTGTTCGGGCCGGTGTCCTGGTCGCCGACACGCTTGTGGTCCTGGCTGGTGGCCATGGGCAGCACGTTCTGGCCGTCGACCATGACGATGAAGCTGGCTTCCTCGCCGTCGAGGAACTCCTCGATCACCACGCGGGAGCCCGCATCGCCGAAAGCGTTGCCGGCCAGCATGTCACGCACGGCGGCTTCGGCTTCTTCCAGGGTCATGGCGACGATCACGCCCTTGCCCGCGGCCAGGCCGTCGGCCTTGATCACGATCGGCGCGCCTTTTTCCTGCAGGTAGGCCAGCGCCGGCTCGATTTCGGTGAAGTTCTGGTAGTCGGCGGTCGGGATCTTGTGACGCGCCAGGAAGTCCTTGGTGAAGGCCTTGGAGCCTTCCAGCTGGGCCGCGCCCTTGGTCGGACCGAAGCAGTCCAGGCCGCGGCTGCGGAACAGGTCGACTACGCCGATGACCAGCGGTGCTTCCGGGCCGACGATGGTCAGGTCGACGTTCTTCTCGGCGAAGTCAGCCAGTTGCTCCAGGGCGCACACGTCGATGGCGACGTTCTCGCACTTGGCTTCAATGGCGGTGCCGGCATTGCCCGGGGCAACGAAGACTTTCTCGACGCGTGGGTCCTGGGCAACTTTCCAGGCCAGGGCGTGCTCACGGCCGCCGCTGCCGATGATCAAAACTTTCATGTCAAAACCTCGAATTCTGTCTGGCCGATCCCGCTTCCTGTAGGAGCGGCCTTGTGTCGCGAAAGGGGCGCGTAGCGGCCCCAGGTTTTCAGCTTCGCAGCAGAAATTGCTGGGGCCGCTTTGCGGCCCTATCGCGACACAAGGCCGCTCCTACAAGGGCCGGCGATCGGCCCTGCATCTGTTTAGTGGCGGAAGTGGCGCATACCGGTGAAGACCATGGCGATGCCGGCTTCGTCAGCGGCAGCAATCACCTCGGCATCACGCATCGAACCACCTGGCTGGATCACGGCGCTGATACCCACTTTAGCCGCATTGTCGATGCCATCACGGAACGGGAAGAACGCATCCGACGCCATGACTGCACCCTGCACCTGCAGGCCGGCATGCTCGGCCTTGATTGCAGCAATGCGCGCGGAGTTGACGCGGCTCATCTGGCCGGCGCCGACGCCGATGGTCTGGCGCTGCTTGGCGTAGACAATGGCGTTGGACTTGACGAACTTGGCCACTTTCCAGGCGAACACTAGGTCGTTGATCTCTTGCTCGGTTGGCGCACGCTTGGTGACGATCTTCAGGTCATCGGCAGTGATCATGCCGATATCGCGGCTCTGCACCAGCAGGCCACCGTTGACGCGCTTGAAGTCCCAACCGGCAGCGCGCTCGGCTGGCCACTCGCCGCACTCCAGCAGGCGTACGTTCTGCTTGGCGGCAACCACTTCGCGGGCAGCCTGGGAAATTTTCGGGGCGATGATCACTTCGACGAACTGGCGGTCGACGATGGCCTTGGCGGTTTCGCCGTCCAGTTCGCGGTTGAAGGCGATGATGCCGCCGAACGCCGACTCGGTGTCGGTGGCATAGGCCAGGTCGTAGGCCTTGCGGATGCCGCCTTCGTCTTCAGGTACCACGGCCACGCCGCACGGGTTGGCGTGCTTGACGATGACGCAGGCCGGCTTGACGAAGCTCTTCACGCACTCCAGCGCGGCATCGGTGTCGGCCACGTTGTTGAACGACAGTTCCTTGCCCTGCAGCTGGATGGCGGTGGAAACGCTGGCTTCGCCTTTCTTCGCTTCTACGTAGAACGCCGCGCTCTGGTGCGGGTTTTCGCCGTAGCGCATTTCCTGGGCCTTCACGAACTGGCTGTTGAAGGTGCGCGGGAACTCGCTGCGGCCTTCAGTGCTCAGGGTTTCTTTGGCCTGGTCGATGGTGCCCATGTAGTTGGCGATCATGCCGTCGTAGGCAGCGGTGTGCTCGAACGCCTTGAGCATCAGGTCGAAGCGCTGGGCGTAGGTCAGGCCACCGGCCTTGAGGCCTTCGACGATGCCGGCGTAGTCGCTGGCATTGACCACGATGGCCACGTCCTTGTGGTTCTTGGCAGCCGAGCGGACCATGGTCGGGCCGCCGATATCGATGTTCTCGATGGCGGTCGGCAGGTCACAGCCAGGCTTGGAGATGGTGGCTTCGAACGGGTACAGGTTGACTGCTACCAGGTCGATCGGCTTGATGCCGTGCTCGTTCATGATGGCGTCGTCGGTGCCGCGACGGCCGAGGATGCCACCGTGGATTTTCGGGTGCAGGGTCTTGACCCGGCCATCCATCATTTCGGCGAAGCCGGTGTAGTCGGCCACTTCCACCGCATTGACGCCGTTGTCCTTGAGCAGCTTGTAGGTGCCGCCGGTGGACAGGATCTCGACACCGAGCTGCTGCAGCTCACGGGCGAATTCGAGGATACCGGTCTTGTCGGAGACGCTGATCAGGGCGCGGCGGACTGGCAGGCGGGTAGTCTGGTCGGTCATTTCGGGTTCCAATAACGCGGTGGAGTCAGCAAAAAAGGCGCCTCTGTTCAGGGAGCCGCCTTTTCTGGTTGGGATTCTGGCTTACAACAAGTCGTACTGCTTGAGCTTCTTGCGCAGGGTGCCTCGGTTCAGTCCGAGCATCTCGCTGGCCTTGGTCTGGTTGCCCTTCACGTAGTTCATCACGCTTTCGAGCAGGGGCGCCTCGACTTCGGAGAGCACCAGGTTGTACACGTCCGTCACGGTCGCGCCTTCCAGGTGGGCGAAGTAGTTGTGCAGCGCCTTCTCGACGCTGTCGCGAAGGGTCTGGCCCTCCTCGCTCGGCGTGTTGAGGTGCTGTTTCAGGTTGGCGTTGTCGCTCACGGGCGTTGTTCCACTCACAAATGTCTCGGTCATCATCGTCATGCGGCCACCCCTCGTCCGTCCTCTGTCTCAAGGCTCTGTCGACGTTCGCTGAAAAACGCGCGAACGTTGGCGCACTGCGCTTGTGTGTCTTCCAAAGCGTTGAACCGGGAGCGAAACTCCTTGCCGCCGGGTCGTGTTGCCAGGTACCAGCCAACGTGCTTGCGGGCGATACGTACGCCCATCACATCGCCATAGAAGGCATGCAGCGCGGCCAGGTGCTCCAGCAGGATGCGTTCCACTTCCTCCAGCTGCGGCGCTGGCAGGTGTTCGCCAGTGCGCAGGTAATGCTCGATCTCGCGAAAGATCCATGGCCGCCCCTGGGCGGCCCGGCCGATCAACAGGCCATCGACCCCGGTGGCGTCCAGCACCGCCCGGGCCTTTTCTGGCGAGGTGATATCGCCGTTGGCAAAAACCGGAATCG
Organism: Pseudomonas sp. PVC-5-1; assembly: GCF_057444345.1. Lineage (NCBI taxonomy): Bacteria > Pseudomonadati > Pseudomonadota > Gammaproteobacteria > Pseudomonadales > Pseudomonadaceae > Pseudomonas > Pseudomonas sp. PVC-5-1. Next base: position 5,064,015 of record NZ_CM172024.1, on the reverse strand, counting down.
ACACCGCCTGCTTGATGGCAGCGATGGTGTCGTATTCGGCTTCGCCGGTGTACAGGTCGGCGCGTGTGCGGCCATGCACCGCCAGCGCCTGGATGCCGGCCTGCTCGGCAATCTTCGCCACGTTCAGGCCGTTCTTGTTCGCCCGGTCCCAGCCGGTGCGGATCTTCAGGGTCACCGGGACGTCCACGGCGCCGACCACGGCGTGGAGAATCTCGCTGACCAAGGCTTCATCTCTCAATAAAGCAGAGCCTGCGGCTTTGTTGCAGACTTTTTTTGCCGGGCAGCCCATGTTGATATCAATGATCTGGGCGCCTGCTTCGACGTTGGCCTTTGCCGCCGCTGCCATCATCTGCGCATCACCACCGGCGATCTGTACCGAGCGTGGCTCGGGATCACCTTCATGGATGCGGCGCAGGCTCGACTTGCGGCTGTTCCAAAGGCTCATGTCACTGGAGACCATTTCCGACACCACCATGCCGGCGCCCAGGCGCTGGCAAAGTGTACGGAAAGGCTGGTCCGTGACCCCGGCCATGGGCGCGAGGATCAGGTTGTTACGTAGTGTGTATGGGCCGATGCGTACCGCCGACATAGGTGATCCCTGTTGTGGGGCCGAATCTTGGAGTTCGAAAAAGGGTTGGCATGATACCCGCTCTCGGTGACCGGATAAAGATGGATTTGGATAAAATCTGAACAGTTGTCGGCTTATGACTTTTGGTATGGGTGAGGAGCCAGGACCTTGCGCGGCCCCTGTGGGAGCGGGCCTGCCCGCGAACCAGGCGGCGCAATGGATGGCACGGGCTACGCCCGTGTTCGCGGGCGCGCCCGCTCCCACAGGGCTGCTGGTTATTCCGGCGAACGGAAGCTCAGGCTGTAATTAACGGCCTTCGGCCCTGGGTCGAGGATGTCCAGGGCGATATGGATCGGGGTCTGGCTTGGCATTTCGCCGCGCCCGGCCAGTTCGCCGGACAGGTATTCGCTGGGCTTGAAGCGACGGCTGGCGATCAGCTGGCCATTGAGGTCGGCGAAGCGCAGCTCCAGCAGCGGGAACGGCTGGGCGAACGGCGCGCGGTTGTAGATGATCGCATCGACGATCAGTGCGCCCTTGAAGTCCGGGTGGCTGCGTACTACCAGGTTGCTGCTCTTGATTCGAGCGATATCGACGCGGGTCGGCACTTCGCAGCCGACCAACGGGCAGACTTGCTGGAAGAGCGGCCGGTACTGGTCCTGGCGGGCCATTTCATCGAAGTGGAACCACACGTACTGGAACGCCAACAAGCCAGCAGCCAGCAGGGTCAGGAAGCCCCACAGCAGGCGCTTGCCCCAGTTGGGCGCGGGTTTTTCCCAGCCCAGTTGCAGCGGGTCGTCGACCACGTCGACCAGCGGCTCCTTGCGCGCCGGGCGCTCGGCTTTGCCGGCAAGGCCTGGTTCCAGGCGTTCGCCGGGCAGCGGCTCGACAGGCTCGTCATCGCGCGCCGACAGGTGCAGCTCCAGCGGTTCGTCGTCGCGGGCGCTCAGGCCTTGTACCGGGGCTTCATCATCGCTGGCACGCAGCGGTTCGTTGAAATCGGGGTGGTCATCGATTTCGGCGGCGCGGTGCACCGGTGGCTCGTCGTCGATGTCCAGGTCCAGGTTGCCACCTAACGTCGGCTCGGTACGCTCGCCAGGGGCGGGCTTCAGGTCCTGCTCCAAGGGCTCCGGCTCTCGCAGCACGGGCGCGGTTTCTATCGCCGGTTGCGGCTCGAACGGCTCATCGGTTGCCGTACCGAACAGGTCGTCGGCATGTTCGTCCGGGTGCAGTTCGTCACGCCGCGCCTGCAGGCGGTCGTCCTGGCTTGCCGGGCGAGCCGAGGCCGGTTGGCCGCGGCGCTCCAGGCGCTCCAGTTCCATGTCGAGGTCGAGCGCGTCCAGCGCCTGGCTGGTGAGCGCCCAGTCCTCGTCCGGGGTGGTGCCGGATTCGCTTGCGACAGGCTCGGGTGCGATCACCGGTTCGGCCAGCGGCTCGGCAGGGGCGGCAGGCATCGGTGCCGGCACCGCAGGTGCGCTGGCTCCGCCGGCGCGGTTCTGCTCCAGCAGCTGCTTGGCGGCGTTGAACACCTGCAGGCAGTGGCCGCAGCGCACTACACCGCGGGCCACGCTCAACTGGTGGTGGGTGACGCGAAAGCTGGTCTGGCAATGCGGGCACTGGGTGACGAAACTGTCGGTCATGCGGCAATCCGGGAGCTGTGCAGAAAAGTATTCTAGGCCCGCTTAACGGCGGCGACCACTGATGCGCACCCAGCCATCGCGAACGACGATCGGGTCCAGTTCGAAGTCGGCGGCATAGGCTGCGGCCACTTCCTCACCTTGCTCGGCGAGGATGCCCGACAGCGCCAGCAGGCCACCTGGGCGGACCAGGCCGGACAGTTGGGGTGCCAGCGACACCAGCGGGCCGGCGAGGATGTTGGCGACCAGCACATCGGCCTGCATGGCCGGCATGTTCTCTGGCAGGTACAGCGCCAGCTTCTCGTCGGCGATGCCGTTGCGCTGGGCGTTGTCGCGCGAAGCCTCGATGGCCTGTACGTCGATGTCGGTACCGACCGCCTCACGGGCGCCCAGCAGCAACGCGGCGATGGCCAGAATGCCGGAGCCGCAGCCGAAGTCCAGCACCTGGGTGCCTTCGAGCTGCTGGCCGTCGAGCCATTCCAGGCACAGTGCGGTGGTGGGGTGGGTACCGGTGCCGAACGCCAGGCCCGGGTCGAGCAGCAGGTTCACCGCGTCCTGTTCCGGGGCCTCGTGCCAGCTTGGCACGATCCACAGGCGGCGGCCGAAGCGCATCGGCTGGAAGTTGTCCATCCAGCTGCGTTCCCAGTCCTGGTCCTCGATCACCTCGGCCTGGTGCTCGGGCAGTTCGGCAGCGGTCAGCAGGCGCAGGTGGGCGAATACCTGCTCAGGATCGGCATCGGCCTCGAACAGGGCCAGCAGGTGGGTGTGCGACCACAGCGGAGTGGTGTTGAGGTCTGGCTCGAAGATCGGTTGATCCTCGGCATCCATGAACGTGACCGAGACGGCACCCACTTCGAGCAGGGCATCTTCGTAGGTTTCGGCTTGTTCCGGGCTGATGGCCAGGCGTACTTGCAGCCAGGGCATGGCGGGCACCTTTGGTAAATCGACAGGGGCAGCCCTAGGCTGCGCGAAGGCTGGCAGTTTACGCGAGTGCGGGGGGTTTGTAGAGGAGGCCGGGCACGGACATTGTGAGGGCTACTGCCTTGCACAACATTGAAATCCTGGCATGCACCCTGTGGGAGCGGGCGCGCCCGCGAACACGGGCGAAGCCCGTGCCATCCACCGCGGTGCTTGCTTCGCGGGCATGCCCGCTCCCACAGAAACTGTGGTGCATCAGACAAAACAGAGGGAAAGCGACTCAGCTATATAAGCAGGCTTCTCTTCTCCCTCGATCTCCAGCGTGGCAATCGCCTTTAGCAGCCATTGCCCTGGTCTCTTTTCCGTCACTTCGGCCAGGTCCACCTTCAGCCGTACCTGGCTGTCGACCTTGACCGGCTGGATGAACCGCACGCTGTCCAGCCCATAGTTCACCACCATCTTCAGCCCTTCCGGCAGAACCAGGATGTCCTCGATCAGCTTGGGAATCAGCGACAATGTCAGGAAACCGTGGGCGATGGTGCTGCCGAACGGGGTTTTTGCCGCCTTTTCCGGGTCAACATGGATGAACTGGAAATCGCCCGTGGCTTCGGCGAACAGGTTGATGCGTTGCTGGTCGATCTTCAGCCAGGCCGAGCGGCCCAGTTCCTTACCAACGTACTGCGAAAGCTCTGTAACCGGTACATGGGGCATCGCTGACTCTCCGGGTTGTCAGTTGGTACGAAAGTGCAAGATCAGCACGGCGAACCGTTTCAGTCAAGTTGCACGTTTTTCGACGAATATCGGTATATGACGGCACATGCTTATAATGGCGGCCATGCCCGAGGGAGATGCTTATGCTGTTGCGTGGTTTGACCTGGCTGGTGCTGTTCCAGCTGCTGGGGACGGCAATCAACCATCTGTTGGTGCCGTTTCTGCCGGGGCCGATCATCGGCCTGTTGCTGCTTTTGTTCTTCCTCATGGCCCGTGGTGAGGTGGGCAAGCCGCTGAACGAGGCCGCCAGCAGCCTGCTGCGTTACCTGCCGCTGTTGCTGGTGCCACCGGCGGTGGGGGTGATGGTTTATGCCAGAGATATCGCCGCCGACTTCTGGGCCATTGCCGGTGCCTTGCTGATCTCCTGTCTGGTGACCCTGGTGTTCGTCGGCGTGTTGATGCAAAAGCTCATCCACCGTCAGGTCCGGAGCGAGGAGCAGCCATGATGCTCGACTGGCAAGGCGCACTGGATGCGGTCGTTCATCATCCCTTGTTCGGTATCGGCATCACGCTTGGGGCCTACCAGGTGGTGCTGGCAGCCTACGAGAAGACCCGCTGGATCTTCCTGCAGCCGGTACTGGTCTCGATGCTGCTGGTTATCGGCGTGCTGCTGGTGTGTGGCATCGACTACAGCGAATATCGCAAGAGCACCGAAATCATGAACATCCTGCTGGGGCCTGCCACCGTAGCCCTGGCTGTGCCGCTCTACCTCAACCTGCGGCGTATCCGACAGCTGTTCTGGCCCACATTTACTACGCTGGTAGTCGGAGGCCTGTTCGCCACGCTGTGCTGCCTGTTGCTGGGCTGGTGGTTCGGTGCCGAGCACATGATCCTGATGACCATGGCGCCGAAGTCGGTCACTTCGCCGATCGCCATGCTGGTGGCTGAGCAGATTGGCGGCGTGGCTGCCTTGGCGGCGGTGTTCGTGCTGATTACCGGGGTTATCGGGGCAATCTTCGGCCCGGCGTTGCTGAGCCGTTTTGGCGTGCATAGCCCCGAGGCCCGTGGCATGTCTTTGGGCGTGACCGCGCACGCAGTGGGCACTTCGGTGGCCCTGCAGGAAAGTGACGAATGCGGCGCCTTTGCCGCGCTGGCGATGAGCCTGATGGGAGTGGCCACGGCGGTTTTCCTACCGCTGGCGGTCAGCCTGGTGGCTTGAGGACTTGTGATGACGCTACCGCTGTTTCCGCTCAATACCGTGCTGTTTCCTGGTTGTTTTCTCGATTTGCAGATTTTCGAGGCGCGCTACCTGGATATGATCGGGCGCTGCATGAAGCGGGGGGAAGGTTTTGGTGTGGTGTGCATCCTCGAAGGCGAGCAGGTCGGCAAGGCGCCGCCGGTGGTCGCCTCGATCGGCTGCGAGGCGGTGATCCGCGACTTCGTGCAGCAGGATAACGGCTTGCTGGGTATCCGCGTCGAAGGCGTGCGGCGCTTCAATCTGGAAAGCACCGAGGTGCAGAAGGACCAGTTGCTGGTGGGACAGGTGCAATGGCTGGCGGAGCAGGCGGACAGCCCATTGCTCGAGGCGGACGAAGACCTGCTGGCGTTGCTGGTGGCCCTGGGTGAACACCCGATGGTCGAAGCTCTGGACATGCCGCGGCCTGTGGACGGGCGCCAGACGTTGGCCAACCAGTTGGCTTACCTGCTGCCCTTCATGGAAGAGGACAAGCTGGATCTGCTGACCCTCGACTCGCCACAGGAGCGGTTGGGGGAAATCCAGAAGCTGCTGGAGCGGATTCAGGGTGAGTTGTTTGCCTGATAGTGATGTGTTGCCAGTACCGACCTCTTCGCGGGCTTGCCCGCTCCCACAGAGATAGCGCCCTCTCGGGCCTGATGCGGTACCTGTAGGAGCGGGCAAGCCCGCGAAGAGGCCGGTACTGGCGACATCAATATTGATACCGCAGCAAAGCCTGCGGTAGCGCATGCATGGCAAAGAACGCCAGCAACGCGACACACGCCGGCAACACCAGCCACCACACCCGCAGCGGCAAGGCCGGCAGGGTCTGGTGGCGCTGCACCAGTGCCAGGCTGAGCGCGCACACGCAGCACGCCAGCAATGCCCCGGCGAGGATGTCGGTCGGCCAGTGCGCCCCGAGGTACACCCGTGACAGGGCAATCGCCAGCGCCGGAATGCAGCCCAGCATCACCCAGGTGAGGCGCATCCGCGGCGGCTGACCGCGACCGGCCAGCACTGCCATTACCAGGAAGAACGCAAACGACGCCGAGCTGTGCCCACTGGGCATGCTGTAGCTGGTCAGCGGGTCGCTCAGCACTTCCGGGCGGGCCCGGGCGAACAGCCACTTCAGCGTGCCGTTGGCAAACGCCGTACCCATCAGTGCGCCCGCAGCGAACATGGCATGCCGCCACTGCCGGGCAAGCAGCAGCAGGCCCGTCAGCAGCCCGCCGAGGAATAACTGAGTGCGGAAATCGCCCAGCCGGGTCACCAGCACCACGGCGCCATCGATGGCCTGGCTGCGGTGCTCCTGCACCAGTGTCATCACGCCCTGGTCGAACTCGTGCAGGTAGGGCCAGCCGAGGAAGACCCCGGCCAAGGCCAGGAAACTCATGCCTGCGATCAGCCGGGTGCCGTGGCGTTGATCACGAATGCTGGTGTTCAGGCTCAGCCCGATGATGACTGCCAGGGTGCCGGCGATGATCCCGGCATCCAGCCAGAAGCCTTCCGGCAAGGGCAGGCGCATGGCTGCGCCGGTAGCCCAGCCGGGCAGCAGGTAGGCCACTGCCCAGCCGGCACCGGCCACCAGGCTGACGGCGATGAACCGCGGCAGCGGCATGTCGAACATGCCTGCGACCATTGGCAGCATAGGCCGCAGCGGCCCGATGAAGCGCCCTACCAGCAGGCTGGCGATGCCGTAGCGCTGGAAGTAGGCCTCGGCGCTGCCGATCCATTCCGGATGGTGGCGCAGCAGGGGCAGCCTGCGAATGTTCTGGTGGAAGTACTTGCCCACCGTGTACGACAACGCATCGCCCACCAGGCCACCGAGAAAGCCCAGCAGCAGCGTTTCGCCCAGGCTGAAGGCGCCGCTGCCGGCCAATACCGCGACCGCGAACAGCAGCACGGTGCCTGGCACGATGATGCCGGCAATGGCCAGGCACTCGATGCAGGCCACCAGGAATATCGCCAGGCCAAGCCACTGCGGGTTGGCGCTGAGCCAGCCAGTCAGGCTGTCGAGCCATTGGCCCATGGTTCAGCTTCCTTGTTCCAGAATGAAGAAGTCGCGGCCTTCGACTTGGCCGCGACGTAACGGGTTCCGCGTGCAGAAACGGGCGTATTCGGCATCGACGAAACGGTAGGGCAGGTGCTCGTCGCGGCCATGCGGGATGCCCAGGCGGGCGGCCTGGATCACCCGTGGCACGATGTTGCCGCAATCCTCCACGTACAGGCGCTCGGCGTCAAAACGCTGGGCGTCCCAGTGCGGCACCTTCAGGCCCAGGGCCCGGCACAGCAAGGTCTGCCCCGCGCACAGGCGCTCGGGCGGGCGGAGGTTGCCGCTCGCATCGGGGTTGTTCAGTTGCATCTGTGCCAGGCTGTTCGGCCCCGAGCGGGCGTCCTGCCAAGGATAGGCCGACTTGATGAGCACCGCGTTGCCTGGCCCGTGGGCGCTGAAGTTCAGCGAGTCCCCGCCGCGGGCGTAGTACATATAGATGTGCCCGCCATCGAGGAACAGCGCCTTGCGCTTTTCGGTGTAGCCGAGCGAGGCGTGGCTACCTTTGTCGGTGAGGTAGTAGGCCTCGGTCTCGATGATGCGCGCGGCCAGCCACAGGTCGCCGTGGCGATGGCGGATGACTTTGCCCAGCAGGGCCTTGGCCAGGGTCTGGGCGTCGCGGTCGAAAAAGCTGTCGGGCAAGGCTGGCATGCGGGCGGTTCGTGGCTGGGACGGCGGGGATGATAGCAATGAATAGCTTAATCGAGGCTGAATCGAGTGGGATGTTTGCAGGGCCGGCCCTTTCGCGGGCTCGCCCGCTCCCACAGATACTGCATAGGGTTCAGGCTTTGTGAAATCCCTGTGGGAGCGGGCGTGCCCGCGAAAAGGTCGCAACAGATGGTGGTTTTTTCGATAACCCCGGTTACATCTTTCCTACACAATGCCCCCAGCCATTTTCTACCATCCGCCACCCGCCGCTGGGCGTACACCTGCGCGCCAGTTATAATCAGCCGATTTCCCCTTCGCCAAGACACCGAACCCATGACTGAGTCCGTTCTTGACTATATGACCCGCCTGGGTCGCGCTGCCCGTGAGGCTTCCCGGGTGATCGGCCGTGCCAGCACCGCGCAGAAGAACCGTGCCCTGCAAGCTGCCGCCGACGCACTGGACGCCGCTCGTGCCGAGCTGACCGCAGCCAACGAGCTGGACCTGGCCGCCGGCCGTGCCAACGGCCTGGAGCCCGCGCTGCTCGACCGCCTGGCGCTGACCCCGGCGCGTATCGACGGCATGATCACCGGCCTGCGCCAGGTGGCCAGCCTGCCGGACCCGGTCGGTGCCATCCGCGATATGAGCTACCGCCCATCCGGTATCCAGGTCGGCAAGATGCGCACGCCGCTGGGGGTGATCGGGATCATCTACGAATCGCGCCCGAACGTGACCATCGATGCCGCCAGCCTGTGCCTGAAGTCGGGTAACGCGACCATCCTGCGTGGCGGCTCCGAAGCCATCCACTCCAACCGCGCCATCGCCACCTGCATCCAGCGTGGCCTGGCCGCCGCCGGCCTGCCGGCAGCCGTGGTGCAGGTGGTCGAGACTACCGACCGCGAAGCCGTGGGCGCGCTGATCAGCATGCCGGAATTCGTCGACGTCATCGTGCCGCGCGGTGGCCGTGGCCTGATCGAACGCATCAGCCGCGATGCCCGCGTGCCCGTGATCAAGCACCTGGACGGTATCTGCCACGTCTATGTCAGCCAGCACGCCGACCTGGACAAGGCCTGGCGCGTGGCGTTCAACGCCAAGACTTACCGCTATGGCATCTGTGGTGCCATGGAAACGCTGCTGGTCGACCAGCAGGTGGCCGAGCGCTTCCTGCCGGAAATGGCCAGTCGCTTCCAGGAGAAAGGCGTCGAGCTGCGTGGCTGCGAGCGCACCCGGGCGATCATCGACGCCAAGCCCGCCACCGAGGCCGACTGGCACACTGAATACCTGGACGCGATCCTGTCGATCCGTGTGGTCGACGGCCTGGACCAGGCCATCGAGCACATCAACCACTATGGCTCGCATCACACCGATTCGATCATCAGCGAACACCAGGGTGAAGCCCGCCAGTTCATGGCCGAGGTCGACTCGGCGTCGGTCATGCTCAATACCCCGACCTGCTTCGCCGACGGCTTCGAGTACGGCCTGGGTGCGGAAATCGGCATTTCCACCGACAAGCTGCATGCCCGCGGCCCGGTCGGCCTGGAAGGCCTGACCTGCGAGAAGTACGTGGTGATCGGTGACGGCCAGCTGCGCGGCCAGGAGTCCTGCTGAGTTGAGCAAGGCCCAGGCAGTCCGGCGCATCGGCATTCTTGGCGGCACCTTCGACCCCGTGCACATCGGCCACCTGCGCAGCGCGCTGGAAGTGGCCGAGTTCATGGGGCTGGACGAACTGCGCCTGCTGCCCAACGCCCGGCCGCCGCACCGCGACACCCCGCAGGTGGCCGCGCAGGACCGCCTGGCCATGGTGCAAGGCGCTGTACAGGGCGTGCCCTGCCTGAGCGTGGATGCCCGCGAACTGGCGCGCGACAAACCGTCGTACACCATCGACACGCTGGAATCGATCCGCGCCGAACTGGCCGCTGACGACCAGTTGTTCCTGGTGCTGGGCTGGGATGCCTTCTGTGGCCTGCCCGGCTGGCACCGCTGGGAAGAATTGCTGCAACACTGTCACATCCTGGTGCTGCAACGCCCGGATGCCGACGTAGAACCCCCTGACGAGCTGCGCAACCTGCTGGCTGCGCGCTCGGAGAGCGATCCCACCGCCTTGTCCGGCCCGGCGGGAAACATTTCGTTCGTCTGGCAGACGCCGCTTGCGGTGTCGGCTACACAGATCCGACAGCTGCTGGCCAGCGGCAAATCGGTGAGGTTCCTGGTGCCGGACGCCGTACTGGCCTACATCGAGGCGCACGAACTGTATCGTGCACCTAACTGACGGTGCCTCTGGCGCCTCATCCAACGAGTTGAACGAGTTTTATATGACCAAGCAGAAAATCCACGGCGAAGAACTGGTTGCCCTGACCAAGGCAGCGCTGGAAGACGTCAAGGCCCAGGACATTCAGGTCATCGACGTGCGCGAAAAGCACAGCCTGACCGACTACATGATCATCGCCACCGGTACTTCCAACCGCCAGATCAATGCGATGCTGGAAAAGGTCCGCGAAGCGGTCAAGGCCAAGGGTGCCCAGCCGCTGGGTGAAGAAGGCAAGGGCGACAGCGACTGGGTGCTGCTGGACCTGAACGATGTCATCGTGCACATGATGACCGCCGCTGCCCGCCAGTTCTACGACCTGGAGCGCCTGTGGCAGGGTGCCGAGCAGAGCCGTGCCGCCGATGGCAAGCACCACAGCCCGGACCATGCCCACGAGTACTCCGACAAGCTCAAGGACCGGGAATAAGGAAAGCGCTGTGCGTCTGCGCCTGATCGCGGTCGGCTCGCGCATGCCGAAGTGGGTCGAGGAAGGCTGGCATGAATATGCCAAGCGCCTGCCCGCCGAGCTGTCGCTGGAGCTGGTGGAAATCCCGCTGAATACCCGTGGCAAGAATGCCGACGTCGCCCGCCTGATCCGTCAGGAGGGCGAAGCCATGCTGAGCAAGGTTCAGCCAGGGGAACGCATCGTCACCCTCGAGGTCCATGGCAAGCCCTGGAGTACCGAGCAGCTGGCGACCGAGCTGGACCGCTGGCGCCTGGATGCGCGCACGGTGAATTTGATGGTGGGCGGCCCGGAAGGCCTGGCGCCCGAGGTCTGTGCGCGCGCCGAGCAACGCTGGTCGCTGTCGCCGCTGACCTTGCCGCACCCATTGGTAAGGATACTCATCGGCGAGCAGATCTACCGCGCCTGGACCGTGCTGTCCGGGCATCCTTACCATAAATGAGCCTGTAAGCAGTCCGATGTCGCAGCCGATCCGTCTCAAGGACCACGAGAAAGACGCCCGCCTGGTGCGCAACCGCGTCGTGGTCGGCGCAGTCGCGATCATGCTGCTTATCTGCGTGCTGATTGCGCGTCTGTACTACCTGCAGGTCATCCAGCACGACTATCACTCGACGCTGTCGGAGAACAACCGGGTGCATGTGCAGCCGATCCCGCCGACCCGCGGGCTGATCTTCGACCGCAACGGGGTGATCGTCGCCGACAACCGGCCCAGCTTCAGCCTGTCGATGACCCGCGAACGTGCGGGTAACTGGCAGGAAGTGCTGGATACCATCGTCGAAGTGCTGGAGTTGACTCCCGACGACCGCGCCCTGTTCGAGAAGCGCATGCGCCAGGGCCGCAGGCCGTTCGAGCCGGTGCCGATCCTGTTCGAACTCAACGAAGAGCAGATCGCCCGTGTGGCGGTGAACCAGTTCCGCCTGCCGGGCGTGGAAGTGGTGGCCCAGCTGGTGCGCCATTACCCGCAGGGCGCGCATTTTGCCCATTCGGTGGGGTATGTGGGGCGGATCAACGAGAAAGAGCTGAAAACCCTCGACCCGGTGAACTACAGCGGCACCCACCACATCGGCAAGACCGGCATCGAGCGCTTCTACGAAGCCGACCTGCATGGCCAGGTAGGCTACGAGGAAGTCGAGACCAACGCCCGCGGCCGCGTGCTGCGGGTGCTCAAGCGCACCGACCCGAAACCGGGCAAGGACATCGTGCTGAGCCTGGACATCAAGCTGCAGGAGGCCGCCGAGGCTGCCCTGGGGGGGCGGCGTGGTGCGGTGGTGGCGCTCGACCCGCGTACCGGCGAGGTGCTGGCGATGGTCAGCCAGCCCAGCTTCGACCCCAACCTGTTCGTCACCGGCATCGGCTTCAAGGCCTATGCCGAACTGCGCGACTCGATCGACCGACCGCTGTTCAACCGCGTGCTGCGCGGCCTTTACCCGCCAGGTTCGACCATCAAGCCGGCGGTGGCCATCGCCGGCCTGGACAGCGGCGTGGTCAATGCCGGCAGCCGGGTGTTCGACCCGGGCTACTACCAGCTGCCCAACTACGACCACAAATACCGTAACTGGAACCGCTCGGGCGATGGCTGGGTCGACCTGGACACCGCGATCATGCGCTCCAACGACACCTACTTCTACGACCTTGCCCACAAGATGGGCATCGATCGGCTGTCCAGCTACATGAACAAGTTCGGCATCGGCCAGCGGGTTTCCCTCGACATGTTCGAGGAATCCGCCGGGCTGATGCCATCGCGTGAATGGAAGCGCGCCACCCGCCGCCAGGCCTGGTTCCCCGGCGAAACCCTGATCCTCGGCATCGGCCAGGGCTACATGCAGGCCACGCCGCTGCAACTGGCCCAGGCCACTGCGCTGATCGCCAACAAGGGCGTGTGGAACCGCCCGCACCTGGCCAAGACCATCGAAGGTCAGCCGCCGGTGGACGACAACCCCATGGAAAACATCGTGCTGCGTGACAAGTCCGACTGGGCCAAGGTCACTCATGGCATGGAGCAGGTGATGCACAATGCCCGCGGTACCGCACGCAAGGCGGCCATCGGCTCGCAATATCGCATTGCCGGCAAGAGTGGTACCGCCCAGGTGGTGGCAATCAAGCAGGGCGAGAAGTACGACCGCAACAAGCTTCAGGAGCGCCACCGCGACCACGCCCTGTTCGTCGCCTTCGCCCCGGCCGAGGACCCGAAGATCGTGGTTTCGGTGATGGTCGAGAACGGGGAGTCCGGCTCGGGCGTCGCCGCCCCGGTGGTGCGCCAGGTGATGGACGCCTGGTTGCTCGACGAAAACGGCCGGCTCAAGCCCGAGTTCGCGCCTGCCACCGTTACCCAGGAATCAGCCCTGTGATGAACAATTTCGATCGCATGCTCTCCAGCGAGGATGTGATGCGTCGGCGCGCCAGCTTTCTGCAGCGCATCCACGTCGACGGCCCTTTGCTGATCATTCTGCTGACCCTAGCGGCCGGTAGCCTGTTCGTCCTGTATTCGGCCAGTGGCAAGAACTGGGACCTGCTACTCAAGCAGGCCACCTCGTTCGGCATCGGCCTGGTGTCGATGTTCATCATCGCCCAGCTGGAGCCGCGCTTCATGGCTCGCTGGGTGCCGCTGGCCTACCTGGCCGGGGTGCTGTTGCTGGTGGTGGTGGACGTGATGGGCCACAACGCCATGGGCGCCACGCGCTGGATCAACATCCCCGGGGTGATCCGCTTCCAGCCCTCGGAGTTCATGAAGATCATCATGCCGGCGACCATCGCCTGGTACCTGTCCAAGCGCACGTTGCCGCCGCATCTGAAGCATGTGGCGATCAGCCTGGTGCTGATCGGCGTGCCGTTCATCCTGATCGTGCGCCAGCCCGACCTGGGTACGGCGCTGCTGATCCTCGCCTCCGGGGCTTTCGTGCTGTTCATGGGCGGCCTGCGCTGGCGCTGGATCCTCAGCGTACTGGCGGCTGCGGTGCCAGTGGCGGTGGCGATGTGGTTCTTCGTCATGCATGACTACCAGAAGCAACGGGTACTGACCTTCCTCGACCCGGAAAGCGACCCGTTGGGCACTGGCTGGAACATCATCCAGTCGAAGGCGGCGATCGGCTCGGGCGGTGTGTTCGGCAAGGGCTGGCTGCTCGGCACCCAGTCGCACCTGGATTTCCTGCCGGAAAGCCACACAGACTTCATCATCGCCGTGCTCGGCGAGGAATTCGGCCTGGTCGGCATCTGCCTGCTGCTGATCGTCTACCTGCTGCTGATCGGCCGTGGCCTGATGATCACTGCCCAGGCGCAGACTCTGTTCGGCAAGCTGCTGGCGGGCAGCCTGACCATGACCTTCTTTGTGTACGTGTTCGTCAATATCGGTATGGTCAGCGGCCTTCTGCCCGTGGTGGGCGTGCCGCTGCCCTTCATCAGCTATGGCGGAACTTCGTTGGTGACGCTGCTGTCAGCGTTTGGCGTTCTGATGTCGATCCACACGCACCGCAAATGGATCGCTCAGGTTTGAATAAGGTGAAGAATTTCATGCAAGCAGTGCGTAACTGGGCTGCCCGTTGTGCGCCGTGGATCGGCGCGGTGGGCCTGTTCGGCGCTGTACAGCTGGCCCATGCCGGCGATTATCAGGGCTCGCCGCAGGTGGCCCAGTTCGTTGGCGAAATGAGCCGCGACTATGGCTTTGCCCCTGAGCAGCTGATGGGTGTGTTCGCGGAGGTGCAGCGCAAACAGTCGATCCTCGACGCCATTTCGCGCCCGGCCGAACGGGTAAAGCCGTGGAAGGACTACAGGCCGATGTTCATCACTGACGCGCGTATTGCCCGCGGTGTGGACTTCTGGCGCCAGCACGAGGCGGTGCTGGCCCGTGCCGAGCAGGAATATGGCGTGCCGGCGCAGTACATCGTTGCCATCATCGGCGTGGAAACCTTCTTTGGCCGCAACACCGGTAACTACCGGGTGATCGATGCCTTGTCGACCTTGGGCTTCGACTACCCGCCACGGGCGGAGTTCTTCCGCAAGGAGCTGCGCGAATTCCTGCTGCTGGCCCGTGAGGAACAGCTCGACCCGCTGACGCTCAAAGGCTCCTACGCTGGTGCAATGGGCCTGCCGCAGTTCATGCCGAGCAGCTTCCGCAACTTCGCGGTGGACTTCGACGGCGACGGCCACATCAATATCTGGAACAACCCGGACGATGCCATTGGCAGCGTGGCCAGCTACTTCAAGCGCCACGGCTGGGTGGCCGGCGAAGGTGTGGTCAGCCGCGCCTGGGTGGACGGTGGGCGCGCCGACGAAGGCCTGACCACCGGCATCGAGCCGGTAAAAACCGTTGGGGAGTTGCGCACGTTTGGCTGGTCGGTCCATGATTCGTTGCGCGATGATCTGCCGGTTACCGCCTTTCGTCTCGAGGGCGACAATGGCCCCGAGTACTGGATGGGCCTGAAGAACTTCTACGCGATCACTCGCTACAACCGCAGCGTGATGTATGCCATGGCGGTGCATCAGCTATCGGAACAGCTGGTTCAAGCACGGGGCGTCAAGTAATGCGCGCAATCATCTCTGGCAAGTCTTTCAAGCTGCTCACCTGCCTCGCCGTGGGCGTGGTGCTGGCCAGCTGTTCGTCCAACCGCCCGCCCCAGCAAAGCAGTGGCAACGTGGTGCGCACCCAGCCGGGCCTGGACATCAACCGCGCGCACAAGGACGGCGCGCCGTGGTGGGACGTGGATGTGAACAAGATCCCCGACGCCACGCCAACCGTGCACACCGGCAACTACAAGGCCAACCCGTACACGGTATTGGGCAAGACCTACTACCCGATGCAGGACTCGCGCAATTATCGCGCGGAAGGTACCGCGTCGTGGTATGGCACCAAGTTCCACGGCCAGAACACCGCCAACGGCGAGCTGTACGACCTGTACGGCATGAGCGCGGCGCACAAGACCCTGCCGCTGCCGGCCTACGTGCGGGTGACCAACCTGGCCAACGGGCGTAGCGTGATCTTGCGGGTGAACGACCGTGGGCCGTTCTATTCGGACCGCATCATCGACTTGTCCTATGCCGCGGCGAAAAAGCTCGGTTATGCCGAGATTGGCACCGCGCACGTGCGCGTCGAAGGTATCGACCCGCAGCAGTGGTGGGCCCAGCGTGGCCAGACACCACCGATGGTGCTCAAGGAGCCCCAGGTGGCCCAGACCCAGGCGATCCCGGCCAGTACCGGGCGCGTCGAGCAATGGACCCCGCCGCCCCAGCAGCATGCAGCGCCGGTGGTGCCGGTGCAGGTGGCCGGCAACAACGTGCCGGCCGGCAGTGGCGGCAGCTTCCTGCAGGTGGGTGCCTTCGCCAACCCGGACGCCGCCGAACTGCTGCGCTCCAAGCTCAGCAGCATGGTCAGCGCGCCAGTGTTCATCAGCTCGATCGTGCGTAACCAGCAGACCCTGCACCGCGTGCGCCTCGGGCCGATCAACAGCCAGGGCGAGATCCAGCAAGCGCAGGACAGCATCCGCCTGGCGAACCTTGGGCAGGCCAAGCTGGTCACAGCTGACTGACCGCGTTGCCTTCTTCGCGGGCACGCCCGCTCCCACAGGGCATGCGAAACCCTGTGGGAGCGGGCGCGCCCGCGAAGAAGGCAACACCAAACTGTCGGTTTTGTCATGAATTGACGGGCGCGGGCATGTACAATGTCGGCTTTTGCCCGCAGCGACATAAAGCCGCACATTGCGAGCCAGGCCTACGGCCGCAAAAACTAGACTGACTGGCGCTGGGCACATGATCTTGCCCAGGGAACATCAGACCATTAGCGATTTTCGAGAGACGGATGAACATCACCAACCTTGCCAAACGACTTTGCCTGCCCGTACTGCTGATGATCACGCCTGCCGCCTTCGCGGCTGAGCAGATGACGCCGGCGCCACCGCAACTGGCAGCCAAGTCCTACGTACTCATGGATGCGTCCAGCGGCAACGTGCTGGTCGAGAACAACGGTGACGAGCGCCTGCCGCCTGCCAGCCTGACCAAGCTGATGACGGCCTACATCGCCACCCTGGACATCCGTCGCGGCCAGATCGGTGAAAACGACCCGGTTACCGTCAGCGAAAACGCCTGGCGGACCGGCGGTTCGCGCATGTTCATCAAGGTGGGCAGCCAGGTGACCGTCAGCGACCTGCTGCACGGCATCATCATCCAGTCCGGCAATGACGCCTCGGTCGCCCTGGCCGAGCACATCGCCGGCAGCGAAGACGCCTTCGCCGACATGATGAACAAGACCGCTGCCGACCTGGGAATGGCCAACAGCCACTTCATGAACCCGACCGGCCTGCCGCACCCGGACCATTACTCGTCGGCCCACGACATGGCTACCCTGGCCCGTGCGATCATCAACGTCGACCCGGCCCACTACGCCATCTACTCGCAGAAAGAGTTCTTCTGGAACAACATCAAGCAGCCAAACCGCAACCTGCTGCTGTGGCGTGACAAGACTGTCGACGGCCTGAAGACCGGCCACACTGACGAAGCCGGCTACTGCATGGTGGCTTCGGCCGTTCGCGATGGCCAGCGCCTGATCGCCGTGGTCTTCGGCACCAACAGCGAGCAGTCGCGTGCTGCCGAGACCCAGAAGCTGCTGACCTATGGCTTCCGCTTCTTCGAAACCCAGACCTTCTACCAGAAGGGTACCGAGCTGACCAAGTCGCCGGTCTGGAAGGGCGCGACTGGCGAAGTGAAAGCTGGCCTGGCCAACGACCTGACCCTGACTATGCCTAAAGGCCAATTGAAGCGCCTGCAGGCTTCGATGACCATGAACCCGCAGCTCACCGCGCCAATCGCCAAAGGTGACGTGATCGGCAAAGTGGAAGTCAAACTGGACGAGAAAGTGGTTCACAGCGCCGACCTGATCGCCCTCGATGGCGTCGAGGAAGGTGGTTTCTTCCGCCGTATGTGGGATAGCATCCGTCTATTCTTCTACGGGTTGTTCAACTGATACGTGACCTGCATGCCCCCGCGTATCCTGCGGGGGCGTTGTTGTTGCCACGGCTTACGAGGCCGTTTCCGCCATGAGCGAACCAGACGTCAAGTCGCACAAGATCGAATTCCCCTGCGACGATTACCCGATCAAGGTCATCGGTGACACCGTTGTCGGCTTCAAGGACACGGTGATCGAGATCCTGAGCAAGCACGCGAAGGTCGACCTTTCCACCCTGGCCGAGCGCCAGAGCAAGGAAGGCAAGTACACCACCGTGCAATTGCACATCGTTGCCGAAAGCGAGAACCAGCTGCACGATATCAACAGCGCCCTGCGCGCTACCGGCATCGTGAAAATGGTGCTCTGATGTCCGCCTGCCTCGGTTTTCGCGAGCTTGGCCTGCAGCCCTACGAACCGGTGCTGGAGGCCATGCGTCGCTTCACCGAGCAGCGCAGCCCGGACAGCCAGGATGAAGTCTGGCTGGTCGAGCACCCCGCGGTCTTCACCCAGGGCCAGGCCGGCAAGGCCGAGCACCTGCTGGTGCCGGGCGACATCCCGGTAGTGCAGACCGATCGCGGTGGCCAGGTGACCTACCATGGCCCCGGGCAGCTGGTGGCCTACCTGCTGCTGGATGTGCGCCGGCTGGGCTTTGGCGTGCGTGAGCTGGTCAGCCGTATCGAGCAGACCCTCATCGACCTGCTCGCCAGTTACGATGTCCAGGCCGCGGCCAAGCCCGATGCCCCGGGCGTCTATGTCGACGGAGCGAAAATCGCCTCCCTCGGCCTGCGAATCCGCAACGGCCGTTCGTTCCACGGCCTTGCCCTGAACGTGGACATGGACCTCGCGCCATTCCGCCGAATCAACCCCTGCGGCTATGCGGGGCTGGCGATGACCCAGCTGCGCGACCTGGCAGGCCCGATCGAACTCGACGAGGTCAGGACAAGGCTGCGCGGACAGCTGGTCAAGCACCTCGACTACGCTGAGCAGACGACCCTCACGGGCGGAATCGACTGAATATGACAACTGTGCAAGAAGCCGTGCCGAACCTGACACCGACCCAGGATGCCACCCCGCGCCCAGCGCCGAAGAAGGTGGAAGCCGGGGTCAAGCTGCGTGGTGCCGAAAAGGTGGCGCGCATCCCTGTGAAGATCATCCCCACCGAAGAGCTGCCGAAGAAGCCCGACTGGATCCGCGTGCGTATCCCGGTGTCGCCCGAGGTAGACCGCATCAAGCAGCTGCTGCGCAAGCACAAGCTGCACAGCGTATGCGAAGAGGCATCCTGCCCGAACCTGGGCGAGTGCTTCTCCGGTGGTACCGCCACCTTCATGATCATGGGTGACATCTGCACCCGTCGTTGCCCGTTCTGCGACGTTGGCCACGGCCGGCCGAAACCGCTGGACCTGGACGAGCCGAAGAACCTGGCCATCGCCATCGCCGACCTGCGCCTGAAGTACGTGGTGATCACCTCGGTGGACCGCGACGACCTGCGTGACGGTGGTGCCCAGCACTTTGCCGACTGCATCCGCGAAATCCGTGCGCTGTCGCCGGGCGTACAGCTGGAAACCCTGGTGCCGGACTACCGTGGGCGCATGGATATTGCCCTGGAGATCACCGCGCAAGAGCCGCCGGATGTGTTCAACCATAACCTCGAGACCGTACCGCGCCTGTACAAGGCCGCGCGCCCGGGTTCGGACTACGACTGGTCGCTGGACCTGCTGCAGAAGTTCAAGCAGTTGGTGCCGCACGTACCGACCAAGTCGGGCCTGATGCTCGGCTTGGGCGAGACCGACGAGGAAGTGATCGAAGTGATGCACCGCATGCGCGAGCATGACATCGACATGCTCACCCTCGGCCAGTATCTGCAGCCGTCGCGCAGCCACCTGCCGGTGCAGCGTTTCGTTCACCCGGACACCTTCGCCTGGTTCGCCGAGGAAGGTTACAAGATGGGCTTCAAGAACGTCGCTTCCGGCCCGTTGGTGCGTTCTTCGTACCACGCTGACCAGCAGGCTCACGAAGCCAAGATCAAGCTCTGAGCCAAGCACAGAGCCACGCATGCCGATGCGCGCCGAAGGGCCGCATCGGCATTTTTGTTTGTGCCACACGCGCTGCAAGGAGCCGCGATGAATTGCGCCGAAACCTTCCAACCCAGCCTGCCAGCCGCGCTGCCGCGTGATGCCTGTTTTGCCATTGTCGCCCCGGCGGGCGCGGCGCGGCTGGATACGCACAAGGTCAACCAGTGGTTCGTTGATAGAGGCTACAGTTGCCGCATCTACCCGGGTGCCCTTCAGGCCCAGGGCTATCTGGCGGGGCCGGACCGGCAGCGGTTACAGGACCTGCATGATGCCTTTGCCGACCCGGCCATCGACGCCATTCTGTGCATGCGTGGGGGGTACGGCAGCATGCGCCTGCTCGACCAGCTCGATTTCGAACTGATCCGGCGCAACCCCAAGCCACTGATCGGTTACAGCGACATAACCGCGCTGCACACGGCGATCTACCGGCATACCGGGCTGCTCACCTTCCATGGCGGGATGCTCAATGCCGACCTGCTGGGGGCCAAGTTGCCGCCAACCGAGACTTCGTTGCTGGCGCAGCTGGGTGGGCATGTGCGGGCAGGGGAGCAGATCGTGCACCCTGCTGACTTCGCATTGAGCAGCGTGCTGCATGGGGTGGCCAGCGGGCCGCTGCTGGGCGGCAACCTGTCGATGCTGGGCGCGACCCTGGGAACGATTGCCGAGCTGGATACGCAGGGCTGCATCCTGTTCATCGAGGACGTCAACGAGCCGCTGTACCGGGTGGATCGCTTGCTGACCCAACTGCGCCTGGCGGGCAAGCTGGAGGGGGTGAAGGGTGTGCTGGTGGGGGACTTTGCCGGGATTACCACTGCGGCGTTGACGCCCCTGCTGAAGGATATCTTCGCGCCGCTGGGTGTGCCGGTGCTGGCCGGATGGCGCAGTGGGCATTGTGACCCGAATGTGTGCTTGCCGTTGGGGGCTCGGGTAATGCTGGATAGCGGGAGGCAGACATTGGTGTTGGAGCAGGATTTGTTCAAGGCTTGAGATTGCCGGGGCTGCTTTGCAGCCCATCGCGACACAAGGCCGCTCCTACAGGAGACCGCGTTACCCCGATGGTTCGCGATCGCTTGTAGGAGCGGCCTAGTGTCGCGATGGGCCGCGCAGCGGCCCCAAAATGCTCACTGCTGACGCAGGCTCTCGAGCAGCTTGTGGGTCGGATACCCATCCGCCGGCCACCCCAGCCCCTGCTGGGCATTGCGGATCGCCTTGCGGGTATTGGCGCCAATGATGCCATCGGCATTGCCGGCTTCGTGCCCATTGCTGTTCAGCAGGTTCTGCAGCTCCATGCGCTCGCTGCGGCTGAGGGGCAGGTCTTCTTTCGGCCAGCTGCCGGCAATGAAGCCCCAGCCCGTGAAGCGATCACCCAGCAGGCTTACTGCCAGCGCGTAGGACGACGAATTGTTGTACTTGAGGATGGCGCGGAAGTTGTCCAGCACCAGGAACGCCGGGCCACGCGCGCCCGCGGGCAGCAGCAGTGCGGCAGACAGCTGGTTGCTAGCCACCGGCAGCTGGGTACCGGCAGGCAGTTTCACGCCCATCGCCAGCCACTCGCTCACCGGCTTGCGCAGGGCGCCATCGGCCTGCCAGTAATCGAAGCCAGGCGGCACCTGTACCTCGAAGCCCCACGGCTGGCCAGGCTTCCAGCCCGAACTCTGCAGATAGTGCGCGGTCGAGGCCAAGGCGTCTGCCGTGCTGTTCCAGATGTCGCGGCGGCCATCGCCGTCGAAGTCCACGGCATGGGTGTTGTAGGTGGTCGGGATGAACTGGGTCTGGCCCATGGCACCGGCCCACGAGCCACGCATGGCCTCAGGCTGGATGTCGCCGTGCTGAATGATCTGCAGCGCGGCGATCAGCTGGTCCTGGGCGAACTGCGGGCGTCGGCCCTCATAGGCCAGGGTAGCCAGCGAGCGGATCACCGACTTGTTGCCCTGAAACTGGCCGAAGTTGCTTTCCATGCCCCATACCGCGACCAGCACCTGGCGATCGACACCATAGCTTTGCTCGATGCGGGTCAGCAGTTCGGCGTTCTGCTCCAGCAGCTTCTTGCCGTTGCGCACGCGCAGAGGCGACAGGGCGCCTTCGAGGTATTCCCATACGGGGCGGGTGAACTCCGGCTGGCTGCGATCGGCCTTGATCACGTCCATGTCGGGGGTGACGCCGAGGAAGGCGCGGTCGAACGTATCCTGCGAAATGCCGGCTTGCAGGGCTTGCTGGCGAAAGCCTGCTTGCCATTGCGCGAAGGTTTGCAGAGGCTGGATTTCAGTGCTGGTGTCGGGCGTAGTGCCGGGCAGGGTCACCACAGGGGTGGGCTGGGCGGGGGCCAGCGGCAAGGCATCTGCGGCGGTGGGCTTTTCTGCGCAGGCCACGAGCAGGATGAAACTGGAGGCCGCGATCAGCTGGCGGGTTTTCCAGCGGGGGAGAAGACTGAGGAGCATTCACAGATCCAGAATTGCAGGTCAGGTGACGACCATATCATGCCTGCGCTCTCGATGCTTTCATGCAGCCAAAAAGTAGGAAGCCTCCCAATCTCTCGATTGGAAGGCTTCGCGGCGGTAGCTGCCTTTGCCCTTGTTCGGCTGTTCCTGGCGGCAGCGGAACAGCGGTTGGGCGATGATCGACTTGGCCTTGTTGGGGCCGTGCTTTTTCGGCTTTTTGCTCATGGCGGGGTTCCCGGGTTGGGTGGGTTTCGCGGCGCACTGTAGGGCTTGGGGCAGGGTGGGGCCAATTGATTGTGTATATGGTCGAGATGTTGGGGGGCATTGCAGCCCTGTGGGATCGGGCGTGCCCGCGAACACCGGCGAAGCCGGTGCCATCCACCGCGTCGCCTGATTCGCGGGCATGCCCGCTCCCACAGCGGCCCCAGTTACTCGGGAGGGAGTGTGAGGCGCTGGCCGGCCATCAGCAGCGACAAGCGGGCCAGACCAGTCCACGGCGAGCCCTCGGCCTGGCCCTTGATCTGTGCATCGATACGCTGGGCATCTTGCAGCAACTGCGCCCAGCGCTGCGCCGACAGGCGCTGCAGGGCCTTGCTGACCAGTGGCCGGCGTTTGTCCCAGACCGGTGGGCGGGCCTGGCTGAAGGCCTTGTCCAGCGGTACACCCTGGCTGAACTGCTGGGCCAGCCCCGCCAGTTGGCGCAGCTCTCGGGCCAGGGCCCAGAGAATCACTGGTGGCTCCACGCCTTCACCGCGCAAGCCTTCGAGCATACGCAAGGCATGCGCAGCTTCGCCGTTGAGAATGGCATCGACCAGGCCGAAGACATCGAAGCGGGCGCTGTCGGCGACGGCGGCCTGCACGGTCTCCACGGTGATCTGGTTGCCCTCGGCAAGCAGTTTGAGCTTTTCGATTTCCTGTGCGGCCGCCAGCAGGTTGCCTTCCACGCGCGCGGCAATCAGGTCGACGGCGTCACGCTGTGCCGACAGGCCGGCCTGCTGCAGGCGCTGGTTGATCCACTGCGGCAGCTGGTGCACATCCACCGGCCAGATCTGGATGAACTGGCAGTGGGCACCTTCGATCAGCGCCTTGCCCCACTTGGTCTTCTGCGCGCTGCCGTCGAGCTTGGGCAGGCTGACCAGCAGCAAGGTGTCTTCGGCAGGGTTGGCGCAGTATTCCATCAGCGCAGCAGCGCCCTTGTCACCAGGCTTGCCCGAGGGCAGGCGCAATTCCAGCAGGCGGCGCTGGGCGAACAGGGACAGGCTGGCGCCAGCCTGGAGCAGGGTGCCCCAGTCGAAGTTGGCGTCGGCACTGAAGACCTGGCGTTCGTCGAAGCCCTGCTGGCGCGCGGCGTTGCGGATGGCGTCGGCGGCTTCCTGGCACAGCAGCGGGTCGTCGCCGCTGACTACGTAGACCGGTGCCAGGGCGCCTTGCAGGTGCTTGTTGAGTTGGGCGGGAGCGAGCTTCATGGGAAACAGGTGGGGTACCCGAAGGTACCCCGCTCGGGCTTAGTTGCCCGGTACTTCCAGTGGCGACTGCTGAGGCGTTTCGGCCTGCTGGCGGCGAGCGGCCTCCAGCGCAGCGGCTTCGGCCTTGGCACGTTCGTCGGCTTGACGCTGCAGCTCGTCCAGCTGGGACGGGGTCAGCAACTGCAGGCGAACGACCATGGCGTTGACCAGGTCGCGACGCATTTCTTCGCGGGCGCGGATGGCTTCCTGCTCGGAGCCGGTGATGTTCGAGCCGTCACGCAAGTAGATCTTGCGCACTTCCAGCTTGTCGCTCATCAGCTCCAGGTTGTTCAGGCCCTGGATGCTGTAGTTCAGCACGGTGGTCAGCTCGTACTCGGCGGTACGGTTGCCACTGTTGTAGGTCGCCGAGCGCTCGCGCTCCTGCTCGTTGGTCAGCACCAGGCGGTACGGTGCACCAGCGTGCACGTTGACGCCGCTACGCTGCAGTACTTCACGCAGCTGGACCACGGTCGGGCCGTAGGCGTTGCGTGCGCTTACGTCCATTTCCTTCACGCTCAGTTCGGTGGAGCCGGTGCCGCGCAGCTGGAAACCGCAGGCGCTGAGCATGACCGCCAGGCCAATTACCAGCAAATTGCGTTTGATCATGTTGTTGCTCCCTTGTGGGCCTGTTCGCCCGCCCGCAGTGCCTGCGGGCGGGCGTTGCCATCAGTTGGCGACGATGTTGACCAGCTTGCCCGGAACCACGATGACCTTGCGGATGGTCAGGCCATCGATGAAGCGCAGGACGTTCTCGTTGCTGCGCGCCGCGGCTTCGATTTCTTCGCGGCTGGCGGCGGCCGGCATTTCGACCTGGCCACGCAGCTTGCCGTTGACCTGCACCACCAGAGTGACGGTGTCCTGTACCAGGGCTGCCTCGTCGACGGCTGGCCAGCTGGCGTCGATGACGGCCTGCTGGTGGCCCAGCTGTTGCCACAGCTCGTGGGAGATGTGCGGGGTGATCGGCGCCAGCAGCAGGGTGACGGCCTCCAGGCCTTCCTGCAGCAGGGCACGGTCCTGTTCAGTGGCTTGCGGGGCCTTTTCCAGCACGTTCATCACGGTCATCACCTGGGCGATAGCGGTGTTGAACTTGTGGAACTGGCCCACGTCGGTGCTGGCTTGCTTGATGGCGGTGTGGATGGCGCGGCGGATGACCTTTTGCGCGTCGTCCAGGGCGGCGACATCCAGCTTGCCCGGCAGGCCCTGGGCTACATGGGCCTGGGCCAGGCGCCAGACGCGGCGCAGGAAGCGGCTGGCGCCCTCGACGCCGGAGTCGGACCACTCCAGGCTCATGTCGGGCGGCGAGGCGAACATCATGAACAGGCGGCAGGTGTCGGCGCCGTACTGGTCGATCATCGATTGCGGGTCGACGCCGTTGTTCTTCGACTTCGACATCTTCTCGGTGCCACCGATTTCCACCGGCAGGCCATCGGTCTTCAGGCGGGCGCCAATGATCTTGGCCTTGGCATCGCGCTCGACTTCGACATCGGCCGGGTTGAACCAGTCCTTGCCGCCGTTGCTGGCCACACGGTAGTAGGTTTCGGCGACCACCATGCCCTGGGTCAGCAGGTTCTTGAACGGCTCGTTCGAGGTGACCAGGCCTTCGTCACGCATCAGCTTGTGGAAGAAGCGCGCGTACAGCAGGTGCAGGATGGCGTGCTCGATACCGCCGATGTACTGGTCGACCGGCAGCCAGTGGTTGGCCGCTTTCGGGTCGACCATGCCACCTTCGTAGTTCGGCGAGGCGTAGCGGGCGAAGTACCAGGACGACTCGACGAAGGTGTCCATGGTGTCGGTTTCGCGCTTGGCCGCGGTGCCGCATTTCGGGCAGCTGCACTCGTAGAATTCAGGCATGCGCGCCAGTGGCGAACCGGCACCGTCCGGCACCACGTTCTCCGGCAGGGTGACCGGCAGCTGGTCTTCCGGCACCGGTACGTCGCCGCAGGACGGGCAGTGGATGATCGGGATCGGGCAGCCCCAGTAGCGCTGGCGGCTGATACCCCAGTCACGCAGGCGGAACTGGGTACGCGATTTGCCCAACTCCTTGCGGATCAGGGCGGCTTCGATGGCGTCGAAGGCACCGGCGAAGTCCAGGCCGTCGAATTCGCCGGAGTTGATCAGCTGGCCGTGCTCGCCATAGGCGGCCAGCCACTCGTTGCCGACTTCATCGCCAGCGCTGGTGCGCACCACCGCCTTGACCGGCAGGTTGTACTTGTGGGCGAACTCGAAGTCGCGCTCGTCGTGGGCCGGCACGGCCATGACGGCGCCATCGCCGTAGTGCATCAGCACGTAGTTGGCGACCCATACCGGCAGCTTCTCGCCGGTCAGCGGGTGCTCGACCAGCAGGGAAGTGGCCATGCCCTTCTTCTCCTGGGTGGCCATGTCGGCTTCGGCAACGCTGCCGCTCTTGCACTCGTCGATGAACGCCTGCAGCGCCGGGTTGCCCTGGGCGGCCTGGGTGGCCAGCGGGTGTTCGGCGGCGACGGCGACGTAGGTGGCGCCCATCAACGTGTCGGGACGGGTGGTGAAGACCTTGAGGGTGCCTTCGTGGCCGATGCTGGCCAAGTCGTACGGGAACTGCACTTCCATGCCGCGCGACTTGCCGATCCAGTTGCGCTGCATGGTCTTGACCTGCTCAGGCCAGCCCGGCAGCTCGTCCAGGCTTTCCAGCAGCTCGTCGGCGTAGTCGGTGATGCGGAAATAGTACATCGGGATTTCGCGCTTCTCGATCAGCGCGCCCGAACGCCAGCCACGGCCGTCGATGACCTGCTCGTTGGCCAGTACGGTCTGGTCCGCCGGGTCCCAGTTCACGGTACCGTTCTTGCGGTAGATGATGCCTTTCTCGAACAGGCGGGTGAACAGCCACTGCTCCCAACGGTAGTAGTCGGGCTTGCAGGTGGTGACTTCACGTGCCCAGTCGATGGCCAGGCCCAGGCTCTTGAGCTGGGTCTTCATGTAGTCGATGTTTTCGTACGTCCACTTGGCCGGGGCGACGTTGTTCTTCATCGCCGCGTTTTCCGCGGGCATACCGAATGCGTCCCAGCCCATCGGCTGCAGGACGTTCTTGCCCAGCATGCGCTGGTAGCGGGCAATCACGTCACCGATGGTGTAGTTGCGCACGTGGCCCATGTGTAGCTTGCCGCTCGGGTACGGGAACATCGACAGGCAGTAGTAGGTGTCCTTGCCTGGCTGTTCGGTAACAGCGAACGATTGTTGCTCGTCCCAGAACTTCTGGGCGGCGGCTTCGATATCACGGGGCGTGTATTGTTCGTGCATGGCTACTTTTTGCTGAGAGGGAAGAGACCTTGTTCCAGGCAGCGGAACCTCGCTGCGTCCGGCACTCCGGTGTCGTTTAGAGTGAACGCCGTAGCATACAGCAGCGCCGCGCATCGTGGGAAACCTTCGTTGCGAATGCCCGCTGGTCGCGGCACACGGCTGCTTTTTTCAACGACGCTAAGCTCAGGTGTGGGGGGAGATATTCTTATCTTCAATGAGGTGAACGGATGGGAGAGACGCAGCTACCCGCAATCAGACCGGAGCTATACGAACGCCTGATCGACCGGCTTGGCCTGGCGCTGGAAGTGGCCAGGACCTCGGTGCGATTGCGCGACGAAATGCCAGCCGAGCTGGAGTTGCGTGGCCTGAGCCACGCAGAGTTCGAACTGATCAAGGCCTACCTGGATTCCCTCCCGGAGCGCCACAATGCCTGTGTCGGCAGTTACCCACAAGCGGAGCCGACATCGGCCAAGATCATCTGGCTCAAGGACAAGAAACGCCCCGCCAGCACGGCGAGATCCAGGACGCTGCCGCATCGCTAGCCGTTCAGGACGCCAGGCGCAGGCTATCGCGCGCCGGTTCTTAAATTTTGCACAGCTCACGATCGGCGCCGGCCACACCCTTGTTGACCGGCGTCGATCCTTCTAGGCTGCACGCCTGCCAAGGAGGTGTGGCCAATGTCGATCCGATTCTTCGTCAAACAATGGCTGATGCCGCCAGGCGTCCTGTTCCTGCTGCTGCTTGTGGCGTGGTGGCTGCGCCGCCGTCGGCCCCGGCTGGCAGCGCTGTGCTTTGCCCTGGGCCTTGGTGGCCTGTGGCTGATGAGCCTGCCGCTGGTGGTGCAGGAAACCGCTCGTGTGCTCGAGACAGAAGCGCCACTGGCGGTAAGCGATTGGACAGGCCTGGCAAGCCGGGCAGATGCCATTGTGGTGCTGGGCGCGGGGCGTGAGCGGGGTGACCCGGCCTGGGGTGGTGGCGACCAGCCCACAGCCACGGCGCTGGAGCGCATGCGCTTTGCCGCACGGCTGGCCAAGGCTTCGGGCTTGCCGGTGTTGACCAGTGGCGGGTTGCACTATGACTCGCCGCCGAGCGAGGCGCAGTTGATGGCTGATCGCCTGCGTGAAGATTTCGGTGTCGAGGTGAAATGGCGAGAGGAGGGCAGCCGCACGACCTGGGAAAATGCCCGGCTGACGGCCAAGGTGCTGCAGCCGTTGGGGATTCGCCGGGTGGTCGTGGTGACCCAGGCCTGGCACATGCAGCGCTCGCGCTGGAGCTTCGAGCAGGCGGGGTTCGAGGTGGTCCCGGCGCCAGTCGGGTTCCTCGGGCGCGATCATGCGCGGCCGTTCGGCGGGTTGCTGCCGGAGAGCCGGGCGATGTGGCAGAGCGGGCAGTTGCTCAATGAAGTGGCCGGGTTGGTGGGGTATCGGCTGTTCTACTGAGCCTTGTACTGCCTGTACCGGCCTCTTCGCGGGCACGCCCGCTCCCACAGGTTCATCACAGCCCTTGTGGGAGCGGGCGTGCCCGCGAAGAGGCCGGTACAGGCGACATCATCAGACAGTCTTGGCTATTCGCCCAGCCAGCAACGCCCAACCCAGCAGCAATGCACAGACTATCGCCAGCGGCCACGACCGCCATTGCAGGTACGGCGTCAGCTTCTGCATCGGCACCACCTCGCCATACAGCACCGCCTGCTGGAACTGCGGTACCTGCGTGGTAATGCGGCCAAACGGGTCGATCAGCGCGGTCACGCCATTGTTGGTGGCGCGGATCATCCAGCGCCCGGCTTCCAGCGCGCGCATCTGTGCCATCTGCAGGTGCTGCAACGGGCCGATCGAGGTACCGAACCAGGTGTCGTTGCTGATGGTCAGCAGCAGGTCGCTGCGGGCCGCCAGGCCAGCGGCGAATTCGGGGTAGACCACTTCGTAGCAGATGTACGGCGCAATCTGGTAGCCCTTGGCCTGCAGCAGCGGCTGGTCTTCCGGCCCGCGGGCGAAGTCCGACATGGGCAGGTTGAAGAACTCGATCAGGCCACGCAGCATGTCCTGCAGCGGCACATACTCGCCAAAAGGCACCAGCTTCTGCTTGAGGTAGGTGCCATCGCCTTCACCAGTGACGGTGATGCCGTTGTAGTAGCGGCGCTGGTGATGCACCACTTCACGCACCGGCACGCCGGTAATCAGCGCCGAATGCCGCTCGGCGGCAAACCGGCCCATCACGTCGATATAGCCTTGGGCCTGGTCCTTGAGCACCGGGACCGCGGTTTCCGGCCACACCAGCAGGTCTACCGGCCTGGAGCTGAAGCTCAGGTCACGGTACAGCGCCAGTTGCGCATCGATGTGCGCCGGGTCCCATTTCAGGTCCTGCTCGACGTTGCCCTGGATGGCCGCCACTTTCAGTGGGTCGCCCGCCGGCTTGGTCCAGGCATGGCCCTTGAGCGCCAGGCCCAGCACCCACGGGGCCAGCAACAGCAGGCAGCCCACCGCGAGGAACGAGGGGCGGGCGCGCAGGCGGTGCACGTTGCACAACAGGGCAGCGGTCAGGGCCAGTGCGAAGGAAATCAGCCACACGCCACCCAGCGGTGCCAGGCCGGCCAGCGGGCCGTCCAGTTGGCTGTAGCCGGCGTAGAGCCAGGGGAAGCCGGTCAGGAACCAGCCGCGGAAGGCCTCTTGCAGCAGCCACAGGGCGGCAAAGCACAAGGCGTCGGCCAGTGGTGCTTCGGTGCGGCGCAGCCAGCGTGCCCACAGCCAGGTGGGCAGGGCGAAGAACCAGGCCAGGGCGGCGAAGAACGCCAGCAGCAGCAGGATCGCCAGCAGCGGCGAGGCGCCGCCGTAGGTGTTCATGCTGACGTAGATCCACCAGGTACCGGCACCGTACAGGCCGAAGCCGAACCACCAGCCGCGCCACATGGCCTGGCGCGGGCTGAGCTCGCGCAGGCCGAGGTAGAGCAGGGCGATGGACAACACGGCCAAGGGCCAGATGTCGAAAGGCGCCAGGGCCAGGAGGGTGGAGGCACCGGCCGCCAGGGCCAGCAGGTTACCGGGCCAGCCGGGGCGGGTGATCCAACGCATGTTTGTCCTTAACGGGTGATCGGTGTCAGGCGCAGCAAGTGTATCCGCCGGCTGTCGGCATTGAGAATACGGAACTTGTAAGGGCCGATCTCGGTGGTCTCGTTGCGCTTGGGCAGGTGACCGAAGGCGCTCATTACCAGGCCGCCGACGGTGTCGAACTCGTCATCGGAGAATTCGCTGTCGAAGAACTCGTTGAAGTTTTCGATCGGGGTAAGCGCCTTGACCAGGAAGTCGCCGCTGGGCAGCGGTTTGATGTAGCTGTCTTCCTCGACGTCGTGCTCGTCCTCGATGTCGCCGACGATCTGCTCCAGCACGTCCTCGATGGTGACCAGGCCGGCCACGCCGCCGTACTCGTCGATGACGATGGCCATGTGGTTATGGTTGGCGCGGAACTCGCGCAGCAGCACGTTCAGGCGCTTGGACTCGGGCACGAAAGTGGCCGGGCGCAGCAGGTCCTTGATGTTGAAGCTGTCGCCATTCTCCTTGAGGATCAGCGGCAGCAGGTCCTTGGCGAGCAGGATCCCGAGCACATCGTCGTGGCTTTCGCCGATCACCGGGTAGCGCGAGTGCGCGGCGTCGATCACCGCCGGCAGGAACTCGCGGGGCGACTGGCTGGCCTTGATGCTGATCATCTGCGAACGCGGCACCATGATGTCGCGAACCTGCAGGTCGGCCACCTGGATGGCGCCTTCGACGATGGTCAGCGCTTCGCTGTCCAGCAGTTTGTTCTGATGGGCTTCGCGCAGCAGTTCAAGGAGTTGCTGGCGGTTTTTCGGCTCATGGGCAAAAGCCTGGGTCAGTTTACCCAGCCAGGACTTCTGCCCGTTGCTCGATCGATCTTCGCTCATGGCGGTTCTCGTGATCCTTCGTGTTTCAGTGTGTGATGGTGTCGGTTTCATCGTCGGCGTACGGGTCTGGATGACCCAGTTCTGCCAGCAATTCCCGTTCCAGGCCTTCCATTTCCTCGGCTTCCTCATCCTCGATGTGGTCGTAGCCGAGCAGGTGCAGGCAACCGTGTATGACCAGGTGTGCCCAGTGCGCTTCCAGCGACTTGCCTTGATCGGCGGCTTCGCGCTCGACCACTGGCACGCAGATCACCAGGTCGCCCAGCAACGGGATATCGAGCAGGTCGTCGGGGACGTCGGCCGGGAACGACAGCACATTGGTCGCGTAGTCCTTGTGCCGGTAGGTGTGGTTCAGCTCGCGGCCTTCGGCTTCGTCGACCAGGCGAATGGTCATTTCCGAATCGGCGCTGCGCTGGCGCAGGGCCAGTTCGCACCAGCGGCGAAAGGCGGTGTCATCCGGGGCGGCAGCATCCGTGGCCCGTTGAATATCGAGTTCAAGCATCTTTGCCGGGCGCCTCGGGCTTGGTCTGGCGGGCATCGAAGCGGTCGTAGGCCTCGACAATGCGCTGCACCAGTGGGTGACGAACCACATCTTTGGGTTGGAAGTGGGTGAAACTGATCCCCGGAACGTCCTTTAGCACCTCGATGACGTGCGCCAGGCCTGACTTGGTGCCGCGGGGCAGGTCGACCTGGGTGATGTCACCGGTGATGACCGCGGTGGAGCCAAAGCCGATACGGGTAAGGAACATCTTCATCTGTTCCAGCGTGGTGTTCTGGCTCTCGTCGAGGATGATGAAGCTGTTGTTCAGGGTGCGGCCACGCATGTAGGCCAGCGGCGCGATCTCGATCACCTGGCGCTCGATCAGCTTGGCCACATGTTCGAAGCCGAGCATTTCGTACAGGGCGTCGTACAGCGGGCGCAGGTACGGGTCGATCTTCTGGGCCAGGTCGCCGGGCAGGAAGCCGAGCTTCTCGCCCGCCTCTACCGCAGGTCGCACCAGCAGGATCCGGCGCACCTGTTCGCGTTCCAGCGCGTCCACGGCGCAGGCCACGGCCAGGTAGGTCTTGCCGGTACCGGCCGGGCCGATGCCGAAGTTGATGTCGTTGGCCAGGATTTCCTTGACGTAGCGTTGCTGGTTGACCCCGCGCGGGCGGATGTTGCCCTTGCGCGTGCGCAGCGACACGCTGACCTCGTTGACGGCCGGGTTGTCGATGTTCTCGACGGTCGATTCCTGCAGGTACAGATGCACGGTTTCCGGCGACAGGTCGCTGGCCTTTGTCTCGCGGTAGAGACGGCGCAGCAGTTGTTCGGCAGCGGAGGTGGTCTTGGGTTCGCCGATCAGTTCGAACTGATTGCCGCGGTTGCGGATCTCGATGGCCAGGCGCTGTTCGATCAGGCGCAGGTGCTCGTCGAACTGGCCGCACAAGTTGGCGAAACGGTGGGCCTCGAAGGGTTCGAGGATGAAGCGATGGGGTTGTATGGGTGCGTTCAAGGTCGTTTTTAGCCGCTCGACGGCAATGGATGTGAACTCAAGAATAACCCTTGAATGGCAGTGGCGAAAGCACTGAAACGTTCAACGGTATGTATGGCCTGTTCCGGCCTCTTCGCGGGCACGCCCGCTCCCACAGGTACCGCACCGCTTCGAAGGTGGGCGCAATACCTGTGGGAGCGGGCTTGCCCGCGAAGGGGCCGGAACAGGTATGATGCCCGCCTTTTCTTACGCATGTGTTATCCCGACGAACATGAGCAAACGCGAACCTGCCATCTATAAAGTGATCTTCCTCAACCAGGGGCAGGTCTTCGAGATGTATGCCAAGCAGATCTACCAGAGCGACCTGTGGGGGTTCCTGGAAATCGAGGAGTTCGTGTTCGGCGAGCGTTCGCAGCTGGTGGTGGACCCGAGCGAGGAGAAGCTCAAGAGCCAGTTCGATGGGGTGATCCGCAGCTTCGTGCCGATGCACTCGATCGTGCGCATCGACGAGGTGGAGCGACTGGGCACGGCTAAGATCAGTGAAGCCAAGGGCGGCGGCAACGTGATGCCGTTCCCCATGCCGATGCCGGAAAAGTAACCCTCATGGGAGTGGCGAGAACGGCGTGCGCCCTTCGGCGTTCTGCAGTTCCAGCAGGTACTTGCGGAAGATCTGGCCGAGCACCTGGGTGGCATGCTCCAGCTCGTCGCGGGGCATTTGCTCGGTCACTTCGTCGGCCATGTCCAGCGCATCCTCGGCGCCGTTGACCGCGGCCATCTTCAGCAGTATGTAGGCCTGCACATTGTTGGCCTTGACCCCTTCGCCACGGAAGAACATGGCGCCCAGGCGGTACTGGGCCTCGGCATGGCCTTGCAGCGAGGCCTTTTCGAACCAGTTCAGGGCTTTGCCCAGGTTTTTCGGCGTTTGCGTGTAGTAGTACTCGCCCAGTTCGAATTGCGCCTGGGCATCCCCCGCCGTTGCCGTCTGCTCACAAGCCTTGAGGGCGTTTGCCAGGTCTTCAGGCTGGACATTCAAGGTGCAGCGGCCCGTCGCCGGAATCAGCAACGAGTTACCGCCCTCCGCCAGAGCCAGCAGGGGCTGAAGAAGCAACAGGCAGCCCAGGGTCAGGGCGCGGCCGGTGCGGTTCATGGGGATCGACTTACCTCTGCAAAGCTGCGGCCAATGTCTCTGGTGGCACATTATGGGATAAGCAGCGCCAACCTTACAAAGTTTTACTCGAATTTCTGCTTGGTTGGGGAAGTCAGCTGATTGTGCAGGGTCTTTTGTTGCCTGTCCCGGCCTCTTCGCGGGCCCGCCCGCCCCCACAGGGATCGCACCATTTTCAAGGTTGGTGCAGAACCTGTGGGAGCGGGCGTGCCCGCGAAAGGGCCGGTACAGGCTGACAATTACTTCAGAGCTGCAAAAGCCTTTTCAGCCGCATCCAGGGTGATCTGCAGCTCCTTGTCCCCATGGGCGATGGAGGTAAAGCCGGCCTCGAACGCGCTCGGCGCCAGGTACACGCCACCATCGAGCATCAGGTGGAAGAAGCGCTTGAAGCGCTCGGCATCGCTGGCCATCACGTCTTCGAAGGTGACGATGTCGTCGGCGCCGCTGAAGTACAGGCCGAACATGGCACCGGCCTGGGTGGTGACGAACGGCACGCCAGCGGCATCGGCGCGCTGTTGCAGGCCGTCGAGCATGCGGCTGGTGTAGTCGGTCAGCTCGGCGTGGAAGCCCGGGCGGCTGATCAGCTTCAGGGTGGTCAGGCCGGCGGCCATGGCCAGCGGGTTACCCGATAGGGTACCGGCCTGGTAGACCGGGCCGAGCGGGGCGATGCAGCCCATGATTTCACGCTTGCCGCCGAAGCAGCCGACCGGCATGCCGCCGCCGACGATCTTGCCGAAGGTCGACAGGTCCGGCTTGATGCCGTAGTGGCCCTGGGCGCCGCCGAGCGAAACGCGGAAACCGGTCATCACTTCGTCGAAGATCAACACCACGCCGTGCTTGTCGCACTGCTCGCGCAGGCCTTCGAGGAAGCCTGGCGCCGGCGGTACGCAGTTCATGTTGCCGGCTACCGGCTCGACGATGATGCAGGCTACGGTCTGGCCGACTTCGGCCAGGGTCTTCTCGACGGCGGCGATGTCGTTGAACGGCAGGGTCAGGGTGTGTTTGGCGAAGTCCGCCGGCACGCCCGCCGAGCTCGGCACACCCTGGGTCAGCAGGCCGGAGCCTGCTTTTACCAGCAGGCTGTCGGAGTGGCCGTGGTAGCAGCCTTCGAACTTGATGATGGCGTCACGGCCGGTGTAGCCACGGGCCAGGCGGATGGCGCTCATGGTGGCTTCGGTGCCCGAGCTGACCATGCGCACCATCTCCATGGATGGCACCAGCGAGCAGACCAGGTCGGCCATCTCGGTTTCCATGGCGGTCGGGGCGCCATAGGACAGGCCGTGCTCCAGCTGCCTGCGTACCGAGTCCAGTACCTCCGGGTGGCCGTGGCCGAGGATCATCGGGCCCCAGGAGCCGACGTAGTCGACGTAGCGCTTGTCATCCTCGTCAACGACGTAGGCGCCTTCGGCATGCTTGAAGAACAGCGGCGTGCCGCCAACGCTCTTGAAAGCGCGGACCGGCGAGTTGACGCCACCGGGGATGTGCTTCTGGGCTTGGGCGAACAGGGCTTCGGAACGGGACATGGGGGTTCTCTCGAATCAGGATGCGAACAAGGCGTTGAAGGCGCGGGCGCGGCGGGTGACT
The DNA here is from genome assembly GCF_057444345.1 of Pseudomonas sp. PVC-5-1. NCBI lineage: Bacteria > Pseudomonadati > Pseudomonadota > Gammaproteobacteria > Pseudomonadales > Pseudomonadaceae > Pseudomonas > Pseudomonas sp. PVC-5-1. The sequence goes on along the minus strand of NZ_CM172024.1, from coordinate 5,029,134 downwards.
TCCTGAGCGCTGTCGGCACCGAACAGGCCGTGGATCACCGCCAGCAAGTCGGCGCCATGGGCGACCAGCGGGGCGGCGTTGTCGAGGGTAATGCCGCCGATCACCGCGATCGGCAGTTTCACCTGGGCGCGGGCCTGCTCCAGCAGTTCGATGTTGGCAGCGGGTGCACCCGGCTTGGTGACGGAATTGAAGAAGCGGCCAAAGGCCACGTAGCTGGCGCCTTCGCTGGCAGCCTGCGCGGCCAGCTCGAGGCTGGCGTGGCAGGTGGAACCGATGATCGCCTGGCGGCCGAGCAATGCGCGGGCCGGGGTCAGCGGGCCGTCGGTCTGGCCCAGGTGCACGCCGACGCCCAGGCGCGCGGCCAGTTCGGCGTCGTCGTTGATGATCAGCTGAGTGCCGTAGCGCTCGCAGAGCTGCATAAGCCCTTCAGCTTCGCGCAGGCGGCGTGCCGCGTCGTCACTTTTGTCGCGGTACTGCAGCAGGCATACGCCGCCTTCCAGTGCCGCCTCGACATGGGACAGGAAACGGCCAGCGAGCAGCTGGCTGTCGGTGATGGCGTACAGACCGCGTAGCTTCATTGGAGGCCTCGTGTCAGGAGCAGAAATCCAGCGGCAGGCGGCGCGGCACGAACTGGCCCTTGCCCAGCTGTTCGGCGTCACGCAGGGTGCGCCAGGTGTAGTCCAGGGCGCTGCGGACGGCGCTTTCCAGCTGCTCGCCAAGGGCCAGGCGGCCGGCCAGGGCACTGGCCAGGGTGCAGCCCGAACCGTGGTAGCTGCCCGGCAGGCGCTGGCAGGTCCAGGTGTGGTGCTGGCCGGCACGGCTGTAAAGGCGGTTGTGAATTTCGTCTTCGTCGCCGTGACCGCCGGTAATCAGCAGGTGTCTACAGAACGGCAACAGTTTCTCGGCACACTCGTCGGCGGTGCCTTCGGGCAGTTCGGCAAGGATGCGGGCTTCGGGCAGGTTCGGCGTGGCGATGGTCGCCAGCGGCAGTAGGCGTTCGCGCAGGGCGTAGCCCACTTCGTCCTTGTCCAGGCGACCACCACCACCGGCACGCAGCACTGGGTCGCAGACCAGCGGCAGATGCGGGTGGGCCGCCAGCAGTTCGGCGACGGTGTCGACCATTTCGATCGAACCGAGCATGCCGAGTTTGACGGCGGCCACCGAGGAGTCGGCCAGCACGGCGTTGGCCTGGGCCAGCACCCACTCGCGGTCGAGCACGCGGAAGTCGGAAACGTTGACGGTATCCTGCACGGTCAGGGCGGTCACTGCGGGTGCGGCGTGACAGCCTTGGGCGATCAGGGCTTCGATATCTGCCTGCAGGCCGGCGCCGCCACTGGGGTCGTGGCCGGAGAGACAGAGGACAACGGGGCGGGAGCTGTAGGTATTCATGGTCGGCGAGCTTACCACCAATCCTGTTTGGGCGGATCGTCCTACAAACGAGTTTTGTTGATCATAAGGTCAGATTTTTGCCGGTTTAATTTCTGAAAGCATTGATTTAGAGCCTTTTCTTTGTGATTGGATATGGTCGATTGCCAGGTTGCGAAGCTATGCTAGAGTGCTCGGATAACTCTACAAACGGGTTCTGCCGGATCGTGTCGTCTCAAACGGATAGGAGGCAACCGCGACTCGACTGGACAGGCCATGCTGGGGCTGTATGCGCTATTTGCTGATTGTGCTTCTGGGCTTGCTGCCCGTGCTGGCCGGGGCAGTCGATTTCGACGCAGCTACCCGGCATCTTCCGCTGGGCAAGGCCATGCAGGTTTATGAAGACCCCGATGGCAGTGCCAGCATCACCCAGGTCAGTGCCCCTGATTTCGCCAAGCATTTTCGCCCCCACCACAAAGACGTGTTGAACGCCGGTTATTCCACCTCGGTGTTCTGGCTCAAGGTCGAACTGCGCCCTGTAGCCGCGCCTGGCGCCGCCCCACGGCAATGGCTGCTGGAGTTGGCCTACCCGCCGCTGGATCACCTCGAGCTCTACCTGCCCGACGGCAGCGGCAGTTACCGCCTGGCCCGGCGCACCGGCGACGCCTTGCCCTACCACAGCCGTCAAATACTGCAGAACAACTACCTGTTCGAACTGCAGCTGCAGCCTGGCCAGGTGACCACCGCCTACCTGCGCCTGCACAGCCAGGGCTCGGTGCAGGCGCCGCTGGCGCTTTGGTCTGCCCAGGCCTACATGGAGGAGCAGCCCACGCGCCTGTATGTGCTGGGGATGATCTACGGCGTGTTGCTGGTGATGCTGGTGTACAACCTGTTCATCTACCTCAGCGTGCGCGACGTCAGCTACCTCTACTACATCCTCTATATCGCCTCGTTCGGCTTTTACCAGGTGTCGGTGAATGGTGCTGGTGTGGCCTACTTCTGGCCGGACAGCCCGTGGTGGGCGAATGCTTCGACGCCGTTGTTCATCGGGGCAGCTGGCCTGTTCGGCTGCCAGTTCGCCCGGCACTTCCTGCAACTGGGCAGCATCAGCCGTGGTTTCGACCGGCTGCTGCAGCTGCTGATGCTGGGTGGCGCGCTGGTCATGGTGCTGGCGGTGAGCATGCCCTACGGCGTCGCCCTGCGCATGGCCACTATGCTGGCGTTGCTGTTTACCGTGAGCATCTTCGCTGCCGGGCTGTACGCCTGGTGGCGAGGCTTGCGCGTGGCACGCTGGTTCATCATCGCCTGGACGGCGTTCCTGCTCGGAGGCCTGGTCAACACCCTGATGGTGCTGGGCTACCTGCCGAACGTGTTCATCACCATGTATGCCAGCCAGCTGGGGTCGGCGCTTGAGGTGGCCTTGCTGTCGCTGGCGCTGGCCGACCGCATCAACAGCCTGCGCGAGCAGCAGGCGCAGACCTTGCGTGACACCGGGCGCACACTGGAACAACTGAACCTGCAACTGGCCAGGAGCAACCGGCTGAAAGACGAATTCCTGGCCAGCGTGACCCATGAGCTGCGCACGCCGATGAATGGTGTGATCGGCTCGCTGGAGCTGATGCACACCCTGCCGATGGAGGCCGAGATGGCCCAGTATCACCGCACGGCGGTGGGCTCGGCCCAGGGCATGATGGATATGGTCGATGCCATACTTACCCTCTCCGAACTACAGGCCGGCCGCCTGCGCGCGCAGCCGGCGCCATTCAGCCTGCGTGACCTGCTGCAGGGCGTACGTGCCGGTTATGCCGGGCAGGCTTTGGGCAAAGGCTTGTACCTGAGCCTGGACATCCCGGCCGATGTGCCGGACGGGTTGCAGGGCGATGCTCAGAAGCTGGCCCGCTGCCTGGGGTGCCTGGTGGACAACGGTTTGAAGTTCACCCACCAGGGCGGGGTGATGATCCAGGTGCGCGGGCGCCGGGTGGGGCCGGACGACCTGGCGCTGACCTTCATGGTCAGCGACAGCGGTATCGGCTTCGATGATCTCGATCAGGCGACCCTGTACCAGCGCTTCTTCCAGGTCGATGGCTCGATGACCCGGCGTTATGGCGGGCTGGGGATTGGTTTGTCGATTTGTCGGCAGATGGGGGAGTTGCTCGGGGCACGGTTGTCGCATGAGTCGACGCGGGGGTTGGGGAGCCGGTTCGAGTTGAGTTTGAACATGGCTATAGCGCAGGTGCAGATGAGCCCGCACATACTGCAGGCGCGGCAGTCGCTGTGAAGGCATGGCATTTGGTTGTGGCAAACACCTCTCATCCCCGCTGCATCCTCAACATATGCGCCCCCCACCACATGTTTAGTCATTAATGTCACTTTGACTGACCCACGGGGAGTGCTTCACTGGGGCTCTCAAGCTACCCGGATCCAGGAGCCCCCGATGAACCTGCACCAGTACGCTGAAACCCACGAAGTCACCAACCAGCCACCGCCCCTCGACGGTGCCAACCTTTACCGCCTCGACATTCCGCTACAGGAATGGTCGCGGCGTTTCGGTGCGGGTTGGGCCGAATCGCGGATCGATGCCTACGGTGCCCTGGCCGGTGGCCCGCTGATGCAGGCGGGCTTCCTGGCCAATGCGCACAAGCCGGAGTTCAGCAGCCACGACCGCTACGGCCATCGCATCGACCTGGTCGAGTTCCACCCCGCCTACCACGAACTGATGCGCACCGCCGTCGAGCACGGCCTGCCGGCGCTGCCATGGGCCGAACCCCGCCCAGGCGCCCATGTGGCGCGGGCTTCGATGACCTATCTGCACAGCCAGGCCGAGGCCGGTACCGGCTGCCCGCTGACCATGACCTTCGCCGCTGTGCCAGCGCTGCGGCTGCAACCCGAACTGGCCGAATACTGGCTGCCGAAAATCCTTGCCTGCGAGTACGACCCGCGTAACGTCGGCGACCGCCACAAGGCCGGGGTCACCCTGGGCATGGCCATGACCGAGAAGCAGGGCGGCACCGATGTACGGGCCAACACTACCCGGGCTTATCCAGTCGGCGCCGCGGGCCCGGGGCAGCCCTACGAACTGGTCGGGCATAAGTGGTTCTGCTCGGCGCCCATGTGCGATGCTTTTCTGACCCTGGCCCAGACCGAAAAAGGCCTGAGCTGCTTCCTGCTGCCGCGTCACCGCCCCGACGACAGCCGCAACCAGTTCTATATCCAGCGCCTGAAGAACAAGCTGGGCAACAGTTCCAACGCCTCCAGCGAGGTGGAATTCCGCGGTGCCCTGGCATGGATGGTCGGGGAAGAAGGGCGGGGCGTGCCGACCATCATCGAAATGGTGGCCATGACGCGCTTCGACTGCATGGTCGGCTCCAGCGCCCTGATGCGCCAGGCGCTGACCCAGGCGACCCACCATTGCGCGCACCGCAAGGTCGGCGGGCGGCTGCTGAGCGAGCAGCCGTTGATGCAGAACGTGCTGGCCGACCTGGCGTTGGAAAGCGAGGCCGCGCTGGCGCTGAGCCTGCGCATGGGGCAGGCGCTGGAGCAGCTGGAAGACCCGCAGCAGGCGCATTTCGCCCGGCTGGTCACGGCGGTGGGCAAGTACTGGATCTGCAAGCGCGCGCCGGCCATGATCAACGAGGCCGCCGAGTGCCTGGGTGGGGCGGGTTATGTGGAAGACAGCATCCTGCCACGGCTGTACCGCGAAGCGCCGGTCAACTCCACCTGGGAAGGCTCGGGCAATGTGCAATGCCTGGACGTGCTGCGGGCCTTGTCCAAGGAGCCGGGCGTGCTCGATGCGCTGTTTGCCGAGCTGGGCGATGGGCACGGGGACCCGCGTCTGGCGGCGCACATCGGCAACCTCAAGGGGGCGTTTGCCGACACTGGCGACATGCAGTACCGCGCGCGGCAGCTGACCGAGGATATTGCCCTGGCGCTGCAGGCCAAACTATTGCTGGAGGCGGGCAATGCGGTGGTCAGTGATGCGTTTATCGACAGCCGCTTGACGGGGGGCGGGCGCGTGTACGGGGCGTTGCCGCGGGGTGTGGATGTGGAGGCATTGGTGGCCAGGGCTACGCCAGCCTGGGCGAACTGAGCTGGCTTCTTCGCGGGCTCGCCCGCTCCCACAGGTACTGCGTCGTGCTTGAGGGCAGTGAAGATCCTGTGGGAGCGGGCGTGCCCGCGAATGGATGCAACACCGATCAATGGGGGTGTATTTAGCCAAGAAGGCAGGCAAGATGGTTCACATGCATGTCCAGACAGGAAGCACAGTGTGAGCCAAGCTTTTGTAGTCGTTGATACCCCCGAACAGGCCGTCGACCGTCTGGCGGCCCTGCATGACCAGGCCACCGGGGCCCTTAGCCAGGCCCTCAAGCGTTACCTGAAGGACCGTACCGAGCCGGGCGCCGAAGAGCGCGACCTGTTCCGCTACCCGGCGCTGCGCCTGACCTATTACAGCCATGGTGAAGTCGCCGCCACCACGCGGGCCTACGCCAAGGTTCAGGTGGCAGGTACCTACAGCGTCACCATCACCCAGCCGGCTGCTTTTCGTGGCTACCTGCTGGAGCAACTGCGCCCGCTGATGCACGACTACACCGTCACGGTAGAGGTCGGCGTCAGTGAACAGAACATCCCTTACCCCTACGTGGTCGACCAGGGCGACGAACTGGCCGGCAGCGGCATCACCGCCGCGCAGCTGGCGCGGGTGTTCCCCAGCACCGACCTGTCGGCTGCGACCGACAACATCGCCGACGGCCTGTATGACTGGGGCAGTGCCGAGACTCTGCCGCTGGCGCTGTTCGATGCCGCACGGGTCGACTTCTCGCTGCGCCGTCTGGTGCACTACACCGGCAGCGACTGGCGCCATGTGCAGCCATGGATCCTGTTGACCAACTATCACCGCTATGTCGACCAGTTCATCAGCCACGGCCTCGACCAGTTGCGTGACGACCCACGCTTCGTGCGCATGGTGCTGCCGGGCAACGTGGTGATCGAAAAGGGCATGGACCACGGTGAAACCCAGGCCCTGGTGGCAAGCGTGGTCTGGCACCGCTACCAGATGCCGGCTTATCACCTGATCGCCGCCGACGGCGACGGCGTCACGCTGGTCAACATTGGCGTCGGCCCGTCCAATGCCAAGAACATCACCGACCACCTGGCCGTGCTGCGCCCGCACTGCTGGCTGATGATCGGCCACTGCGGCGGCCTGCGGCAGTCGCAGACCATCGGCGATTATGTGCTGGCACACGCCTACATGCGCCGTGACGGTATTCTCGACCGGGTGGTGCCGCCGAACATCCCGATTCCGGCGCTGGCCGAAGTGCAGCTGGCCTTGCAGGAAGCCGCCGCGCAGGTCACCGGCGAGCGTGGCGAACAGCTGAAAAAGCGCCTGCGCACCGGCACCGTGCTGACCTACGACGACCGCAACTGGGAGCTGCGCTGGGCCCAGGAGCGGCCGCTGATCAACCTGTCGCGTGCCGTGGCGGTGGACATGGAAAGCGGTACCATTGCCGCCCAGGGTTACCGCTTGCGCGTGCCGTACGGCACCTTGCTGTGTGTATCCGACAAACCGCTGCACAGCGAGATCAAGCTGCCGGGTTCGGCCAACGCCTTCTATAACCGGGCGGTCAGCCAGCATCTGAAGATCGGCATTGCCGCCCTCGACCTGCTGCGCACCGAGCTCAACTCGCTGCACTCGCGTAAACTGCGCAGCTTTGATGAGCCGCCGTTCCGCTGAGGATCCATGTCACTGCCACCCCGTTCCAAGCCGCGCCGCCCCCAGGCGCGGCCTGCCACCGGCCCGCGTCGCCAGCCCAAGGCACCACCGGCCGAGCCGCGCCTGATCCTGTTCAACAAACCGTTCGACGTGCTGACCCAGTTCAGCGACGGCGACGGGCGCGCGACGCTCAAGGACTACATCGACATCCCCGGTGTGTACCCGGCCGGGCGGTTGGACCGCGACAGTGAAGGCCTGTTGCTGCTGACCAACGATGGCGGCCTGCAGGCGCGCATTGCCGACCCGAAGCACAAGCTGGCCAAGACTTACTGGGTTCAGGTGGAGGGGGAGCCGAGCGAGGAGCAGTTGCGGCGCTTGCGCGATGGCGTGGAACTGAACGATGGGCCGACCTTGCCGGCCGAGGCGCGGCGCCTGGACGAGCCGGCGCTGTGGCCGCGCAACCCGCCGGTGCGTTTTCGCAAGAGCGTGCCGACCAGCTGGCTGGAGCTGGTGATTCGCGAAGGGCGTAACCGCCAGGTGCGGCGGATGACGGCGGCGGTGGGGTTGCCGACCTTGCGCCTGGTGCGGGTGCGGATTGGCGACTGGGCGCTGGATGGGTTGGAGCAGGGGTGCTGGCGCGAAGTGGCCGCCAAGCTTTAGTCCAGTTCAAGGGCCATTCGCGGGCACGCCCGCTCCCACAGGTATAGTGCAGCCCTCAAGTGCAGCGCCAGACCTGTGGGAGCGGGCGTGCCCGCGAATGGCCCTGAATTTTCTACACCCCTTCGAGAAACCCCACCACCACGCTCTTGATGATAAAGGCCAACACCCCCAGCCCCAGCACGAAGAACAGGATCAGCGTCCCGAACCGCCCGGCCTTGGACTTTTTCGCCAGGTCCCAGACGATGAAACCCATGAAACCGATCAACACGGTGACCAGGATGATCATCATCCACTCTTCGAATACGGCGGGATCCATCAGTGTTCTCCAGGCGTTTTGAGCGTCCGATTATACGCCTGCTGGCGCAGGCAATTAACGCAGGTGGGTCAAGGGCAGCTCGGTGCTGGCCAGCACCTGGTTCAGCACGAAGCTCGAACGCACGCTGGTGACGCCTTCAATGCGGGTCAGGCTGCCTAGCAGCAGTTTCTGGTAGTGGTCCATGTCGGGCACCACCACCTTCAGCTGGTAGTCGGCATCCATGCCGGTGACCAGGCTGCATTCGAGCACCTGTGGCAGGTTGCGGATGGCCGCCTCGAAGGTTTCGAAACGCTCCGGGGTGTGGCGGTCCATGCCGATCAGCACATAGGCAGTCAGGCTCAGGCCCAGCTTCTTGCGGTCGAGCAGGGCTACCTGGCGCGAGATGTAGCCATCGTCCTCCAGTTGCTTGACCCGACGAGAGCATGGCGAAGGCGACAGGCCGATGCGTTCGGCCAGTTCCTGGTTGGAAATGCGCGCATCGCGCTGCAATTCGGCGAGGATACTCAGGTCGTAGCGGTCAAGTTTGCTCATGGTTTATGCCTTTTCTGTTCGGATTGCGGCGAATTATCAATCCAGGGTGAAAAATTGCGCAAGTGCTATTTATCCGAGCAATCTTCGCAATCATCTGCCGCAACCTGTCCGGTATCTTTATCCACAGAATCACTGCCCGGACATCAGTCCACGGCGACGCGCCCTAGGCGGGCGGTCGCGGCCAGCCATCCAACAGGATCTGCAGGCCCCCGGGCTACACACCTTCCAGAAGACGGTGTGAGGTGAGCCGGCGCCACAAGTGCCGAGCACGGACGACAATTCCTGAAGGGAGGCCCAGCGGCCTCCCTTTTTTCATGTCCGGAATTTAATTGGCGTGCGTGACAGGCGCGGTAGACTGGCTGTGGTTGCCGTATTTTCTACCGAGAGGAACAGCATGAAGTCGCGCATCTGGCAGTTGGCAGGTGTTGGTGTGTTGGGGTTGAGCATCAGCCTCGGGGCCATGGCCGAAGGGCCGGGCGAGGGGGCGCCGGGCCGCTCGCTCAATTCGCGTGACGAAGTGCAGCAGACCCAGCCGCCACGCCAGGGCTATTACCAGGACATTCCCCGCCGCCATGGCGATAACCGCCACTGGGAAGCCGGTGGCCCGGGGCAACGGCCCGGTGGTGACTGGCAAGGGCGCCCGGATGGTCATGGCAATGGCTGGGGGCCGGGGCCGCAGTATCGCCCGGGGCACACCATCGATCATTTCCCGGACCGCTACTGGAAAGTGCCCTACCGTGGCGATGACTACTTCTACTCCGGTGGTTACTGGTATCGCCCCCATGGTGGCCGTTATGTCGTGGTGAGCCCGCCCTACGGCGTGCGGGTCGACTACCTGCCGCCTTATGCGCGGGAAGTCTGGTTGGGCGGGGCGCTGTTCTTCCTGGTGGCCGATACCTATTACCAGTACCTGGCCGACAGCCGCGAGTACGTGGTGGTCAACCCGCCGGTAGCCGCGCCCGCACCTGTAAGTGGTCGGTATGATGTGGTGGCCTACCCCATGTATGGGCAAGGGCAGGAACAGCAGGACCAGGACCGTTACCAGTGCCACCGTTGGGCGGTGAGCCAGTCAGGGTTCGACCCGGCGACAGCGACATATGCGCCGCCGGCCAATGTGGCGGACAACTACCGGCGGGCGCTGGGCGCTTGTTTCAGCGGCCGAGGCTACAGCATCAACTGAGCCAGATGTGCTGCCTGTCCCGGCCCTATCGCCGGCAAGCCAGCTCCCACAGGTACTGCACCGGCCTGAAGCCATGTGTAGTGCCTGTTGGAACTGCCTGTCCCGGCCCTATCGCTGGCAAGCCAGCTCCCACTGGTATTGCGCATGCCTTCAGGCCGGTGCGGTTCTTGTGGGAGCTGGCTTGCCGGCGATAGGGCCCTTGCAGGTTCACACCGGATCCGCGTGCACCATCACATCCGCCTGTGGATAACGCTGGCGGATCACCTTCGAGGCCTCCACGCACAAGGCATGCGCCTCATGCAGCGGCAACTGCCCCGGCATCTCCAGATGCAACTGCACGAACCACTGGTTGCCCGACACCCGTGTACGCAGGTCGTGCACGCCTTTGACCCCAGGAATGGCCAGCACCAGCGCAGCCATGGCCTCGCCGACATCGCCGGGCAGTTCCTGATCCATCAGGATGGCCGTGCTTTCCCGTGCGATCTGCAGCGCGCTCCAAAGGATATAGACAGCGATGCCCAGGCCGAACAGCGCATCCAGCTGCGGCCAGCCAAAGCGTGCCAGCAGCAGGGCCAGCAGGATGCTGCTGTTGAGCAGCAGGTCCGAGCGGTAATGCAGGGAGTCGGCCCGCACCGCCGTGGAGCCGGTCAGGCGGATGACCTTGTGTTGCAGTGCCAGCAGGGCAAGGGTCAGCACCAGCGACAGCAGCATTACCCCGATACCGATGGCGGTATCGCCCAAGGGTTGCGGGGTGTGCAGGCGTTCAACCGCCTGCACTCCGATCAGCACCGCACTGACCCCGATGAACAGCGCCTGCGCCATACCGGCCAGGGCTTCGGCCTTGCCATGGCCGAATCGGTGGTCGTCGTCGGCCGGGCGCAGGGCATAGTGCACTGCGAGCAGGTTGAGGAACGAGGCAACGGCATCCAGTGCCGAGTCGGTCAGCCCGGCCAGCAGGCTGACCGAGCCGCTCAGCCACCAGGCCAGCGCCTTGCTCAGGACCAGGATGCTGGCCACCGCCAGCGATGCGCGCGTGGCCAGGCGTAGCAGGCGCTGGTGTTCAGCCGGGGTGGTCATCATCCGTGGGCAGTGTCCTTGTGCTTCAGGCTGCCGGCACCAGGCCCAGGCTGGCCAACTGCTCGATGCTGCCGCGATGCTGGATCAGCCGGGGGTCGTTCAGCGGCAGGCGCTGGCCCAGTTCGCTTTCCAGAATGGCCTGCAACTTCAGGTTGTCGACCTTGCCATCGGGGCTTACGGCCTCGCGCAGTTTGACCGGGTCGACCTGGGCGGATCGCCCGCCCGAGTAATAGATGGCGCCCGTGGCAAAGTCGATACCGAAAGCGATCAGCCCCGGGATCACGTAGAACAGGATGCCGATCGCATCCATTGCGGCAACCACTGGGTCGATCTTGCCGCCGATCTGGCCGCGCCGTTCCGGGTAGAGAATGGTGCCGCAGGCGGTCAGTTGGGTCAGCAAGGTGACGATGAGGGCGCCACCAATGACGCGGGTTGGGATGCGCATGTAAATCTCCGAAAAGGTATCCAGCAGGGCAAGCGAAGCGCCTGCACCTGAAGCTAAGACCATGATAGAGCAGGCTGGGTTCGCCGTTATACTCGCGGGACTGTTCGAGGACCACCATGATTTCATTACCGATCGATGCTGTCTTGCCCGCCCTGCGCCAGGCCCTGGAAAACCGTGACGAAGCGGTGCTCGAGGCGCCACCTGGCGCGGGCAAGACCACCCGCGTGCCGCTGGCGCTGCTCAACGAGCCGTGGCTGGCCGGGCAGAGCATTCTCATGCTCGAGCCCCGCCGCCTGGCAGCGCGGGCTGCGGCCGAGCGCCTGGCCAGCGAGCTGGGCGAAAAGGTCGGCGAGACCGTGGGCTATCGCATCCGCCTGGACAGCAAGGTCGGGCCGAAAACCCGCATCGAGGTAGTGACCGAAGGCATCCTTACCCGCCGGCTGCAGGCCGACCCGGCGCTGGAGGGCGTGGGGCTGGTGATTTTCGACGAGTTTCACGAGCGCAGCCTTGATGCCGACCTGGCCCTGGCATTGAGCCTGAATGGCCGGGAGTTGCTGCGGGACGACCCGCCGCTGAAGGTTTTGCTGATGTCCGCGACCCTGGAGGGCGAGCGCCTTTCGCGGCTGCTGAATGATGCCCCGGTGGTGAGCAGCGAAGGCCGCATGCACCCCGTCGACATCCGTTGGGGGCGGCCTTTCCAGCCGGGTGAGTTCATCGAGCCTCGGGTAGTGGACAGCGTGTTGCAGGCACTGGCTGACCAGACCGGCAGTTTGCTGGTATTCCTGCCGGGTCAGGCCGAGATCCGCCGGGTGCACCAGAGCCTGCAGGAAGCGTTGGGCGAGCGTCCCGAGGTCCTGCTCTGCCCGCTGCATGGCGAGCTCGATCTCGACGCCCAACGTGCGGCCATCGACCCGGCGCCCAAGGGCCTGCGCAAGGTGGTGCTGGCCACCAACATTGCCGAGACAAGCCTGACCATCGACGGCGTGCGCGTGGTGATCGACGCAGGCCTGGCCCGGGTACCGCGTTTCGACCCCGGCAGCGGCATGACCCGCCTGGACACCCAGCGCATCTCCCGCGCCAGTGCTACCCAGCGCGCCGGTCGCGCCGGCCGCCTGGAGCCCGGCGTATGTTATCGCCTTTGGTCCGAGGCCCAACATGACCAGCTGGCCGCCCACGGCAGCGCCGAGATCATGCAGGCCGACCTGGCCGGCCTGGCCCTGCAACTGGCACGCTGGGGCGTTACGCCCGAGCAGTTGCGCTGGCTCGACCAGCCCCCCACTGCAGCCTTCACCCAGGCCCAGGACCTGCTGGCACGGCTCAATGCCTTCAAGCCCGGCAGCCGTGACAACCTCAGCGAACACGGCCTGGCCATGGCCGAGCTGCCCGCGCATCCACGTATTGCGCATTTGCTGTTGCGCGGCCAGGACCTGGGCCTGGCACAGATGGCCTGTGATGTGGCTGCGCTGCTGGGCGAGCGGGATATCCAGCGCGGCGGTGGCGCCGACTTGCACAGCCGGCTGGCGCTGGTCAGTGGCGAGAGCAGGACCGCCCGTGGCAGCCACGGTGGTGTGCAGCGTGCGCGCCAATTGGCCCGCCAGTACCGTGGCATGCTGCGTGGCAAACCAGGCGCGCCGGTTGTGGACCCTGATCACCCGCGCTGGCTGGGCGCGCTGCTGGCGCTGGCCTACCCCGACCGCGTCGCCCAGCAGCGCCGCGAGGGCGGTGCGGAATACCGGCTGGCCAACGGCCGTGCGGCGCTGTTTGCCGAAGTCGATGCACTGATGAAGTGCCCGTGGCTGGTGATCGCCGACCTGGGTAGCCGCCAGGGCCAGCGCGAAGAACGCATCTATCTGGCCGCCGAGTTCGATCCGGCGCTGTTCGAGGGCGTGCTGGCCGAGCAGGTCGAGCGGGTCGATATCCTCGATTGGGACGAACGCGAGCAGGTGTTGCGCGCAGAACGTCAGGTCAAAGTCGGCGAGCTGGTGCTCAGCCGCGAACCGCTGCCCGGCCTGGATGACGAAGCGCGGGCTCGCGCACTGCTTGGGCTGGTCCGGCGCAAAGGCCTGAACCTGCTGACCTGGACCCCCGAGCTGCGGCAATGGCAGGCGCGCGTGGCCTTGCTGCGTCAACTGGACCTGGCCAAAGACGGCCACAGCGAATGGCCCGACCTGGCTGACGAGGCCTTGCTCGCCAGCCTGGAAGACTGGTTGCAGCCCTACCTGGGCAAGGTGTCGCGCCTCAGCCATTTCGCCGCACTGGACTTACCGTCGATGCTGCGCAACCTGTTGCCCTGGCCGCTGCCGCAGCGCCTGGAGGAGCAGGCCCCCGCGCACCTGGCGGTACCGTCCGGCTCGAACATCCGCCTGGACTACAGCGAAAACCCGCCGATCCTCGCGGTGCGCCTGCAAGAGCTGTTCGGCCTGGCCGAAACTCCACGCATCGCCAATGGCCGCCAGCAGGTCAAGTTGCACCTGCTGTCACCGGCACGCCGCCCGGTGCAGGTGACCCAGGACCTGGCCAACTTCTGGCGTACGACCTACGCCGAGGTGAAGAAAGATCTGAAGGGGCGTTATCCGAAGCATTACTGGCCGGATGATCCGCTTGTGGCCGAAGCCACCGCTCGGGCCAAGCCTCGAGGGACGTGACAACAGCGTTTCCCGGTCAAGCGATGAGCCTGGGCATCACGCCCCGGCTTCGCCTTCCAGCAACATGAACAGGCGATACAGCACCACGGTGCTGAACAACTGCAGGAAGCCGCTGAGGCTGTCCATGGCCAGCTCCATGCCGGGCGATGGCTCGGGGAAGGCCATCAGCAGCAGGCCGTCGATCAGCCAGATCGGCGCCAGCACACCTACGACACAGATCATGATGCGCATGAAGTGCCCGGTGGTCATGCTTGCGCTGTCGCGCATCGACTGCACCACCGGCCGGCCGCGCAGTACCAGCAGGTACTCGGCGAACACAAGGTTGATCATGATCCACACGCCCGGAAAGATGAACAGCGCCAGGCCGGCCATGATCAGCAGCGAGCTGATCAGGATCAGCAGGGCCAGCTGCGGCCACAGTTGCACGGCGCGGGCGAACAGGTCGCGCTTGGCGATTTCCTGGCCGTTGCTGCGGGTGTCGAGGTACAGGATCAGCGCGGCGCTGTACAGCGGGTAGAACAGCAGGCTGATCAGCATGCCGTAGGCCGGCGATGCCTGGTCGCCCATCTGCCGGTACAGCAGCTGGGTGAGCAAGGCTTCCAGCACCACCAGCGGCAGGCACAGCTGGAGGATGCTCGGCAGGTGGCGGCGGAAGAAGTACAGGGAGTCGCGCAGGACGCTCAGCGGATTCATCAGTCTACATCGCATGGCAGTAAAAACAGGGGCATAACTTTAGCCCAAAGCAGGCCTGGGGCTGTCACTTGCTGAAAAAAGTTTCACGCCGCCGGTGATTGAATCCCACGCCTGTACGCCCCATCTTTGACGCTGTCCGTTGTCCGCTACCCCACGAGGTCGCCCCATGAATACTGAAGAACAAACCCTGATCGACGGCCTGTTCGGCCGCCTCAAGCAAGCCGAGGACCCGAGCCAGCCACGTGATGCGCAGGCCCAGGCATGTATCGAGGAACATGTGCGTCAGCAGCCAGCGGCGCCTTATTACATGGCCCAGGCGATCCTGGTGCAGGAGGCAGCGATCAAGCGCCTCGACGAGCAGAACAAGCAACTGGAAGCCGAACTGAAGCAGGCTCGTGCCCAGGCCGAGGCCACCCGTGCCGGCAGCGCGCCGAGCAATGGCGGTGGTGGTTTCCTGTCCAGCATCTTTGGTTCGTCTGGGCGCAATGCGGCCCCGGCCGTGCAACCGCAGCGTCCCGCTGCAGCACCCGTGGCAGCTGGCGGTGGCTGGCGTGAGCCGTCGGCGCCGGGCTTTTCCCAGCCACAAGTGCAGCAGCCTGGCTTTGGCGCTGCACCAGCACGCAGTGGTGCCAGCAGCTTCCTCGGCGGTGCGATGCAGACTGCGGCCGGTGTTGCGGGTGGTGTGTTGCTGGCGCAGGGCATCAGCAGCCTGTTCAACCACAACTCGCAGCCCGAAGAGGTGGTAGAGGTGATCAAGGAGGAGCCGGCGCCGGCCAGTGACAGCGGAGGCTGGAACGACTCGGGGGCGCAGCAGGTAGCTGACAACGGTGGTTGGGGCGGCGACCAGGGTGGTTATGCCGACAGCGGTTATGGCAGCGATGATGGCGGGTTCTTCTCGGACGACGATTCGTACGTCTGACAGGTCTGGCATACTGCTGGCAATTTTGGGGGCGCTTTGCGCCCCTTTCGCGACACAAGGCCGCTCCTGCAAGGGTACGCGAACCCCTGTAGGAGCGGCCTTGTGTCGCGAAAGGGCTGCAAAGCAGCCCCCAGCATTCCAGGCCGACCAAGGGGTTCCAAGGTGAAAAAGATCGCGCTGTTCGCCGATGTGCAGAACCTCTACTACACCGTGCGCCAGGCCCACGGCTGCCATTTCAACTACACCGCCCTGTGGGCCGATGTCAGCCGCGAAGGTCAGATCGTCGAGGCCGTGGCCTATGCCATCGACCGTGGCGACAGCAAGCAGCAGCAGTTCCAGCAGATCCTGCGCAACCTCGGTTTCGATGTGCGCCTCAAGCCCTTCATCCAGCGCAGCGATGGCTCGGCCAAAGGTGACTGGGATGTGGGTATTACCTTGGATGTGATCGACGCCGCCAGCCGCGTCGACCAAGTGGTACTGGCCTCCGGCGATGGCGATTTCGACCTGCTGCTGGAGCGTGTGATACAGCGCCATGGCACCGAGGCAGTGGTGTATGGTGTGCCCGGGCTTACCGCACTGTCGCTGATCCGTGCCGCCACCCGTTATGTGCCCATCGAGGGTGCGCTGTTGCTCAAACACTGAGGCCCCTGCATGGAACGTATCGCTGTCATCGACTTTGAAACCACCGGCATCAGCCCCGGCGCCGGCTGCCGCGCCACCGAGGTGGCGGTGGTGATGCTGGAGGGCGGGCGCATCGTCGAGCGCTACCAGAGCCTGATGAACGCGGGTGTGCCGGTACCGGCATTCGTCGCCGGGCTCACTGGCATCACCACCGCCATGCTGCGTAGTGCGCCGCCGGTGGACAAGGTGATGAACGAAGTGGCCGAGTTCGTTGGTGGCACCCCGCTGCTGGCACACAATGCCGCCTTCGACCAGAAGTTCTGGGACTACGAACTGGGCCGCATCGGCCGAAGCCGCAGCCAGGCCTTCGCCTGCTCCTTGCTGCTGTCACGACGCCTGTTGCCGGCGGCACCGAACCACAAGCTGGGCACCCTGACCCGCTGGGCCGGGCTGCCGGATACCGGTACCGCGCACCGGGCCATGGCCGATGCCGAAATGGCCGCCAACCTGCTGCAACACCTGGCTGGCGTGCTGCGCCAGGGCCATGGTGTACAGCAACTCTCGCACGACCTGCTCTGCCGCCTGCAGAAAACCCCGGCCGCCAAGGTTCGTGAAACCCTGGCCAGGTTCTGTTAGGGCTTCTTCTCCAGTTGCGCCAGCGGCACCCGCCGCTCCACAGCGCTGGAGAGAATGATCGAGGTCTTGCTGAAGCCGAACTGCGCGACCCGGTTGATCAGATCTTCAAGCTCCGGCATCGAACCCACCGCTGCCTGCATGATGACGCAGGGGTCGCCGGTTACCCGGTGGCATTCGGTCAATTGGGGGATCTGGGTCAACGCTTCGTAGGCCTGCTGGTTGCCGTGGCTGGCCAGGCGCAGTTCGATCACGCACTGGATCGGCAGGCCGATCTTGCTCATGTCGACCTTGGCCTGGTAGCCGGTGATAACCCCGCTGGCCTCGAGCTTGGCCACCCGCTCGGCCACCGCCGGCGCCGACAGGTTCACCTGGCGCGCCAGTTGCGCGAAGGTGGCGCGGCCATTGTCGAGCAGGGCGGCGAGCAGCATGCGGTCGTACTTGTCCATGGGTTATTCCTGCCTGGTTTCGATTCGATTGAAAAGCATCCGAATAACCATGCAATGCAAAGTGTTCGGGTAATTTAAAGCTGTTTTGTAACTTAAGTTTACACGATGGCCTTTCTAAACTAAGCCACCCGTAAACGGATTTCGAGTGTTTCCCATGCCTGCCTCCCGTCGCTTCCCGTTGTTGCTCATTGGCGCTTTCCTGGCCTTGTACCTGGTCTGGGGCTCCACCTACCTGTTCATTCGCATAGGCGTCGAGAGCTGGCCACCGATGCTCATGGCCGGAGTGCGCTTCCTGATTGCCGGGGGCCTGCTGTATGGCTTCTTGCGCTGGCGCGGTGTGCCGGCACCGACCTGGCCGCAGTGGCGGGCTGCGGGGGCGATCGGTTTCCTGCTGCTCAGCTGTGGTAACGGTGGCGTGACCGTGGCCGAGCATGCCGGTGTGGCCTCGGGCGTCGCTGCGCTGGCGGTGGCGACGGTGCCGCTGTTCACGTTGCTGTTCGGCCTGCTGTTCGGGCACCGCAATTCGAAGCTGGAGTGGGCGGGGATCGCCCTCGGGTTGGTGGGTATCGGCCTGCTGAACCTGGGCTCCAACCTTCAGGCAAGCCCGATTGGCGCGGCGCTGATCATCTTTGCGGCGGCGTCGTGGGCGTTCGGCTCGGTGTGGAGCAAGACCTTGCCGCTGCCCCAGGGGCCCATGGCCAGCGCCGCAGAAATGCTCGTTGGTGGCGCTGTGCTGCTGCTCGGCAGCGCGCTGTCTGGCGAGCGCATGACGCAGATGCCGACCGCTGCCGGCTGGGGGGCACTGGCCTACCTGGTGTTCTTCGGTTCGATCCTGGCGTTCAGTGCCTACATGTACTTGCTCAAGCACGTGCGCCCCGCAGCTGCCACCAGCTATGCCTACGTCAACCCGGCGGTGGCCGTGCTGCTGGGCATCGTCTTTGCCGGTGAGCAGATTGGTGCCGAAGAATGTGTGGCCATGGCGGTGATCATCGGCGCGGTGGTGCTGATCGGCCTGCCGCAGTGGCGCAAGGCACCTGAGCCGGCGCAGCCGTTGAAAGGCGAAATCTGCAAGTAGGCAGGGGTGATGCGGTAAACTTGCCGCCTTCGCTGAACCCCCTGACGGTATTGCCATGAATTTCGCCAAACTCGGCCTGATCGAACCGCTGCTGCGCACCCTGCAGCAACTGGACTACACCACCCCGACCCCGGTGCAGGCCAAGGCCATCCCCGCCGTGCTGGCCGGCCGCGACCTGATGGCCGCGGCCCAGACCGGCACCGGCAAGACCGCGGGCTTTGCCCTGCCTGTGCTGCAGCGCCTGGCGCTGGAAGGCGAAAAGGTGGCCAGCAACTCGATCCGCGCGCTGGTGCTGGTGCCCACTCGTGAGCTGGCCGAGCAGGTGCACAACAACGTGCGCGAGTACGCCGAGAACCTGCCGCTGAGCACCTACGCGGTGTATGGCGGGGTCAGCATCAACCCGCAGATGATGCGCCTGCGCCGTGGCGTCGACCTGCTGGTGGCCACCCCGGGGCGCTTGCTCGACCTGTTCCGGCAGAACGCCGTGAAGTTCAACCAGGTGCAAACCCTGGTGCTGGACGAAGCCGACCGCATGCTCGACCTGGGCTTTGCCGAAGAGCTGCAGTCGGTGTACGCCGCGCTGCCACGCAAGCGCCAGACGTTGCTGTTCTCCGCCACTTTTTCCGACCAGATCCGCATGCTGGCGGGGCTGGCCCTGAACGAACCGCTGAGCATCGAAGTCAGCCCGCGCAATGCCACGGCCACCAGCGTGAAGCAGTGGTTGGTGCCTGTGGATAAAAAGCGCAAGGTCGACCTGTTCTGCCACCTGCTGCGCAAGCAGCGCTGGAAGCAGGTGCTGGTGTTCGCCAAGACCCGCAATGGTGTGGACCAGCTGGTGGAGCGCTTGCTGGCCGAGGGTGTGAATGCCGACGGCATTCACGGTGACCGCCCGCAGGCCACTCGCCAGCGCGCGCTGGACAGCTTCAAGGCCCGCGAAATCCAGGTGCTGGTGGCGACCGATGTGGCGGCCCGCGGCCTGGATATCGATGACTTGCCGCTGGTGGTCAACCTTGACCTGCCGATCGTTGCCGAGGATTACGTGCACCGCATCGGGCGTACCGGGCGGGCGGGCAACAAGGGCGAGGCTATCTCGCTGGTGTGTGCCGATGAAGTGCAGCTGCTGGCGGCGATCGAAGTGCTGACGCGGCAGACCCTGCCGCGTCATGAAGAGCCGGACTTCATCCCTGACCACCGGGTGCCGATGACCGACGCCAGTGGCCAGGTGATCAAGAAGCCGAAGAAGCCCAAGAAGCCGAAGGAAAACAGCGCCAAGCGCGGGTTGGGGCGCTGGATGGACAGTGCTGAATCAGGCAGTGCGGAGCCGGCGGTGAAGGCAGTGCGCAAGGTGCCGAGCTTCAATGGTGGGGCGCGCAAGCGTAAGCCGTAGCCTGCGGAAACTTGGCCCCTGTAGGAGCGGGCGTGCCCGCGAAGCAGGCACCGCGGTGCATGGCACGGGCTTCGCCCGTGTTCGCGGGCGCGCCCGCTCCCACAGGGGGTCGAGTATGTGTCAGGACTTCAGCCAGCTTGCCGCCGCCCGCCCGGCGCGCAAGCCGCTGGCAAAGCACGCTGTCAGCAGATACCCCCCAGTCGGCGCCTCCCAGTCCAGCATCTCGCCGGCACAGAACACCCCCGGCATGCCCTTGACCATCAAGCCTTCATCCAGCCCCTCGAAACGCACCCCACCCGCGCTGCTGATCGCTTCATCCAGCGGCCGCGTGCGCACCAGCGTGATCGGCAATGCCTTGATCGCCCTCGCCAAGGCCCCAGGGTCGCCAAAGGTCGCCTGATCGGTCAGCTCGCGCAGCAGCGCAGCCTTGACCCCATCGATACCCAGCTGGCTGTGCAGGTGCTTGGCCATGGAGCGCGAACCCCGTGGTTTGGCCAGCGCCTGGGCAATCTTGTCCACAGGCTTGTCCGGCAACAGGTCGAGCAGCAACACCCCGTGGCCCTCACGGTTGATGGCCTCGCGCACCGGCGCTGACCATCCATACACCAGGCTGCCTTCCACACCCTGCGCGGTGAGGATGAACTCGCCCTTGCGCGGCACGCTGCCAGGAACGCTAAGGGCAATGTTCTTCAACGGCGCACCGGCGAACTTGTCCTTGAGCAGCGCGCTCCAGCCTGCCACTTCAAAACCGCAGTTGCTGGGCTGCAAGGGTGAGATATCCACAGCCCGTTCGGCCAGCAGCGGCTGCCAACTACCGTCCGAGCCCAGTCGCGCCCAGCTGCCGCCACCCAGCGCCAGCACCACCACGGCGGCCTTCACCAGCCGCTCGCCTTGTGGATAAGCAATCCGCAATGCACCCTCGGCATTCCAGCCCAGCCAGCGGTGACGGGTGTGGATAACTATTCCGTTGTCGCGCAGGCGCTTGAGCCAGGCGCGCAGCAGTGGCGCGGCTTTCATGTCGGTGGGGAACACCCGGCCCGAGGTGCCGACGAAGGTTTCGATGCCCAGGCCGTGAATCCACTGGCGCAAGGCGTCGGCATCGAAGTCGTGCAGCAGCGCGGCGATTTCGCCCTGGCGCTCGGCATACCGGCTGACGAACGCCGGGTAGGGCTCGGAATGGGTGATGTTCATGCCACCGACACCCGCCAGCAGGAACTTGCGACCCACCGAAGGCATGGCATCGAACACCTCGACCGCCAGGCCCGCCTGGGCCAGTGCTTCGGCGGCCATCAGGCCGGCTGGGCCGCCGCCGATGACGACTGCGAGGGGAGGGGAGGCGGGGCTCAGATCAGGCATGGTGGGCAGCAGGCTGTGGAAAAGAGGCGCATTCTAGCGCAGCGCGGCCTGTGGAAGCACTGCTCAAAAAATGATCAGAGCTTTGCAGGCCTTGCCTGTAAAGGGCTGCAGCGCCTTTCCCGCAGGTTATCCACAAGCGGTTCCACAGTCATTGTGAACAACCGATGACGCGTGCCGCGCTGTGATGAAGGATGCCATGGCGCCTGGCCAGGGCTGCGCGGTCCTTGCTGTAGCCACCGCCGATCACGCCCACCACCGGGATGTCGCGGCCCAGGCAGTGGCGCAGCACCGCTTCGTCACGGGCGGCAACGCCTGCATCGGTCAATTGCAGATAGCCCAGGGCGTCGTCCTTGTGCACATCGACCCCGGCGTCGTACAGCACCAGGTCGGGTCGATAGAGTGGCAGCAGGTAGTTGAGGGCGTCGTCCACCACCTTCAGGTAGGCCATGTCGCCCATGCCGCGGGGCAGGGGGATGTCCCAATCGCTTTGCGCCTTGCGCGCCGGGAAGTTCTGTTCGCAGTGCAGCGACACGGTGATGGCGTCTGGTGTGTCGTGCAGAATGCGCGCGGTGCCGTCACCCTGATGCACATCGCAGTCGAAGATCAGCACCCGGTGTACCCGGCCAGCCTCCAGCAGGTAGCGGCTGATCACGGCCAGGTCGTTGAAGATGCAGAAGCCGGCAGGGTGGTCGTAATGGGCGTGGTGGGTGCCGCCGGCAAGGTGGCAGGCGATGCCGTGCTGCAGCGCCATCTCGGCGCTCAGCAGCGAGCCGCCTACGGCGCGCACGGTACGCCGGGCCAGGGCCTCGCTCCAGGGCAGGCCGAGGCGGCGCTGGTCCTCGCGTGACAGGTCACCGTTCATGTAGCGCTCGATGTAGCTGCGGTCGTGGGCCAGGGCGAGGATGTCGTTGGGGCAGATGTCCGGGCGCAGCAGGGCTTGGTCGGTGGTCAGCCCGCTGTCGATCAGGTGGTCGTGCAGCAGGCGGAACTTGTCCATGGGGAAGCGGTGTTCGGCAGGGAACTCCGGGCTGTAGTCTTCGTGGTAGATCAGCGGCAACGGCATGGGTGGGGTCGCAATCGGGGCCAGTGCTGATCTTGCCATGGCTGGGGCAGCTTTGCTGCCCAATCGCCGGCAAGCCAGCTCCCACAGGTACTGCACAAGGCGAAAAGGCTATGGGATACCTGTGGGAGCTGGCTTGCCGGCGATGAGGCCAGAAAAGGCAGTGCAAGGCGGTTGCCCTGGCAGCAGGAGCGGCGTCAGTGCTGTTTCGTGGTACTGGCCAGCACCCGTTGCCAGTCCGGCTCGTTCAGGCGGCCGAGGATGCGCGTCTTGCCATTGCCATCCACCGAAACGAACAGCGCACTGGCATAGCCGCTCTCACGCTCGCCCCCCGCAACTTTCTGCTGGCGGGCAAAATGGTCGATGCAGCCGTTGTGGGTCACCAGCACCAGGTTATGCCCCGGTCGTTTGTGTGCCAGCGCTTCGCTGGCGAACTGGCTGTCACAGCTTTCCAGCCAGCCCTCACTGGCCACCGCCTGGCCAAGGATGAAATGCGCGGTTTGCCGTGTGCGCAGTTTCGGGCTGCTGAGCATATCGGCGTTGTTAAGGCCCAGCTGGTGCATCCCTTGGCCAACACGTCCGGCAGCCTGGCTGCCGGCCACGGTGATGCCGGTGGGGTCGTCCAGGCACGGGCCGGGGGCGCTGTCGCAGCGCTCGGCGTGGCGGATCATCACGATCACCGCACCGTCGGCCCAGTCCTGCAGCAGGCCGCTGTCACTCAATTGCCGTTCGTTGCCAAGGTCCACGATGTGCGTCCTCGTCGCCAGCCAGGTGCTCAACGCCGCCACGACCATGCACAGGCCAAGGGCGGCACCGAGGGCTTTGCGGGTCAGGCGTCGCTTGCGCCGGGCGTGGATGGCAGGGTGCCCCAGGGTGTTGCTCGATAGCATGCGTTGCTCCGTTGGCATGGTCGCGGCTGGCGCGGCGGTGTTGGCTGGCATCCTGCCAACAGGCCTGTCGGGGGGCGGTGAAGGGCGTGTGAAAATTGCATTCGGGCGCGCCGGCTAGGTGAAACCTGCACCCGCGCCTACGCTGTAAACTGCAAGACGGTAAAACCGGAGCACGCCCGATGACCCCTATCCTGCAACTGGAAAGCGCGCGGCTGGTACTGCGCCAATGGCACGACGACGACCTGCGCGAGTTCGCTGCCCTGTGTGCCGACCCGCAGGTGATGCGCTACTTCCCGGCGCCGCTGACACGCCTGGAGGCAGCCGCGCTGATCGGCCGCGTGCGCGGGCATTTCAATGAGTACGGCTTTGGTCTGTGGGCTCTGGAGCGCAAGGACAGTGGTGCCTTCATCGGCATGACCGGGTTGCTGCACGTGGGCTTCGATGCCGATTTTGCGCCGGCGGTGGAGATCGGCTGGCGCCTGGCACGCCGCCACTGGGGCCTGGGTTTCGCCAGCGAGGCGGCGTGGACATGCCTGCGCTGTGCTTTCGCCCAATTGCGCCTGGAGGAAGTGGTGTCGTTCACTAGCGAGAGCAACCTGCCCTCGCAGAAGGTCATGCAGGCCATCGGTATGCAGCAGGACCTGAATGGTAGTTTCGAACACCCGCGCCTGCCCGTGGGCCATCCGCTGCGCCCGCATGTGCTGTACCGCATCGATCGCGCTCACTGGGAGCGTACCCTGCGCGCCTGAATGCATGGCCATGCCCGGCGCGAATGACAAACCCTGTATTATTTGCCTTCATAAGTGTGCTGTAGAGACGTGTTGCCTTGCTAGGAGAACCCCCGATGAGTCATGTGTTGGACGACCTGGTCGACCTGTTGAGCCTCGAGTCCATCGAGGAGAACCTGTTCCGTGGCCGCAGCCAAGACCTGGGCTTTCGCCAGCTGTACGGCGGGCAGGTACTGGGCCAATCGTTGTCGGCGGCCAGCCAGACGGTCGAGGATGCACGCCATGTGCATTCGTTGCACGGCTACTTCCTGCGCCCTGGCGATGCCAGCCTGCCGGTGGTGTATTCGGTGGACCGTGTGCGCGATGGCGGCAGCTTCAGCACCCGGCGGGTGACTGCGATTCAGAAGGGCCAGCCGATCTTCACCTGCAGCGCCTCGTTCCAGTACGACGAGGAAGGTTTCGAGCATCAGGCGCAGATGCCCGAGGTGGTCGGCCCGGAGAACCTGCCCACTGAAGTCGAGCTGGCCCGGGCCATGGCCGACCAGTTGCCCGAACGCATTCGCGACAAGGTGCTGTGCGCCAAGCCGATCGAGATCCGCCCGGTCACCGAGCGCGACCCGTTCAACCCCCAGCCTGGCGACCCGGTGAAGTACGCCTGGTTCCGCGCCGACGGCAACCTGCCCGATATCCCCGCCCTGCACAAATACATGCTGGCCTACGCCTCGGACTTCGGCCTGCTGACCACTGCGTTGCTGCCCCATGGCAAATCGGTGTGGCAGCGTGACATGCAGATCGCCAGCCTCGACCATTCGCTGTGGTTCCATGGCAACCTGCGTGCCGACGAGTGGCTGCTGTACGCCACCGACAGCCCCTGGGCGGGCAATGCCCGTGGCTTCTGCCGCGGCAGCATTTTCAACCAGGCCGGGCAACTGGTGGCGTCGTCGTGCCAGGAAGGCCTGATTCGCCACCGCAAGGACTGGGCATGAGCCTGGGCGAGGTGCGCAACTGGGTGTTCGACATGGACGGCACCCTGACCGTGGCCGTGCACGATTTTGCCGCCATCCGCGTGGCGCTGGATATCCCGGCCGAGCACGACATCCTCACCCACCTGGCAGCCTTGCCGGCGGACGAGGCGGCGGCCAAGCATGCCTGGCTGCTGGAGCACGAGCGTGACCTGGCGATTGCCTCCACGGCGGCCACCGGGGCGGTGGAACTGGTGCGCGAACTGGCCCAGCGTGGTTGCCGGCTGGGCATTCTGACCCGCAATGCCCGTGAGTTGGCGCATGTGACGCTGGAGGCCATCGGCCTGGCGGACTGCTTCCCGGTGGAGCACATTCTGGGGCGTGACGAAGCAGCGCCCAAGCCAAGCCCGGATGGGCTGCTGAAGATTGCCAATGCCTGGGGTGTGACACCGGGTGAGCTGGTGATGGTGGGGGATTACCGGTTTGACCTGGACTGTGGGCGTGCCGCAGGGGCGCGCACGGTGCTGGTGAACCTGCCGGACAATCCGTGGCCGGAACTGGTGGATTGGCATGCGGCCGATTGCCGGGCATTGAAGGTGATGCTGGGCTGAGTTTTTGTGTCGCCTGTGCGGGCCTCTTCGCGGGCTTGCCCGCTCCCACATGTACTGCACTGCTGTTGAGGGTGGTGAAGATCCTGTGGGAGCGGGCAAGCCCGCGAAGAGGCCGGACCTGTCTATGCTGAACCCCAATCTTTTCCCTGAAGGAGACCTATCCATGACCAGCAAGGCCATCTACGTAAAACCCGGCGGCGGCTACGACAAGGTCGAGGTCGGCACCTGCGAGGCCTCTTCACCCGAGGCCGGCGAGATCACCGTGCACCTGCACGCCAGCTCTCTCAACTACCACGATTTCGCCGTTGTCAGCGGCATGTGGGGCCCGAGCGAGCGGCGCATCCCCATGGCCGATGGCGCTGGCGAAGTGGTCGCGGTAGGGAGCGGCGTCACCGAGTTCCAGGTCGGCGACAATGTGGTCAGTACCTTCTTCCCCGACTGGCTCGACGGCCAGGCAAATGTGGAAGGCTTCGCCAAGGTGCCCGGCGACGGTATCGATGGTTACGCCCGTGAACAGGTCACTGCTCGTGCCAGCGCCTTCACCTTGGCGCCCAAGGGCTTCAGCCATGCCGAAGCTTCCACTCTGACCACGGCCGGTCTCACGGCCTGGCGCGCGCTGATGTGCGACGACCACCTCAAGCCCGGCGATACGGTGCTGGTGCAGGGCACCGGCGGTGTATCGATCTTCGCCCTGCAGTTTGCCAAGCTGGCTGGCGCGACGGTGATCGCCACCTCGTCCAGCGACGCCAAGCTGGAGCGCCTGAAGGCCCTGGGTGCCGACCACCTGATCAACTACAAGAGCACTCCGGCGTGGGGTGAGAAAGTGCGCGAGCTGACCGGCAACCTCGGCGTCGACCATGTGATCGAAGTGGGTGGCCCGGCGACGCTGGAGCAATCGATGATCGCCGCGCGCATTGGTGGGCACGTGTCGTTGATCGGCATCCTCACCGGCGTGGCCGGGCAGTTGCCGCTGGTGCAGGCGCTGGTGCGGCAGATTCGCCTGCAAGGCGTGCTGGTGGGCAGCCGCGCCCAGCAGCAGGCGATGGTGCGGGCGATCGATGCCAACGGCTTGCGGCCGGTGGTGGACAAGCATTTCGAGCTGGAGCAGATCGTCGAGGCGTTCCGTTATCAGGAGAGCAACCGGCATTTCGGCAAAATCTGCCTGACCTGGTAACAGGGCCTGATGCGGTTCTCTTTGTAGGAGCGGCCTTGTGTCGCGAAAGGGCCGCAAAGCGGCCCCCGGCCTGCAATTCTGTAGCTGAAATCGAGGGGCTGCTGTGCAGCCCTTTCGCGACACAAGGCCGCTCCTACAGGGGATCGTGTCAGGCCTGTTCGGGCAGTAGTCGGTCGCGGCTATTGGACAGGTGCAGGCACACCGCTGCCCGCGCCGCGTCCGGGTCCTGCCGGCGGATGGCATTGAGGATCGCCTCATGCTCGAGGTTGGCCAGGTACGCCTGCCGCGCCAGCTTCGCCCCGCTGCGTTCGGCCAGGGCCATGCGGTTGCGCGGGATCAGGCCGTTGCCCAGCTGCAACAGCATTTCAGTGAAGTACAGGTTGCCAGAGGCCTCGGCGATCAACAGGTGAAAGCGCCGGTCGGCCTCGATGCAGCTGTCGCCGGCGGCGGCCAGGTCCTGGTAGTCATCCAGCGCCTGGCGCATGCGCCTCAGGTGCCCCTCGTCACGGCGTAGCGCGGCCAGGGCGGCGGCCTGGCCTTCCAGGCCGATGCGCAGCTCCAGCAGGTCGCGCACATTCGCCGCGCTTTCCGCAGCGATGCGCAGGCCGGCCTGGGCCTGGCGCTCCATCACGAACGTACCGATACCGTGGCGTGGCTCCACCAGCCCCGAAGCCTGCAATTTCGACAGGGCCTCGCGGACCACGGTGCGGCTGACCCCATGCTCGCGCACCAGGCTGTTTTCCGAGGGCAACTTGTCGCCTGGCTTGAAGGTACCCAGCAAGATCTGTTGGGTCAGGCTGGAGACCAGGTCATGGGCACGGCTGTGGCCGCGTTTGTGGGCTTGTTCGGTGGCCATGGTGTGATCCGATTGTTGTTGTACTTGTACGACAAGTTAATCGATAAAAATATTTCTTGCCGATTTTTCCTGAGGTCAAGCCAGCGAGTAGTTTGTCTGTTTTTGCAAGATCGACGCATATAGTCTTTGCGGTGGCTTGTATTTTGTGATTTTGCCGATGTTGTTGATCTTGTCGTACAACTGCGCTGCGCATATGCTCCTCCCCACTGCCATGTCAGACAACCTCGACCCGCACAAAAACAATTAGTGGGAGATCCGCAAGTGAACGATACCCTCGCTCCGTCTGCCCGGAATGAAGGCGACGCCCTGGCCAGCGCCGTGGCCAAGGTCAAGCGCCACGTCCTGCCGCTGTTCGTCATCATGTTCATCGTCAACTACCTGGACCGCGTCAACATCGGCTTCGTCCGCCCCCATCTGGAAAGCGACCTGGGCATCAGCGCCGCGGCCTATGGCTTTGGCGCCGGCCTGTTCTTCATTGGCTACGCGTTGTTCGAAGTGCCCTCGAACATGCTGCTGCAGAAGGTCGGCGCAAGGCTGTGGCTGACCCGCATCATGTTCACCTGGGGGGTGGTGGCCACGGCCATGGCCTTCGTGCAGAACGAAACCCAGTTCTACGTGCTGCGCTTTCTGCTGGGGGTTGCCGAAGCGGGCTTCTTCCCCGGGGTGATCTACTACTTCACCCGCTGGCTGCCGGCCGCCGAGCGTGGCAAGGCGATTGCCATCTTCCTCAGCGGTTCGGCATTGGCGTCGCTGATTTCCGGGCCGCTGGCCGGCGCGCTGATGCAGATCCAGGGCCTGGGCATGCATGGCTGGCAGTGGATGCTGTTCATCGAAGGCATGGCCTCGGTGACGCTGTGCTTCTTCGTGTTCTTCTGGCTCGACTCCAGGCCGCAGGACGCCAAGTGGCTGAGCCAGGCCGAGCAGGAAGCACTGGTGGCCGCCATCGATCGCGAGCAACTTGAGCGCGAAGCGGTCGGCGCGGTCAGGCCATCGGCCTGGAGCCTGCTCAAGGACCGCCAGATCCTGCTGTTCTGCCTGATCTACTTCTGCATCCAGCTGACCATCTACGCCGCCACCTTCTGGCTGCCGAGCATCATCAAGCGCATGGGTGACCTCAGCGACCTGCAGGTCGGCTTCTTCAACTCGATCCCGTGGCTGATCTCGATCCTGGCCATGTATGCCTTCGCCGCCGGCTCGGCGCGCTGGAAGTTCCAGCAGGCCTGGGTCGCAGGTGCGCTGGTGATCGCTGCCATCGGCATGTTCATGTCCACCACGGGTGGGCCGGTGTTCGCCTTTGTCGCGGTGTGCTTCGCGGCGATCGGTTTCAAGTCGGCATCGTCGCTGTTCTGGCCGATCCCGCAGGGCTACCTGGATGCCCGCATCGCCGCAGCGGTGATCGCGTTGATCAACTCGGTCGGCAACCTCGGCGGCTTCGTCGCCCCCACCACCTTCGGCCTGCTGGAGCAGCAGACCGGTTCGATCCAGGGCGGCCTGTACGGCCTGGCGGTGACCTCGGTGCTGGCGGCCATTGCCATCTTCTTCGTACGCACTCGCCCAAAGGGCGCCCCTTCCGATGACCTCAAGGCCCCTTCGGCCCTGGGTCAGAGCCATTGATGACTGCGAGACAACAACCATGAACATGCAGACCCTTCACACCAGCACCCCCGTGGTCACTGATCTGCGCGTGATCCCCGTCGCCGGGCACGACAGCATGCTGCTCAACCTCAGTGGTGCCCATGGCCCGTTCTTCACCCGCAACGTAGTGGTGCTGCGTGACAGCGCCGGCAATACCGGGTTGGGCGAGGTGCCCGGCGGCGAGAAGATCCGCCAGACACTGGAGGACGCCCGCAGCCTGGTGGTCGGCCAGCCGATCGGCCATTACCAGCGCGTGCTCAATGCCATGCGCCAGACCTTCGCCAACCGTGACTCGGCTGGTCGCGGCCTGCAGACCTTCGACCTGCGCATCACCGTGCATGCGGTGACGGCCATCGAGTCGGCGCTGCTCGACCTGCTCGGCCAGCACCTGAACGTGCCGATGGCGGCACTGCTGGGCGAGGGGCAGCAGCGCGAGGCGGTGAAGATGCTCGGTTACCTGTTCTACATCGGCGACCGCCAGCAGACCGACCTTGCCTACCGCAACGAAGCCGATGCCGAGGATGACTGGTTCCGCCTGCGCCACGAAAAGGCCCTGACCCCGGACGCGGTGGTGCGCCTGGCCGAGGCCGCCAAGGCGCGCTATGGCTTCAGCGACTTCAAGCTCAAGGGCGGGGTGTTGCGCGGCGAGGAGGAGATGGAAGCGGTAACGGCGCTGGCCGAACGTTTCCCCGAAGCCCGCATCACCCTCGACCCGAATGGTGCCTGGTCATTGAAGGAGGCCATTGCCCTGTGCCGCGACAAGCACGATGTGCTGGCCTATGCCGAAGACCCGTGCGGTGCCGAGAACGGCTACTCGGGCCGTGAGGTGATGGCCGAGTTCCGCCGCGCCACCGGCCTGCCCACCGCCACCAACATGATCGCTACCGACTGGCGGCAGATGGGCCATGCGATCCAGTTGCAGTCGGTGGACATCCCGCTGGCCGACCCGCACTTCTGGACCTTGCAGGGTTCGGTACGGGTGGCGCAGATGTGCAACGACTGGGGGCTGACCTGGGGTTCGCATTCCAACAACCACTTCGATATCTCGCTGGCAATGTTCACCCAGGTGGCGGCTGCGGCGCCGGGGGAAATCACTGCGATCGACACCCACTGGATCTGGCAGGACGGTCAGCGCCTGACCCGCGAGCCACTGCGCATCGTCGACGGGCATGTGCACGTGCCGGCGCGGCCGGGGCTTGGGGTGGAGCTGGATGAAGACCAGTTGGCCAAGGCGCATGAGTGCTACCGCAACATGGGGTTGGGCGCGCGGGATGACAGCGTGGCAATGCAGTTCCTGATTCCGGGGTGGAGCTTCGATAACAAGCGGCCTTGCCTGGTGCGTTGAGGCATAGGGCCCTTTTGCGATTCCTGTTGCTAGTCCGGTGCTTCGAGCGTACCGGGCAGGCGTAGGCAGACGCCTGGCAACAGAGGCCCCGGGAGACCGGGGCTTTTTTGTGGCTGGCAGAAAGTGGTGATGGCTGCACCGGCCCTTTCGCGGGCTTGCCCGCTCCCACAGGTACACCACAGGTTTGAGGGGCGTGGAGTAACTGTGGGAGCGGGCGAGCCCGCGAAAGGGCCCGTACAGCCACAACACACTCAAATGAAAAACAAAAGCTCCAGACGGCCTGGTGACGGGATCGGGTATGCCATTCGCGACTTCTGACGTTAATGGGGATGCCCTGTCGTGATCGAACAGTTCCGGGGCGTTCTCGTGTAATTTCCCACAGCCCTGCGGGGCTTAAATGAAGCCCGACCTGCACTGACACGTTGCTCTGTGACGCGTGCCAAATATCAACAACAGAGCGCGAGTAACGTGTCGACTTATTGATTTCAAAGGAGATATTTTCGCCTACACCTGCCCGTCCATCCTTGTGTCAGTAAAAAGAGAACAACATCAATGAACACCGTGGGATCTGATGGCAACCTTGCACAAGGTTTCAAGCCACGTCACGTAACGATGCTGTCCATCGCCGGCATCATCGGCGCCGGACTTTTCGTCGGCTCTGGCCACGCCATCGCGGCAGCCGGGCCAGCTACCATAATTTCCTATTTCGTGGCCGGGACCCTGGTGGTACTGGTCATGCGCATGCTCGGCGAAATGGCCGTGGCACACCCGGACACCGGATCGTTTTCCACCTACGCCGAGCAGGCCATCGGCCGCTGGGCCGGCTACACCATCGGTTGGCTGTACTGGTGGTTCTGGGTACTGGTAATCCCGATCGAAGCGCTGGCCGCCGGGCATGTGCTGAACGCCTGGTTCCCGCAGGTGGACAGCTGGATATTCGCCCTGGCTTCGGTGCTGCTGCTGGCTGGTACCAACCTGTTCAGCGTGGCCAAGTACGGTGAGTTCGAGTTCTGGTTCGCCATTCTCAAGGTCACGGCCATTCTCGGTTTCATCGGCCTGGGTTTCGCCGCACTTATGGGCTGGCTGCCCAACCGCGAGGTCAGTGGCCTGAGCAGCTTGATGGCCGAGCACGGCGGCTTCGCGCCGAAGGGCTGGTCGGCCGTGGTTGGTGCGTTCATCACCGTGATGTTCAGCTTCATCGGCACCGAAGCGGTGACCATCGCCGCGTCCGAGTCGAGCGACCCGTCGCGCAACATCGCCAAGGCCACTCGCTCGGTGATCTGGCGCATCAGTACCTTCTACATCCTGTCGATCTTCGTGATCATTTCGGTGGTGCCGTGGAACGACCCGCAGCTGGCGGTGGTGGGTTCCTACCAGCGTGCGCTGGAAATCATGAACATCCCCAATGCAGCCTTCATGGTCGACCTGGTGGTGCTGGTGGCAGTGACCAGCTGCATGAACTCTTCGATCTACATTGCCTCGCGGATGATGTACTCGCTGGCCAAGCGCGGTGACGCACCGGCCATGCTCAACAAGACCTCCAAGGTCGGTGTGCCACGCGCTGCGGTATTCGGCAGCACGCTGATCGGCGCGGCCATTGCCATCCTCAATTACTTCGCGCCGAAGGGTGTGTTCGAGTTCCTGCTGGCCAGCTCCGGTGCTATTGCCTTGCTGGTGTACATGGTCATCGCGATTTCGCAGCTGCGCATGCGTCGTCGCCTGGAGCGGGAAAACACCGAGCTGAAGTTCCGCATGTGGCTGTTCCCGTACCTGACCTGGGCGGTGATCCTGTTCATTGGCGGGGCACTGGCGGTCATGATGTTCACGCCTGAACACCGGGCAGAGGTGAGCTCGACATTGGGCCTGGCGATCGTGATTTCCTTCCTGGGGATCGTGACCACGCGGGGCAATGCGCAGCCTGTGGGGGTGCGTTCGATGGGGTGAGTGAGTTCACCTGGCGGTAGGGCAAAGGGCACCAGTGGATGGGTGCCCTTTGTTTTTTCAGCCTTTCATCATCTTGATGTATCTGATTGCCGCCGGCGCTTTCTCGAAGCGCCGGTGGATCAGGCTAAGCCACGAGCTGGCCTGGCAGTCGACAATACGCCGGTAGTGCACCTGCGGCAGGCTGATGCGCTGCACCACCGATTCCGGCACCACTGCGATGCCTTGGCCGAGAGACACCAGGGTGATCACCGCCACCAGGCTGCCCGGCTGGGGGCCGAGCCTCGGGACGAAACCACCTTGTGCGGCCACTTCCAGCGTGCCGGAGATCTGTTCGGGCAGGATGAAGGTTTCATTGGCCAGGCGCGAGGCCGGGATCTGCGGCACTTCATTTATCCGTGAGCTGGCGGGCAGGGCGAGGACGAAACCTTCCTGGTGCAAGGCGATAGCTTCGAGTTCCTCGGGCAGCTCCATCGGCGAGCGCACATAGGCAAGGTCAAGCAGGCCGTCGCGGACCATGCCGGGCAGTTCGGCCATGGGCAGTTCGCGAATGTTCAGGCGTACGCGGGGGCAGGTTTCGCTGTAGCGGCTGACTTGCTGCTGGAGCATGCCCGAGTACGCGGCCGAAGCCACATAGCCCAGTTCGATGCGCCCGCTTTCGCCTCGAGCGGCCCGTTGCGCGCCCAGTTGTGCAGCATCGAACTGGCGCACGGCATGTTCGGCCTCGATCAAAAGCGCCTGGCCCGCTGCGGTGAGGTTGACCTCGCGCTGGTTGCGCTCGAACAGGCGCACGCCCAGTTCGCGCTCCATGTCCTGGATCTGCCGGCTGAGCGTGGGCGGGGCGATCCCCAGCTGTTCGGCGGCACGGGTGAAATGACCGTGGCGGGCGACGCAGAGGAAGTAGCGGAAATGGCGGATTTCCATGGGTGTTACCTGCAGGGTAATGACGCGAGCCGCCGTGGCTAACAAGCCTGGGGGCTGGTGGCGTTATGGTGAGGCCAACACTACAAGGCTGGTGGCTTGGCGGCAAAGGCTGCCTGGGAATTGCAGGGGACCGCTTTGCGGTCCATCGCTGGCAAGCCAGCTCCTACAGGTATTGCGCAATCCTTGAAGGCGGTGCGGTCCCTGTAGGAGCTGGCTTGCCTGCGATGGGCTGCAAGGCAGCCCCGGCGATTTGACCAACCAGCCCTGCATCCGGAGCCTCACCATGCCCTCTGCGCGTTTCACCCTGCTCACCGCCTCCCTGGTCTGTGCCCTGATCATCCTCGACACCAACATCGTCGCGGTCAGCCTGCCCAGCATCGCCCGCGACCTGTCCGGCTCGTTTGCCGATATCGAATGGGTGGTCAGCGCCTACCTGCTGGCCTTTGCCGCCTGCCTGCTGCCCGCTGGCAGCCTGGCCGACCGCTTTGGCCGCCGCCGCATGCTGCTGCTCGGCCTGGCCCTGTTCGGCCTCGCCTCGCTGGCCTGTGGCGCGGCGCCCAACCTGCTGTTCCTCGACCTGGCCAGGGCAGCCAAGGGCGTTGGCGCGGCATTGCTGCTGACCTCGGCCCTGGCCGCGATCGGCAACCGCTTCCACCAACCCCAGGAACGCATGCGCGCCTGGGCCTTCTGGGGCGCCTGCATGGGCGCCACCATCACCTTTGCGCCGCTGCTGGGCGGGTTGATCGCCAGCACCCTTGGCTGGCGCTGGATCTTCTACATCAACCTGCCGTTGGTGGCAGTGCTCGCAGTGATGGTGCTGCGCAGTGTCGAAGAGTCCCGTGACAGCGCTGCGGCCCGGCTCGACCCATGGGGAAGCCTGACTTTCGCCGGCAGCCTGGGTTACCTGATCTGGGCAATGATCGATGCCAACCAGGTGGGCTGGGGCAGTGCGCAAACCCTGGGACGGCTGGTGATCAGCGCCTTCCTGTTCGGCCTGTTCGTCATGGTCGAGCGCAGCCAGGAACGGCCGATGATCGACCTGCGGCTGATGCGCAGCGGGCGCTTCGTTGGCGCCTTGCTGGGGATGTTTGCCTATGCTGCCTGCGCCCAGGTGATGATGACCCTGCTGCCGCTTTACTTGCAGAACGGCCTGCAGCTGTCGGCCCTGGCCGCAGGGGCGGGCATGCTGCCGTTTGCCGTGGCCATGCTGCTGACGCCACGCCTGGGCATGCGTCTGGCTGCACACTTGAGCCCGGCGCAGGTATTCGCACTCGGCCTGGTTTTGGTCGGGGCGGGTAACCTGCTGTGTGCCTGGGCCACTCAGCAAGGCGGTTACGGTACATTCGCCCTAGCAAGCCTGGTGCTGGGTGCTGGTGCCGGGCTGCTGAATGGCGATACGCAGAAGAACATCATGGCTTGCGTGCCGCGTGAGCGTACCGGCATGGCTTCGGGGTTGAGTACAACCACGCGGTTCGGGGCGATCGTGCTGGCCATCGGTGGGTTGGGTGGTGTGCTGGCTGCACGTAGTGGGCAGTTGCTGTATGAGGCCATGGCTGCCGTGGCGCCTGGGCAATCGGGCCAGGTTTCCGCGATGGCTACCCGGGTTGCCGCGGGTGATTTGCAGGCGGCGTTGGCGTTGCTTGAGCCCAGGTTGCGGGAAACGGTGGCACCCTTGGCCCGCCAGGCGTTCATCGGGGGCTTCGAAGCCGTGTTGCAGGTCGCCGGTGTGGCGGCGCTGCTGTTCGCGATGCTGGTTGGCGTGTTGCTGAGCCGGCCGCTGCCGGCCGTGCCGGAAGTGTTGCTGGCTGATAGGGAATCATGAAGCTGGCGGCGGGCATCACGACCTGGCGACTGGGGCGACCAGCGCTTGCTGTCACTCACGTGGTGGAAGCCGTGTTTGGGTTGAGAGACCGGTGAAGAGCAAACCGGCGCAGGGAGTATCTTTGGGAAACGCCCTATGCGGAAAAGCCTGATTCTGACTTTGTGGGCTCGCACAACCCAAAATCCAGGCACAAAAAAAGACGCCCGAGGGCGTCTTCTTCTTTGGAATTTGGTGGAGCCGGGGGGATTTGAACCCCCGTCCGCCAGTACTCCGCTGTCGGTACTACATGCTTAGCCGTGTCTACTGAGTTAATCCGCAGCCGCCCGACGGGCAGGGTGCTTTGGACGAGTTGGGTAAGTTTTAGTCGCTTTGCCCCCAACGTGCTACACGACGATCCTGTTCTGTATGACAATCATTTCGGGTTTACAGGCATCCCCTGATGATTGCTGGAGCCGAAGCTACCAGAAGGTCGGGCTCGGCTGCTTACGCAGCGAGAGCGTACTCCGCCTCGAAGTTTTCGTCATTGGCAACTATAGAAAGTTGCAACAGTGGATTTACGAGTTCTGTTACCAACTCGGCATGCACCTAGAGTTTCGCTACCGGCGTCGAATCCTGATCGGCCCCACACTAGCTCTAAGCTAACGCACCTTACGGTACGTGAGGCTGAGTATACGCCATTGCGCGGGCGACGTCGACAGCCGGTCCGGTCGCCCGCTTTTGGGCTCACGCGCCGCTACCGCCGCCGCTGGTGCCGCTGCCTTTCTCCGTTTTTTCCAACCGCTCCAGGACTTTGCTGGTGATGGCGATGCATTCCTTGGTGTCCCCCGATGCCTGGGCAGCCTTGGCTTTGTCGACGTGCTCGGTGATGGCCTTGTCCAGGCCTTCGGAGGTGGCGCCGGCGGTGGCCATGCTGTCGTCGATCTTTTGCAGGTTGGCAGTGCAGAGGTCTTCGGCGGCGAACACCGGCGAAGCCAGCAGGGTGGCGGCCGCGAACAGGGCCGAAAGCGCGGTACCTTTCATGGGAGTCTCCTTCTTGGCCTCTGGAAGGTGGGCCTGTAAGGATGGACTGTGGAGGATTGGCGGGGGTTCAATCGGATGCTGGCGGGGGATGGCACCGGCTTTGCCGGTGTTCGCGGCTGAAGCCGCTCCTACAGGTAGGGCGTGCGCCCAAAGCCGGCGCGGTCCCTGTGGGAGCGGGCATGCCCGCGAAGCAGGCTGCGCGGTGTATGGCACCGGCTGCGCCGGTGTTCGCGGGCTTGCCCGCTCCCACAGGGATTGCGGCAGCTATCAGGTTTTGCGTTAAACGGTCATATGCTGCGTGGCCGGGTGACGCGGTCTACCAGGTAGACCAGCCCGTGGTAGTCGATGCCGCTATGGCTGGACAGGCCGATCTCGCAGGTGCGGCTGGTGGAGATGCCTTCGCTGCAATATTGCACCGCATCCTTCAGGCTGCGCAGCGAGTGGGCGTTGAGCTCGGGGGTGGTGAAGCCTTTGTCACCGGCAAAGCCGCAGCAATGTATGCCCTCCGGGATCACCACCTGTTTGCTGCACCGCCGCGCCAGGTCGATCAGCGCCTGGCTTTCGCCCAGGTGCTGGGTGCTGCAGGTCACATGCACGGCCACTGGTTCGTCCTGGGGGGTGAACTCCAGGCGCTCGAGCAGGTGGGTGCGGATGAAGCGCACTGGGTCGTACAGGTCCAGCCGGGTGTCGCCCAGGTCCTGCACCAGGCGCAGAGTGCAGGGGCTTGTATCGCAGTAGATAGGGTCGAGGCCGCCGCGGCTGGCGTGCAGCAGGGCGGCAAGCAGTTCCTGGCGTTTGTGTTCGGCCTGCTCGGGGTAGCCCTTCGAGGCGAACGGTTGGCCGCAGCACAGGCTGTCGGCGTTGTCAGGGAACACCACCTGGTAGCCGGCCTTTTCCAGCAGGGCACGGGTCTTGTCCAGCAGCGAACTCTGCTCGCGGTCGGCATAGGCCGGGCCCATCACCCGCGAGACGCAGGCAGCCAGGTACACCACGCGAGGGCGGGCGTCGTTGCTGGCCGGGCCGAAGTCCAGTGGGCGCAGTGGTTGTGGCATCGCCGGGGTCCACTTTGGCAGGCGGCCTTTGCTGGCTTTGTTCAGCGAGGCGCTCAGGCGGCCCAGGCGTGGGGCGCCGAGCAGCTTGCGTGCGGTATTGGCGGCGGTCAGGGTCAGGCGCGCGCCGCCCAGGGCGGTGTGGAAGTGTTCGGCCAGCCAGTCGGCGGTTTTTTCGTGTTCGGCGGCCTGGCTGCGCAGTTTCTTCACCAGTTCGCCGGTGTTGATGCCAACCGGGCAGCGCTGGGCGCACAGGCCGGTGGCGGCGCAGGTGTCGATGCCCTGGTACTGGTAGGTCTGGCGCAATTCCCGGGTGTCGATGCCGGCGCGCTGTTTGGCCTGGATGTCACGCCACATGACGATGCGCTGGCGTGGGCTGAGGGTCAGGCCTTTGGAAGGGCACACCGGTTCGCAGAAGCCGCACTCGATGCACTTGTCGACGATCTCGTCGGCAGCGGGCAGCGGCTTGAGGTTCTTCAGGTGAATGTCCGGGTCTTCACTGAGCACCACGTCAGGGTTGAGGATGCCGTTGGGGTCGAGCAGGCGCTTGAGCTTCCACATCAGTTGATAGGCGTCGTGGCCCCACTCCAGCTCCACGAACGGTGCCATGTTGCGCCCGGTGCCGTGCTCGGCCTTGAGAGAGCCGCCGAACTCCACCGCGACCAGTTGCGCCACGTCGTCCATGAAGGCCTGGTAGCGTGCGACTTCCTCGGCGCTGTTGAAACCCTGGGTGAAGACGAAGTGCAGGTTGCCTTCCAGGGCGTGGCCGAAAATGATCGCTTCATCGTAGCGATGCTTGTCGAACAGCTGGATCAGGCGGTTGACGCCTTCGGCCAGTTGCTCGATGGGGAAGGTGACGTCTTCGATGATGACGGTGGTGCCGGTCTGGCGTACGGCGCCGACGGCGGGGAAGGTGTCCTTGCGGATTTTCCACAGCTGGTTGTACACGGCGGGGTCTTCGCTGAAGTCCACCTGCTGTTCCAGTGGGAAGTCGGCGATCGAGGCCATCACCTGTTGCAGCTGTTCATGCAGCAGGCTCTGGCTGGCGGCGCGGGATTCGATCAGCAGGGCGCAGGCGTTGTCCGACAGGCCTTTTACCCACAGTGGCATGCCGGGCATGTTCTGCACCGAGCGAAGGCTGCGGCGGTCGAGCAGTTCAACGGCCGAGACCGGCTGGCGCTTGAGCACGGTCACCGCGCGGCAGCAGCTTTCCACGCTGGGGAAAACCAGCAGTGCGCTGGCTTTGTGCGGGTGGTCGGGCACGGTGTCGTAGGTGACGGCACTGATGAAGCCCAGGGTACCTTCGGAGCCGACCAACAGGTGCTGCAGGATATCCAGCGGTTGGTCGTAGTCCACCAGTGCGTTCAGCGATAGGCCAGTGGTGTTCTTCAGCCGGTATTTGTGCCGGATGCGCTCGGCGAGTGCAGTGTTGGCGCGGGTCTCGCGGCCCAGGCGGGCCAGTGCTTCCAGCAGGCCGGCGTGACTGGCCTCGAACGCGGCGACGCTGGCCGGGTCTTCGCTGTCCAGGCGCGTGCCGTCGGCCAGCACCAGGCGCAGGCCGGCCAGGGTGTGGTAGGTATTCTGCGCCGTGCCGCAGCACATGCCGCTGGCGTTGTTGGCGACGATGCCGCCGATCTTGCAGGCGTTGATCGACGCCGGGTCGGGGCCGATCTTGCGCCCGAAGGGAGCCAGCCAGGCATTGGCCTGGGCGCCGATGACGCCGGGCTGCAGGCGGATCTGCTCGCCTTGGCCGCGGATTTCGCGGCCGTTCCAGTTATCGCCCAGCACGATCAGTACCGAGTCGCTGATGGCCTGGCCGGACAGGCTGGTGCCTGCGGCGCGGAAGGTGACCGGCACCCGCTCGCGCTGGGCCAGTTTGATCAGGCCGACCACTTCGTCTTCTGACTCGACGCGCACCACCAGCTTGGGGATCAGCCGGTAGAAGCTGGCATCGGTGCCGAAAGCCAAAGTGGAGGTGGGGTCGTCGAAGCGGCGTTCGGCGGGGATCAGGCGCTCGGCATCACGCAGGAACGCGGCGGGCAGGCTCATGCAGTCTCCTCGCGGGGCCGTGGCGTCTGTGCGCCCCATGCCCCGGGTCAATCAGGCGGTCGTTCTTGCGGGCGGTCAGGCGCCCAGTTCGCGTACCAGCGAGTCGCGGGTGATCTCGCTGATCGACTTGGCGCCG
This sequence comes from Pseudomonas sp. PVC-5-1, assembly GCF_057444345.1. Lineage (NCBI taxonomy): Bacteria > Pseudomonadati > Pseudomonadota > Gammaproteobacteria > Pseudomonadales > Pseudomonadaceae > Pseudomonas > Pseudomonas sp. PVC-5-1. The sequence continues at coordinate 4,989,873 of NZ_CM172024.1, read as the reverse complement.
GTCAGCACCATCGCTACGCGCATTTCCTTTTCGAACAGCTCCAGCAGGTTTTTCACCCCGGCCTGGCCGTGCACGGCAAGGGCGTAGAGGAAGGCGCGGCCGATCAGTACGGTGTCGGCGCCGAGGGCGATCATGCGCACCACGTCGAGGCCGCTGCGGATGCCGGAATCGGCGAGGATCTTCAGGTCACCTTTGACCGCATCGGCAATTGCCGGCAGGGCGCGGGCACTGGACAGCACGCCGTCGAGCTGGCGACCGCCGTGGTTGGACACGACGATGCCGTCGGCACCGAACCTGACCGCATCGCGGGCGTCATCGGCATCGAGGATGCCCTTGATGATCATCGGGCCATCCCAGAACTCGCGGATCCACTCCAGGTCTTTCCAGGAGATCGACGGGTCGAAGTTGTTGGCCAGCCAGCCGATGTAGTCGGCAAGGCCGGTGGGGTTGCCACGGTAGGTGGAAATGTTGCCCAGGTCGTGTGGGCGCCCCATCACGCCGACATCCCATGCCCATTCGGGGTGGGTCATGGCTTGCAGCACGCGGCGCAGCGGGCCGTTCTTGCCGCTCATGCCAGAATGGGCGTCGCGGTAGCGGGCGCCGGGTGTCGGCATGTCGACAGTGAACACCAGGGTCTTGACCCCGGCGGCCTTGGCCCGCTCCAGGGCGTTGCGCATGAAGCCGCGGTCCTTCAGCACGTACAGCTGGAACCACATCGGCCGGTCGATGGCCGGGGCCACTTCTTCGATCGGGCACACCGACACCGTGGACATGGTGAACGGAATGCCGTGGGCCGCCGCCGCACGTGCCGCCTGCACTTCGCCACGGCGGGCGTACATGCCGGTGAGGCCGACCGGGGCCAGGGCCACCGGCATGCTCAGGGTTTCGTCGAACAGCTTGGTCTGCAGGCTGAGCTCGGACATGTTCTTCAGCACGCGCTGACGCAGGGCAATGCTGGCCAGGTCCGAGACGTTGTGGCGCAGGGTGTGCTCGGCGTAGGCGCCGCCGTCGGCATAGTGGAACAGGAAGGGAGGCAGCTTGCGTTGGGCCGCGGCGCGATAGTCGGTAGAGGCAGAAATGATCATGGATTCTCGCAGCGTTGCGTGTGGGGATTGCCGGGCGCGCGATGGCGCCCGGCCCCTTTCACTTTAGTGATGAACCAGCATGCCGGTCAGCCAGTAGGCCTGGATCAGGGTGATCAGGCCGACGATGGTGGCGAAGAACAGGCTGTGCTTGACGGTGAAGCGGAACAGGTCGGATTCCTTGCCAACCAGGCCGGTGGCGGCGCAAGCCACGGCGATCGACTGCGGCGAGATCATCTTGCCGGTCACGCCGCCGCTGGTGTTGGCCGCTACCAGCAGAGTGTCGTTGACCCCGATCTGGTGCGCGGTGGTGGCCTGCAGCGAGCTGAACAGGGCGTTGGACGAGGTGTCGGAACCGGTCAGGAACACACCCAGCCAGCCGAGGAACGGCGAGAAGAACGGGAACGCGGCACCGGTACCGGCCAGCACCAGGGCCATGGTCGAGGACATGCCCGAGTAGTTGGTGACGAAGGCGAAGGCCAACACCATGCCGATCGACAGGATTGGCCAGCGCAGCTCCCAGAAGGTTTCCTTGAAAGTGGTCAGACCAGTTTTGAAGTTGATCTTCAGCACGGCCATGGAGATCAGCGCCGAGAGGAAGATCGCGGTGCCGGTGGCAGAGATCGGGTCGAGCTTGAACACCGCTGGCATGGCGGTTGGCGCGGCGACGATCGGTGCGGTTTTGATCACCAGTTGGTCGAGGTGCGGGATGGCGAAGTTGAACACGAAATTGTACATCGCGCCGCCCGGGGCGAAGGCCGCCTTGAACGGTTTCAGGGTCCAGATGGTGACCAGCACGGTGAGGATCAGGAACGGCGACCAGGCCTTGAAGATCTCGCCAAAGCTGTAGGGGCTTGGTTGGCTGCCGCTTGGCTGGACCACGGCGGCACCGACGCTGCCCTTGGCTTCGGCGAACGAACGCTTTGGCTGCCAGACTTTCAGGAACAGGGTCAGGGCGATCAGGCTGGCCAGGGCCGAGGTGATGTCCGGAAGCTCCGGGCCGATGAAGTTCGAGGTGAAGTACTGGGTGACGGCGAAGCTCAGGCCGGCGACCAGGGCGGCAGGCCAGGTTTCCTTCACGCCACGCAGGCCGTCCATCATGAATACCAGCCAGAACGGTACGAACAGCGACAGCAGCGGCAGCTGGCGACCGGTCATGGCGCCAATGTGGAAGGCGTCGATACCGGTGACCTGGCCGGCCACGATGATCGGGATGCCCAAGGCGCCAAAGGCCACTGGCGCGGTGTTGGCGATCAGGCACAGGCCGGCGGCATACAGCGGGTTGAAGCCTAGGCCCACCAGCAGCGCGGCAGTGATTGCCACCGGTGCACCAAAGCCCGCCGCACCTTCCAGGAAGGCACCGAAGCAGAAACCGATCAGCAGCACTTGCAGGCGCTGGTCGTCGGTAATCGACAGCACCGAACTGCGGATCACTTCGAACTGGCCGCTCTTGACCGTGAGTTTGTACAGGAACACCGCGGCAACGATGATCCAGGCAATCGGCCAGAGGCCGTAGAGGAAGCCATAACCTGCAGCGGCGAATGCCATGTCGACAGGCATCTGGAAGGCGAAGATCGCCACCAGGATCGACAATGCGAGGGTGATGCTGCCGGCCACGTGGCCTTTGAGGCGGAACACCGCGAGGGCAAGGAAGAAGAAGACGATGGGGATGACCGCCGCCAGTGCGGACAGGCCAAGACTACCAAGCGGACTATAGATTTGTTGCCAGGTTTGCATATGGGGTGGCCCCTAATTGTTGTTGGTCAGGCACTGGCATTGGATAATTGGTAAGACCAATTTACAATGGCTGGGCGCTAGGTTAAAAGCGTCTTCGTGGGTGTGTCAATTTGTCCCGTGCAAAACTTTGGTCGTGTGCCGATGAGTGGGCATCTGATGGGCGGGGAAAATCGTCGGCTGGTGGGTGTTTGCAAGGCACGGATCGGCGAGAATAGGCGCCCCCTGAAATCTGCCTGGGGTTTGTGGAGAGCATGTGATGGTTTTTGATCAGGTCCGCCAACGGCGCCTGTCCGACGACATCGTCGATCGGTTGGAAGGGATGATTCTGGAAGGTACGCTGACGTCTGGTCAGCGGCTGCCGGCCGAGCGCGTCCTTGCCGAGCAGTTCGGCGTGTCCCGCCCATCACTGCGTGAGGCGATCCAGAAGCTGGTGGCCAAAGGGCTGCTGGTCAGCCGCCAGGGTGGGGGCAATTTTGTCGCCGAGTCTCTGGGGTCCACTTTCAGCGACCCATTGCTGCAACTGCTTGAGCACAGTGCCGAGGCGCAGCGTGACCTGCTCGAATTCCGCCATACCCTGGAGGCGTCCTGCGCCTACTACGCGGCCCAGCGCGCCACCCAGCCGGACCGGGCGCGCCTCAAGGCGGCCTTCGATGCGCTGCAGGACTGCTATGCCAGGGCCGACGAAGTGACCCGGGCGGAGGAGGGCGCGGCTGATGCGCGCTTCCACCTGGCGATTGCCGAGGCCAGCCATAATGCCGTGTTGCTGCACACCATTCGGGGCTTGTTCGACCTGCTCAAGCGCAACGTGGTGACCAACATCGGCGGCATGTACCAGCAACGGACCGAGACCCGGGACATGCTGATAAGTCAGCACCGGGAGCTGTACCTGGCGATAGTCGAGGGCAGGGCGGAGGATGCGCGGGAAGTGTCCAGCCGGCACATTCTGTATGTGCAGGAGGTGCTGGAAGAGGCGCATGAAGAAGCGCAGCGAGTGGCGCGGGCGGAGCGGCGTAGCGGGCGTTGAGATCGGTGTTGGATTCTTCGCGGGCTTGCCCGCTCCTACAGGATATGCGCCGGACTCGAAGGCGGCGCGATACCTGTGGGAGCGGGCGAGCCCGCGAAGAGGCTAAGAAGAGGTATTACTCTTCCTTGCCCTTGTTTCGCACAGCCCGCTGCAGCTCGCGGTTGGAATCGCGTTCGCGCATGGTGTCGCGCTTGTCGAATTCCTTCTTGCCCTTGCCCAGTGCGATTTCGCACTTGATCAGGTGCTTGCTCCAGTACAGCGCCAGGGCCACGCAGGTGTAGCCTTTTTGCGCCACGGCCGCTTCCAGCCGCTCGAGCTCGCGCTTGTTCAGCAGCAGCTTGCGAGTGCGGATGGGGTCGGCTATGACGTGGGTGCTGGCCGTGGTCAGCGGGGTGATGTGGCTGCCGAACAGCCAGGCCTCACCGTCCTTCAGCAGCACGTAGCTGTCAGTCAGGTGCGCCTTGCCGGCTCGCAGGCTTTTTACTTCCCAGCCGGACAGGACCAGCCCGGCCTCGAACTTGTGTTCGATGAAGTAATCGTGTCGCGCCTTCTTGTTCTGCGCGATGGTCCCGGTCGGATGTTTCTTTTGTTTAGCCATAGGGGCGGCATTATAGGCAGTCGCCGCGTCGTCGGCTATGGGATTTCGGTGTGCTTGAGCCACTGCAATGAATACCGGACAATACAGCCCCTGTCTTTGCGACAGAACCTGTTTTCGGCACGCTGCGAAGCGCCGCCACCCAGCCTTGGAAGTGATGCCTGGATGACTACCCATATTCAACGCTCCGCCCTGCTGCCGTATCCCGCCCAGGCGCTCTATGATCTGGTCAACGATGTGGCCAGCTACCCGCAGTTTCTGCCTTGGTGCTCGGCCTCGACGGTGATCGAAGCCAGCGACACGCACATGCGTGCCAAGCTCGAAGTGGCCAAGGGCGGCATGAGCCAGCACTTCGTCACGCGCAATTTACTGGTGCCGGGGCAGTCTATCGAGATGAACCTGGAGGAGGGGCCGTTCACCCAGTTGCATGGCCTTTGGGTATTCAAGCCGCTGGGTGAAAAGGCCTGCAAGATCAGCCTGGACCTTTCGTTCGACTATGCTGGCCCGCTGGTGCGCGCGACTTTGGGGCCGCTGTTCAACCAGGCGGCAAATACGCTGGTGGATGCCTTTTGCCAGCGTGCCAAGCAACTGAATGCCTGACTGAAACAGCGGCAACAAAAAGCCCGGACCAGGTCCGGGCTTTTTGTATCTGCTCGCCGCTTATTGAGGCGAGGTTTCCAGCGGCGCTGGAGTCGGGACCGGGGTGGTCTCGATGGTGTCGATTTCGCGCTGGATGGATTCTTCCACCGAACCTGGCTTGGCCGGTTTTTCTTCAGGCTGCGCGGTTGGCTGCTCTGGCTGGTTGGCCGGGCTGACCGTGGTGTCGCTGCTGCCGCCGAGGATTTCCTGGTCGCGGCTGACGCCTGGCATGAAGTCGCCGGACAGGCTCACCAACTGGTCGCTTTCGTTGAAGAACACGCTCATGCGTTCTTGCTGGCGTTTGCCGCCGCCTGGCTGCAGGCTGTACAGGTAATCCCAACGGTTGGTGTTGAAGGTGTCCTGGATTAGCGGGTTACCCATGATAAACCTTACTTGCCGGCGGGTCATTCCGGGGCGCAATTGGTCTATCATGTCTTGCGTAACGACATTGCCCTGCTGGATGTCGATTTTGTAAACCCCGGGAAACGAGCAACCGGCGAGTGCGAGCAGTCCCACTAGGGTGAGGCTGGTTAGCAAGAGCTTGGTGTTTTGCATCGGTGGGCGACTTCCACTATCTTGGCTGGACAACGTAAACCCCGATCATACCCGTATTAAGAGAAGCTGCGAAGCAGCATCGGCGAGAAAGCTGACCATGGTTGAAAATAGCGAATTGCGCAAAGCCGGTCTCAAGGTGACCCTGCCTCGAGTCAAGATCCTTCAGATGCTCGACTCTACCGAGCAGCGTCACATGAGCGCCGAGGATGTCTACAAGGCGCTGATGGAGGCTGGCGAGGACGTGGGCCTGGCCACCGTCTACCGCGTACTGACCCAGTTCGAAGCGGCGGGTCTGGTGGTTCGCCACAACTTCGACGGCGGTCATGCGGTGTTCGAACTGGCCGATGGCGGTCATCACGACCATATGGTCAATGTGGAGACCAGTGAAGTCATCGAGTTCATGGATGCCGAGATCGAGAAACGCCAGCGCGAAATCGTGGCCGAGCATGGCTACGAGCTGGTGGATCACAATCTGGTCCTGTACGTACGTAAAAAGAAGTAACGATTTTTATCGTTATGAATGACAAAGGCGACCTTCGGGTCGCCTTTGTGCTTTCTGGGGCTGGAAGTGTGTTGTCGGTGCTGGCCTCTTCGCGGGCACGCCCGCTCCCACAGGTACACCACAGATTTCAGGTCCTGTGATCATCCTGTGGGAGCGGGCGTGCCCGCGAATGGGCCTGAAAAAGAAGGGGTCAAGCCTTGCCGCTCACCACCATCTTGCGCGCATGCGCCAGGGATTCCTTGGTCAGGTCTATGCCGCCCAGCATCCGCGCCACTTCCTCCACTCGCTCACGTTTGCCCAGGTTGGCCACGGCGGTGTGGGTGGTGTCGCTGTTGCGCACCTTGTGCACGAACAGGTGGTGATGCCCTTGTGCCGCCACCTGCGGCAGGTGGGTAACGGTCAGCACCTGGCCGCGTTCGCCCAGGCGGCGCAGCAGTTGGCCGACGATTTCGGCAGTAGGCCCGCCGATACCGACGTCGACTTCGTCGAACACCAGGGTTGGAATGCGTGAAGTCTGCGCGGTAATTACCTGGATCGCCAGGCTGATGCGGGACAGTTCGCCACCTGAAGCCACCTTGGCCAGGCCCTTGAGCGGTTGGCCAGGGTTGGCGCTGACCAGTAGCTCGATCTGCTCCAGGCCATGGGGCGAAAGGTCTGCTCCTTCATTGGGTGTAAGTGCGATACAGAAGCGCCCGCCAGGCATGCCCAGGCGCTGGATCTCCTGCTCGACGGCCACCGCCAACTGTTGGGCGGCCTGCTGGCGCAGCGCGCTGAGCTCGAGTGCCTTCTCTTTATAATGCTGGGCGAAAGCGGCCAGTTCTTCACCCAATCGCTCGATCGACTCATCACTGGCGTTCAGGCCCTCCAGCTCTTCCATCAGTTGCTGCTGCAGGTGGGGCAGTTCGGTTGGGTGCACTCGGTGTTTGCGTGCCAGCGTATAGATAGTGTCGAGGCGTTCTTCCAGTGCCTGCAGGCGCATGGGGTCGGCGTCGAAGTTGTCGAGGAAACGATTGAGCTCGCCCACGGCTTCCTCGACCTGAATCTGCGCGCTGGCGATCAGGTTGGCCGCTTCGCCCAGTGCCTTTGGCGAGTTGGGGGCGGCACCCAGGCGGTTGAGGCTGGAGGTGAGGGCGCTGAGCACGTTGCCCGAATCGCTTTCGCTGCACTGGTCGATGACCTGGCGGCAGATGCCGAACAAGGCTTCGGCGCTGGTCAGGTTCTTGTGTTCCTGCTCCAACTGCTCCAGTTCGTATTCACCCAGGCCGAGGTTGTCCAGTTCCTCCAACTGGTAGCTCAGTAGCTGATGGCGGGCGCGCTGCTCATCGCCGGAGTTGGACAGGCGCTCCAGCTCCAGGCGGGTCTGGTTCCAGCGCTTGGCCGCCAGCTGTACCTGACGGGCCAGGTCGACGGCGCCGGCGTACTCGTCGAGCAGGCGGCGATGGGTGTCGGTCTTGAGTAGTGACTGGTGCTCGTGCTGGCTGTGGATATCGATCAGCAGCTCGCCCAGTGCCTTGAGGTCGCCGAGCGGGCAGGGGGTGCCATTGATGTAGCCGCGGCTGCGGCCTTCGGCGGTGATCACCCGGCGCAGGATGCACAGGCCGTCGTTGTCCAGGTCACGCTCGGCCAGCCAGGCATGCGCCTCGGGGATGTCCACCAGGTCGAAGGTGGCGAGGATGTCTGCCTTGTCCGTGCCGGGGCGCACCACGCCACTGTCGGCCCGGTCGCCCAGGGCCAGACCGAGGGCATCGAGCATGATCGATTTGCCTGCACCGGTCTCACCGGTGATGACGGACATGCCTCGGGCGATCTCGAGGTCGAGGTGCTCGACGATGGCGTAGTTGTGAATGGACAGGTGCACCAGCATGGGGCGGCTCCCGAAAGTCAGGTCTGGTTATTTATACAGTACTTTTTTCGGGCCTGCCAATGCCCCTTGGCAGATTCTGTTGCCGCCGGGAAAACGACCTTGCCCCTTGAAGCTGGTTTTTCCGGCCCCATATAGCCGACATCAAAGGCGAGCCTGGCTCGCAGTCCACAAAATTGCGCAGGAGAGACCCCATGGCTGACGAACAGCTGAACGAGAAAGACCTTAACGTCGAAGAGACCGGTGCAGGTAATGCTGCCGATGCCCGCGTCCTGGAACTCGAGGAGCAGCTGGCCGCCGCCAAGGACCAGGCGCTGCGCGCCGTTGCCGACGTGCAGAACGCTCGTCGTCGTGCCGAGCAGGATGTCGAGAAAGCCCACAAGTTTGCCCTCGAGAAGTTCTCGGGCGACCTGCTGCCGGTGATCGACAGCCTGGAACTGGCCCTGGCGCACTCCAGTGCCGACGATGAGCACGTCAAGCAGATCCGCGAGGGTGTCGAGCTGACCCTGAAGATGTTCCAGGACACTCTCAAGCGCTACAACCTCGAAGCAGTCGACCCGCACGGCCAGCCGTTCAACCCAGAGCACCACCAGGCCATGGCCATGCAGGAAAACGCCGAAGTGGAGCCGAACAGCGTGCTGAACGTGTTCCAGAAGGGCTATCTGCTCAACGGTCGTCTGCTGCGCCCCGCCATGGTGGTGGTCAGCAAGGCGCCAAGCGCGGCGCAACCCTCGATCAATGAAAAGGCTTGAAATCCATCCGGGCATCCCCATCTAGGTGTCAAGCCTTCAAGTATTACCGCAGTTGGCCAAAGTAGTCGCTGCTACCAAATTCAAGTTTCGGGAGAGTTAACATGGGTAAAATCATCGGTATCGACCTGGGGACCACCAACTCGTGCGTCTCTGTTCTGGAAAACGGTAACGTCAAGGTCATCGAAAACGCCGAAGGTGCGCGTACCACCCCTTCGATCGTGGCCTACGCCAATGACGGCGAAATCCTGGTTGGTCAGTCGGCCAAGCGTCAGGCGGTCACCAACCCGCACAACACTCTGTTCGCAGTGAAGCGCCTGATCGGCCGCCGCTTCGAAGAAGATGTTGTACAGAAAGACATCAAGCTGGTGCCTTACAAGATCGTCAAGGCCAGCAATGGCGACGCCTGGGTGCAGGCCAGTGGCAAAGACATGGCTCCGCCGCAGATCAGCGCCGAAGTCCTGAAGAAAATGAAGAAAACCGCCGAAGACTACCTCGGCGAGCCAGTTACCGAAGCGGTCATCACCGTTCCGGCCTACTTCAATGACAGCCAGCGTCAGGCCACCAAGGATGCCGGTCGCATCGCTGGCCTGGATGTAAAACGCATCATCAACGAGCCAACTGCCGCTGCGCTGGCTTACGGCATGGACAAGGCCAAGGGCGACCACACCGTCATCGTTTATGACTTGGGTGGTGGTACCTTCGACGTTTCGGTCATCGAGATTGCCGAAGTCGACGGTGAGCACCAGTTCGAAGTACTGGCTACCAACGGCGACACCTTCCTGGGTGGCGAAGACTTCGACATGCGCCTGATCGACTACCTCGTCGACGAGTTCAAGAAAGAGTCCGGCATGGACCTGAAGAACGATCCGCTGGCACTGCAGCGTCTGAAAGAAGCCGCTGAAAAGGCCAAGATCGAACTGTCCTCCGCTCAGTCGACCGACGTAAACCTGCCGTACATCACTGCAGACGCTACCGGTCCGAAGCACCTGAACGTGAAGATTTCCCGCGCCAAGCTGGAATCGCTGGTCGAAGACCTGGTTGCCCGTACCATCGAGCCTTGCCGTATCGCCCTGAAGGACGCCGGTATCGATGCAAGCAAGATCGACGACGTGATCCTGGTCGGTGGCCAGACCCGTATGCCGCTGGTGCAGAAAGCCGTTGCCGACTTCTTCGGTAAAGAAGCGCGCAAGGACGTCAACCCGGACGAAGCCGTGGCCATGGGTGCTGCTATCCAGGGCGCGGTGCTGGCTGGTGACGTCAAAGACGTACTGCTGCTGGACGTCAGCCCGCTGACCCTTGGTATCGAAACCATGGGTGGCGTGATGACTTCGCTGATCGAGAAGAACACCACCATCCCGACCAAGAAGTCGCAGGTGTTCTCGACTGCCGACGACAACCAGGGTGCCGTGACCATCCACGTGCTGCAGGGTGAGCGCAAGCAGGCTGCACAGAACAAGTCGCTGGGCAAGTTCGACCTGGCTGACATTCCGCCGGCTCCACGTGGCGTTCCGCAGATCGAAGTAACCTTCGACATCGACGCCAACGGCATCCTGCACGTCAGCGCCAAGGACAAGGCTACCGGCAAGTCGCAGTCGATCGTGATCAAGGCCAACTCCGGCCTGTCGGACGAAGAGATCGAGCGCATGGTGCGTGACGCCGAGGCCAACGCCGAGGAAGACCGCAAGTTCGAAGAGCTGGCCGCTGCCCGTAACCAGGGTGATGCGCTGGTTCACTCGACCCGCAAGATGGTCGCTGACGCTGGTGACAAGGTTACCGCTGAAGAGAAAGCCGCCATCGAGGCTGCCGTTGTTGCCCTGGAAGCCGCTGTCAAAGGCGACGACAAGGCTGCCATCGACGCCAAGGTCGAGGAGCTGTCCAAGGTTTCGGCGCCGGTTGCCCAGAAGATGTACGCCGAGCAGTCGGCCGAACAGCCTCAGGGCGGCGCACAGCAGGCCGAGCCGGAAGCCAAGCACGATGACGTGGTTGACGCTGAGTTCGAAGAAGTGAAAGACAACAACAAGCAGTAATCCCTGCATGTTGTCGGCCAGTTCACCGCCGTTTGGTGGTGAGCTGGTAGGATGTCGCCGCGCGGGGGCTTGCTCCCGCGTTGGCGTATCTGGAATTCGAGAATTTTTACAGCATCTGTCGGTGGCCCTGATGGGCAAAGGGCGGGTGCTGATGGCGCGGCGTAGATGCCAGACGCCCAACAAGGTGTAAATGACCTATGTCCAAGCGTGACTATTATGAGGTATTGGGTGTCGAGCGCGGCGCCAGCGAATCAGACCTCAAGAAGGCTTACCGTCGCCTGGCGATGAAGTACCATCCGGACCGCAACCCAGGCGACAAAGAGTCGGAAGACAAGTTCAAGGAGGCCAACGAGGCCTACGAAGTGCTGTCTGACGCCAGCAAGCGTGCTGCGTTCGACCAGTACGGTCATGCGGGTGTTGACCCGAGCATGGGTGGTGGTGGCGCAGGTTTCGGTGGTGCCAACTTCTCCGACATCTTCGGCGATGTGTTCAGCGACTTCTTCGGGGGTGGCCGCGGCGGCTCGCGTGGTGGTGCCCAGCGCGGCAGTGACCTGCGCTACACCCTGGAACTGAACCTGGAAGAAGCGGTACGTGGCACCACGGTCAGCATCCGTGTGCCCACGCTGGTCAACTGCCAGCCGTGCGACGGCTCCGGTGCCAAGAAGGGCTCGACCCCGTCTACCTGTCCGACTTGTGGCGGTATCGGCCAGGTGCGCATGCAGCAAGGCTTCTTCTCGGTACAGCAGACCTGCCCGCGCTGCCATGGCCAGGGCAAGATCATTACCGACCCATGCACCTCGTGCCACGGCGAAGGCCGTGTCGAGGAATACAAGACGCTGTCGGTCAAGGTGCCGGCAGGTGTCGATACTGGCGACCGCATCCGCCTGTCGGGCGAGGGCGAGGCTGGTACCCATGGTGGCCCGACCGGCGACCTGTATGTAGTGATCAACGTGCGTGAGCACGAGATCTTCCAGCGTGATGGCAAGCACCTGTACTGCGAAGTGCCAATCAGCTACACCGATGCTGCCTTGGGTGGCGAACTGGAGGTGCCGACCCTCGATGGTCGGGTGAAGCTGAAGATCCCGGAGGGTACCCAGACCGGCAAGCAGTTCCGCCTGCGCGGCAAGGGTGTTGCTCCGGTGCGCGGTGGTGGTGCGGGCGACCTGCTGTGTCGTGTGGCGGTGGAAACCCCGGTCAATCTCAGCCGTCGTCAGCGCGAGTTGCTCGAAGAGCTGCGTGATTCGCTGGAAGGCGATAGCTCTCACTCGCCCAAGGCCAGTGGCTGGTTCGATGGCGTGAAGCGCTTCTTCGGCGATCTCTGACAAGGAAATGGCTATGCGACGTATTGCAGTGATGGGCGCGGCAGGGCGGATGGGCAAGACCCTCGTCGAGGCCGTGCAGCAACAGGCCCCCCGGGCGGGCCTGACGGCGGCGATAGACCGCCCGGACAGCTCGCTGGTTGGGGCTGATGCCGGTGAGTTGGCGGCCCTGGGCCGTATTGGTGTGCCGATTTCCGACGACCTGTCCAAGGTGGTCGACGAGTTCGACGTGCTGATCGATTTCACTCACCCTTCGGTGACCCTGAAGAACCTGGCGTTCTGCCGCAAGGCGGGCAAGGCCATGGTAATTGGCACTACTGGCTTCACGCCGGAAGAGAAGCAGCAGTTGGCCGAAGCCGGCAAGGAAATCCCGATCGTTTTTGCCGCCAACTTCAGCGTCGGCGTCAACCTGTGCCTTAAGCTGCTGGATACCGCAGCGCGCGTGCTGGGTGACGATGTGGATATCGAAATCCTCGAAGCGCACCATCGGCACAAGGTCGATGCGCCGTCGGGCACCGCGCTGCGCATGGGTGAAGTGGTTGCCCAGGCGCTGGGTCGCAACCTGCAGGAAGTGGCCGTGTATGGCCGTGAAGGGCAGACCGGTGCACGTGAGCGTCAGACCATCGGCTTCGCCACCGTGCGTGCTGGAGATGTGGTGGGTGACCATACCGTGCTGTTCGCCGCCGAAGGCGAGCGCGTGGAGATCACCCACAAGGCTTCCAGCCGCATGACCTTCGCCAAGGGTGCCGTACGTGCGGCGCTGTGGCTGGACGAGCGTGAGCCTGGCCTGTATGACATGCAGGATGTGCTCGAGCTGCGTTAAGCAGTTGGAGTGGTGTTGGCTGTTTCGCGGGCTTGCCCGCTCCCACAGGGATGGCGCAAGCCTTGAGGTTTGTGAAGTTCTGTGGAGGCGGGCAAGCCCGCGAAGAAGCCAGCACAGATGTCAGCCTGTCGCATTGATGTGTTTTAGAGACACATCCGCGGTAGACCGAAAACGCACTTTTCTGTAAGCTACAGCTTTAGTGTGTCCACTAAAAGCGCGCAGCGAATTGAATTCAGCACATGAAAGCGGGGTGACGTGTCCATACGTCACTCCGCTTTTTTGCAACCTGCGATCGCCCTTTCATGCTTGATTTACGGGAGGTCTTCTTGACAAAGCCAGCCATACTCGCCCTTGCCGACGGCAGTATTTTCCGCGGTGAAGCTATCGGTGCCGACGGTCAGACCGTTGGTGAGGTGGTATTCAACACCGCTATGACCGGCTACCAGGAAATCCTTACAGACCCTTCCTATGCGCAGCAAATCGTTACCCTGACCTACCCGCACATCGGCAATACCGGTACTACCCCGGAAGACGCCGAGTCGAACCGCGTCTGGTCCGCTGGCCTGGTCATTCGTGACCTGCCGCTGCTGGCCAGCAACTGGCGTAACACCCAGTCGCTGCCTGAGTACCTCAAGGCCAACAGCGTCGTCGCCATCGCCGGTATCGACACCCGTCGCCTGACCCGAATCCTGCGTGAAAAGGGCGCTCAGAACGGTTGCATCCTCGCCGGTGACAACATCAGCGAAGAAGCCGCCATCGCCGCTGCCCGCGCCTTCCCGGGCCTGAAGGGCATGGACCTGGCCAAGGTCGTTTCCACCAAGGAACGCTACGAGTGGCGCTCCAGCGTGTGGGAACTGAAGACCGACAGCCATCCGACCATCGAAGCCGCTGACCTGCCTTACCACGTGGTCGCCTTCGACTACGGCGTCAAGCTGAACATCCTGCGCATGCTGGTTGCCCGTGGCTGCCGCGTGACCGTGGTGCCGGCCCAGACTCCGGCCAGCGAAGTGCTGGCACTCAACCCGGACGGCGTGTTCCTGTCCAACGGCCCTGGTGACCCCGAGCCTTGCGACTACGCCATCCAGGCGATCAAGGAAATCCTCGAGACCGAGATCCCGGTATTCGGTATCTGCCTGGGCCATCAGCTGCTGGCCCTGGCTTCTGGCGCCAAGACCGTGAAAATGGGCCATGGCCACCACGGTGCCAACCACCCGGTCCAGGATCTGGACACCGGTGTAGTCATGATCACCAGCCAGAACCACGGCTTTGCCGTTGACGAGGCCACCCTGCCGGGCAACGTCCGCGCCATCCACAAGTCGCTGTTCGACGGCACCCTGCAGGGTATCGAGCGTACCGACAAGAGCGCGTTCAGCTTCCAGGGCCACCCTGAAGCGAGCCCAGGCCCGACCGACGTCGCGCCACTGTTCGATCGTTTCATCGATGCCATGGCCAAGCGCCGCTGAGCATCCTGCTTCAAGGCCCCGGGCCGGCTTGCGCCGCGCCCGGAAGCGCCTGACCCAGATTGTTCAAAGCGGCTTGCCGACTGACCCCGGATTTGAGTGACAACCATGCCAAAACGTACAGATATCAAAAGCATCCTGATTCTCGGCGCTGGCCCGATCGTGATCGGCCAGGCCTGCGAATTCGACTACTCCGGCGCCCAGGCCTGTAAAGCCCTGCGCGAGGAAGGTTTCCGCGTCATCCTGGTGAACTCCAACCCAGCCACCATCATGACCGACCCGGCCATGGCCGACGCCACCTACATCGAGCCGATCAAGTGGCAGTCGGTGGCCAAGATCATCGAGAAAGAGCGCCCGGACGCACTGCTGCCGACCATGGGTGGCCAGACTGCACTGAACTGCGCCCTGGACCTGGAGCGCCACGGCGTTCTGGAAAAGTTCGGCGTGGAAATGATCGGTGCCAATGCCGACACCATCGACAAGGCCGAAGACCGCTCGCGCTTCGACAAGGCCATGAAGGACATCGGCCTGGAGTGCCCGCGCTCCGGTATCGCCCACAGCATGGAAGAAGCCAACGCCGTCCTCGAGCGCCTGGGCTTCCCGTGCATCATCCGTCCGTCGTTCACCATGGGCGGCACCGGTGGTGGTATCGCCTACAACCGTGAAGAATTCGAAGAAATCTGCGCCCGTGGCCTGGACCTGTCGCCGACCAAGGAACTGCTGATCGACGAATCGCTGATCGGCTGGAAGGAATACGAGATGGAGGTGGTCCGCGACAAGAAGGACAACTGCATCATCGTCTGCTCGATCGAGAACTTCGACCCGATGGGCGTGCACACCGGTGACTCGATCACTGTCGCCCCGGCACAGACCCTGACTGACAAGGAATACCAGATCATGCGCAACGCCTCCCTGGCGGTGCTGCGTGAAATCGGTGTTGAAACCGGCGGTTCCAACGTGCAGTTCGGTATCTGCCCGAACACTGGCCGCATGGTCGTGATCGAGATGAACCCGCGCGTTTCGCGTTCCTCGGCGCTGGCCTCCAAGGCCACTGGCTTCCCGATCGCCAAGATCGCTGCCAAGCTGGCTGTCGGCTACACCCTCGACGAACTGCAGAACGACATCACCGGCGGCCGCACCCCGGCGTCCTTCGAGCCGTCGATCGACTACGTCGTCACCAAGCTGCCGCGCTTCGCCTTCGAGAAATTCCCGAAAGCCGACGCCCGCCTGACCACCCAGATGAAGTCCGTGGGTGAAGTCATGGCCATCGGCCGTACCTTCCAGGAGTCTCTGCAGAAAGCTCTGCGCGGCCTGGAAGTCGGCGCCTGCGGCCTCGACCCGAAAGTCGACCTGGCCAACCCCGAAGCCAGCAGCATCCTCAAGCGCGAGCTGACCGTACCGGGCGCCGAGCGTATCTGGTACGTGGCTGACGCCATGCGTGCCGGCATGACCTGCGAGCAGATCTTCGACCTGACCGGCATCGACATGTGGTTCCTGGTGCAGATGGAAGACCTGATCAAGGAAGAAGAGAAGGTCAAGACCCTGGCCCTGTCGTCGATCGACAAGGACTACATGCTGCGCCTCAAGCGCAAGGGCTTCTCTGACCAGCGCCTGGCCAAGCTGTTGGGTATCACCGACAAGAACCTGCGCCGTCACCGCCACAAGCTGGAAGTGTTCCCGGTGTACAAGCGCGTCGACACCTGCGCTGCCGAATTCGCTACCGACACCGCCTACCTGTACTCCACCTATGAGGAAGAGTGCGAGGCCAACCCGTCGACCCGCGACAAGATCATGATCCTGGGTGGCGGCCCTAACCGTATCGGCCAGGGTATCGAGTTCGACTACTGCTGCGTACACGCCGCACTGGCGCTGCGTGAAGACGGTTACGAGACCATCATGGTCAACTGCAACCCGGAAACCGTCTCCACCGACTACGACACATCCGACCGCCTGTACTTCGAGCCGCTGACCCTGGAAGACGTGCTGGAAGTGTGCCGTGTCGAGAAGCCGAAAGGCGTGATCGTCCACTACGGTGGCCAGACCCCGCTGAAACTGGCCCGCGCCCTGGAAGAAGCCGGCGTACCGATCATCGGTACCAGCCCGGATGCCATCGACCGCGCTGAAGACCGCGAGCGCTTCCAGCAGATGGTTCAGCGCCTGAACCTGCTGCAGCCGCCAAACGCCACCGTGCGCAGCGAAGAAGAAGCCATCAGCGCTGCTGGCGGCATCGGCTATCCGCTGGTAGTGCGCCCGTCCTACGTACTGGGCGGCCGTGCCATGGAAATCGTCTACGAGCTGGACGAGCTCAAGCGCTACCTGCGCGAAGCTGTGCAGGTGTCCAACGACAGCCCGGTACTGCTCGACCACTTCCTCAACTGCGCCATCGAGATGGACGTGGATGCGGTGTGCGACGGCACCGATGTGGTGATCGGCGCCATCATGCAGCACATCGAGCAGGCCGGCGTTCACTCCGGCGACTCGGCATGCTCCCTGCCACCGTACTCGCTGAGCAAGGAAGTGCAGGACGAAGTCCGCGTACAGGTCAAGAAGATGGCCCTGGAGCTGGGCGTGGTCGGCCTGATGAACGTGCAACTGGCCCTGCAGGGCGACAAGATCTATGTGATTGAAGTCAACCCGCGCGCCTCGCGTACCGTGCCGTTCGTCTCCAAGTGCATCGGCACCTCCCTGGCGATGATCGCGGCCCGCGTCATGGCCGGCAAAACCCTGAAAGAGCTGGGCTTCACCCAGGAAATCATCCCGAACTTCTACAGCGTCAAGGAAGCCGTCTTCCCGTTCGCCAAGTTCCCGGGGGTTGACCCGATCCTCGGCCCTGAGATGAAATCGACCGGTGAAGTCATGGGTGTCGGTGACAGCTTCGGTGAAGCCTTCGCCAAAGCCCAGATGGGTGCCAGCGAAGTACTGCCGACCGGCGGTACCGCATTCATCAGCGTGCGTGACGACGACAAGCCGCAAGTGGCTGGCGTTGCCCGCGACCTGATCGCCCTGGGCTTCGAAGTGGTTGCAACTGCCGGCACTGCCAAGGTTATCGAAGCGGCTGGCCTGAAAGTGCGCCGTGTGAACAAGGTGACCGAAGGTCGCCCGCACGTGGTCGACATGATCAAGAACGACGAAGTGTCGCTGATCATCAACACCACCGAAGGCCGCCAGTCGATCGCCGATTCCTACTCGATTCGTCGCAATGCGCTGCAGCACAAGATTTACTGCACCACTACCATTGCGGCCGGTGAAGCCATCTGCGAGGCGCTGAAATTCGGTCCGGAAAAGACCGTTCGTCGCCTGCAGGATCTGCATGCAGGACTGAAAGCATGAGCATTACCAAGTACCCGATGACCGTCCAGGGCGCTCGCGCCCTGGAAGAGGAGCACCTGTTCCTGAGCAAGACCGAGCGCCCGCGCCTGAGCCAGGCCATCGGCGAAGCACGTGAACTGGGCGACCTCAAGGAAAACGCCGAATACCATGCCGCCCGTGAAGAGCAGGGCATGGTCGAGGCGCGTATCCGCGATATCGAAGGCCGCCTGCAGAACTCGGTGGTGATCGACGTGACTACCATCCCTCACACCGGCAAGGTGATTTTCGGTACCACCGTGGTACTGGCCAACACCGAAACCGATGAAGAGGTGTCCTACCAGATCGTCGGCGAGGATGAAGCCGACGTTAAACAGGGCAAGCTCTCGAGCGGAGCGCCTATTGCCCGTGCCATCATCGGCAAGGAAGAAGGTGATACTGTCGTCGTCAAGACGCCTAGCGGCACGGTCGAGTACGAGATTGTCGAAGTCAAGCACATCTGACCGGCGCCTGCGGGCGCCATCCCTCGAGGGGATCCTATGGCAGCTGGCCCAGGTTTTCTGGGTCGGTGGCTTGTGGGTGTTTCACGTGGGGTTGGTGCCCGCGCTCAAGGTCAGTGGCCTGGCGCCGCTGCTGGTGCAGGATATCGCCGGGCAGATCGACCGCTGGTTGATCGGTGTGGCGCTGCTTGGCTTGTTGACCCAGCTGGCGGTGCTGGCAAGGGTGGACGGCCTGTCGGCCTGGTGGCAGCAGTTCCGTGGCCAGATGCTGTTGCTCGGCTTCGGTGCCTGCGTGGGGTATTACACCTTGCGCTACGGTATTTCCGTTGGCGAGCGCTGGCAGCTGCTCTGTTTCCTGGTGCTGGGCTTTTCCGGCATCGTGCTGGTGGCCCAGCCGGTTCCGGTCAAGGTGCGCCGCTAAGCGGCTCGAGATCGCTGGGGCCGCTTCGCAGCCCATCGCCGGCAAGCCGGCTCCCACACCGACCGCATCGAATTCAGGCCATGCGCCGTACCTGTGGGAGCTGGCTTGCCGGCGATGGGCTGCGCAGCAGCCCCTTTGCCGTTACTTGTAACGGTGGATATTGGACAGCTGCTTGTTCGGCTGTGGGTTCTTGCGGTAGATCAGGGCTTTCTTGCCAATGGTCTGCACCAGTTCGGCACGGCCGGCCTTGCACAGTTCGGCAATGGTCTCGGCGCGCTCTTCGCGGTCTTCCGAGCGAATTTCGACCTTGATCAGCTCATGGTCGACCAAGGCGCGCTCCAGTTCGGCGATGACGCCTTCATTCAAACCGTTGCCAGCGACGATCAGGACCGGCTTCAGGTCATGACCAATGGACTTGTATTGCTTCTTCTGCTCGTTATTGAGCGGCATAATCTGACCCTTTCCGTCTGATTCTGTAAAATTGACCGGCATTTTACCCGAGGGCCACCGGCTCCGCCCAGTCAATCACGACGCATATCATCGAGGTGCCCCGTGGTACAACGTTCCAAAAGCAGCGCAAACTGGCTGCGAGAGCATTTCAACGATCCTTTTGTGAAACAGGCACAAAAGGACGGCTACCGCTCGCGTGCGAGCTACAAACTGCTGGAGATCCAGGAAAAGGACCGGCTGATCCGCCCAGGTATGAGCGTGATCGATCTCGGCGCTGCTCCTGGTGGCTGGTCGCAGGTGACCAGTCGTCTGATTGGTGGCCAGGGCCGCCTGATCGCGTCCGACATCCTGGAGATGGACTCGATCCCCGATGTGACCTTCATCCAGGGCGATTTCACCCAGGATGAAGTGCTGCAGCGCATTCTCGAGGCCGTCGGCGATTCGCACGTAGACCTTGTGATTTCCGACATGGCCCCCAATATGAGTGGTACGCCTGCGGTGGACATGCCGCGTGCCATGTTCCTCTGCGAGCTGGCCCTCGATCTGGCAACCCGCGTGCTAAAGCCCGGCGGCGATTTCCTGATCAAGATTTTCCAGGGCGAAGGTTTTGACGTGTACCTCAAGGACGTGCGCAGCAAGTTCGACAAGGTACAGATGCGCAAGCCGTCGTCGTCGCGTGACCGTTCCCGCGAGCAGTACCTGCTGGGCAGGGGTTTCAAAGGGGCATGAAAGGCGTGAAGCGTGGTGGCCGATAGTTATTTCCAATCGGCCGCCGCGTCAGGATCGTCCGAACTTCGTGTAGTCTAGCTTTCACAAAGGGTTACAGACGGTGCCTGCGGCTGCGTAGGTAATGTAGTAAGTTAGGGCGATGAATATCATGCGAGGAACGGCTGCGTCGTGCGCCGACCTCAGAGGGTAGCGAATTGAACGACATGGCAAAGAATCTGATCCTGTGGTTGATCATCGCAGCTGTCCTGGTGACAGTGATGAACAACTTCTCCAGCCCTAACGAGCCGCAGACCCTCAACTATTCCGACTTCATCCAGCAGGTCAAGGATGGCAAGGTCGAGCGTGTGACCGTCGACGGCTACATCATCACCGGCAAGCGCGCCGATGGCGACAATTTCAAGACCGTGCGTCCGGCCATTACCGACAACGGCCTGATTGGCGACCTGGTCGACAATCACGTCATCATCGAAGGCAAGCAGCCTGAGCAGCAGAGCATCTGGACACAGCTGCTGGTAGCGAGCTTCCCGATCCTGGTGATCATCGCCGTGTTCATGTTCTTCATGCGTCAGATGCAGGGCGGAGCGGGGGGCAAGGGCGGGCCGATGAGTTTCGGCAAGAGCAAGGCGCGCCTGTTGTCTGAAGACCAGGTCAAGACCACCCTGGCCGACGTTGCAGGTTGCGACGAAGCCAAGGAAGAAGTCGGCGAGTTGGTCGAGTTCCTGCGCGACCCGGGCAAGTTCCAGCGCCTGGGCGGCCGTATCCCGCGTGGCGTGCTGATGGTCGGCCCGCCCGGTACCGGTAAGACCTTGCTAGCCAAGGCCATCGCCGGCGAGGCGAAGGTGCCTTTCTTCACCATTTCCGGTTCGGACTTCGTGGAAATGTTCGTCGGTGTCGGTGCCAGCCGTGTGCGCGACATGTTCGAACAGGCCAAGAAACACGCCCCATGCATCATCTTCATCGACGAGATCGACGCCGTTGGTCGCCACCGTGGCGCTGGCATGGGGGGTGGTCACGACGAGCGTGAGCAAACCCTCAACCAGTTGCTGGTGGAGATGGACGGCTTCGAGATGAACGATGGCATCATCGTCATCGCCGCTACCAACCGTCCGGACGTGCTCGACCCGGCGCTGCTGCGCCCCGGCCGCTTCGACCGTCAGGTGGTGGTGGGCCTGCCGGACATTCGTGGTCGCGAACAGATCCTCAAGGTACACATGCGCAAGGTGCCGGTCGGCGAGAACGTCAACCCGGCGGTCATTGCCCGTGGTACCCCTGGCTTCTCCGGTGCGGACCTGGCCAACCTGGTCAACGAGGCCTCGCTGTTTGCCGCGCGCGCCAACAAGCGCTTGGTCGAAATGAAAGAGTTCGAACTGGCCAAGGACAAGATCATGATGGGCGCCGAGCGCAAGACCATGGTCATGTCCGAGAAAGAAAAGCAGAACACTGCCTACCACGAGGCTGGCCACGCCATTGTCGGTCGCCTGGTGCCTGAGCACGATCCGGTCTACAAGGTTTCGATCATTCCGCGTGGCCGTGCCCTGGGCGTGACCATGTTCCTGCCGGAAGAAGACCGCTACAGCCTGTCCAAGCGCGCACTGATCAGCCAGATCTGCTCGCTGTACGGGGGCCGTATTGCCGAGGAAATGACCTTGGGCTTCGATGGCGTCACTACCGGCGCGTCCAACGACATCATGCGTGCCAGCCAGATCGCCCGCAACATGGTGACCAAGTGGGGCCTTTCCGAAAAACTCGGGCCGCTGATGTACGCCGAGGAAGAAGGTGAGGTGTTCCTGGGGCGCAGTGCTGCGAGCCAGCACGCCAGCGTTTCCGGCGAAACCGCCAAGCTGATCGACTCGGAAGTGCGCAGCATCATCGACCAGTGCTACGCCACGGCCAAGCAGCTGCTCACCGACAACCGTGACAAGCTCGATGCCATGGCCGAAGCGCTGATGAAGTACGAGACCATCGACGCCGAGCAGATTGACGATATCATGGCTGGCCGTACCCCCCGCGAACCGCGCGACTGGGATGATGACTCGGCTTCGGGCAAACCAGCTGCCCAGGGTGATCGCCCGGAATCGCCGATCGGCGGTCCAGCGGCTCAACACTAAGGGCATCTATGAGCTCAGTGCAGTACCCGACCCGGTTGCCTTGCGGCAATCGGGTTCTTGATTTGTCGCGTACCCATGTCATGGGTATTCTCAATATCACCCCTGATTCCTTCTCCGATGGCGGGCGCTTCAACCAGCGTGATGAGGCGTTGCGTCATGCCGAAGCGATGGTTGCCGCAGGCGCCACGCTGATCGACATCGGCGGAGAGTCCACGCGGCCGGGTGCGCGCGCGGTATCGGTGACCGAGGAGCTGGAGCGGGTGGCCCCCATGGTCGAGGCGATCAACAGCCGACTCGACGTGGTCATCTCGGTCGATACCTCCACGCCAGCCGTCATGCGTGAATCGGCGCGCCTCGGTGCAGGGTTGATCAACGACGTGCGTGCCCTGGAGCGCGATGGCGCCCTGGACGCAGCCGCGGATACCGGCCTGCCGGTGTGCCTCATGCACATGCGTGGCGAGCCGGGTAACATGCAGGACGACCCGCATTACGAAGATGTGACCGCCGACGTTACGCGCTACCTTGAACAGCGAATGGTCGCCTGCGCCGCGGCGGGCATCGACGCAAACAGAATCATCCTTGATCCGGGCTTCGGTTTCGCCAAGACACTGGCGCACAATCTGAGCCTGTTCAAGCACATGGAAGCGCTCTATCGCCTTGGGCGCCCGCTGCTGGTGGGTGTTTCACGCAAGAGCATGATCGGCCTGACGCTGGAACGTCCGGTTGGCGAGCGGTTGTATGGCAGCCTTGCGCTGGCGGCGTTGGCCATGACCAAGGGGGCGAGCATCCTTCGTGTCCATGACGTGGCCGAAACCGTTGATGTGGTGCGCATGATCGCTGCGGTGCAAAACGCCGAATAAGAACATTGGAGTCCCTATGAGCAGAAAATACTTTGGTACCGACGGCATTCGTGGCCGCGTCGGCGAATACCCGATCACGCCTGACTTCATGCTGAAGCTTGGCTGGGCGGCCGGCATGGCCTTCCGCAAGCAAGGCCACTGCCGAGTGCTGGTTGGCAAGGACACGCGTATCTCCGGCTACATGTTCGAGTCCGCACTCGAAGCCGGCCTGTCCGCGGCAGGTGCCGATGTGATGCTGCTCGGGCCGATGCCTACGCCGGCCATCGCCTACCTGACGCGTACCTTCCACGCCGAAGCCGGCATCGTCATCAGCGCCTCGCACAACCCGCACGATGACAATGGCATCAAGTTCTTCTCGGGCCAAGGGACCAAGCTACCGGACGAAGTCGAGTTGATGATCGAGGAATTGCTCGATCAGCCGATGACCGTTGTCGAGTCGGGCAAGCTGGGCAAGGTTTCGCGCATCAACGATGCAGCCGGCCGCTACATCGAGTTCTGCAAGAGCAGTGTGCCGACCAGCACCAGTTTCGACGGCCTCAAGCTGGTTGTCGATTGCGCCCACGGTGCCACCTACAAGGTCGCGCCAAGCGTTTTCCGCGAGCTGGGTGCCGAAGTGACCGTGCTGCATGCCCAGCCAGACGGCCTGAACATCAACGAAGGCTGTGGCTCGACTCACATCGAATCGCTTCAGGCTGCCGTGCTGGTAGGCCATGCCGACCTGGGCATTGCCTTTGACGGTGATGGCGACCGCGTGCTGATGGTCGACCACACCGGCGCCATCGTTGATGGTGACGAACTGCTGTTCATCATTGCTCGCGACCTGCACGAGCGTGGCAAGCTGCAGGGCGGGGTGGTGGGCACGCTGATGAGCAACCTGGGCCTGGAGCTTGCGCTGAAGGAACTGGATGTTCCGTTCGTGCGGGCCAAGGTCGGTGACCGTTACGTCATGGCAGAGCTGCTGGAGCGTGAGTGGCTGGTCGGTGGCGAAAACTCCGGGCACGTCGTGTGCTGCAACCACACCACCACCGGTGATGCGATCATCGCAGCGCTGCAGGTATTGATGGCACTCAAGCGTCGTGGCGAAACTCTGGCGCAGGCTCGTCAGGCCCTGCGCAAGTGCCCGCAGGTGCTTATCAACGTGCGATATGGCGCCAGCAAGGTCGACCCGCTGGAGCACCCGGCGGTCAAGGAAGCCAGTGCCAAGGTGACCGAGGCCTTGGCAGGCCGCGGCCGCGTGCTGCTGCGAAAATCCGGTACCGAGCCGTTGGTGCGGGTGATGGTCGAGGGCGAGGACGAAAGCCAGGTGCGTGCGCACGCAGAAGCGTTGGCCAAACTGGTCGGCGAAGTTTGTGTCTGAAGGCGCTTGCCAGCGCAGATAGGGTTGGGTACTATCTGCGCCCACTTTGACCGACGAGGTAAAGCATGCGTCGCCCTATGGTAGCTGGTAACTGGAAGATGCACGGTACCCGCGCTAGCGTCGCTGAGCTGACCGAAGGCTTGAGAAATCTGGCCTTGCCGAGCGGAGTGGAAGTCGTTGTATTTCCACCGGCCTTGTTCATCAATCAAGTGATCGATGGCCTGGCAGGTAAGGAAATTACTGTCGGCGCACAGAATTCTGCAGTACAACCCGAACAGGGTGCGCTGACCGGAGAAGTTGCTCCGGAACAGCTGGTTGAAGCAGGCTGCAAGTTGGTGTTGATTGGTCATTCGGAGCGTCGCCAGGTCATTGGTGAAACCGACGAAGTGCTCAATCGCAAGTTTGCAGCGGCCCAGGCCAAAGGTTTGAAGCCAGTGCTTTGCATCGGGGAAACCCTTGAAGAGCGCGAGGCTGGCAAAACGCTCGAAGTTGTCGGGCGTCAACTAAGCAGTATCATCGAGGCATTCGGTGTTAAGGCTTTTGCCAATGCAGTAATTGCCTATGAGCCTGTATGGGCCATTGGTACCGGCCTTACGGCCACGCCACAGCAGGCCCAGGATGTGCACGCAGCCATCCGTAGCCAGTTGGCGGCAAAAGATGCTGAAGTGGCTGCGAAGGTGCAGTTGCTCTACGGCGGCAGCGTGAAGGCGGCCAATGCGGCCGAACTGTTCGGCATGCCGGATATCGATGGGGGGCTCATTGGTGGAGCTTCCCTGAACGCAGACGAATTCGGTGCAATTTGTCGCGCCGCAGGAAACTGAACAAATGCTGGAAACAGTCATCGTTGTTTTTCATCTGTTGGCAGCGCTGTCGCTTGTAGTGCTGGTTCTGTTGCAACAGGGTAAAGGTGCGGAAGCAGGTGCATCTTTCGGCGCGGGTGCTTCAAATACCGTGTTCGGGAGCCAGGGTTCTGCAACGTTTCTGAGTAAATTAACTGCTATACTCGCTGCCACTTTCTTTTTGACAGCACTTGGGTTAGGATACTTCGCGAAGCAACAAGCTCACCAGCTTAGCCAAGCAGGTCTTCCAGATCCAGCAGTGCTAGAAGTGAAAGAGCCGCAGAAACCGGCAGTTAATGATGATGTACCGGTGCTCCAGCAGCAGAAGAGCGAAACCACTCCTAACACGGGTGATGTACCTCCTCCGGCACAAGAGCAGAAGTAACGGGTTTCAAGTAGTAGTATTGCCGAGGTGGTGGAATTGGTAGACACGCAACCTTGAGGTGGTTGTGCCCATAGGGTGTAGGGGTTCGAGTCCCCTTCTCGGTACCAATTAAAGCTTGAGAGCCCGCTTTAGCGGGCTTTCTTGCAGGTGAAGGTTCGGATTTGACCCTCAAGAGGGTTCAGTCTTATACTTTTGCCCCAGCTTTGTCGCGGGGTGGAGCAGCTTGGTAGCTCGTCGGGCTCATAACCCGAAGGTCGTTGGTTCAAATCCAGCCCCCGCAACCAGCTTCAGCGGAGCCCCTTTTCAGGGGCTTTTTGCTAACCGAACAGTTTTCGGCGTCGTTGTCCAACGGCGCTTTCAGGGATGGGCGCTTCGCCCATTTTTTATTTGCACAGCATGCACGAGGGGGTTCAGGTGTCGAGCAAGCTAGAACAGTTGCAGGCCTTGTTGGCCCCGGTTGTCGAGGGTCTGGGCTATCAATGCTGGGGGATCGAATACGTTTCCCAGGGTAAGCATTCGGTACTGCGCATCTACATCGACAAGGAAGGCGGCATCCTGGTGGACGACTGCGAAGCGGTCAGCCGTCAGGCCAGCGCAATTCTCGATGTGGAAGATCCGATCAGCAGTGAATACACCCTCGAGGTGTCTTCTCCAGGCATGGATCGCCCACTGTTCACTCTGGAACAGTTTGCCTCGCATGCCGGCGAACAAGTGAAGATCAAGCTGCGCTCACCCTTCGAGGGTCGTCGTAACTTCCAGGGCCTTCTCCGCGGTGTGGAGGAGCAGGATGTGGTGGTCCAGGTGGACAATCAAGAATTCCTGTTGCCGATCGACTCGATCGACAAGGCCAATATTATTCCCAGTTTTGACTGAGACGTGCCGGGCCCGGCGGACTATCCGGGCCCAATGGCTTGCGCAAGGCGAGGCGTACGATGAGCAAAGAAGTACTGCTGGTTGTTGAATCGGTATCCAACGAAAAAGGTGTACCGCCCGGCGTCATTTTCGAAGCGCTGGAAGTGGCACTGGCCACTGCAACCAAAAAACGTTTTGAAGACGAAGTCGACCTGCGTGTGGAAATCAACCGCCACACCGGTAGCTACGAGACCTTCCGTCGCTGGACCGTGGTCGACGAAGCCGATCTTGATGATCCGGCGATCGAGACCTGGTTGAGCAAGATTCACGAAACCCACCCTGAAGCCAAGGTTGGTGACGTGATCGAAGAGAAGATCGAGTCCATCGAATTCGGTCGTATTGCCGCCCAGACCGCCAAGCAGGTCATCGTGCAGAAGGTCCGTGAGGCCGAGCGTGCCCAGGTGGTCGATGCCTACCGCGAGCGCGTTGGCGAGATCATCTCCGGTACCGTCAAAAAGGTTACCCGCGACAACGTCATCGTTGACCTGGGCAACAACGCCGAGGCCCTGCTGGCCCGCGAAGACATCATTCCGCGCGAGACCTTCCGTGTTGGCGTGCGCCTGCGTGCGCTGCTCAAGGAAATTCGCACCGAGAACCGTGGCCCACAGCTGATCCTGTCGCGCACCGCGCCACAGATGCTGATCGAGCTTTTCCGCATCGAAGTGCCGGAAATTGCCGAGGGCCTCATCGAAGTCATGGCTGCATCCCGTGATCCGGGTTCGCGAGCCAAGATCGCCGTCCGCTCCAAGGACAAGCGCATCGACCCGCAAGGCGCCTGTATCGGCATGCGTGGTTCGCGCGTCCAGGCCGTATCCGGGGAGTTGGGTGGTGAGCGTGTGGATATCGTCCTGTGGGACGATAACCCGGCGCAGTTCGTCATCAACGCCATGTCGCCGGCTGAAGTCGCGGCGATCATCGTTGATGAAGATGCCCATGCCATGGACATCGCCGTTGCCGAGGACAACCTGGCCCAGGCCATTGGTCGTGGCGGTCAGAACGTTCGCCTGGCCAGTCAGCTGACCGGCTGGACCCTGAACGTGATGACCGAGAAGGACATCCAGGCCAAGCAGCAGGCCGAAACCGGTGACATCCTGCGCAATTTCATCGATGAACTGGAAGTCGACGAGGAGCTGGCCCAAGTGCTGGTCGACGAAGGCTTCACCAGCCTCGAAGAAATTGCCTACGTACCGTTGGAAGAAATGCTCAACATCGATGGCTTTGACGAAGATATCGTCAACGAGCTCCGCGCTCGAGCCAAGGACCGTTTGTTGACCAAGGCCATCGCTACCGAAGAAAAACTGGCAGACGCCCATCCGGCTGACGACCTGCTCTCCCTCGAGGGTATGGACAAGGACCTGGCGGCGGAACTGGCGGTGCGCGGCGTGGTTAACCGCGAAGACCTGGCCGAGCAGTCGATCGACGATCTGCTCGACATCGACGGCATCGACGAAGAGCGTGCCGGCAAGTTGATCATGGCCGCCCGAGCCCACTGGTTCGAGTAATTAGGCGCGGCCTGAGGAGAGAAGTGCATGACGCAAGTCACGGTGAAAGAACTGGCCCAAGAGGTCGAGGCACCGGTAGAGCGCCTGCTGCAGCAGATGCGTGAGGCAGGTCTGCCGCACACCGACGCCGGTCAGGTAGTGACCGACAATGAGAAGCAGACCTTGCTGACTCATTTGAAGAGCAGCCACAAGAGCAAGGCGGAAGAGCCGCGCAAGATTACCTTGCAGCGCAAAACCACCAGCACCCTGCGTGTCGCCGGTAGCAAGAGCATCAGCGTAGAAGTACGCAAGAAGAAAGTATTCGTGCAGCGCAGCCCGGAAGAAATCCAGGCTGAGCAGAAGCGTGAGCTGGAAGAGCGCCGCGCGGCTGAAAACGCCGCTCGCGACAAGGTCGAGGCCGAAGTTCGCCAGCGCAACGAGGAGCAGGCTCGCCGTCAGGCCGCCGAAACCGCTGCTGCAGCCCCTGCGCCTGCCGCCAAGCCAGAAGCGGCACCTGCCGCTGCCCCGGCACCGGTAGTTGCCGACGCCCCGGCGTCCGAAGACGCCGCAGCCCGTGCTGCCGAGCGCAAGAAGGACGAAGCCCGTCGCAACGAAGGCCGCACCCGTGACGAAGACCGTCGTGGTGGCGAGCGTCGTGGCGAGGCCCCGCGCGTGTCGATCAAGGTCAAGGTCAAGGAGAAGGAAAAGGCTCCGACTCCTCGCGCCGCACCGCGCACCACCGATGAAGAGAGCGATGGCGTACGCCGTGGCCGCGGTGGCAAGAGCAAGCTGAAGAAGCGCAACCAGCACGGCTTCCAGAACCCGACCGGTCCAGTCATCCGTGACGTGACCATCGGCGAGACCATCACCGTCTCGGAACTGGCCCAACAGATGTCGGTCAAGGCCGCTGAAGTGGTCAAGTTCATGTTCAAGCTGGGTACCCCGGTCACCATCAACCAGGTGCTCGACCAGGAAACCGCTCAGCTGGTCGCCGAAGAACTGGGCCACAAAGTGACCCTGGTCAGCGATACCGCCCTGGAAGACTCCCTGGCCGAATCGCTGAAGTTCGAAGGTGAAGTCGAATCGCGTGCGCCGGTCGTTACCGTCATGGGTCACGTTGACCATGGTAAGACCTCGCTGCTCGACTACATCCGTCGTGCCAAGGTTGCCGCTGGCGAAGCCGGTGGTATTACCCAGCACATCGGTGCCTACCACGTGGAAACCGACCGCGGCATGGTCACCTTCCTCGATACCCCAGGCCACGCTGCGTTCACCGCAATGCGTGCCCGTGGTGCCAAGGCTACCGACATCGTCATCCTGGTGGTGGCAGCGGACGACGGCGTGATGCCGCAAACCCGCGAAGCCGTTCAGCATGCCAAGGCAGCTGGCGTTCCGCTGGTGGTTGCAGTGAACAAGATCGACAAGCCGGGTGCCGATATCGATCGCATCCGCAACGAGCTTGCTGTCGAAGGCGTGACCTCCGAGGACTGGGGTGGTGATACTCCGTTCGTCAAGGTTTCGGCCAAGATGGGTACCGGCGTCGACGAACTGCTCGAGGCTGTCCTGCTGCAGGCCGAGATCCTGGAACTGACCGCTACCCCGACCGCTCCAGGTCGTGGTGTGGTTGTCGAATCTCGCTTGGACAAGGGCCGTGGCCCGGTGGCGACCATCCTGGTTCAGGACGGTACCCTGCGTCAGGGCGACATGGTCCTGTGCGGTTCCAACTATGGCCGCGTGCGCGCCATGCTCGACGAGAACGGCAAGCCTGTGAAGGAAGCCGGCCCGTCGATCCCGGTCGAAATCCTCGGCCTTGACGGTACCCCGGAAGCCGGTGACGAGCTGTCCGTGGTTGCCGACGAGAAGAAGGCTCGTGAAGTTGCCCTGTTCCGTCAAGGCAAGTACCGCGAGGTCAAGCTGGCCCGTGCTCACGCTGGCAAGCTGGAAAACATCTTCGAGACCATGGGTCAGGAAGAGAAGAAGACCCTCAACATCGTCCTCAAGACCGACGTGCGTGGTTCCCTGGAAGCACTGCAGGGTTCGCTGTCGGGCCTGGGCAACGACGAAGTTCAGGTGCGCGTGATCGGTGGCGGCGTCGGTGGTATCACCGAAAGCGACGCCAACCTGGCGCTGGCTTCGAATGCAGTACTGTTCGGCTTCAACGTGCGTGCCGATGCCGGCGCGCGCAAGATCGTCGAGCAGGAAGGTCTGGATATGCGTTACTACAACGTGATCTACGACATCATCGAAGACGTCAAGAAGGCCCTGACCGGCATGCTCGGCAGCGATGTTCGCGAGAACATCCTGGGTGTCGCCGAAGTACGTGACGTGTTCCGTTCGCCGAAGTTCGGCGCCATCGCTGGCTGTATGGTCATCGAGGGTACCGTGTACCGCAACCGTCCGATCCGCGTACTGCGCGAAGACGTTGTGATCTTCGAAGGCGAACTGGAGTCGCTGCGTCGCTTCAAGGACGACGCCTCCGAAGTACGTAACGGCATGGAGTGCGGTATTGGCGTGAAGAGCTACAACGACGTCAAGGTCGGCGACAAGATCGAAGTCTTCGAGAAAGTCCAGGTTGCTCGTACCCTTTAAGGGTGAGCAGGGCGCCAGCCCCGCCGCAGGGCGGTGGGCAGTGCCTCAGTAGGTAGCGCCCGGTCAGGCTTCAGCCTGACCGGGCGTTTGCCGCTTTAAGTTACAGGTAGCAAGAATGGCAAAAGAATATAGCCGTACCCAACGCATCGGCGACCAGATGCAGCGCGAGCTGTCGGAGCTGATCCGCCGTGAAGTCAAAGACCCGCGCGTCGGCCTGGTGACCATCACTGCCGTCGATGTCAGCCGTGATCTTGGCCACGCCAAGGTGTTCATCACCGTGATGGGCCAGGACGGCGCCGACGCCGTACCGCAGACCCTCAAGGCCCTGACCAGCGCCGCGAGCTTCCTGCGCCTGCACTTGGGCCGTGTGATGCAACTGCGCAGCGTGCCGCAACTGCACTTCCACTTCGACGAAAGCGTCAGCCGTGGTGCCCACCTGTCGGCACTGATCGAGCGCGCGGTCGCCGAAGACCGTCTGCACAAGGATGCCGACAAGCTGGACGCCGAGGAGTAAGCGGTGGCCCAGGTCAAACGTATCCGCCGCAACGTCAGCGGCATCATCCTGCTCGACAAGCCGCT
The DNA here is from genome assembly GCF_057444345.1 of Pseudomonas sp. PVC-5-1. Lineage (NCBI taxonomy): Bacteria > Pseudomonadati > Pseudomonadota > Gammaproteobacteria > Pseudomonadales > Pseudomonadaceae > Pseudomonas > Pseudomonas sp. PVC-5-1. Next base: position 4,958,981 of record NZ_CM172024.1, on the reverse strand, counting down.
GGGCTTCACCTCCAACGCCGCCCTGCAAAAGGTGCGCTGGCTGCTCAATGCGGAAAAGGCCGGTCACACCGGCAGCCTCGATCCGCTGGCAACCGGCGTGCTGCCGCTGTGCTTTGGCGAAGCGACCAAGTTTTCGCAGTACCTGCTCGATTCCGACAAGGGCTACGAAACGGTCATGCAGATGGGGCAGACTACCAACACCGGCGATGCCGAAGGTGAAGTGCTGCAGACCCGTGAGGTGACCGTTGGTCGCGCCGACATCGAGGCCCTGCTGCCGCGTTTTCGTGGCCAGATCAGCCAGATACCGCCGATGTACTCGGCGCTCAAGCGTGATGGCCAGCCGCTTTACAAGCTGGCACGTGCAGGAGAGGTAGTGGAGCGCGAGGCGCGTTCTGTTACTATTGGCCGCTTGGAGTTGCTCGAGTGCGAAGGCACCCGTGCACGGCTGAGCGTAGGATGCAGCAAAGGCACCTATATCCGCACCCTGGTGGAGGATATCGGTGAGGCCCTTGGCTGCGGCGCCTATGTCGCCGAGCTGCGCAGGACCCAGGCCGGGCCTTTCGCGCTGGCACAGACGGTCACCCTCGAGGAACTCGAACAGGCCCACGCCGAAGGCGGCAACGAAGCGCTCGACCGCTTCCTGATGCCTTCGGACAGCGGCCTGCAGGACTGGCCACTGGTGTGCCTGTCCGAGCACAGTGCGTTTTACTGGCTGCATGGGCAGGCGGTACGCGCGCCGGACGCGCCGCAATTTGGCATGGTCCGGGTACAGGATCACAATGCGCGCTTCATCGGTATCGGTGAAGTGAGCGAAGACGGGCGCATTGCGCCGCGTCGGCTGATTCGGTCGGAATGACCGAAACCGCGGGGTCGGGCAATTGCCAGGCCCCACGGCACCAAGGGTGGCTGTCAGTAGGCACGGTCACACCTTTTTTATTAATACAGGGATTTGTCCCTGGCCTATTGGACCCCGCATGCGGGATCCGTTATCAGGAGAAGCCAAATGGCCCTCAGCGTTGAAGAAAAAGCTCAGATCGTTGCCGAATACCAGCAAGCCGCCGGCGATACCGGTAGCCCGGAAGTGCAGGTTGCTCTGCTGACCGCCAACATCAACAAGCTGCAAGGCCACTTCAAGGCCAACGACAAAGACCACCACTCCCGTCGTGGTCTGATCCGTATGGTCAACCAGCGTCGTAAGCTGCTGGACTACCTGAAGGGCAAAGACACCACTCGTTACAGCGCCCTGATCGGTCGCCTGGGTCTGCGTCGCTAATAGCGGCCTGGCCAGTGGTGTGCATGGCGTGTCGCAGGCTTCGGCAGGGCTGTTTTGCAGTGCTGCCGTTGGACACGCCACGCGTATCTCCGAGGTTGGCAGCCTGGCAATGCTGAGCGGATTTTCCGCTTGGTGCCAGGCTCCCAGCCTCGTGTTGTATCTGGACGGTCAATGGGGCCGATTCCCCGTTCTGCCCAAGAATTCGCAAGAAACCAGTTCCCCCAGAGCCACTGAAAAAAGGTAGGAAACCGTGAACCCGGTAATCAAGACATTCCAGTTCGGTCAGTCGACCGTTACTCTCGAAACGGGCCGTATTGCCCGTCAGGCAACCGGCGCCGTGCTGGTTACCGTCGACAACGACGTCACCGTGCTGGTGACCGTGGTCGGTGCCAAACAGGCCGATCCAGGCAAGGGCTTCTTCCCGCTGTCGGTCCACTACCAGGAAAAGACCTACGCCGCCGGCAAGATCCCGGGTGGCTTCTTCAAGCGTGAAGGCCGTCCTTCCGAGAAAGAGACCCTGACCTCGCGCCTGATCGACCGTCCGATCCGTCCGCTGTTCCCGGAAGGCTTCATGAACGAAGTGCAGGTTGTCTGCACCGTGGTTTCCACCAGCAAGAAGACCGACCCGGACATCGCTGCGATGATCGGTACCTCGGCTGCCCTGGCCATCTCCGGCATTCCGTTCGAAGGCCCGATCGGCGCCGCTCGCGTTGCCTTCCACGAAAGCACCGGCTACCTGCTGAACCCGACCTACGAGCAACTGGCTGCCTCGAGCCTGGACATGGTCGTTGCCGGTACCGAATCGGCTGTACTGATGGTTGAGTCGGAAGCCAAAGAGCTGACCGAAGACCAGATGCTGGGCGCCGTGCTGTTCGCCCACGACGAATTCCAGGCCGTGATCCAGGCCGTCAAGGAACTGGCTGCCGAAGCCGGCAAGCCGACCTGGGACTGGCAGCCAGCCCCGGCCAACGTCGAGCTGATGAACCTGGTACGCGCCGAGTTCGGCGAAGCCGTTTCGCAGGCCTACACCATCACCCAGAAGGCTGACCGCTACAACCGCCTGGGCCAGCTGCGCGACGAGGCTGTTGCCCGTCTGAGCAACGAAGAGACCGGCCCGTCCGCCGGCGCCATCAAGGAAATCTTCGGCGAGCTGGAATACCGCACCGTCCGTGAGAACATCGTCAACGGCAAACCGCGTATCGACGGCCGTGACACCCGCACCGTGCGCCCGCTGAACATCGAAGTCGGCGTCTTGCCGAAGACTCACGGTTCGGCGCTGTTCACCCGTGGCGAAACCCAGGCCCTGGTCGTTGCGACCCTGGGTACTGCCCGTGACGCCCAGCTGCTGGACACCCTGGAAGGCGAGAAAAAAGACCCGTTCATGCTGCACTACAACTTCCCGCCATTCTCGGTGGGTGAGTGCGGTCGCATGGGCGGCGCTGGCCGTCGTGAAATCGGCCACGGCCGCCTGGCCCGTCGTGGCGTGCAGGCCATGCTGCCGAGCGACAGCGAGTTCCCGTACACCATCCGCGTGGTATCGGAAATCACCGAATCCAACGGTTCCAGCTCCATGGCTTCGGTCTGTGGTGCTTCCCTGGCCCTGATGGACGCTGGTGTACCGATGAAGGCACCGGTTGCCGGTATCGCCATGGGCCTGGTCAAGGAAGGTGACAAGTTCGCCGTCCTGACCGACATCCTGGGTGACGAAGACCACCTGGGCGACATGGACTTCAAGGTAGCCGGTACCGCCAAGGGTGTTACCGCGCTGCAGATGGACATCAAGATCAACGGTATCACCGAAGAGATCATGGAGATCGCCCTGGGCCAGGCCCTGGAAGCGCGCCTGAATATCCTCGGCCAGATGAACCAGATCATCGCCCAGTCGCGTAGCGAGCTGTCGGCCAACGCCCCGACCATGATCGCGATGAAGATCGACACCGACAAGATCCGTGACGTCATCGGTAAAGGCGGCGCCACCATTCGCGCCATCTGCGAAGAGACCAAGGCTTCGATCGACATCGAAGACGATGGCTCGATCAAGATCTTCGGCGAAACCAAGGAAGCGGCAGATGCTGCCAAGCAACGCATCCTGGGCATTACCGCCGAAGCCGAGATCGGCAAGATCTACGTCGGCAAGGTCGAGCGCATCGTCGACTTCGGTGCGTTCGTAAACATCCTGCCTGGCAAGGACGGCCTGGTGCACATCTCCATGCTGAGCGATGCTCGCGTCGAGAAAGTCACCGACATCCTGAAAGAAGGCCAGGAAGTCGAAGTACTGGTACTGGACGTGGACAACCGCGGCCGTATCAAGCTGTCGATCAAGGACGTTGCCGCGGCCAAGGCCTCGGGCGTCTGATGATTGCCTCGTAGTAGAAAGAAAGGCCCCGCAAGGGGCCTTTTTTTATGGCTGTACGGAACCTTTTGCGGACTTGCATCTTGCAAGCAGTTTTATCGTGCGGATTGCAGAATGCACGACATCGGCCAAATCTAAATTTGGCTAACTTGTTGATTTAAAAGGAAACAAGCGAGACGGAAAAGCTGGCACAGCGCATGCAACTACCTCCATATCTGACGCCAGGACATACGGCGCAGACCTTTCGAAAAAACAGGAGTGACTCACATGAAGAAGTTCGCCATTGCTGCCGCTACTGCTACCGCCCTGACCCTGACCATGGCTAACGGCGCACTCGCTGCGGAGCCAACCCAGGCTCCAGTCATGTTGGCTGCCAACACCGTGGATAACGCCAAGCAGGAAGGTTCCGACACCTGGATCACTACCAAGGTGAAAGCGGACCTGCTGACTGAAAAAGGTATTCCAGGCAGCGACATCAAAGTCGAGACCAGCCAAGGCGTCGTCTCGCTGTCGTCTGACGTGGCGATCACTCAATCCCAGAAAGAAGAAGCAGTACGCATCACCAAGAACATCAAAGGCGTGAAAAGCGTCATGTCTGACGGCCTGAAAGCCGAATAAGGAATGTCCCGTCGGCCAAACGGATTTGGCCACCTTCGCTCCGAGCCCCGGCTATTTGCCGGGGCTTTTCATTTGCGGCTAGTACACCGGGTTACGCGCGATCACATCGCTCTCGAAGCATTCTTGCTCGACGATCAGCGGCTCGACCAATGGCCGGCTATCGCGAAAGTGCGCGGTTTGGGTATGCGCTTCATAGGCTGCATCGTCGCGGTAGATCTCGTACAGGTAGATCAACTCCGGGTCGACCCGGTCTTGCGACACATCGAATGCCAGGCAACCAGGTTCAGTGGCGACTGAGGCTGCGGCATTGACCTTGATCGCAGTTAGAAAATCCTCGGCGCAACCGGGCTTCACTCGGGTCTTGATGAACAGGCTATACACAAGGCTCTCCTTTTGTTTTAAATTATACTGTGAATTGTATACAAAAATGGAGCTTCGCCAATGTCCGAATTGCCTGCACGCCCTGGTCGCCTGGACGGCCTGCGCCATATTGCCTTGTTGGTGCCCAACCTGGAGGAGTGCGAACGCTTCTACGTCGATGTGCTGGGCATGGAGGTGCTGAACCGCGCCAACGAAGACCTGGTGTATCTCACTTGTGGTAACGACAACCTGTCGCTGGGGCGCGGGGCAGGGGCGGCCAATGGTTTGCAGACCCTGGACCACTATGGGTTCATCGTCGATAGCGTGGAGGAGCTGGAGGCCTGGTACCAGTATTTCAAGGCCCATGGCGTGACCCTGCTGGACCGGCCGTTCAACCATGGTGACGGGGCGCGCAGCTTCCACCTGCTGGACCCGGCAGGGAACAAGGTGCAGCCGTTGTACCACCCGGCGGTGTCGGGGCAGCGGTTGGTGTGAAGCCTGTACCGGCCTCTTCGCGGGCTTGCCCGCTCCCACAGGGACCGTACACGGTTCAAGGCCTGTGCAGTACCTGTGGGAGCGGGCAAGCCCGCGAAGAGGCCAGACCTGCTAGTAGAAGTTACTCGGCATCCAGATGCATCGGCGTCACCACCCGACCATCGCTCTCGGCCTGGCCCAGACTGGTATCGATGAAGTACACCCGGTCATCTTCCAGCTGGCCTTTGTCTACCAGGTAATCCTTGATGCTGCTGGCCCGCTCCTGGCCAAGTGTGCGCAGCAGCGCAGTACTTTCGGCCCAGGACTTGATCACCGCCTCGCGCAGCTTGGCGGTGCGCTCGTCGCGGCCCAGTTGCTCCCATTCCGCAGGCGGCTGTTGCTTCAGGCGGTTACGGTAGATGCCTTCGAGCATCGCCGGTTTTTCGCTGTCGTCGACCACCAGCATCGAGGCATTGGCCGGCACCTTGTCACCGCGGCGCTGCAGAATCTTGTACCAGGTGGCCTGGTACTCACGCTCCAGGCGCTGCTGGGCGATCAGCGGGCCGTCGCTGGCCTGGGCGCTGGTGCCTTCGATTTCCAGACGCAGCTCCGGGCGCTCCTTCAGGGCCGACGCCAATTTGTCCAACGATGCCTGGGCGTCGCCACTAAGCTCGCTGGAGCCCGGGGCGAAGGACACATTGCCCAGATCTTCCGAGCCACCGCCGGCAACCAGCCCGCCAATGAACTTGAACGGCGCTTGCGCCGCACGCAACACCAGGTTGCGCAGGGTTTGCCAGACGATCGGCATCACGCTGAACTGCGGGTTGTTGAGGTCTCCGGATACCGGCAGCTCGATCGAGATCTTGCCTTCTGTATCCTTCAGCAGTGCCACCGCCAGGCGGATAGGGAGGTCCACTGCGTCCGGGCTGTCGACCTTCTCGCCTAACTGCAACTGCTCAACCACCACCTTGTTCTCGGCCTTCAGCTGGCCATTGGTGATCAGGTAATGCAGGTCGAGGTTGAGCCGGCCCTTGCGGATACGGAAGCCGGCGAACTTGCCGGAGTAGGGTGTGAGTGTGGTCAGCTCGACCCGCTTGAAGCTGGTGGCGATATCCAGGCTGGCCAGCGGGTTGAACGGGTTGAGGGCGCCTTTGATGGTGACCGGCGCGTAGCGGTCGACCTTGCCCTTGACGTCGACCTTGGCCGGCACCGGCTTGCGATTGTCGATGGTGCCGATCCGGCCGTTCAGCTGTTGGATGGCCGTGGCGAAGTTGGGGGTGAGGGACAGGTCGGCGAAGTTGGCCGAGCCGTCGTTGATGTCGATCTGGCCGATGTGGATGCCCAGCGGCTTGTCGTTGCCGGCGGAGGCCGGCTTGGACTGGCTGGTCGCTGGGGCGCCGGCCGGCTGCGGGATCAGCAGGTCGTTGATGTTGGTCGTGCGGTCTTCGTTGATGATGAAGCGCGCATAGGGTTGCAGCAGGGTCACTTTGTCGATCGACAGCGCATCGCCGTGCACGTAGGACAGGCCGTCGACGTTCACCTGTTGCCATTTGACGAAGTCACGGCTCTTGATGGTGTCGAGGGTGTGCAGCTGGCTGACCTGTGCCTTGCCGGTAACACTGAAGGCCAGTGGTGCGGTGTTCTTCAGGTCGACCTTGAGGTCGCTGGCGAGCATGCCGCTGCGCAGCTCCAGCAGGATGAACGGGCTGATATAGGCCTGGGCCACTCGCAGGTCGATATCGCGGGTGCTCACGTCCAGCTTGGCCCAGATGGGCGCCAGGTTGACCTGGCCGGCCGCCTGAAGCTTGCCTTGCTTGCCCACGCCGGTATCGAGCTTGAGGTTGAAGGGCGACTTGTTGAGACTGTCGAAACCTTGCAGGTCGGCGTTGAGCGGGCCGACGTCGAGGGCCACCGGCTCCTTCTGAGTACGGTCTGCCAGGTGTACCAGGTAGTTACGCAGTTGCACGTCCTTGAGCAGCACCTGCCAGGGTTTGCTCGGCTCCTTGGCGGCTTGCTGTTCGGGCGTGGGCTCGGCGGCGGCCGGTTCGGCCTTTTCCTTCGGCGTAGCCTTGGCCGGCTGGCTGGCGAACAGTTTCTGCCAGTCGAGCTGGCCGTCCTTTTCCAGCGCGGCCCAGGTTTCCAGTTTTTCGCTGCGGATCTTGCCCACGGTGACCAGCTGCTTGACCAGATCGACCGAGGTTTCGCTTACTTCCAGGCTGGCCAGGCGTGCCAGCGGGCGGCCATCCGGGGCCTTTATGGCAAACGGGGCGATGCGCACCGACGCGTTGTCCAGCAACAGTTCGGTCTGCTTGGCGAGGTTGAGCTTGTAGTGGGTGTCGAGGCTGACCACGCCGTCTTCCAGCACCAGTGGCACGGCATCGCGCACATAGGGCCAGAATGCCTTCATCTTGCCTTCGGTGATCTTCAGTGTGCCTTCAGAGGCGATTGGCGCCAGGCTAAGGGTGCCTTTCCAGTCGATGCGCCCGCCGTTGGGGCCGATGGCCACCAGGGTCATGTCGGCATTGTCGTTGGGCAGGGTGCTGAGGTTTTTCAGCTCCAGGTTCATGTTGTCGTAGAGGAACTCGATCGGCTCGCTCGGGCGCAGGTCCTCGAAGTGCAGGTAGCCATCGCTGAGCTTGATGCTGCCGATGCGTAGCGGGAGCGGGTCGCTGGGTGGCTCGTCAGGCTTGGCTTCGCTGGCTGGCAGTTTGAACAGGCGGGTCAGGTTGAGAGTACCGTCCTTGGCGAACAGCACTTCGTTGCGCGGTTTGACCAGTTCCACTGCGTCCAGGTGCAGGGCACCGCTCCATAGACTGTCGAGCGAAAGGTTGGCGTACAGCCGGTCGAAGCCGACCTGCTCCTTGCCAGGCTCGCCGATCTGCAGGCCCCACAGTGTCAGCTCGAGGCTGAAGGGGTTGAGTTCGATCCGTTCGAGGTGGGCAGGCACGGTTGCGTACTGGGCCAACTGTTGGTTGGCGATGCGCAGCGCGACACCGGGGAGAACGAAAAAGCCAAGAAGGCTGTAGAGGGCTACCAGGGCCAGCAGTGCGCCAGCGGCGCGAGTCAATCCTTTGTACATGTGTCGCTTCGTCTGTCTAAGCAGGAGAGCTTGGAGTATGGCACGTTAAATCAGTTCCGCTGAGGCGACCAGTTGACCTCATTCGATACCCATGCGCCGTTTGGCCCGGTGCGCCGAGCCGTCGCGCATCGCCCAGCGCAGTACTGGCGCAGTGCGTTGCAGGCCCAGGCGGATCATGCGCCGCTGCAACGGACCGTGCTGTAGCCCGAGCATGGTCTGGGCCCAGCCCGGCAGCAGGTCGATGCCGGCGTGCAGCATCAGCTTGCCCACCGGCTGTGCCAGGCGGCTGGGGGCGGGGGCATCGAGCAGGATGCCGACCACCTCATGGCTGCGTGCGTCGCAGTGCAACTGCGGACGCATGCGCTGCAGATAGTCCTCGACCTGCTGGCACGAGCGCGGCACGTCGCGGGCGCCAAGGCGCTCGGCAATCAATGCGATCTCTGCGTAGTAGGCATCCTGCTCGGCGCGCGCTAGTTGCGGGTTGCGGTAACGCAGGTGGGCGGCGAGAAAGCTGCTGACTTCCGCCACGTGCACCCAGGTCAGCAGGTCAGGGTCGCTGGCCGCATACGGGCGGCCATCCGGCGCGGTGCCGGTTACCTGCAGGTGGATGGTACGCACCTTGTCGATCAGCCACTCGGCATCGCGGGTGGCGCCGAAGGTGGTGCCGGAGATGAATTGGCTGGTACGGCGCAGGCGGCCGAGCAGGTCTTCACGGAAGTTGGAATGGTCCCACACCCCGGCCAGGGCCAGCGGGTGCAGCAACTGCAGCATGAGGGCACTGATGCCACCGACCAGCATGCTCGGGAAGTCGCCATGTACCCGCCAGCTGATGCTGTGCGGGCCGAACAGCCCGGGGTCACCCTTGGGCGATTCCAGGTCGAGCTGGCCGAGGGCCAGCCCGGTAAGGCTCATGACCTGGGTTTCGATGCGGCGGCGAAGGGCTTCCATGGCGACCTTTGGTTCAGGGCGGCCATGGGCAACGGCCGCCGGTTACTGGTTGAGGCGTTTGTCGATCAGGCCCTGCACCACGCTGGGGTCGGCCAGGGTCGAGGTATCGCCCAGGTTGTCGAGTTCGTTGCAGGCGATCTTGCGCAGTATACGCCGCATGATCTTGCCTGAGCGTGTCTTGGGCAGCGCCGGAGCCCACTGGATCAGCTCGGGTTTGGCGAAACTGCCGATTTCCTTGCTGACCAGGGCCAGTAGCTCGGCCTTGAGCGCGTCGTCCGGCGTTACACCATTCATCGGTGTGACGAAAGCGTAAACGCCTTGGCCCTTGAGGTCGTGGGGGTAACCGACCACCGCCGCTTCGGCAACGCTGTCATGCAGCACCAGCGCGCTTTCCACTTCGGCGGTACCGATACGGTGACCGGAAACGTTGATCACGTCATCGATACGCCCGGTGATCCAGTAGTCTCCATCGGTATCGCGGCGGGCACCGTCGCCGGTGAAGTAATAGCCGGGCATCGGCTTGAAGTAGGTGTCGACCATGCGCTGATGGTCGCCATAGACACTTCGGATCTGCCCGGGCCAGCTGGCCTTGATCGCCAGCAGGCCGGCACCGGGGCCCTCGATGAGCTTGCCCTTTTCGTCCAGCAGCACCGGTTGTACGCCGAACATGGGCTGGGTGGCACAGCCGGGCTTGAGCGACTGCGAGCCGGGCAGCGGGGTGAGCATGATGCCGCCTGTCTCGGTCTGCCACCAGGTATCGACGATGGGGCAGCGCTTTTGCCCGACTTCTTCGAAATACCACTCCCAGGCTTCCGGGTTGATCGGCTCGCCGACGCTGCCCAGCAGGCGCAGGCTCTGGCGTGAAGTGCTCTGCAGCGGCGCGGAGCCCTCGCGCATCAGCGCGCGCAGAGCGGTCGGGGCGGTGTAGAAGATGTTCACCTTGTGTTTGTCCACCACTTGCCAGAAGCGCGAGGTGTCCGGGTAGTTGGGCACGCCTTCGAACATCAGCGAGATCGCGCCATTGGCCAGCGGACCATAGACGATGTAGCTGTGGCCGGTGACCCAGCCGACATCGGCGGTGCACCAGAACACCTCGCCGTCACGGTAGTCGAACACCACCTTGAAGGTGAGGGTGGCCTGGAGCAGGTAGCCGCCGGTAGTGTGCAGCACGCCTTTGGGTTTGCCGGTGCTGCCGGAGGTGTAGAGGATGAACAGCGGGTCTTCGGCACCCATCGGCTCGGGACTGCAGTCGTCGCCGGCCTTTTCCGTTGCCTCGTGGTACCAGAAGTCACGGCCTTCGGCCCAGACGACATCGCCGCCGGTGCGGCGCACCACAAATACGCTGCTGACCGCAGGGCAGCTGGCCAGGGCCTTGTCGACGTTCTGTTTCAGCGGGATGCGTTTGCCGCCGCGCACGCCTTCATCGGCAGTGATCACCGTACGGCAGTCGGCATCGAGGATACGGTCGCGCAGGGCATCTGGCGAGAAGCCGCCGAACACCACCGAGTGGATGGCACCGATGCGGGTGCAGGCAAGCATGGCGAAGGCGGCCTCGGGGATCATCGGCATGTAGATGCACACCCGGTCGCCTTTCTTTACCCCGCGTGCTTTCAGCGCATTGGCCAGGCGGCAGACCTGGCGGTGCAGTTCGCGGTAGGTGATGGCCTTGGAATCCTTGGGATCGTCGCCTTCCCACAGCAGGGCAGTCTGTTCGCCGCGTCGGACCAGGTGGCGGTCGATGCAGTTGTAGCTGACGTTGAGCTGGGCGCCGTCGAACCAGCGGGCGCTGCCGGTCTTCAGGTCGCATTGCTGCACGCTCGACCAGGGCTTGATCCAGTCCAGGCGCTTGGCCTGTTCGGCCCAGAAGGTGTCGGGGTCATCCACCGACTGGCGGTAGAGGCGGCGGTACTCGTCGGGGGTTAGGGCGGCGGACTGGCTGACGGCCAGGGCCTGAGGGTAGTTGCGGATATCGAACATGGCGGGTGGTCCTGCTCTTGTAAGGGGCGATGGACTGCAACGGCTATTCGATAGGACAGTGTAGCTGGGAGAGGTGTTCAACCTGTGCCGGCCTCTTCGCGGGCTCGCCCGCTCCCACAGGTACTGAACAGTTCTTGAGGCCTGTGCGGTACCTGTGGGAGCGGGCGAGCCCGCGAAGAAGCTGGCGAAGGTTTCAGATCAACCGCGGTGACGGCCGCGGAAGTAGTTGATCAGGCCTTGGGTGGAACCATCTTCGGCGCTTTCTTCCAGGCTGCCGACCAGGCGTTGGTAAACGCCCTTGCCCAGCTCCTTGCCTAGCTCCACGCCCCACTGGTCGAAGGCGTTGATGCCCCAGATCACGCTCTGCACGAACACCTTGTGCTCGTACATCGCCACCAGCGCGCCCAGGCGGCGCGGGCTGATGCGTTCCACCACCAGGGTGTTGCTCGGACGATTGCCTGGGATCACCTTGTGCGGGGCCAGCTTTTCGATGTCCGCTTCGTTCAGGCCTTTGCCACGCAGCTCTGCCTCGGCTTCCTCGCGGGTTTTGCCCAACATCAGCGCCTGGCTCTGCGACAGGCAGTTGGCGTACAGCCACTGATGATGGTCGGCCACCGGGTTGAAGCTCACCACCGGCACGATGAAGTCGGCCGGAATCAGCTGGGTGCCCTGGTGCAGCAGCTGGTGGTAGGCATGCTGGCCGTTGCAACCGACGCCACCCCAGATAACCGGACCGGTGTCGGTCTTCACCGGGGTGCCGTCCTGCAGCACGCTCTTGCCGTTGGACTCCATGTCCAGCTGTTGCAGGTGCTTGGTGATGTTGCGCAGGTAGTGGTCGTACGGCAGGATCGCGTGACTCTGGGCGCCCCAGAAGTTGCCGTACCACACGCCCAGCAGGGCCAGCAGCACCGGCATGTTCTTGTCGAACGGCGCGGTCTGGAAGTGCTGGTCCATGGTGTAGGCACCGGACAGCAGCTCTTTGAAGTTGGCGGTACCGATGGCCAGGGCGATCGGCAGGCCGATGGCCGACCACAGCGAGTAGCGCCCGCCCACCCAGTCCCACATCGGGAAGATGTTTTCTTCGCGGATGCCGAAGGCCACGGCGGCGGCCTTGTTGCTGGAAACGGCGATGAAGTGGCGGTACAGCTCGGCTTCCGAGCCGCCCTGGGCCAGGTACCAGGTACGCGCGGCCATTGCGTTCTTCAAGGTCTCGAGGGTGTTGAACGATTTCGACGAGACGATGAACAGGGTGGTTTCGGCGCGCAGGTTGGCCGACAGCTCGTGGAACTCACTGCCGTCGATGTTCGCCAGGTAGTGGCAGCGCACGCCGCGCTGGGCGTAGGGCAGCAGCGCCTCGGACACCAGTTCGGGGCCGAGGAACGAGCCGCCGATGCCGATGTTGACCACGTCGGTGATCGGTTTTTCGCTGTAGCCGCGCCACAGCCCGTCGTGAATGCGGCCGACCAGTTCGGTGATCTGGTTGAGTACCTTGTGTACTTCCGGCATGACGTTCACGCCGTTGACGCTGAGCTTGTCGCCTACCGGCCGGCGCAGGGCGGTGTGCAGCACCGGGCGACCTTCGGAGGCGTTGATGATTTCGCCACTGAACATCGACTTGATGGCGTCCTGCAGGCCCACTTCGTTGGCCAGGTTCACCAGCAGGTCGCGGCTTTGTTCGGTGATCAGGTTTTTCGAGTAGTCGAGGAACAGGCCGCAGCAGCTCAAGGAAAACTGCTCGAAGCGCTTGGTATCGGCGGCGAAGGCTTCGCGCATGCTGAAACCTTGCATGGCGTCGCGGTGTTGCTGAAGCGCCTGCCAGGCGGGCAGGGCCGTGACATCGTGGGGTGTACGGTAATACGCCATTGCGCGGGGTTCCCTTGGTGCGTGATGAGACCTTGGACACGGCACTCATTGCCGGGTTCAGGCTGGCACCATTATAGGCAAAGGCCACTTGCAGGGAATGGGTAAGGCGGGGGAATTTGGGGGAAGCAACTGTCTTGTATTGCCTGTACTGGCCTCATCGCTGGCAAGCCAGCTCCCACAGGAATAGCGCATGGCTCGAGGCCGATGCGGTCGGGGTGTGATTTGGGGGCGCTACCGGTACTGGCCTCATCGCTGGCAAGCCAGCTCCCGCAGGGATAGCGCATGGCTCGAGGCCGATGCGGTCGGGGTGGGAGCTGGCTTGCCGGCGAATGGGCTGCAAGGCAGCCCCGGGCCGTTACGCGGTCTTCTCTTCCAGATGAAGGTACAGGTTGTCGATCAACCGTGTGTTACCCAGGTAAGCCGCCGCAATCACCACCAGATCACGATCATCGATCATCGCGGGTCGCAGGCTTACCGCATGACGCACCTCAAGGTAATCCGGGCGGAAACCCGCGGCGGTCAACTGCGCCTTGCCTTCGGCAACCAGTGCGGCAAAGTCCCGCTGGCCATGGCGGATGGCCCCAGCGATATGCTGCAGCGTGCGGTACAGCGCAGGTGCCGTAGAACGCTGCTCCGGCGTGAGGTAGCCGTTACGCGACGACAGCGCCAGGCCGTCCTCGGCCCGCACTGTGGGCTCGCCGATGATCTGGATCGGCATGTTCAGGTCGCGCACCATGGCGCGGATAACCGCCAGCTGCTGGAAGTCCTTTTCACCGAACACGGCAAGGTCGGGCTGGACCATGTTGAACAGCTTGCTGACCACGGTGGCCACGCCTTCGAAATGACCGGGCCGGCTGGCGCCGCACAGGCCTTCGGAAAGGTGGGGTACGCTGACGCGGGTTTGCACGCTCATGCCGTCGGGGTACATCTCTTCGACGCTGGGCGCGAACAGCAGATTGCAGCCCGCCTGGAGCAGGCGCTCCTGGTCGGCGGCCAGGGTGCGCGGGTACTTGTCGAGGTCTTCGTTGGCGCCGAACTGCAGCGGGTTGACGAAGATGCTGGCGACCACGAAATCGGCGCGCTGTGCAGCCTTGGTCACCAGGGCGGCATGGCCGCTGTGCAGGTTGCCCATGGTCGGCACGAAGCCGATGCGCTTGCCTTCACCGCGGGCGCGGGCGACAGCGGCGCGCAGTTCGCGGACGGTCTTGACTGTATTCATGCACTGAACCCGTGTTCGCTGCCTGGGAAGCTGACTTGCTTGACCGCCTCGACGTATGCGACGAGGGCGCTGTGGATATCCGGCTGGCCTTGCATGAAGTTCTTCACGAACTTCGGTACGCGGCCGCTCAGCGACAGGCCGAGCATGTCGTGCAGGACCAGTACCTGGCCATCGGTGCCGCTGCCGGCGCCAATGCCGATCACCGGGATGGATACGGCACTGGTGATTTCCGCCGCCAGTTCGCTGGGCACGCATTCGAGCAGCAGCATGGCCGCACCGGCCTGTTCCAGGGCGATCGCGTCGGCGCGCATCTGCCGGGCCTGTGCTTCCTGGCGGCCCTGGACCTTGTAGCCGCCCATCACGTTGACAGTCTGCGGTGTCAGGCCCATGTGCGCGCATACTGGCACGCCACGCTCGGCCAGCAGGCGGATGGTCTCGGCCAGCCAGGCAGCGCCTTCGATCTTGATCATGTGGGCGCCGGCCTGCATCAGCGTGGCGCTGTTGGCAAAGGCCAGCTCTGGTGTAGCGTGCGCCATGAACGGCAGGTCGGCAAGGATCAGCGCACCGTCGTTGCCACGTTTGACGCTGGCTGTATGGTAGGCCATGTCTGCGGTGGTCACCGGCAGTGTGCTGTCGTGGCCTTGCAGGACCATGCCCAGCGAGTCGCCCACCAGCAACACTTCGACACCGGCCTGGCTGGCAGCCTTGGCAAAGGTGGCGTCGTAACAGGTCAGCATGGTGATTTTTTCACCCTTGGCCTTGAGGCCATTGAGGGTGGTCAGGGTTACTTCAGGCATGTAGGAAATTCCTCGTTCAGGCGCTGTAAGAAACGACTGCATTCAACGCGTGTAGTCATTTTCCGGAGCGGCACATCATCGCGCGTGATGTTCGGGCACAGGTCCGTCCGGGCCTAAATACGGGTATGCGGCACTTTGGTGCCACACGGGACGCCTATAGTCGTGAGCGAGGTGGGGGAAGTCAATCACCCTGTTACCGCATTGTTACGATCAGGGTGTTACTGGCGTTACCGCGCCAGTGTGCAAGGCTGGAACGCCCGGTTTACAGGCGTTCCAGGCCGACGAACGGGCAGTCGTCAAGCAGTTGCGCAAGGGCGCGGCCGTCGGCCAGGCGGAAATCGCCCGGTACCAGTTCCGCCAGCGGGTACAGCACGAAAGGCCGGGCATGCATGTGGTAGTGCGGTACTTTCAGGCGCGGCTCGTCGAGCACCTGGTCGCCGAACAGCAGGATGTCCAGGTCCAGTGTGCGTGGGCCCCAGCGTTCCTTGCGCACGCGGCCCTGTTCGTTTTCGATGGCCTGCAGGGCATCGAGCAGGGCCAGCGGCGCTAGCGTGGTGTCCAGGGCGGCGACGGCGTTGGTGTAGCGCGGCTGGCCGGGCAGCAGCGAATCGCTGGTGTACAGGGCCGAGGCCGCCACCAGTCGTGTGGCTTCGACCTGGTCGAGGGCCTGGAACGCGCTGCGCAACTGCTCGGCAGGCGCATCCAGGTTGCTGCCCAGGCCGATATAGGCGCGGGTGCTCACTCGAACGCCTCGTCGCCACTGCGCTTGCGCTTGCCACCGCTGCGCTTGCGTTTGCGCGGGCCGGCGCCGGTGCCTTCGTCACGGCTGCCCAGTTCGCGGATCATCTCGCGGCGCTCGCTGTCGTTGGCATCCTGGTAGTCGGTCCACCACTGGCCGAGGTCGTCGGTTTCTTCCCCGGCGCTTTCGCGCAGCAGCAGGAAGTCGTAGCCGGCGCGGAAGCGCGGGTTGTCCAGCAGCATGTCGGCGCGCTTGCCGCTGCGGCGTGGCAGGCGCTCCTGCATGTCCCAGATCTCGCGGATCGGCAGGGTGAAGCGCTTGGGGATGGCGATACGTGCGCATTGTTCGGCGATCAGGTCGTGGGCCGCACCGTTCATGGCCGGGATAGGCGGCACGCCTTGGTTCTGCAGGTGCAGCACGCGAGCCGGGAGGGCTGGCCACAGCAGCGCGGCGAAGAGGAAGGCCGGGGTTACCGGTTTGCCTTGCTTCACGCGCAGGTCGGTGTTGTTCAGCGCTTGGCTGATCAGCGTGTGGGTGTAGGTCGGGCGCTCGTCCAAGGCATGCGAACTGGCCGGGAACAGCGGCTCGAACAACTGAAGGTCGACCAGCATTTCGAAGACGATGGCGCCCTGGCCGGAGAGGAACAGCTTGAGGCTCTCTTCGAACAGGCGCGCTGGCGGAATTTCGCGCAGCAGTGGGGCCAGCTCTCGAATCGGCTGGACCGTGTGTTTTTCGATGCCGAAGTCGAGCTTGGCGGCGAAGCGCACCGCGCGCAGCATGCGCACCGGGTCTTCCTGATAGCGGTGGGTAGGGTCGCCGATCAGGCGCAGCAAGCGGTTGCGGATATCGTGCACGCCGTTGGCGTAGTCGAGGATGCGCTCGCTGACCGGGTCGTAGTACAGGGCGTTGATGGTGAAGTCGCGACGTTGCGCGTCCTCTTCCAGGGTGCCGTACACGTTGTCACGCAGAATGCGGCCACTGGCATTGTGCGACGAACGGTGGCTGTCGCCCTGGTCGTCTTCCGAATGGTGGGCGCGGAAAGTTGCGACTTCGATGATTTCACGTCCGAAATGCACGTGGACCAGCTTGAAGCGGCGGCCAATGATGCGTGCGTTGCGGAACTCGGCACGGACCTGTTCAGGGGTGGCACTGGTGGCGACGTCGAAGTCTTTCGGCGTGATGCCCAGCATCAGGTCGCGGACACAGCCACCGACCAGGTAAGCCTGGTAACCGGCGCTCTGCAGGCGTTCCACGATGTTCACCGCATGGCGGCTGAATTGGTGGCGTTGCAGCGAGTGCTGGCTCTTGTTGATCACCTCAGGCGTGGTGCGCCTGTGGTGCGGGCCCGGTACGGGCGGGCGGAACGACTGGAACAGCTTCTTCAGCATGGGATGCACTGTTTGAAGGAATGTTCGGCCAAGAATAGGAGAATGGCCGCATGATGGGCGGGGATTCTAGCATTTACTCAAGGAATGGTGTAGGCGGGTAGCAGGATGCCTGCCAGAAGGGTAGAAACGACAAGGGGAGCCTAAGCTCCCCAAGAAGTCGTTGCGTGCTCTTATTGTTTTTCTGCTGGGCTTCTTGTTTTTGTTGAGTGCCCTGTCCACAAATCTCGAAGCTTGTGGACGACCCCCAATCCAGGGGTTAAGAGCAAACGGATTGCTTTGGTCGCTGATGTCACGTTGATCTGTCGATCCAACCAGTTCAGGCGCTGCTTTTTAGTGCAGTTTTTGTTGTTCTCTACCTGGTTGTGGGGCAAGCCCCAAACACGCATCCTCTCCAAAAGAATCAGTTAGCTGCGCCTCCGCCGTCTTGTTTTTATTGTGCGTGAGCCGTTTCGTCTTGTTCTTATTCTGAGTTGCAGTGCTTGTTATTGTTCTTGTACCAGACATATAGCAGGTGCCGTGCCAACTTTTGCAAACCCAGTAAAATCAAGGGTTTGGAGGTGGTGAGCAGTTTTTCAGCGGTCGAAAATGTCGAAATTTCGTTACCGTACGCCTCGGGAACTGTTACGGCGGAAAGCTTGGGTAACAGATTTTTGCGGGGGCTGATGTGTTACCGAGGTGTGTGCGCTGGCTTTGCTGGCCCTTTCGCGGGCACGCCCGCTCCCACAGGGGATGCACCACCCTTTAGGGCAGTGAAATTCCTGTGGGAGCGGGCATGCCCGCGAAGAGGCTGGAGAGGTTGTAGATAGGGGCAGGAGGAACCTCCCGCCCAGGCAGCGTGGTTATTCGCTGGTAGCGTTGCTCTTGCGCCGCGGGATGCCCAGGCGCTGGCGGCGTTCCCAGAGGCACTTGCGGCTGACCCCGAGCTTGCGGGCCAGCTCGGTCTCGGTCATGTGGTCCTGGTGCTCGAGCACGAAGTGCTGGAAGTAATCTTCCAGCGACAGGTCCTCGGTAGGCTCATGGCTGGCATTGGCCGTACTGGCCCCGACCAGGGCGTTATCGAGGATTTCGTCCTCCTCCAGGTCACCCAGCTCGATGTCGATGCCCAGCAGGTCGGCGGAAATTTCTGCGCTCTCGCTGAGGATCACCGCACGCTCCACGGCGTTTTCCAGCTCTCGCACGTTACCCGGCCAGCTGTAGTGACGAATGGCCTGCTCGGCTTCGGCCGAGAAGTGCAGGTCGTCGCGGCCAATGCGCGCGCTCTGGCGGGCGAGGAAAGCGCTGGCGATCTCGTTGACGTCGCTGCCGCGCTCGCGCAGGGCAGGCAGTTTCAGGGCGATCACGTGCAGGCGGTAATACAGGTCTTCACGGAACTGGCCGGCCTTGGCCAGGTTCTTCAGGTCGCGGTGGGTCGCGGCGATCAGGCGTACATCGACCTTTTGCGACTGTACCGAACCCACCCGGCGAATCTCGCCTTCCTGCAGCACGCGCAGCAGGCGGGCCTGGGCTTCCAGCGGCAGTTCGCCGATTTCGTCGAGGAACAGGGTACCGCCATCGGCAGCCTCCACCAGGCCAGCGCGCCCGGCGCTGGCGCCGGTGAACGCGCCTTTCTCGTGGCCGAACAGCTCGGACTCGATCAGTGTCTCGGGGATGGCCGCGCAGTTCACCGAAATCATTGGTGCCTTGGCCCGACGCGACAGGTTGTGCAGGGCGCGTGCGACCAGCTCTTTGCCGGTGCCCGACTCGCCCTGGATCAACACATTGGAGTCGGTGGGCGCGACCTTGCGGATCTTGCTGTACATGTCCTGCATCGGCGGGCACGAGCCGATGATGCCGATTTCGCCATTGGCGGCCGCCGCGCCGCCTTTGTCGGCGGTGGCGGCCTTGCCATTGGTGGCGCGTGGCTCGGCCGCCGGTGCGGCAGCCGGGGCGTTCTGCCGGTCGCGCAGGATACGCGCAACCGCTTGCAGCATCTCGTCGTGGTCGAAGGGCTTGGCGATGTAGTCCACCGCGCCCATTTTCATCGAGTCTACCGCCGAGCGCAGGCTGGCGTAGCTGGTCATGATCAGTACCGGGGTGCCTTGGCCGAGCTTGATCAGTTCGGTGCCGGGTGCGCCTGGCAGGCGCAGGTCGCTGACGATCAGGTCGAAGGTGGCAATGCTGAAGCGTTCCTGGGCTTCCTGCACCGAGCCGGCTTCGCTGACCTGGTACTGGTTCCGTTCGAGCAGGCGACGCAAGGCCGAGCGGATGATGGTTTCGTCTTCGACGATCAGAATGTGCGGCATTGATTCAATTCTCTCGACGGTCTCGAATTTCAGGGGACGTCGCTACGACATGCCGGGGCAGGGTCACGCGGATCCGGGTGCCACGTTGCCGTTCGATATCGGCCGGGCTGTCGATGGTGATTTGCCCATAATGCTCTTCCACGATGGAATAGACCAGAGCAAGCCCCAGTCCGGTTCCTTCGCCCGGGTCCTTGGTGGTGAAGAAGGGTTCGAACAAGCGGTCCATGATGTTCTTCGGGATCCCGCTGCCCTCATCTTCGACGATCAGGTCGACGGTGTGCTCGCTGACTTCGCTGCGCACGCGCACGGCGCTGCCGGGCTTTGATGCGTCGCGGGCGTTGGAGAGCAGGTTGATCAGCACCTGGGCCAGGCGCTGCGGGTCCCCTTCGGCCCAGTGCTCCGGGTCGCAGAGGTTGAAGAACTGTACTTCGAAATTGCGCCGGTTCAACGCCAGCAGACCGATGGCGTCCTGCGCCACTTCGGCCAGGCATACCGGTTCTTCGCTGTTCTGGTGGCTGCCGCCGGCATGGGCGAAACTCATCAGCGACTGGACGATGCGCGATACCCGCTTGGTCTGTTCGAGAATCTGGCTGGACAGCTCGATGATTTCGCCATCGCCCTCACGCTCTTCGCGCAGGTTCTGCGCCAGGCAGGCGATGCCGGTGATCGGGTTGCCGATTTCGTGGGCCACGCCGGCGGCCAGACGGCCGATGCTGGCCAGGCGTTCGGAGTGCACCAATTTGTCTTCCAGGGCCTGGGTTTCGGTAAGATCCTCCACCAGCAGTACCAGGCCGCTGTTGCCCGGGGCCAGCGGCTCGTCGATGGCCGCCTTGTGCAGGTTCAGCCAGCGCGGCTGGCCGTCCAGCGCCAGGCGCTGCTTGTGCAGGTGCTCGTCTGGCACGTTGATGAAGCCTTGTAGCAGGCCGCGCCAGGGTTCGCTGATGGTGACCAGGCGCGAGCCGACCACGTGCTTGGCGGCGATGCCGGTGAGCTCTTCCATAGCCTTGTTCCACATCAGGATTTCCTGGTCCTTGGCCAGCGAGCAGACGCCCATGGGCAGTTCCTGCAGGGTCTGGCGGTGGTAGCGGCGCAGGGCGTCGAGCTCGGCGGCCAGGCCGGTCAGGCGGGAGTGGTAGTCTTCCAGGCGGCTTTCGATGAAGTGGATGTCCTCGGTCACGTAGTTTTCGTTACCGGACTTGTACGGCAGGAAGGTCTCGACCATGTCCTGGGCCACGCTCGGCCCCATCAGGCCGGACAGGTTGGCCTCGATGCGGTCGCGCAGGCGGCGCAAGGCATAGGGGCGGCGCTCGTCGAATGGCAGGTAGAGGTCGCGCAGGGCCTGTTCCACTTCCTTCTGTGCGGCCTTGGCGCCCAGCGGCTTGGCCAGTTGGGTGGCGAACTCCTGTGGCGAGGCGGCGTGCAGTTCGCGGCGTTGCGGGCGGCGCACGTTGTCCACCGCGCAGGCTTCGGCGGCGCTGACCTCTTCGTTGCTGGCGTTGGTGAACAGCGAGATCAGGGTGAACAACAGCACGTTGGCCGCCAGCGAGGCGATGGCCGCCATGTGCCAGCTGGTGTCGTCCAGCACGTAGATCATGTCCAGCAGCGGGATGTAGAAGCCCTGCAGGTTGCCCAGCAGTGGCAGCAGCATGGTCACCATCCACACCAGGGTGCCGGCCAGCAGGCCGGCGATGAAGCCACGGCGGTTGGCAGTCGGCCAGTACAGCACCGACAGCACGCCCGGCAGGAACTGCAACGTGGCCACGAAGGCGACGATGCCCAGGTTGGCCAGGCTCTGGTGGTTGTTCTGGGTGAGGTAGAACATGAAGCCCGCGGTGATGATGGCGACGATCAGCGCGCGGCGGGTCCACTTCAGCCAGCGGTAGATGTTGCCTTCGGCCGGCGGCTGGTACAGCGGCAGCACCAGGTGGTTGAGGGCCATGCCCGACAGCGCCAGGGTTGTGACGATGATAAGCCCGCTGGCGGCCGACAAGCCGCCGATGTAGGCCAGCAGCGCCAGTGCCTGGTTGTTGGCGGCAAGCCCCAGGCCCAGGGTGAAGTACTCGGGGTTGGTGGTGGCGCCCAGGCGCAGGCCGGCCCACAGCACCAGCGGCACGGCCAGGCTCATCAGCAGCAGGAACAGCGGCAGGCCCCAGCTGGCGCTGACCAGCGAGCGCGGGTTGAGGTTTTCGGTGAAGGCCATGTGGTACATGTGCGGCATGACGATGGCCGAGGCGAAGAACACCAGTAGCAAGGTGCGCCATGGACCTTCCTGCAGCGGCGTATGCAGAGCGGCCAGGGCGGTCTGGTTCTGCAGCAGCCACACTTCCAGTTCGTGCGGGCCGCCGAACACGCCATACAGGGCATACAGGCCGATACCGCCCAGGGCCAGCAGCTTGATCACCGACTCGAAGGCGATGGCAAACACCAGCCCTTCGTGCTTTTCGCGTGTGGCGATGTGCCGCGAGCCGAAGAAGATGGTGAACAGGATGATGAGCGTACAGAAGGCGAAGGCCACACGTGCCTTGACCGGCTCACCGGTAAGGATACTGATCGAGTCGGCTACCGCCTGGATCTGCAGGGCCAGCAAGGGCAGAACGCCGATGAGCATGATGATGGTGGTCAGCGCCCCGGCCCAGGTGCTGCGAAAGCGGAACGCCAGCAGGTCGGCCAACGAGGACAGCTGGTAGGTACGGGTGATCTTCAGGATCGGATAGAGCAGCACTGGCGCCAGCAGGAACGCGCCGGACACCCCCAGGTAACAGGCAAGGAAGCCGTAGCCGTACTGGTAGGCCAGGCCCACCGAGCCATAGAAGGCCCAGGCACTGGCGTATACGCCCAGCGACAGGGTGTAGGTCAGCGGGTGGCGAATGATCGAGCGCGGGATCAACCCCCGCTCGCTGATCCAGGCCACACCGAACAGCACCATGAGGTACGCGGCGCTGATCAGGATCATCTGGGTCAGGCTAAAGCTCATCGGCATCTCGTTGGCTCTGCAGGATGAAGGTGACGACGATCAGGATCAGCCAGAGCAGGTAAGGGCGGTACCAGGCTCCGGTCGGTTCGATCCACCAGTCCATGATGGCCGGGGAGAACAGGTAGATCCCCACGACCAGAAGCAGGACCAAACGATAGATGTACATGCTGGCCTCGATGGTTGGGCGCTGCGGGCTTGGACTTATTATTGGCGCAAATGGCTGGGGGGATGCTAGCGGGAATCCATGGTGTTCGCCAAGAGGTTGAATTTATTGGGCTTTTGTTTTTGAGGGGTGGGTTGCCTGTGCGGGCCTCTTCGCGGGCGCGCCCGCTCCCACAGGTAAACCACAAATCTTGAAGGCGGTGTAGTTCCTGTGGGAGCGGGCGTGCCCGCGAAGATGCCGGTAATGCCTCAGCGCAAATCAGCCTCTGGCACCGTGGTCCGCTGTGCAATCGCCTCGGGCCGCCACTGCTTGCGAGCTACCGCCAATACCTCCGCCGGCGTTGCCAGTAACAACTCGGGGTCGGCTTTCTGCCCCAGCGCCCGCAACGCCCGCAGCAACAGCGGTGTCGCCTGGTCCGCCTGCAGCGGCGGCGAGCGGTACGACTTGCCCAGCTTGTGCCCGTCCGGCTGCACGATCAGCGGAATATGCAGGTAACGCGGCTGCGAGAAGCCCAGCAACTCTTGCAGGTACAGCTGGCGCGGGGTGTTGTCGAGCAGGTCGGCGCCACGCACGATGTCGGTAACACCTTGCCAGGCATCGTCCAGTACCACCGCCAGTTGGTAGGCATACAGCCCGTCGCGGCGCTGGATGACGAAATCGCCCACTTCACGCCCAAGGTGCTGCTGGAACTCGCCCTGTACGCGGTCGGTAAAGCGGTAGATCAGCTCTGGCACGCGCAGGCGGATCGCCGCGCCATCCCTAGCATGCCCGGCATTGCGGCAAAGGCCCGGGTAGATACCGTTGTAACCCTCAAGCTGCTTGCGCGAGCAGGTGCAGGCGTAGGCCAGGCCCATGTTGAACAGGCGGTCGACCACCGCAGCATAGGCATCGTGCCGCTGGCTCTGGAACACCACTTCGCCGTCCCACTCCAGGCCGTAGCGCTCCAGGGTCTGCAGGATCGCATCGCGAGCACCGGGCATTTCCCGAGGCGGGTCGGTGTCTTCCATGCGCAGCAGCCAGCGGCCGTTCACGGCGCGGGCATCGAGCCAGGAGGCGAGGGCGGCGACCAGCGAGCCGAAGTGCAGGAAGCCGCTGGGGGTGGGGGCGAAACGCCCGATGTAGCTTGAGTGGGTCATGGTCAGGCTGGGCATATAAATGAAACGGGGCGCATGATGCGCCCCGTTCAGGTGGAAAGAAAGATCAGCCTTTGCCGACCGTCTTTTCCTTTTTCTCGGCGATTTCCTTGCAGTCGAAGCACAGGTCGGCGGTAGGGCGGGCCTCCAGGCGACGCAGGCCGATCTCGATGCCGCACGATTCGCACCAGCCGTACTCGTCGGCCTTGATCTTGTCGAGGGTCTTGTCGATTTTCTTGATCAGCTTGCGCTCGCGATCGCGGTTGCGCAGCTCCAGGGCGAATTCTTCTTCCTGGCTGGCACGGTCGGCCGGGTCGGGGAAGTTGGCTGCCTCGTCCTTCATGTGGTCCACAGTGCGGTCCACACTGGTCATCAGCTCTTGCTTCCAGGCGCCGAGAAGCTTGGTGAAGTGCTTCTTCATGGGCTCGCCCATGTACTCTTCACCTTTGGATTCTACGTAGGGCTCGACACCGTACATGGTCTGGGCTTTTTGCTTTTCTACGGTGGACATGAATAGACCGCCTCTCACTCATCTGATCCAATGCGCAGGCTGCTCCATCTCCGGCACCCGCCGGCCCTGCGACTGCGAGCCGCCGAACTTACCAGATAGATCGGGGGTGCGCTACCCCGCCCGATCCTGGTAATTGACAGCGGCCTGAGCCGCACGTTCGGTGGCGTGCAGAGGTAGAATCTCCAGTTTAGACCCAATTGAGAGAAGGTCATGGCCCACCCCTACAGTGCGCGCAGCCGCGCCATCGAACCCTTCCACGTCATGGCGCTGCTGGCCCGGGCCAACGAGCTGCAGGCGGCCGGGCACGACGTGATCCACCTGGAAATCGGCGAGCCGGACTTCACCACGGCCACGCCCATCGTTGCCGCCGGCCAGGCAGCATTGGCCGCCGGGCACACCCGCTACACCGCCGCACGCGGCCTGCCGGCACTGCGCGAAGCCATTGCCGGGTTCTATGGCCAGCGTTACGGCCTGAGTGTCGACCCTGAACGCATCCTCATCACCCCGGGTGGTTCCGGTGCGCTGCTGCTGGCCAGCAGTCTGCTGGTCGACCCAGGCAAACATTGGCTGCTGGCCGACCCAGGCTACCCGTGCAACCGCCACTTCCTGCGCCTGGTCGAGGGCGGGGCGCAGCTTGTGCCGGTGGGTCCGGACGTGAATTACCAGCTGACTGCCGACCTTGTCGACCGCTACTGGGACAAGGACACGGTCGGAGCCCTGGTCGCCTCGCCGGCCAACCCGACCGGTACCGTGCTGGGGCGTGACGACCTGGCCAAACTGTCCCGCGCCACCCGTGAACGGCACGGCCATCTGGTGGTGGACGAGATCTATCACGGGCTGACCTATGGCATGGACGCGCCCAGCGTGCTGGAAGTGGACGACTCGGCATTCGTCCTGAATAGTTTTTCCAAGTATTTCGGCATGACCGGTTGGCGCCTCGGCTGGCTGGTGGCGCCTCCTGGCGCGGTGGCCGACCTGGAGAAGCTGGCACAAAACCTGTACATCAGTGCGCCAAGCATGGCCCAACATGCCGCGCTGGCGTGTTTCCAGCCCGAAACCCTGGCCATTTTCGAGGAGCGCCGCGCCGAGTTCGCCCGCCGCCGCGACTACCTGTTGCCCGCCCTGCGCGAACTGGGCTTCCGCATTGCCGTCGAGCCGCAGGGGGCGTTCTACCTGTATGCCGACATCAGTGCCTTTGGCGGTGACGCGTTCGCCTTCTGCCGGCACTTCCTGGAGACCGAGCACCTGGCCTTCACCCCGGGCCTGGACTTCGGCCGTCACCTGGCCGGCCACCATGTGCGCTTTGCCTACACCCAGAGCCTGCCGCGCCTGGAAGAGGCGGTGCAGCGGATTGCCCGCGGCCTGCGGAGCTGGCAAGGCTGATGCAGTTCCATCCCCCACTCGAACAGGGCCGCCTGCTGCGCCGCTACAAACGCTTTCTGGCGGATATCGAACTGCCCGGCGGCGAACAACTGACCATCCACTGCCCCAACACCGGCTCGATGCTCAACTGCATGCGTGAAGGCGGGCAGGTGTGGTTCAGCCGCTCCAACGACCCCAAGCGCAAGCTCCCGGGCACTTGGGAAATCAGCGAAACTCCGCAGGGGCGGCTGGCCTGTGTGAATACCGGGCGGGCCAATGCGCTGGTCGAAGAGGCCCTGCGTGCCGGCATCATCG
The DNA here is from genome assembly GCF_057444345.1 of Pseudomonas sp. PVC-5-1. Taxonomy (NCBI): domain Bacteria; kingdom Pseudomonadati; phylum Pseudomonadota; class Gammaproteobacteria; order Pseudomonadales; family Pseudomonadaceae; genus Pseudomonas; species Pseudomonas sp. PVC-5-1. The sequence continues at coordinate 4,933,153 of NZ_CM172024.1, read as the reverse complement.
CCGAACTGGCCGGTTTCAGTGCGCTAAGGCGTGAGGTAGCCTACGGCGAGGAAGGCAGCCGCATCGACTTTCGCCTGGAGTTCGACGGTGCCCCGGCCTATGTCGAGGTCAAGAGCGTGACCCTGGGCTACCCAGCCAGCACGGTCGCGGCCTTTCCTGATGCGGTGACCCAGCGCGGCGCCAAGCACCTGCGAGAGCTGGCGAAGTTGGCCAGGCAAGGCGTGCGGGCTGTGCAGCTGTATTGTGTGAACCTGACCGGTATCGACGCGGTGCGCCCAGCCGAGGAAATCGATGCGGCTTATGCCCAGGCCCTGCGCGCGGCAGTTTCAGATGGAGTGGAGGTGCTGGCCTACGGCGCACGCCTGGACTCCGAAGGCATTGTCATCGACCGCCGCCTGCCGGTGCTGCTTACCCCTTGAGCCAGATGCCCTGGCTGTCCTCGTGGCAGCCCAGGGCCTGCAGTTGCTCGCCCTCGCACGGCCCGGCCACGCATTCTCCACTTTCGATCAGAAACAGCGCGCCATGATGGGCGCAGTGAATCAGGCTGGCGCTGTCATCGAGAAACGCATCTTCTACCCAGTTCAGCGGGATGCCGCGGTGCGGGCAACGGTTGCGGTAGAGGTACACCTGGCCTTGGCGGCGCACGCCGAACAGTTCGATGCCGTCTACGCTGAAGGCGCGGCTTTGGCCTTCGGCCAGGCCGTGGTAGGTACAAAGGAAGTGCATGGCAAAGACGACTCGTGGAACAAGTGATGGGTTGACGCTTCAATGCGAATAATTATCAAATTGTCCATATTCGCTGCGCCCGGCTGCCTATGGTGCGCAGTTCCGTCGCTCGCCACAAGGCGCGCGGCTCGCCTGCAGAAGGAAACCGATGATGCGCCGTCCTGTCGCCTTGCTCGCTCTGTGCGCGAGCGTTGTGCTGTCCACCCAGGCCCTGGCGGCCGAGCTGCCGCAGCGTTGGGTCAGCGCTGGTGGCGCACTGAGCGAATGGATCAGCGCACTTGGCGGTGAAGCGCGCTTGGTGGGTGTGGACACCACCAGCCAGCACCCGCAATCGCTGAAGTCACTGCCTAGCGTCGGCTACCAGCGGCAGTTGTCTGCGGAAGGCATTCTCAGCCTGCGCCCGGATGTGCTGGTGGGCACCGAAGAAATGGGGCCGCCACCGGTACTGGCGCAAATCCGCAAGGCTGGCGTGCGGGTCGAACTGTTCTCCAGCAAAGCCGAGGTGGCGGCGGTGGATGAAAACCTCAAGCATCTGGGGCAATTGCTGGGCGCAGAAGAGCAGGCCGCGGTCTTGGCGTCGGGTTACCACCAGCAGCTCGATGCCTTGCAGGCCAGGGTCAGGCAGGCCCAGGCCGGGCAGAAGGCGCCAGGAGTGTTGCTGCTGGTCGGGCATGCGGGTTCCAAGCCGCTGATCGCCGGGCAGGGTACCGCCGGCGACTGGCTGCTGAGCCAGGCAGGCGGGCGCAACTTGGCAGAACATCAGGGCTACAAGAATTTCTCCAGCGAAGCACTGGCTGCGCTGGACCCGGATGTGATCGTGTTTTCCGACCGGGCGCTGGCCGATGACGAAGCCTTGAAGGCGTTGCTGAAAGAAAACCCCGCGCTGGCGACTTCGCGCGCCGTGCGAGAGAAACGCCTGGTATCGCTTGACCCGACACTGTTGGTCGGCGGGCTCGGGCCACGCCTGCCGGCAACACTTCAGTTGCTTGCGGCTACCTTCTATCCGGCCGCCAAGATCAGCCTCTCCCAATGAAACAACGCGTCCAGCCACGCACACTGTTCGTTTGCCTGAGCCTGTTGTGCCTGTTGGCGGTGTGGTTGTCTTTGGCCCTGGGGCCGGTCAGCCTGCCGCTGTTCGATACCCTGCGTGCCGGCCTGCGCCTGCTGGGGCTGCCCATTGCCGCTGACGGCCTGCAGCAGGCCGAGATGATCCTCGGCCAGATCCGCCTGCCGCGCACCTTGCTGGGGTTGGCGGTGGGCGCGGTGCTGGCGCTATCTGGTGTGGCCATGCAGGGGCTGTTCCGTAACCCTCTGGCCGACCCCGGGCTGGTAGGGGTTGCCGCCGGAGCAGCGGTGGGCGCGGCGGTGGCCATCGTTGGCGGCAGTTGGCTGGGCGGCATGCCGGATGTGCTTGCCCCTTACCTGTTGTCGCTGTGCGCTTTCATCGGCGGGCTGGGCGTGACTGCGCTGGTTTATCGTCTGGGGCGACGCGACGGCCAGACCAACGTCGCCACGATGCTGCTGGCCGGTGTGGCCATGACCGCGCTGGGCGGTGCTGCCGTGGGGTTGTTCTCCTACCTGGCCGACGACGCCACGCTGCGCACGCTGACCTTCTGGAACCTGGGCAGCCTCAATGGTGCCAGTTACCAGCGGCTGTGGCCTTTGCTGCTGGTGGCTGCGGGCGTGGCAGTGTGGCTGCCACGTCGGGCCAAGGCGTTGAATGCCATGCTGCTTGGTGAATCGGAGGCGCGTCACCTGGGCATTGACGTGGAGCGGCTCAAGCGCGAGCTGGTGTTCTGCACGGCGCTGGGCGTGGGTGCGGCGGTGGCGGCAGCAGGGCTGATCGGTTTCATCGGCCTGGTGGTGCCGCACCTGGTGCGCCTGCTGGCCGGGCCTGATCACCGTGTGGTGCTGCCAGCTTCCTTGTTGGCTGGCGGTGTGCTGATGCTGTTCGCCGATTTGGCGGCGCGGCTGCTGCTGGCGCCTGCCGAGCTGCCGATCGGCATCGTCACGGCCTTTATCGGCGCACCGTTCTTCCTGTTCCTGCTGATACGAGGGCGCAGTTGATGTTGCAAGCCGAGGGGCTGCACTTGCGGCGGGGCAGCAACGAAGTGCTGCATGACATTCATCTGCAGCTGAGCCAGGGGCAGGTGGTGGGCGTGCTCGGCCCCAACGGTGCCGGCAAGAGCAGCCTGCTAGGAGTACTGTGTGGTGAGCTGGCGCCCGATCACGGGCGGGTGACGCTACAGGGCAGGCCACTGGCGGACTGGGCAGGGCAGGAGCGGGCCAGGCGCCTGGCGGTGTTGCCGCAGGTGTCCAGCCTGGGGTTCTCGTTCCGGGTCGAGGAAGTGGTGGGCATGGGGCGCATGCCCCATGGCACCGGGCAGCGGCGCGATGCTGAAATCGTCGAAGCGGCCTTGCGGGCAGCGGATGCCTGGCACCTGGTGGAGCGCAGTTACCTGGCGTTGTCTGGCGGCGAGCGGCAAAGAGTGCACCTGGCTCGGGTGCTGGCGCAGCTGTGGCCGGGCGAGGCGGGTACAACGCTGCTGCTGGACGAGCCAACCTCGATGCTCGACCCGTTGCACCAGCACACCACCCTCGAAGCCGTGCGCCGCTTTGCCGACCGTGGCGCCGCGGTGCTGGTGATCCTGCATGACCTGAATCTGGCGGCGCGCTACTGTGATCGTATCCTGCTGCTGGAGCAGGGGCGCTGCCATGCCTTTGCCGCACCGTCAGCAGTGCTGACGCCGGCGGCGTTGAAGGCGGTATACGGGATCGACGTACTGGTACAGGCGCACCCGGAGCGTGGGCATCCGCTGATCATCACTCGCTAACGCTGGCGCGATCTTTGTAGGAGCAGCCTTGTGCTGCGAAGAGGCCGGTACTGACAATGCATGTCTGCTGCCCATACCGGCCTCTTCGCAGCACAAGGCTGCTCCTACATACTCCGGTCAGGCCGTGAGGGGAGATACACATGCGACATCCGCTGCTGTCCGTTTTCTCGCTGTGCCTGGGGCTGGTACTGGGTGGCTGCCAGGCCAGCCTGCCACCGCCGCCCGCCTGGCAGAGCAGTGAGGGGCGCAGCCATGCCGAGCTGGGGCATATCGTCGATCTTGCCAGTGGCCAGCTGATCAGCCCTGAGCAGCTGGTGCAGCACCTGTCTGCCGCCCCCCGGGTGCTGGTCGGCGAGAAACACGACAACTCCGACCATCACGCGCTGCAGCTGTGGCTGCTGCGTGCCTTGCAAGGCCAACGCGCGCAGGGCAGCCTGCTGCTGGAGATGTTGCAGCCCGAGCAGCAACCGCTGCTGGACAAGCTCGCGGGGCAACCTTTGCCGGCAGACCTGCCCAAGGCCATGGCCTGGCAGGACGGCTGGGATTGGCAGCTGTACGGGCCAATCGTGACTGAAGCCTTGCAGCAGCGGGTGCCTTTGCTGTCCGCCAACCTCTCACCTGGCGAGATGCGCCAGGCCTATCGCCAGCCGGCTTCGTTAATGGGCGAACGGTCCAATGCGCCGACGGTCAAGGCCGCCCTGCTGGAGCAGGTGCGCGCCGGACATTGCGGGATGCTGCCAGAAAGCCAGTTGCCGGCGATGCTGGCCGTGCAGCAGCAGCGCGACCGGCGCATGGCCGAGCGCTTGCTGGCGGCGCCGCAGCCAGCACTGCTGCTGGCCGGGGCCTATCACGTGCGCAAGGACCTGGGTGTACCGTTGCACTTGGCTGACCTGCAAGCGCAGGGGGAGAGCAAGGTGCTACTGCTAGCTGAGGTTGGTGAGCAGGTCGAGGCAGGCGAGGCTGATTTTGTGTGGTACACGGCAGCGATGCCGGAGCAGGAATATTGCGCGCAACTGCGGTGACGGGGCTGTAAAAGGCAAAAAAAGACCCGGCAAATTGCCGGGTCAATAACCGTGATTAGCCTGATGAGGAGATAATCTGAGAGTCCGAACCAGGGGCTCTTAGCTTATCCAACCAGTCTCGCGACCAGTTGTGATAATCATAACTATTCTCATTTCGACGTCAATCCCTTTCCCGAGATTATTTCTGATTTTTTTGCGCAGGGCTTTTCGCATCCAGTTGTTGGTTGAGCGCTTCTTTGCGCTCCAGCGGCAAATCGTTCCAGTGCATGTCCAGCAGGGCGCCTTCAATGGCATACAACAGCACCTTCGATGCGCGGAACCCTCGTGTCTTCACGGCCTGGTACGCACCTACCGCGCCCAGGCGGCGCAGATCCGATGCACTGTGGATGCCGGCTGCATGCAGCCACTGCGCAGAGGTCTTGCCAAGGTTCTTCAGATGCTGCAATTCATCGTTCATCGAGCCTCCTTGCGATGGCTGAACGGGGATTGGGGGATAAATCGCGAGCAGGTCAGAGAGGAGTGTAGCGGGGGATAGGAAATGCGCGGCCTTTTGCCATAGGGGGCGACGAGATGTCCTGTGCCGGCCTATTCGCGGGTTCACCCGCGAAGTGGCCGGTCCAGGAAAACGCTGAACTTACAGCCCAGGCAAGCGCTGGCGAATCTGCTCGATCACCTGGTCCATGCTCCCGGCGCTCTGGGTATCGACGCCGGTGCTCTGCACCAGTTCCTGTGCATCCAGTGGCTCACGACTGGCCTGCTGAGCTTTGACCACTTCCAGGGTGGCATCCGACGGGTCGGTATTTTCTGCCCGGCGCTGCTCCAGCCAGCTGGCGATGACCGCATCCGGCGCATGGCAGTCGAGGATCAGGAACGGCACGCCCGTCTGGCTGGCGATGTCCGCTGCGGCCTGGCGCTGATCACGTTTGAGGTAGGTGGCATCCAGCACCACCGGGAAGCCGGCCCGCAGTACGGTCGCTGCCACCTCGTGCAGGCGCTGGTAGGTCGCGACACTGGCGTCCTGATCATAGATGCCGGTACTCAGCTGGCCAGCCTCAGCCTGCTGCTGTTCACCGAACAGGCGCTTGCGCTCCACATCCGAACGCACGCGGACGGCGCCAAGGGCTTCGACCATGCGCATGGCCACGTGGCTTTTGCCCACAGCCGAAACACCGTGGGTAATGGCCAGCAGGCGCGACGGGATGGCGCTGTAGCTTTCTGCCAGGTTGGCATAGTTGCGGTAGGTGCGAAGAGTGGTGGCACGCTGCACGCCATCGGCATCGGCTGGCATGCTGAACAGTGCAACCTTGGCCCGCACCAGCGCGCGGTAGGCTTTGTAGAAGTTGAGCAGTTCCAGGCCTTCGTAGTCGCCGGTCAGTTCCAGGTACTGGCTGATGAAGCGGCGAGCCAGGCATTTCAGGCCGCGGTCTTCCAGGTCCATGGCCAGGAAGCCGGTATCGGCGTACACATCGGTCAGGCGGAACGGTTCGTTGAACTCGATGCAGTCGAAGATCACCACCTTGCCGTCGATCAGGGTGGCGTTGCCCAGGTGGATGTCACCGTGGCACTCACGGATGAAACCATTGGCCTTGCGCTTTTCCAGCAGGCCATGCAGGCGCTCGAAGCTGCTGCGTGCCCAGGCCTGCAGGGCGTCGAGTTGCTGCAGGTCGGCCTTGTCGCTGAGGAACGGGCGAATCTGCTCGAAGTTCTGCTCCACAGGTGCCATCACGCTGTCCGGCGTGCCCAGTGGGTGCTCCACCGGCACGCGTGGGGCCTGCAGGTGGAACTCGGCGATCTGCCGGGCCATCTGGTCGATGTGCGCGGCGTTCAGTTCGCCATTGGCCTGCAGGGTGTTGAGCATCTGCCCCTGCGGGAACTGGCGCATCTTCAGCACGTACTCGATGGCTTCGCCTTCACCGCCGATCTGCGGCGCGTCGACGCTACCGGTGATCGGCAACACTTCAAGGTACAGGCCGTCGGTCAGGCGCTGGTTCAGGCGCAATTCTTCGTTACAGAAATGCTGGCGCTGGTCCAGGCCGGTGAAGTCGAGGAAGCCGAAGTTCATCGGCTTCTTGATCTTGTAGGCATACTCGCCGGTGAGCAGGACCCAGGAGATATGCGTCTCGATGAGCTGGAACCCATCCACGGGGTGAGGGTACAGGGCTGGGTTCTGCAACGCAGTGATAAGGGCTTGGCTCACGGGAAATCCTTCCGGGGGCAGGGAATTCGAATGCGCCATTATGGTCAATGGTGCCGTCCCTGCCTACCGCCGGGGGCGTCTGCCCAGCCTTTATAAAGTGCGTATAATCCGCCGCCATGACCCGAACTCGAAATCCCCGTACCCCTCAGAAACGCCCGACCGGCCGCTCCCGCGCCTGGCTGGGCTGCGCTTTGAAGCTCAGCCTGGTCGGCCTGGTGATAGTCGCCGGCTTCGCGGTTTACCTCGATGCCGTTGTCCAGGAAAAGTTTTCCGGCAAGCGCTGGACCATCCCGGCCAAGGTGTATGCCCGGCCGCTGGAGCTGTTCACCGGCCAGAAACTGAGCAAGAACGACTTCCTCACCGAGCTGGACGCGCTCGGCTACCGGCGTGAAAGCGCGGCCAACGGCCCGGGAGCGGCGGCAGTCAACGGCAATACCGTCGAGCTCAATACTCGTGGTTTCCAGTTCTACGAGGGCATGGAGCCGGCGCAATTCGTGCGTGTGCGCTTCTCCGGCGATTACGTGGCAGGCCTTTCCGGCGCCAACGGCAAGACGCTCGACGTAGTGCGTCTGGAGCCGCTGATGATCGGCGGCATCTACCCGAAAAACCTCGAAGACCGCATCCTGATCAAGATCGACCAGGTACCGCCGTACCTGCTCGAAACCCTGGTGGCGACGGAAGACCGCGATTTCTACAGCCACTTCGGGGTGTCGCCCAAGTCCATCGCCCGAGCCATGTGGGTCAATACCTCGGCAGGTTCCATGCGCCAGGGTGGCAGCACCCTGACCCAGCAGTTGGTGAAGAACTTCTACCTCACCAGCGAGCGCAGCCTCAGCCGCAAGCTGACCGAGGCGATGATGGCCGTATTGCTGGAGCTGCACTACGACAAGCGCGAGATCCTCGAGGCCTACCTCAACGAGGTGTTCGTCGGCCAGGATGGTCAGCGTGCGGTGCACGGCTTCGGCCTCGCCAGCCAGTTCTTCTTCAGCCAACCGCTGTCGGAACTGAAGTTGCACCAGATCGCTTTGCTGGTGGGCATGGTCAAGGGGCCGTCCTACTACAACCCGCGTCGCTATCCGGACCGCGCCCTGGCCCGCCGCAACCTGGTGCTCGACCTGGTGGCCGAGCAGGGCGTGGCCAGCCAGGCAGAAGTCGATGCAGCGAAGAAGATGCCGCTGGGCGTGACCAAGCGCGGCAGCCTGGCAGACAGCTCGTTCCCGGCGTTCCTCGACCTGGTCAAGCGTCAGCTGCGCCAGGACTACCGCGATGAAGACTTGACCGAAGAAGGCCTGCGCATCTTCACCAGCTTCGACCCGATCCTGCAGATGAAGGCCGAAACCTCGATGAGCGAGACCTTCAAGCGCCTCGCGGGGCGCAAGGGGGCGGACGAGGTTGAGTCGGCGATGGTCGTGACCAATCCGGAAACCGGTGAGGTGCAGGCGCTTATCGGCAGCCGCCAGGCCGGCTTCGCCGGCTTCAACCGCGCCATTGATGCCGTGCGGCCGATCGGTTCGCTGGTCAAGCCGGCGGTGTACCTGACCGCGCTGGAACAACCGACCAAGTACACCTTGACCAGTTGGGTGCAGGACGAGCCGTTCTCGGTCAAAGGTGCCGACGGCCAGGTCTGGCGCCCGCAGAACTACGATCGTCGCCCGCATGGCACCATCTACCTGTACCAGGGGCTGGCCAACTCCTACAACCTGTCGACTGCCAAGATCGGCCTGGAAGTGGGTGTGCCCAACGTGATCAAGACCATTGGCCGGCTGGGAGTGAACGTTGACTGGCCAGCCTTCCCGGCCATGCTGCTGGGTGCCGGCGGCATGTCGCCAATGCAGGTCGCGACGATGTACCAAACCATCGCCAACGGAGGCTTCAATACCCCGATGCGCGGTATCCGCAGCGTGCTCACCGCCGAGGGCGAGCCGCTAAAACGCTACCCGTTCCAGATCCAGCAAACCTTCGACCCGGGGGCTATCTACCTGGTGCAGAACGCCATGCAGCGGGTGATGCGCGAAGGCACCGGCCGCTCGGTGTACAACACTTTGCCGCGCAATCTCACCCTGGCGGGCAAGACCGGCACCAGTAACGATTCGCGCGACAGCTGGTTCTCCGGGTTCAGCCAGGACCTGCTGGCCGTGGTATGGATGGGGCGTGACGACAACGGCAAGACGCCATTTACTGGTGCCACCGGCGCCCTGCAGGTGTGGACCAGCTTCATGAAGAAGGCCGACCCGCTGCCGCTGGACATGCCGCAACCGGACAACGTGGTGCAGGCCTGGATTGACCCGTACAGTGGCCATGGGTCTGATGGCAGCTGTCCGGGAGCGGTGCAGATGCCGTATATTCGCGGGAGTGAACCGCCCGCCGGCGCGACCTGCGGCGGCGAGCAGGATCCAGTTGAATCGGTCATGGACTGGGTCAAGGGCTGGATGAATTAAGCACAGGCTGCATTGATGAGGTGTGACGTGAACAAGTGGCTGTTTCCTGCCGTGACGGCGCTGGCTGTGCTCCAGGGGTGCGCCAGCGTCCCGCGCGGCAATATTCCGGTGGTCGACTCGAGCACCCGGGTGTCCAACAGCGAACGCGTGACGGCCAATCGCTCTGCGGGTGGCTATAACGCAGGTACCGCGCAGGCTCAAACGCTGCCTGAAGACTCCGGCGTGACCGTGATGATCCCGCAGGGCGCTGGCGCTTCGGGCATCCAGACGTTCCCGGCGGCCAATGGCGCGGCCCCAATCAGCACCTCGCCGATTACCCCGGGGCCGATCACCCCAGGCCCAATTACCACTGGGCCGGTCAGTTCGGCACCAATGACCACCAATCCCAACCCGATCGCCGACGAACCCTTCGACATCGCGGCTATGAACAGCGCCCCGCAAAGCACCAGCGCGCCAACCGGTATTCCGCGTAGCGGTGCTGCTACCGGTGGCCTGTCGGCCGACGAGCAGCTGGACGGCCCGGTGCTGGCGCTGCTGACCACCGCGAAGACCCAGCAGGGCAGCGGTGACTTCAACGGTGCCGCATCGAGCCTGGAGCGTGCTCAGCGCATTGCCCCGCGCGAGCCGCAGGTACTGTACCGTCTGGCCCAGGTGCGCCTGTCGCAAGGTGATGCCCCGCAGGCCGAGCAGTTGGCGCGTCGTGCCCTGACTTACGCCAACGGCCGCCCGAGCCTGCAGGCCGAGCTGTGGAACACCATCGCCCAGGCCCGCGAGAAGCAGGGTGACAGCGCTGGTGCCGCACTGGCCCGGCAAAAGGCACGGGTCAATTCGTGATGATCGAGCAGCGCATTCTGGATGTTGCCGACCACCTGCTGCTGATCGAACGTGAGCTGCAGGTGCAAGGCTGGTGGGATGACGAGCCGCCAAGCGATGAGGCACTGGCCAGCACGGTGCCTTTCGCAGTCGATACCCTCAGTTTCGAGCAGTGGCTCCAATGGATCTTCCTGCCGCGGATGAAGATCATCATCGAGCTGGGCCACCCGCTGCCCAATGCGTCCGGCATCCTGGTAATGGCTGAAACGGTATTTACCGACCGGCCAGAGCAAAGTCGTGAGCTACGCCGCCTGTTGGCAGCATTTGACCAATTGATTGCTCCTTCCGCCTGATTTCTTCAGTTTTTCCTTCAAGGGCCGCAGATTGTGGCCCTTTTTTGTGGAAATCTTATTTATTCTGCTGCTGAAGCGATTTTTAGTGGTGGCAGGAATTCATCTTGGGGAAAAATTGGCAATAATTTTTCTTGACTTGTTGGCGCCGAATCAGAAGAATCCAATCTCCGCTGTAGAGGGACTGCCAGAAGCAGACCCGCTAAGCAGATCATGAGGCGCACACCCGCGCCGACCTGTTACACCCCGCAACGCGTTACCTCGCGCTGGGTGGGAAAACCCCGCAACACTCTGGGGCGCTCCCAATACTTGCTCAGTCAGTGCTGACGTTCGCTCATGCTCTGCTTGGCAGTAAACCTATTAAGACCCGTCCAGTGAGGGCGGTATTCTGGCGTTTTAGAGGTGAACAACGTGGAGCTTTTATCTGGCGCTGAGATGGTCGTCCGCTTCTTGCGTGACGAAGGCGTTAAGCACATCTACGGGTACCCTGGTGGTGCTCTCCTGCATGTTTACGACGCGCTGTTCAAGGAACCGGAAGTCGAGCACATCCTGGTTCGTCATGAGCAGGCAGCTACCCATATGGCGGACGGCTACGCCCGCGCCACCGGCAAGGCCGGCGTGGTGCTGGTAACCTCCGGCCCGGGCGCGACCAATGCCATTACCGGTATTGCCACCGCCTACATGGATTCGATTCCGATGGTCATCCTGTCCGGCCAGGTGCCTAGCACCATGGTGGGTACCGATGCCTTCCAGGAAACCGACATGATCGGTATTTCGCGGCCGATCGTGAAGCACAGCTTCATGATCAAACATGCCAGCGAAATTCCCGAAGTTCTGAAAAAAGCTTTCTACCTGGCGCAATCCGGTCGCCCAGGTCCGGTCGTGGTCGACATTCCAAAAGATATGACCAACCCGGCCGAGAAGTTCGAATACGTCTACCCGAAAAAGGTCAAGCTGCGCTCCTATAGCCCAGCGGTACGCGGCCACTCCGGCCAGATCCGCAAGGCTGCAGAGATGCTGCTGGCGGCCAAGCGCCCGATCGTCTACTCCGGTGGCGGCGTGATCCTCGGTGGTGGCTCCGAAGCCCTGACCGAAATCGCCAAGTCGCTGAACCTGCCGGTCACCAATACCCTGATGGGTCTGGGTGGCTTCCCGGGTACCGACCGCCAGTTCCTCGGCATGCTCGGCATGCACGGCAGCTTCACTGCCAACATGGCCATGCATCATGCCGACGTCATCTTCGCCGTCGGTGCCCGTTTCGACGACCGCGTGGTCAACGGCCCGGCCAAGTTCTGCCCGAATGCCAAGATCATCCATATCGACATCGACCCGGCGTCGATCTCCAAGATGATCAAGGCCGACGTGCCGATCGTCGGCCCGGTCGACAGCGTGCTCAGCGAAATGCTCGGCATCCTCAAGGAAATCGGCGAGCAGCCTGACAAGGCGGCGCTGGATGCCTGGTGGAAGCAGATCGACGAATGGCGTGGCAATGGCGAGCTGTTCCCTTACGACAAGGGTGACGGCAATGTCATCAAGCCGCAGAAAGTCATCGAGACCCTGTGCGAAGTGACCAATGGCGATGCCTTCGTCACCTCCGACGTGGGCCAGCACCAGATGTTCGCGGCGCAGTACTACCGCTTCAACAAGCCGAACCGCTGGATCAACTCCGGTGGCCTGGGCACCATGGGCTTCGGCTTCCCGGCGGCGATGGGCGTCAAGCTCAACTTCCCGGACCAGGACGTGGCCTGCGTGACCGGCGAAGGCAGCATCCAGATGAACATCCAGGAGCTGTCCACCTGCATGCAGTACGGCCTGCCGGTGAAGATCGTCAACCTGAACAACGGTGTGTTGGGCATGGTCCGTCAGTGGCAGGACATGGCCTACAACGGTCGTCACTCGCACTCGTACGTCGAGTCGCTGCCTGACTTCATCAAGCTGGCCGAGGCCTATGGCCATGTGGGTATCCGCATCACCAGCCTGAAGGACCTCAAGCCGAAGCTGGAAGAAGCGTTTGCGATGAAGGACCGCCTGGTGTTCATCGACATCGCGGTTGACCGCAGTGAGCACGTCTATCCGATGCAGATCAAGGATGGCTCGATGCGTGACATGTGGCTGAGCAAGACGGAGCGTACCTGATATGCGGCACATCATCTCCCTGCTGCTGGAAAACGAACCAGGTGCGTTGTCCCGCGTGGTCGGCCTGTTCTCCCAGCGTAACTACAACATTGAAAGCCTGACCGTGGCGCCGACCGAAGACCCGACCCTGTCGCGTCTGACGCTGACCACCGTTGGCCATGACGAAGTGATCGAACAGATCACCAAGAACCTGAACAAGCTGGTCGAAGTGGTCAAGCTCGTCGACCTGTCGGAAAGCGCTCACATCGAGCGTGAACTGATGCTGGTCAAGGTCAAGGCCACCGGTGCCCAGCGCGCCGAGATCAAGCGCACCACGGATATCTTCCGTGGCCAGATCGTCGATGTGACTGCCAGCGTGTACACCGTGCAGCTGAGCGGCACCAGCGACAAACTGGACAGCTTCATCCAGGCGATCGGCACTGCATCGATTCTCGAAACCGTGCGCAGCGGCGTTACCGGCATTGCCCGTGGCGACAAAGTGCTCAGCATCTAAATTCAAAAATTAGCGATGGCTCCGCAGGGGCCGAGATATAACCAGGGGTATTTTCATGAAAGTTTTCTACGATAAAGACTGCGACCTTTCCATCATCCAGGGTAAGAAAGTCGCCATCATCGGTTACGGTTCCCAGGGCCACGCTCAGGCGTGCAACCTGAAGGACTCCGGTGTAGATGTCACCATCGGTCTGCGTAAAGGTTCGGCCACCGTTGCCAAGGCAGAAGCCCATGGCCTGAAAGTGACCGACGTTGCCTCTGCCGTAGCTGCTGCCGACCTGGTCATGATCCTGACCCCGGACGAGTTCCAGGGCCAACTGTACAAGCAGGAAATCGAGCCGAACATCAAGAAGGGCGCTACCCTGGCCTTCTCCCACGGCTTCTCGATCCACTACAACCAGGTTGTCCCACGTGCCGACCTCGACGTGATCATGATCGCGCCGAAGGCCCCGGGCCACACCGTTCGCTCCGAGTTCGTCAAGGGCGGCGGTATCCCTGACCTGATCGCCATCTACCAGGACGCCTCCGGCAACGCCAAGAATGTCGCCCTGTCGTACGCTTCGGGCGTAGGCGGCGGCCGTACCGGCATCATCGAAACCACCTTCAAGGACGAGACCGAAACCGACCTGTTCGGTGAGCAGGCTGTTCTGTGCGGCGGTACCGTAGAGCTGGTCAAGGCCGGTTTCGAAACCCTGGTCGAAGCTGGCTACGCGCCGGAAATGGCCTACTTCGAGTGCCTGCACGAACTGAAGCTGATCGTTGACCTCATGTACGAAGGCGGCATCGCCAACATGAACTACTCGATCTCCAACAACGCCGAGTACGGTGAGTACGTAACCGGTCCGGAAGTCATCAACGAAGAATCCCGCAAGGCCATGCGCAATGCCCTGAAGCGCATCCAGGACGGCGAGTACGCGAAGATGTTCATCTCCGAAGGTGCTACCAACTACCCATCGATGACCGCCAAGCGCCGCAACAACGCCGCTCACGGCATCGAAATCATCGGCGAGCAGCTGCGCTCGATGATGCCGTGGATCTCGGCTAACAAAATCGTCGACAAGACCAAGAACTAAGTCTTATCGAAAGATGAAAAACGCGGCTTCGGCCGCGTTTTTTCGTTCTGACAGTCAGCTTCTGGTATAAAGCAGACCAGTGGCCTGCCGTCAGAACCTGTTTTGCAGGTCCGTGTCGAACATTTTCCATCCTGTTGCAAGGTACCCTCCATGAGCGAACGTCCCGAAGAGCCGAACAAGCCCTCCGACGCCGAAAGCCTGCTACCTGTCGATGAGCACGTTGAAGAAGGGCATGACGCCGAAGGGCGCAAGGTACGCCATCGTGGCATCTATCTGCTGCCCAACCTGTTTACCACCGCCAACCTGTTTGCCGGTTTCTATTCCATCATCAGCTCGATGAGCGCGCAGAGCGCCCTGAGTGCCGGTGACCCGCGCGAGGCGAGCAAGTACTTTGCCTTCGCTGCGATCGCCATCTTCGTGGCCATGGTGCTCGACGGCCTGGATGGCCGTGTCGCGCGCATGACCAACACACAGAGCGCCTTTGGTGCCGAGTACGACTCACTGTCGGACATGGTTGCCTTTGGTGTCGCTCCGGCCTTGCTGGCCTTTGGCTGGGCGCTGGGCGACATGGGCAAGGTTGGCTGGATGGTTGCCTTCATCTATGTGGCCGGTGCAGCACTGCGCCTGGCACGCTTCAATACCCAGGTCGGCACCGCCGACAAGCGCTACTTCATCGGCCTTGCCAGTCCTGCTGCTGCGGGTGTGGTCGCGGGTACCGTGTGGGCGTTCAGCGACTACGGCATCCAGGGCTCCAAGCTGTCGTTCCTGGTGGCGCTGCTGGTGGCTGCTGCCGGCATGCTGATGGTCAGCAACATCAAGTACAACAGCTTCAAGGAGCTGGACCTGAAGGGGCGTGTGCCGTTCGTGGCTATCCTGGCCGTGGTGCTGGTGTTTGCCGTGGTGTTCAGCGACCCGCCGCGTATCCTGCTGCTGATCTTCCTCGCCTATGCGGCTTCGGGCCCGATTCAGTTCCTGCTGAAGTCACGCCGTCGCAAAGCGTGACAATCATTTAATGCTGGAATAACCCGCCGGCTCCATAGTCTTACTGGTACATCCGTTATCCAGTGCTGTGGAGCCGCTCATGCTCATCAAGCTTCCCAGGTCTTCCGAGTGCAAGGCGTCGGAGATCACCCCCGAAGGCATCTATCTCTCCCGTCGTACCCTGCTGGGTGGCTCGTTGGCTGGCCTGGCCCTGGGCGCTTTGCCGAGCATGGCGCGTGCAGCTGAAGCCAGCCGATACGCCGATGTCGAGGCGGGCAGGGCGCCTGGCTGGTTCAATGAAAAGCTCGCAGCCACCCGATGGCAGGCAGTAACGGTCAAGGGTGAGGCAATCACGCCGTTCAAGGATGCCACCCACTACAACAACTTCTACGAGTTCGGGCCTGACAAGGGCGACCCGGCGGCCAATGGCGACAGCCTGAAGACCGAACCTTGGAGCGTTGTGGTCGATGGCGAAGTGGGTAAGCCCGGCCGCTATGCGCTGGAGGACTTCGTCAAACCGTACCAGCTCGAGGAGCGCATCTACCGGCTGCGGTGCGTGGAGGCGTGGTCGATGGTCATTCCGTGGCTGGGCTTCCCGTTGGCGCAGGTGCTCAAGCAGGTCGAGCCGACATCCAAGGCACGTTATGTGCGCTTCGAAACCCTGAAAGACCCGGAGCACATGCCGGGGCAGCGTTCGGGTTTTGCCTTGATCGACTGGCCTTATAGAGAAGGCTTGCGCCTGGATGAGGCAATGCATCCTTTAGCGATCCTGGCGGTCGGGATGTATGGCCGGGAGCTGCCCAACCAGAATGGCGCGCCGTTGCGGCTGGTGGTGCCGTGGAAGTATGGCTTCAAGAGCATCAAGTCGATCGTGCGTATCAGCCTGGTGGCGGAGCAGCCGGGCACCACCTGGGAAGGGCTGGCGCCGGATGAATATGGGTTCTATGCCAATGTGAACCCGACGGTCGACCACCCCCGTTGGAGCCAGGCGCGTGAACGGCGGCTGCCCAGCGGGCTGTTCAGTCCCAATGTGCGGGAAACCCAGATGTTCAATGGCTATGCCGATGAAGTGGCGTCGCTGTATACCGGGCTTGATCTGCGGAAGAACTATTGATGCGTTACCCCTGGTTTCGTCTGGCCATTTTCATCGTGGGATGCCTGTTCCCAGTCTGGTGGTTGTATGAGGCGGCGATGAATCTGCTAGGGCCTGATCCCGGAAAGATCATGATGGACCGGCTTGGGCTCGGGGCGCTGACCTTTCTGCTGGTTACCTTGGGCATGACGCCGCTGCAGAAGCTGACGGGATGGTCGGGCTGGATCGTGGTGCGCCGGCAGTTGGGGTTGTGGGTGTTTGCCTATATCGTGCTGCACGTCCTGGCTTACCTGTTCTTTATCCTTGGGCTGGACTGGGGGCAGCTGGCGGTTGAGCTGCGCAAGCGGCCTTACATTATTGTGGGTGCGCTTGGGTTTCTTGGGCTGCTGGCCCTGGCGGTTACCTCGAATCGGTATAGCCAGCGGCGGTTGGGTGCGCGTTGGAAGAAGCTGCACCGGTTGGTGTACGTGATACTTGGGTTGGGGTTGCTGCATTTCTTGTGGATCGTGCGCTCGGATCTGCGGGAGTGGGCAATCTATGCGGTTATTGGGGCAGTGTTGATGGTGTTGCGGGTTCCCGCGGTTTCGCGGGTGCTGCCCAGGGTTGGTCGGAGGCAGGGGAGGGTGGTCTGAGCGATTATTTCAATTTCTTGAAATTAAAGGTTGACGCCCTCTCGAATCCCCTTATAATGCGCCCCACTTCCAGCGACGCCTGAACGACAAACTCCTTGATTTTCAAAGAGTTAGATAGCTGAAGCGAAGTTGAAAGGGCTACGATCAAATGATCGACAGCGGTTGAGATGATGGTTGACAGCGCTTCTAAACGCTGTATGATTCGCCTCCCGCTACGAGAGATCGCAGCGAGTCAAGTGTTTGAAGCTAAACGAGTTTCTCGCAAAAAACTTCAAAATAAACGCTTGACAGCAAATGAGGAAAGCGTAGAATGCGCGCCTCGGTTGAGATAAAACGCTCTTAACCAAACGCTCTTTAACAAATCGAATCAAGCAATTCGTGTGGGTGCTTGTGAGTACGGACTGATAGTCACAAAGATTATCAGCATCACAAGTGGCCATGCGAGAAATCACATAGTCATTTGAGGTTGCTGAGCCAAGTTTAGGGTTTCTTAAAAACCCAAGCAGTATTGAACTGAAGAGTTTGATCATGGCTCAGATTGAACGCTGGCGGCAGGCCTAACACATGCAAGTCGAGCGGATGACGGGAGCTTGCTCCTTGATTCAGCGGCGGACGGGTGAGTAATGCCTAGGAATCTGCCTGGTAGTGGGGGACAACGTTTCGAAAGGAACGCTAATACCGCATACGTCCTACGGGAGAAAGCAGGGGACCTTCGGGCCTTGCGCTATCAGATGAGCCTAGGTCGGATTAGCTAGTTGGTGAGGTAATGGCTCACCAAGGCGACGATCCGTAACTGGTCTGAGAGGATGATCAGTCACACTGGAACTGAGACACGGTCCAGACTCCTACGGGAGGCAGCAGTGGGGAATATTGGACAATGGGCGAAAGCCTGATCCAGCCATGCCGCGTGTGTGAAGAAGGTCTTCGGATTGTAAAGCACTTTAAGTTGGGAGGAAGGGCAGTAAGTTAATACCTTGCTGTTTTGACGTTACCGACAGAATAAGCACCGGCTAACTCTGTGCCAGCAGCCGCGGTAATACAGAGGGTGCAAGCGTTAATCGGAATTACTGGGCGTAAAGCGCGCGTAGGTGGTTCGTTAAGTTGGATGTGAAAGCCCCGGGCTCAACCTGGGAACTGCATCCAAAACTGGCGAGCTAGAGTACGGTAGAGGGTGGTGGAATTTCCTGTGTAGCGGTGAAATGCGTAGATATAGGAAGGAACACCAGTGGCGAAGGCGACCACCTGGACTGATACTGACACTGAGGTGCGAAAGCGTGGGGAGCAAACAGGATTAGATACCCTGGTAGTCCACGCCGTAAACGATGTCAACTAGCCGTTGGAATCCTTGAGATTTTAGTGGCGCAGCTAACGCATTAAGTTGACCGCCTGGGGAGTACGGCCGCAAGGTTAAAACTCAAATGAATTGACGGGGGCCCGCACAAGCGGTGGAGCATGTGGTTTAATTCGAAGCAACGCGAAGAACCTTACCAGGCCTTGACATGCAGAGAACTTTCCAGAGATGGATTGGTGCCTTCGGGAACTCTGACACAGGTGCTGCATGGCTGTCGTCAGCTCGTGTCGTGAGATGTTGGGTTAAGTCCCGTAACGAGCGCAACCCTTGTCCTTAGTTACCAGCACGTTATGGTGGGCACTCTAAGGAGACTGCCGGTGACAAACCGGAGGAAGGTGGGGATGACGTCAAGTCATCATGGCCCTTACGGCCTGGGCTACACACGTGCTACAATGGTCGGTACAGAGGGTTGCCAAGCCGCGAGGTGGAGCTAATCTCACAAAACCGATCGTAGTCCGGATCGCAGTCTGCAACTCGACTGCGTGAAGTCGGAATCGCTAGTAATCGCGAATCAGAATGTCGCGGTGAATACGTTCCCGGGCCTTGTACACACCGCCCGTCACACCATGGGAGTGGGTTGCACCAGAAGTAGCTAGTCTAACCTTCGGGAGGACGGTTACCACGGTGTGATTCATGACTGGGGTGAAGTCGTAACAAGGTAGCCGTAGGGGAACCTGCGGCTGGATCACCTCCTTAATCGACGACATCAGCCTGCTGATGAGCTCCCACACGAATTGCTTGATTCATTGTAAAAGACGATGCTGTAACGCGACCCTGTTATAGGTCTGTAGCTCAGTTGGTTAGAGCGCACCCCTGATAAGGGTGAGGTCGGCAGTTCAAATCTGCCCAGACCTACCATTACATGGTTCAGCCGTAGAATACGGGGCCATAGCTCAGCTGGGAGAGCGCCTGCCTTGCACGCAGGAGGTCAGCGGTTCGATCCCGCTTGGCTCCACCACTTTCGCCGTACGCAGTAGCTTGTCAGAACTTAGAAATGAACATTCAGCTCGAATGTTGATTTCTGACTTTTGTCAGATCGTTCTTTAAAAATTCGGATATGTGATAGATATAGACTGATGGCCAGTTTCACTGCTGGTTAATCAGGCTAAGGTAAAATTTGTGAGTTCTGCTCGAAAGAGCAACATGCGAATTTTCGGCGAATGTCGTCTTCACAGTATAACCAGATTGCTTGGGGTTATATGGTCAAGTGAAGAAGCGCATACGGTGGATGCCTTGGCAGTCAGAGGCGATGAAAGACGTGGTAGCCTGCGATAAGCTTTGGGGAGTCGGCAAACAGACTGTGATCCAGAGATCTCTGAATGGGGGAACCCACTCAGCACAAGCTGAGTATCTTGTACTGAATACATAGGTGCAAGAGGCGAACCAGGGGAACTGAAACATCTAAGTACCCTGAGGAAAAGAAATCAACCGAGATTCCCTTAGTAGTGGCGAGCGAACGGGGACCAGCCCTTAAGTTGATTTGAGATTAGTGGAACGCTCTGGAAAGTGCGGCCATAGTGGGTGATAGCCCCGTACACGAAAATCTCTTGTCAATGAAATCGAGTAGGACGGAGCACGAGAAACTTTGTCTGAATATGGGGGGACCATCCTCCAAGGCTAAATACTACTGACTGACCGATAGTGAACCAGTACCGTGAGGGAAAGGCGAAAAGAACCCCGGAGAGGGGAGTGAAATAGAACCTGAAACCGTATGCGTACAAGCAGTGGGAGCCTACTTTGTTAGGTGACTGCGTACCTTTTGTATAATGGGTCAGCGACTTATATTCAGTGGCGAGCTTAACCGAATAGGGGAGGCGTAGCGAAAGCGAGTCTTAATAGGGCGTTTAGTCGCTGGGTATAGACCCGAAACCGGGCGATCTATCCATGGGCAGGTTGAAGGTTAGGTAACACTGACTGGAGGACCGAACCGACTACCGTTGAAAAGTTAGCGGATGACCTGTGGATCGGAGTGAAAGGCTAATCAAGCTCGGAGATAGCTGGTTCTCCTCGAAAGCTATTTAGGTAGCGCCTCATGTATCACTCCAGGGGGTAGAGCACTGTTTCGGCTAGGGGGTCATCCCGACTTACCAAACCGATGCAAACTCCGAATACCTGGAAGTGCCGAGCATGGGAGACACACGGCGGGTGCTAACGTCCGTCGTGAAAAGGGAAACAACCCAGACCGTCAGCTAAGGTCCCAAAGTCATGGTTAAGTGGGAAACGATGTGGGAAGGCTTAGACAGCTAGGAGGTTGGCTTAGAAGCAGCCACCCTTTAAAGAAAGCGTAATAGCTCACTAGTCGAGTCGGCCTGCGCGGAAGATGTAACGGGGCTCAAACCATGCACCGAAGCTACGGGTGTCATCTTTGATGACGCGGTAGAGGAGCGTTCTGTAAGCCTGTGAAGGTGAGTTGAGAAGCTTGCTGGAGGTATCAGAAGTGCGAATGCTGACATGAGTAACGACAATGCGAGTGAAAAACTCGCACGCCGAAAGACCAAGGTTTCCTGCGCAACGTTAATCGACGCAGGGTTAGTCGGTCCCTAAGGCGAGGCTGAAAAGCGTAGTCGATGGAAAACAGGTTAATATTCCTGTACTTCCAGTTATTGCGATGGAGGGACGGAGAAGGTTAGGCCAGCCTGGCGTTGGTTGTCCAGGTTTAAGGTGGTAGGCTGGAATCTTAGGCAAATCCGGGATTTCAAGGCCGAGAGCTGATGACGAGTTGCCTTTAGGCGACGAAGTGGTTGATACCATGCTTCCAAGAAAAGCTCCTAAGCTTCAGATAACTGGGAACCGTACCCCAAACCGACACAGGTGGTTAGGTAGAGAATACCAAGGCGCTTGAGAGAACTCGGGTGAAGGAACTAGGCAAAATGGCACCGTAACTTCGGGAGAAGGTGCGCCGGCGAGGGTGAAGGACTTGCTCCGTAAGCCCATGCCGGTCGAAGATACCAGGCCGCTGCGACTGTTTATTAAAAACACAGCACTCTGCAAACACGAAAGTGGACGTATAGGGTGTGACGCCTGCCCGGTGCCGGAAGGTTAATTGATGGGGTTAGCGCAAGCGAAGCTCTTGATCGAAGCCCCGGTAAACGGCGGCCGTAACTATAACGGTCCTAAGGTAGCGAAATTCCTTGTCGGGTAAGTTCCGACCTGCACGAATGGCGTAACGATGGCGGCGCTGTCTCCACCCGAGACTCAGTGAAATTGAAATCGCTGTGAAGATGCAGTGTATCCGCGGCTAGACGGAAAGACCCCGTGAACCTTTACTATAGCTTTGCACTGGACTTTGAATTTGCTTGTGTAGGATAGGTGGGAGGCTTTGAAGTGGGGACGCCAGTTCTCATGGAGCCATCCTTGAAATACCACCCTGGCAACTTTGAGGTTCTAACTCAGGTCCGTTATCCGGATCGAGGACAGTGTATGGTGGGTAGTTTGACTGGGGCGGTCTCCTCCCAAAGAGTAACGGAGGAGTACGAAGGTGCGCTCAGACCGGTCGGAAATCGGTCGTAGAGTATAAAGGCAAAAGCGCGCTTGACTGCGAGACAAACACGTCGAGCAGGTACGAAAGTAGGTCTTAGTGATCCGGTGGTTCTGTATGGAAGGGCCATCGCTCAACGGATAAAAGGTACTCCGGGGATAACAGGCTGATACCGCCCAAGAGTTCATATCGACGGCGGTGTTTGGCACCTCGATGTCGGCTCATCACATCCTGGGGCTGAAGCCGGTCCCAAGGGTATGGCTGTTCGCCATTTAAAGTGGTACGCGAGCTGGGTTTAGAACGTCGTGAGACAGTTCGGTCCCTATCTGCCGTGGACGTTTGAGATTTGAGAGGGGCTGCTCCTAGTACGAGAGGACCGGAGTGGACGAACCTCTGGTGTTCCGGTTGTCACGCCAGTGGCATTGCCGGGTAGCTATGTTCGGAAGAGATAACCGCTGAAAGCATCTAAGCGGGAAACTTGCCTCAAGATGAGATCTCACTGGGATCTTGAATCCCCTGAAGGGCCGTCGAAGACTACGACGTTGATAGGTTGGGTGTGTAAGCGCTGTGAGGCGTTGAGCTAACCAATACTAATTGCCCGTGAGGCTTGACCATATAACACCCAAGCAATTTGCTAGCGCAGATTGCGGTGGTGAAGACGAAACAACCGAAAGTTCGCAACATCACAAATATCGCATATCCGAATTCGCTGGGCTGTCCATCTGGACATTCTGGCAACAGAATTTCTTGACGACCATAGAGCATTGGAACCACCTGATCCCATCCCGAACTCAGCAGTGAAACGATGCATCGCCGATGGTAGTGTGGGGTTTCCCCATGTGAGAGTAGGTCATCGTCAAGATTCATTTCGCAAAACCCCTATCTGCGCATGCAGGTAGGGGTTTTGTCTTTCTGGCCAATAAGTCCCAGGCCTGCACAACCTTCCTCTGTGGGAGCGGGCGCGCCCGCGAACACCGGCGAAGCCGGTGCCATACACCGCGTCGTCTGTTTCGCGGCGGTTCGATGCCTCGACTTGCCCGCCCACACCGATCGCGTCAGCCTGATGGCACTCGGCCCTTTCGGGCATCCGCGTGATATCGTGCCCCCTCAGCCCCCAGCGCCAGCCAGAGACCTCCCGATGCCCAACACCACCCAGCTTCACCCCGGCTTCATGATCGTCCACGGCAACCGCCTCGACGACCTGCGCAGCTTGGTGGTGAGCTGGATGCGTCGCTATCCCTTGGCACCTCTGGAAAACGAAATCGCCCTGGTGCAAAGCAATGGCATCGCCCAATGGCTCAAACTGGCGCTTGCCGAAGACCCTCAGGACGATGACCAGGGCGGCTGTGGCATCGCCGCCGCCATCGATGTGCAACTGCCAGGCAGCTTCATGTGGCAGCTTTACCGCAGCGTGCTGGGCCGTGACGAAATTCCCGAAGTCTCCCTGCTCGACAAGGCACCGCTGACCTGGCGTCTGATGCGTCTGCTCCCGGCCTTGATCGAACGCCCGCATTTCGAGCCGTTGCGACGCTTTCTCACCGACGACAGCGACCTGCGCAAGCGCTATCAGCTCGCCGAGCGCCTGGCCGACCTGTTTGACCAGTATCAGGTCTACCGCGCCGACTGGCTCAAGGACTGGGCCGCTGGCGAGCACATCCTCAACACCGCCCGCGGTGAACGCAAGGCGCTGCCCCCGGGCAACCGCTGGCAGGCCGAGTTGTGGCGTGCATTGCTGGAGGATGTTGGTGAGCAGGGCATGGCGCAGAGCCGTGCCGGCGTACATCAACGCTTCATCGAACGGATCAACAGCCTGGAGCAGGCACCTGCCGGTCTGCCGGCCCGGGTGATCGTATTCGGTATCTCATCGCTGCCAGCCCAGGCCCTCGAGGCACTGGCCGGCCTGGCACGCTTCAGCCAGGTGCTGCTGTGCGTGCACAACCCCTGCCGCCACCACTGGGCCGATATCGTTGCCGACAAGGACCTGCTGCGCCACCAGTACAAGCGCCAGCAACGCAAGCAGGGCATGCCCTTGCAACTGGACGACCAGTCGCTGCACCAGCATGCCCACCCTTTGCTGGCCGCCTGGGGCAAACAAGGCCGCGATTACATCAACCTGCTCGACAGCTACGATGACCCCAGCAGTTACCAGGGCGTGTTCAGCGACGGTCGCATCGACCTATTCAGTGAGGGCTCGCCCACCACGCTGCTCAACCAGTTGCAGGACGACATCCTTGAACTGCGTCCGCTCGCCGAAACTCGTGAGCAGTGGCATCCAGTCGACCCAGCGAAGGACCGCTCGATCCGCTTCCACATCGCCCATAGCCCGCAACGCGAAGTGGAGATCCTTCACGATCAGCTACTGGCCCGGTTCAGCGCAGACCCAACCCTGCGCCCACGTGACGTGATCGTCATGCTGCCGGCCATCGATACCTACGCGCCGCATATTCGCGCCGTATTCGGCCAGTTGCAGCGCAACGATCCGCGCTACATCCCGTTCACCCTGACCGACCAGGGCCAACGTGGCCGCGAACCCTTGCTGATTGCCCTCGAACACCTACTCAAGCTGCCGGACAGCCGCTTCGCGGTCAGCGAAGTGCTCGACCTGCTGGATGTGCCGGCAGTCCGCGCCCGTTTCGGCATACGCGAAAACGACCTGCCCACGCTGCACCGCTGGATCGAGGGGGCCGGCATCCGCTGGGGCCTCAATGCCGAGCAGCGGGCTAGCCTGGGCTTGCCCGCTGGGCTGGAACAGAACAGCTGGCGGTTCGGCCTGCGGCGCATGCTGCTGGGTTATGCCGTCGGCGTGGGTGAGGCCTGTGACGGCATCGAACCCTACGATGAAATCGGTGGCCTGGATGCGGCGCTCATCGGCCCGCTGGTCGCCTTGCTCGACGCCCTCGAAGTGGCCGGCCAGGCCTTGTCCGAGCCTGCCACTGTCAGCCAGTGGGGGGAACGCCTGCATGCATTGCTGCAAGTGTTTTTCCTGGCCGAGGGCGAGCGCGACGAGTTCCTGCTGATGCAGTTGCAGGATCTGCGTGATAGCTGGCTTGAGGTGTGTGAGGCCGTCGGCCTGCAAGACCCATTGCCGCTGACCGTGGTGCGCGAAGCATGGCTGTCGGGCCTCGACCAGGGCAAGTTGTCCCAGCGCTTCCTCGCCGGCTCGGTGAACTTCTGTACCCTCATGCCGATGCGCGCCATCCCGTTCCGGGTGGTCTGCCTTCTGGGCATGAACGATGGCGATTACCCCCGCGCTCAGCAGCCGCTGGACTTCGACCTGATGGCCAGCGACTACCGCCCCGGTGACCGCTCGCGCCGCGAGGATGACCGCTACCTGCTGCTCGAAGCATTGTTGTCGGCCCGCGACCAGCTGTATGTCAGCTGGGTCGGGCGCAGTATCCGCGACAACAGCGAACGCCCGGCCTCGGTGCTCATCGGCCAGTTGCGCGATCACCTTGCAGCCGGCTGGCAGCTGGCAGGCGCGGAGCAGGGGCAGCCAGCAGAACCGGGCGAGCAACTGCTGCACGCACTGACCCAGGAGCACCCGCTGCAACCGTTCAGTTCACGCTACTTCCAGAAGGGCAGCCCGCTGTTCAGCTTTGCCCACGAATGGCAGGTGTTGCACCAGCAGGGCCAGGAGGACCAGCAGGCTGACCCCGGCCTGCCGCCATACCATGACGATGAGGCCTTGAGCCTGACCCAGCTGAATGACTTCCTGCGCCACCCGGTGCGGCATTTCTTCAGCCAGCGTCTGAAGGTGTACTTCGAAGCGCTGGAGGCACCGACCCCGGACGAGGAACCCTTCGTCCTCGATACCCTGCAACGGTACGGCGCCAGTGAAAGCCTGCTGGGTGCAGCGCTGGCCGAGCCGGACAATCCCGAACAGGCCCTGCAGGCCCAGGCCCGGCGCTTGCAGGCCTGTGGCGTGCTGCCACTGGCCGGCTTTGGCGAACTGCTGCAGCGCGAGCTGATCGAGCCCCTGCCAGACCTGCTGCAACGCCACCGCCAGCTATTGCAACGCTGGCCGCAGCTGGTCGAGGGGGCATTGCCAGTGCATTTCGAGCACGGCCAGCATCGCCTCGAAGGCTGGCTGGGGCGGGTGTTCCAGGCGGATGACCAGAGCCTGCTCAGCATCACCACCGTACCCAACACCATCAGTGCTGGACGTAACGCCCTCAAGTGGCACCGCCTGATCGCGCCCTGGGTCACGCACCTGGCGGCCTGCGCGGCGGGCTACCCCTATAACAGCGCGCTGGTGGCCAGCGACCTGACCCTGCTGCTTGCGCCACTGCCGCAAGTGCAGGCGGCGCAATTGCTGGGCGACCTGCTGGTAGCCCGCCAGGCGGCGATGAATGCGCCGTTGCCGGTCGCGGCCAAGACCGCGTTCGCCTGGCTGGCCCAGGACGATAGCGACAAAGCCCTGGCTGCCGCTGCCCGCGCCTACGAAGGCGACGAGCGCACCAGCTTCGGCGAGCGCAGTGAAAGCATCGCCCTGGCCCGGCAGTTCCGCGACTTTGCCGCACTCACCGCTGATGAAACCTTCGAAGGCTGGTGCGAAGCCTTGTACCGCCCATTGTTCAACGCCCCGTGGCAGACCCTGGGCAACCCGGAGAAAGGCGCATGACCCAGGACCGTCCCCTGGCACTGAGTTTCCCCCTGCATGGCAGCCAGCTGATCGAGGCCAGCGCCGGCACGGGCAAGACCTTCACCATTTCGGCGCTGTACCTGCGTCTGATCCTAGGTCACGGTGGCGAGCAGGGCTTCAACCGCGAGCTGCTACCACCGCAGATCCTCGTGGTGACCTTCACCGACGCCGCCACCAAAGAGCTGCGCGAACGTATCCGCGCCCGCCTGGCCGAAGCTGCGCGGTTCTTCCGTGGCGAGCTGGAGGCGGCCGACCCGCTGCTGCATCAGCTGCGTGACGATTACCCGGAAGAAACCTGGCCACGTTGTGCCGGGCGCCTGGAAATCGCCGTGCAGTGGATGGACGAGGCAGCGGTATCGACCATCCACGGTTGGTGCCAGCGCATGCTGCGCGAACATGCCTTCGACAGCGGCAGCCTGTTCACCCAGACCCTGGAAACCGACCACAGCGAACTGCTGGGTCAGGTCATGCGCGACTACTGGCGGCGCTTCTGCTACGGCATGCAAGGCGACGCGCTGGCCTGGGTGCGTGGCCACTGGGGCAGCCCCGACGCCTTGCTGCCGCGGATCCGCCCGCTGTTCGGTCGCGTGCGCGCCCAGCACGACGGGCCTGAGCCGGCGGCACTGATCCAGGCATCGCAGCAGCAGCGTGGCGAGCAGTTGGCCCGGCTCAAGGCGCCTTGGGCGCAATGGGCCGAGGAGTTGCGCCAGATCTGCCGTGATGCACTGGCCGCCAAACAGGTCGATGGCCGCAAGATGCAGGCCCGTTACTTCGAGCCCTGGTTCGACAAGCTCTGCGCCTGGGCCGCAGACGAACAACTGGTGGAGCTCGACCTGGGCACCGGCTTTACCCGCCTGACCCCGGCGGGCATGGCCGAAGCCTGGAAGGGCGAGCCACCCGAGCACCCGGCCCTCAATGCCATGCAGAGCTTGCAGCAACAGTTGCAGGCCCTGGACAGCCCGGATGCCCCATTGCTCGAGCATGCCGCCAACTGGGTATCGGCACGCTTCGAAGTGGAGAAGCGTCGGCGTGCGGAAATGGGGTTCGACGACATGCTCCTGCGCCTGCAGCACGCCCTGGCCAGCGAGGCTGGCGAGCGCTTGGCCGGCTTGATCCGCGAACAGTTCCCGGTGGCGTTGATCGATGAGTTCCAGGACACCGACCCGGTGCAGTACGGCATCTTCGAGCGCATCTACCAGATCAGCGAAAACCGCGCCGAAACCGGCCTGTTCATGATCGGCGACCCCAAGCAGGCGATCTATGCCTTCCGTGGCGCCGACATCTACACCTACCTTGCTGCCCGCCGTGCCACCAGTGGTCGCCTGCACAGCCTGGACACCAACTACCGCTCCAGCAAGGCCATGGTCGCGGCGGTCAACCAGGTGTTCCTGCAGGCCGAGGCGCGTGAGGCAGGGCGTGGCGCATTCCTGTTCCGCGAGGCTGATGACAACCCGCTGCCGTTCATCGAGGTCCGCGCCAAAGGCCGTGGCGAACAGCTGTTGATCGACGGTGAAGCCTGCGCAGCCCTGCAATGCTGGCATCTGGAAAGCGAAGAGCCGGTCTCCGGCAGCGTTTACCGGCAGCAGCTGGCAGCCAGTTGCGCCAGCCATATCGTCGCCTTGCTCAATGGCGGCCAGCAAGGCACGGCTGGTTTCCAGAATGCCGAGGGCGAACTGCGCCCGTGCCTGCCATCGGACATCGCCATCCTGGTGCGCGATGGCCATGAAGCGCAGATGGTCCGCGCCGAGCTTGCCGCGCGCGAGGTGCGTAGTGTGTACCTGTCCGACAAGGACTCGGTATTCGCCGCCCAGGAAGCCCACGACCTGTTGGCCTGGCTAAAGGCCTGTGCCGAACCCGACTCGGAGCGCCTGCTCAAGGCTGCCCTTGCCAGCCTTACCCTCGATCTGTCGCTGGCTGCGCTGGACCGCCTGAACCAGGACGAGCGGGTCTGGGAAGACTGGGTCATGCGTTTTCGCCGTTACCGCGACACCTGGCAGCGCCAAGGCGTGTTGCCGATGCTGCGGCACCTGCTGCATGACTTCCAGCTGCCGCGCACGCTGATCCGCCGCAGCGATGGCGAGCGGGTGCTGACCAACCTGCTGCACCTGGCCGAACTGCTGCAACAGGCCGCCGGCGAGTTGGACGGTGAACAGGCGCTGATTCGCCACCTGGCCGAGCACCTGGCCAGTTCCGGCCAGGCTGGTGAAGAGCAGATCCTTCGCCTGGAGAGTGACGAGCAGTTGGTGAAAGTGGTGACCATCCACAAATCCAAGGGCCTGGAATACCCCTTGGTCTACCTGCCGTTCATCTGCACCAGCAAACCGGTGGACGGCAGCCGCCTGCCGCTGGCCTGGCATGATAGCCAGGGCAACGCCCATCTCACCCTCACACCAGACCAGGAACAGATCGACCGCGCCGACGACGAGCGCCTGGCCGAAGACCTGCGCCTGCTCTACGTGGCCCTGACCCGCGCCCAGCATGCCTGCTGGCTGGGTGTCGCCGACCTCAAGCGGGGCAATCAGAAGAGCTCGCAACTGCACCGCTCGGCGTTCGGCTACCTGCTGGGAGGCGGCCTCGCCCTGCCGGGCTCGCAGCAACTGACGGACTGGTTGCAGGCCTTGGCCAAGACCTGCCCGCACATCTCTTGCCCGAGCCTGCCGCCGGCAGATGAGCAGGTGTATCGCATGCCGCACGCCGAGCATGAGCTGCTACCGGCCCGCAAACCGCGCCGCGCGGCGGGCGCCGAGCATTGGTGGATTGCCTCGTACAGTGCCCTGCGCGTCGGCGACCAGACCCTCGGTGCCGACAGCTCCCAGACCCAGCAGTTACTGGATGATGAAGTGGTCGATACCCAGGTGCTGCGCGAGGTCCCGGCCGACAGTGGCGATATTCACCGCTTCCCGCGCGGTCCCAACCCCGGCACCTTCCTGCATGGCTTGCTGGAATGGGTTGGCCGCGAGGGCTTCAGCCAGGTCAGCGGCAATGCACGGCTGATCGAGCGAACCGTTGGCCAGCGCTGCAACCGTCGCGACTGGACCGGCTGGATTCCCACCCTGACGCACTGGCTGCAGCGCCTGCTGGGCGAAGCGCTGCCGTTGCCGGGCAACCACCTCGGTGTAACGCTCGGGCAGCTGCGCCACTACCAGATCGAAATGGAGTTCTGGTTCGCCAGCCACCAGGTCGATGCCGAACAACTCGACCGCCTGGTGGCACGCCACACCCACCCCGGCCTGGCCCGCCCGGCGGCGCAGCCGACCGTGCTCAATGGCATGTTCAAAGGTTTCATCGACCTGGCCTTCGAGCTGGACGGGCGTTACTACGTGACCGACTACAAGTCCAACTGGCTGGGCCCGGATATCCAGGCCTACGATGCCCAGGCCATGGAAAAGGCCATCCTCGAGCATCGCTACGACCTGCAGTACGTGCTGTACCTGCTGGCCCTGCATCGCCAGTTGCGCGCCCGCCTGCCTGACTACGATTACGACCGCCATGTCGGCGGCGCCCTGTTCATCTTCCTGCGAGGTGCCAGCAGCAGCGGCCACGGCGTTTACCACGCCAAGCCACCGCGTGAGCTGATCGAAAGCCTCGATGCGCTGTTCCGTGGTGAGCACCCGCCCGTGCAGCAGGACCTGTTTGCCGGAGCCGTGATATGAGCCGAAGCCTAGTCGACCTGTTGCCCACCCCGCTGCACGCCGAGCACCTGCTTGCATTGGCGCCACAGCATGACAGCGGTGACCTGCTGCAACTGCTCGACCGCTGGGTAGAGCGCGGCTGGCTGCGTGCCCTGGACCGAGCGTTCGTATCATTCCTGGAGGAGCTAGCCCCCGGTAGTGACCCACTGCTGTTGCTGGCCGCCGCCCTGGCCAGCCACCAACTGGGCCACGGCCATGTCTGCCTCGACCTGCAGCAGACCCTGGCCGAGCCCGATTTCGCCCTGTCCTTGCCGCCTGAAGGCGACGCCTTGACCGGCCCCTTGCTGCTGCCTTCGCAGTTGCTCGCCGAACTCGACCTGCACGCCTGGCGCCAGCGCATTGCCGCCAGTCCGCTAGTGGCCGCCGGCGATACTTCGGGGCAGCAAGCGCGGCCTCTGGTGCTCAGCGGAGAGCGCCTGTACTTGCGCCGTTACTGGAGTTACGAGCGGCGCATCGACCATACACTTCGCCAGCGCCTGACCCAGTCCGAAGCGCCCCCGGCCGACTTGCGTGGCCGCCTGGCGCAGCTGTTTGACGGTGGTACGCCGGCTGGCCAGGTGGACTGGCAGAAGCTCGCCTGCGCTCTTGCCACCCGCGCAGGCTTCAGCATCATCACCGGCGGCCCCGGCACGGGCAAGACAACCACCGTGGTACGCCTTTTGGCCTTGCTGCAGGCGCCGGCGGTGGAGCAGGGCAGGCCATTGCGCATTCGCCTGGCCGCGCCGACCGGCAAGGCGGCCGCGCGCCTGACCGAATCCATTGGCCAGCAGGTCGAGCGCCTGCAGGTCAGCGCCCAGGTGCGCGGGCAGATCCCCACCGAGGTCAGCACCGTGCACCGCCTGCTCGGCAGCCGCCCCGGTTCGCGGCACTTCCGCCACCATGCCGGCAACCCGCTGCCGTTGGACGTGCTGGTGGTCGACGAAGCGTCGATGATCGACCTGGAAATGATGGCCAACCTGCTCGATGCCCTGCCGCCACGGGCACGCCTGGTACTGCTGGGCGACAAGGACCAGCTGGCCTCCGTCGAGGCCGGTGCGGTACTGGGTGACCTGTGCCGGGATGCCGAGGAGGGGTGTTACTCGCCAGAGACCGAGGCATGGCTGGAGCAGACCGGTGGCGAATCGCTGGCGGGCAGCGGCCTCAAGGCCGGCGATGAGCAACGTAATCCACTTGCCCAGCAAGTGGTGATGCTGCGCTTCTCGCGGCGTTTTGGCGAAGGCAGCGGCATTGGCCAATTGGCCCGGCTGGTCAATCGCCAGGACTCCCACGCGGCCCGCAACCTGCTGGCCACGCCGCCGCCCGATGTGCATAGCCTGGCCCTGAAGCACGAACAGGACCGCGCCTTCGACCGCCTGCTGCTCGACGGCCTGAACCGCGGCAGCGACGGCCCGCAGGGTTATCGCAGCTACCTGCGTACCCTTGGCCGTTTTCGCCCGGCACTCGATACCGCCGTTGACGACCCCGCGTGGGAGCAATGGGCGGGCAAGGTGCTGCACAGCTTCGAAGACTTCCAACTGCTGTGTGCGGTACGCCGCGGCGCCTGGGGTGTCGAAGGCCTCAACGAGCGGGTGGCGCGGGTACTGCACAATGCCGGGCTGATCGACAGCCAGCAGCCCTGGTACGAAGGGCGGCCGGTGCTGGTCACCCGCAATGACTACGGCCTGGGCCTGATGAACGGTGACATCGGCATCGCCCTGCGCCTGCCGGATGAGCACGGCGAACCCTTGCTACGCGTGGCCTTCCCGCGTAACGACGGCAGTGGGGGCGTGCGCTTCGTCCTGCCCAGCCGGCTGAACGAAGTGGAAACGGTATTCGCCATGACCGTGCACAAGTCCCAAGGCTCGGAGTTCAGCCACACCGCGCTGGTGCTGCCGGATGCGCTCAACCCGGTGCTGACCAAGGAACTGGTATACACCGGCATCACCCGCGCCAAGCATTGCTTCAGCCTGGTCGAGCCTCGCCAGGGTATTTTCGAAGAGGCGGTGGCGCGCAAGGTGCGGCGTATTTCCGGGTTGATGCTGGAGCAGGTCTGACCCTGTAGTGAGCCAATAGGAGATCCCTTGTAGGAGCGGGCGTGCCCGCGAACACGGGCGCAGCCCGTGCCAATCACCGTGGTGCCTGCTTCGCGGGCATGCCCGCTCCCACAGGGATCGCATTAGATCCGCGCCGTTCCTACAAGCATGCGGCCATGTGCTATCGTTGCGCCGATATCGGAAAGGGCCTTAAGAGATTTCCCGCATGAACGTGGCCGCAAGGCGAGTGACGAGCTGTGTGCTTTCGCTATTGCTGGCCGCCCTGTTCCTTTCCGCAGGCCCGGCCCAGGCAGACTCCGCCATGACTGCCGCCCAGGTGCAGCAGCGTGCCAAGGCGGTCACCCAGGTGGTGCTGGGCATCTTCAGCTACGCCCGCTGGCCCGTCGAACCTTCGCCCTTGCGCCTGTGCCTGGTCGGCCCGACCGAATACGCCGATGACCTGATCAAAGGCCATGTGCAGGAGTCTGGCCGACCGCTGCAGGTGCGGCGGCTGCTGGCAGACGATAGCCAGGTCGCCCAGGCCTGCGACGCCATCTACATTGGCAAACTCGACCAGGGCCAGCGCGACCGGCTGTTCGAGCGCGTCAGTGGCCACCCGGTGCTGAGCATCAGCGAGGCAGACGACCCGTGCACGGTCGGTAGCCTGTTCTGCTTGCGGGTCAGCGACCAACAGGTAGCCTTTGAAGTCAACCTGGACTCGGTGGCACGCTCCGGCGTGCACATTCATCCCAGCGTGCTGCAATTGTCGCGGCGCCGGGCGGTGCAACCATGAAACCAACCCGCAAGCGCGGCGTGCGCCCGACCCTGCGCTCGGTGCTGGGCCGTGGCCACCTCAGCGTCGCCTTGCTCGCCGTGGGCCTTGCCGGCATATCCCTGACCCTGCTGGGCGTGCTCGCCTTGCGTGTCTACGCCAACGACAACCTGCACCTGATCGCCCGCTCGATCAGCTACACCGTGGAAGCGGCGGTGGTGTTTGACGACAGCGCTGCGGCCAATGAGTCGCTGGCGCTGATTGCCAGTACCGAGGAAGTGGCCGAAGCCAGGGTCTTCAACAACGAAGGCGAGCAGCTGGCGCATTGGCAGCGCAGCGATACCGGCGTGCTCGCGCGGCTGGAGGCGCAGGTGGCCACCGCCTTGCTGGATGAGCCGATCAACCTGCCGATCACGCACCAGCAACAGCAGGTCGGGCGCATCGAGCTGGTTGGCCAGGGGAGAAGCCTGTTGCTGTTCATGTTCAGCGGGTTGGCCGGCATTCTGTTCTGCACGGTGCTCAGCGCCCTGGCTGCCCAGTACCTGTCGCGGCGTCTGCTAAGCGATATCGTTCGCCCGCTGCGTGGCCTGGCCAGTGTTGCCCACGCCGCCCGCCGCGAGCGCAGTTTCGACCGGCGCGTGCCGGAGGCGCCGATTGCCGAGCTCAACGAACTGGGCAATGACTTCAACGCGCTGCTGGATGAGCTGGAGGTATGGCACAGCCACCTGCAGAACGAAAACCAGACCCTGGCCCACCAGGCCAGCCATGACAGCCTGACCGGCTTGCCCAACCGCTCCTTCTTCGAAGGGCGCCTGAGCCGCAGCGTGCGCAATGCCGAACGGCAGCAGGATCACCTGGCGCTGCTGTTCCTCGACAGTGACCACTTCAAGCAGATCAACGACACCCTCGGCCATGCGGTGGGCGACGAAGTGCTGATCAGCGTGGCCGACCGCGTTCGTGCCCAGCTGCGCGAGCACGACCTGGTAGCGCGCCTGGGTGGCGATGAGTTCGCCGTGCTGCTGACGCCTTTGCATTCGCGCCAGGACGCCGAGCACATTGCCGAGAAGATCGTTGCCAGCATGAAGTTGCCGGTGCAGCTGGACAGCGGTCGCAGTATCGCCACCTCGTTGAGTGTCGGTATTGCCTATTACCCGGATGACGGCGCCGACCCCGTCAGTCTTCTGAATGCCGCCGATGCGGCGATGTACCAGGCCAAGCGCAAACGCCGTGGCCATTGGCAGGTGGCGCAGACGGAACGGTCCGCCAGCGAAATCAAGAACAGGAGTTGAACCCGTGATACAGGCTTTGCGTTTCCCCCTTTGGGCATTGTTGCTCGCCGTGCTGGCGCTGACCGGCTGCCAGAGCGCTCCGCCCAAAGGCCTGACCGCCGAGCAGATTGCCGTGCTCAAGCGTGAAGGCTTTACCCCGACCGACGAAGGCTGGGCCTACGATTTGTCCGGCAAGGTGCTGTTCGGCAGCGACCTGGACAACCTCAACAGCCAGAGCCAGGCGATTGTCGAACGCATTGGCAAGGCACTGCTCGGCGTTGGCATCCAAGGTGTGCGGGTGGATGGGCATGCCGACTCGTCCGGCAAGGTGGCGTATAACCAGCAGCTGTCCGAGCGCCGCGCACAGAGCGTTGCCAAGGCGCTGGTCGGGGTAGGCATGCCGGCGCAGAACATCCAGTCCCGCGGGCTGGGCAGCAGCCAGCCGGTGGCGAACAACCGCACCAGCGCCGGGCGCACCGAGAACCGGCGGGTGTCCATTGTGGTGGCTTCCTACTGACCACAGCCTCCCAGGCCAGCATATCCGCGTGTAGGGGCGGGCTTGCCCGCGAAGCAGGCAACGCGTTGCCTGGCACCGGCTGCGCCGGTGTTCGCCGGCAAGCCGGCTCCCACAGTTACAGCACCTGTCTTGAATCCAGCACAGTACCTGTGGGAGCGGGCAAGCCCGCGAAGCAGGCGACTCGGTGTCTGGCACCGGCTGTTCCGGTGATCGCCGGCAAGCCGGCTCCCACAGTTACAGCACCTGTCTTGAATCCAGCACAGTACCTGTGGGAGCGGGCAAGCCCGCGAAGCAGGCGACTCGGTGTCTGGCACCGGCTGCGCCGGTGATCGCCGGCAAGCCGGCTCCCACAGTTACAGCACCTGTCTTGAATCCAGCACAGTGCCTGTGGGAGCGGGCAAGCCCGCGAAGCAGGCGACTCGGTGACTGGCACCGGCTGCGCCGGTGTTCGCCGGCAAGCCGGCTCCCACAGGTACAGCGCCTGTCTTGAATCCAGCACAGTGCCTGTGGGAGCGGGCAAGCCCGCGAAGCAGGCGACTCGGTGACTGGCACCGGCTGCGCCGGTGTTCGCCGGCAAGCCGGCTCCCACAGGTACAGCACCTGTCTTGAATCCAGCACAGTGCCTGTGGGAGCGGGCAAGCCCGCGAAGCAGGCGACTCGGTGACTGGCACCGGCTGCGCCGGTGTTCGCCGGCAAGCCGGCTCCCACAGGTACAGCACCTGTCTTGAATCCAGCACAGTGCCTGTGGGAGCGGGCAAGCCCGCGAAGCAGGCGACTCGGTGCCTGGCACCGGCTGTGCCGGTGATCGCCGGCAAGCCGGCTCCCACAGTTACAGCACCTGTCTTGAATCCAGCACAGTACCTGTGGGAGCGGGCAAGCCCGCGAAGCAGGCGACTCGGTGTCTGGCACCGGCTGTGCCGGTGATCGCCGGCAAGCCATTTCCACAGGTGCAGCGCCTGTCTTGAATCCAGCGCAGATCTTGTGGGAGCTGGCTTGCCTGCGATCGAGGGCGCAGCCCTCGCCAGGGCCATCTGCCTGTAAGAAATTTCCGAACCTGAAGCCAATTGCTTCAGTTCACCTCACATGGCGAATTATCCTACACGCCAGTCAGAAGCCGCCACATAGGCGGGGAAGTCCTCCTGAGATAACGTCCTTGGGTCGCCTTTCCAGGTGACCGGGCTTGAGACCCCGAAATTCATGAATTCGCACCGCTCATGGCGGTTGTGCGCGGCCCGGCCTCGGCCGGGCCGGTACTCATGTCGTTCAGGGGAACTCTATTATGAAAAAGCTCGTCTCCGATCCACACGCCTCAGCCCTTCTGCAACTCGACCCACCCAATCTCTCACTTCAAGATCCTCCGAGCATAGAAGAATGTGATCAGCTGCTCAGTGCTCTGATTCTTACCGTGGATCACACCACTACCGTACTGATCGACAGCGGCCCCGGCCTTATACAGGACGCCATGGGCATGAACATTCGCCTACTGTGTCGAGCAATTCACGCTCTGACGGACCACACCAGCACCCGCATCAGGGAGCAATGATATGAGCGATGATCCAAGAAACTCCTCGACAGCGGGTATGGAAACCTTCGATCTGTTCCGCTTGCAGCCAAACGTGCCATTCAGCCATGCCTTCACGCATTTGTCTGTGCTGCTTGGCTGTATTCGCCACCTCACGACAGAGGCAGAGATGGAGAATGACCGGATTGCAGGCAGTGCCGCGCGCATTCTCAGTGAGATGGCGAAAGCGTTGATTGATGATATGGAGCTAGGAATGTCCAGAAGAATGAGCTGAAGGGATAGGGCCGCGACGCGGCCCTTGCTCAAGTGACTGGCACCGGCTGCGCCGGTGTTCGCGGGTACGCCCGCTCCTACAGGTCCTGCGCATGCCTTGAATCCGGCGCAGACCTTGTGGGAGCTGGCTTGCCGGCGATGGGCTACGCAGCAGCCCCTCATTCCTGAGCAAAGCGCATCTCCCGCGTCTCACCCATCAACAACGGTGCATTCGCTTCCGTCACCCCGCGAATGTAGTCCCAGAGCAGCGTAATCCGCTTCAACTTCCTCAAATCCTCCCGGCAATACATCCAGAACTGCCGTGTCACCTCGATCTCCTCCGGCAACACCGTCACCAGCCGCGGGTCCTGCGCCGCCAGGAAGCACGGCAAGATCGCCAGCCCACGCCCCTGTAACGCTGCCGTGTACTGCGCAATCACGCTGGTACTGCGCAAATGCGCGCTGGCGCTGGGGATCAGGTTGGCCAGGTACAGCAGCTCCGAACTGAACGCCAGGTCGTCCACGTAGCTGATGAACGGGTGCCTGGCCAGGTCCGCGATCTGGTTGATCGGTGCATGGCGGTCCAGGTAGTCCTGGGTCGCGTACAGCCGCAAGCGGTAGTCGCACAGCTTGCAGCACACATAAGGCCCATGCTCCGGCCGCTCCAGGGCGATGACGATGTCCGCCTCGCGCTTGGACAGACTGATGAAGTGCGGCAGCGGCAGGATATCCACCGAAATCGCCGGGTAGGCATCGACGAAGTGGCTTAGCTGCGGGGTGACGAAGAAGCTGCCGAAGCCTTCGGTGCAGCCCATGCGCACATGCCCCGACAACGCCACGCCCGACCCGGATACCTGCTCGCAGGCCATGTGCAGCGTGCTCTCGATCGACTCGGCATAGCCCAGCAAGCGCTGGCCCTCGGCGGTGAGGACAAAGCCGTTGGTCCGGGATTTCTCGAACAGCAAGGTGCCCAGCGCCCCCTCCAGCGAGCTGATGCGCCGCGACACAGTGGTGTAGTCCACGCTCAGGCGCTTGGCGGCGCTGCTGGCCTTGCGCGTACGCGCCACTTCAAGGAAGAACTTCAGGTCGTCCCAGTTGAGCGCGCTCAGGGATGTGAGGTCTTTTTGCATGATGATCCGGTTTTTTTGTGCGTTCTTGTTGGATGTTTGCACATCTATACTCGAAACAAGCCTCAGGACGCCACCTCGCGTTTGCCCGGCAATGGCGATCTCGTCCCGACAATAATTCCAAGGAGAACGCAGATGAACGCACCGCAATCCCCTAACCAGACCAAAATCGAGCAGGTCAAGCTGCTGATCGACGGCCAATGGGTCGAGTCCAAGACCACCGAATGGCGCGACATCGTCAACCCGGCTACCCAAGAGGTGCTGGCGCGCGTACCGTTCGCCACCGTCGAAGAAGTCGACGCAGCCGTGGCCGCTGCCCACCGTGCCTTCCAGACCTGGCGTAACACGCCGATCGGCGCGCGCATGCGCATCATGCTCAAGCTGCAGGCGCTTATCCGCGAAAACACCAAACGCATCGCCCAAGTCCTCAGTGCCGAGCAGGGCAAGACCCTGGCCGACGCCGAAGGCGATATCTTCCGCGGCCTGGAAGTGGTCGAGCACGCCGCCTCCATCGGCACCCTGCAGATGGGCGAATTCGCCGAGAACGTTGCCGGCGGCGTCGATACCTACACCCTGCGCCAGCCGATCGGCGTATGCGCTGGCATCACCCCGTTCAACTTCCCGGCGATGATCCCGCTGTGGATGTTCCCCATGGCCATCGTCTGCGGCAACACCTTCGTGCTCAAGCCGTCCGAGCAGGACCCGCTGTCGACCATGCTGCTGGTCGAACTGGCGCTGGAAGCCGGCATACCGGCTGGCGTGCTCAACGTGGTGCACGGCGGCAAGCAAGTGGTGGATGCCATTTGCACCCACCAGGACATCAAGGCGATTTCCTTCGTCGGCTCCACCGAAGTGGGCACCCACGTGTACAACCTGGGCAGCCAGCACGGCAAGCGCGTGCAATCGATGATGGGCGCCAAGAACCACGCGGTGGTGCTGCCTGATGCCAACCGCACGCAAACCGTCAACGCGCTGGTCGGTGCCGCCTTCGGCGCAGCGGGCCAGCGCTGCATGGCCACCTCGGTGGCTGTGTTGGTGGGCAAGGCCCGTGAATGGCTGCCGGATATCAAGGAAGCGGCCAGCAAGCTCAAGGTCAATGCCGGCTGCGAGCCAGGCACCGATGTCGGTCCTGTGGTCTCCAAACGCGCCAAGGAGCGTGTGCTGGGCCTGATCGAAAGCGGCATCAAGGAAGGCGCCAAGCTGGAACTCGACGGCCGTGACGTCACGGTACCGGGCTACGAGCAAGGCAACTTCATTGGCCCGACCCTGTTCTCGGGCGTGAAGACCGACATGCAGGTTTACACCCAGGAAATCTTCGGCCCGGTGCTGGTGACCCTGGAGGTCGACACCCTCGACGAGGCCATCGCCCTGGTCAACGCCAACCCGTTCGGTAACGGTACCGGCCTGTTCACCCAGAGCGGCGCGGCAGCGCGTAAGTTCCAGAGCGAAATCGACATCGGCCAGGTCGGTATCAACATCCCGATCCCGGTACCGGTACCGTTCTTCAGCTTCACCGGCTCGCGTGGCTCCAAGCTCGGCGACCTCGGCCCGTACGGCAAGCAAGTGGTGCAGTTCTACACTCAGACCAAGACCGTCACCGCCCGCTGGTTCGATGACGACAGTGTCAACGATGGTGTGAACACCACCATCAGCCTGCGCTAAGGAGAGAGTCATGCGTATCGCATTCATTGGCCTGGGCAACATGGGCGCACCCATGGCCCGCAACCTGATCAAGGCCGGGCACCAACTGAACCTGTTCGACCTGAACAAGGCTGTGCTGGCCGAGCTGGCAGAACTGGGCGGGCAGGTCAGCCCGTCGCCCAAGGACGCGGCGGCCAACAGCGAGCTGGTGATCACCATGCTGCCGGCTGCTGCCCATGTGCGCAGCGTGTACCTGAACGAAGACGGTGTGCTGGCGGGCATTCGCCCCGGCACTCCGACCGTGGATTGCAGCACCATCGACCCGCAGACGGCGCGTGATGTGTCCAAGGCCGCAGCGGCCAAGGGCGTGGACATGGGCGATGCACCGGTGTCCGGTGGCACCGGCGGCGCGGCGGCAGGCACCCTGACCTTCATGGTCGGTGCCAGCACCGAGCTGTTTGCCACCCTCAAGCCGGTACTGGAGCAGATGGGCCGCAACATCGTGCACTGCGGTGAAGTCGGCACCGGGCAGATCGCCAAGATCTGCAACAACCTGCTGCTGGGTATCTCGATGATCGGCGTGTCCGAGGCCATGGCCCTGGGCAACGCGCTGGGCATCGACACCAAGGTGCTGGCCGGCATCATCAACAGTTCGACCGGGCGTTGCTGGAGCTCGGACACCTACAACCCGTGGCCGGGCATCATCGAAACCGCGCCGGCATCGCGTGGCTATACCGGTGGCTTTGGCGCCGAGCTGATGCTCAAGGACCTGGGGCTGGCCACCGAGGCTGCACGCCAGGCGCATCAACCGGTGATCCTGGGGGCCGTGGCCCAGCAGCTGTACCAGGCCATGAGCCTGCGCGGCGAGGGTGGCAAGGACTTCTCGGCGATCGTCGAGGGTTACCGCAAGAAGGATTGACGAGCGAGGACTTTATCGCGGGCCGGGCGGCCTTCCCTCTGTAACTGCGCACCAGAGGGGAGGGGGCCCGTACTGCGATGTTTTTTGAGCATTATTTAGGCAAGGGGGGTAAGTAATACATGAAAATTCCCAAACCAAAAAATGCGATAGTCAATATCAAAAGCGAGGAGCCTATGAAGATTAGGAGGGTCTTGATTTTTGAAGGTAGATTATTTATTTCCTTGA
Source organism: Pseudomonas sp. PVC-5-1 (assembly GCF_057444345.1). Taxonomy (NCBI): domain Bacteria; kingdom Pseudomonadati; phylum Pseudomonadota; class Gammaproteobacteria; order Pseudomonadales; family Pseudomonadaceae; genus Pseudomonas; species Pseudomonas sp. PVC-5-1. The sequence goes on along the minus strand of NZ_CM172024.1, from coordinate 4,892,948 downwards.
TGTCAATGAGGTTTTTTCGTGCATAGATTTTAGGAATGAGCAGTATGAATGATATATTCGTTAGTCGAAAGAATTTTCCCATCAAGCCAGCATGTAGCCAGAGTTTTTTTTCACCGGTTATTGCATTGCAATTTAATAAAAGTCCTTCAATGTAATCAATTTTGCGATGAGCGATATATATTGTTAATGCCAGGTTCAAGAAAAGTAAAGTTGTGACTGTCATGCTGTAGACTAAAAAAATCCAGTGCATGATTGTCATTTTGCGACTGCCTCGTATAGAAGTTCCCCAGCCCAGGCGCCTGCTTCATTCCCAAATTTTCCGCCTGCCATTCCCCCCACTGTACCGCCGAATATCCCACAAGCGAGTGCTCCGGTTCCACCTGTCGCTACGCCAAACACCACGCTGCAAGCAGCACCAAGAATAAGCTTGCCACTGGCTGCCCCAGCAGTAGTACCCAACAAACCCAAGGTTAATGAACTAACCTCGACATACTGCGCCTTTTTGCATTCCTCCTCGCGTCCGAGCGTACAGGCTTTATGTATCTCCAGGCCCGTGGCAGCGACGTCTAATGCAATCCCTACATACGTTCCTTTCTTGATCAAATTAGCAGCCGTCGCCACGCCTGAGACTTTGTTGGCATATCCTGCAATCTCGCCGGTATGCAAATAACTCTTTGTGGATATCCCCAGCGTCCTTTTGATCGAGCCCTTGTTCCTTATCCCGGAACCGTAAGCCGCCAGCTTGTTCAGCTGCTCATCCAACTTCATGAACAAGACGGCACGCTTTGCATAGAACTGATCGCGAGCCTCCATGGCCCCTGACCCGAGATGCTGTTGATGCAGCTTCTCGATATCCATCAAGGTGGCCTCGATAGCTTTCAGGTGCTTGCTCCACCCTTCACTGACTACACCAGCGCCCACAGATGCATGCGCGATGAGGCTCTTCAAGGTCTCGAAATTGTCCAGGAAAAAGTTATCCACACCTTGGCCGTTGCGCATCAGCCCCATGTGCGCAATCGTCGCCTGTCTCATCATCCAGGCTTCCTGGCTGGTGCAGGAAGCCGTGGTGGGATCGCCGATGATGATAAGTTCACCGCTACGGACCACAGTATTGGCGATGTGCGAATTCAGCACGTCAAACTTTTCCAGGGAATGACCGGTCAGCGCCAGGTCGGATTTCAGCCTATGATAGTTTTGCAGCTTGAGATTGAGAAACGCCCGGGCTTCAGACATAGCCTTGTCCTTACGCGTATTTCTTGTTGCCGATCCGGTCCCAGCCGCCGGCGATATTGCCGCCACCGGCGCCATCAATGCGCCGCTGCTGGGTATAGGTGGTCTTGATCCGGCCGTAGTTGAGCTGCACTACTTCAAGCGGTACGCCGGTGTCCACGCTCTGCGAATATTCGGCGATGATCACTTCCTCGAGGATTATTTCGTAGTACTTGAGTTTGTCACCACCCGCGCGGCAGAGTGCCAGTTTCACTTCCTTGAGGTGCTGCCCGGTGCAACTGGCTTCCATCAGTTTGCAACTGGCACTGTCGAGGTATTTGGTGAAAGTGAAGTTGGTGACAGAGGTACGGCCGGAAGTGGCTCCGCCAGTAGAACTTGCAGTGGCAGATGTGCTTTGGCTGACGCCGAAATCGTAGCCAAGCACTTCGATCCATTTACTGTATTGCGCGTCCAGTGCTTCACCTGGAATGTTGTCGATCTGAATGTAGGCGTCGAAAGCCATGTTTTCTTCTCCCTGACAATTGAATCAATTGGGTATTGCTGCCCGGTGACCCGGCTGATTTGCAGAGCCTAGGCCTGCGATGAGTCGGGGGCAATACTTCAGGGAATGAAGAGGTGCAGTTCAGAAATGGACTACAAATGAAGGGGGAAAGCTGAAATTATATGTCAAAAAATGTAACTGTTACCCTTGCAGTAGGATGATGTTTACTTAACTTCTGGTTGCCTTATTCATCATGTTGAATTGCGAGCAGAGTCATGTGGGAATTTTCACTCATCCCACATGACCCAAACCAAGGTCCGCTTATGAATCAAGCAAAGACAAAGTACTTGCGCACGGTCTCGACCACTTCCCAGGTGCCTTTCATCCCCGGTTCGATCACGAACACATCACCCGCTTTCAGGTGCTTCGGCTCTTCGCCTTCCGGGGTGATGATGCAGTAGCCATCGAGGAAGTGGCAGAACTCCCACTTCTCGTAGTTGACCTCGAACTTGCCCGGGGTGCAGATCCAGGTGCCCATGATCTTGCTGCCGTCGGCCGACAGGTAGGCGTTGAGGTTGACGGTGTGCGGATCGCCGCCGATGCGCTTCCACTTGGTGGCGTCCACGACCGGCGTCGGGCAGGTTTCGCGCAGGACGGTGATGAAATCGGACATGGCACAACTCCTGGTGACTGGCTGAATGACTCGTCACCATAGGGCCATTGGCCGAGCCGCAGTTGCCTGGGCTCGACGTCCAGCTGTCTGGTCGCGCTATGCCAGGCGGTTGACCTCGACGGTGATGTGCGCCAGTTCTTCGTGTACGCCCAAGGCCTGGCGCACGCTGTCGGCGCTGAGTTCGGCCCGGGCGGCCAGGCCGAGAATGCAGGCGTACTGGTCCTTGCCCACGCGCCACACGTGCAGGTCGGTGATGCTGGCCGGCACCGGCAGCTGCACGACCACCGCGCGGATTTCCTCCACTACCGGCGCGTCCATCTCCGCATCCAGCAGCACTCGCCCGGTATCGCGCAGCAGCCCGCGGGCCCACAGCGCCACCAGCAGCGCACCGACCAGGCCCATGACCGGGTCGAGCCAGCCGGCGCCCCAGTACTTGCCGGCCAGCAGGGCGACGATAGCCAGCACCGAGGTCGCGGCGTCGGCCATCACGTGCAGGTAGGCCGAGCGCAGGTTCAGGTCGTGGTGATGGTGGCCATGGTCATGGTCATGGTGATGGTCGTGGCCATGGTGGTGATGATCGTGATGGTGATGGTCGTCACGCAGCAGCCAGGCGCAGATCAGGTTGACGGCCAGGCCCACGGCGGCGATGAAGATCGCCTCGTCATAGTGGATCGGCCCCGGTGCCAGCAGGCGCTCCACCGACTGGAATGCCATCAGCCCGGCCACGCCCAGCAACAGCAGGGCGCTGGAGTAGCCGCCGAGAATCTCGATCTTCCAGGTGCCGAAGGCAAAGCGCCGGTCGCCGGCATAACGCCGCGCGGCGGCATAGGCCAGCAGCGACAGGCCCAGGGCCAGGGCGTGGGAGCTCATGTGCCAGCCGTCGGCCAGCAACGCCATGGAATTGAAGAACCAGCCCCCGGTAATTTCCGCCACCATCATCACCGCGGTCAGCCACACGGCCAGGCGCGTCTTGCGCTCGGCGCTCAGGTTGCTGGTATGGAACTGGTGGCTGTGCTGCCAGCGGTCTGAGGTTTGTGTCGCCATGGTTTATCATGCTCCCGGAACGTCGAGAAATATACTATACCCCAGTATACCTAGCATGGTGTGAAACCCAATGGCACATACCCTGAAGAGCAAGAAGCAGCTGCTGACCCGGGTGCGCAAGATCAAAGGCCAGGCCGCCGCCCTGGAGACAGCGCTGGAGCAGGACAAGGACTGCCTGTCGATACTGCAGCAGATCGCCGCCGTGCGCGGTGCGGTGAACGGGCTGATGGCCGAAGTGATGGAAGGGCATATCCGCGAACACCTGGTGGCGGACGGGCTGAGTGCCGAGGAGCGGCAGGACGAGGCGGACAAGGTGGCGATGTTGCTGCGGTCGTACCTCAAGTAGCAGACCGGCGGTACCGATACCCTAGGGGGGTATTGGTACCCAATGGTACTTGCTGATTTCCTGCGTGTCAGAAGGCATGTTCCTACTTTGCCATCCAATCTGTCCGCTGGTCGCGACACGTGTGCATAGTGTGTAGTGCGCTTTGTTCTGGTCAATTCGGTGTGTATGATACACATCGACTGCCGAGGAAGAATGAATGCGCAGTCGTGAAGTTATCCAGCTTATTGAAGCCGACGGCTGGTACCAGGTTGATGTGAAAGGTAGTCATTACCAGTTCAGGCACCCGACAAAAAGGGGGCGAGTCACGGTTCCTCATCCCAAGAGTGAGCTCCCCAAGGGCACAGTACGCAGCATCTTGAAGCAGGCTGGCTTGATACAAGCCAACGGCACTGCCAGCACGAGCATCAACGGAGGTAGTCAATGAAATTCCCGGTCGTATTGCACAAAGACGCCGACTCGGACTACGGCGTGACCGTACCTGATGTGCCCGGTTGCTTCAGCGCCGGTGCCACTTTTGCAAAAGCACTGGAGAATGTTCAGGAAGCGCTGGCACTACATTTTGAAGGGTTGGTCGCAGATAACGAGGCATTGCCGCAGGCACAGGAAGTCGACGTCCATGTGGCAAACCCTGACTATGAAGGCGGGGTCTGGGCCGTTGTGGATTTTGATGTCACCCCGTACCTGGGTAAGGCGGTTCGCTTCAATGCAACGCTGCCGGAAAACCTGCTTCAACGAATCGACGAAAAAGTGAAGCGTGATCATCGCTATGCGTCCCGCTCCGGTTTTCTGGCTTCGGCTGCACTGCGAGAGTTGGCCCTTTCGCACTAATCGGTAGGCTCACTTTCGCTACGCCCACCAATACCGCACAAAGTGGAAGAACACCGGCGCGGCAAAGCACACCGAATCCATGCGGTCGAGCATGCCGCCGTGGCCTTCGATCATGTGCCCCCAGTCCTTCACCCCACGGTCGCGCTTGATCGCCGACATCACCAGCCCGCCGAAGAAGCCCATGGCGTTCACCGCCAACGCCATCAGCGCGGCCTGCCAGAAGGTGAACGGGGTGATCCAGCACAGCAGGGCGCCGATCAGGGTGGCCAGTGCCACACCGCCGGCCAGGCCTTCGACGGTCTTGGATGGCGACAGGTTGGGCGCTACCTTATGCTTGCCGAACAGCTTGCCACACACGTACTGCAGCACGTCGCTGATCTGCACCACAAGGATCAGCCAGGCAATCAGCAGCAGGTTGCGGCCCTCGTAACCCGGGATGTCCAGGGTCATCAATGCCGGCACCGACGACACGCAGTACACCGCGATCATCAGCCCCCACTGCACCTTCGAGGCGCGCTCGAGAAAGCGCGTGGTGTCGCCGCCGAAGCTGGCCAGGATCGGCAGCAACAGGAACAGGTACACCGGGATGAAGATACTGAACAACCCGTACCAGTCCATGGCGATCAGCACGTACTGCACCGGCAGTGCCACATAGAACGCCGCCACCAGTGCCGGGTAGTCGCTGCGCCGGGTCGGGGTGAGCGTCATGAACTCGCGCAAAGCATAGAACGACACGCCGTAGAACAGCACGATCACGCCGTACTTGCCGAACAGGAAGGCGATGCCGATCACCAGCACCATCACCCACCAGGCGTTGATGCGGGCGTTGAGGTTGTCGATCACCGCGTGCGGTGCCGGGCCGGCGCGCCATTTGAGCAGGCGGCCGATCACGCTGGCGAGCAGCAGCAGGGCGCCGATGCCGGCAAACAGGGAAAGTGTGTTGTCGTCCATCTCAGGCATCCTTGGGGGCCAGGTTCAGCAGGGCCTGGCTGGCCCGCTCGAGAAAGGCTTGCTTGCTTTCATCCGCCTGCAGGTGCAGCGGCTCGCCAAAGCTCAATGTGCACAACAACGGCAACGGCAGGGCGCGCCCCTTGGGCATCACCCGGTTGAGATTGGCGATCCATACCGGCACCAGTTCGACTTCGGGGTTGGCTGCTGCCAAGTGGTACAGTCCGCTCCTGAACGGCATCAGCGGCTCGTCGCCGAGATTGCGAGTGCCCTCCGGGAAAAAGATCAGCGAGTCGCCCTGGGCCACTGCTTCGAGGATCGGCTGCAACGGGCTGCCCTGGCCGGGGCTGTGTTGCCGGTTGATCAGCACACCGTTGAAGACCTTGCGGATAAGAAAATCGCGAATGCCCGGCTTGGCCCAGTAATCGGCACCGGCTACCGGACGGGTACGCTTGCGCAGCGGCTGCGGCAGCGAGGCCCACAGCAGTACGAAATCACCATGGCTGCTGTGGTTGGCGAAATACAGGCGCTGCACCGGCAGCGGCGTGCAGCCCAGCCACAGGGCGCGGGCGCCGGTGATCAGGCGGGCGGCGGAAGTGATGAGGTAGGCGGTCAGGTTGGCGAGCATGGATCGGTAGTCATCCCTTCAAAGGCAGTGTCAGCAGGGTAGCCAAGGCCAGCGACAGCTGCAGGCCCAGGCACACTGCCTGGCGGCGTAACAGGGTCAGCGCGGCCCGGCTACGGGCAGGCCATGCTCGGGTGTCGGCGGCCTGCGGTTTGAGTTTCAGCTCGAACAGTGCGTGGTCCAGGGCCTGGGTGTCCGCCGCCAGGTCGCGGCTGGCGGCGAGGCGGGCGAACAATTGGGCATCGATGGCCACACGGATGGCCCAGTACTTGTGCAGCACGCCTAGTACCAGCAGCGCAATGCACAGCAGGCTGGCCAGCGGTTGCAACTGGGCACCCAGCAAGGGCGCCAGGCCGTAGGCCAGGGCCAGCAGGGTGAGGCCGTCCGACAGGCGTTCCAGTTGTTTGCCACAGCCCAGCAGGCTGGCCACCACGTACAGCGTCATGGTTGTGTCCCTAGCTGTTGCAAGGCCTGGCGGTGTGCGCTGTGCAGCACCACGCCAGGGCGGGCCTTGCGGATCAGCGCTTCGGCCTGGCGAGCATCACTGCAGCGGCCCGTGAGTACCAGCCAGGCTGCCACGGCGCTGGCGCTGCGCGAATAGCCCAGGGCGCAGCAGACCAGCACCGGGCCTTGCGAGCGCAGGCGTTCGATGGCGACGGCGGCTTGGTGCAGCAATGGGCTTTCCGGGGCGATCAGGTCCAGGGTAGGAAAACATGCGTAGCCAACGGCGGACGCGACCTGTGTAGGAGCGCTGTCCTGAACATGGCACGGTAGCTCTGCGCACAAATCGACTACCGCAGCGAACTGCGCGTCACACCCAGGAATCCGCCCAAGGTAGACGCCATCACACACTTCATCCGCCTGCGGGTGCCGCCATGTCCACAACCGCGAGTTGACCCACGCCCCAATCAGGTACGGTGCCAGCAGCCAGCTGGCTGCATTCGACAAGCGCCCATCGGCGCCTTTCTGGAACCCGCCCGCACCGAGCACGCCATAGTTCAGCGCCACCAAAGCCAGCGACACGGCCGGCCAGGTCAACCACAGCCAGGCGCCGCCCAACGCAACGGCAGGCACTGCGCACAGCAGCCCACCCACTGTATAGAACAACGCCAACCGCCAACGCTTGGCATCCCGCACAAGGCGCACTTGCTGGCAGGGCAGTTGCCCTTGATGTGGCCACAACCAGACGCAGACGAACCCCGCCAATGCCCCTGTCGGCACGTCGACGAAATGGTGCTGCCAGGTGGTCAGTACCGAGACCCCGATCAGTGCCATCCAGCCATGCATCAGCCAACGCCAGGGCTGGCGCTGCACGTGCCGGGCAAACATCGTCCAGATGATCACCAGCAGGGCAATATGCAGCGACGGTGCCTGGTTGAACGGCTTGTCGAAGCCCATGAGCACATCGAACATCCAGCCGAACACCCCGCCCAGTTCCGGCCGCTCGAAGGTGAAACGCAGCGGCCAGAGCAGGAAGCAGCTGACGCTGATCAGCTGCGCGGTGAGCAGCGCCAGCGCGTGCCGGTCCATTTCCTGGCGCGTGCGTGGCAGCAGGAAGGACAAACCGTAGAGCAGGTCGATCGACCAGTACGGGATGATCGTCCACGGCCACAACGGCATGCGGCTTTCCCAGCCGAACACCAGGCTGCCGACATCACTGCGCCCGGCGGTATGGTTGTTCGCCATCCCGTAACTGAGGAAAAACAGCGGCCCCAGCAACAGAAGCCAGAACACGCCTCGGCGGATCAGCCGGGGCTCGCGTGATGGGCTCATTCAGCGCACCCGTTGTGCCAGGCTGACGCTGAAAATGCCCCATTCATCGATGCGTTGGGCCAGCTTGCGGAACCCCGCCGCTTCTACCAGCTGGTCCATTTCGGCCTGGCTGCGGCGACGCATGACCCAGGCCTCCCCGCCGCGGTGGCTGGTGAGGGCGCGGGCGATCATTTCCAGTTGCGGGTGCCACGGCTGGCCGGTGTAGACCAAATAGCCGCCATCTTCCAGCGCATCCGCCAGGCCGGCCAGCGAGTTGCCTACCAACTGGTTGCTGGCGAACAGTTCGTACAGGCCGGAGACCACGGCCAAGGTCGGTGGTTGTTCCAGGGTGGCCAGGCTCTGGCGGTCGAAGGCATCGCCCTGGACGAAGCGGGCGATGTCGGCCAGGCCCTTTTCTGCAATCAGTGCGCTGCCTTGCTGCACGTTCAGTTCGCTGTAGTCACGCAGCAGGATCGAATCCGGCAGCTGTTCGAGCTCCTGCAGGGCCTCGAGAATGTAGCGGCCATGGCCGGCGGCGATATCGACGATGTGCACCGGCCGCTGCTGTTCGCGCAGGCGGACGATGGCCAGGCGCAGCAGTTCCTCTACGTGCAGCTTGCGCTGGCGGATGCCACGCCAGCCGATGGCGTCGAGGTAGTTCTGGTCGATCAGGCGGCCGAGCTTGCCTTTGCCGGTCGGCTGGTTGCGGTACACGTAGTCCAGGGTACTGCCCGAGTCGAAACCGGTCTCGAAACCCAGCTTCACACCTTCGGACAGCCCCTTGCCCAGCCGCAGCCCGGCACGGGTAGCACGCCAGTAAAGGTCGCGGGGTGAGTTGCGCGGCAGCGGTGCGGCCAGGCTTTCGGCTTCGGCGCAGCTGGCGCCGGTCTTGTCGGCATCGAGCAGTGACGGCAGGGCGGCGGGGCTGGCGAAGCAATGTTCGACAAACCGCTCGATGCGCCGCAAGGCATGGGCCCTGTCACGCTCGCCAAGGGTGTCGTGGAAAAAGCCTGGCAGGATGTGCATTTCCTTGCGCGCACTGCCCAGGCGTTCGAAGAAGCGTTCCTGCGGTTGGCGTTCGACCACGAAGTCGGCACCGGACACCAGCAGCTGGGTTGGCAACTGAATGGCCTGGGCATCCGCCACCATCCGGTCGGCGGCTTCGTACAGGCCCAGCAGCATGGTTACCGAAATCGGCCGGCTGATCAGCGGGTCGGCCACGTACGACATGACCCGTTCGGGGTCGTGGGTGAGCAGGCGGGGCTTGACGTAGCTGTTTACGAAGAAGTTTCCGCGCAAGGCTTTCAGCAGTTTCAGGCCGGTGCGGGCGAACGGCACATACAGTTTGACCTTGAACGCTGGCGAGGCCAGCACCAGGCAGCGCACCTTGGGCGCGTAGTCGTGGGCCCAGGTGGCGACGAGCACGGCCCCTACGCTCTGCGCAAGCACCACCAGGTCCTGTTCGGCGATGCCATGGCTGGCCTGGATGTGCTCGATGAAGGTCTGCACATCGCGCACGCTGGTGGCGAAGCCCGGGCTGTCGCCACGCGCGCCCGGCGAATGGCCGTGGCCGCGGGCATCCCAGGCGAAGAAATCGTAGCCCGGCATGTCCAGCTCGTCGGCCAGGTGTGCCATGCGCCCGCCGTGTTCGTGGCCGCGATGGAACATCACCACGGCCCGGCGTGGCTGGTGTTGGTTACGCGTGGCAGGCCAGTGACGGTAATGCAGCTCGATGCCGTCATGGGTGGAGAAGTGCAGCGCTTGCGCTTGGCGCATGGTCGACATCCTTTTGCGACGGCAGTGGGCTCAGCGGGTTTCGGCCAGCCCCTGGCGAACCCGGTTGTAGAGGGTATAGAGCGAGAGTGCGAGGATGACCAGCAACAAGCCGTTGAGCCAGGTGCCATTCAGCAGGCCTAGGGCGACACCGGTACCCAGCACACCGAAGGCAAAGGCCCGGTCGCTCTTGCCCATTGGGCCATCGTAGCGCCGTGAAGCACCGGCCAGTGGGCCCATGACACCGGCGTATTCGCTGAAGGTGGCGCTGAGCACCACGAGCACGACCAAGGTTGGCGATACACCGGCCAGCAGGGCGAAGGGCAGGTACAGCGCGGCATCGGCGATCACGTCGCACAGTTCGTTGAGGTAGGCACCGAGGGTGGATTGCTGGCCGAACTCGCGGGCGAGCATGCCGTCGACAGCGTTCAGTGCCATGCGCAGCAGCATCCAGACTGGCACCAGGATGAACAGCCAGGTGAGATGGGGCAGGGCAGCCAGCAGCAGGCCCAGCAGGATCGACAGCAGGGCGGCGGCGACAGTGACCTGGTTGGCGGTGACACCGCGGTCGTAGAGGCGCTGGACAGCAGGGCGGAGCATGGCCTGGAAGCGCGGTTTGAGCTGGTAGATCGATGCCACTGGAAAGTCCTTTTCGGTGGGGCGTTATGGCGCCATTGTGTGTGAGCCTTCTTCGCGGGTAAACCCGCTCCCACAGGTATAGCGTCCATCCGAGAGATACCACATATCCTGTGGGAGCGGGCCCGCCCGCGAACACGGGCGAAGCCCGTGCCATCAATCGCGGTGCCTGCTTCGCGGGCTCGCCCGCTCCCACAGGTATAGCGTCCATCCGAGAGATACCACACATCCTGTGGGAGCGGGTTCACCCGCGAACACGGGCGAAGCCCGTGCCATCAATCGCGGTGCCTGCTTCGCGGGCTCGCCCGCTCCCACAGGTATAGCGTCCATCCGAGAGCTACCACATATCCTGTGGGAGCGGGTTCACCCGCGAACACGGGCGAAGCCCGTGCCATCCACTTCGTCAGCGGGTGAGGGTGGTTACCAACCCTGCGGCATACCCCGGCAATGCCGCAAAATCGCGTGCACACACCAGCAACCGGCGATTGGCCCATGGTTCCGTCAGCGCCACCCAGTGCAACGGCAACACCCCTTGCCAGCGCTTCACCGCAGCCAGCGGCACAATCCCTACTCCGGCTCCGCCCGCAACCATGCGGATCACGCCATCGAACCCTTCGGCACGCACCCGAACCCGCATGCGCCGCCCCTCGCGCAGTGCCTGCTCTTCCAGGTACAACGCCAGTGCACTGCCGGCACCCAGGCCGACATAGCCATGGGCCAGGCTATCGATGAAGCTCGGCGCTACCTCGCTGGCCAGTGGATGGCGCTGCGGCGTTACAAGCACCAGTGGGTCTTCGCGAAACGGCCGGGTCTGCAGGTGCTCGCTGGGGGCGGCGGTCGAAACTATGCCCAGGTCCGCCATGCCCTGGGTAATCGACTGCACGATGCGCAGGCTCGGCAACTCCTGCACATCCACGCTGACGCCTGGGTTTTCAGCCAGGTAGCCGGCCAGCAGCTCCGGCAGGTATTCCGTGAGTGCAGCCGTGTTGCACAGCAGGCGCACCTGGCCTTGCTGCCCTTGAACGTACTGGCCCAGGTCGAACTGCAGGCGCTCGACCTGCTGCGATATCAGCCGGGCATGCTGCAGCAGTGCCTGGCCGGCCAGAGTTGCTTGCACGCCACGGCGGTTGCGTTCCAGCAAAGGGATGCCCAGCGAAGCCTCCATGGCGCGGATCCGCGCACTGGCTGCTGCCAGCGAAAGATGGCTGCGGCTGGCACCGGCGGTGATGTTGCCGCACTCCAGGGTGTGCTGGAACAGCCTGAGGTCGATCAGGTCGAAAAGCATGTGGCTCTGTCCTGGCAAGAGTCTGGCTGAGTATATGGCAGATTTTCAGCCCGGCCGACGCACGCCATTATCGGCCCATGAATACCTTGCTCGCTTACTACCAGAACATTGGCCCAGCGCTGTCGCTGCTGGTGGTACTGACTTTCCTGCTGGCCGGCGCGGTGAAGGGCGTGATCGGCCTCGGCCTGCCGACAATCGCCATGGGCCTGCTGGGCCTGGCTATGTCACCGGCGCAGGCTGCGGCATTGCTGATTGTGCCTTCGACCCTCACCAACCTCTGGCAGCTGGCCAGTGGGGGGCACCTGCGGAGGTTGCTGACACGCCTGTGGCCGATGCTGGCGATGATCTTCGTCGGTACCTTGCTGGGCAGCGCCTGGCTGGGGATCAACAGCGGCCCTTGGGCCGCACATGCACTGGGCGCGGCCTTGATGGCGTATGCGCTGTACGGGCTGGTCGGTCCGGGCCTGCGCCTGGCACCGGGGCGGGAGCCTTGGCTGGCGCCGCTTTGCGGGCTGGTCACGGGCGTGGTCACGGCGGCGACCGGGGTGTTCGTGATACCGGCTGTGCCCTACCTGCAGAGCCTGGGTTTGAATCGGGATCAGATGGTCCAGGCCCTGGGCCTGTCGTTCACGGTTTCGACCCTGGCCCTGGCCGTTGGCCTGGCCGGGCAGCATGCCCTGGGTGGCCAGGCGCTGGGTGCTTCGCTGCTGATGCTGGCGCCGGCCTTCGTCGGCATGCTGGCCGGCCAGTGGCTGCGTCAGCGCATCAGTACGCCGCTGTTCAAACGGTGCTTCTTTATCGGCCTGGCCGCGCTCGGCGGCCATTTGCTGATCAGCGGTTAGCGCTTGATGCGCTGAGCATGTCGATCATCTGGATGTCGAAATCGCGTTCCAGGTAGTCCATGCGTTTTTCGAAGAACGCGGTCATGTGCGGCAGTGCCGAATGCACATCCAGCGCGGCCTTGTCGGCCCAGACCTCGAAGAACACGAACAGGCTCGGGTCCTGCTTGTCGCGCAGCATGTGGTACTCGATGCAGCCCGGCTCCTGGCGGCTTGGCTCGACGTAAGCGCGGAACAGGGTTTCGAACGCTTCAGCCATTTCCGGGCGGGTCTTGGCTTTGAGGATGAAGGCGTACTGCTCACTCATGGGTCGCTACTCGGTGATGGGAGGTGATGAGATTCTAAGGCAATAATGCATTATTGATTCGTGACTTCAGGTCAATTGTATTTTGCCGCTGCATTACTGTATCCCGCGCCCGCGAGCCCCTAACCTGCCGGCCTGAATTTTTTCCGCGAGGCCCGCATGAAGAAGATCCTTTTGCTCAACGGTGGTAAACAGTTCGCCCACTCCGACGGTCGTCTGAACACGACCTTGCACGAAGCGGCCATCGCTCACCTGGACCGGGCCGGTTTCGATGTGCGCCAGACCTTCATCGACGGTGGCTATGATGCCCAGGAAGAGGTGGAGAAGTTCCTCTGGGCCGATGTGGTCATCTACCAGATGCCCGGCTGGTGGATGGGCGCGCCATGGACCGTTAAAAAGTACATCGACGAGGTGTTCACCGCCGGCCACGGTAGCTTGTATGCCAACGACGGCCGTACCCGTTCGGACCACTCGCAGAAGTACGGCAGTGGTGGCCTGGTGCACGGCAAGCAGTACATGCTTTCGCTGACCTGGAATGCACCGCAGCAGGCATTCGACGACCCTAGCGATTTCTTCGAGGGCAAGGGGGTGGACGCGGTGTACTTCCCATTCCACAAGGCCAACCAGTTCCTCGGCATGACCGGGTTGCCGACTTTCCTGGCGGTGGATGTGATGAAGCGGCCTGATGTGCCGGCTGCTTTGGCAGCCTATGAGGCGCATCTGGACAAGGTGTTTGGCAAGGCACAGTAAGGTTTTTCTGTGCTGGACTTGGCCTAGACAAGCGGCTATCTATGCCGGCAGAGACCAACCACAGGCGCAGATGTGAAAACCCGATCCGAAGAACTCCAGGTATTCGTCACCGTCATCGACTGCGGCTCGATTTCCGCTGCTGCCGAGCAGATGGGCCAGACTCCGTCCGCCGTCAGCCGTACCCTGTCGCGCCTTGAGGGCAAGCTGGGTACCACGCTGGTCAACCGCACCACCCGGCGCATGGACCTGACCGAGGAGGGCCGCTTCTTCCTCGAGCGCGCGCGGTTGATCCTGGAACAGATGGACGAGATGGAAGAGCGACTGTCGATGAACCGCCAGACCCCTACCGGGCGCCTGCGCATCAACGCCGCCGCGCCGTTCATGCTGCATGCCATCCTGCCGTGGATCGGCGAGTTCCGCCGCCAATACCCTGGTATCGAACTGGAACTCAATACCGACGACCTGATCATCGACCTGCTGGAGCAAAGCACCGATGTGGCGATCCGCATCGGTGAACTGGCCGACTCCAGCCTGCACGCGCGCAGCCTGGGATGCAGCCCGGTACAGGTGCTGGCCAGCCCGGCCTACCTCGAGCAACACGGCACGCCGCAGCGGGTCGAGGACCTGGCCAACCACTGCCTGCTCGGCTTCAGCCAGCCCGAATCGCTCAACCATTGGCCACTGCGCCATGCCCAGGGTGACCGCTGGAGCATTCGCCCGTCGCTGATCGCCTCCAGCGGCGAGACCTTGCGCCAATTGGCGCTGGCCGGCGAGGGCATCGTCAGCCTGTCGCACTTCATGACCCACGAGGACATTCGCGCCGGGCGCCTGCAAGTGCTGCTGAGCGAAGCCAACAACGGCTATCGCCAGCCGATCCATGCGGTGTACTACCGCAACACCCAGCTGGCGCTGCGTATCCAATGCTTCCTCGATTTCATCCAGCGCAAGTTGGCGATGTACGCCAGCTGAGTTGCCTGAACGCGACAGGTCCTGTCCACGGGCGGCGAAACTTCCTGCGGTTGATTGCACAGTCGAAGCGCTTCGGCCTTACTGACTGCTCAACAAAAACAACACCAAGGAAGTGTCATGCGTATTGCTCCGTTCCAGTACCTGGCTCTCGCAGCCGCGATCCTGAGCTGTTCCTCGGTCCATGCCGCCAATCTTGAGGGCGGCGCAGTGGCCGCGCCCGATCAATATGGTGCACAGGTGGCCGCCGATATCCTCAAGAAAGGCGGCAACGCGGTGGATGCGGCAGTGGCCACGGCTTTCACCCTGGCGGTGACTTATCCCGAGGCTGGCAACATCGGCGGTGGCGGGTTCATGACCCTGTTCGTCGACGGCAAACCCTACTTCCTCGATTACCGCGAAGTCGCGCCCAAGGCCGCCACGCGCAACATGTACCTGGACGAAAAGGGTGAGGTCATCGAAAACCTCAGCCTGGTCGGGGCACGTGCTGCTGGCGTTCCGGGCACGGTGATGGGTTTGTGGGAGGCGCATCAGAAGTTCGGCAAGCTGCCCTGGAGCGAACTGCTGACCCCGGCCATCGGCTATGCGAAAAACGGCTTCAAGGTTGCGGCCAAGCAGTACCAGTACCGCAACGACGCCCAGGGCATGTTCAAGACCGCGACCAATTTCAACGACTACTTCGGCAACATGAAGGTCGGCGAGCTTTTCAAGCAACCGGAAATGGCCCAGACCCTGGAGCGCATCGCCGACAAGGGCGTGAGCGAGTTCTACCAGGGCAAGACTGCAGACCTGCTGGTGGCGCAGATGCAGTCCGACAAGGGCCTGATCACCAAACAGGACCTCATGGACTACAAGGCCGTATGGCGTGAGCCGATGGCCGTGAGCTGGCGTGGCAACGTGGTGTATACCGCGCCACCGCCAAGCTCCGGTGGCGTCGCCCTGGCCCAGCTGCTCGGCATCAAGGAAAACCGCGCGGCGGACTTCAAGGGTGTGGCGCACAACTCGGCGCAGTACATACACCTGTTAGCCGAGATCGAGAAGCGCGTGTTTGCCGACCGCGCCGACTACCTTGGCGACCCGGCCTTCACCAAAGTGCCGGTGGATCAGCTGGTGGCCAAGGACTACCTGGCCAAGCGCGCCGCGCAGGTCAACCCGAAGGCCATTTCCGATACCGACAAGGTCAAGCCGGGCCTGGAACCGTACCAGACCACGCACTTCTCGATCGTCGACAAGCAGGGCAATGCGGTCAGCAACACCTACACCCTCAACCTCGACTACGGCAGTGGTGTGGTGGTGAAAGGCGCCGGCTTCCTGCTCAACGACGAGATGGACGATTTCAGCGCCAAGCCGGGGGCGGCGAACGCCTTTGGTGTGGTAGGTGGCGATGCCAATGCCATCGCCCCGGGCAAGCGCATGCTGTCGTCCATGAGCCCCAGCCTGATGACCCGCGATGGCAAGGTCGAGCTGGTCATCGGCACCCCGGGTGGCTCGCGGATCTTCACCTCGATCTTCCAGGTGATGAACAACCTGTACGACTACGACATGCCGCTGGACAAGGCGGTGGCGGCGCAGCGCGTGCACCATCAGTTGCTGCCCAAGGACACCATCTACTTCGACAGCTATGCGCCGCTGACCGGGCCGGTGGCTGATGAACTGAAGAAGATGGGCTATGTGCTGGAGGACCAGGGCTGGGAGATGGGGGATATCCAGGCGATCCGGGTTGATGGGACGAAGCTGGAGACCGCTTCGGATCCGCGTGGGCGTGGGGTAGGGATGGTCATCAAGTAAGCGGTCGTCAGTGCCGGCCCTATCGCCGGCAAGCCAGCTCCCACAGGTACGGCGCAGCCCCGAGGCTTGTGCTATCCCTGTGGGAGCCTGGCTTGCCGGCGATGGGCCGCAAAGCGGCCCCAGGGTCTTCAGGTCAGACGCGGAACTGGCTGACCAACGTCTGCAACTGCCCACCCAACCGCGCCAGCTCCACGCTGGACGCCGCCGTTTCGTCACTGGCCGCCGCCGTCTGCTCCGACACATCGCGCACATTCAGGATGCTGCGGCTAATCTCCTCCGCCACCGCACTCTGCTGTTCCGCCGCTGCGGCAATCTGCTGGTTCATCGACTGGATGCTCGACACGGTACTGGTGATGCTCTCCAGCGAAGCCCCGGCCTTGCGCGCCAACTCGACGCTGCTGTCGGTCAGGGTACGGCTGCCGTGCATGGCCGTAGCCACTTGCTGGGTACCATGCTGCAGGCTGGCGATCAGTTCTTCGATCTCTTCGGTGGATTTCTGCGTGCGTTGGGCCAGGCCGCGCACTTCATCGGCAACCACGGCAAAACCACGGCCAGCCTCGCCAGCACGCGCCGCCTCGATCGCTGCGTTCAGCGCCAGCAGGTTGGTCTGTTCGGCCACCGACTTGATCACGTCCATCACGCTGCCGATCTTCTGGCTTTCCTGCTGCAACAGGTTCATGGCTTCTGTGGAACGGTGCATTTCTTCGGCCAGGCGTTCGATCTGGCCAATTGCTTCGCCTACCACGCGGTCGCCGGCACGGGCTTCGTCATCGGCACCGGTGGCAGCATGCGAGGCCTGCTCGGCATTGCGTGCCACTTCCTGAACGGTAGCGGCCATTTCGTGCATTGCGGTGGCCACCTGGTCGGTCTCGACCTTCTGGCTGTTGGCACCGGCGCTGGTCTGCTCGGTCACTGCCGACAATTCCTCGGCAGCGCTGGCGATCTGGGTGACGCCATCGCGGATGCCGCTGATCAGCTCGCGCAAAGTGGTGCCCATGCGGGCGATGCCTTGTTGCAGCACGCCCAGTTCGTCGCGGCGGGTGACGCGCAGGTGCTGGGTGAGGTCGCCGCTGGCGATCTTTTCAACTGCCACCATGGTGTCGCGCAGTGGGCGGGTGATCTGCCGGGTGATCAGCACTGCCGCCAGCACGCCGACCAACAGCGCCAGCAGCGTGGCGATGGCCTGCAGGCTGCGGGCCTGGGTACTTTCCATGTCGCGGCGCTGCAGCTGGATCTGGTACAGAGCGTCGCTGCGCTTGACGATGTCGGCACCCTGAACGGTCATCTCGGCGCGCGCAGTGGTGATGTTGGCGACCGCATCGCGGAATTGACGTACGGCTTCACGGTAGGCCAGCACCGAGCCTTCGAACTGTCGCAGGCGCGTGTCTTCGGCCGGCAGCTGGCGCTTGAGGTTGTCGATTTCGGCCAGGGCGGTGTCCAGCTGGCGCAGGGCTGCCTGCTCGTTGGCAGCGCTGTTTTCGGCAATGTAGCCGCGTACGTCGATGCGCACCTGCAGCAGTTGCTGGCGGGCCTTGCTGATCAGCTGGTACTGGGCCAGGCGCACGCTGTCGGCTTCGGGGCGCGCCATTACTTCCTGGCTGAGGGCGTCCATGGCCTGGTCGGCACGGCTGGCCGAGCCGTCCATGGCCGTGCGCGCGGTGCGGGTGGCATCGTAGCCCTGGCGCATCTTGTTCAGCGACACCCTATAGGCGCTGATGGTCTCGCCCAGTTCACCCAGCAGCTTGATGTTTTCCGGGCTCTTGAAGGTGCTGGCCAGGTAGGCCTGTTGCTTGCTGAAGGCGTCAAGCTTGGTCTGGGTGTTGGCGGCGGCAGCATCGTCACCGTTGGCGATCATGTACTGCAGGCGCGCAATGCGCAGGTCGGTCAGGTCCTTGTTGAGCTGGCCGATATAGCCCATCCAGTTGCTGCGGTCAATCAGGCTGCCCAGGCTGGTCCAGCCGGTCAGGGCCAGCAGGCCGGTGAGGATCAGTACCAGGCCGAAGCCCAGGCCGAGTTTGAGGTTGACGCTGATGTTGGCGAACCAGCTGTTCATGCACGCTCTCCAGAAGTTGTTTTCGCTCGCTTGATCTTCGATCGCCAGGCGTTGTTGTTCTGGATGCCCGCTGATTCGTGCAGGGGTTATCGGCAGTGATGGAGGAAGCTGAAACGCTTTTTCAGCAGATTTGTAACTGGCTTGATTGGGGCTGCCTTGCAGCCCTTCGCGGTGGATGGCACCGGCTTTGCCGGTGTTCGCGGCTAAAGCCGCTCCTACAGGGATCGCGTCGGTTTTGGAAGCTATTCAAAGGTTGCGCGCGCTGAAGGTATCGCAGCGGTTCACCTCACCCTCGGCAAACCCGGTCTTGAACCAGCGCACCCGTTGCGCTGAGGTGCCGTGGGTGAACGAGTCTGGTACCACGCGCCCGCGGCCTTGCTGCTGCAGGCGGTCATCGCCAATGGCATTGGCCGCGTTCAGGGCCTCTTCGACGTCGCCCGGCTCCAGCCAGTTCAGGCGCTTCTGCGCCTGGTAGGCCCATACACCGGCCAGGCAGTCGGCCTGCAGTTCCTGACGCACCAGCAGGCCATTGTCGCCTTCCATGCGCTGGCCGCTGCGGCGCGCGGCATCGACCTTGGCCGACACGCCCAGCAGGGTCTGCACGTGATGGCCGATTTCGTGGGCGATCACGTAGGCCTGGGCAAAGTCGCCGGCGGCGGCGAAGCGGGTTTCCATTTCGCGGAAGAACGACATGTCCAGGTAGACCCGTTGGTCTGCCGGGCAGTAGAACGGCCCCACCGCCGCCGAGGCAAAGCCACAGGCCGAATTGACCTGGCCGCTGAACAGCACCAGCTTGGGGTCGCGGTACTGCTTGCCGCCCTCGGCGAACAGGGCTTTCCAGGTGTCTTCGGTGTCGCCCAGGATCGAGGCGACGAACTCGGCCTGCTGGTCGTTGGCCGGCGGCGCCTTGCCGCCCGCGCTGCTCGGTGCCTGCTGTTGTTGTTGCTCCATCTGGCCGGCGAGCTGGCCAAGAATCTGCAACGGGTCCTGGCCGGTGAGCCAGCCGATGCCGACAATCAGCAGCACCGCACCAAGCCCCAGCCCCTTGCCGCCGCCGAAACGCATGCCGCCGCCACCACCTTCGCCTCGGGCATCGACCACATTGTCGCTGCGTCGGCCTTTTCGCCAATCCATGAATGCTCTCCGGAGCGTGAAACAAGAAGACAAAGATTAGTCCACGACAGCGGCGAGTGTCAGGCCAAGGTGCTTATGCATAACCAAATGGTTATGTTTGATATGGCTGATTTCAATATTCATTGCGCGCTACCTGCCTGAAACTGCATGTGGGAGCGGGCTTGCCCGCGACAGGGTTTCAAATAATCCCCCCGCGCATTTCCATAATTCCAAGAGAGGAAACCGGCATGCCCGCCCAGGACAACAGCCGCTTCGTGATCCGT
This sequence comes from Pseudomonas sp. PVC-5-1, assembly GCF_057444345.1. Taxonomy (NCBI): domain Bacteria; kingdom Pseudomonadati; phylum Pseudomonadota; class Gammaproteobacteria; order Pseudomonadales; family Pseudomonadaceae; genus Pseudomonas; species Pseudomonas sp. PVC-5-1. The sequence goes on along the minus strand of NZ_CM172024.1, from coordinate 4,873,230 downwards.
GATCGCAACTGGCACCCGAAAGCACTTACGCCTGACTACAAGACGTCCATTGCCCGTTCGCCACGCCAGGCACTGGTCAGCATCCCGCAGTCGATCAGCGAAACTACCGGCCCGGACTTTTCCCACCTGGGCTTCGGCGCCCATGACCATGACCTGCTGCTGAACTTCAACAACGGCGGCTTGCCGATTGGCGAGCGCATCATCGTTGCCGGCCGTGTCGTCGACCAGTACGGCAAGCCTGTGCCGAACACCCTGGTGGAAATGTGGCAAGCCAACGCCGGCGGCCGCTACCGTCACAAGAACGACCGCTACCTGGCGCCGCTGGACCCGAACTTCGGTGGCGTCGGCCGCTGCCTGACCGACCGTGATGGCTACTACAGCTTCCGCACCATCAAGCCGGGCCCGTACCCATGGCGCAACGGCCCGAACGACTGGCGCCCGGCGCACATCCACTTCGCCATCAGCGGCCCGTCGATCGCCACCAAGCTGATTACCCAGCTGTACTTCGAGGGTGACCCGCTGATCCCGATGTGCCCGATCGTCAAGTCGATCGCCAACCCGCAAGCCGTGCAGCAGTTGATCGCCAAGCTCGACATGAGCAACGCCAACCCGATGGACTGCCTGGCCTACCGCTTCGACATCGTGCTGCGCGGCCAGCGCAAGACCCACTTCGAAAACTGCTGAGGACCCCGCCATGCCAATCGAACTGCTGCCGGAAACCCCTTCGCAGACCGCCGGCCCCTACGTACACATCGGCCTGGCCCTGGAAGCGGCCGGCAACCCGACCCGCGACCAGGAAATCTGGAACCGCCTGGCCAAGCCGGACGCGCCGGGCGAGCACATCCTGCTGATCGGCCAGGTGTATGACGGTAACGGCCACCTGGTGCGCGATTCGTTCCTGGAAGTGTGGCAAGCCGATGCCAACGGCGAGTACCAGGATGCCTACAACCTGGAAAACGCCTTCAACAGCTTTGGCCGCACTGCCACCACCTTCGATGCAGGTGAATGGACCCTGCACACGGTCAAGCCGGGTGTGGTGAACAACGCTGCGGGCGTGCCGATGGCGCCGCATATCAACATCAGCCTGTTTGCCCGGGGGATCAACATCCACCTGCACACGCGGCTGTATTTCGATGACGAGGCCGAGGCCAATGCCAAGTGCCCGGTGCTCAACCTGATCGAGCAGCCGCAGCGGCGCGAGACCCTGGTGGCCAAGCGTTGCGAGGTGGACGGGAAGACGGCATATCGCTTCGATATCCGTATTCAGGGGGAAGGGGAGACGGTGTTCTTCGACTTCTGAGTTGGATCTCGGGGGCCGCTTTGCGGCCCATCGCGACACAAGGCCGCTCCTACAGGGAATCGCGTTCCTCCTGTAGGAGCGGCCTTGTGTCGCGATGGGCTGCAAAGCAGCCCCGGCGATCTGAAGGTCAGCGCCGAACCAGCAAAACCCCACTCTCCATATGGTGGGTATACGGGAACTGGTCAAACAACGCACACCGTTCGATGCGGTGAGTGTCCTGCAGCTGGGCAATGTTCGCCGCCAGCGTCTCCGGGTTGCACGAGATGTACAGGATCCGCTCGAAACGCCGGGTCAGCTCGCAGGTGTCCGGATCCATCCCCGCCCGCGGCGGGTCGACGAACACCGTACCGAACTCGTAGCTCTTAAGGTCGATGCCTTCCAGCCGGCGGAACGGCCGCACCTCATTCAGCGCCTGGGTCAGCTCTTCTGCCGACAGGCGCACCAGCCGCACGTTATCTACAGCGTTCTCGTCGAGGTTGCTCAGCGCGGCATTGACCGAGGTCTTGCTGATTTCCGTGGCCAGCACCTGGCGCACGCGGGTGGCCAGCGGCAGGGTGAAGTTGCCGTTGCCGCAGTAAAGCTCCAGAAGGTCGTCCTTGCGTTCGCCCATGGCCTCGAAGGCCCAGCTCAGCATCTTCTGGTTCACCGCGCCGTTGGGCTGGGTGAACGCGCCTTCCGGCTGGCGGTAGCTGAACACACGGCCAGCGACTTCGAGTTTTTCCACCGCGTAGTCTCGGCCGATGACCAGGCGTTTGCCCTTGGAGCGGCCGATAATGCTGACGCCCAGCTCTTCGGCCAGCTGCCGTGCGGCCGTTTCCCAGGCCTCGTCCAGCGGGCGGTGGTAGCACAGGGTGACCATGGCATCGCCAGCCAGGGTGGTGAGGAACTCCACCTGGAACAGGCGGTTGCCCAGCTCCTCGCTGGCCTGCCAGGCCGCCTTCAGGCGCGGCATCAGTGCATTGATGCGCTGGCTGGCGATAGGGAAGTCCTCGATCAGGATCGCCTTGTGCTTCTCGCCCGGGGCGAACATGGCGTAGTGGCGCTGGCCATCCTCGCGCCACAGGCGGAATTCGGCGCGCAGGCGGTAATGCTCGCGCGGCGAGTCGAAAACAGCCGGCTCCGGCGCGCCGAACGGCGCCAGCAGCTCGCGCAGCCGGGCCACCTTGGCGTCCAGCTGGGTGGTGTAGGAGGAGGGGTCGAAAGCAGCACTCATGCGTTGAACCAGCCCAGCTTGATGACGAACAGGATGGAAAGGATCACCAGGGCCGGGTTCAGGTCGCGGTGGCGGCCGGAGATCAGCTTGACGGCGGTCCAGGAAATGAAGCCGAAGGCGATGCCGTTGGCGATCGAGTAGGTCAGCGGCATGGCCAGGGCGGTCACCACCACCGGTGCGGCTTCGGTGACATCGTCCCAGTTTATTTCTGCCAGGCCCGAGGCCATCAGCACCGCGACGAACAGCAGCGCCGGGGCGGTGGCGAAGGCCGGCACGCTACCGGCCAGCGGGGCGAAGAACAGCGCCAGCAGGAACAGCACGGCGACCACGATGGCGGTCAGGCCGGTGCGGCCACCGGCGCTCACGCCCGCAGCGGATTCGATGTAGCTGGTAGTGGTCGAGGTGCCCAGCAGGGAACCGGCCATGGCGGCGGTACTGTCGGCGATCAGGGCACGGCCCATTTTCGGCATGTGGCCGTCCTTGCCCATCAGCCCGGCGCGCTTGGCCACACCGATCAGGGTGCCGGAGTTGTCGAACAGGTCGACGAACAGGAAGGCGAAGATCACGCTGACCAGGCCCACGTCCAGCGCGCCGGCGATGTCCAGTTGCAGGAAGGTCGGGGCCAGCGAAGGCGGCATGGAGACCACGCCGCCGAAGGGCGTCACGCCCATCAGGATCGAGGCGATGGTTACGGCGAGAATGCCAATCAGCACGGCACCGCGCACTTTCAGCGACTCGAGGCCGACGATCAGGAAGAAGCCTAGGGTGGCGAGGATCGGTGCCGGCTGCTTGAGGTCGCCCAGGCCCACCAGGGTGGCTGAGTTATCGACGACGATGCCTGCGTTATGCAGGGCGATCAGTGCCAGGAACAGGCCGATACCCGCGGCAATGGCCGAACGCAGCGGCAGCGGGATGCTGTTCACGATCCATTCGCGGATGCGGAAGATCGACAGCAGGAAGAACATCACCGCCGACAGGAACACCGCACCCAATGCCACCTGCCAGGTGTGGCCCATGTGCAGGACCACGGTGTAGGTGAAGAACGCGTTCAGGCCCATACCTGGCGCCAGGGCGATCGGGTAGTTGGCGATCAGGCCCATGGTCACCGAGCCGATGGCCGCGGCCAGGCAGGTGGCGACGAAGATCGCGCCCTTGTCCATGCCGGTCTCGCCGAGGATGCTCGGGTTGACGAACAGGATGTAGGCCATGGCCAGGAAGGTGGTGACGCCCGCGAGAATCTCGGTGCGCACATTGGTGTTGTGTGCTTTTAGTTGAAACAGCCTTTCCAGCATGCCCGCTCCCCAAGGCGCCCCCGGCGCCATGAATATATCGACCCCATCAGCAAAGCACAGACCGTACCGGTTGCCGTGGTTTTGTGTGGGGCGGAAAAAAGCCGCGCATCATACCAGCATGCTCGGCGGGGGCCTATGGCCGTTGGGGAATGGGTTCTCTATAGCCTGTACCGGCCCTATCGCCGGCAAGCCAGCTCCCACAAGTACTGCACAGGGTTCGGAAACTGTGGTGTACCTGTGGGAGCTGGCTTGCCGGCGATAGGGCCAGAACAGGCCTACGATCAACCGTTATGCAATCGATCTCGCTTGGCCAGTGTCGGGAACAGCTTTATCCACACCCCAGTCACCACCAAAGTGCCCACCCCACCCAGCACCACCGCCGGCACTGTGCCAAACCAGTGCGCGGTCACCCCCGATTCGAACTCGCCGAGCTGGTTCGAAGCACCAATGAACAAACCGTTCACCGCACTCACCCGCCCGCGCATTTCATCCGGCGTCTCCAACTGCACGAAAGCGCCGCGGATGACCATGCTGATCATGTCCGCCGCGCCCAGCACCACCAGCACTGCCAGCGAGAACCAGAACGAGGTCGACAGGCCGAAGGCAATGGTCGCCACGCCGAACACGCCCACTGCCGTGAACATGGTCCGCCCCACATTGCGCTCGAACGGGAAGCGCGCCAGCCACAGCGACATCAGCAACGCCCCCACCGCTGGCGCAGAGCGCAGCAGGCCGAGGCCCAGCGGGCCGGTCAGCAGGATATCCTTGGCGAACACCGGCAGCAGTGCGGTGGCCCCGCCCAGCAGTACGGCGAACAGGTCCAGCGAGATGGCGCCGAGGATGTCCGGCCGGCTGCGAATGAAGCGGATGCCGGCCAGCAGCGATTCGATGCTGGCGCGCCCGCGCTGTGCCACCTGGCCGCGTGCCTGCAGGCTCAGGGTCAGCACGCAGGCGATGGCGTAAAGGGCCACGGTGGGGCCGTATACCCAGATGCTGCCGAAGGCATACAGGAAGCCGCCCACCGCCGGAGCCACGATGGTTGCCGACTGGGTGGCCGAGGCCGAAGCTGCCACCGCGCGAGGGAACAGCCCGGCCGGTACCACGTTGGGCAGCAGCGCCTGGGTCGCCGGCATTTCGAACGAACGCGTGGCACCGAGCAGGAAGGCGAGGGCGAAGATCAGCTCGCGGGTGACGTTGTCGGTGGCACTGCCAAGCGCCAATGCCAGGGCTATCAGTCCCTGCAGGCTTTGGCACAGCGCAGCGACCTTGCGCCGGTCATAGCGGTCGGCGACATGCCCGGTATGCAGCATGAACAGCACCCGTGGGGCGAATTCGACCAGGCCGACCAAGCCCAGGTCCAGCACATTGCCGGTCAGCTGGTAGAGGTGCCAGCCGATTGCCACGGTGAGCATCTGGAAGCCGCTGGCGGTGAACACGCGGGCCAGCCAGAAGGCCAGGAAAGGGCGGTGGTGACGCAACAACTGCGGTTCGGAATCGGACATCGGAAACCAGGGGCCTCGGCGCAGTAGAGGGGGGCGCAGCGTATCATCTGTTTGTAACAAACGGTTACTGTTTGCTGGGGTCGGCACTTTTTCATGCGGCGTGGAAGGGGGTGGGGCAACCGGTCACGCGGCAATCAACCACACGGCCCGGCGGGCCATTCAGGACTATGCTTCCTAGCAATCGTTGATCTGGGTCAATCGTTCCAGATGTAACGATCGGGCCCTTGGGCCGAAATCCCTGCGATCGAACAGAACAATTCCAACGCGCCGCACTCGACTACCGTGGGGGCAGTGGGCGACGGGGCCAGCGGCCCGGACGCCGGATTATCTGAAGAGGAAGCACCATGTTCGGAATAGAGGCCTTAGAGCTCGCCCGAATGCAGTTTGCCTTTACCGTGTCGTTCCATATCCTGTTCCCGGCCATCACCATTGGCCTGGCGAGCTACCTGGCAGTCCTCGAAGGCCTCTGGCTGCGGACCAACAACCAGGTCTACCGTGACCTCTATCACTTCTGGTCGAAAATCTTCGCCGTCAACTTCGGCATGGGGGTGGTCTCCGGCCTGGTCATGGCCTACCAGTTCGGTACCAACTGGAGTCGCTTCTCAGACTTCGCCGGCGCTATCACCGGCCCGCTGCTCACCTACGAGGTATTGACCGCGTTCTTCCTCGAGGCTGGCTTCCTGGGGGTCATGCTGTTTGGCTGGAACCGTGTCGGCCGTGGCCTGCACTTCTTCTCCACGGTGATGGTGGCGCTCGGCACCTTGGTCTCGACCTTCTGGATCCTCGCCTCCAACAGTTGGATGCAGACCCCGCAAGGTCACGAGATCATCGACGGCCGGGTTGTGCCGGTGGACTGGCTGGCAGTGGTATTCAACCCCTCGTTCCCCTACCGCCTGATGCACATGGCCACTGCCGCGTTCGTTTCCACCGCGTTCTTCGTCGGTGCCTCGGCGGCCTGGCACCTGCTGCGCGGGCGTGACAACCCGGCCGTGCGCAAGATGCTGTCGATGGCCATGTGGATGGCGCTGATCGTCGCCCCGATCCAGGCGGTGATCGGTGACTTCCATGGCCTGAATACCCTCAAGCACCAGCCGGTGAAAATTGCCGCGATCGAAGGCCACTGGGAGAACGTGCCCGGCGAGCCGACCCCGCTGATCTTGTTCGGCATCCCCGACATGCAGGCCGAAACCACCCGCTTCAAGCTCGAGATCCCGGCACTCGGCAGCCTGATCCTGACCCACAGCCTGGACAAGCAGGTGCCGGCGATGAAGGAGTTTCCGCCCGAAGACCGGCCCAATTCGACCATCGTCTTCTGGTCGTTCCGGATCATGGTCGGGCTAGGTTTCCTGATGATCTTCGTCGGCCTGTGGAGCCTCTGGCTGCGCAAGCGCGGCACGCTCTACACCTCACGGCCGTTCCTGTACCTGGCCCTGTGGATGGGCCCTTCCGGGTTGATCGCGCTGCTGGCCGGCTGGTTCACCACCGAAATCGGCCGCCAGCCTTGGGTGGTGTATGGCCTGATGCGCACCGCAGACGGTGTGTCCAACCATAGCTACGCCCAGCTCGGCTTCACCCTGGTGGCCTTCGTGGTCGTGTACTTCGCCCTGTTCGGCACCGGCCTTGGCTACATGATGCGCCTGGTACGCAAAGGGCCGCGGACCGGTGAGGGTGACGAGCACAACCCTGGTGGCCCTGGCACCAAACGCACGCCGGCGCGACCGCTGTCCGCCGCCGATGATGGCCGAGAGGCCAACTCCGCCAGCTTGAGCAAGGGGAACTGAGCCATGGGTATCGACCTTCCGCTGATCTGGGCCGTGATCATTATCTTCGGCGTCATGATGTACGTGGTGATGGATGGTTTCGACCTGGGGATCGGCATGCTCTTCCCGTTCGTCAAGGGCGAGCATGACCGTGATGTGATGATGAACACCGTCGCCCCCGTTTGGGATGGTAACGAGACCTGGCTGGTGCTGGGCGGTGCCGGGCTGTTCGGGGCGTTCCCGATGGCTTACTCGGTAGTGCTGGAGGCCCTGTACCTGCCGTTGATCCTGATGCTGATCGGTCTGATCTTCCGCGGCGTGGCCTTCGAGTTCCGCTTCAAGGCCAAGGCCGACAAGCGCCACATCTGGGACAAGGCGTTCATCTGGGGCTCGTTGATCGCCACCTTCTTCCAGGGCGTGGCGCTGGGTGCGTTCCTCGAAGGCTTCAAGGTGGTCGACCGGCATTTCGCCGGTGGCACCCTCGACTGGCTGACCCCGTTCAGCCTGTTCTGTGGCCTGGGGCTGATCGTTGCCTACACCCTGCTGGGCTGCACTTGGCTGATCATGAAGACCGAAGGGTCGCTGCAGCAGAAGATGCACGACATTGCCCGGCCGCTGGCGCTGGTGCTGCTGGTGGTGATCGGCATTGTCAGCCTGTGGACACCGATCGCCTACCCGCAGATCGCCGAGCGCTGGTTCAGCATGCCTAATCTGGTCTGGTTCATGCCGGTGCCGATCCTGGTGCTGGTAACCTTCTACGGGTTGCTCAAGGCGGTGGCGCGCAATGCGCACTACACGCCGTTCCTGCTGACGTTGGTGCTGATCTTCCTCGGCTACAGCGGCCTGGGCATCAGCCTGTGGCCGAACATCATCCCGCCGTCGATCTCGATCTGGGATGCCGCGGCGCCACCGCAGAGCCAGGGCTTCATGCTGGTGGGCACACTGTTCATCCTGCCGTTCATCCTCATGTATACCTTCTGGAGCTACTACGTGTTCCGCGGCAAGGTGACCCATGAAGACGGCTATCACTAGGAGGGCTGCATGATGACCGGCAAGCCTGGCTTGGAGGAGAAGAAACCCCTGTGGCAGCGGTTGGGCTGGCTGCTGCTGATCTGGGCGATGAGCGTGGCGGCCCTGGGCGTGGCGGCCTACGTGATGCGCCTGTTCATGGGGGCTGCGGGGCTGACCACCCATTGAGGTAAGCCTGCTTTGGCCCTATCGCCGGCAAGCCAGCTCCCACAGGTAAGTCACTGTCCTTGAATGCAGTGCAGTACCTGTGGGAGCTGGCTTGCCGGCGATAGGGCCGGTACACGCTTACTTGCGGGCTTTCAGGATAACGAACTTGGGCGTTGCCGCCACCTGTTCCACCCCCCGGAACAACCGCGCCAGCTTGCTGTGATAGCCCAAGTGCCGGTTACCCACGATATACAGCGCCCCACCCACCACCAACGCTTCACGCGCCTGCTGGAACATGCGCCAGGCGAGGAAATCGCCCACCACCTGCTGCTGGTGGAACGGCGGATTGCACAGCACCACGTCCAGCGACTGCTTCTCTACCCCCGCCAACCCATCGGCTGCCTCGAACACCGCCGGGCGCTCGCCCAGCGCGGCCTGCCAGTTCTCCCGCGCCGATTGCACCGCCATGTACGACTCGTCGACCAGGGTGTACTGGGCATCCGGGTTGGCCAGGGCGCTGGCGATCGCCAGCACGCCGTTGCCACAGCCCAGGTCCGCCACCCGCGCGCGGCCCAGTTCGCGGGGCAGGTGCGGCAGGAACGCCCGCGTGCCGATATCCAGCCCCTCACGGCAGAACACGTTGGCGTGGTTGAGCAGCTCCAGCGCCGGTGCATCGAGGCGGTAGCGGCTAGGGTAGGGCGAGCGGGCGACCGGCCGTTCGGCCACCGTCGCGGTCAGCAAGCGGGCCTTCTTCTGCGCCAGCGAGGCCTGCACCGGGCCGATGTACTTCTCCATCAGGTCACCGGCCGCCCGTGGCAGGTGCTTGATCATCGCCCCGGCAATCACCTGCGCACCGGGCGCCAGGTGGCCTTGCAGGCGGATCAGCTGTTCTTCGAGCAGGGCCAGGGTCTTGGGCACGCGCACCAGTACCCGGTCGAACGGGCCTTGCCAATGTTCGCTGGCCGGCACGAACGGCACGCTGTCGAACGGCAGGCCATTGCGTGCCAGGTTCTTTTCCAGTGCCAGGTGCGCCAGGTGCGAATCGCCACTGCTGACCACCTGCAGCTTGCCTGCCAGGCTGGCGGCCAGGGCGCCGAAGCTGTCATTGAGCACCAGCACCCGGCAGTCGGCCCCTGGGGTCTGTTCGTGCAGCTGCGCAAGCAGGTACTCGTCGGCGGCATCGAAAGCCTGCAGCGGGTCGTTGGCCTGTTCCGGTTGGCGGATCAGGTCGAGTTCGGCGTAGGGGGTGGTCAGCAGGGGCATGGCGTCTGGCTCGGGTACGAAACTGCCCGTTGCGGTTCGCCCCGGGCTTTGCCGGGCGATTCTACAGGGCTTTGCCCAAGGTCGCAGGTTTGAAGCTCAGAGCCAGCCACGCAGGGCGGCGATGGCGATGGCGCCGGCCTTGTTGGCGGCGTTGGTCTTGGTGATAACGCTACGAATATGGAAGTTCACCGTGCTTTGCGACAGTGAAAGGATGCAGGCAACGTCTGCGGCGGTCTTGCCGGCGGCGGACCATTTCAGCACTTCCAGCTCCCGCTCGCTCATTTTCGGTTGTGGCGGGCACAGTGCTTTGAGGTGATGTTCGCCAAGCACCGCATGCAGCGTATGGCACAGCCACTGCACATTGCCGGCCTTGCTGTAGAGTTCGACCGTATCGATGGCCCCGGCGGGCCTGGCCACACTGATCTGGCTTTCGTTGTGCCGCTGGTCGTGCAATGACTGTGTCCAACCATAGCGCAGACCGCTCCGGCAAGCCGCTTCACGAAACTGCGGAGCCTCGTGATACAGGTCATCAGTCCACAGCACCGGCATGGTCGAGCTGTGGCTCACATTGGCGGCCGCGTCCTGCTTGTAGAACTCATCGCGCTGGTAGCGCTCGATCCATTCGCGGGGGTAATTGCTGTACAGGAACAGGTGGGGTGTTTGCGTCGCGATCTGGATGCGAATGTTCAGTCCCAGGTACTCCATGCCCAGGTCCTGCGCCAGATGCACGGCGATGTCGAACAACTTCTGTGGGCAGCGTTCGTCGACGAACAAATGAAGATGCTCGGGTTTCCAGTTAAGCATCTGAAATACTCCTTGCCTCAGGAACCAGTCCGTTTAGGTACCCGCATGATTGTAGGAAAGGACCTACCCATTCGCTGAGAATTTTTTGTTATAGCAGTCAGGATTTGCTGCGAGTAAGGCAGGATCGTCGCAGACGAGGCCCTACAAAGCAGTGGTTTTTATCCGCGTCACTTTGCGCGACACTGTGCGCACGCCAAACCTGGAGCCCGATATGACCGCTAGCGCCGAAAAGTTCACCCGCCAGACCCTGCTCGATGTTCAGCCACTCACGCCGAACCTCTTCAGCCTGCGGGTTACGCGCGATGCGGGGTTCCGCTTCCGTTCCGGCCAGTTTGCCCGCCTGGGTGTGACCAAGGCCGATGGCAGTGTGGTGTGGCGCGCTTATTCCATGGTCAGCGCGCCCCATGACGAGCACCTCGATTTTTTCTCCATCGTGGTGCCAGGCGGGGAGTTCACCAGCGAACTGAGCCGGCTGGGGGCAGGCGATACCCTGCTGATCGACCGCCAGGCCTTCGGCTTCCTTACCCTCGACCGCTTCGTTGGTGGCCGTGACCTGTGGTTGCTGGCGACCGGTACTGGTATTGCGCCGTTCATGTCGATCCTGCAGGACTTCGAGGCCTGGGAGCGTTTCGACAACATCAAGCTTGTGTACTCGGTGCGCGAAGCGAAAGAGCTGGCCTATGTGGACGAGATTGCCGGGCTGGAGCAGCGCGATTACCTGGCTGAATTCGCCGGCAAGTTGCAGTTCATTCCGGTGGTGACCCGTGAACAGCACCCAGGGGCGTTGAACCAACGGATTACCACGCTGATCGAGAATGGCGAGCTGGAGAAGGCGGCGGGGCTGGAACTGTCGCCGGAACATTCGCGGGTGATGCTGTGTGGCAACCCGGAGATGATTGATGAGACGCGCAAGGTACTGAAGGCGCGCGACCTGCAATTGAGCCTGAGCAAGCGGCCGGGGCAGGTGGCTGTGGAAAACTACTGGTAAGGCCGTTGGGGCCGCTTTGCGGCCCATCGCGACACAAGGCCGCTCCTACAGGAACCGCGATTTCCTGGGAGATGCAAAAACCTTGTAGGAGCGGCCTTGTGTCGCGATAGGGCTGCAAGGCAGCCCCCGGCAATCTCAAGGCAAGCGGTTCTGGTTCTGCGCCTTGAGAAGGTCGCGAATCTCGGTCAGCAAGGTCTCTTCTGCAGTCGGCACAGGCGGTGCAGTCGGCGCCACGGCCTCTTCACGCTTGAGCTGGTTGATCGCCTTCACCCCCATGAAGATGGCAAAGGCCACGATCAGGAAGTCGATCACGGTCTGGATGAACTTGCCATACGCCAACATCACCGCCGGAACGTCACCTTCGGCAGCCTTCAGGGTAATTGCCAGGTCGCTGAAGTCCACGCCACCGATCAACAGGCCCAATGGCGGCATGACCACGTCACCGACGAAAGACGAGACGATCTTGCCGAAGGCCGCGCCGATGATGATACCAACCGCCATGTCGACGACATTGCCTTTGACCGCGAAGGCCTTGAATTCACTGATCATGCCCATGTTTGGTTCCTTGTAACAAAAGGTAAGGTTTACGCAGTGTAAGCCACTCAAACGCTTCATGCGTTGTGCTCAGGGCCACAGACTGCTGTTAGAACGAATAGTTTTGTCGCATCCCGAGGCGTTCGAGGCACGTCCAGCTCGGCTATCATGGCGGTTTTTTTCCAGGAGACCCCAGCCATGGCCAAGGCCAAGCGCTTGTATGGCTGCACCGAGTGCGGTGCGACCTTCCCCAAATGGGCCGGCCAGTGTGGCGAATGCGGGGCCTGGAACACCCTGGTCGAGACCATGATCGAAAGCGGCGGTGCCGCTGCGCCCAGTACCGGCCGTGCCGGCTGGACCGGGCAGCAGGCGCAGATCAAGACCCTGGCCGAAGTCAGCGTCGAGGAGATCCCGCGCTTCACCACCAGCAGCACCGAGCTGGACCGCGTGCTGGGCGGTGGCCTGGTGGATGGCTCGGTGGTGTTGATCGGTGGTGACCCCGGCATCGGCAAATCGACCATCCTGCTGCAGACCTTGTGCAACATTGCCGTGGGCATGCCGGCGCTGTATGTCACCGGCGAGGAGTCGCAGCAGCAGGTGGCCATGCGCTCCCGGCGCCTGGGCCTGCCCCAGGACCAGCTCAAGGTGATGACCGAAACCTGCATCGAGACCATCATCGCCACGGCCCGCGTCGAGAAACCGCGGGTCATGGTGATCGACTCGATCCAGACCATTTTCACCGAGCAGCTGCAATCGGCACCCGGCGGCGTGGCCCAGGTGCGCGAAAGCACGGCGTTGCTGGTGCGCTACGCCAAGCAGAGCGGCACGGCGATCTTCCTGGTCGGCCATGTGACCAAGGAAGGTTCGCTGGCCGGCCCGCGGGTACTCGAGCACATGGTGGACACCGTGCTGTATTTCGAGGGCGAGTCCGATGGCCGCCTGCGCCTGCTGCGGGCAGTCAAGAACCGCTTTGGCGCGGTCAACGAGCTGGGTGTGTTCGGCATGACCGACCGGGGCCTGAAAGAGGTGTCCAACCCCTCGGCGATCTTCCTCAACCGCACCCAGGAGGAAGTACCGGGCAGCGTGGTGATGGCGACCTGGGAGGGCACCCGGCCGATGTTGGTGGAGGTGCAGGCGCTGGTCGACGATAGCCACCTGGCCAACCCGCGCCGGGTGACCCTGGGCCTGGACCAGAATCGCCTGGCCATGTTGCTGGCAGTGCTGCACCGCCACGGCGGTATTCCCACCCATGACCAGGACGTGTTCCTCAACGTGGTGGGCGGGGTGAAGGTGCTGGAAACCGCCTCGGACCTGGCGTTGCTGGCGGCGGTGATGTCCAGCCTGCGCAACCGGCCCCTGGCCCATGGCCTGCTGGTGTTTGGCGAGATCGGCCTGTCTGGTGAGGTACGGCCGGTGCCCAGTGGTCAGGAGCGTTTGAAGGAGGCCGCCAAGCATGGTTTCAAGCGGGCCATCGTGCCCAAGGGCAATGCGCCGAAAGAGGCTCCGGCCGGGTTGCAGGTGATTGCCGTTACCCGGCTGGAGCAGGCTCTGGATGCGTTGTTCGAATAGTTTGTCGCCTGTACCGGCCTCTTCGCGGGCACGCCCGCTCCCACAGGATCACCTCAGTCTCCGAAACTTGTGCAGTCCCTGTGGGAGCGGGCGCGCCCGCGAAGAGGCCGGTACAGGTAAATGAAAAAGGGGCCGACGATGCGCATCGGCCCCCCACCTCACCGCTCAGTCAGCGGTCAATGCTCGGCAACCGCACTGCGCCTGACCGTTTCATTGCCATGCTCGTCCAGTTCCAGCATCGGCACCTCATTACCCTCGGCATCGAACAGCTTGCCATCCTTGAAGTAGTCGCCATCACGCAGCGCTGAAATGTCCGAGTACTGGATGGTGCGCTCGTACGCGGCGGCAAACACCGACTGCTGGTCCGAGTTGCCGGCGGTGAAGTGGTTGAAGATCAGGTTCAGCAGGATGGCCATGATCGCCGCCGAGCTGATGCCCGAGTGGAAGATGGTCTCGAACCAGTTCGGGAAGTGGTGGTAGAAGGTCGGTGCGGCAATCGGGATCATGCCGAAGCCCAGCGAGGCAGCGACGATGATCAGGTTGACGTTGTTCTTGTAGCTGACCTTGGACAAGGTGCGGATACCGCTGGCTGCCACGGTGCCGAACAGCACGATGCCCGCGCCACCCAGTACCGGAGTAGGGACTGCGGCAATCACCCGGCCCATGATCGGCAGCAGGCCGAGCACCACCAGGATCAAGCCACCGGTGGCCACCACGTAGCGGCTCTTGACCCCGGTCACGGCTACCAGGCCGACGTTCTGGGCGAACGCGCTCTGGGTGAACGAGCCGAAGATTGGCGCCAGGATGCTCGATGCCATGTCGGCGCGCAGGCCATTGCCCAGGCGTTTGGAGTCGACCTTGGTGTCGATGATCTCACCCACGGCGAGGATGTCGGCCGAGGTTTCCACCAAGGTCACCATGATCACGATGCACATCGACAGGATCGCGGCGATGTGGAATTCCGGCATGCCGAAATGGAACGGCGTGGGGAAGGCGAACATCGGGCCCTCTGTGACCTTGCTGAAGTCGGCCATGCCCAGCGCCCAGGCGATCAGGGTGCCGACCACCATGGCCAGCAGGATCGACAGGCGTGAAATCGCCGCGCTGCCCAGCTTGCTCAGCAGCAGCACGATGGCGAAGGTCAGGGCCGCCAGGCCGATATTGGCCACGCTGCCGAATTCCGGCGAGGCGCTGTTGCCACCCATCACCCAGCGAGCGGCCACGGGCATCAGGGTCAGGCCGATGGTGGTGATGACGATGCCGGTCACCAGCGGCGGGAAGAACTTGGTGATGCGCGAGAACACCGGGGTGATCAGAAAGCCGATCAGCGATGCTGCCATGACCGCACCGAGCACGCCCGGCAGGCCACCGCCGCCCTCGCTGCTGAGGATTGCACCCATGGTTGCCACACCGGCGAACGAAACGCCCTGCACCAGCGGCAACTGGCAGCCGAAGAACGGCAGACCGAGGGTTTGCAGCAGGGTGGCCAGGCCACCGGCAAACAACGAAGCGGCGATCAGCATGCCGATTTCGGCACCGTTCAGGCCCGCGGCCTGCCCCAGGATCAGGGGTACCGCGACGATCCCCCCGTACATGGTCAGCACATGCTGCAGACCATAGGCCAGGTTGGCACCAAGGCCGAGGTTTTCATCCTCGGGGCGCTTGGCGGGAGACGTGCTAGGGGACGTAGTCATGGAGCAGGCTCTCTGTTTATTGTTGTGGTGCTACTGTAGACACTTCCTACAAATGATTGCCACAGGAATTGTATACAATATTTTGATCGGAGCGCGCACAAGAGCGCCCGCAAGGTGTGCGAGAGCTCAATGCAGAAGGCGTACCAACTTGTCAGAGGCTGTGCTAGAGGGGTGTGTACAAAACGCTGCTACCCAGGCTTAAAGCTGTCTGGGTAGACAGGAAACAAAAGGTGGGGAAGCGATTAGCTAGCTAAGAGATTTCATTATTCGATCAGTTCGCGCAGCTCACGCATCATTTCGGTGCTGTCGGCCACGTTCAATTCCACAAGACGGTGCAGATGGCTCATCGAATCGAGGTCGATGTACAAGCAGATGAAACCCAGGCGGTCTGGTTCCTCATGGCGCAGTTCAACCTGCATTTGCACGTGTGCATCGGGGCCCAGGTGAATGATGGCATCGAAGTCCTGGGTCAGGTCGACATCCCAGTTGGCCGGTCGTTCGATCAGCAAACCCTTGAGTGAAAGGTCCAGCAGCTTCGCAGGCCAGCGTCGCAGGCCCTGGCGCAGCTCGGTGGGGGCGTCGAAATCGATGCGCTGGAAACGGCGGCGTTCGTCGTGGTCGCTCATGGGTTAGATCCTCGCATAGGTCTTCAGGTGACATCCTGACTATAGTTAGAGTGGTATGTACATCAGGTACCGCAATCTGGCCGCAGAGGCTCTAGACCAAAGCAAGTGTGGCAATGCGCGATGACTCGCCCTAGACTCGATGGGCGGTCTTTTCCAATCCACCAGCTGGAAGCAAACCATGAACAACAATAATAGCCTGCTACGCCACATTCCGTGGCTGGCGCTGGCAGTCATAGGAGCCTGTGCGCTGGGCGTGGTTGCCCTGCGTCGCGGCGAGGCGATCAATGCCTTGTGGATCGTGGTCGCGGCAGTGGCCATCTACCTGGTCGCCTATCGTTACTACAGCCTGTTCATCGCCACCAAGGTGATGCAGCTCGACCCTCGCCGTGCCACCCCGGCGGTGCTCAACAACGACGGCCTGGACTACGTCCCGACCAACAAACACATCCTCTTCGGTCACCATTTCGCCGCCATCGCTGGCGCAGGCCCCTTGGTCGGCCCGGTACTCGCCGCGCAGATGGGCTACCTGCCCGGCACGCTGTGGCTGATCGCCGGCGTGGTGCTGGCCGGTGCGGTGCAGGACTTCATGGTCCTGTTCCTGTCCACCCGCCGCAACGGCCGCTCGCTGGGCGACATGGTGCGCGAGGAGATGGGCCGCATTCCAGGCACCATCGCGCTGTTCGGTTGCTTCCTGATCATGATCATCATCCTTGCGGTGCTGGCATTGATCGTGGTCAAGGCCCTGGCCGAAAGCCCTTGGGGCATGTTCACGGTGATGGCGACCATCCCGATCGCGATGTTCATGGGCATCTACATGCGCTACATCCGTCCGGGCCATATCGGTGAGATATCGGTCATCGGCGTGGTGCTGCTGCTGGCTTCGATCTGGCTGGGGGGCCAGATTGCCGCAGACCCGACCTGGGGCCCGGCGTTTACCTTTACCGGTGTGCAGATCACCTGGATGCTGGTGGGCTACGGTTTCGTCGCCGCGGTACTGCCTGTATGGCTGGTACTTGCGCCACGTGACTACCTGTCGACCTTCCTCAAGATCGGCACCATCGTCGGCCTGGCCATCGGTATCCTGATCATCGCGCCCGAGCTGAAGATGCCGGCGCTGACCCAGTTCACCGACGGCACTGGCCCGGTGTGGAAGGGCACCCTGTTCCCGTTCCTGTTCATCACCATCGCCTGTGGTGCGGTGTCCGGCTTCCACGCGCTGATCTCCTCGGGGACCACGCCGAAGCTGCTGGACAACGAAACCAACGCTCGCTACATCGGCTACGGCGGCATGCTGATGGAGTCGTTCGTTGCCATCATGGCCATGGTCGCCGCCTCGGTGATCGAACCAGGCGTGTACTTCGCCATGAACAGCCCAGCCGCGGTGGTCGGTGCAGACGTGGCGTCAGTTGCGCAAACGGTGAGCAGCTGGGGCTTCCTGATCACCCCTGAGCAGCTCGAGGCCACCGCCCGCGACATCGGCGAACACACCGTGCTGGCCCGTGCCGGTGGTGCTCCGACCCTGGCGGTGGGTATCGCGCAGATCCTGCACCAGGTGCTGCCGGGTGAAAACACCATGGCCTTCTGGTACCACTTCGCGATCCTGTTCGAGGCGCTGTTCATCCTCACCGCAGTGGACGCCGGCACCCGTGCCGGGCGCTTCATGCTGCAGGACCTGCTGGGCAGCTTCGTGCCGGCGCTCAAGCGCACCGAATCGTGGACTGCCAACCTGATCGGTACTGCCGGCTGCGTGGCCCTGTGGGGCTACCTGCTGTACCAAGGCGTGATCGACCCGCTGGGTGGCATCAATACCCTGTGGCCGCTGTTCGGCATTTCCAACCAGATGCTGGCGGGTATCGCCCTGATGCTCGGCACCGTGGTGCTGATCAAGATGAAGCGTCAGCGCTACGTCTGGGTCACCCTGCTGCCGGCCGTGTGGCTGCTGATCTGCACCACCACCGCCGGCCTGATCAAGCTGTTCGACCCGAACCCGGCAGTGGGCTTCCTGGCCCTGGCCAAGAAGTACAGCACCGCACTGGACGCCGGCCAGGTACTGGCCCCGGCCAAGGACATCGGGCAGATGCAGCACGTGATCTTCAATGCCTACACCAATGCCGGCCTGACCGTGCTGTTCCTGGTGGTGGTGTTCAGCGTGCTGTTCTTCGCTGTCAAGGTCGGCTTCGCCGCCCTCGGCCGCAAAGAGCGCACCGACAAGGAAACCCCGTTCCAGGCCCTGCCTGACGCTTGAGAGGACTGCTGCGATGTTCAACGACCTGGGTCGACTGGGTAAATACCTGGGGCAGGCAGCCCGCCTGATGGTCGGCATGCCCGACTACGACAACTACGTCGAGCACATGCAGACCAAGCACCCGGACAAGCCGGTCATGACGTACGAGGAGTTCTTCCGCGAACGCCAGGAAGCGCGTTACGGCGGCAAGTCCGGGCCCAAGTGCTGTTGAGCCTCAAGCGTTAACCTGTCCCGGCCTCATCGCCGGCAAGCCGGCTCCCACAGGTACTCCGCAGCCCTCAAGGTCTGTGCGGTACCTGTGGGAGCTGGCTTGCCGGCGATGAGGCCAGTGTTTTTTCCGCACAGGAGATGTTCTGCGTGCAGACGCCTATCCCCGTAACCGTACTCACTGGCTTCCTCGGTGCCGGCAAGACCACCTTGCTCAAGCACATGCTCAAGGCCGAGCACGGCCTGAAGATCGCCGTGATCGAAAACGAATTCAGCGAGGCCGGCATCGACAGCCAGCTGCTGGGCGACGAGCCGGTGCAGGTGATGACCCTGGCCAATGGCTGCGTGTGCTGCAGCATCCACGGCGACCTGACCCGCGCCTTGTACCTGCTGCTCGAACGCCTGGATGCCGGCGAGATCGCCTTCGACCGCCTGGTAATCGAATGCACCGGCCTGGCCGACCCGGCGCCGGTGGCCCAAACCTTCTTCATCGACGAGGAACTGCGTGAGCGCTACATCCTCGATGGCATCATCACCCTGGTCGATGCCGCCCACGCCGAGCTGCACCTGACCCAGACCATCGCCCAGGCCCAGGTCGGCTTTGCCGATCGCCTGCTGCTGAGCAAGACCGACCTGGTCGAGCCCGCTGCGGTCGAGGCCCTGCGCGAGCGTCTGGCCCGCATCAATGGCCGGGCGGCGATCCGCGTGGTCGAGCATGGTCGCATCGACCTGGCCGAGCTGCTGGATGTGCGTGGTTTCAACCTCAACCCCGATCTGGGCGCGAACCTGAAGCCAGCGCTACGCCCGCTGCTCAAGCCCGCTACCCCGGACCGGATCTCCACCTTGGTGCTGCGCACGGAAAGCGCGCTGGACATCGACCGCCTCAGCGATTTCATGAACGAACTGCTGGAAACCCACGGCAAGCAGCTGCTGCGCTACAAGGGCGTGCTGAACATTGCCGGTGAAGCGCGCAAGCTGGTGTTCCAGGGTGTGCTCAAGCTCTATGGCTTCGACTGGGACGCCGAGTGGGCCGAGGGTGAAACTCGCGAGAGCGTGATGGTGTTCATCGCTGACGAATTGCCCGAAGCTACGATTCGGGCTGGGTTCGAGGCGCTGGCTGCGGGCTGAGCTGACGCGGCGTCTGGGCCTGGAACCACTGCGGCCATGAGCTGCGGTGGCGTGTCTCGAGCTCGATGCACGGGATCAGGCGCTCGGTCAGCAGCGCCGTCTGCCGCACTGCCTTGGCGGTGCGGTACTTGACGCTGTGGATGCATTCGCGGTCGCCGAACTCGCAGCGGTTCAGCGCGGTGCCGCCGCAGGGGCCGTTGGCCAGGCCCTTGGGGCAGGTTTCCGGGCAGATGTACAGGGTGTCTTCCAGGCGGCAGCGGCCACAGGTGTCGCAGCCTACCAGCGGGTGCTTCACCGCGTGTTCCACCTTGTGCAGCACCTGTGCGCCAAGGCGGGTAGCCCACATCGGTTGGCGCACGGCCCAGCCAAATGCCTTGCTCAGGCTATTGCGGCGGCTGAACAGCAGCGAATGCATGCCGTGCATCAGGTGATAGCGCGCTTTCTCCTTGAACGAGGCATCGACCCGTGACTCGCCCTGGCGCCAGCTTGCCTGCGGCGGATGGAAGCTGACTGCCGGCAGACCGGGCATCTGCCAGCTGGCCTGCCAGGCCGGCGCCCATTGTTCCAGTGTGTGGATTTGCGCCTGCCAGTGCTCGATGCGTGCCTCCAGGGCCAGCAGTTGCTTGAGTTCGTGAACCCCCGACAGATGCACGCCGGCGTAGCCCATCAGCTTCACGCCGATGATCTGCAAGGCCAGGCGGTCGACGCTGCGCGCCTGGGCAAAGGCCTTGGACTGCGCCGCTTCCGCTTCCAGCATGTCGCGCATGGACGGCGTGACGGTCACGCCAGCCACGTGCTCGAGCATCGTCGCACGCCCGTGGGTGAGGCTCATCAGGCAGGCCAGCATCGGCCTGGGCATGGCCTGGCGGCTCATCCAGTGCATGGCTTCCTGGTGTTTGCCGGCATCGAAGCCCAGTTGCAGGGTGAGGAAGTCGGCGCCCGCCGCCAGTTTTTTCTCGGCCTTGAAGTATTGGGCACCGCCTTCGTCCTCGCAGTACTTGAACGGGTTGAGCGCCGCGCCAAGCAGCCAGTGTGGGCAGGCCTGGCGGGCGATCTGCAGGGCTGCGACCGATTCCAGGTAGCGCACCGGGCGTTGGCCAGGCTGGTGGCCGGGCAGGCGGTCGCCGGTAAGCAGCAACAGTTGGTCGAGGCCGGCGGCATCCATGCGTTGCAGTTGGGCGAGCAGGTGGTGGCGTTCGCGGTCCTTGCCGGAGAAGTGCGGCAGGGCGGGTACCGGGTTGCTGAACGAGGCGAGGGCGTCCAGTGGCGACATGTCCAGCGGGCTGCCGACGCGGTCGCCGATTGCCACGGTCATCGGCCAGCCGCACAGGTGCGCACGGGCCAGGATTGCGTCCATGGCGGCGAAGCGTTCTGTGGAGGGCTTGGGGACGAACTCCATGACGCAGACGAAGGTGTTTTCGCGCAGCGCGGTTTTCAGCAGGCTCATGGGGCCGGGTACCTGGTTTGGTCAGGCTGGCATTGTGCGGCAGAAGGCGGGTGCGGTCATGTCCGGATGCGCAGGGTGGTGCTCTGAATGAGACATCCGGGTTTGCCTGTGCCGGCCCTTTCGCGGCTAAAGCCGCTCCCACAGGGTGGCGCGGTACCTGTAGGAGCGGCTTTAGCCGCGAAAGAGCCAGTACAGGCAGTACAAATTCACGAACATGAATAAGTCTTGAGTTCATCTCAAATTTAATGAGTTTGTCTCAAGATGAAAGTGCCCGGAAAATCCCCTCATTCATTTATGCATGCTGAGGGACAAGACATGGCACTGGCACACAACCTGGGCTTTCCACGTATCGGCCGCGACCGCGAGCTGAAAAAGGCCCAGGAAGCCTTCTGGAAGGGCGAACTCGACGAAGCCGGCCTGCGCGCCGTCGGCCGCGAGCTGCGTGCCCGCCACTGGCAGGTGCAGAAAGACGCCGGCATCGAACTGCTGCCGGTTGGCGACTTCGCCTGGTACGACCAGGTGCTCACCCACTCGCTGACCTTCGGCGTGATCCCGCAGCGCTTCCGCAGCCACGACGCTGCCAGGCCCACTCTCCAGACCCTGTTCGCCATGGCCCGTGGCGCCGTGGGTGACAATTGCTGCGGCGGCGCGCACGCCCAGGAAATGACCAAGTGGTTCGACACCAACTACCACTACCTGGTCCCCGAATTCACTGCCGACCAACAGTTTGCCCTGAGCTGGGAGCAACTGTTCGAAGAAGTGGCTGAAGCCCAGGCCCTGGGCCATGCGGTCAAGCCGGTGGTAATCGGCCCGCTGACCTACCTGTGGCTGGGCAAGGCCAAAGGTGGCGATTTCGACAAGCTGGAGCTGCTCGACCGCCTGCTGCCGCTGTATGACCAGATCCTCAACCGCCTGGCTGCCCAGGGCGTGGAGTGGGTGCAGATCGATGAGCCGATCCTGGCCCTGGACCTGCCTCAGGACTGGAAGAATGCCTACGAGCGCGTCTACAACATCCTTCAGCGGGCGCCACTGAAGAAGCTGATCGCCACCTACTTCGGCGGCCTGGAAGACAACCTGGGCCTGGCCGCCAACCTTCCGGTCGATGGCCTGCACATCGACCTGGTGCGGGCGCCCGAGCAGTACCCGACCATCCTCGACCGCCTGCCGGCCTACAAGGTGCTGTCGCTGGGCCTGGTCAACGGCCGCAACGTCTGGCGCTGCGACCTGGAAAAGGCGCTGGAGGTACTGCGCCATGCCCATGAGCGCCTGGGTGAGCGGCTGTGGGTGGCGCCGTCCTGCTCGCTGCTGCACAGCCCGGTGGACCTGGA
This sequence comes from Pseudomonas sp. PVC-5-1, assembly GCF_057444345.1. Classification (NCBI taxonomy): domain Bacteria; kingdom Pseudomonadati; phylum Pseudomonadota; class Gammaproteobacteria; order Pseudomonadales; family Pseudomonadaceae; genus Pseudomonas; species Pseudomonas sp. PVC-5-1. The sequence continues at coordinate 4,851,154 of NZ_CM172024.1, read as the reverse complement.
CCGTGAAGACCAGCTCGATGCCGAACTGCACAGCTGGCTGGCCTTCGCCGTGCAGAAGTGCCAGGAAGTGGCGCTGCTGGCCAAGGCCATCAATGCCCCGCACGCCGCCGACGTGGCCGCCGCATTGGCCCAGAGCCAGGCCGTGCAGGCCAGCCGCGCCGCTTCGCCGCGTATTCACAAGCCTGGCGTGCAGGCCCGGCTGGCAGCCATCAAGCCCGCTGACAGCCAGCGAAAATCAGCCTTTGCCCAACGTATCGTCAAGCAACGTGCGGGGCTCGACCTGCCGGCGTTCCCGACCACCACCATCGGTTCGTTCCCGCAGACCTCGGCGATTCGTCTGGCACGCCAGGCCTACAGGCAGGGCAAGCTGACCGAGGCCGATTACGTCGAGGCCATGCACAGCGAGATTCGCCATGCGGTGAAAATCCAGGAGGACCTGGGCCTGGATGTGCTGGTGCACGGCGAGGCCGAGCGCAACGACATGGTCGAGTACTTCGCCGAGCAGATCGATGGCTATGTATTCACCCGCTTCGGTTGGGTGCAGAGCTATGGTTCGCGATGTGTGAAGCCTGCGGTGATCGTTGGCGACCTGAGCCGGCCGAAGGCCATGACCGTGGAGTGGATCACTTATGCCCAGGGCCTGACCAGCAAGGTGATGAAGGGCATGCTGACCGGCCCGGTGACCATGCTGATGTGGTCGTTCCCGCGTGAGGACGTGAGCCGCGAAGTGCAGGCGCGCCAGCTGGCGCTGGCGATCCGCGACGAAGTGGTCGACCTGGAAGCGGCGGGTATCAGGATCGTGCAGATCGACGAAGCGGCGTTCCGTGAAGGCTTGCCGCTACGCCACGGCGCCTGGGCCCATTATCTGGAGTGGGCCACCGAGGCCTTCCGCCTGTGTGCTTCGGGGGTGCGTGACGAAACCCAGATTCACACCCACATGTGCTACAGCGAGTTCAACGACGTGATTGAGTCGATTGCGGCGATGGATGCCGACGTCATCACCATCGAGACCTCGCGGTCCGACATGGAGCTGCTGGCGGCTTTCGAACGGTTCGCCTACCCCAACGAGATCGGCCCGGGTGTGTATGACATTCACTCGCCACGGGTGCCGACCCGTGAGGAAATGGTCAAGCTGCTGCACAAGGCTGCCCAGCGTATCCCGGCCGAGCGCCTGTGGGTCAACCCGGATTGCGGGCTGAAGACCCGCGGCTGGCCGGAGACCGAGGCAGCGCTGGTGAACATGGTCGCAGCTGCCCGCGAGCTGCGTGCCACTGCCTGATTTTCTTGTTGCCTGTACCGGCCTCTTCGCGGGCTTGCCCGCTCCAACAGGGATATCACTGGATTCAGCTCAGTGGGGTCCCTGTGGGAGCGGGCAAGCCCGCGAAGAGGCCGAGGCTGCTTGAGTCAGTCCGAGATCACCGCTCGATTGCCAGGGCCACGCCTTGCCCGCCACCAATGCACAGGGTTGCCAGGCCTTTCCTGGCGTCCCGCTTGATCATCTCGTGCAGCAGGGTCACCAGCACCCGGCACCCGGACGCACCAATCGGGTGGCCGAGGGCAATCGCCCCGCCATTCACGTTGACCCGCGCGGCATCCCATTCCAGCGCCTTGCCCACGGCCAGCGCCTGCGCGGCAAAGGCTTCGTTGGCTTCGATCAGGTCCAGATCGGCCAGTTGCCAGCCGGCCTTGTCCAGGCAGCGCTGGGTGGCCGACACCGGGCCGATGCCCATGATCGCCGGATCTACACCGGCACTGGCGTAAGCCGCGATCCTGGCCAGCACCGGCAGGCCCAGGGCCTTGGCCTTGGCGGCGCTCATCAGCAGTACGGCGGCGGCACCGTCATTCAGGCTCGAGGCGTTGCCAGCGGTGACGCTGCCGTCCTTCTTGAACGCCGGGCGAAGTTTGCCCAGGGATTCAGCGGTGGTATCCGGGCGTGGCTGTTCGTCCCGCGCGAACACCTTGGGTTCTCCCTTCTTCTGCGGCAGCACGATCGGGGTGATTTCATCATCGAAGCGGCCGGCTTCCATCGCTGCCACCGCCTTGCGCTGCGACTCGGCGGCAAAGGCATCCTGCTGCTCACGGCTGAGGCCGTACTGGTCCACCAGGTTTTCGGCGGTGATACCCATGTGGTAGTCGTTGAAGGCATCCCACAGGCCGTCGCTGATCATGCTGTCGATCAGCTGGCCATGGCCCATGCGCTGGCCGGTGCGGGCCGCCGGCATCACATAAGGGGCAAGGCTCATGTTCTCCTGGCCACCGGCGATGACCACCTCGGCATCACCGCAGCGAATGGCCTGAGCGGCCAGGTGCAGTGCCTTCAGGCCCGAGCCGCAGACCTTGTTCAGGGTCATTGCCGGCACGCTGAAGGGCAGGCCGGCCTTGATCGCGGCCTGGCGTGCCGGGTTCTGCCCGGCGCCGGCGGTAAGCACCTGGCCGAGGATGACTTCATCGACCTGCGCCGGGGCCAACCCGGTCTGTTCCAGCAGGCGCTTGATCACGGCGGCACCGAGGTCTACTGCAGGCACAGTGGCCAAGGCGCCCTGGAAGCTGCCGATGGCGGTACGGGTTGCGGCGACGATGACCACGTCGTTCATGTTGTTGTTCTCCGTGCGATGGGCGTAATGCCTCAAGCATCGGTGGCTTTGGCTCATTTGTTAAGTTTGTTTTTCTTTGCGATTGATGTGTAAAGCAAATGAATGAGCGCGAAGCGACCTGCGGAACTATGCTCAGGGATGCGCTATTACACTCATCTGGATGGGAGCACATGCCCATGCGTACATTGATCGCCATGACCCTCCTGATCGGCAGCAGCGCTGCATTCGCCGCCACCGAATGCACCACCGCTGACAAAAGCACCTGGCAGGATCAGGAAAAATTCCAGGCGCAGCTCAAGGAGCAGGGCTACAAGATCAACAAGTTCAAGGTCACCGAGGGTAACTGCTACGAGATCTACGGTTTCGACAAGGATGGCAAGAAGGTCGAGATCTACCATGACCCAGTGACGGGCAAGGCAGTCAAGACCGAGTACCACGATTGAACAGCGACGGCACGGTACAGCTGTGGGACCCCCTGCTGCGGCTGTGCCACTGGTCGATCGCCGTGGTGTTCTTCGCCAACTACTTCTTCAACGAAGAGGGTGAAGACTGGCACCAGTGGCTGGGCTACTACGCACTAGCCGTTGTGGTGGTGCGTGTGGTCTGGGGCTTTGTCGGGCCACGCAGCGCGCGCTGGGCCGATTTCTGGCCATCCCCGGCAAGCCTGGTCGGACATGCCCGTGCGCTGCTGCATGGGGGGCTTGACCATCATATGGGGCATTCGCCGATTGGCGCCCTGGTGATGCTGTTGATGCTGACTTGCATCGCCGGCCTGGGCCTTACCGGGTGGGCGTCGCAGGAGGTGGACGCGCTGTTTGGTGTCGACTGGCCGATGGACCTGCACAGCTGGCTGGCCAACGCGCTGCTGGTGCTGGTTTGCGTCCATGTGCTGGCGGCCATCTACGAGAGCGTGCGCATGCGGGAAAACCTGCCGTGGTCGATGATCACGGGGCGCCGTCGGCACCGCGATTGACTGTGGCGGCCTCTTCGCGGGCTTGCCCGCTCCCACAGGAACTGCACAAATCTTGAGTCTTGTGGAGTGCCTGTGGGAGCGGGCAAGCCCGCGAAGAAGCCAGCACAGGCAACTCTGCTACACAGCCGGGCACTGATGGGTCACACAGTGAATCCCCCCGCCCCCCGCAGCAATGGCATCGATATCCAGCTGCACGATATCCCGCCCCGGATACAACGCCTCCAGCAGCCCCCGCGCTTTCTCGTCCGCCGCCCCATCGCCAAACTGTGGCGCAATGATCGCGTCATTGATCACGAAGTAGTTGATGTACCCAGCGGCAAAGTCATCATTGCCTTTGCTGAACCTGTTGCGCCGCCCGTGCAGCGGCGGCGACACGACGTGCACCTGAAGCCTGCGGCCCTCGGCATCGGTGGCCCGCTTGAGGGTATCAAGGTGCTTGCGCGTCACGGCGTAGTCATACGAGTCCGGATCGTTATCCAGGTTGGCAATCACCACCCCCGGCCTGACGAAGCGGGCATAGAAGTCCACATGCCCGTCGGTGATGTCCTGGCCGGCGATGCCCGGTAGCCAGATGATCTTGCTCAGCCCCAGCCTTTCCTTTAGCTCCGCCTCGATCTCGGCCTTGCTCCAGCCTTTGTTACGGTTGGCGTTGACCCAGCTGCTCTCGGTCATGATACCCGTGCCGTGGCCGTCCACCTCTATGGCGCCGCCTTCACCCACCAGGTCGCTGCGCTGGTAGCGGGCGCCGGCCAGCGTGGTTACGCGCCTGGCCAGTTGGGCATCGTTGCGGTGACGTTGCTTGTTGCCCCAGCCATTGAAGTTGAAGTCCACCGCCGCCAGAGCTCCGTCATCATCGACGACGAAGTTGGCGCCGATGTCGCGCATCCAGATGTCGTCCAGCTCGCACTCGACGAAACTTGTGCGCTGGCTGGCACAGTGCTGCTCGGCCAGCTCGCGCTCGCTGGCCCGGCAGAACACCGTCACTGGCTGATAGCGCGCGATGGCCTGGGCGATGCGACCGAGGGCGGCCTGCACATCGGCGGTGAAGTCCTCCCAGATCGCATCCTGGGCGCCAAAGGCGATGAATGCGCGTTGCTGCGGCTCGCCTTCGTCCGGCATGAACCAGCGCCCCGGTTCCTCGGCGCGGGCCAGGCCCAGCGGCAGGCCGAGGCTGGCACCGAGGCCGGCGGCCAGCGAAAGTTGCAGGAAGGTTCTACGGCTTGGCATGGCTCAGTCCTGTGCAGTCTTGAAGCGGGTCCACACGCGCATGCGTGCACGCATGTCGGCCTGTGGGATATCGCGGCCCGGGATCAGCCGGGCATAGGTGGCTTGGTCGAGGTAGATATCGGGGTTGTCGCGCATGCGCGGATCCACTGCCTGGCGTGCCTTGGCGCTGGCGGTAGGGTAACCGGTGAAATTGCTGATGGCCGCCATGTTCGCCGGGCGCATGACGAAATTGATGAAACGATAGGCGTATTCCGGGTGCTTGGCATCGGCCGGGATGGCCATGGTATCCATCCACACCGTGGTGCCTTGGCGCGGCACGCGGTACTGGAAGTCGAGATGCTTGCCCGCGGCTTCGGCGGTACGCTGCGCCTGGATCACGTCGCCACTGTAGCCCAGTGACAGGCACAGGTTCTCGTTGACCAGTTCGGTCACTGGTTGCGACTGGAACTTGCGCACGTACGGGCGAATCGCCTTGAGCAGTTCGCTGGCTGCGGCCAGGTCCTCGCGCTTGGCACTGCGGGGCTCGCGGCCCAGGTAGTTGAGGACCACTGCCAGCACTTCGTCGGGTGAATCGATGACTGAAATACCGCAGTCGGCGAATTTGGCGGCCAGCTCCGGCTTGAACAGCAGGTCGAGGTTGTCCAGCGGTGCATCTGGCATGCGCTGGCGGACTTTGTCGGCATTCACCGTCAGGCCGATGGTGCCCCAGGTGTAGGGCACGGTCGCCTGGCTGGCCTTGGGGTACCGGGCGTGCAGCTGACGCAGCCCGGGCTCGATGTCGTCCAGGGCCTGCAGGCGGCTGTGGTCCAGTGGCTGTAGGCTGCCGGCGCGCATCAGGCGCTCGGCGACGGTATCACCGGGGAAGACCAGGTCGTAGCCACTGCGCCCGGACATCAGCTTGGCCTCGAGCACTTCGCTGCCATCCATCACGTCGTAGATCACCTGGATGCCGGTTTCGGCCGTGAACTGCTTGAGGGTGTCCTCGGCAAAATAGTCGGCCCAGTTGTACAGGCGCAGCACGGGCTGCTCGGCCTGAGCCTGGCAGGCGCAGACAGCCAGCGCCAAGGCGGCCAGAACGTGGCGTTTCATGCTCATGCCCTCAGGGTGTGTGGGTGGGTGCCGTCCAGGGTCAGCAGCGGTGTGTACATCTCCGGGCGGCGATCGCGGTAGATGCCCCAGCTCAGGCGGTCTTCCCGCATGCCGGCCAGATCCAGGTCGTGCAGCCAGATGCCACTGCTGTCGCGGTCGGCTTCGGTGAGCATGGCGCCCTTGTGGTCGCAGATGAACGACGAGCCATAGAAGCGCATGGCCAACGATGCGTCGCTGGCTGCGACTTCCTCGCCCACCCGATTGGCCGCCACCACCGGCAACAGGTTGGCGGCGGCGTGGCCGCGCATGGCTACCTGCCAGTGGTCGCGCGAGTCCAGTTCGGCACAGCCGGGCTCGGAGCCGATGGCGGTGGGGAACAGCAGCACTTCGGCGCCCATCAGTGCCAGGCAGCGGGCGGTCTCGGGGAACCACTGGTCCCAGCAGATGCCGATGCCCAGGCGGCCGAAGGCGGTGTCCCAAACCTTGAAGCCGGTATCGCCGGGGCTGAAGTATTCCTTCTCCTGGTAGCCGATGGCGTTGGGGATGTGGGTCTTGCGGTAGACGCCAAGCAGGCGGCCATCGGCATCGGCCACGGTTAACGAGTTGAAGAAGGCATTGCCGGCGCGCTCGTACCAGCTCAGCGGCAGCACCACGCCCAGCTCGCCGGCCAGTGCGGCGAAGCGCTGCAGGATCGGGCTGGCAGGGTAGGGCTGGGCGAGTGCCTGATGCTGGTGGTCCTGTTCGATGCAGAAGTACGGGGTGGCGAACAGCTCCTGCAGCAGGATCACCTGGGCTCCCTTGGCGGCAGCCTGGCGAACCAGTTGTTCGGCGCGCTCGAGGTTGCCAGGCAGGTCCCAGCTGCACGGCATCTGGGTGGTGGCGATGCGCAGCAGGCTCATGGCTGCACCTCGGGTTGTTGCTGGGTGATGCAATGGATGCCGCCACCGCCATGGGCGATGTGGTCGATGCGCACCGGTACGATCTCCCGGCCCGGGAAGGCGTGGGCCAGTTGCGAGGCGGCTTCCTGGTCGGCGGCGATGCCATAGGCCGGCATGATGATCGCGCCGTTGGCGATGTAGAAGTTGGTGTACGAGGCGCAGAATACTTCGGCGTCCTGGTCGACTGCGGCGCTGGCTTCGTACAGGTCGAGCAGCTCGAAGTGCCGGCCTTGCGCGTCGGTGGCCAGTTCCAGGGCGCGGCGGTTTTCCCGCACGACTTCGGCGTACACCGAATGCTGGTCATGGGTGGCATCGACCAGCAGCACGCCGGGGCGGGCGAAGGCGCATATACCGTCGACGTGGCCGTCGGTCATGTCGCCGGTGATGTATTGTGGGTCGCCCGGTAGCCAGATGGTCTTGCGGATGCCCAGGCAACGGGCGAAGCAGGCCTCGAACTCAGCCTTGCTCACGCCAGGGTTGCGGTTGGGGTTGAGCAGCACCGACTCGGTGGTGATCAAGGTGCCTTCGCCGTCCACATGAATCGCCCCGCCTTCGTTGCACAGCGCCGTGCTGAAACCGTCCAGCCCCAGGTGGTCGAGGATGCGCCGGCCGAGGCTGCGGTCCTGGCCGTGCTGCGACTTGCCACCCCAGGCGTTGAAGCGCCAGCTCAGGCCGGCCAGGCCATGCTGTGGGTGGCAGACGAAGCTTGGGCCGCTGTCCCGGCACCAGCTGTCGTCCACGGCCATTTCGACCAGTTCGATATTGGCGCCGCAGAGGGCACGTGCGCTTTGCCAGGCCGAAGGGTCGACCACCATCTTCACCGGCTCGAAACGGGCGATGGCTGCCGCGACCCGGGCGTAGTCCTGCTGTACGTCGGCCAGGCGCACGTGCCAGCCGCTTTCCCACAGGGCCTGGTTGTGTGGCCAGACCATCCAGGTGGCAGCGTGGCGGGCCCATTCGGCGGGCATGCGCCAGCCGCTGTCGAGGGACAGGTGCATAGAGAACTCCGATCAATTAAGGATTTTTATCAACGAAGCCCGCCGTCGCGGGTGTTGATGTCCATGCTATGGCTAGGCTTGGCCTGCGACAAACGATAGATTTAGCGGACATCTGATCAGCAAGGCTTATCAATCATGCTCAAACACTGGCCACCCCTGAATGCCCTGCGCGGCTTCGAAGCCGCTGCGCGGCTGGGCAGCTTCCACAAGGCCGCTGAAGCGCTGAACCTGACCCAGTCGGCCATCAGCCAGCAGATTCGCAGCCTGGAAACCTACCTGGAGCAGCCGCTGTTCCATCGCAGTGGCCGCAGCGTGAGCCTGACCGACGCCGGGCACGACCTGCTCAGCACCACGCAGTCGCTGCTGCAGCACCTGGCGGTGGGCATTCGCCGGCTCGACCAGTACCGCAAGCCCAATCAACTGGTGGTCAACACCAGCCCGGCCTTTGCCAGGCACTGGCTGCTGCCGCGGCTGGCCGACTTTCACCAGCGCTGCCCGGATGTCGACTTGTGGCTGTTCACCAGTTTCGAAGTGCCGGACATGGCGACCGAGACCATTGACCTGGCCATCCGCGATGACCTCAGTGCCCAGGCCGAGTGCAGCTTCAACGTGCTGCACCAGGACCAGCTGTACCCGGCCTGCCACCCGGCGTTGCTGCAAACGCCGATGTCGCGGCGCACCACCTTGCATGGCGAGCGCGAAATGGACTGGAGCCACTGGCAGCTGGAGGGTGGCGAGGATGTGGGGCAGCAGGGCAAGGGGCTGAACTTTTCCGACCCCGGGCTGCTGCTGGATGCGGCGAGCGAGGGGTTGGGGGTGGCCCTGGTCAGCCAATTGCTGGCGCGGCGGGCGGTGGAGGAGGGGCGTTTGCAGGCTATGTCGGCGCAGCGCGTGCGTGGGCCGGCGTGGGCTTGCCTGGTGCATCGGGACAGCCAGGATGATCTGCTGGCCCGGCAGTTCCTGGAATGGCTGAAAGAGGCTCTCTTGTCAGATTGACGTTGCCTGCACTGGCCCTATCGCCGGCAAGCCAGCTCCCACAGGTCCCTCACAGGGCTCAAGTTTTGCGCCGTCTTTGTGGGAGCTGGCTTGCCGGCGATAGGGCCGGTACAGGTAATCCACCGTTTTGCATCCCCAAGATCACCCCGTAATATGTGTCGGATAACCTGCGGGGGTAGTCTCACCCTCTGATCAACCGGAATCGCCCATGGCGGCGCTTCCCCCGGCATAAACCTGACGAGGTACAGACATTGGCCATCATTCATCCTAAGGTCCGCGGTTTCATCTGCACCACGACTCACCCGAAGGGCTGCGAGCTCAACGTCCGTGACCAGATTGAAGCCACCCGCAAGCTGGGCGTGCGCGAGGATGGCCCGAAGAAGGTCCTGGTCATCGGTGCTTCCAGCGGCTACGGCCTGGCAGCCCGCATCACCGCGGCGTTCGGCTTCAAGGCCGACACCCTGGGCGTGTTCTTCGAAAAGCCAGGCACCGAGACCAAGGCCGGCACCGCTGGCTGGTACAACGCTGCAGCCTTCGACAAGTTCGCCAAGGCCGAGGGCCTGTACAGCAAGTCGATCAATGGTGACGCCTTCTCCGACGAAGCCCGTGCCAAGGTCATCGAGCTGATCAAGAACGAAATGGGCGGCAAGGTCGACCTGGTCATCTACTCGCTGGCCTCGCCAGTGCGCAAGCTGCCGCAGACCGGTGAACTGGTGCGTTCGGCCCTGAAGCCGATCGGCCAGCCGTACAAGTCGACCGCCATCGACACCAACAAGGACACCATCATCGAGGCCAGCATCGAGCCGGCTACCGAGCAGGAAATCGCCGACACCGTCACCGTCATGGGTGGCCAGGACTGGCAGTTGTGGATCGACGCCCTGGCTGGCGCCAACGTGCTGGCCGAAGGCGCCCGCACCGTGGCCTTCAGCTACATCGGCAGCGACATCACCTGGCCGATCTACTGGCACGGTGCGCTGGGCCAGGCCAAGCAGGACCTGGACGAAACCGCCCTGCGCCTGGACAAGAAACTGGCCGGTGAAGTCAAGGGCGGCGCCAACGTGGCGGTGCTGAAGTCGGTGGTTACCCAGGCCAGCTCGGCCATCCCGGTGATGCCGCTGTACCTGTCGATGGTGTTCAAGATCATGCAGGAGAAGGGGGTTCACGAAGGCACCCAGGACCAGCTGGACCGCATGTACCGCGACCGCATGTACCGTGCCGACGGCGCGCCGGCCGAGGTCGACGAGAAGGGCCGCCTGCGCCTGGACGACTGGGAACTGCGTGATGACGTGCAGGACGCTTGCAAGGCGCTGTGGCCACAGGTGACCACCGAGAACCTGTTCGAGCTGACCGACTATGCCGGTTACAAGAAGCAGTTCCTCAACCTGTTCGGTTTCGAGCGCGCTGACGTCAACTACGACGAAGACGTGGCTACCGATGTGAAGTTCGACTGCATCGAGCTGTAATCGCTGCCGGCCTGTACCGGCCCTTTCGCGGGTAAACCCGCTCCCACAGGGATCCCTTTTAACTTGAGGGAGATGGAGTACCTGTAGGAGCGGGTTTACCCGCGAAGAGGCCGGTACAGGCTATAAAATCTTTGCTAGCTTTGGCGCACAACAACAGGGAATGTGCCATGAGCAGCCTCACCCAACCCGCCACTGCCTTTCGCCACACCACAGCCGACGGCTACAGCCTCGGCGGTTTCCGCTGGCGCCACGCCCGACCTGACCCCCAGCGCCCGCTGGTGATCATCAACGCTGCCACTTCGGTACGCTGCCACTACTACTCGCGTTTCGCCGACTACCTGTTCGCCCAAGGTTGCGATGTGCTGACATACGACTACCGTGGCATTGGCGAATCCCGCCCGGCCTCGCTGCGTGGCTTTCAGGCATCCTGGAGCGACTGGGGCCGGCTGGATTTCGAAGCCATGCTGGTGCATGCAGCAGAACATTTCCCCGGTCAGCCGGTGGATGTGGTGGGGCACAGTTTTGGCGGCTGCGCAGTGGGGCTGGCACCGTCGGCGCACAAGGTACGCCGGGTGGTAATGGTTGGCGCGCAATTCGCCTACTGGCGCGATTATGCGGCTGACCAGCGTTGGCAGCTGTTCTGCAAGTGGCATGTGGTAATGCCGCTGCTCACCCGCGTGTGCGGTTATTTTCCCGGCAAGCGTCTGGGTTGGCTGGAGGACACGCCATCCGGCGTGGTGCACGATTGGACCACCCGTACCCCGCGCTATGAGCACCGACCCAGCGGGCGTGCACTGGAGGCACTACCGTTCGCCCAGGTGCGAGCGGCGACGCTGGCCATCAGCCTGACCGATGATCCCTTTGGTACCGTGGCGGCGACCGAGCGTTTGCTGGGTTATCTGCAGGGCGCCGAGCGCCAGCACCTGCGTATTGCGCCTGTGGATATCTCGGTCGATGAAATTGGCCATTTCGCGTTCTTCCATGACCGCTTTCGCGAAAGTTTGTGGCCGGTGGCCTTGCAGTGGTTGCAGCAGGGAGGGTTGGCGGGTGAGGTCCCAGGAAGGATCATGGGTTGATGCTGTCTGCGCCGGCCTCATCGCCGGCAAGCCAGCTCCCACAGGGGGATGATCAGTTTGAAGGCAGCGGGGTACCTGTGGGAGCTGGCTTGCCGGCGAAAGGGCCGCGGAGCGGCCCCAAAATCTCAAGCCTTGCGCGCAAGCGGCAGCTCGGCGAACTTGACGCCCGCCAGCCCATGCTTGATCAGCGCACGGATATTGCCATGGTCGCTGCCCTCGGGCGTGGCCACCACGTCACGGTAGTGCTCGCCAAAGGCCAGCAGCGCTTCCTGGTCGCTCAGCCCTTCCAGCAGCGCCAGGCCCAGGGTCTTGCACGAACCTTCGTTCTGCCCGGCTGCATTCGCCACGCCGCCATTGTCGAAGGCCTGTGGCTGGTAGCTGTAGTTGTCGGCAATGAACGCCAGGGTGTCGGCAAACACGTGTTGGCCGCTGGCCAGGCTGGCGCGCAGTGTGTTCAGGTCAGTCACGAGGTTTTCCTTTTTCGAACGCCGCTTGTTGGTCGGCGCTGGCTTCTTTCTGGTATTGGGCTTTCCACTCGGCGTAAGGCATGCCGTACACCGCTTCGCGGGCGTCATCCAGGCTCAGGTCGAGCTGGCGCTCGTCAGCCGCGGCCTTGTACCACTTGGAGAGGCAGTTGCGGCAGAAACCGGACAGGTTCATCAGGTCGATGTTCTGCACGTCGGTGCGCTTCTGCAGGTGTTCGACCAGGCGCCGGAACGCGGCGGCCTCGAGTTCGAGCTGTTGCTGTGGGGTCATGGGCTTCTCTCAGGTCATGCGGTTCTTCAGGTGGCGGCCACCGTTGATGACCACCTGGCTGCCGGTGCTGTACTGGCTGGCGAGCAGGTACTTGACCGTCTCGATCAGCGGGCCGGCGCCGGGTTCGAACTCCAGCAGGGCCTTCTTCAGGGTCTGCTGGCGGTAGGTTTCGTCACCCCCTTCCTTGAGGATCAGCAGCCCAGGCAGGATACCGTTCACACGCACCTTGGGCGCATATTTTTCGGCGAAAGACAGCACCATGTTCTGCAACGCGGCCTTGGTCGCGGCGTAGCCGATGTGGCTTTTGCTGCCGCGCGAAGAGGTTTCGTCGCAAATGTGGATGATGTCGGCCTTTTCCACCTTGGCCAGCAGGTCGCCCAAGGCCAGGTTGAGGTGGTAGGGCGCTTCGACGTGAAGGCGGAACATGGTCTCGAGGTTGTCGAGGCCATCGTCGAGCCACAACGAGGCGTTGTGGATGATCGCGCGCAGGCCGTCGTAATGGTTGTGCAAGTAGTAGATCAGGGCCTGTCGATCGGCCAGCTGGCACAGGTCGGCCTGGAACTGCACGATGTTCGGGTGGGCCGCCTGTGGCTGGATGCTGCGGCTGGCACTGACCACCGTATGGCCGGCCTGCGCCAGGTCAAGGGCCAGGGCCAGCCCGACGCGCTGGCTGGCTCCGGTAACGAGAATGGGGCTGTTCATGTTCGGGGCGGTCAACTTGTCTGTCCTTTGGTTGCCGCCCAGCATACCCGAACTGTCTACCGCGTGTACGGCCTGGCCTCAGCGGCTGCGCAGGGCGCCGGCAGGGGCGGGGGACGCATGCAGCCAGCCGGCCAGCAGACGGGTGGACAGGGGGATGAACAGGTAGACCATCACCGGCGTCAGGCCCAGGGTGCTGAGCAATACCCGTGGTACCAGGTCCAGCGCAGCGAGCCAGTGGCCGAACACCAGGTTGAACACCAGCGAGACCGGGAAGAAGGCCAGCCAGATGGCCACAGCCTGCTTCCAGCGTGGTGGTTTTTGCACCATGTTGGTGCCAAACCAGTCGTCGATGCCGCTCACGCGCGCTTCCTTGGGGCGTTCGAAGAGGCCGTTGCCGCGTTGCAACCAGGCCCGACGCGAGGCGGAATGTTCCCAGGCATGTAGAGTCGGCTCGTCGCTGAAACGGAAGATGATCTGGAATTCGTCGCTGTCGCGGGGGGGCGCGAGGATGCCCGAGCCAAGGTAGCCGGGGAAGTCGGTGGCCAACTGCTCGCCTTCATGCAGCCAGGCCAGCAGGTCCTGGTAGCGGCCATGGGCGGCGCGGCGCGACACCATCAAGGTGACGGGTGGGGTAGACATCGTGTATCTCCTGGCAACGGGGCTGGCGGGTAGCCGGCCCCTTTGGCTGAGTGGCCCGGGGTGGTGGGCGACACAGGCATGCATGCAAGAATCGGGCGCGGATTATCGCCCATCCGCGATCTTCGGCAACTGTAAGCCGGCAAACGGTTGCGCCCCAGCGTCTGGTATTGCCGTAGTAGACTAGGTGTTCAACTTGGACACACAGGGAACCCCGTGCAGATGAACGAACAGGGACTGAATCCGGTAATCGATGCGGGCCTCGCGCAGGACCTGTTTCCGATCCGTGAGGTTTCCCGCCTGACCGGCGTCAATGCCGTGACCTTGCGCGCCTGGGAGCGCCGCCACGGTCTGATCCAGCCAACCCGCACCGACAGCGGTCACCGCTTGTATTCCCAGGCCGACATCGATGACATCCGCCGCATCCTTGGCTGGCTGGAGCGCGGCGTGGCGGTAAGCAAGGTTGCCAGCATCCTCGCGCGCGACCATGCCCGTGCCGGGCAGGCAGGTGGCGCGACGGGCGCCTGGGGGCGCTGGCAGCAGCAGATTCGCCAGGCGTTACAACGTTTTGACCTTGTCGGCCTGGACCGCCTGTTCGACGAGGTATTTGCCGCCTGCACCCTGGACCAGGTATTCAGTGAAGTGTTCATGCCGGTGTGGCATGACCTGGCGGCCGGTCAGGGCGGCTACGGGCAGGCCAGCGAGTGGCTGTTCCTCGATCAGTTCCTGCGTGGCCGGGTGTATACCCGCTTGCAACTCGCCCGTACGCCGCGCAGCCGCATGGTGCTGCTGGCGCCATTGCCGGGGCAGTGCCACGAGTTGGATTTGCTGGTGACCAGCCTGACCTTGGGTTGCGATGAAGTTGGCGTGACGCCACTGGCGAGCGGGCAGCCGCTGGCAGAACTGGCACTGGTCTGCGAGCGCCTGAAACCGGATGCCCTGGTGCTGTTCTCCCACCAGCCGCCCACGGCGGAACTCACCCGGCGCCTGACGCGCCTGGTGGCAGGGCTGGAATGCCCGTTGTTACTGGCGGGTGAAGCGGCGGAACTGGCACAGGACAGCCTGGCTGGCAGCCCGATCGCTTGCCTGGGTGCGCAGGGTAGCGTGATGCGCCAGCGTTTGCGGCAGTTTCTGGCCGGTCAGTTCGATACCTGAGTGTGTAGCTCGGGGTGGGCCCGGCGATGGGCCTGGAGGATGTAGTCGCGCAGGCGTTCGATCTCTTCGGCCGGGCTTTGGCTGAGGTCGTAGGCTGCCAGGTCCGGGCCGATGCGCCTGCCCAGCACGCCATGCAGCTCGATGGGGGGGATGCCATCAGGGGCGAAGCGCAATTCGAAGTGGGCTGGTGCCGCTGGCAGGCCACGGACTTCCAGCAATGTGCCCTTGAACGAGATCTCGCGAACCCACAGGCCAGTTTCCTGCCCATGGGCATCGAGCAGTGCACTCGGCTTCTCCATCGACAGGCGCCAGGGGCGCAGCATGGGGCCGTCCTCGTAGATTTCCGGTGAGCCCAGTTGCAGGTGCAGGGCGTGGAACTCGTCTTCCACCAGTTGCAGCGGGAAGCTTATTTGCTGGTTGTTGAACTGGGCCTGCAGGGTTACCTGCTCGTTGGCCACCAAGCGGGTGAGCAAGCTCTGGATGCGGCGGTCGCCATTGACCAGCAGGCTCGACATGGGGTCGGCCAGGTTCAACTGCGGCGAATGCTGCATGTTCTGTATGAAATCCAGCTCGTCCTGGGTCAGGAGCGCTTCTGCTTGCATGATCGAACTCGATGGCGATTTCTTCAACGGGATTGACCGTGCGTGGCGTACTTGGTTCAGGTGCGTTCGTCGGGTTTCGGACGAACGCGCAGTTGCGCCAGTTCCCGCTCCAGTTCGACCTGGCGAGTGACGTCTTTCTGGATACCGATGAAGTAGGTGCGCTGTTCGGCGTCGTGCCTTACCGGGGTGATCGACAGTTCGTTCCAGAAAGCGCTGCCATCCTTGCGGTAGTTGCGCAGCACTTCGCGGCACGGTCGGCCTTCGGCCAGGGCCTTGCGGATGCGGGCGCGGCCAAGCTGGTCGCGGTCGTCGGCCTGCAGGAAGCGGCAATCCTGATAGAGGATTTCGTCACGGCCGTAGCCGGTCAGGCGTTCGAAGGCCGCGTTCACGTAGATGAGGATGGTGTCGTCGCCTTCCTGTTCGGCGACCACGATGCCGTCGTTGG
This sequence comes from Pseudomonas sp. PVC-5-1, assembly GCF_057444345.1. Classification (NCBI taxonomy): domain Bacteria; kingdom Pseudomonadati; phylum Pseudomonadota; class Gammaproteobacteria; order Pseudomonadales; family Pseudomonadaceae; genus Pseudomonas; species Pseudomonas sp. PVC-5-1. The sequence goes on along the minus strand of NZ_CM172024.1, from coordinate 4,835,504 downwards.
ACGCATCGACCATGGATTGCAGTAGTTGCGCATTGATCATGTTCGGGCCATTGAGTGAACAAAGGTGCGAAGCAGGGTTGAGGATGGTGACTTTGGTAGAGGCGGCCTTTTGCCAGCGCCGGATGCTAGTATCCTACGTTTTCACTCAGTTTCGGAATCCACTACCCGATGAAAGTCGCCATTATTTCCGGATCGGTCTACGGCACCGCCGAAGAAGTCGCCCGTCACGCTGAATCGCTGCTCAAGGCTGCTGGCCTGGAGGCCTGGCATGCGGCGCGCGCCACCTTGCAGGACCTTGAAGGTTTCGCCCCCGACGCCTTGCTGGCCGTGACCTCGACCACTGGCATGGGCGAACTGCCGGACAACCTCATGCCGTTGTATTGCAGCATTCGCGATACCCTGCCTGCGGCCTGGCGTGGCCTGCCGGGTGCGGTGATTGCCTTGGGCGACAGCAGTTATGGCGATACCTATTGCGGTGGAGGCGAGCAGATGCGCGAACTTTTTGCCGAACTGGGCGTGCGCGAAGTGCAACCGATGTTGCGCCTGGATGCCAGCGAGACGGTGACTCCGGAGGCGGATGCAGAGCCTTGGTTGGCTGAGTTGGTGAGTACACTTAAAGCCTGACGGGTATTTTTCGCCTGTACCGGCCTCTTCGCGGGTGAACCCGCTCCCACAGGTACTGCACAGATTTCAGAGGCTGTGGTGTTCCTGTGGGAGCGGGTTTACCCGCGAAGAGGCCGGCAAGGGCAACTCATCCCTTGCTGCCGAGCACCGGCCACTCGCTCACCAGCGCCAACCACGCCTGCGCCGCCCGTGACAGATACGCCCCGCGCCGCCAGATGAACGCGATATCCCAACGCAAATCCCCCGGCGAGCGCAGCGGCAAGCGCACCACACCGGGGCGCTCCAGGGCTTTCGCCACCACACGGGGCAGCAACACCACACCCTGGCCCGCCGCTGCCAGCGCCGCGAGGAAATCCGCCTGGCCACTGCGACCGCCTTCCTTGGGGGTAAAACCCTGCTGCTGGCACGCCTTCAGCAGCCGGTCATTGAGCACGAAGCTGCGTTGGTAAAGCAGGAACGGGGTATCGGCCAGCTGCCACAGATCTACCGCTTCCTGGCCTGCCAGCTCGTGCCCGGCAGGCAACAGTGCATCCATTGGCTCGTTGCAGAACGGCTGGTAGTCGAACGCCTCGTCACTGGGCGTCAGGCTGCCCCCCAGTTCCAGTTCGCCACTCCTGACCGCCTGTTCGATGCTGCGACTGCCACCTTCGAGCAAGTGGATCGCAATGTTCGGGTGACGCCGCCGATATTCGGCGAACAACCCGGCGAACAGCGCGTCGCTGCCCAGCATCGGCAGGCCCAGCCGCAGTTCGCCGCGGCCCATCTGGCTGAGGTCGTCCAGTTCGCCGAGCAATGCCTGACGTTGGCGCAACAAGACTTCGCCGCGCTCCAGGACGATGCGCCCGGCAGCGGTCAGGTGCAACTGCGAGGCCTGGCGCTCCAGCAGCGGCTGGCCCACATCTTGCTCCAACTGAGCCACCTGCTTGCTCACCGCCGACTGGCTGATGTGCAGGGTCTGCGCGGCCTGGGTAAAACCGCCGCGGTGGACCACTTCGATAAAGCTGCGCAGCTGTTTGAATTCCATGATCACAATTCCATTCTGGAATGATGTTCAGTCTAACAATTCGCTTCTGGCCTAGGCAGCCAAAACTTAAAATGAGGGCCTGTAGAGGAACCCCCCATGAAACCCGCGTTGTTAAAAAAAGCCCTGCGCCTGCTCGTCGAGCTGGCGATCCTCTGTGCACTGTTCCTGCTCGGTGGCCAGCTTGCCACTTGGTTGGGCTGGCCGATTCCTGGCGGAGTGATGGGCCTGGCATTGCTGCTGTTGCTGTTTGCCTCAGGTGTGCTCAAGCCAGCCATGTTGCAACTGGGCGCAGGCTGGCTGATGGCTGAGATGCTGCTGTTCTTCATTCCGGCGCTGATGAGCCTGCTCGATTATGGCGCTCTGATCCGTGACGAGGGCTGGCGCATCCTGCTGGTGATTGCCGTGAGCACCCTGACGGTAATGGTGGTGACCGCGTTGACCGTGGAACTGGTGTGCCGCTGGAGGTTGCGCCATGAGCCTTGAACCCATGCCGCTGTTCTGGCTGGCCCTGACCTTGCTGGCGTACCTGGGCAGCCGCTGGCTGTACCGGCGCAGCGGGCGCTACCTGCTGTCGCCGCTGATCCTGGTGCCGGTACTGTTGCTGGCGGTGGCCGTGCCGCTGCACACCGCTTATGCCGAGTACGCCCGCAACACCCACTGGCTGATGAGTGTGCTTGGCCCGGTGACCGTGGCATTTGCGGTGCCGATCTGGCAGCAACGGGCCATGCTGGCGCGCCACTGGCCGGCACTGATGATGGGTATGGTCGCCGGCAGTAGCGCTTCGATCGCCAGTTCCTGGGGGTTGGCTCATATGTTGGCGCTGGACAGCGCGACCAGCCTGTCGCTGGTGCCGCGTTCGATCACCACGCCCTTTGCCATGCCACTGGCCCATGACCTGGGTGGCGTACCGGAGCTCACGGCGGTGTTCGTGATGTTCACCGGCGTACTGGGCGCCATGCTCGGCGGCGTGCTACTGCGCTGGTTGCCGTTGCGCACGCCGCTGGCGCGGGGCGCGCTGTTTGGTGTGGGCGCCCATGGTGCCGGTGTCAGCCGGGCACAGGAGGTAGGCCGCGAGGAGGGTTCGGTGGCCGGCCTGGTCATGGTCCTGACCGGGCTGTTGAACCTGTTCGCGGCACCGCTGCTGGCTGTGCTGCTCTGACCATTCGTGCCACTGACTCGCCAAGTCATCAAGCTGGCTGGCAACGCAAGTTCCAGCCCATGGGCTGCTGGCTAGACTCAGCCTCGACATAGAGAGCACATGTAAGTGCCGAGGTGACATGCAATGACCGCAGCCTTGCTCTATTCCGCCAACACCACTTCACCGGGACCGTTCTGATGCCCATGGCCGAAATTCCATTGTGCGTCTGGCGTACCCGGGGACAGAGTTTCAGCTTCCGGGGCCAGAGCATCCGTTACTGGACCGCAGGGCAAGGAGAGCCCCTGCTTCTGTTGCACGGTTTCCCCACCGCCAGCTGGGATTGGCACTACCTTTGGGGGCCTTTAGCCCAGCGCTTCCGGGTTATCGCCTGTGACATGCTCGGCTTTGGCGATTCGGCCAAACCGGTCGATCACGTGTATAGCCTGATGGAGCAGGCCGACCTGCAGCAGGCTTTGCTCGCCGAGCTGAAGGTCGACCAGCCGGTGCATCTGTTGGCCCATGACTACGGCGGCAGTGTGGCCCAGGAAATGCTGGCGCGGCATCATGAACAGCGCGCCAGCATTGCCAGCTGCGTGTTCCTCAACAGCGGGCTGTTCCCCGAAAGCTGCCGCATGCTGCTGGTACAGAAGCTGTTGCTCAGCCGCCTGGGCTGGCTGGTAGGGCGCTCGTTCGGTCGCGACGACCTGGTGCGCAACGTGACTCAGGTCTACGGCCCTTGCACCCACCCTAGTGAAAGTGCGCTGGATGACTTCTGGAGCCTGATAGCCGCCAACCGTGGCACGCGCATCCTGCACAAGCTGGTGGGTTATATGCCAGAGCGCAGGTTGCACCGGGACCGCTGGGTTGGCGCGATGCAGCACGAAGGCGTGCCGCTGCGCTTCATCAATGGCGTGGACGACCCGCTTTCCGGCGCACACATGGTGGAGCGCTACCGGCAACTGGTGCCGGAGCCGGACACCGTGCAGTTGCAGGGCATCGGCCATTACCCGCATACCGAAGCGCCGGTGCAGGTGCTGCGCCATTACCTGGCCTTTCGTGAACAACCGCTGAGCTGTTTCCAGCAGAAAGTGGCGTGGTCCTGACAGGGCCTCATCGCTGGCAAGGCGGCTCCCACAGGTACAGCGCATGCCTGGAGGCCGGCGCGGTTGGTGTGGGAGCTGGCTTGCCGGCGATGGGCTGCAAAGCGGCCCCATAACCATCGTGCTGCGTTATTGCCAGGCATTCAGCCTGCGTGAGCTTGATTGTCCGCCCGCCGCTGGCGGCGGACACTCGGCCTACCTGAACCTGCCTGGAGCCATGAGCATGAGCGAGCCTGTCTGTCTGCAAGATCGCGTGGTGATAGTCACCGGAGCCGGGGGCGGCCTGGGCCGTGCCCATGCGCTGCTGTTCGCTGCCCGTGGTGCGCGGGTGGTGGTCAACGACCTCGGCGGGTCCACCCACGGTGAAGGTGCCAGCGCCTCCGCCGCCGACCGAGTTGTAGCGGAGATCCGCGCCGCTGGTGGCAGTGCCATTGCCAACCATGATTCGGTAAGCCAAGGCGCGCGTATTGTCGAGCAGGCCCTGGACAGCTTCGGCCGGGTCGATGTGCTGGTGAACAATGCCGGCATCCTGCGTGACAAAACCTTCCACAAGATGGAAGACAGCGACTGGGAGCAGGTGTATCAGGTGCATGTCGAGGGGGCTTACAAGGTCACCCGCGCCGCCTGGCCGCACCTGCGCGAGCAGAACTGGGGGCGGGTGATCTTCACCGCTTCCACGTCCGGCATCTATGGCAACTTCGGCCAGGCCAATTACGGCATGGCCAAGCTGGGCCTGTATGGGCTGACACGTACCCTGGCAATCGAAGGGCGCAAGCACGGCATCCTGGTCAACGCCATCGCCCCCACGGGTGGCACCCGCATGACCGAAGGGTTGATCCCGCCCCAGGTGTTCGAGCGGCTCAAGCCTGAGCTGGTCAGCCCGCTGGTTGTGTACCTGGGCAGCGAGCAGTGCCAGGGCAGTGGTGAGCTGTTCGAAGTGGGTGGCGGTTGGGTGGGCAAGGTGCGTTGGGAGCGCAGCCTGGGGGTAGGCTTCGATCCGCGTGAAGGCTTTACTCCGGAGCAGGTGGCGGAGAACTGGGCACGGATTGGCGACTTCGACGGGGCAGTGCACCCACAGGACAGCTTGCAGGCGTTGCAGCAGATGATGGCGAACTTGCAGAAGTATCCGCTGGGCTGAGCTTTGTACTACCTGTGCTGGCCTCTTCGCGGGCTTGCCCGCTCCCACAGGGATATCACTGCCCTCAGGCTTGGTGATATCCCTGTGGGAGCGGGCAAGCCCGCGAAGAGGCCAGCACAGGCGACGGAAATTTTCAGGGCAAATAAAAAAGGCCGCTGCAAGCCGCAGCGGCCAATCGAGACGTCAGATCAAGGAGCTTCAAAATCTACGTCGGTGAACCTCGCAGGCCTGAAAGGCGGGGGGGAGAGCCCTTCATGCCGGCCAGTGAGGTAAGAATAAGCGCCTGATCCTGCAGGAAAAATAGCCGCTTATGACATTCACCTTTACGTATCGGGCAATAGTGCCGAAGGCGCTCAGTCGGCGGGCGAATAGCCCATGCGCCAGCTGGTTTCCCGTGCTGCTGCCAGCAACCGTTGCGCCGCCGGACCATGCTCGTCGGCATGGAAGATCGAGGTCGGCCCGACCACCGTCATCACCGCGGCGATCTGCCCCATGGCATTGAACACCGGGGCCGACAGCGCATCCACGCCCGGCATCAACAGCCCGTGCACATGGTGCAGGCCACGTTCACGAATGCCCGCCAGTACTGCCTGGTAGTCGGCGGCGCTATGCTGCAGGGCGGCCAGTTCCCGGTCACGCAACTCCACGGTCTCGCGCTCGGGAAGATAGGCGGCGAACACCAGCCCGGTGGACGAAGTGAGCAGCGGCAGAACCGAGCCGATCTGCGTTACCACCGTGACCGCGCGTACTGCCGGCTCGATGCTGACCACTGTCGCGCCCTGGTTGCCCCATACGGCAACGAAGCAGCTCTCGTTCAGTTCATCGCGCAGCTGTGACAACGGCAGCGCGGCAATCTTCAGCACATCGATACTACCCAGCGCCGCCAGCCCTACCCGCAGAGCCTCGCGCCCAAGGCCGTAATGGTTGGTGGCCGCATCCTGTTCGGCAAAACCGCTGGCGATCAACGCCTGAAGGTAACGGTGCACCTTGCTCGCTGGCATCTGCACATGTTCCGCCAGGCGCGACAGGGAGGTGGACGGGGAGAGCTCGGCAAGAGCCTTCAGGATGTCGGTGCCGACCTCCGCCGAGCGGACTTTCTGCTTGCCGTTGTCGGCGGGGGAGCTGGCTTTTGCCATGGACATCTTCTTCCGGATTCTTCGAGTCGCGCCTTTATAGCTTGACGCATTGCCCGTAGCAAATTACGTTATTCGTAATCTGATTACGATAAAAACAATGCAGACGCGCTGCCAGCCCGCCCGGGCCAGCAGCCAGCTGCCAGCAACGGCTCGGCCAGAGCCCGGAGGCATCGATGAATCGCGATACGTCACCCGACCTTCACTACCTCAGCGGCTTCGGCAACGAGTTTGCCAGCGAAGCGCTGCCAGGGGCCTTGCCGGTCGGGCAGAACTCGCCGCAGAAGGCGCCCTATGGGCTGTACGCCGAGCTGCTCTCGGGGACGGCGTTCACCATGACCCGCAGCGAACTGCGCCGCACCTGGCTGTACCGTATTCGCCCATCTGCCTTGCATCCCCGTTTCGAGCGCCTGGCGCGCCAGCCGCTGACCGGCCCGCTGGGGGCCATCACCCCCAACCGCCTGCGCTGGAACCCCCAGCCGATCCCCGTCGAACCGACCGATTTCATCGAGGGCTGGCTGCCCATGGTGGCCAACGCCGCTGCGGAAAAACCGGCAGGCGTGAGCATCTACATCTACCGCGCCAACCGGTCGATGGAGCGGGTGTTCTTCAACGCCGACGGTGAACTACTGCTGGTGCCGCAACAGGGCCGCCTGCGCATTGCCACCGAACTGGGGGTGATGGAAGTCGAGCCGCTGGAAATCGCGGTCATCCCGCGTGGCATGAAGTTTCGCGTCGAACTGCTCGACGGCGAGGCCCGCGGCTATATCGCCGAAAACCACGGCGCACCGCTGCGCATCCCGGACCTGGGCCCGATAGGCAGCAACGGCCTGGCCAACCCGCGCGACTTCCTCACCCCTGTGGCGCACTACGAAGAGGCCGATGGCCCGGTGCAGCTGGTGCAGAAGTTCCTGGGCGAACATTGGGCCTGCGAACTGCAGCACTCGCCACTGGACGTGGTCGCCTGGCACGGCAGCAACGTGCCGTACAAGTACGACCTGCGTCGCTTCAACACCATCGGCACGGTCAGCTTCGACCACCCGGACCCGTCGATCTTCACTGTGCTGACCTCGCCGACCAGCGTGCATGGCATGGCCAACATGGACTTCGTGATCTTCCCGCCACGCTGGATGGTGGCCGAGAACACCTTCCGTCCACCATGGTTCCACCGCAACCTGATGAACGAGTTCATGGGCCTGATCAATGGTGCCTACGACGCCAAGGCCGAGGGCTTCCTGCCGGGTGGCGCCTCGCTGCACGGGGTTATGAGCGCCCATGGCCCCGACGCCGAAACTTGCGAAAAGGCTATTGCTGCCGACCTGGCACCGCACAAGATCGACAACACCATGGCCTTTATGTTCGAGACCAGCCAGGTGCTGCGCCCGAGCCTGCAAGCCCTTGAATGCCCGCAGTTGCAGGCCGACTACGATAGTTGCTGGGCCACCTTGCCGAGCACCTTCAACCCGAACCGGAGATAACCCATGAATCAGACCGCCATTGCCCGTAGCTGGGTCGAGCACGCCAACGGGCACAGCGACTTCCCGCTGCAGAACCTGCCGTTGGGCATCTTCAGCCGGCCGGGTGAAGCCAAGCGCTGTGGCGTGGCCATCGGCGACGCGATCCTGGACCTGGAGGCGGTGCTGGCCACCGGCCTGTTCGACGGTGCCGCCAAGGCCGCGGTCGAGGCCACCCGTGGTGGGGTCTTGAACGCATTCTTCGCCCTCGGCCGCGGTGCCCGCGTCGCCCTGCGCGAGCGCCTTCTGGTGCTGCTGGGCGAACACAGTGAACATAAGGCGGCACTGCAGGCCGCACTGTACCCGGCAACCGCCTGCCAGCTGCATGTACCGGCGCAGATCGGTGACTACACCGACTTCTACGTGGGCATCGAGCACGCCAAGAACGTGGGCAAGCTGTTCCGCCCCGACAACCCGCTGCTGCCCAACTACAAGTACGTGCCGATCGGTTATCACGGCCGCGCCTCGACCATCCGCCCATCCGGCACCGATGTGCGCCGGCCCAAGGGCCAGACCCTGCCGGCCGGGCACACCGAGCCAAGCTTCGGCCCCTGCGCGCGCCTGGACTACGAGCTGGAGCTGGGTATCTGGATCGGCCAGGGCAACGACATTGGCCAGGCGATCCCGGTAGGCGATGCCGCCGAGCACGTGGCTGGCCTGTGCCTGCTCAATGACTGGTCGGCGCGCGATATCCAGGCCTGGGAATACCAGCCGCTGGGGCCGTTCCTGTCCAAGAGCTTCATCACCACCATCTCGCCTTGGGTAGTTACCGCCGAAGCGCTTGAGCCGTTCCGCTGTGCCCAGCCGTCACGCCCGGAAGGCGACCCGCAGCCACTGTCGTACCTGCTGGACAAGCGCGACCAGGCCGCTGGTGCATTCGATATCGAGCTCGAGGTACTGCTGCTGACCGAGCGCATGCGCGAGCAGGATCTTGCCCCGCACCGCCTGACCCTGAGCAACACCCGCAGCATGTACTGGACCGTGGCGCAGCTGGTCGCGCACCACAGCGTCAACGGCTGCCAGTTGCAACCGGGCGACCTGTTCGGTTCGGGCACGCTGTCGGGCGCCACGCCAGGTTCGTTCGGCAGCCTGCTGGAGATAACCGAAGGTGGCAAGCACCCGGTGGAGCTGGCCAGTGGCGAGGTGCGCAAGTTCCTCGAAGACGGCGACGAGATCATCCTGCGTGCCCGCTGCGTGCGTGATGGCGTGGCCAGCATCGGTTTCGGTGAATGCCGCGGCACGGTCATCGCGGCCAACTGAGGAGGCAAGGGCATGGAGCTGTACACCTATTACCGTTCCACCTCGTCCTACCGGGTGCGCATTGCCCTGGCGCTGAAGGGGCTGGCCTACCAGTCCCTGCCGGTCAACCTGCTGCAGGGCGAGCAGCGCGGGGCCGCCTATAACGCGGTCAACCCGCAGGGCCGCGTGCCGGCCTTGCGCACTGACAGCGGTGAATTGCTGGTGCAGTCGCCGGCGATCATCGAGTACCTGGAGGAGGCTTATCCCAAACCCGCGCTGTTACCGGCCACGGCCGAGGCGCGTGCCAAGGTGCGGGGCGTGGCGGCGATCATCGGCTGCGACATCCACCCGCTGCACAACGTCAGCGTTCTCAACCGACTGCGCCAGGCCGGCCAGGACGAAAGCCAGGTCAACCAGTGGATTGGTCACTGGATCAGCCAAGGGTTGGCGGCAGTTGAGCAACTGATAGGCGATCATGGCTTCTGCTTCGGCGATGAGCCGGGCCTGGCGGATGTCTATCTGATCCCGCAGTTGTACGCGGCCGAACGCTTCAACATCGACCTCGACAGCTTCCCGCGCATCCTTCGGGTTGCCGCCCTTGCGGCCGAACACGCGGCGTTCGCCCAGGCCCACCCCGCCCGGCAGCCGGACAGCCCGGCTCAGTGAATGGAACGGTTCGCCGCCGGAAGCTTGCCGATACGTTCGGAAAGCTTCAGGCGCTGGACCGGGTCCTCTGTCAGCAATAGCGCATGCTCCAGATCAAAGCGCTCGGCCTGCGGGCAATCCAGATGCTGGTATAGCGAAGCGCGAGTCACATAGTCGCTGACCTGCACCGGGCCCAGTTGCATGACCCGCTCGGCATCAATCAGTGCCGCCAGGTGGTTGTCGTTGCTTATATGCAACTGGCGCAGGTTGCGTGACAGGCGTTGCAGCATCTGCGGCGGGCTGGCACTGCGCATGTGCTCGGCAGTCAGCGCTACATGCGGACCGAACTGGCGAGCCAGCAGCTCACGGCAGTCATTGGGGTAGAGACGCCGGCCGCCACAGGGGTCAAGCAGGTGATCGGCACCCGGCACGCGCAGCAGGAAATGGCCAGGGAAGCCTACGCCCTCAAGGGGTATGGACAGACGCCGGGCCAGTTCCAGGGCGAGGATGGCGAGTGTCAGCGGTTGGCCACGGCGGCGTTGTAGCACCTTGTCCATCATCGCGGCATGCGGGCGCAGCGGGTGATATTCATCCTGCTGGAAGCCCAGGGCATTGAGTTGGCGCAGCAGTGGCTGTGCCAGTTCGCACAGCGGCAGCATCGGCAGATTGGTGCTTATTTCACGCTGCAGGTCATGCAGCTTGGCAAGGCTGGCCGCGGGCTCGACGCTTCGGTCGTGCTCGGCGGCAATCCATAATGCGGCTTCCAGCAGGGCGACGGGCTCGCGTTCCAGGCAGGCCAGGCAGGCTTGACGTGGCTTCATGGGGCTTCTCCACACACGCTTGAGTATTAGCCGTGGCGCGCGGTTTCGTCCAGTGGTCCGGCGGCGCTACCAGCCCAAGGGCCGTGCCTATACTGGAAAGAGCACCTCGTAGGGGAGCCTGTCGATGTTCGCGCTGATGCAAAGCACCCGTACCCAGTCGCTGCACTTGTTCACCGATCCGCCTACCGGCCTGAAGGCTGTGGTGGTGATCCACAGCGAGCAGTTGGGCCCCGCCATGGGCGGTTGCCGCTACCTGCCTTATGCCGATGATGAAAGCGCCATGACAGACGCCATTCGCCTTGCCCAGGGTATGAGCTACAAGGCGGCGCTGGCTGGCCTGCCATTGGGGGGCGGCAAGGCGGTGATCATGCGCAACCCGCATGTGGAAAACCGTGCCGCGCTGTTCGAGGCCTTCGGCCGCTTCATCGACACCTTGCAAGGGCGCTTCATCATCGCCGTGGACAGCGGCACCTCGACCCTGGACATGGACTGCATTGCCCAGAGCACACCGCATGTGACCAGCACCACGGCCTCGGGTGACCCCTCCCCGCATGCGGCGATGGGAGTTTTTGCCGGCATTCGTGCCACCACTTCGTTCCGCCTTGGCAGTGATGACCTGCAAGGGCTTCGGGTTGCGGTGCAAGGGCTGGGCAATGTCGGTTATGCGCTGGCGGAGCAGCTGCATGCGGCAGGGGCGGACCTGCTGGTGAGCGATCTGGACCCTGGACGAGTGCGGCTGGCGGTGGAGCAGTTCAATGCCCATCCGGTGACCAACGATGCGTTGATCAGCACCCCTTGCGACATCTTTGCCCCTTGCGGTGTGGGGCCGGTGTTGAACGGGCAGAGCGTGATGCAGTTGCGTTGTGCGGCCGTGGCGGGGGCGGCGAACAACCAGCTGACCACCTTGCAGGTAGCCGACCAGCTGGAGTCGCGCGGGATACTGTATGCGCCCGATTACGTGATCAATGCCGGTGGGTTGATCTACGTGGCACTTACCCATCGTGGCGAAGACCTGGGCACCATCACCGCGCACCTGGCGCGGATACCTTCACGGCTGACCGAAGTGTTTGGCCATGCACAGGCAGAGAAGCGCTCGCCGGCGCGGGTGGCGCAGATGTTGGCAGAGCGGTTGCTCTACGGCTGAGGGGCGATACCGGCTTTGCTGGCCTCTTCGCGGGCATGCCCGCTCCCACAGGGGTAGCGCCCGAGCCCAGCGTTTGTGCCGTACCTGCAGCAACTGTTCTGCCCAAAACCCTGAAAACCTGCGCGGTCCCTGTGGGAGCGGGCGTGCCCGCGAACACGGGCGCAGCCCGTGCCATCCACCTTGACCGCGCTGAACCTCAAGCCATGCGCAATCCTTGCAGAAGCGGCCAGTGCAGGTAATTACTCGGCCGCTGGCGCTTCGAGCAACTCGGCCAGCGCATCCGGCTGGCTCTTGAACGCCCGGGCGAATACATCGCGGTTTTTGGCCATGTAGATACCGGCTTCCTCGACCTGTTTCTCGCTCAGCGAGGGCACTGCCTTGTGCAGTACTTCGGCCAGGCGCTCGGCCAGTTCGAGCATCTTGTCGTGACGGTCTGCTTCGGCCTTATCCATGAACAAGCGCTCCGGGTCGCGGCTGCTGCGGTACACCACTTCGACGGCCATTCATCACCTCTATGCCTTTTGCTGGTTGCGTTTCGATTTACTGTATCTATATACAGTAATGGCAATGTTGATTGCTTCGCAAGCAGAAATTGTAGCGTGGTGCAGAGGGCTTACTGCTTCATGCCCAACTCAGCATCATCCATCAGCGCCTTGGCCATCGCGCTCAGGTAGTGCGCAGCCCAGATCATCATCGGCTTCTCGTCCATCAGGCCGGTGATGGTCAGTTCGCGGACATAGCCCATCAATTCTGAGGACTGCTCGCGGGCATCGCGGCAGGGGATGCCGGGCTCGATGCGGAACAGTGGATGGGTGCCGTGTTCGCCTTGGTAGAAGGTGGTTTTGCCGACAGTGAATTGGGTGTCTTCTGTGGTCATTTTTGAATCCCCTGAAAGTTCTCGACTGCCTGGACGGGCCCTTTCGCGGGTGAACCCGCTCCCACAGGTACTGCATCTACCTCAAAGGCCTGTGGAGATCCTGTGGGAGCGGGTTTACCCGCGAAGAGGCCAGCCCAGACAACGCAACACTCAAACCTCAGTGCAAAGTCCGAGGCTCAGCGGGCATCTGCACCTGAACCAATGCCGACTCAAGCAAAGCCCGCAACGCCTCCAGCTCATGCATTGAGGTCATCATCAAAATCGATGCTGGCGACTTGGGCTGAAGCAACAAGGCCTGATGCACCACGGTGGCTGCGCACAACGCATAGTCCGTAGCCTGGATCAGGGTGTCTTCAAGGGAATGGGGTGTGTGGGGTGGATCGGGGACTACTTTCAGCATGATTAAGGCCTGTTCAAAGTTGGGGCCACCGCCTCCTGCTGTCAAACAGGAAGGCGGCAGCTGTGCATGGGTTGACAGACCGGTGAACAGAACCAAAAGCCGGCGCACACGAGGTGCCCCATGACAGCTGCCATAAAGGCAAAGCCATGTGGTTAGTTCAGGGCGGCCTGTCAAAGCCGGTCGCTGTTTGGCAGCGACGGTCCGAGACTAGTGCTCATCCCCGAACAGCACAATGGCAGGGAGTATCTTTGGGAAATGCCCTGCAAGGAAGTGGTTAAATCTGATTTTTCCCCAGCGCATGGTCGTGTTTCTGGCAACTTGCCACGCCTGAAGGTGCCTTGCGGCAATCGGTCGCCTTCCAAGGCAGGGGCCTGGCCTTTTAACTGCATGGCACAAGCGTCACGCCGGTGACGCATCATCCTTCAAGACGTATCGGGGAATGGAACATCGTGAACATCAAATGGGCAGAAAAGCTGCGCAAGGGCCTGCACGGCTCGGCCGACTCGCTGGGCAACCTGTGCGTCGAGGCATTCCATTACCTGGCGCTGTTCGGCATTGGCGCGATCACCGCCTATGCGGCAGTGATGACGTTCCTGGACATGCTCGGCAAGGGCGGTGTCAGTGTCGATGACATCCTGCTGCTGTTCATCTACCTGGAGCTGGGGGCGATGGTCGGTATCTACTTCAAGACCAACCACATGCCGATCCGCTTCCTGCTGTACGTGGCCATCACCGCGCTGACCCGCCTGCTGATCGGCGACGTTTCGCACCACAAGGCGCCGGACGTAGGGCTGTTGTACGTGTGCGGTGGCATCCTGTTGCTGGCGTTCGCGATCCTGGTGGTGCGCTACGCTTCGTACCGCTACCCCTCGACCAAGGTGCTGGATGCCAACGGCAAGGAAGTGGAGGAGGGCAAGTAGCCCTCAGTTGGCGATGAAATGGCGCGGCTCGTGGCGGGCGTCACGGGTCAGCGCGGCCAGCACCTGAAGGGGGTTCTGGTTGTGCTCGATGGCCAGGCCCAGGCGGATGCTGTCGATCACCCGCTGCAGGCGCACCGGATCATTGCGCTGGGCCTGGGTGATGAGGCGCTTGGCGACCACGCCAGCGTCGTCGGACAGGGTCAGCATGATGCTGCCGTCGAGGTTTGCGATGCTCAGGTTGACCCGGTATTCGGGGGCGAATGCAGCACTGATTCGTTCGAATGGGTTGTTCATGGTCATGCTTCTGCGGTGAATGAATGCAGAAGTTGACCGGGGAAATTACCTGTTGGTTCAGCGCCATCGATCGATACAAACGAAAACGCCCGGCATCAGGCCGGGCGTCTTGCGTTGCCGATCAGGCGTCTGGGTCACTCAGTTCCAGGGCGCCGCGCTTGCTGCGCAGTTTGCCGTAGAAGTGTTCCAGCGCGTGGTTGAGCTTGGTGGCGGCACCATCGACCGCCTGGTCCAGCGAAGTGGCGGTGTGGGTCACGGAAATCGGTTGATGGCCTTTGGGGCGAGCCTCCATCTGGCAGCGTTTGTCATGCGGTCCGGGCTTGGCGCCGTTCTCGTCGCGCAGGTGGACCTCGATGCGGGTGAGGTCGTCTTCGTAACGTTCCAGCGAGTTCTGCAGTGTGCTGCGGACCCACTGGTCGAGCCGGGCGTTGCCTTCGAAATGGTTGCTGCTGTTGACCTGGATTTGCATGATTCAATCCTTATTCAGCTTGCTCGCATGGAGACGCGCCTAGGCCTCTGAGACCCTTGGTATTTCTGCGTCTCTTGACTCTAAGGTCAGGCAACGGCGAAACGAATTCAAGCCCTTTTTGAAAATAAATTTCTTGTTGCATTCAAGGCAGCAGGCGACTCATCGCGTGGCCTTTGCTTATGAGAATTGAAATCATTATTATTGCAGCCCCGAAAACGCCCGGACCATCGCCATGACGCGCAAAACCGCCGGTCTCTCGCTCAGCTATCGCCTGGCCGTGACGTCACGCAGCCTTGCCGCGCTGCTGGGTGGCTACCTGCTGGCGTCCGTGGCCAGCGTCTGCATTTCCCTGGTAGCGCCGCTGCCACGGGTCGATGCCACGCTCACCGGCCTGCTGCTGTCATTCGTTTTCTACCTGCTGGCGTTCATCTGGTGCTTTGCCTGCCGCAGCGCTTTGCGCGCCTGGCTGGGCGTACTGGCGCCAAGCGTGCTGCTGGGGGCGATCGCCGGGTTGGCATACTGGATGAAAACCCCATGAAAGAAGGCTTCCGCCAGGCCATGGCCTGGCTGCACACCTGGACCGGCCTGATCTTCGGCTGGCTTTTGTTCGCCATCTTCCTCACTGGCACGCTGTCGTATTTCAAGGAAGAAATCACGCACTGGACGCAACCAGAAGTACGAAGCCATGCGCTGGACCCGAGCCATAGCCTGGAGGTGGCCCAGCGTTATCTGCAGGACAATGCAGGGCATTCGGGCACCTGGCTGATTCGTATGCCCAACGCACGCGAGGCCGCCTTGAACGTGGGTTATCGCGACCCGAATGGCGGGCCACGCGGTTTCGTCACCAAGACCCTTGATACCCAGACCGGGCAGCCGGTGGCGGCACGCGACAGTCGCGGTGGCGAGTTCTTCTACCGTTTCCACTTCCAGTTGCAGATGCCACACCCTTTCGGCCGATGGCTATCGACGTTGTGCGCCTTCATCATGCTGTTGGGGCTGGTCACCGGCATCATCACCCATAAGAAAATCTTCAAGGAGTTCTTCACTTTCCGTCCAGGCAAGGGCCAGCGCTCCTGGCTGGACGGGCACAACGCCATTGGCGTGCTGGTGCTGCCCTTCCACCTGATGATCAGCTACAGCAGCCTGGTGTTGTTCATGTACATGGTGATGCCGGCGGGCATCATGGCCAGCTACGGCAATGACACCGGCAAGTACTTCAACGAACTGTTCGGCCGTAACAATGCGCCCAAGGCGGCCCATGTGGCCGCGCCGCTGGTACCGTTGCCGAGCCTCTATGCCAAGGTGCAGGACCTGCAACCGGGCGCGCGTATCGGCCGTATCCAGGTGGAAAATGCCGGCGACAGCAATGCCCGCGTTACCTTCACCCAATCGGCTGCCGACCACGTGGCTTACCGGCGTAGCGCCAACTGGACCTTCGATGGCGTCAGCGGTGCTCTGCTGGGCCAGGGCAAACCGGAGAGCGGGGCAATGATGACTGCCTTCAGCTTTGCCGGCCTGCACATGGGCAATTTCGCCGGGCCCTGGCTGCGCTGGCTGTACTTCTTCTTTGGCGTGGCCGGTACTGCGGTGATTGGCACCGGCCTGGTGATGTGGCTGGGCAAGCGTCAGCTCAAGCATGCCAGGAGCGAACGCCTGCCGGGCGAACTGCGCCTGGTCGAGGTGCTCAATATCGCCAGCATGAGCGGCCTGTTGCTGGCCGTGGCGGGCTTCTTCTGGGCCAACCGCCTGATCCCGATGGGTGTCGAAGGCCGGGCCGACTGGGAGGTCAACGCCTTCTTCACCGCCTGGGGCCTGTCGCTGGTGCACGCCGTTCTGCGCAGCGGGCGCCGGGCATGGGGCGAGCAACTGGCGCTGGGCGCGCTGGCCTTCGCCTTGCTGCCGCTGCTCAACGGCCTGACCACCGGCCAAGGCCTGAACCATTCGCTGTCGGCGGGTGACTGGACCATGGCCGGCTTCGACCTGACAGCGCTGGGCACCGGCCTGTTCCTGGCCTGGTTGGCCGGCAAGATGTTGCACAGCCCGAAACCTGTGGCCAAGCGTGCCTCGCGTGCAGCAAAGCCGAGCACTGAGACGGCGGAGGCGAGCTGATGCTGGGTAATGCACTGATCGCTTACGCCGGCTTCGTTGCCCTGTGCCTGGCCATGGAGAAGCACTTCGTCGACCTGCTCGGGCGCAAGCCGCGCCCCGGGCAGTTGCGCCTGTTGCGCAGTGCCGGTTGGCTGTTGCTGGTGCTGTCGCTGGTGCTCAGCGTGCACCTGCGGGGCTGGGCCCATGGCCTGGTGGAATGGACCGCAGTGATGATGGCGGGGGTGACCCTGTGGGTGTTCGGCCTGCCATACCAGCCCCGCCTGTTGCTGGGCCTGGCCGCCGCCAGCGTGGTGCTGGGGCCGTTGCTGGCCGTGTTCGCCGAGTGACCAGGTGAGCGAGCCGGGCGACATGATCGAGGCGGATGCCGAAAGCGGCGGCGGGCGTGCGCGTTTCGTCCAGGTGTTCCAGGCCCAGCGGGCACGCATGGAGGCCCTGGTGAGCCGCCGGGTCGGCTGCCGGGCGACGGCATCGGACTTGGTCCAGGAGCTGTTCCTGCGCTTCTGGCGTCGCCCTGAGGTCAAGGTCGAGGCGCTGGATACCTACCTGCTGCGTTGCGCCGGGAACCTCGCCATCGACCACCTGCGCAGCGAAGGCAGCCGCGAGCGCGCAGCCGAAGCTGTGTTGCCGCTGGATGAAGCGGCCATGGCCCAGGCCCCGGAACAGGCCGTGGAGGTCGATCACGACTTGCAGCGCATCGACGCTGCCTTGCGCGCCTTGCCCGAGCGCACCCGGCAGATCTTCCTGCTCAACCGTATCCACGGCTGCAAGTACGGCGAGATCGCCAAGGCCATGCAACTGTCCCAGAGTGCTGTGGAAAAGCATATGATGCGCGCCCTCGAAGCGTGCAAGGCGAGTGTTGCCGAGCCCGCGTCCACCCCACGCCGGCCAGGGAGTGCCCGTCGATGAGCCGATTACCGCCGATCACCGAGGCGCAGTCCCGGGCTGCACTGCAATGGCTCAGCCGCATCAACGAGCAGCCTGCGCAAGCCGAGGGCGCGGCGTTCAAGCGCTGGCTGCTGGCCGAACCTGGGCACCGTGAGGCCTACGCCCAGGCCCAGGCGCTGTGGCAGAACAGCGCCGCCCCGGCGGCGCGCCTGGCCGCTGAAGAACAGGCAAGCCTGCAACGTTACCTGGATGCGATGGCCACGCCACCGGCCAGGCACCCCTGGCGGCAGCGGGCCGCGGCGCTGGCGGTGGCTGCGTGCCTGGTACTGGCCGTGGGCGTTGCCGGTGGTTGGCACCCGGCCCTGTGGCTGCAGGACCTGCAGGCCGACTACAGCAGTGCCGGTCAAGTTCGCCAGGTGACCTTGGCCGACCAGTCGCAGGTGACGCTGGATGCGGGGAGCGCGATTGCAGTCGATTTTGTGCAGGGCGAGCGCCGCGTGCGGTTGTTGCATGGCGCGGCGTACTTCCAGGTCACGCATACCGGCACGCCGTTCGTAGTGGAAGCTGCCGGTGGCGAGGTGCGCGTGCTTGGCACCCAGTTCGAAGTGCGCGAGCAGGACGAGGGGGCCCAGGTCACTGTGAGCAGCGGGCGGGTGGCGGTGAGCCCGGCACCGGGCGCCGCAGCGCGTGAACTGACGGCCAACCAGCAGGCGGCCTACGCTGCCGGCCGAGTCGGCGACACCCTGACGGTGGACAGCGACAACCGCCTGGCCTGGCGCCAGGGCTGGCTGAATTACTACCAGGTGCCGCTGGCGCAGGTGGTCGAGGACCTGGGGCGTTATTGCCCGGGGCGCATACTGTTGCTTGATGGTGAACTGGGGCAGCGCAAGGTCAGTGGCAGTTTCCCCGTGGCCGAGCCGTTGCTGGCGCTGGATTCGCTGGGCAAGGTGATGGGCTTTTCGCGGCAGACTTTGCTGGGGCGGTTGACTGTCATCCGTTAGTCGCCTGTGCCCGCGAAGGGGCCGGCACAGGGAAAAAATTTTTCAGGCAACGGGTGAGGTAACAGGACGTGGCATCCGTGTAATGAGTGGAAGTGCGATTCATTCGCAGTCATATCCCTCTCACAGGTCAGCGTCCATGAAGTTCACCCCGCGTTGCGTCCCTCTCTGGCTCGGCCTTTCCGCGCTCCCGGCATTCGCTGTCGCCCCCCTGGCCTGTGCCGCCGAGCAGCAGCAGGCGTATACCTTCGCCCAGCCGGCGCAACCCCTTGCCCAGGCACTCAGCGCCTTCAGCCGCACCACCGGCCAGAGCGTGGTCTACACCCTGGAACTGCCAGGTGTGCAGGCGCCGGCATTGAACGGCAGGTTCAGCGCCGAACAGGCCCTGCAACAGCTGCTGGGCACTACCGGGCTGGCCTGGCGCCGCGTCGATGCACGCACGCTCACCCTCGAAGCAGTGGACACCTCCGGCGCCCTCAACCTGCAGGCCATCACCGTGACCTCGCAACTGGACGACTACAGCTATCAGCCCCCCGCTACCGCCTCGATCATGCGCGGGCAGGGCCCGAGCCAGGACATCCCCCAGGCCATCAATGTGGTACCGGCCCAGGTCATCCGTGACCAGGCCCCACGCAACCTTGATGACGCTCTGGCCAATGTCAGCGGCATCACCCAGGGCAACAATTTCGGTGGCACCTCCGATACCGTGATGAAACGCGGCTTCGGCGACAACCGCGACGGCTCGATCATGCGCGATGGCATGCCCATCGTGCAGGGCCGCAGCCTCAACGCCAGCACCGAGCGGGTCGAAGTGCTCAAGGGCCCCGCCTCGCTGCTGTACGGCATCCAGGACCCGGGCGGGGTGATCAACGTGGTCAGCAAGCGCCCGCAACTCGAGCAGTACAACGCCCTGACCGTGCGCGGGTCGACCTACGGCAGCGGCAAGAACGGCAGCGGTGGCGGGTTTGACAGTACCGGCGCACTGGGCGACAGCAACTTCGCCTATCGGCTGATCGTCGACCACGAAGATGAGGACTACTGGCGCAACTACGGCGTGCACCGTGAGTCGCTGGTAGCGCCATCGCTGGCCTGGCTGGGCGAGGATACCCAAGTGGTGCTGGCCTACGAGCATCGCGAGTTTCTCTACCCCTTCGACCGTGGCACGGCGTTCGGCAACAACGGCCACCCGCTGGACATCCCAGCCACGCGACGCCTGGACGAGCCCTTCAACGACATGGAAGGGCGCTCCGACCTGTACCGTCTGGAAGTCGACCACCAGCTTGCCGATGACTGGAAGCTGCACTTCGGCTACAGCTTCAACCGCGAAACCTATGATGCCAGCCAGGTGCGGGTGACCGGCGTGAATGAAAATAGCGGCACGCTGTCGCGCAGCATCGACGGCACCCACAACGCCATGAGCCGTGACCAGTTCGCCACCCTGAGCCTGGCCGGTAATGTGCAACTGGCCGGGATGCAGAACGACCTGCTGTTCGGCATCGATCACGAGGACCGCAAGATTTTCCGCGGTGACATGATCCGGCAGACCGCCCAATCCACCTTCAGCTATATGAACCCGGTCTACGGGCAGGAAGTGGAGGGCACCACTGTCAAAGCCAGTGACAGCGACCAGACCGACAAGCTGCGCACCGACGCGTTGTTCGTGCAGGACGCGCTGCACCTGGATGATCACTGGATCCTGGTGGCTGGTGCGCGCTTCCAGCAGTTCGACCAGTACGCTGGCCGTGGCCGCCCTTTCAAGGCCAACACCGACATCAATGGCCAGGCGTGGGTGCCGCATGCAGGTATCGTCTACAAGGTCGATGACCAACTGTCGTTTTATGGCAGCTATAGCGAGTCGTTCAAGCCCAACTCGACTATCGCGCCGCTGGTCGGCAATGTGGTGCTCGACTCGTCGGTGGCGCCGGAGGAGGGCAAATCGTGGGAACTGGGCGCCAAGCTCGACATGCCGGGCCGCCTGACGGGCACTCTGGCGTTGTTCGATATCACCAAGCGCAACGTGCTGGTTTCCAACTTTGATACCAGTACTCGTGAAACGGTGTACAGCAATGCCGGGGAGGTCGGTTCACGGGGCGTTGAGCTGGACCTGACTGGCCAGCTGAGCGAGCGATGGAGCCTGATTGGCAGCTATGCCTACACCGATGCCAAGGTGACCAAGGACCCGGCCCTGCAGGGCAACCGCCTGCAGAACGTGGCCCGGCACAGTGGTTCGCTGTCGGCGGTGTATGACTACGGCAGCCTGTTCGGTGGCGACCGCTTGCGTCTCGGTGCCGGTGCAAGGTATGTCGGCGAGCGCGCGGGTAACTCGACCAACACCTTCGACCTGCCGTCCTATACCGTGGCCGATGCCTTTGCCAGCTACGAGACCAGGCTCGACGAGCACAAGGTGCTGCTGCAGCTGAACGTGAAGAACCTGTTCGACAAGGTTTACTACAGCTCGGCGGTGAACCAGTACTTTGTGGCCATTGGCGATGCGCGGCAGGTGAGCTTGTCCAGTACCTTCGAGTTCTAGGCATTTGGGGCTGCTTTGCAGCCCTTCGCGGGCACGCCCGCTCCCACAAGTATGGGCAGCGCCGCGGTCACTGTGGGAGCGGGCGTGCCCGCGAAGGGCCTCAAAGCGGCCCCAATATCACGAACAGAAAGCACTACGGTATTCGCCAGGCGTTGCTCCGACCGCCTGGCGGAACCGGTTGCTGAAATGGCTGGCACTGGCAAACCCGCACAACAGGGCAATTTCCCCCAGCGGCATCACCCCCAGCCGCAGTAGCTGGCAGGCCCGATGCAGCCGCCGGGCCAGCAGGTACTGGTGCGGCGGCAGCCCGAAACTGGCGCGGAACATGCGCGCAAAGTGGTATTCGGACAGGTTGCAGCGCAAGGCCAGTTCACCCAGGGTGATGGGCTGGTCGAGATGCGCTTCGATGTAGTCGACCATTTGCCGGCGCAGGCTCGGTGCCAGCCCGCCTTTCAGGCGCAGGCCCTGGCGCAGCCCAACCTGGTTGAGCAGCGCATGGTCGACGATCTCGTGCGCCAGGCTGCTGGCCAGCAAGCGTTCGCCAGGTTCATCCCAGTCCAGGGTTATCAGCTGGCGAAAGCGCTTGGCTTGCTGCGGGTCGTCGAGAAAGGTCGCTTCCCGCAGTTGCAGCTCACGCGGTTCACGGTCGAGCAGGCGCACGCAGCCCAGGGCGAATTGCGTTTCGCTGACATACAGGTGCGCCAGGCGGATCGCGCCATTGACCACCCAGTTCGATTCCTGCCCGGCCGGCATCACGCACAGCTTGTCGGGCGCCCCTTTATCGCCGGGGCGCTGGCGGCGAAAGGTGCCGGTGCCGTCGGCGATGTAGCACGACAGGGTGTGATGGCTCGGTGCCTGGTAGTCGCGGGCATCGTCGCGGTTGCTCCACAACGCCGCCGCCAGCCCGTCGCCCAGGTGCGCGCTCAGCTCCAGCCGGGCGTGGGGCGAGGCGTGCATGGCGTTGAACACTTGCAGCTGGGTGAGTGGCGTCATGGGCGGTTCCTCTTGCCAGCCATCCTACTGCGCCTTGGCCAGGCTTACAGCTACCCGCGGGACAAATGCGCAAGTTTGTGCAAGCCGGGGAGGGGCCCCCGGAAGAAACTGGAGGCCTCGGCGAGGGCTGCGCCCTCGATCGCCGGCAAGCCAGCTCCTACAGCAACCGCGCCAGCCTCGAGCTTGGCGCTGTACTTGTGGGAGCTGGCTTGCCGGCGATGGGCCGCATCGCGGCCCCGGGATGCATGGTCGATCGCCTGAGGAGCCCCACCGATGAACCTGTCACTCTACTTGCTAACCGTCCTGATCTGGGGCACCACCTGGATCGCCCTGAAACTCCAATTGGGCGTGGTCGCCATTCCGGTCTCGATCGTCTACCGCTTCGCCTTGGCCGGGCTGATCCTGTTCGCCTTCCTGCTGCTCACCCGCCGCCTGCAGCCAATGAACCGGCGTGGCCACCAGATCTGTCTGGCCCAGGGCCTGTGCCTGTTCTGCGTCAACTTCATCTGCTTCCTCAGTGCCAGCCAGTGGATCGCCAGCGGCCTGATCGCCGTGGTGTTCTCCACCGCCACCCTGTGGAATGCGCTCAACGCGCGGATCTTCTTCGGCCAGAAGATCGTCAGCAACGTGCTCGGCGGCGGCGCCTTGGGGCTACTTGGCCTGGGGCTGCTGTTCTGGCCCGAGCTGTCCCACCACGCGGCCAGCCGAGAAACCCTGTACGGCCTTGGCCTGGCCCTGCTCGGCACGCTGTGCTTTTCGGCCGGCAACATGCTGTCGAGCATGCAGCAGAAGGCCGGGCTCAAGCCCATGACCACCAATGCCTGGGGCATGGTCTACGGGGCGGTGATGCTGGCGGTGTTCTGCGTGGTCAGCGGCGTGCCATTCAGCATGGAGTGGAACGTGCGGTACATCGGTTCGTTGCTGTACCTGGTGGTGCCGGGCTCGGTAATCGCCTTTACCGCCTACCTGACCCTGGTCGGGCGCATGGGGCCGGAGCGGGCAGCGTACTGCACGGTGCTGTTCCCGTTGGTGGCGCTGAATGTGTCGGCGGTGGCCGAGGGGTATCAGTGGACAGCGCCGGCCTTGTTGGGGCTGGTGGCGGTGATGGCGGGGAATGTGCTGGTGTTTCGCAAGCCCAAGGCCAGGGTGGCTGAGGGTGTTGTGGTGGCCAAATAGGTGATGGGTTGCCTGTGCCGGCCCTTTCGCGGGCTCGCCCGCTCCCACAAGTACTGCACAGGCCTTTAGGGCGGTGGTGTACCTGTGGGAGCGGGCGAGCCCGCGAAAGGGCCAGGGCAGGCAGCAGGGGGCGATCAGCCCTTCCACACCTGCGGGTTCACCAGGTCCCGCGGCCGCTCACCCAGCAGCGCCGCGCGCAGGTTGTCGATTGCCCGGTTGGCCATGGCCTCGCGGGTTTCGGCAGTGGCCGAGCCAATGTGCGGCAAGGTCAGGGCATTGGGCAGCTTGAACAGCGGCGAATCGCTCAGCGGTTCTTTTTCGTACACATCCAGGCCCGCACCACGAATGGTGCCGTTCTGCAGTGCCTCGATCAGCGCCGCCTCGTCCACCACCGGCCCGCGGGCGATGTTGATCAGGAACGCGCTCGGCTTCATCAGTTGCAACTCACGCGCACCGATCAGCTTGCGGGTGGCATCGGACAACGGCACCACGATGCAGACAAAGTCGGCTTCGGCCAGCAGTTGCTCCAGGCTGCGGAACTGCGCGCCCAGCTCTTGCTCCAGCGCGTTCTTGCGGCTGTTGCCGGAATAGATGACCGGCATGTTGAAACCGAACCGGCCGCGGCGGGCAATGGCGGCACCGATGTTGCCCATGCCGACGATGCCCAGGGTCTTGCCGTGCACATCGCTGCCAAAGTGGGCCGGGCCGACGGTGGCCTGCCAGTTGCCGGCCTTGGTCCAGGCATCCAGCTCGGCGGTGCGACGGGCGCAGCCCATGATCAGCGAGAAACCCAGGTCGGCGGTGCTTTCGGTCAGCACGTCGGGGGTATTGGTCAGGGCGATGCCGCGTTCGTTGAAGTAGTCCAGATCGTAGTTGTCGTAGCCGACCGACACGCTGGATACCACCTCCAGCCTGGTCGCGCCTTCAAGCTGCGCCCGGCCGAGCTTGCGGCCAACGCCGATCAGGCCATGGGCCTCGGGCAGGGCTTCGTTGAACTGGGCATTGATGTCGCCGAGCTTGGGGTTCGGCACGATCACGTTGAAGTCTTGCTGCAGGCGTTCGGCCATGGCCGGGGTGATACGGCTGAAGGCCAGGACGGTCTTTTTCATCGGGCAACTTCTCTGCAAGGCGGTGGGGCGGTGGGGGCTTCTTCACGGGCACGCCCGCCCCCACAGGTACCGCACAGATTGAAGGCCTGTGCATTACCTGTGGGAGCGGGCGTGCCCGCGAATGGCCTGACAATGGTTAGCAACCTACCATTGTCCGCCCCCGCAATGCAGCAGCTTTTTAGTTGGCGATCATCACCTGATGGGTTTTCAGGTCCGCCTCATGGGCTGCCAGAATCTCCGGCAGCGAGTTGCGCAGGTACTCCACCCAGGTCTTGATCTTGGCATCCAGGTACTGCCGCGACGGGTAGATGGCGTACAGGTTCAGCTCCTGCAGCCGGTACTCGGGCAGCACCCGTACCAGGCTGCCATCGCGCAGGCCGTCGATGGCCGAATAGATCGGCAGCACGCCCACGCCCATGCCGCTGCGGATGGCGGTCTTCATGGCATCGGCAGTATTGACCATGAACGGCGAGCTGGTGATGTTGACCATTTCCTGGCCTTCCGGCCCGTCGAACAGCCATTTCTCCAACGGGATCACCGGGCTGACCATGCGCAGGCAGGCGTGCTTGAGCAGGTCGGCAGGCTTGTGCGCCACGCCGTGGCGGGCAATGTAGGCGGGCGAGGCGCAGACGATGCTGTAGGTGATACCCAGGCGCTGGGACACGAACCCCGAGTCGGGCAGTTCGGTGGCCAGCACGATGGACACGTCATAGCCCTCGTCGAGCAGGTCGGGCACGCGGTTGGCCATGGTCAGGTCGAAGGTCACGTCCGGGTGCGATTCGCGGTAGCGGGCGATGGCATCGACCACGAAATGTTGGCCGACACCGGTCATCGAGTGCACCTTCAACATCCCGGCCGGGCGGGCATGGGCGTCGCTGGCCTCGGCCTCGGCTTCTTCGACATAGGTAAGAATCTGTTCGCAACGCATCAGGTAGCGCTTGCCGGCTTCGGTCAGCGCAATGCGGCGGGTGGTGCGGTTGAGCAGCCTTGTTTGCAGATGGGCTTCCAGGTTGGAGACCGCCCGCGACACGTTCGCGGTGGTCGTATCCAGTTGCCCGGCGGCAGCGGTAAAGCTGCCGAGTTGGGCTACGCAACTGAAAGCACGCATGTTTTGCAGGGTGTCCATGGGTCACTCTCGATGTAGAGGACAAAATTGTGTCACGAAGTAACGTAAAAAAGATGAAAAGTTGCCTTCGACCAAAGGCGGATTATCGCTGTTTTGGTAACAAAGATTCGCAGGAATCCACGCTTATCGCCAGTGCTGCCGCCCCCTAGAATTGCCCGGCCCCTTCACCTCTTCCTCGGGAAATCGCAGCTGTGCCGCGTCGCATCATCAGAACGCTCAAAGCGTTCAGTGCCTGTGCCCTTGCCCTCACCTTGAGCGGCTGTATCGGAACCTGGGGCATTGCCCCGCAAAGCAAGACGCTGCAAGCCAATACCCTGACCACCGACGCGGCCATACGCGAAGCCGCGACCGACGCCCACTGGCCCGACCAGCAGTGGTGGCACGCCTATGGCGACCCACAGTTGGACCGCTGGGTTGCCCTGGCCGTGGCCGGCAGCCCGAGCTTGGCCATGGCTGCTGCGCGGGTACGCGAAGCCAAGGCCATGGCCGGCGTGGTCGAATCGGCGGAAAAGCTCCAGGCCAACGGCCAGGCCACGCTCAAGCGCCACAACTGGCCTGAAGACCAGTTCTATGGCCCGGGCGCGCTGTCCGGCGCCAATACCTGGGACAACAACGCCGCCATTGGCTTCAGCTATGCACTCGACCTGTGGGGCCGCGAACGCAACGCCAGCGAGCAGGCCGTGGACCAGGCGCACATGAGCGTGGCCGAAGCCCGCCAGGCGCAGCTGGAGCTGCAGAACAACGTGGTGCGCGCCTACATCCAGCTGAGCCTGCACTTCGCCCAGCGCGATATCGTCAAGGCCGAGCTGGAACAGCAGGAGCAGATCCTGGCCCTGGCCAAGCGCCGTCTGGATGCCGGCATCGGCACCCACTTCGAAGTCAGCCAGGCTGAAGCGCCGTTGCCGGAAACCCACCGCCAGCTCGACAGCCTGGACGAAGAAATTGCCCTGGCCCGCAACCAGCTGGCCGCCCTGGCCGGCAAGGGCCCGGGGGAGGGCGCGCAGTTGCAGCGCCCGAGCCTGGCCCTGGCCGCGCCGCTGAAGCTGCCGTCGAACCTGCCGGCCGAACTGGTCGGCCAGCGCCCCGACGTGGTCGCCAGCCGTTGGCAGGTAGCCGCCCAGGCGCGGGGCATCGATGTCGCCCACGCCGGCTTCTTCCCCAACGTCGACCTGGTCGGCAGCCTTGGCTTCATGGCAACCGGTGGTGGCCCGCTGGAATTCCTCACCGGGCGCAAGTTCAACTACAACGTCGGCCCGGCCATCAGCCTGCCGATCTTCGACGGTGGCCGCCTGCGCTCGCAGCTGGGCGTGGCCTCGGCGGGCTATGACGTGGCCGTGGCGCGCTACAACCAGACTGTGGTCGGTGCGCTGAAGAACATCTCCGACCAGCTGATTCGCCGTGAGTCGATGAAGGAGCAGTCGCACTTCGCCGCCGAGTCGGTAGCGGCCGCGCAGAAAACCTACGACATCGCCATGGTCGCCTTCCAGCGTGGTCTTACCGACTACCTCAACGTGCTCAACGCCCAGACCTTGCTGTTCCGCCAGCAGCAGGTGCAACAGCAGGTGCAGGCTGCCCGCCTGATTGCCCATGCCGAGCTGGTCACCGCCCTGGGCGGTGGCTTGCAGGCTGGTCAGGATGTGCCGAAAGAGGAGCGCCAGGCCGCACCGAAAACCCCGGCCACCCTGGCCATTCTCGACAAGAAGCCGGATAACGCCGAATGAGCACTTCCAGTTTGCCCGTGCGCTGGCTGCAGAGCCTGGAATGGCGCCGGGGCTTCTTTGCCTGGGCGCGCACCGACGGGGTGACCTGGGTGTACATCTTCAAGGTGCTGGCCGCTGCGTTCATCACCCTGTGGCTGGCCATGCGCCTGGAGTTGCCACAACCGCGCACGGCGATGATCACCGTGTTCATCGTCATGCAGCCGCAAAGCGGGCATGTGTTCGCCAAGAGCTTCTACCGGGTGCTCGGCACCCTGGCCGGCTCGGCGATGATGGTGGCGCTGATCGCCATATTCCCGCAGAACACCGAGCTGTTCCTGCCCAGCCTGGCCCTGTGGGTAGGCCTGTGCTCGGCCGGTGCCATGCGCTACCGCACTTTCCGCGCCTATGGCTTCGTGCTGGCCGGCTATACAGCGGCGATGATCGGCCTGCCGGTGCTGCAGCACCCCGACCAGGCATTCATGGCGGCGGTATGGCGGGTGCTGGAAATTGCCCTGGGCATTCTGGTGTCGACCTTTGTCAGCGCCGCGATCCTGCCGCAGTCGGCCAGTGCCGCCATGCGCAACGCCCTGTACCAGCGCTTTGGCGTTTTCGCGGGGGTGGTGGTCGAGGCCCTGCGCGGCGAAAGCCAGCGGGACCGCTTCGAGAGCAGCAACGTGCGCTTCGTCGCTGAAGCAGTGGGCCTCGAGAGCCTGCGCAACGTCACCGCCTTCGAAGACCCGCACATGCGCCGGCGCTCTGGTCGCCTGGTGCGCATGAATAGCGAGTTCATGGCCATCACCACGCGCTTCAATGCCCTGCACCGTTTGCTGGAACGCCTTCGCGCCCGCGGCCCGCTGCAGATCGTCGGCGCCATCGAGCCAGGCCTGAACACCCTGGTGGAGCTGTTGCAGCCTTACGTGGGCCGGGCGCTGACCGACGCCGATGCGCTGCGCCTGACCCTGGAGCTGGCCGCCTACAAGGAAGGCTTGCAGGCACAGGTGCGCGGCTTGCGCGCCGAGTACCTGGCAACCGAGCCGAGCGAGTCCGACCTGCTCGACTTCCATACTGCCTTCGAGCTGCTCTACCGCTTCGTCGACGAGATGTACAGTTATGCCGAAACCCATGCCTCGCTAGCCGCGCACCGGCACGAACGCGAGCAGTGGGATGAGCCCTACGTAGCGCAGACCAGCTGGCTGGTATCGTTGGCCGCCGGTGTGCGCGCCTCGGCGGTGCTGTTGTTGCTGGGCAGCTACTGGCTGCTCAGCGACTGGCCCAGCGGCGCCATGATGACCCTGATCGCCACCGTCACCGTGGGCCTGTCGGCGGCCTCGCCGAACCCCAAGCGCATGTCGTTCCAGATGGCCTGCGGCACGGCGATTGGTGCCGTCGTCGGCTTCTTCGAAACCTTCTTCGTGTTCCCCTGGATCGACGGTTTCCCACTGCTTTGCATGGTCCTGGCGCCGGTGTTCGTGCTGGGCGCGTTCCTTTCGTCTCGGCCGGCGTATGCCGGCTACGGCATCGGCCTGCTGGTGTTCTTCGCCATCGGCTCGGTGCCGAACAACCTCACCGTGTATGACCCGTACACCTTCATCAACGACTACATCGGCATGGTCATCGGCATGTTCGTCTGTGCCGCTGCCGGGGCGATCATCCTGCCGCCCAACAGCCGCTGGCTGTGGAGCCGCCTGGAGCAGGAACTGCGCGAGCAGGTGCTGTTCGCCATCAGCGGGCGCCTGCGCGGCCTGGGTTCAGCCTTCGAAAGCCGCACCCGTGACCTGCTGCACCAGGCCTATGGCCTGGCAGCCGGCAAGCCGCAGGTACAGAGCCAGTTGATGGGCTGGATGTTCACCGTGCTGGAAATCGGCCATGCCATCATCGAGCTGCGCAAGGAGCAGGCCCGCGCGCCGGTGCACCCGGCCTACGCCGAGTCGCAGCCCTGGCGCCAGGCGATCCGCGTGATGGGCCGTGCCCTGGCCCGGTTGTTCCTGCAGCCCAGCGCCAGCAACCACGAACGCGCGCTGGTGGCAGTGGACCACGCCATCGCCCGCGTGCAGGCCACCGACGAGCCCTTCGCCCGCCACTTCGACACTTCGGTGCTGCGCCGCGCGCAAAGCTACCTGCACTTCATCCGATCTTCCCTGCTCGACCCACAGTCGCCGTTGGCACCGGCGAAAGGACTGCACGATGCTCCGTGAAACCATGCCCCGTGAAATCGCCTTCCATGGCGTGTACATGCCCACCATGACCTTGATGTTCCTGTTCGCCCTGGGCCTGGCCTGGGGCCTGGACCGGTACATCGCCAGCCATGATGGCTACCGCTTCTTCTGGCACCCGGCGCTGCTGCGCCTGAGCCTGTTCGTCTGCCTGTTCGGCGCCCTGGCGCTGTCGCTCTACTGGTGAGAATCCTTCGATGAAAAAGTTCTTCAGCCTGATCGCCACCCTGTTGGTGCTTGCCGCTGCGGTGGTGATCGGTCGCCAGTTGTGGCTGCATTACATGACCACGCCTTGGACTCGCGACGGTCGTGTGCGTGCCGACATCATCAACGTCGCTGCCGACGTGCCTGGCTATGTGGTGGACGTGCCGGTCAAGGACAACCAGCGGGTGAAGAAGGGCGACCTGCTGATCCAGATCGACCCCGAGCATTACCAACTGGCGGTCGACCAGGCCAAGGCGCAGGTTGCATCGCGCAAGGCCACCTGGGAGATGCGCAAGGTCAACGCCAAGCGCCGTGCCGACATGGACAACCTGGTGATCTCCAAGGAAAACCGCGACGACGCCAGCAACATCGCCAACTCCGCCCAGGCGGACTACCAGCAGGCCCTTGCCGAGCTGGCTGCCGCCGAACTGAACCTCAAGCGCACCCATATCGTGGCCACGGTGGACGGCTACGTGACCAACCTGAATATCCACAAGGGTGACTATGCGCGTACCGGTGAAGCGGTGATGGCGGTGGTCGACGAGAATTCGTTCTGGGTATACGGGTTCTTCGAGGAGACCAAGCTGCCGCATGTGAAGGTGGGTGACCAGGCCGAGCTGCAGATGATGAGCGGCGAGCGCATCAAGGGCCACGTGGAGAGCATCGCCCGCGGCATCTACGACCGCGACAACCCACAAAGCCGCGAGTTGATCGCCGATGTGAACCCGACCTTCAACTGGGTGCGGCTGGCGCAGCGGGTGCCGGTGCGCATTCATATCGATGAAGTGCCGGACGGGTTTTTGCTGGCGGCGGGGACGACTTGTACGGTGGTAGTGAAGCCGAGCGAGGGCTGAGCCGGGGTGAGGTGGTGCAGCTACTGGCCTCTTCGCTGGCTTGCCCGCTCCCACAAGTGGTGCGCTGCTCTTGGGGCTGGCGCAAATCCTGTGGGAGCGGCGCAGTTAGCTCGCTGCCCCCACCAACACTGGTACCCTCACCCGATCAATCACCTTCGCGCTGATCGACGGGTCCAGCATCCGCCCCAGCCGCGACAGGTGGCGGTGGCCCATGATGATCAGTTCACAATTCAGTTCCTGCGCCTTGGCCACGATCGCCTCGACCGGCTGCCCGGCCACCATGCAGCCCCGGCTGGCGAAGCCGGCTTGCTGCAACTCGCGCACCGCCTCGGCCACGGCCTGGTCGGCCTGGTGCTGCTCTTCGCAGGCGGCGGGGTATTCTTCCAGTTCTTCTGCGGTGTAAGGCGCGGGTTGGTCGTGGACGGCGAAGGTCGAGTCGATGGCCAGCAGCACATGCAGTTCGTGCTCGCCGGGGCTGCAATAGCGGCGGGCGAGGGTGAGCAGGGCAGTGGATGCAGGGGAGGCGTCGATGGCGATCAGGACGGGGCTGGGCATGTGGGGTCCTTGGCAAAAGCTGGGTGATGTATCTGCAGGGGCGGCCCTTTCGCGGGCATGCCCGCTCCCACAGGTACCGCACATCACTCGAGCATTGTGGGGTTCCTGTGGGAGCGGGCGTGCCCGCGAAAGGGTCAGACCTGCCGATGCTTCATTTAAGGCCGAACACTGCCAGTGAATAAATGCCCCACCACGCACGAGCGCATTGCGTCTGGTGCAATCCAGCAACCTGCTACCATCGCCATTCCCCACAGCTGTAACGGAAAACGGCCATGCAACTCCCGGACATGAACCTGCTCGTCGCCCTCGATGCCCTGCTCGACGAAGGCAGCGTGGTCGGCGCGGCGCAGCGCATGAACCTCAGCCCGGCGGCGATGAGCCGGACCCTGGGCCGTATCCGCGATGCGTTGGGTGACCCGATCCTGGTGCGCGCCGGCCGTGGCCTGGTGCCGACGCCGCGGGCGCTGGCCCTGCGCGAGCAGGTGGCGGCGTTGGTGGAGCAGGCCGGCGAGGTGTTCCGCAGTGGCGACGAGGTCGACCTGCCCAAGCTTGACCGGGCCTTCAACATCCGCACCAACGACCTGTTCATCGCCCTGTACGGTGCCCAGTTGCTGCGGCGCATGCACGAACAGGCACCGCGCACGGTGCTGCGCTTCGTGCCGGAAAGCCCCGGCGGCGATGACGATAGCGTGCTGCGCGACGGGCGTACCGACCTGATCATCAGCTCGACCGTGGACCTGGGGCCGGAGATCAAGGTGCAGAGCCTGTTCCAGACCTACTATGTGGGCCTGGCGCGGCGCGACCACCCGATCTTCGAGCAGCCGATCACGGCGCACAGTTTTGCCAGTTATCCACAGATCAGCGTGTCCCGCCGTGGACGGGCCAATGGGCCGATCGATGTGGAGCTGGCCAACTTCAAGGTGCAGCGGCGGGTGGCGCTGATTACCCCGAGTTTTCACTCGGCGCTTTTCTCGCTGCCGGATTCCGACCTGATCCTGCCGATGCCGGCCAACATCCTCAACAGCGTGCACAAGCTCGGGCTGCCGCTGCGCTCGTTCGAGATCCCGGTGCCGCTGGAGCGAGTGACCGTGCTGCAGGCATGGCACCCGCGGTTTCACAATGACCCGGCACATCGGTGGTTGCGGCAGACCCTGAAGGCTTGCTGCAGTGTCGACCCTTGATTACCTGTGAGGGCCTCATCGCCGGCAAGCCAGCTCCCACAGAATTTGTGCACATTTCGAAACCTGCGCAGTACCTGTGGGAGCCAGCTCCCACAGAATTTGTGCACATTTCGAAACCTGCGCAGTACCTGTGGGAGCTGGCTTGCCGGCGATAGGGCCAGACCTGCAAAAGGTGGATTGCGTCCAGCGCAACATAAACCTACCGATAAGTCAGTTTTCGTCAGCATTCGACCTTCTTAGACTTGCTCCAGTCGCAAATTTGTTGCTGGAGATGTCTGCCCATGAGTTCCCTGCCCGCCCCGTCTGCCGCGATTGCCGCCGCCCCCGCGCCGGCCGCGCCTGCGCAGACTGCGTTCGGCCTGCAGGTAGTGGTCGGGCTGTTCGGTGTGCTGCTGGCCGTGTTGTGCGCGGGCCTCAACGAGTCGGTGACCAAGATCTCCCTGGCCGATATCCGTGGGGCCATGGGCATCGGTGCCGACGAAGGCGCCTGGCTGCTGGCGGCCTACAGCGCCGCCTCGGTTTCGGCCATGGCCTTCGCGCCATGGCTGGCCACCACGTTCTCGCTGCGGCGCTTCACCATGAGCGCCATCGGCCTGTTCGCCGTGCTCGGCCTGCTGCAACCGTTCGCCCCCAACCTGCACAGCCTGATGCTGCTGCGTGTGCTCCAGGGCTTCGCCTCTGGCGCCTTGCCGCCGATGTTGATGAGCGTGGCCCTGCGCTTCCTGCCACCGGGCATCAAGGTCTATGGCCTGGCCTGCTATGCCCTCACCGCCACCTTCGGCCCCAACCTCGGCACACCGCTGGCAGGGCTGTGGACCGAATACGTCGGTTGGCAGTGGGCGTTCTGGCAGATCATCCTGCCCTCGCTGCTGGCCATGTTCTGCGTCGGTTGGGGCTTGCCGCAGGACCCGCTGCGCCTGGAGCGCTTCAAGCAGTTCGACTGGCGCGGCGTGCTGCTCGGCCTGCCCGCCATCAGCTGCATCGTGCTGGGCCTGTCGCTGGGTGACCGCTGGGGCTGGTTCGATTCCCCGCTGATCTGCTGGCTGCTCGGCGGTGGCCTGCTGTTGCTGGTGCTGTTCATGTACAACGAATGGTCCGAGCCGTTGCCATTCTTCCAGTTGCGCATGCTGTCGCGGCGCAACCTGAGTTTCGCTCTGGTGACCCTGGCCGGTGTGCTGATCGTGCTCTCGGGCGTGGGCAGCATTCCGTCGGCCTATCTGGCGCAGATTCAGGGCTACCGCCCGGCGCAGACCAGCCCGCTGATGATGCTGGTGGCCATGCCGCAGCTGGTCGCCCTGCCGTTGACGGCGGCGCTGTGCAATATCCGCGCAGTGGACTGCCGCTGGGTGCTAGGGATCGGCCTGGCGATGCTGGCGGTGTCCTGTGTCGGCAGCAGCCTGCTGACCAGCGAGTGGATCCGTGGTGACTTCTACCCGTTCTACCTGTTGCAGGTGTTCGGCCAGCCAATGGCAGTGCTGCCGCTGCTGATGCTGTCCACCAACGGCATGACCCCACAGGAAGGCCCGTTCGCCTCCAGCTGGTTCAACACTGTCAAAGGCCTGGCCGCGGTGATCGCCGGTGGCCTGCTGGACGCCCTTGGCACACTGCGCCGGCACTTTCATTCCAACCACCTGGTGGACAGCCTGGGCAACGCCCCGCTGGTCGACGGTAGCGCAGCCGGCCTGGCCAGGCGCATCCACGACCAGGCGCTGGTGCTGACCTCGGCCGATCTTTACCTGGTCATGGCCTGCATTGCCGTGGCCCTGATCTGCCTGATTCCTTTCGTGCCTACCCGGGTCTATCCGCCGCGCGCGGTGGCCTGAACCCTGGATGAATTCGAGAACCACTTAAATGACCAACAACCGCAAAACCCTGTTCATCGGCTCGGTGCTTGCCGTGGCCGTCCTGGCTGCCATCGTCGGCCCGTGGATGTTTGGCAGCGACCACCGCCAGAGCACCAATGACGCGTATGTTGTCGCCGACTACACCGTGGTCGCGCCGAAGGTCGCCGGCTTCATCAAGGAAGTGCTGGTGGAGGACAACCAGCAGGTCAAGGCTGGCCAGTTGCTGGCTACCATCGATGCCCGTGACTACCAGGCCGCGCTGGATGCCGCGCAGGCGCAGTTGCTGGTGGCCCAGGCGCAAAGTGCCGATGCCCGTGCCACCCTCGAGCGCCAGGCGTCGCTGATTGCCCAGGCTGAGGCTGCAGTGAAAGCGGCCCAGGCCGAAGCTGCGTTCGCCGACCATGAGGTCAACCGCTACAGCCGCCTGGCCGAGCAAGGTGCCGGCACCGTGCAGAACGCCCAGCAGGCACGCAGCGGGGTCGACCAGGCCCGTGCGCGCCTGGCCAATGCCCAGGCGGCACTGGTCGCGGCGCGCAAGCAGGTGGATATCCTTACCGCGCAGGTGGCCAGTGCCGACGGCCAGCTTAAGCGGGCCGAGGCAGGGCTGGAAAAGGCCCAGCTCGATCTGTCCTACACCCGCATCACCGCACCGGTGGACGGCATGGTCGGCGAGCGTGCCTCGCGTGTCGGTGCCTACGTCAACCCGGGCGCCCGCCTGCTGTCGGTGGTGCCGTTGCAGCAGGCCTACGTGGTCGGCAACTTCCAGGAAACCCAGCTGACCCACGTACAGCCTGGCCAGGCCGTGAGCATCAGCGTCGACACCTTTGCCGGTGAGAAGCTGCAAGGCCATGTGGAAAGCATCGCCCCGGCCACCGGCGTGACCTTCGCCGCGGTCAAGCCGGACAACGCTACCGGCAACTTCACCAAGGTGGTGCAGCGCATCCCGGTGAAGATCGTTTTCGATGACGGCCAGCCGCTGCTTGCCCGCCTGCGCGTGGGCATGTCGGTGGAAGCGACCATCGACACCCGTGGTGACAAGCTGGACGGCAAAGAGGTAAGTGCACGATGAAAGCGGCATTACGCTTGAGCCCGTTGCTGCTGGCCGTGTTGATGGCCGGCTGCACCTTGGGCCCTGACTTCCAGCGCCCTGACAGCCAGGCCCCGCAACAGTGGGCGCCGCTGCAAGGCGAGGCGGCGGCCAGCCAGCCGCAGGCCGAACCGCTGGAACTGCGCTGGTGGGAGAGCTTCCACGACGCCCGCCTGAGTGCCTTGATCCAACGCGTTGCCGAGCGCAATCTCGACCTGCAGATGGCCAGCGCCCGCCTGCTGCAAAGCCGCGCCCTGCGCAGCACCGTAGCTGCCGACGAAGTACCGTCAGTGGACGTGAACGCCGGCTACAGCCGTGCGCGCAATAGTGCCGAAGGCCTGAGTGACCCGTCCGGCAAGGCGGGCAAGGAAGCCTTCAACCTCTGGCAGGGTGACCTTGTTGCCGGCTGGGAGCTGGACCTGTGGGGCCGTGTGCGGCGCCAGGTCGAGGCAGCCGATGCCACGGTCGAAGTGGCCGAGAACGACCGCCGCGGCGTGCTGTTGGCATTGCTTTCGGAAACCGCAGGCAACTATATCCAGCTGCGCGCTGTGCAGCACACCATCGATGTGACCCGCGACAACCTCAAGGTCGCCCAGCACAGCCTGAAATTGTCAGAAAACCGCCAGGCCGAAGGTGTCGCCACGCGCCTGGACGTGGCTCAGGCCAGTGCCCAGGTCGCCTCTATCGAGTCACGCCTGCCTAGCCTGGAAGCGCGGCGCGACGACTTGATCAACGCCCTCAGCCTGCTTGTGGCCGAACCACCGCGCAGCCTGCAGGCCGAGTTGCTGCAGGGCGGCGAACTGCCTGCGCCACAGCAGAAGTTCGCCATTGGCCTGCCGTCCGAACTGGCCGAACGCCGCCCGGACATTCGCCAGGCCGAGGCTCGTTTGCATGCTGCCACCGCCAGCATTGGCGTGGCCAAGGCGGACTTCTATCCCAGCATCCGGCTGTCGGGCAGTGTCGGGTTCCAGGCCATGCAGCTGTCCGATTTCGGCGCCTGGGATTCACGCCGCTTCGCCTTCGGGCCGCAGCTGTCGCTGCCGATCTTCGAGGGTGGCCGGCTCAAGGGCACCTTGGAGCTGCGCGAGGCGCAGCAGCAGGAAGCGGCGCTGAACTACCGCAAGGTGGTGCTGGGTGCCTGGCATGAAATCGACGATGTGCTACGCCTGTACAACGCCAGTCAGCTGCGCCGCGACCACTTGGCCGAGGCGGTGCGGCAGAACCGCATCGCCCTGGAAACTGCCCAGCGCCAGTATGTCGAAGGGGCGGTGGACTTTCTCAATGTGCTGACGGTGCAGGGGGCTTTGCTGGCAAGCGAGGAGCAGTGGATCGACAGTTCTGCGGCGGTGTCGCAGGCGCTGGTGGGGCTGTACAAGGCCCTGGGTGGTGGCTGGCAGGCGTTTGATGAGCAGCCTGTGAAGAAAGTGTGATTTTTGAGGGCCGCTTTGCGGCCCATCGCGACACAAGGCCGCTCCTACAGGAGATCGCGTCCGCATGTAGGAGCGGCCTTGTGTCGCGATGGGCTGCAAAGCAGCCCCGGCAATTGTCCTGATTACCGAGGAGGCACAGATGCACATTTCCCTGAACGGCAAGCGCGCCATCGTCAGCGGCTCCACAGCCGGCATCGGCCTGGCCATCGCCATCGGCCTGGCCGAGGCGGGGGCCGAAGTGGTCCTCAACGGTCGCACCCAGGCCCGGGTCGACGAAGCCCTCAAAGTTGTGCGCGAGCGCCTGCCGCAGTCGCGCATCATCGGCATCGCTGCCGACCTGGGCACCCAGGCCGGTGTGCAGACGCTTTTCAAGCAGGTGCCGCACACCGACATCCTGGTCAACAACCTGGGCATCTTCGAGCCCAAGCCGTTCTTCGAGATCGAGGATGAGGACTGGCAGCGTTTCTTCGACGTCAATGTGCTCAGCGCCGTTCGCCTGTCGCGCCACTATGCCCAAGGCATGGCCGAGCGCAAATGGGGGCGAGTGGTGTTCCTGTCCAGTGAGTCGGCGCTGCAGATTCCGACCGAGATGATTCATTACGGCATGACCAAGACTGCGTTGCTGGCGGTGTCGCGCGGGCTGGCCGAGACCCTGGCCGGCACCGGGGTGACGGTGAATTCGGTGCTGCCGGGGCCTACGCGTTCGGAAGGTGTGGGCGACTTCTTTGCCAAGCTGGCCGAGGAGCAGGGGGTGTCGACTGAAGAGCTGGAAGCCAACTTCCTGGCCGAGCACCGGCCGACCTCGCTGATCAAGCGGCTGGCGACGGTGGAGGAGGTGGCGAACATGGTGGTGTACCTGGCATCGATGCAGGCCAGTGCCACTACCGGGGCTGCCTTGCGGGTTGATGGCGGGGTGCTGCGTTCCATTGCCTGATCTGTATTGCCTGTACCGGCCTCTTCGCGGGCTTGCCCGCTCCCACAGGTACAGTGCAATCTTCGGGATCACACTATCCCTGTGGGAGCGGGCAAGCCCGCGAAGAGGCCAGCACAGGCAATCAATCAGAGCGGGCGCAGCAGGCCAAACCGCTTGCGCAACGCCCAATCCAGCACCCGCCGCGGCAGTAACCGGGCCATCAACGGCAACGCCGTACTGCCGTTCCCCAACCGCACCACCGCTGGCACCGGCGACTTCCCGACCGCTGCCAACACGCCCTGGGCAAACACCGCCGCCGAGGTGGGCTTGTCCTGCGAAGCCCGTGCCCGTGCCTGCACGTGCTCGCGCAACGGCCACCACGCCGAATCCGCCGCCAGCACCTGCTCGGCCTGGCGCTGGGCATTGCTGGCGAACTGCGAGGCAATCGCCCCTGGCTGCACTTCCATAACCTGCACACCAAACGGCGCCAGTTCCAGGCGCAAGGCATCGCTCAGGGCATGCACGGCGGCTTTCGAGGCGCAGTAGGCGCCGGCGAACGGCGTGACCAGCACGCCTGATACGCTGCCGATGTTCACCACCAGGCCCCGTGAGCGGCGTAGCTGTGGGAACAATGCGCGGGTAACGCCGATCACGGCGAATACGTTGGTTTCGAACTGCTGGCGCAGGGCATCCACACCACCATCGAGCAGCGGGCCCATGGCGCCGTAGCCAGCGTTGTTGATCAGGATATCGAGGTTTTCCAGTTCCTCGGCCAGGCGGCCCAGCGCCTCGCTGTCGTTCACATCAAGTTGCCGGGCGGTGAAGCCGGCGGCGTTCAGTTGCTCGACATCCTCAGGTTTGCGGGCGGTGGCCCAGACGTGGTGGCCGGCATCGCGGAAGGCGTCGGCCAAGGCGCGGCCGATGCCGCTGGAACAACCGGTGATCAGGACGGTGGGCATGGTTGGGGCCTGTTGTCAGGGGAAGTTGGTGTTGCCTGTGCCGGCCCTTTCGCGGGCTTGCCCGCTCCCACAGGTACTCCACAGTTCTTGAGCACTGTGCAGTACCTGTGGGAGCGGGCAAGCCCGCGAAAGGGCCGGCACAGGCGATACATTAGTTGGCAAACGTACCTTGCAGATGCTCTGCACGAAACTCCAGGGTCTGCGGCCGGTACCCGGAGCGCAGTGGCGGCAGTGGCAGGCAGTCCTTCCACTCGGCCCCTGGCTGCAGTTCACCCGGCCCACGGTAGCGCGGGGCGTTGTAGGTGTTCTCTGCCAGGTTCACGGTATCGCCCGGCGCATACGCCGCCACCCGCCAGCGCAGCTCGGTCAGCGGCACGTCGTTACCGTTCTTCATGCGCACCTGCAGGGCGCGGTCGGCGGGGCAGTGTTCGGGGGCGTAGGTCAGGCGCAGGTCCAGGCGGGCCAGTTGCGAGGTTTCGCGGGTGTCCTGCCAGACGACGAACAGGGCCACCAGGCCCAGGCCACAAACGGCAGCCAGCGAGATCGGCAGGGCCTTGGCCGGGTAGCGCAACAGCAGCACCAGCCAGGTGAGGATGAGGAAGGCACCGATGATCATGAAAGCGGGCAAACCTTGGTTGCGCGGGGTCAGACCATCGTAGCCCATAAGAACAAAACTTCAAAAGCCTGATTCGTTTAGATCAATCAGCCAGCAGGAGAGTTTGATGGGTTATGACCCTGGGTAGGGATATTGATTCAGGTGTTACCTGGTATTTTTGATAGGTTACAACTTCTCGATTATTGATTAGTTTCAATCTGTATGTATCTATAATCGGAGTGGAAGAAATGGAAAATATTCGCGAAAACTGGACTGAGATTGAATTCGCTATTCCTGAGGGAGCTGTTGGGTACGGGGCGGCAAGGTTGTTAGATGGAAAATATTATGTGGCGGCATCATTGCAGTGGGAAATTTGTGTGCTGCGGTATGACGATCGAGGAAGTCTGGATATATCCTTCGGCGAGCAAGGCATAGTGAAATTCCCAAACCCTGATCGTTTTGGTACTAAATTTTCTTTCAGTCTGCAAAAAAATGTGGTCATGCTGTCCTGTCTGGCGGGTGAAGCTGGTAATTATAGTAATTTTCTGCTCTGCAAACTTGACGCCGATACCGGGGCGTTGGATCCGAGCTTCGGGGATAACGGTGTAAAAGTTGTACCGATACCTCAGGCGAACCAGGCCGATATTGTCGGCTCAAGTGTCAATCAAGCCCCGCAGTTACCGGACGGTAAGCATCGACAACTTGTATCTCGTGGGATGGCTCAATTTGAGTTGACAGGTGAATTGGACCCAGCATTCAACGAGAGTGGGGTGCTGAGAAGTTTTCCCAAGTCAAGTTACGAATATCAGACAATGAATATCATGCCTTACATGAGTGCCGGTAAGCATGAAGGTTTCTTGATGAGTGGTGTCTTCAACCTTGGAGGCTATGGCCGTGGATGGGTGGGAGCCATTGATAGCGAAGGTAAATTGTTGCGCGATTTCGGTGGCGATGGTGAAGTCCATTTCATGAAGCTCCCAGATCATGAGCTCACTAATCTGGTAATGGAGCCGATGTTGCAGGTCGACGATTATCTGTATGTGGCTGGCAGTGGAGGGCGTGAGCTGTATCCAGATTTCATCTACCGTCTGCATCGGGATGGCAGAATAGATGAAAGTTATAACGATGGTGAGCCAGTATTTTTGGAAGTTGGAAAGGCCAAGGCTTTTCACCTGGTTCAAGACGGCGACGGCATTCTCATCGGGGTATGGGGTGTTGAAGCGACGGGTGGGGTTATTCGATACGATGCCGCTGGTAAAAGAGACCTGTCTTTCGGCCAGGGCGGTTGGTTGAACATGCCCGTGAAATACATGGATCCCGTATCGTTGACCATAAGGGAATATGAAGGCTCCAGGATTGTGGAAGTATTGGGTGGCCGTTATCTCTTGCGTCACCGGATCGAATAGATCACAGCTGAGCAAGGCTCGGGCAGCCCTGGCCTGGGTGGTTCCCAGCCATTGCCTGGTGCAATGGCTGGGATGCGACTTTTACTGCGCGATGGTCTTCACCGAAATACCACGCTCGATCGGTGTAGAGGTACGCCCGTACACATCCTCGAAGCGCTCGATGTCATCCTCGCCCAGGTAGCTGCCGGACTGCACTTCGATGATCTCCAGCGGGATCTTGCCCGGGTTGCGCAGGCGGTGCACCGAGGCGATCGGGATGTAGGTGGACTGGTTCTCGGTCAGCAGGAACACGTTCTCGTCACAGGTCACCTCGGCGGTGCCGGACACCACGATCCAGTGCTCGGCACGGTGGTGGTGCATCTGCAGCGACAGGCTGGCGCCCGGCTTGACGGTGATGTGCTTGACCTGGAAGCGGCCGCCCATGTCCACCGAGTCGTACGAGCCCCACGGGCGATACACTTCCAGGTGGTTCTGGGTTTCGCTGCGGCCCTGCTCGTCGAGGGTCTTGACCATCTGCTTGACGCCCTGGACCTTGTCCTTGTGGGCAATCATCATGGCGTCCTTGGTCTCGACCACCACGATGTTCTCCAGGCCGATCACCGACACCAGCTTGCCGTTGCCGTGGATCATGCAGTTGTGGCTGTCCTGCACCACCACATCGCCCTTGGTGACGTTGCCGTTGTCGTCCTTCTCGTGCACTTCCCACAGCGACGACCAGCAGCCCACGTCGCTCCAGCCAGCCGACATCGGCACCACGCAGGCGCGCTGGGTCTTTTCCATCACCGCGTAGTCGATGGAGTTGTCCGGGCAGCAGGCGAAGGTGGCTTCGTCGATGCTCAGCACATCACCGTCTTCCTGGCTGCGCTCCAGGGCCAGTACGCAGGTGTCGTAGATGTCGCCGTCGTGCTTTTTCAGCTCTTCGAGGAAGCGGCTGGCACGGAACAGGAACATGCCGCTGTTCCAGAAGTAGCCGCCGGCCTGGACGAACTCGGCGGCGCGTTTTTCGTCGGGCTTCTCGACGAACTGCGCCACGCGCGCCACGCCTTCAGGCAGCAGGGCGTCCTGGCTGGAACGGATGTAGCCGTAGCCGGTTTCCGGCTTGGTCGCCGGCACGCCGAACAGCACCATCTCGCCACGCTCGGCGGCCACGGTGGCCAGGGCCAATGCGCGCTGCAGGGCTTTCTGGTCATCGATCACGTGGTCGGCGGGCAGCACCAGCATCAGCTCGTCGCGGCCCTCGTTGACCAGTTTCATGGCAGCCATGGCCACGGCCGGCGCGGTATTGCGGCCGAACGGTTCCATCAGGATGCCTTGGGTTTCCAGCTTCAGCGCGGCCAGTTGCTCCTGGACGATGAACTTGTGGTCCTTGTTGCAGACCACGATCGGTGTGTCCATGCCTTCGAACACCAGGCGTTCCAGGGTTTGCTGGAACAGTGTGTGTTCACCGGTCAGGGCCAGGAACTGCTTGGGGAACTGCTTTCGCGACAGAGGCCACAGACGGGAACCGCTACCACCAGAAAGAATTACCGGGATCATCATGTTTCTCCAATAGTCGTTGAGAGGCAGTGGAATCAGTTGCTAGCCACGGGGCGAGTTACCCACACCGGCGACAAGGCGTTGCCGGAACCCGTTACGTACAGCACTGCGGCTTCGCCGCGCTCCAGGGCGACGGGTTTGACGTCACCCACTTTCTTGTCTCCTTGGAACAGCGCCAGGTTGACCTTGACCGGGTTGATTTCGCGTTCGCCGCGGCCGTTGGCGGCCACCGGCTTGACCACTTCGGTCTTGCCGTCGGCGGTCTTCAGGGTCAGTTGCTGGTCACTCAGGTTCTGCACGCGAACCAGGGCTTTCTGCTTGTTCTTGAACGGCGGCTCTTCGATCAACTGCGGGTTGCCGCTGGCGCTGTTGACCAGGGTGTAGTACTTGTCCGCAGCCAGCTTGACCGGCACGCTCTTGCCACCGACCTGAGCGGTGTAGTCACCCCCTGGCAGGAAGCTGAAGTCACTGCTGCCCTGTGCACCAACCTGTTTGATCTGGGTGTTGCCGACCGAAGCTGCCGCCGGTGCGCTGGAAGCGTTGTAAAGGCGCACGAAGGTCGAGCCTTTCGGCGCGCTCGGGCCATACAGCGCGGCGTCGGCGCCGGCGAAGGCCTGCATGGAGGCCAGGGACAGGCCGGCAGCGAGGGTGAGGGCTTTGGCAATGGAAGTCTTGGTAGTCATATGTATGTTCCTCTGATTAGTGGTTAGTCCGGGTGGACGACAAAGCCAGGTTTTCTTCGGATTTACGGGTGTTCTTCAGCTGGGCGATCCACTGTGGATCGAAGCTGCTGAGGTCGTTCTTCATTGGCAGATAACGTTCGGGGAATTCCCACACCACCACTTGGGGTGCGGCGTTCTTGAAGGCATCGCTTTGCAGGTACTTGAGCATCGGCAGCAGCGGGCCATGGCCGTCTTCGGCGTAGTTGGCCACATCGCTGCGCAGGGCCTGCTGCAGCGCGCCGAGGAAGTTCCAGTGCGGGTTGGCGCTGTAGCTGGTGCCCACCAGCGCAACCGGGATCTGCGTGTCGGCGAACAGTGCGTCACCGGCTTCACCTTCGGCCTCGACCGGGCGAGTGGTGCGCTGCTGCAGGTTGTCCGGGGCCGGCAGAAGGTTGCTGAACAGCGGGTCCAGTGGCAGGAAGTTGGTCAGGTCGCCCTTGTATGGCGCGGTGCTGCCGGCTTCGGTGATGAACGCCTGCGGGTCGCCGTTGAGCAGGCTCTGGCGGCTGACCGCTTCGGCCAGTGCCTGCGCAGCCACTTCGGCGCCCATCGGCGTCCAGTGGGTGTCGGTGCGCAGGAACACCTGGCCGCGCGCCTTGGCCTGCTCCATGGGTGCCATCAGGTCCGGGGCGAACACGTTGGCCTGGCGTGCCTGGGCATGGAACTGGTTGTACAGGTCGTCATGCAGGCTGGTCGGCAGTTCCTTGCCCAGGTACTCGGCGTACACCCGCGCCTTGGCCGGCACGATCGCCAGCACCAGCTGGCTGCCGTGCTGCTGCAGGGTGTCGCGCACGCCACGGATCAGCGCCAGGTTTTCCTGCATCAGCTGCTCGGCACCTGCGGTGGGCTTGAACTCTTCGTCACTGAACAGCCACTGGTCGCGGCCCAGCACCACGCCAGGGCGGCCTTCGTTGAACAGCTTGAAGTCCATCGCCGCCCACAGGTTGGTACCCAGGCGCTTGATCGGGAACTGCTCGTCGTAGTGGGTCTCGGCGGCCTTGGCCAGCTTGCCGTTGAGCAGGGTCATCTGCTCGGTACGCTGGAAGCTTTGCAGGCCACCGGTGGACCAGACGCCCATGCCCACCAGCAGGCCGAGGAACGACAGCGAATAGGTAATGCGTAATGTCCGGGTCATGTCATCAACCTCAGAACTGGAAGTAGAGGAACGGCGAGTAGCTCTGCGCCGAAAGTTTGAGGATCGAGGCAACGAACAGCAGCAGCACCAGGGCGCGGGTCATCACCCGGGTCCAGTCCAGGCCGATCGAACCGTCGCTGTTGACCTCCACCGGGGTGGCCTTGGGCGTTGGCCGGGCGTTGCGGTAGAAGTCGCGCAGGCCGAAGAACGCCAGGGTGATGTAGGCGACCACCAGGGTGGCTACCTGCAGGCCGGTGAGCTGGGCACGGTTGAGTTCCGACAGCTGCCAGTCGCCGAAGCTGAACATGGCGCCGTACATGCGACCGGCCACTTCCAGGTTCTCGGCACGGAAGATTACCCAGCCAACCACCACCAGCAGGAAGGTGAATGCCCACTTCACCGGGTTGAAACGCTGCGGGTTGGTGTCGATGCCCAGCGCGCGCTCGATGGCCAGCCACATGCCGTGCCAGGCGCCCCAGATGATGTAGGTGAAGTTGGCGCCGTGCCACAGGCCACCCAGCAGCATGGTCAGGAACAGGTTGCGGTAGGTGTTGAAGGTGCCTTTGCGGTTACCGCCCAGGGTGATGTACAGGTAGTCGCGCAGCCAGGTCGACAGGCTGATGTGCCAGCGCC
This sequence comes from Pseudomonas sp. PVC-5-1, assembly GCF_057444345.1. Classification (NCBI taxonomy): domain Bacteria; kingdom Pseudomonadati; phylum Pseudomonadota; class Gammaproteobacteria; order Pseudomonadales; family Pseudomonadaceae; genus Pseudomonas; species Pseudomonas sp. PVC-5-1. Next base: position 4,791,131 of record NZ_CM172024.1, on the reverse strand, counting down.
GCCAGAACTCGGTGATCGACTGGCTGATGTACGGCTGCTTGAAGTTCTCCATGAAGCGGAAGCCCATCATCAGGCCGAGGCCGATGGCCATGTCGCTGTAGCCGCTGAAGTCGAAGTACAGCTGCGCGGTGTAGGCCAAAGCGCCGAGCCAGGCATCCCCGGTGGTCGGGTTCTGCAGGGCGAAGCAGTGGTCGGCCACTACCGCCAGGGTATCGGCGATGAACACTTTCTTGATGAAGCCCTGCATGAAGCGGGTGCAGCCTTCGGAGAACTTGTCCAGGGTGTGGGTGCGGTTGTTGAACTGGTCGACCAGGTCCTTGAAGCGCAGCACGGGGCCGGCGATCAGGTGCGGGAAGATCGCCACGAACGCCGCGAAGTCGATCAGGTTGCGGGTGGCCGGGGTGTCGCCGCGGTACACGTCGATGATGTAGCTGATCGACTCGAAGATGTAGAACGAGATACCGATCGGCAGCAGCACGTGGGTGAGGATGAACGGCTCCAGGCCGAACGAGGAGATGATCGCGTTGAGGCTGTCGACGCCGAAGTTGGCGTACTTGAAGTAGCCGAGAATCGCCAGGTCCACACCGACGCCGAGCAGCAGCCAGCGCTGGGCCGGCTTGGTACGCACGCCGGCGGCGCCGACTTTCAGGCCGATCCAGTAGTTCCACAGGGTCACGCCGGCGAACAGGGCGAGGAAGTCGACCCGCCACCAGGCGTAAAAGATGTAGCTGGCGACCAGCAGCAGCAGGTTGCGATAGCGTTGCCCGCTCAAGTAGTACAGGCCGAGGAAGATCGGCAAGAACAGGAACAGGAACACGTTGGACGAGAAGACCATCCCGGTTCTCCTTTTTGTTCACAGCATCCGGGGCAAAGCGCCCCCCAAACCCCCCACTCAAAAAGTGGGGGAAGCCTTGGTACCTGTGGGAGCGGGCATGCCCGCGAACAAGGGCGAAGCCCTTGCCATGCACCGCGGTGCTTTCTTCGCGGGCATGCCCGCTCCCACAGGTTCCGACCCCAAAAGGGGTTCAACTCATTTCTTGCTCTCTGCGCTCGGGTCATAGACCCGGGTCAGGTCGCCGCCCAGCCGGAAGCTGTTGAACGGCTGCATACCGCGCTTGCGCTGCAGGGTGTCGCCACTGCACGCATACAGGCTGCAATAGGGCTCCATCCACGAGTACTTGCTGTCGATCTTCAGGTCTTTCATGTCCTGTTTCTCGCCATTGCGGGCCTTGAACGCGCTTGGGTCCTTCGAACCGTTCAGTACCCGCTGCGCCAGGCGCTGCAGGGCGTTGTTGTTCTCGCCGCGCACGTCCACGCCATTGACCTGGGCGAAGCTGGCGATCATCGTCAACGGCGGCAGGGCGTAGTTGTGGTAGGCCAGGGCGCGTTGCTTGCGCTTCAGTTCGTTGGGCAGGAAGCCCTGCTCGTCTACCTGGTTGGCGCCAACCCTGTATTCCTTCACGGCCCAGTCGAACAGGTCGCGACGGTCGGTGGCCACGGCGGTGGCCATTACCGCCCAGGCAGCCCAGTAGCTGTGGTTGTTGATCTTCTCCAGTGGCAGGTCGCTCCAGTCGCGCACGGTCTGCTCGGCCAGGCGGGCGAACCATTTTTCGATCAGCTCGGCCTCGGCCTGGTGCGCGGCCAGCGGCTGCGAATTGGAGAACTTCAGGCGCAGCCACGAACCACTCATGCTGCCCAGCGCCCATTTGCGCATCGACTTGCCGGTGTGGTTGTAGTCGGTGGACATCAGCGCATCGGCGCGGGCCCAGCTGCCCAGCCAGGCCAGGGTGCAGTCGAGTTGCGCCGGGCGGCCGTCACGCATGTACTGGCCGATCATCTTGCTCACGCCTTTCTCAAGGGTGGTGATGTCTTCGGTGGACTTGCGAAAGGCCTTTTCCGAGTCGGCGTTGAGTGTTGCCCGCGCCTTGTCCGAGCCTTCGTACTTGCTGCGGAACTGCAGGGCACCGGTATACGGTTTGGGGGCAGCTTCGCAGCGGAAGTTACCGTCGCCGGTCTTGAGCTTTTCGATCCCCTCGTAGTAACCCTGGGGCGGTACCAGCGCGGCGTGCGCGGCACCGCCGCACAACGCCAAGGCGAGCAGGGCGGGGCGGGAAATTCGCTTGAACAGGATCATGGTCGCCTCACTGGCCGGCCTGCGCGGTCTGCGCAGGCACGGCGAAGTTGTTGCGTTTGCAGAGCTTGGCTTCGACCTTCTGGGTACCGCTTTCCGGCCCCTGCACCTCGAACGCCAGCAGGCTCTGGCTGGCCCAGTCCTCGTCTTCGCGCATCTGGAAGACGAAGCGGCCGTCGGTGTCGGAGGTTTCCGGTTTTTCCAGCTTGATGTCCTCGTGGCGGCCGTTGAGGTACCAGAGGGTCGCTTGCAGCACCTTCACCGACGGGTCTTCGAACTTGATGTCCATCTGCATGTTGCGGTTGATCAGGTCTTTGATCACGCCGCCCTTGCCATTGACCATCAGCTCGTTCTTGCCGGGCTTGAGGGTGGCGCTGGCGCTCATCAGGGCCGGGCGGTCATCGCAGCCGTCGTCGAGCAGGCCAAGGATTTGCCGCCAGATGGTTTCCTGGTCCAGGCGATATAGCGGGGAGAATTCCCAGATCAGGATCTTCGGCGGGTTCTTCTGGAATTCTTCGCTGCCCAGGTACTGGATCATCGAACCTTCCAGGCCACCACCAGGGAAGGCCACGTTGAGCACGTCGGCGCCGATGTACTGCTCGAGGAACCCGGAGAAGTTGTAGTTCTTGCCACTGTGGCTGGTGCCGACCAGGGTGATCTGCGCGTTGCCGCCGACACCGAACAGGTCGTCGCCGCCGCCGGTGGAACCTTTCGGCTCGGTGGCGAACTGGTCCATGTACTGGACGGCGTAGCTGGTGCCGCACAGCTGGCCGGCCACGTTATGCAGGGTGCCGGTCTTGCCCATGCGCCCGGACTTTTTCGTTTCGAATTCCTTGCGCGGGATGCCTTCGAAAGCCGGCATCTTGTGCACGGTATCGGCCACGATCCTGGCCGCACGCTCGGCGCCGTAAGGCGTCCAGTGCTGGTCGCCGCGGAAGTAGAAGTCCTTGCCCTGGTCGGCAGCGGCCAGCTGTTCGTTGGTCAGCGGCGACAGGTCGGGCACGTTGTAGCCCATGCTGGCAAAGCGCTTGAGCATGGCCTGGTAGTTGCCCAGGGCCTTCTGGTAGTCGAAGGCAGCTTTTTCCGCCGGGTTGAGCATGTTGCGGTTCACCAGGCCGCGGGTCGGCTGGTACACCACCACCAGTTCCACGCCGCGCTTCTTGAATGCGTCGTGCACTTGCTGCAGGCGCTTGTAGCCGGCCGGGGTGGTATTGAACTCGGTGCGCAGGTCTTCGCGGGTACGGAACAGCCAGTCGCCCTTCGCCTGCACCAGCGTGGTGAAGTTCTGCTGGTAACGGGTTGTGTAGCGGCTTGGGTCATGCGCTTCAGGGCACAGCTGGCAGCAAGGCTCGGCGCTGAAGGTGGGGGCCTTGACGTCTTCGGCGCGCACGCCCTGGCTGATCGCCAGAAGGGCGGCGGACAGGCCCAGCAGTTTCATCAGATGTGGAGTCATGGTCTGGGCTTCCTTAATCGATCATTTCGGTCTGGCGTTCGACCGGGTCGATCAGCACAGCCTTTTGCTGGCGTACCAGCAGGTCGAGGATTTCGTCCTGGCGTTCGCCGAGGATGCCGTTGAGGCTGATGCCGTTGGCCTTGCGCGGGGCTAGCATGGATACCTTGTAAAGCTCGACCGACAGCGGCGAGTCGATCGACAGTGGGCCCGAGCCGTTGGCCGCCAGTTCGCCACCAACCAGGATCAGCGACACCTTGGTGTCGAACGGGTCGAGGGCGATGTCGCGGTCGGTGTTGGACAGGTCCTTGATGTGGCCGTACACGCCGACCAGGCCGTTGGCCATTGCGACGTTTTCGTATAGGCGGATGTTCACGCTGTTACGCACGCGGATGCCGTGGCGGCGGTTGTTGATCAGCTTGTTGCCCCAGATCAGGTTGTCGCCACTTTCGTACAGGGTGATGCCGTCGGTGTGGTTGCGGTAGATCTCGTTGTAGGCAATCAGGTTGTTGACGCTGTTACGGTCGATCACCACGCCCGAGAGCTTGTTGTCGAAGCTCTTGTTGTTGATGATCCAGCTGTCGTTGACCTCACGCGAGACGATGATGCCGTGCTTCTTCTTGGTGCCGTACACCGTGTTGCCGGCGATGATCAGCCGGTGCGAGCGGTCGTGCGGGTCGATGCCGTAGACGATGTTGTCGCGGTAGGTGCTGTCCTTGACCACGAAGTCCTGGGTCTCGTAGCAGTAGAAGCCGTACCACATGTCGCTGAACTCAGAGCCGATGATCCAGCCGGTGGGTTCCGGGCGGCCCATGCGCTTGGCCATGTTCGGCGTGTACTGCGAGATGCTCACGCCGTACGACTTGGACTTGGCGTAGCCGAAGCTGGCCATTTTGGTGTTGACGATGTAGGTCTCGGTACCGCCCCACGACAGCAGGAACGGGCGGAACTCCTTGGGCGAGCGGAAGGTCGCCGGGCCGTTTTCCTTTTCCCGCCAGCCGGTCACCTGGGTGTCGGTGACGAACAGCTTGCCGTCGTTGACCAGGAACGAACCGCCTTCCTCGGACAGGCGCAGTTGCTTGACCTTGCCGTCGATCTCGAGGATGCCCTTCTGCCCGACCACGATCGGCAGGCGCGCCAGGTATACGCCCGGCTCGACTTCGCTGAGGTACTGCTTGGGTACCTTCTTGCTCAGCTCGACCAGGTCGACATGGCCGTCATCGACGAAGATCGCCTGCGGAATGCCATGCTGGCGCTGGACCCACTCGGCCGCCTTGTTGTCGCCGCCGACGAATTCCTTGAGGGTGTCCTCCTGGAACATGCGGCGCAGGCTGACCTTGCCCTTGTGGCGACGGTCGATTTTCTTCTGCACCGCCTCGGCGGTGTAGCCGGTCAGGTCAGGCAGCTTCGGCGGGTCCATGTGCAGCGGCTCGACCGGTGCACTGGAGACCGTGTAGGTCTTGGCCTGCTGCAGTTCCTTGGCAATCACCTTGGGCTCTGCGGCAGCGACCAGGCCACTGGCCAGCAGCAGGGCGCTGGCCAGGAGGCTGTGACGTAAGTGCGGGTGAAGGTTCATCAGGGTCTCCCGGCCTCAGAAGCGCCAGATCACGTCGACAAAGGCGCGGTGCATGTACGAGTCCGCTTCCTTGCCGTAGGCGTCACCCGGCTTGAACACACCGGCGCGCAGGCGCACCAGGGCAGATGGCTCGTCGATGGCCTGGCTCATCGAAGCCGGCAGCAGGCCTTGCTTGAAGTACTTGGTCACGACCACGTCCATTTCCTGGCCAAGGTCTTTTTCACCATCGACCAGCGGGCGGTTCACGCCGTTGTCGTTGACTACCGCGTTGATGCCGCTGGAACCGATGTTCTGGTTGCCATCGACACGCCAGAACTTGTGGTAGATGAAGCTGGCGTCGTAGTCGTCGCGCAGCTGCCAGGAGGCGAACAGGGTGGCCGCCTGCAGGTTGCCAAGCTCGCCACGGAAGGCTTCACCGAAGCGGTGCACGCGCGAACGGGTGCCGGTGTAGTTGGAGCGGTTGCTCTCGAGGCCAGTCTGCTCGTAGTTGCTCGAACCGTCGTCGCCACCGCCGCCGCTGCCACGGGCATAGGCCGCACCGACTTGCCATTGCGGGTCGAGGCGCAGGCGGATGCCGAGGTCGGTGGCCCAGGCGTTGACATCACCGCTCTGCTTGCCGGTGGCCACGGTTTCGTCACCGACGACCTGGCTGCTGAGGGTGTCGCGATCACCGGTCAGCCAGGTGACGCTGCCCCAGTAGTTGACGGTGTGGTCGTTGCGCCAGTTGTAGGCGTCGCTGTTGGCTTCCAGGCCCAGCCAGGTGAGGTCGCCGGTGCGGGTCTTGTCCAGCGCATCGACGGTTTCGCCCGGGTTCTTCAGGCTGCCGCCGTCGTGGGTGTGGTGGGCGCGTACGCCGACCCAGTGGCCAGGGGTCCACTGCGTGGCGACGTTGCCGTAGAGGTGCGTGCGGTCCTTGTCTTCCGGGGCCAGCTCGGTGAGGTCGGTGCGGTATTCGCTGAAGCGCTGGGCCACGCCCAGGTCGGCCTTGAGCAGGGTGGTGTCGAAGGTCCAGTTCAGCGCCTCGATATTGGTGTCACGCCACATGCCATCGTCGCTGCGCAGGCGCTGGCGGCCGAAACGCAGCTGCTCGCCAGGGTAGGCGGTGAGGCCGCTGTAGCCGACCCAGAATTCGCGCATGGCCAGGTAGCTCTTGTCCTGTTCACGGCCGTCGGCAGCGGTATCGGTACTGGTGCCGTCGTCATTCTGGCGCAGGGTGTCGGTTTCGATGGTGTCGGTGGCGGTAACTGCCTGGCCCATGGCATAGGCGCTCCAGTTGCCACGCTCGCCATATACCCAAGGGCGCAGATCAAGACCGAGGCCGTTGACGTCGCCGCCGGAGCGGGTGCCCAGGTCACGGTCGTCTTCCGACTGGCCGGTGATCTTCACATCCAGGCCGAAGTTCTTTTCAGCGGTCATTTCCGCCAGAGTCGGGCAGGACCACAACAGGGCGAAGCTCAGGCCGATGCCAGCTTTCACGAAGGGATTGAGCGTCATAGCGAGTCCTCACCGGTTACTTCTTTTTCGTCGTCTTGCAGGGCTTCGATGGCCAGGGTGCTGTTTGCGCCTTGCGCCATGCTGCCGCGCGCCTGCTTCTCTTGTGCCAGCAGTTGCTGGGCCTGGCTGCGTTGGTCAGGCGTAAGTTGCTGATCGAGCTGCTGCAACAGTTCAGCGGACTGCGGCGACGGGTTGGCCTGGGCCAGCTGGGCGAATACCCAGGCGTTACCTGGTTGCGGGCGAATGCCGTGGCCTTCGCTGAACAGCTGGGCCAAGGCGTAGTCGGCGCTGTTCTGTCCGCCACGGGCGGCGGCCAGCAGGTGGTCGACGGCCTTCTGCGGCTCGACGTTGCCCAGGTAACCGCGGCGGTACAGCTGGCCCAGGTAGTAATGGGCGCTGACTTCGCCGGCGTCGGCGGCAGCCTGCAGGTGTTCTTCGGCTTTGGGCGCGTCCGCAGGCACGGTCTTGCCTTCGTAGTACAGGCGGCCCAGCAACAGTTCGGCGCGTGGCTGTTCGGCTTCGCGGCCCTTGTCGATGTAGGCCATCAGCTGGTCGGTATCACCCAGCTCGGGGAAGTCGTACACCAGTTGCGCCAGGCTGACCCAGGACGCCGGGTTGGCCGGGGCCACCTGCTCGAGCAGGTCCTTGGCGGTTTTTTCGTCGGTCTGGCCGAGGCTGCGGTCGGCCAGTACCCGGGCAACGCTGTCGACCCGGGTGGCCGGCACTGCGCCACGGGCGTAGGCAGCCTTGAGTTGGCCGAGCAGGGCAGCCTGCTGGTCGGCCTGGCCACGCTTCTGGTACACGGTGGCCAGTTCGACGTAGCAGATGTCGGTGGTGCTCAGGGCGGCCTTGCAGATTTTCTCCACTTCGCCCAGGTGCTGGTCGTAGGTGCCCTGGGTGCGGTACAGCAGCACCTGGGCCAAGCCCGCTTCCGGGTTACCGGCGGCGCGCCACTGGTCGATCTGCTGCTGCGCGTTGACCTTGGGGAAGCTCTGCGGGTAGGTCAGGTAGAGCATCGCCAGCGGGATCAGGGTGTTGCTTTCGCCCTGCTTGGCGGCTTGCTTGAGCAGGGTTTCGGCTTCTTCGCGCTCGGCCTGGGTGCTGTCGGGCTTGGCCACCAGCAGGCGGCCAAGGCGCGCCTGGGCACGCGGCGAAATGGCGGCCGCGGCGCGGTAGGTGGCCTCGGCTTCCTTGATTTTCGCCGGATCGCGGGTGGCGACCTTGATGTCGGCCAGGCCCACTTGCGCTTCGCTGTAGCCCAGGTCGGCCAGCGCCTTGTAGTTACGCTCGGCCAGTGCCGTGTCACCGCGCTTCATGGCTTCGTTGGCCAGGCGCTGGTCGGGCAGGCCCGCACAGCCGGCCAAGGCGATGGCCATGGCCAGGCCACACAAACCAAGGTTCACACGAACCCTGTGGGAGCTGGCTTGCCGGCGATTGGCCAGTGCAGGCGATACATCTGCTGGGCGAGTGCTGCGCACTCGATCGCCGGCAAGCCAGCTCCCACAGGTATCGGGTTGTCTGCTAGTCATAGGCTTGTCCTCTTACAGACCACGGGCCATGGCTTTGTCGATCAGCCAGTTCAGCGATGGGCCACGGTCGCTGTTGACCGAAGCCGGGCGGCCGGCGAGTTCGGCGGGCAGGGCGCTGTCGGGCTTGATCTGCACGCGGATGTCGGCGGCCAGGTCTTCGCTGTTGAGGCTGGCGCTGCTGACGATCTGGCCGGTGCGCACTTCGTCTTCGCCGGCTACCTGGAAGTTGACGCGGGTGCCTGGCTTGACCTCGTCGAACTGGCGGTAGGTGAAGCGCGCCTCGACCATCGGGTTGGTGGTGCGCGGGATCAGCTGGAAGATCGGCTGGCCCTTGGCGGCGTACTGGCCGTTGTCCACCAGCTGGCGGGCAACCACGCAATCACACGGGCTGGTGAGGGTGCCGGACAACTGCTTGCCGAACAGTTCCTCGATCTTCGCCGGCTCCAGCTGTGCGTCTTCCAGGTTGCCCTTGAGCATGTCCAGCATGCTGGTGGTGAAACTGGCCAGTGGCGCGCCCTTGGCGATCTGCCCACCGCTTTCGACCAGGCTGTTCACGGTGCCGTCGCGCGGCATGGTGACGTTGGTGGTGGGTACCGCGACCACGCCGGCTTCGGCATGGCTGACGAAGTACATGCCGTACAGCGACTTGGCGATGAAGCCGAAGGCGGCGACACCGACCACGAACACGCCGAGGGTGACGGTGACCGCCTTGAGGCGGCCGAAGGCGCTCAGGCCGGCACCGCCGTCCTTTTGCTTGCGCGCCTTGGTGAAGTTGTCGCGCTGCAGGGTGCTGAGCACATCGCCAGCAGTGATCAGCTCACCCGACAGGTGCGAGGTGATGATGTGGCGCAGTGTGGCGATGTCGCGGAGCTCGAGATTCTGGAACTGCGCGCCGGTACGGCCACTGCCCGGATTGTAGGAGCGCACCTGGAACTCGATGTCCATCGACAGGCCGAGGTTGTCGACCGTGAACTGCAGCCGCCCGCGGAGCACGTCGCCAACCGACAGTTGTTGCTTGGTGTGGAAACTCAGGCCACCGGCGGAGAGGTCGTCGACCTTCACATCGTGGGCCTGGCGCTGAGGGTCGAGGAACCGCAGCTTGGCGGGGATGCGTACCCGGGCATGCTGGCGCTGGGCTTCGGACTCATGCACGACGTTGACGTTCACGGCGGTATTCATGTGGTTTGTTCCTGTTAGTTCCGATCCGGGTTGGGCTCACACGACCATGAACAGCACAGCAACGAAGATGCTGGCAGCCGAGAAGGTCATGGTCCGCGAGGACCAGGTGTTGAACCATTGTTGAAAGCTGGCGAGGTCACGCTTGAGGGCAGTGGGCTGACGCGTCCAGGACTGCTTGTCGAGGCGGAAGAACACGTAGATCTTCATCAGCGCGCCGATGATCTGGTTGTAATAGAGAATCAGCGGGTAGGCCGGACCTACGTTGTGACCGGAGCACAGCAGCATGATGGTGAGGATCAGGCGGGTGATGCCGATCCACAGCAGATACACCAGCAGGAAGCCCAGGCCGAACTTGAGGCTGGCGATCACCGCCACGGTCAGGCCCAGCAGGCTGGTCCACATCGACACGCGCTGGTCGAACAGCACGATGCTGGTGAACAGCCCCAGGCGGCGCAGGCCCAGGCCAAGCGCGCGGGAGTTCTGCCGCAGGTTGTTGCCGTACCAGCGGTACATCAGCTTGCGGCTGGCCTTGAGGAAGCTCTTCTCCGGCGGGTGCTCGACCGTGTTGATGGCGGCGTCCGGCACGTAGAAGGTGTCGTAGCCCAGGCGCATCAGGCTGAACCAGCTGGACTTGTCGTCACCGGTGAGGAACTTGAAGCGGCCCAGGCGCCAGTGCATCAGCGAGTCGCTTTCGACGTCGGCGATGAACTCGGGGTTGGTCACCACGCTGGCGCGGAACATCGACATGCGTCCGGTCATGGTCAGCACGCGCTTGGACAGGGCCATCGAGCACATGTTGATGTGGCGCTGGGCGAAGCGCAGCTTGTGCCACTCGCTCATGATGTAGCCGCCACGCACTTCGCAGAACTCGTTGGTGGTCAGGCCGCCGACGTTGGGGAACAGCTTGAACCACGGCACGGTCTTGCGTACCACGCCATCGCCCAGCACGGTGTCACCGTCGATTACCGCCACCACGGCGTTCTCGTCCGGCAGCATGCGCGAGATCGCACGGAAACCGTAGGCCAGGCCGTCACGCTTGCCGGTACCGGCGATGCGCACGATGTCCAGCTTCACGTGGGCTGGCGGGTTGTATTTGGCCCACAGGCTTTTCACCAGCAGTTCGTCCGACATCTCCACCAGCGAGCAGACCACGGTGGTGGGGAAGCCACAGTTGATCGCCTCGCGGATCACCGAGCTGTACACCTGGGCGGTGGTGAGTGCTTCGATGCGGAAGCTGGTCACCATCAGGTACACGTGGGACGGGTCGGCGTCCTTGCCCATTTTCTGAACCTTGCGGCGCAGGTACGGGTATACGCCGTAGAGGAAGATCATGCCGCGGATGAAATGGGTGGCGCCCATGGAGTAGCGCCAGATGCCGACTGCGCCGACCAGGAAGATGAAGTGCTTCGACTGCGAGTCGAAGATATCGGCTGGCAGGGCGAGGGCGATCAGCATGAGCAGACTCACGTAGAGCAGCCAACCGGCGCACTGCAACAGCACTGTCTGGATCCTTTGCATGTTCAGCATCCGTCGAGAATTCGGGAAAAGGTGGGCAGCGGGGGTGGGGAGGCCCCCGCTGCCCGGCCAGCACTTACCAGCAGATGCCTTCGGTACGGCTGGTGGCGCAGGTCGGTTTGCTCATGAAGCCGACCAGGTCGATCACGTGCTTGCCGGCCGGCGCTTGCTGGGCCAGTGCACGGAATTGCTCGTCACGGTTGCCCAGGACGATGACGTCGGCGTTGTCGATCACCTTCTGGAAGTCGGCGTTGAGCAGCGACGACACGTGCGGGATCTTCGATTCGATGTAGTCCTTGTTGGCGCCGTGGACGCGGGCGTACTGGACGTTGTCGTCGTAGATATCCAGCTGGTAGCCCTTGCCGATCAGGCGTTCGGCCAGTTCCACCAGCGGGCTTTCACGAAGGTCGTCGGTGCCGGCCTTGAAGCTCAGGCCGAGCAGGGCGACCTTGCGCTTGTCGTGGGCTTCGATCAGCTCGAAGGCGTTCTGCACCTGCGATTCGTTGCTGCGCATCAGCGAGTCGAGCAGCGGTGCGCGCACATCGAGGCTGGCGGCGCGATAGGTGAGGGCGCGCACATCCTTGGGCAGGCACGAGCCGCCGAAGGCGAAGCCAGGGCGCATGTAGTACTGGGACAGGTTCAATACCTTGTCCTGGCAGACCACGTCCATCACGTCACGGCCATCCACGCCTACGGCCTTGGCAATGTTGCCGATCTCGTTGGCGAAGGTGACCTTGGTGGCGTGCCACACGTTGCAGGTGTACTTGATCATCTCGGCCACTTCGATCGGCTTGCGGATGATCGGCGCGTCGAGCTCTTCGTACAGGGCCTGCAGGATGTCGCCGCTGGCGCTGTCCAGTTCGCCGATGACGGTCATCGGTGGCTGGTCGTAGTCCTTGATCGCGGTGCTTTCACGCAGGAATTCCGGGTTGACCGCGACGCCGAAGTCGACGCCGGCTTTCTTGCCCGAGCAGTCTTCGAGGATCGGGATCACCACGTTCTTCACGGTGCCCGGCAGCACGGTGCTGCGTACCACGATGGTGTGGCGGCGCTCGCTGTCACGCAGCACGTAGCCGATTTCGCGGCACACCGACTCGATGTACTCAAGGCCCAGGTCGCCGTTCTTCTTGCTTGGGGTTCCCACGCAGATCATCGATACGTCGCTGGCACGAATGGCTTCGGCGAAATCGGTAGTACCGCGCAGGCGGCCGTTGGCGATGCCCTGTTGCAGCAGTGCTTCCAGGCCAGGTTCGACGATGGGCGACTTGCCCTGATTGATCAGGTCGATCTTGGTGCTGGACACATCCACACCGATCACTTCATGGCCTCGCGCCGTCAGGCAGCCAGCACAGACTGCACCCACATAACCCAAACCAAAGATGCTGATACGCATCGCTATCACCTCATGTGTTTATCACGCCGGCACCTCCGGAGAGAGCCGGACTGGGTTGATTAACAACAGTTTTCGGGCGCACGGATCCATGGCGAAATGCACACTTCGCCGAGCGCAGGCAAAATAAATCCGGAGCGCAAAAAGTTATGCACTCAAATGTGGCAGTAAAAAGCCATTAATTAAAAAACGTGCCCTGGAATGCAGCCGTCTTTATTGCAATGCGCTACGTGGCGCTTTGCTGTGCTTGTTTTTTCAAGTGGAAAAATCCTTTGAAATCAACCACTAGGACGAATTGAAAGGGACGCTTCTCTCCTGCATGGACAGGGTTTTCGGGGGTTCCCGTCATACCTGTCGAAGTTGTTGGGGCGGGTAGTGGATACCTGCCGTTGTCATCTGTAAGTCATCTCTCACGGCCCGAGGGCAGGAAAATCGTTACGGCACTATGAGCGATTCGTCGTAGCAGAAGTTCCGGGGTGGGTTCGGCGTGGATGAAAGATTTCTAAATATTTTTTCAGTGGCGGACAATTTCAATCTGATAGCACTCGGGGGGTTTGCCCCGATATATAAAGGGCGAAACTGTTGCGAGATATTTTTATGCCAGCATCGAAAAATATTTTGAAAAATTCGTCAAAAAAGCTACGAACGGTCTTATGGCGCTTGGCTATAAGTCGCGGCATGCCGTTTTTTTGGCGTCGGATTTGTGGCGTGATGGCGATATGAAGCGTGCCCTGTTGCAGGGCAAAGGCGGGGAGAAATGATTTTGCCCATTCGCGGGCACGCCCGCTCCCACAGGTTGGTCACTGACCTTGAATTCAGTGGCATACCTGTGGGAGCGGGCGTGCCCGCGAAAGCGGTGCTACAGGCTTACTCGGTGGGATGATCGCGCAGGAACACCAGGTGGTCCGGCTTCGACTGCTCGGCACTGTAGTAGTACCCCTGCACATCGAACTGCTTGAGCTGCTCCGGGTCGCTGATGCGCTGCTGGATCACGAAGCGGCTCATCATGCCGCGGGCTTTCTTGGCGTAGAAGCTGATGATCTTGTATTGGCCGTTCTTCAGGTCCTTGAAGTCGACGTTGATCACCCGGGCCTTGAGCGCACTGCGTTTCACCGCGCTGAAATACTCGTTGCTGGCCAGGTTCAGCAGCACGTCATCGCCCTGTTCGGCCAAGGCCTGGTTCAGCCATTCGCTAATGCGCGTGCCCCAGAACGCATACAGATCCTTGCCGCGGGCGTTGGCCAGCTTGGTGCCCATTTCCAGGCGGTAAGGTTGCATCAGGTCGAGCGGGCGCAGCAGGCCATACAGGCCCGAAAGCATGCGCAAGTGCTGCTGGGCATAGCTGAAATCGTCCTCGCCCAGGCTTTCGGCGTCGAGGCCGGTATACACGTCACCCTTGAACGCCAGGAGCGCCTGCTTGGCATTGGCCGGGGTGAAGTCCGGGGTCCAGCTGCCGAAGCGCGCGGCATTCAGGCCGGCGAGCTTGTCGGACAGGTGCATCAGTTCGCTGATCTGCGCTGGCGACAGGTCGCGCAACTGCTGGATCAGCTCCTGAGAGTCGTCCAGGTACTGGGGCAGGGTGAAACGCTCGGTCACCGGCGGGGTTTCGTAGTCGAGGGTCTTGGCGGGTGATATCACCGTCAGCATCGGGTCGGCTCCTGGCATCGTAGGCCGGGAATTCTACGGGCTGGGCGGTGCAAGTCCAAACTATGGCGACGATAGTCACAGACCATGGCCGGTGCAGAGGCTATAGTGCGCGTTTCGCCGTTGCGGAGCTTCAACCGTGCGTATTGCCTCTGCCTTGCTGGCCGCTCTGCTGAGCCTGGCCGTGCAAGCCGCCCCTTCAACCCAGGTGAGCCTGGACCGCAGCCTGTGGCCCGAAAAGCTGGACAGCCCGGCGTTGTTCGATGTGGCCTCGCGGGCCGAGATCCTCTCGTTCGCCCAGGTGCTGCATGAAAGCGAACTGCTGGACGACGCGGCGCTGGCGGCACGCTTGGGGCTACGGCAGGTCAACCTGCAGAAGGTGCGCCTGGTGCGGGCGCGCATGTGGCAGCGGTTGTGGGAAGGTTATCAACAGGCGCAGCGCAGTTGCGAACAGGATGCGTCGTTCTGCTATCCGGTTACGTCGATGGCGGAGTTGCGCACACAGGCAGCGACGTTCGCTGCCGATGTCGGCACGTTCTATACGGGCTGGATCGAGCCGAGCCACCAGTTCCATGTGCGTTACCTGGACGAACAACTGCGCAAGGCGGCGTTGCTGCCGCAGACCAGCAGCGAGGTGGAGCGGCTGTCCTCACGCGAGCGCAATGGGGATGAACTGAACGACCGCATGTTCCTGCTGACCTTCGTCGGCGGCCCCGGGCCGGATGGCGGCAGTACCGACCTGCTGGCTGATTACCTGCGCCGACAAAAGCTTGAAGGCACGTTCTTCGTGCTCGGCAACCGCCTGCAGCAACGCCGCGACGCCGGGGCGGCAGATGCCTTGCGCCAGCTCTATGGCGGGCAGTGCGTGGGGATACAGGGTTGGGAGTACCGCTCCCATGCGCAGTGGACAGGCTGGCAGGACTCGCTGCGGCGTAGCCAGGCGCGGGTGCAGGCCGACCTGCCGGAGCAGTATGTGCCGTTGTTTCGGCCGCCTTACGGGCAGCGTCGGGCCGATGGCGAGGCGTTCATGGCCAGCCAGCAGTTGCAGGTATCGTTGTGGGACATCGATGCCCAGGATGATGGCGCACTGAGCGCCGAGGCCTCTGCCCAGCGGGTGCTGACCTTGATGTTGCTATGGCGCAAGGGGGTGATCCAGTTCCATGACAGCCTGCCCAAGGCGCAGCCGGCGGTGGAGTGGTTGTTGCGCAATACGGCGCAGAGCGGGATTGGTTGGGAAGATTGCCAGGGATATGCCAACCGGGGGTGAGAGGGGGCTGCTGCGCAGCCCATCGCCGGCAAGCCAGCTCCCACCTCGACCGCATCGGCCTCAAGCCATGCGCTGTCCCTGTGGGAGCTGGCTTGCCGGCGATGAGGCCAGTACAGGCAACACAACACAGTTGCTCTTACAGGTTAGGTGCATGGCTTGCTGGCGTTGACCCATGCAATGGCAGCCTGATTTTTGACTGTAGTCCTCACGCGCCCCCTCGCCAACCCCTGTTCGTCATTTGGAAAAATAAACTTCACCTGCACGTAAAAAGACTTTTTTTAGTCATCATTTTTGCGGTATGAAGAAACCAGACAGCCGATTCCTGCAGCACAGGTGGCGTCATCCAGGCCCACCTAGCCAGGTTCGCTTCCCGCCCGTAACAACGCGGATACGGGGACAGCGGCAGTCACTCTGCGGCGTAACAGACCACGCCGTGTGGCTTCGACATAAGGTGACCGAGTATGGATGACCAAGGACGCAACCCTTCCTCCAGCAAGCCTATCCTGTATGTGCTCGATACCAACGTCCTGATTCACGACCCCAACGCGTTACTGAACTTCGAGGAGCACCATGTCGCCATCCCGATGACGGTGCTGGAGGAACTCGACAAGCTCAAGACCGGCAAACAGACCATCGCCGCCGAATGCCGCCAGGCCATTCGCCTGATCGACCAGACCCTTGGTGACGCCTCGCCCAGCGATGTCGAGCAGGGCGTGCCGATCCAGCGTGGCAAGAGCGGGCCCAAGGGCTTCCTGTCCATCCTGATGACTCCGCGCAACGAGCCGAACAAGCTGCTGCCGGAAAACCTCAACGACAACATCATCATCAACCAGTTGCTCGAAGTACGGGCCCGGCGCACCGACCTGGACGTTGTGCTGGTCACCAAAGACATCAACATGCGCCTGAAGGCACGTGCCTGTGGCATCGCGGCCGAGGACTACAGCACCGACCAACTGGTCGATGACGTGTCATTGCTGTCCAAGGGCTACCATTCGGTCACCGGCTCGTTCTGGGACCGGGTGAGCAAGGTCGATACCCGCCAGGAGCGCGGCCGCACCTGGCACCGCGTGCAATTGATCGACAACCTGCCGGCGGTTCACGTCAACGAGTTCATCATCGATGAACAGGGCTTCGTCGGCTGGATCAAGGGTATCCGCAACGACGAACTGCTGTTGCTGGACCTGCACCAGGAACCGCTGCTGCACCAGGAAGCCTGGGGCTTGAAACCGCGGGACATCCACCAGAGCCTGGCGTTGTTCGCCCTGCTTGACCCGGATATCCACCTGGTCAACCTGACCGGCGCCGCCGGTTCCGGCAAGACCATCCTGGCCCTGGCCGCAGCCATCGAACAGACCATGGTAAGTAAGCGCTACCGGCGCATCATCGCCACCCGCAGTGTGCAGGGGCTGGACCAGGAGATCGGCTTCCTGCCGGGCACCGAGGCCGAGAAGATGGAACCTTGGCTGGGCGCCATCACCGACAACCTCGAGGCCTTGCACATGGATGACGAAAGCACCCATGGCAGCGTCGAGTACATCCTCGAGCGCGTGCCGTTGCAGTTCAAGTCGCTGAACTACATCCGTGGCCGTAGCTTCCAGCAGAGCCTGATCCTGATCGACGAGTGCCAGAACCTGACGCCGCACCAGATGAAAACCATCATCACCCGTGCCGGCTCCGGGTCCAAGGTGGTCTGCCTGGGCAACCTGGCGCAGATCGATACCCCCTACCTGTCCGCGACCAGCTCGGGCCTGACCTACCTGACCGAGCGCTTCAAGGACTTCCCCCATGGCGTGCACATCACCCTGCAGGGCGTGCCACGCTCGGTGCTGGCCGAGTACGCCGAGTCGCATCTGTAACCCTCTCCGCCGGGCGGTTCGCCGCCCGGCTTTTTCGCGGGCACCGTTGACGCACCCCTCTGCTCAAACCTGACTCACAGGTTTACACTGCGAGTTCCCTTCACAGGAGCAGAGCAGTGCTGACACATCTTGATTCCCAGGGGCGGGCCAACATGGTCGACGTCACTGAAAAGGCCGTGACCGAGCGCGAGGCCACCGCCGAGGCGCGGGTGCGCATGTTGCCGCAGACCTTGCAGATGATCGTCGACGGTGAACACCCCAAGGGCGACGTGTTCGCCGTGGCGCGCATTGCCGGGATCCAGGCGGCGAAGAAGACCAGCGAACTGATCCCGCTGTGCCACCCGCTGATGCTGACCAGCGTCAAGGTCGAACTGAGTGCCGAGGGGCAGGACGCCGTGCGTATCGTCGCCCGCTGCAAGCTGGCCGGGCAGACCGGCGTGGAGATGGAGGCGCTGACTGCAGCCAGCGTGGCTGCGCTGACGATCTATGACATGTGCAAGGCTGTGGATAAAGGTATGGTCATCGAGCAGGTGCGCCTGCTGGAAAAACTCGGCGGCAAGAGTGGCCACTACAAGGTGGAGGCGTGATGAAGGTCAAGGTGATGTACTTCGCCCGTTACCGCGAATTGTTGGGCGTGGATGCCGAGCGGGTGGAGGGTGCGTTCAAGGTGCTCGACGATGTGCGCCAGGCCTTGGTGGCCAAGGGCGGGCAGTATGAAGTGCTGGCCGAGCAGAACCTGATGTGTGCGCGCAACGAAGAACTGTGCAAGCTCGATGAGCCGCTGGAAGAGGGCGATGAAGTGGCGTTCTTCCCGCCGGTGACCGGAGGCTGAACATGGCTGTGCGAGTACAGGAGGGCGCGTTCGACCCGGGAGCCGAGACCAATGCCATGCACGCGGCCAATGTCGGTGTGGGCGCGGTGGTCGGTTTTGTCGGCTACGTGCGGGATTTCAACGATGGCCGCGAGGTGGCGGGGATGTTCCTCGAGCACTATCCGGGCATGACCGAAAAGGCCTTGGCCAAGATCGTGGTGGAGGCAGAGCAGCGCTGGCCGTTGCTCAAGGTGGAGGTGCTGCACCGCATCGGTGCGCTCGAGCCGGGTGAGCCGATCGTGTTCGTCGGCGTGGCCAGTGCCCATCGGCAGGCGGCGTTCGATGCCTGCAACTTCATCATGGACTATCTGAAGACGCGGGCGCCGTTCTGGAAGAAGGAAAATACCCAGGAAGGGGCACGGTGGGTGGAAGGGAAGCAGAGTGATCAGGATGCGGCGGAGCGCTGGTAGACAGAGTATTGCTGGCCGGGGCTTTGCCCCGGTTCGCGGGCTTGCCCGCTCCCACAGGGGCTCCACAGCTTCCGGAAGCTGTGGAGCCCCTGTGGGAGCGGGCAAGCCCGCGAAGAATCCAACACCACTCAGTGGTGCTTGCGCGGTACCGGCTTCAGCAGTTCATCCGGCGGCATTTCACACTTGATCTTGCGCCCCAGCAGCTCTTCGATCGCTGGCAGCTGGTACGAGTCATCCTCACCGGCAAAGCTGATCGACACACCACTGGTGCCAGCACGGCCTGTCCGGCCAATGCGGTGCACGTAGTCGTCCGGGTCTTCCGGCAGGGTGAAGTTGATCACGTGGCTGATGCCATCGATATGAATGCCCCGCCCCGCCACGTCGGTGGCCACCAGCACGGTGATGCGCCCTTCGCGGAAGTTCTCCAGGGTACGGATACGCTTGTGCTGCGGCACGTCACCCGACAACTGCGCGGCATTGATGCCGTCGCGCACCAGTTTTTCCTCGATGCGCCGCACTTCGTCCTTGCGGTTGGCGAACACCATCACCCGTTCCCACTTGTTCTGGGTCACCAGGTTGTACAGCAGCTTGTACTTGTCGCTGCCGGCCACCGCATAGACGTGCTGCTCCACCGTTTCGCTGGCAACGTTCTCCGGCTCGATCTCGACGATGGCCGGGTTGGTGGTCCACTGCTTGGCCAGGTTCATCACGTCGTCGGTGAAGGTGGCGGAGAACAGCAGGGTCTGGCGCTCGCTTTTCGGCGGCGTCTGGCGAATGATCTGGCGCACCTGGGGGATGAAGCCCATGTCGAGCATGCGGTCGGCTTCGTCCAGCACCATCACTTCGACCATGTCCAGGTGCACCTCACCGCGCTGGTTGAAGTCCAGCAGGCGCCCCGGAGTGGCCACCAGGATGTCGCAATGGCGCGCTTCCAGGGCCTTGAGCTGCTTGTCGAAGTCCATTCCGCCGACGAAGCTCATCACGTTCAGGCCGGTGTACTTGGTCAGGGCGATGGCGTCCTTGGCGATCTGCACCACCAGCTCACGGGTGGGCGCGATGATCAGCGCACGTGGCTCGCCCATGTAGCGTTCCTTCGGCGGCGGCGTCTGCTGCAGCTGGGAAATGATCGAGATCAGGAACGCCGCAGTCTTGCCGGTACCGGTCTGGGCCCGGCCGATGGCGTCCTGACCGCGCAGGGTGTAGCCCAGCACCTGTGCCTGGATCGGCGTGCAGTACGGGAAGCCCAGGTCGTGGATGGCATGCATCAGTTCGTTGGACAGCTTGAAGTCGTGGAAGCGGGTCTTGCCTTCCTGTGGCTCGACCACGAAGTCTTCCGGTTTCCACAGGCTGGCCTGCGGCTTGGGCTTGCGCTCGCGACGCGGTTTGTCCTTGGCCGGCTTGTCGGCGGCTGGCGTAACGGCGGCAGGCTGTTCGGCCTGGGGAGTGGGGGTGGCGCGTGGTGCGGCCGGTTTTTCCGCAGGCCGGGCCTCGCTGGTGGGTGCGGGCGCAGGCGGCGTCACGCTGGCAGCAGGAGCGACGGCCTGTGGCGCGGCGTCTCCCTTGCCGAAAATTTTCTTGAGTGCCTTGAGCACGATCGTCTCATCAACTGGTTAAGGAATGTACGCCGGGCAGTGTAATGCAAGATTCAGGCGCGGCGTAGTGGAATAGCCTTACAACTACAGACAGCCCTGGCTTATTGCAATTGCTTGCTCAGCCAGTCGTGGATGTCGCTCAACTCTTCCACCACCACTTCGTGTTCCATCGGGTATTCGTGCCAGCGGGCGGCAACGCCCCAGGTATTGAGGTACTCGAAGGCGGTGCGGCCCATGGAAGGGATCACCACCGGGTCGTGCACACCATGCAGGCACAGGGCCGGGGTGCGTTGCTGGCAGGCGCTCAACTGATGCTGGTCGTTGAAGGTGGGGGCGTAGGTGGACAAGGCGATCACGCCACCCAGCGCTTCTTGCCACTTTATATAGGCAGTGTGCAGAACCACCGCGCCACCCTGGGAGAAGCCAGCCAGGAAAATCCGCGACAGGCTGATGCCTTTGGCCTGCTCGGCCTTGATCAGGCTAATGACCTGTTCGGCCGATTCCTCCAGCTGCGCCTCGTCGATGGCACGGGCCGGGGTCATGGCCTTGATGTCGTACCAGCTGGGCATGGCGTAGCCGCCGTTGATGGTTACCGGGCGGGTGGGAGCCTGGGGCATGACGAAACGGGTGCTGAGCAGGCGTTCCTGCATGAATTCGGCCACTGGTAGGAAGTCGTAACGGTCGGCACCCAGGCCGTGCAACCAGATCACACAGGCGTCTGCGGTTTTCTGCGGTTCGAGAATCAGTGGGTTGGTCATGACTGCTCCGAAAGTGTGCGGGTCTTGTTATGGCGTGCGTGAAAAGAAGGCGCTGGAAATGATTGTCGGAAAAAGAATGTCGCAACGATACAACTTTCCCTACTTGACGAGCGCTTAAACGCTACAGCCGCAAATTTTGGTACGCGCTTTGCAATTCACCCAATGATGCAAAGGGCAGGCCGTGACGGTAACACCCTTTGCACGCGAAGGCTGTCACAGAACAGTCCATTGCGCCATTGACCCAATAACAAGCCAATACGGGTCGGATACGCCTCAAAAGGGTGCGGTGCAATTCCGGCTCGATACAACAAGAGCGATTTGGAGGTTGTGAATGAAGATGTTGAAAACCACCCTGGCAGTCCTGACCGCTGCCGCCGCGCTGGGCGCCGTGAGCAACGCCCAGGCCGGCGCCACCCTGGATGCGGTAAAGAAGAAGGGCTTCGTCCAGTGTGGCGTGAGCGACGGTCTTCCAGGCTTCTCGGTACCTGATGCGCAGGGCAAGATCGTTGGTATCGACGCCGACGTGTGCCGCGCCGTAGCCGCCGCTGTATTCGGCGACGCGACCAAGGTCAAGTTCAGCCAGCTCAACGCCAAGGAACGCTTCACCGCGCTGCAGTCGGGCGAAGTCGACGTACTGTCGCGCAACACCACCTGGACCAGCTCGCGTGATGCCGGCATGGGCCTGGTGTTCGCCGGTGTTACCTACTATGACGGCGTCGGCTTCCTGGTCAACAAGAAACTCGGTGTTTCCAGCGCCAAGGAGCTTGATGGCGCGACCATCTGCATCCAGGCCGGTACCACCACCGAGCTGAATGTGTCGGACTTCTTCCGCGCCAATGGTCTGAAGTACACGCCGATCACTTTCGATACCTCCGACGAAAGCGCCAAGTCGCTGGAGTCCGGCCGTTGCGACGTGCTGACCTCGGACAAGTCGCAGCTGTTCGCCCAACGCTCCAAACTGGCCGCGCCGACCGAATACGTGGTACTGCCGGAAACCATCTCCAAGGAGCCGCTGGGCCCGGTGGTGCGCAAAGGCGATGAGGAGTGGTTCAGCATCGTCAAGTGGACCCTGTTCGCCATGCTCAACGCCGAAGAGGCAGGCATCACCTCGAAGAACGTCGAGGCCGAGGCCAAAGGCACCAAGAACCCGGACGTCGCTCGCCTGCTGGGTGCGGACGGCGAGTATGGCAAGGACCTCAAGCTGCCCAAGGACTGGGTAGTGCAGATCGTCAAGCAAGTCGGCAACTATGGCGAAGTGTTCGAGAAGAACCTGGGCCAGGGCACCGACCTGAAGATCGACCGTGGCATGAACGCCCTGTGGAACAACGGCGGCATCCAGTACGCGCCACCTGTGCGCTGATGGCTGCACCCTGCGGCGGCATCCCGCCGCCGCAGGCTGTTCGGAACCCTACTTTCCGGGGCACTTCATGCAAAATCGAATCGGCGCACAAAAGGGTTTATCCCTGAGCGATCCACGTGTGCGCGCGTGGCTGTTCCAGATTCTCACGATAGTCTTCGTGGTCGGTCTGGGCTGGTATCTGTTCCACAACACGCAAACCAACCTGCAACACCGGGGTATCACCTCGGGCTTCGACTTTCTCGACCGCAGTGCCGGCTTCGGCATCGCCCAGCACCTGATCCCCTACGTGGAATCAGACAGCTATGCGCGGGTGTTCGTCATCGGCCTGCTCAACACCTTGCTGGTGACGTTCATCGGCGTGGTGCTGGCGACCATCCTTGGCTTCATCATCGGTGTGGCGCGGTTGTCGCCGAACTGGATGATCAACAAGCTGGCGACCGTGTATGTGGAAACCTTCCGCAACATCCCGCCGTTGTTGCAGATCCTGTTCTGGTACTTCGCCGTGTTCCTGACCCTGCCGGGACCGCGGGGCAGCATCAATATCGACGACACCTTCTTCATCAGCAACCGTGGCCTGAACATGCCCGGCGCGTCCATGGCCGAAGGCTTCTGGCCGTTCGTCGTGGCCCTGGTCCTGGCGCTGCTGGCCATCGTGGTGATGGTGCGTTATGCCAACAAGCGCTTCGACGAGACGGGTGAACCATTCCACAAGTTCTGGGTGGGGCTGGCGCTGTTCATCGCCATCCCAGGCGTTTGCGCACTGCTGTTCGGCAGCCCGGTGCACTGGGAAGTGCCGCAATTGAAAGGATTCAACTTCGTCGGTGGCTGGGTACTGATCCCCGAGCTGCTGGCGCTGACCCTGGCGTTGACCATCTACACCGCTGCGTTCATCGCCGAGATCGTGCGCTCCGGTATCCGTTCGGTCAGCCATGGCCAGACCGAGGCCGCGCGTTCGCTGGGCCTGCGCGAGGGGCCGACCCTGCGCAAGGTGATCATCCCCCAGGCACTGCGGGTGATCATTCCGCCGCTGACCAGCCAGTACCTGAACCTGGCGAAGAACTCGTCGCTGGCGGCCGGTATCGGCTATCCGGAGATGGTCTCGCTGTTCGCCGGTACCGTGCTCAACCAGACCGGCCAGGCCATCGAGGTGATCGCCATCACCATGAGTGTCTATCTCGCCATCAGCATCAGTATTTCGCTGCTGATGAACTGGTACAACAAGCGCATTGCGCTGATCGAGCGGTGAGGATACGCCCGTGAATGCCCATGTTTTCAAACCCGACATGCCGCCACCGGTGAAAACCGTCGGCGTGCTCGCATGGATGCGTGCCAATCTGTTCTCCAGCTGGCTCAATACGCTGCTGACCCTGTTTGCCATCTACCTGGTTTGGCTGATCGTGCCGCCGCTGCTGCAGTGGGCGTTGCTTGATGCCAACTGGGTCGGCACCACCCGCGCCGACTGCACCAAGGAGGGCGCCTGCTGGGTGTTCGTGCAGCAGCGTTTCGGCCAGTTCATGTACGGCTACTACCCGGCCGAGTTGCGCTGGCGCGTGGACCTGACCGTGTGGCTTGCCGTGCTTGGCGCCGCCCCGCTGTTCATCAAACGCTTCCCACGCAAGGCCTTCTACGGCCTTGGCTTCCTGGTGGTGTACCCGCTGCTGGCCTACACCCTGCTGCACGGGGGCATGCTGGGCCTGGAAAGCGTACCTACCAGCCAGTGGGGCGGGCTGATGCTGACCCTGGTGATTGCCACCGTGGGCATTGTCGGCGCATTGCCGCTGGGAATCCTGCTGGCCCTGGGGCGGCGCTCGAAAATGCCTGCGGTGAAGGTGGTGTGCGTGACCTTCATCGAGTTCTGGCGCGGCGTGCCGCTGATCACCGTGCTGTTCATGTCATCGGTGATGCTGCCGTTGTTCCTGCCTGAGGGCATGAGCTTCGACAAGCTGCTGCGGGCGATGATCGGCGTGATCCTGTTCCAGTCGGCGTATATCGCCGAGGTGGTGCGTGGCGGCCTCCAGGCCATCCCCAAGGGCCAGTACGAAGCTGCCGCGGCCATGGGCCTTGGCTACTGGCGGGCGATGGGCCTGGTGATTCTGCCGCAGGCGCTCAAGCTGGTAATTCCCGGCATCGTCAACACCTTCATTGCCCTGTTCAAGGACACCAGCCTGGTGATCATCATCGGCCTGTTCGACCTGCTGAACAGCGTCAAGCAAGCTGCTGCCGACCCGGCCTGGCTGGGCATGGCTACCGAGGGCTATGTGTTCGCCGCCCTGGTTTTCTGGATTTTCTGTTTCGGTATGTCCCGCTACTCCATGCATCTGGAGCGCAAGCTGGACACTGGCCACAAGCGTTAGGAGTTTCGAAATGAGTGAAGCGATCAAGCAGCCTGCCGGCCCCGAAGGCATCATCCAGATGCAGGGCGTGAACAAGTGGTACGGCCAGTTCCATGTGCTCAAGGACATCAACCTGAACGTGCGCCAGGGCGAGCGCATCGTGCTGTGCGGGCCGTCCGGCTCTGGCAAGTCCACCACCATCCGTTGCCTCAACCGCCTTGAAGAGCACCAGCAGGGGCGCATCGTGGTCGATGGTGTGGAGCTGACCAACGACCTCAAGCAGATCGAGGCCATCCGCCGCGAAGTGGGCATGGTGTTCCAGCACTTCAACCTGTTCCCGCACCTGAGCATCCTGGAAAACTGCACCCTGGCGCCGATGTGGGTGCGCAAGATGCCGCGGCGCAAGGCCGAGGAAATCGCCATGCACTACCTGGAGCGGGTGCGTATTCCGGAGCAGGCGCACAAGTACCCGGGGCAGTTGTCCGGTGGTCAGCAGCAGCGTGTGGCGATTGCCCGCGCGTTGTGCATGAAACCGAAGATCATGCTGTTCGACGAACCGACCTCGGCGCTGGACCCGGAAATGGTCAAGGAAGTGCTCGATACCATGGTGGGCCTGGCCGAGGATGGCATGACCATGCTCTGCGTGACCCACGAGATGGGCTTTGCCCGGACCGTGGCGAACCGGGTGATCTTCATGGACAAGGGCGAGATCGTCGAGCAGGCGGCGCCGGATGACTTCTTCGACCGGCCACGCAGTGACCGGACCAAGTTGTTCCTGAGCCAGATCCTGCATTGATGTAGCCGGGGGCCGCTTTGCGGCCCATTCGCAGCACAAGGCTGCTCCTACAAGGGAAATGCGATCTCCTGTAATCGATGGACTCGCCCCCGCCGAGGCATCACAGTGCCACGGTGGCGTTCTAAGAAGCCAACGGCAGCGAGGGCGAGACCATGAAAAAGCATAGTTCCAAGCAAGGTTCCCTGTCGTCCACTGATGTGGAGCTTTGCACAACCATCTGTGTAGACCTGGCCAAGCAGGTCTTTCAGTTAGCAGGCGAGGATGCTACCGGTCGGGTGATCTACGAAGATCGCATCAAATCCCGTCAGGCCTTTCATGATTTCCTGCTCAGGTTGCCAGCGACAGTGACCGTCTTGATGGAGTGCGGCCCAGGTGCACAAGCCTGGGCAAGGCTGCTGCAGGCCAAAGGTAATGCGGTTCGCATCCTGCCTGCGCAACGAGTCGCCGAACACCGCAGCGGCGCGAAGAACGACCGTAACGACACCCATGCCATTTTGCGCGCCGGTCGCGATACCAGTATTGCCTCGATATCGATCAAGAGCACCACAGCACTGGCTATTCAAGCACTGCACCGTATCCGCCGCGGCAACATCAAGCGGCATACCGCGCTGGGTAACCAGATACGTGGTTTGCTGCTTGAGCATGGCGTATCCATGCCACAGGGCGACGCTGCGATTGGTAAGCATGTGCCGCGGTCTCTTGAGGATGCCTCTTTACCTTTGCCCGACCTATTGCGTGAGTTGCTCGATGAGCTGTTGACGGACTGGCTGTCTCTGGGTGAACGCATTGCGGGGCTCAGTAGACGGCTCGAAGCGACAGCCCGGGAGGATAAAGTCGCACAGCGACTGGTCACCATTCGTGGCGTAGGCCCTATCATCGCCACGGCGATCGTGGCGAAACAGACCGAGCCCAGCCGCTTCGCCAGTGGCCGAATGTATTCCGCCTTCTTCGGTATCGTGCCCGATCAGCACAGCAGTGGAAACAAAGTCAGATTGGGCAGGATGAGCAAGCGAGGTGACGGCTACATACGTAGCCTGATGATCCAGGGCGCACATGCTGTCTTGAGTCAGCTAAGGCCTGATTCCGATCAGCCAGACGATCGCCGCCTCTTGCGCTGGCTATCCCGCCTTGGGCGCAAGGAAGCGGCGATCAGACTGGCTAATCGAAATCTGCGCATTATCTGGGCCCTGTTACAGAACGACCAGGTTTATCAACACAAACCGAACAGCAACCCGGAGGCTGCCATGAGCCTCTGACCAACCGAGTAATGCCACCGGGGCGCTAAGCGCTCCAACCCCTGCTAGTGAACATTGACCCCTGGTAAGACCGTCGCAGACTGATGCCTCCGCTCCTACAGGCCCGATGCAGTGGCCTCAATGTAAACGGCACGCTGCGAGCTCACCACGATGTCGGCCAGAAGCAAAAAGCTTCCTCGAACAGGCCTGATACATAGATGCAACCGGGTTCCTATGTTCAAAAGCAGCTAGACAGTGTGGGCGAGTCCATACATAGGAGCAGCCTCGTGCTGCGAATGGGCTGCGAAGCAGCCCCCCAGAGACCAGATCGCAGCCTTACTTCTCTTCCTTGGCGACTGCTGGCGCCGGTGGTGGCCGCAGGCCCACCTCGGCGATCAGCTTCAACTGCTGCCCATTGCGCATCACCTCGATGGTAATCTTCTCGTTGGGCTTGATCCGCGCCACCTGGTTCATCGACTTGCGCCCGTCACCGGCCGGCTCGCCGTTGATGCTCAGGATCACGTCACCCAGCTGCAGCCCGGCCTTTGCCGCCGGCCCTTCGCGGAAGATGCCCGCCACCACGATGCCCGGGCGGTCCTTCATGCCGAACGATTCGGCCAGTTCCTGGCTCAGTGGCTGTACTTCGATGCCCAGCCAGCCACGGATCACCTGGCCGTGCTCGATGATCGACTTCATCACCTCCAGTGCCAGTTTCACCGGGATGGCGAAGCCGATACCTTGCGAACCGCCGGACTTGGAGAAGATCGCCGTGTTGATGCCGATCAGGTTGCCGTTGGCATCCACAAGCGCACCGCCGGAGTTACCCGGGTTGATCGCCGCGTCGGTCTGGATGAAATCTTCGTAGTTGTTCAGGCCCAGCTGGTTGCGGCCAGTGGCGCTGATGATGCCCATGGTCACGGTCTGGCCGACCCCGAACGGGTTGCCGATGGCCAGCGACACGTCGCCGATGTGAATGTTGTCGGAGCGGCCGATGGTGATTGCCGGCAGGCTCTTCAGGTCTATCTTCAGCACCGCCAGGTCGGTTTCCGGGTCGCTGCCGATGACCCGGGCCAGGGTCTCGCGGCCATCCTTCAGGGCCACGACGATCTGGTCGGCGCCGCTGGTGACATGGTTGTTGGTCAGCAGGTAGCCTTCGGGGCTCATGATCACCGCCGAGCCCAGGCTCGACTCCCAGCGGCGCTGCTTGGGCAGGTTGTCGCCGAAGAAACGGCGGAACTGCGGGTCTTCGAACAGCGGGTGGGCGCTCTTGTTCACCACCTTGGTGGTGTACAGGTTGACCACCGCCGGGGCGGCCAGGGTCACGGCGTCGGCGTAGGATACCGGGCCCTGCATGATCCGCGTGGTCTGCGGTGCCTGCTGCAGGTTGACGTCCTGGCTGGGCAGGCCTACCCACTCCGGGAAGCGCTGGATGATCAGCATGGCGATCAGTACGCCGGTAAGCAGGGGCCAGCCAAAATAACGCAAAGCCTTGAACATGAATGAATCCTGGAAATAGCCGGGGACGATGACCGTGCGGTGGGCATGAGCGCGCGCGATCATACACCGGTTCCCCCAGTGCCGGCGACGGCCCATAATGGCCGGCATTATACGGGCGTTGCATGGGCGTTGTGCCCGAGAAAAACGCAGATTTCGAGGAGATTTTCATGGCCGTCGCTCTGAACACCCTGGTCGAGGAAGCCGAGCGTTACCTGGGCAGCGCGAAGATCCAGGATTATTGCCCCAACGGCCTGCAGGTCGAAGGCCGGCCGCAGGTCAGCCGCATCGTCAGCGGCGTTACCGCCAGCCAGGCGTTGCTGGATGCGGCAGTCGAAGCCGAGGCCGACCTGGTGCTGGTGCACCATGGCTACTTCTGGAAGGGAGAGAACCCTTGCGTCACCGGCATCCGGCAGCGCCGGCTGAAGACCCTGTTGAACAACGACATCAGTCTGCTGGCGTTCCACCTGCCGCTGGACGTGCACCCGGACGTGGGCAACAACGTGCAACTTGCGCGGCAGCTGGACATCACCGTCGAAGGGCCGCTGGACCCGGAGAACCCCAAGGTGGTCGGCCTGGTCGGCTCGCTGGCCGAGCCGATGACTGCGCTCGACTTCGCCCGGCGAGTGCGGGAGGTTCTGGGGCGTGAGCCTTTGCTGGTAGAGGGTGAGCAGATGATCCGGCGGGTCGGCTGGTGTACCGGGGGCGGGCAGGGCTACATCGACACGGCGATTGCGGCCGGGGTGGACCTGTACCTGACCGGCGAGGCGTCGGAACAGACCTACCATAGCGCCCGCGAAAATGGCGTCAGCTTCATTGCCGCCGGGCACCATGCCACCGAGCGGTATGGGGTGCAGGCGCTGGGTGATTACCTGGCGCGGCGCTTTGCCGTGGAGCACCTGTTCATCGATTGCCCGAACCCGATCTGACATCGGCGTCACCTTCTTCGCGGGCGCGCCCGCTCCCACAAGGGCTGTGCTGCACCTGTGGGAGCGGGCGTGCCCGCGAAGGGCCGCAGAGCGGCCCCTATTCCAGCCCAAACCCCCAGTCATATCGTTAGACTTTTTCGATCTAGCCGGCCTCCTAAATAGAAGCAGCCGCTGTGATAAAGTGGCTCGCTCGAACACGGCCCGCAGGCCGTCCATAAGATCGTTTTTCGTGAGTAGCCATGGTCGACAAACTGACGCACTTGAAACAGCTGGAGGCGGAGAGCATCCACATCATCCGCGAGGTGGCCGCCGAGTTCGACAACCCGGTGATGCTGTACTCGATCGGCAAGGATTCCGCCGTGATGCTGCACCTGGCGCGCAAGGCCTTTTTCCCAGGCAAGTTGCCGTTCCCGGTGATGCACGTCGACACCCAGTGGAAATTCCAGGAGATGTACAGCTTCCGCGACAAGATGGTCGAGGAAATGGGCCTGGAGCTGATCACCCACGTCAACCCCGAGGGTGTGGCGCAGGGCATCAACCCGTTCACCCATGGCAGCTCCAAGCACACCGACATCATGAAGACCCAGGGCCTGAAGCAGGCGCTGGACAAGCATGGTTTCGATGCCGCCTTCGGTGGTGCTCGCCGCGACGAAGAGAAGTCGCGGGCCAAAGAGCGCGTTTACTCGTTCCGTGACAGCAAGCACCGCTGGGACCCGAAGAACCAGCGCCCGGAACTGTGGAACGTGTACAACGGCAAGGTCAACAAGGGCGAGTCGATCCGCGTCTTCCCGCTGTCGAACTGGACCGAGCTGGACATCTGGCAGTACATCTACCTCGAAGGCATCCCGATCGTGCCGTTGTACTTCGCCGCCGAGCGTGAAGTCATCGAGAAGAACGGCACCCTGATCATGATCGACGACGAGCGCATCCTCGAACATCTCACCGATGAAGAGAAAGCGCGCATCGTCAAGAAAAAGGTGCGTTTCCGTACCCTTGGCTGCTACCCGCTCACGGGCGCTGTCGAGTCGGAAGCCGAGACGCTCACCGACATCATTCAGGAAATGCTCCTGACGCGCACTTCCGAGCGCCAGGGCCGAGTCATCGACCACGATGGCGCCGGTTCCATGGAAGACAAGAAACGTCAGGGCTACTTCTAATTTTCAGGGTTACTCCATGTCGCACCAATCCGATTTGATCAGCGAAGACATCCTCGCTTATCTGGCTCAGCACGAGCGCAAAGAACTGCTGCGTTTTCTCACCTGCGGCAACGTGGATGACGGCAAGAGCACCCTGATCGGGCGCTTGCTGCATGACTCGAAGATGATCTACGAGGACCACCTCGAGGCTATCACCCGCGATTCGAAAAAGGTCGGCACCACCGGCGAGGAAGTCGACCTGGCGCTGCTGGTCGACGGTCTGCAGGCCGAGCGCGAGCAGGGCATCACCATCGATGTCGCCTACCGCTATTTCTCCACCGCCAAGCGCAAGTTCATCATTGCCGACACCCCGGGCCACGAGCAGTACACCCGCAACATGGCTACCGGCGCGTCCACCTGCGACCTGGCGATCATCCTGGTCGATGCCCGCTACGGCGTGCAGACCCAGACCCGCCGCCACAGCTACATTGCCTCGCTGCTGGGCATCAAGCACATCGTCGTCGCGGTCAACAAGATGGACCTCAAAGGCTTCGACCAGGGCGTGTTCGAGTCGATCAAGGCCGACTACCTGAAGTTCGCCGAAGCCATCAACCTGGTGCCGAGCAGCCTGCACTTCGTGCCGATGTCGGCGCTCAAGGGCGACAACGTGGTCAACCACAGCGAGCGTTCGCCGTGGTATGCCGGCCCGACGCTGATGGAAATCCTCGAAACCGTCGAAGTGTCGGCCGACCGCAACTTCACCGACCTGCGCTTCCCGGTGCAGTATGTCAACCGCCCGAACCTGAACTTCCGCGGTTTCGCCGGCACCATCGCCAGCGGCGTGGTGCACAAGGGTGACGAAATCGTCGTGCTGCCGTCGGGCAAGAGCAGCCGCGTCAAGTCCATCGTCACCTACGAAGGCGAGCTGGAAAACGCAGGCCCCGGCCAGGCCGTGACCCTGACCATGGAAGACGAGATCGACATCTCCCGTGGCGACCTGCTGGTGCATGCCGACAACGTCCCGCCGGTCACCGACCAGTTCGACGCCATGCTGGTGTGGATGGCCGAGGAGCCGATGCTCCCGGGCAAGAAATACGACATCAAGCGCGCCACCAGCTACGTGCCGGGCTCGATTGCCAGCATCACCCACAAGGTCGATGTGAACACCCTGGAGCAGGGCGCTGCCAGCGCGTTGCAACTGAACGAGATCGGCCGCGTCAAGGTGTCCCTGGACGCCTCGATTGCCCTGGACGGTTACGAAAGCAACCGCACCACCGGTGCGTTCATCGTCATCGACCGGCTGACCAACGGCACGGTCGGCGCCGGCATGATCATCGCTCCGCCAGTCCTGCCGCACGGCAGCACCGGCCATCATGGCAAGCTGTGCCATGTGGCCACCGAAGAGCGCGCCCTGCGCTTCGGCCAGCAGCCTGCCACCGTGCTGTTCAGTGGCCTGTCCGGCGCTGGCAAGAGCACCCTGGCCTACGCCGTGGAGCGCAAGCTGTTCGACATGGGCCGTGCAGTGTACGTGCTCGACGGCCAGAACCTGCGCCATGACCTGAACAAGGGCTTGCCGCAGGACCGTGCCGGCCGCACCGAGAACTGGCGCCGCGCCGCCCATGTGGCGCGCCAGTTCAACGAAGCCGGTCTGCTGACTCTGGCCGCGTTCGTGGCCCCGGATGCAGAAGGCCGCGAACAGGCCAAGGCATTGATCGGCAAGGAGCGCCTGGTGACCGTTTACGTCCAGGCCTCGCCGCTGGCCTGCCGTGAGCGTGACCCGCAAGGCTTGTACGCTGCTGGTGGCGACAACATCCCGGGCGAAAGCTTCCCGTACGATGTGCCGCTGGATGCCGACCTTGTGATCGATACCCAGGCCACGAGCGTGGATGAGGGCGTGAAGCAGGTGCTGGACGTGCTGCGTCAGCGTGGCGCGATCTAAGCGCCAGGCTGCCTGCAAGAAAAACCCCGCTTCGGCGGGTTTTTTTATCCTGCTATTTATAGCCGCCAAAGCCAGCGGCCTTGAGATACTGGTCGGTAAATAGGCGACCGTTGCGGCCATTGCCCAAAACGCGCTTGGCGCAGCCTTCCTGTGGATGTTTGGAAATTTTTACTGAGTTGCGCTTTGGTGGTACACCCCGCGTGAGCGGGGTGTCGAATTCATTCTGGTTTGAATCCTGGCTTGTCGTTGGCTGCACGCCACTCTTTTATTATGCGTAGAATTTCTTCAGGCGTGTCAAGGCCGTCTGCTTCAGGCCAATAAATTAGGTCTGACCCGTTGGGGTGTTCGCTCAGAGTCTTGAATGCCATGATTTGTGCATCAAGTTCTTGATCGCTTATGTTGTCTGGTGGGTTGATTATTGATTTGATGAAATTCAAGAAGTCAAGTTCTGTATATTCGGAGATCGTGGCTTTTTGAGTCATTCGGAGGCCCCATAGTGAATGGCATGATGCGCCGCTGGTGTAACTACTCTTAAGTTGTCTACGTCGTATACAGCCCCGCTCTCGGAAATTGGAATCACGTGGTGGAGTATGAAGGTTGCGTGACCTTTGTGGTGATCTTTGTCACGCGCTCTGGGCGCGCGCCCTTTGGCGATGAGACTCTTGTTTGCATCATTGAATTGGCTAGAAAGCTCTGGGGTATCGGATAACGCCTTCCAGAATGCGGTTCTGAACTCATCGAAGTCTCGAAACTCTCTTCCCCTCAGCGCATTTGCAATTTGTGTCGGGATTTTTGCTCCGGCCCCTCTGGTTATGTCCCCAAGCCAGATGCCATCGATCTCCGCCCCTGAGCCCATGACAATACCTGGCTCATATCGCGGACTCTTGAACACCACCAGAATAGGCGGTAATCCCGAGTCCATGGGGAAGGTAATGATCAGCCGTTCCTGATCCAGCAGATCAAGCGCGGGGTAGCCTTCCTGTTCGTTATTCACAGGGTTCAGGCTGCTACCGGCATAGACGATGGTGCCTGGGGGTAGTTGCGGAAGGCTGGTGGAACTTCCTTGCTCACCACCCGGAGCACTGGCAGGTGTCCACGTCAGAATCCGCTGAGGATTGTCCAGCGCCAGGCTGTACACCTGCCGTTCCGTGTCGAACGTTGCTGCACGAACCGCTACCGGTTTGCCGCCTGGCACCACATACAGGTCTAGGGTGTCTTCGCTTTCGGCCCCTGCCATGAGATACGGTAAGTCGATACTGGTGGATGTTGCGGCCAGCGCGGCAATGTCTGGCCCGTCAGGCGGTACCAGGCTGGATAGTGGGGTGCTAATGAGGTAGTGGCGTTCGCTGTTGCCCAGTGTCGATGGCCAGGCCATTGCGAGGGTGCCAACGGAAAGCGAGCGAAGAGAAACAGCAACCAGACGACTGATCGCCGAAGTTATTGCTTTGCTCAATGCTGTGTACGATGTTTCGGCAATTGCAAAGGTTGCAGCGCCGATGGGGATTACGGCTGGCGCTGATCCTGCAAACTGCGCCTGGTGGTTATAGCACACGCGCTGGCGTATAGCCTCCTGCCATTGTTGCTCGGCTTCGGCCTGCTGGCGCGCAGCTTCTTCTTGTGCGGCGAGTTGCCCTTGCAGGCTCTCTACCTCAACGGCGCGCTGCACCAGGTTTTGCGTGGCACTTGTGTAGACACCCAGAAACCGGATCGATTCGGTCAGAGCAAGCGCCTGGTGATACTCCTTCCAGCGTGGACCGGCACGCCGTAACCGCTGCTCATCCACGAGGTGCAGAAGCCCTTCGAGTTGCGGCTTTGACAGAGGGCCGTTGATTTGAGGGTTTTGGTCCGGGTATGACGGGATTTGCGATTGTTTGCCCTGGATCAGGGCAACAGCAGTGGCTAGATAAGCACTGAGTGCCTGAACGAGCGAGAGTGCGTCGTCAATGACTGTCTGCCCCAACTCGTGCTGAATAACACTGGGCAAGCAGTTGAAATGAATTTGCCGCTCTGCATGGATTTGCGCTGTTCTTCGGGCAATGGCCTGCGACAAGTCCATTGGCTGATGACTCAGCTCATCCTGATCCACTTGTGTTGCCAGGCTTTCCAGGTCATCTGCCAGTGCCTGAATCTTGAGTGCTTCAAGATGCAGGCGATAGGCGCCATCCCATGAACTGTGCAGTTTGGCGCCCCATTCTGCCCCCAGTTCTTCACCCGTTGTTGCGGCGAAAAAGCCCGGGTCGAGAAATCGGCTCATCATTGAATCACCGCGTTTATAGAACGCGGGTGCACCGAAATAACTGTTGGCGTCGGGCAGGATCTGTAGATAAAGATCACGCATCTGATTGATGCGTGTGGTGAGAATGACCTGCTCGGCTGATGCCGCTGTCAGAGGGGCGCCTGCCTGGCTCGCTTCCGCTTTTATTTGGGACTTCAATGCTGCAATTGTGCTTGGCAGCTGGTTCGTCTCTTGACGGTATTTTTCCAAATAATCTTTTTCAACAATATGGTATTCCTCTGCGAACACCTTTCGAGTGGAAATTACGCGTGCAATATCGCTTTTGGTTGGACTGGTCCCGCGAGGATACCCGTCGCTAAGCCCCCAGCCACCTCCCCCCGGCCCACCACCACCGCCAATATAATGCAGCTCAATGCCCGTTGGTGGCTGCGCACTGATGTATAGCGCTTCATCGAGATAATATGCGTTGTCTTTAGCCATGTAGGTTCTCCTGATCGCTACATGGGCTAGCTTTCCGTAAATGTAACTCGCTGTATGTCGGCTGCGGTTCGGTAATCAGTAGGACCGTTCCTGGCGTGCTGAAAGACCTGTCCTAGATATGTTTTTCCGACACCGGTATCACCCGTTTTTCCTTCACCGCTTTGTACGAAAAACTCGAATAGATCTCCTTCACCCCCGGTAACCGCTGCAGCACTTCGCGGGTGAATTCGCCGAACGACTCCAGGTCCCGCGCCAGGATCTCCAGCAGAAAATCATACCTCCCGGAAATGTTGTGGCAGGCAACGATCTCGGGAATCTCCATCAACCGCTGCTCGAACGCCAGTGCCATGTCCTTGGTGTGCGAGTCCATCATGATGCTGACGAACGCGGTCACGCCAAATCCCAGCGACTTGGGTGAGAGGATGGCCTGGTAGCCGGTGATGTAGCCGTTGTCCTCCAGCAACTTGACCCGCCGCCAGCACGGCGAGGTGGTCAGCGCTACCTGGTCGGCAAGTTCGGCAACGGTGAGGCGGGCATTGTCCTGCAGGGCAGCGAGCAGGGCGCGGTCGGTGCGGTCGAGGCTTGAAGGCATGTTTTGCCCTCCTGGTCCGGTAATTATTATTTTTGTTCCAACAAGCACGCGTATGCGTGGGCCATTTTGGAAAAAATCGGGCAGCTCGGTGGCATAAGCTTATAGCAAACCACAAGAGGCTGTTGCCATGCGCGACTCCCATAACAACACCGGTTTTTCCACGCGGGCCATTCACCATGGCTACGATCCGCTTTCCCACGGTGGCGCCCTGGTGCCGCCGGTGTACCAGACCGCTACCTATGCCTTCCCCACAGTCGAATACGGTGCTGCTTGCTTCGCCGGGGAGGAGCCGGGGCATTTCTACAGCCGCATTTCCAACCCTACCTTGGCTCTGCTGGAGCAGCGCATGGCCTCGCTGGAGGGCGGCGAGGCGGGGCTGGCATTGGCGTCGGGCATGGGGGCCATCACCTCGACGATCTGGACCCTGTTGCGCCCTGGTGATGAGCTGATCGTCGGGCGCACATTGTACGGCTGCACTTTTGCTTTCCTGCACCATGGCATTGGCGAATTCGGCGTGAAAATCCGCCATGTCGACCTGAACGATGCCAAGGCCCTGAAAGCGGCGATCAACAGCAAGACGCGGATGATCTACTTCGAAACGCCGGCCAACCCCAACATGCAGCTGGTGGATATCGCCGCGGTGGCCGAGGCGGTGCGCGGGCATGATGTGCATGTCGTGGTCGACAACACCTACTGCACGCCCTACCTGCAGCGGCCGCTGGAGCTGGGAGCGGACCTGGTGGTGCATTCGGCGACCAAGTACCTGAGTGGCCACGGCGATATCACTGCCGGTCTGGTGGTGGGGCGCAAGGCGCTGGTCGACCGCATTCGCCTGGAAGGGCTGAAGGACATGACCGGGGCTGTGCTGTCACCCCACGATGCGTCGCTGCTGATGCGCGGTATCAAGACCTTGGCCCTGCGCATGGACCGCCATTGCGCAAATGCCCAGCAGGTGGCCGAGGCTCTGGCGCGGCAGCCGCAGGTGGAGCTGATTCACTACCCGGGTTTGCCGTCGTTTGCCCAGTACGAGCTGGCGCAGCGGCAGATGCGTTTGCCGGGCGGGATGATCGCGTTCGAGCTCAAGGGGGGGATCGAGGCCGGGCGCAGATTCATGAATGCCCTGCAACTGTTTGCGCGGGCGGTGAGCCTGGGCGATGCCGAGTCGCTGGCGCAGCATCCGGCGAGCATGACGCACTCCAGCTATACCGCGAAGGAGCGGGCGCATCACGGGATATCGGAGGGGCTGGTGCGCCTGTCGGTGGGGCTGGAGGACGTGGAGGACCTGCTGGCGGATGTCGAGCAGGCATTGCAGGCCTGCAGCTAGGTTGCCTGGGCCGACCTCTTCGCGGGTAAACCCGCTCCTACAGGTCAGGCGCAGTATTTGAAACCTGCGCCGCCCCTGTGGGAGCGGGTTCACCCGCGAAGAGGCCAGTGAATCCAGCCCATGAAAAAGGCCTCTTGCGAGGCCTTTGTCATTTTCTGCAGATCAGCGCTTGAGCCCGTAGCTCTCGTCGAGCATGCCCGGCGAGTTCGGTGCTTTCGGCGCGTAGTCGCGTGGCACTTCGGCGTCCTTCGGCGGGGTCAAACGGTCGCGTGGGCCTTGCGCTGCCTCGGAGTGCAGGGCTGCCAGCAAGCGTTGGCGAGTGACGTCGTCCAGGGCCAGGCTGTTGGCGCCTTCGGCCAGGTGGTCCTGCACGTCCTGATAGCTTTGGGTCAGTTTCTTGACCAGCACGGCAGTGCTGTTGAAATGAGTAACCACTTCGTTCTGATAGCTGTCGAAGCGCTTCTGGATATCATCCAGTTGACGCTGGGTGCTGCTCGGCGCGGCATTGGGCAGCAGGCGAGCGACGACGAACCCAACCACCACGCCGATGACCAGGGCCAGGGTCGGCAACAACCAAACAAGGAGCGAGAGTTCCACGAGTCCTTCCTCTATAAACGGCTTTGCTTTACGTTAACGGCTCAGACCTGCGCTGTATACCGCGAGCGATCGCAAATCAGAACAGAATTCCTCATCTAGACGAATCGACCCCTCCCGAGGTCACGGAGTAGTGCCTTGCTTGTCCGCGAAACCCCCTTGTTCATCGATGGCCCCAGCGGCCAGCTGGAAGCCTTGTACCTGGACGTGGCCAATGCACGTGGCGCGGTGCTGATCTGCCACCCCAACCCGGTCCAGGGCGGCACCATGCTCAACAAGGTGGTCTCGACCTTGCAACGCACCGCCCGTGACGCCGGCTACGTGACCTTGCGGTTCAACTACCGTGGCGTCGGGCAGAGCGCAGGCACCCATGACATGGGCGCTGGCGAGGTGGCTGATGCCGAAGCCGCTGCGGCCTGGCTGCGCGAAAAGCACCTGGGCCTGCCGCTGGTGCTGATGGGTTTCTCGTTCGGCGGCTTCGTCGCCACCAGCCTGGCCGGCCGCCTGGAGGCTACTGGAGTAGAGCTGCAACAGCTGTTCATGATCGCCCCGGCGGTCATGCGCCTGACGGCGGATTTCCCGCTGCCGCAGCGCTGCCCGATCACCGTGGTGCAGCCGGACGCCGACGAAGTCGTCGCGCCGCAGCTGGTTTACGATTGGTCCGACAGCCTGTCGCGCCCCCATGAGCTGCTGAAAGTGGCAGAATGCGGACACTTCTTCCATGGCAAGCTGACCGATCTGAAGGATCTGCTGCTGCCGCGCCTTTCGAACTGAGCCAAGCCTGAATAAGCGAACACCCATGACCACGCGCATTCTCACCGGTATCACCACCACCGGCACTCCGCACCTGGGCAACTACGCCGGCGCCATCCGCCCGGCGATCCGTGCCAGCCAGCAGCCCGGTGTCGACTCGTTCTACTTCCTGGCCGACTACCACGCCCTGATCAAGTGCGACGACCCGCTGCGTATCCAGCGTTCGCGCCTGGAAATTGCCGCCACCTGGCTGGCCGGTGGCCTAGATCCGGACAAGGTGACCTTCTACCGCCAGTCCGATATCCCGGAAATCCCCGAGCTGACCTGGCTGCTGACCTGCGTCAGCGCCAAGGGCCTGCTCAACCGTGCACACGCCTACAAGGCCTCGGTGGACAAGAACCTGGAAAATGGCGAGGACCCGGATGCCGGCGTGACCATGGGCCTGTACAGCTACCCGGTGCTGATGGCTGCGGACATCCTGATGTTCAACGCCAACAAGGTGCCGGTCGGTCGTGACCAGATCCAGCACGTGGAAATGGCCCGCGACATCGGTCAGCGCTTCAACCACCTGTTCGGCCAGGGCAAGGACTTCTTCGCCCTGCCGGAAGCGGTGATCGAGGAGAGCGTCGCGACCCTGCCGGGCCTGGACGGGCGCAAGATGTCCAAGAGCTATGACAACACCATCCCGCTATTCACCAGCGCCAAGGAGATGAAAGACGCCATCTCGCGCATCGTCACCGACTCGCGTGCGCCTGGCGAGGCGAAAGACCCGGACAACGCTCACCTGTTCACCCTGTTCCAGGCCTTCTCGACGCCGGCGCAGTGCGCCGAGTTCCGTGAAGAGCTGCTGCAGGGCCTAGGCTGGGGCGAGGCCAAGCAGCGGCTGTTCCAGCTGCTGGACGGCCAGCTGGCCGAGAAGCGCGAGTACTACCACCAGCTGATCGCCCGCCCGGCGGACCTGGAAGACATCCTGCTGGCCGGCGCTGCCAAGGCTCGCAAGATCGCCACGCCATTCCTCGAGCAGCTGCGCGAGGCCGTTGGCCTGCGTTCGTTCCGTAGCAGCGTGCAGGCCAGCACCGAAGTGAAGAAGAAGGCCGCCAAGAGTGCGCGTTTCGTCAGCTTCCGCGATGAAGACGGCAGCTTCCGCTTCCGCCTGCTTGCCGCTGATGGCGAGCAACTGCTGCTGTCGCGCAGCTTCGCCGACGGCAAGAGCGCCGGCGCCGTGAGCAAGCAGCTGCAGCAAGGTGGCGAGGCGGATGTACGCGTCGAAGGCCTGGGTTTCGGTCTGTGGCTGAACGGTGAACAGGTTGCCGAGGGGCCGCAGTTCGACAGCGCCGAAGCCCGTGATTCGGCCATCGAAAGCCTGCGTGCAGCGCTTGCGCCACAACCGGACTGAAGATGGTGAAACTGTGGGAGCGGGCGTGCCCGCGAAACAGGCGCCGCGTTGCATGGCACCGGCTTTGCCGGTGTTCGCGGGCACGCCCGCTCCCACAGACTGATTGCCATTAAGCGGGCCTGTCGCTACAGTGACGGCCCGTTTTTTGTTGCCCCGCTAACGAATCATGACGCCCCTAGAACGATATCAAGCAGATCTGAAACGTCCCGACTTCTTCCATGACGCGGCGCAGGAAACTGCGGTGCGTCACCTGCAGCGCCTGTACGATGACCTGGTACACGCGCAGAACAACAAGCCGGGTATGTTCGGCAAGCTGTTCGGCAAGAAGGAGCAGACCCCGGTCAAGGGCCTGTACTTCTGGGGTGGGGTAGGGCGCGGCAAGACCTATCTGGTCGATACCTTCTTCGAGGCGCTGCCGTTCAAGCAGAAGATGCGCACGCACTTCCACCGCTTCATGAAGCGTGTGCACGAGGAAATGAAAACCCTCAAGGGCGAGAAGAACCCGCTGACCATCATTGCCAAGCGCTTCAGCGAAGAAGCCAAGGTCATCTGTTTCGACGAATTCTTCGTGTCGGACATTACCGACGCGATGATTCTCGGCACCCTGATGGAAGAGTTGTTCAAGAACGGCGTATCGCTGGTGGCTACCTCCAACATCGTGCCGGACGGCCTGTACAAGGACGGCCTGCAGCGCGCGCGTTTCCTGCCGGCCATCGCCATGATCAAGCAGTACACCGAGGTGGTGAACGTCGACAGCGGGGTCGACTACCGCCTGCGTCACCTGGAGCAGGCCGAGCTTTACCATTACCCGCTCGATGAAGCGGCTCACCAGAGCCTGCGCGCAAGCTTCAAGGCACTGACCCCCGAGTGCACCCAGGCGGTCCAGAACGACGTGCTGATGATCGAGAATCGCCCGATCAATGCCCTGCTTACCTGTGACGACGTGGCCTGGTTCGACTTCCGCGCCCTGTGCGACGGCCCTCGTAGCCAGAACGACTACATCGAACTGGGCAAGATCTTCCATGCCGTGCTGTTGAGCAACGTGGAGCAGATGGGCGTCACCACCGACGACATCGCCCGCCGCTTCATCAACATGGTGGACGAGTTCTACGACCGCAACGTCAAGCTGATCATCTCGGCCGAGGTGGAGCTGAAGGACCTGTATACCGGTGGGCGCTTGGCCTTCGAGTTCCAGCGTACCCTTAGCCGCTTGCTGGAGATGCAGTCGCACGAGTTCCTGGCGCGGGCGCACAAGCCTTGAAATTGCCGGGGCCGCTTTGCGGCCCTTTCGCGACACAAGGCCGCTCCTACAGGATTAAGCGATTCCCTGTAGGAGCGGCCTTGTGTCGCGATGGGCTGCAGGGCAGCCCCATTGGCCTCAAGCCTCTTGCATGAACTGCTGCCGATACTGGTTCGGCGACAGCTCGGTATGCTGACGGAACAGCCGCGCAAAGAAACTGGCATCGTCATAGCCCACCTCATAACTGATGGTCTTGATGCTCTTGCGCGTGCTCGACAACAAGCCCTTGGCCGTCTCGATCCTCAACCGTTGCAGGTAGTGCAGCGGCTTGTCACCCGTAGCGCTCTGGAAACGCCGCATGAAATTGCGAATGCTCATGCCGTGGTTGCGAGCCACGTCCTCGAAGCGGAACTTGTCGGCGAAGTGTTCTTCCAGCCAGTGCTGTATCTGCA
Source organism: Pseudomonas sp. PVC-5-1 (assembly GCF_057444345.1). Lineage (NCBI taxonomy): Bacteria > Pseudomonadati > Pseudomonadota > Gammaproteobacteria > Pseudomonadales > Pseudomonadaceae > Pseudomonas > Pseudomonas sp. PVC-5-1. Next base: position 4,750,180 of record NZ_CM172024.1, on the reverse strand, counting down.
GGATGATCAGGTCCTGGTGCAGCTTCTGCCCGCCAAAGCCCATGCGTCCCGGGGTGTAATTGCGCTGCACTTCGTAGAGGATGTCGCGGGACACGGCGCGGGCCACGTTGGCGCCGCAGAAGCGTTCGATCAGGTAGATGTACAGGTCGCAGGCTGAAGTGGTCCCGCCGGCGCAATAGAGGTTGTCTGCATCGGTCAGATGCTTGTCCTGGTTCAGCCGGATCTTCGGGAAGCGTTCGGCAAAGCTGTTGAAGAAGCGCCAGTAGGTGGTCGCTTCCTTGCCATCGAGCAGGCCGGACTCGGCCAGCCAGAATACGCCACTGGCCTCGGCGCACAGCACCGAGCCACGGGCATGCTGTTCACGCAGCCAAGGCAGTACCTGTGGATAACGTTGCAGCAGGTTGTCGAAGTCATCCCAGAAGGCCGGAAGGATGATCACGTCTGCGTCGTCAAGGCCGCCTTCGACTGGCAACTGCACATTGCTGAAGCTGTCCACGGGCTGGCCGTCCGGGCTCACCAGGCGAATCTCGAACATGGGCTGCAGGCCCAGGCCCAGTTGCTTGCTGTAGCGCAAGCTGGCGAGGTGGAAGAAATCCTTGGCCTGCATCAAGGTCGAAGCGAACACCTTGTCAATGGCCAGGATGCTGACGCGCCGCAGCGACGCGGAGGGTTGGGTAAACATCATTGTCATTGTTCTTATAGGGTAGAGTGGTCAATCACCGGCTGGATCGTCTTATTTTTTGGCGATTGTGTCTAGCCTGCCGGACCGCGCGTGCTTCTTCGTGGGCTCGCCCGCTCCCACAGGTACTGCATAGGCCCTGAACTGTGTACGGTCCCTGTGGGAGCGGGCGAGCCCGCGAAGAAACCAGCACAGGGTCCGGCTCAAGGCGCCGGGTTCGGTTGCTCCTGGTGAATCGCCTCGATCGCCGCCAGCAGTTCATCACTCAGGCTCAGCTTGAGGCTGGCAAGGTTGCTGTCCAGCTGTTCGAGGCTGGTCGCGCCAATGATATTGCTGGTCACGAACGGCTGCCGGGTAACGAACGCCAGGGCCATCTGTGCCGGGTCCAGGCCGTGCTTGCGGGCCAGCTGCACATAGCGGCTGCAGGCCGCCACGGTCTGTGGGTTGGAATAACGGGCAAAGCGGCTGAACAGGGTCAGGCGTGCGTTTTCCGGGCGTGCGCCGTTCTCGTATTTGCCGGAGAGCATGCCGAACGCCAGCGGCGAATAGGCCAGCAGGCCGCATTGCTCGCGGATGGCCACTTCCGCAAGGCCCACCTCGAAACTGCGGTTGAGCAGGTTGTAAGGGTTCTGGATCGATACCGCTCGCGGCCAGCCGCGGCTTTCAGCCAGTTGCAGGAACTTCATGGTGCCCCACGGCGTTTCGTTGGACAGGCCGATGTGGCGGATCTTACCCGCGCGTACCTGCTCGTCGAGCACTTCGAGGGTTTCTTCCAGCGGGGTGAAGTGGCCTTGTGGCAAATGCTGGTAGCCTAGCTTGCCGAAGAAGTTGGTGCTGCGCTCGGGCCAGTGCAGCTGGTACAGGTCGATGCGGTCGGTCTGCAGGCGCTTGAGACTCTCGTCCAGCGCCGCGACGATATGCTGGCGGTTGTGCTTGAGCTGGCCGTCGCGAATGTGGCTGATGCCGTTGCCGGGGCCGGCGACCTTGCTGGCCAGCACCCAGTCGTCGCGATCGCGATTGTCACGGAACCAGTTGCCGATGATGCGCTCGGTGGCGGCGTAGGTTTCGGGGCGGGGCGGCACCGGGTACATTTCGGCGGTGTCGATGAAGTTGACCCCGGCGGCCTTGGCCCGGGCAATCTGCTCGAAGGCCTCGGCCTGAACGTTCTGCTCGCCCCAGGTCATGGTTCCAAGGCACAGGGCACTGACATTGAGGTCGGTACGGCCGAGCTGGCGGTATTCCATCGGATAGACACTCCTTGGCAAAGAAGCCCATCAAAGCAGGTTGAAATTTTTCGCGCAATCTGGATAATTCGGCACCTCTCCGTGTGGCGGAAGTGATGCACCACCACGCAGGAAGAACCCCGTCGAACATTGGCGTGCCTGACCCGAGCCCCCAAAAGCGTCAGCGTTCGGCTGCGCGCTTGCCCTTGGCAAGCTGTGCACTATCCAGTAAGATTCGCCGTCTATTTTTCGCTGGGCGGCCTCTGAGGCTTTAGAGAATGAAAACTTTTACTGCTAAACCGGAAACAGTAAAGCGCGAGTGGTTCGTAGTCGACGCCGCTGGCCAGACCCTGGGTCGTCTGGCTACCGAAATCGCTAGCCGTCTGCGTGGCAAACACAAGCCAGAATACACCCCTCACGTTGACACCGGCGACTACATCGTCGTTATCAACGCCGAGCAGGTTCGTGTGACTGGTGCCAAGTCTTCCGACAAGATGTACTACTCCCACTCCGGTTTCCCGGGCGGTATCAAGGAAATCAACTTCGAGAAGTTGATCGCCAAGGCCCCTGAGCGTGTTATCGAAACTGCGGTCAAAGGCATGCTGCCGAAGAACCCGCTGGGTCGCGACATGTACCGCAAGCTGAAAGTGTACGCGGGTGCTGCTCACCCACACACTGCTCAGCAGCCTCAAGAACTGAAGATCTAACGGGATAGTTCATTATGTCGGCGACTCAAAACTACGGCACTGGCCGTCGCAAGACCGCAACCGCTCGCGTATTCCTGCGTCCGGGTACTGGTAACATTTCCATCAACAACCGTTCTCTGGACGTGTTCTTCGGTCGCGAAACCGCTCGCATGGTTGTTCGTCAGCCGCTCGAGCTGACCGAAACCGTTGAGAAGTTCGACATCTACGTCACCGTTTCCGGTGGTGGTGTCAGCGGTCAAGCCGGTGCGATCCGTCACGGTATCACCCGCGCTCTGATGGAATACGACGAAACCCTGCGTGGCGCTCTGCGTCGTGCTGGCTACGTCACCCGCGACGCTCGTGAAGTCGAGCGTAAGAAAGTGGGTCTGCGTAAAGCGCGTAAGCGTCCTCAGTACTCCAAGCGTTAATACCGCTTCGGCAGTCGAAAAAAGCCCGGTTCTTTGGAACCGGGCTTTTTTTATGTCTTGAACTAACCTGTCAGCATGTCCGTGACGACTTGCCGCATAGACGCAGATCAAGCAAAGCGAGGGTTGTAGCCCGTTCCCCGGGTAATCACCTTGTCAGTGTGTGGATTTGTTTCTTACCATGGCGGCCAATTTTTAGTGCCACAGACATTACCTAAGTACAGGCCAGGTCCAACTGGTCAAGCAAGCTGATGGGAGAGGACTGAATGAGCAATGACGGCGTCAACGCAGGCCGGCGCCGCTTCCTCGTAGCCGCGACATCCGTAGTCGGGGCGGCGGGGGCAGTGGGGGCTGCGGTACCGTTCGTGGGGTCATGGTTTCCCAGTGCCAAGGCGAAAGCCGCGGGTGCACCGGTGAAGGTCAATATCGCCAAGGTCGAGGCCGGGCAGCAGATGGTGGCCGAGTGGCGCGGTCAGCCAGTGTTCATCGTGCGGCGAACGGACGAGATCCTCGGTAACCTGAAAAAGGTCGTAGGTGATCTGGCTGACCCCGAGTCCAAGGCCTCGGTGCAGCCCACCTACGTCGATCCGCAGGTTCGTTCGATCAAGCCGGAAATCCTCATCCTTGTTGGCCTGTGCACACACCTGGGCTGCTCGCCCACCTTCCGCCCGGAAGTCGCACCCGCCGACCTTGGCCCGAAATGGGTCGGTGGCTATTTCTGCCCGTGCCACGGTTCCCACTACGACCTGGCCGGCCGTGTCTACAAGTCGCAGCCGGCGCCACTCAACCTGCCCGTGCCACCGCACTCTTACGAGTCGGACGAGATCGTCGTCATCGGCGTTGACCAGGAGAACGCATGATGAGCAAGTTCATGGACTGGATTGATGCTCGCTTCCCCGCGACCAAGATGTGGGAAGACCACCTGAGCAAGTATTACGCACCCAAGAACTTCAACTTCCTGTACTTCTTCGGCTCGCTGGCGTTGCTGGTGCTGGTCAACCAGATCGTCACCGGTGTGTGGCTGACCATGAGCTTCACGCCCTCGGCAGAAGAGGCGTTCGCCTCGGTCGAGTACATCATGCGGGATGTGGAATACGGCTGGATCCTGCGCTACCTGCACTCCACCGGTGCATCGGCGTTCTTCATCGTCGTCTACCTGCACATGTTCCGCGGCCTGCTCTACGGTTCCTACCAGAAGCCGCGTGAACTGGTGTGGCTGTTCGGCATGCTGATCTACCTGGCGCTGATGGCCGAAGCCTTCATGGGCTACCTGCTGCCGTGGGGCCAGATGTCGTACTGGGGTGCCCAGGTGATCATCTCGCTGTTCGGTGCCATTCCGGTGATCGGTGGCGACCTCACCCAGTGGATCCGTGGTGACTACCTGATCTCGGGTATCACTCTGAACCGCTTCTTCGCCCTGCACGTGGTTGCCTTGCCGATCGTGATTCTCGGCCTGGTGGTCCTGCACATCCTCGCCCTTCATGAAGTGGGTTCGAACAACCCCGATGGCGTCGACATCAAGAAGAAAAAGGACGAAAACGGTATCCCGCTGGACGGTATCCCGTTCCACCCGTACTACACCGTCAAGGATATTGTCGGCGTGGTGGTGTTCCTGTTCGTGTTCTGCGCCGTGGTGTTCTTCTTCCCGGAAATGGGCGGTTACTTCCTGGAGAAACCTAACTTCGAGCAGGCGAACGCCTTCAAGACCCCCGAGCACATTGCGCCTGTGTGGTACTTCACGCCGTTCTACGCGATCCTGCGTGCGGTGCCTGACAAGCTGATGGGCGTCATTGCCATGGGTGCGGCCATTGCCGTGTTGTTCGTCTTGCCCTGGCTCGACCGCAGCCCGGTCCGCTCCATGCGCTACAAGGGCTGGATCAGCAAGCTCTTCCTGCTGGTGTTCTGTGTGGCCTTCGTCATCCTCGGCATACTGGGCGTGCTGGCGCCGACACCTGGGCGTACCTTGCTGTCGCAGGTGTGCACGGTGTTGTACTTCGCCTACTTCCTGCTGATGCCGTTCTACACAAGGCTCGAGAAGACCAAACCGGTTCCGGAAAGGGTGACTGGCTGATGAAAAAGTTGATTGCAGTATTTTTGCTGGCAGTGATGCCTGCCTTTTCCTTCGCTGCCGAAACGGGCCTGGAGCTGGACAAGGTCGACATCGACCTGAGTGACAAGGCCGCCATGCAGGACGGTGCGCGTACCTTTGCCAACTATTGCATGGGTTGCCACAGCGCGAAGTTCCAGCGTTACGAGCGGGTTGCTGATGACCTGGGCATCCCCCACGAGCTGATGCTCGAGAAGCTGGTGTTCACCGGTGCCAAGATCGGTGACCACATGCAGATCGGCATGAAGCCCAGTGACGCCAAGACCTGGTTCGGCGCTGCACCGCCCGACCTGACCCTGGTGGCCCGAGTGCGTGGTACCGACTGGTTGTACACCTACTTGCGCAGCTTCTATGAGGACCCGTCGCGGCCTTATGGGGTGAACAACAAGGTGTTCCCGAACGTCGGCATGCCTAACGTGCTGGTCGGCTTGCAGGGTAACCAGGTGGTTGGCTGCAAGCAGGTGCAGACCGTAACCGATGGCAAGAAGCAATTCGACCCACTGACTGGTAGCCCGCTGACCCATGAAGCCTGCGACCAGCTGACCATTACGCCGAATTCCGGTACCCTGACGACCGAGCAGTTCGACGAGAAGGTCAAGAACCTGGTGACCTTCCTGGCCTATTCGGCCAACCCGGTCAAACTGGAAAGCCAGCGCATCGGTACCTACGTGTTGCTGTACCTGGCTTTCTTCTTCGTATTCGCCTATTTGCTCAAGCGTGAATACTGGAAGGACGTGCACTGATCACGCAGTAGTTTCTGGTTGTTGAACGCGCCCGTGGTGGCCTGGCAGATCTGCCAGGTCCCCACGGGCGCGTTTTCATTTACAGTTTTACAAGCATCCCGTGCGAGGAGGCGCTACATGGGCGCAACCAACAGGTTAGCCTGCTATTCCGACCCCGCTGATTACTATTCTCATCGGGTACGCCTCGTGCTCGCCGAGAAGGGCATCAGCGTTCAGGTCATCGATGTCGATCCCGGCCGCCTGCCGCCCAAGTTGGTCGAAGTGAACCCTTACGGCAGCGTGCCGACCCTGGTCGACCGTGACCTGACGCTATATGAATCGACCGTGGTGATGGAGTACCTCGAGGAGCGTTATCCACATCCGCCGCTAATGCCGGTGTACCCGGTTGCGCGGGGGAACAGTCGCTTGCTGATGCACCGCATCCAGCGCGACTGGTGCTCCTTGGCCGATATTGTGCTCGACCCGCGCAGTAGCGAGGCTACCCGAACCGAAGCGCGTAAGGCATTGCGTGAAAGCCTGACCGGGGTCTCGCCGTTGTTCGGCGAGTTCGCCTGCTTCATGAGTGAGGAGCAAAGCCTGGTCGATTGTTGTCTACTGCCCATACTCTGGCGTCTGCCGGTGTTGGGCATCGAGTTGCCGCGGCAAGCCAAGCCGCTGCTGGATTACATGGAGCGGCAGTTTGCCCGCGAGCCTTTCCAGGCGAGCCTGTCCTCCGTAGAACGTGAAATGCGCAAGCTTTAAGGAGCCGTTGATGAACTCCAGTCGCCCCTATCTGGTTCGAGCACTGTACGAGTGGATCGTCGACAACGATTGCACGCCCCATATGCTGGTCAATGCCGAATTCCCGAAGGTCCAGGTGCCGGACGGTTTCGCCAGTGATGGCCAGATCGTCTTGAACATCTCGCCAAGTGCCGTGCGCAGCCTGCACATGGACAACGACGCGGTCAGCTTCGAGGGCCGCTTCGGTGGTGTGGCTCACTCGCTGTACGTGCCGGTTGGCGCCATCCTGGGTATTTACGCCCGCGAGAATGGCCAGGGTATGGTCTTCGAGCTGGAGTCGTCCTCGATGGAGGACGATGAGCAGGAAGATGATGATGTGCAGCCCGATGACGATGGCCCGCCAGAGGGGGGTGGCCAGCCGCCACGCCCGACTGGTCGACCAAGTCTGAAAGTGGTCAAGTAATAAAAAAGGCGATCCAACCGGATCGCCTTTTTTTAATTACGCCAGCCCTGCTTACAGGTCGCTGATGGTACGTACCTGGTCCTTGTTGATGCGGGTACGCTTGCCGTCGAGTTGCTGGAACTCATAGAAGCCGGCGTCACGGTCGAACTTCGGTACGTCGACGGCCTGGATTTCACGGCCATCGTTGAGGGTGATCAGGCTTGGTGTAGAGCAGCCGGCCAGGGTGGCGAAAGTGCCGAACAGCAGGGCAGGCAGCAGAAGCTTTTTCATGCGGTGTTTCCTGGGTTTTCTGAAACGTGGGGCAGTGTTGTTGCTTGTGCTGGCCTTTTCGCGGGTAAACCCGCTCCCACAGGAATACAACAAGCCTCGAACGCTGTGAGATTCGTGTGGGAGCGGGTTTACCCGCGAAGAGGCCGGTGCAGGTAATCAGTGAATCAGTCGATGTACTCGAACAGCTTGACGATCTTCTGCACACCCGAAACGCCCTGTACCACGGCAGTGGCCGAGTTGGCCTCCTGTTGGGTCACCAGGCCAAGCAGGTAAACGATGCCGTTCTCGGTAATTACCTTGATGCGCGAGCTGGGCACGGCATTGTCGGTCAGCATCTGGGTCTTGATCTTGGTGGTCAGCCAGGCGTCGTTGTTGCGCGCCAGGATGGAGGAGGGCTGCATCACCTGCAGCTCGTTGTGCACTTTCTTGACGCGCTGTACCTGGCTGGCAGTCTGCTCGGCGAGGCTCTTGAGGTCGGCGCGCGGTGTCTGGCCGGCCAGCAGGACGATGCCGTTGTAGCTGCTGACAACGATGTGCGAACCTTTGTCCAGGTCAGGGCTGGCCTTGGCGATGTTGACCGAGGCCTTGGTTTCGATCAGCGAGTCGTCGATCTTGCTGCCGATGGTGCGCGTTCCGCGATCGTCCTCGATCGGCGAATTGCGGGTAGAGGTCAGCACCGAGCTGCAACCAGTGACGCTCAGGCATAGGGTCAGGGCCATAAGGCCGAGGCGCGTAGGGGTCATTCTTCACTCCCGAACAGTTGGCTGTCGATCAGATCACACAGGCAGTGGATCGCCAGCAGGTGGACTTCCTGGATACGCGCGGTAACCGTCGAAGGCACGCGGATTTCCACGTCTTCGGGCAGCAGCAGCGAAGCCATGCCGCCGCCATCGCGACCAGTCAATGCTACGACAATCATTTCGCGGTCATGTGCGGCCTGGATCGCCTGAATCACGTTGGCCGAATTGCCGCTGGTGGAGATCGCCAGCAGAACGTCACCGGGCTGGCCCAGCGCGCGGATCTGCTTGGAAAAGACTTCGTTGTAGCTGTAGTCGTTGGCGATCGAGGTCAGGGTCGAGCTGTCGGTGGTCAGCGCGATGGCCGGCAGGCTCGGGCGTTCGCGCTCGAAGCGATTGAGCAGCTCGGAGGAAAAGTGCTGGGCATCGCCGGCCGAGCCGCCGTTGCCACAGGCGAGCATCTTGCCCTCGTTGAGCAGCGCGTTGACCATGACCAGGCTGGCCTGCTCGATGTGCGGTGCCAGGATGTCCATTGCCTGTTGCTTGGTATCGATGCTGGCCTGGAATAGCCGGCGAATTCGGGATTGCATGTCCATCTGGTGACCTTAAATGGGGCGGTGGCCTTTGCTACGCGCAACAACGACCAGCCCGCGAAACATAGAGCAAAAAAATCGGAATGGGTTCAGCATTCGAAGGCGTTTTTCAGCCATTGAAGCGGTCTGCCTGCATGGTGGCTGCCCTGCAGGGCGACTACGTCGAAGCGGCAGGGGTGGTTGCCCCAGTGGGGCTCCTTCTGCAGGAACAGGCTGGCGGCGAGCACCAACCGTTTCTGCTTGCGCCCGTCGATACTGCCGAGGGCGCCACCGAAGCCCGCGTGCAACCGGTAGCGGACTTCGACGAATACTACTGTATCGGCGTCGAGCATGACCAGATCAAGCTCACCGCCTTTGCATCGCCAGTTGCGCGCCAGCAGTTGCAGGCCTTGCCCTTGAAGGTACTCAAGGGCCTGGGCTTCCGCTGCCTGCCCGGCGCTGGTGGGCGACGCTGCTGCCATCAGCGGGCGGTGTCAGGCAGGCGCTGGACCTGGCCGCGGACGAACTCGGCCCAAGGCAGCTGGCGCTCGACACGCTGGTTGGCGTTCATGCTCAGGCTGCCTGAAAGGCCCAGTACGCGGTTGTCCGGCAGTGCTTTCAGCTGGTCCAGGCGCGGCGCCAGGCTGTAGGCGTCGACGCCCATGGCATACAGGCGGCCCAGGCTGCCGGCCGCTTGCGGCCACTGCTGCACGACCTGCTGGCGCAGGCTGTTGCTGGTGTCCAGCAGCCACGGGGTTTCGCAGAAGCGGATACCGTTCATGTCGTTGTACTGGTTGACGTCACCACTGGCGCTGTACAGGTTCGAGGTGGCGTAGACCGGTACGTCACCGGCGTACTGGAAGTTCAGGGTCGGCTTGATCTGCTGGGCCTGTTGCGGGGTCGAGGCGAGGAAGATGAAGTCGATGTCCTGGCGGCGCGACGGCTGCGCGGCGATGCTGCCACCTACCGTGCTCTGCAGGCTCTTGGCGCGGCCTTCGCTCTGGCGCAGCTGGAACAGGTCGGCAATCTGCTGGGCCAGTGCGACCGGCTGGGCAATGCGTTCGGCGGCGAGCAGAGTGCCACCGTTGCCTTCCCAGTCCTGGCGGAAGGCGGCAAGCACGCGATCGCCCCATTCGCCGCTCGGTACCAGGGCAACTGCGCGGACCATGCCATCGGCGCGGGCGCGGCGGGCTACTTCACGGGCTTCGTCTTCGGCAGCCAGGCCGAACTGGAACAGCTGCGGTGGAGCCTTCTGGCCGGCGTCGGCGTAGTTCAGGGCCAGGGTGGTGATCGGCAGTTGTGGCTTGGCAGCCAGTTGCTTGACCAGCGGTTTTTCCAGCGGGCCGATGACCAGCTGTACGCCTGCGGCCTGGGCCTGGCGATAGAAGTCGTCGAGCGAGCCGATGCGCGAGCTGTCGAATACCTGCACGGCTGGCGCCTGCTGGCCGGCTTGTTGGGCCTGGAAGTGTGCAGCCATGAAACCGTCACGCAGGGCGCGGGCAACACCAGCAAGCGGGCCTTCCTGAGGCAGCAGCAGTGCAATCTTGGTCAGCGGTTGGCTGGCCAGCTCCTTGAGCTTGGTCAGAGCCTGCGGCAGTTGCTGGGCGGCCGGGTGGTCCGGGTGCTGCTTGACCCAGGCGTCGATCGCCGCTTGCTGCTGCTCCAGGGTGCCGGCGCTTTTTACCGCGAAGGCCAAGCTGGTCCAGCCGGCAAGGGTCTGGTCGTTGCCAGGCTGCTGCAGTTGCTCTGCCGGCAGCGCGGCGACCAGTGCCCAGATGGCGTCATTGTTGGCGCTGGCGGCCTGGCCGCTGAGCAGCGGGGCCAGCAGCACGCGCTGTTGCGCGGCGGCGAGAGCCTGGCCATCGGCTTCGAGGGCAGCCGCGTGCACGCTGTAGGTGCGCGCTTGCTGTTCTTCCGGCAGTTCGGCGACGCGCTGCAGGCTGGGGTGGGCCAGGGCGGCCAGGGCAGCCTTGGGCTGGTTGCGGCTCATGGCCAGCTCGGCACCGAGGGTGCTGGCGAACACTTGCTGGGCCGGCTTGAGCGTGTCCAGCGGCACCTGCTCGAGGATGCGTGCGGCGCGTGGGAAGTCCTTCTGCCTGTAGGCCAGGTCGGCTGCGCTCAGGCGCAGCAGGGCGGCGTCTTCCGCGGACTTGCTGGAAGCAGCCTTTTCGAGCAGTTGCTCGATGCTGGCGTCCGGGGTGCGTGGCAGTTCGCCCAGGCTGGATGAGGGCGAGCTGGCGCAGGCTGCCAGCAAGGCAGCAAGGCAGAGGGCTGTGAACAGCCGCAGGCAAGCGATCATGTAAAGGTCCTGTTACTCGATCAAGGTGGCCGGCAATTGTACCCAAGCGATGGCCGGGGCGCGATGTTGCCGTGTCGATCCTTCACTATAGGAGGCCTGCCATCGGTCGCCGGCGAAGTTCTTTGCGCCCTGTTGCAGGCGCTCGGGCTACAATGGCGCCTTTGATCCGAACGACAGGTGTGCGCAGTGACTGATGTGGCAGGGGCTTCGAAATCCACGGTGGGGACGCTGTATGTGGTCGCAACCCCTATCGGCAACCTCGACGACATGAGTGCCCGGGCGCTGAAGGTGCTGGCGGACGTGGCCCTGATCGCGGCGGAAGATACCCGTCATTCGATCCGTCTGCTGCAGCACTTCGGCATCGACACGCCGCTGGCGGCATGCCATGAGCACAACGAGCGTGACGAGGGCGGGCGTTTTCTCACCAAGCTGCTGGCGGGCGAGAACGTGGCGTTGGTTTCCGATGCCGGCACGCCGCTGATTTCCGATCCGGGGTACCACCTGGTGCGCCAGGCGCGTGCTGCGGGGGTAAATGTGGTGCCGGTGCCGGGCGCCTGCGCTCTGATCGCCGCGCTGTCGGCAGCCGGCCTGCCGTCGGACCGCTTCATCTTCGAAGGCTTCCTGCCGGCCAAGGCGGCGGGACGGCGGGCGCGCCTGGAGCAGGTAAAGGAAGAACCGCGCACGCTGATCTTCTACGAGGCCCCGCACCGTATCCTGGAATGCCTTGAAGACATGGAGGCGGTATTCGGTGGCGAGCGCCCGGCGCTGTTGGCGCGTGAACTGACCAAGACCTTCGAGACCCTCAAGGGCCTGCCCCTGGCCGAGCTTCGCGCGTTCGTTGCTGGTGACAGCAACCAGCAGCGCGGTGAGTGCGTGGTACTGGTTGGTGGCTGGAGTGCGCCGGAGGGCGAACAGGCGGTCAGTGCCGAGGCGCAACGGGTGCTCGACCTGCTGCTGGCCGAGCTGCCACTCAAGCGGGCGGCGGCGCTGGCTGCGGAAATTACCGGGGTGCGCAAGAACCTGCTGTATCAACTTGCACTGGAAAAGCAGAAAGCCGAATAGTGGCATATTGATATAAATGCCGGTATTGCTTGTTCTTGGGCGCGCGTGCCGTTAATCTTGGCGGCGGAGAGTCGATCGGACAGTCGCTGCCTGCTTTTGTTCCGCAATAGCAGGGGGAGGAAAGTCCGGGCTCCATAGGGCAGAGTGCCAGGTAACGCCTGGGAGGCGCGAGCCTACGGAAAGTGCCACAGAAAATAACCGCCTAAGCACTTCGGTGCCGGTAAGGGTGAAAAGGTGCGGTAAGAGCGCACCGCACGGCTGGCAACAGTTCGTGGCTAGGTAAACCCCACTCGGAGCAAGACCAAATAGGGTTCCATCAGGCGTGGCCCGCGTCGGAACCGGGTAGGTTGCTAGAGGCGTCCAGTGATGGCCGTCGTAGAGGAATGACTGTCCTCGACAAAACCCGGCTTACAGATCGACTCTCCACCTTTCCCTCCCTGCTTTATTCGATAGCAGATGCCCTCTGGTAATACCGAAAAAATCTTACTCTTAATAAATCACTTTAACTTCGAACTCCATTCGCCTGCGTGGGTTTGATTTTTCTCGTATTTTTTTCTGCTCGGTAGTCCTTCCGCATTCCTTTATTGCGCTAAATCTCGGTCCTGTAAGGCTTTTCCTTCCGAACGTGCCTTGACGGTGCTGCGGGCGGATTCCTATAGTGTGCGCAAGTGGCAGAAAGTGGGATGAAGTGGGTTTTCTGACACAAAAAAGCTAACATTGTGGGGAATCGCAGCCGTGTTCCGCGGAGCCAACGCCGTCAGCCTCGATGCCAAGGGCCGTCTCGCCATGCCGAGCCGGTACCGTGACGAGCTCGATTCGCGTTGCAATGGTCAGCTGATCGTGACCATCGACGCCGTTGACCCCTGCTTGTGTGTTTATCCCCTCGATGAGTGGGAACAGATAGAAGCCAAGTTGCGTGCCTTGCCATCGTTGCGTGAGGAAAACCGCCGCCTTCAGCGTTTGCTGATCGGTAACGCGGTTGACCTGGAGCTCGATGGCAGTGGGCGTTTCCTGGTGCCGCCCCGTCTGCGTGAGTACGCCAAGCTCGACAAGAAGGCGATGCTGGTGGGGCAACTGAACAAATTCCAGCTGTGGGATGAAGATGCCTGGAACGCGGTTTCGGCAGCCGACCTTGCAGCTATTCAACAACCGGGCGCCATGCCCGACGAATTGCGTGATCTGATCCTGTGACCATAGATAGCGGCTTCAACCACATTACCGTCCTGCTCGACGAAGCTGTCGAGGCATTGGCCCTGCGCGCCGACGGTTGCTATCTGGACGGCACTTTCGGCCGTGGCGGGCACAGCCGGCTGATTCTCAGCAAGCTCGGGCCGCAAGGGCGGCTGCTGGGTTTCGACAAAGATCCACAGGCGATTGCCACGGGGCAAGCGCTGGCGGCCGAAGACGGCCGCTTTGTCATTGTGCAGCGCAGCTTTGCCGAGCTGGGCGCGGAAGTGGCAGAGCGTGGCCTGGATGGCAAGGTCAGCGGCGTATTGCTGGACCTGGGCGTTTCCTCGCCGCAGCTGGATGACCCCGAGCGGGGCTTCAGCTTCCTCAATGATGGCCCGCTGGACATGCGCATGAACCCGGACCAGGGCATCAGCGCCGCCGAGTTCATCGCCACTGCACCTGAAGAAGAAATAGCCCGTGTGTTCAAGGAGTACGGCGAAGAGCGTTTCGCCAAGCGCATGGCTCGTGCCGTGGTGCAGCGCCGCGAACAGCAACCGTTCACGCGCACCGGCGACCTCGCCGAGGTGCTGAAGGTGGCCAACCCGGCCTGGGAGAAGGGCAAGAACCCGGCGACCCGCGCCTTCCAGGGTCTGCGCATTCACGTCAACAACGAACTGGGTGATCTCGAGGCAGGCCTGGAGGCCGCGATCGATGCGCTGGAAGTGGGCGGCCGCCTGGCAGTGATCAGCTTCCATTCGCTGGAAGATCGCATCGTCAAGCTGTTCATGCGCAAGCTGGCCAAGGGCGAGGCTGACAACCTGCCGCGCAACCTGCCAGTACAGCACAAGGTCTTCGAGCCGAAAATCAAGCTCATCGGCAAGGCTCAGTTCGCTTCCGACGCCGAGCTCAAGGCCAACCCGCGGGCGCGCAGCGCCGTGATGCGGGTGGCGGAGAAACTGCGGTGAGCAGGCTGTTTGCCAAACCTTTGCCAGGCGGAAGCTTCCTGATGCTTCTGCTGTTCGTTGCTGTGCTGGTTTCGGCCATCGCCGTGTCCTACAGCGCGCACTGGAACCGTCAGTTGCTCAACACGCTGTACGGCGAATTGAGCGAACGTGACAAGGCCCAGGCCGAATGGGGCCGGCTGATCCTCGAACAAAGCACCTGGACCGCCGCCAGTCGCATCGAGAACCTGGCTTCCGAGCAACTGAAGATGCGCGTACCTTCGGCTGACGAAGTGCGGATGGTGGCGCCATGATGAAGCTCGAAGGCGCACTCTACCCCTGGCGCTTCCGCGTGGTGATCGGCTTGCTGGCGCTGATGGTCGGTGCCATCTGCTGGCGCATCATCGACCTGCAGGTAGTCGACCGTGACTTCCTCAAGGGGCAGGGCGATGCGCGCAGCCTGCGTCACATCCCTATCCCGGCTCACCGCGGCCTGATCACCGACCGTAACGGTGAACCGTTGGCGGTCAGTACCCCGGTCACCACCCTGTGGGCCAACCCCAAGGAAATGCAGGCCTCCAAGGACCGCTGGCCGCAGCTGGCAGCAGCACTGGGGCAGAACCCGCAGCAGCTGACCGAGCGCCTGACCCAGCAGGCCAGCAAAGAGTTCATCTACCTGGTCCGCGGCCTGACCCCGGAGCAGGGCCAGCATGTGCTCGACCTGAAAGTGCCGGGCGTGTATGGCCTGGAAGAATTCCGCCGCTTCTACCCGGCCGGTGATGTCACCGCGCACATGGTCGGCTTCACCGACCTCGACGACCACGGTCGCGAAGGGGTGGAGCTGGCCTATGACGAATGGCTGGCTGGCGTACCCGGCAAGCGGCAGGTGATCAAGGACCGGCGCGGCCGGCTGATCAAGGACATCCAGGTAACCAAGAACGCCAAGGCCGGGAAGACCTTGGCGTTGTCGATAGACCTGCGCCTGCAGTACCTGGCCACCCGCGAGCTGCGCAACGCCATTGCCGAACAGGACGCCAAGGCCGGCAGCCTGGTGATCATGGACGTCAAGACCGGTGAGGTCCTGGCCATGGTCAACCAGCCGACCTACAACCCCAACAACCGCCGCAGCATGTTCCCGGCCGCCATGCGTAACCGCGCGATCATCGACGTGTTCGAGCCGGGCTCCACGGTCAAGCCGATCTCCATGAGCGCGGCTCTGGAAAGTGGTCGCTGGAAGCCGACCGACAAGGTCGAGGTGTACCCGGGCAGCCTGCAAATTGGTCGCTACACCATCAAGGACGTGTCCAAGAGCGAAGGCCCGATCCTCGACCTGACCGGTATCCTGATCAACTCCAGTAACGTCGGTATGAGCAAGATCGCCTTCGACATCGGCGGCGAGGCCATCTACCGGGTCATGTCCCAGGTCGGCCTGGGCCAGTACACCGGCCTTGGCTTCCCCGGCGAGCGCGTCGGCAACCTGCCCAACCATCGCGAGTGGCGCAAGGCCGAGACTGCGACCCTGTCCTATGGCTATGGCGTGTCGGTGACCGCTCTGCAGCTGGTGCATGCATACGCGGCGCTGGCCAACGACGGCAAGATGGTGCCGCTGTCGATCCTCAAGGTCGACAAGGCCCCGGAAGCGGTGCAGGCCATTCCGAAGGAAACCGCCGAAACCATTCAGGGCATGCTGCAACAGGTGATCGAAGCACCGCGCGGCGTGTTCCGCGCCCAGGTGCCGTTCTACCACGTGGCCGGCAAGTCCGGTACCGCGCGTAAAGCCACCGTGGGCTCCAAGGGCTACACCGAAAACGCCTACCGCTCGCTGTTCGCCGGCTTCGGGCCGATGAGCGACCCGCGCTACGCCATCGTCGTGGTGATCGATGAGCCTGGCAAGGGCGGTTACTTCGGTGGCTTGGTTTCGGCACCGGTATTCAGCAAGGTCATGTCCGGCACCCTGCGCCTGATGAACGTTCCGCCAGACAACCTGCCGCCACCGGCACCCGTCGAACAATCGCAAGTCAATGCAGCTGCAACCGCCAAGGGAGGGCGTGGATGATGACAATGCCATTGAGCAAGCTTTTCGCTCACGCCAGCCGTGACCCGTTGATCCGTGAGCTGACGCTGGACAGCCGCAATGTGCGCCCGGGTGATCTGTTCCTGGCTGTTCCGGGTGCCAAGGTCGATGGCCGCGAGCATATCGCCGATGCCCTGGCGCGTGGCGCTGCCGCCGTAGCCTATGAAGAGCAGGGCGCGAGCGTCCTGCCAATCACCGATGTGCCGCTCATCCCGGTCAAGGGCCTGATCGCCCAGCTTTCGGATATCGCAGGTCGCTTCTATGGCGAACCAAGCCGCCAGCTGAACCTGGTGGGCGTTACCGGTACCAACGGCAAGACCAGCGTCACCCAGCTGGTGGCTCAGGCGCTGGATTTGCTTGGCCAGCGTTGTGGCCTGATCGGCACCTTGGGTACCGGCTTCTATGGTGAGCTGCAGAGTGGCCGCCTGACCACGCCCGACCCGATCGCCGTACAGTCGACCCTCAATGACCTCAAGAAAGGTGGCGCCAAAGCCGTGGCCATGGAGGTTTCCTCCCACGCACTGGAGCAGGGCCGGGTCGCCGCTCTGGAATTCGACATCGCGGTCATGACCAACCTGTCCCGCGACCACCTGGACTACCACGGCAGCATGGAGGCCTATGAGGCCGCCAAGGCCAAGCTGTTCGCCTGGCCGAGCCTGCGTTGCCAGGTGGTCAACCTGGATGACGATTTCGGCCGTCGCCTGGCCGCCGATTTTGCCCGCCGCCCGAGTGTCGACCATATCGAGACCCGGTTGCTCAGCTACAGCCTGGAGAACCCGGAGGCCTCGCTTTACTGCCGTGAAGCCTTGTTCAATGACGATGGCGTGCGCGCCACCCTGGTCACCGCCCAGGGCGAACGTACCCTGCGCAGCCAGTTGCTGGGCCGCTTCAACCTGAGCAACATGCTCGCCGCCGTGGCGACTCTGTTGGCGCTGGACTACGCGCTGGACGAAATCCTCAAGGTTACCCCGCAGCTGCAGGGGCCGATCGGCCGCATGCAGCGCCTGGGTGGGGGCGACAAGCCGTTGGTGGTGGTCGACTATGCGCACACCCCGGACGCCCTGGAGAAAGTGCTCGAAGCCCTGCGCCCGCATGCGCACGGCAAGCTGCTGTGCCTGTTCGGCTGCGGCGGCGACCGAGACCGCGGCAAGCGCCCGCTGATGGCTGAAGTGGCCGAGCGCCTGGCCGACCGCGTGCTGGTAACAGACGACAACCCGCGTACTGAAGACCCGCTGCGCATCTTTGACGACATCCGCCCGGGTTTCACCAAGCCTGTCGAAGTCGAGTTCGTTGCCGGTCGTGGCGAAGCCATCGCGCACCTGATCGCCACCGCCGCTGCCGACGATGTGATCGTGCTGGCCGGCAAGGGGCACGAGGATTACCAGGAGATCAATGGCGAGCGCCATGATTTCTCCGATTTGACCGAGGCCGAAAAGGCACTTGCAGCCTGGGAGGCTCCACATGCTTAAGCCGATGTCACTCAGCCAGCTGACCACAGCACTGAGTGGTCAACAAATCGGTGCTGACGCCACCTTCACCGGCGTCAGCATCGACAGCCGCAGTGTTGGCGCCGGGCAACTGTTCGTCGCCCTGGCCGGCCCGCGCTTCGATGGCCACGACTACCTGGCCGATGTGAAGGCCAAGGGCGCTGTCGCGGCCCTGGTCGAGCGTGAAGTAGCCGATGTCGACTTGCCGCAGCTGCTGGTCACCGATTGCCGCCTGGCCCTCGGCCAGCTTGGCGCGCTGAACCGTGCTGCCTTCGACAAGCCGGTGGTGGCCATCACCGGTTCCAGCGGCAAGACCACGGTCAAGGAGATGCTCGCCAGCATCCTGCGCACCCGTGGCCTGGTGCACGCCACCCGCGGCAACCTGAACAACGACCTCGGCGCGCCGCTGACCCTGCTGGAGATCGCTCCCGAGCACAGCGCCGCGGTGATCGAGCTAGGCGCCTCGCGCATTGGCGAGATCCGCTACACCGTCGGCCTGACCCGGCCCCAGGTGGTCATCATCAACAACGCCGGCACCGCCCACGTTGGCGAGTTCGGCGGCCCGGAAAAGATCGTCGAAGCCAAGGGCGAGATTCTCGAAGGCCTGGGCGAGGGGGGTATCGCCATCCTCAACCTGGACGACAAGGCCTTTGATATATGGAAGGCACGTGCCGGCGCGCACAAGGTCTTCAGCTTTGCCCGCAACAATCCAAAGGCCGATTTCCATGCCTCTGACATCGGCCGCGATGCCCGTGGTTGCCCTTCGTTCAAGCTGCATGGCGCTGGCGACACGGTAGACGTGCAACTCAATGTGCTCGGTGAGCACAACGTCAGCAATGCCCTGGCCGCCGCTGCCGCTGCCCATGCCGTTGGTCTGAGCCTGAGCGGCATCGCCGCAGGCCTGGCTGCCGTGCAACCGGTCAAGGGCCGTACCGTGGCGCAGATCGCGCCGAACGGCGTGCGGGTGATCGACGACAGTTACAACGCAAATCCCACCTCCATGTGCGCGGCCATTGATATACTCGCCGGCTTTTCCGGGCGCACCGTCTTGGTGCTTGGGGATATCGGCGAACTGGGGCAATGGGCGGAAGAAGGCCACCGTCAGGTGGGTGACTACGCGCGTGGCAAGGTCGACGCCCTGTACGCAGTGGGTTCCAACATGACACACGCGGTCAAGGCGTTCGGAGCCAATGGCCGCCATTTCGCTACTCAAGCTGAGCTGATCGACGCGGTTGGCGCCGAGAATGCCAGCGACACCACTATCTTGATCAAGGGCTCGCGCAGCGCTGCGATGGAAAACGTCGTGGCGGCATTGTGCGGTGCCAGCGGGGAGAAACATTAATGCTGCTGCTGTTGGCCGAGTATCTGCAACAGTTCCACAAAGGCTTCGCGGTCTTCCAGTACCTGTCCCTGCGCGGGATTCTGGGTGTGCTGACCGCGTTGTCCCTGGCGCTGTGGCTGGGGCCGTGGATGATCCGTACCCTGCAAATCCGCCAGATCGGCCAGGCCGTGCGTAACGACGGCCCGCAATCGCACTTGTCCAAGTCCGGCACCCCGACCATGGGTGGGGCGCTGATCCTGTCCGCCATCGCCGTCAGCACGCTGCTGTGGGCCGACCTGACCAACCGCTACGTGTGGGTGGTGCTGATCGTTACCCTGGCATTCGGTGCCATCGGCTGGGTCGACGACTACCGCAAGGTGATCGAAAAGAACTCGCGTGGCCTGCCAAGTCGCTGGAAGTACTTCTGGCAGTCGGTATTCGGCCTGGCTGCAGCCATCTTCCTGTACAAGACCGCGCCGACCAGCGTCGAAACCACGCTGATCCTGCCGTTCATCAAGGATGTCACCATTCCGCTGGGCATCGGCTTCGTCGTGCTGACCTACTTCGTCATTGTCGGTTCGAGCAACGCGGTCAACCTCACTGACGGCCTCGACGGCCTGGCGATCATGCCGACGGTGATGGTCGGCGGCGCTCTGGGCATCTTCTGCTACTTGTCGGGCAACGTTAAGTTCGCCGAATACCTGCTGATCCCCTATGTGCCGGGCTCGGGCGAGCTGATCGTGTTCTGCGGCGCGCTGATCGGTGCCGGCCTGGGCTTCCTGTGGTTCAACACTTACCCGGCGCAGGTATTCATGGGTGACGTCGGTGCGCTGGCGCTGGGCGCCGCGCTGGGCACCATCGCCGTGATCGTCCGCCAGGAAATCGTGCTGTTCATCATGGGCGGCGTGTTCGTCATGGAAACCCTGTCGGTGGTGATCCAGGTTGCCTCCTTCAAGCTGACCGGCAAGCGCGTGTTCCGCATGGCGCCGATCCACCACCACTTTGAACTCAAGGGCTGGCCAGAGCCACGGGTGATCGTCCGCTTCTGGATCATCACCGTGATCCTGGTGCTGATCGGCCTTGCAACCCTGAAACTGAGGTAGATGAGCGTGTCCTTGATCGCTTCCGACCAATTCCGCATCGTTGTCGGCCTCGGCAAGAGCGGCATGTCCCTGGTTCGCTTCCTGGCGAGCCGGGGCATTGCCTTTGCGGTCGCAGACACCCGCGAGCAACCGCCGGAACTGGACACCCTGCGCCGTGATTACCCGCAGGTGGAAGTGCGCTGTGGTGAACTGGACGTGGACTTCCTGTGCCGCGCCAACGAGCTGTACGTCAGCCCCGGCCTGGCCCTTGCCACCCCGGCCCTGCAGCAGGCGGCCGCGCGTGGGGTGAAGTTGTCCGGTGACATCGAACTGTTCGCCCGCCACGCCAAGGCCCCGATCATTGCCATCAGCGGCTCCAACGCCAAGAGCACCGTCACCACCCTGGTGGGTGAAATGGCCGCCAAGGCAGGCAAGCGCGTGGCGGTGGGCGGCAACCTCGGTACCCCGGCGCTGGACCTGTTGGCCGATGATGTCGAGCTGTACGTGCTGGAACTGTCCAGCTTCCAGCTGGAAACCACCGATCAGCTCAACGCCGAAGTGGCCACCGTGCTGAACATCAGCGAAGACCACATGGACCGCTACAGCGGCCTGCCGGCCTACCACCTGGCCAAGCACCGGATCTTCCGTGGTGCCCGCCAGGTCGTGGTCAACCGCCAGGATGCCCTGTCCCGGCCACTGCCGGTGGAAGGCCGCCCATGCTGGACCTTCGGTCTCAACCAACCGGATTTCAAGGCCTTCGGCCTGCGTGAAGTGGACGGCGAAAAATACCTGGCGTTCGAGTTCCAGGCGCTGATGCCGGCACGTGAGCTGAAGATTCGTGGCGCCCACAATCAGAGCAACGCCCTGGCGGCTCTGGCTCTGGGGCACGCTGCCGGCCTGCCGTTTGAACCGATGCTCGAGGCACTGCGCGAGTTCGGCGGCCTGGCCCACCGTTGCCAGTGGGTGCGCGAGCGCAACGGCGTGAACTGGTACGACGATTCCAAGGCCACCAACGTCGGTGCTGCCCTGGCCGCGATCGAAGGCCTGGGTTCCGACATCGAAGGCAAACTGGTGCTGATCGCCGGTGGCGACGGCAAGGGCGCCGACTTCGCCGCGTTGTGCGAGCCGGTCAAGCGCTTCTGCCGCGCCGTGGTGCTGCTTGGCCGTGATGCCGAGCGCCTGGCCGAAGCCCTGGGTGATGGCGTGCAACTGGTCCGCGTTAAGTCTCTCGACGAGGCTGTAAAGCAATGCGCCGAACTGTCCCGGGCGGGTGATGCCGTGCTGCTGTCGCCGGCGTGCGCCAGCCTCGACATGTTCAAGAACTTCGAAGAGCGCGGGCGCCTGTTCGCCCAGGCAGCGGGAGGCCTTGCATGATCTTTGGCATCCTCAAGCCCTATCCGTCGCCGCTGATCAGCGGCCGTGGCATCGACCTGGACTTCGCGATGCTCGCCGGCTGCCTGGCTTTGCTGGGCCTGGGCCTGGTGATGATCACCTCGGCGTCCTCGGAAGTGGCTGCGGTGCAGTCTGGCAACCCGCTTTACCACATGTTCCGCCACTTGGTGTACGTGTTCCTCGGCCTGGTCGCCTGTGGCGCCACCATGATGGTGCCGATCGCCACCTGGCAGCGCATGGGCTTCCTGATGCTGCTGGGGGCCTTCGGCCTGCTGGTGCTGGTGCTGGTGCCGGGTATCGGCCGCGAAGTGAACGGTTCCATGCGCTGGATCGGCTTCAGCTTCTTCAACGTGCAGCCTTCGGAAATTGCCAAGGTGTTCGTGGTCATCTACCTGGCCGGCTACCTGGTGCGCCGGCAGACCGAGGTACGCGAAACCTGGATGGGCTTCTTCAAGCCATTCATCGTGCTGCTGCCCATGGCTGCCCTGCTGCTGATGGAGCCGGACTTCGGTGCCACCGTGGTGATGATGGGTGCGGCGGCGGCCATGCTGTTCCTCGGCGGGGTGGGGCTGTTCCGCTTCAGCCTGATGGTGGTATTGGCGGTGGTCGCGGTGTTCGTCCTGGTACAGGCGCAGCCTTACCGGATGGCGCGCCTGATTACCTTTACCGACCCGTGGTCCGACCAGTTCGGCTCGGGCTACCAGCTGACCCAGGCGCTGATTGCCTTCGGCCGTGGCGAGTGGTTGGGCGTTGGCCTGGGCAACAGCGTGCAGAAGCAGTTCTACCTGCCTGAAGCGCACACCGACTTCGTGTTCTCGGTTCTGGCCGAAGAACTCGGCGTGGTCGGCTCGCTGCTGACTATCGCGCTGTTCGTATTCGTGACTGTGCGTGCCCTGTATATCGGCCTGTGGGCGGAAAAAGCCAAACAGTTCTTTGCCGCTTATGTTGCGTTCGGCCTGGCCTTCCTGTGGATCGGCCAGTTCCTGATCAACATCGGTGTGAACGTCGGCCTGCTGCCGACCAAGGGCCTGACCCTGCCGTTCCTCAGCTACGGGGGCAGCTCGCTGGTGATCTGCTGTGCCTGCGTGGGCCTGTTGCTGCGTATCGAGTGGGAAAGCCGTACGCACCTGGGCAGTGAGGAGCACGAATTCAGCGAAAGCGATTTTGCCGAGGAGACCAATCATGGCCGCTGACGGCAGGAACGTACTGATCATGGCGGGCGGCACCGGGGGCCACGTATTCCCGGCCCTGGCCTGCGCCCGTGAATTCCAGGCGCGCGGTTACAGCGTGCACTGGCTGGGCACCCCGCGTGGCATCGAGAACGAACTGGTGCCCCAGGCCGGCCTGCCGTTGCATCTGATCCAGGTCAGCGGCCTTCGCGGCAAGGGCAAGCTGTCGTTGCTCAAGGCGCCGTTCACCCTGGTCAAGGCCGTGCTGCAGGCGCGGCGTATCGTGCGTGAGCTCAAGCCGGTATGCGTGGTCGGCTTCGGTGGCTATGTGACCGGCCCAGGCGGCGTGGCCGCACGCCTGTGCGGCGTACCGCTGGTGATCCACGAGCAGAACGCGCGCGCCGGTACTACCAACCGCCTGCTGCTGCCGCTGGCTGCGCGTGTTTGCGAAGCCTTCCCGGCCACCTTCGCCGCCAGCGACAAACTGCGCACCACCGGCAACCCGGTGCGCCCGGAGCTGTTCATGGACGCCCTGCGCGCGCCGCTGGCCGAGCGCCGTGCGCGCCTGCTGGTGATGGGCGGCAGCCTGGGGGCGGAACCATTGAACAAATTGTTGCCTAAGGCCCTGTCCGAAGTGCCCCCCGCGCTGCGGCCAGAGGTATTCCACCAGGCCGGCAAGCAACACGCGCCAGCCACCGCCGAGCGTTATCGCGAGGCGGGCGTCGAGGCTCAGGTAGAGCCCTTCATCAAGGACATGGCCCAAGCCTATGGCTGGGCCGACATTGTGGTGTGCCGGGCCGGCGCCTTGACCGTCAGTGAGCTGGCGGCAGCGGGCCTGCCTTCGATGCTGGTGCCATTGCCCCATGCGATCGACGACCACCAGACCCACAACGCCCAATATCTGGCCCGGGAAGGCGCTGCCTTCCTGATGCCACAAGCGACAACTGGCGCAGCGCAGCTCGCTGAACGCCTGAACGAGGTGCTGATGCAACCCGAGAAACTCAACGTCATGGCAGGCACCGCACGGCGCCTGGCCAAACCTGCCGCAACCAGCACCGTGGTCGATATCTGCCTGGAGGTGGCCCATGGTTGAAAGCCAGAAAGCCATGCCCCAGCCAAAGATGGGCCGTATCCGCCGTATCCACTTCGTCGGTATCGGCGGCGTGGGCATGTGCGGCATTGCCGAAGTGTTGCTGAACCTGGGCTATGAAGTGTCCGGTTCCGACCTGAAGGCTTCGCCGGTCACCGAGCGTCTGGAGTCGTTCGGCGCCGAGATCTTCGTCGGCCACCGTGCCGAGAACGCCGCCACCGCCGATGTGCTGGTGGTGTCCAGCGCCATCAACCCGGCCAACCCGGAAGTCGCCACCGCTCTCGAGCGGCGCATTCCGGTGGTGCCGCGTGCCGAGATGCTCGCCGAGCTGATGCGCTATCGCCATGGCGTGGCCGTTGCCGGCACTCATGGCAAGACCACCACCACCAGCCTGCTGGCCTCGGTGTTCGCCGCCGGTGGCCTGGACCCGACCTTCGTCATCGGTGGCCGCCTGACCGCTGCCGGCACCAATGCCCAGCTGGGTACCAGCCGCTACCTGATTGCCGAAGCGGACGAGAGCGATGCCAGCTTCCTGCACCTGCAGCCGATGGTGGCCGTGGTCACCAACATCGACGCCGACCACATGGCGACCTACGAAGGTGACTTCAACAAGTTGAAGAAAACCTTTGTCGAATTCCTGCACAACCTGCCGTTCTACGGCCTGGCCGTTATGTGCCTGGACGACCCGGTGGTGCGCGAGATCCTGCCACAGGTCAAGCGCCCGACCGTGACCTATGGCTTCAGCGACGAGGCTGACGTCCGCGCCATCAACGTTCGCCAGATGGGCATGCAGACCCACTTCACCGTGCTGCGTCGTGATCGCGAGCCGCTGGAGGTGTCGGTGAACATGCCCGGTAACCACAACGTGCTCAACGCCTTGGCCACCATCGCCATCGCCACTGACGAAGGCATCACCGACGAAGCCATCGTCCAGGGCCTGTCCGGGTTCCAGGGCGTCGGCCGCCGCTTCCAGGTGTACGGCGAACTGCCGGTCGAAGGCGGCAGCGTGATGCTGGTCGACGACTACGGCCACCACCCGACCGAAGTGGCTGCGGTGATCCAGGCCGTGCGCGGCGGTTGGCCAAGCCGTCGCCTGGTGATCGTCTACCAGCCGCACCGCTACAGCCGTACCCGCGACCTGTACGACGATTTCGTCCAGGTGCTGGGCGATGCCAACGTGCTGCTGCTGATGGAAGTCTACCCGGCTGGCGAAGAGCCGATCCCCGGCGCCGACAGCCGCCAGCTGTGCCACAGCATCCGCCAGCGCGGCAAGCTGGACCCGATCTACATCGAACGTGGTGTCGACCTTGCGCCGCTGGTCAAGCCACTGCTGCGCGCTGGCGACATCCTGATCTGCCAAGGTGCCGGTGATGTCGGCGGCCTGGCCCCTCAATTGATGAAAAGCCCGCTGTTCGCTGGCGCCAAGCAGGAGAAGTCGAAATGACCAGCGCCTACGACAAGCTGCACTCGACCCTGGACGTCAAGGCGTTCGGCCGCGTCGCGGTGCTGTACGGCGGCAAGAGCGCCGAGCGCGAAGTGTCGCTCAAGTCCGGTGCCGCAGTGATCGACGCGCTGACCACCGCCGGTGTCGACGTGGTCGCCATCGACGTGGGTGACGACCTGCTCGACCGCCTGCAAAGCGAGAAGATCGACCGCGCCTTCATCATCCTCCACGGTCGTGGCGGTGAAGACGGCAGCATGCAAGGCCTGCTCGAGTGCCTGGGCATCCCCTACACCGGCAGTGGCATCCTTGCCTCGGCACTGGCCATGGACAAGCTGCGCACCAAGCAGGTGTGGCAAAGCCTGGGTATTCCGACCCCGCGCCACGCGGTGCTGGCGAGCGAAAGCGATTGTTTGCAGGCCAGTACGGAACTGGGCTTCCCGCTTATCGTCAAACCCGCCCATGAAGGTTCCAGCATCGGCATGGCCAAGGTGAACAGCGCCCAGGAACTGGTCGCCGCCTGGCAGGACGCAGCTAAATACGATTCCCAGGTACTGGTGGAACAGTGGATCCACGGGCCGGAGTTCACCGTCGCGGTATTGCGCGGCCAGGTGCTGCCGCCGATCGCCCTGGGTACGCCGCACGTGTTCTACGACTACGACGCCAAGTACATCGCCAACGATACCCAGTACCGCATTCCGTGCGGCCTGGACAGCGTCAAGGAACAAGAACTGATCGACCTGACCGCGCGTGCCTGCGATGCCATCGGTATCGAAGGCTGGGGGCGGCTGGACGTGATGCAGGACGAGCAGGGCCGGTTCTGGCTGCTCGAAGTCAACACCGCACCCGGCATGACCGACCATAGCCTGGTGCCCATGGCGGCCCGCGCGGCCGGCCTGGACTTCCAGCAACTAGTGCTGGCAATCCTGGCCGAGAGCGTGGCGACGCGAGGTTAAAACCATGCAAGGCGCGATGATACGTCAGCAGCAACCCGTTACCGGCCGTAGTAAGCCGGTGCCGCGTGGTGCCAGCAGGCTGGTGGCCGACGAGCCCGTATCGGCGCGCCTGCCGCGGCCAAGCCTGGGTGGCCTCAAGCGCCTGTTGTGGCCAGTGCTGTTGGTGGCGGCCGGTTTTGGCGCCTACGAGGGCGCCATTCGCCTGATGCCATATGCCGACCGGCCGATCACCAAGATCGACGTGCAGGGCGACCTCAGCTACATCAGCCAGCAGTCGGTGCAGCAGCGTATCGCGCCCTACGTGGCAGCGAGCTTCTTCAGCGTCGACCTGCCGGCGATGCGCGCAGAACTCGAGCAGATGCCGTGGATCGCCCATGCAGAAGTGCGCCGGGTGTGGCCAGACGAGGTGGTGATCCGCCTGGAAGAACAGTTGCCGGTGGCGCGCTGGGGTGACGAAGCCTTGCTCAACAACCAGGGCCAGGCTTTCACCCCGCGCGAACTGGCCAACTACGAGCACCTGCCGCAGCTGGCCGGGCCGCAGCGTGCTCAGCAACAAGTCATGCAGCAGTATCAGGTATTGAGCCAGATGCTGCGCCCCCTGGGCTTTTCCATCGCTCGCCTGGAGCTGCGCGAGCGAGGCAGCTGGTTCCTGACCACGGGCGCGAGCAGCGCCGGGCCGGGCATCGAGCTGCTGCTGGGGCGCGACCATCTGGTGGAGAAGATGCGCCGTTTCATTGCCATTTACGACAAGACACTCAAAGACCAGATCACCACTATCGCCCGCATTGATCTGCGTTACTCCAACGGACTTGCCGTTGGTTGGCGGGAACCGATTGCACCGACGACGGCCCAACCCGCCGTTGCGAAGAATTAGAGAGAGGCAGGACCATGGCAAACGCGCATAGCGGCAAAATGATCGTCGGGCTGGACATCGGCACCTCCAAGGTGGTGGCGCTGGTGGGTGAAGTGGGCGAGGACGGCACCCTGGAAATCGTCGGGATTGGTACTCATCCGTCCCGCGGCCTGAAAAAAGGCGTGGTGGTGAACATCGAGTCCACCGTGCAGTCGATCCAGCGCGCCGTGGAAGAAGCGCAGCTGATGGCCGGCTGCCGTATCCACTCGGCCTTCGTCGGCGTGGCCGGCAACCACATCCGCAGCCTGAACTCCCACGGCATCGTCGCCATCCGCGACCGCGAAGTCAGCCTGGCCGACCTGGAGCGCGTACTCGACGCCGCCCAGGCCGTTGCCATCCCGGCCGACCAGCGCGTGCTGCACACCCTGCCGCAGGACTACGTGATCGACAACCAGGAAGGCGTGCGCGAGCCGCTGGGCATGTCTGGCGTACGTCTGGAAGCCAAGGTCCACGTGGTCACCTGCGCGGTAAACGCGGCGCAGAACATCGAGAAATGCGTACGCCGTTGCGGCCTGGAAATCGACGACATCATCCTCGAGCAGCTGGCCTCGGCCTACTCGGTGCTGACCGACGATGAAAAAGAGCTGGGCGTGTGTCTGGTGGACATCGGTGGTGGCACCACCGACATCGCCATCTTCACCGAGGGCGCGATCCGTCACACCGCGGTGATCCCGATTGCCGGCGACCAGGTGACCAACGACATCGCCATGGCCCTGCGTACCCCGACCCAGTACGCCGAAGAAATCAAGATCCGCTACGCCTGCGCCTTGGCCAAACTGGCTGGCGCCGGCGAGACCATCAAGGTGCCGAGCGTGGGCGATCGCCCACCGCGCGAGCTGTCGCGCCAGGCCCTGGCCGAGGTGGTGGAGCCACGTTACGACGAGCTCTTCACCCTGATCCAGGCCGAACTGCGCCGCAGTGGCTACGAGGACCTGGTGCCGGCCGGCATCGTTCTCACCGGCGGCACCGCGAAGATGGAAGGCGCCGTGGAACTGGCCGAGGAAATCTTCCACATGCCGGTACGCCTGGGCGTACCGCACAGCGTTCGGGGGCTCAGCGACGTGGTTCGCAACCCGATCTATTCCACCGGCGTGGGCTTGCTCACCTACGGCCTGCAGAAGCAGACCGAAGACCTGCCCCTGACCGGTAACAGCAGCAACAACAGCTATGGCGATGAACCGAAGGCTCCAGTGCTTGAACGCTTCAAGCGCTGGGTCCAGGGCAATTTCTAAGTTTCAAAGCAGTAGTGGTAGGCGCGACAACTAGAGAACTGTAAGGAGAGGGAAAATGTTCGAGCTCGTAGACAACGTCCCGCAAAGCCCGGTCATCAAAGTGATCGGTGTTGGTGGTGGTGGCGGCAACGCCGTCAACCACATGGTCAAGAGCAGCATCGAAGGCGTGGAATTCATCTGCGCCAACACCGATGCCCAGGCGCTGAAGAACATCGGCGCGCGCACCATCCTGCAATTGGGCACTGGCGTGACCAAGGGCCTGGGTGCCGGTGCCAATCCGGAAGTCGGCCGCCAGGCCGCGCTGGAAGACCGTGAGCGCATCGCTGAAGTGCTGCAGGGCACCAACATGGTGTTCATCACCACTGGCATGGGCGGCGGTACCGGTACCGGTGCAGCGCCGATCATCGCCGAAGTGGCCAAGGAAATGGGCATTCTCACCGTTGCCGTGGTGACCCGTCCGTTCCCGTTCGAAGGCCGCAAGCGCATGCAGATCGCCGATGAAGGCATCCGCATGCTGGCCGAAAGCGTCGACTCGTTGATCACCATCCCCAACGAGAAGCTGCTGACCATCCTGGGCAAGGATGCCAGCCTGCTGTCCGCCTTCGCCAAGGCCGACGACGTACTGGCCGGTGCCGTGCGCGGTATCTCCGATATCATCAAGCGCCCGGGCATGATCAACGTCGACTTCGCCGACGTGCGTACCGTGATGGGTGAAATGGGCATGGCCATGATGGGTACTGGCTGTGCCAGCGGCCCGAACCGTGCGCGTGAAGCCACCGAGGCAGCGATCCGCAACCCGCTGCTGGAAGACGTCAACCTGCAGGGCGCCCGCGGCATCCTGGTGAACATCACCGCAGGCCCTGACCTGTCGCTGGGTGAGTACTCCGATGTGGGTAGCATCATCGAAGCCTTCGCCTCCGACCACGCCATGGTCAAGGTCGGCACCGTGATCGACCCGGACATGCGTGACGAGCTGCACGTGACCGTGGTGGCTACTGGCCTGGGCGCGCGCATCGAGAAGCCTGTGAAGGTGGTCGACAACACCCTGCAGACTGCCCAGCAGGTGTACGAGGCCTCCAACCCGGCGCCGGTTCGCCAGGAGCAGCCTGCGGTCAACTACCGTGACCTGGAGCGCCCGACCGTAATGCGCAACCAGGCCCATGCAGGTGCTGCTGCAGCCGCTAAACTGAACCCTCAGGATGACCTGGACTACCTCGATATCCCGGCATTCCTGCGTCGTCAGGCTGATTAATGGAATTTATCAGGGGTATAAAGGTGATTGGTATTCATCAAAGGTTGGGTCTGTTATCATCCCCAGCCTTTGTTGATACCTGTTCGCAATTTGCGCTGAAGCGGCCAATGCCATGATTAAACAACGCACCCTGAAGAATACCATCCGTGCCACAGGTGTCGGTCTGCACTCCGGGGAGAAGGTTTACCTGACCCTCAAGCCTGCACCTGTTGACACCGGCATCGTCTTCCGCCGCGCCGACCTCGACCCTGTGGTCGAAATCCCGGCGCGCGCGGCCAACGTCGGCGAGACAACCATGTCGACGACGCTGGTCAACGGTGACGTCAAGGTCGATACGGTCGAGCACCTGCTCTCCGCCATGGCGGGCCTGGGCATCGATAACGCCTACGTCGAGCTCTCCGCCTCGGAAGTGCCGATCATGGATGGCAGCGCCGGACCCTTTGTATTCCTGATTCAGTCTGCCGGCCTGGAAGAACAGGACGCAGCCAAGAAGTTCATCCGCATCCTGCGTGAGGTAACCGTGGAAGAGGGCGACAAGCGCGCCACTTTCCTGCCTTTCGACGGTTTCAAGGTGAGCTTCGAGATCGACTTCGATCATCCGGTGCTTCGCAACCGGACCCAGAGCGCGAGCGTCGACTTTTCCAGCACCTCGTTCGTGAAGGAAGTCAGCCGCGCGCGTACCTTCGGTTTCATGCGTGACATCGAGTACCTGCGCAAGCACAACCTTGCGCTGGGTGGCAGTGTCGAGAACGCCATCGTGGTCGATGAGGACGGCGTGCTCAACGAAGACGGCCTTCGTTACGAAGACGAATTCGTCAAGCACAAGATCCTCGACGCTATCGGCGACCTCTACCTGCTGGGCAACAGCCTGATTGGCGAGTTCAAGGGCTACAAGTCCGGCCACGCGCTGAACAACCAGCTGTTGCGCAAGCTGATTGCCGAAACCGATGCCTGGGAAGTGGTCACCTTCGAAGATGCCAGCACGGCACCGATCTCGTACATGCGCCCTGTTGCGGCCGTGTAAGTTCGAACACTCTCTAGTTCATTAAGGCCACCTTCGGGTGGCCTTTTTTATGGCTTGTCCCGGGCGTGGGCGGCCAATCGTTCCAGTGCTGCGCGCAGCTTGGGGTCAGTGATGCCCTCGGCGGTATCGCGCAGGCTCTCGGCTGCGTTATTGGACAGTTCTGCGGCATTGCCACCACGCTTGGCTGGCACCAGCGGTGGCTGGACCTTGTACAGGATGCGCCTGAGGTTGGCGAATGCCTCCATGGCCTGTAATGCAGACATCAAGCGTTTCTGCTGATAGCGCAGGCGGGTTGCCCAATGGCCGTCTGTCACCACCAGCAACAATGTGCCATCGCGCCACGACGCCACATGGCAATGCTCGCGGGCGGCCGGTTGCAGCTGGCTTTCTAGCAGGCGCTGCAGGTGCTCCAGGCGTTCGGCCTGGTTCAGCAGCAGGCGCAGCGGGCGGACCTGGCGGAGCAGGGCCGAGGGCGGCTGGGCGGGGGAGGGTTTGTAGGCCATGGGTATGTGCATGAGGTTACAAGATCGGCAGTTTAACACCTCTTGTGGCCTGCACCGGCCTCTTCGCGGGCTTGCCCGCTCCCACAGGTATTACGCAACACTTGAGACCTGTGGTGATCCTGTGGGAGCGGGCAAGCCCGCGAAGAGGCTGGCACAGGCAACCAAGGACAAGACTCATTCTCGATACGTTTCATCTTCCCGAACCTTGAACTCAGGGAAAATGCCCCTATCTAAAACAAGCCCCCGCCAAAACGCTGTCCAAGCATCGTGGAAATCCACCACTTTCCTCACCATCGTTTCCGGGTAGAATGCTCGTTCGCATGCGGCCTCAGGGCTGCACGGGCGACTCATGGGGCCGCCCTCCATCCCTACGTGTGGAAGATCCTGCCGATATGTTTGCGCCTTTGTTAAAGAAACTTTTTGGAAGCAAGAACGAGCGTGAAGTCAAACGCATGCTCAAGACGGTGAACATCGTCAATGCTCTCGAAGAGAAGATGGTGGCCCTCTCCGACGAGCAACTGCGGGGCAAGACCGCAGAGTTCAAGGAGCGCCTGGCCAAAGGCGAGACACTGGACCAGTTGCTGCCTGAAGCCTTCGCCGTGGCCCGTGAGGCCGGCAAGCGCGTGATGGGCATGCGCCACTTCGACGTGCAGCTGATCGGTGGCATGACCCTGCACGAGGGCATGATCGCAGAAATGCGTACCGGTGAAGGCAAGACCTTGGTCGGTACCCTGGCCGTGTACCTCAACGCATTGTCCGGCAAGGGCGTGCACGTGGTCACCGTCAACGACTACCTGGCCCGCCGCGACGCCAACTGGATGCGCCCGCTGTACGAGTTCCTTGGCCTGTCGGTCGGCATCGTCTCGGCCTTCCAGCCTCCGGAAGAAAAGCGTGCCGCCTACGCGTCCGACATCACCTACGGCACCAACAACGAATTCGGTTTCGACTACCTGCGCGACAACATGGCGTTCAGCCAGGAGGAGAAGTTCCAGCGTGAACTGAACTTCGCCGTGATCGACGAAGTCGACTCCATCCTCATCGACGAAGCGCGTACCCCGCTGATCATTTCCGGCCAGGCCGAGGACAGCTCCAAGCTGTACATCGAGATCAACCGTCTGATCCCGCGCCTTACCCAGCACATCGAGGAAGTGGAAGGCCAGGTCACCCAGGAAGGCCACTTCACCATTGACGAAAAGAGCCGTCAGGTCGAGCTGAACGAAGCCGGTCACCAGTTCATCGAAGAGATGCTCACCCAGTCCGGCCTGCTGGCCGAGGGCGAGAGCCTGTATTCGGCGCATAACCTGAGCCTGCTGACCCACGTCTATGCTGGCCTGCGCGCGCACAAGCTGTTCCACCGCAACATCGAGTACATCGTCCAGGACGGCCAGGTCCTGCTGATCGACGAGCACACCGGCCGTACCATGCCGGGCCGCCGTCTGTCCGAAGGCCTGCACCAGGCCATCGAAGCCAAAGAGAACCTGAACATCCAGGCCGAGAGCCAGACCCTGGCTTCGACTACCTTCCAGAACTACTTCCGCCTGTACACCAAGCTGTCCGGCATGACCGGTACCGCTGACACCGAAGCGTTCGAGTTCCAGTCGATCTATGGTCTCAACGTGATGGTCATTCCGCCGAACAAACCGTTGGCACGTAAAGACTTCAACGACCTGGTGTACCTGACCGCCGACGAGAAATACGCCGCGATCATCGCCGACATCAAAGAAAGCATGAAGCAGGGTCGCCCGGTGCTGGTGGGTACTGCGACCATCGAAACCTCCGAGCACATGTCCAACCTCCTGAAGAAGGAAGGTATCGACCATAAGGTGCTCAACGCCAAGTACCACGAGAAGGAAGCCGAGATCATCGCGCAAGCCGGTGCGCCAGGTGCCCTGACCATCGCCACCAACATGGCCGGCCGTGGTACCGACATCCTGCTGGGCGGTAACTGGGAAGCCGAAGTGGCAGCCCTGGAAAACCCGACCGCCGAGCAGATCGCCCAGATCAAGGCCGACTGGCAGAAGCGTCACCAGCAGGTGATCGAGTCGGGTGGCCTGCACGTGATCGCTTCCGAGCGCCACGAATCGCGCCGTATCGACAACCAGCTGCGTGGCCGTTCCGGCCGTCAGGGCGACCCGGGCTCCAGCCGCTTCTACCTGTCGCTGGAAGACAGCCTGATGCGTATCTTCGCCTCTGACCGGGTGAAGAACTTCATGAAGGCGCTGGGCATGCAGTCCGGCGAGGCCATCGAGCACCGCATGGTCACCAACGCCATCGAGAAGGCCCAGCGCAAGGTCGAAGGCCGCAACTTCGACATCCGCAAGCAGTTGCTGGAATACGACGACGTGGCCAACGAGCAGCGCAAGGTGATCTACCACATGCGCAACAGCCTGCTGGCCGCCGAGAACATCGGCGACACCATCGTCGAATTCCGCAAGGAAGTCCTGGACGCTACCATCAGCCAGCACATTCCGCCGCAGTCGCTGCCGGAACAGTGGGACGTGGCCGGCCTGGAGGCTTCGCTGGCCAGCGATTTCGCCATGAAGCTGCCGATCCAGCAGTGGCTCGACGAGGACGATCACCTCTACGAAGAGACCCTGCGCGAGAAGCTGCTGAACGAAATCACCACCGCGTACACCGAGAAGGAAGACCAGGCCGGTATCGAAGCCCTGCGTACCTTCGAGAAGCAGATCCTGCTGCGTGTGCTGGATGACCTGTGGAAAGACCACCTGTCGACCATGGACCACCTGCGTCACGGTATCCACCTGCGTGGTTATGCGCAGAAAAACCCGAAGCAGGAGTACAAGCGCGAATCCTTCAGCCTGTTCCAGGAGCTGCTCGAGTCGATCAAGCGCGACACCATCCGCGTGCTGTCGCACGTTCAGGTACGCCGCGAAGACCCGGTCGAAGAGGAAGCCCGCCTGCGCCGCGAGGCCGAGGAACTGGCCAGCCGCATGCAGTTCCAGCATGCCGCTGCTCCGGGCCTGGAAAGCGAGCAGCTGAACGAGGAGGGCGCCGAAGTGGCTGTTGCCTCGGCACCGGTGCGCAACGAGCAGAAGCTGGGCCGCAACGAGCCGTGCTGGTGTGGTTCGGGCAAGAAGTTCAAGCATTGCCACGGGCAGATCGAGTGATCTGACCTGAATGGGGCCGCTTTGCGGCCCTGTCGCGACACAAGGCCGCTCCTACAGGAATCGCAGTACTCTTGTAGGAGCGGCCTTGTGTCGCGATGGGGCGCGAAGCGGCCCCGCTTTTTGCAACTCAACCGTATTTTCTAGGAGCGCTCTAATGGCTGTTGGTCTTGGTCCTTTGCCCACCCTGCACCCGGTTCCGGGTTTTGAACTCGGCATCGCTTCTGCCGGCATCAAGCGCCCGGGGCGCAAGGATGTGGTGGTCATGCGCTGCGCCGAAGGCTCCAGCGTGGCTGGCGTGTTCACCCTCAACGCCTTCTGCGCAGCGCCGGTGATCCTGTCCAAGCAGCGTGTGCAGGGCACTGTGCGCTATCTGCTGACCAACACTGGTAACGCCAACGCCGGCACCGGCGCGCCAGGCCTGGCCGCCGCCGAGCGCACCTGCGCCAAGCTGGCCGAACTGGCCGGCGTACCGGCCGAGTCGGTACTGCCATTCTCCACCGGCGTGATCGGCGAGCCGCTGCCGGTCGAGAAGATCGAAGGCGCACTGCAGGCCGCCCTCGACAACCTGTCGGAAAACCACTGGGCTGAAGCTGCCACCGGCATCATGACCACCGACACCCTGCCCAAGGGGGCCAGCCGCCAGTTCCAGCACGATGGCGTGACGGTTACCGTCACCGGCATCAGCAAGGGTGCAGGCATGATCCGCCCGAACATGGCCACCATGCTCGGCTACATCGCCACCGACGCCAAGGTTGCCCCGGCGGTGCTCAAGGACCTGATGCTGGACGGCGCCAACAAGTCGTTCAACCGCATCACCATCGATGGCGACACCTCGACCAACGACTGCTGCATGCTGATTGCCACTGGCAAGGCCAACCTGCCGGAAGTCACCGAAGCCAGCGGCGCACTGTTCGAAGCGCTGAAGAAGGCAGTGTTCGAAGTGTGCATGGAAGTGGCCCAGGCCATCGTCCGTGACGGCGAAGGCGCCACCAAGTTCGTTACCGTGCAGGTCAACGGCGGTGGCAACCACCAGGAATGCCTGGACGTCGGCTACGCCGTGGCCCACTCGCCGCTGATCAAGACTGCGCTGTTTGCCTCCGACCCCAACTGGGGCCGTATCCTCGCCGCCGTCGGCCGTGCCGGCGTACCGGAGCTGGACGTGAGCCTGATCGATGTGTACCTGGACAGCGTGTGCATTGCCAGCAAAGGCGGCCGTAGCCCGAGCTACACCGAAGACCAGGGTGCCAAGGTAATGGCCCAGGAAGAGATCACCATCCGTATCGAGCTGGGCCGTGGCCAGTGCAGCGAAACCATCTGGACCACCGACCTGTCCCACGAGTACGTGAAGATCAACGCCGAGTACCGTACCTGATGTAATTGGGGCCGCTTTGCGGCCCATCGCGAAACAAGGCCGCTCCCACAAGGACCTGCGTACACCGCCCCATGTGGGAGCGGCCTTGTGTCGCGAAAGGGCTGCAGAGCAGCCCCAGAATTCCCAAACGATGGAGCCGAACCATGAGCTATCACCTGATCATCGGCGACAAGCTGTATTCCTCCTGGTCGCTACGTGGCGCCCTGGCCCTCGAGCTGGCTGGCGTGCCTTACGAAGAAACACTGATCAAGCTGAACCAGCCTGACACCCGTCAGCGCATCCTCGCTTTCTCGGCTACCGGCAAGGTACCGCTGCTCAAGACAGAGCACGGTGTGATCGCCGACTCGCTGGCCATTGCCGAATACCTCAACGAACGCCACCCCGACGCGCAGCTGTGGCCTGCCGACGTGGCGGCCCGGGCCCAGGCCCGTTCGGCCTGCGCGCAGATGCACAGCGGCTTCTTCGCCCTGCGCGGCGCGATGCCGTTCGACCTGTCCCGCGACCAGGCGCTGGACGGTGTGCCGCTGGAGGTTCAAATCGATATCGACCGTATCGTTGCACTATGGTCGGAATGTCGCCTTGCGGCCAAGGACAGCGGCCCGTTCCTGTTCGGCAGGCCGAGCCTGGCTGATGCCTTCTTCGCCCCGGTGGCGGTGCGCCTGCGCACCTACCGTGTGGAAGTGCCTGCAGAGGCAGCGGCTTATATCGAAACCATTTATCAGTGGCCAGCCTTCCAGGCCTGGCAAAAGGCTGGCCTGGCGGAGCGTGAAGGGTGAAACGGATTCATGTTGTAGCTGCTGTCATTCGCGGTACTGACGGCCGTATTCTGATCGCGCGGCGCGCCGATACCCAGCACCAGGGCGGTCTGTGGGAATTCCCGGGCGGCAAGGTAGAAGAGGGTGAGGGCGTCGAGGCGGCGCTGGCCCGCGAGCTGCGCGAGGAGCTTGGCATCGAGGTGAGCCGTTCGCGCGCGCTGATCAAGGTCAGCCACGACTACCCGGACAAGCAGGTGCTGCTGGACGTGCGCGAAGTCGAGGCGTTCACTGGAGAGCCGCATGGAGCCGAGGGCCAGCCGCTGGAATGGGTTGCCCCACGTGATTTGCCCCAGTACGAATTCCCCGAGGCCAATAAGCCGATCGTTGCAGCCGCGCGCCTGCCGGACCAGTACCTGATCACCCCCGATGGCCTGGAAGTGCCGCAGATGCTCAAGGGCATCCAGAAGGCAGTGGCCAGTGGCATTCGCCTGATCCAGTTGCGTGCCCCCGACATGTACGATCCCAAGTATCGTGATGTGGCGGTGGATGCGGTCGGCCTTTGCGCGGGCAAGGCGCAGCTGATGCTCAAGGGGCCGCTGGAGTGGCTGGGTGACTTCCCAGCCGCGGGTTGGCACCTGACGGCTGCACAACTGCGCAAGTATGCCGCCAACGGCCGGCCGTTCCCCAAGGAGCGCTGGCTGGCGGCGTCCTGCCACAGTGCCGAAGAGCTGACGCTGGCGGAGCAGATGGGCGTGGACTTCGTCACCTTGTCGCCGGTGCAGGCGACCCGGACGCACCCTGAGGCGGTGCCGCTGGGGTGGGACGAGGCGCAACGTTTGATTGCCGGGTTCAACAAGCCGGTCTACCTGTTGGGTGGGGTAGGGCCGGGTGAGCGCGAGCAGGCCTGGGAAGCAGGGGCGCAGGGTGTGGCCGGGATCCGGGCGTTCTGGCCTGAGATCTGAGCCGCCTGAAATTGGGGCCGCTTTGCGGCCCATCGCCGGCAAGCCAGCTCCCACAGAGACAGCACAGACCGGGCTCTGTGGGAGCTGGCTTGCCGGCGATGGGCTGCGCAGCAGCCCCAAAAATATCAGCCCTGCGGCTTTTCAGCAGGCTGCCACAAAACCTCAGCCACCCCCTGCCGCCGCCCAATGATCCGCGCCGCCACGAACAGCAGATCCGAAAGCCGGTTGATATACGCCAAACCAACGCCCGCCAACGGCTCCAGCGCATTCAGCTGCTGGCACCGCCGCTCCGCACTGCGCGCCAGGCTCCGGCACACATGCGCCTGCGCCACCAGCGCCGAGCCACTGGGCAAGATGAAGTTTTTCAACGGCCCCAGCTCTTCATTCCACACATCGATCGCTGCCTCAAGCCGCGCCACCTCCGCCAGGTCCAACGCCTGATAACTGGGCATCGCCAGCTCACCGCCCAGGTCGAACAGACGGTGCTGACACGGCGCCAAAACCGCGCTCACTTCATCCAGCCCTTGTTCGGCCAGCCCCGCCAGCAGCAAACCCAGCTGGCTGTTCAGGCTGTCCACCTCGCCAATCGCCTCGATCCGCGGGTGATCCTTGGGCACCCGGCGCCCGTCGCCCAGGCCGGTTTCGCCTTTGTCGCCGGTGCGGGTGTAGATCTTCGACAGGCGGTAGCCCATGTCATTTCTCCATTTTGGCCGGCGCCACCGCTGCCGGCTGGCCAAGGGGCAGGCGCAGGGTGAAGCAGGTGCCCTGGCCGGGAGTGGACTGCACTTCCATCTGCCCCTTGTGGTTGTTGGTGATGATGAAGTACGAGACCGACAGCCCCAGCCCGGTACCCTGGCCGATTTCCTTGGTGGTGAAGAACGGCTCGAAGGTGCGCTTGCGCACCCCTTCGGGCATGCCGACGCCGTTATCCTCGACCTGGATTTCCGCCCATGGCGGGCTCAAGCGGGTGCGCAGGGTGATGCGCCCGGGCTCGCTCGGCTGCGGCCGCTGGTGGATGGCCTGGGCCGCGTTTTTCAGCAGGTTGAGCAGCACCTGCTCCAATTCGTTGGCGGTGCACGGCACCGGCCCCAGGTCGGGGTCGAACTGACGCACGATGGCCTGGCCCTTGAAATCGAAGCCTATGGCCAGGTCGAAGTCGTTGCTGGCAATTTCCACCGCCTGATCGATCAGCGCCGGCAGGTCGCACGGCGCCAGTTGACGGTTGCTGCGGCGGCTGAAGCTGAGCATGTGGGTGACGATCTTCGCTGCCCGGGCACCCGCCTGCTGGATGCCGTCGAGCAATTGTGGCACTTCGCGGCTCTCCAGGTAGCGGTTGACCGTGGGCAGGTCGATGCCCAGCTCCTCTGCCTGTTCCTGATTGCGCGGCAGTTCTGGTGACAGGCGCCGGCGGATGTTCTGCACGTTATGCAGGATCGCGCCCAGCGGGTTGTTGATCTCGTGGGCCATGCCGGCGGCCAGGCCGCCGACCGAAAGCATCTTTTCCGATTGCACCATCATTTCTTCCAGCGACAGGCGCTGGGTGATGTCGTCGATACGGATGACAACGCCACGGCCGCCGCCACCGGTCAGCGGGTAGAAGGTCAGGGCGTAGTGGCGCAGGTCGTCACCCTTGGGCCAGGTGACCCGCTCGATCTTCGCCACCCGGTGCTTTTCCACTGTTTCCTTCAGTTGCGGCAGGAACGGCTTGAGCGGTTCGAAGGCAATGAAGATCGGCTGATTCAGAGCCTCGTCCAGAGGCGTGCCGGAAAGTACCGTGGCTTCGTGATTCCATTGGGTCACGTAGAGCTGCTCATCGAGGGCGATCAGTGCCGAGGGCATCGAGTCGATGATGCTGTTGAGGTAGTTCTGGAAGCCGGTGAGTTTTTTCTCGATCTTGCTGCGCACCTGGACTTCCAGCTCCAGCTTGCGGTTGGTGTGGCGGGTTTCCTCGGCCAGGCCCTGGGCCTGGTCGTAGGCCTCCTGAAACTCGTCGCGGGTGCGCTTGAGTTGCTGTTCGCGGGCTTCGATGCGCGAGAGCATGGTGTTGAACGCTTCGGCCAGGCTGCCGATTTCGTCGTCGTTACCGCGCTGCGCACGCAAGGCATAGCTCTCTTCGCGGGTGACCTGGCGGCTGAGCTCTTCGAGCTGGTTGATCGGCTGGGTGATCAGGCGTTTTATCTGTCGGGCGATGACGATCCACAGCAGGATGCTGAACACCAGGATGCCCAGGCTGGCGCTGAGGGTGCCGGTATAGAAAGCCGTGGGCAGTTCACTGCTGGCCACCAGCAGCAGGTGTGCGGGCGGGTTGGCGTCACGTGGCATGCGGATCAGCTGGGTGCTGCGAAACTCCATCAGGCGCCAGCCGTCGATGTTGCGAAAACGCTTGGGCAGTGCCAGCGGCTCGCCATGCTGCAGCTGCGCCAACATGCGGCCATCGCCACCGTAGACTGCAGCGGCGCGCAGCGGCGTGTAGCTGTCCAGCTCTTTCAGCAGGGCGCTGGCGGTGTCCGGTGTATCGCCGGCGCGCGCCGCCAGTTGCGGGTTGGCCACCAGCCGGCCGATGGTGTGCAGCGCCTGTGGCGCCATGCTTTCCTGGGTGATCCAGTAGGCGGCGCTGATGAAGGTGAGGTTGGCCACCAACAAGATAGTCACCAGCAACACCAGCAGGGCTGCCAGCAGCTTCTGCCCGACCGGGAGGTTTTCCAGGCGTTGGCGCAAGGTCATGGGCTAGGCAATATCCGTATCCGGTTGAAAGGGCTGCGTCAGTCGCAGGGCAAACCACGCACACGCAGGTTATCGACCAGGTGCTGCAGCAGGCGTTCCAGCTCTGGCAGTTGCAGGCCATGACGGCCGGCGGCGCGGCAGGCATGGCCAAGCAGGTAGTGCACCTCGGTGCGCCGGCCTGCGCGTACATCCTGGTACATGGAAGAGTAGTTGGCCGCAGTGGCGAGGATCACCCGCTGCACTTCTTCGTTCAGCCCGTCTGCCGCTTCTGGCTGGCCACAGCGGCGCAGCAGTTGGGCCAGTTCGGCGCACAGCGCATCCACTTCGCCCAGGTGCCCCAGCAGCCCGCCGTTCTGGCAGTCGTGCAGCACGGTCAGCGGGTTGATGGCGCAATTGAGTGCCAGCTTGCGCCACAGACGGGTAAGGATATCCACCGTCCACTCGGCAGGGATGCCAGCCTGATGCAGGTCATCGAACCAGGCCGGGACCGTCGGGTTGCGTGGGTCACCCAGCCAGTTGAAGCCGTGGCCGGCAAAGCGTACCTGCCAATCTCCCTCGCGGAACGCGCCTTCGGTACTGGAGGCGAAGATGCAGCGTGCATGGGGCACCAGGTCGGCGACCTCGTCCTGG
The DNA here is from genome assembly GCF_057444345.1 of Pseudomonas sp. PVC-5-1. NCBI lineage: Bacteria > Pseudomonadati > Pseudomonadota > Gammaproteobacteria > Pseudomonadales > Pseudomonadaceae > Pseudomonas > Pseudomonas sp. PVC-5-1. The sequence continues at coordinate 4,709,576 of NZ_CM172024.1, read as the reverse complement.
CTGCCCAGGCCGTTCTGCAGCAGAACCACCTCGGCGTCTGCGGCCAGGCGAGGTGCCACGCCGGCGATGGCCTGGGCGGCGTCGTAGGCCTTGCAGGCCACCAGCAGGCGATGGATCGGGCCGTGTGCCTGCGCGGTTTCGGCGGGGATGGCGTAGTGGCGGGACTGGTCCTGTTCGACCAGGGTCAGGCCGCCGGCCTGCTGGTAGGCCTGCAGCCGCTGCCCGTCACGCAGGATCAGGCGCACTGCCTTGCCCGCGCGCGCCAGGCGGCAAGCCCACAGGCTGCCCAGGCTACCGGCGCCGAGAATATGCCAGGTGCTGCTCATATGCGTTTCGCAACCCGTTATAATGAGCCCGCATTTTAACCGTCAAACCCAGCGCGCTCCATCTTCAGCCTGAGCGCGCTTTTATTTTGGGAGAACAACCATGCCTTCGTTCGACGTGGTATCGGAACTGGACAAGCACGAAGTGCAGAACGCGGTCGACAACGCCATCAAGGACCTGGACCGTCGCTACGACCTCAAGGGCAAGGGCACCTTCGAGTTCAAGGACAAAGAGCAGACCGTGATGCTCACCGCCGAGGAAGAGTTCCAGCTCGAAGCGATGCTGGAAATCCTGCGCCTGGCGCTGGTCAAGCGCAAGATCGACGTGAAGTGCCTGGAAACCAAGGACCCGTACGCCTCGGGCAAGGAAAAGAAACAGGAAGCCAAGTTCCGCGAAGGTATCGACAAGGATCTGGCGAAGAAGATCGTCGCCACCATCAAGGATGCCAAGCTGAAAGTGCAGGCCGCCATCCAGGGCGAGCAGGTACGCGTTACCGGCAAAAAGCGCGACGACCTGCAGGAAGCCATTGCGCTGCTGCGTACCAAGGAATTCGACATGCCATTGCAGTTCAACAACTTCCGCGACTGATGTGGGCATCGCCCGGAACCCCGATGGCCAAATGATGTCCATGGGGACCGGGGCTGCGCCATCGCGCGTGGCCAGTTCTACCGTGTACTTGCCGCTCGGCATCAGGAGATGAATATGGATTTGAACGCTGAAGTCGATCAGCTGGTCCGCCAATCCCAGACCTGGATCCCCTTGATCATGGAATATGGCAGCCGTGTGCTGCTGGCGCTGCTGACCCTGGCGGTCGGCTGGTGGATCATCAACAAGGTCAGCGCCCGCCTGGGCAAGCTGGTTGGCCTGCGCAACGCCGACCTGGCGCTGCAGGGCTTCATCAGCACCTTGTCGAATATCGTGCTGAAGGTGCTGCTGTTCGTCAGCGTGGCGTCGATGATCGGTATCGAGACCACCTCGTTCGTTGCCGCCATCGGTGCCGCGGGCCTGGCCATCGGCCTGGCCTTGCAGGGCAGCCTGGCGAACTTCGCCGGCGGTGTGCTGATCCTGATGTTTCGCCCGTTCCGCATCGGTGACTGGATCGAGGCGCAAGGCGTGGCCGGCACCGTCGACAGCATCCAGATCTTCCACACCGTGCTGCGCACTGGTGACAACAAGACGGTGATCATGCCCAACGGCAGCCTGTCCAACGGCATCATCACCAACACCAACCGCCAGCCGACGCGCAAGGTGGTGTTCGATGTGGGCGTGGACTACGAGGCAGACCTGCAGAAGGCCCGCAACGTGCTGCTGGAGCTGGCGCAGGACCCGCGCGTGCTGCCCGACCCGGCGCCGCAGGCGGTGGTCGCGACCCTGGGCGACAGCTCGATCACAGTGTCCTTGCGCTTGTGGACCAAGACCGCCGATTACTGGGATGTGATGTTCATGCTCAACGAGCATGCGCGTGACCGGTTGAAGGCCGAAGGGATCGACATTCCGTTCCCGCAGCGGGTGATTCGCGTGGTGCAGGAGACTGCAGCGCAGTAATACCGCGTTGTCATCGGTTGGGGCCGCTTCGCGCCCCTTCGCGGGCTTGCCCGCTCCCACAGGTCGAGCGCCGGGTTCGAGAGCGGCGCCGAACTTGTGGGAGCGGGCGCGTCGGGACGCCGAACCGCCGCGAAGGGGCGCAAAGCGGCCCCAGCTTTTTCTGCCCTGATTACACTTGTTCACAGCAATACCCCGCCATTTCTGGCATATAGCCTGACCCCACCTGCCACACCCGATACGCCATCATGAAACCACTGCTGTACATCACCCCCCTGCGTGCCTTGCTGTTCGGCCTGACCCTGGCCCTGTTCGAGCTGCTCACCTACCTGGCCAGCGATGCCGTCATGCCGGCCATGCCGGTGGTGGTCGGCGACCTGAATGCCAGCCCCGAATACATTCCCCACGCCCTCAACCTGTACCTGCTGGGGGGCGTGGTGCTGCAATGGCTGATCGGCCCGCTGGCCGACCGCTATGGCCGGCGCCCGTTGCTGCTGATCGGCTGCGCGTTCTTCGGCCTGGCCTGCCTGGCCACCTTCTGGGTCCACGACATCGGCCTGTTCAACTTGCTGCGCCTGCTGCAAGGCATCGGCCTGGGGTTTGTGGTCACGGTGAGCTACCCGGCCCTGAACGAAGCCTTCAGCGAAGCCGACGCCGTGCGCATGATGGCTCTGCTGGCCAATATCGCCTTGCTCTCGCCTTTGCTCGGGCCGTTGGTGGGCACCTTGCTGCTGCAGTGGCTGGACTGGCGTTGGCTGTTCGTGGCCTTCGCCATTGGTGCGGTTGTGGCCTGGCTGCTGCTGTACCGGCTGATGCCGGAGACCTTGGGCGTGGAGCGCCGTGACGGCTCGCGCCTGGCATTCACGCCGATCCACCTGCTGCCACTGCTGGCCGGCTACGGCCAGTTGCTGGGCAACCGCCGCTTTGTCGCTGGCAGCGCGGCCCTGGGCCTGGTCGGTCTGCCGCTGATTGGCTGGATCGGCCTGTCGCCGGTGCTGCTGATCCACGACGAGGGGCTGAGCACCATGGAGTACGCCTTGTGGCAGTTGCCGGTGTTTGGCGGGCTGATCCTGGGCAACCTGATCATCAACCGCATTGCCGATCGCTATCCGTTGGCGGCGCTGGTGCGTGGTGCATTGTGGCCATACCTGGCCGGCCTGTGCCTGATGGGATTGGCGACATGGTACTGGCCGAGTGTGACCAGCGTGGTGGCGGGCATGTCGCTGTACGCGCTGGGGTTGGGCGTGGCCAACGCGGTGCTGTATCGCATGACGCTGTTCGCCAGCGAGCAGAGCAAGGGCCTGGTCTCGGCCATGCTGGGGATGATCACCATTGCCTTGCTGGGGTTGGGTGGGGCGCTGCTGGCGATGATTGGGGCCGGGGCCAGCTTGCTGCACTTTGCCCTGGCGGCGGGTGTGGTGGGGGCCTTGGCGCTGTGGCCGCTGTGGTTTGTGGTGGGTGGACGGCCTGGTGAGGGGGCTGTTGCTCAGTAAACTTTATTGCCTGTACCGGCCTCTTCGCAGCACAAGGCTGCTCCTACAGAGCTGTGGTGTATCTGTAGGAGCAGCCTTGTGCTGCGAAGAGGCCGGTACAGGCAATACAAACCTGTCAGGGCCGCTCGGCCGCCGAACCTTCCTCTGCAACCGGTTTGCCCGGCCCGGCTTCCTGGCGCCACTGCAGGGCAATCAGGATCAGGGTCGGCACGCCAAGGAGGGCAGTGATCAGGAAGAAGTCGTGGTAACCGAACTTCTCCACCATGACCCCCGAATAACCCCCGATCAGCCTTGGCAACAGCAGCATGATCGAGCTGAGCAACGCGTACTGGGTAGCCGAGAACTTCAGGTTGGTCAGGCTCGACAGGTAGGCAACGAAGGCCGAGGTGGCCAGGCCGGAGCTGAAGTTGTCCAGCGAGATGGTCACCACCAGCATTTGCAAGTTCGGGCCCATGTCGGCCAGCATCAGGAACAGGATGTTGGTGCCCGCGGAGGCCGCACCGCCGATGAACAGGATCGGCATGATGCCGAAGCGCACGATCAGCAGGCCGCCAACACCGGCGCCGACCAGGGTCATGATCAGGCCGAAGATCTTGCTGACGCTGGCGATCTGGTCCTTGGTGAAGCCCATGTCGATGTAGAACACGTTGGCCATCACGCCCATTACCGTGTCCGACATGCGATAGGTGGCGATCAGGCCGAGCAACAGCAGGGCCTGCCAGCGGTAGCGGGCGATGAAGTCGTTGACCGGGGTCAGCACCGGCGCGAGGCCGCGACGGCCCAGGCTCGACAGGCACGCCCATGTCAGCAGCACATAGAGGATCAGGCGCAGGAAGGCGCGGTCTTCCAGCAGCAGGTCCAGTGGCGTTGCATCACCGGAGATGACGCTGGACCAGCCGGTATTGAACATCTGGGTGAAGCTGGCCGGTACCGATACCAGCAAGATTATCAGCACGAACACCGAGGCCAGCTGGTGCACCAGCCCATAGCGCGCTGCCGACAGCTGGGTACGCATGGGTACGGGCGGTTCGCGCATGATCAGGGTGGTGAACACGGCGGGCAGCATCATCACCGCGAACATGACGTAGGTGCCGGCCCAGGCCTTGTGCAGGTAGCTGAAGCCAGTGGAGCCGAACCACTCGGCGAAGAACAGGGCACCAGCCGTGGCCAGCAGGGCCGCCACGCGGTAGCCGGCCATATAGCTGGCGGCGAGTGCAGCCTGGCGCTGGTCGTCGGCGATTTCCAGGCGGTAGGCATCGACCGCGATGTCCTGGGTGGCCGAAGCGAAGGCCACCAACACCGCCAGGGCGATCAGCCAAGACAGATGCTGCTGCGGGTCGCACAGGCTCATGCCGACCAGCCCGATCACCACCAGCGCTTGCGACAGCAGCAACCACGAACGCCGGCGCCCCAGGCTGCCGAGCAGCGGCAGGCGCCATTGGTCGAGCAGTGGCGACCACACCCACTTGAAGGCGTACGCCAGGCCGATCAGGCTGGCGTAACCAATGGTCTCGCGGGCCACGCCAGCTTCGCGCAACCACACCGAAAGGGTGGAGAACACCAGCATGTAGGGCAGACCGGCGGCGAAGCCGAGCAGCAAAAGTACCAAGGTTGACGGGCTGGCATAGGCAGCAAGCGCAGCGCGCCAGGTTTTACGGGGCATGGGCCAACATCTGCCTCAAGTTTGCGAAAACAAAGCGCGCACTCTAACCGCTGTGCTCCATCGGGCGCCAGCCATGGCGCGTCATATCCACACGATTGTTGGTTACATTTACACCCTCCGCACGCAGGCGCGCCCGTTGTTCATCCCCAGACGGGGTACCCAGTGCCAGGCTCAGGCGGCCGCCTGCGCCGAGCACCCGGTGCCAGGGCAGGCGAGTGTCCGCGGGCAGTTGCCCGAGGGTACGTCCGACCCAGCGTGCCGCCCGCCCAAGCCCTGCCAGTTCGGCCAGTTGGCCATAGCTGACCACCTTGCCGGCCGGAACTTGGCCAAGTACCGAATACAGCACCGTCCGTCGGCCCTCGGCGGAGTCGAGGGCGTGCTCATATCCGTCAGACATCAGGCCCCCTCTGGGCTGCAGATGAAACCGGACCGGCGGTCTGGCAAATGAGAGTTGAACTCAACGGCATGCTCCCGGTCTTTTCTTGCTCTGGTCGTCGTTATCCGGATAATGCCCGGCTTTTTTCGCCAAATCGAACCTGTAGTCCGAAAATCATAGCCCGCTTATGTATTCTAGATCCTTGTTGTGCCTGCTTGCTGTTTCCCTCTGCGCCTCCCCGGTGTTCGCCGACACCGTATGGATGAAGAACGGTGACCGTCTCAGCGGCAAGATCAAAGTCTTCGACGGCGGCAAGCTGCTGCTGGAAACCCCCTATGGCGGTTCCATCGCCCTGGACTGGAAAGAGGTCCAGACCCTGGAGAGCGACCAGGAGATGCTGGTCAAGCAGGACGCCTACAGCGGTGAGCGCGCCAAGTCGCTGAAGGCCGCCGAGCCCGGCAAGGTGACCTTGGCCAATGGCGAGGCGCCAAAGACCGTGGAGCTGGCCAGCATCGAGCAGATCATGAAGCCCAAGCCCCTGGTCGAGGACTTCGTGTGGAAGGGCAACGTCGACGTGGCGCTGGACTACAAGCGCGCCGAGAACGACACCGACGACTACGACGTCGGCTTCAAGACCAGCGCCCGCCATGGCCGCTGGCGGCACAATGCCGAAGGCGAATACAACCGCGAGACCAAGGACGACGTCACCACCACAGACAACTGGAGTGCCGAGTATGCCCTGGACCGCTTCCTCACCGAGAAGTGGTTCTGGCAAGGGCGCATGGAGTACAAGCGCGACCGCATCGAAGACCTTGCTCGCCAGCGCACCGTGGGTACCGGCCCGGGTTACCAGTTCTGGGACAACGAACTGGGCGCGTTTTCGCTGGGGTCGCTGATCAACCGCACCGACTTCGAATACCAGGATGGCGCCAAGGACAACTTCTATTCTGCGGCGGTGAAGTGGGACTACACCCGCTACCTGATTGGCAAGAATGTGCAACTGTTCACCAACGGCGAGTTCGCCAAGCCACTGGGTGGCGTGGCCGATTACGCGCTGGATGCCGAGGTTGGCCTGCGCTACAAGGTCACTGAATGGGCCTCGCTCAACCTCAAGGCGGAGAAGGACATCATCACCGGTACCCGTGAGAGTGACCTGGACAAGACCCGCTATACCGCAGGCTTCGGCGTTACCTGGTAAATCTTTGCGGCCCATCGCGACACAGGATGTACGCGATCCCTTGTAGGAGCGGCCTTGTGTCGCGATGGGCTGCAAAGCAGCCCCATTGGCACTGGATCTGATAATGCTTATCTTGTCCCATCCAGCCCGATATCAGGAGCCGCCCCCAAGTGAGTACCAATGCCATCCGTCCCGCCCGGGAGCTGCTGCTCAAGGAATACCGCGGCGTGCTCTCGACCCATTCCAAGTCGATGCCCGGCTACCCCTTCGGCTCGGTCGTGCCGTACTGCCTGGACGCCCAAGGCAACCCGTTGATCCTCATCAGCCGCATCGCCCAGCACACGCACAACCTGCAGAAGGATCCCAAGTGCTCGCTGCTGGTAGGTGAGCGCGAAGCCGAGGACGTGCAGGCCGTGGGGCGCCTGACGGTGATGGCCGAGGCGCACAAGCTGGTGGAGGAGGCCGCCATCGAGGCTGCCGCCGAGCGTTACTACCGCTATTTCCCGGACGCGGCCAACTACCACAAGGCCCACGACTTCGACTTCTGGGTGCTGCAGCCGGTGCGCCACCGCTACATCGGCGGCTTCGGCGCGATCCACTGGCTCGATCAGGTGACCCTGGCCAACCCGTTCGCCGGCAAGGCCGAGACGAGCATGGTCGAGCACATGAACAACGACCACGCCAACGCCATCGCCCATTATGTGGAGCTGACCGATTTGCCACGCCATGCGCCAGCACAGATGGTCGGGGTGGACAGTGAAGGCATGCACCTGCGTATTGGCCAGGCGGTTTACTGGTTGCCCTTCCCAAGTACTTGCAACACGCCGACACAAGTCCGCGAAGCCCTGGTTTTGCTGGCTCGCGCCGACCAGTGGCCGGTTGCGACGGAGGTCGAGGGTTGAAAACCCGAGCGCACGCATCCATCTGTTGGTCTTACAGGAAGGTTCTCTTCCGACGAGGAATGCTTTGATGCGTGCTTTTCTACTGCTGTTTCTCCTGTTTCCCGTGCTGGAGCTGTTCGTCTTCGTGAAGGTCAGTGCCGCCATCGGTTTCTTCCCGGCACTGCTGCTGATCATCGCCGGCTCCGCCCTGGGTGTGCTGGTGATGCGCGTGGCCGGGCTGGCAACCGCACTGCGCGCCCGTGAAAGCCTGCAGCGTGGCGAACTGCCCGCCGAGGACATGTTCCAGGGCATGATGCTGGCCGTTGGTGGTGGCCTGCTGTTGCTGCCAGGTTTCATCAGCGACGTGCTGGGCCTGCTGTGCCTGCTGCCATTCACCCGTCATCTGGCCGCGCGCAAGATGCGCGAGCGTGCCGAGGCCCAGGCCATGCGACAGCGCGCCTTCCAGGACGACCCGTTCCAGGCCCGGCCGCGTGATGGCGGGCATAGGCCGAATGTGATCGAAGGCGAGTACGAGCGCCGCGACAAGTAATAACCGGGGGCCGCTTTGCGGCCCCAGCTTTTTGCGGGGCCAAGGCGCTAATGAAAAATTTTCTGAAGCAAGCCTTGTAATTGAATATGGCGGCCTCATGTATGTGGTCACCGCAAGGTTTCTGGTGGCAACACCAGGCATAACTCAGGTGGTTCGCCCATTGCGGGCCACCCCGGCAACGCCGGACAGCAACAACCCGCCGGTGTCGACACCGGCCGATGAAAACCACAATTTGGGAGAGATCGACAATGAAGCTTCGTCCTCTGCATGACCGCGTCGTTATCCGTCGCAGCGAAGAAGAATCGAAAACCGCTGGCGGTATCGTCCTGCCGGGTTCGGCCGCTGAAAAACCAAACCGCGGCGAAGTTGTCGCCGTCGGCACCGGTCGCATCCTGGACAACGGCGAAGTTCGCGCACTGGCCGTGAAAGTGGGTGACAAAGTGGTTTTCGGCCCTTACTCGGGCAGCAACACCGTGAAAGTCGATGGCGAAGACCTGCTGGTCATGGCCGAGAACGAAATCCTCGCCGTTATCGAAGGCTGATTTCCCCGACTTCCCGTTACTCCAAAGAATTCCAAGGATTAAACGATCATGGCTGCTAAAGACGTAAAATTCGGCGATTCCGCTCGTAAGAAAATGCTGGTTGGTGTCAACGTTCTGGCTGACGCGGTAAAAGCGACCCTGGGCCCGAAAGGCCGTAACGTGGTGCTGGCCAAGAGCTTCGGCGCTCCGACCATCACCAAGGACGGCGTTTCCGTCGCCAAGGAAATCGAGCTGAAAGACGCCTTCGAGAACATGGGCGCCCAGCTGGTCAAGGAAGTTGCTTCCAAGGCCAACGACGCTGCCGGTGACGGCACCACCACCGCTACCGTCCTGGCTCAGGCCATCGTCAACGAAGGCCTGAAAGCCGTCGCTGCCGGCATGAACCCGATGGACCTGAAGCGCGGCATCGACAAGGCCACCGCTGCCGTCGTCGCCGAGCTGAAGAACCTGTCCAAGCCATGCGCCGACTCCAAGGCCATCGCCCAGGTAGGTACCATCTCCGCCAACTCCGACAACTCCATCGGTGAAATCATCGCCGAAGCCATGGAAAAAGTCGGTAAAGAAGGCGTGATCACCGTTGAAGAAGGCTCGGGCCTGGAAAACGAACTGTCGGTCGTTGAAGGCATGCAGTTCGACCGCGGCTACCTGTCCCCGTACTTCGTCAACAAGCCGGACACCATGGTTGCCGAGCTGGAAGGCCCGCTGCTGCTGCTGGTCGACAAGAAGATCTCCAACATCCGTGAGCTGCTGCCAGTTCTGGAAGCCGTTGCCAAGGCCGGCCGCCCACTGCTGATCGTTGCCGAAGACGTTGAAGGCGAAGCCCTGGCTACCCTGGTAGTCAACAACATGCGCGGCATCGTCAAGGTTGCTGCGGTCAAGGCTCCGGGCTTCGGCGACCGCCGCAAGGCCATGCTGCAGGACATCGCCGTCCTGACTGGCGGCCAGGTCATCTCCGAAGAAATCGGCCTGTCGCTGGAAACCGCTACCCTGGAGCACCTGGGTAACGCCAAGCGCGTCATCCTGTCCAAGGAAAACACCACCATCATCGACGGCGCTGGCGCCGACACCGAGATCGAAGCACGCGTCAAGCAGATCCGTGCCCAGATCGAAGAGACTTCCTCGGACTACGACCGTGAGAAGCTGCAAGAGCGTCTGGCCAAACTGGCTGGCGGTGTTGCCGTGATCAAGGTCGGTGCCGGCACCGAAGTTGAAATGAAAGAGAAGAAAGCCCGCGTTGAAGACGCCCTGCACGCTACCCGTGCAGCCGTTGAAGAAGGCGTGGTACCTGGCGGTGGTGTAGCCCTGGTTCGCTCCCTGGCTGCCATTGCCAACCTCAAAGGCGACAACGAAGACCAGAACGTCGGTATCGCCCTGCTGCGTCGCGCTGTTGAAGCGCCGCTGCGCCAGATCACTGCCAACGCCGGCGACGAGCCAAGCGTTGTCGCTGACAAGGTCAAGCAAGGTTCGGGTAACTTCGGTTACAACGCTGCTACCGGCGAATACGGCGACATGATCGAGATGGGTATCCTGGACCCAGCCAAGGTGACCCGCTCGGCGCTGCAAGCTGCTGCTTCGATCGGCGGTCTGATGATCACCACCGAAGCCATGGTTGCTGACCTGCCAGAAGACAAGCCAGCTGCTGGCATGCCTGACATGGGCGGCATGGGTGGCATGGGCGGCATGATGTAAGCCAGCCTTACCCCCTGCACCATGAAAAGCCCCGGTTCGCGAGAACCGGGGCTTTTTTGTTTTCCTGTGAGGGCCATTGGGGCTGCTTTGCAGCCCATCGCGACACAAGGCCGCTCCTACAGGATTGCGCCAACACTGGGACTTGCGCTGTACCTGTGGGAGCTGGCTTGCCGGCGAAAGGGCCGCAAAGCGGCCCCTGGGTCAGGCGACGCTACGCTCGGCAGCAGGCACCTCAGCCATTCCCCGACGATACAGAACCAGGTAATACGACCCCAAGCCGATCAACCAGCAGAACACCGCCGTCCACACATTGTGCGACAGGAAGTGCGCCCCCTGCATCATCCGCCCAAGCGATAGCACCGACCCGGCGACGAAGGCCACCGTCAACGCCACCCGCGCCAGCCTCGGCTTGCGATCACGCAACATGAAGAACAGCCCGAACAGGCAGAACCCGGTGGCGGCATGCCCGCCCGGCCAGCACAGCCCGGGCTTGTCGGTCGCCGGCCGCGGCTCCAGCAGCTTGCTGTAGGTTTCCTTGCCGCCAAACTGGGTCAGGCTCCACGGGCATTGCACCTGGGTCACTTTCTTCAGCGGTGTGACAAACGCCGTGGACAGGCCCAGTGCCAGCACCAGGCAGCCCAGCTCACGGCGCCAGCCGAACAGGCGCTTCCAGAAGAAGCTGGCAGCAAAGGTCACCAGTGACATCACCCCCAGCAGGATCACCCCCTGCTTGACCCGGTCATGCAGGATGTTCTCCAGCAAATAGCTGTGGCGGCCGATGAACTGCCCGGCAGCAGGGTCGAAGAACAGGTTGGCAATGTCCATGTCGACCGATGTCAGTTCCAGCAGAATCAGGCCGATTGCGGTCGCCAGGGGTAGCCCCAGGTAAAGCCAGAAATTGATCGGGCGGGGGCGATTTGGTTGCTGCATGGCGGCTCCAGGGCGCGAAAAAGATCGGGCATTGTCGGCCGCCCGCTATCCTGTGTCCGTGAAGGATCAGTGAAAAAACCGTCAAGTGCGCTGAATTTTCCCTGGGGCTGGCACCCTGCAGGCATAGGCCTTAAGCTGCGCCTGCCGCGCACCACAGCGAGAAGCGCCGCACAGGAGAAACCGATGCGCATTCTTTTGGTTGAAGACAACCGCGATATCCTGGCCAACCTGGCCGATTACCTGGGCATGAAGGGCTACACCGTCGATTGCGCCCAGGATGGCCTGTCCGGCCTGCACCTGGCTGCCACCGAGCACTACGACCTGATCGTGCTCGACATCATGTTGCCGGGCATCGACGGCTACACCCTGTGCAAGCGCCTGCGCGAAGACGCCCGCCGCGACACGCCGGTGATCATGCTCACCGCCCGCGACCAACTGGACGACCGCCTGCAGGGCTTCCGCTCCGGTGCCGACGATTACCTGCTCAAGCCCTTCGCCCTGTCGGAGCTGGCTGCCCGCATCGAAGCGGTGTTGCGCCGGGCCCAGGGCGGCGGGCGCCGCACCTTGCAGGTGGCCGATCTCAGTTATGACCTGGACACCCTCGAAGTCACCCGCCAGGGCCGCCTGCTCAAGCTCAACCCTGTCGGCCTCAAGCTGCTGGCGGTGCTGATGCAGAAAAGCCCGCACGTATTGCGTCGCGAAGTGCTGGAAGAAGCCCTTTGGGGAGATGATTGCCCTGACAGCGACAGCCTGCGCAGCCACGTGCACCAGCTGCGCCAGGTGATCGACAAGCCGTTTGAAAAACCGCTGCTGCATACCGTCCATGGCGTCGGCTATCGCCTCGCCGAGGGCCGTGATGGAGTTTAAGCAAAGCCTTGCCCAGCGCATCATCATCGCCTTTGCCCTGATGAGCGCGCTGGTGGCCGGGGCCTTCGCCTTTGGCATCGTCGGCACCGTGCACCTGGTCGAAGAGCGGCTGATTTCGTCGGTGCTGGGCGGTGACCTGCAGCGCCTGCTGCGCATGGACAGCGTCAGCGACTGGAGCCACCGCCCCCGCCCCGACCAGCTGTTCTATTTCAGCGGCGGGCGCGACGACTTCGAACTTCCCAAGGACCTGCGCCATCTTGACCGCGGCTTCCACGAGGTATTCCGCGATCAATTGTCGTACCACGCCATGGTCGAGATCGTTGATGGCCGTCGCTATGTGCTGTTGCAGGACCAGAGCGACTTCGAAGAGCGCGAGCGCTTGCTGTTCGCTGTGGTGGTGGTGGGCTTCGTGCTCAGCCTGGTACTGGCGGTGATCCTCGGCTGGCTGGTGGCGCGCCGGGTGATGGCGCCGGTGATCCGCCTGGCGCGCCAGGTACGCCACCGTGACCAGTTGCTGGGGCTGGCCCCGCCGCTGGCACCGGACTATGCCGCGGACGAAGTCGGCCAGCTGGCGGTAGCCTTCGACGATACCCTGGGCCGCCTGCGCGATGCCCTGACCCGCGAACGGTTGTTCACCAGCGACGTCAGCCATGAATTGCGCACACCCTTGATGGTGCTGGCCACCTCGTGTGAGCTGCTGATGGAAAACCCGACGCTGGACGCCCGCTCGCGCAGCCAGGTGGAGCGTGTGGCGCGGGCCACGGAAGAAATGCGCGAGCTGGTCAAGACCTTCCTGATGCTGGCCCGGGCACAGCGCGACGAGGGTGCGGTGGCATCGCGGGCCACCCTGCGGGAGGTGGCTGACGAACTGGTCGGGGTTTGGCGCGACACCATCGAGCAGAAGGGCCTGGCCTTGTATTACGATGGCCGCGTCAGTGCCAGCCCGGTACTGTACAACGCCACCTTCCTGCAGTCGGTAATGGGCAACCTGCTGCGTAATGCCGCGCACTACACCGACAGCGGCTACATCCGCCTGAGCCTGGAAGCCAACGGCTTCAGCGTGGAGGACAGTGGCGTGGGTATCCCGGAGGAACAGCGCGAGGCGATGTTCCGGCCGTTCGTGCGCGGCGATGAGCGGCGCGGTGAGGGCCTGGGCCTGGGCCTGTCGTTGGTACAGCGCATCTGCGATGACCAAGGTTGGCATGTCACCCTGACATCAACCTTGCCACACGGCTGCCGTTTCGTGGTCGACCTGAGCAATACCGCAGTCAAGGGCGATCCGGAGGCTTTGGTCGAGTAATCTGTTGTTACAGGCCATTCGCCGCTCAACATATTTTTCACATCAGCATGACCTGATTCCTACGCTTACTTACCTAATGTGGGTGGAATGGAGTCAGGAGATGCCCAATGCGTAGCCCCATCAAGCTTGAATTTTCCGAGAAGTACGACAAAGAACATGCCCGCGAGTACTTTCTCAAGCACCAGGATGGCCTTGCGCGACGCCTTTCTCACAAGCGTGATGAGCAACTGGCGCGTCGTGCCTTGGCATTGGCTGGTGAGCCTGGGCTGGTCCTCGACCTGCCATGCGGTGCTGGCCGCTTCTGGCCGTTGCTGGCAGAAAAGCCCAACCGGGTAATCATCGGCGCCGACAACTCAGAAGCGATGATCGAGACAGCCTGTACCGCGCAAGCGCCAGAGGTGGTGGCACGGGTACGCCCTTTGCAGACTTCGGCATTTGCCATCGACTTGCCGGACAATTCGGTGGACAGCATCTTCTGCATGCGCTTGTTCCACCACATCGGCGAAGCGGCGCACAGAAAGACCATTCTTTCGGAATTTCAACGGGTTAGCCGTGATAGTGTGATCCTGTCATTGTGGGTGGATGGTAATTTCAAAGCATGGCGCCGGAAAAAACTGGAACAGCGCCGCAGGTCCAGGAAGGGCGACGAGGACAATTACCAGAACCGGTTTGTGTTACCGGCCGACACGGTCGAAGAAGAATTCCGAGCCGCCGGCTTCAGAATCCAGGAACGCCTCGACTTCCTACCGTTCTATGCCATGTGGCGGGTATATGTATTGCGTAAGGGGTAGTGTTTGATGGCTGTAGCCCAGAGCGGGGAGTCGCGGTTCGATTTTTACTGGCGCCAGCAGGGCGAGTGGGTCGAGGAGCCTAACCAGCGCCGTGGTGGCGAGAGCGGTGTGCAACGCCTCGACGATGGCAATGGCAAGCTGCTGTATGCCAAGCGCCAGGTCGGGCATATCTACCGTAGCCTGCTGCACCCTTTCGGCCGGCCGACCGTATTGCGTGAGCTCGATGCGTTGAACAGCTTCGAGCAACTGGGCGTGCGTGTACCACGCATCGTCTTCTGTGGCGCCGAACGTGGTGCCGACAAGCAGTGGCGTGCGCTATTGGTGAGCGAAGCACTCGACGGTTTCGTCGAACTCGATACCTGGCATGCCGAAGGTGCCCGCGAGCGTTACCCGCAGGTGGTGCATGAGCGCATGCTCAAGGACCTGGCGGACAACCTGGCGCGCATGCACCTGGGGCACTGGCAGCACGGTTGCCTGTATGGCAAGCATGTGTTCGTCAAGGTGATTGGCGAGGGCGAGCAGGCCCGGGTCGAAGTCGCGCTGCTGGACCTGGAAAAATGCCGTCGGCGCATCAGCTGCCAGCGTGCGGCGGGCAATGACCTGCGCCAGCTGCGCCGCCATTCGTCGATGAATGACGCGGAATGGCAAACACTGCTCTATTTTTACCAGATGGCGTTTGGCAGCGCTGTCAAAGGGTTAGGGCAATGAAACTAGAAATAGCTCGAGCTTTGTTCCTGGTAGCTGGCCTGGCGGTGACCACCGTGGCGGTGGCTGCCTGGGAGGAGCCGAGGCCGACGGTGTTCAGCAAGGCCGAACTGGCCGACCAGTGCGCGTTGCCGCGGGAAATGAAACCGCAGCAACAAGCCGAGGCCGCGCCGGATCAGGACCTGTTGCTGTTCCTGTTCGGCATGCGCCAGGGGTTGCGGCCGTTCGGTTGAACCCGGTGTAGATGGAAATGCCAGAGGCCTCGGGATTGCGGGGCCTCTGGCATTTTTGCATTTGCCTCGCCGGCCTCTTCGCGGGCTTGCCCGCTCCCACAGGTATGGCACCGGTCCTGAAACTGGTGCCGCACGTGTGGGAGCGGGCGAGCCCGCGAAGAGGCCTGTTCAGGCAACCGATGTTTCCCTGGCAACCGCCTTGTGCGCCAGCAGGGTGTAGATACAAGGCAACACGAACAGGGTAAACAGCGTGCCGATCGACATCCCGGTGGCAATCACCGTACCGATGTCAAAGCGGCTGACTGCCCCCGCACCAGTCGCCAGGATCAGCGGTACCATGCCAAAAACCATCGCCGCCGTGGTCATCAGCACCGGCCGCAGGCGAATCGCCGCGGCTTCCTCGATCGCTTCGCGCACACTCATGCCGCGCTCCTCACGTAACTGGTTGGCGAACTCGACAATCAGGATGCCGTGCTTGCTGATCAGCCCAATCAGTGTCACCAGCCCGACCTGGGTGTAGATGTTCATGCTCGATACGCCAAGGAACAGTGGCAGCAGCGCGCCACAGATCGACAACGGCACCGTCACCAGTATTACCAGTGGGTCGCGGAAGCTTTCGAACTGCGCCGCCAGCACCAGGAAGATGATCGCCAATGCCAGGCCGAAGGTCACCCACAGCGCGCTGCCTTCCTGGACGTACTGGCGCGCCACGCCGGCATAGTCGAAGGCGAAACCTTCCGGAGCCTCCTCGCGGGCGATGCCCTGTACGGTCTGCAGCGCCTCGCCCAGGCTGACCATGGGCACGCCCTGGATGATCGCCGAGTTCAGCTGCTGGAACTGGTTGAGCTGGCGCGGGCGGGCGCGGTCGGTAAGGGTGATCAGGGTGGATAGCGGCAGCAGTTGGCCCTGGTCGTTCTTCACGTAGTAGTTGTTCAGCCAGCCGGGGTTGTCGCGGTAAGGCCGCTCGACCTGGGCAATCACCTTGTAGCTGCGGCCTTCGAGGGTGAAGCGGTTGATTTCCGCCTCGCCCAGCAATGTCGCCAAGGTGCTGCCCAAGGTGTCCATCGACACCCCCATCTGCGCCGCCTTGGCCCGGTCGATATCCACCACCACCTCGGGCTTGTCGAAGGCCAGGTCGATGTCGAGGAAGGCGAACTTGCCGGATTCCTGGGCGCGGGCCTTGATGCGCTGGGCCACATCCAGCAGTGCCGGGTAGTCGCCAGCGCTGTTGATCACGAACTGGAATGGCAGGCCCTCGCCGGTGCCGGGCAGCGACGGCAGGTTGAAGCCGAAGATCTGCAGGCCACTGATTTCTTCGAGCTTGCTCTGCACCAGCGGCAGCAGCTCCATCTGCGTGCGCTCGCGCTCGTTCCAGGGCTTGAGCAGGAAGCCGCCGATGCCGGTCTGCACGCCATTGAAACCGTTGATCTGGAACGACGAGTAATACTCCGGGAAAGCCTTGAACAGCGGGGTGAATTCGTCGGTATAGGCGTTGAGGTAATCAAGGTTGGCCGGCTGCGGCGAACTGCTCATCATGAAAATCACCCCCTGGTCTTCGTTGGGCGCCAGTTCGTTCTGGGTGAACTTCAGCAGTACCGGAATCAGGCACAGAATGATCACGGCAAACACCAGCACGACGGGCCGGCTGTCGAGGGTGGTGTGCAGCAGGCGCTGGTAGCGCACCTTCAGGCGTTCGAACAGCACGTCCAGGCGGTGGGCAAGGCCGCTGGGGTTCTGTTCCTGACGCAGCAGCAGCGCGCACATCATCGGTGACAGGGTGAGGGCAACGATGCCGGATATGATCACCGCACCCGCCAGGGTCAGGGCAAATTCCTTGAACAATGCGCCGGTCAGCCCGGTGAGGAAGCCGATCGGTGCATACACCGCCGCCAGGGTGATGGTCATCGACACCACCGGCATGGCGATTTCGCGGGCGCCCTCGAGGGCGGCGTCGAACGGCGACTTGCCTTCTTCCATGTGCCGGTGGATGTTCTCCACCACGACGATCGCGTCGTCCACCACCAGCCCGATGGCCAGCACCATGGCCAGCAGGGTCAGCAGATTGAGCGAATAGCCCATCATCTGCATGAAGAACAGCACGCCGATCATCGACAGCGGAATGGTCACCACCGGAATCAGCACCGAACGCAGGGCACCGAGGAACAGGAACACCACCACGATGACGATCAGTACAGCTTCGCCGAGGGTCTTGATCACTTCGTCGATGGAGGCCTGGATGAAAAGCGTGGCGTCATAGGCGATCGATACCTTCAGCGCCGAGGGCAGCTGGCTTTCCAGCTCGGGCATGATGCGCCGCACTTCCTTGATGACGTCCAGCGGGTTGGCGGCTGGTGTGGCCTTGATGCCGATGTACACCGATGGGGTGCCGTCGAACGAGCTGACCGTATCGTAGTTTTCCGCCCCCATCTCGACCCGCGCCACATCGCCAAGCAGCACGCGGCTGTCGCCACTGGTCTTGACCGGCAGGGCGGCGAACGCCTCGGCCGACTTCAGCTCGGTGCTGGCGTTGATGCTGGTGACCACGTATTCACCCTTCACCTCGCCGGCCGCGGAAAGGAAGTTGTAGCGGCGCACGGCATTGGTCACGTCGATGGCAGACAGGCCATAGCCCGCCAGTTTCACCGGGTCGATCCAGATGCGCATGGCGAACACCTGGTTGCCGAGGATTTCCGCTTCGGCCATGCCCGGCAGGGTCGCCAGCTTGGGCTGGATCACCCGCGACAGGTAGTCGGTGATTTGCGGGTTGCTCATCTCTTTGCTGTAGAAACTGATGTACATAAGCGCCGAAGCATCGGCGGCTTCCTTGCTCAGTACCGGGTCTTCGGAGTCCTGGGGCAGCTTGTTGCGCACTTCGTTGGCCTTGGCCAGCAGTTCGGTGAACAACCGGTCGCTGTCGGCGCCGATGCGGGCGTAGATGGAAATGATCGAGAAGTTCTGTCTGCTCACCGAGGTCATGTAGTCGATACCTTCGGCGCTGGCCAGGCTTTGCTGCAGCGGCTGGGTGATATAGCCCTGGATGGTCTCGGCGTTGGCGCCGGGGTAGGCGGTGGTTACCGTGATCAGGGCATTTTCCATTTGCGGGTACTGGCGGATCTGCAGCTTGTTCCAGGCCTGGAAGCCCAGCAGCAGGATCAGCAGGCTCACCACGCTGGCCAGCACCGGGCGGCGGATGAACGGGTCGGTGAACGCCATGCCAGCCTCCTGTCAGTCCTTGCCCGGCGTGCCCTGTGCGGGCTTGAGGGCTTTGTCCTGGCCGATGCGGATCGCGGCGCCGGGGGTGAGCTTCAGTTGGCCGGCGGTGACCACCTGTTCCCCGGCCTGCAGGCCCTTGCTGACCACCACCACGCCGTCACGGCGCTCGCCGGTCTGCACCGCGCGCTGCTCGGCGGTGAGCTGCGGCTGGCCCTTGTCGTCGTTTAGTGGCTTGCCGTCCTTGTCCTTTTTCGGCGTTGCGACATACACCGAGTTGCCATACAGGGTGTAGGTGATGGCGCTTTCCGGCACCACCACTTGTGGCTGCGGGTTGGGTAACAGGATCAGCAGGCTGGCGAACATGCCCGGCAGCAGCTTGCTGTCCGGGTTGGCCATGGTTGCGCGCACCAGCAGGTTGCGCGTGGTTTCCTCGACCTTGGGGTTGATGGCGCTGAGGCTGGCGGGGAAGGTCTGGCCCGGGTAGGCGGCCACCTGCACCAGCACCTGCTGGCCCAGGCTGAGGTGCGGCAGGGCCTGTTCCGGTACGTTGAAGTCGACGTAGAGGCTGGATGTGTCCTGCAGGGTGGCGATCACCGTGCCGGCGGCCAGATAGTCGCCGACGTCCACTTGGCGAATGCCGATGGTGCCGCTGAACGGAGCGCTGATGCTCTTCTTGGTCTTCGATGCCTTGAGCTGGTCGACCACCGCCTGATTGCGCCGGTACTGGGCGGTGAGGCGGTCGAATTCGCCGCGGGAGATGGCCGAGTCGCCGACCAGCTGGCTGCCACGGCCGAAATCTACCTTGGCCAGGCCCAGGTCGGCCTGGGCGGTGCCGAGCAGGGCGGTTTCCTGGTCGTCGTTGAGTTGCAGCAACAGTTGCCCGGCCTTGACCTGCTGGCCTGAGTCGAAATGCAGGGCCTTGACGATGCCTTCCACTTCCAGGCTCAGCTCAACGCCCTGTAGCGCCTTGAGGCTGCCGACAGCGGGCAGGCGCTCTTGCCACGGGCGCTGTTCGGCCAAGGCGGCCGCCACGGTGATGGGCGGCTTGGGGGCAGTGAACATCTGGATCTGCTGGTAGATCGAAAAGGCTTTGTAGCCCCCCAGGGCCAGCACGATCAGCAGAACCACGGCCAACATGATCAGCATGCGGCGGCGCAGCATAGGTCCGGTTCCTTGGATGCGGTTGTTATTCGCTTAGACACGACAACGGGCGATCCTGCCCACGTGTGGATGGGGGAAGTATTGACTGTTTTTGGAGGGAAGGGGAGCGGAATACCTGGGCCGGCCCCTTCGCGGCTAAAGCCGCTCCCACAGGGACCGCGCAGTCAGTGGGTTGCGCGGCCCCCTGTGGGAGCGGCTTTAGCCGCGAAGAGGCCGATGAAGGCAGCAGAAAAATCAGACCAGATGCAGGTGGTTGTCCCAGAAACCGGACGGCAGGTTCATCGGTTGCCCGACCAGCTCGGCCTTGCGGCAATCATAGAACCGGCAG
The DNA here is from genome assembly GCF_057444345.1 of Pseudomonas sp. PVC-5-1. Classification (NCBI taxonomy): domain Bacteria; kingdom Pseudomonadati; phylum Pseudomonadota; class Gammaproteobacteria; order Pseudomonadales; family Pseudomonadaceae; genus Pseudomonas; species Pseudomonas sp. PVC-5-1. Next base: position 4,689,811 of record NZ_CM172024.1, on the reverse strand, counting down.
CGGCCCTGCCCGGAGGTGACGACAAAGCCGTCCTGTACCGCGCCCACCCCCGCGCAATCGGGCATTGGCGCATCCAGCCGCACCGCGCCGCTGTCCAGGTCCCAGACGAACAGGCGGTTGGCCCGTGGCGCGGTCAGCGCGACCAGCCGCAGCTCGCTGTGGATAGCCACGCTGGCGGTGTACTGAGCCATGGCCTGCAACTGCCGCTCCGGTACCGGGAAGGCCTTGAACGGCTCGCCAGGGCGCTTGATCGCCAGCAATTCGGCGGTTTCATCGGCATCGCCCATGAACTGCTGGCAGGCGGCGATGGTGCCATCGCTGCACACCGCCAGGTGGCGCACGCTGTTCATCTGCTGGGCCAGGGTTTCCTTGCTCAGCAGGGTGCCGTCGCGCTGCATCAGCACCAGGCTCGGTTCCATGGCGTCGAGGTTCATCTCCACCCGGCTTTCGGCTTCGGTGCGGATACCGCCGTTGGCCACGATCAGCGTTTCGCCGTCCGGCAGCCAGGCCACTTCGTGCGGGCCGATGCCGTGGGTCGGAATCTCCCCGCTGTGCACCAGGCGCTCGCCTTCGAAGCGGTACACGCCGAGTACGCCACGCCCCGGGTCGGTGGTGTCGTTCTCGGTGGCATACAGCCATTCGCCACCCTTGTGGATGACCGCGTGGCCGTAGAAGTGCCGGTTCGGCTGCGAGGTGACGGTTTGCAGCAGGCGCCCGTCGCGCAGGTCGACCAGGTAGCTTTCGGTGCCGGGACGGCGGGCGACGAACAGGGCGATCGGCAGGTCCGGGTGATGGATGATGGCATGGCAACGTTGGGCGACCTGGGTGCTGAACACCTGGGTGCCGTCCAGGCGGAACCCGACCGCATAGTGCTTGCCGTCGCCGTCGTCACGCGCCGACAGCAGCAGGGGCTCGCTGCCTTTGTTGCGGAACAGGCTCCAGCCGCCCAGGGTGAGGGCGCTGAGCAATACGCTACCGAGTTTGAGGGCCTGGCGTCGCAGCATGATCAGTCACCGTCGTTGGCATTGAAGCCCAGCTGGATGTTCAACGCCTTGGCCAGCTCGCCTTCGTGCAGGCGGTGGACGGCGTTGAGGCTGTCGTAGATCTGGTTCAGGGTTTGCTGGCCAGCGTCGTCGGCCAGCAGCTCGCCCAAGGTTTTCTGGTTGTCGGCCAGCAGCTTGAGCGAGGCAGCGTAGGCGGCGTCGATCTTGTCTGCCAGGGCTTTCTGATCGCTGGACAGCAAGCCGCGCAGGCCTTGGTTGTCGACCCCGACCCAGACCGCTTCGGCGGCCTTGAGGCTGGCCTCCAGGCTCTTGAGCGAGCTGTGGCTGCGCCAGGCTTCGGCCTGCAGTGGCTGTGGAATGCCCTTGCTCTGGCGGCCCATCGGCGCACCGAGCTTTTTCTTCAGGCTGTCCAGGGCGGTGACCTGGGCGCGCAGCAGGTCGGCGATGGCCTCGTGGGAGTCGGCGTAGCGCTGGTTGGGGAACTTGGTCATCTGCGAGAGCATGCCGTCGGTGCTGTTCCAGCCCTTGAGGATCTCTTCTGCCAGGGTTTTCTGGTGTTCACCGATGGCCACCAGCAACGGGCAGTAGCGGGCTTTCTGCTCGGCAGTGGCGATGTCCGGCTTGCTGTCGAACAGAATGTATTCGTAGGCCGACAGGCCACGCACCACCACGCTGGCCTTGCCCAAGGCCGCGGCATCGACCGGCTGGTCTGCGTTGACCAGCTGCTCGACCTGGCGGCCGACCAGGTTCTTCTTGTCGGGCCAGAACTGTACCTGCCAGGCGCGGTTGCCTTCGGCCAGCGGGCCGACCAGCAGCGGTTGCAGCTCGGCCCAGGCCTTTTGCGCGTTGAGGAAGTCGGCACGGGCCTTGTCCAGGGTTTCCTTGCCTTCGCAGTAGGCCAGGGCGCTGGCGGCCAGCGTGCGGTCGGCTTCGACCCAGCGGCTGTAGGTGGGCAGGATCACCTGCTTGGCGATGGCAGCGGAGGTCACGGCTTGCGGGTCCTGCGGCGAGCAGGCGCCGAGGGCGAGTGCGGCGAGGCTGGTGAACAACAGTTTGGGTCGGAACATGCCCGGCTCCTTTGCGCTTTTTAAAGTGAGTTCAGGAAAGCCAGCAACGCGGCACGCTGCTCGGCATTGAAAGTGAGTACGAAATTGCGTGCCGACTCGGCCTCGCCACCGTGCCAGAGCACGGCCTCGAGCAGGTTGCGGGCGCGGCCGTCGTGCAGGAACTGGCTGTGGCCACTGACCGTTTCGCTCAGGCCGATGCCCCACAGTGGCGGGGTGCGCCAGTCCTGGCCGTTGGCGGCGAATTCGGTGCGCTCGTCGGCCAGGCCCGGGCCCATGTCATGCAACAGCAGGTCGCTGTAAGGGCGGATCAACTGGTTGGCCAGCTCCGGCTCGGCGGCATTGGCGGCTGTGGTGAACTGCGGTGTATGGCAGCCCTGGCAGCCGGCCTGGTAGAACAGGTTCTTGCCCGCCAGCACCTGCGGCGAGCCAACATCGCGGCGGGCCGGCACGGCCAGGTTGCGGGTGTAGAAAGTGACCAGGCGCAGGATATTATCGCTGACTTCCTTCTCGCCATCGGCACCGTCGCCGTTGGGCGCGGCCAGGCAGTCGGCCTGCGCCGGGGTACAGTCGTCGTTGGGCTGCAGGGTGGTGGTCAGGCCCATGTCGCCGGCAAAGGCATGCACGTTCTGCTGGTTGACGTTGGGCTGCCCGGCCTTCCAGCCGAAGCGGCCGACCACGGTTTTGCCCTGGGCGTCATCCCACACCCGGTTGGCCCGGCCGCGGATGCCGTCGCGGTTGCGGTCGTCGGGATCCTCGTTGGCCAGCAGGTCGGCTTCGGGGATGGCTTCGAGCAGGCCCAAGCCGATCATCGGCGGCGCCACCCGCGCCGAAAAGCGCGTGTCGGGGTGCATCACGCCATAGCCGAGCTGGGTGATCTGCAGGGCCGGCTTGCGCAGCTCGACCTGGTGGCCATCCTCGAACGACACCGTTTCGCTGGTGTAGCTCACCCGCACCTTGCCTTCCGGCGTCACGCCGGGGATGGCCATGTCCTGCAGCTGGGTGCCATAGACCGGCTCCGGCACCACGCCGAGGCGTTCGACCACCTTGGCCAGGTAGGGCTGGTCGGGGATCGACAGGCGTACCAGCATCGATACGGCGTTGCTGTCGCCCGGCTCTGGCGGGTGGCCGCGGCCGTCGCGCACGTGGCAGTTCTGGCAGGCATTGGTATTGAACAGCGGCCCCAGGCCGTCACGGGCGGTGGTAGTGGACGGGGCGATCACCCAGGGGTTGCGGAAGAAACTGTTGCCTACGGCGAAATCCAGGCGCCGCTCGGGCGAGAGGTTGGCCGAGGGCAGGGAATAGGCATTGCGGTCAGTGCGCTGCACGGTGGCTTTGCCGCCCGACAACGCTTCGCCGGGCTCGGCCTGGGTGAAACGCGGGGCGTCATCGCAGGCGGCAAGGGCAAAGGCCAGCAGCAGGGGGGAGAGTCGGGACAGCGACAAGGACATCGAAAATCCTGGGCGTGAGCGAAAAACCGGCGTGCAAGCTTAGCAGGGTGAGGGAGTTTGAATAAGAGCAATTTGCAATTGCTGGATGAAATCGGTGTCAGTTGGCCATGGTTTGTGGTTGCCTGGTTGGGCCCTATCGCCGGCAAGCCAGCTCCCACAGGTACCCCACAGCCTCTGAGCCCAGTGGGGAACCTGTGGGAGCAATTTGCAATTGCTGGATGAAATCGGTGTCAGTTGGCCATGGTTTGTGGTTGCCTGGTTGGGCCCTATCGCCGGCAAGCCAGCTCCCACAGGTACCCCACAGCCTCTGAGCCCAGTTGGGAACCTGTGGGAGCTGGCTTGCCGGCGATAGGGCCGGAAGCAAAAAAGGCGACCCGAAGGCCGCCTCTTTCAGAACCGCTACAGCAGGATCAGAACTCGTGATCCGCGGTATCCGGGTTCAGGTTGGCAATGCCCAGCTTGCCCGCGGCCTGCTCGATCGCACCGGTCTGCTTGACCAGGGAGGCGATGGCGTCACGCACGATCTGGTTGCCGGCTGCGTTGTCGGCAGCGATCAGCTGGTCGTAGTGCTCGCCCTTGAGCGCGTGGTCGACGATCACCTGGATCTTGGCTTCGGTGGCTTCCAGGTCGGCCTTGAGGGTGGCGTCGGCAGCCGGGTCTACCTTGGCCACCAGCGACGACAGGCTCGGGCCGGTCACCTTGCTGCCGTCCGGGCGGGTGTACTCGCCCAGGTAGACGTTGCGGATGCCCTTGGCATCGTAGAAGTGCGAGTAGTGGGTGTTGTCGCTGAAGCAGTCGTGCTCGTCTTCCGGCGAGTTGGCCTCCAGCGAAACCTTCATGCGCTCGCCAGCCAGTTCGCCCAGCGACAGGCTGCCCATGCCGAACAGCATCTTGCGCAGGCCGTCGTTGACCGACTCGGCTTCCAGCTTGGCGCGGTAGTTGTCGGCAACGTTCGGTGCCCAGTTGCCGACCATCTCTTCGAGGTCCTTGACCAGCAGGTCGGTGACCGCTTTCAGGTAGGCACGGCGGCGGTCGTTGTGGCCACCGGTGGCGCCTTTGCCTTCCAGGTAGTCCGACGCCGGACGGTTGCCCGCGCCCGGGCCGGTGCCGTTCAGGTCCTGGCCCCAGAGCAGGAACTCGATGGCGTGGTAGCCGGTGGCGACGTTGGCTTCAGAGCCGCCCAGTTCGTTCAGGCTGGCCAGCTTCTCGGGGGTGATGTCCTTGACGTCGATCTTCTCTTCGCCCACCTGGATCTCGGTGTTGGCGATGATGTTGGCGTTGGCCGCCGGGTTGCCCAGGGCGTGCTCATAGCTCTTGTCGACGTAGTCGATCAGGCCTTCGTCCAGCGGCCAGGCGTTCACCTGGCCTTCCCAGTCGTCGATGATGGTGTTGCCGAAGCGGAATACTTCGCTCTGCAGGTACGGTACGCGCGAGGCGACCCAGGCTTCCCTGGCTGCTTTCAGAGTTTCGTCGTTCGGCTTGGCCAGGAACGCGTCGACTGCGGTCTGCAGGGTCTTGGCGGTGCTCAGCGAGTCGCTGTACACGGCGTAGACCAGCTCAGCGTAATGCTTGACCACGGCTTTGCCGGCGGCTTCGTCGACAGCCCCGGGCGCTGCAGCGGTGGTGCTGGCGGCAGCAGGTGCCTGGGCTTGCGGCGCGGCGGCCTTGTCGTCCTTGCCTTCACCGCAACCGGCGAGAGCGATGGCAATGGCCAGCAGACTGGCGGAGGCCAGAGGCATTCGAATCATTATTGGTTTCCTGCGTCGTGTGGTTGGACCAAGGGGTGGACGGTGCGCCGTGGCACGCGAAACGACAACATCATGCGAAAGATTTGCATTTGCTGTAAAGGGGGCGGGCATGCAATTCGTGTAAATGCCGGTCACGGGCTGTAATCGGGCAGGCGGCTCAGAACATCGAAACCTGGTTTCGCTGTGCCTGCTTGAGGAAGTTGGTCAGCTCACGGGCCGACAGCGGCTTGCTGTAGTGGTAGCCCTGGCCCTCGTGGCAGCCCTGGGCGACGATGTAGGTTTCCTGTTCGGCGGTTTCCACGCCTTCGGCGATTACCTGCATCCCCAGGCTCTTGCCCAGCTGGATGATGGCGCGGACGATGGTGGCGTCGTCATCGTCGTCCAGCAGGTCCTGGACGAAGCTCTTGTCGATCTTGATCTTGTCCAGCGGCAGCGATTTCAGGTAGCTGAGCGACGAGTAGCCGGTGCCGAAGTCGTCGATGGCAATCAGTGCTCCGGAGCGGCGCAGGCTCAGCAGGTGCTGGGCAGCGGTGCTGATGTCTTCCATCAGGCCGGTCTCGGTGACTTCCAGCTCCAGGCTGCGTGGTGGCAGGCGGTAAGCCTGCAGCAGGTTGTTGACCACCCGCGGCAGCTCGTTGTGGTGCAGCTGCACGGTGGACAGGTTGACCGCCATGCGCAGGTCGCTGAAGCCCATGTCGTGCCATTCGCGCAATTGCCGGCAGGCCTGGTCGAGCACCCATTCGCCGATGCCGATGATGCTGCCATTCTGTTCGGCCAGGGGGATGAACTGGTCCGGGGGCACCATGCCCAGCTCCGGATGTTGCCAGCGCAGCAGTGCTTCGACACCGACCACGCGGTGGTCGCGGTAGCTGATCTGTGGCTGATACACCAGGTACAGCTGGTTGCGTGGCAGGGCTTCGCGCAGGTCCTTTTCCAGTTCGCGACGGCGGCGCATCTCGCTGTCGACGCTGGCGATGTAGAACTGGTAGCGGTTGCGCGAACGGGCCTTGGCCAAGGTCATGGTCTGTTCGGCTTTCTGCAGCAGCTTCTCGGTGCTGTCGCCGTCTTCCGGGAACAGGGTGATGCCGATGGTGGCGCGCAGGCGGATCTGCTGGTGGTGGTCGAGGTCGAACGGCACTTCCAGGTCGTCGAGGATACTCTGCGCCAGTTCGGCGGCCTCGTAGGGCTGCTCGATATTGGCCTGCACCAGGGCGAACTGGTCACCACCCAGGCGTGCCAGGGCGCCCAGTCGGCCGCTGTGGGCGCGCAGGCGGTCGGCCAGGGCCAGCAGCAACTGGTCGCCGACCTGGTAGCTGAACTGCTCGTTGATGCCCTTGAAGTCGTCCAGGCCTACGCATAACACCGCCACGCGGTGTTGCAGGCGGCCACCGTCGACGAGGATCTTGTCCAGTTGCTGCTGCAGTTGCTGACGGTTGGGCAGGCCGGTGAGGAAGTCATACTGGGCCATGCGTTGCAGGCTGTTTTCCGCCTCGTGACGCAGGTGGGTGTTGCGCTCGATCGAGGCCAGCAGCTGGTTGGCGGTATTTACCCACAGGCCCAGCTCGTTCTTCTCGTGGCCCTTGAGCAGCGGCAGCTGGTGCTGGCTTGGGCGGTCGGGGTTGATCTGGGTGAGGTGCTCGATGATCTTCGACAGCGGTTTGGTCAGCAGCCAGTGGTAGACCAGGTACAGTACCAGGCCCATGGCCAGGGCCCGCAGCACACCGGAGATGAAGATGATCACAGCGTTGATCAGGAAGTCTTCGCCGTAGGACGAGGTGTCGAGGGTGATGCTCAGGTCGCCGTAATATTCGCTGTAGGGGCCGCGGCCGACCAGTTGCGTGCTGTAGGTACGTTCCTGGCCGAGGATCAGGTCGGTCAGCCAGCGCATGGACATGTCCTGCAGCGGGCGGGACTTTTCTGCGAGCATGGTTTCGTTGGGGTGGCCAATGGAGGCCATGCGTACCGATTCGTCCTGGAACAGGCCTTCCATCACCTGCATGCCCATTTCGCGGTCGAGGCTATATACCGCCTGGGTCGAGGGGTCGCGGAACATGTCGAGGATGCGTTGGGCATCGCTGTTCACGGCTTGGCGGATCTTGTAGGTGTCGTAGACGATTTGCGCACAGCTGAGCACGACACCGACCGCTAGCGCCGACAGCAGCACGACCCTGAGCAACTTGACCGACAAGCTGTTCCGCAATTCCAGCTTCAATGGGGGTTTCCTTAATCCATGCGCATGGCATCATTTTGCCATCAACGATGACGATACACTATCGGCCGACCATCAGAAGTGTATCGGTTGCCTGACCCCGCAACTTGAATGCGCCGTGACAATCTTCCAGAGGTTTGATGTTAGCGTGGTATGCGGGCTGAGCAAGCGTTTTGCGGGTGGGGCGTGGATGAAAACCGTGTCGACCGCTTCGCGGGCAAGCCCGCCCCCTCAGGCATGGCACATTCCTCCAAATAGAGTAGCGCCTGTGGGGCGGGTCTGATTTGCACGCCGCTGGAGAAGCGGACGGGTCCCTGCGATGAACGGCAACTACCACCCGACGGCGCACGGCGCGCCATCGGCTGTCGATGATTGGTTGAATGCGGGTATGGCGGCGCCTGGCCTTCAGTGCCGACCAGCGCCTTTAGGCAGCGCGCGCGCTATTTTTCCGGCAGCGCCCAGGCAATGATGCTGTCACCCAGCTTGGTCGGAATCCGGTCATGCCCGCCAACCACGGCAACCACGTACTGGCGTCCTTGGCTGATGTAGGTGAGGGGCGAAGCCTGATTGCCGGCCGGTAGGCGCTCTTCCCACAGCAATTCACCACTTTCGCTGTTGTAGGCGCGCATGAAACGGTCGATGGCAGCGCCAATGAAGGTCACGCCTCCTGCTGTAGCTACGCCAGTGGCGTCGCTCGGAGTGCCGATTTCGAAGCGCAGTTTCGAGGGGATGCCCAAGGGCCCACTGTCATAGCCGGTGCCGAACGGGCGGCTCCAGCGCACTTCACGTGTGCGCAGGTCGATAGCGGAGATGAACCCCCAGGGTGGTGCGATGCACGGCTGTTCCAGCGCTGACATCCATGGGTCCTTGATTGCCCCGAACGGCAGACCGGCCTGGACGCGGAACCCCTGGTTATTGCCCGGCGACTCCTGGAACGACTTGGCATTGATCGCATCGAGCTGTTCGCGTGGAACCAGCCCCTGCATGTACGGCAACCGCTGGTTATTGATGATCAGCAGGCCTCGCTGCAGGTCCACCATCACTCCGCCCCAGTTCAGGCCGCCGTGATGGCCGGGAAAGATCAGGCTTTGCTGGCCGACTACCGGCGGTGTAAAGATCCCTTCGTAACGCGCCTGGCGAAACTCGATGCGGCATTGCAACTGATCGAACGGCGTCAGGCCCCAGGCGTCGGCTTCGTTCAGCACTTCCGGTCTTTTCGATGGGCGGCCCATGGTGCTCGGCATGCTTGGTGACAGCGGCTGCGTCGCCGCGGTGTAGTCTCCAGGGGCAGTACCCTGCGGGACGGCAGCCTGCACCACGTCGACCAGCGGTGCGCCGGTGGCGCGGTCGAGGACGAACAACTGGCCCGATTTGGTCGCTTGAATGACGGCCGGGCGTGGGCCGCTGCTCGTGGGGAAATCGATCAGCGCCGGCTGTGGGCTCAGGTCGTAGTCCCAGAGGTCGTGATGGACGGTCTGGAAATGCCATTTGACCTTGCCGGTGAGCGCATCCAGGGCCACCAGTGAAGAGCTGAACTTGTCTTCCTGTTCGGTACGGGTACCGCCATAGAAGTCGCCTGCAGCATTGCCGGTGGTGATGTAGACCAGCCCCAGTTCGTCGTCGGCGGAAATCGGCGCCCATGAGTTGGGCGTGCTGAGCGTATAGGTTTCATCGGCGTCGGCAGGCGCAGTGCTGTCGGGGCGACCGAGGTCCCAGGCCCACTTCTGTTTGCCGCTGACTGCGTCGTAGGCGCGAACCACACCTGATGGCGCTGGGCGCACATCCGAATCAAGCACGCGGCCACCGGTAATGACCACACCGCGGATTACCAGTGGTGCAGAAGTGATGCCGGTGGAGCCTTTGCGGAACGTGCCCAGGCCGTCCTTGAGGTCGGCAAAGCCTGCCGTGCCGAAATCTGGGCAGGCCTGCCCGGTGAGCGCATCAACTGCACCCAGGCGGATGTCGTTGGTGCCCCAGATGATGCGTTTGGCGCATAGGCCACTGGCATTGGGTACTTCGTAGTACGAGACACCACGGCAATAGGCACCACCGTTGGCGAAATAGTCCGGGTCGACTTTCGAGTCGTAGCGCCAGTTCTCTTTGCCGGTAGTGGCGCTCAACGAAATGATGATTTGCTTGGGCGTGCAGGTATACAGCGAGTCGCCAACCTTGATTGGCGTGGCCTCGTTCAGATACTTGGTTTTTTCGCCAGGCTGTTTCACATCGCCATGATGATACTCCCAGGCCTTGACCAGGCCGGAAACGTTGCTTGGGGTAATCTGCGCCGCAGCGGAATAGTGGTTGCCGAGGTTGGAGCCGGCATAGGCGGTCCAGCTGGTCTTGTCGTGGGACGCGGCGACATTGGCGTCCGGTGAGGTCACGGTACTGCGGCTGAAGGGTTGCTGTGTATGCGCGGTGATAGCGGGCGAGTCGGCCAGTTGAACGGTGTTGGGGAAGAACAGCGGTGTCAGGATGGTGGCCGCCATCAGCAGCGGCAGCCCCCCCATGATGCTGAAATACAGTGCCTTGTTGACTTTGGCAAAGTCGCGCCGGACAAGAGGCCAGAAGGCCAGGAAGATCACACTGAGAAGTACCAGCCATGCCAGACGTGGGATATAGGCCCAGCCGTTGTAGCCGGATTCCCAGATTGCCCAGCCGTAGGTGGCCAGGGATGCTGCACCGTAGAGATAGATGCCGAGCGACTTCTTCAGGCCCATGAGTGCGGCTGACAGCAGCAATGCGGTACCCATCATTGCGTAGTAAGGCGAGCCGCCGGCACTGACCAGCGTGCTTCCCTGACAGGCCAGCGTCAGGCCAAGCAGGGCCAGCAGAATCGTGTACACCCCGAACAGCAGGCTGGAGACCCCCGTCCCGTTAGCCAACGTTCCTTGTTTCATTGCAATCATCCCTGTGTGATTCGGTGCCACAGTGCGTCCGAGCGGCGCGCATAATTGCTTATTCTTACAATGAAATACAATAAGTGGCGCGAAATTTACTTCTGGCGCTGAATCTCAGGGCGGTTTTGTATCTTGCGTAAAAAGAAGGCAATGTCTAAGCTGCCTTCCCTGATCTGAACGCGCGGGTAATGAAAGGTAGGCGGGGGAAGGGGTTACGCCTGCTGGCTTTCCAGCAAGGCATCCTGACGGGTCTTGAGCCGGCCGACTTCGTCCAGATGTTTCCAGAGAAACTGAGCGGCTTCTTCACGCCGACCGGACTCGATCAAGTCGAGCAGGTGCAGGTGCTCCAGGCATTGCGTCATCAGGCGACTGCGGTCGACGTTGGCTTTGTAGCTCATGAAGCGTCTGAGCTGGTTTTGCCGACGTATGGCATCTATGAAGAATAGATTGCCCGAGCACTGCACGATCATTTCGTGAAACTGGGCGCCAATTTCGAACAGTTGGGCACGTGACAGCTGGTGAATTTCGCCGTCGAGCATGGCCTGCTGTTGCTCCCGGGCTTTGGCAAATGCGGCCTGGTTGACCTTGTAGCCTGGTTCGCGCAGTGCGGCCGGCTCGATGGCCATGCGGAAGCGGTAGCTCTGGATGTGGGTCTGGGCGTTGTGTACGAATTCGTTAAGGCTCCAGCCTTGCCCGGGCTTGCGCTCGACCATGGCTTCGCTTGCCAGCCGGTTGAGGACCTTGAGCAGTTGCCCGCGGGGCACGGAGTAGCGTCGCAGTAATTGGGCCTCAAAGAATTCGGCAGGGATTTCTCCGCTGAGGATGTCGTCCACCACGCGCAGGTAGAAGTCTTCGAATGGGTCGCAGGTGGGCGGTACAGTGGTTTCCTGGATCTGCCCGGCGTCCTGTTTCAGAAAGTAGCCGCGATTGGGCTCCTGCACCGCGATGTTCCACTCGGCGAGCAGGGCAAATACCCTGCGAATGGGGGAGCGGGAGACATCGAAGGCTTGAGCGAAGGTCTGCTCGCGCAATGGCTCGCCGGCCTTCATCGACCGGGCGCGGATCATCTCGATGACGCGAGGGGCCAACTGCAGGGCGAGATCTTTCTTTATCACAGGCTGTATTCCGAATGGTTATCTTCAGTCGATCCAGCAGATTCGGGTCGGACTGGGGACAGGAAAATACCACACACGGATGGATCTATACGTATGCTCAAATTCAATGCTCATCTCGGCTTCCAGTTCAATGAACTGCCTTTTCTGCAGCGTATCGAAGCCGCTGCCGCCGCCGGATTTCGCGCGGTGGAATTCCCGTCACCCTATGAATTCGACGCGAGTTTGTTGGCTGATCAACTGGCGCAATATGCGTTGCCATTGGTCCAGTTTGCCGCGCCGGCCGGCGTTTCCAAGGGCATTGCTGCTGTGGCGGGCAAGGAGCTCGAATTCCGTGACGGGTTACGCCAGGCCGTCAGCTATGCCCGCGCACTGGCGTGTGCGGATGTGCACCTGATGTCTGGGGTAACCCACGAGGATGGCGCCGACAAGGTGTATGCGAGCAATCTGGACTATGCCGTGAAGTATTTTGAGGACCAGGGGCTGCGGCCATTGATCGAGGTGATCTGCACGCAGGCAATGCCGGGGTATTACATGTCCGATTTCGGCAAGGCGCAGCAGGTACTGGAGGCGCATCCCGGTATGGGGCTGATCCTTGATCTTTATCATGCACAGTTGCTGACTGGAAATGCTGCCGATGTGTTGGCGCAGTTCTTTGAGCGGACGGTGCATGTGCAGGTAGCCGACTGTCCGGGGCGGCATCAGCCGGGAACGGGACAGATGGATGTTGCGGGGTTGTTGGCGGCGCTGGAGCAGCGCGGGTATGCGGGGTGGGTTGGATGTGAGTATCGGCCTACGGGTGCCACCGTAGATAGCCTTGGCTGGCTTGATCGGTACGCTTCCTGAAAACAGGGCGTTCTGGCCCCTCGCATGCCCAGAAAAATCCGATACCAGGGGACTGGCATCGGATTTTCGAAGAGCCCCGGCGTGGCGCCGGGGTTCTGTCTCAAGGCTGGATGACTCAGGCCTTGAAGGTCTTGCCTTCGAACTGTTCGGCAACGAAGGCCCAGTTGACCAGGTTCCAGAACGCCTCGACGTACTTCGGACGCAGGTTGCGGTAGTCGATGTAGTAGGCGTGTTCCCAGACGTCGCAGGTCAGCAGCGGGGTGTCGCCGCTGGTCAGCGGGCAGCCGGCGCCGATGGTGCTGGCCAGGGCCAGGGAACCGTCAGCCTTCTTCACCAGCCAGCCCCAGCCGGAACCGAAGGTGCCAACCGAAGTCTTGGTGAACTCTTCCTTGAACTTGTCGAAGGAACCGAAAGCGGCGTTGATGGCGTCAGCCAGGGCACCGGTCGGCTGGCCACCGGCGTTTGGTGCCAGGCAGTTCCAGTAGAAGGTGTGGTTCCAGACTTGAGCGGCGTTGTTGAAGATGCCGCCCGAAGAGCTCTTGACGATCTCTTCCAGGGTCTTGCCTTCGAATTCGGTGCCTGGGACCAGGTTGTTCAGGTTCACGACATAGGTGTTGTGGTGTTTGTCGTGGTGATACTCCAGGGTTTCCTTGGAGATGTGCGGCTGCAGGGCATCGTGGGCGTACGGCAGCGGCGGCAATTCAAAAGCCATGGTGGATCTCCTGATTCAGGTCTGTTTGCGGTTTGCGCAAGGCCGATCACGGGCGGCCCGATGAGCGTCGGCGAGTTTGTACTCTTTGCGACGCAAGGGCTGGATCATAGCACCGGGCCCGGCGCATAACCACGCAACAAAGATAGGGAATAGAGGTTCCAGAGCGGTTGGGCTGTGCCGACCAGTGGCGTCAGCTATTGCCTGCAAGGGCCTCATCGCCGGCAAGCCAGCTCCCACAGGGATATCACCGCCCTCAGGCCTGGTGTCATCTCTGTGGGAGCTGGCTTGCCGGCGATAGGGCCCTTGATGTCAGTTGAAGATCAACTGCGCCGCCACCGCGAACATCATCACCGCCACCATCAGGTCGAGCATGCGCCAGGTCGCCGGCCGGGCCAGCCACGGTGCCAGCCAGGCCGCACCGATCGCCAAGGTCGAGAACCACAGCAGCGAGGCGCTGGCAGCGCCGGCCACGTAGGCGCCAGGCGCAGCCTGCTGGGCGCCCAGCGAGCCGATCAGCAGCACCGTGTCGAGGTACACGTGCGGGTTCAGCAGGGTCACCGCCAGGGCACTGAGCAACACCGCGCGGCGTGAGCGCGCACCCTGGCCTTGCTGGTGCTGCAGGCTCTGCCTGGAGCAGGCGCTGCGCAAAGCCTTGGCGCCGTACCAGATCAGGAACACCGCGCCGCCCCAGCGGGCGATCGCCAGCAAGGTCGGGTTGTGCGCCAGCACGGTGGCCAGGCCGAACACTCCGGCAGCCACCAGGATGGCGTCACAGACGATGCACAGTGCCGCCACCGGCAAATGATGCTCGCGGCGCAAGCTCTGGGCGAGGACGAAAGCGTTCTGTGCACCGATGGCCATGATCAGGCCGAAGGCCACGAGCATGCCGTTGAGATAGCTTTGCCACATGGCGCGCTCTCCAAAGCGTCTAAAAGATGCTGGCCATTGTGATGAACCACGCTGTATAAGAAAAACAAATAGAGCTGATCCGTCATTAGGAAAATCGATGTTCGACTACAAGCTGCTGGCCGCCCTCGCCGCCGTGATCGAGCAGGGTGGTTTCGAACGCGCGGCGCAGGTGCTGGGCTTATCGCAGTCGGCCATTTCCCAGCGCATCAAGCTGCTCGAGGCGCGGGTCGGTCAGCCGGTGCTGGTGCGTGCCACACCGCCAAGCCCGACCGAAGTCGGCCGCCAGTTGCTCAACCATGTGCAGCAGGTGCGCCTGCTCGAACGCGACCTGCAGCGCCAGGTGCCGGCACTGGACGAGGAGGGCATGCCGGAGCGCCTGCGCATTGCTCTCAATGCCGACAGCCTGGCCACCTGGTGGGCCGGGGCAGTGGGCACTTTCTGCGCGCAGCAGAATGTGCTGACCGACCTGGTGGTGGAAGACCAGGAAGTGGGTCTGAAGCGTATGCGTGCGGGCGAAGTTGCGGCCTGCCTGTGTGGCAGCGAGCGGCCGGTGGCCGGCGCGCGCAGCCTGCCGCTGGGCGCCATGCGCTACCGGGCGCTGGCCAGCCCCGGGTTCATGGCGCGGCATTTTCCGCAGGGCTTCGCTGCCAGCCGCCTGGCCCGTACCCCGGCGATCGTTTACGGCCCGGACGACTTCCTGCAACACCGCTACCTGGCATCGCTGGGCATCGAGGATGGCTTCCTGCACCACTTGTGCCCGTCGTCCGAAGGCTTCCTGCGCATGACCGAAGCTGGCCTGGGCTGGGGCCTGGTGCCTGAACTGCAGGCCCGCGAGCAACTGGCCAGCGGCCGGCTGGTGGAAATCTGCAGCGATACCCCCATCGATGTGCCGCTGTACTGGCATCATTGGCGCAATGGCGGGCAACTGCTCGCGCAACTGACCGACCACCTGCGGCACACCGCACGGCAATGGCTGGTGCCCTTGTAGCCACGGCTGGCGTCAGTTGCATCTGAAATCTAGACGGAGTCTTACATGCGAATTCTGGTCACCGGCGCGAGTGGCTTCATTGGCGGGCGCTTTGCGCGCTTTGCCCTGGAGCAGGGCCTGGACGTGCGGGTCAGCGGCCGTCGAGCCGAAGGGGTCGAGCACCTGGTCAAGCGCGGCGCCCAGTTCATCCCCGGCGACCTGGGGGATGCCGAGCTGGCCCGCCGCCTGTGCCAGGGCGTCGAGGCGGTAGTGCACTGCGCCGGCGCAGTGGGCAACTGGGGGCGCTACCAGGACTTCTATCAAGGCAATGTGGTGGTCACTGAAAACGTGGTCGAGGGCTGCTTGAAGGAGCACGTACGGCGGCTGGTACACCTGTCGTCGCCGTCGATCTACTTCAATGGCCGCTCGCGCCTGGAAATCCGTGAAGACCAGGTGCCGCGCCGCTTCCACGACCACTACGGGCAGACCAAGTACATGGCCGAGCAGAAAGTGTTCGGTGCCCAGGAGTTCGGCCTCGAGGTGCTGGCGCTGCGCCCACGCTTCGTCACCGGCGCTGGCGATGCCAGTATCTTCCCGCGGCTGATGCAGATGCAGCGCAAGGGGCGCGTGGCGATCATCGGCAATGGCCTGAACAAAGTCGATTTCACCAGCGTGCACAATCTTAACGAAGCGCTGCTCAGTGCCCTGTTCGCCGATGACCGGGCGCTGGGCCAAGCCTATAACATCAGCAACGGCCAGCCGCTGCCGCTGTGGGATGTGGTCAACTACGTGATGCGCCAGATGCAGCTGCCGCAGGTTACCCGTTACCGTTCCTACGGCCTGGCCTACAGCCTGGCCGCGCTGAACGAGGCGGCCTGCATGTTGTGGCCGGGACGCCCGCAACCGACCCTGTCGCGCCTGGGGATGCAGGTGATGAGCCGCGATTTCACCCTGGATATCAGCCGCGCCCGACAGTACCTGGACTACCAGCCCAAGGTCAGCCTGTGGACGGCATTGGATGAATTCTGTGCCTGGTGGAAGCACCAGCCGCCGGGGCAGTAAAGCCGGCCGGCCGACAATGGTCATCAACGCGCCGCGCTGGCGGTTTATACTCGTGCCTCTTTGCGACTACCGCGGTTGAATGTATCCATGCGTAACCATGCTCACGATGACTACGATGACGTGCCTAGCCTGCGGGCGGGCACCCATGACGATGACGAACTGATGCCGGCGCACGTGGTGCGCAGCCGCCAGAAGGCCGCTCGCGGTGCCAGCACGGCGCCGCTGTGGGCATTGCTCGGGGCCTCGTTCATCGCCTTGGCGGGCCTTGGCTGGTGGAGCTTCCAGCAGATCTCGCTGATGGAGCAGCAACTGGTGGCGACCCAGGAAAGCTTCGCTCGCATCAGCGAAGAGGCTGCCGGGCGCCTGCAGGCGATCAGCGGCAAGGTGGCGGCCAGCGAATCCGGCGCGACTACCAACAGCGAGGCGTTGAAGCTGCAGTTGCGCCAGTTGCAGAAGGGTGTGGCCGGGCAGACCGGCGACCTGGGCAAGCGCCTGGAGCAGGTACTGGCTGATACCCGTGAACAGCAGAAGGTCGTGACCCAACTGCAAACCCAGTTGCAGGCGCAGTTGAAGGCGGTGAATGGCGAGCTGGCCGCGTTGCGCTCGGGCCAGGTCGATGGTGGCAAGCTGGATACCCAGTTCAAGGGCCTGAACGAACAGGTTGCTGCGCTGAAGGCCGCACAGGTGGATGGCGCCAAGCTGGATGCGCAGCTCAAGAGCCTGGGCAGCGAGGTTGCTGCGCTGAAGAAGCAGGGTAACCCGAGCGCGGCCATCCAGGACCTGGAGCAGGACATCCTGGTGCTCAAGAGCCAGATCGACAACCGCCCGGCCGCGGCGGCGTCCAGTGGTGCTTCGGTGCAGGAATTCGACGCCTTCCGGGCGCAGACGACACGCAACCTGAATACCTTGCAGAGCCAGATCCAGAACCTGCAGCAGCAGATCAATGCCCGGCCGTGAGATCATCTGGGCCTTCTTCGCGGGCACGCCCGCTCCCACAGGGTCAGCACAATCTTCAAGCTTGTCGCTGTACTTGTGGGAGCGGGCGTGCCCGCGAATGGCCTTGAATCACAACCGCGGATAGTCGATGTACCCCACCGGCCCCTTGCCATAGAAAGTCTCTGGCCGCGCCTCGTTCAACGGCGCATCCGCCGCCAGCCGCGCCGGCAGGTCAGGGTTGGCGATGAACGGCACGCCAAACGCCACGGCGTCGGCCTTGCCATTGGCCAGGGCTGCATTGGCACTGGCCTTGTCAAAGCGCTCGTTGACGATGTACGGGCCGCCGAACGCTTCCTTGATCAGCGGGCCGATACTGTCATCGGCTTCCTTTTCCCGCGAGCAGATGAAGGCAATACCACGCTTGCCCAGCTCACGGGCCACGTAGGTAAAGGTTTCGGCACGGTCGGCATCGCCCATGTCATGGGCATCGGCCCGCGGCGCCAGGTGCACGCCCACGCGGTTTGCGCCCCACACCTCAATGGCCGCATCGGTCACTTCCAGCAGCAGCCGCGCACGGTTTTCCAGTGAACCGCCGTAGCGGTCGGTGCGCTGGTTGGTGCTGCTCTGCAGGAACTGGTCGAGCAGGTAGCCGTTGGCGCCGTGGATTTCCACGCCATCGAAACCGGCAGCCTTGGCATTCTCGGCACCGCTGCGGTAGGCCTCGACGATGTCGATGATTTCTTCGGTTTCCAGCGCACGTGGGGTGGGGTAGTCACTGAGCGGGCGCACCAGGCTTACATGGCCTTTGGGCTGGATCGCGCTGGGGGCCACCGGCAGCTCGCCGTTCAGGTAGCTGGGGTGGGAGATGCGGCCAACATGCCACAGCTGCAGGAAGATGCGCCCGCCGGCGGCATGCACGGCCTTGGTCACGTTGTTCCAGCCACGCACCTGTTCGTCGTTCCAGATACCAGGGGTATCCGGGTAGCCGACGCCCATGGCGCTGACCGAGGTCGCCTCGCTGAGGATCAGCCCGGCGCTGGCGCGCTGCACGTAATACTCGGCCATCAGCGCGTTGGGCACGCGGCCTTCGTCGGCCCGGCAGCGGGTGAGCGGGGCCATGATGATGCGGTTGGGCAGTTGCAGGTCGCCCAGGGTGATCGGATCGAAAAGCGTGGTCATTACGGTTACCTGCCTGTTCAGAGTGCTTGGCGCAGTTGTTCGAGAAACGCCTGGATGGTGGCTTCGTTGCGTTTGAAGAAATGCCATTGGCCGATCTTCTGGCTGCTGATCAGCCCGGCGCGCTGCAAGGTGCCCAGGTGGGCGGAGACGGTCGACTGCGACAGGCCGCAGCGTTGGTCGATCTGCCCGGCACACACACCGTTCTCGGTGCTGTGGTACTGATCGGGGAATTGCGTTGCCGGGTCCTTCAGCCAGCTGAGGATTTCTCGCCTGACCGGGTGGGCCAGCGCTTTTATGATTTCGTCGAGATCGAGAGGCATGGGTTGAGGCTCGTTGTAGCGGTATATCGCGATAGGACGAAATGTAAATCGTGTTTTCCCGATATACAAATATGAAGAGGTTCTGAGCTGAGCACGAATCGCTATATCGCGTTATAACGATATATGGGCCGGCGGTGCTAGACTGCGCTCATGAACTACCTCGCACACCTGCACCTTGGCGGCCCGGCGCCGCAACAACTGCTTGGCAGCCTGTATGGCGACTTCGTCAAAGGCTCGCTGGAAGGGCGCTTCCCGCCAGCGCTGGAGGCGGCCATCCGGCTGCACCGGCATATCGATAGCTACACCGACCAGCACCCGTTGGTGTTGGCGGCTCTTGCGCGTTTTCCGCGGGAGCGGCGGCGCTTTGCCGGCATCGTTCTGGATGTGTTTTTCGACCATTGCCTGGCCCGGCATTGGCAGGATTATGCCGAGCAGCCGCTGGAGCAGTTCACCGGGGACTTTTATCGGGTATTGCTTGCGGAGGCCGAGTTGCCGGGGCGGCTGGCGCGGATAGCGCCGTTCATGGCGGCGGATGACTGGCTGGGGGCGTATGGCGATTTTGCCACGCTGGAGCAGGTGTTCAACGGTATTGCGCGGCGCTTGTCGAGGCCGGAGGGCATGGTTGGGGTGATGGGGGAGCTGGAGCGGCTGTATGAGCCATTGCTGGCGGACTTCAGGGAGTTTTATCCACAGTTGCAGGCGTTTGCAGCGGCTGGCCGGTTGTCTGGCAGTTAGTCCTGCGCAGGCCTCTTCGCGGGCTTGCCCGCTCCCACAGGTTGGCGCAGTTCTCAAGATATGCGCGGTCCCTGTGGGAGCAGGCAAGCCCGCGAAGAGGCCGGTACTGGCAGTGCAAGAGTTCAGGCAGCCCGCGCCTGCCGCCGTGGCGCCAGCTCAACTTCCTCAACCCCGAACAACGCCAGGTGAATCGCCTGCTGCGCCTGCAACGCCAGCACCGCTCGCTCCTTGCCCACGCTGCCGATCGGCTGCAGCAGGTGAATGCATACCTCGCCCCGCGGCAGGGCAAACAGGCGCATCAGGTGCGACACCAGGTCATCGTCACCAATAAACGGTGCAATCGGGTCGATCTGGCCATCGCGCAGGTACTGGATGGCGACCGGCTGCACCGCCACGCCACGGTCGATGGCACCTGCCAGCAGGCGACCATGGAAGGTGCGCAGGGTACGGCCACTGGTGGTGGTGCCCTCCGGGAAGATCAGTAGCGGCCGGGAAAGACCCAGTTGCCTGGCGATCTGCTCACGCAGGCGCTGGCTGTCGCCCCCGCCACGGCGGATGAACAAGGTGCCGGCCTTTTCCGCCAGCCAGCCGGCCACCGGCCAGTGCCGCACTTCGGCCTTGGACAGGAACGACAGCGGCAGCAGCATGCCAAGCAACGGGATATCGGTCCAGGACACGTGGTTGCTGACCCACAGCATTGGCCGGTGGGGCAGCTCTCCGATCACCCGCACATCGAAGGGCAGGGCCGCGACCAGGCGCTTCATGAACAGGCAGGTCCAGCGCTGGCGGCGCTCGATGGGCGTCTTGAACCCCAGGCGTTCGCCCAGGGCGATCACGCTGGCCATCAGCATGCCCAGCAGCAGTACCAGCAGCAGTCGAGTCAGGCGGGCCATTACCCGCAGCTTCGGCATCAGACCGCTGCCTTGAAGTGGCGGGCGTAGCGTGGGCACAGTTCGTCGCGCTTGAGCAGGATGAACACGTCGGCCACCTGGAAGTCTTCGTCCCAGCACGGCTCGCCGCAGATCTTCGCGCCCAGGCGCATGTACGCCTTGAGCAGCGGTGGCATCTCGGCGATGACGTTGTTCGGCAGTGCCAGGTTGGGCAATGGGTTCTTCGGCTCGGCGCGCAGGTGCTCGGTGCACAGGTAGCGGTCACGCAGGCGCTGCATCACCGCATGGGCCTGTACCCCGCCATCCTGCATGGGGATGCTGGCGCAGCCCATCAGGTAGCTGTAGCGGCCTTCGTTGAGCACTTCGGCCAGTTCGCCCCAGAGCACGGCGATGGTGCCGCCGTTGCGGTAGTCGGGAGCTACGCAGGTTCGGCCCAGCTCCAGGATCGGGCCCTGCAGCTGCAACAGGCCATGCAGGCTGAATTCTTCTTCGCTATAGAAGCGGCCCAGGCTGCTGGCGGCCTGATGGTCGAGCAGGCGGGTGGTGGCAACCAGCTCGCCGGTGCTCAGGTCGCGTACGCCAATGTGGCGGCAGTGCACGTCGTAGTCGTCCATGTCCAGGCCTTGCTCGGCTCCTTTGAGCTTGGCCTTGAATTCGGCGCTGAACACTTTGTAGCGCAGGGCCTGGGCTTCCTGCAGGGCCGCGGCGCCAACCAGGCGTTCGGCTTGCAGACGGCGTTCGGTGCTGTTGTCGCCAGCGTGAGCGATCCGAGTCATTACGAGTCTCCATAAGCCAGCCATGAAGGGTTGCGGCCGGTCGGCTTTGTTGTGCAAAGTCAGCCTAGGTAGATGGGGTGTCACCCCTGTGAATCTTTGGTGATGCTTGCGTGACACCCCCTGAGCCACAACTGAAAGCCCTTCAGCAAGGAGCCGACCGATGGCCTGGTTGCAACGACTCAACGACCCGCTTCGCCAAGCGCTGGCGGGCACTCTGGGCGAAACCTATGCCGCGCTGCTCGAGCGCCTTGGCCCTGTTGCCCCGTTTGAGCTGGCGGTGCTCGGTGGGCGCGCGATGGCCACCCCCGGCCTGGCCTTCCTGGTCGGCTACCAGGCCGCCTTGCGCGTGCTGTGGCCCAGTGCTCCACCCAGCCTCGGCGCCCTGTGCGCCACCGAACGGCGTAGCGTGCGGCCGGCGGACATGCGCACGCGCCTGGACGGCTTGCGGCTGACCGGCAGCAAGGACTTCGTCACTGCCGGCCTGGAGGCGGAATGGCTGCTGGTGGCGGCGCGCTGCGAGGCGACGGGCGCGGCGCCGCAGTTGAACCTGGCGGTGGTCTACCCCGGGGAGCCAGGTGTGACGCTGGAAGCGCTGCCGACGCTGCCGACGCTGCCGACGCTGCCGCTGATGCCGGAGGTAGGCCATGGGCGACTGGTGCTGGAGCACGCGGCGTGCGAGTTGTTGGCCGGTGATGGTTGGGATGCCTATGTGAAGCCGTTCCGTTCGCTGGAGGACTTGTATGTGCTTACGGCGTTGACCGCCTGGTTATATGGCGTGGGGCAGGAGTGCGCCTGGCCGCAGGCCCTGCGCCTGCAGCTGCTTGGGCTGCTGGCCGGGTGTGCCGAGGGTAGTCGGCAGTGTGCCGATAGCGTTGGCTGCCATTTGTTGCTGGGGGGATTGTTTGCACAGTTCCAGGCGCTGCGAGGGGAGATCGATGCCGCGTTGGCGGCGGGGCCGGCGCAGTGGGCGCAGATCTGGCAGCGTGACCAGGGGGTGATGGCGCTGGCGGCGGCGGCGCGGGAGAAGCGGCTGAACAAGGCTTGGGCTGCTGCGGGATTGTCATGAATGCCTGATAGGTTTGTGTGATCCGATGAATCCTGGGGCCGCTTTGCGGCCCTTTCGCGACACAAGGCCGCTCCTACAGGGGAACGCGTCAAGTTCAGGCTGACGCTGTACCTGTAGGAGCGGCCTTGTGTCGCGATAGGGCTGCGCAGCGGCCCCAATAACGGCGATCACGATGAAGGTACTGTTGATCATCCTGATAATGGTTGCGGGTTGTGCCCGGGCCGAAGACTGGCCTGAACCCGACTGGCCAATCGACAACACCCCCCTCGACTGGCAAGCCGTCGACGCCTACGCCTTCCCCGCACGCACCACCCCCGAACGCAGCGGCATCCGCACCGACGCCCTGCTGATCATCCGCGACGGCCGCATCCTCCACGAACGCTACGCCGCCCCCAGCACTGCCGCCACCGCCCACCTCACCTGGTCGATCAGCAAGAGCGTACTCGCCACGCTATTGGGCGTAGCCCAGGGCGAAGGCCGCTTCCAGCTGCAGGACCCGGTGACCCGTTTCTACCCGGCCATGCACGCCCATCCCGGCGTGCGCATGGCCGATCTGCTGCATTGGGCCAGCGGCCTGGACTGGCAGGAAGACTACGAGTACGCCCCGCTCAAGTCCTCGGTGGTGGCCATGCTGTATACCCGTGGCCGCGAGGACATGGCGGCCTATACGGCGGCGCGGGAAGCGGTGGCCAGCCCGGGCCAGCGGTTTCTCTATTCCAGTGGCGACAGCAACCTGCTGGCCGCCGCGTTGCGCGGCATGCTCGATGCCGGTCAGTACCCAGACTACCCCTGGCATGCGCTGTTCATTCCGTTGGGGATCGACAGCGCGGTATGGGAGCGGGACCGCGCGGGTACCTATGTGGGTTCGTCCTACCTGTACCTCAGCGCTCGCGACCTGGCGCGCATCGGCCTGCTGATGCAGCGCGACGGGCGTTGGCAGGATCGGCAATTGCTGCCCATGCCCTGGGTGGCTTTCAACCGCACGCCGTTTGCCGAAGCCGAAGCACTGCCCGGCGAGGCCAACCCCGGTGGCCACTGGTGGCTCAACCAGCCGCTGCCCGGTGCTGCCCGGCCTTGGCCGAGTGCCCCCGCAGACACCTATGCCGCCCTTGGCCACTGGGGCCAGGCGCTGTACGTGCTGCCCGCGCAAAAGCTGGTGATCGTGCGTTACGCCGATGACCGCGACGGCAGCTACCAGCACGATGAACTGCTCAAGCGGATACTCGCGGCGCTGGCTGGGGAGGGGGCATGAAGCGGGCGCTGCTGGTGGTGTTGCTGGGGGTGGTCTACTGGGCCTGGCATGAGCGCCAGGCCCTGGCGGACTTCCCCGGTATCCTTTCGGCCTACTCGGCCAAGGAATATTGCTCGTGCCGCTTCGTCATGGGGTTCGAGCCGGCGTATTGCCAAGGCTACGTGAAGCAATGGCTGCCGCTGAGCCTGCTGGAGGAAGACAGCCAACAGCGGCAGGTCACCGCCGAAGGCCTGGGCCGTCGCAATCAGGCTGCCTGGCAAGGCCCGCGCGAGGGCTGCCGCTTGCTGCCGTGAAGGCGGGCGGGTAAGGTTGGCGGCCTGGTTTCACGAGATCTGTCATGTTCAAGCTGCCCCGCCTGCTGCCCGCTTTGTTGCTGGCTTTTTGCCTGCCCGCCCACGCCAACTGGCACCTCGATGGCGAGTCTTCGCGCCTTTCGTTCATTACCGGCAAGAACGGTAACACCGCCGAAGTGCACCGCTTCCTGGTGCTGCATGGCACGGTCGACCGCAAGGGAGTGGCCGCGTTGAGCATCGAGATGGACTCGGTGAGCAGCGGTATTCCGCTGCGTGATGAACGCATGCGCGAGGACCTGTTCGAGGTCGAGCGCTTTGCCGAAGCCAAGGTGCAGGCGCAACTGGACCTACGGCCGATCAACGACCTGGCCAACGGTGCCCAGATCGAACTGCGCCTGCCATTGACCGTGACCCTGCATGGCCAGTCCCACAGCTACAACGCCCTGCTGCTGGCCACCCGCCTGGACGAGCGACGCTTCCAGGTGGTGACCCTGGAGCCCCTGGTGCTGCGCGCCGAGGATTTCGGCCTGCTGCCGGGGCTGCAACGCCTGCGCAAGTTCGCCGGGCTCAAGTCCATCAACCCGTCGGTGCCGGTTAGCGCGGTGCTGATCTTCACCGCCCGCTGACATGCCGGGGCCGGTCTTTCCCTGGCGGGATGGCAACCAGTTCGAACTGCTGATCGACGGCCCCGAGTTTTTTCCGCGCATGCTCCTGGCGATCATGCGCGCCGAATTCCAGGTCGACCTGGAACTGTACCTGGTTGAGGCCGGTGACTGCGCGGATGCGGTGGTCGAAGCGCTGGAGCAGGCCGCCCGACGTGGCGTGCGGGTGCGCTGCCTGTTCGACGACTATGGCTCGCTGGCCTTCAACAGCAAGTTGCGTCAGCGCCTGCTGGACGCAGGTGTGTACCTGCGCTGGTACAACCGCCTGCGCTGGAAGCGTGGCTTGCGCAACCTGTACCGCGATCACCGCAAGTTGCTGCTGGTGGACGAACGCTGGGCAGTGGTGGGCGGCACGGGCGTCACCGACGAGTTCTGGACGCCGGGCGAGGCGACCAGTGAATGGCACGAGGTGATGGTGCAGATGCAGGGGCCGGTGGTAAGCGACTGGCAGTTGCTGTTCGACCGCCAGTGGCACGCCAACAACCGTCGCACAGCCTGGCGCCCCGCCGAGGGCTTTGGCCTGCCGCGCCTGCCCAAGGTGCCTGCACAGGGGCAGGGCATGGGCCGGGTAGCCTATGCCGACGCCCGCCAGCACCAGGACATCCTGCATTCGCTGGTGCGCGCGATCAACAGCGGCAAGCAGCGAGTGTGGCTGGCCACGCCTTACTTCCTGCCGACCTGGAGCGTGCGTCGGTCGCTGCGCCGGGCTGCCGGGAAGGGGGTCGATGTGCGGCTGCTGCTGACCGGGCCGCGCACCGATCACCCATCGGTACGTTACGCCGGGCATCGCTATTACCCGCGTCTGCTGCGCGCCGGGGTGCGTATCTACGAGTACCAGCCGTGTTTCCTGCACCTGAAGATGGTGTTGATCGACGATTGGGTCAGTATCGGCTCATGCAACTTCGATCACTGGAACCTGCGCTTCAACCTCGAGGCCAATATCGAGGCACTCGACCCGCCGCTGACGGCTGCCGTGCAGGCCAGTTTCGAGCGTGATTTCGCCTTGAGCGAGGTGGTCGACCTGGGCCACTGGAATGCCCGGCCGCTGTGGCGCCGGGTGAAGCAGCGGTTGTGGGGGTGGCTGGACCGGTTGGTGGTCAACTTGCTCGACCGTCGCGACTGAGACCAGCTATCGTGCAGTGATTGGCTCAAGGCAATCGAAGGAGTGGGTGCGATGACGGCAAAGAAAATTCTCATGTTGGTCGGCGACTACGTCGAAGATTACGAAGTCATGGTGCCGTTCCAGGCGCTGAGCATGGTCGGGCACACGGTGCATGCGGTATGCCCGGAAAAGGTCGCGGGGCAGACGGTGCGTACCGCGATTCATGATTTCGAGGGCGAACAGACCTACAGCGAAAAGCCGGGGCACAACTTTGCCTTGAATTATGACTTCGTGCGTGTACGGCCCGAGAGTTACGACGCGCTGCTGATCCCGGGTGGTCGTGCACCGGAGTACCTGCGCCTGGATGAGCGGGTGCTGGAGCTGGTGCGGGCGTTCGACCAGGCCGGCAAGCCGATCGCGGCGGTTTGCCATGGTGCCCAGTTGCTGGCGGCGGCCGGCGTGCTGGAAGGGCGCGAATGCAGTGCGTACCCGGCGTGCGCCCCGGAAGTGCGCTTGGCGGGCGGGACATTCATCGATATCGCGGTGGACCAGGCGCATGTGGACGGCAACCTGGTGACGGCACCGGCATGGCCGGCGCATCCGGCGTGGTTGGCGGCATTCCTCAAGGTGCTTGGTACCCGTATTGCCTGATACGGCCTTATCGCCGGCAAGCCAGCTCCCACAGGTTTAGCGAAGGTTTCAAGACCTGTGGAGTACCTGTGGGAGCTGGCTTGCCGGCGATGAGGCCAGTGCAGGCAACACAGCTCAACCAGGCTTAACCCACCTGCTCGACCCAGTCATTGAGGTTGTAGTAGTTGGTCACCCGGGCAATCTTTCCGCAGTGGATATAGAAGAACGCTCCTGCCGGCAGCACATAGGTTTGCCCGTTGGCCGCCGGCAACCCTTCGTCATCGGCCAGATATTCCCCATGCACGGTGAACTCCGCCGCCGCGCGGCTGCCGTCGGCGTTCTGCATCACCACGATATCGGCCAGGCGCTCGCGGTAGCAGCGGTTCATCTTGTCCATGAACGCTGCAAACCGGGCCTTGCCCATCTGCCGCTCGCCCTGATTGATGTCGTGGATCACATCCTCGCTGAGCAGGGCGAGAAAGGCCGGCATGTCGCCCGCATTGAAGGCGGCGTAGTAAGCATTTACCAGTTCGGTAGCGGTCATGGAACAATACCTGTCGTGGAGGGAAAAGGCGGGTCGTCGCTCCGGATGATAGGGTTTCCCCTCAAGCCCGGCTTAGCCGAGCGCGTCATCCACATCGACAAAACGACCGCCAAGCATGGAAATACGCCTGTTGCACGGCGCCGCTATCGCGCCTTACATCGATGACCTCGCTCGCCTGCGCCTTACCGTGTTTCGCGAGTTTCCCTACCTTTATGACGGCACCCCGGAGTACGAGGCCGACTACCTGGCCACTTATGCCCGCTCCGGTCGCAGCCTGGTGGTGCTGGCGCTGGACGACGGCAAGGTGGTCGGCGCCTCCACCGGCCTGCCGCTGGTGGATGTCGCCCCCGAGTTCCAGCAGCCGTTCCTGGCCCAGGGGCGCGACCCGGCCAGCGTGTATTACTTCGGTGAATCGGTGGTACTGCCCGAGTACCGTGGCCAGGGCCTGGGGGTGCGCTTTTTCATCGAGCGCGAGTCCTACGCACACAAGCTGGCCGAGTTCGACTATTGCGCGTTCTGTGCGGTCGAGCGGCCAGGTGTGCATCCGCGGCGGCCTGCGGACTACAAGCCGTTGCATGGCTTCTGGCGTAACCGCGGCTTCCTGCACGACCCGTCGCTGCGCACCAGCTACGCCTGGCGCGACCTGGACGAGCAGGAAAGCTCCGACAAGCTGATGTCGTTCTGGCTCAAGGAACTGCCGATATGATCCGCCTGGCGGCCTGCCAGTACGCCATCGAGCTGCATGAAACCTGGGAGGCCTACGCCGATCATCTGCAAGCCCTGTGCGCCGGGGCGGTGGACGCGGGGGCCCGCTTGCTGCTGTTGCCGGAGTACGCCGGCCTGGTGCTCAGCGGGCAACTGAGTGCCGAGCAGCGGGGTGACCTGAAGGCCTCCATCGCCGGTATCCAGCCGCTGATCGAACCCTGGAGGGCCTTGTGCGAGAGCCTTGCCCGGCGCTGGGGTATCTACCTGCAACCGGGTAGCGTACCGGTGCTGGACAGCGATGGGCGCTACCGCAACCGTGCCTGGCTGTTCGGCCCCAAAGGTGTGCTGGGCTACCAGGACAAACTGATGATGACCCGTTTCGAACGGGAGCAGTGGGACATAGCCGCGGGCCAGGGGCTGCAGGTGTTCGACACCGAACTGGGGCGCCTGGGGATCCTGATCTGCTACGACA
The DNA here is from genome assembly GCF_057444345.1 of Pseudomonas sp. PVC-5-1. Lineage (NCBI taxonomy): Bacteria > Pseudomonadati > Pseudomonadota > Gammaproteobacteria > Pseudomonadales > Pseudomonadaceae > Pseudomonas > Pseudomonas sp. PVC-5-1. Next base: position 4,662,268 of record NZ_CM172024.1, on the reverse strand, counting down.
ACGAATTCCCGATGCTGGCGCGGCGCCTGGCGGAGGGTGGTGCCGACCTGATCCTGGCGCCGAGCTGTACCGACACCGAGGCGGGTTACCACCGGGTGCGCATCGGTGCCCAGGCGCGGGCGCTGGAGAACCAGATTGCGGTGTTGCAGAGCCCCACGGTCGGGCTGGCGCCCTGGTCGCCGGCGCTGGACGAGAATATCGGCCGGGCAGGGCTGTTCGTGCCGCCGGATCATGGGATGCCGGGGGATGGGGTGGTGGCCTTGAGTGAAGAATCGAGCCCTGCCACTAGTCAGTGGCTGGTCTGTGAGGTGGACCTTGAGGAAGTACGGCGGGTGAGGCGGGAAGGGCAGGTGTTTACCCGCAGGGACTGGCCGGAGCAGTTTGACAGAGTCCTGTGAAAACAGCGGCGGCCTCTTCGCGGGCTTGCCCGCTCCCACAGGTACAGCGCAAGCCCGAGGGCTACGCGTTACCTGTGGGAGCGGGCAAGCCCGCGAAGAGGCCGCCGCTGTTACATCAGGCTTACTTCACTTCGACTGCCAGGCTCTGGGCAATCTTGCTCTGCCACAGGGCAGGGCCAGTGATGTGTACCGACTCACCGTTGCTGTCCACGGCGACGGTCACCGGCATGTCCTTGACCTCGAACTCGTAGATCGCTTCCATGCCCAGCTCGGCGAAGGCCAGGACCTTCGACTTGCGGATGGCCTGGGCCACCAGGTAGGCAGCACCGCCGACGGCCATCAGGTACACGGCCTTGTTGTCCTTGATCGCTTCGATGGCGGCAGGGCCGCGCTCGGACTTGCCGATCATGCCGAGCAGGCCGGTCTGCTCGAGGATCTGGCGGGTGAACTTGTCCATGCGGGTGGCGGTGGTCGGGCCGGCTGGGCCTACCACTTCGTCACCGACCGGGTCGACCGGGCCAACGTAGTAGATGAAGCGGCCTTTCAGGTCCACCGGCAGCTCTTCGCCACGGTTGAGCATTTCGACCATGCGCTTGTGCGCGGCATCGCGGCCGGTCAGCATCTTGCCGTTGAGCAGGATGGTTTCGCCCGGCTTCCAGCTCGCGACTTCTTCCGGGGTGATGGCGTCGAGGTTGACGCGACGGGCGCTCGGGCCGGCTTCCCAGACGATTTCCGGGTAGGCGTCCAGCGACGGCGCTTCCAGCTCGGCCGGGCCGGAGCCATCGAGCACGAAGTGGGCGTGGCGGGTGGCGGCGCAGTTGGGGATCATGCACACCGGCAGCGAAGCGGCGTGGGTCGGGTAGTCCATGATCTTGACGTCGAGCACGGTGGTCAGGCCACCCAGGCCCTGGGCGCCGATGCCCAGCTGGTTGACCTTCTCGAACAGCTCCAGACGGATTTCTTCCAGGCGGTTCTGCGGGCCACGGGCTTTCAGTTCGTGGATGTCGATGGACTCCATCAACACTTCCTTGGCCATGACGGCGGCCTTCTCGGCGGTACCGCCGATGCCGATGCCGAGCATGCCAGGCGGGCACCAGCCAGCGCCCATGGTCGGGACGGTCTTCAGTACCCAGTCGACGATCGAGTCGGACGGGTTGAGCATGGCCATCTTCGACTTGTTCTCCGAGCCGCCGCCCTTGGCTGCGACATCGACCTCGACCTTGTCGCCGGGGACGATGGAGTAGTGGATCACTGCCGGGGTGTTGTCCTTGGTGTTCTTGCGGGCACCGGCCGGGTCGGCCAGGATCGAAGCGCGCAGGACGTTTTCAGGCAGATTGTAGGCGCGACGCACACCTTCGTTGATCATGTCGTCGACGCTCATGGTGGCGCCGTCCCAGCGCACGTCCATGCCCACGCGGATGAACACGGTGACGATACCGGTGTCCTGGCAGATCGGGCGATGGCCAGTGGCGCACATGCGCGAGTTGATCAGGATCTGGGCGATGGAATCGCGCGCAGCAGGCGATTCTTCACGCAGATAGGCCTCGTGCATGGCCTGGATGAAATCGACGGGGTGGTAGTACGAGATGAATTGCAGGGCGTCGGCGACGCTCTGAATCAGGTCGTCTTGCTTGATCACGGTCATGCAGCGCGCTCCTCTTAAAGACGGGAACATTCATTACGGCGCTCGACGGTGCCGACCAGCGTGTCGAAGCGCCTTGCAAGGCGCCGGCAGGTCAGGCCGACGGAAAAAGGCGCGGCAGTATAGCGCGCATCCGTGCCGGGCACACCTGCGGTCGGTCTGGACCATGGTCGGCAGTGGTTGGGCATCCTTTTTGCTGCCGTTGCGTGCTTGGCTTAAAGTGCACTGTAATATGTGGAGAAAGACCGACCATGCCCGTACTTTGCGTGGGCGAGCGCCGCTGGGCGGTGCCGACCGGCAGCAACCTGCTCGATGCCTTGAACGAGGCCGGGCTGAACGTACCCTTCAGTTGCCGCGCCGGCAGTTGCCATGCCTGCCTGGTGCACTGCCTGGGCGGGCAACCGCTGGATGCCATGCCCGAGGCCCTGGCGCCGGACAAGCATGCCCAGGGCTGGCGGCTGGCCTGTCAGTGTCGGGTAGTCGAAGATCTGCGCGTGGCGCTGTTCGACCCGCAGCAGGATGGCCTGCCGGCGCAGGTCTGTGCCCTGGACTGGTTCGGCGATGTGCTGCGCGTGCGGCTGCGGCCCGAACGGGCAATGCGTTACCAGGCGGGGCAGCATGTGGTGTTGTGGAATGGCGCGGTGGCGCGGCCTTACTCCTTGGCCAGCCTGCCGGGCGAAGATGATTTCCTCGAGTTTCATATCGACTGCCAGCACCCCGGCGCCTTTTGTGACAAGGCCCGTGGCTTGCAGCTGGGTGATGTGCTGCGCCTGGGCGAGCTCAGGGGAGGGGCCTTGCACTACGACCCGGACTGGCAACAGCGGCCGCTGTGGTTGCTGGCGGCGGGGACCGGGCTGGCGCCGTTGTGGGGCATCTTGCGCGAGGCTCTGCGGCAGGGGCACCAAGGGGAAATCAGGGTCATGCATGTGGCGCGCGAGGGCGTTGGGCATTATCTGGCCGAGCCGTTGCGCCAGATGGCGGATGTGAGTGTCGAGTTGGTACTGGCAGAGCGGCTGGATGAAGCGTTGGCCGGGTTGCGGCCGTCATCGCGGCAGACGGTAGCGCTGGTGTGCGGGGCGCCGGGGAGTGTCGAGCGGTTTGCCCGGCGGTTGTTCATTGCCGGGGTGCCACGGGGGCAGGTGTTTGCCGATGTGTTTGTCGAGCATGCCTGAGGCATTTGTGTTGATCGTGCCGGCCCATTCGCGGGCACGCCCGCTCCCACAGGTACAGCGCTAGCCTCAGGCTTGTTGCTAACCCTGTGGGAGCTGGCTTGCCGGCGATGGGGCCGCAGTGCGGCCCCGTTTGGAGCAGATCAACCGACCAGCGGATCACCGACATGCAGGATCTTCATGCCATTGGTGCCACCGATGGTGTGGTAGCTGTCACCCTTGGTCAGGATTACCCAGTCACCTTGCTCCACCAGGCCACGCTTGAGCAGTTCGTCGACCGCTGCCTGACTCACCTTGTCGGCCGGCAGCGAGGCCGGATCGAAGGCGATCGGGTACACGCCGCGGAACATGTTGGCACGGGCCTGGGTGGCGCGGTGCGGCGACAGGGCGAAGATCGGCACGTGCGAACGCAGGCGCGACATGATCAGCGGGGTGTAGCCACTCTCGGTCAGGGCGATGATCGCCTTCACGCCCGGGAAGTGGTTGGCGGTGTACATGGCCGCCAGGGCGATGCTCTCGTCGCAGCGCTCGAAGGTAGTGTGCAGGCGGTGGCTGGACTTCTGGCTGGTCGGGTGCTTTTCGGCACCCAGGCAGATGCGGGCCATGGCCTGGACAGCTTCGATCGGGTAGGCACCGGCGGCGCTCTCGGCCGACAGCATCACCGCGTCGGTGTTGTCCAGCACGGCGTTGGCTACGTCGGACACTTCGGCACGGGTCGGCATCGGGTTCTGGATCATCGACTCCATCATCTGGGTCGCCACGATCACTGCCTTGTTGTTGCGGCGGGCGTGCTGGATGATCTTCTTCTGGATGGCGATCAGCTCGGCGTCGCCGATTTCCACGCCCAGGTCGCCACGGGCGACCATGACGGCGTCGGATGCGAGGATCAGCTTGTCGAGGGTCTCGTCGTCGGCCACCGCTTCGGCGCGTTCGATCTTGGCCACCAGCCAGGCGCTGCCGCCAGCTTCGTCACGCAGCTTGCGCGCGTATTCCATGTCGCTGGCGTCACGCGGGAAGGACACGGCCAGGTAGTCCAGGTCCATTTCCGCGGCCAGCTTGATGTCGGCCTTGTCTTTCTCGGTCAGGGCCGGTGCGGTAAGGCCGCCACCTTTACGGTTGATGCCTTTGTGGTCGGACAGCGGGCCACCGATGATCACCACGCAGTGCAGGGCATCTGCGGTGGCGGTCTCGACGCGCATCACCACGCGGCCATCGTCGAGCAGCAGTTCGTCACCAACGCCGCAGTCCTTGACCAGGTCGGGGTAGTCGATACCGACGATGTCCTGGTTGCCTTCGGTCAGCGGGTGGGCGGTGGAGAAGGTGAACTTGTCACCGATCTTCAATTCGATACGCTTGTTGGCGAACTTGGCGATGCGGATCTTCGGACCCTGCAGGTCGCCCAGCAGTGCAACATGGCGGCCGTTCTTGGCGGCGATGTCACGGATCAGGCGCGCGCGGGCCTTGTGCTCGTCCGGAGTGCCGTGGGAGAAGTTCAGGCGTGCCACGTCCAGGCCGGCGAGGATCAGCTGTTCGATCACTTCCGGCGAGTTGCTGGCGGGGCCAAGGGTGGCGACGATTTTGGTACGGCGGATGCTCATGCACAGACTCCTATAGTGAAGCGCAGCGAAAGGCTACTCCTGAATCTCGCTGTAGTCATTGTTCCGTTGCACTACCTGCGACCGAGGCAGGGTGGCATTTGAACGGGCAGGGCATCCTTGCAAAAGGGTGTGAAGATTTGCCGGCAAAGGCCGATACACTGGCATCAAAGGAGACCCCCATGCGAGCCCTGATCGTTTTAGCCCTGGCGGCCAGCGCCGTCGGCTGCACCCGCTGGTCCATGGACCACCACCTGAACAATGCCTACCGTGCCTACGACCGTGGCGATTGCGCGCGGGTCATGCTCGAGCTGTCGCAGGTCGACCGCACCAGCCGTGCACGACCGTTCATCCACCCCGAGGTGTCGCTGCTGCGCGGTCAGTGCCTGGAGCGCCAGGCCTTGTACGTGGATGCGGCGCAGACCTACCAGTACCTGATCCAGCAGTACCCGGGCAATGAATACGCCTATCGTGCCCAGGCACGCCTGCAGACCCTGGAGAAACTCGGCCATTTGCGCGGCACCGAAGCCGCCGTGGCGAACCCGGTGACCGCCGCACCTTGGCGTTAACACCAAGGTGTGATTTATTTCACGGGATTTGCCGCGCGCGCTGCGCTAATCTGTAACTCAGTTGTTACAACAACCGCCAGTTCCACGTATTCCTGGCATCGGATACGGACTGCACTTGCGATCATGTTCAACAAGCGCCACATCGAACGCCATCAGCTGCCTTGTGTACTCAAGGTGTTCAATCGCATTACCGGCCAGGCCATCGGCCAGCTGGGTAACGCCTCTGAAGACGGGCTGATGCTGATAAGCCAGCTACCTGTGCTGGTCGGGCCCGACTACGATCTGCAATTACGCCTGCCGCTGCTTGGTGGCGGGCATCAATTCGTCAACCTTACCGCCAGCTGCCTGTGGTGTCGTGAAGACCAGACTCCCGGGCACTACGATTCCGGTTTCATGCTGCTGCAGGCCCCCCGCGAGTACGATGAATTCGTCCGTTCGTTGCGCGACTATTTCAGTTTCCGCCCCGCCAACGCATCTGCCTGAACCTGCTGAGCCCCGGGCCCAGCTACTGGAATCGCGCTAGAATCGGGTCGACCTCGATACAGGACGACCCCGTGACCTCCAGCATTTTCTGGCACGACTACGAAACCACCGGCATCAACCCGCGTTGCGACCGGCCGCTGCAGGTGGCCGGCGTGCGCACCGACTTCGACCTCAACGAAATCGACGAGCCGATCAGCCTTTATTGTCGGCCCTCCGACGATATCCTGCCGCACCCGGCGGCTTGCCTGGTGACCGGCATCACCCCGCACCTGCTGGCCGAGCAGGGTTTGTGCGAAGCGGAGTTCATGACCCGGGTGCATGCGCAACTCGCGCACCCTGGTACCTGCGGTGCCGGCTACAACACCCTGCGCTTCGACGACGAAGTGACCCGCTACAGCCTGTACCGCAACTTTTTCGACCCTTATGCCCGAGAGTGGCAGGGCGGCAACAGCCGCTGGGACCTGATCGACATCGTGCGCACGGCCTATGCACTGCGCCCGGACGGCATCGAGTGGCCGCAACAGGACGGGCGCACCAGCCTGCGTCTTGAACTGCTGAGCAAGGCCAATGGCATCGACCACGGGCATGCCCACGAAGCGCTTTCCGACGTGCGGGCAACCATCGCCCTGGCCCGCCTGATCCGACAGAAACAGCCCAAGTTGTATGACTGGCTGTTCCAGTTGCGCAGCAAGCATAAAGTGATGGAGCAGATCAGTTTGTTGCAGCCACTGGTGCATATATCCGGGCGCTTCTCGGCGGCACGCAATTACCTTGGTGTCGTATTGCCGCTGGCCTGGCACCCGCGTAATCGCAATGCACTGATTGTGTGCGACCTGCATCAGGAAACCCTACCGTTACTACGGGAAAGTGCTGAAGTTCTACGCCGGCGTTTGTATACCCGCCATGAAGAACTGGCCGAAGGCGAATTACCCGTGCCGCTCAAATTGGTGCAGGTCAATCGCTGCCCGGTAGTGGCGCCACTTTCGGTATTACGCCCGGCCGATCAACAGCGGTTGGGTCTGGACTTGACGTTGTTACAATTGCGCGGCGAAGAATTGGCCGAGCAACAGGCGCAATGGCAAGACAAGCTGGAACACATCTACGGCAAGGAAGACTTCGCCCCGAGTGAAGACCCGGAACAACAGTTGTATGACGGTTTTCTGGGGGACCGTGACCGCCGCTTATGCGAGCAAGTTCGTGCACTGGAACCGGCGCAGTTGAGCCATGGGCAGTGGATGTTCGATGACCTGCGCTTGCCTGAATTGTTGTTCCGCTATAGGGCACGCAACTTCCCCGAGACCCTGACCGGCGAAGAGCGGCAACGCTGGTTCAGCTTCTGCCAGCAGCGCCTGAGCGACCCGCAGTGGGGCGCGCCGAATACGCTGGGCGACTTCGAACAGGCGCGGCAGCAGGCCTGGGAGGGCGCTGACGATGCGGGGCGGCTGGTGCTGGATGCCTGGCAGGTACATGCCCGGCAATTGCAGGCACAGTATGCAGTTGGCTGAGCGCTGACACAAAACGCGGACAAACAAAAACGCCGGCAATATGCCGGCGTTCTTGTTGCGATAAGCAGCAGGCGTGTGCGGACAATCAGTCCAGCAGGGTCGCCCAGCTTTCAACCACATCGCCACCCCACTTGGCTTTCCATTCTTTCAGGGTCTTGTGGTTGCCGCCTTTGGTTTCGATCACTTCATTGTTGTGCGGGTTCTTGTATTGCTTGACCTTGCGCGCACGCTTGGTGGCGGTAGTCTTGACTGCACCACGAGGGGCCTTGCTCAGTTTCGACTCTGGGTCGAGCAGGGCAATCACGTCGCGCAGCGACTTGGAGTACTCGCCCATCAGTGCGCGCAATTTGCCTTCGAACTCCAGTTCTTTCTTCAGCTTGTCATCCTGCGACAGGTTGGCCAGGCGGGCCTGAAGTTCCTTGATGGCTTCTTCGGTAGCGCGGTACTCGTTGATCAGGGACATGGAGTGTTCCTTAATGCGTGTTCAGAAATGTGTGGGGCAATAATAGACAGGCAATACTCGCAAGTAAACATATTGTTGGGCAATTAACTGTTAACTAAGCTGTGACAACCATTTCTCTACGTGAACAAAAATTTACAATTAACCCTGCATTTCGTCATGTCTGTCAGAGAATGCCGGTAGTGCATCTCGTCAGGAACACAGGCCACGGCCGCTGCGATCAATACTGCGTTTTTCCTGGCGGGCCGCTAGAATGAGCGCCTTTGCGAAGTTCTGGAGTCTCATTCATGCGCACCTATCGTCTGGTGATCGCCTGCCCCGACCGTGTTGGCATCGTGGCGAAAGTCAGTAATTTCCTGGCCTTGTACAATGGCTGGATCAACGAAGCCAGCCACCACTCCGATGAGCAGAGCGGTTGGTTCTTCATGCGCCATGAAATCCGCGCCGAATCGCTGCCGTTCGGTATCGAAGCCTTCCGCGAGGCGTTTGCGCCGATCGCCGAAGAGTTCTCCATGACCTGGCGCATTACCGACTCGGCGCAGAAAAAGCGCGTGGTACTGATGGCCAGCCGCGAGTCGCACTGCCTGGCGGACCTGCTGCACCGCTGGCACACCGATGAACTGGACTGCGAGATCCCTTGCGTGATCTCCAACCACAACGACCTGCGCAGCATGGTCGAGTGGCACGGTATTCCGTTCTTCCATGTACCGGTCGACCCCAAGGACAAGGCATCGGCCTTTGCCGAAGTTTCGCGCCTGGTGCAGGAGCACGCCGCCGACGTGGTGGTGCTGGCCCGCTACATGCAGATCCTGCCGCCGCAACTGTGCCAGGACTATGCTGAAAAGGTGATCAATATCCACCACAGCTTCCTGCCGTCGTTCGTCGGCGCCAAGCCGTATCACCAGGCGGCCCTGCGTGGTGTGAAACTGATCGGCGCGACCTGCCACTACGTTACCGAAGAGCTGGACGCCGGCCCGATCATCGAGCAGGACGTGGTGCGTGTCAGCCATGCCGACAGCATCGATGACATGGTCCGCTTTGGCCGTGATGTGGAGAAGATGGTGTTGGCCCGTGGCCTGCGTTATCACCTGGAAGACCGGGTGCTGGTGCATGGCAACAAGACTGTAGTTTTTGATTGACGGCCTTGGGGCTGCTTTGCAGCCCATCGCCGGCAGGCCAGCTCCCACAGGTTTGCACATGGCTTGAGGTCGATGCGGTCGGTGTGGGAGCTGGCTTGCCGGCGAAAGGGGCGCAAAGCGCCCCCCGGCAATCTTGAGGGATACGTAATGGCGAAGACTCGCAACAACCCCACCGCCTCACCCCCACCCACCCTCGGTGAAGGCTGCCTGGCCCGCTACGACCCCGAAGCCCTGGCCGACACCGATGGCACCGATTTCCCCGGCGCTGCGGAACTTTGGCAGCAGCTCAACCCGCCTGACGCCGCCAACGCGCCAGCAGCGGGCGCGCCAGCAGGCACACAAACACCGGCCCACCCGCCAGCAGATAAAAGTAGTAAGTGACCGCCCGCCATATCAGGATCGCCGCAGCCGCGGTCGAACTGCCCACCAGTGGCGTCAGCAAGCTGGCCGAAGTCAGCTCGGCGGCACCGGCACCGCCAGGCAGCAGGCTGAACTGGCCGGCACTGAGCGAGAGCATCTGCACCAAAAAGCTGGGGATCCACGCCAGGTCTACCCCCAACCCCCTCAATACCAGGTACAACACGCTGTAGCGCAGGCCCCAGTGGGCGCAGGTCAGGGTGAACACCAAGGTCAGCGTACGCTTGGGCAGGCGCCAAGTCTGCGCCAGTGCATCGATGAAGCGTAGCAGTTTGCGTGCCCAGCGCCGCTTGCGCTGGCGGCTCATGCCCAGGCGGCGCAGCAACCTGCCGTTCACGCGCATCACCGTGCGCCGGTAGCGCAGCAGGCCGATCACTCCGGCCAGTGCCGTGCACAGCAGCAACGCGCTGCCCAGCAACATGCTCTCCTGGCTGCGGCCCAGGCTGTGGAACAGTGCATAACCGGCAATAGCCAGCATCGCGCAGAAAAAGAACACCAGGTCGTTCAGCTGATCCATGGCAAACACCGCGCCGCTGCGCGCCGGGCCTATCCGGTCACGTGCCAGCAGGGCCATCAGGGTCAAGGGGCCGCCGCTGCCGCCGGGGGTGGTACAGATGGCGAACTCGGTAGCCATCACCACACCCAGGCTGCGCAGGCGCCCAAGCCTTGCTCCTTGCTGGCCGAGCAACAGGCGCAAGCGGATGGCGTTGATGACCCAGCAAAGCAGGATCATGCCCAGCAGGGTCAGCATGAGGCTGGGGGCGAAGCGCTGCAGCCTCGGTAGCAGCTCGCTGCCACCGAGCAGTGCCGGTACCAGCATGGCACCCAGCAGTGCCAGGGCCAGCCAGGCCAGGCGGTTCATACGCTGGCCTGGCGGTCGAGCCAGGTGGATTTGGTCAGCGGCTCTCGGCCCTGTGCCAGTAGCGTGTGCAAGGTGTTCAGCCAATAGTCGCGGGACGCGCGATGGCGCATGTCCACCGGGTGCAGGCCCAGGCGCAGGGTCTGGGCGTCGCGCCAGCGCCGGCATTGCCAGTCGCACAGCACCCGTGACAGGCCACGGCGCCAGGCGCTGCGTGCACTCCAGACAAGCCCTGGGGCCTTGATCGCGGTGAAGTCCGGTAAACGATACAGGTGCTGTGGCGTGCTGGTGTAGCGCAGCGGCAGACGGCGCAGTGCCTGGCGGGTGCCTTCGCTCATCAGCCAGGCAGGCGCGACGAAGCCTGCCACTGGCCAGCCCTGCTGGGCGAACAGTGCCAGGCCGTGCTCCAGTCGTTGCAGGGCCTGCTGCTGGTCAAGGGCGTAGAATTCCCCTTCGTGGGTATAGATGCGGCGCATGAAGTATTCGCCGGGTGTGCGCGGTGGTGGCCCGCTGTCGGCATGGTAGAAGCCGTGCAGGGCAAGCTCGTCGCCCTGGGCCAGGCGCCGTTCGAGCAAGCGGCAGAAGGTAGGCGAGCGTTGCAGCGGGTTGCGGTGGTGAAAGTCCGGCACCACCAGCCAGGTCATGGGGATGCCGCCGATGGCGTCGACGGCCTGGACGAAGGGCTGGTAGTCGGGCCAGGTTTCGGGCGCGACATCGTGCAGCACCAGCATCAGGCTGCGCGATGCCGGTAGCGGCTCAGCCATGGGCACGTACCTGTGGCTGGTGGCCGAGCACAGCCTGGTAGTGTTGCAGCAGGCCGGCGACGACGTTGTCCCACGAATAGTGCTGCTCGGCATGGCGACGGGCCTGTACCCCAAGCGTGCGCACACCGGCTTCGAACGCCTCTTGCACGGCCGTCGCCATGGCCTGGCTATCGTTGGGGCGGCACAAGCGCCCGCATTGTTCGTTGACGATTTCGCCGAAAGCACCTGCGCGCACGGCCACTACCGGCGTGGCGCTGGCCATCGCTTCGAGAATGACCAGGCCGAAGGTTTCCTGGTCACCGGCATGCACCAGCAGGTCGGCGCTGGCCATCAGCCGGGCGACTTCCGGTGCCGGGCAGAAGTGATCGATCACACTGACGTTCCGCGGTACGTTGGCCGGCATGTTCGAACCCACCAACAGCAAGTGGTAGGGGTGGCCCAGGTGCTGCATGCAGTCGAGCAGCACCGGCAGGTTCTTTTCTCGCGAGCCACGGCCGGCGTAGATCAGCAGGCGACTGGTTTCGGCAATACCCAGTTCGGCACGCAGCTGCGGGTCGCGCTGGTTGGGGTGGAAGGTGGCCAGGTCGACGCCCAGGCGCTGCACGTGCACATCGCGCACGCCCAGGCGGCGCAACTTGTCTGCCATGACCTGGCTGGGGGCCAGGACCCGGTCGAAATTGCCGTACAGCTTGCTGACATAGGCCTCGACATTGGGGGTGAACCAGTTGCCCATGCGGTTGCTGACCAGCAGCGGCAGGTCGGAATGGTAGAAGCCGATTACCGGCACATCGAGCTTGCGCCGCGCTTCCAGCGCAGCCCAGGCGGTCAGGTAGGGGTCGCCGACTTCGATCAGGTCGGGCTTGAGCCTGCGCAGCACATTGCACCAAGGGGCCAGGCGTACCGGGAAGCGGTAGCCATTGCCGAACGGCAGTGGCGGTGCGGGCACCTGGTATATGCCATCGGCGTGCTGGGCGCTGGCACCGGGTATCAGCAAGCTGTGGCGGACGCCCTGGATGGCGTCGAGGCGGTGGTGTTTGGCATCAAGATAGGTACGTACGCCACCACTGGCGGGGGCGTAGAACATGGTGATGTCGGCGATGTGCACGATCAGCATCCCTCCGGGATCGTCTTCGGGTCTGTCATCCGGCGTTAACGGGCCGGCGATGACGCGCCTAAAGGTTGACCTATCAGAAGGATAGTTTGTTCGATCGGGGTTGGGTGGGGTTGGGAAGAGGGTAGGCTGCACAAGCGTTGTAGGAGCAGCCTTGTGCTGCGAAGGGGCCAGAGAAGGCAACACAGTTGTATTGCCTGTACTGGCCTCTTCGCAGCACAAGGCTGCTCCTACAAAGAGAGGAGTAGCACTTGTCAGATGCGGAAGCTGCCCACCAGGTGCTTCAGGCGGCCGGCCTGCTGCTCCAGGTCGGAGCAGGCGCGCAGGGTGGCCTGCAGGTTTTCCACGCCCTCCTGGTTGAGCATGTTGATTTCGTTGATGTCCATGTTGATCGCTTCGACCACGGCGGTCTGCTCTTCGGTGGCGGTGGCTACCGACTGGTTCATGCCGTCGATCTCGCCGATGCGCACGGTAACGCTGTCCAGCCGTTCACCGGCCTGGTTGGCGATCTGCATGCTGTCCTGGCTGTGGCGCTGGCTCTGGTCCATGGTCTCGACCGATTCGCGCGCGCCGACCTGCAGTTCTTCGATCATGGTCTGCACCTGTTGCGCCGACTCCTGGGTGCGGTGCGCCAGGTTGCGTACTTCATCGGCGACTACGGCAAAACCACGCCCGGCTTCACCGGCACGGGCCGCTTCGATGGCCGCGTTCAGCGCCAGCAGGTTGGTCTGCTGGGAAATGCTGGTGATCACCTCAAGGATCTGACCGATGTTGACGGTCTTGCTGTTCAGCGTCTCGATGTGCGCGCTGGAAGTGACGATCAGGTCGGACAGGCGGTTCATTGCCGCAATGTTGCGTTCCACCACCTGCTGCCCTTCTTCGGCCAGCAACCGCGCCGAACTGGCGTGCTGCGAGGCCTGGGCGGCGTTGCCGGCAATTTCCTGGGCGGCGGCGCCCAGTTCGTTGATGGCGGCGGCCACGCTGTTGGTACGGTTGGACTGTTCGTCGGAGTTGGTCATCGACGAGTTCGAGGCACTGATGACCCGCAGGGCAACTTCGTTGACCTGCTCGGTGGCCGAGGACACTTCGCGGATCGAACTGTGTATACGTTCGACAAAACGGTTGAAGGCGCTGCCCAGGACGCCGAACTCGTCATGGTTGTGGATGCGCAGGCGCTTGGTCAGGTCGCCTTCACCCTCGGCAATATCTTCCATGGCACGGGTCATGGTGTGCAGCGGCTGCATCAGCACGCGGATCAGCAGCCCGAGCAGGCCGATGATGATCACCACCGCCACCAGCGTGGCGATCACCGCTGACGTGCGGAAGGTGCTCAGCATCGAGAAGGCCTTGTCCTTGTCCACCGACAGGCCGATGTACCAGTTGGCCGACGGCAGGCCGGTGATCGGGGTGAAGGTCAGCAGGCGGGCCTGGCCGTCGCTCTGCACTTCGGTCAGCTCACCGCTCAGTTTCGGCGTGTGCTGCGGGAACAGGTCCGACAGCGACTTCATCACCAGGTCTTTGTCCGGGTGCACCAAGATCTTGCCTTGATCGTTGACCAGGAAGGCATAGCCCATGCCGCCGAAGTTCAGCGAGTTGATGATCTGCGCCAGGCCGTCCAGGGCCAGGTCGCCACCGACGACACCGACACTGCCGGACACTTTGTTGATGATGCCGATGACCATCCTGTTGGTGGCCATGTCGATGTATGGCTCGGTCAGGATCGGGCCTGCGGCGTTCATGCCGTCCTTGTACCAGGGACGGATACGTGGGTCGTAGCCGTCAGGCATCTTCGTGTCAGGACGCACGCTGAAGCCACCGTCGACCTTGCCCACGTAAACCGTGAGAAAGCTCGAGATCAGCGCATTCTGGCCCATCAGGGTTTCGGCGTTGGTCGGGTCCTGGGCTATGTTCTGTGCCAGGTTTTCCACCAGCTTGATACGGCCTTCGAACAGGTTGCGGATATTGGTCGAAGTGGAAGCGCCCATTTCAGCCAGATAGTTCTCGAGGTCCTCGCGGATCGCATTACGCTGGAGGTAATCGTTGTAGAGCGTGAAAAGGCTGAAGGCGAGTATCACGATCAGTGATGCTGCCAAAAGAATCTTGTGGCTGAAACGAAGGCTTTTGTTCATGGCGTAATCGGTTCCGCTAAGGTTTCATATCAGGCGTTTGCACGCGTGGAGTCGCAAAGCAGTGCAATATCCCGAAAAGTCCCTTTTCGGTTGTTCCTCTCTATTAAGGCGAATATCACCCACAGGTATCGGCCGAATTACGGTAAAGCTTGAGCAGAGGATTTAAGAGATGTCGGAAATTTCGACCATCGTTGTAGGTGCTGGCCCGGATGGCCAGCCGGTTGGGCAAGCTATGAGGTTGGCCAACCGCCATGGCCTGGTAGCGGGCGCTACGGGTACTGGCAAGACCGTCACCTTGCAGCATCTGGCGGAAGCGTTCAGTGACGCGGGGGTTGCGGTGTTCGCCGCCGATGTCAAAGGCGACCTGTGCGGCCTGGGCGCTGCTGGTGCGCCGCAAGGCAAGGTGGCCGAGCGCATCGCCGGCATGCCCTGGCTGGGGCACAGGCCCCAGGCTTACCCGGTGAGCCTGTGGGACATTGCCGGGCAGTCCGGCCACCCGCTGCGTACCACCCTCAGTGAAATGGGGCCGCTGCTGCTGGGCAACCTGTTGGAACTGACCGACAGCCAACAGGCGGCGCTGTATGCGGCGTTCAAGGTAGCCGACCGTGAAGGCCTGCTGCTGCTGGACCTCAAGGACCTCAAGGCGCTGCTCGCGCACCTGAAGGACAACCCGCAACTGCTGGGCGAAGACAGCGCGCTGATGACAACGGCCTCCACTCAGGCGCTTTTGCGCCGGTTGGCGACCCTGGAGCAGCAGGGCGCCGAGGCGTTGTTCGGTGAACCGGGGTTGCAGCTCGAGGACCTCCTGCGGCCAGACCCGGATGGCCGTGGGCGTATCCACCTGCTGGACGCCAGCCGGTTGGTTCACGATGCACCGAAGGTGTACGCGACCTTCCTGTTGTGGCTGCTGGCCGAGTTGTTCGAGCAACTGCCCGAGCGCGGTGATGCCGATAAGCCGGTGCTGGCGTTGTTCTTCGA
Source organism: Pseudomonas sp. PVC-5-1 (assembly GCF_057444345.1). Lineage (NCBI taxonomy): Bacteria > Pseudomonadati > Pseudomonadota > Gammaproteobacteria > Pseudomonadales > Pseudomonadaceae > Pseudomonas > Pseudomonas sp. PVC-5-1. The sequence goes on along the minus strand of NZ_CM172024.1, from coordinate 4,647,050 downwards.
TGAAGCGCACTTGTTGTTCAACGATACACCCAAGGCATTGCAGGATCGCCTGGAGCAGGTGGTGCGGCTGATTCGTTCCAAGGGCGTGGGTGTGTACTTCGTCACCCAGTCGCCGGGGGACTTGCCAGATGCGGTGCTGGCCCAGTTGGGCTTGCGCATTCAGCATGGCTTGCGGGCGTTTACCGCCAAGGAGCAGAAGTCGCTGCGGGCGGTGGCTGATGGCTTCCGCCCCAACCCGGTGTTCGACACCCTGGCGGTGCTGACCGATCTGGGTATTGGCGAGGCGCTGGTGGGGACACTGGAAGAGAAGGGCACGCCAGCGATGGTGCAACGTGTGCTGATTGCACCGCCGCAGTCGCGTATCGGGCCGTTGAGCGCGGCTGAGCGCAGTGCGCTGATTGCCAATTCGCCGCTGGCGGGGCGTTACGACAAGCCGGTGGACCGTGAGTCGGCGTATGAGATGCTGACCCAGCGCAAGGGCGAGCCGGTGGAGCCCGTGCCGCAACCCAAGGCGGATGAAGAGAGCTTTGCCGACAAGGCTGGTGAGTTCTTGCAGAGTGCGGCAGGGCAGGCAATCAAGTCGGCGGTGCGCCAGGCGGCCAACCAGTTGGGGCGGCAGTTGGTGCGAGGGTTGATGGGGTCGTTGCTGGGGGGCAAGAAAAGGTAGGTTGCCTGTACCGGCCCCATCCACAGGCCTGCGCTGTACCTGTAGGAGCGGCCTTGTGTCGCGAAAGGGCTGCGAAGCAGCCCCGGGATTTCAGCGCAGATGCGCAAATTGCCGGGGCTGCTCTGCAGCCCTTTCGCGACACAAGGCCGCTCCTACAAGAGGCGTGTGTGTTTGCGGATACGAAAAAGGCGCCCGAGGGCGCCTTCTTCTTATTGCGGTATCACTCAGCCAATGGCTTTGGACGCCAGCCAGAACAGGCCGGCCGCCAGGCCCATCGACGCAGGCAGGGTCAGTACCCAGGCCAGCAGGATGGTCTTCACGGTGCCGCCTTGCAGGCCGCTCTTGTTGGCGACCATGGTGCCGGCCACACCGGACGACAGCACGTGGGTGGTCGATACCGGCAGGGCGAAGATGTTGGCCATGCCGATGGCACAGGCCGCGGTGATCTGTGCCGACATGCCCTGGGCATAGGTCATGCCCTGCTTGCCGATCTTCTCGCCAACGGTCAGTACCACGCGCTTCCAGCCGACCATGGTACCCAGGCCCAGGGCCAGGGCGACGGCCACGATCACCCAGAACGGGGCGTACTCGGTAGTGGCGGTCAGGTCTTTGCGCAGTTTTTCCAGATCGGCCTTTTCACGGGCTTCCAGACCTGGCAGCTTGCCGACCTTCTTCGCCGTGTCGTCCAGGCACAGCAGGTAGCGGCGCACTTCGACACGCTTGTCGGCACTCAGGCTGTGGTAGTCGGTCACGCCCTGCAGCGAGGACTGCAGCGCGGCAATGGTCGGCTCGGTCTGCTGCGGGTTGCAGCTGAACTGCTCCGGCAGGTCGCTGGACTTGGCCTTGCCCAGTGCCAGGAACTCGCCCAGGGTGGCGGCGTTGCGCTGGTAGAACTGGCTCATGTGCAAGGTGGCGTCGCGGGTACGCTCGATCTGGTAGGTGGTGCTGTTCAGGTCGAGGACGAATTTGGCCGGGACGATACCGATCAGCACCAGCATGATCAGGCCGATGCCTTTCTGGCCGTCGTTGGAGCCGTGCACGAAGCTCACACCCATGGCCGAAACCACCAGTACCAGGCGGTTCCAGAACGGTGGGTGCTTCTTGTCGTCGAGCTTGCGGCGCTGCTCGGGGGTCTTGTGCATCTTCGACAGCGGGCGCCACCACTTCAGGCCGATCAGCACCATAGCGGCAACGGCGAAGCCGGCCATCGGCGAGACCACCAGCGACATGGCGATGTCGATAGCCTTCTGCCAGTTGACACCGTCGCCCAGCGGGATGTCGTTGATCAGGGCGTTGGCCAGGCCGACGCCGAGGATGGAGCCGATCAGCGTGTGCGAGCTGGAGGCGGGGATACCGAAGTACCAGGTGCCCAGGTTCCAGGTGATGGCCGCAGCCAGCAGCGAGAAGACCATGGCCAGGCCGTGTCCGGTGTTCACATTGATCAGCAGCTCTACTGGCAGCAGGTGCACGATGGCATAGGCCACCCCGACACCGCCGAGCAGAACGCCAAGGAAGTTGAACACGCCGGAGAAGAACACGGCGAGGTGCGGCGGCATGGCTTTGGTATAGATGACGGTAGCTACCGCGTTGGCGGTGTCATGAAAGCCATTGATGAACTCGAAGGCGAGCACGAAGGTCAAGGCGAGCAGCAGGCTCACCAACACCCAGGCATCCAGTCCGCTGAATAATTCGATCATGAAGGTTGTCTGGCGGTCTTAGGGGGGCGGGATTATGCCAGAAAACGTTGGCAATCGATGCATTTGCGACAGACCGACGGCAATCTTCCTGACGCGAGCGTGATGTGCACGGTGCGACGTGCCGGCAGGGAAATATCCGCTAAAGCGCGTAAAAGCTGGCGAAAACCGGCAAAAAGCTGGAAAAAAAGCCGCTTCGCTTCTTTTCAAACGGGCGTATGAAATTTGTGTAATTCCATTTCACCTTCGGCCGGACAGTAAAGATCGACCGCGCCCGGGCTGGCCGGGCGACGACGCGCTGGCGTGGTCCCGGGTCAGGGAGTGTCGCTGCGCAGTTCCTTTTCCATACGTTCCAGTTCCTGGCTGAAGGCCTGGTCGCGCACGCTGGCGCGCTTGCGCCAAGGTTTGCGTTCCGGATCCGGTTGTGCGGCGTAAGTGGTGACTTCACCACCATAAACATCCTTGTAACGTTCAGCCTGGCGCTCGAGTTCCGCGCGCAGTTCATCTTTCGTCACAGTAGTACCTGAATTAAGTTTGATGACAGTTGTTATGCGTTGTGCAGCGTGCACATGCCTTGCTGGCCGCAACGGCTTGATACAGCGGAGGGTTCCATTACCACGGCATCGTCGAGGCCTGCGCAATCGATTATAGCAATCGATATTCGCCGAACATCGTAATTTACCCAACCCTGACATCACAAGACGCAAGTAAGGGAATGCATTCGATGACAGTTTGGGCCTTTCGTACAAGTTTGAAAGGCAATACGGACAAAAGTTCGTTGCAGTGCAGCAGCGGGACCGTCGACCGGGAGGGTAATGAAAAACGGCCTCGCCAAAAGGCGAGGCCGTTGCCTGGGGACTTCTACGGTGGGTACCTGACCAGTCTCTCCAAAGAAGCCACAAGTGGCATGAGAAAGGTATAAGTAAAAGTGTCAGCGGTCAATTGCGATTATCGGCCGTTTGTTCGATAATCGCACGAGTGGGCGTTTTTTTTGAGGTGTGCGATGAGTGACGAAACCTTGGCCAGCGATTCCGTCAATCCAGAGTCGGTCAACCTGGAGCAGGGGCGACCTGCCTCGGCAGCCCTGGCACCGCCGATCGTGGCGTCACCGGCCAAGCGCATCCAGGCCTTTACCGGCGACCCGGACTTCATGACCTCCCTGGCGCGAGGCCTGGCAGTCATCCAGGCCTTTCAGGAACGCAAGCGCCACCTGACCATCGCCCAGATCAGCCACCGCACCGAAATCCCCCGTGCGGCGGTACGGCGTTGCCTGCACACGTTGATCAAGCTGGGTTACGCCACCACCGACGGGCGTACCTATTCGCTGTTGCCCAAGGTGCTGACGCTAGGGCATGCGTACCTGTCGTCGACGCCGCTGGCGATTTCTGCCCAGCCTTACCTGGACCGCATCAGCGACCAGCTGCACGAGGCGGCCAACATGGCCACGCTCGAAGGTGACGACATCCTTTATATAGCCCGTTCGGCGACCGTGGAGCGGTTGATTTCGGTCGACCTGTCGGTGGGCGGGCGCCTACCGGCCTATTGCACATCGATGGGGCGTATTCTGTTAGCGGCCATGGACGACACCAGCCTGCGTGAATACCTGGAGCGTGCCGACCTGAAGGCGCGTACCAGCCGTACCTTGCACGACCCCGAGTCGCTGTTCGCCTGTATCCAGCAGGTGCGTGCCCAGGGCTGGTGCGTGGTAGACCAGGAGCTGGAGCAGGGGCTGCGCTCGATTGCGGTGCCGGTGTATGACGCCTCGGGGCAGGTGCTGGCGGCGTTGAATGTGAGTACCCATGTCGGGCGGGTGACGCGCAGTGAGCTGGAGCAGCGGTTCTTGCCGATCCTGCTCGCAGCCAGCCGGGACCTTTGCCATCAGTTGTTTGGCTGAGCCCCGCGGGGGCGTACAGCGCGCCACTTTCAAATTTAGAACAGGCAAAACCCTTTCCTGTGCGATAAACGCACAGTGTCGTTCGCGGTGAATTGCGCCGCCTCCGCTCGCTGATTAATGTCTCTCGCAACGGTCGGCTGTGCCGACCGAACAAGAAAAACATAAGAGGCACTTAACATGAATACTGTCCCCTCGCTGCCGCGGCCGCACCCGCGCGCAGTACCGTTATATCCAGGCTGACGCCGGCTGCATTCCCCAAATCATCGTCCTCTGTACCGTTTGATCGCGTGCAGTGGGCTGGCTGTGCCCCTCATTCTGGAAAACAATAATGAATCAAGCGCAAACCAACGTCGGCAATAGCCTCGACGTCCAGTCGTTCATCAATCAGCAGCCGCTGTCCCGCTACCAATGGCGGGTAGTGTTGCTGTGCTTCCTGATCGTCTTCCTCGATGGCCTGGACACCGCCGCCATGGGCTTCATCGCCCCGGCCCTTTCGCAGGAGTGGGGGATAGACCGCGCCAGCCTCGGCCCGGTCATGAGTGCTGCATTGATCGGTATGGTTTTCGGTGCCCTCGGCTCCGGCCCGCTGGCGGACCGTTTTGGCCGCAAGGGCGTGCTGGTGGGCGCAGTGCTGGTATTCGGTGGCTTCAGCCTGGCCTCGGCCTACGCCACCAACGTCGATCAGTTGCTGGTTTTGCGCTTCTTGACTGGCCTGGGCCTTGGTGCAGGTATGCCCAACGCCACCACGCTATTGTCTGAATATACCCCCGAGCGCCTCAAGTCGCTGTTGGTGACCAGCATGTTCTGCGGCTTCAACCTGGGCATGGCCGGTGGTGGTTTCATTTCCGCCAAGATGATCCCGGCCTACGGCTGGCACAGCCTGCTGGTGATCGGTGGCGTGCTGCCGTTGCTGCTGGCGCTTGTGCTGATGGTGTGGCTGCCGGAGTCAGCGCGGTTCCTGGTGGTGCGCAACCGGGGGACCGACAAGGTGCGCAAGACCTTGTCGCCCATCGCGCCACAGGTGGTGGCCGAGGCGGGCAGCTTCAGCGTGCCGGAGCAGAAGGCAGTGGCTGCGCGCAACGTGTTTGCGCTGATCTTCTCCGGTACCTACGGCATGGGCACCATGCTGTTGTGGCTGACCTATTTCATGGGCCTTGTGATCGTCTATCTGCTGACCAGCTGGTTGCCAACCTTGATGCGCGACAGCGGCGCGAGCATGGAACAGGCTGCCTTCATCGGCGCACTGTTCCAGTTCGGTGGCGTGCTGAGCGCCGTCGGTGTGGGTTGGGCCATGGACCGCTTCAATCCGCACAAGGTGATCGGCATTTTCTACCTGCTGGCCGGGGTGTTCGCCTACGCCGTGGGGCAGAGCCTGGGCAACATCACCGTATTGGCCACGCTGGTGCTGGTTGCCGGCATGTGCGTGAACGGTGCCCAATCGGCGATGCCTTCGCTGGCGGCGCGCTTCTATCCGACACAGGGCCGCGCCACAGGGGTATCGTGGATGCTGGGTATCGGCCGCTTCGGTGCGATTCTCGGGGCCTGGAGTGGTGCGACGCTGCTCGGGCTGGGCTGGAACTTCGAACAGGTGCTGACGGCATTGCTGGTGCCGGCGGGGTTGGCGACCGTGGGTGTGATCGTGAAAGGGCTGGTGAGCCACGCTGACGCGACCTGAAGCCCGAGGGCCGCTTTGCGGCCCTTCGCAGCACAAGGCTGCTCCTACAAAGGCGACGCCGCCCGCTGTAGGAGCAGCCTTGTGCTGCGAAGAATTCGACACGTTAGTGAATGAGTAGCAGGACAACAAATGGTTCGATAATCGCACAAATAGTCGATTATCGGATTGTAAGCCACCCACCAGTCTCCTTAATCTGAGCTCACCGAAGCACCCTGACCAGGAGTCTCCAAATGGCTGCAATTCTCCCGCTTCACGAAGCCGTGAAGCAGTTCATCCAGGATGGCGATACCGTCGCCCTCGAAGGTTTCACCCACCTGATCCCGACTGCCGCCGGCCACGAGATCATCCGTCAGGGCAAGCGCGACCTGACCCTGGTGCGCATGACTCCGGACCTGATCTACGACCAGCTGATCGGCGCCGGCTGCGCCAGCAAGCTGATCTTCTCCTGGGGTGGTAACCCAGGTGTCGGTTCGCTGCACCGCCTGCGTGATGCCGTCGAGAAGCAGTGGCCACACGCCATCGAAATCGAAGAACACAGCCATGCCGACCTGGCAAACGCCTATGTCGCCGGTGCTTCTGGCCTGCCGTTCGCCGTGCTGCGTGCCTACGCCGGCTCCGACCTGCCGAAGGTCAACCCGCTGATCAAGAGCGTCACCTGCCCGTTCACCGGTGAAGTGCTGGCAGCCGTGCCGTCGGTGCGCCCGGATGTGACCGTGATCCACGCGCAAAAGGCCGACCGCAAAGGCAATGTGCTGCTGTGGGGCATCCTCGGCGTGCAGAAGGAAGCCGCCCTGGCCGCCAAGCGCTGCATCGTCACCGTCGAGGAAATCGTCGACGACCTGCAGGCCCCGATGAACGCCTGTGTGCTGCCGACCTGGGCCCTGAGCGCGGTGTGCCTGGTACCTGGCGGTGCGCACCCGTCCTATGCCCACGGCTACTACGAGCGTGACAACCGCTTCTACCAGGCCTGGGACCCGATCGCGCGTAGCCGCGAATCGTTCACCGCCTGGATCGACACCTACATCCGTGGCACTGCCGATTTCAACGAATTCAAGGCCAAGTTGGCCAGCACTGCGGAGGCCGCACAATGAGCTACTCCACTTCCGAAATGATGACCGTCGCTGCAGCCCGTCGCCTGCGCAACGGTGCTGTGTGCTTCGTCGGCATCGGCCTGCCGTCCAAGGCTGCCAACCTGGCGCGCCTGACATCTTCGCCAGACGTGGTGCTGATCTACGAATCCGGCCCGATCGGCGCCAAGCCAAGCGTGCTGCCGCTGTCTATCGGCGACGGCGAGCTGGCCGAAACCGCCGACACCGTGGTGCCGACTGGCGAGATCTTCCGCTACTGGCTGCAAGGTGGGCGCATCGACGTCGGCTTCCTCGGCGCTGCCCAGGTCGACCGCTTCGGCAACATCAACACTACCGTCGTCGGTGATTACCACGCCCCGAAAACCCGCCTGCCAGGTGCTGGTGGCGCACCGGAAATCGCTGGTTCCGCCAAGCAGGTACTGATCATCCTCAAGCAGTCGCCGCGTGCCTTTGTCGACAAGCTGGACTTCATCACCTCGGTTGGCCACGGTGAAGGCGGCGACTCGCGCAAACGCCTGGGCCTGCCAGGCGACGGCCCGGTCGGCATTATCACCGACCTGTGCATCATGGAGCCGGAAGCCGGCACCCACGAATTCGTCGTCACTGCGATCCACCCGGGTGTGACCCGCGAGCAAATCATCGCCGCCACTGGCTGGGCGATCCGCTTTGCCGACAATGTGCAGACCACCGCCGAACCGACCGAAGTCGAGCTGTCCGCCCTGCGTGACCTCGAAGCCCGTACCGCCGCGGCCCATGGCCAGGTCGCAGGAGAAGCCTGATGCGCGACGTATTCATCTGTGACGCCATTCGCACCCCGATCGGCCGCTTCGGTGGCGCCCTGGCCGGCGTGCGGGCCGACGACCTGGCCGCTGTGCCACTGAAGGCGCTGATCGAGCGCAACCCGACCGTGCAGTGGGATCAGGTTGACGAAGTGTTCTTCGGCTGCGCCAACCAGGCAGGTGAAGACAACCGCAACGTGGCACGCATGGCGCTGCTGCTGGCCGGCCTGCCGGAGAGCATTCCGGGTGTCACCTTGAACCGCCTGTGCGCGTCGGGCATGGATGCCATCGGCACTGCCTTCCGCGCCATTGCCAGCGGCGAAATGGAGCTGGCGATTGCCGGAGGCGTCGAGTCGATGTCGCGTGCCCCGTTCGTCATGGGCAAGGCCGAAAGCGGCTATTCGCGCAACATGAAGCTCGAAGACACCACCATCGGCTGGCGTTTCATCAACCCGCTGATGAAGAGCCAGTACGGTGTGGACTCCATGCCGGAAACCGCCGACAACGTGGCCGACGATTACCAGGTTTCGCGTGCCGACCAGGACGCCTTCGCCCTGCGCAGCCAGCAGAAGGCAGCTGCGGCCCAGGCTGCCGGCTTCTTCGCCGAAGAGATCGTGCCGGTGCGTATCGCGCACAAGAAGGGCGAGACCATCGTCGAGCGTGACGAACACCTGCGCCCGGAAACCACGCTGGAAGCCTTGACCAAGCTCAAGCCGGTCAACGGCCCGGACAAGACCGTCACCGCTGGCAATGCCTCGGGCGTGAACGACGGTGCCGCGGCGTTGATCCTGGCTTCGGCCGAGGCTGTGAAGAAACACGGCCTGACCCCACGTGCCCGCGTACTGGGCATGGCCAGCGCCGGTGTTGCACCGCGAGTGATGGGCATTGGTCCGGTGCCGGCAGTGCGCAAGCTGACCGAGCGCCTGGGTGTGGCGGTGAATGATTTCGATGTGATCGAGCTCAACGAAGCCTTTGCCAGCCAAGGTCTGGCGGTGCTGCGTGAGCTGGGTGTGGCCGACGATGCACCGCAGGTGAACCCCAACGGCGGTGCCATCGCCCTGGGCCACCCGCTGGGCATGAGCGGTGCGCGCCTGGTGTTGACTGCGCTTCACCAGCTGGAGAAGAGCGGTGGGCGTAAGGGCCTGGCGACCATGTGTGTGGGCGTAGGCCAAGGTTTGGCGCTGGCCATCGAGCGGGTTTGACTTGTACCGGCCTCTTCGCAGGTAAATCCGCTCCCACAGGGGGAACCACGCCTCCCGCTGTGGGAGCGGGCTTGCCCGCGAAGAGGCCGGTCCTGCCAGACTCAAGGCCAGATGCCAGCCAGATAGCGGAACGAGTGTGTTACCAGGTGTGTCTAGAATTACCTGCGACCCTCCAGGAGTAAACTCACCATGACCTCAACCTATTACACCGGCGAAGAACGCAGCAAACGCATCTTCGCTATCGTTGGTGCCTCTTCAGGCAACCTGGTGGAATGGTTCGACTTCTACGTCTATGCCTTCTGCGCGATCTACTTTGCCCCGGCTTTCTTCCCCTCCGACGACCCCACCGTGCAGTTGTTGAACACGGCAGGCGTGTTCGCCGCGGGCTTTCTGATGCGCCCCATCGGTGGCTGGATCTTCGGCCGCCTCGCTGACCGCCATGGTCGCAAGAATTCCCTGATGATCTCGGTGCTGATGATGTGCTTCGGCTCCCTGATGATCGCCTGCCTGCCTACCTATGCCAGCATCGGCACCTGGGCCCCGGCGCTGCTTTTGCTGGCCCGGTTGATCCAGGGCCTGTCGGTAGGCGGCGAGTACGGCACCACTGCCACTTACATGAGTGAAGTAGCCCTGCGCGGCCAGCGCGGTTTCTTCGCCTCGTTCCAGTACGTGACCCTGATCGGCGGCCAGTTGCTGGCGGTGCTGGTGGTGGTGATCCTGCAGCAGTTGCTCACCGAAGAAGAGCTGCGCGCCTGGGGCTGGCGCATTCCGTTCGTGGTCGGTGCCATTGCTGCACTGATCTCGCTGATGCTGCGCCGCTCGCTGCATGAGACCAGCAGCGCCGAAACCCGCCAGGACAAGGATGCAGGCACCATCAAGGGCCTGTTCCGCGACCATGCGGCGGCCTTCATCACCGTGCTCGGCTATACCGCGGGCGGTTCGCTGATCTTCTATACCTTCACCACCTACATGCAGAAGTACCTGGTCAACACCGCTGGCATGACCGCAAAAAACGCCAGCTACGTGATGACCGGCGCGCTGTTCCTGTTCATGGTGCTGCAGCCGTTCTTCGGCATGCTCTCCGACCGCATCGGCCGGCGTAACTCGATGATGCTGTTCGGTGCCCTGGGTACGCTGTTCACCGTGCCGTTGCTGATGGCGCTGAAGACCGTGAGCAGCCCTTTCATGGCCTTCGTGCTGATTTCCCTGGCGTTGTGTATCGTCAGTTTCTACACCTCGATCAGCGGCCTGGTGAAGGCCGAGATGTTCCCGCCGCAGGTGCGCGCACTGGGTGTGGGCCTGGCCTATGCAGTGGCAAACGCGGCGTTCGGCGGTTCGGCCGAGTACGTGGCCCTGGGCCTGAAGACCTTGGGCATGGAAAACACTTTCTACTGGTACGTGACGGCGATGATGGCGATTGCCTTCCTGTTCAGCCTGCGCCTGCCGAAGCAGGCCGCGTACCTGCACCACGATAATTAAGGACGTGGCATGACCAACCAACTGTTCGACGCCTACTTCACCGCACCGGCCATGCGCGAGATCTTCTCCGACCGTGGCCGCCTGCAGGGCATGCTCGATTTCGAGGCGGCGCTGGCGCGGGCCGAGGCTGCTGCCGGGCTGGTCCCGCATAGCGCTGTAGCGGCCATCGAGGCGGCGTGCCACGCCGAGCGCTATGACGTTGGCGCGCTGGCCAATGCCATCGCCACTGCTGGCAACTCGGCGATCCCGCTGGTGAAGGCGTTGGGCAAGGTGATTGCCAGTGGCGTGCCCGAAGCCGAGCGCTATGTGCACCTGGGCGCCACCAGCCAGGACGCGATGGACACCGGGCTGGTCCTGCAGCTGCGTGCTGCCCTCGACCTGATCGAAGCCGATCTAGGCAAGCTCGCCGATACCCTGTCGCGCCAGGCTTTGCAGCACGCCGACACGCCGCTGGTGGGGCGCACCTGGCTGCAGCACGCCACCCCCGTGACCTTGGGGATGAAACTGGCCGGCGTGCTGGGCGCCTTGACCCGTCACCGCCAGCGCTTGCAGGAGCTGCGCCCACGCTTGCTGGTGCTGCAGTTCGGCGGCGCCTCGGGCAGCCTGGCGGCGTTGGGCAGCAAGGCGATGCCGGTAGCCGAAGCCCTGGCCGAGCAGCTCAAGCTGACCCTGCCCGAGCAGCCCTGGCACACCCAGCGCGACCGCCTGGTGGAGTTTGCCTCGGTGCTGGGCCTGATCGCTGGTAGCCTGGGCAAGTTCGGCCGCGATGTCAGCTTGCTGATGCAGACCGAGGCGGGGGAACTGTTCGAGCCTTCCGCGCCGGGCAAGGGTGGGTCTTCGACCATGCCGCACAAGCGCAACCCTGTCGGCGCCGCGGTGCTGATCGGCGCCGCGACCCGCGTGCCGGGGCTGGTCTCTACGCTGTTCGCCGCCATGCCCCAGGAGCACGAGCGCAGCCTCGGTCTGTGGCATGCCGAATGGGAAACCCTGCCGGACATCTGCTGCCTGGTATCTGGTGCGCTGCGCCAGGCCCAGGTGATTGCCGAGGGCATGGAAGTGGATGCCGCGCGCATGCGCCGTAACCTCGACCTGACCCAGGGCCTGGTGCTGGCCGAAGCGGTGAGCATCGTCCTCGCCCAGCGCCTGGGCCGCGACCACGCCCATCACCTGCTGGAGCAGTGCTGCCAGCGCGCTGTGGCCGAACAGCGCCACCTGCGCACCGTGCTGGGTGAAGAGCCGCAGGTCAGTGCCGAGCTGTCTGCCGAAGAACTCGATCGCTTGCTCGACCCTGCCCATTACCTGGGCCAGGCCCGCGTCTGGGTGGCGCGCGCCGTGTCCGAACATCAACGTTTCACTGCCTGAAGGAGACCGCTGTGGCGCACTTGCAACTGGCCGATGGCGTTTTGAATTACCAGATCGATGGCCCGGAAAACGCCCCGGTGCTGGTCCTGTCCAACTCGCTGGGCACCGACCTGGGCATGTGGGACACGCAGATTCCACTGTGGAGCCAGCACTTGCGCGTGCTGCGCTACGATACCCGTGGCCACGGTGGGTCGCTGGTCACTGAAGGCCCCTACAGCATGGAACAGCTGGGCCGTGACGTGCTGGCCCTGCTCGATGGCCTGGATATCGCCAAGGCGCACTTCGTCGGCCTGTCGATGGGCGGCTTGATCGGCCAGTGGCTGGGCATCAACGCAGGCGAGCGCCTGCACAGCCTGACCCTGTGCAACACCGCCGCCAAGATCGCCAACGACGAGGTGTGGAACACCCGTATCGACACCGTGCTCAAGGGCGGGCAGCAGGCCATGGTCGACCTGCGCGATGCCTCCATCGCCCGCTGGTTCACCCCAGGCTTCGCCCAGGCCCAGCCAGCGCAGGCCCAGCGCATCTGCCAGATGCTGGCGCAAACCAGCCCGCAAGGTTATGCCGGCAACTGCGCGGCGGTGCGTGATGCCGATTACCGCGAGCAACTGGGCCGTATCCAGGTGCCGGCGCTGATCGTTGCCGGTACCGAGGACGTGGTGACCACTCCGGAGCACGGCCGCTTCATGCAGGCCGGTATCGCGGGTGCCGAGTACGTCGACTTCCCGGCGGCGCACCTGTCCAACGTCGAGATCGGCGAGGCGTTCAGCCGCCGTGTGCTCGACTTCCTGCTGGCTCACTGAGGATACCGCCATGGACGAGAAACAACGTTACGACGCCGGCATGCAAGTACGCCGCGCAGTGCTTGGCGATGCCCACGTGGACCGCAGCCTGGAGAAGCTCAACGAATTCAACGGCGAGTTCCAGGAGATGATCACCCGCCACGCCTGGGGTGACATCTGGACCCGCCCGGGCCTGCCGCGCCATACCCGTAGCCTGATCACCATCGCCATGCTGATTGGCATGAACCGCAACGACGAGCTGAAGCTGCACCTGCGCGCGGCGGCCAACAACGGCGTGACCCGCGACGAGATCAAGGAAGTGCTGATGCAGAGCGCGATCTATTGCGGCATTCCGGCGGCCAATGCCACCTTCCACATGGCTGAGTCGGTGTGGGATGAGCTGGGTGTGGAGTCGCGACAGCAGTAATGGCTGTACCGGCCCAATCGCCGGCAAGCCAGCTCCCACAGGGATTGCATCAGGCTTGAGGGCAGTGCAGTTCCTGTGGGAGCTGGCTTGCCGGCGATTGGGCCATGGAATGTTTACATGGCCGCATTCTTCTGCCGCATGGCCACTGGGCCGGCGTTGCTTTCCACGGCTTGCTTCAGGGCCGGGCACAGGCCGAGCATGAATGCCGCTTCTGCCACCACGAACAACGGCCCGATGATCAATCCGCTGACATCGTCGACAAACGCCGGTTTGCGGCCTTCGTAGTAATGGCCGACGAACTGGATGATCCAGCCCACCACGAACGCTCCCAGCCCGGTGCCGAGCCACAGCGCTGTCGTCTGCATCGCCAGCACCTGGCCGACCCACAGGCATAGCCCAAGCAACAACCCCATCACCAGGCCGAAGCGCAGGTCCAGGCGCAGGTAGAACCAGACCGAGGCCGCCGCCGCAGGCAGGGCAGGGGACAGCCACATGCCGGCTACCTCCCAGCCTGGGCGCGACAGCAGGATAGTGACCGCCAGCACGATCATCGGGATGCCGACGAAGTGGGTGGCGATGTTGCGTGGGTCGCGGTGGTAGCTGGCGTATTGGCTCAGGTGGTCGACGAGGGTTTTCATTGTTGTGCCTCCCTGGTTGCCTGATCGAGGTGTATTGCTGTTCCGGCCTCTTCGCGGGTAAATCCGCTCCCACAGAGTCACTACAACTCCTGAGGGCTGCGCTGTACCTGTGGGAGCGGGTTCACCCGCGAATGGGGCGGTACAGGCGACCGATATAGCTCAGGATAGCCCGCTCCTGCCACCATCATCAGCTCAGCGAATGGCAGCAGCCCGCACTGGCATATCCAGCCCCACCAGCGTCTCGATCATCGCTCGCGCCGCCGGCGACAGCCGGTAACCGCTGCGGCTGACCACGCCACAGCGCACACTCAGCACTTCCAGCGCCGGTGGCAGGTTGCGCCAGTGCAGGCGCACCAGCCGGCCGCTGGCCAGGTCTTCGGCAACTGCTTCCTCGCTGGCGGTGCCGATGGCATCGCTGGCCTGCACCACACTGCGCAGCACGGCCAGGTGCTCGGTTTGCAGGTGCGGGGTGAAATCGCTGCGCCCGCTCAGGTTGGCCAGGCGCTTGCGCACACCGGGGGCGAGCAGGGCGCTGGCCAGCGGGTAGCTGAACAGGTCGTTGGTCGACAGGCTGTCCTTGGCCAGCAATGGGTGCCCCGGGCGGCAGAAGAACAGGCCGGGGCGCGTTGAAAGGGGCTCGGTGTGAAAGTTGGGATCGGCTTCGAACGGTCGGATATCGTCGACGAAAAATTCGATCTGCTCGCGGCGCAGGGCCTGGCCGAGGCGTTCGGCGTTGTCTACCAGCAGTGAGGTGCGGATGCCCGGGTGGCGTTCGAGAAAGTGGCGCAGGGCATCGGGCACCAGGCGCACGGCCAGCGCCGGGCCGCTGCCGAAATGCAACTCGCCGGCGTCGAGCTTGGTCATCTGCAGCACTTCGTTGCTCAGCTGCGCGGCACCTTGTACCAGGCGCCGGGCATGTTGCAGCACCACCAGGCCTTCGGGGGTGGGCGGCAGGGCTTTGCTGGCGCGGTCGACCAGTGGGCAGCCGAAGCTGTGTTCCAGACTCTGTATGGCACGGCTGAAGGCGGGTTGGGTGATGCCCATGGCCTCGGCGGCACGGACGAAGCTGCGGTATTCGGTGAGGGCGATGAAGTAGCGCAGCTGACGGAGGTCCATGTCATAGCTCTGGGGCGGGGATCAGGGGCCTATTCAAGCGGTTGCTGCATATGTCGTCAAAGAAGGTTTATTGATTTGTTTATAGCTTAGGGTTATTTGTTGTAGCTTCTGGCCTCTTCGCGGGCATGCCCGCTCCCACAGGGACCGCACAGGTTTCAAGGCTGGTGCGGTCCCGCGAAGAATTCAGAGGAGATTCAGCGGGTAACTCAGGATCAACCGGTTCTCATCGAACGAGTTGGTGCTGAAGTCCCGGCGCATGGTGGAGTTGCGCCACTTCACCGACAGGTCCTTGAAGCTGCCCGACTGCACCACATAGGCCAACTCGGTTTCCCGCGCCCATTCCTTGCCATCGTCCACACCGCCTGCGGTCACGTTGTCACCCTTGATGTAGCGGTTCATCAGGGTCAGGCCTGGCACGCCGACGGTGGCGAAGTTGAAGTCATGGCGCACCTGCCATGAGCGTTCCTTGGCGTTGTCGAAGCTGGAGTTGTAGCTGTCGTTTGCCAGAGTGCCGCCGCTGGTGCCGTTCACCCGCATCCAGGCGTCGTCGCCGCTGACTTTCTGCAGGCCGACGTAGATGGTGTGGCCCTGATAGCGTGCCGAGAGCATGGCCGAGGCGGTGCGGTTGTCCAGTTCGCCAGCGCGTTCGGCGCCGTCTTCCTTGCCGATGAAGTAGCCCAGGTTGGCGCCCAGGGTCCAGTCGCCCAGGGGTTGGCTGTGCACCAGGTTGAGGTACTGCTGGCGGTAGATGTCCTTGAGCTGAGCATTCCACAGGCCGATCATGGTGCGCTTGTCGTTGAAGGTGTATTCGCCGCCGCCAAAGTTGAAACGGTCGGAGGTGAACGCTGCCTTGCCGTTCATCGACATGTCTTCCATGCTGGCGTCGTTGCGCGGGCTGTTGCCGCGGAACTGGCCGGCGTACAGGGTCAGTCCGGCGATTTCCTTCGAGGTCAGCTGGCCGCCGCGGAAGGTCTGCGGCAGCGAGCGGCCATCGTCCGAGCGCAGGATCGGCAGTACCGGCATCCATTCACCCACTTTCAGCTCGGTTTCGGACAGCTTGGCTTTCAGTGCCACGCCCAGGCGGCCGAAGTCATCGGCCGGGCGGCCATCATCGTGCACCGGCAGCAGGTGGGTGTTGGTGGTGCCTTTGCCGCCGTCGAGCTTGACCGAGTACAGGCCCAGTACGTCCACGCCGAAACCGACGGTGCCCTGGGTGAAGCCGGAACGGGCGTCGAGGATGAAGCTCTGCGTCCACTCCTCGGCCTTGGCCTGCGGGTGGGCCGGGTCGACGAAGTTGCGGTTGATGTAGAAGTTGCGCAGGTTGAGGGTGGCCTTGGCGTCCTCCAGGAAACCACCTTCGTCGGCGGCGAACACGGGGAGTGCGCAGGACATGGCCAACAGGCCGGGCAGCAGCTGGCGTGCGGGTTGCAAAGTGCTCATCTGTCGTGGATCTCTTGTTTTTATGGGCGAGCCGGTACGCTGCAGGATGCGGCCTGCAGGTGCGGGTCTTTTGGGATGAACCGGGGCAACGTTGCGTGGGGAGGATGGTGCGGGGTAGGGCAGGGGTGAGGCAATTCGCCACAAACGGAAACGGGCGATAATCGAACGGAATGTTCTGGTTGGTTAATTGTTTTTCCTGTGCTGGCCTCTTCGCGGGCGAGCCCGCGAAGAGGCTGGTCCAGGCAACACAAAACAAAAAGCCCACCGCGAGGGTGGGCTTGATGCTTTGACAGCTTCAATCAGCTCTTCGGTGCTTCCACCGCTGCCTGCTGGTTGTTGGCCTGCCCGGTCTGCTCGTACCAACCACCGCCAAGCGCCTTGTACAGGTTGACCTCGCTGGTCAGCTGCGACAAGCGGTCGCCGATCAGTGCCTGCTGGGCGCTGAACAGGTTGCGCTGCGCGTCGAGGAAGGTCAGGTTGCTGTCGATACCGATGCGATAGCGGCGTTCGGCCAGGCGGTAGTAGTCCTGGTTCGCCTGCACCAGGTCGCGTTGCGCCTGCAGCTGCTCTTCGAAGGTCTTGCGCGCCGCCAGGCCATCGGAGACTTCCTGGAACGCGGTCTGGATGGTCTTTTCGTACTTGGCGACGTTGATGTCCTTCTGGATCTTCGAGTAGTCCAGGCTGGCCTTCAGGCTGCCGGCGTTGAAGATCGGCAGGTTGATCTGCGGCTGGAACAGCCAGGTGCCCTGGCCGCCCGAGAACAGGTGGCCCATGTCGGGGCTCAGGCTGCCGGCATTGGCGGTCAGGCTGATGCTCGGGAAGAACGCTGCGCGGGCCGCGCCAATGTTGGCATTGGCGGCCTTGAGCAGGTGCTCGGCTTCCTGGATGTCCGGGCGACGCTGGAGGATGTCCGACGGCAGGCCGGCCGGTACTTCGGCCAGTTGGTCGGCATTGAGCTCCAGCGGCTTGGCCAGGTCGGCGGGAATGCCGGTGCCCAGCAGCACGGTCAGGCTGTTGACGTCCTGGGCGACCAGGCGCTGGTACTGCGAGTACTTGACCCGGGCGCCTTCCACGGCGGTACGCGCCTGGCTGACGTCGAGTGCCGAGGCTACGCCGACTTCGTTGCTGCGACGGGTGAGGTTGTAGCTTTCCTCGTAGGTCTTCAGCGTTTCTTCGGTCAGCTTGAACAGCGCCTGGTCGGCCTGCCAGGTGTAGTAGGCGTTGGCCACGCTGGCCACCAGGCTGATCTGCGTGGAGCGACGCGCCTGTTCGCTGGACAGGTAGGTTTCCAGGGCCTGCTCGGTCAGGCTGCGTACGCGGCCGAACAGGTCCAGCTCATAGGCGCTGACGCCCAGGGTGGCCGAGTACTGGCTGGTGATGCCCGCTTCGCCCGTCTGCGACATGTTCGCCGGTACGCGCTGGCGGCTGCCGCTACCGTTGGCCGAAACCGCAGGGAACAGGTCGGCACGCTGGATGCGGTACTGCGCACGGTAGGCGTCGATGTTCAACGCGGCAACGCGCAGGTCGCGGTTGTTCACCAGCGCGGTCTGGATCAGCTGCTGCAGGGCCGGGTCGTGGAAGAACTGACGCCAGCCCTGTTCGGCGGCGGCAACCTCCGCCGACTGCGTCGGCGAGTAAGCCGGGCCTTGCGGCCACTGCGCAGCCACCGGCGATTCCGGGGTCTGGTAGTCAGGGATCAGCGAGCAGCCGCCAAGAATGAAAGCGGTTACTGCCAGGGACAACAAAGACTTGGTCATTGCCCAGCCTCATAACGTGGAGTTTCAGGGGTGACGTCTTTTTCCGGCTCTTTGCTGCCGAACAGTGACGACACTGCGACGAAGAACAGTGGTACCCAGAAGATAGCCAGCACGGTCGCACTGATCATGCCGCCGATCACGCCAGTACCGATGGCATGCTGGCTGCCGGCGCCGGCGCCGCTGGCGATAGTCAACGGTACCACGCCGAGGATGAACGCCAGCGAGGTCATGATGATCGGGCGCAGACGCATGCGGCACGCCTCGATCGCCGCGTCGTACAGGCTGCGGCCTTGCTCGTGCAGTTCCTTGGCGAATTCGACGATCAGGATGGCGTTTTTCGCCGCCAGGCCGATGGTGGTCAACAGGCCGACCAGGAAGTACACGTCGTTGGACAACCCGCGCAGGCTGGTGGCGATCAGGGCACCGATGATACCCAGCGGTACTACCAGTACCACGGCGATCGGGATCGACCAGCTTTCGTACAGGGCTGCCAGGCACAGGAACACGAACAGTACCGAGAGGGCGAACAGTGCCGGCATCTGCGAACCGGAGAGTTTTTCCTCGTAGGACATGCCGGTCCAGGAGAAGCCGATGCCGCTTGGCAGTTCGCCAGCAATGCGCTCGACCTCGGCCATGGCTTCACCGGTGCTGTAGCCCGGGGCCGGAGCACCGAGGATTTCCATTGCCTCGACGCCGTTGTAACGCGACAGTTTCGGCGAACCGTAGGTCCATTCGCCCTTGGCGAAGGAGGAGAACGGCACCATTTCGCCGGCGCCATTGCGCACGTACCACTTCTGCAGGTCTTCCGGGCTCATCCGCGCGTTCGGCTCGCCCTGGATGTACACCTTCTTGACCCGGCCACGGTCGATGAAGTCGTTGACGTAGCTGGCACCCAAGGCAATCGACAGGGTGTTGTTGATGTCGGCGATGGTCACACCCAGGGCGCTGGCACGCTCGTCATCGATGGTCAGCTGGTACTGCGGCTCGTCGTTCAGGCCGTTCGGGCGCACGGCGCTGAGGATCTTGCTCTGCGCGGCCTTGGCCAGGAACTGGTTGCGCGCTTCCATCAGCTTGGTATGGCCGACACCGCCGCGGTCCTGCAGGAACACGTCGAAGCCGGTGGCGTTACCCAGTTCGAGCACCGCAGGCGGGGCAAAGGCGAACACCATCGCATCGCGGAAGGTGAAGAAGTGCTGCTGAGCGCGCTGGGCAAGGGCGAACACGCTGTTTTCCTTGGAGCGTTCATCCCACGGCTTGAGCATGATGAATGCCATACCCGAGCTCTGGCCACGGCCGGCGAAGTTGAAGCCGTTGACGGTGAACACCGAAGCCACGGTGTCGGCCTCTTCGCTGAGCAGGTACTCACGCATCTGGTCGACCACCACCTGGGTGCGCTCGGCACTGGAGCCGGCCGGGGTCTGTACCTGGGCGAACAATACGCCCTGGTCTTCTTCCGGCAGGAATGCGGTAGGGATGCGGGCGAACAGCCAGATCATGCCGACCACGATCAGCGCGTAGGCCAGCAGGAACGGTACCTTGTTGCGCAGGATGGTGCCCACGCTGCGCTCGTAGCCGGTTACGCTGCGGTCGAAGTTGCGGTTGAACCAGCCAAAGAAGCCGCGCTTGGCCACATGGTGCTCGCCCTTCTTCAGCGGCTTGAGCATGGTGGCGCACAGGGCCGGGGTGAAGATGAGCGCCACCAGCACCGACAGGCCCATGGCCGAGACGATGGTGATGGAGAACTGCCGGTAGATCACACCTGTGGAGCCGCCGAAGAACGCCATGGGCAGCAGTACCGCCGACAGCACCAGGGCGATACCCACCAGGGCACCCTGGATCTGCTCCATCGAGCGCTTGGTCGCTTCCTTGGGCGGCAAGCCTTCCTCGGACATCACCCGCTCGACGTTCTCCACCACGACGATGGCGTCGTCCACCAGCAAGCCGATGGCCAGGACCATGGCGAACATGGTCAGGGTGTTGATGCTGAAGCCGGCAGCGGCAAGGATGCCGAAGGTACCCAGCAACACAACCGGTACGGTCATGGTGGTGATGATGGTGGCGCGGAAGTTCTGCAGGAACAGGTACATCACCAGGAACACCAGGACCACGGCTTCGATCAGGGTGTGGATAACGCCACTGATCGATTCGGTGACCACCGGGGTGGTGTCATACGGGAATACCGCTTTCACCCCAGGCGGGAAGAACGGTTCCAGGTCGGCGATGGTCTGGCGCAGGGCCTTGGCGGTGTCCAGGGCGTTGGCACCGGTAGCCAGTTTAACTGCCAGGCCGGAGGCCGGCTTGCCGTTGAACTGGGCGCTGACGGCATAGTTTTCACCACCCAGGCCAACCTGGGCGACATCACCCAGACGCACCTGCGAACCGTCGCTGTTGACCTTGAGCAGGATCTTCTCGAACTGCTCGGCAGTCTGCAGGCGGGTCTTGCCGATGATGGTGGCGTTCAGCTGGGTACCCGGCATGGCCGGCAGGCCGCCGAGCTGGCCGGAGGACACCTGCACGTTCTGCGCGGCCACGGCGGTCTTGACGTCGACCGGGGTCAGCTGGAACTTGTTCAGCTTGGCCGGATCGAGCCAGATACGCATGGCGTACTGCGCACCGAACACCTGGAAGTCACCCACACCCGCGGTACGCGAGATCGGGTCCTGCATGTTGGAAACGATGTAGTTGGCCAGGTCGTCCTTGGTCATGCTGCCGTCTTCGGACACCAGGCCGATCACCAGCAGGAAGTTCTTCACTGCCTTGGTGACGCGGATACCTTGCTGCTGCACTTCCTGCGGCAGCAGCGGGGTAGCCAGGTTCAGCTTGTTCTGCACCTGCACCTGCGCAGTGTCTGGGTTAGTGCCCTGCTCGAAGGTGGCGGTAATGGTCATGCTGCCGTCGGAGTTACTCTCCGACGACACATAACGCAGGTTGTCGATACCGTTGAGCTGCTGCTCGATCACCTGTACCACGGTGTCCTGCACGGTTTGCGCCGAGGCGCCCGGGTAGGTCACGGCGATGGCGATGGCCGGCGGCGCGATGCTGGGGTACTGGTTGATCGGCAGCTTCAGGATCGACAAGGCGCCGACCAGCATGATCACCAAGGCGATCACCCAGGCGAAGATCGGGCGATCGATAAAGAACTTCGACATGGTTTACTCCGCTTTGGCGTCTGCTTTCGCCGCGTTGGCCTGAACAGGGCTGGCCGGCTTCTTGACGTTGGTGGCTTCGCTGACCTTGACCTCGACGCCCGGGCGCACGTACTGCAGCCCTTCGGTGATCAGGCGGTCGCCCGGGTTCAGGCCTTCCTCGATCAGCCAGTCGCTGCCCAGGGTACGGTTGGCCTTGAGCTGGCGCAGTTCGACCTTGTTCTCCTGGTTGACCACCAGCGCGGTCGGCGCGCCTTTCAGGTCGCGGGTCACGCCCTGTTGCGGGGCCAGGATGGCGTTGGCGTTGACCCCGGCCTTGAGCCGCGCATGCACGAACATGCCTGGCAGCAGGGTGTGATCGGGGTTGGGGAACAGGGCGCGCAGGGTGACCGAGCCGGTGGTCTCGTCGACCGCGACTTCGGAGAACTCCAGGCGGCCTTCCTGCTTGAACAGGCTGCCGTCTTCCAGCACCAGCTGCACCGAGGCGGCGTTGTCGCCGGCCTTTTGCAGCTGGCCGCTTTCCAGGTCACGGCGCAGCTTGAGGAGTTCGGCGGTGGACTGGGTTACGTCGACGTAGATCGGGTCGAGTTGCTGGATGGTAGCCATGGCGTTGGCCTGGCCATTGCTCACCAGTGCACCTTCGGTGAACGAAGAACGGCCGATACGGCCGCTGATCGGTGCCAGGACCTTGGTGTAGCGCAGGTCGATCTGCGCGCTTTTGAGCGAAGCCTCGGCCTGCAATCGTTTGGCATTGGCGTCGTCGTATTCCTGCTTGGAGACAGCCTGTTCGTCGATCAGCTGCTTGTAGCGCTCGGCCAGCGAGCGGGTGGCCTGCAGGTTGGCCTGGGCATTGGCCAGGTTGGCTTCGTACACGGCAGGGTCGATCTGGTACAGCTGCTGGCCTTCCTTGACCTCACTGCCTTCCTTGAACAGGCGCTTGAGGATGATGCCGTTGACCTGCGGGCGCACTTCGGCGACGCGGTAGGCAGTGGTACGCCCCGGTAATTCCGAGGTCAGGGTGAAGGCTTGGGGCTGGATGGTCACGACGCCGACCTGAGGAGCCTGCGCCGCTGGCGCTGCTTCTTCTTTCTTACAGCCACTGAGCAGGGTTGCCAGGGCGACGGCGGAAACCAGAGCGGTAACGGCTGGCTTGAATTGCATGAGGATCCTCGGGTCGCTGGAGCTGGGAGACGCTCAAGAGTAATGGAAGAGTCTTGATCTGGAAAAATTGCTATCCGGTGGATAAATAGCTTGCTAAGGAATATACTTACATTCATGGTTGTTTGTAAATACCGCTGGGTTGTACTCGGGTACTGCCACAGCTCTTGATTAGCTCCCCCGCGAGGCGCCCTGCAGAGGTGCCCCCGGAGTGTTCCCCGCACGCGCCGCGCGTTCGGGGCAGATGAGGTTTGTACTGCCATGGTCCGTCGAACCAAAGAAGAAGCCCAGGAAACCCGCGCCCAGATCATCGAGGCGGCGGAAAAGGCCTTCTACAAGCGCGGGGTTGCGCGAACCACCCTGGCCGACATCGCCGAACTGGCGGGTGTGACGCGAGGAGCGATCTACTGGCATTTCAACAACAAGGCCGAGTTGGTGCAGGCGTTGCTCGACAGCCTGCATGAAACCCATGACCACCTGGCGCGGGCGAGCGAAAGCGAGGACGAAGTGGACCCGCTTGGCTGCATGCGCAAGCTGTTGCTGCAAGTGTTCAACGAGCTGGTGCTCGATGCCCGAACCAGGCGTATCAACGAAATCCTGCATCACAAGTGCGAGTTCACCGATGACATGTGTGAAATTCGCCAGCAGCGCCAGGCTGCTGTGCTGGATTGCCACAAGGGCATCACCCTGGCGTTGGCCAATGCCGTGCGCCGGGGCCAGTTGCCAGGCGAGCTTGATGTCGAGCGCGCGGCGGTGGCCATGTTCGCCTATGTCGATGGCCTGATCGGGCGCTGGCTGTTGCTGCCTGACAGTGTCGATTTGTTGAAGGATGTCGAAAAATGGGTCGACACCGGGCTGGATATGCTGCGCTTGAGCCCGGCTCTGCGCAAATGACACTTTGTTAAGGATTGTGAGGGAGTGTTACCCCTTTGTGTTAAGGGGGGATTAATGCTTCCGGATGACCTTGAACAAATCACAGATCCTGTGGGAGCGGCCTTGTGTCGCGATAGGGCTGCGCAGCAGCCCCGGCAATTTGTGCATCACTGCTGAAATCCTGGGGCCGCGTCGCGGCCCTTTCGCGACACAAGGCCGCTCCCACAGAGATCGCGTAGCTTCTAGCGTCCGCGCAGTTGCCGGTCGGGCAATGCAAACGCTGCAAACAGTCCCAGCACGGCTACCCCGGCACTCCCCATCAACAACTGCCGGAACGTCTCGAGCAACCGCCCCTGTGTCACCAGGTCCACTTCACCGGCCTTCAGGCTCCCCAGCAACGGATTACCCAGCGACTCGAACCCGCCCTGGTGCAGCAGCGCCAGCAGCATGCTGGACATGCACGCCACTCCCATGGCCCCGCCCAGCGAGCGGAACAGGTTGGTGGTGCTGGTGGCCACGCCGATGTCCTTGCTGTCCACCGCGCTTTGCGTGCCTACCAGCGAGGTCGGGAACTGCAGCCCGCAAGCGATGCCGGTCAGCAGCATGAACAGTGCACTGAGCAAGACCGACTGCGGCGGGGTCAGCGCCATGGCGAAAATGGCCAGTGGCATCAGCAGTGCGCCGGCCAGGATCTGCGGCTTGTAGCGCCCGGTCAGGCTGGTCATGCGCCCGCCGGTGAAGGCACCCATGGGCAGCCCCATCACCAGCGGCAGGAGGTGCAGGGCAGCACTGTCGGCGCCGGCACCGGTGATGCCCTGGTAGCGCAACGGCATGAGCATGGTCAGGGAGATCGACTGGAAGCTGGCGAAGAAGATCACGCCCCAGCACAGCACCGCCACGCGGTTGCCGAACAGGCCGAGTGGCAGCAGTGGATCCCGGCAGCGGCGTTCATGGGCGATGAACAGCATCAGGCCCAGCGCGGCGCAGGCGAACAGGGCCAGCACGGCCGGGTCGGCCCAGGCGTGGCCCTGGCCGACCAGGGTAATGCCCAGCAACAGGCTACCCAGGCCGAGGATCAGCAGCACGGCGCCAAGGTAGTCCACCTGCGCCTCGCGGCGCTGCGCCGGCATGCCGCCGAGGGCGCGGCGGATCGCCCACAGTGCAACCAGCCCCAGCGGCAGGTTGATCCAGAACACCCAGCGCCATGACAGGTATTCGGTCAGCCAGCCGCCCAGCACCGGCCCGGCGACGCTGGCCACCGCGTACATGCTGCTGAAATAGCCCTGGTAGCGGCCGCGCTCTCGCGGGGGCACGAAGTCGCCGATGATCGCCTGGCTCACCGAGACCATGCCGCCGGCACCAATGCCCTGCAGTACCCGGGCCAGCACCAGTTGCTGCATGTCCTGGGCCAGGGCGCAGGCGATCGAGGCCAGGGTGAACAGGCTGATGCCGGTGAGGATCATCCTGCGCCGCCCGTACAGGTCGCCCAGCTTGCCGTAGATCGGCACGGCCACGGTCATCGCCACCATGTAGCCGGAGATGACCCAGGCCAGCAGGCCGACATCGTTGAACTGCGCCGAGATCGCCGGCAGCGAGACGGCAACGATGGTCTGGTCCAGGGCGCCGAGGAAGATCGCCAGCATCAGGGCGGTGAGCACGTTGCGCAGGGTGGTGGGGGGCAGGGCGGCGGTCACGGGGATACCTTGTTTATCGGTTGAGGCCTCTTCGCGGGCACGCCCGCTCCCACAGGTACAACACAGGGCTTGAAGGCTGTGGTGTACCTGTGGGAGCGGGCGTGCCCGCGAAGGGGCCCCGAAATTGTAACCTGAGTTAGGTAGCTTCCTATCCACTATCTGCATCCCCTATGCAAGATCGGCATTGGCGCATTCATTCAGTGCTGCATGGCTGCGTGATATCGTTGGTATGCCACAGAGGCCGAAAATCGGGGGTTTGCACCAGCTTGGTGCAACATTATGCCGCAGGTTTTTGCGCCGCTGTCTCCCACACCTTTTATTCCTCTGCCTGCATGTCGAGCATGACCGCCCAGATGGCGACGGTTGGAACAGGCCAGGTAGACCCGATTACAGGGGTCGGTAGTTACCGTTCGAATTTCAACTTATTTTGCGGAGTGATCATGCCCAAGGCTTCCCATCAAGATCTGCGTTTTGCCTTCCGCGAGCTGCTCGCTTCAGGTTCCTGTTATCACACCGCATCGGTGTTCGACCCGATGTCGGCACGCATTGCCGCAGACCTGGGCTTCGAGGTCGGCATCCTCGGTGGCTCCGTCGCTTCGCTGCAGGTACTGGCTGCACCGGACTTCGCCCTGATCACCCTCAGCGAGTTCGTCGAGCAGGCCACCCGTATTGGTCGCGTGGCACAACTGCCGGTGCTGGCTGACGCCGACCACGGCTATGGCAACGCGCTGAACGTCATGCGCACGGTCATCGAACTGGAGCGCGCCGGCGTGGCTGCGCTGACCATCGAGGACACCCTGCTACCTGCCCAGTTCGGGCGCAAGTCCACCGACTTGATCCCGGTTGAAGAGGGCGTCGGCAAGATCCGTGCGGCGTTGGAGGCACGGGTCGATTCGTCGCTGTCGATCATTGCCCGGACCAACGCTGGCGTGCTCACCACCGAAGAAATCATCGTGCGTACCCAGAGCTACCAGAAGGCCGGAGCCGATGGCATCTGCATGGTGGGGGTGAAGGACTTCGAGCAACTCGAGCAGATTGCCGAGCACTTGACGGTGCCATTGATGCTGGTGACCTACGGCAACCCGAACCTGCGTGACGACGAGCGCCTGGCACGCCTGGGCGTGCGCATCGTGGTCGATGGTCACGCGGCCTACTTTGCCGCGATCAAGGCCACCTACGATTGCCTGCGGCTGCAGCGCGGCCAGCAGAACAAGTCGGAAAACCTCAGCGCCACCGAACTCTCGCACACCTACACCCAGCCCGAGGACTACATCCGCTGGGCCAAGGAGTACATGAGCGTCGAGGAGTGACAATGCCATTCCTGTAGGAGCGGCTTTACAAGTCCTGATCCCACTCCGGTTCGTCCTTGAACCGCTGCACAAGAAAATCCAGCATGCTGCGCAAGGTCGCCGGCATGTGCTTGCGTGAGGTGTACACCGCATTCAGGTTCAGCTCGCGCGGGCTGGCTTCGGGCAGCAGGCGCACCAGTTCACCCCGGCGCAGGGCCTGCGCGGCCTGGTAGGTCGGCAGCATGGCGATACCTGCGCCGGCCAGCGCCGCCTTCTGCAGTGTCATCGCCTCGTTGGCACTGATGTTCCCCGCCACTGGCACGGCGACTTGCTGGCCGGCTACCTCGAAATGCCACAGGCTGTGGCCGAAGTAGGCATGTGTCAGGCAGTTGTGCCGGCTCAGTTCCTCGACCCGTTGCGGCGTGCCGTGCTCGCGCAGGTAGGCCGGTGCCGCACACACTGCCGAGCGGCATACGCTCAGGCGCCGGGCGATAAGGTTGGGGTCCAGGTCATTGCTGGTGCGGATGGCCAGGTCGATGCGCTCGTCCACCAGGTTGACCGTGCGATCGAGCATCTGTAGTTCCACCTTCACCCCGGGGTAGCGTTGGACGTAAGCGGCCACAGCATCCACCAGTTGGGCCTGGCCGAAGGAGGTGCTGACGCTGATGCGCAGCGCGCCCTTGGGCGCGTCATCCGGCTGCTGCACCGCGGCCTGCAGGTCGCCAGCCAATTCCAGCAATTGCCGGCAGCGGGGCAGGGTTTCCTGGCCGGCGGCGGTGAGGCTGAGCTTGCGTGTGGTGCGCTGCATCAGCCGTGCGCCAACCCAGTCTTCCAGCTCTGCCAGGTAGCGCGATACCACTGGCCGCGACAGTTGCAGATGATCCGCCGCCGCCGACTGGCTGCCCAGGTCGACGACGGTGACGAAAACGCGCATGGCGTTGAGACGGTCCATGATTTGCCCGGTTTCAGAAACAAACTATGTTCGAGCATCGCATTTTTTGTCACGGATTGGGCAACTAAGCTGTTGGGCATTGTTCATCTGACGGGCGTTTGCGATGTCTCTTTTCACTCCCTTGCGTGGCCTGCTGCTGGCCTGTGTGACCCTGGCCGGCCCGGCGCTGGCTGCCGACCCCTTGCGGCTGGAGGTTTACAACCCCGGGCACGAGGCGATCTTCCCGGTCAGTTCGGTGATCGTCAGCGGCGAGCACGACGCCATCCTCGTCGATGCCCAGTTCGGCAAGGCCCAGGCCGAGCAGCTGGTGCAGCGCCTGCGGGCAGGCGGCAAGCAGCTGACCACTATCTACATCAGCCATGGCGACCCGGACTACTACTTCGGCCTGGATACCCTGACCCAGGCCTTCCCGGACGCCAAGGTGCTGGCGTCGGCCGCCACGGTTGCCCATATCCGCCAGACCAAGGATGCCAAGCTGGCCTACTGGGGCCCGCAGATGGGCGCGGACAAGCCGGCGCGGCTGGTGCTGCCACAGGTGCTCGAAGGCAACCGCCTGACGCTGGAAGGGCAGGACCTCGAGGTGGTCGGCCTCGACGGCTCGCAACCTGACCGCAGTTTTGTGTGGATCCCGTCGATCAAGGCGGTGGTCGGTGGCGTGGTGGTGTCGGAGAACATTCATGTGTGGATGGCCGACACGCAAACGGCCAAGTCCCACGCCGACTGGCTCGGCACCCTGGCGCACATCGAAGCGCTGGCGCCGCGCACGGTCATCCCCGGGCATTACCTGGAAGACAGCAGTCGATCGCTGGAGGCCGTGCATTTCACGGCGAACTACATTCGTGACTTCGATGCCGAGACCGCCCAGGCGAAAGACGCCGGTGCGTTGATCGCGGCGATGAAGCGACGTTACCCGAGCCTGGCCGATGAAAGCTCGCTGGAGCTGGGGGCCAAGGTCGCCAAGGGCGAGATGAAGTGGTAGTTCCGTTCAACTGATGGAGAGTATCCCATGAGCAAGATTGCAATCATCGGTGCCACTGGCCGCGCTGGCAGCCAGTTGCTGGAAGAGGCCCTGCGCCGTGGCCACAGTGTGCTGGCCATCGCCCGCGACCCGTCGCGGTTGCAGGGGCGGGAGGGGGTGACCGTCAAGGCGCTGGATGCCAAGGACAGCGCAGCCCTGCAAGCGGCGGTCGCGGGTGTGGATGCGGTGCTGAGTGCGGCGCATTTCTCGACCATCGAGCCACACGCCATCATCGAGCCAGTCAAACGGGCCGGGGTCAGGCGCCTGCTGGTGGTGGGGGGGGCCGGCAGCCTGTTGCTGCCGTCTGGGCATCGGGTGATCGACAGCCCGGACTTCCCCGAGGCATACAAGGCCGATGCCACTGCCGGAGTGCGTTTCCTGGAAGCGTTGCAACGGGAGCCGAACCTGGACTGGACCTTCCTGTCGCCGTCGGCGGAGTTCGTTGAAGGTGAGCGCAGCGGGCATTACAAGCTGGGCAAGGATCATCTGTTGATCGGCGCGGATGGCAAGAGCTGGATCACCTTTGCCGATTACGCGATTGCCATGCTCGATGAACTGGAAAAACCGGCGCATTCGCGGCAGCGTTTCACTGTCGGCTATTGAGTCGCCTGCTTCGCGGGCACGCCCGCTCCCACAGGTAAAGCACAGGTCTTGGAATCTGTGCTGTACCTGTGGGAGCGGGCGTGCCCGCGAAGAGGCCCTCACTGGCTGGCCTGGTGTTCCAGCCAATCCAGCAACTCCCCCAACCCCGCCGGCAAGCTCTTGGCCTGGCTCACCAGGTAATAGCCCTTGCCGGTCATCACTTTCAGCGCAAACGGCATGCACAACCGCCCCCCGCGCAAGTCATCGCCGATCAGCGACCAGTCGCCGATAGCCACGCCGGTCCCCTGCGAGGCCATGGCCATCGCCATGTCCAGTGTCTCGAAATGCTGCTTCGGGCCTTGAATGGCCAGCGTTGCCCCGGCTGCCTGCAGCCACAACCGCCAGTCATGCTCATTCCGCGAGGGGTGCAGCAGCATGTGTCGCGCCAGGTCCTCGACCTGCTGCAACGGTACCGGCCCCTCGCGCAATGACGGTGCGCACACCGGCGTCAGCTGCTCATCGAACAGCTTGCGCACGCGCAGCCCATGGTTCGGCGCATCGCCATACACCACCGCCGCATCGAAACCCTCGCGGCGAAAGTCCACTCCATGTTGCACCGTGGTGGTCAGCTCCACCGGTACATCCGGGCGTAGCGCCTGCCATTCCATCAGGCGTGGCAGCAGCCAGCGCATCACGCAGGTCGGTGCCTTGAGCTGCAAGGTAGTGCTGCGCCCACCCACCTCGCGCACCCCTTGTTCAATCAGCGCAAATACCTGTTGCACCCTTGGCAGCCAGTCCTGGCCTTCACGGGTCAGGCTCAACCCACGGGCCTGGCGCTGGAACAAGGCATAACCCAGATGCTCTTCGAGGGCCGCGATCTGCCGGCTGACGGCGCCCTGGGTGATATGCAACTGCTGCCCGGCACGGGTGAAATTGCAGTGCTGGGCGGTGACCAGGAAGGTATGCAGGGCGGGCAGGGGCGGGAGGCGTTTCATTGTGCTGAGCCATGATTGCAGAACATGGCTAGTATGTGTTTTTTTGCATTGTGGCGATAGCCGTGGCTGGGTCCAATAGGGGCATAACCCAACCAAGATTCACGGTGAAACCCAATGGCGACCTGCGGCGAAGTACTGGTAAAACTCCTTGAAGGCTATGGCGTTGACCATGTCTTCGGCATTCCTGGTGTACATACCGTGGAGCTCTACCGCGGCCTGGCCGGCTCGTCCATCCGCCATGTCACCCCGCGCCACGAGCAGGGGGCCGGGTTCATGGCCGACGGCTATGCGCGGACCCGCGGCAAACCGGGGGTGTGCTTCATCATCACCGGCCCGGGCATGACCAACATCACCACCGCCATGGGCCAGGCCTATGCCGACTCGATCCCGATGCTGGTGATTTCCAGCGTGCAATCCCGCGACCAGTTGGGCGGTGGCCGTGGCAAGCTGCATGAGTTGCCCAACCAGGCCGCGCTGGTGTCGGGTGTGGCGGCGTTTTCCCACACCCTGATGAGTGCCGATGACCTGCCGCAGGTGCTGGCTCGGGCATTCGCCGTGTTCGAAGGCGCCCGGCCGCGCCCGGTGCATATCGAGATCCCGCTCGACGTGCTGGTCGAACCGGCCGATCACCTGCTGCCGGGGCGCGTGGTGCGCAGCAACCGGGCGGGGGCAGCGCCGCAGGCAGTGGCGCAGATGGCCGAGCGCCTGGCCAATGCACGGCGGCCATTGATCCTGGCCGGGGGCGGCGCATTGGCCGCGGGCGCTGCGCTGGCGCGCCTGGCCGAACACCTGCAGGCGCCGGTGGCGCTGACCATCAATGCCAAGGGGCTGCTGCCGGCCAGCCACCCGCTGCAGATTGGCTCGACCCAGTCACTGCCAGCCACGCGGGCGCTGGTGGCCGACGCCGATGTGGTGCTGGCGATCGGCACCGAACTGGCCGAAACCGACTATGACGTCACCTTCAAAGGTGGTTTCGAGATCCCGGGCAGCCTGTTGCGCATCGACATCGACCCGGACCAGACCGTGCGCAATTACCTGCCGGAGCTGTCGCTGGTGGCCGATGCCGAACTGGCCGCCGAGGCGCTGCTCGGTGCCTTGCAGGCGCTGCCGCAATCCGTGCGTGAGAGCACGTGGGGCGAGGCTCGGGTGGCCAAGCTGCGCCAGGCACTGGCGGCGGGTTGGGACCAGCCGACCTTGAGCCAGACGCGTCTGCTGAGTGCGATTCTCGAGCGTCTGCCCAATGCCATTCTGGTGGGCGATTCGACCCAGCCGGTGTACACCGGCAACCTGACCCTGGACATGGACCAGCCACGCCGTTGGTTTAACGCTTCGACCGGCTACGGCACCTTGGGTTACGCATTGCCGGCGGCCATGGGCGCCTGGCTGGGCAGCGCGGAGCAGGTCGGTGAGCGTGCCCCTGCGGTGTGCCTGATTGGTGATGGCGGTTTGCAGTTCACCTTGCCGGAGCTGGCCAGCGCGGTGGAAGCGCAGGTGCCGCTGATCGTGCTGCTGTGGAACAACCAGGGGTACGAGGAAATCAAGAAGTACATGGTCAACCGGGCCATCGAGCCAGTCGGGGTGGATATCCATACGCCGGACTTCATCGGTGTGGCGCGGGCCCTGGGCGCGGCGGCGGAGCAGGTGGCAGATGTGGCGCAGCTGCAGGTGGCGTTGGGGCAGGCAGTGGAGCGCAAGGGGCCGACCTTGATCCAGGTTGACCAGAATCAGTGGCAGGGAGCTGTGTCGGGTTGAAGTAAATCTATTGCCAGTATCGGCCCTTTCGCGGGCTTGCCCGCTCCCACAGGTTTTTGCACAGGCTTTGAGTATTGTGCTGTACCTGTGGGAGCGGGCGAGCCCGCGAAAGGGCCGGTACTGCCGTTCAAAACTTCAGCCAGCAGTCGCCCGCAATCTGGCCACATCACGAATCGGCGGCGCGCCATACAGCCGGCTGTATTCACGGCTGAACTGTGACGGGCTTTCATACCCCACCCGGTAGGCCGCCACCGCTGCCTCGAGGCCGTCATTGAGCATCAATCGCCGTGCCTCCTGCAGGCGCAGTTGCTTCTGGTACTGCAACGGGCTCATCGACGTCACGGCCTTGAACCGGTGGTGCAAGGTCGAGGTGCTGAGGTTGACTTCACGCGCCAGATCCTCGATGCGCAAAGGCCGCTGGTAGTTCTGGTTGAGCCAGGTGATGGCCTGACAAACGCGGTGGGTCTGGCTGTTGGCCAAGGCAATTTCGTACAACCGATAGCCCTGCGGCCCGCGCAGCAGGCGGTACAGAATCTCCCGGCGGAACAGCGGCGCCAGCATCGCGATGTCGCGAGGGGTGTCCAGCAGGCGTATCAGCCGCAGCAAGGCGTCGAGCAACGCGGCGTCGGTTCTCTCCACATACAAGCCACGACCGGAAGGCCGGTTGGGCACCAGCATCGGCCCGCTTTCGGCGATCAGTTGGCTTATTTCGGCTGGGTCCAGGTCCATGCGCAGGCCAAGGCTCGGGTGCTCGGGGCTGGCGTCGAGCTTTACGCCGCTAAGCGGCAAGGTTACCGAGACCACCATGTAGTGCAGCGGGTCGTAGGCGTACTGCTCGTCACCCAGGAACAGGCTTTTGCTACCCTGGGCGAGGATGCACAGCGCGGGTTGCGCCAGCGTCGGTACCGAGCGCACGTTTTCGGTGTAGCGCACCAGGTACAGGTCATCGATGGCTGATGCCGGGCCGTGAGGCTCCCCGGCGTGGCGGCGGATCAGCTCGGCCAGCTCCTGGCGTTGCAGTTCCAGGCTTGGGTCGATGGACGTGGCGATGGTCATGATGGCTTTCCTCTGCTGACCGACGCAGCATAGGTTTGGGCAATAGCGGGCGCTAGTCAAAAGCTGCACGCCGATTGCCTGATCCTGCCGCGCTGCAGGATCAGGCAATCGGCGTGCAGTAATGGCCTAACGCGTCGCGCGGGCGAGGCCCTAACCTTGGCAGCCTGGCTTTTTCGTCCGCCTGCTTCAAGGAGATTGTGCAATGACCCCGACACAACCGGTCACCCACCTTGCTTTCATCCGTGCCAGCAGCGGGCGCTCGGCGGAGCTGGGCGCGCGCCTGCGTGACCTGCTCGAGCCCTCGTTGCGGGCACCGGGCTGCCTGAGTTTTTCGGTGCAGCGTTCGCAGGCTGATGCCGATTTATGGTTGCTCAGTGGCAGCTGGCAAGACCAGCAGGCGATGAGTGGCTATTTTGCTTCGCCGACACTGGAGGTGTTTGGTGAGTTGGTACAGGCGCAGGTGGTCAGCAGCCTGGATCTGCATACCTTTGATTGAGGTGTTGCCTATTCTGGCCTTATCGCCGGCAAGCCAGCTCCCACAGGTTTATCGCAGGTTTCGAGAGCGGTGCAGCACCTGTGGGAGCTGGCTTGCCGGCGATAGGGCCGGTACAGGTGAATAGGGTAAGATGCTGCCCTTGATCAACCAGGTAGATAGCAACATGGCACGTAGGGAATTCCCGCATTTCGAAGCGGTTTCGGCGATGGTCCCGGTGGAAGGTGGCGGCTACAACGCGGCCATCGCAGTCAAGGCCCTGGGCATGGGCGGCGCGCCGCGCTTTCACAAGATTCTCGACGGCCAGGTGTTCAAGGGCGCCGTGGCCGCCGATGAAGCGGCCACGGCCGAGCTGCAACGCCTGCAGGGCGTCAGCGAAGAGGGTGAGCTGATCTGGTGATCAGGCCGGTGGGCGGGCCATCTTGAACAGGTTGCCCAGCTCGAAATAGTCTGCCGGGCCACCACCACGCAGGATCGGCTCGGCGGCAGCGGTATCGTAGATACCGTTCTTCAACAGGTGCTCGGCAATGTGCACCGCCACCACTTCACCCAGGATCAACCAGCTGGGCACCAGTTCCTGGTCGGCCCGCTTGAGCTGGACGATCTGGCTGACCTTGCACTCGAAGGCCACTGGGGTTTCGCCGACACGCGGCACATTGACGATGCTCGATGGCGTGGCGGTGAGGCCGCTCAATTCGAATTCGCTTACCTCGGCGGCAACCGGTGCGCAGCTCTGGTTCATCTGCTCGGCCAACGGGCGAGTGGCCAGGTTCCAGACGAACTCGCCGGTCTGCTCGATGTTGTTCAGGCTGTCTTTGCGCCCGACGCTGCAGAAACCGATGATTGGCGGGATGTAGTTGAAGGCGTTGAAGAAGCTGTAGGGCGCCAGGTTCAGGCGGCCTTCGCGGTCCTGTGAGGAGATCCAGCCGATAGGGCGGGGGCCGACGATGGCGTTGAACGGGTCGTGGGGCAGGCCGTGGCCTTTTGCGGGTTCGTAGTAATACATCTGTGCTGGGCTTGCTGGCCCTACCTCCTGGTGGACAAGGCGCCTAGTGTGCCAAGCCTGTGCCCGCCTGAAAATGATCAAGCCCGGCCGAAGCCGGGCTGGGTGCTCGCATCAGGGATCAGCTGATGCGGTGGGCGTTGGTGCGGTTGAAGCCGTCTTCGGCGAAGCGCTGACCACCAGTGCGGTCGAAGCCGTCTTCGGCGAAGCGCTGACCACCAGTGCGGTCGAAGCCGTCTTCGGCGAAGCGTTGACCACCAGTGCGGTCGAAGCCGTCTTCGGCGAAGCGCTGGCCACCGGTGCGGTCGAAGCCGTCTTCGGCGAAGCGCTGGCCACCAGTGCGGTCGAAACCATCTTCAGCGAAGCGCTGGCCGCCAGTGCGGTCGAAACCATCTTCAGCGTAGGCAGCGGATTGGCTCTGGGTCGCTGCGAAGGTGTGGGCGTTGGTGCGGTTGAAGCCATCTTCGGCGAAGGCGCCAGCAGCGAAAACCGAGAGGGCCAGGGTGAGGATCAGTTTGTTTTTCATGGTCGTTGCTCCAGTGGTTTTTGAGGTTGTTTTGTTTCTATGGGTTTAATCCTACGCCGATTAATTTGATTAAAAAGCGCAAATAGTAGCGCTTAAAAATCGAATTGTTCGATATGTATTGGCGTGCATCTTGTGGCTCGGGCAGCGGTTCTGGCTCAGGATGTGTCCGCCCATGCGCCGACGTTCTGCCAGCCATTTCAGCTTGAGGCGGTGGAGTTAATGGGGCGTTAAGGATGAAAAATCTGTCATTGAAGGCTGCTGAACGCATTTTTCATACATCACCAACCGATTTTTCAAATGCTGCTCAGCACCATCGCCGCACCTCAAACCGGAGCGGCACAACAATGAACAAACTTCCGCAAATCACCTTGGCCTTCTGGGTCATGAAGATCTGCGCTACCACCCTTGGCGAAACGGCGGGGGATTTGCTGTCGATGACCCTGAACATCGGCTATGCCCTCAGTTCGTTGCTGCTTATCAGCGTGTTCCTGCTGACCTTGCTCGGCCAGCTGTACTCGCGCCGCTACCACCCGATGCTGTACTGGCTGGTGATCCTCTCCACCAGCACCGCCGGCACCACCATGTCCGACTTCATGGACCGCACCCTGGGCCTGGGCTACGCCGCGGGTTCGGCCATCCTCATCGGCATCCTGCTGCTGACCTTCCTGGTATGGCGCCTGAGCGGCAACCCGCTGGATGTCACCCGCATCAAGAACCGCACGGGCGAATTGTTCTACTGGGTGGCGATCCTGTTTTCCAACACCCTCGGCACCGCGCTGGGCGATTACCTGGCAGATGACTCGGGGCTCGGTTTTGCCGGTGGCGCACTGTTGATCGGCAGTGCCATCGCCTTGGTAGTGGTGGCCCGCTACTGGACACGCATCCCTGGCGTAGTGTTGTTCTGGGTCGCGTTCGTGCTTACCCGCCCGTTCGGCGCCACCTTGGGCGACTTCCTCACCAAACCCCACGAGAAGGGCGGTTTGGACTTCGGCACGGTCGGCTCTTCGGCGGTGCTGGGCGGGGTGTTGCTGGTACTGGTGCTGATGGCCACCTGGTACCAGCGCCGTGAGCCGCGTCAGGCGTTGGAGATGTCTTGAGCCTGCTTTCCGATACCAGTGAGCCGATTAATTGGGCTATTCGGCTCACATTGTGAGCCGATTAGGATTTCTAATCGGCTCATCAGAAGGCTTCGGAGGTATGGCTTGATGTTTGCGCTGTTGCTGAAATCAAGCGCCGTCCGCGCGGTGCGTCTCGCATGCGCTGGAGCCCTCAAACCGTACACCTGGATTGCATGACGCATTCGCATGTATGAAAAAAGGCGCCCCGAAAACGGGGCGCCCTTCTTGATTACCGCAAGCTCACACTCACTCAGTGGTAATTCGCGAGTGCTGCTTGGTGTCCTTCATGGTTGCGTAAACCAGCAGCGAGCAGGCGATGCAGGCGGTCACGTACCAGTAGAAGCCACTCTCCATGCCGGCGCTCTTGAACCACAGGGCCACGTACTCGGCGGTGCCGCCGAAGATTGACACGGTAAGCGCGTACGGCAGGCCCACGCCCAGCGCGCGGATTTCGGTAGGGAACAGCTCGGCTTTGACCACGGCGTTGATCGAGGTGTAGCCGCTGACGATGATCAGCGCCGCCATGATCAGGAAGAACGCGCCCCACCAGGTCTGGATGGTGTGCAGGGTGCTGAGGATCGGTACGGTGAACAGGGTGCCGAGCACGCCGAAGGCGATCAGGATCGGGCGTCGACCGATCTTGTCGGACAGGCCGCCGATCACCGGCTGCAGGCACATGAACAGGAACAGCGTGGCGGCCGAGATGGTGGTCGAGTCGCTGATGCTCATGCCAACGGTGTTGACCAGGTACTTCTGCATGTAGGTGGTGTAGGTGTAGAAGGCCAGGGTGCCGCCCATGGTCAGCCCGACCACGGTCATCAGCTCCTTGGGGTGGCGCAGCAGGGTGCGCATCAGGCTTTCCTTGGCCTTTTCCTTCTTGGTGAAGGAGGCGGTTTCTTCCATGCCGCGACGCAGGTACAGGGCCACCACGGCGCACAGCGCACCGATCACGAACGGTACGCGCCAGCCCCAGGCATACAGCTGCTCGGTGGTCAGGGTCTGTTGCAGGACGATCAGTACCGCCAGGGCAATGAGCTGGCCGGAGATCAGGGTGACGTACTGGAAGCTGGAGAAGAAGCCACGGCGGTCCTTGCTGGCCATCTCGCTGAGGTAGGTGGCCGAGGTGCCGTATTCACCACCCACCGACAGGCCCTGCATCAGGCGTGCAATGACCAGCAGGATGGGTGCGGCGACTCCGATGGTTTCGTAACCCGGGGTCAGGGCGATGACCAGCGAGCCTGCGCACATCAGCAGTACCGAGGCCATCAATGCGGCCTTGCGGCCTTTGCGGTCGGCGTACAGGCCCATCAACCAGCCACCGATCGGGCGCATGAGGAAGCCCACGGCAAAGATCGCGGCGGTATTGAGCAATTGTGCGGTGGAATCGCCGGCCGGGAAGAAGGCCTTGGCGAAGTACAGCGAGAATGCGGCGTAGACGTACCAGTCGTACCATTCGACCATGTTGCCGATGGACCCGCTGAAGATCGACTTCAGGCGGCTGGCGGTGGTTTTTTCTGTGGCAGGCGCGGTGGACGCCCCGGCTGGCAGGGAGGTGGCATTATCCATCAGGGATACCTTCTCGTTGTTTTTGTGGAGCGCGCCGTGGCGCAGCTTGCACAGGTGATTGCAGAAGGTGTGCCAAATGGGTGCATTGGGCTTCAAATGGGGGCGCTGCGCGCCCCTTCGCGGGCACGCCCGCTCCCACAGATGCCGCGTTATTCCTGACGTGGCGCATTTCCCTGTGGGAGCGGGCGTGCCCGCGAAGGGCTGCAAGGCAGCCCCGGAAAATCAGATTAATGAGCGGTTTTTTGCTTGCTGATTGAGCGAGATAAGCGGATTTCCGCTCATTCCCGCCCAATGAAGTCCTCGCGCACCAACCCATGCCTCTGCATCTTTTCGTTCAGCGTGCGCCGCGGCAGCTGCAAGGCCTCCATCACCGCCTTGATTTCGCCCCCGTGCTGGCGCAGCGCCGCGCGCAGGCATTGCGCCTCGAACGCTTCCATCTGTTCGCTCAACGACTGCCCGGCAGGCGTCACCTCGATGTTCGGCGAGCCCAGCCCCAATGCATGCCGTTCCGCCGCGTTGGCCAGCTCACGCACGTTGCCCGGCCAGTCATGCGACAGCAGCTGCGCCAGTTGCGCGCCCGACAGTGGCGGGGCTGCGCGACCAAGCTTTTCGCCGGCGGCACGGGCAAAGTGCTCGAACAGCAGTGGAATGTCCTCACGCCGTTCACGCAACGGCGCCAGGCGCAACTCGGCCACGTTCAGGCGATAGGCAAGGTCTTCGCGAAAGCGCCCGGCGCGGGCTTCTTCGAGCAGGTCGGGCTTGGTCGCGGCAATGATGCGCAGGTCGACGCTGATGCTCTGGTTGGCCCCCAGGCGTTCCAGCTTCTGTTCCTGGATCACCCGCAGCAGCTTGGCCTGTTGGGCCAGTGGCATGCTTTCGATTTCGTCGAGGAACACCGTGCCACCGTTGGCGTACTCAAGCTTGCCGATGCGCTTGCCCTGTGCGCCGGTAAAGGCGCCGCTTTCATGGCCGAACAGCTCGGCCTCGAACAGCGACTCGGGGATGGCTGCACAATTGAGGGCGACGAACGGCTTGTCGGCGCGCGGGCCAAAATCGTGCAGGCAGCGGGCCACGCGCTCTTTGCCACTGCCCGTTTCGCCGCGGATCAGCACATTGACCGGCAGGCTGGCCAGGTCCAGCACTTGCCGACGCAGCTGTTGCAGGCCCTGGGACATACCCAGCAGTGTGCCTTCCAGGCGTGACTTGAGATCGGCCTGCTCGTGCAGCCGGCGGTTTTCCAAGACCAGCTGGCGCTTTTCCAGGGCCCTGCGCAGGCTGCCCAGCAGGTGCTGCGGGGTAAAGGGTTTTTCCAGGAAGTCGTAGGCCCCGCTGCGCATGGCTTCCACTGCCATGGGCACATCGCCGTGGCCGGTCAGCAGGATCACCGGCAAGTCGGGGTCGTCCGCCTGCAGGCGTTCGAGCAACTGCAGGCCATCCATGCCCGGCATGCGTACATCGCTGATGATCACCCCGGGAAAGTGCCGTGGCAGGTGTGCCAGGCATTCTTCGGCGCGGGCGAACAGTTGCACGCTGAAGCCCGACAGGCTCAGCCATTGCTCGACCGCCGTGCGGATACTGGCTTCATCATCGACGACGATCACTGAATTCAACATGCAGGCTCCAGGTCACGGGGCAGGGTAAGGCTCAGGCGCGCGCCGCCAGGCAGGTTTTCGGCCTGCAGCTTGCCGCCGGCCTCGTGGACAATGCCGTAGGAGATGGCTAGCCCCAGCCCAAGGCCTTCACCCACCGGCTTGGTGGTGAAGAATGGGTCGAAGACCTTGGCCAGGTTGGCCTCGGCAATGCCGCCACCCGAATCCAGCACGCTCAGGCGCCATAGCTCGCCGTCGGGCTCGATGCGGATCTCCAGGCGTTTGTAGCGCTTGTCGGCCATGGCGTCGAGGGCATTGCGCAGCAGGTTGATCAGCACCTGCTCCAGGCGAATGGCATCGCCGCGCACCCAGGCCGGGCGCGCCAGGTACAGGGCTACCTCCAC
Source organism: Pseudomonas sp. PVC-5-1 (assembly GCF_057444345.1). Lineage (NCBI taxonomy): Bacteria > Pseudomonadati > Pseudomonadota > Gammaproteobacteria > Pseudomonadales > Pseudomonadaceae > Pseudomonas > Pseudomonas sp. PVC-5-1. Next base: position 4,607,836 of record NZ_CM172024.1, on the reverse strand, counting down.
TTCTTCGCTGCGAATACGCGCCTCCAGCAGGTGCAGTGCCTGGTCGACCACGGTGGCCAGGTCGAGGCGTTCGCGCAGGCCGACCGGGCTGTTGCGGGCGAAGGTTTTCAGGTGACTGGTGAGCGCGGCCATGCGTGTGAGCATCTGCTCCAGCGGCTCCAGTGCCTGGCGTGCTTCGTCATATCGGCCATGGTCGAGCAGCAGACGCAGGGTTTCCAGCTGCATGCGCTGGGTGGTCAGCGGCTGGTTGATTTCATGGGCCATGGCCGCCGACATCTGCCCAAGCGCCGCCAGCTTGGCCGATTGCACCAGCCCCTCCTGGGCGGTGCGCAGCTCACGGGTGCGTTCCTCGACCTGGCGCTTGAGCTCCTCCCGGCTACGCTGGCGCAGGCGGGCAAGGCGCAGGCGCTGGCTGACGAACAGCGCAGCGAACACCAGGCTCAGCCATACGGCGGCGGCACCGAGGGCGGCATTGCGACCGTCGGCGGCCACCTGCGGCTTGCGCAGCAGATGCAAGGTCCAGTTTTCACTTTCCAGCGGCAGGCTTTCCCACAGGTACTCGGCGCTACCCTCCGGGCCTTGCACGCGGCTGAGGGTGCTGTTGGCGGCAAAGCGGGTCAGCACCTGGTGCTGCAGCGGCACCAGCGGTTGCTTGTCGTACTGACGGGTTTCGGCCAGTTCGGCACGGTCGGCACCATTGAGCGGCTGCAGCTCGCGGTAGCGCCAGCCGTCCTGGTTGGCGATGAAGGTGATGCCACGGGCATCGCTGACCAGCAGGATGTCGCTGCCCTGGCGCCACTCGCGCTCCAGTTCGGGGAACTCCAGCTTAACCACCATGGCGCCGAGGAAGCGGCCATGCTCGTCGTTCACCGCGCTGGCGAGGAAGTAGCCCGGCACGCCGCTGGTCACGCCCACGGCGTAGAAGCGGCCACTGCCTTGGCTGCGGGTTTGCTTGAAGTAGGGGCGGAAACCGTAGTTGGAGCCCACATAGCTGCTGGGCAGCCGCCAGTTGCTGGCGGCGATGGCCAGGCCGGTGCGGTCGAGCAGTTCGAGGGTGGAGGAGTTGGCAGCGCCGTTGATGCGTTCGAGTTTGCGGTTCAGGGCGTCCTGCATCGGTTCGCTGACCGGGCCGCGCAGGGCGGCGATCAGTTCCGGGTCCAGCGCCAGCACGGCGGGCAGGGCGCGGTAGCGGTCGATCAGCGTGTGCAGGGCATTGGCATACAGGCCCAACTGCTGGCTGGCACGCTGGGCGTCGGCTTCCATGGCCTGGCGCTTGGCCTGGTGCATGGCCCAGCCGGCGCTGAGGGCGGTGCCCAGCACGATCAGCAGGGAGATCAGCCCCAGACGCAGGGCGCGAACGGAAAAGGGCATGGGCGGATCCGGATGAATGGGATATCAGGGCCGGCCTATTCGCGGGCTTGCCCGCTCCTACAGAAGATTCACAGCCCGATGGACCTGTGCATTACCTGTGGGAGCGGGCAAGCCCGCGAAGGGGCCGGTACAGGCAAAACCTGTCAGTTACAGCAGTTCAAAGCTCTGTTGCTGCACCGCCTGGGAATCCAGCCCGACCTGGACATTGAATTCCCCTGGCTCGGCAACCCGCTGCAGTTGGCCATTGTAGAACTTCAGGTCTTCTTCGCTGATGCGGAAGCTCAACGTGCGCGACTCGCCAGGCTTGAGCATTAGCTTCTGGAAGTTCTTCAGTTCCTTCACCGGGCGGCTCATCGATGCCGATACATCCTGCAGGTACAACTGCACCACGGTCTCGCCTGCCACCTTGCCGGTGTTCTTCACCGTCACCTTGGCCTCCAGCGTGTCGCCACGCTTGAGGTCCTTGTTCGACAGCTTCAGCCCCGACAGCTCGAAGCTGCTGTAGCTCAGGCCATAGCCGAACGGGTACAGCGGGCCATTCGGCTCCTCGAAGTACTGCGAGGTGTAGTTGCCCGGCTTGCCCGGTGTGAAGGGCCGGCCAATACGGGTGTGGTTGTAGTACATCGGGATCTGCCCGACCGAACGCGGGAAGGTGATGGCCAGCTTGCCGGACGGGTTGTAATCGCCGAACAGTACGTCGGCAATCGCGTTGCCGCCTTCGGTACCGGCGAACCAGGTTTCCAGAATGGCGTCGGCCTGCTCGCGTTCCCAGGCAATCGACAGTGGGCGGCCGTTCATCAGCACCAGCACCAGCGGCTTACCGGTGGCCTTCAGGGCCTTGATCAGCTCCCGCTGGCTGGCCGGGATTTCCAGGGTGGTACGGCTCGACGACTCGTGGGACATGCCGCGGGATTCGCCGACCACTGCCACCACCACATCGGACTGCTTCGCCGCCTTCACCGCCTCGTCGATCAGCACCGCGGGCGGGCGCGGGTCGTCGACGATTTCCGGAGCATCGAAGTTGAGGAAGTTCAGGTAATCGAACATCGCCTTGTCGCCGGTGACATTGGAACCTTTGGCGTAGACCAGCTTGGCCTTGCCCTCCACGGCGCGGCGCAGGCCTTCGCGCACGGTCACCGAGTGCACCGGTTTGCCGTCGGCAGCCCAGCTGCCCATCATGTCGATCGGGGCATCGGCCAGCGGGCCGACCAGGGCGATGGTACCGGCCTTTTTCAGCGGCAGGGTCTGGTTGCGGTTTTCCAGCAGCACCAGGCTGCGGCGCGCCACGTCACGCGCGGCATCGCGGTGCAGGCGGTCGTTGCCGTAGTAGTCCTTCAGGTCGGTTTCGGCCTTGCCGATGCGCACGTACGGGTCCTTGAACAGGCCCATGTCGTACTTGGCACCCAGCACTTCGCGCACTGCCTGGTCCAGTTCGGCCTGGGTCACTTCGCCAGACTTCAGCAGGCCTGGCAGCTCTTCGCCGTACAGGGTGTCGTTCATGCTCATGTCGATGCCGGCCTTGATCGCCAGCTTGGCGGCTTCGCGCCCGTCGCGGGCGACGCCATGGCGGATCAGTTCCTGGATGGCACCGTGGTCGCTGATGGTCACGCCCTTGAAGCCCCACTCCTTGCGCAGCAGGTCGTTCATCAGCCAGGTATTGGAGGTGGCCGGCACGCCGTTGATCGAGTTCAGCGCCACCATCACCCCGCCGGCACCAGCGTCGAGCGCGGCGCGGTAGGGTGGCAGGTAGTCGTTGTACATTTTCGGCAGGCTCATATCGACCGTGTTGTAGTCGCGCCCGCCTTCCACCGCGCCATACAGGGCGAAGTGCTTGACGATGGCCATGATGCTATCGGGGTTGGCCGGGCTGCTGCCCTGGAACGAGCGGACCATCACCTGGCCGATCTTCGAGGTCAGGTAGGTGTCCTCGCCGAAGCCTTCACTGGTGCGGCCCCAGCGCGGGTCGCGGGCGATGTCGACCATCGGTGCGAAGGTCATGTCCAGGGCGTCGGCCGCGGCTTCGATGGCGGCGGTGCGGCCGACCTTGGCGACGGCGTCCATGTCCCAGGTCGCGGCCATGCCCAGGCCGATCGGGAAAATGGTGCGTTCGCCGTGGACGGTGTCGTAGGCGAAGAACATCGGAATCTTCAGCCGGCTACGCATCGCCGCGTCCTGCATGGGGCGGTTCTCGGGGGCCGTGCGTGAGTTGAAGGTACCGCCGATGCGCCCGGCGGCAATTTCCTCGCGGATCTTATCCTTGGGCATTTCCGGCCCGATACTGATCAGGCGCAGTTGGCCGATCTTCTCGGCTTCGGTCATCTGGCTGATCAGATGGTCGATGAACGCCTGCTTGTCCTGCAGGGGCGGGGCGGAGGGGGCGGCGAGTGCCGCCTGACTGGCAAGGCCCATGGCCAGGCCCAGCAAAGACAGTTTCATCATCAATTCCGTTGTGAGGCCTGTGCCGTATCCACGGTGATACGCGCGCGGCCGAAGTTTTCAGGCGGCTATTGTTGTACGATTTGCAGGCATTTCTTCCAGCGGCGGATTATGCCTGAATATGTCGCCTGCGGACGAAGCCCCGAATGCCGGGACAACAACTATAAGAACGCTCAAGAGACCGACGGCATGACCCCCCTCGACGAATACCATCAGCGCCAGATCGCCGAAGCCATTGCCCGTGCCGAACGGCGCACCGATGCCGAACTGGTGACGGTGCTGGCCCGCCGGGCCGACGATTATGCCTACTGGCCGTTGTTCTGGGCCGCCGTGCTGGCGCTGGCCGTGCCGGCCCTGTTGCACTGGCTGCTGGGTTGGCCCGGAGTGCGTGGCTTGCTGGTGGCCAATGTGCTGCTGTTCGTAGGCTTGTGCCTGCTGCTGCGCAGCCCGCGCCTGGCCGGCTGGCTGATCCCCCGGGCCCTGCGCCGCTGGCGTGCTTCGCGCCTGGCCCGCCAGCAGTTTCGCGAACAGAACCTGCAGCGCACTGCTGGTGCCACGGGCGTACTGATCTTCGTCAGCGAGGCGGAGCGGCATGTGGAGATCCTGGTCGACCGCGGTATCGAGCGCCATCTGGATGCCACCGCCCGCGCGGCCATCGTCGCCCGCCTTGCCGAACAGGTACGCCAGGGCCGCACCTTGCAGGGGTTTGTCGAGTGCATCGAGGCATGCGGCGAACTGCTCAGCGAACATGTGCCGCCTACCCATGCACGTAACGAGTTGCCCAACCGGTTGGTGATTCTCGATTGAGCCCTAATGCCAGTCAGTCAAGCAAATTGGGGCCGCTTTGCGGCCCTTCGCGGGCTTGCCCGCTCCCACAGGTGTGTCGCTGAGCCCATGATTTGTGCGACCCCTGTGGGAGCGGGCAAGCCCGCGAAGGGCTGCAAAGCAGCCCCAATTAAACAGGCAAACCTTAACTGACTGGCATTAGGGCAAGCCCGCTCCCACAGGAAGTTGAGCACCCTGTAGAATGCGTGCATTGCGCCATGCGCTCCCCGCTATCCGAGGCACCGTTTTTCCATGTCCGCCAGTTCTTCTGCCCCATCCGCGCCGGATGCGCGCACCCAGTTTCTCGACCTGCTGAACGCCGCCCTGCATGGCAATACCCTGGTCAAACTGGTATTGGCGCGCCATGTCGGTGCCGACCAGACCTTGCAACGGATCATTGCCAAGCCGCTGCAGGTCAAGGGCCAGCCGTGCCTGTCGCTGGTCTATCGCCACCAGACCCGTGATATCACCCGCAATCTGGCGCTGGAGCAGGCCCAGGCGCTGGTCGCCGAGCTGCTACCGGACAGCTTCCGCAACGCGCACCTGTTCGATGCCGACGGTGAAGTGCAGTTGACCTTCAGCAAGAAGGGCAAGCCCATGCTCCAGCGCCACGGCGCACAGGCGCCGCGCGAAGCTGCCAGTAGCAGCGGCCATGACCGCGAGAAGAAGCGCTATCTGGAGCTTTCACGGCCGTTCCTGCGTGACCTCGGGGTTACTGACGCACAAGGCGCGCTGATACCGTCGATGTCGCGCAAGTGGAAGCAGATCAACAAGTTCATCGAAGTCTTCGACCACGCCCTGGCCAGTGCACCGGTGCCGGCGGCGCAGGCGCTACGGGTGGCCGACTTCGGCTCAGGCAAGGGCTACCTGACCTTTGCCATGCACGACTACCTGCGCAATAGCCTGGGCCGCGAAGCACAGGTAACCGGCGTCGAGCTGCGCCAGGACATGGTCGACCTGTGCAACGCCGCCGCCTTGCGCCTGGAGCACCCGGGCCTGGAGTTCCAGTGTGGTGATGTGCGTAGCGTGGTGCCCGAGGCCATCGAAGTGATGATTGCCCTGCATGCCTGCGACATCGCCACCGACTACGCCATCCACACCGGCATCCGCTGCAACGCCGCGATCATCATGTGCTCGCCGTGCTGCCACAAGCAGATCCGCCCGCAATTGCACAGCCCGGGGTTGTTGCAACCGATGCTGCAGTACGGCCTGCACATGGGCCAGCAGGCCGAAATGCTGACCGACAGCCTGCGCGCGCTGTACCTCGAAGCCTGCGGGTACGAGACCAAGGTGTTCGAGTTCATTTCGCTGGAGCACACCAACAAGAACAAGATGATTCTTGCGGTGAAGCGGCGCCAGGCAGGGGACAACGGCGCGTTGCTGGAGAAGATCGGGCAGCTCAAGGCGTTCTATGGGGTGAAGGAGCATTGCCTGGAGACGCTGTTGCGTGCGGATGGGTTGCTGCCTGGCGTGTGATTCTTCAGCGGCTCTTGTGAAATGCCGCATTCGGTAACACGTTATCCATCAGTGGCGCATCTGGACCTTTCAGAGGCTCGGTTTCGCTGACCGACGCTCCGAGCTGGCGGGCATGTCGGTATTCGCTGGGTGTGCAGTTGCTGACCTGCTTGAAGGCACGGGCGAAGTAGGATGGGTCCTTGAAGCCGGCCTCATAGCCGATGCTGGTAATCGGCATCTGGCTGTTGACCAGCAGGTCCATGGCCAGGTTCATGCGCTTGCTCAGGATGTAATCCAGAAACCCAACGCCGTTGACCTCCTTGAACAGGCGGCTGAAGCGGGCCGTGGTCATGCCGCAGCGCTGTGCGATGTCCTTTTGGTCGATGCATTCGCGAAAATGCTGGTCGATGTATGGCATGACCTTGCTGAGCGCCTGGTGCTTGTGGTGTTCGCCGGTCAGGCGAATGCTGTCCGGCAAAGAGGGAAGGTGGTCGATGCGCTGCGCATGGCCTGAGGTCTTGCTGGCGTGGCGTATGTCGCACAGCTGCTTGAGGACATCGATGTAGCGACTTTTCTCACCGCTTGTCAGCGGCAATACCAGATACTCCCAGACCCGCGAACGCATGGCCCAGACAGCCAGCTCTTCGGAGTGCTGCACGGTGAACATGGTGATCGGTATGGACGGTGAGTTGCGTTTCACTTCCAGCAGCAGGTTGAGGTTGAGGGTGTCGGGGCGATCGAAATGCATGCAGATCATGTCTGCCTGCTGGCGTTCGGAATGCGCCACGGCCTTCGCCAGTTTGCAATCGCAGACATGACTGAACTGTGCCATCAGCGCTTCGGTGGAATGATCGCGTGTCAGATCGAACCACAACAGCAGCGGCTTTGTGCCCGGGTTAGACATCGTGACTTAACCTTATGCTGGGGAGTTTCCCTACGAGCAGCAGTATTGTCAAAACACTATTAAGTCGCCGAGCAATTTGGTTATTACCTTAGATCGTTTTTGCTTAGGGGGTTCTATGCGTTTTGTAAAACCCTGATGTTAGACAGGTTCCGCAGTCAGGCTGGTCTTTGATCATGACGACCGCTTGTCGGCTTTGAACAAACGTGCCAGAACCTTTCCCTGAGCCGGCTGCAAATGCGTACGAAAGTGCTTCTCATATTGACGCTTGCTACCTGTTTTCCTGGTGGCATTGTCACTTTTTGGATGCTGGCCAATGGCCGCAAAAAAGTCCTAGCGATTCGCAAAAATCTCCTAACGACTGTCGCCTCCCCCTGACTAGGATTCCCATCAGGTAGTGCAACCGCTACTGCCCGGGAAGAAAAATAATGTCCTTAGCGAGGTGAGCGAAATGACTCTGCAAACAATCAAGGCTTCGGTCGTGAAGTTCGTCAAAGATGAAGATGGGCTGACCGTTGTGGAATATGCGGTGGCTGGTGGGTTGGTGACGGCACTTGTTGTTGGGATATTCACTAGTCTCGGAACTGAAGTGCAAACAAAGATGCAGGCTCTCTGCACTGCCATTAAAGGGGCGGCGTGCTAATAGAAATAATCATCCAGCAGGGAGAGGCGGTGATGACCAGAGAGCAGTTGGTTATGACTGTTTTGCTGATGGGGCTGCTGGGTATCGCGGTGGCGAGCGACCTTCGTCGCCACCGCATTCCCAACCTCCTGATTCTGGTGGGGCTGGGGTTGGGCTTGGCTGGTCAGGCTTACTCCGCCGGAGTCAGTGGTTTCGGTTATGGGTTGCTGGGGTTGCTGATTGGCTTCGCCATTTTTCTCCCAATGCACGCCTTGGGTGGGATGGCTGCCGGCGATGTCAAACTAATGGCCATGGTCGGCGCTTTTCTTCCTTGGAACGGCGCGCTCAGCGCGGCACTCCTGAGTCTGATTGCCGGATGTCTATGTGGTCTTCTACTAATTCTAGTGCGTGGCCAGTTACCGATGACCTTGTCGCGTTACTGGTTGATGTTGAAAGCACAGGCGTATTTCGCACCGCAGTCTGATGAAGTGGCCGGAAAGCCTTTCCCATACGCCATAGCAATTCTTCTCGGAACCCTTGTCAGCCTTTTTTGGCAACCGCTTGGCCTATAGCCTGGGAGGCTAACCATGTACGCACTCAGAGACAGTGGTGCCTGCGCCTGTGACAAGGACGCAGTGCAGAGCCTGGCACCTCAGCCACGTACAGTCCGTGAGACTGGCCTGGCAGAAAGCTTTCTCGCTGATCTGCTGTGCAAGCACCTGCATGACGCCGGTACGCTGGACCTGTCGCGCCTGGTGGAGCGCCTGGCACTGACCGGTGCGGTGGTAGAAGAAGTGTTGGCCTTTCTGCGCAAGGATGGCCGCGTCGAAGTACTGGGCCAGGTCGGTGTGCAAACGGGGGGGCAGGTGCTCCGCTACGGCCTGACCGAACGCGGCCGTGCCACCGCTCGCGATGCACTGGCGCGCAGCGGCTATATCGGCGCGGCGCCCTTCCCTGTAAGTACCTACCGTGACCTGCTCAAGCTGCAGACCATCCACCATGGCCGCATCAGTACGCAGGACATGCACTCGGCCTTCGCAGGTGTTGTGCTCTCGGAGAGCATGCTCGATCAACTGGGCGTAGCGTTGAACTCCGGGCGCGCGATCATGATTTACGGTCCCGCAGGCACCGGGAAGACCTACGTCAGCAGCCGGTTGATTCGTCTGTTCGCCGAAGCCATCTGGGTACCGCATGCCATAGAAATCAATGAGTCGGTTATCGAGGTGTATGACCCTCAGGTGCATCAGCGCCTGGAGGAGGAGGGGCAACCCACCAGCCTGTTGCTGAACGAAGGCATCGATCGCCGGCTGGTGCGCTGTAAGCGCCCGGTGGTGATCACTGGCGGCGAACTGGGCATGGAGCAACTGGATGTCCGTTTCGATCCGAGCACCCGCCAGTATCAGGCCTCCTTGCAACTCAAGGCCAGCAATGGCCTGTTCATCATCGACGACATGGGGCGCCAGCGCATGGCCCCGGCCGAGCTGTTCAACCGCTGGATCGTGCCGATGGAAGAGAAGCGCGACTTCCTCAACCTGGGTGGCGGGCGCCATTGCGAGCTGCCGTTCGATCTGGTGCTGGTGTTCTCCACCAACCTCAACCCGCTGGAGTTGGCTGACGAAGCCTTCTTGCGGCGCATTGGCTACAAGCTGCAGTTCAGCTACCTGAAAGTCGATGAGTACGAACGCATCTGGCGTCAGGAATGCGAACGCCTGGGCCTGGCTTACGACCCGCTGCTGTTGCGTTACGCGCTACAGGCGCTGTACGAGGTCGAAGGCGTGCCGCTGGTGCCCTGCCACCCTCGCGACCTGCTGAACATGGCGCTTGACCGCCAGCGTTACCTGGGCGGCGATGGTCCGCTGTCGCCACAGGAGCTGAAATGGGCTTGGCAAAGCTACTTCGTGCAGATCGACTTCCTTGGATGAGGAGATGCAGACATGAGTGCCCGTACGCTGACCTTGGTTGCCGTTTCCCTGACCCTGGGGCTTGGCGCCGCCTGGATGGCCAACAACTGGCTCAATGGTCGGCTCAACGCCGCCCCGGATGACAACATGAAGAACGTGGTGGTCGCTACGGTGGAGATCCCGTTCGGGCAGATGATCGAGGCCCAGCAGGTCGCCATCGTGCGCATGCCCAAGGATGCGGTACCTGACGATGCCTTTGACAGCAATGAAAAGGTGGTTGGCAAGATTGCCACTTTCGCACTGTTGCGCGGCGATGTGCTACGTAGCGCTCGCCTGGCCGAGCACCTGGGTGGCAGTACCCTGGCTTCATTGATTGCTCCAGACAAGCGCGCCATTTCGGTGCGTGTGGATGACGTGGTCGGGGTGGGCGGGTTCCTGTTGCCGGGTAACCGGGTCGATGTTCTGGCGACCAAGCAAAGTAACGGCAGCGGTAATGACGCTGAATCCAGAACCATCCTCCAGGACCTCCGGGTATTGGCCGTGGACCAGACTGCAGGGACGGACAAGACCCAGCCGGTGGTGGTACGTGCCGTGACCCTGGAAATGTCGGCCAAAGAGGCCGAGGTGCTGGTCAGGGCGCAATCTGAAGGGAAGTTGCAACTGGCCCTGCGCAACCCGTTGGACGCTCAGAAGCAGGCGTCAGCCGTTGCTGCTGTCGAGCCGGTGAAGGCTGCAACGCCAGCATTCAAACCCCAACCAAGACCGGTGGTAAATCGTAGTAGTGACGGTGGCGCGGTCACCATCATCCGTGGGACTGAAGTTGAAGTAGCGAAAGCAAGGTTTTAAGGCGGCAGGCGTCCGAATGGCTAACGTTCGGCAGGAACAAGAATACCTAGCAAGGAGTTGTGTATGAATACTTTGCAGAGACTAGGGATGTACCTGTTGTGCGGGCTGGGTACGCAGCTGCTGTTCGTCGGCGTGACGCAGGCTGCAGAACCGGGATCGGGATACAGCGCCATGCCGGCGGCCAACGCCAACATGGTCCAGGTGCCCATTTACAAGTCGCGGACGATCAGCGCTCGTACGCCGGTGAGGAAAATCTCGGTCGGCAACCCGGATATCGCCGATATCCTGATCACCAGCCCGACCCAGCTCTACCTGCTCGGCCGTTCCCTCGGCACTACCAACGTATTGCTGTGGGACAGCAACAACCGCTTGATCGAGACCATGGATGTGGAGGTTGTGCATGACCTCACCGGGCTCAAGACCAAACTGCACCAGCTGCTGCCCGAGGAGAACATCGAGGTGTTCAGCGCACAAGGCGCGTTGGTACTGCGTGGTCAGGTGCGCAGCGCCGCGGCCATGGACACAGCGATGAAAGTGGCCAAGACCTATGCCGCGCAGACCTCGAGTGTGGTGCAAGGCAAGGGTGAAGCCGCCGAAGCGGCACCGGCTCAGTCGCTGGAGGTGATCAACCTGCTCAGCGTCGGTGGCAGCCAGCAGGTGATGCTGGAAGTGAAAGTGGCAGAGATGCAGCGCAGCCTGATCAAGAACCTCAACGTGCGCTTCAATGCCCTTGGCTCGTCCGGCAACTGGAGCGGTGGTGGGTTCAACAATGGTCAAGGCCTGGGCCTGACTCCAGGTGGCGGGTCGATCCTTTCGCCAGGTTCGCTGATTGGTGGCGGCAAAGGCTTGTTCGCACAGTTCCTGTCCGACGATTTCCTCTTCAACGTGGTGCTGGAGGCGTCCAAGGACAATGGTTCGGCCAAGGTGCTGGCCGAGCCCACCCTCACCACGCTGACCGGCCAGCAGGCGGAGTTCATTTCTGGTGGCGAGTTCCCGGTGCCGATCACCGAGGATGATGGCATCACCATCGAATACAAGGAATTCGGTGTCGGCGTGAAGTTCCTGCCGGTGGTGCTCGACTCCGGGCGTATCAACCTCAACCTGAATGTCTCGGTGAGCGAGCTTTCCAACGCTAACTCGCTGGTACTCGACACGGGCCTCAGCAGCATCCTGGGCGATGGAGTTTCCCAGGTTATTCCGTCGCTGACCAAGCGCAGCGCAGAGTCCACGGTCGAACTGGGCAATGGCCAGACCATTGCCATCGCCGGCTTGATCAGCGAAAACACTCGCGATTTCGTCAGCCGTTTCCCGGGTCTGGGGGACCTGCCGATACTCGGGCACCTGTTCCGCAGCCAATCGTTCATCAACGGTGAAACCGAACTGGTGATCCTGGTGACGCCGCACCTCGCCAAGCCCGTGGATGCCAAGGCAGTGCGCCTGCCCACCGAGAAGTTCGTCGAGCCCAGTGACCTGGACTTCTACCTGCTCGGCAAGACCAAGGGCAGTGAGCCGGGGCGCGCGGTCCCCGTGAGCCTCGGTGTCAGCGGTGGCAACTTTGGCCATGACCTGAATTGATCGGAGAGAACCAGCATGAGAAGCATGATCGTGTGTTGCGTGCTGCTGTCGGGGTTGTCGGGTTGCATGTCGTACGACGAAGGGCGCGTTGGCCCGTTGGGCTACAGCGTCTACCAGACCACCTACCAGCAGATTGCCGACAAGCAGGTAGCCGCCAACCCAGGCACTGAAGTGCCGGCCGCTGGCTCTGACGGGCCTTTACTGGAGAAGGTGATCAATAGCTACCGGGGGACGACTGGTGATGCGCAGCAGATCGGTCAGCCGATCCAGATCCAAGTCACTGATTCAACTCGCTGATTGAGGGCGTAATCATGACTCCTCGAGCTCAACGGATGTTCACCGCGCCGCCAGGCCAACAGCGGGGGGCAGTAACTGTCATCATCGTGATCGCCCTGTTGGCGATACTGATGATGGCAGCGTTGGTGCTCGATGGCGGTCACATGTTGTTGAACAAGACCCGACTGCAGAATGCCGTGGACGCCGCCGCGCTCAGTGGCGCCAAGACCCTGAGCCAGGTGATGGGCACTGGCAATTCTGCCAGTACCACACGAGCAGCCGCGCTCTTCACCCTCAACGAAAATGCCAAGGCCGCTGGCAACACGGAGCTGTTGACGGCAATCGGCGGCAACCCTGGCGGATTTGCCGTGGTGGAGTTGGCAGACAATGTCTATGGGCCTTTCTCCTTCCCCGGGCCGGCCAATGCCACCTATGTGCGGGTCTCGGTATCGAATTACTCACTGGCGGGCTTTTTCTGGAGCTTCGCCCAGTCAATCGGTACAGGAACCGTGGGGACCAAAAGTGTGACGGCGATTGCCACCGCCGGGCCGAGCCCCACCAGTCCATGTGATCTTGCGCCGCTGCTGGTGTGTGGGGATCCGACCAAATACACCCCGGATACCGGCATGTTCTGGGGGTATCGCTTTGGTGACCTGGAGGTCTTGAAATCGGCTGCCAAGAATAGCGACCCGATTGGCCCGGGCAACTTCCAGCTGCTCGATTTTGGCTCGGGCGGCAAGGCGGTTGGCGAACTCATGGCTGGTGGCGCCTCGGTTTGCCGAAATGTCGGTGACAACGCCGCTACCAAGCCTGGCAACACGGTTGGCCCTGCTGTGAAAGGCCTGAATACTCGCTTCGGCGAGTACGCCGGGTCGCTCAATAGCACGGACTATCCGCCCGATCTGGTTACGAGCTATAGCAACCCGGCGATGAAGTACAACGACAAAACTGAAAAGGTGGAGCACCAAGGCCAAGTCGTCACTTCGAGCAATGGCAACCTCTCTGCTGGCGGCACGCCGCTGTTCGACTACAACGACTATGCCGCGCAGACCGCCGCATGTGTCGCAGGCGGTACGGGTTGCCAGTCGGGTGGAGTTTTCGAGCGGCGGATGCTGAAGATCGTGGTGGGCGACTGCTCGGGCAAGAACTCGGGGGCATCATCGATTCCGGTCATCGGTTTCGGTTGCTTCTACGTAGTGCAGCCGGCCGACAACTCGGGTGGGGATTCGCAGATCTTCGGCCAGTTTGTCAAGCAATGCGAGGGTGACGGCGTGCCTGGGCCCACGCCGCAGGACGATTCCGGCCCGCAGATCATCCAGCTGTACAAAACCTTTATCAGTGGCAGTGGCACACCGAGCACCGACTCCTAGGAGCGTGTCATGGAACTCTATCGGCTCAAGCGTGCGCAGCGTCAGCAAGGGGTGGCAATCGTCGAGTTCACCATCACCCTGCCACTGTTGCTCCTGACCTTGCTGGCTTTCGGCGAATTTGGCCGCATGCTTTACCAGTACAACAGCCTGCTGCAGGGCAGCCGGGACGCCGCGCGTTTTGTCGCCAGCCAAGCCTGGAACTCGACCCTTGGCCAGGTCGAGGTGAGCGCCGATCTCGAGTGCATGACCAAGTACGTGGCGGTGCATGGTGCGCCTTCCACGCCGCCCTGCAGCCTGACCGGGATGCCGGCCAATACCACCGTGCAGGTTGCCAAGGTGGCGGGCACCAACGACCACGTGCAGGTGACAATCAGCGCGGTCTTTTCCCCGCTGATCGCCAACGGCATTCCGGCCTTTATCGGCAACGGCGCCGCGCTGAACTTCCCGTTGGTCGCCACCACCGTGATGAGGGCACTGTGATGAAGCGCAGAAGCATGCAGGGCGTTTACGTGGTGGAGTTCGCCATCGTCAGTGCGTTGATGTTCACGCTGTTGTTCGGTGTGCTGGAAATAGGCCGGCTGTACTACACCGTGAACGTGCTGAATGAGTCCGTTCGGCGTGGCGCACGTCTGGCGGCGGTGTGCAATATCAGCGATCCGGTGGTGCTGCGCCGGGCGATATTCAACAGTGCGGGCGACAGTGGCGCCAGCAGCCTGCTGGCCGGCCTGGACACCTCGGACCTGACTCTGCGTTACCTGGACAAGAACGGTGCACAGGTCGCCAACCCCGGTGATCTGGTAAGTGCCACCGGGTTTGCCGCCGTCCGCTATGTGCAGCTGACGCTGCAGAACTTTCAATTCAGCCTGTTTATTCCAGGGTTTGGCGTGCCCATTACCTTGCCAGTATTCAAGGCGACCTTACCTCGCGAGAGCCTCGGGCGTCATACCGAGGCGGATGTCGTACCGGAGATCACACCATGCTGAATCTTAGGGAATCTTCCGTATCCGCTACCTCCATCAAACCCGGGATGCGTCTGTTGATCAGCAGCTCTGACGCCTTGGCCCTGCGTCAATTGCAAGAAATCTGTCAGCGCATCTCCGGTCTGGAGGTGAATGTTCGTCAGGTGAGCAATGGGCATTGCGACCCTCTGTACGGGCTGGACCGGACGCCCGATTTCCTGCTGCTGCGCGTTGGCCAGCTGTGGCGTGAGGAACTGGCGGCCCTGTTGCAACGCCCGGCCCATGAGCGCCCGCCGCTTTTGGTGTGTGGCCTGCTGGACGATCGGGAAGGCATGCGCCTGGCAATGCAGGCCGGTGCGCGCGATTTTCTGCCGGAGCCTATCGTTGCCACGGAGCTTATCGCTGCCTTGAACCGTATGGTCATGGAAACCCAGACCAACAGCACGGCAACAGGCAAACTGGTCGCGGTGATGAATGCCAAGGGTGGCTCCGGTGGCACTGTGCTGGCCTGCAACCTGGCGCATCAGCTCAGCCTCAAGGGCAACACCCTGTTGCTTGACCTGGACCTGCAGTTTGGCAGCGTGTCGCATCATCTGGATGTGGCGCAGTCGCACAGCCAACTGGACGTGTTGCAGCAGATAAAAGAAATGGACGGGGTGGCACTGCGCGGGTTCTGCAGCCATTTCAGCCCGTCCTTGCATGTGCTTGGCAGCCGCGCCAATGAGCTGTGTCTGCCGCAGGATGTCCAGGCCGAACAGCTCGATGCGCTGCTGCAACTGGCGCGGGCCAACTATGACTGGGTAGTGGCGGACTTGCCGCGGCAGATCGATCACATCACCGCTTCGGTGCTGGAGCAGGCCGACCGGGTGTACGTCGTGGTGCAGCAGAGCGTCAACCACCTGCGCGACGCCAGTTCCCTGGCACGCATTCTGCGCGATGACCTGGGCGTGCGCGGCAATCAGCTGGAGGTGGTGGTCAACCGCTACGACAAGGCGGCGCCGGTCAGCCTCAAGGATATCGGCGAAGCGCTGCGCTGCACCAATATCGTGAAACTGCCGAATGACTTCAGCGTCATCAACCAGAGCCAGAACACAGGTGTGCCATTAGGCCTGCAAGCACCTCGCTCGGCGATCACCCAGGCGCTGCGTGGGCTGGCCGAGGAATTGGTGGGCAAGCAGGTGGCCACAGACAGCGGACTGTTCAAACGCGCCTTCAAGCGTGTTTTTCGGGGGTGAACCATGCTTAGCGATTTCCGTAACCGTTTGCGCAAACAGGCAGTCACCCCCGAGGCATCGACGCCGTCGAAGCAGGGTGGCGGCGCGAAGGACCCGGCAGAGGCGCTGATGGCGTGGGAACATTCGGCACCGGATGTTCTGTTTGAAACGAAAAGCCAGGTCACATCGGTGGAGGCCGAGTGGCGGGAAAAAACCTATCAGCAACTGCTCAAGGTCATGGACCTGTCCTTGCTCGATTCGCTCGAGCAGGCCGAGGCCGTGCGGCAGATCCGCGATATCTGCCAGCGTCTGCTCGATGAGCATTCGGCGCCGGTAAGCTCTGCCAGCCGCCAGTTGATCATCAAGCAGATCACCGACGAAGTGCTTGGCCTTGGCCCGTTGGAGCCGCTGCTGGCCGACCATACGGTGTCCGACATTCTGGTCAACGGGCATGACTCGGTATACGTCGAACGGTTCGGCAAGTTGCAGCGCACCGATGTGCGTTTTCGCGATGATCAGCACCTGCTGAATATCATCGACCGCATCGTCTCCAGCCTCGGTCGACGTATCGACGAGTCTTCGCCGTTGGTCGATGCCCGCCTCAAGGACGGTTCACGGGTCAATGCGATCATTCCGCCGCTGGCCATCGATGGGCCGAGTATCTCGATCCGCCGCTTTGCGGTGGACCTGCTCAATATCGACAGCCTGATTCAGGCCGGCGCCCTTACCCCGGCCATCGCGCTAATGCTCAAGGCGATCGTGCGAGGCCGGCTGAACGTGCTGATCTCTGGCGGCACCGGCTGCGGCAAGACCACCATGCTCAATGTGCTGTCCAGTTTCATTCCCCACAACGAGCGCATCGTCACCATCGAAGACTCGGCCGAGCTGCAACTGCAGCAGCCACATGTAGTGCGCCTGGAAACACGGCCTGCGAACATCGAGGGGCGCGGCGAGGTGGGCCAGCGGGAGCTGGTGCGCAACAGCCTGCGGATGCGCCCAGACCGTATCGTGATCGGTGAGGTGCGTGGTGCCGAAGCGCTGGACATGCTGACGGCAATGAACACCGGGCACGATGGTTCACTGACTACCATCCACGCCAACACCGCTCGCGATGCGTTGGGCCGGGTCGAGAACATGGTCTTGATGTCTGGCGCTACGTTCCCGATCAAGGCCATGCGTCAGCAGATCGCCTCGGCCATCGATGTGGTGATCCAGCTGGAGCGACAGGAAGACGGCAAGCGGCGGTTGGTCAGCGTGCAGGAAATCAATGGCATGGAGGGTGAGATCATCACAATGACCGAGATTTTCTCTTTTGTCCGCAGTGGAGTGGGCGAGCAAGGCCAGGTGCTCGGCGAATACCGGCCAAGTGGCATGGTCCCGGCCTTTCGCGATGCCTTGGCCAAGCGCGGTATCGAATTGCCGCTGACGATGTTCAGGCCGGAATGGATGGAGGGTCGTCAATCATGAGCCAGATACCCGGTGAATTCATCCTGATGTTTCTCGGCATGGTGTTTATCGCCGTGTTTCTCCTCAGCCAGGGGTTGGTGGTGCCGGTGTTCGGCGAGGCGGGCAAGGTCCGCAAGCGTATCCGCGGCCGACTTGTAATTCTGGAGCGGGCAAGCCATCTGCCAAACATGCAGTCCGTGTTGCGGCAGAAATACCTGACCCGCCTGTCGCCGCTGGAGGCGCGGCTCGAGCAATTGCCGTTCATGGCGACGCTGACACAACTGATCGAGCAGGCCGGACATGAGTACCGGGCTTATCGAGTGCTACTGATGGGGATCATCCTGGCAGCGGCTGCCGGCGTGCTGGCCTGGCTGTTCCTTCCCTACTGGTGGCTGGCGCTGGCGGCAGCGTTCGTGGCGTTCTGGCTGCCGCTGCTGAAAATCACCGCTGATCGTGGCAAGCGTTTCGCCAAGTTTGAGGAGGGTTTGCCGGATGCGTTGGAAGCCATGTGCCGGGCATTGCGCGCAGGGCACCCCTTCAACGAAACCCTGCGTCTGGTGGCAGAGGAGCACAAGGGACCGGTGGCGCACGAATTCGGCCTGACCTTCGCCGATATCAACTACGGTAACGATGTGCGCCGGGCCATGCTTGGCCTGCTGGAACGGGTGCCGAGTATGACTGTGATGATGATGGTGACCTCGATCCTCATTCATCGCGAGACCGGCGGCAACCTGACCGAAGTACTGGAGCGCCTGAGTAGCCTGATCCGCGGGCGTTTCCGCTTTCAGCGCAAGGTCAAGACAATGTCGGCCGAAGGGCGAATGTCGGCCTGGGTGTTGGTGGCCGTACCCTTTGTGCTGGCGGCGGGGATCATGCTCACTAGCCCCACGTATTTGCCAACGCTGGTCAACGATCCTTTCGGCCAAAAGCTTATCATGGCGGCTTTTGGCTCCATGTTGGTTGGGATCTTCTGGATTCGCAAAATCATCCGAATCCAGGTTTAAGCAGTTCTCTCAACGGGGGCGTCGGTCATGGATTATTTGCTCGGTTTATTGAGTCGGGTGACGGACAATGAGGCACTGACACGCCTGCTGATCGTCGGCGTGATCGGGGTAAGTACGGTCATTGCGGTGATCACCGTGACGTTACTGGTGCTGGGGTTGCAGAGCCCTCTGCAACGTCGTCTTGCATTAATCAAGCGTGATCATTCCAGCGCTGCGGCCGGGCGGGAGGCGCCAGGCAATCTGCAACTCCTACTGGAGCGGGTCGGTCGGCGCCTTGGCCCGTCTGAGCAAGGGCAGGCGTCAGCCACCCGAACCCTTTTGACCCACGCGGGTTACGGCTCGGCGTCAGCGGTACAGGTGTACTGGGCGGTTCGTTTGCTGTTGCCTCTGATTTTGGTTGGTATATCGCTGTTGACACTGCCACTGGTACCCAACCTTTCCTCAACCATGATTATCGCTGTGGTGCTCATAGGGGCTGCTGTCGGATGGTTGCTGCCGGCACTGTATATCGACAAGCGCAAGACGGCTCGGCAGGGGCGGTTGCGTGCGGCCTTTCCTGATGCCCTGGACTTGATGGTGGTTTGCGTAGAGTCGGGTCTGGCGTTACCCCAGGCAATCGAGCGGGTGGCCGAAGAAATGGCGGTCAGCCAGGCCGAACTGGCCGAGGAACTGGCGTTGGTCAATGCGCAAATTCGCGCCGGTATTTCCAGTACAGAAGCGCTCCGGCAACTGGCAGAACGCACCGGCCTGGAAGACATCCAGGGTCTGGTCAGCCTGTTGGCCCAAAGCATCCGCTTCGGCACCAGCGTAGCGGCCACCTTGCGCATCTACGCCGAGGAGTTTCGTGACCGACGTATGCAGGCCGCCGAGGAAATGGGCGCGAAAATCGGAACAAAGCTGGTTTTTCCGCTAATTTTCTGTCTGTGGCCAAGCTTTTTTCTGGTTGCCATCGGCCCGGTGATCATCGGGGTCCTTAGAACGTTCGGGAAGCTATGACATGAACAGGATCAGCTTGCTGTTGACCATGATCGCCGTGCTTTCGGGTTGCCAGAGCACAGGGCCAGACTTGAATGGGGTGCGTTCTGTCTACTCCGCTGGCAATTCGGTGCTCTATCAGGTGCAGTCGCAGAGCAACTCGCCCGACCAGGCGATGCAGATGGCTGCTATGGCTTACCAGGCCGGTGACCTGGACCAGGCGCTGTACCAGTACCTGCGCGTCCTCGAGCTGGCGCCCGAACGTTATGAGGCCTTGGTCTGGGTTGGCCGTATCCACCGCGAACGGGGCAATAACCAGCTTGCCGAGATGGCTTTCACCGAGGTACTGGGCAAGGCACCTGATAACCCCGATGCCCTGACGGAAATGGGCCTGCTGAATCTGTCCATGCGTAAACATGAGCAGGCCAAGGCAATGCTGTTGAAAGCAGTTGCCGTGGATCAGAAACGCTTCGTCAAGGACCCGGCCACCACCCAGACCGGGGCGGCTGCGCTCAGGGTCGACGGCAAGTCACCGCTCAAGGCCTACAACGGGCTGGGGGTACTCGCGGATCTGGCCGACAACTTCGCCGAGGCGCAAACCTACTACCGCCTGGCCGAGCTCATAGATCCGCGTTCGGCGTTGGTGCAGAACAGCCTGGGGTATTCCTACTACATGGCCGGGCAATGGGCCGATGCCGAGCTCCGGTACAAGCGTGGTGTGAGTTACGACGGCACCTACAAACCGCTTTGGCGCAACTATGGGTTGCTGCTGGCTCGCATGGGGCGCTATGAGGAGGCTGTGTCTGCCTTCGAACAGGTCGAAAAGCGTGCCGAGGCCAGCAATGATGTCGGCTATGTCTGCCTGGTGGAAGGCAAGCTGGATGTGGCCGAGCAGTTTTTCCGCAGCGCGATCGAGTTGTCGCCGGGGCACTACCCCGTCGCCTGGGAAAACCTGAACAGGGTCCAGCAGATTCGGCAAATCCGCCAGCTGGGCGGCGATGTCGCGATGCCCGAGCCGGTTGCAGTTGGCCCGGCCGTGCAGGTGACAACCGCGTCGGCGCCTTGACGGGGCGAGTGGTTCAGCGGGCAAGCCCTGATGCCTGTCAGATAGCATTAACGGGACTGCTTTGCAGCCCATCGCCGGCAAGCCGGCTCCCACAGGTACCGCTCAGAATTCAGGCGTTGCGCGATCCCTGTGGGAGCCGGCTTGCCGGCGATGGACCGCAAAGCGGCCCCCAATTGGTCCACTTCATCTGTGGGTGAGCGGTGCTTCAATAGCCAACGCTGCCTGCCCCAACGGATGCGTACTGGCATCAAAGAAGTGCAGCACTGTCCCCGGCATATCCCCGAACCTGTCGACAAAATGCTGCTTCTGGTTGATCACCGATGCCTCGCTCAACGGCCTTATGGCAATCGACAGATGCATCGGTCGGGCCTGTCGGATGGCTTCGAGCAGATGCTGGTCACTGCTGTCCAGGTGCAGCCCGAACAGGCATAGCCCCTGGCTTTCCCGCGCCAGTTGCCCCAGGCACCAGCCCAGGTAGTCAGAGTTGCGGATGGCGCGCAGCTTCTCGTCGCTGCGGTCTTCGTTGACGAACAGCGGCACTTCGCCCGGGATGTTCACGGCAAAACCATCGAGCAGTTCGGCGCTGTCGGCACTGCGTTGGCGGGTGGTGCCGTCGGGCAGCTTGAGCAGGTGCAGGCCGCCATGCAGGTGCAGTACCCGCGTACCTTCGCCGTTGGTGCGGCGCACGTCGAAGAAGCCTTGCTCGTCGAATAGTTCGGCGAAACCCTGCGGGGCGTGTTGCACGGCCCACGGTAGCAGCAGGTCGTAGTTGCTGGTGTAGACGCTGCGGTAGCCACGCAGCGCCTGGTTGAGGGTTGCCAGGGTCGTGGCCGGCATGAGTGGCCACGGCAGGTGCACCGTGCGTACGGCGTGGATCAGCGCTTCCTTGATCGAGTAGTAGCGGTTCAGCGGCGCGGTGGAGTTGATGGCCAGCGCGGCGTTGGTGCGCACGGTGGTGTTGAGGGCGCTGAGCACCGGCTCGAACAGTTCCGTACCCAGTGACTTGAACAGTGCCTGGTCGCTGACGGCCAGGCCTTTCTTGCGCCCGGCACGTTGCGCTTCCTCGAACAGCGAGAAGTAGCCGAACGGCTTCCACAGCACGCGGCTGGCGCCGTTGCCCAGCAGCAGGGCGTCGCAAGGGTGGCGGGCGGCGAGTTCCGGCCAGGGGGTGAGGGTGGCGTCTAGTGCGGGCATGCTGGGGTCCGTTGGGTGGAGCGGGAACGGGGGCGACTTTAGCATGTCATGCAAGGTGTGCGAGGGTTGGTGTCCAGGCAACTGCTTTGTGCAGCCTGTACTGGCCCTATCGCCGGCAAGCCAGCTCCCACGGTTCGCCACAGGCCTTGAGAGCAGTGCAGTACCTGTGGGAGCCGGCTTGCTGGCGATATGGCCAGTAGCAACGACGCAATGCTTCAACCTTGTTCAGCCCGTTGCCCAATGCGACTCCTGTTACGCCAAACCCGATAGGCGCGAATGCCCGCCCGCACCGAGCCGAACAGCAGTTTGTCTTCCATCTCCCGGGCCATCCCCGAGCGCACCAGCATGCGCAGGAAGGTGCCGCGAGCGCGGGCGATGGCAAAGAAGATGCCCTGCGCGGCCAGGGTGTCGCGCACTTCGCGCAGGGCGGCGATGCCGCTGACGTCGATGCTGGTCACCGCCTCGGCATCGAACAGCACGGCCCTGGGCTGGTCCTGGCTCTGCACCGCTTCGAGCAGGCGCATCTTGAAGTAGTCGGCGTTGAAGAACAGGATCGCGTCGTCGAAGCGGTACACCACCAGGCCTGGCACGGTGCGGGCATCCTTGTGTTTGCGGATGTCCACCTGGCCTTCGGTGCCCGGCAGCCAGCCCAGCACCGCGTCGGTGGGCTGATAGATGCTGTACAGCAGGCGCAGGATCGCCAGGGTCACGGCAAACACGATGCCGGGCAGCACGCCCAGGCTCAGCACACCGACCGTGGTCAGCAGGCACAGCCAGAACTCGAAGCGGCTCAGGCGGCGGATATGCTTCAGCGACTTGATGTCGATCAGCCCCCAGCCTGCCATCAGCAGCACGGCACCCAGCGCTGCCTGCGGGATCCACGCCATCGGCGCGGTGAAGAACAACAGGATCAGGGCGATGACCAGTGCTGCGATGATGCCCACCAGTTGGCTCTTGCCACCGACCATGTCGTTGACCGCAGTGCGCGAGTCTGCACCGCTGATGGCAAAGCCCTGGGAAACCCCGGCAGCCAGGTTGCTTACGCCCAAGGCGACGAATTCGTGGTTGGCGTTGATCGCGTAGCCGTGCCGGGCGGCAAAGCTGCGTGCGGTGAGCATGGCGCTGCAGAAGCTTACGGTGGCGATACCCAGGGCGTCGCGCAGCAGGCTTTTCATTTCTGCCAGGTTACTGTGTGGCCAGGCCAGCTGCGGGATGCCGGCAGGTACCGGGCCGAGAATGGCGACGCCAAAGCGGTCAAGGCCGAGCAGGCCGACCAGCAGCATGAACAGCGCCACTACAGTTAGCGCCGCAGGCAGGTGGGGGTAGCGTCGTGGCAGCCAGATCAGCAGGCCCAGTGCGGCGATGCCGATGAGCAGCGTCACCCAGTGGATTTCGCCCAGGCGCTGGAAGAAGTTGATCAGGCTGAGGATGAAACCGTCGCCCTCGATCTTGAACCCCACCACCTTGGACAACTGCCCGGCGATCAGGCTCAGGCCGATACCGTTGAGATAGCCGATCAGGATCGGCCGCGAGAAGAAGCTGGCGATGAACCCGGCCCGGGCCACCCCAGCCGCGATCAGCATTACCCCGACCAGCAAGGTGACGATCACCGACAGCTCGGCAATCCGGTGCGGCTCGCCCATGGCCAACGGCGCCACGGCGCCGGCGATCATCGCGCAGGTAGCGGCGTCTGGGCCGACCATCAGCTGGCGCGAGCTTCCGATCAGGGCATAGACCATCATCGGCAGCACACAGGCATACAGGCCGTACTGCGGCGGCAGGCCGACGATCTGCGCGTAGGCGATGGCAATGGGAATCTGGATCGCCGCCACCGAGAGGCCGGCCTGCAGGTCGGCGTGGAACCACTCGCGGCGGTAGTGCAGCAGGTTGGCAAGGCCCGGTAGCCAGCGGGAGAGAAACATGCGTCGTCCTTTCGAAATGCTTCACGAATCCATCCACGCATTGAAGCGGATCGGCAGGCAAATGGCCATGGGGCAGGTCAAAGGGAGGGGGGAGAAACGAAAAAAGGAGCCTGGGCTCCTTTTGACAGCGATGACGTTGCTGGAACGCCATGCGGGAATGCGATGTGGAGCGGGTAGAGGGAATCGAACCCTCAACTAAAGCTTGGGAAGCTTTCGTTTTACCACTAAACTATACCCGCGTTTGCGCAGCACTTTTTACCAGAACCCTCAACGAATTAGAAGCCCAAGTTATTAAAAAGCTTGTCGGCGCCCCATGGTTTGCGGGTTTGAGCCACAGGACGCCGAGTTGCTCAGATGGCCAATGCATGCTGCTCCTGTTTTACAGGCTGGTAACGTTGACGAGGTTCACGCACGGTTGGCTTCAGGAACCCCAGCATGACACTGCGAGTGTCCTCGCAAGCGGCCTTGTGTTCCATATCCAGGAAGTGGCCTGCATCGCGGATCACGCTGAAGTGGCTTCGGCCCACGTGCTTGCTGAACTGCCGCGCATCTTCGACCGTGGTGTACTCGTCGCGGTCACCATTGATGAAAAGTACCGGGATGTCGATATTGCGTGCACCATCCAGCGCCCGCCCCAGGTCATGTTGCAGCACCTCATTGATGTGGAAGTGCATCTGCGCATACTCGTGGCTGTCCAGGCTGCTGACATGGCGGTAGTTGAAGCGCTTGAACAGTGACGGCAGGTGCTTGCCGATGGTGTCGTTGATCAGGTTGCCGACCTGATAACGGTCGCAGGCGGCCAGGTACTGGCAACCACGGTCCAGGTAGTCGCGCATCGGTTCGTTGATCACCGGTGAGAACGAACTCACCACTGCCTTCTTCACGCCCCGCGGCTGGTGCGCCAGCGCCAGCAGCGTACTTGCGCCACCCCACGAGAACGACATCACGTGGTCTGCCTGGAAGTGCTCGATCAGCTCGAGGAGAATATGCGCTTCGGTCTCCTTGCTGATAAAGCGTTCCTGGCGATTGTGCGGCTTGGATTTGCCAGCGTATGGCTGGTCGAACAGTACAACGTTGAACTGCGGGTGCAGGTTACGTACCGTCTGGGCGAACGAGGCCGTGGTGGCAAGCGAGCCATTGATCAGGATGATCGTATTCTCGGCCGCATCCGCGCGATAGAACTCCGTGTAAACCCGATACTGACCTTGGATATCAAGTACAGCGATTTCTGGCCTCATGTCATCGACTCCTGGCGCAAAAAGGGTATTCGCGTCACCTAGGGTGCACGTTCTTTATGACAGGTAGGCATTTGCCTGAAGAGAAACCGGGGGGCCCTGTGTCGATCCTTGGCACGTGCGTCGACGGTATTGTTTTAGGCGGGCAATTCGCCGTGCCCCAAGGCATCGAGGCCTTGGGTGGCCGGCAAAAAGTGTCTTCGACTGCGGTCGTGACTTGGTAGTCACATGCAGACTGACGATTTGGATTCAAGCAGTGGGTCGGGAATCCCGCAAGTGCCGTTCGGGGGAAAATGTGACTTTTGTCGCTGAGCGGTCGTATGACGACCCTGATCTGTCTGGTCCGGCCTCTTCGCGGGCTCGCCCGCTACCACAGGGATCACACCAGCCCGGAGGCCTGTGGTGTACCTGTGGGAGCGGGCGTGCCCGCGAAGAGGCCGGTACAGGCTGATTAGACCGTCGCTATTTCATCCGCCGTCAGCTCACGAAACGCCCCTGGCGCCAACCCCGGGTCCAGCCGGATCGCCCCCATGCTCTCCCGATGCAACCCCACCACCTTGTTGTCGAAATGGCCGAACATGCGCTTCACCTGGTGATAGCGCCCTTCGATGATCGACAGCCGTGCCTGGCGCGGCCCGAGGATGTCCAGCTGGGCGGGCAGGGTGGTGAGGTCTTCGAAAGCGAAGTAGAAGCCCTCGAGGAACTTGGCCACATAGTGCTCGCCAATCTCGTCCTCGGTTTGCACCAGGTAGTGCTTGGGCAGCTTGGTCGCGGGCTGGGTAAGCCGGCGTGACCATTGGCCATCGTTGGTCAGGATCATCAAGCCCGTGGTGTTGAAGTCCAGCCGCCCGGCAATGTGCAGGTCCTCACGCAAACCGGCTGGCAGCAGGTCGAGCACGGTGCGGTGTTGCGGGTCCTGGGTGGCGCTGACGCAGCCTGCGGGCTTGTGCAACATCAGGTAGCGTGCCGGGCGGCCAGCCTGCAGCAGCTGGTCGTCCAGCTCCACGCGGCTGAATTCGCGCACTTCGGCCAGTGGGTCGCTGACCACTTGGCCATCCACCCGCACACGGCGTTGCGCCAGCATCAGACGGACTTGCTGGCGGTTGTGGCTGGGCAGGTTGGCGAGGAAACGGTCGAGGCGCATGGCAAACGGTCAGTCGGAAGCGGGGGAGCGAAGTTGTTCTTCGACGGCGGCGCAGCGCGGGCACAGGCAGGCTTTGTCGCGCAGCTCGGCGGGAAGGGCTTCGAGCACGGCAGGGTCGATGGTCACGCTGTAACACCAGCAGGCCTGGGTGGCTCGGCGCGGATCGGCCAAGCTGCACTGGTTGAGGGCGCCACAAGCGGGGCAGTGCTGGTTGTCGGGCATGGCTGCCATTCACCTGTATCAAATTGTTGCAGAAATGGCACTGCACCTTGGCGGCACTGTCTTAATCAGTGTCGATGATCGCATTTCGCATCGACGCTCGCCAGCGCCGCTGTTCGGGCACTCCAGCGGTCCAGGAGGCCGCCATGTCCTATCGAATCCTGTTGATCGCCCTGCTGGGGCTGATGACTTCCGCCTGCGTTCCGTACTACGAGAGCGGGGGCTATTACCGATCGGACCACTACTACTCCGACCGTTATGTGTCACCGGATTATTACCGCTATGACCGCTATTACGTAGCGCCGCAGCCCCGTTATTACTACCAGCCTGCGCCGCGCTACTACTACCGCTCGGCGCCCGCGCCTCACTACCGGTCCCATCCACAGCCGGGGATGAAGCAATGGTATGGCAACCCACGAAACGACTATGGCAACCGCCAGCGGTATGACTATGGGCGCGACCGGGACCGTCATGATTATCGCGGTGGCAGCCAGCGCTACCAGCAGAATGACCGTTGGCACTCTAGCGGGCGGGGGGATGGTGACCGACGCGGGGATGGGCGGCGTGGGCACGGGCAAGGGGGGAACTGGCAGCGGTAGGTGAATTGAAAACCGGGGGCGCGTTGCGCCCCTTTCGCGACGCAAGGCCGCTCCCACAGGTACGGCGCAGCATTGGAAACCATCGCTGTACCTGTGGGAGCGGCCTTGTGTCGCGATGGGCTGCAATGCAGCCCCAACTTCTCGAAGCTACCCGAGATCCGCCAGCGGATGCCGCCCCTCCCACACCTTGGCAAAATGCGCCTCCACCACCGCCGCCGGCACTTGCGCCACATCGGGCCAGTGCCAGTGCGGCTGGTTGTCCTTGTCCAGCAAGCGCGCACGCACGCCTTCGCTGAATTCCGGGTGGCGGCAGCAGTTCAGGCTCATGCTGTATTCCATCTGGAATACCTGCGCCAACGACAGGTGGCGTGCTCGGCGAATTTGTTCCCACACCAGGTGGGCGGTCAGCGGGCAACCTTCATGCAACCGTTGGCCGGCATCTGCCAGCAGCGGGTCGTCGTGGTGCTTGAGCCCCTCCAGCGCACGCCAGGCGGCTGCTGCGTCGGCCACGTCGAGCAACTGATCGATTACCTGTCGCCGCGGCAGCCACTGGGCCTGGGGCAACTCGGCGCAGGCGCGATGCTGTTCGGCCTTGAGCAGGCTGTTCAGTTGCAGGGCGGTCTGTTCCTGCCAGTTCAATTGCAGCAGTTCCTCGATCAGCGCCTCTTGCTGGTGCTCACCCAGAAAGCGGTCGGCCAGGCCCAGGTCCAGGGCGTCGTGGGCATTGATTGGCGCGCCTGTCAGGCCGAGGAACAACCCCAGCTTGCCCGGCAGGCGGGCAAGGAACCAGCTGGCGCCCACGTCCGGGTACAGGCCGATGCTGATTTCCGGCATGGCCAGCCGACTGCTGGGGGTGACAATACGCACATTGGCGCCCTGCAGCAGGCCCATGCCACCACCCAGCACATGCCCGTGCCCCCAGCACAGCAACGGCTTGGGATAGGTGTGCAGGGCAAAGTCCAGGCGGTATTCGGCGGCGAAGAAGGTGGCGGCCAGCGGGGGCACGCTACCAGGGTGGTCGCGGCAGGCTTGTACCAGCGCACGCACATCACCGCCGGCACAGAAGGCCTTGGCACCGTTGCCGCGCAGCAGCACGCAGACGATTCCCGGGTCGCGAGCCCAGGCGTGCAACTGTTCGCCCAATACCTCGATCATCGGCAGGCTCAGCGCATTGAGCGCCTTGGGCGCATCCAGGGTGGCGATGCCGATGCGGGCGCCATCGGCGCCGGTGAGTACCTCGCAATGAATGGCCATGGACTACCTCGCGCAAGTCATCGCCCAAGTATGGCTTGCCTGGCCGAACATGCCGGTCGTCGGTCGGATCGTTTGACAAGCGGGAAGGGCTTACCTAGTGTCGCGCCATTGTTTATGGAAGGCCCCATGACTGACGACGATCGCATCAAACTCGAACCCAGCTGGAAGGCCGCCTTGCGCGCGGAATTCGACCAGCCCTACATGCATCAGTTGCGCGAGTTCCTGCGCAGCGAGTACGCCGCCGGCAAAGAGATCTACCCGCCAGGGCCATTGATCTTCAACGCGCTCAACTCGACGCCGCTGGAGCAGGTGAAGGTGGTCATCCTTGGCCAGGACCCTTACCACGGGCCGGGTCAGGCGCATGGCCTGTGCTTCTCGGTGCAACCGGGCGTGGCCACGCCACCTTCGCTGGTCAACATCTACAAGGAGCTGCAGCGCGACCTGAACATCCCGATTGCCAGTCATGGCTACCTGCAGAGCTGGGCCGAGCAGGGCGTGCTTTTGCTCAACACGACCATGACCGTGGAGCGTGCCAATGCCGCGTCGCATGCCAAGAAGGGCTGGGAGTTCTTTACCGACCGGATCATCCAGGTGGTTAGCGAGCAGTGCCCGAACGTGGTGTTCCTGCTGTGGGGCTCGCATGCGCAAAGCAAGCAGAAGCTGATCGACGGGACCAAGCACCTGGTGCTGAAATCGGTGCATCCATCACCGTTGTCGGCTTACCGTGGATTCCTGGGGTGCGGGCATTTCAGCCGGGCCAACAGTTTCCTCGAGCAGCGCGGGCTGGCGCCGATCAACTGGGCATTGCCACCGCTGTGATCACCTGAAAGAACGCGTCGCTTGCTTCGCGGGCTTGCCCGCTCCCACAGGGATAGCGCCTGCCTTGAGGGCGATGCAGTACCTGTGGGAGCGGGCAAGCCCGCGAAGCAGGCGACGCGATTATTCCGGGTTGGCGTTCCACACCCGGAACAACGGCTCTGCCAGAAACAGCACAAACAACAAGCGCATCACCTGCAGCGCCGTCACCAGCGGCACCGACAGCTGCAGGGTCTCCGCCGTCAGGCTCATCTCGGCAATTCCGCCCGGCATCATCCCCAATGTCAGCGAACGCAGATCCAGCGCGGTCATCATGCTCAGCACCCATGCGGCACTGCCGGCAATCGCCATGCACAACGCCGTGGCCACCAGGGTGCGGCCCAGGAACGACGGTGCGCGGCGGAAGAACGCGCGGTTGAAGTGGCAGGCCAGGCCGCTGCCGATCAACCACTGGCCGATCTGGCTGGCGCCATTGGGCAGGGTTATCTGCAGGTCGCCGGCCAGGCTCACGGTGGCTGCGACCAACAATGGCCCGAACAACCACGGGTTGGGCTGGCGCAGGCGCTGCCACAGCAGGGCGACGGCAACGCCCAGCGGTGCAATCAGCGCTAGCCAGCCCCAGCTCACACTGCCGGTGTGATTCAGCGGTACCCCGTCACCCAGCAGGAACTTGAACAGCGCCGGCACGCACAGTACCACCGCCAGTACGCGCAGGCTTTGCGCCGCCGCCACCTGGCTGAGCACTGCGCCATTGCGGGCGCCAAGGTTGACCATCTCCCCCGAACCGCCCGGCATGCTGGCGAAGAACGCCGTGGCACGGTCTTCACCGGTGCGCCGCAGCAGCCATACGCTGATCACGCTGGACAAGGTGGTGAACAGCGCGCCGAAGAAGATCAGTGCGAAATGGCTGGCCACCTGCTCGATCACCGCCGGGGTGAAGTGCAGGCCAATGCCGATACCGATGATGCATTGCCCGCATTTGCGGCCATTGGGGATTTCCGGCAGCTGCCAGGGTGTCAGGCAGCGCACCAGGATGATCGCCAGCAACGAGCCGACCATCCACGGCAAAGGCCAGCCGACCTTGCTGGCGGCAAAACCGCCAGCAAGGCCGACCAGCCCGGTCGCGACAAACAACGGCAACGAGCGATCAGGCATCGGCCATCGCCCGGCGCTGCAGGCTGCGTTTGCGCCAGATGCGCAGCAGCGGCAGGGTCAGCATGCAAATGGTCAGTACCCATACCGACATGCTGATCGGGCTCGACCAGAGGATGCCCAGTTCGCCGTTGGAGATCGACAGCGCCCGGCGCAGGTTCTGCTCCATCAACCCACCGAGGATGAAACCGAGCAGGATCGGCGACAGCGGGAAGTCCAGCTTGCGCAGGATATAGCCCATGATGCCGATACCGACCATCAGGAACAGGTCGAAGGTAGTGGCATGCACGGCGTAAACGCCGATCGCGGTGATGATGGCGATCACCGGTACCAGCGCCCAGTTTGGCACGGCGAGGATGCGGGTGAAGATGCGGATCATCGGGATGTTGAGGATCACCAGCATGATGTTGGCGATGAACAGCGAGGCGATCAGGCCCCAGACGATGTCTGGCTGCTGTTCGAACAACAGCGGGCCTGGGGTGATGTTGTACAAGGTCAGCGCGCCGATCATCACCGCGGTGGTGCCCGAGCCGGGTACGCCCAGGGTCAGCATCGGTACCAGGGCGCCACAGCAGGAGGCGCCGATGGCGGTTTCCGGTGCGGCCAGGCCGCGGGCGTCGCCCTTGCCGAACTTGCCCTTGTCGCCCGCCAGGCGTTTTTCGGTCATGTAGGCCACGGCGCTCGCCAGTGTTGCACCGGCACCAGGCAGCACACCCATGATGAAGCCAAGCAGGCCGCAGCGGATGTTGACCACGAACACCGAGGCCGCTTCCTTGAAGTTGAACAGCATGCGGCCGGTGGCTTTGACTGCCTGGTGGCCATGGTGGGTCTTTTCCAGCAGCAGGAGGATTTCGCTGATGGAGAACAGGCCCAGCACCAGTACCACGAACTGGATGCCGTCGGCCAGGTGCACGCTGTCGCCGGTGAAGCGGTACACGCCACTGTTGGCATCGATGCCGACTGCCGACAGGAACAGGCCGATCAATGCGGCAATGAAGGTTTTCAGCGGCTTGTCGCCGGCCATGCCACCGAGGGCGACGATGGCGAACACCATCAGCACGAAGTACTCCGCCGGGCCGAAGGCGATTGCCCATTTCGCCAGCAGCGGTGCGAACAGCACCATGCCGCAGGTGGCGATCAGCGCACCGATGAACGAACTCCAGGCCGACAGCGACAGCGCTACGCCAGCCAGACCATTGCGGGCCATCGGGTAGCCATCGAGAGTGGTCATCACGGTCGAGGCTTCGCCGGGGATGTTCAGCAGGATCGAACTGATGCGTCCGCCGTACTCGCAGCCCAGGTACACCGCTGCCAGCAGGATCAGCGCCGATTCCGGCGGCAGGCCGAGGGCGAAGGCGATGGGGATCAGCAAGGCCACGCCGTTGATCGGGCCCAGGCCCGGCAACAGGCCGACCACGGTACCGATCAGCGTGCCGGTGAGGGCGGTGACCAGGTTGTAGGGGGACAGGGCGACGCCGAAGCCCTGGCCCAGGTAGCTCAAGGTATCCATGTGTCAGTTCTCCAGTACGCTCAGCAGGCCAAGGGGCAGGGGCACGTCCATCACGCGGTCGAACAGCCAGTAGAGAAACAGGCTCATGCCCGCCACCACGATGGCGCTGTGCAGCCAGCGGCCGCCGTACAGGCGGGCCATGGGCACGCCGACCAGGATGGCGCTGAGGATGAAGCCCAGGGCTTCGAAGGTGCTGGCGAACACGATCAGCAGGCCGACGCAGGCGGCGATCTTGATCAGGGTCTCGCGGTCCAGTTCCGGTTCGTCGTCCTTGCGCACGATGGGGGTGGGGCGGAACACCAGGTACAGCAGGCCCAGGCCGAGCAGGCCGAGCGTCAACAGCGGGTAGGCGCGCGGGCCCACCGGTTCATAGGAAAACGCCGCCTGGTAAGGCCAGGCCATCACGGCCAGGGCGGCGCACACCGCCAGCAGGGCCAGGGCGAAGATGCGTTGCAGGATCATCAGAGAGTCCTCATTGAGCACGGACCCTGTGGGAGCGGGCATGCCCGCGAACACCGGCAACGCCGGTGCCAGGCACCGCGGTGTCTTCTTCGCGGGCGCGCCCGCTCCCACAGGGTCGGTGAAAGGGCGTTGGCGTGTTACTGGATCAGGCCAAACTCCCTGGCCAGTGTCTTGTAGTCAGCCACTTGCTTCTTCACATAGCCGTCCAACTCTGCACCGGTCATGGCGAACGGGAACAGTTCGCGCTGGTCACGCAACTTGGCGAAGTCTTCCGAAGCCAGCATCTTGTCGAATGACTGCTTCCACCAGGCGTATTCCTCGTCGCTCACCTTTGGCCCCAGGTAGAAGCCGCGTACCACTGGCCAGACGATGTCGTAACCCTGTTCCTTGGCGGTGGGAATGTCTTTCATCTCGGGCTCGTCCAGGCGCTTTTCCGAGAACACCGCGAGGATGCGCATGTTGCCGCTCTGAATGTGCGGCATGGAGTCGGAGATGTCGGTCGAGCCTACCTGGATATGCCCGCCCAGCAACGCCGTGGCGATCTCGCCGCCACCTTCCAGGGCGACGTAGCGCAGGTCACGCGGGTTGATGCCGGCGGCCTTGGCAATCAGGGCGGTCTGCATCCAGTCCTGGCTACCGACGGTACCGCCGGAGCCGATCACCACCTTGCTCGGGTCTTTCTTCAACGCTGCGACCAAGTCGTCGAGGGTCTTGTAGGGCGAGTCGCTTTTCACTGCGATGGCGCCGTAGCTGGTGCCGACGGCGGCCAGCCATTTCACCGCGTTTTCGTCGAAGCGGCCGAACTTGCCCTGGGCCAGGTTCAGCAGCGAACCGCTGGACCAGGCCACCAGGGTGCCGGCATCGGCCGGGCGCTGGGCGACCACGGCGTTGTAGGCCACCGCACCGACACCGCCGGGCATGTAGGTGACGCGCATCGGCTTGGTGAGGATTTTTTCCTGCACCAGGGCGCTCTGCACCAGTTTGCAGGTCAGGTCGAAGCCGCCGCCGGGCGAGGCGGGGGCAATGCATTCGGGGCGTTTCGGTTCGGCCGCGAGGGCGTTGCCGGCCAGCAGCAGGCAGCCGGTAGCGAGGACGAGGCGGCGCAGTGAGTAGGTCATCGTCTTTCTCCGTGAGCGTTGTTGTTATCAAGTTATCGCTATGGGGTTACCACAGCGCCACGCTGTAGCTCACCAGCAGCCGCACCTCGTCCGCGTCGCGGGCGAAGTTGGAGCGGAAGGTGGCGTTGCGCAGGCGCACGGCGACGTTCTTCAACGGGCCGCTTTGTACCACGTACTTCATCTCGGTATCGCGTTCCCACTCCTTGCCCTCGCCACCGGCGGCGCGGCTGACGTTGTCGCCGCTGATGTAGCGGGTCATGAAGGTCAGGCCGGGCACGCCGAGCGCGGCGAAGTTGTAGTCGTAGCGCGCCTGCCAGGAGCGCTCGTCGGCGCCTGCGAAGTCGTTGATCTGGACGAAGTTGACCAGGTACGGGTCGGCACCATCGACGTACGGGAAGGCGCTGTCGCCTGACAACTGCTGCCAGGCGGCGCTGACCTTGTGCCCGCCCAGGGCGTAGCTGAGCATGCCATTGACGGTGGTGTTGTCGATGTTGCCGGCCTTGGCGGCGCCGGCGTCGTCACTCACGGCCAGGCGCAGGTCGGCGCCCAAGGTGCCGGGGCCCCATGGCTGGGTGGCGACCATGCCGATGAAGTGCTGGCGGTAGATATCGTCGAGCTGGGCAAAGTGGTAGCTGCCGGTGATGCGATCGGTGAACTGGTAGTCGAGGCCGGCCAGGTCCAGGTTGTCGGCGCTGAACGAGCCACCGAAGCGGCCGTTCTTGTTGTTCAGGGCCAGGTCTTCCCAGTTGGTGTCGTTGCGGTCCTTGGCCTTGTCCAGTCGGCCTCCGGTGAAGGTCAGGCCCTTGACCTCCTTCGAGGTGAGCAGGCCGCCTTCGAAGGTTTGCGGCAGGATGCGCCCATCGTTGGGCTGCAGGGTCGGCAGTTCGGGGATCAGAGTGCCGATCTTCAGTTCGGTCTGCGACACCTTCACCTTGCCGGTCAGGCCGAGCTTGGAGTACTCGTCGGCGGCCTTGCCGTCATCGTGCGTCGGCAGCAGGCCGGTGTCGGTGCGGTCGGGGCTGGAGTCGAGCTTGATGCCGAGCATGCCCAGCGCATCCAGGCCGAAACCCACGGTGCCATCGGTGTAGCCAGACTCGAAGTTGAGCATGAAGCCCTGGGCCCACTCGTCGCGCTTGGATTGCTGCGCACTGGTGCCGTCGCGGAAATCGCGGTTGAAGTACATGTTGCGGGTTTCGAAGGTGGCCGTGCTGTCTTCGAAGAAGGCGGCCTGGCTCATCGGCGCGACACCGGCAAGCGCAAGGGCGCTGACGATGGCGGAGGGGCGTGCGGCAAAGGAACGGGTAGGCGCGAACGCCTGCGGCTGCGATGACAGCATCACTGATGGCTCCGTTTATTGTTCTTATTCGTTGCACCTTGCTGGTGCTTTTTTTCGGCGCGTAGGGCGACCGTGGTGCGATGCTAGGTAACCAACCTTTCGCTAACCTTTCAGCGTGAAAGGTTTGTCGACAGGGCTTCACAGGCCTGCCGACAGCGGTACACTCCGCGCCACCGTCCCACCCGAGCAGGGAGAATCCGATGCGTGTGCTGCTGGTCGAAGACCACCTGCAACTGGCTGAAAGCGTGGCCCAGGCCTTGAAAAGCCATGGCCTGACCGTGGATGTGCTGCATGACGGCGTGGCCGCCGACCTGGCCCTGGCCAGCGAGGAGTACGCCGTGGCCGTGCTGGATGTCGGCTTGCCGCGCATGGACGGCTTCGAGGTGCTGGCGCGTCTGCGCGGCCGTGGCAAGACCCTGCCGGTGCTGATGCTGACCGCGCGCAGCGACGTCAAGGACCGGGTTCATGGGCTGAACCTGGGCGCCGACGACTACCTGGCCAAGCCGTTCGAGCTGACCGAGCTGGAAGCACGGGTCAAGGCCCTGTTGCGGCGCAGCGTGCTCGGTGGCGAGCGCCAGCAACGCTGCGGGCCGTTGGTATACGATCTGGATACCCGGCGCTTCACCTTGGGTGGCGACAACCTGACACTGACTTCTCGCGAACAAAGCGTACTGGAAGCGCTGATCGCCCGCCCGGGCCGGGTGATGAGCAAGGAGCAACTGGCCGCCCAGGTGTTCGGCCTGGACGAAGAAG
The DNA here is from genome assembly GCF_057444345.1 of Pseudomonas sp. PVC-5-1. Taxonomy (NCBI): domain Bacteria; kingdom Pseudomonadati; phylum Pseudomonadota; class Gammaproteobacteria; order Pseudomonadales; family Pseudomonadaceae; genus Pseudomonas; species Pseudomonas sp. PVC-5-1. Next base: position 4,572,880 of record NZ_CM172024.1, on the reverse strand, counting down.
CCAGCCCTGATGCCATCGAAATCTACATCCACCGCCTGCGCAAGAAGCTCGACGGCCACCCGGTGGCGATTGTCACCTTCCGTGGCCTGGGCTACCTGCTCGAGCACCGCGATGCGTGACAACGGCAGCCTGCGTGGGCGCTTGCTCGGCAACCTGGCCTTGCTGCTGGTGGTGCTGATGCTGGCCAGCGGCCTGAGCGCCTACTGGAACGGCCGCGAGGCCGCCGACACCGCCTACGACCGGACCCTGCTGGCCTCGGCAAGGACCATTGCCGCAGGCCTGTCCCAGCGTGACGGTTCGCTGAGCGCGGATGTGCCCTACGTGGCCCTGGACACCTTCGCCTACGACAGTGCCGGGCGCATCTACTACCAGGTGCTGGACATCCAGCAGCGGCTGATTTCCGGCTACGAGAACCTGCCAGCGCCGCCGCCGGGCACGCCGCGTACCGACGACTACCCGGCGCTGGCGCGGTTCTACAACGCCACCTACCTGGGCCAGGACGTGCGCGTGGTCAGCCTGCTGAAGCCGGTGAGCGAGCCGAACATGAACGGCATGGCGGAAATCCGTGTGGCCGAGACCGAGGAAGCGCGGGTGCGCATGGCCCGTGGCCTGATGGCCGATACCCTGCTGCGCCTGGGGATGCTGGCGCTGGGCGCGCTGGTGATGGTGTGGTTTGCCGTGAGTGCCGCGTTGCGGCCGCTGGAGCGCCTGCGCACGGCGGTGGAAGAGCGTCAGCCGGACGACCTGCGGGCCTTGCCGGTGGTGCAGGTACAGCGTGAGCTGGGCCCGCTGGTGCGGGCTTTGAACCATTTTACCGAGCGTTTGCGCGGCCAGTTCGAGCGCCAGGCGCAGTTCATCGCCGACGCTGCCCACGAGTTGCGCACGCCACTGGCAGCGCTGAAGGCACGTGTCGAACTGGGCCTGCGTTCGGCCGAGCCGCAGGAGTGGCGGCAGACACTGGAGTCCGCGGCCCAGGGCACCGACCGGCTGACCCATCTGGCCAACCAGCTGCTGTCGCTGGCGCGGGTCGAGAACGGTGCGCGGGCGATTGCAGAAGGCGGCGCGCAGCGCCTGGACCTGAGCCAGTTGGCTCGTGAGCTGGGCATGGCCATGGCACCGCTGGCGCACAAGCGTGGGGTGGCGCTGGCCCTGGAGGCCGAGGCGCCGGTGTGGCTGAAGGGGGAGCCGACGCTGCTCAACGAGCTGTTGAGCAACCTCGTGGACAATGCCTTGGCGCATACGCCGGCTGGCGGCAACGTGATCTTGCGGGTGCTGGCGCCGGCGGTGCTTGAGGTGGAAGACGACGGGCCGGGGATACCCGAGGCCGAGCGTGAGCGGGTGTTCGAGCGCTTCTACCGGCGCAGTGCGCAGGGCAGTGGGCTTGGCTTGGCGATTGTCGGCGAGATCTGCCGGGCGCACCTGGCACAGGTGAGCCTGCATGACGGAGCGAAGGGCGGGTTGCGGGTGCGGGTGAGTTTTATCGCGGATTGATGTATTGCCTGTACCGGCCCTTTCGCGGGTGAACCCGCTCCCACAGGTACAGCGCAGCCTTCAGCAGCGGCGCGGTCCCTGTAGGAGCGGGTTTACCCGCGAAGAGGGCCGAACAGGCTGACACCGGTCAGCGCAACATGCTCCGCGCCTCGATCAGTTCACCCACTTCCAGCTCGGTGCCGTACGGCAGGCCCAGATGGCGGTATGCCGGCAGTGCCGCCAGCGGCCGGTGGCGCCCGCGCTGGCTGATGCAGCGGGCGATCTGCACGATGTCGATGTAGTCGATCTTGTCAGTCTGCCGGTCCAGGTCCTGCACCTGGCTCGGCAGGTTGACCAGTTGCTCCGGAAACTCCCAGGCCTTGAGGATCTTGTCGCCCAGCACGGGCTGTATCTGCTCGATCACATAATGCAGGCACACCGGGTCGGACAGCAGTTCGTTGTGCTCTTCGGCATAGATCAGCACCGGCAGTGCGCCAATCTGGTTGACCAGCCCGCCGAGGGTGGCCTGGTCGGGCTTGAGCTGTGTAAAGCGGCGGCAGATTTCGTAGCTGATGCCCGCCACATCCAGGCTGTTGGCCCAGATATCACGTAACTTCTGTTCCACTGCCGGCGCCCGGGCGTGGAAAATCTGCTCGATCACCAGGCCAATGGCCAGGTTGCAGCTGTAGTTGATGCCCAGCCGCGTGATGGCGGTGTGCAGGTCGGTGACCTCGACCGCCGCGCGCAGCAGTGGGCTGTTGACGACTTTGATCAGGCGCGCTGAAAGGGCCGCATCGCGACCGATCACCTTGCTCAGGGCCGCTACGCTGATCTCGCTGTCTTCCGCCGCCTCGCGGATGCTCAAGGCAACCTCGGGCAGGGTCGGCAGGACCAGGTCATCCTTTTCGATGGCATCGAGCAACTGTGCTTGAACCATCTCGGCCAGCTTGTTCATGGGCGTGTCTACCGCAGTGGTGGTGCGGCCCCGCCATGTAGGCGGGGCAGGCTGGTCAGCGCTGGATTTCCCGATCGCGGTCCAGTTCGTAGGGCAGGGTCAACACCTGCAGGCGTGGGCCTTCGAGGCTGCCCAGGTGCAGGTTGTCGTCTTCCACCGCTTCGGCGCTGAGCACCGCGAGCAGTTCGCAGCCTGTGCCGTTGCTGGCAGCAATGACCACTTCACCGACCGACGAACCATGGGTGGGCGAGAAGATCTCGACGCCCGGGACCGGAGTGGCCTGCTGGTCCAGTGCCAGGCGGTACTGGCGGCGCTTGAGCTTGCCCAGGTACTGCATGCGGGCAACGATTTCCTGACCGGTGTAGCAGCCCTTCTTGAAGCTGACGCCGTCGACGGCCTGCAGGTTGATCATCTGCGGGATGAACAGCTCGCGGGTCGGCCCCATTACCTGGCCGATCCCGGCGCGAATCTGCCCCAGCAGCCAGTCGTCCAGGCTGCCTTCGGGCAGCGCGGTGGCCAGCGCCTGGCGAACGCGGTCGGCGTTGTCTGCCGGTACCCACAGTTCCACGCGGTCGGCGGACACGGCGATGGCGATCAACCCGTCGTGGCGCACGGTGCTACCGGCTGCCGCAGGCACATCGAGCCCCAGGGCCTGCAGCGCCGCATCGCCGCCTTGCAGGCCGAAGCGTGCCCAGGCAGCGCTTTCATCGGTCAGCGTGGCCTTGGAGAACACGGCGTACTTCTTGAGGTCGGCCAGCTGGGCGTCGAGCAGCTCGCTGGCCATGGCCAGCAGGTAGCCGTTGCCTTCGGGCAGGATGCGGAAACTCGACTGCATGCGCCCCTTGACCATGCAGCGGGCGCCGAGGCTGGCGTGTTCCGGGCTGAGGTAGTTGATGTTGCAGGTCAGCTGGCCTTGCAGGAACTTGCCTGCATCGGAGCCGCGGACGGCGAGGATGCCCTCGTGGGACAGGGGGCAGAAGAAAGCGGAATCGGCCATGGGTCATCGCGGTGGCTAAAGACTGGCGGCCATCATAGAACGCCGGTAACAAAATAGGTAGTTGACTAGACCAACGCCCGGTGTCGCTTCGCTCGCCTGGCTGTATACTGGCGGGCCATTCGAGGAGGGCCCCATGGTCGAACAAACTGAACTCAACCGGCTTTTCTGGCACAGCCGCCGCGGCATGCTGGAACTGGACGTACTGCTGGTGCCTTTCACCCAGGAAGTCTACCCCACGCTCAACGAAACCGACCGCGAACTCTACGTGCGTCTGTTGAGCTGCGAGGATCAGGACATGTTCGGCTGGTTCATGGAGCGCACCGAGTCCGAGGATCCGGAGCTGCAGCGCATGGTCCGCATCATCCTGGACCGTGTCCAGCCCAAGTGAGTGCTTCGAGTGCCGCTGGCAAGGCTCGCGCCTGCTGCTGGCGGTCTACCTGGGTTGCCAGGTACTGGCGTGGTTCGCCGTATGGGCGAGCCCGCTGCCCGGGTGGTCGGCCCTTGCAGTTGTCGCCGCCTGTATTGCCCACGCTGGCTGGGCCATTCCCCGACGTATTCTGCTGACGCATGAGCATGCCGTTGTCGGCCTGCGCCGTGATGTGCGCGGCTGGCAGGTGTTCAGCCGTGCCCGTGGCTGGCAGCCGGTGCGCTTGTGCCGGGACAGCGTGGCGTTGCCGGCGCTGGTGGTGTTGCGCTTTGTGCGGGCGGGGCGCTGGTTGGGGGATAGCCAATGCGTGCCACGGGATGCGCTGGGGGCTGATGAGCACAGGCGCTTGCGGGTGCGGTTGAAATTCAGCCGGCGCAGGTGGGCAGGGGTGGGGGCGAGTCAGGGCTGACAGGTGTTCGTCGTGGCAGCTTCAGCGCCTGCGAGATCGAGCGCCGCCCGCGCGGCGCTTCGCAGCACAAGGCTGCTCCTACCGTTTGTTTCGGGCCAGTTATTCCTGTGAGCGCGGCACGCGGCCCCTGGCGTACGCCTCGATATCGTGTCGGGCAAACAAGGCGGTCGCGTGCGCAGGCACAGGCGTTACTGGCCCGAAACAGATGTAGGAGCAGCCTTGTGCTGCGAAGCGCCGCGCGGGCGGCGCTCGATCTCGCAGGCGCTGAAATTGCCGCGCCAGGGGCCGGACTTAGATCGGGCTGAGAATGGTGTCCTTGGCCTCGTCCAGCATCCCCGGGTAATCCAGGGTGTAATGCAGTCCGCGGCTTTCCTTGCGCTGCATGGCCGACAGGATCATCAACTCGGCCACCTGCGCCAGGTTGCGCAATTCGATCAGGTCGCGGCTGACCTTGTAGTTGCTGTAGAACTCGTCGATTTCGTCCAGCAGCAGGCGAATGCGGTGCTGCGCTCGCTGCAGGCGCTTGCTGGTGCGCACGATGCCGACGTAGTCCCACATGAAGCGCCGCAGTTCGTCCCAGTTGTGCGCAATGATCACGTCCTCGTCCGAGTCGGTGACCTGGCTGGCGTCCCAGCCGGGCAAGGCCTTGGGCATGGTCACCTCATCCAGGTGCGCCTGGATGTCGGCGGCGGCGGCACGGCCATAGACGAAGCATTCCAGCAGCGAGTTGCTGGCCATGCGGTTGGCGCCGTGCAGGCCGGTGAAGCTGGTTTCGCCAATGGCATACAGGCCCGGCACGTCGGTGTGGCCGCGGTCGTCGACCATCACCCCTCCGCAGGTGTAGTGCGCCGCTGGCACCACCGGGATCGGCTGACGGGTGATGTCGATGCCGAAGGCCAGGCAGCGCTCGTACACGGTGGGAAAGTGGCTCTTGATGAAGTCGACCGGCTTGTGGGTGATATCCAGGTATACGCAGTCCACGCCCAGGCGCTTCATCTCGTGGTCGATGGCGCGGGCCACGATGTCGCGCGGCGCCAGTTCTTCGCGCGGGTCGAAACGTGGCATGAAGCGTTCGCCATTGGGCAGGCGCAGCAGGGCACCTTCGCCACGCAGGGCTTCGGTGATCAGGAAGCTCTTGGCCTGTGGGTGGTACAGGCAAGTCGGGTGAAACTGGTTGAACTCCAGGTTCGCCACCCGGCAGCCAGCCCGCCAAGCCATGGCGATGCCGTCGCCGCAGGCACCGTCGGGATTGCTGGTATACAGGTACACCTTGGCCGCACCGCCAGTGGCCAGCACGGTGAAGCGCGCACCGAAGGTGTCCACCTCGCCGGTGTTGCGGTCGAGCACGTAGGCACCCAGGCAGCGCTCGCCGGGCAGGCCGAGGCGGCGTTCGGTGATCAGGTCGACCGCCACGCGTTGCTCCAGCAACTGGATATTCGGGCGTTTGCGGGCCTGCTCCAGCAGCGTGGTGAAGATGGCTGCGCCGGTGGCGTCGGCGGCGTGGATGATGCGCCGGTGGCTATGGCCGCCTTCGCGGGTCAGGTGGAACTCAAAGCCGCCGTCGTCGACGCTGTAGTGCTCGTCGCGGGTAAAGGGCACGCCTTGCTCGATCAGCCACTCGATGGCCTCGCGGCTGTGCTCGACGGTAAAGCGCACGGCGTCTTCATGGCAAAGGCCGCCGCCGGCATTGAGGGTGTCCTCGACATGCGACTGCACGGTATCGGTATTGTCCAGCACCGCCGCGACACCGCCCTGGGCCCAGAAGGTCGAGCCGTTGGCCAGGTCGCCCTTGCTGAGTACGGCGACTCGAAGGTGGCTGGGGAGGTTCAGTGCCAGGCTGAGACCGGCGGCACCGCTGCCGATCACCAGGACATCATGTTGGAATTGTTGGCTCATGTCGGGACACTAGTATTCTTTGGAAGGGGCGCGGCACAATAGTCACGCGCCGATGGCATTGTGAAACTATCGTAAAAGCTGGCCGGGTTGCCTTTATAGCAGCCCCGGGTGGCCAATTTCCATGCCACTTGCCTGGTCGCGACAACCTTTGTGGGAACTTTCCGACATGGCCGGAAATCCTATGAAGGCTGCCCACGCGCCACAACTTGCCGCGGCGACGCAGGGCGGCAGGCCTGTCCGGGCTGTCCCTGCGTACTCGAAACCTGATTATCGACGTAGCCGGCCGTGACCGTGCCGCGTCTTTCGTGCAAGCCGACCAAGGGCTGCAGGAAACTTGCTTGGAGGGGAGAACTTTTGCGCAAAGCCCGAGTCTATGGTTGCAAGCCTGAACGATGGCTGATGCAACGCTCCTTCGAGTTCACTGAGGAGTGTTCATGCTAACCCAGGAAGAGGATCAGCAGCTTGTCGAGCGCGTTCAGCGTGGTGACAGGCGAGCGTTCGATCTGTTGGTGCTGAAGTATCAGCACAAGATTCTCGGGTTGATCGTGCGGTTCGTTCACGACACCCACGAGGCCCAGGATGTAGCACAGGAAGCCTTCATCAAGGCCTACCGTGCGCTTGGCAACTTCCGCGGAGACAGTGCGTTCTATACGTGGCTGTACCGCATCGCCATCAACACGGCGAAGAATTACCTGGTGTCCCGTGGAAGACGGCCGCCAGACAGTGATGTGAGCTCCGAGGATGCGGAGTTTTACGACGGCGATCATGGTCTCAAGGATCTCGAGTCCCCAGAGCGCTCGTTGTTGCGGGATGAAATCGAAGGCACTGTCCATCGCACCATCCAGCAACTGCCTGAAGACCTGCGCACGGCGCTGACCCTGCGCGAGTTCGACGGGCTGAGTTACGAAGACATTGCCAGTGTCATGCAATGTCCGGTGGGTACCGTGCGCTCTCGAATCTTCCGCGCTCGGGAGGCAATAGACAAAGCCCTGCAACCTTTGCTGCAGGAAACCTGAGACAGCGGCGACAGCCAAGAGAGGAACCGCCATGAGTCGTGAAGCTTTGCAGGAATCGCTGTCCGCGGTGATGGATAACGAAGCGGACGAGCTTGAACTGCGTCGTGTGTTGAACGCCGTAGATGATGCTGAAACCCGTGCCACCTGGTCGCGTTACCAGGTTGCCCGCGCAGCCATGCACAAGGAGCTGCTGCTGCCTAACCTGGATATCGCCTCGGCGGTGTCTGCAGCGCTGGCTGACGAAGCCGTGCCGGCCAAGGTCAAGAAAGGGCCATGGCGCAGCATTGGCCGCCTGGCGGTAGCTGCCTCGGTCACCGTAGCGGTGCTGGCCGGTGTGCGCATGTACAACCAGGACGAGATCACTGGCGCCGAGCTTGCTGCCCAGCAACCTGCCCAGCAAGGCCTGAGTGTGCCACAAGCACAAGGCCCTGCCGTTTTGGCAGGCTATAGTGAGAGCAGTGAGCAACCGACCGGGCCGATGGCCAACGGCGTGCTGCAGAACCAGGCCGGCTGGGATCAGCGTCTGCCAGGCTACCTGCGCCAGCATGCCCAGGAATCTGCGCTCAAGGGCACTGAAACCGCATTGCCGTATGCCCGCGCCGCCAGCCTGGAAAACCGTTAAGTAAGGAGGATCATGCGCGCGCTACCTCTCCTGTCGCTGCTGATTGGCAGCTGCGTGACGGTGCCAGCATTGGCGGCCAATTCTTCGCCCGAGGCGAGCGAGTGGCTGAGCAAGCTGGCACAGGCCGAGCAAAAGCAGAGCTACCAAGGCTCTTTTGTCTACGAACGGAACGGCAGTTTCTCTTCCCACGAGATCTGGCACAGGGTCGACGACGGCAAGGTCAGCGAGCGGCTGTTGCAGCTCGATGGTGCCGCTCAGGAGATCGTGCGCGTGGATGGCAAGGTGGAGTGCGTCAGCGGGGCCTTGGTCAGTGGAGTGACGACGCCCCCGAACACTACGCAGCGTGTACTTGATCCGCTGAAACTGATGGGCTGGTATGACTTGAGCGTGGCGGGCAGGTCGCGGGTCGCCGGGCGCGATGCCGTGATCGTGACGCTCACCCCGCGCGACCAGCACCGCTATGCCTTCGAATTGCACCTGGACCGCACTACCGGCCTGCCGCTGCGCTCGTTGATGATCAACGACAAGGGGCAGTTGCTGGAGCGCTTCCAGATGACCCGTCTCGATACTGGCGCACCCAGCGATGATGACCTGCGCGCCAGTGCTGCATGCAAGCCGGTGCAGCATGTGGCTGCTGCCGCCAATGACAAGGTCGCCGGGTGGCGTTCGGACTGGCTGCCGCCCGGCTTCGAGCTGGTCAACAGCTCGGTACGCCGCGACCCCAAGAATGACAGCACGGTCAGCAGCCTGATGTATGACGATGGCCTGGCGCGCTTCTCGGTGTTCCTCGAGCCGGTAAAGGATGAGGGCGGGACCGACATGCGCACCCAGCTTGGCCCGACCTCGGCGGTCTCGCGTCGGCTGAACACGCCCAAAGGCAAGGTCATGGTCACTGTGGTCGGCGAGATTCCGCTGGGTACCGCAGAGCGTGTGGCGCTGTCGATGCGCCCCCAGGATGGCCAGGCGCGCCAGTGATGGCGTGCATTTGCGGGCATGGCGTGCAGGCCATGCCAAGGCGTGCGGACATGCCGCTGAAATGAAATTAAAGCATTGTCATTTGCAATCCATCGGCAAATTTTCTATAGGTCAGGCTTCTAGGAGTCTGGCCTTTCCTGTTTTGTGCAGGGGCCTTTCTAAACTACCGCTCGTTGTGACGGGAGCCGTATGTCAATACCACGCTTGAAATCCTACCTATCGATGTTCGCCGCCGTGCTGATGCTCGGCCAGGTGCTCAGCGCCCAGGCCGAGGAAGCCCTGCCGGACTTCACTACCCTGGTCGAGCAGGCCTCGCCAGCCGTGGTCAACATCAGTACCAAGCAGAAACTGCCGGACCGCCGCATGGCCGCCGGGCAGATGCCCGACCTGGAAGGCCTGCCGCCGATGTTCCGCGAGTTCTTCGAGCGCAACATGCCGCAGCAACCGCGCTCTCCGCGTGGCGACCGCCAGCGCGAGGCCCAGTCGCTGGGTTCGGGCTTCATCATTTCCAGTGATGGCTACGTACTGACCAACAACCACGTGGTAGCCGATGCCGACGAGATCATCGTCCGCCTGTCGGACCGCAGCGAGCTGCAGGCCAAACTGGTCGGCACCGACCCGCGCACCGACGTGGCCCTGCTCAAGGTCGAGGGCAAGAACCTGCCGACCGTCAAGCTGGGTGATTCCGAGAAGCTCAAGGTGGGCGAGTGGGTGCTGGCCATCGGTTCGCCGTTCGGCTTTGACCATTCGGTGACCAAAGGTATCGTCAGTGCCAAGGGCCGTACCCTGCCCAATGACACCTACGTACCGTTCATCCAGACGGACGTGGCCATCAACCCCGGCAACTCCGGCGGCCCGCTGTTCAACATGAATGGCGAAGTAGTGGGTATCAACTCGCAGATATTCACCCGCTCCGGTGGTTTCATGGGCCTTTCGTTCGCCATCCCGATCGATGTGGCGATCGATGTCTCCAATCAGCTGAAGAAAGACGGCAAGGTCAGCCGCGGCTGGCTGGGCGTGGTGATCCAGGAGGTCAACAAGGACCTGGCTGAGTCGTTCGGCCTGGACAAGCCGGCCGGTGCCCTGGTGGCCCAGGTGCTGGAAAACGGCCCTGCAGCCAAGGGCGGCCTGCAGGTGGGTGACGTGATCCTGAGCATGAACGGCCAGCCGATCATCATGTCGGCCGACCTGCCGCATCTGGTCGGCAGCCTCAAGGATGGCGAAAAGGCCAAGCTGGAGATCATCCGCAACGGCAAGCGCCAGAACCTCGACATCAGCGTTGGCGCACTGCCCGACGAAGACGCTGACATCGGTACCGGCGCCGAAGGCAGCGCCGAGCGTAGCAGCAACCGCCTGGGCGTCTCGGTTGCCGACCTGACCGCCGAACAGAAGAAAGCCCTCGAACTCAAGGGTGGTGTGGTCATCAAGGAAGTTCAGGATGGCCCGGCCGCGATGATCGGCCTGCGTCCGGGTGATGTGATCAGTCACCTGAACAACCAGGCTATCGGTTCGGCCAAGGAATTCACCGAAATCGCCAAGGAACTGCCGAAGAACCGTTCGGTGTCGATGCGTGTGCTGCGTCAGGGTCGTGCCAGCTTCATTACCTTCAAGCTGGCTGAATAAGGTGTAGTTGCCTTCGCAGGCATTGTCCGGCTTGACAAGCCCGGTGCGTGAGCGCCGGGCTTTGTCATTCAGGGGGGGCTCAGTTGAAAATGGACATCAACGTGCCGAGGTATCCAGCAACTGCGGTTGAGTTGAAACCGATCACAGTGCGCTGCCCGTTGTCCAGGCAAGTCATGGCATCGGGAATGCCGACAAGATCATTGATCGGTCGGAAGGATGTATCAATGGAGCCATCCGCAAGATAGCGACGGTTTTCCAGGCTCCTGCCCAGGCCGAACGCAAACAGCCGATGTTGCCCATCGATGGCCACTGCACACCAATCTGTAAGACCTGAGTCGTCCAGGATCGGTGCACCGCCGTTAAATGTCGGGTCCTTCGCGCCACTGGCATCGAACTGCCAGAGCAATGCTTGTGATGAATTGTCTCCGGTTGTCGCTTTACCGGCGACCAGCAGCTGTCCTTCCGGCCTGGCTAGCAGCGCGTTGAGTTCGGTAGCGAAACCCGCAGCCCGGAAATACACTGTGCCGCCTTCACCGAAGGTTGAATCCAGCTCGCCGTCGTGGCGGTAGCGAGCGAGAAAGCTTTCTGCGGGCTGCCCCTGCTGCGAGCGGGTTCCGCTGACCACGAACCCGTCAGGCAACTGAACGATTCCGGCGACAGCAATTTGGCCTGCGTCCGGTAGAATATCGATGAATTCCTGAAGCCCTGCTGCTGGCTGGCCGGAGTGTTCCCGCAGGTACACCCTGGCCATCGTGGAACGCGCGCCTTGAGCCTTTTGGAGGTTCAGGGAAACCATGAGGTATGGCCCATCGCTTGTAAGGCGACCGCTACCAATCACCATGCCCATATCCGGCGGCACGCTCAGGAGCTGGTGTTCACCTCCTCGGCCATCGCGGTCGTAACAGGTGAGCCTGGGCTTTGCCAGCAGGTTCGAGGTAGGGGCACTCCATCCCAGCACTGTGAAGCGTTGGTCAGCCAGTACCGTTAGCGCTTCAGTCGATGCATGCTCGTCAATCACGTAACGGCCAACGATCACGCCGCCCTGTGCAAAGTCGTTGTCAACTGAACCGTTTGCGGTAAAGCGGGTCAGGGCAAAATGACGCCCCCCGGAGGAGTCAAAGGCAAGCGCGCTGACAAGCAGGCTGCTCCCTTGTAGCGCCATGCCAGTCAGGTTTCGGCCTATTGAAGCGCCATGGAACGAAGGGAGCTCGGCCCTGCCATTCATTCCAAATGCAGGGTCGTAATCCCCCGGTGTCATGTGTTGTTCGGGCATGCTGGTCACCTTGGTCGAGAGATTTGCAAGGATGGTCGACTCCCGATGCGGTGAGTACTGGCAGAAATGTCAGGTAGCACCTCTGTCAGGCAACCGTGTTCACCAACGGCCGGATGGCGTGGCGGCCTGCTGCGGCTTAAGGTACAATTCCCGGCTATTTTTCGGCGGGCGTCCGGCTCGCAGCCTTTTCGAGTGTTGACCCGTGAGTGATTTGAGTCATATCCGCAATTTCTCCATCATCGCCCACATCGACCATGGCAAGTCGACGCTGGCCGACCGTTTCATCCAGATGTGCGGTGGCCTGTCGGCACGCGAGATGGAAGCCCAGGTGCTCGATTCCATGGACCTGGAGCGTGAGCGCGGTATCACCATCAAGGCCCACAGCGTCACGCTCAACTACAAGGCGCAGGACGGCAAGGTCTACCAGCTGAACTTCATCGATACTCCTGGCCACGTCGACTTCACCTACGAAGTCTCGCGTTCGCTGGCGGCCTGTGAGGGCGCGCTGCTGGTGGTGGATGCCGGCCAGGGCGTCGAGGCCCAGTCCGTGGCCAACTGCTATACCGCCATCGAGCAGGGCCTTGAGGTCATGCCGGTACTGAACAAGATGGACCTGCCCCAGGCCGATCCGGATCGCGTCAAGGACGAGATCGAGAAGATCATCGGCATCGACGCCACCGACGCCGTGGCCTGCAGCGCCAAGAGTGGCATGGGCGTGGACGAGGTGCTCGAGCGCCTGGTGCAGACCATTCCCGCGCCGGAAGGCGATATCGAGGCGCCGCTGCAGGCGCTGATCATCGACTCTTGGTTCGACAACTACCTGGGTGTGGTCTCGCTGGTGCGCGTGCGACACGGTCGCGTCAAGAAAGGCGACAAGATCCTGGTCAAGTCCACCGGCAAGGTGCACCTGGTCGACAGCGTGGGCGTGTTTACCCCGAAGCACACCCAGACCGCCGACCTGAAGGCCGGCGAAGTGGGCTTCATCATCGCCAGCATCAAGGACATCCACGGTGCCCCGGTCGGTGACACCCTGACCCTGTCCGCGACCCCTGAGGTCGAAGTGCTGCCAGGCTTCAAGAAGATTCAGCCGCAGGTCTACGCCGGTCTGTTCCCGGTCAGCTCCGACGACTTCGAGGACTTCCGCGATGCGCTGCAGAAGCTGACCCTGAACGACTCGTCGCTGCAATACATGCCGGAAAGCTCCGACGCCCTGGGCTTCGGCTTCCGTTGCGGCTTCCTCGGCATGCTGCACATGGAGATCATCCAGGAGCGCCTGGAGCGCGAATACGACCTGGACCTGATCACCACCGCGCCAAGTGTGATCTATGAGCTGGAACTGAAAACCGGCGAGACCATCACCGTCGACAACCCGTCGAAGCTGCCGGACGTCTCGGCGGTCGCCGATTTCCGCGAGCCGATCGTCACCGCCACCATCCTGGTGCCGCAGGAGCACCTGGGCAACGTCATCACCCTGTGCATCGAGAAGCGTGGCGTGCAGCGCGACATGCAGTTCCTCGGTAGCCAGGTGCAGGTGCGCTACGACCTGCCGATGAACGAAGTGGTGCTGGACTTCTTCGACCGCCTCAAGTCCACCAGCCGCGGCTATGCTTCGCTGGACTATCATTTCGATCGCTACCAGTCGGCCAATCTGGTCAAGCTGGACGTACTGATCAACGGCGACAAGGTCGATGCCCTGGCATTGATCGTGCACCGCGACAACGCGGCCTACAAGGGCCGTGCGTTGACCGAAAAGATGAAGGAACTGATCCCTCGGCAGATGTTCGACGTGGCGATCCAGGCAGCTATCGGCGGCCAGATCATTGCACGGACAACCGTCAAGGCGCTCAGAAAGAACGTACTGGCCAAGTGCTACGGTGGCGACGTCAGCCGTAAGAAGAAGCTGCTGGAGAAGCAGAAGGCCGGTAAGAAACGCATGAAACAGGTGGGTAACGTGGAAATTCCACAGGAAGCCTTCCTCGCCGTGCTCAGGTTGGATAGCTAGGTCCTATGTCGCTAAATTTCCCGCTGTTGCTAGTCATCGCCGTCTTCGTCTGCGGCCTGCTGGGCTTGATCGACCTGCTGTTCCTGGCCCCGCGCCGGCGTGCGGCAATCGCCAACTACCAGGGCAGCGTCAGCCAGCCCGAGATGGCGGTGGTCGAGCGCCTGGGCAAGGAGCCGTTGCTGGTCGAGTACGGCAAGTCGTTCTTCCCGGTGCTGTTCATCGTGCTGGTGCTGCGTTCGTTCCTGGTCGAGCCGTTCCAGATCCCTTCGGGGTCGATGAAACCGACCCTGGAAGTGGGCGACTTCATCCTGGTGAACAAGTTCTCGTACGGCATTCGCTTGCCGGTGATCGACAAGAAGGTCATCGAGGTGGGTGACCCGCAACGCGGTGATGTGATGGTGTTCCGCTACCCGAGCGACCCGAACGTCAACTACATCAAGCGTGTGGTCGGCCTGCCGGGCGACCAGGTGCGCTACACCAGCGACAAGCGGTTGTTCGTCAACGGCCAGCCGATTGCCGAACAACTGGTGGGCACCGAGCCGGGCACTTTGGGCAGCGCCGAGCTGTACAAGGAAAAGCTCGGCGAGGCCGAACACCTGATTCGCAAGGAAATGAGCCGTTATCGCATGCCGCCGGACCAGCAATGGACCGTGCCGGCAGGCCATTACTTCATGATGGGCGACAACCGCGACAACTCCAACGACAGCCGTTACTGGGATGACCCGAACATCCCGAAGGAACTGCACGGCATGGTTCCGGACCGGAACATCGTCGGCAAGGCCTTCGCGGTGTGGATGAGCTGGCCAGAGCCCAAGCTCAGCCACCTGCCCAACCTGTCGCGGGTCGGTCTGATCCATTGATACCCATCGGCGCTGGCCTGCAGGCAGCGCCGAATGCATTTCTGACATAGGCTGTGTTCTCAGGGATTGGGAGATTCGTCGCACATCGCGGCGGGCCACAGCCAAACAGTCTTTCAGGATGTTGATTTGAACAACGCGTTGAACAACGAACGGGTGGCTGCATGAGTGCTCCCCTTGCCCGTCTGGAGCGAAAGCTCGGTTATACCTTCAAGAACCAGGACCAGATGCTCCTGGCACTGACCCATCGCAGCTACGCCGGGCGCAACAATGAGCGCCTGGAGTTTCTCGGTGACGCCATTCTCAACTTCGTCGCCGGCGAAGCGCTGTTCGAGCGCTTCCCGCAGGCCCGCGAAGGCCAGCTGTCGCGCTTGCGCGCGCGCCTGGTCAAGGGTGAGACCCTGGCCCGCCTGGCCCGTGGTTTCGACCTGGGCGATCACCTGCGCCTGGGCTCGGGGGAGCTCAAGAGCGGTGGCTTCCGCCGCGAGTCGATCCTGGCCGACGCCCTGGAGGCGCTGATTGGCGCTATCTACCTGGACGCCGACATGGAAACGGCCCGGGAGCGCGTGCTGGCCTGGCTGGCCGATGAATTCGAAGGCCTGACCCTGGTTGATACCAACAAGGACCCGAAAACCCGCCTGCAGGAGTTCCTGCAGTCGCGCAGCTGTGAGCTGCCGCGTTACGAAGTGGTGGATATCCAGGGCGAACCGCACTGCCGGACCTTCTTCGTCGAATGCGAAGTGGTGCTGCTGAACAACAAGAGCCGTGGCCAGGGCGTTAGCCGGCGTATCGCCGAGCAAGTCGCCGCCGCGTCTGCACTGATCGCCCTGGGCGTGGAGAATGGCAATGACTGATAGCAACCCGACCCGCTGCGGCTACGTGGCCATTGTCGGCCGCCCGAACGTGGGCAAGTCGACCCTGCTCAACCACATCCTCGGCCAGAAGCTGGCGATCACCTCGCGCAAGCCGCAGACCACCCGCCACAACATGCTCGGCATCAAGACCGAGGGTGACGTGCAGGCGATCTACGTCGATACCCCCGGTATGCACAAGGCCAATGACAAGGCCTTGAACCGCTACATGAACCGCAATGCCTCGGCGGCCCTGAAGGACGTCGACGTGGTGATCTTCGTGGTCGACCGCACCAAATGGACCGACGAGGACCAACTGGTGCTGGAGCGCGTGCAGTACGTGACGGGCCCACTGATCATCGCGGTCAACAAGACCGACCGCATGGAAGAGAAGGCCGAACTGATCCCGCACCTGCAATGGCTCCAGGAGCAGTTGCCGAACGCCGAAGTGATGCCTATCTCCGCGCAACAGGGGCACAACCTGCAGGCGCTGGAAGCACAGATCGCCAAGCACCTGCCCGAGAACGAGCACTTCTTCCCCGAAGATCAGATCACCGACCGCAGCAGCCGCTTCCTGGCCGCCGAACTGGTGCGCGAAAAGATCATGCGCCAGCTGGGTGCGGAATTGCCGTACCAGATCACCGTGGAAATTGAAGAATTCAAGCAGCAGGGCCACGTGCTGCACATCCACGCGCTGATCCTGGTCGAGCGCGATGGCCAGAAGAAGATCATCATTGGCGACAAGGGCGAGCGCATCAAGCGCATCGGCTCCGAGGCGCGCAAGGACATGGAGGTGCTGTTCGACTCCAAGGTCATGCTCAACCTGTGGGTCAAGGTGAAAGGCGGCTGGTCCGATGACGAGCGCGCCCTCCGCTCGCTGGGCTACGGCGACCTCTAAGCAATACTATTGGGGCCGCGGTGCGGCCCATCGCCGGCAAGCCGGCTCCCACCCCGATCGCATCGACTTCAAGCCATGCGCCGTACCTGTGGGAGCTGGCTTGCCGGCGATGGGCTGCAGAGCAGCCCCAATATGCAGTTTACCGAGCCACAGGGAGCCAGTGATCTTCCATGGAACAACCTGTCGGCCAGCCAGCCTACGTGCTGCACAGCCGCGCCTACAAGGAAACCAGCGCGCTGGTGGACTTCTTCACCCCGCAGGGCCGCATGCGTGCCGTGCTGCGCCGTGCGCGTGGCAAGGGTGGCAGCCTGGTGCGGCCGTTCGTGCCGCTGGAACTGGAGCTGCGCGGGCGTGGCGAGCTGAAGAATGTCGGGCGCATGGACAGCGCTGGCATCGCCGCCTGGCTGCATGGCGATGCCCTGTTCAGCGGGTTGTACCTCAACGAACTGCTCATGCGCCTGCTGCCCGCCGAAGCGCCATTCCCGGCGCTGTTCGAGCACTACACCCTGACCTTGCAGGCCTTGGCCGCCGGTCGCCCGCTGGAGCCGCTGCTGCGCTCCTTCGAATGGCGGCTGCTGGACGAGCTCGGTTACGCGTTTTCGTTGCACCACGACGTCAATGACCAGGCGATCGCGGTCGATGGCCTGTACCGCTTGCGTGTGGATGCCGGCCTGGAGCGGGTCGAGCTGGTGCAACCCGGGCTGTTCCGCGGCACCGAACTGCTGGCCCTGGCCGAAGCCGACTGGGATGCGCCAGGTGCCTTGCTCGCTGCCAAGCGCCTGATGCGCCAGGCACTGGCGGTTCATCTGGGGGCAAAACCGCTGGTCAGCCGGGAACTGTTTCGCAAGCGCTGATCACGACGTATGCTGTGGGGCTCAATCTTCAGGAGAGCCTTTCGTGACTCACAGCAACCGCATGCTTCTCGGCGTAAACATCGACCACGTGGCGACCCTGCGCCAGGCCCGGGGCACGCGTTACCCCGATCCGGTCAAGGCTGCCCTGGATGCCGAGGAAGCGGGCGCCGATGGCATCACCGTGCATCTGCGTGAAGACCGTCGGCACATCCAGGAGCGTGATGTGGTGCTGCTGAAGGACGTGCTGCAGACGCGCATGAACTTCGAGATGGGCGTCACCGAAGAGATGATGGCCTTTGCCGAGAAGATCCGACCGGCGCACATCTGCCTGGTACCCGAAACCCGTCAGGAACTGACCACCGAAGGCGGCCTTGACGTGGCGGGCCAGGAGGCACGGATCAAGGCTGCGGTTGAGCGGCTGTCGCGTACCGGTGCCGAAGTGTCGCTGTTCATCGATGCCGACGAGCGGCAGATCGAGGCGTCGCGTCGCGTTGGTGCGCCTGCCATCGAACTGCACACCGGGCGTTACGCCGATGCCGAAACCCCGACCGAAGTGGCCGAGGAGCTCAAGCGTATCGTCGATGGCGTGGCGTTTGGCGTGGGGCAGGGGTTGATCGTCAATGCTGGCCACGGGCTGCACTACCACAACGTGGAGGCGGTGGCGGCGATCAAGGGCATCAATGAGCTGAACATCGGTCATGCGCTGGTGGCGCATGCGCTGTTCGTCGGCTTCAAGGCCGCTGTGGCCGAGATGAAGGCGCTGATCGTGGCGGCTTCGCGCTAATCGTTGGTCGCCTGTACCGGCCTCTTCGCGGGCTTGCCCGCTCCCACAGGGATTGCACAAGCTTCGAGGCCTGTGGGGTACCTGTGGGAGCGGGCAAGCCCGCGAAGAGGCCGGTGCAGGCAGCCGATCACTCGGCAGGAAACACCAGGGTAAACCGGGTAGGCCCCAAGGGGCTGCTGCTGACCTCGACCCGCCCGCCATGCAACTGCATGATCGATTTCACGATCGCCAGCCCCAACCCGGTCCCTCCCTCCAGCCGCGAGCGCCCCGAGCCCACCCGGTAAAATCGCTCGAACAAGCGCGACTGGTGCTCTTCAGCAATACCAGGCCCCTGGTTATCCACCGAAAGCCGAACTTCGCTGCCCACGCGCTCGATACGTAGTTCCACAGGCTTGTCATCGGGGCAGTGCCGAATGGCATTGCTCAACAGGTTCGACAGTGCCCGCTGAAACATCAGCCGATCACCCTGCGCCGTCCCCCAGCCTTGCACACGCAACTCAACCCCTTTCAGCTCGGCACTGAACGCAAACAGCTCGACAACCCGCGCCGTCTCGTCGGCCAATGCCATGGGCTTGAGCGCGACCTGGGCCTGGGGTTGGCTGACCTGGGCGAGAAACAGCATGTCATTGATGATGCGGTTGAGCCGGGTCAGTTCTTCGATGCTGTCTTCCAGCACTTCGCGGTAATTCGCGTTGTCCCGTTCGCGGGCCAGCGTCACTTGCGCCTTGCCCATCAGGTTACTCAACGGTGTGCGCAGTTCATGGGCCAGATCATCGGAGAACTGCGACAGCTGGCTGACGCCCTGATCGAGGCGGTCGAGCATCACGTTGATGCTGCTGGCCAGCTCTGCCAGCTCCAGCGGCAGGCCGGTAGCGGGAAGGCGATGTTGCAGGTCCTGGGCCGACACCCGCCCGGCGATGCGCCGGAAGTGCCGCAGTGGCCTCAGGCCGCGCTGCATCAGCCACCAGGCACCGGCCCCGATCAGCAACAGCAGTAACGGCAGCGCGAGCAACGTGGAGTGCAGGTAGGCCTGCAGCAGGGCGTTGTCGTCGGCGCGGTTGAGCGACATCATCACCTTCACCGGGGTATCGTCGCGCAGGCGCATCAGCCGGGTCACGGTGAGTATCTGGTTGTCATTGCTGTCGCGCCACGCATGAAAGGCCAGGCGCGTATCGGTGCGCAGCTCGCCTACCTGTGATTCCAGCGCCGGCCCGAGGCTGAGCAGGTGCGGGTGGCGGCCTTCGAGAGCCAGCACGCTGAGGCTGAGGTTATCGTGCCCCATCACCAGGTCGAGCAAGGGATGGGCGCGGCTGCCCAGGTCTTCGCTACGCAGGTCGACGCGCAGGTTGTGCTCGACCTGCAGCATCTTGCGCGCCAGGTCCTTGCGTGCGCGGCTGTCCAGTTCGTGATCGAGGGCGAACACGGCCAGGCAGGCCAGCAGCAGTACCAGTGCGGCGCCCATCAGCGTCACGCTCAGGCCCAGGCGCAGTGACAGGCTGGCGTTTTTCAAAAGCGTGCCTCGAGCACGTAGCCGACGCCACGCAGGGTATGGATCAGCTTGTTGTCGAACGGGTCGTCGATCTTGGCCCGCAGGCGCCGGATCGAAACCTCGACCACATTGGTGTCGCAGTCGAAGTTCATGTCCCACACCAGCGAGATGATCTGGGTGCGCGACAGCACCTCGCCGGTCTGACGCATCAGCAGGTGCAGCAGGGCGAATTCCTTGGCGGTCAGGTCGATACGCTGCCCGGCGCGGTAGGCACGGTGGCGGCCGGGGTCCAGCTCCAGATCGGCAACGCGCAGGGTGCTGGGCTGCAGTTGCTGGTCGTTGCGGCGTAGCAGGCTGCGGATACGGGCGAGCAGTTCCGGAAACTCGAAGGGCTTGAGCAGGTAATCGTCGGCACCCAGGTCCAGGCCCTTGACCCGGTCGGCCAGGCGGCCATGGGCGGTCAGCATCATGATGCGCGTGGCCGATTCGGCGCGCAGCCGCTGCAGCACGGTCCAGCCATCGAGCTCGGGCAGGTTGACGTCGAGGATGACCAGGTCGTAGGGCTGCTGGCGGGCCAGGTGCAGGCCATCGGTGCCGGTGTGGGCGCAGTCGACCACGTAGCCGTTCTCGCGCAGGCCCTGCTGCAGGTAGTCGGCGGTGCGCAGTTCGTCCTCGATGATCAGTAGACGCATGGGTGGGCTCGGTGTGTTGAAAGGGGGCGATTCTCGACCCTGTAGTGGCATCAGGGTCAAGGCGTGGGATGTTACGGCATGAGTAAGGGCGCGCGGCGCAGATAACGGATTTGTAATCCTGGTGTTATCTGGCTGTCTGTTCGGGCCCTATCGCCGGCAAGCCAGCTCCCACAGGATCACCACAGGTCTTGAAAACTGTGCAGTACCTGTGGGAGCTGGCTTGCCGGCGATAGGGCCCGAACAGGCAAAACAAGGCCACATTGCAAGACTGTAATCCCCGCCTCACCTTGCCGTTAGCTGGCCCTCGCTAGGATGGCCGCATCTGATCGGTTATCACGAGGCAACCACGATGAACCTGACCAAATACCTGCTGTTGGCCACCCTTGCCCTGGGCAGCGCCAGTGTTCACGCCGAGGGCGGTGCGGAACGTTCGAAACAATTCTGGCAAGCGTTCCGCGAAGACCAGCAGCGCCTGTACGGCGACAAGCAACAGGCCGTCGCAGAGCGTGAGCGCAAGGCACAGGAGAAGGCCCGCGAGTTGGCCAAGGATTGAGGTAACAACACCTGCGCCGCGACAGCTCCTCGGCGCAGGTATATTCAGGCGCCCAACCGGGCGCCTTTTTCATTTGCGTGCCAGCAGGGTGGCGCGGCGTGGAGCCGGCAGGCCTTCGATGGTCTTGCTGTGGTCGTTCGGGTCAAGGAAGTCGCCCAACGACTGGTAGCGCATCCACTCGGTGCTGCGCTGTTCCTCGACGCTGGTCACGCTCACGTCGACGCATCGCACATCGCTGAAACCGGCGCGGCGCAACCAGCGCTCCAAGGCCGGTACCGACGGCAGGTACCAGACGTTGCGCATCTGTGCATAGCGGTCCTCAGGTACCAGCACCTGGTTTTCGTCACCCTCGATCACCAGGGTTTCCAGCACCAGTTCCCCGCCTTTTACCAGGCAGTCCTTCAGCGCCAACAGGTGCTCGATGGGCGAGCGGCGGTGATAGAACACCCCCATGGAAAACACCGTGTCGAAACCTTCAAGGTTGGCCGGCAGGTCTTCCAGGGCGAACGGCAGGTGCCAGGCGGGCAGCTCTGGCAGGTATTGCTGGACGGCCTGGAACTGGCAGAAGAACAGCCAGTTGGGATCGACGCCAATCACCATGTCGGCACCGGCACCGAGCATGCGCCACTGGTAGTAGCCGTTGCCGCAGCCCACGTCGAGCACGCACTTGCCCTTGAGGTCCAGGTGCGGGCCAACCCGCGACCATTTCCAGTCCGAACGCCATTCGGTGTCCACATGCACGCCGAACAGGTCGAAGGGGCCTTTGCGCCAAGGCGACAGGCCCATCAGTGCCTGATGCATCTGCGCGCGGGTCGCGTCATCGCAATCGCAGTCCAGGCGCAGCCCGTTGACCAGGTCGACTTCGCTCGGCTGCAGGGCGGGCAGGGCTTCCAGCGCACCGCGCCAGCGGTCGAGGTCACCATGGCCCTTCTCCAGCTTGGCTTCCAGTTGCGCTTGCAGGCCTTGCGACCAGGAAGCCAAGGGCGTGCCCGCCAGGCGGCGGACGAGGGGGGACAGATCGATCATGGCAGGGCAATCAACGAGGCGAAGTTAAGGCATTGGAACCAGGGCACCACCTTCGAGAAACCGGCTGCGCGCAGGCGCGCCTGGTGGGCTTCGAGGGTGTCGGGCTTCATCACGTTCTCGATGGCGCTGCGCTTCTGGGCAATTTCCAGTTCGCTGTAGCCATTGGCACGTTTGAAGTCCAGGTGCAGTTCATTGAGCAGGTCTTGCTGTTCCGCATCGGCGAAGCGCAGTTTTTCCGAGAGGATCAGCGCACCACCGGGCAAAAGCGCCTGGCGGATGCGGCCAAGCAGTTCCAGACGCTGGTCGGGGGCGACGAATTGCAGGGTGAAGTTCATCGCCACCACCGAGGCGGGCTCGAATGGCAGGGCCAGGATGTCGGCTTCCAGCACCTGCACCGGCAGCAGTTCCTGGAACATCGAGTCCTGGGCAGTGAGGTACTGGCGGCAACGCTCGACCATCGCCGCGGAGTTGTCCACGGCAATCACCCGGCAGCCATCACTGCGCACATGGCGGCGCAGCGACTGGGTAACGGCACCCAACGAGGCACCGAGGTCGTACAACGCGGTGTGCGGCTGGGCGAAGCGCGCGGCCAGCACGCCGAGGTTCTCGACGATGGTCGGGTAGCCTGGCACCGAGCGCTTGATCATGTCCGGGAACACGCGCACCACATCCTCGTTGAAGGCGAAGTCGGGCACTTGCTCCAGGGGCTGGGCGAAAAGGCGGTCGGGTTGTTTGCTCACGGGAGGGCTCGATACAGGGTGAAACGGAGACGCATTTTAGCCAAAGGCCGCGATTCTTGCCATGGCGGCGCTCAAGGGGCGGGGCGCCGAGGGGCCTCTGCCCCTAACAAGTGGCCGTTCAGGTTGCCCGGGGACGGAGCTGCGGCCTTTAGCGGACGATGATCTTGCAGTCGAAGGTTTGTACGGGCGCAATATCTGCGGCCCACGGCTGCTGGTACACAAGCACCAACTGGCCATCGCCGGTACCGCTGGCCTGGTAGCGCCAGGTGGAGACACCGGCATTGCCGACCAGGTCTTCCTCCTCGGGAGCGCTGTACACCTCCGGGCCAAGGCTACGCAGTACATTGGCGGCGGGGTTTTCGACGCGCCAGCGATAGCCGGTGGATGGGTTGCTGGGCAGGGTCAGTGTCAGCACCTGGCCAACCTGCAGGCGTGTCGGGCATTCGCTTTCGGCGTCCAGTTCGACGGGTTGCGTAGGCTGTTGAGCGCAGGCGGAAATCAGGGCGAAGCTCAGGGGAACGAGCAGACGAGGGGCGGTCATGTTGGCTCCGGAGGCTGGCGATGGCCTGAGGATAACCGATGATCGAGGAGATTTGTGTTGCCTGTGCCGGCCTCTTCGCGGGCTTGCCCGCTCCCACAGGTATTGCACAGTAATTGAAAACTGTGATTTCCCTGTAGGAGCGGGCAAGCCCGCGAAGGGGCCGGAGCAGCTCAGAACAGGACTTTGGCCACGTCGGCGAAGCGCTTGGCGAAATGCACGGTCAGGCCTTCGCGCAGGTAGTCCGGCAGTTCTTCATAGTCCCCGCGGTTAGGCTCCGGCAAGATCAGCTCGAAGATCTTCTGCCGCCGTGCTGCAATCACCTTCTCGCGCACACCGCCAATCGGCAGGACCTGCCCGGTCAGGGTCAGCTCGCCAGTCATGGCCACCCCTTTCTTCGGCGCCTGGTCACGGGCCAGCGACAGCAGGGCGCTGGCCATGGTGATACCGGCACTCGGGCCGTCCTTGGGCGTGGCGCCTTCGGGCACGTGCAGGTGAATGAACGCTTCGTTGAAGAAACCTGGGTCACCACCAAACTGCTTGAGGTTGGAGCTGACGTAGCTATAGGCGATTTCGGCCGACTCTTTCATCACCTCACCCAGCTTGCCGGTCAGCTTGAAGCCGCGGTTGAGGCTGTGGATGCGGGTGGCTTCGATCGGCAGCGTGGCGCCGCCCATGCTGGTCCAGGCCAGGCCAGTGATCACGCCTTTGCCGGCCAGCACCTGCTCGCTGCGGAACACGGGCATGCCGAGCGCAGCTTCCAGGTCCTTGGTGCCGATCTTCAGCTTGGCTTCGGGGTTGTCCAGCAGCTTGACCACGGCCTTGCGCACCAGCTTGCCCAGTTGTTTCTCCAATTGGCGTACCCCGGCTTCGCGGGCATAGCCTTCGATCACCGCACGCAGGGCGCTGTCGCTGATGCCGAGGCTGGTCTTGGCCACGCCAGCCTTTTCCAGCTGCTTGGGCCACAGGTGGCGCTTGGCGATAGCCAGTTTCTCTTCGGTGATATAGCCGGACAGGCGGATCACTTCCATACGGTCGAGCAATGGCCCGGGGATCGAGTCCAGGGTGTTGGCGGTGCACACGAACAGCACCTTGGACAGGTCCAGGCGCAGGTCGAGGTAGTGGTCGAGGAAGTCGACGTTCTGCTCTGGGTCCAGGGTTTCCAGCAGCGCTGAAGCCGGGTCGCCCTGATAGCTCTGGCCCATCTTGTCGATCTCGTCGAGCATGATCACCGGGTTCATCACTTCGACGTCCTTCAGGGCCTGTACCAGCTTGCCGGGCTGGGCGCCGATGTAGGTGCGGCGATGGCCCTTGATCTCGGCCTCGTCACGCATGCCGCCGACACTGAAGCGGTAGAACGGCCGGCCGAGCGATTCGGCGATGGATTTGCCGATGCTGGTCTTGCCTACCCCAGGCGGGCCCACCAGCAGCACGATCGAGCCGCTGATCTCGCCTTTCCAGGCGCCCACGGCAAGGAACTCGAGAATGCGCTCCTTGATGTCATCGAGGCCGGCGTGGTGCTGGTCGAGGACTTTGCGCGCGTGGTTGAGGTCGAGCTTGTCTTTGCCATACACACCCCAGGGCAGGGCGGTTGCCCAGTCCAGGTAGTTGCGGGTGACGGCGTATTCGGGCGAGCCGGTTTCGAGGATGGCCAGCTTGCCCATCTCTTCGTCGATGCGCTTGCGCGCCTGGTCCGGCAAGGTCTTGCCCTCGAGGCGCTGCTCGAACTGCTCCAGGTCGGCGCTGCGGTCGTCCTTGGTCAGGCCCAGCTCTTGCTGGATGACCTTGAGCTGTTCCTTGAGGAAGAACTCGCGCTGGTGCTCGCCGATCTGCCGGTTGACTTCGGCCGAGATCTCGTTCTGCAGGCGCGCGACCTCGACCTCTTTGCGCAGCATCGGCAGGACCTTTTCCATGCGTTTGAGCATGGGGACGCAGTCGAGCACTTCCTGCAACTGGTTGCCGGTGGCCGAGGTGAGGGCTGCGGCGAAGTCGGTGAGCGGCGAGGGGTCGTTGGGGCTGAAGCGGTTGAGGTAGTTCTTCAGCTCTTCGCTGTACAGCGGGTTGAGTGGCAGCAGTTCCTTGATCGCGTTGATCAGCGCCATGCCATAGGCCTTGACCTCGTCGGTCGGCTCGGCGGGCTGGCGCGGGTATTCGACCTCTACAAGATACGGCGGGCGGTGGTGCTTGAGCCAGGTACGGATGCGTACCCGGGTCAGGCCCTGGGCGACGAACTGCAGCTTGCCGTTTTCGCGGCTGGCGTGGTGCACCTTTACCAGCGTGCCGTACTGCGGCAGCGCCGAGGTATCGAAGTGGCGGTGGTCTTCTGGCGGGGTATCCATGAAGAACAGGGCCAGGCTGTGGTCTGGCGACTTGGCTACCAGGTCCAGGGTTTCTGCCCAAGGGTCTTCATTGACGATGACCGGCAGCACCTGGGCCGGGAAGAACGGACGGTTGTGGATCGGGATCACGTAGACCTTGTCCGGCAGCTGCTGGCCGGTCAGGGCGAGGGCGTGGCCGGTTTCGGCCTGGGGTGTGGTGTGTTCGACTTCGCTGTGTTCGTCGGGATGTTCCGGGAAATCCTGCTGGTCGCTCATGGGGCACCTGCGTGAATGACTATGGTGCTTAGATGGGGCGCGGGGGGATGGGTTTCAATGGTAGATGATGGCAGGAGGGAGGGGATCGTTGGTGGCCTGTTCTGGCCCTATCGCCGGCAAGCCAGCTCCCACAGGTGGCCCACTGCTTTCAAGGCTAATGGAGTACCTGTGGGAGCTGGCTTGCCGGCGATGAGGCCACTACAACGAGTGAGCCCCGCTGGCGGGGCTCGGCAACTTTACTCAGCCAGTTTGTAGGCGATGATGTAGTCGCCCATCCTGGTGCCCAGCGAGCCATGCCCGCCGGCAGTTACCAGCACGTACTGCTTGCCATCCTTGCCGGTGTAGGTCATGGGCGTGGCCTGGCCACCCGCGGGCAGGCGGGCTTTCCACAGTTCCTTGCCGTTGTTCACGTCATAGGCGCGCAGGTACTGGTCCAGGGTGCCGCTGAGGAAACCGACGCCACCAGCGGTGACGATCGAGCCGCCCATGCTCGGCACGCCAACCGGCAGGCCGATCGGCACCGGGGTGCTGTCGCGGGTGGTGCCGTTCTTGTGCTTCCAAACCACCTTGTTGGTGAACAGGTCGATGGCGGCGACATAGCCCCAGGCCGGGGCCTGGCACGGTACGCCCAGGGGCGACATGAACGGGTGCATGGTCACTGCGTACGGTGCGCCGGTGTTCGGCTGCACGCCGCTGGTCTCGCTTTCGCGCTTGCTGCCCTCGGCCACCTGCTCACGCGGGATCATCTTCGACACGAAGGCCATGTAGTTGGGCGAGGTGAACAGCAGTTGGCGCACCGGGTCGACCGACACGCTACCCCAGTTGAACACACCGACGTTGCCCGGGTAGACCAGCGAGCCTTGCTCGGACGGTGGAGTGTATTGGCCTTCGTAACGCAGTTCGCGGAACTGGATGCGGCACAGCATCTGGTCGAACGGCGTGGCGCCCCACATGGCCTGTTCGGTCAGCTCAGGGCCGAGCAGGTTGAGATCGGAGCGGGCCTGGGTCGGCGAGGTGTGGTCGCCCTTCACCGCACCTTGAGGGGTGGGGATCTCGCGGATCGGCACGATCGGCGTACCGTCGCGGCGGTCGAGCACGTACAGGCTGCCTTGCTTGGTCGGCACGATGATCGCCGGCTTCACGCCATCGTCGGTCTTCAGGTGGACCAGGGTCGGCTGGCTGCCGACGTCCATGTCCCACAGGTCGTGGTGGGTGAACTGGTAGTTCCAGCGAGCCTTGCCGGTGGCCAGGTCGAGTGCGACCACGCCGGCGCTGTACTTCTCGGCGCCCGGGGTGCGGTCGGCGCCCCACTGGTCCGGGGTCTGGTTGCCCAGTGGCAGGTAGATCATGCCGAGGTCTTCATCGACGCTGGCGATCGACCACATGTTGGCCGAGTTGCGGCTGTACATCTTGCCGGGGGCCAGTGGCTGGGTGTCGTCCGGGTTGTTGCTGTCCCAGTTCCACACCAGGTGACCATCGTGTACATCGTAGGCGCGGATCACGCCGGATGGCTCGTTGGTCGACTCGTTGTCGGTGACGTGGCCACCGATGATCACCAGGTCACGGGTGATTGCGGCTGGCGAGGTGGAGTAGTAGCCGCCAGCGGTGAACGGGCCGATGCCGGTGGTGAGGTCGATCACGCCCTGATTGGCGAAGCCTTCGCAGACCTTGCCGTTGTCGGCATTGATGGCGATCAGGCGGGCGTCCGCAGTCGGCAGGTAGAGGCGGCGAGGGCAGGCCTGGGCCACGGCTTGGCCGGCGTCGGTAATTTTCGGTGCCGGGCTGCCGTCGCGGCTGACGTAACGGTTTTCGTCATAGTACGAAACGCCACGGCAGGTCATGTGGGCAAAGCCTTTGAAGGTACCGACGGGGCTCTTGACCTGTGGATCAAAGCGCCAGATTTCCGCGCCGGTGTCCGGGTCCAGGGCCAGCAAGCGGCTATGCGCGGTGCAGGCATAGAGCATGCCGTTGACCTTCAGTGGGGTGTTCTGGTTGGTCAGCTCCACAGGGTCGTTTTCGGTCGGCAGGTCACCGGTGCGGATGCGCCAGGCCTCTTCCAGGCGGTAAGCGTTCTGCGGGGTGATCTGGCGCAGTGGCGAATAGCGGTCGCCGTGCTCGGTGCGGCCGTAGGCCTGCCATTCACCGTCGGGCATGGCCGGGGCGGCGCTGGCCATTTCGCTGCTGTCGCGGCCCAGTTCGCCAAACACTTCACCGGGGTGGGTGAACTGGCTGCCCAGGGCACAAGCGCCAGATGCTACCACTGCAACGCCGAGCAGCGCAGTGTTGGCCTTGCTGGCCGGGCCGACCAGCGGACGACGCGCCCAAGGCAGCAGCAGGACCACGCCGATGGCAAACCAGATGGCCAGGCGTGGGACCAGTTGCCACCAGTCCAGGCCCACTTCGAACAGGGCCCATGCGGTGCTGCCCAGCAGTACCAGGCCGTACAGGCCCAGGGCGATGCGGCGTTGGGCCAGCAGCAGGATACCAGACAGGGCAAAGCCGATTCCGGCGATCAGGTAGTACAGCGATCCGCCCAGCTGGCTCAGCTTGATGCCGCCAGCCAGCAGGGCCAGGCCCATCAGCAACAGCAGCGCGCCGATCAGGCGCGGTAGCCAGCGGCTTCCATTGTTGGCACCTTCAGTGCTCATCGTAGGTTCTCCGTCAGGTCAAGAAAGGGGTTAGAAACTGCTCTGGATCTTCAGGCCGCCGATCAGGGCGCCATCGACTTGCGACACCCCGCCCGGGTGGCGGATGTACTGCAGGTTGGGGCGTACCGTGAGCCAGTCGGCCAAGTGGATGCCGTAATACAGCTCGGCGCTGTACTCGGTGTCCTGTACCGGCAGGAAACCGGGGTTGTCATAGTCGTCGATGCCGGCGGCCTGGTTGACCAGACGCGCGTTCTTGCGATAGGCAGGGTTGACGTGCACGCGGGCGAGGGCGAAACCGATGTCGTCCTTGGCGCGGGCGTCGAATGGCCCTTTGTATACCAGTCCTGCCTGAACATAGTTGTCGATGGCATTGGTCTTCTTGTCGTGCACCGTGGCGTTGGCGAACAGGCTCAGGCCACGCGACTGGTCGGACGCCAGCGAAGTCACCTGCTGCTGGGCGCCGAGCCACAAGCCGTGCTTGCTCGAACTGCTGCGGTAGGCGGCGCCGCTGAGGGCTGCCGGCTGGCCATTGCTGTCCTTGAGAACATCCTGTGCCTTGGCATTACTGTAGTAGTAGCCGGCGCGATATTCCCCTTTCAGGCCATTGACCTGTGGGCTCCATACCAGTTCGATCGGCATTACCGCGCCGTGGGTGCCGCTGCCGCTGAGCTTGAAGCCGTTGCCCGACTCCAGGTTGGAGGGGTTCTGCTCGTACACGCCGACCTGGGCGTAGAGCGCATCGCTGAGGTTGTAGCGGACGCGCAGGGCCCACTGGCTGACCGGCCAGTTGTACCAGATGCCACCTACCCAGTTGCCTACCTGCGAGCCGCAGAAGGCCAGGTTCTGGAAGTCGCAGGGGAAGCTGTTGAAGTCTTCGCCTTCGCCGAAACGGCCGAATTTCACATCCAGTGCGCCATCGAAGTACTTCTGCTTGATCCACATCTGCGTCAGCCGCCAGGTTTCGCCACGGCCCCAGACCTCCTGGGCCGAGGTGAAGCCGCCGACACGCGGGTCGTTGATACGGTCGTTGCTGATGTTGTCGCCGTGGCGCTCGGTAATGGTCAGCTGGAATTCGGTGTCGTTCCAGCCGAGGACCTTCTCCAGGTCCAGGTGGCTGCCGAAGGTGAACTGGTCGCTGTAGCGCGCGGTGCGGTCGTGGTCGTAGCCACCATGCAGGTTGCTGCCCATCTCGCCGGTGTAGCCGAGGGTAAAGTCGTAGCCTTTTTCCAGCAGTTCGCTGCGGGTGCCACCCCAGTCGCCGAGCATCCATGGCGAGTCGCTGGCGAATATCTCGCTGGCGCTGCTGGGAGCCGCCAGGGCGCTGAGGGCTAGGCCGATGTAACAGGTTTTGGGCAGTTGGAGCATGAGATAGCGCTATCTTCTGATTGTTGAATAAACGGCAAGCGCATCGAAGGGCGGGCCCTTCAATGGAAATGGCGACAAGATGGTTTCGATGAAGCGATTCAGCTTGCGGCGGGGAGGATATAGGGGAAGTTGTAAGAAAAAAAGACAAATTGTCGCAGTGGATTGTTGCTGATATGGCAACAGTCCAGAGCTTGCGAGCTCTTTGTGGGAGCGGGCGCGCCCGCGAACACCGGCGGAGCCGGTGCCATCCACCGCGTCGGTTTCTTCGCGGGCATGCCCGCTCCCACAGATACTGATTTGCAATCAGAAGGTGGTACGCAGACCCACTTCCACACTACGCCCCGGCGCCGGGGCGATGTCGCGCAGGATCGAACTGGCATAGCGCACGGTCTGGTCAGTCAGGTTCTCGCCGCGCACAAACGCCAGCCACTGGCTCTGGCCGACTTCGAAGCGGTAACCAACGCTGGCCCCTAGCGTGGTATAGCCATCAGTGCTGGTTTCGTTGGCCGGTTTGCGATGCTGAGACGCAGCGTGTTGCACGTCGACCCGCGCCTGCCAGCGGTCCAGCTCCCAGACCAGGCCGCTGTTCAGGCGCAGCGGGGCGATGCGGGGCAGCGGCTCGCCACTGTCCAGGTTCTTGGCCCGGGTGTAGTCACCAGACACTTCCAACGCGAAGCTGCCGTAACGGTTCTCGGCCAGCTGCCAGCGATCCTGGGCCTCGATGCCATAGAATCGCGCCCGCACGCCCTGATACTGGTACTCCGGGAAACCGCCGTGGTCATGATCGTGATCATGGTCGTGGTCATCCTCATCATGATCGTGGTCATGCCCCTCGCGGATGTTGCCGGTGCTGATCAGGCCGATGTAGTTGCGGAAGTGGCTGTAGAACACCCCGAAACTGCCCTTGTGGGTGCCGTTGTCGAAACGCAGGGCCAGGTCGGCGGAAACGGCTTTTTCCTTGTTCAGGCTGGCATCGCCGACTTCAAAGGCTCCGGTGGCCACGTGGGCACCATTGGCATACAGCTCGTAGAAGGTCGGGGCGCGCTCGGTGTAGCCGAGGTTGGCGGCCAGCGCCCATACCGGGTCGAGCTGGTACACCGCCCCGGAAGACAGACTGAAGGCGTTGAAACTGCTGGCGCTGTCGGCGTCGGCGAAGTTCTCGTTGCCTTTGGCATCCGGATCGACCCGGGTGTGCTCCATGCGTGCACCCAGGCTCAGGTTGAGGCGCTCGGTGGCTTGCCACTGCTCCAGCATGAACAGCGCCAGGCTGTCGGTGTCGGTGTGCGGGACGAAGGCTTCCTCGCCCAACGCGGAGAATTCGTTGCGGCTGACCTGGGCACCGATCACGCCTTCTACCGGCCCGAGCGGTTGGTGGCGAGCTTCGATACGTGCTTCATAACCCTTGTTCCTGAAGGTGGTGTGGACCTCGCCTTCTTCGATTTCACGATGCTCGTAGTCGGTGTAGCCGGCATCGACCTTGATCGAAGTGAACGGGCCGTCCAGGTCGCGCAGCTCGGAGGCGAAGGCGTAATGGTCCTGCTTCATGTCCAGGCGCACACCTGGCTCGGCCACCGAGCCATAGTTACTGTCGTAGCGGCTGTACGACAGGCCGGCGTAACCGTGGTCCCAATGGTAGGCGCCACCCAGGGCGCCACCGTCCTGGCGGCCATCGCTGTTTTCCAGGCGGTGCTTGCTGCCGGGTTCGTCGGCATCGCGCACCTTGGAACTGCGCGCGTAACCGGGGATGCGCAGGTCGTTGAACTGGCGGCTGTTGGCATCCAGGTGCAGGGCGAAGGCACCGTTGCCGGCTTCCAGCTTGCCAGCGCTGCTGTGGGTGGTATCGGCGCCGCCGTAGCGCAGTTCACCGGCACCGTGGATGCCCTCGATGGGGGCATCCGGGATGCGGTTGTCGAAGGTATTGACCACGCCGCCGATGGCGTTGCCGCCGTAGAGCAGGGCGGCCGGGCCACGGACGATCTCGACACGGTCGACGGTCACCGGGTCCAGCGGCACGGCGTGGTCGTAGGACAGTGATGAAGCGTCGAGGGCGCCGACGCCATTGCGCAGGATGCGAATGCGGTCGCCATCCAGGCCACGAATTACCGGGCGACTGGCGCCAGGGCCGAACCAGGTGGAGGCGACTCCGGGCTGCTTGTTCAGGGTTTCACCGAGGCTGCCGTGCTGCTGTTGCAGCAGGTTGTCGCCTTCGAGCACGGTGCTGGGGGCGGCCAGCTGGCTGTTACCCAAAGGGTTGGCGGTGATGACCTGGGGTTCGAGCTCCACCGCTTGGCTGGGTGGGGCGGCTAGCCATAGCGCGACGGCGAGGGGAGAGAGGCGAAGCGGTGTGTGCAGCATGGGGATGGGGCGTTCCTTGGCAGATGCTTTTGTAATGTTACAATATAACATCTCTATTTCAGCACAGAGGTTTTGCGCCTGGCCAGCGGTTTTTCTGTTGACTCACCTGATCCCACCCACCACTACACTCGTGTAAGGTGCGCATCTTTCCTACGGAGCACAGGCATGAGCACGGCCCAACACAACGCGCTGCACGGCAAGACCCTCGAACAGATCCTCACCGAGCTGGTGGCGCACTACCAATGGCAGGGCCTGGCCGAGCGCATCGATGTGCGCTGCTTCAAAAGCAACCCGACCATCAAGTCGAGCCTGACCTTCCTGCGCAAGACGCCGTGGGCACGGGAAAAGGTCGAGCAGCTGTACGTGAAGCTGCAGCGTCAGGCCTGACATGCCGCGTCGCCCCTGGCTGACCGGCATGGCCGTGCTGGGCTGGTTCGGCCTGACCGTGCAGGTGTATCTGGTGCTGCTGGCGCGCTGGCAGGAGCAGGCCAGCCTGGTGGGTGGCCTGATCAATGTGTTCGGGTATTTCACCGTGTTGACCAACACCCTGGTGGCAACGGTGCTCAGTTATGCGGCGTTTGGCCGGGAAGGCCGTGCCAAGCGCTTTTTCCTGTCGCCTGCGGTGAGTTCCGCGGTGGCCGCCAGCATCGTGCTGGTGGCATTGGCCTACAGCGTGCTGTTGCGTCACTTGTGGCAACCGCAGGGCTGGCAATGGCTGGCGGACGAGTTGCTGCACGATGTGATGCCCGTGCTATATGCCTTGTACTGGTGGTGCGAGGTGCCCAAGGGCAGGTTGCGGCTATGGCATCTGCTGGTCTGGGCGGTGTACCCGGCGATGTATTTTGCCTACGCGCTGTGGCGGGGGAGCGAGATTGGCGTGTATGCCTACCCGTTCATCGATGTGGCGAGCCTGGGGTATGGGCAGGTATTGCTCAATGCCCTGGGGGTGTTGGCGGGGTTCTGGGGGATTGGGCTGGTGTTGCTGGGGCTGGACAGGTGGCGGGGGCTGCACAGATTGGCTTGACCTGCACTGGCCCTATCGCCGGCAAGCCAGCTCCCACAGGTACAGCGTTGCTCTCGAGGTTGTCGCTGTACCTGTAGGAGCGGCCTTGTGTCGCGAAAGGGCCGCAACGCGGCCCCAGGATTGATGCGCCATAGTTGAAATTGCTGGGGCTGCTTTGCAGCCCTATCGCGACACAAGGCCGCTCCCACAGGGGCTAAGCGATTCCTGTGGCTGGCTTGCCGGCGATAGGGCCAGTGCAGGCAATAAACAATCATTCGTCGTCCGCAGTCCCGTCGGCACGCCAGTAGGCCACAGCCTTGAGCGCATCCTCAGGCAAACCTTTCTCCAGCAACAGTGCCTTGGCCTGGCGGGTCAGGGCTTTTTCCAGTGCCACCCAGCCATACAACCGGCCTTGTGGCAAGGTCAGGTTCTTCACCAGCGCCAGCAGGTCTTCATGTTGACGACGTACCCAGATCACTTCCACCTGTGCCTTGCTCGGCAGTGGCTGGCGTTCCTGCTCGTCTTCGATCTGGATAACCGCCAGTACCTGGCGGCCCGCTGGCAATTCCTCCAGGCGGCGGCCAATGGCCGGAATGGCGGTTTCGTCGCCGATCAGCAGGTAGCTGTCGAAGATGTCCGGCACCACCATCGAAGCCCGCGGCCCGGCAATGTCCAGGGTTTGCCCGGGTGCCGCCTGGGCTGCCCAGGTAGAGGCAGGGCCATCGCCGTGCAGCACGAAGTCGATGTCCAGCTCATTGGCCACCAGGTCGATGCGCCGTGGCGTGTATTCGCGCATGGTAGGCCGTGCGCCACCTTCTCGGCCCAGGTTGCGAGCCTCGATGGCTTGCTGTTGCTCCGGCGTTTCGGCGAACAGCAGCTTGATATGGTCGTCGCTGCCCACGCTGGTGAAACCTTGCAGTTCGGCACCCCCGAGAGTGATACGGCGCATGCGCGGGGTCAGTTCGGTGACCCGCAGCACCTGCAGGTGGCGTTGGCGGATTTCGTGGTTGACGCGGTGAATGGTGTCACTCATGGGGTGTCTCCCTGGCAGGTTCAGCCGGCGAGGAGGCGATGGCCTTGGCGGCGTGGTTGAGCAGGTCGCGGACCCGCTCGATTTCTTCCGGTGTCCAGCGACCGCTGTGCATGTGCAGTGCGTGGCGCAGGTTGCCGACCGCTTCATGAATCTCTGGTGGGCGGTCGTGGCCGCGCAGGGCGCGCTTGCTGACTTCGATGCGCATGCGCACGCCGTCCAGTGCGACGGCCTGTTCGGCCAGGGCGGTGCGGCCAGCTTCGGTGATGGCATAGAGGCGTTTGCTGCCCTGCACCTGGCCGCTGATCAGCTCGGCCTCCTCGAGGAAGTTGAGGGTGGGGTAGATCACCCCGGGGCTTGGGCTGTAGCTACCGTCGAACAGGTTCTCGATCTGGCGGATCAGGTCGTAGCCGTGGCCTGGCTGCTCGGCGAGCAGGGCCAGCATCAGCAGCTTGAGGTCGCCGGGAGCGAAGACGCGCGGGCCGCGTTCGCCACGACCTGGGCGCCGCTCGAAGGGGTCATGGGGGGTATGTTCGCGCATGGGGGCAGGGCTCCGTCGTTTGCGATATATCGTAAGATATTACTCAAGATATATCTAAAGACAAGCCCTTAATTGCAGATGATTATCATCTAGTTGTTCGATGGATCCCCTTGCGGCGCGGCTGTGTGCATGGCCACCTGCGGCGCTTTGCACTCATTCGGATTGCCCGGTTGCAGGTATGGCATGAGAATCGGAGCCATGCCCTTGAGTACCTGCACCGGCAGCGCCGAGGTGAACTTGAAGGCCTCTGCCGAGCGCCCCGGCACGAACGCGGTCAAGGTGCCGAAGTGGTTGTCGCCCAGGAAGAACACGAAGGTGGCGGTACGGTTCAGCGAGCGCGAGCCGATCAGCCGGCCGCCAGCACCAAAGCTTTCGATGCGGTTGTCACCGGTACCGGTCTTGCCGCCCATCACCAATGGCGTGCCGTCCTGCAGCTTGAAACTGCCGGAAATACGCCGCGCGGTGCCTGCATCCACCACCTGCGACATGGCGCCTTTGAGGGCGCGCGCCACTTCGACCGGCAGAATCCGCACACCCCGGTCCGGGTCAGTGACCAGCTTGGTCTCGTAAGGCGTGTTGGCAGCGAAGTGCAGGGTGTCGATCCGCAAGGTCGGCAGGCGCACGCCGTCGTTCTGGATGATGCCGACCAGTTCGGAGAGGGCGGCGGGGCGGTCGCCCGAGCTGCCGATGGCGGTGGCCAGCGAGGGCACCAGGTGGTCGAATGGATAGCCCACGCGCTTCCAGCGCTGGTGAATGTCGAGGAACGCTTCGATCTCGACCATGGTGCGAATGCGGCTGTCACGGGCGCCCTGATGGCGGCTCTTGAACAGCCAGCCGTATACCTCCTGGCGCTCGAAGCGGCTGGCATTGACCATTTCGGTCAAGGTAGAGCCGGGGTTCTTCAGCAGGTAACCCAGCAGCCACAAGTCCAGCGGGTGGACCTTGGCGATATAGCCCTGGTCGGGCAGGTCGTACTTGCCCGGGCCATAGGCGTCGTACATCTCCGACAGGCGGCCATCGGTCAGTTTGCCCAGGACGATCTTGTCACCCTTGAGGTGGGCGCGGACGAAGGCGTTGAAGGTTTCCTGACCAGCCTCGGGGAACAGGTAACGGTGCACGGCCGCCAACCGTTGCGGGGTTACGCGCATGCTGTCGAGGAAGGTGTCCAGGCGCTGCTGCGAGGTCTTGCGCTGGTATTTCTTCCAGAAGCGCATCAGGTAGTTGGTGCCTTCCTTGTCGGCGAAACGGGCCAGGTATTCCTGGCGGCGCGGGTCGGAGTCGTCCTTGAGCAGCGGCACGCGGTTGTATGGCTGCTGGTAGGTCACGTAGCGCACCAGGTCGCGCATCAGGCGGATGAACGGCAGGTTGATCGACTCGCGCAATGCATCCTTGAGGGTCGGGTTGCGGCTGTTGTCTTCCTTGCGGAAGTTGTTGAACACATGCATGCCGCCGCCGGTGAAGAAGGCTTCGCCGGTGTTGGCCGAATACTTGCGTTCCAGCGCCGCATCGAGCATCGCGTCCAGGCTCTGGTTCTTGCTGTTCTGCGCCAGCCATTCCAGCGACCACTGGCTGATGCGGTCGAGTTCGGCGACTTCGACTTTCTTCAACTCGGCGGCTGGCTTGCCGGCGTACTTGTCGTGCAGTTCGGCGATGATCTCCAGGTAGGTGGTGAGCACCCGCAACTTGGCGGTGGAACCCAGCTCCAGCTTGCTGCCTTCGTTGATGTCGAACGGCTGGTCGGTGCTGTCGGTCTGCACCCGCACCCGCGAGCCGTCGGCAGTGCGCTCGAACAAGGTGAAGCTGTAGCTCACCTGGTCGGTGGTCTTGGCGGTAAGCAGGCGTTCGCCGATCAGGCCGATCTGCGCTGCGAATTCAGGGTCGGCAAGGTTTTTCAGGTACTGGCTGACCTGCAGCTGCAGGTCGGACTGCAGGGTACTGGTGGCCGACACGTCGAGCCGGTCGAGGTCGTACAGCGGGCGGTTGAGCATGGCCGCCAGGCGGTTGCGTGCCAGGCTGATGCCCTTGTTGGTGACGATCGGCACGATGGTCGGTTGCGCCACCCAGTCGCGGTATACCGCCTTGCTGGCCAGTGCCGCGTCGGCCAGTGGCTGCTCGATGACCTTGTTGGCGGCCAGCACGCGGATGTGCGCGTCGGTCAGTTCGGCCAGTTCGAGCCGCCCCTTGGACAGGTAGTGCGACGGCCGGCGCTGGGCAATCATCAGTGACAGCACCTGGCGCAGGGCCAGGCCGCGTGCGGCCATGCTCTCAGGGTCGCTGGCGGTGGAACTCAGGGCCTGGTTGACCTGGTCGAAGTCGGCGCCGTACCAGACCCGCAGGCCTTCGGCCATGCCATGCACTTCGCCATGCCCAGGCACTGCCGACAGCGGCACGCTGTTGAGGTAGTCCCGCACGATACGCTGGCGCGCCTCGGTGGTGTCAGGGCCGCCCTGGTAGGCGCGCACGCTGGCGGAAATCATCTGGCGGATCTTCTCGGCGCCGGAAACGGTCAGGCCGTCCGGTGAATGGCGGTACTTTTCCAGCTGCGTGGCCAGGGTGCTGCCGCCAGCGGACTGGCCGGGCAGGGCCAGGTACTTGGCCACCTGGCTGTAGGCGGCCTTGGCGAAGCGCGGCCAGTCCACGGCCGGGTTGTTGCGTGGGTCCTTGGTGTCGAGCAGGTCGCGGTTCTCGATGAACAGCAGGCTGTTGACGATCACCGGCGGGATCGCCGCAAAGTCCGGGTACAGGTGTTGCGGGTAGTTGTACTGGTACAGCATGTCGCCGCGGCAGTCGGTGATCGACAGGCCAGCCTGGATTTTCTCGATATAGGGGGCGAACAGCCCATGATCGACGTAGTTCATCAACGCCGGCGAGAACTTCACCTGCTCGCTGATCAGGTAGTCGCG
This sequence comes from Pseudomonas sp. PVC-5-1, assembly GCF_057444345.1. Lineage (NCBI taxonomy): Bacteria > Pseudomonadati > Pseudomonadota > Gammaproteobacteria > Pseudomonadales > Pseudomonadaceae > Pseudomonas > Pseudomonas sp. PVC-5-1. The sequence continues at coordinate 4,535,494 of NZ_CM172024.1, read as the reverse complement.
CTTGAGCAGGCGCGGCAGGAATTCGCCCAGGGCGCTGTAGCCCAGGCGTTTGTCGAACGGCCCTTCGCCGGGGTAGACGATGGCATCGCTGGGGCCTGGTTGCAGCGAATAGGTGAGGGTGCTGGCCAGCTTGCTGAATTCCCGCGACTGCAGGTTGGAGGTGCGGAATTCGTCATACGCAGCAAAGCCGATGGCCACCAGCGCCACCAGCAGGATGAGGATGATCAGCCGCCACCATAGCCGACGCTGACGGGGGGACTTGGGTTGTGGCGTCTCGGCCGGAGGTATCTCGGGTGCTTCCGTTCTGCTTGGTTCCGATTGCCACAGTGCGCCCATAGTCTTCTATCCGGCCAGGTATTTTCGTCTTGCTTGTCTGAAGCTTAGACGTTGAGCGGGTCAGGTGAAAAATTTGTAAGAGACGGAGAAGAGTGGCGTAGGGCTATGCGGCTTTGGTGTGGGTTTCTTCATACGGCGATGTTGCTATGGTGGCCGGGCGATTTGGGGCCGCTTCGCGCCCCATTCGCAGCACAAGGCTGCTCCTACAGGGGAATGCGTATCCATTGTAGGAGCAGCCTTGTGCTGCGAATGGGGTGCGAAGCGGCCCCAGAGATCTAGCTGAATATTCCTGTTTATACAGCGAAAAAACCTGCAAGGGTCTTCCTATACTGCTCGCCCCCTTCGCCTCGCCGGGCGCTCTATTCCGGCACTCGGGCCGGCCCACAAGGCCAGTTCGGCAAGCCAATGCCACGCCTATCGGCCTGGCTGGTGCTGCACGAAGGTCAAATCCAATAACAAAATGAGGTTGTATTGCTATGCCAGTCGGCAACCACTCTGCCCACGGCCAGGCCGCTGAAGGCGGCCCGCTCAAGCGTGAACTGGGCGAACGGCACATCCGCCTGATGGCGCTGGGCGCCTGTATCGGTGTCGGTCTTTTCCTCGGTTCGGCCAAGGCCATCGAAATGGCCGGCCCCGCCATCATGTTGTCCTACATCATCGGCGGCCTGGCCATCCTGGTGATTATGCGCGCCCTTGGCGAAATGGCCGTGCACAACCCTGTCGCTGGCTCGTTCAGCCGTTATGCCCAGGACTATCTAGGCCCGCTGGCGGGCTTCCTTACCGGCTGGAACTACTGGTTCCTGTGGCTGGTGACCTGCGTTGCCGAAATCACCGCGGTAGCCATCTACATGGGTATCTGGTTCCCTGACGTACCACGCTGGATCTGGGCCCTGGCGGCGCTGGGCAGCATGGGGGCGGTCAACCTGGTGGCCGTCAAGGCCTTTGGTGAATTCGAGTTCTGGTTCGCCCTGATCAAGATCGTCACCATCATCGCCATGGTCCTTGGCGGCATCGGCATCATTGCCTTTGGCTTCGGCAATGACGGCGTGGCAGTGGGTATTTCCAACCTTTGGAGCAACGGCGGCTTCATGCCCAATGGCGTGACCGGCGTGCTGATGTCGCTGCAAATGGTCATGTTCGCCTACCTGGGCGTGGAAATGATCGGCCTGACCGCCGGTGAAGCACGCAACCCGCAAAAGACCATCCCGCAGGCCATCGGCTCGGTGTTCTGGCGCATTCTGCTGTTCTATGTCGGTGCGCTGTTCGTGATCCTGTCGATCTACCCTTGGAACGAAATCGGCAGCCAGGGCAGCCCGTTCGTCATGACCTTCGAGCGCCTGGGCATCAAGACCGCCGCCGGCATCATCAACTTCGTGGTCATCACTGCAGCGCTGTCGTCGTGCAACGGCGGCATCTTCAGCACCGGGCGCATGCTCTACAGCCTGGCGCAGAACGGCCAGGCCCCGGCGGCCTTCGCCCGTACGTCGAAGAACGGCGTGCCGCGCAACGCGCTGCTGCTGTCGATCGGTGCGCTGCTGCTGGGCGTGCTGGCCAACTACCTGGTGCCGGAGAAGGTCTTCGTCTGGGTGACTTCGATCGCCACCTTCGGCGCGATCTGGACCTGGGTGATGATCCTGCTGGCGCAACTGAAGTTCCGCGCCGGCCTGAGCTCCACTGAACGCAAGGCGCTGAAATACCGCATGTGGCTGTGGCCGTTGAGCTCGTATCTGGCGCTGGCCTTCCTGGTGCTGGTGGTCGGCCTGATGGCGTACTTCGAGGATACCCGCGTGGCGCTGTACATCGGCCCGGCGTTCCTGGTGCTGCTGACGGTGCTGTACTACGCATTCCGCCTGGCGCCGAAAGATGCGCAGGGTGTGACCAGTACTGCTTCCTGATCTGAAATGGCTGGGGCCGCTTTGCGGCCCTTTCGCGACACAAGGCCGCTCCCACAAGAGATCGCGTACTCCTGTAGGAGCGGCCTTGTGTCGCGATGGGCTGCGTAGCAGCCCCAGGGTTCTATCAGGCCGCCACTTCGCTGTTCGGTTCAAAGCTGTCCGCCCGCGCCAATTGCCACATGCGCGAATAGAACTGCCCGTTCACCTCGCCAGTCAGCAGTTCACCCGGCTTCAAGAACACATGCATCTGCGAGAACAGTTTGATCTCGGTGGCCGAGATGCGCCGTACCAGGTGCTTGGCTTCCAGCTGCGCCGGGTGCTCCAGGCCCGCTGCCGCAAGCATTTCGGCCAGGGCACGCAAGGTATTGTGGTGGAAGTTCAACACCCGCTGGGCTTTGTCCGGCACCACCAGCGCACGCTGGCGCAGAGGGTCTTGCGTGGCCACACCGGTCGGGCACTTGTTGGTGTGGCAGCTCTGCGACTGAATGCAGCCGATGGCGAACATGAAGCCGCGCGCCGAGTTGGCCCAGTCGGCGCCAATGGCTAGCACGCTGGCAATGTCGAACGCGCTGACGATCTTGCCGCTGGCGCCCAGCTTGATCTTGTCGCGCAGGTTCAGGCCAACCAGGGTGTTGTGCACGAACAGCAACCCTTCGCGCAGCGGTACGCCAATGTGGTCGGTGAACTCCACCGGCGCCGCGCCGGTGCCGCCTTCCTTGCCGTCGATGACGATGAAGTCGGGCAGGATGCCGGTTTCCAGCATGGCCTTGGCGATGCCCATGAACTCCCACGGGTGGCCCAGGCAGAACTTGAAACCTACCGGTTTGCCGCCAGACAGCTCACGCAACTGGGCGATGAACTGCATCATCTCGATGGGTGTGGAGAAGGCGCTGTGGCGCGACGGCGATATGCAGTCTTCGCCCATCAGCACACCACGGGTTTCGGCGATTTCCCGGGTCACCTTGTGCTTGGGCAGGATGCCGCCATGGCCGGGCTTGGCGCCTTGGCTCATCTTGATTTCGATCATCCGCACCTGCGGGCTGCGTGCCTGGGCGGCAAAGCGTTCGGGGTCGAAGCGCCCGTCTGGCGTGCGGCACCCGAAGTAGCCGCTGCCCAGTTCCCAGACCAGGTCGCCGCCATGCTCGCGGTGATAGGGGCTGATGCTGCCTTCGCCGGTGTCATGGTGGAAGTTGCCCAGCTTGGCGCCCTGGTTGAGGGCGCGGATGGCGTTGGCACTGAGCGAGCCAAAGCTCATCGCCGATATGTTGAAGATCGACGCTGAGTATGGCTGGCTGCATTGCGGCCCGCCGACGATGACCCGGAAGCTTGCCGGGTCGGCCAATGGCGCCGGGCGCATGGAGTGGCCGATGAATTCGAAGCCGGACTCGTACACGTCGATCAGGGTGCCGAAGGGTTTGTCCGAGGCTTCGTTCTTCGCCCTTGCGTAAACCAGCGAGCGCTGGGCGCGGGAGAACGGCAGGGCGTCGCTGTCCGCCTCCAGCAGGTACTGGCGAATTTCCGGGCGAATGGCCTCGACCAGATAGCGGATGTTGCCCAGGATCGGGTAGTTGCGGCGTACTGCGTGGCGTTGCTGCAACAGGTCGAACAGACCGATGAGGCTGAGGATGCCGGTGCTCAGGGTGAACGGCCACAGCCATTCGTGGTGGGTGAACGGCAGGCTCGCCAGGGTGAACAGCACACAGGCGGCGAAGAAGGCATAGCGACTGAGAAGTGACAGGCTCATACAGGGTCCTTGCGATGGCGCGGTCAGGCTCAGGGCCTGGGGCAAACCCCGACCATAGCCAAGTTGCTCGGCTGTGCAAATTAAAATCGGGGTAGCGAAAATCATTCTCGCAGAGCCTGGCGATAGTCTTCAGGCCAACACGGGCTTTTGTAGGAGCAGCCTTGTGCTGCGAAGAGGCCAGTAGGGAAACAGATTGTCTTCGGCAATAATGGCCTCTTCGCAGCACAAGGCTGCTCCTACAGGTGCTGTGCATGCCCTGAAGTCAGCAACGAGGGATTCAGATAGTGTCGCGCAGCAGCTTCTGCCGCCAGCTTTCCTGCTCTTGTGCCGGCGCTTCGACCAGGTACGAATAGTGCCCTGCCACCCGCATCGCCACTGGCACCCCGTCGCGGTACAGCAGGCGGTTGCCACTCACCGCCGGCACTTTCGCCCCCGGCAGCAACGACCCGACCAGGTTCAGTGGGTCACTGGCACTCACCACCACCAATGCCCCGTCCAATTCACGCCGCCGCACCTGCCGCAGCAGCCCCACCGCCTCAGGCAAGGCGAACTGTTCGCCGGCCAGCCCGGCAATGAAACGCCCGCCACGAATCTCGCCACGCGCTTCCAGCCGGTGATAGCAGCGCAGCAGTTCGCGCCAGGGCGGCAGCACATCGCTTTCGCGCTCCAGCAGGCGCCAGCACACCACGCCATAGCGCCGAAGCAGGGCCCGGGCGATGTGCTCCAGGCGCTGGCTGTCGTCTACAGTGCCCCTGCGCAGCAAGGCCCAGCGCCCGGCATGGGACATGCTGCTGGACAGCGGCGGGTGGCCGCGTCGGCTGTTGCGCGATGTGCGTTTCGCCGCCGGGGTGATCAGGCTGCGCAGGCCGGTGAAGCTGTCGGCCCCCACCAGGCCTGCGCCTACCAGCTCTTGCAAGGCCGTCTCCAGTTCGCTGGGTAGTAGGTGGGCGTCGTGTGCCAGCTCGTCGAAGAACAGCGCGCCATGCGCGTTCAGCACCTCGTGGACGCGTTGTGCCCGTGCGCCGAGGCTATCCAGGGTTGGCACGGGGGCAAGGCTGCGCCACAACCCAAGATGCTCGCGTGGCAGCAGCACCAGCGGTGTGCTCGACAAGGTGTTGCTCGACACGGTCGCCGCCAGCCGGCTCCAGGCGAACTGCCCGCTACGGCAGGCATCGTCGAGCCAGTTCGGGCTGTAGTCCTTGATACGTGCTGGCAGCAGTTCGGCCTCCCATGCTCCGGCGGCACTCGGGAATCCTTGTAACTGGCCTAGTACCTCGGCCACGGCTTGCGGGCCGCGCAGGCGCGTGTCGTCAGCCAGGTGCTGCCAGTCGAACAGAAAGCGCATGAAGTCCTGCAGGCTGACCGGCTCGATCTCCCGGCGCAGGCGTTTGACCGTGTAGCGGTGGATGCGCGCAAGCAGATGGCGTTCGCACCATTGCAGTTCGCTTGCGCCGGGGCTGAAATGCCCACGCAGCACATAGCCTTCGGTCTCCAGGTGGGCCAGGGCCTGTTCGATGGCTTGCGGCGGTTTGCCAAGTGCTACCGCAATCTGCGCGCGGGTCAGCGGGCCATGGCCGCTCAGGCGGGCTCGCAACAGTTCGACCAGCGCAATGTCCGGCTCGATGGCCTGATCGAAGCCTGGCAGTACCTGCAACGCAGGTTCCAGCCGGGAGCCGGGATACAGCACCTGCAGCAGACTCGACCGCTCGCGTGCCAGCCACAGTTTTTCATCCACCAGGCGCAAGGCCCGGCCAGCCTTGGCCAATTGTCTGAGCAGCAGCTCCCAGCCGGCATTGCCCTGCACTTCGTCCTGGCTGATGACACCCAGGCCCATCAACGCTTCATGCATTTCGTCGGCGTTGCCCGGCTGCGGCCAGGCTTCGGCCGCCACGGCGGCAATCGCATCGGCGTCCAGCGCGCCCAGGTCGTCGCCGTTCTGCACCTCGTTCCAGCGCCGGTTGAGCACTGCCTGTGTGCGACGCTCTTCCAGTGGCGCGTCATCCAGGAAGGCATATGGCCGTGCATTGAGGATGGCCGCCGCCAACGGCGAAGGGGCGGGCAGATCGCGGCACAGCAGGCGTACCGTGCCGCTTTCCATGCGCCGCAAAAGTGCTAGCCAGCCTTCGCTGTCCATCGCCTCGTGCAGGCAGTCGTCGAGGGTTTGCTCGACCAGCGGATGATCGGGAATCTGCCGCTCGCCGACGATGTTCTCCAGGCAGGCGATCTGGTCGGGGAACACGGCGGCAATCAGGTCTTCACTCTTCATCCGCTGGATCTGTGGCGCCACCTTGCGACCGCCGACAAAGCGCGGCAAGGCCATGGTCACGCTGGCGTTCCAGCGCCAGCGCACGCCGAACAGCGGCGCATCGAGCAGTGCCTGGACAAGGATCGACTCGGCGTTGCGGCTATTCAGGTAACGCCACACGTCGTCCAGTTCGAAGCTGTGGCTGGAGGACAGCGACAGCACGATGGCGTCCTCGCTGGCCGCCGCCTGCAACTCGAAGTTGAAGGTGCGGCAGAAGCGCTTGCGCAGGGCCAGGCCCCAGGCGCGGTTGATGCGGCTGCCGTAGGGCGAATGGATGATCAACTGGGTACCGCCGGACTCATCGAAGAAGCGCTCCATCACCAGCGTGTCCTGCGAGGGCAGGGCACCAAGCACTTCGCGGGTGCGGGCCAGGTAGTCGAGCAACTGGCCGGCGGCGTCTTTCCTCAGTTCGAAGGTGGCCTGCAACCATGCCAGCACCTCGGCCTGGTTGTTGTCAGCCAGCTGTTGGTCGATCTGCGCCTGCAGCCGGGCCACCGCGGCGGACAGCTCGTCGCTGCGCCCCGGCGCCTCGCCCAGCCAGAATGGAATGGTCGGTGGCAGGCCATGGGCATCCTCCACCCGCACCCGGCCCGGTTCGACGCGCAGGATGCGATAGGAGGCATTGCCAAGCTGGAAGATGTCGCCGGCGATGCTTTCTACGGCGAAGTCTTCGTTGACGCTGCCGATGTTCAGCGCCTGCGGTTCGAGCAGCACGGCGTAGTCGGCGTTGTCGGGGATTGTGCCGCCGCTGGTCAGGGCGGTCAGCTGGCTGCCGCGGCGGCCACGCAGGGTGCCGCTCACCGCATCGCGGTGCAGATAGGCACTGCGCACGCCCTGGCGGCCGTTGTAGCCCTCGGCGAGCATGCGCAGCAGGGCCTGGTAATGTTGCTGGTCGAGTTCGGCATAGGGCGTGGCCTGGCGCAGGCAGTCGAACAGGGCTTGTTCGTGCCAGGGCTGGTTGCTGGCTTCGGCGACGATCTGCTGGGCCAGCACGTCCAGCGGCGCCCGGGGAATGTGCAGTTCATCCAGCTCGCCCCGGCGTATGCAGTCGAGCAGGGCCACGCATTCGATCAGGTCATCGCGCGAGGTCGGGAACAAGCGGCCCTTTGGCACGCCATCGACCTGGTGGCCGGCGCGGCCGACCCGCTGCAGAAAGGCCGCTATCGAACCTGGTGAAGCGATCTGGCAGACCAGATCGATGTCGCCGATATCGATACCCAGCTCCAGCGATGCAGTGGCCACCAGCACCTGCAACTGGCCATTCTTCAGGCGTTGTTCGGCATCCAGGCGTAGTTCCTTGGCCAGGCTGCCGTGGTGCGCGGCAACCGCCTCCTTGCCCAGCCGGTCGCTGAGGTGGCGGGTGATGCGCTCGGCCAGTCGCCGGGTGTTGACGAACACCAGGGTGGTGCGGTGTTCGCGCGCCAGGGTGGCCAGGCGGTCATAGACCAGGCCCCAGACATCGGTGGCCATCACTGCACCCAGTGGCACTGGCGGCACCTCGATGGCCAGGTCGCGCTGCCGAGCATGGCCGACATCGACGATTGCGCAGGGGCGGCCGTTGCCGACCAGAAATTGCGCCACTCGCTCGACCGGGCGTTGCGTGGCCGACAGGCCGATGCGCCGCAACGGCCGGTTGCACAGGGCCTGCAGGCGCTCCAGGGTGAGTGCCAGGTGGGCGCCGCGCTTGTTGCCTGCCAGGGCATGGATTTCGTCGACGATTACCGTGTGCACGCTGGCCAGGCCTTTACGGCCAGAAGCCGAGCCCATCAGCACGTAGAGCGATTCGGGGGTGGTCACCAGGATGTGCGGCGCCAGCTTGCGCATGGCGGCACGCTCCTTCTGCGGGGTGTCGCCGCTGCGCACGGCCGTGGTGATGCGCGGGGCGTTCAGGCCCTGGTCCGCGATGGCCTGGCTGATGCCTTCGAGCGGGGCTTGCAGGTTCAGGCGGATATCGTTGGACAGCGCCTTGAGTGGCGAAACGTAGACCACCTGGGTTTGCGCTGGTAGCTCGCCTTGGTGCTCCAGGCCTTGGCGGAACAGTTCGTCGAGCACGGCCAGGAACGCACTGAGGGTCTTGCCCGAGCCGGTCGGTGCGGCTAGCAGCATCGACTTGCCCGCATGGGTCAACGGCCAGGCCTGGGCCTGGGCATCGGTCACCGTGGCGAAGTGGCGACGGAACCAGGTGCGCACGGCGGGGTGGAACAGCTCGAGCACCGGGTGGTGTTTGGCGGGCAGGTTCATGTGTTGGTTATGGAGGGTGTGGGACGGGTTGGCAAGGGGCCGTTCGTCTGGCCGGTCGGCTATATCCTGTGCCGGCCCTTTCGCGGGCATGCCCGCTCCAACAGGTACTGCGTTGCTTTCAAGAGCTGTGGAGGGCTTGTGGGAGCGGGCGCGCCCGCGAAAGGGCCGGCACAGGAAACACTGGCCTTGTCAGGCCAGGAACCCCATGGGATCCTCCCCGGCCATTGATTCAGGTGAGCCCCCCATGCCCAACACCATCCGCATCGCCGCGGCCATGCTGATCGACCCCCAAGGCCGAACCCTGCTGGTACGCAAACGCGGCACCCAGGCTTTCATGCAGCCCGGCGGCAAGATCGATGCTGGCGAAACACCCGTGCAGGCGCTGGTGCGAGAGCTGCATGAGGAGCTGGGCCTGCACATCGACCCGGCCCAGGCCGTGCACCTGGGCCAGTTCAGCGCCCCGGCCGCCAACGAGCCGGGCTTCGAGGTACAAGCCGAACTGTTCCGAGTCGACAGCGCCGCAGCCGTGCTGCCGGCCGCGGAGATCGAGGAGGTGGTGTGGCTGGCCGCAGACCAGGCACCCGCCATGCAGCTTGCACCCCTGACCCGCGACCTGATCCTGCCGCTATACCGCCAGGCCGTCAGCGCACCGCGCTGACGCCATCGAGGGTGGCGAACGAGGTGTCCTTGGCCGTGAGCAAGAAGTCGCGCATATATGGCGCATCGAGCATGTCGGTGCGCACGGCGGCATAAAGCGTGGCGAACAGGCCTTTCTCACCCAGGCGCTTGCCCTTCACATACCCGCGCGAACTGTACTCGTGCAGCGCCCAGTGCGGCATGCCGCACACGCCACGGCCACTGGCCACAAGTTGCATCATCATCACCGTCAGCTCCGATGTGCGCACGGCGGCGGGCTCGATGTCGGCTGGCTCCAGGAAGCGGGTGAAGATGTCCAGGCGGTCGCGCTCCACCGGGTAGGTGATGAGGGTCTGGTCGAGCAGGTCCTGCGGCACGATGTAGGGCTTGCTGGCCAACGGATGCTGGTTGGCCACCGCCAGCATTGCCTCGTAGGTGAACAGAGGCACGTAGGTGATGCCCGCCAGGTCCAGCGGGTCGGAGGTCACCACCAGGTCGAGGTCGCCGCGGGCCAGGGCCGGCAGTGGTGCGAAGGCAAAGCCGGAGGCCAGGTCCAGCTCCACCTCCGGCCAGGCATCACGGAACTGGTCGATGGTCGGCATTAGCCACTGGAAGCAGCTGTGGCATTCGATGGCCATGTGCAGACGACCGGCGGTGCCGCCGGCCAGGCGCGCGATGTCACGTTCGGCGCCGCGCAGCAGCGGCAGGGTGGCATCGGCCAGTTGCAGCAGACGCAACCCGGCGCTGGTGAAGCGGATCGGCTTGGTCTTGCGCACGAACAGCGGCAGGCCCAGGCGTTCTTCCAGTTCCTTGAACTGGTGCGACAGCGCCGACTGAGTCAGGTGCAGGCGCTCGGCAGCCTCCACGAGGCTGTCGGCCTCGCGCAGGGCATGAAGGGTTTTCAGGTGACGGATCTCCAGCACAGCTGACTCCGGTGTGTGGACTTGAGGAAACAGGGAATGAGTTGAGTTTCCCTCATGTTGCCGCGCCTGTCGACTGGGCGTACCGCCGCACCGCCTGGCGGGAGTCATCAAACTGTCACTGAACTGTGGCAGCGCGCCCGAACAGAATTCATCAGACTCGCGCTCTACTGGGGATCTGCATTCTGGTGTTTCTTTCATGCGGGCTTTTTGGCTTTTTCTTTTCTTTGTATTCGGCGTACCTGCAAGTTTCGCTGAACAGCGTTGTGACGCCCACGTGCCGGTGCAGCGTGCCGAGCTGGGCGCGGTCAGCCTTGTCTACCAGAGCGTCGGTGCGCCACGCGACCCGGCCTTGCTGCTGGTGATGGGCCTTGGAGGGCAGCTGATCCACTGGCCGGACGACGTGGTCGAAGCGTTGTGCCGCCAGGGCTTTCGGGTGATCCGCTATGACAACCGCGATGTCGGCCTGTCACGCTGGAACCAGTTGCCACCGACGGCCAACCTGACGGTCGAACTGCTGCGCTACAAGCTGGGCCTGTCGGTGGCTGCGCCCTATACGCTGACCGACATGGCGGACGATGGCCTGCGCTTGATGGATGCGTTGGGCGTGCGCCAGTTTCATGTGCTGGGGGTGAGCATGGGCGGCATGATTGCCCAGCACCTGGCTGCCATGGCGCCCGAGCGCGTGCGCAGCCTGACGCTGGTCATGTCCAGTTCAGGGGCGGCGGGGTTGCCGGCGCCGGATCCTGCGCTGGTGCAGTTGCTGGCCCGGCGCAGCGCGCCGAACCGCGAAGTGGCCATCGAGCAGCAGGCTGATCTGCTGGCGGCGCTGGGTAGCCCCGAGGTGCGTGACGACCGTGCGGCCTTGCTGCAGCAAGCGGCCGTGGCCTACGACCGGGCGTTCAACCCTGAAGGGGCCAAGCGCCAGATCATGGCGATACTGGCCGAACCGAGCAGGGTCGAGTTGCTTAACCAGTTGCGGGTGCCGACCCTGGTAGTGCATGGCACGGCCGACCCGTTGCTGCCGGTGATGCATGGCGTGCACTTGGCGGCGCATATCCAGGGCAGCCAGCTGCGCTTGATACCGGGGTTGGCGCACCGCTTCCAGGAGCCGTTCAAGGCGCCGTTGCTGGGGGCGGTGTTGCCCTACCTGCAGGCACATCGGCAGGATGTCACGCATATCGCAGGGCTCTGAATCGGCGTTGGCCTCTTCGCGGGCGCGCCCGCTCCCACAGGGAATGCACCCGCTTTCAATCATGTGCAATACCTGTGGGAGCGGGCGTGCCCGCGAAGAAGTCTACGCCGATGCAACTCAGTGAATCCGCACCCACAAGGTCACCAGCACGGTCGCCGCCATCAGCCAGGCTACCGTGGCCAACGCCAGCGATGCCTCAAGGCGCATGCGGTCAACCAGTACATACAAGGTCGCCAGGTACACGAAATACGGAATGATCGACCACATGCCGAACAGGATGGTGGTCTTCAGGTCGGCAATGCTGCGCCCCTTGCCGACAATGTAGTGGGCAATCAGGGCGAAGGTGGGGAACAGCGGCACCAGCCCGGCGATGTAGTAATTGCGTGTCTTCGACAGCACCGCCAGCAGCACCACCACACCAGCACCCAGGGCAGCTTTGAATACCAGGTCCACGTTGTCTTTCCAGGTTGGGTTGAGGTCAGCCGAGGCCGTATTTCTTCACTTTGTCGAACAGCGTGGTCTTGGCCATGCCCAGCTCCTGGCTGGCCTGGCTCAGGTTGCCACCAGTACGTTGCAGGGCATCGCTGAGCAGGTTGCGCTCGAACGCTTCCACCGCCTCGGCAAAGCCCAAGCCTTGGCTGGCACCACCGCTGGGGCCTTTCTTGAACGCAGGCAGGCCGAGGGCATAGCGTTCGGCGACGTTGCGCAGTTCACGCACGTTGCCCGGCCAGTCGTGGGCCATCAGGCGCGACAGGGTCTGGCTGTCCAGCGCAGGTGTTTCACGGTCGAAGCGCAGGGCCGACTGCTGCAGGAAGTGTTCGAACAGCTGCAGGATATCTTCGCGGCGCTCGCGCAGCGGCGGCAGCTCCAGTGTCACCACGTTCAGCCGGTAATACAGGTCGCTGCGGAACTGGCCACTCTGGCCCATGGCATCCAGGTCAGACTTGGTGGCGGCGATCACCCGGCAGTCCACCGGAATGCTCTGGTTCGAGCCCAGCCGCTCCAGGGTGCGCTCCTGCAGCACGCGCAACAGCTTGATCTGCAGGTTGATCGGCATGCTCTCCACTTCGTCGAGGAACAGCGTGCCGCCGTTGGCGTGTTCGATCTTGCCGATGCGGCGTTTGCCGGCACCGGTGAAGGCGTTGGCCTCGTGGCCGAAAATCTCGCTTTCGAACAGGTTTTCCGGCAAGCCGCCACAGTTAAGTGCCACGAACGGCTGGCCCTGACGACGGCTGAAGTCGTGCAGGCAGCGGGCGACCAGTTCCTTGCCGGTACCGGTTTCGCCTTCGATCAGCACGTTGGCCGAGGTATCGGCGACGTTGGCGATGAGCTCGCGCAGGTGCTCCATGGCCGGCGAACGGCCAATGATGCGCCCCTCCAGGCTGCTTTGCTCCGCCAACTGGCGGCGCAGGGCCACCACTTCGCGCGACAGCCCGCGCTGTTCGAGGGCGCGGCGCACCACGTCGACCAGGCGCTCCGGGGAGAAGGGTTTTTCCATGAAGTCGTAGGCGCCATTGCGCATGGCGCCCACCGCCATGTCGATATCGCCGTGGCCGGTGATCAGTACCACCGGCAGGCTGCGGTCGCGGGCCTTGAGGCGGTTGAGCAGCTCCAGGCCATCGATGCCCGGCAGGCGTATATCGCTGACGACGATGCCGGCGAAGTCGTCGCCGATGCGCTCCAGCGCCTGCTCGGCGCTGCCCACACCTTCACAGGCGATGTCTTCCAGGGCCAGCGCCTGTTGGCAGCCGAGCAGCACATGCGGGTCGTCTTCGACGATCAGGACGGTAAGAGGCGCTTGGTTCATGGGTGCTCTGCCGATTCGCTAGGGGGTGAGACCAGGGGCAGGGCCAGGACGAAGGCCGTACCGCCGCTGGCGGGATGCTCGACGTTGAGGCTGCCCTTGGCGGCGGCGGCAAGGCTCGCCGACAGGGTCAGGCCCAGGCCCAGGCCGTGTTCGCCCGGCTTGGTGGTGAAGAAAGGTTCGAACAGGTGCTTGCGCGCCTCGGCGTCGATGCCGTGGCCATTGTCGCGCACCTGCAAACGGTACTTGTCGCCCTGCAGCTCGCCCTCCAGCCACAGTTGCGGCAGCGGTTGGGCGGCCATGGCATCCAGGGCGTTGCCGATCAGGTTGACCAGGATCTGCTCCAGGCGGGTCTGGTCGATGGCAAGCTGCTGGTCCTCGAACTGATTGTGCAACTGCAGGTGGCAGGCGCTGATGCGGTTGGCCAGCACCTGCAAGGTAGCGTCCACCGCCTTGGCCAGCGAAGCCTGGCCACTGTCGTCGCTGCGTCGGGCGAACGAGCGCAGGCTGGCGGTGATTCGGCCCATGCGGTCGATCAGGTCGTTCATGGTACGCAGGTTGGTGCTGGCGGTTTCCAGCGCCCCGCGTTCGAGGAAGCGCACGGTGTTGCCGGACAACGTACGCAGCGCGGCCAGCGGTTGGTTCAGTTCGTGGGCAATGCTGGTGGACATCTGCCCGATGGCGGCCAGCTTGCCGGCCTGTACCAGTTCGTCCTGGGCGTGGCGCAGGGTCTGCTCGGCATGCCGGCGCTCGCGAATCTGGCCCTTCAGGCGTTCATTGCTGGCACGCAGGTCGGCCGTGCGTTCGGTAATCCGTCGCTCCAGCTGGCTGTTGGCTTCCTGCAGGGCCTCGCGGGCTGCCAGGCGAGTGGCGATGACCTTGCGCCGTTCGTTCCAGGCGATGCCGAGGATCGCCAACAAGGCGAAGGCCACGCCCACCAGGATGCCCTGTACCATGGATTCGCGGCGCAGGTCCTGCAGTGGGGTCAGCAGGGTGAAATGCCAGGGCGTGTCGACCAGGCGCCGGGTCTGGGCCAGGTAGGCCATTTCGCGGGCCTTGCCCTGTGCGGTTTCGCTGTTGGCCGGGAAGGTCAGCTTTTCCACACCATCGGCCAGGGTCTCCCGTGCCAGCGGCTGCAGTTCGTTCAGCGGCCACCAGTAGTACTGCAGGCTGCGAGCCAGGCGCTCCTTGATCTGCGGGGTCAGCGGGCGTACCGACTTCAGGCGCCGGGCAGGGTCGCTGGAGAGGATGATGATGCCGTTCTCGTCGCTGACGAACGCCTCCAGGCGGGCACGCTGCCAGCGCTCCTCGAGGGTGTCCAGGCGCACTTTGATCACCGCCACGCCAATGATCTTGCCATGCTCCTCCAGGCCGTGGGCCAGGTAATAGCCGGCCTCGCCGGTTGTACTGCCGATACCGTAGAAACGCCCGGGTTCGCCGCGCACGGCAGTCTGGAAGTAGGCCCGGAACGACAGGTCCTCGCCGAGGAACGAGTCGGCATCGCGCCAGTTGCTGGTAGCCTGGACACGGCCGTTGGTGTCGAGGACGAAGATGGCCCGGCTGCGGCTGCGCCGGTTCAGGCCTTCGAGGTATTCGTTGACAGTCTGCCGCGAGCCGCCGTCAGGGTCGGTGAGCAGATGCGAGACGCTGTCTTCCAGCTCCAGCAGGCTCGGCAGGTAGGTGTACTTGCTGATTTCGCTCTCGACCGTGCGCGCGTGCAGCTCCAGCTGGCGCTCGCCGTTTTCGCTGAGGGTGCGGATGCCGCTGCTCTCGCTGATCAGGTAGCCAGCCATTCCCAGGCCGACCATCAGCAGGATGATCAGTGGCGGTAACAGCAATTGGCGGAGCAGGCGGGATTTCACGGCAGGCTTGGCAGGGAGAAGAAGCGAAGGATCGCATTTCATCACAGTGGCCTTGTCACGACCAGCGCCTGCTGCCCGAAGGGCAGCGGCGCCGACCGCTTCAGTGAAGCAAAATCAGTGTTGCAGGATCTTGCTGAGGAAGTGCTGGGTACGTTCGTGGCGGGCACTCGGGTTGCCGAAGAAGTCTTCCTTCTGGCAATCCTCGATGATGTTGCCCTTGTCCATGAAAATCACGCGGTTGGCCACCTTGCGGGCGAAGCCCATTTCGTGGGTCACGCACATCATGGTCATGCCTTCGTGGGCCAGCTCGACCATCACGTCCAGTACTTCGTTGACCATTTCCGGGTCCAGTGCCGAGGTCGGTTCGTCGAACAGCATGACGATCGGGTCCATCGACAAGGCGCGGGCGATGGCCACGCGCTGCTGCTGGCCGCCGGACAGCTGGCCGGGGTGCTTCTTGGCGTGGGCACCGAGGCCGACGCGGTCGAGCAGGGCCAGGCCCTTCTTGGTCGCTTCTGCTTCGCTGCGGCCAAGCACCTTGCGCTGGGCGATGGTCAGGTTCTCGGTGATGGTCAGGTGCGGGAACAGCTCGAAGTGCTGGAACACCATGCCAACGCGCGAACGCAGCTTGGGCAGGTTGGTCTTGGGGTCGGCGATCGAGGTGCCGTCGACCACGATGTCACCTTTCTGGAACGGCTCCAGGGCGTTGACGCACTTGATCAGGGTGGACTTGCCCGAGCCCGACGGGCCGCAGACCACCACCACTTCACCCTTCTTGACCTCGGTGCTGCAGTCGGTCAGTACCTGGAAGTCCCCGTACCACTTGTTTACGTTCTTGATGGAAATCATACGGCGATCCTTTTTTGCAGGCGCTTGACCAGCCACGAAGCGGAGAAGCTGATGAGGAAGTACACGACACCGGCGAAGATCAGGAACTCATGGGAGCGCCCGATGATGTCGCCGTTGGAGCGTGCCGAGTTGAGGAAGTCCACCAGGCCCACGGTGTAGACCAGCGAGGTGTCCTGGAACAGGATGATGCTCTGCTGCAAAAGCAGCGGCGTCATCTTGCGGAAGGCCTGGGGCAAGATGATCAGGCGCATGGTCTGGCCGTAGGTCATGCCCAGGGCCTGGGCGGCGCCCATCTGGCCTTTGGAGATCGACTGCACGCCGGCGCGGACGATTTCGCAGAAGTACGCGGCCTCGAACATCATGAATGCCACCACGCAGGAGGTGAAAGCACCTACCGGGGTGTCCTCGCCGGTAATCCAGCGCAGCACGAATGGTACCGCTAGGTAGAACCAGGTGATTACCAGCAGCAGCGGGATCGAGCGGAAGTAGTTGACGTAGGCGCCGGCCACGTTCGACAGCAGCTTGCTCGACGACAGGCGCATCAGGGCCAGGATGGTCCCTAGTACAATGCCGCCAACCACGCCCATTATCATCAGCTGCAGGGTCATGACCATGCCTTCCCAAAGGGCAGGCAGGGCCGGGATGATTTCGCTGAAATCCATATCCATTTATTTGCCCCCTACGGAAATCAGGCCGGGCACCGAGACTTTTTTCTCGACCATGCGCATCAGCAGCATCAGGCCCATGTTCAGGGTGAAGTAGATCAGCGTGGCCAAGGTGAAGGCCTCGAACAGGTTCGCCGAGAACTCAGCGGTCTGCTTGGTTTGTGCCAGCAGTTCCATCAGGCCGATCAGCGACGCCACCGACGAGTTCTTGAACACGTTCAGGAATTCCGAGGTGAGCGGCGGAATGATGATCCGGTAGGCTTGTGGCAGCAGCACGTTGGTGTAGATCTGCGACAGGCTGAAGCCCATGGCGCGGGCGGCGGCTTCCTGGCCGCGGGGCAGCGCCTGGATGCCGGTACGCACCTGCTCGCACACGCGGGCGGCAGTGAACAGGCCCAGGCAGATGACCACGCTGATCAGCGCCGAGGTGGTCGGGTTGAGGTCCTGCTTGAACCATTCCTGCAGGCCTTCTGGCAACAGGTCTGGCACCAGGAAGTACCAGATGAACAGCTGCACCAGCAGCGGTACGTTGCGGAACAGCTCCACATAAGCGGTGGCGATACCCGATACCAAACGGTTCGGCACGGTGCGCATGACACCGAGGACCGAGCCCAGCAGCAAGGCGATGACCCAGGCGGAGATGGCGATGGCGATGGTCCAGCCCAGGCCGGTGACGTACCAGTCCAGATAGGTTTCGCTGCCCACGCCGGTGGACTTGAAGAACACGCCCCAGTCCCAGTTGTAATTCATCGGGATTTCCCCTCAGACGGTTGTTTCACGGGCACCTTCCAACATCCGAGGGCATAAGCCCTCGGATGAAAGGTTAGACACTAACGGGTGGCCTGCAGGTTTAATTCGCGCTTTGCAGCGCAACAGGCCATGGGCTGGTGGTCAGGACTTTTTCTCGTCCGCAGCCTTGTCGGTCGGCTCGGCGATCAGTTTCTTCAGCTCGTCGCTCATCGGGAACTGCAGGTTCAGACCCTTCGGCGGGATTGGCTGTTGGAACCATTTGTCGTAGCTCTTGTTGACTTCGCCCGACTTGAAGTAGCCGACGATGGCGTCATCGACCGCTTTCTTGAAGGCCGCGTCATCCTTGCGCACCATGCAGCCGTAGATCTCGTAGGACTGCGGGGTACCGGTGATGACCCAGTCCGACGGTTTGCGAGCCTTGGCCATTTCGCCGGCGAGCAGGGCGTCGTCCATCATGAAGGCCACGGCGCGGCCGCTTTCGAGCATGTTGAAGGCTTCACCGTGGTCCTTGGCGGAAATCACGTTCATCTTCATCTGCTTGTCGGCGTTCATCGCCTTGAGGATGCGCTCGGAGGTGGTACCTGCGGTGGTTACCACGTTCTTGCCGGCCAGGTCCGGGAAGTCCTTGTATGCCGGCTGACCGTCCTTGACCTTAGTCAGCAGGCGGGTACCGACTTCGAAGATACCGACCGAGAAGCCGACCTGCTGCTGGCGCTCGACGTTGTTGGTGGTGGAGCCGCACTCGAGGTCTACGGTGCCGTTCTGCACCAGCGGGATGCGGGTCTGGGAGGTGACGAGGTTGTAGCGGACCTTGATGTCCGTGCCCAGCTGCTTCTTCAGGGCGTCGACGACAGCCATCTGGATGTCATGCGAGTAGCCCACGGGCTCGGGCTTGCCGGCCAGGTAGGAAAACGGGATGGAGGAGTCGCGGTGGCCCAGGGTGATGGTGCCCGAATCCTTGATCTTCTTCAGGGTGCCGGTCAGTTCTTCGGCCATGGCCGGCGAAGCGATTACGGCGGCCGCGATGGCGGCGCCCAGCAATTGACGAACGATGCGCATCAAATTTTCCTCGACGTGTTTGTTTTTTTTATGGAGCCGTTGGCGGACTCTTCGTTCAACGAATACAGAAATAAACGATTGCATTCGGCTACCAAGTGTAGAGCATGAGTCGTGCCAAGCTCTGGCATTGATCATAACGCCTCGAATTCATTGGGAATCAACCTTTCGCACTCATCGTGTGACGGTAAGTTTCATTCGCCATACCGAATGAATAGCGGTTAATCGTTCGGAAATCCGAACGGATTTGCCAACCCTGCATCGCAATGCACGAGCGATCAGGACCGCTGCCATGCTGAGCCTGATCGCAGTGCTGCCAGCCTGGTCAGTGGGGCATGAGCCGCTCTTTCGGCGTCTGGTTCCAGCGCGCCCAGGCCTCGGTAGTGAGGGTGCGTATCAGCACTGACTCCTCGGCGGCAAGTTCGCGCATCAAAACCCTGGCCTGGTCTTCATAGCCCGCTTCCTGGCCGGCCACGGCCCGTGCCTCGAGCGCTTCCATTCGCTCGTGATAAGGCCTTGCGGTCGCCTCGAAACGGTCAACATAGGTTTCTCGCAGGTAGTTCTGCCAGTAAGGGCGGCCTGCAAGCGCGTCCAGCATCGACAAGGTGCTGTAGCTTTGCAGTACTTCTATTTCTGCTGCATTCAGATCCCGCGTTGTCACGTGGGCGAATGATGCGAAGTGCATCTCATCCGGTGGTGCTGGCAAGTCAAGTGGCCCTGTCAGCCGCAGGCGATAGAAAAGCCGAACTTCGATTTCATCTACTCTGCGTCCTGCTTCGCGCAGGGCCTGGATATGCCGGTTGGCAATATCGTCAAGCAGGTCCAGGCGGTGCAACTGGCCGCCCAGATACAGCAGGTGGCTCTCTCTCATTTCCGCTGGCACCCCTTCGATGCCCTGGAAGGCCAGCACGCCCACTTCCATCTGGTTGAGCAGCAGCAACAGGCGGTCCTCGCAGGTACGCGGCCCGTCGGCCTCGCGAAACAACTGCTCGCGTAACGCTTCATTGTTTTCGCAGGCTTCGAGGATATGCCAGAGACGGCGTCGATAATGCCGCGGATGGGCCTCGAAGTCTTCGCTCTGGGCAAAGTCGGCCAGGAATCTGAACAGGCCTCCAGAGCCCGGCTCCTCGCTCATGCGGTCCCAGGCTGCCTCCCGTTCTGCACGGAGGAGCTCGTTTCTGGACGCTACCCAGGTTGCACGGGTTTCTTCATCTATTGGCTCGTGGGCATACGACGCGCTGCCTCGGGCGCCTGTTTCGCTGGCACCCTGTGCTTCGTCCAGATACTCGATGCTGCCTTCGCTCAACGGATTGTCATGCAGGTTCAGCCTTTGCAGGCGAAGGCGCAAGCCGCGCATCTCGCGCTGCAACTCGCTGATTCTGTTGTCGCGCAAGTCGATATGGGCGCGTAGCGCTACGCTCTGGTGGACCAGGCCAATATCCGCCTGGCCCGTTGCTCGCAGGCGCAGGTCCCGCACATGTGGCAAGGCCGAGAGGTCGGGCATACCGTTGAGGGGGTTGTAATTGAGTATCAGGGTATCCAGCCGCTGCAACTGAGCCAGGCGGCTGCTACCTGCTGCGTCCATCGCAATCAGGTTGTTGCTCAGGTTCAAGCGCCGTAGCTGGCTGAGGCCCTCGATGCCCTCGGGAACCAATGTCAGCTGGTTGCCGCTCAGGTCCAGGTCCACGACGTTGGGGAACAGCCTTAGGAAGCGCGCATCGATCTGCTGCAGGCGCATGTTGCGTAACGTCAGCCGGCGCACGTGTCGGTATTCCACACCCTCCGGCAGGTCTGGCAAGGCATCGATGTGCTCGCCGTCTATGGTCAGTTCATATTGGTCGTTGCCGTCCACCAGTTTGCGCCGCCAACTGCGGCGAAGGGTATCGGCTACCCGGCGTCTGCGAATGGCGTCGATCGGAGATTGCCAACCGGCCTGCCAGACCCGAAGTGTTTCGCGCAGGTCGGCAAGCTGGCGTTGCAGCGCCTGGTAATGGTCCCACAAGCTCTCCCCGCGCTGGCGGACTGCTTCGAGGTAAGCGTCCAGTTGCAGTTCGGAGAGTGTGGGGAATATTTGATGGATCCCTCGACGAATAGCGCTTTGGCTGCTTTCACCACCACCGCTGAGTGTATAGGCCAGCCTGCCGTCGGCGAAACGCCGGGGCGGCCTGATAGTTGCGCGGATGCCGGGCAGGTCGAGCAGGCTAGCCGTGGAGTCGCGATCCTGTTCGGCTGCCATGGCCAGTTTGTCGCGCAGTTCCCTGAGCTGCAGGTTGCGGTTCCCCAACCGGGTTTTCTGCTCGTCGTCCAGGCACCGCAGGAGCGCTGCCAGCAAGGACTTGCCCTGGGTTTCTTCGCCAGCCAGGGCGTAGCCTTGCTCATCTTTGACAATGGTGCGCACCTTCTGCGCGGTCTCGCTCTGGCTGGCGAATATCTGTAATCCCTCCGGGCCGCCGTGGCGTAATTCGACCCGTACTGAGTCTGGCCACGGGGCTTCCCGCTCGATGAGGCGTAGCGCCAGTATTTCGCTATCGGTGTTGGCCAGGTTCTGTAGGCGCAAGCCGAGACAAGCTCGGTCAATACGGCTGGCATGTTCATACCATCGTGCATGTTGCGCCATGCTCAGTGGTATCCGCCCGGAAGCATGCAACTGTTCTATCTGGGCGCTACTGCAATGGTCGATGACTTCCTGGGCGCCCCTTGGCGACAGCCCCCGAAAGGCGCCGATCAGCTTGGCCTGGTCGATGGATAGCGGTGTTTGCCATGCCTGAAGTTTCTGCTCGACGGCCACCCCTTTCAGGGTCGGATCCTGCTGGTGCAGCTTGATCCGGTCGTGGATGTCTAGCAGCCGCGCGGGTGGTGGAGCGTTCTCCAGGCAAAGTCGGCGCAGCTGGTCCACGGACAGGCCTGTGACCTGCAGAAGCATCCGGCCATGGTCTGACAACGTGTCGGCAAAGTGCTCCCCTTGCAGGCCTTCCAATAATACCGAGACATTTTCCTCGGCAGGCAGGTAGCGGAGGTTTCTGGTCAGCCTTACGCCGCGGCCGGGCAACACCGTTGGCGCAAGCCTGTCGACAAAAGGTATTCGTCGCAGCGTATGCAGCGCACCTGCAGTCAGGCCTGTGGTCGCCAGGCCCTGGGCTACGTTGAACAAGTGGTCCAGTGCACCCTGGCGATCACCTAGCTGCCAGTCCTGGTAGCCTTCGTAGACTTCATCGAGCAATTGCGCCGCGCTGACGACCAGCAGCAGGTCTCCCAATACCGGTACGACCAGAGCTGCCAGCCCCAGCAGGTCCAACCCGGCACTGAGCATGCCCTGCAAGCGCTGATGTCTGCTCAGGCGGTCTTCGACGTCCGTGGGCACAGCCAGGTAGGCTGCATCATCGAACATTCGTCCGAGCAAAAGCGCTCGTACATGTGCGAACACATCCCCCTCTATGGGCAGGTTTCGCCCGTCGAGCTGCAGTTTCTTTGCTCCAGGCGACGCTAACAGCCGTTGTGCAAGTTCCTTGTCGAAAGCGCTTGTGTCCCGCGCCTTGATGAAACGCTTGAAAAACCTGCGGAATGGCTGGTGTTTGAGGCGAGTGGCCAGGTCGGTGTACACATCGTTCCAACTGTCGTAAAAGCACAGGCTTTGCCCGGGGGCATCGGGTATCCAGACGATGATCTCGTCGATGTCGGCAGCCAAGGCAGGGCGCCATTCGAGAGTGATGACCCCCGTCACGCACTTGCCGAGCAGATAGAGTTGGCGAGGTGTCAGCGTGCCTTTGCCATAGGTTGCGAGCGCAGGGGGTTCCAGCATCGACCGCAGCCGAAGCAGATCCCGCTCATCCAGTTGCCGCTTGAACCTGGCCTCGTAAACCGCTGCTTGCATGCGCGTTCGTACGCCGGTTTCAAACAGGTGCCTTATTGTCGTGCGCGCCTGATCGCCCGGCTGGCCACGCCCAGCCTTGGGTTCGAGCACTGTCTTGAGCAGCACCTGATACTTGCCGCCCAGATCCAGCGAGCGGCACAGGCGAACGAATTGCTCGAAGGTCATGGCCAGCTTTTCGCCTTTCTCGTTTTCCAGATGCGCTTTACGCAACAGCCACGGTTCAGCTTCGTGTGCTTCGAAGTTATGCAGGGCGGCAGCCAGCAGGGTTTGTCGTGTGCTATGGATTACGGTCGGCTTGTAGAAATGCTCTGCGGCCGAAGGTAGTTGGAACTCTTCGCTCACGACCACGTGACCCCGTCGCGCGTCGATATGCCCCACTCTCTGCTCACGCAGCGCGCGTTCGAGCAGGGGCAGGGCGAAGTCTTCGAGGCGAGGGATTCTTTCGAGCAGATGGCGAAGCCTGTCCGCTGCCTGTTGTTGTGCACCCAAGGCCTTGCCGTAGGCTTGCAGGTGCGTTGTGTCGGCGCCGGTCAACCAGTCAGGCAGTTGCTGGGCGATCAGGGCGTCGACTGAATAGGATGGGTTGTATTCGGTGGGTGGCACGTGATGTTCTCCGGGGTTTTAAAGACCCCAGAGCATCACGCCGATAATGTGGTTTGGCGGTAGTTACTGCTGCGCCGAATGGCCCGCTTGACAGCCAGGCGCTTGCGCCTGGCGCGTGTGGGCGGGCCAGGGAGTCACGCTGCCTGGGTGCGCGCCTGCTGCTCTCGTTGCAGGTAGTCTGCAAGCACCTGCTGTTCGCCCGCGCTGGTGAACAGGCCCAGCTTGGTGCGGCGCCAGAGAATGTCTTCAGCGCTGCAGGCCCATTCGTTGCTGGCGAGGTAGTCCACCTCTCGAGCGAACAACCCACCACCAATTGCCTGGCCCAGGTCTTCCGGCCCTTGCACGCCCTCCAGCAACTGCCATACACGGCTGCCATAGGTCAGCACCCAGCGCCTGGCGATATCGACCGGCAACCAGCCACAGCGCGCCAGCACCGCATCTACCAGAGCCTGCACCGTGGTCATTTGCTCACCACCAGGTAGCGGCGCGCCAGCGGTCCAGCTGCCGCGCATCTGTGGGAAGTGCGGCTTGAGCTCGGCCATCGCCGATTCGGCCAGTTTGCGGTAGGTGGTCAGCTTGCCACCGAATACCGACAGCAACGGCGCTTGCCCTTCACTGGCGGACAGCGCCAGGGTGTAGTCGCGGGTGACCGCGGACGGATTGTCCGATTCGTCGTTGCACAGTGGGCGCACGCCGGAATAGGTGTGCACGATGTCGCTGCGGCTGATCTGGTGGTTGAAATGGGCGTTGACCACTTTGAGCAGATAATCGGTTTCCTGCTCGGTGATCGCGACTTTGGCGGGGTCGCCGCTGTACTCGCGATCGGTGGTGCCGATCAGCGTGAAACGCTCCAGGTACGGGATGCAGAAGACGATACGCTGGTCCTCGTTCTGCAGGATGTAGGCGTGTTCGCCTTCGTACATGCGCGGCACAATGATGTGGCTGCCCTGGATCAGGCGGATGCCGTAGGGGGCATCGAGCTTGAGGTCGTCCTTGATGAAGCTGGCCACCCACGGCCCGGCGGCATTGACCAGGGCACGGGCGCGAATGGTCTGCAGGCGGCCGTCAGCGTGCTGCAACTCCACTTGCCACAGGCCATCCACACGCTCCGCGCGCAGGCAGCGGGTGCGGGTATGGATATGGGCACCTTTTTCCCGTGCGGCCATCGCATTCAGCACTACCAGGCGGGCATCGTCCACCGCGCAGTCGGCGTATTCGAAACCACGGCTGATCGCAGGCTTGAGCGGGTATCCCGGGCCGAAGCGCAGGCTGCGCGAAGCACCCAGGCGCTTGCGCTTGCCCAGGTGATCGTAGAGGAACAGGCCAGCGCGAATCATCCAGGCAGGGCGCAAGTGCGGGCGGTGCGGCAGCACGAAGCGCATCGGCTTGACGATGTGCGGGGCTTTGGCCAGCAGCACTTCGCGTTCGGCCAGCGCTTCACGCACCAGGCGGAACTCGTAGTGCTCCAGGTAGCGCAGGCCGCCGTGGATCAGTTTGCTGCTGGCCGACGAGGTGTGCTGGGCCAGGTCGTCCTTTTCGCAGAGGAATACCTTGAGGCCACGCCCGGCGGCGTCGGCAGCGATGCCCACGCCATTGATGCCGCCGCCGATCACGGCGAGGTCATAGCAGTCGGCGACTGGGGGCTGGGACGAAACGGGCTGGGACACGGGCAAGGCCTCCTGGTGCTGTTTACATCGAATATGAACATTTATGTTCGTTTTCGAAAATACTAGCGCAACAGAAAGCTGGTCGCCAGTCAGTCTTTATAGAAAAAACTGATCAGATGACAATGAAATGAACATTTACGAAAGTTTTGGATGATCGGTTTGAAAGGTATCGCGCCTGTAAGATCGAGCGCGGCGCGGGCGACGCTCGATCTCACAGGCGCGACAAACCTTGCGGCATGCGCCTGTCAGCCCTCAAACCACCTCAAGCCGGATCTTGTACTGGTTCAGCAGCTGGGTGAGGGTGGGAGTTGGCGCCTGGTCGGTCACCAGGCAGTCGACCAGGCTGATCGAGCCCATGCGGACCATGGCGTTGCGCCCGAACTTGCTGGAGTCGGCGGCAAGGATCACTTGTCGGGCATTGGCGATGATTGCCTGGGATACCCGCACTTCCTGGTAATCGAAATCGAGCAGGCTGCCATCTTCGTCGATGCCGCTGATGCCCACCAGGGCGAAGTCGACTTTGAACTGGTTGATGAAGTCGACACTGGCCTGGCCGACGACGCCGCCATCACGGCGAACAGTGCCACCTGCCACCAGCACTTCGAAATCGTCCTTGGCGGCTAGGATCGCGGCCACGTGCAGGTTGTTGGTGATGACTTTCAGGTGGTTGTGGTTGAGCAGCGCCCGGGCGATGGATTCGGTGGTGGTGCCGATGTTGATGAACAGCGAGGCATGGTCGGGAATCTGCCGGGCCACGGCTTCGGCGATGCGTTGCTTTTCGTCGCGCATCTGATCGGCGCGCATGGCGTAGGCGGTGTTCTCGATGCTCGAGTCGTAGGCCGCGCCCCCGTGGTAGCGGCGTAGCAGATTGAGCTCGGCCAGCTGGTTGATATCACGGCGGATGGTTTGCGGTGTGACGACGAACAGCTGCGCCATTTCTTCGATACTGACGTAACCGCGTTCGCGCACCAGTTCGAGGATTTGTTGTTGGCGAGGGGGCAGATTCATGGGCGGTCCTTTGGGGCTGCCGGACAAATGCTGCAATGATGCCGTAGGACGCGGACTACGACCAGTAGACTATCGGGGCGGCGGCGGGGACAAATGCCCTGCATCGATTTTGTGGCCTGCGCTGGCGCTTTTTTGTAGGAGCGGCCTTGTGTCGCGAAAGGGCCGCGAAGCGGCCCCAGCAACATTTGCAATGACACGAAAATCCTGGGGCCGCTTTGCGGCCCTTTCGCGACACAAGGCCGCTCCTACACGTGGTGTCGCGCCTGTCAGGTAGGATCAGGCCTCGTGATCTTCCCAGTCACGGGTACGGTCGACTGCCTTCTTCCAGCCGGCATACAGCTTCTCTTTCTGCGTTTCATCCAGCTGCGGGCTGAACTCGCGCTCGATGATCGCCTTGTCGCGCAGTTCGTCCAGGCCGCTCCAGAAGCCACAGGCCAGGCCTGCCAGGTAGGCCGCCCCCAGCGCGGTGGTTTCACGCATCTTCGGCCGCTCCACGCAGGTGCCGAGGATGTCGGCCTGGAACTGCATGAGGAAATTGTTGGCCACTGCACCGCCGTCCACGCGCAGCTCGGACAGGCGCTGGCCGCAATCCTGCTGCATGGCGTCAAGCACGTCGCGAGTCTGGTAGGCGATCGATTCCAGCGCGGCGCGGATGATGTGGTCCACCTTCACGCCACGGGTCAGGCCGAACAGTGCGCCACGGGCATACGGGTCCCAGTACGGGGCACCCAGGCCGGTGAAGGCAGGCACCAGGTATACGCCGTTGCTGTCCTTGACCTTGCTGGCGAAGTATTCGGTATCCAGTGCGTCGTTGACGATCTTCAGTTCGTCACGCAGCCACTGCACGGTGGAACCACCATTGAACACCGCGCCCTCCAGCGCGTAGGCCACTTCGCCTCGCGGGCCGCAGGCGATGGTGGTGAGCAGGCCATGGGACGACTTCACCGCCTGGTCACCGGTGTTCATCAGCAGGAAGCAGCCGGTGCCATAGGTGTTCTTGGCCTGGCCCGGTTCCACGCACATCTGGCCGAACAGTGCCGATTGCTGATCACCGGCGATACCGGCAATGGCGATACCGCTCTTGGTATGGCCGTAGACCTCGGAGGAAGGGCGTACCTCGGGCAGCATCTGCCGTGGGATGCCGAGGATTTCCAGGAGCTTGTCGTCCCACTGCAGGCTGTGGATGTTGAACATCAGCGTGCGCGAGGCGTTGGTGTAATCAGTGACATGCACCTTGCCGCCGGAGAACTTCCAGATCAGCCAGGTATCGATGGTGCCGAACAGCAGCTCGCCGCGCTCGGCGCGTTCGCGGGTACCCTCGACATTGTCGAGGATCCACTTCAGCTTGGTGCCGGAGAAGTATGGGTCGGTGACCAGGCCAGTGGTTTCGCGAATGTAGTCTTCATGGCCGTCGCGCTTGAGCTGGGCGCAGATCTCGGTGCTGCGGCGGCACTGCCAGACGATGGCGTTGTACACCGGGCGGCCGGTTTCCTTGTCCCACACCACGGTGGTTTCACGTTGGTTGGTGATACCCAGTGCGGCGACCTGGGCGTGGCTGATGCCCGCCTGAGCCAAGGCCTCGACCATGGTCGCGCTCTGCGTGGCAAAGATTTCCATCGGGTCGTGCTCGACCCAGCCCGCCTGCGGGTAGTGCTGGGCGAACTCGCGCTGGGAGGTCCCCACCACATTGGCGTCGCGGTCGAAAATAATGGCCCGCGAACTGGTGGTGCCCTGGTCCAGGGCGATGATGTAGTTCTTATCCTGGGTGTCTGTCATGGTCGTAGGCCTTGCGAAAATAGGGGGTCAGGGCTGGGCGTGATGCCGGCGTCAGTTGACTTGAGTATCGCCCTGGCGATTGTCATTTGTCTCAGGGTTCACGGCGGCTGCCATTGGCAGGTTGCGTGCGATCAGGCCGCGATAGGTCGCGGCACCCAGGCAGGCGCCAAGGATCGGTGCGAACACCGGAACCAGGAAATAAGGCATGTCCCGACCGCCAGTGAAGGCGATTTCGCCCCAACCGGCCAGGAAGGTCATGAGTTTTGGCCCGAAATCGCGGGCCGGGTTCATGGCAAAGCCGGTCAACGGGCCCATGGCGCTGCCGATCACCGCGATCAGCAGGCCGATCAGCAGCGGGGCCATGGCACCGCGCGGCAGGCCGTTGTTGTCGTCGGTCAAGGCCATGATCACGGCCATCAGGATGGCGGTGATGATCACCTCGACCAGAAACGCCTGGCCGGTGGACAGCGATGGGTGCGGATAGGTGGAGAAGACCGAGGCCAGCTCCAGGCTGGCTTCGCTACCGCGCAACATGGCGTGGGCCTGTTCGAAATCGAAGAACAGGTTGCTGTACAGGGTGTAGACCAACGCTGCGCCACAGAACGCGCCGCATACCTGGGCCAGCATGTAGAAGGGCAGCTTGCGCTTGTCGAAGCCGGCGAACAGGGTGAGGGCGATGCTCACCGCGGGGTTCAGGTGCGCGCCGGAAATACCGGCGGTGAGGTAGATCGCCATGCTGACGCCCACGCCCCAGATGATACTGATTTCCCAAAGGCCGAAGCTTGCGCCCGCGACCTTGAGCGCGGCGACGCAGCCGGTACCGAAAAAGATGAGCAGTGCAGTGCCCAGGAACTCGGCCAGGCATTGGCTGGAAAGCGTGGGTTGGCGTAGAGCAGTCGTCATGTATGACCTCGTTTTTTTTGTTGTGAGGCGCGTGGCGCTCGACAGCAAAGCCCGGAGTCTATCCCCGTTGACCCGGGCAGATGTTGGAAATGCACCTTAAAAGTGCACCATTTATTCAGAAACGAAAAAATATAGACAAGAAACGCTGATGTCAAAGGTCGAAAGTGAACGGTCGGTCACGATCTGGATGCTGATTTCAGGTGCGGATCCGCGTACTAGAGCCGCGCAATTGCGGTGCGCTGGCTGCGGTGTGGGAATTGTCCTAAAGTAGCCGCCGAGCTGTCCCGACCGGAGCCCCCGCATGACCCCCGCCCTAGACCTGTTGAAGAAACACCGTGCCGAGCATCGTGTGCACAGTTACGAACATGACCCCAAATCGGCGTCATATGGCCTGGAGGCGGCGGAAAAGCTCGGTCTCGACCCGCAGCAGGTGTTCAAGACCTTGCTGGCGAGCAGTGAGAAGGGTGAATTGCTGGTGGCGGTGGTACCTGTGGTGGGTACGCTCGACCTCAAGGCCCTGGCCCAGGCTGCCGGGGTGAAAAAGTGCGAGATGGCCGACCCGGCGTCGGCGCAGCGAGCCACGGGGTACCTGGTGGGCGGGATCAGCCCGCTGGGGCAGAAGAAGCGCCTGCGCACCTTCATCGATGACTCGGCGCAGAACTTTGCAACCATCCATGTCAGCGCCGGGCGGCGTGGGCTGGAGGTGGAGTTGGCGGCGGTGGTGCTGGCTGAGTACACCCAGGGCAAGTTTGCCGGGATTGGTCGGGGCTGAGATTTCTGGGGCTGCTTTGCAGCCCATCGCGGCACAAGGCCGCTCCTACAGGGGGAATACGTACCCTTGTAGGAGCGGCCTTGTGTCGCGATGGGCCGCAGAGCGGCCCCAAAATTTCGAATCAGGTCGCCGAACTGTACCGGCGCACCCCGTTCTCCTGCCGCGGCAACTGCGCCGCCACGCTGCCCGGCACCGGGAACAGCACCAGGTGATCGGCCTTGACCGCAATCCCCACATCCTCACCGACCTGACGGTCGTCATGGCTAGGGAAGATCGCCTCGAGCTGGCTGCCGGTCGGCAATTGCAGGCGGTACAGGGTCGATGCCCCAAGGAAGCTCTTGCCGACGATATTCGCCTGCAGCGCACTGCCCGGTGCGTGGACGATATCGTCAGGGCGCAGCAGCACATCCACCGAGCTGCCCGGCGCCATGATGTAGGCACGGTTGCCGCGTAATTCACCCAGCTCGGTATTGACCGCCTCGTGGCTGATCATCTGCCCACGGATGAAATACCCCTGGCCAATGAAGCTGGCCACGAATGGCGTCTGCGGCTCGTGGTAAAGGTTGTAGGGCGTGTCCCACTGCTCCAGGCGGCCTTCCTTGAACACGCCAACCTGGTCGCTGACGGCAAAGGCTTCTTCCTGGTCATGGGTCACCAGGATGGCGCTGGTGCCGCGGCTCTTGAGAATGTCGCGAACCTCATGGCTCAGGCGCCGGCGCAGCTCTACGTCGAGGTTGGAAAATGGCTCGTCGAGCAGCAGCAGTTGCGGCTCCGGTGCCAGTGCACGGGCCAGGGCGACCCGTTGCTGCTGGCCGCCGGACAGTTCATGCGGGTAGCGCCCGCCCAGGCCGCCCAGCTTGACCAGCTCGAGCATCTCTTCGATGACCTCGGCCTGGCGGGGGTGCTTGGCGATGCCGAAGGCAACGTTCTGCGCCACGGTCAGGTGCGGGAACAGCGCGTAATCCTGGAACACCATGCCGATGCGGCGTTTTTCCGGGGCCAGTGTGAAACCGGCCCGGGAAATGACTTCGCCAGCCAACTGGATCTCGCCGTCGTGCACGGGTTCGAAACCGGCGATGGCGCGCAGGGTGGTGGTCTTGCCGCAACCGGATGAACCCAGCAGGCAACCGATGTCGCCTGCGTTCAGGTGCAGATTGAGGTTCTGAACGATGCGCTGGTCGCCATAGCCGCAGGCGAGGTTGCGCAGGTTGAGCAGTAGGGGTTGACTCATGCGTGGTGGTAAGCCGGTTCTACAAGGAATTCGAGAAGGGCCTTCTGTGCATGCAGGCGGTTTTCAGCCTGGTCCCAGGCGACCGAACGTGGGTCGTCGAGCAGGTCATGGCTGATTTCCTCACCACGGTGGGCTGGCAGGCAGTGCATGAACAGGGCGTCGGGTGCCGCCAGGTCGAGCAGTTCGCGGGTGACCTGGTAAGGCGCGAAATGCGCCAGGCGCCGTGCAGTTTCCTCCTCCTGGCCCATGGAAGTCCAGACATCCGTGGTCACCAGATGGGCGCCGCGCACGGCTTCCTTCGGGTCACGCACGATCTGCACGTGGTCACCACCAATGGCCATGAAGCGTGGGTCCGGCTCGTAGCCTTCCGGGCAGGCGATGCGCAGCTGGAAGTCGAACTGCCTGGCTGCCTCGATGTACGAGTTGCACATGTTGAAGCCATCGCCGATCCAGGCGACGGTCTTGCCCTGGATCGAGCCGCGATGTTCGAGGAAGGTCTGCATGTCGGCCAGCAACTGGCACGGGTGCGACTCGTCGGACAGCGCGTTGATCACCGGCACACGCGAGTTGGCGGCGAATTCGGTCAGGGTGCTGTGGGCGTGGGTACGGATCATCACCACGTCGAGCATGCTCGACAGCACGATGGCACTGTCGCCGATCGGCTCGCCACGGCCCAGCTGGGTGTCGCGCGGGGACAGGAAGATGGCCTGGCCGCCGAGCTGGATCATGCCGGCCTCGAACGACACGCGGGTACGGGTCGAGGACTTCTCGAAGATCATGCCCAGCACGCGGTTCTTCAGCGGCTCGAACAGCACGCCTCGCTTGCGCAGGTCCTTCAGCTCGATGCCGCGGCGGATCACCCCGAGCAATTCGTCGGTGGTGAAGTCCAGCAGGGAGAGAAAGTGCCTAGCGCTCATGATTGACTACCTTATCTGCAACGGTATGCAGGTCGACCGTATGGTTTTTTTTGACAACGGGAGTGACCTGCGGCGTAAGCCGCACGGGGGCGGACGAAATAGGGAAAGGCGCAATACTATAAGTAAATGTCGCCTGAAGCCAAGAGGGGAAACAGCTGCCCAGTACCAAAGGGTGTTGCAAAGGGTGTCTTTACCCGACGGGCAGTGCTGTTTTTTATTTGCTACAGAGGTTTGTACACGGCTTGCCGGCAATTTGGCAAATGGCTGTCGCAAATCGTGTGCCTGATGTCGGTGGATTCACACCGCGAAGTGCGCTGGCCGGTGGCGGGGGCTGGGCGCATAGTCGATGTTCGACAACCTTCTACACATCCTCCACAACAACAAGGCAGAGGCGGCCATGACCAAGACCCTGCATCACCGTGCCTGTCACCTGTGCGAAGCGATCTGTGGGCTGAACATTGAAGTCAGCCATGACGACGATGGGCGGGCGCTGATCAGTTCGATCAAGGGCGACCCCCTGGACCCGTTCAGCCGCGGCCATGTCTGCCCAAAGGCCGTGGCCCTGCAGGACATCCAGAACGACCCCGACCGCCTGCGCCAACCGCACAAGCGGGTGGGCGAGCACTGGCAGGCCATCGGCTGGGACGAGGCCTTTGCCCTGGCCGCCGACAGGCTATGGGCGATCCAGCAGGCACATGGGCGCAATGCCGTGGCGGTGTACCAAGGCAACCCGAGCGTGCACAACTACGGCCTGATGACTCACAGCAACTACTTCCTGGGCCTGCTGAAAACCCGCAACCGCTTCTCTGCCACCTCGGTGGACCAGTTGCCGCAGCACCTGGTCAGCCACCTGATGTACGGCCATGGCCTGCTGCTGCCGATCCCGGACATCGACCAGACCGGTTTCATGCTGATCCTTGGCGGCAACCCGCTGGCCTCCAACGGCAGTATCATGACCGTGCCGGATGTGGAAAAGCGCCTGAAAGCCCTGCAGGCCCGGGGTGGGCGCCTGGTGGTGGTGGACCCGCGGCGCAGCGAAACGGCGGCGATGGCCGACAGTCACCTGTTCATACGCCCCGGAGGGGATGCCGCCTTGTTGTGTGGCTTGCTCAATACCCTGTTCGCTGAAGGCCTGGCGCGCGGCTCGCACTTGCCGGTCGTCGGCCTGCAGCAGGTGCGCGAAGCGATCGCGCCGTTCAGCGCGGAGGCCATGAGCGCGCACTGTGGCATTGCCGCGACAGACATCCGCCAGCTGGCACGGGACTTCGCCGCGGCCGACAAGGCGGTGTGCTACGGCCGCATGGGGGTTTCGACCCAGGCCTACGGCACCCTTTGCCACTGGCTGGTGCAACTGATCAACCTGGTGACCGGTAACCTTGACCGTGAAGGCGGCGCGTTGTGCACCGAGCCTGCCGTCGACCTGGTGGCGACCACCTCGGGTGGCCATTTCAACGCCTGGCAGAGCCGGGTGTCGGGCTTGCCCGAATACGGCGGCGAACTGCCCGTGGCGGCCTTGGCCGAGGAAATGCTGACGCCAGGCGAAGGGCAGGTGCGCGCGCTGGTGACGGTGGCTGGCAACCCCGTGCTCTCAACGCCCAATGGCCGCCAGCTGGATGTGGCGCTGGAGGGGTTGGAGTTCATGCTCAGCATTGACCTGTACATCAACGAAACCACCCGCCATGCCGACCTGATCCTGCCCTCCACCTCGGCGCTGGAAAACGACCATTACGACAGCACATTCAACTTGCTGGCCGTGCGCAACGTGACCCGCTTCAACCGGGCGATCCTGGCCAAGCCCGAAGGGGCATTGCATGACTGGGAGATTTTTGTCGGGCTGGCACAAGCGTTCGCCAAACGCGCCGAGCTGGAATTGAAGCCGACCTTGGCACCGGCGCAGATGATCGACCTGGCCCTGCGCAAGGGGCGTTATGGTGAAACGACACCCTGGCAGCTGTCGCTGGCAGCGCTGGACGAGCACCCGCATGGCCTCGACCTGGGGCCATTGCGCGCCAACCTCGCTGCGCGCCTGACGACTGCCAGCAAGGCCGTCGAAGCGGCGCCCCAAGTGCTGCTGGATGACTTGGGGCGACTGGCGCAACAGGCCCCTCCGGTGCCGGGCGAACTGCTGCTGATCGGCCGTCGCCATGTTCGCAGCAACAATTCATGGATGCACAACTTTCATCGACTGGTGAAAGGCAAACCGCGCCATCAGTTGTTGATGCATCCGCAGGACCTGCAGCATCGTCAGTTGCAGGACGGCCAGCGAGTTCGTATCCGCTCGCGTACCGGGGATCTTGAAGTCGAGGTTCAGGCCTGCGAGGACATGATGCCCGGTGTAGTCAGCCTGCCCCATGGCTTCGGTCACTCTCGTCAAGGCGTGCACATGCAGATCGCCAAGGCGCAACCTGGGGTGAGTGCCAACGACCTCACCGATGAGCGCCTGCGTGATCAGGTTTCCGGCAACGCCGCCCTCAATGGCGTACCCGTGCAGGTAGAGGCCGCGTAAGGAATGGTAAGGCCGAGCATGCTGCTCGGCTTTCCGTTACAATGCGTCACCGTGCCGACGACCGCGTCGGAAAGTTCAGCCGAGGTGCTACATGGATATCATCGAAACGATCAAAGAGCAGATTGCCAACAACACCATTCTGCTTTACATGAAAGGCTCGCCGAATGCCCCGCAGTGTGGCTTCTCTGCGCGTGCATCGCAGGCCGTGATGGGTTGTGGCGAGAAGTTCGCCTACGTCGACATCCTGCAGAACCCGGAAATCCGTGCGAACCTGCCAAAATACGCCAACTGGCCGACCTTCCCGCAGCTGTGGGTAGCCGGTGAACTGGTCGGCGGCAGCGACATCATGCTGGAAATGTTCGAGAAGGGTGAGCTGCAGACCCTGATCAAGGAAGCGGCTGCCAAGGCCAAGGCTTCCGAGGCCTGATTTTCCGGCAAGCATGAAAAAACCCGCTGATCGCGGGTTTTTTTATGGAGCGAATATTTATTCTTCGCCCATCTGCGACTGCAGGTAGTTCTCGATACCAATCTTGTCGATCAGCCCCAGCTGGGTTTCCAGCCAGTCGATGTGTTCTTCCTCGGACTCGAGGATATCTTCGAGCATGTCACGCGAGCCAAAGTCGCCAGCGGTTTCGCAATGGGCGATGGCCGCTTTCAGGTCGACCAGGCCTTTCTGTTCGATCTTCAGGTCGCATTCGAGCATCTCTTTGGTGTGCTCGCCAATCAGCAGCTTGCCCAGGTCCTGGACGTTGGGGATGCCTTCGAGGAAGAGAATACGCTTGATCAGTTTGTCAGCGTGCTTCATCTCGTCGATGGATTCCTTGTACTCGTGCTTGCCGAGTTTGTTCAGGCCCCAATCTTCGTACATGCGTGCGTGCAGGAAGTACTGGTTGATCGCGACCAGCTCGTTTCCGAGGATCTTGTTGAGATGCTGGATGACGCTTACGTCGCCTTTCATGTCGGGTTCCTGCCCTGTAGAAGTGTGCCAATACAGTGAAGTTTGAGCCCGATACTTAGGTGTGTCAAACCTAAGTTCTTGAATAATAAGTGAAAATTAATGGAAATAAGAATGTTTGTGAACCGCGTTGGAGCGCTAACTTATTGAATTGCGGGCATAAAAAAACCGGACGCAAGGTCCGGTTCTTCGAATTCTTTGTTTTCAGGCTGCGGTAAATTCCACGGGGTAGGGCAGGGCTGCCTGGCTGACCTGGAGCTCGGTCAGGGTCTCGCGGACCACCTGCTTGGCAACGCAGGCACATTTGCCGCACTGGCTGGCGACGTTGGTGGCGGCTCGCACTTCCTTGTAGCTGCAGCATCCTTCATAGATCGCATCGCGGATCTGTCCGTCGGTAACGCCGACACAAAGACACACATACATAAAGGCTGACCATCGTTGGTGGGCTCGATGGAGTGGAGCTTAATGTTAATGAGAATGCTTGTCAAAGGAGTTTCTGAAAGGGCCGTGCTTGAGCGACCGGCGGTTGCTTCGTCGTTGGAGTCGGCCTGTCACCAGAAGCCGTGTATGATGGACGGCCTTTGTTGGATGTCGGGCAAGCCCGTCTGGCCCGGCAAACGGTTTTTCACCCTCATCAGGAGATTACAATGAGCGTACTCGTTGGTAAGAAAGCCCCCGATTTCACCGTTCCGGCCGTGCTGGGCAACGGCGAGATCGTCGACAGCTTCAACCTGGCTTCGGCCATCAAGGGCAAGTACGGCCTGGTGTTCTTCTACCCGCTGGACTTCACCTTCGTCTGCCCGTCCGAGCTGATCGCCCTGGACAACCGCATCCCTGACTTCCAGGCGCGCAACGTGGAAGTGATCGGCGTGTCGATCGACTCGCACTTCACCCACAACGCCTGGCGTAACACCCCGGTCAACAACGGTGGTATCGGCCAGGTCAAGTACACCCTGGCTGCCGACATGACCCACGAAATCTGCAAGGCCTACGACGTCGAGTCCGAAGGCGGCGTAGCCTTCCGTGGCGCCTTCCTGATCGACACCAACGGTGTTGTTCGTTCGCAGATCGTCAACGACCTGCCACTGGGCCGCAACATGGACGAGCTGCTGCGCCTGGTCGACGCCCTGCAGTTCCACGAAGAGCACGGCGAAGTCTGCCCTGCCAACTGGAAAAAAGGCGACAAAGGCATGAACGCTTCGCCGGAAGGCGTTGCTGCCTACCTGAGCGAGAACGCTGGCAAGCTGTAATTGCCGCGTGCATGAAAAAACCGGCCCTTGTGGCCGGTTTTTTTGTGCCGTCCTGTGCCGGCCTTTTCGCGGGCTTGCCCGCTCCCACAGGAATAGCACAATGGCTGAGGCCACTGCAGTACCGGTGGGAGCGGGAATGCGCGCGAACGCTTTTGCAGATCAATCGTTGAAATCGCGCCAGCCGCCCATCTCTTTCCAGCGGTTGACGATGCCGCAGAACAGCTCGGCCGTCTTCTCGGTGTCATAGCGCGCCGAGTGCGCCTCACGTCCGTCGAAGTCGATGTCGGCGCTCTGGCAGGCCCGCGCCAGTACGGTCTGGCCATAAGCCAGGCCCGCCAGGGTAGCGGTGTCGAAGCTGGAGAACGGGTGGAACGGGTTGCGCTTCAGGTCATTGCGCGTCACCGCCGCATTGAGGAAGCCCAGGTCAAAGCTGCTGTTGTGGCCGACCAGGATCGCCCGCTTGCAACCATTGGCCTTGAGCGCCTTGCGTACGCCACGGAAGATGTCGGTCAGCGCACTTTCTTCGCTGACTGCCATACGCAGCGGGTGGTCCAGCTTGATCCCGGTGAATTCCAGCGCGGCCGCCTCGATGTTGGCGCCCTCGAATGGCTCCACGCGGTGGAAGTAGGTGTGCTCGGGGAACAGGAAGCCCTTTTCGTCCATGCCGATGGTGACTGCGGCAATTTCCAGCAGGGCATCGGTAGCGCTGTTGAAGCCGCCGGTTTCAACGTCTACCACTACCGGCAGATAGCCGCGGAAACGCTCGGCCATCGGATGGCGCGAGCCGCTGCTGCCTTGGGTGTCGAGGTCGTCTTCGTAGAGGTCTTCGCTCACGCGTTTTCCTCCAGCAGGCGCCAGCGCAGTTTTTCGCCGGCGCGCAGCGGGACTACGGTCTGCTCGCCAAACGGCAGGCTATCCGGGGCGGTCCATTCTTCGCGGACCAGGGTAATGGTGTCGGTGTTTGCCGGCAGGCCGTAGAACGCCGGGCCGTGCAGGCTGGCAAAGCCTT
The DNA here is from genome assembly GCF_057444345.1 of Pseudomonas sp. PVC-5-1. Classification (NCBI taxonomy): domain Bacteria; kingdom Pseudomonadati; phylum Pseudomonadota; class Gammaproteobacteria; order Pseudomonadales; family Pseudomonadaceae; genus Pseudomonas; species Pseudomonas sp. PVC-5-1. The sequence goes on along the minus strand of NZ_CM172024.1, from coordinate 4,498,768 downwards.
CCAGCTTGTCCAGCGCGTTCCGCTGCTCGAACGCTTCGGCGTACATCTCGATGGCTGCGTACGCGGTGTAGCAACCGGCGCAACCGCAGGCGGCTTCCTTGGCGTGTCGGGCGTGTGGGGCCGAGTCGGTACCCAGGAAGAACTTCGGGTTGCCGCTGGTGGCCGCATCCAGCAACGCCACCTGATGGGTGTTGCGCTTGAGGATCGGCAGGCAGTAGAAGTGCGGGCGAATGCCGCCAACCAGCATGTGGTTGCGGTTGTACAGCAGGTGCTGCGCGGTGATGGTCGCGCCGACGTTGGCCGGGGCCTCGGTGACGAACTGCGCGGCATCGCTGGTGGTGATGTGCTCGAACACCACCTTCAGTGTCGGGAAGCGCTCGACCACGCGGCGCATATGCTCGTCGATGAAGCGCTTCTCGCGGTCGAACACGTCGATCTCGCTACGGGTCACTTCGCCATGCACCAGTAGCGGCATGCCAACTTCCGCCAGCGCCTCGATGGCCGGGAAGATGTTGTCGATGCTGGTCACGCCCGAGTCTGAATTGGTGGTGGCGCCAGCAGGGTACAGCTTGGCGGCATACACGAAACCGCTGGCCTTGGCCGCGCGGATGTCCTCGGGGCTGGTGCGGTCGGTGAGGTACAACACCATCAGCGGCTCGAAGCGGCTGCCAGCCGGGCGGGCGGCCAGGATGCGCTCACGGTAGGCGCCGGCCTCTACGGCATTGCGTACCGGCGGAACCAGGTTGGGCATGATGATGGCACGGGCGAAAGTACGCGCCACATCGCCAACGGTGTGGGGCAGGACGGCACCATCGCGCAGATGGATGTGCCAGTCGTCGGGACGCAGGAGGGTCAGGCGATCGGACATTGGGGATTCCAGGCGGGTCGAACTCAAGCCCCAATGCTACCGGAAAACCCTGGGTGGAGCACGGCTATCAAGTTTTCCGCCAGGCGTCCGATAGCCTGCAGGTAAGCCGTCAGAATTTGTGGAGCCGCCCGTGCGCCAGCGTTACCTAGCCCTGTTGACCCTGTTCGCCAGCCTGCCGGCCGGTGCGCTGACCTTCCAGACGCGCATGGAAAACATTGCCTGGAAGGTCGAGGGTGACCAGTTCGAATGCCGGCTGATCCAGCCGATCGACGGTTTCGGCAGTGGCGAGTTCGTGCGCCGCGCGGGCGAGCAGCCTGTGTTCCAGTTGCGCTCGGACAGCAACGTACTGGGGGCGGGCACGGCCACATTGCTGGCAGCTGCTGCGCCGTGGCAGCCTGGGCGCAGCGACATCAATCTGGGCAGCGTGCGCATGGCCCGTACCGGGGTGTTGTTCAGTTCGTCCCAGGGCCAGGCCAGTCGCCTGATCAACGGCCTGCTCGATGGGCGCAGCACGGTGGTACGCAATTATGCCGGCGAGGCGGGCAGGCCGATGGAAGTGCGTGTGCTGCCGGTCAGCTTCGCCAAGGCCTACAACGACTATCAGGCCTGTGCCGGCAAGCTGCTGCCGATGAACTACGATCAGGTGCGTCAGACCCAGGTGGGCTTCCCCGGGGGAGGCTTCGAGCTGGATGGCGCGGCCAAGGCACGGCTGGACGTGATCCTCGACTACATCAAGGCTGACCCGACCGTTAACCATGTAGAGCTCAACGGCCACTCCGACAACAGTGGCAATCGCCTGACCAATCGCGACATGTCGCGCCGCCGGGCACTGGCGGTAGCCGACTACCTCAAGGCCCATGGCGTTCCGGAAGAGCAGATTACCGTGCGTTTCCATGGCGAGCGTTACCCATTGGCCAAGAACAACAGTGCTGCCAACCGGGCGCGTAATCGTCGGGTGAATATCGAACTGGATAGGGTTGCGGTAATCGAGAAGCCGGTTGAGAAGCCTGTCGAAAAGGCCCCTGAGTCAACACCTGCCAAGTCCTGAAGGCTGCTCCCATACGGCATTTCATAATTTCCGATGGTAAGTCGCCCTTCCGAAACTTCTTGTCGCTTTGTCGTCAGAAGCTGTCGCCCCACTGTAAATTTATCCGTAACGTCGTTAGAATCGATCCCTTTCCGTACAACCCCGTGGAGTGATGGCATGGCGGACGTAAAAAAGGTCGTACTGGCGTATTCCGGCGGCCTTGATACTTCGGTGATTCTCAAGTGGCTGCAGGATACCTACAACTGCGAAGTGGTGACCTTCACCGCTGACCTGGGGCAGGGCGAAGAGGTCGAGCCGGCTCGTGCCAAGGCCCAGGCAATGGGCGTTAAAGAGATCTACATCGACGACCTGCGCGAAGAATTCGTGCGTGATTTCGTGTTCCCGATGTTCCGCGCCAACACCGTCTACGAGGGCGAGTACCTGCTGGGTACTTCCATCGCCCGTCCGCTGATCGCCAAGCGCCTGATCGAAATTGCCAACGAAACCGGCGCCGACGCCATTTCCCACGGCGCCACCGGCAAAGGCAACGACCAGGTGCGTTTCGAATTGGGTGCCTACGCGCTGAAGCCAGGCGTCAAGGTAATCGCCCCATGGCGTGAGTGGGACCTGCTGTCCCGCGAGAAGCTGATGGACTACGCCGAGAAGCACGGCATCCCGATCGAGCGCCACGGCAAGAAGAAGTCGCCGTACTCGATGGACGCCAACCTGCTGCACATCTCCTACGAAGGCGGTGTCCTGGAAGATACCTGGACCGAGCACGAAGAAGACATGTGGCGCTGGAGTGTCTCGCCTGAGAACGCCCCGGATCAGGCTACCTACATCGAGCTGACCTACCGCAACGGTGACATCGTTGCCATCGACGGTGTCGAGAAGACTCCGGCCACCGTCCTGGCCGACCTGAACCGTATCGGTGGTGCCAATGGCATCGGCCGTCTGGATATCGTCGAGAACCGTTACGTCGGCATGAAGTCGCGCGGTTGCTACGAGACCCCTGGTGGCACCATCATGCTCAAGGCCCACCGTGCCATCGAGTCGATCACCCTGGACCGCGAAGTCGCTCACCTGAAGGATGAGCTGATGCCGAAGTACGCCAGCCTGATCTACACCGGCTACTGGTGGAGCCCGGAGCGTCTGATGCTGCAACAGATGATCGACGCTTCGCAGGTCAACGTGAACGGCGTGGTACGCCTGAAGCTGTACAAGGGCAACGTCACCGTTGTCGGCCGCAAGTCGGACGACTCGCTGTTCGACGCCAACATCGCTACCTTCGAGGAAGATGGCGGCGCCTACAACCAGGCGGATGCAGCTGGCTTCATCAAGCTCAACGCCCTGCGTATGCGCATTGCTGCCAACAAGGGCCGCTCGCTGCTCTGATTGCCGTCATGTGCAGCAAGAACCCCGGCTCAGGCCGGGGTTTTTTTTTCTGTGGAATCAGTGGCCGTCGTTTGCCACCTGTTCATCAAGCGCGCTGATCGATAGTTGCGCGCACTGGCGTCTGTCCAGGTTGCAAAAGCGCCAGGTGCGAGATTGCTGAGGCGGTTGGGCGAGGGCGGACAGCAATTGCTGCTCCATCATGCGATAGGCATCGGGGCCGGAAAACATGAACGTGACAGGCTCGCCCTGCAGCGCTTCGCCGGTACTACCGGGAATTGCATGCTTGGCCACATCACTCGGTGTCGATGTGTTGTCGTTTGGCGTCCTGTTTGGCGACGGGTCGTAGAACGACTTGTAATTGAAGTTGAGCGTGAGGAAGAACAGTGCCGTCAGGAAGAATGGGAAGCCCACCAGGAACCAAGTATAGAGCTTTTGACTGGACTCGCTGAGAAACGGCAATGTGGCAAGGGCGGAGGCTTCGATAATCCCTGCGAAGATGGCAATGATCGTCAGCGGGGCGACAGGTTGTACTTGGTGCATATGGGTCGTCTCCAGCGATTTTGCACATCTTTGCCTTACGGCGCTGCTCAACTAAAGACTGGATTGTTTCCCGGGTGAGAATAATCGCTCGAAATCCTGGTGGCGTTGCCTGTTCAGGCATTTGAATTGAATATTTCCCGAGGTATCGGCCGGTTTTCAACTGGTGCACTTTTACAGGCCGGTGATACCGTTCATTCGGTAACAGGGAATTTGATTGTTACAAGTACATCAGTTGAGTGTAGGAAATTTCTGTAAGTGTTGTAGGTTCCATCTGTTCATATATTTCGCCGGTAAATCACCGCGCCAGCAGGCGCTCTGTAGGTTATCTTGGCGGGCCAAAGCAAAAGCAATGAATGGATATCGCATGAATAAAGTGCTTATCGTGGATGATCATCCGGTCATACGCCTGGCCGTACGCATGCTGATGGAGCGGCATGGGTATGACGTCGTGGCGGAAACCGACAACGGAGTGGCTGCGCTGCAACTGACACGGCAACACCTGCCGGATATCGTGGTGCTCGATATCGGCATCCCCAAGCTGGATGGCCTGGAAGTAATCACCCGCATGACGGCCTTCAGTCCGGGCAGCAAGGTGCTGGTGCTGACATCGCAGGCCCCCGGCAACTTCTCGATGCGCTGCATGCAGGCGGGGGCGGCGGGGTATGTGTGCAAGCAGCAGGAACTCACCGAACTGCTGAGCGCCATCAAGGCCGTACTGTCGGGCTACAGCTACTTCCCCAACCAGGCCCTGCATGTATCACGTGGAAGGGGGGGGAGCGAGACGGACATGGTCAACCGCCTCTCGGCACGGGAGATGACCGTGTTGCAGCAGCTGGCGCGAGGGCGTTCCAACAAGGAAATTGCCGACAGCATGTTCCTCAGCAACAAGACGGTCAGTACCTACAAGTCGCGCCTGTTGCTCAAGCTCAATGCACGGTCGCTGGTCGACTTGATCGAGCTGGCGCAACGGCAAGGGTTGAGCTGATCGCCAAGGCCGTAAAGCCTCCAGCCAGGAGGCTTTGCCAAGGTTACAGATCGTAGTCGAAGTCGGCCAACTGCTTCTGCAGGCGCCTTTCCTCCAGCATATTGTCGATGGTGCGGCGCTTGCTCAGGTTGGTCTTTGCGGTTTCCACCTGGGGTTCCGCTTCGTCATCTGCGGCAACAAAATCATCTTCGATCGACAGGTCGTCTTTATCGCTACTCATGAGTCGCTCCAAGCCAAGGGGCCATTGGCCGTCCTTATAACCAGAAAGCAGACGCTGGTAAAAAAGATTTTTTCAATCGCAGTGTGTGGTTTCGAGCTATCGACTCAATCGTCGGAGGTCTTGTGCTTGTACTCGCACAAGTCTTCAATCCGGCAACTGCCGCAGCGTGGCTTGCGTGCCTGGCACACATAGCGCCCGTGCAGGATCAGCCAGTGGTGGGCGTCGAGCAGGTAATCCTTTGGTACGAACTTGATCAGCTTTTTCTCCACTTCCAGCACCGTCTTGCCTGGCGCAATGCCCGTACGGTTGCTGACCCGGAAGATATGGGTATCCACGGCCATGGTCGGCTGGCGGAACGCTGTGTTGAGCACTACGTTGGCGGTCTTGCGGCCAACGCCGGGTAGCGCCTCCAGGGCTTCGCGAGTCTGCGGGACCTGGCTGTCATGGCGTTCGATCAGCAGCCGGCAGGCTTCGATAACGTTCTTCGCCTTGCTGTTGTACAAGCCAATGGTCTTGATGTACTCACTCAGGCCTTCGACGCCCAGCGCATAGATGGCCTCGGGGGTGTTGGCGACCGGGAACAGGCGTGCGGTGGCCTTGTTGACGCCGACATCGGTGGATTGCGCAGACAGTGTCACGGCGACCAGCAACTCGAACGGGGTGGTGTACGCCAGTTCGGTCTTCGGGTCGGGGTTGTCTTCGTGCAGCCTGCGAAAGATCTCCAGGCGTTTGGCGGCATTCATGAAATCAGAGCTTTCCTTGATGACGTGATTGGGCAGGGCCCGGACGCAGACGATTGTACAAGGCCAACAGCAGTCCGAGCAGCAGCAAGGCGCCCGGGGCCAGGCTGGCCAGGTGCAGGCCGATACCGTCGGCCAGCCATTGGCGGCTGGCACCAAGCAGCAGGCATGTGGCAAACAACGCGCAAAGGTGGCCGGCGAGCAGGCGCCAGCGCCCTTGATCGGGCAGTAGGTAGTCAATGGCCAGGCATTGCAGGCACAGCAGTGCGGGATAGTGGCCGAGGGCGAGTGCCAGTGGCAGCAGCCAGGCACGCAGTGCCATTTGCAAGCAACTGGCCAGGGCCGCCAGAACCAGCAGGCTGGCCAGTACATAGGTCCAGGTGGCGGACCGTCGGCGCAGGGGTGCCATTGATAGCTGGTGAAGGCTGCTCAGCAGCACTGCGCACACGCCTATGGTGGCGCCTTCGCTCAGTGTTCGGGTGGCGCCCAGCAGAGGCACCAGGCTTGCGCCGAGCAGGTAGAGCCTATTCATGCGTGGCGCCCTCCAGCAATACGCTGCGCTGCTCATCGAAGTAGCTCAGCGCTTCCTGTAGCGCGACGATCACTGCACGTGAGGTCACGGTTGCGCCGGCCAACTGGTCAAAGTCGCCCTGGTCGCGCTTCAGCGCCCAGTGGTCGCCCAGCTGACGGTTGGCAAATTGCCCCAGCCAGTTCAGCTGCGCATCACCCAGGCGTGCACCCAACCCAGGGCTTTCCTGGTGCTCGACCACCTGGCTGCCGATCAGTCGGCCGTCCGCTGCGATGGCCACGCTCAGCACGATAGGCCCGGCATAGCCCTGGGCCTTTGTGACCAGTATGACGGCGGCCGGTTTACCCGCCAGCGTTGCCCGGTAAGCTGCCAGGATGCGGCTGTTTGGCCGCTGTGCGGCGGGCCTAGGCAACGGGCTGTCCAAAGGTTGGTTGTCGTAACTGCCTTCTGGCAACACCGCCAGCCGCTGGCGGCTATTCAGTTGCTTCTCGGCGTCGGCGATGGCTGCGCTGGTCCAGTGCCGCCAGGCCAAAGTGGTCGACAGCGCCAGTGCTCCGGTCAGGAGCAACAAACCCACATCACGTACCAGGCGCTTCATCGGGCAACCTGCTGGCGCTGCAGAGCCAGGCGTTCGAGGCTCGGCGCCATGAGGTTCATGAGCAGGACGGCGAACGCTGTACCGTCCGGGTAGCTACCCCAGGTGCGGATCAGATAGATCAGCAGGCCCGCCCCCAGGCCGAAACCCAGCTTCGCCCACTCCTGCCGGGGCCCGGACACCGGTTCGGTGGCAATGAAGAACGCCGCCATCATTGTCGAGCCGGAGAACAGGTGCACCAGGGGAGAGCCGTTGGAGTCCGAGCCCGAGCCATTCCAGCCCAGCAGGCTGAACAGGAACAACCCAGCCAGCAGACCGGCCGGCGCATGCCAACTGATAACCTTGCGTTGCAGCAGGAACAGGCCGCCCAGCAGGAACGCCAGGTTGACCCATTCGCTGCCCCGTCCACCGATGCTGCCGAAGCCCGGGTGACCGGCGAACAGTTCATCGATGGTCAGGCTGTGGTTGTGGCGAAGGCCGTCGAGCAGCGTCGGCCTGGCCCAGGCATCGATCTGCTCGCCGCCGGCGAACACCAGCTGCAGGCTGTCGAGCAGGCCTGGTGCCGGCCCCGGCCAATGGTTCATCTGCAACGGGAAGCTCAGCAGCACGAAGGCGTAGCCGACCATGGCCGGGTTGAACAGGTTGCGCCCAACCCCGCCAAAAGCCTGCTTGCCGATGCCGATGGCAACGCTGGTAGCGACCACCGGCAACCACCAGGGTGCCAAGGTGGGCAGGGCGGCGGCCAGCAGCACGGCGGTCACCAGCGCGCTGCCGTCGTTCAGCGCCGTGCGCAGCGGTTGTGCTCGCAAGGTAAGCAACAGCGCCTCGCACAGCAGCGCGGTGCTGGCGCACAGCAACAGGTTCAGTAGCAAACTCCAGCCATGCAGCCAGAACAGCGTCAGCAGGCCAGGTACGCAGGCCAGCAACACCAGGCCCATGCTGGTGCGTAGCCGCGGGTCGGGCTTGGCGGTCATTGGGCGAACAGCCCGTTGAAGCCGGAAAACGCCATGGCCATTATTCCGGCCCCAAGCAGTTCGATGGGCAGGCCGCGCATTGCCCCGGGGACGTCGGCATGAGCGCTGCGCTGGCGCAGGTCGGCGAACAGCACCAACGCCAGCCAGAAGCCGCCGCCGGCCAGCAGGCCTTGCAGCAAGGTAGCGAGCCATGTGCTTTCGTCGCTTGCCTGTTGCAGGGTCAAGCCCAGTACTACCGCGTTGCTCAACAGCAGCGCGGGCAGTTGCGTCACCGGCCAGCTCGGGCGCCATCTTGTCAGTAGCCATGGTACGCCCCAGGCAAGCACGGCCAGCCAGGGCAACAACAGGAACAGGGCAAGGTCCTGGGCTTGCAGTGGGGCAAGCACCCCGCGCACCAGTAGTTGTGCGCCGATCACGCCCAAGGCAATGCATAGTGCGCAGGCGAGGCCGTGCACGTGGAGGTGCAGCCTTGGGAATGGCTGTTGTTGCAGGCACAGGTGATTGACCAGCGCAGCGCTGATCAGTACCAGGATGTAGTCGCTCATGAGATGACGATAGCCGGGAATCGGGGCGATTGTCCGGGTTTGGCATCAAGGTGCCGGAGTCATTGTGAGAGCGGGCGTGCCCGCGAGCACCGGCAACGCCAGTGCCATGCACCGCGTAGTCAGTTTCGCGGGCACGCCCGCTCCCACAAGGTCCAGCAGGTTTTGTTACTTGATGCGCTGGCCTGGCTTGGCACCGCTGTCCGGGCTCAGCAGGTAGATCTCTTCACCGCCAGGCCCGGCCGCCATGACCATCCCTTCGGACACCCCAAAGCGCATCTTCCGTGGTTTGAGGTTGGCCACCATCATGGTCAGGCGGCCTTCCAGCTGGGACGGGTCGGGGTAGGCCGACTTGATGCCGGAGAACACGTTGCGGCGCTCGTCACCGATGTCCAGGGTCAGTTGCAGCAGCTTGTCCGCGCCCGGTACGGCCTCGGCCTTGACGATCAGCGCCACGCGCAGGTCGACGGCAGCGAAGGTGTCGAACTCGATTTCCGCCGACAGCGGGTCCTTGGCCAGCTCGCCATTGCCGGCCGGGGCCTTGGCTTCGGCGGCCAGCAGGTCTTCCTTGCTGGCGGCGACCATGGCTTCGACCTTGGCCGGTTCGATGCGGCTCATCAGCGCCTTGAACGGGTTCAATTGGTGGTTTTCCAGGCGCGACAGGTGGTCGTTCCAGGTCAGTGGTGCCACGTTGAGGAAGGCCTCGGCGTCGGCAGCCAGTACCGGCAGCACCGGCTTGAGGAAGATCACCAGCTGACGGAACAGGTTGATGCCTTGGGCGCAGATGGCCTGCACTTCATCCTGCTTGCCTTCCTGTTTGGCCAGCGACCATGGGGCCTTGTCAGCGATCCAGGCGTTGGCGCGATCGGCCAGCGCCATGATTTCGCGCATGGCACGGCCGAAGTCGCGGCCTTCATAGGCGTCGGCGATCGACGGGGCGGCCGCCAGGAAGGCTTCGGTCAGCTCCGGTGCAGCATCGCCAGCCACCATCACGCCTTCATTGCCCTTGTGGATGAAACCGGCGCAGCGGCTGGCGATGTTAACCACCTTGCCAACCAGGTCGGAGTTGACCTTCTGTACGAAGTCTTCCAGGTTCAGGTCCAGGTCATCGACGCCACGGCCCAGCTTGGCGGCGTAGTAGTAGCGCAGGTATTCCGGCTGCAGGTGGTCGAGGTAGGTGCGGGCCTTGATGAAGGTACCGCGCGACTTGGACATCTTGGCGCCGTTCACGGTCAGGTAGCCGTGCACGTTGACCGCGCTCGGCTTGCGGAAGCCCGCGCCTTCGAGCATGGCTGGCCAGAACAGGGCGTGGAAGTTGACGATGTCCTTGCCGATGAAGTGGTACAGCTCGGCCTTGGAGCCTTCGTTCCAGAACGCGTCGAAGTCCAGCTCCGGGCGGCGTGCACAAAGGTTCTTGAAGCTGGCCATGTAGCCGATCGGTGCATCCAGCCACACGTAGAAGTACTTGCCTGGCTCGCCTGGGATCTCGAAGCCGAAGTACGGCGCGTCGCGCGAGATGTCCCACTCCTGCAGGCCCGAGTCCAGCCATTCGGCCAGCTTGTTGGCTACCGCGTCCTGCAGCGTGCCGCTACGGGTCCACTGCTGCAGCATGGCCTGGAAGTCCGGCAGCTTGAAGAAGAAGTGCTGGGAATCACGCAATACCGGGGTGGCACCAGAGATGGCCGACTTGGGGTTCTTCAGCTCGGTGGGCGCGTAGGTGGCGCCGCATTTCTCGCAGTTGTCGCCGTACTGGTCTTCGGCCGCGCACTTGGGGCAGGTGCCCTTGATGAAGCGGTCGGCGAGGAACATGCCCTTTTCCGGGTCGAAATACTGGGTTACCGAACGGGTGGCGATGTGCCCGGCGTCTCGCAGGCGCGCGTAGATCAGGCCCGACAGCTCGCGGTTTTCTTCGCTGTGGGTGGAGTGGAAGTTGTCGAAGTCCACCAGGAAGTCGGCGAAGTCGCTGCTGTGTTCGGCCTGGACGTTGGCGATCAGCTGTTCCGGGGTGATGCCTTCTTTCTCGGCGCGCAGCATGATGGCCGAACCGTGGGCGTCGTCGGCGCAAACGTAGATGCACTGGTTGCCGCGCAGCTTCTGGAAGCGGACCCACATGTCTGTCTGAATGTACTCGAGCATATGGCCAAGGTGGATCGATCCGTTGGCATAGGGCAAGGCGCTGGTGACGAGAATCTGACGTGGCTCGGACATGGTGGCTCGGCTACTTATCTGGCGACGGGGTAAAAATGAGGTTGATCGGCCACTATAAAGGGCTGGCGAAGATATTTCACCCCGCATGCACATCTGCTGACGATTGACGGGTTAGGATAGGCGTCTGTTTTACATTCAGTTTGCCATTGGGAGTCTCCATGAGTGCCGTCACCCGTGCCGCCGTCGAAGGCGTGCTTCGCCAGTACACCGACCCCTACCTGAACCAGGACCCGATCAGCGCCGGCTGTGTGCGCGCAATCGATATCCAGGGCGGCCAGGTCAGCGTGCAATTGCAACTGGGTTATGCCGCAGGGCTGTTCAAGAATGGCTGGGCCCAGGTGCTGCAGACCGCCATCGGCAACCTGGAGGGCGTCAGCAGTGCCCAGGTGTCGATCGACTGCGTGGTGGCTGCGCACAAGGCCCAGGCTCAGGTGCCGGCAATGGCCAACGTCAAGAACATCATCGCCGTGGCCTCGGGCAAGGGCGGTGTGGGCAAGTCGACCACCGCGGCCAACCTGGCCCTGGCGCTGGCTCGCGAGGGCGCGCGGGTGGGTATTCTCGATGCCGATATCTATGGCCCCAGCCAGGGCGTGATGTTCGGCATCGCCGAAGGCACCCGCCCGCAAATTCGCGAGCAGAAGTGGTTCGTGCCGATCAAGGCCCATGGCGTGGAAGTCATGTCCATGGCGTTCCTTACCGACGACAACACGCCGATGGTATGGCGTGGCCCTATGGTTTCCGGCGCGCTGCTGCAGCTGGTGACCCAGACTGCCTGGGACGACCTGGATTACCTGGTGATCGACATGCCGCCGGGCACCGGAGACATCCAGCTGACCTTGGCGCAGAAGGTACCGGTTGCCGGATCGGTGATCGTCACCACCCCGCAGGACCTGGCCCTGCTGGATGCCAAGAAGGGCGTGGAGATGTTCCGCAAGGTCAACATCCCGGTGCTGGGCGTGGTGGAGAACATGGCCGTGCACATCTGCTCGAACTGCGGCCATGCCGAGCACCTGTTCGGCGAAGGCGGTGGCGAGAAGCTGGCGAGCCAGTATGGCGTCGACCTGTTGGCGTCGTTGCCGCTGTCGATGCTGATTCGCGAGCAGGCCGATAGTGGCAAGCCGACGGCGATCGCCGAGCCGGAAAGCCAGATTGCGATGGTCTATCAGGAGCTGGCCCGCCAGGTGGGCGCGCGGATCGTGCTGCAGGAAGCTGCTGCGCCGGCGATGCCAAGCATTACCATCAGCGAAGATTGACCTGTCAGATCGCGTCGCTCTCTTCGGGGGCTTGCCCGCTCCCACAGGGACTGCACAGCATTTGAAGCTTGTGTTGTACCTGTGGGAGCGGGCAAGCCCGCGAAGCAGGCGACTCGGTCTTTCGGTCAGGCATAAAAAAACCCGCCGGAAGGCGGGTTTTTTGAAAGCTAGGAAGCTTCGATCGACTTAGGCGATCTGAACTTCTTCAGCCTGCATGCCTTTCTGGCCGCGGGTAGCGACGAAAGTAACAGCCTGGCCTTCTTTCAGGGTTTTGAAGCCGTCAGCTTGGATGGCTTTGAAGTGCACGAACAGGTCGTCGCCCGACTGAGGGGTGATGAAGCCGTAGCCTTTCTCATCGTTGAACCACTTAACAACACCGGATTGACGGTTGGACATTTTTCTGTCTCCTTGGACAATTTGATAACGGTCAGGAAAAACCCTGGCCGGGACTGAGCGCAAAGAGAGCAGAAAATTCAGCGATGGGCCGATCAGGATCGTGCATCAAACTAGAGATTCTCGGTGTCACGTGCAGCACAGTGGCGCCACCTTACCCCACTTTCCGCAACCTGCCAATGGTCAGAAGGCGCTTTACGCAAATTCGGATCGACGGCGGCTGAAGCCCCCGCCCGGCGCGGGATGAGGCATGGAACTTTAACCTGGGCGCCGGGACCGGTAAGATGCGCGTCTCGAATTTTCACCTCGCAACTCTTCAGGACACCCCGCCATGAGCATCAAATCGGACAAGTGGATTCGCCGCATGGCGCAGGAACACGGCATGATCGAGCCGTTCGTCGAGCGCCAGGTGCGCGGCGAACAGGACAGCCGGGTGATCTCCTTCGGCGTCTCCAGCTACGGCTACGACGTGCGCTGCGCCGACGAATTCAAGGTGTTTACCAACATCAATTCGGCCACCGTCGACCCGAAGAACTTCGATGCAGGCAGTTTCGTCGACATCAAGAGCAACGTGTGCATCATCCCGCCGAACTCCTTCGCCCTGGCGCGTACCGTCGAGTATTTCCGCATTCCGCGTGATGTGTTGACCATCTGCCTGGGCAAGAGCACCTACGCCCGTTGCGGCATCATCGTCAATGTCACCCCGCTCGAGCCCGAGTGGGAAGGCCATGTGACACTGGAGTTCTCCAATACCACCACGCTGCCGGCGAAGATCTACGCCAACGAAGGTGTGGCCCAGATGCTGTTCCTGCAGTCCGACGAAGAATGCGAAGTGTCGTACAAGGACCGTGGCGGCAAGTACCAGGGCCAGCGCGGCGTCACCCTGCCGCGTACCTGAGCCGACAAGCGCGGGGAATTCCCCGCGCCTTTGGCACTCCAACTGGATAACGCCGGTACGCATGACGCGTAGCGGCCTTGCCAGGAGCAGCCAATGAAACTCCACCCCGCAATCAGTGCCAAGCTGGCAGGCCTGCAGCCCAACCACGTCGGGTTGCTACCATGGTCACTGCTGGCACACCCGCTGCCGATGCAGGCGGGGGGCGTGCCCCACCAGCCTGACCCGGATACCCCGCAACCGCCGGAGCCCGGTGATACACCACCCATGGAGCCGGGCGAGCCGACCCTGCCGGACGAGCCTCCACCGGCACCTGTAGCCTGAGTGATCCGGGCTAGAGCGGCCAGACGCGGTCTGCACCGGTCAGGAACACCCGGCTGGCGCCCGTGGGGGCGATTTCCCAACCCCCGGTAAATTCACCGAACGCCGGCAGCAGGCTGACCTGTCCATCGATCAGGAAGCAGGGCAATCGCAGGCGTTGCCGAGCCTTGCCGCGCAGGACGAATACCGGGTGTACGTGCCCTGCCAACACCGGTTGGGTCGGGTGGGGGCGGGGTTCGTGCTGTAGCGCAAAGGGTTCCAACAGCCAAGGTTCGCTCACGACTTCGATACCGAGTGACGCGGGCGGGTCACCGGCGTTTCGATCGTGATTGCCGCGGATCAGCACGATTTTCAGGATTCTGTGGCGCTCTCGCCAGGCCTGCAGCGTTGCCAAAGTTGGCGGCGCCTGCGCTGCGCGCGCATGCAGAAAATCGCCAAGAATGATCAGTTGCTCGCAATCATGCCTTGCCAGCAATGCATCCAGGCGGGAGAGTGTCGCCTCGGTGGTGCCGCGCGGTACTGGTTGGTGCAAGGCGCGATAGCTTGCTGCCTTGCCGATGTGCACGTCGGCCACCAGCAGGGCATGACGGGCTGGCCAGTAGATGGCCTTGTCCGAAAGCAGCCAGAGCACTTGGCCATGGTGTTCGATGGGTAGAAGGTTGGTCATTCCGTAGCGTCCGCCGCACTGTTCAGCTCCGCGACCATCCTCGCAATTCGGTCCGCCAGTCTCTCGGTGCTCAACGTTTCGCGCATGCCTTCCACCAGCAAGGCAAATGCCAACGGTCCGGGCCGCTTGAGTGGTCGCAGTTCCAGCTGTAACTGCCCCATCTTCAGCAATTGCCGGTGCAACCGCTCGATCTCCAGCTCCTCATTCAGCACCTCGTCCCGTGCCTGGGCCAGCAGCAGGTTGCCGGTGTCATGCTTGCGAAATACCTCATAGAACAAGCCGCTGGAGGCCTGGATCTGCCTGAGGCTTTTCTGCGCCGCCGGATACCCGCCAAACACCAACCCGGCAATCTGTGCGATCTCGCGAAAACGACGCAACGCCATTTCTCCTGCGTTGAGGCTGGCCAGCACATCATCCAGCAGGTGTTCGGTACCAAGTGCCTGCGGCAGGTGCGTCGTCCAGTCCACCTTGCCTGGACTGAGCAGTTCGAAACCGTAGTCATTGACCGCAATCGAAACCGAAAGCGGCTGCACGCGGCTCACCCGCCAGGCGATCAGGTTGGCCAGGCCAAGGTTGGCCATGCGTCCGGCGAACGGATACAGGAACAGGTGCCAACCCTGGCGCGACTTGAAGGTTTCTGCCAGCAGCGTTTCGGTGGTGGGCAGCGCCGACCATTGCGCCTGCAAGGCCAGCAGGGGGCGTACTGCTCGCATCTCCGGGCTTTGAAAGCGCCCTTGGGATGCTGCGCCGAGCTGCTCGACCAGTGCGTCGGCCAGTTCGCTGGAGAGCGGCATGCGGCCACCATTCCAGCGTGCAACCGCTGCCTTGCGCGCGGTACTGCGGCGTACGTAGGCCGTCATGTTTTCCACGCGCACCAGTTCCAGCACTCGCCCGGCGAACACCAAGGTGTCGCCAGGGCGCAAACGGGCAATGAACGCCTCTTCGACGCTGCCCAGCGCCTTGCCCCCACCACCCTTGCTCCAGTACTTGAGCTGCAGGCTGGCGTCGCTGACGATGGTACCGATACTCATGCGGTGGCGACGTGCCAAACGTTCGCTGGCAACCTTGTAAGTGCCGTCGGGCTGGCGCTCGACGCGCTGGTAGTCTGGGTAGGCGCTGAGTGAGCTGCCGCCATGGCAGACAAAGTCCAGCGCCCATTGCCACTGGCTGTCGCGCAATTCGCTGAAGGCCCAGGTACTGCGCACTTCGGCCAGCAACTGCTGCGGGTGAAAGCCGCTGCCCAAAGCCATGCTTACCAAGTGTTGCACCAGCACGTCCATGCACAAGCGCGGCGAATGCCGGGCTTCGATGTGCCCGGCTGCCAGGGCGTGCCTGGCGGCGGCTGCTTCCACCAGTTCCAGGCTGTGGGTGGGCACCAGAGTAACCCGGGAGCGCCGCCCCGGCGCATGGCCGGAGCGCCCGGCCCGTTGCACGAGGCGGGCAATGCCCTTGGCGGAACCGATCTGCAGTACTCGCTCCACGGGCAGGAAGTCCACCCCCAGGTCCAGGCTGGAGGTGCAGATCACTGCCTTCAGGTTGCCTTGCTTGAGGCTGCGCTCGACCCAGTCACGGGTATCGCGGGCCAGTGAGGCATGGTGCAAGGCAATCAGTCCGGCCCACTCGGGGCGTACCTCGAGCAGGGCCTGGTACCAGAGTTCGGCCTGCGCCCGAGTGTTGGTGAAGACAAGGCAACTAGTGCTGGCATCGATCTCCCGGCTGACCTGATCGAGCATCTTCAAACCCATGTGCCCGGCCCAGGGGAAGCGCTCGATGGCCGTTGGCAGCAGGGTATCGACCTGCAACTGCTTGTCCTGTCGGCCTTGTACCAGCAGGCCGCCTTTTGGCAGCAATACGTCCAGCGCATGTTGGAGATTGCCGAGGGTCGCGGACAGGCCCCAGGTCGGCAGGCTCGGGTGCCAGTGGCGCAGGCGGGCCAAAGCCAGTTGCAGTTGTACCCCACGCTTGTTGCCCAGTAGTTCGTGCCATTCGTCCACCACTACCAGGCGCAGTGTGGCGAAGTCTTCGCGAGCTTGTGCCCGGGTCAACAGCAGCGTAAGGCTTTCAGGGGTAGTGACCAGTACGCTGGGCAGGCGCCGTGCTTGCCGGGCACGTTCGGCACTGCCGGTGTCGCCGCTGCGAATGCCCACGCTCCAGGGCAGGCCCAGGTCGTCCAGCGGCATTTGCAGTGCGCGGGCGGTGTCGGCGGCCAAGGCTCGCATGGGGGTAACCCACACCACCTGCAAGGGTGCTGCATGACGCCCTTGGGCTTCGGCCTTGAAGGCCCTCAGTGCGGCGAGCCATACCGCGTAGGTCTTGCCGGCACCGGTACTGGCATGCAGCAAGCCGGATTCGCCCCGTTCCACGGCGGCCCAGACACGGCGCTGGAAAGCGAAAGGCTTCCAGCCACGCTTGGCGAACCAGGCCTTGGCGAGGTCGGTGGCGGCGGGCATGGGGCATAGGGTCCTTCGGTGGCTGTGTTTCTACAGACAACCAGTCAGGCGCAATGGTTTTACCGGATCAGTTTGCCAGCAGATAGCCGCTGCGGCACACCTGCTCGCCTGCGACGTGGGCGATGACCATGCCTGCGGTAGCCATGCGCCGTACGTTACGTGCATACAGCAGGCCGGGCTGGCTGTTGTGGATGGCCGTCACCCGGTCGCTGAGCGGGTCGATGACTTCAGCGATCAACTGGCCCGCCTCCAGGTGCTGGCCTGGCCGGGCGTGGTACACCAGCAACCCGCCCAGTGGCGTTATCACCGGTTCTACTGCGGCCAGCGGCGTGGCCGGGCAGCGCAAGGCGGGCAGGGCCGGGCTTGCGCCTTCGATGACCCCCGCATGGGTAAGGAAGTCGAGGATCGCCTGGCAGTCCTTGCTGGCCAGGTCGTGGCTGACATCGGCCTGGCCGCGCAGCTCGACGGTGACCGAGCAGCAGCCCAGCGGAATCGGGAACCGTTTGCCGAAGCGTTGCTGCAACTGCCACCAGACCAGGCTGAAGCATTCATCGAACGACTGCCCGCCAGAGTCGGTGGCAAGCAGGCTGGCTTGGGCACCCAGGTAGCGGGCCAGAGGTTCGATCTGCGGCCAGGCGTCTGGCGTGGTGTACAGGTGCTCGACCGCCTCGAAGTCGCAGTGCAGGTCCAGCACCATGTCGGCATCGCAGGCAAGGCGCTGCAATATCAGGCGTTGGGCCTGCAACGGTGTGCGCGCCGGGTGTGCGTCCAGCCCCCGCCGCAGGTATTCGCGGATCAGCGCGAGGTTGTGTGCCGGGTCTTCGGTCAGGTGTTCTTCGATCTGGTCGCCGATGCTGTCGGAAAGATCGACGAAGTTACGGTTGAAGTTCTCGCCGCTTTGCAGTTCGAAACGCCCCAGCGGCGCGTCCAGCAGCACCTGTTCCAGGCCGACCGGGTTGGCCACCGGCACCAGGATGATCTCGCGCTGCAGGCGGCCTTGCTGTTCCAGTTCACCCAGGCGGCGCTTGAGGTGCCAGGCCACCAGCATGCCGGGCAGCTCGTCGGCATGCAGCGAGGCCTGGATATAGACTTTGCCGCCACCGCGAGGTCCGAAGTGGAAGCTGTGCAACTGGCGGGTGATGCCCGGAACGGGCGAGAGCAGGTCGTGAGTTGAATGGTGCATGGTGGTCCTGGGTGCGTGGCGAAAACGGTCTGCGACACAGTCGGCACAAAGATGGAAGCACAGTTTTCGGGCTTGCGCCTCCTTCGATTGCGCCCCGATTACCGTCGGCTTCTTCGCGGGCGTGCCCGCTCCCACAAGGAACTTCACAATCCTCCCGGCCTGTGATGAACCTGTGGGAGCGGGCGAGCCCGCGAAAAAGCCAACGCGGTATCGAAATGGTTTCAGGCCAGCAGCGCCTGCAATGTAGCCAGGTCATCCGCTTCTTCCACTGGCTTGTCCAGCCGCCAGCGCAGCATCCGCGGAAAGCGCACGGCGATGCCGCTCTTGTGCCTCCTGGACAGGGCGATGCCCTCGAAGCCCAACTCGAACACCAGCGTCGGCGTCACGCTGCGCACCGGCCCGAAGGTTTCAACCGTGGTCTTGCGGATGATGGCGTCGACCTTGCGCATTTCTTCGTCACTGAGCCCTGAATAGGCCTTGGCAAAGGGGACCAGTGCCCGACCCGGCGTACCGGCTGGCGCGTCCCACACGGCGAAGGTGTAGTCGCTGTACAAGCTGGCCCGCCGGCCGTGGCCGCGCTGGGCATAGATCAGCACGGCATCGACGCTGAACGGGTCGATCTTCCACTTCCACCAGGTGCCCATGTCCTTGGTGCGCCCCACGCCATACAAGGCCTCGCGCTGTTTCAGCATCAGCCCTTCCACCCCCAGGCTGCGGGACTGTTCGCGCTGGCAGGCAAGGTCGGCCCAGTCCCGGCCTTCGAGTAGAGGCGAGAGCAACACCGGGGCCAATGGGTGCTCCTCAAGCACGTGTTCCAGCTGCTGGCGGCGTGCATGCTGCGGCCGGCTGCGCCAGTCCTCGCCTCGCCATTCCAGCAGGTCGTAGGCCTGCAGCACGACCGGTGCGTCGCTCAGCAGCTTCTTGCCCAAGGTCTTGCGTCCCAGGCGCTGCTGCAACAGGGCAAATGGCTGCACGGCCAGCTCAGCCGCTGAGCCACCAGGTTTCCAAACCAGGATCTCGCCATCGAGCACGACACCGTCGGGTAACGTCTGCGCCAGGCTGTGCAATTCGGGGAAGCGTTCGGTGACCAGTTCCTCACCGCGCGACCAGACCCACAGCTGGCCTTCGCGCTTGACCACCTGGGCACGAATGCCGTCCCATTTCCACTCGATTTGCCATTCGCTCGGCGGCCCGAGCAGTGTATCTAGCTGTTCGGTTGATACCTGCAGGGGGTGGGCCAGGAAAAACGGGTAGGGCTGGCCGCCACGCAAGCTATGTTCATCGTCTGATTCCGGGGCTATCAGCCGTTGATAGCTGGCTGCCGTCGGGCGGTGGCTGATGTCGGTGTAGCCAACCAGGCGCTGGGCCACGCATTTGGCATCCAGCCCGGCCAGTTGCGCGAGGGCGCGAGTGACCAACAGCTTCGATACGCCCACGCGAAAGCTGCCAGTGATGAGTTTCAGGCAAAGCATCAGGCTGGGGCGGTCCAGCTGGGCCCAAAGAGGCGGCAGGCGTTGCTGGATCTCCTCGACTGGCAGGCCGCGCAATGGCAGCAGATGGGCTTCGACCCAGCGGGCGAGGCCGTCGTCGCCAGGGTGGTGGCTTTCCGGTACCAGCAGGGAAATGGTTTCGGCCAGGTCGCCAACGGCCTGGTAGCACTCCTCGAAAAGCCAGTCAGGCAGCCCCGCCAACCTGCCGGCCAGCTCCCGCAGCACGCGTGTAGGCACCAGTTGGCGAGGGCGGCCACCTGCCAGGAAGTACACCGCCCAGGCGGCATCCCCAGCCGGGGCGGTGCTGAAATATTCGCGTAGCGCCGTGAGCTTTGCAGTGCTGGAGGTAGTCGCATCCAGCCTCAGGTACAGCTCGGCGAATGCTTTCATGCGTCTGGCTCCGCGGCTACCACGTCATCTTCCTCGCCGTACTCGGTCACGAAAGCGCGGGCATCGAGGCCTTGTTCGATGAGGTAGCGCACCAGCACATTGACCGAGCCATGGGTGACCATCACGCGTTCTGCGCCAGTCTGGCCGATGGCCCAGAGCAACCCCGGCCAATCGGCATGGTCCGAGAGCACGAAGCCTCGGTCTACCCCGCGCCGGCGGCGGGTGCCGCGCAACAGCATCCAGCCACTGGCAAAGGCATCGCTGTAGTCGCCGAAACGGCGCATCCAGCTGCTGCCACCCGCCGAAGGCGGTGCCAGGACCAGTGCCTGGCGCAGCAGCGGGTCGTTGCGTGGGATATCGCCGACATAGCGGGTTTGCGGAAGGTAGACGCCAGCGTCCCGGTACACCCGGTTGAGTGGTTCGACAGCGCCATGCACGAGGACAGGACCAATGTTGGCGTCCAGCCCATGGAGGATTCGCTGGGCCTTGCCGAAGGCATAGCAGAACAGCACGCTGGCTTTGCCCTGTTCGCTATTGGCGCGCCACCAGGTATTGATGCCGGTGAAGATCTCGCCCTGGCTGGGCCAACGGTAGATGGGCAGGCCGAAGGTCGATTCGGTGATGAACGTGTGGCAGCGCACCGGTTCGAACGGCGTGCAGGTGCCGTCGGGCTCCACTTTGTAGTCGCCGGAGGCGACCCAGACCTCGCCCTGGTACTCCAAGCGCACTTGCGCCGAGCCCAGTACATGCCCGGCCGGGTGCAGGCTAAGGGTTACGCCATGGTGCAGCAGGCGTTCGCCGTACGGCAGGGTTTGCAGGTCGATGTCCTGGCCCAGGCGGCTGCGCAGGATGCCGGCGCCTGGGGCGGCGGTGAGGTAATGGCGGTTGCCGACGCGGGCATGGTCGCCGTGGCCGTGGGTGATGACGGCACGCTCCACCGGCCGCCAGGGGTCGATGTAGAAATCACCTGGCGGACAGTACAGGCCTTCGGGGCGGGCGATGACGAGGTCCATGGCATGGGCGCTGGCTTGGGTTACCAGTTAGGAACCATGGTAGGTGCGGGAAGTTCGACTGGAGATGGTTGGGGCTCAAAGTGGCCCCAACAAAGGCGCCATTGTTTATTTCCCAGGTACCAACGTCAAACGCTGGTTGCCATACGCCCGCCCGAAGTTCTGCTGCTGCAGTGGCAGGCTCATGAAGCGCCCTTGGAACCAGGCATCCAGCCCATCGCTGTAATGCGTGCTGGCCGGGTTGCCGGACTGCCCGCTGCTGGTCAGCACCTGCAACGGCTCGGCCTGGCCGAAGTCGACGATCATCCGTGCCGAGGCCGGCAGGCGGGTGTCGAATTCGCTGCCCCAGGCATATGGCGTCAGGGCCAGGGTGGTGAAGTCGCCACCGGCAGCCAGCGGCGGGCGACCGAGGGCATCGCCCAGGCCATGGTAGGCCGGTGCAGGCCAGCGGTACTGGTGCAGCTTGCCCCACTGCCAGGCGCGGCGGTCGGCGCCCAGTTGCGCGATGCCGGCATCCACCGCGCCCGCCAGGCTGCGGGCGAGAATGGCCGGCTTGTCTTCTTTCTGCGGGGTGCTGCGGTCATCCCAGAACGGGCTGTCGTCGCGGCCCAGCAGGTGGTCAGCCTGCGCCGAGAACGACAACCGCGCATTGCTGACGAAGGCCTGCCAGGCCGGGCCGGATTCCGGGCCCAGGTCGTCGAGGAAGGTTTGCCGGGCGACTTCCTGGAGGAACAGTTCGTACAGTGCGGCATCGGCCGACACCGGGCTCAGGCGGCCATCGAAGGCCTTGAGCCGGGCCAGCGCGTCGCGGGCATTGTCGCGCTGTGCGGCGGGCAGGGCGTCGATCGCCTGCTTGAGCGGCTGGGCCATGCCCGGGGCGTCGAACATCTGCTTGAGCTTGTCGGCCAGCAGGGTGGTCTGGTCGTTCTGCAGGGCCATCAGGCTGCGGCTGTCGTGGCGGCCATTGCCGGCCAGCTGGGCCAGGCGCTCGGCGCGCTCGGGGTAGTACCAGGTGCTGGACAGCTGCATGCCATAGCCACGCGGCAGGCTGCGCTGGTTGGCGTGGCCGATCCAGCCGGCGGGCGGGTCCTGGTCGTAAGGGTGCAGCATCGGGTCGGCATACCCGTCCCAGTCGTAGCGCCCGTCCCAGCCCGGCGACGGCAGCAGGCCCTGGCCTTCGCGACGGTTGGGGTAGCGGCCACTGACTTGCCAGCCGATGTGCTCAGGTTCGGCGAAGACGAAGTTGAGGGCGGCGGCGGTCACTTCACGGGTACTGTCGAAGGCACGCTCCACGCTCTTGGCACGGGTCAGGTCGAACAGCGCATCCAGGCTGCGGTCGCCCTTGAACTGTGGCAGGTTCAGCGCCAGGCCCAGGCTGGCATTGCCTGGCTGGGCCAGCAGGGTGCCGTGGCGGGTGTCGTACATCACCTCGCGCAGCGGGCGCTGGCCGCGGACGAAGAAGGTTTCGCTACGGGCGCGGGCCGGCAGCCATTTGCCGTCGGCGAGGTAGCTCAGTTGGCTGCCCTGGTAGCGCAGTTGCTCCAGATACAAATCCTGGTTGTCGGCCATGACCGCGCTGCTGCTCCAGGCCAGCTTGCCGTTGTAGCCGGCCAGCACGATCGGCAGGCCAGGCAACGACAGGCCGGCGACCTGGTACTTGCCGGTGTGGATCTGCACCGGGCTCAGGGCCCAGGCGGCTCGGCTGTCGCTGGCCAGCAAGCTTTTGCCGCTGCGGCTGCGCTGCGGCGCCAGGGCCAGGTTGGCCGAGCCCGGGCTGCCCAGAAGGTCGAGGTCGGCCAGCTTCTGGCTGGCGGCTGCCAGGGCTGGCAGCCCCGGCAACTGGCTGGCCAGGTTCAGGCCCTTGAGCTTGTCCACTTCGGCTTCGGCCAACGGCTCGTCCGGGGCACCGGGTAGCAGCCAGGCCAGCTTGTCGCTGCCGGCTTTTTGCGCCAGGGTCAGGGCGCTCAGTTCTTCCTGCAGGTTCACCGACTGGCTGAACGCATACAGGCTGAAGATCAGTGCCGAGTCCTCGGGCTTCCAGTATTCGGGGCGGTATCCACTGCTGGCCAAGCCGGCGGGCAGCTTGTCGCGGTAGCGGAACAGGTAGGCGTTGACCCCGCGTGCATACACTTCGAAGAAGCGCTTGAGCCGTGGCGACGCGTCGGCGTACTGCTGGGCGGCGCTTTGCTTGAGGTTGGCCGCGCGCATCAAACGGTCGATGTCCAGCGCGTCGCTGCCGGCCAGTTCTGCCAGGCGGCCCTGGGCCAGCAGGCGCATGGCGACCATCTGCTCGATGCGGTCGCCGGCATGCACATAGCCCAGGCTGAACAGGGCGTCATGGAAGCTGCTGCTTTCGATCAGTGGTGCGCCCATTGCGTTGCGCCGTACCGAGACGTTCTGCGCCAGGCCCTTGAGTGGCTGCACACCGCTGGTCGGCGGCACGCTGTCCTGGTAGCCGCCCGTCTGGCAGCCGGCCAGCACGAGCATGCCGAGCAGCGTGGCAGCGGTTGCGAACCGCGGGCGGAATGGAGGAAAGGCGGGGGCGGCCATGACAAGGGCTCCTGCAAGGCGTGGCGGGTTTCGAAAGGCGCTAAGGTAGTGAGCGCGCAGGCGCCGTGCAAGGTCCCTGGGCGGTTTATTTTTTGTGCTTGGCGTGGGGTGTATGGTGCCTGTCAGATCGAGCGCCGCCCGCGCGGCGCTTCGCAGCACAAGGCTGCTCCTACATTTGTTTCAGGCCAATTATTCCTGTGAGGTTTGTGCGCGAACGCTTTGGCGCATGGCTCGATATCGCGTTGTACGAACAAGGCGGTCGCGTGCACTGGCATAGGCATTACTGGCCCGAAACAGATGTAGGAGCAGCCTTGTGCTGCGAAGCGCCGCGCGGGCGGCGCTCGATTTGCGCGCCACCTCAAAAATCAAGACATGCAATCAAACCTTGAAATGTTCGGCCACGGCGTCGGAAAAGTGCGTGCAATTGATGCGAGCAAGGCGTTGATAGTCACGGCTGACGGCGAAGGCAGAGCCTGGCATCAATAGCACCTTGTGCTGTTCCAGGCGACGCATGAAGGGCTTCAGGTCGGCCAGTTCGGGGTGGTAGACCCACAGGAACATGCCACCTTGGGGCGTTATGTCGAATTGCCAGCCACGCGCCCGCAACAACTGCTGGGTCTGCGCCTGCTGCCGGATCAGGCGCTGCTGCAGGTCTTGCATGTGCCGGGCATAGGTGCCGTCGGACAAAATGGTGTTGACGAAGCGCTCGCAAAACGCCGGTACCGCCACGCAGGTCAGCAGCTTCAGGCGTGTCAGCGGCTCCATCAGCTCTGCCGAGCATGCGATGTAGCCCACGCGCAATGAGGCGGACAGGCATTTCGAGAAGCTGCCGATGTAGATGACCCGCTCAAGGTCGTCCAGTTCGGCAAAGGTCTGGCGCACACCCGGGCTGAAGTCGCCGTAGACATCGTCCTCGACCACGAAGAAGTCGTGTTCCACCGCCAGGCGCAGGACGCTGAAGGCATTGTGCGGGCTGATGTTGCCGCCGGTCGGGTTGTGGAAGGTGCTGTTGCAGAAGAACGCCTTCACCTTGTGCCTGGCCAGGTGCTCCTTCATGTCCTCCACGCTTGGTCCGTCCTGGGTTCGGCGCACCCCGACCACGTGGCCGCCGGCCAACTGGATCAGTTTGATCAGGTTGCCG
Source organism: Pseudomonas sp. PVC-5-1 (assembly GCF_057444345.1). Taxonomy (NCBI): domain Bacteria; kingdom Pseudomonadati; phylum Pseudomonadota; class Gammaproteobacteria; order Pseudomonadales; family Pseudomonadaceae; genus Pseudomonas; species Pseudomonas sp. PVC-5-1. The sequence goes on along the minus strand of NZ_CM172024.1, from coordinate 4,474,402 downwards.
TTGCCGGGCTCGTCGACGAACACGTGATCGCCTGGCTTGATCAACAACCGCGCCACCAGGTCCAGCGCTTGTGTGGCGCCCAGCGTAGTCAGCAACTGGCTTGGCCGGGCATCGACACGGGTCAGGCGTTTCAGGTGCACGCACAGCTGTTTGCGCATGGGCAGGTAGCCCTGGATGTCGCCATATTCCGCCAGCGAACTCTGCTCCAGCCGCGCCGTGCGCCGAATCGCCTTGGCCAGCAGCTCGGTGTCACGCCAGGCGGGTGGCAGCCAGCCGCTGCCCAGTTTGATGTAGTGCTGGCCCCCCTGCAGCAGCTTGAACAGCGGGTCGCCGGCCATGCCTGCGGGCGCATCCACCGCGCTGGTTTGCCGTGTGTGGCTGGCGACGAAGTAGCCGCGGCCAGGAATGGCGGTCAACACACCTTCGCTGACCAGCCGGGCATAGCTGGAGACGACATCGTGGTAGCTGCAGCCAGCCGCCGCCGTCAGCTTGCGGATGGACGGCATGCGCTGGCCGGGCAGCCATTCGCCGGCTTCGAGGCGCTGTTTCAACTGGTCATGAAGGCTGTGCGGGCGCATGGCGGGTCCAGCTGCTGTTAGAAAAAACAGCCTAACAGTTAACCGGAAAGCGCGTCGACTGTTCGAATTTCAGGGCGTGGCAGATGCGACCATGCGCCTGTCGGCATCTTTCCCAATGCCGAATCGACCCGTCCACCAACCGTGAGCACACGCTATGTCGAGCACACTTCCGCGGCGCACGTACCTGTATTTCACCGCGCAATCGATCAACCTGACGACTGCGGTCATGTCCGTGACCATGGCGGCCATTGTCGGGGCGGCGCTGGCGCCTGCCGCCACGTGGTCCACCGTGCCCTATGGTTTCCAGTTCCTCTGCCTGATGCTGGCCACCTATCCGGTCTCCAGGCTGATGAGCCGTATTGGCCGCAAGCGCGCCTTCATGCTGGGCTCGATCCCTTTGGCGGTGTCTGGCATCAGTGGTTACCTGGCGGTGCAGTACCAGCAGTTCCCGATGCTGGTGATCAGCCATTCGGCATTGGGCATCTACATTGCGTTTGCCAACTTCAATCGCTTCGCGGCCACCGACAATCTGGCCCAGAACCTGAAGCCCAAGGCGCTTTCCCTGGTGGTGGCCGGTGGGGTGATCGCCGCCGTGGTCGGGCCGGCGCTCACCGAGTGGCTGAGGGACGTTGGTGGGTATCCGCTGTTTTCGCTGTGCTACGCCGCTTTTGTCGGCCTGGCGGTGATGTCGTTGCTGACAGCGGCCTGCCTGCCCGGCGATACCGGCACCGCCAGTAACGACCGTGCAGCGAAACCGGCTGGCACTACCGCCGAGCCGCTGAGCCCGGTGGTTGCCGTGGCCATGGCCGTGGCCGCGCTGGGCTATGGGATCATGAATTTGCTGATGATCCAGGCGTCCATGCACATGAAACACATGCATGAGGACTTTTCCGACGTTCGCCTGGCGATTCAATGGCATGTGATTGCCATGTTTGCGCCGTCGTTCTTCACCGGCGCCATCATCCACAAGCTCGGCATCAGGGCCACCATCTGTCTCGGCCTGTGCCTGCTGATCGGTTGCACGGCCATGAACATGTGGTCGCACAGCTACGCGATGATGACCTTGTCACTGATAGCCCTGGGCCTGGGTTGGAACCTGACCTACGTGGGCGGTGGGGCGCTGTTGGCGCAGACGCTGCAAAACAGCCCGGCAGCGATGCAGATGCAGGGGAAGAACGATCTGGCCATTGCGGTGTTCGCGACCGTTGGTGCATTCAGCCCATCGCTGTTGCTGGGTACGGTCGGCTGGGATGGCACCAATGCCATTTGCATGGCCCTCTGCATTGTGCTGCTCATGGCCACCGCAGGGTTGCTGCAGCGCAAGGTTTCAGGGCCTGCCAGGGCCAGTTAGACCCCGGCTACCCTCCGCGCGGCCCGCAGCAGGGACGCGCGAGTGCTGTTCAGGTCAGGCGCCGTGGCACTTCTTGAACTTTTTCTGGCTACCACACGGGCACGGGTCGTTACGGCCAACGTCCTTCAGGGCGTTGCGTACCGGCTCCTGGTGGCCGTGGTTGCAGTGCGGGCCGTGTACATGGCCATGATCGTGGTGGTGATCATGATCGTGGTTGCAGTCAGGGCCATGAACGTGGGGTTGCTGGGACATTGCAGGGTCACTCCGGTTTGTAATCGCCGGGGATTATCTCACCACTGCGCGACAAGTGCAGGTCCCGATGGATGAGCAACCCGGTCGCCAGCTCGCCCTGCAGGCTGTAATGCAGTGGCTGTTCGCTTTTCAGCAGCTTGGCCAGCGGTTTCAGGTGCTGCCACAGGTTGGTCCGTGCGGTGATCTTGAAAGTACGCCGGGCATGCCCGCCGACACTGCGCCACACGCTGGTTTCATCCTGCACCAGCAACAGGTCATTGAGGCGTATGGCATACGACAGGTTGCGGATGAACAGGCGGCTGTCATTGGGGTTGTCGATTCGCAGATGCAGCACGAACTCCTGCTCCAGCAACCTTGCCTTGACTGTCTCCACCTCGACCAGGTGCACCTCGGGTTCGCGCCAGTCGTCACCGCCCCAGCTGGCGCAGCCCGCCAGCAGTGCAAGCCATGCCATCAGGGTGGCGAGCAGCAGCGGGCGGGTGCGGGCGATCATGGTCAGCTACCCACGTAACTGGCGCAGCATTTCTTGAACTTCTGGCCGCTGGCGCAGGGGCAGGGGTCGTTGCGCCCGGCCTTGAGCCCGACCGTGGGGTCGATGAAGTACCAGCGCCCGGCGTGCTGGACGAATGCCGAGCGCTCGCGGTGCTGATGGTCGCCCTCCTGGTCGTGCCAGCGAGCAGTGAAGGTGACAAAACCGTGCTCTGGCTGGCCGCCCAGCACCTCTGCGCTTTCCACCTCCAGGCCCAGCCAGGTGCTCTGGGCGCTCCAGGCGGCCATGGCGGCACGGTCCAGGCCGGCTTGCTGGGCGGGCAGGGTGGTGGCCACCAGGTAGTCGACCAGGCCAAGCACGTAGGCGCTGTAGCGTGAGCGCATCAGCGCCTGGGCATCCGGTGCCGGGGTGCCGGCATGGTAGTGCCCGCAGCAGGCGTCGAGCAGGTTGCCACTGCCACAAGGGCAGACCGAGAGACTCATCATTACCACCAGTACTTGCCGAAGTTTTCAGGGTTGGCCCAGAACTTGGCATTCAGCCAGTCCGGTACCTGCTTGTAGTCATGTAGATCATAGGTGAACAGGCTCAATACCTGCTGGTCACGGCGGAATTTCTCGCTGGCCGACAGGGCAAGGGCAAAGAAATCGGTGTCCTGCCAGCCACAGGCGGCCAGGTCGGCCAGCACCGCGACCCGGCTGGCATTGAGGTTGCGAATGCCACCGAGCAATTCCAGGCCGGTACGCTTGGGCAGGTGCTCCAGGCAGTCCACCAGTACCGCCAGGTCAAAGCGCTGGGCTGCCAGTTCGGCCGGCAGCGGGCCTGGGGCGGCCGTGGCGATGGTTACCTGTGGGTGCGCCTGGGCGAAGGCGTCCAGCGCCGGGAAGCGCGTGCCCACCAGCAGCAGGCGTTGCGGGGTGAAGCGCTCGAGCAGGGCCGCCAGGGCCTGCTGCGGGGTGCGCTGGGAAAAACCGTCGGTCATTGCCAATCCTCGTTGAAGTCGTCCAAGACTAGCGGGCCGCAGCGTGCGGGCAAAGAGGCATGTGACTGTGTCGTGGCTTATTGGTGGCAGGGATCAGATGCTCGGTCTTTACTCCCTGAAATCGGCCTTATGCCGATTCCCCCTAGGAGAAGCAATGAAATGAGCATAGTACGCACAGCGATACCCCTGGTTCTGCTCACCAGTGTGTTGACTGGTTGTGCAGGTTTGCAAAAGACCGACTGGCCGAAATGTGCCGCCGTCGGGGGTGTAAGCGGCGCTGCCCTGGGCGCCATCGAGAGCTCCAGCTGGGCTGGTTGGGGCGCGTTGCTGGGCGGTGGCCTGGCGGCGGGCTATTGCTGGGCCCATGGCGATGGCGACGAGGATGGCGACGGCGTGCCGGACAGCCGTGACAAGTGCCCAGGCACCCCGCGCGGTGTGCAGGTCGATGCCAACGGCTGCCCGCCGGAGCCGGCCGCGGTGGTCGAGGAAGTGGTGGTGCAGAAGGAAGAAGTCATCGTCATCCGCGATGTGCACTTCGAGTTCGACTCTGCGCGCCTGACCGCCAGCGACAAGGAGCGCCTCAACACCATCGCCACGCGCCTGAAACAGGAGGCGCCGTCCGCCCGCCTGAGCGTCAGCGGCCATACCGACAGCGTCGGCTCCGACAGCTACAACCAGAAACTGTCCGAGCGCCGTGCCCACTCGGTGACCGATTACCTGGTCGAGAGCGGTGTGCCGCGCAGCAGCTTCGTGTCGGTGGTCGGTGCTGGTGAAACCCAGCCGGTGGCAGACAACGCCACGGCCGAGGGGCGTGCCATGAACCGCCGTACCGAGATCAAGATCCAGCGGTAGATCGGCGTGCGCCCGTGCCTTGAGCAGTGGTACGGGCGCGTCTTCACGGCGGTCAGCCGTCCGTGGCCAATGACACAGGAGCATTCAGCATGAGTGTGACGTCGAAGGCGGCGCTGCCGCTGTTGGTGGCTGCCAGCCTGCTAGCGGGCTGCGCCACCCACAGCGATGGCAGCGCGCCGCTCAACCAGAGGACCTGGCCCATCTGCAGCCTGCTCGGCGGCCTGGTCGGTGGTGGCCTTGGCGCCATCGAAAGTTCGAGTTGGGCGGCTGGCGGCGGTGCCCTTGGCGCCATCGCCGGGGGCCTGATCTGTTACGCCCAGGATGGCGACGAAGATGGCGACGGCATTTTCGACCGCCGCGATCGTTGCCCCGATACCCCCGCCAACACTGCGGTCGACCACATGGGTTGCCCGTTGAAGGTGTACCCCGCATCGCCGCCTGCCACTGAACCTGAACCCTCGCCGGAGGTGATCATCCTGGATGACAACGGCGCGGTGATGTTCGCCTTCGATTCCGCCGAGCTGACCCCTGCGGCCCAGCAGCGCCTGCAAGGCCTGGTGGCAAAACTCGATTCACCGACGGTGGCGAAAGTAAGCGTGATCGGGCATACCGATAACGTCGGCTCCGACAGCTACAACCAGGCACTTTCCGAACGCCGCGCCAGCAGCGTGGCCGTTTACCTGATCAGCCAGGGGCTGGAGGCGGGCAAGGTCACCAGCCAGGGGCGCGGCGAGAGTGAACCGCTCACCGACAACGAAAGCGAGGAGGGCCGCGCCCGCAACCGACGGGTGGAGCTGCACCTCAACTGAGTGGTGCTGGCGCCTGTCCTGGCATTGCAGTTAATGTTGGTCGCACGGCCCGCTCGAACGGGCCGTCTCGACATAACAGCAATCCATGGGGGCGGGATATGAGGTTCATCCTGGGCTTGGGCAAGGTCCTGACAGTCGCTTTCTGGGGTGTGGTGTTGTTCAATCAGTTGATGCCACAACCCTTGCCCTTCAACCTGCTGATCAACGCCGCCGGCATCACCTTGCTGGGCCTGCACCTGCTCGAGGTGCTGTTCTTCAATGGCAGCCTGCGCGGGCGCAGCCACCGCTGGTTTGATCGTCTGCAGATCCTGTTGACGGGTATCTTCCATGTCATGTCCATCCCCCGTGTGCAGGAGGCGCCGCGAAATGCGTAATCTGATGTTGCTGGCCATGTTGGCCGCTCCCCTGGCCCAGGCCGAAAGCCTGGAGGTTGCTGCCAATTCCATGCTGCGCCTGCCCGACAAGTCTGCCAGCGTGCACCTGGCACAGTTGCGTGTCGCCGATGCCGCAACCCTGCTGCTGCCTGCCACGCTCGCGGAATTGAAGGTCGACCAGCTGGAGCTGGGGCGCGATGCGCGTATCGCCATTGCGCCGTCCGATAGCCCGTTGCTGATCGAGGCGCGCAGCGCGCGGCTGGGTGAGGGTAGCGAATTCAGTGCGCCGGGAGCGGCGGGCACTTACCAGCGGGGAGCCCGGTCAGGCCGCAGCCTGGACCTGAAACTGGCTGAAGTGGATGCCGAGCGCCTGGCCATCGATGCCCGTGGCGGTGCCGGTGCGCCGGGGTACGTGGGGCTGGATGGCGCCAACGGCCAGGCCGGTGGCTGCACCTGGGGCCAGGCCAGCCGCGGTGCCAACGGCGATGACGGCGGCAACGGGCACGATGGCGCGCCGGGTGGGCGCATCCGCCTGAGCGTGCCGCAGGGCTTCCCGCAGGAACGCATCGTGGTCCGCCTGGACGGCGGCGCACCGGGCAAGGCCGGGGCTGCAGGCAAGGCCGGCAAGGGCGGGGCTAGCAAGGGTTGCCTGGTGTACCGCACAGACGCCGGCGCCAATGGCCGGCCGGGGCAGCCGGGCCAACCTGGGTTGGCCGGCGCTGCAGGTGAGCTGATTCTGCAGCGCTTGTGAAAACCTGTACTGGCCCTATCGCCGGCAAGCCAGCTCCCACTGCGACCGCATCGGCTGCAAGCCATGTGCAGTACCTGTGGGAGCAACTGTCTTTAGAAGTTTATTTTCAAGCGTGCCATTCGGGCAGGGCTTCGCTCGATACCGCGTAGCGGTGTCGTTGGCGAAGCCCGCATTTGTAGAAAATCGATCCTCGTTCGTGATCAGGTTGCGGGTACCTGAGGCTTGAGCTCTTTCCACTCCGTTCCGTCACGCAGCATTGCGTTCAGGCGCACCAGCAACACGCGCATGCACGCCACTGCGGCAACTTTTGCGCACTTGCCTCGGGCTATCAGGTCTTCATAGCGGGTTCTAACTTCTGGGACATGCTGGATCATTGACCAGATCGACATGTAGGCCGCCTTGCGGACTCTGTAACGCCCGCCTTCGATCTTCCTCGGGCCACTCTTCTTGCCGCTGTCTTTGTTGTACGGCGCTAACCCAGCCAAGGCTGCAATTTCGCGCCCCGTCACGCTTCCCAGCTCAGGTAGGTAGGCCATGAAGGTGCCACAACTGATGACGCCAATCCCTTTCACAGACCTTAGCCGCATGGCTGTCGTGCGATCCAGCACGTTCGAGGCGCGCTCAATCGCCTTGTCCAAAGCCTTAATCTGATCATTCAGGTAAGCGACATGCTCGGTATAAACGGTAATGGCCGTAACTGAAGTGGTTTGTTTCATCCGACGCTTGTCATCATCCCGATGCTGGACAAGATTGCCACGGAGTTTGATGAGCTCTCCCAGTTCATCCCGATCTTGATTAGGCTCTATCTGCGGCAAGTCCTCGAAATCCCTGGCAAACCGCGCCAGCATCTGGGCGTCGATCTTGTCAGTCTTGGCAATTTTGCCCATGGCACTCGCATAGTCCCGACAGCGCTTGGGGTTGACCCTGATGACGTTCAAACCCTCCAGTCGCAAGGCTTTGAATACGGCTCGTTCATAGCCACCAGTGGCTTCCAGCAAGACCCGTTCGACCTCAAGCTCGTTCAGGCATGCGATCAGTTGCGCAAAGCCCTCTGGGTCATTCCTGACCTGGAACTGGGGAATACTTTCAGGAAGAAAGCCCACATCCAGAGTCGCTTTCGAAACGTCGAGACCAACGAAGTAGGAAATCATCGCCAAGCCCTCTTACACTCAAGAAGTGAGAGCACTCTGACTTAGCCCTAGCTTGTGACTACGAGTTCGCCACTCATTCAACTGTTCGGGCTTAGGTCAGAGTGAGAGGTGGATGGCGACTAGGCTCCCACTCGTGCTTTAGAGCACATCTGGCTTTCAGTCTGCCATCCACTGCTCTCACCCTTTCGAGTTTAAGAGACCTTGAAGACACAAGCTGGCTTGCCGGCGATAGGGCCGGTGCAGGCAATATCAGAACATCAGCCGCGAACTGGCCACGGCTACCACCGCCAGACCGAGCAGCAGGTTGATCCCCACCATCCGCCGAATCCGCCCCAGCACGACCGCACCTGCCGGCCAGTCCTCGGCCTGCACCGCCGCCCTCAGCTCCGGCAGCAGCAGCGCCTGGATGCGCATGAACAGGGCAAACATGGCGATGCCCCCACCGATCATCACCTGCACATATTTCGGTGCAGTCTCGAAGCCGCTGAAGCGCATGTGCAACATGCCGATACCACTTATCGCCAAAATCGCCACGGCCAGCCAGACCCAACCGAAGAAGCGTCGGAAAACTTCCACCCACAAGCGCAGCCGGGCAGGCCCTTCAAGGGCTGCAACCGTTGCCGGGCGCAGCACCAGCCAGGCGAAGAACATGCCGCCGACCCACACCAGGGCGGCCAGGACATGCAGTGTGTAGGGCAGGGCAAAGGCAAGCATCCGGATCTCCATGCGGCATAAAGGGCAATAGCGGGGTATGATAGCCGCCCCATGCGAAACACTGAAAATATATCCAGCCCTCCGGGCGCCTGCAGACCATGATCAGCAACGAACTCAAAGCCACCATCCAGGGCGCCTACACGCGTTTTCTCGAAGCCAAGAGCCTCAAGCCGCGCTATGGCCAGCGCCTGATGATCGCCGAAGTGGCCAAGGTGCTCGGCGACATCGCCTGCGACGAAGAAGGCCGCCGTGCCGGCGAGCCTGCCGTGGTGGCAGTGGAGGCGGGCACCGGTACCGGCAAGACGGTGGCCTACAGCCTGGCTGCCATTCCGGCCGCCAAGGCCGCTGGCAAGCGTTTGGTGATCGCCACCGCCACCGTGGCGCTGCAGGAGCAGATTGTCTTCAAGGACCTGCCCGACCTGATGCGCAGCAGCGGGCTGAACTTCAGCTTCGCCCTGGCCAAGGGCCGTGGCCGCTACCTGTGCCTGTCCAAGCTCGACATCCTGCTGCAGGAGGGCCACGCCCAGTCGGCCACCGCCCAGCTGTTCGAGGAAGAAGGCTTCCACATCGAAGTCGACGAGCGCAGCCAGAAGCTGTTCAACAGCATGATCGAGAAGCTTGCCGGCAACCGCTGGGACGGTGACCGCGACAGCTGGCCCGAAGCCCTGGAAGACCAGGACTGGGCACGCCTGACCACCGACCACAGCCAGTGTACCGGCCGTCATTGCCCGAACTTCCAGCAGTGCGTGTTCTACAAGGCCCGCGAAGGCATGGGCAAGGTCGACGTGATCGTCACCAACCACGACATGGTGCTGGCCGACCTGGCCCTGGGCGGCGGCGCGGTATTGCCCGACCCGCGCGACACCATGTACGTGTTCGACGAAGGCCACCACCTGCCGGACAAGGCTATCGGCCATTTCGCCCACTATTCGCGCCTGCGCTCTACTGCCGACTGGCTGGAGCAGACCGCCAAGAACCTGACCAAGCTGCTGGCCCAGCACCCGCTGCCCGGTGACCTGGGCAAGTACATCGAGCAGGTGCCGGAGCTTGCGCGGGAAGTGCGCACCCAGCAGCAGTTCATGTTCACCCTGTGCGAGCAGGTTGCCGACTTCCGCCCCAGCGAGGACAACGAAGGCCGTGAGCGCCCGCGCTACCGCTTCGAAGGCGGCGTGGTGCCGGAGCAGATTCGCGAAGTGGGCATCGAGCTGAAAAAAGGCTTTGCCCGCCTCAACGACCTGTTCACCCGCTTGGCCGACCTGCTCAAGGAAGGCATGGACGGTGAGGTCAACATCGGCATCGCCAGCCACCAGGCCGAGGAGTGGTACCCGCTGTTCGGTAGCCTGGTCACCCGTGCCCAGGGCAACTGGGAACTGTGGACGGCCTTTACCGCCGAAGACCCGGAAGACAGCCCACCCATGGCCCGTTGGCTGACCCTGGCCGAGAGCGGTGCGCTGTTCGACATCGAAGTCAATGCCAGCCCCATCCTGGCCGCCGAAATGCTTCGCCGCAGCCTGTGGAGCGTGGCACATGGCGCACTGGTGACCTCGGCGACGCTGACTGCGCTGGGCAAGTTCGACCGCTTCCGCATGCGCTCGGGGTTGCCCCGTGACGCGGTTACTTGCGTGGTGCCCAGCCCGTTCGTGCATGGCGATGCCGGCCTGCTGCGGGTCCCCGACCTAAAGGCCGACCCGCGGGATGCGGCGGCGCATACCGCAGCGATCATCCGCGAACTGCCGAACATCGTCGAAGATGCCCGTGGCGCGCTGGTGCTGTTCTCCTCGCGCAAGCAGATGCAGGACGTGTTCGATGGCCTGGACCGTGACTGGCGCAAGCTAGTGCTGATCCAAGGCAACCTGTCCAAGCAGGAAACCCTGAACAAGCACAAGGCACGGGTCGACGATGGCCAGCACAGCGTGCTGTTCGGCCTGGCCAGCTTTGCCGAGGGTGTCGACCTGCCGGGTGCCTACTGCGAGCACGTGGTGATCGCCAAGATTCCTTTTGCCGTGCCTGATGATCCGGTCGAAGCGGCGTTGGCCGAGTGGATTGAGGCTCGCGGTGGCAACCCGTTCATGGAAATTGCCGTGCCCGATGCCTCGCTGCGGCTGATCCAGGCCTGCGGCCGCCTGCTACGAACCGAACAGGACCGCGGTGTTATCACCTTGCTTGACCGGCGTCTGGTCACCCAGCGCTACGGCAAGGCTATTCTCAATGCGCTGCCGCCGTTCCGGCGGGAGATTTCCTGACCGCCGGAGCACACTTGCTCCGGTGCGTTGTCCATTACTCAGTCGTGGGCCATGAGGGCCCTGAAGGAGAGCCCCAGCCTTATGGTCCGCCGTACCCTGCCCGCCGTTTTTGCCCTGTTGTTCAGCTCGCCGTTGCTGGCTGGGCAGCAGACGCTTTTCAGCTTCGTGCGCCCGGCCTCGGTGGTCAATGTGGCGACCGAGGATGCCGGCATGCCGCAGTACAACGCGGAGCAGACGGCCGAAGGCGAAGTGTTGCGGCGCGTGGTGTTCAACCCGGCCGAGCGGCCGACCCTGCGCCTGAGCCCGCAAAGCGGTGTGTGGGACTGGTCCGGCGGTCAGTTCCTGACCTTGCGCCTGCAAAGCGCGATGGATTGGGCGCTGACCGTGGATGTGGTGGTGCAGGGCAGTGATGGGCGCACGTTGACCAGCCGCATCGACCTTCCGGCCGGTCCTGCACAAACCGTGATGGTACCGCTGACGGCCAGTTCGCCGTTGAGCCAAGGCATGCGCGCCGGCCCGCCCATGCCCTGGAACCATGGCGGCCAGCGCCTGCTGCTGACCAGCAGCGCCGGTGCGGTCGACCTCAAGCAGGTGACGTCGGTCAGCCTGAGTATCCCCAACCCCAAGGTGGCGCAGAACCTGCTGATCGAGCGGGTGGGCATTCAGGATGACGACCAGGCATACAAGGCGGCCTACCAGGAGCTGATCGATGCCTATGGCCAGTCCACCCGCGGCCATTGGCCAGAAAAGGTTACCAATGACGAGCAGCTCAAGGCGGCCGATGTACGCGAGCAGCAACAGCTCAAAGGCTGGCTGGCAGAGCGTGGCAAGCAGCAGCTGGACGCTTACGGAGGCCTGCTGGCCGGGCCGGCGTTCGAGGCCAAAGGCTTCTTCCGCACCGAAAAGCGTGACGGCCGCTGGTACCTGGTAACGCCCGAGGGGCATCCGTTCTATTCCCTGGGGGTGAATGCCGTCGCCGCGGATGGCGGGCGTACCTACGTCGCCGGGCGTGAGGGGATGTTCAAGGGGTTGCCGGTTAAGGGGGATGCACTGGCCGCATTCTATGGTGATGGCAACAACGACGATGGCAACCCCTCGTCGCAAGGTCGCAACTTCAAGCAGGGGCGCTGGTTCGATTTCTATGCCGCCAACCTGCAGCGCACCTATGGCAAACCCTGCCCGCCCGCGGTAGAGGGGCAGCCGGCAAGCTGCCCACCATTGGCGCTGGATACCGCCCGCTGGCAGGCGCATGCGCTCGACCGCCTGCAGGCCTGGGGTTTCAACACGGTCGGCAACTGGAGCGAACCGGCACTGGGCCAAGCCAGGCGCATACCGTACACCTTGCCGCTATCGATCGTGGGGGATTACGCCAGCATCAGCACCGGCATGGACTGGTGGGGCCGCATGCCCGACCCGTTCGACCCGCGTTTTGCCATGGCCACCGAGCGCGCCGTTGCCATTGCCGCCCGCGATCACCGTGACGACCCCTGGCTGATCGGCTATTTCGCTGACAACGAACTGTCCTGGGCCGCCCCCGGTAGCGACCCGAAGGCGCGTTACGGCCTGGCCTACGGAACCTTGCGCCTGACTACCGATGTACCGGCCAAGCGCGCCTTCCTCAAGCAGTTGCGTGACAAGTACCGCAATCAGGAAGGGTTGTCCAAGGCCTGGGGCATCGAGCTGAGCGCCTGGGAACTGATGGAGGACCCGGGCTTCGAGGCACCGTTGCCGAACCCGGAGCACCCGGAAATCGAGCGTGACTACCAGCACTTCCAGCAGGTGTTCGCCGAAACCTACTTCAGGACCATTGCCGACTCGTTGAAGTGGCATGCGCCCAATCACTTGCTGCTGGGTGGCCGCTATGCCGTCAGCACGCCGGAGGCGGTCAAGGCCTGCGCCGAGTTCTGCGATGTGCTCAGCTTCAACTTCTATACCCTCAAGCCGCAGGACGGCTACGACTTCACCCGCCTGGCCGAGCTGGACAAGCCGGTGTTGGTGTCCGAGTTCCAGTTCGGCTCGCGCGATCGCGGGCCGTTCTGGCCGGGGCCGCTGGAAGTGGCGCGGGAAGAAGACCGTGGCCCGGCCTACGGCAACTTCCTCAAGGCGGCCCTGGCGCAGCCGATGATCGTTGGCGCGCACTGGTTCCAGTACCTCGACCAGCCGGCCAGCGGCCGCCTGCTCGATGGCGAGAACGGTCACCTAGGGTTGGTGGCGATCACCGATATGCCATACCCGGGGTTTGTCGATGCCGTGCGCAAGAGCAACTTCCAGGCAATGAGCCAGCTGCGCGTCCAACTGGAACAACCGGCGCCCTAGCCCAGGACGACGCGGTCTGGTGTAGGAGCGGCCTTGTGTCGCGATGGGCTGCGCAGCAGCCCCAGGATCTCAGTCGCAATGCACAAATTGCCGGGGCTGCTGCGCAGCCCATCGCGACACAAGGCCGCTCCTACAGGGGCACCGTTAGTTCTGGCTGCCATTCGTCGCGACCACTTGGCCCAAGCCAGTTTGCAAAACACGCAACTACTGAAACAATGCACACCATTTTCGGAATTGGTCGTACGGAGAACAGCGGGTGCAGATCCAGGGTCACTATGAGCTGAAGTTCGAAGCAGTGCGCGAAGCCTTCGCCGCGCTGTTCGATGATCCCCAGGAGCGTGGCGCCGCGCTGTGCATCCAGGTTGGTGGCGAAACCGTGGTCGACCTGTGGGCCGGCAGTGCCGACAAGGACGGCCAGCAGGCCTGGCACAGCGATACCATCGCCAACCTGTTCTCCTGCACCAAGACCTTCACCGCTGTCACCGCCCTGCAACTGGTCGGCGAGGGCAAGCTGGCCCTTGATGCGCCGGTGGCCAACTACTGGCCCGAGTTCGCCCAGGCAGGCAAACAGGCGATCACCCTGCGCCAGCTGCTCAGCCACCGCGCCGGCTTGCCGGCCATCCGTGAGCTGCTGCCGGCCGAGGCACTGTATGACTGGCAGGCCATGGTCGATGCTCTGGCTGCCGAAACGCCCTGGTGGACACCCGGCAGCGAGCATGGCTATGCCGCCATTACCTACGGCTGGCTGATCGGCGAGCTGATCCGCCGTGCCGACGGCCGTGGCCCCGGCGACTCGATCGTGGCCCGTACCGCTCGGCCGTTGGGGCTGGATTTTCATATCGGCCTGGCGGACGATGAGTTTCATCGCGTAGCGCATATCGCCCGTGGCAAGGGCAACGCCGGGGACGCTGCAGCTCAGCGCCTGCTGCAGGTGACCATGCGCGAGCCCGAGGCCCTGTCGACCCGCGCCTTCACCAACCCGCCGGCGATCCTGACCAGTACCAACAAGCCGGAGTGGCGGCGCATGCAGCAGCCAGCCGCCAACGGCCATGGCAATGCGCGCAGCCTGGCGGGCTTCTATGCCGGGCTGCTGGACGGTAGCCTGCTCGAATCAGAGCTGCTCGACGATCTCACCCGTGAGCACAGCCTCGGCCAGGATCGTACTCTGCTCACCCAGACCCGTTTTGGCCTGGGCTGCATGCTCGACCAGCCAGACGTGGCCAATGCCACGTTCGGCCTCGGGGCCCGCGCCTTCGGCCACCCAGGCGCCGGCGGCTCGGTTGGTTTCGCTGACCCGGAACACGATGTGGCCTTCGGTTTCGTGGTCAATACCCTTGGCCCTTATGTGCTCATGGACCCGCGAGCCCAGAAACTGGTACGCGTCCTTGCCAGTTGCCTTTGATCGGGTAATGCGGGTATTGCCCCAGCCCTTTGACTATCCTCAATGCCAACGCCTGAAGGGCGTAAGCAAAATTTCTTTCTATTTCATGGTGTATCGCTGATGTCTTCACACAAAACCTTAGCACTCGCCCTGTGCCTGACCGCCGTTACCGGCTGCGCCAGTCACCCCCAGGACGGCTCGAAGGACAGCGCCTCGAGCTGGTGGCCCTTCGGTTCGGACAAGGTTGCCGAGCAGGAAGTGAAGCAAGCCGTCACGGAAAATGTGGCCAAGGCCGACGCCAAGTCCGACAACGCCAGCCGTTGGTGGTGGCCGTTCGGCGGTGAACAGAAGCAGGCCAAGGGGCCGGTGGTGCCGAAGGTCGACCAGAAGGCCACCCAGGCCTGGCTGGACGAGTACGAGCCAAAGCTGCGTGAGGCGATCAAGGGCAGCAAGCTGGAGCTGGAGCGTCGTGACAACGTGCTGGCCGTAACCATCCCGGTGGACAGTTCGTACAACCCCGATCGCCCAAACATGCTGCTGCCGATGACCCTGGGCCCGATCACCCGTGTGGCCAAGACTGTCGAAGGCGATGCCAAGACCGCCGTGCTGGTACTCGGCCATGCCGACAGTAGCGGTGTCGCTGCCGCCAACCAGAAGCTCAGCCTGGAGCGCGCCGCTTCGGTGTCGGCCATCTTCCGCCTCAGCGGCCTGCAGCGTGACCGTCTGAACCTCAAGGGCATGGGCTCGGAAATGCCGCGCGCCGCCAACGACAGCGCCGAGGGCCGTGCCCTGAACCGCCGTGTGGAAATGCTGTTGACCCCGCAGAACACCATGGTCGCCCTGCTGGCCAAGTACCAGCAAGCCGCCCCGGCGCGCGCGCCAATGGTGGCGGTGCAAGATGTCAAAGCACCTGCTGCCAAGCCTGCCGACAGCAAGCCGGCCACCAAGGCTGTGGCGAAGAAGCCTGTGACCAAAGCCAAGGCCAAGGCGCCAGCCAAGACCACGGCCAAGAAAAAAGCTGCACCGGCCAAGCCGGTTGCCAAGAAAGCTACCACTGAAAAGAAAGTAGCTGCCAACAGCCCTGCGAAGACCAACTGATCGTCAAGGAACGCAGCAATGACCCAATCCCTGGCCGATATGCGCCGCGACTACACCCGTGATGGCCTGGCCGAATCCCAGGCCCCGGGGGAGCCGTTCGCCCTGTTCCACCAGTGGTTCGCCGAAGCGGTGAAAACCGAGCAGGTGCCGGTGGAAGCCAACGCCATGACCTTGGCCACTGTCGACGGTGAAGGCCGCCCGCACTGCCGTATCTTGTTGCTGAAGGGGCTCGATGAGCGTGGCTTCACTTTCTTCACCAACTACGATAGTGCCAAGGGCCAGCAACTGCTGGTCAACCCTTTCGCCGCCATGACCTTCTTCTGGCCAGCGCTGGAGCGCCAGGTGCGCATCGAAGGGCGGGTGGAAAAGGTCACCCCCGAGGAGTCTGACGCCTACTACCAGGTGCGCCCGCTGGGTAGCCGCCTGGGGGCTTGGGCTTCGCCACAGAGCCAGGTGATTGCCGGTCGTGAGGAGCTGGAGGGGCTGGTCAAGGCCACCGAGGCGCGCTTTTCCGACACCCAGCCGCATTGCCCGGAACATTGGGGTGGGTATCGTTTGCTGCCTGAACGCATCGAGTTCTGGCAGGGGCGGGCCAGCCGTCTGCATGACCGACTGAACTACCGGCTGGTAGATGGGCAATGGCTGCGGGAGCGGTTGGCGCCCTGAGATTGTTGGGGCCGCTTTGTGGCCCTTTCGCGACACGAGGCCGCTCCTACAGGAGATCGCGATCCCGGCAACTGACGCGGCCCCCTGTAGGAGCGGCCTTGTGTCGCGAAAGGGCTGCGCAGCAGCCCCGGCACTCCATCAGGCTACCCAGGATACCCCGCAGCTTCCCGCTCCAGCCACCCCGCCAACTGCTTGCGCCCCACCTTCTCCACCCGCGCCTGCTCCAGCCTTTGCACCATATAAGCGCGTTTTCCGGGGTCCGCCCCAGCCAGCGACAACGCCAGGTCACGGTCCATCCAGCGGCGCATGCGCACATACAGCCACCAGTGGAAATACAGCCCCGCAACGGTGGTGACCACGACGATGAAGTAATCCATGGCTATCCTTGGTCTCACTTGAAAGGCCTCGACACAGCCGTGCAGGCTGTCCCTTGGCTGAATGAAAACAATTTTATTACGTTTGTACCGTGACAGCCGTCAACGTGCAGCGTCTAATTAGCACCTGACTTATGGAGACCTTACCCATGCGTAAATCCGCTTTGCTGGTGGCGACCTTTACCACCATGTCGCTGTTGCTGGGTGGCTGTGCCTCGAGCCTGACCGGTGACAGCTACTCCCGTGATGAGGCCCGCCGCGTGCAAACCGTGCGCATGGGCACTATCGAGTCCCTGCGTCCGGTCAAGATCGAAGGCACCAAGACCCCGATCGGTGGCGGTGCTGGCGCCATCGTCGGTGGCGTGGCCGGGAGCGCCGTGGGTGGTGGCCGTGGTAGCATCGTCGCCGCCGTGATCGGTGCCGTTGCCGGTGGCCTGGCGGGTTCCGCCGCCGAAGAGGGCCTGACCCGTACCCAGGGTGTCGAAATCACCGTGCGTGAGGACGATGGCAGCATGCGTGCCTATGTGCAGGCCGTGCAGCAGAACGAGATCTTCCGCGTTGGCGACCGCGTGCGCATCATGACCGTCGATGGCACCAGCCGCGTCACGCACTGACCGTAGCCCAACAAGACAAAACCCCGACATGGCGCTCGCCAGTCGGGGTTTTTTCATGCTGCGGCCAGGTCAGCCGACGTTCGACTTGCGGCTGGCCATGGCGGTTACTGCATAGCCGATCACGGCGGCGAAGAACGAGCCGGTGAGAATACCCATGCGGTCCATCCCGGCGTAATCACTGCTGCCAGGCACAAAGGCGAGCGAGCCGACGAACAGGCTCATGGTGAAGCCGATACCGCAAAGTATCGCCACACCCAGCAATTGCCCCCAACTGGCGCCTGCAGGCAGCGCGGCCAGGCGCAGCTTTACCGCGACCCATGTCAGGCCGAAGACACCCACGGTCTTGCCCAGCAGCAGCCCCACGGCGATGCCCAGTGGCACCGGGTGGGTGAAGCTTTCTACGGTCATGCCTGCCAGCGATACACCGGCGTTGGCGAAAGCGAACAGCGGCAGGATGGCGTAGGCAACCCAAGGATGCAGGGCGTGTTCCAGGGCAAGCAGTGGTGAGCGTTCGGCATGGCGCGTGCGCAGCGGGATGCACAGGGCCAGGGCGACGCCGGCCAGGGTGGCATGCACGCCGCTCTTGAGCACGCAGACCCACAGGATCAGGCCAACGACCATGTAGGGCCCAAGCTTGACCACGCCAAGCCGATTCATCGACACCAGCAATACCAGGCAGGCGGCAGCCAGCAGCAGCGACATGCTCGACAGGGTGCCCGAGTAGAACAGGGCAATGACGATGATCGCACCCAGGTCGTCGATGATCGCCAGGGTCATCAGGAACAGTTTCAGCGACACCGGCACGCGCTTGCCCAGCAGGGCCAGTACGCCGAGGGCGAAGGCGATGTCGGTGGCTGTGGGGATAGCCCAGCCGGCTATGGCGGCAGGGTTGTCACGGTTGATGAACCAGTAGATCAGTGCCGGTATCACCATGCCGCCCACTGCGGCGGTGGCTGGCAGGATTACCTGGGAGGGCTTGGACAGGTGGCCGTCGACTACCTCGCGCTTGACCTCCAGGCCGATCAGCAGGAAGAACAGGGCCATCAGGCCGTCGTTGATCCAAAGCAACAGCGGTTTGGCGATGTGCAGCGCACCGACCTGAACGGCGACGGGAACGTCGAGCAGGCCGCTGTACAGGTAGGACAGCGGCGAGTTGTTGATTATCAGGGCCAGGATGGCCGCAGCGATCAGCAACAGGCCACTGGCGGCTTCGAGCTGGAAGAAGCGGGTGAACAGGCTACGCACGGGCTATAGGCTCTCCATGAGCAGTTGACAATGGAACGGGCGTACACCCTAGCCTTTGGCGATATGCTTTCAAACAAAAACCATATTCGTTTTTGTTATATGTTGTTACTGGCTGGGCTGAGGGAAGCCTAGATGCAGATGGGGAAGGAAGGGGGAGGGAGAGTCTGATCTCTGGGTTGGATAATTCTGATTGCTGTCAGGGCCTATTCGCGGGCTTGCCCGCTCCCACAGGTTCCGCGCCACATTCAGATCTGGCGCGGCACGTGTGGGCGCGGGCAAGCCCGCGAAAGGGCCCTGGCAGGCAATAAAGGCTCAGAGGCCGAGCATATCCCGCGCCACCGCCTCAGCGATGCGAATCCCATCGACACCCGCCGACAGGATCCCGCCCGCATACCCGGCCCCTTCACCCGCCGGGAACAGCCCCTTGAGGTTCAGGCTCTGGAAGTCCTCACCGCGGGTAATGCGCAGCGGCGAGGAGGTGCGGGTCTCGATCCCGGTCAGCACTGCATCATGCAGGTTGTAGCCCTTGATCTGCCGGTCGAACGCTGGCAGCGCCTCGCGAATGGCTTCGATGGCGAAGTCCGGCAGGCTCGGCGCCAGGTCGCCCAGGGTCACGCCCGGTTTGTAGGACGGCTCGACACTGCCCAGTGCAGTCGACGGCCGGCCAGCGACGAAGTCACCCACCAGCTGTGCCGGGGCCTGGTAGTTGCTGCCGCCCATCACGTAGGCGTGGGCTTCCAGGCGTTCCTGCAGCTCGATGCCGGCCAGCGGGCCGCCCGGGTAATCGCGCTCGGGGTCGATGCCGACGACGATGCCGGAGTTGGCGTTGCGCTCGTTACGCGAGTACTGGCTCATGCCGTTGGTAACCACCCGGCCTGGCTCGCTGGTTGCTGCGACCACGGTGCCGCCTGGGCACATGCAGAAGCTGTACACCGAGCGGCCATTCTTGGCGTGGTACACCAGTTTGTAGTCGGCGGCACCGAGTTTCGGGTGACCGGCGTACTTGCCCAGGCGCGCCTTGTCGATCAGCGTTTGCGGGTGCTCGATACGGAAGCCCACCGAGAACGGTTTGGCTTCCATGTACACGCCTTTGGCGTGCAGCATGCGGAAGGTGTCGCGGGCACTGTGGCCCAGCGCTAGCACCACATGGCGCGAGTGCAGCTGTTCGCCGCTCTCCAGCACCACGCCGGTCAGTTGCCCATCCTCGATCAGCAGGTCGGTGACCTTCTGCTGGAAGCGCACTTCGGCGCCGAGGGCGATCATGTCCTGACGCATCTGCTCGACCATGCCGGTGAGGCGGAAGGTACCGATGTGCGGTTTGTTTATGTACAGGATCTCGTCCGGCGCACCGGCCTTGACGAACTCCTCCAGCACCTTGCGGCCGTGGTGCTGCGGGTCCTTGATCTGGCTGTACAGCTTGCCGTCGGAGAAGGTACCGGCACCGCCTTCGCCGAACTGCACGTTGGACTCGGGGTTGAGCACGCTCTTGCGCCACAGGCCCCAGGTGTCCTTGGTGCGCTGGCGTACTTCCTTGCCGCGCTCGAGGATGATCGGCTTGAAGCCCATCTGTGCCAGCAACAGGCCGGCGAAGATGCCGCACGGGCCGAAGCCGACCACGATCGGGCGCTCCTGCAGATCGGCAGGGGCCTTGCCGACGAACTTGTAGGTTACGTCTGGCGCCGGGCCGATATTGCGATCGTCGGCGAACTTGCTGAGCAGCTCGGCTTCGTTGCTGGCTTCCAGGTCGATGGTGTAGATGAACAGCAGTTCGCTGCTCTTCTTGCGCGCATCGTAGCTGCGCTTGAACAGGTTGAAGCTGAGCAGTTGCTCGTCGCGGATGCCCAGGCGCTGGACGATCGCTTCACGCAGGGCTTCGTCGGGATGGTCCAGGGGCAGCTTCAGTTCGGTGATTCGTAGCATGGCAGGGTCCAGTATCCCGGCCATGGGCGGCCGGCGGCTTTACACAAACCGCCAAGTATAAGCTGTTCGCCGCCCCGACTGGCAGGATAAAAGCACCCGGCGATCAGTTGTCGCGTGCACCGCCATAGTAACCGCAGCCCAGCAGGCTCTTGCCGTCGATGCGCAGTTCGGCACGCAAGTGGCGGATGGCGCCGGTGGCGGTGTCTACACAGCGTTGTGGCGCGACCCACAGCTCCACGTGCTGGCCGTTGGCTTCGCTGGTCAGGGTCAGGCCGCCGCCGGGCACTTCTTCTTCCAGAAAGGGCAGGGGCAGGGGATCCTGGCCGACGCGGTTGAGCACCATGCCTTTGCCGCTGGCCTTGATGTCCCATTCCGGCTCATGGCCGTTGGCGCGCAGGGTCAGCTGCTTGAAGTTAGGGTCTTCACAGGCGCGGGTGGAAGGTTCCAGGCGGTACAGGCGGCGAACTTCCAGCTGGCCGTCGTTGTTGGCCTGTCTGCTGCCGGTGAGGTGGCCACGGACGTCGGCGAACAGTTTGTCGTTGGCGTCCTTGGCGAGGTTGGCGGCTTCCTGCAGGATGCCGGTTGCGGCGACGTCGTTGATCACGAAAGTACGGTTTTCGCTGCACGGCTTGAACAGCAGCTGGCCACCGCCGGCACGCAGCTCGCCCTGCATGCGCGTAGTGCCGATGTTCGGGTCGCTGGGGGTGTCAGCCATGAGCTGGCAGCCTGCGAACAAGGGCAGCAGGGCGGTGAGCAGCAGGGTGGGGGTGAGGCGCATGGGGCGGGCTCCGGGGAAATCTTTGCCATGAAAGCCGGCCACGTTACTCAGGCTGGCGCTGGATCACAAGTTAATGGTTGCCTGTGCTGGCCCTATCGCCGGCAAGCCAGCTCCCACAGGCCCCCACAACTTTCAGGAACTGCGGGGTATCTGTGGGAGCTGGCTTGCCGGCGATAGGGCCAGTACAGGCAATACATTTCTGACAGGTAGAAAAAAGGGCCAGTAGATGGCCCTTTTCCCGGTCAACCCCCCAGGTACGCGTCTCGCACCTTCGGGTCGGTCAACAATGCTTCCCCAGTACCCTGCATCACCACCCGGCCGTTCTCCAGCACATACGCCCGGTCAGCGATCTTCAGCGCCTGGTTGGCGTTCTGCTCCACCAGGAACACCGTCACGCCATCACGGCGCAGCTGTTCGATGATGTCGAAGATCTGCTGGATGATGATTGGCGCCAGACCCAGCGATGGCTCGTCGAGCAGCAGCAGCTTGGGCTTGCTCATCAGCGCCCGGCCAATGGCGAGCATCTGCTGCTCGCCACCGGACATGGTGCCGCCACGCTGGATATAACGCTCCTTCAGGCGCGGGAACAGCTGCAACACCTTGTCCAGCTGCTCCTGGTAATCGCCCTTGTAGGTGAAGAAACCACCCATTGCCAGGTTTTCCTCGACGGTCAGGCGGGAGAACACGCGGCGGCCTTCCGGTACCACCGCGATGCTCTTGCGCATGATGTGCGAAGACGGCTGGCCGACCAGCTCTTCACCCAGGTACTTGATGCTGCCGCTGTGCGCCTGCGGCGAGCCGCACAAGGTCATCAGCAAGGTTGACTTGCCGGCGCCGTTGGCGCCGATCAGGGTGACGATCTCGCCCTGGTTGATCTCCACATTGACGCTGTGCAGCGCCTGGATCTTGCCGTAGAAGGTGGAAACGTTCTCGAACTTCAGCATTTACGCTTCCCCCAGGTAGGCTTTGATCACATCAGGGTTGTCGCGGATCTCTTCCGGTGTGCCGTGGGCCAGGGGTGTGCCCTGGTTGATCACCACGATATGGTCGGAAATGCTCATCACCAGCTTCATGTCGTGCTCGATCAGCAGCACGGTGACGTTGTGCGACTCACGCAGGTAGGCGATCAGCGCCTTGAGGTCTTCGGTTTCCTTCGGGTTCAGGCCCGCAGCCGGTTCGTCGAGCATGATGATGCGCGGCTGGGTCATCATGCAGCGGGCGATTTCCAGACGGCGCTGCTGCCCGTAGGCGAGGGTGCCGGCGGTACGGTTGGCGAACTCGGTCAGGTTGACCTTCTCCAGCCAGTACTGCGCGCGCTCCATGGCCTCCTTCTCGCTGCGGCGGAAGCTTGGGGTCTTGAACAGGCCGGCGAAGAAGTTGGTGTTGAGGTGGCGGTGCTGGGCGATCAGCAGGTTTTCCAGCGCGGTCATTTCCTTGAACAGGCGCACGTTCTGGAATGTTCGCACCACGCCCTTGCGGGCGATCTGATGCCCGGCCAGGCCCTGGATCGGCTGGCCATCGAGCAGAATGGTGCCGCCGCTGGGCTTGTAGAAGCCGGTCAGGCAGTTGAACACGGTGGTCTTGCCGGCGCCGTTCGGGCCGATCAGTGCCACCACCTGTTTTTCCTTGACGGTCAGGCCCACGCCGTTGACCGCCAACAAGCCGCCGAAGCGCATGCTCAGGCCGCTGACTTGCAGAATTTCGCGGCTCATCGACGCAGCTCCATGTGTGGACGTTGCATAGGCAGCAGGCCTTGCGGACGCCAGATCATCATCAACACCATCAGCGCACCGAACATCAGCATCCGGTATTCGCTGAACTCACGCATCAGCTCGGGCAGCAGGATCATCACGATGGCCGCGAGGATCACGCCCAGTTGTGAGCCCATGCCGCCGAGCACGACGATGGCGAGGATGATCGCCGACTCGATGAAGGTGAACGACTCCGGCGTCACCAGGCCTTGGCGCGCAGCGAAGAAGCTGCCGGCGAAACCGGCGAAGCAGGCGCCCAGGGTGAATGCCGACAGCTTGATCACGGTCGGGTTCAGGCCCAGAGCACGGCAGGCGATCTCGTCTTCGCGCAGGGCTTCCCAGGCGCGGCCGATCGGCATGCGCAGCAGGCGGTTGATCACGAACAGCGCCAGCAGGGCCAGCAGCAGGGCCACCAGATAGAGGAAGATGACCTTGTTGATCGAGTTGTATTCCAGCCCGAAGAACTCATGGAAGGTCTGCATGCCTTCGGCGGCACGGCGTTCGAAGGTCAGGCCGAAGAACTCCGGCTTGGGAATGTTGCTGATGCCGTTGGGGCCGCCGGTCCAGTCGGTGAGGTTACGCAGGAACAGGCGGATGATCTCGCCGAAGCCGAGGGTCACGATCGCCAGGTAGTCACCGCGCAGGCGCAGCACCGGGAAGCCGAGCAGGAAACCGAAGGTAGCGGCCATGAGGCCGGCGATCGGCAGGCATACCCAGAAGCTCCAGCCCAGGTAGTGCGAGAGCATGGCGTAGCTGTAGGCACCGACGGCGTAGAAGCCGACGTAACCGAGGTCGAGCAGGCCTGCCAAACCGACCACGATGTTCAGGCCCAGGCCCAGCAACACGTAGATCAGGATCAGCGTGGCAATGTCGACCGCGCCGCGCGAGCCGAAGAACGGCCACACCAGTGCCGCGACGATCAGGCCCATGATCACGTAGCGCTGGGTTTTCGGCAGGGTCAGGTAGTTGCTGACCGCCGGCGGGATCAGCTTGCGATCCGAACGGCGGCCCATTACCGAGCTCCACTGCTTGTCGAACAGCACGCGCAGGAACATCAGCACCGAGCACAGGGCAATGATGCTGAGGTTGAAGGAACCCTGGCTGTGCACGGACAGGCTGATGCCATCGATGCTCAGTTTCAGGCCCAGTACCGGGAAGGCCACGGCCCATACCAGCAAGGCGCTGAAGAACGCCTGTTTGAGATTTCTGTTCATACTTTTTCAACCTCCGGGCGGCCCAGGATGCCGGTCGGCCGGAATAGCAGGACAAGAACCAACAAGCCGAATGCCACAACGTCCTTGTACTGGTCGCCGAAGATATCGGCACCGAACGCTTCGGCCACGCCCAGCACCAGCCCGCCGAGCATGGCGCCCGGAATGCTGCCGATGCCACCCAGCACCGCCGCGGTGAAGGCCTTCAGGCCCACCAGGAAACCGGCGTTGGGGTTGATCACCCCGTACTGCATGCTCAGCAGCACGGCCGCCACCGCCGCCAGGGCGGCACCGATGACGAAAGTGAGGGCGATGATGTTGTTGGTGTTGATGCCCAGCAGGTTGGCCATCTTGATGTCCTCGGCGCAGGCGCGGCAGGCACGGCCCAGGCGGGAACGGGAGATGAACAGCGTGAGGCAGGTCATGGCCACCAGGGTGACCACGAACACCAGGATCTGCATGTAGCTGATCAGTACTTCCTCCGCGCCGCCTGGCCCGAACGAGAAGCTTCCGGGGATCAGGTTGGGGATGGACTTGTCCTTGGAATCTTGCGACAGCAGGACGGTGTTCTGCAGGAAGATCGACATGCCGATGGCGGAAATCAGCGGGATCAGACGGTTGCTGTTGCGCAGGGGGCGGTAGGCAACCCGTTCGATGCTGTAGCCATAGGCACTGGTGACGAAGATCGTCGCGACAAAGGCGACGGTCATCAGGACAGGCAGCGAATGGATACCCATCATGGCCAGGCCCGCCAGGGCGATGAAGGCCACGTAGGAACCGATCATGTACACCTCGCCGTGGGCGAAGTTGATCATGCCAATGATGCCGTACACCATCGTGTAGCCGATGGCGATCAAGGCATAGGTGCTGCCGATGGTCAATCCATTAACCAGTTGTTGGAAGAAATGGTAGATCTCAGGCATTACAGCGCTCCTAAAAACCTGATTTGCATTTCGCTGGCGGGGGTAGGCCAGGAAACCGCGGGTGACGGTTTTAAGATTTTCAGGTGAGCCCGCCCCCGGATCGCGGGGATCAGGCCCATGAACCTCGTAAAACAAAGCCCACTGCTCGCACAGTGGGCTTCTACGGTCAGCTATTAGTCACGCAGTTACTGAGGGGAGACTTCGGTCTTCGGCTTGCCGAAGTGCCATTCGTAGACCACGAACTTGAAGTCTTTCAGGTCGCCTTTGTCGTCGAACGACAGGTCACCGGTCGGGGTCTTGAAGGTACCTTTGTGGATGGCGGCTGCCACCTTGTCGGCATCTTCGGACTTGGCTTCCTTGATGCCCTGGGCGATCAGCTCGACAGCCGAGTAGGCCGGGAACACGAACGGGCCGCTTGGGTCCTTGCCGTCAGCCTTGATGGCGTCGACGATCTTCTTGTTCGCAGGGTCCGCGTCGAACGACTTCGGCAGGGTCACCAGCAGGCCTTCGGAGGCGTTCTGGGCGATCTGCGAGATGGAGTCGTTGCCCACGCCTTCCGGGCCCATGAACTTGGCTTTCAGGCCCTTTTCCTGAGCCTGACGCAGGATCAGGCCCAGCTCTGGGTGGTAGCCGCCGTAGTAGACGAAGTCGACGTTATTCTGCTTGAGCTTCTGGATGATCGAGGAGAAGTCCTTGTCACCGGCGTTCAGGCCTTCGAATACGGCAACCTTGGTGCCTTTGCCTTCCAGGGTCTGCTTGACCGCGGTGGCGATGCCTTCACCGTACTGCTGCTTGTCGTGAAGGACGGCGACAACCTTCGGCTTGACGTGGTCGGCGATGTAGTTGCCGGCAGCCGGGCCCTGGGCGCTGTCCAAGCCGATGGTGCGGAAGATCAGCTTGTAGCCACGTGCGGTGATTTCCGGGGAGGTCGCGGCCGGGGTGATCATGATCACGCCTTCGTCTTCGTAGATGTCGGACGCAGGCTGGGTAGAGCTGGAGCACAGGTGGCCAATGACGAACTTGACGCCGTCGTTGACCACTTTGTTGGCGACTGCCACGGCCTGTTTAGGATCGCAGGCGTCGTCGTATTCCTTGGCTTCGAGCATCTTGCCATCCACGCCGCCCGCGGCGTTGATATCCTTGATGGCTTGCTTTGCGCCGATGAATTGCATGTCGCCGTACTGGGTCACAGGGCCGGTCTTGGGGCCTGCAATCCCGATCTTGATGGTATCGGCGGCAAACGAATGGCTGGCTACCCCTGCCAGAACCATTGCGGCGAACAGCTTGGAAATCTTGATCATAGTGCTCCACTCATTCTGTTGTAATTCTTATAGTCCTGGCGGCCAGGGCTACAGACCGGGCGGGATTTGCGGCGTGGCCATGCCAACGCGCAAGCCCACCTTCCCCCGGAACATGTCCCGGAACTGTACCGGTACAGTGTAGAGCGCTGTTCGAGCGCTTGAAAAGCGGTCGAAAAGTGCCTGCTTCCTGGGTTGTCGCTTGATCGACACAAAGATACAGAAAGGCGCCATCAAACTGCCTGCATCTGCGACCCCGCCCCACAAGTTCGGGATCAATCGACCAAATTACATATTTGAAACCGGGTTTTTCTGCAAAAATGCCGACCTTTTTTATTGGCCGATTTTTGCGGATACCACCCATGACTGATCAAACAAGCACCCTCTATGCCAAATTGCTTGGCGAGACGGCAATCATCGAGTGGAAAGCGCTGGAGCGTTTCTGGGCCAAGGGTGACCTGATTTGGGTCGACCCGAGCCTCGACCTGATCACCGTTGCCGAGGCGATGGCCGAGAATCGCAGCGAGATCTTCGCCAAGTGGCGTAGTGATGGCACTGTTGGTCCGGTAACCGCCAAGCAGGCCCTGGACCTGCAAAGCCGCGATCCAGAGATCTGGGCGGTGGTGGTTTCGCCGTTCATCGTGATTCAGGCAAAGCGCCCGACAGAGGCATGATCGCTTTTGGTGCGCGAAAATGCGCAGCAGCCCCGTTTTGGTGCTTGAAGGCGCTCAAGGCGGGTAGAGGGAAGTAACAATTCGGCGTGGCGGTAACAGTTTACGGGATGCGTAATGGGGGCTGCCTTACAGCCCTTCGCGGGCATGCCCGCTCCCACAGGTCAGATGTTGCTCTTCAGACCAGCGCTGGTCCTGTGGGAGCGGGCGCGCCCGCGAAGGCCGCAAAGCGGCCCGGATCAATATCGAATTTGTCCGGAGTCATTGATGAGCACTGCACTACCTTCGCTTGGATTCGCCGGCATCGGCCTGATGGGCCTGCCCATGTGTCGGCGCCTGCTGGCAGCGGGTTACCCGCTGACGGTATGGAACCGCAGCCCGGACAAGTGCGCTGCACTGGTCGCGGCTGGCGCGCGCCTGGCCAGCAGCCCTGCCGAACTGTGCCGCGACAGCGACATGGTGCTGCTGTGCCTGGCCGACACGGCCGTGGTCCGCGAGGTGGTGTTCGGCGAGCAAGGCATTGCCCAAGGCGGACGCAGCGGCCAGTTACTGGTCGATTTCTCCAGCCTGGAGCCAACCGCCACTCGTGAAATGGCCGCCGAACTGGCAGCGCTGTGCGGCATGGCCTGGCTGGACGCGCCAGTGTCCGGGGGCACCCCCGGGGCCGAAGCCGGCACCCTGGCGATCATGGTCGGTGGCGAGGCAGCCGACCTGGAGCGTGCGCGCCCGGTACTGCAGGTACTTGGCCAGCGCGTGACGCATATGGGCGCGGTGGGCGCAGGCCAGGTGACCAAGGCCTGCAACCAGATGATCGTGGCCTGCAATGCTCTGGTAATCGCCGAAGTGGTTGCCTTGGCTGAACAGTCCGGTGTCGACGCGACGCTGATCGCCGAAGCGCTGGCGGGTGGTTTTGCCGACTCCAGACCGTTGCAGATCCTCGCTCCGCAAATGGCCGAGAGCCGCTTCGAGCCGATCAAGTGGCATGTGCGCACGCTGCTCAAGGACCTCGATGGCGCGGTCAAGTTCTCCCGCGAGCAAGGCTCGGCGACGCCGCTCAGTGGCCTTGCTGCACAATTGATGCGCCTGCACGCAAGCCAGGGGTACCTGCAAAAGGATCCGGCGACCCTGGTTGAGCTGTATCGCAGCAAGGGCTGAACACGCCGCCCTTGTGCCGAACCCGCTCCAGTAGCGAGCGTAGTTCGGCCAGCGGCTCCGGGGGGGCCAGCAGGTAGCCCTGCAGGTAGTCGCAGCCGTGGGCTTGGAGAAACGCCAGCTGTTCGGCGGTTTCCACGCCCTCGCTGACCACCTGCAGATGCAGGGTATGCGCCATGACGATGATCGCCTGGACAATTTCGCGATCCTTCTGGCTGCCCGGCACATCCTGCAGGAAGCTGCGGTCGACCTTAAGCACGTCCAGCGGCAGGCGCTTGAGGTAGGCCAGCGACGAGTAGCCGGTGCCGAAGTCATCGATCGACAGCGCCACGCCCAGGGCGCGTATGCGCGTGAGCAGGTTAACCGTGCGCTGGATGTCACCCATCAAGGCGTTCTCGGTCACTTCCAGTTCCAGCTGTCGGGGTGCGAGCCCGGCGTGGAACAGCGCCTTTTCCACTTCGTTGGGCAGTTCGTCGTGACTGAGGGTGACGGCCGAACAATTGACCGTGACCTTGAGGTTTCCATGACCGTGGCGCTGCAGATAGGCCAGGTCGGTGCAGGCGTGGCGCAGCACCCACAGATCGAGGTCGATGATCAGCCCGTTGGCCTCTGCGATGGCGACAAAACGATCAGGCCCGAGCAGGCCGTGTTGCGGGTGTTGCCAGCGCACCAGGGCCTCCAGTTTGGCCACTTGCCTGCTGCGCAGGTCGAAGATCGGCTGGTAGTGCACGCATAGCCCATGCTCCTCGAGCAGCGCCACCCGCAGTTCCTCTTCCAGTTGCAGAGCAATCGAGGCCTGGGTCTTCAGGCTGTCGTTGAAGAAGTTCAGGCTGTTGCGCCCGTTACCCTTGGACTGGTACAGGGCAAGGTCTGCATGCTTGAGCAGCTCTTCGGCGGTGGTGCCGTCGTCGGGGAAGATGCTGATGCCGATGCTGGTGGTCATGACCATGCGCCGGCCGCCCAGGTTTATGGGCTCTTTCATCCTCTGCATGATGCGCTGGGCCAGGTGGCGGGCTTCGTCGCGGTTGGTGAGGCTGGTGACCACGCAGAACTCGTCGCCGCCCAGGCGTGCGACCAGGTCGCGGTTTCGGGTGGCGGCCTTGATGTGTCCGGCGATCACTTTGAGCAGTTCGTCGCCGGCGTCGTGACCGAGGCTGTCGTTTATGCGCTTGAAATGGTCGATGTCGAGGAACATCACCGCCAGGTGGCTTTCCGTGGCCTGGTGCTCGGCCAGGCGTTCGGCGAACACCTGGTTGAAACCGCGGCGGTTGACCAGGTTGGTTAGGGCGTCGTAGTGCGCGGCCTGCTGCAGCGAAGCGCGGGCCTGGTCCAGTTGGCTGAGCAGCACGCTGACCCGGCGCAGGTCGTGCTCCTTGCTTTGCAGCTTCTTGTCGGCCAGTGCGGTACTGATGCTGGCAGCACTGATCAGCATGGTGATGAAGCCGATGCCCAGCGCCAGTTGCAGGCTGTTGTCGCCAGAGGGCAGGCGCAGGGCGGTGTCGGCCGGGATGACCAGGGTCATGGCCGACATCGCGGTAAAGTGGGTGGCAACGATACCACCAGCCATCAGCAGGCTGGCGCCGTACTTCATGGCCTGGTGCAAGGTACCGCTGCCCTGCCGGAAGTAGCGGGCCAGGTATAGCGCGGTCAGGCTGGTGAGCAGGGCAATGGTGGCAGAGGCCAGCAGCAGGCCGGTCTGGTAGTACTGGCGGGCACCGGTTTCCAGGGCGGCCATGCCTACGAAGTGCATCAGGATGATGCCCAGGCCGATCAGTACTGCACTTTGCAGGTAATGGATTGCGCGCATCTGGCTGCGGTCGAGGCTGTGCATGGCCAGCCAGGCGACGGCCAGTGCGATGAGCAGCGAAAGGATGGTCAGGGAAGCGTCGTAGTGCACTTCCACTGGTGCCCGGAAGGCCAGCATGCTGATGAAATGCATGGCCCAGATGCCACCTGCCAGGCAGCAGGCACCGAGCATGTTCCATTGTCGGTGGGCGGTGGGGTCTTCGCTGTGGGATTGTCGCTCGGCCATGTCCAGCGTGGCGAAGCAGGCCGCACAGGCGACGAGGTAGGCAAGCAGAACCAGGAACGGTTCATGCCGGCAATCGATGACGATGCGCCCGGTTGCCGGCAGGTCGGCGAACAGTTGCAGCCCCAGCCATTCCATGGAATGCCTCATGATCGAGTTTTCACTCGTCTGCGCTAAACCCTGTGCAGACTGTCCAGAGGCAGTATAGGAAGAGGTGTTTAAGCCTTCCTGACTAATGGCACATTGATTCCTACGATTTGGTTATGGAATCAATCGCCGCCAAGAATATTGGCTCGCATTTGTAGGAGCGGCCTTGTGTCGCGATGGGCTGCGCAGCAGCCCCAGATTTCTGCACTACCGCAAAAATGCTGGGGCTGCTGCGCAGCCCATCGCGACACAAGGCCGCTCCTACACGGGTGCGGGGAAAGACTAGCCAGCCACCAGCACGCGAATGGCTTCCAGGCGCAGGGCGGCCTTTTCCAGCATCGCCAGGCCCTCTTCGCGCTGCTTGCGCAGCGCTTCGATCTCGCTGTCGCGCACGCTCGGGTTGACCGCTTGCAGGGCGACCAGACGGGCCAGTTCTTCGTCGGCCTCCGCTGTAAGGCGGCGCTGGGCCTCGGCCACGCGCTCGACGTGGGCCGGCATGACCTTGGCCTCGCCGCTGCCGATGCGCTGGGCCAGCACGTCACGCTGGGCCTGGACGAACTTGTTGGCGCTGGCGCGTGGCACGCTTTCCAGCTGGTCGTTGAGGGTTTCGAAGGCCACGCGGGACGCCAGGTCGTTGCCGTTGGCATCGAGCAGGCAGCGCAATGCCGCCGGTGGCAGGTAACGCCCCAGTTGCAGGCTGCGCGGTGCCACCACCTCGCTGACGAACAGCAGTTCAAGCAGCACGGTCCCGGGTTTGAGCGCCTTGTTCTTGATCAGCGCCACGGCGGTGTTGCCCATCGAGCCGGACAGCACCAGGTCCATGCCGCCTTGTACCATCGGGTGTTCCCAGGTGAGGAACTGCATGTCCTCGCGCGACAGCGCCTGGCCACGGTCGTAGGTGATGGTCACGCCTTCGTCGTCACCCAGCGGGAAGCTGGCGTCGAGCATCTTTTCGCTCGGCTTGAGGATCAGGGCGTTCTCGGAATGGTCTTCACTGTCGATGCCGAAGGCGTCGAACAGGGTTTCCATGTAGATCGGCAGGGCGAACTGGTCGTCCTGTTCGAGAATGTCCTCGACCAGCGCCTGGCCTTCGCCGGCACCGCCGGAGTTGAGCTCCAGCAGACGGTCACGGCCGGTATGCAGTTCGGCTTCCAGGCGTTCGCGTTCGCTGCGGGCGTCGGCCACCAGGGCTTCCCAGGCCTTGCTTTCGCCACCTTCAAGCAGTGGCAGCAGGCGCGGGCCGAACTGGTGCTGCAGGGCGTTGCCGGTAGGGCAGGTGTTGAGGAAGGCGTTGAGGCCTTCGTGGTACCACTGGAACAGGCGCTCTTGCGGGCTGTCCTGCAGGTACGGGATATGCAGCTGGATGGTGTGCTTCTGGCCGATACGGTCGAGGCGGCCGATGCGCTGTTCTAGCAGGTCGGGGTGCGCTGGCAGGTCGAACATCACCAGATGGTGGGCAAACTGGAAGTTGCGGCCTTCACTGCCGATCTCGGAGCAGATCAGCACCTGCGCGCCGAACTCTTCGTCAGCGAAGTAGGCGGCGGCGCGGTCGCGTTCGAGGATGCTCATGCCCTCATGGAACACCGAGGCCGGGATTCCGGAGCGCACGCGCAGGGCGTCCTCCAGGTCCATCGCGGTTTCGGCATGGGCGCAGATCACCAGCACCTTGGTACGCTTTAGCATCTTCAGGGTGTCGATCAGCCAGTCGACGCGCGGGTCGAAACGCCACCAGCGCTCGTCATCGGCCACCTCGCCCTGGGCCTGGAAGGCGACTTCCGGGTACAGCTCGGCATGTTCGCCGGCTGGCAGGTCGCGGTACTGCTCGGGCGTCGCCAGTGGGTAAGGGTGCAGCTGGCGCTCAGGGAAGCCCTGGATCGCCGCGCGGGTGTTACGGAACAGCACGCGGCCGGTGCCGTGGCGGTCGAGCAGCTCACGGATCAGGCGCGCGCTGGCCTGGGTATCGCCGTCGCTGACCGCAGCCAGCAAGGCTTCGCCTTCGGCACCCAGGAAGCCCTGGATGGTGGCGTGGGCCTTGGGCGACAGGCGGCCTTCGTCGAGCAGTTCCTGTACGGCTTCGGCCACCGGGCGATAGTGCTCACTCTCGGCGCGGAAGGCGGCCAGGTCGTGGAAACGGTTGGGGTCGAGCAGGCGCAGGCGGGCGAAGTGACTGTCCTGGCCGAGCTGCTCGGGGGTGGCGGTGAGCAGCAGCACGCCCGGGATCACCTGGGCCAGCTGTTCGACCAGGCCGTATTCGGCGCTGACCTGGTCTTCGTGCCAGACCAGGTGGTGAGCTTCGTCCACCACCATCAGGTCCCAGCCGGCAGCGAACAGCGCGTCCTGGGCCTTTTCGTCGTCGACCAGCCACTCCAGGGCCACCAGCGCCAGCTGGGCATCCTCGAACGGGTTGCTGGCGTCGCTTTCGATGAAACGCTCGGCGTCGAACAGGGCCACCTGCAGGTTGAAGCGACGGCGCATTTCCACCAGCCACTGGTGCTGGAGGTTTTCCGGTACCAGGATCAGAACGCGGCTGGCGCGGCCCGACAGCAGCTGGCGGTGGATCACCAAGCCGGCCTCGATGGTTTTGCCCAGGCCCACTTCGTCGGCCAACAAGACGCGTGGCGCGCTGCGGTCGGCGACTTCGCGGGCGATGTGCAACTGGTGGGCGATGGGTTGGGCACGGCAGCCGCCCAGGCCCCACAGCGCCGACTGCATCTGCTTGCTGGTGTGCTGCAGGGTGTTGTAGCGCAGGCTGAACCACGAGAGCGGGTCGATCTGCCCGGCGAACAGGCGGTCGCTGGCCAGGCGGAACTGGATGAAGTTCGACAACTGGGTTTCTGGCAGGGTGCGCGGCTGGTTCTGCCCGTCCAGGCCGTGGTAGACCATCAGCCCGTCGATGTCCTCGACCTCGCGCACGGTCAACTTCCAGCCTTCGAAGTGGGTGATCTGGTCACCTGGCGAGAAGCGCACGCGGGTCAGCGGCGCATTGCGCAGGGAATACTGGCGGGTGTCGCCAGTGGCCGGGTAGAGCACGGTCAACAGGCGGCCATCCTGCGCCAGGATGGTACCCAGGCCGAGCTCGGCTTCGCTGTCGCTGATCCAGCGTTGCCCCGGTTGATACTGCTGCGCCATACTGCCTGAACTCCCGCGATGAAAAAGCCGGTTATGTTAACGGATCGGCCGGTCAGACCAAAGTGCCGAGCGCATCGAAAGGTGCCGAAGTGCGATAGGTAGCAACAGTCTAGCCGCTTCATCGTCCCCCACCGTGCTGCCGACGAGGGCTCCGGATCAACATGTCTGCCAAGCACCGCTGGATCAGCGCTTCGATGGCCGTGGGCAGCCTGTTGCTGCTGGCCGCCTGCGAGCAGAAAAACTTCGAGACCTTGCCCGCCATCCCGATCGAACAGCTCGAGGTGCTGGGCGTGCAGACGCCGATCAAGAGCGTGCACTTTCGTGACCGCGACGGTGAAGGCCTGCTGGTGTTGAGCCGCAGCGATGGCCAGGCCAGCGACCCGGAAAGCGAGCAGGAAGTTGACAAGGTGGTACTCAAGGCCACGCTGTACGGGCGCAAGGCCGAAAATGACGCTTTCAAGGCGCGCTGGCAGATCGAACAGGAAACCACCTGCCCGGGCCTGGACCTGGATGTGGACTTCTATAACGACGTCAGCGATGTCGGCGACCTGAACAAGGACGGCATCGCCGAGGTGACGGTTGCCAGCCACGCATTCTGTGGCGGTGGCATCGACCCGCACGACATCGCCATCGAGATGCGCGAGGGGCAGGCCAGCTACAGCATCACCGGCCAGTCGCTGATCACCCCGGCAGGTGAAGAGCCGATCGGCGGTGAGCGTGAGGACAGCGCCTCGCTCAAGGGCGCGCCGCAGGTGCTGCGCGAGCACATGGACGCGGTCTGGCAGCAGGTGTACAAGCGGCCCTGGAGCGAGGCCAGCCCGCCAAGCGACGACAACCCTGACGACGAAGCCGAATAAGTGTTGTGCATGCCATCAAGGTAAACCCGCGCCTGCCGATACAGGGGCATAGGAGAACGTCCATGCTGCCACCGATCATTCCGCTCAGTGCCGCCCCGGTGACCTCGCAACAGGACCCGGTCAAGCCGACACCCGACATCAAGCCGGTGGTGCCGACCCAGCCTGCATCCGGTGAAAGTGCCATCGACCTCAAGCAGCAGCGTGACCCGCAGGAGCAGGCGCTGCTGCTGCGCGACGAGCAGCGCCGCCAGCAGCAACGTCGGCAGAAGGGCGACGACGAACGCTACAGTGCAATGCCGGGTGACGAGGTCAACGCCGACAACACCGTGCCGGTAGCGCCATTGATGGGCGAGCATGTACGCCAGGGGCTGCTGGTGGACATCGAAGTCTGACATGGGGCTGGTCAGCGCCAGCGCCTGGCTTCATCATGCAAGTCTCAGTTGATCGTCGAGCCCACCCATGAGCCAAGACAACCTCATCGATTTCGATGCCGAACGCGCCAAGCGCGTCCACGACCTCAAGGAAAAGCGCCTGAACGAAATGCGCAATGCGTTCGAGCAGGCCCTGCCGTTGAACAGTGCCAAGAAAAAGAAGCCCAAGGGCAAGCCGAAGAAGCGCTGAAACTTGACGCAGGTCAACCCTGCACCCGCCTCGCGTGCCCGGCCCCGGGCACCATTGACCCCGATCAATTTTCCCCGCCTCCACATTGGTTAACTTGCACCCATCGGACAACGGCAAACGAATGGGGAGGCCAGCATGTTCTTCGACAACGTGGTTATCGCCGGAGTGGTAACGGTCGGGTTGATGGTCGCATTCTTTGCCGGTCTGGGCATTTTCATCTGGAAGGACTCGAACAAGCGCAAACCACGCTGACCTTCCGGGTACACGAGCACGCAAGGCATTTAGGGCGACTTCGGTCGCCCATTTTTTTTGCCTGCAATTTTTGTGTTGCCTGTACCGGCCTCTTCGCGGGCACGCCCGCTCCCACAATGACTTCACAGGATTCGGACTGTGCGCGGTCCCATGTGGGAGCGGGCGTGCCCGCGAAGAGGGCAGCACAGGAGAGCCTGTCCATAACAAAGATGATTAGCTAGCTAATTAATCGTTTCCGCTTTATCCTTCCCACCATTGTCTATCTTTCTACAAGACCATCCCCTCAAGGTCCGTCTCGTGCCCATCACCTTCCAGGCCCTGTTCGCTCCCAGCAGCCTCGCCCTCAAGTTCGCCATCAAGACCCTGCTCGGTGGCGGCCTGGCCCTGTGGTTGGCGATGCGCTGGGGCCTGGAGCAACCGTCCTGGGCCCTGATGACCGCTTTCATCGTCGCCCAGCCGTTGTCAGGCATGGTGGTGCAGAAGGGCCTGGCGCGGCTGGCCGGCACCCTGGTCGGCACGTTTATGTCGGTGCTGTTCATCGGTCTGTTTGCCCAGACCCCCGGTCTGTTCCTGCTCACCCTGGCCCTGTGGCTGGCCCTGTGCACCGCCGCCTCCACCCAGTTGCGCAGCGCCTGGGCCTATGCCTTCGTGTTGGCAGGCTACACGGCGGCGATCATTGCCCTGCCGGCCATCGATCACCCGTTGCAGGTGTTCGACCAGGCCGTGGCGCGCTGTACCGAGATCTGCCTGGGTATCTTCTGTGCCACCGCCAGCAGCGCCTTGCTCTGGCCCATGCGGGTAGAGCAGCAACTGGGCGGGCAGGCACGTCAGGCCTGGCAGAACGGCCTGCAGGCCGCCAGTGCCATGCTGGGCGGTGAAGACGAGGCGCGCAAAGGCCTGCTGGAGAGCCTGGGGCGTATCGTTGCCATCGACAGCCAACGCGAACACGCCTGGTTCGAAGGCAATCGCGGGCGCCAACGCGCTCGTGCCATTCGCGGCCTGAGCCAGAAACTGATGGTGCTGCTGCGCATTTCCCGTTCGGTGCGCCGCCAGTGGCGGCAACTTGATGAGGGCGAGGCCGAACGCCTGGCGCCCTGGCTGGAGGAGGTGCGCGCACTGTTGGGCAAGCCCGATCAGCCGAGCCTTTTGCTTCTGCGCCAGCGCATCTGGGATGCTGCCCACGATGATCAGATCAGCCCGGCGGAGCACTTTTGCCTGGCACGCATGGCACTGCTGCTGGATTACGCCATGGCTGCCAGCCAGGCGCTGGAGGATGTGGAGGCGGGCAGGGCGCCCAAGGATGTGTCTCAGGGCCTGGCCGCGCACCGCGACTGGTCGCTGGCCTTGCTGTTCGGCTCACGCAGTGCGCTGGCCTTTCTGGTGATGAGTGGTTTCTGGCTGGCCACCGCCTGGCCTTCGGCACCGGGTGGCCTGGTGCTGACCTGTGTGGTCTGCAGCCTGTTCGCCAGCCGCGAGAATGGCGCGCAGATCGGCCTGAGCTTTTTACGAGGGATCCTCCTGGCAATACCGGCGGCGTTTCTGGTCGGGCAAATTCTGCTGCCGCAATGGAGCAGCTTCGCCATGCTCTGCCTGGGCATGGGGGTGCCGCTGTTTCTTGGTGCGCTGGGCATGGCTCACCCGCGGACCGGGGCCACGGCTACTTCTTATTGCCTGCATTTCATCGTGCTGGTGTCGCCGCTCAACGCCATGCAGTTCGGCGTGGCCACCATGCTCAACAGTGCCTTGGCCATGCTGGTGGGTGTGTCGGCGGCGGTGATGGCCTTCCGCTTGTTGGTGTTTCGCCACCCGGCCTGGCTGGGCCAGCGCCTGCGCGCGGCGACCCAGAATGACCTGGTGCGCCTGACCCGGCGCGACCTGCGCGGGGCCGACAGCTGGTTTGGCGGGCGCATGGCCGACCGCCTGATGCAACTGGCGCGGCATGCCGGCGACCTGCCCGAGAGCGAACGCAAGCGCTGGGACGACGGCCTGCACGGCCTGGATATCGGCGACGAACTGGTGCATTTGCGCATGTGCCTGGCGGTCGCCCAGGCCCCGTTGGGACGGGCCGAGCGTGAATACCTGCAGCAGGTAGAGTCAGTGCTGGCCAAAGGGCCGGCGCCAGGGCGTGGACAGAGCCTGGATGCCGCAAGCGAACAGTTCATTGGCGCCTTGCGCCGTCTACCCTCCAGCGATCCGCTGCGGTTGGCCGAAGGGGCGGTGCTGCAACTGCAAAAAAGCTGGGGCAAGTGGTGCCGTTGGCAGGAGGAATCCCATGGGGTTGCGTGAGTGGGAATTGGGCGGCGTGCTGTTCAGCCCTTTCCTGGTTTATGTGTTGATGGCGCTGGTGCTTACCGGCGTGTTGCGTCTGGTGGTGCAGGCCACGCCGTTGGGGCGCTGGATCTGGCATGAAGCGCTGTTCGATGCGGCGTTGTTCGTTTGTGTGTTGTTCCTGGTAGTGCGACTGCTGGGAGCTTTATAAAGGAGTGTTTCGATGCGTGCGGCCGTACGTACCCTGGTCACCTTGTGTGTGGTGGCCCTTGCCGTCTTCGCCGGCTATCAGCTGTGGCAGTACTACATGCTCACCCCCTGGACCCGCGATGCCCGTGTGCGCGCCGATGTGGTGGTGATCGCCCCCGATGTGTCCGGCTGGGTGCGCGAGCTGAAGGCCCGTGACAATCAGCAGGTCAAGGCCGGCGACCTGCTGATGAGCATCGACCGCGAACGCTTCCAGGCTGCTTTCGACCAAGCCAGTGCGGTGACCGAAACCCGCAGCCAGCAACTGCGCCTGCGCGAGCGTGAAGCGGCCCGGCGTACCGCACTTGGACCGGAGGCGATCAGTGCCGAATTGCGGGAAAACGCCCAGATCAATGCGGCCATCGCCCGCGGTGAGCTGCATGAGGCCGAGGCACAATTGCAGGTCGCCAAAATCAACCTGGCGCGCAGTGAAGTGCGGGCGCCGCGCAGCGGGCATATCACCAACCTGCGCCTGGCCGAGGGCAACTATGTGAATACCGGGGAGGCGGTGATGGCCCTGGTGGACGATTCAACCTTCTATATCCAGGCCTATTTCGAGGAAACCAAGCTGCCACGCATTCGTGTGGGGGATGCGGTGAAGGTCTGGCTGATGGGCGCGGGCGAACCGATGCAAGGGCATGTGGAAAGCATCAGCCGTGGTATCACCGACCGCAACAGCAACCCCGACAGCCAGTTGCTGCCGGAGGTCGAGCCGACCTTCAACTGGGTGCGACTGGCGCAGCGGATACCGGTAAGGATTCGCCTGGACCAGGTGCCGGAGGGGGTGACCCTGAGTGCGGGAATGACGGCCAGTGTGCAGGTGCATGAGGAGCAGAACCGGCCGTGAGGGCCAAGGGGCTGCTGAGCAGCCCATCGCGACACAAGGCCGCTCCTACAGGCGATCGCGTATTCCCCGTGCGATTGCGCATTCTTGTAGGAGCGGCCTTGCGTCGCGATGGGCCGCAATGCGGCCCCGGAAAAACCGAATTCAGAGGAACATCCCGCCCGAAACCTCCAGCCGTTGCCCGTTGATCCAGCCGTTGCCATCTTCCAGCAACAGCGCAATCGCTGCCCCGATATCATCCGGCAAGCCCACCCGCCCCAGCGCCGTGTTGCAGGCAATGTATTCATTAACCTGTCGGTTATCCCGCACCACGCCGCCGCCAAAATCGGTCTCGATCGCCCCCGGCGCCAGAATGTTCACACGAATCCCACGTGCTCCCAGTTCCTTGGCCTGATAGCGGGTCAGCACCTCCATCGCCCCCTTCATCGCGGCATAGGCGGCATACCCCGGTAGCGCAAAGCGCGCCAGGCCAGTGGAAATGTTGACGATGCGGCCATTGTCGACCAGCAACGGCAGCAGGCGCTGGGTAAGGAAGAACGGACCTTTCAGCTGGATGTTCAGCAACTGGTCGAACTGTGCCTCGCTGGTTTCGGTGTATGGCACGTTCAATCCGATCCCCGCATTGTTCACCAGAAAGTCGAAGCGCTCGCGGCCGAAGTGTTGCTGCAGGGTTGCGCCGAGGCATTCGGCGAAACCGGCAAAGCTGGCGCTGTCGCTGACGTCCAGTTGCAGCATGATGGCCTTGACCCCGGCCTGTTCCAGCCGGGCGGCGACGGCGTGGGCTTCCTCGGCCTTGCTGTGGTAAGTGCCGATGACATCGATGCCGCGTGCGGCCAGGTGTTCTGCGGTGTTGCGGCCCAGGCCGCGGCTGGCGCCAGTGATCAGGGCAATCTTGCGGGTCATGGTGAAAACCTCATGGTGGGCTGATGAGCACAGGTTATTGGTCGGTGTGGTGCTGTTAAATCCAGCGAATATGGAAATACTGTTCGGTAAAACCGGATAGACGAGGGCTGAATTGAACAAGCTGGAGTTGTTGCGCACCTTTGTTCGGGTCTGCGAGGTCAGCAGTTTCACCCTGGCTGCCGAGAGCTTGGGGCTGCCCCGTTCGACTGTGTCGGAGCAGGTCAGGGCGCTCGAGCGTTTGCTGGGTACGCAGCTGTTCAACCGCACCACCCGCCGGGTACAGGCGACCCAGGATGGCGTCTTGCTGTACGAGCGCAGCAAGGACCTGCTGTCGGGCATGGACGAAATCGAGGGCTTGTTCCGCGCCGACGATGCCGAGCTGGCCGGGCGCCTGCGCGTCGATCTGCCGACAATGATGGCCCGCCGGGTCATCATCCCGGCGTTGCCGCAGTTACTGCAGCGCTTCCCGCGCCTGGAGGTGGAGCTCAGTTGTACCGACCGCCAGGTCGACCTGCTGCGTGAAGGCTTCGATTGCGTGATGCGCATTGGTGCCCTGCATGACCTGGATGTGGTGGCGCGCCCGGTCGGCCAACTGAGCATGCGCAACTGTGCCAGCCCTGCCTACCTTGCACGCTACGGCGTGCCGCGCACGCTGCAGGACCTGGCCGAGCATCACTTGGTGCATTACGTGCGCACTCTGGGGGGGCGTAGTGCCGGTTTCGAATTTCTGCAGGACGGTGAACTGCATTTCCAGGCCATGGCCGGCGTGGTCACAGTGAACAATGCCGAGGCCTACTCGGCGGCCTGCCTGGCCGGGTTGGGGCTGATCCAGGTGCCGGCGGTGGGCGTGGCCGAGCACCTGCAGCGCGGTGAGCTGGTTTCGGTACTGGAAAGCTGGCAGGCCCCGGCCATGCCCGTGTCACTGTTGTATGCCCGGCAGCGGCATGTGCCACGCCGGGTGCAGGCCTTCATGCAATGGTTGGGCGAGGTGCTGCATTCACAGGTTGACGGTGGTTGCTGATCGATGAAAACCGTGGCGCCTGTGTGATGGCTTGCGTTAGGCTGCCAGTCACGAGTTGTCCGGCAGAGGCAACCCTTTCCCGCCTGGCGTGCGTATCTTCCGATTTCATTGCGAGGTTACGTCATGGCCATCACTTCACAGGACATCTGCAACGCTGCCGACCAGCTCAAGGGCTTCGTCGGTTTTCATGGCAAGCGCGGCGTGCATATCGTGCGTTTTTCCGAAGACTCTTTCGGCATGGACGTGGCCGATGCCAGCATCACGCCCTGCAGCGAGTTTGTCTGGCGGCCCGAGCAAGGGCTGCGCATGGCTCTTTGCCGCGAACGGCTGGCGCTGTTGCTGGAGCAGCATGTGGATGACCGTTTGAACATCGGTGAACCGCTGCGCACCTACCTGCGCCGGCGCGACCTGCCGGAAATCGTGGCTGAGCGCAGCTTGCGGCAGCTGTGCTGAAAATCCCTGTGGGAGCGGGCTGCGCAAGCTTTCAAACTTACGCTACAGGTGGGGCGCCGAGCGCTGGGGTGCCTGCTGCAACAACGCCTCGAGCCCCGCACTGTTCAGAGGCCTGCTCAGGTAATAGCCTTGCACTTCATGGCAACGGTCCTTCTGCAGTGCCCTGAGCTGCTGCTCGTTTTCCACTCCTTCGGCCGTCACGGTCAGCCCCATCGCTTCACCCAGGTTGATGATGGCCTGGACCACGGCGCGGTCGCTGCCAGCGGTGTTGTTCAGTCCGCCGATGAAGCGTTTGTCGATCTTGATGCTGTCGAACGGGTAGGTGCGCAAGTAGCCCAGCGACGAGTAGCCGGTGCCGAAGTCGTCCATGTTCAGGCGAACGCCCAGCTCTTTGAGCGACAGCATTGTGCCCAGTGCGCCTTCGATGTCATTGAGCATCACGTTCTCGGTAATTTCCAGCTCCAGGCGCTGTGCGGGGAAAGCGGTTTCCAGCAGGATCTCGCGTACATCCGCCACCACATCGCTGCGCTGGAACTGCGCAGGTGACAGGTTCACAGAGACCAGAACATCGGCGGGCCAGTCATGGGCAGTGCGGCAGGCTTCGCGCAACACCCAGCGGCCCAGCGCGACAATGATGTCACTCTGTTCGGCCAAGGGGATGAAGGTGTCCGGCCCCAGCAACCCTTCCTGCGGATGCTGCCAGCGCAGCAAGGCCTCGACTGCGACGATGCGCAGGTCGCTGAGGCGGTAGCGCGGCTGGTAGTGCAGCTCGAATTCCTGGTTGCGCAGGGCTCGCCGCATGTCGTTCTCCAGTTGGCGGCGGTACTGGATCTGCTGGTTCATTTCGGCAGCGAAATAGCGCCAGGTGCTCTTGCCGTCGGCCTTGGCCTGGTACAGGGCGATATCGGCGCAGCGGATCAGCTCGCCGGCATCGAAGCCTTGGGTACGGGTCTGGGCGACTCCGATGCTGGCGCCAACATGGAGGGTCTGGCTATCGAAGGCGATCGGTTGCTGCAGCAGGCTGATAAGGCGCGCACAGAAACGGTCGATCTCGCTGCGGTTGTCCATGCCGCTGAGCACCAGGAGGAACTCGTCGCCGCCCAAACGCGCGACCAGGTCGCCGTCGCGGGTAGTGTCGCGCAGGCGGTTCGCTACCTCCTGCAGCACCGCGTCACCGGCGGCATGGCCGAGAGAGTCGTTGATCGGCTTGAAGTTGTCCAGGTCCAGCAGCAGCAAGGTCAGTGGTGGCGAGTCGCTCCCACGTAACAGCGCCTGTTCCAGGTGGCGGGCTAGCTTGTTGCGGTTGGCCAGGCCGGTCAGCGGGTCGTGCAGCGACAGGTGCTGGATGCGTGCATGGGCATCTACTTCGTCGGTGATGTCACTGGCGGTGCCACGAAAACCGACGGGCTTGTCGTCGTACCAGATGGCGCGGGCCGAAATCCGGCAGTAGCGGTTCTGGCCATTCTGGTCGCGGTAGGTGCAGCGCAGGTTGGCAAGTTGTTGCGGGTCGGCCGCGGCCAGGGCATCCAGCCACGGCGAGAGCGGCGTGGTATCGCAGGCCAGCAACTGATTGAGTGGGTGGCCGAGCCAGTCGTCCACAGGGTAACCGGTAACGTTGACAAAACGTTGTGACAGATAGGTGAGGCGTTGCTGCCGATCGGTTTCCCAGATCCAGTCGGATGCCGACTCAGCCACCGCGCGAAAACGCTGTTCGCTGGCCTCCAGAGCCTGGTTGCTCTGCTGAAGGTGGGCGAGCGTGAGGTCGATCGCGCGCGAACTGCGCAGGGCATGACGGAACAGGTAGAGCATGACCAGGCCAAGTATCAGCAAGGCTCCCGACAGCGGGGGCAACACAGCACGCAGCAACTGGTGCCCTGGCAGCGGGCTGCTCCAGGACAGGTGGTAGCCGGTATCGCCGAGGTCGATGCGCAGGTGGCCGTGCTCGCCCACATCATTTTTCTCCACGTGCATACCGGTCAGGCCGGCACCGCTGCTCAGTTGCGCCAGCTTGTCCTCGGTGAGCTGGTCGACAAACAGCATTACCGGCGCCTGGCTGACCTCGCTCTCGGTGACATCCCGGTCCGGGCGCACCGCCGCAGCACTGAGCACGGCCGGCCAACCGTTGAACAGGACGAAACGGGTGATCTGTTCACGGGGGATGGCCGCTGCCCGGGCCTGGTCGATGATTGGCTGCAGCGCTGCATCGATATAGGTATTGGCCGCCGCCTGGGTAGGCTGGCCTCTGAACAAGGCGTAGGTGGTGCGTGCGTCCTCCACCACGAACACTCCCTCATAGCCGCTGGCGCTGTACAGCGACTCGCCCACGTTCTTTTCTTCGTAGGCCCATTTCCAGTCGGCCTGCCCCGCCAGGTGTTCGAAGGCAGCATCCCATACGGCGTAGCTGGACAGGAATTGGCGCGATGCGAGCAACCGTTGCTCCAGCGCCTTGGATGCCTGCGAGGCGCTGCGCTGGCGCTCCTGATGGTCAAGAGTACCCGCGATATTGAACAGGGCGCCGACGATGACCAGGCAAGCCAGGCCGAAAACTGCGCTGAAGCCGGCAATCAAGCGACGCACCTGGAAGCGCGGGGTGGGGCTGGCGGTTGGAAGGTTGGCGGTCCTGGCCATGCGCGAGCGGCTCCTTCAGGCAGCCTCCCGCCAGTTAGTCAGGAAGGAGGTTCAATCAGGATAGGCCAGCCTGAGCGTTGCAGCGTCGCTGCGGGCAAAATTGACCTGGTCGCGCCCGGCATGCTTGGCGGTATACAGCGCCTTGTCCGCCTGTTCGAGCCAGTGCTCGGGTGACTCCAGGTCGGCATCGAATGCCGAAAGGCCGATGCTCAGGCTGATGCGCAGGTGCGGCAATTGCGGGTTGCGGTAGCTGGCGACCCGCTCGCGCAGGCGCTCCATGGCCAGGCACGCTTCGGCTTCGCTGGTATCCGGCAAGATTACGCAGAATTCGTCACCGCCGTAGCGCCCGGCCTGGTCGCCTTCGCGTAGGTTGTGCCGCAGCTCGGCACCGAGTTGGCGCAGCACACAGTCGCCGACAACGTGACCGAACGTGTCGTTGATGGTCTTGAAGTGGTCGATGTCGATCAGGGCAATCACCGCGTGCCCCTTTTGCTGCTGGCAGGCCTGGAACTTCAGCAGCAGCAGGTCTTTCCAGGCACCGTGGTTGAGCAGGCCGGTCAGGCTGTCGGTGAGGCTCAGGGTACTCAGTCGGCGCTTGTGGTCGGCCAGCTTGATCGCCAGCTGGTAGCAGACCCAGCCTAGCGCCAGTGGGTAGAGCGTCAGCATCGGCAGGCAGGCATAGACCTGCAGGGGTGTGGCATTCAGTTGCAGGCCGGGGCCCAGCAACAATGTGGCGACGAGCATGCCGGCCAACTGGGCCAGCATCCCGCGAACGACCATGCGTTTGCCGCCGGCGGCGACGTTGTTCATGGTCATCATCGAAAGCACGGTCACACTGGGCAATGGATTGAAATGCATGGCGGCGGTCCAGAACCCACCCATCAGGGAGTCCAGAACCAGGTTGCGCTGTTCTGCCTGGTAGGGCGTGGCCGAACGGGCTGCCCACAGGTAGGCCACATGTGGCCACAAGAGGCCATTGAACAGTACCAGCAGCCATGCCCAGGTGGGCGGTGACAGCGGCGCGATGGCGGCCATGACACTGAACAGGCCGATTCCCAGGCCGATGACCCGCGGCAGGTAGATGCGTTTGGCGAATGAAAGTCCTTTGCCGCTGCGTTTATCCATCTTGATCATCGTTCTTCTGCTGAAGCACCGTTTATCGCATAACTCGCATGAATATTGTTGAACAGTGTTTCATCGACGAAAAATGACCTTACAAGCCAATTCATGGTTGATCCGATCACTGTGGGGTAGCATGAAGGCTTTCCTGTTGCTCGGAGTGTTGCTGATGGTCCCTTTGGCCAACCCCGCCGGCGAGCCGGCGCCACAGCGGGAAGGGCGTTTTCACAACCAGGCGTCGTTGCCACAGGATGGCGTATTGAAGAAGCTGCGCATCGGGCTCAAGTACCTGTTCCTGCGCAAACCGCCGGAAACCCGGCCGGCCACACCGGTCAGCCTCCAGCCCATGACCCGCCAGCAGGTGCTCGATGCGCCCGACCGCAGCCTGTGGCGCCTGGGCCATTCCACGGTATTGCTCAAGCTGCGTGGGCGCTTCTTTA
This sequence comes from Pseudomonas sp. PVC-5-1, assembly GCF_057444345.1. Lineage (NCBI taxonomy): Bacteria > Pseudomonadati > Pseudomonadota > Gammaproteobacteria > Pseudomonadales > Pseudomonadaceae > Pseudomonas > Pseudomonas sp. PVC-5-1. The sequence goes on along the minus strand of NZ_CM172024.1, from coordinate 4,429,503 downwards.
TTACTGACCCGGTATTCGCCGAGCGTGCCTCGCCAGTGCAGTGGGCCGGCCCGCTGCGTTTCCATGCGCCACCCTTGGCACTGGACCAATTGCCGCCATTGGCTGCGGTGGTACTGTCCCACGATCACTTCGATCATCTGGACGAACAGGCGATTCGCCAACTTGCACCGCGAACAAGTGTGTTCCTGGCCCCGCTGGGCGTAGGCAACTTGCTGATTACCTGGGGCGTGGCACCGGCGAAGGTGCGGCAGCTGGACTGGTGGCAGGAAAGCGAGGTCGAGGGCGTACGCTTTGTCGCCACCCCGGCTCAGCACTTTTCCGGGCGTGGGCTGCTGGACAGCAACCGGACCTTGTGGGCGTCGTGGGTGATCGTCGACGAGGATGTGCGGGTATTCTTCAGTGGCGATACCGGCTACTTCGATGGGTTCAAGCAGATTGGCGAGCGCTTCGGGCCGTTCGACCTGACCTTGATCGAGACCGGGGCCTACAACGTCGCCTGGCCCGATGTGCACATGCAGCCGGAGCAGAGTCTGCAGGCCCATCTGGATTTACGCGGGCGTTGGCTGTTACCGATTCACAACGGCACTTTCGACCTGTCCATCCATGGTTGGCAGGAACCGTTCGAACGCATCCTGGCGCTGGCCAACCAGGCACAGGTGCGCCTGAGCACTCCGCAGATGGGCGAGCGGGTCAGCCTTGACTCTCCGCACGCCGGGCAGAACTGGTGGCAGCCACGGCCTGTGCGTCAGCGCGGCCAGGCGAACGAGCGCGTTGTAGCGGCACGCTGAGGTTCATTTGTTGCCGTTGTTGCGGCGCGGGGAGGGTGGCTGGTCCTCTTTCAGTAGCCGTGAGGGCGGTTTGCCGCTGTCGCTGCGCACCTGTGCATGGCTGATCAATCCGAAGATGAAACTGCCGCCGATGATGTTGCCCGCCAGTGTCGGCAGGGCGAACTCCAGCCAGAAACTGCTCCAGGTTTCATCGCCGGCCCAGACCAGATAGGACACCTCGACCGAGCCGACCACTATATGGGTGAAGTCGCCCAGGGCCATCAGATAGGTGATCATCAGGATGATCCAGATCTTGGCATGTTCCATCGACGGGATCATCCAGACCATGGTGGCGATCATCCACCCCGATACGATGCCTTTGGCGAACATCTGGCTGACATCGTTTTTCATGACCTTGCGGCCAACCTCCAGGAAGGCCACGTCGGTCTTGCTGTCGAAGATCGGCAGCTCCAGCATTACCCAGGCCACCAGCAAGGTGCCGGCGAGGTTGCCAAGCAGTACCACGCTCCAAAGGCGCAGCAGGCGCCCGAAGTTGGCCAGGGTGGGGGCAGTCATTACCGGCAACACGGCGGTCAGGGTGTTTTCGGTGAACAACTGCTGACGCGCCAGTATCACTGCAAGGAAGCCTGCGCTATAGCCGATGCTGGCGATAACCTGGGCACTGTCCCCCTCCGGCAGGCGTGCGTAGAACAGCCCCATGGCCATGAGCGACAACCCCATGGACAAGCCTGCGGCCAGTGCCGACCACCACAGTGCGGCGAGTGTTCGTTCCAGTTCCTGGTCGCCCTGGTAACGAATGATCTCGTGCAGCACTGCCGCGCGGGGCGGTTGGTTAAGGCTGACTTCCTGCTCCTCGTCCGCCGACAGGCCCGGGGTTTTCTCGCTTTGCGCATCGCTCATGGCCGCTACGCTCCTTTGGGTGGTGTTTCTCTACAGATTCGCGGCGCTTTCATTAGTTGCCGACGAAGGTAAAACGCTGGCAGAAAGTTTTTTCAGATCAAGGTGTTGACTCTGATCTCAAAGCGCGTATTATTCGCCTCCTCGCAGCGTTGAACGCTTCGAGGCAAGCGATAAGTTGTTGAAGTTGAAGGGTTTCGAAAGAAATCGGTTGTAAAAAACTTCAAAATAAACGCTTGACAGCAAATGAGGAAAGCGTAGAATGCGCGCCTCGGTTGAGACGAAACGCTCTTAACCAAACGCTCTTTAACAAATCGAATCAAGCAATTCGTGTGGGTGCTTGTGAGTACGGACTGATAGTCACAAAGATTATCAGCATCACAAGTGGCCATGCGAGAAATCACATAGTCATTTGAGATTGCTGAGCCAAGTTTAGGGTTTCTTAAAAACCCAAGCAGTATTGAACTGAAGAGTTTGATCATGGCTCAGATTGAACGCTGGCGGCAGGCCTAACACATGCAAGTCGAGCGGATGACGGGAGCTTGCTCCTTGATTCAGCGGCGGACGGGTGAGTAATGCCTAGGAATCTGCCTGGTAGTGGGGGACAACGTTTCGAAAGGAACGCTAATACCGCATACGTCCTACGGGAGAAAGCAGGGGACCTTCGGGCCTTGCGCTATCAGATGAGCCTAGGTCGGATTAGCTAGTTGGTGAGGTAATGGCTCACCAAGGCGACGATCCGTAACTGGTCTGAGAGGATGATCAGTCACACTGGAACTGAGACACGGTCCAGACTCCTACGGGAGGCAGCAGTGGGGAATATTGGACAATGGGCGAAAGCCTGATCCAGCCATGCCGCGTGTGTGAAGAAGGTCTTCGGATTGTAAAGCACTTTAAGTTGGGAGGAAGGGCAGTAAGTTAATACCTTGCTGTTTTGACGTTACCGACAGAATAAGCACCGGCTAACTCTGTGCCAGCAGCCGCGGTAATACAGAGGGTGCAAGCGTTAATCGGAATTACTGGGCGTAAAGCGCGCGTAGGTGGTTCGTTAAGTTGGATGTGAAAGCCCCGGGCTCAACCTGGGAACTGCATCCAAAACTGGCGAGCTAGAGTACGGTAGAGGGTGGTGGAATTTCCTGTGTAGCGGTGAAATGCGTAGATATAGGAAGGAACACCAGTGGCGAAGGCGACCACCTGGACTGATACTGACACTGAGGTGCGAAAGCGTGGGGAGCAAACAGGATTAGATACCCTGGTAGTCCACGCCGTAAACGATGTCAACTAGCCGTTGGAATCCTTGAGATTTTAGTGGCGCAGCTAACGCATTAAGTTGACCGCCTGGGGAGTACGGCCGCAAGGTTAAAACTCAAATGAATTGACGGGGGCCCGCACAAGCGGTGGAGCATGTGGTTTAATTCGAAGCAACGCGAAGAACCTTACCAGGCCTTGACATGCAGAGAACTTTCCAGAGATGGATTGGTGCCTTCGGGAACTCTGACACAGGTGCTGCATGGCTGTCGTCAGCTCGTGTCGTGAGATGTTGGGTTAAGTCCCGTAACGAGCGCAACCCTTGTCCTTAGTTACCAGCACGTTATGGTGGGCACTCTAAGGAGACTGCCGGTGACAAACCGGAGGAAGGTGGGGATGACGTCAAGTCATCATGGCCCTTACGGCCTGGGCTACACACGTGCTACAATGGTCGGTACAGAGGGTTGCCAAGCCGCGAGGTGGAGCTAATCTCACAAAACCGATCGTAGTCCGGATCGCAGTCTGCAACTCGACTGCGTGAAGTCGGAATCGCTAGTAATCGCGAATCAGAATGTCGCGGTGAATACGTTCCCGGGCCTTGTACACACCGCCCGTCACACCATGGGAGTGGGTTGCACCAGAAGTAGCTAGTCTAACCTTCGGGAGGACGGTTACCACGGTGTGATTCATGACTGGGGTGAAGTCGTAACAAGGTAGCCGTAGGGGAACCTGCGGCTGGATCACCTCCTTAATCGACGACATCAGCCTGCTGATGAGCTCCCACACGAATTGCTTGATTCATTGTAAAAGACGATGCTGTAACGCGACCCTGTTATAGGTCTGTAGCTCAGTTGGTTAGAGCGCACCCCTGATAAGGGTGAGGTCGGCAGTTCAAATCTGCCCAGACCTACCATTACATGGTTCAGCCGTAGAATACGGGGCCATAGCTCAGCTGGGAGAGCGCCTGCCTTGCACGCAGGAGGTCAGCGGTTCGATCCCGCTTGGCTCCACCACTTTCGCCGTACGCAGTAGCTTGTCAGAACTTAGAAATGAACATTCAGCTCGAATGTTGATTTCTGACTTTTGTCAGATCGTTCTTTAAAAATTCGGATATGTGATAGATATAGACTGATGGCCAGTTTCACTGCTGGTTAATCAGGCTAAGGTAAAATTTGTGAGTTCTGCTCGAAAGAGCAACATGCGAATTTTCGGCGAATGTCGTCTTCACAGTATAACCAGATTGCTTGGGGTTATATGGTCAAGTGAAGAAGCGCATACGGTGGATGCCTTGGCAGTCAGAGGCGATGAAAGACGTGGTAGCCTGCGATAAGCTTTGGGGAGTCGGCAAACAGACTGTGATCCAGAGATCTCTGAATGGGGGAACCCACTCAGCACAAGCTGAGTATCTTGTACTGAATACATAGGTGCAAGAGGCGAACCAGGGGAACTGAAACATCTAAGTACCCTGAGGAAAAGAAATCAACCGAGATTCCCTTAGTAGTGGCGAGCGAACGGGGACCAGCCCTTAAGTTGATTTGAGATTAGTGGAACGCTCTGGAAAGTGCGGCCATAGTGGGTGATAGCCCCGTACACGAAAATCTCTTGTCAATGAAATCGAGTAGGACGGAGCACGAGAAACTTTGTCTGAATATGGGGGGACCATCCTCCAAGGCTAAATACTACTGACTGACCGATAGTGAACCAGTACCGTGAGGGAAAGGCGAAAAGAACCCCGGAGAGGGGAGTGAAATAGAACCTGAAACCGTATGCGTACAAGCAGTGGGAGCCTACTTTGTTAGGTGACTGCGTACCTTTTGTATAATGGGTCAGCGACTTATATTCAGTGGCGAGCTTAACCGAATAGGGGAGGCGTAGCGAAAGCGAGTCTTAATAGGGCGTTTAGTCGCTGGGTATAGACCCGAAACCGGGCGATCTATCCATGGGCAGGTTGAAGGTTAGGTAACACTGACTGGAGGACCGAACCGACTACCGTTGAAAAGTTAGCGGATGACCTGTGGATCGGAGTGAAAGGCTAATCAAGCTCGGAGATAGCTGGTTCTCCTCGAAAGCTATTTAGGTAGCGCCTCATGTATCACTCCAGGGGGTAGAGCACTGTTTCGGCTAGGGGGTCATCCCGACTTACCAAACCGATGCAAACTCCGAATACCTGGAAGTGCCGAGCATGGGAGACACACGGCGGGTGCTAACGTCCGTCGTGAAAAGGGAAACAACCCAGACCGTCAGCTAAGGTCCCAAAGTCATGGTTAAGTGGGAAACGATGTGGGAAGGCTTAGACAGCTAGGAGGTTGGCTTAGAAGCAGCCACCCTTTAAAGAAAGCGTAATAGCTCACTAGTCGAGTCGGCCTGCGCGGAAGATGTAACGGGGCTCAAACCATGCACCGAAGCTACGGGTGTCATCTTTGATGACGCGGTAGAGGAGCGTTCTGTAAGCCTGTGAAGGTGAGTTGAGAAGCTTGCTGGAGGTATCAGAAGTGCGAATGCTGACATGAGTAACGACAATGCGAGTGAAAAACTCGCACGCCGAAAGACCAAGGTTTCCTGCGCAACGTTAATCGACGCAGGGTTAGTCGGTCCCTAAGGCGAGGCTGAAAAGCGTAGTCGATGGAAAACAGGTTAATATTCCTGTACTTCCAGTTATTGCGATGGAGGGACGGAGAAGGTTAGGCCAGCCTGGCGTTGGTTGTCCAGGTTTAAGGTGGTAGGCTGGAATCTTAGGCAAATCCGGGATTTCAAGGCCGAGAGCTGATGACGAGTTGCCTTTAGGCGACGAAGTGGTTGATACCATGCTTCCAAGAAAAGCTCCTAAGCTTCAGATAACTGGGAACCGTACCCCAAACCGACACAGGTGGTTAGGTAGAGAATACCAAGGCGCTTGAGAGAACTCGGGTGAAGGAACTAGGCAAAATGGCACCGTAACTTCGGGAGAAGGTGCGCCGGCGAGGGTGAAGGACTTGCTCCGTAAGCCCATGCCGGTCGAAGATACCAGGCCGCTGCGACTGTTTATTAAAAACACAGCACTCTGCAAACACGAAAGTGGACGTATAGGGTGTGACGCCTGCCCGGTGCCGGAAGGTTAATTGATGGGGTTAGCGCAAGCGAAGCTCTTGATCGAAGCCCCGGTAAACGGCGGCCGTAACTATAACGGTCCTAAGGTAGCGAAATTCCTTGTCGGGTAAGTTCCGACCTGCACGAATGGCGTAACGATGGCGGCGCTGTCTCCACCCGAGACTCAGTGAAATTGAAATCGCTGTGAAGATGCAGTGTATCCGCGGCTAGACGGAAAGACCCCGTGAACCTTTACTATAGCTTTGCACTGGACTTTGAATTTGCTTGTGTAGGATAGGTGGGAGGCTTTGAAGTGGGGACGCCAGTTCTCATGGAGCCATCCTTGAAATACCACCCTGGCAACTTTGAGGTTCTAACTCAGGTCCGTTATCCGGATCGAGGACAGTGTATGGTGGGTAGTTTGACTGGGGCGGTCTCCTCCCAAAGAGTAACGGAGGAGTACGAAGGTGCGCTCAGACCGGTCGGAAATCGGTCGTAGAGTATAAAGGCAAAAGCGCGCTTGACTGCGAGACAAACACGTCGAGCAGGTACGAAAGTAGGTCTTAGTGATCCGGTGGTTCTGTATGGAAGGGCCATCGCTCAACGGATAAAAGGTACTCCGGGGATAACAGGCTGATACCGCCCAAGAGTTCATATCGACGGCGGTGTTTGGCACCTCGATGTCGGCTCATCACATCCTGGGGCTGAAGCCGGTCCCAAGGGTATGGCTGTTCGCCATTTAAAGTGGTACGCGAGCTGGGTTTAGAACGTCGTGAGACAGTTCGGTCCCTATCTGCCGTGGACGTTTGAGATTTGAGAGGGGCTGCTCCTAGTACGAGAGGACCGGAGTGGACGAACCTCTGGTGTTCCGGTTGTCACGCCAGTGGCATTGCCGGGTAGCTATGTTCGGAAGAGATAACCGCTGAAAGCATCTAAGCGGGAAACTTGCCTCAAGATGAGATCTCACTGGGATCTTGAATCCCCTGAAGGGCCGTCGAAGACTACGACGTTGATAGGTTGGGTGTGTAAGCGCTGTGAGGCGTTGAGCTAACCAATACTAATTGCCCGTGAGGCTTGACCATATAACACCCAAGCAATTTGCTAGCGCAGATTGCGGTGGTGAAGACGAAACAACCGAAAGTTCGCAACATCACAAATATCGCATATCCGAATTCGCTGGGCTGTCCATCTGGACATTCTGGCAACAGAATTTCTTGACGACCATAGAGCATTGGAACCACCTGATCCCATCCCGAACTCAGCAGTGAAACGATGCATCGCCGATGGTAGTGTGGGGTTTCCCCATGTGAGAGTAGGTCATCGTCAAGATTCATTTCGCAAAACCCCTATCTGCGCATGCAGGTAGGGGTTTTGTCTTTCTGGCGCAAAAATTCCCGGGCATACGCAGTCCCTGTGGGAGCGGGTTCACCCGCGAACACCGGCATAGCCGGTGCCATCCACCACGTCGCCCGCTTCGCGGCGGTTCGACGCCTCGACACGCCTGCTCCCACCCCGACCGCAAAATACCCAGGCTGCGAAAATATTCCCGTCACATTCACGTGACTTTCCCGCGTCCACCCTACGTCAAGACTTTGGTTCGGGGCACTCCTGGCCCCGGGCTGAGCGATGCCAGCGTACCGTGCTGCGCATTTCCGGACTTCCACCGTCCCATCACCTGAGGTAGCAAGCAAGATGGCCAAGGCCGCCGATGTCGTTGTGCAATGCCTGGAAAACGAAGGTGTCGAGTATGTATTCGGTATTCCCGGTGAAGAAAACCTCGATCTGCTGGAATCCCTGCGCAAGTCGAAGATCAAGCTGGTACTGACTCGCCACGAGCAGTCCGCAGGCTTCATGGCTGCCACCTATGGTCGCCTGACCGGCAAGACCGGCGTCAGCCTGTCGACCCTCGGCCCTGGCGCCACCAACCTGGTCACCGCCAGCGCCTACGCCTACCTGGGCGGCATGCCGATGATGATGATCACCGGCCAGAAGCCGATCAAGAAGTCCAAGCAGGGCCGCTTCCAGATCATCGACGTGTGCGGCATGATGGACCCCATCACCAAGTACACCCACCAGTTCGCCTCCGCCGACAACATACCGGCCCGTATGCGCGAAGCCTTCCGCCTGGCCGAAGAAGAGAAGCCGGGTGCCGTGCACCTGGAGCTGCCGGAAGACATCGCCGCCGAGCAGACCGAAAGCCTGCCGATCCCGCCTAGCCTGAGCCGCCGCCCGCTGGCCGAGCACAAGGCCATCGAAGCCGCCGTGGAAAAACTGCAGAAAGCTCGCAACCCGATCCTGGTGATCGGCGCCGGTGCCAACCGCAAGATGACCGCCAAGGTCCTCAAGCAACTGATCGACAAGACCGGTATCCCGTTCATCACCACCCAGATGGGCAAAGGTGTGGTCGACGAGCGCCACCCGCGCTTCCTGGGCAACGCCGCACTGTCGTCGGGTGACTTCGTGCACCGCGCCGTCGAAGCCGCCGACCTGATCGTCAACATCGGCCACGACGTGATCGAGAAGCCGCCGTTCTTCATGGTCCGTGGCGGCACAGAGGTCATCCACATCAACTTCCGCTCCGCCGAAGTCGATGCAGTGTACTTCCCGCAGGTTGAAGTGATCGGCGACATCGCCAACGCCGTATGGCAGATCAGCGAAGCGCTGACCGACACCACACACTGGGACTTCACCCGCCTGATGGCCATCCGTGAAGCCAACGAGGCACAGATCGCCGAAGGTGCCGACGACAACCGCTTCCCGGTCTACCCGCAGCGCATGGTCGCCGACATCCGTCGCGTGCTGCCGTCCGAAGGCATCGTTGCCCTGGACAATGGCATCTACAAGATCTGGTTCGCCCGCAATTACAAGGCGCACAAGCCGAACACCGTACTGCTGGACAACGCCCTGGCGACCATGGGCGCGGGCCTGCCATCGGCCATGGCCGCGCACCTGGTGCACCCGGACCGCCCGGTTATTTCGGTTTGCGGCGATGGCGGCTTCATGATGAACAGCCAGGAGCTGGAAACTGCGGTACGCCTGGGCATGCATATCACCGTGGTGATCCTGCGTGACGACGGCTACGGCATGATCCGCTGGAAGCAGGCCAACATGGGCTTCACCGATTTCGGCCTGGACTACGGCAACCCGGACTTCGTCAAGTACGCCGAAGCCTACGGTGCCAACGGCCACCGCGTGGAAAGCGCCGAAGGCCTGCTGCCGCTGCTGGAGCACTGTATCAAGACCCCGGGCGTGCACGTGATCGACTGCCCGGTCGATTACAGCGAGAACGACCGCATCCTCAACAGCGAGCTGCGTGAGCGCGCGCTGGCGGTTTAAGGTGTAACGGCTTTATTGACATCAACCCGGCCACCACAGATATCTCCCGATCCTGTGGTGGCCAGTTGGTGCTAATTAACAACCTCCTCACGCATCTCTTGATTGATCATTCTCATGTTCCCAACTCATTGAGAACACGAGACCATGACCATCGGCTCAACACACAACCATCCTGCTGATCTGGCTATCGAGCCATCCCTGTCCGTAAAGCCGTGGGCTGCGCGTTACCCTAACCCCTCCTGATCTTTGCTTTGATTATCGCCGTCTACTCGAACAAGAGGGCGGAGTTGCATACGCCACTCAGCCGGATCACCGGATATGTATTGTCGGTGCTGGTGTTACCGGGCTAACTGCAGCCCGAGAATTGCTACGTTGCGGCTTTACCCGTATCACCTTGATCGAGCAGTCCCGACGTGTGGGTGGGCGTCACCTTACGCTGGTGAATAACGCAGGAAATCACAAGCAACCTGTAACCCCTTTTGAAATGGGGGAGCAACGTGGCTGAACCCATATCGCCTTATATCGATACCCGAAACATTCGCATACAGCGTTGGATGACTGATCGAAACGCGCTTGGCTGCGCAAAGTTGTATCGGGCTGGGACCTATTACGATGCAGTGAGCCTGATGAAGTACAACCGTGATCTGAGTGCCAGTTCAGGGTTGTATCTGGCTGGAGAGTCCTTCTCTGTTGACGCCGGCTGGACCGAGCCGTGTTTACGCACGGCGCTTGATGTGGTCATCAACCTATGCAACAGAACATCGGCATCGTTCAATGGTGGCTTTACCCTGAACCACTACCCACATTATCAAGCTGGGAAATAGCTGCATCCGGGAGTTTTTGTGGGGAATTTCCTACTGGAACACTTCTCTTGTCCTTCGATCCCATAGGAACTCCCCGACTGTCACTCCCCCGCCCAACCCCGCTTTACTGGCGCCCTTCCAAAACAACCATAAAAGGAAGCCGCCATGTCTGAACACTGCACGCCCGTTAGCCCCGTACGTATCGCTGTCATCCAGTACGACCCTCAGGTCGGGCTGGAGCATTGCGATGGCAACCTGAGCAAGGGCCTGGCATTGGCCCGGTGCGCGGCGCGTGAAGGCGCCAACCTGATCGTGTTACCCGAGCTGGCCAACACCGGCTACACCTTCCACACGCGTGCAGAGGCCTATGCCCATGCCGAAACGCTGGAGGAGGGGCGCAGCCTGAAAGCCTGGGCGGATTTCGCCAAGGAGTACCAGGTATATCTGGCTGCGGGTTTTGCCGAACGCGAGGGACTGAAACTTTTCGACAGTGCCGCACTGTTCGGTCCGCAAGGCTTGCTCGGGCATTACCGCAAGGCGCACCTGTGGAACCAGGAAAAGCTCTGGTTCACCCCTGGCGACCTGGGCTTCCCAGTGTTCGAGACACCGATCGGCCGTATCGGCCTGCTGATCTGCTGGGATATCTGGTTCCCGGAAGTGCCGCGGCTGATGGCTGCGCAAGGCGCCGACATCATCTGCAGCCTGAACAACTGGGTATGGACGCCGCCACCGCTGTTCGATGAATCAGGGCGCTGCATGGCGTCCTACCTGACCATGACGGCGGCACACGCCAACAACGTCTATATCGCTGCCGCCAATCGTATAGGTAGCGAGCGGGGTGGTCGCTTCCTGGGCTGTTCACTGATTGCCGGTACCAATGGCTGGCCTATTGGCGAGGTGGCCAGTGCAGAGGAGGAGGGCATTCTCTACGCTGATGTCGACCTCAGCAGCGCCCGCTCGGCTCCGATCTGGAACAGCCTCAACGACTTGCCGCGGGACAGGCGCACCGATCTTTACGATGCGACGCTTGGCTATCGCCTTCATGCACCTATGCCCCGCTGAGGAGTTGCACATGAAAACGCAACTCTTCCCCAACCGGCAGCGTTCGTCGGTGTTGATCCTTGCCTGCCTGCTGGTGCTGCTGGCCGCCAGCCTCGTACAGGGCCAATGGCCGGACTACACGCAATTGGCAGCGACGCTTGATCAGCCGCTAAGCCGCTTGCGTTGGATAGTTGGTGATATCAGCGAAGTGGCCTTCTATAAGCACGAGTTGCCCGCCCTGGGCTTGCTACTGGGAGCTTGCCTGGCGCATTGGGCCCATGTGCATGGGTATCGCTGGCACGGCTTTGCCATCTGCTACGGCAGCGGACTATGGCCGTGGGTATTCACCAGTTCACTGCTGGGCTTGTTGCTCAGTCACGCGTTGTGGGGATGGACCTTGGCCAGTGGCACCTGGCAACCAACCTTCGTTGCTTTCGTATCCTTGCCAGCAGCCATGGTGCTGTTGTTTGGTGCGGGTTGGCAGGTGACTATCACCGGCGCACTGCTGGGAGCGCTGTTGGTAACACCAGCCAGCCTGTTGATGGTCAACTACCTGTGCTATCCCCTGCAGTTGCCGGTGGTAGTCGGCAACGTAAGTGGCATGGCGCTGGCAAGCGTGATTGCGTTCATGCTGTGCTGGCGCTTTCCATCATGGGTACGGCCCAGCCACCCGACCGCCGCACCTGAATCCGATGCGGCCCAGCCCGACTACGGTGTGGCCTGGACCTTGCGGCGTGTACTGGCCGATTTCAGCGAAGCGCCATTCTTCGGTAATGAACTGGCCAGCCTCGGGCTACTGTTGGGGGTGTTCCTGGCATACATGCTGGCCCCCGCTGCGCCAGTCTACGGTTCGCTGCTGATACCGCTGGTTGCCGGGCAGGCGCTGGCATCACTGGTGGGAGTCGTGTTCTGGCGTCGCCAATGGCAGGCGCGAGGCTGGTACCCCACTTACATTCCCATCGTCTCTATCGTACCTGCCGCTGTGCTCACCCACGGTGGAGACTGGCAAGTGGTCGTAGCCAGTGCAGTGCTGGGCGCGCTGGTAGCGCCACCGTTGGCAGTGGCCATCAGTCAGCGCTTGCCGGCCTACATGCATGGTTACATCGGCAATGTAGTGTCGATGGCCATCAGCACACTGGCGATCGTTCCGCTGGTCGGGCTGCTTGCTGGAGGTGGCGTATGAAAGCGCATGCAAACCTGCCCAAGTTGTCGATTGCCAGCCTTGGAGGGACGGTGAGCATGCGGGCAAGTGCGAGCGAATGGGGGGTGATGCCCAAGCTTGACTGCGATGAACAACTGGCCGAGTTGCCGCAACTGCGTGAGATGGCCCAGCTTGAAGCTGCCACTCTGGGTCTGCTCCCCAGTGCCTCGCTGGGCTTTGCGGCGATGCTCGAGGTGCTGGCCTGGGCCCGGGGCGAGGTGGCTCGCGGAGCACACGCGGTGATACTGACCCAAGGTACCGACAGCCTCGAGGAAACGGCGTATTTCCTCGATCTGCTCTGGCCATTCGATGCGCCATTGGTAATGACCGGTGCCATGCGCGCGGCCAGCCAGCCGGGCAACGACGGCCCGGCCAACCTGCTGGCTGCGGCGCAGGTTGCACTGGCGCCGGGCAGCCGTGGGCGCGGCGTTCTGGTACTGATGAATGATCAGGTCCACTGTGCTGCAAGGGTTCGCAAGACGGCAAGCCTCGCGATGGCTGCATTCGAATCGCCCGGGTGCGGAGCGCTGGGCGATGTTGTGGAAGGTGCCGTGGTATATCGTCAGCCACCTGGCCCACGAGATGTGCTGCCGTTACCGCATCGCACCGAGCACCGGGTTGCAATGCTGGAAGCGTGCCTGGACGCAGATACGGCGTTGTTGAAGGCTACAGCGGCACTGGGCTACGAGGGGCTGGTCATCGCCGGTTTTGGTGCCGGCCACGTTTCCGGTAGCTGGTCCGAAGTGCTTGGCCATCTCGCGCCTACCTTGCCAGTGATTGTTGCTACCCGCACAGGCAGTGGCCCAACAGCCACGGCCTCTTACGGTTTTGCCGGTGCCGAGATCGATCTGCAGAGCAAGGGGGTACATATGGCGGGGCAGTTGTGTCCGCGCAAGTGTCGCATTCTGCTATGGCTGTTGATCGGAACTGGCAGGCAGCAGCTGCTGCATGGCTGGTTGCCACGTTAAGCAATCTGCCCGCAAAGCTGTAAGCGCGGGCAGCCCTTCGGGCGTTGCTGTGCTAGGGTGCACACACTTTTGCTTCCCAGGATGTTCACCCATGCTCCCCGCACTCAGCGAAAAAGAACTCGACCGCCTCGAAGACCTGCTGATCACCTACGGCAATGACTACTCGGTACTCAACCTGGCCGAGCTCAATGGCTTTTTCACTGCACTGGCCAGCTCACCGACCACTGTCACCCCGGAACAGTGGCTGCCCGCGGTGGCTGGTGGCAAGGTGCCGAAATTCAAGAAGCCGGCGCATGAAGAGGCGTATACGGCATTGATGCTGCGCTATGCCAGCCAGGTGGCGGAGGAGTTGGGGGACGACGTCGATCACTTCGAACCGCTGTTCGAGGAAAGTGAAGGCGAGGCAGGCACGGTGGTCGTGATGGAGGAATGGTGCTTCGGCTATATGCGCGGCACCCAGGTCGCTGGCTGGGCCGAGCTGCCGCCGGAGCAGGACCAACTGCTCAAGGCCATTTCGCTGCATGGGCTGGAGGACAACTTCGAGTTGCTGGACCAGATGAGCGAAGCGGATATCCAGTCCTGCGTGCCTCAGGTGACCGAGGCAGCACGCAGGCTTTACCGTTACCACCGGCTGCAGGATTGACCTCTATGAGTAACCCCATCACCGACCAGGAGTTGGACGAGCTGGGAGAGCTGCTTTTCAAGTATGGCAATGATGACGCGATACTTGATGTCAGTGAACTCGATGGCTTTGTGAATGCCCTATGCAGCTCGCCGCATATGCTGCCACCAAGTGAGTGGCTGCCGGAGGTTTCTGGCGGCAAATTGCCTCGGTTCAAAAGCAAGGCCCAGGCTCAGCGCTACACGGATTTGATCATCAAGTTTTACAATACCGTCGCGATCATGCTCAGCGAAGCCACGGATGAGCTGAATCTGTTCTTTGAGGTCAGAGATACTGCGCAGGGCGAAATTGTAGTGCTTGAAGAGTGGTGCTTCGGGTACATGCGGGGTGTTCGTTTGGGACGATGGACAGAATTACCTGCCCATCTTCAAAAATATCTCGACGCTATTGCCTTGCACGGTTCGGAGGAAAATTTTTCCGTCCTGGACAAGATGAGCCTCGAAGAACACCAAGCCACTGTGCCGTTGGTGGTAGATGCTGTGCATGTTCTTTACCTCTACCAACGGCAGCAGCGATTGGGCTGATTTCTCTGATTTAGCAGGGACCTGTGGGAGCGGCTTTAGCCGCGAACACCGGCGCAGCCGGTGCCAGGCACCGCGTTGGATTCTTCGCGGCTAAAGCCGTTCCCACGGGAGGGTGTAGTGCTTTTGGAGCGGGCTTGCCCGCGAGGAGGCCAGAAGCCTGAGTGCATTATTCCGCTCCGCGAAATTATGGTTTCCCCTCCACACGGATTCTGCTGCCAGCCGAACCGGTGCAGCATGTGCTCCACCAGCCCACCCCGGTGCTGATCAGGAGCCAAGCCAATGTCGAACCCGATCAAGCTTTACAACTTCCCCAAGTCCGGCCACGCCCATCGCATCGAGCTGATGCTTTCGCTGCTGAACCTGCCCACCGAGCTGGTGTTCGTCGACCTGGCCAAAGGCGCGCACAAGCAGCCGGACTTCCTGGCCCTCAACCCGTTCGGCCAGGTCCCGGTCATAGACGACAACGGCACGGTGATCGCCGACTCCAATGCCATCCTGGTGTACCTGGCCAAGAAGTACGACAACGGCACCTGGCTCCCCGAGGAGCCCGCTGCCGCCGCCCGCGTCCAGCGCTGGCTGTCGGTCGCTGCCGGCCCGTTGGCCTTCGGCCCTGCTGCCGCGCGTCTGGTCACGGTGTTCGGAGCCTCGTTCAACACCGACGAAGTGATTACCCGCGCCCATACCCTGCTGAAGGTGATCGACGCCGAGCTGGCCAAAACGCCCTTCCTGGCCGGTAGCACACCCACCATCGCCGATATCGCCAACTACTCCTACATCGCCCACGCACCGGAGGGCAATGTGTCGCTGGAGCCCTATGCCAACGTACGCAGCTGGCTGGCGCGGATCGAGGCGCTGCCGCGCTTCGTGCCCATGCCACGCACCGTGATCGGCCTGCAGACCAGCGCCTGATATCCCGCCACTGCGAGGAACGCCGCCATGCAACAGAACCCGGACCACCACTCCTCGCCCTGGCATGCGGGGGAGAAGACCCTGCAGGAAAAAGCCGGTGTCGCGGAGCGCATGGAGGCGTTCGGGCAGAAGGTCATTCGTGACTACATGCCCGACCAGCATCGTATTTTCTATCACCAGTTGCCGTTCATGGTCGCCGCCAGCGTGGACGCACTGGGGCGGCCCTGGGCAACGCTGCTGGAAGGGCCGGAAGGTTTCGTCAGCTCGCCGGACCCGCGCCAGCTGACGATCGACACTCAACTGCCAGCAGACGATCCCGCCACCCCGGGGCTGGCTGCCGGGCAGGCGGTCGGCCTGCTGGGGATCGAACTGCACACCCGCCGGCGCAACCGCCTCAACGGCCAGATCCACCAGGCCGGCGACGGGCAACTGCAGGTGACTGTGGAGCAGTCGTTCGGCAACTGCCCGCAGTACATCCAGCTGCGTGACTACACCCGTGTCGCGGAACCCGCCCAAGGGCGTGTCGATGCGACGACGCTCGATGCCTCGGCTATCAGCATGATCCAGGCAGCCGACACCTTCTTTGTCGCCAGCTATGTCGAGCATGTCGACGGCCAGCGTTCGGTGGATGTCTCCCACCGTGGCGGGCGGCCCGGGTTCATCAAGGTCGAAGGCAACCGCCTCACCATTCCCGACTATGCTGGCAACCTGCACTTCAACACCTTGGGCAACCTGCTGGTGAACCCGCAAGCAGGGTTGCTATTCATCGATTTCAGCAACGGCAACGTGTTGCAGCTATACGGGCATGCCGAGTTGCTGCTGGACAGCCCCGCCATCCAGGCGTTCGAAGGCGCCGAGCGCTTGTGGACGCTGGAGGTCGAGCAGGTGGTGCGGCGCCCGGCTGCCGTTTCCCTGCGTTGGGCCTTCAAGGAGTACGCCCCGACCAGCCTGATGACCGGCACCTGGGCCGAGGCCGACATACGCCTGCAGCAACGCCAGCGGCAGCGCCAATGGCAGGCCTGGCGTGTGCTGCGGGTGGAGCAGGAAAGCCGTGATATCCGCTCGTTCTACCTTGAGCCTCCTGCTGGCAGTGCGATGGCCTTTGCGCCCGGGCAGCATGTTCCGGTGCAAGTCCAGCTCGACGGTGAGGCGGCGCTGATCCGCACCTACAGCCTGTCCAGCGCGCCTTCCGACGGTTACCTGCGCATCAGCGTCAAAGCCCAGGGCCCGGCCTCGCGGCACCTGCATGAGCACGTCGTGGCAGGCGATGTGCTGAACGTGCGCTCGCCGATGGGCAGCTTCACGCTGGACCAGCAGAGTACGCGGCCGCTGGTGCTGATCGGCGCGGGTGTGGGTATCACGCCGTTACTGGCCATGCTGCGCGAGCAGTTGAGCAAGGGGCAGGCACGGCGCATTCATCTGTTCCATGGTGCGCGCAGCCTGGCCGACCTGCCGTTCCGTGAGGAGCTGGCAAGTTTGCGGCAACAGGCCGGCGGCCTGCTGCACGTTTACCGCGCCCTGAGCCAGCCGGAAGAGCATGCGCTGGCGGGGCGTGATTACGAGTTTGCCGGTCGGCTGGGTATCGAGCAGGTCAAGGCGACGCTGGCGCTGGACGACTACGATTTCTACCTGTGCGGCCCAGGCAGTTTTACCCAGGACCTGTATGAAGGGCTGCGCGGGCTGCATGTGCCGGATGCGCGGATTCATGCCGAAGCCTTTGGCCCGTCAACGCTCCGGCGGCACACCGACGATGACCAGCCCACCCTGCAACAGCCGCCCGCGGCCAGCGAGCCGGTGCCGGTGTACTTTGCGGCTTCGGCCAAGGAGGCGCGCTGGGCGCCCGGTAGCGGGACGCTGCTGGAGCTGGCCGAGGCTCGCGGATTGTCGCCGGAGTTCAGTTGCCGAGGTGGGTCGTGTGGTACCTGCAAGACACGGTTGGTCAGTGGTCAGGTGCATTACCCGAACCCGCCGGCCGAGCTGCCGGAGGCGGGGTCGGTGCTGATCTGTTGTGCCGTGCCGGCGCGGGTCGAGGAGGGGGGGCAGGCGTTGGTGCTGGATATCTGATCGTGCGCGGTCCCCTGTAGGAGCGGCCTTGTGTCGCGAAAGGGCCGCAGCGCGGCCCCAGGATTTCAGTAGTGAAGCATTAATTGCTGGGGCTGCTGTGCAGCCCTTTCGCGACACAAGGCCGCTCCTACAAGGGACCGCGTACGGGACAGAGGCAACACAAAACGCTCGGATGAAAGATAATCCCGGCACTTCATAGCCCCAGGAGCCCGCATGGACCAGATCCACCTGATGAAGGTGTTCGTCGCCGTAGGCGAGCTGGAAAGCTTCGCCGCCGCTGCCCGCCGTCTGGACATCTCCCCTGCCGCAGTCACCCGCGCCGTTAGCGCCCTGGAGGATCAGCTGGGGGTCAAACTGCTGCTGCGCACCACCCGCAGCGTACGCCTGACCGAAGCCGGTGGCCGCTATCTGGAAGACACCCGCCATATCCTCGCCAGCATCCACGAGGCCAACGAAGCCGCCGCCGGCATCAACTCAACCCCCAAGGGGGACCTTGCCGTCACCGCGCCCATCCTGTTCGGCAAGAAGTTCGTCATGCCGTGCATCGTCCACTACCTGCAGCAGTACCCCGAGGTCGACGTTTCCGCCTACTTCCTCGACCGCATCGTCAACATGGTCGAAGAGGGCATGGACGTGGCCGTTCGTATCGGCCCCTTGCCCGACTCCGGGCTCAAAGCACTGCGGGTGGGCAGGGTCCGGCGCATGCTGTGCGCCTCTCCCGAATATCTGGCGCGCCATGGCGTGCCGAAGCACCCGTCCGACCTGGCGGAGCATGCGGTGATCGGCACCACCAACCTGTCGCCGCGAGCCGGCTGGCGTTTCGGAGTAACCGATGAACCAACGTTGGTGCGCATGAAGCCTCGCTTGACGGTGACCAGCAATGACGGGGCAATCGCTGCCGCCAGCGGCGGGTTGGGAATTGCCCGCCTGCTGTCGTATCAGGTCGCGGATGAGGTGGCCAGTGGGCAGTTGCAGGTGATCCTTGCCGAATACGAAGAGGCGCCGTGGCCAATCCATATACTGCACCGGGAGAGCAAGTACGGTTCGGCCAAGGTCAGGGCCTTCATCGACATGCTGGCGCAGGATTTGCGAGCCCAGCAGCTGGATTGAAGTCGTGGACGGTACCTCTACCCTGAGCTATCTTCAGAACTGGCCTCGCCCTCGACCACGTAGACTGGCATGTCCAGTCCCGGCACCTTGTGGTGCCGCACCCCCTTGTCGGCGTGGGCGAGGCCTCTCAATTCGTATTCGGCCGCCCAAGGCGGTCGAGCCTGCTCGACCACTGCCATTCTGAAATCTCCCGAGCTACGCGATCCCCGTGGGAGCGGCCTTTTGCCGCGAAAGGGCTGCGCCGCACCCCAGCAGTTCATGTCGCACTGCTGAGCCCCAGACAAACTGCCATTGCGAAATCGAAATGACGCGTGCATTGTAATGACAAACGTCTTTACCTTAGGGCCGACCCATGGCATCCATCAACATACGTGTCGACGACGAACTCAAAGCCCGCGCATACAAAGAGCTTGAGCGCCTCGGCGTTACCCCCTCCGAACTCATGCGCCAGGCTCTGCAATATGTTGCAGAGCGAGGCAAGCTGCCCTTCCGCCCTGTCCTGATGACTGAGGACGATGAAGATCTCATTGCGACTGTGAAAGAGCGGCTTGCTTCCCCGCAGCGCGTGAGGGTCCAGTTGGATGACCTATAGCCTCGACTTCGATTCACGTGCATTGAAAGAGTGGAAGAAGCTGGGCGATACGGTGCGTCAGCAGTTCAAGAAGAAACTGGCGGAAGTTCTGCTGAACCCTCGAATCGAGGCAAATCGCCTTCACTCGCTGCCTGACTGCTACAAGATAAAGCTGCGCAGCAGCGGGTATCGACTGGTCTATCAGGTCATTGACCAAGAGATCGTGGTTTTTGTCGTCGCTGTTGATCGTCGCGAACGGGACCAGGCATACAAGAAGGCTGCCGAGCGGCTTGAATAGACTTCAGGGATCTGGCGGTTCCAAGGTATCTCAGGGTACAGCGCAGCCCATAAGCTAGCGCTGTACCTGTGGGAGCGGGCGTGCCCGCGAAGAATGCGACGCGGTGGATGGCACCGGCTGTGCCGGTGTTCGCGGCCACGGCCGCTCCCACAGGTACAGCATTAACCTGAAGCCACCGCAGTACCTGTGGGAGCGGTTCACCCGCGAAGAGGCCCGCCCAGGCAAACCCGCCGCTTAAACCCCATGCAATCGCAGCGCCCGCTGCGCACACTCCCGCCAACTCAACTTCGGCTGCTCTACTGGCGGCAGCTGTTGCACTTCCCCAGCCAGCACCACCGGCATATCCCGCATCCTCACCCAAGGCTCACTCTGCCAATACAACAACGTCGCGCTCTGTCCCCCAGGCCAGCACATCTGCCCCAGTCGCGGGACATCTTCCACCCCGTCTTCCTGCCGATCACGCAACACCGCCACCACCTCATGCGTCAGCCACCAACGCAGATGCCGGTTCTCCGGCACATGGTGATGCGCCAACAAGGTATACGCCCCGGACTCGCTGACCATCGTGGTTTCCTGGTACTTGCCATAGCGCAGCAACTGCACGGAGCGGTACTGATCTGGGTCGAGCTTGCGCATGCAGTGTTCGTCGTAGAAGTGACCACTCAGCCGGCCGAGTTCGTGGGCGCAAAACCAGGCTTGGGATTCGAGCCAGAGGGTGTGGAGGGGGCGGTTGCGGCGGGTGAAGAGGGTAGGTGTATTGAAACTGTCCATCTTGGCCATCCTGAATTGGAGAGCCGCAGCTAACGGGAACGGAATACCGCTGCGTGAGCGTTCTTAAGCGCCGACAGACGTTATCGCGACGATACAAAAGTCACAATGAGAACCTTGTAGGAAGCTTCCACTTCGGCTTTTTTCCTGCCAATAAAAAAGGCTGCCAATCGGCAGCCTTCTCTATGCTTCGCTCGGATTATCAATCCCAGCTCAACGCCCCACCAGTCTGATACTCGATCACACGGGTCTCGAAGAAGTTCTTCTCTTTCTTCAAGTCCATGATCTCGCTCATCCAAGGGAACGGGTTGGTGGTCCCTGGGTACTCTTCCTTCAGGCCAATCTGGGTCAGGCGACGGTTGGCGATGAACTTGAGGTAGTCTTCCATCATCGCTGCGTTCATGCCCAGCACGCCGCGAGGCATGGTGTCACGGGCGTATTCGATCTCCAGCTGGGTCCCTTGCAGGATCATCTGGGTCGCTTCTTCCTTCATCGCCGCGTCCCACAGGTGCGGGTTCTCGATCTTGATCTGGTTGATCACGTCGATACCGAAGTTCAGGTGCATCGACTCGTCACGCAGGATGTACTGGAACTGCTCGGCCACGCCGGTCATCTTGTTCCGGCGGCCCATGGACAGGATCTGGGTGAAGCCGCAGTAGAAGAAGATGCCTTCCAGCACGCAGTAGTAGGCGATCAGGTTGCGCAGCAGCTCTTTGTCGGTTTCGACGGTGCCGGTGTTGAATTCCGGATCGGAGATGGCGCGGGTGTACTTCAGGCCCCAGGCGGCTTTCTTCGCTACCGACGGGATCTCGTGGTACATGTTGAAGATCTCGCCTTCATCCATGCCCAGCGACTCGATGCAGTACTGGTAGGCGTGGGTGTGGATCGCCTCTTCGAAGGCCTGGCGCAGGATGTACTGGCGGCACTCCGGGTTGGTGATCAGGCGGTACACGGCCAGGGCCAGGTTGTTGGCTACCAGCGAGTCGGCAGTGGAGAAGAAGCCGAGGTTGCGCATGACGATGCGACGCTCGTCTTCGGTCAGGCCGTCCATGCTCTTCCACAGGGCGATGTCGGCGGTCATGTTGACCTCTTGCGGCATCCAGTGGTTGGCGCAGCCGTCCAGGTACTTCTGCCAGGCCCAGTCGTACTTGAACGGTACCAGCTGGTTGAGGTCGGCGCGGCAGTTGATCATGCGCTTTTCGTCAACACGCACGCGGGCGCTGGAGCCTTCCAGCTCGGCCAGGCCTTCGGCGATGTCGAGGTCGTTCAGGGCAGCCTTGGCGCGCTTGACTGCGTCGGAGTCGTCGGCGGTGGCGGCACGGGCTTCCAGGGCGGCGGCACCACCGGCGCTGTCGAGCTTGTCGAGGGTGGCGGCGGCAGCGGCCTGCGCAGGGGTGTTGCCTTTGGCGGCTACTTCGCCGTCTTCTTTATCGAATTCGTCCCAACTCAGCATGGTGAGATGCTCCTGCTTGAGGGCCATCTATCAAGTATGGCCGGTGGATCTTGGTTGCGGTGCGGTGCACGCAAATCTGAGGTGCCCGAAAAGGGCTGGCCGCGGCTTTGCAGCCACGGCTTGTTGTGTCTGGCTGTGGAGAGGCGGCGGGAGTGCCGGCCTCATCGCGGGTGAACCCGCTCCCACAGGGTCCGCAGTGGTGCGGAAAACGCGTTGAGGCTTCCCGCAGGAAGCCTCGGCCTGGCCTTACTGGCAGGCTTCGCAGTCAGGCTCGTCGATCGCGCAGGCCTTCGGCACTGGCGCAGGGCCGGCTGCCTGGACCGGGGCGCTGTCGCCACCGCTGGAAACGGCGTTGAGCTTGCCGGTGTTGATGGTCGACTTCTCGGTGCTGGTCGCGGCCAGGGCACGGAGGTAGTAGGTGGTCTTCAGGCCACGGTACCAGGCCATGCGGTAGGTAACGTCCAGCTTCTTGCCCGAGGCGCCGGCGATGTACAGGTTCAGCGACTGGGCCTGGTCGATCCACTTCTGGCGACGCGAGGCGGCATCGACGATCCACTTGGTCTCGACTTCGAACGCGGTGGCGTACAGGTCCTTCAGCTCTTGCGGGATACGCTCGATCTGCTGCACCGAACCGTCGTAGTACTTCAGGTCGTTGATCATTACCGAGTCCCACAGGCCACGGGCCTTCAGGTCGCGGACCAGGTACGGGTTGATCACGGTGAACTCGCCCGACAGGTTCGATTTCACGTACAGGTTCTGGTAGGTCGGCTCGATGGACTGCGACACGCCGGTGATGTTGGCGATGGTCGCGGTCGGCGCGATGGCCATGATGTTCGAGTTACGAATACCTTTCTTGACGCGCTCGCGTACCGGGGCCCAGTCCAGGGACTCTTCCAGGTTGACGTCGATGTACTTGGCGCCACGGGCCTCGATCAGGATCTGTTGCGAATCCAGCGGCAGGATGCCCTTGGACCACAGCGAACCCTGGAAGGTCTCGTACGCACCGCGCTCGTCGGCCAGGTCGCAGGACGCCTGGATGGCGTAGAAGCTGACCGCTTCCATCGACTTGTCGGCGAACTCGACGGCAGCATCGGAGCCGTACGGAATGTGCTGCAGGTACAGCGCATCCTGGAAGCCCATGATGCCCAGGCCGACCGGGCGGTGCTTGAAGTTCGAGTTACGCGCTTGCGGCACCGAGTAGTAGTTGATGTCGATCACGTTGTCGAGCATGCGCACGGCGGTGTTCACGGTGCGTTGCAGCTTGGCGGTGTCCAGCTTGCCGTCGACGATGTGGTTCGGCAGGTTGATCGAGCCCAGGTTGCAGACCGCGATCTCGTCCTTGTTGGTGTTCAGGGTGATCTCGGTGCACAGGTTCGAGCTGTGGACCACGCCCACGTGCTGCTGCGGCGAACGCAGGTTGCACGGGTCCTTGAAGGTCAGCCACGGGTGGCCGGTCTCGAACAGCATCGACAGCATCTTGCGCCACAGGTCTTTGGCCTGGATGGTCTTGAACACCTTGATCTTGTTGTACTCGGTCAGGGCTTCGTAGTACTCGTAGCGCTCTTCGAAGGCCTTGCCGGTCAGGTCGTGCAGGTCTGGCACTTCCGAAGGCGAGAACAGGGTCCACTTGCCGTCATCGAAGACACGCTTCATGAACAGGTCAGGGATCCAGTTGGCGGTGTTCATGTCGTGGGTACGACGACGGTCATCACCGGTGTTCTTGCGCAGCTCGATGAATTCTTCGATGTCCAGGTGCCAGGTTTCCAGGTAGGCACACACGGCGCCCTTGCGCTTGCCACCCTGGTTGACGGCAACGGCGGTGTCGTTGACCACTTTCAGGAACGGAACCACGCCCTGGGATTTGCCGTTGGTGCCCTTGATGTAGGAGCCCAGTGCACGCACAGGGGTCCAGTCGTTGCCCAGGCCACCGGCGAATTTCGACAGCATGGCGTTGTCGTGGATCGCGTGGTAGATGCCCGACAGGTCGTCCGGCACGGTGGTCAGGTAGCAGCTGGACAGCTGCGGGCGCAGGGTGCCGGCGTTGAACAGGGTCGGGGTCGAGGCCATGTAGTCGAAGGACGACAACAGGTTGTAGAACTCGATGGCACGGGCTTCTTTGTCTTTCTCTTCCAGCGCCAGGCCCATGGCCACACGCATGAAGAACACCTGTGGCAGCTCGAAGCGCACGCCATCCTTGTGGATGAAGTAGCGGTCGTACAGAGTCTGCAGGCCCAGGTAGGTGAATTGCTGGTCACGCTCGTGGTCGATGGCCTTGCCCAGGCGCTCCAGGTCGTAGCCTTTCAGGGCCGGGTCCAGCAGCTCGAACTCGACGCCTTTCTCGACATAGGCCGGCAGGGCCTTGGCGTACAGGTCGGCCATTTCGTGGTGGGTGGCGCTCTCGGCCACGTTCAGGAAGCCCAGGCCTTCGGCACGCAGGGTGTCCATCAGCAGGCGGGCGGTCACGAACGAGTAGTTCGGCTCGCGCTCCACCAGGGTACGGGCGGTCATCACCAGGGCAGTGTTGACGTCCTTGATGGCCACGCCGTCGTACAGGTTCTTCAGGGTATCGCGCTGGATCAGGTCGCCATCGACTTCGGCCAGGCCTTCGCAGGCTTCGCTGATGATGGTGTTCAGGCGGGCCATGTCGAGCGGCGCCAGGCTGCCGTCGGCCAGGGTGATGCGAATGCTCGGGTGCGGCTCGACCACGGACTCGGTGTTGACGCGGGTGGCACGCTCCTTGGCGCGCTGCTCACGGTAGATCACGTAGTCACGGGCGACCTTCTGCTCGCCGGCGCGCATCAGGGCCAGTTCGACCTGGTCCTGGATTTCTTCGATGTGGATGGTGCCACCCGATGGCATGCGACGTTTGAACGTGGCGGTGACCTGCTCGGTCAGGCGCGCGACGGTGTCGTGGATGCGCGACGAAGCGGCGGCGGTGCCGCCTTCAACTGCGAGGAACGCCTTGGTGATGGCCACGGTGATCTTGTCGTCGGTGTAGGGGACGACAGTGCCGTTACGCTTGATCACGCGCAGTTGGCCGGGAGCGGTGGCGGCCAGATCCTGGTTGGAATCGGCGGCCTGCGGCACCTTGGCCTGCGGGTTCTCGCGAGTTGTGTCGGTTTGCATGGGTGGGTGTCTCCACAGTTTCTATATTGTTCAGGCGCCTTTTGGGCGCCCACCGTTCCGTCCACTTGCTCGATGGCCTGGCGGGGATGGGCAATGCATGCGCATCCGCCCGCGCGGGCGTACCAACTTCGGGACAGACTCAGGAATAAGGGGCAATGGCTCGCCGCTCCCTGGCCGAAGTCAAAGGTTCTGGGCCGGGCCCAAAAACTGTTGCTGATGGATGCCAGGCCTGGCCTGCAACACCCATACCCGAACAAGGCCCTGGAGGGGCTTGCCTCGGTCGCCCTCCGCAGGAGCGGTTTGGCTGCTGGAATCACTTGAAGTTCACCCGATAAATCGCTTGATTTTGCGGGTTGACTTTTGTGTGTGATTTTGCACGAAACCCTATATCTAGTGGTTCGCTGCGATCGGGATACAAGATAATGCGGTATCGGGGGCTTTGCAAGGCGAGCGCCTGTGGATAACTTGTGCGTACTTTGTGAGTGAATGGTGGGTATTCGCTGTAGGCCTTGTGCCAAGTGGTTTGCAGTATTTTTCTGCGTCTTGCTGCCCCGGGGCAGAATTTTTCGGGCGCGAACCCTATCACAAAAAACGGTTCAGTCGAGGGGCTGCTGGCAGGTTGGCAGTGCCCGGGGGCGGGACGTAGTATCCGAAGCAGATGTTGCCTTTTGGTTAAAGGGTATGTTGCCTGCACCGGCCCCTTCGCGGGCACGCCCCACAGGTACTGCACAGGGTTCGAAAGCGGTGCGGTCCTTGTGGGAGCGGGTTCACCCGCGAATAGGCCGGCACAGGCCATAGAAAAACAACAAACATAGGCACAAGCCATGGACCACCCCGCACCCCGCATCCTCATCGTCGAAGACGACCAGCGCCTGGCCGAGCTCACCGCCGAGTACCTGCAGGCCAACGGCTACGAAATCAGCGTCGAGGGCGATGGCGCTCGCGCCGCGCGGCGCATCGTCGACAGCCAGCCCGACCTGGTCATTCTCGACCTGATGCTGCCCGGCGAGGACGGCCTGAGCATCTGTCGCCGGGTGCGCAGCCAGTACCCCGGCCCGATCCTCATGCTGACCGCCCGCAGCGATGAACTCGACCAAGTCCAGGGCCTGGACCTTGGGGCCGATGACTATGTCTGCAAACCCGTACGCCCACGGCTCCTCCTGGCGCGTATCCAGGCACTGCTGCGCCGCAGCGAAGCACCGGACAGCAAGCGCCAGGACCTGGCCTTCGGCGCGCTGCGCATCGACAATCGCCTGCGCGAGGCGCGCCTGGGCGAACAGCTGATAGAGCTGACCGGCGCCGAATTCGACCTGCTCTGGCTGCTGGCCAGCAACGCCGGCCGGGTGCTGACGCGCGAGCAGATCTTCACCGCGCTACGTGGGGTCGGCTACGACGGGCAGGACCGCTCCATCGACATACGCATTTCCAAGATCCGCCCAAAGATCGGCGACGACCCGCTCCAGCCAAGGCTGATCAAGACCCTTCGCAGCAAGGGCTACCTGTTCGTCGGCGAGGCCCCATGAACAATTCGATCTTCCTGCGTATCTATGGCGGCATGTTGGCCGTGTTGGTGCTGGTGGCCCTGCTCGGTGTACTCAGCCTGCACCTGGTCAACGAAGTGCGTGCCGCCCAGCACCGAGAAGGCCTGGCCCAGGGCACCTTCAGCCTGATGGCCGACAACCTGGCGCTGCAGAACGATACCGAGCGCAAGCGCTCGCTGCTGATCTGGGAGCGCCTGCTCGGCGTGCCACTGGCGCTGCAGCCCATGACCGCGCGCACACTCGATGGCGGTCAGCGGGCGCGCCTGTACCGCGGCCTGGTGGTGGTCGAGAAGACCGGCCCGCATGCGGCCGAGGTGCTACGCAAGGTCGGCCAGGAAGACCTGATGCTTGTGGCGCAGATCAAACAGATCAGCGAGCAACTGGCGCGGGCCACCCTCTATCTGCTGGCCGACGAACTGGTGCGCTACCCGGTGACCGAACAGCAGCAGCGCCTGGCACAGATCAAGAAAGAAAAGGGCTTCGGCTTTGGCGTGGCCCTGCAGCGCATCGAGCGGGTGAGCCTGGACGATGACCAGCGGCGCCGGGTCGAGGAGGGCGATACGGTCATGGCCCTGGGCAAGGATGGCGACTCGATCCGTGTGTTCGCCGGGCTAGCGGGTTCGCCCTGGGTGCTGGAAATCGGCCCGCTGTACCAGCTCAACCCCTATCCGCCGCAGTTGCTGATCCTGATAACCTTTCTTGGTCTGTGCCTGATCGGCCTGGTGGTCTACCTGCTGGTACGCCAACTGGAGCGGCGCGTGTCGGGCCTGGAGATTGCCGCCACGCGCATCGCCCAAGGCAGCCTGGACACCCGCGTGCCGGCCGGCGGCGCCGACTCGGTGGGGCGCCTGGCTGCGGCCTTCAACGGCATGGCCGAGCATCTGCAGCGCTCGCTGACCATGCAGCGCGAACTGGTGCGGGCGGTTTCCCACGAGCTGCGCACGCCAGTGGCACGTCTGCGCTTTGGCCTGGAGATGATCGAAAGTGCCACCACCGAGCAGGCCCGGGCCAAGCACCTGGCGGGCATGGACGGCGATATCCAGGACCTCGACAAGTTGGTCGACGAGATGCTCACCTACGCCCGCCTGGAGCAGGGCGCACCGGCGCTGAAGTTCGAGCGGGTAGACCTGGATGCCTTGCTCGACCGGGTGATCGAAGAACTCGCGCCGTTGCGTGCCGAGGTAAGGGTGGTGCGCGGTGAGTGCCAGGGTGCCGATGGCGGAGGCGCCTGGGTCGAAGCCGAACCGCGCTACCTGCACCGGGCGCTGCAGAACCTGGTGGGCAACGCCATGCGCCACGCCGAGGCCGAGGTGCGCCTGAGCTACCAGTTGGGGCAGCAACGCTGCCGCATCGATGTGGAGGATGACGGCCCGGGGATCCCCGAGGGCGTCTGGGACCGTATCTTCACACCGTTCACCCGCCTCGACGACAGCCGTACCCGCGCTTCGGGCGGGCATGGCCTGGGCTTGTCGATCGTGCGGCGGATCATCTACTGGCACGCGGGCCGAGCCACAGTGGGGCGCAGCGCCGCGCTGGGTGGCGCCTGCTTCAGCCTGAACTGGCCACGGCAGCAGGCACCGCTGTGACGGTCAGACGCTGACCAGGCTGAGCAGGTGGCCGTCCTGCAGGCAGAACTGGCCCTGCAGTTCGGCGCCATGCCGCCACTGCGGCGACAGGTCGGTGAGCAGGCGCAGGTGGGCCAGGCCTTCGGCGGACCAGTCCAGTACTTCGGCATGCTCGAAGTAGAAGCGCTGTCGGGTCAGCGGGTAGAGCGTCTTGAACAGGCTTTCCTTCAGCGAGAAGGTCAGGGTGACGGCAAGGCCGAGCTGGCGGCGGTCCAGGCGCTCGAGTTCGGGGGGGGTGAGGATTTCGCCCATCAGCCGCTCGGCACGCTGGTCATCCAGCAGTGCTTCCTGATCCAGGCCCAGGCCCTGGCAACTGCCCTCGGCAGCAACCACGGCGGCAGCCCAGCCTTTGCCGTGGGTGATCGAGCCGTGGATGCCGGCGGGCCAGATGGGCGAACGGTCCTCGTGGGTACCGGGCACGTAGTCACGGCCGTCCAGGCGCTGCAGCGCGGCGCGGGCACATACCCGGCCAGCCAGGTACTCGGCCTGGCGCTTGGCCACCGAGCGCTGCAGGCTGTCGCCTGGCACGACACCGGCGCGCTGGAAGTCATCGGGTGCCAGGCGGGCGGGGTCGAAGGCGCAACTGACCAGCACCGCGCCGGGTAGGGGGCGGGGCAGGGGCCAGTGGTGCTGGAGCGGGGCGCAGCAGGCGGGGAGTGTGTTCATGGGGGGTATTGTGCCAGCCGAGGCGACGGTGTGGGAGATCGGATCGCAGGGGCTGCTTTGCAGCCCAATCGCCGGCAAGCCAGCTCCCAATGCGCGGCCCCTGTGGGAGCTGGCTTGCCGGCGATTGGGCCGCAAAGCGGCCCCTCGCGTTGTTTACTTGAACACCTTCTTGAAGAACGCCTGCATATCCGCCCACGATCTTTCATCCGCCGCCTTGTTGTAGCCGATATCCGGCCCGCCATGCTCGCCATGGCTCAGCCGGTCTGCATCCGGGTTGGTAAACCCATGCTTGGCCCCTTCGATACTGACAAACTCATAGTTGACCTTGGCTGCATCCATCTCGGCCTTGAATGCCTCCACCTGCTGCTGAGTAACCATGCTATCTGCCGCGCCGTGCTCGACCAGGATCTCCGCGCGTACCACCCCAGGCCTGGCCGGGGTCTGGGTGGCCAGTGCGCCATGGAAGCTCACCACGCCGTCCAGCTTTTCGCCGCGGCGTGCGGCATCCAGTACCACCTTGCCGCCGAAGCAATAACCGACCGCCCCCAACTGGTGCTTGTTGGTGTTCGGCTGCAGTTTCAGTAGTTCGAGGCCGGCATCGAAGCGCCGCTCCGCGGCCTTGGGGTCTTTCATCGCTGCTGTCATGAATGCCTTGGCGTCGGCAGGGTGCTCGGTTTGCTTGCCGTCGCCATACATGTCGATAGCCAGGGCGTTGTAGCCCAGTGCTGCCAGGTCGCGGGCGCGGCGCTTGGCATAGTCGTTCAGCCCCCACCATTCATGCACCACGACAATGCCGGGGCGCTTGCCTTCGATGGCGTCGTCATAGGCGTAGTAGCCGACCAGGCGATTGCCGTCGGCGTCCTGGTAGGGGATCTCGCGGGTTTGTACCGCCGCTTGGGCGAGGGCGGCGCTGCACATCAGGGTCAAGGCCAGCAGGGCGCGCATGGTCACTACTCCTTGTTCTTCAAACGGTTCGTTCAGCCGGGGTTCAGCCAGGGTTCAGTCGCGGTTCAGGGTGCCCTGCTTACTCTAGCTTCCAGACCGAAACAGCGCACTCAACTGGAGTATCCAGCCATGAAAACCTTCAACACCCTGCTTGCCGCCATGGCCGTCTGCGCCGCTGGCATCACCACCGCACAGGCCGCTGACGACAACTTCGCCAGCCTGACCTACGGCCAGACCAGCGACAAGGTTCGCAAGTCCGGCCTGCTGCAGCGCAACACCGACCACCTCAACGCCGACGGCATCATCGGCAAGGACGACACCTGGGGCGTGCGAGTGGGCAAGATCAATGACCAGGGCCGCTACTACATGACTTACGACAATGTCTCGGGCGACCACAGCGGCCTGAAGCTGCGCCAGGAAAACCTGCTGGGCAGCTACGACCTGTTCCTGCCGGTGGGAGATACCACCAAGCTGTTCGGCGGCGGCAGCCTGGGCGTGACCAAGCTGACCCAGGACTCGCCGGGGGCCAGCCGGGATACCGACGACGGTTACGCCTATGGCCTGCAGGCCGGCGTGATCCAGGACATCACCGACAAGGCTTCTGTGGAACTGGGCTACCGTTACCTGCGCACCAATGCCGCCACCGAAGTGGGTGCGCACGGCGGGCCGAAGGACGGCACCCTGCGCCTGACCAGCAGCGCGCAGACCTACCTGGCTGCAAGCTACAAGTTCTGACGGGCGAGCCGGGTTATCCTGTACCGGCCCTTTCGCGGGCGCGCCCGCTCCCACAGGTACTGCACGAGCCTTGGAGCCTGTGCGATCCCTGTGGGAGCGGGCGTGCCCGCGAAGAGGCCGGTACAGGCAATACATATCAAGGAGCTGCACATGAAACTGCTGGTGGTCGAGGACGAAGCCCTGCTTCGCCATCACCTCTACACCCGCCTGGGCGAAGGCGGCCATGTGGTCGAGGCGGTCGCCGATGCCGAGGAGGCGCTGTACCAGGCCGGGCAATACCACTTCGACCTGGCCATCATCGACCTGGGCCTGCCCGGCATCAGCGGGCTGGAACTGATCACGCGCCTGCGCAGCCAGGACAAGACCTTCCCCATTCTCATCCTCACCGCCCGCGGCAACTGGCAGGACAAGGTCGAGGGCCTGGCCGCCGGTGCCGACGACTACCTGGTCAAGCCGTTCCAGTTCGAAGAACTCGAGGCACGCCTGAACGCCCTGCTGCGCCGCTCCAGCGGCTTCACCCAGTCGACCATTGCCGCCGGCCCGCTGGTGCTCGACCTCAACCGCAAGCAGGCGACGCTGGACGAGCAGCCCCTGGCCCTGACCGCCTACGAATACCGCATCCTCGAATACCTCATGCGCCATCACCAGCAGGTGGTGGCCAAGGACCGCCTGATGGAGCAGCTGTACCCAGGTGACGAGGAACGCGACCCCAATGTCATCGAAGTGCTGGTCGGCCGCTTGCGGCGCAAGCTTGAGGGCGAGCATGGCTTCAAACCGATCGACACCGTGCGCGGCCTGGGCTACCTGTTCACCGAGCGCTGCCGATGATCCGTTCGCTGCGGGTGCGCCTGATGCTGGCGGCCGCGGTGCTGGCGCTGCTGTTCATGCTGGCGTTGCTGCCGGCCTTGCAGAAGGCCTTCAGCCTGGCCCTGCAGGAGTCGATCGAACAACGCCTGGCCTCGGATGTGACCACGCTGATTTCCGCAGCGCGTATCGAACACGGCCAACTGCAGATGCCGACGCTGCTGCCAGACGAGCGCTACAACCTGCCGTACACCGGCCTGCTCGGCTATATCTTCGACCGCGACGGCAAGCTGGTCTGGCAGTCGCGGGCAACCGCCGCGCAGAACATCAACTACCGCCCGCGCTACGACGGCCGCGGCAACGAATTCGCCCGCATTCACCAAGCCGATGGCGAAGAGTTTTTTGTGTACGACGTCGAGATCAAGCTGCTGGGTGGCCAGAGCGCCGCCTACAGCATCGTTGCCTTGCAACCTGTGCGCGAGTACCAGCACACCCTTGATGGTCTGCGCGAAAAGCTCTACCTGGGCTTTGGCGCGGCCTTGCTGGCGCTGCTGGTGCTGCTGTGGGCCGGTTTGACCTGGGGCTTGCGGTCGTTGCGCCGGCTCAGCCGCGAGCTGGACGACGTGGAGTCGGGAGTGCGGGATGGCCTGAGCGGCGAACACCCACGCGAGTTGCTGCGCCTGACCGGCTCGCTGAACCGCCTGTTGCGCAGCGAGCGCGAGCAGCGTCAGCGCTACCGTGATTCGCTCGATGACCTGGCGCACAGCCTGAAGACACCGCTGGCGGTGTTGCAGGGGGTGGGCGAAAGCCTGCAGCAGCGTAGCGGCGAGCGCGAGCAGGCGCGCGTGCTGCAGAGCCAGATCGAGCGCATGAGCCAGCAGATCGACTACCAGTTGCAACGCGCCAGCCTGCGCAAGAGCGGCCTGGTACGCCACAGCGTGTTGCTGCGGCCGTTGCTCGAAAGCCTGTGCAGCACCTTGGCCAAGGTGTACCGGGACAAGCGGGTGGACGTGACGCTGCAACTGCCCGATGCGGCGCAGGTGCCGATGGAGCAGGGCGCGTTGCTGGAGCTGCTGGGCAACCTGCTGGAGAACGCCTACCGCCTGAGCCTGGGCCAGGTGCGCGTGAGTCTGGAGCAGGCGCCTGGGCAGTTGACCTTGTGCATCGAGGACGACGGGCCGGGGGTGCCGGCGGGCCAGCGTGAGCGGATTCTGGAGCGTGGGGAGCGGCTGGACAGCCAGCACCCGGGGCAGGGGATCGGGCTGGCAGTGGTCAAGGATATCGTCGACAGCTATGACGCCGAGCTGAGCCTGGGGGATTCTCCTCTGGGGGGCGCGGCGTTCAGGATCACCTTCAACCTGGATTGATTTTGTAGCCTATGCGGGCCCTTTCGCGGGCTTGCCCGCTCCCACACGAACCGCACTGCACTCAGGCCCTGCGCAGTACCTGTGGGAGTGGGCAAGCCCGCGAAAGGGCCCGCATAGGCAAATCACAATGGGCGGATTCCCGCCAATGCCCCTGTACAAATCCCGCCACCGGGCGGAAATCCGCCAGCCTTCCTCAGGCAATTCGCCCCGTCGTTGGGCGTTTATCCCTCGCAAATACGGCACTTGCACCCTTCGTGGGCATTTTGGCACCACCCTTGCTATTGATCCTCGCAGAGGCCTGCCCAGGCAGCTCGAACACAACGACAAATCCCTCCGGGTGCAGGAGGGTTAGCGATTCAGGTGCCCCATCGCCCTGGGAAGGGTGAACCGGCACACTTGAGGAAAATTAGCCATGACGACACGTCAGCCGCTGTACAAATCCCTGTATGTCCAGGTGTTGGTCGCCATCACCATCGGTATCCTGCTCGGCCACTACTATCCGGAGACGGGCGTCGCCCTCAAACCCTTGGGGGACGGCTTCGTCAAACTGATCAAGATGGTCATCGCCCCGATCATCTTCTGCACCGTGGTCAGCGGCATCGCCGGCATGCAGAGCATGAAGTCGGTCGGCAAGACTGGCGGCTACGCGCTGCTGTACTTCGAAATCGTCTCCACGGTCGCCCTGATCATCGGCCTCGTCGTTGTCAACGTGGTCAAGCCGGGCGCTGGCATGCACATCGATGTCAGCACCTTGAACGCCAGCAGCGTGGCTGCCTACGCCGCCGCCGGCGCGCAGCAGACCACTGTCGGCTTCCTGCTCAACGTCATCCCGAACACCGTGGTCGGCGCCTTCGCCAACGGCGACATCCTGCAAGTGCTGATGTTCTCCGTGCTGTTCGGCTTCGCCCTGCACCGCCTGGGCAGCTATGGCAAGCCGGTGCTGGACATGATCGACCGCTTCGCCCATGTCATGTTCAACATCATCAACATGATCATGAAACTGGCCCCGGTCGGTGCCTTCGGTGCAATGGCCTTCACCATCGGCCAGTACGGCGTTGGCTCGCTGGTGCAACTGGGCTACCTGATGGCCTGCTTCTACATCACCTGCCTGCTGTTCGTGCTGGTGGTGCTGGGCGGTATCTGCCGCGCCCACGGCTTCAGTGTCCTCAAGCTGATCCGCTATATCCGTGAAGAACTGCTGATCGTGCTGGGCACTTCCTCCTCGGAGTCGGCCCTGCCACGCATGCTGGCCAAGATGGAGCGCCTGGGTGCGAAGAAGTCGGTGGTTGGCCTGGTTATCCCGACCGGTTACTCGTTCAACCTCGATGGCACCTCGATCTACCTGACCATGGCTGCGGTGTTCATCGCCCAGGCCACTGACACCACCATGGACATCACTCACCAGATCACCTTGCTGCTGGTGCTGTTGGTGGCTTCCAAAGGTGCTGCCGGTGTTACCGGTTCGGGCTTCATCGTCCTGGCCGCCACCCTGTCGGCCGTTGGCCACCTGCCGGTTGCCGGCCTGGCGCTGATCCTCGGCATCGACCGCTTCATGTCCGAAGCCCGCGCGCTGACCAACCTGGTTGGCAACGCCGTTGCCACCGTGGTCGTGGCCAAGTGGGTGAAGGAAATGGACAACGACAAGCTGGCATCGGAGCTGGCCTCCGGTGGTGCGCCGCTGGTCGATACCCGTCCGACCGACGACCTGGGCGTGGCTGAAGGCCCGGCTCGTTGATCGCGGGATGGTGAAAAGAAAAGGCGACCTCAGGGTCGCCTTTTTTGTGGGTGATTATTGTGCTTTCAGGCCCGGCCCTATCGCCGGCAAGCCAGCTCCCACAGGGCCACCACAGGCGTGAGCATTGTGAGGTCCCTGTGGGAGCTGGCTTGCCGGCGATAGGGCCGGGCCTGTGATCCTCAATCTTTCACCACCTCCAGCACCCGGATCACGTCCGGCTGCGGGTAATGCCACCTTACCTGCACATCCCAGAACTTCACCCCATACACCCGCTCGGCCGGTGGCACCTGGTAGGCCGGCCGTGGGTCCTGCGCCAGGCACTGCTCGATCAGCTCCACCAGCGGTTCACCCTGGCGCAGTGCATGTTCGCGGGCCTGGGGCAGGGCGTTGTCGCCCCACTGCACGGCGATCGCGGCAGGCGCTTGGCTGGCCATCTGG
This sequence comes from Pseudomonas sp. PVC-5-1, assembly GCF_057444345.1. NCBI lineage: Bacteria > Pseudomonadati > Pseudomonadota > Gammaproteobacteria > Pseudomonadales > Pseudomonadaceae > Pseudomonas > Pseudomonas sp. PVC-5-1. The sequence goes on along the minus strand of NZ_CM172024.1, from coordinate 4,394,794 downwards.
TTGCTGGCGCCAGCGATGCTATCGGCGTAAGGCACATACGGCTTGATGTCAAGCACCGGCGTACCGTCGAGCAGGTCGATGCCAGACAACAGCAGGCGCCCTGGCTCCACGCCTTCCAGGCGTACCACCGACTGGCCGATACCATTGGGCCGGTGGGTGGCGCGGGTGGCGAACACACCCATGCTCTTGTTGCCACCCAAGCGCGGTGGTCGCACCTTCAGGCGGGGTTTGTCTTCCAGTGCCTGGTGGAACAGGAACAGCAGCCAGACATGGCTGACCTGTTCCAGCCCCTCGACCGCATCGCCCTGGTCGAACGGCGGCAGCAGCTCGAGCACACCGCGTGCGGCGGGCGCCAGTTGCGGCTGGCGCGGGATGGCGAACTTTTCCTTGAAACAGGAGCGGATGATGCCGACCGGGGTAACCGAATGCTGCATGGCCAATCAGCCGCGCACGCGCAGGGTCAGGCCCTTGAGGAAGTTGCGCAGCAACTGGTCGCCGCACGGGCGGTAGTTGTCATGGCCGGCCTTGCGGAACAGTGCGCTGAGCTCGGGCTTGCTGACCGGGAAGTTGACCGACTTGAGGATGGCATGCAGGTCGTCTTCCTTGAGCTCGAAGGCCACCCGCAGCTTCTTGAGGATGAGGTTGTTGGTCACCGGCAGCTCGATCGGCTGCGGTGGGCGGCTGTCATCCTTGCCGCGGCGGTGGATCACCAGGCCGTCGAGAAAGTGCGCCATGACTCGTTCCGGGCAACGCACGAAGCCTTCCTCGTCTTCCTTCTTCAGGTAGGTGGCCAGCACCAGGGGATGCACGTCGAGGCCGGATAGTCCGATGATTTCGGCCATCTTGGCGTCATTCACCTTGAGCATGTAGCGCAGGCTGCGCAGGACGTCGTTGTGGTTCATTGTTGCAGAATCCTGTTCAGGTGCCGCACCTGTGGCGCGGCGTATTGCTTAGAAACGTTCGGTAGTGGCCAGGTAGCGCCACTGGCCCAGGGGCAGCTTGCCCATCGACACGCCGCCCAGGCGAATGCGGCGCATGCCTACCAGCTCCAGGCGCAGGTAGGCGCACAACTCGGCGATCTGCCCGGGCTGCGGGTTTTTCAGGGCCATGCGCAGGTGGGTCTCGTTCTGCCAGCTGGCCTTGGCTTTAGGCAGCTCGCGGTCATTGCGGGTGGCACCGCGCGCCAGGCGTTCCAGCGCCTGGGGTGTGGTCTCGCCGCGCACTTCAACGATGAATTCCTGTTCCAGGCGGCGCAGGTCGGCTTCGATCTTGCGGGTTACCCGCCAGTCCTGGGTGAATACCTGCAGGCCACTGGCACCGCGCTCCAGCGGCGCCACGCAGGCCTGCCGGGCAAAATGCCCGTGCAGTGCGCGCACGCCTTCGCGGTGGGCTTCGCTGAGGTTGCCCATGTTCATGCTGGCGCGGGCGGTTTCGCTGTCCACGTTGGCCGCCTGGTTCAGCAGCAGGGTTACTGGTTCCAGCGTTTCGGCACGGGCACCCGGCAGCAGTTCGACGCGCTGCTGCTCGACCTTGAACTGCGGTTGCTCGACCACCATGCCATCGACCGTGACCCAGCCGCCTTCGATATACAACTCGGCCTCGCGGCGGGAGCAGCCAAGCTGCTCGATAAGGCGTTTGGACAGGCGGACGGGTTCGGACATGACGGTAATTCGCAAAGGCAGGGAAAGACCTGCATTGTACCTGCCCGCGCGGCAGAGGGGCTGGGAATCTGTGTCATTTACGCCGTTTTGCGCAGGCGCATGTGCAGCAGCGGGTAGGGTTGCCCCAGGCCGTCGGTTTCCGAACGGCCGATCACCTCGAAGCCCTCATGCAGGTAGAAGCCCAGGGCTTGCGGGTTCTGTTCATTGACGTCCAGGCGCTCGGCATTCAGTTCGTCGATTGCATAGTGCAGCAGGCGCTTGCCAACCCCTTTGCCACGGTAGTCCGGTGCGACGAACAGCATGTCCACGCGCCCGTTGGCGACCCCGGCGAAGCCGCAGATGCGCTGGCGGTCCTTGCAGCAGATCAGCATCACTGCATCGAGGTAGCGACGCAGCACCTGGTCGCGCAGCAAGACGATGTAGCAATCCGGCAGGAAGTCGTGGGTGGCGCGTACAGAGTCCTCCCACACCTGTACCAGTTCGCCGTAGTCACTCAAGCGCGGGGTTTGCAGCGTCAGTACCGAATGCATGCCGGTGTTCCTCCATGACGATAAGGCAAACATAGCAGGCCAACCACCGGTCGGCTTCTCCGTGCGCTGCTTGAACCTCGGGGTTTGGCGGTCTATTACTTTTCTGTGGGAAAAATTCCCACACAATGAAAAGCAAGAACTGAACAGATTCCCGGCTTGATTTGGCGTTTCTCATGGCGACGACCTGGAGACGAAATATGCAAATACATGTGCTGTTCAAAAAGGCGCTATTGACGGTTGCCGTTGCTGGCGTGCTGTCGACTTCCATCGTTCTGATCCCAGACTCGATATCCAATGGCTCCAGCGCCTACGCCAAGGATGGTGGGGGCGGCGGTGGCCACGGTGGGGGCGGCGGTGGTGGCCATGGTGGTGGCGGTGGTCACGGTGGTGGTGGCGGTGGTGGCCATGGTGGTGGCGGCGGTGGTCACGGTGGCGGCGGTGGTGGCCATGGTGGTGGCGGCGGTGGTCACGGTGGTGGCGGTGGTGGCCATGGTGGCGGCGGAGGTGGTCACGGTGGTGGCGGTGGTGGCCATGGCGGTGAAGGCGGCGGCCACGGCGCTGGCGGGGATGGAGGTGGCCATGCCGGCAACAGTGGGCGCGGCCATGACGGTTCCTCGAACTCTGGGCGCAGCGGCAACCACGCTGAAGCGGGTGATGATCATGGCAATCACGTTGGCGGTGAGCCTGGGGACGATCACGGTAATCACGTTGGCGGTGAGCCCGGTGACGATCATGGCAATCACGTTGGCGGTGAGCCCGGGGACGATCATGGCAATCATGTTGGCGGTGAGCCTGGCGATGACCACGGCAATCACGTTGGTGGTGAACCTGGTGATGATCGTGGTGACCATCTGGGTGGCGAACCGGGTGATGACCGCGGTGAGCATGCCGCAGGCGAACCGGGTGATGACAACAGCAGGAGCTGACTGGCTCTGAACGGTCTCATGCAGCGCCCACGGAGCGGGCCTGTATGAGGCCAGGTTCGGATACACGGCAGCCCCACTGAACGCGAATGCAATGAGCGCCGACGACTATCCCTCATCTCGTCAGGGATATGGTCACAGTTGGTGTGGGATCTTTTCCCGCGTCGTATACTGGGTTCATCTGTCAAGGAATGCGCTCAATGCAATCGCCTACCATCCCCCCTTCGATGTTAAGCGCACTGCGGCGTGTCATGCGTCCTCTGGTGCGCCTGATGCTGCGCAAAGGGGTCACCTACACGATGTTCGCCGACCTGCTCAAGGAAGTGTTCGTCGATGTGGCCCATCGCGAGTTTCGCCTGGACGGTACAGTGCCGACCGACAGCCGCATCAGCCTGCTCACGGGCGTGCATCGCAAGGATGTCCGGCGTTTGCGTAGCGAGGGGGGCACATCGCTCGCCGCGCTGCCGGCAAACATTACGTTAGGTGCACAGTTGGTCAATATGTGGACCACTGGCAAGCCGTTCTGCTCGGAGCCTGGCCAGGCGCTGCCGTTGCCGCGTCTGGCGAGCGTTGGCGGCGATCGTTCCTTCGATGCGCTGGTGGCGAAGATCAGCACCGACATCCGCGGGCGGGTGGTGCTGGATGAGTGGTTGCGCCTGGGTATCGTCCGGCTCGACGAGCAGGACTGTGTCCACCTGGAAGCCCAGGCATTCGTGCCGCAGAAGGGCTTCGACGAAAAGGCCGCGTATTTTGGCCACAACCTGCATGACCATGCCTGCGCAGCAGTGCACAACCTGAGTGGGGACGGCCAGCCGTTCTTGGAACGCAGTGTGCACTACGACGCCTTGAGCCCGGCCAGCGTCGACCATTTGCGTGCAGCGGTGGACAAGGACGGCATGCAGATGCTGCTTGCCTTCAGCCGGCTTGCATCAGACCTGGAAGATGCCGATGTGCCCAGCGCCGAGCAACGTCAGCGCATCACGGTAGGGCTTTATTTCTACACTGAAACTACCGACCCCGATTTGTCGAAGACCCCCGACCCATGACTTCCCTCGCGCGCTGCCTCAGTGTCGTCACACTGGTCCTGGGTTTCGGGCTGAACCTGGTGGCGCCTGCCGAGGTGGCCGCAGCACCGGTATGTGTCAGCCGTGACGAAGTGGGTATGGCGGGGGCGGCGGGTTTGCAGTTTCCGGGCGGTATTGGTGGTACCGGGGCCAGGACGGGCGGTGTCGGTGGTACCGGTGTACGCAGCGAAAACGGCGGAGTGGGTGGCACCGGTGCGCCGCTGCCGCAGCGTCCCGGCGGCACGGGCGGGACCGGTGCGGTGGCCGACGGTGTGGACGGCACCTTCATCGATCACGGCGGGGCAGGCGGTACCGGCGCACCGATCCTGCGCCCGGGCGGTACCGGTGGCACGGGCATCGTCGGCACCATTACCGGGTTCGCCTCGATCTGCGTCAATGGCCTGGAAGTGCACTTTGGCAAGGACGTACCGGTGAGTGAAAACGGTGCGCCTGTTAGTAGCGCTCACCTGGCAATCGGCCAGGTTGTCGCGGTTGAGGCATTTGCCGGCAAACGCGGCCTGCAAGCAGGGCGCATCTCGATCCTCAACGTTTACGAAGGGCCGCTGACGGCACTGCCCAATGCATCGGCCCCCCTGCGGGTCATGGGCCAACCCGTGCGGCTTGCTGCAGGGGCGCGGGTGGCTGAAGGGTTGCGCCCGGGCGAGCCGGTCAGGGTCAGTGGCCTGCGCGATGCCAGGGGTGAAGTGGTAGCCAGCCGTATCGAGCGGGCGCCGGGGCTCAGGGAAGCCAGTGCCATCGGTGCGGTAGACCGTGCCGGCAGCCTCCAGGGGCTGAAGCTGGGAACCCGTGTGGCACCTGCGAGGGAAGTGCTGGTGCGTGGGCAGTGGACCGGACGCCAGTTGGAAGTGGCGCAAACCCGCCCAGACCCGAGCCTGCCTTTTGCTGGCCGTGTGCAGACGGCGGTGATCGAGGGGCTGGTACAGCGCAGGCACGCTCAACAACTGGTGGTGGCAGGCATCAAGGTGACGCTGGGGCAGGGCACCGTGATCGTCGGCAAGCAGCCCGCGGCATTGGCGCTCGATCAACGTGTGCGGGTGAGCGGGGTGTTCAATGGCAAGCACGAGCTGCGGGCAACCCGCGTGGAGTTCGATGACGACCGTGCCGACAACCCGGACAGAGGGCATTCGGGGCGTGGCAGCGGGCACGGCACCCGTGACGCTGAAGGTTCCAGCAATAGCGGGCATGGCGGACGCGATGCGACCAGTGATCGCATTGAAAGCAATGATGACCACAGCGGGCACGGCGGTGTTGACGATTCCAGTGGTCGGGACGGTACTGAACGCGTGGACAAGTCCGGAAAGTCGGAACATGTCGACACCATGGAGCGACCCGAGAGCAGCAATAGCGGAAGCTCTGACCGGGTAGAGAAGGTCGAGCTCGAAAAGGTGGAAAAAATTGAAAAAGCAGAGAAGGTTGAAAAGGTAGAGAAAGTAGAAAAAGTAGAGAAGATCGAGAAAGCCGAGAAGCCCGAAAAGGTCGAGAAGATCGAAAAGCCTGAGAAGGTCGAGAAGGTCGAGAAGATCGAAAAGCCTGAGAAAGTCGAGAAGGTAGAAAAAGTTGAGAAGGTCGAGAAAGTAGAGAAGGTCGAAAGACCCGAGACAGTAGAGAAAGCCGAAAAAGTGGAGCATCCAGAGCGATCCGGGCATTAGGCAACTAGGCTGGGTAAGTGCGATCACCCTTCCCGTCCGGGATACCGAGGTGCAGATGAGACCCACGCTCCCTCTTTTCGCCTGCTTGCTGTCATGCGCCAGCGCGTCGGTCCTGGGCGATACCTTCAGCGCCGCCATAGGTATGGACTATTCAAGTGGCGACTATGGCACGGGTACAACCTCGGAAATCTGGTACATTCCCGTGGTCGGCAAGTATGAAACCGGCCCAATGACCTACAAGGTCACTGTGCCCTGGCTGCGCATCACCAACCCTGAAGTGGGCCCGAATGGTGACCCCTTGCCCGGTGGCTGCCGGGATGTGGAAAGCGGGCTGGGAGACACGGTTGCCAGCGCCGGTTACGCCCTGCTCGACGGCAGTGACGGTGGCCTGATGCTGGACCTGATCGGCAAGGTCAAATTCCCCACTGCCGATGAAGACCAGTGCCTGGGCACCGGTGAATACGACTACACCGGCCAGGTCGACATCGCCAAGGCCTTTGGCCCGGTGACCGGTTTCGCGACCTTGGGCTGGAAGAAGTTCGGCGACCCGCCCGACAGTGATTTCGACGACCCGATATTTGCCAGTCTCGGCTTCGCCATGCCCGTGGGTGCAGGTACTTCGGCGGGTGCCTCCTACGACTGGCGGCAGAAAGTCGTCTCGACGGGCGCGCAGATCAAGGAACTTACCCTGTTCCTGACACACAAGCTCAACCAGCAGTGGAAAGTGCAACTCTATGCAGTCAAAGGCTTCTCGGATGCCAGCCCGGATGCAGAGGGCGGCCTGATGCTTTTTCACGCGTTCTGACGAAAAAGCCCCTGGCCCGGGAGTTCCTTGTGGGGAATGGCGGGGCAGGGGCTTTTCAGTTTGCTGCTGCGTTAGATGGGTTCAGCCCACATGTCGTATTCGTCGGCATCCACCACGCGGCAACGTACCTTGTCACCCGGCTTGAAGCCGTGGTCGCCATCGATGAACACGCTGCCGTCGATTTCCGGGGCATCGAAGAAGCTGCGGCCAACCGAACCTTGCTCTTCCACTTCATCGATCAACACGTCGATTTCCTTGCCGATACGCAGTTGCAGGCGGGCGGCGCTGATGGCCTGCTGGTGGGCCATGAAGCGGTCCCAGCGGTCCTGCTTGACGTCGTCCGGCACTTCTTCCAGGCCCAGGTCGTTGGCCGGGGCGCCTTCCACCGGCGAGTACTGGAAGCAGCCCACGCGGTCCAGCTGGGCTTCGGTCAGCCAGTCCAGCAGGTACTGGAAGTCTTCCTCGGTCTCGCCCGGGAAGCCGACGATGAAGGTGGAGCGAATCACCAGCTCCGGGCACTGCTCGCGCCAGTTCTTGATACGTGCCAGGGTGCGGTCTTCAAAGGCCGGGCGCTTCATGGCCTTGAGCACTTTCGGGCTGGCGTGCTGGAACGGGATATCCAGGTACGGCAGGATCTTGCCGGCGGCCATCAGCGGGATCACGTCGTCGACGTTCGGGTACGGGTACACGTAGTGCAGACGTACCCAGGCACCCAGGCTGCTCAGGGCTTCGCACAGCTCGAGCATGCGGGTCTTGACCGGGCGGCCGTTCCAGAAGTCGGTCTTGTACTTGACGTCGACGCCGTAGGCGCTGGTGTCCTGGGAAATCACCAGGATCTCCTTGACCCCGGCCTTGACCAGGCGCTCGGCCTCGCTCAGCACTTCGCCGACCGGGCGGCTGACCAGTTTGCCGCGCATCGACGGGATGATGCAGAAGCTGCAGCTGTGGTTGCAGCCTTCGGAAATCTTCAGGTACGCATAGTGGCGCGGGGTCAGCTTGACGCCCTGCGGCGGCACCAGGTCGATCAGCGGGTTGTGGTCCTGGCGTGGTGGCACCACTTCGTGCACGGCGTTGACCACCTGCTCGTACTGCTGCGGGCCGGTGACCGACAGCACGCTCGGGTGCACGTCACGGATGCTGCCTTCCTCGACACCCATGCAGCCGGTGACGATGACCTTGCCGTTTTCCTTGATCGCTTCGCCGATCACTTCCAACGACTCGGCCTTGGCGCTGTCGATGAAGCCGCAGGTGTTGACCACCACTACGTCGGCGTCCTCGTAGGTGGGCACGACTTCATAGCCTTCCATGCGCAGCTGGGTCAGGATGCGCTCGGAATCGACCAGGGCTTTTGGGCAACCCAGGCTTACGAAACCTACCTTGGGGGTGGCGGGCGTGGTGGACATGACTAACCTCGGTATTGAATGCAGGTCGCCCGGCCGGAATCGGGGGCGATCTTGACGGACGCTTTTGGCGCCTCTGATCAAAAAGTGCGCAATTCTAGCGAGCGCAGGGTCGCTTGACCAGCAGAAATGCGACGAACGCTGCGCTATGCTTCGCGCCATTGCGCCGGGGGTATCAGTATCACCTGGCGCATCGGGAATTTTACTGGCCTTGCAAGGCCGTCTGCGGGAGTGGTCGATGGTTCAGGCAAGCAGTCACGCCGAGGGCGGGCACGAGGGGAAGCAGGGGGCGACGCGGTCGTTGAGCCTGCTCGTGGCGGCGGTCGGGGTGGTTTATGGCGATATCGGCACCAGCCCGTTGTATACCCTCAAGGAGGTCTTCAGCGGCGGGTACGGAGTGCCGGTCAACCATGACGGCGTGCTGGGGATCTTGTCGCTGATCCTGTGGTCGCTGCTATGGGTAGTGTCGTTCAAGTACGTGATGTTCATCCTGCGCGCCGACAACCAGGGCGAGGGCGGCACCATGGCGCTGACCGCGCTGGCGCGGCGGGCCACGGCGGCCTACCCGAGGTTGCGTACGTTGATGGTGGTGTGCGGGTTGATCGGCGCTTCGCTGTTCTATGGCGACAGCATGATCACGCCGGCGGTGTCGGTGCTGTCGGCGGTGGAAGGCATGGGCCTGGCGTTTGATGGTATCGATCACTGGGTTGTACCGATTTCGCTGGTGATCCTGGTGGCGCTGTTCCTGGTGCAGAAGCACGGCACCGAGAAGATCGGCAAGCTGTTCGGCCCGATCATGGTCACCTGGTTCCTGGCGCTGGGCTCGCTGGGCGTGTACGGCATATCGCAGAGCCCGGAAGTGCTCAAGGCTTTCAACCCGGCCTGGGCGGTCAACTTCTTCGTGGTTCACCCCGGCATGGGCGTTGCCATTCTCGGCGCGGTGGTCCTGGCGCTGACCGGTGCCGAGGCGCTGTACGCCGACATGGGCCACTTTGGCCGCAAGCCGATCGCTCGGGCCTGGTTTGCCCTGGTGCTGCCGGCGCTGGTGCTCAACTACTTTGGCCAGGGCGCGTTGCTGCTGCAGGACCCGGATGCAGCACGTAACCCGTTCTACCTGCTGGCGCCGGGCTGGGCACTGCTGCCGATGGTCGGCCTGGCTACCATGGCCACGGTGATCGCTTCGCAGGCGGTGATCTCGGGGGCGTTCTCCCTGACCCGCCAGGCCATCCAGCTGGGCTACATCCCACGCATGCAGATCCAGCACACTTCCAGCGATGAACAGGGGCAGATCTATATCGGTGCGATCAACTGGACACTGATGGTCGGCGTGGTACTGCTGGTGCTCGGTTTCGAGTCATCCGGTGCCCTGGCGGCGGCATACGGGGTGGCTGTGACCGGTACCATGCTGATGACCACCATCCTGGTTGCGGCGGTGATGCTGCTGCTATGGAAGTGGCCACCGGTGCTGGCGGTGCCGATCCTGATGGGTTTCCTGTTGGTGGATGGGCTGTTCTTTGCCGCCAACGTGCCGAAGATCATCCAGGGCGGGGCCTTCCCGGTCCTGGCCGGCGCTGTGCTGTTCCTGTTGATGAGCACCTGGAAGCGTGGCAAGCAGATCCTGATGGAGCGCATCGACGAAGGCGCGCTGCCGCTGCAGCTGTTCATCAGCAGTATCCGCATTCAGCCTCCGCACCGGGTCGAAGGCACGGCGGTGTTCCTCACGGCACGCTCCGATGCGGTGCCCCATGCGCTGTTGCACAACATGCTGCATAACCAGGTGCTGCACAGCCAGGTGGTGCTGTTGACGGTGGTCAGCGAGGACCGGCCACGCGTGCCGGAACAGGAGCGCTTTGAAGTGGAGGCCTATGGCGATGGGTTCTTCCGCGTGTTGCTGCACTTCGGCTTCATGGACGAACCGGACGTGCCGGCGGCGTTGAAGCTGTGCCACCTGGAAGACCTTGACTTCAGCCCGATGCGCACCACCTTCTTCCTCAGCCGCGAGACCGTGATCGCCTCACGGCTGGAGGGGATGTCGCGCTGGCGGGGCAACCTGTTCGCGTTCCTGCTGAAGAATGCCAACGGCAACTTGCGCTTCTTCAACCTGCCACTGAACCGGGTGATCGAGCTGGGTACCCAGGTCGAGATCTGAGGCTCAACTCGCCCCATGTGGGAGCGGGCGTGCCCGCGAAGCCGGGAACTCGGTGTAGGGCACCGGCTTCGCCGGTGTTCGCGGGCATGCCCGCTCCCACATGGGCCGCATAGCTTTCAAGGCTTGCGCTGGACCTGTGGGAGATGGCTCAGCCTTTTGGGCTGCGCTGGCGCGTAGATAACTGAAATTGCAAGCAAACCGCGTACCCTGTGGGAGCGGCTTTAGCCGCGAAGAATCCAACGCGGTGCATGGCACCGGCTGCGCCGGTGTTCGCGGCTAAAGCCGCTCCCACAGGGGCCCCGCTAATTCAATGAGTTATGTGCAGTTCGATGAGAGCGGGTTTACCCGCGAATGGGCCGCAAGGTCCTATCAGTTCTGCTCAGCCACACTCGACTTGCCCTGGCGCGTCTCGATCTCACCGATCAGGCGCTTGGCCAGTGCCGGGTAGTTTTCGTCGAAGTGGTGCCCCCCCGGCAGCTTCAGGCGTTCACCCACCGCAGTCTTGTCGGTGCAACCGCTCTCGTCGGTTTCTTCCACGCCATACACACACACCACCTTGGACGCCGGCAGTTTGGCCATTTCCGGCCCGGTTGGCGCTTCCTGGCCTTCCTTGCCCAGCCAGCCCTCGACTTCGATCTCGAAGCTGCCGCTGCGTGCAAAGGCCAGCAGCATCACCGCGTCGATACGCTGCTGGTCCTCGGCCGGCAGGCGGTTGTAGATCGCCGGCAGGACGTCGGCACCGAACGAATAACCGGTCAGCACGAAGCGCTTGGTGCCCCACTTCTGTCTGTAGTGCTGCATCAGCTCGGACAGGTCGGCGGCGCTTTGTTCCGGGGTCTTGTGTTGCCAGTAGTAGCGCAGTGTGTCGATGCCGACCACCGGGTAACCAAGCTTGGCCATTTCCCCGGCCACGTCGCGGTCCAGGTCTCGCCAGCCGCCATCACCGGAAAGGAACAGGGTGACCGTGTCGGTGGTCTGCCCGGCTGGCACCTCGACTACCGGAATGGCCAGGGCGTTGCCGTCGTGGCCGACCAGGGCCTGGGTCAGTTGGGCCTTGAGCACTTGTGGCAGGTGGATGTCGTAGTCACTGATGCTGGTTTCGGCATTGGCCTGGTCGCGCACGAAGGCGGCGCTGGCGTCATCCGGGTTGTCGTTCCAGGCGACGTTCCAGTGGCCGTGGGCGGCCGACTTCGGCAGCGCTGTCTGGCAGCCCGGCTGTTCCAGGCTGAAGCCCACGGAAATCGCCCGCGCCTTGTCGTTGTTCTGGCTGGCCAGCCAGCGCCAGGCCTGGGCGGCGCCAGGGCCGATACCGGCAACCAGGGTCGGCTTCTCCGGTAACTGGCCCAAGGCCTGGTCCAGGGCCTGTTGTTGTTTGCTGCAGTCATTGGGCGGCAGGATCACCTGCACCAGTTGCGCTTCGCCAGCCTGGGCCAGGTCCAGCAGCTGCCTGTCGGTCAGCGCCTGGTCCTGGGGTACGCCGATGGCCACCCGGGCCTTGGGGTGCACGGCTGGGGTCACACGGGTGATGCGTGTGTCATTGATGCTCAGTTGTTCCAGGCGTGCCTCGGGAGCCGGGCGCGTCCATAGCCAGAACGCCAGCGCGCCTCCCAGGGCGGCCAACAGCAGGGGAACCAGCAGGTACAGCCAAAAGCGTCGGGTCATCAACGTTTCACCAATCCAGTCAGGCCGCCTGCGATCAGGGCGGCGGTGTCAGCCAGTGCCACCAGCGGGTCGAGCCCGGCCGGCACGGCCATGTAACGGGGTTCCCAGTCCGGTTGGAACTTGTCCTTGAAGCGTCGAAGCCCCTGGAAGTTGTACAACTGCTCGCCACGGCGGAACACCATCGAGCCCAGGCGCTGGGTCAAGGGCGCGCCACGCCGCGGCTGCAGACCGGAAAGCGGCACCATGCCCAGGCTGAAGCGGGCGTAGTCATGGCTTTTGTAGTGCAAGATCAGGCCGATCATCATGAATTCCATGGTCAGCTTCGGGGCCTCGGGGTGCGCACGCATCAGGTCAAGGCTGGCCAGTTCCTTGCCATGGGTTTCCAGCAGGTTGGCGAAAGCCACCGGGCGGCCTTGGAAGCGGATCAGGGCAATGCGAAAATGCTGCAGGTATTCAGGGCTGAAGCGCCCCAGCGAGAAGCCTTTCTCGCGCACGTTCTTGCCGCCAAGCCAGGCGTCGGAAATTTCCTTCAGCTCTGCCAGCGGGGCATGCCCGGGTTCGTGGATTTCCAGGCTCAGGCCGTCACGGCCGCCACGGTTCCAGGTGTAGCGCAGGTCCTTCATTTCCTTGCCCTTGGCTTCGAGATCGAAACGGCGCAAGTCGACCCGGGCTTCTTCACCCAGCTTCAGCGCGGTCAGGCCGATGTCCATGTAGAACGGCAGGTTCTCGGCGCGCACCTGATAGAACACCGGGCGGGCATGGTGCAGGTCGCACAGGTCGCGGAACTGCCAGATCATCTCGGCGCGCTCCTGGGCCGGGCCGATCGGGTCGTACAGGGCCACCAAGCTGCGACCGCGACGGGCGTACATGAGGAAGGCGTTGTTGCCAGGGTGGAACAGCAGCGCCTTGTCACCGGTCAGCGCCAGGCCGCCATCTGGCTGGTCGGATGCCAGCAGAATGCGGTTGGCACGCAGCAGCTCTTCTTCGTCTGGCAAGTGGATCACCGGCGGTGCGGTACGCAGCAGCCAGGTCAGGGCCACGGCCGCCAGCAGCAAGGCGCTGCCCATGGCGGCGCGCAGGCCACGCGGGGCATCGGCATCGAGGGTGAACTGCCACCACAACTGATGGCTGTAGGGAACATCCTGATAGGCGAACAGCAACAACCAAACCGATGCGCCGACCACACAGGCGCTGGCTACCAGAAACACCGGCGAGAATGGCAATTCGAGCAGGCGGCTGGGGCGGTAGAAGGAGCGGCGGAATAGGGCGAGCAGAGCGGCAGTGAGGGTCAGCAAGCAGGCCTCTTCCCAATCGAAGCCCTTGAGCAGCGACAGCAGGGCACCGACCAACAACAGCACGGTGGTCAGTAGCCAGGCGGCGGACAGGCGCCGGCGCAGGCCTTGTGCCAGCAGCAGGCACAGCACGCCGATCAGGCTGGCGCCAAAATGCGAAGCATCGATCAGGCGGTGCGGAACCAGGAAACCCATGTGCTCCAGGCGGGTGTCGATTTCGGGCGTGGCACCGGAGAACAGCAGCACCACCCCGGACAGGAATACCAGGATCGAAAGGATCGGTGCAGCCAGCCCGGAAGCGGCCTTGATAGCCTGTTGCGCGAACAGCAGGCGCCGGGCCTCGTTGGCCAGCAGCAGCGCGCAGGCCAGCAGCAGCGGCAGCACCACGTAGATCAGCCGATACAGCAGCAGTGCCGCTGCCAGCGGCGCCGCGCCAAGTTGGTCGGCAAAAGCCGCCAGTAGTATGGCTTCGAATACCCCGACGCCGCCCGGTACGTGGCTGAGCACACCTGCGGCCAAGGCCAGCAGGTACACCAGGATAAAGGCACCGAATGGCGGTGCTTCGGGCAGTAGCAGATACAGCACGGTGGCGGCAGCGGCGACATCCAGTGCGGTGATCAGCAATTGCAGGGCCGCCAGGCGTGCGCCGGGCAGGCGCAGCGTGCGGCGGCCCAGTTGTACCAGCAGGTTGTTGGCCAATGGTTGTTCAGCCAGGCGTCGGCGGTATAGACCGAAAACCAGCACGCTGCACACCAGCAGCACGGCTGTGGCGATACCTGCCAGCAAGCCAGGCGCCAAACCCAGTGCGGCCGAGGCCGCCGGCAGGTCGCTCAAGGTCGCCAAGGCGGCCAGAGGCGGTAGCGCGCAGCCCAGTGACAGGCTGGCAAAAACGGTCATCCGTGCAACTTCACCTGCGCCAACCCCTTGGCGTGCATACAGGCGATAGCGCACCGAACCGCCCGAAAGCATCGACAGGCCGATGGCGTTACCTATGGCAAAGGCGCTGAAGCCGCCCAGCACCAGGCTGCTCGCGGGCAGTTTCACGCCGGCATAGCGGCTGGCCGACCACTCGTAACCGAGCAGGATCACGAAACCGAGCACGGTTGCCAGCAAGGCGCCAAGTAAAGACTGGGTCGGCACGCTGAGCATGGCATCGTGCAAGGCATAGATGTCCAACTCGCTCAACAGGTGGCGACAGGCGACCAAGGCCATGGTGAACAACACCAGGGTCACTACCAGGCCGATGGGCTGGCGGTAACGGCTCATGCGTTCCAGCAAGGGCAGACGTTGTACGGCGCCAGGCAGCTTTGTGGCAAGCGGCACCGGGGATTCGGGATTGTGGGAAGTCATGGATTTCCCCGGGCGTGCAGCGCGAGGTGAGGGAAAGGTATGGCCAAGTGAAAGTCCCTTAGAAAAACGTATCCAATGTTACTCCGGCCTCGAGCGTTTTCAGCGGTCTGGCAGGGTTAAAGATAGTTCATCCTGGGCACGACCTCTCAAGCCTGCGGGTTGGCTGTAGGACGGGAAAATTTGGGGGGGCGAAAAGCAGGAGGGGAGAAGCAACAAACCCCGCGCTGCTGTTACACAGGCGGGGTTTGTTCTGACGAATATGGTTGCGGGAGCCGGATTTGAACCGACGACCTTCGGGTTATGAGCCCGACGAGCTACCAGGCTGCTCCATCCCGCGTCAGTGGTGCGCATTCTACAGTTTCCAGAAAGGGTGTCAAGCGCTAGTCGTTGATTTTTTTGAAATTTCTATCAGCGCATTATTTGACGCAAAAGAAAAAGGCCACTGTGTTAACAGTGGCCTTTTCTCGAATCTGGTTGCGGGAGCCGGATTTGAACCGACGACCTTCGGGTTATGAGCCCGACGAGCTACCAGGCTGCTCCATCCCGCGCCTGTGAGATCGAATTCTACGGATTTACCCGCGGGTGTCAAGCTTTTTTCTGAAAAAACCTTTCTTGTTCAAACTCTTAGCGTCTGTATATGGCTCGCAGCTCAGGCGCGACGGGGCTTTCAGGCCGATTATCGAGCAATGTCGCGCACAGGCTGCATACCCGAGGGCGCATGCGATACTATCTGTATGAATTTACAGTGCTGACGGTCATCCATGTCCTTGCGCAAGATCATCCACGTCGACTGCGATTGCTTCTATGCCGCGATCGAAATGCGTGACGACCCGCGCCTGGCCGGGCGGCCCATGGCGGTGGGGGGCTCGGCCGACCGCCGTGGGGTGATCGCCACCTGCAACTATGAAGCGCGTGCCTACGGCGTGCGTTCGGCCATGTCGTCGCGGCACGCGCTGAAGCTGTGCCCGGACCTGCTGATCGTCAAGCCGCGCTTCGAGGCCTACCGTGAAGCCTCGCGGGAAATCCACACGATCTTCCGTGACTACACCGAACTGATCGAGCCGCTGTCGCTGGACGAGGCCTACCTGGATGTAAGTGACAGCCAGTGGTACTCGGGCAGCGCCACGCGCATTGCCGAGGATATCCGCCGCCGTGTCGCCCGCACCCTGCATATCACTGTCTCGGCCGGTGTGGCGCCAAACAAGTTCCTGGCCAAGATCGCCAGTGACTGGCGCAAGCCCAATGGCCTGTTCGTGATTACCCCGGGCGAAGTGGAGGCATTCGTTGCCGCCCTGCCGGTGGCCAGGTTACACGGGGTGGGCAAGGTAACGGCAGACAAGCTGGCGCGGTTGGGTATCGAAACCTGCCTGGAGCTGCGCGAATGGTCGCGTCTGGCGCTGGTGCGCGAGTTCGGCAGCTTTGGCGAGCGTTTGTGGGGGCTGGCACGGGGTGTCGATGAGCGTGCCGTGCACAATGACAGTCGCCGGCAGTCGGTCAGCGTGGAAAACACCTACGACACCGACCTGCCGGACCTGGCCAGTTGCCTGGCACGGCTGCCCGAACTTCTGGAGAGCCTGAACGAGCGTATCGCCCGCATGGACAGCAGTTACCGGCCGGAAAAACCCTTCGTCAAGGTCAAGTTCCATGACTTCAGCCAGACCACCATGGAGCAGGCGGGGGCGGGCAGGGACCTGGAGAGTTATCGCCAATTGCTGGGGCAGGCGTTTGCCCGTGGTGGCAAGCCGGTGCGCTTGCTGGGGGTAGGCGTGAGGTTGCGCGACTTGCGCGGGGCGCATGAGCAGCTGGAGCTGTTCCCGCCTCAATAATTGGCCCGCCAATTTAACGCGGTCCCTGTAGGAGCGGCCTTGTGTCGCGATGGGCTGCGAAGCAGCCCCGGCAATTCATGCATCAAGGCTGAAATCATGGGGCTGCTTCGCAGCCCATCGCGACACAAGGCCGCTCCTACAAGGTATTGCGTGATGCGGGTTACTGCGCGCCCGGGTCGGCCACCAACCGGCCAGTGGCCTTGGTCAGCGACTGCAGAAACTCCTGCTGCAACTCCGGATCGTTGCGGGTCAGTTCGATCAGGCTCTGTTCCATTTCACTGGCTTCTTCTTCCAGGCCGAGTTCGGACAAGCGCTTGACCCGGTGAACCCATTGGCCGACATCGTCATCTTCGAGGTCATCGAAGATCAGTTCATGGGCCTCGAGCAGTTTGTTGCGCAGGGTGGCGCTGACCAGCAGGCTGGCATCGCCACGTACCGCGTTGTCCTCGTCCAGCACCTGCAGGTGCAGGGTACCGATGTGGTTGAGGTTCTGCTCGGAGAACGGGCTGTCGAGCAGGTTCAGGCGCAGCACGCCGTTCCTGTCGGTGGTCAGCTCGTGGGTCATCTTGCCGGCCTTGACCTCGACCAGGCGCTCGCTCCAGGGCACGCTGGTAGATTCCTCGCGCTTGCCTTTCTGCACTTCGCTGATCCCGGCCAGGTTCTGCTGGGCACGGCCGTTGGACGGCACGTTCATGAACGGGTTGAGCCCGTCCACGCCGTAGCTGAGCCAGTCGTGGGTGATGCTTTCCGGGAGGTTGCCCAGGGCGAAGACATTGACCACGTTGGCACCCACGCCTGCCACCACGGCCACCGCACCCAGCGGGATCTCGTAGATCTCCCGCCAGGGCTGGTAAGGCGTATAGCGGTCATAGCTGCGGGTGACTTCGAATTCGGTGACTTCGAAGCGCTTCTGCTCATGCACGCGCACACGTCGTTGCGGAAGCTCCATCACCTTCGGCTCGCCGACATCGATCTGCAGGGTGTGCTCGAGCAGTTTGCGCTCGACGCGCTCCTCGTGGTCGCTGCGCTGGGACATCTGGTTGGCGCAGCCGCTGACGAGCAGGGCGCCGCACAGTGCGGCGCCCCCCAGGGGAAAGGTACTTCGCTTGAACATGATCACTCGTGCATTGGTTATCAGCGGCGAACGCGGGCCTGCAAGAAGGTCAGCACTTCATCGAGCGGCAACGACTGGGCGTCCTGCTCGGTGCGGTGCTTGTATTCCAGGTTGCCTTCGGCCAGGCCGCGATCGCTGACGACGATGCGGTGCGGGATGCCGATCAGCTCCATGTCGGCAAACTTGATGCCTGGGCTGGTCTTCTTGTCACGGTCGTCCAGCAGCACTTCGTAGCCGGCAGCGGTCAGCTCGGCATACAGCTTGTCGGTCGCCTCGCGAACCACCTCGGTTTCGTAGCGCAGCGGTACCAGAGCGATCTGGAACGGGGCCAGGGCGTCGTTCCAGATGATGCCCTTTTCGTCGTAGCTCTGCTCGATGGCAGCTGCGACCACGCGGGACACACCGATGCCGTAGCAGCCCATGGACAGGGTTACCGGCTTGCCGTTCTCGCCCAGCACCTGGCACTTCAGCGCCTCGCTGTACTTGGTGCCGAGCTGGAAGATGTGGCCCACTTCGATGCCGCGCTTGATCACCAGGGTACCCTGGCCGTCCGGGCTCGGGTCGCCTTCGACCACGTTACGCAGGTCGGCGACCTGTGGAACCGGCAGGTCGCGCTCCCAGTTCACGCCGAAGTAGTGCTTGTCGTCGATGTTGGCGCCAATGCCGAAGTCGCTCATCAGGGCAACCGAGCGGTCAATGACGATTTCCAGCGGCAGATTCAGCGGGCCGAGCGAGCCGGCGCCGGCACCAATGGCCTCGCGCAGTTCGGCGTCGGTGGCCATGACCAGCGGGTCGGCAACCTGTTCCAGCTTGGCCGCCTTGATTTCGTTGAGCTCATGGTCGCCACGCACGATCAGTGCTACCAGCTTGCCTTCTTCGGCGCCGCGCACGATCAGGGTCTTGACGGTTTTCTCGATCGGCAGGCCGAAGTTTTCCACCAGCTGGGCGATGGTCTTGGCGTTCGGCGTGTCGACCAGGCGCAGCTCCTCGGTAGGGGCGGGGCGCACGGTTTCACGCGGGATGGCCTCTGCCTTCTCGATGTTGGCGGCGTAGTCGGAGCTGTCGCTGAAGATCACGTCGTCTTCGCCGGACTCGGCCAGTACGTGGAACTCGTGCGAATAGCTGCCACCGATGGAGCCGGTGTCGGCCTGAACCGGGCGGAAGTCCAGGCCCAGGCGGGTGAACACGTTGCTATACGCCTGGTGCATGCGGTCGTAGGTTTCCTGCAGGGAAGCCTGGTCGGCATGGAACGAGTAGGCGTCCTTCATGATGAACTCGCGACCGCGCATCAGGCCGAAGCGCGGGCGGATCTCGTCACGGAACTTGGTCTGGATCTGGTACATGTTGAGCGGCAGCTGTTTATAGCTGGACAGCTCGTTGCGGGCCAGGTCGGTGATCACTTCCTCGTGGGTCGGGCCGACGCAGAAGTCGCGCTGGTGGCGATCCTTCAGGCGCAGCAGCTCGGGGCCATACTGTTCCCAGCGGCCGGATTCCTGCCACAGTTCGGCGGGCTGGATGCTGGGCATCAGCACTTCCAGGGCGCCGGCGGCGTTCATTTCCTCACGCACCACGGCCTCGACCTTGCGCATCACCCGCAAGCCCATCGGCAGCCAGGTGTACAGGCCAGAGGCCAGTTTGCGGATCATGCCGGCACGCAGCATGAGCTGATGGCTGATGACCACTGCGTCGGCAGGGGTTTCTTTCTGGGTGGCGAGCAAATATTGACTGGTGCGCATGGTGAGCCGTGTCGATTGCCTAAGACATTGAAATGACCCCGCATTGTACGGGGGCGAAACGAAGGCGTACAGGATGCCCCAGGGCGTGACGCTTGTCAGCCAAGAAAAAGCCCGGCGTGATCGCCGGGCTTTTTCAAGTGCGGGGCACTGCAAGCCAGGCTTACAGGATGCTCAGCGGGTACTCCACGATCAGGCGCAGTTCGTCGATCGATGGGGAATCGTAGTAGACGCCATCGGAAGAGCGATAGGTGGCTTGACGCACGCGGAAGCTCAAGTCTTTTGCCGGGCCGCTTTGCAGCACGTACTTGATGTCGACGTCGCGTTCCCATTCCTTGCCGTTGCTGGTGCCGGCGACGTTGGCGTCGGTACCGCGTACATAACGGGTCATGAAGGTCAGGCCCGGGATGCCGTATTCGGCGAAGTTCAGGTCGTAGCGAGCCTGCCAGGACTTCTCGTCTTCGGCGTTGAAGTCGGAACGGGCCACGGAGTTGGCCAGGAAGATGGTGCCGCCACCGTCGATGCCATAGCCGTAGTCGCCGTCACCGGTGACTTTCTGGTAGGCCAGGGTGAAGGTGTGAGCGCCAATGTTGTAGGCGCCCGACAGGCTGAACGCGCGGTTGTCCAGCTTGTCGCCATCGAATGCGCGGTACTCGGCCGAGCCTTCGCTCTTGGTGTCATAGATGTTGAAGTCGAACACCAGGCCTTGTTTGTCCGAGATCGGCAGTGCCCAGTTGACGTTGGCGTAGTATTTGCGCCAGTAGTCTTCAACCTTCGAGTAGTACAGGCTGGTGCTGAGGTTGTCGGTGAAGGCGTAGGTACCACCTACCACGTTGGCTTCCTTCAGGCCGAAGCTGTCGCGGTTGGTTTGCTCCTGGGCGGTCAGGCTGGTGAAATGACCAGCGTGCAGGGTCAGGCCCTCGATCTCGTTGCTGGTGATCAGGGTGCCTTGGGCAATTTCCGGCAGCAGGCGGCTGTCGTCGGTGGCGAAGACCGGCAGAGCGGTGAACTGGTCACCCACTTTCAGCACGGTGTCGGAGATGCGGAATTTAACCGCGCCGCCGGCTTTGGAGTAGTCATCCTGCGAACGGCCGTCAGAGCCGGTAGGGAACAGGCCGGTACCGGCGCGGCCCTTGCCGCTGTCCAGTTTCAGGCCGAGCATGCCGATGGCATCGACACCCACACCAACGGTGCCCTGGGTGAAGCCGGACTCGAAGGTGCCGAGGAAGCCCAGGCCGGTTTCTTCACGACGGCTCTGGGTGCCGGCTGGGTTGTTACGGAAGTCACGGCTGAAGTACAGCATGCGGGTCTTGACGTTCAGCTTGCTGTCTTCGATGAAACCTTTGGACTCGTCCTGGGAAGAGGCCAATGCCAACTGCGAGGTCCCTGCCGCAACGGCCAGGGCGATCATGCTCCACTTCATCACGCGCATCGTGATTTGCTCCTTTGGTTTTTAGGAAGAGTACCGCTGCGTCCAAGTGTTCTAGTTATATGGGGCAGCTCTTTCTTGTTATGTCGGCGAAAATGTATAGCACGCTGACTGTTCTTGGCGATATGGGTATAAGCATCCTTTTCGGAACTTTTTCACCATGTCGCTTCTAGGTAGTTCCATGTCGCAAATCACGCCCCGGTTTAAGGGCCGTCAAC
Organism: Pseudomonas sp. PVC-5-1; assembly: GCF_057444345.1. Taxonomy (NCBI): domain Bacteria; kingdom Pseudomonadati; phylum Pseudomonadota; class Gammaproteobacteria; order Pseudomonadales; family Pseudomonadaceae; genus Pseudomonas; species Pseudomonas sp. PVC-5-1. Next base: position 4,373,968 of record NZ_CM172024.1, on the reverse strand, counting down.
ACCAGCGCTGCTTCTTTCACCGTAAAGAATCTGTAACTACCGATTCCGGTTGGGAAACTCCCTGGTAACCACTGTCGCTGTTGTTATTTGTCGCGTTCACCCGCCGATGCAGATGTCGTGCCGACTTGGCGTGAAAGGAATGCAACAAGCGTGCTCAAAATTCACAACGCTTCATGAAATTTTCACAAAACCTGCTACCGGGGGTCGGAAAGTGCCGTAAACACGGGGCGGGAGGCGCCTGATGCGGTAGCACGGTCAAGAATCGTTAAAATTTGAAAAGCTGTCATGAAAGTCAATGTGTTACCGCAACTTGTTCATGCAGCGTCACCCGCGGGGTGACAAGTGTGGTGCGAGGGGTATCGGTGGCCTCATTTTGGTGCGAAAAGTAGCGCTGTGTTACCGGGAACGTGCAGGGTATCCTTGCAGGCCTGTTTTCCGCGTGAAGCGGGTTGGTTCTGCCTGAAGGAGATTTGCCGTGTTCGTCCTCGATTCGCGTTTGCAGCAGGATTCGCTGGTGCTGGGGGAGTTTGCGCTGTGCCAGTTGCTGCTGAGCAAGGATGCCAACTATCCATGGTTCATACTGGTGCCCAAGCGCGCCGGCATCAGCGAGCTGTTCGAGCTCGATGCTGCGGAGCAGCAGCAGTTGTGGCAGGAAACCACCGGCCTGGCCGAAGCGCTGAAAGCCAGCTACAGCGCCGACAAGATGAACGTGGCTACGTTGGGTAATGTGGTCAGTCAGTTGCACATGCACGTGATCGTGCGCCAGCGCGACGACGCGGCCTGGCCGGCACCGGTGTGGGGCAAGTGCCCGGCGACGGCGTACACCGACGACCAGGTGCAAGCCATCCGCCAGCGCCTGCGCGGGCTGCAGCTCGCCGGTTACCAGGAGGCCTGACATGCCGCTTGAATCACGAGTGGTCGAACTGGAAACCCGCCTGGCGTTTCAGGATGACACCATCCAGGCATTGAATGACGTGGTGGTCGAGCAGGGCCGGGTGATCGAGCGGCTGCAGTTGCAGATGGCCGAGCTGATCAAACGTTACGAAGAGATGGTTGGCCAGTATGGCAGCGAAGGGGACGAGGCACCGCCGCCTCATTATTGATACCTGAACCTGCTACACATATTCCGCTGGATGCACACAAACCTTGTGGGTGCGGCATGCTCGCTCCCACAAGGGATGGTTTCTGCAAACGGGATCAGCGGCGGGTTACCGCAACCACATCCTCGGCCTGCAGGCCCTTGTCGCGGTGCATCACGGAAAACTCCACGCGCTGGCCTTCCACCAGGATGCGGTGGCCTTCGCCACGAATGGCGCGAAAGTGCACGAAGATATCATCGCCCGAGTCGCGGGAGATGAAGCCGAAGCCTTTGGACGTGTTGAACCATTTCACGGTGCCGGTATCACGACTGCCACCATCCTGCGCCGCGTGCTGGCTGGTGCGTGCCTTGCGGGGGCTGCGGGCAAAGCCCACGGCCAGGTGCACGGCCACGGCCAGCGCTGCGCAGACCAGTGCGGCCAGGTTGCCCATTTCCGGGCGGGCCAGCAGTGTCAGGGTCTGCAGCACCACGGCCACCACCAGCAGGGCACAGGCCAGGTGCTGCAACTGCTGCCGCGCGCCGCGGTAGTACAGTGGCACGACCGGGGCCAGCACCAGGTTGAGCAGGCCGAGCAGGGCGAGATAGACCGCGTCGGGTTGTTGCAGGAAGGGTAACGCATCGGTTTTCAGGCTGGGCATGAGCGATAGCAGCAAGGCTGCCACGCCCGTCACCAGATGGACGATCTTGAACATGGGGTTGGCTCACAGTTGATAAGGCCGATCACAGGAAGAGCTGGCAGCACGGTGCGCATGAGGTGTAGAGCGCGAACACGCGGCAGGCCAGCCTATGCACCCGGCAAATGGCAATCCGCACGGGTGGCACCATGCCTATTTAACAGTAAAGCCGCAGGCTACTCAAACCGCTGTCCCCGAGGGGCGATGTGTTGCGCCATGTCACATGCGGCGCAGACCAAGTGTTGCTACAGTGGTCGGCACCCGCTTGGGTCTCACGCCTTATGGAAAGGGGAACTTCATGGCAATTGATATCGGTATCAGTGAAGAAGATCGCAAGTCCATCGTCGATGGGCTGTCCCGCCTGTTGTCGGATACCTATGTGTTGTATCTGAAAACCCATAACTTCCACTGGAACGTCACCGGTCCGTCGTTCCGCACCCTGCACCTGATGTTCGAAGAGCAGTACAACGAACTGGCGCTGGCGGTCGACTCGATTGCCGAGCGCATCCGCGCCCTGGGCTTCCCGGCACCGGGGTCCTATGCATTTTATGCGCGGCACTCCTCGATCAAGGAGGAGGAAGGGGTGCCGCATGCCGACGAGATGATCCGCCAGCTGGTGCAGGGCCAGGAAGCCGTGGTGCGTACCGCGCGCAGCATCTTCCCGGTGGTGGACAAGGTCAGTGACGAGCCGACCGCCGACCTGCTGACCCAGCGCATGCAGGTGCACGAGAAGACCGCCTGGATGCTGCGGGTGCTGCTCGACGGCAAGTAGATACCCAACGCTGTATCGGCCCTTGTAGGAGCGGCCTTGTGTCGCGATGGGCTGCGAAGCAGCCCCAGCAATTTGTGCAATTGCACTCAAACCCTGGGGCTGCTTCGCAGCCCATCGCGACACAAGGCCGCTCCTACAGGTCCTGCGCAATTTTGTGCAGGAAGATTTTGCCGCTGCTTTAAGCTCGCCCAACAGCGCTTCATAGGCCACCTGGTACCTGTGACGAGGAAGTGTGGCGCATGACGCAAGCAAGCAAGCGTGTGGCTGGCCAGGGGCGTTGGCCGGGTAAACAGTGCATCGATCCGTTCAAGGCGGATTTCGACATGTTGCAGACCCAGCCGGTGTCACGCTCGGTGCGGCTCAACGGCTTTTCCACCTGCCTGCGGCTGGAGGCCGTCTACTGGGGTATCCTGGAGCGCATCGCAGCGGCCAACCGCTGCTCGGTCAGTGCGGTCCTGTCCTATGTGGATCGTGAGGTGCACCTGCGACAAGGCGGGGTGCGCAACTTCAGCGGGCTGATCCGGGTGATCTGCGTCGCCTGGCTGCTGGACCCGCCAAGTGTGCGCTGATCGCCTGGCGGGCTGCGCAGTGCTTGTTAACCATATATAATCCCGCTTTTTGCTGCCCCGGCAGCCAGCGTTGTGGTTGACGAGAGACACCCATGCCCCTTTATGACTATCAATGTGCATCCTGCGAGCACCGCATGGAAGTGCTGCAGAAGATCAGCGCCGCGCCGCTGACCGATTGCCCGGCCTGCCAGGCGCCGGCGCTGAAGAAGCTGCTGTCGGTGCCAGGCTTCCGCCTGAGCGGTAACGGTTGGTACGAAACCGACTTCAAGACCGGGGCGAAAAAGAATCTGGCAGGCGGCGACAAGGCCGACTGAGTTGAATGCTGTGACCGGGTCTTGCAGTATTAGCCCTCTCCGGGCGGCCAAGGCCTCCACCGAATACACGAATCACGAGAAGCGAAACCACCATCATGATGCGCAGCCATTATTGCGGCCAACTGAACGAGAGCCTGGACGGCCAGGAAGTCACCCTTTGCGGCTGGGTCCATCGTCGCCGCGACCACGGCGGGGTGATCTTCCTCGACATCCGTGACCGCGAAGGCATGGCCCAGGTCGTGTTCGACCCGGATCGCGCCGAAACCTTCGCCGCTGCCGACCGCGTGCGCAGCGAATACGTCGTGCAGATCACCGGCAAGGTCCGCAAGCGCCCTGAAGGTGCGGTGAATGCCAACATGGCTTCCGGCGCCATCGAGATCCTCGGCTACCAGCTGAACGTGCTCAACGAAGCGGAAACCCCACCGTTCCCGCTGAACGAATACTCCGACGTCGGCGAAGAAACCCGCCTGCGCTACCGTTTCATCGACCTGCGTCGCCCGGAAATGGCCGACAAGCTGCGCCTGCGTTCGCGTATCACCAGCAGCATCCGTCGCTTCCTCGACGAAAACGGCTTCCTTGACGTCGAGACGCCGATCCTGACCCGTGCCACCCCGGAAGGCGCGCGTGACTACCTGGTGCCTAGCCGTACTCATGCCGGCAGCTTCTTTGCCCTGCCGCAGTCGCCGCAGCTGTTCAAGCAGTTGCTGATGGTTGCCGGCTTCGATCGCTACTACCAGATCGCCAAGTGCTTCCGTGACGAAGACCTGCGTGCCGACCGCCAGCCGGAATTCACCCAGATCGACATCGAGACCAGCTTCCTCGATGAAAGCGAGATCATGGGCCTGACCGAAAGCATGATCCGCAAGCTGTTCAAGGAAGTGCTGGACCTGGAATTCGGCGAATTCCCGCACATGACCTTCGAAGAAGCCATGCGCCGCTACGGCTCCGACAAACCGGACCTGCGTATCCCGCTGGAACTGGTCGACGTTGCCGACCAGCTCAAGGATGTCGACTTCAAGGTGTTCGCCGGCCCGGCCAACGATCCGAAGTGCCGCGTTACCGCCCTGCGTCTGCCTGGCGGCGCCAGCATGCCGCGCAGCAAGATCGACGAGTACACCAAGTTCGTCGGTATCTACGGTGCCAAGGGCCTGGCCTACATCAAGGTCAACGAGCGCGCCAAGGGTGTCGAAGGCCTGCAGTCGCCGATTGTCAAGAACATCCCCGAGGCCAACCTCAACACCATCCTCGACCGCGTTGGCGCCGTTGACGGTGACATCGTGTTCTTCGGTGCCGACAAGTTCAAGGTGGTCAGCGAAGCCCTGGGCGCGCTGCGTATCCGCCTGGGCCACGACTTCGAGCTGCTGACTTGCGAGTGGGCACCGATGTGGGTGGTCGACTTCCCGATGTTCGAAGAGAACGAGGACGGCAGCTTCACCGCGCTGCACCACCCGTTCACCGCGCCGAAGTGCACCCCGGAAGAGCTCGAGGCCAACCCGGCCGTGGCCCTGTCCCGTGCCTACGACATGGTCCTGAACGGTACCGAGCTGGGTGGCGGTTCGATCCGTATCCACCGTAAAGAGATGCAACAGGCTGTGTTCCGCCTGCTGGGCATCGAAGCGGCAGAACAGGAAGAGAAGTTCGGCTTCCTGCTCGACGCCCTGAAGTTCGGTGCACCGCCTCACGGTGGTCTGGCCTTCGGCCTGGATCGCCTGGTCATGCTGATGACCGGTGCCCAGTCGATTCGTGAAGTGATCGCCTTCCCGAAAACCCAGAGCGCCGCGTGCGTCATGACCCAGGCCCCTGGCCTGGTCGACGCCAAGGCCCTGCGCGAGCTGCACATCCGACTGCGCGAACAGACAAAGGTCGAGTAAGCAGTCCCCGGGCGCATCCACATGGATGCGCCTTTGCGTTCCGGCGCAGGCAATTTCCCGTCCCGCCCCCTACAGGGGCGGGGCTGTTTGTGATTCAAAGGATTCGGAGTCGTTATGGCTGGTCATTCCAAGTGGGCGAACATCAAGCACCGCAAAGAGCGCCAGGATGCCAAGAGAGGCAAGATCTTCACCAAGTGGATCCGCGAACTGACGGTCGCTGCCAAGCAGGGTGGTGCTGACCCGGCATCCAACCCGCGCCTGCGTTTGGCGCTGGACAAGGCCCTGGGTGCCAACATGAGCCGCGACATCATCGATCGTGCCGTGGCCCGTGGTGCCGGCACCAACGAAAGCGACAACGTCGAAGAGCTCAGTTACGAAGGTTACGGTCCGGGGGGCGTGGCGATCATGGTCGAGGCCATGACCGACAACCGCAACCGTACTGCCGCCGCCGTGCGTCATGCCTTCACCAAGTGTGGTGGCAACCTGGGCACCGACGGTTCGGTGGCCTACCTGTTCGAGCGCAAGGGGCAGATCAGCTTTGCTCCGGGCGTGGAAGAAGACGCGCTGATGGAAGCGGCGATGGAAGCCGATGCCGACGACGTGGTGGCCAACGACGATGGCTCGTTCGACGTGTTCACCTCGTTCAACAGCTTCTACGCCGTGCGCAATGCCCTGGAAGAGGCTGGCTTCAAGGCCGCTGACGCTGAAATCGTCATGCAGCCGACCACCAGCGCCGAACTCGACCAGGACGGTGCCGAGAAAGTACTCAAGCTGATCGACATGCTCGAAGACCTGGATGACGTGCAGAACGTCTACTCCAATGCCCAGATTTCCGATGAGATCATGGAAAACCTCGGCTAACGTGTCCTGAGCATTCGGGCCAGGCAGGTAGCTTTATTGGGGCTGCTGTGCAGCCCATCGCCGGCAAGCCAGCTCCCACAGGTACAGTGCCACCCTCAAGTCTTGCACTGTACCTGTGGGAGCTGGCTTGCCGGCGTTGGGCCGCGCAGCGGCCCCAATGGTGTTAAAACATGAGCTTTGTACGACGGGCACTATGACTCTGATTCTTGGTATCGACCCCGGCTCGCGCATCACCGGCTATGGCGTGGTACGCCAGACCGCCCGTGGTTGCGAGTACGTGGCGTCGGGCTGCATTCGCACCGGCAGCGGCGAGCTGCACGAACGGTTGCAGATCGTTTTTCGTGGCGTGGGTGAAATCATCGCCCAGCACGGCCCGGTAACCATGGGCATCGAGCGGGTGTTCATGGCCCGTAACGCCGACTCGGCGCTCAAGCTCGGCCAGGCCCGTGGCGCGGCCATCGTCGCAGCCGCCGAAGCCGGCCTGGAAATCGCCGAGTACAGCGCCACCCAGGTCAAGCAGGCGGTAGCCGGTACCGGGGGGGCGAACAAGGAGCAGGTGATGATGATGGTCATGCACCTGCTGAAACTGACGCAGAAGCCGCAGATCGACGCCTCCGACGCCCTGGCTATCGCCCTGTGCCACGCCCACACCCGTTCCAGCCTGGTGCCGCATGGCCTGGCCACGGCACGGCGGCGCGGCGGGCGCTTGCGTCTGTAGGCGCTTCATGCGCTGATACACATTTTGTTCGGGTGATGCGTTCACCCGCTGCATTTGCTGATAGGGTTGAGCGGTCTTTGACCGGCTCCCCGAGAGGAAGGATCGGAACGTGATTGGACGTTTGCGCGGCACCCTGGCGGAAAAACAGCCGCCGCACCTGATTATCGACGTCAACGGCGTAGGTTACGAACTGGAAGTTCCCATGACCACGCTGTACCGTCTGCCCAAGGTGGGCGAACCCGTAACCGTGCACACCCACCTGGTGGTGCGCGAGGATGCTCACCTGCTCTACGGTTTTGCCGAAAAGCGTGAGCGCGAGCTGTTCCGCGAGCTCATCCGCCTGAACGGCGTAGGGCCGAAGCTGGCCCTGGCGCTCATGTCCGGGCTGGAAGTGGACGAACTGGTGCGCTGCGTGCAGGCCCAGGATACTTCGGCCCTGGTGCGCGTGCCCGGTGTCGGCAAGAAGACCGCCGAACGCCTGCTGGTCGAGCTCAAGGACCGCTTCAAGGCTTGGGAAACATCCCCGGCCATGTTTACCCTGGTCTCCGACGGGCCGCTGCCGGTCGCCAGCGCATCCACAGCAGAAGCCGATGCCGTCAGCGCCCTGGTTTCGCTGGGCTACAAGCCGCAGGAAGCCAGCAAGGCAATCGCCGCGATCAAGGACAAGGCCGGCCTGAGCAGTGAGGAACTGATTCGTCGCAGCCTGAAAGGGATGATTACCAAGTGATCGAAGCCGACCGCCTGATCGCCGCCAGTGGCCGCGACCGTGAAGAAGTCCAGGACCGTGCGATTCGCCCGCTGCGGCTGGACGAGTACATCGGCCAGCCAGTGGTGCGCGAGCAGATGGCGCTGTTCATCCAGGCCGCCCGTGGCCGTAGCGAGTCGCTCGACCACACGCTGATCTTCGGTCCGCCCGGCCTGGGCAAGACCACCCTGGCCAACATCATCGCCCAGGAAATGGGTGTGTCGGTCAAGAGCACTTCGGGGCCCATTCTCGAGCGCCCGGGCGACCTCGCGGCGATGCTGACCAACCTCGAACCGCACGACGTGCTGTTCATCGACGAGATCCACCGGTTGTCACCGGTCGTCGAAGAGGTGCTGTACCCGGCGATGGAGGACTTCCAGCTCGACATCATGATCGGCGAAGGCCCTGCGGCCCGTTCGATCAAGCTGGACCTGCCGCCGTTCACCCTGGTCGGTGCCACCACCCGTGCCGGCATGCTCACCAACCCGCTGCGGGACCGCTTCGGTATCGTCCAGCGCCTGGAGTTCTACAGCGACAAGGACCTGGCCACCATCGTCAGCCGTTCGGCCGGCATCCTTGGCCTGGCCATCGAAGACCAGGGTGCCTACGAGATCGCCCGCCGGGCCCGTGGCACGCCACGTATCGCCAACCGCCTGCTGCGCCGCGTGCGCGACTACGCCGAAGTGCGCGGCAAGGGCCAGATCACCAAGGCCGTGGCCGACATGGCGCTCAACCTGCTGGACGTCGACGAGCGTGGTTTTGACCACTCCGACCGCCGCCTGCTGCTGACCATGATCGAGAAGTTCGACGGTGGCCCGGTCGGCGTGGACAACCTGGCGGCAGCCATCAGTGAAGAGCGCCATACCATCGAGGACGTGCTCGAGCCGTACCTGATCCAGCAAGGCTACATCATGCGCACGCCGCGCGGCCGCGTGGTCACCCGACATGCCTACCTGCACTTCGGCCTGAACGTGCCCGGGCGCCTGGGGGAGGGTGGGGATTTTTCCGAAACGGGCGATGAGTGACAGATCGAAAACGGCTTTTCGTGGTCCTACCGCTGGCATGCCGAGGGTGCGCTGGCAATAAGACATTAATGAAGAAAAAACAGTTGCCACAGCGGATTGGCAAGCTGAGGAGTAAGCACTAGAGTATGCGCGCGCAAAATGGCCTGGAACCGTTCGCACACCGTTGTCGAGTCTATTACGAAGATACCGATGCCGGTGGCGTGGTGTATTACGTCAATTACCTGAAATTCATGGAGCGCGCGCGTACCGAGCGGCTGCGGCACCTGGGCTTTTCCCAGGCGCAGCTGGCCAAAGACAACCTGCTGTTCGTGGTCCACTCCAGCGAAGCGCGCTATCACGCGCCGGCGCGGCTGGACGACGAGCTTCGGGTGACCGCGCAAGTACTTGAACTCAATCGCGCCAGCCTGCGCTTCGTGCAGCAGGTCTGGCGGGAAAAGGATGAAACGCTGCTCTGCGAAGGGCAGTTCCTGGTGGCCGCCGTGCGCGCCGACACTTTCAAACCCCGAGCCATACCCCCGGAGCTGCGTGACGCCTTTGTGGCGGACGGCTCGGGTACTCAATCGAATGCAGGAGAATAAGCGTGGAAGCTAACGTCGTCGACCATACCTCCATGTGGAGTCTGGTCAGCAATGCCAGTGTGCTGGTACAGCTGGTAATGCTGACCCTGGTGGCCGCCTCGGTCACCTCATGGGTCATGATCTTCCAGCGCAGCACCATGCTGCGCGCCGGTCGTCGTGCGCTGGATGCCTTCGAGGAGCGCTTCTGGTCGGGCATCGACCTGTCCAAGCTGTACCGTCAGGCAGGCAGCAACCCAGACCCGGATTCCGGTGTCGAGCAGGTCTTCCGTGCCGGCTTCAAGGAATTCTCGCGCCTGCGCCAGCAGCCTGGCGTTGACCCGGACGCGGTCATGGAGGGCGTTGCCCGTGCCATGCGCGTAGCCATCTCGCGCGAGGAAGAAAAACTCGAGCAGAGCCTGCCGTTCCTGGCCACCGTCGGTTCGACCAGCCCGTACATCGGCCTGTTCGGTACCGTATGGGGCATCATGAACTCCTTCCGCGGCCTGGCCAGCGCCCAGCAGGCCACCCTGGCCACGGTCGCCCCGGGTATTGCCGAAGCGCTGATCGCCACCGCCATCGGCCTGTTCGCGGCAATTCCGGCGGTCATCGCCTACAACCGCTTCTCGGCGCGCAGCGAAGTGCTGATCGGCCGTTACTACACCTTCGCCGACGAGTTCCAGGCGATCCTGCACCGCAAAGTGCACACCAGCGAAGAGTAATCAGGTAGAAGCCCATGGCCCGAGTTCGCCACAAACGCAAGCCCGTCGCCGAGATGAACGTGGTGCCCTACATCGACGTGATGCTGGTACTGCTGGTCATCTTCATGGTGACGGCGCCCATGCTCAACCAGGGCGTCAAGGTAGACCTGCCCAAGGTTTCCAGTGAAGCCTTGCCGCAGGACAACAACGTCCAGATCCTCACCATCTCCATCAAGGCCGACAAGACCTACTACTGGAACCTCGGCAGCGAAGTCGATACCGACAAGCAGATGGACAAGGCCATGACCTTGCCAGCCATGACCGACGCGGTGACCAAGATCATTGCCGCCGGCCGTGACCAGGGCAAGCAGACCCAGGTGTTCATTCGTGGCGACAAGGCTGTCGACTATGGCGCGGTCATGGGTGCCATGGGCGGGTTGCAGAAGGCCGGTGTCGGTAACGTTGGCCTGATTACCGAGGCGCCCTGATGCAACAGCGAGAGCCATCCGCCTCGGAAAGCTACTTCTGGCCCAGTATCTGGGCCATCGGCCTGCATGTGCTGGTGTTCGCCCTGCTGTTCGTCAGTTTTGCCATGACGCCTGAGCTGCCGCCATCCAAGCCGATCGTCCAGGCTACCCTGTACCAGCTCAAGTCCAAGAGCCAGGCGACTACCCAGACCAATCAGAAGATTGCCGGGGAAGCGAAGAAAACCGCTTCGCGCCAGACCGAAGTCGAGCAGCTGGAACAGAAGAAGGTCGAGCAGGAGGCCGTGAAGGCCGCGGAACAAAAGAAAGCCGACGCTGCTCAAAAGGCCGAGGAGGCCCGCGAGGCCGCCGAAGCCAAGAAAGCCGAGGCAGCTGCCGAGGCCGCCAAGGCCGCCGAGGCCAAGAAAGCCGCCGAAGCCAAGAAGGCCGAAGAGGCGAAGAAGGCTGCCGAGAAGCAGCAGGCCGACATCGCCAAGAAGAAGGCCGAGGAAGAAAAGAAAAAAGCCGAAGAAGAGGCCAAGAAAGAGGCCGCTGAAGAGGCGAAGAAACAAGCCGCCGAGGACGCCAAGAAAAAGGCGGCCGAAGAGGCCAAGAAGAAAGCAGCCGAGGACGCCAAGAAGAAAGCGGTAGCCGAGGAAGCGAAGAAGAAGGCAGCTGAAGAGGCCAAGAAAAAGGCCGCTGCAGATGCCCAGAAGAAAAAGGCACAGGAAGCGGCCCGCAAGGCGGCGGAAGACAAGAAAGCCCAGGCCCTGGCCGAGCTGTTGTCCGACACCACCGAACGGCAGCAGGCGCTGGCCGACGAGCAGGGTGACCAGGTGGCCGGCGACTTCGACGACCTGATCCGCATGCGCGCGGCCGAGGGCTGGGCTCGTCCGCCTTCCGCGCGCAAGGGCATGACGGTGGTCCTGCAGATCAACATGTTGCCGGACGGTACCATCACCAGCGTCAGCGTGGCCCGGTCCAGTGGTGACGGCCCGTACGACAGCTCGGCGGTGGCAGCAGTGAAGAACATCGGTCGTCTGACCGAGATGCAGGGTATGAAGCCGAGCGATTTCAACCAATATCGTTCGTTCAAGATGACATTTACACCTGAGGATCTAGCGTTGTGATTAAACGTCTGAGAGGACTGCTGGTCATGCTGTGCTGCGTGGCAGGCATGGCCGTGGCAGAGGAAAAGAACATCCTGGTCACCAGCGGCAGCGACCGGGCCACGCCCATCGCGGTAGTGCCGTTCGGTCTGCAGGGCGGCAGCGTGCTGCCGGAAGACATGGCCGACATCATCGGCAACGACCTGCGCAACTCCGGCTACTACTCGCCGATTCCGCGGCAGAACATGATCAGCCAGCCGTCCCAGGCCAGCGAAGTGATCTTCCGTGACTGGAAAGCGCTGGGTGCGCAGTACGTGATGGTTGGCAGCATCGTGCCGTCGGGCGGTCGCCTGCAGGTGCAATACGCGCTGTTCAACGTCGCCACCGAGCAGCAAGTGCTGACCGGTAGCGTGGCGGGCAGCGTCGACCAGCTGCGCGACATGGCCCACTACATTGCCGACCAGTCGTTCGAGAAGCTCACCGGCATCAAGGGTGCGTTCTCCACCCGCATGCTGTACGTGACGGCCGAGCGCTTCTCCACCAACAACACCCGCTATACCCTGCAGCGTTCGGACTATGACGGTGCACGTGCGGTCACCCTGCTGCAATCGCGCGAGCCGATCCTGTCGCCACGCTTTGCACCGGATGGCAAGCGCATCGCCTATGTCTCGTTCGAGCAGAAGCGTCCGCGCATCTTCGTCCAGCACATCGATACCGGTCGCCGCGAGCAGGTCACCAACTTCGAAGGCCTGAACGGTGCGCCAGCCTGGTCGCCGGATGGCACGCGCCTGGCGTTCGTGCTGTCGAAGGACGGCAACCCGGACATCTACGTGATGAACGTGGCTTCGCGCCAGATCAGCCGTGTCACCGCTGGCCCGGGCATCAACACCGAGCCGTTCTGGGGCAAGGATGGCAACACCCTGTACTTCACCTCCGACCGTGGCGGCAAGCCGCAGATCTACAAGCAGTCGGTCGGTGGCGGTGGTGCCGAGCGTGTAACTTTCGTGGGTAACTACAACGCCAACCCGAAACTGTCGGCGGACGAAAAGACCCTGGTGATGATCCATCGCCAGCAGGGCTTCACCAACTTCAAAGTTGCGGCCCAGGATTTGCAACGCGGAAGTGTAAAGATTCTCTCTGAAACGAGTCTTGATGAGTCTCCCACTGTTGCGCCAAACGGCACCATGCTAATCTACGCCACCCGCCAGCAGGGCCGGGGAGTCTTGATGCTCGTGTCGCTTAATGGCCGCGTGAGGCTCCCACTTCCTACCGCTCAAGGCGAAGTCAGAGAACCGTCCTGGTCCCCTTACCTGAACTGATTGCGGCGTAATACTTTTGCTTAACACACTGGGGTTTCATTAGGAGTTTCACGATGGAAATGCTGAAGTTTGGTAAATTTGCTGCGCTGGCTCTGGCCATGGCCGTAGCTGTAGGTTGCTCCTCGAAGGGCGGTGACAACGCAGGCGAAGGCGCTGCTGTAGATCCGAACGCTGGCTACGGTGCCAACACTGGCGCTGTTGACGGCTCCCTGAGCGAAGAAGCTGCCCTGCGCGCAATCACCACCTTCTACTTCGAATACGACAGCTCGGACCTGAAGCCAGAAGCCATGCGCGCCCTGGACGTTCACGCCAAGGACCTGAAAGCCAACGGCAACCGCGTTGTCCTGGAAGGCAACACCGACGAGCGCGGCACCCGCGAGTACAACATGGCTCTGGGTGAGCGTCGTGCCAAGGCCGTTCAGCGTTACCTGGTTCTGCAGGGCGTTTCCCCTGCTCAGCTGGAACTGGTCTCCTACGGTGAAGAGCGTCCGGTTGCCACTGGCAACGACGAGCAGTCCTGGGCTCAGAACCGTCGCGTAGAACTGCGTAAGTAAGTTCTTATGCGTATGGGCCGCCGTGTAGTAACCGTCCTCGCACTCAGCCTGCCGCTTGCGGCCTGGGCTGAGGTCCCTGTAGTTGATGACAACGCAGGCAGCTATCCGCCTGCGGGTTATGGCACGAGCGGCGCCTATGCCGGGTCAGGGGCTTCGGCCCCTGCCTCTGCACAGGGCCAGCTGTTCATGCAGCTGCAACAGATGCAGGATCAGCTTTCCCGCCAGCAAGGCATCATCGAAGAGCTGCAGAACGATGTGTCGCGCATGAAGCAGGAAAACCTGGAGCGTTACCAGGACCTGGACCGTCGCATCAACAGTGGCGCCGCGCCTGCCGCGACCCCTGACAATTCCTCCGGTGGTGGTGCATCCAATGCCGCCCCCGATGCAGCAGCAGGTGCTGCTGCGCAACAACCGGCCGCCAGTAGCGAGCCCGGTGATCCGGCGAAAGAAAAGCTCTACTACGATGCCGCTTTCGACCTGATCAAGCAGAAAGACTTCAACAAGGCCAGCCAGGCGTTCAACGCCTTCCTGCGCAAGTACCCCAACAGCCAATACGCCGGCAATGCCCAGTACTGGCTGGGTGAAGTGAACCTGGCCAAGGGCGACCTGCCGGCTGCCAGCCAGGCCTTCGCCCAGGTCAGCCAGAAGTATCCGAAGCACAGCAAGGTGCCGGATTCGCTGTACAAGCTGGCCGACGTCGAGCGCCGCATGGGCCACACCGACAAGGTCAAGGGTATCCTGCAGCAGGTCATCACCCAGTACCCCGGCACCTCGGCCGCGCAACTGGCCCAGCGTGACCTGCAGAAGCTCTAAACAGTACCGCTTGAAAGAAACCCGCGCTTGTCGCGGGTTTTTTCGTTAGAATCAATGCCCTTTTTTCGTAAACACGCTGCTGCGGATAACGCTATGTCGAGTCCGCGACAGTGCCTGACGGAGGCGGGCAGCCTGTTTAGCTGTCACGCCCGTGGCGAGCATGCAAGACACATTACGCATCACCGAAGTCTTTTACTCTTTGCAGGGTGAAACGCGAACGGCTGGGTTGCCCACGGTATTCGTGCGCCTCACCGGTTGCCCCCTGCGCTGCCAGTACTGTGACAGTGCCTATGCCTTCAGTGGCGGCACCGTTCGCACCCTCGATTCGATCCTTGAGCAGGTCGCCGGCTTCAAGCCGCGCTACGTTTGCGTCACCGGCGGCGAGCCATTGGCCCAGCCCAACGCCTTGCCGCTGTTGCAGCGCCTGTGTGACGCCGGTTACGAGGTGTCGCTGGAAACCAGCGGCGCGCTGGATATTGCCGGCACCGACACCCGCGTCAGCCGCGTGGTCGACCTGAAGACCCCAGGCTCCGAAGAGTCGCACCGTAACCGCTACGAGAACATCGAGCAGCTGACCCGCAACGACCAGGTCAAGTTCGTCATCTGTTCCCGTGAGGACTATGACTGGGCGGTCTCCAAGCTGATCCAGTACAACCTGGCCGAGCGTGCCGGCGAGGTGTTGTTCTCGCCCAGCCACCACCAGGTGAACGCCAGCGAGCTGGCGGACTGGATCGTCGCCGACAACCTGCCCGTACGCTTCCAGCTGCAGCTGCACAAGCTGCTGTGGAACGACGAACCCGGACGTTGATTGAGGAGCAAGCACACATGACCGACAAACGCGCAGTAATCCTGTTGTCCGGCGGCCTGGACTCGGCCACCGTGGTCGCCATGGCCAAGGCCGAAGGCTACAGCTGCTACACCATGAGTTTCGACTACGGCCAGCGCCACCGCGCCGAACTGAACGCCGCCGCCCGCGTTGCCCGTGACTTGGGCGTGGTCGAGCACAGGGTGATTGGCCTGAACCTTGACGGCATCGGTGGCTCGGCATTGACCGACAGCAGCATCGACGTACCGGAAACCCCGGGTGAAGGCATCCCGGTCACCTACGTGCCGGCGCGCAACACTGTGTTCCTGTCCTTGGCCCTGGGCTGGGCAGAGGTGCTGGAAGCCCGTGACATCTTCATTGGTGTGAATGCCGTGGATTACTCCGGCTACCCCGATTGCCGCCCCGAGTTCGTCGAAGCCTTCGAGCGCATGGCCAACCTGGCGACCAAGGCTGGCGTCGAAGGGCAGGGCTTCCGCATCCAGGCGCCGCTGCAGAACATGAGCAAGGCGCAGATCGTGCAGGCCGGCATGGCTCGCGGCGTGGACTACAGCCTGACCGTTTCCTGCTACCAGGCCGATGATGACGGCCGTGCCTGCGGTAAATGCGACAGCTGCCGCCTGCGTGCCGACGGCTTCAAGGCCGCCGGAGTCGAAGATCCGACGCGGTATTTTTGAAAAAAGTTTGATGGGGTGTTGATTTCCCGTTAGAAATCAGTATTATACGCGCCATCCGACGGGTCGTTAGCTCAGTTGGTAGAGCAGTTGGCTTTTAACCAATTGGTCGTAGGTTCGAATCCTACACGACCCACCATATGCAGTACGTCAAAGCCCGCTACCGGTAACGGTGGCGGGCTTTTTCGTTTTCGGCTGCTTGTACTGGCCTCATCGCAGGCAAGCCAGCTCCCACAGGGCTTGCGCATGACTTGGGGCTAATGCGGTCGAGGTGGGAGCTGGCTTGCCGGCGAAAGGGGCGCAAAGCGCCCCCAGCTTACTCAGCCCACTCCGGATCCCCGGTAAACACCACCGTCAGCCAGCGGTCCGGCCCTTCACCACCCACGGCATCACCGATCTCGTTGCGCCACGCATCCCATTCATCGATGGTCTTCGCGGCCATGGCCTTCGGCACGATGAAATACAGTTCGATCTCCCGCGAGCGCCCGACCTTGGCCACATAGGCGCGGTACGACTGCAACCCATGGCGTGCGACGAAGGCCTTGGCGACTTCATCCACGTGCAGCTTGAGGTCGCCAGGGGTTACCAGGAAAATTTCCGAAAGGGCCTGGCGCACCACCGACATCGGCAACGGCACGATCACCAGGCAGACCAGCGCCAGCACCGCCGGGTCGATATACGGCGATACCCACTCCAGCGATGTGCCTTGCACCGCATAGCCAAAGCAGAAGGCGATCAGCAGCGCGGCGGTGATGCTGGCCGACATCACCCAGCCCTTGACGTCCATGCGCACGAAGTCCGAGCCCAGCTTGCGGTTGGCGCGGGCCTCGACAACAGCGATGGTCACGCAGGCGATCACGGTCAGCACCGCGTAGACCATGGCGATGCCGAACTCCAGGTGGCGCCCGCCTTGCAGCAGGCTGCTGACGGCGTTGATCAGCGCATAGATGGCCACGCCGCTGAGCAGGATGCCGTTGAGCGCCAGCACCATCGGCTCCAGGTGCCAGAAGCCCATGGTGAAGCGCTCGCGCAACTTGCGTGACATCTGCACGCTGGTGGTATGGGCGGTAATCAGCCTGACCACCACCAGCGACAGCCCGCTCATGCTGGCATCGACCAGCGAATAGACGCCGTCGAACACGATGGAGAACGAGCCGGAGGCCAGGCCGAAGGCGATGCCGATGACGGCGATGAACAGGGTGACGGCGATCGAGGTGCGTAACAGGCCCTGTTCGCTGCTGATGTCGAAGAAGGTGGGGCGAGTTGGGTTTTGCATAGGTTGTGCTCGATAAAATCAATAATGCTGTATTGCCTGTTGGGGCCTCTTCGCGGGCTCGCCCGCTCCCACAGGGTATGGCGCCACCCCGAAGGGCTGGGCATTTCCTGTGGGAGCGGGCATGCCCGCGAAGAAGGCGCACTGGCCCTGACAGGTTAGACGCGGAACTGCTCCATCAGCGCCTGCTGCTGGTTGGCCAGCCGGTTCAGGGCCTGGCTGATCCGCGCTGACTCATCGGCCTGGCCTGCCAGCGATTCGGTCACATCGCGAATGCCAGCCACATTGCGGTTCACCTCTTCGGCTACTGCGCTCTGCTCTTCAGCCGCCGAGGCAATCTGCAGGTTCATGTCGCTGATCACTGCCACTGCCTCGCCAATACGTTGTAGCGCCGGCAGCGCCTGTTCCATCCGCGCGGCGCTGTCCTGGGCCTGGCGCTGGCCTTCCTGCATCGCGCCCACCACATCCTGGGTGCCTTGCTGCAAGCCTTCGATGACCTGGCGAATTTCCTCCACCGACAACTGGGTACGCTGGGCCAGACCACGCACTTCATCTGCCACCACGGCAAAACCACGCCCGGCTTCGCCTGCACGGGCGGCTTCGATGGCGGCGTTGAGCGCCAGCAGGTTGGTTTGCTCGGCAATGGTGCGGATCACTTCCAGCACCGATCCGATCTGCCCGCTGCGGCCTTCCAGCGCGCGCGCCTCGTCCATGGCGGTGTTCATGCCAGCGGCCAGGCGGTCGATGCCCTGCCGGGTGCTGTCGATCAGCTGCAGGCCCTCGCGGCTGGCTTGGTCGGCAGCGCGTGCGGCCTGGGCCGCCTGCGAGGCGTTATGGGCGACATCCAGGGCGGTGGCGCTCATTTCATTGGCGGCGGTGGCCACCTGTTCGATTTCGCGGTGCTGTTGCTGCATGCCGGTGCTGGTCTGGCTGGCGATGGCTGCCGACTGGTCGGCGGTGCCGCGGGCTTCCTGCAGTGAGCCTTTGACCTGGGCTATGACTGGCTGCAGCTTGTCGAGAAAGCGGTTGAACCAACCGGTAAGCTGGCCCAGTTCGTCCTGGCGGGCATACTCCAGGCGGCGGGTAAGGTCGCCTTCGCCGCTGGCGATGTCTTCCAGGCGCGCGGCCACGGCCAGGATTGGCCGGGTCACCCCGCGTGCGGTCAGCCACACCAGCAGCAAACCGACTACCGCAGCGCCCAGGCCAACCAGCAGGCTGGTGAGGTTGGCGCTGTGGTTGTGCGCATCCAGGCGCTGGTTGAGGGCGACGGCTGGCGCCTGCAGCACGCTTTCCGGCAGTTCCAGCAATACCTGCCAGGGGGCGGCATCAGGGATTGGCGTGAACGGGTGGGCAACACGCAGCAGGCCGTCGGCTACCACCTTGTCCATGGGCTCGCCGAGCTTGCTGTCGTCGCGGCTGTTGCCGGCCAGCAGGCCGGCCGCGCTAGCGATACTGACCTGGCCCTGGCCGTCGAACAGCTCCCGGCGGCCGTCCACGCTCAACTGCTGCAGGTTGGCCAGGCCGATGTCCAGACCGACCACGCCGACCACCTTGCCGTGCTCCAGCAGCGGCAGTGCGATGCTGGTCATCAGTACCTGGCGGCCATTCACCTCGTCGAGGTATGGCTCGAGCATGCAGGTTCTGGCGGTATCCTGCGGGCAGGTCAGCCAGCGGTTCTTCGCCACGCCGTTGCTGCCGATGCTGGCGTCACCGAGCATCGATTCCGGCATGGCTTCAAGCTCCAGGGTGCCGGGGCGGGGTTGTGACCAGTACAGCGAGAAGCGCCCGCTCTCGTTGCTGCCCATTGCATCCTGGCCGAGGTACTGGCTGTCCGGGTCCAGGGCGTTGGGCTGGAACACCAGGTACAGGCCGATCACATCCGGGTTGCCGGCCAGGCTGGCGCGGGCCTGGCGCGTCAGTTCGGCGCGCAGGTCGTTGCCGCCACGGGCCTTGAGCACCTGCACCAGGCGGGCAAAGCCATTGCCGTACTGGTAGGCGTCCATGAAATAGCGCTGGATGCGCAGGGCCTGGGTTTCGGCATGGGCCTGCAGGCGCAGGCGTGCGCTGCTGTCGAGCATTTCGGTATTGGCCTGGTTGACCAATGCCGCGCTGCGCCGCGCCTGGGCCAGCGATGTGGTTACCAGCAGGGCGACAATGGCCAGCAGGCACAGGCCGGCGAGCAGGGTGATCTTCCACTGGATGGAGAGGCGACGCAGCGGCATGAGGGCTTTCCTTTTCGATCAAATGCAACGCCCGCGATCAGGCGCGGGCGTTGTCGGCAGCATGGGTCATTCAGCGATGTAGTTGGGTGGGGAGTCCCTGAAGGCTTTGGTCAGCCAGGCCAGGTACAGCAGGCCGAGCAGTGCCCAGACGCCACCGAACAGCAGCGAGTGTGCGTTCAGGTCCAGCCACAGCGAGACGATGATGCAGAAGCCGATGGTCGGAGCCACCAGGTACGTCAGCTGGTTGGCAAGTCCCTGGCGCCTGCCTTCACGCAGATAGCAGTGGTTGATCACCGACAGGTTGACGAAGCTGAACGCGACCAGCGCACCGAAGTTGATGATCGAGGTGGCGGTAACCAGGTCGAAGAAGATCGCCGACAGTGAAATCAGCCCCACCACCGCAATATTCAGCACTGGCGTCTTGTAACGCGAGTGCAGGCGGGCGAACAGGCTGGCCGGGATCACATTGTCGCGGCCCATCACGTACAGCAGGCGCGACACGCTGGTCTGCGAGGCCAGGCCCGAGGCGATGGTGTTGATCACGGTGCAGGCGATGAAGATCGACTGGAACAGCTTGCCGCCGACGTACAGGGCGATTTCCGGCAGTGCCGCTTCCTGGTCGTGGAAGCGGGACATGGTCGGGAAGTAGGCCTGGATGAAGTACGACACGGTGATGAACACCAGGCCGCCAATCAGGGCGGTGAGGAAGATCGCGCGAGGGATGGTCTTGCCCGGGTCGCGGGTTTCTTCGGACAGGCAGGTCACCGCGTCGAAGCCGAGGAACGAGAAGCACAGGATGGTCGCACCGGCGGCCAGGGCGCTGAGCTGGGTCTGATTGTCGGCGAACGGCAGCAGGCTCCAGGCGGTACCTAGCCCTTCACCCTGGTCCAGGCCGCGCACGCACAGGTAGATGAACACGGCGATGATCGCCACCTGCACGGCCACGAACAGCAGGTTGAAGTGCGCCACCAGGTTAACGCTGCGCATGTTGATCAGGCTGATCAGGGTTACGAAGCCGGCCACCCACATCCACTCCGGTACTTCCGGGAACATGGCCGAAAGGTACAGCTTGGCCAGCAACGCATTGACCATTGGCAGCAGCAGGTAGTCCAGCAACGACGACCAGCCGACCAGGAAGCCGACGTGCGGGTTGATCGCGCGCTGGGTGTAGGTATAGGCCGAGCCCGACTGCGGGAAGCGCCTTACCAGGGTGCCGTAGCTCACGGCGGTGAACAGGATCCCGGCCAGTGCCAGGATGTAGGCGCTGGGTACGTGGCCGGCAGTTATACCGGAAACGATGCCGAAGGTGTCGAACACGGTCATCGGGGTCAGGTAGGCCAGACCGATGATGATCACGTGCCAGAGACGCAGGGTTTTACGGAGTTGGCCGTTGCCGGAAGCGCTGTGGTCAGGCTGCATGCTGGCATGGCTCCTGCGGCTGGGCGTAAACGGCGGGCACGGTGTACTGCGCATGCGGCAAGGGCGAGCGGGTGGGCTCCATGTTGTTCACCTTTATTGTTGGAGCAGCGGGGGCGCGGGGAGCGCGCAAAGTGGTGAAAATAAAAAACGATGGGTAGCTTGGTGTCAAGTTAAACATGACAAGATGTTGCTGGATTGAAATATTTATCGATTAAAGTGGGGTTTTGTTCGGTTTTTGCGCGTTTTTTTGCGGTTGTGATCAATTTTGGTGTTCGCAAAAATTAACGAATGCCGGTCTCCCTTGGCAGGTCTGTCAGGCGTTTCCCAAAAACCGGATTTCTCGAGCCTGGCCAGCGCCAGGGCTGGGCGGCAGTGGTACTCTTGGCGTCCTGTGTGGCCCTTGGCCGCCTACGAAGCCCATATGGACAGCAATCGGTTCTATTCATGAAGAAATCAGTTGGCATCCTTTCCGGCCTGGCTATCGCCATCGCCGTCGCAACCACCGCTGGCGCCTGGTACACCGGCAAGCAGCTGCCTGCGGAGCTGGACAACGCCCTGGTCCGCAGCAACGCGGAACTCAAGAAGGCCCTGGTGAGCACCGGTGGCAGCATGAGCATCGAACGGGTGTCGCTGGAGCAGCATTTCTTCAGCAGTACCGCCCAGTACCGGCTCAAGGCCCGCGATATCAACCTGGGCGAAGGCGAAGTGGTGAATTTCGACGTTGGCGTGACCGACCAGATCGAGCACGGCCCGTTCCCCTGGTCGCGGGTAAAGGCACTGAAGCTGATGCCGGTGCTGGCAGTCAGCAACAGCACGCTGCAGAAGGACGACGCCACCGCGCCGTGGTTCGCCGCAGCGGGCGAGCAGGCCCCGGTCAGCGCACAGACCAGCCTGGGCTACGACGGCAATGTGGTCAGCCAGGTGCACCTGGCCCCGGTCAAGCTCGACGAAGCGGATGGCAACAGCCTCGACTTCTCGGGCATGCAACTGCAAGTCAGTGGTGACCAGGAAGGCAAGGCCTCGAGCTTCCACGGCCAGGCCGATCGGTTCGTGATGAAACTGGTACGCGATGACCAGCCGCCTGCCACCTTCGAGCTCAATGGGCTGAAGGTCGGCGGCCAACTGGCGGCCACCGCGCACGAGGCCATCTACGTTGGCAACGTCGACCTGGCACTGGCCGAAACCAAGGTCACCCTGGGGCCGAAACAGCAGGTGCTGGTGGTCAAGGGGCTGGAGCAGAACGCCCTGCAAACCCTTGAGGGCCCGGATACCGTGGGTGGCCGCGTGGAGTACAAGGTCGGGGATATCACCTGGGATGGCCGTGCGGTGGGCAAGGCGCAGATGGCGGTGAGCATCACGTCGGTCAACGCGCCGGCGCTACAGGCGTTGTCGACGTGGTACCAGGCGCACCTGCCGGAATTCGAGGCCGCAGCTGCCGCTGGCCAGCCGGTGCCGGAAATCCAGATGGACGATGAGGAGAAGGCCAGGTTCCAGGGCGAGCTGCAGAAACTGCTGGCTGCCAAGCCCCGGGTGGCGGTGGAAAACCTGTCGTTCAGGACTGCCAATGGTGAAAGCCGCTTCGACCTGTCGATGGGCTTCGCCGCCCCGGCCAGCTTCGACCTGCCGCCTGACCAGTTGAGCAAGCAACTTATCACCGAGGTGAAGAGCAAGCTGTCGTTGTCCAAGCCGATGATCGGTGACCTGGCAACCTTGCAGGCACTGCTGGATGGCCAGACCGACGCCCAGGTCATTGCCATGCAATCGAGCCAGGCCGGGGAAATGGTCGGCATGATGGCGCTGCAGAGCGGCATGGCCACTGTGCAGGGCAATGATGTGGTGAGCAGCCTGCACTATGCCGACGGCATGGTCGACTTCAACGGCAAGAAGATGACCGTGGAAGAGTTCGCCATGCTCATGGCGGCGCAGCTGGCGGCCCTGTCGCCGCAGGGCTGATCGGCTAAGCCTGTACCGGCCCTATCGCCGGCAAGCCGGCTCCCACAGGGATTGCACAAATGTTGCTGGCAGTAGTGATCCTGTGGGAGCTGGCTTGCCGGCGATAGGGCCAGCACAGGCAACACAAAAACCACTTTAGAATTCGCTGGATTGTCTGTAGCCTTCGGCCTCCGATAATAATCCGCGCCCGCAGAGGGCCGTGGCGGCCTTTGGGCCGTCCGGCACCCTTAGCCGATCTGTCAGGGCCGGGTGATACACTCGATTTGACGCGCGCACGCGCCTGCAGGTCCAGCGATCATGACCCAGATTTCCGAACGCCTGTTGGTTCAGGCCCACCTCGACGCCAAGCAGCCAAACCCGCTGACAGCCGAGCAGGAGGCCGAATACCGTGCGGCCATCGCTGCCGAGCTCAAGGCCCAGAACGCCGTGCTGGTCGCCCACTATTACTGTGACCCGGTCATCCAGGCGCTGGCCGAAGAAACCGGCGGTTGCGTGTCCGACTCGCTGGAAATGGCCCGTTTCGGCAAGAACCACCCGGCCGAAACCGTGATCGTTGCCGGTGTGCGCTTCATGGGCGAGACGGCGAAAATCCTAACCCCGGAAAAGCGCGTGCTGATGCCCACCCTGGAGGCCACCTGTTCGCTCGATCTGGGCTGCCCGGTGGAAGAGTTCTCGGCCTTCTGTGACCAGCACCCCGAGCGCACCGTGGTGGTCTACGCCAACACTTCCGCAGCCGTGAAGGCCCGTGCCGACTGGGTGGTGACCTCGAGCTGCGCGCTGGAAATCGTCGAAAGCCTGATGGACAACGGCGAAACCATCATCTGGGGCCCGGACCAGCACTTGGGGCGTTACATCCAGAAGCAAACCGGTGCCGACATGCTGCTGTGGGACGGTGCCTGCATCGTTCACGAAGAGTTCAAGTCACGGCAGTTGGCCGACATGAAGGCGCTGTACCCGGATGCGGCGATTCTGGTGCACCCCGAGTCGCCTGAAGCGGTGATCGAGCTGGCCGACGCGGTGGGCTCCACCAGCCAGCTGATCAAGGCTGCCCAGACCCTGCCGAACAAGACCTTCATCGTTGCCACCGACCGCGGCATCTTCTACAAGATGCAGCAGCTGTGCCCGGACAAGGAGTTCGTCGAAGCCCCCACCGCCGGTAACGGCGCGGCGTGCCGCAGCTGCGCGCACTGCCCGTGGATGGCGATGAACACCCTGGAGCGTGTACTGGATTGCCTGCGTAATGGCACGAACGAGATCTTTGTCGATCCGGCGCTGGTGCCGAAGGCGATCAAGCCGTTGAACCGGATGCTGGACTTTACCCAGGCAGCGCGCCTGAAGTTGTCCGGTAACGCCTGACGCCAGACCGAGTCGCTTTCTTCGCGGGCACGCCCGCTCCCTCAGGTACTGCACCGCCCTTACAAGCGGTGCAGTACCTGTGGGAGCGGGCGTGCCCGCGAATGGCCCTCAACGCCCCATCATTTCCTGAACCATGCGCTTCTGCTCCATGATCTCGCGCTGGCGCTGGTCAATCTGTGCTGCCAGCGGGAAGTTCCCGCCCGACCGGCGCTTGGCGTAATCCAGCTGCTGGATGGCCTGGTCGAAATCGCCCACCAGGGTGAAGTACTCGGCCCGCGCCCGGTGCAAGCCAATGGTATTGCCCGAAAGGCCCCGCACTTCGGCCATGTCGTACCACACGTCCGGGTCATCCGGCCGGCTCTTCACCAGTTCGTTCAGCACCTTTTCCGCCTCGGCGGGCTTGTTCAGTTTCACCAGCAGATCGGCACGCACCTGCTTCAGCGGGTAGTTGCCCGGGTACAACCCCTGCATGCGTTCAGCACGCTGCTGCGCGTCGGCCAGGCGGTTGTTGGTGATGTCCAGGTCGATCTGCGCCAGGTTGTAGGTAATGTCGTTGGGCGCCTTGGCCAGCAGCGGCTTGAGCAGTTCACGCGCCTCGTTCAGCTGGCCGCCCTTGATCTGCGCCAGGGCCAGGCCGTAACGCGCGGCGTCCAGCTTGGGGTCTTCGTCCAGCTGGGCGCGGAAGCGTTTGGCCGCCAGCCCCGGGGTGCCTTCGTAGGTCAGCGCCACCCGGGCACGGATCAGCTGGTAGCGCATGCTGTCCTCGACGCCGCCCTTGGGGGCCTGCTCGGCACGGTTGCGGGTGTCGGCGATACGCGACTCGGTTACCGGGTGAGTCAGCAGGAATTCCGGCGGCTTGGCGTCGTAGCGGTACTGCCGGGCCAGGCGCTCGAACATGGTCGGCATGTTGCGTGGGTCGTAGCCGGCCTTTTCCAGGTTCTGGATGCCGATACGGTCGGCTTCCTGTTCGTTCTGCCGCGAGAAGCGCCGCTGTTCCTGGATCGCCGCCGCCTGGGTGCCGGCGATCACACCGATACCGGCATCACCGCCGCCACCGGCCGCCAGCACGATACCGGCCAGCAGCGCCGCCATCATCGGCAGTTGCATGCGCTGCTGGGCCTCGACGCCGCGGGCGAAGTGGCGCTGCGACAAGTGCGCCAGTTCGTGGGCCAGTACCGAGGCGTACTCGCCTTCCGTCTGGGCGTTGAGGAACAGCCCGCCGTTTACCCCGACGATGCCGCCCGGGGCGGCAAAGGCGTTGAGCTCACGGCTATCGATGAGGATGAATTCCAGGCGGCGGTCCTGCAGCTGGCTGGTTTCGGCCAGGCGGTACACGCTGGTCTCGACGTAGTCCTTCAGCTGCGGGTCGTTGAGCTGGTTGACCTGGCCGCGCAGCAGGCTCAGCCAGGCACGGCCGAGCTGGTGCTCCTGTTGCGGCGAGACGATCGCGGAACTGGCATCACCCAGTGATGGCAGGTCGTCAGCATGGCCGGGAAGGGCCAATAGGCAGGCCAGCGTCAGCAGGGTAGGGCGCAGTAGATTCATGCATGAAGCTCGCGTCGGTCAAAGATACCTACTGTAGCGGGCTCACACGTTGGCGACCAGTGGCGCTATCCTAGCCGGCCAAATCCAGATACAGCCTGGTAATGCCTTTGGAGAGTTCCGCAATGAGTGAAACCCTGACCTGTGACGCCGAACTGGACGCCAGCGGGCTGAATTGCCCTTTGCCGCTGCTGAAGGCCAAGATGGAGCTCAACCGCCTGGCCAGCGGCGCGGTGCTCAAGGTAATCGCCACCGACGCCGGCTCCCAGCGCGACTTCCGCACTTTCGCCCAGTTGGCCGGTCATACCCTGCTGCGGGAAACGGCCGAGGCCGGTACCTACACTTACTGGCTACGCAAGGCCTGAGTCTTTCCAAGGATCGTCAATGTTCAAAGTGCTTCGCGACTGGATGCAGCGCTACTTCTCCGATGAGGAAGCGGTGGTGCTGGCGGTCCTGTTGTTCCTGGCTTTTACTGCGGTACTCACCCTGGGTGGCATGCTTGCGCCGGTGCTGGCGGGCATGGTGCTGGCGTTTCTGATGCAGGGGCTGGTCAATGCCCTGGAGCGCTTGCGGGTACCCACCCGGTTGGCGGTGATGCTGGTGTTCGCCCTGTTCATGGGCGCGCTGGCGGTGTTCATGCTGGTGCTGGTGCCACTGCTTTGGCACCAGTTGATCACCCTGTTCAACGAGCTGCCGGGCATGCTCGGCAAGTGGCAGTCGCTGCTGTTGCTGTTGCCCGAGCGCTATCCGCACCTGGTGTCGGACGAGCAGGTGCTGCATGCCATCGAGTCGGTGCGCGGGGAAATCGGCAAGTTCGGCCAGTGGGCGCTGACCTTCTCGCTATCGAGCCTGCCGCTGCTGGTCAACGCCATGATCTATCTGGTGCTTGTGCCGATCCTGGTGTTTTTCTTTCTCAAGGACCGCGAACTGATCGGCCGTTGGGTCAGCGGCTACCTGCCACGTCAGCGCAGCCTGCTGAACCGGGTGGGCAGCGAGATGAACCGGCAGATCGCAAACTACATCCGCGGCAAGGGCATCGAGATCCTGATCTGCGGCATTGCCACCTACATCGCCTTCATCAGCCTGGGGCTCAACTACGCCGCGTTGCTGGCGCTGCTGGTGGGGCTGTCGGTGGTGGTGCCTTACGTGGGCGCGGTTGTGGTGACCGTGCCGGTGACGTTGATCGCACTGTTCCAGTGGGGCTGGGGTGACCAGTTCATCTACCTGATGACGGTGTACGCGATCATCCAGGCGCTGGACGGCAACGTGCTGGTGCCGCTGCTGTTCTCCGAGGCGGTGAGCCTGCACCCGGTGGCGATCATTTGCGCGGTGTTGCTGTTTGGCGGGTTGTGGGGGTTCTGGGGGATCTTCTTTGCCATCCCGCTGGCGACCTTGATCAAGGCCGTGCTGGATGCCTGGCCGCGGCAGGAGCCTAGTGTGTCACCGATGCTGTAATTTTGGGGCTGCTTTGCAGCCCATCGCGACACAAGGCCGCTCCTACAGGGATACGCGATTTCCTGTAGGAGCGGCCTTGTGTCGCGAAAGGGGCGCAAAGCGCCCCCAACGATCTCAAGCCTTGTTCAGGGCCTGGGCAGCAGCCAGTACTGCATCCACATGCCCTGGCACCTTCACCCCGCGCCATTCGTGGCGCAGCACACCGTCCTTGTCGATCAGGAAGGTGCTGCGGTCAACGCCCATATATTCCTTGCCATACAGCTTCTTCAGCTTGATCACATCGAACAGCTGGCACAGGGCTTCGTCCTTGTCGCTGATCAGCTCGAACGGGAAGCCTTGCTTGGCCTTGAAGTTCTCGTGCGACTTGATGCCATCGCGCGACACGCCGAACACCACGGTGTTGGCTGCGGCAAAGGCATCGTGCTGGTCACGAAAACCCTGGCCCTCGGTGGTGCAGCCCGGGGTACTGTCCTTCGGGTAGAAGTACACCACCACCTGCCGGCCCTTGAGCTCGGCCAGGCTGACGGTTTGCCCGCTGGTGGCCTGGGCCTGGAAGTCGGCAACGGGTTGGTCGAGTGCTACGGCCATGGTTGGTTTCCTTACATTGGGTTCTGTGGACGCCATGGCTCGATCAGCGCATCGAGGTTCAGGGCATCGGCAAAGTCCAGGAACTGGTCACGCAGCCAGCTGATCTGGGTGCCGGCAGGCAGAATCACGGTGAACTGGGCGTTGAGCATGCTGCTGCCGGTCTGCGGTGCCAGGTAGGTATCGCAGGTCATGGCTTCCAGCTCGACGCGGTGGTCGAGGAAGAACTGGCACAGCTCGTTGATGATGTCCGGCCGGTAGGCGGCGCTGACGTAGGCGACGTAGGGCAGGGCCTGCGGGCGCACTTCCTGGTCGGCGCTGCGCACCACGTCCAGGGTCAGGCCGTGCTTCTTGCCCAGGCCCGGCAGCATGGCTTCGAGGCGTGCCAGGGCGTCCCAGCTGCCACCTACCTGCAGTACCAGGGCGCTGGTCTCGCCGTGGCGGCTCAGGCGCGAGGTGACCACCGCGCAGCGGTTCTCGAACGCAGCGCGGCTGAGGACGTTGGCCAGTTCCATGGGGTTCGGGCCCAGGGCACTGATGACAAGGAATTGTTCGCGGACGGTGGGGGTGGACATGCAGCATTCCTAAAGCGATGAGCGGTCGGCACAGGACGGGCGAAAGCCTCCTGTCGGCAGGGCCCGGGGCTCGCATGCGAGGTCGTGGACGCTGGCGGGGAGCAAGGTCGACGGCCCGGCGGGCCGCGCTGCACCGATCAAAGCATCAAGGGTAGCGAAATAAGGCGCCGAGGGGAATGCTCCGCCCGCCTGCTTCGCTTGTGCAAGGCCGATGCCCCCAGTACCATTACCGCTCTCTTTTTCCGGCAGGAGCAGTTACATGATTGCGGGCAGTATGGTGGCATTGGTCACTCCCATGGATGCACAAGGGCGTCTTGACTGGGACAGCCTCGACAAACTTGTAGACTTCCACCTGGAAAACGGCACCCATGCGATCGTCGCTGTCGGCACCACCGGTGAGTCCGCCACGCTGGATGTCGAAGAACACATCCTGGTCATCAAGCACGTGGTTGAGCGCGTCAAGCGCAGCAGCCGCCGCATCCCGGTCATCGCCGGCACCGGTGCCAACTCCACTGCCGAAGCCGTGCACCTGACCCAGAACGCCAAGAATGCCGGCGCCGACGCCTGCCTGCTGGTGGTACCGTATTACAACAAGCCGACGCAAGAAGGCCTGTACCAGCACTTCAAGCACATCGCCGAAGCCGTCGACATCCCGCAGATTCTCTACAACGTACCCGGCCGCACCTCCTGCGACATGCAGGCCGATACCGTGATCCGCCTGTCGAAGGTCAAGAACATCATCGGCATCAAGGAAGCCACCGGCGACCTGGTACGCGCCAAGGCCATCCTCGATGGCGTCGACAAAGACTTCATCGTCATGTCCGGCGACGACCCGACCGCCGTCGAGCTGATCCTGATGGGCGGCAAAGGCAACATCTCCGTCACCGCCAACGTCGCCCCGCGCGAAATGGCCGACCTGTGCGAGGCCGCCCTTGCGGGCAATGCCGAGAAGGCCCGCGCAATCAACGAAAAACTCATGCCGCTGCACAAGGACCTGTTCTGCGAGTCCAATCCGATCCCGGTGAAATGGGCGCTCGTCGAAATGGGCCTGATGCACAAAGGCATTCGCCTGCCGCTGACCTGGCTGAGCGAAGGCTGCCACGAAAAAGTCCGTACTGCCTTGCGCCAGTCCGGCGTACTGGTTTAAGAGGAAGTACACCGCATGAAGCGACTGGCTGGTCTTTCCGCCCTTGCCCTGATCATTTCCAGCACCAGTGGGTGTGGCTGGCTGTGGGGCGAGGATGGCTATTTCCGCGACCGCGGCAGCGATTACCTGCAAGCGCGCCCGACTGCGCCGATGCAGCTGCCGCCGGACGCCAGCAACGTCAAGCGCCTTGACCCGCTGCTGCCGATCCCACGCAACGTCGCCGACGACAGCGCCACCGGCGAATTCGAGGTGCCTCGCCCGCAACCGATGACCGGTGGCGCCGCCCAGGTTACCGACTACAGCCTGCAGCGCAGCGGCAGCAGCCGTTGGGTGCTGGCCCAGCATTCGCCGGCCGAAGTATGGCCGGTGGCTCGCCAGTTCTTCGAGGACAACGGCTTCCGCATCGCCGAAGAGCGTCCGCAGACCGGCGAATTCAACACCACCTGGCAGCGTTTCGACGAACTGTCGGCATCGCTCGGCCAGCGCCTGGCCAGCACTGCCAGCAGCGCTGACAGTGAAGTGCGCGTGCGTGTGCGCATGGAGCCTGGCGTGCAGCGCAACACCTCCGAGGTGTATGTGGTCAGCGTCGAGCGCCCGGCCGGCAGCACTGCCGAGCCCGATTTCCCGTCCACCTCCAGCAACACCGGTGCCGATGCCCTGCTGGTCGACGAAATGCTTGCCAGCATGAACCGCAGCGCCGAGAAGGGCGGTTCGGTATCGCTGCTGGCCGCGCGCGATTTCGATGCGCCAAGCCGCGTCAGCCTGAGCGAAGACGGCAGCGGCAACCCGGTGCTGTACCTGGGCGCCGACCTGGACCGCGCGTGGTCCAGCGTGGGTCGTGCCCTGGAGCAGGGGGGCGAGTGGCGTGTCGAGGACATCAACCGCAGCCTTGGCCTGTACTACATCAACCTGTCTGAAAAGCCTGAAGACAAGCAGAACCAGCCTGGCTTCTTCGGCCGCATGTTCGGCAGCGAACCGACCAAGGAAGAGCGTGAAGCCCGTGCCGAGCGCTACCAGGTTCGCCTGAGCAAGGTGGGTGAGAGCGTGCAGGTCACGGTCGAGAAGAACATCAACACTGTGGCCCCGGCCGATGTCGCCCGCCGCGTGCTGAGCGCCATTCAGGACCACCTGGGCTAAGTGCGCTTCGCGGTACTCGGAAGCGGCAGCCAGGGAAACGGCACGCTGATCGCCAGTGGTGACACGTTCATCCTGGTCGATTGCGGGTTCTCCCTGCGCGAGACCGAGCGGCGCCTGGCGCTGCTCGGCGTGTCGGCGGCACAGCTCAGTGCGGTACTGGTCACCCACGAACATGCCGACCACGTGCATGGGGTCGGCTTGCTGTCACGGCGCTACAATGTACCGGTCTACCTCAGCCAGGGGACCTTGCGCGGCATGCGCAAGCCGGTGGAGGTGGCCGGTTTTCTCGCTTGTGGCCAAAGCCTGCGTATCGGCAGCCTGGAAGTGACCGCGGCGCGGGTCGAGCACGACGCCTACGAGCCGCTGCAGTACGTGGTCAGCGACGGCCAGCGGCGCTTCGGCATGCTGACCGACCTGGGCTCGTACGACGCGCTGCTGCTGGAGCGTTACCAGGGCCTGGATGCGCTGCTGATCGAGGCCAACCACTGCCGCGACCTGCTGGCACGCGGTCACTACCCGGCCTTCCTGAAGCAGCGGGTGGGTGGCATGCAAGGACATTTGAACAATCACCAGGCCGCGCGCCTGGTACACGAGTTGGGCTGGAGCAACCTGCAACACCTGGTGCTGGCCCACCTCAGCAGCAAGAACAACCTGCCACACTTGGCTCGCCAGTGCTTCGTCGACACCCTTGGGTGCGACCCGGACTGGCTCCAGGTGGCGAATCAGGAACACGGGCTCGACTGGCGTGAAATCGCCTAGCCCAACACCTCAAGCAAGCGGAGCCCAATCATGGAAAAACGCGACGAACTCTACCGCGGCAAGGCCAAATCGGTTTACAAGACCGACGACGCCGACCGCTTGATCCTGCTGTTCCGTAACGACACTTCGGCGTTCGACGGCAAGCGCATCGAACAGCTCGACCGCAAAGGCATGGTGAACAACAAGTTCAACGCCTTCATCATGCAGAAACTGGAAGAAGCCGGTGTGCCGACCCAGTTCGACAAGCTGCTGGGCGACAACGAGTGCCTGGTGAAGAAGCTGGACATGATCCCGGTCGAGTGCGTGGTGCGCAACTACGCCGCCGGCAGCCTGGTCAAGCGCCTGGGCGTGGAGGAGGGCATCAAGCTGGAGCCGTCCACCTTCGAACTGTTCCTGAAGAACGACGAGAAGGGCGACCCCTTCATCAACGAATCCCACGTTGTCGCGTTTGGCTGGGGCACTGCCGAGCAGCTGGCCGAAATGAAAAAGCTGTCGCTGAAAGTCAACGAAGTGCTGAGCAAGCTGTTTGATGACGCCGGCCTGCTGCTGGTCGACTTCAAGCTGGAATTCGGCGTATTCCATGGCCAGATCGTGCTGGGCGACGAGTTCAGCCCGGACGGCTGCCGCCTGTGGGACAAAGAGACCCGCAAGAAGATGGACAAGGACCGCTTCCGTCAGGGCCTGGGCGACGTTATCGAAGCCTACGAAGAAGTTGCCAAGCGCCTGGGCGTGCCGCTGTAAGCGGTGCGTTCACGCAAGCGCCTGATACCACGCGATTTTTTTAAAAAAAGGTTTGCGTTTTAAAAGAACGCTGGTATGATGCGCGGCATTGGAGAGATGCCGGAGTGGTCGAACGGGACGGATTCGAAATCCGTTGTACTGGCAACAGTACCTAGGGTTCAAATCCCTATCTCTCCGCCATACGCGAAGTAAGCGAAGCCCCCGAAAACGTTAAAGTTTTCGGGGGCTTTGTCGTTTCTGGCCATTGGGTTAGGGCAAATTCAGGGCAGAAATTTAACATGCGAGGCCGTGTCCGGCACAGCTTTCGGCAAAGAGCACCGGCGTTGCTCGAACGTGCGGCTTGGTTACTCAATGGCAAACACCATACCGGCCAGAGGCGCGTTTAAGGCCGCCGCAATGCCCGCTGCGCCCCCGGCAAGTATCGAACCCCACTTGCGTGATAGAAGTGGGTCGCCAGTCAGATTTTCTAGGTCATCGAACTTGCTTTGGTCATGGCAGATGCTTTACGGATGCTGTATGCACCCCAGGCCAGGCCAAGCAATGCTGCAATCACCGATGCCGAAAGCACGCCAAGTTTCGCCGCCCCCAGCGCGCCAGGATCGACGAAGGCGAGATTGGCAATGAAGATCGACATGGTGAAACCGATGCCGGCCAGCAGCCCGACCAAGGTGATGCTGCGCCAGCTCACCTCGGCGGGAAGCGCGCACCAGCCCAAGCGGACCATCAGCCAACTGACGCTGACGATGCCCAAGGGTTTGCCAACTACCAGAGCGACAGCGACGGCGATCATCACCCACTGCGGGGCCTCGGCTGACAAATCGACACCCGAAAGATTTACCCCGGCATTGGCCAAGGCAAACACCGGCATGATGCCGAAGGCTACCCAAGGGTGCAGGGTGCCTTGCATGCGCACCACTGGCGGCACCAGTTCGCGCTGGGCCAGGCGCAGGTGCTTCAACGGGTTCATGAGGTCGCTGACATCGCGCTCGGGCGCCCTGGCGCGCCCCAGCAGCTCTCCGGTGAATCGGCTGATTGCATCCAGTGGTCGCTCGCGCATCGGCATTGCGACCACTGGCGTCATCAGGCCCAGCACAACGCCTGCGAGGGTGGGGTGGGCTCCGGTCAACAGGATGCCCAGCCAGGTGACAAAGCCGGGAATGATGTACGCGTAGGCCGAACCCACTCCGATCTTCTGCAGCCCGATCACCATCAGCAGGCCGATCAGCGCAACGCCGAAACCGCTGTAATCGAGGCCGCCCGAGTAGAAGAACGCGATGATCAGTACTGCGATGATGTCATCGATGATGGCCAGGGCCAGCAGAAACACGCGGACGTTGGACGGGATCGACTTGCCGAGCAGCGCCAGTACACCTACCGCAAAGGCGATATCCGTAGCCGTCGGTACGGCCCAGCCTTGTTGTTCCGCCGCAGCGTGACCAAAACCCAGGTAGAAGAGCGCGGGTACGGCTACACCGCCAATGGCGGCTGCCATGGGCAGCATGGCCTGCCGAAGGCTGGACAGTGCGCCCTCGTGGATCTCGCGACGGATCTCCATGCCCACGACAAGGAAGAAGATGGTCATCAAGCCATCATTGATCCAGAAATGCAGCGACTGTGAATAGATCAGCGAACCCACGCCGATCGTCAACGGTGTGTGCCAAAGGGCGTCGTAGCTTTCGGCGGCCGGGGAGTTGGCCCAGATAAGCGCAGCAATAGCTGCAACCAGTAGAACGATGCCGCTGACCGCTTCAATGTGCAGAAAGCGTTCAAGGTTGGCGAAGGCACGCTCGGCCAATTCCTGGGCGCGAGACAATTCCTTTTTTTGCATAGGCGCAAGTACTCCCGCATGGCGGCCCGACCTGCGCTGTTCTTTAACCTGCCCCACTGCACCGTGCAGCTGGCACCCGTTCGGTAGTCTACCGAACAACCGCTACTCAAAGCTATGACGTGACCGTGAATGAGCGCGAAGATGGGCGGGTAACCTCTGGCCTAGAATCGCCAGAAAGCTGGAGAGACGAGTACCAGTACGGTCAGGATTTCGAGCCGTCCAAGCAGCATGCCGACAGTCAGCAGCCATTTGGCAGCGTCCGATAACGAGGCGAAATTACCTGCAGGACCGATAAGCGTTCCCAGCCCCGGGCCGACGTTGCACACGGCGGTAGCGGCCCCGCTCAATGCCGTTGTCCAGTCGAGCCCTAGCAGCGAGAGGCCAAGGGCGATGACCGCGATGGTGACTGAGAAGAAGAACGAAAACGTCAGCAGTGAGCGCACGATCTCTTCATCGATCGGGTGCCCATTGTATTTCTTCGAGATTGTTGCCCTTGGATGGATCAACTGTTTCAGGCTGCTGACAAGCAAGGCCGCGGCCACCTGGAAACGGAATATCTTCAGGCCTCCAGCGGTAGACCCCGAGCAGCCACCGACGAACGTCAGGTAAAAGAACAGCATGATGGCGAAGCTGCCCCAGAGCGTGTAGTCGCCCACGGCAATGCCCGTGGTGGTCACCACGGAGGTGACGTTGACCGCCACGATACGGAACGCATCCCACCATGACAGATCGCTGTGCAAGCAGAGCCAGGTTCCGACCGTGAGTCAGATGAAGACGAGAAAGCCAATGAAACCGCGGACTTGATGGTCATCGAGCAGGATGCGCCGATGGCCACGCAGCGTGGCCACATACAGGGTGAAAGGGAGGCTGCCGAGGATCATGATGACAACGGCTACCCAATGCACCGCAGGCTGCACCCAGTGGCCCAGCGAGGCATCGGAGGTAGAGAAACCACCGGTTGAAATCAGTGCCATCGAATGATTGATGGCTTCGAACGGGGTCATGCCGGCAGCCCACAACGCCCATGTTCCCAAGACTGTCAGGCCCACATAGATGATCAGGATCATCTTGGCCGCAACATGCGAGCGGGGTGTCACTTTGTCTGACCAATCCGAAGATTCGGTCTGGAACAGGCGCATGCCACCTACGCGCAGCAGGGGCAGGATCGCGACAGCCATGCCGATAAAGCCGATGCCTCCCAGCCAGTGCAGCAAAGACCGCCATATCAGCAACCCAGGCGATGCATTGTCCAGCCCGGTCAGTACCGTCGAGCCGGTGGTAGTGATCCCTGACATGGTTTCGAAGAACGCGTCCGTGTAACTGATGTGCCGGATGAACACCATCGGCAAGGCCGCAAATGCGCAAACGATGACCCAGCTTGCCGTTGTAAGCAGGTACATGTCCCTGGCGCGCAGTTGCGGTGCGCCGGGAGCGCCTCGGGCCACCATGACCAGGCCTGCGCAGAGCACGATAAGGCTTGACTAGACGAAAGCGCCGAGATCATCGCTGCGGTCGTACAGCAGCAGTGTCAGCATCGGGATTACCATGCTGACGGCCAAGGTGATCAGGAATACACCAATAATGAAGGCTATGAAGCGCAACGCTGGAAGCGGCATTAGTTGAGCTCGTGCGGACAATGCCGGCAGTATTGCCTGCCGTACAGCAATGTCGAGTAAAAAAGCCGTAATGTCTTAGGACAGTTCATACAGAGCCACTCGATTGTTGCACAGGTGCAACTAGCCAGTGCACCTTGCGGCTTGGATCCAATGCCAGGGTTCTGTATCATCCCGCCGCCATCAGACGATGGCCGAAGATGATTCATTTAAAGGACTTAGTATGAAAAAGCTGTTCAAGGCTACTGTAGCCGTTGCTGTCGTTTCGGGTGTTGCCCTGCTGTCGGGTTGCACTGGCCAGGTTTACAACCAGCCAAAAAACTGCACCTACGACTACCTGTTCCACCCTTCGGTTTCCATCTCCAAGATCATCGGTGGCTGCGGCCCGATCGATAAACTGCCTCAGCAGCAGTAATCTTGGCGGTACCCTGATCGCGACGCTTGCGGCGTGATCCAAGGCCCCCGGTCATGTACATGGCCGGGGGTTTTTGTTTGTGGCCACTTCAGATGCAGTTCTTGCCAGAAGGCCCGGCTCGCGGATACCAGTGCATTGAACGCTGCCTGGGCTCAGGCCCAGATATCACCGATGGTAAACCCTTCGGGGAACGGGTCGTCGTGGTCGAGCACGAAGGTGTTCAGGCCGTAGATCCAGCTTTTGCCGGTGATGGTTGGTACCACGGCCTCGTTGCCGCCGATGCTGGTTTCATCGATCAGGCGGCCGGTGTAGATGTTGCCGAGCAGGCCCTGATGGCGGAAGTCCTGGTGCAATGGCAGCTCGCCCTTGGCGTGCAGGGTGGCCATCTTCGCCGAGGTGCCGGTACCGCACGGGGAGCGGTCCAGCGCCCCGGTCCAGGTGGCCGGGTCGTCCCACGAGAACTCGCCGCAGGTCATGGTCACCGCGTTCTTCCAGTCGGCGTTGGGGTCTTCGCTGGGGCCGGACAGCTGCGAGATGGTAATGCCGATGCCCGGGTAGTCGGGGTGTGCCACCGGCAGTTGCTCGATAGCCGCCTGGCGGATCATCGACGATACCCGGGCGATTTCGGCGCCGTGCTGCGGGATCAGTTGCAGGCCTTTGAACTGGCGCACGTCGGCGATCACATAGAACATGCCGCCCCAGCCCACGTCCACGCGCACCTTGCCCAAGTGCGGTACGTCGATTTCGGCATCCAAGTGTGCGGCGAACGCCGGTACGTTCTGGAAGGTGACGGCCTTGACCTTGCCGCCCTCGCATCGGGCCTTGATACCGATCAGCCCGGCCGGGGCCTCCAGCACCAGCTCGGTGAGCGGCTCCTGCATCGGCAGCATGCCCATCTCCAAAAGCACGGTGGCCACCGAGATGGTATTGCTGCCGGACATCACCGGGTACTCGATCTGCTCCATGATGATGTAGCCGGCGTCGGCCTCGGGGTGGCTTGGCGGGACGATGATGTTGCAGCAGTGCGCCGGATAGCCGCGCGGTTCACGCAGCATCAGCTTGCGCAACTGATCGTCGTTGGTTTCGAGCCATTTCATCTTGGCGTGTACGCTGTCACCGGGGATGTGCGGTACGCCGCCTGTGATGACGCGCATGGGGATGCCGGCGTGGGTGTCGACGGCGTGGATGGTGCGTTTGAATGACATATGGGCGGCCCTGTTCTGATCGGATTGAGGCGGGGTCTGGGGCGCAGGATAAAGCGGTGGGGCGGGGCTGTAAGTCGAATAAATCCGATCGGGTGACCGGTTTTTTGAATGGCATTTGCGCAGGCCTGTGCCGGCCCTTTCGCGGGCAAGCCCGCTCCCACACGGGCGCACAGGCCTGAGACAACCCGCCACCTTGACTCCCGGGCCGGCAATTTGTTTGTGCTGGCATTTAAGTTACAATCGGAAAAACGATTCAGTCTTGTCGGTCAATTCGACAAAAGGCCGAGTCGTTTTCTGGTTCTCTGGCTGCTGAACAATGATCAACAACAAGCCTGCGCTGCAGAACATGCTTTACCTGGGCCAGCCACAGGCCCGCCCTCTGTTCTCCTGACTGGAATCGATCAATGTTCAAGAAAGCTGGCAAGACCTTGCTGGGTCTGGCTGTCGCTGCAAGCGTCATGCAAGCGCACGCCGCAGAAACCAAGAAAGTAGATGTGCTGCTGGTCGGCGGCGGCATCATGAGCTCGACCCTGGCCGTGTGGCTGCACGAGCTGGAGCCAAGCTGGTCGATGGAAATGGTCGAACGACTGGATGGCGTGGCCGAAGAAAGCTCCAACGGCTGGAACAACGCCGGTACCGGCCACTCCGCGCTGGCCGAGCTGAACTACACCCCGGAAGACAAGGACGGCAACGTCAACATCGCCAAGGCCATCGAAATCAACGAGGCCTTCCAGATCTCCCGCCAGTTCTGGTCGTGGCAGGTCCGCCAGGGCGTGCTGAAGAACCCGCACTCGTTCATCAACACCACGCCGCACATGAGCTTCGTGTGGGGCGATGACAACATCAAGTTCCTGAAAAAGCGTTATGACGCGCTGCAGGCCAGCCCGCTGTTCCGCCCGATGCAGTACTCCGAGGACCACGCGCAGATCGCCAAGTGGGTCCCGCTGATGATGGAAGGCCGCGACCCGAACCAGAAGCTGGCCGTGACCTGGACGCCAATCGGCACCGACGTCAACTTCGGCGAGATCACCCGCCAGTTCGTCGGCCACCTGAAAACCCAGGAAAACTTCGACCTGAAGCTGTCCAGCGAAGTGCAGGACATCACCCGCAACAAGGACGGCTCGTGGCACGTTGAGTACAAGAACCTGAAGGACGGTAGCGAATCGGCTACCGACGCCAAGTTCCTGTTCATCGGTGCCGGTGGCGGCGCGCTGAAGCTGCTGCAGAAGTCGGGCATTCCTGAAGCCAAGGAATACGCAGGCTTCCCGGTGGGTGGCTCGTTCCTGGTGACCGAGAACCCGACTGTTGCCATGCAGCACATGGCCAAGGCCTACGGCATCGCCTCGACCGGCGCGCCACCCATGTCGGTTCCGCACCTGGACACCCGCGTGCTGGATGGCAAGCGCGTGATCCTGTTCGGCCCATTCGCCACCTTCTCGACCAAGTTCCTGAAGAACGGCTCGTACCTGGACCTGCTGAGCAGCACCACCACCCACAACGTGTGGCCGATGACCAAGGTCGGCATCGAGCAGTACCCGCTGGTGGAATACCTCGCTGGCCAGCTGATGCTGTCTGACGACGACCGCTTCGAAGCCCTGCGTACCTACTTCCCGAACGCCAAGAAGGAAGACTGGCGCCTGTGGCAGGCCGGTCAGCGCGTGCAGATCATCAAGCGTGATGCCGAGAAGGGTGGCGTGCTGAAGCTGGGCACCGAGGTGGTCGCTTCGCAAGACCGCACCATTGCCGGCCTGCTGGGTGCATCGCCAGGTGCTTCGACTGCTGCACCGATCATGCTGAACGTGCTGGAAACCGTGTTCAAGGAGAAGGTCGCTACCCCAGAGTGGCAGGCCAAGATCAAGCAGATCGTGCCAAGCTACGGCACCAAGCTGAACGACTCGGCGGCGGCCACCCAGAAAGAGTGGAACTACACCGCTGAAGTGCTGCAGCTGGAGAAACCACCGGTAATCGACGAGAGCGTCGGCACTACGGTTGCACCTAGCCAGCCGGTTGAAAGCAAGCCTGAGAATGACATGGCACTGTAATCGGCCATTGTTGTGACAGAAGCCACGGGGGAGACCTCGTGGCTTTTTTGTTGCCTGTACCGGCCCTTTCGCGGGCTTGCCCGCTCCCACAGGTACATCACAGTTCTCGAAAGCTGTGGTGTACCTGTGGGAGCGGGCAAGCCCGCGAAGAGGCCGGTACAGGAGAACCACTGATCTGAAATCTGGGCTGAACCTAATAAAAACATATTTTGATGCTTAAATTAATCTTGTCAGTCGATCCCCCTCCAGGAGGGTGCCGTCATGAACATCAAGATTGCCGCCTTACTGCTGCTCGCCCTGTGCGCCCAGCCGGCATGGAGCCAAAGCTACTCCTACTCCAGCGAAACCCCTGCCGCCAAACCTGCCGAATCTGCTGCTATGACCACACGCATGGCCCTGCGCGACCTGTGGGTCGAGCACATCTTCTGGGTGCGCAACTATGCCGTGGCCAATCAAGCCGGCAATGCCAAGGAGGCCGAAGTCGCTGCCAAGGAAGTGGTCACCGACGCCACCAGGATCGCCAACAGTTTTGCCCCGCTGTACGGCCAGCCTGCCGCCGATCAGTTGCTGAAGCTGCTGGCCGGCCACTGGGGCGCCATCAAGCACTACAGCGACGCCACCGTGGCCAAGGACAAAAAAGGCCAGCAAGCCGCGGTCAACGAGCTGACCAGCAATGCCAAGGCCATCGCCGCGTTTCTGGCCAAGGCCAACCCGAACCTGCCCGAGCCGACCCTGCTGACGCTGCTCAGCGCCCACGGCGGGCACCACGTGGCCCAGATCGACCAGTTGGCGGCCGCTGACTATGTAGGCGAGGCGCGCACCTGGGCGATGATGCGCGAGCATATTCTGACCCTGTCCGATGCTCTGGCTGCGGCGTTGGTCAAACAGTTCCCGGACAAATTCTGATGCTCGAAGGCCTGGGCCGTACCCAACAGGACCTGCTCCATGCGTTGCTGCTCCAGCCGGCCGGCATGAGCATCGACGACCTGGCGCAGGCCCTGGAAATCACCCGCACGGCGGTGCGCCAGCACCTGGCAGCACTGGAGCGCGACGGCCTGGTCAAGCGTGGCGCTACCCGGCCCACCGGGCGCCGCCCGGAGCAGCTGCACGAGCTGACCGAACAGGCCCGCGAACTGTTCCCGCGGCAGTACCCGTTGCTGGCCAACCTGCTGATTGCGGAAGTGGCCGGCTTGCTGGGGCAGGAGGCGTTGCTGGCGCTGATGCGCCAGCTGGGGCGCAAGCTGGCGGCGGACCTGGAGCACCAAGTGGTGGATGAGGCACGCATCGTCGAGCACATGAACAATGCCGGGTACGAGGCACAGGTGTTCTTCCGCTCGGGGGGCGAGCCGCAGATCGTTGCGCACAATTGCGTGTTCCATCACCTGGCCAAGGCGCACCCGGTGGTGTGTGAGCTGGACCTGGCGCTGATCGGGGCCTTGGGTGGGGCCGAGGTGAGCCATGAGGAGTGCATGCTCAGGGGAGGGCAGGTATGCCGGTTTGCCCTGGGCAAGAAAGAGAACTGATGTTGCCTGTTCTAGCCCTATCGCCGGCAAGCCAGCTCCCACAGGTACTCCACAGTTCCTGAGACCTGTGGAGTACCTGTGGGAGCTGGCTTGCCGGCGATAGGGCCGGGGCAGGAAAAATCAGCTCTGCCGCAGAATGCAGTCCAGCAGCCCGGGAAACCGCTCCCCCAGCATCTCGCTACGCAACGAATTCATATGGGTAGTCCCCACATTGCGGGTATGCACCAACCCCGCATCACGCAGCACGCGAAAATGGTGGGACATGCTCGACTTCGGCCGGCCGCCGTCCAGCTCGCCACAGCTGGCTTCGGCCACGCCCGCCAGGTGGCGCACGATACCCAGACGCACC
Organism: Pseudomonas sp. PVC-5-1; assembly: GCF_057444345.1. Classification (NCBI taxonomy): domain Bacteria; kingdom Pseudomonadati; phylum Pseudomonadota; class Gammaproteobacteria; order Pseudomonadales; family Pseudomonadaceae; genus Pseudomonas; species Pseudomonas sp. PVC-5-1. Next base: position 4,333,170 of record NZ_CM172024.1, on the reverse strand, counting down.
GGGTCGCTCAGGGCATAGAGCAGGCGTTCCAGGGTGAGGTCTTCAGAATTGGGATGTTGATAGGCTCGCATGGTCGTCATGATAACGGGGCTATCATTAATTGCCATAGTTCGATTATGATCGAACTATCGTAATCAGATAGCCCGGGAGCTTGCCCATGTCCGCTTTGTTCGAACCGTATACCCTCAAGGACGTCACCCTGCGCAACCGCATTGCCATTCCACCGATGTGCCAATACATGGCCGAGGACGGCATGATCAACGACTGGCACCACGTGCACCTGGCCGGCCTGGCCCGTGGCGGTGCCGGCTTGCTGGTGGTGGAGGCCACTGCCGTGGCACCGGAAGGGCGCATCACCCCCGGTTGCGCCGGCATCTGGAGCGATGCCCACGCCCAGGCTTTCGTGCCGGTGGTGCAGGCAATCAAGGCCGCCGGTTCCGTGCCAGGTATCCAGATTGCCCACGCTGGGCGCAAGGCCAGCGCCAACCGCCCGTGGGAAGGTGACGACCACATTGCCGCCGACGACGCCCGCGGCTGGGAAACCATTGCCCCGTCCGCCATCGCCTTCGGCGCGCACCTGCCACAAGTGCCGCGCGAGATGACCCTGGACGACATTGCCCGGGTCAAACAGGACTTCGTCGATGCCGCCCGCCGTGCGCGCGATGCCGGTTTCGAGTGGATCGAACTGCACTTTGCCCATGGCTACCTGGGCCAGAGCTTCTTCTCCGAACACTCCAACAAGCGTACCGACGCCTACGGTGGCAGCTTCGACAACCGCAGCCGCTTCCTGCTGGAAACTTTGGCAGCGGTACGTGAGGTATGGCCAGAGAACCTGCCCCTGACCGCGCGTTTTGGTGTGCTGGAGTACGACGGCCGGGATGAGCAGACGCTGGAAGAGTCGATCGAACTGGCGCGCCGTTTCAAGGCTGGCGGCCTCGACCTGCTGAGCGTGAGTGTCGGCTTCACCATTCCCGACACCAATATCCCGTGGGGCCCGGCGTTCATGGGGCCGATTGCCGAGCGCGTGCGCCGTGAGGCGAAGCTGCCGGTGACCTCGGCGTGGGGTTTTGGTACGCCGCAACTGGCGGAAGCAGCGCTGCAAGCCAATCAGCTGGACCTGGTATCGGTAGGGCGTGCGCACCTGGCAGACCCGCACTGGGCTTACTTTGCGGCCAAGGAGTTGGGGGTGGAGAAAGCCTCCTGGACCTTGCCTGCACCGTATGCGCACTGGCTCGAGCGTTATCGCTGAGGCATGAAGGGGCTGCTTTGCAGCCCAATCGCCGGCAAGCCAGCTCCCACAGGTACCGCACAGGGCTTGAGGTCTATGCGATCGAGGTGGGAGCTGGCTTGCCGGCGAATGGGCCGCAAGGCGGCCCCCGAATCTAGAACCGATCCAACCGGTAAGCCCCCATCTCCGGTCCACCGGCCCGCTCGGCCAACCGCCCCACCCATTCCGCTGTCACCGCCGCCTGGGTCAAACCCAGGTGCTGATGCCCGAATGCCAACAAAACCCGTCCATCACACACCCGGTCGATCACCGGTAACGAATCTGGCAACGAAGGCCGGAAGCCCATCCAAGGCGTCGCTCCCTCAACACTCAGGTCCCTCCTGAACAACCCTTTGCTCAGCCGGTGCAACTGCCAAGCCCGCTGCATGCTCGGCGGCGCGTCCAGCCCGGCGAACTCCACCGTGCCGGCCAGGCGCAGGCCCTCGGCCATGGGCGTCATGATGAACTTGCGCTCCAGCGATGTGACTGCAAACGGCAAACGCTGATGCTCGCCAGGCAACATCAGGTGGTAGCCGCGCTCGGTGTCCAGCGGCACCTGCTTGCCGGTCAGTGTGGCGGTCAACCGCGCGGAATGCGCACCACAACTGATCAGCACCTGGCGGGCATCGAGCGTGCCCTGATCGCTGGCCAGGCTGACCCCGCCGCTGTGCAGCCGCCCGCCATCGACTTGTGCCTGGACAAAACGCACGCCATTGGCCTTGGCCGCTTCGAACAGTTCGCACACCACCCGGTAGGGGTCGATGAAGTGCCCGGTACGCGGGAAGAACAGCCCACCCTGCAACGACGGGCTCAGTTGCGGCGCCGCCTCGCGCACGGTGTCGCCCGACCAGAAGTCCACCGCCACCGCCTGCTGTTGCATGCGTGCGCGCAAGGCCTCCAGGGCCTGGCGCGACTCCGGCCGCTCGAACACCAGCAACGAGCCATCTTCCTGGAACAGCTCGCTGCGCCCGATCGAACCCAGCAGCCGCTGCCAGGCACCCAGGCTGCCTTCGTTCAACGTGCGGATGCCGGCCACGCTGCGCTGAAACGGGCCCGGGCGCAGGTTGAGCAGCAGGCGGGTGAACCACGGCATGGCCTTGGGCAGGTACTTCCAGTCCAGGCGCAGCGGGCCCATCGGGTCCAGCAGCATGCGCGGCAGGCGTTTGAGAATCGACAGGTCGGCAATCGGGAATACCTGCTCGGTGGCCAGGTGCCCGGCGTTGCCGTAGGACGCGCCCTGGCCGGGTGCCTGGCGGTCCACCAGGGTTACCCGGCGGCCCTGGCGGGCTAGTTGCAGGGCACAGGCGACGCCGACAATGCCGGCGCCGACCACGGCGATATCGGTTTCAGCGGTTTCGACCATGCTCAGCCTTCCCGTTTACCGTCGAGCAGGCGCCGCAGTTGCAGCGGGTTGCCGTGTTTCAGTGCCTGCGGCAGCAGGGCATCGGGGAAGTCCTGGTAGCACACCGGGCGCAGGAAGCGCAGGATCGCCGCCGTGCCCACCGAAGTGGTGCGGGCATCGGAGGTGGCCGGGAACGGCCCGCCGTGGACCATCGCGTCGCATACCTCTACACCGGTCGGCCAGCCATTGACCAGGATGCGGCCAGCCTTGCGCTCAAGGGTCGGCAGCAGGGCGCGGGCGCTGTCGATGTCGGCATCGTCCAGTTGCAGGGTGGCGGTCAGTTGGCCTTCCAGATGCTCGGCCACCTGGCGCACTTGCTCATCGTTGGCGCAGGCCACCACCAGCGACGCCGCGCCGAAGACTTCGGCCTGCAACGCCGGGTCGGCGAGGAACGCTTCGGCCTGGGTCACGAACAGCTGCGCCTGGCACTGGTTGGGGCCTTGCCCGGCCTGGCCACTGGCGGCGGCTTGGGCATTGGCGTTTGCGGCCAGGGCGCCGACACCGGCCTGGTAGGCACTAAAGATGCCCGGGGTGAGCATGGTCTGCGCCGCAGCCTTGCGCACGTGTTCGCTGGCGGCGTCGATGAAACGCTGCAACGCCGGCCCTTGACGGGCAATCACCAGGCCGGGGTTGGTGCAGAACTGGCCGGCACCCTGGGTCAGCGAGGCGACGAAGCCTTGTGCCAGTGCCTCGGCGCGGGTCTGCAGGGCGGTGTCGAACAGGAACACCGGGTTGATCGAGCTCATTTCGGCGTACACGGGGATTGGCTCGCGGCGGGCCTGGGCCGCCTGGCACAGCGCAATGCCACCGCTGCGCGAGCCGGTAAAGCCAACGGCCTTGATGTGCGGGTCGCTGACCAGCGCAATGCCCACTTCACGACCGGAGCCGTACAACAGCGAAAACACACCGGCCGGCAAGCCGCACTGCTTCACGGCCTTTGCCACTGCCTGGCCGACCAGTTCGCTGGTGCCCGGGTGGGCGCCGTGGGCCTTGACCACCACCGGGCAACCGGCGGCCAGGGCCGAGGCGGTGTCGCCACCGGCCACCGAGAAGGCCAAAGGGAAATTGCTGGCGCCGAATACCGCCACTGGCCCCAGGGCCACCTGGCGCTGGCGCAGGTCGGCACGCGGCAGGGGCTGGCGCTCAGGCAGGGCATTGTCGACCCGCACGTCCAGCCATTCGCCAGCCCGCACCACACGGGCGAAGGTGCGCAACTGGGTGCAGGTGCGGCCACGTTCGCCCTGGATGCGCGCCTTTGGCAGGCCGCTTTCGGCCACGGCGCGATCGATCAGGGCATCACCCAGCGCTTCGATCTGCGTGGCGATGGTTTCGAGGAATTGTGCCCGTTGCTCGAGCGAGGTTTCGCGGTAGGCATCGAACGCCGCCCAGGCCAGGGCGCAGGCCTGGGCCACGTGTTCGCCGGTGCCGCCGAGGTAGGCCGGTTCCAGTGTCTGGCCGGTGGCCGGGTCGATGCCACGGATGGCTTCGCGGCTGCCGGTTACCGGCGTCTGGCCGATCAGCAGGTTGCCTGTGAGGGTCATGGAGCCTCCTTTGGAAATTACATGCAGTTGCAAGGGTGTACTACTTACCCTGTGGGAGCGGGCGAGCCCGCGAACACCGGCAAAGCCGGTGCCAGGCACCGAGTCGCCTGCTTCGCGGGCATGCCCGCTCCCACAGAGAAAGCAGTGGCTGCTTAGGCGATGTTCTGCTCAGCCGACCAGCTGGCGTACCAGCTGCGGAACAGCGCGTACTGCTGCTCGGCATAGTTGCGCTGGGCGTCGGTCAGCACGTCGGTCTCGTTGAAGTGCAGGCTGTATTCGCTGTCACCGTTCAGCACCATCAGGTGCTTGTAGTAGAGCACCAGGTCGCAGCCTTCATCGAACGACGACAGCACCGCCAGCGCCGCCTCCAGTTCACGCGCCAGGCGGCGGGCCTTGGCATCACCCTTGGCCGCCTGCTTGCTCAGGCTCACCAGGTGCAGCACCTCACGCGGCAGGGCGTTGCCGATGCCGGTGATGGCGCCGGTGGCGTTGCAGTTGACGAAGCCATGTACCACCTGGGTGTCGACGCCGACCATCAGGGTCACGTCGTCATCCTTGGAGGTGATGTGCTCGGCGGCGTAGCGCAGGTCGGCGCCACCGCCGAACTCCTTGAAGCCGATCAGGTTGGGGAACTCGCTGCGCAGTTCGAAGAACAGGTCGGCGCGGGTGGCGAAGCCATAGTAGGGGCTGTTGTAGATCACCGCCGGCAGCTTCGGTGCGGCTGCCAGGATGGCCGAGAAGTGGTGCTTCTGGGCAATCAGCGAGGCGCCGCGGCTGAGCACGCGGGGGATGACCATCAGGCCGGCGGCACCAACCTTGGCCGCGTGGGCGGCGTGGGATACTGCTTCACGGGTGTTCACCGCGCCGGTGCCGACGATGGTCGGGATGCCGGCGGCCACCAGGCGCGCCACGCCTTCCTGGCGCTCTGCTTCGGTCAGCAGCGGCCAGTCGCCCATCGAGCCGCAGTACACCACGGCGCTCATACCGGCCTCGATCAGTTCGCGGCCCTTGCGCACCAGGGCGTTGAAGTCCGGCTTGCGCTCGGCGGTGCAGGGGGTCATCAGGGCGGGCATGGTGCCGGTGAAGATGTTGTTGGTCATTGTTGTCACTCCTCGCGATATTCGTTTTTTTGGAAAAAGCCGGGGTCAGATGCCCCAGGCGAACGGGTCCTGTTCGTCGATCAGCAGGGTGCTGTCGGCGGTCATGTAGGCGCGGCCGGTGATGAACGGGCGAATGCGTTCGCCGTCGCGCTCGTAGCGGCCCTGGAACTGGCTGCCGGTGATACTGGCCTGTACCCAGGTCTGGCCTTCGTCGAGCTTGCCGTCGGCGGCCAGGCAGGCCAGCTTGGCGCTGGTGCCCGTGCCGCAGGGCGAGCGGTCGTAGGCCTTGCCGGGACACATCACGAAGTTGCGGCTGTCGGCGTTGGCGTCGTCGGCGAACAGTTCGACGTGGTCGATGGGGGCACCGTTTTCACCGGTGATGCCCTGGGCTTCGAGGGCCTTGAGCATCGCCCAGGTGTATTCGGTCAGCGCCTCGCGGTTGCCCAGCTCGATGCGCTGGCCGTGTTCGGAGACGAGGAAAAACCAGTTGCCACCCCAGGCGATGTCGCCGCGCACCGGACCATGGCCGGGCATGTCCACCAGCACCTGCTGGCGGTAGCGGTAGGACGGCACGTTGCCGACGGTTATGGCGCCGTCTTCATGCAGGGTGGCGCTGACCTGGCCGACCGGGGTATCGATCTTGTGTACGCCCGGTGCGATCAGACCCAGGTGCTGCAGCGAGGCGACCAGGCCGATGGTGCCGTGCCCGCACATGTTCAGGTAGCCAGCATTGTTGAAGAAGATCACCCCGCACGTGGCGTCGGCCGATACCGGTGGGCAGTACAGTGCACCGACCAGCACATCGTTGCCGCGAGGCTCCAGCAGGCAGGCGCGGCGCCACTGGTCGTGCAGCTCGCGCAGCTCGTCGCGCTGCTCGGCCATGTTGCGGCCATGCAGTTGCGGGAAGCCTTTCATCACCAGGCGGGTCGGTTCCCCGCCGGTGTGCGAGTCGATGACGTGAATCTGTTTCATGAGCTTGTCCATTCTTTGATCAGCCAAGTCTTGTGCTGTTTGTGCGGGCCTCATCGCCGGCAAGCCAGCTCCCACAGGTATTGCATCGGCCTCTTGGGCAGCGCGGCCCCTGTGGGAGCCGGCTTGCCGGCGATAGGGCCAGTAGCCGTTACGGAGCCAGTGCAGCCGGGCGCTGGCCTACCAGAGGTTCATGGCTGGCTTCGCTTTCGTCCTCACCTTCCAGGCGCACCAGGTGGGCAGGCACGCCGGTGGCCGCGCCCCAGTAGTAGATGCCCAGCGCACAAGCGGCCACGACCACGGTGTCGAACGGGTGGCCGAGCACCCCCAGGCCGCCGAAGCTGCCCAGCCACGACAGCAGGATGGTCACCGCGTAGAAGCCGATCAGCCATGCCGACGAGCGCACTTGCTGGGCCAGCGACAGGTGCTGGGTCGGCACGAAGCGGCCGCACAGCAGGTAAAGCACGAACATCACGATCTGCAGGGCCAGCAGCCACGACACGGTCTTCCAGCCCGACCAGTACACGATCAGCGCGGCGATGATGAATGACAGCGGGCCGAGCACGCCCATGCCCTTGACCCGGAACGGGCGCGGCATGTCGGGGGCGTTGCGGCGCAGGGCGGCGACAGTGACCGGGGCCACGGCGTAGCTCAGTACCAGGGCGGCGGAAACCACGTTGATCAGCGCTTCCCAGGACGGGAACGGCAGGGTCCAGAACACCGACAGGCCAAAGGTCAGCCACAGCGCCGGGCGCGGGATGCCGGACTCGGCGTCGATACGGGTGAAGTACTTGAAGAAGGTGCCGGTCTGCGCCCAGCCATAGACCACGCGCGGGGTGGCGTTCATGTAGATGTTGCCGCAGCCGCTGGGCGAGATCACCGCGTCGGCCACCACCAGATAGGCCAGCCAGCCCACACCCAAAGCCAGGGCGATGTCGCGGTAGGGCAGGGCCAGTTCCTTGGTCACCGCGGCCCAGCCGTTGCTCAGCATTTCGGTCGGCACGCTGCCGAGGAAGGCCAGTTGCAGCAGGGCGTAGATCGCGGTGGACAGCAGTACCGAGAGGATCAGCGCGATGGGGATGGTGCGTTGCGGGTTCTTCACCTCGCTGGCCACCGAAATGATCGGCGTCAGGCCCAGGTAGGCGAAGATGATGCCACCGGCCGATACCGCCATTTCAACGCCGGACAGGCCGAACGGGGCAAAGCCCTGGACCTCGAAGTTTTCCGGTTTGAAGAAGGTGAACAGCACGCCGATCACCAGCAGCGGCACGATGAACTTGAACACACTGACCAGGTTGTTGGCCTTGGCGAAGGTTTTCACGCTGCGGTAGTTGAGGAAGAAGAACAGCCCCAGCAGGGCGAACTGCACCAGCCAGCCGAGCACGGTCGGGTCGCTGGAGCCGGCCTTGGTCAGCCCGGGGAACCAGGCGGCGGCGTATTGACGCGAAGCGACCACTTCGATGGCGATCAGGCTGGAAAAGGCGATCAGGGTGATAAAGCCCATCAAGTAGCCCAGCAGCGGGCCGTGGGAGTACACCGGGTAGCGCACCACGCCCCCGGCACGCGGCAGGGCAGCGCCCAGTTCGCAATAGACGATGCCCAGCAACAGTACGGCGAAGCCGCCAAGGAACCAGGACAGGATGCCGGCCGGGCCGGCGATGGCCGAGACGTGGCTGGCGGCGAACAGCCAGCCGGAGCCGAAGATGGCGCCTAGGCCGATGAAGGTGAGGTCCAGCAATGACAACTGTTTTTTGAATTTGCCTGACATGGGTTCGCCTTTTTGTTGGTTATTGGATAGGCAGGTCTGATGTCACGAGATGCGGCTTTTTGGGCCGCGCTCTTGTAGGACTTGGGGCGGCTTGCGTGGGGCATAGAGTGGACCGATCGGGGCGGCGGTTCTTGATGGTTTTCTGCAGGGGGGATGACGAAATCGGCACAGTTTCGAAAAAGCAGTGGTAGGAGGGAAGGGTGGGGGATAGGCTGTAAGCCTTAACGCATAAGGGTTGTAGACATTTACTTGCTGTGCCGGCCTCTTCGCGGGTGAACCCGCTCCTACAGGTATCTCCGCAGCTTTGAGGGCTGCGCAGTACCTGTAGGAGCGGGTTCACCCGCGAAGAGGCCGGCACAGCAAACCGAGAGAGAGCAGATGACCGACACTCCCCTGGCAACCCTGTACCAGTCCCTCGACCAGCACCGCCCCGCCAACCTCGAGGCCCTGCTCGCCGGTGTGTCCCTGCTGCTGCCGATCCTCGACGCCATCCCCAACGCCGCGATCTTCATCAAGGACCCGGCCGCCCGCTATGTGCTGGCCAACAACACCCTGGTCCAGCGCTGTGGCCTCAAGCGACTGCAACCGCTGCTGGGCAAGACCAGTGCCGAAGTGTTCCCGGCACAGCTGGGCCCCGGCTACACCGAGCAGGACCGTCGCGTTCTCAAGGAGGGTTTGGTGCTGGAAGACCAGCTGGAGCTGCATCTTTACGGCAGCCGCGAGCCTGGCTGGTGCCTGACCCACAAGCGCCCGCTGTACAACCAGTCCGGCGAGATCATCGGCCTGGTCGGCATCTCGGTCGACTTGCAGTCAGCCGCCGACAGCCACCCCGCCTACCAGCGCCTGGCGGCGGTGGACGAGCATATCCGTCGGCATTTCCACCAGCCGATCAGCATGGGCGAGCTGACCCGTATCGCCGGCATTTCCGTGGCCCAGCTGGAGCGCTACTGCAAGCGGGTGTTCCACCTCACGCCACGGCAGATGATCCACAAGGCACGCCTGGAGCACGCCCATCGTTTGCTGCATTCGGAACTGCCGATCACTGAAGTGGCGATGTGCTGCGGCTATACCGACCACAGCGCCTTCAGCCGCCAGTTCAAGCAACTGACCGGCTTCACCCCGCGGCAGTACCGCCAGGCAACCAGCGCTCAGTTGGCCTGAAACAGCGCCCGCGCCTCATCGAAGCACTGCTCGGCAATTGCCGAACGCGGTTCGCTGCGGCGCAGCAGCAGGCCGACCGGGCTGTGGATAGCGGCGTCGGCCACCGGCAGGATGCGCAGGTGCTCGCTCAGGTCTTCCAGCCCGCAGTCCAGTGGCATGACCGCACAGCACATGCCGGTGTTGATGGCCTGGATCAGCTGGAAGCTCGAGTCGCTTTCCAGTACCGCATTCGGCTCCAGGCCACGGCTGCGGAAGCTCAGGTCCAGCGACTGGCGGTAGTGCATGCCCTTGCTCAGCAGGCCGAGCGGAATGTCGCCCAGCTCGTCCCAGCGCAGGGTGTCGCTGGTGAACTGGAAGTGCCGGGTATCGTGCAGCAGGCCCATGGTGGTGGTGCCAAGTTCGATCACTTCAAAGAAGCTGGTGTTGACCTGGTCCAGGTAGCAGATGCCCAGGTCGAGCTGGTTGCGGCTGAGCCCGTCGATGACCTGTTCCGAGCTTAGCGAGCTGATCTGGAAGTGCAGTTCGGGGTATTTTTCACGCAGCGGCAGCAGCAGGTGCATGGGGTTGAAGCTGGCCAGCGGCACCGTGCCCAGGCGCAGGCTGCCGACCACCTGGCCGCGGCAACTGGCGGCTTCGGCCTGCAAGCCATCGTGCGCGGCGAGCAGGGTACGGGCCCAGGCCAGGATTCGCTCGCCCGCTTCGGTGAAGCCTTCGAAGCGCTGGCCGCGTTTGACCAACACCAGGTCCAGTTCGTCCTCCAGGTTGCGCAGGCGCATGGACAGCGTCGGCTGGGTGATATGGCATAGCGCCGCCGCCTGGCCGAAGTGGCGGGTCTGGTCGAGGGCGATGAGGAATTTGAGCTGCTTGATGTCCATGGAGGTGCCTGGTATCGGGTTATGCAGACCTTAACCCACGTCTGCGATAGATGTCATTGATGAGTCGGTACGCCATATCGATTGGACGCCCCCGGGCCATGCCTCTAGCGTGGCGGCAATGCCACTCGAGGAGCCCCACCGTGCGCGTCCAACCCGATGCGGTCTTCGTACCGCTCAACATCGCCGTGCTGACAGTCAGCGATACCCGTACCTACGACAACGACACTTCCGGTGAGCTGCTGGCCAGCCGCTCGGTTGAGATCGGCCACCGCCTGGTGGCGCGGGCGTTGCTCAAGGACGACCTTTACAAGATCCGCGCCCAGGTCGCCACCTGGATTGCCGACGAACAGGTGCAGGTGGTGCTGATCACCGGCGGTACCGGTTTTACCGGGCGTGACAGCACGCCGGAAGCGGTCGAGTGCCTGCTGGACAAGCGCATCGATGGCTTTGGCGAACTGTTCCGGGCCCTGTCGATTCTCGATATCGGCACCTCGACCGTGCAGAGCCGGGCGCTGGCCGGGCTGTCCAACCGCACGTTGGTGTGCTGCCTGCCGGGCTCCACCGGGGCCTGCCGTACGGCGTGGGAGGGCATCCTGGCGGAGCAGCTGGATGCGCGGCACCGGCCGTGCAACTTCGTCAAGCACCTGAAGCCGATCGAGGCCTGTGCAAGCCGGGGCTGATCTTTCGTCTGTCCTGGCCTCTTCGCGGGCTTGCCTGCTCCCACAGGTACTCCACAGGTCTTGAGGGCAGTGGTGACCCTGTGGGAGCGGGCAAGCCCGCGAAGAGGCCAGGACAGGCAACAACAATCGCTCAGCTCAATACATGGTCCACCGGCAACAACACCGGCGGTAGCTGTTGTTCCCCCAACCCCGCCAGCACATCGCGCTCCACTGTCCGCACCATGGCATCGGTCGGCAGGTCGTTCTCATCGCGCCCAAACGGGTCTTCCAGTTCGTTGCCAATCGCATCCAGCCCGAAGAACGTGTACCCCACGATGGTGGTGAACAGCGGCGCCAGCCAGCCCAGCGGCTCGGCCAGGGCAAACGGCAGCAACAGGCAGAAGATGTAGATGGTGCGGTGCAGCAACAGCGTGTAGGGGAACGGCAACGGCGTGCCCTTGATCCGCTCGCAGGTAGCCTGCACTTCGGTCAGCCCCACCAGCCGCTGCTCCAGCAGGCTGTAGCGCCAGTCACTGATCTGCTGCTGTGTTGCCAGCCGCGAGCAGTGCCCGCCGATTTCGCGCAGGATGGCGTCGCACACGTTGTGCGGGCTGATTGCATCGGGCCGGGCCAGCCAGGGCCGGGCGGCGGCCAGTTCGTCCTCGCTGCGCAGCCGAGCATTCAGTGCATGGGCAAAGCCGCACAGGCTGCGCAACAGTTCGGCACGCAGGGTTTCGTCGGTAATCACCAGGCTTTCGCGCACGAACGAACGGGTTTCGATGATCAGCTTGCCCCAGGCCTTGCGCCCCTCCCACCAGCGGTCATAGCAGGCGTTGTTGCGAAAACTCATGAAAATCGACAGTGACAGGCCCAGCAAGGTGAACGGGGTGGCGCTGACCGGGTAGAAAAACGCCGGGAAATGCCGCTCGACCAACACGATCAGCGCGGCCAGCAGGGTGATCGTCAGGCAACGCAGGGCGATGCGCTTGACGATCGAACCCTTGAGGGTGAACAGCACACGCAGCACATCGGGGGTGGGGTGGACGATCATGTAAATCCAGAGACGGCTGCCTAGCCGCCGGTCATGTTCATGAAACGCAGGATCTGCACGTCGCCACCGACTTCGAAATGATGGCGGTAGGGCTTGAGGTGCAAGGAATCACGAATGGCCTTTTCCAGGCGTTCGGGGTTGCCGGGGTGGGCGCGCAGCACCTGCTTCAGGTCCACCGAGTGTTCATTGCCCAGGCACAGCAGCAGGCGGCCTTCGACGGTGAGTCGCACGCGGTTGCAGGTGGCGCAGAAGTTGTGGCTGTGTGGCGAAATGAAGCCGACCCGAGTGTTGGCGGCTTCGGCCAGGCGCCAGTAGCGGGCGGGGCCCTGGGACGACTCGGTCGATTCGACCAATGTGAACTGCTCGGCCAGCAGCGCACGTACTTCGTCACTGGAGCAGAACGACTCGCCGCGTTCATGTTCGCTGATCACGCCCAAGGGCATTTCTTCGATGAAGGTGATGTCCAGTTCGCGGTCGATGGCAAAGCGCACCAGGTCGACCAGTTCGTGGTCGTTGCGGCCTTTGAGGACTACGCAGTTGAGCTTGGTGCGCTTGAAACCGGCCTGGCGGGCGGCGTCGATGCCGGCGATCACCTGGTGCAGGTCGCCGGTGCGGGTCAGTTGCTTGAAGCGCTCGGCGTCCAGGCTGTCGAGGCTGATGTTCAGGCGCGTGACACCTGCGTCGAACAGCGGCTGGGCCAGGCGCCCGAGTTGCGAGCCGTTGCTGGTCAGGCACAACTCGCGCAGGCCGGGCAGGGCGGCGATCCGCCCGCACAGGTCGACGATGCCCTGGCGCACCAGCGGCTCGCCGCCGGTCAGGCGGATCTTGCGGGTACCAAGGGCGACGAAGCGCTCGGCCACCTGGAGCAGTTCCTCGAGGCTGAGGATTTGCTGGCGCGGCAGGAACTGCATGTCTTCGGCCATGCAGTACACGCAACGGAAGTCGCAGCGGTCGGTGACCGACATCCGCAGGTAGTCGATTTTCCGGTTGAAGCCGTCGATCAGGGCCCGGCTGTTCTGTTCCACGTTCGCGCTCGAATGGGTAGGGACTCGATCCAAGCTATAACTTGGGCGCAGGGCCGTCAAATTGCTTTGTCCGACCGATTGATCGATGGTCTCTATCATGGCTGCAGGTCACGCATTTCAAAATGTTGACCGCGTCGCACCGTTCGCGTGCATGCCCGCTCCCACAGGGTTATCGCTGCTCTCGGGAACTGCACTGAACCTGTGGGAGCGGGCGCGCCCGCGAACGGGCTAACACCATTTCCGGCCCATGATCGAAACCGCCTATCACCCCGTAAGATCTTTCGATTGGACGGCTCTACCCCACGCTCCATAGGCTGAAAAAAAGCATCGAAGCGTGAGGATTCACCGCATGAGCCAGGACCAACATATCAGGGACTACAAAGGCGCCGCCGCCGGCTGGGGGGCGCTCAAGAGCGTGACCAAGAGCTGGCTGGGCAGCGACAATGCCTTCAAGAACCTGCGGGCCATGCTCAAGACCAACCAGAACGGCGGCTTCGACTGCCCCGGCTGCGCCTGGGGCGAGTCGCCGGAAAACGACATGGTCAAGTTCTGCGAGAACGGCGCCAAGGCAGTCAACTGGGAAGCCACCGGCCGCTCGGTGGACCCGGCATTCTTCGCCAGGTACAGCGTCAGCGCCCTGGCCGAGCAGACCGACTACTGGCTGGAGTACCAGGGCCGCCTGACTCACCCGATGCGCTACGACGCGGCCACCGACCACTATGTCGAAACCAGCTGGGAAGAAGCCTTTGCGCTGGTTGCGCAACACTTGCGCGCACTCGAATCGCCCGACCAGGCCGAGTTCTACACCTCGGGCCGGGCCAGCAACGAGGCGGCGTTCCTCTACCAGCTGTTCGTCCGCGCCTACGGCACCAACAACTTCCCCGACTGCTCGAACATGTGCCATGAAGCCAGCGGCGTGGGCATGTCGGAAACCCTCGGCGTGGGCAAGGGCACCGTGGTGTTCCACGACCTGGAGCTGGCCGACGCTATCTTCGTCATCGGCCAGAACCCCGGCACCAACCACCCGCGCATGCTCGAGCCGCTGCGTGAAGCGGTGAAGCGTGGTGCCCAGGTGGTCTGCTTCAACCCGCTCAAGGAGCGCGGCCTGGAGCGCTTCCAGCACCCGCAGCACCCGTTCGAGATGCTCAGCAATGGCTCCGAACCAACCAACACGGCCTACTTCCGCCCGGCCCTGGGCGGCGACATGGCAGTGATGCGCGGCATTGCCAAGTACCTGCTGCAGTGGGAACGCGAAGCCCAGGCCAATGGTGAACCGGCGGTGTTCGACCATGCCTTCATCGCCGAGCACACCAGTGGCATCGACGCATACCTGGAAACCGTGGATGCCACGCCCTGGGCGCACATCGTCGAGCAATCGGGCCTGACCCAGGCCGAGATCGAACTGGCCGCGCGCATGTACCGCAAGGCCGAACGGGTGATCATGTGCTGGGCCATGGGCGTCACCCAGCATCGCCACTCGGTGCCGACCGTTCAGGAAATCGTCAACCTGCAGCTGCTGCGCGGCAACGTCGGCAAGCCCGGCGCCGGCCTGTCACCGGTGCGTGGCCACAGCAACGTGCAGGGCGACCGCACCATGGGCATCGACGAGAAGCCCGGGTCGGCGCTGCTCGATGCCATCGAAAAACGCTTCCGGTTCCGCGTGCCGCGTGCCCACGGGCACAACGCCGTGCTGGCGATCAAGGCCATGGAAGAGGGGCGGGCCAAGGTGTTCATCGGCCTGGGCGGCAACTTTGCCCAGGCCACGCCGGATACGCCGCGCACCCATGCGGCCATGCGCAACTGCGCGCTGACCGTGCAGATTTCCACCAAGCTCAACCGCTCGCACCTGGTCACCGGCCGCGATGCGTTGATCCTGCCGTGCCTGGGCCGTACCGAAATCGACATGCAGGCCAGCGGGCCGCAAGGCGTGACCGTGGAGGACACCTTCAGCATGGTGCACATCTCCCACGGCCAGCTGCGCCCGCGCTCGCCGCACCTGCGCTCGGAGCCGTGGATCATCGCCGGCATGGCCCAGGCGACCCTGGGCAAGCAGCCGATCGACTGGGAATACGCTGTTGCCGACTACGGCCGCATCCGCAGCATGATTGCCGATGTGATCCCCGGCTTTGCCGCTTTCAACGAGCGCCTGCAGCACCCGGGCGGCTTCCACCTGGGCAACAATGCCGCCGACCGTACCTGGCGCACGGCCACAGGCAAGGCGCGCTTCAGCCCGCACCGGCTGCCGGAGCAACTGGTAAATGCCAAGGTGCTGGCGCGCGGTGACAAGCCCGACCTGATCCTGCAGACCCTGCGTTCGCATGATCAGTACAACACCACCCTGTATGGCCTGGACGACCGTTATCGCGGGGTGTTCGGCCTGCGTGAAGTGGTGTTCGTCAACGAGGTGGACATCCGTCGGATGGGCTTCGAGCCGGGCGAGCATGTGGACCTGGTGTCGCTGTGGGAGGATGGCGTGGAGCGGCGCGTGTCGGGCTTCCGCCTGGTGGCGTATGACGTGCCCGAAGGGCAGGCGGCGGCCTATTACCCGGAGACCAACCCGCTGGTGCCGCTGGAAAGCTATGGCGAGGGGACCTATACCCCGACCTCGAAGTTCGTGGCGATCAAGGTCGAGAAAGCCAAGGCGGGGAACCGGATTGCGGCGGTGCTTGCCGCGGATTGATCGGTTGCCTGTGCTGGCCTCTTCGCGGGCTTGCCCGCTCCCACAGGGACCCCACAGTTTTCAGCACCTGTGGTACTCCTGTGGGAGCGGGCAAGCCCGCGAAGAATCCAGCACCGATCAGGAACGGTTCACCGGGTAAGCCGTGGTGTATTTCATCTGCTCCATGGCAAAACTGGAAGTGATGTTCGACAGCCCATCAGTACTGGTGATCAGCTTTTTGTAAAACCGGTCATACGCCGCAATATCCCCCACCACCACCCGCAGCATGTAATCCCAGTCCCCCGACATGCGGTAGAACTCCATCACTTCCTCGAACCCGGTCACGGTCGCGGCAAACTGCTCCAGCCAGGCGCTGTCGTGGCGCTGGGTCTTGAGCTGGACGAACACCGTCAGCCCCAACCCCAGCCGTTCCGGGTCGAGCAGGGCGACACGGCCGACAATGTAGCCGTCTTCCTCCAGGCGCTTGACCCGCTTCCAGCACGGCGTGGTGGAGAGGTTGACGGCCTCGGCCAGGTCCTTGAGCGAGATCGAGGCGTCGCGCTGAAGCAGGGTGAGAATGTGCTGGTCGAAGCTGTCCATATCGCGCGTGGGCCGTGGAGAAAAATATTTCACAGATTACCCCAAGGCCAGAAGATTTGGGTTGTGCGATAGTTGCAGCTTTCACTCTGCCAATGGGCCTGACCATGTCCGACAAGCTGCGCAATTTCGCCACCCGTACCATTCACGCCGGTGAGCAGTTCAGCGTCGCCGATAACGCTATTTTCCCGGCGATCGTCACCGCCAGCTCGTTCACCAAGCGCAGCCTGGACGACAAACCGGAATACTCCTACAGCCGTGTCGGCAACCCCACCCGGCATGCCTATGAGACCTGTGTCGCCGCCCTGGAAGAGGGCGTTGGCGCGGTCGCCTGCGCCTCGGGCGTGAACGCCACCGCCACCGTGCTGGAGCTGCTGCCCAAGGATGCCCACGTCGTGGTGATGAACGGCGTGTACGGCGGTACCTTCCGCATCATGGAAGACTACCGCAGCCGCACCTCGGGCCTGACCACCACCTACGTCGACCTCAACGACCTCGAGGCGGTGGCCGCCGCCATCAAGCCGGAAACCCAGCTGATCTGGATCGAATCGCCGACCAACCCGTTGCTGCACCTGGTCGACATCAAGGCGGTGTGCGACCTGGCCAAGGCGCGGGGCATCCTCACCTGTATCGACAACACCTTCTGCTCGCCGTGGAACCAGCGCCCGATCACCCTGGGCGTGGACCTGGTGATGCACTCGGCCAGCAAGTACATCGGCGGCCACTCCGACCTCACCGGTGGCGTGGTGGTAGCTGCCAATGATGCGCTGTTGGCGCGCCTGCGCCGCATCAGCATGGCGATTGGCGCGGTGCAGGGGCCGTTCGACTGCTATCTGGCCCTGCGCGGTCTGAAGACCCTGGATGTGCGCATGGAGCGCCAGTGTGCCAATGCCCTGCAGGTGGCACGCTTCCTCGAAAGCCACGCGCAGATCGAGCAGGTGTATTACCCAGGGCTGGAAAGCCACTCGCAACATGAGTTGTGCAAACGGCAGATGCGCAGTGGCGGGGCGGTGGTGGCGATGAAGGTCAAGGGCGACCGGGCTGCGCTAAACCGCCTGGTGGAGGCGCTGCAGATCTTCGTGCTGGCCGACTCGCTGGGCGGGGTGGAAAGCATGATCAACCACTCCTGGAGCATGTCGCACTGCTCGCTGAGCCCGGAGCAGAAGGGCGTGATGGGGATCAGCGAGAACCTGCTGCGGTTGTCGGTGGGGATCGAGGATTACCGCGACCTGGTCGAGGACCTGGATGGGGCGTTGAAGGCTGCGGCTGCTGGCTCGTGATGATGCGGTTGTAGGAGCGGCCTTGTGTCGCGATGGGCTGCGCAGCAGCCCCAGAATCTATGTCTCTGTCGAGATTTTCGGGGCTGCTGCGCAGCCCATCGCGACACAAGGCCGCTCCTACAGGGGGCCGTGCAGGCCTGTGGTATCTATCTGGATTTGGGCGGATGAATGATCCGTTCGATCTTGTCCTTGATCAGCAAGCGCTCCTTGCGCAGGCGGTTGACGGTTTCGTCGTTGGTGCCGTTGCCTTCGGCAGCGACCACCTCTTTGTCTTTTGCGTTGTATTCCTTGTGCAGTGAGTGCAGCGTCTGGTCCTTGTCCATGAGCGCCTGGAATGCATCAGCGGTAACGTGCAGGTCAGCGAGCAGATCATGCGGAACTGGCATTTCTTCACCTCTGTCGGGGGTTGGCGGATGGTTCTGACCTTTGAGGATAGTCGTCTTTGCGCAGGTAGGGGACTGGGGTAGGCTGTCGCATCTCCCCCGTGACCCGGAACCTGCGCCATGCCTCACCTGAACCTCGAATACAGCGACAACCTGCGTGAGCTGAATGTCGACGTCCTGCTGCTGCGCCTGAACCATGCCCTGGTCGGCAGTGGCCAGTTCGCCGACGAGGCCGATATCAAAAGCCGCGCCGAAGCCTTCAAGCACTATCGGGTGGGCACTGCGCCCGGCGAGCGTGCCTTTGCCCATGTGCGCCTGGCCATCCTCAGCGGGCGCTCGCCCGAGGTCAAGACGCAATTGTCCACCAGCCTGCTCGACGTGTTGCGTGACGCCATCCCCGAGCAACCCGGGCTTGATATCCAGCTGTGCGTGGAAGTGCTGGACATCGACCGCGAGCCGTATGCCAAGGCACGCCTGCCAGGCTGAACAAGCGCTGAATGAACTTCTTTTAATGTAGAAAAGGCGCCTGCTCACGAATTTGTTGGCGTCTTTTTCACAAAATATTGATGGCACGCTTTCTAGAGTTCAGCCAAGTTTCCCCGGTGCCGCGCAGGCCCTCGGGCTGATAATCACTCTTGATTGCGAACACTGATGCTCAACTTCAAATCCCTGCGGACTGAATGGGTCACGCTGCTGGCCAGTCTTTACCTGCTGATAGGCTTCAATGTCTTCCTCTGGCAGCATCTCGAACAGGTCGTGCCGCCCGGTTTGCCGGGGCTTTGGCTGAGCCTGGCGTTTGCCGTGCTGATGCTGTTCGCGTTCAACCTGATCCTCACGTTGTTCGCCTTCCGTTATATATTGAAGCCAATACTTGTCGTGTTGTTCATGAGCGGCGCGGGCGTGGCTTACTTCATGAACCAGTACGGCGTACTTATTGACGCGGGCATGTTCCGCAATATCGCGGAAACCAACGTGGCGGAAGTGCGTGACCTGCTTTCGTTGAAGTTTGCCTTGTATATCCTGGGCCTCGGTGTAGTGCCTTCGGTGCTGTTGTGGAAGGCGCCGATCGCCTATCGCGCCTGGCACCGTGAACTGCTCGGCAAGCTGGTGGTTGGCGGTGCCTGCGTGGTGGCCCTGGGCTCGGTGGCACTGGTCAACTACCAGGGCCTGTCGTCGCTGTTTCGCAACCACCACGAACTGCGCCTGATGCTCACCCCCAGCAATATCGTGGGTGCCTCCATCGGTTATGTCAGCGAGCGCGTCGGTACCGCATCGCGGCCCTTCCAGCATTATGGCGAAGATGCCAAGCGTGATGCCGCCTGGCAAAAGCACGAACGCAAGTCGCTGACCGTGCTGGTGGTGGGCGAAAGTGCGCGGGCAGACCACTTCGGCGTGCTTGGCTACAACCGCGATACCACACCGAACCTTGCCAGGGAACAGGGCCTGCTGGCGTTCTCCGATGTGCACTCCTGCGGCACGGAAACCGCCGTTTCGGTGCCGTGCATGTTCTCTGGCATGAAGCGCAAGGACTACGATGCCCGCGTGGCGAAGAACCGCGAAGGGTTGCTGGACATCCTCCAGCGTACCGGCCTGGCGGTGCAGTGGCGTGACAACCAGTCGGGCTGCAAGGGCACCTGCGACCGCGTGCAGTTCATCGATGTCAGCAAACTCCAGGACCCGCAGTTGTGCGCTGATGGTGAATGCCATGACCAGATCCTGCTGCAGGGCCTGGGTGAGCTGATCGACAACCTCGACAAGGACACCGTGCTGGTGCTGCACCAGATGGGCAGCCACGGGCCTGAATACTTCAAGCGTTACCCCGGTGCCGACCAGCGTTTTGCCCCGGTATGCCAGAGCAACGCGCTGGACCAGTGCAGCGAGCAGGAAATCGTCAACGGCTACGACAACACCCTGGCCTACACCGACAAGGTGCTGGCCTCGCTGATCGACACCCTGCGCAGCAAGCAGGACAAGGTCGACACGGCGATGATCTACCTGTCCGACCATGGCGAGTCGCTGGGTGAGTACAACCTGTTCCTGCACGGCACGCCTTACGCTATCGCCCCCGAGCAGCAGAAGCACGTGCCGCTGCTGACCTGGTTCTCCGACAGCTACAAGGAGGACTTCGGCGTCGACACCGACTGCCTGGCCAAGCTCAGCGATGCGCCGCTGTCGCAGGACAACCTGTTCCACTCGATGCTCGGCCTGTTGCAGGTGCGTACCGAGGTCTACCAGCAATCGCTGGACATGTTCGCCAGCTGCCGGCCATGGCTGGCGGCCAAGCGGTGAGGCAAAGCGCATTCAAAAACCGCTAGCTTGCGCGGTCTTTGTGGGAGCGGGCATGCCCGCGAAGCAGGCGACGCGGTGGATGGCACGGGCTTCGCCGGTGTTCGCGGGCATGCCCGCTCCCACAGGGATCGCGAAGCTTGCGGATTTTGCGCACGAGAGTTGCTGCTGCCTGAACACGCACAACAGCACCGCTGATCGATATCAAGGATGGCCCGGGTTTCACCAGCAGTGCCCGCGCCGTATATACTGCGCGCCAATGTTAGTGGGAGAGCCTCGTGGCCATCGAAATACACTGGATCCGTGACGACCAGAGCCTGGCCGAACACTGCCGCGACTGGCACCAGCTGCCCTTTGTCGCCGTCGATACCGAATTCATGCGGGTCGACACCTTCTACCCGAAAGCCGGGCTGATCCAGATCGGCGATGGCCAGCGTGCCTTCCTGATCGACCCGTTGCTGATCGGCAACTGGCAACCCCTGGCCGAACTGCTGGATGACAGTGGCGTGGTCAAGGTGCTGCACGCCTGCAGCGAAGACCTCGAAGTGTTGCTGCGCCTGACCGGCAAGCTGCCACAGCCGCTGTTCGACACCCAACTGGCGGCCGGTTATCTGAACCTGGGGTTCTCCATGGGTTATTCGCGCCTGGTGCAGGATGTGCTGGGTATTGACTTGCCCAAGGGCGAAACCCGCTCCGACTGGCTGCAGCGCCCGCTCTCGGAAACCCAGGTCAGCTATGCCGCCGAGGATGCCGTGCACTTGGCCGAGCTGTTCACCGTGTTGCGCCCGCGCCTGAGTGACGACAAGTACGCCTGGGTGCTGGAGGACGGCGCCGAGCTGGTGGCCGCATTGCGCCGCGAAGTCGAGCCCGAAAGCCTGTACCGCGACGTCAAGCTGGCCTGGAAGCTGGCCCCCCAGCAACTGGCAGTGCTGCGTGAGCTGTGTGCCTGGCGCGAGCGTGAAGCGCGCAACCGCGACGTACCGCGCAATCGCATCCTCAAGGAGCACTCGCTGTGGCCTATGGCCAAGAGCCAGCCGAGCAACCTGTCGGCGCTGGCCAAGATCGACGAGATGCATCCGCGCACCATTCGTCAGGACGGTGAGTTCCTCATCCAGCTGATCAAGCGTGCCGCCAGCCTGCCAGCCGAGCAATGGCCACAGGCCTTGCCCGAGCCTTTGCCGATCGAGGCCAGCGGCATCCTCAAGCAGCTGCGTGCCATCGGCCAGGCCGAAGGTGAGCGCCTGGGCATTGCCCCCGAGCTGATGCTGCGCAAGAAAGCCCTGGAAGCGCTGCTCAAGAGTGGCTACCCCAATGGCCCCTATCAATTGCCCGATTCGCTGCGCGGCTGGCGCCGTGAGCGTATGGGCCAGGCCCTGCTGGACAGCCTCGCAGGCGCCGGAGAGACCCGATGAAACGCATTTGCTCTATCTACAAGAGCCCCCGCAAGAACGAAATGTACCTGTACGTGCTCAAGGCCGACGGCCTGGAGCGCGTGCCCGAAGGCCTGCTGCCGTTCTTCGGCACCCCCGTGCACGCCTTCGACCTGGTGCTGACTCCCGAGCGCAAGCTGGCCCGCGAGGACATCGCCAAGGTGCTGGAAAACCTCGACAACCAGGGTTATCACCTGCAGATGCCGCCGCCGGAAGACGACTACATCGAGCACCTGCCCGAAGAGTTGCTGCGCCGTAACGACCCTGCCTGATCATGCGAGTACTGATTGCTGAGCATGATCATGCTCGATACGCCGAGATTTTGCGCGCAGCCGCGCCTGAGCTGGAAGTCCTGACCAGCGGCGACTCCGCCGAACTGGCACGCCAGGCGCCACAGTGCCCGGTGTGGCTGGGCCAGCCGGACCTGCTGGCAAGCCTGTTGCGCCAAGGCCACAAGCCGGGCTGGATCCAGTCCACCTGGGCCGGTATCACCCCGCTGCTGGCCGAGGGCCTGCCGCGCGACTATCGCCTGACCCGCGCCGTGGGCATCTTTGGCCAGGTGATGGCCGAGTACATGCTCACCTACATGCTCGGCCATGAGCGCGAGGTGCTGTCGCGGCTGGTCAGCCAGGTCGAGCGTCGTTGGGACGACCGCCCGGGGCGGACCCTGGAAGGGCGCAAGGTGCTGATCGTCGGCACTGGCGACATTGGCCAGCGGGTGGCCGAGTTCCTGCAGGCGTTTGGCGTGGTGCTGTATGGCGTTGCCAGCAGCGCCCGCGAGCAGGCGCCGTTCGTCGAGGTAGCGGCGCTGGCCGACCTGCCGCGCCTGGTGGGTCAGGTCGATTACGTACTCAACCTGCTGCCGGATACCCCGGCAACCCACGACCTGTATGATGCGGCACTGTTCAAGCGCTTCCAGCCCACGGCGCTGTTCATCAATGCAGGGCGCGGCGCTGCGGTGGTCGACGCTGACCTGGTCGAGGCACTGAAGGAAGGGCACCTGGCAGGGGCGGTGATCGATGTCTGCCGGCAGGAGCCGTTGCCCAGGCAACACCCGTTCTGGACGGCGTGGGGCTTGCTGCTGACCGGGCACAGCTCGGCACCCACCTCGCCGGCGGCGATGGTGCGGTTGTTTGTCGAGAATGTGCGGGCGTATGCGGCGGGGCAGGGGTTGCGAGGTGAAGTGGACTTCGCCCGGGGCTATTGATTTTGTAATGCCTGTACCGGCCTCTTCGCGGGCTTGCCCGCTCCCACAGGTATTGCGCCGCCCTCGAAGGGTGTGTTGTACCTGTGGGAGCGGGCGAGCCCGCGAAAAGGCCAGTACAGCCAATGCAAGGCTTACAGGCTGAAATCACCCTCGGCAGCCAGCTCGCTCAGTGGCTTGCGCGGGCTCGGGACTTCACGCGCCTGCAGCGCTTCGTTCAGGCTGGCCTTATCGCCCAGCTTGCCGATTGCCACCATGGCATGCAGCACGTAGCCTTCAGGAACCTTCAACTCCTGACGCGCCAGCTCCTGGTCGAAACCGGCCATGCCATGGGTATGCCAGCCGCTGATGCTGGCTTGCAGGGCCAGGTGCCCCCAGGCGGAGCCGGTGTCGAAGGTGTGCCACAGCGCCGGCTTTTCTTCCGTGGCGCCCGGGGCGGCGTAGGTGGTCTTGGAAATCACCAGCACCAACGCCGATGCCTGTTGCGCCCAGCTGCGGTTGGCCGGCACCAGCAGGTTCAGGTAACGCTCCCAGTTCGGCGTGTCACGGCGGGCATAGAGGAAGCGCCAAGGTTGCGAGTTGTTCGCCGACGGCGCCCAGCGTGCAGCTTCGAGGAAGCTCAGCAAGGTTTCCTCGCTGATCGGCTCGGCGGTGAAGGCACGTGGCGACCAGCGGTTGATGAACTGCTCGTTGATGGCGTAATCGGCAATGCGGGGGGTGGCGCTCATGGCGGCTCCTGCAAAAGGGCGGTAAACGCGCACGCTACTGCGTCGCGTCGCGACTGACAAGCGGTCTGGCTTTGCCGAAGGCCAGGCTCTAGACTGGCGCCGCCGCGCGCCGTGGCCCCAAGATGAATGCAGGAAACCCGTGTCATGATCGCTGAAAACGCGCCGTTCTGGCAGCGCAAGACCCTCGAGCAACTCAGCCCGCAAGAGTGGGAGTCGCTGTGTGATGGTTGCGGCCTGTGCTGCCTGCAAAAGCTCGAGGACGAGGACGACAACAGCGTCTATTACACGCGCATCGCCTGCAAACTGCTGGATCTTCACACCTGTCAGTGCAGCGATTACCCCAACCGCTTCGCCCAGGTACCTGACTGCATACAGCTCACCCCGGGCAAGGCCGACCAGTTCAAGTGGCTGCCGAGTACCTGCGGCTACCGCCTGGTCAGTGAGGGCAAGGACCTGCCGGCCTGGCACCACCTGGTCTGCGGTGATCGCCAGCAGGTCCATGAACAGCGCATTTCCCAGTCGGGGCGCATGCTCAGTGAACACGATGTGCACGAAGACGACTGGGAAGACCACCTGATCTTCCGCGCCAGCTGACCGGCGCGGCCCGCTGCCACGGGGAAACAAGGAGTTTCTGTATGCGTTGCCAGCTGTTGTTGCTGTTGGGCCTGATGGCCAGTTCGCCGGCCTGGGCGAAAAAGGTCGACCTCGACTATCAGGTGCGCCTGTTGCCAGCCAGCGGCCAGGCGGAGGTCCGCCTAACCTTGGCCGAAGGCAGTGCCGTGCGCAGTCTGAATTTCGACCTGGGCAAGGCTGGGGCCTACAGCGGCTTCCAGGCTGATGGCCAATGGCAGTTGCAGGGCCAGCGCGGCGTGTGGCAACCGGCGGCCGGCAAGACCAGCCTCAGCTACCGCGTGCAGCTGGACCAGAAACGCGGCAGCGGCGCCTATTCATCGCGCATCACCCCGCATTGGGCGCTGTTCCTCGGCGACCAGCTGGTGCCGCCTGCGCGCCTCGACCAGCAGGATGGCACCGAACTGGTGGCGCGGCTGGCGTTCGACCTGCCGGATGGCTGGAAGAGCATTGAGACCTCCTGGCCGCGCATCGGCAAGGACAAGTTCCGCATCGACAACGTTTCGCGCCTGTTCGACCGCCCCACAGGCTGGATGCTCGCCGGCGACCTGGGCAGCCGCCGCGCCCGCCTGGGCGAAACCGAGGTCACCGTGGCCGCACCGGTGGGGCAGGGTATGCGGCGCATGGACAACCTGACCATGCTGACCTTTGTCTGGCCGCAATTGCAGGCGGTTTTCCCGCGCAACCCGCCGAAGCTACTGTTGGTCGGCGCTCGCGACGGCATGTGGCGTGGGGCGACTGCCGCGCAGGGCTCGTTGTACCTGCACAGTGCCCGGCCGATGGTCAGCGAGAATGGCAGCAGCCCGTTGCTGCGCGAAGTGGTGCAACTGTTTGCGCAGATCCATGGGCGTGATGGCAGTGACTGGCTGGTGGAAAGCCTGAACGACTACTATGCCAGCGAGTTGCTGCGCCGCTCGGGCGGGGTGAGTGACGACCGTTACGAGGCTTGGCAAGCGCGCCTGAGTAAGCAGGGCGCCAAGGTCACCCGGCTCAAGGGCGAGCATGCCACCCCGGCGCAGGTGGCGCGCGGGGTGATGCTGTTGCAAGCGCTGGACAAGGAAATCCGCATCCACACTCAGGCCAAACGCTCGCTGGACGATGTGGCACGCGGGTTGATGCGCCTGCCCAGCGTCAGCACCGAAGACTTCGTGCAGATCAGCGAGAACGTGCTGGGGCGGCGCTCAGAGGTGTTGCAGAGCAAGGCGTTGCGCTAGGCCTCTCTATTGCCAGTGCTGACCCTTTCGCGGGCACGCCCGCTCCCACAGGTGCCGCGCAAGTTTCGAAGAGGTCGGCACAGGCCAGTGATGTTCCGACAGCCATGAGGTCCCTGTGGGAGCGGGCGTGCCCGCGAAAGGGCCGGCACAGGCAGTGCAAAACTCAACTGCCAGCCAACGGATCCTTCCCGGTTACCGTCACCCCGCGCGTCGCCGCCTCGGCACTGGCCTTCAACGCCTTCAGTTCCGCAGCACTGCGCTCGATGTCCGAACGCAAGCGGTGATACTCCTGGCGGTGCCGCTGCCACCAGGCCTTGGTCGCACAATGCCCGCTGAAGCCCCGAGCCAGTGCCAGGCCGCCAACTGCGATCTGCAACAACCCGACCAGGCCGCCGTGGCGCAGCCCCTTGCTGACCATCAACGCGCCGCCAGCCAGCGAACTGGCGCGCTCCAGGCCATGAACGTTCTTGTCTTGCGATGTCGCTGCCGAATGGATATCAAGCATGGCAAGGTCTCCGTCTGAAGTGTATGCAGGTGACCTGTCGGCCGCCGCCATCGTTCAGTCGGCTATTTGAACCTGGGCCCCGAACGGGTATTCAGCCCCTTGGCCATGCGGTCATACAGCACCACATTCACCGTCGCTGCGAGGTTCATGCAGCCCTCGGTCGGAATGTAGATGGTCTCTTCGCACCATGCCCGCACATCGGCACTGAGGCTGCCGTCTTCCGGCCCGAAGATGTAGATGGCCCGGTCCGGGTGGGTGTATTCCGGCAATGGCCGCGCGCCCTCCACCAACTCCACGGCCACCGGCGTGCAGCCCAGCGGGATGATGCGCTGCAGGTCATCGATGCCGATCAGCGGGATGTCGTAGTGCACGCGCTTGGTGTCGGTGACGAAGTCACGCGCACGCTCGTAGCGTTTGCCGGTGTAGAACACCGAATTGACGCCGTAGCAACCCGCGGCGCGCATCACCGAGCCGACGTTTTCTGCTGACTTGGGGTTGAACAGGCCGATGCAGCTGTATCGTTTGTTTGCCACGTACCGGGGCCCTTCGCGAAAAAAAGCGCGATTATACGGGCTGCCCGGTAGCAACGGGGTGGTGAATCGATGGTCAGTCTTTCTTCAGCATGCCCGCCAGCCCGGCGAACGGGTTGTGGGTGGCCTTGGCGATGCTCGGGGTGCTGGTGGAGCCTTCGCTGAAGTACTGCTGGTCGGTATAGCGCGAGTGCTCGTTGTCGTGGCAGTACAGGCACAGCAGCTCCCAGTTGGAGCCGTCCTGCGGGTTGTTGTCGTGGTTGTGGTCGCGGTGGTGCACGGTCAGCTCGCTCAGGCGCTTGCCGGAGAACTCGCGGGCGCAGCGGCCGCAGACGTGCGGGTACATTTTCAGGGCCTTGTCGCGGTAGCCCATTTCCTTGTCGCGCTTGGCATCGGCCAGGATGCGGTCCAGGCGCGCGGTGGCGGCGGCGGAAGAGGTGGAGCTCATGGTGTTTCCTTTGTTCTGATCAGGCAAATGACGGTTATGCGCTGAGTCTAGCGCGCTTGCGGGGCAGGCGGACAGGCGAAAGCTTTGATTTAGGCGTAGCCTGTAGGAAGGTTCCCGACAGGAGGTTGCTGATGTTTCGCGCGATCCTCGTTGTGCTGTTGTTGGCCGGCCTGCCCATGGCCGAAGCTGCCAGCACGCCACCCCGGTTGAGCACGCCGGTGCCCGGTGCACCGGGTACGCCTACGCCTACGCCATATCCGCAGATTACCCCGAGTACGCCGCCCAAGGCCTATGACAGCCAGCCGGGGGCGCCACTGTTACCGCCGATGCCGGTGCCCGGGCCACCGAAGGACCAGCCATTGCCGGGGTTGCGCCAGGACCCGCCGAAGCCGGCGGTGCAGGATGATTGAATTCAGCCGGCTGCCCCGGTTTTCTGTGGGAGCGGGTTTACCCGCGAAGCAGACGCCGCGGTGGATGGCACGGGCTTCGCCCGTGTTCGCGGGTAAACCCGCTCCTACAGGGATCGCGCAGGATTCAGGACATGCGCGATCCCTGTGGGAGCGGCCTTGTGTCGCGAAAGGGGCGCAAAGCGCCCCCGGCTCTCTCAAGCCAGACCTAGCTCACCAAACACGAACGCATATTCCAAGGCCACATCCTTGAGCCCCTGATACCGCCCGCTCATCCCGCCATGCCCAGCCCCCATCTCGGTCTTGAGCAGCAGCAGGTTATCGTCGGTCTTTCGCGTGCGCAGCCGCGCCACCCACTTGGCCGCTTCCCAGTACTGCACGCGGCTGTCGTTGTAGCCCGCCACCACCAGCATCGCCGGGTAGGCCTGTTCCTTCACGTTCTCGTACGGTGCATAGGCCTTGATCCGCTCATACACCTCCGGCTCCTCAGGGTTACCCCATTCGTCGTACTCGGTCACGGTCAGCGGCAGCTCGGGGTCGAGCATGGTGTTGAGCACGTCGACGAACGGTACTTCGGCAATCGCACAGCGGAACAGCTCGGGGCGCAGGTTGAGCACAGCGCCCATCAGCAGGCCACCGGCGCTGCCGCCACTGATGGCCAGGCGGTCGGCAGCCGTGACACCCTCGGCGACCAGGTGCTCGGCACAGGCGATGAAATCGCTGAAGGTGTTGTGCTTGTGCTCCTGCTTGCCGGCGCGGTACCAGGCTTCGCCCAGTTCGCCACCACCACGCACATGAGCGATGGCAAAGGCCACGCCGCGCTCCAGCAGGCTCAGGCGCGCGTGCGAGAACCACGGGTCGAGGCTTTCGCCATAGGCGCCGTAGCCATACAGGTACAGCGGCACGGTCTGGCCCAGGTCCTGGCGGCGGCGCACCAGGCTGATCGGCACCCGGGTGCCGTCCGCTGCGGTAGCCCACAGGCGCTCGCTGACATAGTCGTCGGCATCGAACGGCCCCAGCACCGGGGTTTGCTTGAGCACCGCCTGGGCACCGCTGGCCAGCTCCAGCTGGCGTACCTGGGCTGGGCGGTTGAGTGCTTCGTAGCGCAGGCGCAAGCGTGGGCTGGCGAATTCCAGGCTGTCCTGCACGTACAGGCTGTAGGCCGCGTCGGGCAGTTCGACGCGGTAGGGTGCCAGGCCCTGCGGGCGTACCTCGATGATCGGCAGGCCGCCTTCGCGCAGGCTCAGGGTCAGCGCGCCGGCATTCAGGCTGAGGCCTTCGAGCATGATCGCGTCGCGGTGCGCTACCAGTACCTGCCATTGCTCACGGCTGGGCACCGGTGCGACTGGGGCGTGGTACAGGGCGAAGTTGATGCCGTCCTGGTTGGTGCGGATGAACCAGCGCCACTGGCCGTCGAGCTGGCCGTGGTCGGGGAAGTACTCGTGGCCCTCTACGCGTGGCGCCAGGCAGGTGAACGGAGCCTGCGGTGTCTCTGCATCCAGCACCCAGGCTTCGCTGGTGGTCTTGCTGTTGAGCAGCAGCACCAGCTGGCGTTCGGAGCTGGTGCGGTAGCAGTGCAGGAAGAAGCGCCCGTCGGGCTCCTCGAACACGGTCTGCGCGCCGTCGTTGCCCAGGGTGTGGCGACGCAGGCGCCACGGGCGGTGGGTCTCGTCCAGTTCGGCGAAGAACAGCGTCTGGCTGTCGTTGGCCCAGGTCAGGCTGCCGTCGCAGTCGTCGAAGGGCAGGGAGGTGACGCTGCCACTGGCCAGGTCCTTCACGTACAGGGTGAAGATTTCGTCGCCACTGGTGTCCAGGCTGTAGGCCAGCAGGCGGTGGTCGGGGCTGACGTTGAACGCGCCGAGGGACAGGAAACCGCCATTGGCCAGGGCGTTGGGGTCGAGCAGCAGTTGCTCCTGGCTTTCATCGACCGTGTTGGAGTCGTCGGCCGGGCGCGGGCAGCGGTAGTGGCGCGGGTACTCGTCGCCCGCGGTGGTACGGGTGTAGTACAGGTAGGGGCCCCAGGGCGCCGGCAGCGACAGGTCGGTTTCCAGGATGCGGCCCTTGATCTCTTCGAACAGTTGTTCGCGCAGCGGCGCCTGGTCGGCCAGGCAGGCTTCCTGGTAGGCGTTTTCGGCCTGCAGGTAGGCAAGCACCTCGGGGGTGTCACGCTGTTGCAGCCAGGCATACGGGTCGGTGGCCTGGGCCTGGCGGGCAATCGGGGGTTGGGGCTTGGTTGGCATTGAGGATCTCTTGATTGGGGTTGCCTGTGCCGGCCTCTTCGCGGGCTTGCCCGCTCTCACAGGGACCGCACAGCTTTCAAGATCTGTGGTGAACCTGTGGGTGCGGGCAAGCCCGCGAAGAGGCCGGCACAGGCAAACACTGTCTGCGCCCGGAAAAGTGTTTATCATAGGCATCTCTTTGCCTGGCTTGCACGAACACCATGACCGAGAACGACTACACCCTCGCCTGGGGCCTTTACGCCGTTGCCGCCCTGGGCTGCCTGATGGTGGGCTTCAAGCTCACCGGCTGGATGTGGCGCTGGCTGCGCGAACCGCTGCGGGTGGTGCTGGCGGTGCTGCTGCTGACCCCGACCATCGTCGACCCGGTCAAGGACAGCTTCGCCCCGGCGATTGCCATCACCGCCCTCGACGTCGCCTTCAAGGTCGGCAACAACGCCTGGCGCGCGGTTTCCGACTTCGCCATGTACGGCATGGGCGCGTTTTCCCTGTATTTCCTCTTCGTGCTGCTGCGCTTTCCGCTGGAGAAACGCGCCCGCGAGCGCCGCGCGCAGGCCGAGGCTGCTGCCCAGCGCCAGGCTGCCGAAGATGACCAGCTCGGCGCCCAGGCCCCGCTGGCAGCAGAGCGCCGCGACCGTTACCGTGATGCGCCACCCCCTGTCGCCCCAGCCGTCTCCCGCGGCAGCGGCCGGGTCGAGCCCCGTCTGTAAGCGGAGACACGCCTATGTGCGAACTGCTGGGCATGAGTGCCAACGTCCCCACCGATATCGTCTTCAGCTTCACCGGCCTGATGCAGCGCGGCGGTCGTACCGGCCCGCACCGTGACGGCTGGGGCATCGGCTTCTACGAAGGCCGTGGCCTGCGCCTTTTCCAGGACCCGGCTGCCAGCAGCGAGTCGGAAGTGGCCAACCTGGTGCAGCGTTACCCGATCAAGAGCGAAGTGGTCATTGGCCACATACGCCAGGCCAACGTCGGCAAGGTATGCCTGTCCAACACCCACCCGTTCGTGCGAGAGATGTGGGGCCGCAACTGGTGCTTCGCGCACAATGGCCAGCTGGGCGACTTCAAGGGCCAGGCCAGTTTCTACCGGCCGGTGGGCGATACCGACAGCGAGGCGGCCTTCTGCGACCTGCTCAACCGCATTCGCAGCGCCTTCCCCGAGCCCGTTCCGGTGGAACAGCTGCTGCCGGTGCTGGTCGAAGCCTGTGCCGGCTACCGCGGCCAGGGCGTGTTCAACTGCATGCTCAGCGACGGCGACTGGCTGTTCTGCTTCTGTTCGACCAAGCTGGTGCACATTACCCGCCGGGCACCTTTTGGTGCGGCGCGGTTGAAGGACGTCGACCTGATCGTCGATTTTCACACCGAAACCACCCCTAACGACGTGGTCACGGTGATCGCCACCGAGGCCTTGACCGAGAACGAGACCTGGCAGCGTTACGAGCCGGGTCAGTGGGCCCTGTGGCGGCACGGCGAGTGCGTGGCGCACGGCCAGAGCTAAGGACGCGGCATGTTCAGAAGTTACCTGCGGTTGCTGTTGTTCACCTTCGGCCTGCTGGCCGGTATCCAGGTCCCGGGGCTGGTGAAGGACTACAGCCAGCGGGTCGAGGCGCACCTGTTCGAATCACGCGAGGCGCTCGACGGCTTCCGGCAGACCGCCGAACGCTTCTTCAATGGCGACCTGCAGGCGCTGCTGCGGCATTACCGCAGCAGCGACGACCCAGTGTTCAACAGTGATGCCAACAGCATCGAAAGCCTGATGATCCGCAACGAACTGCTGGAAAACGAATGGCAGGCGCTGCAAGCGCCATGGGCGCAACGTACCTGGCACGTGCTGGTGCAGGCCGACCCGCAGTTGCGCGAAGAAACCCTCAATGGCTACAGCTACCAGATCCTGCTGGTGCCCGAGGCGGTTGGCTGGGGGCTTGGTGCAGGGTTTGTGCTGGCCTTCGTGGTCGAGAGCCTGCTGCTGGCGATTGGCTGGGTGATCCTGGGCGGGCGGCGTGGGGCGGTGAAAGAGAGCTGGCGCTGATTTTTGCAGTGCCTGTGCCGGCCCTTTCGCGGGCTTGCCCGCTCCCACATGATCATCACAGGCCTTGAGAGCCATGCAGTACCTGTGGGAGCGGGCAAGCCCGCGAAGAGGCCAGCACAGACAAAGCCAATCAGTCAGACCAACACAATCCGCTGCCCACCCACATCCCGCGCATACCGCTCCAGCACCTGCCGGCAAACCCCGACCACTTCATCCACCAACGCCACCCCGGTCTGCCAGGCCACTACCAGCTCCAGGCTCGGCGGCGGTTGCAGCCCTTGCAGCAATACCAGCTCACCCCGGCTCAACTCGGCATCCACCAGCGCCGGCGGCAACGCACCAATGCCAAAACCGTCACGCAACAGCCGGGTAATCGCCGCCACCGAGTTCACGCAGTTCAGCCGTGGCGTTTCGGCCCCCGCGCCCTGCAGCAGGCTCAGCACTTCCTGGTGCGGCCGCGAGTTCTTCGAGAAGGTGATGATGCGTTCCCGCCCAAGCTCGGCCAGCGAGGCATAGTCGCGGTGCTGGTGCGAGCCGGCGGCCACCACCCAACCCATGGGGTAGCGCGCCAGGTCCAGGCTGCGGATCGATTGCTCGCGCAGCAGGTCGGTCTGCAGGATCACGTCGAGAAAGCCCTTCTGCAATTGCTCGCGAAGGTTCAGCGCAGTGTCGGCCACCAGTTCGATCTCCACCTGCGGGTAACGCTCGGTCAGCTCCGCTACCAGTGCGCTCATCCAGGTGTGGATCACCGTGTCCATCACCCCGATACGGATGCGCCCGACCTTGGCCCGGTCGCTGTCCAGCGACTGCTTCATGGCCTTGGCGGTTTCCAGCATGCGCTCGGCATATTCCAGCACCTTGCCGCCTTCCGGGGTCAGGCTGACGCCACGTGAGTCGCGCAGCAGCAGCTTCACGCCCAGGTCGGCCTCCAACGCGGCGATGCGGCTGGAAACCGAGGCCTGGGTAGTGAACAGCTTTTCCGCGGTCAGGCGGAAGCTCTTGAGCCGGGCGACCCAGACGAAGGTTTCGAGGAAGCGAAGGTTCATGATCAGTTTTTCTTGTTCCAGACCGGCGGTTTTTCTCGTTGGACGCAAATGGCGCGGCCTCTGAACAATGGCAGCCAGGCCGCGACTCATTGTCGCCCATAAAACAATACCAACAAGCCGAGGCAAGCATGAACCCCACCGGCGTGCAGCAGCAGGTCAGTTCCCCATCTTCGTCCGGGCCTTTCGCCTGGTATCGCGACATCGACTCACAGCAGCGCCGGACGTTCTGGAGCTGCAAGATCGGCTATGGCCTGGACGGCATGGACACGCAGATGCTCAGCTTCGTCATCCCCACGCTGATCATGCTGTGGGGCATCACCACCACCGAAGCCGGGTTGATCCACACCAGCACCTTGATCGCCTCGGCCGTGGGTGGCTGGGTGGCCGGCATTCTCTCCGACCGCATTGGCCGCGTGCGCACCCTGCAACTGACGGTGGTGTGGTTTGCCTTCTTCACCTTCCTCTGCGGCTTCGCCCAGAACTACGAACAGCTGCTGATCGCCCGTACCCTGATGGGCTTCGGCTTTGGCGGTGAGTGGACCGCCGGCGCGGTGCTGATCGGCGAGGTGATCCGCGCCCAGGACCGTGGCAAGGCGGTGGGCATGGTGCAGTCCGGCTGGGCCCTTGGCTGGGGCCTCACCGCCATCCTCTACGCGCTGCTGTTCTCCTGGCTGCCGGCCGAGCAGGCCTGGCGCGCGCTGTTCCTGCTGGGCCTGGTACCGGCGATCTTCGTGATCTTCGTCCGCCGCCTGGTCAAGGACCCCGAGGTATACCGCGAGGCCAAGGCGGTGGAAAACGCCGAGGCACCTGCGCAGTTCTACGAGATCTTTGCCCCGGGCATGCTCTGGACCACCGTGCGTGCGTCCCTGCTGACCACCGGCGCGCTGGGCGGCTACTACGCCATTACCTCGTGGCTGCCGACCTTCCTCAAGAACGAGCGCGGCCTGAGCGTGGTGGGCACCGGTGGCTACCTGGCCATGGTGATCGTCGGCTCCTACGTCGGCTATGTGGTCAGTGCGTACCTGTCCGACCTGCTGGGTCGCAAGAAGAACTTCATCCTGTTCGCCGTGGGCTCGTTCGTCATCGTGCTGCTGTACACGCAAATGCAGGTCAGCGACGGCGTGATGCTGTGGCTGGGCTTCCCGCTGGGCTTCTTCGCCTCGGGTATCTTCAGCGGCATGGGCGCGTTCCTCACCGAACTGTTCCCCACGCGTATCCGTGGTTCGGGGCAGGGCTTCTGCTACAACATCGGCAAGGTCATCGCGGCACTGTTCCCGCTGCTGATCGGCGTGCTCGGCCAGAAAGTACCGCTGGGCCTGGGTATCGGCGTGTTCTCCGCCGTGTCCTACGGGGTGGTGATCGTGGCGGCGCTGAGCCTGCCGGAAACCCGCGGCAAACAGCTGCAGGCGCGTTAAGGTAGGCATATGAACAACGACAACGGAGGCCGTGCAGTGGAACGCCTGCTACTCAATTGCGACATGGGCGAGAGCTTTGGCAGCTGGCGCATGGGCCTGGATGCCGAGGTCATGCCCTACATCGATTGCGCCAACATTGCCTGCGGTTACCACGCCGGTGACCCCGGCATCATGCGCCGGACCGTGGCCCTGGCACTGGAGCACGGGGTGACCATCGGCGCGCACCCGGCCTACCCGGACCTGGTCGGCTTCGGCCGCCGCTCCATGGCCTGCAGCCCGGAGGAAATCCGCGACCTGCTGCATTACCAGATCGGTGCGCTGGACGGCATCTGCAAAGTGTTGGGCGGCCGTGTGGCCTACGTGAAACCCCATGGCGCGCTGTACAACGACATGATGGCCGACCCGCTCAAGCTGCGTACCGTACTGGAGGCTGTGGCGGCCTATGGCGGCGGCCTGCCGCTGATGCTGATGGCTACTGCCGACAACCGCGCCGCCCAGGCCCTGGGCGATGAAATTGGCGTGCCGCTGTGGTTCGAAGCATTTGCCGACCGCGCCTACACCGCCAGCGGGCACCTGGTGTCGCGGCGCCTGCCCGGTGCGGTGCACCACGACCCGGCGCTGGTGGTGGAGCAGGCCGTGCGCCTGGCCCGTGGCGACACGCTGGTGGCGGACGATGGCAGTGCGTTGAGGCTGGCGGCCAGCACCCTGTGCGTGCACGGTGACAACGACAGTTCGGTGGCGGCTGTGCGGCAGATTCGCCAGGCTCTCGATGCCCTGGAGTCGCGATGAAACCCCGTATTGAAGTCGTGGCCATCGACAGCCTGATGGTGCGCCTGTTCGATGGTATCGACGAGGGCAACATGCCGTGGATGCTTGCCGCCAGCCAGCGCTTGCACGCGGCGTTCGGCAAGCACTTGCTGGACCTGGTGCCGTCCTACACCACGCTGATGGTGCAGTTCGACCTGCCACCGGGTGAGGCGAGGGCACTGATCATCCGTGCGCTGGAGGGCTTGCAGCCAGACACGGGCAGCGGTGGCCGCCGCCATGAGATCCCGGTGTGGTACGACGCCAGTGTCGGCCCGGAGCTGCCGGTGATGGCGGCCCGCAGTGGCTTGAGTGAAGCAGAGGTGGTCCGCTTGCACAGCGAGCGCGAGTACCCGGTGTTCGCCCTGGGTTTCGCCCCCGGTTTCGGCTTCATGGGCCTGGTGGACGAACGCCTGGCCAGCCCGCGCCTTAGCACCCCGCGCAAGCGCGTGGCGGCCGGCAGCGTCGGCATTGCCGAGCGCCAGACGGCGGCCTATCCAGCGGTATCGCCGGGTGGCTGGAACCTGATCGGGCGTACCCCGGTGCGCCTGTTCGACCGTGAACGCGAGGGCTACAGCCTGTTGCAACCCGGTGACCGGGTGCGCTTCGTGCCGGTTTCGCGCAGCGAGTTCGTGGCGTTGGGCGGTGATGTGGAGGCACAAGCATGAAGCAGTTGAAGATCGAGTCCAGTACGCCGCTGTGCCAGTTGCAGGATGCCGGGCGCTTCGGCGTACGCCACCTGGGCGTGACCCAGGGCGGGGCGCTGGACTGGGTGGCGATGCACTGGGCCAACTGGCTGCTGGGCAACCCGTTGGCGGCGCCGGTGGTCGAGGTGGCGCTAGGTGGTTTCTGTGTGGTCGCAGAGCAGGATTGTGTGCTGGCCCTGGCCGGTGCCGACCTGGATGCGCGGGTCGATGATCAGCCGCTGGCGCCCTGGCGCAGCTTTGCATTGGCCAAGGGGCAGCGGTTGACCCTGAAACAACCGAAGCAGGGCGTGCGGGCGTACCTGGCAGCACCTGGCGGCTTCCTGGGCGAGGATGTGCTGGGCAGCCGTGCCACGGTCGTGCGGGAAGAACTGGGCGGTATCGATGGCCAGGGCTCTGCGCTAGGCAAAGGCCAGCTGCTGGCATTTTCCAGCGCTTCAGCGACCTTGCGTGAGGTACCGGCAGCGCTGCGGCCACAGTGCGCACAAAAGCCTGTGCTTGACCTGGTGATCGGCGCACAGATCGGTGACTTCAGCGGTACCAGCCTGTTCGAGGCGTTCAACCGCGAGTGGACGCTGGACAGCCGTGCCGACCGCATGGGCATCCGCCTGCTGGGGCCGCAGCTGGTCTACCAGGGCGCGCCGATGATTTCCGAGGGGATTCCGCTGGGGGCGGTGCAGGTGCCGCCGGATGGGCAACCGATCGTGTTGCTCAATGACCGGCAGACCATTGGCGGTTATCCGCGGCTGGGGGCATTGACGCCGCTGGCGCTGGCGCAACTGGCGCAGTGCATGCCGGGCGCGGTGGTGCGGTTCCGGGCGGTGGTGCAGGATGAGGCGTGGCGGGAGCAGCAGGCTTACCTGGACCGTTGGCGATAAGGCTGCCGGCCTCTTCGCGGGTAAACCCGCTCCTACAGGTACGGCGCAAGCCGGGAGGCCTGTGCGGGACCTGTAGGAGCGGGTTTACCCGCGAAAGAGCCGGCACTGGCAAAATCACTTGGACAGGTAACGCATCCCTTCCTCCAACCCCTGCAAGGTCAGCGGGTACATCTTGTCTTCGATCAAGTCCCGCACCAGGTGGGTCGATGCGGTGTAGTCCCAGGCCTGCTTCGGGTACGGGTTGATCCAGATGATCTTCCTGAATTTCTCCATGAAACGCTGCATCCACACATAACCGGCTTCTTCGTTCCAGTGCTCCACGCTGCCACCCGGCTGGGTAATCTCGTAGGGCGCCATGGCCGCATCGCCAACGAACACAACCTTGTAGTCATCGCCGTATTTGTGCAGCAGGTCGAAGGTGGAATAGCGCTCCGAGGTGCGGCGCAGGTTGTTTTTCCACACCGACTCGTACACGAAGTTGTGGAAGTAGTAGTACTCCAGGTGCTTGAACTCGGTCTTGCACGCCGAGAACAGTTCTTCGCAGACCTTGACGTGGGCGTCCATCGAGCCACCGATGTCGAACAGCAACAGCAGCTTCACCGTGTTGCGCCGCTCGGGGCGCATCTGGATGTTCAGCAGCCCGGCATCCCGCGCGGTGTGGTCGATGGTGCCGTCGATGTCCAGCTCTTCGGCGGCGCCTTCACGGGCGAACTTGCGCAGCCGGCGCAAGGCCAGCTTGATGTTGCGCGTGCCCAGCTCCACCTGGTCGTCCAGGTTCTTGTATTCGCGCTGGTCCCACACCTTCACCGCCTTGCCCTGGCGCTTGCCGGCCTCGCCCACGCGGATGCCCTCGGGGTTGAAGCCACCGGAGCCGAACGGGCTGGTGCCGCCGGTGCCGATCCACTTATTGCCGCCGGCGTGACGCTCCTTCTGCTCTTCGAGGCGCTTCTTGAACTCCTCGATCAGCTTGTCCAGGCCACCCAGCGACTGGATCTGCGCGCGTTCCTCGTCGGTCAGCGAACGCTCGAATTCCTTGCGCAGCCAGTCTTCGGGGATCAACGCTTCGATGTGCCGGTCCAGGTTCTCCAGGCCCTTGAAGTAGGCGGCGAAGGCGCGGTCGAACTTGTCGAAGTGGCGCTCGTCCTTCACCAGGATGGCGCGGGCGAGGTAGTAGAACTCGTCCATGTCGGCGAACACCACGCGCTTTTGCAGGGCCTGGTGCAGGTCGAGCAGTTCGCGTACCGACACCGGCACCTTGGCCGCGCGCATTTCATTGAACAGGTTGAGCAGCATGGCCCGGCTCCCGTCAGCGGTTGCCGCGCCGGCTCATGAAGGCCAGGCGCTCGAGCAGTTGTACGTCCTGCTCGTTCTTCACCAGCGCGCCGGCCAGCGGTGGAATGGCCTTGGTCGGGTCGCGTTCGCGCAGCACCGCTTCACCGATGTTGTCGGCCATCAGCAGCTTGAGCCAATCGACCAGTTCGGAGGTGGACGGCTTTTTCTTCAGGCCTGGTACCTTGCGCACGTCGAAGAACACGTCCAGCGCCTCGCTGACCAGCGACTGGCTGATGTTCGGGTAGTGCACGTCGACGATCTGCTGCAGGGTAGTGCGGTCGGGGAAGGCGATGTAGTGGAAGAAGCAGCGGCGCAGGAAGGCGTCTGGCAGCTCCTTTTCGTTGTTGGAGGTGATGATGATGATCGGGCGCTGTCTGGCCTTGATGGTCTCGTCGATTTCGTAGACGTAGAACTCCATCTTGTCGAGCTCTTGCAGCAGGTCGTTGGGGAACTCGATGTCGGCCTTGTCGATTTCGTCGATCAGCAGAATGACCCGTTCCTCGGCCTCGAAGGCCTCCCACAACTTGCCCTTTTTCAGGTAATTGCGCACATCGTGGACCTTGTCCACGCCCAGCTGCGAGTCCCGCAGGCGGCTGACCGCGTCGTACTCGTAGAGGCCCTGGTGGGCCTTGGTGGTGGACTTGATGTGCCAGGTGATCAGGCGCGCACCGAACGAGGCCGCCAACTGCTCGGCAAGCATGGTCTTGCCGGTGCCGGGTTCGCCCTTGACCAGCAAGGGGCGTTCGAGGGTGATGGCCGCGTTTACCGCCAGTTTCAGGTCGTCTGTGGCGACGTAGTCGCGGGTGCCTTCGAACTTCATGGGTCTGTCCTCTGAGGGTAGCTTGCTCTGGCCCTATCGCCGGCAAGCCAGCTCCCACAGGTACAGCACAGGTCTTGAG
Source organism: Pseudomonas sp. PVC-5-1 (assembly GCF_057444345.1). Lineage (NCBI taxonomy): Bacteria > Pseudomonadati > Pseudomonadota > Gammaproteobacteria > Pseudomonadales > Pseudomonadaceae > Pseudomonas > Pseudomonas sp. PVC-5-1. The sequence continues at coordinate 4,294,707 of NZ_CM172024.1, read as the reverse complement.
AACTGTGGGGATCCTGTGGGAGCTGGCTTGCCGGCGATAGGGCCGGAACAGGCAGCACATATTTTGATTTGTCACCGACTATAACGCGGGGTTCGCCGACTGGAAACGCAGACCAGGTATTCAGTCCCTGAATGCCCCGTCACTCGATCCTAGTCGGAATCCGGCGCATCACGCTCATACCGCGCATTGAACGCCTCGATGAACCCGTTGCGCAGTATTTGCAGAAACGCCTCGAAGGCGCTGATATCCTGTTTGTGCACGCTGCCGCTGAGCTCTACCCGGGTCGCGAACTGGTTCTTCGGCTGGTTCTTCAATACTGTCTCGGTTGCACCTACCAGCGCTTCCCAGACCGAGCGGAAGAAGCCTTTGTCCTTCTCCTGCACATCCTGCTGCCAGTCGAACACATCCACATCCCGCAACAGTGGCTTGATATACCCGTTCAATCGCCCGTTGGTCGCCTCGGCCTCTATCACCACATCGCCGTGCCCGGCATTGAAATCGAACTTGCCGTAGGCGCTGGCGAAGTCATTGAGCTTGCGCAGCTCGATACCCGTGGCGCGCAGGCGGAACTCGAAGTCGTCGAAATCGCTGAACGGGTCGAAGGTGGCGCGACTTTCCACCTTGGCATCGCCTACGATCAGCGCCGTGCCATCGAAGCTGGCATCACGTCGGCCCTTTTCGTCACGAATGTTGGTGAGGTTGCGAATACTGGCATCGAGCTGAGTGGCCTTGAGGTTGACTGGTGGTTTGGAGTTGAAGTTGCGGAAAGTCAGCACGCCGTTGTCGATGCGAACCTCGTTCAGGGTGATCGGCAGCAGTTTTTCCAGTTGCTGGCGCCAGTCGGTGCCCTGACCGGTCTGCGAGTTCTGTTTGTTGCCGCCATCGACGAAGTTGAGTTCCGGCCGGTCGAATATTACTTCGGCAACCACTGCGCGGTCGTACCAAAGGGCGTGCCAGCTCACCGACAGGTCGATCAGCGGTGCATCGAGAAACGGTACCGGCACCTTGCCGGTGGTCTTGACGATCTTCAGCCCGTTGATCTGGTACGCGCCGCGCCACCAGGCCAGGTCCACATCGGCCACCTGGCCACGGTAGTCGCCCATGTCGGCCAGTTTGTCATTGAGGTAGTCGCGCACCAGATAGGGCAGGGCCAGGTGCAGCGCCAGCAACAGCACGATCAGGCTGGCCAGGCCGATCAGCGGCCAGCGATAACGGGCTCTCATCGAAGTGTCTCCAACGCAGGATATGCGGTTGACCGCAACGAGTCCGCGTGAGTTCGAACAGGCTTTACGGGCCACCGGCCCGGGCTTACCCTTGAGGTCTTTCCCTGCTTTTTTTCATGCCAAGGACCCCTGCCATGAGCCGTATCTTTGCAGACAACGCCCACTCCATCGGTAACACGCCGCTGGTGCAGATCAACCGCATTGCCCCGCGCGGCGTGACCATCCTGGCCAAGATCGAAGGGCGTAACCCGGGCTATTCGGTCAAATGCCGCATCGGCGCGAACATGGTCTGGGACGCCGAAAGCAGCGGCAAGCTCAAGCCGGGCATGACCATCGTCGAACCGACCTCGGGCAACACCGGCATCGGCCTGGCCTTCGTCGCCGCAGCCCGTGGCTACAAGCTGATGCTGACCATGCCCGCATCCATGAGCCTGGAGCGCCGCAAGGTGCTGAAGGCTCTGGGCGCCGAGCTGGTGCTGACCGACCCGGCCAAGGGCATGAAGGGCGCCATCGAGAAGGCCAATGAAATCGTCGCCTCCGACCCGGCCCAGTACTTCCTGCCGGGCCAGTTCGAAAACCCGGCCAACCCGGCGATCCACGAAAAAACCACCGGCCCGGAAATCTGGAACGACACCGACGGCGCGGTCGACGTGCTGGTGGCAGGGGTCGGCACTGGCGGCACCATCACCGGTGTTTCGCGCTACATCAAGCATACGCAGGGCAAGGCGATCCTGTCGGTGGCGGTGGAGCCAGTGGCCTCGCCGCTGATCAGCCAGACCCTGGCCGGCGAAGAGCTCAAGCCCAGCCCGCACAAGATCCAGGGCATCGGCGCCGGCTTCGTGCCGAAGAACCTCGACCTGTCGATCGTTGACCAGGTGGAAACGGTGACTGACGAAGAGTCCAAGGCCATGGCCATCCGCCTGATGCAGGAAGAGGGCATCCTCTGTGGCATTTCCTGTGGTGCGGCGATGGCGGCGGCCGTGCGCCTGGCCGAAAAGCCGGAAATGCAGGGTAAGACCATCGTCGTAATTTTGCCGGACTCCGGCGAGCGCTACCTGTCGAGCATGCTGTTCAGCGACATGTTCAGCGAGCAGGAAAACCAGCAGTAATCGGCCTTGCCGCTGATCCCGCGCAACGTTCGGCGGCTTGGTTTATTGCAAAATCTTCATGATTGAGTTGCTGCCCGGGCTGTTTTTACCCTGGCGGCATCAGTTTATGATGGCAGGATGATTTATCGGAGAGCAGGGCGCGCAGCCCTGTTTCTTCCTCAAGGAGTGAAAGCATGACCTTTTCCTTTGCAGCCAAGGCGGGTGTCTTGCTGGTGTTTTTTGGCAGCGTGCTGTTCGTGCACCTGCGCGGCAAGGCTCGCTTGCCGGTGTTGCGCCAGTTCGTCAACCATTCGGCGCTGTTCGCCCCTTATAACAGCCTGATGTACCTGTTCTCCGGCGTACCGTCCAAGCCCTACCTGGACCGCCAGCGCTTCCCCGAGCTGGACGTGCTGAAGGACAACTGGCAGGAAATCCGCGAAGAGGCCATGCGCCTGTTCGACGAGGGCTACATCCGCGCCGCGGAGAAGGATAACGACGCCGGCTTCGGTTCGTTCTTCAAGAAAGGCTGGAAGCGCTTTTACCTGAAGTGGTACGACAAACCGTTGCCTTCTGCCGAAACCCTGTGCCCGCGCACCGTCGAGCTGGTCAGCAGCATCCCCAACGTCAAGGGTGCGATGTTCGCCCTGCTGCCCGGCGGCAGCCACCTGAACCCGCACCGCGACCCGTTCGCCGGCTCCCTGCGCTACCACCTGGGCCTGTCCACCCCCAACTCCGATGCTTGCCGCATCTACGTCGATGGCGAGGAATATGCCTGGCGTGACGGCGAGGACGTGATGTTCGATGAAACCTACGTGCACTGGGTCAAGAACGAGACCGACGTTACCCGGGTGATCCTGTTCTGCGACATCGAACGCCCGCTGAGCAGCCCGCTGATGACTCGCATCAACCGCAAGGTCAGCGCCTTCCTCGGCCGTGCCACCGCGCCGCAGAATACTGATGACGAGCGCGTTGGCGGGATCAACCAGGCCTACGCCTGGAGCAAGCGCTTCAGCAACCGGATCAGTAGCCAGGTCAAGCAGTTCAAGCGCGCCAACCCCAAGGCCTACCGCGTGCTGCGGCCGGTGCTGGCGGCGGTGGTGGTGTACCTGTTGTATCACTGGTTGTTCTGATTTCTACCTGTTGGGGCTGCCTTGCAGCCCATCGCGACACAAGGCCGCTGCTACAGGTGATTGCGTACTCCTGTAGAAGCCTTGTGTCGCGATAGGGGCGCAAAGCGCCCCCGGCATCCTCTCAGAAAACCACTCAGGCAAGACCTTCCAGCAAACCGTCCGCTCGCACGATATCGACTATCACCTGTTCATCTACCGCGTACACCCCCCGCGATGCTTTCCACACCAGGTTCTTGTCCTGCAAGGCGATGAGCGCTTGCTGCACCCCCGGTACCTCGGCCTTCACTTCGCTCGCATCCACGCCAGCCTGTTCCATCGCTTTGGCGTAAAGTGCCAGGGTCGGGGCCTCGAACGGCGCGTAGTCGTTCCCCTTTGCGCACATGACACGTAGAACCGCAGCCTGGATAGGCGTGAGGCTGTGGATCACCTTTTTCAGGTTTGCGTTCAAGTCATTGGCTTGTGCCTGAACAAGCTCTCTGAAGCGTGCCGGAATGGCCTCGGGTTCAATGCCGAAGTCGAAGCGGATTTCATCCGCGGCCGCACCCAATAGCTCTGGGCGATAGCCGCTTTCCTTGAAGAGCTGAAACACCTCCGTTGAATCGAGTGCGCATGGCAGGTCGATATTGGCGCACAGCCAGTCGATGAAGTCCTGGTCCAGGGTCGGGAACTGCACCATGGAGGCGCCGAAGAACGCCTGGTCCTTGCTGTTGCGCAGCATGGCCAGCTTGTCCCGGTTTGAACCGGTGCAGACGATGCGCAAGCCATGGTGCTTCGAACTGTTGAGTTCGTCTCTGGCTGCCTTGAGGGCGAACAGCGCCGCTATTCCTTGCTCGGTCGTGATTGCATGCTGTGCTTCGTCGATGATCAGCACGATGATCTTGCGGGACTCATCGGAGAGCGCCGCCAGGGCGGTGGTAAGGTCGACATCTTGCCCCAGCCCGATCTTGTCCACGCTGAAATTCAGGCCGCCGACAGTGACCTTCTCCATGCCAGATGACTTTGCCAGCCGCGTGATGAAGCCTTCGTTACGCCCGACCGCCTCACGCACCGCTTCTACGATGACTTGCCCGGGATCTTTGGTCAGGTCTTTCCACAGATCGGCATACAGCACAATGGCCCCGGCTGTTTCGAGGGCCGGGCGCAGGTCTTCGCGGGCAAAGGTGGATTTCCCGGTACGTCGTGGCGCAGCGAGAAACACACCAGAGCTTGCTGCGCTGCCCACGGCGACTTGCAGGATCAATTTCGACAGGCGGGATGCAAGCGCCGGACGGTGATAGACAGTTTCAGGCATCTCGGCCCCTCCGTTTCAATTTATAGTCGATTATAGATTGATTATAGAGGCATTATAGATCTGACAGGGGCGGTGTTTATAGGGAATTATAGACAGACTATAGAGCGATTATAGATCGTGTTTGATGAGGGGGCGCGCAGCCCCCCTTTGCTGCTTCAAGCCGGCTCCAACGCCTTCACCACTTTCCCCCGGCTAAGGTGCACCACCTTGTCCGCCGTATCGAAATACCGGTCATCATGCGAAATCACGATGATGGTCTTGCCCAAACGCTTCAGGTCCGGCAGCAGCTCGGTGTAGAACACCCGGCGGAAGGTCGGGTCCTGGTCCGCCGCCCATTCGTCGAACACCAGCACCGGTCGCCCGTCCAGCCAGGCATTGACCAGTGCCAGGCGCTTGCGCTGGCCGGTCGACAGGTCGGTGGTGGTAAAGGCACCATCGCGCACGCTCACCTTGTGGGCGATCTCCAGCCGCTCCAGGTAGCGCGTGGCATCGCTGGACAGGCTGTGTTCATGCTCGGGCAGGTCGTCGAACAGGTAGTAGTCGGCGAACACCGTGGTGAACAGCTGGCGATAGTCATCCAGCCCCTCCGGGCCGACAGCCTTGCCGTTCAGGCGCACTTCGCCGCGTTGCGGGGTGTATAGGCCGAGCAGCAGCTTGATCAGCGAAGTCTTGCCGCAGCCGTTCTCACCGACGATGAACAGGATCTCGCCCGGTTCGATGCTCAGGTTCACCGGCCCCACGCGGAACGGCTCGTTGCCGTCCACTGGCGGGTAGGCGTACTCGACGTTGTGCAGCTCCAGATGCGCGCTGGCCGGGGCAGGGCGCTTGACTGGCGGCTCCAGCAGCAGGTGCGGCTCGGGCGAGGAGAAGCGCTCGGACAGGTCGGCAATGCGGCGGAACGCCACCTGGGCGCGGCCAAGGATAGGCAGGTTGCCGATCAAGGTTTCCAGCGGGCCTTTCATGTACAGCAGCACCAGCACGAAGCCGCTCATCACCGCCGGGTCGTTGCTCGGCCATAGCGATTGCAGGGCCAGGGTCAGGCCGATGACCACGAAGAACAGCATCGACCCCAGGCTCTTGGCCGCGACGAAGATGTTGATGGCGCGGATATGGGTGTTGGCGATGAAGTCGGCGGTGCCCTGGATGTTGCGGGTCAGCATGGCATGGCGGCGGCGGCGGTCGATGCGCAGCTCCTTGGCGCCCTCGGCGATGGCCGAGTAGTGCTTCTGCAGGTTGTCTTCGGCATCGCGGGCGGCGTTGAAGCCGGCCACCCCTTTTTGCCTGGCCACGTATTGAATGCCACTGCCAATGCCGATGGCCGCCAGGGTGATGAGGAAGATCGGCCACGACAGCCAGGCCAGGTAGGCCATGCAGCCAGTCACGGTAGTAAGCGAGATGGCCAGCGGGGCGAAGGCGAAGGCAAAGTCGCTGATGGTGTCGACGTCGCGGGTCAGCACCGGGATCAGGCGGTGGGTGCGGTAGCGCTCGATCTGCTCGATCGGCGCCGACAGCACCTTGGCGCCGAGGTCCTTGCGCAGCCTGGCGATGACTTTCTGCCCAACGTAGTTGGTGCCGCTGTCGGCCGCCACGCTGCTGACCAGGGCCAGCACGCACAGGCCGGCGAAGGCCAGGATCACGCCCTGGCTCATGCCGCCAGCGGCATGCAGGCCCTGGTTGACGGTGGCCAGCAGGGCGGTCACGGCCAGGCCGCCGAGCATGCCCAGCAGCACCGAGACGATTACCGCCGGGCGGTAGGGTTTCAGCAGGCCCAGCAATTCGCGGATGGCCCCGGGGGAGGAGGTTTTCATGAAGCGTGATCTCGCTGGTGAGGTGGGGGCCGGGTCAGCTGCCGAGGGTCAGGGAGCCTTTCATCAAGGTGCTGTGGAACGGGAACGAGCAGTAGAAGCTGTACGCGGTACCTGCCTTCAGCGATCGGGTGTCGAGGCTGACGCTGTCTGTTTCACCGCCGCCGATCAGGCGGGTGTGGGCGATCACCCGGGTGTCGCCGGGCTTCACGTAGTCCAGTGCCTCGCCGGCTTTCTGGCCGTCGTCGAGCACGCCTTGCATGTCGGCCTGGGTACTCAGCACCCAGTTGTGGCCCATCACGTTCTTCGGCATGTCGCCAGGGTGGGTGAGCGTGACGGTGAACACGGCGCAGGCCTTGGGCACGGTGATGGCGGCCTTGTCGAAGGTCATCTGGTCGGTGCCATGAATTTCCACGGCGCATGGCTGCGCCGACCAGGCGGCAGGGGCCACGGCGAGCAGGGCGAGGAGCAGAAGCTGGCGAGTCATGTACGGTTCCTGGGCGATAGAAGGGTGCACATCGTTCAGACGAACCGGCGCGCGCCGGCTTTACCTGTGTGTGCGGCCCAGGTGAATTTCCCCATCGCCCGCTCGTTCATTCAGTCAGGCGCCGACATGGCGCACATCCCGATTTCGCCGCCTATGCGGCCCTGGCCTGAGGTGACCGGACATGAGTGAACTGCTGAGCTTTGCGATCGAACCCCTGGACGCCGCGCGCGGCAACCTGCCGCTGCTGGTGCACGCGCCGGAGCCGGGCATCGACCTGCTGGAAGCCTTTGCCGAGTTGCAGCCGCTGGTGGACCGGCACCTGCTGCAGGCTGGCGGCATCCTGTTTCGCGGCTTCGAGGTGGGGGGCGCCGAAGCTTTCCGCCAGTTCGCTGCTTCTTTCGGTCACCCGCTGCTCAACTACGAGTTTGGCTCCACCCCGCGCAGCAACGTGACCAAGGGCGTGTACACCTCCACCGAATACCCGGCGCACCAGAGCATCCCCCTGCACAACGAGCAGGCCTATACCCTGGAATGGCCGATGAAGATCTGGTTCTACAGCGTGATCCCCGCCGAGACCGGTGGCGAGACGCCGATTGCCGACAGCCGCGAGGTGTACCGGCGCATGCCGGCGCGCATTCGTGAGCGGCTGGTGGAGAAGGGGCTGATGTACGTGCGTAACTACGGCAACGGCCTTGATGTGGAATGGTCGCAGGTGTTCAACACTGAAGATCCGCGCCAGGTCGAGGCCTATTGCCGGGCGCATGCCATCGAGTGCATCTGGAAGGATGACGGCGAATTGCGCACCCGCCAGCGCTGCCAGGTGGTGGCGCGCCACCCGGTGACCGGGGAGGATGTGTGGTTCAACCAGGCGCACCTGTTCCATGTGTCGAACCTGCAGCCAGAAGTGCGCGAGTCGTTGATGGACATCGTCGAGGAAGAGGACCTGCCGCGTAACGTGTACTACGGCGACGGTACGACCATCGAGGATTCGCTGCTCGATGAAGTGCGCGGGGTGCTGGACGAATGCACCATCAGCTTTCCTTGGCTGGAGAATGATGTGCTGATGCTGGACAACATGCTTGCGGCGCATGCGCGGTCGCCGTTTACCGGCAAGCGCAAGGTGGTGGTGGCGATGGCGCAGGGGTATAGCGAGGTGTTGGGCTGACAGGTGCATGCCTTGGGTTTTGCAGCGCCTGTGAGATCGAGCGCCGCCCGCGCGGCGCTTCGCAGCACAAGGCTGCTCCTACATCTGTTTCGGGCCAGTAACGCCTGTGCCAGTGCACGCGACCGCCTTGTTTTTCTGACACGATATCGAGGTGAACGCCAAGGGGCCGCGTGCTTGTATCGCAGGAATAACTGGCCCGAAACAGATGTAGGAGCAGCCTTGTGCTGCGAAGCGCCGCGCGGGCGGCGCTCGATCTCATAGGCGCTGAACCTGTCATGGCGAACACCTGTCAGCCCTGACGCATTCTCAAGACATGCCCCCAGCAACCTACAACAATCCCAGACTCTTCCTACGCCTCGGGACTGGCAACTCCACCTCCTGCGAAATACCCTACAACCTCTGTCGACACGCGTCTGATTGTTCCTGCAAATCCCGCACTCTAGGCTTTGCCCGTCGCTGACGGTTCAGCGATCGGGTGTGGAAACCTGCAGCAAGCATTTCAGGTTATGTCGTTCATGGCGGCTGTACCCGGGAGGCCTCGTGCCTACCGAGTTTTCCTTGAATGCACTCGGGTTTCCACCCCGTGTACAGCCGCCACCCTTCCTGTGGAAACGGAAGAGGCGGTCACCGAGCATTCAGGAAAAACAATGACCGACGAAACCAAAACCACCCCCGGTGTCACCTACTTCTACCAAGGCGAAGGCCAAACCCATCCGCTGTTCCGTATCGCTGAGGGCATCCCCTGCCGCAGCGCCCGGGAGCAAGCCTCGGAGTTGATGGGCTATGCACGCGACTTGTCACTGACCGGTTTGATGGACGGCGATCAGCAGATGCTCTGGGCTTCGCATTACTTTGCAGCCATGGCCAAGGCGCTGCTGGATGATGCCGAGTTGGGTTTGCTGCGCTGATCCTTGTATTGGCTGGGCTGGCCCTTTCGCGGCTAAAGCCGCTCCTACAGGGATTGTGCATGCCTGAGGTTAAGCAGAATGCCGCAGGGTATGCACAACTCCTGTGGGAGCGGGCGTGCCCGCGAACACGGGCGCAGCCCGTGCCATCCATCGCGCTGCCTGCTTCGCGGGTAATCCCGCTCCCACAGGTACTGTACTGACACTGAGGTCGGTGATGACCCTGTGGGAGCGGGTTTACCCGCGAAGAGGTCCGACAAGGCGACTCCCCGAGCCCAGGAATCCTCCACTAAATCAACCCACCACACCTTCGTCTGACAGTTACCGCTCGACTGCCAGGACACCGCTCGACATGAATGCCGACCAAACGCTCAAGCTCGCCCGCCGCTTCATCGAACTCAGCCCCGACAAGCGCCGCCTGTTCCTCAAGGCGCTGCAGGGCGAGGGCATGGATTTTTCCGTGCTGCCGATTGCGCCCGGGGTGGAGGTGGCCGAGCGTGACCAGCTGTCGTACGCCCAGCGGCGCATGTGGTTCCTCTGGCAGCTCGACCCGCAAGGCGCGGCGTACAACCTGCCCATGGCCGTGCGCCTGAATGGCTCGCTGAACCTGGCCGCCCTGCAGCACGCCTTCGATGCCCTGGTGGCCCGCCACGAAACCCTGCGCACCCGCTTCGTCGCCGACGGCGATGACGTGCGCCAGCAGGTCGAGGCCAGCGCCGCCCCGTTGCAGCTGCACCAGGATGCCCTGGCCGGCCTGGACGAGTGCGCCCGTCAGGCCGCCGTCGAAACCATCGCCGAAGCCGAAGCCTTGGCCCCCTTCGACCTGGCCAGCGGCCCGCTGTTGCGGGTGCGCCTGCTGCAACTGGCGGCACAGGAGCACATCCTGCTGCTTACCCTGCACCACATCGTCGCCGACGGCTGGTCGATGAACGTGCTGATCGACGAATTCATGCACCTGTACGACGCCGCCGTGGCCGGCAGCGAAGCCCACCTGGAACCGCTGCCGATCCAGTACCGCGACTACGCCCTGTGGCAGCGCAGCTGGCTCCAGGCCGGTGAGCAGGAGCGCCAGCTGGCCTACTGGCAGGCGCGCCTGGGCGATGACCATTCGCCGCTGGAGCTGCCATTGGACCGCAGCCGCGAGGGCCGCCCCAGCTATCGTGGCGCGCGTCACGAGTTCCCCATCGCCGCAGATGTCGTCGAACGGCTGCGCGGTCTGGCACGCAAGCATAACGTCACCCTGTTCATGGTCCTGCTGGCCGCCTTCAAGCTGCTACTGCAGCGCTACAGCGGCCAGTCGGCGATCCGTGTCGGCGTGCCCATCGCCAACCGCAACCGCGCCGAAAGCCAAGGGCTGATCGGCTGCTTCATCAATACCCAGGTATTGCACACCGAAATCGACCCACTGCTGGACATCACCGGCCTGCTCCAGCGCGTGCGCGAAACCGCCCTAGGCGCTCAAAGCCACCAGGACCTGCCGTTCGAGCAACTGGTCGAAGCCCTGGACCTGCCGCGCAGCAGCGAGAGCCCGCTGTTCCGTGTGCTGTTCAACCACCAGGCGCAGGTGGCGGATGTGCAAGCCATCGAGACCCGCTCCGGCCTGAGCCTGGCGCCAGTCGTGCTGGCAAAGCACAGCGCCCGCTTCGACCTGGCGCTGGATACCCATGAGCGAGCGGGGCAGCTGCATGCAGCGTTCACCTATGCGACCGACGTGTTCGATACGGCCACCGTCGAAGCCCTTGGCGAGCAGTGGCTAGCCCTGGTGCAGGCATTGGCCGACGAAGCGGCTGGCGCAGTTGGCGAGTTGCAATTGCCAGGCCTGGCCCCTGCCATTGGCGCGCCTGCGCAGGCTGACGCAACGCTGCTGGTTCACCAGCGCTTTGCCGCCGCCGCCAGCCGCCACCCCGAGCGCACGGCGGTGATGGCTGCGGGCGAGCAGGCCAGCTTCGCCGAACTCGATGCCCGCGCCGAAGCCATTGCAGGCCGGCTGGTGGAAGCCGGAGCAGGGCCGGACACACTGGTCGGCGTGCTGGCCGACCGCAGTGTCGGCATGCTCGCCAGTATCCTCGGCGTGCTCAAGGCCGGTGGCGCCTACCTGCCACTGGAGCCCGAGCAGCCGGCCGAACGCTTGGCCTACATGCTTGCCGACAGCGGCACGCGCCTGGTACTGGCGCCCGGTAACTGGCAGGCCGAACTGCCCGAGGGCGTGCAGCGCCTGGACTGGGCGCAAACCGGCAACGGCAGCGCCGCCCGCATCGCCCCGGCGCCGGCCAACCTGGCCTACGTGATCTATACCTCCGGCACCACCGGCCAGCCCAAGGGCGTGGCGATCAGCCACGGCGCCCTGGCCAACTACGTCGAAGGCATCGCCGCGCGCCTGCCGCTCGAGCGTATCCGCAGCATGGCCCAGGTCTCGACCCCGGCTGCCGACCTCGGCCACACCATGCTGTTCGGTGCCTTGTGCGGCGGCCATACCCTGCATTTGCTGCTACGCGAGCAGGTGCTGGATGCCGAAGGCTTCGCCGCCTACCTGGCCGAGCACCAGGTAGACGCGCTGAAGATCGTACCGTCGCACCTGGAGGCCATGTTGGTGGCCGGCCGCTCGGCGCTGCCGGCACAGTGCCTGGTGCTCGGCGGCGAGGCCATCAGCCCGAGCCTGCTGGGCAAGGTCCGCAACCTGGCCCCGGCGCTCAAGGTGTTCAACCACTACGGCCCGACCGAGACCACCGTCGGTGTGCTGGTCGCCGAACTGAACGGGCAGGCCAGCCTCGGCCAGCCACTGGCCAATACTTGCGTCGCGGTGCTCGACCGCTGCCTGCAACCCCTGCCGGCCAAAGCCAAGGGCGAGCTGTACATCGGTGGCGCCGGCCTGGCCCGCGGCTACCTGAACCGCCCGGCACTCACCGCCGAGCGCTTCGTTCCCGACCCGAGCGGCCACGGCCAGCGCCTGTACCGCAGCGGTGACTGGGTTCGCCAAGGCAGCGACCTGCAGTTCGCCGGGCGCATGGATGGCCAGGTCAAGGTCCGTGGCTATCGCGTGGAACTGGCCGAAATCGAAAACCAGCTGCGTGCCCTGGGCGGTGTCGCCAATGCCCTGGTGCGCGTGCATGGCCAGGGGCCGCAACTGCAACTGGCTGCCTGGCTGGTGCCCAGCCAGATGCCGGCCGATAGCCTGGCCTGGCAGGAAACGATCCGCTCCAGCCTCAAGCGCCTGCTGCCCGAACACATGGTGCCGACCCACCTGATGGTGCTGGAGCACCTGCCGGTCACGGTCAACGGCAAGGTCGATGTCAAGGCACTGCCGGAACCCGCCGCCACCCAGGTGGCCTATCAGGCGCCGCAGACCCCGCTGCAAACGCAATTGGCACAGATCTGGGCGCAAGTCCTGCAAGTACCGCAGGTAGGCCTGGGCGACAACTTCTTTGCCCTTGGCGGCCATTCGCTGCTGGCCACCCAGGCGGTATCGCGGATACGCAAGCAATTAGGCGTGGATATTCCGCTGCGCAGCTTGTTCGACACCGTCGACCTGCAGGCCTTTGCCCAGGCAGTGGCCGAAGGCGAGCAGGGCGCAGGCCTGGACATCGAGATCCTCGATCGCCAGCAACCACTGCCGGTGTCCCGCTCGCAAAACCGCCAGTGGCTGTTCTGGAAGCTCAACCCCGAAAGCCTGGCCTACAACACGCCGATGGCCGTGCGCATGCAGGGCCACCTCGACCACTGCGCCGTGCAGGCTGCGCTGGATGCCTTGGTAACCCGCCACGAATCGTTGCGCACGGTGTTCGTCGAGGCCGACGGCCTGCCTTGGCAGCGCATCCTGCCGGCTGCCACGGTAGCGATCGGTTTCGAAGACCTCAGCGGCCAGGACCACGCCGCGCAGATGCGCAAGCTGGAAGCCGAAGCCTTCGTCCCGTTCGACCTGGAGCACGGCCCGCTGCTGCGCGCACGCTTGTTCAGGGTGCATGCGCAGGAGCACCTGCTGTCGCTGACCTTGCACCATATCGTCTCCGATGGCTGGTCGATGAGCCTGCTGGTGCGCGAGTTCGCCGCTGCCTACAACGCCGCCGCCACGGGCCAGGCGCAAGCCGTCGAGCCGCTGCCGGTGCAGTACGCCGACTTCGCCGCCTGGCAGCGCAAGTGGCTGGCCGAGGGGCAGATGCAGGCGCAGATCGACTACTGGAAGGCCCGCCTGGAAGACGACTTCGAAGTGCTGGAACTGCCTGCCGACCGCATTCGCCCGCAGGTCAAAAGCTACCAGGGCAGCCGCTTCGACGTGCGCCTGCCACAAGCCCTCACCGAGCGCCTGCGGGCACTGGCGGTGGCATCCAACGCCACATTGTTCCATGTGTTCCTGGCGGCCTATGCCATCGTGCTGTCGCGCTACAGCCGCAAGGGCACGCTCAACATTGGCGTGCCGGTCACCAACCGCAACCGCCTGGAGCTTGAGGGGCTGATCGGCTTCTTCATCAACGTGGTCGTGGCTCGTATCCGTGTCGATGGCAGCCAGCCGTTCTCGCAGCTGCTGGCGGCGATCAAGGAGACCACCCTGCAGGCCCAGGCCAACAAGGATGTGCCGTTCCTCGAAGTAGCCGAGGCGCTGTATCCGGAGCGTGACCAGGGTGTGAACCCGATCTTCCAGGTGCTGTACAACCACCTGCGCGACCTCGGCGAGCAGGTGTCCAGCGATGCCCTGCACGGCCTGCAGGTCAAGGAAGTGGACCTGCTGGAGCCGGGCGCGCAGTACGACATATCGCTCAACACCCTGGAGCGCTCCGATGGCGTGACGGCCTCGTTCAACTATTGCACCGACCTGTTCGATGCCGCGCGTATCGAGCGCATGGCCGGGCATTGGCAAGCACTGCTGGAAGCCATCTGCGCCGAACCACAATGCTGCATTGCCGAGCTGGACTTCCTTGGCAGTAGCGAACGCCAGCAGCTGACCCACGGCTGGAACCCGGCGCCCCAGGCTGGCAGCGGCTTGTGTGCGCACCAGCTGCTGGCGCGACAGGCCCACGAGCGGCCGGATGCGCTGGCGCTGATCTTCGACGACCAGCAGATGACCTACGCCGAACTGGACCGCAGCAGCAACCAGCTGGCTCACCGCCTTCGGGCGCTGGGTGTGGGGCCGGACTGCCTGGTTGGCGTGGCTGTCGAGCGCGGCCTGGGCATGGCCCTGGCGCTGATCGCCATTCACAAGGCGGGTGGCGCCTATGTGCCACTGGACCCGGACTACCCGCGAGAACGCCTGGCCTACATGGTCGAGGACAGCAATATCGGCCTGCTGCTGGCCGACGCGCCCTCGCGTGAGCGCCTGCAACTGGGCAAGCAACTGCCCTGCGTGGTACTGGAGCCGGGCACCGAGTGGCTGCAAGCCTGGCCCGCCGAACCGCTGGCCAACCTGGTGGCACCGCACAACCTCGCCTACGTCATCTACACCTCCGGCTCCACCGGCATGCCCAAGGGCGTGGCCATCGACCACCAGGCCCTGTCGCTGTTCTGCCAGGTGGCCGGCGACTATTCGCGCCTCACCCCGGACGATCGCGTGCTGCAGTTCGCCACCATCAGCTTCGATGGCTTCATCGAGCAGTTCTTCCCGCCGCTGGCCCAGGGCGCCTGTGTGGTGCTGCGCGACCTGCGGCTGTGGGACACCGCCACCCTGCTGGACGAGATCAACCGTCACGGCGTGACCGTGGCCGACCTGCCGGCGGCCTACTGGCGCCTGCTGGCGCTGGAGCGCCGCGCCCCCGAGGCCTATGGCCGGCTGAAGCAGATTCACGTGGGGGGAGAGGCGGTACCGGAAGATGCCCTGCGCGCCTGGCTGGCCGATGGCCCGCCAGCAGTGCGCCTGCTGAACACCTACGGCCCGACCGAAGCCACCGTGGTCGCCACCACCTACGATTGTTCGCAGATGACCGTGGAGCAGATCAGCCTGGGCGGCGTACCGATCGGCCGTGCCTTGCCGGGGCGTACCCTGCATGCTCTGGACGATGGCCTGGCGCCGACGCCGGTGGGCGTGCCCGGCGAGCTGTTCATCGGCGGGGCAGGTTGCCTGGCGCGCGGTTATCACCAGCGGCCGTCACTCACCGCCGAGCGTTTCATCCCCGACCCGTTCGACCCGGTTGGCGGTGGCCGCCTGTACCGCACCGGCGACCTCGGCTGCTACGACGAAAACGGCCAGTTGGCCTATCGCGGCCGGGTCGACCACCAGGTGAAGGTGCGCGGCTTCCGTATCGAGCTGGGCGAGATCGAGCAGTACCTGCGGGCGCACCCGGACGTTCGCGAAGCCACCGTGCTGGCCATCGACCTGCCCGGTGGCAAGCAGCTATGCGCCTATGCGGTGCCGGCCGAAGGCTACCGCGGCGATCTGCGCCAGGCCCTGAAGCAGTACCTGAAGGCCAGCCTGCCGGACTACATGATCCCGGCCTACCTGGTGACCCTGCCGAGCATGCCGCTGACCCCCAGCGGCAAACTCGACCGCAAGGCGCTGCCGCTGCCCGACCCGAACCAGCCACAGCATGACTACCAGGCGCCGCAGACCGAGCGGCAGCAGCAGCTCGCGAACATCTGGGCGCAGTTGCTTAACGTTGCCCGGGTCGGCCTGAGCGACAACTTCTTCGAACTGGGTGGCCACTCCTTGCTGGCGGCCCAGGCAGTGTCGCGGATCAACGTCGAGCTGGGGCTGGACATACCCCTGCGGCTGATCTTCAGCCACCCCGAACTACGCGCGTTCGCCCAGGCACTGGACGAGCAGGGCCTGTCGCTCTCCGACGATGGCCTGAGCGATATCGAACACATGATGAATGCATTCACAGAGGCCTGACATGGAACTCACTGCCGCACAACGTATCGCCCAACGTTTCGTTGGCCTCCCTGTGGAGCAACGCCAGCAGATCCTGGAAAAGATGCAGGCCACCGGCCAGAGCTTCCGCCTGCTGCCCATCGTGCCCGCGCGCCAGGGCCTGGCGCGTATTCCGCTGTCGTACGCCCAGCAACGCCTGCTGTTTCTCTGGCAACTGGAGCCTGACAGCCCGGCCTACAACGTACCGATGGCGGTACGCCTGAAGGGCGCGCTGGACCAGGCAGTGCTGCAGCAGGCGCTGGATGCGCTGGTGCAACGCCACGAATCGCTGCGCACGCGCTTTGCCTCGGAGGAGGGCGAGTTCTACCAGGAAATCCTCGAGCACTGCCCGCTGGCGCTGGAATTGCTGATGCTCGACGGTGCCGCCGATGAGACAGCGCTGAGCGTGGCCGTGGACGCCGCCCTCAAGCAGCCCTTCGACCTGCTGAGCGGCCCGCTGCTGCGGGTGACCCTGCTGCGCGTGGCCGCCGATCACCACGTGCTGGCGCTGAGCATGCACCACATCATCTCCGACGGCTGGTCCAGCGATGTGCTGGTGCAGGAATTCATCCAGCTGTACAGCGCCCTGGCCGAAGGCCGGCAGGCCGAGTTGCCGGTGTTGCCGATCCAGTACGCCGACTACGCCATCTGGCAGCGCGCCTGGCTCGAGGCCGGTGAAGCGCAGCGCCAACTGGCCTACTGGCAGGCCCAGTTGGGCGGCGAGCAGCCGGTGCTGAGCCTGCCGCTGGACTTCGAGCGCCCGGCCACGCCCAGCCAGCGTGGCGCGGTGGTGCGTGTGGACATCGGCGCCGAACAGGCCGAGGCCCTGCGCAGCCAGGCGCGCAAGGGTGGCCACACGTTGTTCGTGCTGGTACTGGCGGCCATGGCGGTGGTGCTGTCGCGCTACAGCGGCCAGGCCGACATCCGCATCGGCGCCCCGAACGCCGGGCGCAACCGCAAGGAGCTGGAAGGCCTGATCGGCTTCTTCATCAACACCCAGGTGCTGCGCGTGCAGGTGGACGAGCGGGCCACCTTCGCCGCACTGCTGGAGCAGGTCAAAGACGTGATCGGCGGCGCCCAGTCGCACCAGGAGCTGCCGTTCGAGCACCTGGTCGATGCCTTGCTGCCCGAGCGCAACCTGGCCCACAACCCGCTGTTCCAGTTCAAGATCAACCAGCACGTGGCCGCCAGCGATGCAGGGCGCAAGCGCCTGGGCGCGCTGGAGGTGGAAGGCTTTGCCCGTGACGGCGGCGATGCCCGCTTCGACCTGGCGTTCGACTTCTCGGACAAGGCCGACGGCATCGAAGGCTATTTCACCTACGCCACCGACCTGTTCGAGCAGGCCACCATCGAACGCATGGCCGCTTCGCTGCGCCAGGTGCTGGATGCGCTGATCCGCGACCCGCAGCAGGCGATCGTCGACAGCCCGCAAGTGGCGACGCTGCTGCCGGCGGCCACGCAGGCCTACCCGCACGGCAACTTCCTCGCTTTGTGGCGCCAGGCAATGGCGCAAGGCCAGGCCCACGGCGGTGTGCGTGCCGGTGACCGGTTCATGACCCAGGCCGGGCTGGAGGCGGCGTCCAACCGCCTGGCCGACTACCTGCGCCAGCACGGCGTCGGTGCCGGCAGCATCGTCGCCCTGTGCCTGCCGCGCTCCATCGAGTGGGTCGGCGCCTTGCTCGCGGTGCTCAAGACCGGCGCCGCCTACCTGCCGCTGGACACCCAGCAACCGCAGGAGCGCCTGCAACAACTGATTGCCGACAGTGGCGCCGCCATACTGCTGCATGAGCCGGGCGACCAGCGCTTCGCCGGCCTGGACGGCGTGCAGCGGATTGCCTGCGATCACACCGCCTGGGCAACCTGCAGTGACAGCCCGGTCGAGGTGACCATTGCCGCCGAGCAACCGGCCTATCTGATCTACACCTCGGGCTCGACCGGCCAGCCGAAAGGCGTGGTGGTCAGCCACGGGGCGCTGGCCAGCTACACCCAGGCGGTGCTGGAGCGCCTGCAACTGCCGGCCGCGGCGAGCATGGCGATGGTGTCCACCACCGCGGCCGACCTGGGCCACACCGTGCTGTTCGGTGCCTTGGCCTCGGGCCGCCTGCTGCACTTGTTGCCACAGGAACTGGCGTTCGACCCGGATGGCTTCGCCAGCTACATGGCGCAGCACCAGGTTGGCGTGCTCAAGCTGGTGCCGAGCCACCTGCAAGGTTTGCTGCAAGCGGCCCGCGCCGCCGATGTGCTGCCCGCCGAGGCATTGATCCTGGGCGGTGAGGCATGCAGCTGGGGCCTGTTGGAAAAAATCCGCGAACTGCGCCCGGCCTGCCGGGTCATCAACCACTACGGCCCGACCGAAACCACTGTCGGCGTGCTCACCTTCGAGCCGGGGCTGCCGCTGCCAGGTTGCCGCACGGTGCCGGTCGGGCGCCCGCTGGGCAACGCCTGCGCCCAGGTGCTGGATGGCTACCTCAACCCGTTGGCGGCGCAGGTGCCCGGTGAGCTTTACCTAGGCGGGCAGGGTGTCGCCCAGGGCTACCTGGGCCAGCCCGCATTGACCGCCGAACGCTTCGTGCCGACCGAGGGTGGTGCCCGCCTGTACCGCACCGGCGACCGCGCGCGGCTGACTGCCGATGGCCTGGTCGAGTTCATCGGCCGTGCCGACGACCAGGTGAAGATTCGCGGCTATCGCGTGGAGCCAGGTGAAGTCGGCCGGGTGCTGGCCGGCCTGCCAGGTGTCAACGAGGCCGTGGTACTGGCCTTGCCATTGGAGGGCGATGCCGAGCGCTTGCAGCTGGTGGCCTACGGGGTGGCCGACGCAGGCGTGACCGTGCAGCAACTGCAGGCGCAATTGCAGGCACGCCTGCCGGACTACATGGTGCCGGCGCACATACTGCTGCTGGAGCGCCTGCCGCTGACCGCCAACGGCAAGCTCGACAAGCGCGCCTTGCCGGCACCGGGCGCGGTCAGCCGTGGCTATGTGGCGCCGCAAGGCGATATCGAGGAGAAGCTGGCTGCAGTGTGGGCCGATGTGCTCAAGCTGGAGCAGGTCGGCAGCACCGACAACTTCTTCGAACTGGGCGGCGACTCGATCCTCAGCCTGCAGATCATCGCCCGGGCCAAACGCCAGGGCATCCGGATCACCCCCAAGCAGCTGTTCGAACAACAAACCATCGCCCAGCTGGCCCAGGTAGCCAAGCGCATCGAGGCCAAGCAAGCGGTTGCGGCCGCAGCCATGGACACCGCCACCAGCGGCGAGTTGGCATTGCTGCCGGCCCAGGCGCGTTTCTTCGAGATGGAGATCGCCCAGCCGGCGCATTGGAACCAGTCGGTGCTGCTCAAGCCGGCCAGCCCGGTGCAGGTGCAACACCTGGAGGCAGCCCTGCGCGCCGTGGTCGAGCAGCATGATGCCCTGCGCCTGCGCTTCAGCCGTGGCGAAAGCCAGTGGCAGGCGCGCTTCCAGCCGCTGGACAATGCACCACTGCTGCGCCAGCGCATCCTGGCAGCACTGAGTGAACTGGACGCCGCCGGCAACGAGGTGCAGGCCAGCCTGAACCTGGAGCACGGGCCACTGCTGCGTGCCGAACTGTTCGACTTCGCCGATGGGCTGCAGCGCCTGCTGCTGGTGGTCCATCACCTGGTGGTCGACGGCGTATCGTGGCGGGTGTTGCTGGAAGACCTGCAAGCGGCCTACCGGCAATTGCTGAACGGCCAGGCCGTGAGCCTGCCCGCCAAGACCACCTCGGTGAAGGCCTGGGCCGAGCGCCTGGCCAGCCATGCCGGCAGCCCCGCATTGCAAGCACAGCACGACTACTGGCTGCAGGCGCTGGCCGGCGACCACGCCGAACTACCGCGTGACAACCCGCAGGGCAGCCTGGCCAACACCCATGCCCGTACCGCCGCCACACGGCTGGATGCCGAGCGCACCGCCAAGCTGCTGAAACAGGCCCCGGCGGCCTACCGTACGCAGATCAACGACCTGCTGCTGACCGCGCTGGCGCGCACCCTGTGCCAGTGGAGCGCACAGGACAACGTGCAGGTACTGCTGGAGGGCCATGGCCGCGAAGACCTGTTCGAAGACCTCGACCTCAGCCGCACCGTGGGCTGGTTCACCAGCCTGTTCCCGGTGCGCCTCACACCCGGCCAGGAGCTTGGCCAGTCGATCAAGGCAATCAAGGAGCAACTGCGCGGCGTGCCGGACAAAGGCCTCGGCTACGGCCTGCTGCGTTACTTCGGCGATGCTGAAGTGCGTGACCAGCTCGAGCGTGCCGCCCAGGCTCGTGTCACCTTCAACTACCTGGGCCAGTTCGATGCCAGCTTCGATGCCGAGGCCGGCGCCCTGTTCACCCCGAGCGGGGAAAGCGCAGGCCGTACCCAATGTGCCGGCGCGCAGCTGGGCAACTGGTTGAGCATCACCGGCCAGGTGTACGGCGGCGAGCTGTTCCTGGAGTGGACCTACAGCGCCGACGTTCATCACCCGGCCACCATCGAGAAGCTGGCCCAGGCCTACGGGCAGGCCTTGGCAGAGCTGGTCGAGCACTGCTGCGATGCGCGGCACCAGGGCATGACGCCGTCGGACTTCCCGCTGGCCGCGCTGACCCAGGCGCAACTGGACAGCCTGCCGCTGGAGGCCGGGCAGATCGCCGATGTGTACCCGCTGTCCCCCATGCAGCAGGGCATGTTGTTCCACACCCTTTACGACCAGCAGGCCGGCAACTACATCAACCAGCTGCGCGTGGATGTGGAGGGGCTGGATGTGCAGCGGTTCCGCCAGGCCTGGCAGGCCACGCTCGATGCCCACGACATCCTGCGCAGCGGTTTCATCCTGCAAGGCGAACTGGAGCAAGCCGTACAGGTGGTTCGCAAGGCCGTCGAACTGCCATGCAGCGAGCATGACTGGCGTGGCCAGCCGGCGTTGGAGCAGGCATTGCAGGCCCTGGCCGAGGGTGAACGCCAGCGCGGTTTCGACCTTGCTGCCGCGCCGCTGCTGCGCCTGGTACTGGTACGCACGGGCGATACCCGCCACCACCTGATCTACACCAACCACCACATCCTGATGGACGGCTGGAGCACCTCGCGCCTGTTGGGCGAAGTGCTCCAGCGCTATGCCGGCCTGGCGCCGCAGGCCCAGGCCACGCACTACCGCGACTACATCGCCTGGCTGCAGGGCCAGGATGCGGCCGTTGCCGAAGCCTTCTGGAAAGCCCAGCTTGCCGCCCTGGACGAGCCGACCCGCCTGGCCCAGGCCATCGCCGGCAGTGCAGGCACAAGCGGTAGCGGTCATGGCGACCACCGCCTGGCCTTCGACACTGAGCAGACTACGCGCATCGAAGCCTTCGCCCGGGCCAACCGGGTCACGGTCAACACCTTAGTGCAATCAGCCTGGCTGCTGTTGTTGCAACGCTGCACCGGCCAGGCCAGCGTGTGCTTCGGCGCCACTGTCGCCGGCCGCCCGGCAGACCTGCCGGGGGTGGAGGAGCAGATCGGCCTGTTCATCAACACCTTGCCGGTGATCGGCACCCCGCGTGCCGAGCAGACCGTGGCCGAGTGGATCGGCCAGGTGCAGGCCGGCAACCTGGCCGTGCGCGAGTTCGAGCACACCCCGCTGTACGATGTGCAGCGCTGGGCGGGGCAGGGCGGTGACGCCTTGTTCGACAGCATCCTGGTGTTCGAGAACTACCCGGTGGCCGAGGCGCTGCAACAGGGCGCGCCCGGTGGCCTGCGCTTCGGCGACGTGGCCGTGCAGGAGCAGACCAACTACCCGCTGACCCTGGTGGTGGAACTGGGCACCACGCTGTCGATGCAGTACAGCCATGATCGTGCGCTGTGGAGCGACGAAAGCATTGGCCGCCTGGCTGGCTACTTTGCCAACCTGCTGCAGGCGCTGGTGGAGAATGCTGACGCGGTGATTGGCGAGCTGCCAATGCTGGGGCTGCCAGAACAGCGACAGATGGTCGAAGGCTGGAACGAAACCCAGGCGACCTACCCGGACGAGCGCAGCATTCACCAGCTGATCGAAGCCCAGGTGTTCGCCACCCCGGATGCCCCGGCGCTGGCCTTTGGCGAGCAGACCCTGAGCTATGCCGAGCTCAACCGCCGTAGCAACCAGCTGGCGCACAAGCTGCGCGAGCAGGGCGTGGGACCGGATGTGCTGGTGGGCATCGCCATGGAGCGCAGCCTGGAGATGGTCATCGGTTTGCTCGGCATCGTGAAGGCCGGCGGCGCTTATGTGCCGCTGGACCCGGAATATCCCCAGGACCGTCTGAGCTACATGTTCGAGGACAGCGGCATCGCCTTGCTGCTGACCCAGTCGCACCTGCATGAAGCCCTGCCGATCCCGGCCGGCCTGCGCAGCCTGGACCTGGACACCGAGAATTTCGACGGCTACAGCGATGCCAACCCGAACATCGACGTGGCCCCGCTGAACCTCGCCTACGTGATCTACACCTCCGGCTCCACCGGTCGCCCGAAAGGTGCTGGCAACAGCCATCAGGCGCTGGTCAACCGCCTGTGCTGGATGCAGAAGGCCTACGGGCTGGACGCCAGCGACAGCGTGCTGCAGAAAACCCCGTTCAGCTTCGACGTGTCGGTGTGGGAGTTCTTCTGGCCGCTGATGACCGGCGCACGCCTGGTCATGGCCCAGCCCGGCGCGCACCGCGACCCGCAGCTGCTGGTCGAAACCATCAACCACCACGGCATCAGCACGCTGCACTTCGTGCCGTCGATGCTGCAGGCGTTCATGACCCACGAAGCGGTCGAAAGCTGCGTCAGCCTCAAGCGCGTGGTGTGCAGCGGTGAAGCGTTGCCGGCCGAACTGGCCCGCCAAACCCTGCAACGCCTGCCGGCGGCGGGCCTGTACAACCTGTACGGCCCGACCGAGGCGGCGATCGACGTGACCCACTGGACCTGCCAGCCGGACGAAAGCATCAGCGTGCCGATCGGCCAGCCGATCGACAACCTCAAGACCCACATCCTCGAAGGCAGCCTGCAACCGGCGGTGCGCGGCAGTGCCGGCGAGCTGTACCTCGGTGGTGTCGGCCTGGCCCGTGGTTACCACCAACGCCCGGCGCTGACCGCCGAACGCTTCGTGCCGGACCCGTTCAGCGACAATGGCGGGCGCCTGTACCGCACCGGCGACCTGGCGCGCTACCGCGCCGATGGGGTGATCGACTACGCCGGGCGCATCGACCACCAGGTGAAGATCCGCGGCCTGCGCATCGAGCTGGGCGAGATCGAGGCGCGTCTATTGGAGCTGCCGAGTGTGCAGGAAGCCGTGGTGCTGGCCCAGGACGGGCCAAGCGGCAAGCAGCTGGTGGGCTATGTGGTGCCCGCCGACAGCACGCAAGACGAAGGCGCATTGCGCGACAGCCTGCGCGAGGCGCTCAAGGCCGGCTTGCCGGATTACATGGTGCCGGCGCACCTGCTGCTGCTCGGCAAGCTGCCGGTGACGCCGAACGGCAAGCTGGACCGCAAGGCCCTGCCGCAGCCGGATGCCAGCCAGTTGCAGGGCGAGTACGTTGCGCCGCGGAGCGATCTGGAACAGCAGATCGCGGCGATCTGGGCGGATGTGCTGAAGCTGGAGAAGGTCGGCCTGACCGATAACTTCTTCGAACTGGGCGGCGATTCGATCATCTCGTTGCAGGTGGTCAGCCGTGCGCGCCAGGTGGATATCCAGTTCACGCCCAAGGACCTGTTCGAGGCCCAGACGGTGCAGGCATTGGCCCGGCTCGCCAACCGCGGCGGCAGTGTATCGATCGATCAGGGTGCGGTAACGGGCGTGACGCCGCTCACGCCGATCCAGCACTGGTTCTTCGAGCAGCCCGTTGTCGTGCGCCATCACTGGAACCAGTCGGTGCTGCTCACGCCCGGCGAAACGCTGGCCCCGGCGACGCTCGATGCGGCATTGCAGGCATTGCTCGAACATCACGATGCCCTGCGTTTGCGCGTGTTCGGCCATGGGGTGGGCTGGCAGGCTGAATTTGCTGATGCGGGCTACTCCCAGTTGCTGTGGCATCGCGATTTCGCCAGCGTCGAGCAGTTGCAGCAAGCCGCCACTGAAGCCCAGCGCAGCCTTGACCTCGAGCACGGGCCGTTGATGCGTGCCATGCTCGCTGCGCTGCCTGACGGTAGCCAGCGACTGCTTTTGGTCATCCATCACCTGGCGGTAGACGGTGTGTCGTGGCGTGTGCTGCTGGAAGACCTGCAGCAGGCCTACCAGACCCTGGCTGCCGGGCAGCCACTGCAGCTTCCGGCCAAGACCACTTCGTACAAAGCCTGGGCCGAGCGTTTGCAAACCTATGCCGCCGCGCCCGCATTGCAGCAGCAACTGGGCTACTGGCAGGGGCAGTTGCAAGGGGCCAGCGAAATGCTGCCCTGCGACAACCCGCAAGGCAGCCGGCAACTGAAGCATGCGGCTTCGGTCAGCACGCGCCTCGACGTGGCAAGCACCCGACGGCTGTTGCAGGATTGCTCGGTGGCTTATCGCACGCAGATCATGGACCTGCTGCTGACGGCCCTGGCGCAAGCAGTTGGCCGCTGGAGCGGCCAGCCCGAAGTGCTGGTGCGCCTGGAAGGGCATGGCCGTGAAGACCTGTTCGCGGGTATCGACCTGACGCGTACGGTGGGCTGGTTCACCAGCCTGTACCCGGTAAAGCTGAGCCCGCAGGCAGACCTGGCAAGTTCGATCAAGACCATCAAGGAACAGCTGCGCGCCGTGCCTGACAAAGGCCTGGGCTATGGCGTGCTGCGCTACCTCGGTGATGCCGCGAGCCGCGAGGCCCTTGCAGCATTGCCTGAAGGCCAGATCGTCTTCAACTACCTCGGGCAGTTCGACGGCAGCTTCGATGGCGAAGCAGGTCTGTTCACCCCCGCCAAGGAGAACGATGGCGCCAGGCAGGATGCCGAAGCACCGTTGGCCAGCCTGTTGACCGTCAACGGTCAGGTATATGGCGGCGAGCTACGCCTGGAGTGGACCTTCAGCCAGGACATTCATCGCCGCGAAACCATCGAGCTGCTGGCCCAGGCTTACCAGCAGGCCTTGGCTGAAATAATCGAGCATTGCTGTGAGGGTGGACATCGCGGCCTGACCCCGTCCGACTTCCCGTTGGCCGACCTGACCCAGGCGCAGCTCGACCAGCTGCCGGTTGCCGTGGCGCAGATCGCCGACGTCTACCCGCTGTCGCCGATGCAGCAGGGCATGCTGTTCCACAGCATCTACGAGCAAGGCAGCGGCAACTACATCAACCAGATGCGCGTGGATGTGGATGGCCTGGATGTACAAGCCTTCCGGCAGGCCTGGGATGCTGCCTTGCAGGCCCACGACATCCTGCGCAGCAGCTTCATCTGGCAGGGGGACCTGGGCCAGGCGGTGCAGGTCGTGCGCAAGCAGGTGACACTGCCGTTCAGCGAATATGACTGGCGTGCCGAGGATGAGCTGGCGCGGGCGCTGGACAGCCTGGCGGATGCCGACCGGCAGCGTGGCTTCGACCTGGTCGAGGCACCCTTGTTGCGCCTGGTGCTGGTGCGTACGGCGCAGGCACGTCACCACCTGATCTTCACCTGCCATCACATCCTGATGGATGGCTGGAGCACCTCGCAGTTGCTGGGTGAGGTGTTGCAGCGTCATGCCGGTAAACCTGTGGTGGCAGCGGCGGGCAGCTACCGTGACTACATCGCCTGGTTGCAGCGCCAGGATGGGGCGGCGGCAGAGCGGTTCTGGCAGGGCCAGATGGCCAGCTTCAACGAGCCGACGCGCCTGGCCCAGGCCGTGCGCAAAGGTGAGCCTGATGGCCATGGCCATCACGTTCATCACCAGGCATTCGATGCAGGGCGTACCGAGCGGGTTGAAGCCTTTGCCCGTGCCCAGCGTGTCACCGTCAACACCTTGGTACAGGCTACCTGGCTGTTGCTGTTGCAGCGCTATACCGGGCAGTCGTCGGTCTGCTTCGGGGCCACGGTCGCCGGCCGGCCAGCGGAGCTGGCGGGCGTGGAGGCGCAGATTGGCTTGTTCATCAACACCCTGCCGGTGGTTGGTACACCGCAAGGCGAACAGAGCGTCGCGCAATGGATCGGGCAGGTGCAGGCCAGCAACCTGGCCATGCGTGAATACGAACATACGCCGCTGTACGATGTGCAGCGCTGGGCCGGGCTTGGCGGTGAAGCCCTGTTCGACAGCCTGGTGGTGTTCGAAAGTTACCCGGTGTCCGAGGCCCTTCGGCAGGGTGCACCGAGTGGCTTGCAGTTTGGCCCAGTGCAGGTGCGCGAGCAGACCAACTATCCGCTGACCGTGCTGGTGAGCCTTGGCGACAGCCTGGCTATCCAGTACCGGCATGACCGTGCGCACTGGAGCAGCGAGGCGATCGAGCAGTTGGCCCATCACTTCGGTACGCTGCTTGACGCCCTGGTGAGTGACCCGTGTGCTGCACTCGGCGACCTGGCGCTGCTCGATACCGCGCAGCATCAGCGTATCGTGCAGGAATGGAACCGCACGGCGGCCAGTTACCCGGCCGACCGCTGTATCCATCAGCTGTTCGAGGCGCAGGTGGTTTCTGCGCCAGGTGCAGTGGCACTTATCCACGGCGAGCAGACGCTCACGTATGCCGCGCTCAATGTACGGGCCAACCAACTGGCCCACAAACTGCGCGAGGCTGGCGTGGGCCCGGAGGTGCTGGTAGGTGTCGCCATGGAGCGTGGCCTGGACATGGTGGTCGCGCTGATGGCCATTCTCAAGGCGGGCGGCGCCTACGTGCCGCTCGACCCTGGCTACCCGCAGGACCGCCTGGTGTACATGCTCGAAGACAGCCAGTCGATCCTGCTGCTGTCGCAGTCGCACCTGCTGGAGCGTGTGCCGGCCAGCTTCCAGGCGCGCACGCTGCTGGTGGACCAATTGCTGCTCGACGGCTACGAAGCGGCCGACCCGGTGTGCGTGAGCACGCCGGACAACCTGGCGTACTGCATCTACACCTCAGGCTCCACCGGCAAACCCAAGGGCGTCCAGATCGAGCATCGCAATGCCGTGGCAATGATCGGCTGGGCGCAGTCGGTGTACAGCCAGCAGGACCTGTGCGGCGTGTTGGCGTCCACATCGATCTGTTTCGACCTGTCGGTCTGGGAGCTGTTCGTGACCCTGGGCTCGGGTGGTTATGCGGTACTGGCGGCCAATGCCCTGGAGCTGCCGCACCTGCCGGCCAAAGACCAGGTACGCCTGGTCAACACGGTGCCATCGGCCATCAAGGTGCTGCATGAAACCGGCCAGCTGCCGTCCGGTGTACGCATCATCAACCTGGCGGGGGAGGCCCTCAAGCAGGGGCTGGTCGACGCGCTGTACGGCACTGGCCATGTGCTCAAGGTGTACGACCTGTACGGGCCTTCGGAGGACACCACCTACTCGACCTTCACCCTGCGCACCCAAGGTGGCCAGGCCAATATCGGCCGGCCGCTTTCCAACAGTGCCGTGTACCTGTTGAGCGAGGCCGGAACGCCGCTGCCGGTAGGGGTGGTGGGGGAGCTATACATGGCGGGTGCGGGCCTGGCGCGTGGTTACCTGGCGCGCCCTGGGCTTACCGCCGAACGCTTCATCCCCGACCCGTTCGGTGGGCAGGGTGGCCGGCTGTATCGCACCGGCGACCTGGCGCGCTATGACGCCGACGGGGTCATCGAATATGCCGGGCGTATCGACCATCAGGTGAAGATTCGCGGCTTCCGTATCGAACTCGGCGAGATCGAGGCGCGCCTGCAACAACAGGACGCAGTCCGCGAAGCCGTGGTACTGGCACTGGATGCGCCGGGCGGCAAGCAACTGCTGGGCTACGTGGTGCCAGCCGATGCAGCGTCGGTTGCCAGCGAGGAAGCCCGGGCGGCGTTGCTTGACACCCTGCGCGCCAGACTGAAGGCCAGCCTGCCGGACTACATGGTGCCCGCGCACCTGTTGCTGTTGGAACGCCTGCCACTGACACCGAACGGCAAGCTGGACCGCAAGGCCTTGCCACAGCCTGACGGCAACCCGCGCCGGGCGGCCCATGTGGCGCCGGAAACGGAGCTGGAGCGGCGGATCGCAGCGGTATGGGCTGAAGTTCTTGGCCTGGAAAACGTATCTCTTACCGACAACTTCTTCGAGCTGGGGGGCCACTCCTTGCTGGCAACCCAGGCGGTAGCACGACTGCAGATCGAACTGGGTACGAACCTGCCACTCGCGTTGTTGTTCCAGACAGAGAACCTGCAGGCCTTTGCACAAGAGGTCGGTAGTCTCGGTACCCGAAACGACGGAGACCTGGATGAGCTCCAGGACTTCATGGCAGAGCTCGAGGCGGTTTGAGATGCACACGGACAACAGAAACGCAGACCTGGTTTATCGCTTTATCCGTCTGCCCCTGGCGCAGCAGAAGCTGTTTCTCGAAAAGCTGGCGTCCAAGGGCGTCACGCTCGCACAACTGCCCATCCCGGTGGCCAGGCACGATGTCGAACGCCCTGTGCTGTCCTATGCCCAGCAACGCCAGTGGTTTCTCTGGCAGCTGGAGCCCACCGGCTCGGCCTACAACATTCCGACCGCGCTGCGGTTCAGGGGGCAGCTCGACCTGGCAGCCCTGCAGCGCAGCTTCGCGACGCTGATCCAGCGTCATGAAGCCCTGCGCACGACCATTGCCGAGGAAGATGGCCAGCTGATGCAGGTCATCCACCCGAACCAGCCTTTCCAGCTGGCCTGCCAGGCCTTGGGGGCCGTGGAGGAGCAGGTTCTGCGGGCGCAGGTCGCGCTTGAGGTCCAGCAGCCGTTCGATCTGGTCCATGGGCCGCTGCTGCGGGTAAAACTGCTGGAACTGGCGCAGGACGAGCACGTGCTGGTGCTCACCTTGCACCATATCGTCGCCGATGGCTGGTCGATGCCCTTGCTCATCGATGAGTTGGTGCAGCTTTATGAGGGCTATAGCCAAGGTCGGGAGGTGGCGCTGGCCGAACTGCCGATCCAGTACGCCGATTATGCGATCTGGCAGCGTGCCTGGATGGACGCTGGCGAGCGTGAGCGTCAGCTGGCGTACTGGATGGCGCAGCTGGGCGACGACCACCCGGTGCTGGAACTGACCACCGACAGGCCACGCCCGGCGCTGCAAAGCTACCGCGGTGAGCGGATCGACGTTGACCTGGGCGAAGCGTTGAGCCAGTCACTCAAACAGCTGGCGCAGCACCAGGGGGCGACACCCTTCATGCTGCTGCTGGCGAGTTTCCAGGTATTGTTGCACCGCTACTCCGGGCAGGCCGATGTGCGCGTGGGCGTGCCCATCGCCAACCGTAACCGCGTAGAGACCGAGCGGCTGATCGGCTTTTTCGTCAATACCCAGGTGATGCGTGCCGAGTTCGATACGCAGCTGACCTTCACCGAGCTGTTGGCGCAAGTGCGGCAACGAGCCTTGGGCGCGCAGGTGCATCAGGACCTGCCATTCGAACAGCTGGTCGATGCCTTGCAGCCTGAACGCAGCCTGAGCCACAGCCCGTTGTTCCAGGTGATGTACAACCACCAGACCCGGGGCAAGGGCGAGCGCCGCAGCTTGCCCGGCCTGGAGGTCGAGAGCCTGCAATGGAACGTGCACGCGGCGCAGTTCGACCTCACGCTGGACAGCTTCGAACATGAGTTGGGCATCAGCGCCACGCTGACCTTTGCAACCGACCTGTTCGATGCCTCGACCATACAGCAGATGGCGCGGCACTGGCTGAACCTGCTACAGGGCATCGTCGGCAACCCAGGCCAGCGAGTGGCTGAGCTGCCATTGCTGGATGACGGGGAGCGGCAGCAGATCGTGCATGGCTGGAATGCCACGCAAACCGATTACCCAGGCGAAGCCAGCATCCACCAGCTGGTCGAAGCCCAGGTGTTCGCCACCCCGGATGCCCCGGCGCTGGCCTTTGGCGAGCAGACCCTGAGCTATGCCGAGCTCAACCGCCGTAGCAACCAGCTGGCGCACAAGCTGCGCGAGCAGGGCGTGGGACCGGATGTGCTGGTGGGCATCGCCATGGAGCGCAGCCTGGAGATGGTCATCGGTTTGCTCGGCATCGTGAAGGCCGGCGGCGCTTATGTGCCGCTGGACCCGGAATATCCCCAGGACCGTCTGAGCTACATGTTCGAGGACAGCGGCATCGCCTTGCTGCTGACCCAGTCGCACCTGCATGAAGCCCTGCCGATCCCGGCCGGCCTGCGCAGCCTGGACCTGGACACCGAGAATTTCGACGGCTACAGCGATGCCAACCCGAACATCGACGTGGCCCCGCTGAACCTCGCCTACGTGATCTACACCTCCGGCTCCACCGGTCGCCCGAAAGGTGCTGGCAACAGCCATCAGGCGCTGGTCAACCGCCTGTGCTGGATGCAGAAGGCCTACGGGCTGGACGCCAGCGACAGCGTGCTGCAGAAAACCCCGTTCAGCTTCGACGTGTCGGTGTGGGAGTTCTTCTGGCCGCTGATGACCGGCGCACGCCTGGTCATGGCCCAGCCCGGCGCGCACCGCGACCCGCAGCTGCTGGTCGAAACCATCAACCACCACGGCATCAGCACGCTGCACTTCGTGCCGTCGATGCTGCAGGCGTTCATGACCCACGAAGCGGTCGAAAGCTGCGTCAGCCTCAAGCGCGTGGTGTGCAGCGGTGAAGCGTTGCCGGCCGAACTGGCCCGCCAAACCCTGCAACGCCTGCCGGCGGCGGGCCTGTACAACCTGTACGGCCCGACCGAGGCGGCGATCGACGTGACCCACTGGACCTGCCAGCCGGACGAAAGCATCAGCGTGCCGATCGGCCAGCCGATCGACAACCTCAAGACCCACATCCTCGAAGGCAGCCTGCAACCGGCGGTGCGCGGCAGTGCCGGCGAGCTGTACCTCGGTGGTGTCGGCCTGGCCCGTGGTTACCACCAACGCCCGGCGCTGACCGCCGAACGCTTCGTGCCGGACCCGTTCAGCGACAATGGCGGGCGCCTGTACCGCACCGGCGACCTGGCGCGCTACCGCGCCGATGGGGTGATCGACTACGCCGGGCGCATCGACCACCAGGTGAAGATCCGCGGCCTGCGCATCGAGCTGGGCGAGATCGAGGCGCGTCTATTGGAGCTGCCGAGTGTGCAGGAAGCCGTGGTGCTGGCCCAGGACGGGCCAAGCGGCAAGCAGCTGGTGGGCTATGTGGTGCCCGCCGACAGCACGCAAGACGAAGGCGCATTGCGCGACAGCCTGCGCGAGGCGCTCAAGGCCGGCTTGCCGGATTACATGGTGCCGGCGCACCTGCTGCTGCTCGGCAAGCTGCCGGTGACGCCGAACGGCAAGCTGGACCGCAAGGCCCTGCCGCAGCCGGATGCCAGCCAGTTGCAGGGCGAGTACGTTGCGCCGCGGAGCGATCTGGAACAGCAGATCGCGGCGATCTGGGCGGATGTGCTGAAGCTGGAGAAGGTCGGCCTGACCGATAACTTCTTCGAACTGGGCGGCGATTCGATCATCTCGTTGCAGGTGGTCAGCCGTGCGCGCCAGGTGGATATCCAGTTCACGCCCAAGGAGTTGCTGCAGCATCAGACCGTGCAGGGGCTGGCCTCGGTTGCCCGGCGCAGCGAAGCACAAGCGCTGGAGCAGGGCGTGGTCACCGGGCCTCTGCCACTTGTTCCGGTGCAGCACTGGTTCTTCGAGCAAGCGCTTGTAGCACGTGACCACTGGAACCAGTCGGTGTTGCTCGAGCCCGGTGAGGCACTGGATGCGCAGCTGTTGAGCATGGCGCTGGGCAACCTGCATGCCCATCACGACCTGCTGCGGCTCAATGCCTGGCAGAGTGCCGGGCGCTGGCAGGCCACGATCGGCGCGCCGGTATCGACCGAGCTGCTGTGGGTACGCGAATGCGTTGATGCCGAGGCGCTGGAACGCTTGGCCGATCAGGCCCAGCGCAGCCTGAATCTGGCTCAAGGGCCATTGTTGCGCGCCGTGCTGGCAACGCTGGCAGACGGCAGCCAGCGGCTGCTGCTGGTCATTCATCATCTGGTGGTCGATGGCGTGTCATGGCGGATCCTGCTGGAAGACCTGCAACAGGCCTACCAGGCGCTTGCCCTCGGCCAGCCGTTGAAGTTGCCGGCCAAGACCAGCGCGTTCAAGGTCTGGGCCGAACAGCTGCAGGCCTATGCCAGCAGCCAGGCACTGCAACATGAACTGCACTACTGGCGTGATCAACTGCAAGGCGCCAGCGATGCTTTGCCTTGCAATCATCCCCAGGGCGAAAACCTGCAGAAGCATGCAACGTCGGTCAGCACTCGCCTGGACCCGCTCTGGACCCGCAAGCTGTTGCAGCAGGCACCGGCAGCCTATCGCACGCAGATCAACGACCTGTTGTTGACGGCATTGGCCCGTGTGGTCAGCCGTTGGACCGCGCAGCCGCAGGTACTGGTGCGCCTGGAAGGCCATGGCCGCGAGGAACTGTTCGACGGTATCGACCTGAGCCGCACGGTGGGTTGGTTCACCAGCATGTACCCGGTCAACCTCAGCCCTCAGCCCGAGCTGGCCAGTTCGATCAAGACCATCAAGGAGCAACTGCGCGCGGTGCCCCACAAGGGTCTTGGCTATGGTGTGCTGCGTTACCTGGGGGCTGGTGAAGCTCGGCAGACGTTGGCGGCGCTGGCCCAGGGGGCGATCATCTTCAACTACCTGGGGCAGTTCGATGGCAGCTTCGACCAGCAGGCGAGCCTGTTCAGACCGGCCAGCGAGAATGCCGGGCTGAACCAGGATGAGGATGCGCCATTGAGCAGCCTGCTGGCGCTCAATGGCCAGGTGTACGGCGGCGAGCTGACACTGGGCTGGACGTTCAGCCGTGAAGTCTTCGATACCTCGACCATCCAGCAACTGGCCGATGCCTATGCAGAAGAACTCAAGGCCTTGATCAACCATTGCTGCCAGGATGACACCCAAGGCCTCACGCCATCGGACTTCCCCTTGGCCCGTCTGAACCAGGCGCAACTGGACGACCTGCCGGTACCTGCTGCTCAGATTGCCGATATCTACCCGCTGTCGCCGATGCAACAGGGCATGCTGTTCCATACCCTGCAGGAGAGCGACGCCGCGCTGTACATCAACCAGACTGCGGTCGATGTGCACGGCCTGGACATAGACCGCTTCGTCGCGGCCTGGAACCAGGTGATCGCCAGCCACGACATCCTGCGCACGGTCTTCCTGTCATCGGCCCGGTGGGCGGAGCCCTTGCAGGTGGTTCAGCGTCAGGCCAGCCTGCCGCTGCGCGTGCTCGACTGGCGTGGGCGTGAGGTGACCAGCGACGCCTTGCAGGCGCTGGCAGCCGAAGAGGCCGCCGAAGGCTTCGACCTGGCGTGTGCCCCCCTGATGCGCCTGACACTGGTTCGAGTGGATGAGCAACGCCTGCACCTGATCTGGTCGCGCCACCACATCCTCATGGATGGCTGGAGCAATTCACGGTTGCTGGGCGAGGTGTTGCAGGTTTATCACGGCCGGCCCGCCAGCCATGCGGGGGGGCGCTTCGGTGACTACATCCGTTGGCTCGCCGAGCAGCCGATGGGCAAGCTGGAGCAGTTCTGGAGCGAGAAGCTGCGTGCCCTGGAGGGGCCGACGCTGTTGGCCGACAGTGTTGCACCGCAAGCGGACGGCAAGCTTGTCGGGCACCATGCGCTGTACCTGCATTGGGATGCGCAGCGCACGCAACACCTGCGTGACCAGGCCCGGCGCCTGAGGGTTACGCCCAATACCCTGGTCCAGGCCACCTGGCTGTTGCTGCTGCAACGCTACACCGGCCAGGCCAGCGTGTGCTTCGGCGCCACAGTGGCCGGGCGCCCCAGCAGCCTGGCCGGTGCAGGCGAGATGCTGGGGCTGTTCATCAACACGCTACCGGTGGTGCAGGCGCCGCAACCCCAGCACATTGTCAGCGACTGGCTGCACCAGCTGCAGCACTACAACCTGGAGCTGCGCGACCACGAGCATGCAGCGCTGGCCGATGTGCAACGCTGGGCCGGGCGGCCAGGGCAAGCGCTGTTCGACAGCATTGTGGTGTTCGAGAACTACCCGGTTGACGACCGCCTGCGCGAGGGCGGCGGCGGAACGTTGCGCTTTGGCGAAGTACGTAACCGCGACGTCACCAACTATGCCATGGACCTGGCCGTGCAATTGGGCGAAACCTTTTCGGTTGAGTTCCTGTACCTGCGCAACCGCTTTACCGAAGCCGCTGTCGAGTGCCTGCGCGGCAGTTTCGAAAGCCTGCTGAGCGCCATGCTGGACAATCCCCAGGCCACGCTGGGCAGCCTGGGCATGCTGACGCCGGCGCAGGCCAGGCACGCCGACCTGCGCAACCAGCTTGCGGCACCTGGGCGCGAGCAGCCGCTGCTCGCCGAGCTTGTCGCCGGGCATGCCCGTGAGCGTGGCGAGGCCCTGGCGGTAGTCTGCGGCGGCCAACAGTTGACCTATGGCCAGCTGGACGCGCGCGCCAACCGCCTTGCCCACCACCTGATCGCGCAGGGCGTGCGCCCGGAAAGCTGCGTGGGTATTGCCCTGGAGCGGTCGGTGGAGGTGATCGTGGCCTTCCTGGCGGTGATGAAGACCGGCGCAGCTTATGTGCCACTGGATATCGACTACCCACAAGAGCGTCTGCAGTGGATCGTCGAGGACTCGGCAATGCACCTGCTGGTCACCAGCAGTGGCTTGCGCCAGTGCTTTACCCAGGTAGCGCGGTGCGTCGAGCTCGACCAGCAAGCGCTGGACCATCTGCCTGCTACTGCACCTGAACAGCGCGCGTGTGCGGATAACCTGGCTTATCTGATCTACACGTCTGGTTCTACCGGCAAGCCCAAAGGTGTGGCGGTGAGCCACGGCCAGATTCGCATGCACTGCCAGGCCATCGCCGGGCTGTACGAGATGGACCTGCAGACCCGCGAGCTGCTGTTCATGTCGTTCGCCTTCGACGGGGCCCAGGAGCGCTGGCTGTCGACGTTGTCCTCGGGTGGTTGCCTGGTGGTGCGTGACAACCGGCTATGGACGGCAGAAGAAACCTGGCAGACCTTGCATGCCCAGCGTATCGATATCGCCTGCTTCCCGCCGGCCTACCTGCAACAGTTGGCCGAATTCGCCGATAGCCAGCAGCAGCCCGCGCCAGCGGTGCGGGTGTACTGCTTTGGCGGTGATGCGGTACCGGACGCCCTGTTCGAGCACGTCAAGCGCACGCTGCGTCCACGCTGGTTGACCAACGGCTATGGGCCGACGGAAACCGTGGTTACGCCTCTGCTGTGGAAAGTGCCGGTGCAACGAACCTGTGAGGCTGTGTACGCGCCGATCGGCGACCGTGTGGGCGAACGCACGCTGCACGTACTGGACCCGCACCTCAACCCGCTGCCCGATGGTGTGGCCGGTGAGCTTTACATCGGCGGAGAGGGCGTGGCGCGTGGCTATCACCAGCGGGCCGCACTCACGGCCGAGCGCTTCGTGGCCGACCCGTTTGCCCCGGGTGGCCGCCTGTACCGCACCGGTGACCGGGTGCGTCGCCGCGCCGATGGCGTCATCGACTTCCTTGGGCGCCTGGACAACCAGCTGAAGATTCGCGGATTCCGCATCGAACCGGGAGAAATCGAGGCACGCCTGCGCAACCTGGTTGGCGTGCGCGATGCCGTGGTGGTGGCGCGTGACATCAGCACGGGCAAGCAACTGATCGGTTACGTGGTGACGGACAATGCCGATACCCGCGCCGAGCAATTACGTGATGCCCTGCGCGCCGACCTGCCGGATCACATGGTGCCGGCACAGCTTGTACTGATGCCGGCGCTGCCGCTCACCCCCAATGGCAAGATCGACCGCAATGGCTTGCCGGCACCCGAGTTTGCCACAGGCCGGGCATGGGTTGCCCCGCGTAATGCAATCGAGCAGGCGCTGGCAGCGATCTGGCAGGAAGTGCTGGAAGTCGAGCAGGTCGGTGTTGATGACAACTTCTTCGAACTGGGTGGTGACTCGCTGCGCGTGCTGAAGATGCTGTCCAAGGTCCGTGCCCGTGAGGATTTGCCGATCGAACTGAAACTGCGTGATGTGATTGCCCGGCCGACCATCGCCGAGTTGTCGGGTTATGCCCCCGACGATGCCAGCCTGGACCCGCTGTTGTTGCTGAACAGTCGAGTGAGCGCGAGTGCACCGCTGTTCTGCCTGCATGCCGGGTTTGGCACGGTGTTCGATTACGAGCCATTGGCGCGCCGGCTGGAAGGCCGTTGCACGGTTTATGGCCTGCAATGCCGGATGCTGCTGGATCACGCCTGGGTGGATGATTCGCTGGAAGCGATGGCTATCGATTACGCACAGTACATTCGCCAGAAGCAACCCGAAGGCCCTTATCAGCTGGCAGGTTGGTCGCTGGGCGGCACCCTGGCGGTGTTGGTGGCCAAGGAGTTGGAAAGCCAGGGGCAGCGGGTTGCGGTGCTGGCCTTGGTGGACAGCTTCGTGCCCTCGGCCAGGCAAGCCGTGCAGGAAAGTGACTGGAGCGCTGACCTGCGTGGCTTCCTGGCGGTGATTCTCGGGGTTTCGGCCGATGCACTGGTGCTGCCGGTCGTGCCGGTCGGCAGTACTCAGGATGCCCTGGAGCGCGTGATCGAAACGGCACGGGCCGCACAGGCTGTACAGTCGGCCTATGCCGAAATCGGCAACGCTGATCTGGCGCAGACCTTTGTCGTGGCCATGAAACTCAAGGCGCTTTCGCGTCAATTGCGCCAGCTACCGTCTACCGAGGCAGCGGCAAGTTGCTGGTGGGCGGGGGAGGGCGCGCACGCGGGTGGCATCTCGGGTAGCTGCCAGGACATTGCTGTTGATGCCGGGCACTATGACATCCTTGAGCAGGTGGATGTCCTTGAGGGGGTGATTGCCAGGCTGTTGCTGGCAGATACGATCAGCCAGTAAACCTGCTCACTCTTTGCAGGAGCGGCCTTGTGTCGCGAAAGGGCCGCAACGCGGCCCCAGGGGCTCAGCAGTGATGCAGGAATTGCCGGGGCTGCCTTGCAGCCCTTTCGCGACACAAGGCCGCTCCTACAACGGACCGCGTACCGAAGCGAAGACCATGCAGGCATGAAAAAGGCGACCTCCAGGGTCGCCTTTTTTCGTTCTGCTGATCAGAAATCGTAGCGCAGGTTCAGCGTCGCGTTCCTCGGCGCGCCATAGTGGCCATAGTTGCCGGCCAGGCCTGCGTAGTATTTCTTGTCGAACAGGTTGTCTACGTTCAGCGTGGCGGCCAGGTGCTCGCTGATCTTGTAGCGGGCCATCAGGCTGGCCACGGCGTAGTCTTCCTGGGTGATGCGCGTGTTGTAGCGGGTGGCCAGGGATTGCTGGGAGTTCCAGTTGACCCCACCACCAACAGTCAGGCGCTCCCATTCGCCGGGCAGGCGGTAGGTAGTCCACAGGCGGAATGTATCCAGCGGCAGTTGAGACGTCAGCCGAGCGCCATTGGCATCTTCCGTGCGGGAGTGGCTGTAACCGGTATGAACTTCAAGCCCGCGAGCCACTTCGCCGGACAGTTCAAGATCAATGCCCTTGGTTTCGGCGCCGCTGACCGCGCGGTAAGCGGTGGAGTTAGGCACGCCCGGTACGCTGAAGCCGGTGTCTTCCTCTGCAAGGTTGTCGCGCTTGATGAGGTAGATCGCCGCGTTGGCGTTCAGGCGACCATCGTAGAACTCACCTTTCCAGCCCATTTCATAGTTCTGCCCGATCACAGGGTCCAGCACCTTGCCGGTACGGTCGCGGCTGGTCTGGGGCTTGAAGATATCGGTGTAGCTGGCGTACACCGATTGCTCATCGGTCAGGTCATAGATCAGGCCGGCGTACGGTGTTACCTCTCCGTGCTCCTTAAGTTGCGTGGGGTTGCCAGTGCCAGTGGTCAATACCACCTGGTTCGAGTCCGAACGGTAGTTGGTGGTACGGGCACCGAGAATCATGTGCAGGTCGTCGGTGAAGTTGAGCCGGGTGGCAATGAAGTAGCCGGTCTGGCGGATGGTCAGGTCATAGTCCAGCAGTGGCGAATAGTTGCCAGGTTGCGGTATGCGGTTGCCCCAGGTGTAGAAGTTGAATGTGGCTTCCCCAGCTTTCCCGGTGAAGTGGTTGTTCTCGTAATCCATGTAGTCGAAGCCGGTAACCAGTTCGTGGGTCTGGCCAAACAGCTCGAAAGGCCCCTGCAGCGTGATGTTCATGCCCCGCTGAACCTGGTGGGCATCGACTTGCAGCAGGTCGGACTTGGCGTTGCCGGTGGCTTGATCGAGGGTAGATACGCCCGCACCGGTGCGGTAGAACGCCGACAGCGAGTCGCGATCGACATCCATGTAGTTGCCGGCCATCTTCAACTGCCAACCATTGCCAAGCTCCTGGTCCAGGCCGAAGGAGTAGTTCTTGGTGGTGTAGTCTTCATACATCCAGCGCGGCCCGGAACTGGTCGAGCGGGAGAAGTTGGTGGGCTGGCCATTGCTGAAGAACAGCGGCACACCTGGCGCGCCATTGGCGTCGTAGGTCTGGTAGTCCATGCCGAAGCGCACGGTGGTGGTATCGGTAAGGTCTGCTTCGAGCACGCCGTAGACCAGGTCACGGTCCTGGCTGTACCAGTCCATGTAGCTCTGGTTGCTCTGCTTGGCGGCCACCAGGCGGCCACGCAGCTTGCCGCTTTCGATCAGTGGGCCGGACACGTCGGCCTCGGTGCGATAGTAGTCCCACGAGCCCACACCGGCCTGCACATACGACTGGAATTCACGCGTGGGGCGCTTGCGTACCATGTTGACCACACCGTTGGGCTCGCCCGCACCGGTCATCAGGCCAGTGGCGCCGCGGACGATCTCGATGCGGTCGAACATGGCCATGTCCATCAGGGTGTTGGGCATGTTGCGCGTCAGGTAGTCTTGCGTGGTGTTCACGCCATCGAGCTGGTAGGTGCTGATTTCCGAGCCGCGTGAATAGATGTGAAAGCGCTCGCCACCGTCCTGGGACATGGTGATGCCCGGGTTCTGCTTCAGCACGTCGGTAATGGTCGCCAGGTGCTGGTCGTCCATTTGCTGGCGGGTGATGACGCTGATGCTTTGCGGTGTTTCGCGTATCGACAGGTTCATGCGGGTGGCCGTGCTGGTCACGCCGGTGGTGTAGGAACCCGTGCCTTCGGTAGTGGCCCCCAGGCCCACGCTATTGACGTTGGTCGCCGAAAGCTCGACCTGGCCGTCCTTTGCGGCTGAACCCGCTGTTACCGTCACGGTGTTGCCGTCGATCTGATAACGCAGCCCGCTGCCGCCCAGCAGGATGCGCAGGGACGAAGCGAGGTCGTGGCGCCCTTTGAGTGCGGAGGAGCGCAGGCCACCGATATCTTCCGGGCTGTACAGCAATTGGGTATCGGTCTGCCTGGCCAGTGCCTGCAACGCCGAGTTCATCGACTGCGCAGGAATATCCAGGGTCCACTCCTGTGCCTGCACCTGGGCAACCATCGCAGCGGATATCGCCAGGCCCAGGCCGATGCGTGTGAGCGCGCGCTGGGGACGAAGGGAATGACGGATCAGTAATGCTTTGGCAAGCGGATTGAGCGGGCCGGGGAGGGACTTGGACATCTATTGCGGTCTCGTTGGCAGAGGGTTTTTTTCTATGTCAGCTATATGACGCAGCACCTGTGAAAAACCGGAACGATTCTTATTGGCGATTTTTTTGGGCGATGCTGCGTTAACCGCGTCACAACTTCACAGTTCGCGTGCTACGCGAAAGCCGAGGAAGTCACCGCGGGTGGTCTTGAGGCGGTCGTTGCGGTTGGCCGAGCGGGAGAAGATCGGCGGCTCGCCCCAGTCGTTGCCGCGCATGTGCGCGCGGATGCACTTGGGGTCCTGGATCCAGGCGCTGCCGTCGGTGGGGGCGCCTTCGTAGCTGTCGTGGTAGCAGTCGGCGACCCATTCGTAGACGTTGCCGTGCATGTCGTACATGCCGAAGGCATTGGGCGGGTAGCTGCCCACCGGGGCGGTGAAGGCGTAGCCGTCCTTGGGGCCATAGGTGTTGGCGTGCTTGCTGATCTCGTATTTGCCAGGTTCGTCGAAGGGGAAGGGGAACGGGCCGCTGGAGCCAGCACGGGCGGCATATTCGCGTTCGGCTTCGCTGACCATGCGGTACGGCTTGCCGGTGGTTTTCGCCAGCCATCGGGTGTAGGCCTGCACTTCGTCGTAGTCGATACATACCGCCGGCTGACGGGGGCCTTGCTTGTAGCTGGGCTTGCTGGCTTCGCACCAGCGGCCGGGGCGGTCGTCGCCGCTCTTGATGACGGTGCCGGTGGCCTTGATATAGGCGTCCAGTTCGCCGGCGGTGACCTGGTAGCGGCTCATGGCGAAGGGCTTGGTGAAGGTCACGGTGTGCAGCGGGCCCTCGTCGGGCTGACGGCCGACTTCATCGTCGGGGGCCCCCATCACGTAGCTGCCGGCGGGCAGCACGACCATCTCGGGGCAGTCCTTGCAGTCTTTGAACACGTCGCCGGGCTTGGCGGCGTGGGCGTAGGCGCTGACCAGCAGCAGGCAGGTGATCTGGGCTGGCCGGTAGAGCCAGGCGGATACGTTCATCGGTGGTCCTCGAAACGGGTGAATGCGGGCTGCGTTTCGCATTCAGACGAATCGGGGTGGTGAGAAATTAACCAATATACACGCGACCCCTTACCAGCCAGTTAACGTCACTGGGGCTGCTGCGCAGCCCATCGCCGGCAAGCCAGGCTCCCACAGGGACCGCGAAAATCTTGAGTTCTGCGCCGTACTTGTGGGAGCCCGGCTTGCCGGCGATGGGCCGCAAAGCGGCCCCGGCAATATCGGCGTGGATGCAAAGAACTGGGGCCGCTTCGCGCCCCCTCGCGACACAAGGCCGCTCCTACACGGGATTGTGGCCGGCGGGGTAGTTGCCAGCCAGGAAACACCGGGCTATAGTCCAGCCCATTGTTCTCTCCCCGAAGACCTGTTCATGCCAGCCAACCCATCCACCACAAGCTTTGCCATCGCGCCAGTCGCGGGCATGGTCGTGCGTGGCTGCCAGCAGCCGGCGATGATCAGTCACTATCCACCACCACCTGTCAGTGGCGTCGTAGGCGGCGTAGCTCCGCCTCCTTGCGTGGTCGTGCTGGGCTGATCGGCTTCTGGCCGCATCCCTTCGCACACGCAACCTACTGAACACGGTCGGCGACTTCCCACGCTGAAGCGCACGCCGTCCGTCTGGCTTATTCGCCTTGAATCAGGTGGCAATACATGTCTGTCTTTAGCAAAGCATCCGTGGCCTCGGCGGCCACTACCAGCCTGTTCGTCCTGCTGTGGAGCAGCGGGGCGATCGTCTCCAAGCTCGGCCTGGCGCATGCCAGCCCGTTTGCCTTCCTGCTGTTGCGCTCGGCGCTGGCCCTGGCCGGGCTGCTGCTGATCGGCCCGTTGCTGGGGCTGCGCTGGCCGCGTAGTCGCGGGGCCATCCTGCGGGCCCTGGGCACCGGCTGTGTGCTGCTCGGCGCCTACCAGATCTTCTACCTGCTGGCGCTCGATACCCATGTCACCCCCGGCATCATGGCCACGGTGATGGGGGTACAACCGATCCTGACCGTGGTGCTGATGGAGCGCCAGCGCTCCTGGAGCCGCTTGTTCGGCCTCGGGTTGGGGCTTGGCGGGTTGATCATGGTGGTCTACCAGGGCATCAACCTGGGCGGGGTATCGCTGGCGGGGATGTTGTTCGCCTTGCTGGCGCTGGCCAGCATGACCTTCGGCTCGATCCTGCAGAAGCGCATCACCGACAACCCCATGGGCACACTGCCGCTGCAGTACCTGGCCGGCTTTGCCATGTGCGCGCTGTTCGCGCCGCTGCAGCCGCTGCATGTGGAGTGGACTGGCGGTTTCGTCGGCGCGCTGCTGTGGATGGGGCTGGTGGTTTCGCTGCTGGCGACCCTGCTGCTTTACCGGCTGATCGCCAAGGGTAACCTGGTCAATGTCACCAGCCTGTTCTACCTGGTGCCGGCAGTGACCGCGGTGATGGACCTGCTGATCTTCGGTAACCGCCTGGCGCCGCTCAGCCTGCTGGGCATGGGGCTGATCGTGGTGGGCCTGCTGTTCGTGTTCCGCAAGCCCGCCGCGCGCCTGGCCGAGGCGTAGGCCCTAGCGGAACTCTTCGGGGATGGCGTGGCGCAGTACGCCTTCCTCGAAGTCCAGCAGGCCGGCTTCGCGCTGGGTGAGCAGGTAGTAGAGCAAGGTGTCGAGCGAGCGCTGCGGCGGGACCTCGACCGCCAGCATCTTCACCGCCTGCTCGGTTTCGCAGTTGCAGCCGAAGTCGTGCAAGGCCGCGCATACCTGGTCCAGGGTTTCCGGGGGCTTGACGATCACCCGGAACACCGAGCTGCCGCTGCTGCGGCGTAGTTCGGCGAACCAGGTTTCGCCGGCTTCCTCACGGGTGCCGATCACGTCGCCCGGGGCGATGCCGTAGACATGGAAGGGAATGTTGTCGACGGCATAGCCGCCTTCCACGGCCTTGGCCCACAGGCCCTCGACCGAGGCGGGCGGGTAGCCGTTTTCGTCCTGCTCCAGGCGGAACAGGACCTTCTTGTACGCGTCGTTCATCGTGTACCCCGCTTCAGCTGCGCGCCGGACGCAGCACCAGCCACAATGCCACGCCAATCAGCAGGCCACCGTACAGGTGCGCCATCGACAGCGGCTCGTCCAGCAGCCATGCCCCCCACAATACGCCGAATACCGGGATCAGGAAGGTCACGGTACTGGCCTTGACCGGGCCGATCTCCTCCAGCAGGCGGAAGTACAGGATGTAGGCGAACGCTGTGCACAGCAGGCCCAGGCCGAGCAGCGACAGCCACACCTGCCAGCCGCCCCAACTGGCGGGTGGCTGGCTCAGCGCGCTCCAGGTGAACAGCGGGCTCAGCATCAGGGTGGCGCCGAGCATGCTGCCCAGTGCCGACAGGCGGCTGTCCAGGCCGCTGACCCAGCGGCGGGCGAGGAAGCCGGCAAAGCCGTAGCAGGTGGTGGCCGCCAGGCAGGCGAGGGCGCCTTGCAGCAGGGCCAGGTCCAGGGCCACCGGGCCGGCACCGCTGAGGATGCCGACGCCGAACAGGCCGAGGAAGATGCCGCAGAGCTTGGCCAGGGTCATCGGTTCGCGGAAGAACAGCACGCCGACCAGCACACCCATCAGCGGTGTGGTGGCGTTGAAGATTGCCGAGTAGCCGGCGGGCAGCACCTGGGCGGCCACGGAGTAGAACGTGGCGGGGATACCGGAATTGATCATGCCCAGCACCAGGCAGGCGCCGAGCTTGCCCTGGAAGTCCCAGCGCACGCGGGCGGCGGCGAGCAGTGCAACCAGGCCCAGGCAGGCGATGGACACACGGAAGAACGCCGT
Organism: Pseudomonas sp. PVC-5-1; assembly: GCF_057444345.1. Lineage (NCBI taxonomy): Bacteria > Pseudomonadati > Pseudomonadota > Gammaproteobacteria > Pseudomonadales > Pseudomonadaceae > Pseudomonas > Pseudomonas sp. PVC-5-1. Next base: position 4,251,431 of record NZ_CM172024.1, on the reverse strand, counting down.
CGGCACCGTGCCCAGCTCGGGGGCGATGATGCGCATGAACAGGAAGCTCGCCCCCCAGACGGCGGCAAGGGTCAGCAGGCGGGCTAGGGCGATGGGGCTCACAACGGTCTCCGGAGGCAGGGCAGGGGCGCGAGTGTACGCCAGGGGGGCAGGGGATTCTTGTGCTTTCTTGCGGTGTAAACCTGTGCCGGCCTCTCCGCGGGCACGCCCGCTCCCACAGGTTCTCTGCAATGCTCGGCCCTGTGGTAATCCTGTGGGAGCGGGCGAGCCCGCGAAGAGGCCGGCACAGGCTCCGCAAAAACCAAGAGGCGACTAAGCTCTGTAACTCAACACCGCACCGAGGTCCTCGCATGCCCCAGCCCTGGCCCGCTGTCGAAATCGCCCGGACGATCCTTGCCGGCTTCGACGACTACCGCGACCACTTCCAGCGCATCACCCTCGGTGCCCGCCAGCGCTTCGAGCAGGCGCGCTGGCAGGATATCCAGCGTGCCGCCGCCGCCCGTATCAATCTCTATGAAGAGAAGGTCGCCGAGGTCAACGGCTGGCTGCGCCAGAGCTTTGCCGAGGACGTGCTGCTGGATGTGGAGCAATGGCCGTTGGTGAAGAACGCCTATATCCACCTGATCGACCCAAGGCTGGACGACGAGCTGTCCGAGACCTGGTACAACTCGCTGTTCTGCAGCCTGTTCAGCCACGACCTGATCAGCGACGGCTGCATGTTCATCCACACCACCCGACCGTCCATGCGCAGCCGTGAGCGCGCCGCGCAAACCCGTACCTATCGGCCTGACGGTGGGCTCAAGGGCCTGCTGCGGGCGGTGTTCAGCGATTACCCGTTCGATGTGCCGTACGGCGACCTGGAGGGCGACCTGGTGCGCCTGGAGGATCAGTTGCGCGACTGCCTGCCGGACTGGGTATGCAAGGATCCGACCTTGGCGTTGGAGCTGTTTGTGCCGGTGCTTTACCGCAACAAGGGTGCATACCTGGTCGGCCGTCTGTTCAACAGCGATGAGCAATGGCCGCTGGTAATCCCGCTGCTGCACCGCGAAGGGCACGGTATCGAGGCCGATGCGCTGATCACCGACGAGGCCGAGGTGTCGATCATCTTTTCCTTCACCCGCTCGTACTTCATGGTCGATGTGCCGGTGCCGGCGGAGTTCGTCAACTTCCTCAAACGCATCTTGCCGGGCAAGCACATTGCCGAGCTGTATACCTCCATCGGTTTCTACAAGCATGGCAAGTCGGAGTTCTACCGGGCGCTGATCAACCACCTGGCCAGCAGCGACGACCGCTTCGTCATGGCGCCCGGGGTGCGCGGCATGGTCATGAGCGTGTTCACCCTGCCGGGCTTCAACACCGTGTTCAAGATCATCAAGGACCGTTTTTCACCGTCGAAGACGGTCGACCGTGCCACGGTGATAGACAAGTACCGGCTGGTGAAAAGCGTCGACCGCGTCGGGCGCATGGCCGATACCCAGGAGTTCGCCGATTTTCGATTCCCGCGCAGCAAGTTCGAGCCGGAATGCCTGGCCGAACTGCTGGAGGTGGCGCCATCGACCGTGGCGCTCGAGGGTGACACGGTGCTGATCCGCCACTGCTGGACCGAGCGGCGCATGATGCCGCTGAACCTGTACCTGGAACACGCCAGCGAGGGCCAGGTGCTGGAGGCCCTGGAGGATTACGGCCTGGCCATCAAGCAGCTGGCGGCGGCGAATATCTTCCCTGGCGACATGCTGCTGAAGAACTTTGGCGTAACCCGCCATGGCCGGGTGGTGTTCTATGACTATGACGAGATCAGCTTCCTGACCGAGGTGAACTTCCGCCATATCCCGCCGCCGCGTTACCCGGAGGACGAGATGTCGGGCGAGCCGTGGTACTCGATCGGGCCGCATGACGTGTTCCCCGAGGAGTTTCCGCCGTTCCTGTTTGCCGATATCGGCCAGCGGCGCTTGTTCAGCCGCCTGCATGGGGAGTTGTACGACGCGGATTACTGGAAGGGGCTGCAGGCGGCGATTCGTGACGGGAAGGTGATCGATGTGTTTCCGTATAGGCGCAAGGGGCGGTGACTGTGCTTTAGCAGGCCCGGCCTCTTCGCGGGCTTGCCCGCTCCCACAGGTACATCACAGCTCTCGAGGGCAGTGGGTTCCTGTGGGAGCGGGCAAGCCCGCGAAGAGGCCGGGCCTGCTTTTCCCAATTACCCCTTCAAACACTTCAATTCACTGAAATCGGTGCGCACCTTGCCCAACCGCTCCTGCAGGTGCCGCCGCTGCTGCGGGGTACTCTGGTGCACCAGGTCCACCAGCAAGCTGCGCGCCTGCTGCTCGGTATTCTGATACGCCGCCCGGTACTCCGGCGTCCACAAACTCTCCTTGCGCTGCAACAGCGTTGCCAGGCGCGGCTCGAAGCTGGCGTCGTTGCGCTGGTTCATCGCCAGCAGCAATTGCTGCTGCCAGTGCGCGCGGTTGGCGATCCATTCGCGGTTCTGGTCGCCCAGCGCCTGGGACCAGGCCTGCACGCGCTGCTTCTGTACCGCGGTCAGCTCGCCAAACCACGGCGTCAGGCGTTTCTCCATGCGTTCGGTACGGCGGGCGATCTGCTTGTCCAGCGGCGTATCCACATACTTCTTCTGCCGTTCGCTGATGTCCTCGCGGAACGCCTCGCGCATCTCCGCCACCTGGGCATCGCTCATGCCGCGCAGCAGCTCGGTGGCCGAAGGGGTGATTTCCTCGGCTACCCGGCCAATCGCCTCGCGGGCTTCGCGGGTACGCTGCTGCAGGGCCTGGTCGGTCACCTGGTCGTCAGCGACCATGCCGCGTACCCGGTCCAGCCAGTCGAGGTAACCAGGCAGCTGGGTCTTGCAATGCCAGGCCAGGTGCTCCCGCAGGCGGTCGTCAAGCATGGCCTTCTGCTCGCTGTTCATGGCCAGGTAGTCGCCCAGCGACCACGGCACCAGGCGGTCGAGGTTGCGGTAGGCCAGGTCGATACGGCTGCAGGCGGCCAGGGCCAGGGCGCAGCCGATGGCGACGAGCAGGGCTTTGGACAGGCGTAGCGGCATGGGCTGCTCCTTGCGGGTGCTTGCCGGTCGGTAGACGCAAGAGGGACGCTGACGGTTCCACTGCATCAGCGGTCGGGCGGCGCGCTGGCTTCAGGTGTAGAATAGCCGCCTTGTCTTGAGGAACATCGGAAATGGCTCTGCTTGGGCGTTACAACAGTTTGCAAATCGTGAAACACGTGGACTTCGGCCTGTACCTGGACGGCGGCGCCGACGGCGAGATCCTGCTGCCCGGGCGCTACATCCCGAAAAACGCCGAAACCGAAGTGGATGACTGGCTGAACGTGTTCATCTACCTGGACAGCGAAGACCAGTTGATCGCCACCACCGAGAAGCCCAAGGTGCAGGTTGGCGAGTTCGCCAGCCTCAAGGTCAAGGATATCAACGGTGCCGGCATCTTCCTCGACTGGGGCCTGTCCAAGGACCTGCTGATGCCGTACTCGGAAGAGGCGCGGCCGCTGAAAATCGGCGACTACTGCGTGGTACACGTGTATCTCGACAAGCGCACCCGCCGCATCACCGCCACCTCACGCCTGGACCGCTACCTGGACCGTACCCCGGCGGACTACCAGGTGGGCCAGCCGGTCGAGCTGCTGGTGGCCGGCGAGACACCGATGGGCTTCAAGGCGATCATCAACAACCGCCACTGGGGCCTGATCCACAAGAACGAGGTGTTCAAGTTCCTGCGCTCGGGCATGCACGAGAAGGGCTTCATCAAGGAAGTGCGCGCGGACGGCAAGATCGCCTTGAGCCTGCAACCGGTGGGTGCTGCCCTGGCCGACAGCCTGCAGGAGCAGATCATGGCGCGCCTGGAGGCCGAAGGTGGGGTGCTGGGGGTGTGCGACAAGAGCGACCCGGCGCTGATCAGCAAGCTGTTCAACGTCAGCAAGGGCAACTTCAAGAAGGCCATTGGCGGGTTGTTCAAGCAGGGCCGCATCGTCATCCATGACGATCGCATCGAAAAGGCCTGATCAGGCCTGCACGAAGCTACGGAAGTCCAGCTGCTCGCCACCCGGTCGGGTGTCGCGCAGCAGCGAGTCGCGGTCGGCGCTGAGGGCCAGGCTGATGGTCGAGCGGCGCTTGCCGGGGTTGCGCACTTCCATCTGTTCCTGGTGAGCGCGCAGGAAGTTGGTCGGCACCTTCAGGTGCTGCAGCTCGTCGCTTTCCGGGGTGTGCAGCAGCAGGTTGACCCAGTCGGGCTGGCCCTTGCGCAGCAGCGCCACCGGCACCTCGAACCACCACAGGTTGCGCTTGCGGTCGAGGATGGCGAACAGGGTGTTGCTGCTGGTCAGCACCGGGCGGGCCAGTGCTTCGTTACGCCGGGCGATGGCGGCGGGTTTGTCGAGTTTCATGCAGGTTCCTGCGGGTTGACGCTATGAAGGCCTGCATTGTGAGGGGTGGCGGGTAGCGGGGCAAGGTTTGCCAACCGCCTTGCCGCTCGGTTCGAAGGCGAAAAAACTGTTGGAACGCTTGGCGAAGGCGTCGGGTCCACCGACTGTCGGCACGGTCCACGTGCCCCCAATTGCAGGAGTTTTGCCATGAGCGGTACCAAAGACAAAGCGAAAGGCTTGGCCAACGAAGCGATCGGCAACGTCAAGCAGGGTGTCGGCAAAGTGACCGACAACGAGCGGCTGCGGGCCGAGGGTGAAGCGCAGGAGCTCAAGGGCGAGGGGCAACAGATCAAGGGCAATGTGAAGGACGCGGTGAAAAAGCCTTGATGTGACTGGCCTGTCCCGGCCTTTTCGCGGGTAAACCCGCTCCCACAGGTACTGAACAGATTTCAAGCACTGTGCGGTACCTGTGGGAGCGGGCGTGCCCGCGAATAGGCCGCTACTGGCGTAAGCAAATTCTTGCAGCATGGCCGGGATCAGCACAGCAGCGGCATGGTCTATTAGACTTACCCGTGGTACCCACGAATCAAGCGGCGAAAGGAGACGCTATGATTTTCCCCGACCTGCGCGGCCTGCCCCTGCACCGCGTGCTGGTACGCACCGTCAAGGAATTCCTCGACGACGAGATGTCGACCTACGCTTCCGCATTGGCCTACCAGATGCTGTTCTCGTTGTTCCCGTTCCTGCTGTTCCTGATCGCCCTGATCGGTTTCCTGCACCTGCCGGACTTCTTCTCCTGGCTGCGCCTGCAATCGGAACTGGTGCTGCCACCCCAGGCGCTGGAGCAGGTCAACCCGGTGATCGACCAGTTGCAGCAGTCCAAGGGCGGGCTGCTGTCAGTAGGTATCGTGATTGCCTTGTGGACCGCATCGGCCGGTGTGCGCCTGATGATGAGCGCGATGAACGCCGCCTACGATGTGCCCGAGGGCCGCCCGGTGTGGAAGCGCATTCCGTTGTCGATCATCTATACCGTGGGCATTGCCGGCATGTTGCTGGTGGCAGCGGCGCTGATGGTGCTGGGCCCGCAGGTGATGGAGTGGATTGCCGCCCAGGTAGGCATGCAGGAGGTGATCGTCACGGTGTGGACCATCCTGCGCTGGCCGGCGATCATCATCCTGATGATGGTGGCGGTGGCGCTGATCTACTACGTGATGCCCGATGTCAAGCAGCAGTTCCGCTTCATCACCCCGGGTTCGGTGCTGGCGGTGGTGGTGTGGATCTTGGCGTCGCTGGGCTTTGCCTACTACGTGAAGACCTTTGCCGACTACAACGCGATGTACGGCAGTATCGGTGCAATCATCGTGCTATTGCTGTATTTCTATATCTCCGCTGCCGTTTTGCTGCTGGGCGCGGAGATGAACGCAGTGATCGAGCACATGTCGAGCGAGGGCAAGAACCCTGGCGAAAAGGACGTCGATGAGCACAAACCCCGCGAAACCATTACCGTGCTGGGCCATGAGCACCCCGTTCCGAGCGAGCACCAATCTTCAGAGCCGAACCCCAGATGATCCGTGACATTCTCAAGATGGGCGACGAACGCCTGCTGCGCATCGCCCCGCCAGTGCCCGAGCACATGCTCGGCAGCGCCGAACTGCAGCAACTGATCGACGACATGTTCGAAACCATGCGCCATGTGGGCGGTGTGGGCCTGGCCGCGCCACAGATCGGTATCGACCTGCAGCTGGTGATCTTCGGCTTCGAGCGCAGCGAGCGTTACCCGGATGCCGAACCGGTGCCGCAGACTATCCTGCTCAACCCTGTCATCACGCCCACATCCAGCGAGATCGAGGACGGTTGGGAAGGCTGCCTGTCGGTGCCCGGCCTGCGCGGTGTGGTACCGCGTTTCAAGCACATCTGCTATGAAGGTATCGACCCCCAGGGCAACCCGATCAACCGTTTTGCCGACGGCTTCCATGCGCGGGTGGTGCAGCATGAATGCGACCACCTGATCGGCCGGCTTTACCCGTCACGCATCCAGGACTTTTCCCGGTTCGGCTACACCGAGGTGCTGTTCCCCGGGCTCGACGCCAGCGACGACTGACCCCGTTGCAGTGCCACCAGGCGTTTGCTGCGCTGGTAGCGCTGCAGGCGGCCAGCCAGGGTTTCCGGCAGTTGCAGAGCCATGTCGAAGCCCAGGCGCTGGTAGAAGGGCGCAAGGTCCGGGTGGCAGAACAGCCAGGTGGGCCCGCCAGCCTGCGCCAGCGCCGCCTCGACCAACCGCCCGGCCACGCCCTGGCTGCGCCGCTGCGGGTCGACGAACAACCCGGTCAGCCACAAGCCATCGCCCACCGTGCTCAGGCTCAAGCCTGCGATGATGCCGGGGCCCCGCGCCACCCACAGCTCAGCATCGCCCGCAGCACGCATGCGTGAGCCGTGCTGGCGGTAAAAGTGGTCCAGCAGCCGGCGTTCAGGGGCCGAAAGTTTCGAACAGTACAAATTTTCAGAAATTGCGCGCCCTGCCCTGAAAGGTGGCCAGAGGCTCTGGCCCGATGTTTTGCGGTGAACTTTTCGCAGATTGTTGCATATCTGGCAAGGGTGAATGTCCGAGTTCGGGGTTCAACTATTCCAGGCCGGGAGTAGACTTTTAGCCATCCCCACTGGCAGTACGAAGCGGGATCGGTACTTCGTGCCATCTTCACCGCAGATGGCAACTTCTCCGCGCCGGGCACGGCAATAGAAGTCAATCGATCAGCTTGAATGCTCAAAAGGCAAACTCACATGAAACCATTACTGATTCTTGCATTGGTCGGTATGTCCTCGTTCGCCCTCGCCGATGAGGCCAGACCCGTCTCCAGCGAGCCCGTCGCCCAGCAGTACGACTACTCCATGAACCTGGACATCAAGCGGGTGATCAACCTGTCGACCATCCCCAACGTCTGCGAAGTGGTACCTGCGACCATGACCTACGAAGACCACCAGGGCCAGGTGCACACCATCCAGTACCGGGCCATGGGTGAGGGGTGCCAGCAGGGTTGATCGGGCTCTTGCCTGGTGTTGATGGCCCTTTCGCCGGCTTGCTGGTGACGGGGCCATCAACCGTCCTGCAGTTCGAGCAACAGAAAAATCCTGAATGAATATCGAGGAAAAAGTGCTATCTTAATTTGATAGCATTTTTCGATGAACACTCGATACCGCAAAGTCCTCGACGCAATTTTCCGAACGCCGACCACGGCGTCGTTGGCTTTCTCCGAGATCGAGGCATTGGTACTCCATCTGGGCGGTGAGGTGCTGGAGCGGCAAGGCTCCAGGGTCAAGCTGGTGCTGGGTGGCCAATGCTGGAGATGCCATCGGCCTCATCCAGGCAAGGAAGCCAAGCGGTATCAGATTGAAGAAGCCCGTGAATTCCTCTCGCGGGCAGGAGTCAGGATATGAGTTGCATGCGCTACAAAGGCTACGCCGCCCGTATCGAGTACGACGCGCGTGACGATATCTTCGTCGGCCGTGTGCTTGGTATGCGTGACATCATCAGTTTTCACGCAAGCTCGGTGCCCGAGCTGCATGAGGCGTTTCGCGATGCGCTGGAAGATTACCTGGCCGATTGTGCAGAGCAGGGCATTGCGCCGGAAAAGCCTGCCTCGGGCAAAGTAATGCTGCGTATCCGGCCCGAAGTTCATGCTGCCGCGAGTGTTGCTGCCCGTGCCGCCGGCAAAAGCCTCAACCAGTGGGCCGACGAGGTCTTCGAACAAGCCGCAATGGCCTGACCAAGCCTGCTTTCGTTACTCGCGGGTATTCTGCAATTACTCATGCAGAATAGTTTCCGTTGCCTGTCGATTCCTCCAGTTCCCGTTCGACCAATAGGTGAGAGCACGTTGCCCCCCGTGCCCAATCACCCATGACCTGTCGGAGGAACCCCCGATGAGCACCGCAGCCGAAACCGAGATACGCCAATTGATCGAGCGCTGGATGCAGGCCGTGCGCGATCGCGACATCCCCAACATCATCGCTCCCTATGCCGACGACATCGTCGCCTTCGATGCCATCCAGGCCCTGCAGTTCAAGGGCAAGGCAACCTACCAGGCGCACTGGGAAATGTGCATGGGCATGTGCCCCGGCCCCATGGTTTTCGAATACGCCGAACTCACCGTGCATGCCGCTGGCGACCTAGCCCTGGCCCACTGGCTTAACCGCTGCGGCCCCGCGGACAACGAAAGCCAGTGCGGCTTCATGCGCGCCACCGTGGGCTATCGTCGTCAAGGTGGCCAGTGGCAGGTAATCCACGAGCACTGGTCGGCGCCGTTCGACATGCAAACCCAGAAGGCGCTGTTCGATCTCAAACCCTGAACCGTTATCGCCAAACGCACTTTGCCAATGCCCTGGAGGCGACCATGAAATACCTGTGCCTGGTCTATTGTGACGAGGGGCTGTTGCACAGCCTGCCCGACAGCCCGGAAGACGCCGAATGCATGGCGTATGCCGAATCCATCCAAGGCTCCGGGCGAATGCTGGCGGCCGAGGCGCTGAAGCCGGTGCAGACTGCCACCACAGTGCGCATGCGCAACGGGCACATGAGCCTGACCGACGGCCCGTTCGCCGAGACCAAGGAGCAGTTGGCGGGCTTCTACCTGGTGGAAGCCCGCGACCTGAACGAGGCGCTGAACATCGCCAAGGGCATCCCCGCCGCGCGGGTCGGCAGTGTCGAGGTGCGACCGGTGCGCGAACTGCAACCCTGACAGCAATGGAGACTTCCCAGCATGAGCCTGGCACACCCCGCGCAAGTGCAGCACGAGCTGTCCATCAGTCGCCTGATCGACGCACCGCCGTCCAAGGTGTTCCGCGCCTGGACCGACCCTCAGTGGCTGATGCAATGGTGGGGGCCGCACGGCATGACCACCCCGGAATGTGAGATGCAGTTGTGGATCGGTGGCCTGTTCCGCACCGTGATGCGGGCGCCGGATGGCAGCGATTACCCGAACCAGGGCGTATTCCTGGAGATTGCTGCTCCGCGACGGCTGGTGTTCACCGATGCCTTCGGCCCAGGCTGGGTGCCTTCGGACAAGGCGTTCATGACTGCCGTGATCAGCTTTGACGAGGAGCAAGGCAAAACCCGCTACACCGCCCGCGCCTGGCACTGGAATGCCGCCGACTGCCGCGCCCATGAGGAAATGGGCTTCCACCAGGGCTGGGGAGAAAGCCTGGACCGCCTGGTGGAGGTAGTGACCCAGCGGATGCCCGACTGATGACGGCACTGGCGCAGGTGCGCGCCGAGGTCGAGGCGGTCTACCGAAACGAGTCACGGCGCATCCTGGCGACGCTGATCCGCCTGTTGGGTGATTTCGACCTGGCCGAGGAGGCCATGCACGATGCCTTCTTCATCGCAGTCGAACGCTGGCAGCGCGACGGTATTCCCGATAACCCGCGGGCGTGGCTGGTGTCCACTGGCCGCTTCAAGGCCATCGATGTGCTGCGTCGGCGCGCCCGGTTCGACCGTTCCCAGGCGGACCTGAGCATGCTGCTCGACGGCCAGGCGCAGGACCCCAGCGAAGAAGAGCTGCTGGCCGACGACCGCTTGCGGCTGATCTTCACCTGCTGCCACCCGGCCTTGTCCGCCGATGCCCAGGTGCCGCTGACCCTGCGTGAAGTCTGCGACCTGACCACCGAGCAGATCGCCCGTGCTTTCCTGCAGAGCCCGGCCACCATCGCCCAGCGTATCGTGCGCGCCAAGGCCAAGATCCGCGATGCCGGCATCCCTTATCAGGTGCCGGAGCTGAACGAACTGCCCGAGCGCCTGGAGAGTGTGCTGCGGGTGATCTACCTGGTGTTCAACGAGGGCTATTCGGCGTCGTCGGGCGAGGCGCTGTTGCAGCAGGAGCTGAGCGATGAAGCCATACGCCTGGCGCGGCTGCTGGTGCAGTTGCTGCCCGACCCGGAGGCGGTCGGCCTGCTGGCCTTGATGTTGCTGCAGGCATCCCGGCAGCGGGCGCGTACCGATGGCCGGGGCAATCTGGTATTGCTCGAGCAGCAGGATCGTAGCCTGTGGGACCGGCAACGCATTGCCGAAGGTTGCGAACTGGTGCGCCAGGCCCTGCAAAGCCGGGCGTTCGGTGCTTATACCGTGCAGGCGGCGATTGCCGCGGTGCATGCCGAAGCGGCGACAGCCGAAGCGACCGACTGGGCGGAGATCGTCGGGCTGTATGACGTGCTGCAGCGGCATTGGCCGTCAGCTGTGGTTGAACTGAACAGGGCCGTGGCGCTGGCGAAGCGGGATGGGCCGGAGGTTGGCCTGCGGGAGGTCGAAGGGATTCTGGCGCGGGGAGAGTTGCTGGACTATCACCTGGCGCATGCGACGCGGGGTGAGCTGCATTACCAGCTGGGGCATGTAGAAGAGGCCCGGGCGGCCTGGCGGCAGGCGCTGGCGTTGACCCGGCAGGAGCCGGAGCGCAGGCATATCGAGCGGCGGTTGCAAGCTATCGAATGATGTTGGCTGGACTGGCCTCTTCGCGGGCACGCCCGCTCCCACAGGTTTTCCACTGGGTTGAAGGCTATGCAATCCCTGTGGGAGCGGGCGTGCCCGCGAAGAGGCCGGTACTGCCTACATCACTTTTCAGCTAGCCACAAAATTCGGCGGCGACACCAGCTCGACGGTCTGCTGCTTGCGCGGTGCCAGGATCTCGGCCTCGCCCTGAACCACCAGCTCATCGTTCTGGTTGTAGACATTGGTGGCGATACGTACCTTGAACTTGGGCAGCTTCTCCAGGATTTCCAGGCGTACGGTCAGGGTATCGCCAATCTTCACCGGCTTCTGGAAGCTCATCTGCTGGCCCAGGTAGATGGTGCCAGGGCCAGGCAGGGTGCAGGCCACTGCAGCACTGATCAGCGCGCCGCTGAACATGCCGTGGGCAATGCGCTCGCGGAACATGCTCTTGGCAGCGAACTCGGCGTCCAGGTGTACCGGGTTGTGGTCACCGGACATCGCGGCGAACAACTGGATGTCGCGTTCTTCGACGGACTTCTTGTACTCGGCCTTCTGGCCGACTTCGAGGGCTTCGTAAGGCGTGTTGGTGACCTGGGACATCGGGGCTTCCTTAAGCGGTAGGCGAGGGCGGCTATCATTCACTGCGCACAGGGCGGCCAAGAGCCAGCGCCTGTTCAAGCCAGACGAGAATATCGGCGGTGACCTCGTTACGGTTGGTTTCGTTGAGTACTTCGTGCCGCGCCTCAGGATAGACGCGCAGCTGTACATGTCGATTGCCGGTCGCGCGCAGGGCGTCGGCCAGATGGGTGAGACGCTTGCCGGCACTGACCGGATCACATTCACCACCGATCACCAGCAGCGGCAGGTTCGGATCGATCTGCGCGAGGTTACTCGGCTGGCTGATCTGCGCCAAGCCTTGCAGCAGGTCGAGCCACAACTGGTTGCTGCAGCGAAAGCCGCACAGCGGGTCGTTGACGTACAGGTCGACCTGCGCCGGGTCGCGGCTGAGCCAGTCGAACGCCGTGCGGTTGGGCTTGAAGGCCTTGTTGAACGAGCCGAACGACAACCATTCTATGAGCGCGCTCTTTCCCAGCGGCCCTTGGCGCCAGGCCTCCAGCCGGGCAATCAGGCGCGCCACACGGTAGAGCGCTGCCGGCTGGTAGTTGGAGCCACTGAGGATCGCCCCATGCAGGCTGCCACTGTGGTGCAGCAGGTAGGCCTGGGCGATGTAGCTGCCCATGCTGTGGCCGAACAGGAACAGCGGTGTGCACGGGAATTGCTGACCGATGTGCTGGGCCAGCAGCCCGATGTCGTTGACCACGGCATTCCAGCCATGATGGCGGGCGAACAGGCCGAGGCTGCCCAGCTCGGCCGTGCGTCCATGGCCGCGCTGGTCGGGGGCGAACAGGGCGAAACCGGCCTCGCTCAAGGCATGGCCCAGGTGCTGGTAGCGCCCGGCGTGCTCGGCCATGCCGTGGGCCAGCAGCACCACGGCTTTTACCGGTGTGGCCGGCAACCATTGGTGCACATACAGGCTGCAGTGCTCGCTGGCGGGTAACCAGAAGGCGTCGTGAGGCATGGCGGGTCCTTGTGCGCACAGGTACCCGAACAGTGTATGCACAACCGACCGGATTGCAGGAAGGGCACAAATAAGATTCACAATGTTAATGGCGGCACTTGGCGTATATGCCACCTTGGGCTTACCTGCTAACGTCGGATCAACGCCTTTTCGCTTTCGGGCGGGCAGGTGAAAGGATTACAGGACTCACAGCAGGTCCAGGCAGAGGAACAATAATAAATGCAAGCCGACTTCTGGAATGACAAGCGCCCGGCGGGCGTGCCTTCCACCATCGACATCAATGCCTACACCTCGGTCGTCGAGGTGTTCGAGCGCTCCTGCAAACGCTTCGCCGACCGCCCGGCCTTCAGCAATTTGGGCGTAACCCTGACCTACGCGGACCTGGAACGCCATTCGGCGGCCTTCGCCGCCTGGCTGCAGCAGCACACCGACCTCAAGCCGGGCGACCGCATCGCGGTGCAGATGCCCAATGTGCTGCAATACCCCATCGCTGTGTTCGGTGCCCTGCGCGCTGGCCTGATCGTGGTCAACACCAACCCGCTGTACACAGAGCGCGAGATGCGCCATCAGTTCAAGGACAGCGGCGCGCGTGCGCTGGTGTACCTGAACATGTTCGGCAAGCGCGTGCAGGAGGTATTGCCCGATACCGGCATCGAGTACCTGATCGAGGCGAGGATGGGCGACCTGCTGCCCACCGCCAAGGGCTGGCTGGTCAACACCGTGGTCGACAAGGTCAAGAAGATGGTGCCGGCCTACCAGCTGCCCCAGGCGGTGTCGTTCAAGCAGGTGCTGCGCCAGGGCCGCGAGCTGCCTCACAAGCCGGTGCCGCTCAGCCTGGACGACACTGCCGTGCTGCAATACACCGGTGGCACCACCGGCCTGGCCAAGGGCGCCATGCTCACCCACGGCAACCTGGTGGCCAACATGCTGCAGGTGCTGGCCTGCTTCTCGCAGCACGGGCCGGACGGGCAGAAGCTGATCAAGGATGGCCAGGAGGTGATGATCGCGCCGCTGCCGCTGTACCACATCTATGCCTTTACCGCGAACTGCATGTGCATGATGGTCACCGGCAACCACAACGTGCTGATCACCAACCCGCGGGATATTTCCGGCTTCATCAAGGAGCTGGGCAAATGGCGTTTCTCCGCCTTGCTGGGCCTGAACACGCTGTTCGTCGCACTGATGGACCACCCGGGCTTCCGCCAGCTCGACTTTTCGGCGCTGAAGGTCACCAACTCCGGCGGCACCGCACTGGTGAAGGCCACCGCAGAGCGCTGGGAGGCGCTTACCGGTTGCCGCATCGTCGAAGGCTACGGCCTGACCGAAACCTCGCCGGTGGCCAGCACCAACCCCTATGGCCAGCTGGCGCGTCTGGGTACGGTGGGCATCCCGGTGGCGGGCACCGCCTTCAAGGTGATCGACGATGACGGCAACGAGCTGCCGCTGGGCGAGCGGGGCGAGCTGTGCATCAAGGGCCCGCAGGTGATGAAAGGCTACTGGCAGCAGCCCGAGGCCACGGCCCAGGCCCTGGATGCGGAGGGCTGGTTCAAGACCGGCGACATCGCGGTGATCGACCCGGACGGCTTCACCCGCATCGTCGACCGCAAGAAGGACATGATCATCGTCTCGGGTTTCAACGTGTACCCCAACGAGATCGAGGATGTGGTGATGGGCCATCCCAAGGTCGCCAACTGCGCGGCCATCGGCGTACCGGACGAGCGCTCCGGCGAGGCGGTGAAGCTGTTCGTTGTGCCGCGCGAGGGCGGGCTGAGCGTGGATGAGCTGAAGGCCTACTGCAAGGCCAACTTCACCGGCTACAAGGTGCCCAAGCACATCGTGCTGCGCGAGTCGTTGCCGATGACGCCGGTGGGCAAGATCCTGCGGCGGGAGCTGCGCGACATAGCTTGATGCCGGGTTGGCTTCTTCGCGGGCTTGCCCGCTCCCACAGGTACTGCACAGCATTCGAGAACTGTGAGGTCCCTGTGGGAGCGGGCAAGCCCGCGAATGCCGTGAAACCGCTCTAACAGGCTATTTATAGCCCGATATGCGACATTTTGGATAATTACTCTAAAAATGACCTGTATTGTTCATTGAGTCATTTTTGTGACCGTGAGGCCTGTTTTGGCCTCTAGGCGACCCCAGGCAAAGCTGTTACTCTCGGCCCGCTTTCAGATGATCCGGTTTGCAACGAGCCGTCATCCCATATCAATAATAAGCGCATCGACGCGTGAATCGAACTTCGCTGTTGCTGAAGGAGTGGGCTTCCATGATCGAAAATTTTTGGAAGGATAAGTACCCAGCCGGGATTACGGCGGAAATCAATCCTGACGAATTCCCCAATATCCAGGCGGTACTCAAGCAATCCTGCCAACGCTTTGCCGACAAACCGGCCTTTAGCAACCTGGGCAAGACTATCACTTATGGCGAGCTGTATGCGCTGTCGGGAGCGTTTGCCGCCTGGTTGCAGCAGCATACCGACCTCAAGCCGGGTGACCGCATTGCCGTGCAGCTGCCCAACGTACTGCAATACCCGGTGGCGGTATTCGGTGCCATGCGTGCCGGGCTGATCGTGGTCAACACCAACCCGCTGTACACCGCACGGGAAATGGAACACCAGTTCAACGACTCCGGCGCCAAGGCCTTGGTGTGCCTGGCCAACATGGCCCACCTGGCCGAGAAGGTAGTGCCCAAGACCCAGGTCAGGCACGTCATCGTCACCGAAGTGGCCGACCTGCTGCCGCCGCTCAAGCGCCTGCTGATCAACAGCGTGATCAAGTACGTGAAGAAGATGGTGCCGGCCTACAACCTGCCGCGTTCCGTACGCTTCAACGACGCTCTGGCGCAGGGCAAGGGCCAGCCGGTGACCGAGGCCAACCCGCAGGCCAACGACGTGGCGGTGCTGCAGTACACCGGTGGTACCACCGGCGTGGCCAAGGGCGCGATGCTTACCCATCGCAACCTGGTGGCCAACATGCTGCAGTGCCGGGCGCTGATGGGCTCCAACCTGCACGAAGGCTGCGAAATCCTCATCACCCCGCTGCCGCTGTACCACATCTACGCCTTTACCTTCCATTGCATGGCAATGATGCTGATCGGCAACCACAACGTGCTGATCAGCAACCCGCGTGACCTGCCAGCCATGGTCAAGGAACTGGGCAAGTGGAAGTTCAGCGGCTTCGTCGGCCTCAACACCCTGTTCGTTGCCTTGTGCAACAACGAGGCGTTCCGTGCCCTGGACTTCTCGGCGCTGAAGATCACCCTTTCTGGTGGCATGGCCCTGCAACTGAGCGTGGCCGAGCGCTGGAAGGCCGTGACCGGCTGCGCCATCTGCGAAGGCTATGGCATGACCGAGACCAGCCCGGTGGCTGCGGTGAACCCGGCTGAGGCCAACCAGGTCGGCACCATCGGTATTCCGGTGCCGTCCACCCTGTGCAAGGTCATCGACGACAACGGCAACGAGCTGCCGCTGGGCGAGGTGGGCGAGTTGTGCGTCAAGGGCCCGCAGGTGATGAAGGGCTACTGGCAGCGTGAGGAGGCCACTGCCGAGATCCTCGACAGCGATGGCTGGCTGAAGACCGGCGACATCGCCGTGATCCAGCCGGATGGTTACATGCGCATCGTCGACCGCAAGAAGGACATGATCCTGGTCTCGGGCTTCAACGTTTACCCCAACGAGCTGGAAGATGTGCTGGCGGCCCTGCCGGGCGTGCTGCAGTGCGCGGCCATCGGCGTGCCGGACGAGAAGTCCGGTGAAGTGATCAAGGTGTTCATCGTGGTCAAGCCGGGCATGACCCTGACCAAGGAACAGGTGATGGAGCACATGCGCGCCAACGTCACCGGCTACAAGGTCCCGCGCCAGATCGAGTTCCGCGACGCGCTGCCGACCACCAACGTGGGCAAGATCCTGCGTCGCGAACTGCGCGATGAAGAGCTGAAGAAACAAGGCTTGAAGAAGATCGCCTGATCGACCTCACTGGCTTCTTCGCGGGCACGCCCGCTCCCACAGGTATAGCGCCGAGCCAGAAGGCTGCGCTGTCCTTGTGGGAGCGGGCGTGCCCGCGAATGCTTCAGCGCAGTTTCTCCAGCATCTGGTAGTACCACATCCCCGCCGCCAGCAGCGGATTGCCCAGCAAATCCCCCATCGGCACCCGCACATGCTTGCACTGGGCGAAGGTGTCGAATTTCTCCAGCGTCCCGGTCAACGCCTCGGCCATGATCTCGCCCATGATGTGGCTGGTGGCAATGCCGTGCCCCGAATAACCCTGGCAATACCAAACGTTGTCCGACAGCTTGCCCAGCTGCGGGATGCGGTTGACCACGATGCCCATGGCGCAGCTCCACTGGAACTCGATCGGCACGCCTTTCAACGCCGGGAAGGTGCGCTCGATGCACGGGCGCAGTTCGCCTTCGATATCCCGTGAATCACGGCCGGAATAGTTGGCGCCACCGCCGAACAGCAGGCGCTTGTCGGCGGTCAGGCGGTAGTAATCGAGCACGAAGCGGCAGTCGTATACCGCCAGGTCCTGCGGGTTGATCTGTTCGGCCAGATCCCCCAGCGGTGCGGTGGTGACGATGCCGCCCATGGCCGGGAAGATCTTGCCCTTGAGCTGGCGCTTTTCCAGTTTGTGGTACACATCGCCGGCCAGCATCACCTGGCGCGCCTCGACCCGCCCGTGGGCAGTGACCACCGCCGGGCGCGGGCCGTGGACGATGTCCAGCACTTCGGAGTTTTCGAAAATCAGCGCCCCCAGGCCATGGGCAGCACGGGCCTCGCCCAGGCACAGGTTGAGCGGGTGCAGGTGCAGGTTGCGCAGGTTTTTCAGCGCGCCCAGGTACAGCGGGCTTTGCAGGTGCTCGGCCATGCCATCGCGGTCCAGCAGTTGTACCTGCTCGCCCATGCCGCGCCGCCGGGCCTCGGCTTCGAATGCGCGCAGCTCGTCCATGTGCGAGGGCTTCATGGCCGCGTGCAGGTGGCCGCGCTTGAGGTCGCAGTCGATGTTGTAGCGTGCCACGCGCTGCTCGATCACCTGGTGGCCGCGCCAACGCAAGTGCCAGATGAAGTCATCGACCTCGGCACCCAGGCGGTTGCGCATCTGCGAGCGCATGGCTTCGTCGCCCGACAGGCTGCCGGTGACCTGGCCGCCGTTGCGCCCGCTGGCACCCCAGCCGATGCGGTTGGTTTCGACGATGGCCACCTTTAGGCCACGCTCGGCCAGCTCCACCGCCGTGGCCACGCCGGTGAAGCCGCCGCCGATGATCGCCACATCCACCTGTACCGTGCCCTTGAGCTGCGGGTACTCGGTGTGGTCGTTGAGGGTGGCGCTGTAGTAGGACGGCGCGCGTTGCGCCGGCCCTTTGTTCAATGCTGCATTCATGGGTGTTCCTTGTTATCCGGGGATCAGGCCTGGTGCAGGTACCAGCGCCAGTCCTGCTCACTGACTTCGGCCATGAACTGGCGGTACTCGGCGCGCTTGACCTTCAGGTATACGCCAAGGAAGTCCTCGCCCAGTGCTTCGCGAGCCCAGCTCGAATGCTGCAGGGCGTCGAGGGCAGTCAGCCAGTCGGTGGGCAGGTGTTCGGTGGCCTGGGCATAGCCATTGCCTTCCACCGGTGCCCCCGGGTCCAGCTGTTGGCGAATGCCCCAGTGGCTGGCGGCAAGGATCGCCGCAGCGGCCAGGTAGGGGTTGGCATCGGCGCCGCAGATGCGGTGCTCCACGTGCCGGCTGTTGGCCGGACCGCCCGGTATGCGCAGGCTCACGGTGCGGTTGTCGACGCCCCAGGTTGGCGCCAGCGGGGCATAGCTGTTGGCCTGGAAGCGGCGGAACGAGTTGGCGTTGGGGCAGAACAGCAGCAGCGAGTCGCGCAGGTGTCGCAGCATGCCTGCCACGGCCTGGCGCAGCAGCGGGGTACCGGCTTTGTCTTCACTGGCGAACAGGTTGTTGCCGGCGCTGTCGGCCAGGCTCAGGTGCATGTGCATGCCGGTGCCGGCCAGTTGCGCGAACGGCTTGGCCATGAAGCAGGCCTGCATGCCATGGGCATGGGCAATGCCTTTGACCAGGCGCTTGTAGCGCACGGCCTGGTCCATCGCCTGCAGAGCGTCGCCGTGCTCGAGGGTGATTTCCACCTGGCCGGGGGCGTATTCCGAAATCGCCGTGCGCGCCGGGATGCCCTGGGCCTTGCAGGCGGCGTAGAGGTCGGCAAGGAACGGCTCGATCTGCTCCAGTTCGCGCAGGCCATACACCTGGGTGGTGCGTGGGCGGCCGCCGTCATTGTCCAGTGCCGGTTGCGGGCGGCCCTGGGCATCAGGTTGCTGGTCCAGCAGGTAGAACTCCAGCTCGCAGGCCATCACCGGGTGGTAGCCGTCGGCCTGCAACGCCTCGATGGTACGCAGCAGCACATGGCGCGGGTCGGCGATGCTGGCCGGCAGGCCCTCGTTCGGGTGCATGCTCACCTGCACCGCGGCGGTCGGCACCCGGCGCCAGGGCAGGCGCACCAGGCTGCCTTCAAGCGGGTAGGCGCGGCAGTCGATATCGCCCACGTCCCACACCAGGCCGGAGTTTTCCACGTCGTCGCCGTTCAGGGTCAGGCCGAGAATGGTGCTGGGCAGCGGCCGGCCGGTCTGGTACACGGCCAGCAGTTCGTCGCGGTGCAGCAGCTTGCCGCGCGGCACGCCATTGGCGTCGAGGATGAACAGTTCGAACAGTTCGATATCGGGGTTGTCGGCCAGAAAACGGCTGGCCTGCTCTACAGGTGCAAAGTGCATGATGGATTCGCTCACGGGGCGCACAGGCCGCCGCGCATGCAGGCGGCCCGGCTGAGTCAAACGGCCAGACGACGGCCGGGTTTGGTCACAAAGGCGTGAGCGAGAAATCCGGTGGGCGTGCGTGACGGCAGTGCCACAGGGCCCAGAAGGCGAGGATGATGTGGACCAGCGGATTCTCACCGGCACGGCGCCGGGCCTTCGCTTGCGAAGGGCGGGACGACGGTGGGGCGATAGGCTGGACGGGAGTCATGCCTTTGATACTCACATGCGGCTTAAGGTTGATTAAAGCAGTGAATGGCAACCTTTACATAAGCCCTTGCTAAACTTTCAGCCGCCGTGCGATCCCTGTAGGAGCGGCCTTGTGTCGCGATGGGCTGCGGCAGCAGCCCCGGCAATTTGTGCTGGAGCGAAGAGCCTGGGGCTGCTGCCGCAGCCCATCGCGACACAAGGCCGCTCCTACAGGGGCAGCGCCAGCCTGGACAGCAAAACAGGCCCAAATCTGCGACAATCGCGCATCCTTCGAATGCCGATCATGAAAAAGCAGGCCCACCTGCATCACTAAAAAGCCCCATGACTGACCACGCCATCGACAAACTGCTGCAAAACCTCGACCACGCCATGATCGCCGACCGCCATCGCCTGCGCCGGCAATTGCACGAACTGCGCAAGCGCCCCGACGAGGCGAAGCTGGCGCAGTGGGTGGAAAAGGTCCAGGCGTCCTGCGCCCAGGTCACCGCGCGCCAGCAGAGCGTGCCGACCGTGCGCTACGACGACAGCCTGCCAATCGCTGCCAAGCGTGACGAAATCAAGAAGGCCCTGGCCGAGCACCAGGTGCTGGTTATCGCCGGCGAAACCGGCTCGGGCAAGACCACCCAGTTGCCGAAGATCTGTCTCGAACTGGGCCGTGGCAGCCATGGCCTGATCGCCCACACCCAGCCACGCCGGATCGCCGCCCGCAGCGTTGCCGCGCGGGTCGCCGAAGAGCTGGGCACGCCGCTGGGCGGGCTGGTCGGCTACCAGGTGCGTTTCGAAGACCAGAGCGACGCCAACACCCTGGTCAAGCTGATGACCGACGGCATTCTGCTGGCCGAAACCCAGCACGACCGTTTCCTCGAGCGCTACGACACGATCATCGTCGACGAGGCCCACGAGCGCAGCCTGAACATCGACTTCCTGCTCGGCTACCTGAAGACCCTGCTGCACCGCCGCCCGGACCTGAAGCTGATCATCACCTCGGCGACCATCGACCTGGAGCGCTTCTCCAAACACTTCGACGGCGCGCCGATCATCGAGGTGTCCGGGCGTACCTTCCCGGTGGAAACCTGGTACCGCCCGCTGACCAGCGAGCAGGACGAGGAGGGCAACCAGATCGAGGACGACCTCACCGTCGACCAGGCCATCCTCGCCACGCTGGATGAGTTGGCGCACCACGAGCGGAGTGAGGGCAAGGGCCCCGGCGATGTGCTGATCTTCCTGCCGGGCGAGCGCGAGATCCGTGATGCCGCCGAGATCTTGCGCAAGGCGCAACTGCGCCACACCGAGATCCTGCCGTTGTACGCGCGCCTGTCGCCGGCCGAGCAGCAGCGCATCTTCCAGCCACACACCGGGCGCCGTGTGGTGCTGGCCACCAACGTTGCGGAAACCTCGCTGACCGTGCCGGGCATCCGCTACGTGATCGACACCGGTACCGCGCGCATCAGCCGCTACAGCTACCGCGCCAAGGTGCAGCGCCTGCCCATCGAGGCCGTGTCGCAGGCCAGTGCCAACCAGCGCAAAGGGCGCTGTGGCCGGGTCGAGCCGGGTATCTGCGTGCGCCTGTACAGCGAAGAGGATTTCAACAGCCGGCCGGCGTTCACCGACCCGGAGATCCTGCGCACCAACCTGGCGGCAGTGATCCTGCAGATGCTGCACCTGCGCCTGGGCGCAATCGACGCCTTCCCGTTCATCGAGCCGCCGGATGGCAAGGCCATCAGCGATGGTTTCAACCTGCTGCAGGAGCTGTCGGCGGTCAACCGCGAAAACCAGCTGACCCCGATCGGTCGCCAACTGGCGCGCCTGCCGATCGACCCGCGGCTGGGGCGCATGCTGCTCGAAGGCGCCCGCCTGGGCAGCCTGCAGGAAGTGCTGATCGTCACCAGTGCGCTGTCGGTGCAAGACCCGCGCGAACGCCCGCCGGAGCGCCAGCAGGCCGCCGACCAGGCGCACGCGCAATGGAAGGACGTGGATTCCGACTTCGCCGCGCTGGTCAACCTGTGGCGTGGCTTCGAGGAACAGCGCCAGGCGTTGACCGCCAACCCGCTGCGCAACTGGTGCCGCAAGAACTTCCTGAACTACCTGCGCCTGCGCGAATGGCGCGATGCCCATCGCCAGCTGGCACTGATCTGCCGTGACCTGCAGCTGACAGTGAACAAGGACCCGTCCGACTACCCGAAAATGCACAAGGCCATTCTCAGTGGCCTGCTCAGCCAGATCGGCCAGAAGACCGAAGAGGGCGACTACCAGGGCGCCCGCCAGCGGCGCTTCTGGGTGCACCCGTCGTCGGGCCTGGGGCGCAAGCGCCCGCAGTGGGTGATGGCGGCCGAACTGGTCGAAACCACCAAGCTGTACGCACGCATGGTGGCCAGGATCGAGCCGGACTGGATCGAGCCGTTGGCCGGCCACCTGGTCAAGAAGAACCACTTCGAACCGCATTGGGAGAAGAAGCGCGGGCAGGTGGTGGCCTACGAGCAGATCACTCTGTACGGCCTGATCCTGGTCGGCCGTCGGCCGGTGCATTTCGGCCCGATCGACCCGGTCACCTCGCGCGAACTGTTCATCCGCGAAGGCCTGGTGGGTGGCGAAATCCAGTCGCGGGCCAAGTGCCTGGCGGCCAACAAGCGCCTGCTGGAAGAGCTCGACGAGCTGGAGGCCAAGGCCCGCCGCCGTGACATCCTGGCCGACGAAGAGACGCTGTACGCCTTCTACGAAGCGCGTCTGCCGGCGGAAATCCACCAGACGGCGACCTTCGACAGTTGGTACCGCATGGGTAGCCAGAAGGACGCCAACCTGCTGATCATGCGCGAGGAAGACGTGCTGGCCCGCGAGGCCAGCGAAGTCACCGCCGCGCAGTACCCCGACAGCCTGCAGGTGGGCGAGCTGCGCCTGCCGCTGAGTTACCACTTCGAGCCCGGGCACCCCCGCGATGGCGTGACCGTGCGGGTACCGGCGCCGCTGCTGCCGAGCTTGCCGGGCGAGCGCCTGGAATGGCTTGTGCCCGGCCTGCTGGAAGCCAAGTGCGTGGCGCTGGTGCGCAACCTGCCCAAGGCGCTGCGCAAGAACTTTGTGCCGGTGCCGGACTTCGTCAAGGCCTCGCTGGCGCGCATGACCTTCGGCCAGGGCGCATTGCCGCAGGCCCTGGGCCAGGAACTGCTGCGCATGACCGGCGCCCGTGTGCCCGACGAGGCATGGGACGAGTCGGTCAACCTGGTCGAAGGCCACCTGCGCATGAACATCGAGGTGGTCGATGGCCAGGGCAAGTTTCTGGGTGAAGGCCGCGACCTGGCCGAGCTGACCGCACGCTTTGCTGCAGCCAGTCAGGCAGCGTTGGCCGTGCCGCGTGACGCCAAGAGCGAGCAGCCGGTACAGGCCAAGGCTTTCAGCGAGGTTAAGCAGACCGCGCAGCAGAAGATTGCCGGCCTGTCGATGACCGTGTACCCGGCGTTGGTGGAAGAGGGCGGCACCGTGCGCGAAGGGCGTTTCTCGACCCAGGCCGAAGCCGAATTCCAGCACCGCCGCGCCTTGCAGCGCCTGTTGCTGCAGCAGTTGGCCGAGCCGGCCAAGTACCTGCGCGGCAAGCTGCCGGGGCTGACCGAGCTGGGCCTGCTGTACCGTGAAATGGGCCGGGTCGAGGCGCTGGTCGAGGACATTCTGCTGGCCAGCCTGGACAGCTGCATCCTTGAAGGCGAACAGCCGCTGCCACGTGATGGTGCGGCCCTGGCTGGCCTGGCCGAGCGCAAGCGCGGCAGCTGGGCCGAGCATGCCGAGCGCCTGGCACGGCAGACCCTGGAAGTGCTGAAGCTGTGGCATGGGCTGCAGAAGCGCTTCAAGGGCAAGATCGACCTGAGCCAGGCAGTGGCGCTTAACGACATCAAGCAACAGCTCGGCAACCTGGTGTACCCAGGCTTCGTGCGTGAAACCCCCGGGGCCTGGTTCAAGGAGCTGCCGCGTTACCTCAAGGCGGTGGAACTGCGCCTGGAGAAGCTGGGTTCGCAGGTGCAGAAGGACCGGGTGTGGAGCGGTGAGCTGGCCAACCTGTGGGCGCAGTACAAGGCACGTGCCGACAAGCATGCCCAGGAAGGCAAGCGTGATGAGCAACTGACGGTGTACCGCTGGTGGCTGGAGGAATATCGGGTTTCGCTGTTTGCCCAGCAATTGGGGACCAAGGTGCCGATTTCCGACAAGCGATTGAGCAAGCAATGGAGCCAGGTGGAAGGCTAAACTTCCACAGTTGTGGCAATATTGATGCAATTTGGGGCCGCCTGGTGGCCCCTTCGCGGGTAAACCCGCTCCCACAGGTAAAGCGGTATCCTCGGGAGCGGCGCAACCCCTGTGGGAGCGGGCGTGCCCGCGAACGAGGGCGCAGCCCTCGCCTTTAAATTGGCACTAAAGTGCCATTAACCTGTCATGTTTCCCAGCCAGCGCCCCGTGGCGATGGCCTTTGACCAGAGGAACGACCGTGCATAACGTCGTGATCAGCGGCACCGGCCTGTACACCCCGGCCCAGAGCATTTCCAACGAAGAACTGGTGGCGTCCTTCAACACCTGGTCGCAGCAGTTCAACCAGGACAACGCCGCCGCCATCGAGCGCGGTGAAGTCGAGGCGGCGCCGCTGTCCGATGCGGCGTTCATCGAAAAGGCCTCGGGCATCAAGAGCCGCTTCGTCATGGACAAGGCCGGCATTCTCGACCCGCAGCGCATGAAACCGCGTCTGCCCGAGCGCTCCAACGACGAACCTTCGGTGCTCTGCGAAATGGCCGTGGCCGCCGCCCGCCAGGCCCTGGAGCGCGCCGGTCGCACGGCGGCCGATGTCGACGGGGTGATCGTCGCCTGCTCCAACCTGCAGCGCCCGTACCCGGCCATTGCCATCGAAGTGCAGCAGGCGCTGGGCATCCAGGGCTTTGCCTTCGACATGAACGTGGCCTGCTCGTCGGCCACTTTCGGCATCCAGACCGCCGCCAACAGCGTGGCCCTGGGCCAGGCGCGCGCGGTGCTGATGGTCAACCCGGAGGTGTGCACCGGCCACCTGAACTTCCGTGACCGCGACAGCCACTTCATCTTTGGTGATGCTGCCACTGCGGTGCTGCTCGAGCGTGCCGACAAGGCCACCTCGGCGCACCAGTTCGACATCGTCAGCAGCAAGCTGTGGACCGAGTTTTCCAACAACATCCGTAACAACTTCGGCTTCCTCAACCGCGCGGCGGAAGAGGGCGAGGGCGCGGCGGACAAGCTGTTCATCCAGGAAGGCCGCAAGGTGTTCCGCGAGGTGTGCCCGAAGGTGGCCGAGCTGATCGGTGAGCACCTGCAGGAAAACGGGCTGCAACCAAGCGATGTGAAACGCTTCTGGCTGCACCAGGCCAACCTCAGCATGAACCAGCTGATCGTCAAGAAGCTGCTGGGGCGTGAAGTGGCCGAAGAGGATGCACCGGTGATTCTCGATCGCTATGCCAACACCAGTTCGGCGGGGTCGGTGATTGCCTTCCACCTGTACCAGGACGACCTGGCCAAGGGCTCGCTGGGCGTGTTGAGCTCGTTTGGTGCGGGGTATTCGATTGGTAGCGTGATCCTGCGCAAGCGCTGATGTATCTGGCGCCTGTACGGCCTCTTCGCGGGCTTGCCCGCTCCCACAGGTACTGCACAGTTTTCAAGAGCTGTGGTGATTCTGTGGGAGCGGGCGAGCCCGCGAAGAGGCCGGCGCATTTCTGCCAGGCAAAAAAAAGCGGGAAACGCCGGATGGGGTCGGCATTTCCCGCTTCAGGTGAAGCAGTGCAGGGTTTCGCTTAGAACTTGGCTTCCAGGTCTACCTGCAGGGTATCTACATCGGCATCGCTGTTGGGCAACTGCGACAGGTCGGTCTTGGCCATCAGGTAGGCAGCGCCCAGGGAGAAGTTCTTGTCGATTTCATATCCGACCTTGAACTTGTGCCCGCGCGAACCGGTAAAGCCGTTGCCGAAGTCAGAGTCGGTGAACAGGCTGACCACGGCGTTACGCTGCACGTCGCGGTAGTTGTAGTCCAGGCTCCAGGCGCCGACCTTGGTTTTCAGGCCCGCCAACCAGGCCTGGTCTTCGCCATCGGTGCTTTCGGTGTTTTTCACATACTGACCGTAAGCAGAGAGCGGGATGGCAAAGCCGGTGAAGTCCAGCTGGCCGAAGCCTTCCACGAGGTTGAACTCGTTGGTGGTGTTGCCGAACGACTGCAGGATGGTGGCTTCCTTGTCGTTGTCGTAGCCATAGATACTGGCACCTACGGTCAGCTTGAGCACGTCTGCCGGGGCGAATTTGGCGCCCAACTGGCCGTGATAGACCTGTGCGTCATGCTTGTATTGCACGCCGTCGCCATCGACGTTGTCCTTGAGGGTGTACTGACCGGCGCTGGCGAACACTTCGGCCCCGCCCAGGTCGGTCTTGTAGGTGGCTGCCACGCCTTCCGGGTTGATGTCGCTGTCCCAGATGATGTCGCCCATGCTCACCCATGGCTGCGCCATCTTGCCGCCAATCAGGTGCAGGTTGGGAACTGCAGTCGGGTGCCAGTCGAGGTAGGCCTGGTCGACCCACAGCGACTTCTTGTCGAAGTAGTTGTCGAAGCTCTGGTTGGTCGAACGGCGGTCGGCACTGCTGCCGGTGGCGATACGGATGCCCGCGTCGACCTGCGGGTTGATTTCGCTGTAGAAGCCGACACGGGCACGCACGCGCTGGCGGTCCTGGTTACCGCTGCTGCTGTTCGGGTCGTCGACGTTGACGTCTTCGTAACGCAGGCGCACATCACCCTTGACCTGGGTCTTGGCGGCCCATGCCACTTTCTGTTCAAAGGAGCTCATCCGTTCGGACTGAGCTTTCTGAGCGGCCTTTTCCTTGGTTTCTTGAGCCAGGTCCGCCTGCAGTTCGTTGTACTGCGCCTGGTTGATCGAGCCATTGGCGCGGAGCATTTCGAGCAGCTTGGCGTCGACAGCTGCACTGGCCGGAGTACTCAGAGCCAGCATCATGCCGGTGAGGCTCACTCCGGTAAGTGTAGAAACAAGACGCATAAGGTTCTCCCTGTTGAATAAGATGGGGAGGCTCAAGCGCCCGCCCCTGTGTTGGCATGTCTTCGGAAAGGGCCTGAATAGACAGGTTCTGGGGTTCCGGAAAACAGGCGCAAGTATTGCGGGGGCGAATGACAGATTAATGTCGAATTGGTGGCACTGCGGTTAAGTAATTGAGAATAAAAGGATCTGTCCCGGCTATCGTGATTTGAGTGGCGGGCCTTCCTTGGGGATACTGGGTACCTTGAAACAGCGAGCCGAAACCGTGACCAGCCTGTACAGCCTTGCTCATTTGCGTGATCTTCCGGCGGCCACCTGGGATGCCCTGGTGCCCGCTGGCCAACCGTTTCTACGCCATGCGTTTCTCAGCGCCATGGAGGACAGCGGCAGCGTCGCGCGCAACACCGGCTGGGCCGCCGAGCACCTGGTGCTGGAACGTGACGGGCGGGTACGGGCGCTGCTGCCGGCGTACCGCAAATGGCACTCGTTTGGCGAGTACGTGTTCGACCATGGCTGGGCCGATGCCTGTGAGCGGGCCGGCATTGCCTACTACCCCAAGCTGCTCGGTGCCGTGCCGTTCAGCCCGGTCAGCGGCCCGCGCCTGCTCGCCGCCGACCCAGCCGATGGCCTGCTGGTGCTGCAGGCTTTGCCGGAGTACCTGGCCAAGGGCGGGCTGTCTGGCGCGCACATCAATTTCACCGAGCCGGCGCTGGACGAGCAACTGGCAGGCCAGCCTGGCTGGATGGAGCGCCTGGGCTGCCAGTTTCATTGGCGCAACCACGGCTACCGTGACTTCCAGGATTTTCTCGACAGCCTGAGTTCGCGCAAGCGCAAGCAGATGCGCAAGGAGCGTGAACAGGTGGCCGGGCACGGGATTGAATTCCGCTGGTACCGTGGGGGTGAACTGGATGAGGCGCAGTGGGATTTCGTCTACCGCTGTTACGCCAATACCTACGCGGTGCGCCGCCGTGCGCCCTACCTGACACGCGAGTTCTTCAGCCTGCTTGCCGAGCGCATGCCCGAAGCGTTGCGCGTGGTGATGGCGCGGCAGGGTGGCCGTGATGTGGCCATGGCCCTGAGCCTGGTGGGGGGCGACAGCCTGTTTGGCCGTTATTGGGGGTGCCTGGACGAGTTCGACCGGCTGCATTTCGAAACCTGTTTCTACCAGGGCATGGACTTTGCCATTGCCGAAGGGCTGCAGCGTTTCGATGCCGGGGCACAGGGGGAGCACAAGCTGATTCGAGGGTTCGAGCCGGTGCTGACGCGGTCGTGGCACTACCTGCTGCACCCGGGGCTGCGGCGGGCGGTGGAGGATTTTCTGGCGCAGGAACGGGAAGGGGTGCGGGCGTATGCCGAGGAGGCCAGAGGGATGTTGCCCTATCGCCGGGACTGATCCATTTATATTGGCTGTGCCGGCCTCTTCGCGGGCTTGCCCGCTCCCACAGGTACGGCACAGTTTTCAAGGTCTGTGGTGATCCTGTGGGAGCGGGCGAGCCCGCGAAGAGGCCGGCACAGGAAATCAGTCGACCCCGACAAACCCCCCGGTCTGGTGATGCCACAACCGGGCATACAAGCCTTGCTGCTCCAGCAGTTCACTGTGGCTGCCACTCTCGACAATCCGCCCCTTGTCCAGCACTACCAGCCGGTCCATCCGGGCGATGGTGGAAAGCCGGTGGGCAATCGCGATCACCGTCTTGCCCTGCATCAGCGTCTCCAGGCTTTCCTGGATTGCTGCCTCTACCTCCGAGTCCAGCGCCGAAGTGGCCTCGTCCATGATCAGGATCGGTGCATTCTTCAGCAGCACCCGGGCAATGGCGATGCGCTGGCGCTGGCCGCCCGACAGCTTGACCCCGCGCTCGCCCACATGGGCATCGAAACCGGTGCGCCCCTGAGCGTCCGACAGCTGCGGGATGAACTCGTCGGCGCGGGCCCGGCGCACCGCTTCATGAAGCGCGGCCTCGCTGGCATCGGGGCGGCCATACAGCAGGTTGTCACGGATCGAGCGGTGCAGCAGCGAGGTGTCCTGGGTGATCATGCCGATCTGCGCGCGCAGGCTGGCCTGGCTTACCTCGGCAATGTCCTGGCCGTCGATGAGAATGCGCCCGCCCTGCACGTCATACAGCCGCAGCAGCAGGTTGACCAGGGTCGACTTGCCTGCCCCCGACGGGCCGATCAGGCCGATCTTCTCGCCCGGGCGTATGTCCAGGCTGAGCCCTTCGATCACGTTGGCGGCCTTGCCGTAATGGAAGTCCACATCATCGAAACGCACCGCACCGCGGCTGACCTTGAGCGCCGGTGCGTTGGGCCGGTCGGTGACGGTGACCGGCTGGGCGATGGTCTGCAGGCCGTCCTGGACCATGCCGATGTTCTCGAAGATGCCGTTGACCACCCACATGATCCAGCCCGACATGTTGACGATGCGGATCACCAGGCCGGTGGCCAGGGCGATGGCGCCGACGGTGATCAGCGACTGGCTCCACAGCCACAGCGCCAGGCCTGTGGTGGCGACCACCAGCAAGCCATTGAGGGTGGTTATGACCACGTCCATGCTGGTGACCAAGCGCGCGGCCAGCTGGGTTTTCTCTGTCTGTTCGCGGATCGCTTCGCGCGCGTACTGCTGTTCGAAGTCGGTGTGGGCGAACAGCTTGAGGGTGGCGATGTTGGTGTAGCCGTCGACGATGCGGCCCATCAGCTTGGAGCGGGCGTCGGAGGAAATCACCGAACGCTCCTTCACCCGGGGGACGAAGTAGAACAGCGCGGCGATGTAGCCGGCGATCCATAGCAGCAGCGGCAGCATCAGGCGCCAGTCGGCCTCGGCGAACAGCACCAGCGAGGTGATGGCGTAGATCAGCACGTGCCATAGCGCATCCACCGCCTGCACCGCAGAGTCTCGCAGTGAGTTGCCGGTCTGCATGATGCGCTGGGCGATGCGCCCGGCGAAGTCGCTCTGGAAGAAGTTCAGGCTCTGCTTGAGTACATAGGTGTGGTTCTGCCAGCGGATCAGGCTGGTCATGCCGGGGTTGATGGTCTGGTGCACGAGCAGGTCGTGCAGGCCGAAGAACACCGGGCGCAGCAGCAGGATCACCACCAGCATCCAGATCAGTTCGCCGCTGTGTTCGCTGAAGAAACTGGCATTGGGCGTGCCCTGTGCCAGGTCGATGATGCGGCTGAGGTAGCTGAACATCGCCACCTCGATCAGCGAGGCAACCAGGCCCACCACCAGCAGGGCGACAAAACTCGGCCACACCTGGCGCAGGTAGTACAGGTAGAACGGCCAGACCTGGCCGGGTGGCGACTCGCTGGGCGCGTCGCGGAAGATATCGATCAACTGCTCGAAACGGCGGTACAGCATGGGTGACGACACTCCTGTTTCATCCGACCCTCAGGCGGTTTCACGTCCCTGTGAAGCCTGCGGTCAGTCGATGCGTTTGGCCGACTTGATGTAGACCGTATCGGCCGGTACATCGCGCATGCCTTTCTTGATGGTGGTCGGCGAATTGACGATCTGGTCGACCACTTCCATGCCCTTGGTCACCTTGCCGAATACGGCATAGCCACGGTCACGCCCAGGGTTGAGGAAGTCGTTGTCGGCCACGTTGATGAAGAACTGGCTGGTGGCCGAGTTCGGGTCCTGGGTACGGGCCATGGACAGCGTGCCACGGGTGTTCTGCAGGCCGTTGCCGGCTTCGTTGGTGATCGGGGCTCGGGTGTTCTTCTGCACCATCTGGTCGGTGAAGCCGCCGCCCTGGACCATGAAGCCCGGGATTACACGGTGGAAGATGGTGTTGTTGTAGAAGCCGCTGTCGACGTATTCCAGGAAGTTCTTGGTACTGATCGGTGCCTTCTCGGCATTCAGCTCGATTTCGACCTGGCCGAAGCTGGTGTCCAGCAGTACGTGCGGGGTCTTGTCGGAGGCCATGACGCTGGTGGCGAAGGCGACCGAGCAGGCGGTGAGCAGGAGTTTTTTCAGCATGGGCTCAAAGATCCTTGAGAGGTGGAAGCGGCTGCAAGGAACTGCAGCAGGGTCTGGTTGAAGACCTCGGGTTGGTCGAGGGGTGTAGCGTGCCGGGAATCGTCGATGACCACCAGCCTGGCGTGAGGCATCAGGGCGACGTAGCGTTCTTTCAGTTGTATCGGGGTGTAATCCTGGTCGGCTGCGATCACCAGGGTAGGACAGTGAACCTGGCCGATGCGTTCCTGCACGCCCCAGTCGACGATGGCGTCGAAACTCTTGAGGTAGGCGCGCTTGTCGTTGCGTGCCCAGCGCTGGGCCATCTTGTGCCGCAGTTCGGCCTGCTGCGGTTTGGGAAACAGCCGCTCGGCCAGGCCCTTGCCGACCGTTTCGACACTGAGCAGGCGCGCCAGGCCCCAGCGCTTGAGCCACCATACCCAGTCACTGCGAGTGCGGCGCTTGACCTCGGGGGCGCTATTGACGATGCACAGGCTGCGCAGCCACTGCGGGTGGTCGACAGCGAACTGGAAGGCGACCATGCCACCCATGGACAGGCCGACGATGTGCACGGGGCCGGTGTGCAGGTGTTCGAGCAGGGCCAGCAGGTCGGCACTGAAGGTGGCGATCTGGTAGCCGTCGCGTGGCTTGTCGGAGCGGCCGTGGCCGCGGATGTCCATGAGGATTACCCGGTAGTGGCGGCTGAGCACCGGCACCTGCAGCTCCCAGTCCTGGCAGCTGGAGCCCAGGCCATGCAGCAATACCAGGGGTTCGCCCTGGCCATATTCCTCGTAATGCAGTGTGCATCCTTCGTGTTCGAAATAGGCCATGGGCGCGGTCCTCTCAGGCTTGCGGGGGGGCTGCGAAGGGCACGTCCAGTGGCGCGGTGTCGAAATTGCGCAGCAGGTCGATGAGAATCTGCGTAGCCGGGCCCAAGGTCTTCTCTTTGCTCGAATAAAGGTAGAACAGTGGGTGGCGGCTGCCACCCTGATCCAGCGGCAACGGCTTGAGCACGCCTTCGCGTAGCTCGCGCTCGATCATGTGGCGGGGCAGCCAGGCAAAGCCCAGGCCACTGCTGACAAAGGTAGCGGCGGTGCTCAGGCTGCCGACGGTCCAGCGTTGCTCGGCACCCAGCCAGCCGACATCGCGCGGCTGGGCGCGGCCGGAGTCGCGGATTACCACCTGCAACTGGCTTTCCAGGTCCTGGAAGGTAAGTTCGCGGCCCAGGCGGTGCAGGCTGTGTTCGGGGTGGGCGACAGCGACGAACTCCACCGCGCTCAGTTCGGCGCCCAGGTAGCCGCCGATGCTGTAGCTGCTGATGGCCAGGTCGGCGATGCCTTCGTGCATCACTTCCTCGACGCCAGACAGCACTTCTTCACGCAGGCGCACCCGGCAGCCACGGCTCTGCGGCATGAAAGCAGCCAGGGCGCGGACCAGGCGGGCACTGGGGTAGGCGGCATCGACCACCAGGCGTACCTCGGCCTCCCAGCCCTGCTCCATGTGGTGGGCAAGGTCTTCGAGCTGGCTGGCCTGTTTGACCAGGTGGCGCGAACGGCGCAGCAGCACACTGCCGGCCTCGGTGAGCACCGCCTTGCGGCCGTCGATACGCAGCAGCGGCACGCCCAGTTGCTCCTGCATGCGGGCCACGGTGTAACTGACCGATGACTGCGAGCGGTGCAGTGCCTCGGCGGCCTGGGCAAACCCGCCGTGATCGACCACTGCCTGCAGGGTTCGCCACTGGTCAAGGGTTACGCGCGGCGCTTTCATCTTTCGCTCCTGTTGTCCTAAGCTGCGCTCTTTCAAGGAGAGCGGCCAATGAAGAAATGTTGTGCGGCAATACTGATGTGCCTGCCCCTCGGGGCCATGGCTTATCCCATCGACGTTGAGAAGGAACTGACCGGGGTAAAGCTCGACTACACCGCCTATGACACGGCCTATGACATTGGCGCCATCACCCTCAACAACTATGGGCAGGTACCGGCCGCGTGCAAGGTGACCTTTCGCAATGGCCCCGAGGCACCAAGGGTGCGCCGGGTGAACGTACCGGCCGGTAAAAGCGTCGATGTCACTGCCAAGTTCAACCGGCAGATCATCAAACTACGGATCGCGTTGAATTGCAGTGCAGAATAAACTGATAAATCGATAGATTGAACCCATTTTTTACGCTTTTTTATCGATAGGTCAACCCGTAATCTCACCTCCATCGAATCGCAACCCTTTTTGCCGATGGAGGCACCCCAATGTCCCGCGTACTGATCATCGAAAGCAGCGCCCGCCAGCAGGATTCCGTTTCCCGTCAGCTGACCCGTGATTTCATCCAGCAGTGGCAGGCCGCCCACCCGGCCGATCAGATCAGTGTGCGTGACCTGGCCGTGAACCCGGTGCCGCACCTGGACGCCAACCTGCTGGGTGGCTGGATGAAGCCCGAAGAACAGCGCAGTGCGGCGGAGCTCGACGCATTGGCCCGCTCCAACGAGCTGACCGATGAACTGCTGGCTGCCGATGTGCTGGTGATGGCCGCGCCGATGTACAACTTCACCATCCCCAGCACCCTGAAGGCCTGGCTGGACCATGTGCTGCGTGCCGGCATCACCTTCAAGTACACCCCCACCGGCCCGCAGGGCTTGCTGACCGGCAAACGCGCCATCGTCCTGACTGCCCGTGGCGGCATCCACGCCGGTGCCACCAGCGACCATCAGGAACCGTACCTGCGCCAGGTAATGGCCTTCATCGGCATTCACGATGTCGACTTCATCCATGCCGAAGGCCTGAACATGAGCGCTGACTTCCACGAGAAGGGCGTCAACCAGGCCAAGGCCAAGCTGGCGGCGGTGGCCTGAGGCTTAGCGAATTCCCAACTCTGACACCTGTTTTTGCTCCTTTGGGTGTACCTGCCCGGCCTGCATGGCCGGGCTTTTTTTCTATTTGTGCACATGCGGTCTGCTTTTGCTCTGTGTAGGAGCGGCCTTGTGTCGCGAAAGGGGTGCGAAGCGCCCCCGGGATCTCTGCACAGCAGCACATATTGCCGGGGCTGCTTTGCAGCCCTTTCGCGACACAAGGCCGCTCCTACATAGACCGCGTGCGCTGCCGTCCTTACTTTCCTCATGGTTGAACTCATTCCCCGCAACCCGCTAAGGTCGCGGCCTTGATCCACGAGAGGCAACCATGGGCTACCTGATTATCGTCGCGCTGATCCAGGCGTTTTCCTTCAGCCTGATCGGTGAGTACCTGGCCGGGCACGTCGACAGCTACTTTGCCGTGCTTGCGCGCGTGGTGCTGGCTGGCCTGGTGTTCCTGCCGCTGACCCGCTGGCGCCAGGTCGAGCCGCGCTTCATGCGCTCGATGCTGCTGATCGGCGCGCTGCAGTACGGCATCACCTACGTCTGCCTGTACCTGAGCTTTCGCGTGCTCACCGTGCCGGAGGTGCTGCTGTTCACCATTCTCACGCCGTTGCACGTGACGCTGATCGAAGACGCCATGAACCGGCGCTTCAACCCGTGGGCCCTGGTGGCAGCGCTGGTGGCGGTGGCCGGCGCGGCGGTGATCCGCTTCGATACCATCAGCGGCGAGTTCTTCATCGGCTTCCTGCTGCTGCAACTGGCCAACTTCACCTACGCCGCCGGCCAGGTGCTGTACCGCCATCTGGTTGCACGCCACCCCAGCGACCTGCCGCACTACAAGCGCTTTGGCTACTTCTACCTGGGCGCGTTGATCGTGGTATTGCCGGCCTTCCTGCTGTTTGGCAACGCCCAGCACCTGCCGACCACCGATGTGCAGTGGCTGGTGCTGCTGTTCCTGGGCCTGTGCCCGACGGCGCTGGGGCTGTACTGGTGGAACAAGGGCGCATGCATGGTTTCGGGCGGGACGCTGGCGGTGATGAACAACCTGCATGTGCCGGTAGGGTTGCTGCTCAATCTGCTGATCTGGAACCAGGACGAGCCATTGGGCAGGCTGTTCATCGGCGCGGCGGTGATCCTGGCGTCGGTGTGGATGAGCCGCCTAGGTACCCTGACGTTATCAAGCAAGCCATGGCGCAGTCAGCTATGACGCGTTCGTTACTGAACCCAAATTCCGCCGGTCCCTACCCGATAATCCGGAAAACAAAATCGGGAGACCGGCGTGAAGCTAGAAACGCGAAGTATCGAATTTGTCCCACACGCAGAGCGTTATGGCACGCCTAAACGATTGTTCACCATCTGGTTCAGCTCCAACTTCCAGATAACCGCGCTGATGGTCGGCACCCTGGGCGCTGCGTCGGGGCTAAGTCTGGGCTGGACCTTGCTGGGCCTGTTGGTCGGCAACCTGATCGGCACCGTGTTCATGGCCGCGCATTCTGCCCAGGGGCCTCACCTGGGCGTGCCACAGATGATCCAGAGCCGGGCCCAGTTCGGTGTCCATGGTGCCGCGCTCCCTCTGCTGGTGATGGTCACGGCCGCAGTCCTGTTCCTCGCCGCCAGCGGCGTGCTGATGCGCAATGCCCTGCAGGCGCTGGTGCCCATGAGCGATGACCAGGCGATCGTGGTGGTCGGCTTGCTGACCTTTGTCATCGGCTTTGTCGGCTACGAGCTGATCCACCGCCTGGGCGCGTGGATGAGCCTGTTGTCCACACTGGTTTTTGCCGGCGCCCTGGTGCTGATCCTGCTGCACCCCGGCGACATGGCAACCACGACGGCAGTGAGTACCGGCTTCTCGTTCACCGCCTTCAACCTGATCGTGGCCCAGTCGGCCTCCTGGACACTGGGGTATGGCCCCTATGTAGCCGATTACTCGCGCTACCTGCCGGCCAACGTCAACCCACGCGCCACGTTCTGGGCCACCTATTGCGGTTGTGCGCTGGGCTCCTTTGCCATGATGGCACTGGGCGCGCTGGTGGCAGTGGCATTGCCGTCGGCACTGGGGCATGACCCGGCCACAGCCATTGCCGCGTTGTTTGGCCCGTGGGCGCCGTTGGCGCTGGCAGTGATAGCGCTGGGGGTGATCCAGTACAACGTCCTGTGCCTGTACAGCGCCTACATGTCGTCGGTCACGATCTTTGGTGCCTTCAAGACCATCCGGCGCGTGACCGCGACGGCCAAGGCCTTGGTAATGGCTGGGCTGACCACAGCGGCAACGCTGATCGCCATCGCCACCCAATACAATTTCGATACGTTCTTTGCCGACATCCTGATCGGCCAGCTGTACCTGTTGATCCCATGGAGCGCCATCAACCTGGTGGATTACTACTGGGTATGCCGAGGCCACTATGATGTGGGGGCGCTGTATGACTCCAAGGGGCGTTATGGCTGCTTCAATCGTCGAAGCCTGGCGGTGTACGCCGTGTCGATCATCGGTACCATCCCGTTCATGAAGCTGTCGTTCTACACGGGCTTCGTGGCCGAGTGGCTGGGGGCGGATATCAGTTGGGCGATGGGGTTGATCCTGGCCGGTGCGCTGTACTGCATGGTCCATGGGCGCGAGAGTAACCGGCTTTCGACAACCATGAATGCGCACCCCTGACTCGGCCCTGACACGGAAAGGGGCCGCTTTGCGGCCCATCGCCGGCAAGCCAGCTCCCACAGGCAACGCGCAAAATTCGAGACGTGTGCAATACCTGTGGGAGCTGGCTTGCCGGCGATGGGCTGCGAAGCAGCCCCGGCAATATCAAGCCTCGTTCATGTCTTCCAGCCGACGCGGCACAGGCTCTTGCGATACACGCCCGCTCAACCCCACCCGCATGTCGTTGCCACTTGGCTGCTGATACAGACTCAGCCCAAACTCCGGCAACACCGCCAGCAGGTAGTCGAAGATATCCCCCTGAATCCGCTCGTACTCAGCCCACGCCGTGGTGGTGGTAAAGCAGTAGATCTCCAGCGGTACACCCTCGGCGGTGGTCTGCATTTGCCGCACCATGCAGGTCATGTTCGGGTGCACGTTGGGGTGGTTCTTCAGGTAGGCCAGGGCAAACGCCCGGAAGGTGCCGATATTGGTCAGCTTGCGGCGGTTGGCCGACAGCTCGGCCACCGGCCCCAAGGCTTCGTTCCAGCTTTGCAGTTCCTGGCGCTTGCCCGCCAGGTAATCGCGCAGAAGGCTGACCTGGCTCAGGCGCTGTTCTTCCTCGCGAGTCAGGAACCGCACGCCGGCCGCGTCGATGAACAGGCTGCGCTTGATGCGTCGGCCACCGGACTGCTGCATGCCGCGGTAGTTGCGGAACGACTCGCTCATCAGGCGCCAGGTGGGGATGGAGACAATGGTCTTGTCGAAGTTCTGCACCTTCACCGTGTGCAGGGTGATGTCCACCACATCGCCATCGGCGCCCACCTGGGGCATTTCGATCCAGTCGCCCACGTGCAGCATGTCGTTGCTGGTCAGCTGCACACTGGCGACGAACGACAGCAGGGTATCCTTGTACACCAACAGCAGCACCGCCGACATGGCACCCAGGCCCGACAGCAGCAACAGCGGCGAGCGGTCGATCAGGGTGGCGACGATGACGATGGAGGCGAAGATCCACAGCATCATCTTGGCCAGTTGCACGTAACCCTTGATCGAGCGGGTGCGGGCGTGTTCGGTGCGGGCATAGATGTCGAGCAGGGCATCCAGCAGGCACGACAGCGCCATGGTCATGAACAGCAGGGTAAAGGCCAGGGCGACATTGCCGAGGAAGTGCTGGGCGGTGTCCGACAGCTCGGGCACCAGTTTCAGGCCGAACTGCAGCACCAGTGACGGCGTGGTCTGTGCCAGGCGGTGGAACACCTTGTTGTTGCGCAGGTCGTCCAGCCACTTCAGCGCTGGCTGGCGGGCCAGCAGGCGGGCGCCATGCAGCACCAGGAAGCGTGCCAGGCGGCCGATGACCAGGGAAATGAGCAGCAGCACCGCCAGGCCAATGGCCGCGTGCAGCATCGGATGTTGGTCAAGGGTGCCCCACAGGTCGAGGGAGTCACGCCAGATTCGTTGGATATCCATGGGCTTGCGTACAGTCTTGTTGCCAAACGAAGCGCCATTAGAGCGCGGATGGCGACAAAGTTGCCAAAAGAAATTCGGCTAAGGCGGCAGAAAACGTTACCCTATGCAACTGAATTTTCCGCACTTGCCTGAGGTTACCTCCGTGTTCTCCCAATTCGCCCTGCACGAACGCCTGCTTAAAGCCGTGGCCGAGCTTAACTTTGTCGAGCCAACCCCGGTGCAGGCCGCGGCCATCCCCCTGGCCCTGCAAGGGCGTGACCTGCGCGTGACCGCGCAGACCGGCAGCGGCAAGACCGCGGCCTTCGTGCTGCCGTTGCTCAACCGCCTGGTCGACCTGCGCGAACGCCGCGTCGAGATCCGCGCGCTGATCCTGCTGCCGACCCGTGAGCTGGCCCAGCAGACCCTCAAGCAGGTACAGCTGTTCTCGCAGTTCACCTACATCAAGTCGGGCCTGGTTACCGGCGGTGAAGACTTCAAGGAACAGGCCGCCATGCTGCGCAAGGTGCCGGATGTGCTGATCGGCACCCCGGGCCGCCTGCTCGAGCAGCTCAATGCCGGCAACCTGGACCTGTCCCACGTACAGGTGCTGATCCTCGACGAAGCCGACCGCATGCTCGACATGGGCTTCGCCGAAGACATGGAGCGCCTGTGCAAGGAGTGCGAGAACCGCCAGCAGACCCTGCTGTTCTCCGCCACCACCGGTGGTGCGGCCCTGCGCGACATCATCGGCAAGGTGCTGAAAGACCCTGAGCACCTGATGCTCAACAGCGTCTCGCAGCTGGCCGAAGGCACCCGCCAGCAGATCATCACCGCCGACCACGACCAGCACAAAGAGCAGATCGTGCAGTGGCTGCTGGCCAACGAAACCTTCGACAAGGCGATCATCTTCACCAACACCCGCGCCCTGGCCGACCGCATCTACGGCCACCTGGTGGCCAAGGACGTGAAGGCCTTCGTGCTGCATGGCGAGAAGGACCAGAAGGACCGCAAGCTGGCCCTGGACCGCTTCAAGCAGGGCAGCTCCAAGGTGCTGGTGGCTACCGACGTTGCGGCCCGTGGCCTGGACATCGACGGCCTGGACCTGGTGATCAACTTCGACATGCCGCGCAGCGGTGACGAGTACGTGCACCGCGTGGGCCGTACCGGCCGTGCCGGTGGCGAAGGCCTGGCGATCTCGCTGATCACCCACAACGACTGGAACCTGATGTCGAGCATCGAGCGCTACCTCAAGCAGCAGTTCGAGCGCCGGGTGATCAAGGAAGTGAAGGGGACCTACAACGGGCCTAAGAAGGTCAAGGCCTCGGGCAAGGCGGCTGGCAGCAAGAAGAAAAAGGTCGAGAAGAAGACCGGTGACAAGAAGGCGACCGCCAAGCGCAAGCCAACCGCCAAGCCGAAGGCCAATGCACCGCTGGCCAGCGCTGACGGCCTGGCGCCGCTGAAGAAGCGCAAGCCTGCGGCTGAGTAACCTTCAGTAGCGCTGTTGGTTTCTTCGCGGGCACGCCCGCTCCTACAGGATAATCACAGATATCGAAGGCTGTGTTATCCCTGTTGGAGCGGGCGTGCCCGCGAAGGGGCCAGCACAGGCGGCCACTATTCAGCCTTTTTCTCCGCCTCTTTCAACTCCTTGATCCGCTTGTCGATCAGCTGACACTTGTCGGGCAAGTCCTTGCTAGCCGTGCCCAGCTCCATCCCTTGAAGCTCGTCATTGATCTCCTTGGCCTTCTGCGGGTTCTGCTCGGTCAACTGGGTGACCAACCCGGCCAGCTCTTCGCGTTTCTGCGTTGCTTCTTCCGGTGTGCAGGCCCAGGCGGGCAGGGCGCAGGACAGGGCAGTGGCACAGGCAATGGGCAGCAGCAGTTTCATCCTTCCTACCTCCGGCGGTGGTGATGCCCGGTGGAGGCATGTGCTTGGCCGTTAGTTCAGCGCCTTCGACCGGTGGCACTTCATGGTCAGCCTGTCCCCAGCTGGGCATCTGACCTAGCCTTGTGAGCCATTTGGCCAGGCCACTTCCCTCTAGGTTGTAATCCCTTTCCCAAAACCTCCTGAAGCTATTGAAGAGTGGGCGATCGCTCCCTAGCCTTGGCCTGGATCAGGAGGTATCGTATGTACAGATGTAAATACGGAGCGTCCCATGTTCTTTGAATGGGACGATGCCAAGAACCAGATAAACATCCGCAAGCACGGCATCGACTTCAGCGATGTTCCGGATATGTTCAATCACCCGATGCTGATTCGCCGCGATGACAATCCGGACCACGATGAGGAGCGCTGGGTCTGCCTGGGCTGGCTGAAGTGTCTGATAGGCGTGGTCGTGTACACGGAAAGGCAGGGTGATGTCATTCGCATCATTTCTGCACGCAAAGCCACCAGACGGGAGGCCAAACATTATGACCAAAGCATCGAAAACTGACTGGAGTCGCCTGGCTCGACAGGACGACCAGGCTATTGATACCTCGGATATTCCTGAGCTGGATGAAAATTTCTTCCGCGAGGCTGAGCTGCGAGTTCCAGCCAAGCAGACGGTGACCATTCGCCTCGATTCCGATGTCCTCGCCTGGTTCAAAGAGCAGGGTAGCGGCTACCAGACCCGGATCAACCAGTTGCTGCGTCAGTACATGCAAGCGCAAAAACGCCAGCGCTGAGATATTTCGGAACGCCGGGCAACCTCGGCAGGTCCCAACCTGTGTACCCCTTCCGTCCACAGCAGGAGCCCGTAGCCATGAGCATCGCCTACGACTGGGACCTGATCGAGCGTTTGCTGCACGAGGTGCAGAACGGCGCCGGTCACAGCTTCACGCCACGCCCCTATGCCGAGCAACACGCTGCGGCACTAGCTGCCAAGGGGGAGCCGGTGGGCGACCTGGACCACCTGAAAACCCGTGCCTGCGAGTACGAGAGGCTGTTGTTCGAGCGTGGTTTCATCGAAACCCGACCCGAAGAAGATGGTGGCAATGGCGAGAATTTCGTGCTGACCGAACGTGGCTCGCGGTTGATGAGCCTGATCGACAGCAGCATCCCCGGCTTCGAGCACCCGCGCCAGGTGCTGGACGAGCAAGAGGATGCGCTGGATGAAACCACCTTCGAGCAGGTGTCGGCGAAGGCGCAGATCGCCTGAGGTCGTTTTGAGGCTGGCAAGGGCGGCCATGGAAACCCGATAATCGGTAGTTCCTGAATAACTGCCGAGCCCTCACCCATGCCAATGACCACCGCAGAGGCCCACTCATGAGCGCGGCCCGCAAGAACCCTGATGCCTTTGCCTTTCAGGTGATGCTGGGGCTG
The DNA here is from genome assembly GCF_057444345.1 of Pseudomonas sp. PVC-5-1. Classification (NCBI taxonomy): domain Bacteria; kingdom Pseudomonadati; phylum Pseudomonadota; class Gammaproteobacteria; order Pseudomonadales; family Pseudomonadaceae; genus Pseudomonas; species Pseudomonas sp. PVC-5-1. Next base: position 4,210,787 of record NZ_CM172024.1, on the reverse strand, counting down.
TGCCTGATCTGGGGCTGCCAGCAGGTCCTGATCAAGACTGCTGCCATCGATATCGCGCCGGTGATGCAGGCGGCCCTGCGCAACGGCATCGCCGCCGTGCTGGTGGGCCTGATGCTGTGCTGGCGCGGAGGCTGGGAGCAGGTCGGCAGCACCTGGCGTGCCGGGGTGGTGGCGGGTGGGCTGTTCGGCCTGGAGTTCCTGTTCATTGCCGAGGGGCTGAAGCTGACCTCGGCGGCGCACATGTCGGTGTTCCTCTATACCGCGCCGGTGTTCACTGCGTTGGGCCTGCATTTCAGGTTACCCAGCGAACGCCTGCGGCTGCTGCAATGGCTTGGGATCCTGTTGGCCTTCGGCGGTATTGCCATGGCGTTTGCCGGCGGCATGTCGTTCGAGCACATGGATGGCCGCACCCTGCTGGGGGATGCCTTTGGCGTGATCGCCGGGCTGGCCTGGGGGGCGACCACGGTGGTGGTGCGCTGCTCGCGGCTGTCGGAAGCACCAGCGACCCTGACCCTGTTCTATCAGCTGGCGGTGGGCTTTGCCGGGTTGCTGCTGATTGCCTTGCTCAGCGGCCAGATCGGCGCGGTGACGCTGACGCCGCTGGCGATGGGCAGCGTGCTGTTCCAGGGGATTGTGGTGTCGTTCATCAGCTACCTGACCTGGTTCTGGTTGCTGCGCAAATACCTGGCGTCGAACCTGGCAGTGTTCTCGTTCATCACCCCGCTGTTCGGGGTGACCTTTGGCGTTTTGTTGCTGGATGAGCCGCTTAGCCTGAACTTTGTGGTTGGTGCGTTGATGGTGCTGCTGGGGGTGGTGCTGGTGAGTGCCGAGCCTTGGGTTAAGCAGCAGTTGCGGCGGATTGTGGGATGATCGATAACCTGTACCGGCCTCTTCGCGGGCTTGCCCGCTCCCACAGGTACTGCACAGGTCTTGAAGATTTTGCGGCCCCTGTGGGAGCGGGCGAGCCCGCGAAGAGGCCGGCACAGGCAACCACGATTCAGGATGCGGCCTTGGCCTGACAGGCGTTGGCCTGCTGTGCAGAGCTGCCAAACAGCACCAGCCCCCCAGCCACCACCAACCCACCCGCAGCCACCATCAGCGCAGGCTGCAACCCGCCGCTGTAATGGCTGCTGACCGCCGCCAGCAGCGGCCCGCTCAACTGCCCCAAGGCAAAGCAGGCTGTCAGTAGCCCGGCATTGCGCTGCGTGGCATGCGGCGCCAGCTCCCGCGAACGTTGCATCACCAGTTGCATGCAGGCCAGGAATGGCCCGCCACACAGCACCACGCCCAACGCCAGCCCGACACCTCCGCCCATCAGGCAGGCCAGCACACCCAGCCCCTGCAGCCACAGGGTGGCGGTGAGCCAGGTCGCGGTTCGGCCGCCACGCCGCAGGCTCACGAGCAGAACCCCCAGCGCCGCCGCCAGGCCGAATGCCGGCCAGAACAGGTCTGCGAGCCACTGCCCGTGGAACTGCTGGTTGGCCATCTGCGACAGGAAGGTGGCCGGCAGGATGTAACCTACGCCATACAGTGCATATACCAGCCCCAGGCGACCGATGCCGACACGGCGGGTCGGGCCCTGGTGTGCAGCGGGCGATACCGGCGCGGCTTGCAGCGCCCTGGGCAGCCAAGGCCGCACCGCCAGCAGCATCACCAGCGCGGCCACGGCATAGATCAGCCACAGTGCTGCCGAGCCGAGCCCCCACAAATGCGCCACCAGCGCCAGCAAACCAGTCAGCGCAATGCCCAGGCCGGGCCCCGCGAACACCAGGGCACCCAGGCGCTGGCGGTTGTCGGCATTGGCCACCTGTTGGCTGAGGCTGGTGATCATCACCAGCACCCAGGCGCTGGCCACGCCGGTGCCGAAGCGCAGCAGCAGGTGGCTCCAGAACCCGTCTGCGGCCCATGAGGCCAGAGTCAGCAGTACGCACAGCCACAGCCCGCCGTGCAGGCGCAGGCGCACCTGGCCCGGCGAGCGGGCGAACATGGCATCTACCGCGCCGATGAAGTAACCCAGGTAGTTGGCCGCGGCCACCAGCCCGGCCACCGTCAGGTCGAACTGGCCTTCGGCGATCAGTTGCGGCAGCTGCGGGGTCAGGGCGAAACGGCCGATGCCCATGGCCATCATCAGCGCCACGGCGCTGGCCAGCAGTTGAATGAGTGGCGACATGACAAGTCTCCTGCGCGGATGTAAGAGATGGCTGGCAGGTTAGGGCGGTTTCTTTTTCAATAAAATTGAATAATGATGATCAAGTTGTTCTGTTTTGGAGAATGTCGTGGAATTCAGCCAACTGCGTATCTTCCAGGCCGTGGCCGAGGAGGGTTCGGTCACCCGCGCCGCAGAGCGCCTGCATCGGGTGCCGTCGAACCTGTCGACGCGCTTGCGCCAGCTCGAAGAGCAACTGGGTGTCGAGCTGTTCCTGCGCGAGCGCCAGCGCCTGCAGCTGTCGCCTGCGGGCAAGGTGCTGCTGGACTACGCCAACCGCCTGTCAGCCTTGCGCGACGAGGCGCTGGCCGCCGTGCGGGGCGGCCAACCGGCCGGGGACTTCGTGCTGGGGACCATGTACAGCACGGCGGCGACCCATTTGCCGGGGTTGCTGGCGCGTTATCACCAGGCCTACCCGGCGGTTAACTTGCAGGTGCGTGCGGCGCCCAGTGGCGAGTTGCTGGAAGGCCTGCTCAACCACACCTTGGACGCGGCCCTGGTGGATGGGCCACCGAGCCTGGCCGGGCTGGATGGCGTGCCGCTTTGCGATGAGCAGTTGGTGCTGATCACCAGCCCCGAGCACCCTGCGGTACACACTGCCAAGGATGTGGCCGGCAAGGCGGTGTTCACCTTCCGCCAGGGCTGCTCGTACCGCATGCGCCTGGAGGCCTGGTATGCCCATGCCCATACGCCCATGGGCCGGGTGATGGAAATCGAGTCGTACCAGAGCATGCTGGCCTGCGTGATCGCCGGCGCGGGTGTGGCGATGATGGCCAGGTCGATGCTCGACAGCCTGCCCGGGCGCGACCGGGTGCGGGTGCACCAGCTGCAGGCGCCGTTCGATCAGGCGGTCACCTGGTTGATGTGGCGCCAGGGCATGCGCGGGGCAAACTTGCAGGCCTGGATCGACCTGCAACAAAGCGAAACGATTAACCAGTCGTCGGAATGCGCCGTTACGGCTTGATCCGTATCAAAATGGCCCGTATCTGTAGCTATAGAGGCATGCGTAATACAGGACATAGGGCTATGATCTGTATGAAACATCGCAGGATTGAATTGCCGTGAGGCTGACCCGTCAAGGGGGCATTATGAATAAACCACTGTCCAACTGGCTCCATGACCTGGCTGTCGCCTTGGGGCTGATTCCACCACCCTTGCAGCCGGTGCCGATCCCGACTGATGAAGAGCAGCGCAAACGCCAACCGCGTCGTCGCTGATACAGACAAAGGCCGCTGCACCTGGGTGGGTGCAGCGGCCTTTTTGTGTCTGCCAGTTGTGTGTTGCCTGTACCGGCCTCTTCGCGGGCTTGCCCGCTCCCACAGGTACCCCACAGTACTCGAGGCCTGTGATATTCCTGTAGGAGCGGGTTTACCCGCGAAAGGGCCAGTAAAGGCAGCCGGGATCTATCAGGCCAGCTTCACCGCCGCCACCGATTTACGCGACATCAGGCTGACCACCACAAAGCTGACCAGACCAACTGCCAGGCTGTAGTAGATCGGCGTATTGGCCTCCAGCCCATCCTTGAACATGAACAGCAGCGCGGTGGCAAAGCCCAGCGACATGCTGGCGATAGCCCCGGCGGTGGTAGCGCGCTTCCAGAAGATCGCCCCGATCAGCGGGATCAGCATACCGCCGACCAGCAGGTTGTAGGCCAGGGTCAGGGCGTTGATCACATCGTTCACCACCAGGGCAATGCCCAGCACTACCAGGCCGGTGAGCAGGGTGAACAGGCGGCTGACGCCCAGGCTCGACGCCTTGCCGCCACGCAATTTGGGCAGCAGGTCTTCGGTCAGGGTGGTGGACGCAGCCAGCAGGCCGGCGCTGGCGGTGGACATCATGGCGGCCAGCGCCGCTGCCATCAGCAGGCCACGGATGCCATCGGGCAGCGTGGTCTTGATCATCTCGGCAAAGGCATTGTTCGGGTTGGCCAGGTCGGGCATCAGCACATGCGCAGCCATGCCGATCGCGGCGCAGGCCAGGCCGTACAGTATGCAGTACACACCGGCGGTGGTGCCGGCACGCTGGCAGACCTTCTCGTCACGGGCAGTGAACACCCGCTGCCAGATGTCCTGGCCGATGAGGATGCCGAAGAAGTAGATCAGGAAGTAGGTGATGATGGTGTCCCAGCCAATGGTGGTCAGCTGGAAGCTGGCCGCCGGCAGCTTGGCCACCAGGGTGTCCCAGCCACCGGCCTTGTACAGGCACACTGGCAGCAGGATGAACATCAGGCCGACGGTCTTGATCACGAACTGGACGATGTCGGTCAGCGTCAGCGACCACATGCCGCCAATGGTCGAGTACAGCACCACCACACCACCGCCCAGCAGCAGCGAGGCCCAGAACGGCAGGTCGAGCAGCACCTGCAATACGGTGGCCATGGCCAGGGTCGAGGTGACGCCGATCATCAGTGCATAGGCCAGCATGATCACGGCGCTGGCCTGGCGTGCGGCTGGGTTGTAGCGCTGTTCCAGCACCTGGGTCACGGTGAAGATGCGCAGACGCAGCAAGGGTTTGGCCAGCAACAGGTTGAGGGCGATGATGCCCAGGCCCAGGGCTGCGCACAGCCAGAAGCCGGAGATGCCGTGGACGTAGCCCAGGCGTACGGTGCCGACGGTGGAAGCGCCACCGAGTACAGTGGTGGCCATGGTGCCCATGTACAGGACCGGGCCGAGGTTGCGCCCGGCCACCAGGTAGTCCTCATGGGTTTTCGCGCGCCGCATGCCGTACCAGCCAAGCCCGAGCATGCCGGCGGTATAGATCATTACAACAATGATGTCCAAGGCCATTGGGGGTCTCCCGATTATCTTTATTATGGCGAGATCGACCACGCGGGCGGGTTCACGGCGCCCGGCGGTCTTGTCGTGTTGTTGGCGGGCCTCTGTGGCCCTCCCATATGGCTCCTGCCGGGGTACTTTCTAGAGGCTTGCACTAGTCCCCTGTGGGAGCGGGCGTGCCCGCGAACAAGGGCACAGCCCTTGCCATGCACAGGGGTTGTCAGTGCTGGCCCCTTCGCGGGCTTGCCCGCTCCCACAGGGAACGGTGTTGCTCTCGTTTAGCGGCGCACTACGCCTGGAAGCACGCAGAGCATCTCGAACAGCAGGTTGGCACCGAGCAGCGAGGTGTTGCCAGTGGTGTCGTAAGGCGGGGAGACTTCGACGAGGTCACAGCCGATCAGGTCCAGGCCGTGGCAGCCGCGAATGATCTCCATCGCCTGGATGGTGGTCAAGCCGCCGATTTCCGGGGTGCCGGTACCGGGAGCCCAGGCCGGGTCGATGCCATCGATGTCGAACGACAGGTACACCGGGCCACCGCCGACCTTTTCGCGCACTTCGGCCATCAGCGGTTCCAGCGACTTGTGCCAGCACTCTTCGGCCTGGACCACACGGAAGCCCTGGCGGCGGCTCCAGTTGAAGTCATCGGCGGTGTAGCCCTGGGCGCGCAGGCCGATCTGCACCACGCGCTCGCAATCGAGCAGGCCTTCTTCCACGGCACGGCGGAAGGTGGTGCCATGGGCGATCTTCTCGCCGAACATGTGGTCGTTGACGTCGGCGTGGGCATCGATGTGCACTAGGCCGATCTTGCCGTGCTTCTTGTGCAGCGCGCGCAGGATCGGCAGGGTGATGGTGTGGTCGCCACCCAGGGTCAGCGGGATGATGTTGTGCTCGAGGATCTCGTCATACGCTTCTTCGATGATGCGCACGGCGTCCAGCAGGTTGAAGGTGTTGATCGCCACGTCACCGATGTCGGCCACCGACAGCGAGTCGAACGGTGCAGCTCCCGTGGCCATGTTGTACGGGCGGATCATCACCGATTCGGCGCGGATCTGACGCGGGCCGAAACGGGTACCGGAGCGCAGCGAAGTACCGATGTCCAGTGGCACGCCGATGAAGGCGGCGTCCAGGCCTTGGGCACTTTGCAGGTGGGGGAGACGGAGCATGGTGGCGATGCCGCCGAAACGCGGCATTTCGTTGCCGCCCAGTGGTTGGTGGAGGATCTTGTCCACGGTGGGCCTCATCAGTCGGTCGATTGTTCTGTTTGTTCGAACCTGTGCCGCCGCGCGCCTTCCAGGTGTGGTCTTGCCGGCGGGCAGGGACATTTCGGCCAAGTCTGCTGAAGGTAGTGCCGGGGAAAAATCGCTACCGGCAAATACTTAGTTCAGGAATTTCTGAACTAAAGGCGGCAGAGCGGTTAGACTGCGCGCTAATACCCCCTGCGGAACCGTTGCACCATGGCCTCGACCTTGCCCGACCTGAAACTGCTGCGCATCTTCGTCAGCGTGGTGCGCCACCAGGGCTTTGCCAATGCCCAGCGTGAGCTGAACCTGTCGACCTCGGCCATCAGCACCTACATGAGCCAGCTGGAAGGTGCCCTGGGGATCGTGCTGTGCCACCGTGGCCGTGGCGGCTTCAGCCTGACCAGCAAGGGCGAGCTGTTCCACCAGGAAACCCTGCGCCTGCTGGCCGAGCTGGACGGCTTCGAACAGTACGCCGCCGCCCTCAAGGGCGAGTTGCGTGGCACCCTCAACCTGGGGGTGATCGATTCCACGGTCGGTGACAGGGCCTTGCCGCTGGCCGAAGCCATTGGCGCCTACAGCCAGGAACACCCGGCGGTGCACCTGCACTTGTCGGTATCCAGCCCTTACGAGCTGCAACTGGGCGTGCAGGACAACCGTCTGGACCTGGCGATCGGGGCGTTCTCCTCGCGCATGAGCGGGCTGCTCTACCAGCCGCTGTACCGTGAGCAGCACTGGCTGTACTGCAGCAGCCGCCACCCGTTGTATGCCGAACGGCGCATCCCCGAGCAGGTGGTGACCCAGCAGCGCATGGTCGGGCGTGGTTACTGGAGCCAGGCCGAACTGGCCCGGCATGGCTTCAAGCACAGCGCGGCGACGGTGGAGAGCATGGAGGCGCAGTTGATCCTGATCCTGTCCGGGGCCTACATCGGCTACCTGCCCGAGCACTATGCCCAGGCCTGGGTCGACAAGGGCGACTTGCGCGTGCTGTCGCCGTCGACCTTCGGCTACCAGGCACCGTTCTCGCTGATCATTCGCCGCGGGCGCAGCCGTGAGCCATTGATCCAGACCTTCCGCGACCTCCTCAAAAGCCAGCTCAACGTGGGCTGAAGCCCGGCATATGCTGTATTTCGTCGGCACCCGTTAAATTGTTGGTGCCGCTGACCGACAACATAATGGCGTCCTGCTATATATCAAATTTGCGTGTGCTGCTGTCTACCTCCCTTTCATCCTGCAAGGATTGCCCAAGATGCGCATGAATTTGCCCGTCACTGAGCACGAAAGAACCTTTCCCAACGATCAACGCCTGATTTCCACCACTGACCTCAACAGCCGCATCACCTACTGCAACGACGCTTTCGTGGCGATCAGCGGGTTCACCTACGACGAGCTGGTCGGCCAACCCCACAACCTGGTGCGCCACCCGGATATGCCGCCGGCAGTGTTCGGCCACATGTGGGAAACCATCAAGCAAGGCAAACCGTGGATGGGGGTCGTCAAGAACCGGGCGAAGAACGGTGATTACTACTGGGTCAGCGCCTACGTCACGGCCATCTACGAGCAGGGCCGCATCAGTGGCTACGAGTCGGTGCGCTCGGTGCCCACTCGCGAGCAGATCCGTCGCGCCGAGGCGTTGTATGCGCGTCTGCGGGCCGGCCGCACACCGGTGCCGTGGGCGGCCCGCCTGCTGCATGGCCTGGGCCACGGTTGGCCATTGATAGGTGCGGGCCTGCTGTCGGCGGCGGGCTACCTGTGGCTACCGCCCTACGCGGCGCTCGGGATGCTGATGGCCAGCCTGCTGCTGGCCTGGTATCTGGTCGAGCACCGGCAGAACCGGGCGGTCCGCCGCACGCTGGCCGAGCATCCCAAGGCCTTCACCAGCCCGCTGGTGGCACTGACCTACAGTGATAACCCAGGCCTGCAAGGCCAGCTGGATCTTGCCATCATCAGTGAAGAAGCACGCCTGCAAACGGCTTTGACCCGCCTGGTGGATGCCGGTGTCGGAGTGAAATCGCGGGCCGCGCAGTCGTCCGACCTGTCCGATGCCCAGGCACAGATGCTCGACCGCCAGCGCAACGAGACCGACCAGTCCGCCGCCGCCATCGCGCAGATGGCGGCGACCATCCAGCAGGTTACCCACAACGTGCAGAGCACGGCGCACGCAGCGGGCGATGCTGACCAGCTGGCGCAACAGGGCAGCGAGCTGGCCATGCAGAGCCTGCAAGCCATGGGCAGCATGAGCAATGCGGTCAACGACATCGGCCAGGCGGTCAATGCCCTGGCCGAGCAGACCCAGTCGATCGGCAGCGTGGTCGATGTGATTACCTCGATCGCCGAGCAGACCAACCTGCTGGCGCTCAACGCAGCCATCGAGGCGGCGCGTGCCGGCGAACAGGGGCGCGGGTTTGCCGTGGTGGCCGACGAGGTGCGTTCGCTGGCCCAGCGCACCCGTGCCTCGACCGAGGAGATCCACCAGATCATCGCCTCGTTGCGCGCCGGGGCAGAGCGCGCGGTCAGCACCGCCAGCCGCGGCGAGCAGATCTCGCGGGACAGCGTGCACAGTGTCGAGGCGGTGCAAGCAGCGTTGAGCGGGATTGCCCAGGCGGTCAGCCGTATCACTGGCATGAGCCAGCAGATGGCGACGGCGTCGGAGCAGCAGAGCCATGTGGCCGAGGACATCAATCAGCAGATCGTGCGCATAGCCCACCTGTGCGACCAGAGTGCCGGGCAGGCCAGGCAGGGCGCGGAAATCAGCCAGGACCTGGAGCGCATGGCGGAATACCTGCATAGCCTGGCAGAGCGGTTCAACCGTTGAGATCGCCGGGGCCGCTTTGCGGCCCTTTCGCCGGCAAGCCAGCTCCCACAGGTATTGCACAAGGCTCAGGCCTGTGGTGATCCTGTGGGAGCTGGCTTGCCGGCGAAAGGCCCGCAAAGCGGGCCCCGGTTCTGTGGCAAACTGTTCCCGCCAAGGAGAACCCCATGCCCAGACCCCGCTGCGAGCGCTGCCAGCGCCCGCTCGACCATTGCCTCTGCTCATTGATCCCCGCGCTCGACAGCCGTACCCGCGTCATCCTGCTGCAGCACCCCAGTGAAACCGCCCATGCCCTGAATACCGCCCGCCTGGCCGCTCTTGGCCTGAACAACGCCGAGTTGCGGGTAGGCGAGGTATTCGATGACCTGAACGAATTGCTGGCGACCCCCGGTTACCGGCCGGCCCTGCTGTTCCCGGGCGACGACGCCCAGGAGTTGGTGGCCTATGGCGAGACGGACGACAAACCCTTGCTGTTGATCGTACCCGACGGCACCTGGCGCAAGGCGCGCAAGCTGTTGTACCTGAACCCGTTGCTGGAGGCGTTGCCGCGAGTCACCCTGGGGGCTGTCGCGCCTTCACGCTACCGCTTGCGCAAGGCGCCGGAGGCGGGGGCGTTATCGACTATCGAGGCGGTGGTGGGAGCGCTGAACGCGTTGGAGCAGCCTGCCTGTTTCGATGCGCTGCTGGCACCGTTCGAGGCGTTGATCGAGGGGCAGATCAGGGCCATGGGTTTGGAGACGTTCCAGCGTAACCATGGTGAGGGGTGAGGGGTGAGGTGGCAGTGAAGGCCCTATCGCCGGCAAGCCAGTTCCCACAGGTGCAGCGGCAGGGCTCAAGTTTTGTGTTTCTACAGCTGGAACACAAAGGGTGAAGCTTGTGCTGTACCTGTGGGAGCTGGCTTGCCGGCGATGGGCCGCAAAGCGGCCCCGGCTATCTCGAACCCGATCAACGCATATCAGGCAAACGCGCCTCGGTGCGTACTTCGGTGGTAGCCAGCGCTTCCGGTGGCAGCGAAATACGTTGCTTGGTCAACAGCTCGCCCATGGTCGCCAGCACGCGGTAGCGCGAGAACTCCTCGGTATAACGCACCTCGGTGTAGCGGCGGTCGGCGTTGTACAGCTCGTTTTCACTGTCGAGCACGTCGAGCAGGGTACGTTGGCCCAGGCCGAACTGGTCCTGGTAGGCGGCACGCACGCGCTTGGTGGTCTCGGCGTATTCACGCGCAGTCGGCAGCTGCTTGCTGGCGTTGTTCATGGCGTTCCACGCCAGGCTCAGGTTTTCGGTCAGCTCACGCAGGGCGTTGTTGCGGATGTCCAGGGCCTGGTTGATCTTGTGCGCGTCGGACTGCAGGCGAGCCTTGTCGCTGCCGCCGCGGAACAGGTTGTAGTTCATCTCCACGCCGGCTTGCCAGTCGTTGTTGTTGTGGCCTTTCTCGCCACCGGTGTTGTTGTTGGCACCGGTAGCCAGAATGGCGTCGAAGCGTGGGTAGAAGGTCGACTTGGCCACTTCGTATTGCTGCTCGGCAGCATTGACGTCAGCCTGCGCAGACTTGATGTACGGGTTGTTCTGACGCATGCCGTCGCGGGCTTCATCGAGGGTGCCAGGCACCTCGCCCTTGATGGACTGCGGGCTTTCCAGCTCGTCCGGCATGCGGCCGACGACGCTGAAGAAGTTGGCCTCGGCATCGGCCAGGTCGACTTCGGCGGTGTCCAGATTGTTTTCCGCCAGGGCGCGACGTGCGCGGGACTGGTCAAGGTCGGCGGTGCTGCCGACGCCGCGCTCGTTGCGCAGGCCGATCTGGTCGTTGACGCGCAGGTGGGCTTGCAGGTTGTTCTTGGCCAGAGTCACCAGTTCACGGCGCTTGAGCACTTCCAGGTACACCTCGACTGCACGCAGGGCGACATCCTGGGCAACGGCCTGGGTGTAGTAGGCGCGGGAGGTGGAGACCGCTTCGGTGCGGCCCACTTCATTCGAGGTGTTGAAGCCGTCGAAGATCATCTGCCGCAGGCGCAGCTCGGACTGGGTGTAGTTGAGGGTTTCCTTGTTGTGGTTGCCCTCGGCACGAGTCGTGGTGTTGTCAGATCGCTGGCGGCCATAGCCGGCAACCAGATCCACGGAAGGGTAGTACCCACCACGCGCAAACTTCACATCTTCATCGGCAGACAGCTTGCTGTTGCGGTTGGAGCTGACCTGCGGGTGGTAGTCCACGGCGCTCTGGACAGCCTCTGTGATCGACATCGCCTGTACGTTGGCACTCGCCAGGGCCAACAATAATGCACTGGTGATGGGGTTCAAAACGCGCATGGTACATCTCCCTGATCTTGGAATTGATCCTGCTAATCGCCAAAAAAATGACGATAAAGTTATTTCATATAGTGTTGCAGGTTTTTAATAACACAGCTAAGTACATTCAACGCGATAGACAAGAAGATTTATTCATAAAAAATTGCCATAACCTAAATAAATTATCTAACAGGCTCGCAGATGAACACTGGAAATGGCGGCGAGAAACTCCATTAAGGCCAATGAATACAGGGCTTTAACCGAGTTCCAGAATCATTTCGGCTAAGGGAAGCACGAATTAGGCGAAAGTGATATTTGGCGACAAAATATTGTCACTTTGGCTTGTGCAGGGTTTTCTGGCTGAGGATATACAGGCTTACCAGGACGGCACTGGACAACATGAAGATACGTGCCCAGAACAGGGGCACCAGATAGCACGACAGACCGATGCTGGCCCACATCAGGCCGATGGCGTAGACCTTGCCCTTGAGGGGGATGCCTTCACCACTGAGGTAGTCACGGATCCATGGCCCGAGCTTGGGGTGATGGACCAGCCAGTGGTGAAAGCGCGGCGAGCTGCGGGCAAAGCAGGCGGCCGCCAATAGCAGGAACGGGGTGGTGGGCAATACCGGCAGGAATATCCCCAACACCCCCAACGCGACGCTGAGCCAGCCGGTGGCCAGCAGCAGGTAGCGCACAGGCGACTTAGTGGTGACGTGGCTTGAGCAGTGCCGGCTTTTCGTCAGGGGCATGCAGCAGCAGGAACAGCGCCGTCAGTGCTTCGGGGATCTGTACGATCATGTCGTCCTGCAGGTTGGCGTTGCTGGCGATGTCGGCGAACTCCGGCTGCTCGTCGAACAGGCCCGAGCCGACCATGATTGGCAGCAGCATCTCGCTGACTTCTTCCTCGGCGTTCTCGAACCAGGCCTCTTCACGCAGGAATACGCCTTCCATGAAGCCGATGCACCAGCCGCGCAGGTCGGAATCGTCTGGCTCTTCGGTCAGGTCGAGGTCGCACGGCAGCTCGAATTCGTCGTCGCTGGCCAGCTGGCGGGCGATGTGCGCTTTCAGCGCCACCAGGGTGGCCTCGATCTCGGTGCGTTGAGCGTCGCTGGCGTAGTGCGGCTCTTCGGCGAACAGGGCGTCGATCCATTCGCGCTCGGGCACTTCCTCGGCATTGATCGACAGGGCGGTGAGGTAGCCGTGGGCGGCGACATAGTCCAGCGCTTCTTCGTGCAGCTCGTCGGCGTCGAGGAAGGCTTGCAGGCGGGTCAGTTGCTCGGCGAAGGACATTACAGGGCTACCTTGGGGAATAAACGATAACGAATTCTAGCACCTTGCGACGGCAGCGGGGTAAAGGGAACGTCTATCGCCGTGGTGCCCTGCGCGGGGCGGTGCTGCGGTATACTCCGCGATTTTTCATCCAGGGGCAGGGTTTGCCGGCCGCCTGGCAAAAACCGCTTACGCATTTGGCGTGTGCGGGGCGGGTTTTTCGTCCAGCCTGTATCCGGGATGGTACGGCGATTTGTGGAGTTGCACATGCTCGAACAGGCTCAGCGCGTTCTCAAGGACATCTTTGGCTACGACAGTTTCCGTGGGCGCCAGGCAGCGATCATCGACTGCGTGGCCAATGGCGGCGATGCCCTGGTGCTGATGCCCACCGGCGGCGGCAAGTCGTTGTGTTTCCAGGTGCCGGGGCTGCTGCGCCCGGGCCTGACGGTGGTGGTCTCGCCACTGATCGCGCTGATGGACGACCAGGTCGCCACGCTCGACGAACTGGGTGTGCCGGCCGCCGCGCTGAACTCCACGCTGACCCCGGAGCAGCAGCGTGACCTGGCCGGGCGCCTGCGCCGTGGCGAAGTGAAGATGCTGTACCTGGCACCGGAACGCCTGGTGCAGCCGCGCATGCTCGACTTCCTGCGTGATCTGGATATCTCGCTGTTCGCCATCGACGAGGCCCACTGCGTGTCGCAATGGGGCCACGATTTCCGCCCCGAATACCTGCAACTGGGCCAGTTGGCCGAGCTGTTCCCGCATGTGCCGCGCATAGCGCTGACCGCCACCGCCGACATGCGCACCCGTGAAGAGATCGTCCAGCGCCTGCACCTGCAAGGCGCCGAACGCTTCCTGTCGAGTTTCGACCGGCCCAACATCTTCTACCGCATCGTGCCCAAGGAGGCGCCGCGCAAGCAGCTGATGGCCTTCCTCGGCGAGCGCCGCGGCAACGCCGGTATCGTTTATTGCCTGTCACGCAAGAAGGTCGACGAAACCGCTGCCTTCCTCTGTGACCAGGGCTTCCCGGCGCTGCCGTATCATGCCGGCCTGGCGGCCGAGACGCGCGCGGCCAACCAGCACCGTTTCCTCAACGAGGAAGGGCTGATCATGGTCGCCACCATTGCCTTCGGCATGGGCATCGACAAGCCGAACGTGCGTTTTGTTGCCCACCTTGACCTGCCCAAGTCGCTCGAGGCGTACTACCAGGAGACCGGCCGTGCCGGCCGTGACGGGCTGCCGTCCGATGCCTGGATGGCCTACGGGCTGCAGGACATGGTCATGCTCAAGCAGATGCTGCAGAACTCCGAAGGTGACGAGCGCCACAAGCGCATCGAGCAGCACAAGCTCGATGCCATGCTGGCCCTGTGCGAAGAAACCCGCTGCCGCCGCCAGTCACTGCTGGCCTATTTCGACGAAACCCTCGAGCAACCGTGCGGGCACTGTGACAACTGTGTCGACCAGGTGCAGACCTGGGATGCCACCGAGCCTGCCCGTCAGGCGCTGTCGGCGGTGTTCCGCACCGGCCAGCGCTACGGCGTCGGGCACCTGGTCGACGTGCTGCTGGGCAAGGACACCGAAAAGGTGCGCAATTTCGGCCACGAAAAACTCTCGGTTTTTGGCGTCGGCAAGGGGCTGGCCGAGGTCGAGTGGCGTTCGCTGTTCCGTCAGCTGGTGGCGCGCGGCCTGGTCGACATCGACCTGGAAGGCTACGGTGGCCTGCGCCTGTCCGACAGCTGCCGGCCGCTGCTGCGGGGCGAGGTGACCTTGCAGCTGCGCCGTGACCTCAAGCCGCAGACCACCGCCAGGACCTCGTCGTCCAGCGGCGGCAGCCCGGCCAGCCAGCTGGTGCGTGCCGAAGAGCGCGACCTGTGGGAAGCACTGCGTACCCTGCGGCGCAAGCTGGCCGAGGAGCACAGCGTGCCGCCCTATGTCATCTTCCCCGACTCGACGCTGCTGGAGATGCTGCGTAGCCAGCCGGTCAGCCTCAGCGACATGGCCCAGGTCAGCGGCGTGGGCGCGCGCAAGCTGGAGCGTTATGGCCAGGCCTTCCTCGAGGTGCTGAACAATAGCGGTGGCACTGACGAAGCACCGAAAGTAGTGCTCGACCTGCGCCACGAACTGGTCAGCCTGGCACGCGCCGGCATGACCCCGGCGCAGATCGCCGGCCAGCTCAACTGCAGCGAGAAGAACGTCTACAGCCTGCTGGCCGAGGCGCTGGGCCGCCAGGAACTGAGCCTGGAACAGGCCCTGGACCTGCCGGAAGACCTGTTGATGGAAGTGCAGGATGCCTTCCTCGATGGCGAGGGCGAGCTGCCACCGGTGTCTGCGATTGCGCCGCTGTTCGGGGGACGGGTGCCGGAGGGCGTGCTGTACTGCGTGCGGGCTGCGCTGGCGGCCGAGTTCGAGTTGTAAGTGGTGACAGGATCGAAGGCAGAACTGCCGTCTGCTGACCTTTGTCATGTTTTTTGACGATTATCGAACATTCCAGGGTGCCCGAGCCTTGCCTCGTGGGGCGGGCCATGGTTAGCTGCCTAATAATTAGATCTATTCAATGAGTTACTTATGCCCCTGACCGACAACCAACACCGCTTCGGCATGCAGCTGGCCCAGATGTCCCGGGGTTGGCGTGCCGAGCTGGACCGCCGCCTGGCCGGGCTCAACCTTTCACAGGCGCGCTGGCTGGTGTTGCTGCACCTGGCCCGTTTCGAAGAGGCCCCGACCCAGCGTGAGCTGGCCCAGAGCGTGGGCGTCGAAGGCCCGACCCTGGCACGCCTGCTCGATAGCCTGGAAGCGCAGGGGCTGGTACGCCGGCAGGCGGTGCTGGAGGACCGACGGGCGAAGAAAATTGTGCTGTGCCCGCCGGCCAAGCCGCTGATCGACCAGATCGAGACCATTGCCAATCAACTGCGGGTAGAGCTGTTCACCGGGGTGGATGAGGCGGAGCTGCAGGTGTGCATGCGGGTGCATGCCAAGATCCTGGCCAACCTGGAGAAATCCTGAGGGGGGTTGGGGCCGCTTTGCGGCCTGTGGGAGCGGGTTTACCCGCGAAGAATGCAACGCGGTGTATGGCACCGGCTTCGCCGGTGTTCGCGGCTAAAGCCGCTCCCACAATGTGTCCGGCACCTAGAAGGTATGCCCAAGGTTCAGGTACACCGCCTGCTCATGCGCACTGTTGGCACCATAAGTGAAGTTCAAGGGCCCCAGCGGCGTCTCCAGCCCCAGGAAGATGCTCGCCGCATTGATGTACCCACTGTCGAACTCGTTGTCGTTGTTCCACGCCCGCCCTCGCTCCAGCGACCCGCCGATGTACAGCGGGAAGTCCAGCGGTACGTAGGCCCGTGGCGTCAGGCGGCGGTAGTAGACCATGCGCATCAGGCTCACGTTCTGCCCCGACACCGAGTCCTGGCGAAAGCCTGACAGCTCCCGCGCGCCACCCAGCACGAAGCTCGACGTCACCACCTCGGTATCATCCAGCGTGCGCCCGTAGCGCCCGCCCAGCACGAAGGTGTTCGGCCCGCTGCTGATGGCCTTGTCCAGGTTGAACATCCACTGACGGTAATCCTGGTCGGAATCCAGAGACTGGTCGTACTTGCGCAAGGTCAGGCCGATGTCCTCGCCGCTGTGCGGGAAGTACACGTTGTCCAGGGTGTCGAACGAGTACTTCAGCTCGTAGAAACCTTCGTTGAAACTGACCTTGGGCAGGTCCTGGTCGCCGATGCGCACCTCGGCCTCTCCCCAGGCCTTGCCCACGCCCAGGCGCACTTCACCGTTGGTACCGATCTGCCGCCCCACGTTAAGGCCAAAACCGTAACGCTCCAGGCGGTACTCGGCCACCGGGTCGTTGTCCAGGGTGGCTTCGATGTTCTGCGAGCTGAAGTCCAGGTACGGTGCGATGAAGTAGCGCGAGCCCACGTCCAGCGGCTGGTAGAACTCGCTGTACAACTCCTGCTGGTCGCCGATCTGGCCACGGGTCAGCCATTCGGCGCCGAGGCTGTTGATGCCGTTTACCCGGTAGCTGGCGCCCAGATTGAAGGCGCTGTCGCCGCGCAGGTCGTCCGACAGGTTCAGGCCCAGGCGCAGGTAGTCGGTGCCACCGCGTCGGCCCCGGGCGTTGATCACCAAGGTGTTGTCGTCGCCCTTGTGCACCACGCGGTACTGCACCCGGTCGAAGTAGTCCAGGCCGTACAGCGTGCCCATGTCGGTCTGCAGGCGGCCTAGCTCCAGCGGCGCACCGATCGGCTGGCGGATGTACGAGCGGATGACCTCGTCGCTGACCTTGGAGTCGTTCTCGATCCTGATCGCGGTTATCGTTGGCGTGCGCTGGCGTGGCGAGCGGGCCACGGCCAGGCTGCTGTCACCTTCGGGCTGGCGCAGGGCGACAAGGCGCGGGTCGAGCAGGCGGGTGGCGCGGTAGCCGGCCTCGATCATTTCCCTGGCGCGGCCAAAGTCGGTGACGCCAAAGGCGGTCAGCGGTGGCTGGATGAGAATGTCGTCACGGTGCAGGCTGGCCAGTTGTTCTTCCGAGTTGCGCCGGGTCATCAGGGTGATCGACTGGTTGAGCACGTCGACCACCGTGGCCAGCTGCTTGCGGTCACGCAGCGGCGTGCCGATGTCGACCACGATGGCCAGGTCCACACCCATTTCGCGGGCGACGTCCACCGGGATGTTGTCGACCATGCCGCCGTCCACCAGCAGCCGGCCGTCCAGCTCGACCGGGGCGAACACCGCCGGGATCGACATGCTGGCGCGGATCACCTGGGGCAGGTGGCCACGGCGGAACACCACCTTTTCGCCACTGGCAATGTCGGTGGCCACGGCGCGGAAGGGGATTGGCAGCTTGTCGAAGTCACGGGTGTCGGCGGTGTGCGCCAGCTTGCTTTCCAACAGCAGCGCCAGGTTCTGGCCCTGGATCACCCCCAGCGGCAGGCCCAGGCTGCCGTCGTCGCGAAAGCTAAGCTTCTGTTTGACCAGAAAGTCGCGGTCATCCTGCTTGCGCCGGAACGGTACGTCCTTGCGCGGCGGGGCATCGGACAGCGCCTGTTGCCAGTCGAGGGTGGTGGCAAGCTTTTCCAGCTCTTCGACGCTGTAGCCAGAGGCATACAGGCCGCCTATCACCGCCCCCATGCTGGTGCCTGCGATAGCGTCGATGCGTACCCCCTGTTCCTCCAGGGCCTTGAGCACACCGATATGGGCCAGGCCGCGGGCCGCGCCCCCTGACAGCACCAGGCCAACCTTGGGCCTGGCCGGTTCGGCGGCGAATGCTGTGAAGGAGGAGAGGGTGAGCAGGAAACAGAACAGCAAACGGCGCATCGTGAGTCTCAAACCGTGGGCTAAAGACCGCTAGTATAAGCGGCCCCTCATCTGGAGATGCCTCACCATGGCTGACAGCAAACCGGAAATTGTCATCACGTATTGCACCCAGTGCCAATGGCTGCTGAGGGCCGCCTGGCTGGCCCAGGAACTGCTCAGCACCTTTGCCGACGACCTCGGTCGAGTGGCCCTGGAGCCTGGCACCGGCGGTATCTTCCGCATTACCTGCAATGGCGTGCAGATCTGGGAGCGCAAAGCCGACGGTGGCTTCCCCGAAGCCAAGGTGCTGAAGCAGCGGGTGCGCGACCAGATCGACCCGCAGCGTGACCTGGGTCACAACGACCGCTGAATCAGGCGCTTTCGGCCAGTGGCCGCTGCCTGGGCGGTTGTTCGGCGGCCAGGCGGCTGGAAAGCACGATGGCGAAGATGATCAGTGCACCGCCCAGCAGCATGCGCAGGGTGGGGGTTTCGGCGAACACCACCCAGGCCACGGCGATGCCGTAGACCGGTTCCATGCCGAACACCACGGCGGCGGTGCGCGCCTTGATCACCGACAGGCTGGCGACGAACAGGCTGTGCGCCACGCCGGTGCAGAAGATGCCGAGCAGGGCGATCCACAGCCAGTCCATGGTGGCTACGCCGGCCAGGTCCGGCGCCGCGAACGGCAGCAGGCACAGGCCCACCACCAGGTTCTGCCACAGCGCCGCCTGCACTGCAGGCAGGCGGCCGGAGCCGGCGCGGTTGGTGAGTGACAGCAGGGAGAACAGCAGCCCCGACAGCAATGACCAGAGCAGGCCACCGGTGGCTTCACTCGCCAGGTCGAATGCCGGCGTGACCAGTACCAGGCCGATGCTGACCAGCAGTACCAGCAAAGCCTCATTGCGGCGGATGCGTTCGCGGAACAGCAGGCCCTCGAGGATCACGGTAAAGGCCGGGAAGCTGGCGAAGCCGAGGGTGGCGATGGCCACACCGGCAACCTTTACCGCGATGAAGAAGCTGACCCAGTGGCCGGCCAGCAGCACGCCACCGAGCAGCAGGCGGCGGGCGTCCTGGCCGCTCAGGCGTTGCCAGCCCGGGCCGGCCAGGCTGGCGAACAGGGCCAGGGCGAGCACGGCGAAGGCGGCGCGGCCGAAGACGATGATCGCCGGGCTGGCGCTGGCGGCCAGTTTGCCGAAGACGCCGGTGAGGCCGAAGAACAGCGCGCCGATGTGCAGGGCGCCGAGGGCGGTGCGGTGGTTCATGGGTGGTCCTTGCTCAAGATCTCTACTGGCTGTGCCGGCCTCTTCGCGGGCATGCCCGCTCCCACGGGTACTGCACCGCTTTTGAAGCCTGTGCAGCACCCGCGAAAGCGCCGGCACAGGCAAAGTGTATAGGCACAGGCAAAGGCGGTCTGTCGCAAGACTGGCGTCAATTGTCGCCAGACTCTCGCCGCAAAGCCAACGGCGTACACCCGAACGCCCGCAACATCGCCGCCGAAAACGCACTTTGCGAGCTGTACCCCACCTGCGCCGCAATCTCCCCCATCGGTAGCAAGGTCTGCATCACCAGCCGTCGCGCTTTGAGCAAGCGCCGCTGGCGAATGTAGTCCATCGGCGTCATCCCGCATTCCGCAGTAAAGCGCGCATGCAGGCGGGCGCTGGACAACCCGGCGATGCGCGCCAGGTCAGCCACTTGCAGCGGGTAGGCGGCATGCCGCTCGATATGTGCATCGAAGGCGGCATAGGGCAGACGCTGGCTGGCTGTGACGCTGGCGGCCGCCGTGGGGTTGAGGCTGGCCAGCAGCAGCGCTGCCCCTTGTCGGGCAATCAGCGGGTCGTGCATGGGGCTGGTCGCCAGCCAGTCCACCAACTGTTGCTGGCGCTCATCCAGGCCCAGGGCGGCGGGGCGGTCGAGCAGGCGGCGGCTGGCATCTGCATGTTCGCCCAGTTGCTCGCGCAACCAATGGTCCCCTGGTACATCCAGCACCAGGCAATCGCTGCCGCCATCGCTGGCGCAGGTGTGATGGGCGCCCGCCGGTACCACGATCAACCCCTGTCGATCGATCCCTGCGCCATGCCCCTGCACCTCGAAGTCCAGGCGACCGCGCAGGCCGAACACCAGTTGCGGGTGTTCGTGGCTGTGGGCGATCAGGCTGTCGCGGTAATGGCGCAGCGAGAGGATCGGGCCGGCGGTCATGGGGAGAGGCGTCCTCGCAGGGCAGAGGCGCATTGTGCCTCATTCCTCGCGGTCCATCACTCGTAACGGTTTTGCCACCGATCTGTCATCCGCGCCTGCCAGTCTCCAGCAAACTGCGTCGGAGCCTGCCCATGACCCATGCCGAACTGTCACGTCCCTCGCGCAAGCAACGCGTGCGTACCCTGTGGATTTCCGATGTGCACCTGGGCACCCGCGACTGCCAGGCCGAACACCTGTCGCAGTTCCTCAAGGGCTACCAGGCCGACCGTATCTACCTGGTGGGCGATATCATCGATGGCTGGAAGCTGCGCGGTGGTATCTACTGGCCTCAAGCCCACACCAACGTGATTCGCCGCCTGTTGACCATGAGCAAGCGGGGCACCGAGGTGATCTACGTCACCGGCAACCATGACGAATTCCTGCGCCGTTACTCCAGGCTGATCCTCGGCAACATCCAGCTGGTGGACGAGGCCGAGCACCTGACCGCCGATGGCCGCCGCCTGCTGGTGATCCATGGCGACCAGTTCGACGTGATTACCCGTTACCACCGCTGGCTGGCGTTCCTCGGTGACCGTGCCTACGAATTCACCCTGGTGCTCAACCGCTGGCTCAACCACTGGCGTGCCCGCTATGGATACGGCTATTGGTCGCTGTCGGCGTACCTGAAGCACAAGGTCAAAGGCGCGGTGAACTTCATCAGCGACTTCGAGGATGCCATTGCCCACGAGTGCACCCGTCGCGGTTTTCATGGGGTGGTGTGTGGGCATATCCACCATGCCGAGATTCGCCAGGTGGGGGAGGTGGAGTACCTCAATTGCGGGGATTGGGTGGAGTCGTGCACGGCGCTGATCGAGCATTGGGATGGCACGATCGAGTTGTATCGGTTGGCCGAGGCACAGGCGCGGGAAGCGCAGGCAGCGGCGGCGGTGCGCGAACCAGCGTAGGGCTTGAGGGCCCTGGGGGCTGCCTTGCAGCCCATCGCGACACAAGGCCGCTCCTACAACGATCGCGTGAACCCGGAATTTACGCGGACCTTGTAGGAGCGGCCTTGTGTCGCGATAGGCCGCAAAGCGGCCCCAAAAAATCTACAGGCTGATCTTGCCCAGCAGGATATCCCTGAACATCACGAAATCCCCGATCAGGCTATACAGCGGATGGGTAAAGGTTGCAGGCCGGTTCTTTTCGAAAAAGAAATGCCCGACCCAGGCAAAGCCGTAGCCGAACACGGGCAAGGCCAGCAGCAACAACCATTTGCCACTGCCGATGGTGTAGGCCAGCAGGGCTATCACCAGGCTGGTGCCGACGAAGTGCAGGCGGCGGCAGGTGGGGTTGCTGTGCTCCCCCAGGTAGTAAGGGTAGAACTCGGCAAAACTGCGAAACTGCGCTGTGCGGTTCATGACAGTGCTCCGGGATTAACACTTCTGGACAAGATGCACGGCGTGGAGCCTGATTCGAGTCTAGAGTGACTGGCGAAGCCTATCAGTGACAATAGGCGCCAATTGAATATCCTTGGGGTTCACCGCAGGAGCGGTCAGCATAAGAAGCCTGTCATGAGCGAAAGAACCACGTCAGCCAGCTGGGCATCAGGGATCGTGAAGGCACTCGAACTGGAAGGGCTGGACTGCCGGGCCATGTTCAAGCAGCTGGGGCTGGATTTCGCTGCCCTCGACGACCCCGACGCGCGCTTCCCCCAGGACTCCATGACCCGGCTGTGGCAACTGGCGGTAGAGCTGTCGGGCAACGAGGCCATAGGCCTGAACATGGCGCGGGTGGTGCGCCCGGCATCGTTCCATGTGGTGGGTTATGCGTTGATGTCCAGCCGCACCCTGGCCGAAGGCTTCGAGCGCCTGGTGCGTTACCAGCGCATCATTGCCGAAAGCTCCGACCTCAGCTTCGTCCTCGGCCCCGAGGGCTATTCGCTGATCCTGACCGTACACGGCGACCACTTGCCACCGACCCGGCACAGCGCCGAAGCATCGCTGGCCTGCGCGCTGGCGCTGTGCAGCTGGCTGAGCGGTCGCCCGGTGCAACCGCGCCGGGTGCTGGTGCAAGGGCCGCAGCCAAAGAATATCGAACCCTACAAGGTGGCGTTCCATTCGCCGCTGGTGTTCGGTGCGCCGCACGATGCGTTGGTGTTCGAGCGCGCCGACATGGAGGCACCGCTGCCCACCGCCAATGAAGCCATGGCGATACTGCATGACCGTTTTGCCGGCGAATACCTGGCGCGTTTCTCGGAAAGCCGGGTCACCCACCGGGTGCGCCAGGTATTGTGCCGCATCCTGCCGCAGGGCGAGCCCAAGCGCGAAACCCTGGCCCAGGCCCTGCACCTGTCGCAGCGCACCTTGCAGCGGCGGCTGCATGAGGAGGGCACCAGCTTCCAGACCCTGCTTGACGACACCCGCCGCGAACTGGCCGAACAGTACCTGGCGCAGCCGGGCATGACCCTGCTGGAAACCGCTTACCTGCTGGGTTTTGCCGACCCCAGCAATTTCTACCGTGCGTTTCGCCGCTGGTTCCATGTCACGCCCAGTGAGTACCGCGCCCGCCTGGGCGCCGAGCCCGAGGTGGTCAGTGGCGCCAGAACGCCGGCATGCACAACACTAGCACGGTGATGATTTCCAATCGGCCGAGCAACATGCCGCTGGCGAGAATCCACTTGGCAGCATCCGGCAGCGTGGCGTAGTTGCCCGATGGGCCGATCACTTCACCCAGGCCCGGCCCCACACCCGAAACCGTACCCGCAGCGCCGGTCAGGGCGGTCATCCAGTCCACGCCAAGCAAAGACAGCAGCAGCGCCATGACGCAGATGGTGATGGCGAAGAAGAACGAGAAGGTCAGGATCGAGCGCACGATTTCTTCGTCGAGGCGGTGGCCGTTGTACTTCTGCTTGATCACCGCGCGTGGGTGGATCAGCTGATTGAGGCTGGCCTTGAGCAGGATGTAGGCGACCTGGAAGCGGAAGATCTTGATACCACCAGCCGTCGAGCCGGAGCAGCCACCGACGAAGCCCAGGTAGAAGAACAGCATCAGCGAGAAGTTGCCCCACAGGCTGTAGTCACCCAGGGCGAAGCCGGTGGTGGTGACCACCGAAGTCACATTCAGCGCCACGTGGCGCAGGGCGTCGAGCCAGTGCAGGTTGGTGGTGGCCCAGTACCAGGTGCCGAGCACCAGCCAGGTAACCACCAGCATGCCCAGCAAACCCTGCACCTGCTGGTCGCGGATCAGTGCCTTGCGGTTGCCGCGCAGGGTCGCCACGTAAAGGGTGAAGGGCAGGCTGCCGAGGATCATCACCACCACCGCGACCCAGTGCACGGCCGGGATATCCCACTTGGCCAGCGACTGGTCGGAGGTGGAAAACCCGCCAGTGGAAATCGCCGACATGGCGTGGTTGATCGCATCGAACGGGCTCATGCCGGCCCACCAGAAGCCCAGCGCGCCCAGGATCGAGAAGCCGACGTATACCCCCACGATCGACTTGGCGACCATGTGCGAGCGCGGCATTACCTTCTCCGAACGGTCGGATGATTCGGTCTGGAACAGGCGCATGCCACCGATGCGCAGCAGCGGCAGGATCGCTACCGCCATGCCGATGAAGCCGATGCCGCCGAGCCAGTGCAGCATCGACCGCCACATCAGGATGCCCGGTGACATGTTGTCCAGCCCGCTGAGTACGGTGGCGCCGGTGGCAGTGATGCCCGACATGCTCTCGAAGAAGGCGTCGGTGTAGCTGATGTGCTGGGTCAGCAGGAAAGGCAGGGCGGCGAACACGCACACCACCAGCCAGCTGCTGACGGTCAGCAGGTACATGTCGCGCGGGCGCAGGTGCACATGCTCGGGGCGACCCTGAAGCACCAGGGCCAGGCCGGCAATGAAGGTGATCAGGCTCGACCAGAGGAACGACGGCATGTCACGGGTGCGTTCGAAGATCACCAGGGTCGCCATGGGCACGGCCATGCTGACTGCGAGGGTAATCAGGAAGATGCCGATGATGAAACCAATGATCCTTAAGGTCGGCAACGCCATGTGATCTGCTCTGACTCGAAACGGAAGGGCGCCATTCTACCTATGGGTCTGGTGATGTAAACGCTAGAATGGCCGCACATTTACCTGCCAGGAGGGTAGCCGATGGAGGCTCTCGACGCATTGCTCAACCGTGTTTCCGTGCCACGCCTGACCGACCCGGCGCCCAATGCCGCCCAGCGCGAGGCGCTGTTCCAGGCCGCCCTGCGCGCCCCGGACCACGGCCAGCTGCGGCCGTGGCGCTTTCTCACCATCGAAGGCCAGGGCCGCGAGAAGCTGGGTGAGCTGTTCGCCGAAGCGCTGCAGCACAAGGGGGATGCCACCCAGGCTGCCCTGGACAAGGCCCGCGCCATGCCCCTGCGGGCGCCGTTGCTGATCGTGGTGATTGCCAAGCTGCAGGACCACTTCAAGGTGCCCAAGTCCGAGCAGCGGCTGGCGGCGGGCTGTGCCGCGCACGGCATCCTGATTGCGGCGCATGCGCAAGGTATCGGTGCGGTATGGCGCACCGGGGACATGGCTTTCGATGCCCATGTGCACAAGGGCCTGGGGCTGGCTGCGAACGAGGAGCTGATCGGTTACCTGTATGTGGGTACGCCGCTGACCGAGCCGCGCACCGCGCCGATTCTGGAAACTGCTGATTTCGTCAGTGCCTGGGGCGAGTAACGCAGCCTTGGGCTGATTGCAGTCTCAAGGCATCCGGCCTCTTCGCGGGCCTGCCCGCTCCCACAGGTACTACACAGGCCTTGAAGGCAGTGCTGTACCTGTGGGAGCGGGCAAGCCCGCGAAGAGGCCAGGAGCATTTACATCAATCAACTGCCGGTTGCCTCAGTCTCAGGCAGCTCCAGCCGAGCTACAAATCCACCCTGTGGGTGATTGTCCAAAATCAGACTACCACCATGCCGCTCCGCCGCCTTGCGTGCAATCGCCAGTCCCAGCCCATGCCCCGGCGCATCCTGCCCCGGCGCACGGAAGAACGGTTCCCCCAACTGCGCAAGGTGCTCCGCCGCCGCCCCCGGCCCATGGTCACGCACGCTGATCAGGATACGGTCCTGCTCGCGCGCGGCGCTGACTTCGATCGGCTGGCCCTGCGGGTTGAAGCGCAAGGCATTGCGCAGCAGGTTGTCCACGGCACGCTCGATCAGCGTTGGCCAACCCTGCAAGGTCAACCCCGGCTGTGCCTCCAGGCGCACGTCCTGCTCTGGTGCGCTGAGCTGGGCGTCCTTGCGCACGCTGCCGAGCAGGGCGTTGAGGTCGACCGGCTCGGCATGGGCCTGTTCGGCATCGACCCGCGCCAGGGCGAGAATTTCGCTGATCAGGTCTTCCAGGCGGTCGCATTCGCGGGTCAGGCGTGGCCACAGCGCTTCACGCTGCTCAGGTTCGGCGCGCTCGGCCAAGGCCAGGGCAATACGCAGCCTGGCCAGCGGTGAACGCAATTCATGGGACACATCGCGCAGCAACTGGCGCTGGCTGCCGATGGTGCTTTGCAGGCGCGCGCCCATCTTGTTGAAGTCCTTGGCCAGCACGCCGAATTCGTCACGCCGCGCCGCCAGCTGCGCCAGGCTGTTCTGCTGGTAGGTGGTCTGGCCCAGGTCGTGCACGGCGCTGCGCAGGCGGCTGAGCGGGCGGGTGATGGACAGGGTCACCAGCAGGCTGAACAGGGTCAGCACCACCAGAGCAATGCCCAGCGCACTGAGCGGCCACAGCAGGCTTTCGCGGTGCCAGGCATCCAGCGCCGGGTGGGGGATGCGGTAGATCAGCAGGTACGTCTGGCCGGTGTCGGGGCTGGTGTATTCCTCGGTCAACCGGCGCCACGGCAGGCGCCGCTGGTCATTGTGCTGGCGTGCCTCGAAGGCCGCCGCACGGCGCGGGAAGGTGCCGGGCACCACGGCTTCGCCACTGTCGTCGAGCACCTGCACGTCGATCTTGTAGCGGTCCTTGCGCCGTTCCAGGAAGTGCTGTGCCGAAGCCAGGCCTTCCTGTTCGTAATGCTTGGCCCACTTGCTGGCCAGGGTATTCAGGCCCGGGTGGCGGCTGAGGATCCAGGCGTCCTGGTTGAGCATGTGGCCCAGCAGGATCGACAGGCCCGCAACCAGGGTGATGGCCAGCCAGAAACTGGCCAGGATGCGCCAGAACAGTGAACGCAAGTGCACCTCCTGCAAACAAGAAAAGCCCGGCTCGCACTGAGGCGGGCCGGGCATCGGGCGGACAGCTTACTGGGCCTTGTTGCCTTTTTCAGCTTTCCAGGCCTGGAACTCCTGCCACTCGGCTTTCTGTGCGGCGCGTTCCTTCTGCAGTTCGTCGAACTTCTTCTGCTGCTCAGGCTTGAGCAGGGCGCGGACCGCGCTGTCGGTCTTGTCGCGGTTGGCCTGCAGTTCGTCCTTCATCGCCTTCTGGTCGGCGGCCGGCAGTTTGGACAGGTAGCGCTCGGTAATGTCGCGGCGCTGTTTCATCTGCTCGCCCATCAGCTTGCCGATCTGCTGGCGCTGGTCACGGCTCAGGTCCAGCTGGTGGAAAGGCGCATCACCGCGATGATGTGGGCCGTCGTGGCGCGGGCCGCCTTCAGGCATGGCCATGGCAACGGTCGGCAGGGCGGCGGCGAACATCAGGGCGATAAGGGTCTTGCGCATGGTGTCTCTCCTTTCATGGGCCGGTGGTTACCGGATGAGCACAGTCTAGGGAGATCACCGTCAAGCGCGGTCAGCGGATGGTAAAGGCTCGGTAAAGATGTTCAGAGGCAGTAGTAATAGCCACGGCTGCGCAGGGCGACGATGCGTGGCCGGCCATCGGCGTGGGGGCCGATCTTCTTGCGCAGGTTGCTGACGTGCATGTCTAGGCTGCGGTCGTACAGGGTCAGCTTGCGGCCCAGGCTGATCTGCGCCAGTTCCTGCTTGTCCAGCGGCTCGCCGGGTTGGCGCAGCAGCGCTTCGAGAATGCGGCTTTCGGACAGGGTCAGGGTCATTTCACGGCCATCGATGCTGGCCACGCCACGGGCAGGGCTATAGACCAGGTCGCCCAGCTCCACCTGGCTGGTGGTGGCGGTGGGGTGGCTGCGGCGCAGCACGGCACGCAGGCGAGCGGTGAGTTCACGCGGGTCGCAAGGTTTGGCCAGGTAGTCGTCGGCGCCCAGTTCCAGGCCAAGGATACGGTCCAGCGGCTCGCCGCGGGCCGAGAGCATCAGTACCGGCAGTTCGGCATGCTCACTGCGTAACTGCTTGAGCAGTTCCAGGCCACTGCCGTCGGGCAGCATCACGTCCAGCACCACGGCCGCCGGGGCATGTGTGGCCAAGGCCTGGCGTGCGCTCTGGCCATCGTGGCAGGCGCGCACGGTAAACCCTTCCTGGGTCAGCCAGCTGCCGAGCAGCTCGCACAGCTCCTGGTCATCATCTATCAGTAACAGCTCGCTCATGACTCACTCAATTCAACCATTGACGGCGACTATTCGGCCCGCCAGTGGCAAAGATACCGCAGACTGATGGCAACAGTATAACTGCCGGTACCGCGTGGCCTTCTTCGCGGGTAAACCCGCTCCCACAGGGACGGCGCAGGCTTCAAGCTTGCACTGCGCCTGTAGGAGCGGGTTTACCCGCGAAGAAGCCCACGCGGTCTCAGATCAAGGCAGCACTTGCTTGAACGGCTTGACCACCACCTTGTCGTACACGCCCGCGGCAATGTAAGGGTCGGCATCGGCCCAGGCTTGCGCCGCGGCGAGGGAGTCGAACTCGGCAACGATCAGGCTACCGCTGAAACCCGCTTCGCCCGGGTCGTTGCTGTCGATGGCCGGGTGCGGGCCGGCCAGTACCACGCGGCCCTCGGCCTTCAGCTGCTGCAGGCGTTCGATGTGCGCCGGGCGGGCAGCCAGGCGCTTTTCCAGGGAGTTTGCGACGTCGCTGGCGATGATGGCGTAGAGCATGTCAATCCTTGGGTTTGGAGGTAGAAGGGTCGTCGTGCAGGTGGCGCGACAGGTACACGCCCTGCGCTACCAGGAACATCACGGTCATGCCCAGGCTGCCGAACACCTTGAAGTCGACCCAGAAGTCCTGGAAGGTGAAGGCGACGAACAGGTTGGCCGCGCCACAGAACAGGAAGAAGCCGATCCAGGCCAGGTTCAGGCGGGTCCAGATGGCATCGGGCAGGCTCAGGGCGTGGCCCATGATGCGCTTGATCAGCACCCGGTCGCCGATGAAGTGGCTGCCGGCGAAGCCCAGGGCGAACAGCCAGTTCACCACCGGTGCCTTCCACTTGAGGAAGGTTTCGCTGTGGAAGGTCAGGGTCAGGCCGCCGAACACCAGGCAGGCCACCAGGGTGAGCCACTGGCCCTTTTCCAGCTTGCGCTGGCGCAGGAACAGCGCGCCGTAGACCACCAGCGAGCTGATGATCAGCATGGCCGTGGCGCTGTAGATGCCGCCGAATTCGAAGCTGTGGCCGGCGACTTCCATGGGGCGCGGGTCGAGCTTGTAGACGATGAAGAACAGCAGCAGCGGGATGAAATCGATGAATTGTTTCACAATGGCAGCCAGAATCGGGATGTGACGGCATAATAACAAACATCGATTCCAGCGAAAGCGCTCCTCCATGAATGTTGATCTGCACTGTCACAGCACGGCCTCCGACGGCGCCCTGTCGCCCTCGATACTGGTCGCCCGGGCCCATGAGCATGGGGTGCAAACGCTGGCACTGACCGACCATGACACCATCGAAGGCCTGCCCGAGGCGCGCCAGGCGTGCCGCGACAAGGGCATGCACTGGGTCAGCGGGGTGGAGCTGTCGTGCACCTGGGGTGGCGCGACCATCCATGTGCTGGGCTATGACTTCCCGCTCGACGCACCGCCCCTGCTGGCGGCGATCGAAGCGCTGCACCGTGGCCGCTGGCTGCGCGCCGAAGAAATCGACAAACGGCTGGCGGCCAAGGGCATGCCCGGTACCCTCGACGGCGCTCGCGCCGTGCAGCACGAACTGGGCGATAGCGGCAACGCCCCGGCGCGCCCGCATTTTGCCGAGTACCTGGTGCGTGCCGGGCACGTCAAGGATCGCGGCGAGGCGTTTCGCAAATGGCTGGGCGCCGGCAAGCTGGGGGACGTCAAGCAGCACTGGCCGACCCTTGATGAAACCGTCGCGACCCTGCGCCAGTCCAACGCTTGGGTGAGCCTGGCGCATCCCATGCACTACGATCTGACCCGCAGCAAGCGCAGAAGGCTGATTGCCGACTATATTCAGGCAGGCGGGCAGGCGCTTGAAGTGGTCAACGGGATGATGCCTGCCGAGCAGGTGGGCACCATGTCCATCCTCACCCGTGAGTTCGGCCTGCTGGCAAGCGCTGGCAGTGACTTCCACGGCCCCGGCACCTGGGGCGAGATCGGTGCCTACCGGCCTTTGCCCGAGGACCTGCCACCTCTGTGGCGCCGATTCAGCCATGAACAGCCTTTGGCGGTATGAACAGGACGACTACGTGAGCCAATTTTTCCAGATTCATCCGGAGAACCCGCAGCAGCGCCTGATCAAGCAGGCCGTCGAGATTATCCGCAAGGGCGGTGTGGTGGTGTACCCGACGGATTCGGCTTATGCACTGGGTTGCCAGATGGGTGACAAGGCGGCCATCGAACGGGTGCGGCGCCTGCGCGGGCTGGACAAGACCCACAACTTCACCCTGATGTGCTGCGACATGTCGCAGCTGGGGTTGTACGCCAAGGTCGATACCGGCACCTTCCGGCTGCTCAAGGCACATGTGCCGGGGCCTTACACGTTCATCCTCAACGGCACGCGCGAAGTGCCGCGCCTGCTGTTGCACGATAAGCGGCGCACCATCGGGCTACGGGTGCCGGCCCATGCCATTACCCTGGCCCTGCTGGCCGAACTGGGCGAGCCGTTGATGAGTGTGAGCCTGATCCTGCCAGGCGACACCGAGCCGATGACCGACCCTTACGAGATCCGCGAGCGCCTGGAGCACAATGTCGACCTTGTGATCGACGGCGGTTTCGGTGACCTCAAGGCATCGACCATCATCGACCTGTCCGGCGATGAACCGGAACTGGTCCGTGAAGGCTGCGGCGACCCCACGCCGTTCCTGGTCAACGCGTGAGCCAGGTGGAAACGCCCGAGGCACCGGCCGAACAGGCCGAAACGCCTCGGCAGCTGCAGCTGGCCCTGGTCTATGGGGAAGCACTGACCGAGCTGCCACTGGACCTGTATATCCCGCCGGACGCCCTGGAAATCATCCTCGAAGCCTTCGAAGGCCCGCTGGACCTGTTGCTGTACCTGATCCGCAAGCAGAACATCGACATCCTCGACATCCCGGTGGCGGAAATCACCCGCCAGTACATGGGCTACGTGGAGCTGATGAAGAGCGTGCGCTTGGAACTGGCCGCCGAATACCTGGTGATGGCTGCCATGCTCGCCGAGATCAAGTCGCGCATGTTGCTGCCGCGCTCGGCCGAGGTCGAGGAGGAGGAGGGTGACCCGCGCGCCGAACTGATTCGCCGGCTGCAGGAGTACGAGCGCTTCAAGGCTGCCGCCGAAGGTATCGATGAATTGCCACGGGTCGGCCGCGAGGTGGTGGTGCCGCGCCTGGAGGCGCCACAGGCCAAGGTGCGCAAGCTGTTGCCCCAGGTCAGCCTGGAAGAGCTGCTGGTGTCGATGGCCGAGGTGATGCGCCGCAACGACCTGTTCGAAAGCCATCAGATCACCCGCGAGACCTTGTCCACCCGCGAGCGCATGAGCCAGGTGCTGGAACGCCTGAAGGGCGGCGGTTTCGTGCCGTTCGTCGAGCTGTTCGCCGCCGAGGAGGGCAAGCTGGGCGTGGTGGTGACCTTCATGGCGATTCTCGAGCTGGTGAAGGAATCGCTGATCGAACTGGTGCAGAATGAACCCTTCGCCGCCATCCACGTGCGGCTTCGCCCGGCGCTTGTTGAAGACCCTGATGAACCTGAATGAACCCCGCGACCTGGCGTCGCTGATCGAAGCCTTCCTGCTGGCTTCGGGCAAGCCGCAATCCCTGGAGCGCCTGTACGAACTGTTCGAGGAAGCCGAGCGACCGGAGCCCAAGGTCTTCAGGCAGGCGCTGGAGCTGCTGGGCAAGTCGTGCAACGGCCGCGCCTTCGAGCTCAAGGAGGTGGCCAGCGGTTACCGCCTGCAGATTCGCGAGGACTTTGCGCCGTGGGTCGGGCGCCTGTGGGAAGAGCGCCCGCAGCGCTACTCGCGCGCGCTGCTGGAAACCCTGGCCCTGATCGCCTACCGCCAGCCCATCACCCGTGGCGAAATCGAAGATGTGCGCGGCGTGGCGGTGAACAGCAACATCATCAAGACCCTGATGGAGCGCGAGTGGATCCGCGTGGTCGGCTACCGCGAAGTGCCCGGGCGGCCGGCGATGTTCGCCACCACCAAGGCGTTTCTCGACCATTTCAACCTCAAGAGCCTGGACGAGCTGCCGGCCCTGGCCGAGCTGCGGGAGATGGAGCCCGAGCCGCTGCTCGACCCGGATGATGCGCCAGTGCCGGCGCACCTGCAGGCATTGGCGGATGCCAGCCTTGGGGAAGAGCAAGAGGTTGCCGAGCCGAAGGAGGAGACCAGCTTCCGTAGCCTGCTGGTGGAGCTGGATGCGATGGAAGAGGGGCTGAAGACAGATTTCGATGATTTGCGCGAGGAAGAGCCTGAGGCCTCGGTGGAAGAAGAGGGCAAGTCACTGCCCTGATTCCTTTGTTGCCTATACCGGCCCTTTCGCGGGCTTGCCCGCTCCCACAGGTACTGCGCAGCCCTCAGGACCTGTGATATCCCTGTGGGAGCGGGCGTGCCCGCGAAAGGGCCGGCCATGCCAATACATAACCATTAGGCAGAAACCCCTCGCAAAGCCCACAAAACCCTCTACCCTCCAGTGCGTTCCCCCGCCGAACCGCGTATGATGCGCGGCCTTTTGGCGCGTTCGTCGCCAGAACCCTTATTTCATTCCTACACCGGGAGGTGCCCAGATGAGTGAGCAAGACCTGCAAGATACCGAGATCACCCCTCCATCCGGCGAAAAGCTGCAGAAAGTGCTGGCGCGCATTGGCGTTGGCTCGCGCCGTGACGTCGAGGCCTGGATCAGCCAGGGCCGCATCAAGGTCAACGGCGTCGAAGCCACCCTCGGCCAGCGCGTCGACCTGCACGACGCCATTGCCGTGGATGGCAAGCTGATCAAGCGCGAAGAGGCCGCCGAGGCCACCCGCCGGGTGATCATGTACAACAAGCCCGATGGCGAAATCTGCACCCGTGACGACCCGGAAGGCCGCCCGACCGTGTTCGACCGCCTGCCACGGCCGAAAGAAGGCCGCTGGATCAACATCGGCCGCCTCGATATCAACACCACCGGCCTGCTGCTGTTCACCACCGACGGTGAACTGGCCAACCGCCTGATGCACCCGTCCTACGAGATGGACCGTGAGTACGCGGTACGTGTGCGTGGTGAGGTCGACGACGAGATGATCGAGCGCCTGAAGGCCGGCGTGATGCTGGAAGATGGCCCGGCCAAGTTCACCGACATCCAGAAGGCACCCGGTGGCGAAGGCTTCAACCACTGGTACCACTGCGTGGTGATGGAAGGCCGTAACCGTGAAGTGCGTCGCCTGTGGGAGTCCCAGGGCATGGTGGTCAGCCGCCTGAAGCGCGTGCGTTTCGGCCCGGTGTTCCTCAACTCCGACCTGCCGATGGGCCGCTGGCGTGAAATGACCCAGGGCGAAATCGACATCCTCGCTGCTGAAGTGGGCCTGCAGCCGGTGGCGCTGCCAGCCATGAAGCTCAAGGCCAAGGACAAGATGGAGCGCCTGCAGCGCAAATCGACCCGCCCGCTGGGCCGTGGCGAGCGCGTGCGCAGCCTGCGCCCGGCCCACGAAGGTGCTGCTGCCGGCGAACGCCCGGCGCGCCAGGCGCGTGAAGAGGCCCCGCGCAAGACCGGCCGTGGCAGCACCGTGGCCGAACGCCCGAGCGAGATGCGCAAGCGTCCGGCCAAGCCTGAAGGTGACAAGCCGGCAGGCCGTGGCCGCGGCAAACCGCGTGGCTGATTGGCCTTTGCGTTGAAATAGAACCAGCCTTCGGGCTGGTTTTTTTATGGCTGTGAGAATTTGCGGCTGCTGCGCAGCCCTACAGGGCCCGCGCAATATTTGAAATTGACGCGGTCCATGTAGGAGCGGCCTTGTGTCGCGATGGGCCGCAAAGCGGCCCCAAGATATTGAACAAAAAGAATTTTCGGACGACTGGCAAGTTCCTGAACCACCTTGTAAAGAAAACTGTACGAATGTGGTCGGTTTCAGCCCGGATTTCAGATTAGGTCGAATCGTGTAAACAAACCTTGCCGCCGACTCCCCATCAAAACAGCCAGCCAAGCCCCGCCCACCCTTGCCCAAAGCCCCGCCCCACGGTGTTATAGCCGCCATTGCCGTGTGCAAAAGCCTGTCCACAGAGCCGGGCTGACAAAACAACAAATGGAGGCGCCATGTACGCCGATCACTTCGCCTTTCAAGGCCCACACCACAGGATCGCTGCGTTTTTTCCCGAGGAAAGGATGCAACGCGTTGACGCCTGCGCGTTTGCAGGGGTATACAGTGCGCCGCGTTTTACCTGTGACTCCTTTGCGTACCGCGCACTCTTGATCACGCCTGGTTGACCCGCTCCGGCGGCACCTGAGGTCAGGAAACCCAAGGTAACCACCTTGCCCATTCCGCTGCGCCACGAGCGCGGTGGGTCCGATTCCGTCACAGATAAAAACAATGCAGGTGACTTCGTTCATGAGTGGACAAAACATGCATTCAGGCGAGCTCAAGCGGGGCCTGAAGAACCGCCATATCCAGTTGATCGCCCTCGGTGGTGCGATTGGTACCGGCCTGTTCCTCGGCTCGGCAGGCGTGATGAAATCCGCTGGCCCGTCGATGATCCTTGGCTACGCCATCTGCGGCTTCATCGCCTTCATGATCATGCGCCAGCTCGGCGAAATGATCGTCGAAGAGCCGGTGGCCGGCTCGTTCAGCCATTTCGCCCACACCTACTGGGGTGGTTTCGCCGGCTTCCTGTCGGGCTGGAACTGCTGGGTGCTGTACATCCTGGTGGGCATGTCGGAGCTTTCGGCGGTCGGCAAGTATGTCCACTACTGGTGGCCGGAGATCCCCACCTGGGTCACAGCGGCAGCGTTCTTCGTGCTGATCAACGCCATCAACCTGATGAACGTGAAGTTCTTCGGTGAGGCCGAGTTCTGGTTTGCCATCATCAAGGTGGTGGCCATCGTCAGCATGATCGGCCTGGGTGCCTACCTGCTGACCAGCGGCAGCGGCGGCCCGGAAGCCACCGTGGCCAACCTGTGGTCGCACGGCGGCTTCTTCCCGAACGGTGTCAGCGGGCTGGTGATGGCCCTGGCCTTCATCATGTTCTCCTTCGGTGGCCTGGAAATGCTTGGCTTCACCGCTGCCGAGGCCGACAAGCCGAAGACCGTGATCCCCAAGGCAATCAACCAGGTCATCTACCGTATCCTGATCTTCTATGTCGGTGCCCTGGTGGTGCTGCTGTCGCTGACCCCATGGGACAACCTGGTAGCCAGTATCGATGCCTCCGGTGGCAGCTATGGCAGCAGCCCGTTCGTTCAGGTGTTCTCGCTGCTGGGCAGTGACGTGGCCGCGCACCTGCTGAACTTCGTGGTCCTGACTGCAGCGCTGTCGGTGTACAACAGCGGCACCTACTGCAACGCCCGCATGCTGCTGGGCATGGCCGAACAAGGTGACGCTCCGGCGTCGCTGGCCAAGGTCGACAGCCGCGGTGTGCCGGTGCGCTCGATCCTGGCGTCGGCAGGCGTGACGCTGATCGCGGTGCTGCTCAACTACCTGATGCCGCAAAACGCCCTGGAACTGCTGATGTCGCTGGTGGTGGCTACCCTGGTGATCAACTGGGCGATGATCAGTTACTCGCACCTGAAGTTCCGCCAGCACCTGGACCGCACTGGCCAGAAGCCGCTGTTCAAGGCGCTGTGGTACCCCTATGGCAACTACATCTGCCTGGCGTTCGTGGTGCTGATCCTGGGCATCATGGCGATGATCCCGGGTATCCAGGTTTCCGTGTATGCGATCCCGGTGTGGCTGTTTGCCATGTTCGTGGTCTACATGGTCAAGCCGCGTCGCAAGGCGCAGGCCCTTGGGGCTGCTGGTAGCGTGGCCAAGTAAGGCGCTGCGGCGATAGAAAAACCCGAAGCCGGGTGACTGGCTTCGGGTTTTTTGTTGCCTGAGCCGCCCCTTTCGCGGGCGCGCCCGCTCCCACAGGATCACCACAGGTTCCAGTTCAGCGCGGTCCCTGTGGGGGCGGGCGTGCCCGCGAAAGGGCCGGTACAGGCAGCCCAGACATTCAGATCTGCTCCAGCAACCAACTGCGAAACGCCCGCAGCGACGGCAATGCCTCATTGCGTGGGGGGTAGATCAGGTAATAACTGCGCTGGCTGGCAAATGCCACCCCTGGGCTGTAGAGCTCACCCTTGGCCAGTTCTTCCTCCACCAGTATGCGCGGCACCAGGCCGATGCCGATCCCGGCCCGTACCGCCTGGATCAGGTGCGAGGTCAGCTCGAAGCTCGGCCCCAGGCGCATCGTCCGGTGCGCCAGGCCATGGTGCGAGAACCACTCGCCCCAGGCATGCGGGTTGTTGGCCACATTCAGCAGCACCTCTTCACTGATGCGTGCTGGGCTCCAGCCCTGGCTGTCCGCACCAGCCTCAGGCGGCAATATCACCACCAGTTCCTCGGCATGCAGGCGATGGCAGATCAACCCCGGCAGGTCGTGGCTGGCCACGCCGATGGCGGCATCGATCTCGCTGGTGTCGAAGTTGATGGCTTCGATGCGTGAATGTACGTGCACCAACATGCCCGGGTGTGCGCTGTAGAAGGCATGCAACCGCGGCAGCAGCCATTTCGAACCGAAGGTGGGCAGGGTGGCCAGGCGCAAGGTGCCTACCCCCGACTGGTAGGCCAAGGCCTGCAAGGTGGCGCTGCGGATGCGCCCCAGTGCCTCGCTGAGCTCGCGCTGGTACAGGCGGCCGACATCGGTCAGCTGCACCTGGCGCCCCTCGCGGCGGAACAGGGTCAGGCCCAGTTGCTGCTCCAGCGCCTGCACCTGGCGGCTGACCGCGCTCTGGGTCAGCGACAGCTCGGCGGCGGCTCGGGTGTAGCTTTCATGCCGGGCGGCAGCCTCGAAAGCCAGTAGCAGCGACATGGACGGGGTGAGATGGCGGTAATTCATTCATGAAAGTCATTAATAGTGGCAGGATTATCCGTTTGCCCCTGAAGCGAAACTACAGGAACATTGGCCTGCACGTCACCTCCGCATGTCATCACCCATGCCGGAACGACAGGAATCCCGTGAATTAGCCAATATCAAGAGGCCATCCTTCGATGATCGCCCAGCTGCCGACCGTTGCCCCGAGCGCCAACTACCCCGAATTCCTCGAAGCCCTGCGCTACAGCGGCTTCCGTGGCCAGATCAGTGCCGACTACGGCACCCGCACGGTGCTGGCCACCGACAACTCGATCTACCAGCGCTTGCCACAGGCGGCGGTGTTCCCGCTGGACGCCGACGATGTGGCGCGGGTCGCCACGCTGATGGCCGAGGGGCGCTTCCAGCAGGTCAAGCTGACCCCGCGCGGTGGTGGTACCGGCACCAACGGGCAGTCGCTTACCGACGGTATCGTCGTCGACCTGTCGCGGCACATGAACAAGATCCTCGAAATCAACGTCGAGGAACGCTGGGTGCGGGTGCAGGCCGGTACTGTCAAGGACCAGCTCAACGCTGCGCTCAAGCCGCACGGGCTGTTCTTCGCCCCCGAGCTGTCCACCTCCAACCGTGCCACTGTCGGCGGCATGATCAACACCGACGCCAGCGGCCAGGGCAGCTGCACCTATGGCAAGACCCGCGACCACGTACTGGAGCTGCACAGCGTGCTGCTCGGTGGCGAGCGCCTGCACAGCCTGCCGATCGACGATGCCGCGCTGGAACAGGCCTGTGCTGCGCCTGGGCGGGTCGGCGAGGTGTACCGCATGGCGCGGGAGATCCAGGAAACCCAGGCCGATCTCATCGAAGCCACTTTCCCCAAGCTCAATCGTTGCCTGACCGGCTATGACCTGGCCCACCTGCGCGACGAGCAGGGCCGCTTCAACCTCAACAGCGTGCTGTGCGGTGCCGAGGGCTCGCTGGGCTATGTGGTCGAAGCCAAGCTCAATGTGCTGCCGATCCCCAAGTACGCCGTGCTGGTCAACGTGCGCTACACCAGCTTCATGGATGCACTGCGTGATGCCAACGCGCTGATGGCGCACAAGCCGCTGTCGATCGAGACCGTCGACTCCAAGGTGCTGATGCTGGCGATGAAGGATATCGTCTGGCACAGCGTCGCCGAATACTTCCCGGCCGACCCCGAGCGCCCGACCTTGGGCATCAACTTGGTGGAGTTCTGCGGCGACGAGCCGGCCGAGGTCAATGCCAAGGTGCAAGCGTTCATCCAGCACCTGCAGAGCGACACCAGCGTCGAGCGCCTGGGCCATACCCTGGCCGAGGGTGCCGAGGCGGTGACCCGCGTCTACACCATGCGTAAACGTTCGGTGGGCCTGCTGGGCAACGTCGAGGGCGAAGTACGCCCGCAACCGTTCGTGGAAGACACCGCGGTACCGCCGGAGCAACTGGCCGACTACATCGCCGACTTCCGTGCACTGCTCGATGGCTACGGCCTGGCCTATGGCATGTTCGGCCACGTCGATGCCGGCGTGCTGCACGTGCGCCCGGCGCTGGACATGAAGGACCCGGCCCAGGCCGCACTGGTCAAGCCGATTTCCGACGCCGTGGCGGCGCTGACCAAAAGCTATGGCGGCTTGCTGTGGGGCGAGCACGGCAAGGGCCTGCGTTCTGAATACGTGCCGGAGTACTTCGGCGAGCTGTACCCGGCGCTGCAGCGCCTGAAAGGCGCCTTCGACCCACACAACCAGCTCAACCCGGGCAAGATCTGCACCCCGTTGGGCAGTGCCGAAGGCCTGACCCCGGTCGATGGCGTGACCCTGCGCGGCGATCTCGACCGCACCATCGACGAGCGCGTGTGGCAGGACTTCCCTAGCGCCGTGCACTGCAACGGCAACGGCGCCTGCTACAACTACGACCCCAACGACGCCATGTGCCCGTCGTGGAAGGCCACCCGCGAGCGCCAGCACTCACCCAAGGGCCGTGCCTCGCTGATGCGCGAATGGCTGCGCCTGCAGGGCGAGGCCAACATCGACGTGCTGGCGGCGGCACGCAACAAGGTGTCGTGGCTCAAGGGCCTGCCGGCACGCCTGCGCAACAACCGTGCGCGCAGCCAGGGCCAGGAAGACTTCTCTCATGAGGTGTACGACGCCATGGCCGGCTGCCTGGCGTGCAAGTCGTGCGCCGGGCAGTGCCCGATCAAGGTCAACGTGCCGGACTTCCGCTCGCGCTTCCTCGAGCTGTACCACGGCCGCTACCAGCGCCCGCTGCGTGACTACCTGATCGGTTCGCTGGAGTTCACCATCCCGTACCTGGCCCACGCGCCCGGGCTGTACAACGCGGTGATGGGCTCGAAGTGGGTGAGCAAGCTGCTGGCCGACAAGGTCGGCATGGTCGACAGCCCGCTGATCAGTCGCTTCAACTTCCAGGCCACCCTGACCCGCTGCCGCGTCGGCGTGGCCAGCGTGCCGGCCCTGCGTGAACTGACCCCGGCCCAGCGCGAGCGCAGCATCGTGCTGGTGCAGGATGCATTTACCCGTTACTTCGAGACACCGCTGCTGTCGGCCTTCATCGACCTGGCGCACCGCCTGGGCCACCGGGTGTTCCTGGCGCCGTACAGTGCAAACGGCAAGCCACTGCACGTTCAGGGCTTCCTCGGTGCGTTTGCCAAGGCGGCTGTCCGTAATGCGACCCAGCTCAAGGCCCTGGCTGACTGCGGCGTGCCGCTGGTGGGCCTGGACCCGGCGATGACCCTGGTGTATCGCCAGGAGTACCAGAAAGTGCCGGGCCTGGATGGCTGCCCGCAGGTGCTGTTGCCGCAGGAGTGGTTGATGGACGTGCTGCCGGAGCAGGCACCGACTGCGCCGGGCAATTTCCGCCTGATGGCGCACTGCACCGAGAAGACCAACGTGCCGGCCAGCACCAAGCAGTGGGAGCAGGTGTTCGCCCGTCTGGGCCTGAAGCTGGTGACCGAGGCGACTGGTTGCTGCGGTATGTCTGGTACCTATGGGCACGAGGCGCGCAATCAGGATACCTCGCGGACCATCTTCGAGCAGTCGTGGGCGACCAAGCTGGACAAGGAAGGCGAGCCGCTGGCGACAGGCTACTCGTGCCGCAGCCAGGTCAAGCGCATGACCGAGCGGCAGATGCGCCACCCGCTGGAAGTGGTGCTGCAGTACGCTCAGCGCTGACCTTCAGGGCCCCGGGGGCTGCCTTGCAGCCCATCGCCGGCAAGCCAGCTCCCACAGGTGTAGCGTCAGCCTTGGTTCATGCGGACCCTGTGGGAGCTGGCTTGCCGGCGATGGGCCAGTGCAGGCAGTACATAAATCAGGTTTGCTGTGCGCGATCCCGCCTTCGCTGCGCCTGCCGATACAGATACAAACTCAACACCAGCCCGCAAGCCGCCGCCGCTGCCGCAAACAGAAACATCGAAGCAAACCCGAACCCCGCCGCCACCGCGCCCACCAGTGGCCCGGTCACCCCCAGCGACAAATCGATGAACAGCGAATAAGCCCCCACCGCCGCCCCGCGGTTGGCCGCCGACACCTGGTTCACCGCCTCCACGCCCAGTGCCGGGAACACCAGCGAGAAGCCGAACCCGCTCAGTGCGGCCCCCGCCAACGCCAGTTCGGCGCTGGGCGCCAGCCACAGCATCAGCAGCCCGAGCGTTTCCACCGACAGGCAGGCGATCGCCACCCGGAACCCGCCAAGCCGGTTGATCAGGTTGCCGAACAGTAGTCGCGCACTGATGAAGCTGGCGCCGAACAGGCTCAGGGTCAGTGCCGCATTGGCCCAGCCACGGCTGGCGTAATACAAGGTGATGAAGGTGGCGATGGTGCCAAAGCCGATCGAGCCCAGGGCAAGCCCCGAGCCGTGCGGGAACACCTTGCCCAGCACCCGCAGGAACGGCAGGCGCACGCCACTGACGATCGGTGCGGCCTGTTTGGGCCAGGCCAGCAGCAACCCGAGCGCACACAGCAGGATGATGCTCACGCCCATGCTCCACAGGCCCAGGCTCTTGACCATCAGCACGCCCAACGGAGCGCCGATGGCCAGCGCGCCATAGCTGGCGATGCCGTTCCAGGAAATGACCTTGGCCGTGTTTTCAGCACCTACGCGGCCAATGCCCCAGCCAATGGAACCGGAGCCCACCAGGCTTTCCGCACTGCCGAGTACCAGGCGGCCGACCAGCAGGCAGGCCAGGCTAAGCCAAGGGAGGTGGGTGAGGAAGGCGCAGGCCAGCATGAACACCCCGCTGAGCCCGCAGCCGGCCAAGCCATACATGACCGCCTTCTTGCTGCCGTAGTTGTCGATGATGCGGCTGGCGGTGGGGCGGCTGAGCAGGGTGGCTAGGTACTGCACGCTGATCACCAGGCCCGCGACCACGGCGCTGAAGCCCAGGTCGTTGTGCACATAGCCGGGCAATACTGCCAGCGGGATGCCGATGTTCAGGTAGCCGATGAAGGTGAAGAGGACGATGGAGACGACTTGCAGGGTGACCGCAAGAGGGCGCGGTGAGTGGGGCATGAGGGCCTACGTGGGTTCTGGACGGTGTGAAAACGTGATGACGGGGATAGCCCGCAGGTCAGCCGTTTTCACACAGTCGGGGGATGCGCGGTTATTCCTGGTCAGCGCTGGATTGATCGTCACCATCCTGCTCGACGGCAGCTGCCGGTTCGGCGTGAACGGTAACGGTTGGCTCTTCTGGGTTCAGGCTTGGGAAGGGAAGATTCGGGATTTCATGCATCTCGTCGTTCCTCGCAAGTGTGAGTGAAAAGTCTGCGCCAGGCGCGTTTGAAGCTTTGCAAAGCTGGGGCAGGATACACAAGTCTGGATGACAGTTTGGGTTTTTTTGGCGGTCGCTTGTCGGTTTTGCGGGCGAACAGCGGACATTTTTCCTGCAAAAAACTGGGGCCGCTTCGCGCCCCTTCGCGGCGGTTCGGCGCCCCGACACGCCCGCTCCCACTAGGACCGCGAAGATCAGGGCTTGCGCGGTCCTAGTGGGAGCGGACGTGTCGGGGCGCCGAACCGCCGCGAAGGGGCGCGAAGCGGCCCCAATTTCCAAGCAGTTACTTGCGGCCTTCAGCCGTCTCCGCCACCTTGTCGGTGCGTGCGCACATGATGAAGTCATTGCGGTGCAGGCCTTTGATCGAGTGGCTCCACCAGGTCACGGTGACCTTGCCCCACTCGGTCAGCAGGCCCGGGTGGTGGCCTTCGGCCTCGGCGATCTCGCCCACGGCATTGGTGAACGCCAGGGCGTGCTTGAAGTTCTTGAACAGGAACACGCGTTCCAGCTCCATGTGGCCGTCACGTACTTCGATGTTCCAGTCCGGGATTTCGCGAATCAGCTCGGCCAGCTCTTCGTCGGTGACCTTTGGTGCGTCGGCGCGGCAGGCTTCGCAATGGGCTTGGTTCAAGGCATTCATGTGGTGTTTTCCGGTTCGAGTTGTTATCGGCAAGGTCGCTCAGGCAGCGACCTTGGGTGGAAACTTCGGTGCGTGCAGGCCCAGCTGCATGGCTTTGTGAACCATGCCCATGATGTCTTCGTGGGCCAGGTCGAACAGACGCTTCATGTTCGGTAGCACGAAATACAGCGGCTGCAGGATGTCGATGCGGTACGGTGTGCGCATGGCCTCGATCGGGTCGAAGGCCTGGTGCTCGGGCTCGCCAGACAGACTGTAGACGGTCTCCTTTGGCGACGAGAGGATGCCGCCGCCATAGATCTTGCGGCCCTGCGCGGTTTCCATCAGGCCGAACTCGATGGTCATCCAGTACAGGCGCGCCAGGTAAACGCGTTGTTCCTTGGTCGCGGCCAGGCCGAGCTTGCCGTAGGTATGGGTGAATTCGGCGAACCAGGGGTTGGTCAGCAGCGGGCAGTGGCCGAAGATCTCGTGGAAGATATCGGGCTCTTGCAGGTAGTCCAGCTCTTCCGGGGTACGGATGAAGGTGGCTACCGGGAAGCGCTTGCTGGCCAGCAGTTCGAAGAAGGTCTGGAAGGGGATCAGCGCCGGGACCCGAGCAACCTGCCAACCGGTGGTGGCGCCCAGCACCTTGTTGATCTCGCCCAGTTGCGGAATACGGTCATGGGGCAGCTTGAGCTGGTCGATGCCGTCCAGGTATTCCTGGCACGCGCGGCCTTCGATCACTTTCAACTGACGGGTGATCAGGGTGTTCCATACCGCATGCTCTTGCTGCGGGTAATCGATAAAACCATGCGCATCGGGCTCGCGTGCCACGTATTGCGTCTGTTTCATGTGGCTCTCCTGGTGAGGGCTTTTCTTGTTATGTGCAGGACATGCCTAAGGAATATCCCTTCGCTGGCCACTTTGCACGGGGTGGGCCATTGGGCGGGACCGGCATTCGGCGATGTTTTCGTAACGATAATTTTACAAAAAGGCGTAGGTGTCGGAAAATCCGAGGCATCTGGCTGAAGCTTCGGCTGTTTTTGTCAGCTTATCTTTACGACTTTTCCGCGCGGTGTTGAAAAACATTGGCGCTTCGAGAGCCCTCATGCGTATCAAAGTGCATTGCCAGAACCGTATTGGCATCCTGCGCGACATCCTCAACCTGCTGGTGGAGTACGGCATCAACGTGCTGCGCGGCGAGGTGGGCGGTGACCATGGCAACGCCATCTACCTGCATTGCCCGAACCTGATCAATCTGCAGTTCCAGGCGCTGCGGCCGAAGTTCGAGGCGATTGCCGGGGTATTCGGTGTCAAGCGCGTGGGGCTGATGCCCAGCGAGCGCCGACACATGG
Source organism: Pseudomonas sp. PVC-5-1 (assembly GCF_057444345.1). NCBI lineage: Bacteria > Pseudomonadati > Pseudomonadota > Gammaproteobacteria > Pseudomonadales > Pseudomonadaceae > Pseudomonas > Pseudomonas sp. PVC-5-1. The sequence continues at coordinate 4,167,724 of NZ_CM172024.1, read as the reverse complement.
AGCTGAATGCGTTGCTGGGTGCGCTGGACTTTCCGGTACTGTCGATCGACATGGGCGGCAGCATCGTCGCCGCCAATCGTGCCGCTGCGCAGCTGCTGGGGGTGCGGGTGGACGAAGTGCCGGGCATGCCGCTGGCGCGCTATGTGGAGGACTTCGACCTGCCAGAGCTGGTGCGCGCCAACAAGTCGCGCATCAACGGCCTGCGCATCAAGGTCAAGGGCGATGTGTTCCTGGCCGATATCGCGCCGCTGCAGTCCGAGCACGACGACAGCGAGGCGCTGGCCGGCGCGGTGCTGACCCTGCACCGCGCCGACCGAATCGGTGAGCGCATCTATAACGTGCGCAAGCAGGAGCTGCGCGGTTTCGACAGTATCTTCCAGAGCTCGCGGGTGATGGCTGCGGTGGTGCGCGAGGCGCGGCGCATGGCGCCGCTGGACGCGCCTTTGCTGATCGAGGGCGAGACCGGCACCGGCAAGGAATTGCTGGCGCGTGCCTGCCACCTGGCAAGCCCGCGCGGCCAGTCGCCGTTGATGGCGCTCAACTGCGCCGGGTTGCCCGAGTCGATGGCCGAGACCGAGCTGTTCGGCTACGGCCCCGGGGCATTCGAAGGGGCGCGGGCCGAGGGCAAGCTGGGGCTGCTGGAGCTGACCGCCGGTGGCACGCTGTTTCTCGACGGGGTAGGGGAGATGAGCCCACGCTTGCAGGTAAAGCTGCTGCGTTTTCTGCAAGATGGCTGCTTCCGCCGCGTAGGCAGCGATGAAGAGGTGTACCTGGATGTGCGAGTGATCTGCGCGACCCAGGTGGATTTGTCCGAATTGTGTGCCCGTGGCGAGTTTCGCCAGGACCTGTATCACCGGCTCAATGTGTTGTCGCTGCACATTCCACCATTGCGCGAATGCATGGATGGCCTTGAAGGGCTAGTGCAGCACTTTCTCGACCAGGCCAGCCGGCAGATCGGCTGCGCCATGCCGCGCCTGGCGCCAGCGGCGATGGACAAACTCGGCCAGTACCATTGGCCGGGTAATGTAAGGCAGTTGGAAAACGTGTTGTTCCAGGCGGTTTCGTTATGCGAAGGCGGCGTGGTCAAAAGTGAACATATACGTTTGCCGGATTACGGCGTGCGCCAACCGCTGGGTGAATTTTCGCTGGATGGGGATCTTTCGCAGATTGTCGGACGTTTTGAAAAAGCGGTACTGGAAAGTTTGATGGGGGAATTCCCGAGTAGTCGGGCTTTAGGTAAAAGACTGGGTGTTTCGCATACTACTATTGCCAACAAGTTGAGGGATTATTCGTTGGGCAAGTCGGTAGATTAATAAGCGGTTGGTCAATAACCTGTTAATCAGGTGCAATATTCTTCGCGGGCTTGCCCGCTCCCACAGGTACCGCGCCAAATTCAGGGCAGGCGCTGTACCTGTGGGAGCGGGCAAGCCCGCGAAAGGGGCCCGCAGGGCCCCAATTCACAAGGTATCAGCCGTTCGAGCAGCCGTTCCCCATCACGCGGTATTCGAGAATGTGCTTCTGGCCCTTGGAGTCCTCGTAGGTCATGCGGGCTGGCACGACTTCGCACACATTGGGCACTTCGCTCATGGAAATGACGCGGGCAATGTCCAGGTGCTGCGAGTAACTGTACTGTTCAACCGGAATCTGCTCGGCATCTTTGGCTTCGCCGGCCATCGCCGCGCCGCAAAGACTGCCAAGTACCAATACCAGTAAAGCTTTCATTTTCAATTTACCTGTCTAAGGTCGTGAGGGGGCACGCGGCGCTTATGGCGCCGCGAGTATTGCTAGTTTTAACTATCAGGTTTGGAGGGGGATTAACGCTTGCCTTCGTGGGGGCTGTTACCAGTTGTTAATCGCCTTGCCGTTGCTGGCGAGGTGAATTTTATGGCTGGGGCCAAGGCCGAAACAGTGGGTCTTTTGATAAAGTGTTTTGACAGAATCTGTAACAATCCTCTGGTAAACCGCGCCCGTAATTTCTCGCCTGGGCTGTAAGGTGCGTGCCAGAGCGCTTTGTCTGAACGGGCGTACCAAATTACTACCAACGTCGAATGGCTTTTGTCGCTCTGGTACAGTTACAAACGGTTCCATACAAAAACAACTATTACACCGAGGTAACACAGATGAGTGCGGCTCCACTGTATCCCGTTCGTCCCGAGGTTGCGGCCACCACCCTGACCGACGAGGCCACCTACAAGGCCATGTACCAGCAATCGGTGATCAACCCGGACGGCTTCTGGCGCGAGCAGGCCCAGCGCATCGACTGGATCAAGCCGTTCACCAAGGTCAAGCAGACCTCCTTCGACGACCATCACGTCGATATCAAATGGTTCGCCGACGGCACTCTGAACGTTTCCTCCAACTGCCTGGACCGCCATCTCGAAGAGCGCGGTGACCAGTTGGCCATCATCTGGGAAGGCGACGACCCTTCCGAACACCGCAACATCACCTACCGCGAACTGCACGAGCAGGTCTGCAAGTTCGCCAACGCCCTGCGTGGCCAGGATGTGCACCGGGGTGACGTGGTCACCATCTACATGCCGATGATCCCCGAAGCCGTGGTCGCCATGCTGGCCTGTGCCCGTATCGGTGCGATTCACTCGGTGGTGTTCGGCGGCTTCTCGCCCGAAGCGCTGGCTGGCCGTATCATCGACTGCAAGTCCAAGGTCGTGATCACCGCAGACGAAGGCGTGCGCGGTGGCCGCCGTACCCCGCTCAAGGCCAACGTCGACCTGGCGCTGACCAACCCTGAAACCAACAGCGTGCAGAAGATCATCGTGTGCAAGCGCACCGGTGGCGACATTGCCTGGCACCAGCACCGCGACATCTGGTACGAAGACCTGATGAAAGTCGCCTCCAGCCATTGCGCGCCGAAAGAGATGGGTGCCGAGGAAGCGCTGTTCATCCTTTATACCTCCGGCTCCACCGGCAAGCCGAAGGGCGTGCTGCACACCACCGGCGGCTACCTGGTATACGCCGCGCTGACCCATGAGCGCGTGTTCGACTATCGCCCGGGCGAGGTGTACTGGTGTACCGCTGACGTGGGTTGGGTCACCGGCCACAGCTACATCGTCTACGGCCCGCTGGCCAACGGCGCTACTACCTTGCTGTTCGAAGGCGTGCCGAACTACCCCGACATCACGCGCGTGTCGAAGATCGTCGACAAGCACAAGGTCAACATCCTGTACACCGCGCCAACCGCCATCCGCGCGATGATGGCCGAAGGGCAGGCTGCAGTCGAAGGTGCCGATGGCTCCAGCCTGCGCCTGCTGGGCTCGGTGGGTGAGCCGATCAACCCCGAAGCCTGGAACTGGTACTACAAGACCGTGGGCAAGGAGCGTTGCCCGATCGTCGACACCTGGTGGCAGACCGAGACCGGCGGCATCCTGATCAGCCCGCTGCCGGGCGCCACCGGCCTCAAGCCGGGCTCGGCAACCCGCCCATTCTTCGGCGTGGTGCCGGCGCTGGTGGACAACCTGGGCAACCTGATCGAGGGCGCTGCCGAAGGCAACCTGGTGATCCTCGATTCCTGGCCGGGCCAGTCGCGTTCGCTGTACGGCGACCACGACCGTTTCGTCGATACCTACTTCAAGACCTTCCGTGGCATGTACTTCACCGGTGATGGTGCGCGCCGCGACGAGGATGGCTACTACTGGATCACCGGTCGCGTGGATGACGTGCTGAACGTGTCCGGTCACCGCATGGGTACTGCCGAAATCGAAAGCGCCATGGTGGCGCATGCGAAAGTGGCCGAGGCCGCGGTGGTGGGTGTGCCGCACGACATCAAGGGGCAGGGCATCTATGTGTATGTCACCCTCAACGCCGGTATCGAGGCCAGCGAGCAGCTGCGCCTGGAGCTGAAGAACTGGGTGCGCAAGGAAATCGGCCCGATCGCCTCGCCGGATGTGATCCAGTGGGCGCCGGGGCTGCCGAAGACCCGGTCGGGCAAGATCATGCGCCGCATCCTGCGCAAGATTGCCACGGGTGAGTACGATGCCCTGGGCGATATCTCGACCCTGGCCGACCCGGGTGTGGTGCAACACCTGATCGATACCCACAAGGCCATGAGCCTGGCTTCGGCCTGATAGTGGGGCTCGCAAACGCTGGAGGCGTTGCGCTATCTCTGTGGGAGCGGCTTTAGCCGCGAAGAGCCCAGCGCGGTGGATGGCACCGGCGTTGCCGGTGTTCGCGGCTGAAGCCGCTCCCACAGGGTGAGGTATATGCCTGAGGGCTGTGTTGTACCAGTGAGGCCAGCCAGCAAGAACCCCGCCCGGGCAACCGGCGGGGTTTTTGCTTTACTGTTACCCGACATTCATCGGTAACTGTTCTGTCACCGGCGTCGCACAATATCGGGGCGCCAGGAAACAAATCCGGCCTGTTTCGGTGCGTTTTCGCAGCCTTTTTTGCGACACGGCACGCTGCACTTGCCGTAATACAAGGCTTTGCCAATAATAGGCCCGGGAATTGCTAGTACTATAGGTTCTATTTCTTGCGCTCTTGCATATTTTGCAATGGCTGTCAACATCGCCCGCTGCCGTTTCAAGCGCTTCTGTAAGTAGTTGTCGCTTTGAAGAAATATCGACTACCGGGCTGTCGTTAAAATGCCACTCACTCGCTCGTGGTCTGCGACCTTGGTCGAACCCTGCGCGGCTCGCGTTGTACCCATTCGCATATCGGGCAGCCGTTACCTGCCTTGTATTGCTCCGTACCGATGGAGTTACCTGATGAAGAAGCTCGCACTGCTTGGCGCCCTGGCGCTGTCCGTGTTTTCCCTGGTGTCGCAGGCCGATGAAAAACCGCTGAAAATCGGCATCGAAGCCGCCTACCCACCCTTCGCCTTCAAGCAGCCAGACGGCAGCATTGCCGGTTTTGACTACGACATCGGCAACGCCCTGTGCGAAGAGATGAAAGCCAAGTGCACCTGGGTCGAGCAGGAGTTCGACGGCCTGATCCCGGCGCTGAAAGTGCGCAAGATCGACGCCATCCTGTCGTCCATGTCGATCACCGAAGACCGCAAGAAATCGGTCGACTTCACCAAGCGCTACTACCTGACCCCGGCGCGCCTGGTGATGAAGGAAGGTACCGCCGTCAGCGACAGCCTGGATGAGCTCAAGGGCAAGAAGATTGGTGTGCAGCGCGGTTCGATCCACGACCGCTTCGCCAAGGAAGTGCTGGGCGCCAAAGGTGCCACCGTGGTTCCTTACGGCACCCAGAACGAAATCTACCTGGACGTGGCAGCTGGCCGCCTCGATGGCACCGTGGCTGACGCCACCCTGCTGGAAGACGGCTTCCTCAAGACCGACGCCGGCAAGGGCTTCGCCTTCGTAGGCCCGGCCTTCACCGACGCCAAGTACTTCGGCGACGGCATCGGTATTGCCGTGCGCAAGGGTGACAAGGCCAACGTCGACCGCATCAACGCTGCCATCGACGCCATCCGTGCCAACGGCAAGTACAAAGAAATCGAGAAGAAGTACTTCAACTTCGACATCTACGGTCCAGACTCGAACTAAGACGTCGGGTTTCACCTGTGCAATGGTGCAAACAGCAGAGGCTCTGAGGTTTGCACCATTTTTCATTCTCTAGGTCGAGGACCTCATCATGTTGAAAGGCTACGGGGCAGTCATCCTCGACGGGGCGTGGCTGACGCTTCAGCTCGCCCTGTCGTCGATGGCCCTGGCCATCGTGCTCGGCCTGATCGGTGTGGCACTGCGCTTGTCGCCGGTGCGCTGGCTGGCCTGGCTGGGCGATCTGTATTCCACGGTGATTCGTGGTATTCCGGACCTGGTCCTGATCCTGCTGATCTTCTACGGCGGGCAGGACATCATCAACCGGGTTGCGCCGCTGCTCGGTTATGAAGACTACATCGACCTGAATCCGCTGATCGCGGGTATCGGTACCCTGGGCTTCATCTTTGGTGCCTACCTGTCGGAAACCTTCCGCGGTGCGTTCCTTGGTATTCCGAAAGGCCAGGCCGAAGCCGGCGTGGCGTATGGCATGAGCAACCGCCAGGTGTTCTTCCGCATCCAGGTGCCGCAAATGATTCGCCTGGCGATCCCGGGCTTCACCAACAACTGGCTGGTGCTGACCAAGGCCACCGCGCTGATTTCGGTAGTGGGCCTGCAGGACATGATGTTCAAGGCCAAGCAGGCGGCCGATGCCACCCGCGAGCCTTTCACCTTCTTCCTGGCGGTGGCGGCCCTGTACCTGGTGCTGACCAGCATCTCGCTGCTGGCCCTGAAGTATCTCGAGCGCCGCTACTCGGTTGGCGTCAAGGTGGCTGAACTATGATCTTCGACTACAACGTCGTCTGGGAGGCACTGCCGATGTATTTCGGCGGCCTGCTGACCACCCTCAAGCTGCTGGCGATTTCGCTGTTCTTCGGGCTGCTGGCGGCCATTCCGCTGGGCCTGATGCGGGTGTCCAAGCAGCCAGCGGTCAATCTCGTGGCGTGGCTTTACACCTACGTGATCCGCGGCACGCCGATGCTGGTGCAGCTGTTCCTGATCTATTACGGCCTGGCGCAGTTCGAGGCGGTGCGCGAAAGCTTCCTGTGGCCGCTGCTGTCCAGCGCTACCTTCTGCGCCTGCCTGGCGTTCGGCATCAACACCAGTGCCTACACCGCCGAAATCATCGCCGGCAGCCTCAAGGCCACGCCGCATGGCGAAATCGAGGCGGCCAAGGCCATGGGCATGTCGCGCATGAAGATGTACCGGCGCATCCTGCTGCCGTCGGCCCTGCGCCGGGCGCTGCCGCAGTACAGCAACGAAGTGATCATGATGCTGCAGACCACCAGCCTGGCGTCGATCGTTACCCTGATCGACATCACTGGCGCTGCGCGCACGGTCAATGCCCAGTACTACCTGCCTTTCGAGGCCTATATCACGGCGGGCGTGTTCTACCTGTGCCTGACCTTCATCCTGGTGCGCCTGTTCAAGATGGCCGAACGCCGCTGGCTCGGCTACCTGGCGCCGCGCAAGCACTGACCGCTTTGTGAGAATCGACAGCATGTACAAACTCGAAGTCCAAGACCTGCACAAGCGCTACGGTAGCCATGAAGTGCTCAAGGGCGTGTCCCTGTCGGCCAAGGCAGGCGATGTCATCAGCATCATCGGCTCCAGCGGTTCGGGCAAGTCGACCTTCCTGCGCTGCATCAACCTGCTGGAGCAGCCGCACGCTGGCAAGATCCTGCTCAACAACGAAGAGTTGAAGCTGGTACCGGGCAAGGACGGCGCGCTCAAGGCAGCCGACCCGCGTCAGCTGCAGCGCATGCGCTCGCGCCTGTCGATGGTTTTCCAGCACTTCAACCTGTGGTCGCACATGACCGCGCTGGAAAACATCATCGAAGCGCCGGTGCATGTGCTGGGTGTGAATCGCAAGGAGGCCCTGGAAAAGGCCGAGCATTACCTGGCCAAGGTCGGAGTCGCCCACCGCAAGGATGCCTTCCCGGGGCACATGTCCGGCGGCGAGCAGCAGCGTGTGGCAATTGCCCGGGCGCTGGCCATGGAGCCGGAGGTCATGCTGTTCGACGAGCCGACCTCGGCGCTGGACCCGGAACTGGTGGGCGATGTGCTCAAGGTGATGCAGTCGCTGGCCCAGGAAGGCCGCACCATGGTGGTGGTGACCCACGAAATGGGCTTTGCCCGTGAGGTTTCCAACCAGCTGGTGTTCCTGCACAAGGGCCTGGTGGAAGAAACCGGCTGCCCGCGCGAAGTGCTGGCCAACCCGCAGTCGGAGCGCCTGAAGCAGTTCCTCTCCGGCAGCCTGAAGTAAAAGCTGCATTTTTGCACCAGAATAGGGCATGCTGCGCGGCGAGCGCAGCCTGACCCGGCGCACAGACTCGAACGACCTCAGGTTTCGGACCGCACCTATGACCACCCAGCGAATCGGTTTTCTCATTTGGCCCAGCACCCGGCCCTTGACCCTGGCGCTGGCCGAGGAAGTGTTGCAGGTGGCGCAGCGGGTGCACCCGGAGGTGGTCTACGATCTGGTCTTTCTGCAGGCGGAGCCGGCGCAAGAGGGTAGCTGGCGCTTGCCGGGCGAGCCGTGGAACGGTCGCCTGGAGGGGTGTCACAAGCTGTTCCTGTTGGCTGACGAGCAGCCGCCGGCGGTGGGGGCTGCGTTGTCGGCGGCGCTCAAGCAGTTGGCGCGCAGTGGTTGCATGATTGGCGGCCTGTCGGCCGGGGTCTACCCTCTGGCGATGCTGGGCCTGCTCGACGGTTACCGGGCTGCGGTGCACTGGCGCTGGCAGGATGATTTTGCCGAGCGCTTCCCCAAGGTTATCGCCACCAGTCACCTGTTCGACTGGGACCGCGATCGCCTGACCGCTTGTGGCGGCATGGCCGTGACCGACCTGCTGCTGGCAGTGTTGGCCCGTGATCACGGGGCGGAGCTGGCCGGGGCGGTGTCGGAGGAACTGGTGGTCGAGCGCATTCGCGAGGGTGGCGAGCGCCAGCGTATTCCGCTGCAGAACCGCCTGGGCTCCAGCCACCCCAAGCTGACCCAGGCGGTGCTGCTGATGGAAGCCAACATCGAAGAGCCGCTGACCACCGACGAAATTGCCCAACACGTGTGCGTGTCGCGCCGGCAGCTGGAGCGCATCTTCAAGCAGTACCTGAACCGCGTGCCGAGCCAGTATTACCTGGAGCTGCGGCTGAACAAGGCGCGGCAGATGCTGATGCAGACCAGCAAGTCGATCATCCAGATCGGGCTGTCCTGCGGCTTCTCCTCGGGGCCGCATTTTTCCAGTGCCTACCGCAACTTCTTTGGCGCAACGCCGCGGGAGGATCGCAACCAGCGGCGTAGCAGCAGCCCGTTCGAACTGAGCTCGGCGCCTGCCGAAAAAGGCTGATTGCCCTGTAGTCTGTACTGGCCCTATCGCCGGCAAGCCAGCTCCCACAGGATCACCACAGGCCTTGATGGTTACGGGGTACTTGTGGGAGCTGGCTTGCCGGCGATAGGGCCGGTGCAGGCCACCTACTTCTATATGTGAACACCCGTTCACCCAGCCCCCTCTCTCCCGTACACTGCGCGATTGCGACAGTGTTTGTCGCATTGCCGAAAGCCTTGTCAAAACTGGGTTTTGCGCTGTAACAAGTTGTCGCTTGGCCGCAAGGACAGGCGCGGATCAGTCCTTACAATCCCCCCATCGCTCGCCACTTCCAGGCCAGCGTTCCTCTTCAGGAGACTCAGATGTCCGTTGAGCAAGCCCCGGTGCAACGTGCCGATTTCGACCAGGTCATGGTCCCCAACTATTCTCCGGCGGCCTTCATTCCTGTGCGAGGCGAGGGCTCCCGTGTCTGGGACCAGTCGGGTCGCGAATTGATCGATTTTGCCGGTGGCATCGCGGTCAACGCCCTGGGCCACTGCCACCCGGCACTGGTCAAGGCCCTGACCGAGCAGGCCAATACCCTCTGGCACGTATCCAACGTGTTCACCAACGAGCCGGCCCTGCGCCTGGCCCGCAAGCTGGTGGACGCCACCTTTGCCGACCGTGCGTTCTTCTGCAACTCCGGCGCTGAGTCCAACGAGGCCGCCTTCAAGCTGGCCCGTCGTGTTGCCCACGACCGCTTCGGCCCGGAAAAGCACGAAATCATCGCCACCGTGAACAGCTTCCACGGCCGTACCCTGTTCACCGTAAGCGTCGGTGGCCAGCCGAAGTACTCCGATGGTTTCGGCCCGAAGATCACCGGCATCAGCCATGTGCCGTACAACGACCTGGAAGCGCTGAAGGCACAGATTTCCGACAAGACCTGCGCCGTGGTGATCGAGCCGATCCAGGGCGAGAGCGGCGTGGTGCCGGCCGACAAGGCCTACCTGGAAGGCGCGCGCAAACTGTGTGACGAGCACAACGCCCTGCTGATCTTCGACGAAGTGCAGACCGGCGTTGGCCGTACCGGTTCGCTGTATGCCTACCAGCACTACGGTGTTACCCCGGACATCCTGACCAGCGCCAAGAGCCTGGGCGGTGGTTTCCCGATCGGTGCCATGCTGACCACCACCGAACTGGCCAAGCACTTGGCCGTCGGCACCCACGGCACCACCTACGGCGGCAACCCGCTGGGCTGCGCCGTCGCCTGCGCGGTGCTGGACGTGGTCAACACCCCGGAAACCCTGGCCGGTATCAAGGCCAAGCATGAGCGCTTCAAGGTCCGCCTGGAGCAGATCGGCCAGAAGTACAACCTGTTCAGCCAGGTGCGTGGCGTTGGCCTGCTGCTGGGCTGCGTGCTGACCGAGGCCTGGAAAGGCAAGGCCAAGGATGTGCTCAACGCCGCCGAGAAAGAAGGCGTGATGGTGCTGCAGGCCGGCCCGGATGTGGTCCGCTTCGCGCCAAGCCTGGTAGTTGAAGACGCCGACATCGACGAAGGCCTGGACCGCTTCGAGCGCGCCGTGGCCACCCTGACCAAGGGCTGATCCGCCCGCGGTCCCTTTGCCGGCCACGGTGCAGGCTCAGCCCGAGTCTGTACCGGGCCGGTGATACCCGATTCCAGTGCAGGTGCCAGTGCACCTGCCGTTTTTCCGTGCCGCCGTGAGCGGCCCGATTCCAAAGGAGTGACACCATGCTGGTGATGCGCCCCGCGCAAATGGCTGATCTGAACGAAGTGCAGCGCATGGCTGCAGACAGCCCCATTGGTGTCACCTCGCTGCCGGACGACACCGCTCGCCTGGGCGACAAGATCGCCGCATCCGAGACTTCCTTCGCCGCCGAGGTCAGCTTCAACGGTGAAGAAAGCTACTTCTTCGTACTCGAGGACAGTGAAACCGGCAAGCTGGCCGGTTGCTCGGCCATCGTCGCTTCAGCGGGCTACTCCGAGCCGTTCTACAGCTTTCGTAACGAGACCTTCGTGCACGCCTCGCGCGAGCTGAAGATCCACAACAAGATCCATGTGCTGTCGCTGTGCCATGACCTGACCGGCAACAGCTTGCTGACCAGCTTCTATGTGCTGCCGGAACTGGTGAACAGTGGCTGGGCCGAGCTCAATTCGCGTGGCCGCCTGCTGTTCATGGCCGCTCACCCGGAGCGTTTCGCCGACTCGGTGGTGACCGAGATCGTCGGCTACAGCGACGAGCAGGGCGAATCGCCGTTCTGGGATGCAATCGGCCGCAACTTCTTCGACCTCAACTACGCCGACGCCGAGCGCCTGTGCGGCCTGAAGAGCCGCACCTTCCTCGCCGAACTGATGCCGCACTACCCGATCTACGTGCCGCTGCTGCCTGACCTGGCTCAGGAAGCCATGGGCCAGGTGCACCCGCGGGCGCAGATTACCTTCGACATCCTCATGCGCGAAGGCTTCGAGACCGAGCACTACATCGACATCTTCGACGGTGGCCCGACCCTGCATGCGCGTACCTCGGGTATCCGCTCGATCGCCCAGAGCCGGGTTGTGCCGGTGAGGCTCGAGGAAGCCCCGGTCAAGGGCGGGCGCCCGTACCTGGTGTGCAACGGCCAGTTGCAGGACTACCGCGCGGTGCTGCTGGACCTGGACTGGGTGCCCGGCAAGCCGGTCAGCCTGAGCCCGGCAGCCGCCGAGGCGCTGGGGGTGGGCGAGGGTGCCAGCGTGCGCCTGGTTGCGGTCTGAGGTCTGGCAACAGACGTTTCGGGATTGATGCGTTAGAAGAGTTTCGCGCCGGCCGCCGCCGCCGCAAAAGGAGATAGCATGATCGTTCGTCCTGTACGCAGCAGCGATTTGCCTGCGTTGATCGAATTGGCACGCAGCACCGGTACCACCGGGCTGACCACGCTGCCGGCCAACGAAGAGCGCCTGGGGCATCGCGTTGGCTGGGCGGAGAAGAGCTTCCGCGGCGAAGCCGAGCGTGGCGACACCGACTACCTGTTCGTGCTGGAAAACGACGAAGGCATGGTGGTGGGCATCAGTGCCATCGCCGGTGCCGTCGGCCTGCGCGAGCCCTGGTACAACTATCGGGTCGGGCTGACCGTCAGCGCCTCGCAGGAGCTGAAGATCTACCGCGAAATCCCCACCCTGTTCCTGGCCAACGACCTGACCGGCAACTCCGAGCTGTGCTCGCTGTTCCTGCGCAGCGACTACCGCTCCGGCCTCAACGGCCGCCTGCTGTCGCGGGCGCGCATGCTGTTCATCGCCGAGTTCCCCGAGCTGTTCGGCAAGAAGATCATCGCCGAAATGCGCGGCATGTCCGACGAGCAGGGCCGCTCGCCGTTCTGGGAAAGCCTGGGTCGGCACTTCTTCAAGATGGAGTTCAGCCAGGCCGACTACCTCACCGGCGTGGGCAACAAGTCGTTCATTGCCGAACTCATGCCGAAGTTCCCGCTGTACACCTGCTTCCTGTCCGAGGCGGCGCGCAACGTGATCGGCCGCGTGCACAAGGACACCGAGCCGGCGCTGGCCATGCTCAAGCAGGAAGGCTTCAACTACCAGGGCTACGTCGACATCTTCGACGCCGGCCCCGCCATCGAGTGCGACACCTCCAGGATCCGCGCCGTGCGCGAGAGCCAGACCCTGGTGCTGGCGGTGGGCACGCCGGGCGATGACGCGACGCCTTACATCATCCACAACCGCAAGCGCGACGACTGCCGCATCACGGCCGCACCTGCGCGGCTGGCTGCCGGTACCCTGGTGGTCGACCCCTTGACCGCCAAACGCCTGCGCATGGGCGCCGGCGACAATGTGCGCGCCGTGCCGCTGTCGGCAAGCCGGGAGGCCCAGTAAATGACCACGCATTACATCGCAGGCAATTGGCAGGTTGGCAAGGGCGAAACCCTGCAGTCGCTCAACCCGGTGACGCAAGCCGTCGTCTGGCAGGGGCAGGGTGCTGACACCAGCCAGGTGGATGCCGCCGTGCAGGCTGCGCGTCAGGCCTTCCCGGCCTGGGCGCAATTGAGCCTGGAGGCGCGTATCGAAGTGCTGGAGAAGTTCGCCGCGCAACTGAAAGCGCATGCCGAAGCCATGGCCCAGTGCATCGGCGAGGAAACCGGCAAGCCCCTGTGGGAGTCGGCGACCGAAGTCACCAGCATGATCAACAAGGTCGCGATCTCGGTGCAGAGCTACCGCGAGCGCACCGGCGAAAAGAGCGGCCCGCTGGCCGATGCCACGGCCGTGCTGCGGCACAAGCCCCATGGCGTGGTGGCGGTGTTCGGCCCGTACAACTTCCCTGGTCACCTGCCCAATGGCCATATCGTGCCAGCGCTGCTGGCTGGCAACTGCGTGGTGTTCAAGCCCAGTGAGCTGACGCCCAAGGTGGCCGAACTGACCGTCAATTGCTGGATTGCCGCCGGACTGCCGGCGGGTGTGCTCAACCTGGTGCAGGGTGCGCGCGAAACGGGTGTGGCGCTGGCCGCCAACCCAGGTATCGATGGCTTGTTCTTCACCGGCTCCAGCCGCACCGGCAACCTGCTGCACCAGCAGTTCGCCGGCCGCCCGGACAAGATCCTGGCCCTGGAAATGGGCGGTAACAACCCGCTGGTGGTGGACGAGGTCAAGGACCTCGATGCGGCGGTGTACACCATTGTCCAGTCGGCGTTCATTTCCGCCGGCCAGCGCTGCACCTGCGCCCGTCGTCTGCTGGTGCCGCAAGGCGCTTGGGGTGATGCGCTGATCGCGCGCCTGGTCGAGGTGAGCAGATCCATCACGGTCGGGGCGTTCGACCAGCAGCCGGCGCCGTTCATGGGTTCGGTGATCTCGCTGCAGGCGGCGCGGGCGCTGATTGCGGCCCAGGCCGAACTGGTCGCCAAGGGTGCTGTGAAGCTGCTGGAAATGACCCAGCCGCAGGCCGACGCCGCACTGCTGACCCCAGGCATTGTCGATGTCACCGCTGTGGCCGAGCGCCCGGACGAAGAGTTCTTCGGCCCGCTGCTGCAGGTGATCCGCTATGCCGACTTCGATGCCGCCATCGATGAGGCCAACAACACCCAGTACGGCCTGGCCGCCGGCTTGCTGTCCGACTCCCACGCCCGTTACCAGTACTTCTGGTTGCGCAGCCGCGCCGGCATCGTCAACTGGAACAAGCAACTGACCGGTGCCGCCAGCAGTGCGCCGTTCGGCGGCGTGGGCGCCAGTGGCAACCACCGCGCCAGCGCCTATTACGCAGCGGATTACTGCGCTTACCCCGTTGCTTCGCTGGAGACCGCCAGCCTTGCCTTGCCGGCAACCTTGACGCCGGGCGTCACCCTATAACAACAGGTCACGGAGCCTAGCCGATGAAATCCTACGAAGTGAATTTTGATGGCCTGGTGGGGCCTACCCACAACTATGGCGGCCTGTCCTACGGCAACGTGGCTTCGCAGAGCAACAGCCAGCAGGGTTCCAACCCGCGCGAAGCCGCGCGCCAGGGCCTGGCGAAGATGAAAGCGCTGGCCGACATGGGCTTCAAGCAGGGCGTGCTGGCACCGCAGGAGCGCCCGGACGTGGCTGCACTGCGCCGCCTGGGCTTCAGCGGCAGCGATGCCGAAGTGATCCAGCGTGCCGCCAAGGAGGCCATGCCATTGCTGGTGGCCAGTTGCTCGGCTTCGAGCATGTGGGTGGCCAACGCCGCCACGGTCAGCCCCAGTGCCGACACTGCCGATGGCCGCGTGCATTTCACTGCTGCCAACCTCAACTGCAAGTACCACCGCAGCATCGAGCACCCGACCACCAGCCGCGTGCTGGGGGCCATGTTCAGCAACGACAAGCACTTTGCCCACCACGCGGCACTGCCTGCCGTGGCACAGTTCGGTGACGAGGGGGCGGCCAACCACACGCGCTTCTGCCGTACGTATGGCGAGGCCGGCGTGGAGTTCTTCGTCTACGGCCGCAGCGCCTTCGATAGCCGCTACCCGGCGCCGCAGAAGTACCCGGCCCGGCAGACCCTGGAAGCCTCCCAGGCCGTGGCCCGGCTGCATGGCCTGAGCGATGACGGCGTGGTCTACGCTCAACAGAACCCGGCGGTAATCGACCAGGGCGTGTTCCACAACGATGTGATTGCGGTGGGCAACGGCGAGGTGCTGTTCTACCACGAGGACGCTTTCCTCGAGACGGACGCGGTACTTGGCCAGCTGCGAGCTAAACTGGCCAGCAAGGGTGGCAACTTCCAGGCCATCTGCGTGCCGCGGGCGGCGGTGACGGTAGAGGACGCGGTGCGTTCATACCTGTTCAACAGCCAGTTGCTCAGCCGCGACGACGGCTCCATGCTGCTGGTGGTGCCGGAAGAGTGCCGCAACAACGAGCGGGTCTGGGCCTATCTGGGCCAGTTGACCAGCCAGGGCGGCCCGGTGCGGGAGGTGAAAGTGTTCGACCTCAAGCAGAGCATGCAGAACGGCGGTGGGCCGGCTTGCCTGCGTTTGCGCGTGGCGTTGAAGGAAACGGAACTGGCAGCGGTCAACCAAGGCGTTATCATGACCGCCTCGCTGTACGACACCCTGTTGCAGTGGGTCGACAAGCATTACCGCGATCGCCTTGGCGAGGCAGACCTGGCCGACCCGCAATTGCTGGTGGAATGCCGTACGGCACTGGACGAATTGACCCAGATCCTGAAGTTGGGCTCGGTGTATCCGTTCCAACGCCAACCTTGAAGAGAGACTTTGCAATGACCGACGCCCTGCGCCTTATCCTGGAAGATGAAGACGGCACTCAGCTGGAAACTTCCTGCACCCGCTTTGCCGTTGTCTGGCAAGGCAAGGAAGTGTGGATTCAGCAGGATGGTCGTGGCCAGCTGCTGATCGGCGTGGATGTCGAGGAAGACGACACCGAGTACGCCAACCTGCTGCTGCGCCCGATGGCCACCAACCTGGTCAGCCTGCAGCTGGAAATGGAACCGGCGGAGGTCGGCGAAGACGACGATCACGTCCATGGCCCCGATTGCGGCCACCACCACTAAGGAAGTACCTATGCTCGCCCTTGGCAAATTGCTTGAGCTGACCCTCACCGATCACGAACCGGCCGAGAAGACCCAAGTGACACCCAAGGGCGCGCGTTTGCGCTGGCTGGGGGAGGGCGCGCTCGAAGTGCGCCCGGCCGAAAGCGAGGATTGCGGGCTGGACCTGCTGCTGTCCGCCGGCATCCACGGCAACGAAACGGCGCCGATCGAGTTGCTCGAGCGGCTGTTGCATGGCGTGGCCAACGGCAAGATCAAACCCAAGGCCCGGGTGCTTTTCCTGTTTGGCAACCCCGCAGCGATCCGCAAGGGCGAGCGCTTCATCGAGCAGGACATCAACCGCCTGTTCAACGGCCGCCATGAGCTGTCCAGTGGCTTCGAGGCATTGCGTGCCGCCGAGCTGGAACAGTTCGCCCGGGTGTTCTTCAGCAAGGCGGGGCGTAGCCGCCTGCACTACGACTTGCATACCGCCATCCGCGGCTCGAAGATCGAGCAGTTCGCCTTGTACCCTTATAAAGAGGGGCGC
Source organism: Pseudomonas sp. PVC-5-1 (assembly GCF_057444345.1). Classification (NCBI taxonomy): domain Bacteria; kingdom Pseudomonadati; phylum Pseudomonadota; class Gammaproteobacteria; order Pseudomonadales; family Pseudomonadaceae; genus Pseudomonas; species Pseudomonas sp. PVC-5-1. The sequence continues at coordinate 4,151,379 of NZ_CM172024.1, read as the reverse complement.
AAGCATTCCCGTCGCGAGCTGGCACGCCTGGCGGCGGCGGGCATGGAGGCGGTGTTGTTGCAGAGCAAGTCTTCCATCACTTTCAGCGCCTTCACCTACGAGCAGTTGGAGGCCGAAGCCTTCACCCTGGAGTTGGGCAAGGCCCGCCCGTTCGGCCAGAACGAGGAGGTCAACCTCGACAAGCTGGAGGAGCGGCTGATCAGCATCATCGAAAACACCGAGCCCGAAGACGAAGGCTCGCTGGATGGCCTGCAGCTGTTCAGCGTTTCCCGCGAGATCATCAAGCACAGCGACAGCTTCCACCTGCACCTGCCTGCAGACATCGAGAACTTCTCCGAGCTGAGCAAGGGCTACTTGCTGGCCGAGGACCTGGCCGAGACGCGTTGGGTGGTCGAGGAGGAGGGCGCGCGCATCATCTTCCCCAACCCCAAGGTCAAGAATGGCCTCAGGGCGGGGATTCTGATCGTGCCCGACTCCGGCCAGCGATTAGGCTGAGCTGGCCCGGATAGCCTGGGTTCACGGCTGTGTGCGCAGCTCCAGTTGCAACGCCTGACGCAGCCCGTTTTCAGTGAAGGCGGGTGGGTTGGTGTTCAGGGCGGTGCTGCCGCCGAATGTGAACCTGCAATCGGTGGGCAAGCCGATGCTCTGTAGCAGCAGGTTGTCCACCGGATAGGCGCCGTTTTTGCCTTGAACCTCGGTCTGGCCCGGAAACACGGTGCCTGACATCGAGTTCCAGCCTTGGCACAGGCAGCGGTACAGGTCGAGTAGTGGCAGTTGCGCAGCGGTCGACCAGCCTGGGTTGTATGCCAGGGTGCCGCCGCTGTAGCCCCAGCTACTCTGGTTTTCGTCGATGATGAAGTGGCCTTCGTCTTCATCTTCTTCGTGGTCGCTGGGTGTATAGGTCGTGAATTGGTGTCTGGCTGCTTCGATCACGCTGATCGGGGCTCCGGACTGCCCGGCCTTTTTATCCAGGGCCGCCAGTAGCGCCTGGCCGCAGGGTAGTTTGCGCAGCAGTTCCAGCGCATCCTCTGCCGCTTGCCTGAATTGGTCGCTACCCGTCACTTGCACGCCGATATTGCCCAGAGCCTGATGTTCGGCCATCACGGGTCGGGCCAGTCGTGCATCGTTTTCGGCATTGCGGTAGAGCTCGACCCTGGATGACTCGCGGCCAAGCAGGCGGTGCCCTGTGACGTTGACAACCGCGTCGCCCTTGTCGATGAGCACCGGGCCGCTACCGACCACAATCTGGTGCGTGCCGGTATGGGCGTCGATGTGGACGATACCTGCGCCGGTCTCGATCTTGTTGCCGCTCCCTATCATGTCGATCAGCACCGTCTTCTTCACCTCCGGGGCGATGACCACGTGGTGATTGCCATCGGTGAGGCGAATGGCAATGGCTTGGGCGGTATGCGCGGGGACCATGAATACCGCATCGTTGATGGTCGCTTCCAGCAGGCATTCGCGAGGGGCGATACGTAGGCGCTTTTGCTGTTCATTCGCGCGCAGCGCACGCGGGGCCACGTTGAACACCAGCAGCTCGCTGTTCTGGGTGCTGCGGCGATAGCGCCGCCCCAATGGATAGGCGCGTTCGAGGGTGATTCGCACATTTTCGTCGGCCTGGATGTACTTGACCTCGGTCTGCTGCCGAGGGTTGTCTTCGTTATTGTCGAAGGCGGTTTGCGAGTGGCCGGGTTCCCGGGCGTCGATGTAGTAGATCGGTCTCGGGTTGGCCTGCATGATGCCGTGGGGTAGCGGATGCGGGTCCGAGTGGAGTTTGGATATGTTCAGCTCAGGCATGGAGTGCTCCGGCAGCGAGGGTGGGCCGGCAGGATCCCGTTCCACTGCCCGGGTCAGGTGTTGCTTATGTACCGCATGGGTGGGCCCGCAGGTCTGCTTTTCCGCCCTGGCCGTGCTAATGAACGGCTTTTCATCCGCCGATTGCTGTTCTGGTGTACAAACACACTGTATCTCCCGTTCAGGCTGGATATAATGGCGCCCTTTGCCGTCGTTTCGTCGATTCGACGTATTAGCCCAAACGGCCGCCGTTTCCGTGGAAGAACCTATGAAAAGCGCAGAAATCCGTGAAGCCTTCCTTCGCTTCTTCGAAGAGCAGGGACATACCCGAGTCGCCTCCAGTTCGCTGATCCCGAACAACGACCCGACCCTGCTGTTCACCAATGCCGGCATGAACCAGTTCAAGGACTGCTTCCTCGGTGCGGAGAAGCGTGCCTACACGCGTGCCGTCAGCAGCCAGAAGTGCGTGCGCGCAGGCGGCAAGCACAACGACCTGGAAAACGTCGGTTACACCGCGCGTCACCACACCTTCTTCGAAATGCTGGGCAACTTCAGCTTCGGTGACTACTTCAAGCGCGACGCGATCACTTTCGCCTGGACCTTCCTGACTTCGGAAAAATGGCTGAACCTGCCCAAGGAAAAGCTCTGGGTCACCGTCTACGCCACTGACGACGAAGCCTACGATATCTGGACCAAGGAAGTCGGCGTGCCGGCCGAGCGCATGGTGCGCATCGGCGACAACAAGGGCGCCCCGTACGCTTCCGACAACTTCTGGACCATGGGCGACACCGGCCCATGCGGCCCGTGCACCGAGATCTTCTACGACCACGGCCCGGACATCTGGGGCGGCCCGCCCGGCTCGCCGGAAGAAGACGGCGATCGCTACATCGAGATCTGGAACAACGTCTTCATGCAGTTCAACCGCACCGCCGACGGCGTGCTGCACCCGCTGCCAGCGCCGTCTGTGGACACCGGCATGGGCCTGGAGCGCGTCAGCGCCGTGCTGCAGCACGTGCACTCGAACTACGAGATCGACCTGTTCCAGAACCTGCTGTCGGCCGCGGCCAAGGCCATCGGTTGCAGCAATGAGGGCCAGGCCTCGCTGAAAGTGGTCGCCGACCACATCCGTTCGTGCGGCTTCCTGATCGCCGACGGCGTGCTGCCGTCCAACGAAGGCCGTGGCTACGTGCTGCGCCGCATCATTCGCCGCGCCTGCCGCCACGGTAACAAGCTGGGCGCCAAAGGCAGCTTCTTCTACCAGATCGTTGCCGCGCTGGTCGCTGAAATGGGCGAGGCCTTCCCGGAACTGAACAGCCAGCAGGCGCACATCGAGCGCGTGCTCAAGGCTGAAGAAGAACAGTTCGCCAAGACCCTGGAGCAGGGCCTGCGCATCCTCGAGCAGGACCTGGCCCAGCTCGAGGGTGATGTGGTGCCGGGCGACGTGGTGTTCAAGCTGTACGACACCTACGGCTTCCCGATGGACCTGACCGCCGACATCGCCCGTGAGCGCGAGCTGACCATCGACGAAGCCGGTTTCGAGCGCGAGATGGACGCCCAGCGTGAACGTGCCCGTTCCGCCAGCGCCTTCGGCATGGACTACAACAGCCTGGTCAAGGTCGACAGCGCCACCGAGTTCCTCGGCTACGAGGCCACCGAAGGCCAGGGCAAGATCATCGCCCTGTACAAGGACGGCCAGGCCGTCGACCAGCTGGGTGAAGGCGAGCAGGGCGTGGTCGTGCTCGACCGCACGCCGTTCTACGCCGAATCCGGTGGCCAGGTGGGTGACACCGGTTACCTGCAGGCTGGCGCTGCGCGCTTCGACGTGCGCGACACCACCAAGACCGGTGGTGCCTTCCTGCACCACGGCGTGGTTGCCAGCGGTGCGCTGGTGATCGGCTCCCCGGTCGAGGCCAAGGTCGATGCCGACGTGCAGCACGCCACCTCGCTGAACCACTCCGCCACCCACCTGCTGCACGAAGCGCTGCGCCAGGTACTGGGCGAACACGTACAGCAGAAAGGCTCGCTGGTCGACAGCCAGCGCCTGCGTTTCGACTTCAGCCACTTCGAGGCGGTGAAACCGGAGCAGATCAAGGCCCTGGAAGACATCGTCAACCGTGAAGTGCGCAAGAACACTGCGGTGGAAACCGAACTGACCGACATCGAAACCGCCAAGGCCAAGGGTGCCATGGCGCTGTTCGGCGAGAAGTACGGCGACACCGTGCGTGTGCTGAGCATGGGCGGCGATTTCTCGGTGGAGCTGTGCGGCGGTATCCACGCCAAGCGCACCGGTGACATCAGCCTGTTCAAGATCATCAGCGAAGGCGGCGTGGCCTCTGGCGTGCGCCGTATCGAAGCGGTCACCGGCGCTGCTGCGCTGGCCTACCTGAACGCTGCCGAAGAGCAGGTCAAGGAAGCCGCGCAGCTGGTGAAGGGTAACCGCGACAACCTGATCGACAAGCTGTCGGCTGTGCTCGAGCGCAACCGCCAGCTGGAGAAGCAGCTGGAACAGCTGCAGGCCAAGGCCGCCAGCGCCGCCGGGGATGATCTCTCCAACGCGGCCGTTGAGGTCAAGGGCGCCAAGGTGCTCGCCGCCCGCCTGGATGGACAGGATGGCAAGGCACTGCTGGCGCTGGTCGATCAGCTGAAGAACAAGCTCGGCCACGCAGTGATCCTGCTGGGCAGCGAGCATGAGGGCAAGGTTGTGCTGGTGGCCGGCGTGACCAAGGACCTCTCCAGCCAACTCAAGGCTGGCGATCTGATGAAACAAGCCGCTGCGGCGGTGGGTGGCAAGGGCGGTGGTCGTCCGGACATGGCTCAGGGTGGCGGCGTCGACGTCGCCGCACTGGACCAGGCTCTGGCGCTGGCCGTGCCATTCGCAGAGCAGGGACTTTGAGATGAGGGGGCCGGCGGTCTAGTCGCCGGCCTCTTCATGTTGGATTGTTTTTTGGGGCCCTGTATGGGCTGAGGCACCATTGAAATGGCGTTGATCGTACAGAAATTTGGCGGCACCTCTGTCGGTTCCATCGAGCGGATCGAGCAGGTAGCCGATAAGGTCAAGAAACACCGTGAAGCGGGCGACGACCTGGTGGTTGTGCTGTCGGCAATGAGCGGTGAAACCAATCGCCTGATCGACCTGGCCAAGCAGATCACCGATCAGCCGGTTCCGCGTGAGCTGGACGTGATCGTGTCGACCGGTGAGCAGGTCACCATTGCCTTGCTGACCATGGCCTTGATCAAGCGCGGCGTGCCAGCGGTGTCCTACACCGGCAACCAGGTGCGCATTCTCACCGACAGCGCACACAACAAGGCGCGCATCCTGCAGATCGACGACCAGAAGATTCGTGCCGACCTCAAGGAAGGCCGCGTGGTCGTGGTAGCAGGCTTCCAGGGCGTCGACGAGCATGGCAGCATCACCACGCTTGGCCGTGGCGGCTCCGACACCACGGGTGTGGCCCTGGCGGCTGCGCTGAAGGCTGACGAGTGCCAGATCTACACCGACGTCGATGGCGTCTACACCACCGACCCGCGTGTTGTGCCGCAGGCCCAGCGCCTGGAGAAGATCACCTTCGAAGAGATGCTGGAAATGGCCAGCCTCGGTTCCAAGGTGCTGCAGATCCGTTCGGTGGAATTCGCCGGCAAGTACAACGTTCCGCTGCGCGTGCTGCACAGCTTCAAGGAGGGTCCGGGTACCCTCATTACCATTGATGAAGAGGAATCCATGGAACAGCCGATCATTTCCGGTATCGCCTTCAACCGTGATGAAGCCAAGCTGACCATTCGCGGCGTGCCGGACACCCCGGGCGTGGCCTTCAAGATCCTCGGCCCGATCAGTGCCTCGAACATCGAGGTCGACATGATCGTGCAGAACGTTGCCCACGATAACACCACCGACTTCACCTTCACCGTGCACCGCAACGAGTACGAGAAGGCGCAGAGCGTGCTGGAAAACACTGCCCGCGAAATCGGTGCCCGTGAAGTGATCGGCGACACCAAGATCGCCAAGGTCTCGATCGTCGGCGTCGGCATGCGTTCGCACGCCGGTGTTGCCAGCCGCATGTTCGAAGCCCTGGCCAAGGAGAGCATCAACATCCAGATGATCTCCACCTCCGAGATCAAGGTTTCGGTCGTGATCGAAGAGAAGTACCTGGAGCTGGCCGTACGCGCGCTGCACACCGCGTTCGAGCTCGACGCTCCGGCACGACAGAGCGAGTAATACGCTGCCTGGAAGGGCGCGGCTTGCCGCGCCCTTCGCGTTTCTGCTCGCCACGCAGGCCCGTCCTGCCCTGTGTGGCGATCAACCGGGCCCAGGTCGTCGTCCACGACCAGGCCTCGACACCCAAGACTGTTACCCCTGAATGTTTTGCGTAAGGAGAAAGCTATGTTGATTCTGACTCGTCGGTGCGCCGAGAGCCTGATCATTGGAGACGGCGAGATCACCGTGACGGTGCTCGGCGTAAAAGGCAACCAGGTGCGTATTGGCGTCAGCGCCCCGAAAGAAGTGGCTGTGCACCGCGAGGAAATCTACCTGCGGATCAAGAAAGAGAAGGACGAGGAGCCAAGCCTTTAATTTTTTTGAAGTTTTTTTCAAAAAAAGGGTTGCAAACGAGGAAGAGCCTGTTTAATATTCGCCTCGTGTTGCGGTGAGGTGGCCGAGTGGCCGAAGGCGCTCCCCTGCTAAGGGAGTATACCTCATAAGGGTATCGGGGGTTCGAATCCCCCCTTCACCGCCATTATTCGCTTAGGGCGCTGTAAACGGTAAGAACGCTAAGTAGTTGATTTTAAACGAAAAAGTTCTTGCAAAAATGTTTCAGCGACCTATAATGCGCGGCAAGACACGGACTCATAGCTCAGCTGGATAGAGTACTCGGCTACGAACCGAGCGGTCGGAGGTTCGAATCCTCCTGAGTCCGCCACTTTTGAAGTGGCTTTGCTTGCAAGGCTGCTTCAATTAACCAGTGGTAATCTGGTCTAAAACTACCATCGCGGACTCATAGCTCAGCTGGATAGAGTACTCGGCTACGAACCGAGCGGTCGCAGGTTCGAATCCTGCTGAGTCCGCCACTTTTTGAAGTGGTTCTGCTTGCAAAGGCACTTCAACCAACCAGTGGTAATCTGGTCTAAAAATACCACCACGGACTCATAGCTCAGCTGGATAGAGTACTCGGCTACGAACCGAGCGGTCGGAGGTTCGAATCCTCCTGAGTCCGCCACACCAAATCAAGAAGCCCGCTCAATTGAGCGGGCTTTTTGTTTTTCTACGCCAATGAATTGTTGCTGATGTCGATCTACGCTCTTCTGTAATGACTGTGGTGTAGCTTGGGGTCGCCATGCGGCCCATCGCCGGCAAGCCAGCTCCCACAGGGACAACACAGTCCAGAGAGCAGCGCGATACCTGTGGGAGCTGGCTTGCCGGCGAAAGGGCTGCAAAGCAGCCCCGAATTCGATCAGGTATCGCATACACATCCAGGCACACAACAAATGTGCTTTAACCGCCAGACCCACCGTCGCACTGATAGCTTCGAGCGTTGTCCCAGCTTTATCACGCAAACGATTGTTCTGGCCAAAAATTTTAAGCGATCTGACAGCTTTAGCAGTGTATGATTGCGCCCGTCAGCCCCGCCGGGGCTTGTGGAAAACCACCATGGACTTACCCAGTAGTTACTCGCTAACAAGATTCATACAGAAAGATCTGACCGATTGATTCTCCCGGCGTGCTCCGCTGCTGGGAGTGGAGTTCGCCTATGACTGAAGTAGAAGTAAAAAAAGCGCAGGAAAGCCTGCAGGACCGCCTGGCCCAGGTGGTCGAACTGCTGCAGCGCCAGCGCGTGGTAGAAGACCTGACCCACCGTCAGGAAGGCGCCCACCACGACCTGGTGGAAAACCTGGTCCACCGCCAGAACCTCGTCGAGCTGCAGCGCAAACTCGACGACCTGCACCCCGCCGACATCGCCTACATCCTCGAAGCCTTGCCCCTGGAAGACCGCCTGACGGTCTGGCAGCTGGTGCGCTCGGATCGCGATGGCGACATCCTGCTGGAAGTGTCCGACGCCGTGCGGCAATCGCTGATCGCCGACATGGACGATCACGAGCTGCTCGCCGCCGCCAAGGAAATGGACGCCGACGAGCTGGCCGACCTGGCTCCAGAGCTGCCGCGTGACGTTGTTCACGAGCTGATGGAAACCCTCGATGCCCAGCAACGCGAGCGCGTGCGTTCGGCGCTTAGCTACGACGAGGAGCAGGTTGGTGCGCTGATGGACTTCGAGATGGTCACCATCCGCGAAGACGTCAGCCTGGAAGTGGTGTTGCGCTACCTGCGCCGCCTGAAAGAGCTGCCGAACCACACCGACAAACTCTTCGTGGTCGACTATGACGGCATTCTCAAGGGCGTATTGCCGATCAAGCGCCTGCTTGTCAACGACCCGGAGAAGAAGGTGGCGGAGGTCATGGCGACCGATCCGGTCTCCTTCCACCCCGAGGAAGATGCCTATGATGCGGCGCAGGCCTTCGAGCGTTATGACCTGGTATCTGCGCCAGTTGTGGACAAGAACGAACGCCTGATCGGCCGCTTGACCATCGACGAAATGGTCGACCTGATTCGTGAGGAAAGCGAAAGCGAAGTGCTGAACATGGCCGGTTTGCGCGAGGAAGAAGACATCTTCGCCTCGGTCTGGCGTTCGCTGCGCAACCGCTGGGCCTGGTTGGCCATCAACCTGATTACCGCTTTCGTTGCCTCGCGAGTGATCGGCCTGTTCGAAGGTTCGATCGAGAAACTGGTGGCCCTGGCTGCGCTGATGCCGATCGTGGCGGGTATTGGTGGCAACTCCGGTAACCAGACCATCACCATGATCGTGCGCGCCATGGCGCTGGACCAGGTGTCGCCGGGCAACACCAGCCGCCTGATGCGCAAGGAGCTGGCGGTATCGCTGCTCAACGGCCTGATCTGGGGCGGGGTGATCGGTGCGGTGGCGTTCTGGCTGTATGGCAGCTGGTCGTTGGGCCTGGTGATGACTGCGGCGATGACCTTGAACCTGCTGTTGGCGGCCTTGATGGGGGTGTTGATCCCGATGACCCTGACACGCCTGGGGCGCGACCCGGCGATGGGCTCTAGCGTGATGATTACAGCGGTGACCGACAGTGGTGGGTTCTTCATCTTCCTCGGGCTGGCCACGCTGTTCCTGCTGTAGCCCACGGTCCCCTGTAGGAGCGGCCTTGTGTCGCGATGGGCCGCACAGCGGCCCCAACAATCTCCGCAGCGCTGGTGAAATCCTGGGGCCGCTGTGCGGCCCATCGCGACACAAGGCCGCTCCTACAAACAAACGGATCGCGTCTCTTGCAGGGACGCCACCTACAAAAAAGCCAGCTTACGCTGGCTTTTTTGTGTTCGGCTGCAAACCTCAGGAGGCGTCGGCAGCCATTTCCACATCGTGAGCGATCAGGGCCACCAGCGCGTTCTGCTGGCGGTGCGACAGTTGGCGGAAGCGTTGCAGCAATTCGCGTTCATGCAGGGACAGTTCGGGGCTGTCCAGGCGCATGCTCAAATCGTCACCCAGCGCACCTTCCTGGATAAGGCTCTGTTCCAGGCGCGCGATGATTTCGGAGTTCATGCTGCGGTGATGGTTGCGCGCTACCTCGGCAATGCGCTCACGCATCCCGTCGGGCAGGCGGACGACGAACTTGTCAGCGGTGCGGCTCGAATAAATAGCCTGTTTCATTGGGCGCATATAAATTGACCAGATTTTGGTTCAGGGGAAGCGGTTCTCAAATTGGCCGCACGGGGTGGTAGTACGACCGTGGCGACGACGAAATGTTCAACCGTCTGTGAAAAATGGATGCTCATCTTGCCTCATGGTCGCCGTTTCCTTGGCGTCAATTCTGTGACAAATAGTGAGCCGGATAAAGGCTTTGTGCCAGTACCAATTATCAGAAATGAGTACTGGTTTGAAAAGTTTTACATGCACCGGCTTGCCCAATCGTCAGACTTTTGCCGTCAAAAACTGGTAAAACGCAGCAAAAGCCCGGGAAAGTCCATAGAATGTGCCGGTTCCCTCCATAGAGCATAGTGGCTATGCAACATGACGCAAGCGACCGCCAATCAGGCACAGGCCGGTTGATATATCTGGTAGGACCGTCGGGTTCCGGGAAAGATTCCCTGATTGACGCTTCCCGTCAGCGGCTTTCAGCCGCCGGGGTGGAAATCGCTCGTCGCGTCATTACCCGTTCGGCTGAAGCCAAGGGCGAAGCCGCCCATGGCGTAACGGCCGAACAGTTCGAAGCAATGCGAGCACAGGGTGCGTTCGCCATGCATTGGCGCGCCAATGGCCTGGATTACGGCATTCCACTGCAGGTGGATCAGTGGCTGGCGGCGGGCAGGTCGGTGCTGGTGAATGGTTCGCGGGCTTATCTCGCCGAGGCGCGCCGGCGCTACCCGAACTTGTTGGCAGTGCTGGTGGAGGTCAGGCACGGAGTGCTGCGCGAGCGCCTGTTGGCCCGCGGCCGGGAAAGCGCAGAGGAAATCGAGCAGCGCCTGGCACGTAATGCACGCTTGCAGGCGCTGGCTGATCCGTCGCTGCATGTGCTGGACAACTCCACAACTCTGGAAACCGCAGTCGCGGCATTGTTCACGCTGCTGCATGATGAAGGTGTGCTGCCGCAGGTGTAGCATTGGCAGAAAAGGATTACGCGAAAAAGCCCGCTTGAGGCATGACAAACGCCAGCATGCTGGTTAACATGCTGGCCGTCCTGCTGTGCAGCGTTCGCTGCCGGCACTTGCGTCTCAGTAGCTCAATTGGATAGAGCATCCCCCTCCTAAGGGGAAGGTTGCAGGTTCAATTCCTGCCTGGGACGCCATTTCCTTTCGTTCCCTTACCGCGTTCACCCGGTGTTGGTGACGCGAAATCGGGAAGCCTTGAACCTGCGTATTCCTACATCCCCAGATGCTTCAAGGCCCACAGCATTCCCATTCCCACAATCAGCGTCAGCATCGTGCTGCGCGTACGCCACGCCACCAGCGCGGCAAGTATCGCCGCTGGTATCTGTGGGTTCATCCAGTCGAACCCCGCCTGCCGGTCCGGGAATACCACGGCCGGCAGTACCAATGCGGCCAACACGCTGGCTGGCACATACGCCAGGGCGCGGCGAAACAGTGGGGGGATGCGCAATGCCGTGTGCAACTCGATGAACGACAGGCGGATGGCGAAGGTGCCCAGGCCGATCAGAATGAAGGTCATCCACTGGGTCGTTTCGCTCATGATGCTTCCTGCTCGGTATTGGCTTCTGCCGCAGTTTGCTGTTTTTGCCAGTTCTCGATGGCTAGCCCAGCGACGATGCCGCCCAGCGCGCCAGCTAGCAGGCCGAGGTTGTAGGGCAGGTCGACGGCCAGTACGGCGAGCACACCGCCGGTCAGCGCTGCGCCAAGCGTGGCTGCATTGCGAATGCCAGGTATCAACAGGGCCAGGAACGAGAGGGGGATGGCAAAGCCGAGCGACCAGTCTTCAGGAATGCTCGCTCCCAGATACATGCCCGCCAGCACCGAGAGGTTCCAGCCGAAGAACATGGTGATTGCCGTACCGGCATAGTAGGGGTAGGCATACTGTCCCAGCCCGCCCGTGCCCATCTTCAGCATGCACAGGGCGAAGGACTGGTCCGACAGCATGTACGCCATCGGCCACCTGCGGCGGCGGGGCAACTGGCCCAGGTGCGGGGCCAGGCTGGCGCTGTACATCAGGAAGCGCAGGTTGATCACCAGCGCGGTGACTACCATGGTCACCGGCAGGGCGGCGCTTTGCATCAACTGCATCACCACCATCTGCGCCGAACCGGAGTAGAACAGCAAGGTCATGCCGATGGCATCGGTTGGCGACAGGCCCATGCCGATCGCCGTGACCCCGGTGATCAGGCCGAAGGGCACTATGCCGGAGGTCAATGGCAGGGCGCTGCGGGCGCCTTGCCTGAACGCTTGGAGCGCGCTTGGATACGGCATTTGAAATCCTTGAAAGTGTGCAGGCGGTACAAGGGCGGCACGTCCACGTTAATGCGCGCGACAGTTGGCCACAACGCCAGATTTCTGGAATAGTAGGCCTAAAAAAAATAGGCCTGAAACCGTGTACCTCGATACTTCTACCCGGCACTCGCTGCAGCTCAATGCCTTGCGTGCCTTCGAAGCGTCAGCCCGCCTGGGCGGTTTCGCCCGTGCTGCACTCGAACTGAAGGTGACACCGGGGGCCATCGCCGCCCTGGTCAAGACCCTGGAGAACGAATACGGCGCGGCCTTGTTCGAGCGCCATGCCAAAGGCGTACGGCTGACGCCCTTGGGCGAAAGCGTGAAAGGCCAGTTCACCGAGGCATTCGACGCCGTGGAAGCCGCTGCGCGCGCACTGCGCCGCCTGGCGGCACCGCAGCGGGTGCATATCGTCACATCGCCTGCTCTGGCGCAGTTGTGGATCGGGCCACGCCTGCCGGAACTGACCCGCTTGCTGGCACCCATCGAGATCTCGGTGACTGCGGTGGATGAGCCGCCCAACCTGAAGCGCAGCCCGTTCGACCTGTGCCTGTTCTACACCGAAAAGCCCGAGCGCTGGCAACGCAGGATAGCCACGGAAGAAATCCTGCCCGTGTGCGTGCCGGCCCTGGCCACCAGCATCACCAAGCCCGAGGACCTTGCCGACGCCCGTTGCATCGCTGACGTGGGCTGGAACGACTGGGCGGTGTGGACGGGGGCAGTGATGCCCGGGCACAAGTTCGTTGCCCGTGGGCCGGGTTTTTCCCTGTACTCGATCGCCCTGCAGCAAGCCTTGCTGGCCGCCGGGGTGCTGATAGGGCGCAAAAGCCTGGTGCAGCGCTACCTGGACAGCGGTGAACTGGTCGCCCCCATCGACCGCGCTGTGCCACTGGGTGTGACCATCGCCGCATGGCGGCTGCCGGGTGCCAAGGGCAACCAGGTGGTTGCCGCGGTGGAGGAGGCGCTGTTGCATCTGGCTTGAGCGTCCTCGATCCATGCCTGCTCTCACAGCGCCGCAAAAACAGGGCGTCGGGTCTATTCTGTTCGGGTGCGCCAGCCGCCAGGGAGAGCGTCAATGAGTCAGGAAACCCGGCCGGTACCTGCCGGCTTCAGTGAACAGCAGTTGCGTACGTTGTTCGATCTTATCAGCGATGGTATCTGGGACTGGAATGCCAATACCGGCTACGTCTATCGCAACCCGGGCTGGTACGCCATGCTTGGCTACCCCAGCCACTCCATGGCCAACTCGGTGCTCACCTGGGAAAGCGTGATCCACCCGGAGGACTACCCACGGGTGATGGCGCATTTCGAGGCGTACATCAACCAGCGTAACGAGCACTATCTGGTCGAATACCGCTGCCGTTGCCAGGATGGCAGCTATCTGTGGATAGAAGACAGCGGTTACATCATCGCCCATAACGAGGACGGCTCGGTGGCGCGCATGCTTGGTGCCCACCGCAACATTGACGCCAACAAGCGCCTGGTGGCGCAACTGCAGCAGAGGAACCAGTCGCTGGAAAGCCAGGTGGCCGAACGCACTCGCGAGCTGTCCTGGGTGAACCAGCAGTTGCAGCGGCAGCTGGACGAAAACCGCGAGCTGGCCGAGCGTGATGCGTTGACCCGCATTGCCAATCGCTATCGGCTGGAGAAGGCGTTACAACTGGAGTGCGAGCGTGCCCAGCGCTTTCGCCAGCCGTTGTCGCTGATAGCCATGGACCTGGATGACTTCAAACCGATCAATGACCGCTATGGCCATGCCCATGGCGATGCGGCGCTGTTGCGGGTGGTCGACGTCCTGCGTGCCTGCCTGCGGGAGCAGGACCTGCTGGCGCGCTGGGGTGGGGACGAGTTCGTCATCGTATTGCCGCAGGCCTCGCTGGGCGAGGCGCTGGAGGTGGCTGCACGCTTGCGCCAGGCGATGGCGCAGATAGAGCCGGTGGGCGATTGCCGGCTGACCATGAGCTACGGTGTGGTGCAATGGGAGGAAGGGGAGGACCAGCATGCACTGCTGGCGCGTGCCGACAAGGCGCTGTACCGGGCCAAGGGGAACGGCAAGAACGCGATAGCCCAATAGATCGCGATCATTGTGGGAGCGGGCGCGCCCGCGAACACCGGCGGAGCCGGTGCCATACACCGTGTTGGGGGCTTCGCGGGCATGCCTGCTCCCACAGAGACCGCGGTGGTTTCAGGTTTTGTGTTGGACCGCCGTAAGGCCTGAATGAAAAAAGACCCGCAACGCCAGGGGCGCTGCGGGCCAAATCGGCCTCGGCCGCTTCAGTGTCAGATATGCAGGGCGTGGCCCAGCGCGCGCAGCGCCGCTTCCTGTACCGCCTCACCCAGTGTCGGGTGGGCATGGATGGTTCCGGCCACATCCTCCAGGCACGCGCCCATTTCCAGCGACTGGGCAAACGCCGTCGACAACTCGGAAACCGCCACGCCAACCGCCTGCCAACCCAGGATCAGGTGGTTGTCACGGCGCGCCACCACCCGCACGAAACCGCTTTTCGATTCCAGGCTCATGGCCCGGCCATTGGCGGCGAACGGGAACTGCGCGACGATGCAGTCCAGCCCTTGCTGGCTGGCTTGCTCCGGGGTCTTGCCGACCACCACCACTTCCGGGTCGGTGAAACACACCGCGGCGATCGCGCTGGGTTCGAAACGACGCGCCTTGCCGGCGATGATCTCGGCGACCATCTCGCCCTGGGCCATGGCCCGGTGCGCCAGCATCGGTTCGCCGGCCACGTCGCCGATGGCCCAGACGTTGCGCATGCTGGTCTGGCAGCGCTCGTCGATGGCGACGGCGGCGCCGTTCATCTTCAGGTCCAGGCACTCCAGGTTGAAACCTTGCGTGCGTGGCCGGCGGCCCACGGCCACCAGCACCTGGTCGGCTTCCAGGCGCAGTTGGCCGCCCTGGCCATCACGGGCCAGCAGGCAGCCGCCTTCGTAACCTTCGACGCTATGGCCCAGGTGCAGGGTGATGCCCAGCTTCTTCAGCGATTCGGCCACCGGGGCGGTCAGCTCGCTGTCGTAGGTTGGCAGGATGCGCTCGCGCGCCTCCACCACGCTGACCCGGGCGCCCAGCTTGCGGTAGGCGATGCCCAGCTCGAGGCCGATGTAGCCGCCGCCCACCACTACCAAGTGCTGCGGCAGGGTTTTCGGCGCCAGGGCTTCGGTCGAGGAAATGATCGGCCCACCCAGCGGCAGCATTGGCAGTTCGACGCTGCTGGAGCCAGTGGCCAGCAACAGGTGCTCGCACTGGATACGCTGGCCATCGACCTCGACCTGCTTGCCGTCGAGCACCTTCGCCCAGCCATGGATCACCTTGACCCCGTGCTTTTTCAGCAGCGCGGCGACGCCGGTGGTCAGGCGGTCGACGATGCCGTCCTTCCAGGCCACGCTCTGGCCGATGTCCAGGCGCGGCGAGGCGACGCTGATGCCCAGCTCCGACGGCCCGGCAAAGCGCGAGGTCTGGTGGAACTGCTCGGCCACGTGGATCAGCGCCTTGGACGGGATGCAGCCGATGTTCAGGCAGGTACCGCCCAGTGCCTGGCCTTCCACCAGCACGGTGGGGATGCCCAGTTGCCCGGCGCGGATGGCAGCCACGTAGCCGCCAGGGCCGCCGCCGATGATCAACAGGGTAGTCTGGATAGTCTGTTGCATGCTCACTCCACAAACAGGCAGGCGGGTTGTTCGAGCAGGCCGCGCACGGCCTGGATGAACAGCGCGGCGTCCATGCCATCGACCACGCGGTGGTCGAACGAGCTGGACAGGTTCATCATCTTGCGCACGACGATCTGGCCGTCGATCACCACAGGCCGCTCGACCATGCGGTTGACGCCGACGATCGCCACTTCCGGGGTGTTGACCACCGGCGTGCTGACGATGCCTCCCAGTGCGCCCAGGCTGGTCAGGGTGATGGTCGAACCGGACAGCTCATCGCGGCTTGCCTTGTTGTTGCGAGCAGCGTTGGCCAGGCGCGAGATCTCGCCGGCATTGCTCCACAGGCTGCCAGCTTCGGCATGGCGCAGTACCGGTACCATCAGGCCGTTGTCACCCTGGGTGGCGATGCCCACATGCACCGCGCCATGGCGGGTGATGACCTGGGCTTCGTCGTCATAGGTGGCGTTGATCTGCGGGAAGTCGCGCAGTGCCACGACCAGGGCGCGCACCAGGAACGGCAGCAGGGTCAGCTTGCCGCGGCTGTCGCCGTGCTTGCTGTTGAGCTGCTGGCGCAAGGCTTCCAGGGCGGTGACGTCGATTTCTTCCACATAGCTGAAGTGCGCGACGCGGCGCTTGGCGTCCTGCATGCGCTGGGCGATCTTGCGGCGCAGGCCGATCACCGGCACCTGCTCGCTGTCGGTGCGCTTGGCATAACCGCTCGGCGCTTGTCCGCCAGCGCTGTGCGGTTTGCTCATGAAGGCGTCGAGGTCTTCGTGCAGGATACGCCCGGCCGGGCCGCTGCCATGCACGTAACGCAGTTCGATACCGGCATCCAGGGCGCGCTTGCGCACCGCCGGGGAGGCCAGCGGCTTTTCGCCTGGCTGGCGCGGCACGATCGGGGCTGCCTCGTGGTTGACGGGCGCCTGGCACGCGGCCGGTCTTGCTTCCTTCTGCGGCTCTGGCTTGGCGGCTACCAGGGCAGCGGGGGCCTCGACCTGTTCGCGCTTGGGCGCATCCTTGGTGGGCACATCCACATGGTTGCCGCTGCCTTCCACTTCGATGCGGATCAGCTCGCTGCCGACCGCCATCACTTCACCGGGCTGCCCACCCAGTGCCAGCACCTTGCCGCTGACCGGCGAAGGGATTTCCACGGTGGCCTTGTCGGTCATGACGTCGGCCACCACCTGGTCTTCGGCGATCATGTCGCCGACCTTGACGAACCACTCGACCAACTCGACCTGCGCGATGCCTTCGCCAATGTCCGGCATCTTGATGACGTGCGTGCCCATTCAGACCTCCATGACCTTTTTCAATGCCGCACCTACCCGCGAAGGCCCTGGGAAGTAAGCCCATTCCTGTGCGTGGGGGTAGGGGGTGTCCCAACCGGTGACGCGCTCGATCGGCGCCTCCAGGTGGTGGAAGCAGTGTTCCTGTACCAGCGACACCAGTTCGGCGCCGAAGCCGCAGGTGCGGGTAGCTTCGTGTACCACCACGCAGCGGCCGGTCTTTTTCACCGACTCGACGATGGTCTCCAGGTCTAGCGGCCAGAGGCTGCGCAGGTCGATCACCTCGGCGTCGACGCCGGTTTCTTCGGCGGCCACCTGGGCCACGTACACCGTGGTGCCGTAGGTCAGCACGGTCACGTCATTGCCGGGGCGGGTAATGGCTGCCTTGTCCAGCGGCACGCTGTAGTAGCCATCGGGTACGGCGCTTTGCGGGTGCTTCGACCAGGGGGTGACAGGGCGGTCGTGGTGGCCGTCGAACGGGCCGTTGTACAGGCGCTTGGGCTCCAGGAAGATCACCGGGTCATCGCATTCGATCGAGGCGATCAGCAGGCCCTTGGCGTCATACGGGTTGGACGGCATGACAGTGCGCAGGCCGCACACCTGGGTGAACATCGCTTCCGGGCTCTGGCTGTGGGTCTGGCCACCATAGATCCCGCCACCGCAGGGCATGCGCAGGGTCAACGGGGCGATGAACTCGCCGGCCGAGCGGTAACGCAGGCGCGCCATCTCGGAAACGATCTGGTCGGAGGCCGGGTAGAAGTAGTCGGCGAACTGGATTTCCACTACCGGGCGCAAACCATAGGCACCCATGCCCACGGCGGTGCCGACGATGCCGCTCTCGGAGATCGGCGCGTCGAACACGCGGGACTTGCCGTACTTGTTCTGCAGGCCTTCGGTGCAGCGGAACACGCCGCCGAAGTAACCGACGTCCTGGCCGTAGATCACCACATTGTCGTCGCGCTCGAGCATGACATCCATGGCCGAGCGCAGGGCCTGGATCATGGTCATGGTAGTGGTGGCCATGGCGGTTTCCGGGTTGATGCTGTTGTTGTGGTCGTTCATCTCAAACCCCCAGTTCCTGGCGTTGACGGCGCAGGTGGTCGGGCATTTCCTTGTACACGTCCTCGAACATCGAGGCTGCACTCGGGATGTGACCGTTGGCCAGCGTGCCGTACTGCTCGGCTTCCTTCTGCGCGGCGATCACCGCGGCTTCCAGTTCGGCAGTGGTGGCCTGGTGTTCTTCCTCGGACCAGTGGCCGATCTTGATCAGGTGCTGCTTCAGGCGGGCGATCGGGTCGCCGAGCGGGAAGTGGCTCCAGTCATCGGCCGGGCGGTACTTGGACGGGTCGTCCGAGGTCGAGTGCGGGCCTGCACGGTAGGTGACCCACTCGATCAGGCTCGGGCCCAGGCCACGGCGGGCGCGTTCGGCGGCCCAGCGCGAGGCAGCGTACACGGCGACGAAGTCGTTGCCGTCGACTCGCAGCGAGGCAATGCCGCAACCCACGCCACGGCCGGCGAAGGTGGTCGACTCGCCACCGGCGATGGCCTGGAAGGTGGAGATCGCCCACTGGTTGTTGACCACGTTGAGTATTACCGGGGCGCGGTACACGTGGGCAAAGGTGAGGGCGGTGTGGAAGTCCGACTCGGCGGTTGCGCCGTCGCCGATCCACGCCGAGGCGATCTTGGTATCGCCCTTGATCGCCGAGGCCATGGCCCAGCCGACCGCCTGCACGAACTGGGTCGCCAGGTTACCGCTGATGGTGAAGAAACCGGCCTCGCGCACCGAATACATGATCGGCAGTTGGCGGCCCTTGAGCGGGTCGCGCTCGTTGGACAGCAACTGGCAGATCATCTCGACCAGCGACACGTCGCGGGCCATCAGGATGCTTTGCTGGCGGTAGGTGGGGAAGCACATGTCGGTGCGGTTCAGCGCCAGGGCCTGGCCGCTGCCGATGGCTTCTTCACCCAGGCTCTGCATGTAGAAGGACATCTTCTTCTGGCGCTGGGCGACCACCATGCGGCTATCGAAAATCCGCGTCTTGAGCATGGCGCGCATGCCCTGGCGGAGAACTTGCGGGTCGATGTCTTCGGCCCACGGGCCTTGCGCGTCGCCTTGCTCGTCGAGCACGCGGATCAGGCTGTAGGACAAATCCGCGGTGTCGGCAGCGTCGACATCGACTGGGGGTTTACGGGCTTGACCTGCATCGTTCAGGCGCAGGTAGGAGAAATCGGTCTGGCAGCCTGGCCGGCCGGTAGGCTCGGGCACATGCAAACGCAGGGGGGCGTACTCGTTCATGCTTTTTACGCTCGCTCGGGTATTTGTTTTTGTGAGCTCTGAAGCGGCCGCCGCTGAGTACCGGCTTGTGACTGGTAGGTCAGCGTCCCCTACATCTTAGTGGTCCGGCAGGAGAATTTTTCTCTCAAGTTGGTTGCCTTTGCCGAGCAGGGCAGATAAACATTCCGCATAAACACAAAAAACCGGTGATTTTGTCTCATGCGCAAACTCGATCGTACCGATATCGGCATTCTCAACAGCCTGCAGGAAAATGCCCGCATCACCAACGCCGAACTGGCCCGCTCGGTGAACCTGTCTCCCACGCCGTGCTTCAACCGGGTTCGGGCCATGGAGGAGCTGGGGGTGATCCGCCAGCAGGTGACCTTGCTGTCGCCCGAGGCGTTGGGGCTGGACGTGAACGTATTCATCCATGTGAGCCTGGAAAAACAGGTCGAGCAGTCGTTGCATCGATTCGAGGAAGAGATTGCCGAACGGCCCGAGGTGATGGAGTGCTACCTGATGACGGGCGATCCGGACTATCTGTTGCGGGTACTGCTGCCCAGCATCCAGGCGCTGGAACGGTTTCTGGATTATCTGACGCGGTTGCCGGGGGTGGCCAATATCCGTTCCAGTTTTGCCTTGAAGCAGGTGCGTTACAAGACGGCCCTGCCGCTGCCGGCCAATGGCATGACCTTGCGGGAATGAGGGCGGCTTCGACGGGGGAAGCCGGTTATCAGGCCAGCCGGATATTACTCGAATAGAAGTTGAGTATTTCTCCCGGTATTGCGCTTGCATTCAAAAACCGTGAGAGCGAAACGCTTGAGTGCAGTCCGGTGCACGTGCATGAACACGACATGACCGACACTGGACGCGCCCTTGATTCACGAATTGTCAGGCAGGGGACTGCGCCGCAGCAATTTTGCTTTTATGCTTGGCTGCAACCCATCGCCACCTGACCCGGGAGCCGCAAGGGACCTATGCGAAATATATGGAAGCCGTTTCAGTCGTTGTATTTCGCCGCGCTGATGATGTTGATCGGCTCGGGCCTGCTCAGTACCTACCTGGCCCTGCGCCTGGCAGCCGATCATGTCGACAGCCTGTGGGTGGGTGCCTTGATGGCGGCCAACTACTTTGGCCTGGCGGTAGGCGGCAAGGTCGGCCACCGGTTGATTGGCCGAGTAGGGCACATTCGCGCCTACGCCACTTGTGCTGGCATCGTCGGTGCGGCGGTGCTCGGCCATGGCTTGACCAGCTGGCTGCCGGCCTGGGTCGGGCTGCGGATGATCGTCGGCCTGGGGATGATGTGCCAGTACATGGTCATCGAAAGCTGGCTGAACGAGCAGGCCGATGTGAAGCACCGCGGCGCGGTGTTCAGCGGCTACATGATCGCCTCTTACCTGGGCCTGGTGCTCGGCCAGCTGATTTTGGTGGTGCACCCACAGCTTGGCCTGGAGCTGCTGATGCTGGTGGCCATGTGTTTCACCCTGTGCCTGGTGCCGGTGGCCATGACCCGGCGCATTCACCCCGCACCGTTGCGCCCGGCACCGATGGAGCCGAAGTTCTTCATCAAGCGGGTGCCGCAGTCGCTCAGCACGGTGCTGGGCTCAGGGCTGATCGTCGGCTCGTTCTATGGCCTGGCGCCCTTGTATGCCTCCAGCCAAGGCATGACTACCGAACAGGTCGGTCTGTTCATGGGTAGCTGCATTTTTGCCGGCCTGCTGGTGCAGTGGCCGCTGGGCTGGTTGTCTGACCGCTACGATCGGGCGGTGCTGATCCGCAGCGTGGCCGTGGGGTTGGCGCTGGCCTCGGCGCCACTTGCAATGCTGCCCAGTGTGCCGCTGGAGTTGCTGTTCGGCATAGGTTTCGTGATTTCGTTGCTGCAGTTCTGCCTCTACCCGCTGGCGGTGGCGTTTTCCAACGACCATGTGGAAAGCGAGCGGCGGGTGTCGCTGACCGCGATGCTGCTGGTGACCTACGGTGTGGGCGCGTGTATCGGGCCGCTGGCGGCAGGCGTGCTGATGAAGGTGCTGGGCCCGCAGATGCTGTATGCCTTCTTCGTGTTCTTTGCCCTGGTGCTGGTGTGGCGCATTCGTCCGAAGGCGGTCACCGGGCTGCACCAGGTGCAGGATGCGCCTTTGGGCCACGTTGCGATGCCGGCTGCCGGTTCGCCACTGTCGGCGGCGCTGGACCCACGGGTGGATGAGCAGACGGTGCAGGAGGTAATGCAGGCGCCGGTGGCGGCTGAGGATACCGAGGCGGAGGAGAAGGGGGCTGACAAGGAGCCTGAGCCGGAAGGTGAGGTCAGCAAGTCGGTGTAGGCCTGTGCCGGCCTCTTCGCGGGCACGCCCGCTCCCACAGCGACCGCGCAGCGTTCAAGGCATGCGTTGTACCTGTGGGAGAGCTGTCGCGTAGATAACTGGATCCGCAAGCAGTACGCGTACCCTGTGGGAGCGGCTTTAGCCGCGAAGAATCCAACGCGGTGCATGGCACCGGCTGCGCCGGTGTTCGCGGCTAAAGCCGCTCCCACAGAGTCCCTTCTAATTCAATGAGTTATGTGCAGTTCTGTGGGAGCGGGCATGCCCGCGAAGAGGCCGGCACAGGAGAATCACAAATGAAAACGCCACCTTGATAGGTGGCGTTTTGTACTCGGCCGACGATCAATAGTCGTCCTTGTCGAACCGCCGCGCTTCACGCTGCAACTGGTACACGAAGCTCTCGACCTTGCGCTGCGCCTGCCCGGTAAGGTTATGGAAGCGCACGCCGGCAAAGGTGGTATTGATCCGCTCTTCATAGTGCAGGTGGCGCAGCTCGACCATGGTATCGACCAGGCTCAGCGGGGTGCCTGCCTTGAAGCGTTCATATACCTGGCCCAGTTGCAGGCGATCCTCGACATTGCCTTCGAAGCGTAGTTTGCAGCCGGTGGCGGAGATGTCCAGCAGCTTCCCACGCAGGGCGCCGTTGCCCTTGAGGTGGGTGCCATCGAGGATGATATCGACCAGCTGCGATAGCTTCAGCGCGGCGCGGAAGGCATTGCGGCGCTGGTGGTAGGTCATCTCCTGAGGCATGGCGCCGCGGTAGCAGCGGTGGCCGTCGACTTCGCTGATCCTCAACGCATGGTTGCAGTCCCAGGCGATACGCACGCCATCATGGAAGCCTTCGACGCGGAAGTGTTCGCCGTTCTCGATGAATTTCTCACCATCGCGCGGAATCATCTCGTCCAGCGCCAGGATGTTGCTTTCACGGTCCACGTGCACCACGTAGCTCTGGAAGCGCTGGCTGCGGTCGTGGAAGGTGATGATCAGGGGGTCGTGGCTTTCCTGCAGCTGCCGCAAATTGGCCGCAATCTCCAAAGGGGTGTTCAGCACCTTTGGCGGCTGCGGGGCATCGGATTCATTGAACACGGCTTATCGTTCTCCAGGCAAAAGCGACACACGCAATTAACGGCATTTTGCCAGTATGTTCCGTGCCTTAATAGAAAAATCACACTTGGCTGAGCGCCCGTGGCTTGGCCAGCGGCGAGGTACTGCCGCGGCTGTCGTAGAGCGACGGAGAGTCTCCGCCCATGAGGATGCGGATCTGGTTGTTGGTGACGTGCTGCTGCACCTGGATGATCCGGCCATTGGTCTGGTTGACCTGCTGACAGCTGTCCATCAGCTGCGAAAGCATGTCGAGCCGCTGCAGCATCGTTTCGCCATGAGCCGATTGCGCAGCCAGCGCCTGCACACCTGCCCGATCTGCACTCAGGCCCAGGCTGCCGAGCAACTGGCTCCGGCGCTGGCCGTGCTGCTCGAGCAAGATGATCAACGACTGCTTGCGCGCCAGGATCTGCTCCAGCAGCGGCATGTCGCGGCCATGCAGGGCGATCGCTTCCTTTTGCAGAAGGTCAAGCAGTTCCTGCAGCGGGGCAATGTCATCTTCGATCAGTTGCAGCAAGGTGGTGTCGTGCATGGCTAACTCTTGGCTTTTCTAGCGTCCGTGAAGTCAGCGCGCCGAACGGTCAGCGCTGGGCTTCGAAATCGAGCAGTTTGCTGGCGACCCGGCCGGCATCGACCTGGTAGCTGCCGTCGGCGATCGCCTGTTTCAACTGGGCCACACGGGCACTGTTGACCACCGGCTCGTCGCGCAGCTTGTCGCTGATCTTCTGCAACTGCTGGGCCTCTTGGCTGAGGTGTACCGCTTCTCCGCTGGCGCTGGTGCCGGTTGCCGCTTCCTGGCTGGCTGCCGGTTTTTCGGCGCTGCCGGACGCGGTGTTGCCGCGCACGCCGCCCGTGACGGACGGAGAGTTATTCAAACGACTGAAGTCGATGACCATGATCAGAAACCTCTGGGTATTTGGACGCTTGCCTTGTTTTCGGCCAACCCGAAAGAAACTTTAGGCACAAATGCATAGCCGCCTGTCAGCAAGCTCGCGAACCCGTTTTCTGACACAGTTTAGGAAAAGCGGTTCCTCACCGCCAGCGCAAATCAATGGGCTGGCTACATACTCACCTCTACCTGTCCAGGGCCGGTCACCCTGGCCTTGATCACCCGTTTGGAATTGAGGTTGCGCACCCGGATCTGTTCGCTCAGGCCACCCTTGCTCAGGGCTTCCCCGGGCATGCGTACACTCAGGCTGCCGCTGCGGGCGATGATCACCACGTGGTCGCCCTTGCGCACCACTTCGGCCTGTTCCAGGTGTTGCGGGGTGAGTACTTGGTCGATCACCGTGGGCCGCAGCATCTTCATGCCCACCGCCTGCTCCAGTTCGGTCAGGAAGCCTTGGCCCAGGGTTCCGACATCCCGCTCGCGCAGGGCCACGTCGCCTTCGCCCACCACGTTGTCGCGCTTGAGTGGTCGGGTCACCACCACCACGTCGCGGAACAGCCGCACAGTGGCCGGCACGAACACGGTCCAGGGCGCCGAGCCTTCGCAGCGCACCTTCACCGTGACGCGGCCCAACGGCTGGGCCGGGCTTTCAAGCGAGGCGTCCAGCTGCTGGCTGCACAGCGGCATGCGCAGGCGCGGGTCCAGCGGGTTGACCTGGATCTCGTAACGGCCGGCGGTCTGGGTGGTGGCCAGATAATCTTCGACGCTGAATTCAAGAAACCCTTGAGTGACACCGATAAGTTGTTCAGGCAAGGTAAACGCGTCCGCTACCGTGCGAGCGCCGGGCACCAGCAGGCACAGCATGGCCAGCGAGCCAGTCAGCAGGCGCGTCAGTCGTCGGAAAAATGTCGTTTTCGTGTACATGGCGCTCAAAAAAGCAAAGCCCGTGCCGACTCGCTACCTGAGTTGCAACGAAAGGCTGAAACATAAAGGAGTCTGGCATGGCAGGTGTTATGGATTCGGTCAACCAGCGCACGCAGCTGGTGGGGCAGAATCGCCTGGAATTGCTGCTGTTCCGCCTCAATGGCGAACAGCTTTACGGCATCAACGTATTCAAGGTCAGGGAAGTGCTGCAATGCCCTGCGCTGACCCTGCTGCCCAAGGCGCACCCGGTGGTGCGTGGGGTTGCCAATATTCGCGGGGCGACCATCCCGATCCTCGACCTGTCGATGGCCACCGGATTGCGGCCGCTGCAGGAAGACACGCGCAACAGTTTCGTGATCATCACCGAGTACAACACCAAGACCCAAGGCTTCCTGGTGCATTCGGTGGAGCGCATCGTCAACATGAACTGGGAAGAGATCCATCCGCCACCCAAGGGCACTGGCCGCGACCACTACCTGACCGCGGTCACCCGGGTGGACAACCGCATGGTCGAGATCATCGATGTGGAGAAGGTGCTGGCCGAAGTGGCGCCGTCCTCCGAGTCGGTGTCGGCCGGTGTGATCGATGCCGAGGTGCAGGACAAGGCCGTGCTGCTGCGGGTGCTCACCGTCGACGATTCGTCGGTGGCGCGCAAACAGGTCAGCCGCTGCCTGCAGACCGTGGGGGTCGAGGTGGTGGCGCTCAATGACGGCCGTCAGGCCCTGAACTACCTGCGCCAGCTGGTGGATGAGGGCAAGAAGCCGGAAGAAGAGTTCCTGATGATGATCTCGGACATTGAAATGCCGGAAATGGACGGCTATACGCTAACGGCAGAGATCCGCAGTGACCCACGCATGCAAAAATTGCACATCTGCCTGCATACTTCGCTTTCCGGGGTGTTCAACCAGGCGATGGTCAAGAAGGTCGGTGCCGATGACTTCCTGGCCAAGTTCAAGCCGGACGACCTGGCCCAGCGGGTGGTCGACCGGATCAAGGCGGCGCATTGAAGCAGCCGGGGGCAGGCCCCCGGCACCAGTGATTGAAAAGAGGCGGCAGTAGTGTCTACGGGTAATTTGGATTTCGAACAGTTCCGGGTCTTCCTGGAGAAAGCCTGTGGCATCCTGCTGGGCGAGAATAAGCAGTATCTGGTTTCCAGCCGTCTCAACAAGCTGATGGAGCAACAGGGCATCAAGAGCCTGGGCGAACTGGTGCAGCGCATCCAGGCCCAACCGCGCGGCGGCTTGCGCGAGCAGGTGGTCGATGCCATGACCACCAACGAGACCCTGTGGTTTCGCGATACCTACCCGTTCGAGGTGCTGAAGAACAAGGTCATCCCCGAGTTCATCCGCAACAACCCTGGCCAGCGCCTGCGCATGTGGTCGGCGGCCTGTTCGTCGGGGCAGGAGCCGTATTCCATCTCCATGGCTATCGACGAGTTCGAACGCAGCAACCTCGGCCAGTTGAAGATGGGCGCGCAAATCGTGGCCACCGACCTGTCCGGCACCATGCTGACCAACTGCAAGACCGGCGAGTACGACAGCCTGGCGATTGCCCGTGGCTTGTCCCAGGAGCGCCTGCAGCGCTACTTCGAAACCAAGGGGCCGGGGCGCTGGGCAGTCAAGCCGGCGATTCGCAGCCGTGTCGAGTTCCGCTCGTTCAACCTGCTCGACAGCTATGCCAGCCTGGGCAAGTTCGATGTGGTGTTCTGCCGTAACGTGCTCATCTACTTCTCGGCGCAGGTGAAGAAGGACATCCTGTTACGTATCCACAGTACCTTGAAGCCGGGCGGCTATCTGTTCCTCGGGGCTTCCGAGGCGCTGAACGGGCTGCCGGACCATTACCAGATGGTGCAGTGCAGTCCGGGGATCATCTACCAGGCGAAGTGAGTCGGCTATCTCCGTGAGATGAAATTTTGCGGTAATCAGGAGTGGGTCCCAAGCGCCTGGCGGCGCTTGGTCCATTGCTGGTCGATGCGGGAAGGCTGTGCTTGTAGATAAATTGCCTAAAAGTCGGAAAGGGCGAATGGCTTGAGTTCGGATATTTGCGATAGGAGCATCAAGTGCTCCACAATTTTTACTTTCGCCAAATGGTCAAGATTATCAGGGCCGCCAAGCATGATGGCGGGGGTGAAACCATACATCTCGTCAGGGCCTAGCTGGCCAAGTTTTTGTCGAGCCGGCTTGAATAGGTCGCCGTAGTCGTTGGTATCTACCCGCTTGGATGCCATGAAGGCCTTAACCCCCTTGTTCATTTTGTCTCCAACGTAAATGGAGTTATGAACTCTGTAGCGCGAAAGCACGCTCGTGATTTTGAGTGATGCGCCTGTCTTCTCTCCCCAGAGGTACAAGTCTCCAAAGGCGCTTCTGGCAATCACGTGATAGTTGTCGATGGTTTCGAGCGCGGTGCCTTCAAGCCAGGATGCTACAATGCCATTATACTCCTGTGGGTTGACCATCCAGAAAATCCCATCGCCATAACCGCACCATCCATGCTCGCTCCAATACTCCAGTAGCTGATCAGGCAGTGTCCCGCGATAGCGCTGAATGCTCGATACTGGGACTTCTCGGCGCTCTATGGTATTGCCAAACTCTTCTAGAAAAACAGAAAAAGCCTCATCCATTTATTGTCTCCTAGCATTTGTGAAGATTTACATTTATCAACGTTCTGCCACGAGAGGATTCTGGTATTGCCGCTGCGGCATTTCTTAGGTTCTCGACCTTAGTCTTCCATTGTGGTCCGATACTTGAGTTGACCTGCCGATCTCCAAAATCAGCAATGACATCTTTCCCGCCGGCTACAAGGTCAGGGTTGTGCAGGGCTGCAAGGCTTGCCATGGTTTTCTTTGCCCTCTTAGCTGCTTCTGCTTTTGCAGCTCTATATCCCATTGATTCCTGTAACTCTTCTTCCAGTCGCTGGGTCAGTGCTTCTTCCAGCTCTTTGCGCGCTCTTTTTGCCGCGCTAGGGCTCCGCTTTACGGGGTTGGCAATATTCTCGAGAAACTCCTCAACCGTCAGCCGGTTCAACCCTTCCTGCTGCCCTTTCAACTGCCGTTCAAACTCGCCATGCTTGGATACTGGCAATTTGTCTGCCTTGAAGCACGCCACGGTATGCAACGGCATGCTACCGGGCTTCCCTGTCGAGGGCTCCTTGTCTTTCCCTGCCGGCCGATCAGGCTGCATCGGTTGCGGCTCACCCACCACCCCCTTGCGCCGCTCCGGCACCTGCAGGTCCGGCCGTTGCTTCAACCCTTCTTCATGCTTGAGCATCCATTGCCCCAGCCGCGCACCTTTGCGGCTGGCCGCCATTTCCTGGGCCAGCACCCGGGCATCGCCGCGGCCGCGGGTGAGGTACGACACGATCGCCCCCAGCAACAGCAGCACGACCTCCACATGACCTTGGGCAATCTGATGCGTGGCCCGGGATATCGCATAGGGGTCGTCCCGGCAGAACGGGCCCGTGCCTTCATTGCCGCAGGTGCCTTCCCAAGCGAAGCGAATGCCGTCGACGTAGTACTCGCCGATACGCGGCAAGCCCTCGATGAAGAACTCGGCGATGGAGGCCAGCCCCAGCGCGCCGAGGATCCAGCCACTGACCTTGAGGCCCATGGCCGCGCCCGCGCCGGCGAACGGAATGGTTCCGGCGCCGCCGGCGAATGCGCCAACCCCCGCGCCAAGCAGGCCACCGGTAATGGTGCTGCCGGCGACGATCATCGCCATCTGCCGCACGACCATCAGCAGTTCGTCGACGATGCTGTTGATGTCGAGGTCGGCGAAGCGCTGGCGCAGCACGTGCGCCGCCTGCCATTCGGCGTGGTAGAAGGCTGTGCGGACGGCTTCGATCCGGCGCAGGTTGAGGCCTAGCGAGGCGACCTCTTCATTGAGGCTGGTGCGGAACTGGCCACCGCTTTGGTAGCCCACCATGGCGATGACACGTGACTCGATCTCGTGCCAGGAGGGCACGAGGTAATCCAGGTACATGAGGTGTCTCCCTGACAGCGTGTACAGGGGGAAATCCCATCATGGATTCGGATCGGAGGTTTCTGAGTCAGCTGTAGGAAAAGGCGACTTCATTCCCGGCATGTTCGGCGAAGTTCATGTGTATGTGCTGTGAGAGGGCGGGGCAGGTGTCCGTGGTTGGTGGTGATGGCTGCTCATTGACGTCAAATTTTTGTTTTGCCGCTTCTGCCGCCCGGCAATTGCCGCTTTCGCGGCCGAAGGCGGAAGGCCTTTGCCGCTTTTCTGGCATCACTCTGACAGCACCTCGCTCTGCAAGCCCGTATTTCCGGGCTTTCGGTTGTTTGGCACAGCCCTTGCTACACCTTGGCCAACGATATTCCGGTCAACCTCCGAAGGTTTCCCCGACATGAGCATCAGCTTCGACAAGGCGCTTGGTATTCACGAAAAGGCTCTGGGCTTCCGCGCCCAGCGTGCCGAAGTGCTGGCCAACAACATCGCCAACGCCGACACGCCCAATTACAAGGCGCGAGACATGGACTTCGCTTCGGTGCTCGCTGCCGAGAGCGACAAGCAGCAGAGCGGCGGCCGTTTCAGCCTGGATCGTACCAACAGCCGCCATATCGAGGCCGAGGGCCTGGCCATGGTTGACGATACCCTCAAGTACCGCACGCCAACGCAGCCGTCGATCGACCAGAACACCGTGGACGCGCAGATCGAGCAATCGAACTACACCGAAAACGCCATCGGCTTCCAGGCCAGCTTCACTTTGCTCAACAGTAAATTCAAAGGGCTGGTTTCGGCCCTGCGGGGAGAATGACCATGTCCCTTTCCAGTGTCTTCAACATTGCCGGTAGCGGCATGAGTGCGCAGAACACGCGCCTGAACACCGTTGCTTCCAACATCGCCAACGCCGAGACGGTGTCCTCGAGCATCGACCAGACCTACCGCGCCCGCCACCCGGTGTTCGCCACCACCTTCCAGGACGCGCAGGCCGGCGGTAGCCAGTCGCTGTTCGAAGACCAGGGCGAGGCAGGGCAGGGCGTGCAGGTAAAAGGCATCGTCGAGGATCAAAGCAACCTGGAGGCCCGTTACGAGCCCAACCACCCAGCGGCGAACAAGGACGGTTACGTCTACTACCCGAACGTCAACGTGGTCGAAGAGATGGCTGACATGATCTCCGCCAGCCGCGCGTTCCAGACCAACGCCGAGCTGATGAATACGGCCAAGAGCATGATGCAGAAAGTCCTGACCCTGGGGCAGTGATAGGAAGCCGACATGACCACCACCAATTCCACCACCGAGGCCGGTAGCGCGTACCTGACCTCGCTGCAGAAGCAGACGTCGAAGACCGACAGCAGCACAGGCAGCGCCGGCAGCGCCTTGGGCAAGGATGCATTCCTGCAGTTGCTGGTTACCCAGATGAAGAACCAGAACCCGCTCGACCCGCAGGAGAACGGCGAGTTCGTGGCGCAGCTGGCGCAGTTCAGCAGCCTCGAAAGCATGCAGTCTCTGAATGATTCGGTGACCAGTATCGCGGCCGGTTTGCAGTCATCCCAGGCCTTGCAGGCGTCGTCACTGGTCGGGCGCAACGTAATTGTCGAGACCAACAAGGCTCTGGTCGACACCAGCAAGGAAATGAAAGGTACGGTCAATCTGACGTCGTCCAGTACTGCCACTTCGGTGGGCATCTACGACAAGGACGACAAGCTGGTGCGCACCATCGACCTGGGTACGCAGAAAGCCGGCAAGATCGACTTTACCTGGAATGGCCTGAATGACGACGGCGAAGCCGTCGCAGCAGGTGCCTACACCTTCAAGGCCACCGCCTCGATCGATGGCAAGGCCACCACCATGACCACCAACCTGCCGGCCTCGGTCACCAGTGTGACCATGGGCACCAACGGTTCGGAGATGACGCTCAACCTGGCTGGGCTGGGCAGTGTTGCGCTTTCCAAAATCCAAAGCATCGGCATCTAGGGCCTGAGCAAAACGACAGGAGTTACACATGTCTTTCAATACCGGCCTTAGCGGCCTCTATGCAGCGAACAAGGCCCTGAACGTTACCGGCAACAACATTGCCAACGTTGCCACCACCGGCTTCAAATCGTCGCGTGCCGAATTCGCCGACCAGTATTCCAACTCCATTCGCGGCACCAGCGCCGGCAAGACCGTGGTGGGCACTGGTGTGAAGACTGCTGCGGTGTCGCAGATGTTCTCCCCGGGCAATATCAACGGCACCGGCCAGGCCTTGGACATGGCCATCGATGGCAACGGCTTCTTCGTGATGAGCGACGGCGGTTCGAAGATCTACACCCGTGCCGGTGCGTTCTACAGCGACAAGGATGGTTACGTGGTCAACTCGTCGGGCGCCAACCTGCAAGGTTATGCAGTGGATGCCAATGGCAAGATCATGCAGGGCGTGCTGACCAACCTGCAGATCGATACCTCGAACCTGACGCCCAATCCGACCGGAAAAATCTCCGAGAACGTCAACCTGAACTCCAGTGCCACCGCGCCGGCCGTGACGCCGTTCGATCCCACCAATACCGGCAGCTACAACTACACATTCAACACCGACGTTTACGACAGCCAGGGTAACGCGCACCAGTTGAACCAGTACTTCGTCAAGGATGCCAGCAGCAACTCCTGGACCATGTACACCACCATCGATGGGCGTAACCCGGCCGACCCGACCTTGACCACGCCACTGACCAACAAGCTGCCGTTCAAGTCTGACGGCACCCTGGACACCGCGGCCATGACCGCAGGCCCGGTAGCCGGTGGCATGACCATCGCTGCCGACAAGACCTTCACCCTGGGCAACTGGATCCCGGCGCAGAAGAACGCTGCCGGCGTATGGAGCCCGAACGGCGCCACTGCCAACCTGGCCGGGGTGAACCTGGACATGCTCGGCACCACTCAGTACAACGCGGCAAGCGCCACCACCGCCAAGAGCCAGGACGGCTTCGCTACCGGTGAGCTGTCGGGCCTGACCATCGATCAAAGCGGCAACATGTTCGCCAACTTCACCAACGGCCAGGACAAGGTAATCGGCCAGGTGGCCATCGCCAACTTCGCCAACCTGCAGGGCCTGACGCCGATTGGCGGTACCAGCTGGCAAGAGTCCTACGCCTCGGGTGTGCCGGTAATCGGCGCTCCGGACACGGGTACTCTTGGCCAGATCAGTGGCGGTGCGCTGGAAGACTCCAACGTCGACCTGACCGGCGAGCTGGTCAACCTGATCAAGGCACAGAGCAACTATCAGGCCAACGCCAAGACCATCTCCACCGAAAGCACCATCATGCAGACCATCATCCAGATGGCCTGATGGTCATTGGGGCCGCAAAGCGGCCCCAAATTCTCGAGGTCCCAACGCATGAAACGGCTAATGCTCACAATCCTGTTGACCATGGCCCTGCCGCTCGCGGCCGCTCCCGCCCCGTTCTACCAATGGCAAAGCCTGGCCACCGGTCGCTACATGTGCTCGGCCAGCAGTCCGGGCGAAGGCTGGGTGCGCCATTCCGGTCCCTACAACAACGCCGCTTGCCGCACCTTCTAAGCAAACCCTTGCCGCAGGCGGCAAACATCCGCCGACAAACTGACGTTTATTGCCCCTCACTATGCTGAACCCCCTGTAAACAAGGGCTTTCAGAGTTGGTTCGATTATTGCTTTGACCTGCGCAGTGACAGCGCGGCAGCTACGCGCAGAGGAGATGCTGTGGACAAACTGCTTTATGTGGCCATGACCGGCGCCAGCCAGAACGCGCTGGCACAGAAGGCCCACGCCAACAACCTGGCGAACATTTCCACCAACGGTTTCCAGCGTGACCTGGAGCAGGCACGTTCGATGCCGGTGTTCGGCGACAGCTTTCCGTCGCGCGCCTTTGCCATGACCGAACGCCCGGCCACCGACTTCAGTGAGGGCCCAATGGTCGAGACCGGCCGCGACCTGGATGTGGCGGTGACCGGCAAGGGGTTCATTGCCGTGCAGGCGCCCGATGGCAGCGAAGCCTACGTGCGTACCGGCAGCTTGAACATCGATGCCCTTGGCGTGCTGCGTGCCGGCAATGGCATGCCGGTGATCGGTAATGGTGGCCCGATCGCCATTCCGCCGGAGCAGAAGGTGGAAGTGGGCGCCGACGGCACCATCAGCATTCGCTCCATGGGTGAAGACCCGCGGGTGATGGCCGAGGTCGACCGCATCAAGCTGGTCAACCCAGACACCAAAGGCCTGACCAAGGGCCTGGACGGCTTGATCCATACCCGCGACGGTCAGCCGGCCGACGCCGACGTCAACGTGCGGGTGGTGTCGGGTTTCCTGGAAGGCAGCAACGTCAATGCCGTCGAGGAAATGACCTCGGTGCTGGCGCTGTCCCGTCAGTTCGAACTGCACGTCAAGATGATGAATACGGCCAAGGAAGGCGACGAAGCCATGGCTCGGGTTTTGCAAATCGGCTAATCACTTTTGAACGGGTGCCGTAAAACAGGCGCACGAGGAGAATCAACATGCTTCCGGCTCTTTGGGTCGCTAAAACCGGCCTGTCCGCCCAGGACACCAACCTGACGGTCATTTCCAACAACCTGGCCAACGTTTCGACCACTGGTTTCAAACGTGACCGCGCCGAGTTCCAGGACCTGCTGTACCAGATCCGCCGTCAGCCTGGCGCCCAGTCTACGCAGGATAGCGAGCTGCCCTCGGGCCTGCAGGTCGGTACCGGTGTGCGTATTGTCGGCACCCAGAAAAGTTTCGTTGCCGGCAGCCTGCAGACCACCGAAAACCCGCTGGACATGGCGGTCAACGGCCGTGGCTTCTTCCAGATCCTGCAACCGGACGGCACAGTTTCGTATACCCGTGACGGTACCTTCCACCTGAACTCCGACGGCCAGATCGTCACCGCCAACGGTTACGCGCTGGAGCCTGCCATCGTCGTGCCGAACGACGCGCAGACCTTCACCGTCGGCCAGGACGGCACGGTGTCGATCACCACCGCCGGCAATCCGGCTGCGCAGGTGATCGGCAACATCCAGACCGCCGACTTCATCAACCCGGCGGGCCTGCAGGCGATTGGCGACAACCTTTTCCTCGAGACCGCTGCCAGTGGCGCGCCGCAGGTTGGCACCCCGGGCCTGAACGGGTTCGGCACCACCCTGCAGCAGACCCTGGAAAACTCCAACGTCAGCACCGTGGAAGAGTTGGTGAACATGATCACCACCCAGCGTGCCTACGAGATGAACTCCAAGGTCATTTCCACGGCTGACCAGATGCTGTCGTTCGTTACTCAACAGCTCTGAAGCAGGCAGCTCTAACCCCGTCACTCCGTTGCACCCGTGAGGTAAGCGTCATGAATCGTCTGTTGTCCGTTTTCGCCCTGGGGGGGGCGGTGTTGCTGGCAGGCTGCGTCGCGCCGACGCCCAAGCCCAACGACCCGTACTACGCGCCGGTACTGCCGCGCACCCCGTTGCCGGCAGCGGCCAACAACGGTTCGATCTACCAGGCCGGTTTCGAGCAGAACCTGTACAGCGACCGCAAGGCGTTCCGGGTGGGTGACATCATCACCATCACCCTCAACGAGCGCACATCGGCCAGCAAGAACGCCGGCTCGCAGATTCAGAAAAACAGCAACGCCAACATCGGCCTGACGTCATTGTTCGGCAGCACGCCGAGCACCAACAACCCGTTCGGCAGCGGTGACCTGTCGCTGGAGGCCGGCTACAGCGGCGAGCGCGCCACCAAGGGCGACAGCAAGGCCACCCAGGGCAACACCCTGACCGGTTCCATCACCGTGACCGTGGCCGAAGTGCTGCCCAACGGCATCATCGCCGTGCGCGGAGAGAAGTGGCTGACCCTGAACACCGGCGAAGAGCTGGTGCGCATTGCCGGCATGATCCGCGCCGACGACATCGCCACCGACAACACCGTGCCGTCCACCCGTGTGGCCGACGCGCGCATCACCTATTCCGGTACCGGCTCGTTCGCCGATGCCAGCCAGCCCGGGTGGCTGGACCGCTTCTTCATCAGCCCGCTTTGGCCTTTCTGAGTACGGATGACCATGTTCAACGTGAGGCAGCTGATTGCCGCAACCCTGCTCCTGTCCTGTGCTTTTGGCGCCCAGGCCGAGCGCCTGAAGGACATCGCCAGCATTTCTGGCGTGCGCTCCAACCAGCTGATCGGTTACGGCCTGGTGGTGGGGCTCAACGGCACGGGTGACCAGACCACCCAGACGCCATTCACCCTGCAGACCTTCAACAACATGCTGTCGCAGTTCGGCATCAAGGTGCCGGCCGGCTCCGGTAACGTGCAGCTGAAAAACGTTGCAGCAGTGTCGGTGCATGCCGACCTGCCAGCGTTCGCCAAGCCAGGCCAGGTGGTGGACATTACCGTGTCCTCGATTGGTAACTCCAAGAGCCTGCGCGGTGGCAGCCTGCTGATGACCCCGCTCAAGGGTATCGATGGCAACGTCTATGCCGTGGCCCAGGGCAACCTGGTGGTGGGCGGCTTCGATGCCGAGGGCCGTGACGGTTCGAAGATCACCGTCAACGTTCCGTCAGCTGGTCGCATCCCTGGCGGTGCTACCGTCGAGCGTGCGGTGCCGAGCGGCTTCAACCAGGGCAACAGCCTCACCCTGAACCTCAACCGCCCCGACTTCACCACCGCCAAGCGCATCGTCGACAAGGTCAACGACCTGCTCGGCCCGGGCGTGGCCCAGGCCGTGGACGGCGGTTCGGTGCGTGTCACTGCGCCGATGGACCCTAGCCAGCGCGTGGACTACCTGTCGATCCTCGAGAACCTCGAGATCGACCCGGGCCAGGCGGTCGCCAAGGTCATCATCAACTCGCGTACCGGCACCATCGTCATCGGCCAGAACGTCAAGGTGTCGCCGGCCGCGGTGACCCACGGCAGCCTGACCGTGACCATTACCGAAGACCCGATCGTCAGCCAGCCGGGGCCGTTCTCCAACGGCCAGACCGCCGTGGTGCCGCGCTCGCGGGTCAATGCCGAGCAGGAAGCCAAGCCGATGTTCAAGTTCGGCCCGGGCACCACGCTGGATGAAATCGTCCGCGCGGTGAACCAGGTGGGCGCAGCGCCCAGCGACCTGATGGCCATCCTCGAAGCCCTGAAACAGGCCGGCGCGTTGCAGGCCGACCTGATCGTGATCTGAGGACGGTGCGGATGAACAGCAAAAGCCTGGTTTCAGGTAGCGTCGACAGCGGCGCCTACACCGACCTCAACCGCCTCAGCTCGCTGAAGGTGGGTGACCGCGACAGCGAAGCCAACGTGCGCAAGGTGGCCCAGGAGTTCGAATCGCTGTTCATCAGCGAAATGCTCAAGGCCTCGCGCAAGGCCAGTGACGTGCTGGCCGACGACAACCCGATGAACACCGAAACGGTGAAG
Organism: Pseudomonas sp. PVC-5-1; assembly: GCF_057444345.1. Taxonomy (NCBI): domain Bacteria; kingdom Pseudomonadati; phylum Pseudomonadota; class Gammaproteobacteria; order Pseudomonadales; family Pseudomonadaceae; genus Pseudomonas; species Pseudomonas sp. PVC-5-1. The sequence goes on along the minus strand of NZ_CM172024.1, from coordinate 4,115,789 downwards.
CAGTACCGCGACATGTACGACCAGCAGTTGGCCGTGAGCATGTCCCGCGAAGGTGGAGGTATTGGCCTGCAGGATGTGCTGGTACGCCAGTTGACCAAAGGCCGTAGTGCGTCCATCAACACCAGCCCGTTCCCACGGGCCGATGCCAGTGGCCCGGCATTGTGGGGCAGCAAGGTGGCGGAGCCGGCGCATGCCGCTGATTCGGCGTCTGGCCGCAACGATGTTGCCGCGCTCAATGCGCGGCGACTGGCGTTGCCGAGCAAACTCACCGACCGCCTGCTGGCCGGCATCGTGCCGTCGGCGGCCACCGCTAACAGCGCTGCCGTGCCGGCCCGTGACGGTCAGCAGGTAGCCCAGGCCTTCGCCGTGCCGGACAACGGCCTGCGCATACTTGGCCGCGCCGTGGCCCAACCGCCACTGGCCCCGAACAAGGCCTTTGCCGACAGTGACGAGTTCGTCGCCACCATGCTGCCGATGGCCGAGCAGGCTGCCAAACGCATTGGTATCGACCCGCGCTACCTGGTGGCCCAGGCCGCTCTGGAAACCGGCTGGGGCAAATCGGTAATGCGCAATACCGATGGCAGCAGCAGCCACAACCTGTTCGGCATCAAGGCCACCGGCAACTGGCAGGGCGAGCAAGCGCGGGCGATCACCAGCGAGTTCCGTGACGGCCAGTTCGTCAAGGAAACGGCTGCATTCCGCAGCTACGACTCATACCAGGACAGCTTCCACGACCTGGTAAGCCTGTTGCAGAGCAATTCCCGCTATCAAGATGCCCTGAATTCGGCCGATAACCCTGAGCAGTTTGCAAGAGAGCTGCAAAAGGCAGGTTATGCGACCGACCCGGGCTATGCGAAAAAAATCATCAGCATTGCCCGGCAAATGCAAGCAACCCCGCAATACGCCATGGCTGGCAGAACCACGAATCTATAAAAGGACTAAATCATGTCGAGCCTGATTTCCATCGGCCTGAGTGGCCTGAGTGCCAGCCAGGCGGCATTGTCGGTCACCAGTAACAACATCGCCAACGCTGCGACCAGTGGCTATTCGCGCCAGCAGACGATCCAGGCAGCGGGCCCTTCGCACAACATCGGCGCGGGCTTTTTGGGCACCGGTACCACGCTGTCGGATGTGCGCCGCATCTACAGCGCCTATCTGGACAACCAGTTGCAGACCGCCACCTCGCTGCAGGCCGACTCGGTCGCCTTCCAGGACCAGATCACCAGCGTCGACAAGCTGCTGGCCGACCGTGACACCGGCATCAGTTCGGTCCTTACCGCATTCTTCTCGGCCCTGCAGACCGCATCGGCCAAGCCTGGTGATGTTGCCTCGCGGCAGCTGCTGCTGACCCAGGCGCAGACCTTGAGCAACCGTTTCAATGCGGTGTCCACCCAGCTGAGCCAGCAGAACGAGGTGATCAACTCCCAGCTCGATACGCTGGCGGGGCAGGTCAACAAGCTCACCGGCAGCATCGCCGAGTACAACAAGCAGATCGCCGCCGCCAGCGCTACCGGCAACACGCCCAACAGCCTGCTGGACGCACGCAGCGAAGCCGTGCGCCAGCTCAACGAGCTGGTCGGTGTGACGGTGCAGGAGCGTGACGGAAACTACGACGTATACCTGGGCAGCGGCCAGTCGCTGGTCACTGGCAACAAGGCCAACACCCTGTCGGTGCAGCCCGGCGCCGCCGACAAGAGCCAGGCCAGCCTGCGCATCAACTATGAATCGTTCAGCTCCGATGTGACCTCGGTGATCACTGGTGGCACCATCGGCGGCCTTTTGCGCTATCGCCAGGATGTGCTGACACCATCGATGAACGAGCTCGGTCGGGTCGCCCTGGTGGTTGCCGACAGCATCAACAGCCAGTTGGGCCAGGGCCTGGATGCAAACGGCCAGTTCGGCAGCTCGCTGTTCTCCAGCATCAACAGTGCCACCGCCGTTGCCCAGCGCAGCCTGGCCTCGTCGAACAACAGTGCCGGCTCTGGCAACCTCAACGTGACCATTGCCGACAGTGGCGCGCTGAGCACCTACGACTACGAGGTGAAGTTCACTAGCGCCAATCAGTACAGCGTGCGCCGCTCCGACGGCACCGACATGGGCACCTTCGACCTCAGCGCCGACCCGGCACCAGTGATCGACGGCTTCAGCCTGTCGCTGAATGGCGGCGGCCTGGCGGCTGGGGACAGCTTCAAGGTGATCCCCACCCGTTCGGCAGCCGGTAGCATCACCACCACCCTCACCGATGCCAACAAGCTGGCTTTTGCCGGCCCGGTCAGTGCCACGGCGGGCAGCGGCAACAGTGGTACCGGCACCATCACCCAGCCGACGCTGGGCGAATCACTGGACATCTACGGTGGGGCCGACACTGCGCTGATCCAGCAATCGATTCGCGACTCGATGCCGGTGCGCGTGGTGTTCGACGCGGCCAGTGGCGGCTCCCAGGGCTACAAGCTGTACGATGCCAAGGGCACCCAGATTGGTACCGGCAGCGTGGTGCCAGGGCAGGACAACAAGCTGTCGATCGCCGTGCCGATGCGTGATGCGTCCGGTAACCCGATTCTCGATGGCAGCGGCAATCCGAGTACCTTTGCCGTGGAAACCACCATTGGCGGCAGCCCGGCTACCAACGACAGCTTCACCCTGTCGTTCAATGCCGACGGCAAGGCCGACAACCGCAACGCCAACGCACTGCTGGACCTGCAGACCAAGTCGACCGTGGGCACCAACTCCGGCACCGGCACCAGCTTCACCTCGGCCTATGCCTCGCTGGTCGAGCGGGTAGGGGCCAAGGCCAGCCAGGCCGCCATCGATACCACGGCGACCCAGGCGGTGTTCAAGTCCGCCGCCGAAAGCCGAAGTGCGGTGTCGGGCGTCAACCTCGATGATGAGGCGGCCAGCCTGGTGAAGTTCCAGCACTACTACACGGCGTCGTCGCAGATCATCAAGGCGGCGCAAGAAACCTTCAGCACCCTGATCAACGCCTTGTAAGGAGTAGACTACCGTGCGCATTTCCACTGCTCAGTTCTACGAGACCAGCGCCACCGGCTACTCGCAGAACTACTCCAACCTGGCCAAGATCACCGAACAGGTTACCTCCAAGTCGCGCATCCAGTCGGCCGGCGACGACCCGGTCGGCGCTGCGCGCCTGCTGGTGTTGCAGCAACAGAGCGCCTTGCTGGACCAGTACAGCGGCAACATGACCACAGTCAAGAACGCCCTGTTGCAGGAAGAGAGCGTGCTGTCGACCATCAACGATGCCCTGCAGCGCGCCAGCGAGTTGGCGATCCAGGCCGGCAACGGTGGCCTGAGCGATGCCGACCGTACCTCGATTGCCAGTGAGATCAAGGAAATCGAAGCCAATGTCTTCGGTCTGCTGAACTCGCGCGACGCCAACGGCGACTACATGTTCGGCGGCTCCAAGTCGTCGACCCCACCCTATGTGCGCAACGCCGACGGCACCTACAGCTACCAGGGCGACCAGACCCAGCTGAGCCTGCAGGTGTCCGACACCCTGCGCCTGGCGACCAACGACACCGGCTACAGCATTTTCGACCAGGCCACCAACAACAGCCGCACCCAATCGAACCTGGTGGCACCGTCGCCGGATGATGGCAAGGTGCTGCTCTCTGGCGGCCTGCTGACGTCGGCCACCACCTACAGCAACCAGTTTGCTGCTGGCCAGCCTTATACCGTCACATTCACCAGTGCCACCGAGTACAGCGTGAAGGACGCAGCCGGCAACGACATCACCACCGAAACGGCGGGCAAGGGCAAGTTCGACGTCAACACCGAAGGCGGCAAGATGATTTCGCTGCGGGGCGTCGACTTCGAAATCAACCTGAACCTGGCGGAGGGCGATGATGCCGACGCCGTGGTGGCGGGCCACGTTTTCACCCTCGAAGCCAAGCCAGACACCCTGACTGCCACCCGCAGCGCTGGTAACCCATCGACCGCGCAGGTAACCGGTACCAGTATCACTGACCCTGATGCCTACCGCAGCACCTTCCCGAGCAACGGTGCGGTGATCCGCTTCACCAGTGATACGGAGTATTCGCTGTATGCGCAGCCGTACTCTGCCGATAGCAAGCCTATTGCCTCCGGTACACTAGGAGCGGGCAATGCGATCACGGTGGCCGGCGTTACCTACCAGTTCGACAGCGCACCAGCCCAGGGTGACCAGTTCTCGGTCAATGCCAATACCCACCGCTCACAGAACGTGCTGGACACCCTGGGTCAGCTGCGCAGTGCCCTGGAAAAGCCCCTTGACTCGCCAGAGGCGCAGGCTGCGCTGAAAACTGCCACCGACTCGGCGATCTCCAACCTGGCCAGTGCCCGTGACCGCATCGACATTACCCGTGGCTCCATCGGTGCGCGGGCCAACTCGCTGGAAATTCAGGCGCAGGAGAACGAAAGCCTGGGCTTGGCCAACAAAAGCACGCAAAGTGCTATCGGCGATACCGACATGGCTTCGGCGACCATCCAGCTGACGCTGCAGCAGGCCATGCTCGAAGCCTCGCAGCTGGCGTTTGCGCGTATTTCACAGCTGAGCCTGTTCGACAAGATCTGATCGGGCGCCTGGCAGGCTGGAGCGCTCGCCCTAGTGGGCGCTGCTGCCCTGCTCAATTTCTGGAAGCTGGCGCGATCCCTGTGGGTTTTACCCGCAAACACCGGCGCAGGAGCCGGTGCCATCCACCGCGTCGCCTGCTTCGCGGGTGAACCCGCTCCCACAGGTGTCGAGCAGGTTTCAGGACCCCACCTACCTGTGGGATGCTTTTTGCCGATTTACGCTACAGAAGGCCTACCCCGCAGGTGTTGTGTCCGCTTGGTCACTCCCGAATTCCACAGTCCCCACACCTTCCACACGGCTTTCGTAGCATTTCAATGTGACCAATGAGTCAAAACGGTCATCTTCCCTGTATTCTATGCAACAGCTGTTGCAGCATTTTGTTACCGGTGCGCAGGCGAGCACTGCCTTCAACCCCCAGCGGTGACGTTCCGGTATTTGGCGCCCTCAATTCATCGAGTGGTGGTCTTTGGCTGTTTTCATTGGGAAGCCAGAATGATTGGCATCAAAAGCATCGCGAGTTACGTGCCCACCGCTGGCCTGGACAACTATGTCCAGGGTGCGAAGTTCGGCAAGGACGAAGAGTTCATGTTCGGCAAGATCGGCGCATCGTTCCTGCCGCGCAAGGCCGCCGAGCAGGAAACCTCGGACCTGTGCGTGGAAGCCGCCCAGGCGCTGTTCGCCAGCAATCCCGACCTCGACCCGCAATCGATCGATGCGCTGATCGTGGTCACCCAGAACGGTGACGAAGAAGGCCTGCCGCACACTGCCGCCATCGTCCAGAGCAAGCTCGGCCTGTCTACCCGCGTGGCGGCGTTCGACGTGTCGCTGGGCTGCTCCGGCTACGTGTACGGCTTGTATGCCATCAAGGGCTTCATGGAAGCGGCGGGGCTGAAGAACGGCCTGCTGATCACCGCCGACCCGTATTCGAAGATCGTCGACCCGGAAGACCGCAACACCACCATGTTGTTCGGTGATGCCGCCACGGCTACCTGGATGGGTGAAAACGCGGTCTGGAACCTGGGCCAGGCGCGCTTCGGTACCGACGGTTCCGGTGCCGAGCACCTCAAGGTGAGTGATGGCAAGTTCTTCATGAACGGCCGCCAGGTGTTCAACTTTGCCCTGGTCAAGGTGCCGGCGCATCTGCACGAGCTGCTGGATGCCAGCGGCCTGAAGTCGTCGGATATCGATGCCTTCTGCATACACCAGGGCAGTGCGGCGATTGTCGATGCCGTGGCCCGCCGTTTCGAAGAGAACCATCCGGAAAAGTTCGTCAAGGACATGCTGGAAACCGGCAACACCGTTTCTTCCAGCGTGCCGCTGCTGCTGCAGAAGCACATGCTCGACGGCAGCTGGAAGCGCGTGGCGATCAGCGGCTTTGGCGTGGGCTTGTCGTGGGGCTCGGCCATCCTGTACCGCGACTGATCCCCCAGCAGTCCAGAAAAAGCGCCCGGCGGCCACCGCCCGGCGCTTTTTTGATGCTCGAAAGAAAATCGAGGCCGTCACGCGGTTTCTGTGGGAGCGGGCATGCCCGCGAACACCGGCGAAGCCGGTGCCATCCATCGCGTTGCCTTCTTCGCGGGCGCGCCCGCTCCCACAGGGCGGGGTGATGCTCCTGATATGGCATTTGGCCTACTCCCGCACAGTTTTTGACGCCAATAAACCGCCCTTAACCCCTTGATTTCTCAGGGCTGGCCCCATGCCAGCATTTTTTTTTCAAAAACGCCCTCAAGCAACCTGCGCACCCGACGATAACTATTACGAAGGTTCTCTAGGCCACACCCGGCTGTCGCCAGGGCCGGAAGCCGCAGTATCCATACAACGAGGAATTCGTCATGGCTTTGACCGTTAACACCAACATCACCTCCTTGGGCGTTCAGAAGAACCTGAACCGTGCTTCCGACGCGCTGGGTACCTCGATGTCCCGCCTGTCCTCTGGCCTGAAAATCAACAGCGCCAAAGACGACGCCGCTGGCCTGCAGATCGCCAACCGTCTGACCAGCCAGATCAAAGGCCTGAGCGTTGCCGTGAAGAACGCCAACGACGGCATCTCCATCGCCCAGACCGCTGAAGGCGCGATGCAGGAATCGACCAGCATTCTGCAGCGTATGCGTGAACTGGCCCTGCAGTCGGCTAACGGCTCGAACAGCGATGACGACCGTACTTCCCTGCAGCAGGAATTCACTGCGCTTTCGGGTGAGTTGACTCGTATTGCAAACACCACCACTTTCGGTGGCCGTAACATTCTGGACGGTTCGTTCCAGAACGTTGGTTTCCAAATTGGTGCAAGCGCTAACGAAACTATTTCGTTTGGTATGACTGACATTAGCTCGACTGGTTTGAAGGGGGCTTACAGCGAAGCAAGCGTAGCTAGTGGCCCACTGGCTGGTTTGACTGCTACTGCGTTAGGCAATAAGGCTGGCGCGGCTGTTACTGGTGCGGCTGTTGCAACTCTCAATAGCGGAGGGGCATCGACTATCACCGGTACAGAAGACATCAGCATTAATGGTAAAGCGCTGACTCTGGCTGCTTCTGCAAAAGGTGCGGATGTTGCCAAGGCGATCAACGATTTGGGCGCAGGCGTTTCTGCATCTTGGGATGACACCGCTAATAAGCTGACCTTGAGCTCGTCGTCGGATATCGTTGTGGCAGGTGCGGATGTCGCCGATATTGGTCTTACCGCAGCTACTACTAATACAGTCACTTCCGCGAACTCTGCAACTGCAACGTTGGGCTCGGCTGGCTCTCTGAAAGTCAATGGCACTGATGTCACTTGGACCACTGGCGCAACTGTGACCTCTGTCCTGGCTCAAATCACTGGAGCTGATGGCATTGCATCTGCCGCCTTTGATGCGGATGGCCGATTGAGCATTACTTCGAAAGACGGTAGTGATGTCAAACTGGCTAACAATACTGGTGGTTCGCTTGCTCAGTTGGGCCTCACTGCTGGTACGTCGGAAGCTAAAACTAATGCAGATACCTCGATCAACCTTAATGGTGTCGAGGTTAAATTTGCCGCTGGCTCGACTGCACAGAACGTTGTTTCTGCGATCAATAGCGCTAGCACTGGCGTAACTGCAAGCCTTGCTGATGATGGTAGCTTGTCGTTGTTCTCTGATAAGGACATTACTATTGCGGATGGTAGTGCCGGTACCGGTTTGGCGGCGCTCGGTTTGACAGGGAAAACTGGTGCTAAAGCAGTAACTATGGAAACAACTGTTTCCAACTTGAGCATCACCGATGCCAAGTCTTCCCAAGTTGCAATTCAGGCTCTGGACGCTGCCATTGCCCAGGTCGACAGCCAGCGCGCCCAGCTGGGTGCCGTTCAAAACCGCTTCGACAGCACCGTAGCCAACCTGAACAGCATCTCGGAAAACTCCACCGCTGCCCGCAGCCGTGTACAGGACGCCGACTTCGCTTCGGAAACCGCCGAGCTGACCAAGCAGCAAACCCTGCAACAGGCTTCCACCGCGATCCTGTCCCAGGCCAACCAGCTGCCGTCGTCGGTGCTGAAACTGCTGGGCTAATACCAAAAGCTGAGTAGTTTGACGAAGGGTACGGTGACGTACCCTTTCGTCTTTCCAGTAAAAAGAGGTGTAAGACATGGATATGAGCGTGAAACTGGGCCTGTCCTATCCCGCCTCCGCTGCGCACGACACTACGACGAGCAAGCGGCAAGCAAGCGACCCGGCAGCCAACGAGCCGGTCGACAAAGATTCCAAGCCTGCAGCCCGGCAAGACCTGGAAAGCGCGGTCAGCGCCATCCAGGACTTCGTCAAGGCTTCAGAGCGACAACTCGACTTTTCGATCGATGACTCCACCGGTCAGGTGGTGGTCAAGGTCATAGCCCGCCAAAGCGGCGAAGTCATCCGTCAGCTGCCCTCCGAAGTAGCGCTGAAACTGGCGGAAAACCTGAGGGATGCCAATAGCCTGTTGTTTGATATTCAGGCCTGATTGGCACGGCTTTTGTTGTAAAGCCGCACGGACGCGTTTTCGTCGGATTTTCGACGGTCACCGAAATGGAGAGTGAAGATGGCGAGTTCAACTATTACCGGCCTGGGTTCGGGTCTTAAGATCGATGAGATCGTTGCGGCGTTGGCCAATGCCGAAAAGGCACCAAAGCAGAAGCAGATCAACACCCAAACCACCACGGCTACTACCTCGCTGTCGGCCATCGGTACCATCAAAAGTGCACTGGACACTTTCCGTGCCGCCATCACCAAACTGAACACGGCTTCGAGTTTCTCTGGTTTGGCATCTTCATCGTCTGACGAAGCTATCGCCAAGATCAAGCTGGGGGATGGGGCGTCGTCGGGTAGCTACGCGCTGGAAGTTACCCAGTTGGCAACGGCTTCGAAAATTTCTACCCAGGTCTACGACAAAACGTCGACCATCGTTAACGATTCGGGTGAGTCGCAAACCCTGACCATCAGTCAAGGCAGCGCCACTCATAGCGTGACCATCGCCAACGGCGCGACCTTGCAACAGGCTCGCGACACGATCAATGGGCAGCTGCAGTCCAAGGGCATAACCGCGAACATCGTTACCGACGCCAGTGGTTCGCGGCTCATTTTTTCTTCGACCAAGATGGGCGAGGGCACCGAGTTGACACTGGGCGGCGATGCCAACATGGCCACCGGCGTGACTACTATCGCCAAGCCGCAAAATGCCAAGTACACCCTTGATGGGCTGGAGCTGGAGTCCGCCTCTAATACCGTTACTGGCGCCGTCAGTGGTGTGGACATCACCTTGGTCAAGGAAGGTAAGGCCAGTCTTTCGGTTATCAGCAACAACGACACGCTAAAGAGTTCCGTGCAATCGTTCGTCACCGCTTACAACGCACTGATGACTGCCATCAATACCCAGACCAAGGTCACCACAGGCGCCGATGGCGCTGCCACGGGCTCTGCGGCGCTGACCGGTGATGCCACCATGCGTTCGCTGGTCAATGCCATGCGTAGCGAAATCAGTCGCAGTATGGGAAGTGGCGGCCTGCGTACTTTGTCGCAGCTCGGTATCAACACAGTGCAGAAGACCGGTTTGCTCGAGTTCAATGACACCAAGTGGGATAGTGCAGTCAAGAGTTACGGTGCTGACATTGGCAGCCTGTTTACTGGCAAGGATGGTCTGTTGAGCCGGATGACGAGCACCACGGAGGAGTACACCAAAACCGGTGGTATCCTCGCCTCGCGCCAGACCAGCCTGACCAACCAGCTTAAAGAGCTGGAGGAGGCGCAAGCCGCACTGGACCGCCGTATCGAGTCGCTGACCGAAACCCTGACCAAGAAATACAACGCCATGGACACCATGGTTGCCCAGCTCAAGGCTACCAGCGACAGCGTCATGACCACGCTGAATGCACTGAATAAAGCCAACAGCGACGACTGACCGCACTAAAGAAAACCGGGGCAGGGCCGATGTAGTAAGTATACGGCCCCTGCCGAGCAGCCCCGTTTACTGAGGATCCCCCATGCACCCGATGAGAGCCCTTCGCCAGTACCAGAAGGTCAATTCCCACGCCCAGATTTCCGAAGCCACTCCGCACCGCTTGGTGCAGATGTTGATGGAAGGCTCGCTTGATCGCATGGCCCAGGCCAAGGGTGCGATCGCGCGCGGCGACGTGGCGCAGAAGGGCCTGATGCTGGGCAAGGCCATCGACATCATCGGCGGCTTGCGTGAAGGCCTGGACAAGGAAAAGACCGACAACCCGGACGAACTGGACCGCCTGGACAGCCTGTACGACTACATGGCCCGTCGACTGACCCAGGCCAACCTGCACAGCGACCCGGCAATTATCGATGAAGTCGCACAGCTGATGATCACTGTGAAAAGCGGCTGGGACGCCATCGCCTCCGCCGAGCAATAACACCCTGAGGACACCCCTATGAGCGCGTTGCAGCAAATTGAAGATACCCGTCTGGCCCTGAGCCAGGCCCTGCAAGCGCGCGACTGGGCGGCCATTGGTGAGCTCGACTTGGCGTGTCGGGCGCTGATGGATGAAGTGCTGCAGGAGGGGCAGGGGGATGAAGCCGCCGTGCGGGCTAATCTGGAAGCGTTGATGGCGGTTTATCGTCAGCTAATCGACGTTGCAAGTGACGAGCGTCAATCCTTGGTCACACAAATGTCGAATATCAACCAAGCGAAACACGCCACAAAGGTATACCATCTGTTCAGCTGAAGCTGGCCAGAATGCAACGCTTCGGCGCCATAAATTTGACTGCCTTTAAGTTTTTGACTTTACTAGTGGCTGTTTTCGAATTTCAGACGTCCGAACACTGACCATTCAGTCGGAATGATGTCGAGCACGCCCTCGGGCGCCGATATGACTAGGGAAGTTGCTATTGCATGTGGCGTGAAACCAAGATTCTGCTGATCGACGACGACAGCGCACGCCGCCGCGACCTGGCGGTGGTGCTTAACTTCCTCGGCGAAGAAAACCTCGCTTGCTCCAGCCAGGACTGGCAGCAAGTGGTCGAGCCGTTGTCTTCGAGTCGCGAAGTGCTGTGCGTGCTTATCGGCACTGTAAATGCCCCGGGCAGTGTGCTTGGGCTCGTTAAGACAGTGACTGGGTGGGATGAGTTCCTTCCGGTTCTGCTTTTAGGTGAAATTTCTTCTGCGGAGTTCCCGGAAGACCTTCGCCGCCGGGTGCTTTCCAACCTGGAAATGCCGCCAAGCTACAGCCAGCTGCTGGATTCGCTGCACCGTGCCCAGGTCTATCGCGAGATGTACGACCAGGCGCGCGAGCGTGGCCGCCAGCGCGAACCCAACCTGTTCCGCAGCCTGGTCGGCACCAGCCGTGCCATTCAGCACGTGCGGCAGATGATGCAGCAAGTGGCCGATACCGATGCCAGCGTGCTGATCCTGGGTGAGTCCGGCACCGGCAAGGAAGTGGTCGCGCGCAACCTGCACTACCATTCCAAACGCCGCGAAGCGCCGTTCGTGCCGGTCAACTGCGGTGCGATCCCGGCCGAGCTGCTGGAAAGCGAACTGTTCGGCCACGAGAAGGGCGCCTTCACCGGGGCGATCACCAGCCGTGCCGGGCGCTTCGAGCTGGCCAACGGCGGTACCCTGTTCCTTGACGAAATCGGCGACATGCCGTTGCCGATGCAGGTCAAGCTGTTGCGTGTGCTGCAGGAGCGTACTTTCGAGCGCGTGGGCAGCAACAAGACCCAGAGCATCGATGTGCGCATCATTGCCGCGACCCACAAGAACCTCGAGACCATGATCGAGGAGGGTACGTTCCGCGAAGACCTGTACTACCGCCTGAACGTGTTCCCCATCGAGATGGCGCCGCTGCGTGAGCGGGTGGAAGACATCCCGCTGCTGATGAATGAGCTGATCTCGCGCATGGAGCACGAGAAGCGCGGGTCCATCCGCTTCAACTCCGCGTCGATCATGTCGCTGTGTCGCCACGGCTGGCCGGGCAACGTACGTGAGCTGGCCAACCTGGTCGAGCGCATGGCGATCATGCACCCGTACGGGGTGATTGGCGTTTCCGAGCTGCCGAAGAAATTCCGTTACGTCGATGACGAAGACGAGCAGATGGTCGACAGCCTGCGCAGCGACCTGGAAGAGCGCGTGGCGATCAACGGCCATACGCCGAACTTCAGCAACCACGCCATGCTGCCACCTGAAGGCCTGGACCTGAAGGATTACCTGGGCAGCCTGGAGCAGGGCCTGATCCAGCAGGCGCTGGACGATGCCAACGGTATCGTTGCGCGTGCAGCTGAACGTTTGCGCATTCGCCGCACCACCTTGGTCGAGAAGATGCGCAAGTACGGCATGAGCCGCCAGGGCGGCGAGGAGCAGGCGGAGGATTGACGCCTGGCGGTTGTCTGTACCGGCCTCTTCGCGGGCACGCCCGCCCCCACAGGAACGATGCACAGCTTGATTCGATGATATCCCTGTAGGAGCGGGTTCACCCGCGAAGGGGCCGGCACAGCCAACCCAAATCCCTATCTCCGGCACGGCTATTGCTACACCGCTGGTAACACACCGTTTTTATGACGGTCAGCCACGCGAGAGAGCAAGATGCCCCAGGCCGCCCACGTAATCCGAGCCCCCGATCCGCAGGGGCAAACCCCGATCGAGCAGGACAGTCGCCAGGGTGTCGAGCAGGCCTTCGCCCTGTTCAATCAGGTGTCCAGCCAGTTGAGTCAGTCCTACAGCCTGCTGGAGGCCCGGGTCAGCGAGCTCAAGGGCGAGCTGGCGGTGGTCAGCGCCCAGCGCATCGATGAACTGAGCGAAAAGGAACGCCTGGCCAACCGCCTGCAAAACCTGTTGGACCTGCTGCCCGGCGGGGTGATCGTGATCGATGGCCAGGGCCTGGTACGCGAAGCCAACCCGGCAGCCTGCGAATTGCTCGGCGAGCCGCTGGTCGGCCAGCTGTGGCGCCAGGTGATCGCCCGCAGCTTTGCCCCACGCAAGGATGACGGTCACGAAGTCTCGCTGCGCGATGGCCGCCGCCTGTCCATTGCCACTCGCTCGCTGGATGCCGAACCTGGCCAATTGGTGTTGCTCAACGACCTGACCGAAACCCGTCGCCTGCAAGACCAGCTGGCTCGCCACGAGCGCCTGTCTTCGCTGGGGCGCATGGTCGCCTCGCTGGCGCACCAGATCCGCACGCCACTGTCGGCGGCGATGCTCTACGCCAGCCACCTGGCTGATCCCGAACAAGACCTGGGCGCGGAAACCCGCCAGCGCTTTGCCGGCACCCTGAAGGAGCGCCTGCACGAGCTGGAGCATCAGGTCCGCGACATGTTGGTATTCGCTCGTGGCGAGCTGCCGCTGGGTGATCGAGTCACGCCAAAAGCCCTGTTCCAGGTCCTGCAGCAGGCTGCCCAGGCGCATGTGCAAGGGCACGCCGTGCGCTGGCAGTGCGACAGCCACCTGGGTGAGCTGCTGTGCAACCGGGACACCTTGATTGGTGCATTGCTCAACCTGATCGAGAATGCGCTGCAAGCCAGCGACGGCCCGGCGCGCCTGAAGGTGCACCTGTTCCGCCGCGAGCGCAGCCTGCACCTGTGTGTAAGCGACGCCGGCAGTGGCATAGATGCCGACCTGCTCGGTCGCCTGGGCGAGCCGTTCCTGACCACCAAGGCTACTGGCACCGGCTTGGGCCTGGCCGTGGTCAAGGCCGTGGTGCGTGCGCACCAAGGTACGCTGCGCCTGCGCTCCAAGGTTGGCCGTGGCACCTGTGTGCGGGTGGAGCTGCCGTTGATCGGTGGGCAGCTGGCGGAGGGCATGTAATGACGATCAAGGTGCTGCTGGTCGAGGACGACCGTGTATTGCGCCAGGCACTGGGCGATACCCTGGAAATCGGCGGTTTCGCCTACCAGGCGGTAGGCAGTGCCGAAGAAGCGTTGGAAGCAGTGCTGGAGGAGGCCTTCAGCCTGGTGGTCAGCGATGTGAACATGCCTGGCATGGATGGGCACCAACTGCTGGCCCAGCTGCGCCGCCAGCAACCGCAACTGCCCGTGTTGCTGATGACTGCGCATGCCGCGGTGGAGCGCGCCGTCGAGGCGATGCGCCAAGGGGCTGCCGACTATCTGGTCAAGCCGTTCGAGCCCAAGGCATTGCTCAGCCTGGTCGAGCGGCATGCCGCCGGGCGCGTGGCTGAAGAAGAAGGCCCGGTGGCTTGCGAGCCAGCCAGCCGACAGTTGCTGGAACTGGCCGCTCGCGTGGCGCGCAGTGACTCGACCGTGCTGATTTCGGGCGAGTCCGGCACCGGCAAGGAAGTGCTGGCGCGCTATATCCACCAACAGTCGGCGCGCGCGGCTCAACCCTTCGTGGCGATCAACTGTGCGGCCATCCCCGACAACATGCTCGAGGCCACCCTGTTCGGCCACGAGAAGGGCGCCTTCACTGGCGCCATTGCCGCCCAGGTCGGCAAGTTCGAGCAGGCCGAGGGTGGCACCTTGCTGCTCGATGAAATCTCGGAAATGCCGATGGCTTTGCAGGCCAAGCTTTTGCGCGTGCTGCAGGAGCGCGAGGTGGAGCGGGTCGGCGGGCGCAAGCCGATCAGCCTGGATATCCGTGTGCTGGCCACCACCAACCGTGACCTGGCTGGCGAAGTGGCTGCCGGGCGTTTTCGTGAAGACCTGTACTATCGCCTGTCGGTGTTCCCTCTGGCCTGGCGCCCGCTGCGCGAACGCCCAGGTGACATCCTGCAACTGGCCGAGCGCTTGTTGGCGCGCCACGTGGCCAAGATGAAGCATGCCCCGGTGCGCCTGTCGCCCCAGGCACAGGATTGCCTGCAGGCGTACGCCTGGCCGGGCAACGTACGTGAACTGGACAATGCCCTGCAGCGGGCGTTGATCCTGCAGCAGGGTGGGGTGATTGAGGCGGCGGATTTCTGTCTGGCGGGCGCCATTCCATTGTCAGCCGGCACAGAGCCATCACTCGAGGTGGTGGCCGAGGCTGGCGGGCTGGGCGATGACATGCGTCGTCATGAGTACCAGATGATCATCGACACCCTGCGAGCCGAGCGCGGCCGCCGCAAGGAGGCGGCCGAACGCCTGGGGATAAGCCCGCGTACCTTGCGCTACAAGCTGGCGCAGATGCGCGATGCCGGGTTTGACGTCGAGGCCAGCCTGTTCGGCTGAAGATCGAAAGGGGCTGCTGCGCAGCCCATCGCCGGCAAGCCAGCTCCCACAGAGGCCCGCGCTGTACCTGTGGGAGCTGGCTTGCCGGCGATGGGGCGCGAAGCGGCCCCAGATTGTCTGGCATGCATAGGCTGGCACCTTTGTTGCTTTAGGTTGGCTATCCGCCGCATCACTGTCAAAAAAATGCGGCTGCAGGAGAGAGAAGGGTCATGAGCCAAGGTGTTGAATTCAATCGTCTGATGTTGGACATGCGGGCCATGCAGGCCGATGCCATGTCGCTGCCCAAGGTGGCCGCCGCCCCCGAGCTGGCACCGGGGCAGAGTACCTTTGCCGACATGCTCGGCCAGGCCATCGGCAAGGTGCATGAGACTCAGCAGGCTTCGACCCAACTGGCCAACGCTTTCGAGATCGGCAAGAGTGGCGTCGACCTGACCGACGTGATGATCGCTTCGCAAAAGGCCAGCGTGTCGATGCAGGCCCTGACCCAGGTACGCAACAAGCTGGTCCAGGCGTACCAGGACATCATGCAGATGCCGGTTTGAGGACGGACGTAAACCATGGCTGAAGCAGTCGTCGACAACGCCCCTGCCAAGAGCGGCCCGCCCGCGGCCAAGCCGCCGCTGTTCGGCATGGCGTTTCTGGAAAACATCGCGCAGATGCCCATGCTGCGTCAGATCGGCCTCATGGTCGGCCTGGCCGCCAGCGTGGCGATCGGCTTTGCCGTGGTGCTGTGGTCGCAACAACCCGATTACCGTCCGCTGTACGGCAGCCTGGCCGGCATGGACACCAAGCAGGTCATGGATACCCTGGCCGCCGCCGACATCCCCTACAACGTCGAGCCCAACTCCGGGGCTCTGCTGGTCAAGGCCGACGACCTCTCCCGTGCGCGCCTGAAACTGGCGGCCGCCGGGGTGGCGCCAAGCGATGGCAACGTCGGTTTCGAGCTGCTCGACAAGGAGCAGGGCCTGGGCACCAGCCAGTTCATGGAAGCCACCCGTTACCGTCGCAGCCTGGAAGGCGAACTTGCGCGTACCGTGTCCAGCCTGAACAACGTCAAGGGCGCGCGCGTGCACCTGGCCATCCCGAAAAGCTCGGTGTTCGTGCGTGACGAACGCAAGCCCAGCGCCTCGGTACTGGTCGAACTGTACCCGGGCCGTGCCCTGGAAGCCGGGCAGGTGATGGCCATCGTCAACCTGGTCGCCACCAGCGTGCCGGAACTGGACAAGTCCCAGGTCACAGTAGTCGACCAGAAGGGCAACCTGCTGTCCGAGCAGATCCAGGACACCGCCCTGACCCAGGCAGGCAAGCAGTTCGACTACAGCCGCCGGGTAGAAAGCATGCTCACCCAGCGGGTACACAACATCCTGCAGCCGGTGCTGGGCAATGACCGCTACAAGGCCGAAGTGTCTGCCGACCTGGACTTCAGCGCGGTCGAGTCCACCTCCGAGCAGTTCAACCCCGACCAGCCGGCGCTGCGCAGCGAGCAATCGGTCGATGAACAACGTGCCAGCAGCCAAGGCCCGCAAGGCGTGCCTGGCGCGCTGAGCAACCAGCCGCCAGGCGCTGCATCGGCACCGCAGACAACCGGTGGCGCCGCCACGCCGGCTGCTGCCATCCAGCCAGGCCAGCCGCTGGTGGATGCCAATGGTCAGCAGATCATGGACCCGGCCACCGGCCAGCCTATGCTTGCGCCGTATCCGTCGGATAAACGTCAGCAGAGTACCAAGAACTTCGAGCTCGACCGCTCCATCAGCCATACCCGCCAGCAGCAGGGGCGCATGACCCGCCTGTCGGTGGCGGTAGTGGTGGACGATCAGGTCAAGATCGACCCGGCCACCGGCGACACCACCCGTGCGCCTTGGGGCGCCGAGGACCTGGCACGCTTCACGCGCCTGGTACAGGACGCGGTCGGCTTCGATGCCAGCCGTGGCGACAGCGTGACGGTGATCAACGTGCCGTTCGCCGCCGACCGTGGCGAGGAGATCGCCGATATCGCCTTCTACCAGCAGCCGTGGTTCTGGGACATCGTCAAGCAGGTGCTGGGCGTGGTGTTCATCCTGGTACTGGTATTCGGTGTGTTGCGGCCGGTGCTGAACAATATTACAGGGGGCGGCAAGCAGGCTGCCCCGGACAGCGACATGGAGCTGGGCGGCATGATGGGTCTGGATGGCGAACTGGCCAACGACCGCGTCACTCTGGGTGGCCCGACAAGCATTCTGCTGCCTAGCCCCAGCGAGGGTTACGAGGCACAGCTCAACGCAATCAAAGGCCTGGTGGCCGAAGACCCGGGCCGCGTTGCCCAGGTCGTGAAAGAGTGGATCAACGCCGATGAGTGACAACCGAGCCGTTACCGCCAAGCTGAGCCGCGTCGACAAGGCGGCAATCCTCCTGCTTTCTTTGGGCGAGACCGACGCGGCCCAGGTGCTGCGGCACATGGGGCCAAAGGAAGTACAGCGGGTGGGTGTGGCCATGGCCCAGATGGGCAATGTGCACCGTGACCAGGTCGAGCAGGTGATGAGCGAGTTCGTCGAAATCGTCGGCGACCAGACCAGCCTGGGCGTGGGCTCCGATGCCTACATCCGCAAGATGCTCAACCAGGCGCTGGGCGAGGACAAGGCCAACGGCCTGGTCGACCGCATCCTGCTCGGTGGCAACACCAGTGGCCTGGACAGCCTCAAGTGGATGGAGCCGCGCGCCGTTGCCGATGTGATCCGCTACGAGCACCCGCAGATCCAGGCCATCGTGGTCGCCTACCTCGACCCCGACCAGGCCGGCGAAGTGTTGAGCAACTTCGACCACAAGGTGCGCCTGGACATCGTCCTGCGCGTGTCGTCGCTGAACACTGTGCAACCGGCGGCGTTGAAGGAGCTGAACCAGATCCTCGAGAAGCAGTTCTCGGGCAATTCCAACGCGGCACGTACCACCCTGGGTGGCATCAAGCGCGCCGCCGACATCATGAACTTCCTCGACAGCTCGGTGGAAGGTGCGCTGATGGACGCGATCCGCGAGATCGACAGCGACCTGTCGGAGCAGATCGAAGACCTGATGTTCGTCTTCAACAACCTGGCCGATGTCGACGACCGTGGCATCCAGGCGCTGCTGCGCGAAGTCTCGTCCGACGTGCTGGTGGTATCGCTCAAGGGCGCCGACGAGCGGGTCAAGGACAAGATCTTCAAGAACATGTCCAAACGTGCCTCGGAGCTGTTGCGCGACGACCTGGAGGCCAAGGGGCCGGTGCGGGTCAGCGACGTGGAAACGGCGCAGAAGGAAATCCTCACCATCGCCCGCCGCATGGCCGAGGCCGGCGAGATCGTGCTCGGCGGCAAGGGTGCCGAGGAAATGATCTAAGGTCTTCGCGATCTGAAAGCCGACGCCGCCCCTTGTGGGAGCGGGTTTACCCGCGAAGGCGTCGGACCTGGCGATAGAGGTTGTCGCTGCCGACGCATTCGCGGGTGAACCCGCTCCCACAGGGACCGTGTCGGCTGAACATGGTTTGAGAACATGACAGCATGCCCACCAAAGAACATCACCCCAGCGACCTGATCCGCGCCCGCGACCTCGAAGGCGTGGACGTATGGGCGCTGCCCAGCTTCGACCCGGAACCCGAGCCTGAGCCCGAACCGGAGCCGGAGCCCGAGGTAGTCGAGGAAGAAGTCGAGGAAGTGCCGCTGGAAGAAGTCCAGCCACTGACCCTGGAAGAACTCGAGGCCATCCGCCAGGAAGCCTACAACGAAGGCTTTGCCACCGGTGAGCGCGAGGGCTTCCATAGCACCCAGCTCAAGGTCCGCCAGGAAGCCGAAGAGGCCCTGAAGACCAAGCTGGAAAGCCTCGACCGGCTGATGACCAACCTGATGGAGCCGATCGCCGAGCAAGACACGCAGATCGAGAAGGCCCTGGTCCACCTGGTTGCTCACATGACCCGTCAGGTAATCGGTCGCGAACTGCGGAGTGATTCCAGCCAGATCACCCAGGTACTGCGCGAAGCGCTCAAGCTGCTGCCCATGGGCGCGGACAATATTCGCATCCATCTCAACCCGCAGGATTTCGAGCTGGCCAAGGCCCTGCGCGAGCGCCATGAGGAAAGCTGGCGGCTGCTCGAGGACAGCGCGCTGCTACCAGGCGGCTGCCGTATCGAGACCGCGCACAGCCGCATCGACGCGACCATGGAAACCCGCATCGAGAAAGCCGTGGCGCAACTGTTCGATCAGTTGCACGACCATTCGCTGCACCCGGCGGCAGCGGATATGTCCATTGATCTGGACAGCCTGGTGGATACCCCGGATGCACCTTGAACGCACCAGCTTCGGCAAACGCCTGGGCAGTTATGCCGAGGCCATCGAACTGCCGGCCCAGCCCATCGTCGAAGGCCGCCTGCTGCGCATGGTTGGCCTCACCCTGGAAGCCGAAGGCCTGCGCGCTGCAGTCGGCAGCCGCTGCCTGGTAATCAACGACGACAGTTATCACCCGGTGCAGGTGGAAGCCGAAGTCATGGGTTTTGCCGGGCCCAAGGTATTCCTCATGCCGGTCGGCAGCATCGTCGGCATCGCTCCCGGCGCCCGGGTGGTGCCGCTGGATGACGGCGGCCGCCTGCCCATGGGCATGAGCATGCTCGGCCGGGTGCTCGACGGCGCCGGCCGTGCGCTGGATGGCAAGGGCGGGATGAAGGCCGAGGACTGGGTGCCGATGGACGGCCCGGTGATCAACCCGTTGAACCGCGACCCCATCAGCAAACCGCTGGATGTGGGTATCCGCAGCATCAATGGCCTGCTCACCGTCGGTCGCGGCCAGCGCCTGGGCTTGTTCGCCGGTACCGGCGTGGGCAAGTCGGTGTTGCTGGGCATGATGACCCGCTTCACCGAAGCCGAAATCATCGTCGTCGGCCTGATTGGTGAGCGGGGCCGCGAGGTCAAGGAATTCATCGAGCATATCCTGGGTGAGGAAGGCCTCAAGCGCTCGGTTGTGGTCGCTTCGCCCGCCGACGATGCGCCGCTGATGCGCCTGCGCGCCGCCATGTACTGCACACGTATCGCCGAGTACTTCCGCGACAAGGGCAAGAACGTGCTGTTGCTGATGGACTCGCTGACTCGTTTCGCCCAGGCCCAGCGTGAAATTGCCCTCGCCATCGGCGAACCGCCGGCCACCCGGGGTTACCCGCCGTCGGTGTTCGCCAAGCTGCCCAAGCTGGTGGAGCGGGCCGGCAACGGCGAGCCAGGCGGTGGTTCGATCACCGCGTTCTACACTGTGTTGTCCGAGGGTGACGACCAGCAGGACCCGATTGCCGACTCGGCGCGTGGTGTGCTCGATGGCCACTTCGTGCTGTCGCGGCGGTTGGCCGAGGAAGGCCATTACCCGGCTATCGACATCGAAGCCTCGATCAGTCGGGTCATGCCTCAGGTGGTCGATGCCGACCATTTGCGCCAGGCGCAAAAGTTCAAGCAGCTGTGGTCGCGCCTGTCGCAAAGCCGTGACCTGATCAGTGTGGGTGCCTACGTGGCGGGTGGCGACCCGGAAACCGATCTGGCCATTGCCCTGCAGTCGAAGCTGGTGGAGTTTCTGCGCCAGGGCCTGCGCGAGAACGTGGGCATGGCGCAAAGCCGCGACCAGCTGGGGGCGATCTTCACGCCCCCGGCAGGCTGATAAGCCATGGCGCTGCCTGGACGTGCCGCGCGCCTGGCGCCGGTGGTGGACATGGCCGAAGAGGCCGAGCGCAAGGCGGCGCAGCGCCTTGGGCAGTTCCAGCAGCAGGTGGCCACTGCCCAGGCCAAGCTGGCCGAGCTCGAGCGGTTTCGCGAGGATTACCAGCTGCAGTGGATCAACCGCGGCGGGCAGGGGGTAAACGGTAGCTGGCTGGTCAATTACCAGCGCTTCCTCGGGCAGCTGGAAACGGCCATGACTCAGCAGCGCCAGAGCCTGGTCTGGCACCAGAACAACCTCAACAACGCCCGCGGCACCTGGCAGCAGGCCTATGCCCGGGTGGAAGGCCTGCGCAAGCTGGTACAGCGCTATCTGGAGGAAGCCCGGCGGGCCGAAGACAAGCGCGAGCAGCGCCTGCTCGACGAGCTGTCACAACGCCTGCCGCGGCAGAATCACCTATAGCCTGTACTGGCCTCTTCGCGGGTAAACCCGCTCCCACAGGCACGGCGCAGGATTCGAATTTGTGGAGATCCTGTGGGGGCGGGTTTACCCGCGAAGAGGCCGGGACAGGCAGCCCACATGCTTGCCACCCCCGCCATCGCCTGCTAAACCTTTATGGAGTTGCATCCGCCATCATCGAAGGAATCGCTAGCATGGCAGTCGAGACTGATTTTTCGCAGGACGGGAAAAAGCTGACGATAAAGATCAAGGGGCGCTTCGATTTCGGCAAGCACCAGGAATTTCGCGACGCCTACGAACGCCAGCCCAGCCGGCCAGATTCGGTGGTCGTCGACCTGAAGGACACCACCTACCTCGACAGTTCCGCGCTCGGCATGCTGCTGTTGCTGCGTGACCATGCAGGCGGCGATGAGTCGGATGTGCGAGTGGTGCATGCCAGCTCCGACGTGCGCAAGATACTCGCCATCTCCAATTTCGAAAAACTCTTCGATATCAGTTGAGCGCCGACATGCCGGCCGAACAGGCGTTGACCGTGCTGGTGGCCGAAGACGGTGCCGCCGACCGCCTGCTGCTGGCGCAGATCGTGCGCCGTCAGGGTCATCAGGTATTTACCGCGGAAAACGGCGAGCAGGCGGTGGCGTTGTTCGTCGAGCGGCGCCCGCAACTGGTGCTGCTGGATGCGCTGATGCCGGTGATGGATGGCTTCGAGGCGGCGCGACAGATCAAGGCCCTGGCCGGCGAAGCGCTGGTGCCGATCATTTTCCTGACTTCATTGAACGAGGAGGAAGGCCTGGTGCGCTGCCTGGAGGCAGGGGGCGACGACTTCATGGCCAAGCCCTACAGTGCGGTGATCCTTGGTGCCAAGATCCGCGCCATGGACCGCCTGCGCCGGCTGCAGGCCACCGTGATGGAGCAGCGTGACCAGATTGCCCGGCACCACCACCACCTGCTCAACGAGCAGCGGGTGGCCAAGGCGGTGTTCGACAAGGTGGCCCACTCCGGCTGCCTTGCCGCGCCTAACATCCGCTACCTGCAATCGCCCTATGCGCTGTTCAATGGCGACCTGATGCTGGCCGCGTTCACCCCGTCCGGCGACATGCGTGTGCTGCTCGGCGACTTTACCGGCCACGGCCTGCCGGCGGCGGTAGGGGCGATGCCGCTGGCCGAAGTGTTCTACGGCATGACTGCCAAGGGCTACGGCATGGCGCAGGTCCTGCGCGAGATGAACGCCAAGCTCAAGCGCATCTTGCCGGTGGACATGTTCTGTTGTGCGCTGCTGCTCAACCTCAGCATGCAGCGCGGTTCGGTGGAGGTGTGGAACGGCGGTATGCCTGATGGCTATCGCCTGGCAGTGGATGGCCAGGTGCTGTCGGCGCTGGGTTCGCGACACCTGCCGCTGGGCATCCTGGACGCTGAGCGTTTCGATGACAGTACCGAAGTGCTGCCGCTGGCGCCGGGTGAGCGCCTGCTGCTGCTTTCGGACGGCGTGCTCGATACGGCCGACGACCAGGAGCGCCTGTTCGGCGTGCAGCGCCTGCGCAGGGTGCTGGCCGACAACCGTGACCCGGCGCGGCTGTTCGACGAAGTGATGCAGGCCCTGGAGCGCTTTGGCGGGCGCCCGCGCGATGACATCAGCCTGTGCGACATTCGTATGTTCTGTGCCGAGGAGCGGGTGCCGGCGCCGATGATCTACTCTGATAGCGGCCGCTCCAGCCCGCTGGACTGGTCGCTGGGATTCGAGGTGCGTGGCGAGAGCCTCAAACGCTTCAACCCGGTGCCGTACCTGGTGCAGTTGTTGCAGGAGATTCACGGCCTGCGTGCGCGCACCGGCAACCTGCACAGTGTGCTCAGCGAGCTTTATTCAAACGCGCTGGAGCATGGCGTGCTGGGCCTGGATTCGCAGCTCAAGCGCGATGGCCAAGGCTTTGCAGACTATTATCAAGAGCGCGCCCGGCGCCTCGGGGTGTTGACCGACGGTTACGTGCGCATCGATTTCAAGGTTGAACCGCATGCCGACGGCGGGCGTCTGATGATCGAGGTCCGTGACAGTGGTGCCGGGTTCGATGTGCAGGGCGTGCTGTCGCGGCCCACGCTGGAGCAGGGGCTGAGCGGGCGTGGCCTGAATCTGGTTCGGCGGCTGGCCAGCAGCGCGTGCTGGAGTGAAGGCGGGCGTTGCGCGCATGTGGAGTTCGTCTGGTGAGCCACGGGTTGGCTCGGGCATAATCTGGCTTGATCAAGGAGTGAACAAGTGACTGACATGCATATTGACCACAAGGTACTCAGCGACCTGCGTGAGGTCATGGAAGATGGCTACCTGCAGTTGGTGCAAACCTTTCTTGACGACTCCGAGCGGCGCCTGGGCCAGTTGCATGCGGCCAAAAATGCTGAAGAGCTCGGTTCTGCGGCCCATAGTTTCAAGGGCAGTAGCAGCAATATGGGCGCGGTTGCACTGGCCAGCCTGTGCCAGCAACTGGAGGAGCGCGCGCGGCGGCCTCCGCTGTATGGCATCGAGGACCTGATCAACCGCATCGACCTGGAGTTCGTCGAGGTACAGCGCTTCTACCGAGGTGAGCAGCAACGCATTTCGGCGGGTTGATACACGACTTGGCGCGAGTCTTGCCTGTCTCTGACTGGATGATTTTTTTGTTTCTGGCGCGGAGACCGCTCGATGCCTGTCGCACCCAACCCATTGCTGCAAGGCAACGCCGTTGCCAATACCTCGCGTTCGGCCACCGCACAGGCCGACAAGCCGCTGCAGGCGCCGGGCGACAAGGGCGAAGGCTTCGGCCAGGTGATGGCCAAGCAGGGCCGCGACAAGGCCGCAGGGCAGGACGACAAGGTCGCCCAGGCCAAGCCAGAGGCGGCGCAGGGCGGCAAGAAAGCCGCTGCCGACAAACCCGCAGTTGCCGATGACGGCAAACCATTGCCAGCCGACGACCAGGCCAAGGCTGACACCGGCTTGCGCGATGCCAGCCTGGTGGCCGGCCAGGTAACCGACGCCCAGCCTGGCGCTCAACTGATCCAGGCGCAGGCCGAGGCGGTGGCGCCGGTGTTGCAGGCCGCCACGGCGCAGGTCACGGCCGTGCTGCCCGAGGAGTCTGCCGCCGAGGAAACCTTCGATCCTGACGCCGACCCTCTGGCCAACCTGCCGACCTTGCGTCTGGCGCTGGAGCAAAGCGCCCAGGCCAAAGGGGCGACTTCGGCACATGCCCTGGACGCTTCGCAGGCTCAGGGCGAGGAGGGGCAGATGGCCGTCAATACCTTGGCGAATCTGGTCGAGAATGCCGAGGGTGAGGCGGGCGAGCCCGGCGACAAGGCCTTTGCTGCCTTGCTCGAAGATGGCCTGAAGGACACCAAGGGCGCTGGCAGCGATACGCGCATCGACGATTTCGCCAACCGCCTGGCCAACCTGACCCAGGCCGCCACGGCCAAGACCGCCAATGCCGTGCCTGCCAACGCCAGCCCATTGCACCAACCGCTGCCGATGAACCAGAACGCCTGGGCCGAGGGCCTGGTCAACCGGGTCATGTACCTGTCCAGCCAGAACCTCAAGTCGGCGGATATCCAGCTGGAGCCGGCTGAACTGGGCCGCTTGGACATTCGCGTCAATGTTGCGACGGACCAGTCGACCCAGGTCACCTTCATCAGCGGCCACGCCGGGGTGCGTGACGCCCTCGACAGCCAGGTACACCGCCTGCGCGAGCTGTTCGCCCAGCAGGGGCTGGCACAGCCGGATGTCAACGTGGCCGACCAGTCGCGCGGGCAGCAGCAACAGCAGCAGGGGCAGGCGCAGGGCAGCAACCTGTCCGGGGTGGCGGCGCGCCGGGTCGAGCAGGGCGGGGTAGAGGCAGTCGATAGCGCCCGGCCTGTGGAGCAGCAGGTGGTTGTTGGTGACAGTGCGGTCGATTATTACGCCTGATAACCGTTAGCCTGAGCCGGCCTCTTCGCGGGCGCACCCGCTCCCACAGGTATTTCATCGGTTTCGAATCCTGTGCGTTGCCTGTGGGAGCGGGCGTGCCCGCGAAGAAGGCAGCGCCGCAAAACCTGCCGGAACCCATCCTCTGCAAAATCTGGCATAACACTTGCTCAAGCCAAGCCATCCTCCCTTGAACCCCCGATGGACGACGGATTATTGGCATGGCGAAGAGCGAAGCAGTCAAAGACCCCGCCACTAAAGGCAAACTCAAGCTGATCCTGCTGGCAGTAGTGGGCCTGTTGCTGGCGATCGGCCTGTCGGTGGGCGCTACCTGGTTCATCATGCACAAGAGCGAGCCGGCCCCGGCCGCCGATCCTGCAGCCAGCAACGTCAAGCCAGCGGCTATCTACGAAGCACTGACCCCGGCCTTCGTGGTCAACTTCAACCAGAACGGTCGCCAGCGCTACATGCAGGTGAGCATCACCCTGCAAGCGCGCAACCAGGCCGACCTGGATGCGCTCAAGGTGCACATGCCGGTGATCCGCAACAACCTGGTGATGATGTTCTCCGGGCAAGGCTTCGACACCCTGGCCGGCAGCCCGGTGGGGCAGGAAATGCTGCGTCAGAAGGCCACCGCAGTGGTCCAGGAAGTGGCGCAGAAGGAAGTCGGCAAGCCGGTCGTCGACCAGTTGCTGTTCACCAATTTCGTATTGCAGTAGGAGTCCGCAATGGCCGTACAGGACCTGCTGTCCCAGGATGAAATCGATGCCCTGTTGCATGGCGTCGACGACGGGCTGGTGCAGACCGAGAGTGCATCCGAGCCTGGCAGCATCAAAAGCTACGACCTGACCAGTCAGGACCGTATCGTGCGGGGTCGCATGCCGACCCTGGAAATGATCAACGAGCGCTTCGCCCGCTACACCCGTATCAGCATGTTCAACCTGCTGCGCCGCTCCGCCGACGTGGCGGTGGGTGGCGTGCAGGTGATGAAGTTCGGCGAATACGTGCACTCGCTGTACGTGCCGACCAGCCTCAACCTGGTCAAGATCAAGCCGCTGCGCGGCACTTCGCTGTTCATCCTCGATGCCAAGCTGGTGTTCAAGCTGGTGGACAACTTCTTCGGCGGCGATGGCCGCCATGCCAAGATCGAAGGCCGCGAGTTCACCCCCACCGAGTTGCGCGTGGTGCGCATGGTGCTGGACCAGTGCTTCGTCGACCTCAAGGAAGCCTGGCAGGCAATCATGCCGGTCACCTTCGAGTACATGAACTCCGAGGTCAACCCGGCCATGGCCAACATTGTCGGCCCCAGCGAGGCGGTGGTGGTGTCCACTTTCCACATCGAACTGGACGGCGGGGGCGGCGATCTGCACGTGACCATGCCGTACTCGATGATCGAGCCGGTGCGGGAAATGCTCGACGCCGGTTTCCAGTCCGACCTGGACGACCAGGACGAGCGCTGGGTCAAGGCCCTGCGCGAGGACGTGCTGGATGTTGCCGTGCCGCTGACCGCCACCGTAGCCCGTCGCCAGTTGAAGCTGCGCGACATCCTGCACATGCAGCCTGGCGACGTGATCCCGGTGGAGCTGCCCGAGCACCTGGTGCTGCGTGCCAACGGCGTGCCGTCGTTCAAGGCGCGCCTGGGTTCGCACAAGGGCAACCTGGCGCTGCAGATCATCGACCCGATCGAACGCCGCTGACGGCGTGCCGATCGCACATAACGAATTGAATGCCTGTCGAGGAAACCATGGCTAACGAAAACGAGATTACCTCCGCAGAGGACCAGGCACTGGCCGATGAGTGGGCTGCGGCACTGGAAGAAACCGGTGCAGCCGGCCAGGCCGACATTGATGCACTGCTGGGTGGTGACACCGGCAGCAGCACCAGCGGACCGGGACGCCTGCCGATGGAGGAGTTCGCCAGCTCGCCGAAGCCGAACGAAAACGTCAGCCTCGAAGGCCCGAACCTGGACGTGATCCTGGATATCCCGGTGAACATTTCCATGGAAGTGGGCAGCACCGAGATCAACATCCGCAACCTGCTGCAGCTCAACCAGGGCTCGGTGATCGAGCTCGACCGCCTGGCCGGCGAACCGCTCGACGTGCTGGTCAACGGCACGCTGATCGCCCATGGCGAGGTAGTGGTGGTCAACGAGAAGTTCGGCATCCGCCTGACCGACGTGATCAGCCCCAGCGAACGTATCAAGAAGCTGCGCTGAGTGAAGGGCACGATGCGCGCCATCGCGGCGGCTGCCGCGCTGCTCGCCAGCCAGGCTTGCCTGGCCGCGGCCACACCTGCGGCCACACCGGCAGCCGCACCTGGCAGCCTCGGTGGGCAGCTGGCGCAGATGGTTTTCGGCCTGCTGCTGGTGGTCGGCCTGATCTTCTTCCTGGCCTGGTTGCTGCGGCGTCTGCAAAGCACGGCGGTGAAGGGCGGGCAGGTGATCGAGATCGTCGGCAGCCGGGCCATCGGCCCGCGTGACCGCCTGCTGCTGGTGCAGGTGGGCAAGGAGCAGATCCTGATCGGCCATACCCCTGGCAGCATCGAGGCCCTGCATGTGCTGGCCGAGCCCGTGGAAGTGCCGGAAAACGCCCGCCAGGCGACACCGGAGTTTGCCCAGCGGCTGATGGAGCTGATGGGCAAGGACCCTAAGGACAAGAAGTGATGAGTGGCGCGCTGCGTGTGTTGTTGACTCTGGCGCTGCTGCTGGCTGCGCCGCTGGCCCTGGGTGCCGACCCGCTGTCGATCCCGGCCATTACCCTGTCCAATACCCCGGACGGGCAGCAGGAATATTCGGTCAGCCTGCAGATCCTGCTGATCATGACTGCGCTCAGCTTCATCCCGGCGTTCGTCATCCTGATGACCAGCTTCACCCGCATCATCATCGTGTTCTCGATCCTGCGTCAGGCCTTGGGCCTGCAGCAGACGCCGTCGAACCAGTTGCTGACCGGCATGGCGCTGTTCCTGACCATGTTCATCATGGCGCCGGTGTTCGACCGGGTGAACCAGGACGCCCTGCAGCCGTACCTGAAGGAGCAGATGACCGCCCAGCAGGCCATCGACAAGGCCCAGGGGCCGCTCAAGGACTTCATGCTGGCACAAACCCGGCAAAGCGACCTCGACCTGTTCATGCGCCTGTCCAAGCGTACAGACATCGCCGGCCCGGACCAGGTGCCGCTGACGATCCTGGTGCCGGCGTTCGTCACCTCCGAGCTGAAGACCGCGTTCCAGATCGGTTTCATGATTTTCATCCCGTTCCTGATCATCGACATGGTGGTGGCCAGCGTGCTGATGGCCATGGGCATGATGATGCTGTCGCCACTGATCATCTCGCTGCCGTTCAAGATCATGCTGTTCGTGCTGGTCGATGGCTGGGCGCTGATCATGGGTACCCTGGCCAGTAGTTTCGGCGGCGTCTGACGCCGTCAAGGAGAGCCGCCGATGACACCTGAAGTCGCTGTCGACCTGTTCCGTGATGCGTTATGGCTTACCACGCTGATGGTTGCCGTGCTGGTGGTGCCGAGCCTGCTGGTGGGCCTGGTGGTGGCGATGTTCCAGGCCGCCACGCAGATCAACGAACAGACCCTGAGTTTCCTGCCGCGCCTGTTGGTGATGCTGGTGACGTTGATCATCGCCGGGCCGTGGCTGGTGCAGAAGTTCATGGAGTACATCACCAGTCTCTACACCAACATCCCGCAGCTGATCGGTTGACGCGCCGATGCTGGAGCTGACCGACACGCAGATCGGCACCTGGGTCGCGACCTTCATCCTGCCGTTGTTCCGGGTGACGGCGGTGCTGATGACCATGCCCATCCTCGGCACCCGCATGCTGCCGGCGCGGGTGCGCCTGTACGTGGCGGTGGCTATTACCGTGGTAATCGTCCCGGCACTGCCCCCCCTGCCTGAGTTCGACCCGCTGAGCCTGCGCGGTTTGCTGCTGTGTGCCGAGCAGATCATTGTCGGCGCGCTGTTCGGCCTGGCGTTGCAGTTGCTGTTCCAGGTGTTCGTGATTGCCGGGCAGATCGTCGCGGTGCAGATGGGTATGGCCTTCGCTTCGATGGTCGACCCAGCCAACGGGGTCAACGTCACGGTGATCAGCCAGTTCATGACCATGCTGGTAAGTGTGTTGTTCCTGCTGATGAATGGCCACCTGGTGGTGTTCGAGGTGCTGACCGAAAGCTTCACCACCTTGCCGGTGGGCAACGCACTGGTAGTCAACCATTTCTGGGAGCTGGCCGGGCGCCTGGGCTGGGTATTTGCCGCAGGCCTGCTGCTGATTCTGCCGGTGATCGCCGCGCTGTTGGTCGTGAACATTGCCTTTGGTGTGATGACCCGCGCCGCGCCGCAACTGAACATTTTCTCCATCGGTTTCCCGCTGACCCTGGTCATGGGCATGTTCATTTTCTGGGTCGGCCTGGCCGATGTGCTGTCCCACTACCAGGCATTGGCCAGCGAAGCGCTGCAATGGCTGCGTGAACTGGCGAGGGCGCGCTGAGCATGGCGGAAAGCGAGAGCGGTCAGGACAAGACAGAAGACCCCACCGAAAAGCGCAAGCGCGATGCCCGCGAGAAAGGCGAGATCGCGCGCTCCAAGGAGCTGAACACGGTGGCGGTGACCTTGGCCGGCGCCGGTGGCCTGCTGGCCTTCGGCGGCCACCTGGCCGAGACGCTGCTGGAGATGATGCGCATGAACTTCAGCCTGACCCGCGACATCATCGTCGACGAGCGGGCTATGAGCGCCTTCCTGTTGGCCTCGGGCAAGATGGCGATTTGGGCGACGCAGCCGGTGCTGATCCTGCTCTTCGTGATCTCCTTCGTGGCACCCATTGCGCTGAGCGGTTTCCTGTTCTCCGGCAGCCTGCTGCAGCCCAAGTTCAGCCGCATGAACCCGCTGGCGGGTATCAAGCGCATGTTCTCGATGCATGCCCTGACCGAGCTGCTCAAGGCGCTGGCCAAGTTCTTCGTGATCCTGGTGGTGGCGGTGGTGGTGCTGGTCAGCGATCGCCAGGCCTTGCTGTCGATCGCCAACGAGCCGCTGGAGCAGGCGATCATCCACAGCTTGCAGGTAGTGGGCTGGAGTGCGTTGTGGATGTCGGCCGGGCTGCTGCTGATCGCGGCGGCGGACGTGCCGTTCCAGCTGTGGCAGACCCACAAGAAAATGAAGATGACCAAGCAGGAAGTGCGCGACGAGTACAAGGACAGCGAAGGCAAGCCTGAGGTCAAGCAGCGTATTCGCCAGCTGCAGCGCGAGGTATCGCAGCGGCGCATGATGGCGGCTGTGCCGCAGGCCGACGTGATCATCACCAACCCGACGCATTATGCGGTGGCCTTGCAGTACGACCCGGAAAAAGGTGGGGCAGCGCCGTTGCTGCTAGCCAAGGGGACGGATTTCATTGCCTTGAAGATTCGCGAGATCGGTGTGGAGCACAAGGTCCAGATCCTCGAATCACCGGCATTGGCGCGGGCGATCTACTACTCCACCGAGCTCGAACAGGAAATCCCTGCCGGGCTTTACCTGGCGGTGGCGCAGGTGCTGGCCTACGTGTTCCAGATCCGCCAGTACCGGGCTGGCAAGGGCAAGCGGCCAGAGCCGCTTAAGGACGACCTGCCGATTCCGCCGGACCTGCGCCGCGACAGTTGACCTTGTGTCAGGGCTTCTGGCCCTTTCGCGGGTGAACCCGCTCCCACAGGTCCTCTGCTGCGGTCCCTGTGGGAGCGGGTTCACCCGCGAAGAGGCCGGAACAGGCAACATAAATCCCCCATCGAGCAAAGTTGGAAAGCTTCTTGCAAAGCCAGCGCCAGGCGCCCCCTGTGCGTCAAAGTTTTGCATCAAGAGGACTCGCGGTGGATCGCACTCAGTTAATCAGCAACGCCCGTAACAACCTGGCCGGGCTCGGTCGGGGCAACCTGGGTGTACCGCTGTTGCTGCTGGTGATGTTGGCAATGATGATGTTGCCGATACCGCCGTTCCTGCTCGATGTGTTCTTCACTTTCAACATCGCCCTGTCGATCGTGGTCCTGCTGGTCTGCGTCTACGCCCTGCGCCCGCTCGACTTCGCTGCGTTCCCTACCATCCTGCTGGTGGCCACGCTGCTGCGCCTGGCCCTGAACGTGGCTTCCACCCGGGTGGTGATGCTGCATGGCCAGGAGGGCCATGGCGCCGCCGGCAAGGTGATCCAGGCCTTCGGCGAGGTGGTGATCGGCGGTAACTACGTGGTCGGTGCCGTGGTGTTCGCCATCCTCATGATCATCAACTTCGTGGTGGTGACCAAGGGTGCCGGGCGCATCTCGGAGGTGAGCGCGCGTTTCACCCTCGACGCCATGCCCGGCAAGCAGATGGCCATCGACGCCGATCTCAACGCCGGCCTGATCGACCAGGCCCAGGCCAAGCACCGTCGTGCCGAAGTGGCGCAGGAGGCCGAGTTCTACGGTTCGATGGACGGTGCCAGCAAGTTCGTTCGCGGTGACGCCATCGCCGGTTTGCTGATCCTGTTCATCAACCTGATCGGCGGCATGCTGATCGGCATGCTGCAGCACGGCATGAGCTTTGGCGATGCCGGCAAGGTGTACGCCTTGCTGACCATCGGTGACGGTTTGGTGGCGCAATTGCCATCACTGCTGCTGTCGACCGCTGCCGCGATCATGGTTACCCGCGCCTCGGGCTCCGAGGACATGGGCAAGCTGATCAACCGGCAGATGTTCGATTCGCCCAAGGCCCTGGCGGTGTCCGGCGCGCTGATGATCGTCATGGGCCTGGTGCCGGGCATGCCGCACGTGGCCTTCCTCAGCCTTGGCCTGCTGGCCGGTGGTGGCGCGTACCTGGTGTGGAAGAAGCAGCAGAAGGCCAAGGCGCAGGCGCTGCAGGAAGCGCAGCGCCAGCAGGACCTGCTGCCATCGCCACAACGCGCGCTGGAAACCAAGGAGCTGGGCTGGGATGACGTCACGCCGATCGACATGATTGGCCTGGAGGTCGGCTACCGGCTGATCCCGCTGGTCGATCGCAACCAGGGTGGCCAATTGCTGGCGCGAATCAAGGGCGTGCGCAAGAAGCTGTCGCAGGACCTGGGCTTCCTCATGCCCACCGTGCACATCCGCGACAACCTTGACCTGCAGCCCAGCGCCTATCGCCTGACCCTGATGGGGGTGATCCTGGCCGAAGCCGAGATCTACCCGGATCGCGAACTGGCAATCAACCCGGGGCAGGTGTTCGGTACTCTCAACGGCATTGCCGCACGCGATCCGGCGTTCGGCCTGGAGGCCGTGTGGATTGATGTCGGCCAGCGTTCCCAGGCGCAGTCGCTGGGCTACACCGTGGTCGATGCCAGTACCGTGGTGGCTACGCACCTGAACCAGATTCTGCAGAAGCACTGCCACGAGCTGATCGGCCATGAAGAGGTCCAGCAACTGCTGCAGGTGTTGGCCAAGGCATCGCCTAAACTTGCAGAAGAGTTGGTGCCGGGTGTCATTTCGTTGTCGGGCCTGCTCAAGGTGCTGCAGGCTCTGTTGTCGGAGCAGGTGCCCGTACGCGATATCCGCAGTATCGCCGAGGCGATCGCTAACAACGCCGGCAAGAGTCAAGATACCGCCGCGCTGGTGGCGGCGGTGCGCGTCGGATTGTGTCGCGCCATCGTGCAAAGCATTGTCGGCGTTGAGTCGGAGCTGCCAGTGATTACCCTGGAGCCAAGGTTGGAACAGATTTTGCTCAATAGTCTGCAAAGGGCCGGGCAAGGTCAGGAAGACGGTGTTCTTCTGGAACCGAGCATGGCCGAGAAGCTGCAGCGTTCGTTGATCGAGGCGGCCCAGCGCCAGGAAATGCAGGGCCAACCGGCCATCCTCCTGGTCGCCGGCCCGATCCGCGCCATGCTGTCGCGTTTCGGTCGTCTGGCTGTACCGAATTTGCATGTTCTGGCGTATCAGGAAATACCGGACAACAAGCAAGTCACAATCGTTGCCACCGTGGGCCCTAACGGCTGAGGTAGGGGATAATGCAAGTTAAGCGATTTTTCGCCGCCGATATGCGTCAGGCCATGAAGCTGGTCCGTGATGAGCTGGGCGCCGATGCCGCCATCATCGGCAACCGTCGCATCGCCGGCGGTGTCGAACTGACGGCCGCGCTGGACTACAAGCTGTCTGCCCTGGCCCCGCGTGTGCCCAACGCAGAACTGGAAGAAGAGCTGCGCAAGACCCATACGCGCATCGCCACTGCCCAGGCCGAACTGGATCATCGTCAGGACAGCAGCGACAACAACCGCCAATTGTTCGCCGGGCAGTCGCTGACCGCCGCCGAGCCGTTGATCGAACCGCACATCGATGCGCCCGAGGCCGCTGCGCCAGTCCCTGCGTCGGCGCCGGTCGATCCGCGCCTGTTCGATGCCATGCGCTCCGAGCTTTCGGGCCTGCGCGAGCTGCTGGAAGTGCAGCTCGGCTCGCTGGCCTGGAACCAGCTGCAAGGCAGCAAGCCGCAGCAGGCCACCGTCTGGCGCCGGCTGCAGCGCATCGGTCTGTCCGGGCCGATCGCCCGTGAGCTGCTGGACCTGACCGCCGAGATCGACGAGCCACGCCAGGCCTGGCGCATGTTGCTGGCGCATCTGGCGCGGATGATCGAAATCCCCGAGGTCGAGCCGATCGAAGAGGGTGGGGTGATCGCCATGGTCGGCCCGGCCGGCATGGGCAAGACCACCACCCTGGCCAAGCTGGCCGCCCGCTACGTGCTCAAGTACGGCGCGCAGAACCTGGCGCTGGTGAGCATGGACAGCTTCCGCATCGGCGCCCAGGAGCAGCTCAAGACCCTGGGCCGCATCCTTAACGTGCCTGTGACCTACGTCGACCCGGGCCAGTCGCTGGCCGCGGCGCTGGAGCCGCTGCTGCGCAAGCGCGTGGTGCTGATCGATACCGCTGGCCTGCAGGCCAGTGACCCGGCCCTGCGCATGCAACTTGAAACCCTGGCCGGGCGTGGCATTGCCGCGAAGAACTACCTGGTGCTGGCCACCACCAGCCAGAAGCAGGTGCTGACTGCTGCCTACCACAGCTACAAGCGCTGCGGCCTGGCTGGTTGCATCCTGACCAAACTCGATGAAACGGCGAGCCTTGGCGATGTGCTGAGCCTTGCCATCAGTCATGAACTGCCAGTGGCCTACCTGACCGATGGGCCGCGCATTCCTGACGACCTGCACCTGCCTCGGGGGCACCAGTTGGTCACCCGCGCGGTCAATGTGCAGCAGCAGGACGAGCCCAGCGAAGAGGCCATGGCCGACATGTTCGCTGATCTCTATCACAACCCACGGCGAGCGGGTTGATGATGAAGTGTGTGCAAGGTAGCTATGCCAAAGGGTACGCAGAATTGCCCTACGTGTGGCCTGAGTCCCAGCGAGACAAGGTAAAGAACAGACATGGGTAGCATGCATCCCGTACAGGTGATCGCCGTGACCGGTGGCAAAGGTGGCGTCGGCAAGACTAACGTTTCAGTGAACCTGTCCCTGGCGCTGGCCGAGCTTGGCCGCAGGGTCATGCTGCTCGACGCCGACCTGGGCCTGGCCAATGTCGACGTGCTGCTGGGCCTTACCCCCAAGCGGACCCTGGCCGATGTCATCGAAGGGCGCTGCGAATTGCGCGACGTGATGTTGCAGGGCCCCGGTGGTGTGCGCATCGTACCGGCTGCCTCGGGCACGCAGAGCATGGTGCACCTGGCCCCGGCCCAGCATGCCGGGCTGATCCAGGCGTTCAGCGAAATTGGCGACAACCTCGACGTGCTGGTGATCGACACCGCGGCGGGTATCGGTGATTCGGTGGTCAGCTTCGTCCGCGCGGCACAGGAGGTGCTGCTGGTGGTATGCGACGAACCCACCTCGATCACCGACGCCTACGCCCTGATCAAGCTGCTCAACCGCGACTACGGCATGAACCGTTTCCGCGTGCTGGCCAACATGGCGCAGAGCCCGCAGGAAGGCCGTAACCTGTTCGCCAAGCTGACCAAGGTCACCGACCGTTTCCTCGACGTTGCCCTGCAGTATGTGGGCGCTGTGCCGTATGACGAGTGCGTGCGCAAGGCGGTGCAGAAGCAGCGTGCCGTGTACGAAGCTTTCCCACGGTCCAAGTGCGCGCTGGCCTTCAAGGCGATAGCCCAGAAGGTCGACAGCTGGCCGCTGCCGGCCAACCCGCGTGGCCATCTGGAGTTCTTTGTCGAGCGTCTGGTGCAACCCACCAGCGCGGGTCCAGTGCTATGAACGCCAGCGGTTTCAAGATGTACAGCCGAGCGTCGAAAGATGCCCAGTACGAGCTGATCGAACGCTACGCCCCGCTGGTCAAGCGCATTGCCTACCACCTGCTGGCGCGGTTGCCGGCCAACGTGCAGGTCGAGGACCTGATCCAGGCCGGCATGATCGGCCTGCTGGAAGTAGCCAACAAATACGACGCCAGCAAGGGCGCCAGCTTTGAAACCTACGCCGGCATCCGCATTCGCGGGGCCATGCTCGATGAAGTACGCAAGGGCGACTGGGCACCGCGTTCGGTGCACCGCAACACCCGCATGGTCAGCGACGCGATGCGTGCGGTTGAAGCCAGAACCGGACGTGACGCTAAAGATCATGAAGTTGCTGCCGAACTCCAATTGAGTCTCGATGATTACTACGGGATCTTGAACGATACCTTGGGCAGCCGCCTGTTCAGCTTCGACGACCTGTTGCAGGACGGCGAGCACGAAGGGCTGCATGAGGATGGCGCCAGTGGCCAGGTAGAACCTGCGCGTGGCCTGGAGGACGAGCGCTTCCAGGTCGCCCTGACCGAGGCCATCGCCAACCTGCCGGAGCGTGAGCGCCTGGTGCTGGCGCTGTACTACGACGAAGAGCTGAACCTCAAGGAAATCGGTGAGGTGCTGGGGGTCAGCGAGTCGCGGGTCAGCCAGTTGCACAGCCAGTGTGCCGCGCGCCTGCGCAGCCGCCTGGGGGAATGGCGGGCGCGTTGAGCCCGCTGTCGTTGCAGTCGTTTTCTACGTTGTACCGAATTGTGAATGCGCGCTCGGGGCCGAGCGCGTTTGAGACTGCTTGGAGGTCTACTTGAACAAAGACATGAAAATCCTCATCGTTGACGACTTTTCGACGATGCGGCGGATCATCAAGAACCTGTTGCGTGACCTGGGCTTCACCAACACCGAAGAAGCCGATGACGGCACCACGGCGCTGCCGATGCTGGAGAACGGCCACTACGACTTCCTGGTGACCGACTGGAACATGCCTGGCATGTCCGGCATCGACCTGCTGCGCAAGGTGCGTGCCCACGATCGCCTGAAAACCATGCCGGTGCTGATGGTGACCGCCGAAGCCAAGCGCGACCAGATCATCGAAGCGGCCCAGGCCGGCGTCAATGGCTACGTGGTCAAGCCGTTCACCGCCCAGGTGCTCAAAGAAAAGATCGAGAAGATCTTCGAACGCGTCAACGGCTGAGTCACGTCAGGGGGCGCGCCATGGATTCATCACAAACGTCTTTGGGCGAGTTCGAATCGACCCTGAAGAAGCATGCCCAGGAGCTGGTCGAAAGCCTGGAGCGGGGCCGTTTCGGCGAGGCGGTGCAGCTGATTCACGAGCTGAACCAGACCCGCGACCGCGGCCTGTACCAGGAAGTCGGCAAGCTGACCCGCGAGCTGCACAGTGCCATTGTCAGTTTCCAGATCGACCCGACCATGCCGCAGGCCGAGGAGGTGTCGCAGATAACCGACGCCACCGAGCGCCTGTCGTACGTCGTCAGGCTCACCGAGGGCGCGGCCAATCGCACCATGGACCTGGTCGAGGAAAGCACCCCGGTGCTCAACGACCTGGCCAGCGAGGCCCAGGCACTGAGCACCGACTGGCAGCGTTTCATGCGCCGCGAAGTGGCTGCGCCGGAGTTCCGTGACCTGGTCAAGCGCGTCGACAGTTTCCTGACGCACAGCGCCGAAGGTAACCGCAAGGTCGCCGGCCACCTCAACGACATTCTGCTGGCCCAGGACTATCAGGACCTGACCGGCCAGGTGATCAAGCGCGTCACCACGTTGGTCACCGAGGTGGAAAGCAACCTGCTCAAACTGGTGCTGATGGCCAGCCAGGTCGACCGCTTTGCGGGCATCCAGCATGACCACGATCAGCTGCGCGCAGAAAAAGATCGAGAAAAACATCCGACTCGGGGTGAAGGTCCGCAGATTCATGCCGATAAGCGTGAAGACGTCGTGTCCGGTCAGGACGATGTCGATGATCTGCTGTCCAGCCTGGGTTTTTAAGGAGCACGTTTGATGAGCTTCGGCGCCGATGAAGAAATCCTCCAGGATTTCCTGGTAGAAGCCGGCGAAATTCTTGAGCAACTGTCCGAGCAACTGGTCGAGCTGGAAAGCCGGCCCGACGATGCCGACCTGCTCAATGCGATCTTTCGCGGTTTCCACACTGTAAAAGGGGGCGCCGGCTTCCTTCAGCTGAACGAGCTGGTGGAGTGCTGCCATATCGCCGAGAACGTGTTCGACGTCCTGCGCAAAGGTGAGCGCCGGGTCGACGCGGAACTGATGGATGTGGTGCTCGAGGCACTGGACACGGTCAACAGCATGTTTGGCCAGGTGCGCGAGCGCGCCGAAGTGACCCCGGCTACCCCCGAGCTTTTGGCGGCGCTGTCGCGCCTGGCCGAGCCGGGGGGCGCCGTGGCCGTTGAAGCGCCTGCCGCCGCAGCACCGGCACCGGTTGCCGAAGCGCCTGCCGAGGAGCAGGACATCACCGACAGCGAGTTCGAACAGCTGCTCGATTCGCTCGATGCGGTCAAGGCGCAAGCTGCGGCCGACGAGCAGATGCAGGGCGAGACCGTGAGCGGCGAAGGTGACGAAATCACCGACGCCGAGTTCGAGTCGCTGCTCGACCAGTTGCACGGCAAAGGCCAGTTCAGCCCCGAGGTTGCCGCGCAGCCGGTTGCCAGCGCGCCGGAAGTGGCCAGCGACGAAATTACCGACGCCGAATTCGAATCGCTGCTGGACCAGTTGCATGGCAAGGGTACCTTCCAGGCCGATGCCTTGCCCGGTGCCAAGGCGCCGGCGCCTGCTGCAACTGACACCAGTGCAGCCAGCGATGAAATCAGCGAGCACGAGTTCGAGGCGCTGCTGGACCAGTTGCACGGCAAAGGCAAGTTTGGCGGCGACGTGGCCGCCGTCGAAGCCCCGGCTGCAACCAAGGTGCAAGCGCCGGCTGCGGCCAAGGCCGACAGCCAGCCCGTGGCCAAGCCAGCAGCAGCTACTGCTCCGGCACCGGCGCCGGCGCCTGCCAGCAAACCTGCCGCAGCACCCCGCGCCCCGGCCCCGGCCGCCGACAAGCATGGCGCCAGCGAAGCGGAAACCACCGTGCGGGTCGATACCGCGCGCCTGGACGAGATCATGAACATGGTCGGCGAGCTGGTGCTGGTGCGTAACCGTCTGGTGCGCCTGGGCCTTAACAGCGGTGACGAGGCCATGTCCAAGGCCGTGTCCAACCTCGACGTGGTCACCGCCGACCTGCAGACCGCGGTGATGAAAACCCGCATGCAGCCGATCAAGAAAGTCTTCGGCCGCTTCCCGCGCCTGGTGCGCGACCTGGCTCGCCAGCTCAAGAAAGAAATCAACCTGGAGCTGGTCGGCGAAGAGACCGACCTCGACAAGAACCTGGTCGAGGCCCTGGCCGACCCGTTGGTGCACCTGGTGCGCAACGCCGTCGACCATGGCGTGGAGATGCCCGAGGAGCGTGAAGCCTCCGGCAAGGCGCGTACCGGCCGCGTGGTGCTGTCGGCCGAGCAGGAAGGCGACCACATCCTGCTGTCGATCTCCGACGACGGCAAGGGCATGGACCCTAACATCCTGCGCGCCAAGGCCGTGGAAAAGGGCCTGATGGACAAGGATGCCGCCGAGCGCCTGAGCGAGTCGGACTGCTACAACCTGATCTTCGCCCCGGGCTTCTCGACCAAGACCGAGATTTCCGACGTGTCCGGTCGTGGTGTGGGCATGGACGTGGTGAAGACCAAGATCTCCCAGCTCAACGGCTCGATCAACATCTTCTCGGCCAAGGGCCAAGGCTCGAAGATCGTCATCAAAGTGCCGCTGACCCTGGCGATCATGCCCACCCTGATGGTGATGCTGGGCAACCAGGCGTTTGCCTTCCCGCTGGTCAACGTCAACGAGATCTTCCACCTCGACCTGTCGCGCACCAACGTGGTCGACGGCCAGGAAGTGGTGATCGTGCGCGACAAAGCGCTGCCGCTGTTCTACCTCAAGCGCTGGCTGGTCCAGGGCCAGGTGCACGAAGAGCAGCACGAGGGCCACGTGGTGATCCTGTCGGTCGGCACCCAGCGCATCGGCTTTGTCGTCGATCAACTGGTTGGCCAGGAAGAAGTGGTAATCAAGCCGCTGGGCAAGATGCTGCAGGGCACCCCGGGCATGTCCGGGGCCACCATCACCGGCGACGGTCGCATCGCGTTGATTCTCGACGTCCCGAGCATGCTCAAGCGTTACGCCGCGCGGCGTATTTGATTTCGGTGGCGCACCCTGGCGGGTTGCGCCGCCTAATGGAGTGTTTATGGCAGTCAAGGTCCTGGTGGTGGATGATTCCGGTTTCTTCCGCCGCCGCGTCTCGGAAATCCTCTCGGCGGATCCGACGATCCAGGTAGTGGGTACCGCGACCAATGGCAAGGAAGCAATCGACCAGGCGCTGGCGCTGAAGCCCGATGTCATCACCATGGACTACGAAATGCCCATGATGGACGGCATCACCGCGGTGCGGCACATCATGCAGCGCTGCCCGACGCCGGTGTTGATGTTCTCGTCGCTGACCCATGAAGGCGCCCGTGTCACCCTCGATGCGCTGGATGCCGGTGCGGTGGATTACCTGCCGAAGAACTTCGAGGACATCTCGCGCAACCCCGACAAGGTCAAGCAACTGCTGTGCGAGAAGGTGCATACCATTTCCCGCAGCAACCGCCGTTTTGGCAGCTACGCCAGCCATGCGCCGGTTGCCGCACCCGTACCCGCGCCAGCAGGCAGCGGTCACGCAGCTGCCAGCAGTTTCGCCAGCCCGGCAGCGGCGCGCACGCCTGCGCCTGCCCGTGCAGCGGCCCCGGCAGCGGCGCCAGCGCATTCGCCGGCACCCAAGCGCAAGCCATACAAACTGGTGGCCATCGGTACCTCCACGGGCGGCCCGGTCGCCCTGCAGCGGGTGCTGACCCAGCTGCCGGCCAACTTCCCGGCGCCGATCGTACTGATCCAGCACATGCCAGCGGCGTTCACCAAGGCCTTTGCCGAGCGCCTGGACAAGCTGTGCCGCATCAGCGTCAAGGAAGCCGAGGACGGCGACATGCTGCGCCCGGGCCTGGCCCTGCTGGCCCCAGGTGGCAAGCAGATGATGATCGACGGCCGTGGCGCGGTGAAGATCCTGCCCGGTGACGAGCGTCTGAACTACAAACCGTGCGTGGACATCACCTTCGGCTCGGCGGCCAAGTCGTATGGCGACAAGGTGCTGTCGGTGGTGCTTACCGGCATGGGTGCCGATGGTCGTGAAGGGGCGCGCCTGCTCAAGCAGGGCGGCAGCACGGTCTGGGCCCAGGATGAAGCCAGCTGCGTGATCTATGGCATGCCCATGGCCATCGTCAAGGCCAACCTGGCCGACGCGGTGTACAGCCTGGACGAAATCGGCAAGCACCTGGTGGAGGCGTGCGTCTGATGGACGTGCTCAGCCTGATCGGCCTGATCCTCGCGTTTGTCGCCATCGTCGGTGGTAACTTCCTCGAAGGCGGCCATGTCGGCGCCCTGATCAATGGCCCGGCGGCACTGATCGTGCTGGGCGGCACCCTGGCGGCGGCCTTGCTGCAGTCGCCGCTGTCGTCGTTCAAGCGTGCCTTGCAGATTCTGCGCTGGATCCTGTTTCCGCCACGGGTCGACCTGGCGGGCGGGATCGACCGCGTCGTCAACTGGAGCCTGACCGCGCGCAAGGAAGGCCTGCTGGGCCTGGAAGGGGTGGCCGACAGCGAGCCTGACCCTTATGCGCGCAAGGGCCTGCAGCTGCTGGTGGATGGTGCCGAGCCGGAGGCCATCCGCAGCATCCTCGAAGTCGACTTCCTGACCCAGGAAAGCCGTGATATCCAGGCCGCGAAGGTGTTCGAGAGCATGGGCGGCTACGCGCCGACAATCGGCATCATCGGTGCGGTGATGGGCCTGATTCACGTGATGGGCAACCTGGCCGACCCGTCGCAGTTGGGCAACGGCATTGCCGTGGCCTTTGTCGCGACCATCTACGGCGTGGCCAGCGCCAACCTGGTGCTGCTGCCGATCGCCAGCA
Source organism: Pseudomonas sp. PVC-5-1 (assembly GCF_057444345.1). Taxonomy (NCBI): domain Bacteria; kingdom Pseudomonadati; phylum Pseudomonadota; class Gammaproteobacteria; order Pseudomonadales; family Pseudomonadaceae; genus Pseudomonas; species Pseudomonas sp. PVC-5-1. The sequence continues at coordinate 4,074,315 of NZ_CM172024.1, read as the reverse complement.
AGCTCAAGGCCATCGTCATGCGCCAGTCGCGCTACCGCGAGATGCTGCTCGAGGGCCTGCTGTCGATCGCCGAGGGTGAGAACCCGCGCTCGATCGAGCTGAAGCTGCAAGGCTTCATGGAGTAACCCATGCGTCGCCGTCGTCATACCGAGGAGCACGAAAACCACGAACGCTGGCTGGTGTCGTACGCCGACTTCATTACTCTGCTGTTCGCCTTTTTCGTGGTGATGTACTCGATTTCCTCGATCAACGAGGGCAAGTACAAGGTCATTTCCCAGGCCTTGCTCGGGGTGTTCAACGACCCCGAGCGCAGCATGAAGCCGATCCCCATCGGTGAAGAGCGGCCGCTGAGCGTGCGCCCGGCCGAGCCGTTGGTGAAGGACAGCGAGCAGACCGATGCCGGCCTTGGGGCGACCAGTATCGACCCACTGAAAACCATCAGCGATGACGTGCGCGATGCCTTTGGCGACCTGATCAAAAGCGACCAGATGACTGTGCGTGGCAATGAGCTGTGGATCGAGATCGAGCTCAATTCCTCGTTGCTGTTCGGCAGTGGCGATGCCATGCCCAGCGACAAGGCGTTTGCGATCATCGAGAAGGTGGCCGGCATTCTCAAACCGTTCGCCAACCCGGTGCACGTCGAAGGCTTTACCGACAACCTGCCAATCCGCACTGCGCAGTACCCGACCAACTGGGAGCTGTCTTCGGCTCGGGCGGCAAGCATCGTGCGCCTGCTGGCCATGGAAGGGGTCAACCCGGCACGCATGGCCTCGGTCGGCTATGGCGAGTACCAGCCGGTTGCCAGCAACGACACTGCCGAAGGCCGTGCGCGCAATCGCCGCGTGGTGCTGGTGATTTCGCGCAACCTCGAAGTGCGCCGCAGCCTGACTGGCTCGGGCAGTGCCAATGCCACGCCGGATGCTGCATTGCGCCGGGCTGGCACACAAAGTGCACCGGCAACGCCAGCAACGGTGGCGGGGCAGTGATCCGTCAATTCCCCGACGTTGCCACGAACACAAATTTGAAGGCAGTACTGTCCCCTGTGGGAGCGGGCGAGCCCGCGGATCAGGCGAAGCGGTGAATGGCACCGGCTGCGCCGGTGTTCGCGGGCGCGCCCGCTCCCACAGGGATCGCGCCAGCTTTCCGATGTTGAGCAAGACAGTTGCCCCAGCAGTGTCCCTGCCAAATCAATAGATAGAGTTTGCTTGATGAGAGTCTGGGCAGTAGCCAATCAAAAAGGTGGCGTCGGCAAGACCACCACTACCATCGCCCTGGCCGGCCTGCTGGCCGAGGCCGGCAAGCGCGTGGTCGTCGTCGACCTCGACCCGCACGGCTCGATGACCAGCTATTTCGGGCACAACCCCGATGCCCTGGAGCACAGCTGCTACGACCTGTTCCTGCACAAGGGCGCGGTGCCCGAGGGCCTACCGGGGCAACTGCTGCTGCCCACCAGTGACGAACGCATCTCGCTGTTGCCGTCGAGTACCGCGCTGGCAGTGCTGGAGCGCCAGTCACCGGGGCAGAACGGCCTGGGCCTGGTGATCGCCAAGAGTCTGGCGCAGCTGTGGCAGGATTTCGACTATGCCCTGATCGACAGCCCACCCTTGCTCGGTGTGCTGATGGTCAATGCCCTGGCAGCCAGCCAGCAGCTGGTGATTCCGGTGCAAACCGAATTTCTCGCGGTCAAGGGCCTGGAGCGCATGGTCGGGACCCTGGCCATGGTCAACCGCTCGCGCAAGCAGGCGCTGCCGTACCAGATAGTGCCGACCTTGTTCGACCGCCGCACCCAGGCCTCGCTGGCCACGCTCAAGCTGCTGCGTGACACCTACGGCCAGCATGTGTGGCAGGGCTACATCCCGGTGGATACGCGCCTGCGCGATGCCAGCCGCAAGGGCGTCACGCCCTCGCAATTCGACAGCAAGAGCCGCGGGCTGGTTGCCTACAGGGCGCTGCTCAAGCACCTGCTGACCTACAAGACTGCAGCGCAGGTGGCCTGATGACCCAGACACGGCAAACCAGTACGCGGCCACAGATGGCCCTACAGTCGTACCTCGACGGCCTGCTGCAGGAAGCCACCGAAGCTGAAGACCTGTTCGAGGCGCCAGCGGCGGCGGACGAGTTCGTCGAAGCGGTGCGCGAAGAGCAGGTGCGTGATGCCTTGCAGCAAGCCAGGCCAGCGTCAGCCGAAGCAACCGGCAGCCCCGCACCACGGCTGTTCGCCGAGCCCAGGCTGGCGGTGCTGCCCCAGGTGATGCCGGTGGAGGCGCCGGTAGTGACGGTAGTCGAGCGCGAAGTGGTGGCCGAGGCCAGCATCCCGGTGCTGGTCGAGGAGCAGACCGTGGAGCCGGCCGTGCCGCTGGTGGACGTACACCTGCCGGCGCCGCAGGTGCCCGAGCCCCCGGCCACGGTCGATGGCCGCCCGGCCTGGGCCGCCGAGCCGTTCGAATGCCTGCTGTTCGACGTGGCCGGCCTGACCCTGGCGGTGCCGCTGGTGTGCCTGGGCTCGATCTACACCCTGGCCGGCCAGGAACTGACACCACTATTCGGCCAGCCGGATTGGTTTCTCGGCATCCTGACCTGCCAGGCCGGCAACCTGAAGGTGCTGGACACCGCGCGCTGGGTGATGCCCGATCGCTACCGCGATGATTTTCGCCAGGGCCTGCAGTACGTGATTTCCGTGCAGGGCTACGAATGGGGGCTGGCCGTACACCAGGTCAGCCGCTCGCTGCGCCTGGACCCGTCCGAGATCAAGTGGCGCAGCCAGCGTGGCCAGCGCCCGTGGCTGGCCGGCACGGTTATTGAACACATGTGTGCGCTGCTCGACGTCGCTGCACTGGCCGAGCTGATCGCCAGTGGTGCGGTCAAGCAGATGCACGCCAAACAGAAATGACACCGAACACACCGCCTGTGGCGGATTTTGAGGGTAGGGGAATGAAAAAGTCGTCTGCACAAGGTTCCGAAGATCCGATCCTGCAATGGGTTACCTTCCGTCTGGACAATGAGTCCTACGGCATCAACGTGATGCAGGTGCAGGAAGTGTTGCGCTACACCGAGATCGCCCCGGTGCCGGGTGCACCAAGCTACGTGCTGGGCATCATCAACCTGCGCGGCAACGTGGTGACCGTGATCGACACCCGCCAGCGCTTTGGCCTTATGCCGACTGAAGTCACCGACAACACCCGTATCGTCATCATCGAGGCCGACAAGCAAGTGGTCGGTATCCTGGTCGACAGCGTGGCCGAGGTGGTCTACCTGCGCCAGTCCGAGATCGAGACTGCGCCGAACGTGGGTAACGAAGAGTCGGCCAAGTTCATCCAGGGCGTGTGCAACAAGAACGGCGAACTGCTGATCCTGGTCGAGCTGGACAAGATGATGACCGAGGAAGAGTGGTCCGAGCTGGAGAACATCTGAGTTGATCCTAGAGGTTGCTGTCATCTTCCTGGCGCTGGTCTGGGCGCTGAGCCTGTGGTTTTTTCTCAACTACAGCAAGCGCCAGCGCGAGCTGGCTGCGCAGCAGGCAGCGGGTGACGCGCTGCGTGACCAGCGCATCAAGGACCTGGCCAAGCGCCTGGACGATTACCAGAACGGTACCGTGCGCATGGGCGAGGCGCTGCATGACTTGCGCGTGGCGGTTGCGCCGCTGCCCGACAAGATCCAGCAACTGGAGCAGCGCGACCCGCACAACGTCACCTTCACCCAAGCGGCCAAGCTGGTGGGCATGGGCGCCAGCGTGGCCGAGCTGACCGAAAGCTGCGGCCTGACCCAGGCCGAGGCAGAACTGATGAGCAAGCTGCATCGCGGCAACTGATTGCCATGAGTCTTGTGCGGCCCCAGGCACAGCGGCCGCGCAAGCCCGTCCGGCAGTCAGTAGCCCTGCGCGTCCCCCGCCATCGCGACCTCTTCCAGTGGTTCGCGGTGATTCATGTTCGGCTCCAGGAATGGTTGCCACCGACGGTGGCGAACCGGTTCAGGGGCAGGAGCGTACGCACCGAATCGCGCATGCGTGGCAGATCGACGAACCGGTAGGCATTGATGCGCGGCATCCCATAGAGATTGGTGAGCTGGCGCAGGATGCGCAGGCTCGGCAGTTGCCGATCGACCACGTCGCTGAGCAGGGCAGGGCCGGTGAGGTAGCTCAGGCGGCTGGCATACTCATAGAAATTCCCCGGGTCTTCAGCCAGGCTGGGCTTGCTGTCGTAGAAGTCGCGATTGAGCTGGTAGCGTGCGTACATCTCTTCGGAAATGGCCTCCAGGGTGGGGTTGCCGGGGTGGCTGCCGATAAGGCTGGAGTTGTAAAGGCTGTTCATGCTCATCTTTTCATTGGACATGGGCGGTACCAGCAGCAGCCCATTGGCGTCCGTGCTCAAATCGACCTGATCGATGGGTTCACCGGCGGCACCTACCGGTTGGCCGTCGATGATCAATGAGTATTCGCCTGGCGCGAGCAAGGTGTCATCGACATCCATGTACAAGCCACCTTCGTGGTGCAGCATCGGGTAGCGCAGCACATCGCATGCCGATGCATAGTTGCGGGCAACGCCGCCGTTGCCATCCAGGGCAGCGTCGTACTGCGCGTAGTACCTGCTTTGGCGGAAAGCCCTGAAGAAGGCCTGCTCTTCCAAGGGCAGCACCTGCAAACCCGGGGCATGACTGGCCAGCAGCTCCAGGTTTTCGGCATAGGCCTGCTGGGCAGTGCTGGAAAGGAACAACCGCATGCTGTATTCGCTACCTTGCAACCGCGCTGCGTTCTGGCCCAAGTTGGCCAGCAGCTCCGGGCCGATGATCTGGTCACCGACCCACAGGCAGGAGATGTGCTTGGGTATTGGCCAACTGCCTGGCGCTCTGGCCGGCACCTGTAGCGGCAATGGCAGGTCCACGCCCAGCGCCCGCAGGGTACGACTGCGCATCGCATGGGTAACCACGCGCCCTTGTGGCGCGGGGCGCAGGTTCCGGCTGCCGGGTACCGCCACGAAGCCGACAGGGTCGACCTGGTTCAGGTCTTCGGCCCGAATGAATACGTCCCGCTCCATGTCGTAGATCACCCTGGCGTTGTAGCCATCGATGTTCGCTGCCAGGGTGTCTGGCTCACCATCGTACTGGGGTGTACGAATGACGGCGTCGGCAACTGCCTGGTCAGCGTCCTCCAGTGGCTCTATCGGGTCGGTGATATGGAAGTAGCTTGCGCCCTCGGGCTCCGGGAAGCGCGGTGGCGAGAGCGGGCTCAGGGGGTAGCCGATCTGTTCATTCAGCCGCGTCGGCGGCGCGAAACCTTCGACCTTGAATTCGAACAACGCCTGGGCCCTTGCGGCAGCGCCTGCCGCCAGGGGCAAGGCGTTGAACAGGCCCCAGGTGATGTTGCCGATGCCTTCCTGACGCTGCTGCAGTGACTTGCCGTTGATTGCCTGGTCGAGCCCCAGGCCAAGCTGGGCGATACCGCCGACGGCCAGCAGCGGCCCCAGGCCGGGTACTACCAGGCACAGTGGCGCCAGCAGATTGAGCGTTGTGGCCAGGTAGCCACGCCACCTGGCCTTGATGACTTCGCTGTCAGCCGTGATAAGAAACGCGGCATCGTCGTAGCTGCGCTGACGCTGGCGCTCGGCCAACGCCTGGAACAGGTCGCCCTTGATTTTGGGGTTGTACTTGGCTGGTCGATAATTGACATAGGTCTGCGGCGGCCAGGTGCCGTCGTCGTTGAAATAGCCGTGTTCGGGCGGCAGCAGGTGACGCTCAGGGTAGGCACCCAGCCCCTCCATGGCAGTGTCCAGTCCGCTGAAATCGAGGCCTTGCGGGCAATCGGCCAGGCGAAAGTGCTGTTTCAGGGCCTGGCGCCTGGTCGGGTCTTTGCATTGTTCACCGACCCAGGCCTTCAATTCTCGTTCGCTGCTGAACGTCAGCAACGGTGAGCTGTTGCCAGGTACGTACAGCACCGTCAGGTCGGTGGCGGGGTCGTTCAGGTACAGCAGGTCGGTCGCTGCATAGCCGTAGATGCTCAACGTGCTGCGTCGCAGCCTGTTGCGCCGTGGCATCAGCCCGGCCGCTTGCCAGACCAGTTGCCGTGCAGGTTCGCTGAGGCTGCCCTCGCTGACCTGTCTGTTGCAGGCTGCGATGAAGTTGAGCTTCAGCGCCAGCCTGTGGCTGTGCAGATGGTCACGCCAGTAGGCATCGAGCGACGCTTTGAAAGGCTGCTGGAAATCCAGGTTGTTGATGAACTGCTGGAAGGCTTCGGCGCTTACCGGCAAATGGGTGGAAGCGTCGTAGCGTTGCGCGGTAGTGCGCCGGAACAGTCCGTTGAATACCTCGAAGGGTGCCCCGTAGTGATTGAAGGCGGGGGCCGGGAGGGTGTCCACCAACCGTATCGGACCTGCGGGTAACGCACCGGCCCAGGGTGCTTGCAGCAGCTTGCCGAACATGTCACTGGCCGACTCGCCCTGCCAGTTGCCCAGCAGTGCCTGGGTCAGGCTGGTGCGCTGGCTGATTGCGGCCAGCTGGCCACCTGCGCCATCCGAACAGTAGTGGAGGGTAACGACGTCGAGCTGGTCCGGGTCCAGGTCATGGCCTTGCTGCGCAAGCCATTGGCGGATGGCGCGGTTGGCCTCACGATCGGGGCGGGGCACATGGCCAAGGTGGTCTATAACGTAATGCGTGCCCATCACGTTGATGCGGGTCGAATGCATGGGGGGTATACCTTGCGCTGAGATGAGGTCGGCAAGGTTGAAACAGGGGCGCGGGAAAACGGTGGTAGATTTTTCGGTACAGGACCTGACCGGTCTCATCGCACCTGGCCTCGGTCGCTGATGGCATTTTGCATGTATGTCACTATCCTTCCGTTTCCTGTCCGGTTCCCTTCTTACCCGGCGTCTTACTTAAACGTTTAAATCCCTGCCTGTACGCACAAGGGATTTACGCAATGAACACCCTCTCTTCAAAGCAGTTGGCCCCCGGCGAACCACAGTTGCAGTGGTTGCGCCAGGCTGACAGCCATACCGCGCCAGCCATCATGCAACTCATCAACAGCACAGTTGGCGATGGCGGTGTTCTGGGTTACGAGCACGAGATGTCTGCCGGGCAGAGCGTCGAATTCACGGCCTCGCTGCAAGAGCGCATCCGTGGCGGCGATACCCACGTCCTGCTCGGCCAGGCAATGGCAGGGCCGGCATGCCTGGTCATCCTTTCGCGCAGCAGCATGCCGAACTGCCGGCATATTGCCGACCTTAGCAAGGGCGTGGTGCATCCGGCCTATCGCGGGTCCGGCCTGGTGGCACGGGCTTTCTGCGAAGTCGTGCGCTTGTGCCAGGCCCAAGGTATCGAGCTGTTGACCCTGGATGTGCGCGAGGGCACTCGTGCACACCGGTTATGGCAATCCTTCGGGTTTCAGACCTACGGCGTGCTTGACGACTACGCGCGGGTCGATGGCGTGAAGCATCGCGGCCATTACATGGCCCAGACCGTGGAAAGCCTTGCGCTGCGACTCAACCTGCACTGAATTGCCCTTCATTGACCCCGCCTGCGGTCATCCCCGTCAACGGCAACTGCTCATTCATCCAAGGAACGCCCCAATGGCCTTATCTACTGCAGATTTTCGCGATCAGTTGGAGCAGAAGCTGCACCACCATCTGACCTTGTCCCACCCGATATTCGAGGAATTGCTTGCGCCCGAGGGCAACCGGCTGCTGCTGCGCAAGGTCGCGCTGCAAGGCTACCAGCTCACCAAGTATTTCCTGACTTATGTCGAGCACTTGTTCTTTCATTGCCCGCTGCCCGCCCACAAGCGGGCATTGATCACCAATTGCTTCGAAGAAGAAACCGGCCGGCTTTCGCGCACCGATAACCATGTCGTGCTCATGCAGAACTTCCTGCGGGCACTCGGTATCACCGATGCCGAGCGTGATGCCGAGCAACCGCTGCCAGCCACTCGGGAGTTGATCGATTTCCGCCTGCAGGCGGTACGGGACCCGGCGCGTTATCACATTGGTGCAGCAGCAGTGATGATCGCCAGCGAGGGGCAGAACCTCGAGACCGTCGCTGGAGATGCACGGCACGTGTTGCTGGGGCGAGCCTATGGCCTGACCGAACAGGACCTGCTGTTTTTCTCGGTGCACCAGAAGGAAGACGTGGGCCACGTCAATGAAGGCTTGGACCTTGTCTCGCAGTTGTGCACCACCGCGCAGATGCAGGAAGAGGCGTTGCAGGCGGTAGACCACACCTGCCGGCTGTTCTACGCAATGTACGAAAACATGTACCAGGCCTATTGCCGAGTTCCGCAAGCCGAGGCGGTGTAATGCCCACACAATAAGGATTGGCCATGAAACAGAAATTCAGCTCTACCTTGATCGTCTCGGTGCTGGTAGTCGGCTTCGTGGTGATGTTTCTGTCCAGCGCATTGAAAGGGTTGTACCAAGTCTACTTCGTCGACCTGGCCTCGCACTTTGGCGAGGGGCGCGCAGCCTTGGCCACCGCAGGATCGCTGTTCGTCCTGACCATTGGCCTGGTGTCGCCCGTGGTGGGGTGGCTGAGCGACCGGGTTGGCCCCTTGAGCACGGTGGCCCTGGGCAGTCTCAGCGGCGGGGTGGTGCTGCTGGGCGTGACCTTCGCCGGCACGCACCTGCTGGTGTTCACCCTGGTGTATGGCCTGCTTGGAGCCTTTGCCCTTGCGGCGATGACCTATGTACCCATGGGTATTCTGGTCGATCGCCTGGTCGCCGAACGGTTCAAGGCCTTCGCTTTCGCATTCGTCACCAACGGCACGTCCATCGGCTTCATCGTGCTGTCGCCGTTGTGGATCATGCTGCAGCAGAGCGTGCCCTGGCAGTCGGTGTTCTCTTGGGTTGGCCTGATCTTCCTGGTGCCTTTGAGCCTGGCGCTGTATTGGGTATCCCGCACCGTGCCGCTGAAGCCCGACCCGCAGGCAGCAAAGGTCAGGCATCCGGTGATGTTTCTGCTGCGTGACCCGCGCTTCTTCGTGCTGGCGCTCAGTTTCGCCAGTTGTGGTGCCACCATGGCGTTCATCGATGTTCATCTGGTGTCGTTCTGGCAGGGTGAGGCGCTGCCCAGTTCGGTGCAGGCCAGCGGCCTGAGCCTGCTGGGTGTGCTGGAACTGGTCAGCGGCCTGCTGGCGGGTTGGTTGGCCACCCGCTACAACAAGGGGCTGCTGTTGATGATGTTCTACCTGCTGCGAACCGCTGCGGTCATCGTGCTGCTGACCACGCCCGGGCCCCTCGGAACGTACGTGTTCGCTGTGCTGTTTGGCGCCAGTTACCTCGGAACGGTGGTGCTCACGTCTGCCTTCTGCTTCGCGCTGTATGGCGCCGAAATCAAAGGCAAGGTGTTTGGGATGCTGTTCCTGGTACACCAACTTGGCGCCTTGGTAGCCACGCAGCTGGGCGCACTGGATTTCGACCGGCATCAAAGCTACCAGCTGACCTTGGCCGGCCTGGCCACGGCCACGGCGGTGGCTGCCCTGGCATCCTTGTGGCTGGTAGCGGTTCGCCCTTCAAGCGAAACCCTGGCCACTCAACTCGCCGAACCTGAATAGTCCACCGATCAATTGCGCATTGTTCAATGCAAACAAGGAGGCGCATAACCATGCAATCGACCGTGATTGGCCTGGATGATTTCAACGCAACTGATTTCAATGCAACCAGGGCATTGCATGCTCACCGGGTCAGCGACCTGTCCGATGTGTTCTGTGAGCCGTTGGCCATGACGTCCGCCTATACCTTCGCTTCAGCCAAAGAGGCATGCGAGCGCTTCAGCGGCCAGCAGCAAGGCAATGTATACAGCCGGTTCACCAACCCGACCGTCCAAGCGTTTGAAAGCCGTGTGGCAGCGCTCGAACGCGCTGAAAGCGCAGTGGCGTTCGCTTCTGGTATGGGCGCTTTCACCGCGCTTTGTCACGCCTTTCTCCAGCAAGGCGACAACATCGTCTGCAGCCGGGACGTGTTCGGTACTACGGTCAATGCCTTCAGCTACTACATGGCCCGCTTCGGGATCGAGGCCCGATTCGTCGATTTGACAGACCTGGCGCAGTGGAAGTCAGCAATCGACGGCAGGACCCGCCTGGTGGTGTTGGAGTCGCCCTCCAATCCGCTGCTGAAAATCGGTGATATCCGCGCCATAAGCATGCTGGCACATGAAAAAGGGGCATTGCTGGTGGTGGACAACACCTTGCTGACCCCGGTTTTTCAGCGGCCACACACACTGGGAGCGGACCTGGTCATCCACTCCGCTGGCAAGTACATGGATGGCCAGGGGCGTGCATTGGCGGGCGTCGTGACCGGTTCGCAAAGCCTCCTGCAGGTGTTGCGGGGTGTTCTGCGTACCTTGGGCATTTCTTGCAGCCCGTTCAACGCCTGGCTGCTGCTCAAAAGCCTGGAAACCCTCGAAGTCAGAATGATGCGGGCGCAGGAGAGCGCCTTTGAGCTGGCACGCTGGCTTATGGATCAGGACCTGGTGACTGAAGTCCATTACACCGGCCTTGAACACCACCCCCAGCATGCATTGGCGTGCCGCCAGCAGGACGGCCATGGCGGGCTATTGGCTTTCGAGATCGTCGGGGGCCAGGCCGCAGCCTGGCAATGGATTGACGAACTGCGTTGTGTGGCGCGCTGTACCAACATCGGTGACACCCGCAGCATGGTCACGCATCCGGCCACAACCACACACGGGCGGTTGGACGCACAGGCACGCCAACAGGCGGGTATCACGGATGGTTTGATCAGGTTCTGTGTCGGCCTGGAGCGTGTTGACGATATCAAGGCCGACCTGCAACAGGCCTTCCAGGCCGTGTCCTCGCAAAGGTCCATGGCAGCGACGGCCGGCCGTGCCCGGAACGCGGTGTTCAATGGCTGAACTGCTTGCTTCAGGATTCGGCATCGGTGTGTTCGCCGTGGGGGTGCAGATCCTTGCATTGATCGCGGTGTATGGCACGGCCTGCGCGAAGGAGGTGCGTTTTTATGCCGTGGCTTTTGTGCTGGCGAGTTGCGTGATGACAGGTATGGCGGTGCTCGACCCGTTGGCATTCACCCAATGGCATGTCGATGGCCTGGCAGTAATGACGATGTGCGGCTGATGCCAGGCGCCGCCAATTTTCGATAACGGGTGAAGGTTCAACACCCGCTCATGACGTTCAGGGGTAACCAGATGTTCAAAGTAATGGCCATCAGCTTGGTGCTGGGCTGTGCGCTTCCGTTCGCAACGGCCCGGGCTGAGGTCGCCGCCACCGATAGCGGCACCGTTGTCACTGTCAGCAAACGGCTTGTCTCTTTCTATAGTCAGCCACTGCCATCCGCTGGCAAGGCGATACCGATTCGGGTTCCGGCTGTGTTGTCGCTGCCGGCCAACGGTGCGGGCCCGGTACCGGCGGTGATCATCCTGCATGGCTCGGCGGGCATGGATTCGCGCGGCCCGTTGCATGGCGGCGACCTCAATGCCCGCGGCATCGCTACGCTGGAGTTGGATATGTGGGGCGCACGCAGGCTTGCGGGCGGTGCACAAGGGCGGCCACCACGTGTGCACGATACCCTGCCGGACCTGGCAGGCGCCCTGGCTTACCTGGCCAAGCAACCCGGTGTCGATGACAAACGCGTGGGCGTGCTCGGGTTTTCCTGGGGGGGCGTACAGGCCATGCTCGCCGCCTCTGCTCCCATCAACGACGAACTGGAGAAAGCCTCAGGCGTACGCCCCATCTCGATGGCCGCGTTCTACCCCGTGTGTTGGGGTTACAACCGTGTGCCAGGTTATACCTTCAAGCATCTGGCCCCGGCGCGCTTGCTGGTGCTGGTGGGCGAAAACGACCAGTACGACGATGACCCGCGTGCCTGTTCGTCGCTGATTTCAAACCTGCCCAGCGAAGACCAGGCGCGGGCGCAGGTGCTGGTGTACCCCGGCGCAGAGCACGGCTTCAATGGGTTGGAGGCTGCACAGGAGTATCAGGACCCGTTCCTGCACCGTGGCCAGGGAGGCGTGGGGCGTTCGGCACCTGACCCGGCAGCGCGCGACGCTTCGCGCCGGGCCGTGGTGGAGTTCTTCACCGAAAGCTTCGCCCCGACTGCGATAAGCGAGCGGTAGCAGCACAAAGATCTAGGCGCCCTCGTTAGCCAGAGCATGGCGAAACTGCAGTGGCGGTTGTGGCATTTCCTGGCGCCATGCCAGGCGAAAGGCATGGCTGCTGCCGTAGCCGCAACGCTCGGCGATCTGTTCCACGTTGAGATGGCTGCCGCGCAAAAGCTCACGGGCCAGGTCGATGCGTTGGGCGCGCAGGTAGTTCTGCAGCGTTTGGCCGGTATTATCGCGGAACAGCCGCGCCAGGTGCCGGTAGCTCACATTGAACTGGCTGGCCAGTTGTTCGAAGCTGAAGTTGGTACCCAGGTGTGCATCCATGTAGTCCTGGGCTGCATGCACCAACGGGTGGATGTGGTTGCGCGCCAGGTCTGCCGCGCGCAGTTGCACATCTTCGCCGGCGCGGCGACGGTAGATGACCAGTTCCTGCGCCACCTGGTTGGCCACTACCTTGCCAAATTGCAGGCTGACGATGTGCAGCGCCAGGTCGGTTCCGCTGGACACGCCTGCCGAGGTGAACACGCCATCATCCTCGACGAACAGGCGGTTCTCCAGCACCTTGGCTGCTGGGTAGCGCGTTCGAAGCAAGTCGACGTAACGATGGTGCGTGGTGCATTGCCGGCCATCCAGCAAGCCAGCTTCGCCCAGCAGAAACGCACCGGTGCATATGGAGCACAGTTGTATATCCGGCGTTTGCCTGACCACCTGCGCCAGCCACCGGGCTGTGGCGGTCAATATCGCGGTATCGGCGGGTGTCGCAGAGAGCTTGTTGCCCACCACGAACAGCAAGTCCTGCGGTGCCAGCCGGTCAGGCAACTGGTGCAGGCCACTCAGTGTCACGCCCTGAAAACTGCTGACTTGTTGTCTGGCGGCTATGCAACGTACGTTGACCGGAGCCAGCTGGAGTTCTTCAAGGCTCGCCATGATTTGTAACGGGCCGCCGAGATCAAGGATGTGGGTGCCCGGAAGCAGCAAGAACCAGATGGTACGCATTACAGTATTCCTTACATCGCCAGGCGCCTGACCTTGAGCGGCACGTTACCAATATGGCGCAAAAAGGCAATTTGCATGAATACCAGGGTGGTCAGGTGCCTTCGCCTCCTGGCAGCAGCCTTCCCAGGAGCGGTGGAACAGGCCCAGGGGCGGCAGGTTCGTCATCGAAGCCCGCAGGCACCTTGCCCCGCAGGTGCCAGGCAAAGGCGATGATTTCGGCGATGGTCAGGTACAGCGCCTCCGGTATCTGGTCCCCCAGCTCCAGGCGCGCCAGCAGACGCACCAGCTCGGCATTTTCGTAGATCGGCACCTCGTGTTCCCGGGCCAATGCCAGGATGGCCTCGGCCAGCGCATCGTCACCCTTGGCGGTGAGGGTCGGGGCTTGCTGCCCGTCGTAGAACAGGGCAATCGCCTGGCGTGCAGGTTGGTGCGTCATGCGTTCTCATCCACCCAACGTTGTTCTACCCGCGTACGCGGGCCTTGTGGTGGGATACCAGGATGGCATTCCAGATCACCCACATCCAGGCCCCGCGCCAACAGGCGTTCGCGCAAGCTGCCGAGCTGGCTGTCGATCAGCCGGGCTGTCGCCTCGCGTTCCGCCCAAAGCTGGCCACCCAGGCGGCCTTGGCTCAGTTGTGCCTGGACCTGAAGCGGGCCAAGGGGCGAGAGGTCGAAAGCCAGCTCGATACGCCACAGGGCTTGCAGCGGGTCGGCTGACTCCTGCTGGCGGTCGGCCTGCTGTTGTGGCGTTTCCTCGCGCTGCAGCTTGACCTGCAACGGGATGAACTCTTGGCCGTGACGGATCGGCACTTCGGTTTGCCAGGTGGTCTGCAGGTTGCCGTTTTCCAGGGTACCGGTTTGTTGCAGGCTGCTCATGGCATGGCTTTGCAGGCGCGATACGGCAGCGGCGGCCAGGCGTAGCAATTGTTGCAGGTCGCCTTCGTCCTCCATGGCCTTGAGCAGGCGCGACGGCAGCGGGAATGCGCCCGGCTGCGGCTTGGGGCTGACCCGCTCGAGCATGCCCAGCGCGCTGCGGGCCAGGGCCGGCATGGTAACGGCCAGGCTGGCGGGCGCCAGGTTGGGCGCCCCGGGTACGCTTGCCGGCGTGATGGTGATCAGCCGCAGCAAGTGGGCCTTGAGGTCGGTGGCGACACTGGCCGGGAAACCGCCCAGCAGTTTGGCTTCGAGAAAGGCACCGCTGTTGTTCAGGGCCTGCGCCACTGCCTTGGCATCACCCAGTTGCCGGGCTTCTGGCAGGCTCGCCAGCAGGCGTTCGGCGCTGGCTCGCAATTCGCCATCGGCGCCCGGGTCGCGGGCCACCTGTTGCAGGGCATTGAGCAGGCCGGGCAGCGAAGCCTGGCGGTTTTGTTGGGTCAGCAGCTGCTGGGCAATGCTGAGCTGGTCCTGGCGGCCGCTGAGCGGTACGAAACGCAGCGACTGGTCGCCCTGCACCAGCGCGCTGAGCAGGCTGCCGACGGCCAGCGGGCGCGGGCTGTCCACGCTCAGGGTAGCGCCGGCCTGGGCGCTGTTGAGCAGGCTGACCAGCGCCCGGTAGACGGCTGGCTGGCCGGGCGCCTGGGCCAGCGCCTGGTTGGTCAGGACCTTGCCCTGCAGCAGGGTGCCGACCGGCACTTTGCTGGTGTCCAGGCGGGTGAGGGTGGCGACCTGGCTGGCGCTGGCCTGCTGCAGCATGATCGCCAGGCGGTTGCTTTCGGTCTGGCTGACCGTGACCTGGCTGCCCTGGGGCAGGGGCTGGCTGGCGCTGGCTTGCAGCTGGGTCTGGGTGCCGTTGGCCTGCATCAGCCGCAGCACCAGCTGAAAGTCCTGGCCCACCTGGCGCAACGACATGACTTCGGCCTGGGCGGTCTCGCCGGGGGCCATCAAGCCGGGTTGCGGTTGTGTCAGGCGCAGCAGTTCGCCGGTCATGCCCGCCTTGATGGCCTGGGGGCTGATTGCGGTTTGTGCGCCGAGACTATTGATTTCAGTCATGATTGTATACAACCTGTCGAACCCGCCCTCTTGGCAGCGTGGCGGCGCGTGTAATAATGCCGGCCGTCCGTCGTTGCCAGTATAACGGCAGCGAGGGGGGCGACTTGAGATACAGGGCTCCAGGGCCGTGTCGCCTGCTTCGCGGGTGAACCCGCTCCTACAAGGGGTTGCGCAGCTTTCAAGCCTTGCGTGAAACCTTGTGGGAGCGGGCGTGCCCGCGAAGCAGGCGACACCGCTCCGGAACCCTACAAAGATAAGGCGAAACCGTGACCCTTCACCTCCAAGCCGCGGGCCTGGCCTGCGAGCGCGACTGGCGCCTGCTGTTCGAGCACCTCGCTTTCGAGCTGCGGCCCGGCGACATGCTGCAGATCAGCGGCCCCAACGGCAGCGGCAAGACCAGCCTGCTGCGCTTGCTGGCCGGCCTGATGCAGCCGACGGCCGGGCAGATCCTGCTGGGTGGCAAGCCACTGGCCGAGCAGCGCCACGCCCTGGCCAGCATCCTGTTGTGGATCGGCCATGCAGCGGGCATCAAGGACCTGCTCACCGCCGAGGAGAACCTCACCTGGCTGTGCGCCCTGCACCAGCCGGCCAGCCGCGAGGCGATCTGGGCGGCACTGGCGGCCGTCGGCCTGCGTGGTTTTGAAGACGTGCCCTGCCACACCCTGTCTGCCGGCCAGCAGCGCCGCGTGGCCCTGGCCCGGCTGTACCTGGCCAGCCCGCCGCTGTGGATCCTCGACGAACCCTTCACCGCCCTCGACAAGCAGGGCGTGGCGCAGCTCGAGGCGCACCTGGCGGCCCACTGCGAGCAGGGCGGCACGGTGGTGCTGACCACCCACCACACGCTGGAACGCAAACCCTCCGGTTACCGTGAACTGAACCTGGGGCAATGGGCGGCATGAGCGTATTCATCCTGTTGTTGCGCCGCGAAGCGCGCCTGCTGTTCCGCCGCCCGGCCGAGCTGGCCAACCCGTTGGTATTCTTCGCCATCGTGGTTGCACTGTTCCCGCTGGCAGTCGGCCCGGAAAGCCAATTGTTGCAAACCTTGTCGCCAGGCTTGGTCTGGGTGGCGGCGCTGCTGGCGGTGCTGTTGTCGCTGGACGGCCTGTTCCGCAGCGATTTCGAGGACGGCTCGCTGGAACAGTGGGTGCTGTCGCCGCACCCGTTGGCGCTGCTGGTGCTGGCCAAGGTGCTGGCACACTGGATCTTTTCCGGGCTGGCGCTGGTATTGTTGGCGCCGCTGCTGGCGCTGATGCTGGGCCTGCCGAGCCACTGCCTGCCGGTGCTGCTCGGTTCCCTGCTGCTGGGCACGCCCGTGCTGAGCCTGCTGGGCGCGGTGGGCGCGGCGCTGACAGTCGGTCTGAAACGCGGCGGTTTGCTGCTGGCATTGCTGATTCTGCCGTTGTATATCCCTGTATTGATCCTGGGCAGTGGTGCGTTGCAAGCGGCGTTGCAGAATATGCCGGCAACCGGCCACCTGCTCTGGCTCGCCAGCCTGACGGCCCTGGCCGTGACCCTGGCACCCTTTGCGATAGCGGCCGGCCTGAAGATCAGCGTCGGCGAATAACGAGTCCCGGGCTTTCAAGCCCGGCCAATACCCTGGATGTACCCTGATGAAAATAAGCTGGACGTGGTTCCACAAGCTGGGCTCCCCCAAATGGTTCTATGCCATCAGCGGCCGCATGCTGCCGTGGCTTGCCGGCGCTGCCGTGCTCCTGCTGCTGGTCGGCATCACCTGGGGCCTGGCCTTCGCCCCCCAGGACTACCAGCAAGGCAACAGCTTCCGCATCATCTACATCCACGTACCGGCGGCGATGCTGGCGCAGTCCTGCTACGTGCTGCTGGCAGTGGCCGGGGTGGTGGGGCTGGTGTGGAAGATGAAACTGGCCGACGTCGCCTTGCAATGCGCCGCCCCCATTGGCGCCTGGATGACCGCCGTGGCGCTGGTCACCGGGGCCATCTGGGGCAAGCCCACCTGGGGAAGCTGGTGGGTCTGGGATGCCCGGCTGACGTCCATGCTCATCCTGTTGTTCCTGTACTTCGGCATTATTGCGCTGGGCCAGGCAATCAGTAATCGTGACAGTGCAGCCAAGGCCTGTGCGGTACTGGCGATCGTCGGCGTGGTGAACATCCCGATCATCAAGTACTCGGTGGAGTGGTGGAACACCCTGCACCAGGGCGCCACCTTCACCCTCACCGAAAAGCCGGCGATGCCCGCAGAAATGTGGTTGCCGCTGCTGTGCACGGCGCTGGGCTTCTACTGCTTCTTCGGCGCGGTGCTGTTGCTGCGCATGCGCCTTGAAGTACTCAAGCGCGAAGCGCGCGCCAGTTGGGTCAAGGATGAAGTATTGAACAGCCTGGGGCGGAGGGCCGCACAATGAGTTTCGCCACCTTCGGTGACTTTCTCGCCATGGGCCACCATGGCCTGTACGTGTGGACGGCCTATGGCATCTGCCTGGCGGTGCTGGCGCTGAATGTCGCCACGCCCGTGCTGGCCCGCCGTCGCTACCTGCAAGATGAGGCGCGCCGTTTGCGCCGGGAGAACAACCAGTGAATCCGCAGCGCAAGAAACGCCTGTTGCTCATCGTCGGCCTGCTGGTCGGCGTCGGGGTTGCCGTCGGCTTTGCCTTGAGCGCATTGCAGCAAAACATCAACCTGTTCTACACCCCGACCCAGATCGCCAACGGCGAAGCGCCGCTGGACACCCGCATCCGCGCCGGCGGCATGGTCGAGAAAGGTTCGGTACAGCGTTCGTCCGATTCGCTGGACGTGCGCTTCGTGGTCACCGACTTCAACAAGTCGGTGCCGATCACCTACCGTGGCATCCTCCCCGACCTGTTCCGCGAAGGGCAGGGCATCGTCGCCCTCGGCAAGCTCAACGCCGATGGCGTGGTGGTGGCCGATGAAGTACTGGCCAAGCACGACGAGAAGTACATGCCGCCCGAGGTTACCAAGGCCCTGAAGGAAAGCGGCCAGGCCGCCACCGGCGGGGAGGCCAGGCCATGAACGCGGCGCTGGTGATCCCCGAACTCGGCCAGCTGGCGATGATCCTGGCCATCTGCTTTGCCGTCGTGCAGGCCAGCGTGCCGCTGCTCGGCGCCTGGCGTGGCGACAGCCTGTGGATGAGCCTGGCGCGGCCGGCGGCCTGGGGGCAGTTCGCCTTCCTGGCCTTTGCCTTCGCCTGCCTGACCCATGCCTTCATGACCGACAATTTCTCGGTCGCCTATGTGGCCAGCAACTCCAACAGCGCCTTGCCCTGGTATTACAAGTTCAGTGCCGTGTGGGGCGCCCACGAAGGTTCGCTGCTGCTGTGGGCGCTGATCCTCGGCGGCTGGACCTTCGCCGTGTCGGTGTTCTCGCGGCAGTTGCCGCAGGTGATGCTGGCCCGCGTGCTTGCGGTAATGGGCATGATCAGCGTGGGCTTCCTGAGCTTCCTGATCATCACTTCCAACCCGTTCCAGCGCCTGCTGCCGCAGGTGCCGACCGATGGCCGCGACCTCAACCCGCTGTTGCAGGACTTTGGCCTGATCGTCCACCCGCCGATGCTGTACATGGGCTACGTCGGGTTCTCGGTGGCCTTCGCCTTCGCCATCGCCGCCTTGCTCGGTGGCCGCCTGGACGCCGCCTGGGCGCGCTGGTCGCGGCCCTGGACCATCGTTGCCTGGGCCTTCCTCGGTGTCGGCATTACCCTGGGTTCGTGGTGGGCCTACTATGAACTTGGCTGGGGTGGCTGGTGGTTCTGGGACCCGGTGGAAAACGCCTCGTTCATGCCTTGGCTGGTGGGTACGGCGCTGATCCACTCGCTGGCGGTGACCGAAAAGCGCGGGGTATTCAAGAGCTGGACCGTGCTGCTGGCGATTGCCGCGTTCTCGCTGAGCCTGCTGGGTACCTTCCTGGTGCGCTCCGGTGTCCTGACCTCGGTGCATGCGTTTGCCGCCGACCCGTCGCGGGGCATTTTCATCCTGATCTTCCTGCTGTTCGTGGTCGGTGGTTCGCTCACTCTGTTCGCCCTGCGCGCACCGGTGGTCAAGAGCCAGGTCGGCTTTGCCCTGTGGTCGCGCGAGACGCTGCTGCTGGCCAACAACCTGGTGCTGGTAGTGGCGGCCTCGATGATTCTGCTCGGCACCCTCTACCCGCTGGTGCTCGATGCGTTGACCGGTGCCAAGCTGTCGGTCGGCCCACCGTATTTCGACGCCTTGTTCCTGCCGCTGATGGCACTGCTGATGGTGGTGCTGGGCGTGGGCGTGGTGGTGCGCTGGAAAGACACCCCCGGCAAATGGCTGGCCAGCATGATGACCCCGGTGCTGCTCGGCAGCGCCATCCTCGCGCCGGTGGCAGGCTTTATTGTCGACGACTTCGACTGGCCGACCCTGACCGCCTTCGCCCTGGCCGCCTGGGTGGTGCTTGGCGGGCTGCGCGACATTCTCGACAAGACCCGTCACAAAGGCCTGCTCAAGGGCCTGCCTGGCCTGGGTCGCAGCTACTGGGGCATGCAGCTGGCGCACCTGGGCCTGGCGGTGTGCGCGCTGGGCGTGGTGCTGTCGAGCAACAACAGCGCTGAACGCGACCTGCGCATGGCACCGGGCGAGAGCGTGGAGCTGGGCGGTTACCACTTCCTGTTCCAGGGGGCCCGGCACTTCGAAGGGCCGAACTTCATCTCCGACAAGGGCACCGTGGTGGTCAGCCGCGATGGCCGTGAAGTGACCACCCTGCACCCGGAGAAGCGCCTGTACACCGTGCAGCAGTCGATGATGACCGAAGCTGGCATCGACGCCGGCTTTACCCGCGACCTGTACGTCGCCCTCGGCGAGCCGCTGGAGAACGGTGCCTGGGCGGTCCGCGTGCATATCAAGCCTTACGTCCGCTGGATCTGGCTGGGCGGTCTGCTGACCGGCCTGGGCGGGTTGCTGGCGGCCCTCGACCGGCGCTATCGCGTCAAGGTCAAGACCCGGGTGCGTGATGCCCTGGGCGTGTCTGGAGCAGCTGCATGAAGCGTTGGATCATGGTAGTCCCCCTGGCGGTATTCCTGCTGGTGGCGGTGTTCCTCTACAAAGGGCTGTTCCTCAAGCCCGACGAGCTGCCCTCGGCAATGATCGGCAAGCCGTTCCCGGCGTTTTCCCTGGCCTCGACCCAGGGCGACCGTACCCTGACCGAGGCCGACTTGCGTGGCCGCCCGGCACTGGTCAACGTGTGGGCCACCTGGTGCCCGTCGTGCAAGGTAGAGCACCCGTACCTGAACCAGCTGGCCCAGCAGGGCGTGGTGATCCACGGCGTCAACTACAAGGACGACAATGCGGCGGCCCTGAAGTGGCTGGCCGAGTTCCACAACCCGTACCAGCTGGACATTCGTGACGAGCAGGGCAGCCTGGGCCTGGACCTGGGCGTGTATGGCGCTCCGGAAACCTTCCTGATCGATGCCAAGGGCATCATCCGCTACAAGCACGTGGGCGTGGTCGATGCCACGGTCTGGCGTGAGCAGCTGGCGCCGCTGTACCAGGGCCTGGTCTACGAGGCCAGGCCATGAAGCGGGGGCTGGCAGCTGCCGTGCTGGGGCTCTTCATGGGGTTGAGCCTGGCAGGCGTGGCCAAGGCGGCCATCGACACCTACCAGTTCCGCGACGATGCCGAGCGTGAGCGCTACCAGCAGCTGACCAAAGAGCTGCGCTGCCCCAAGTGCCAGAACCAGGACATCGCCGACTCCAACGCGCCGATTGCCGCCGACCTGCGTCGGGAAATCTTCCGCATGCTCGGCGAGGGCAAGAGCAACCAGCAGATCGTCGACTTCATGGTCGACCGCTATGGCGACTTCGTGCGCTACAAGCCGGCGCTCAGCGGGCGTACCTGGCTGCTGTGGTTCGGCCCGGGGATTTTGCTGGCTGGTGGTTTCGTGGTGCTGGCGCTGATCGTGCGCCGGCGCCGCAGTGCGGCCGTGCAGGGCGCCAATGAGTTGTCCGCCGAAGAACGCGAGCGTCTCGCCAAATTGCTGGAAAAAGAACAGACCCATGATTGAATTCTGGCTTAGCGCGGGCCTGCTGCTGCTCGCTGCCCTCAGCTTCCTGCTGATCCCGATCCTGCGTGGCCGTGGCCGCCAGCAGGAAGAAGACCGCACCGCCCTGAACGTGGCACTGTACCAGGAGCGCGTCGCCGAACTGGTTGCCCAGCAGGCCGCTGGCGTGCTCGACGAGGCGCAGATGGCCAAGGGCCGTGACGAGGCCGCCCGTGAGCTGCTGGCGGATACCGAAGGTGCCGAGGCCCCGCGTCAGGGGCACCTGGGCAAGGCCCTGCCGTTGCTGGCGGCGCTGCTGGTGCCGCTGCTGGCATTGGGGCTGTACCTGCATTTCGGCGCGGCCGACAAGGTTGAGCTGACCCAGGAGTTTGCCGAAGCGCCCAAATCGATGGAAGAAATGACTGCCCGCCTGGAGCGGGTGGTGCAGGCCCAGCCGGATTCGGCCGAGGCCGTGTACTTCCTGGGCCGAGCCTACATGGCCGAGCAGCGCCCCGCCGATGCCGCGCGTACCTTCGAGCGCGCCGTGGCCCTGGCCGGTCGCCAGCCCGAATTGCTCGGGCAATGGGCACAGGCGCTGTACTTCGCCGCCGACAAGAAATGGAGCCCGCAGCTGCAGGCGCTGACTGACGAGGCGCTGAAAGCCGACCCCAACGAAGTGACCAGCCTGGGGCTGCGTGGTATCGCTGCCTTCGAGGGCGAGCGTTACCAGGAAGCCATCGATTACTGGAAGCGCCTGCTGGCGCAGCTGCCGGAAGGTGATACCTCGCGTGCGGCGCTGCAGGGCGGCATCGACCGCGCCGCCGAGCGCCTGGGTGGTTCGCCGGGGCGGTCTGCGGCGCCCGTGGCGGCTCGCTTGAAGGTGCGCGTGGAACTGGCTGCGGCGTTGAAGGACAAGGTCAAGCCGGACGACACGGTATTCATCTTCGCCCGCGCCAGCAATGGCCCACCCATGCCGCTGGCGGCCAAGCGGGTGACCGTGGCGCAGTTGCCGATCGAGGTGGAACTGTCCGATGCTGACGCCATGATGCCGCAGATGAAACTGTCGGACTTTGCCGAAGTCCAACTCGTTGCACGTGTATCACGCGCTGGCCAGCCAACCCATGGCGAGTGGATTGGCCAGGGCACGCCATTGCCCAGCGCCACCCAGGCCATCCAGCACCTGACCATCGACAGCCCCGACCCGTAAGAGAGCAATGCCATGCACAGCATCGTCCGCCTGACCCTGATCACCCTGGCCCTGGGTTTGTCTGCGTGTACGGTGCATGAGCCGTACGAGCAGCCCGAACCACCGATCGAGCGCCTGCCGCCGCCGGGGCCGGCGGTCAAGCCCTTGCCGGACAGGCAGCCGGCCCCCGCGCCGAGCAAGCCTGCGGCCACGCCCAAGCCGATGCCTCGCACCTCGGCCAGCTTCGCGCCGCCGCCTGGCGGGGCGAGCCATTGGGACCCGAAGCTGGGTGTGTATGTGCTGGAGAAGAAGCCCAATACCTTCTACCGCCAGCGGACCTACTACCGCTTCAACAACGGCTGGAGCTGGTCGCTGAGCCCGGATGGACCGTGGCAGGAGACTGACAGCAGCGGTGTGCCGGGTGGTCTGGGGCGTGCGTTCGCCCAATAATTGCAACGTTGCCGTTGCCGTTGCCGTTGCTTTTGCTTTTAAGCGCGCGGTAGTCCAGGCGCCGCCGATTGCGACTTCAGGAGGCCGAGCGAAGGGACTGCGGAGGGAGGTGACGGGCATGGATGCCCGTCAAGCGCTGAGGCCCCATGGATGGGGCCTGCAGCGCGTACTCCCGGGAGCAGGCTCGTAGCGAGGGAACCCCGGAGCGCAGCGTAGGGGCCGGATGATAGGAGCCAGCGTTTTTTGGTTACTTTTTGTCGCGTTTGACAAAAAGTGACCCGCCGTAAGGGCGGAAAGGTGATTAAGCGCCACCTTCGAAAATGAATGTTGACCTTGTTGTTGATGCCCACGCTTGAAAGCGAAGAGCGAAGAGCGAAGAGCGAAGAGCGAAGAGCGGAAAAGTACCGGTCTTGATCTCGCGCATAGTCCATTTACGATGGCGACGCATACTCACCTTTTCGCCCTTACGGCGAGTTACTTTTTGTCAAACGCGACAAAAAGTAACCAAAAAACGCTGCGCTCCCATCATCCGGCCCCTGCGCTGCGCTCCGGGGTTCCCTCGCGCCGGTCTTGCTCCCGGGAGTACGCGCTGCAGGCCCCATCCATGGGGCCTCAGCGCTTGACGGGCATCCATGCCCGTCACCTCCCTCCGCAAGACCTCTGCTCGGCCTCCTGAAGTCGCGAAGATCAAGATCAAGATCAAGATCAAGAGCAAGAGCAAGAGCAGAGCAGAGCAGAGCAGAGCAGAGCTAAGCAGAACAGTGCAGTTTCACCTCTTTATTTCGGTTGACTGTACTGGCCGGTGACTCCGCATAATGTCGCCTCGAACTGACCCGGAGGTGGCATGCACAAGACAGTCCTGGTGCTGGTGGAAACCGTCGATGATTACCTGCCCATGCTGGAGCAGGCCGGCTACCGTTTGATCCGTGCCCCTTCGCCGCAACTGCGGGCCGAGGCCATCCAGCGCCATGCCCATGAAGTAGATGCCGTGCTCACCCGCGGCCCGCTGGGCCTGACTGCCAGCGAAATCGACACGCTGTCCAAACTGCAGATCATCTGCGTGATCGGTGCCGGCTACGAACAGGTCGATCTGGCCGCGGCCGCTGCGCGCGGCATCACTGTCACCAACGGCGCCGGGGCCAATGCCGAAGCGGTCGCCGACCACACCCTCGCCCTGCTGCTGGCGCTGTTGCGCGACATTCCCCGCGCCGATGCCAGTACCCGCCGGGGCGAATGGAACCGGGTGATCAGCCCCTCGGTGAGTGGCAAGCGCCTGGGCATTCTCGGCCTTGGTGCGGTGGGCCTGGCCATCGCCAGGCGCGCCCACCTGGGCTTCGCCATGCCCGTCAGTTACCACAGCCGCACGCCGCGCCAGGATGTGCCCTACACCTGGTACGACAGCCCGCAGCACTTGGCTGACGCCGTCGACATCCTGGTGGTGGCAACCCCCGGGGGAGCCAACACTCGTCACCTGGTCGATGCGCAGGTGCTCGAGGCCCTGGGGGACGAGGGCTACCTGGTGAATATCGCCCGAGCCAGCGTGGTCGACACCCAGGCCCTGGTGGCCGCGCTGCAGCATGGCCAGCTGGCTGGTGCGGCACTGGATGTGTTCGACGACGAGCCGGCTGTACCCGATGCCCTCAAGGCCCTTGGCAACACCGTGCTCACCCCCCACGTGGCCGGCCAGTCGCCGGAGGCGGCGCGCGATACGGTGACCCTAGTGCTGCGCAACCTGCAGGCGTTCTTTGCCGGCGAAGCCGTGTTGACTCCGGTACGCCAGTAACCCTTTTCATACATCTGCCTGGCAGCGATCGGGCAACAAGGAGTGTGTGCATGCAACTTGAAATCTTCCAGGTCGATGCGTTTTCCGCCGAGCCGTTCGGGGGCAACCCGGCGGCAGTGATCCCACTGCAAAGCTGGCTGCCGGACGACGTGCTGCAGCGCATTGCCGAAGAGAACAACCTCTCGGAAACCGCCTACTTCGTGCGCAACGGCGAAACCTTCGACCTGCGCTGGTTCACCCCGACCGTGGAAGTCGACCTGTGCGGCCATGCCACCCTGGCCTCGGCCTATGTGCTGTTCGAACAGCTGGGCGAGCAGGCGCAGGTGCTGCGTTTCAACACCCGCAGTGGCGAGCTGCGGGTCAGCCGCAACGCTGACGGGCTGCTGGCCATGGACTTCCCGGCCAAGCAGCCGGTCGCCGTGGACATGCTACCGGGCCTGTTGCAGGCGCTGGGCCTGGGCCAGGCACAGGCGCTGTACCGCAGTGACGACTATGTGGTAGTGATCGATGACGCCCTGTTGCTCGACACCCTGAAGCCGGATTTCGTTGCGCTGTCGGCCTTCGATGTGCGCGGTATCGCCGTTACCGCGGCAGGCCGTGGCTTTGATTTCGTCACCCGCTGGTTCGGCCCGAGGGTTGGCGTGAACGAAGACCCGGTGACTGGCTCGGCGCACACCTCGCTGGCGCCGATATGGGCAGAGCGTCTGGGTAGGAACGTGCTGAGCTGCGAGCAGGGTGGGGTGCGCAAAGGGCAGCTGCAGTGCGAAGTGCCGGGTAACGGCCGGGTGATCATCAGCGGGCGGGCGGCGTTGTACCTGCGCGGTACGGTGTACATCTGACCTTGGGCAACTGTCTTGTGCTGCCTGTGCCGGCCTCATCGCCGGCAAGCCAGCTCCCACAGGTACTGCACTGGCCTGAGAACGGCGCGGTCGGGGTGGGAGCAGGCTTGCCGGCGATGAGACCGGTACAGGCATCTATACTTGCTGGCCCATCTTCCGCTCAAGGAGCCATCCATGGCCCTGGAAAAACACGGCACCTGCCTGTGCGGCGCCACCCGGCTCAAGGTCACCGTCGACAATACCCATATCAGCGCCTGCCACTGCAGCATGTGCCGCAAATGGACCGGCGGCCCATTGCTGGTGGTGCATTGCAGCCAGCCACCGGTGATCGAAGGGCGCGCGCCCAGCGTCTATGAGTCTTCCGATTGGGCCCAGCGCGGCTTCTGCGGCCAGTGCGGCACGCATCTGTACTACCGGCTCAAGGCCAATGACTTCCACGCCGTGCCGGTCGGCCTGCTCGACGGCGACCAGGAATGGCATTTCGACTTGCAGATCTTCGTCGAACAGAAACCCGCCTGGTATTGCTTCGCCAACCAGACCAAGGAACTGACTGGCCAGGAAGCCTTCGAGCAGCTCGGCTGATTCAGGCGGCGTGCTGTGATCGATGCGCCAGCACGAAACGCCACGCGAACTTGCCAAACCGGTGCATTCCTGAGAAAAGGGCGGCTTTGTTTCCAGCGTTGGAGTATGCCCCGTGAGCCAAGAACTGCAGATCATCGACCTTGTGGAGGGGGATGGCAAAGCCGCCGTCAAAGGCGCCCTGATCACCACCCAGTACACAGGCTGGCTGGCCGACGGCAGCGAGTTCGACTCGTCCTGGTCGCGCGGCAAGCCGTTCCAGTGCGTGATCGGCACTGGTCGGGTAATCAAGGGGTGGGATCAAGGCCTGATGGGTATGCGCGTTGGCGGCAAGCGCAAGTTGCTGGTACCGGCGCACCTGGGCTATGGCGAACGCAGCGTGGGGGCGATTCCGCCGAATTCGGATTTGACCTTCGAGATCGAATTGCTGGAAGTGCTGACGCGGGATGATTGAGTGGCAGTACTGCAACCCGATGTTCTTGCGCCCTACACATTTCAGCAACACCCCATCCTCTAATCTAAGCCTTGCCTAGGGAACGGCATCCACCTCCAGGGAGGAACCAAACGGGTTCAGGGCACTCTCACCCTCACTCGTTGCCAAGGACGGCATTCACTACAAGGATGCCCCGCGGTGCTGTTGGCGGGGTGATGTGGCGGGTCTACCCGATTCTTTCTGCCACATGGGCCTGTTTTGATGAAGTTGCCAACATTCTTCCGCCGTCGTCGTCACTGGTTGCTGAGCCTGACGCTTGCAGCCATAGCCGTACCGCTGGCGCTGGAAGCAGTCGAAAGCCGGGCGCAACCGGTGGATGGCACCCAGACCCTTGTGTTCCTGCGCCACGCCGAGAAGCCGGGTGAGGGGCTGGGCCAGTTGAACTGCCAGGGCCTCAACCGTGCGTTGGACCTGGCTACCGTGCTGCCCGAGCGCTTTGGCAAGGCCGACTACGTGTTCGCTGCCAACCCCTCGCGGCATGTCGAGGAAGGCAGCAAGGACCAAAGCTACAGCTACATTCGCCCGCTGATGACCATCAGCCCCAGCGCCATTCGCCTGGGCCTGCCGGTAAACATCGACTATGGCGCCAACGACACCGACGCGCTGGCCGAAGAGCTGCTGCGCGACAAGTACCGTAACGCGACCGTGTACACCGCCTGGTCGCATGGCTACCTCCCTGACCTGATCAATGCCGTGGCTGGCAAGGCCCTCGGTGAAAAGCGGGTGATCACCGAGGACTGGAGCGGCGACGACTTCGACACCCTCTACGTCCTGACCCTGACCTGGCACGACGGCAAGGCCAGCCTGCTCAGCCGCAATGTGCGTCAGGGCCTGAATGATGGTGCGCATAGCTGCCCGACCTGATCCGCTGGTGATGGTTTGCCTGTACCGGCCTCTTCGCGGGCTTGCCCGCTCCCACAGGTACAGCACAGCCCTTGAGAGCGGTGGGGGCCTGTGGGAGCGGGCAAGCCCGCGAAAGGGCCGGCACAGGCAAATAGAAGGTTAGCGTCCGAACCGCATCGGCCAACCCACCACTTTCTTCACCCGTGGCGTGGCATAGGTACGGACCTTGGAGGTACTCAAGCCCATGCGCACCAGCGATTCGGCCATGGTCACCGCCGCACTCACACCATCCACCACCGGCACGCCGGTGCGCTGGCGGATCTGCTCGTCCAAACCGGCCATGCCGCCGCAACCCAGGCAGATCACCTCGGCCTTGTCGTCACGCACGGCGCGTTCTGCCTGCTCGACAATCGCCTCCACCGCGCGCTGCGGGTCGGCTTCCAGCTCCAGCACTGCCAGCCCGCTGGCGCGTACAGATGCGCAGCGGTCATACAGGCCGGAGAGCTTCAGGCGGTCCTCGATCAGCGGCACGGTGCGGTCCAGGGTGGTCACCACCGAGTAGGCATGGCCCAGGTACATCGCCGTGCTGGCGGCTGCATCGGTGATGTCCACTACCGGCACGTTCAGCAGTTCCTGCAAGCCCTCGCGGCCATGTTCGCCGTAACCCGCCTGGATCACGGCGTCGTAAGGGCCTTCGTAGGCCAGTACCCGGTCCATCACCGCGATGGCGGCCAGGTAGCTTTCGAAGTTGCCTTCCACCGACTCGGCACCGAACCATGGGGTGAGGCCGATGATTTCGGTGCCGGGCGCTGCCACCGCACGGGCCTGTTCGGCAATGGCTTCGGTGATGGCTTCGGTGGTGTTGACGTTGGCGATCAGAATGCGCATGGGTAGTCCTCCCTGGTCAATGGCTGCTGTGGTCCACGGCGATGCATTCGCCGCTGACGTCCTGGTATTGGTGTTTGCGTGGGGCGATCAGCAGGTAAAGTGCGGCGGCGATGCCGGCACCGATCAGCCAGGAGAATGGCGCCACTCCATGGAAGTTGGGCACCAGGGCCAGGACGATGGCCAGCAGGGCGGCCGGCACAAAGGCGGCCACGGCGCGCAGGTTGATGCCCTTGGTGTAGTGGTAGGCGCCAGCCGGGTCTTCGCTGTACAGCTGCGGCACGTTGATGCAGCCTTTGCGCAGCAACCAGTAGTCGGACATGATCACCCCGTACAGCGGGCCGAGCAGGGCACCCAAGCCGGACAGGAAGTACACGATCACCAGCGGGCTGTTGTACAGGTTCCACGGCAGGATCAATACCGCCAGGGTGGCGCTGATCAGCCCGGCGCGGCGGAAGTTCAGGTGACGCGGTGCCAGGTTGCTGAGGACGAAGGCCGGGGCGACGAAGTTGGCCATGATGTTCACCGCCACCGTCACGATCAGGAAGGCCAGGCAGCCCAGTACCAGGAACGCTGTACTTGGGATGGCCGCGACGATCTGGGTCGGGCTGTCGATGATCTGGCCGTTGATCTGGAACTGCGCGCCGCACAGCACCACGGTGATCACGGCGAACACCAGGATGTTCACCGGCAGGCCCCAGAAGTTGCCGACGCGGATGGTCTTGCGGCATGGCGAGGAGCGGGCGAAGTCACAGAAGTTCAGCACCAGGGTGCCGTAGATCGCCAGCCACAGCGCGCCGCCGGCAAATATGTTGCGCCACATCTCGTAGCCGGTCAGCGGTTCGGCCACCGACCAGGCGATGCGGGCGTCGGCCTTGAAGTACATGAACACCGCCAGGGCGGCGACGGTCAGCAGGATCACCGGGCCGGCAAAGGCCTCGTAGCGGCGCACCATCTCCATGCCATAGGCCAGGATCACCAGCTGCACCAGCCAGATCGACACGAAGCACACCCAGCCCAGGCTCGACAGGCCGAGGATGCTGTCATGGTCATAGGCTGCCATCTGCGGCCATACAGCGGTGAGCAGCACGCGCAGCACCACCGAAGCCAGGTAGGTCTGGATGCCGAACCAGGCGATGGCGATGACCGCACGAATCAACGCCGGAATCTGCGCACCATGGATGCCGAAGGCGATGCGGCTGATGACCGGGAATGGTACGCCGGTCTTCTGCCCCATGTAGCCGGACAGGTTCATGAAGAAGTACACCAGCGCCGCGCCGATGGCCAGCGACAGCAGGATCTGCCAGCCACCCAGGCCGAGGGCGAACAAGCCCATGGCGAACGAGTAGTTGGCGATGTTGTGCACATCGTTGGTCCACAGCGCAAAGATGCTGTAGCCGCCCCAGCGGCGACCTTCGATGCGCGTCGGCGCGAGGTCGCGGTTATGCAGGCGCGGGCTCAGGGCGAGTTCCGGCTGGCTGCCGGCGAGAGTGGACGCGGGGTGGGTGCTGGCGACGGATAGTTCAGGGGCAAGGTCGAAGCTGGTACTCATTCCGGCGGGCTCCTGATGCACGTGGACTGCGATGAGCGGGCATGCGCACGGGCTCGCCATCTCGTCGGTGCAGCGTTGGCATCTCAGGGTTTGGGGCGCGGCGGCCGATGTTGGGTCGGCGTCGCGGGTTCTTGTGTATTTATGTTTTGCTTTGTTTGTATACAAAACACGAACACACAAAAGCGAGTTCCATGCCAAGGAAAAAGCAAACTTCAGCTGGCCATCATTTTGAACTTATCTTGTTGAGTTGTAAGTTCATGAAATAAATAGAGTATAAGTTGACCAAATGAACAGATTTAAATTTCCCGAAGGTAATTTAGTTGATCGTTTGGTCAGAATTATTTGTGGGAAGTGTGTAACCTATTGGGGCGCAATCTTGGAAAGTGCACACAAAAACGGCACTTATGGTGACATTCTTGTGTACAAATTTTAGTCAGCTTTTTCCTGTACTGGCCTCTTCGCGGGCGCGCCCGCTCCCACAGGGACCGCACAGCATCCTGGACTGTGGAGATCCTGTGGGAGCGGGCGTGCCCGCGAAGAGGCCAGAACAGGAAGAAATCAATCCATCGGCGGCAACCGCCGCTTCACCGGGCTTTTCTTGATGATGGCGGTGTTGGTCTCGGCCAGCACATTGATGCGGTCGAGCAGGGTATCCAACTGCTCCATCGAGCGCACATGCAGCCGGGCGATGAAGCAGTCCTCGCCAGTAACCTTGTCGCACTCGGTGAACTCGGGAATGGCAACGATCTGCCGTTCCACCTCCTGCAGCTGCCCGGGTAGCGGGCGGATGCGCACGATGGCCTGCAACTGGTAGCCAAAAGCGCGCGGGTCGACCTCTACGGTGTAACCGCGCAACACGCCGCGTTCCTCCAGGCGGCGCAGGCGTTCGCTGACGCTGGGCGCCGACAGCCCGCTGATTTGCGCCAGGGCCTTGAGCGAGCGGCGCGAGTCTTCCATGAGCGCGTTGATCAGCAGTTGGTCGATGGCATCGGTCATGGTCACCTCAATCAGGTAGTTCGCGTGATTTGCCTTGATAGTAAAGGCAAACATGCCAATCTTCCTTCGTTATCCGCTGGAAGGGCGGCCAGCAACCTTTGCATACTGTTGCCGTCTTCAACAGGAGGTGTGAGATGGACAGTTCATTGCGTCGTGGCTCGCTGGAAATGGTTGCCGCCATGCTGATTTCCGGGACCATCGGTTGGTTCGTGCTGGTGTCCGGCCAGCCAGTGCTCGAGGTGGTGTTCTGGCGCTGCGTGTTCGGTGCCGTGACCTTGCTGGCGATCTGCGCGGGGTTCGGCTTTCTGCGGCCGGGCGTGATCAGCCGCACGGCGTTCCTGCTGGCGATTGCCAGCGGTGTGGCCATTGTCGGCAACTGGGTGCTGCTGTTCGCCTCCTACTCGCGGGCGTCGATTGCCATCGGCACGGCGGTGTACAACGTACAGCCGTTCATGTTGGTGGGGCTGGCGGCGGTGTTCCTGGGCGAGAAGATCACCCTGGCCAAAGTTACCTGGCTGAGCGTGGCGTTCCTCGGCATGCTGGCCATTGTCAGTGCCCATGGCGCGGGGCAGGGTGGCGGTGAGGACTATTTGCTGGGCATTGCGCTGGCGCTGGGGGCGGCCTTCCTGTATGCCATCGCGGCGTTGATCATCAAGCGCCTGAGTGGCACGCCACCGCACCTGATCGCGCTGATCCAGGTGGCTACGGGTGTGCTGTTGCTGGCGCCGTGGGTCAAGCTTGGCGGCTTGCCGGGTGAAGTGCCGGCACTGGCCAGCCTGGTGACCTTGGGCATGGTGCACACCGGCTTGATGTATGTGTTGCTGTACAGCGCCATCCAGCGCTTGCCCACGGCGCTGACCGGGGCACTGTCGTTCATCTACCCGATTGCGGCGATTCTGGTGGACTGGGTGGCGTTCGGGCACCGGCTGGCACCGTTGCAGTGGCTGGGGGTGGCGTTGATCCTGCTGGCGGCGGCGGGGATGCAGCAGGGGTGGTGGTTCCGGCCCAGGACGATAGCGGTCAAGGGGCATTGAGGCCGCTTTGCGGCCTATCGCCGGCAAGCCAGCTCCCACTTCGACCGCATCGGGCTCAAGCCATGCGCAGTACCTATAGGAGCCTGGCTTGTCAGCGATGAGGCCAGTACAGGCAGTACAAGTTGCTCCCAGGTAATGCACAGTTCTCAAAGCTTGCGCAGGACCTGTGGGAGCTGGCTTGCCGGCGATAGGGCGCGAAGCGCCCTCTGGGGGTAGAATGCCGCTTTTGCCAGCTTGCGACCCATGATGACTTCGCCGATCCAGACTCTGGAGCAACACCTGCTCGCCGCCCTCGACCCTGCCCCGCAGGAAACCCGCCGCCTGTTCCACGGCCGCGGCCGCTGCTGGGCGGGCCTGGAGCAGGTCACCGTGGACTGGCTGCAAGGCGTGCTATCGGTCGCTCTGTTCCGCGAGCCGGCGGAAGGCCAGCTGGCCGAACTGGAATCCATGCTGCTCACGCTCGCCGAGCGTCCACAGTGGACTGGTCAAGCCATCCTTCTCCAGCATCGCTACCTGCCCGACAGCCCGGGCCAGTGGCTGCTGGGCGAACCGTGCCAGCAGCGCGAGGTGGTCGAGGATGGGCTGACCTACCTGCTGGACCTGGGCGTACGGCAGAACAATGGCCTGTTCCTCGACATGCGCTATGGTCGGCGCTGGGTGCGCGAGCAGGCGGCGGGCAAGCGCGTGCTGAACCTGTTCGCCTACACCTGCGGTTTCTCGGTGGCGGCGATTGCCGGTGGCGCCGAGCAGGTGGTGAACCTGGACATGGCCAAGTCGGCGTTGTCCCGGGGCCGCGACAACCACCGCCTCAATGGCCACGATGCGTCGCGGGTGGCCTACCTGGGGCACGAGCTGTTCAAGTCGTGGGGCAAGGTGCGCAAGTACGGGCCTTACGACCTGATCATCATCGACCCGCCGACCTTCCAGCGCGGCAGTTTTGTGCTGACCCAGGATTACGCGAAGATCCTGCGGCGCTTGCCGGAGTTGTTGAGCGAGGGCGGGACGGTGCTGGCATGCGTGAACGATCCGGGCATCGGGCCAGAGTTTCTGATCGAGGGGATGGCAGAGCAGGCGCCGTCGCTGAAATTCGTCGAGCGGCTGGAGAACCCACCGGAGTTTCCTGACGTGGACCCGGCGGGGGGCTTGAAGGCCCTGGTATTCCGTCAGGTCTGATGTTGCCTGTACCGGCCCTATCGCCGGCAAGCCAGCTCCCACAGGTACTGCACAGGTGTTGAGTACTGTGGAGTACCTGTGGGAGCTGGCTTGCCGGCGATAGGGCCGGACCTGCCTGCATCAATTACTGATTGTTGGTGTAGATCTGGTCAAACACCCCACCATCATTGAAGTGGGTCTTCTGCACGGTGCGCCAGTCACCAAAGGTCTTCTCCACCGACAGGAAGTCCACTTTCGGGAAGCGGTCGGTGTACTTGGCCAGTACCGTTGCATCACGCGGGCGCAGGTAGTTCTGTGCGGCGATTTCCTGGGCGGCTGGCGACCACAGGTACTTCAGGTATTCCTCGGCCGCGGCCTGGGTGCCTTTCTTCGCCACAACCTTGTCGACCACGCTGACCGGCGGCTCGGCTTCGGCCGACACGCTCGGGTAGACCACTTCGAACTGGTCGCGGCCGAACTCGCGGGCGATCATTTCGGCTTCGTTCTCGAAGGTCACCAGCACGTCGCCGATCTGGTTGGTCATGAAGGTGGTGGTGGCGGCGCGGCCACCGGTGTCCAGCACCGGCGCCTGCTTGAACAGCTTGCCGACAAAGTCCTTGGCCTTGTTTTCATCACCGCCTTGCTTGAGCACATAGCCCCAGGCCGACAGGTAGGTGTAGCGGCCGTTACCCGAGGTCTTGGGGTTGGGCACGATCACCTGTACGCCATCCTTGAGCAGGTCGGGCCAGTCTTTCAGCGCCTTGGGGTTACCCTTGCGCACGATGAACACAGTGGCCGAGGTGAATGGCGCGCTGTTGTTCGGCAGGCGGCTGACCCAGTTGTCCGGCACCAGTTTGCCGTTGTCGGCCAGGGCGTTGATGTCGGTGGCCATGTTCATGGTGATGACATCGGCCGGCAGGCCATCGATCACCGCTCGCGCCTGCTTGCTCGAGCCGCCGAAGGACATCTGCACGTTGACCTTCTCGTTGTGCTCGGCTTCCCAGTGCTTCTGGAAGGCCGGATTGTAATCCTTGTAGAAGTCGCGCATCACGTCGTAGGAAACGTTGAGCAGGGTGGGGGCAGCCTGGGCGAAATTGCCCAGGGCAAGGCCTGCGGCGAGCAGCGAGGCGGTGAAGAGTTTTTTCACGTTGCTTCCTTGTTCTTGAAGGTTATTGGGGCAGATTGCCAGCGACTATAGCGGGTGGGTTTGCGCGGGTTAAAGAACAAAAACGACTTTGTTTATGCTCCTGCCTGTGCTGGCCTCTTCGCGGGCAAGCCCGCTCCTACAGGGACCGCGCAGGGTTTGGGCCTGTTGTGATCCTGTGGGGGCGGGCTTGTCGGCGATAGGGCCGGAACAGGCGGAATCATTGTTTGGGAAACAGCACATTCCCACACCGCGAACAGAACGCCGCGCCATGCTCATGGCTTTTCTTGCTGCAAGTCGGGCAATCATGCTGCAGCTGCTCCCCGCGCATGGCATTGGCCAGCTCGGCGGTAAAGATCCCGGTCGGTACGGCGATGATCGAATAACCGGTAATCATCACCAGCGACGACAGCACCTGCCCCAGCGGGGTCTTCGGCACAATGTCGCCAAAGCCTACCGTGGTCAGGGTAACGATGGCCCAGTAGATGCCCTTGGGAATGCTGGTAAAGCCATGCTCAGGCCCTTCGATCACATACATCAAGGTGCCGAACACCGTCACCAGGGTCGATACCGTCACCAGGAACACGATGATCTTCTGCTTGCTGCCGCGCAGCGCCTCCATCAGGTAATGGGCCTGCTTGAGGTAGGGGCTGAGCTTGAGCACACGGAAGATCCGTAGCATCCGTATCACCCGGATAATCAGCAGGTACTGGGCGTCGCTGTAGTACAGCGCGATGACCCCCGGCACGATCGCCAGCAGATCGACCAGGCCATAAAAGCTGAATGCGTAGCGCAAAGGCTTGGGCGAGCAGTACAGGCGGGTGAGGTACTCGGCCAGGAAGATCGCGGTAAAGCCCCACTCGATGCCGGCCAGCAGGCCGGCGTAGCCCTGGTGCACTTCGTCGATGCTGTCGAGGATGACGGTAACCAAGCTGGCCAGGATGATCAGCAGGAGGATCTTGTCGAAGCGTCTTCCAGCCACGGTATCGGTCTGGAAGACGATGATGTAGAGCTGCTCGCGCAGGGATTGCGGGGTGGGCATGTGAAGAAGATTCCGGTGGTGTGAAAGTCAAGCCTAGAAGGTCTTTGCCTAGGCTAGCAACGTAACGAAGATCGGAGCCAACCTGGTAGAAATGCCAGTTTCGTTTATCTGCCCTGCGATACAGCATAAGCGTATAGGTGGTGCCGCTTTTGGAGAAGGTAATGGACGATAGGACCGGCTCGGCCCAAAGGACAATCAAGTCATCAGCCTATTCAGTCTATGGCTACTTGGCTAACTGCATACGTGGTCATCGACTGCGTTACAACGGGCAGTTACTGGATTGCGTAGTGCAGGGGTATCTGCTAGGGAACGGGAACCGAATATACAGCCCGGTTCTGATGCGTTTCTGCAGTGTGGATGTATTGAGCCCCTTCAAGGCCGGAGGGGTCAATCCTTATGCATATTGTGGAGGCGACCCGGTCAATTTCATTGATCCCAAAGGTAGCAACCGATTTGCCAAGCATTGGAAGGCTTTCGAACCGGTTTTCAAAAAAATCAACGGCAAGAATTTACGAGTTCAGGGTTTTTCTTATGACCCGGCAGCCCCTGAAGACAAGCGCATCCAGCCGTTTAGGGCAAAGTCGTTAGATGGGAAGGTTTCCGAGCGTCCGGATCCGGATGCAAATCTCAGTGGAAAGTTCTATGTAAGTAAGGATCGAAGCCTATTCATCAATGAGTATCTTGTACCTGCTAAAGGTATTGGTATGGAGCCATTGGAACCCACCGAACAATTCATCAGTGAGGGATTCACTCTGATGGACGTCAATCCCATTCACGTAGAAGTAGGAAAAAATGGCCAGGTGAAACCTGCCCCCAACATGATTTACATAAACAGCTCAGGCATGACTGACTACTCGAGACCAGGCCTGACCATGCCTGGGCTGGCAGCCGCCATCCGCAAGGGGCGCCCCGGGACATCACCTCTTAGCTAGCAGCCAGCATAATGTTCAACTGGGGATGCCTTTGCTATTGCGTCGTTCGCCAAACGATTTGAGGTGGCAGCCCAGGTGCATCAGCCAGCAGGCGGCGACGAAGGGCGCGGTCAGGCCGGGCACCGGTAGCAGCTTGAACAGCGGTTGCAGCAGCAGGGCCAGGGCGATGGCCAGCAGCGTCACCCACGGCTTTTCACCTTGCCTGCTGAACGCCAGTGCCGCCAGCGCGGCGTTGAAACCGTACAGGCCCAGCCAGGCGGCTTGCGCCTGGTCGGCGAACAGTGCCACGCCACCGCCGATGGCCGAGCCGATCACCGCCCACATTGCGGCATAAGGGTTGGCGATGAACATGCCGATGATGATCAGCAGACCGGCCAGCGGCTGGTCGAGCAGGAAGATCTGGCCCACGCCGCGCGCCAACGCGTACAGCGGCTGGGCTTCGACGAAGCCGCTGGGCGAGGGGCTGGCGATCAGCAATACGGCCCAGCCAAGCAGCACGAAGGGTGCGGTGTAGGCGATCAGCAGTTTGCCGCCGCGCTTGCGCCACTGGTGGGTGATGATGCTGGACAGGCCGCCAGCGGCGATGATCAGTGGCGGCAGGATGACCGACCAGGGCAGCACGGCACTGATCAGGATGCCGATCAGTACGCCGTTGTAGCTGTACAGCCCGGCCTGGCGGTCGGCACGGTCGTAGCCGCGAGCCTGGGCGGTGAGCAGGCCGGCCAAGGCACCGAGCAGGGCGCCACCGACCAGGCCGGGGGCGGTCAGCAGGATGGCCAGCAGGCAGCACAGGCCGCACAGGGGGTTGCGCAGCAGCAGCACCTGGCTGAAGCCGTTGAGTAACGCCGTGGCCCAGTCGGGGCACGGGTTGACGAAATTTTTGGTGTACATCGGGGCAGTCAGTGAGGTTGATGGGGAGCGGTGGGCCTCTTTGGGCCTCGGGTTTTCCGCAGGTCTGGTGTTTCTGTGTACAAGGAGGGCTTTGCCCTCCAATCGCCGGCAAGCCAGCTCCCACAGGGATTGCGCAGGCCTTTGAAGTGGTGCGATCCCTGTGGGAGCCGGCTTGCCGGCGATGCGGTCAGATCAAGGTCTCGATCCGCAGCGTGTTAGTCGACCCTGGTTTGCCGAAAGGCACACCGGCGGTGATCAGCAGCGTGTCGCCACGGCTGGCCATGCCTTGTGCCTGGGCAATCTCCAGTGCGGTGGATACAACCTCGTCCACCTGGCGCAGGCGGTCGTTGACCACCGAGTGCACGCCCCACGCCACGCTCAGGCGACGCGCGGTGGCCAGGTTCGGCGTGAGGTTGAGGATCGGGGCCCGTGGCCGCTCGCGGGCCGCGCGCAGGGTCGAGGCGCCCGACTCGCTGTAGTTGACCAGCACCGCCACCGGCAGGATGCCGCTGATACGGCGGATGGCGCAGCTGATGGCGTCCGATACGGTGGCCTCGGCCTTCGGCCGGCCAACGTCGAGCTGGGCCTGGTAGTCCGGGCCGTTCTCCACCTGGCGGATGATCTTGCTCATCATCTGCACGGCTTCCAGCGGGTACTCACCCGAGGCAGTCTCGGCCGACAGCATCACCGCATCGGCACCTTCGGCCACGGCGTTGGCCACGTCGGTGACTTCGGCGCGGGTCGGCGCTGGCGAGAAGCGCATGGATTCGAGCATCTGGGTGGCCACCACCACCGGTTTGCCCAGTTGGCGGCAGGTGCCGATGATGCGTTTCTGGATTTGCGGCACGCTTTCGGCCGGCACTTCCACGCCCAGGTCGCCACGGGCCACCATGATTGCATCCGCAAGTTCCGCGATGGCTTGCAACTGTTCGACCGCCGATGGCTTTTCGATCTTCGCCATCAGATAGGCACGGTCACCGATCAGCTGGCGTGCTTCGGTGATGTCTTCGGGGCGCTGCACGAACGATAGGGCCACCCAGTCCACGCCCAGTTCCAGGCCGAAGGCCAGGTCGCGGCGGTCTTTCTCGGTGAGCGGGGAGAGGTCGAGCACCGCTTGCGGCACGTTGACACCCTTGCGATCGGAGAGCTCGCCACCGGCCAGCACTTCGGTGTCGATGGCGTCGCTGTGCTTGGCGGTGACGCGCAGGCGCAGCTTGCCGTCGTCCAGCAGCAGGTCCATGCCCGGCTCGAGGGCGGCGATGATCTCGGGGTGCGGCAGGTTGACCCGGCGGCTGTCGCCCGGGGTGTTGTCCAGGTCCAGGCGCAGGGCCTGGCCGCGTTGCAGCTGCACCTTGCCGTCGGCAAAGCGGCCGACGCGCAGCTTCGGCCCCTGCAGGTCCATGAGGATACCCAGCGGGTAGTTCAGTTGCTGCTCGACTTCGCGGATCCACTGGTAGCGCAGGGCGTGGTCGGCATGCTCGCCGTGGCTGAAGTTGAGGCGGAAGATGTTCACCCCGGCTTCTACCAGTTGGCGGATGTCGTCGATGCCTTTGATCGCAGGGCCAAGGGTGGCGAGGATCTTTACTTTTTTATCAGGCGTCATGATTGGGCAGTCTCGAGGATCAGGATGGCGCGGAAGTCGTTGACGTTGGTGCGGGTCGGCTCGGTGACGATCAGCGCATCCAGGGCGGCGAAATAGCCGTAGCCGTTGTTATTGTCCAGCTCGTCGCTGGCCGACAGGCCCAAGGCTTCGGCGCGGGCGTAGCTGGCGGGGGTCATGAAGGCGCCGGCGTTCTCTTCCGAGCCATCGATACCGTCGGTGTCACCGGCCAGGGCGTACACGCCCGGCAGGCCTTTCAGGCTTTCGGTGAGGCTGAGCAGGAATTCGGCGTTGCGCCCGCCACGGCCATTGCCGCGCACGGTCACGGTGGTTTCGCCGCCGGACAGGATCACGCAGGGTGCCTTCAGTGGCTGGCCGTGCTGGACGATCTGCCGGGCGATACCGGCGTGCACCTTGGCCACTTCGCGTGATTCGCCTTCCAGGTCGCCGAGGATCAGCGGGCTGAACCCGGCCTGGCGGGCTTTGACCGCGGCGGCTTCGAGCGACTGCTGGGGCTTGGCGATCAGCTGGAAGTGGCTGCGGGCCAGGGCTGGGTCATCGGCCTTGACGGTTTCCGAGGCGGGGTTGTTGAGCCAGTCGATAACCGCCTTGGGTGCTTCGATGTTATAGCGCTTGAGGATGGCGAGGGCGTCGGCCGAGGTGCTCGGGTCGGCCACGGTAGGGCCGGAGGCGATCACCGTGGCGAGGTCGCCCGGGACATCGGAAATGGCATAGGTATACACCGTGGCCGGCCAGCAGGCCTTGGCCAGGCGGCCGCCCTTGATCGCCGAGAGGTGCTTGCGCACGCAGTTCATCTCGCCGATGGTGGCGCCGGATTTCAGCAGCGCCTTGTTGATCTGCTGCTTGTCGGCCAGGGTCAGGCCTTCGGCGGGCAGGGCCAGCAGCGCTGAGCCACCGCCGGACAGCAGGAAGATGACGCGGTCGTCTTCACTGAGGTTGCTGACCAGTTCCAACACGCGTTTTGCCACGGCCAGGCCGGCGGCATCGGGGACCGGGTGGGCGGCTTCGACCACCTCGATCTTCTGGCAGTTGGCACCGTGACCGTACCGTGTGACAACAAGCCCGGAGACTTCGCCCTGCCAGCACTTCTCGACCACTTCGGCCATGGCGGCTGCGGCCTTGCCGGCACCGATGACGATGACCCGGCCGCTGCGGTCGGCGGGCAGGTAGGGTTCGAGGACTTGACGGGGGTGGGCGGCGGCGATGGCTGTGTCGAACAGCTCGCGGAGAAGGTTTTGCGGATCGACCGACATGGCAGGCTCCCAATTATTGTTGTTCTGCAGAATCAAAAACGCCCCTGGAACTGCCTCCGTGCAGGCCGAACCAGGGGCGGGTGTTGCTCGGTGCCACCCTTGAAGCTGTGGTCGCAGGTTCTAAGGTGTTGGATCTGAGATTTTGGGGGCGCTTTGCGCCCCTTTCGCGACACAAGGCCGCTCCTACAGGGGACCGCGATCCGTTGTAGGAGCGGCCTTGCGTCGCGAAAGGGCTGCGCAGCAGCCCCCGGATCTAGATCATTTGTCGTCGCGGATCGAGAAGTTGGCCATGTGCTCCAGGCCTTTGATCAGCGCCGAGTGGTCCCAGTTGCCGCCGCCCAGGGCCTGGCAGGTGTTGAACACTTGCTGTGCATTGGAGGTGTTGGGCAGGTTGATGCCCAGTTCCTTGGCGCCTTGCAGGGCCAGGTTCAGGTCCTTCTGGTGCAGGTTGATGCGGAAGCCTGGGTCGAAGGTGCCCTTGATCATGCGCTCGGCGTGCACTTCGAGGATCTTCGACGAGGCGAAGCCGCCCATCAGGGCTTCACGTACCTTGGCCGGGTCGGCACCATTCTTGGCGGCGAACAGCAGGGCTTCGGCAACGGCCTGGATGTTCAGGGCAACGATGATCTGGTTGGCCACCTTGGCGGTCTGGCCGTCGCCATTGCCACCGACGCGGGTGATGTTCTTGCCCATGGCTTCGAACAGCGGCAGGGTGCGCTCGAAGGCTTTCGGGCAGCCACCGACCATGATGCTCAGGGTCGCGGCCTTGGCACCGACTTCGCCGCCGGACACCGGGGCGTCCAGGTAGGCAGCGCCGGTAGCCTTGATCTTCTCTGCGAAGGCTTTGGTAGCGGTAGGGGAGATCGAGCTCATGTCGATCACGACCTTGTTCGGGCCCACGCCTTCGGCCACGCCGTTGTCACCGAACAGGACGCTCTCGACCTGCGGGGTGTCGGGGACCATGACAATGATGAACTCGGCTTCCTGGGCAACTTCCTTCGGGTTGGCCAGGGCCACGGCACCGGCGGCGATCAGGTCGGCCGGGGCAGCGTCGTGGTGGGTGGAAATGAAGATGCTGTGACCTGCTTTCTGCAGGTTCTGAGCCATGGGCTTGCCCATGATGCCGGTGCCGATGAAACCGATTTTAGCCATGAGAGATTACCTCGTTGTATTTGTTGAATCTCGATGGAGCAGACAACGCGGACCCTTGTAGGAGCGGCCTTGCGTCGCGATGGGCTGCGCAGCAGCCCCGGCAATCTATGCCGTAGCTGAAATCCTGGGGGCGCTGCGCACCCCTTTCGCGACACAAGGCCGCTCCTACAAGGTGCGTGTGGTCCTTAAATAGCGTTATGGGTCTTCAGCCAGCCCAGGCCCGCTTCGGTGGTGGTCAGCGGCTTGTACTCCGCGCCCACCCAGCCCTGGTAGCCGATGCGGTCCAGGTGTTCGAACAGGAAGCGGTAGTTGATCTCGCCGGTGCCTGGCTCGTTGCGGCCGGGGTTGTCGGCCAGCTGGATGTGGTTGATCAGTTTCAGGTTGGCTTCCATGGTGCGAGCCAGGTCACCTTCCATGATCTGCATGTGGTAGATGTCGTACTGCAGGAACAGGTTGTCGCTGCCAACCTCGGCCTGGATTTCCAGGGCCTGTTTGGTGGTATTCAGGTAGAAGCCGGGGATGTCGCGGGTGTTGATCATTTCCATGACCAGGCGGATCCCGGCGGCTTTCAGCTTGTCGGCGGCGTAGCGCAGGTTTTCCACGAAGGTCTTGCGCACGGTGGCGCAGTCCGGGCCTTGTGGGCGAATGCCGGCCAGGGCATTGACCTGGGTGTTGCCCAGCACCTTGGCGTACTCGATGGCCTTGTCGACACCGGCGCGGAATTCCTCGACGCGGTCAGGGTGGCAGGTGATACCGCGCTCACCCTTGGCCCAATCGCCCGCCGGCAGGTTGAACAGCACCTGGGTCAGGCCGTTGGCGTCCAGCTGCTGCTTGATCTCGGCAGCGCTGAAATCGTACGGGAAGAGGTACTCTACGCCGCTGAAACCAGCATCGGCGGCAGCCTTGAAGCGGGCCAGGAAGTCCTGTTCGGTGAACAGCATGGACAGGTTGGCAGCGAAGCGAGGCATGTTGTGTCTCCTAGCGATGAAGGCCCCCGGCGCCCTGAGGTAGGGGCCGGCACGGGGGCGTCAGGCGATCAGTCCAGCAGCGAGATGGCGGTTGGCGCGTCGTTGCCGACCAGGGCCAGGTCTTCGAACTCGTTGACCGCGTTGATCTCGGTGCCCATGGAAATGTTGGTCACACGTTCGAGAATCACTTCGACCACCACCGGTACGCGGAACTCTTCGGCCATCTTCTGTGCCTTGAGCAGGGCAGGGGCGATCTCGGCCGGCTCGAATACACGGATGGCCTTGCAGCCCAGGCCTTCGACCACGGCGACATGGTCGACACCGTAGGTGGCGGCGTCGGTCGAGTTGATGTTCTCGAACGCCAGTTGTACACAGTAATCCATGTCGAAGCCACGTTGCGCCTGACGGATCAGGCCCAGGTAGGCGTTGTTCACCAGCACGTGCACGTACGGCAGGTTGAACTGTGCGCCCACCGCCAGCTCTTCGATCATGAACTGGAAGTCGTAGTCACCCGACAGCGCGACCACCTTGCGCTTCGGATCGGCCTTGACCACACCGAGGGCGGCAGGGATGGTCCAGCCCAGCGGGCCGGCCTGGCCGCAGTTGATCCAGTGGCGTGGCTTGTACACGTGCAGGAACTGCGCGCCGGCGATCTGCGACAGGCCGATGGTGCTGACGTAGCAGGTGTCCTTGCCGAATACCTGGTTCATTTCTTCGTAGACGCGCTGCGGCTTGACCGGCACGTTGTCGAAGTGGGTCTTGCGCTGCAGGGTGGCCTTGCGCTCCTGGCAGTCTTCCAGCCAGGCCTTGCGGCACTTCAGCTTGCCAGCGGCTTTCCACTCGCGGGC
Source organism: Pseudomonas sp. PVC-5-1 (assembly GCF_057444345.1). NCBI lineage: Bacteria > Pseudomonadati > Pseudomonadota > Gammaproteobacteria > Pseudomonadales > Pseudomonadaceae > Pseudomonas > Pseudomonas sp. PVC-5-1. Next base: position 4,031,651 of record NZ_CM172024.1, on the reverse strand, counting down.
CACTTCGAGGAACACGTCCAGTGCCTTGCCAGCGTCGGAAACGATACCCAGGTCCGGGGTGAATACGCGGCCGATCTGGGTCGGCTCGATGTCCACGTGCACGAACTTGCGGCCTTCGGTGTAGACGTCGACGGAACCGGTGTGGCGGTTGGCCCAGCGGTTACCGATACCGAACACCAGGTCGGATTTCAGCAGGGTGGCGTTGCCATAGCGGTGCGAAGTCTGCAGGCCGACCATGCCGACCATCTGTGCGTGGTCGTCCGGGATGGTGCCCCAGCCCATCAGGGTTGGAATCACTGGTACACCGGTCAGTTCGGCGAACTCGACCAGCTTGTCGCTGGCGTCGGCGTTGATGATGCCGCCACCGGCTACCAGCAGCGGGCGTTCGGCGTCATTGAGCAGGGCCAGGGCTTTTTCGGCCTGTACGCGGGTAGCGGACGGCTTGTGCACTGGCAGCGGTTCGTAGGCGTCGATGTCGAATTCGATTTCGGCCATCTGCACGTCGAACGGCAGGTCGATCAGTACCGGGCCTGGGCGGCCGGTGCGCATTTCATAGAAGGCCTTCTGGAAGGCGTAAGGTACCTGGCCCGGCTCCAGAACGGTGGTGGCCCACTTGGTGACCGGCTTGACGATGTTGGTGATGTCGACAGCCTGGAAGTCTTCCTTGTGCAGGCGGGCACGTGGGGCCTGGCCGGTGATGCAGAGGATCGGGATGGAGTCGGCGGAGGCACTGTACAGGCCGGTGACCATGTCGGTGCCGGCTGGGCCGGAGGTGCCGATGCACACGCCGATGTTGCCTGGGTTGGCACGGGTGTAACCCTCGGCCATGTGCGAGGCGCCTTCGACGTGACGAGCGAGGACGTGATCGATGCCACCGACTTTCTTCAGGGCCGAGTACAACGGGTTGATGGCAGCCCCCGGGATGCCGAACGCGGTATCTACACCTTCACGGCGCATGACCAGAACGGCTGCATCGATTGCTCTCATTTTGCTCATGGTTTGTGCCTCATCGATTTTGTAATTGTATACAACTTGCTTTGTGCCAGAGTGTATTCACGGCTGGCCGCTCAGGTCAACGGGTTTTCGTCGGACGAGGTCGCTTTCGTTCAAGCGCCCGTGAAAACGGGCGTTTGCAATCTCGCATACGATCGTTTCAATTTATTGTATACAAAAAAAGATTCAGTTGTGTTCTATTGGCTTATCGGTTTTTCACCTGCCCTCAGGGCTTCTCACAACAAGAAGAGGACCTTTCCATGAACGCTTTGAACCTGAAAGTCGCGGTCAGCCTGGTGAATGCCGCGCTGGCGGCGGGCCGCAAGATCAACGCCGCGCCACTGACCGTGGCGGTGCTGGATGCCGGCGGCCACTTGCTGGCGCTGCAGCGCGAGGATGGCGCCAGCCTGATCCGGCCGGAGGTGGCTACCGGCAAGGCCTGGGGGGCGATTGCCCTGGGCAAGGGGTCGCGCCTGCTGGCGCTGGACGCGCAGCAGCGGCCGGCATTTTTTGCCGCGCTGAACGGGTTGGGCGAGCGACCGGTGGTGCCGGCGCCGGGTGGTGTGCTGGTGCGTGATCAGGACGGCAAGGTGTTGGGTGCGGTAGGGATCAGCGGGGATACGTCGGATATCGACGAGCAGTGCGCGATCAGTGCGATCGAGGAGGTGGGGTTGAAGGCGGATGCGGGTGTAGCAGCCTAAATCTCTGTTGCCTGTTCCGGCCCCATCGCCGGCAAGCCAGCTCCCACAGGTACATCACAGTTTTCAAGGTCTGTGGCGGCCCTGTGGGAGCTGGCTTGCCGGCGATGGGCTGCAAGGCAGCCCCACTGGCCCTGTCAGGCTAGCTCAGGCTCACACCCCTTGAGCACCATGCGGATGATGGTCTCCGCCGCCGCGTCATAATCGCTGTCGGCCAGCTTGGCCTTGCCGGTCACGGCAGAGATCTGCCAGTCGAAATCGGCATAGGTCTGGGTCGCTGCCCAGATGCTGAACATCAGGTGATGCGCATCCACATGGGCGATCTGCCCGCGATCGATCCAGCGCTGGATGCACTCGATGTTATGTCGCGCCTGCTCGTTCAGCTGCGCTACCTGGTTCGGCGACAGGTGCGGGGCGCCGTGCATGATCTCGCTGGCGAACACCTTGGACGCATGCGGCAGGTCGCGCGAAATGCGGATCTTCGAGCGGATGTACGCACTCAGCACTTCCTTCGGGTCACCGTCGGCATTGAACGGGGTAGACGCCTGCATGATCGGCGCGATGATACTTTCCAGGACCTCGCGGTAGAGGTTGTCCTTGGATTTGAAGTAGTAATACACGTTCGGCTTGGGCAGGCCGGCCTTGGCCGCGATATCGCTGGTCTTGGTGGCGGCGAAGCCCTTGTCGGCGAATTCCTCGCTGGCCGCGCGCAGGATCAGTTCCTTGTTGCGCTCGCGAATGGTGCTCATGGTCAGGGACCTTCCTCGTGTCTGGCCACCTCTAAGAGGGATCGGGCATGGTAGCACCGGGCTCGACGGGCGCTCAAGGCAGCGGCTTTGGGCTAGAATCCTGGACACTTACTCTTCTGGATGCAGGCAAACATGGCAGGAAGCAGTCTACTGGTACTGATCGACGACATCGCCACTGTGCTCGATGACGTCTCGGTGATGACCAAGGTGGCGGCGAAAAAGACCGCAGGCGTGCTGGGCGATGACCTGGCGCTGAATGCCCAGCAGGTCACCGGGGTACGTGCCGAGCGCGAGATCCCTGTGGTGTGGGCAGTAGCCAAGGGCTCGATGGTGAACAAGGCCATCCTGGTGCCGGCGGCGCTGCTGATCAGTGCGTTCATTCCCTGGGCGGTGACGCCATTGCTGATGCTGGGCGGTGCCTACCTTTGCTTCGAGGGCTTCGAGAAGCTGGCGCACAAGTTCCTGCACAGCAAGGCCGAAACTGACGCCGAGCACGAAGCGCTCAAGGAGGCGGTGGCCGATGCCAATGTCGACCTGGTGGCGTTCGAGAAAACCAAGATCAAGGGGGCGGTACGTACCGACTTCATCCTGTCGGCAGAGATCATCGCCATCACCCTGGGCATCGTTGCCGACTCGCCGTTGACCCAGCAGATCGTCGTGCTGTCGGGTATTGCGGTGGTCATGACCATCGGCGTCTACGGGCTGGTGGGCGGTATCGTCAAGCTCGATGACCTGGGGCTGTGGATGACCCGCAAGGCATCACGCCTGGCCAGGGCGGTAGGTAACGGCATTCTGCGTGCCGCGCCATACATGATGAAGAGCCTGTCGGTGATCGGCACGGCAGCCATGTTCCTGGTTGGTGGCGGGATCCTGGTGCATGGCATCGCACCTCTGCATCATGCGATCGAGGCATTCAGCGAAGGGCGTGGCGGGGCGTTGACCGTGGCACTGCTGAACGGCGGTGTCGGGGTTGTGGCCGGTGCCGTGGTGCTGGCGGTGGTGGGCATTGCGGGGAAACTGTGGCGGGCGGTTCGGCCGGCCACCTGATTTGCATGGCCGGGGCTTTGCCCCGGTTCGCGGGCAAGCCCGCTCCCACATGTATAGCGTCTGCCATGAAGCCGGTGCGGACCCTGTAGGAGCGGGTTTACCCGCGAATGGGCCGCAAGGCGGCCCCTGTACTCAGATCAGAAGTGAACCTTGAGCAGGAAGCTCATGGTGTTCTGGTCCGTGGTGAAGGCATCGGAATCCTTGATGCCGTACTTGTTCTTCCAGTAGTCGTACTCCACACCCACATACAGCTGCTTCTCGCCCAGGTGCAAGGCCTTGCCCAGGTCATACTTGATCTGCGGGTTGAAGTGCAGGTTGGCCTGGTAGGTGCCGCGGCGGTTCTCGTCGTTGTCCACCACCCAGTCCATGAAGCCGTCGATCAGCACATCGGACGAACCGACCGGAATGGTGTACGACCACACCGGGGTGATCTGCCACACGTTGTCGCCGGCGCGGCTGCCGTCGGTGGTGCGGTTGTAGAAGTTCAGCTGGAAGTAGTCGAAGCCTGGGATGTCCAGGTCGAAGCCAGGGCCGATCAGGTAAGACTCGGTATCACCTTCACCGAACTCGTAGGTCATCGCCAGCAGTACGTCCTTGACCGGGCCAAACCCGATCTTCTGGTCGAAGATCTTGCCGAACGACAGGCGCGGGCTGATTTCGCCGTAGTAGGTGTTCGGGCCGTTGCCCTCATCTTTCTGGCCCTGGTAGAAGATCTTGTCGACAAAGATGAAGTTATCGCCGTACTTCCAGCCATCAGCGTGCTCGAAGGTCACGGTTTGCTGGATCGACGGGTTGACCTTGAAGTTCTTGCCCCACAGGTAGGTCAGGCTGTTGTTCTGCCATTGCAGCAGGTCGCCGCCGAAGGTGGTGCCACAGGCCAGCAGGCCGCCGGCGAGGATCAGGCTGTTGATGGTACGCATTGCGAGTGTCGCTCCCTTGATTGATCTGTTGTCAGCGCTCGTTATTGGCGCTTTTTGTCTTTTGAGTCAGCTTTTTTCGATAGGCCACAGCTGTTTGGCAAGGGTTGAGCCAACTTTCCTGGGCTGGCAAAACCTTCCTGCTCGACTTCGTTCTGAACGGATGAAAAGGGTCTTTCAGGCTGGCAACACGTTGGCCAACCGCCCGTATTCATTGACTGAGCGGTCAGTAAACGCAGGCAGAATCCGTTCTGCCCTGATCGAGGGGGCGCGCAGATTACTGGCTTGCGCGCCTTGCCTCAAGTGCTCCGTCCTGGAGCAGAGTGGAACAAACTTGTGCGTTTGGTCAGTTTTCTAGAAGTGCACTTTGATCAGCGCACTGGCGACACTCTGGTTGCTTTCCAGATTGCCGCGGCTGTCGATGCCGTACTTGTCCTTCCAGTAGCTGTACTCAAAGCCCACGTACAGCTGCTTGGCGCCCAGGTTCAGCGCTTTGCCCAGGTCGTACTTCACCTGCGGGTTGAAGTGCAGGTTGGCGTGGTAGGTGCCACGGCGGGTCTGGTCATTGTCGGTGACCCAGTCCATGTAGCCGTCGATCAGAATGTCGGACCTGCCCACGGGGACGGTGTACGACCAGCCGGGGGTGATCTGCCAGACGTTGTCACCCGGGCGGCTGCCCTCGGTGTTGCGCACGTAGAAATTCAGGGTGAAATAGTTGAAGCCGGGGATGTTCAGGTCGAAACCAGGGCCGATCAGGTAGGCCTCGTTGTCGCCTTCGCCGCGCTCGTAGGTCATGGCCAGCAGTACGTCCTTGATCGGGCCGAAGGCCAGCTTCTTGTCAAAGATCTTGCCGAATGACAGGCGTGGGCTGAACTCGCCGTAGTAGGTGGTGACGCCTTTGCTGGCGTCGGCCTTGCCGTTGTAGAAGATTTTGTCGACGAACATGAAGGTGTCGCCGTACTTCCATTTGTTGGCGTGCTCGAACGTGATGGTCTGCTGGATATCAGGGTTGACCTTGAAGTCCTTGCCGTACAGGTAGGTCAGGCTTTCGCCGTGCCATTGCAGCCATTCGCCTGCATGCGAGGGGAGGGTGGCCAGCAGGCTGCTGCCCAGCAACAGGGACGTGGTGATGCGCTTCATGTTGTGATTCCCGGACTTATTGTTTTTGTTGGCGGTTTATTTGGCGCGCAGGCGCCCCGGGCGGCCCATTCCGGCGGGCCGACGGTGTTGCGTTTACTGCCTGTGTGAATGCGGGGCGGCCATGCGCCGCCCCGTCTGGCTCAATGTTGGTGACAGGCTTCGTTGTGCACCGCGCGGTCGGCACCACCAAGGATGTTGAACAGCACGTTCAACACCAGGGCGCTGACCGTGGCCATGGCGATGCCACTGTGGGTGATGGGCTCCATCCACTGGGGCATCTGGGCGAAGAACTCCGGACGTACCACGGGGATCAACCCGAACCCGACGCTCACTGCAACCAGCAGCTGGTTGCGACGGTCGCCGATGTCCGCCTCCTGGAGAATCTTGATCCCGGTGGCGGTGACCATGCCGAACATGGCGATGGACGCGCCGCCCAGTACCGCTGGCGGGATCGAGGCAATCAGGAAGGCCGCCTTGGGCAGCAGGCTGAGCAGGATCAGCAGTGCACCGGCCACGATGGTGACATAGCGGCAGCGCACCCCGGTCATCTGCACCAGGCCGATGTTCTGGGCGAACGAGGAGTGAGTGAAGGTGTTGAAGAAGCCGGCGATGAACGACGCACCGGCATCGCACAGCAGGCCGCGACGCAGCATCCCTGGGGTAACTTCACGATCGGTCACCTTGCCCAGGGCCAGGAACATGCCGGTGGACTCGACGAAGATGATCACCACCACCAGGCACATGGACAGGATCGGCGCCAGGCTGAAGGTCGGCATGCCGAAGTGCAGTGGGGTGACCACTTGCAGCCACGGTGCGTCGTTCAGGCCCGACAGGTCGACCATGCCGATGGAACCGGCCAGGATGTAGCCCAGGCCCATGCCCACCAGCACCGACACGTTGACCCAGAAACCGCGCATGAAACGGTTGATCAGCAGGATTACCGCCAGCACCAGGCCGGCCACCAGCAGGTAGATCGGCGAGCCGAAGGTATCTGCCTGTTGGCCGCCACCGGCCCAGTTGACTGCCACCGGGAACAGCGACAGGCCAATCGAGGTGATCACCGTACCGGTAACCAGAGGCGGGAAGAAGCGGACGACCTTGGACATGAACGGCGCGATCAGCATGCCGAAGAACCCGGCGGCGATGGTCGCGCCGAAGATCCCCTGCAGGCCCACGCCGGGCATGCCGGCCATGGCCACCATGCTGCCGACGGCAGCGAAACTGGCACCCATCATTACCGGCATGCGGATGCCCACCGGGCCGATACCGAAGGACTGGATGATGGTGGCGACGCCAGCGACCAGCAGGTCGGCGTTGATCAGGAAAGCGACTTCTTCACGGGACAACCCGGCGGCCTGGCCGATGATCAATGGCACGGCGATGGCGCCGCCGTACATCAGCAGAACGTGTTGCAGGCCAACCAGGATCAGTTGGAACAGGGGCAAGGGCTCGCGCGGCGGCGCAACAGGGATGTACGCCTTGCGTGACTCGGACATGCAGCACCTCGAGTTTTGTTTTTATTCTCGGATCCAAGCGCCGGGCTCAGGCGGCAGGCTCGGTGGAGGCAGCCTGGGGTTCTCGCTAGAGGTCGAACGCTCGATGCTTGCTTGTTGCGTAATACATGAAGCCTGAGGCTGGCTTTGCCGGCCTCTTCGCGGGCACGCCCGCTCCCACAGGGGGGGGTGATCCCCCTTGGGAACGGGTTGCCTGGCGAGGTGCTATCAGTTGACCGGGGCGCCTTTGGCGATCCAGTCACCGACGAGCTTGCGCTCTTCGGTGGTCATCTGGGTGATGTTGCCCAGCGGCATGATCTGGCTGGCGACCGCTTGCGCCTGGATGCGCGCGGCCTGGGCCTGGATCTGCTGCGGGGTGTCGAACATCACGCCGGCAGGGGCAGCGCTGAACAGTGGGCTGGTCGGCTTGGACGAGTGGCACACGGTGCAGCGTTCCTGGATGACATTGTGGATCTTGTCGAAGCTCTCGCCGCCAGCCTGGGCGGTGGCCTGGGCAGGGGCTTCGGCCGGCGCGGCAGGCGCTGCGGCAGCCTTGGCGGCGTCTTCGGCGCGTTGCTCGGCGGCGGTCTTGCCACCTACAGCGGTCGCGGGCAGTGGCTGGTACTCGACCTTCGCCGCAGCTTGCTCCGGGCTGACGGCCATCGGTTTCGGACCGGTGACATAGGCCAGGCAGATCATCGCCAGGGCGCCGACCGGCAGGGTCCAGGCGTACTTGTTGCTGTCGTGGCGGGTGTTGAAGTAGTGGCGGATCAGGACCGCGGCTACTGCGATACCGGCCAGGATCAGCCAGTTGTACTGGCTACCGTAGGTGCTCGGGAAGTGGTTGCTGATCATGATGAACAGCACCGGCAGGGTGAAGTAGTTGTTGTGGCGCGAGCGCAGCAGGCCCTTGGCCGGCAGTACCGGGTCTGGGGTCTGGTTGTTCTCGATCGCCGCAACCAGCTGGCGCTGGGCCGGCATGATGATGCGGAACACGTTGCCGACCATGATGGTGCCGATGATCGCGCCGGTGTGCAGGTACGCACCACGGCCGCTGAACACCAGGCTGAAGCCCCAGCATGCGGCGATGATCAGCACGAACAGTACTGCACCGAGCAGCGCTGGCTTCTTGCCCAGGGGCGAGTCGCACAGGAAGTCGTAGATGAACCAGCCGGCGATCAGCGAGCCGATACCGATGGCCACGCCTTCGGCACCGCTCAAGGTGCTGCCAGGGGCCAGCAGGTACAGGGTCGGGTTCCAGTAGAACACCACGCACAGCAGGGCAATACCGGACATCCAGGTGAAGTAGGCCTCCCATTTGAACCAGTGCAGGTTCTCGGGCATTTTCGGGGGGGCGAGCTTGTATTTCTCCAGGTGGTAGATACCACCGCCGTGAATTGCCCAGAGATCACCCGACAACCCATCGCGCGGATTGCTTCGGTTCAGGTGGTTCTCCAGCCAGACGAAGTAGAACGATGCACCGATCCAGGCGACACCGGTGATCATGTGAACCCAGCGAATGCTCAGGTTCAGCCATTCGTGAAGGTGTGCTTCCACAGTATGTACCTCTTGCCGGTCACCCGCTCGGGCAATGCCCTTGAATGACCGACCTTTTCTTATTGGTGGGGATTGAGGACCAGCATCTGTTCCTCGGTGAAGTAATGCTCGTCGCAGTTGTTGCCGGAACCACTGCGATCAACCACCAGGAAGTCATCCCGCTTTTCGATCGTCAGCACCGGGTGGTGCCAGACGCCGCGATGGTAATTAACGCCCTGCCTGCCATTACTGCGGAAGGCTCGGACCAAACCTGATACAGGTGCATCGCCAACTGGCGCGACCACGATCAGAAAGGGGTTGCCGAGCAGCGGGATGAAAGCCTGGCTGCCCAGCGGATGGCGTTCCAGCATGCGCACGGTCAGCGGCATGTCCAGCGCGTCGGCGCGGAAGATGCTGATGATCGCCTTGTCTTCAGGCTCGGCGGTTTCGACCGTGGCGAGCTTGTGGAAGCGCATGGTCGAGCCGTTGTTGATCATGAAGTGGTCGCTGCCGTCGGTTTCGATCACGTCTCCGAAGGGGGCGAAGGCTTCTTTGGTCAGGGGCTCGATCATCAGGGTGCGCATGCGGATATCTCTTCTATGTTCGTTGTTCTGGATAAGGCTCAAGCGTTGCGGCGGCTTTACAGCTGCAGCAGGCGGAACAGGGCGATCAGGTTGATCTGTGCCAGGGCTTCCTTGAATTCGGCATCGGCATCGTTGTGGATGCGTTTTTCGAAGGAGGCGAGGATCTGGTGCCGGTTGCTGCCTTTTACCGCCATGATGAACGGGAACTGGAACTTGGCCTTGTAGGCGTCGTTCAGTTCGGTGAAACGGGCGAACTCTTCGGCGGTGCACTGGTGAATACCGGCGCCGGCCTGCTCGTTGGTGCTCGATTCGGTCAGCTCGCCCTGGATGGCGGCCTTGCCGGCCAGGTCCGGGTGAGCGTTGATCAGCGCCAACTGGTCGGCGTGGTTGGCGCTGAGCAGGATGTCGCTCATGCGCTGGTGCAGCGCCTCGATCTCGTCCAGTTCGCCCAGTTGGCCCAGGTCATAGGCTTTTTCGGCTACCCACGGCGAGTGCTCGTAGATGTCGGCGAAGGCCTTGACGAAGGCGTCGCGGTCCAGGGCGGATGGCTTGAGGGTCTTGAAGGCGGTCATCAGGCGTTCTCTTTCTTGTACGGGTGGGTGGCGTGCCAGTGGCGGGCGATGTCCACGCGACGGGCGAACCAGACCTGGTCATGGCTTTTTGCGTAATCGACGAAGCGCTTCAGTGCGGCCAGGCGCGCCGGGCGGCCGACCAGGCGGCAGTGCAGGCCGATGGACAGCATTTTCGGTGCTTCGGCGCCCTCGGCGTACAGCACATCGAAGGCGTCCTTCAGGTACTGGAAGAACTGCTCGCCGCAGTTGAAGCCCTGTACCTGGGTGAAGCGCATGTCGTTGGTGTCGAGGGTGTAGGGGATCACCAGGTGCGGCTTGCCGGTAGGGTTGTTCGGCTCCCAGTAGGGCAGGTCGTCGTCGTAGGTGTCGCTGTCATACAGGAAGCCGCCTTCCTCCATCACCAGGCGACGGGTGTTCGGGCCGGTGCGGCCGGTGTACCAGCCCAGCGGGCGCTCGCCGGTGATTTCGGTGAGGATGCGGATGGCTTCGAGCATGTGCTCGCGCTCCTGGGCCTCGTCCATGTACTGGTAGTCGATCCAGCGGTAACCGTGGCTGCAGATTTCATGACCGGCCTCGGCCATGGCACGGATCACGTCGGGGTGGCGCTGGGCGGCCATGGCCACGGCGAAGATGGTCAACGGCACGCCGCTGTCCTTGAACAGCTTCAGCAGGCGCCACACGCCGGCACGGCTACCGTACTCGTACAGCGATTCCATGCTCATGTTGCGCACGCCCTGCAGTGGCTGGGCGGCGACCATTTCCGAGAGGAACGCTTCGGACTCCTTGTCACCGTGCAGGATGTTGCGTTCGCCACCTTCCTCGTAGTTGAGGACGAAAGACAGCGCGATGCGAGCGTTGCCCGGCCATTGCGGGTGAGGAGGGTTGTTGCCGTAACCGATCAGGTCGCGAGGGTAGTCAGCGCTCACTGCAGTCTTCCTTCTTGTGCGTTTGTGCGGGGGTGGGCGGACCGCGTCGGGATGTCGCACCACCGGATGGGCTGATTGTATACAACTTCTGAAATCTTTTGTAAGCCTGTTTTTCCGCATTTCTTCCCTTTTGTCGCCTCGCAGCGACCTGGAAAAACAGTGCAAGAAACCTGCCTGATTGGTCAGCTAATGATGTTGGTGTCGTTACCAGGCCTGTCTTTGCGATCGGTGGGTCGCTCAGTGGCAAGATTTGCTGCGGGCGACAGATGGGTTGAAAAAATTGTGTACAATCTTGGCTCGGAATGTCTTAATGACGTCATTCCCGCCTGCCGCAGGCGCTATGCTGGTGCGACGGCTGAGTATTTTTTGCCCACAGATTGAACAAGAGGCGACAAGCAATGGGACGTTTGACCACACACGTACTGGATGCCGCGCATGGCTGCCCGGGCAGCTCGATCAAGGTCGAGCTGTACCGTGTCGAAGGCCAGCAGCTTGAGCTGGTGAACACCGCCCTGACCAACAGCGATGGCCGCGTCGATGCGCCGCTGCTGCAGGGTGACGACTACCGTACCGGCGTCTACCAGCTGCAGTTCAGCGCTGGTGACTACTACCGCGCTCGCGGTGTACAGCTGCCGGCCCAGGCGTTCCTGGATGTTGTCGTGCTGCGCTTTGGCATCGACGAGCAGCAGGAGCACTACCACGTGCCGCTGCTGATCTCGCCGTACAGCTATTCGACCTATCGTGGAAGCTAGTTGGTCGCTAGAAGAATCTTCGTAGGTCCTTTGGCCCGCTCTCACACTGGCGGGCTTTTTTTATTGTCGGATTGACGCGGTTTGTCGCGTGAAGTCTTGTGTAAGCATGCTTCCGGTCTTGTAGCTCACATGGTCCAGGACGCCTGCGCCGGCCGCGCCCGCAGCATTGAACAGGGCTCCGGTCAAGGTGCCGGGTTGACGGGTTTTGGCGAAGCCAATGAGCCAGCCTGCAGCGCTGTAACCGTAAAGGGTGGTATTGCTCTGGTCCGACCAGGTCCCGTCTATGTAGTACCGGGCCTGGCGCTCGGTCAGCGAGGCATCACCCCAGGTCGCCAGATTGAAGTTGACGCCGTTTACCGAGTCGTTGAACGGTCGTCTATCTTGATTGGCGTTTTGCATGAGGGTGGTTCGTTCCAGGGGGAACTCGTGCTGCGGTACTGGCCCTCGCGTCAGTGCATGCTTGCCTGTCGTGTACACATCGCCGACAAACTCTGCGTTCATCTTGCCTGCTGCCGCAGCGCCGCCACCCACTGCAATCTTCAGCGCAATTTTCACGACCTGTCGCCATTTCCCGCTTGGGTCCCGCCAGTTGACCGGGTCGTTGCCACAATAGGCATAGTGGTTTATCCCGCCTCGGTTGAAGGGGGCCTGGGTGTCAGGGCTGTGGAATCTCTGCAGCGTCGGGCTGTACATGCGATGGCCGTTACCCAGCGGGTAAAGACCGCTAATGACGTGTTGAATTTCGCCATTGAAACCCAGCAAGTTGTTGGCGGGCGTACCGTAACCAAAAGGTGCATAGGCGCGGGCGGACTTTGTCGAATCACGCATTGGGCCAGCCTCCACTGGTATCCGGTAGCATTTGTATCAAGCCCCTGCGCACCTTGCACCTGACAGAAATATCAGCCTGACGCTCCCACAGGGGGGGGGGCGCGCCGGGGAGGAAAAAAGGGCGCCGAGGCGCCCTTGGTTGGTGCAGCAGGGTTCAGAGGAACACAAACTTGGCAATGAAGATCGCGCACAGCACCCACAGGCTGGCGGAGATTTCCTTGTACTTGCCGGTACCTGCCTTCAGCGCCACATAGCTGATGAAGCCCAGGGCAATACCGTCGGCGACCGAGAAAGTCAGCGGCATCATGATCACCGTGACGATCGCCGGAATGCTGTCGGTGGCCTCGTCCCAGTGAATATGCGCCATGCTGCCCATCATCAGCATCGCCACGTAGATCAGCGCACCGGCGGTGGCATAGGCTGGAATCATCCCGGCCAGCGGGGCGAAGAACATCGCCGCGATGAACAGCAGGCCGACCACCACGGCAGTCAGGCCGGTACGGCCACCAGCGGCCACGCCGGCAGCACTTTCCACATAGCTGGTCACCGGCGGCACGCCGACCACGGCGCCGAACACACTTGAAGCACTGTCAGCCTTCAGCGCCTTCGACAAGTTCTCGATACGCCCGTCCGGCGCCACCAGGTTGGCCCGCTGCGCTACGCCCATCAGGGTGCCGGCGGTGTCGAACATGTGCACGAACAGGAACGCCAGCACCACGCTGATCATGCTGACGTTGAAAACACCGGCCACATCCATGGCCATCCAGGTCGGAGCCAGGCTAGGCGGCATCGACATCACCCCGCCGAATTTCACCAGACCCAGGCCCCAGCCGGCCAGGGTGACACCGATGATGCTGATCAGGATTGCACCGAACACCCGCTTGTAGCTGAGGATGGCGATCAGCAGGAAGCACACCGCCGCCAGCAGCGGCCCTGGCTCATGCAGCGAGCCCAGCTTGATCAGCGTGGCGGGGCTGTCGACGATGATGCCTGCCGTCTTCAGGCCGATCAGCCCGAGAAACAATCCGACGCCGGCCCCCATGGCATGGCGCAGGCTGACCGGGATGCTGTTGAGCAACCATTCGCGCACTTTCGACAAGGTCAGGAACATGAACAGCACACCCGAGACGAAGACTGCGCCCAGTGCCGTTTCCCAGTTGTAGCCCATGGTGCCGACTACGGTGTAGGTGAAGAAGGCGTTAAGCCCCATGCCCGGCGCCAGGCCCACCGGCCAGTTGGCGTACAGGCCCATCAGCAGGCAGCCCAGCGCGGCGGCGATGCAGGTGGCGACGAAGGCGGCACCGTGGTCGATGCCTGCGTCGGCCATGATGTTGGGGTTGACGAATATGATGTAGGCCATGGTGATGAAGGTGGTCACGCCGGCGATCATTTCGGTTCTGACGGTGCTGCCGTGTTGCTTGAGTTTGAAAATCCGCTCCAGCCAGCTCGTTTCGAGCGGTGGGGCAAGATCCAGCGTAGGGGCTTCGGATTTGCGGCTTTCCACAGCGAGTACTCCTCAAGTCTTTCTTGTTGTTCTGGAACCATGGGCCTGCGCAATGCACTTGGCGGCTCCGCGAGGGAAGGCAGACGTCTGACCGGTTTGTTGACTTATGGGTCAAGAAGTTGCTCGGTGGATTATGCTTTTGTGTACAAATAAAGCAAATAATGTTTTATCTTTTGTGTGCGCAATACGTCGTACAACGGCTATATAGGTAAAAGGCCACCTGCAGAAACGGCTCAGCCTGTGTACAATGGCGCCATACTTTCCTTCGTGCCTCGAGAGCCCATGAACGAACAGCTGCAACCTCTGAAGAAACCTGCGCGTACCGGCAAGGCTGGCCGCAGTGGTACCCAGGACGACATCGTCTACGCGCATATTTTCGAGGCGATCCTCGAGCAGCGTCTGGCACCGGGTACCAAGTTGAGCGAGGAAGCGCTGGGCGAGATCTTCGGCGTCAGCCGCACCATCATTCGCCGCGCGTTGTCGCGGCTGGCCCATGAAAGCGTGGTGCTGTTGCGGCCGAACCGCGGCGCAGTGGTGGCCAGCCCTACGGTGGAAGAAGCCCGTCAGGTGTTCTTCTCCAGGCGCATGGTCGAACGGGCCATTACCGAACTGGCCGTGCAGCACGCTACCCTCGAGCAGCTCAACGAGCTGCGGCAGATGGTGCGGGAGGAGCGCGACAGCTTCTCGCGTGGTGACCGCGGTGCCGGCATTCGTCTTTCCGGCGAATTCCACCTCAAGCTGGCCGAGGCTGCGGGCAATGCGCCGCTGGTCAGCTTCCAGCGCAGCCTGGTGTCGCAGACTTCGTTGATCATCGCCCAGTACGAAAGCGGCAACCGCTCGCATTGCTCGTATGACGAGCACATGCAGCTGATCGATGCCATCGAGGCGCGGGATGCAGAGCAGGCGGTGAGCCTGATGATGCACCACATGGACCACATCGACAGCAAGCTGAACCTGGACGAGGAGAGTGCCTCGGACGACCTGCATGCGGTGTTCTCGCACTTGCTGAAAAAGCCCAAGGTATCGGTCAAGGGTTGATCGTTTGCCTGGTTGACTGAAGGGGGCTGCTTTGCAGCCCATCGCCGGCAAGCCAGCTCCCACACCTGTGGGAGCTGGCTTGCCGGCGATGGGGCGCGAAGCAGCCCCCAGCCATTTCTGGCCATTAGCCTGGTGTCTGCTAAATTCTTGTGAGCAAACCTTCATCAAGCAGTTGGGCTTGCGCATTCGTTGCGTTCAACTTCTTGAGGAATGGACTCATGAGCATGTCCCTCGGTAAACGCATGGGGGCCGAGCTGGTCGGCACCTTCTGGCTGGTGCTTGGCGGCTGCGGCAGTGCGGTACTCGCCGCCAGCTCGCCCATCGGCATCGGTGTACTTGGCGTCGCCTTCGCCTTCGGCCTCACCGTGCTGACCATGGCCTTCGCCATCGGCCATATCTCCGGCTGTCACCTCAACCCCGCCGTGTCGTTCGGGCTGGTGGTGGGCGGGCGCTTTCCGGCCAAAGAGCTGCTGCCCTACGTGATCGCCCAGGTGATCGGCGCCATTCTGGCGGCAGGTGTGATCTACCTCATCGCCAGCGGCAAGGCAGGTTTCGAGCTGTCTGCGGGATTGGCTTCGAACGGCTACGCCGACCACTCGCCTGGCGGCTACACGCTCGGGGCGGGCTTTGTCAGTGAAGTGGTGATGACGGCGATGTTCCTGGTGGTGATCATGGGCGCTACCGACGCCCGGGCGCCGGCGGGGTTTGCGCCGATCGCCATCGGTTTGGCTTTGACCCTGATCCACCTGATCTCGATCCCGGTGACCAATACCTCGGTCAACCCCGCGCGTAGCACGGGGCCGGCCTTGTTCGTCGGTGGCTGGGCCCTGCAACAGCTGTGGCTGTTCTGGGTGGCGCCGCTGATTGGTGCTGCGATCGGCGGCGCACTGTACCGGGGTCTGGCAAAAGAACCTTAGCGCTGGTGCACGCAACGCCCAGCGGCGTAGGTTTCACGCACGGTGCGGTCGTCGCCGAGGGTGGTCAGCACGAACAGGGTTTCCTCGATGCTGTTGGACTGCTGGATGCGGTAGTCCAGCAGTGGCGTGGCCTTGTAGTCCAGTACCACGAAGTCGGCATCGTTGCCCGGGCGCAGGCTGCCGATGCGGTCGTCCAGGCGCAGCGCGCGGGCGCCGCCGAGGGTGGCCAGGTACAGTGACTTGTACGGGTGCAGGCGTGCGCCCTGCAGTTGCATCACCTTGTACGCTTCGTTCAGGGTGTTGAGCAGCGAGAAGCTGGTACCGGCGCCAACGTCAGTGCCCAGGCCCACATTGACCTTGAAGCGCTCGGCCTGGGGCAGGTTGAACAGGCCGCTGCCGAGGAACAGGTTGGAGGTGGGGCAGAAGGCCACCGCCGAGCCGGTTTCGGCCAGGCGCTGGCATTCATCATCGCACAGGTGCACGCCATGGGCGAATACCGAGCGTTCGCCCAGCAGCTCGAAGTGGTCGTATACGTCGAGGTAACCCTTCTGCTCGGGGAACAGCGACTTGACCCACTCGATTTCCTTGAGGTTCTCCGACAGGTGCGTGTGCATGTACACGCCCGGGTGTTCCTTGAGCAGTTGGCCCGCCAGCGCCAGCTGTTCAGGCGTACTGGTCGGGGCGAAGCGCGGGGTGACTGCATAATGCAGGCGGCCCTTGCCGTGCCAGCGCTCGATCAGTGCCTTGCTTTCGGTATAGCCGGACTCTGCGGTATCGGTCAGGTAGTCCGGGGCGTTGCGGTCCATCATCACCTTGCCGGCGATCAGGCGCAGGTCCAGGCGTTCGGCTTCTTCGAACAGGGCATTGACCGATTCCGGGTGCACGCTGCCGAACACCAGGGCGGTGGTGGTGCCGTTGCGCAGCAGTTCCTTGAGGAAGATTTTCGCCACTTGGTCGGCGTGTTCCTTGTCGGCGAACTGCTTTTCACAGGGGAAGGTGTAGGTATTCAGCCAGTCCAGCAACTGTTCGCCGTAGGAGCCGATCATGCCGGTCTGCGGGAAATGGATATGGGTGTCGATGAAGCCTGGGGTGATCAGTGCGTCCTGGTAGTGCTCGACCGGGATATCGGCGTCCAGGGTCGGCAACAGTTCGGCGGCGTGGCCTACGGCGCTGATGCGGCCATTGTCGACCACCAGCAGGCCGTCCTCGAAGTATTCATGGGAAGCCTCCAGGCCCACCTCGGCCGGGTCGGCGATGCTGTGCAGGATGGCGGCACGGTAGGCTTTGCGGGTAACGGTCATAACACACTCGTCAAATGGCTTGGCTGCGCCGGGAGGGCGGCAGCAACTGGGCAATGGGGCCGGCATTGGCGGCAGCGTCGTGCTGGCCGAAGCAGGCGTTGTAGGTGGCGATGATTTCACCGGCGATGGACACGGCGATCTCGATGGGCAGCTTGCCCTTGACCTCGGCCAGGCCCATCGGGCAGCGCATGCGCGCCATCACGGCCTCGTCATAGCCGCGCTCGCGCAGGCGGTGCTCGAACTTGACCCGTTTGGTCTTCGAGCCGATCAGGCCGAACCAGGTGAAGTCGTTGCGCTTGAGAATGGCGGCGGTCAGTTCCAGGTCGAGCTGGTGGTTGTGGGTCATGACGATGCAGTAGCAGCCTGGCGGCAGGTCTGCCACTTCGTCGACCGGATCCTCGCTGACCACCTTGGTCACCCCGTCGGGGATCAGGGCAGGGAATTCCTGCTCGCGCGAATCGATCCAGCGCACCCGGCAGGGCAGCGCGGCGAGCAAGGGTACCAGAGCCCGGCCGACATGGCCCGCGCCGAACACCGCGATCTGCGCCTGCACCGCGGCCATGGGCTCGAACAGCAGCACAGTGACGCCGCCGCAGCACTGGCCAAGGCTGGCACCGAGGCTGAAGCGCTCCAGATGCGGGGTGGTGCGGTGCTCTTCGAGCATTTGCCTGGCGATGTGCAGGGCCTTGTATTCCAGGTGGCCGCCGCCGATGGTGTCGAACAGGCCGCTGGCGCTGACGACCATTTTCGAGCCGGCATTGCGCGGGGTCGAGCCGCGCTCCTCGATGATGGTAACCAGCACGCAGGCTTCGCCACGGGACTGGTGGTCGGCGAGGGCGTTGATCCATTGGTGCATGATGCAGATCCTCATTTCAGGTTGCCTGTACTGGCCCTATCGCCGGCAAGCCGGGCTCCCACAGGTGCAACACAGAGCTTGCCAGCGGTGCAGTACCTGTGGGAGCCGGCTTGCCGGCGATAGGGCCCGAACAGGCGCCCACCCAACCTCAGTGAGTGACGGTTTCCAGCTCCGGCTCGGCAGGTTGCGCTGCAGCCACCGCCTTGCGCATCTGCTCGCAACCCCACAACACCCGCTCCGGCGTCGCCGGTGCATCCACCTGTGGCTGCACGCGGTAGTCGGCGATGCTGGCCACGGCGTCCTTGATCGCGCACCAGGCGGCGATGCCGAGCATGAACGGCGGTTCGCCCACGGCCTTGGAGTGGAACACGGTGTCCTCAGGGTTCTTGCGGTTTTCCACCAGCTTTACCCGCAAATCCAGCGGCATGTCCGCCACTGCCGGGATCTTGTAGCTGGCCGGGCCGTTGGTCATCAGCTTGCCCTTGGCGTTCCACACCAGTTCTTCAGTGGTCAGCCAGCCCATGCCCTGGATGAAGCCGCCTTCCACCTGGCCGATGTCGATGGCCGGGTTCAGCGAATCACCCACATCGTGCAGGATGTCGGCGCGCAGCATCTTGTATTCGCCGGTCAGGGTGTCGACGACCACCTCCACGCAGGCGGCGCCGAAGGCGAAGTAGTAGAACGGCCGGCCACGTGCCTGGCTGCGGTCGTAGTAGATCTTCGGCGTACGGTAGAAACCGGTGCTGGACAGCGACACCTGGGCAAAATAGGCCTGCTGCACCAGCTGCTCGAAGCTGACGATCTGGTCGCGCACGCGCACATGGCCGTTGCGGAACTCGACGTCTTCCTCGGTCACCTGGTAGTGCCGTGCGGCGAACTCGGTCAGGCGCTTCTTGAGGATCTCCGCAGCGTTCTGCGCTGCCTTGCCGTTCAGGTCGGCACCACTGGAGGCAGCGGTCGGTGAGGTGTTGGGCACCTTGTCAGTATTGGTGGCGGTGATCTGGATACGGCTGAAATCGACCTGGAAGATCTGCGCCACCACCTGTGCCACCTTGGTGTTCAGGCCCTGGCCCATCTCGGTGCCGCCATGGTTCAGGTGGATACTGCCGTCGGTGTAGATATGGATCAGCGCACCGGCCTGGTTGAGGAAGGTGGCGGTGAACGAAATACCGAACTTGACCGGTGTCAGTGCCAGGCCCTTCTTCAGGACCGGGCTGTTGGCGTTGAAGCGGCGGATCGACTCGCGGCGCTCGGCATAGTCACTGCTGGCTTCCAGTTCGGCGGTCATCTCTTCGAGCATGTTGTGCTCGACGGTCTGGTAGTAGTGGGTGACGTTGCGCTCGGTCTTGCCGTAGTAGTTGGCCTTGCGCACCGCCAGCGGGTCGCGGCCCAGGTGGCGGGCGATGTGGTCCATCACCTGCTCGATGGCGACCATCCCCTGCGGGCCGCCAAAGCCGCGATAGGCGGTGTTGGAGGCTGTGTTGGTCTTGCAGCGGTGGCCGTGCACGGTGGCATCGCCCAGGTAGTAGGCATTGTCGGAGTGGAACATGGCGCGGTCGACGATCGAACCGGACAGGTCGGGCGAGTAGCCGCAGTTGCCGGCCAGGTCGAAGTTGATGCCGTGCAGGCGCCCGTCGTCGTCGAAGCCCACGTCGTACTCGACGTAGAACGGGTGGCGTTTGCCGGTCATGGTCATGTCTTCGACCCGTGGCAGGCGCATCTTGGTCGGCTGGCCGGTCAGGCGCGCCACCACGGCGCACAGGCACGCCGGGCTGGCGGCCTGGGTTTCCTTGCCACCAAAACCGCCACCCATGCGGCGCATGTCCAGCACCACCTTGTTCATTGGCACGTCGAGTACTTCGGCGACCAGTTTCTGCACTTCGGTGGGGTTTTGCGTGGAGCAGTAGACGATCATGCCGCCGTCTTCGGTGGGCATCACCGAGGAGATCTGCGTTTCCAGGTAGAAGTGCTCCTGGCCACCGATGTGCAGGGTGCCCTGGATGCGGTGCGGTGCACTGGCCAGTGCAGCGGCGGAATCGCCACGCTGGTGGGTGTGGCTGTCGAGCACGAAGTGCTTCTTGCGCAGTGCTTCGACCACATCCAGCACCGGCTCCAGGTCTTCATACTCGACGATGGCGGCCATGGCCGCACGGCGCGCGGTATCGAGGTCGCGGGCGGCCACGGCGAGCACCGGCTGGCCGAAGAACTCGACCTTGTCGATGGCCAGCAGCGGGTCGCCGGCCACCACCGGGCCGATGTCCTTGAGGCCAGGGATGTCTTCGTGGGTGATGGCGATGCGCACGCCCTCGAAGGCATAGCACGGCGTGGTGTCGATGCGCAGGATGCGCGCGTGGGCGCGGTCGGCGGTGCGCGCATAGACGTGCAGCTGGTTGGGGAATTCCAGGCGGTCGTCGATGTACACCGCCTCGCCGGACACATGCTTGTCGGCGCTGTCATGCTTGACGCTGCGGCCGACCCCGGTGGTCAGGTCCTGGCTGAACAGTTCGGCCATCTCGGCCTGGCTCTTGGCTACGTGATGGTTAGACATAAGCGGTCACCCGGGTTTCGATGTACGGCGTTTGCTGTTCGATGAAGTACTTGCGCAGCAGGTTCTGGGCGGTCAGCAGGCGGTATTCCTTGCTGGCGCGGAAGTCGCTGAGCGGGGTGAAGTCTTCCGCCAGGGCCTGGCAGGCGCGCTCGATGGCAGCCTGGTTCCACGGCTTGCCGCGTAGCGCTGCTTCGCAGGCACGGGCCCGTTTGGGGATTGCCGCCATGCCGCCGAAGGCGATGCGCACACCGCTGACCACGCCGTCTTCGATGCTCAGGTTGAAGGCGCCGCACACGGCGGAAATGTCATCGTCCAGGCGCTTGGACACTTTATAGGCGCGGAACGCCCAATCGCTGGTGGCGCGCGGCACGATGATCTTCTCGATGAACTCGCTGTCCTGGCGGGCGGTGATGCGGTAGTCGATGAAGTAGTCTTCCAGTGGCATCACCCGCTGGCGCTCGCCCTGGCGCAGGACGATCTGCGCATCCAGGGCAATCAGCAGGGGTGGCGAGTCACCGATTGGCGAAGCGTTGCCGATATTGCCGCCCAGGGTGCCCTGGTTGCGGATCTGCAGCGAGGCGAAGCGGTGCAGCAGGGCACCGAAGTCAGGGTATTCCTCGTTCAGTGCACCGTAGCAGTCGGTGAGCGGTGTGGCGGCGCCGATTTCCAGGTGGCTGGCGGTTTTCTCGATGCGCTTGAGCTCGGCCACATGGCCGACGTAGATCATCACCGGCAAGGTCTTGTGGAACTGGGTGACTTCCAGTGCCAGGTCGGTACCGCCGGCCAGCAGCCGCGCTTCGGGGTGCGAGCTGTACAGGTCGGCCAGGTCGGCCACGGTCAGTGGCACCAGGCAGCGCTTGTCGCCACTGTTCAGTTCGCCGGTCTGGGTTGGGGCAATGGCCTTGAGGCGGCTGATGGTCTGTGCCTGCTGGGCATCGAACTGGTCGCGGCAGGGCTGGCGGCAGCTCTGCTCGGCGGCGTCGAGGATCGGCCGGTAGCCGGTGCAGCGGCACAGGTTGCCGGCCAGGGCTTCCTGGGCTTGGTGCAGGTCGGCGCCGCTGCTGTTCTTCTGCAGGGCGAACAGCGACATGACGAAGCCGGGTGTACAGAAGCCGCACTGCGAGCCATGGCAATCGGCCATGGCCTGTTGCACGCTGTGCAGCTGGCCCTGGTGCCTGAGACCCTCGACGCTGATCAGTTGCTTGCCGTGCAGCGACGAGACGAAGGTCAGGCACGAGTTGAGGCTACGGTAGCGGATGCTGTCGTTGCCCTGGTCGTCCTGGGTCAGCTCGCCGACCACCACGGTGCAGGCACCGCAGTCACCACTGGCGCAGCCCTCCTTGGTGCCAGGTTTGCCCAGGTGCTCGCGCAGGTACTGCAGCACCGTCATGTTCGGGTCCAGGGCATGCTCACTACGCAGCTCCTGGTTTACGAGAAACTGGATCACGGGGATGGCCTCGCAATGGTTTTATTGTTGTTGGGCGGACTCTAAGCAAGAGCTGTCCAGCTGGTCAATATTTTTCTGACTCAAAGGTCAAGAAATTGCTCATGTCCAAGCCCGGCTGCACACATTGCCCATATTCCAAGCATAGATCGCGCCGGGCGTGCGGTTGCCTTGCAGGTCAAATAAACCGCCAGGCCCCTCTGCGCGATCAGCGGCCAAGTACGCTACAATTCGCTCCTTGTGCCCAGTTCAATGATTTTGAAGGAAAACCATGACGTTCAAGGCCCCGGACAGCCTCTCCGAGCAGATTGCCGATTACCTGGCCGAACGCATCATCCGTGGCGAGCTGGCGCCAGGCGAGCGTATCCAGGAGCAGAAGGTCACCCAGGCACTCAACGTCAGCCGCGGCTCGGTGCGCGAGGCGCTGCTGATCCTCGAACGCCGCCACCTGGTGGCGATCCTGCCGCGGCGGGGTGCCCATGTGACCGAGCTCGACGAGCGCAGTGTGCGCAGCCTGTGTGCACTGATGGGCGAGTTCTACATCCTGCTGGGTAACGCGGTTGCGCAAAAATGGCGCACCGATGCCGACCTGCGCCCGTTCCTGGAGATCCAGCAGCGCCTGCAGCGAGCCCATGACCAGCTGGACATCAAGGCCTTCGTCGCCGACAGCTTCGCGGTCATGCGGGCGGCCTATCCGTTCGCTGACAACCCTTTCCTGCAGGAAACCGTGGAAAACCTGCAGCCGGCGATGAGCCGTGCCTACTACCTGTCGCTGGACCAGCGCCAGGCCAACATGATCGATTACCTGGACCTGTTCGCCCGCCTGCTCGACGCCGTGATCGCCCGTGACCTGCCGCGCATTCGCGAGGTGCTCACCGCCTATGGCCAGCGCAGCTGCGAACTGGTGCTGGCGGCGTTGGCCCGAGGCTGACCGATGCGCCTGAAGTGCATTCGCCTGGCCGGGTTCAAGTCGTTCGTGGACCCGACCACGGTCAACTTCCCCAGCAACATGGCGGCCGTGGTCGGCCCCAACGGCTGTGGCAAGTCCAACATCATCGATGCCGTGCGCTGGGTGATGGGCGAGAGTTCGGCGAAGAACCTGCGCGGCGAGTCGATGACCGATGTCATCTTCAACGGCTCCAGTGGCCGCAAGCCGGTCAGCCAGGCCAGCATCGAGCTGGTGTTCGACAACAGCGAAACCACCCTGGTCGGCGAATACGCCGCCTACGCCGAGATCTCGATCCGCCGCAAGGTCACCCGCGACGGGCAGAACAGCTACTACCTCAACGGTACCAAGTGCCGCCGGCGCGATATCACCGACATCTTCCTCGGCACCGGCCTGGGGCCGCGCAGCTACTCGATCATCGAGCAAGGCATGATCTCCAAGCTGATCGAGGCCAAGCCCGAGGAGCTGCGCAACTTCATCGAGGAAGCCGCCGGCATTTCCAAGTACAAGGAACGCCGCCGGGAAACCGAGAGCCGCATCCGCCGCACCCAGGAAAACCTGGCGCGCCTGACCGACCTGCGCGAAGAGCTGGAGCGCCAGCTGGAGCGCCTGCACCGCCAGGCCCAGGCAGCCGAGAAGTACCGGGAATACAAGGCCCAGGAACGCCAGCTGAAGGCGCGCTTGTCGGCCTTGCGCTGGCGTGATCTGGACGAACGGGTGCGCCAGCGCGAGGCGGTGATCGGCGACCAGGATGTGTCCCATGAGGCGCTGGTGGCCGAGCAGCGCAATGCCGATGCCAGCATCGAGCGCTTGCGCGATGGCCATCACGAATTGTCCGAGCGCTTCAACCAGGTGCAGGGCCGCTTCTACTCGGTGGCCGGTGACATCGCCCGGGTCGAGCAGAGCATCCAGCACGGCCAGCAGCGCCTGCGCCAGTTGCAGGATGACTTCAAGGAAGCCGAGCGCACGCGCCTGGAGACCGAGTCGCACCTCGGGCACGACCGCACCCTGCTGGCTACCTTGGGCGAAGAGCTGGCAATGCTCGAACCCGAGCAGGAAATGACCCTGGCCGCTGCCGAAGAAGCCGCCGCTGCCCTTGAAGAGGCCGAGCTGGGCATGCACGGCTGGCAGGAACAGTGGGACAGCTTCAACAGCCGTTCCGCCGAGCCGCGCCGCCAGGCCGAAGTGCAGCAGGCGCGTCTGCAGCAGCTGGAAGCCAGCCTGGAACGCCAGGCCGAGCGCCAACGCAAGCTGGGCGAGGAGCGCGAGCTGCTGGGCAGCGACCCGCAGGATGCGGCCATGCTCGAACTGGCCGAGCAGCTGGCCAGTAGCGAAATGTTGCTGGAAGAGTTGCAGTTGTCCGAAGAGCAGGTGGTCGAGCGCCTGGAAGGCGCGCGTGAACAACTGCAGCAGGCCACCCAGGCCCAACAGCAGGCGCAGGGCGACCTGCAACGCCTGGGCGGGCGCCTTGCCTCGCTCGAAGCCTTGCAGCAGGCTGCCCTGGAGCCGGGTGCAGGTGCTGCGGACTGGCTCCAGGGCCAAGGCCTGGAGCAACGGCCGCGGCTGGCTGAAGGGTTGCGGGTTGAGCCGGGCTGGGAGCTTGCGTTAGAAACCGTGCTTGGCGCCGATCTGCAGGCTGTACTGGTGGACGACTTCAGTAACCTGGAGTTTGCTGGCCTGGAGCAGGGCGAGTTGCGCTTGCTGCTGGCAAGCGGTACCGGCTCGTCGCTGCCTGGCAGCCTGCTGGAAAAGGTCGAAGGCCGCGTCGACCTGGCGCCCTGGCTGGGCCACGTCAAACCCGTGGAAAACCTTGCCCAGGCACTGGCGCAGCGCGCCTCGCTCGGCGAAGGCCAGAGCCTGGTCAGCCGCGATGGCTACTGGGTCGGCCGACACTTCCTGCGGGTGCGCCGTGGCGGCGAAGCCGAAGGCGGTGTGCTGGCACGCGGCCAGGAGATCGAGCGCCTCGGCCAGGAGCAGCTGGAGCAGGATGCGGCGCTGGAGCATTTGGAACAGCAACTGCAGGCCCTGCGCGAGCAGCAGCTGGACCTTGAAGAACAGCGTGAACAACTGCGCCGTCGCACCCAGGAAGAAAGCCGCCTGCATGGCGAACTGAAGGCCAACCTGTCGGCTGGCCGCGCACGTGCCGAGCAGGTCGAACTGCGCCGCCGGCGCCTGCAGGAAGAGCTGGCCGAACTGGAAGAGCAGCGCGCTCTGGAACATGAGCAACTGGGCGAAGCCCGCCTGCTGCTGCAGGAGGCCCTGGAGCTGATGGCCCAGGACACCGAGCAGCGCGAGCAGTTGATGGCCCGCCGCGACACTTTGCGCGAAAGCCTCGATCGCGTGCGCCAGGAGGCCCGCCAGCACAAGGATCACGCCCACCAGCTGGCTGTTCGCCTGGGCTCGCTGCGTGCCCAGCACGACTCCACCCGGCAGGCACTGGAGCGCCTGGAGCAGCAGGCCGCGCGCCTGATCGAGCGCCAGGAGCAACTGAGCCTGAACCTGGAAGAGGGCGAGGCCCCGCAGGAAGAACTGCGCCTGAAGCTGGAAGAGCTGCTGGAGCGGCGCATGAGCGTCGACGAGGAAATGCGCCAGGCCCGCCTGCACATGGACGAAGCCGACCGCGAACTGCGTGACGCCGAAAAGCGTCGTACCCAGGCCGAGCAGCAGGCCCAATTGCTGCGTGGCCAGTTGGAGCAACTGCGCCTGGAGTGCCAGGGCCTGGATGTGCGGCGCAAGACCTTGCAGGAGCAGTTGCTGGCCGACGGCTACGACCTGCAAGGTGTGCTCGCCACTCTCGAGGCCGAGGCCAGCGAGCAGGGTACCGAACAGGAGCTGGAGCAGCTTGAGGCGCGTATCCAGCGCCTGGGGGCGATCAACCTGGCGGCCATCGAAGAGTACGAGCAGCAGTCCGAGCGCAAGCGCTACCTGGACGCCCAGGACGCCGACCTGGTCGAAGCCCTGGAGACCCTGGAAAACGTCATTCGCAAGATCGACAAGGAAACCCGCAACCGCTTCAAGGATACCTTTGATCAGATAAATGCCGGATTACAGGCACTTTTCCCAAAAGTTTTCGGTGGTGGCAGCGCTTATCTGGAACTGACGGGCGAAGATCTACTCGATACAGGGGTAACGATCATGGCGCGACCACCGGGCAAGAAGAACAGCACCATCCATCTGCTGTCCGGCGGCGAGAAGGCACTGACCGCATTGGCGCTGGTGTTTGCCATCTTCAAGTTGAACCCCGCACCGTTCTGCATGCTCGACGAAGTCGACGCGCCGCTGGACGATGCCAACGTCGGGCGCTACGCCCGTCTGGTCAAGGAAATGAGTGAAAGCGTGCAGTTCATCTACATCACCCATAACAAGATTGCCATGGAGATGGCGGATCAATTGATGGGGGTGACCATGCATGAACCGGGCTGTTCACGTCTGGTTGCCGTCGACGTGGAGGAGGCCATGGCCATGGTCGATGCCTGATGCTCGACGATAAGGTCATATTCCGTAGCGAAATGCCCCCGCCATGTGCGACAGACGGTGTAAAGTTGTCTTTGGTCGTGCTAGCTTAATGTCACTCGTTTTTTGCGTGGGTAAAACGCCTGTCAGAACATAGAGTTGGCGCCACGTGTTAAAGGGCTTTGAACCCTTTGTTTTCAAGCATATTTTTATAGAGGCACGGGATTACATGGAAATCGGTCTGCGCGAGTGGCTGATCGTCATCGGCATCATTGTCATTGCCGGGATTCTTTTCGACGGCTGGCGCCGCATGCGCGGCGGGAAAGGCAAGTTGAAATTCCGTCTGGATCGCAGTTATTCCAACCTGCCGGACGAAGAGGGCAATGCCGAAGTGCTTGGCCCGTCGCGGGTGCTGGATACCCACAAGGAGCCTGAGCTGGATGAAAGCGACCTGCCGTCGCTCAGTGCTTCTGCGCGTGATCGCGAGCGCGAGCCCAAGCCGGCCAAGGCTGCCAAGCGCGGCAAGCGCGCCACCGCTGCCGCGGATGCACAGCAGGGCGACCTGAACCTGAGTGCCGAGCCACGCGAGCCCGACCTGTTTGCCGACAGCGATGATGACTTTGCCGCGGAAAATACCCGCAGCAACGGTGCGGCGCCTGCCAGCAGCAGCGTCAAGGAGCTGCCGCCGGCCGAGGAAGTGCTGGTGATCAGCGTCATCTCCCGCGACGAGGGTGGCTTCAAGGGCCCGGCGCTGCTGCAGAACATTCTGGAAAGCGGCCTGCGTTTCGGCGAAATGGACATCTTCCACCGTCACGAGAGCATGGCCGGTCACGGCGAGGTGCTGTTCTCCATGGCCAACGCCGTCAAGCCCGGCGTGTTCGACCTGGACGACATCGACCACTTCAGCACCCGCGCGGTGAGCTTCTTCCTCGGCCTGCCGGGCCCGCGTCATCCGAAGCAGGCCTTCGACGTGATGGTGGCTGCGGCGCGCAAGCTGGCGCACGAACTGAACGGTGAGCTCAAGGACGACCAGCGCAGCGTGCTGACCGCCCAGACCATCGAGCACTATCGCCAGCGCATCGTCGAGTTCGAGCGCCGTGCGCTGACCCAGAAGCGCTGACAGATCCAGACGAAAGAGCAGCCTCAGGGCGTGCTGGTCGGTTCGGGTGTTGTTATCGCCTGTGCCGGCCCCTTCGCGGGTAAACCCGCTCCTACAGGGACACCACAGCCCTTGAGGTTTGTGGTGTCCCTGTAGGAGCGGGTTTACCCGCGAAGAGGCCGGCACAGGCAATAAATACCTCAAACCCCCGGCACCACCCCCAGGCTGCTCTTTTGCTTTGCAAGAGAAGACAAATCCCATGACCGCCGAAACCCGTATCCACGAACTGCGTGCCGAGCTCGACCAGCACAACTACCGCTACTACGTGCTCGATGAGCCAAGCGTGCCCGATGCCGAATACGACCGCCTGTTCAACGAGCTCAAGGCGCTTGAAGCCGAATACCCACACTTGGTAACCCCCGACTCGCCCACCCAGCGTGTCGGTGGCGCAGCCCTGGCCGCGTTCAGCCAGGTCCGCCACGAAGTGCCCATGCTCAGCCTCGGCAACGCTTTCGAAGAAGCCGACCTGCGTGAGTTCGGCCGCCGCGTGGTAGACGGCCTCGACCAGCCCGGTGCGGTCGACTACAGCTGCGAGCCCAAGCTCGACGGCCTGGCCGTGAGCTTGCTGTACCGCGACGGTCTGCTCGTACAGGGCGCCACCCGTGGCGACGGCACCACCGGCGAAGACATCAGTGCCAACGTACGCACCGTGCGCAACATCCCGCTCAGGCTGCAAGGCGAGGGATGGCCTGCGGTGCTGGAGGTGCGCGGCGAGGTGTACATGAGCAAGGCCGGTTTCGACCGGCTCAACGCCGCCCAGGCCGAAGCCGGCGGCAAGACCTTCGCCAACCCGCGCAACGCCGCAGCCGGCAGCCTGCGTCAGCTGGACTCGAAAATCACCGCCAGCCGCCCGTTGGAGTTCTGCTGCTATGGCGTCGGCCAGGTGTCTGCGAGCATTGGCGACAGCCACATCGGCATCCTCGAACAGCTCAAGGCGTGGGGGTTGCCGATCAGCCGCGAACTCAAGCATGCCGCCGGTATCGAAGAATGCCTGGCCTACTACCGCGACATCGGCGAGCGACGCAACAGCCTGCCCTACGAAATCGACGGCGTGGTGTTCAAGGTCAACAGCCTGGCCGCCCAGCGCGAACTGGGCTTCCGTGCCCGTGAGCCCCGCTGGGCGATTGCCCACAAGTTCCCGGCCATGGAAGAGCTGACCGAGGTGCTGGATGTCGAGTTCCAGGTCGGCCGCACCGGCGCGGTAACGCCCGTGGCACGCCTGAAGCCGGTCAAGGTGGCCGGTGTGACCGTGTCCAACGCCACCCTGCACAACATGGACGAAATCGCCCGCCTGGGCCTGCGCATTGGCGACACGGTGATCATCCGCCGCGCCGGTGACGTGATTCCGCAGGTGATGCAGGTGGTGCTGGAGCGCCGCCCGGAAGATGCGCGCCCGGTGCAGGTGCCGAGTGAGTGCCCGGTATGCGGCTCGCAGGTCGAGCGTACCCAGTTGGTCAAGCGTAGCAAGGGCAAGGAAACCACCAGCGAGGGGGCGGTGTACCGCTGCGTCGGTCGCCTTGCCTGTGGCGCCCAGCTCAAGCAGGCAATCATCCACTACGTGTCACGCCGCGCCATGGACATCGACGGCCTGGGCGAGAAGAGCGTCGAGCAACTGGTGGACGAAGGCCTGATCGGGTCGCCGGCCGACCTGTACAAGCTGGAATTCGACCAGATCGTCGGCCTGGAAGGCTTTGCCGAAGTGTCCAGCAAGAAGCTGCTGGATGCCATCGAAGCCAGCAAGCGCCCGGGCCTGGCGCGCTTCATCTACGCCCTGGGTATCCCGGACGTAGGCGAGGAGACCGCCAAGGTGCTGGCCCGCTCGCTGGGCAGCCTGGCGCGCGTGCAGCAAGCGCTGCCGCAAGTGCTCACCTACCTGCCGGACATCGGCCTGGAGGTGGCGTACGAGATCCACAACTTCTTCGAGGACGAGCACAACCGCAAGGTCATCAAGCAGCTGCTCGACAGCGGCATGCAACTGCAGGACGAAGGCGAGCTGGCTGCCGAGTTCGCCGCCAGCACCACCCTGGCCGGCATGATCGCCAAGCTCGACATCGCCTCGGTTGGCCCGACCGGTGCCGAGAAGCTGGTGGCCAAGCTAGACAGCCTGGACAAGATCATCGCCGCCGACGGTATCGACCTGCGCCAGGCCCTGGCGGCCAAGCAGGCCGAAGCCGTGCGCGAGTTCTTCAAGGATGAAGCCAACCAGAAGCTGGCCCGGGACATCGAGGCACAGTTGCTGGCGTTCGGCATGCACTGGAGCAGCGAGAAGAAAGTGGCCGAAGGCTTGCCGCTGGCTGGCCAGACCTGGGTGCTGACCGGCACCCTGGAGCGCATGAGCCGCGACATCGCCAAGGAAAAGCTGGAAAGCCTGGGGGCCAAGGTGGCGGGTTCGGTATCCGGCAAGACCCACTGCGTGGTGGCGGGGCCGGGGGCGGGGTCCAAGCTGGCCAAGGCCAGTGAGTTGGGCGTGAAGGTGCTTGATGAAGATGCCTTTGTCACCTTCCTGGGCGAGCAGGGCATCGCTGTCTAACGCCCTGCGCAATCCCCTGTGGTTTGCGCGGTCCTTGTGGGAGCGGGCATGCCCGCGAACACGGGCGAAGCCCGTGCCATCCATCGCGGCGCCTGCTTCGCGGCGGTTCGACGCCTCGACACGCCCGCTCCCACAAGTCCTGCGCTAGTCTTGCTGTCAGCGCTAACCCTGTAGGAGCGGGTTCACCCGCGAATTGGCAGCTCCAGGCCACCCCGGCCCGGACAAGTCATTGAGAAATGATGACTTTTTCTCCTCCAGAGGTTGTATCTGCCCCCAAGACCGGTACAATGGCGCCACTCGCTGTTCAGCGAGCCTTGTAGTGGTGGCCCCATCGGTCCCCCCGCATTGATTACCCGTTAACCTGGTCAGGCCCGGAAGGGAGCAGCCATAGCGGGAACATCGAGTGCCGGGGTGTGGCTGGTGGGGCCGCCTCCATTTCAGGTCCTTGAATTCTCAAGGATTTCTCGCTTTACCCAACTTCGCTCTGGTTTGGCCGCCAGTCCTGCCGCGACCGCGCCGATGCAGCGGAGTAGGCGCTGTCGTCCTACCCGCATCGAAAGCCGCTATCAGCAGGCGTTCATTACTTCAAAGAAACCTGTCTGGTCTCAAGTTTGAGTTCCTTCAGGCGCTTAAGCAGCGTGTTGATATTTGTGCGTGCCGAACCTTCATTGGCCAGGCGCAGGCGCTTGATCGCGATAACGGAGTCGCCAACGCCAGCGGTAAAGGGCGTCCTGATGATCTCTCGGAAAATTACGGTGTTTGTAGCGGACTCGGTCAACGTATATTCAGCCTCGCAGGTAACTTCGAAGTCCAGGCCAAAAATGGGTTGGTCGACGCGTAGCAGGTTGGCGCGCAGGGTGTAGGCGGCTGGTGCTTCGCCAAGCAGGTCAGCACTGGCAAGTGATTGTTTGAGTGCAGCGCCAAAGTCCGGGCCGTCGATTTCCGAAGTCCAGAGCGGGTTGGTGGCGTCTCCGCCATTTACTTCGGTTACCTGAATATTGCGATGCAGGCGTTGATCGTAAAACTGCGCATCGGTCTGGTCGGATGCCACGGACATTCCGGAGATTTGAGCAGGCGAAGCGCACCCTGTGCAAAGGGCAATAAATACCGAGACCAGAAACACACGGAAGTAGGTCACTTTAATAATCCTTGAGTG
The DNA here is from genome assembly GCF_057444345.1 of Pseudomonas sp. PVC-5-1. Classification (NCBI taxonomy): domain Bacteria; kingdom Pseudomonadati; phylum Pseudomonadota; class Gammaproteobacteria; order Pseudomonadales; family Pseudomonadaceae; genus Pseudomonas; species Pseudomonas sp. PVC-5-1. The sequence goes on along the minus strand of NZ_CM172024.1, from coordinate 4,000,564 downwards.
AGATGCCGGTAGTGCAAGACGAAAGCCATACATCGTGTATGGCTTCAACTATTGAAAGGCCGAGCGTCGCGCTGTGCGGCAGATGCCTTTACAGGTTGTATTTCTCATCGATTCTGCGTTTGTCGAGCGTGTAGCGCTTGAGGTCGATCGAGTCGGATTCCAGCTTGGCATCGAGCTCGTCCATGTCGTGCTTTTTCAGCGTTGCAACATGGGCTTTGGTGGCTTGGTAGTTGATCATCTCTGCAGCGTCATGCCCACTCACCGGGTCCCACAGAATGGAAAGCGGCCAGAACAGCAGGTTCACCACGCCAAAGCCATATGCACGACCATAGAACGAGCCACCACCTGGAAGCAGGCCAAGGCCGGCAGCAAGCCCTGGGCTTTTTTCTTCAACCGCGAGGTTTCTGGCGCGATAACTGGCAAGTTCCGACTCTTGGGCCGAATTGAGGCCGGTAGCACAACCAGTGGTCAGCGCTATCAGTGCGGCAGCGGTCAGATTTCGAATTGTGGACATGCAACATTTCCTGAGTGTGAGTACTGTTCTCGGCGCACGGCTGGGCGCGGAGGCGCGTAACTCTACACTGAGCAGTGGCGTTTTGATATCGTATTGCCATTACTCTATTCGGATGATGATGCATCCAGATGGTGGTTTTATCCTGGGCGCTTCAAGACAAATATTGAACTGCCCTGTTTTTTCCCATGGCCCGCCGCCGACAGCTTCATCAGCCGCTGGAATTTCGGGCATTCCAGGTGATCTTCCTCAGGGCACTGCGCCGCATGCCGCAAGCCCTTGCTCATCGCCTGCAAGCGCCTGATCCGTGCATCCAGTTCGTCGGCCTTGGCGGTCAGCATCTGCCGGTCGACCTGCAGGTCCACCAGCATCGCCCCGACTTCATCCAGCGAAAACCCCGCAGCCTGGCCCAGGGCGATCAGCGCCAGCCGGTCTGCAACATCGGCTGCGAACTGCCGCCGCTGGCCAGGCCCGGCGAGTGACTTGAGCAGGCCTTTCTTCTCGTAGTAGCGCAGCGTCGAGGCGGGTACGCCTGTGCGTTTGGCGACGTCGGCAATGTCCATTTCGGGCCCTTGACTTGAAGTTGACTTCAACTTCTATGCTGCGCGGCATGGTGATGACCGTCAATCTTGGAGGGCTTGTTCAATGACCTTTACTGCGATGTTTTCCGCTGCCGTGCCGATTGGTATCGGTGCCACGATGGTGATGGACTTGTGGGGGCTGCTGCTTAGGCGGATGGGTGTTGCCACGCTGAACTTCGCCATGGTCGGGCGTTGGGCGGGGCATTTGCTGCACGGGCGTGTGCGGCACCAGGCGATTGCCAAGGCGGAACCGGTGCGGCATGAGCTGGCGTTGGGGTGGGGGATTCATTACGCCATCGGCGTGCTGTTCGCGATGCTGCTGGTCATGATCGTGGGGGAGGGCTGGTTGCTGGCACCTACATTGTTGCCTGCGCTGGTTGTTGGTGTGGTGACGGTCGTGGCGCCTTTGTGCTTCATGCAGCCGGCGATGGGTGCGGGGTTCTTTGCGTCGAGGACGCCGACGCCTGCGCGCAACTGCTTGAAGAGCCTGGCCACGCATTTTGTGTTTGGCGTGGGGATGTTCTTGAGTGCGGGTTTGCTGGCGAGCGCGCAATCAGCCTGCTGACACCACCAGGCTTGAGCCTGTAATAGAAACTGTGTCTGCACCGCACAATCCTGTGGGAGCGGGCATGCCCGCGAAGAATGCAGCTCGGTGGCTGGCACCGGCTATGCCGGTGTTCGCGGGCTCGCCCGCTCCCACAGCGACCACGCCGACTTTGAGATTTTGAGTCAGAGATTGCTGCCGATACTCCAGGGTTCGGGGGCGAGCCACAGACATAGGGGTTGGATAGCCCATCCCCCCATACCGCTGCACAATCCGCTCGATCTCCCCCGACTGCTTCATTCGCACCAGCGCCCGCAGCAGCTCTTGGGTCGGTATCGCCGGGTCATTGCGTACCATGCACCCCAGGTCCTGTTCTTCCAGTACTGCCAGCGCCTGCAATTGCTGTTCGGTGGGCAGGCCCTGGTTGAACCACTGCAACGACAGCTGGTTGCTTACCGCATGCCGATAGCGCCCGGCTTGCAGCTTCTGCAGCACCAGCAACTGGCTGCGGCTGTCCTCGCGGTGCAGGCGGCCCTGGTCGAGCAGCGGTTGCAAGGTCGAATAGGTGTAGCCAAGCACTGTGCCGATGGTCTGGGCAGGCAGTTGTTCCGGGGGCAGCGGAGTACTGTCGCCAGCGCGGCCTACCAGCAGGTCTCGCTGGTGCAGCAATGGAATGCTCCAGACAAAATCCCCTGGCCGGTCATTGAACCACTGGGTGCTGACATAGCAGCGCACATCGATATCACCGCTGTTCATCGCCTCCTGCAGGCGCAGGCGGGCCATGACGTGGTATTCAGGACGGATGCCCACTTCCTTGGCCAAGGCCTGCATCAGGTCGTACAGCATGCCTTCCACCGGCTGGTCGCCTTCGATGCGCACCAGCGGCATGCTCCAGCTCTCGGCGACAGAAAAACGCACCACGGGCTGTTCAGCCTGGTTGTAGGTGCTCCACAGCAGCAACAGGGCCAGCAGTCTTCGCAAAGGCAATCCTCCCTGGATGGCGCGCCAGTTTCAAAGCTTAGACGACTTGCGCAGGGTGCAATTTTGCCCCCGCTCCGCTAGCATTAGCGATCTTCCGCTCGATCAGGCTGCGATGGTTTTTCGATGAGTTATCAGGTTCTTGCACGTAAATGGCGTCCGCGCTCGTTCCGCGAAATGGTCGGCCAGACCCATGTGCTCAAGGCCTTGATCAATGCCTTGGACAACCAGCGCCTGCACCATGCCTATCTGTTCACTGGTACCCGGGGTGTGGGCAAGACCACCATTGCCCGTATCATCGCCAAGTGCCTGAACTGCGAAACCGGCATCACCTCCACGCCCTGCGGCACCTGCTCGGTGTGCCGGGAGATCGACGAAGGCCGTTTCGTCGACCTGATCGAGATCGACGCCGCCAGCCGCACCAAGGTCGAGGACACCCGCGAACTGCTCGATAACGTGCAGTACGCGCCGAGCCGTGGGCGCTTCAAGGTCTACCTGATCGACGAAGTGCACATGCTCTCGACTCACTCGTTCAACGCCTTGCTCAAGACGCTGGAAGAGCCACCGCCCTACGTCAAGTTCATCCTCGCCACCACTGACCCGCAGAAACTGCCGGCCACCATCCTGTCGCGCTGTCTGCAGTTCTCGCTGAAGAACATGAGCCCGGAGCGGGTGGTCGAGCACCTCAGCCATGTTCTGGCCGCCGAGAACGTGCCGTTCGAGCCGGATGCCCTGTGGCTGCTGGGGCGCGCGGCCGATGGTTCGATGCGCGACGCCATGAGCCTGACCGACCAGGCCATCGCCTTTGGCGAAGGCAAGGTACTGGCCGCCGATGTGCGGGCTATGCTCGGCAGCCTTGATCATGGCCAAGTCTACGGGGTGCTGCAGGCGCTGCTCGAAGGCGATGCCCGGGCCTTGCTCGAGGCCGTGCGCAACCTGGCCGAGCAGGGCCCGGACTGGGCTGGCGTGCTGGCCGAGATGCTCAATGTGCTGCACCGCGTGGCCATTGCCCAGGCGCTGCCGGAAGCGGTGGACAACGGCCAGGGCGACCGTGAGCGGGTGCTGGCACTGGCCTCGGCATTGCCAGCCGAGGACGTGCAGTTCTATTACCAGATGGGCCTGATCGGCCGCCGTGACCTGCCACTTGCGCCGGACCCGCGCGGCGGCTTCGAAATGGTCCTGCTGCGCATGCTGGCGTTCCGCCCCGCCGACACCGACGACGCGCCGAAGCCGGTACTAAAGCCAATGGGGATCAGCCAGGCCACAGCTGATCCTGCAACACCGGTGGCAGCGCCGGCGGTTGCCGTGGCGCCGCCGGCCGCTGCTGTCGTGGCGCCGGTTGCACCGGTTGCCGAGCAGCAAGTGCCGGCGCCCGCACCGGTCGAACCAGCGCCACAGCCGGTAGTCGAGCCTGTGGTGGCAGCTGAGCCTGCCCCGGTCAGTGAACCTGAGCCAGTACCAGAACCCGTGGCAGAGGTGGTTGACCTGCCATGGGAAGAGCCTGCGCCTACGCCCGCACCGGTAATGGCCGAGCCTGCGCCGGCTCCTGCACCGGCCGCTGCGCCCACGCCGGCACCTGCCGCCCCGGCGCACGACGACGAGCCACCCTTCGACCCGTCCGCCTATGCCGCCGTGGGTATGGACCGCGACGATGAACCGCCCTTGGACGAAGACTATTACGGCGGCGAAAGCGACCCGGTCGGCTTCAGCTACCTGGACGAACTGGCCGAACACGTCCAGGAAGAAGCACCCAAGCCGGCAGCCGAACCGCTGCCCGCAGCCAAGCCGGCCACCGGCCTGGCCCTGCAATGGCTGGAATTATTCCCACAGTTGCCTGTATCCGGGATGACAGGCAACATCGCGGCAAACTGTACGTTGATTGCCGTCGATGGCGACGACTGGTTGCTGCACCTGGACCCTGGCCAGGGTGCGCTGTTCAACGCCACCCAGCAACGGCGCCTTAACGAAGCGCTCAACCAGCACCTGGGGCGCACGCTGAACCTGCGCATCGAGCTGATCCTGCCCGAGCAGGAAACCCCGGCCCAGGCGGCGGCGCGCAAACGCGCCGAGCGCCAGCAGGACGCAGTCACCTCGATCGAGCAGGATCCGTTGATCCAGCAGATGATCAAGTTGTTCGGCGCCAAGGTGCGGCAGGATACTATTGAGCCTGTAGAAGCCCTGGTTAATCAGGGCCAGTAACGGATAACCATGCGGCCGGCCCGGTGCCGGGCCGCATCACATGACCCAATCGAGGTATACCCCCATGATGAAAGGTGGCATGGCCGGCCTGATGAAGCAGGCCCAGCAGATGCAGGAAAAGATGCAGAAGATGCAGGAAGAACTGGCCAACGCCGAAGTCACCGGCCAGTCCGGTGGTGGCCTGGTGAGCGTGGTGATGACCGGTCGTCACGACGTCAAGCGTGTCAGCATCGACCAGAGCCTGATGTCGACTGATGAAGACGACAAGGAAGTGCTGGAAGACCTGATCGCCGCGGCACTGAACGACGCCGTGCGCAAGGTCGAGCAGAACAGCCAGGACAAGATGGGCAGCATGACCGCCGGCATGCAGCTGCCGCCGGGCTTCAAGATGCCGTTCTAAGGGCATTTGCGTTACCGAAAACCGCCGCTGATACCAGCGGCGGTTTTTTTGTGCGTTCCTGCAGCCTGCGCGGTCTTTGTAGGAGCGGCCTTGTGTCGCGAAAGGGCTGCGCAGCAGCCCCGGCAATCCATGCTGCGAAGCTGATAACCTGGGGCCGCTTCGCGCCCCATCGCGACACAAGGCCGCTCCTACAGGGACCGCGCAAGCCTTGCAATGTGCGCATGGCTGATTTGACGCCACTGCCCCCGCTGGGTATAAACCGCCTCTTATTGATTTGTCAGGCCTTTCCCATGAGCTTCAGCCCACTCATCCGCCAACTGATCGATGCCCTGCGTATTCTCCCGGGTGTTGGCCAGAAAACCGCCCAGCGCATGGCCCTGCAATTGCTCGAACGTGACCGCAGCGGCGGCCTGCGCCTGGCACAGGCCTTGACCCAGGCCATGGAAGGGGTTGGGCATTGCCGTCAGTGCCGCACCCTGACCGAGCAGGAGCTGTGCCCGCAATGCGCCGACACGCGCCGTGACGATACCCAGTTGTGTGTGGTCGAAGGGCCGACCGATGTGTATGCAGTGGAGCAGACCGGCTACCGTGGTCGCTATTTCGTGCTCAAGGGCCACTTGTCGCCGCTGGACGGGTTGGGGCCTGAGGCGATCGGGATTCCGCAGCTGATGGCGCGGATCGAGGAGCAGGGCACCTTCACCGAGGTGATCCTGGCGACCAACCCGACGGTGGAAGGGGAGGCGACGGCGCATTACATTGCCCAGTTGCTGAGCGAGAAGGGCCTGGTGGCGTCGCGGATTGCCCATGGCGTGCCGCTGGGCGGCGAGCTGGAGCTGGTGGATGGTGGGACCTTGGCCCATGCGTTTGCGGGGCGTCGGCCGATTTCGCTCTGATTCAGAATTGTTGGGGCCGCTTTGCGGCCCATCGCGACACAAGGCCGCTCCTACAGGCACCGCGCAATATTCAGGTATTCGCGGTCCCTGTAGGAGCGGCCTTGTGTCGCGATGGGCTGCAAAGCAGCCCCAAAACCCAACTCAGTACTCGCTAAGAGAAAACTCGGTCAGGCAGAAAGTCGGTACCCCGGCCGCCTGCAGCCGGCGCGACCCGTCCAGCTCCGGCAGATCGATGATCGCTGCCGCCTCGAACACCTGCGCACCGGTCCGGCGCACCAGGTTGGCCGCTGCCAGCAGCGTACCGCCCGTAGCAATCAGGTCATCGAAGATCAACACCGAATCCCCTTCGCACAGGCTGTCGGCATGCACTTCCAGGAAGGCTTCGCCGTACTCGGTCTGGTAACCCTCGCTCAGCACATCAGCCGGCAGCTTGCCCTGCTTGCGGAACAGGATCAGCGGCTTGTTCAGTTGGTGTGCGATGATCGAGCCGATCAGGAAGCCCCGGGCATCCATGGCACCGATGTGGCTGAACTCGGCTTCGACGTAGCGCTCGATGAACTGGTCGGCTACATAGCGCAGCCCGCGCGGCGACTGGAACAGCGGGGTGATATCGCGGAAGATCACGCCCGGTTTGGGGAAGTCCACTACCGGGCGGATCAGGGCTTTGAGGTCGAAGGCGTCGCTGTGCATTGTTGCGGGTATCCTGGGAAAACGAATGCCCAAGTATACCCGCTAAACGCAGGACTCAGGCCTCCATTGCTCCGCCGGCCAGCGCGCACAGCTGGATCGGGTCGAGAATGTGCACTTCCTTGCCTTCGGCGCGGATCAGGCCATTCTGCTGGAAGCGGGTGAACACCCGTGACACGGTTTCCACCGCCAGGCCCAGGTAGTTGCCGATTTCGTTGCGCGACATGCTCAGGCGGAACTGGTTGGCCGAATAGCCGCGGGCGCGGAAGCGTGCCGACAGGTTGACCAGGAAGGTGGCAATACGCTCGTCGGCGGTCTTTTTCGACAGCAGCAGCATCATCTGCTGGTCGTCGCGGATTTCCCGGCTCATTACCCGCATCAGTTGGCGGCGTAGCTGCGGTAGCTGCACCGACAGCTCGTCGAGGCGTTCGAACGGGATTTCGCACACCGAGGTAGTTTCCTGGGCCTGGGCCGACACCGGGTAGGCTTCGGTGTCCATGCCCGACAGGCCGACCAGCTCGCTGGGCAGGTGGAAGCCGGTGATCTGCTCTTCGCCGCTGTCGCTGAGGCTGAAGGTTTTCAGCGCGCCGGAACGTACCGCGTAGACCGAGCCGAAATTGTCGCCCTGGCGGAACAGAAACTCGCCTTTTTTCAACGGCCGCCCACGTTTGACGATTTCATCCAGTGCATCCATGTCTTCCAGGTTGAGCGACAGAGGCAGGCACAGGGGGGCCAGGCTGCAGTCCTTGCAATGGGCCTGGTTGTGTGGGCGCAGTTTGACTGGCTCGGACATTTTCATTCGATCCTTGTGGGAAAGCACACATAAGACGTAAGGGTAACTCACGGCATAGGTTGTAGGCCAGCGTGCGCTGTTGTGGTGCGAGCTGGCCCGGCCCCGGCGGGTGTGCGCCGGGGCCTTCGCTGTGCCCATGGTGTGCCTGGCAAGGAACTTTGTCCATGCGGTTGAACGACTCGGTTCAGATCACCCGCGAGAAGCGCTGGCGGTTGTGCATCGCCAGGTAGGCGTCGAACACCATGCATACCGAGCGCGCCAGCAGGCGGCCGGCCGGCAGGATGCGGATGCCTTTGTCGTCCAGGCGGATCAGGCCGTCGCGCTGCAAGGTCAGCAGTTCTGGCCAGAGGTCGTTGAAGTAGCCGCGAAAATCGATGGTGAAGGCCTGTTCGATCGGCTCGAAATCCAGCTCGAAATGGCAGATCAGCTGCTGGATCACCGCCCGGCGTATGCGGTCGTCGTGGTTGCACAGCAGGCCGCGCTGGGTGGCCAGCTGGGCGTTGGACAGGCTCTCCTGGTAGGTGTTGAGGTCGCTGCTGTTCTGGCAGTACAGGTCGCCGATCTGGCTGATGGCCGACACGCCCAGGCCGATCAGGTCGCAGTGCCCATGGGTGGTGTAGCCCTGGAAGTTGCGCTGCAGGGTGCCTTCTTCCTGGGCGACGGCCAGCTCGTCGTCGGGCAGGGCGAAGTGGTCCATGCCGATGTAGCGGTAGCCGGCGGCGGTCAGCTGGTCGATGGTGGCGTGCAGCATCTCCAGTTTGGCGGCTGCGCTGGGCAGGTCATTGCTGTCGATGCGCCGTTGCGGCATGAAGCGCTCGGGCAGGTGGGCGTAGTTGAACACCGACAGGCGGTCGGGTTGCAGGCGGATCACTTCTTCGACGGTGCGGGCAAAGCCTTCCGGGGTTTGCTTGGGCAGGCCGTAGATCAGGTCGAGGTTGATCGAGCGGAACTGCAAGGTGCGCGCGGCTTCGATCAGGGTGCGGGTCTGCTCCAGGCTCTGCAGGCGGTTGACCGCGCGCTGCACGGCCGGGTCGAGGTCCTGCACGCCCAGGCTGACGCGGTTGAAACCCTGCTCGCGGAGCAGGCCCATGGTCGACCAGTCGGCTTCGCGCGGGTCGATCTCGATGCCATAGTCGCCGGAGTCGTCGTCCAGCAGGTGGAAGTGCTGGCGCAGGTTGGCCATCAGCTGGCGCAGTTCCACATGGCTGAGGAAAGTTGGCGTACCGCCGCCGAAATGCAGCTGCTCGACACGCTGTTTAGGGTCGAGGTGGCAGGCGATCAGCTGGATTTCCTGCTCCAGGCGCTGCAGGTAGGGCGCGGCGCGGCCGCGGTCCTTGGTGATGACCTTGTTGCAGGCGCAGTAGTAGCAGATGTTGGCGCAGAACGGCACATGCACGTACAGCGACAGCGGGCGCGCGGCCCGACGGCTCTCGCGCAGGGCGTGGAGCAGGTCGAACGAGCCCACTTCGCTGTGCAGTTGCACGGCGGTCGGGTAAGAGGTGTAGCGTGGTCCGGCCAGGTCGTAACGGCGGATCAGGTCGGTATCCCAACGAAGGTCGTCGAGCATGAGGGCGGTCCCCGGAAAGAGCAGCAGTGCCCCGGAGTCTATGGCCGTCTGTAGGAACCTGTGTTGATTTGTATCAAGGGGAATCGGCGGTGCAAACGGGGGCCGCCGTGCGGCCCAATCGCCGGCAAGCCAGCTCCCACAGGGGCCGTGCAAGCCTCAAGCCTTGTGCAGTACCTGTGGGAGCTGGCTTGCCGGCGATTGGGCTGCACAGCAGCCCCCTCAATGCCCCATCAACCAGTGCTGATGCGGCCCCGGCATGGTCCAGATACCAAACAGCATCACCAGCACCCCGCCAGCCACCCGCACGCTGCGCCGTTTCAACAACCTGTTTACTCGCTCAGCCGCCAGCCCCGTGGCCAGCAACACCGGCCAGGTCCCCACGCCGAACGCCAGCATCAGCGCCGCGCTGTACCCGGCATTGCCCTGACTGGCCGCCCACAGCAGGGTGCTGTAAACAAGGCCGCATGGTAGCCACCCCCATAGCGCCCCCAGCAGCAACGCCCGGGGCATGCTGGATACCGGTAGCAAGCGCGACGCCACTGGCTGAATATGCCGCCACAGTCCCCGGCCCAGCGCCTCGATGCGGGTCAGCCCGCTCCACCAGCCGGCCAGGTACAGCCCCATGGCGATCAACAGCAGCGCCGCCACCAGCCGCAGTGCCAGCGCCGCCGGGCTGCTGGCCACGGCCCAGCCGGCCAGGCCCAGCAGCAGGCCGGCACAGGCATAACTGAGAATGCGGCCAAGGTTGTACACGAGCAGCAGGCGCATGCGCCGACCACGTTGTTCAGGCGGGATGGCAAGGGTCAGCGCGCCCATCAGGCCGCCGCACATGCCCAGGCAGTGGCCGCCGCCGAGCAAACCGAGGATCAACGCCGAGCCCAGCAGGGGCAGCAGGTCAGGCACGGGGCGGGTTTTCCTTGTCGGTGTCGGCCTTGCTGTCGTCAGGCTTCACCGCCGCCTGATGGCGCGGGTCCTGGTCGTCGAACAGGATGCTGTGGGCAGGGCTTTCCAGGTCGTCGTACTGGCCGCTGTCCACCGCCCAGAAGAAGATGTACACGGCCACGCCGACCAGCAGCAGGGCCGCGGGGATCATGACATAGAGGGCGGGCATGGCGACTTCCTCCCAGGCAGGGGCGCTTCGGTCGATGGCAAACCCGATGCCGGGGGCAGGCGGGTCAGGCGCAGGGCATTGAGCACCACGATCAGCGAACTGACCGACATGCCGATGGCTGCCCATACCGGGGTGATCCAGCCGAGCGCGGCGAACGGCAACATCAGGCCATTATACAGGGTCGCCCACAGCAGGTTTTCGAGGATGTTGCGGCGGGTGCGGCGGGCCAGCTCGAAGGCCTGTACCAGCGCCTGCAGGCGGTTGGACAGCAGCACGGCGTCGGCGCTGGTCTTGGCCAGGTCGGTGGCGCTGCCCATGGCGATGCTGATGTCCGCGGCGGCCAGTACCGGCACGTCGTTGACCCCGTCACCCAGCATCAGCACCTTGCGCCCGGCCGCCTGCAGCGCCTTCAGCCGGTCCAGTTTGTCGTCCGGGCGCAGGCCGCCGATGGCCTGGTCGATGCCCAGCTGCGCGGCCACTTCGGCAACCATCGGCGAGCTGTCGCCCGACAGCAGCAGCGTGCGCCAGCCACGGGCCTTGCAGGCCGCCAGCAGGGCAGGGGCATCGTCGCGCAGGCGGTCGTCCAGGCCGAACCAGGCCAGCGGGCCCTGGCGGTCGCCCAGCAGCAGCCACTGGCCGCGCGGCTCTGGCACGCCAGGGATTTCCGCGCCGCTCAAGGCGCAGACGAAGGTGGCCTGGCCAATGCGCAGGCGCTGGCCTTCGACCAACCCTTCCAGGCCCAGGCCCGGCACGGTCTGCACGTCGTCAGCAGGCGTGGCGGTGCGGCCGAATGCACGGGCGATGGGGTGTTCGGAGCGGTTCTCCAGCGCTGCGGCCAAGGCCAGGCAGCGGTCGGCGGGCAGGCTGCCGAGCGGTCGAATGCTGCGCAAGGTCAGGCGGCCTTCGGTCAGCGTGCCGGTCTTGTCGAAAATCACCGTGTCGATCTGGTTCAGGCCTTCCAGCACATGTCCACGGGTCACCAGCAGGCCGAGCTTGTGCAACGTGCCAGTGGCTGCGGTAAGCGCCGTTGGCGTGGCCAGGGAGAGCGCGCAAGGGCAGGTCGCTACCAGCATGGCCAGCACGATCCAGAACGCCCGCGTCGGGTCCAGGTGCCACCACCACAGGCCGATGGCCGCGGCGGCCAGCAGCGAGAACAGCAGGAACCACTGCGAGGCCCGGTCGGCGATTTCGGCCAGGCGGGGTTTTTCGGTCTGGGCGCGTTCCAGCAGGCGGACGATGGCCGACAACCGCGAGTCGTGGCCGAGGGCTTCGACTTCCACGTTCAGGGTGCTTTCGACGTTCAGGGTACCGCCCGTGACCCGCTCGCCGACCCGCCGTGGTTGCGGCAGGTATTCACCGGTCAGCAACGATTCATCGACGCTGGAGCGGCCTTCGACGATGCGCCCGTCGGCGGGGATTACCGCGCCTGGCAGCACCTGCACCGTGTCACCGCGCTGCAGTTCGCTGAGCAGGATACGTTCGCTGCGGCCGACGGCGTCCAGGCGCAGGCACGAGGCCGGCAGCAGGTTGACCAGCTGCGCAGTGGCCGCGGCGGTGCGTTCGCGGGCGCGGCGCTCCAGGTAGCGGCCAGTTAGCAGGAACAGCGCGAACATGCCCACGGTGTCGAAATACAGCTCGCCGCTGCCGGTGATGGCGGTCCAGATGCCGGCGCCAAAGGCCAGGCCAATGGCCAGCGACACCGAAACGTCCATGGTCAGGTGGCGGGTACGCAGGTCGCGTGCCGCGCCCTTGAAGAACGGTGCGCAGCTGTAGAACACGATGGGGATGGTGAGAAACAGCGCCACCCAGCGCAGAATGGTGTGCAGTTCGGGCGACAGGTCGATGTTGAATTCCGGCCAGGTGGCCATGGTTGCCATCATCGCCTGGAACCACAGCAGCCCGGCCACGCCCAGGCGGCGCAGGGCGCTGCGGTTCTCGCGGGCCAGTTGCTCGGCGGCCTGGTCGGGCTGATAGGGGTGGGCGGCGTAGCCGATCTGGCGCAGCTCGGCGAGCAGGCGCGAGAGCGGCTGTTGCTTGTCATCCCAGTTCAGCAGCAGGCGGTGGTTGGACAGGTTCAGGCGCGCCTCGGCGACGCCGGGCAGGTTGCGCAGGTGCTTTTCGATCAGCCAGCCGCAGGCGGCGCAGCTGATGCCTTCGACCAGCAGGGTGGTCTCGGCCAGGTCGCCAGCATGGCGAACGAAGGTTTGCTGTACGTCGCTGCGGTCGTAGAGGGCCAGTTCGTCCTGTAGCTGCTTGGGCAGGGCCTCGGGGTTGGCGCTGTTGTCGCTGCGGTGCTGGTAGTAGTGTTCCAGGCCACCGGCGACGATCGACTCGGCCACTGCCTGGCAGCCGGGGCAGCAGAACTGCCGGGGCTCACCGAGGACCACGGCGTTGAAGCGGCTGCCGGCGGGGACGGGCATTGCGCAGTGGTAGCAGGGGGTGGGCTGGGTCATCACATCATTGCCTTAAACAAATCGGCTGGGTTGGGCACGGCACCTGTGGGAGCGGGTTTACCCGCGAATGCGTCAGATCAGGCAATGATGTTTTCAGGTTTGACGCATTCGCGGGTAAACCCGCTCCTACAAGGAGCGGCGGAGGTGCGATTATTGGTGCTCGGCACCTTGCAGTGCTTCATCACCCAGCTGCAAGGTCACACCATGCTCGACCTTTTCCTCCTCGAACAAGCGCCAAACCTGGCCACCTTCGCTACCCAGCAGTTCAACGAAGCGCCGCCCGTCAACCTTGTCCTCCAGCTGCCCCACATAGCGCCCAGCCTCGACCCGGCTCAGCAGCACCTTGCGGTCTTTCTCCGGCTGGGTTGGCGAGATCAGGTTCAGCTCCAGGCTCTGCGGGTCGCTGTTGCCGGTCAGGCGCACGTCCACTTCGCCGGTCAGCTCGTCCAGGTGCACGCCGGCCTTCAGGCCCAGCGTCTGCGCCAGCAGTTCTCGGTCCAGCGAGCGGTTGATGCCCTTGCCAGCCTCGTAGTAGTTGTCGTTCACCAGGTTGTCCGGGTTGTGCACGGCGATGCTGACCATGGTCAGGCTCAGGCACACCGAGGTGGCGAGAATGCCGATGATGATCCAGGGCCAGAGGTGCTTGTACCAGGGGCTGGCGGCGGTGGCAGGCATTGTGGGTTATCTCTCTTAGCGGATCTGTGGGCCGATGAAGCGGCTCTTGGCTTCAACCTGGGCGTCGCTGTCATCGGCGCTCTTGAGGATGAAGGTAATTTCGTTGGTGGTCGATGGCAGTTTCTCGGGCGCGATCGACAGCTGCACCGGCAGGCTGACGATATCACCAGCGTCCACGCGGATCTCGCGCTGGCCTTCAAGCTTCAGGCCCGGCAGGCCGGTGGCGTCCAGCACGTAGACGTGGTCACGCTGGTCCTTGTTCATCACCTTCAGGCTATACACGTTCTCGATCCGGCCCTGGGCGTTCTCGCGGTACAGCACGCGGTCCTTGCTGACGTCGAAACCGACCAGCGAACGGGTGGCGAAGGCGGTGGCCAGGCCGACCATCATCACCAGCAGTACCACGGCATACCCGATCAGGCGCGGGCGCAGCATGTGGGTCTTCTGCCCGGACAGGTTGTGCTCGGTGGTGTAGCTGATCAGCCCCCTTGGGTAATTCATCTTGTCCATGATGTTGTCACAGGCATCGATGCATGCGGCGCAGCCGATGCACTCGATCTGCAGGCCGTCACGGATATCGATGCCGGTGGGGCAGACCTGCACGCACATGGTGCAGTCGATACAGTCGCCCAGGCCCGCGGCCTTGTAGTCCAGGTCCTTTTTGCGCGGGCCGCGGGTTTCGCCACGACGCGGGTCGTAGGAAACAATCAGCGTGTCTTTGTCGAACATCACGCTCTGGAAGCGCGCGTAGGGGCACATGTACACGCACACCTGCTCGCGCAGCCAGCCGGCGTTGCCGTAGGTGGCGAGGGTGAAGAAGCCGACCCAGAAGTAGGCCCAGCCGTCGGCCTGGCCGGTAAAGAATTCGATGGCCAGTTCACGGATCGGCGAGAAATAGCCGACGAAGGTCATGCCGGTGACGAAACCGATCAGCAGCCACAGGCTGTGCTTGGCGAACTTGCGCAGGAACTTGTTGCCGCTCATGGGGGCTTTGTCGAGCTTCATGCGCTGGTTGCGGTCGCCCTCGGTGACCTTCTCGCACCACATGAAAATCCATGTCCACACGCTTTGCGGGCAGGTGTAGCCGCACCACACCCGGCCGGCGAACACGGTGATGAAGAACAGGCCGAAGGCGGCAACGATGAGGATGCCCGAGAGCAATATGAAGTCTTGCGGCCAGATGGTGGCGCCGAAGATGTAGAACTTGCGTTCGGGCAGGTTCCACCACACGGCCTGGTGGCCGCCCCAGTTCAACCACACCGTGCCGAAGTACAGCAGGAACAGCACAGCCCCGCCGACCATGCGCAGGCGTCGGAACAGGCCGGTGAAAGCGCGGGTGTAGATCTTTTCCCGGGAGGCGTAGAGGTCGACGGAATCCTTCCCTTTGTTGGCAGGCGGGGTGACATCATGTACCGGAATTTGCTTGCTCATCATCAAGTCCCACGGCAGTGGAGAAGTGCCGCAGCCAGTGCATGCCGGCCGCAGTCTCGCGCAATCTGCTAGCGCTCTGCGGCCCATGATACGCCGCTGATGGCAGTACGGGGCTGCACTGCGACCTTTAGTCGCGTTGGGTTCGTGGTATGAATCGTGTTATGGCAGGTGTCAATTGATCCAGGTCATCAGCCTGCAAGAAATGCTGTGTCTTTGCCGGCCTCTTCGCGGGCTTGCCCGCTCCCACAGGGATAACACCAACCTCAAGACTGGTGGCGAACCTGTGGGAGCGGGCAAGCCCGCGAAGAGGCCGGGCCTGCCTTACTCGGCCTTGGCCGGTTCGGCCTGCTGCGACAGGCTGTACACATAAGCCGCCAGCAAGTGCACCTTGTCATTCCCTTGCAGCTGCTCCTGGGCCGGCATCTGCCCCTGGCGACCGTAGCGGATGGTCTGTTGCAACTGGGCAAAGCTCGAGCCGTAGATGAACGCCTGCGGATGGGTCAGGTTCGGCGCGCCCATGGCTGGCGTGCCCTTGCCCTCGGGGCCGTGGCAGGCCACGCAGTTGGCGGCGAAGATCTTCTGACCGTTTTCGGCATCGGCTTTCACGCCCTCTGGCAGGGTGCGGCCATCGAGCTTGCTGACCACGAACGCAGCCACGTCGGCCACGCCCTGCTCGCCGATCACTTCGGCCCAGGCCGGCATCACGCCGTGGCGGCCGCCCATGATGGTTGCCTTGATGGTGTCCGGCTCGCCGCCCCAGCGCCAGTCGTTGTCGGTAAGATTGGGGAAACCATAGGCACCCTTGGCGTCGGAGCCGTGGCATACCGAGCAGTTGGAGGCGAACAGCCGCGCGCCCATCTTCAGGGCCTGCGGGTCCTTGGCCACCTCGGTGATGGGCATGGCGGCGAACTTGGCGAAGATCGGCCCGAAGCGGGCGTCGGCCTTGGCCATTTCCTTTTCCCACTCGTGCACGCCGGTCCAGCCCGGCTGGCCGTTGGAAAACTCGGTCTGTTTGTCGTTATCCAGGTATGAGTAGCCTGGCAGGACGCCTTTCCAGTTGCCCAGGCCCGGGTACAGCACCAGGTAGCCGAGGGCGAAGACGATGGTGCCGACGAACAGCCAGAACCACCATTTCGGCAGTGGGTTGTCGTACTCCTCGATGCCATCGAAGGCATGCCCGACGGTTTCGTCGGTGACCTCTTCGCGCTGGCCCTTGCGGGTCGACAGCAGCAGCCAGGTCAACGAGAAGATGGTGCCCAGGGTCAGGACGGTAACGTACAGACTCCAGAAGGTTGTCATTGTTTTTTGCTCCCAGAAGCTTTTGCGTGCTCTTGCTCGACGTGGCGGCAGGCCTCGGGGTCATCCGCGAAGGGCAGTTGGGTCGCTTCGTCGAAGTCCTTCTTGCGCCGTGGGTTGAACACCCACAGCGCCAGGCCCACGAATGCCACCATCACCACGACGGTGCCCAGGCCGCGAATCATCCCGATATCCATCAGCGTCACCGTTTGCTCTTGATGATGGTGCCAAGACCCTGCAGGTACGCGACGATGGCGTCCATTTCGGTCTTGCCCTTGACCGCGTCGCGGGCCCCGGCGATGTCGGCGTCGGTGTATGGCACGCCGAGGGTGCGCAGCACTTCCATCTTCTTCGCGGTGTCCTTGCCGTCGAGCTTGTGCTCGACCAGCCACGGGTACGACGGCATCTTCGATTCCGGTACCACGTTGCGCGGGTTGTACAGGTGCGCACGGTGCCAGTCATCGGAGTAGCGGCCACCGACCCGCGCCAGGTCCGGCCCGGTACGCTTGGAGCCCCACAGGAACGGGTGGTCCCACACGCTCTCGCCGGCCACCGAGTAATGGCCGTAGCGCTCGGTTTCGGCACGGAACGGGCGGATCATCTGCGAGTGGCAACCCACGCAGCCTTCGCGGATGTAGATATCGCGGCCTTCAAGCTCCAGCGCGGTGCGCGGCTTCATGCCTTCCACGGGTTTGTTGGTGACGTCCTGGAAAAACAGCGGGACGATCTGGGTCAGGCCACCGACGCTCACGGCGATGACCATGAAGAAGGCCAGCAGGCCTATGTTCTTCTCGACGGCTTCATGCTTCATCAGTGCGCTCCCACGACGACGATCTTGGCGGCTTCCTCAGCCTGTGCCGGGTTGGCGGCACGTACGGTACGGAACACGTTGTAGGCCATCAGCAGCATGCCGGTGGCGAAGAACGCACCGCCCAGGGCGCGGACGATATAGCCAGGGTGGCTGGCCTGCAGGGCTTCGACGAAGGAGTAGGTGAGGGTGCCGTCATCGTTGATGGCGCGCCACATCAGGCCCTGGGTGATGCCGTTTACCCACATCGAGGCGATGTACAGCACGGTACCGATGGTGGCCAGCCAGAAGTGCGCGTTGATCAGGCCGACGCTGTGCATCTGCTCGCGGCCATACAGGCGCGGGATCATGTGGTACACGGCGCCGATCGAGATCATCGCTACCCAGCCGAGGGCGCCGGCGTGAACGTGGCCGATGGTCCAGTCGGTGTAGTGCGACAGCGAGTTCACGGTCTTGATGGCCATCATCGGGCCTTCGAAGGTGGACATGCCGTAGAACGCCAGCGACACCACCAGGAAGCGCAGGATCGGGTCGGTGCGCAGTTTGTGCCAGGCACCGGACAGGGTCATCATGCCGTTGATCATGCCGCCCCAGCTTGGCGCCAGCAGGATGATCGACATGACCATGCCCAGCGACTGTGCCCAGTCTGGCAGGGCGGTGTAGTGCAGGTGGTGCGGGCCAGCCCAGATGTACAGGGTGATCAGTGCCCAGAAGTGCACGATAGACAGGCGATACGAGTAGATCGGGCGTTCGGCCTGCTTGGGTACGAAGTAGTACATCATCCCCAGGAAGCCGGTGGTGAGGAAGAAGCCCACGGCGTTGTGGCCGTACCACCACTGGATCATCGCGTCGGTGGCGCCGGAGTAGGCCGAGTACGACTTGAACAGGCTTACCGGCAGCGAGATGTGGTTGACGATGTGCAGCATCGCGGTAACCACGATGAAGGCGCCGTAGAACCAGTTGCCGACATAGATATGCTTGGTCTTGCGCTTGACGATGGTGCCGAAGAACACCAACCCGTAGGTGACCCAGACGATGGCCAGCAGGATCGCCAGCGGCCACTCGAGCTCGGCGTACTCCTTGGTGGTGGTGTAGCCCATCGGCAGGGTGATCAGCGCCCCGACGATCACCGCCTGCCAACCCCAGAAGGTGAAGGCGGCCATGCTGTCGGAGATCAGCCGGGTCTGGCAGGTGCGCTGCACCACGTAGTAGCTGGTGCCGAACAGCGCACAGCCCCCGAAGGCGAAGATCACCAGGTTGGTATGCAGCGGGCGCAGGCGGCCGAAGCTGGTCCAGGGCAGGTCCAGGTTCAGTTGCGGCCATACCAGCTGTGAGGCGATGAAGACGCCGAGGCCCATGCCAAGGATCCCCCAGACCACCGTCATGATGGCGAACTGGCGGACGACCTTATAGTTATAAGCAGTCGGACTGATTGCTGTGCTCATTGCTAAGGTTCCACGGTTTTGATGTTCTTGTTGGTCGAAAAATCGGCGCCAGTATTGATAACCACCGGGGTTACCGCAACGCAACTTTGGTACGCCGACCCGTGCCCGAGCCCGTTCACTGATGTCCCGCAGCGATCGGGTCTGGACGATTGTACACAAATAAATATTTGTAATGTGTACCGTTTTTCGCCTTTTTCTGATCGTTCGGTCAAGCTTTTTATCGGGACGGCGACAGGCTACGCGCCGCGTCTGCTTCGGTCCTTTCGGAGCGAGGCCCACTGAGGCAACAAGCTTAGTTCTGTTCGGAGGGGGTGCAAGGAGGGGTAGAGCGGGGAGAGGGGCTGCTTTGCAGCCCTTCGCGGGCTTGCCCGCTCCCACAGGTTCACCACAATGCTTGAAATCTGTGGTTAACCTGTGGGAACGGGCGAGCCCGCGAATGGGTGTTACTTGGCAGTCAGGTCTGGCGAAGCTTGATCCTGCGACAGGCTATACACATACGCCGCCAGCAGGTGCACCTTGTCGTTGCCCTGGATCTCCGCCTGCGCCGGCATCTGACCCTGGCGACCATAGCGAATGGTCTGCTGCAGCTGGGCAAAGCTCGATCCGTAGATGAACGCCTGCGGGTGAGTCAGGTCTGGTGCGCCCATGGCCGGGGTGCCTTTGCCTTCAGGCCCGTGGCAGGCCACGCAGTTGCCGGCAAAGATCTCCTTGCCCTTGGCGGCGTCAGCCTTGACCCCTTCCGGCAGGCTGCGGCCATCGAGGTTGGTGAGCACGAACGCGGCCACATCCGCCACGCCCTGCTCGCCGATCACTTCGGCCCAGGCCGGCATCACGCCGTGACGACCGTTCATGATCGACGCCTTGATGGTTTCCGCTTCGCCGCCCCAGCGCCAGTCCTTGTCGGTGAGGTTGGGGAAACCATAGGCACCCTTGGCATCCGAGCCATGGCAAACCGAGCAGTTGGAGGCGAACAGGCGGCTGCCCATCTTCAGTGCCTGCGGGTCCTTGGCCACTTCTTCCACGGGCATGGCGGCGTACTTGGCAAAGATCGGGCCGAATTTTGCGTCGGCCTTGTCCATTTCCTTCTGCCATTCGTTGGCGCCGGTCCAGCCATTTTCATAGCCCGGCAGGATGCCCTTCCAGTTGCCCAGGCCCGGGTAGAGGATCAGGTAGCCGACCGAGAACACCAGGGTGCCGACGAACAGCCAGAACCACCACTTGGGCAGCGGGTTGTCGTATTCCTCGATGCCGTCGAAGCTGTGGCCCATGGTCTGGTCGGTGGTGTTGTTGCTCTGGCCCTTGCGGGTGGCGAGCAGCAGCCAGGTCAGGCCAATCAGGCTACCGATGGTCAGTACGCAGATGTACGTACTCCAGAAGGTGGTCATTGCCCGTTACTCCTTTTTGCAGCAGGTTCCTGTCCGGCAGAGGGCAGGCGGTCGTCGACGAAGGGCAGCAGGCGCGCTTCGGCGAAATCACGGTCGCGGCGGCGGTTGAATACCCACAGGGTGAGGCCGATGAAGGCGATCATCACCACCAGTGTGCCCAGGCCGCGGATCATGCCGATGTCCATTCCCATCGCATTCACCTCTTGTTCTTGATCGCGGTGCCGAGCACCTGCAGGTAGGCGACCAGGGCATCCATTTCGGTCTTGCCCTTGACCGCATCGCGGGCCCCGGCGATGTCGTCGTCGGTGTACGGCACGCCCAGGGTGCGCAGGGTGCGCATCTTGGTGTCGGTATGGCTGTTGTCGACCTGCTGGGCGACCAGCCATGGGTACGATGGCATCTTCGACTCCGGTACCACGTTGCGCGGGTTGTACAGGTGCGCACGGTGCCAGTCGTCCGAGTAGCGGCCACCGACCCGGGCCAGGTCCGGCCCGGTGCGCTTGGAGCCCCACAGGAACGGATGGTCCCACACGCTTTCACCAGCCACCGAGTAGTGGCCATAGCGCTCGGTTTCGGCGCGGAACGGGCGGATCATCTGCGAATGGCAGCCCACGCAGCCTTCGCGGATGTAGATATCGCGGCCTTCCAGCTGCAGCGCGGTGTAGGGCTTCATGCCTTCCACCGGCTTGTTGGTGACGTCCTGGAAGAACAACGGGACGATCTGGGTCAGGCCGCCGATGCTGACGGCGAACACCATCAGCAGGGCCAGCAGGCCGACGTTTTTCTCGATGACTTCATGTTTCATCAGGCAGGTCTCCTCAAGCCAGCTGGGCGTTCGCAGGGGCGACATCGAGCGCCGGCGAACGCACGGTGCGCCAGGTGTTCCAGGCCATCAGGAACATGCCGCTGAGGAAGATCGCACCGCCGACGAAGCGCACGATGAAGCCTGGGTGGCTGGCCACCAGGGTTTCCACGAACGAGTAGGTGAGCGTGCCGTCGCTGTTGACCGCGCGCCACATCAGGCCCTGGGCGATGCCGTTGACCCACATCGAGGCGATGTACAGCACGGTGCCGATGGTGGCCAGCCAGAAGTGCGCGTTGATCAGGCCGATGCTGTACATGCGCTCCTTGCCGAACACTTTCGGGATGGTGTGGTACAGCGCGCCGATCGAGATCATCGCCACCCAGCCGAGGGCGCCGGCGTGCACGTGGCCGATGGTCCAGTCAGTGTAGTGGGACAGGGCGTTGACCGTCTTGATGGCCATCATCGGGCCTTCGAAGGTGGACATGCCGTAGAACGCCAGCGACACCACCAGGAAACGCAGGATCGGGTCGCTGCGCAGTTTGTGCCAGGCGCCGGACAGGGTCATCATGCCGTTGATCATGCCGCCCCAGCTTGGTGCCAGCAGGATCAGCGACATCACCATGCCCAGCGACTGCGCCCAGTCTGGCAGGGCGGTGTAGTGCAGGTGGTGCGGGCCGGCCCAGATGTACAGGGTGATCAGCGCCCAGAAGTGCACGATCGACAGGCGATAGGAATACACCGGGCGTTCGGCCTGCTTGGGCACGTAGTAGTACATCATCCCCAGGAAGCCTGCGGTCAGGAAGAAGCCCACGGCGTTGTGGCCATACCACCACTGCACCATGGCATCGGTGGCACCGGCATAGACCGAGTAGGACTTGGTCAGGCTGACCGGCAGTTCCAGGTTGTTGACGACGTGCAGCATCGCCACGGTGAGGATGAAGCCGCCGAAGAACCAGTTACCGACGTAGATGTGCTTGGTGTTGCGCTTCATCAGCGTGCCGAAGAACACGATGGCGTAGCTCACCCAGACGATGGTGATCAGGATGTCGATCGGCCATTCCAGTTCGGCGTATTCCTTGGAGCTGGTGTAACCCAGCGGCAGGCTGATGGCCGCCAGCAGGATCACCAGTTGCCAGCCCCAGAAGGTGAACGCGGCCAGGCCCGGTGCGAACAGGGTGGTCTGGCAGGTACGTTGCACCGAATAATAGGAGGTGGCGAACAGCGCACAGCCGCCGAAGGCGAAGATCACCGCATTGGTATGCAGGGGGCGCAGGCGGCCGAAGCTGGTCCAGGGGAGGTCGAAGTTGAGGGAGGGCCAGGCGAGCTGGGCGGCGATGAAGACGCCGAGCCCCATCCCGACGATTCCCCACACCACCGTCATGATGGCGAATTGGCGGACCACCTTGTAGTTATAGGCGGTACTGCTGGTTGTGTTCATGTATGGGTTCCCATCCACGGTTATTTGGCAGGCTTTACAGCGAGGCAAGCATGATTAATGGGCAAAGTGCCGGTATTGACGGGGATCAATGGGCGAAGGTCGGAAATGTCCCAGGCTTGCGCTGCGATCCCCCGCATGTTCGGGGCAAGGACGGCTACAAGGGCTGCCTGATCCTGGCTCATGGCGCAGGTGCGCCGATGGACAGCGGGTTCATGGACGAAATGGCGCAAAGGCTTGCGGCGCTTGGGGTAGCGGTAGTGCGCTTCGAGTTCCCGTACATGGCCGAGCGCAGGGTTGCCGGCGGCAAGCGGCCGCCGAACCCGCAGAAGGTGTTGCTGGAATGCTGGCGCGAGGTGTACCGGCAGGTGCGACCTTTGGTCGCGGGCAAATTGGCGGTGGGTGGCAAATCCATGGGCGGGCGCATGGCCAGCT
Source organism: Pseudomonas sp. PVC-5-1 (assembly GCF_057444345.1). Lineage (NCBI taxonomy): Bacteria > Pseudomonadati > Pseudomonadota > Gammaproteobacteria > Pseudomonadales > Pseudomonadaceae > Pseudomonas > Pseudomonas sp. PVC-5-1. The sequence goes on along the minus strand of NZ_CM172024.1, from coordinate 3,978,132 downwards.
TGCTGGCCGATGAACTGGAAGCGGATGCACTGGTGTGCCTGGGCTATCCGTTCTATGCGGTGGGCAAACCGGAAAAGCCACGGGTCGAGCACCTGGCCGAATTGAAGACGCCGACGTTGATCGTGCAGGGCGAGCGGGATGCACTGGGTAACCGCGAGGCGGTGGCAGGGTATGCGTTATCGCCGGCGATCGAGGTGAGCTGGCTGGTGGCGGGGGACCATGACCTGAAGCCGCTGAAGGCCTCGGGGTTCAGCCATGAGCAGCACTTGCAGGCGGCGGCTGAGAAGGTTGCAGCTTTCCTAAAAGATTAGTGCTGGATTCTTCGCGGGCTTGCCCGCTCCCACAGGTACTGCACAGGCCCGCAGCTTGTAGTGAACCTGTAGGAGCGGGCATGCCCGCGAAGAGGCCGGTACAGGCTACCGCTTAGTCACGGTACTCGCACAGGTAGGCAGTATCCACCGCCACCTTCAGCTGGAACTTGCTGTCGGCGGCCACATTGAACTTGTCACCGGCGTTGAAGGTTTCCCAGTTGTCGCTACCTGGCAGCTTCACGGTCAGCGCACCCGAAACCACGTGCATGATCTCGCGCTTGGCAGTGCCGAACTCGTATTCGCCCGGGGCCATCACACCGACAGTGGCCGGGCCTTCTTCGCCCGCGAATGCGATCGACTTGACGGTGCCGTTGAAGTACTCGTTGACCTGGAACATGGGCGACTCCTGAAAAGGGGGGATGAAAAAGGGCTGGCCAGTATGCCCAAGCCCACCGGCTCCGTCATCTGCTTTCAGGTAGCGTCTGCCGGCAGGCTCAACGGCAGCAGCCGCGCGGTATTGCGCGCATCTTCCAGGGCCCGGTGCTGCTGCCCGCAAAAGTGCATGCCGGCCAGCTGCAGTGCACCGTTCAGCCCAGCGGGGCGCTGCAGGTGGCGGGCCTTGGCGAAGCGTTGCTTGAGGTTGATGTGCGGCAGGGTCCGCAGCAGGCTGTCCAGCCCATGCTGCTGCCACTCCTGGTGCAACTGCTGGCGGTCGTAGTCGCCCCAGCTGACCCAGGCCTGAAGCTGCCCGCGGTGGTGCCCGAGCCAGCGCTCGAAGCTTGCCCATACCTCGCGGAACGACGCGGCACTGTCCACGCTGGCCTGGCTGATGTGGGTCAGCTCACGGCAGAACGGGGTCAGCTGCGGCCGCCGCCGAGGCTTCACGAAGCGCTGGAAGTGGTCGACCTCGCGGCCATCGCGGGTAACCAGGCTTGCGCCGATTTCAATGACTTCCATCTCTGTGACCGGCCACCCACCATCGTCGGTGGTGGCTTCCAGGTCGATCACCAACCAGTGGCCCATACCAGGCTCCCTTGCAGATCCTGCTAGAGCGTAGCGAAACTCCGGGCATCCGGCATCCCCTGGCAGTTTGCCCGCAGCTTTGGCGCAAAGGGCCACTAACCGGCAGTTGTGTCCGGCCCGGAAAACGCCTAGCTTAGGCGGACCCCGGCATGAACCGTGATGAGTGTCCGTCTTGACTCCAGCGACCGGCCTGAAGGCCCTGTCTTCCCTGATGCTGCTGGCCGTGTTCTGGCTGGCGGTGCCGGCATGGGCGGCAAGTACCGTTGAAGTGAAGATTGGCGCGGCGCATTTTCCGCCCTACACCGTGCGCCCGGAGCAGGGTGCCGACACCGGTCTTCTGCCGCAGTTGGTCGACGCGCTCAACCGCGCGCAGCAGCACTACCGCTTCGTTCTGGTACCCACGTCCATTCAGCGGCGTTTCGGCGACTTCCAGCAAGGCCGTACCGACATGGCCATTTTCGAGAACCCGCAATGGGGCTGGCAGCAGATTCCCCACAAGACCGTGGACATGGGCCTGGAAGACGCCGAGGTGTTCGTCGCTCGCCAAGCCAATGGCGGTGACCCGCATTACTTCGACGACTTGAACGGCAAGCGCCTGGCGTTGTTCAATGGCTATCACTATGCGTTCGCCGGCTTCAACTCCGACCCCGAATACCTGCGCACCGCCTACAACGCGACCCTGACCTACTCCCACGACAGCAACCTGCTGATGGTGCAGGCAGGCCGCGCCGACATCGCCCTGGTCACGCGTTCCTATCTCAGCGATTTCCTGGAGCGCAACCCGGCCAGCCGGGAGCAGTTGGTGTCCTCGCAGCGCATTGACCAGGTCTACCACCACTACGCCTTGCTGCGCCCGGGGGCGCCCATCGGCGAGCAGTCGTTCGCGGCGCTGCTGCGGGCCCTGCGCGACAGTGGCGAGCTGGCGCGCATCTTCGAGCCCTACCGCATCACGGTAGCGGCCCCGCGCGACTAAATTCCCGTGATGCGGCAACGTTCTCAGCAGTGAGCCTTTTCTTCATTGCCGTGAGTCAAGCCCATGCCGTTCGATGCCGCATCACAGCCCCAGTCAGCGCCACGCTGGCGCAGCCTCAGTGCCGAGGAGGGGGACAGCTGGCTGAGCCTGTCCCTCGAAGGCCGCGCGTTGATCCAGTTGCGCCTGGAGATGGGTGCTACTCTGCATGTCCACCTCGAGCGGCTGTGCCCCGAGCGCCCCTATGTGGCCTTGTGGGCCGCCTGTTATTGGCTGCTGGCCCGCGATGCGGCCTGCCAGCGTCTTGCCTGGCACCTGCCCGAGCCATTGCCTCAGGCATTGACCAGTGGCCTGCTGCTGGCCGGCGAGCAGCCTGGCCAATACCTGTGCGAGCGGGCGCTGTTCTGGCAGCTGCCACAGCCGTGGCTGGGCGAGTCGGCCAGCGTGGCCTACCCACAGCAGATGCAGATCAGCAACGGCAAGCGCCACCCACGCCGCGCGCCCAAGCCTCGTGGCGAGGTGTACCGGCGCTTCGATACGCGCCTGGGCAGTTGGGTATCGCTGCGTACCTTGGAGATCGAGCATGACCTGGAGCGCTTCAACCGCTGGCAGAACAACCCGCGGGTGGAGGCGTTCTGGCAGGAGGGTGGCACCCTTGCGCAGCATCGCGAATACCTGGGCAAGCTCGAGGCCGACCCGCATGCCCTGACGCTGATCGGTTGCTTCGATGACCAGCCGTTTGCCTACTTCGAGGCGTACTGGGCCAAGGAAGACCGCATTGCGCCGTTCTACCCGGCCGATGACTACGACCGTGGCATCCACATGCTGGTGGGGGAGGAGAGCCACCGCGGGCCGCACAAGGTGGCCAGCTGGCTATCGGCGCTGGTGCACTACCTGTTCCTGGATGACCCACGCACCCAGCGGGTGGTGGCCGAGCCGCGTGCCGACAACGGCAAGATGATCGGCTACATGCACGACCAGTGCTTCCATTGCGACAAGGAGTTCGACTTCCCGCACAAGCGTGCGGCGTTGATGATTCTGGGGCGGGAACGGTTTTTCGATCGTTGCAAACTGGCTTGATATCGGGGTGGCTTCTTCGCGGGCAAGCCCGCTCCTACAGGATCTCCACTGGCTGTCAGCACTGTGGGTATCTGTGGGAGCGGGCGTGCCCGCGAAGAAGCAGACTCTGCCTGATCAGGCCTGCCGACTGGCCGTCTTGCGGCAATGCACCAGCGCATCGCGGATCATGAAGTTGACCAGCGTCGGCGACACTCCCAGCTCCTTGGCAATGTCCTTCTGCGGCACGCCATGCAGGCGGTACATCTCGAAGGCATAGCGGGTGCGCTGGGGCAGTTCGTTCAGCGCCTCGGCAATGTCATCCAGCGCGGCAAGGTTGATGTGGGTGGCTTCGGGGGAGGCGTTTTGCACGACCACGTTCAGGCCTTCCTCCTCGCTGCCGGAGTATTTCAGCTCCATGGCCTGCTTGCGGTAGTGGTCGATGGCCAGGTTGCGCACGATCTGGAACAGGTAGCTCAGCTGCGCCTTGAACGACGATGTGATCTGCGGGGCGGCGCTGAGCCGGAAAAAGGCGTCCTGCACCACATCTTCGGCGCGCGATCGGCAGCCGGTGATGCGGGCAGCGATCTTGACCAGAATGCTGCGGTTGTCGACGAAGGCCTGCAGTAATGGTGAATCGCACTTACTTGTGGATAGTTGTTCCGCCATGGAAATCACCTTGTCACAGAGGGGAAAGGACGCACCCAAATTTGGGAAGCTTCCTACGACGGGCGACAAGCTATTCAGAATGATAATGATTGTCAAATGCGAAATGTAATTGGTTTCATGTGGTTTCAGTTCTAAAGCGCAGAGATGGCTGGGTGCATGTCAGGCGCAACATTTCTCAAGGCAAACACCTGGCAACCCTCACGTGCCCCCAAAGCCTCACCACCGCTAATTTCTCCCCCCGCCCATCCGTCCCCCTGTGTACACCTCAGGCCGCCACATGCCGCTACGCCCACGTTCGCGCAGCAGCCGGCCCGACCCAACCAGACACTGGCAGGAACACCCCATGACGGACGCCTTCGAACTCCCGCTCTCGCTGGTCCAGGCCCTGGCGCAGCGCGCCGTGCAGACCCCGGACAAAGTCGCCTTGCGCTTTCTGGCCGACGCTCCCGGCGAGCAGGCCGTGCTCAGCTACCGGGACCTCGACCAGCGCGCACGCACCATCGCTGCTGCCTTGCAAAGCCGGGCCGGTTTCGGCGACCGCGCAGTGCTGTTGTTCCCCAGCGGGCCAGACTATGTGGCGGCATTCTTCGGCTGCCTGTATGCCGGCGTGATTGCGGTGCCGGCCTACCCGCCGGAGTCCGCGCGCCAGCACCACCAGCAGCGCTTGCTGTCGATCATCGACGACGCCGAGCCGCGCCTGCTGCTGACCGTCGCGGCCCTGCGCGACAGCCTGCAGGGCCTGGAGGCCCTGACAGCGGCCAACGCCCCCGAGCTGCTGGCGGTGGATGGCCTGGACCCGGCACTGGCTGCAAACTGGCGCGAACCCGCGCTCAAGGGTGATGACATCGCCTTCCTGCAATACACCTCCGGCTCCACAGCACTGCCCAAGGGCGTGCAGGTCAGCCATGGCAACCTGGTGGCCAACGAACAACTGATCCGCCAAGGCTTTGGCATCGACCTCAACCCAGACGATGTGATCGTCAGCTGGCTGCCGCTGTACCACGACATGGGCCTGATCGGCGGCCTGCTGCAGCCGATTTTCAGCGGCGTGCCCTGTGTGCTGATGTCGCCGGGCTACTTCCTGGCCCGGCCGCTGCGCTGGTTGCAGGCCATCAGCGAATACGGCGGCACCATCAGCGGCGGCCCCGACTTTGCTTACCGGTTGTGCAGCGAGCGGGTCAGCGAGGCATCCCTGGCCGGGCTCGACCTCAGCCGCTGGCGGGTGGCCTATTCCGGCTCCGAGCCGATCCGCCAGGACAGCCTGGCGGCCTTTGCCGACAAGTTCCAGGCCTGCGGCTTCGACCCGCAGAGCTTCTTCGCCAGCTACGGCCTGGCCGAGGCGACCCTGTTCGTCAGCGGTAGTCGCCGTGGCCAGGGCATCGCCGCGCTGGAGCTGGACGCCGAAGCCTTCGCCGCCAACCGTGCGGAGCCTGGCAAGGGCAGTGTGCTGATGAGCTGTGGCTACCCGCAGCCCGGGCATGCCGTGCGCATTGTCGAACCACAACGCCTGCAGGTGCTGGGCGACAACCAGGTGGGCGAGATCTGGGCCGCCGGCCCGAGCATCGCCCTGGGCTACTGGCGCAACCCCGAGGCCAGCGCCCGCACCTTCGTCGAGATGGGCGGCCAGACCTGGCTGCGTACCGGCGACCTGGGCTTCATGCGCGAAGGCGAAGTGTTCGTCACCGGTCGCCTGAAGGACATGCTCATCGTGCGCGGGCAGAACCTGTACCCGCAGGACCTGGAAAAGACCCTCGAGCGCGAAGTGGAGGTGCTGCGCAAAGGCCGGGTGGCAGTGTTCGCCGTCGAGCAGCAAGGCGAGGAGGGCATTGGCGTGGCGGTGGAAATCAGCCGCAACGTGCAGAAGGCGATCAAGCCCCAGGCGCTGATCAAGACCCTGCGCCAGGTGATCGCCGACGCCTGCCGCCAGGCACCGGCCGTGGTCCTGCTGCTGAACCCGGGTGCGCTGCCCAAGACCTCCAGCGGCAAGCTGCAGCGTTCGGCCTGCCGCCTGCGCATGGACGATGGCAGCCTGGACTGCTACGCCCGCTTCCCTGAGGTGAACGAGCCCGTTGCTTCAGTGGGCGCAGGCGATGAACTGCAGGCGCGCATCGCCGATGTGTGGCGCGACATTCTCAAGGTCGAGGCGGTGGCGGCAGACGACCACTTCCTGCTGCTGGGCGGCAACTCCATCGCCGCCACCCATGCCACCGCACGCCTGGCCGATGAACTGGCCATCGACCTGGGCCTGCGCACCCTGTTCGAGGCGCCGATACTGGCTGACTACGCCAAGGCCGTGGCCGCGATCATCGCCGAAGGCGGTTGCCGGGTCGGCGCCATCGCCACCCTGGAACGCAACCAGGCGCTGCCCCAGTCGCTGGCGCAAAACCGCCTGTGGTTGCTATGGCAGTTGGACCCGCAATCGGCAGCCTACAACATCCCAGCCGGCCTGCAGTTGCGTGGTGAGCTGGACGAAAACGCCCTGGAAGCAGCCTTCCAGGCGCTGGTGGCGCGCCATGAATCGCTGCGTACCCTGTTTGCCGAAGAGAACGGCCAGGCCCTGCAGCGCGTCCTGGCGCAGCAGCCGTTCGACCTTCGCCGCCTGGACCTCGAAGGCCAGGCCGCCGAACAGGTCGCCGCCCAACGTGAAACCGAAGCTCGCCAGCCGTTCGACCTGACCCGGGGGCCGTTGCTGCGGGTGACCCTGGCGCGCCTGGACGATGAACACCATCAACTGTGGGTGACCCTGCACCATATCGTCGCCGACGGCTGGTCGCTGAACATCCTGCTCGACGAATTCGCCAAACTGTACGCCGCCCACTGCCAGGGCCTTGAGGCCAACCTGGCACCGCTGACCCTGGGTTATGCCGACTACGGCACCTGGCAGCGACAGTGGCTGGCCGCAGGCGAAGCCGAGCGTCAGCTGCAGTACTGGCAGGCGCGTCTGGGGGATGATCTGCCGGTGCTCGACCTGTGCACCGACCACCCGCGCACCAGCCAGCGCGGCCACCGCGCCGCCCGCTTCAACCTCAAGGTACCGGCCAGGCTCACCGAAGCGCTCAAGGGCCTGGCCCGCGAACAGCAGGCCAGCCTGTTCATGGTACTGCTGGCCGGCTGGCAGGCGCTGTTGCACCGCTACAGTGGCCAGGCCGATATCCGTGTCGGCGTGCCCAACGCCAACCGCCCGCGCCTGGAAACCCAAGGCATGGTCGGCTTCTTCATCAACACCCAGGTACTGCGTGCGCAACTCGATGGCCGCCTGCCGTTCGACCAGTTGTTGGCCCAGGTGCGCCAGGCAACCCTGGATGCCCAGGCCAACCAGGACCTGCCGTTCGAGCAACTGCTCGAAGCCCTGCCCGAGGCTCGCGAGCAAGGCCTGTTCCAGGTCATGTTCAACCACCAGCAACGTGACCTGTCTGCGCTGCGCCGCCTGCCGGGCCTGCTGGCCGAAGAGCTGCCGTGGCACAGTCGCGAAGCCAAGTTCGACTTGCAGCTGCACAGTGAAGAAGACCACCAGGGCCGCCTGAGCCTGGCCTTCGACTATGCCGCCGAATTGTTCGATGCCAGTACCGTCAAGCGCCTGGCCCAGCACCTGTTGGCCCTGCTCGAGCAGGTGTGTGCCGGGCCGCAGCGGGCGCTGGGCGAGGTGCAACTGCTCGACGAGCCTGGCCGCGCGCAACTGCTGAGCTGGGGCGAGGCACCCGCTGCGCCGCCGCAGCGCCTGCTGGTCGAGCAGCTCAATGAACAGGCACGCCTGACCCCGCAGCGCACCGCCCTGGTGTGGGACGGTGGCAGCCTGGATTACGCCGAGTTGCACCAGCAAGCCAACCGTCTGGCCCACTACCTGCGTGACAAAGGCGTGGGCCCAGACACTTGCGTGGCCATCGCCATCGAGCGTTCGCCGCAGCTGCTGGTGGGCCTGCTGGCCATTCTCAAGGCCGGTGGTGCCTATGTGCCGCTGGACGTCGATTACCCGGCCGAGCGCCTGGCCTACATGCTCGCCGACTGCAACGCTGGCCTGTTGCTGAGCCACAGCAGCCTGCTGGGCAAGCTGCCACAGGTTGATGGCGTCAGCGCCATCGCCCTCGACCAGCTGCACCTGGACAGCTGGCCAAGCCATGCCCCCGGGTTGCATCTGCATGGCGACAACCTGGCCTATGTGATCTACACCTCCGGCTCCACCGGCCAGCCCAAGGGCGTGGGCAATACCCACGCGGCACTGGCCGAGCGCCTGCAATGGATGCAGGCCAGCTATGTGCTGGACGACAGCGACGTGCTGATGCAGAAGGCGCCGATCAGCTTCGACGTTTCGGTGTGGGAATGCTTCTGGCCACTGGTGACCGGTTGCAAGCTGGTGCTCGCCGGCTCTGGCGAGCACCGCGACCCGCAGCGCATCGCCGCGTTGGTGCAGGCCCATGGCGTGACCACGCTGCACTTCGTGCCGCCGCTGTTGCAGGTGTTCGTCCAGGAGCCGCAGGCGGGTGCCTGCGGCAGCCTGCGCCGGCTGTTCTCCGGTGGCGAAGCGCTGTCCGCGGCACTGCGTGACCGCGTGCTGCAGGTGCTGCCACAGGTGCAGTTGCACAACCGCTATGGCCCGACCGAAACCGCCATCAACGTCACCCACTGGCACTGCCAGGCCACCGATGGCGAACGCTCGCCGATCGGCCGCCCGCTGGGCAATGTGCTGTGCCGTGTGCTGGACGACGAGCTGGAACTGACCGCCCCCAGTGTGCCGGGCGAGCTGTACCTCGGCGGTGCAGGCCTGGCCCGTGGCTACCTGGGCCGTCCGGGCCTCACCGCCGAGCGCTTCGTGCCCCGGGCCGACGGCAATGGCGAGCGCCTGTACCGCAGTGGCGACCGCGCCCGCTGGCAGGTGCAGACCGCGGCGCTGGAATACCTTGGTCGCCTCGACCAGCAGCTCAAGGTGCGTGGCTTCCGTGTCGAGCCCGAGGAAGTCCAGGCCTGCCTGCTGGCGCAAGCGGGGGTCGAACAGGCGCTGGTGCTGATTCACAAGGATGCCGTAGGTGCGCAACTGGTCGGCTACTACAGTGGCAGCGCCCAGCCTGATGCATTGCTGACGGTGCTGGCTGAACAACTACCGGCCTACATGGTGCCGGCACAACTCATCCCGCTGGCGCAGATGCCACTGGGCCCCAGCGGCAAGGTCGACCGCAAGGCGTTGCCGGCCCCGGTGTGGCAGCAGCGGCAGCACGTCGAGCCGCAAACCGAGTTGCAGCAGCAGGTCGCCGCCATCTGGCGCGAGGTGCTGAACTTGCCGCGCATCGGCCTGCAGGACGACTTCTTCGCCCTCGGCGGCCATTCGCTGCTGGCCACTCAAATTGTCTCGCGCACGCGTCAGGCCTGCGATGTCGAGCTGCCGCTCAAGGCCCTGTTCGACGCCAGCGAGCTGGGCGCCTTCTGTGCCGAGATCACGCGTATTCGTGCTGCCGGTGAGCGCAACCTGCAAGGCACAATCACCCGCGTCGACCGCCGCCAGGCGGTGCCGCTGTCGTACTCGCAGCAGCGCATGTGGTTCCTCTGGCAAATGGAGCCGGGCAGCCCGGCGTACAACGTCGGCGGCATGGCGCGCTTGCGCGGCACCCTGCATGTGGATGCCTTCGAACGTGCGCTGCAGGCGCTGGTGGTGCGCCACGAAACCCTGCGCACCACCTTCCCCAGCATCGATGGCGTGCCGTATCAGTGCGTGGCCGAAGACAGCAGCCTGCACCTCGACTGGCAAGACTTCAGCGCCTTGCCCGCCGATGCCCGCCAACAACGCCTGCAACAACTGGCCGACGACCAGGCGCACCAGCCGTTCGACCTGGAGCGCGGCCCGCTGCTGCGTGCCTGCCTGGTCAAAGCCGAAGAGCGCGAGCATTTCTTCGTGCTGACCCTGCACCATATCGTCACCGAGGGCTGGGCCATGGACATCTTCGCCCGCGAACTGGGCGAGCTGTACGAGGCCTTCGTCGATGACCGCGAATCGCCGCTGGCGCCGCTGCCGGTGCAGTATCTGGACTACAGCGTGTGGCAACGGCAATGGCTGGAAAGCGGCGAGGGCGCCCGCCAGCTGGCCTACTGGCAGGCCCGCCTGGGCGATGAGCACCCGGTGCTGGCGTTGCCTGCCGACCGCCCGCGCCCGGCAGTGCAGAGCCACCGTGGCGAGCTGTACCGCTTCGAGCTCGACCCGGCGCTGGTTGCCCGCGTGCATGCCTTCAACAGCCAGCGCGGCCTGACCCTGTTCATGACCATGACTGCCACCCTGGCCGCCTTGCTGCACCGCTACAGCGGCCAGCGTGACCTGCGCATTGGCGCGCCGGTGGCCAACCGCATCCGCCCGGAAAGCGAAGGGCTGATTGGCGCGTTCCTCAACACCCAGGTGCTGCGTTGCGAGCTGGACGGCCAGATGAGCGCCGCACAGTTGCTGGAGCAGGTACGCCAGGTTGCCATCGAAGGCCAGTCGCACCAGGACCTGCCGTTCGACCAGCTGGTGGAAGCCCTGCAGCCACCGCGCAGCAGCGCCTACAACCCGCTGTTCCAGGTGATGTGCAACGTGCAGCGCTGGGCCTTCCAGCAAAGCCGCCAGCTTGCCGGCATGCAGGTGGATTACCTGGTCAACGACGCCAGCGCCACCAAGTTCGACCTGTACCTGGAGGTGACCGACCTCGACGGCCGCCTGGGTTGCTGCCTGACCTACAGCCGTGACCTGTTCGACGAACCACGCATCGCACGCATGGCCGAGCACTGGCAGCAATTGCTGGCGGGCCTGCTCGACAACCCGCAACAGCGCCTGTGCGAGCTGCCGATGCTGAGCAGCGCCGAGCAGCAGGTGCTGGCGGGCCAGTTGCAGGGCGAGCAGGGTCTCGCTCTCGACCAGACCGTGCACGGCCTGTTCGCCGCCCAGGCTGCGCGCACGCCACACGCTGGCGCGTTGACCTTCGCCGGCCGGCACATGACCTATGCCGAACTCGACCAGCAGGCCAACCGCCTGGCCCGCGCCCTGCGCGAGCGTGGCGTCGGCCCGCAGGTGCGCGTGGGCCTGGCGCTGGAGCGTTCGCTGGAAATGGTCGTCGGCCTGCTGGCCATCCTCAAGGCCGGTGGCGCCTACGTGCCGCTCGACCCCGAATACCCGCTCGACCGCCTGCGCTACATGATCGAAGACAGCCGCATCGGCCTGCTGCTAAGCCAGCGCGCGCTGCTGCAAACCCTGGGGCAGTTGCCCGAAGGCGTGGCGCACTGGAGCCTGGAAGACGACAGCGCCAGCCTGTCGGCCTACAGCGATGCGCCGCTGGACAACCTCAACCTGCCGCAGAACCAGGCCTACCTGATCTACACCTCCGGTTCCACCGGCAAGCCCAAGGGCGTGGTAGTCAGCCACGGCGAGTTCGCCATGCATTGCCAGGCGGTGATCGACGCGTTCGGTATGCGCGGCGATGACTGCGAGCTGCACTTCTATTCGATCAATTTCGACGCCGCCAGCGAACGCCTGTGGGTTCCGCTGCTGTGTGGCGCCCGCGTGGTACTGCGTGCCCAGGGGCAGTGGGGCGCCGAAGACATCTGCCAGCTGGTGCGTGAGCAGCAGGTGAGCATTCTTGGCTTCACGCCAAGCTACGGCAGCCAGTTGGCGCAGTACCTGGCCGGGCAGGGCGAGCAGTTGCCAGTGCGCCTGGTCATTACCGGTGGTGAGGCGCTGACCGGCGAACACCTGCAGCGCATCCGCCAGGCCTTCGCGCCGCAGCAGTTCTTCAACGCCTACGGGCCGACCGAAACCGTGGTCATGCCGCTGGCCTGCCTGGCACCACAGACGCTGCCGGCAGAGCTGGGCAACGTGCCGATCGGCCGTGTCATCGGTAGCCGCACGGCCTACATCCTCGATGAAGACCTTGCCCTGTTGCCGCAAGGCGGTATTGGCGAGCTGTATGTCGGCGGTGCCGGCCTGGCCCAGGGTTACCACGACCGCCCAGGCCTAAGCGCCGAGCGCTTCGTCGCCGACCCGTTCGGCAGCGAAGGCGGGCGCCTGTATCGCACCGGTGACCTGGTGCGCCTGGGCAGCGATGGCCTGGTCGAGTACGTCGGCCGCGCCGACCAGCAAGTGAAGATTCGCGGTTTCCGTATCGAGCTGGGCGAAATCGAAAGCCGCCTGCAGGCGCATGCCGATGTCGACGAGGCTGTAGTTCTGGCCCTCGACCTGCCGGGCGGCAAGCAACTGGTGGGTTACCTGGTGTGCGGGCAGGCCGCTGCCGACAGCGAGGCCCAGGGCCTGCTGCGCGACGCGGTGAAAGCCGATGCCCGCCAGCACCTGCCGGACTACATGGTGCCGGCGCACCTGGTGCTGCTCGACAGCCTGCCGCTGATGGGCAACGGCAAGCTCGACCGCCGTGCGCTGCCGCTGCCGGACCTGGAACAGGCACGCCAGCAGTACCAGGCGCCTGGCAACGAGGTGGAAGCCCAACTGGCGCAGATCTGGCGCGACGTGCTCAACGTTGCCCGGGTCGGCGTGCAGGACAACTTCTTCGAACTGGGCGGCGACTCGATCCTGTCGATCCAGGTAGTCAGCCGGGCTCGTCAGGCCGGCTTGCAGTTCACCCCGCGCGACCTGTTCCAGCATCAGACCATCCAGACCCTGGCCGCCATCGTTCAGCGCAGCGAAGCCGCCAGCAGCATCGAACAGGGCCAGCGCCAGGGCCAGGCCGGCCTCACGCCGATCCAGCACTGGTTCTTCGACAGTGAAGTGCCACAGCCGCAGCACTGGAACCAGGCTGTTCTGCTGGAGGCACGCAAGCCGCTGGATGAGGGGGGACTGGAGCGAGCCTTGGCCGCCCTGGTGCAGCACCACGACAGCCTGCGCCTGCGCTTCGGCCAGGCCCAGGGCCGCTGGCAGGCCGAATATGCTTCGCTTGCCACCGGGCAATTGCTGTGGACAGCCACGGTCGCCGACTTCGCCGATTGCCAACCGCTGTACACCGATTTGCAACGCAGCCTCGACCTGGAACAGGGCCCACTGTTGCGCGCCTTGCTGGTTAATGACGGGCAGGGCGGCCAGCGCCTGTTGCTGGCTATCCATCACCTGGTGGTCGATGGCGTGTCGTGGCGCGTGCTGCTGGAAGACCTTCAGGCGCTGTACCGAGGCCAGCCGCTGCCGGCCAAGACCCACGCCATGGGCGACTGGGCCGCACGCCTGGCCAGCTATGCCGGCAGTGATTCGCTGCGCGACGAGCTGGGCTGGTGGCAAGGCCAGTTGGGCGGCGTGCGCCGCGAACTGCCATGCGATCACCCGCAGGGCGGCAACCTGCACTGCCATGCCCGTACCCTGGCCATCGGCCTGGATGTGGAGCAGACCCGGCAGTTGCTGCAGCAGGCCCCGGCGGCCTATCACACCCAGGTCAACGACCTGCTGCTGACCGCGCTGGCGCGTGCCCTGTGCCGCTGGAGCGGCGATGAAGAAGTGCTGGTACAGCTTGAGGGCCATGGCCGTGACGGGCTGTTCGAAGACATGGACTTGACCCGCAGCGTCGGCTGGTTCACCAACGCCTACCCGCTGAGCCTGCGCCCGCTGCCAGGCGAGGACGATGCAGCGCGGGCAGGCTCGATCAAGCGCATCAAGGAGCAACTGCGCCAGGTGCCGCACAAAGGGCTGGGTTATGGCGTGCTGCGCTACCTGGCCGATACGGCAGTGCGTGAGCAGATGGCGGCCCTGCCGCAGGCACGCATCACCTTCAACTACCTGGGCCAGTTCGACCAGCAGTTCGACAGCACAGCCCTGTTCCAGCCGCTGGACGCCCCGGCCGGCCTGGCCCACGACCTCGATGCACCGCTGCCCAACTGGCTGAGTGTCGATGGCCAGGTGTATGGCGGTGCCCTGCAACTGCGCTGGACCTTCAGTGCCGAACGCTACGACGAGCGGACCATCGCCTGCCTGGCCGAGGCCTATCGTCAGGAGCTGCTGGCGCTGGTCGAGCATTGCCTGGCTGATGGCAACGGCAGTTTCACGGAATCGGACTTCCCGCTGGCGCACCTGACCCAGGCGCAGATCGACGCGCTGCCGGTACCGGCCGCGCAGATCGAGGACGTCTACCCGCTGACGCCGATGCAGGAGGGCATGCTGTTGCACACCCTGCTGGAGCCGGGCACCGGCCTTTACTACATGCAGGACCGCTACCGCATCAACAGCGCGCTCGACCCCGAACGCTTCGCACAGGCGTGGCAGGCGGTGGTGGCACGCCACGAGGCGCTACGCGCATCGTTCAGCTGGAACACCGGCGAGGCGATGCTGCAGATCATCCACAAACCGGGCAACATGCCGGTGGACTATCAGGACTGGCGTGGCCTCGACGACGACGCCCAGGAGCAGCGCCTGCAGGCCCTGCACAAGCAGGAACGCGAGGCTGGTTTCGCGCTGCTCAGCGAGGCGCCGTTCCACCTGCGCCTGGTGCGTGTGGCCGACGAGCGCTACTGGTTCATGATGAGCAACCACCACATCCTCATCGATGCCTGGTGCCGTTCGCTGCTGATGAACGATTTCTTCGAGATCTACCAGGCCCTCGGCGAGGGGCGCCAGGCCCGCTTGCCTGCGCCACCGCGCTACCGCGACTACATCGGCTGGCTGCAACGCCAAGGCCTGGACGACGCGCGAGCCTGGTGGCAGGCCAACCTGGCCGGCTTCGAACGCGCCACCACCATCCCCAGCGACCGCCCGCTGCGCCACGACCATGCCGGTAGCGGCATGATCGTCGGCGACTGTTACACCCGCCTGGCGGTGAGCGACGGCGTGCGCCTGCGCGAACTGGCCCAGGCCCACCAGCTCACCGTCAACACCTTCGCCCAGGCGGCCTGGGCACTGGTGCTGGCGCGCTACAGTGGCGACCGCGACGTGGCCTTTGGCGTGACCGTGGCCGGGCGCCCGGTGAGCATGCCGCAGATGCAGCGTACCGTCGGCCTGTTCATCAACAGCGTCGCCCTGCGCGTGCAATTGCCGGTGGCGGGTGAGCGCTGCAGTGTGCGGCAGTGGTTGCAAGGCCTGTTGGAGCACAACATGGAGCTGCGCGAGTATGAATACCTGCCGCTGGTGGCGATCCAGGAATGCAGCGAACTACCCAAGGGCCAGCCGCTGTTCGACAGCCTGTTCGTGTTCGAGAACGCGCCGGTGGAAACCGCCGTGCTCGACCACGCCCAGCACCTGAATGCCAGCTCCGACTCGGGCCGTACCCACACCAACTTCCCACTGACCGCAGTGTGCTACCCGGGCGATGACCTTGGCCTGCACCTGTCGTTCGACCAGCGCTACTTCGACTACCCGACCGTCGAGCGCCTGCTGGCCGAGTTCAAGCGCCTGCTGCTGGCGCTGGTGCAAGGCTTTGAAGGGGAGATGAGCGCACTGCCGTTGCTGGGTGCGGAAGAGCAGCGCTTCCTGCTGGAAGACTGCAACCGCACCGCGCGCGCCTATCCGTTGGAACAGAGTTACATCGCGCAGTTCGAGGCGCAGGTGGCCGCGCATCCGCAACGTACCGTGGCCCGCTGCCTGGACGCATCCTACGACTACGCCGGCTTGAATCTGGCGGCCAACCGTCTGGGCCATGCCTTGATCGCGGCGGGTGTGAACGTGGACCAGCCGGTGGCACTGCTGGCCGAGCGTGGGCTACCGCTGCTGGGCATGATCGTCGGCAGCTTCAAGGCCGGCGCCGGCTACCTGCCACTGGACCCGGGCCTGCCGGCGGCGCGTCTGCAAAGCATCATCCAGCTCAGCCGTACACCCGTGCTGGTGTGCAGCGCGGCCTGTGCCGGGCAAGGGCGGCAGTTGCTGGACCAGCTTGCGTTGGCGGCACGGCCGCAGCTGCTGGTCTGGGAAGACATCCAGGCCAGCCCGGTGGCCAGCCACAACCCCGGCATTCACAGCGGGCCGGATAACCTCGCCTATGTGATCTACACCTCAGGCTCCACCGGCCTGCCGAAGGGGGTGATGGTCGAGCAGCGCGGCATGCTCAACAACCAGCTGAGCAAGGTGCCGTACCTGGCGCTCGGCGAGCACGACGTGATCGCCCAGACGGCCTCGCAGAGCTTTGACATTTCGGTGTGGCAGTTCCTTGCCGCGCCGCTGTTCGGCGCCAGGGTGGAGATCGTGCCGAACGCCATCGCCCATGACCCGCAGGGCCTGCTGGCGCATGTGCAGGCCACCGGCATCAGCGTGCTGGAGAGCGTGCCGTCGCTGATCCAGGGCATGCTGGCCAACGACCACCAGGCCCTCGATGGCCTGCGCTGGATGCTGCCGACCGGCGAAGCCATGCCACCGGAGCTGGCGGCGCAGTGGCTGCAGCGCTACCCGCAGATCGGCCTGGTCAACGCCTACGGCCCGGCGGAGTGCTCCGATGACGTGGCGTTCTTCCGCGTCGATGCCGCCTCGACCCGTGGCAGTTACTTGCCGATCGGCACGCCGACCGACAACAACCGCCTGTACCTGTACGGCGAGGACCAGGCACTGGTGCCACTGGGTGCGACAGGTGAGTTGTGCGTGGCCGGCACCGGCGTGGGCCGTGGCTATGTCGGCGACCCGGTGCGCACAGCGCTGGCGTTCATTCCCCATCCTCATGGTGCACCGGGCGAACGCCTGTATCGCACTGGCGACCTGGCGCGGCAGCGCCCGGACGGGGTGCTGGAGTATGTCGGGCGCATCGACCATCAGGTGAAGATTCGCGGCTACCGCATCGAACTGGGCGAAATCGAAGCCCGCCTGCACGAACAGCCGGAGATCCGCGACGCTGCCGTTGGCGTGCAGGAGGGCGTCAATGGCAAGCACCTGGTGGGTTACCTGGTGGCGCATCAAGGCGTTGCAGCCGACGCTGCGTTGCTGGAACAGCTCAAGCTGCGCCTGCGTGCCGAGTTGCCGGAGTACATGGTGCCACTGCACTGGGGCTGGTTCGACAGCCTGCCGCACAACGCCAACGGCAAGCTCGACCGCAAGGCCCTGCCAGCCATCGACGTCGGTGGCCAGCACAGCCAGGCCTACCAGGCGCCGCGCAATGAGCTGGAAGAGGTACTGGCCGGTATCTGGGCGGATGTGCTCAAGGCCGAGCGGGTCGGGGTGCACGACAACTTCTTCGAGCTGGGCGGGCATTCGCTGCTGGCCACGCAAATCGCCTCGCGGATGCAGAAGCAGCTGCAACTGAACGTGCCGCTGCGGGCGATGTTCGAGTGCAGCACGGTGGAGGAACTGGCGGTGTATGTGCAGGGGCTGCAGGGCAGTGTGCTGGATGACGACAAGGTCGACCGGCTCAGTGACCTGATGGCCGAGCTGGAGGGGTTGTGACCTGAGCAGGTGCACAAGAGTTGAAATTGCTGGGGCCGCTATGCGGCCCTTTCGCGACACAAGGCCGCTCCTACAGATACGGCGTTGTTCTCGAGGTTTGGCGCTGCACCTGTGGGAGCGGGCATGCCCGCGAACACCGGCGCAGCCGGTGCCATACCTGCAAGCCCATCTTTCCCACGGTTCTTCGCCGTCATGATACGGCCCCGATTTCTTCCAACGACATCGACGCATTGATGAATGCTTCATCATAAGAGTTCGCATGGTAGCGAGCGAGAAACTCATGAGCATTCTCAAATGGCTCGAGGTGTTGATGAGCGAGCATGTAGAAACGATGGCAGTTTGTGGCAATTTCCTCGGTATAGTGAGATGAAATCAAAACACTAGCCCCGTTTTTGCACGCGTTTTTTATACCTAGCCATATGTGGTGTCTGAATTCTGGGTCTACCCCCGCAGTCGGCTCGTCGAGGATGATCAGGTCACTGCCCATTAGCAGTAGCGTCAGTGTGACAAAACTCCGGACTTCGCCATAGCTGCAAGTAGATGCCTTTTTCTTGTAGATTTCAGCATACCGTTTCGACAGGGAAGGTGACCATTCAGAGAGGCGTGAAAGCACCTCGCAGTGATCCGGTGCTGATCTGGAGTTTAAATGTGTAATCAGTTGGTAGACTTCGCTCATCCTGAGCAAGGGCGGTGGTGTCAGTACTTGAGTCAGATAAGCCTGCTGTCTGGATGAATTTATGATTGTGCCGTTGCTTGGTTTTCTGATGTTGCAGATCAGGTCGAAAAGCGTGGTCTTTCCTGCTCCGTTACTGCCCAGTACGCCTACGGCCTCTCCTTTTTTCAACTGTAACGTGATGTTTTGTAAAAGAGGGCTGCTGTTGTATGAGAAGTCCAGGTTTTTGATGGTGAGAAGGTGCATTTTAATAGCGGCTCCATATGGGGTGGATTCTGAATAGCTTTCCTGTTGCATAGAGTCCCGCTGTTGAAATGGCAAAAGCTGTCAGAAAACTAATGGTGAGTGGTATCTCTCCGGTAATTATTCTTGTGCTCAGGTGCAAGGGGTTGATCAACGTTGACCAGTGGGCCAGTTCGTCTTGTGTGGTACCCAAATAGCCGGAAAGTAACATCAGGAATGAAAGAAGCGAAAATAGCGTGCCGGCTGTGCTGAATTTGATGGGCATCGCTGCGATCGCCAAGCCGATGGAGGAGAATATCAGGTAACTCGTATAGAACGCGGCTGTAAGGTACAGGAGTTCTGATAGCGAGTAGGAACCGTATAGAGGCTTGGAGATGAAGTAGAAAAAGCTAGAGTACACGACACTGACCAATGTGTAGCTGACGGCGTGCGATATGAGGAAAAGTGCAATTGCCTCGCGTTGGTAAATGAATGACCGGACGAAGCCACTTTCTCGTCGCCCGATTAGATAAAAGCCGAGGCCGAAGAAGGCAACGTTTGCAGCGATGTAGGCGTAGAACCACGCAGCAGAGGATATATAGAGAGAGTCTGGTGACGCTGCAAGGGAACGGCTTTGCCTCAGTAGTATGAACATCAAGCAAGGCGCCACCGCTGTCCACAGCAACGCAGTGGGTTCTCGCAGGTGTTCCAGGATCAACACCTTGGTGATCATGAGGATCTGTTTTGTTCGCGTTATGGGGTATGGCTTTTTGTTCATTTTTCTCGCCTTTAGTGTCTTCGCGAATGCAGGGGGTAAGGTTTTATATTCACGCTGCATGTACGTCAAGTTTGATGGAGGTGATGTGTTGGCGGGGTGTAATCTGGTTGTTTGAATTGCAGTTGGTATTGTGGGGTCTATCTGAAGGGTATGTCTGATCGCGATCTGTTCACTGATCATGGGGGTGAAAAAGACTTCTGTTTTTTGTAGGGCGGATCTGAAGTTGTTGTGGGATTGTTATATATTTGATCGCCGAGCGTTGTTTCCCGATGATCGGTTCGGAAAAGTGTTCGTCGCTTTAGGTGGTATAACTTAGTGTTGCCAAATGTAAGCTTGGCCATTGGCTGGCATCTGGGCCGATGTGCTCAAGGACGAGCTGGAGGGGTTGTGACCAGAGCAAGTGAGGCCTGCATCGCCCCTTGTAGGAGCGGCCTTGTGTCGCGAAAGGGCTGCACGGCAGCCCCAGCAATTTCAGCTTTTATGCAGCAACTCTGGGGCCGCTATGCGGCCCTTTCGCGACACAAGGCCGCTCCTACAGATATGGCGTTGTTCTCGAGGTTTGGCGCAGTACCTGTGGGAGCACAGCCAGGCCTACCAGATACCGCGCAACGAGCCGGAGGAAGTAATGGCAGGATTTTGGGCCGAAGTGCTCAAGGCCGAGTGGGTTGGGGGCACGACAACTTCTTCGAACTGGGCGGGCATTCGCTGCTGGCTACGCAGAGGGCCTCGCGGGGCCTGCAGGGCAGTGCGCTGGAAGACGACAAGGTTGACCGGTTCAGTGACCTGATGGCGGAGCTCGAAGGGCTATTGAAAGCAGGGGGCGCTTTGCGCCCCTTTCGCCGGCAAGCCGGAACAGGCAACCGGGTAATCAGCGCTTGCCAAGAATCTTCCCAAGCTACTCTGGCCGGGATGCAGTGTCGACCTTCCTTATTAGGATGCCCGTGACCAGCCCCCCGCGTTGATGGGGTACGTATGGGATATATCATTGATGGGTTGATGGACAAAAAACCATCGCGGTATACCACCTATTTCTACCAGTCCCCCAATCTCTGCAAGGGGCTCACAGTGGGTAGCAGTGTACTCTATTCACTCCGGACATCAGGGGCTTCAATCATGAACAGTTCATCGAGCAGGTCGTTTGTCTTCTACCAAGGGGATAAGCTCATAACGTTGAAGCATGATGACCGGCATCGCGCCGTTTTTCGCACGCCTGATCTGCCTTTGGCCGAGCAACGAGTCGCTGGCGGTGAGGCATACGGTTTGTTCGCGACAGACGCAAAGGCCTCGGTACTGTCGGTGCAGGAAACTGACAAAGGGGAGCATCACGCATACTCTGCTTACGGCCATGACCCGAAACTACCGTCATCACTCACATTACTTGGCTTCAATGGCGAAGCATTCGCTCTGGTTTCGGGCGGCTATGCACTAGGCAACGGCTATCGATCATTCAACCCCGCCATGATGCGATTCATCTCGCCTGACAGGTTGAGCCCGTTTGGAAAGGGGGGGATAAATGCGTACAGCTATTGCAGTTGCGATCCCGTCAATAACGTCGACCCCAGCGGCCAAATGAAACGCATGCTACATCCTTCCGCTCAGATATCGCAATCGGCCACTTCCATTACTTCCATAAATGAACCCGACATATTCTCCAGAATCGTCAGATATCTAGACCTGAGAAGCGCTGGCGCATTTTCAAGAGCCAATAAACACCTTTACCGTATGACCAGGCCAGCCTTCCAAAAGATCGAGCGTTCGCTGGGTCATCCTGGACAACTAGTCGATGCCGCGCTTGAGGGCACTGTCGGCCCGGCCCTTGGCCACTCCCATGAGCTTTTGGTGAAAAGACCAGATATAACGCTCCCTCCCCAATCACGTCCTGATGGCGCGAGGGACCAACTTATCCGTGATATCCAGGCCAGCAGAAAATTCCGGGAGGCTCAGCGAACGAGATTACCTTCGTGCGACACATCATCGGAGTCGGACTCTGATGATGAAATTAGTCGCATTAACGCTGGAATACGTAAAGCACTGAATGGCCCACAGTTGTAGGAATAATCGCGAATTTCTTCGGTATGCCTGCATCGATGAGCCTGTGGCAGAGGGATTACCCGCGAAGAGGCCCGAACACGTTCGGACAATTGCGTCCGGCGATTTCACATCAGCGCTTGCCGAGAATCTTCCCAAGCAACTCCGGCCGCGGCGCGCCTTGCTGGCTCTGCAGGTTGCCCTGGTCATCCTGATAGAAGATCGCCGGGGTCGCCTGCAAGCCCATTTCTTCCATCAGCGCCATGTTCGCCGCCAGCTTTTGCTGCACCGCCTCCGGCACCTGCTCCAGTGCCTTCAACTTGCTGGCCTTGCCTGCTTTTTCATGCTCGTGCAGTGCCTTGGCCGGGTCTTTGGCCGCCAGCAGCGCCGCCGACTTGCCCGGGCTGTCCTCGCGGATGATGCCGACCATGATATGGCGCAACTGCACCTTGCCCGACTCCACCCACGGCCGTGCCTGCTCCCAGAACATGTTGCAGTACGGGCAGTTGGGGTCGCTGAACAGGTACACCTTGCGCGGTGCATCGTCCTTGCCGTCAGCGATCCAGGAGGTTTTCTCCATCTTCGCCCAGATTTCCTTGCTCATCGGCGCATACACCAGCTTTTTCAGCGGCTCGGCACTGAGGTCGTTGCCCTGTTCGTCGAACAGGCTGCCAACCAGTACATGCTTGCCGTCAGGGGTGAGGTACAGCGCCAGGCCGTTGTTCTGGTACTCGGCGGCATACCCGCGCAGGCCGTTGGGGGCGTCGAAGCTGCCTTTGATCACGGCGCCCTTGGCTTGCAGTTGCGCAATCGCCTTGGGCAACTCTTCGGCCTGCAGGGCGGGGGCAGCTAGCAGAGCCAGGGACAGGGGCAGCAGTGCAGTCAGTCGCATGTCAGTTTCCTTGTGCGGCAGGGGCGGGCGAGGTGGCCCGGTCGAAAGGCTCCAGGGCGTGGCGCAGGCTGGCCCGGGACAGCTCGCCCAGATGGCTGCCGACCAGGCGCCCGTCGGCGTCGTAGAACAGGGTGGTGGGCAGGGCCATGGAGCCGACGCGCTGGGCCAGCAGGCCGGTGCCGTCGAACAGCACGTGGGTCAGGCTCAGGCCGGTGGTGGCGAGGAAGGTGCTGACGTTTTCCGGGGTCTCGCCCTGGTTGACGAACAGAAAGGTCACGTGCGGGTAAGCGCTTTGCGCCTGTTGCAGCACCGGCATTTCGCGTCGGCAGGGTGGGCACCAGGTAGCCCAGATGTTGATGACCAGCGGTTTGCCGCGGTAGCTGTGCAACGCCACGGATTGGCCGTTGGCCTTGCGCAGGCTTAAATCGGGCAGTTCGGTGCCCTTGCTGTACAGGTGGCCCCCGAGGCTGGCCAGGCCCCAGAACAGCGCACCGCTGAACAGCGCCCAGCCCAGCGGGCGGCGCAGGCCCGGATGGCGCCAGCCCTGCCACAGGGCGCCGAGCACGATGCCGGCAAGGCCCGACCAGAACAGGAAGCCGCCATCACGGATATCGATGATCTGCAGCGGGTCGTCCTGGTACATCGGCCAGTACGCCAGCACGAAGCCTGCGCGTGCGCACAGCAGGCCGATCAGGAACAGGTTGAACAGTGCCGATTCCGGGCTCTCGCCGCCACGCCGGGCGACCCACCAGCCGACCATGCTGGCGATCACCAGGGCGGTGAGCATCAGCAGATGGTTGAGAGCCATGGTCAGTGGCCCGAGGGTTACGGTCAGCATCAGCCTTGGCTCCTGGTCTGGGTCCAGTGTTGCAGGAAGGCGGCCGCATCCACTTCACCGGTGATGCGCCGCGCGCGGCGTTCGTCGCCTTCCGGGCCGACCCAGATGATGCTGGGCGGGCCGGGTACCTGGTAGCGCTGCAGCAAGGCCTGGCTGGCTGGGGTGTCGGCGGTCACGTCCAGGCGCAGCAGGTGCACACCGGCCAGGCCGGCCTGCACGTCGCTGCGGGCGAACACCTGTTTTTCCATGACCTTGCACGACACGCACCAATCGGCATAGTAGTCGAGCATCACCCACTGGCCACGGGCCTTGGCCGCATCCAGTTCGCGTTGCAGGTCTTCGGGGCGGCTGACGGTGACGAAGGCGTCCTCGGTGTGCTGGTCGGTGGCCGGCGTAGCGCCGCTACCGGCGAACGGGCGCAGCGGCTGCCAGAGGTCGTCGCCACCGGCTGCCGCCCCCACCAGCAGCAGGCCGCCCCACAGGGCACCCAGCAGTGGCAAGGCGCGCAACGCCGGCAACCGCTGCAGGGCCGGCCAGGCAGCCCAGGCCAGGGCAATCAGCAAGGCGCCGCTCAGGGCCAGCAGCAATGCTGCGGGCAGCAGGCTGCGCAAGGTGTATAGCGCCATGCCCAGGAACACGAAGCCGAACACGCCCTTGACCCGGTTCATCCAGGCGCCCGGGCGGGGCAGGTAGCGGTTGCCCAGGGTTACCAGCAACAGCAGCGGCACGCCCATGCCCAGGCCGAGGCTGAACAGCACCAGCGCCCCCTGCAGCACGTCGCCGCTCTGGGCGATGTACAGCAGCGCGCCGGCCAACGGCGCGGTCATGCACGGGCCCATCAGCAGGCCGGACAGCGCGCCGAGTAGCGCCGCGCCATACAGGTTGCCGCCACGGGTGCCTTGCCCGGCGCGGTCGAGGCGGTCACGCACGGCGGCGGGCAGTTGCAGTTCGAAGGCGCCGAACATCGGCAGGGCCAGCAGCACGAACAGCCCCG
Source organism: Pseudomonas sp. PVC-5-1 (assembly GCF_057444345.1). Classification (NCBI taxonomy): domain Bacteria; kingdom Pseudomonadati; phylum Pseudomonadota; class Gammaproteobacteria; order Pseudomonadales; family Pseudomonadaceae; genus Pseudomonas; species Pseudomonas sp. PVC-5-1. The sequence continues at coordinate 3,954,381 of NZ_CM172024.1, read as the reverse complement.
CCAGGCTGCCCAGCAGCCAGGGTTGCTGCAGCCAGGCCTGCAGGCTGGCACCCAGCAGCGCGGCGACCACGCCCAGGGCGGCATACACCAGGGCCATGCTCAGTACATAGACCCCGGCCAGTATCCAGCCGCGCCGGGCGCTGGCGCCATTGCCCAGCACCAGCCCGGCGAGGATCGGCAGCATCGGCAGCGAGCAGGGGGTAAAGGCCAGCAACAGGCCCAGGCCGAAGAACGCAAGCAGGCTCCAGGCCAGGTGGCCTTTTTGCAGGTCGCTGGCCAGGGCCTGGTCACTGGCTTGTTCGGCCGCCGGCGCCACACTGCCACCCAGATCGACCAACGTGGTTTGCGGCGGGTAGCACAGGCCGGCGTCGGCACAACCCTGCCAACCCAGTCGCAGTTGACCCTGAGCATCGGCCGGAAGCAGCAGTTCGAGCTGGTCGCGGTACACCGCACTGTCGCCGAAGAACTCGTCGTGGTGGTTGAGAGCGGCCGGCAGTTGCGGGTGCTGTTCGGCAGGCAGGCCGTCGAACTTCAGGCGTTTCTGATACAGGTAGTAGCCAGGCTGGATCTGGAAGAACAGGCGCATCTGGCCGTCGGCCTGGCGGTCGTGGGTAAGCACGAAGGCCTGGTTGACCGGCAGGAAGTCCGGTTTGACATCGAACGGGTTGGCCTGCAATGGGCCGGCCAGCAGTAGTGTCAGGAAGAGCAGGAGGACGCGCATGTCTTCGCCTTGGCAGTACGTTGAAAGGGGTCATGCTGGCTTGGGTCGATTAACCCAAGGTTAACTCTGGTTTTTGGTCAGGGGGGGCGCATCAGGGCTTGCAGGTGTTTGCCGTGGGATTGTCTGCGCCTGGGAGATCGAGCGCCGCCCGCGCGGCGCTTCGCAGCACAAGGCTGCTCCTACATCTGTTTCGGGCCAATTATTCCTATGAGGTCTGTGCGCGAACGCTTTGGCGCATGTCTCGATATCGCGTTGTACGAACAAGGCGGTCGCGTGCACTGGCACAGGCGTTACTGGCCCGAAACAGATGTAGGAGCAGCCTTGTGCTGCGAAGCGCCGCGCGGGCGGCGCTCGGTCTCCCAAGCGCCGAAAATCCTAAGACGAACGCCTACCAGCCCCAGAGCAAATTCCGCCCCAGATCCCAGGCATGTCGCGACATATTGTCGACTTGACTTTGCCTGCGCCAACACAATTGCTGTAAAGTTGACGCATGGGTCAGCTTTTCAGGCTAGTACCAGAATCAAAAAAAAGGGCAGTACCCCTGCTGCCCAGAGGATCAAGCATGTCCAACCGTGATATTTCCCGGCGCGCCTTCCTGCAAGGCGGCCTGATCGCTGGTGTCGGCGTGACCATGGCGCCGCTCGGCAGCCAGGCATTCGCCGCGCTGATGGAGGAACGCGTCACCACCTCGCCGCAGAAGTGGATGAACCATGATGGCAAGGCACGTTTCCGTAACGATGCCTTGTCCAAGGTGTGCGGCGACAAGGTGTTCGCTCGCGACATCCGCGCCAAGGACATGCCCGGCTGGCCCGCACAACAGGGCCATGCGCTGCTGCTCAAGGCGACCAAGGCCGATCGTATCTATGCCGGCCATGACCTCAGCCTGCTTGGCGCCGACCTGCAGCCGGACCGCATCGTCACCGCTGCCGACCTGGAAAAGGACGGCATCGCCTGGCCCGAGGCCCACTCGCCCGACCCGCTGCTGCCGCCCGGCAAGGTGCCTATGTTCATCGGCCACCCGGTGGCGATTCTGATCTGGCACGACTTCGAGCGCTTCCGTCAGGCCAAGCGCAAGCTGCAGTTCAATGACCAGGCGATCCGCTATGGCGCCCAGGCGCCGCTGTACCAGCGCGACCCCTACGGCAGCTTCCGCTTCGTGCGCGTGGGCGGTGCCACACCGTTCGGCGACGATGAATTCTCCAGCCTGAAGAATTCCATGCTTTTCCCTACCATCCTCAACCGCAAGCCGGTGTGGTCGAAGCAGCCCAACCAGCATGGCGACCTGACCGAGCAGGGCCTGTTCCATGCCAAGCGCATGGCCGAGCAGCTGGACAACCCGCCCGAGGACTGGCTGGTGTTCGACGAGCGCTACAAGACGCCGTCCATCGAGCCGGCCGCCCTGGAGCCGGACAACGGCAACGGCTGGTACGACCCGGCCAGCGGCACGCTGCACTTTGTGGTGGCGACCCAGTGCCCGTTCGAAGTGGCGCAGGAATGCGTGCACATGATCAAGCCGTCGCGCTTCGCCCTGAACACGCTGAACATGCACCCGGGCTATACCGTGGGCTACGGCTCGAAAGACAACAACATCTTCGTCTTCTACGCCGCCGTGGCCGCGCTGTATGGCGCCGGTGTGCCGATCCGCCTGGCCAACGACCGCTACGAGCAGTTTCAGAGCGGTATCAAGCGCCATGCCTTCGATATCCGCTACCAGTTGGCGGTGGACAAGAAGGACAACAGTTTCAAGATCTTCCGCGCCGACATGACTTGCGACGGCGGCGGGCGTATCAACTACAGCCCCTCGGTGGCGGCGGTCGGCGCCACGGCGGCGCAGTCGATCTACTACATGCCGCAGAATGATCTGTCGGTCACTGCCTATCATTCCCGTGGCGTCGAGGCCGGGTCCATGCGTGGCTACGGCACGCTGCAGACCATGGCCGCCACCGAAATGATGGTGGATGAGATCGCCGGGCGCCTGGGCGTCGATGCCATCGACCTGCGCCGCGCCAACGCGCTGAAGTCGGGCATGAAGAACACCCAGGGCGCGGTCCCGGCCGGCGCTCTGCGCCTGTACGAGATTCTCGACAAGGCCGCCGTGCACGACTGGTGGCGCAACCGCGACACGCGCAAGCAGCAGATGGATGCCAAGGACCCGGACCACTGGTATGGCGTGGGCTTTGCCATCTGCCAGAAAGACTTCGGCACCGGCTCCGAAGCCCCCATGGCCAGCATCGAGTTCAGCCGCGACGGGCGCATCAGCCTGCGCCACATCGGCACCGAGCTGGGTACCGGCATGTCCACCTCCCAGGCTCTGGTTGTCAGCGATTTCCTTGGCCGCTCGGCCGACGAGGTGAAGACCGCGGTCACCGAATGGCCGGAGCTGCAGCTGACCACCAGCGGCAACCCGTACCTGATCAGCCAGCCCGAGCAGGACGCCGCGCTGCGCAACCCGCGTTGGGTCGGCAAGCTCGCTTCGCCGTCGTCGGCAACCAACTCGGCCTTCTACTTCAGCCATGCCACCCGCGAAGCGGCACGCGTGCTGTTCAACCACGGTCTGTGGCCGGCGGCCATGGCCATCTGGCGCCAGGGCCCGTACGGCGGCCAGGCCAACCCGCTGGTGGTGCGCCGCGAGAATGCGGTATGGGTCAACGGTGAGCTGACCGGCAACGGCCTGTCACCGATCCCGTTCGCCCAGCTGGCCCAAAAGGCCCATGACATGGGCCTGGTCACCGGCGTCAGCGTGCACGGCTTCAACCGCTGGAGCTGGGCCGAGGCCGACTTCGTCATCGATGGCGTGCGCGAACGCTTCCCGCTCGATGCGGTGGCAGTCAAATACGGCGATGGCGCGGTGAGCGCCAAGAAGGCGCAGATGAGCAGCCACGGCTACCACCTGCTCGACCGGCAGAACGCCGCCTACCCCGACACTCAGCTGAACAACGCCATGGTCACCTACTACAGCCCGGTGGCGACCATTGTCGAAGTCAAGGTGAACAAGGGCACTCACGAAGTGCAGGTACTCAACCATCACAGCTGGGTCGAGTGCGGCCGGGTGCTGGTGCCGGAATTGGTCAAGGGCCAGCTCGAGGGCGGTATCGCCATGGGCATCGGCCATGCCTTGACCGAAGAAATGCCGTTGTACGAGGGCGGGCCCGGGGAGGGCGACTGGAACTTCAACCGCTACCGCCTGCCGCATGCGCGCGACGTGGCGGTCTGGCAGCAGACCAGTGAAATCCTACCGCCGCTGTCACCGACCGACCCGTCCAAGGGCATTGCCGAGGTGGTGATGATCCCGGTCGTGGGGGCCATCGGCAATGCTGTCGCGCATGCCATCGGCAAGCGCGTTCGCGATCTCCCCATCACCCCAGCCCGTATCAAGGAGGCCCTCAATGGCTAACCGTCCACTGCAACTGACCCTCAATGGTCAACCGGTCGGCCCGGTCGAGGTCCCCGACGACCTGGCGATGATCGACTACCTGCACGAACACCAGAACCTCACCGGCTCGCGCCTGGGCTGCGGCCAGGGCATCTGCCACGCCTGCGTGGTGATCGTCGACAACCCCGACGGCACCAGCGAGGAGGTGCGTACTTGCATTACCGGCGCGCATTACTTCGAGGGCAAGAAGGTCCGCACCATCGAGGGCCATGCCAAACAGGACGAGGCCGGCAACCTCACGCTGAACCCGATCCAGCAGAAGTTCGTCGACCTGTTCGCCTTCCAGTGCAGCTACTGCGCGCCGGGCTTCGTCAATGCCGCCACGGTGCTGGTGGAAACCGCCCAGCGCCAGCCGCTGAAGAAGAGCGAGGTGGAGGATCGCATCGAGGCGAGCCTGGGCCACCACATCTGCCGTTGCACCGGCTACGTGCGTTACTACGACGCCACCCGTACGGTGCTCAACGACCTCGGCCTGGTCAAGGAGGGTTGAGCATGGGTCTTGTTCGTAGCGCACTGGCGCTGGCTCTCGGCCTTGCCGTTACCTCGCTTGCCCAGGCGGCCGACCAGGCGCAGGTCAAGCGCGGTGAATACCTGGCCCGCGCGGCCGACTGCATGGCCTGCCACACCGCTGAAGGCGGTGCGCCGTACGCCGGCGGCCTGCCGATCCATTCGCCGTTCGGCACCATTTACGGCAGCAACATCACCCCGGACAAGCAGTACGGCATCGGCAACTACAGCGCTGACGAATTCTTCGCCGCGGTAACCGAGGGCAAGCGCAAGGACGGCGCCAACCTCTACCCGGCGATGCCGTACACCTCGTACCACCTGATCAAGCGCGAAGATTCGGACGCGATCCTCGCCTACCTGATGACCGTGCCGCCAATCAACCGCCCGGCACCGCAGACTGCGTTGCGCTTTCCGTTCAACGTGCGCCAGGGGCTTAGCGGCTGGAACATGCTGTACGGTAAAAGCGTGCAGTTGCAGCCGACCGAGGGCAAAAGCCCGGCCTGGCAGCGTGGGCAGTACATGGTCGAAGTCATGGGCCACTGCGGCGAGTGCCATACCCCGCGCAACCCGATCGGTGCGTTGCAGCAAGACCAGCGCCTGAGCGGCGGCCTGCTGGGTGGCTACCTGGCCCCGAGCCTGCTGGCCCAGGATCTGGCCGAGCGCGGCTGGACCCAGCCGGACCTGACCACCTTCCTCAAGCACGGCATCAGTGCTCAGGGCAGCATGTTCAACGAAATGTTCCCGGTGGTGCACCACAGCACCCAGCACCTGGAGGATGCCGACCTGGCGGCCATGGCCACCTACCTGCTGGGCGACCAGCCACCGCCGGCCAAGGCCATTCAGGCGGTGGCACTGGAGCAGATGAGCGACAGCGCCAGGCGCGGCCGCCAGCAATACCTGAACGTCTGCGCCGGCTGCCATGGGGTGGACGGCGAGGGCAAGCCGCACATCGCCGTGGCCATGCGCGGAAACACGGTGCTACGCCAGGCCGACTCGCGCAACCTGGTCAAGGTGGTCCTCGAAGGCATTCGTGAACAGCAGTTCACCGGCTTCGAGCGCATGCAGCCGATGCCGGGCTTTGCCGACAAGCTCGATGACCAGCAGGTGGCGGATATGGTCAACTACCTGCGCCAGGCCTGGGGTGGATTGCCCGGTGACCTGAGCGTACAGCAGCTCGCCGAGCTGAAGGCGGAGTAAAGGGTGCAGCATCTCGATCTACAGGTGGTCCGCCAGGCGTTGCAGTGGTCGTGCGGCGGCCAGCGGGTGTGGTTGTGCACGGTACTCGCCACCTACGGCTCGGCGCCCCGTGCGCCGGGTTCGCTGCTGGCGGTGAACACCAGCGGGCAGTGGCTGGGTTCGCTGTCCGGTGGTTGCGTCGAGGACGACTTTCTCGAGCGCGTGGGCCGGGGGGAGTTTCCCGAACCGGTGGCCATCGTGCGTTATGGCGATGGCAGCGACTCGCGTTCGAGCATCCGCCTGCCGTGTGGCGGCGTGCTGGAAGTGCTGGTGGAGAACCTGCCGGCCGAATGCGAGGTACAGGCGCACCTGCGTGAGCTGGAAAGCGCATTGCAGGGCCAGCGCCGTGTGCTGCGTGAAGTGAGCCTGCCCGAGGGCATGCGCCTGCTTGCCGATGACCACCGCCAGGGGCCGCGTGTGCAGCGTGAAAGTGCCTGTGTACGCTTGCGTGTGGGGGCCGCCCAGCGTCTGCTCTTGGCCGGGTACTCCAGCGTCGCGCATTTCTGTGCCGAGTTCGGCAAGGGCATGGGCTTCGAAGTCATCCTCTGCGAGCCGCGTGACGAAGTGCTCGACGGCGTGCGGCTGGATGGCATCGAGGTGCGTCGTGAGCTGCCATCGGAGTTCATCGCCCATGGCGGTTGCCATGCCGACACCGCGGTGGTGGCGCTGACCCACGACCCGAAGATCGATGACCTGGCCATGCTCGAAGCGGTGCGCACCGAGGCGTTCTATATCGGTGTGATGGGCTCCCGGGCGACTTCCGACAAGCGCCGTGAACGCCTGCGGCGGATCGGTGGCCTGGGCGAGGTCGAACTGGGCCGCATCCACGCCCCGATCGGCCTCAACCTGGGCAGCAAGACCCCGGCCGAGATCGCTTTGGCGGTGCTGGCCGATATCCTTCGCGTGCGCAATGGTATCGAGCGGGTGGCGCTGTGAGTGTGGTTGCACTGATATTGGCTGCTGGCAGCAGCGTGCGTTTCGGGGCTGACAAGCGTCGGGCGCTGTTGGTTGATGGTCGCAGCTTGCTGGTGCACAGCGTGGAGCGGGCCTGTGCAGTGTTCGACGATGTGCGGGTGGTGTTGCGCGAGGGGGAGCGGGGCGTGGATCTGGGGCTGCCTGCGGGGTGCCGGGTCATCTCCAGCCCGGACTTCGCATTGGGCATGGGCCATAGCCTGGCGGCCGGCGCCGCCTCGCTGGCCGACAGTGAGGCGCAGGCAGTAGCGATTCTGTTGGGTGACATGCCCTGGCTGGAGCAGGCAACCCTTGCCCGGCTGGCTTCCAGGGCCAGCGCGTCGACCATCGTGTTGCCTTGCCATGAAGGGCAGCAAGGGCACCCTGTGCTGTTCGGGCGCGATTTCTGGCCGGAGCTTGCGTGCCTGACAGGCGATGAAGGGGCGCGTTCGGTGGTCAAGGCCAACCCGGCGAGTTGTGTCAGGGTAGAAGTGCCGGATACCGGTGTGCTGCTGGATGTCGACAGGCCTGATGCGGTGCACCGGTGAACGCGCTTGTCAGGGCCTATTCATCTTCTTCGTCAGCCAGCTCATAGGGTTGAAGCTCGCTCAGTTGGGCGAGCAGTACCAGATGCTCTACCGCCTTGAGCTTTTCAAGCCGCTCGACGCTGTCTGACCCTCCCAGCATCAAGGCAGGAACAAAGCCATACATTTCGTCTGCGGCCAACGTGCCGAGCCGTTCCCTGGCGGGCTCGAACAGGTCGTCGAAATAGATGCATTCGGTCATCAGCCACATGAGCAGGCCGTGGATCTTGTTGTCCCGCTCTTCGTCGCCTGAGCTGTGGGCGCCATCGAGGTAACGGGAATGGTACGCCGCAATGGTCAGCACCGAGCCGGTGTTCTCGCCCCACAGGTACAGGTCGCCAAAAGCGCTACGGGCGATGAGGTGATAAGTGTCGCGTGCTTCGAAGTGCGTGCCTGACAGCCGATACGCTACTACGTCTTCGTAATCCTGAGGGTTTACCAGCCAGAACAGCCCACCGCCGTAGCCGCACCAGCCGTGCTCTTGCCAGTATCCCAGGAGACGGTTGGGGAGTTTGCCTTGGTAATGATCGAGGGCAGAGGGCGGTACTGGTTGGTGGCCGACGGGGTCTCCGAAGGTTTCGAGGAAGATGCTGAATATGACGTCCATTTGATTAAGTCCTTTTTTAAGTGTTTAGAAGTCGGAAAAGCTATAGGGCTCGATGCTGCAAAGCTGAGAAAGCAGTACAAGATGTTCAATTGCTTTCAGCTTCTCAAGATTTTCGAAACGAATTGGGCCGCCAAACACCAATGCTGGAACAAAACCGTACATCTCATCCGGCCCTAGTATGCCGAGGTTCTTCTTGGCAGGCTCAAACATTTCATCAAAATCATTCGAATCCAAATCTCTGCAGGCGAAAAAATTTTGCACTTGCCTGTCCATGTCAATTGCTGTCAATTCATGTGTTCTCCCAACATAACGGCCAATATGCGTTGCAATTTTTAGTGAGAATCCCGTTTCTTCACCAAACAGATAAAGATCACCAAAGGCTCCGCGGGCAATGAGATGAAATCTGTCGTGCTTCTCTAGGTTTGCACTCTCAAGTATGGATGCAACCACGCCCTCATACTCTTGTGGGTTCACGGTCCAAAACATGCCGTCACCGTACCCGCACCATCCGTGCTCGATCCAATACTGTAGAAGTTTATCCGGTAGCTTTCCTCGATAATGGTCAATGGTCGATGCAGGCACCTCTTGGCTATGCATAGGTTCACCGACTTCCTCAATAAATACGGAAAATGCTTCGTCCATACGATGACCTCCAGATGTTTCAGAACTTGTGCAGTTTCACATTCAAAAGGCCGGAGCCACCATCTGTACCAGCCATCTCTTCGGCGGCCCGTCTGAACCCGTCTATGCTGCTTTTCCACTGAGGCCAATGCTCGAATTGTTCCTGGACTTTGCGGAAGTCTGCATGGATCGATGTTTGGCTGCGTGGGAGCCCATTGCTAAATGTCCGAGAGCGTATAGGGTTGTAGTTTTTCAACCTGAGATAGAAATGTCAGATGCTCTGTGGCTTTGAGTTTTTCAATGTGGTCAAGATTAGGCCTTCCTCCGAAGAGTAGTGTCGGTGTAAAACCATAGATCTCATCGTGGTTAAGATTGCCTAATTTTTTTCTTGCTGCTTCAAATAGGTCGTCGAAGTCAAGATATTCTCGGTCTAGTGACAAGAGGAAAGCCTGGAAAGCTCGATTCATTGCCTGTGGCAGTCGCTCTACCGGATCATGTGTGTATCGAGAAACATTGCTGAAGATGCAAAGGGACGGCCCTGTTCTCTTGCCCCATAGGTACAAGTCACCAAAGGCACTACGTGCAATAACATGGTATGTATCGCTTTCCTTGAGCTCCGAATTATCAAGCCAGTTGGCGAGCACGCCTTCGTACTCTTGAGGATTAACCAGCCAGAAGATTCCTTCGCCATATCCGCACCAACCATGCTCTGCCCAGAGCTCAAGTAATTGCTCAGGCAGTATGTCTCGGTACCGATCAATGCTTGTGGGTGGGACTTCCTGCCGAAACATCGGCTCTCCTATGGACTCCAAAAATATCGAATACACATCATCCATAGCATTTCTCCATTAGCACTTGTGTAGCTTTACATTCAGAAATATAGGTTTTCTGCCAAAGCTCTGAGCGTTTTCAGCGGCACGTTTAAGACTATCGACTTTTGATTTCCACTGCGGCCCAATTGTGGAGTTGACTTGCCTGTCGCCGAAATCGGTAATCACATCCTTGCCTCCTGCGATCAGATCCGGGTTGTGAAGCGCGGCCAAGGTGCTCATCGTCTCCTTGGCTTTTCTTGCCGCAAGTACTTTGGCTTCATGAGGGCTCATTGTTTCCAGTAGTTCTTCGTGTAGTCGAATTTCGAGGTCACGCTGTAGCCTTCTTCTCGCCAGTTTGGCTGCGCGCGGATCTCGCTTGATCGGGTTAGCAACGTTTTCTAAAAACTCCTCAACCGTCAGCCGGTTCAACCCATCCTGCTGCCCCTTCAACTGCCGTTCAAACTCGCCATGCTTGGCGGGTGGCAATTTGTCGGCCTTGAAGCACGCCACGGTATGCAACGGCATGCTACCGGGCTTCCCTGTCGAGGGCTCCTTGTCTTTCCCTGCCGGCCGATCAGGCTGCATCGGTTGCGGCTCACCCACCACCCCCTTGCGCCGCTCCGGCACCTGCAGGTCCGGCCGTTGCTTCAACCCTTCTTCATGCTTGAGCATCCATTGCCCCAGCCGCGCACCTTTGCGGCTGGCCGCCATTTCCTGGGCCAGCACCCGGGCATCGCCGCGGCCGCGGGTGAGGTACGACACGATCGCCCCCAGCAACAGCAGCACGACCTCCACATGACCTTGGGCAATCTGATGCGTGGCCCGGGATATCGCATAGGGGTCGTCCCGGCAGAACGGGCCCGTGCCTTCATTGCCGCAGGTGCCTTCCCAAGCGAAGCGAATGCCGTCGACGTAGTACTCGCCGATACGCGGCAAGCCCTCGATGAAGAACTCGGCGATGGAGGCCAGCCCCAGCGCGCCGAGGATCCAGCCACTGACCTTGAGGCCCATGGCCGCGCCCGCGCCGGCGAACGGAATGGTTCCGGCGCCGCCGGCGAATGCGCCAACCCCCGCGCCAAGCAGGCCACCGGTAATGGTGCTGCCGGCGACGATCATCGCCATCTGCCGTACGACCATCAGCAGTTCGTCGACGATGCTGTTGATGTCGAGGTCGGCGAAGCGCTGGCGCAGCATGTGCGCCGCCTGCCATTCGGCGTGGTAGAAGGCTGTGCGGACGGCTTCGATCCGGCGCAGGTTGAGGCCTAGCGAGGCGACTTCTTCATTGAGGCTGGTGCGGAACTGGCCACCGCTTTGGTAGCCCACCATGGCGATGACACGTGACTCGATCTCGTGCCAGGAGGGCACGAGGTAATCCAGGTACATGAGGTGTCTCCCTGACAGCGTGTGCAGGGGAAAATCTCACCATGGATTCGATTCGGAAGTTTCTGAGCCGGTTGTAGGAAAATGCGACTTCGTTTCCGGTAGGTTCGGCGAAGTTCAGGTGAACATGGCGGCGAAGAGGTGGGCCGGCGTCAATGGGGTAGGGTGATGACTGAATAGTCGCGACATGGATTCGCCTCGGTGCTTGCCGCCGAAAGCAACAAGCCACAGAGCGGCCACTAAAGCCTTGACCGTGCCCATCATGTACAGGTGCCAAGCGCCTGACGGCGCTTGGTCCGTGATAGTGCTACTGCATTGTTCATTGAGAAAAGATAAGTGAATGGCTGCAGCATCAATCTGGTTGCTTGGAGAAGGGGTAAGGTTGCAGGTCTGTCAGTTGCGCGAGAAAGACCAAGTGCTCAATGGCGCTGACCTTTTGAAGGTGCTGCAGGGAGTCAGAGCCACCCAGCAAGAGTGCGGGGAAAAAGCCGTACATCTCGTCATGTTTAAGTCTGCCAAGCTTTTCTTTGGCGGGATTGAAAAGGTCGTTGAAATCATTTGAGTCGACCTTTCTTGATAGGATAAAGCCTTGAAGTTCGGTGTTGAATTGTTCTTTTGTAAAGTCGGTCTTATGAAAGACGTATCGAGAGCTAATGCTCGTGATTTTTAATGAAAAGCCGGATTTTTCGCCCCATAGGTACAGGTCGCCGAACGCGCTCCGTGCAATCAAGTGATAGTTGTCGTGCGAGCCAAGTGTCGTGCCTGCAATCCAGTAGGAAACCACGGCGTCATATTCTTGTGGGTTGACCAGCCAGAATATACCTTCGCCATAGCCCGACCATCCATGTTCGGACCAGTATTCCAGAAGCTTGGGAGGAAGCTTGTCTCTATATCGATCGATTGTTGATGGGGGTACTTCCCGGCGGTCGATTGGTGGGCCGAAATTTTCAATGAATCTGGCAAAAATTTTATCCACTTGAATTTCCTTGTTTTAGCATTTATGTAATTTTACATTCATGCGTGTTGAGTTTCTAAGGTTCGGCGGCACTGTTTCGGCGGCCTTTTTTAAGTTCGGTATCTTTGTTTTCCATTGTGGGCCAATTATTGAGTTGACTTGGCGATCTCCAAAGTCTGATATCGCGTCTCTGCCTCCTGCTACAAGGTCTGGGTTGTGCAGTGCGGCTGTTACCAGCATGTGATTTTTGGTTTTTTCTATGGCTACTTTTTGTGCCTCGACTGGATGACACGTGACTCGATCTCGTGCCAGGAGGGCACGAGGTAATCCAGGTACATGAGGTGTCTCCCTGACAGCGTGTGCAGGGGGAAATCCCATCATGGATTCGGATCGGAAGTTTCTGAGCCAGTTGTAGGAAAATGCGACTTCGTTTCCGGCGTGTTCGGCGGAGTTAGGCTGTCGGGGTGTGCCTTGGGTGGGGCTTCAAATGTTTGTCGCTCCCGGGAGCATGTGGCAATTGCGCGGCGCTCGTTGCCGCAGGCGCCACACATCCCTAATCCCCCACAAAAGGTCCATAATCCCCCCTTAATCCGCCCAAGGTGCAATGCCAGCTACACCATTCCGGGAGCCCCACCATGCACGTTCTGCTCTGCGAGGACGACGACCTGATCGCCGCCGGCATCTGCGCCGGCCTTACCGCCCAGGGCCTGACCGTGGACCGTGTGGGCAACGCCGCCGATGCACGGGCAATGCTGCAGGCCGCGCAGTTCGACGTGATGATTCTCGACCTTGGCCTGCCCGACGAAGACGGCCTGAAGCTGTTGCGCCGCCTGCGCGAGAAAGGCGAGACGCTGCCAGTGCTGGTGCTCACTGCCCGTGATGCGGTCACCGACCGGGTCGATGGCCTGCAGGCCGGCGCCGACGATTACCTGCTCAAGCCGTTCGACCTGCGCGAGCTGGCTGCTCGCCTGCACACCCTGCTGCGGCGGGTGGCCGGGCGGGCGGTGAATGTGATCGAACACGGCCCGCTGCGCTACGACCCGAGCAGCTGCGAGGCAACCCTGGCCGGCCAGCCGGTCGACCTGTCCCGGCGTGAACAGGCATTGCTCCAGGCGCTGCTGCAGAACCCCGGGCGGGTGCTGTCCAGCGAGCAGCTCAAAGACTGCGTGTACGGCTTCAGCGACGAAGTCGAGAGCAATGCCCTGAACGTGCATATCCACCATCTGCGGCGCAAGCTGGGCAACGGCATCGTCGAGACCGTGCGCGGCCTGGGCTACCGGCTGGGCCCGGCGCAAGCGCCGGAGGAGGCGGCATCATGAGCTTGCGGGTACGCCTGAGCCTGATCCTGGGCAGCGCCTTCGTGATCATCTGGGCGCTGGCCGCCGCGTGGATGCTGCGCGACCTGCGTCAGCAGATGATGTTCTCCCTCGACCAGCGCCTGGTGGCTTCGGCGCGCATGGTCGCCGGGCTGATCGACCAGCTGCCGCAGCCCCTGACCGCCAAGGGTGGGGAGGCGCACTTTTCCGCCGACCAGTTCAGCGTGCCGGACGGCATGGCCTGCCAGGTCAGCTCGCTGCGTGGCGAGATTCTCGCCAGCAACCACAAGCACGATGGCGTCATGGACGATGAACGCAGCGGTTTCCGTGACCAGACCATCGACGACGCGCTGTGGCGCACCTTCACCTACAACCATGGCGATGTGCGTATCACCACCGCCGACCGGCACATGGAGCGCGAGGCGCTGAACCAGTCGATCCTGCTGGCAGCCTCGGCGCCGGTGCTGATGGCCCTGCTTGGCAGCCTGGGGTTGTTGTGGATCGGCCTGGGCAAGGGCCTGGAGCCGCTCAACCGCATGCGCGATGCCCTGCGCCGCCGGCGCGCGGACAGCGTCGAGCCGCTGCAGGTGGCGGGCATGCCCAGCGAACTGCAACCGTTGCTGGAAACCCAGAACCAGCTGTTCCTGCGCATTGCCCAGACCATCGAGCGTGAGCGGCGCCTGACCGACGATGCCGCGCATGAACTGCGCAGCCCGCTGACGGCGATCAAGACCCACCTGCAGGTGGCGCGGATGACCGATGGCGCCGTGCGCGAGCAGGCGCTGGAACATGCCGAGCAGGGCGCCGACCGCATGCACCGCACGCTGGAGCAGTTGTTGATGCTGGCGCGGGTGGAGGGCAGCCTGTCGTTCGAGGATGGCGTGCAGTGCAGCGCCGAGCAGGTGGCCCGGCAAGCGGTGCAGGATGCCGGCGGCGGTGACAACCGGCGCATCGTGCTGCGTTTGCCTGAAGCCGCTACGCAGATCTACCTGGGCATGCCTGCGCCGTTGGCGGTGGCGGCGCTGCGCAACCTGCTGGACAACGCCTTGCGCCATGGCGGCGACGAGGCGGTGGAGCTCGAGGTGCAGATGGCTGACGGCCAGGTGGGCTTCATGGTGCGCGACCATGGGCCGGGGATTGCCGAGGCGGACCTGGAGCACCTGACCGAGCGCTTCTGGCGTAACGGGCAGAGTGGTGGATGCGGGCTGGGGCTGGCGATCGTGCAGGCGATCGTGCAGCGTTGTGCCGGTAGCCTGAAGTTCGACAGCCGCAGTGATGGGTTGCGGGTGTTGTTGCAAGTGCCGGCGCGCTCGGCCAGCTGATCTTCACTGTCTGTGCCGGCCCTTTCGCGGGCTTGCCCGCTCCCACAGGTACTGCACAGGGTCTGAGATGCATGCGATCCCTGTGGGAGCGGGCAAGCCCGCGAAAGGGCCGGCACAGGCAGAGTAAAATACAGTAACAACCGCTAAATCCTCCCCGCACTCAAGCGTTTTCCAAGCGACGAACACCCGCACTTTCGCTTGCTTGCGAGGATTCACCCATGTCCACCGCTTCCTGCCTTGCCCAGGTCCCGCCGGCCAGCGCGCCGCGTGCCTTGTACGAGTTCACCGATTCACCCTTGCTGCAACGCCAGCAACAACAGGAGTCCAACGCCCGCAGCTACCCGCGGCGCATCCCCCTGGCACTCAAGCGCGCCCGTGGCATCCATGTGGAGGATGTCGAAGGCCGCCAGTTCATCGACTGCCTGGCCGGCGCCGGCACTCTGGCGCTGGGCCACAACCACCCGGTGGTGGTCGAGGCGATCCAGCGGGTACTGGCCGATGAACTGCCACTGCACACCCTGGACCTGACCACGCCGGTCAAGGACCGCTTCGTCCAGGACCTGTTCGGCGTGCTGCCCGAGGCGTTACGCCGTGAAGCCAAGGTCCAGTTCTGCGGCCCGACCGGTACCGATGCGGTGGAAGCATCGCTGAAGCTGGTGCGCACTGCCACCGGCCGCAGCACCGTGCTGGCCTTCCAGGGCGCCTACCATGGCATGAGCCAGGGGGCGCTGAGCCTGATGGGCAGCCATGGGCCGAAGCAGCCGCTGGGTGCCTTGCTCGGCAACGGTGTGCAGTTCATGCCGTACCCCTACGACTACCGTTGCCCGTTCGGCTTGGGCGGCGAAGCCGGGGTCAGGGCCAACCTGCATTACCTGGAAACCCTGCTGCTCGACCCGGAAAGCGGCGTGCCGCTGCCAGCGGCGGTGATCCTCGAGGTGGTGCAGGGCGAGGGCGGGGTGATTCCGGCCGATATCGAGTGGCTCAAGGGTGTACGCCGTATCACCGAGCAGGCCGGCGTGGCGTTGATCGTCGATGAGATCCAGAGCGGTTTCGCCCGTACCGGGCGCATGTTCGCCTTCGAGCATGCCGGCATCATCCCGGATGTGGTCACCTTGTCCAAGGCCATTGGCGGCAGCCTGCCGCTGGCGGTGGTGGTGTACCGCGACTGGCTGGACACCTGGAAGCCGGGCGCCCACGCCGGCACTTTCCGTGGTAACCAGATGGCCATGGCGGCGGGCTCGGCAGTGATCGATTACCTGGTCGAGCATCGCCTGGCAGAGCATGCCGAGGCCATGGGCCAGCGCCTGCGCCAGCACCTGCAGCAGTTGCAGCGGGACTATCCGCAGTTGGGTGATATTCGCGGGCGTGGGCTGATGCTTGGGGTGGAACTGGTGGATCCGCAAGGCCAGCGGGATGCGCTTGGGCATCCGGCGGCCAACCGTGAGTTGGCGGCGAAGGTGCAGCGCGAGTGCCTCAAGCGCGGGCTGATCCTGGAGCTCGGTGGGCGGCATGGGGCGGTGGTGCGCTTCCTGCCGCCGTTGATCATCAGTGGCGAGCAGATCGATGAGGTCGCGCAGCGCTTTGCCGAGGCGTTGATCGCGGCGGTCTGATCGATTGCCTGGGGCCGCTGCGCGGCCCTATCGCCGGCAAGCCGGCTCCCACAGGGACTGCGCCGACCGAAAGGCTTGCGCTGTACCTGTGGGAGCCGGCTTGCCGGCGATAGGGGGGCAAAGCGCCCCCTGGCAATCCCGGCTACCAGCCGCGCCCGGAATTCACCCAGAAGTTCACCGACAGCGAGGTGGTCACAGACTCCACCTGGTGGAACCACCCTTCGGGCAGGAACAACAGGTCACCGGCCTGCAGCACCACGCGCAGGAACGGCACCTCGCGCGCCGCCGGGAAGCGCTGGTAGTCCGGGGCGTCGGGGTTGAAGTCGCAGCCGTCCAGGCCGCCCTTGGGGCTGGTCGACCAGGTACCCAGGGCCGGGCGATAGTGCGGCGCGGCAAGGATGAACGACTTCTGCCCCCATACCTGTGCGAACAGGTTGTCGGTGTCGTCGCGGTGCAATGGCGTCAGTGTGCCCTTGGGGCCGATCCAGATGCGCGGCGCAATGAACTTCTCGCGGGCGAAGTACTGCGGGTAGCGAATCAGCGTCAGCAGCTTTTCCGGCACGATGTTGTTGCCCATGTAGGCCGGGGTTTCGCCGGGTTTGGCAGGGGTGTCCAGCGAGGCGATGAAGTCGGCCATGGAAGTGGAACGGAAGTCGCGGTCGGTGGAGAAGGTCTTCTTCACGTAGTCGCCGTGCCGGGTGATGCCCTGCAGTTCGGCGAAATGCTCCAGCGAAGCTTCGCGGCCCATGGTGAACAGCGGCCAGTCCTGCAGGGCATCGCTGATGACCACCGGCGTGCCGTGCGCCAGGTATTCGCCCTGGAAGCGCGCCAGCGGCATGTCGGCGCGGGCAATGCGTGCCACCTCGCGCTGCACCGGTTGCGCGGCCGACACCCGTTCGCTGAGGCGTGCCGGTGTCGGGTAGCGTTGGTTCATCGACACCTTGGTCGCCGGCGCGCCGCGCCGGGCGTTGCTGATGATCTGCGGCAGCAGGGTGGCCAAACCCATGTTGCCGCTGATCTTCAGGCGGGCGCTGGCGAACAGTTCTTCGACGTTGGCGGTGCCGCCCATGATGCCGAGGAAGTCACGCTCGGCCACCTCGATGGTGACGTCCGGGGCGCTGTGCCGGCCGGCACCGGTGCGGCTGCTGTCGCGCACCTCCGACCAGAAGGCCCGGTCCTGGCCGAAGACGAACTGGAAAACGCCTTCGATGCCCACGGCATGGGCGTTGGCGAACAGTTTGCTGAGGATGCTCTGAAGGTCCACGGTATGCCTCTGGCGGTCTTTCGTTGTGCTGGGATAACGAGTGCCTGCACCAACGATTTAGCCGTGTGGGCGGGTAATTTTTCGGTGTGCTGCTACGTCCCGTAGGGAGGCTCGAGTCACATTGTTCACCCAAGGAACCCACATGGCACTGCACCCTGATCTGGCGGCATTTCTGGAACTGGTCGAATTTGGCCGGCTGACGGGCAGGAGCCTGCCCATGCACGCGATGGACGTGGCCCAGGCCCGTGCCGAGTTCGAAGGCAGCTCGCAGGTACTCGACCCGAGCCCGCCCGGCAACGTCACGGCCAGCGAGCTGCAGATTACCGCGCGCGACGGTACCCGCCTGGCTGCTCGCCTGTACCGCCAGGGCAATGCTGGAGCTGCCTTGCAGCCAGTGATCCTGTACCTGCATGGCGGCGGCTACGTGGTCGGCAGCCTCGATTCGCATGACTCGGTGTGCCGTCGCCTGGCGGCCCTGGGCGAGTTCGCGGTGCTGGCGGCGGACTACCGGCTGGCGCCGGAGCAGCAGTTCCCGAAGGCCCTGCACGATGTACTGGACGCCGCCAACTGGCTCGCTGAGCAGGCGGCCTCGCTGGGCCTGGACAACCGCCGGGTGGTGCTGGCAGGGGACAGCGTGGGCGCCAGCCTGGCGGCGGTGCTGGCCATTACGGCAGTGGAGCAGCCCGAGGCGCTGGCGTTCAAGCCGCTGGCACAGTTGCTGTTCTACCCGGTGACCGATATCTCCTGCTGGCGTGAGTCCCATCGCGAGCATGCCGAGGGTTACCTGCTGGAGACGCCTACCCTGGAGTGGTTCTACCAGCACTATGCGCCGCAGCGCGAGCAGCGCCTTGACTGGCGGGTATCGCCGTTGCTGTCGACGCTGCGCGAGCCATTGGCGCCGGCTTGCCTGTTCGTGGCCGAGTATGACCCGTTGCATGATGAGGGCGTGGCCTATCGTGACTGGCTGGTGGCGGGTGGGACGGCGGTGACCTTTGCCCGGGTGGAGGGGTTGACCCATGACTTCTTGCGCATGTCGGGGATTGTGGGGCAGGTGGAGGGGATTTACCGGGATGTCGGGGAGTGGTTGAAGTGGGTCGGTGGCCAATCCTGACTTGAGCTCGCCGGGGGCGCGTTGCGCCCCTATCGCCGGCAAGCCAGCTCCCACCCCGACCGCACCGACTTCAAGTCATGTGCAGTACCTGTGGGAGCCGGCTTGCCGGCGATAGGGCCGGTACTGGCAACCATCAAGCGCGCAGGTAGCGCTTCAGAATATCCACCAATCGCTCGATCTCCGCCTCGGTATTCAACAGCCCAGGCGCCGTCCGCACCACCGGCCCGACATCCCGGGACACCGCATCGACCACGATGCGCTGGCTGTTGAGATACCGGGCCACCTCGTCAGCATCCTGCCCCGTGACCCGGAAGAAGGTGAACCCCGCCGAATACTGCGTGCTGCGCGGTGTCACCAGCTCGACCCCCGGCAGCGCCTCAAGCCGCTGCCTGAGATAGCCATTAAGCCCATGAATCCGCGCCTGCACCGCCGCCTTGCCCAATTGCAGGTGCAGCTCGAACGCCTTGCCCAATGCCCAGCGGTGCTCGAACGCGTGGTAACCCCCGGGCGTCATCACTGTGGCAAAATCCTCGTTCTCGGAAAACGTGGCAATGGTCGGGTTCAGCTGCTTCAGTTCGGTGGACGCCGCGCAGATGATCCCGGTACCCCGCGGCCCGAACATCCACTTGTGCGTGCCGGCGATGAAGTAGTCGCAGTTGAGATCGGCAAAACGCATGTCTTCGACGCCAAAGCCATGCACACCGTCGATCACGTAGATGATCTGGTCCTGCTCGTCACGCTGGCGATTGACCTCGCGCACCAGCGCGCCGATCTCGCCCACGGGCAGTTTCACGCCACTGCCCGAGTGCACCCAGGTCATGCCCAGTACCCGTGTTTTCGGCCCGATGGCCACCGCGATGGTGGCCAGTACCTGGTCGCTGTTGACCTTGGCGGGGTCGTCGAACAGGCGCAACCGGTGCACCGGTGTGCCATCGCGCGTGGTGCGAAAGCCCATGGTATGGCGGGCGGCCGAATGCTCGTGCACGGTGGTGAGAATTTCCTGCCCCGGGGCAATCTTCAGCCCGCCATAGATCAGCCCCAGGCCTTCGGTGGTGCTGCCGGTCAGGGCAATTTGCCGGGGCGTCACTTCGAGGTAGCGGGCTGCCCATTCACGCACGGCGGCCTCGTGCTTCCACTCCGATTGGCTGTCCCAGTCGACCATGCGGGCCGGGTGGCGGTCGAAGCGGGCGCGCAGCGCCTCGATGGCTTCGCGCACGGGCCTTGGGTGCGAGGTGATCAGGAAGTTGGCAAAGTGCGCGTACGCCGGGTCCAGCTCGAACAGGTTGCGAAACCCGGCCCAGTCGCTGGCGGTTGCAGGTTGCGCAGCCGCCGCTTGGGCGGCAGGCAGCAGTGGGCCTGTGAGGGGCAGGGCGGCCGCAAGCAGGCCGGCCTGCTTGAGAAAGGTGCGACGATCGTTCATCAAATGGCTCGCAAGGGTCAGGGGGATGAGGTGGCGACAGGTTGCGCGGCGCGCTGCACCTGCTCCCACACCCGCAGGAAGTTGCCGCCCCAGAGCTTGGCGATATCTGCTTCGGAGTAGCCGCGGCTGATCAGTTCGGCGGTGACGTTGCGTGCTTCACTGGCGTTTTGCCAACCGTCGATGCCACCGCCTTCGTTGAAGTCCGAGCTCAGGCCGACATGATCGATGCCGATCTTGCGCACGGTGTAGTCGATGGCGTCGCCATAGTCCTTGAGCGTGGCTGGCGGTTCTTCCTCGAGAATGCCGTA
Organism: Pseudomonas sp. PVC-5-1; assembly: GCF_057444345.1. Classification (NCBI taxonomy): domain Bacteria; kingdom Pseudomonadati; phylum Pseudomonadota; class Gammaproteobacteria; order Pseudomonadales; family Pseudomonadaceae; genus Pseudomonas; species Pseudomonas sp. PVC-5-1. Next base: position 3,934,223 of record NZ_CM172024.1, on the reverse strand, counting down.
CAGCGCGTTGGCATATTGGCCGACCTTCTGCTCGGGCCAGCCGGCAATCACCGGGTCACCTGGCATCAGTGCGTAGTCGAGGTTGACCAGTGGCGGCAGGTCGTAGCGGGCGCGCAGGGCGTTGAGTTTGTCCTGGGTCTTGCTGCTCAAGGGCTTGAGGTAGGTGGAGAAGGCCACCAGCTGGACCACGCCGCCGCTGTCCTTGATCAGCTGCAGCTCCTTGTCGGAGAGGTTGCGCCTGATGTCGACCATCGCCCGTGGCACCGAGTGCGAGGCCACCACCGGCGCGCGGCTGAGGGCAACGGCCTGGGCCAGCGCCTTGCTGGACATTTGCGACACATCGATGATCACGCCCAGGTCGTTCAGCCGCTGCACGGCGCGCTTGCCGAGCGGCGACAGGCCGTCCAGGGCATCGGCGGTGTCATTGAAGAACGGCAGCGGACGCGAGGAGTCGGCCCAGCTGTTGTTGCCCACATAGCTGAAGCCGAACATGCGCACGCCGCGCGCGGCCCAGCGGTCGAGCTGGTCGATGTCATCGCCCAGCGCATAGGCGTTGAGCATGCTGAGGAACACCGCGAACTTGCCTTCGCCGTGCAGGCGCCGCATGTCTTGCGGGGTATAGGCAATACCCACCTGCTGCGGGAAGTCGCGGACCATGGCGGTGATGGCGTTGTAGCGCACCTCCTGGGTGTGGCGGGCGGCTTCGACGAAGCCTGGGGTCGGGCGGTGCGGGCCGCCATCTCCGGTCCAGGACTCTGGCCAGGCGAAGATGGTCAGGGCCGCGCCGGACAAACGCCCGCGTGCGGCCTTGGCCAGGTCGAAGCGGCCATCGCCATCCTTGTCGGCCTCACTGCCTTCGGTGCCGAAGGTCAGCGGCAGGGTGACATGGCTGTCGAACGAGATGATGCGTTCCTGCAGGTCGTTGGCCTGGCGGGTCACCTCCCTGGAATAGCCGGCGGGTGTCGCGAAGTAGTGCCAGGCGGCAAACCCGGCGCCAGCGGCAGCCGCCGCGGCCAGGCTGATAAACAGGGCTTTCTTCCAGCGTGGAGTCGTCATCTTGGTCTCAGTAGGTTCACCGTCGAGGGATGGGCACAGAGGCCGCCGCTACCTGCAGTGAACGAGCTCGCAGCCGAGAAATTTAGCGCCTGTCGGGGGCCACCATGCGGCCCAATCGCCGGCAAGCCAGCTCCCACCTCGAGCGCATTGGCCTTAAGCCATGTGCAATCCCTGTGGGAGCTGGCTTGCCGGCGATTGGGCTGCGCAGCAGCCCCGAATGCAGCCGGAGCGCCGCTAAATTTCGCCTGCCGCGCAACGTTCTAGCCTTGGACGGGCCGTGCTCCATGGCCGCAATGAATGCACAGGTATGCAATGACGATTTCCCGACGCGGTTTCATCGCCGGTGTGGCACTGACGGGTGTGGTGGTGCCCGGTGCGCTGGGGGCGCTGTATGTGCAGCGCCAGCGTGCCGCCGAGGAATTCCCGGAAACCCCTGGCGAGGCCGTCGTCGAGTTGGCCGATACCCGCCTGCAGCAGTTGGGCGATACCCTGCGCGGCATCTGGCGCTGGACGCTGCTGGGCAAGGATGCGGGGCTGGACGGCCTACCCACGAGTGAACTGGAGCTGTTCCTGGATGTGGCAACCAGCGGACGCGCCCTGCGCGGCTACCTGGATACTCCCGAGCGCCTGCGTGGGCAGGATGAGCCGCGCTACCGCGTGATAGGCGACCTGCTGGCGGACAAACCGGGCACCCTGCGCTGGCGCCTGTTTTCGGCCCAGGCCCGCTATGAATGCCATATCGTGCTCGACGAGGTCTGGGGCCGGTTCGGCAACGCCGGGCCGGCCACCCTCAACGGGCGCATTGCACGCCTGGACCGCGCGCTGACTTTGCCTGTGGAGGACAACCAGTTCCTGGCCTTGAAGCGCACCTTCCCCGAGGCGCGCGAGCGTACCCCGCTGAACCCGCAGTTGTTGGCCTGGCTGACCACCCCGGAGCATCGCCTGTTCCACCAGCTGTGGCACTCGTCGCGGGACAAATGGCACAAGCTGGGCAAGGACAAGCAGGGCGCCCTGCGTGGCCTGGGCTGGCAGCCCGGACCACGTGATCGTGAGCGTGACGCGCGGGGCCGGCACAAGGACCGCAACGGCTCGGGAGAAGACTTTTTATTCATGCACCGGCACATGCTTGGCAGGGCCCGTGCCTTGCAGGACTTGCCGTCATGGACGCGCTTCCCGTTGCCGCAGCCGGAACTGGAGCGCGACCGGGCCGGATTCGCCCGCTACTTCGACAACCATGACGGCAATGCCCTGCCGCCCACCTGGCTGGCCAGCGGTGATGCGGAATACACCCAGTGGGTGCGCGACATCAAGACGCCGGGTACCTTCCATGGCAACTTCCAGGTCTGGGAGTCACGCTACACCGACCCGGAGTACCTGAGCACCTTGACCCTGGGCCAGTTCGGTTCGGAAGTGGAGCTGGGCCTGCACGACTGGCTGCACATGCGCTGGGCATCGGTGCCGCGCGACCCCTCCAACGGCATGCCGGTGCCGACGGCGCGCACGCCGGATGATTTTGCCGAACGCTGGTTCGCCGAACAGAACGATTTTCTCGGTGACCCGTTTTCATCCCATGTGAACCCGGTGTTCTGGCACTTTCATGGCTGGATCGACGACCGCATCGAGGACTGGTTCCACGCCCATGAGCGGCTGCACCCGGGCGAGGTACGGCGCCTGGAAGTCAATGGTGTGCCATGGTTTGCGCCAGGGCGCTGGGTGGAGGTGGCCGACCCGTGGCTGGGGCCGGATACCCATGGCTGCTCGACGGTGCCGGGTTTGCGGCCCGGGCGCAGTGTAGAGATGGACCCGGAGACCATGAAGCTGGCGTTGCGCATCATCTACAGCGATGACGACCTGCTCGACAAGCTGCGGCCCAAGGTACCGCAGCGGCCGTGGTATGCGCGCAACCTGAAGGTGCGGAATTAGTCGCTGCCTGTACCGGCCCTATCGCCGGCAAGCCGGTTCCCACAGGTACAGCGCATGTCTTGACCCCGGCGCAGATCCTGTGGGAGCTGGCTTGCTGGCGATAGGCCGGTACAGGTGACCCTACTGGCTGACCACCCAGCCACCCCCCAATGCCTTGTACAACGCCACGCTACCCTGCAACCGGGCCAGGCGCAGTTGGGCCTGCTGGTCCTGCGCCACATACAAGGTGCGCTGGGTCTCCAGCACGCTCAACAGCGTCTCCGCTCCCGCGCCATAACGCTGCTGCGCCAGGTCGAATGCCAGCCGCGCCTGCGCCACTTCTTCATCCTGCCACTGCCGCTGGCGGTCCACGCCCTGGATCGCATTGAGCGCCTTTTCGACATCGGCAAAACCGGCCAGGATGCTGCTGCGGTAGGTCTCCAGCAACTCTGCCTGTTCAGCCTCCGCCAGTTCACGGGCGGCGCGCAGGCGGCCGTTGTTGAAGACCGGCGCGACCAGGCCGCTGGTGAGGGTGTAGTAGGAGCTGTCGAACAAATGGGCAAAGGTATTGGCGCCAGCCCCCAGGTTGGCCCCGAGGGTGAGCTTGGGCAGCATGGCGGCGCGGGCGACCTGCACATTGGCGCTGGCGGCGGCGAGCCGAGCTTCTGCTGCGGCAATGTCCGGGCGGCGGGTGAGCAGCTCGCTGGGCACGCCGCTGCCAATGGCGGGCCATTGCAGGGTGTTGATCGCGTCCTGGCTGGTGGGCAGCGACTGCACCGGGTCGCCGAGCAGGGTTGCCAGGGTGACCCGGCTGTCTTGCCACTTCTGTTCCAGTAACGGCAACTGACGTTGCTGCGCGGCCACCAGACTGCGCTGCTGGGCCAGTTCCAGGCGCGTGGCGGAACCGCTGCGCTGGCGTGCCTCGACCAGGCCCAGCACGTCCTTGGCATTGCGCAGGTTGAGGCGGGCAATGCGCAACTGTTCCTGCAAAGCCAGGCCCTGCAGGTAACTGTCGGCCACCGCGCTGACCAGGGTCAGCTCCACGGTCTGGCGGTCGAAGCGGCTGGCATCCAGGCTGCGCAGGGCGCTGTCACGGGTCGCTCGCAGGCCACCCCAGAAGTCGATTTCGTAGCTGGCGCTGAGCTGCATGTCGAACGAGGTGCTGGTGGGTTCGCTGCGGCTGACATCCAGCTGGTCGTAGCCGTCACCGTGCAGCAGGCGTTGGCGGCTACCATCCAGGCCCAGCTTCAGCTCCGGTAGCAGCGGCGCGCCGGCGATGACTGCGCGGGCCTGGGCCTGGCGTACCCGTGCCGTGGCAGCAGCCAGGTCGTGGGCATTGTGCAGGGCGTGCTGCACCAGGCGGTCGAGTTCGCGGCTGGCGAAGGCTTGCCACCACTGCGTCGTTGGCAGTTGGGCCGAGGGTGATGCGGCCTCGCCTTGCCAGGCAGATGGCGCGGCAATACCGCTGGCGGGTGTTTGCGGCGTGCTGCAGGCGGCGAGGCATACGCACAGGGGCAACAGGCTGATGCGGCTAGGCAGAGTCATGGGTTATTCGCTGGTAAGGGCTTTGACCGGGTCGAGGCGAGCGGCCTTGCGCGCTGGCATGAAGCCGAACACGATGCCGGTGACGACAGCACAGGCGAAGGCGCCGAGCATGGCAGGCAGGGCAAAGGCCACCGCCACTTCGGCCAGCATCAGGCCGCCACCGATGGCCAGGGCCAGGACGATGCCGGCCAGGCCGCCGACCATCGACAGCATCACCGCCTCGCTGAGGAATTGCCGCAGGATGTCGCGCTGGCGCGCGCCGGTGGCCATGCGGATACCGATTTCACGGGTGCGCTCGCGCACGGTCATCAACATGATGTTCATCACGCCGATGCCACCCACCAGCAGCGAGATCGCGGCGATCGCCCCCAGCATCAGCGACAGGCTGTTCTGCGTGCGCGCCTCGGCCTGGATCAGCGCCGCGTCATTGGTCAGCTCGAAGTCCTGGCGGCCGTTGTGGCGCTGGCGCAGCAGCTTGTCGATGGCCGCTTCGGCTTCGTTGACACGCGTGGAGTCCAGGGCGGCAACGGCGATGTAGTCCGGGTCACGCTGGCCGAACAGGCGGATGGCTGCGGCGGAGTAGGGCACCACGATGCGCCCGTCGCTGTCCTGGTCGCCAGAGCTGGCGCCCTTGCCGGCCAGGATACCGACCACCTGGAACGGCACATTGCCGATCAACAGGTACTGCCCCAGCGGGTCGCGCCCAGGGTCGAGCATCTTTTCCCGCACTTTCTGGCCGATCACCGCCACCGCGGCAGCGTTGGCTTCATCGGCATCGCTGTAGAAGCTGCCTTGCACCGCCGGCCAGTTGAAAATTTCGGGGAACCCGGTGTTGTTGCCACCCACATAGAACCGCTGGCTGTTGTTGCCGTGGCGCACCATCATCTTTTCGCCGATCACCGGCATCACGTGCTTGACCTGCGGCAGTTGGCCGATGGCAGCGACATCGTCGAGGGTGATGGTGCCGGCCTGCTCGCCCAGGCTCGCCGGCTTGCCGTTCAGGTAGAGGATGTTCGAGCCGAAGGCTGCCATCTGCGCCATGACCTGGCGCTTGCTGCCTTCGCCCACTGCCAGCATCACCACCACCGAGGCCACGCCGATGACGATCCCCAGCAGGGTCAGGGCGGTGCGGAAGCGGTTGACCCACATCACCCGCCAGGCCGCCTGCAGGGCTTCGAACAATTCACCTTTCCATGCCCCGTGCAAGGTTGCGCCATGGTCCAGGCGCTGGCGCAGCTGGTCGGCCTGTAGCCCGCGACTGTTTTCGACCATGGGCTTTTCGGCGGCCGAATCGCTGATGATCAGGCCGTCGCGAATTTCGATCACGCGCTGCGCCCGCGCCGCCACGTTGCGGTCATGGGTGATCAGGATGATCACGTGGCCCTGGCTGGCCAGCTCGTCGAGCAACGCCATCACTTCGGTGCCGCTGTGGCTGTCGAGGGCGCCGGTGGGTTCGTCGGCGAGGATGATATGGCCGCCATTCATCAACGCCCGAGCAATCGACACCCGTTGTTGCTGGCCGCCAGACAACTGGTGCGGGCGGTTGCCAGTGCGGTTGGCCAGGCCCAGGCGGCCGAGCAGGGCGCTGGCACGAGCGTGGCGTTCGTTGGCCGCGATGCCGGCATAGATGGCCGGCATTTCGACGTTTTCCTGGGCCGAGCCCGAGGGGATCAGGTGGTAGCCCTGGAACACGAAGCCGAATGCCTCGCGGCGCAGCCAGGCCAGTTCGTCGCTGCCCAGTTCGGCCACATCCTTGCCGGCGAAGCGGTAGCTGCCAGAAGTGGGGCGGTCGAGGCAGCCGAGGATATTCATCAAGGTCGATTTGCCGGAGCCAGAGGCGCCGACGATGGCGACGAACTCGCCGGGATGGATGCGCAAGCTGATGCCATGAAGGATATCGACCTTGGGCGTTTCGATGCCGCCGTAGGATTTACGGATGTCGACCAGCTCGATCAGGGGTGTGCTCATTCAACCTCCGCTGACGCCAGGGGCGCCTATCACCAGGCGTTCGCCTTCGTTCAGGCCGTCCAGCACCTGCACGCGCAGGCGGTCGCTGAGGCCGGTGCGTATCTGGCGCTGTTCCACCTTGCCGTCGCGGGTCAGCACATGCGCCAGGCGCAGGCCATCGCCGTCGTCCAGCGCGGCCAGTGGTACGGTCAGCACCTGGCTGGCTTTGCCGGCGACAAAGAACACCTGCGTGGTCATCTCGGCCATCAGGGCGCCGTCCGGGTTGTCGACATCCAGCAGCACGCTGTACTGCACCACCTGGCTGCCGGCACTGCCATTGCTGACGCTGGCCGGGCTGCCGCCGCCCTGGCTGGCCTGCTCCAGTGGCTTGGGAGGGATCGGCAGCACTTGCCGCACGGTGCTCGTCCAGCGGCGCTTGCCGCCGGCCAGGGTGGTGAAGTAGGCGGTCATGCCCGAGGTGACCTTGCCGATGTCGGCCTCCGACACCTGGGCCCACACGGTCATCGGCGAGAGCTTGGCGATGCGCAGGATCAACGGGGTTTGTTGTTGGGCATTGAGGGTTTGCCCCTCACGGGCATCCACCGCCACTACCGTGCCGTCCATCGGCGCGTAGATGCGCGTGTAGCCCAGCTCGGCCTCGTCGCTGCGCAGGCTGGCCTGGGCCTGGCGGATCTGCGCTTGGAACATGTCGATGCGCGCCTGGGTGACCTTCAGCTGTGCGGCGGCCGTTTGCACGTCCTCGTCACGGGTGGCGCCAGCGGCGGCCAGCTCCCGTTGGCGTTTGAGCTGCTGCCGGGCCAGTTGGAACTGAGCGCGTTGTTCGGCCAGCTGGGCCTTGAGGTTGTCGATCGAGAAACGGCCGGCATCCAGCCGGGCCTGCTGGGTCGAAGGGTCGATCTCGACCAGCAGCTGGCCTTTGCGCACCGTGTCGCCGACCTCCACATGCAGGGTGTGGATCTGCCCCGATGCCTGGGCACCGACGTCCACGTAGCGCCTTGGTTGCAGGGTGCCCAGTGCGGTAACGCTGCTTTCGATGTCGGCGCGGGTCACGGCAACCGTGCTGAGCGGCTGTGCGCCGTAGGGCAGGGCCTTCCAGGCCAGCAGGCTGCTCAGGCCGAGCAGGCCCAGGCCGCTGAGCAGGAGCCGGCGACGGGTGTTGGTTAAAGGTCTCATGCAGACATCCAGCCGAGTGGGTGCCAGATAGACGAAAGCGGCAGGAGGGGATTTAGCGAATATTGGGCAGGGGCTGACAGGTGCATGGCGACAGGGTTGTGGCGCCTGTGAAATCGAGCGCCGCCCGCGCGGCGCATCGCCGGCAAGCCAGCTCCCACATTTGTTTCGGGCCAGTCTTTCCTGAGCCCCCGGCGCGCGCCCCTCTTGGCGTACACCTCGATATCGTGTCGAGCCAACAAGGCGGTCGCGCGCATTGGTGCAGGCAATACTGGCCCGAAACAGATGTGGGAGCTGGCTTGCCGGCGATGCGCCGCGCGGGCGGCGCTCGATTTCACAGGCGCGAAACCTCCCAAGACATACCCATGTTGCTGAGAATAATTATAATTTGTAAGATCGCACGTTGACATCACTCGGTCCCGCGTTGCTGCCTGAAAGGGCTTTCTGGCATAGGCTGGCAGGACGATCTCAGGTAACGTCGTGGAACATTACTATCGCGAACTGGTGGGCTTCCTTTCCGCGCGCCTGGGCAATCGTCAGGCCGCCGAAGACGTGGCGCACGATGCCTACCTGCGGGTGCTGGAACGCACCGACGCCGAGCGCATCGAGCACCCGCGTGCCTTCCTTTACCGCACCGCGCTCAACCTGGTGGTCGACCGCCACCGGCGGCATCAGGTACGCCAGGCCGAGCCACTGGAGGTGCTGGACAACGACGAGCGCTGGCACGCCCCGGCGCCGACCCATGACATGCAGCTCGACCAGCGCCTGGCGCTGATGCAGCGTGCCCTGGATGAGCTGAGCAAGGTCTGCCGCGACTGCTTCCTGCTGCGCAAGCTCGAAGGCTTGTCACACCAGCAGATTGCCGAGCACCTGGGTATTTCCCGCAGCCTGGTGGAAAAGCACATCGTCAACGCCATGAAGCACTGTCGTGTGCGCATGCGCGAGTGGGAATCGTGATCGCCGGGTTGAAGGCAGATGAAAATTCCGTCAGTCGATCACTTGATTTCCACGGTTTTCCCGACTTCTATCAAAGAAGACCCCTGCCAGGCGTAGCCTAGGCAGCAGCCGTTACTGGCGCAGTATGGTCATGGAGCCTAACCATTACCCAACTGCCCAGGTCCCACCATGGCCAACAAGACCCTGCGCATCCTCATCGCCGATGCACACCCCTGCCAGCGCCTGCAACTGGAGCGGCTGCTCAACGGCCTGGGCTACTACCGGATAGCGCCAGTGGAAAGCTTCGAGGAGCTGCAGCGCCTGGTGCTGAGTGCCTTGCAGCCTTTCCACCTGCTATTGGGCAATATCGAGCTGGCCAGTCATGTCGGGGTCGATCTGGCGCGCTTCTGTCGCGTCAGCACGCAGATCCAGCATGCCCTGCTTTATCACTCCAACCAGTTGCAAGTGCCGTTGGTGCCGCAGGCCGAGCGCCAGGCCGTCAGCATGAGCTTGCCCCAGGTGCCCGACAACGAGGCACTGGAGGCATTCATGGCGATCATCGATTCGCCGCTGCAGGTCGGCAGGCTACCGCTGCCGGGCGCCATGCCGGCTGCCACGGCGCGGCCACGGCCGAAGGCCAATTTCGTCAATACCATGTTCAACCGCTAAAGCCGCAGCGGGCGGGGCAAGGGGGCAGCTATTTGCTATCCTCTTGCCCTTTGCCGATTTGCGGACCCTGCCATGACTGCCATCGATACCGCTCGCCCGCCACGGTTCAGCCGCGGCGACCACCGGACCCTGGGCCTGGCGGCGTTGGGCGGCGCGCTGGAGATCTACGATTTCATCATCTTCGTATTCTTTGCGCTGACCCTAAGCCAGTTGTTCTTCCCGCCCGAGATGCCCGAGTGGCTGCGCCTGCTGCAAAGCTTCGGAATCTTTGTCACCGGCTACCTGGCGCGGCCGCTGGGCGGCATCCTTATGGCGCACTTCGCCGACCACCTGGGACGCAAGCGGGTCTTCAGCCTGAGCATCCTGATGATGGCCCTGCCGTGCCTGTTGATCGGGGTGATGCCGACCTACGCCGACATCGGCTACGCTGCACCGCTGATCCTGCTGGCACTGCGTATCTTGCAGGGCGCGGCGGTGGGCGGCGAGGTGCCGAGTGCCTGGACCTTCGTCGCCGAGCACGCGCCAGCCGGGCGGCGCGGTTATGCCCTGGGCTTCCTGCAGGCCGGCTTGACCTTTGGCTATCTGCTGGGGGCATTGACCGCGACCTTGCTGGCGCAAGTGTTCACCCCGCAAGAAATCCTCGACTATGCCTGGCGCTACCCGTTCCTGCTCGGCGGGGTATTCGGCGTGATCGGCGTGTGGTTGCGTCGTTGGCTCAGCGAAACACCGGTGTTCCTCGCCCTGCGTGCGCGCCAGGAGCAGCCGGTGAGCTTCCCGCTGCGGCGGGTGCTGGGCGAACACCGCCGGGCATTGATCCCGGCGGCGCTGCTGACCTGCGTGCTGACTTCCGCCGTGGTGGTGCTGGTGGTGATTACTCCGACAGTGATGCAGCAGCGCTTCGGCATGAGTGCCGGGCACACCTTTGCCCTTAGCAGCGTGGGCATCGTCTTCCTCAACATCGGCTGCGTGCTGGCCGGGCTGCTGGTCGACCGTGCAGGCGCCTGGCGCGCACTGATGTTCTACAGCCTGTTGCTGCCGGTGGGCATCGGCGCGTTGTATGCCAGTCTGGTGGGACAGTGGGGCGTGACCTGGCTGGCCTATGCGCTGGCGGGCCTGTCCTGCGGCGTGGTGGGCGTGGTGCCGTCAGTGATGGTCGGGTTGTTCCCGGCCGAGATCCGCGTGTCGGGCATCTCCTTCACCTATAACGTGGCCTACGCGCTTTGGGCCAGCACCACGCCGCTGGCGCTGATTGCGCTGATGCCGTGGAGTCCGTGGGTGTGTGTCGGCTTTTGTCTTGTCATGGGCACGGTGGGGTTGCTGACGGCCTTGTATTTCGGGCGTCGGGAGCCATTGGCGTTTGCCGCGGAGCCGATGCCGGTAATGTGTGGTGAAAAATAGTTTTCTGTTGTCTGTTCTGGCCTCATCGCCGGCAAGCCAGCTCCCACAGGGGATCGCGCCAACTTTTAGAATTTGAGCAAGACAGTTGCTCCCACAGGGATAGCGCATGGCTCGAGGTCGATGCGGTCGAGGTGGGAGCTGGCTTGCCGGCGATGAGGTCGGTACAGGTAAAACAAAAAGCCCCCGGCTCGTGAGAACCGGGGGCTTTTCGTTAGCGCAGGGCAGGGGCCTTACATGTTCGGGTAGTTCGGCCCGCCAGCGCCTTCAGGGGTGATCCAGGTGATGTTCTGGGCCGGGTCCTTGATGTCGCAGGTCTTGCAGTGCACGCAGTTCTGCGCGTTGATCTGGAAGCGCTTGCTGCCGTCTTCCTGAGTGACCACTTCGTACACGCCTGCGGGGCAGTAGCGCTGGGCCGGCTCGTCGTACAGCGGCAGGTTGCTGGCGATCGGCACGTTCGGGTCGGTCAGCTTCAGGTGGCAGGGCTGTTCCTCTTCGTGGTTGGTGCTGGAGAGGAATACCGAGCTGAGCTTGTCGAAGCTGAGCTTGCCGTCCGGTTTCGGGTAATCGATCTTCTGCGACTCGGCCGCCAGCTTCAGGCAGGCGTAGTCCGGCTTGGTGTCGTGCAGGGTGAACGGCAGCTTGCCGCCGAACCAGTTCTGGTCCACATAGTTGAATGCCGCGCCCAGCAGCGGGCCGAACTTGTGCATGGCCGGGCCGAAGTTGCGGCTGGCGAACAGTTCTTCGTAAAGCCAGCTGGCCTTGAAGGCGCTGACGTAACCGTTGAGCTGGTCACCGCCTTCGCTGCCGGCGATCAGTGCATCAGCCACCGCTTCGGCGGCGAGCATGCCGGACTTCATTGCGGTGTGGCTGCCCTTGATCTTGGCGAAGTTCAGGGTGCCCAGGTCGCAGCCGATCAGCGCGCCGCCGTTGAAGACCATTTTCGGCAGCGAGTTGAAGCCGCCCTTGCAGATGGCACGGGCACCGTAGCTGATGCGCTTGCCGCCTTCGAGGTATTGCGCCATCACCGGGTGGTGCTTGAGACGCTGGAACTCGTCGAACGGCGACAGGTACGGGTTGGCGTAGGACAGGTCGACGATCAGGCCGACCACCACCTGGTTGTTTTCCAGGTGATAGAGGAACGAACCACCAGTGTTGTCCTTGGCCATGACGTCCAGCGGCCAGCCAGCGGTGTGCACCACCAGGCCCTGCTCGTGCTTGGCCGGGTCGATTTCCCAGATTTCCTTCAGGCCGATGCCGTAGTGCTGGACGTCGGCTTCGCTATCCAGGTTGAAGCGCTTGATCAGCTGCTTGCCGATGTGGCCACGGCAACCTTCGGCGAACAGGGTGTACTTGCCACGCAGCTCCATGCCAGGGGTGTACATGCCGTCTTTCGGGTTGCCTTCACGGTCCACACCCATGTCGCCGGTGACAATGCCGCGCACCACTCCGTTTTCATCGAACAGCGCTTCCTGGGCGGCGAAGCCCGGGTAGACTTCCACGCCCAGGTTCTCGGCCTGCTGGGCCAGCCAGCGGCACAGGTTGCCCAGGGAGATGATGTAGTTACCCTGGTTGTGCATGGTCTTGGGCACGAACAGGTCAGGCACCTTGGTCGAACTGCCTGCATCCTTGAGCACGTAGATGTCGTCACGCTTCACTTCGGTGTTCAGCGGCGCGCCGAGCTCTTTCCAGTCGGGGAACAGCTCGTTCAGGGCACGGGGTTCGAACACCGCGCCGGAGAGGATGTGGGCGCCGACTTCAGAGCCTTTTTCCACCACGCAGACGCTGATTTCGCTACCGGCTTCGGCGGCCTTCTGCTTCAGGCGGCAGGCGGCGGACAGGCCCGCCGGGCCGGCGCCGACGATGACCACGTCGAATTCCATGTATTCGCGTTCCACTGGTTCTCTCCTACTCATCAAGGCTCGTGCTGTTGCTTTGTCTTATGGGTGCGCGGGGCATTCGCAGCGGTTCTACGCAACGGCGGAACTGTAGCTGGGCAAATGACGGACTACACCGTTTTGTCTTGGCCGCGCATTATATCTACACCACTTGGCGGGTCCAATACAAACGTTTGTTTGAATTTGCCGCAGGCCAGTAAAATCACAGGAACGCGGCTGGAGGGTGACCGATTTGCCGTATTGACCGGATTGGGTGTTACGGTCAAGATACGAGCGGTTTTACGTTCGCCGTAGGCTTGCAGCCGGGCGCAGGTACACCTCTAAAGACCAGGTGTGGAGCAGGGTTTTGCGGCCTTTGGCCGGTTTGTAGTGGAGTTTACACGCCACGACAGGAAATGACCCGTGAGTATTTGTCGCAAGAGTCCGGACAAGACTGTTCGGTCACTGTGAAGTTACCGCCTCCCGGTACGTTTTTAGAGGTGCCCTTGTACCCACGCGCATCGCAGGGCTCTGCCCCTGGCGACTATCTATTCACCGGAGAGTAACGAGGAATCCATGAAGGTTCTTGTAGCTGTCAAACGAGTGGTCGACTACAACGTCAAGGTTCGCGTCAAGGCGGACAACTCCGGCGTCGACCTTGCTAACGTCAAGATGTCCATGAACCCCTTCTGCGAAATCGCCGTGGAAGAAGCCGTACGCCTGAAGGAAAAGGGCGTCGCGTCCGAGATCGTCGTCGTTTCCGTCGGCCCGACCACTGCCCAGGAGCAACTGCGTACTGCCCTGGCACTGGGTGCCGACCGTGCCATCCTGGTCGAAGCCGCTGACGAACTGAATTCCCTGGCCGTGGCCAAGGCGCTGAAAGCCGTTGTCGACAAAGAGCAGCCGCAGCTGGTCATCCTCGGCAAGCAGGCCATCGACAGTGACAACAACCAGACCGGCCAGATGCTGGCTGCGCTGACCGGCTTCGCCCAGGGCACCTTCGCCTCCAAGGTCGAAGTGGCTGGCGACAAGCTGAACGTCACCCGTGAAATCGACGGCGGCCTGCAGACCGTTGCACTGAACCTGCCAGCCATCGTCACTACCGACCTGCGCCTGAACGAACCGCGCTACGCGTCGCTGCCGAACATCATGAAGGCCAAGAAGAAGCCGCTGGAGACTGTTACTCCAGACGCGCTGGGCGTTTCCCTCGCCTCCACCAACAAGACCCTGAAGGTTGAAGCCCCGGCTGCCCGCAGCGCTGGCATCAAGGTCAAATCGGTGGCCGAACTGGTCGAGAAGCTGAAGAACGAAGCGAAGGTAATCTAAATGACTATCCTGGTTGTCGCTGAATACGAGAACGGTGCCGTAGCCCCGGCCACCCTGAACACTGTTGCTGCTGCCGCCAAGATCGGTGGTGATGTGCACGTGCTGGTCGCTGGCCAGAACGTGGGCGGCGTTGCCGAGTCCGCAGCCAAGATCGCTGGCGTGGCCAAGGTGCTGGTTGCAGATAACGCTGCCTACGCCCACGTCCTGCCAGAAAACGTTGCGCCGCTGATCGTCGAGCTGGCCAAGGGTTACAGCCACGTGCTGGCGCCGGCCACCACCAACGGCAAGAACATCCTGCCGCGCGTTGCCGCGCTGCTGGACGTGGACCAGATCTCCGAGATCATCTCGGTCGAGTCCGCCGACACCTTCAAGCGCCCGATCTATGCTGGTAACGCCATTGCCACCGTGCAATCGAGCGCTGCCATCAAGGTCATCACCGTGCGTACCACCGGCTTCGACGCCGTGGCCGCCGAAGGTGGTTCGGCTGCCATCGAAGCCGTTGGCGCTGCGCACAACGCTGGCATCTCGGCCTTCGTTGGCGAAGAGCTGGCCAAGTCCGACCGCCCAGAGCTGACCGCTGCCAAGATCGTCGTTTCCGGCGGCCGTGGCATGGGCAACGGTGACAACTTCAAACACCTGTACAGCCTGGCCGACAAGCTCGGCGCTGCCGTCGGTGCTTCGCGCGCCGCAGTCGACGCCGGCTTCGTGCCGAACGACATGCAGGTCGGTCAGACCGGCAAGATCGTCGCGCCACAGCTGTACATCGCCGTCGGTATCTCCGGCGCGATCCAGCACCTGGCCGGTATGAAGGATTCCAAGGTGATCGTGGCGATCAACAAGGACGAAGAAGCGCCGATCTTCCAGGTAGCCGACTACGGCCTGGTCGCTGACCTGTTCGAAGCGGTTCCGGAGCTGGAAAAGCTGGTCTGATCCGCCTGCTTCACTTATAAAGAACCCGGCCCTTGTACAGGGGCCGGGTTTTTTTTGGTCTGTACAAGGAGTGAGCAATGGTGCTGCGTAAAGCAGGCGGGGTGCTGGCATGCATGGCGGTGCTGGTTTCGCCGCTGGCCATGGCGGCGGGCAAGTGTGAACGCCTGGTGGCAACCGGCAGCCCTGATTCACCGCCCTATTCATGGCAGGACCCCAACGACCCGAAACACCTGATCGGCGCCAACGTCGACCTGCTGCGCCAGGTGGCTGGCGAGCTGGGTGTGAAAGTTGAGGTGCTGAGCGCCGGCCGTCGTGACCAGGCGCTGGAAGAAGTACGTAGCGGGCGGATGGACCTGCTGCTCGACACCCCCATGCAGGTGGAGCAACTGACCGCGCTGGACTACATCCATCCACCCCTGCAGCTCAACGAATACCTGGTGTGGACGCGCCACGACGCCACACTGGCCTTCGAGGGCCCGGCTGACCTGGCCCAGTACCAAGGCAGTTTGTCCGAGCGCGCGCGGCTTACCCCGGCCTTTACCGCTTTCGCCAAGGCCCAGCTGAAGCTGGTGCTGGCACAGAACCTGACCCAGGCATTCCAGAAGCTGGTGCTCGGCCAGGTGGATTATGTGCTCGCTGGCCGCTATTCGGGCATGGCCATGGCCCAGAGCCTGGGCATGAGCAATGACCTGATCGCCCGCGGCCTGCCGGTGGATCGGCCGGGCCTGTACCTGGCGCTGTCGCACAATTCGGCCTGCAATGACAGCTGGCTGCGTGGGCAATTGGCGAAAAAACTGACAGAATTGCCGATCTCCGGAGCATCCGAGGCCGTGCTGCAACGTAATGTCGAGCGCTGGAAAGCGCAGCTGCAGGTGCCGTCGGACGCCCCCAAACACTAGGAAGATTGCGTGAGAACCCAACCACTAATCCTTGCCCTGGCCGTGCTCGGCCTGGCTGGCTGCGCCAACGATCCGGCCCCTAACGAGCAGATGCGCATCTCCGAACAGGCGCTGGAGCAGGCCAGGGCCGTCGGTGCCACCGAGCAGGTCGATGCGCTCAAGCTGGCTGAAGACAAGCTGGCCCGGGCCAAGACCAACATGCTCACCGAAGACTACCGCGATGCGCGCATGCGTGCCGAGCAGGCCGAGCTGGATGCGCGCCTGGCCGAGGCCCAGGTACTGAACCAGAAGAGCGAAGAGCAGCTGCAACTGCTGCAGTCGCGGGTCCAGCGCCTGCGCAAACAGTTGGAGGTGCAGCCATGATCCGTCGCATGCCATTGGCCGCGCTGGCAGTGCTGGCGCTGGCGGCAGGTTTGCAAGGTTGCGCCAGCCAGCGCAGCAGCGCAGCGCTGGATGATGCCACTGCAGCTTTCCAGAAGGTCAAGGATGATTCCAATGTGCTGCGCAGCGCGCCGCGCGACGTGATTCGCGCAGGCGAGTCGCTGGCCCGTGCCGAGCGCCTGTCCAGCTACATCGGCACCGGTGCCGACGTGCGCCATTACGCCTACCTGAGCCAGCGCTACAGCGAAATTGCCAGCGAGCATGCCAAGCTGGCGTTGAACCAGGAGCGCCAGGCCAAGCTCGACCTGGAGCGCCAGCGCCTGCAGCTGGCCCTGCGCGAGGCCAAGCTGGCCAGTGTTCAGCAGCAGGGCAAGTGGGTCGAGTCGCAGATCGCCGCGCTGGCCTCGGAGCAGGCCGACCGTGGTCTGGTGATGACCCTGGGGGACGTGCTGTTCGACACCGGTCGTGCCGACCTGAAGAACTCGGCCAGCCGTACCGTGCTCAAGCTGGTGCAGTTCCTCCAGCTCAACCCGCGCCGGGTGGTTCGGATCGAGGGCTATACCGACAGCACCGGCCCGGCCGAGGACAACCTGAAGCTGTCGCGTGACCGGGCGCAGGCCGTGGCCGACATGCTGGTAGACCTGGGCATCGACGAGAAGCGCCTGCAGGTCGAGGGGTATGGCGACCAGTACCCGATCGAGGCCAATGCCTCGGAGCGGGGCAGGGCGCAGAACCGTCGGGTGGAGATCGTGTTCTCCGATGACAAAGGCAAGCTGGCGCCAGCACGCTGAATCATGTGAAAGGGGCCGCTTTGCGGCCCATCGCAGGCAAGCCAGCTCCCACAGGTGATGAACAGGGCTTGAGGTCAATGCATCAAGGTGGGAGCTGGCTTGCCGGCGATGGGCTGCGAAGCGGCCCCGCTTTTCGTCGGGCTACCCGGGCTTGATCGTTTCCATGGCTGTCACGCAACTGTATTGTTGACTATCCTGCGATCTGTCCCAGTACACTTTGCAACTGTTACGGTATCCTCTACCGTCAGACACAAGAACAACGAGCCCGTCCGCGCGTCGAGAGCCAGCCATGACCAACCTGCTGTTGTACCAGCGTATCGCCCAGCAACTGGCCGATGACATCCGTCGTGGTGTCTACCAGCCAGGCGAGCGGGTGCCCTCCGTGCGCAAGATGAGCGCCCAGCTCAATGTCAGCCATGCCACGGTGCTGCAGGCCTATGCCAATCTCGAGGACCAGGGGCTGATTCGTGCGCGGCCGCAGTCCGGCTACTACGTGCACCAGACCCCGGCCCTGACCGCGCAGACCCCGGACATCGCCCGCGTGGAGCGCCCCGGCCTGGTCACCCGCGCCAGTATCATCCAGCAGGTACTGACCGAGGCTCGCCGTGATGGCGTGTTCCCGTTCGGCGCCGCTGTGCCGCATGTCGACTACCTGCCGGTCCGTGCATTGCACCAGCAGATTGCCAAGGTGACGCGCTTCCACAGCCCGCGTGCCTTCAGCTACATGTTCAGCCCCGGCTTCGAGCCGCTGCGCCGGCAGATCGCCATTCGCATGCGTGATGCCGGTGTACTGGTCGACCCGCGTGAAGTGATCGTGACCCATGGCTGTGTCGATGCGCTGCAGATGTCGCTGCGCGTGCTGACTCGTCCAGGCGACCTGATCGCGGCCGAATCGCCCACCTATTACGGTCTGCTGCAACTGGCCGACCTGCTGGGCCTGAAGGTGATCGAGATCCCCAGCGACCCGTCCACCGGCATCAGCCTCGAGGCGCTGCAACTGGCGGCCAACCAGTGGTCGATCAAGGCCCTGGTCCTGACCGCGCGCCTCAGCAATCCGCTGGGTGGCACTGTGCCGGAAGAGCGGCAGAAACAGTTGCTGCGCCTGGCGTCGGACTTCGATATCCAGATCGTCGAGGATGACATCTATGGCGAGCTGATGTTCGAGCAGGGCAAGACCAAGGCGCTCAAGGCATTCGACCGGCTGGACAGGGTGATCTATTGCTCGAGTTTTTCCAAGACCCTGTCCCCCGGCGTGCGCGTTGGCTGGATGATCGCCGGGCGCTATCAGGACGAGATCCAGCGCCTGCAAACCTTCACCACCCACTCGGCCTGCAGCGTGACGCAGATGGGTGTGGCGGCCTACCTGGAGAATGGCGGCTACGACCGGCACCTGCGTTACATCCGCCAGGAGTACCGCAAGAACCTCAGTGCCTACCAGCTGGCGGTGCAGCAACACTTCCCCGAGGGTACCCAGATGACCCGGCCGACGGGCGGTTTCATCCTGTGGGTGAGCCTGCCGGGGCGGGTCAACACCCAGGAGCTGCATGTGCGTGCGCTGGAGCAGGGCATCAGTATTGCGCCGGGGCTAATCTTCAGTAACACCGAGCAATTCAACCACTGCATCCGCCTTAATTGCGGTATACCGTGGAACAAGGAAGCCGAGCGCGCGGTGATCACTCTCGGTTTGCTTGCCCAGCAATTGTGTCGGGAGCCAGCGGCGGCATTTTTATAGGCTTGCCACGCGCCTGTGGAACAGGGAGCATACGCACTTTTCCTGCCAGTCTGTCCATTTGCCATGAATGCTCTGCGCCGTTTTGCCCTGATCTTGTGCCTTGTACCGCTCTGCAGCCTGGCTGGTGTTGCCCAGGCTGCGCAGCCGGCAGGCCAGGCGCAGGCGGCCAAGCCGGTGCAGAAGGCCAAGCCGGTGCAGAAGGCCGGAGCCAGGCCAGCGCACACGCAACCAGCAAAAAAAGCCGGTAACAGCAAGGCCAGGCCGGCGCGCAAGCAGGTGAGCAAGGAGGTTGCCAAGCCGCTACCCAAGGCAAAGCTCGACCTCAGCCTGCCGGCCGAGATGGTCGATAACCTTGAGCCAAGTGTGGGCAGCCTGTCGCCGATACAGCGTCGCAAACCTCTACTGCCCCCCATGTTCACTGAAAAGCCGGAGACCAGCGACAGCCCGTTCCAGCTCAATGGCCGGTTGATCAGCAATGAAATGCAGCTGCAGCTACGCAATGACAGCCGTCGGGAAGTGGAAGGGGCGGCCATCGATTTCGAGTACCGCCAGTAGCTGGCGAACTGACTGCCGGGTCATGGCAGATTTCATCGTGCCAGCAATTTCAAACGTCTGTTTGAGCGGTTACTATCCAGGGGCGTTCGTCCCGTTTTGTTCCAGGGAGTCCTTATTTTGGTGAATAGCCATGAACTGCCGTGAGGGCTGTGGTGCCTGCTGCATCGCCCCGTCCATCACCTCCGCGATGCCGCGCATGCCCAATGGCAAGCCGGCTGGCGAGCGCTGCCTGCACCTGACTGTCGACAACCTCTGCGACCTGTTCGGCAAGCCCGAACGGCCTGCGGTGTGTGGTGGTTTCAAGGCGGATGTCGAGGTGTGTGGCAGTGATCGCGATGAGGCCATAAGGATTCTCGGCTGGTGGGAGCAAATGACGGCGGCGTGACAGGCTGGATCTTCGAAAACAAGGATAAACATGATGAGATCGTTCAAGCGTATTGCTCTGCTGTGTGGCATGGGTGTTCTGCTGTCGCCTGCGGCCTGGGCCGAAAACTGGCAGGTGGCCAAGGACGAGGAGGGGATCAAGGTTTCCCTTAGCGAAGTGGCCGGTTCGAAGTACAAGGCCTATCAAGGTGTCACGGTGATCAAGGCGCCGCTGGCCAAAGTGCAGGCGTTGCAGGAGGACGTGGTCGGGGCTTGTGCATGGATTCACGAATGCAAGTCGCAGAAGCTGCTCAAGCACGAAGGTGACCAGAGCTGGACCTACACCCAGTTCAATACGCCATGGCCGGTGACGCCGCGGGACTCGGTGTTGCATGTGACTACTGTGAAGGAGGCTGATGGCAGCCTGGTGCGCAACCTGAAGGAAGAGCCGACCTATATCCCGGAAGAGAAGGGCTTTGTGCGGGTGGCGAAGGTCGAAGGCTTCTGGAAGCTGGTGCCCAAGGGCGACAGCACGGAAGTGACCTATCAGGTGCACACCGAGCCGGGTGGCAGCGTGCCGGCGATGGTGGCCAACAAGTTCGTGGTGGATGCGCCGTTCAATACCCTGAAAGGGTTGCGGGAGCGGGCTGAGAAAAACTGAGGCTTTTGGGTCGCCTGTCCCGGTCTCTTCGCGGGCAAGCCCGCGAAGAGACCAGCGCATGATGAATAAAAAAGGCTGCCCGAGGGCAGCCTTTTTGCGTTCGGCTATGGAAGCTTACTTGCGGTCCTGCAGCGCAACGATGTCGCGCTTCTGCTCGCCGGTGTACAGCTGGCGCGGGCGGCCGATTTTGTACGGGCTGGAGAGCATTTCTTTCCAGTGCGAGATCCAGCCCACGGTACGTGCCAGGGCGAAGATCACGGTGAACATGCTGGTCGGAATGCCGATTGCCTTGAGGATGATCCCCGAGTAGAAGTCGACGTTCGGGTACAGCGAGCGCTCGATGAAGTACGGATCGGTCAGGGCGATCTCTTCCAGGCGCATGGCCAGTTCCAGCTGCGGGTCGTTCTTGATGCCCAGCTCGCGCAGGACTTCGTCGCAGGTCTGCTTCATCACGGTGGCGCGCGGGTCGCGGTTTTTGTACACGCGGTGACCGAAGCCCATGAGCTTGAACGGGTCGTTCTTGTCCTTGGCCTTGGCGATGAACTTGTCGATGTTCGAGACATCGCCGATTTCATCGAGCATGGTCAGTACCGCTTCGTTCGCACCGCCGTGGGCCGGGCCCCACAGTGCGGCGATACCGGCGGCGATGCAGGCGAACGGGTTGGCACCCGACGAACCGGCCAGACGAACGGTGGAGGTGGAGGCGTTCTGCTCGTGGTCGGCGTGGAGGATGAAGATCCGGTCCATCGCCTTGGCCAGCACCGGGCTGATCGGTTTGATCTCGCACGGGGTGTTGAACATCATGTGCAGGAAGTTTTCCGCGTACGACAGGTCGTTGCGCGGGTACATCATCGGCTGGCCCATGGAGTACTTGTAAACCATCGCGGCCAGGGTCGGCATCTTGGCGACCAGGCGCACCGCGGAAATTTCGCGGTGTTGCGGGTTATTGATGTCCAGGGAGTCGTGATAGAACGCCGACAGGGCGCCAACCACGCCGCACATCACCGCCATCGGGTGGGCGTCGCGGCGGAAGCCGTTGAAGAAGGACTTCAGCTGCTCATGAACCATGGTGTGGTTCTTCACGGTGCTGACGAACTGGGCCTTCTGCTCGGCATTCGGCAGTTCGCCGTTGAGCAGCAGGTAGCAGGTTTCGAGGTAGTCGGATTTTTCAGCGAGCTGTTCGATCGGGTAGCCGCGGTGCAGCAGGATACCTTTGTCGCCGTCAATGTAGGTGATCTTCGACTCGCACGAGGCAGTCGCCATGAAACCAGGGTCGAAGGTGAAGTGACCAGTGGCCCCCAACCCGCGGACGTCGATTACATCAGGACCAACGGTGCCGGTTAAAATGGGCAGCTCGACGGGGGCAGCGCCCTCGATGACCAACTGCGCTTTTTTGTCAGCCATGTGGCCTCCTATTAATGCTTGAAATCATCAGACAGACCCCCCACGCAGGGCCCGCACCACTATAGAGGGATAAATTCAGATGTCAATTTGCCTAAAGGCTTGTTGAAACAGGCATTGAGGCCTGATTTTTCGCGAAATTCTCGCCCATTTACGCCTTTTGTGCGCTAAAGGCAATGCGCTATTTGGGCTACCCCGTCACGTTGTCATAAGCAGCCTAACTGTCTATACTCGCAACCCGACCGCCAGGGGCTTGCAAGCCCGAACTGCTGGGGGTCGCCGTTCCCTGGGTGGTGGGTACCTGACCAGTACACTTACCAACAACTTTGCCCTGATTCGCTAGGGGCTCTTCAGTGTGAAAAAAGCCGTGAAAAGCCAACGACCTGTAAACCTAGACCTAAGGACCATCAAGCTCCCCGTCACTGCGTACACGTCCATCCTGCATCGTATCTCCGGCGTCATCCTGTTCCTCGGCCTTGCCATCATGCTTTATGCACTGGGCAAGTCGCTGGGTTCCGAGGAAGGCTTTGGTGAGGTGAAGGCGTGTCTGACCAGCCCGCTGGCCAAATTCGTGACCTGGGGCCTGCTGTCCGCCCTGCTTTATCACCTCGTGGCAGGTGTTCGTCACCTGATCATGGACATGGGCATCGGTGAGACGCTGGAAGGCGGCAAGCTGGGCTCGAAAATCGTGATCGTCATCTCCGTGGTGCTGATCGTTCTGGTGGGAGTTTGGGTATGGTAACCAATGTCACGAACCTGTCGCGTTCGGGCCTCTATGACTGGATGGCGCAGCGCGTTTCTGCGGTCGTTCTCGCGGCTTACTTCCTCTTCCTGATCGGCTACGTGGTCGCCCACCCAGGCATCGACTACACCCAGTGGCATGGTCTGTTCTCCAACAACGCGATGCGGATCTTCAGTCTGCTGGCCCTCGTTGCCCTGGGCGCTCACGCCTGGGTCGGCATGTGGACCATTGCGACCGACTACCTGACGCCTATGTCGTTCGGCAAGTCGGCAACTGCGATTCGTTTCCTGTTCCAGGCGGTATGCGGCGTTGCGATGTTCGCTTACTTCGTCTGGGGTGTGCAGATTCTCTGGGGTATCTGATCCATGGCTAGCATTCCAACCATTTCCTTCGACGCCATCATCATCGGTGGCGGCGGCGCCGGCATGCGCGCTGCGCTGCAGTTGGCTCAAGGCGGCCACAAGACTGCCGTAGTCACCAAGGTCTTCCCGACCCGTTCGCACACTGTATCTGCCCAGGGTGGCATCACCTGCGCCATCGCTTCGGCCGACCCGAACGACGACTGGCGCTGGCACATGTACGATACCGTCAAGGGCTCCGACTACATCGGTGACCAGGACGCTATCGAATACATGTGTCAGGAAGGCCCGGCTGCGGTCTTCGAGCTGGACCACATGGGCCTGCCGTTCTCGCGTACCGAAACCGGTCGCATCTACCAGCGTCCGTTCGGTGGCCAGTCCAAGGACTTCGGCAAGGGTGGCCAGGCTGCCCGTACCTGCGCCGCTTCCGACCGTACCGGTCACGCGCTGCTGCACACCCTGTACCAGGGCAACCTGAAAGCCGGCACCACCTTCCTCAACGAGTACTACGCAGTTGACTTGGTGAAGAACCAGGACGGCGCATTCGTTGGCGTGATCGCGATCTGCATCGAAACCGGCGAGACCCTGTACATCAAGTCCAAGGCCACCGTGCTGGCAACTGGCGGTGCCGGCCGTATCTACGCCTCCACCACCAACGCCCTGATCAACACCGGTGACGGCGTGGGCATGGCCCTGCGTGCCGGCGTGCCGGTGCAGGACATCGAAATGTGGCAGTTCCACCCGACCGGCATCGCCGGCGCCGGTGTACTGGTCACCGAAGGTTGCCGCGGTGAGGGTGGCTACCTGATCAACGCCCACGGCGAGCGCTTCATGGAGCGTTACGCGCCGAACGCGAAAGACCTGGCCGGTCGCGACGTGGTCGCCCGTTCCATGGTCAAGGAAATCATCGCCGGCAACGGCGTGGGCCCGAACAAGGACCACGTACTGCTGAAGCTGGACCACCTGGGCGAGGAAGTGCTGCACAGCCGCCTGCCAGGTATCTGCGAGCTGTCCAAGACCTTCGCCCACGTCGACCCTGTGGTCGCGCCGGTACCGGTCATCCCGACCTGCCACTACATGATGGGCGGCGTTGCCACCAACATTCATGGCCAGGCCATTACCATGGACGCCGAAGGCAACGACCACATCATCCCGGGCCTGTTCGCCGTAGGTGAAGTGGCGTGCGTATCTGTTCACGGTGCCAACCGCCTGGGCGGCAACTCGCTGCTCGACCTGGTGGTGTTCGGCCGTGCTGCCGGCCTGCACCTGGAGAAGGCGCTGACCGAAGGCGTGGAATACCGCGACGCCAGCGACACCGACGTCGATGTTGCCCTGAACCGCCTGAACAAGCTGAACGAGCGCACCACCGGTGAAGACGTTGCCAGCCTGAAGCGCGAGCTGCAGAGCTGCATGCAGAACTACTTCGGTGTATTCCGTACTGGCGAATACATGCAGAAGGGTATCGAGCAGCTGGCCGGTCTGCGTGACCGTATCGCCAACGTCAAGATCAACGACAAGTCCCAGGCCTTCAACACCGCGCGTATCGAAGCGCTGGAGCTGCAGAACCTGCTGGAAGTCGCCGAAGCTACCGCCATCGCGGCAGAAGCCCGTAAAGAGTCCCGCGGCGCTCACGCCCGTGAAGACTACGAAGACCGTGACGACGAAAACTGGCTGTGCCACACCCTGTACTACCCGGGTGAGAAGCGCGTCGCCAAGCGTGGCGTCAACTTTGCGCCGAAGACTGTTCCAGCCTTCGAACCAAAAGTCCGGACTTACTAAGGGTGGCCGCTATGTTGCAAGTCGAAGTTTATCGTTACAACCCGGACACCGATTCGGCGCCGAAAATGCAGACCTTCCAGGTCGATACCGGCGGCAAGGATCTGATGGTTCTGGACGTGCTGGCACTGATCAAGGAACAGGACGAAGGTTTCTCCTATCGTCGCTCGTGCCGTGAAGGCGTTTGCGGTTCCGATGGCATGAACATCAACGGCAAGAACGGCCTGGCCTGCATCACCCCGTTGTCGGCGGTGGTGAAGGGCAACAAGCTGATTCTGCGTCCGCTGCCGGGCCTGCCGGTCATTCGTGACCTGGTCGTCGACATGAGCATCTTCTACAAGCAGTACGAGAAGGTGAAGCCGTTCCTGCAGAACGACACCCCGGCACCGGCCATCGAGCGCCTGCAGTCGCCGGAAGACCGCGACAAGCTGGACGGCCTGTACGAGTGCATCCTGTGCGCTTGCTGCTCGACCTCCTGCCCGTCGTTCTGGTGGAACCCGGACAAGTTCCTGGGCCCCGCCGCACTGCTGCAGGCCTATCGCTTCCTGGCCGACAGCCGTGACACCAAGACCCAGGAGCGCCTGGCGTCCCTGGATGACCCGTTCAGCGTATTCCGCTGCCGCGGGATCATGAACTGCGTCAACGTTTGCCCGAAAGGTCTGAACCCGACCAAGGCAATCGGCCACGTACGTAACATGCTGCTGCAAAGCGGCACCTGATACAAAGAGTTGTACCTGCAGTAAGCCGAGGTGCGGGTGGTGAGCCCGCACTGAGGTAAAACCCGAACAAGGGCCCACAAAGCCTGCGTTCATTACCTATGAAGATATGAGACCAGCAGGGGCTTCCGGGCTGGTACCCGGAAAATCAGCAGGATCCAAGTGGCGTGGTTCAGTCGCTGTATTCGGACTTTTCCAGGTTTGCTGTGGCTCTCGCCGATCAGTCCCCTAACCGAGGGTGACCAAGCATGCAAGAAAGCGTGATGCAGCGCATGTGGGAAAGCGCCCACCTTTCAGGTGGTAACGCTGCATATGTGGAAGAGCTTTATGAGCTCTACCTGCACGACCCTAACGCTGTGCCAGAAGAGTGGCGCACCTACTTCCAGAAGTTGCCCGCCGACGGCAGCACCGCTACCGATGTATCGCACTCGACAATCCGCGACCATTTCGTACTGCTGGCAAAGAACCAGCGCCGCGCCCAACCGGTATCCGCCGGGAGCGTGAGCAGTGAACACGAGAAGAAGCAGGTTGAAGTTCTGCGACTGATCCAGGCCTATCGTATGCGCGGCCATCAGGCTGCCAAGCTCGACCCGTTGGGGTTGTGGCAGCGTCCTGCGCCCGTAGACCTGTCGATCAATCACTACGGCTTGACCAATGCCGATCTTGATACGACCTTCCGTGCCGGCGACCTGTTCATCGGCAAAGAGGAGGCGAGCCTACGCGAGATCTTCGAGGCGCTCCAGAAGACATATTGTCGCACCATTGGCGCCGAGTTCACCCATATCGTCGATTCCGAGCAGCGCAGCTGGTTCCAGCAGCGTCTGGAAAGCGTGCGCGGCCGTCCGGAGTTTTCCGCTGACGTGCAGGCCCACCTGCTCGAGCGCGTGACCGCCGGTGAAGGCCTTGAGAAATATCTGGGCACCAAGTACCCGGGCACCAAGCGTTTCGGCCTCGAGGGCGGCGAAAGCCTGATCCCGATGCTGGACGAGATGATCCAGCGCTCCGGTTCCTACGGCACCAAGGAAGTCGTGATCGGCATGGCCCACCGTGGCCGCCTGAACGTTCTGGTCAACACCTTCGGCAAGAACCCGCGCGAGCTGTTCGACGAGTTCGAAGGCAAGAAGATGAACGAGCTGGGCTCCGGTGACGTCAAGTATCACCAGGGCTTCTCCTCGAACGTGATGACCCCGGGTGGCGAAGTGCACCTGGCCATGGCGTTCAACCCGTCCCACCTGGAAATCGTCTCGCCAGTGGTCGAGGGTTCGGTGCGCGCCCGTCAGGACCGCCGCAACGACACCGTTGGCGACAAGGTACTGCCGATCTCGATCCACGGCGACGCAGCATTCGCCGGCCAGGGCGTGGTCATGGAAACCTTCCAGATGTCGCAGACCCGCGGTTTCAAGACCGGCGGCACCGTGCACATCGTGATCAACAACCAGGTTGGTTTCACCATCAGCAACCCGCTGGACGCGCGCTCCACCGAGTACGCCACCGACGTTGCCAAGATGATCCAGGCGCCGATCCTGCACGTGAACGGCGACGACCCGGAAGCCGTGCTGTTCGTGACCCAGCTGGCCATCGACTACCGCATGCAGTTCAAGCGTGACGTGGTCATCGACCTGGTCTGCTACCGCCGCCGCGGCCACAACGAGGCCGACGAGCCGAACGGCACCCAGCCTTTGATGTACCAGCAGATCAGCAAGCAGCGCACCACGCGTGAACTGTACGCTGAGGCACTGATCCAGGCCGGCCGCATCGATGCCGAACGCGCCCAGGCCAAGATCGACGAGTACCGCAACGCGCTGGACAACGGCCTGCACGTGGTGAAGAGCCTGGTCAAGGAGCCGAACCGCGAGCTGTTCGTCGACTGGCGTCCGTATCTGGGCCATGCCTGGACCGCGCGTCACGATACCCGCTTCGACCTCAAGACCCTGCAGGAACTGTCGGCCAAGCTGCTGGAGATCCCGGAAGGTTTCGTCGTCCAGCGCCAGGTCGCCAAGATCTACGAAGACCGCCAGAAGATGCAGGCCGGTGGCTTGCCGATCAACTGGGGTTATGCAGAGACCATGGCCTACGCCACCCTGCAGTTCGAAGGTCACCCGATCCGCATGACCGGCCAGGACATCGGCCGTGGCACCTTCTCGCACCGTCACGCGGTGCTGCACAACCAGAAGGACGCCAGCACCTACGTACCGCTGAAGAACCTGTTCCCGGGCCAGCCTCAGTTCGAACTGTACGACTCCTTCCTGTCGGAAGAAGCGGTACTGGCCTTCGAATACGGCTACTCGACCACCACGCCGAACGCGCTGGTGATCTGGGAAGCCCAGTTCGGTGACTTCGCCAACGGTGCGCAAGTGGTGATCGACCAGTTCATCACCAGCGGCGAGCACAAGTGGGGCCGTCTGTGCGGTCTGACCATGCTGCTGCCACACGGTTATGAAGGGCAGGGCCCGGAGCACTCCTCCGCGCGCCTGGAGCGTTACCTGCAGCTGTGCGCCGAGCACAACATCCAGGTCTGCGTACCGACCACCCCGGCCCAGATCTACCACCTGCTGCGTCGCCAGGTCATCCGTCCGCTGCGCAAGCCGCTGATCGTGCTGACGCCGAAGTCGCTGCTGCGCCACAAGCTGGCCATCTCGACCCTGGAAGACCTGGCAGAAGGCTCGTTCCAGACCGTGATCCCGGAAATCGACAGCCTCGATCCGGCCAAGGTCGAACGCCTTGTCCTGTGCGGCGGCAAGGTTTACTACGACCTGCTGGAAAAACGCCGTGCCGAAGGCCGCGAAGACATCGCCATCGTGCGTATCGAGCAGCTGTATCCGTTCCCTGAGGACGACCTGGTCGAAATCCTGGCGCCTTACACCAACCTCAAGCATGCGGTCTGGTGTCAGGAAGAGCCGATGAACCAGGGCGCCTGGTACAGCAGCCAGCACCACATGCGCCGTATCCTGGGCCGCCACAACAAGGCACTGGTCCTGGAATACGCCGGCCGCGACGCTTCCGCCGCGCCAGCCTGTGGTTACGCATCGAAGCACGCCGAACAGCAGGAAAAACTGCTGCAAGACGCCTTCACTGTTTAATGCCTTCGCGCACCTGAAACCGAATTTAAGGAAACACAGATAATGGCTATCGAGATCAAAGCCCCAACCTTCCCGGAATCGGTTGCCGATGGCACCGTTGCCACCTGGCACAAGCAGCCGGGCGATGCCGTCAAGCGTGACGAGCTGATCGTCGACATCGAGACCGACAAGGTCGTCCTGGAAGTACTGGCCACCGCCGACGGCGTGCTGGGCGCCATCGTCAAGGGCGAGGGCGACACCGTCCTGTCCGACGAAGTACTGGGTTCGATCGTTGAAGGCGGTGCTGCCGCCGCTGCACCAGCTGCCGCCCCGGCCGCTGCTGCCCCGGCTGCCGCTGCTGCCGACGCTGGCGAAGAAGACCCGGTTGCCGCCCCGGCCGCGCGCAAGCTGGCTGAAGAGAACGGCATCGACCTGGCTGCCGTTGCCGGCACCGGCAAAGGTGGTCGCATCACCAAGGAAGACGTCGTCGCTGCCGTCGCCAACAAGAAGTCGGCGCCTGCTGCAGCTGCCAAGCCTGCCGCCGCTGCCGCTGCTGCCCCGGTTGTCGTTGCCGCTGGCGACCGCACCGAGAAGCGCGTGCCAATGACCCGCCTGCGCGCCAAGATCGCCGAGCGTCTGGTCGAAGCCCAGTCGAGCATGGCCATGCTGACCACCTTCAACGAAGTCGACATGACCGAAGTCATGGCCCTGCGTTCGAAGTACAAGGACCTGTTCGAGAAGACCCACAACGGCGTGCGCCTGGGCTTCATGTCGTTCTTCGTCAAGGCTGCCACCGAAGCCCTGAAGCGCTTCCCGGCTGTCAACGCCTCGATCGATGGCAACGACATCGTCTACCACGGCTACGCCGACGTCGGCGTAGCCGTGTCCAGCGACCGTGGCCTGGTGGTACCGGTACTGCGTAACGCCGAGTCGATGAGCCTGGCGGAAATCGAGAACGGCATCGCCACCTTCGGCAAGAAGGCTCGTGATGGCAAGCTGGCCATCGAAGAGATGACTGGCGGCACCTTCACCATCACCAACGGTGGTACCTTCGGTTCGATGATGTCGACCCCGATCGTCAACCCGCCGCAGGCTGCCATTCTCGGCATGCACAACATCATCCAGCGCCCGATGGCCATCAATGGTCAGGTTGTGATTCGCCCGATGATGTACCTGGCGCTGTCGTACGATCACCGCCTGATCGACGGCAAGGAAGCGGTAACCTTCCTGGTCACCATCAAGAACCTGCTGGAAGATCCGTCTCGCCTGCTGCTGGACATCTAACCCTCTGGCTGCGTACCGTGCCGGCCCTGGCTTCGCAGGAAGCCATGCCGCGCGGTCCGCGGCTTGTAGCTTGTAGCTGATAAGGAATCTTTTATGACCCAGAAATTCGACGTAGTGGTGATTGGTGCAGGTCCTGGCGGCTATGTTGCTGCCATCAAGGCCGCACAACTTGGTCTGAAGACTGCCTGTATCGAGAAGTACACCGACGCCGAGGGCAAGCTGGCCCTGGGCGGCACCTGCCTGAACGTAGGTTGCATTCCTTCCAAGGCGCTGCTGGACAGCTCCTGGAAGTACAAGGAAGCCAAAGAGAGCTTCAACGTCCACGGTATCTCCACTGGTGAAGTGAAGATGGACGTCGCCGCGATGGTTGGCCGCAAGGCTGGCATCGTCAAGAACCTGACCGGTGGCGTTGCCACCCTGTTCAAGGCCAACGGCGTTACTTCGATCCAGGGCCACGGCAAGCTGCTGGCCGGCAAGAAAGTCGAAGTCACCAAGGCTGACGGCACCACCGAAGTCATCGAAGCCGAGAACGTGATCCTGGCTTCCGGCTCGCGCCCGATCGACATTCCACCGGCTCCGGTCGACCAGAACGTCATCGTCGACTCCACCGGCGCCCTGGAATTCCAGGCCGTGCCGAAGCGCCTGGGCGTTATCGGTGCTGGCGTGATCGGCCTGGAGCTGGGCTCGGTATGGGCTCGCCTGGGTGCTGAAGTCACCGTCCTGGAAGCCCTGGACACCTTCCTGATGGCTGCCGACACCGCCGTGTCGAAAGAAGCCCAGAAGACCCTGACCAAGCAAGGCCTGGACATCAAGCTGGGTGCGCGCGTCACCGGCTCGAAAGTCAACGGCAACGAAGTCGAAGTGACCTACACCGACGCCAACGGCGAGCAGAAGATCACCTTCGACAAGCTGATCGTCGCGGTCGGCCGTCGCCCGGTGACCACCGACCTGCTGGCTGCCGACAGCGGTGTGACCATCGATGAGCGTGGCTACATCTTCGTCGACGACTACTGCGCTACCAGCGTGCCTGGCGTGTACGCCATCGGTGACGTGGTGCGCGGCATGATGCTGGCCCACAAGGCCTCGGAAGAGGGCATCATGGTGGTCGAGCGCATCAAGGGCCACAAGGCCCAGATGAACTACGACCTGATTCCGTCGGTCATCTACACCCACCCGGAAATCGCGTGGGTCGGCAAGACCGAACAGGCCTTGAAGGCCGAGGGCGTTGAGGTTAACGTGGGCACCTTCCCGTTCGCGGCCAGCGGCCGTGCGATGGCTGCCAACGACACCGGTGGTTTCGTCAAGGTCATCGCCGATGCCAAGACCGACCGCGTCCTGGGTGTGCACGTGATTGGCCCATCGGCTGCCGAACTGGTGCAGCAGGGCGCAATCGCAATGGAATTCGGCACCAGTGCCGAGGATCTGGGCATGATGGTCTTCAGCCATCCGACCCTGTCCGAAGCGTTGCATGAAGCAGCGCTGGCAGTGAATGGCGGCGCCATTCACGTGGCCAACCGTAAGAAGCGTTAATTATAAGAAACCACGGCGGGCTGCCCGTCGTGAGTCTTGCGTGCATGACTCACCGCGGAAAGTCCGCCGGACCGGATCACACGGGAAAACCCGGGGTCAACGGTCACAGGTGGTGCGGCGCCAGTGATGGCGCAGCGCCGAAGCGCAGTACCTAACGAAGACGGTAAAAAGCATGAATCTTCACGAGTATCAGGGTAAGCAGCTGTTCGCTGAGTACGGCCTGCCAGTTTCCAAGGGTTTCGCTGTCGATACCCCTGAGCAAGCTGCAGAAGCCTGCGACAAGATCGGCGGGAACGAGTGGGTGGTAAAAGCCCAGGTTCACGCGGGTGGTCGCGGTAAGGCGGGCGGCGTCAAGCTGGTTCGCAGCAAAGAAGACGCCAAGGCGTTCGCTGCACAGTGGTTGGGCAAGAATCTGGTTACCTACCAGACCGATGCCAACGGTCAACCCGTCTCCAAGATTCTGGTCGAATCCTGCACTGACATCGCCAAAGAGCTGTACCTGGGCGCTGTAGTCGATCGCTCGAGCCGCCGTATCGTGTTCATGGCTTCCACCGAAGGTGGCGTGGACATCGAGAAAGTCGCTCACGAAACGCCTGAGAAGATCCTCAAGGCCACCATCGACCCGCTGGTCGGCGCTCAGCCGTTCCAGGGTCGCGAGCTGGCATTCCAGCTGGGCCTGGAAGGCAAGCAAGTTCAACAGTTCGCCAAGATCTTCGTTGGTCTGGCCAAGCTGTTCAAGGATCACGACCTGGCCCTGCTGGAAGTGAACCCGCTGGTGATCAAGGCCGACGGCGACCTGCACTGCCTCGATGCCAAGATCAACATCGACGCCAACGCCATGTACCGTCAGCCGAAGCTGAAAACCTTCCACGACCCGTCGCAGGACGACGCCCGTGAAGCCCACGCTGCCAAGTTCGAACTGAACTACGTTGCCCTCGAAGGCAACATCGGCTGCATGGTCAACGGTGCCGGCCTGGCCATGGGTACCATGGACATCGTCAACCTGCACGGCGGCAAGCCGGCCAACTTCCTCGACGTTGGCGGTGGTGCTACCAAAGAGCGCGTTACCGAAGCGTTCAAGATCATTCTGTCCGACAGCAATGTCGCGGCCGTTCTGGTCAACATCTTCGGCGGCATCGTTCGCTGCGACATGATTGCCGAAGGCATCATCGGTGCAGTGAAAGAAGTCGGCGTGAAAGTTCCGGTTGTCGTTCGCCTTGAAGGCAACAACGCCGAACTGGGCGCTAAAGTACTGGCAGAAAGCGGTTTGAACATCATTGCGGCAACCAGCCTGACCGACGCTGCTCAACAAGTTGTCAAAGCTGCGGAGGGCAAGTAATGAGCGTCCTGATCAATAAAGACACCAAAGTCATCTGCCAGGGCTTCACCGGCTCGCAGGGTACTTTCCACTCCGAACAGGCCATCGCCTATGGCACCAAGATGGTCGGCGGCGTAACCCCAGGCAAGGGTGGCACCACCCACCTGGGCCTGCCAGTGTTCAACACTGTGAAAGAAGCTGTGGAAGCTACCGGCGCTGACGCTTCGGTCATCTACGTTCCGGCTCCTTTCTGCAAGGACTCGATCCTGGAAGCTGCCTTCGGCGGCATCAAGCTGATCGTGTGCATCACCGAAGGCATTCCTACCCTGGACATGCTGGATGCCAAGGTCAAGTGCGACGAGCTGGGCGTGACCCTGATCGGCCCTAACTGCCCAGGTGTCATCACCCCGGGCGAGTGCAAGATCGGCATCATGCCAGGCCACATCCACCTGCCAGGCAAGGTCGGTATCGTTTCGCGTTCCGGCACCCTGACCTACGAAGCTGTGAAGCAGACCACCGACGCCGGCTTCGGCCAGTCGACCTGCGTCGGCATCGGCGGTGACCCGATCCCGGGCTCCAACTTCATCGACATCCTGAAGCTGTTCCAGGAAGACCCGAAGACCGAAGCGATCGTCATGATCGGTGAGATCGGCGGTTCGGCTGAAGAAGAAGCTGCGGCCTACATCAAGGCCAACGTCACCAAGCCTGTCGTTTCCTACATCGCTGGTGTTACCGCACCTGCGGGCAAGCGCATGGGCCACGCTGGCGCCATCATCTCCGGCGGCAAGGGTACTGCGGACGAGAAGTTCGCGGCCCTGCAGGACGCTGGTGTGAAGACCGTGCGTTCCCTGGCTGACATCGGCAAGGCCCTGGCCGAGCTGACTGGCTGGGAAGTCAAGAAGTAATACTGCTACACCCCCCACGCGCACAGAGGCCACCTTCGGGTGGCCTTTGTCGTTTCTGGGGGGAATTCCTGTGCCGGCCTCTTCGCGGGCTTGCCCGCTCCCACATGAGATCTCCACTTTCCGGGGCTGTGGTGATCGCCTGTGGGAGCGGGCAAGCCCGCGAAGAGGCCGGTACAGGCAACATGGATTTTTCGATGGGTTTGATAGGAATTTTCACGCAGACGAATGTTTCAATTCGAGGATAATTCTCGCTGTCCTCGGTCGCACAGACGACAAACATGTACGCACATCGGACAAGCAGTACTGTGCCAGTGCGTTTGACTGACAAAACAGTTACATTACGCGCTCACTCTGTGCCCGTACCCCAAAAGGGAACGACACGCTAAACGGGTCTGGCCTATCAAGCCGGGCAGCATTTCCCCTCATCCAAAGGGAAATCCCCTCTCGAATCCCGATTTCAGCAGTGTGGTACTACCTTAAATGAAAGTTCTCAAAGGCCAGGATATCCTGGCGCTTGGCTTTATGACGTTTGCGCTTTTCGTGGGCGCTGGCAACATCATCTTCCCGCCTATCGTCGGTCTGCAGTCTGGCCCGCACGTATGGATGGCGGCCCTTGGCTTCCTGGTTACGGCCGTTGGCCTGCCGGTCATCACCGTGGTCGCCCTGGCCAAGGTCGGCGGCGGCATGGATGCCCTGAGCAGCCCGATCGGCAAGTTCTTCGGTGGCCTGCTGGCGGCCGTGTGCTACCTGTCGGTCGGCCCGCTGTTCGCCACCCCGCGCACCGCGACCGTATCGTTCGAAGTGGGCGTTGCGCCGCTGACCGGCGAAAGCCCGCTGGCGCTGTTCATCTACAGCCTGGTGTACTTCCTCGTGGTACTGGCCGTGTCGATGTACCCGGGCAAGCTGCTCGACACTGTGGGCCGCTTCCTGGCGCCGTTGAAGATCATCGCCCTGGCGGTGCTGGGCATCGCCGCCTTCGCGCTGCCTGCCGGCACCATTGGTGACGCGCAGCCGGCCTATGCCGCCGCAGCGTTCTCCAAGGGCTTCTCCGATGGTTACCTGACCATGGACACCCTGGGTGCCCTGGTGTTCGGTATCGTCATCGTCAACGCCATCCGCTCGCGCGGTGTCGAGTCGCCGAAACTGATCACCCGCTATGCCATCATTGCCGGCCTGATCGCCGGCGTCGGTCTGGCCCTGGTGTACATCAGCCTGTTCCGACTGGGTGCAACCAGCCACGAGATCGCGGCTGACGCTACCAACGGTGCGGCGGTACTGCATGCCTACGTGCAGCACACCTTCGGTTCGCTGGGCAGCGGTTTCCTCGCCGTGCTGATCGCGCTGGCCTGCCTGGTGACCGCCGTTGGCCTGACCTGTGCCTGCGCCGAGTACTTCAGCCAGATCCTGCCGCTGTCGTACCGCGCTCTGGTGGTGATCCTGGCGGGCTTCTCGCTGTTGATCTCCAATCTCGGCCTGACCAAGCTGATCATGTTCTCGATCCCGGTGCTTACGGCGATCTACCCGCCGTGCATCGTGGTGGTCGGGCTGAGCTTCGTGAAGGACCTGTGGAATTCGCCAAC
Organism: Pseudomonas sp. PVC-5-1; assembly: GCF_057444345.1. Lineage (NCBI taxonomy): Bacteria > Pseudomonadati > Pseudomonadota > Gammaproteobacteria > Pseudomonadales > Pseudomonadaceae > Pseudomonas > Pseudomonas sp. PVC-5-1. The sequence continues at coordinate 3,899,397 of NZ_CM172024.1, read as the reverse complement.
CCGCATCCTGGCACCGGTGATGCTGGTATCGCTGCTGTTCGGCATGGTCGATGCGATCAAGGGCAGCAGCATTGCCCACGTGCTGCCGGACTTCATGGCCCACCTACCGCTGAGCGACCAGGGCCTGGCCTGGCTGGTGCCTTCGGTGGTGACCCTGGTTGGCGCCGTGGCCTGCGACCGCATGCTCGGCAAGCCGCGCGAAGCGCTGGCCTGATAGTCGAAGCCTGAGGGCGGCACCGGCCACAAGCCGAAGGGTGCTCGCCAAGGGTGGAAACTCAAGAGCCCCGTATCTGAAAGGATGCGGGGCTTTTTGTTTGCTTGTACCGGCCTCTTCGCGGGCCCGCTCCCACAGGTCAAGCGCAAACCTCAGAATTGGCGCTGTACCTGTGGGAGCGGGCGTGCCCGCGAAGAGGCCGGGATGAGCAGTGCAAATATCAGGATGGATGTGTGCCTTTTGCCGCTTGCCAGCGTCGAAATCCGGTCCCTATCCTTCAGGTATCTGGCCCTCCCGGGAACCGTGCATGAACTTCATCCAAAGCAACTTCAACAACCTTTTGGCCATCATCTGGTTCGCCCTGTGCTGGGGCGGTTACACCCGCTATGCCATCTGGAAGGGCCGCGACACCGCGTGCCTGGCCAGCGTGCTGCACCTGTATCGCGAAGACTGGATGCGCCGCATGCTGCTGCGCGACAACCGCATTGCCGATGCCAGCGTGATCGGCAACCTCGAGCGCAACGCCTCGTTCTTCGCCTCCAGCACCCTGATCATCCTCGCCGGTATCCTCACCGTGCTCGGGGCTTCCGACCGGGCGCTGTCGCTGCTGGCCGACCTGCCGCTGGTGCAGCAGACCTCCCAGGGCATGTCGGAGATCAAGCTGCTGTGCCTGGCCATGGTTTTTGTCTATGCCTTTTTCACCTTCAGCTGGTGCATGCGCCAATACAACTTCGCGGCAGTGCTGGTGGGTTCGGCGCCGATGATCGGTGAACGGCTGGTCAATGAGCTTGAACGCAAGGCATTCGCCTCGCGGGCGGCGCGGGTGCTGTCGCTTGCCGCCAACCAGTTCAACCTGGGCCTGCGTTCCTATTACTTCGGCATGGCCATGTTGAGCTGGTTCATCAGCCCATGGTTATTCATGGTCATGAGTGTCGGAGTAGTGCTGATTCTGTACCGCCGCGAGTTCCATTCGGATGTATTGGATGTGATGGTGTTCACACCTACCGAAAGTATTTCGATCGAACCTGCCAGGGAAAACACCGCACCAGGAACCTGAAACGTTTAACCCTTAAGTTTCAGGCACAAAAAAACCCGACAATGTCGGGTTTTTTTTGTTTTAGCCGATTACTGCTTGGCAGGTTCGGCTGGAGCAGCAGGAGCGGCTTCCGGAGCCGGAGTAGCCGGAGCGGCTTCTTCGGCGGCCTTCTGCTCGGCTTCGGCCTGATCTTTGGCGGCTTCGGCGTTTTCCTTGGCAGCCTCGTTCATCTTATCCTGAGCTTCGCCCGCTTTTTCCTGGGCTTGCTCGGCGTGTTGCTGTGCGTCCTGGGCTTTGTCTTCGCTCGCTTTATCGCAAGCAGCCAGGCCCATGGCAGCAGCCAGCATCAGAGCAAAAGCAAAAGGTTTACGCATGGGGGTGTTTCTCCTTGGTGAAATAAGTGACTTGTTCCTTCGAGTGCAACTATGCGGAATAAGTTCCGCGAAGATTACACATATATAACGCCCCGTTCTATATAGACTTTTTAACGATTTTATGCCGATGCGGCAATGCGCAGGGAAACAGCCAATGAGCGATTCAACCTTGATGGCCATGGCCGAGCGCTTTCTCTCGGCCCTGAAACATTGTCAGTTGCTGCAAATGCGTGTGGTGCAAACCAATGCCGATGGCATGACCCTGGTGCTGCCATGGTCTGCGGCCATCGTCGGCAACCCGCAGACCGGCGCCGTGCATGGCGGCGCGCTGACCACGCTGATGGACACCACCTGCGGCATGGCCACGCTGTGCGTGCTGCCGCGCTTCGAGGTGTGCCCGACACTGGACCTGCGCATCGACTACATGCACCCGGCCGAGGCCGGCAAGGACATCTACGGCCACGCCCAATGCTACCGAGTCACCCGCGATGTGATCTTCACCCGTGGCACGGCCTATCAGGATGACCCCGCCCAGCCTATCTGCCAGGTGGTGGGCACGTTCATGCGCCTGGGCCAGGAGATCAAGGGTGGCATCCGCTTCGGCAACAGCCTGAAGGAGGGCGGAGCATGATTCCGCACAATGTTCGCCAACAGCTCAACGCTGCTCATGCGGTGGGAGACTATCGGCCCTTGCTGGCGCTGATCCCCTATGCCGGCCTGATCGGCATTGAATGCGAGCGTCAGGGCGATGACCTGCTGTTCCGCCTGCCGGCCAACCAGGACAACATCGGCAACCCGCTGCTGCCGGCCATCCACGGCGGGGTGATCGCGGGCTTCATGGAACTGTCGGCAGCGCTGTACCTGCTGATCTTCAGCGAGAGCGCAAGCATTCCGAAGATCATCGACTTTTCCATCGATTACCTGCGCGCCGGGCACTTTCGCGATACCTACGCCCAGTGCCAGCTTTGGCGCCAGGGTCGGCGAGTGACCAATGTGGCCATCACCGCCTGGCAGGGGGACAGGCAGTCGCCGATCGCCACGGCTCGCGCCCATTTCAAGATCGAACCGGAAAAGCCCTTGAAATCATCCGGGCAGCCCCCATCTGCATGACATCCGCCGCTAAACGCTGGCCAATCTGGCCGCCAGGCGTCAACTGCCATCAGATCGGAGTTTTGAAGACCATGAGTGTGGAGACTCAAAAAGAAACGCTGGGCTTCCAGACCGAGGTAAAGCAGCTGCTGCACCTCATGATCCATTCCCTGTATTCGAACAAGGAGATCTTCCTGCGTGAATTGATCTCCAACGCCTCCGACGCCGCCGACAAGCTGCGTTTCGAGGCCCTGGCCAAGCCAGAGCTGTTCGAAGGCGACGCCGACCTGAAGATTCGCCTGAGCTTCGACAAGGACGCCGGTACCGTGACCCTCGAGGACAACGGCATCGGCATGAGCCGCGAAGACGTCATCGCCCACCTGGGTACCATCGCCAAGTCCGGCACTGCCGACTTCATGAAGAACCTCACCGGTGACCAGAAGAAGGACTCGCACCTGATCGGTCAGTTCGGTGTGGGCTTCTACTCCGCGTTCATCGTTGCCGACAAGGTCGACGTGTACAGCCGCCGTGCCGGCCAGCCGGCCGCTGAAGGCGTGCACTGGTCGTCGAAGGGCGAAGGTGAGTTCGAAGTCGCTACCATCGACAAGCCTCAGCGCGGCACCCGCATCGTCCTGCACCTGAAGAAGGGCGAGCAGGAGTTCGCCGATGGCTGGCGCCTGCGCAACGTGGTCAAGAAGTACTCCGACCACATCGCCATGCCGATCCAGCTGCTGAAAGAGCAAGCTACCGCCGAAGGCGAAGAGCAGCCGGCCGAAGAGTGGGAAACCGTCAACCGTGCCAGCGCCCTGTGGACCCGTCCGCGTACCGAAATCAAGGACGAGGAATACCAGGAGTTCTACAAGCACATCGGCCATGACTTCGAAAACCCGCTGGCCTGGAGCCACAACAAAGTAGAAGGCAAGCTCGAATACAACTCGCTGCTGTACGTGCCCGCCCGCGCGCCGTTCGACCTGTACCAGCGCGAAGCGCCACGCGGCCTGAAGCTGTACGTGCAGCGCGTGTTCATCATGGACCAGGCCGAATCGTTCCTGCCGCTGTACCTGCGCTTCATCAAGGGTGTGGTCGACTCCAACGACCTGTCGCTGAACGTGTCGCGTGAAATCCTGCAGAAAGACCCGATCATCGACTCGATGAAGACCGCGCTGACCAAGCGCGTGCTGGACATGCTGGAGAAGCTGGCGAAGAACGAGCCCGAGCAGTACAAGGGCTTCTGGAAGAACTTCGGTCAGGTGCTGAAGGAAGGCCCGGCCGAAGACTTCGCCAACAAGGAAAAGATCGCCGGCCTGCTGCGCTTCGCTTCCACCCAGGATGACAGCGGCGAGCAGAGCGTCGCCCTGGCCGACTACCTGGCTCGCGTCAAAGAAGGCCAGGACAAGATCTACTACCTCACCGGCGAGTCGTACGCGCAGGTCAAGAACAGCCCGCACCTGGAAGTCTTCCGCAAGAAAGGCATCGAAGTGCTGCTGCTGACCGATCGTATCGACGAGTGGCTGATGAGCTACCTGAACGAGTTCGACGGCAAGGCCTTTGTCGACGTCGCCCGTGGCGACCTGGACCTGGGCAAGCTGGACTCGGAAGAAGACAAGAAGGCCCAGGAAGAAGTCGCCAAGGACAAGGAAGGCCTGGTCGAGCGCCTGAAGGGCGCGCTGGGTGACAGCGTGGCCGAAGTGCGCGTGTCGCACCGCCTGACCGACTCGCCGGCGATCCTGGCCATCGGTGAGCAGGACCTGGGCCTGCAGATGCGCCAGATCCTCGAAGCCAGCGGGCAGAAGGTGCCGGAGTCCAAGCCGATCTTCGAGTTCAACCCGACCCACCCGCTGATCGAGAAGCTGGACAACGAGCAGAGCGAAGACCGCTTCGCCGAGCTGTCGCACATCCTGTTCGATCAGGCGGCCCTGGCGGCCGGTGACAGCTTGAAGGACCCGGCGGCTTACGTTCGTCGCCTGAACAAGCTGCTGGTCGAACTGTCTGCTTGAGTTGATGCATAGGAAAGCCCGCTTCGGCGGGCTTTTTTCATGGCGAGCATATTGATGACGAGTGCCAAAGGAGTGCTTGATGAGCAAAGTAATCGTCGAATCGCTGGTCTATCACCTGTCCGGCAAGGCGTATGAAAGCCGCCTGGTATACGAGCCGGGCGCGCTGGGGCGGCCAGGTCTGGTGATGGCGCCGAACTGGATGGGTATCGGCGAAGGTGCCGAGCGCATCGCCAAGGAAGTGGCCGAGAAGGGCTATGTAGTGCTGATTGCCGACCTGTACGGGCAATCGGTGCGTCCGTCCAATGCCGACGAGGCCGGCGCGGCGATGATGCCGTTGAAGAATGACCGAGGCGAGCTGCGCAAGCGCATGCAGGAAGCCTTGGCGCAACTGGTGGGGCAGTCGAAGGCGCTGCTGGAGCCGGGCAAGGTCGGCACGTTCGGTTTCTGCTTTGGTGGCTGCTGTGCACTTGAGCTGGCCCGTACTGGCGCCGATTTGCGTGCGGCGGTGTCGTTCCATGGCACCCTGGACACGCCGAATCCGGAAGATGCCAAGCGCATCAAGGGCTCGGTGCTGGTGCTGCACGGCGCTTCCGATCCACTGGTGCCGAAGGAGCAGTTGCCGGCGTTCGAGGAGGAGATGAACGCGGCCAAGGTTGACTGGCAATTGCTGTGCTATGGCGGCGCGGTGCACTCGTTTACCGACCCGAGTGCCAATGTGCCGGGCAAGATGCAGTATGACCGGCGTACCTCTGAGCGGGCGTTCCGCTCGATGCATAACCTGCTGACCGAAGTGTTCCAGCGCTGATGGCGCATTGGGGCTGCTGCGCAGCCCTTCGCGGGCTTGCCCGCTCCCACAGGTACGGAACTGCCCGTAAGTGCAACGCCGTCCCAGTGGGAGCGGGCAAGCCCGCGAAGGGCCGCAAAGCGGCCCCAATTAACGCGGCAACTCGATTCTGGAGGTTTCCCCCGGCACCACCGGCCAGTCCCCTGCAGCCCATTTGGCCCGGGCCTGTTCGATCAGTTCCACGTCACTGGAGACAAAGTTCCAGTTCATCCGCCGCGGCCCATCCAGTGGCGCGCCACCAATCAGCACCAGCTGGCACTCACTCTCCGCATACAGCGTCACCTCTTCGCCCTCCGGCAGGACCACCAGGCTGCACGGTTCCACCTCCTCATCGTTCATCCTCAGCTCACCATCAAGCAGGTACAGCGCCCGCTGCACATGCTCGTTCGGCACCAATAGCGTGGTTGCCGGTTGCATCCGCACATGCGCGTAAAGGGTAGGGGAGAGCACCGGCACCGGCGATTCCAGGCAGAACCCGCTGCCGGCAATCATGCAGATGCGCACCCCCAGGCTGTCGCTGACCGGCAGGCTCGCCGCCGGGTGATGGCTGTAGCTTGCCGGGCCTTGTTCCTGCTCGCGTGGCGATGCCAGCCATACCTGCAGCCCGTGCAGGCGTGAGCCATGGGCCAGGGCATCTTCAGGAGTACGCTCGACATGGGCCACGCCGCTGCCTGCGGTCATCCAGCTGACGTCGCCCGGCAGCACCCGCTGCGCCGAGCCGAGGCTGTCCTTGTGCAGGATTGCCCCTTCGAACAGGTAGGTAAGGGTCGACAGGCCGATATGCGGGTGCTGGCGGATGTCCATACCATGCCCCGGGGCATAGTCGGTTTCGAGCATGTGGTCGAAAAACACGAACGGGCCGACGCTGCGACACTGGGCCGATGGCAGCGGGCGCAGGATCGGCTGGCCCTCGACCGATTCGGCACGTGGGCGGATGACCAGGGGGCTGCTCATGGGAAGGCTCCAGGCAAGGTGGAAATGCCCCAAGCATAGCGGTTTGCCCGCCCCGGCTGAACCGTCTCGCAGGCCGGCCGGTCTAGAGATCTGATACCCGGAAAAGGAAGCATCATCATGATCGTGAGAGCGTTGGCCTGCGTGCTGTTATCCACCTGGCTGTGCCAAGCGGCGCAGGCACGCGACTACCGCTACAGTGATGCCCACCTGCACTACGTCGACTTCTTCCAGGAAAGCGAAGGCATGCCTGCGCTGATCAAGGCCATGGATGCCGCCGGTATCGAGCAGTCGATGATTTCCGGCGTGCCGGTGGCCAAGAAGTGGCACGAAGACGAGCCCAAGCGCCCACGCTATTACGCTGGGGATGACGCCGAAGCCTACTGGTACAGCGCCACCGATACCTACGTGGCGGCGGCGCTACAGCAACTGCCCGACGAGCAGCGCAAGCGCTTTCATCCGTTCCTGGCCGGCTTCAATCCGGTGGACAAGAACGCCGCCAGCCATATCGAGCGCATGCTCGATCTGCATCCGGGGCTGTGGCAGGGCATTGGCGAGGTGTTCACCCGCCACGATGACCTGACTGCTCTGACCAGCGGTGACACGCCGCGCGCCAACAACGAAGCCATGGCGCGTATCTACCACATGGCGGCCGAGCGCGACCTGCCGGTGCTGCTGCATTCCAACATCACCTCCAAGCGCGAGCACAACCCGCTGTACCTGGCGGAGATCGAAGAGCCGCTGCGCAATCACCCGCACACGCGGTTCATCTGGGCGCACGCCGGCAGCAGCATGGAGATTCACCGGCACCAGGCGCAAATGGACTTTCTGCTGCCGGTGCTGACGCGGTTGCTGGAGGATTACCCGAACCTGTATGTCGATTTGTCGTGGAGCGTGCTGAAACCCTATCTGCTGGATGGCCAGGGTGTACCGCGCAAGGAGTGGCTGGCACTGGTCGAGAAATTCCCGGAGCGGTTCATGCTGGGTTCGGATGTGGTGGGGCGGTTTGGTAGCCTTGGGGAGCAGATGCGCGGGTTCAGGCCGTTTCTGGATGCATTGCCGGAACAAGTTGCCAACAAGGTGGCCAGGGAGAATTTTCTGGATGTGTTGCCCAAGCAATAGTATTTCGCCTGTGCCGGCCCTTTCGCGGGTAAACCCGCTCCCACAGGGGCCGCGCTGCTCTTGAAACCGGTGCTGTACCTGTGGGAGCGGGCGCGCCCGCGAAGAGGCCGGTACAGGCAACACAAATGAAAACGCCCCGAACCAGTCGGGGCGTTTTCGTTTACCGCAGTAGCGTCTTACTTGCCTTCCCAGCGCTTGAGCACCAGGGTGGCGTTGGTGCCGCCGAAGCCGAAGCTGTTGCTCATGACCGTGTCGATCTTGGCGTTTTCTTCGGTCTTGCGCAGGATCGGCAGGTCGGCGACCTCCGGGTCCAGCTCGTCGATGTTGGCGGAGCCGGCGATGAAGTTGTTTTCCATCATCAGCAGGCAGTAGATCGCCTCGTGTACGCCGGCAGCGCCCAGCGAGTGGCCCGACAGGCTCTTGGTCGAGCTGATTTTCGGTGCCTTGTCGCCGAACACGGCGCGAACGCCCTTGATCTCGGCAACGTCACCGACCGGGGTCGAGGTGCCGTGGGTGTTCAGGTAATCGATAGGAGTGTCGACGGTCGACAGCGCCTGCTGCATGCAGCGGATAGCACCTTCGCCGCTCGGGGCAACCATGTCGTAGCCGTCGGAAGTGGCGCCGTAGCCGACGATTTCCGCGTAGATCTTGGCGCCACGGGCCAGGGCGTGTTCCAGCTCCTCGACCACCACCATGCCGCCACCGCCAGCGATGACGAAGCCATCACGGTCGGCGTCGTAGGCGCGCGAGGCCTGTTCCGGGGTTTCGTTGCGCTTGGTCGACAGGGCGCCCATGGCATCGAACAGGAACGACTGGCTCCAGTGCTCTTCTTCACCGCCACCGGCGAAGACGATGTCCTGCTTGCCCCACTGGATCTGCTCCAGGGCGGTGCCGATGCAGTGTGCCGAAGTGGCGCAGGCCGAGGAGATCGAGTAGTTGATACCCTTGATCTTGAACGGGGTAGCCAGGCACGCCGAAACGGTGCTGCCCATGGTGCGGGTAACGCGGTATGGGCCGACGCGCTTGACGCCTTTCTCACGCAGGGTGTCCAGCGCTTCCATCTGGTTCAGGGTCGAGGCGCCGCCGGAGCCCGCCACCAGGCCGGTACGCGGGTTGGAAACCTGCTCTTCGGTCAGGCCGGCGTCCTTGATCGCATCCTGCATCGCCAGGTAGGCGTAGGCAGCAGCGTGGCCGACGAAGCGGTAGACCTTGCGGTCGATCAGTTCTTCGAGGTTGAGGTCGATGGACCCGGAAACCTGGCTACGCAGCCCCATTTCCTTGTATTCCGGGTTGTAACGGATACCCGGACGGCTGTTGCGCAGGTTTTCGGTGACGGTAGCTTTGTCATTGCCCAGGCACGATACGATGCCCAGACCAGTGATAACGACGCGGCGCATGCGAATAACCCTTAGAAATTGTCAGTGGAGGTGAACACGCCGACCCGCAGGCCTTCGGCAGTGTAGATCTCGCGGCCGTCGACGCTGACCGAGCCATCGGCGATGGCCATGTTCAGCTTGCCCTTCAGGACGCGCTTGATGTGAATGTTGTAAGTGACTTTCTTGGCTTCCGGCAGTACCTGGCCGAAGAACTTCACCTCGCCCGAACCCAGGGCGCGCCCGCGGCCTGGCAGGCCCTGCCAGCCGAGGAAGAAACCTACCAGCTGCCACATGGCATCGAGGCCCAGGCAGCCCGGCATTACCGGGTCGCCTTCGAAGTGGCAGGCGAAGAACCACAGGTCCGGATTGATATCCAGCTCGGCGACCAATTCACCTTTGCCGTACTTGCCGCCTTCTTCGCTGATATGGGTGATGCGATCGACCATCAGCATGTTCGGCGCGGGCAGTTGCGCATTACCTGGGCCGAACAGCTCACCGCGACTGCAGCGCAGCAGGTCTTCCCGAGTAAAGGCGTGTTGTTTGGTCATGCGAGCTCCTCAATAACCCCCTGCGGCAGGGGATGAATCTTCCCGGCCGGCCCGATACGCATCGCGTTCGGGGCGGCAGCCTACAGGTAGACTATTGCGTTGTGGTGAAAGTCACAGTGCACCCGGTGAAAGAAGTACAGGTGTGCACTGAAACGTCTATTTTCAGGTCCGATGAAGGTCCTGTCCAGTGTTTAAGACTGCCGCACTTTAGCATTTATCGCCAGTCGCGGTTGTCTGACCGGGTAGCCAGCGCTGCAGCACACGCTGCAGTTCGGTGCGGCGCAAGGGTTTGCTCAGGTAGTCGTCCATGCCGGCCGCCATGCAACGCTCGCGGTCGCCCTGCAAGGCGTTGGCGGTCAGGGCGATGATCGGTAGCCTGGCGCCGTTGGGCAGCTGGCGGATACGCCGGGTGGCTTCATAGCCGTCCAGGTGCGGCAGGCGGCAGTCCATCAGCACGGCGGCAAAACGCTGCCGGCTGACCCGTTCTACCGCCTCCAGGCCGTCCTCGGCCGTGCATACCGCTAGCCCCAGGCTACGCAGCATGGCTTCGATGACACTTTGGTTGACCGGATTGTCCTCTACCAGCAGCACCTGATCATTGTCGGCCACCGCCGGTGGCGCAGCGCTTGGCTGCGTCAGCGAGAGCGGGGCAGGGCTGGCCAGGGCCAGAGGCATCTCCAAGGTGAAGGTCGAGCCCAGGCCCTCACGGCTTTCGCCACGCAGCTTGCCGCCCATGCGTTCGGCCAGGGTGCGGGCGATCGACAGCCCCAGCCCGGTGCCGCCATAGCGGCGGGAAATCGAGCTGTCGGCCTGCTGGAAGGCGACAAACATCATTTCCAGGCGTTCGTTGTCGATGCCGATACCGGTGTCGCGCACACTGCAGGTCAGCCAGATCAGTTGGCGGTCCAGCACCTGCCAGCGCGCCTCGACCTGAACCTGGCCGCGTTCGGTGAATTTCAGCGCGTTGCCGACCAGGTTAAGCAGGATCTGGCGGATGCGCGTGGGGTCGCCGTTCACCTGCAGCTGCTCGATACCCGCCGGCATTTGCAGGTGCAGGGCAAGGCCGCGCTGTTGGGCGCTGTGCTGGAACGACTGGACGCTGCTGGTGATCAGTTCGCCCAGGTTGAAGTCGATGTGTTCCAGTTGCAGCGCGGCGCGTTCGATGCGCGAGAAGTCGAGGATGTCGTTGATGACCTTGAGCAGGTGCCCGGTGGATTCGCTGGCCACCGCGGTGTACTCGGCCTGCTCGCTGTTCAACTGCGTGGTTTCCAGCAACTGCAGCATGCCCAGCACGCCATTCATCGGCGTGCGCAGCTCGTGGCTCATCATCGCGAGGAAATCCGATTTGGCGCGGTTGGCCTGTTCGGCCTCCTCGCGGGCCTGGATAAGCTCGGCAATCGCCTGCTTCTGTTCATTGCTGGCCTGCGCCAGGGCATGGGCCAGGTTATTGATGTGGCGTGCCAGATGGCCCAGTTCGCTGTCATCGACCACCGGCAACAGGGTGTGGTACTCGCCCTGCTGGATGGCCTTGACCGCATGGCCCATGTCGCTGATCGGCTTGGCCAGGCTCAGGGCCAGGCGGCGCGCCAGCAGGAAGGTGAACAGCAGGGCGAACAGCGCGAGGATGCCGGCCTTGATCACGATTTCCTGCTGGCGCTGGCTGAAGGCGTCATCGGACATGCCGACGATGACCCGGCCCAGGTAATCGTCGCCGATGGCCGGGGTGGTGGCTTTGCCCTGTTGCAGGAAGTCGCTGTCCAGGCGGATCTGCTGCAGGCGGATGGGCGCCTGGAACACTTCGACGCGCTGCGCGCGGTTGGCACTTTCGTCGGACTGCTCCACATAGACCAGTATGTGGTTGCGGCTGTCCTGCACCTCGAGGAAGCGCACGTGGGGGATGCTGAGCGTGGCGCGCATCAGGCCCTCGAGCACTTCGTTGTTGCCCGAGATCACCCCGTATTCCGAGGCTGGCGCCAGCTGGTTGGCGATCAGTTGCCCAGTGTGGTTCAGTTCCTGGCGCAGGTCCTGGATACGCACGAAGGTGAAGAAACTGATCAGCAGCAAGGTCAGCAGCAGGGCAGGGCCGAGGCTGATGATCTGGGTGCGGGTGTGGATGTCCCAGCTCAGGCGCTTGCTCATGGGGTGGGTTCTCCTTCGGCCAGGGCCTTGGCGGCGGCGTTCGGATCGATCGGTTCAAGGCCCAGGGCGCGCGCCACCTGCTGGTTGCCGCTGACGCCGAAGCGTACCGGGTACAGGCTGCGTGGCCAGCGCGCCGGTGGCTGGTCGAGCAACTGGTCGAGCACCGCCAGCCAATCGTCCTGGTTGCTGAAGGTGCTGGCCAGGGCGCCGGCGCGGACGAACCCGGCGTTCGGGCCGATCAGCGCCATCTGCCGGCCATAGCTGCTCAACAGCAGGTTTTTCGCAGTCTTGGAGTTGTACAGGTCGGCATCGTCCAGGCCTAGCAGCACGTCACTGTTGGCCAACAAGTGTTGTAAAGGGCGGCTGTCGCGCGGGTCGGGCCAGTCCTGGGCAATGATCTCCAGGTCCAGCGCGCGGGCGGCGTGGCGCAGCTCTTCGAGCAGAAAGCTGCTGTGCTCACCGTACAGCACACCAATGCGCTGGGCCTGCGGCAGCAGATAGCGCGCCAGGCGCAACTGCCGGCCCAGCGGCGGATCGCTCCACAGCAGCGTGAGGAACGCGGGCCGCGACTTTCCCAGGCGCTGTTCAGCCTGTACCCGGCTGACCCTCATGGCCAGGGCCGGCGGGCCGGCAGTTTCCGCGAGGCGCCATTCCAGTGCGGCGTTGTCCAGCAGGATCAGGCGCTGGTCAGCCTTGAGCTTGCCCGGACGTGGCAGGTCGTCGGTGGTCTGGAAATGTACATGGTCGTGCGGCCGGCGGCTTTCCAGCGCGGCGACGAAACTGCGAATGCCAGGCTGGTCTTCCGCGCCTACCAACAGGATTTCGCTGGCGAACAGCGGCCCCATCGGCCACAGGCACAACAGCAACAGGCGCAGCAGCAGGGCCATCAGAACTCCAGCTCCGCGCTGACGCTCAGGCGGTGGCGGCTGTCGTAGCGGTTCTGGATTGCCGTGGTCGGCTCATCGTCCAGGCGCTGTTGCCACAGCGCCGCCAGCTCCAGGTTGCTGCCATGCACCCGGAAACGCTTGGCCAGGCGCAGGTCCAGGCGCTCGTAGCGGTACTGGTTGAGCGCATCGTCGCCGTAATAGAACAGCGCGCTCGACCAACCGGCACCCCACTCGCGCATCCATCCGGCCGAGCCGCTGTTGCGCGCGCTGAGGCGGCGGTCGGCGGGGTTGCTGGCCCATGCATCCACGTAGGCGTAGGTCACCCGCAGGCGGTCGCGCAGGGTCGGGCGCCAGTCCAGTTGCGCCTCGCTGCCGCTGAAACGGGCCTTGTTGGCATTGCTGGCGATGTATTGGTTGTTCTTCAGGGGCTCGCTGATCATGCCGGTGATCTCGTCATAGAACAGCTTCACATCCATGTTCAGGTCGATGTCGCTGAAGTAGCCGTTGTAGCCGAGTTCGCGCGAGCGCATGCGTTCCTGGTCGAGGTCGCCCGGGCCGCGGGTCTTGACGAAGTATTCGCCGTTTTGCAGGCCAAAGGCGTTGGGGGTCAGGTTCTTGACCGTGTAGCTCCAGTTGACGTTGTTCTCGAACATGTCTGGCGAGCGCACTGCCTCGGAATACACTGCACGCAGGCCATGGCGCGGGGTGATCAGGTAGTTGACCGCCACGCGTGGGGTCAGCGAGCTGCCAGACAGGCGCGAGTCCTCGAACATGGCACCACCCTGCAGGATCCAGTGTTCGTCGGCGCGCCACTCCAGCTGGCCGAACAGGCGCCAGGTCTGGTCGTCGATGCTGCCATTGAAGTAGGTCTGCGAGTCGGCACGATCATAGCGGTAGTTCATGCCGCTGAGCAGGCGCAGGCTGTCGGTCAGGCTCAGGGTGTCCTGGATTTCCAGGTCGTAGCGGGTTTCGCGGGTGCTCTGGTCGACGTCGCCGCAGACCTGCTGCTTGCCACCGTTCGCCCATTGCTGCTGGACCTTCTCCAGAAGCCCTCTCATGACGGGATCGTTGGTCGAAAGTGGCGCGCCGGTAGCAATGCCGCGCGCCACTTTTTCGGCGAAATCGGGGTTCATTTGCCAGAGCTGGGTCAATTCCGGGCTGAACGACTGCAAAGCGTCACAGGCACGCCACACCTGCTGACGGTCGAAATGTTGGGCAGAGCCTTGGATATACAGGCTGTGCTCAGAACTGAAGTCCTTGGTCCAGCGCAATGAGCCGGCGTAGTCCTTGGCACTGACGTCAGCGTTGTTACCGGCTTCGTATTTGGCGAACACCGGCTGGTAGGTATAAGGCCGCTGGTTGCTGCCTTCCTTCGCAGCAAGTTGCCATTCCAGGGTCTGGTCGTGTGCCAGGCTGTGGCTGGCGTTGATATTGAAGCGGGTCAGCCGGCGGCTGTCGCGGTAGTCCTGGCCGAACTGGTTCTCGTCGAAGCCATCGTCCTGCTGGCCTGACAGCGACAGGCGCATGTCGCCACCATCCCAGCCGAAGCCGTGGCTGGCGTAGAAATCGTTGATGCCGTCCTGGCCGCGGGTCATCTTCAGCCGCGTGCCATGGCTGTCGGCAGGGTTGCGGGTAAGGATGTTGACCACTGCCATCAGCGCGTTGGCGCCGTAGCTGACCGTGTTGGGGCCGCGGAACACCTCGATGCGCTCGATATCCTCCATGGCCAGGGGGATGTCGCTCCAGTCCACCGTGGCCAGGCCGGCGCGGTACACCGAACGGCCATCGATCAGCACCTGCATGCGTCGGGCATCGTTGACGTTGCTGCCGTGGTAGTTGACCGTGGGTTGGTTGCCGGCGTTGTAGCCCACCATCATGCCCGGCACCAGGCGCAGCAGCTCGGGGATGTCACGGGCACCGCTGGCGCGGATCAGCTCGCTGTCGAGCACGGTCATGCTACCCGGGACTGCGGCGGGGGATTGTTTCAGGCGCGTGGCGGTCAGAACCTGCGGCAGGTCCGCGTTGTCGATGAACAGGTCATCGGCCACGGCCGGGCCGCCGAGCAGGGCAGTCAGTATGAGCAGGCGCGGGTACGAGGGCGTGCCAGGGAACACAAAGCGGCCTTGTATCAGGATTGAAACAGGCATGGTAACCGACCGTGGGGGTTTTGCCAGTGATCTGCTCTACCTGTCGAGCCCTTTCGCGGGCACGCCCGCTCCCACAGGTGCGGCGCCGCTCTGAAGGACTGCGCTATCCCCTGTGGGAGCGGGCGTGCCCGCGAAAGGGCCGGTACTGACACTGGTTCTGTAGCAGGCGAGCCGTATAATGGCTGGGTCGCCACTTAACTTTTGGCTTTAACGGATTGGATATGACTGAACAGCAACCTGTTGCAGTTCTGGGAGGCGGCAGCTTCGGCACCGCCGTGGCGAACCTGCTGGCAGAAAACGGTGTGCCGGTGCGCCAATGGATGCGCGACCCGGAACAGGCTGAGGCCATGCGCGTCAATCGCGAGAATCCGCGCTACCTCAAGGGCATCCGCTTGCACGACGGCGTCGAGCCGGTCAGCGACCTACTGGCCACTCTGCAGGCCAGCGAGCTGATTTTCGTCGCCCTGCCATCGAGCGCCTTGCGTAGCGTGCTGGCTCCGCATGCCGAGTTGCTGCGCGGCAAGGGCCTGGTCAGCCTGACCAAGGGCATCGAAGCGCAAAGCTTCAAGCTGATGAGCCAGATCCTCGAGGAAATCGCCCCCGAGGCGCGCATCGGCGTGCTGTCCGGCCCCAACCTGGCCCGTGAAATCGCCGAACATGCGCTGACCGCCACGGTGGTCGCCAGCGAGGACGAAAAACTGTGCCAGCAGGTGCAGGCCGTGCTGCATGGGCGTACCTTCCGCGTCTACGCCAGTGCCGACCGGTTTGGCGTCGAGCTGGGCGGGGCGCTGAAGAACGTCTACGCCATCATCGCTGGCATGGCGGTGGCCCTGGGCATGGGCGAGAACACCAAGAGCATGCTGATTACCCGCGCCCTGGCCGAGATGACCCGCTTCGCCGTCAGCCAGGGGGCCAACCCCATGACTTTCCTCGGCCTGGCCGGTGTCGGTGACCTGATCGTCACCTGCTCCTCGCCAAAGAGCCGCAACTACCAGGTCGGCCACGCGCTGGGCCAGGGCCTGAGCCTGGAGCAGGCGGTCAGCCGCCTGGGCGAAGTGGCCGAAGGCGTCAATACCCTCAAGGTGCTCAAGGCCAAGGCGCAGGAAGTGCAGGTGTACATGCCGCTGGTGGCTGGCCTGCATGCCATCCTGTTCGAAGGCCGCACGCTGAACCAGGTGATCGAGCACCTGATGCGTGCCGAGCCGAAGACCGATGTCGATTTCATTTCCATCAGCGGTTTCAACTGAGCCTCGAGCGGCTCTGACAACAGCAAGGAGCAACACATGAACGATACGCCCGAACGCGCCCAGCGCGAGTCGATCATCCTGCGGGCCCTGTGGATGCTGGTGTTCCTGGTGGTCTGGCAGCTGGCCGAGCTGTTGCTCGGTGGCCTGGTGCTGGTACAACTGATCTACCGCCTGGTGTACGGCGCCCCCAGCGCCAGCCTGATGAACTTCGGCGACAGCCTGAGCCAGTACCTGGCGCAGATCGGCCGCTTCGGCAGCTTCCACAGCGACCAGAAGCCCTGGCCGTTCGCCGACTGGCCGGCACCGCGTGCCCCGGAAGGCGAGGCGCCGCATGCGGTGGCCCCGGCCCCGCACCCGGTGCGTGACGAGGAGCCCAAGCTGTGAAGCTGTGGGTTCTGCGCCACGGCGAAGCCGAGCCGCGGGCCAACAGCGATGCCGAGCGCCGGCTGACCGCCCATGGTCGCGAACAGGTGCTGCATAGCGCCGCCCGCCTGCTGGGCCAGCCGCTGCAGGCGATCATCGCCAGCCCTTACGTGCGCGCCCAGCAAACGGCCGCCCTGGTGCATGACACCCTGGGCTTCGCCGAGCCGGTTTGCACCGTGCCCTGGCTGACGCCTGACAGTGATGTGCAGCAGGTTATCGGTGAAATCGAGCGCCTGGGCCTGGAGCATGTGCTGCTGGTCAGCCATCAGCCGCTGGTGGGTACCTTGGTAGGGGCGTTGCAGCATGGCCACCAGCAGCAACCGGCGGGCATGAGCACTGCAAGCCTGGCGGAGCTGGAAGGGGACTGGCCGCTGGCTGGGTTGATGACCCTTCGGGCGATCAACTCGCCGGCCTGAGTTCTCAGGCTATCTCGGTTTCCTGTAGGAGCAGCCTTGTGCTGCGAAGAGGCCAGTAGGGCAATAGCTCTTCTCCGGCAGTTATGGCCTCTTCGCAGCACAAGGCTGCTCCTACAGGCAGTGCCCGCGCCCACAAGCCTGACCTGATAGCCCTCGCCGATGACCTTTCCGGACGTTGCCGAACTGCCCCGCGATACCGACAATGGGCCATCATCTCGCATCCGGACCCGGCGCCATGTCGCAGCAGATCTTCTTCGCCCATGCCAACGGTTTCCCGTCGGCCACCTACGGCAAGCTGTTCGCCGCCCTGGCACCGGACTACCAAGTGCAGCACCTGGCCCAGCACGGCCACGATCCGCGCTTTCCGGTGGACGACAACTGGCAGAGCCTGGTCGATGAACTGCTGCACCACCTGGCTCGGCAAGACCAGCCGGTATGGGGCGTCGGCCATTCGCTGGGCGGAGTGTTGCACCTGCACGCAGCCTTGCGCTGCCCCGAGTATTATCGCGGCGTGGTGATGCTCGACTCTCCGGTGCTCACCCGCGCCGACCAGTGGCTGCTGCGCACCGCCAAGCGCTTCGGCTTCATTGACCGTATCACCCCGGCTGGCCGCACCCTGGGGCGCCGCGAAACCTTCAATGACCGCGACAGTGCCCGGGACTATTTCGCCGGCAAGTCACTGTTCCGCCATTTCGACCCCGACTGCCTCGATGCCTACATAGAGCACGGCCTGCAGGCGATGGAGCAGGGGCTGCAGTTGCGCTTCGACCCGGCCACGGAAATCAGCATCTACCGCAGCATCCCGCATACCAGCCCTGCGCCCGCGCGGCAGTTGCAGGTGCCGCTGGCCATGGTCCGCGGCGAGCGCAGCAACGTCATTCGCCGCCACCACACGCTGGCCGTGCGTGGCATGCCCAGGGGCGAATACCACAGCGTGCCGGGTGGGCACATGTTCCCGCTTGAGCGACCAACCGACACCGCCAGCCTGATCAAGGGCCTGTTCGACCGCTGGAGCCAGGCATGAGCGCGCAGGTCGAGGAGATCCGCCTGAGCCTGGGTCATATCGAACTGGCGGCGCACCTGTTCGGCCCCGAGGATGGGCTGCCGGTAATCGCCCTGCATGGCTGGCTGGATAACGCCAACAGCTTCGCCCGCCTGGCGCCGCATCTGAAAGGCCTGCGCATCGTCGCCCTGGACCTGGCCGGGCATGGTTACTCCGAGCACCGGCCGCTCGGTGCCGGCTATGCCCTGGCCGACTACGCCCATGACGTGCTGCGGGTGGCCGAGCAGCTGGGTTGGCAACGTTTTGCCCTGCTGGGCCATTCGCTGGGGGCAATCATTTCGGTGCAGCTGGCTGGCGCGTTGCCGGAGCGGGTCAGCCATCTGGCCCTGATCGACGGGGTCATTCCGCCGACCGGCGCCGAGCAGGACGCCGGGGAGCGGCTGGGCATGGCACTGCTGGCCCAGTTGCGCCTGGATGGCAAGCGCAAGTCGGTATACACCACACTGGAGCAGGGCGTGCAGGCACGCATGAAAGGCATGGTCGCGGTCAGCCGTGAGGCGGCCGAGCTGCTGGCCCAGCGTGGCTTGATGCCGGTGCCCGGCGGTTACAGCTGGCGCAGCGACAGCCGCCTGACCCTGCCTTCGCCAGTGCGCCTGAGCGAGGCCCAGGCCATGGCCTACGTGCGCCGGGTAAGTTGCTCGGCGCGCCTGGTGGTGGCTGCCGACGGCATGCTGGCGCGCCACACAGGGTTGCTGGAGCAGCTACCCTTTGAGCAGGTGACGCTGCCCGGTGGCCATCACCTGCACCTGAACGATGAGCAGGGCGCGGCCCTTGTCGCAGACTGTTTCAATCGCTTCTTTGGCTTTGCTTGACTTGCACCGGACAAGTGTCGAGGCTTGGCGGGTTGAACAGGGAGACAACCATGCAACTGCCAGACATCCTGGAGCTTCACCTCGGCGCTGAGCGCCGCCTGGTTCGCCAATGAGCGCGCCTGTTGCCATCCGTAATGCCTTCGCTGCCTGCCTGGTGTTCGCCAGCCCCGTTTTGTGGGCCGGCAGCCTGCCGGTACCAGTGGACGCCAAGGTGGTCGACCAGCGCCCGGCCGTGGAGCAGGAGCGCGTCTACCCTATGGGCCCGCTGCGCAAGATCAGCGGCCGCCTGCGGGTCGAGGACAAGGTCGAAAGCCGTGGCCAGGTCAGCTCGGTAACCTACGAACTGCCGGTCGAGCGTACTGCTCGCGAAGCCTTCACCAGCGCTCGCGAAGCACTGCAGCGCGACGGCGGCTACCCGCTGTTCTGGTGCCAGGGGCGCGATTGCGGCGAGGCCAGCCTGTGGGCCAATGATGTGTTCGGCAATGCCCGCCTCAACGGCGGCGACGAGCAGCAGGCGTTCATCCTGCTGCGCCGCTCGGCGGAGCAGGCCGACACCCTGGTCGCGCTGTACAGTGTCACCCGCGGCAACCGCCGCGCCTACCTGCACGTGGAAGAGTTCGTCGCCGGCAGCCCGCTGGGCGAACTGCTGCCGACCGCCGCCACGGTGCTGCGCGAAATGCGCGACACCGGCAAGCTCGACTACCCTGACCTGGCCGCGCCGCAAGACGCCTGGGCGAACCTGCTGGCCCGTAGCCTGAACCTCGACAGCACCCTGCGTGCCAGCCTCAGTGGGGCCCAGGCTGAAGCCTGGCGCGAGGCGCTGGTCAAGGCGGGCGTGCGCAATGGCCGCCTCGAAGTCGGTAGTGCACCTACCGACGGCCTGCACCTTGAACTGATCCGTTGAACGAGCACCACCATGGCTAACAATGACCGCTTGCTGGTCCAGATTCTGCTGCTGGCGCTGCTGGGTGCCGGCCTGTGGGTGATGGCACCTTTCATTTCAGCGCTGTTGTGGGGCGCCATCCTGGCCTTTGCCAGCTGGCCGTTGATGCGCTTGCTGACGCGTGCGCTGGGAGGGCGCGAAACCCTGGCGGCCAGCCTGCTGACCACTGCCTGGATCCTGATCGTGGCGCTGCCGCTGGTGTGGCTGGGGTTCAACCTGGCCGACCACATTCGCGATGCGACGGCGTTCGTGCGTGACGTGCAGGTGGACGGCCTGCCCGATGCTCCGGCGTGGCTGGGTGGCATCCCGTTGGTTGGCGAGCGCCTGGTCAGCTGGTGGCAATCGCTGGACCAGCAGGGCGCGGCCTTGCTGGCCTCGGTCAAGCCGCACCTGGGGCAGGTGGGCAACTGGTTGCTGGCGCGCAGCGCGCAGATCGGCAGCGGCGTGCTGGAGCTGACCCTCAGCCTGGTATTCGTGTTCTTCTTCTACCGCGATGGCCCGCGCTTGTCGGCGTTCGTCCTGCGCTTGCTGCACCGCCTGATGGGCGACCGTGCCGAGTACTACCTGGAGCTGGTCGCCGGTACGGTGCAGCGGGTGGTCAACGGGGTGATCGGTACAGCCGCCGCGCAAGGCGTGCTTGCATTGATCGGCTTCCTGATTGCCGGTGTGCCCGGGGCCATTGTGCTGGGCCTGGTGACCTTCATGCTCAGCCTGATCCCCATGGGCCCGCCACTGGCATGGATTCCGGCCACCGGCTGGCTGGTATGGAAAGGCGAATACGGCATGGCGGTGTTCCTGGGAGCCTGGGGCACCTTCATCATCAGTGGCGTGGACAACGTGCTCAAACCGTACCTGATCAGCCGTGGCGGCAACCTGCCGCTGGTGATCGTGCTGCTGGGGGTATTCGGCGGTTTGATCGCCTTTGGCTTCATTGGCCTGTTCATCGGGCCGACCTTGCTGGCGGTCGGCTACAGCCTGCTGCTGGACTGGAGCCGCAACGCCGTCCCGCAGCCGCCTCAGCAGTAAACCTGTACTGGCCTCTTCGCGGGTGAACCCGCTCCCACAAGGATCTCCACAGCCCGGGAGAGCGGTGCGGTCCCTGTAGGAGCGGGTTTACCCGCGAAGAGGCCGGTTCAGGCAACCTCAACTCCCGATCTTTACGCCTTCTTTATCGCCATCCCCACCTCCCAGTCTCGCCCCTTTACGCCCCTCGCTCGGACAATTTCCCCAAAGCGGCCCAAGCCGCACCACGGGGAGAACCACACATGAACATGCTCGACGGGCTGTCACTGCTGCTGGCAGTGGCATTGGCGTTTTATCTGCTGGTGGCGCTGCTGCGCGCCGATCGCAGCTAGGGAGTGGCCATGCACAGTTACGACTTCGCCTTGCTGTTGGCATTTTTCGCCATCGTGCTGCTACCTGCACCCTGGCTCGGGCGGTTCTACTTCAAGGTCATGGAAGGCCAGCGCACCTGGCTGTCGCCCGTGCTGGGCCCGGTCGAGCAAGCCTGCTACCGGCTGGCGGGCGTGCGCGCCAGCCAGGAACAGAACTGGCAGCAGTACACCTTGGCTCTGCTGGCCTTCAACCTGGCCGGGTTCCTGCTGCTGTTCGCCGTGCTGCTGTTGCAGGGCTACCTGCCATTCAACCCGCAGCATCTACCCGGCCAGGAATGGTCGCTGGCGTTCAATACCGCGGTCAGCTTCGTCACCAACACCAACTGGCAGGCCTACAGCGGTGAGGCGTCGGTCAGCTACCTGAGCCAGATGCTCGGCCTGACCGTGCAGAACTTCGTCAGCGCCGCCACCGGCCTGGCCGTGCTGGTCGCCCTGTGCCGCGGCATCGCACGGCGCAGCGCCACGACGCTAGGCAACTTCTGGGTCGACATGACCCGCGCCACCCTCTACGGCTTGCTACCGCTGTGCCTGTTGCTGGCGTTGCTGCTGGTATGGCAGGGCGTACCGCAAACCTTGGCCGACTACGCCCACGCGGTCACCCTGCAAGGCACCGAGCAGACCATCCCGCTGGGCCCGGCCGCCAGCCAGATCGCCATCAAGCAACTGGGTACCAACGGCGGTGGCTTCTTCGGGGTCAACTCGGCGCACCCGTTCGAAAACCCCACGGCCTGGAGCAACCTGTTCGAGGTGGCCTCGATCATCCTCATTCCGGTGGCGCTGGTGTTCACCTTTGGCCACTACGTGAAGGACCTGCGCCAGAGCCGCGCAATCCTCGCCTGCATGCTGGCCCTGTTCCTGATCGGCGGCAGCACGGCATTGTGGTCCGAGTACCAGCCCAACCCGGCCCTCGAGAGCGTGCAGGTACAGCAAAGCGCCCCGATGGAGGGCAAGGAAACCCGCTTCGGCACCACCGGTTCGGTGCTGTGGACAGTGACTACCACCTCTGCCTCCAACGGTTCGGTCAATGCCATGCACGACAGCCTCAACCCGCTAACCGGCATGGTGGCGATGGTCAACATGATGGTCGGTGAGGTGATCTTCGGCGGCGTCGGTGCAGGGCTTTACGGCATGCTGCTGTTCGTATTGATCGCGGTGTTCCTGGCCGGGCTGATGATCGGCCGCACCCCGGAATACCTGGGCAAGAAACTGCAGGCCCGCGAGGTGCAGTTGCTGGTGGCGACCCTGCTGGTGATGCCGGTCGGCGTGTTGGTGCTCGGCGCCATTGCCGCCAGCCTGCCAGGCCCGGCAGGTGCGGTCAGCAACCCGGGTGCGCATGGCTTCAGCCAGCTGCTGTATGCCTATACGTCGGGCACGGCCAACAACGGCTCGGCCTTTGCCGGCTTTGGTGCCAACACGGTGTACCACAACCTGATGATCGGCCTGGCCATGCTCATCGGCCGCTTCGGCTACATCCTGCCGGTACTGGCGCTGGCCGGCAGCCTGGCGGCGAAGAAAAGCGCGCCCCAGGGGCTTAACAGCTTCCCCACCCATGGCCCGCTGTTCACCAGCCTGCTGCTGGTCACCATCCTGCTGGTCGGTGGCCTGACCTTCCTGCCGACCCTGGCCCTTGGGCCGATCGCCGAACATTTGAGTCTGGGTTTTTGAGGACCGACCATGAACATGCCCATTGCTGAAGTAAAAGCCCGGCAAAGTGCCAAGGATCAGACCCGTTTCGCCGCATTGTGGCGCCCGGCGCTGGTGCAGGCATTCGTCAAGCTCGACCCGCGCCAACTCAAGCGCTCGCCGGTGATGCTGGTGGTCGCCCTGACTGCGGTACTGACCACCGTCCTGTGTTTCGCTCCCGGCAGCGGTGTGAGCACCGGTGTGGCCGTGCAGATCGCCCTGTGGCTGTGGTTCACCGTGCTGTTCGCCAACTTTGCCGAGGCCCTGGCCGAAGGCCGTGGCAAGGCCCGCGCCGACAGCCTCAAGGCTGGCAGCCAAGGGCTTACCGCCCAGCGTCGCAAGCGTGATGGCAGCTACGAAACCGTAGCGGCCAGCGCGCTGCGCAAGGACGACGTGGTGCGCGTGGTAGCTGGTGAAATGATTCCCGGTGACGGCGAGGTGCTTGAAGGTATCGCTGCGGTCAACGAGGCCGCCATTACCGGCGAGTCCGCGCCGGTGATCCGCGAGTCCGGCGGCGATCGCTCAGCGGTGACCGGCAATACCCGGCTGGTCTCAGACTGGTTGTTGATCCGCATCACCAGCAACCCGGGCGAATCGACCCTCGACCGCATGATTGCCCTGGTCGAGGGCGCCAAGCGGCAGAAGACGCCCAACGAGATCGCCCTCGACATCCTGCTGATCGGCCTGACCCTGATCTTCCTGATCGTGGTGGTGACCCTGCAGCCGTTCGCCCACTTTGTCGGTGGCAGCCTGCCGCTGATCTTTCTCGCCGCATTACTGGTAACGCTGATCCCCACCACCATCGGCGGCCTGCTGTCGGCCATCGGCATTGCCGGCATGGACCGGCTGGTGCGGCTGAACGTCATCGCCCGCTCGGGCCGGGCGGTGGAGGCAGCCGGTGACGTGCACACGCTGATGCTCGACAAGACTGGCACCATTACCTTCGGCAACCGCCGCTGCAGTGCGCTGCACGTGGCACCGGGCATCACCGCCCGCGAGCTGGGGGAGGGCGCCTTGCTGGCCTCGCTGGCGGACGACACCGCCGAGGGCAAGTCGATCGTCGAGTATCTGCGCCAGCTGCATGATTTTGTCGAACCGTCCGCCGGCCAGTTCGAGGCCGTGGCTTTCAGCGCCGAGACGCGCCTGTCGGGGATCGACTTCCAGCAACACCGCTACCGCAAGGGCGCTGTCGATGCCGTACTGGCGTTCGTCGGCATGCAACGCCTGGAAATGCCACCGGCACTGGCCCGTGAAGTGGAGCGTATTGCCCAGAGCGGCGGTACACCGCTGCTGGTGTGCCTGGACAAGCGCCTGCTTGGCGTGATCCACCTCAAGGATGTGGTCAAACCCGGCATTCGCGAGCGCTTTGCCGAGCTGCGCAAGCTGGGCATTCGCACGGTGATGGTGACCGGCGACAACCCGCTGACCGCCGCCGCCATCGCTGCCGAGGCCGGCGTGGATGACGTGCTGGCCGAGGCCACGCCGGAGAAGAAGCTGGCGCGCATCCGCCAGGAGCAGAACGACGGCCGCCTGGTGGCCATGTGCGGCGATGGCGCCAACGACGCCCCGGCACTGGCCCAGGCTGACGTGGGCATGGCCATGAACGACGGTACCCAGGCGGCGCGCGAGGCAGCCAACATGGTCGACCTCGACAGTGATCCGACCAAGCTGCTGGATGTGGTGCAGGTCGGCAAGGAGTTGTTGGTGACCCGCGGCGCGCTGACCACCTTCTCCATCGCCAATGATGTGGCCAAGTATTTCGCCATCCTCCCGGCGCTGTTCGCCGCCATCTACCCGCAGTTGGGCGTGCTCAACCTGATGCACCTGGCCAGCCCGCAGAGTGCGATTCTGTCGGCCATCGTGTTCAACGCGCTGATCATTATCGTGCTGATCCCGCTGGCGCTGCGCGGCGTGCGGGTGCAGGCGGCCAGTGCGGCGCACCTGCTGCGGCGCAACCTGCTGATCTACGGGCTGGGCGGCATTGTCGTGCCGTTTGCCGGGATCAAACTGATCGATCTGCTGCTCAATGCCCTGCACCTGGTCTGAGGAGGCCACCATGAATGCTTATGTACGCCCGGCATTGAGCCTGGCCCTGTTGATGACCCTGGTGACCGGCGCGCTGTATCCGCTGGTGGTGACCGGTATTGCCCAGGTGGCTTTCCCCAGCCAGGCCAATGGCAGCCTGGTGCGCGATGACCAAGGCCAGGTGCGCGGTTCGGCGCTGATTGCCCAGGATTTCCAGGGCGATGGCTGGTTCCACGCGCGGCCATCGGCAGGCGCCTACGCCACCGTGGCCAGCAGCGCCAGCAACCTGTCGCCGAGCAACCCGGCGCTGGCCGAGCGGGTCAAGGGCGATGCGGCTGCGTTGTACCAGGCGCAGCAGGGGCCGGTGCCCCAGGCGCTGCTCACCACCTCGGGCAGCGGCCTCGACCCGCACCTGCCGCCGGAGGCCGTGGCCTACCAGATCCCTCGGGTGGCGGCGGCACGGCAGTTGCCGGTGGAGCGCTTGCAAGGCTTGCTGGAAGAGGCCACCCTCCACCCATTGATCGGCCCGCCGGTGGTCAATGTGCTGGCCTTGAACCAGGCACTTGAGCATCTGGGCCACTGATATGGGGGCCGCTTTGCGGCCCTTCCCGGGCTTGCCCGCTCCCACAGGTACAGCGCAGCTTCCGAGTATTGCGATCACCCTGTGGGAGCGGGCAAGCCTGCGAAGCAGGCCCAAAAGAGGCTGCAGGACGCCGCCACACCAAAGGATGAAAGATGAGTGACTCCGCCCGCGCAGACGCGCTGTTGGCTACCCTCCCGCGAAGCGGCCGGGGGCGGTTGAAGGTGTTCCTTGGCGCCGCCCCCGGCGTCGGCAAGACCTTCGCCATGCTCCAGGCCGCCCACGCCCAGCAACGCCAGGGCGTGCAGGTGCTGGCCGGGGTGGTCGAAACCCATGGCCGTGCCGAAACCGAGGTATTGCTCGCTGGCCTTCAGCAGCAGCCCCTGCTGCGCAGCCAGTACCGCGGCGTAACGCTCGAGGAAATGGACCTTGACGGCCTTCTCAAGACCGCGCCGGCCCTGGTGCTGGTCGACGAACTGGCCCACACCAATGCGCCCGGCAGCCGCCACGCCAAACGCTGGCAGGACGTACAGGAACTGCTGGCCGCCGGCATCGATGTGTACACCACGGTCAACGTCCAGCACCTGGAAAGCCTCAACGACAAGGTCCGCGACATTACTGGCGTGCAAGTGCGCGAAACCCTTCCGGACTGGGTGCTGCAGGAAGCCTTCGAGCTGGTGCTGATCGACCTGCCACCCCGCGAGCTGCTCGAACGTCTGCGCGAAGGCAAGGTGTACGTGCCCGAGCAGGCGCGGGCCGCCATCGATGCGTTCTTCTCGCAAACCAACCTTACCGCCCTGCGCGAGCTGGCCATGCAGACCGCCGCTGCCCAGGTGGATGCCGACCTGGCCCACGGCTATCGCCAGCGCGGCCAGGAAGCCCCGGCCCTGCGTGGGCGCTTGCTGGTGGGCGTGGATGGCGACGACCAGGCGGAACGTTTGGTGCGTCATGCCAGCCGCGTGGCGCAACGCCGCCACCTGCCCTGGAGCCTGGTGCACGTGGACAACGGCCGCCTGCGCGACGAAACCGCACGCCAGCGTCTGCAAGCTGCCCAGCAACTGGCCGAACGCCTGGGTGGAGAGGTGGTACTGCTGCGTGCCGGCGAAGTGGTGCGCACACTGATCCAGCATGCCGCCGAACGGCGGGCCAGTCTGGTGCTGGTCGGGCAGTCCCGCGACCGCCTGCGCCGGCGCCTGTTCGGTGCCGGTGTGGCCGCGCGGCTGCTGCGCGAAAGCCACGGCCTGGAAATCAACGTGCTGGACCGCGACGCGCAGCCGCAAGCGCCGCGTTCGGCGGTACGACGGGTGTGGGTCTGGCGCCATTACCTGCTGGCGCTGCTGGCCACGGTCATGGCCGCAGGCCTGGCCTGGGCGGTGTCGAGTGTGCTGGCGCTGCCCAACATATCGCTGGTGTTCCTGGCCGCGGTGTTGCTGGTGGCAGTGCGCAGCAGCCTGGGGCCTGCGCTGGCCTGCGCGGTGCTGTCGTTCCTGACCTACGACTTCCTGTTCATCCCGCCCAACCTGTCGTTCAGGATCCAGCGCGAAGAAGACGTGCTGACCCTGGTGTTCTTCCTGTTGATGGCCGCGCTCACCGGCAACCTGGCCGCCCGCCAGCGCCGCCAGTTGCAGGCGCTGCGCGAGACCCAGGCGCAGACCAGCCAGTTGCTCGACCTGTCGCGCCGGCTGACCGTGGCCACCGACCGCCAGGCGGTGTTCAACGCCGCCGGCCAGCACCTGGACGGTTGGCAGGACATGCAGGTGTGCCTGCTGGAGCGCAATGTCGAAGGCCAGTTGCAGGTGGTCAGCGGCGAAGCCCATGCTTTCAGCGATAACGAACGCGCCGCTGCAGAATGGGCCTGGCAGCACGGCCAGGCCGCCGGTCATGGCAGCGACACCCTGCCCAATGGCCGCTGGTGGTGGTGGCCACTGGCGGTGGATGAGCAGCCCCTGGCATTGCTTGGTGTGCGCTCACGCTCCGGCCAGCCGCTCAGCGACCCGCGCCGGCGCCTGCTCACCGCCCTTGGTCAACCACTGGCCCAGGCCCTGGCCCGCGCCCGGCTGGCCGAACAGCTGGAGGCCGCGCGGCTGCATGGCGAAACCGAGCAGCTGCGCAGCGCCTTGCTCGCGTCCGTTTCCCATGACTTGCGTACCCCGCTGACCGCCATGCGCGGTAGCATCGACAGCCTGCTGGCGCTGGGCGAGGCGATCTCCGCCGCCGACCGCCGCGAACTGCTGGAGGGCACCCGCAACGAGGCCGAACGCCTCGACCGCTACATCCAGAACCTGCTCGACATGACCCGCCTGGGCCACGGCGGCCTCAAGCTGGCCCGCGACTGGGTGGCCCCGGCCGACATCGTCGGCAGCGCGCTCAACCGCCTGCGCGCGGTGCTGGCACCACTGCGCGTGCACACCGACGTGCCGGCCGAGCTGCCGTTGCTGTTCGTGCATGCGGCGTTGATCGAGCAGGCGCTGGTCAACGTGCTGGAAAATGCCGCGCGCTTCTCGCCAGCCAATGGCCGGCTGGAGCTGCAGGTGTCGGTGCAGGACGCCCGGTTGTGTTTCGCCGTCAGCGACCAGGGCCCCGGCATTCCCGTGGAAGACCGTGAGAAGATCTTCGACATGTTCTACACCGCCGCTCGCGGCGACCGCGGCGGGCAGGGCACCGGCCTGGGCCTGGCGATCTGCCAGGGCATGATCGGCGCCCATGGCGGCCAGATCCTGGTGGGCGAAGGCATCGATGGCCAGGGCACCAGCATCACTTTATGCTTGCCGCTGCCCCCTCAACCTGAAACCGAAAGCGAAACCCCATGAGTCAGTCCGCCACCCTCCTGGTCATCGACGATGAACCGCAGATCCGCAAGTTCCTGCGCATAAGCCTGGCCTCGCAAGGCTACAAGGTGCTCGAGGCCGCCACCGGCGCGGAAGGGCTCGCCCAGGCGGCGCTGGGCAAGCCGGACCTGGTGGTACTCGACCTGGGCCTGCCGGACATGGACGGCCAGCAGGTACTGCGTGACCTGCGCGAATGGAGCGCGGTGCCGGTGCTGGTGTTGTCGGTGCGCGCCAGTGAAGTGCAGAAGGTCGATGCGCTGGATGGTGGAGCCAACGACTATGTGACCAAGCCGTTCGGCATCCAGGAGTTTCTGGCGCGGGTGCGCGCCTTGCTGCGCCAGGTGCCGCAGGCAGGTGGCTCGGAAGTGGCGGCCAGTTTTGGGCCGCTGATGGTGGACTTTGCTTTTCGCCGGGTGACCCTGGATGGCGTGGAAGTGGCGCTGACCCGCAAGGAGTATGCGCTGCTGGCGCAACTGGCCGGGCACCCGGGGCGGGTGATTACCCAGCAGCAGTTGCTCAAGGATATCTGGGGGCCTACCCATGTGGATGACACCCATTACCTGCGGATAGTGGTCGGGCATCTGCGGCAGAAGCTGGGAGATGACCCCACGGCGCCGCGGTTCATCATCACCGAGCCAGGGGTGGGGTACAGGTTGGTGGCGCCGACCATGTAACCCCTGTGGGAGCGGGCGTGCCCGCGAAGAATCCAGCGCGATGCATGGCACCGGCTGCGCCGGTGTTCGCGGGCATGCCCGCTCCCACAGGGTCCCTGCTAATTCAATGAGTCATGTGCAGTCTAAGAGAGATTGCCCAGCCCTTTGGGCTGCGTTGTCGCGTAGAAAACTGAATTCGCAAGCGGCCCGCGTACCCTGTGGGAGCGGCTTTAGCCGCGAAGAATCCAACGCGGTGCATGGCACCGGCTGCGCCGGTGTTCGCGGCTGAAGCCGCTCCCACAGAGTCCCTGCTAATTCAATGAGTCATGTGCAGTTCTATGAGAGCTGGCATGCCGGCGATGGGGCCAGAGCAAGCAGCGCAAGACAGTAAGCTCAGGGGGCGGTTCTCGACTCCAGATCCATTTCCGCTGGCCACTCTACTCGGGGTGCCAGGCGCAGGGCGAACTCACACCAGAGCACATCGTTGTGATCCTTGGGTGGGCCGGGTGGTGGCAGGGCTGAGGGGCCTTCCTGCATGTAGGTGCAGATGTAGGCCCAGGCATGCTGGTCGGCACCCATGGTGCTCAGGTGAAAACGGTCGATGACGTTGTTCGTGCCCGGCGCGACGATGGACAGCATGACACCCCATTTGAAAATGACCCCACCGTTTGGCAGGGCGCCGGTTTGTGACCAGCGCTCGGCGCGGACTTGGGACCAGTCGTAACTGACCGGCACAACCTTGCCTTTGTCGAAGGGGTTCCACCATTGGCGTTTGAAGTTGTAGGCGTAGATTTTCTGGCGTGCACGGTTGAACCTTATGGGTTCGTCGCGAGGTGGAGAAATATCCATGCGAAGGCCTATAGTAACCAGCCAGGTAACCAGGAAGATTTCAGATATTGAGAGCAGCAGCGATTCAAAATTTCGGGGGTCGAGCGTAAGTGTCATCATGTAAAGGCTAAAGGCGAAAAGTATGCACAAGAGGAAGGCAAAGGCTGAAATCACCCCTCGTGATGATACGCTTTGTCGCGGAATCTCTAAGTAAGTCATGCACTGATGGTTAGGTATTTGATTGCCCATATATTTTTCTATTGAGTTGACTGTGTAAGGGGCGGGGAGGTCTTCCTTCCAGCCCGGGCAGGCAGGATTTAATAAGGGTCGGGCCATTTTGTCAGGGGCTCCAAGCTGTGCATGTAGTTTTCTGTTATTGTTACATGGGCATGCCCAAGTTCGTCCTGCTTGTCTGGCCAGTAACGCAGGCTAAATTCAATGGCGTTGATGTGATGATCTACCAGCAAAGGCAGAGTCCCCTGTATGGTCAACGTACTGTTCTTGTTGTTGAAACGCACCAAAGGCTGTGGGTTGTCAATGTGGCCGAAGACTCCTTTTCCCTTTGGTAGGCTGATCTGCAATTGGTTAGTCGGACTACTATCACCCGATACGGTAATGATTTCTCTTTGAGCGCCAGTACGATGAATGCTTAAATGCCACTCATGGCGAGATGTACCCTCGGCGTATTTAGGTAAGAGGAAGTAATAATTAAGTGTGTATTCTGCGGGTGTTGCAGGCTCGTTGCCGATGATCATCCCTTTTGGTTCGGAAGTCTGCATGTTCGTATGATTGGTGAGTTGAGTCCTTATGGAAATCTCGGCTTGAACGCCAATTGCTGCCGCATTCAAAGCACCAATTGCAGTGTCAAGATGCTTGGCTTCGGTCCAGAGACGGTTGTCTTCAGATAATCCCCATCTGCTTTGACGAGCCCAAAGCTCTGTTGGAGAGGATTCATTTTGCTTTGCCTCGGAAGCTATTGCATAGGCGGCCAGTCCTAGAATGATAGCTATACCGATTGGGCCAAATAATGTGGCGGGGCCGAAAGCTCCAAGTACACCTGCAATGGCGGAAGCGCCAGCCATTATGCCCGCAGTCCTGTATTCATCTGCTGACGTTAAATCTCCGCGCTTATGAGTACGCAGGCTGGCGAACAGGTACTGTGCCCCATCCATCATTCCAGCTATTCCCGCAATGCCGGCGCCGTATCGAGCAATACCGGTTCCCAAAGACGTTGTCGTCACTGTTCCGGGCCACGGTATCTTCGGGCGTATGACTGCAACAGCCAGTCCTGCCGCCTCCACACTCGCCCCCAACAAACCCAGGGAGGAAGACCAGATCGCCGCAAGCGCCTCCGGGTTGTCCTGATGCGTCTCTTGCAACGCTCGATAGTTCTTGCCCAGGCTGTCCTGATGGAACCACATGCTGCCCAAGGCAAATAGCAGCCCGACGCTTCCGCTACTCGCTGCAGCATCCCGCAGGCTGCGCATCGCATCGCTTGCCACGCTTTGCGCGGCCGTAGAACTGATCTTCAAACCACTCGTAACCTGCGCACGCAGCGTACCCGCACCAATCGCAACATTGCGTACCAGCGCCCCGACGCCACCGGCTGCACCTTCGCGCAACTGCACCAGCCGCGCCTGTAATCTTTCAGCACTTTCCAACGTCCAGAGCATCACCTCGATCATCTGGCTACGGTTACCCGCTGCCGCAATATTGATCGCGCCACTCAGCACCATGGCCCGCACCTTGCGGCCCAGTGGGTCACGGAACTGCTTGTCTACCTGCTGCAGAAACGCATCGGTCCGCGCCTCCAGGGCCTCGTTGAGCAGGCTCATGTACTCGCCCACTGTCAGCGACACCCGCAGTGGGGTCACCTGCTGCCCGGCGAAGAGTGCAAACGCCGAGCGATGCACATGACCGATCAGGGTCTTGGTCCGTTCACTCAGGTGCTGGCTGAGCGCATTCCCGGCGCTGTTGGTCGCGGCCAGCAACTGGCCAACGGCATCCTGTATTGGCTTGATCATCAACAGCTGGCCATCGGCGGTACCGGCGATGCCCTTGATGATGTCGTACACCTTGCCGAAGTCGTCCCCGGACAGCGCGCTGGCCACCTGCTGCATCAGCTTCTGATTCTTGGCCAGCAGTGCCTGGTACAACAGGCTGCGGTCGTCTTCCAGCAGCTGCTGCCAGATATGCTGGGTGATCCCGAGCGGCTGACCCTCCTGCGGCAAGGTTTCAGTGGGCCCGCCGGCCAGGCAGGCGGCCATCATCTGGATGAAGTACTCCACCGAAACGGGGGAGGTCGCGTCATAGTCGTAGTAGCCGATCTGCTGAAACGCCCGCTTGGCATAGTGCCGCGCATACAGATCGCCAACCTGGT
Source organism: Pseudomonas sp. PVC-5-1 (assembly GCF_057444345.1). Taxonomy (NCBI): domain Bacteria; kingdom Pseudomonadati; phylum Pseudomonadota; class Gammaproteobacteria; order Pseudomonadales; family Pseudomonadaceae; genus Pseudomonas; species Pseudomonas sp. PVC-5-1. Next base: position 3,867,398 of record NZ_CM172024.1, on the reverse strand, counting down.
CGATCATCGACTGCCAGTTTTTCAGTTCGCGGTCGTAATCGGCCTGGAACGCGGCGCGGGCGCTTTCGTCGTAACGCTCTTCCAGCCGCTCGCGGGCGTCCTGCTGCTTGCGCGCGGTGTTGCGTTCGGTCTGCGCGTCGATGTCCACCGGCGGCAGATACGCCTTGGCCGCGATCGGGCTGTCGTTCCACTGCTCGACCTGCCGGGCTTCCCGCTGCGCGTCCTCGGCACCTTGCACGGCCGCCATGGCCGCGTGCAATTCGCGGATGCCCAGTAGTGCTTGCGAGGTGAAGTATTCGAAGTGCCGCTGCGGCTGCGCCCGCCATTCCTGCAGGGCCTGCACCCAGCCAGTGCGTTGCGCGTTGAGCTCCATGACCATGCCGACCGGGTCGGGCAGTGTCAGCGCCAGCACGCCATTGGGCAGTTGTTCCTGCTGGATGACATTGCGCACATGCGTGCGGGTTTCATGCCAGCGGCCCAGGCGGCTGTAAAAGCCATGAACGCTGGTAAACCTGGCAGAGGAAAAGGTCGAGAACTCCAGCACCTGTTCCAGGCCGAAGCGGAAGCTGTCGGTCATGGCGATGCCGAGGCTGGCAGGGTCGTTGCGTGCGGTGTTCAGGTCCACCTCGACGAAGCGGGCGAGGGTGCCCGGGTCACTGTCGGCGATGCCTTGCCGATAGCGGTCGAGTACCGCACGGGGCCAGGGGTCGTTGGCGAAGGCGATCCAGGCCTTGCGGTAGAGCAGGGTATCGATGTTGATGAACGAGGCGATCACATCGTGGCCTTCGGTGGCGCATACCTTGGGTAACGACCTGGGTGGCCCAAAGGGCATCTGCGACACCGGGAAGCGCCGCAAGGTACCTTCCGCCGCCACCTCGTAGGCCTGCCAGATTTCCTGGTCGAGCAGTACGTAGACATAACCCTGGCGCAAAAGGCGCAATTGGTCGGTGTGCATCGGGTGGAAGATGATTTCGCTGTCGTCTGCCAGGCGATAGGGGCGCCCTGTGTCCGGGCGTGGGGCGTAGGCCTCGCGCAGCAGTAGAATCGGCAGGCCGGAGCGTTCGCAGGCATTGCAAGTGCCGTAGGTGTTGGGGATCTCTTCCTGCATGGCGATGTGGATGGCTTTGCTGATGCTCATGGGTAACTCCTTGCCTTCGGCAGGCCGGCGACGATGTGCGACCAGGTGCAGTCGTCGTAGCTGGCGAAGCGGTCCGCCAGGCGCTGCTCGCCGGCCGCTGCCCTTTCCACCTCATGCTGGATGGTCGGGTGCTGAAGGAGCAGTGGGTGGATCATGAGCATGTGCAGGCTCATGCACTGGATATCGGCGCGGTCGCGCAGGCCCTGCTTGAACGCCTTGAGGATCAGGTTCATGGCATGGGTGGGGGCGTTTTCCGGCAAGCCTGAGGAACCTGCGAAGTGCCAGGGTGCATGGGGATGCTGCACGGCACTCAGGCGATGCCAGGCACCGAGCAGTTGAATGATCTGCGGTGCGACGTGCTGGGTCGCCCTTACGGCCTCGGGGACGGCCAGTTCGCCAGCCATGGGTTCTCGCTCGAATACCTCGCAACTGCCAGAACCATCGGGATGTAGCCAGCTGCGAACAGGCCCGAGGACTTCGCCTGCGTTTTTCAGGGTCGTGCGTAGCAGCGCCAGCCGCACGGGTTCGAACCAGGCGGTGATACCGTGCGGTTCTGGTTGACGCAGCACCTGACACTGCTGGCTGATGTGCTGGGCGATGAGGTCGGCGGGTTGATCGCTGATCAGCCAGCCACACACGTAGTGCCAGGTAGCTGCCGATTCACGAGCGGCGCAGGTCGCGCTTAATAGGGCAAGGGCTGTGGGCGTATCGCTGGGTTCGGCGAGCCGCACCAGAGCTGGCCAGCACTCAGGATCCTGCACCAGGAGGCTGCAGTCGATGCGCGTTACGGCATCACTACCCAGCGCTTTGCTGAGGGCAGCGATGGCCAGCGGGTGCTCAGGCGGGCAGCCGGCGAATGGGTCCAGTAAAAGGTAGAGGGTTTCTTCTGGTTGGCGCTGCTGGTTGGCGAAGTGATCGACCGACTGCACGTAGCCCTGCGTGGACTGGCTCGACATGAGAAGTTCCTTTTCTTCTTGATGGCGAGCAGAAACCTAACGGGGAATCAATGCTGCAGGTAGTTATCGGCTTCCTAACCAGCTGTAGGATTTTTCGCTGTCGGACGAGGCAGTCGTATCGCTCAGGACCTCGGGGATTCTGTTTCAAAGCATTGGCGCATCACGTCAAGGTAACGCCGCGCGCCCAGGCCCAACGGGCGCGACTTGACCCAGATGATGTCCACCCACAAGCGCAATCGGCTGGCCATGTTGTCGAAACGCACCTCCGCCAGCGCGCCCGAAGCAATCAACGGCTCGACCAAAGGCTGCGGCAGGTAGGCCCAACCAAGGCCCGATTGCACCAGGTCCAGCGTGGCCAGGTAGCTATCGGTCAGCCAGATGCGCCGCGACAGCACCATGCGTGGGTCCGACCCGGTGGCCTTGCCCGATGCCACAATGATCTGCCGCTGTTCGGCGAAAGTCTCTTCCGGCAGCGGCGTGCCGCTGTTCTGCCCGGCCGGATGGCGGGGGGAGGCGACGGCCACCAGCAACTGGCTGCCGGCTTCCAGGAATGACTCGCGCTCGTCGATGCCAGGCCTTTCGAAGACCAGTGCCAGTTGCACGCTACCGTCATGCAGCAGGCGGATGGCTTCGGCCTGGGTGGCCGAGCGTACTTCGATTTCCAGGCTGGGAAATTCCTGGGCGAGGGTTTCCAGCGGCTGGCTCCAGCGGCCGGTCTGCAGCTCGGGGGCCATGGCGATGGTCAGGCGCTTTTCCAGCCCCTTGTGCAGTTGCAGGGCCTGGGCATCGAGCAGGTTGAGCTGGCAGATCACCTGCCTGGCCTGGGGCTCCAGGGCCAGTGCGGCACTGGTGGGCAAGGCTTTGCGCGTGGCCCGGTCGAACAGCACCAGGTCCAGCTCTGCCTCCAGCTGGGCGATGGCCATGCTCACGGCCGAAGGCACACGCCCCAGCTTGCGCGCGGCGGCAGAGAACGAGCCTGCCTCCAGCACCGCGAGGAAGATTGCCAGGGAGTCGCTGGTAAAGGCCATTGTCAGTAAACCTGATGACGAGGAAGCGTTGTGGCCGAAAAGTATGAACACTCCTCGGCCAGCTTCGCAATTCTTTACAGGTCTTCGGAGAGCACCCGATCAATGCTGTCGACAAAGTAGTCCACGCTCGCCCGGGTGGTGCACATCGGCGGCTTGATCTTGAGGATGTTCAGGTAATCACCGGTCGGCTGCATGAAGATGCCCAGGTCACGCAGGCGGTTGCACAGGGCCATGGTTTCCTCGGTTGCCGGTTCCAGCGTTGCGCGGTCGCGCACCAGTTCCAGCCCCAGGTAGAAGCCCGAACCATGCGCCGCGCCGGCCAGTAGGTGCTTGTCGACCAGTGCCTGCAGGCGCGCCTTGAAATAGCGCCCGGTATCGCGCGCGTTGTCCCACAGGCCTTCTTCCTGCATCACATCCAGCACCGCCATGCCGATGCGGCAGCTGACCGGGCTGCCGCCGGCCGAGGAGAAGAAGTAGCCCTCGGCCTCCAGCGCTTCGGCGATCTCGCGACGGGTGATGACTACGCCCAGTGGCTGGCCGTTGCCCATGCCCTTGGCCATTGTGATGATGTCGGGCACCACGCCCTGTTCCTCGAAGCCCCAGAAGTACTCGCCCAGGCGGCCATAGCCGACCTGTACCTCGTCGGCGATGCACACACCGCCCCGGGCGCGGACCTTGGCATAGGCGTCGCGCAGGTAACCCGCCGGCAACGAAATACCACCGGCATTACCGTACACCGGTTCGCAGATGATGCCCGCCAACTGGCGGCCACGGGCGTCGAGGTCGGCCAGCTTGGCGTCGACGTCGCGCAGGTAGTGAGTGGCGCTGTCGGCGCCACGGAAGCGGCCGCGGAAGGTGTTCGGCGCCTCGACCGGGTGCACCCAGTCCGGGCGGGTTTCCAGGGCCTGCGGGTTGTCGGCGATGGAAGTGGAAATGGCATCGGTGGCCACCGACCAGCCGTGGTAGGCCTCCAGCACGCTGAGCAGGTCGCGCCCGCCGCTGTAGGCCCAGGCCAGGCGAATCGCCAGGTCGTTGGCTTCGGTACCGCTGTTGACCATGAACACCCGGTCGAAGCCTTCGGGTGCCAACTCCAGCAGGCGTTCGGAGAACTCGGTGATGGCCGCGTAGTGGAAGCGCGAGTTGGTGTTCAGCAGCGACCACTGCCGTGCCGACTCGGCGACCATGCGCGGATGGCCGTGGCCCAGCACCGCGACGTTGTTGAGCATGTCGAGGTAAGAGCGGCCCTGCATGTCGATCAGGTAGTTGCGCCAGCCGCGTTCGATGTGAGGCGGTTGCGCGTAGTAGTGCTTCTGCGAGCGGGCGAAGCTGGCGTCGCGGCGGGCCAGCAGGGCCTGTGGGTCGGGCAGCGGCTCGGCATTGCAGTCGAAGCCCAGCAACGCAGCTGGCGACGGGCACAGGGCCAGCCAGGCGGTTGCCTGGGATGGGGTGGCGAAGAACGGCGGCTGGATGCCGCTATCCAGGCACAGTTGCACGCTGAGGAAGCCACAACTGCTGCCCAGCGACTGGCCTTTTTCCACGGCCTGGCCATCTGCAGGCGCGTCTTCCAGGCCTTGCAGCCACAACGCCCAGTGCGCGCTGCGCAGGCAGCCACGGCCGTCGCCATGGCGCTGCCAGGTGCCGGCATCTGGCGCTTGCACCAGGCTGCCGTTGGGTACATGCAGCTCGACGCCCAGGGCACAGGTGGCAGGCTCTTCGGGGCGATCGATATGGGTTTGCGACAGGCGATACTGCCCGTGCAGGCTGCAGGCCGGGGCCTGTTGCGTGGTCAGCAGGTGCTGGTCGAAGCCCGGTTGCTCCCAGTTGCCCGCCTCGCAATGCACGCTGAGCACGCCCAGATCGACGCGCGTCACTGCCTGCCGATCCAGTTCAGGGAGCAGAAGGGCGCAGCCGCTCAGGTCCGGCGTGGCTGGCTGCAAGCCCGCAGCTTGCAGGATGGCCGCTTCCATCAATGCGAAAGGTACGGCGGTGGCAGTGTCGAAGATTTCCCATTCATGGGCGATGTTGTCGCGGGTGTACTGGTTGCCGGGGTCGACGGTGAGTTGCTGTTCGCTGCTCAGCACCAGCACGGCGGCGCGGTTGAGCACCAGTGGCCACAGCGCCCGCAGTTCGGCTTCGCTCAGCGGGTTGAGCGCCTGGTAGGCACTCACGGCCGGCAGGATGCGCAGCGGGTCGCCCTCGGCGTGGTGCAACAATGCGGCGCAGGTCACCGACAGGTCGGCGATGCGCCATGTGCGCAACAGGTCGCCGAAATCGATCACCCCTTGCAACTGCCACTGGCGCTCGACATCGCGGGCCCAGACGGCGTTGTCGTCGGTGATGTCCAGGTGCACGGCCTGGCTTGGCAGCTGGTCGACCAGCGGCGCCAGGTGCTCGGCGGCCAGCTGGGTGGCCCGTTCGATACGGGCGCGTTGCTCGGCGTTGCCCAGCACGGGCAGCAGGTGCTGGATCAGTGCCTGGGCATGTTGCGGGTCCCATTGCAGGGTGCGCGTCAGGCCCGGGTGGTCGAAAGTGGCCAGGGCCTTGTCCAGCCGCGCGCAGAGCCCGCCGAGTTCGGCCATCAGGCGTGGCTCCATGTGCTTGAGGCGGGTCAGTGGCTGGCCTTCGATGTAGTCGAGCAGGCGCATGCGCAACGGTTGCCCGTCTATTTCCAACGCCAGCAGCATCTGGCCATCGCTAGCCGGGCGCACGGCGGGCACAGGCAAGCCCTGTTCGCGCAGGTAGGCCAGGGCCGCGTGCTGGGCCTCCAGTTCCACCTGGGCGTAGCTGCCGTGGCAGGCCTTGAGCACGAAACGGCCTTGTGGAGCGTCTACTCGGAAGTTCAGGTCCTGTTGGCTGCCCAATGCCGAGAGGTTGCCGGCAATGCCGTAGTGCGTTTGCAGCACGGCATGTGCCTGGGCTTCGCTGAGCGCAGGGCTGGGCAGGCCGGAGCGCTGGATCAGCGTGGTCAGGGCAGGGGAGGCGGGCTGGTGGTGTGGGCTGGACATGGGGCTCTACCGTTGCTGCTGGGGTTGACGGTGGAGAATTTATGCCCGATCTGGCTGATGATGGAAGACGATTGTTGTCAGAAAATTTGATGATGGCTTTCGAGCCGACCTGCCTGTACACCGTTACATTAAATTATTCGCTGCCAATAATTCTTGGTATTCAATAATTTTCAATAAAGCCATGATCGACATCTTCCCGCGCCGTGAATTGGCTGCCGACATGGCCAGGCAGTTGTTGAAACCGTCCGCCCTGGATATCGGCCTGAGATCAGGGCTGTTTTTCTACGGGCTGCGCAGGACTTGCAAAACCTCTTTTTTAAGATTGCCCGGATCGCATCGGTCGAAGGCGATGCGCGTGGGGTGTTCTCCAACGAAGCGGCGGCCGAGTATTCGAAGTCTGTGGGGTGTGAAGTGCGTGTCGAAGAGATACAGCCGGTTGCCAACGAACTGCTGGCCGCTAACCTGATCATGCGTCGGGGGCATGGGCTGTATGGGGTGACCGACCCCTTTGTACAGGAGATCTGGCGCGAGCGGCAGGAGTTGTTGGGCCGGCTCTGAGCTGCATCAGCCTAGGCCAGCTGGTGCCAGATCCATTAGCGCTTTGGCCATCGCACTCAGGCAGTGGGCAGCCCAGATCATCATCGGCTTCTCGACAGTGAATTGGGTGGATTCCGTAGTCATTTTGAAGCCCCTGAAAATTCTCGAGTGCCTGGACCGGCCTCTTCGCGGGCACGCCCGCTCCCACAGGTACTGCGCAAGTCTTGAAGCCTGTAGGTGGCTCTGTGGGAGCGGGCGTGCCCGCGAAAGGGCCGGCCCTGGCGACATATTGATCAGCCTTGGTGCAAGTCTTGGGTTCGGCGAGGATTGGGAATGGCCTACAAGGAAGGGGATAAGTCTGTTTTTTACCTCGCCGAAAGCGGGCCGCTTTGCGGCCCATCGCCGGCAAGCCAGCTCCCACAGGGATAGCGCATGGCTTGAAGCCGGCGAGGTCGGGGTGGGAGCTGGCTTGCCGGCGATGGGCTGCGCAGCAGCCCCCCAAAGCTAACTAGCCGCATCCACTTCCAAGAACGCCGCCTCCAGCAACTGCCGGGTATACGGATGCTGCGGCGCATGGAAGATCGCCTGTGCATCCCCTTGCTCCACCACATGCCCATGCTTGATCACCATCAACTGGTGGCTCAATGCCTTGACCACCGCCAGGTCATGGCTGATGAACAGGTAGGTCAGGTTGTATTTCTGCTGCAGATTGCGCAGCAACTCCACCACCTGCCGCTGCACCGTGCGGTCCAGCGCCGACGTAGGTTCATCCAGCAGGATCAGCGCCGGCTTCAATACCAACGCTCGGGCAATGGCAATGCGCTGGCGCTGCCCACCGGAAAACTCGTGCGGATAGCGATGCCGCGTGCGTGGGTCCAGCCCCACTTCCTCCAGGGCCGCAATAATTGCCGCTTCCTGTTCCTGCGCCGTGCCGATGCGGTGGATGCGCAACCCTTCGCCGACAATGTCCTCCACGCACATGCGCGGGCTCAGGCTGCCGAACGGGTCCTGGAACACCACCTGCATTTCCCGGCGCAACGGGCGCACGGCCTTCTGGTTCAGCCCTTCCAGATCCTGCCCATGAAAGCGAATGCCGCCCTGGCTGGAGATCAGCCGCAAGATCGCCAAACCCAAAGTCGACTTGCCCGACCCGGACTCGCCGACAATCCCCAGCGTCTGCCCTTGCGGCAAGCTGAAGTTGATCCCGTCCACCGCCTTCACATGGTCGACCGTGCGCCTTAGCAGGCCCTTCTTGATCGGGAACCACACCTTGAGGTCATCCACCTCCAGCAATGGCGCGCCCACCGGGTTGTGCGCCGGCAGCCCGCTGGGTTCGGCATTGATCAGCATCTGCGTGTAGTGGTGCTGCGGTGCGCTGAACAACCTGGCGCATTCGGCCTGCTCGACAATCTGCCCGTGCTGCATCACGCACACACGGTGGGCGATGCGTCGCACCAGGTTCAGGTCATGGCTGATCAGCAGCAGGGCCATGCCCAGACGCGCCTGCAGTTCCTTGAGCAGTTCGAGAATCTTCAACTGCACAGTCACGTCCAGCGCCGTGGTCGGCTCATCCGCAATCAGCAGTTCCGGCTCGTTGGCCAGGGCCATGGCGATCATCACCCGCTGGCGCTGCCCGCCCGACAGCTCATGGGGCAAGGCCTTCAGGCGCTTGCGTGGCTCGGGAATGCCGACCATCTCCAGCAGCTCGAGGGTGCGCGCCGTGGCCTCCTTGCCGGTCAGGCCCTTGTGCAGCAGGAGGATTTCGTTGATCTGCTTCTCGATGCAGTGCAACGGGTTCAGCGAGGTCATCGGCTCCTGGAAGATCATTGCAATGCGGTTGCCGCGAATGCGCTGCATGGTCTTCTCGTTCTGCTGCAGCAGGTCCTTGCCCTCGTAGCGGATGCTGCCACTGGGGTGGCGGGCCAGGGGGTAGGGCAGCAGGCGCAGGAGCGAGTGCGCGGTAACCGATTTGCCCGAGCCACTCTCGCCCACCAGTGCCAGCGTCTCACCCTTGCGGATGTCGAAGCTGATGCCGTTCACAACGCGGTGGGCCTGGTCACCGGTGACGAACTCCACCGCCAGGTCGCGCACTTCGATCAGGTTCTGTTCACTCATGTCACTTCCTCGGGTCGAAGGCATCGCGGGCGGATTCGCCGATGAATACCAGCAGGCTCAGCATCAGCGCCAGCACGGCGAAGGCGCTGATGCCCAGCCATGGGGCCTGCAGGTTGGACTTGCCCTGGGCCACCAGCTCGCCCAGCGACGGTGCGCCCGGCGGCAGGCCGAAACCGAGGAAGTCCAAGGCGGTGAGGGTGCCGATGGCGCCGGTGAGAATGAACGGCATGAAGGTCATGGTCGAGATCATGGCGTTGGGCAGGATGTGCCGGTACATGATCGCGCCGTTGCGCATCCCCAACGCGCGAGCAGCGCGTACGTATTCCAGGTTGCGCCCGCGCAGGAACTCGGCGCGTACCACATCCACCAGGCTCATCCACGAGAACAGCAGCATGATGCCCAGCAACCACCAGAAGTTGGGTTGCACGAAACTGGCGAGGATGATCAGCAGGTACAGCACCGGCAGGCCCGACCAGACTTCCAGGAAACGTTGCCCGGCCAGGTCGACCCAGCCGCCATAGAAGCCCTGCAAGGCGCCGGCGATCACGCCGACGATGGAACTGAGCAGGGTCAGCGTCAGGGCGAACAGCACGGAAATGCGGAAGCCGTAGATCACCCGTGCCAGCACGTCGCGGCCCTGGTCGTCGGTGCCCAGCCAGTTGTCCGCCGACGGTGGGGCCGGGGCGGGTACGCGCAGGTCGTAGTTGATGCTCTGGTAGCTGAACGGGATCGGTGCCCACAGCACGAAGCTGTCTTTCTTCTCCAGCAGTTCGCGGATGTACGGGCTCTTGTAGTTGGCTTCCAGCGGGAATTCGCCGCCGAAGGTGGTTTCCGGGTAGCGCTTGAATGCAGGGAAGTACCATTCGCCGTCGTAGCGCACGGCAATCGGCTTGTCGTTGGCGATCAGTTCGGCGCCCAGGCTCAGACCGAACAGGATCAGGAACAGCCACAGCGACCACCAGCCACGGCGGTTGGCCTTGAAGCGCTCGAAGCGCCGGCGGTTGAGGGGGGACAAGGCCATGTCAGTGCTCCCGGCTGGCGAAGTCGATGCGTGGATCGACCAGGGTGTAGGTCAGGTCGCCGATCAGTTTCACCACCAGACCCAGCAGGGTGAAGATGAACAGGGTGCCGAAGACCACCGGGTAGTCACGGTTGATGGCCGCTTCGAAACTCATCAGGCCGAGGCCGTCGAGGCTGAAGATCACTTCGATCAGCAAGGAACCAGTGAAGAAGATGCCGATGAACGCCGAAGGAAAACCGGCAATCACCAGCAGCATGGCGTTACGGAACACATGGCCGTAGAGCACCCGTGGTCGGCTCAGGCCCTTGGCCTTGGCGGTGACCACGTATTGCTTGTTGATCTCGTCGAGGAAGCTGTTCTTGGTCAGCAAGGTCATGGTGGCGAAGTTGCCGATGACCAGCGCGGTGATCGGCAGCACCAGGTGCCAGAAGTAGTCCAGCACCTTGCCGGTGGTGCTCAGCTCGTCGAAGTTGTTGGAGGTGAGGCCGCGCAGCGGGAACCAGTCGAAGTAGCTGCCGCCGGCGAACAGCACGATCAGCAGGATGGCGAACAGGAACGCCGGGATGGCATAGCCGACGATGATCGCCGAACTGGTCCACACGTCGAAATGGCTGCCGTGGCGCACGGCCTTGGCGATGCCCAGCGGGATCGACACCAGGTACATGATCAGCGTGCTCCACAGCCCCAGCGAAATTGACACAGGCATCTTCTCGATGATCAGGTCGATGACCTTGGCATCGCGGAAGAAGCTGTCGCCGAAGTCCAGCCGGGCGTAGTTCTTGATCATGATCCACAGGCGCTCGGGCGGCGACTTGTCGAAGCCGTACATGCGTTCGATCTCGGCGATCAGTGCCGGGTCCAGGCCCTGGGCGCCCCGGTAGTTGGAGCCGGCCACGGACACTTCGGCACCGCCACCGGCAATGCGGCTGGTGGCGCCTTCGAAACCTTCGAGCTTGGCGATCATCTGCTCGACCGGGCCGCCGGGGGCGGCCTGGACGATGATGAAGTTGATGATCAGGATGCCGAACAGGGTCGGGATGATCAGCAGCAGGCGGCGCAGGATGTAGGCCAGCATGTTATTCGGCCTCGTCCGCAGTGGTTTCGCTGACGGCCGGGGTTACGCCGGGCTTGATCCACCAGGTGTCGATGCCGATGTCGTACTTGGGCGAGACGTCCGGGTGGCCGATGTGGTTCCAGTAGGCCACGCGCCAGGTCTTGATGTGCCAGTTGGGGATCACGTAGTAGCCCCACAGCAGCACGCGGTCGAGGGCCCGGCAGTGGTCGATCAGGCTCTGCCGCGAATCGGCATTGATCAGCTGTTCCACCAGTTGGTCGATGGCAGGGTCGCGCAAGCCGATGAAGTTGCGGCTGCCGGGGTTGTCGGCGGCGGCACTGGACCAGAACTCGCGCTGCTCGTTACCCGGCGAGTTGGACTGCGGGTAGCCACCGACGATCATGTCGTAGTCGCGCGAGCGCAGGCGGGTGATGTACTGGGACACGTCGACCCGGCGGATGTTCAGGTCGATGCCAAGGTCGGCGAGGTTGCGCTTGAACGGCAGCAGGATGCGTTCGAACTCGGTCTGTGCCAGCAGGAACTCGATGCTCACCGGCTTGCCCTGAGCGTCGACCATCTTGTCGTCGACGATTTTCCAGCCGGCTTCCTGCAGCAGCTTGTAGGCCTGGCGCTGCTGTTCGCGGATCATGCCGCTGCCGTCGCTGACCGGGTTGCGGAAGGCTTCGCTGAATACCTGCTCGGGGACCTTGCCACGTAGCGGTTCGAGGATTTTCAGTTCGCTGGGACTGGGCAGGCCGCGGGCGGCCATTTCCGAGTTTTCGAAGTAGCTGCCGGTGCGGGTGTAGGCGCCGTTGAACAGCTGCTTGTTGGTCCACTCGTAGTCCAGCAGCAGGCTCAGCGCCTGGCGCACGCGCACGTCCTGGAACACCGGGCGGCGGATGTTGAAGATGAAGCCCTGCATGCCCGTGGGGTTGCCGTTGGGCAATTCTTCCTTGATCAGGCGGCCATCGCGCACGGCGGGTACGTTGTAGGCGGTGGCCCAGTTCTTCGCGCTGACTTCCAGCGCATAGTCGAACGCACCAGCCTTGAGTGCTTCCAGGGCGACAGTGGTGTCGCGGTAGGAGTCGAAGGTCATCACGTCGAAGTTGTAGAAGCCGCGGTTGATCGGCAGGTCCTTGGCCCAGTAGTCCTTGACCCGCTCGTAGCGCACCGAGCGCCCGGCCTTGACCTCGGCAACCTTGTACGGGCCGCTGCCCAGCGGGATTTCCAGGTTGCCGCGGTTGAACTCGCGGCTTTCGTACCAGTGCTTGGGCAGTACCGGCAGCTGGCCGAGAATCAGCGGCAGCTCGCGGTTGTTCTTGTGCTTGAAGGTGAACAGCACCGTCAGCGGGTCTTCGGCGACCACTTCAGCGACGTCGGCATAGTACTGGCGGTACAGCGGCGCGCCGTCCTTGATCAGGGCATTGAAGGTGAACACCACGTCTTCGGCGCGCATCGGGTGGCCGTCGTGGAAGCGTGCCTCGGGGCGCAGGTAGAAGCGCACCCAGCTGTTGTCCGGGGCTTTTTCGATCTTGCCGGCCACCAGGCCGTACTCGGTGAACGGCTCGTCCTGGCTCTGGCGCATCAGGGTGTCGTAGATGCTGCCGATGTTCTCGGCCGGCACGCCCTTGTTGATGAACGGGTTGAGGCTGTCGAAACCGCCGAAGCTGGACTGGCGGAAGGTGCCACCCTTGGGTGCGTCAGGGTTGACGTAGGCAAAGTGCTTGAAGTCGGCGGGGTATTTTGGGGGCTCGTCGTACAGAGTGAGCGCGTGTTGCGGTGCGGCCAGGGCGGGAAGGCTCAGGCAGGCAAGCAACAGGCTGCCGGCCAACCGGCGCAGTCGGTGCGTTGGCGTCATTGGGCTTTCTCCGAAGTCTTGATCCACCAGCTGTTCAGCCCAAGGGTGTAGGGCGGTGTGGTGACGAAGGCGAACCGGTTGCGGTAGGCCAGGCGATGATTGTCGAGGTACCAGTTGGGGATCATGTAGTACTGCCATGAGAGCACGCGGTCCAGGGCGCGGGCGGCGGCGACCTGGTCATCGCGGGTGCGGGCGGCCAGCAGGGTGTCGAGCAGATGGTCGACCACCGGGTCCTTGACCCCAGCATAGTTCTTGCTGCCCTTGGTGGTGGCCTGGCTGGAGTGGAAGTACAGCCACTGTTCGAGGCCCGGGCTCAGGGTCTGGTTCAGGGTCATCAGAATCATGTCGAAATCGAACTGGTCCAGGCGTTGTTTGTACTGGGCGCGGTCCACGGTACGCAAGCGCGCATCGATGCCGATGCTGGCCAGGTTTTCGACATAAGGTTGCAGGATGCGTTCAAGGTTGGGGTTTACCAGCAGCAGTTCCATGCGCAGCTGCTGGCCCTTGCTGTCGACCAGGCGCTGGCCGTTCAGCTTCCAGCCGGCCTCGGCGAGCAGGCCGAGGGCCTGGCGCAGGGTCTGGCGGTTGATGCCACGGCCATCGGTATGGCTGACCTTGTAGGGTTCGCTGAACAGGCTGGCCGGCAACTGGTCACGAAACGGTGCCAGCAACAGCCATTCCTTGCCGGTGGGCAGGCCGGTGGCGGCGAATTCGCTGTTTGGGTAGTAGCTGGTCGAGCGGCGGTAGGCGCCGCTGAACAGCGCGCGGTTGGTCCACTCGAAGTCGAGCATCAGCCCCAGTGCCTGGCGTACCCGTGGGTCGCTGAAGGTGGCCCGGCGGCTGTTCATGAACAGGCCCTGGGTTTGCGTGGGGATGCGGTGCGGGATCTGCGCCTTGATCACCTCGCCCCGGCGCACGGCCGGGAAGTTGTAGCCGTTGGCCCAGTTCTTCGCCTGGTGCTCGATATAGATGTCGAACTCGCCGGCCTTGAACGCCTCGAAGGCGACCGTGGCGTCGCGGTAGAACTCGTATTCCACGCGGTTGAAGTTGTACTTGCCACGGTTCACCGCCAGGTCCTTGCCCCAGTAGTTCTTCACCCGTTCGAACACCAGCCGGCGCCCAGGCTGGACCTGGGTGATGCGGTAAGGGCCGCTGCCCAGTGGAGGCTCGAAGGTGGTGGCCTTGAAGTCACGCTTTTGCCAATAGTGCTTGGGCAGCACCGGCATTTCGCCCAGGCGCAGGATCAGCAGCGGGTTGCCGGCGCGCTTGAACACGAAGCGGATGCGCAGCGGGCCGAGAATGTCCACCCGCTGCACTTCCTGCAGGTTGGTGCGGTAGATCGGGTGGCCATCCTTGAGCAGCGTGCGGTAGGAGAAGGCCACGTCTGCCGAGGTGATCGGCTTGCCGTCATGCCAGCGGGCCTCCGGGCGCAGGTTGAACACCACCCAGCTGCGGTCCTCGCTGTACTCCACCGAGCGGGCGATCAGGCCGTAGCTGGAGGTCGGTTCGTCGCCGGACGGGTCGTACTGGCCGGTGCCGACCATCAGCGGCTCGTTCAGCTCGCTGATGCCGTACTGCTGGAAATTGGGCGTGGTAATCGGGCTCGACCCCTTGAAGGTGTAGGGGTTGAGGGTGTCGAAGGTTCCAAAAGCCATCGCCCGCAAGGTGCCGCCCTTGGGCGCTTGCGGGTTGACCCAGTCGAAATGGGTGAATGTGGCTGGGTACTTGAGCGTGCCGAACTGCGCGTATCCGTGGCTTTCGCTCACCATCGCGGCTGCGGGAAAGCTCAAGGCCAGGCTGAGAGACAGCAGGAGGGGACGTATCAAGTCGGCATCCGATCCAGAGGCGTTGGGCTTTGATCGGGGTACAGTAACAGCTTGGTGGGGTTGGAAAAAGAGAGGGGGCAGGGGTTTTCCAGTGGGTATTTCTCAGGCCCATTCGCGGGCACGCCCGCTCCCACAGGTACAACACCGGCCTTGATGGCGGTGAAAAACCTGTGGGAGCGGGCGTGCCCGCGAATGGGCTGCAAAGCAGCCCCTGCAACTACATCAATGCGAGAGGTAGACGGTCAGGGTCTGGCCTGGCTTCAGGGCATGGCCGCTGCGCGGGTTCCAGCGCTTGAGGTGTTTCATTTCCACGTTGAAGCGCTTGGCCACCAGGTACAGCGAATCGCCTTTGCGTACCTTGTACTGCGTGGAGCGCTGCCCGGAGGCGGCTACCCGATTGCCAGCAGCGCTCGGCGCGCTGCCACCGCGCAGGGCCAGGACCTGGCCAGCGCGCACGTTGTTGCCGGAGAGACGGTTCCAGCGCTTGATGTCCTTGACCGAAACGCGGTTGGCCTTGGCGATGGCGCCCAGGTTGTCGCCGCGCTTGACCCGGTAGCTGCGCGCCGCCACTGGGGCCTTGGCTTCGGCCACGGCGCGGGCGAACACGGCCTTGTTCGGCTGCAGGCTGACCAGCTGCTCGGGTTTGAGGTTGGACAGGCTGTCGCTCAGCAGCTGCGCCTTGGCAGTGGGTACCAGCAGCTGCTGCGGGCCGTCCACGGTCATGCGCTTCTTGAATGCCGGGTTGAGCTGGATCAGCTCGTCTTCGTCGATGTTGGCGAAGGCCGCTACCCGCGACAGGTCCAGGCGGTCGTTGATGGCCACCGCCTCGAAGTAGGGTTCGTTGGCGATCGGGTTCAGGTTCACGCCATAGGCTTGCGGCGTGAGTACCACCTGCGACAGGGCCAGCAGCTTGGGCACGTAGTCGCGGGTTTCCTGCGGCAGCGGCAGGTTCCAGTAGTCGGTGGGCAGGCCGAGCCGCTCGTTGCGCTCGATGGCTCGGCTGACCGTGCCTTCGCCGGCGTTGTAGGCAGCCAGGGCCAGCAACCAGTCGCCGTTGAACATGTCGTGCAGGCGGCTGAGGTAGTCCAGTGCGGCGTTGGTCGAGGCGGTCACGTCGCGACGGCCATCGTAGAAGTTGGTCTGGCGCAGGTTGAAGTGACGACCGGTGGACGGAATGAACTGCCACATGCCCGCGGCATGGGCGCGCGAGTAGGCCATCGGGTTGTAGGCGCTTTCGATGGCTGGCAGCAGGGCCAGCTCCAGCGGCATGTCGCGTTCTTCGAGGCGCTCGACGATGTAGTGCAGGTAGAGGCTGCCACGCTCACCGGCGCTTTCGATGAAGCTTGGATTGCTGGCGAACCACAGGCGCTGCTGCTCGATGCGCGGGTTGACGTCGATGTTGTCCTGCAGGGCGAAGCCCTGGCGCATGCGTTCCCACACGTCCTGTGGTGCCTGTTCGGCCGGCTTTACCAGCAGCGGTGAAGGCTTGTGCTTGATCCGCGCCTGGTAGTTGTGCGCGCGAACGCTATCGGATTCGTCGAGCTGACGGGTGCTCTGGCAGCCCACCAAGGTGGCGGCCAGGGCCAGCGCACTGATTTGGGCCAGGCGCGTCAGGGCGACGGAATGAGAGGTTCTGCGGCTACGTGAAGACATCGGCTGACACAGGTTTCCGGGCGAAAAATTTCGGCGATTCTAGGAACCGCTCCGGGCCTGGTCAACCTTTGACCATCGCTTGCGATATATCTTGAGGTTATCAGAAGGTGTCCTTCCAAGACCTCAAGGCAGCAAAAACAGCGACATGCGAGGGGTTTGAATGTCCCTTCCATTCGTCTGCTTTTTGTTTAACTAATGTTTCAGAGGTGCGCAGAAAGGGGTTGGTCAGGCGCTCCAGACCGATCGTTGATGGCAATGTGATGCGATTTTCGGCACGCAAACGGGTAACGTCCTCGAACCGCTGCTGAACGTGCGGGTTCTCGGGTTCCACCGCCTTGGCGAAACGCAGGTTGCTCAGGGTGTATTCGTGGGCGCAGTACACCTCGGTCTGCTCTGGCAGGGCTGCCAGGCGGGCGAGGGCTGGCTGCATCTGTTCGGGAGTGCCTTCGAACATGCGCCCGCAACCGGCGGCGAACAGCGTGTCGCCACTGAACAGCACCGGCGTCGCCGGCTGGTCGCTGAACAAGGCGATATGCCCCAGCGTATGGCCGGGCACGGCCAGCACCTGGAAGGTCACGCCCAGCACGGTCACCTGGTCACCTTCGTCCAGCGCCAGGTCACGGCAGGGGATGCGTTCCTGGGCCGGGCCGCAGACCCGGGCGCCGGTCAGCTGCTTGAGCCTTTCCACGCCGCCGACGTGGTCGTTGTGGTGGTGGGTGACCAGGATGTCACTCAGCACCCAGCCGGTGTTGGCCGACAGCCAGCGTTCCACTGGGCCGGCGTCACCCGGATCGACCACCGCGCAGCGGCGTTTGGCAGTATCCTGTAACAACCAGATGTAGTTGTCGGAGAAAGCGGGGAGAGCATCGATCTGTATCATGGTGCGGATCCGATTCGCCTAGCGTGGCACATGAAGGCATCTTATCCGCGATGGCGCGGTGCGAGAACCTTCGAGGGAGAGCGCAATGACCGACCAAGCCTTTGCCCAGGCCGACCCGGACTGGGTCAAGCTGATCAGCCTGGCCCGTGAGTGGTTCAACGGCCCACTCGGCCAACTGATGCTCAGGGAGGAGGAAAAACTGCTGGAAGAAGAGCTCGGGCGCTTCTTCGGGGGGTACCTTGTGCACTACGGGCCCTGCGCCGAACCACCGCCCAGCGCGCCCCAGGTGCAGCGCAACGTGCGCCTCGGTGCGCCGCTGCCGGGGGTGGAGATTGTCTGCGAGGAGCAGGCCTGGCCGCTGAGCGAGCACGCCGCCGACGTGGTGGTGCTGCAGCATGGCCTGGATTTCTGCCTTTCGCCCCACGGCTTGCTGCGTGAGGCGGCCAGCGCCGTGCGCCCTGGCGGGCACCTGCTGATCGTCGGGATCAACCCCTGGAGCAGCTGGGGCATGCGCCATTTCTTCAGCCACGGCGCCCTGCGCAAGGCCCGTTGCATCTCGCCGTCACGGGTGGGCGACTGGCTCAACCTGCTGGGCTTCGCGCTGGAGAAACGCCGCTTCGGGTGCTATCGTCCGCCGCTTGCCTCACCGGCCTGGCAGCAACGCCTGGCGGGCTGGGAACGGGTGGCCGGCGGCTGGCAGAGCTCCGGTGGCGGGGTGTACCTGCTGGTAGCGCGCAAGATGGTGGTGGGCCTGCGGCCGTTGCGCCAGGAGCGTCGCGAACCGATGGGCAAGCTGCTGCCGCTGCCCCTGGCCAAGGTCAACCGCACGGCGGCCAACCCGGATACTGAAAAGCACTGAACATGAGTGGTACATGAGCGAAAGCGTCGAGATGTTTACCGATGGTGCCTGCAAGGGCAACCCTGGCCCTGGCGGCTGGGGCGTCCTTATGATCTACAAGGGCGTCGAGAAGGAACTGTGGGGCGGCGAACGCGAAACCACCAACAACCGCATGGAACTGATGGCCGCGATCCAGGGCTTGATGGCGCTGAAGCGCGAATGCGAAGTGGTGCTGACCACCGACTCGCAGTACGTGATGAAGGGCATCAACGAATGGATGACCAACTGGAAGAAGCGCGGCTGGAAAACCGCGGCCAAGGAGCCGGTGAAGAACGCCGACCTGTGGCAGCAGCTGGATGAGCAGGTCAACCGCCACAAGGTGACCTGGAAGTGGGTGCGCGGGCATATCGGCCACCCCGGCAACGAACGCGCCGACCAGCTGGCCAACCGTGGGGTCGATGAAGTGCGCGCCAAGCGTTGAGCTGGGGTACAATTCCGGCCTTTGTAACTGATGCAAGTTGGAGCGCCCCGCGTGGAGCAGCAGCAAGATAAACGGTTCGTCATTCTCGATACCGAAACCACGGGTATGCCGGTCAGCGAAGGCCACCGGATCATCGAGATCGGCTGTGTCGAGGTCATCGGCCGGCGCCTGACCGGGCGGCACTTCCACGTCTACCTGCAGCCAGACCGCGAGAGTGACGAGGGCGCCATCAACGTCCACGGCATCACCGATGCCTTCCTGGTCGGCAAGCCACGCTTTGGCGATGTCGCAGAGGAGTTCTTCGAGTTCATCCAGGGCGCCACGCTGGTCATCCACAACGCGGCGTTCGACGTTGGCTTCATCAACAACGAATTTGCCTTGCTGGGCCAGCAGGACCGCGCGGACATTTCGCAGCACTGCACCATCCTCGACACCCTGCTGCTGGCGCGCGCGCGCCACCCGGGGCAGCGCAACAGCCTGGATGCGCTGTGCAAACGCTACGATATCGACAATTCGGGCCGTGAGCTGCACGGCGCATTGCTCGACTCGGAATTGCTGGCTGACGTCTACCTGGCAATGACCGGTGGCCAGACCAGCCTGTCGCTGGCCGCGCATGGGGCAGAAGCCGGGGATGAAGGGACGGGTGCTGGTGGCAGCGAGATTCGCCGTATTACCGGGCGTGTGCCCGGGCGGGTGATCATGGCCAGTGCCGAGGAGTTGGAGGCGCATGCCGAGCGCCTGGCAGCCATTGCCAAGTCGGCGGGTGGGCCATCCATGTGGCAGTCTCTGACCGAGACACCTGCTGGCTGATCTTTCGCTTGCTCCGGCCCTTTCGCGGGTGAACCCGCTCCCACAGGTTCATCACAAGTTCCGAAGCCGGTGATGTACCTGTAGGAGCAGCCTTGTGCTGCGAAGAGGCCGGTAGGGCAACAGATCTTCTTCAGCAGAAATGGCCTCTTCGCAGCACAAGGCTGCTCCTACAGATCCTGCGCATGTCTTGAAGGCGATACCGGTCCTGACCACACAGGTTCTACTACCCTGAAATGGACGCCATGTCCTTCGGAGGTAGCCACCTGATGTACAAGGACCTCAAGTTCCCCATCCTCATCGTGCACCGCGCCATCAAGGTTGACAGCGTCGCTGGCGAGCGTGTGCGGGGCATCGCCGAGGAGCTGCGCCAGGACGGCTTTGCCATCCTCGCCGCCGCCGACCATGCCGAGGCCTGCCTGGTCGCTGCCACCCACCATGGCCTGGCCTGCATGCTGATTGCCGCCGAGGGGGTCGGCGAGAATACCCACCTGCTGCAGAACATGGCCGAGCTGATCCGCCTGGCCCGGCTGCGCGCCCCCAACCTGCCGATTTTCGCCTTGGGCGAACAGGTGACCCTGGAAAACGCCCCCGCCGAAGCCATGAGCGAGCTCAACCAGTTGCGGGGCATCCTCTACCTGTTCGAAGACACCGTGCCGTTTCTTGCGCGCCAGGTGGCGCGTGCCGCACATATCTACCTGGACGGCCTGCTGCCGCCGTTCTTCAAGGCCCTGGTGCAGCACACCGCGCAGTCCAATTATTCCTGGCACACCCCGGGCCACGGCGGCGGCGTGGCCTATCGCAAAAGCCCAGTGGGCCAGGCCTTTCACCAGTTCTTCGGGGAAAACACCCTACGCTCGGACCTGTCCGTTTCCGTGCCGGAGCTGGGCTCGCTGCTCGATCACACCGGCCCCTTGGCCGAAGCCGAAGCCAGGGCTGCGCGCAACTTTGGCGCCGACCACACCTTTTTCGTCATCAACGGCACCTCCACGGCCAACAAGATCGTCTGGCACGCCATGGTCGGCCGCGACGACCTGGTGCTGGTGGACCGCAACTGCCACAAGTCGGTGGTGCATGCGATCATCATGACCGGTGCCATTCCCCTCTATCTGTGCCCCGAGCGCAACGAACTCGGGATCATCGGCCCGATCCCGCTCAGCGAGTTCAGCCCCGAGGCGATCCAGGCGAAGATCCAGGCCAACCCTCTTGCTCGCGATCGCGGGCAGCGCATCAAGCTGGCGGTGGTGACCAACTCCACCTACGACGGCCTGTGCTACCACGCCGGCTTGATCAAGCAGACCCTGGGCGCCAGTGTCGAGGTGCTGCACTTCGACGAGGCCTGGTTCGCCTATGCGGCATTCCACGAGTTCTTCACCGGGCGCTATGCCATGGGCACGGCCTGCGCGGCAGACAGCCCGCTGGTGTTCAGCACCCATTCCACCCACAAGCTGCTGGCCGCGTTCAGCCAGGCCTCGATGATTCATGTGCAGGACGGGGCCAGGCGCCAGCTGGACCGTGACCGCTTCAACGAAGCGTTCATGATGCACATCTCGACCTCGCCGCAGTACAGCATCCTCGCTTCGCTGGACGTGGCCTCGACCATGATGGAAGGGCCGGCCGGGCGTTCGCTGCTGCAAGAAATGTTCGACGAGGCGCTGAGCTTTCGCCGTGCCCTGGCCAACCTGCGCGAGCACATCGCCGCCGACGACTGGTGGTTCAGCATCTGGCAGCCGCCGAGCGCCGAAGGCATCCACCGCCTGGCCGCGCAGGACTGGCTGCTGCAGCCGGGGGCGGAGTGGCACGGCTTTGGCGAAGTGGCGGACGACTATGTGCTGCTCGACCCGCTGAAGGTGACCCTGGTGATGCCGGGCCTGAGCGCGGGCGGTGCACTGGGCGAGCATGGTATCCCGGCGGCAGTGGTCAGCAAGTTTCTCTGGGAGCGGGGGCTGGTGGTGGAGAAAACCGGCCTGTACAGCTTTCTGGTGCTGTTCTCCATGGGCATCACCAAGGGCAAGTGGAGCACCTTGCTCACCGAGTTGCTGGAATTCAAGCGCCACTATGACGGCAATACCGCCCTGAGCAACTGCCTGCCGAGCGTGGTGGCTGCCGATGCCTCACGCTATCAGGGCATGGGCCTGCGCGACCTGTGCGACCAGTTGCATGGCTGCTACCGCGCCAATGCCACGGCCAAGCAACTGAAACGGTTGTTCACGCGCTTGCCGGAGGTAGCCGTGAGCCCGGCCCGGGCCTATGACCAGATGGTGCGCGGTGAGGTGGAGGCGGTGCCGATCGAGGCGCTGCTGGGGCGGGTGGCAGCGGTGATGCTGGTGCCGTACCCGCCTGGTATTCCATTGATCATGCCGGGGGAGCGGTTTACCGAGGCGACCCGCTCGATAGTCGATTACCTGGCCTTCGCCCGGGCGTTCAACCAGGGCTTCCCAGGTTTCGTCGCCGACGTGCACGGCCTGCAGAATGAAAGCGGCCGCTACACGGTGGACTGCATCAAGGAATGCGAATGATCTCGACGCCGCTGCGCGCCAGTTCGAAGCGGTTTTCACCCAGATGGTTGACCTTGTCGCCGATGGCCAGGCGATAGGTGGTGATGGGCGCGCCCAGCGTGCTGCCGTCGGTTTGCAGGGTCGACTCCTGGAACTCGTGCACGGGGTAGATGCGGCCTTCGGCGTCACGGGCGTGGAATTGGCCGACCATTACTGCTGCCATTTGGGTGGAAACCTCTGAATTGCGTGGGAAATGTCTGCAGGCATAGACCGTGTAACAGCGTCGGAAGTTTTCGCCCCGTGGAAAAAAAACCAAGGCGCCGAGGAACGGTCATCTATAACTACAACGTCCCTTTACCCAGCAGAGGTTGGAAATTGCCATGAGCCAGGTGTATTCGGTAGCGGTGGTCGTCGGTAGCTTGCGCAAGGACTCCTACAACCGCAAGGTCGCCCGCGCACTCTCGGAGCTGGCGCCGTCCAGCCTTGCCCTGAAGATCGTGGAGATTGGTGATCTGCCGTTGTACAACGAGGATGTCGAGGCCGAAGCACCGCCGGAAGCGTGGAAGCGTTTTCGCGACGAGATCCGCCGCAGTGATGCGGTGCTGTTCGTCACCCCGGAGTACAACCGCTCGGTACCTGGCGGCCTGAAGAATGCCATCGATGTGGGTTCGCGGCCCTACGGGCAAAGCGCCTGGAGTGGCAAGCCGGCGGCGGTGGTCAGTGTGTCGCCGGGGGCCATTGGTGGCTTTGGCGCCAACCATGCCGTGCGCCAGTCGCTGGTGTTTCTGGACATGCCGTGCATGCAGATGCCCGAGGCCTACATTGGCGGCGCGGCTAGCCTGTTCGAGGATTCGGGCAAGCTCAATGACAAGACCCGGCCGTTCTTGCAGGCGTTTATCGACAAGTTTGCTTCCTGGGTGAAGTTGAACAGGGTGGTTTGAGGCCTGTTCATTCGGTGTCAGCTTTCAAAGGGGCTGCTGCGCAGCCCATCGCCGGCAAGCCAGCTCCCACACCGACCGCGTTGGCTTTGGAGATTTGCTTCTTCAGGAAATTCACATGGCTTGAGAACGATGCGGTCGGTGTGGGAGCTGGCTTGCCGGTGATGGGCCGCACAGCGGCCCCAGCGGATTAGCGGAAGCTGTAGGAAACACCGGCATACACGGCAAAGCCTTCGCCCGGCGTCGAACGGGCCTCATCCTTTCCAGCATCGTTGTAGCCAGGTGTCACCGTCGCCGCATAGCGCTTGTTGGTCAGGTTGCGCAGGTCCAGCCAGGTCTGCCAGTCCTGCTTCGGTGAATCCCAGCCCAGGCGTGCGCCGAGCAAGGCATATTCATCGGCGTGGTAACTGTTGGCGTAGTCCACCTGCACCTTCGACGCCATCTGCGTGTTCACCCCGGCGTAGAAACCGCTCGGCCAGTCATAGCGCAACTCGGCCTGGTAGTAGTGCATGGGGATGCCCGGCAGGCGGTTATCGCCGAACTTGTCGTCATCGCGGTAGTGGAAGTCACTGAAGGTGTAGGCCTGGCGCAAACTCAGCCTGCCAGTACCGGCGCGTTCCCACAGGGTACTGTCGAGGCCGGCTTCCACGCCTTGATGCACGGTGGCGCTGGCGTTGAATTCCTTGGCCGGAGCGCCTTGCACGATCTCAACCGCCAGCAATTCATGGCGAACCTGCGAGTAGTACCACGCCAGGTCCCAATGCCCCAATGCCGATTCGCCGCGTGCACCCATTTCCAGTGTGGTGGCCGTCTGGTTTTGCATCTCGATCGGTTGGTTGGCTGTGGGCGCACTCCAGATCAGGGCCCAGGGATGGGGTGGTTCGACCGAGCGGCTCAGGTTGCCGTACACCTGCAAGTCCGGGCTGATGTCATAGCGCAACCCCAGGCGTGGCGCGTAGTCCCAGTCATGCATGCTCACCTTGCCGCCCTCGGCGGGGTAGGTGACATCACTTTCACGGCGGGTATAGATCATCGCCAGGCCAGTGGTCAGCCACAGGTTCGGTACCAGCTCGAGGTCATTGCCCACATGCAGCACGGTGTCCGAACCCTGGTAGCTGAAGTCACGGGTGCGCTCACCGAACACGTCGCCATTGCGGGTGAACTGTGAAGCACCGCTGTTGGGCAGGTGCTTGGTGGTGCGCCAGCCGACGGTGGTCTTGCTCTCGTGGCCGAACAGGGTGTCGCGGCGGAAGTAGTTCAAGGTGCCGCTCACATCGGTATAGGCCACCTTCAGGCGCATCGGGCCTTCGCGCAGGTCCATCGGGTAGTCGTGGTAGACCAGGCCGGCCTCCAGGCGCGCATCGTCATCGAGGTAGAAGGTGGTCTTGTTGCCCACCCAGGTGCTGCCCGGTTGCGGGCGGCTGTCGTCGCGGGCCAGGTAGGCCGGGTTGGCCGCGCGTGGGTGATGCTTGATCTGCTCCTTGGTCAGGCGCCCGGCCAACTCGTTCTCGGTTTCCCGGTAGCGCAGGTAGAAGCGGGTTTCCAGGTTCGGGTTGAAGCGGTAGCCGACATTGGCCGCCACACCCTTGGCACTGCCGCTGCTGTGCGCCTGGTAGCCGTCATATTCCGAATCGGTCAGGGCCACGTAGTAGTCGAGGTTGCCCAGCACCTGCCCCGAGCTGATGTGCCGATGCTGGTAGCCGCGGCTGCCGACTTCGTAGCGCACCTGCAGCGGCGCGGCGTCGTAGCCGGTGTGGGTGATGTAGTTGATCGCACCGCCCAGGGCGAGGGAACCCTGGTCGAAGCCGTTGGCGCCGCGCAGCACTTCGGCACGGCTCAGCCACAGCGGCTCGAACAGCTCGTAGGGCGTACCGCCCGGGCCGGTCAGGGGCAGGCCGTCGAACATCGTGTACACCCCGGAACCGTGGGCCCCCGGTGCGCGGTTGATGCCCGAACCGCGGATCGACAGTTTGATGCCATCGTTGCCCGCCGATTGCGCGAACACCCCGGGCTGGTAGGCCAGTACATCCTGGTTGCTGGCAACCCGGCCTTGCCCTACACGCTGCATGTCCACCAGGTTGCTTGCGCCCGGCACTTCGTGCAGGCGTTCGCTGGCTGCGGTCAGGTCGTTCTGCTCCTCATCGGTGATCAGCACCTGGCCCAACTCGACCGAAGGTGCCGCCAGGGCGGGCTGGGAGGCAGCGAAAGCAGCCAGCAGGCCGAGGCAGGATGGTGGGGGCAAAACGCAACGCATTGTACGACTCCAGGCGAAAGGCGAATGGACAACGGCGTTGAGACGAGCGAAATGCCGCTTGGAGCACGAGGAAAGTCGACAAATATCGCGCAACCTTCGTCAGACGGTTTTGTACGAAAGTTCTTTACAAGCCGCAGCGATGGAGCTGGGCGACCCGCGCTTCGTAAGGTGATTGCAGACCGGCAGCGATGCCTCGCTCAATCACCCGTGGAGTTCAAACATGACTGACAACGCACGACATTCGCAGCAACCCCTGGCGGACGCCCCGGTTCGCCTGACGCCACGTGAACGGCAAGTGCTGTTGTGGTGTGCCTACGGAAAGAGCTCGTGGGAGATTGGCCAGATCCTGGAATGCAAAGAATCGACGGTGAACTTCCATGTGTCGAACATCCTGCGCAAATTCGATGTGCCCACACGGGTGGCTGCAGTGATCAAGGCCATTCGCTACGGCATGCTGGCCGAGCAGTGAGGGGGTGAAGCATGGGCAACGATCCTCGGTTACCGCGTTTTGCCGACTGCCATGACCCGTTCTGGCCACGGGTGGACCTGGGCAGGCTGCGTGAGCGCCTGAACCTGCAGCGGCCTGTCAGTGAGGCTGCGCTGGAGGTGGCCGCACGCTGCGCTGCCATCGACGCGGCACGCGAATTCGCGCGCTGGCGCGCGGTGTTGCGAGAGCGGGGCTACAAGCGCCTCGAGGATGTGGCCGGGCATGACCACGGGCGTGCATTGCAGGTGTGCTACATCCGCTTTGTCGAAGCCGCGGTCATGCGTAACCTGGGCTCGACCGCCTACCTGCCCGCCGCACACCGAGAGGCTGCCCATGACTGAAGAATCTGTTTTCGACAGCCTGGCCCCGGCGCTGGTGGAGTTGCTGGGCGTGGATGGCAATGTCCTGTTCGCCGCGCTGCTGGGGGCTTTGCTGGTGAGCGCGGCGCGCGACCGGTTGATCACCAACAAGGCCAGGCGCCTGACGCTGGGCAAGAAACTCTTGCTGGTGTTCGTGACCGTGGGGGTTGGCCACCTGTTCGAGCCGCTGGTTTCGTCACTGGTGCCCTTGCTGAGCCGTGGCATGGCGGGGTTCGTGGCTGCCGTGGTGGTGATCCCCATCAGCCTCAAGGTGATGGTCTGGCTGGATACGCTGGATCCGCGTGAACTCATCCAGCGCTGGCGCCGCCGGGGCTAGCCGCTGCCGGCATTGGGCGAGCGACTGGTCAGCGCGCTCAATTGCCGCTCCAGCTGCTGGATGCGTTGCTTGTCCTGAACCAGCAGGAGAACGGCTTGGCGATCGGCAAGCGACAGGGTGCGCAGGCGCGCGAGCATGTCCTGTTCCCAGCCTTCGTCGTCCAGGCCTGCGCGATGTCGCTCGGGTTCACCCAGCAGAAGCCAGTCCAGTGAGCACGCATACTGCCTGGCGATGTCTATGCAAAGTGAATAAGGAATGCTGTCGCGCACCTTCCAGCTGCTCAATGTCTGCGGGCTGATCGAGAGCGCTCTGGACAGCTCGGCGTCAGATTCCGTAGCGGTCAGAAGCTTCAGCCTGGTCAGCACCGAAGCAAGTACGTGGGTACTCATAACTAATATCCATGACTGGTTTAATGATATTCCATGGGCTTAAACTACTCGTTATGAATACAGCCCTGCGTTTTAAGGAGCATTCCTGCAATGAGAAGCATCAAACTGAAGAATACACCTATATGTGCAGCCAATACTGACAAAACCGGACGACTATTCTCACAGAAGGTAAGCCCGAACAATGCTTGCAGGTACTTGCCGTGAGTACATACAAGCTGGTTTGCCCGCATTGCCACAGCCGGATGCGTATACGCACCAGTGAAGGGCGTCATATTTTCCTGCGGATCGCCTATTTGCAATGCACCAACGAGGCCTGTGGCTGGTCGGTGCGTGCCGAGTTCGAGATGACCCATGAGCTCTCGCCCAGCGGCATGCCCAACCCGGAAGTGTACCTGCCTTCGGCCAACGGTGATTTACGCAAGGCAGCGCTGCCGGGGGCCGTCCAGGACAATCCTGGTGAATAAGCCTTCATGCTCACGGATAAAAGCGTGCAGATAAAAAAACACCCCGCATAAGCGGGGTGTCTTGTTTTGCCGGGGCGATCAGCCGATCAGTTGCAGGCCGGCTTGCTGGACCATTTCCAGCAGCGGTTGCGGGTACACACCCAGCACGAAGGCGAGAATGGCGATGGCCAGCAGCATGACGCCGCCGGTGCGCTGTTCCCATTTCAGCGGGGCGTCGTGGCGACGCAGGTTCGGCTCGACCAGGTACAGGGTGACCATGACGCGCAGGTAGTAGTAGACGCCGATGGCGCTACCGATCACCAGGGCACCGACCAGCCACCACAGGTGCGACTCGACGCCAGTGGCAATGATGTAGAACTTGCCGATGAAGCCGGCAGTCAGCGGGATACCCGCCAGCGACAGCATCATCACGGTCAGTACCGCAGTCAGGTACGGACGGCGCCAGAACAGGCCGCGGTACTCGTACAGTGCATCGGCGTCACGGCCGCCGTAAGGCGAGGACATCAGGGTGATGACACCGAAGGCGCCCAGGCTGGTGATCACGTAGGTGACCAGGTACACGCCCATGGCTTCCAGGGCCAGGCCCTTGCTGGCGACCAGGGCGATGACCAGGTAACCGAAGTGGGCGATGGACGAGTAACCGAGCAGGCGCTTGAGGTTGCTCTGGGTCAGTGCCAGCAGGTTGCCGATCAGGATCGAGGCCACGGCAATCACCGCCAGTACGGTGCTCAGCGCGCCGCTGCTGGCAGCAGGGGAGAGCATGAACAGACGCACGACAACGGCGAACACCGCAACCTTGCTGGCGGTTGCCAGGAAGGCGGCGACCGGTGCCGGGGCGCCTTCGTACACGTCCGGGGTCCACAGGTGGAACGGTACCAGCGACAGTTTGAAGGCCAGGCCGACCAGCATCATGCCCAGGCCCAGCTGGGCCACCAGGCTTGGCATGCTGGTGGCGGCCAGGGCCTTGCCGATCTGGTCGAAGCTCAGGCTGCCGGCGTCGGCGTACAGCAAGGCCATGCCGAACAGCAGGAAGGCCGAGCCTGCGGCCGACAGCACCATGTACTTGATGCCGGCTTCCAGCGAGCGCTTGTTGAAGAAGGCATACGCCACCAGGCCATAGACCGGTACCGACAGCAGCTCCAGGCCGATGAACAGGCCGGCCAGGTGGTTGGCGCTGACCAGCACCAGGCCACCGAGGGCCGACATCAGCAGCAGCAGGTACAGTTCTTCACGGTTGCCCGGGAAACCCTTGGAGCCTTCGCCGAGGTAGGCGTGGGCAAGGGTGACGCAGGCCAGCGTCGCCACCAGGATGATCGCCATGTACAGGCAGGCGAACTTGTCGATGGTGATCAGCGGGGTGACCGCCAGCGGCGCAACCTTCAGCGCCGGCAGGATCGACAGCAGGGCCAGGTTGAGGCCCACGGTGGACAGCAGGAAGGTCTGCGAGTGGTTGCGCTTCCAGGCGATCGCCAGCATCACCACCACCGTGGTGATGGTGGTGATCAGCATCGGCGCCAATGCGATGAAGTGTTGAGTGGTGAATTCCATAGCGCTCTTACCGGGCCGAAGCGAGTTGAGTGAAAGCGGAACCGAGCCACTGCTGCACACCACTCATGGTGGCGGCAGAGGTGTCGAGGAACGGCTGCGGATACACGCCCAGCAGGATCAGCAGTACCGCCAGACCCAGGACCATGATCAGTTCGCGTCCGTCCATGCCGGCCAGCACGGTGTCGGTCTTGGCCGGGCCGAAGTAGGCGCGGTGGATCATGATCAGCGAGTACACCGAACCGAACACCAGGCCAGTGGTGGCGATCACGGTGATCCAAGGCACGCTGGCGAAGCTGCCGATCAGGATCAGGAACTCGCCGACGAAGTTGCCTGTACCGGGCAGGCCCAGGGAGGCGGCGGCGAAGAACAGGCTGATGGCTGGCAGGTAGGCGATGCGGTGCCACAGGCCACCCATCTGGCGCATGTCACGGGTGTGCAAGCGCTCGTACAGCTGGCCGGCCAGGATGAACAGCGCGGCAGCGGACAGGCCGTGGGCCAGCATCTGGATCACCGCGCCTTGCAGGGCTTGCTGGCTGCCGGAATAGATACCGATCAGCACGAAGCCCATGTGCGAGACGCTGGAGAAGGCGACCAGGCGCTTGATGTCGGTTTGCGCAAAGGCCAGGAAGGCACCGTAGAAGATACCGATCAGGCCCAGGGTCATGGCGATTGGCGCAAACTCGGCCGAAGCGTTCGGGAACAGCGGCAGGGCGAAGCGCAGCAGGCCGTAGGCCGCAGTCTTCAGCAAGATACCGGCCAGGTCCACGGAACCTGCGGTCGGTGCCTGGGCGTGAGCGTCAGGCAGCCAGGAGTGGAACGGCACCACCGGCAGCTTCACCGCGAAGGCGATGAAGAAGCCCAGCATCAGCAGGTATTCGGTACCGGCTGGCAGTTCGGCCTTGAGCAGGTCGCTGTAGTTGAAGGTGATCACGCCGGTGTTGGTGTAGTTGACCAGCACCAGGCCGAGGATCGCCACCAGCATGATCAGGCCGCTGGCCTGGGTGAAGATGAAGAACTTGGTCGCCGCGTAGATCCGGGTCTTCTTGCCGTCCGACGAACTGTGACCCCAGAGCGCGATGAGGAAGTACATCGGCACCAGCATCATTTCCCAGAAGAAGAAGAACAGGAACAGGTCCAGGGCCAGGAACACACCGACCACGCCGCCAAGGATCCACATCAGGTTGAGGTGGAAGAAGCCGACGTGACGCTGGATCTCTTTCCAGGAACACAGTACCGACAGCACACCGAGCAGGCCGGTGAGCAGGATCATCAGCAGCGACAGGCCGTCGAGGGCCAGGTGGATGCTGATGCCGAAACGCTGGATCCACTGGACTTTGTATTCCAGGGCCCAGGCAGGCTCGGCGCCCGGAGCGGGGGCCAGGGTGTAGTCGCCGTTACCCCACAGCCACAGGCCGATGCCGAGCAGAAGGGACATGGTCAGCAGCGCGATCCAGCGCGGCAGGGTGGCGCCGAAGCGCTCACCCAGCCAGCACAGGAAGCCGCCGATGAAGGGGATCAGGATCAGCCAAGGCAAAATCATGACGGGTTCGTTTCCTTTTGCAGGGTCGCAAGGTTCGCAAGGTTCATGGTCATACCGCGGCCACTACCACAGCGCCGAGTACCAGCACTGCGCCAACGGCGATCGAAGCGGTGTACCAGCGCAGCTGGCCGGTCTCGGTCTTGCTCATGGCGACGTGGCCGCCGCGAGCCAGGCGAGGAATCAGGCCGATGCTGCGGTCAACCGGATCCTTGCGCAGGATGTGGCTGATCAGCAGGTAAGGTTTGACGAACAGCTTGTCGTAGATCCAGTCGAAGCCCCAGGCGGCGAACCACCAGGCCGACAGGACACGACCGATACCGCTGTTGGCGACGGCGCTGACGAAGCGGCGCTTGCCCAGGAACAGCAGGGCCGACAGCAGGATACCGGCGATGGCGATGGCGCCCGAAGTGATCTCCAGCGCGTGCTTGGCTTCGCCACCGGCGTGGCCGGCGCTTTCAGGCAGCACACCTGCCAGCGGCGGGGTGATCCAGGCGCCGACGAAGGTCGACAGCACGATCAGCACGCCCAGCGGCAGCCAGTGGCTGATGCCGTGGCCAGCGTGGGCTTCGGTCTTGGCTTCGCCGTGGAAGGCGATGAAGATCAGGCGGAAGGTGTACAGCGAGGTCATGAACGCACCGACCAGGCCGGCGTACAGCAGGCCGGTGTTGCCGCTGGCGAAGGCTTCCCAGAGGATCTCGTCCTTGGAGTAGAAGCCCACGGTCACGATCGGCAGGGCAGCCAGGGCAGCGCCACCGACCACGAAGCTGGCGTAGGCCAGCGGCAGTTTCTTCCACAGGCCGCCCATCTTGAAGATGTCCTGCTCGTGGTGGCAGGCAACGATCACCGCACCGGAGGCAAGGAACAGCAGGGCCTTGAAGAAGGCGTGGGTCATCAGGTGGAAGATCGCCGCGTCCCAGGCGCCAACGCCCAGGGCCAGGAACATGTAGCCGATCTGGCTCATGGTCGAGTAGGCGAGGATACGCTTGATGTCGGTCTGCACCAGCGCGGCGAAGCCGGCCAGTACCAGGGTCACGCCACCGACCACCCCTACCAGGTGCAGGATGTCCGGCGCCAGCAGGAACAGGCCGTTGGTACGGGCGATCAGGTACACGCCCGCGGTCACCATGGTTGCCGCGTGGATCAGCGCGGAGACCGGAGTAGGGCCGGCCATCGCGTCGGCCAGCCAGGTCTGCAGTGGCAGCTGGGCCGATTTACCGACCGCACCACCCAGCAGCATCAGGGTTGCCAGCACCATCCAGGTGTCGCCAGCCTGGAACTTCTGCGGTGCCAGCACCAGCAGTTCCTGCACGTTCAGGGTACCCAGCTGGACGAACAGGATGAACAGGCCGATGGCCATGAACACGTCGCCGATACGGGTGACGATGAATGCCTTGAGTGCCGCGTTACCGTTGTTGCGGTTGCTGTAGTAGAAACCGATCAACAGGTACGAGCACAGGCCCACGCCTTCCCAGCCGAAGTAGATGAACAGCAGGTTGTCGCCCAGCACCAGGAACAGCATGCTGGCGATGAACAGGTTGGTGTACGCGAAGAAGCGCGAGTAGCCGGCTTCGCCACGCATGTACCAGGAGGCGAACAGGTGGATCAGGAAGCCGACACCGGTGACCACGCCCAGCATGGTGACCGACAGGCCGTCCAGGTACAGGGTGAAGTTCGGCGCGAAGCCGTCCACCGACATCCACTGCCACAGCAGCTGGCTGTACGCGCCGCCCTCAGGCGGGGCGACGTTGAATTGCCAGATGACGTAGGCGGCGGTGGCGGCCGAAAGGCCTACCGAGCCGACGCCGATCAGGGCGGACAGGTTCTCCGAGAACCGCCCGCGCGAGAACGACAGCAGCAGGAAGCCGACGAGGGGGAAGACGAAAGTCAGGAAGAGAAGGTTCATCCGCGCATCTCACTGGCAGCATCGATGTCGAGAGTGTGGAAGCGGCGATACAGCTGCAGCAGGATGGCCAGGCCAATACTGGCCTCGGCGGCTGCCAGGCTGATCACCAGAATGAACATCACCTGGCCGTCGGGCTGGACCCAACGGGCACCGGCGACGACGAACGCCAGGGCAGAGGCGTTCATCATGACTTCCAGGCTCATGAGCACGAAGAGGATGTTGCGGCGGACCATCAGGCCAACCAGACCTAAGCAGAACAGGATGCCGGCGACCGCCAGACCATGCTCGAGAGGGATAGCACCCATGATTTACTCCTTCGCCTCGTTGCGGCCCAGGTGGAAGGCGGTGACGGCCGCGGCCAGCAGCAGCATCGAAGCCAGTTCGACCACCAGCAGGTAAGGGCCGAACAGGCTGATGCCGACTTCTTTCGGGCCCACGGTGGTACCGCTGATGCCGGCTCCGCTCGGGGTGACGAACAGCACGTACAGCAGCTCCAGCAGCAGCAGGGCGGCGAGGATCACCGGCCCGGCCCAGATACCGGGCTTGAGCCAGCCCCGTTCCTGGGCGACCGAAGCCGGCCCGAGGTTGAGCATCATCACCACGAACACGAACAGCACCATGATGGCGCCGGCGTAGGCGATCACTTCCAGGGCGCCGGCGAACGGCGCACCCAGGGCGAAGAAGATCATGGCCACGGAAATCAGCGAAATGATCAGGTAAAGCAAGGCGTGCACGGGGTTGGTGCCGGTCACCACCCGAAGGGTGGAGACCACGGCGATCCCGGATGCGAAGTAGAAAGCGAATTCCATCTTTCTGTCCTTATGGGAGCAAGCTCTTCACGTTGATCGGCTCGGCTTCGTTCTGTGCAGAGCCCTTCGGCTTGCCAGCGATTGCCATGCCGGCAACACGGTAGAAGTTGTAGTCAGGGTTCTTGCCGGGGCCGGAGATCAGCAGATCTTCTTTCTCGTACACCAGGTCCTGACGCTTGAACTCGGCCATTTCGAAATCCGGAGTCAGCTGGATCGCGGTGGTCGGGCACGCTTCTTCACACAGGCCGCAGAAGATGCAGCGCGAGAAGTTGATGCGGAAGAACTCCGGGTACCAGCGGCCGTCCTCGGTCTCGGCCTTCTGCAGCGAGATGCAGCCGACCGGGCAGGCCACCGCGCAGAGGTTGCACGCTACGCAGCGCTCCTCGCCATCGGGGTCGCGGGTGAGGACGATGCGACCGCGGTAGCGCGGCGGCAGGTACACGGGTTCTTCGGGGTACTGCAGGGTGTCGCGCTTGCGGAACCCGTGGGAGAACACCATTGCCAGGCTGCGCAGCTGGGTGCCGGTGCCCTTAACGATGTCGCCGATATACTTGAACATGGGTCAAATCCTCACTGGGCCGCGACGGCTGGCGTGTTGTAGAGCACGATCGCAGCGGTCACCAGCAAATTGATCAGGGTCAGCGGCAGGCAGAACTTCCAGCTGAAGTCCATCACCTGGTCATAGCGTGGGCGCGGGATCGAGGCGCGCAGCAGGATGAACAGCATGATGAAGAACGCGGTCTTCAGCGCGAACCACAGGAACGACAGTTGCGGCAGGATGCCGAACGGGCCGTGCCAGCCGCCGAAGAACAGGGTTACCAGCAGTGCCGAGATGAGGATGATGCCGATGTACTCACCGACGAAGAACATGCCCCATTTCATGCCGGCATACTCGATGTGGTAGCCGTCGGCCAGTTCCTGTTCCGCTTCTGGCTGGTCGAACGGGTGACGGTGAGTCACGGCGACGCCAGCGATGAAGAAGGTGCAGAAGCCGAAGAACTGCGGAATGATGAACCACAGGTTCTGGGCTTGGTATTCAACGATGTCGCGCATGTTGAACGAACCCACCTGCACCACCACGCCCATCAGCGCCAGGCCCAGGAACACTTCGTACGACACGGTCTGTGCCGAGGCGCGCAAGCTGCCCAGCAGGGCGTACTTGTTGTTCGACGACCAGCCGGCGAACAGCACCGCGTAGACCGACAGGCCGGCCATGGCGAAGAAGAACAGCAGGCCGATGTTCAGGTCGGCGACGCCCCAGGTCGGGGTGATCGGGATGACCACGAAGGCGATCAGCAGGGCGCTCATGGCCACTACCGGTGCCAGGGTGAAGATCACGCGGTCGACGAAGGGCGGGTTCCAGTCTTCCTTGAAGAACATCTTCAGCATGTCGGCAGCGATCTGGAACATGCCGAACGGGCCGACGCGGTTCGGACCGTAACGGTCCTGCCACCAGCCCAGCAGGCGGCGCTCGACGAAGCTGAGCAGCGCGCCGCAGACCACCACCGCCAGCAGGACCACGATGGCCCGCAGCACGGTCAGGATCACATCGATCACTTCGGGGGTGAACCAGCTCATTGTGCTGCCTCCTGCAGACCTTCGACGGATGCACCGAAGATGGCAGGCGGAATGCCGGCCAGGCCTTTCGGCAACGCGACCAGGCCAGCGCCCAGCTCTTCATTGATACGCAGCGGCAGGCGCAGGGCCACACCGGCAACGTTCAGGCTCAGCAGGGCACCGTCGTTGACGCCCAGGCGGTCGGCTTCGGACTTGGCGAGGGCCACGTAGGCTGCCGGGATGCGCTCTTGCACCGGGGCGGCGCGCGAGGAGCTTTCTTCGCTGCCGAACAGGTGGAAGAACGGCACGGCAGTCCAGGTACCACGGGCCGGGTTGAAGGCGCCCGGAATTATATTGAACCAGTGCAGGCGGTCGCCTTGCGGTTCGATCAGGCGTACGCCCGGGTCACCGGCACGCAGGTGGCCACCGACCTCGTCCTGGAACTTGTTCCAGGCTTGCGGCGAGTTCCAGCCCGGCGACCAGGCGAACGGCACTTGCTGACGCGGTTCGGCCGAACCCGAGTAGCCTTCCATGGAGAAGGCGAACGCGGTGTCCTTGTCTTGCGGAGTACGCGGCTCGTGCACGCTGATGTTGGCGCGCATGGCGGTACGGCCGGAGTAGCGCAGCGGCTCACGGGCCAGTTTCATGCCCTTGATGCGGAACGCGGCGCTTGGCGCGGCGTTGACGATGCCGGCCAGTTGCGGGGCGGCTTCGGCGCAGGCGCTGGTGACGTGGTCCAGCTGGGTCCAGTCGACCGGCTTGTTCAGCAGGGTGGCACGCAGGGCGTGCATCCAGCGCCAGCCTTCGTGGATCTGGATGCTGCTGTCCAGGTATTGCGGGTCGAAGACCTGGAAGAAGCGCTGGGCGCGGCCTTCCTGGCTGACCAGGGTACCGTCGCCTTCGGCGAACGAGGCGGCCGGCAGCACCAGGTGGGCGCGGTCGACAGTCGGGGTTTTCGAGTGGTCGGCAACGATCACTACCTTGGCCGCGGCCAGGGCTGCATCGACCTTGGCGGCCGGTACGCGGGCGTACAGGTCGTTTTCCAGCACGACGATGGCGTCGGCCTTGCCACTGATGACCGCGTCCAGCGCGGCATCGACCGACTCGCCACCGAGCATGGCCAGGCCGAGGCTGTTGGCTTCAGGCACCACCAGGCTCAGCGAGCCGTTCTTCTCGCGCAGCTTCAGCGCCTTGGCGATGTTGGCGGCGGCTTCGATCAGCGCGGGGTCGGCCAGCGAGGTACCGGCTACGACCAGTGGGCGCTTGGCCGCGACCAGCGCGTCGGCGATGCGCTGGGCCAGGGCTTTCGCTTCGGCGTCCAGGCCTTCGACGGCAGGGGCGCTCGGGTCGATGGCGTGGGCCACGGCGAAACCGATGCGGGCCAGGTCGGCCGGGGCGGCGTGCACGCATTCTTCGGCGACGTCGTCCAGCTTGGTTTCAGCCAGCGAAGCGATGAACAGCGGGTACAGCGCGTGCTGGCCGATGTTCTTCACGGCGGCGTCGAGCCACGGCTGCACCTTCATCGCTTCGGCCATGGCCTCGGCCTTGCCCTTGGTGGCCTGGCGCACGGCCAGGGCGACGCGGGCAGCGGTCTGGGTCAGGTCTTCACCGAGCACGAACACGGCGTCGTGGTCTTCGATGTCGCGCAGGGTCGGGACCGGCAGCGGGCTGTTGTTCAGCACGTTCAGGGCCAGGCGTACGCGGGCCAGTTCGCCGGCTTCCATACCCGAGTAGAAGTACTCGGCACCGACCAGCTCACGCAGGCCGTAGTTGCTTTCCAGGCTGGCGCGTGGCGAGCCGATACCGACGATGGTACGGCCGCGCAGCAGGTCGGCGGCCTTGTCCAGGGCGGCGTCCAGGCCCAGCTTGGTGCCGTCGGCCAGGTGTGGCTGGCGTGGGCGATCCTTGCGGTTGACGTAGCCATAGCCGAAGCGGCCACGGTCGCACAGGAAGTACTGGTTTACCGAGCCGTTGAAGCGGTTTTCCACCCGACGCAGTTCGCCGTAGCGCTCGCCCGGGCTGATGTTGCAGCCGCTGGAGCAGCCGTGGCAGATGCTCGGGGCAAACTGCATGTCCCACTTGCGGTTGTAGCGCTCGGAGTGGGTCTTGTCGGTGAACACGCCGGTCGGGCAGACCTCGGTCAGGTTGCCGGAGAATTCGCTTTCCAGCACGCCGTCTTCGACGCGGCCGAAGTACACGTTGTCGTGGGCGCCGTAAACGCCCAGGTCGGTACCACCGGCATAGTCCTTGTAGTAGCGCACGCAGCGGTAGCAGGCGATGCAGCGGTTCATCTCATGGGCGATGAACGGGCCGAGGTCCTGGTTCTGGTGGGTACGCTTGGTGAAACGGTAGCGGCGCTCGTTGTGGCCGGTCATTACCGTCATGTCCTGCAGGTGGCAGTGACCGCCTTCCTCGCACACCGGGCAGTCGTGCGGGTGGTTGGTCATCAGCCATTCGACGACGCTGGCGCGGAACGCCTTGGACTCTTCATCGTCGATGGAGATCCAGGTGCCGTCGGAGGCAGGGGTCATGCAGGACATGACGATACGACCGCGGGTGTCGTTCTCGTCGGTGTACTGCTTGACCGCGCACTGCCGGCAGGCGCCAACGCTACCAAGCGCCGGGTGCCAGCAGAAATAAGGGATGTCGAGGCCGAGCGACAGACAGGCCTGTAACAGGTTGTCTGCACCGTTGACTTCGAGCGCTTTGCCGTCTACGTGGATAGTGGCCATTGTTCAAAGTTCTTCGTTGGCCCGCGTGAGCGGGCGTGGCTAATGGAAATCGGTGAGCTTGCGACACGCCACGATTTCTCGGGCCTGCCGGCAAGCTGGCGAGTGGCACGGACCACCCGCCTTAATCATCTTGTTATGCGCCGACCACGATCGGCCCGGCCTGGATTGGCTTGGCCAGGTCGGGGCGCAGGGCATCGCCAGCCGCAGCTGGAGCGACACCGGCCTCGAACTCGGACCGGAAGTATTTGATGGCACTGCCCAGCGGCTCGACGGCACCCGGTGCGTGAGCACAGAAGGTACGGCCAGGGCCGAGGAAGTTGACCAGGCCCAGCAGCGTCTCGATGTCTTCGGCGCGGCCCTGGCCTTTCTCCAGTGCGCGCAGCATCTTCACGCTCCATGGCAGGCCGTCACGGCATGGGGTGCACCAGCCGCACGATTCGCGGGCGAAGAACTCTTCCATGTTGCGCAGCAGCGAAACCATGTTGATGCTGTCGTCCACCGCCATTGCCAGACCGGTACCCATACGGGTGCCGACCTTGGCGATGCCGCCGGCGTACATCTGCGCGTCGAGGTGCTCGGGCAGCAGGAAGCCGGTACCGGCGCCACCTGGCTGCCAGCACTTGAGCTTGAAGCCGTCGCGCATGCCGCCGGCGTAGTCTTCGAACAGTTCGCGCGCGGTGACGCCGAACGGCAGTTCCCACAGACCCGGGTTCTTCACCTTGCCGGAGAAGCCCATCAGCTTGGTGCCGTGGTCTTCGCTGCCTTCGCGGGCCAGCGACTTGTACCAGTCGTTGCCGTTGGCGACGATGGCCGGGACGTTGCACAGGGTTTCGACGTTGTTCACGCAAGTCGGCTTGCCCCACACGCCCACGGCGGCAGGGAAGGGCGGCTTGGAGCGCGGGTTGGCGCGGCGGCCTTCCAGCGAGTTGATCAGTGCGGTTTCTTCACCGCAGATGTAGCGGCCGGCACCGGTGTGCACGAACAGCTCGAAATCGAAACCGCTGCCGAGGATGTTCTTGCCCAGCAGGCCGGCGGCCTTGGCTTCCTCGATGGCGCGGTTCAGGTTCTTCGCTGCGGTGGTGTATTCGCCACGCAGGAAGATGTAGCCACGGTAGGCCTTCAGGGCGCGGGCGCTGATCAGCATGCCCTCGACCAGCAGATGGGGCTGTTGCTCCATCAGCATGCGGTCTTTCCAGGTATTCGGCTCCATTTCGTCCGCGTTGCACAGCAGGTAGCGGATGTTCATGGATTCGTCTTTGGGCATCAGGCCCCACTTCACGCCAGTGGGGAAGCCTGCACCACCGCGGCCCTTGAGGCCGGAGTCCTTGACGCTTTGCACGATGTCGTCGGCCGACATCTGCGCCAGCGCCTTGCGGGCGGCAGCGTAGCCGTTCTTCGATTCGTACTCGGCAAGCCAGACCGGCTCGCCGTCGTCACGCAGGCGCCAGGTCAGCGGGTGGGTTTCGGCCGTGCGCGCGATGCGGTTGGCCGGGCCGAAGGAAGTAATGGTCATACGTAACCCTCCAGCAATTTGGAAACGCCAGCCGGCTGCACGTCACCGAAGGTGTCGTCGTCGATCATCAGCGCCGGGGCCTTGTCGCAGTTGCCCAGGCAGCATACCGGCAGCAGGGTGAAGCGGCCGTCGGCGGTGGTCTGGCCCAGGCCGATGCCCAGTTCGCTTTGAATCTGGCTGACCACGGATTCATGGCCGCCGATGTAGCAGACCATGCTGTCGCACACGCGGATGATGTGGCGGCCGACCGGCTGACGGAAGATCTGGCTGTAGAAGGTGGCGACACCTTCGACGTCGCTGGCCGGGATGCCCAGTACTTCGCCGATGGCGTGGATGGCGCCGTCCGGCACCCAGCCACGTTCCTTCTGGACGATCTTCAGGGCTTCGATGGACGCCGCGCGCGGGTCCTCGTAGTGATGCATTTCGTGCTCGATGGCCGAGCGCTCGGTTTCGCTCAGGGCGAAACGGTCTGTCTGGATAAGCGTGCTGTTCATGCTTAGCGGTCCACGTCAGCCATAACGAAGTCGATACTGCCCAGGTACGCAATGAGGTCGGCGACCATGCTGCCTTTGATCACCGAAGGGATCTGCTGCAGGTGCGGGTAGCTCGGGGTACGGATCCGGGTGCGGTAGCTCATGGTGCCGCCATCGCTCGTCAGGTAGTAACTGTTGATGCCCTTCGTCGCTTCGATCATCTGGAACGACTCGTTGGCCGGCATGACCGGGCCCCACGAGACTTGCAGGAAGTGCGTGATCAAGGTTTCGATGTGCTGCAGGGTGCGCTCTTTCGGCGGCGGCGTGGTCAGCGGGTGATCCGCCTTGTACGGGCCTTCCGGCATGTTGCGCAGGCACTGGTCGATGATGCGGATACTCTGGCGCATCTCCTCGACACGGACCATGCAGCGATCGTAGGCATCGCCGTTGTGGGCCAGCGGTACTTCGAACTCGAAGTTCTCGTAACCGGAGTAGGGGCGGGCTTTACGCAGGTCGAAGTCGCAACCGGTGGCACGCAGGCCGGCACCGGTGGTACCCCAGGCCAGGGCTTCCTTGGTGTTGTACGCGGCAACGCCGATGGTACGGCCCTTGAGGATGCTGTTCTGCAGGGCGGCCTTTTCGTACTCGTCGAGGCGCTTGGGCAGCCATTCGACGAAGTCCTTGACCAGCTTGTCCCAGCCGCGCGGCAGGTCGTGGGCAACGCCACCGATGCGGTACCAGGCCGGGTGCAGGCGGAAACCGGTGATCGCTTCGATCACGGTGTACGCGCGCTGGCGGTCGGTGAAGGTGAAGAACACCGGGGTCATGGCGCCGACGTCCTGGATGTAGGTACCCAGGAACAGCAGGTGGCTGGTGATACGGAAGAACTCGGCCAGCATCACGCGGATGGTGTCGACCTTCTGTGGCACCTTGATGCCGGCCAGCTTCTCGACCGCGAGCACGTACGGCAGGTTGTTCATTACCCCGCCGAGGTAGTCGATACGGTCGGTGTAGGGGATGAAGCTGTGCCAGGACTGGCGTTCGGCCATTTTTTCGGCGCCACGGTGGTGGTAGCCAATGTCCGGTACGCAGTCGACGATCTCTTCACCGTCCAGCTGCAGGACGATACGGAAGGCACCGTGCGCGGAAGGGTGGTTGGGGCCGAGGTTGAGGAACATGTAGTCCTCGTTGGCGCCCTGGCGCTTCATGCCCCAGGCTTCAGGGTTGAAGCGTGCCGATTCCTCTTCAAGCTGCTGCTTGGCCAGGGTCAGGCTGTAGGGATCGAACTCGGTGGCGCGGGCCGGGTAGTCCTTGCGCAGCGGGTGGCCTTCCCAGGTGGGCGGCATCATGATGCGGCTGAGGTGCGGGTGGCCGGCAAAGTCGATGCCGAACATGTCCCAGACTTCGCGCTCGTACCAGTTGGCGTTCGGCCAGATACCGGTCACGGTCGGCAGGTTCAGGTCGCCTTCGCTGAGCGACACCTTGATCATCACATCGCTGTTACGCTCGATCGAAAGCAGGTGGTAGAACACGCTGAAGTCGGCGGCTGGCAGGCCGCGGCGCTGGGTGCGCAGGCGCTCGTCGACGCCGTGCAGGTCGTACAGCATGCTGTAGGGCTTGGCTACGCCGCGCAGGAAGCTGAGCACTTCCTTGAGCTGCTCGCGCTTGACCCACAGCACGGGCATGCCGGTGCGGGTTTCCTGGGCGACGAATGCTTCGGCGCCAAAACGGTTGTGCAGTTCGACGACCACATCCTGGTCGTCAGCCTTGTAGGGCGGAATGAAAATAGCGTTGTCCGCTGTCATGGTCTCGGTCGCTTTGGGTCAACGTTAAGAATGAAGCCAGGCCGCCGGCTCCAGGGGAGCGGGCGGCAGGTCGCTGGATCAGACTTCGTCGGGGCTGCGCAGGTTGGTTACTGCAATGCGCTGCTCACGACGCAGGTCTTTCTGGGCTGGCATCTCGGCACGGTAAATACCTTGATCACCAACAACCCAGGAAAGCGGGCGTCGTTCTTGGCCGATCGACTCCTGCAGCAGCATCAAGCCTTGCAGGAAAGCCTCAGGGCGTGGCGGGCAGCCGGGCACATAGACGTCCACGGGGAGGAACTTGTCGACCCCCTGAACGACCGAGTAGATGTCGTACATGCCGCCGGAGTTGGCGCACGAACCCATGGAGATTACCCATTTCGGCTCGAGCATCTGCTCGTACAGGCGCTGGATGATCGGCGCCATTTTGACGAAGCAGGTACCGGCGATGACCATGAAGTCGGCCTGACGCGGCGATGCCCGGATGACTTCGGCGCCGAAGCGGGCGATGTCGTGGGGTGCCGTGAAGGCCGTGGTCATTTCCACGTAGCAGCAGGACAGGCCGAAGTTGTACGGCCAGAGGGAGTTCTTGCGACCCCAGTTGACCGCGCCACGCAGCACATCTTCAAGCTTGCCCATGAAGATGTTCTTGTGGACCTGGTCCTCCAGCAGTTGATCGGTGACGGTTTCCCGTTCACCGACCGGGTACTGCTCGTTGGGCGCATCCGGATCGATTCTGGTGAGATTGTATTGCATGCCAAAGCCTCATTGTTTCAGCTTCGCTTGCCGCTTGCGGCGACCTTCGGGAGCCCAATCAAGTGCCCCGACGCGCCATAGGTAGACAAGACCAGCCAACAGAATTGCTATGAAAACGAGTGCTTCGACGAATCCGGTCCAGCCGCTTTCGCGGACGGACACAGACCATGCAAAGAGAAAGAGGGCTTCGATATCGAAGATCACGAACAGCATCGCGACCAGATAGAATTTGGCGGACAGGCGCAGGCGGGCGCTGCCGACGGGCAGCATGCCGGATTCGAAGGGTTCGTTCTTGGCGCGGCCCCAGGCCTTGCTACCGAGCAGGCTGGACAGGCCGAGCATGAAGGCGCACAGGCCGACGACACCCAGAAGGAAGATGGCAAAGCCCCAGTTGTGGGCGATGAGTCCTGCCGAATCGGACATGCTAGAGATCCTTATACAGAGACCCAGCTCTGCAGTCTGAAATAAGTGTAGAGCGGCGACCTGGTGTCGCACATGCAGTGACCAAATGTCGCAGCTGAATCAATCGCGCTGATTTTATGGGTAAACCCCGTGCAAGTAAAATTTCTGTAGCAAATTTATTCGTAGGATTAAGTACAAAAGCCGCTTGTAACTGGCTGAAAGCCTTGAGATTCGGGCATTGCGTGCGGTTTTGTTAATTATGTTTCCTGCGAATGGTAACGAATTGCAAGTTTCGAAATGATAATTAATATCATTTGATCTGATGTCTGATATTTCCGTTGTTCTGTGTCTTGTAAAGTTCATCTGGCGATTCCCCCTACTTGCAAATGCAAAAAACGCCTGTTCTAGCATCTTCTGACGCCGCTTGCCCCGCCCTGGGTCAATACTTTACCGATTGAGCGATGACTGGCTGATGAAGCGATCGCCCATTGGCCGAGCCAGTAGGTGAGGATGATCAGGTACGGCGCGGCGGCGAACGGGCTGACGAAGCGGTCGATACCGATCAGGCTGTCGGAGAGCACGAACAGGCAGGCGCCGAGCGCGGCGAGCCCGCCACAGGCCAGGGCGCGCCAGAGCATGGCGCTGATGGCCAAGGCGTAGAGCACGACCGGGATCAGTAGTGGGCCGAGGCCGTGGCTGGCCAGTACGCCGAGCAGAGTGATGCCGGTGATGCCGCTCAGCAGCAGTGCGGGCAGGGCTGGGCGCAGGGTCTGGCTGCAATAGGCGCGCAGGTAGGCCAGGTGGGCGCAGAGGAAGGCAGCAAGGCCGAACACGAACAGGTCGGCGGGGATGGCCAGCAGGATGTCGCCGAGTACCGAGAAGGCCAGGCCGAGGGTGATCCAGCGGCGATAAGGTGTGGCAGGGGTGCTGCGCAGCCAGGCGATCAGGGTCAGTACCGGGATCGGTTTGGCCAGGAGGGCGAGCAGGGTGCTGTCGCTGGCCAGTGCATATATATAGAGGGCGGCGGCGGTCAGGGCGAGAATCATCAGGTGGCTTGGACGAAGCATGGGCAGTCCTTGCGGCTGTGCTGCCTCAAGCATAGACCTGATCCAGGGTTTTGCTTCCTTCTGTACCGGCCCTTTCGCGGGTAAACCCGCTCCTACAACGATAGGTGGTCCATGTAGGAGTGGGTTTACCCGCGAATAGGCCGGTGCAGGCGCTGCCGAAGTGCGGCATAAAACAGATTTGTCCCCTTCCATGTAGGCCATTTCCCAA
The DNA here is from genome assembly GCF_057444345.1 of Pseudomonas sp. PVC-5-1. Lineage (NCBI taxonomy): Bacteria > Pseudomonadati > Pseudomonadota > Gammaproteobacteria > Pseudomonadales > Pseudomonadaceae > Pseudomonas > Pseudomonas sp. PVC-5-1. The sequence goes on along the minus strand of NZ_CM172024.1, from coordinate 3,824,162 downwards.
ACATACTCCTGTCGCCTTTTTTCCGTTGCGGCTGCTGGGGCAGCGCTCTAGTCTCGGCGTGTCGTTGCACATCAACGACACGGCTTTGACAGGCCGGAATTGAAAGAAGGTGCACTTGCTTTGCCTCAATGGCGGCTGTGCGTGTGGGCACGCTTGCGTGCGCCGGTCTTTCTTTCTTTCCACCGGTCTGTCAACCCGCGCATAGCTGCCACCCAACCGTTTGACAGCGGGCGGATGGTGGCCAAACAGGAAAGAAAGGAGCGAGTCATGCTGAAAGTTGTCCCCGATCCACCCCACAACCCCCATTCCCTCGAAGACACCCTGATCCAGGCCACCGACTACGCGCTGTGCGCGGCGACCGTGGTGCATCAGGCCTTGCTGCTGCAGCCCAAATCCCCGGCTTCGATCCTGATGATGACCTCGATGCATGAGCTGGAGGCGCTGCGGGCTTTGCTTGAGTCGGCATTGGTTCAGGTGCAGATGCCCGCAGAGCCCAGGACTTCACACTAGGGCTGATTAATGTGTTGCCAGGGCCGGTCCTTTCGCGGGCACGCCCGCTCCCACAGGATCACCACAGCCTTCAAGGTTTGTACTGTACCTGTGGGAGCGGGCGAGCCCGCGAAGAGGCCGGCCCTGGCAGTCGAGAGTTTTCAGGGGAATGATCAATGACAACAGAAGACACCCAGTTCACCGTCGGCAAAACCACCTTCTACCAAGGTGAAAACGGTACTCACCCACTGTTCCGCATCGAGCCCGGCATTCCTTGTCGGGATGCCCGCGAGCAGTCCTCGGAGCTGATGGGCTATGTGCGCGAACTGACCATCACCGGCCTGATGGATGAGAAACCCATGATGATCTGGGCCGCCCACTATCTGAGCGCGATGGCCAAGGCACTGATGGATGATGCCGAGCTGGGCATGAAGCACTGAGGTGCTACCGACAGGCGCGATTTCTCCTGTGGGAGCGGCCTTGCGTCGCGATTGGGGTGCGAAGCACCCCCGGGATTTGTGCATCATCGCAAGATTGCCGGGGCCGCTTTGCGGCCCTTTCGCGACGCAAGGCCGCTCCCACATGTTCGGCGCTAACCTGTTGTCCTTGAAGGGTGTGATACAGACCAAAAAGAAAGGCCCGGAGCTTCAACAAGCCTCGGGCCTTTCTTCAACAGCAACCCACTATCAGTGGAACTGCTCTTCCTCGGTCGAACCGGTCAGTGCAGTCACCGACGATGCGCCACCCTGAATCACGGTGGTCATGTCGTCGAAGTAGCCAGTGCCCACTTCCTGCTGGTGCGCCACGAAGGTGTAGCCTTTGTTGGCGTCAGCAAATTCCTGCTCCTGCAGCTTCACGTAGGCGGTCATGTCGTTGCGGGCGTAGTCGTGCGCCAGGTTGAACATGCCGTGCCACATGTTGTGGATGCCGGCCAGGGTGATGAACTGGTGCTTGTAGCCCATTGCCGACAGCTCGCGCTGGAACTTGGCGATGGTTGCGTCGTCCAGGTTCTTCTTCCAGTTGAAGGAAGGCGAGCAGTTGTACGACAGGATCTGGTCCGGATACTCCTTCTTGATCGCTTCGGCGAAGCGGCGGGCTTCGTCCAGGTCCGGCTTGGCGGTTTCGCACCAGATCAGGTCGGCGTACGGCGCGTAGGCCAGGCCGCGGGCGATGGCCTGGTCGAGGCCGGCGCGTACCTTGTAGAAGCCTTCACGGGTGCGCTCGCCAATCACGAACGGCTGGTCGTAAGGGTCGCAGTCGCTGGTCAGCAGGTCGGCGGCGTTGGCGTCGGTACGGGCCAGGATGATGGTCGGCACGCCCGATACGTCAGCTGCCAGGCGCGCGGCCACCAGCTTTTGCACGGCTTCCTGGGTCGGTACCAGTACCTTGCCACCCATGTGGCCGCATTTTTTCACCGAGGCCAGCTGGTCTTCGAAGTGCACACCGGCGGCGCCTGCTTCGATCATGTTCTTCATCAGCTCGTAGGCGTTCAGTACGCCACCGAAACCGGCTTCGGCGTCGGCCACGATCGGTGCGAAGTAGTCGATGTAGCCATCGTCGCCCGGGTTCTTGCCGGCTTTCCACTGGATCTGGTCGGCGCGGCGGAAGGCGTTGTTGATGCGCTTGACCACGGTCGGTACCGAGTCGACCGGGTACAGCGACTGGTCAGGGTACATGGACTCGGCCGAGTTGTTGTCGGCGGCAACCTGCCAGCCGGACAGGTAGATGGCCTGGATGCCGGCCTTGACCTGCTGCACTGCCTGGCCGCCGGTCAGGGCGCCCATGCAGTTGACGAAATCTTTTTCTGGGCGGAAGGACGGGTGGGCACCTTCGGTGACCAGCTTCCACAGTTTTTCTGCACCCAGGCGGGCCAGGGTGTGCTCCGGCTGCAGGGAGCCACGCAGGCGAACGACATCAGCGGCGGTGTAGGTACGGGTCACGCCTTTCCAGCGCGGGTTCTCGGCCCAGTCTTTCTCGAGGGCTGCAATTTGCTGTTCGCGTGTCAGTGCCATGGAAATAAACCTCGTCGCATCGATCTTGGGGTAATTGTGCTGATGCTCGGAGCAGATCAGGAGCTGGCGGCTGTCCTGTTCGCAGGAGTGCGGCGGCGAACGCGAAGGCTCGAAGGGGAAGGGTGTGCAGGCCAGGCGAAAGGGTGCTCCGGCAGGTCGGCTCGTGGTTGCCTTGCTGCGGTGCTACGCGATTGCCAGTACTGCGGTGATGCGCTTCCGTCCCTCGGGACAACTTCTTCGTTGCAGTCGCAATCCCGTCGAACCGCCTTGTGGGCCGTATAGACACGAGACGCCTCCAGGGGTGGGAGGAGCGCGCCTCGAAGGCCCTTGCCAGGGCCCCTGATTAGCGGGAGCGAGGCCATCATGCCCTTGGGAAAAAGACCCTGTCAAATGTTTTGTAGTGATTTTTTTCACTTACTACATCTTTGGTCTAATGCGACTTGGCAGTCAGTTTCAAGGCCTTTGGTCGAGGCCTTGAATTGCCTGGGATCAGTCGAGAAGGTCGACTTTGACGCGCAAAGTCATGTTTTCACCCCGTTGGGTGCTGTAACTGTGGCTTGATGCGCTACGGTCGGCTTGGCTCTGCTGGTTGTAGCCCGCCAGTGTGATCCATTCTCCGAGCTTGCCGGTGATGGTCGTGTCGGTGCTTTGCACTTTCACTACATCAGCACGTTCCTGGCTGATGCGGTCATTATTGGTGCTTATTTGCAGACGAACCGTATCGCCACTCAAGCTGGGGGTGACGTAGAAACCCTGGGTCACGTTGCGGTATTCGGTATTGCTCTGGATGCGCCCGTAGCCGTCGGTGCTGGTGCTGGTGATCGGGATGCTCTGGCCAATCTGGATCAGCGCCGGCTGGCCTTCGCTGGCCTGAATCTGCTGCATGCCGCCGTCACGGTTGCTGGTGCCATAGTGGATGACGCGCGCGTTGCCACGGTTGTCCTGGAAGTTGCTGTCGCTGTTGTCGACGCTGATCAGCAGGCGCTTGGGTGCAGTATCCAGTTGTTGCAGCAGGGTGCGCAGGTCGTCGATGCGTTCGGGGCTGGCGTTGACGATCAGCTTGTTCTCGAAGGCGCTGACCGTGCCGTCCTTGCCGATGAATGCCTGGGCGGCGGGCAGCAGTTCGGCGCTGCTGCGGTGTTGTAGCGGCAATACCTCGGTGGCGGCCTGGGCAGTGAGGCTGGCGGCCAGTAGCAAGGCGGCGAATAGGGGGCGTAGCGGCATGTCCATGATCTCCGCAGGTGGAATGTTCATGATGGCAAATTTGCCCAGCTTCTGCTGGTTTCACGTTACAGATCCCCTTGAGCGGTGGCCGCTGTCAGACAAATTCCGTAACATCGCGCCCCTTGTTTTTGTACCGTCCGCCCGGATTGCCTCACAGGATGCCCATGAAACCCGCCCGACTTCGCGCCGACGTGCTCGCCGGCCTGACCACCTCGTTCGCCTTGGTGCCCGAGTGCATCGCCTTTGCCCTGGTGGCTCACCTGAACCCGCTGATGGGCCTGTATGGCGCCTTCATCATCTGCACCCTGACGGCGCTTTTCGGTGGTCGACCGGGGATGATTTCCGGTGCCGCCGGCTCGATGGCGGTGGTGATCGTTGCGCTGGTGGTGCAGCACGGTGCGCAGTACCTGCTGGCCACGGTTTTGCTGGGCGGCGTGGTGATGATCCTGTTCGGCTTGTTGCGCCTGGGCAAGCTGGTGCGGTTGGTGCCGTACCCGGTGATGCTCGGCTTCGTCAACGGCCTGGCCATCGTTATCGCCTTGGCCCAACTGGAACACTTCAAGGAGGGCGGGCACTGGCTCAGCGGTACGCCGCTGTACCTGATGATTGGACTGGTGGCGCTGACCATGGCGGTGGTCTACGTGCTGCCGAAGTTGACCCGTACGGTGCCGCCAGCGCTGGTGGCGATCCTTGGCGTTGGTTTGCTGGTGTACCTGCTTGGCCTGCCCACACGCACCCTGGGCGATATGGCGCGCATCGCCGGTGGCCTGCCGCAGCTGGCCCTGCCGGACGTGCCGTGGAACCTCGAGACCCTCAAGATCATCGCCCCCTATGCGGTGCTGATGGCCATGGTCGGCCTGCTTGAGACCCTGCTTACGCTCAACCTGACCGATGAAATCACCGAGAGCCGTGGCTACCCGGACCGCGAGTGCGTGGCGCTGGGCGCGGCCAACATGGTTTCCGGCCTGTGCGGTGGCATGGGTGGTTGCGCGATGATCGGCCAGACCATGATCAACCTCAGCTCCAATGGCCGTGGTCGGCTATCGGGGGTGGTGGCAGGGGTTATGGTCTTGCTGTTCGTGTTGTTCCTGTCGCCGTTGATCGAGCGTATTCCGCTGGCGGCGCTGGTCGGGGTGATGTTCGTGGTGGCGCAGCAAACCTTTGCCTGGGCGTCTTTGCGGGTGCTGCACAAGGTGCCGCTGAGCGATGTGCTGGCGATCATCGCGGTGACCGTGGTCACCGTGTTCACCGACCTGGCCGTGGCCGTGCTGTTCGGCATCGTCATCGCGGCGGTGAACTTTGCCTGGCAGCATGCGCGGGAGCTGTATGCCGACAGCCATGAGGATGCAGAGGACGGCAAGCATTACCAGGTGCATGGCACGCTGTTCTTTGCCTCGACTACGGTGTTCCTGAACCAGTTCGACCCGGCTAACGACCCGGACAAGGTGACCCTGGATTGCCAGCATTTGAGCTTTGTCGATTATTCGGCGATTGCGGCGTTGAAGACCTTGCGGGAGCGGTATGCGAGGGCGGGCAAGCAGTTGCGGGTGGTGCATTTGTCCGAGCGCTGCAAGAAGCTGCTGAAGCGGGCTGGGGAGCAGCACTGAGAAGGGTTGGTGCCTGTGCTGGCCTCTTCGCGGCTAAAGCCGCTCCTACAGGGGGTATGCATTCCCTGTGGGAGCGGCTTTAGCCGCGAAGAGGCCAGCACAGGCGAACGAATCACTCCCCGCGGTTCTTCTTGACGATGGCATCGGCAATGCTCGCCGGTGCCTCGGCATAACGGGTGAACTCCATCGAGAAGCTGGCCCGGCCCTGGGTCATGGAGCGCATCGAGGTGGCGTAGCCGAACATCTCGCCCAGCGGCACCTCGGCACGGATCACCTTGCCGGCCGGCGTTTCGTCACCGTCCTGGATCATCCCGCGGCGCCGGCTCAGGTCGCCGAGGATGTCACCCTGGTACTCCTCCGGGGTCACCACCTCCACCTTCATCACCGGCTCCAGCAACACCGCCCCACCTTTCTGCGACAGCTGCTTGGTGGCCATCGAGGCGGCGATCTTGTAGGCCATTTCGTTCGAATCGACATCGTGGTACGAGCCGTCGTACACCGCCGCCTTCAGGTTGATCAGCGGGTAGCCGGCCAGCACGCCGTTCTTCATCTGCTCCTCGATGCCTTTCTGGATAGCCGGGATGTATTCGCGTGGGACCACGCCGCCAACGATCTCGTTGATGAACTCCAGGCCTTCCTTGCCCTCGTCGCCGGGGGCGAAGCGGATCCAGCAGTGGCCGTACTGGCCCCGGCCGCCGGACTGGCGGACGAAGCGGCCCTCGATCTCGCAGGTGTTGCGGATTTTCTCTCGGTAGGCCACCTGTGGCTTGCCAATGTTGGCCTCGACGTTGAACTCGCGGCGCATGCGGTCGACGATGATGTCCAGGTGCAACTCGCCCATGCCCGAGATAATGGTCTGGCCGGTCTCCTCGTCGGTGCGCACGCGGAATGACGGGTCCTCCTGGGCCAGCTTGCCCAGGGCGATGCCCATTTTTTCCTGATCGGCCTTGGTCTTTGGCTCCACCGCCACGGAAATTACCGGGTCGGGGAAGTCCATGCGCTCGAGGATGATCGGCTTGTCCATGTCGCACAGGGTGTCGCCGGTGGTCACGTCCTTCATGCCGATCAGCGCAGCGATGTCGCCGGCGCACACATCCTTGATTTCAGCCCGCTGGTTGGCATGCATCTGCACCATGCGGCCGATGCGTTCCTTCTTGCCCTTGACCGAGTTGAGCACCGCGTTGCCGGAGCTGAGCACGCCGGAGTAGACCCGGGCGAAGGTCAGGGTGCCGACGAACGGGTCGGTGGCGATCTTGAATGCCAGGGCCGAGAACGGCTCACTGTCGTCGGCGTGGCGCTCCAGGTGCTTTTCTTCGTCATCCGGGTCGGTGCCCTTGATGGCCGGGATCTCCGACGGGGCGGGCAGGTAGTCGATGACCGCGTCGAGCATCAGCGGCACGCCCTTGTTCTTGAACGACGAGCCTAGAATGGTCGGCACGATCTCGTTGTTCAAGGTGCGTTTGCGCAGGCCGGCCTTGATCTCTTCGATGCTTAACGCTTCGCCTTCGAGAAACTTGGTGAGCAGTTCGTCATCGGCCTCGGCCGCTGCCTCGACCATGTGCGCGCGCCATTCGTCGGCCAGCGCCTGCAGCTCGGCAGGGATGTCTTCTTCGCGGTAGCTGGTGCCTTGGTCGGCATCGTTCCAGTAGATGGCCTTCATCTTCACCAGGTCGATCTGGCCGATGAAGTTCTCTTCGCTGCCGATGGCCAGCTGGATCGGCACCGGATGGTGGCCCAGGCGCTGATCGATCTGCTTGACCACGCGCAGGAAGTCGGCGCCCTGGCGGTCCATCTTGTTGATGTAGGCCAGGCGCGGCACGTGGTACTTGTTGGCCTGGCGCCATACGGTCTCGGACTGCGGTTCGACCCCGTCCGCGCCGCTGAACACCACTACCGCGCCATCGAGCACGCGCAGCGAGCGCTCCACCTCGATGGTGAAGTCGACGTGGCCCGGGGTGTCAATGATGTTGAAGCGATACTTGTGGGCGAACTGCTTGGTCGAGCCCTGCCAGAAGGCAGTGGTCGCCGCCGAGGTGATGGTGATACCGCGCTCCTGCTCCTGGGCCATCCAGTCCATGGTCGCGGCACCATCGTGCACTTCGCCCATCTTGTGGTTGACCCCGGTGTAGAACAGGATCCGCTCGGTGGTCGTGGTCTTGCCGGCGTCCACGTGGGCGACGATACCGATATTGCGGTACAGCTCGATGGGCGTTGTACGGGCCATGGCGGACTACCTGCGGATGAGCGGATTCTCCCACGGTAGCAGAACGGGAGAATCCTGCTTTACCGCCGGGCCGTCAGTCGGCCTGGGCTTGCAGCTGCCACTGGCCATCCACTTCGCGGGCCAGGCCGCTGGCTGGCAGCAGGGCCAGCAGGCGCGTGTGCAGGGCGGCTTCGGTGAAGGTCTTGAGAGTGGCCAGGTCCAGTGCGCCGACCAGGTTGAGATCGGCCTTGGTGTACGAAAGCCAGGCCTTTTTCAGGGCCTGGGCGACGTCGCTGCCGGAGGTGCTGGCAAAGCGGCGGTGCCATTGGCGGCCGTCGAAGGTGAAGGTGTGGGCGTGGCTGTAGGTGCCTTGGTCGCCCCCTTCGGTGCAGCGATGGCAACGGCACGGGCCTTCGCCGAAGGCGTTGCGCAGGTAGCTGTTGAAGTCCACCACGGGCTTGAGGGACAGGCGTTTGTCGACCTCGAACAGGTCGGCGATCAGGGGTTCTTCGGCGCTCACTCGGGATCCTCGTGTGGTGTGGCGTGCATCGGCGGGCACCCTAACAGATCGGGCCCTTCAGATCACCTTTTGCAGGCCCGGCCTCTTCGCGGGTAAACCCGCTCCCACAGGTACTGCGCAGGCCTTGGGCAATGTGCGGTCCCTGTAGGAGCGGGTTTACCCGCGAAGAGGCCAGTAGAGACAATGGAGACCACCTGCCGTACTCTACGCGCCCATACGCCTACACACCCACAGAGGTAACCCGCTTGAGCACCAAGTACCCGTACATGGCCACCATCACCGTCAGCGCCGAAGACCGTGGCGGCGACGCCGAAGCCTCGGAAAACCCCAACATGCGCGTTGGCCTGGAAGCGGTGACCGAAAGGCTGAAGAAGGTGCATTTCGTCGGTACGCTCGCAGCCCCCGAAAAGAACGCCACGCACATCTGCGTGACCCTGGAGAACGGCCTGACCTACTACGGCCCGATCGTCAACGGCCACGCCGAACTCGAAGGCGGCTGGATCGCCTTCGAGTCCGACATGCTTACCCCGCAGGAACTGGGTCTTTAAGCCCCCGTTCCTCTCAGGAGCCCAGCTCCGCCAGGCACTGCTCGAGGATATCCAGGCCCTCCTCGAGCACTTCGGCCTCGATGGTCAGCGGTGCCAGCAGGCGGATGATGTGCCGCGCCTTGCCGCTGGGCATCAGCAACAGGCCCTTGGCCCGCGCCGCTTCCATCACCTTGGCCAGTTGCGCCGGTGCCGGGTTGCCGTCGGCATTGACGAACTCGATCCCGCGCATCGCGCCGACGCCGGTGAGGCGGCCGATGAACGGGCTCAGTCCCGAGGCCTTCCAATGCTCGAAGCGGCGCACGATTGCCTGCTCCTGGCGCTCACCCCAGGTAGCGACGGCCTCGTCGGTCATCTGCGCCAGGCTGGCCAGGGCCGCTGCGCAGGCGATCGGGTTGCCTGAGTAGGTGCCACCCAGGCCGCCCTTGGGCAGCGCTGCCATCAACTCCTTGCGCCCAACCACCGCACCCAGCGGCATGCCGCCAGCAATGCTCTTGGCCAGCAGCAGCAGGTCGGGCTCGATACCCAGGCGCGGGAAGGCGAAGCGCTGGCCGGTGCGGCCGAAACCTGACTGGATCTCGTCGATGATGATCAGGATGCCGCGCTCGTCGCAGAAGCGGCGCAGGGCCTGGGCGAAGGCTGGGTCAAGGGCGAGGAAGCCGCCTTCGCCCTGCACCGGCTCGAAGATGAACGCCGCCACGTCTTCCACTGCCAGCTCGACGCTGAACAGGCGGTCCATGGCCTTGAGGGCCTGTTCGCAGGTAACCCCGGTGTCGGCGCTGGGGTAGGGCAGGTGGTACACCGGCCCCGGCAGTTCACCGACCCGCTGCTTGTACGGGGCGACCTTGCCGTTGAGGTTCAGGGTGGCCAGGGTGCGACCGTGGAAGCCGCCGTCGAAGGCGATGATGGCGCGTTTGCCGGTGGCACCACGGGCCACTTTCAGGGCGTTTTCTGCAGCTTCCGCGCCGCTGTTGGTGAGCATGCCGGCCAATGGGTAGCTGACCGGTACGAACTGGCTCAGTTGCTCCATCAGCGCCAGGTATGGGCCGTGGGGGGCTGCGTTGAAGGCGTAGTGGGTAAGGCGAGCGGCCTGGGCCTGGATCGCCTCGACCACGGCCGGGTTGCAGTGGCCCAGGTTGAGTACACCGATACCACCGACGAAGTCGATGTAACGTTTGCCGTCGGTGTCCCAGACTTCGGCATTGCGGCCATGGGAAAGTGTGATCGGGTGAACGATGGCAATGGATTGGCTGATACTTTCCTGATTCATGGGCACGCGGACCTTTGTTCGAATTTCTTATTATCCAAGCGTGTTGGCAGGTTATTCCGCAAACGAATTATTCGATTGCGGTCATTCCCTGGATTCGTGAACTGGCTGATTTTTGTATCTGCCATTCCGGCCCTATCGCCGGCAAGCCAGCTCCCACAGGTAAGGCACAGGTCTTGATGGCTGTGGAGTACTTGTGGGAGCTGGCTTGCCGGCGATAGGGCCAGTGCAGGAAGTAATCAATCCCCCTCGGCCACCCGCTCCCGAATCCACTGCACGAATGCCCTGACCTTGGGCACTTCGGCCGCATGCTCGGCATGGGCGATGAAGTGCCGGCCATTGCTCGCCACCGGGTGGTCCCAGGCCACCACCAGCTTGCCCTCGCTCAACTCTTCGGCCACCAGGTAGCGCGGGATCAGGGCGATGCCGCAGCCGGCAATGGCTGCGCGAATGCACAGGTAGAACGTGTCGAAGCGGGGCCCGTGGTAGCTGTTCTGGCTATGCAGCCCCAGCCCCAGGAACCATTCATGCCAGGCCTCCGGGCGCGACACGCACTGCAACAGGCGGTGTTCGGTCAGCGCCTGGGCGCTGTCGAACCGGTGGTTGGCCAGCAGCTGCGGACTGCACACCGGCACGACTTCCTCGCTGAACAGTTCGATGCAGGTTGCCCCGGGCCAGGTGCCCTGGCCGAAGAAAAACGCAATGTCGGCCTTGGCCTGCACCAGGTCGAACGGCTCCAGCTCATTGCGGATATCCAGGTGAATGCGCGGGTAGCGGTCGCCAAAACCCTTCAGCCGGGGTACCAGCCAGCGCGCGCCGAAGGTGGGCTGGGTGGCGATGCGCAGCACTTCGGTCTCGTCGCCGTAGCTGAGGATGTAGCGGCTGGAAATGTCGATCTGGGTGAGGATCTTGTTCACTTCGGTGAGGTACAGCGCGCCAGCCGGGGTCAGGTGCAGGCGCCGGCGAATGCGCTGGAACAGCGAGTGCGACAGCATGTCCTCGAGCTGCGCCACCTGCTTGCTGACGGCGCTCTGGGTCAGGTGCAGTTCCTGGGCCGCGCGGGTGAAGCTGAGGTGGCGGGCGGCCGCTTCGAAGCACTGAAGGGCGGTGGTCGAAGGCATCAGGCGTTTGGACATGACGGGCAAATACCGAGCAAAAAAGGAAGGAGTTCATTCCATAACGGAATCATGTGTTTCGAAAAGGTCGTTTGTTGACCTCGGCCTATAGATTAATACTGACCTGGATCAACGATTACAACCGGTCGTGCGAAGAGGAGGTCAGTACCCGCTTCCGGCATCTGCAAAACAACAAAAACGAACATCAGAAATTTATAAGAATTCTGCTCCAGTCTTCAGCCGCCCCGCTGCGGCCGACCCATTCGAGGGTTCTTCATGGCTTCGCCAAACAACAACAAACAGCGCTCCCTGCAGCACGGCCTGACGTCCCGTCAGGTATCCATGATCTCCATCGCCGGCATCATCGGCGCCGGCCTGTTCATCGGTTCTTCCAACGCCATCGCCACCGCCGGCCCGGCCATCCTCATCTCCTACGCCATGACCGGTCTGCTGGTCTTGCTGGTGATGCGCATGCTGGGTGAAATGGCCATCGCCAACCCCAACAGCGGCTCGTTTTCCACCTATGCCTCCGAAGCCATCGGCCCTTGGGCGGGCTTTACCATCGGCTGGCTGTACTGGTGGTTCTGGGTACTGATCATTCCGGTCGAGGCCATTGCCGGCGCCGACATCCTGCATGCCTACTTCCCTGGCGTGCCGTCGTGGCTGTTCGCCTTCCTGATCATGCTGGTGCTGTCGGGTACCAACCTGATCAGCGTGAAGAATTTCGGTGCCTTCGAGTACTGGTTCGCGCTGGTCAAGGTGGTGGCGATCATCGCCTTCATCGTGGTCTGCAGCCTGGCGGTATTCGGCGTATGGCCGCTGGCCGAGGTGTCCGGGGTCAGCCGGTTGTGGGACAACGGCGGCTTCATGCCCAACGGTTTCGGCACCGTGCTCGGTGGCGTGCTGATCACCATCTTCTCGTTCTTCGGCGCCGAAATCGTCACCATTGCCGCTGACGAAACCGCCAACCCGAAAGACAAGATCCGCCGCGCTACCAACCTTGTTGTGTACCGCATCGCCATCTTCTACCTGGCGTCGATCTTCCTTGTGGTGTCGCTTGTGGCGTGGAACGACCCGGGCCTCAAAGCGGTAGGTTCGTTCCAGCGCGTGCTGGAAGTGCTGAACGTGCCGGGCGCCAAGCTGCTGGTGGATATCGTGGTGCTGGTTGCCGTGACCAGTTGCATGAACTCGGGCCTGTACACTGCGTCGCGCATGCTCTATTCGCTGGGCGCCCGTGGCCAGGCGCTGAGCGTTACCAAGCGTATCTCCGGCTCGGGCGTACCGACCGTGGCGGTCATCTTCTCGACCCTGGCCGGCTTTGCCGGGTGCTTCGTCAACTATGTGTTCCCGGGCAAGGTATTCGGCTTCCTGCTGTCCACCACCGGCGCCATCGCCTTGCTGGTGTACCTGGTGATTGCCGTTTCGCAGCTGCGCATGCGGGCCCGTGCCGAGCGCGAAGGGCGGCCGCTGGAGCTGAAGATGTGGCTGTTCCCATGGCTGACCTGGCTGGTGATCGGCACCATCGTCATGGTGCTGGGCTACATGCTGTTCAGCGATGCCTACCGCTACGAGACGCTGATGACCGCCGGGGTGACCGCGTTCATACTGCTGGTTTCGCTGACCCAGCGGCGCGCCAGGGTGGTTGCCCAGACGGCCTGATGTTTCTGTTTTAATGTGGGGGCGTTGCGCGCCCCCCCATATCAATAAGCACAGGAAGCGTATGAACGACCACTCCCTTTCCCTCCAGGCCCTCGCCGCACCCGACGGCACTTGCTACGGCTGCGGTTGTTCCCACCCCAGCGGCCTGCACCTGCAAAGCCATTGGGACGCCGACGGCATCCACCTGGTGTGCCGGCACGCGCCCGACAGCACCTTCATCGGCTGGCCCGGCCTGGTCTACGGCGGGCTGCTGGCGATGCTGGTCGACTGCCACTCCAACTGGACGGCAATGGCTTACCACTACCGCAACGAAGGTCGCGAAGCGGGCAGCCTGCCGCGCATCGACTGTGTCACTGGCAGCCTTGGCCTGAACTACCTCAAGCCCACGCCCATGGGGGTCGAATTGTTGCTCAAGGCGCGTGTGGAAGGTGAAGTAGGGCGCAAGACCCGGGTGCTCTGCGAAGTCTGGGCCGACGATGTGCTGACAGTGACTGCCGACTCGGTGTTCGTTCGCGTCGATACCGAAAAGCTCAAGCTCAAGGCCCACGGCCAGGCCTGAGCCGCCGGTGCTGATGAGTGGTCGGTGATGGTCAGCGGCCGGGGATGTCTCTAGAGTGAGAGATTCATTCCCCAGGCAAAGTTGATCATGACCGATCTCAGTGCTTTCCCCATTACCCGCAAGTGGCCCGCCAGACACCCCGAGCGCCTGCAGCTGTATTCGTTGCCGACGCCCAACGGCGTCAAGGTGTCGATCATGCTTGAAGAGATCGGCCTGGCCTATGAGCCGCACAAGGTCAGCTTCGACAACGATGACCAGCTGAGCCCCGAGTTCATCTCGCTCAGCGCCAACAACAAGATCCCCGCCATCCTCGACCCCAATGGCCCTGGCTGCCGGCCGCTGCCGCTGTTCGAGTCGGGGGCGATCCTGCAGTACCTGGCAGAGAAGAGCGGCCAGTTGCTCAGCCAGGACCCGGCCCAGCGTTACCAGACCTTGCAGTGGTTGATGTTCCAGATGGGTGGGATCGGGCCGATGTTTGGCCAGGTCGGGTTCTTCCATTTCTTTGCTGGCAAGGAATACGAGGACAAGCGCCCGCGGGACCGTTATGTCAACGAGTCCAAGCGCCTGCTCGGTGTTCTGGACCGGCATCTGAAAGGCCGGGAATGGATGGTCAACGAGTACAGCATCGCCGATATCGCGATCTTCCCGTGGGTGCGTAACCTGGTTGAGCGTTACAACGCCCGAGACCTGGTTGGCTTCGATCAGTTCAAGGAAGTGCAGCGGGTGCTCGCGGCGTTCCTCGAGCGGCCGGCCGTGCAACGCGGGCTGAAAATTCCAGGTTGAGGTTGGCTGTAAGGGCCCTATCGCCGGCAAGCCGGCTCCCACAGGTAATGCACAGGGCTTGAGGTCTGTGGTGTTCCTGTGGGAGCTGGCTTGCCGGCGATAGGGGCAGTGAAGGCGAAACTGTTTTCAGGCTCAGAAGATGTGGTGCAGCAGCCAGTACAGGCTGCCGGCCAACAGCATCGCTGCCGGCAAGGTCAGCACCCAGGCCATCAGCAGGTTGACCAGCGTGCGCTTCTGAATCCCCGACCCGTTGGCCACCATGGTCCCGGCCACCCCGGAACTCAGTACATGGGTAGTCGACACCGGCAACCCGAACATGTCCGCCGCACCAATGGTGCACATTGCCACCACTTCGGCCGAAGCCCCCTGGGCATAGCTGAGGTGGGTCTTGCCGATCTTCTCGCCTACCGTCACCACGATGCGCCGCCAGCCGACCATGGTGCCCAGCCCCAGTGCGATGGCCACGGCCACTTTCACCCACAGCGGGATGTAGCGGGTGGCGTCGTCCAGCTGGGTCTTGAACAGCAGCACCTGGCGGCGCGTGCCTGCATCGAACACCACCAGCTGGTTCTTCTCGAGCAGGCGGATGGCTTCGCTGGTCAGGTACATGTCGTTGCGCACGTTGGCCATGGCTTCGGCCGGTACCCGCTTGAGCGAGCCATAACCTTTGACCTCTTCGCCGATCATGCCGGTCAGCGCCGCCAGCGCCGGTATCAGTTGCGGGTTGGCCTTGGGCTCGGCAATGAACGTGGTCAGCACCTGGCGTGGGTCGGCCGGTGCTGCTTGCGGGGCGCCGCGCGCCAGTGCCTGGCGGGTTACCTCGGCGACCGCGGAAAACTGCAGGGCCTGTTCATTGGGCATGGTCTTGTTCAATGCGTAAGCCATCGGCAGGGTGCCAACCAGAATCAGCATGATCAGGCCCATGCCTTTCTGGCCGTCGTTGGAGCCGTGGGCAAAGGACACCCCGGTGCAGGTCAGGATCAGTACGCCGCGGATCCACCACGGTGGCGGTGTCTGGCCTTCCGGCGCCTGGTACAGCGCCTTGCGCTTGACCAGCGCGCGCAGTGCCAGCAGCAACAGGGCGGCACAGGCAAAGCCGAGCAGTGGCGAGAACAGCAGGGCATAACCGACCTTGCTGGCCTGGGCCCAGTCCACGCCACTGGTGCCGTCGCGCCCATGCATCAGGGCATTGGCCACGCCCACGCCGATGATCGAACCGATCAGGGTGTGCGAGGATGAGGCCGGCAGGCCCAGCCACCAGGTGCCGAGGTTCCAGATGATCGCCGCCAGCAGCAGGGCGAAGACCATGGCGAAGCCGGCCGAGGAGCCGACCTGCAGAATCAGCTCCACCGGCAGCAGGGCGATGATGCCGAACGCCACCGCGCCACTGGAAAGCAGCACGCCGAGGAAGTTGCACAGCCCGGACCAGACCACGGCGACGGGGGCAGGCAACGAGTGGGTGTAGATAACGGTGGCCACTGCGTTGGCGGTGTCATGGAAGCCATTGACGAACTCGAAGCCCAGGGCAATCAGCAACGCCAGGCCCAGCAGCAGGAATGGTGTGACCGTGGTTATTACCGTGCCGCTGGCCGTCACATCCTGTTTAAGGCTCCAGGCGGTGTAGGCAATGCCGGCCAGCAACAGGCCGAAGAACAACACCAGGGTGGCACGCCCGGGCTTGTGGGCAAGTTGCGGGCGGGCATCGCGTTCGGCCAGTTGCGGCAGACTGGCCAGTGAAGGGGTTGCCATGATGGCTCCGGTTGGGGTGTGGCAAGGGTGCCGAAGGCCTTGAGCATAGAAACAATTCGTAACCTGGCCGTGACCTCGATCAATGATTTATCTAGGCTCAAGACGGACGGTAGTGGCAGGAGAAACCCATGATTCGCTGCAAGCGTGTCTACGATGCGGTTGAGCAAGACGACGGCCAGCGCGTGCTGGTCGATCGCCTTTGGCCGCGTAACAAGCGCAAGGAAGACCTGCACGCGCAGTGGTTGCGCGAAGTTGCACCCTCGGATGAGTTGCGCAAGGCGTTTCACCAGGGTGAAGTGGATTTCGCGGGCTTCACCCAGCGTTACCAGCAAGAGCTGGCGGCCCACCCCGAGCACTGGTACCCGCTGCTGGACCTGGCCGGAAAGGGCACGCTGACATTGCTTTATGCGGGCAAGGATACCGAGCACAACAATGCCCGGGTGCTGGCTGAATGGCTGGAAGATGAACTGGACCGGCGCGGGCCTGGTAGTTCGCCCGTGTGCTATGCCCCATGATTGATATTCGTTGTGCTGGCCCTATCGCCGGCAAGCCAGCTCCCACAGGTACGGTGCTGCCTTCAAGGCTATCGCTGTACCTGTGTGTGGCTTGCCGGCGATGAGGCCAAAACAGGCAACACAAGACAGTTGCTCCACAGGTACAGCGCTGCCTTCAAGGCTATCGTTGTAACTGTGGGAGCTGGCTTGCCGGCGATGAGGCCAAAACAGGCAACACAAGACAGTTGC
Organism: Pseudomonas sp. PVC-5-1; assembly: GCF_057444345.1. Taxonomy (NCBI): domain Bacteria; kingdom Pseudomonadati; phylum Pseudomonadota; class Gammaproteobacteria; order Pseudomonadales; family Pseudomonadaceae; genus Pseudomonas; species Pseudomonas sp. PVC-5-1. The sequence continues at coordinate 3,807,687 of NZ_CM172024.1, read as the reverse complement.
TCCACAGGTACAGCGCTGCCTTCAAGGCTATCGCTGTACCTGTGGGAGCTGGCTTGCCGGCGATGAGGCCAAAACAGGCAACACAAGACAGTTGCTCCACAGGTACAGCGCTGCCTTCAAGGCTATCGCTGTACCTGTGGGAGCTGGCTTGCCGGCGATGAGGCCAAAACAGGCAACACAAGACAGTTGCTCCACAGGTACAGCGCTGCCTTCAAGGCTATCGCTGTACCAGTGGGAGCTGGCTTGCCGGCGATGAGGCCAAAACAGGCAACACAAGACAGTTGCTCCACAGGTACGGCGCTGCCTTCAAGGCTATCGCTGTACCAGTGGGAGCTGGCTTGCCGGCGATGAGGCCAAAACAGGCAACACAAGACAGTTGCTCCACAGGTACGGCGCTGCCTTCAAGGCTATCGCTGTACCTGTGGGAGCTGGCTTGCCGGCGATAGGGCCGGGCCTGGCAAACCGAAGAGTCCGAAATGTGATGTCCCTGAAACTGACCCCCGCCAACGACACCCACCGCACCTTCGCCCGCGACCTCACGCGCCGCGCCATGCTGCCGTACTACCGCGAATATGACCTGCTATGGCTAGAGGAAGCCTTCGACGAAGCCTGGGGCTGGCGCGAGCAGTGGCTGGTGACCGAAGGCGACGCGGTACTCGGCTTCTGCAGCCTCAGCCAGGACCGCCAGGCGCTGTTCATCCGCGAGTTGCACCTGTTACCCGAGCACCGTCGGCGTGGGGTCGGCAGCTGGGTGCTGGAGCAGTTGGCACTGTGGGCCCGCCAGCGGCACCTGCCGCTGCTGCGGCTGATGGTGTTTCGCAGCAACCCGGCGCGTGTGCTCTACCAGCGCCACGGCTTCGTCGAAATGGGTGAGGACGAATGCTTTGTGCGCATGCAGCGCGCGATCGACTAATAGCTCAATGATGGCTTGTCGCGACTGGTGAGCATCGGCATAGTGACCTCAGGCGTTCACGGCCGCCTGCAGGCGGGTAGGCCGTACATGAGTGTGATCAGGGATAAGGAGCCCCCCATGAATGGAATCGGTCCGCGGCTGCGGGAAGAGCGTGAGCGTCTGGGGATGACCCAGCGCGTGTTTGGCGATATCGGTGGGGTCGAACCCAATGCCCAGGGCAAATACGAGAGTGGTGAACGCTCGCCGCGGGTCGATTACCTGGCGGCATTGGCAACCCGGGGCGTGGATGCACTCTATGTGCTCAGCGGTATCCGCACCCCGGCACCGCTCGAGGGGCTGAGCGCCGATGAGTCCGGTTTGCTGGGGGCTTTCCGGCAGTTGTCGTGCGACGATCAGGCAGCACTCTGGCACTTGTTGCGGCGTTTGACCAACAACGACAAATCCCGGCAGGCAGTGAGGCCGCTTACGGTTGAACGTCAGGCGTTTCTTACGGAAGGAATGCGTTAGGTCCGCCGTGAAAAATTTTGTTAAGGTGGCGGGATCCAATCGCCCTGCTGACGAGGTGTGTGCTTGATTAGGGTCTTAGTGGTCGACGATCACGATCTGGTACGAACCGGTATTACACGCATGCTGGCCGACATCGATGGCCTGCAGGTGGTGGGTGAGGGCGATTCGGGCGAGTCGGCGCTCAGGCTGGCCCGTGAACTGAAGCCGGATGTGGTGCTGATGGACGTGAAAATGCCCGGCATCGGCGGCCTGGAGGCCACCCGCAAGCTGCTGCGCAGCCACCCGGACATCAAGGTGGTTGCCGTGACCGTGTGCGAGGAAGACCCGTTCCCCACGCGCCTGTTGCAGGCCGGCGCTGCTGGCTACCTGACCAAAGGCGCCGGCCTTGACGAAATGGTCCAGGCCATCCGCCTGGCCTTCGCCGGCCAGCGCTACATCAGCCCCCAGATTGCCCAGCAGATGGCGCTGAAGCCATTCCAGCCACAGGGCTCGCCGTTCGATGCCTTGTCGGAACGGGAAATCCAGATTGCCCTGATGATCGTCGGCTGCCAGAAAGTGCAGATCATCTCCGACAAGTTGTGCCTCTCGCCCAAGACCGTCAATACTTACCGTTATCGGATCTTTGAAAAACTCTCGGTCACCAGCGACGTCGAACTGACCTTGCTGGCCGTTCGCCACGGCATGGTCGACGCAAGCCTGTAAAACCTCATGTCCCAAGTTTTCGATGCCAGCGCATTCCTGGCTACCTGCAGTGGTCGCCCGGGCGTCTACCGGATGTTCGACGGCGAAGCCCGGCTGCTTTACGTGGGCAAGGCCAAGAACCTCAAGAAGCGCCTGGCCAGCTATTTCCGCAAGACCGGCCTGGCGCCCAAGACCGCCGCGCTGGTAGCCCGCATCGCCCAGGTCGAAACCACCATCACCGCCAACGAAACCGAGGCGCTGCTGCTGGAGCAGAACCTGATCAAGGAGTGGCGGCCGCCGTACAACATCCTGCTGCGCGATGACAAATCCTACCCCTACGTGTTCCTTTCCGACGGCGAGTTTCCGCGGCTGGGCATTCACCGTGGGGCGAAGAAGGCCAAGGGCCGCTACTTTGGCCCGTACCCCAGCGCCGGCGCCATTCGCGAAAGCCTCAGCCTGCTGCAAAAGGCCTTTTCGGTGCGCCAGTGCGAAGACAGCTACTACGCCAACCGCACCCGGCCATGCCTGCAGTATCAGATCAAACGCTGCAAAGGGCCCTGCACGGGCCTGGTGACCGCCGAGGAATATGCCGAGGATGTGCGCCACTCGGTGATGTTCCTCGAAGGGCGTAGCCAGCAACTGGGCAACGAGCTCAATGCCGAGATGGAGAAGGCCGCCATGGCCCTCAATTTCGAGAAGGCCGCCGAGTTGCGCGACCAGATCGCCTTGCTGCGCCGCGTCCAGGACCAGCAGTACATCGAAGGCGGCAGCGGCGACGTTGACGTTATCGCCGCCTTCGTCAACCCCGGTGGCGCCTGCGTGCACCTGATCAGCGTGCGTGGCGGGCGGGTGCTGGGCAGCAAGAACTTCTTCCCGCAGGTAGGCATCGAGGAGGAGGTGGCCGAAGTGATGGCCGCGTTCCTTTCCCAGTACTACCTGGGCAATGCCGAGCGCGAACTGCCGGGCGAACTGATCGTCAACGTGGTGCACGAAGACTTCGCAGCCATCAGCGAAGCCCTGCAGACCCTGCGTGGCCGCGAGCTGACCATCAGCCACCGGGTACGCGGTACCCGCGCCCGCTGGCAGCAGCTGGCGGTGACCAACGCCGAGCAGGCGCTCAATGCCCGCCTGGCCAACCGCCAGCACATGGCCGCACGTTTCGAGGCCTTGGCCGAGGTGCTGGGCCTGGACGAGGTGCCGCAGCGCCTGGAGTGCTACGACATCAGCCATTCCAGCGGCGAAGCCACCGTGGCCAGCTGCGTGGTGTTCGGCCCCGAAGGCCCGCTCAAGTCCGACTACCGCCGCTTCAACATCGAAGGCGTCACCGCTGGTGACGACTACGCCGCCATGCACCAGGCCCTGACCCGCCGCTACGGGCGCATCAAGGACGGCGAGGGCAAGCTGCCTGACGTGCTGCTGGTGGACGGCGGCAAGGGCCAGCTGAACATGGCCCGTGACGTGATGCAGGAGCTGGGCTTCAGCGACCTGACCCTGCTTGGCGTGGCCAAGGGCGTGACGCGCAAGGCCGGTTTCGAAACCCTGTACCTGAACGACGTGCACCATGAGTTCACCCTCAAGGGCGACTCACCGGCCTTGCACCTGATCCAGCAGATTCGCGACGAGGCCCACCGTTTCGCCATCACCGGCCACCGCGCCCGCCGCGGCAAGGCCCGCCGGGTGTCCAGCCTGGAGGATGTGGCCGGGGTAGGGCCCAAGCGCCGGCGCGACCTGCTGAAACATTTCGGCGGCCTGCAGGAGCTCAACCGCGCCAGTGTCGATGAAATCGCCAAAGCACCCGGCATCAGTAAAAAGCTTGCCGAGTCGATTTATGCCAGCCTGCATAGCGAGTAGAATGCGGGCTCAACTTGCGGCCAGTCGTACCGATGAATATTCCAAACCTGCTCACCGTTCTACGCGTCCTGCTCATCCCGATCTTCATCCTGCTGTTCTATGTGCCCTATCACTGGAGCTACATGGCCGCCAGCAGCGTGTTCGCCGTTGCCGCCGCCACCGACTGGCTGGACGGCTACCTGGCGCGCCGCCTGCAGCAGAGCACGCCGTTCGGTGCCTTCCTCGACCCTGTGGCCGACAAGCTGATGGTGGCGGTGGCCCTGGTGCTGCTGGTGCAGACCCACGCCAACTTCTGGCTGACCCTGCCGGCCGCGGTGATCATCGGCCGCGAGATCGTGGTTTCGGCGCTGCGCGAGTGGATGGCCGAGCTGGGCGCGCGGGCGCATGTGGCGGTGTCCAACCTCGGCAAGTGGAAAACCGCGGCACAGATGCTGGCGCTGGTGATCCTGCTGGGCAACCCGCCGGCGGTGACCTTTTGGGTAATCCTCGGTTACGCGCTGCTGCTGGTGGCGGCGGGGCTGACCCTGTGGTCGATGGTGCACTACCTGCTGGCCGCCTGGCCGCACCTGCGCGAAGGCTCTGAGCAGAAATAAAAGTTTTTTTGAATCAAGGGGTTGACGCTGTTTTAGAAATCGCTAGAATGGCACCCATCACGACGCGGGAATAGCTCAGTTGGTAGAGCACGACCTTGCCAAGGTCGGGGTCGCGAGTTCGAGTCTCGTTTCCCGCTCCAAATATAGATTTACAGGGTTCTTTGGAAGTCTGTAAATCATTGAAAAAAGACGCTTCGGCGTCTTTTTTCGTTTCAGTCAGATCCATCAGGATCCATGGGCATTCGGGCCTTTCCAGGCTTTGTACGAAATCCCAAATAACCCAATCACCGCCCCGAACGCTGAAACTTTGCAGAATTCCCCGGCATCGACGGAAAGGCATTCTGTGATGGCTAAGCGTTACGAATACTCGGACGAGGTGTGGGGTGTGGTCTCCGAGCTCTTCATCAAGCCCTAGCAGCTACCGGCCTAGCCTTAGGATACCCGCCCCAACAGGAGCTAAACTCGTTGTTCTGGCTTTCACGGTCCCAGGGAAAGCTGACCTTTACTCGGCCCCACTCATCGCAATAGATCTCTTCTCCCTTCGGGCCGACCACGGTAGCTATGTGCGGACCGTCAACGCGTAGTTTTGGCAGTGGGGCAGGGCGCCATTCGGTCCGGCCGGGGACCAGCACGGCCGTCTGTTAGTAGCGCGTGCTTACATCTGCGCCGGCGGCTTCTTCCTGCAGGCTGGTGAGTTGTTTGCCTTTGTGTGCAACCGGGTTCACCCGCCAATACGTTGAGGTCGTCACTTGGTAGCCTGTCGCCGCTTTGCTATGAAACCTAGAGTTGACCGTCGCTATCTTCGTAGAACCCTTCGTCGTCATACTCGGTCTCGCTATCGCCGCTTGGCCAAGAATACGACGCAACTGACGACATTGTTTGCGCTGTCGAATCTGTCGATGGCGCGTCGGCAGTTATTGAGCGCTGTAGGGTGAGGTGCGCCTGTGGTACCCGCGAACCAGGGCAAAGCCTTGGCTTTGAGGCAATTGACGTCAGAGAAATCGGCGCTAAGGCGTCAATATATTGCTCATTGAGCGCTCGGGCTAACTTGTTCGGAGTTTTCATAGGGGTGACCAATGTATATGATTTCCGACGACGATCTTCTCGAGATTTTCTACGGTGTTATAAATAAAATCATAATCTAATTGATGATGCCAAGTTGCGGCCATGATCGTGCTTCTATGTATTTTGTCTTGTTTGATTAGGTCTGTTCTAATGCTCCAGTTGTGTGGTGGGTTTATAGTTATATAGTATTGTATGTTTTCTTGGTGAATTATTTTGGTGATAGATGAGAGTCTATCCTTTTTGTGGTCTACTGGAAAGATTTGACAGTTTAATATCAGGTCGTCATATTTGAATCTCACAATTTCGCCAAATTTATCAATATTCTTGTCCAGGCGGCCTATTGATAGGATAGGTTCTCCGGTAGCGTCAAGCCCGTACTTCATTAGGTTCTTTGATCTCAAGTCTGATTTTGTGGGTTTGCTAATTGCTCGAAATTTTGTATTAAGTATGCTGGGGATTATAAGTTCAAACGGTATTAATTCTAGGGATTTGCCAAGTGAGAGTCGCCATTCGGTAACGTGTAGTTTGCATGCTTCAAGTGTAGGTCTGACCATTGTGGTGTATTGATCAAATTCGTCTTTTAGGGTTAATATTTGGCTCTGTAGGAAGGGGGCTGTAATTTTCATTATCCACCGCATGCGTAAAAGTTTTTCCATCGCCCTGTCTCCATGCGTCTTGTGATGTCGCATCAAGATGCGGATAGAGTTGATTCCTTTCTTTTTTGCGTTTCGTAAAATTTGGTATATTTGTTTGTCGTTGTATTTCCCATGTATATGTTTTCCAGCATGGTAATTGCCATCTGTTTCCGCTAGAGTTTTTCCTGGGTTGTCAGGTTGAGCTAGTTTTGTTGGCTGCATTCCCCAAAGTCGTGCGCCATTTTCGGCGATGTCTGGGGTCGCACCGCCTTGAGCCAAAATTCCGCGTGAGCCATTCGCATATACACTATTCGTGTTTAAAAGTTCTCTATGAAGTACTGCCTTGTCCCCGAACTTGTCCGTGTGTGAGATTGCTAGTTGTGCTTGCTATAATGATTGGTAGAGTTTTATTCTCGAGTCATCCAGCGGGAAAAAATCTTCTGATAACTCATAGAGGCGCATGACCCAAAAGTTATTCTCATCAGCCATGGCTCTCCTGTCTATCTCGGAATAAAGCTTTTCAAGTGTGGCGATCTGCTTGTCGGTATCTAATATTTCAATGCTAATTATTCTAGTTATTAGGTTTATAAATAGGTTGTGAAAGGTTATGAAGAGATTTATTGTGGAGTTGCAATATGCAGTGTTGGTCAGCTCGTCGTTTTCAAACATGTATCCGATGGATGAGTCCTCTTTGTTGACAAAGAAACATCCGGTGAAGTCGTGCCCAAAGAAAGCAAAGTGCTTATTCAGTGCTGGGATGTGGTATAGCGTATTATAGAACTCTGTTTTGTTGTTTTTGTAGGGTGGCAATAGACAGGCTTTGCTCCGTACGTCGGAAAGTACGACGGAATTATCAATTGCACCATTTTCCATGTTGGTGTATTGGGCTTGAAATTTCACGAAAGGAAGCTCCATGTTTTTCTCCTACGGGCAAGTGGTTTTCTTTATGCTGTTCAAGGCTTGCTGCAATAGGCTTCTGCCAGAGCTGCTGTATTGGAAGCTGTATGTGTTTTTAGCGGAGTAGCGATTCACAAGAGAATTGCAGCCGGTACAGGGTCGTCTTTCAGAGTATATTTCAATAATTTTCACCTCTTTCCTGTTGGCGTATTTTGAGATGAGTCTTTCTTCTGAGTGGAGTGGTCCGTGATTTCTCATTACTTCTACGTACTCCTTGTCGTTAATAGTGTATCTGATGGCTGCATAATTTGTCTTTGCTGCGGTGTGGTTTCCGTCGATAGCTCTTTGGTTGATTACATTTTGACTTAATCCGCTTCCGTATGGAATTTGCTCTACGGCCAGCCCTAGCGGGTCGATATGGGTTAGTGTGTTTGGGGCGTATATATTAAGATTTATGCCGCCAGCCAAACCTATGGGGTCTACCTGCGTAAACCTGCCTATATCTGGATCATAGAATCTAAAAGTGTTGTAGTGAAGCCCCGTCTCTCGGTCAAGGTATTGCCCTTGGTATCTCAGATTCTGCTCACGCTCTTGTCGTGGACTGTGCCATTCATCCCGTATGGCGCCCGAACCCTGATAGTCACTGCGCCAGAGTGTATGGCCCTGTTCATCCGTCAACTGCTCGGGCAACTCGGCCAAGTTGGTGTGGAAATACTGTATGTCTTCCTGACCCGGTTTCCCGTCTATGCGTACCAACGGCCCATAGCCGTACAAACTCGCATGGACAAAAAGGCTGGGCAGCCCGCTTTGCACCTCCTGCAGTAACCGCAACCCCTGCCAGTGAAACAGCGTATGGCGTACCGGCTCGGCTTCGCCGTGCCTGTACACCGCCTTGCTGATCCGCCGCCCCAGAGGGTCGTAGCCGAACACAATGCGTTCGGTCTCCCCGTATCGCGCTTGCTCCACGCATACCAACCGCTGCTCGGCGTCATACTCGAAGCGCTGCACTAGATGGCTGCCGATTCGTTTTTCACACATACGCCCAAATCGGTCATAGCGGTAGCGCTTGTCCTGATAGACCAGCACACGGTTGTGCTTGATCAGGCCGTGGAGCTTCGGTCCGTCGAATAGGTTGCCAGCCTTGTCGTACTTGAAATCCTCAACCTGTGTCGCTCGCCAGTTGGGGCGAGACTGGTGAGTACTCTGTAGCTGCTCGTTCGGGTCGTAGCCATAACGGTTGTTACCGGTGTAGCTCTTGCCTGTGTTAGGTGAACGATGAAAATGGCCAATAATCTGCTCAAGATGCGCGATGTCATCAGCTGCAATGTCGCCAAAGCTACTACGTTGGGTCTGGGTCAATACCTCAGCAATCAGGTTGTCTCTGTTGTCATAGCGGTAACTCTTCTCCAGCAACGGCAGCACTTCAACCGAAGCATCGCGATAGTGAATGGCCTTGCTGCTCAGTCGCCCGCTCTGGTCATAGCGGGTACGTGTGATCAGGCTTCCCTGGGTGCGCAATACTTCGTCGTGCACCGCATCGCGCTCGAAGTCACTGATGACCCGGCCGTTCAGGTTGATCTGATGAAGGTGCCCACTGCCGTAGTGCAGGTAGTTCAGTTGACGCTGGTCAGGCAGTGTCAACGTCTGCAGATTGCCCAGTTCGTCATAGCGGTATTGCAGCAGCCCGGCACTGTTGGTTTCGCTGAGCAACTGCCCGTTCGCGTCATAGGTGTAATCAAGCTGCTGTTGCTCACCCTGGTTGTCCGTGAACGTGATGGACAACAGGTTGTCGGCGGTGTCGTAGCTGTAGTCGGTGATGCCATCCTCGGTGCGTTTGCTCAGCAGACGGCCAACGGCATCACGTTGGAAATCATGGCGAATCGAAGTGGCCCGTGTCGGCGGGGCGTTGCCGGAGAGGGGTGGCTGTTCGTATGAAGAGGGGACATGGGTTAGGCTGGTGACACCGTCGAGTGTGTCGTACTCGTATATCCGGCCACTTCCATCCAGATCTTGTTGTGCCACCAGGCGGTCAAGTTTGTCCCAGCCAAACGTGTAGGACTCTTCATTCTCGTTGGTGAGTTGCAGCAGGCGACCATAGGCGTCGTAGCGAAACTTCACGCTGTACCCCATGGCATCGGTGCGTTTTACCAGGCGGCCGCTGCGGTCATAGCGAAACTGCAAGATCTTTTGCGCGGGATCGATGTAGCGCGTCAGCTGGCCGGCGGTATCAACTTCGTAGCGGTCGATACGACCATCGGGTCGTTCGCTTTCTATGAGATAGCCGCGAGCGTCATAGCGGAAGTGGGTCTGCTCTCCGCGGGCATTGATGCTTTCGCTCAGGCGGCCATGCAAGTCGTAGTGGTACAGCGTCTGGTTGTTGCTGCAGTCGCGATAGCTGAGCAACTGGCCACGGGTGTTCCAACCCAGGTGCTTGGTCTTTTCGAGGGCATCGGTTACGCGGGTAACACGTCCTTCCGGGTTGTATTGATACTGTGTGCTCCGGCCCAGTGGGTCCTGCTCCCACAGCAAATTGCCATGAGCATCGTAGCCGTAGCGCCGGGTACGTCCTGCTCCGTCTGTGACCTGAACGGGCAAAGCCCAGTGGCGCAGATAGCTTATGCGTTCGCTTCGCCCAAGCGGGTCACGTGTCTCGATCAGACGCCCGATATCGTCATAGCTGTATCCCCACTCGCCGCCCTGCGGATCAGTTCGTTTGACCAACTGGCCGGCGACGATCTCTGCTTGCCAGCAGTTCCCAAGTGCATCGACATGCTTGTAAACGTCGTACAGCGGGCCCCAGAAATAGCGGTCTATACGTCCCAGTCCGTCTGTTACGAGGGTTTCGCCTTCTTCGAGGTTGTACTCGAACTTGTACTCCTCCCCATCGCTACCCCAGTGACGAACCACCCGCCATTCGTGGTCAGGTTGCGGCTCAAGCAAAGGCGGCAGGCGATAGGGTGTTCCGTCCGCCCGTCTTGGTGTAGGACGTTTTTCAGGAATGGTGTAGCGTGCCCATTCGTACTCGCGGACGGCGCCGCTGGCCAGTTGGTGACGCTTCAGATAGCCCTCTTCGGTATAACCGAAGTTACGCACCACCTGGCCCGTTGCATCCAGAACTTCTTGCAACTGCCCACTGTCGGTATAGCCGTAGCTGACCAGCAGCTCGTTCCGCTCGATAGCGGGCTCACCGTTATTTGACAGGAAGAGCCGCGACACCTTGCATACACGCCTTGTATGCGCAGCATCATAGTGAAGCTGGACAACCGTCTGGCCGTACTTGTCATAGAGTGCTTGAAGGCGACCTTGTTTGTCGTAAAGCACATCTATGTAATTGAGATTGCGGTCGCTCAGCCTGATTAGTCTTGAACGACTGGGCTCGTGCGGGTCGACATCAAAAACCTTGTAGCGCCCCTCATGAATGTCCTCGACAACTGTTTGGCCATCCTCCAACTGGAAGAAAGCCAAGCCGTCCACAACACTGACAAAGGCATCGCCGGCGCGCAGGCGCCCGAGTTCCAGGCGATTGCCTTCTTCATCGACGTAAATCCACAACTCGCCGCCTTCAGGATGCGGGACGCGGACCAGTTCAACTTCATAAGGAACACTCCAGCCCTTTCCGAACAGGCCGCCGGTGCGTAAGTCTCTACTGTCGTAACTACGAGCCCATTGGATTCCCAGCAAGCCAGGTAAGTTGAAATCAACATCCTCTGGACCGTCCTGGAACTTGCTACCCGTGGCGACCGCAACGGGGTTGCCCAATTTACAACCTTTGATGCGCCCAAAACGTCGTGAAATGAGTATCCCCGCAATGATCCCGGTAAACATCGCAACCTTGCTCTTGCCATTGCGAATATCCCGAACCGTCGCCGTCCCGCCGCCAATGCGCACATTCGGCGATACCTTCTCATTCACATCGATCGTGGCATCGCAGGTGGTCTTGTCACCCGATCGCGCCGCAGGCTGGCCGTTGATGAAGACTTTGTCCGACCCTTGCGCAATATGGTTTTCGGGCAAAGGCGGGTGGCGGCTGCATGAAATCTTGTCCTGCTCTTTGGGTTCCGCGCCGGGGTCCTTTGGCGTGGTGACGGGCGGGTTGAAGATGTCGCGTATCGCCATGCCCAGCCCCACCACGGGGAACAGGTAGGGCACCGCCGCCATGGCCATGGAACCCACGTTCTCCAGAATCGAAGGCTCTGCTTGCTCTGCGTCGGCCGCCCCCCCTCCTGGCGGCCCTGTAATACCGGCTGCGCGAGCGGCGGGCTTGCTGTTGACGAACACGTTGTGTGACCCGCTTTCGATCTTTCCATAGGGGTCGGGTGCATCCACGCTGTTGCCAAGGCTGTCGCAAAAGCGGGAGATGGCATCGCCGACAGTCTGGTCTTCACCGACCGAAAGGGTGCTCATCGCACCGACCGCAACTCCCGCAACGGCGGCGATGGCGATGCCAGCTGCGCCCCCCGTCGCGACAGTACCGACAACGGCCAGGCTGATAGCGGCAGCCACGGCGGCGGTGGCTGCGGCATAAATGACGGCCTCTGCAACTGCACTGACCATTTCGGCGATCAGGGACGGATGCAATATTTCATCGCCCATGCGGGCGGCGTGAACGATCTGCGCCATGGCTTACAAGCTCCAAAAGTTCTGAATGAGGTTGACCTGGGTGGTGAAGGGGTCAGGTGAACCGGAGCTTTTGTTTGATTGCGCGCCAGTGCTCGATGTCGTCGCTGCTCAAAGGGCTTGGCTTGCTGTAGTTGATCACCAGCAGCCGGTGCTGACCTGGAATCATGCAGGCGGCCTGGAGCTGGAAATTGGGCTTGTCCCCCACCTTGAATTCAATGGCCATTTCGCGGGCTTCGACGGAGTGTTCACCGCCCCCCAAACGCGCGATCTTCGTGGGTGTGATGGTCATTGCCCCGGACTTTTTTCGCAGCATCCGCAGTTGGTCATCGATGGCTTGGTCCAGGGTCTTGTCATTGGCGACGGGGCTGCGCGCCATTACCAACGTGGTGTCTCGGGCACGAAAGCGCAGCATGTTGAGCGTGAGGTCTTCAGGTGCTTCCTCGCCTAGATTGAGGATCAGGTCGTGAGTCAGGTATTCCGTCATTGCGGGAGTCCTTTCAGGAGGTCTTTACGTACGGGCAAGTGCAAGCAGCTACTTGAAATGCCCATCCACATCAGCTTTCAGTGCACTGCTATCGCGTCCATCCGCTGCGGCACCCGCCGCTCCGCCCTCAGGGTTGAGGTCGAGCTTCGCTGCGGGCGTGTTGATCTGTCCGGTCTGTTGCCCGGTGAGGTTGAAGGTCTCGCAGGTGATATTGAGCGTGCCGTTGGCCTGCATCTCGATCAGTGTCTTGCCGCACTTGAGTCGCAGGGTGTTGCCTGCTTCGATCTCGTAGTCGCCGGCGATGAGGTCGTTTTTGCCGCCGCCGACTTTCAGGGTGTCATTGGCTTTCACCACGCGCAGGCGATTGCGGCCGATGGCAACGGACTCGTCCTGGCCAATGCTCTGGGTGCGATCAACACCGACGGTGAGAGACTGGTTGTTGTTGACCTGGGTGTTCTGGTCCTTCTGGGCATGGATGAACACCTCTTCCTTGCCCAGTTCGTCCTCAAAGCGCAGTTCATTGAAACCATCGCCCTTGTGGGTCTGGCTCTTGATGGTCATGCGGGTCTTGTGGTCGGGCAGGTCGTAGGGCGGGAGCTGGTCACCGCAATAGGTGCGCCCGGTAATCATCGGCTGGTCGGGGTCGCCATTGACGTACTGGATGATCACGTCCTGGCCGATGCGCGGGATCGCCATCGCGCCCCAGCTGCCACCGGCCCAGCCTTGCGACACGCGCACCCAGCAGGAGCTGAACTCGTTGTTCTGGCTTTCACGGTCCCAGGGAAAGCTGACCTTCACCCGGCCCCACTCATCGCAATAGATCTCTTCTCCCTTCGGGCCGACCACGGTCGCCATGTGCGGGCCATCAACGCGTGGTTTTGATAGTGGGGCAGGGCGCCATTCGGTCCGGCCGGGAACCAGCACGGCGGTCTGCTCGTAGTGCGTGCTTACATCTGCGCCAGCGGCTTCTTCCTGCAGGCTGGTGAATTGTTTGCCTTTGTGGGTAACCGTGTTTACCCGCCAATGCGCGTTGAGGTCGTCACGTGGGTGACCTGTCAGGGTGAAGCTCAGGCCCGGTTGCAGGCGAACATCGTCACCCTCAACCTCGGCAATACGCACATCGTGGCGGAGTGCGGTGATTCGGTTTTCAGTGAACGGCTTGCCGACCGCATCGCGTTTGTAACGGCCTGGGTAATCGAAGAATTCGTACTCTGTAGACTGATGCTCCAGGAAGGGCCCGGCAGCTCTGTGTTCCTGGCGGTAGGCCGGGTTGGTAAAGGTGTAGTCGCGCTGAACCTGGCGAGCGGTGCGCACCTGCTCGCTGTAGCGCAAGCGGCGAAGGCACGGCATGGCTTGATCGCCACCGCCGGTGGCTTGATACAGCACGCTGTCAGGGTCTACAGGCTCGTCGGCATCAAAGAAGCCCTCGTCGTCATCCTCGGCCTTGATGGTCCCATGGCTGATCAACCCGAATGATTGCAGCCGATCGGTAATGATCAGCTTGTGCAGCTTTTCACTGTGCGCAAAGCGGTAGACGAAGCCTTCTTCAGCAGCCAGGCGGGCGATGAACGCCAGGTCCGTCTCGCCGGCCTGAACGCAGAACTCGCGGACCTGATGGTCCATGCTGGCGCGCAGTTCGTACTGGTTGATGCCCTGGCGCTGGAGCATCAGCTCGAGAATTTGCGGAACGGTCTTCTGCTGGAAGATGCGCCAGTTCGAGCGCAGGTCGGCCCGGGCCAGCTGGGGCTCGACCAGCGCGTGATAGTAGGTGCGGTAGAAGCCACTTTCAGCCTGGCTGAATCGGCTGACCAGGCCGTGCACGTAGCGCACCGGGCGTTCGCCGTCCCAGATGGTAAAAAGTACGGGCTTGTCGAGCAGGTGGCCGAAGTCGATATCGTTTTCGAAGCTGATGAGTTTCAGCTCCAGCTCGAAGGGCATGCTGATCCCCTCTCGGAGTTCGAACGACACCACTTCGAATTCAGCTTTTCCAACCAGCGGCTGGAAGCTGTAACGCAAATCAGATTGGCTTGGCATAAGCAATCCTTGTCCGCCGTCTGAAGTAATACAAAGTCCGGGCAGGTATACCCACCCGGAGCATTCGTAAATATCAGGCGGCGGGTGCGCGCCAGTCGTCAGACCCTTCGGTATTGGCCACATCGTGCGCCCAAGTGATCTTTCGATAGGTCAGCGCAACCTCGATCAGCTGCGTGTAGTTTTCGTTCTCCTTGTCTTGAGCGTGGGGTAACACGGTGTTGATGCTGACGATGGTGGCGTCTTCGAGTTTGGTCGTGAAGAAGTGCTCCTGTTTGCCTTCCATTGAAGTGCGGTACCAGTTGACTTCAACGGTCGGCAGCATTTCGCCAGTGGCCAGTGCTTGATACATCAGAGGCGTGGCCTTGTTCAGCGAACTGGTGAACTTGAGCGGCTTGTGCACGCGCTGACCGGTGGGTTGGCCGTTCTGCGGATCAGTAGGCGTGGTCACCTCATGCTGGATTTCCTGAACCAGGATTTCATCTTCATGGCCTTCCTGGTAAACATTGCCGACGGATTCAGCGGTGAATGCGCCAGCAGTGATGTTGCCTTGAGTTTGACCAATGATCTTGATGTAAGCGGGTGTTGGCATGGCAGTTTCTCCTGCGTCCATGTGGATATAAACACGCGCACCCAGGGTGGCGTGGCCATCGGGAACGATGGGCTTGTCAACGAAGCAAACGCTTCGCTAATTCCTTGAAATCAGGTGAGCCGTGTGTGGGCTCGCTACTGCTGCAAGATGCCGTTCAGCGACTCCAGCACCTCGGTGGTAATGAGGTGCAGCCGGTAGCTGTAGATGCCGTAGGCCACCGCCATGGCGAGGGCGGAAATGACCAACGGGCTCCACCACGGCCATTGCCGGTTCATGCGGAAGTTGCTTGGGGCGACGTTGGTGTACGGGTCGCAGACGGTCTCCGGAGTCGGGCCGCGCAGTTCTCGGATAATCCCGTGGAGTTGGTGTATCAATGCGTTGAGGGACTCTTCGCCTTTCGGGGCGATGGCATATTTGCCCTTCAGGCCCAGGCACAGCGCGAAGTACATGAACTCCAGCGCGTCCTGATAACGTTTGGGTTCCTGCATGAGGCGCGACAGTACGGTGAAGACTTTCTCTCCACCCCAGGTTTCGTCGTGGAAGATGCTGAGCAGGGGTTCCTGGCTCCAGCAGCTGGTTTTACCCCAAGGCCTGTCCATGACAGCTTCATCGATGAAAAGGCAAAGACCGTATGAGTACGCCAGCAACTGAGCGGGCTCGTAGCCGTGCTGGCGCATCTCTTCCCGTACGTTTTCTATCTGGTTGCGCACCTGCTGGTGCACCTCCTTGATGTTGGGCAAGGCATCCAGTGTGCGCAGGCGTATCACCAGGCCGAACAGCGGCGCGGCTGCATCCAGCATCAGGTTGTCGTAGCCGCCACGTAGCTGGAAATCTGGGTCTGCCGGGTAGCCTTCATACACCGGCTCTGCCTTTGGCGTTCGCTCAGGGCCATCAGCCTCTGTCGGTGCGGGTGAATCGTTGGACAATGACGCCTCGAGCATCGCGTGCAGTTGCTCGCTTTCGACCTGTTCGGCATCAGTTTGGGGGCTGTTTTCTTGTTTCATTTCATTCGCTCCTGATCGCCCAGAACTGCAGTTCCAGCCCCGGGAACTCCCCCGCGACGTGGATACCGAAGCCACTGGATGCCTCCATGCCCGCCCAAGCCGGGGAACGACGGTCCAGCTCGAAGTAGGTGAAGCCTGCATGGAAGGGCAGATCCCGAGGTGCCACGGGCAGCGGCACCAGTGGAATCCCCGGAAGCTGCAGCGGCACTACCTCGTTCAACGACTCCAGCGAGACGACCTTTGCCTTCTGCACGAACATTCGACGCAATGTCTGAGGCGGCATGTGGGCTCGCACTGCCAGAATGAAGTCGGCTTCGTCGATCAGGCGGCGATCCTCCAGCGTGGTTGTCAGCAAGCCGTACTCCAGCGTCTCCAGCGGCAGCGAAACGGCGCGGGGTTGCAGCACCGTGCTCAGTGCCCGGCGTAGCGTGTCCTCCAGCGGCTTGAAGGAGGTGCGCAGCGCGGTATGGTGATAGGCGGGGTATTCCTGCGGCAGCCGGCTCTCGTCGGTAAACGTCACGAACTCGCCACAGGCCTGGCTCATGCACAGGTACAACTGTTCGGGGTGGGTCTGCCCTTGCCTTGCCAGATGCTGGAAGCATGGCCACCAGCGGTTCATGGCCTGCAGCAGGTTGAAGTCACGAATGTCGGCGATGCCGGACTGCCCGGAGGCGCCAATGCGGGCGGCGAGGTTGCGCGCACGTTCGCGCAGGGAGTTGGTGATTTCTTCCAGGTACCGTTGCAGCGCGGGTACGGCGCGCACTGAAACGCTGGTGGGATAGAAGCCTTCATCCAGTTGCAGGCTGCCATCGGGGCGCCGCTCCAGAATGCGCGTCACGGCCAGGCGGGTGTAGGCGCTGCTGTCGTCGGCCTTGCGTTTGAGCTGCAGGTTGGGCACCGCCAGGTCAACCTGCACCAGGTCACCGTCGGCGCTGTGCGTGTCCTTGATTTCCAGGGACTGGGCGCTGTAACGGAAGTTGGCGGGGTTATCGGGCCAGCTCACCTCACGGCCACCTTCGGTGCGCAGCGGCAGGCACAGGTAGATCTCGCTGTCCTTCGCGCCGTCGTCTTCGATTTCCAGCGGTGGCGGTGGTGGCAGGTCTGCAGGGATATCGAACACCGTGCCGTCCGGCATGATGCCCCGTGCACGGGTGATGGCGACCTTGCCCAGGCTCAGATACTCGTCGTTCAACTGCAATTCGCTGAAGCCATAGAAGGCTGCGTTCAGGCTGCCAAGACGTTGATGCAGGGCCGCTTCGGCGGCACGGGCGGCCTGTTGGAAATGCTGCGGTTTGACGAACAGGCCTTCCGGCCACAGGACAGGATTACGTGAACTCATGAGCGCTCCATGTCAGCGTGAGTAAGCGAGAAGGGCGGGGTTACAGGCGCCATCAGTCTTCCTCCTTGAGCAGGAGCTGCGTGTCGTTGAGCAACACCGACAGGATGATCTGGTGCCCGCGGGGCGGAATGCGCAGCACCTGGCTCCAGGTGGCGTTTTCCTGGTTCCGGTAGTCGGCGATCACCGCGACGAAGCGCGTTTCGGGCTCGATGGGCGCAAAGGGGATGAACTTGAACTGGCCAGGGCGCAGCAGGTAATCGTCATCGCGTATGTAGGTGCTGCGCAGTGCCTCGGCAGGGTCCTTGTCCAGCAGTTCGTAAACGCTGTTGCGCAAGAGAGAGTCGTCGCGTAGTTGCAGGATCTTCACGGCCATGGGCGTAGCGACGGGTTCGGTGGCCACGGTGGTGGTGCGCGGCAAGGTCAGCACCACGGTCGGGTCGTCGTAGCTGCCCGGGGTACTTTCTTCCAGGGGAGAGCGCGCCGGATCATCGCCATCGTCAACTGGCAAATCGACGGGAGACATGGCCGGGAACTGTTCCAGCAGATACTCGAACAAGGCCCCGACTTTCTCGGTCAGCACGTAGGGGTCGCCTGCACTCAGGCTGACCGCGTAAGGGCTGGGCTCCACAACCGGCCCGGGCTCGGGCGCGACCTCAAGGCTGTTCGGGTTGCCATTGAGCGTTGGGCTGGCGTTGATGCTGAACGCGACCTGGGTGGGGTGTTCCCCGGGCGGTCCGACGGGCAATGACGGGTCCATCACCACTTGGCCAATCTTGCTCAGGGACGTGCAACCCGAGAGCCCGATCAGCGCCGTCAGCAGGCCGGCCACGAATGTTGGACGCATCATGGGCGTTCTCCTGAAATCAGGCGTTCCAGTGGGCTCTGCTGCGCCGGCCCTGCCTCTGTGTCCAGTGCCGCCAAGGGGTCGTTGCCCATGCCCGGTTCGAATGCCGAGCAGATGTCCGCGACAGCCTGGGGGGCGGCTGCAGCGGCGTGAGAAGCCTTGGGTGGAACATCCAGCAACCAGTGATCAAGGGTTCTCTGTTCAGGGCTGAACAGGTCCTCCAGTGAGCGTGCATCGGCCTGCGCAAGCTGGGCCTGCAGCCGATAGGCGCCAATACGCAACTGGTCACCCTCGAGCAGCCGCCTGGCGGTAAGCGACCCCAGGCTGTGGAGGCTGTCGTTCAGGTAGGTACGCTGACAGCGATCGATGACGCAGAAGCTGCCCTCGATCCAGCGGATCTCGCAATGGATCGGTGCAACGGTCTGCTCACGATCGTTGATCCGCCAGGTGGCCTTCGCGCTGCCGATGGTGCCGCCTGTGCAGTCGAACTGATGTCGGGCAGTGACGTTGTGTTGCAACTGATCCAGGTTGGTGATGCTCAAGGTCAAAGTGCTCATGAGCGCCCCCGGAACCGCACCACAGGGCTGCTCTGGCCGTGACGGTCATCGACGAAGCTGGTCCAGCCCAGGTAGGCACCCAGGCTACGGTGCAGGCAGAAGGGCGGCAGTGCGTTCTGCTTCAGGCGCAGCTCCAGGTCATAGGCCAGGCCATCCCGCAGCAGGAAGTCGATCAGTGCCCGTAACCGGCCGAAGTTGATGCCGCTGGGCAGCAGGTCACGCAATTGCGCTGGGTCGAGTTCGCTGATCACGATGGTGAACTTGCTGCTGCGTGTTCGCGTGCGGCTGCCCACCATGAAGGTGCTGCCCAGCTCGCCGTTGCTGCGGCCAAGGCTGACCAGTTGCTTGGCGGCAGTGGGGACCGAGCGGGTTTCGAACTCGCGGATCTGTACCTGCTTCAAGTCGAAGCAGTGGGCGATGATGCCGGCGACCGTGCCCGGCGCACGGCTGCGGCTGGCAATGACGCCGGCGAAACTGAGCAGCCGGCTCCACGGCAGTGCCGTGTCCCCGCGCAACTGCCTGTCATTCAACCCGAGCAGGGCAAAGATGTACTGGGAGAACCCATCGGTAGCTCCCGGCTGAAAGCGGATGTAGTAGCGATATTTACGCCAGATGCGATGCAGCAAGCTGAGCAGGTAGTGGTTGAAGAAATCGAAGAACGCCGGCCGCACACCGATGCCCTGTGCATGCTCGTATGCCACCTGCTCCAGGTAATAGGTGGGCAACGGCGAGTCGGTGCCATGCAAGCCCATGAAGGTGGTGCACACGCGATAGCGGTCAGCTTCCCCGGGCATGCGTTCGACCTTGTATATGTCGGAAACCGGGAAACTCAGCCGCGGGTCACTGGCAAGCCGCACCCTCAGCCGGGTGGCCTGATCTGGCCAGCGTGGTTCCAGGTCATCCCCGTGCAAGCCGTGCAGGCGTTCCAGCAACTGGAAGTAGTTGTACTGGTGCGCCTCGGCGAACAGCTTGTCGGCTAGATCAGCGGTTGCTTGCCGGTCTGGATTGGCCATGTGTAGTGCTCGTTGTTGGTGGTGTTGATCACTTCCAGTTGGTGGAAGGAATTGATGCTGGCGTACAGGGCGAAGAAGTGCGCGAGCACGCAACCGAACAGGTACAGGTCGCCTTCGCAGAGGAATGCGCTTTGATCCAGCTTCAGCCGCGTGCGCAAGCCACGAATGGGCTGGCCCTTGATCAGCCAGTCCAGCGGCTCTGTTTGCACATCACGGATGCCATCGAGGCGTTTGCGGGTGGTGCGTGTCTGCTGGATGTCGTGCAAGGCCGCGAAGTCGTAAGCGCGGATGACCGCTTTCAGCGGCTCGGCCGAGAGCAGCGACAGGTAGTTGAGCGACATGTTGGAGATCAGGGCCCACTGCAACTGGCCATCCAGCACCGGCCGGTAGGGGCGGGTGGGGGCACGGATGTTGGTATAGGTGGCCAGCGGCGGCGTGATCTCGGTCAGCACGTTGATGTCATCGATACCCAACGCCAGCGGCAGGTCGCGGTTGGTGCAGGTCAGGTCGATGGACGCTGTTTCCAGTTCGCCAATGTAGGCGTTGGCATCGGCGCGCACGAAAGCGATGCGATGGGTGACGCCATCGCCGCGCAGGGAGTCCTCGAGTGTGTAGCGGTAGTACAACGCCGTGCGCCCTTGCACATGCTCGATCTCATGGGCGAACGACTCGAAGGGGCGGAAGGTTCTCAGGTGTTCGCCGGTACTTCCGTCAGTCGTGGTGCGGGTGCTGATGACCCGATCGACACTGAAGATTTCATAGGCGTGCCGCTCCTTGCCTCTGGGCACAAGCTCGACCTGGGCGGGCCGGTTGGACAGGTCGATGGGCTCGGCGCTGTGGCTGAGCAGGTTCACCGCCGGGGTGCAGAACAGGCTGAAGTCTGCTTTGCCGACACGCAGCGAATCCGGTAGCTGTCGGGTGAAGTGAAACTCGAGGCCGACCCGCTGAGTCGCTTGATCAGGCCAGATTTTCTCCAGGCCGGTGATGCTGACGAAGTGGAAACGCTCGGGAAATACGAAGTACTCCTGCAGGATCCGGTAACCGTCAAAGACGTTCTGTGGGTAAGGCAGCAGCGCTTCGTCCGGGCTGAAGCCTGGGAACACGATGCTGCTGGCCGGCAGCCGGCGTACCCCACCATTGACTGTCACGCAGACATGCTTGAGGTATTGAGCGATCCACAGGTACAGCGTGCGAGCAGTTTGGGTATCGCCGCTCAGGTGAAAGTCGAGGCTGGCGCAACCCAGGGTGTTCAGCGGCCGCTCGACCAAGGTTTGCAGGCCGATGCGAACCACCGAACTGTCGAGTGTCTGGGTAGCGTTCACCGACTCGATCTCGAACGGGTGAATGTCCACCGCCGTGCAGGTGCGGAATTCGCAGGGCACCCCATCCACGGGGCTGGAGAACAACCGCGAGCCTTTGGCGATGGGTTGCGACTGGCTCAGCGCTTGCTTGCGCGGCGTGAACTGGATGATCGTGGCGCTCGGCAGGGGCCGCAGGTAGTTGGGCCACAGCAACTGCAGCATGGGGTGCGTCAGCTCGGGCAGGTCGTCCTCCAGCTTGAGCCGCAGTTTGGCCGTGAGGAATGCAAAGGCTTCCATCAGGCGTTCGACATCCGGGTCGCTGCCACCCTTGCCGAGCAGGCGGGCAAGTTGTGGGTTGTCCTGGGCGAAGTCGTTCCCCAGTTCATGGAGGTAACGCAACTCTTCGCTGAATCGGTCCTTGAGTGACATAGGTCACCTCACTCGGGTGTGGCGGTTATGGCCATTGACCAGCAGCTCCAGTTGCAGCTGCTCCGTGTGGTTGTTGACCTGCACGTGGCAGTCCAGCCTGAAATGCAGTTCCAGCGGGGCATGGCAATCGGGGACGGCCTTGAGCGCGCGCACGTGCACACGCGGCTCAAAGCGTTGAATGGTGCGGCGGATGTCCGCGCTCACCTGTTTCAGCAGGTCGCCACTGCTTGCGTCGTGCCCGTTGAAGTCACTCAGGCCCAGCTCAGGGCTGCTTTGCGAGCAACCCTGGCGAGCATTGAGCAGCGTTTCCAGGTGGCGCTTGATGGCGGCGAACTTCTGGGTAGCGTTCTCTTGCCTGGAGGGCACCCGGCTTGCGAGTTGATCCGTCACCAAACGGTCGAAAAATCCACTCATTGGGTATCAAGCCGACCGACCAGTGAGATCTCGAAATTCGCCCCCATGTACTTGAAGTGCGGGCGCACGGCGAGCGAGACCTGATACCAGCCCGGGTCACCGGCAACGTCCGACACCTCGACCCTTGCAGCACGCAATGGGCGACGGCTGCGCACATCGGCTGACGGGTTCTCCTGGTCGGCGACGTACTGCCTGATCCATTTGTTCAGTTCGGACTCAAGGTCCTTGCGCTCTTTCCAGCTACCGATCTGTTCGCGCTGCAGCACCTTGATGTAGTGGGCCAGCCGGTTGACGATGAACAGGTAGGGCAGCTGGGTGCCGAGCTTGTAGTTGGTTTGTGCTTGCAGGCCTTCCGGGGTCTTGGGGAAGTTCTTCGGCTTCTGTACCGAGTTGGCCGAGAAGAACGCGGCGTTGTCGCTGTCCTTGCGCATGGTCAGGGCGATGAAGCCCTCTTCGGCCAGCTCGAACTCCTTGCGGTCGGAGATCAGGACTTCGGTCGGAATCTTGGCCTGCAGCTGACCCAGTGACTCGTACAGGTGCACCGGCAGGTCCTCGACGGCACCACCCGACTGCGGGCCGATGATGTTCGGGCACCAGCGGTAGCGGGCAAAACTGTCATTGATGCAGCTGGCCAGCAGGAAGGCGGAGTTGCCCCACAGATAGTTGTCGTGCCGCCCGGCGATGTCCTCGTCGTAGGTGAAGCTCTGGACCGGGTTTTCTTGCGGGTGATAGGCAGAGCGGAGCATGAATCGCGGCCCGGTCAGCCCGGTATGACGGGCATCCTCGCTTTCGCGGAACGCACGCCACTTGGCATGCCGGGGGCCGGCGAAAATGTCCTTGATCTCCTTCAGATTGGGCAGCTCTTCAAAGCTGCTCAGATTGAAGAACTCAGGAGAGGGCGCCGCGAGAAAAGGTGCGTGTGCCATGGCACCGACCGAGGCCATGTAACTCAGCAGTTTTATATCGGGAGAAGAGGGGCCGAAGCTGTAGTTGCCAACCATCGCAGCAACGGGTTCACCACCAAATTGGCCATAACCTGCGGTGTAAACATGCTTGTATATGCCGCTGCAAGTGATGTCGGCGGCATTCTCGAAGTCATCGAGCAAGTCATCTTTGCTGACATGCAAGACTTCAAGCTTGATGTTCTCACGAAAGTCGGTTCGGTCGACCAAAAGTTTGAGGCTGCGCCACGCGGATTCAAGTTGCTGAAACTCGGGTTGATGCAGGATGGCATCCATCTGCTTGCTGAGCACTCGATCCAGTTCAGCGATCATCTGGTCGACACGATGTTTGTTGATGAGTTGATCAGGGTCATGGCTTTTAAGGATTTCGGCGATAAAAGCAGATACACCCTGGCGAGCGACTTGATAGCCCTCTTGAGTAGGTGCCAACTTGGTTTCTGCCATGATCTGGTCGAGCAGGGTGGCGTTGCTCAGTGGTTCGGTTGTTGTTTCAACCGCGACGGTCGTGCTGTTTTGCTTTGGCATGGGGACGCTCCGTTGTCTCAGTCTTCTTTTGGCGCCTCGAGCACCAGGTCAAGTTCTTCAGCCAGTTGTTTGCGTGCCTGTTCGTTATTCAGCAGGTGCTGCAGTTGCTTGCGGAACGTGGGCACGTTGCCCAGTGGGCCTTTCAGCGCGACCAATGCCTCGCGAAGCTCCAGCAGCTTGTTCAGCTCCGGTACCTGGCGGGCGATGCTGTCTGGCCCGAAATCGTTGATGGACTTGAACTGGAGGTTGACCGCCAGCTCTGCGTCGGGGGCAGTGCTGAGCATGGATGGCACGGACATGGCGAGGCTGACATCGGCGTCGTTCAACACATTGTTGAAACTGT
Organism: Pseudomonas sp. PVC-5-1; assembly: GCF_057444345.1. NCBI lineage: Bacteria > Pseudomonadati > Pseudomonadota > Gammaproteobacteria > Pseudomonadales > Pseudomonadaceae > Pseudomonas > Pseudomonas sp. PVC-5-1. Next base: position 3,784,087 of record NZ_CM172024.1, on the reverse strand, counting down.
GTTTGTCGATTCGCATGATCGAACGGTCTTCCAGCGCGCGGGCATCTTCCAGGCCGAAATCGCCTAGTACCAACATCTTGTGCGGCAGCTCTACCTCGGCTTGTTCGCCGTCGGTGGCCGGTACGTACTTGATGTTTATGCGTTCTTTGGGTGCAACGGAGCCTGAGCTTTTATTCATGGATGTCAGCCTTCGTGAAGTTTGGATATATGTAGGAAGCGTCCTACAAAGTTATGTTTAAATTTAAACGTAATTGGAGTCTCGCTATGTGCGTGTAAAAAACCATGCACCGAAAAAATATTGTGCGTCGAGCGTGAAAGTGTAAGGAAATATTTGGTTGTGAATATGATTTTTTCTGTACTAGCCTTTGTTTCGTTTCGGTGCTCCACTATTCGGTAGTTGTGTGGATGACTGCTATTAAATCGTGACTGGCCAGTCGGGTGGCACTGTTGCGATATTTTACGAGTGAGTAAAGCCAATATGATTCTTCGCTATGCATATGGCGTTGGCCTTTCGATGTTGCTCTCCCTGGCGCCAAGTTTGGCAAGCCAGACCAGGGACTGCCCACAGATCGTCTCCAACGTCGAGCGCTTGGCTTGTTTCGACCAGGCCGCTGGCACCCCGGCACATGTGACGAAACTGCAATGGTCCGCGCCGGAGCAGGATTCGCCCACGCTGCGTCGTGTGATGACCCATGAGGCGGGGCGGTCGCCGGAGGAGCTGACGTTTCGCCTCGAAAAAGGGGATGACGGGCTGATGATCTCGGCGCCCGCAATCGCTTCGGTCGCACCGCACCCCTACCTGGTGATCAGTTGTGTGCAGAACATTTCCAGGTTGCAACTGGTTACCGCACAACCCATCGATGCCGGCCGGGTGAGGGTACGATTGCAGGGGGAGCGTGGCTCCACCCTCGCTACACCCTGGCAGGTGACGGAGAACGGCCAGGTGCTTGACGCTGGCAGGGGCTTGCCGGGCATCGAGCAGATCAAGCCACTGATCGGGGCCCATCGCATTCAGGTCGAGAGCGACAACCCAGCCGTTGATGGGCTGGTTTTCGACGCTCAGGGGCTGGACCCACTCATCGATGAGGCGCGCAAGGCATGTCGCTGGTAGCAGAGGTCACCGCACAGGAAATTGCCCGGTTGCTTGCCCCCATCGACGCGCAGAACCCTGCCGGTCTGTTCGATGTGGAGAACGAAACCTACCAGGCGATTGACCAGGAAATGGTCAAGCTGGGTGGGCTGCAGGAGCCTTCCATCGACTGGGCCTATATCGAAGAAGCGTCCCGCCAGTACCTGGGCCAGGAGTGCAAGCACCTGCGCATCGTCGCGCACCTGGGTGTCGCTTGGCTGCGCAGCCAATGCTGGGAGCGCTGGGGTTTTACCGTCGCACTGCTGGCCGGCATGGTCGAAGCCTATTGGGAAAGCGCATACCCGAAACCGGGCCCCAAAGGGTTCCTCGGCAAGCGCAAGCTGGTTGGCCTGATGATTAACCGTTTGCTCGTGGCGTTGCCGCGCCTGGACCGCTTCACGTTCAGCCCCGCGCACGCCGCGGCGGCTCAGGGCGCGCTGCAACGCCTGCAACAGCAGCGGGAAGCAGCGCAGCTCGATGAAGCGGCCCTTGGCGAACTGGAGCGCCTGCTACGCAAGCACACGGAGCTTTCAAACGGCCTTGCCGAGCCCACCACGGACAAGCCCCCTGCAAACGCCTTCAAGTCTGCGCCACTGGCCGAGGTCATTGCCACGCCGACGCCCCGTGTGTCGTTGGGCAACGAGCGCGAATCACGAAGGGCCATGCTGACCATGGCCGAGCTGATCAATCAACAGGACCCTTACGATCCTGCTGGCTACCAGTTGCGTCGGTTCGGCTTGTGGGCGCACATCCAGACGCCGCCTCAAACCAGGCAGGGCAACCGCACGGAGCTGATGGCGGTGCCGCAGGACATTGCCGGGGACTATGAAGATGCCATTGCCGCTACTGCAATCGACACGGCCCTGCTGCAGCGGATCGAAAAGAGCGTGACGGCTTGCCCCTACTGGATTCGCGGCAGCTTTCTGGCAGCGAGCGCTGCCACGCGGCTGGCGATGGGCGAGGTGGCTGAGGCCATTCGCGCTGCAACCGCGCGGTTCGTGCAGCGCATGCCCGCGCTGCAGCAGTTGTGCTTCAGCGACGGCAAGGTATTTGTCGATGACCAATGTCTGGCGTGGCTCAGGGGGGCACAAGGGCAATCCGATTCGGACGCAGCCTCTCAGGAATTCGCCACGTTGCGAGAGGAGCTGGCCTGCCAACTGGAAACCAGCGGCGTGGAAGCGGTGTTGCTCAGGCTGCAGGGCATGCAGGCGGACTTCCGCAGCCTGCGTGAGCGCTGCCATACCACGGTGATCGCGGCTGATCTGCTGGCTGCTCGGGGCGTGTCCTGGCTGGCCCAGGACTTGTGCGCAGGCGTTGCCCGAACGATGCAGGAAACCACCGCCAGCGCCTGGGAGCCTGCGGTGTTTCAACACCTTCAGCAGTACGCGTGCACGGTCCATCAAGGGCTGATTGGAACAAGGAACGGGAGTCAGGATGAATCAACTGTGGAAGCATCTTAAACGTTGGGGCTTGCCCCTGGTGGCCCGTATTGGCCTGGCCATGCCGCTGCTGCTCGGGCTGGGTGCCGCATTGATGCTGGTTGCAATCTGGTGGCTCGGCCCGCAATGGGTCTGGCGCGGGCAGCAGCCGCTGGCTAGCGTGGCGCATCGCGGTTTGGCCAGCCTGGCGCTGGTGTTGGTGCCGCTACTCTGCTGGCTTGTGGTGCTGCGCAGGCGTTTTCGCCGTTTGCAGGCCGAACGCAAGCAGGCGGTGGACGCTGAACTGGACAACGTGTTGCCTTTCGTCCAGGCACAGGAAAAAGCCTTGGACCAAGGGCTGGCACGCTATCTGGACAATGCGGGTGGCAGGCGTGCCTTGTACCGACTGCCGTGGTATCTGGTGGTGGGCGACCAACAGGCCGGCAAGACCAGCTTCATCGACCGTACCGAACAGAGTTTTTCCCTGACCCGCATCGACAAGGCACAAGCGCGAGGCAGGCAAGCGCAGGTGCTGGCTTATCCGATAGGCTGGTGGGTCAGTAACGATGCGGTGATCATCGACCCGCCGGGCGCTTTCGTCCGTCAGGAATCGATGGCAGGTTCATCAGCCGAGGAGTCAGACACGTCGAAAGCACCACCCGCCACCTCGGCCAGGTTGTGGGAACACATGCTGGGCTGGCTGGTACGTAACCGAAGCCAGAGAGCACTAAATGGCTTGCTGTTGGTCGTTGACCTGCCTGCGCTACTGCATGGCACGCCTGAGCAACGTGTCGCCTTGGCGCATGTGCTACGCACGCGGTTGTATGAAGTGAGCAGTCAGTCGGGCTCGCGCCTGCCGCTGTATGTGGTACTGGCCAAATTCGATCTGCTGGACGGTTTCGACCAGCTGTACGCTGGGCTTCCTGCCGCCATGCGGGAAAACATGCTGGGCTTCACCTTCAAACTGGATGCGGTCGGCACGTTCGATGCCTGGCTGGATGAATATGGCGATCATTACGATCGGTTGATAAGGCAATTGTTTGAACAGGTAGTGGACCGGCTCGATGTATTGGCCGGTGCGCCGTCGCGAGTTCGCTTGTTCTCGTTGCATGCCCAGTTGATCGGGCTGCGTCCGATACTGTTGGCCTTCCTGAAAGAAACCCTCGCAAGTGACCGCTTCACCACGCCTGCATTGGTACGTGGCGTGTACTGGTCGTCGGTCTTGCAGCAGGGCGACATGCTCAATGCGTTCGTGCGTGAGGCGGCACAGCCGTACAAGACCGAGTTTCCACTGCGTGAAGGCAAGGCGCAGGGGCAGGCGCTGGTCTACTTCATTCAGCACGCCTTCCGGCGAGTCATCTACCAGGAGGCCGGCCTTGCCGGGGACAACATCAAGGTAGCGCGCAGCAAACGTCGGTTGCTCTGGGTGGGGTCTGCAGTAGGCGTGCTGGCCTTCAGTGTCGCCATCGCCAGTTGGCAACGCTACTTTGACATCAATGGCGCCAAGGCCGCCAACGTGCTCGCCAAGAGCAGAGAGTACAGTCATCACGAAGTGGACCAGCGTCTGGACCCCACCGGACGCAACCTGCTGGAACCGCTGGACCAGATACGCGATGCCGTGTCGGTGTTTGGCGACTATCGTGCCGCGTGGCCGGGTGTTTCCGACCTAGGCTTGTATCAGGGGCGCGCCATTGGCCCTCGCGTCGATGAGGCCTACCTGAGCTTGCTCTCCAGGCGCTTCCTGCCAGCCTTGGCCAGCGGTGTGATCGATGCCATGGACGCTGCGCCGCCGGGCAGTGAACAGCAGATGGCTGCGCTTCGGGTTTATCGAATGCTGGAGGACCGCCAGAGCCGCCGCCCCGAATGGGTCGAGGACTGGATGGCGCGCCAGTGGCAACAGAAGTTCCCCGGGCAGGGGCAATTGCAAGGCGACCTCATGCGGCACCTGCAGTATGCCTTGGCCTATGCCGATACCGATCTGCCGCAGTATCGCCAGCGTATTGCAGAGGTGCAGCAGGTCCTGCGCAAGGTACCTTTGCCAGAGCGGGTGTACGCGAGCCTGAAACAGCAGGCTGGAGAGCAGTTGAATGCCGGCCTGGACCTGCGTCATCAGGTGGGGCCAGCGTTCGATGTGGTGTATCAGTCGTCTCCTGGCTTCAGGCAGGGCGATGGTGTCCTGATAGCGCCGATGCTCACCGCCAAGGGCTTCAAAGAGTACTTCGAACCACGTAGTCAAAGGTTTGCAGATATGGCCATGATCGACCAGTGGGCACTTGGAGAGCGTGGCCAGCTCGATTACTCGGATGCCGACCGGGAGGCACTGGGCGAGCGGCTACGTAACCTGTACAGCGCCGATTTCATTGACAGTTGGCGTCGTGCCTTGAATGCCTTTTCGGTGGCTGACTTCCACGACCTGGATCATGGCGTAGCGATCCTGCAGCAGTTGACCGGGCCAGCAGCGCCCCTGCATCGGTTGTTGGACACAGTGAGGGACAACACTTCGCTTTCATCAGCCGTTGTCGCTGAGGCAGCCGGGGAGGTCGAAGCGTTGCAGCCGACAAGTGGCAGGCCTGATCAACAACAGGCCTGGGCCATTCAGCGGGCCTTTGCCGGGCTGAGTGCCATGTTGCAGGCAACCGGTGAGAAACCCAGCTACTACGACGAGACTCTTGCTGCCATCGCAGCCGTGCACGACTACGCCAAGGCGGTGCAGGACAGCCCCGACCGAGGCAAGGCCGCGCTGCAGGCCGTGCATCAGCGATTCTCGATGACAGGGCAAGACCCCATCGGCACCCTGCAGCGGGTGGCCACCGGCTTACCGGAACCGATCAACCACCAGGTCAGAAAGATGGCCGATCAAACAGCACAGGTGCTGAATGTCGAAGCCCTGCGCGAGTTGGAACGACGCTGGGACGCCGAGGTGTACAGCTTCTTCCAGCAGCGTCTGGCAGGGCGCTACCCCTTCGTCGTGAAAGCTCCCGACGCCTCGCTGGACGACTTTGAGGCCTTCTTCGGGCCGAAGGGGCGGCTGCAGCAGTTCCATGATCAATACCTGAAGGTCTTCCTGAGGGATAACCTCGAAGCCCTGCAGGCCGGCCAGCAGGGGCAGTCGCTGATCCGCAGTGATGTGCTCGAACAGCTGGAGCGGGCAGATCGTATCCGCGAGACCTTCTTTGATCAGCGCGGCAACCTGAGTGTGCAGTTCAGCATCGAGCCGTTGGGCCTGAGTGCCAACCAGCGTACAAGCTTGCTGGACCTGGACGGCCAATTGATTCCCTACACCCATGGCCCGAGCCAGATCACCGGTATCGTCTGGCCCAATACCTTGGGGCAGCAGGTGCGCAGTAACCTGACCTTGCTCCGGCAGAACGGGAACAGCAGCAGCCTTGAGTACCGTGGCCCCTGGTCGATGTTCCGCTTGCTCAGCCGTGGCTCGCTCAATGGGCGCACGGCGACCAGCGTGGACCTGAGCTTCAGGACCGGCGATGGCGTGATGCGCTACAGGCTTAACGCGCAGAAAGCCTTCAACCCTATAACCCAAGAGCCTTTCAAAGGTTTCCAGTTGCCACGAGGGTTGTTGCAGAAGTCGCCCAAGCTGGGGCCGACCACGCAGGCCGGCTTGTGAGGGTTGGCTTGGGAGTACGGTGCGAACCGGTCACCCATTGCGCTGGCGCCCCCAAAGTTGCGCCGACAGCAGTTGAAGGCGCTCGGCCAGCTTGGCGACATGGGCGGCAGTGGTTCGACTCTGGTTGCTGGCGTGCACGCTTTTCTGGGTGGTTTGACTGATATCGGCCAGGTTGCACTGGATGCTGTCACCCACCGCGCTCTGCTCCTCTACGGCGGCAGCGATCTGCACGCTCATGCCGCTTATTTCATCTACGCGCTGGGTGATCCCGTCCAGCGCCCGGGCAGCCAGCAGTGCCTGTTCTACACTGACACCGGCCTTGCTGTGACTGCGCTGCATCGCAAGCACGGCATCCCCCGTGGAACGCCGCAGGGTGTCGATGGTGCCCTGGATGTGAGCAGTGGATTGCTGAGTCCGCGAAGCCAACCCGCGCACCTCGTCGGCGACCACCGCGAAACCCCGGCCCGCCTCTCCAGCGCGGGCAGCCTCGATGGCGGCGTTGAGGGCAAGCAGGTTGGTCTGTTCGGCGATGCTTTGAATGACCTCGAGTACGCGGTCAATTTCATTGCCATGCTGTTCCAGTTGATGAATCACCATGCTGGTCTGTTGCACTTCGCTGGCGAGGCTATCAATGTGCTGGCGGGTCTGCTCGACCAGTTGGTGGCCGCGGTCGGATTCCTGGTTGGCCAGGTTCGCGGCGCTGGCGGTGAGCTGAGCGTTGCGCGCCACTTCCTGCACACTGCTGGCCATCTGGGTTATTGCGCTGGCAACCTGGGCAGTTTCCCCCTGTTGGCGGAGGGTTGCGCAATTGTTGTTGTCCACTGCAGACAGAAGCTCTTCGGCTTCCTTGCTCAACTGGCGGGACGAATCGGCAATGCGTCCGACTATTGCCCGGGTCTCGGCTTCGAGCATTTGCAGGGTGAAATCGATCTGGCCAAACTGGTCGCGGCGGCCGCTGTAGAGAATCTGGCTCAGCGGATTGTCGGCGATATTCCTGGCTTTTCGGGCAAGGGCGTCGAGGGGGCGCAGGCTGAAGCGCAACACGCCGCCAAGCAGCAAGCTCGATAGCGTCATGGAGAAAGCGGCATGGCTCCAGGGCAACGCACCCAGCAAGCCCAAGGCAGCAAAGCACAGCAGGTTCACGCCAGTGCTGGCAAGTGCCAGGCGCATGCCGACGGACAGCCGTGACATACGCAGGCAGTTGGTCTTTTTACCACTACGCAACTGTGCATAGAGATGTTCAGCAGCCTCCACCAGCGCTTTGGCCGGTAGCGTGCGAACCGATTGGTATTCCACTGTTTCGCCATTGCGCTGCATCGGCGTGACATAGGCGCTGACCCAGTAGTGGTCACCGTTCTTGCAGCGATTTTTTACCAGCCCCATCCACGAGCGCCCATCCTTGAGTGTCTGCCACATATGCGCAAAAGCTTCTGGCGGCATGTCCGGGTGGCGCACGATGTTGTGATTGACGCCGAGCAATTCGGCTTCACTGAATCCGCTGATGTTGATGAAGTCGGGATTGACGTAAGTGATGGCGCCCTTTGGGTTGGTTGTTGAAAGAATGTTCGCGTTTGCGCTGAATTCGACGGCACGACCACTGACCGGAAGATTGGTTTTCATTGTTTTTCTCCTGAACTGACAGGTACGCGCCGGGTAACTGCGCTTCCTTCGAAACGGTCTTCTGTGCTGAGCAGGTGTTGTATCTGAGCGGCGGGTTGTGGCCGGCTGAACCAGTAGCCTTGGGCGTAGTGGCAGCCTTCACCGACCACGAATTCGAGTTGCGCCGAACTCTCGATGCCTTCGGCCACTACTTCCAGGCCGAGGCTACGGCCGAGAACGATGATCGCCTGGCTGATCGCGCTCTGTTTGTTCTCGTAAGGAACGCCGGTGATGAAGATCTTGTCGAGCTTGAGGATGTGCAGCGGAAAGCGCGTGAGGTAGCCGAGCGAGGAGTAACCCGTGCCAAAATCGTCCAGCGCCAGCAGAACACCAAGGCTGGTCAGCTCATGCAGACAGGCCAGCGTGTCCATGTCGTCGTGCATCAGTTGGCTTTCGGTGATCTCCAGGATCAGGCTGGCGGGAGGCAGGCCGCTTTCTTGCAGGATATCGATCAGCCGGAGGGTGAAGTCGGCTTGTTGCAATTGCGTGCTGGAAATGTTCACCGAGCAGCGCAGGCGCTCATGCCCGGCCAGTTGCCAGGCCCGGGCCTGCCGACAGGCCTGGCGCAGTACCCATTCGCCGACGCGGATGATCTCTCCCGATTCCTCCAGCGCAGGGATGAACTCCAGTGGCGAGATCAGGCGTTCGCCATGGCGCCACCGCAACAGCGCCTCGACCCCGGTCACCAGAGGTGTCCCTTGGTCCAGGTGATAGATCGGTTGGTAGTACAGTTCAAATTCATTCTGTTGCAGTGCCTGGCCTAGCGCGGATTCCAGTTCCAGATGCTGCTGCGCGGTATCTTGCAATGTTTCGTCGTAGTGGGCGTACCGCGCCTTGCCGGCAGATTTGGCTCGGTAGAGGGCAAGGTCGGCAGCCTGCAGCACATCCAGGGCTTTGCCATTGTCGTGCAACGGAGCGATGCCGATGCTGGCGCTGACCACCAGGGTTCGACCGTCCATGTGCAGCGGTTGGTGCAGGTTGTCGAGGATGCGTTGGGATATCTGCTCGGCGTCGCGGTCGCAGGTGAGGTCGTGAAGCAAAACGATGAATTCGTCTCCGCCGAAGCGGAACAGTTGGTCAGTGGGGCGCAGTGACTCTTTCAAGCGCCTTGCCACTTCCACCAGCACGCGATCACCGACGTTGTGGCCGAGGCTATCGTTGATCAACTTGAAGCGGTCCAGATCGATGAACAGCAGCGCTTCGTAGTCACCGCCCTTGCGCTGCTTCCTGAAGGTCTTCTGCATTTGCTCGTCAAGCCGGATGCGGTTGGCCAGGCCGGTCAACGGGTCATGCTGGGCGGTATGCTGGAGGCGCTGCTCGGCATCCTTGCGTGCACTGATATCAGACTGCGAGCCAGCCATGCGTAGCTCGCCAGGGTTGGTCATTTCGGCGACCCCTCGCACGAGGACCCAGATGTAGTCGCCGTTGTGCTTACGGATACGGTACTCGTGGTGAACGGATGATGTCTGCCCTTGAAGATGGGCATCGATGGCATGGCGAAAATCCGGCAGGTCGTCCGGGTGCACGCGACCGAACCAACTGGAACTGCTCTCGCCGATGCTGTCGCGGCTGAGGCCAAGCATGCTGGCCCAACGCTCTGAAACGTAAAGCCGGTCCTGATCGACATGCCAGTCCCACAGCCCGTCGTTGGCACCGCGCAGCGCGCGGGCGAAGCGAGCCTCACTATCTTCCAGCGCCTTGTGCTGGGCCGCACTGTAGGTATCGATGGCCAGCGTCATGTCGAAGAACACTGCCTTCAACAGGCTGGAATACAGCGTGGCATCCGGGCTGTCGCCGAACACGCTTTCAAGCATGTCGTCGAGGTAAAGCCGATAGCTGCCGAGATACCACTTCAGCTCCAGGCCGATCTGCTGATGGATCACACCGATGCGCAGGCGGCCGTTGACGTAGGTTTCATCGTAGGGGCCGCTCCACAAGCGCTGGTAATACTCAGCCTGGCTCTGCTTCAAACGGGCGGTGACTTCCGGCGTGCGAAGCAACGCGGACGGCGTGGAAAATTCCGCCAGGTGACGGTACAGATGGTCGACGAAAGCTTGCTGGGACGGGGCCATGTACTGAGCTGCTACGCCTAGTCGTCTGGCATCTTCGGCGCTCCAGTCGAGAAAGCGAAAGCGTTCGACAATCTCCGCATGGTCGAGACGGATACGCTTGAGTAATTCCTCGAGGTCTTTTGTCACCTTCATTCACATCCCCCGGTGTTGGAGAAGATTCCTTTTTGCTGAACAAAAAAAAGCGCCGTGGCAACAAGTTCTGCTCAAGAACTTGTTGCCACGGCGCTTCGTCTTTCAGGCCTATTATCCTGCTCGGCAAAGCCGGTTCCCGCAGGGCGGAACCTGGTGATGGCACATTCACATCACTGGGGATCTTCCGACAATTTATCCAGCAATGCAACCAGGCGTCGCCGCAGCAGCCCCAGTTCGCGGGATTTGAAGGCGTGTCGGGTCTGTTCGAGAACCTCGGTGGCATCCAGCAAGGCAGCCTGTATCTGCCCAGCCGAGCCCAACTGGGTTTCACCGAGCCAGCGGCAAAGAGGGGCGACGCTGCAATTGCGCGGCGTACTCAGCACCTCGCAATCGGGTGCTACAGGCGCCAACAACTGGCGCAATTGATCGGCCAGTTCAAGATTGTTGCAGATAATTCTGGTTGCCGGGTTGGACTCGCTCATCAAACTGCATTCCCATATGTTTGGTGTGCTGTTTACAACACCGCCTATGGCGTTTGATTGATTCAGGTCAATGCTGAGACCTTTCCACTTACCCTGTGAGGGTGATGTTGCTGTGTGCAGTCATGCACGGCAGGCCTGGTATTCCGGTGTTTGGCGAACTAGTCAACATGGGAACACCACGTTCGTGCGCGATGCCGCGTTGCGGATATGCTCCTGCATTGCACGCTGTGCCCCGGCCTGGTTGCCACGGGCAAGCTGGCGCAGGATCTTGCGGTGTTCCTGCCAGGTCTCCATTGCGCGTTCAGGGCGAATGAAAGGCAGCTTCTGGCTCTCCAGGAAAATGTCCTGGCTGGTGGTGATCACCTGCAGCATGGCGTGGTTGCCACTCGCTTCCAGCAGGCGGCGGTGAAAGGCGAAGTCCAGGCGCGCTGCGGCCTCGAAATTGCCGGCGCGCAGCTCCTGGCGCATCGACTCGACATTGGCTTCGAGCGCATCAATGTCCGCTGCCGTCAGGTACAGCGCCGCCAAGCCGGCGGCGAACCCTTCGAGTGCATAGCGCAGTTGGAAGGTATCGACGGCGGATACCTGTTCGGCATAGGGCCAGGAGAAGCCGGTGGCGGATGGCGGCGCCTGGACGAATACCCCCTTGCCCGGTTGTACGCTCACCAGCCCCAAGGCGCTCAAGGAGGACAGCGCCTCGCGCAGGGAGGCGCGGCTTACACCCAACTGCTCTGCCAGGTCACGTTGGGAGGGCAGGGCATCACCGGGCTGGTAGTCGCCTTCCTGGATCAGTTTGCGGATAGCCTGCAAGGCGATTTCCGGAACTGCGCGGGGGAGTGTGTCGAGCATCTGTTCAGACCAGCTGGCAAGGGGTCTGCGCTTTTTAAAGGCTTTACCGGTTGCCTGGCAAGTATCGCCCCATGCTGACGCAGCGGGGCAGGTGGCTGCACGAAAGGGGGGCGATGGCAGAGGGTAGGCGCTAGCTGTTCAGACCAGTAAGACCGCATGATGCCAAGGGGCGAAAGCGTATTCCGGGGCTGCCGGGCAACGCTGGCACGGCCTGTGCTTTTCGGGCTAGGCAACTTCTTCGCATGCACCCGAGGCATTTTCCATGAAAAACATCCGTTCCTTGCTTCTGGCCGCCCTGGTTTGTGGCGGCGTCATGAGCGTTTCCCACGCCCAGGCCGATGCGCTGGCCGACATCACTGCCCGGGGCGTGCTCAAGGTAGCCGTACCCCAGGACTTCCCTCCCTTCGGCTCGGTGGGGCCGGACCTCAAACCTCGCGGCCTGGACATCGACACCGCGCAGCTACTGGCTGACAGGCTCGGCGTCAAGCTGGCGCTGACCCCGGTCAACAGCACCAACCGCATTCCGTTCCTCACTACCGGAAAGGTCGACCTGGTGATTTCCAGCCTGGGCAAGAACCCGGAGCGGGAAGCGGTGATCGATTTTTCCCTCCCCTACGCACCGTTCTACCTGGCAGTGTTCGGGCCGGCCGAGACGTCGATCGACAATATCGGTGCCGTTGCCGGCAAGACCATCAGTGTCACGCGTGGCTCGATCGAGGACATGGAGTTATCCGCGGTCGCCCCTCAGGGTGCGGTCATCAAGCGCTTCGAGGACAACAACTCGACCATCGCCGCCTACCTGTCGGGCCAGGTCGAGCTGATCGCCAGCGGCAGCGTGGTAATGGCTGTCATTGCCGAGAAGAACCCGAACAAGGTGCCGGTCATGAAGGTCAAACTCAAGGACTCGCCAGTGTACGTGGGGCTGGCCAAGCAGGAGCCGGCCTTGCTCGAGAAGGTCAACGCCACTTTGAATGCGGCCAAGGCCGACGGCAGCCTCGACCGCAATGCCGAAAAGTGGCTGAAGCAGCCATTGCCGGCCGACCTTTGAACGGCCCTGGAGTCGCCGACCCATGGCCTATCAATTTGACTTTTCCCCGGTGCTGGCCCAAGGCGGCCTGCTGCTCGAAGGGGCTGTGTTCACGCTGGAGCTGACGTTGATCGGCACCCTGTTCGGGGTGGCCATCGGTGTGCTTGGTGCGGTGGTGCGCGCCTGGCGACTACGGCCCTTCGATGCGTTGTTCGGCCTTTACGTGGAGCTGATCCGCAACACGCCCTTCATCGTCCAGTTGTTCTTCATCTTCTTCGGCCTGCCCTCGCTTGGCGTTCGGTTGACGGAATGGCAGGCGGCGGTACTGGCCATGGTGATCAACCTTGGGGCCTATTCCACCGAAATCATTCGGGCGGGTATCCAGGCCATTCCCAGAGGGCAACTGGAGGCTGCGGCGGCATTGGCCATGAGTCGTTTCGAGGCTTTTCGCCATGTGGTGCTGCAACCTGCACTGGCCAAGGTCTGGCCGGCCCTGTCGAGCCAGATCGTGATCGTAATGCTCGGGTCGGCGGTGTGCTCGCAGATCGCCACAGAAGAACTGTCGTTCGCTGCCAACTTCATCCAGTCGCGCAACTTCCGGGCTTTCGAGACATACCTGCTGACCACGGCTCTGTACCTGGTCATGGCTATCCTGGTGCGCCAACTGCTGGCATGGATCGGCCGGCGCGCTTTGACGGGGAGACGCTGAATGGATTTCACCTTGTGGGACATCGTGCGCAACCTGCTCGCAGGTTTGCAATGGACCTTGCTGCTGTCGCTGGTGGCGTTCGTCTGCGGTGGTATTGCCGGGCTGTTGCTGCTGTTGGCGCGAATCTCCGATAGCCGGATGCTGCGTGGCGCGGCCAGGAGCTACATCGAGCTGTTCCAGGGGACGCCGCTGCTGATGCAGCTGTTCATGGTGTTTTTCGGCATCGCCCTGTTCGGCATCGATGTTTCGGCCTGGATGGCGGCGGCCATCGCCTTGACGTTGTTCACCAGTGCCTTTCTCGCCGAGATCTGGCGAGGCTGCGTCGAGTCCATACCACATGGCCAGTGGGAGGCCTCCGGCAGCCTGGCCATGAGCCGTCTGGAGCAGTTGCGCCACGTGATCCTGCCCCAGGCCCTGCGCATTGCCGTCGCGCCGACCGTCGGGTTCTCGGTGCAGGTGGTCAAGGGCACGGCGGTGACCTCGATCATCGGTTTCACCGAGCTGACCAAGACCGGCGGCATGTTGGCCAACGCCACTTTCGAACCGTTCCTGATCTACGGTCTGGTGGCCGTGGGTTACTTCGTCCTTTGCTACCCGCTCTCGCTGAGCGCCCGTTACCTGGAGAGGAGGCTGCATGCCCCTGCTTAGAGTGTCCGCATTGCACAAGTACTACGGCGACAATCATGTGCTCAAGGGTGTCGACCTGGCGATCGAGGAGGGCGAGGTGGTCGCCATCATCGGCCGTAGCGGTTCCGGCAAGAGTACCTTCCTGCGTACCCTCAACGGCCTGGAGTCGATCAGCGATGGGGTGATCGAGGTGGATGGCGAATACCTGGATGCCGGCCGCGCCGACTTGCGCTCGCTGCGGCAGAAGGTTGGCATGGTGTTCCAGCAGTTCAACCTCTTCCCTCACCTGACAGTGGGCCAGAACGTGATGCTTGCACCCCAGGTGGTGAAGAAGGCCGGCAAGGCCGAGGCCCGCCAGTTGGCCGAGCAGATGCTCGCCAGGGTTGGACTGGGCGACAAGTTCGACGCCTACCCGGACCGCCTTTCCGGCGGCCAGCAGCAGCGGGTGGCGATTGCCCGGGCGCTTGCCATGTCGCCAAAGGTGTTGCTGTGCGACGAGATCACCTCGGCGCTCGACCCCGAGTTGGTCAACGAAGTGCTCGGTGTGGTGCGCCAACTGGCCAGTGAAGGCATGACCCTGATCATGGTCACCCACGAAATGCGTTTTGCCCGGGAAGTCGGTGACAAGCTGGTCTTCATGCATCAAGGCAAGGTCCACGAGACTGGCCATCCACGCGAGGTTTTTGCGGCGCCCCGAACAGCTGAGCTGGCGAATTTCATCGGTAGCGTGGCAGGAGGTTAGGTAGCGTCTGCAGGTTTCGTCGCCCCAAAAAAATGCTCCGTATCGAATGTTACGGAGCATTTCTCATCATTGCCTGGATCCCAAGGGCTGCGGTGCGCCTCTGCCATGGGCCAGGTATCCATCACGCTTGCATCCGCCGCGCTTCAGGTTTGACCCACGGCTACGGTCAAAGCCATGCCTTGATCTGCCTCGACACAGCGTCAGTGGAGATCCCGTATCGGTCATGCAAAGTCGGCAGTGCCCCTGCATCGAGAAACGCATCCGGTAGCGCGATCTGGCGGAAGGTTGGTGTGACCCCGTTGCGCAGCAGTACGCCGGCCACAGCTTCGCCCAGGCCCCCTATGATCGAGTGGTTTTCCGCAGTGACCACCAGGCGACCAGGCTTGCGTGCCTCGGCGAGAATGGTCTGTTCATCGAGCGGTTTGATGGTGGGTACATGCAGCACCGATACATCCACACCGTCCTTTTGCAACTGCTCGGCAGCCTCCAGCGCGCGCATGGTCATGAGGCCGCTGGCAATCAACAGCACATCCCGGCCACCGCGCAGCACCTGTGCCTTGCCCAGCTGGAACTGGTAATCGTAGCGATCGAGCACCAAGGGTACGTTGCCGCGCAGCAGCCTCATGTAGACCGGCCCCTGATGGGCGGCGATCGCTGGCACAGCCTGCTCGATCTCCAGCGCATCACAGGGGTCGACGATCATCAGGTTGGGCATCGCCCGGAAGATGGCCAGGTCATCCGTGGCCTGGTGGCTAGGACCATAACCGGTGGTCAGGCCAGGCAGCCCGCAGACGATCTTGACGTTGAGGTTCTCTTCTGCAATCGCCATGCAGATGAAGTCGTAGGCCCGACGGGAGGCGAACACCGCATAGGTGGTGGCAAAGGGGGTCATGCCTTCCCGTGCCATGCCGGCAGCGGCGCTCATCAGTAGCTGTTCGGCCATGCCCATTTGATAGAAGCGCTCGGGGTGGGCTTTGGCGAAGATGTGCAGGTCGGTGTACTTGGACAGGTCGGCACTTAGGCCAACTATATCCTGACGTTGCTCGGCAAGGCTTGCCAGGGCATGGCCGAACGGGGCAGGGCGGGTCGGCTGGCCGTCGGCGGCAATCGAGGCGATCATGGCCGAGGTGGTCAGGCGTTTCTTGGGTGAGTTCACTGTGCTCATGCTTGGCTCCCGGCGTCCAGCGCTTTCAGGGCGAGGTCCCATTCGTTTTCATCGACGCGAATGAAGTGCGTCTTGTCGCGGTTTTCCAGGAAAGGCACGCCTTTGCCCATGCGGGTATCGCAGATGATCACGCGCGGTTGCGCCCCGGCGTGGGCACGGGCCTGGTCGAAGGCGCCGACCAGCGCATCCAGGTCATTGCCGTCCACGCGTTGAACGAACCAGCCAAAGGCTTGCCAGCGGTCGGCGATTGGCTCGAAGGCCAGCACTTCGCTGGAATGGCCATCCGCCTGCTGGTTGTTCACATCGATGATGGCGATCAGGTTGTCCAGGCGCCAATGGCTGGCCGACATGGCGGCCTCCCAGGTCGAGCCCTCGTTGAGCTCGCCATCGGACAGCAGGTTGTACACCCAGCTGTCCGACCCCTTGCGTTTGAGCCCGAGGCAGGCGCCGACGGCGATGCCCAAGCCGTGGCCGAGCGAGCCACCGGTGATCTCCATGCCTGGGGTATAGGCAGCCATACCAGACATGGGCAAGCGGCTATCGTCGCTACCGTAGGTTTCAAGCTCATCCTCTGGGATTACGCCGGCCTCGATCAGTGCGGCATAGAGGGCAATCGCGTAGTGCCCGATGGACAGGTAGAAACGGTCGCGCTGCTCCCATTCGGGGTTGCCGGGGTCGAGGCGCAGCGCATGGAAATACGCGACCGCCAGCAGGTCGGCGGCGCCCAGCGCCTGGCCGACATAGCCCTGGCCCTGGACTTGCCCCATGCGCAATGCGTGGCGGCGGATATTGCGAGCGCGCACAGCCAGCGGCAGCGCCTCGGTGTAGGTAGGCACAGCAGTCATTGAAGTGACTCCTTTTTTTCGAATCAACGATTGACCAGATGGGCCGGTACTCGCGACACCAGGAAGGCGCCAGACATGAGTACCGCCGTGATGAGATACATGCCGATGGCATTGCTGCCCAAGGTGGTAGTGACCCAGCCGATCAGGTAGGGCGAGCAGAAGCCGGCGAGGTTGGCGAAACTGTTCACCGCCGCGATGCCTGCCGCCGCCGATACACCTCCCAACAGCGTGGTGGGCAGCATCCAGAACAGTGAAGAGGCGGATAGCACTCCAGCCGCAGCGAGGCACAGGCTGAGGATCGACAACGTCAGGTTGCTGCCCAGTGCTGCGGCGAGGCTCAGGCCCAGTGCACCGATCAACATGGGGATCGCCAGGTGCCAGCGGCGTTCACGGTGACGGTCGCCGCTGTGCCCGGCCCACAGCATCGCGACGATGGCACACAGGTACGGCAGGCTGGTCAGCAGGCCGATGTGCAAAGGTTCGCTGACGCCGGCATTGCGTACCAGTGTGGGTAGCCAGAACGTGATTGCGTACTGGCCCATCACTACGCAGAAGTAGATGCCCGCCAGCAACCAGAGCCGACGGTCGCGGATGAAGTCGGCCACCGAGCCGTGGTTTACCTTGTGTTGTTCGTCTTCAGCCAGCTCCTTGCGCACCAGGGCTTTTTCTTCGTCGCTCAACCAGTGAGCCTGATCGACGCCATCCTTCAGGTAGCTCAGCACCAGAACGCCCACCAGTACCGTGGGGATGGCTTCGAGCAGGAACATCCACTGCCAGCCCGCCCAGCCGTGAACGCCGGCAAAGCGCTCCATGATCCAACCCGACAAGGGGCCGCCGATCATGCCCGACAGCGGAATCGCGATGAACCACAGCGCGGTCATCTTCGCTCGGCGGTAAGACGGGAACCAATAGGTCAGGTACAGCAGAAGCCCTGGTGCCAGGCCTGCTTCGGCGATCCCCAGCAAAAACCGCAGGGTATAGAATTGCCAGGCTGTCTCCACCAGGGCGAACATCGCCGAGATGATGCCCCAGGTGATCATGATGCGAGCGATCCAGCGTCGAGCGCCCACTTTGTGCAGAATGATGTTGCTGGGCACCTCGCAGAGAAAGTAGCCAATGAAGAACATGCCGGCGCCCAGCCCGTAGACCGCTTCGGAAAGGGCCAGGTCGTCCATCATCTGCAGCTTCGCAAAGCCGACATTGACCCTGTCCAGATAGGCGCACAGGTAGCAGAGCATGAGAAAAGGCATCAGTCGCCAGGCCGTTTTACGGTAGGCGCTGCTGCGTGCGGCGGATGCCGCATCGAGCGCTATTGTGGTCATTCGTTCTGATCTCTTGTTGTTATCGAACGCGTGGCCTGCGCCGGGCTCGGGTGCAGGTCACGATTACACCAGGTGCTCAGTGGATCAGCATCCCGCCGTTGACATCCAGGGTAATGCCCGTCAGGTAGCTGGACAGGTCACTGGCCAGGAACAAAGCTGCATTGGCGACATCGCGCGCCTCGCCCAGGCGGCCCAAGGGGATGCCTTCGATGATGGCGTGACGGCGTTCATCCTGCATGAGGCCACCGGTGATGTCAGTGTGAATCAGGCCTGGCGTGATCGAGTTGACGCGAATATTGTCCGGCCCCAGCTCGCGGGCCATCGCCTTGCCCAAGCCAAGCACGCCAGCCTTCGCCGCGCTGTAGTGAGGGCCACCGAAGATGCCGCCACCACGCTGGGCAGACACAGATGACATGCAGATGATGCTGCCGGCGCGTTGCGCCCGCATGGTTGGGATCACCGCCTGGGACATCAACAATGTGCCACGCAGGTTCACGTTGAGAATCCGGTCATAGTCAGCCCCGGTGATTTCCAGGGTTTTCACCGGCTGAGTGATGCCGGCATTGTTTACCAGCACGTCGATCCGACCGAATTGCGCGAGCACTTGAGCGATGGCATCACGCACTTGTGCTTCATCGGCAACGTTGGCAGCCACGCCGAGGTGGCCTTCGCCCAGTGAAGCGGCAGCCTCGGTCGCGGCGGAGGCGTCCAGGTCCAGGATCGCGACTTTGGCGCCCTGAGCGGCAAACGCCTGGGCTGTTGCGCGGCCGATGCCGCGGGCAGAGGCCGCGCCAGTGATCACGGCAAATTTTCCTGTTAACAGCATCGAAGGTGCTCCAGATGGTTGTTGTTGTGAGCGGCGGTTCAGGCAGAACCGATAGGCACAGCTTCGTCCCGGACAGCACCCCGAGCAACGCTGCCTCCTTCACCCGGTGCTGAAAAAAATTCAGCCCTCGACTTGTGCCTTGGGCTTACAGGAAGGTAAAAGCCTTGGTATCGCTTCGAATCCTTCAGGAAATGGTCATGAGCCTGGACATCCTCAGAAAATCGCCTCAGATCCCTTCCCTGAAAGCAATTCAGGCCTTCGAGCAAGTCGCTCGCTTCGCCAACGTTGCACGGGCCGCAGAGCAGTTGAACCTCACGCCCTCTGCGGTGAGCCACCAGATCGCTAACCTGGAAGCCTTGATCGGTCGTCCATTGTTCATTCGCGAGGCGCGCGGTGTTGCATTGACCCCGGCCGGAGAGCAGTACCTGCGCGAGGTATCAGGCATATTGCAAAGCCTGGCTACGGCCACCGAGCGCGCCGGCAACTCGGTGGGCTTCGATTGCTTGCGGCTTCATTCCGCGCCCAGCTTCGGCCTGCTCTGGTTGCTGCCGCGCCTGGACCATTTTCGTAACAGTCATCCGCAGATCCAGATCAACCTGTCGTGCTCCTACGAGTCGCTGCACTTCGGCCGCCATCAGATCGATCTGGATATCCGTCATGGCTACCCCAACTGGCCCAGCCTGGAAGTGCGTACCATCCGGCATGAACGTGCAACTGTGCTGGCCTCGCCACAGCTTCTCGAGCGTACGCCTATCAAGCAGCCGGGCGATCTGCTGGGGCAGAACCTGATCCTGTCGGAAGCCGCATTGGTGCAATGGCCCCAATGGTTCGCACAGCAAGGCGTGGCGTTGCCACAAACCCCCTACGCCCTGAGCTTCGATCGCTCCTACATGAGCCTGGAGGCCGCCAGCCATGGGTATGGGTTGGCCTTGGAGAGTTCCCTGTTGGCGCAGGACTATATCGCCCGGGGCGAGTTGGTACCGGTATTTGCGGAAGACTTGGCGACGCCCGTCAGTGCCCACCACCTGGTATTTCCGCGAGGCCATGCTGAAGCTCCCAGGGTTCGCCAGTTCCTTGAATGGGTGCAGGGCCAGCTCGGTCATGACTTCAATTACTGAGAGCAGTTTGCACAACAGATCAACTGCGCTAGGGGCCGGCTATCGAGTCAGCAGAAGGCTGGATAGCACCAGAACTCAACGGTAATAAGCAACAAGGGAAAAGCCCTACAACGCTATCGGAAGTTTCGCTGCCCGGTTCGGGTTGTACATCTTCAGGGTGTCGCTACCATCAGGGCTCGGCGCTTTCATGGAGTTTCCAGTGACTACTTCCGGCAATACAAGAAGGCGAGGTTGGTAGCGTGAATCAGCCCTTGGGTTCGCTCAGTAGCTTTCTGCGCTCGGCCTTGCTGATTCTATTGTGTCTATTGGGCGTATTCCCTCTGGATGTGATCCTGCCGTCATTCCCGGCGCTCGCAGGCGAGTTTCACGTCGAGCCACAGCAGATAGCTTACTCGGTGAGCTTCTTTGCGTTTGGTGTCGCCTTGGCGCAAATCGTGATCGGGCCATTGTCGGATGGCATGGGGCGCAAGCGGTTGTTGCTCGCTGGGTTGGGAGTGTCCATTGCAGGGGCAGTGGGTTGTGTACTTTCAACCCGCTATGAGACGTTCATGGCGTTCCGTTTGCTGCAGGCCTTGGGTTGCGGGAGTTTCGTGCTGGGCCAGGCGCTCGTGCAGGATCTGTACAGTGGTAGGCAGCGCAATGCCATGCGTATCCTGCTGACCAGCGCAAGTGGGCTGTTCATCTCGTTGTCACCGGTCGCAGGCGCTTTTCTCCAACAATCCTTTGGCTGGAAGGGCAGTTTTACGGTATTCGCTTTCATAGCCGTGACCGTTTCATGCCTGTCATATGCATTGCTGCAGGACACGCCTGCATCGCGAGGCCGTACGTCGGGCATGCGCTGCTACTGGGTCATGCTGCGTGATGCGACCTATCTTGCGCACTCCCTGCTGGCCAGCCTGGCGTTTGCCTGCCATTTTTCCTTCATCGTTGTCGCGCCATTGGCGTTGATGGACAGCCTGGGGCTGACGCCATATCAATTCTCGGTGGTATTTATCGCCTATGGGCTTGCGTATATCGCTGGCGGAGCAACCGCGACCTACTTGAACAATCGCGTAACCCCGCAGTTTCAGATCAAGACGGGATTCCTGCTGATTGCTGCCGGGGGCATCACACTGGTGATCTGGGAACAGGTAGCGGGATTGACGGTGGCGGGGCTGCTGCTGCCGATGATCATTTGCACGACCGGGACAACGCTGGTGCGTCCGGCTGCAACGACCCAGGCCTTGGCGCGTTACCCGCAGCAAGCCGGTGCGGCAGCGTCGCTCAATACGACATTGTTGTTCGCAGGTGGTGGTTTGGCCGGCAGTCTTGTTGCTGGCGTCGAAAGCGAGCTGCCGATGAGCCTGGGGCTTCTGTTCCTGGGTATCAGTTTGTGCGGATGGCTACTGCTTGCATGCCTGACGGAAACGCTGACCAGCACTCGAACTTGATAACGACCGAGCCATCCGCGGTGAAAACGATAACGGTGTAGCGCAGGTGTTGATCAGGCCCAGAAACCAAACAGCACCAACGCCGCCACGCCAAGCCCGACCGCAACCGAACAGCCGCCCAACGACAGTGCCGCCCGACCTTGCCGGTACCAACCATCCTGGCCCAGCTGCCGTGCCGGTGCCAACAGGCTGCGCCAGTGCAGTTCCGTGTCATGAAACGCTTGCAAGTTCGCCGTGTCCGCATCCAGCCAACGGCGAAAATCGATCCGCTCGCACGCCGTCACCTGTGGGCTCTGCAAGCGCACATACCATTGCCCGGCAACACTCGCCAGCACATCCCGGCGCGAGCGACCGGCCTGCAGTGCCTGGTCCATGTGCCGCTCGATGCTCGCCAATGGCAGGTCGAGGCGGGCGGCGATGATGGCGAAGTCCAGCTGGTCGAGGCGGTTGAGCAGGAATACTTGTTGCACACGCCGTGGCAGGCGTTTCAGGGCGTGCAGCAGGGCGTCGTCGGCATGATGTTCGGCAGCAGAGGTTGGGTGTTCAAGGGGCAGCAGCAGACGGCTCATGGACAGCTCCTTGCTCTATGGAGGGGGGAGGGATGGGGGCATCTTCCGTGATGCGTGATCAGCGTAGGTGAAACGAGATTGATTCTCAAGTGCTGATTCCGCAAAGTTTTGTAATGAGCGTTCACGCCCTGAAACACCTTTGCTATCATGCGCGCCATCACGATCTTCATTAGCCTGAAGAGCCAAAAAAAAGACCCAGCAAAAAGCTGGGTCAAAAACCGTGATTAGCCTGATGAGGAGATAATCTGAGAGCGACCTAAGCTCCAGGTTATCCAGCAGATCTTGCGATCAGCTGAGTGCAATAATAATCGTTATCATTTGCCAGTCAAATGAATTTTCGGTAATCCGGTAAAAAAGTTTTACCGGCGCGCTTCCTTGTCCCGGCAATCGGGGCCTTCGCCGTTACCCGGCCATCACGTTCTCTCCCTTCTTTCTTGTTTACAAACCCGATTCCACGGTGCGTTTGTGCTCGAGCAGTGCGCGCGCCATGTCCATCATGTGCATCAGGGCAAAGGTCAGTTCGCGCTGGCTACCGTGCTGGTGGGTGGCGGTTTCCTGCGCGGTGGCGGCGGCGCAGCGCAGCAGGGCGATGGCATGTTCCTGGGCCTGGTCGCCGGTTACACCCTCGTGCAGGGTCCAGATCCTGTTGTCCAGGGTGGGGCGCGGCGGGTTGGGGTTGAGGTAGTAGTCGAGGGCGCGGCGGGCGGCTTCGCTGTCGAGATCTGTTTCGTCGTTTTTCGGTGGTTTCATCCTGATACCTGCTAACACCAGTAGGGAAAGGGTTCAGGTCGATACTAATACCTAAAGTATTTTTGTGCTTTCCGATAAATAATACTGAATGTTTATTGAGCGCTAGAAGGCAGTCCGTATCGTGCCAGCGATGAATATGGATAAATGGATTGCCCTCGTCCGTGACCGGATGGAGGAGCTAGGGCTTACTCAAGAGCAGCTTGCCGAGCGCGTTGGCGTGTCTCAAGGCAGCGTGGGGCATTGGGTGAACAAGCGGCGTCAGCCGAAGATCGAGTCGATGAATCGCACATTCGTCGAGATTGGCATGCCCCATTACAACGTCAGCCTACAGTTGCGCATTGTTGGTCAGGTTGGCGAGGAGCGTGGCATTTACGAGGTCGATGACTCCGATGATGACCTGGACCTCATGCAATACATCGTGTGCTTCCGCTACCCGGTGCTGGGCTGGGATGAGCTAGGTATCGCAGATGGGGCGGAGCCAGGTGTGTTCGAGCAGACGGACTATCTGGCCCAAGGCAAGGCGTTCTGGCTGACTGTCGAGAATGATGCGATGAGTGCCGCCAGTGGCCGCAGTGTGCCGCAGGGCATGCGGATGTTGGTGGACCCTGGGGTAGATGCCGAGCCAGGGCGTCTGGTTATCGCTCGTCAGCCGGGCAAACCGGCGATTTTCCGTGAGCTGGCGGAGGAAGGTGGGCAACGGTACCTGAAGGCACTCAACAGCAACTACCCGGCGCTGCTGTGTGAGGATGGTTGCGAGTTTCTGGGGGTGGTCGTGCGAGTGCATGGCTCCTTCTAGATTGCCGGGGCTGCTGCGCAGCCCTTTCGCGACACAAGGCCGCTCCTACAGGGATGGCGCAAGTCTTGGAGCCGCAGTATCCGCTCATGGAAAACTGGATCGCATTTCTCAAGCGCTACAAGCGTGAACACAACCTCAGCCAGCTCAAGCTGGCCGAACGCCTGGGGATGACACAGGGCGGCGTAGGGCATTGGTTGCGCGGTACACGGCGGCCGACACTGGAGACCATCAACGAAAAGCTCGAGAAGCTTGGGTTGGTGTCTCTTGAGGCCCAAGTCATGGTGGTCGAGCGTGGCATTGCGTCTGAAGCCTCAGGGGGTAGTGCGAGCTATCGTTTCCCCGTGCTGAGCTGGGCCGATTTGCAGGGGCCTTTGCCTGAGGCGAGCAAATCCCATGAACAGACGGACTATATGCCCGCCGGCAATGCCTTCTGGCTGATGGTGGAAAACGACTCGATGAATGCCGCCAATGGCAGGAGCGTGCCTGTGGGTATGCGTGTGCTGGTGGATACTGGCCTTCCGGCAGAGCCCGGTCGGTTGGTGATTGCGCGGCAGCCCGGGCGGCCGGCAGTGTTGCGGCAGTTGGTCGAGGAGGGCGGAGACAGGATGCTCAATCCGCTGAATACGCGCTATCCGACAGTCCTGTGTGAGGAAGGCTGCGAGTTTTTGGGTGTGGTCGTGCGAGTGCATGGCTCCTTCTAGATTGCCGGGGCTGCTGCGCAGCCCTTTCGCGACACAAGGCCGCTCCTACAAGTACCGCACCAACCTCAGGGTATGCAACGTACCTGTAGGAGCGACCTTGTGTCGCGAAAGGGCCGCAAGGCGGCCCCCAGGACTTACTCCGCCAGTTCGACCAGCACCGTCCCTTCGCTGACCATATCCCCTTCCTGGCAGAACAACGCCTTCACCGTGCCGCCATGCGGCGCGCGGATGCTGTGCTCCATCTTCATGGCCTCCAGCACTACCAGCGGCGTACCTGCTTCCACCACCTGCCCAGGCTCCACCAGCACCCGCACGATGCTGCCGTTCATGGGCGCGCCCAGGCCGCCCTGGTGGCTGTGGCTGGCCTCGGCTTCGGCGATCGGGTCGAAGGCTTCGATGGCATGCATCTCGCCGTCCCAGTGCAAGTACAGCGTGCCACCGCGGCGGATCGCCAGATGCTGGCGACGCACGCCCGCCTGGTCATGTACCAACTGCTCGCCCACCAGCTGCCAGGTAGACGCAGCGCTGCGCTCCAGGGCAACTGCCTGGTCCTGCCCGCCACTGACCAGGTGCAGGCTGCTGCGCGCCGGCAGGCCCAGGCGCAGGCCGTTGCGCTCGGCCCACGGCGAACTGCGGTCGTCCTCCCGCTGGTGTGCGGCCTGGCCCTGCAACCAGGCCTCGGCCGCGGCTTCCCAGAAGCCTGCCGGCAGCGCTTGAGGCGCGGGCAGCAAAACCTCCTGGTGACGCGGAATGAAGCCAGTATCCAGTTCCGCTGCAGCAAACGCCGGGTGGGCGAGAATGCGCCGCAGGAAGGCGATGTTGGTCTTCAACCCGCCAATGGCAAATTCGTCGAGCATGGCCAGCAAACGGAGGCGCGCCTGCTCGCGGTCTTCGCCCCAGGCGATCAGCTTGCCCAGCATCGGGTCGTAGAACGGCGACACCACATCACCTTCGCTGACCCCGCTGTCCACCCGTCGCCCTTCGCCGGCCGCCGACTCGCGGTACAGCGCCAGCTTGCCGGTCGCGGGCAGGAATTCGTTGGCCGGGTCCTCGGCATACAGGCGCACTTCGATGGCATGGCCGATCAGCGGCACCTGGTCCTGGGTGATCGGCAGAGCCTCGCCGCAGGCCACGCGAATCTGCCAGGCCACCAGGTCGAGCCCGGTAATGGCCTCGGTAACCGGGTGCTCCACCTGCAGGCGGGTGTTCATCTCCATGAAGAAGAACTCGCCACGGGCATCGAGCAGGAACTCAACGGTGCCGGCGCCCACGTAGCCGATGGCCTGGGCCGCGCGTACCGCCGCCTCACCCATGGCCCGGCGCAATTCGGCTGACAGGCCTGGCGCAGGGGCTTCTTCCACCACCTTCTGGTGGCGGCGCTGGATCGAGCAGTCACGCTCGTTGAGGTACAGGCAGTTGCCGTGCTGGTCGGCGAATACCTGGATTTCCACATGGCGCGGCTTGAGCACGTACTTTTCTACCAGCATGCGCGCATCGCCGAACGACGACTGCGCCTCACGCTGGGCCGAGGCCAGGGCGTCGGCCAGCTGGCTTTCTTCCTCGACCACTTTCATGCCCTTGCCACCGCCGCCGGCGCTGGCCTTGAGCAGCACCGGGTAGCCGATGCGTTCGGCGGCGGCGCGGAAGGTGTCCAGGTCCTGGGCTTCGCCGTGGTAGCCCGGCACCAGCGGCACGCCGGCGGCTTCCATCAGCGCCTTGGCCGCCGACTTGCTGCCCATGGCGTCGATGGCGCTGGCCGGTGGGCCGAGGAAGATCAACCCGGCCTCTTCGATGGCACGGGCGAAGCCTGCGTTCTCGGACAGGAAGCCATAGCCCGGGTGGATGGCCTGGGCACCGCTGGCCTTGGCTGCGGCCAGCAGCTTGTCGACCAGCAGGTAGCTTTCGGCAGCCTTGGTGCCGCCGAGGTCGACGCGGATATCGGCTTCGCGGCTGTGCCGGGCATCTCGGTCGGTGGCACTGTGCACGGCCACGGTGGTCAGGCCCATGGCCTTGGCGGTGCGCATCACCCGGCAGGCGATTTCGCCGCGGTTGGCGACCAGCAGGGTGGTCAAAGCGGGGCGGCTCATGGGCGCGGCTCCTTCTTGTCGTCGGTTTGCCAGGCGGGGCGGCGTTTTTCCAGGAAGGCGCGCAGGCCCTCCTGGCCTTCGGCGCTGACGCGGATGCGGGCGATGGTGTTTTCGCAGTAGCGGCGCAGGGCCGGGCTGAGTTCACCGTCGTCCACTTCACGCAGCAGGTCCTTGGTGGCGCGCAGCGCTTGCGGGCTGTTCTGCAGCAGGTTGCTCACCCAGGCTTCGACCTGGGCGTCCAGTTCGCTGGCCGGGTAGACCTCGGCCAGCAGGCCCAGCTCGCGGGCCCGCACGCCGCTGAAACGCTCGGCGGTGAGGGCATAGCGGCGCGCGGCACGCTCGCCGATGGCCTTGACCACGAACGGGCTGATCACTGCCGGGGCCAGGCCGATGCGCACTTCCGACAGGCACAGCTGGGCGTCTTCGGTACCGATGGCCATGTCGCAGCAACTGATCAGGCCCAGCGCGCCGCCAAAGGCCGCGCCTTGCACCACGGCCAGGGTCGGCGCCTTGAGGCGGTGCAGGGCGTACATCAGCTCGCCCAGCTCGCGGGCATCATCCAGGTTGGTGTTGAAGTCCAGCTGCGCCGACTGCTGCATCCAGGCCAGATCGGCGCCGGCGCTGAAGTGCCGGCCGCGGCCGCGCAGCAGCACGAAGCGCAGGCTGGCGTCCTCGGCCAACTGGTCGAGGGCGACGATCAGCTCGCGGATCATCAAGGCGTTGAAGGCGTTGTTCTTGTCCTCGCGGCTCAGCCACAGGGTGGCGAAGCCGCGCGGGTCGCGGATCACTTCGAGGGTGCTGAAATCGCTCATGGATCACATCCGGAAAATGCCGAAGCGGCTCTGTTCGATCGGTGCGTTCAGCGCGGCGGACAACGCCAGGCCGAGCACGTCGCGGGTCTGGGCCGGGTCGATGACACCGTCGTCCCACAGGCGGGCGCTGGAGTAGTAGGGGTGGCCCTGGTGCTCGTACTGGTCAAGGATCGGCTGTTTGAGCCGGGCTTCGTCTTCGGCGCTGAACGGGTGGCCACTGCGCTCGCTCTGTTCGCGCTTGACCTGGGCCAGCACGCCGGCGGCCTGTTCGGCCCCCATCACGCCGATCCGCGCATTGGGCCACATCCACAGGAAGCGCGGGTCGTAGGCACGGCCGCACATGCCGTAGTTGCCGGCGCCAAAGCTGCCGCCAATGATCACCGTGAACTTCGGCACCTGGGCGCAGGCCACGGCAGTGACCAGCTTGGCGCCGTGCTTGGCAATGCCGCCTTCTTCGTACTTTTTGCCGACCATGAAGCCGGTGATGTTCTGCAGGAACAGCAGCGGGATGCCGCGCTGGCAGGCCAGTTCGATGAAGTGCGCGCCTTTTTGCGCCGCTTCGGCGAACAGGATGCCGTTGTTGGCGAGGATCGCCACCGGGTAGCCGTGCAGGTGGGCGAAGCCGCACACCAGGGTGGTACCGAACAGCGCCTTGAACTCGTCGAACACCGAGCCGTCGACCAGGCGCGCGATCACCTCGCGCACGTCGAACGGTTGCTTGGCGTCGGCCGGCACCACGCCATACAGCTCATCGGCGGCATACAGCGGTGCCACCGGGGCCAGGCGCTGCAGCTTGCCCAGCTTGTGCCAGTTGAGGTTGGCCACGCTGCGTCGGGCCAGGGCCAGGGCGTGTTCGTCGTTGTCGGCATAGTGGTCGGCCACGCCGCTGGTGCGGCAGTGCACATCGGCACCGCCAAGGTCTTCGGCGCTAACCACCTCGCCGGTGGCCGCCTTCACCAGTGGCGGGCCGGCGAGGAAGATGGTCGCCTGCTGGCGCACCATGATCGCTTCGTCGGCCATCGCGGGCACGTAGGCACCGCCGGCGGTGCACGAGCCCATCACCACGGCAATCTGCGGAATACCCAGTGCGCTCATGTTGGCCTGGTTGAAGAAGATCCGCCCGAAGTGCTCGCGGTCGGGGAACACTTCGTCCTGCCGTGGCAAGTTGGCGCCGCCGGAGTCCACCAGGTAAATGCACGGCAGGCGGTTCTGCAGGGCGATGGTCTGCGCACGCAGGTGCTTCTTCACCGTCAGCGGGTAGTAGGAACCGCCTTTGACCGTGGCGTCGTTGGCCACGATCATGCATTCCACGCCTTCGACGCGGCCGATGCCGGCGATCACGCCCGCAGCGGGCACGTCTTCGCCATACACCTCATGGGCAGCCAGTTGGCCGATTTCGAGGAACGGCGAGCCCGGGTCCAGCAGGCGGTCGATACGCTCGCGTGGCAACAGCTTGCCACGCGAAGTGTGCCGCTCCTGAGCCTTGGGCCCACCGCCCTGGGCCACTTGGGCGAGCAGGCCGCGCAGGGCCTGGACCTGTTCGAGCATGGCCGCGCTGTTGCCGGCGAACTCCGCCGAACGCGGGTTGATCTGGGTGTGCAAGGTAGCCATGTGCGCCCGTCCCTTGTGCTCAGCGGGTTTCGTTGAACAGTTCGCGGCCGATCAGCATCCGGCGGATTTCGCTGGTGCCGGCACCGATCTCGTACAGCTTGGCGTCGCGCAGCAGGCGGCCTGCCGGGAATTCGTTGATATAGCCGTTGCCGCCGAGAATCTGGATCGCCTCCAGGGCCATTTGCGTGGCGCGCTCGGCGGTGTACAGGATCACTCCGGCGGCGTCCTTGCGGGTGGTCTCGCCACGGTCGCAGGCTTGGGCCACGGCATACAGGTAGGCGCGGCTGGCGTTGAGCTGGGTGTACATGTCGGCGATCTTGCCCTGGATCAGCTGAAACTCGCCGATGCTCTGGCCGAACTGCTTGCGGTCGTGAATGTAGGGCACTACCAGGTCCATGCAGCTCTGCATGATGCCGGTCGGGCCGCCGGACAGCACCACGCGCTCGTAGTCCAGGCCGCTCATCAGCACGCGCACGCCACCGTTGAGCTGGCCGAGGATGTTTTCTTCCGGCACTTCGACGCCGTCGAAGAACAGCTCGCAGGTGTTGGAGCCACGCATGCCCAGCTTGTCGAACTTGTTGCTGCGGCTGAAGCCTTTCCAGTCACGCTCGACGATGAACGCGGTGATGCCGTGTGCGCCCTTTTCCAGGTCGGTCTTGGCGTAGATCACGTAGGTATTGGCGTCCGGGCCGTTGGTGATCCAGGTCTTGCTGCCGTTGAGCACGTAGTGGTCGCCGCGCTTTTCCGCGCGCAGCTTCATCGACACCACGTCGGAACCGGCGTTGGGCTCGCTCATGGCCAGGGCGCCGATGTGCTCGCCGCTGATCAGCTTGGGCAGGTACTTGAGCTTCTGCTCGTGGCTGCCGTTGCGGTTGATCTGGTTGACGCAGAGGTTGGAGTGGGCACCGTAGGACAGGGCCACCGAGGCCGAGCCACGGCTGATTTCTTCCATCGAAACCACGTGGGCCAGGTAGCCCAGGCCGGCACCGCCGTATTCTTCCGGCACGGTGATGCCCAGCAGGCCCATGTCGCCGA
Source organism: Pseudomonas sp. PVC-5-1 (assembly GCF_057444345.1). Lineage (NCBI taxonomy): Bacteria > Pseudomonadati > Pseudomonadota > Gammaproteobacteria > Pseudomonadales > Pseudomonadaceae > Pseudomonas > Pseudomonas sp. PVC-5-1. The sequence continues at coordinate 3,754,549 of NZ_CM172024.1, read as the reverse complement.
ACTTGCGCCACATGTCGGCAGGGAACAGGTTGTCGTGGTCGATTTGCGCGGCGCGCGGAGCCAGTTCGGCGGCGACGAAGGTGCGCACCTGGTCGCGGAGCATGTCGATGGTTTCGCCCAGGGCGAAGTTCAGGGTGGGGTAATGCATGCTGGGGCACCTTGTTGTTCTTGAAATATGGGAAACACTCTGGCTCAAGGATCTGGCGCCGGACCCTGTGGGAGCGGGCTTGCCCGCGAATGCCTCAGCAGGACCACCGTCATTGCCTGAGTGATCGCATTCGCGGGCACGCCCGCTCCCACAGGGTTCGGCGTCATGCCTGAGGGGCGGTGTCGTTCATCACCTTTACGTTAACGTAAACCTGCGTGCGCTCACTGTCAATCGACTCATCACCTTTACGTAAACGTAAATCTGCGCCAGAGTATTCCCGCTTGCTTCAGTCGTGCCCAGAACAACCACAAGAAGGGACACCCATGAGTCAACCAAGCTATACCCGCGGTCGCCAGGACCAAGCCTTGCTGACCCAGACCATCGGCCAGGCCTTCGACGCCACCGTGGCCCGTTGTGCCGACGGCGAGGCCCTGGTGTCGCGCCATCAGGGCCTGCGCTACAGCTGGCGGCAGTTGGCCGAGCAGGTCGAGGTGCATGCTCGTGCCCTGATGGCCCTGGGCGTGAACACCGGCGATCGGGTCGGCATCTGGTCGCCCAACTGCGCCCAGTGGTGCATCCTGCAGCTGGCCAGCGCCAAGGTCGGTGCGATTCTGGTCAACATCAACCCGGCCTACCGCGTGGGCGAGCTGGAATACGTGCTGCGCCAGTCCGGTTGCCGCTGGCTGGTGTGTGCCGATGCCTTCAAGACGTCCGACTACCACGCCATGGTCCAGGAACTGGCGCCGGAGCTGGCCAGCGCCACCCCCGGTGAAATGGCCAGTGAACGCCTGCCCGACCTGCGTGGTGTGGTCAGCCTGGCCGCCAACCCGCCGGCAGGCTTCCTGCCTTGGCAAGCGCTGGCCGAGCGGGCAGGGCAGACCTCCGTCGAGGCTTACGCGAAGCGCCAGCAAAGCCTGCAGTTCGACCAGCCGGTGAACATCCAGTACACCTCCGGCACCACAGGCGCTCCCAAGGGCGCCACGCTCAGCCACTACAACATCCTCAACAACGGCTTCATGGTCGGCGAAAGCCTGGGCCTGACCGCATGCGACCGCATGGTGATCCCGGTACCGCTGTACCACTGCTTCGGCATGGTCATGGCCAACCTCGGCTGCATCACCCATGGCAGCACCATGATCTATCCCAACGACGCCTTCGACGCCGAGCTCACCCTGCGCGCCGTGGCCGAAGAGCGCGCCAGCATCCTCTATGGCGTGCCGACCATGTTCATCGCCATGCTCGACCACCCCGCGCGCGCGCAAATGGACCTGTCGACCTTGCGCAGCGGCATCATGGCCGGCGCCACCTGCCCGATCGAGGTGATGCGCCGGGTCATCGACCAGATGCACATGGCCGAAGTGCAGATCGCCTACGGCATGACCGAAACCAGCCCGGTGTCACTGCAGACCGGCCCGGACGACGACCTTGAGCTGCGCGTGACCACCGTCGGCCGCACCCAGCCGCAGCTGGAGAACAAGCTGGTGGACGCCGACGGCTGCATCGTCCCGCGCGGCGAGATCGGCGAGCTGTGCACCCGCGGCTACAGCGTGATGCTCGGCTACTGGGACAACCCCCAGGCCACGGCAGATGCCATCGACCCGGCCGGCTGGATGCATTCTGGCGACCTGGCGGTGATGGACGAGCACGGCTACGTGCGCATTGTCGGGCGCAACAAGGACATGATCATTCGCGGCGGCGAGAACATCTACCCGCGTGAACTGGAAGAGTTCTTCTACACCCACCCGGCGGTAGCTGATGCGCAGGTGATCGGCATCCCGTGCAGCCGTTATGGCGAGGAGATCGTCGCCTGGATCAAGCTGCACCCGGGGCACAGTGCCACGGTGGAGGAACTGCAGGGCTGGTGCAAGGCGCGCATCGCACACTTCAAGGTGCCGCGGCATATCCGCTTTGTCGACGAGTACCCGATGACGGTGACCGGCAAGGTGCAGAAGTTCCGCATGCGGGAGATCAGTGTGGCGGAGATCTCGGCGGTTACTGCTGGTTGATGCATTGGCCGTTCCGACCCTTTCGCGGGCACGCCCGCTCCCACAGGTACTTCACTGCCCTCGGGCTCTGTGAAATACCTGTGGGAGCGGGCGTGCCCGCGAAGAGGCCGGCCCTGCCAGCACAAGATCCTGGTCTACCCTTAAGCCTTCACCGGTGGTTCCTGGCTCGGCGGGTCGCCCACTGTCGGCGGCACGGTCGGTTTGATCGGCAGCTCGTCCGGCTCTTCCTCCGGCACGGGCGGCGGCAGGCTCGGGTCGTCGATGTTGGGATCGGGAGTCTCCGGTGGAATGGGAATGTTCATGGCCTGACCTCGCTTGGGTAATTGAAGAGGTGCTGCAGGCTTCGACCCCTCGCAGCTGCCGTTCGCTCAATTTTTTTGAACCCCACGCCTGTGCCCGGCTCTGAACCCTTACCGCTACCAGCCTGAGGGAGCAAGGTCCGATGTCACGAAACGAGCCCTTCGAAAGCGTGCCCATGGCCAACGATCACCCGGACCAGGCCATCAGCCTGTCCCAGGCGCTGCTGGCGCCGCGCATCGTGATCGAAGACACCCAACCCGTGCTCGAAGGCGGCACTTTCGCCGCCAAGGCCATCAGTGGCCAGCCGGTGGCGGTCAGCAGCAAGGTCTACAGCGACGGCCACGACCGCCTGGCCGTGATGCTCAACTGGCGCCAGGCCCACAGCCGGCGCTGGCATTGCGTGCCCATGCACTCGCCGGGCAACGACCTGTGGCTGGCCGAATTCACCCCCACTGAACTGGGCCCGCACCTGTTCAGCATCGAGGCCTGGATCGACCCGTTCGCTACCTACTGCCACGACCTGGAGAAGAAGTACCACGCCGGTGTCGAGGTCCGGTTGGAACTGGAGGAAGGTCGATTGATGCTGGGCAAGGGCATCGAGCTGTGCAACGGTGCCCTGCGCGAGGAGCTCCAGGCGTTGCAGCAGCGCCTGCCCACGCTTAATGCCGACGACCAGGTGGCACTGTTTCTCGACCCCGCTACCGCCCGCCTGATGAGCGACGCCGAGCACCGCAGCTACCTGGCCCGCAGCCGCGAATTCCCCGTCGATGTCGACCGCCCGGCCGCGCAGTTCGCCAGCTGGTACGAGCTGTTCCCGCGCTCGATCACCGACAGCCCCGAGCGCCACGGCACCTTCAATGATGTGCACGAGCGCCTGCCGATGATCCGCGACATGGGCTTTGACGTGCTGTACTTCCCGCCCATCCATCCGATCGGCATGCAGCACCGCAAGGGCCGCAACAACGCCCTCACGGCAGAGCCCGGCGACCCGGGCAGCCCGTATGCCATCGGCAGCGCGGAAGGCGGCCACGAGGCAATTCACCCGCAGCTGGGCAGCCGCGACGACTTCCGCCGCCTGGTGGCCGCGGCGGCCGAGCATGGCCTGGAAATCGCCCTCGACTTCGCGATCCAGTGCTCCCAGGACCACCCCTGGCTCAAGGAGCACCCCGGCTGGTTCAGCTGGCGACCGGATGGCACCATCCGCTATGCCGAGAACCCGCCGAAGAAATACCAGGACATCGTCAACGTCGATTTCTACGCGCCCGAGGCCGTGCCCTCGCTGTGGCTGGCTTTGCGTGACGTAGTGGTCGGCTGGGTCGAGGAGGGTGTCAAGACCTTCCGCGTCGACAACCCGCACACCAAACCACTGCCATTCTGGCAATGGCTGATCGCCAATGTGCGCAGCCGGCACCCGGAGGTCATCTTCCTCGCCGAAGCCTTCACCAAACCGGCGATGATGGCCCGCCTGGGCAAGGTCGGGTACGCGCAGAGCTATACCTACTTCACCTGGCGCAATCACAAACAGGAACTGCGCGAGTACTTCGAGCAGCTCAACCAGCCGCCATGGAGCCAGTGCTACCGGCCCAACTTCTTCGTCAACACGCCCGACATCAACCCGTACTTCCTGCATACCTCCGGCCGTGCCGGCTTCCTCATACGTGCTGCACTGGCCACCATGGGGTCGGGGCTGTGGGGCATGTATTCGGGCTTCGAACTGTGCGAAGGCACACCGCTGCCGGGCAAGGAGGAGTACCTGGATTCGGAGAAGTACGAAATCCGCCCACGCGATTTCAGCCAACCCGGCAACATCATTGCCGAGATCGCCCAGCTCAACCGCATCCGCCGGCAGAACCGCGCCTTGCAGACCCACCTGGGCGTGGCGTTCTTCAACTGCTGGAACGACAACATCCTGTACTTCGCCAAGCGCACGCCCGAGCGCGACAACTACATTCTGGTGGCAATCAGCCTCGACCCGCACAACGCCCAGGAGGCGCATTTCGAGTTGCCGCTGTGGGAGCTGGGGCTGGATGACAACGCCGAAACCCATGGTGAGGACTTGATGACCGGACATCGCTGGTCGTGGTACGGCAAGACCCAATGGATGCGCATCGAACCCTGGCATCTGCCTTTCGGTATCTGGCGCATCGAAAAGGCCCGCTAACGGTGGTTCGCGCTCCTCTGTAGGAGCGGGCTTGCCCGCGAACACCGGCACAGCCGGTGCCATACACCGCGGTGTCTGTTTCGCGGGCAAGCCCGCTCCTACAGGGGCCAGAGCAACCAGAAATTGAAAGGAGTCGCACATGGCCAAGCGTTCCCGCCCGGCAGCCTTCATCGACGACCCGCTGTGGTACAAGGACGCCGTCATCTACCAGCTGCACATCAAGTCGTTCTTCGATTCGAACAACGACGGCATCGGCGACTTCGCCGGCCTGATCAGCAAGCTCGACTACATTGCCGAGCTGGGCGTCAATACCCTGTGGCTGCTGCCGTTCTATCCCTCGCCACGCCGCGACGACGGCTACGACATCGCCGAATACAAGGCCGTGCACCCCGACTACGGCAACCTGGCCGATGCCCGCCGCTTCATCGCCGAGGCGCACAAACGCGGCCTGCGGGTAATCACCGAGTTGGTCATCAACCACACCAGCGACCAGCACCCCTGGTTCCAGCGCGCCCGCCATGCCAAGCGCGGCAGCAAGGCACGGGACTTCTACGTGTGGTCGGATGATGACCAGAAGTACGACGGCACGCGCATCATCTTCCTCGACACCGAGAAGTCCAACTGGACCTGGGACCCGGTCGCCGGCCAGTACTTCTGGCACCGCTTCTACTCGCACCAGCCCGACCTCAACTTCGACAACCCGCAAGTGCTCAAGGCTGTGATCAAGGTGATGCGTTTCTGGCTCGACCTGGGTGTGGATGGCCTGCGCCTGGACGCCATCCCCTACCTGATCGAGCGCGACGGCACCAACAACGAGAACCTTGCCGAAACCCACGACGTGCTCAAGGCGATCCGCGCCGAAATCGACGCCAACTACCCCGACCGCATGCTGCTGGCCGAGGCTAACCAATGGCCCGAGGACACCCGCCCGTACTTCGGCGAAGGCGAGGGCGACGAATGCCACATGGCCTTCCACTTCCCGTTGATGCCGCGCATGTACATGGCCCTGGCCATGGAAGACCGTTTCCCGATCACCGACATCCTGCGCCAGACTCCGGAAATCCCCGCCAACTGCCAATGGGCGATCTTCCTGCGCAACCACGATGAGCTGACCCTCGAAATGGTTACCGACCGCGAGCGCGATTACCTGTGGAACTACTACGCCGAAGACCGCCGCGCCCGCATCAACCTGGGCATCCGCCGCCGCCTCGCGCCGCTGCTGCAGCGCGACCGCCGGCGCATCGAACTGCTCACCAGCCTGCTGCTGTCGATGCCCGGCACGCCCACCCTGTATTACGGCGACGAACTGGGCATGGGCGACAACATCTACCTGGGCGACCGCGACGGCGTGCGCACGCCCATGCAATGGTCGCCGGACCGCAACGGCGGTTTCTCCCGTGCAGACCCGCAGCGCCTGGTACTGCCGCCGATCATGGACCCGCTGTATGGTTACCAGACCGTCAACGTCGAAGCCCAGGCCAACGACCCGCATTCGCTGCTGAACTGGACCCGGCGCATGCTGGCGGTGCGCAAGCAGCAGAAGGCCTTCGGCCGCGGCAGCCTGCGCACCCTCACGCCGAACAACCGGCGCATCCTCGCCTACTTGCGCGAGTACACCGACGCCGATGGCAACACTGAAGTCATCCTGTGCGTGGCCAACGTTTCCCGCGCCGCCCAGGCAGCTGAACTGGAATTGTCACAATACGCCGACAAAGTACCGGTGGAGATGCTCGGCGGCAGCGCCTTCCCGCCAATCGGGCAACTGCCGTTCATGCTGACATTGCCACCCTACGCCTTCTACTGGTTCCTGCTGGCCAGCCACGACCGCATGCCAAGCTGGCACATCCAGGCCACCGAGGGGTTACCCGAATTGACCACACTGGTATTGCGCAAGCGCATGGAAGAACTGCTGGAGGCCCCCTCCAGCGATACCCTGCAAAGCGCCATCCTGCCGCAGTACCTGCCCAAGCGGCGCTGGTTCGCCGGCAAGGAAGGGCCGATCGACCAGGTGCGCCTGTGCTACGGCGTGCGTTTCGGCACCACCACCACGCCGGTGCTGCTCGGTGAAATCGAAGTGCTCAGCGAGGGTATGGCTACCCGCTACCAGCTGCCGTTCGGCCTGCTGCCTGAAGAGCAGATCAGTACCGCACTGCCGCAGCAGCTGGCCCTGGCGCGGGTGCGCCGTGCCCATCAGGTTGGCCTGATCACCGATGCCTTCGTCCTCGAGCCATTCATCCGCGCGGTGCTGCGTGCCTGTGAGGGCGGCATGCATCTGCCTTGTGGCAACGGCGAGGGCGAGCTGCGCTTCGAAAGCACGCAGCAGTTGGCGAGCCTGGCGTTGAACGACGAAAGCAGCGTGCGCTACCTCAGCGCCGAGCAGTCCAACAGCTCGGTGGTGATTGGCGACCAGGTGGTGCTCAAGCTGATTCGCCGGGTCAACCCGGGTGTGCACCCCGAGCTGGAAATGAGTGCCTACCTGACCGCCGCAGGCTTTGCCAATATTTCGCCGTTGCTGGCCTGGGTCAGCCGGGTGGACGAGCAGGGCGCGCCACACCTGCTGATGATCGCCCAGGGCTACCTGAGCAACCAGGGTGACGCCTGGGCCTGGACCCAGAACACCCTGGAACGGGCCATCCGCGACCAGATGGAGCCCTCCAGCCTCGACGCCGATGCGCACACCGATGCACTGGCCGAACTCACCGGCTTTGCCGCCTTGCTCGGCCAGCGCCTGGGCGAGATGCACCTGCTGCTGGCCGCACCGACCAACGACGAGGCCTTCCAGCCGCGCCCGAGCGATGCCGACGACAGCGAACGCTGGAGTGCGCAGATCAGCGCCGAACTCACCCATGCCCTCGACCTGCTGGCCCAGCACCGCGACAGCCTCGACAGCGAAAGCCAGGCGCTGGTCGACGACTTGCAGCAACAGCGCGACGGCCTGGCCCAGCACATCGCCAACCTGACCCGCCAGGCCCAGGGCGGCCTGCTGATGCGCGTGCACGGCGACCTGCACCTGGGCCAGGTGCTGGTGGTGCAGGGCGACGCCTACCTCATCGATTTCGAAGGTGAACCGGCCCGGCCGCTGCAAGAGCGTCGGGCAAAACACAGCCCGTACAAGGATGTCAGCGGCGTGCTGCGATCCTTCGACTATGCTGCTGCCATGATCTTGCGCAGCGCGTCTGCGGTCGACCTTTCCGACCCGGCGCGCCAAGCCCGGCAACGGGTTGCCAGGCAGTACCTGCACCAGTCGCGGCATGCCTTTGTCGAAGCCTATGGCCTGGCCACCGCGGCCATGCCTCACGCCTGGCAACAGGCCGAGGGCGAGCGTGCTGCACTGGAGCTGTTCTGCCTGGAAAAAGCTGCCTACGAAATCGCATACGAAGCCGAGAACCGTCCGAGCTGGCTGGCCGTGCCTTTGCATGGCCTGCATGGACTGATCAGTACCTGGGGAGAGTCATAGATGAATGCAACCACGCGTGAAAACGGCGGCCTTCGGCAACGGGACCTCGACGCCCTGGCCCGCGCCGAGCACGCCGATCCATTTGCGGTACTCGGCCCCCATGGCGATGGCGCCGGCGGGCAGGTGGTCCGCGCCTTCCTGCCCAACGCCCTGAATGTGTGCATCCTGGCCCGGCATGACGGGCGCATCCTCGCCGAAATGGAGCAGGGCAGCCTGCCGGGGCTGTTCACCGCGCACCTCGATGAGGCACACCCGTACCTGCTGCAGATCGGCTGGGCCGGTGGCGAGCAGGTCACCGAAGACCCCTACAGCTTCGGCCCGCAACTGGGCGACATGGACCTGTACCTGTTCGCCGAAGGCAACCACCGCGACCTGTCCGGGCGCTTCGGTGCGCAACCCATCCAGGTCGATGGCGTCGACGGCGTGTGTTTCTCGGTGTGGGCACCGAACGCGCGGCGCGTGTCGGTGGTGGGTGACTTCAACAACTGGGATGGCCGCCGCCACCCCATGCGCCTGCGCCACAGCGCCGGGGTGTGGGAGCTGTTCGTGCCGCGCCTGGGCGTGGGCGAAACCTACAAGTTCGAGGTGCTGGGCAAGGACGGCATACTGCCCCTGAAGGCCGACCCGCTGGCGCGCGCTACCGAACTGCCGCCGAGCACCGCATCCAAGGTGGCAGGGGCGCTCAGCCACGACTGGCAAGACCACGACTGGATGGCGCAACGCGCGCAACGCCATGCCTACAGTGCGCCGCTGTCGATCTACGAACTGCACCCGGGGTCGTGGCGCTGCGAGCTGGATGAGGCGGGCGAGGTCGGGCGCTATTACAACTGGCGCGAGCTGGCCGAGCGCCTGGTGCCGTACGTTCAGGAACTGGGCTTCACCCACATCGAACTGCTGCCGATCATGGAGCACCCGTTCGGCGGCTCCTGGGGCTACCAGCCGCTGTCGCTGTTCGCGCCCACCTCGCGCTACGGCAGCGCCGAGGACTTCGCCGCCTTCATCGACGCCTGCCATCAAGGGGGCATTGGTGTACTGCTGGACTGGGTACCGGCGCATTTCCCCACCGACGAACACGGCCTGGCGCGTTTCGACGGCACCGCCCTGTACGAATACGACAACCCCCTGGAGGGCTACCACCAGGACTGGAACACGCTGATCTACAACCTTGGCCGCAACGAAGTGCGCGGCTTCATGATGGCCTCGGCGCTGCACTGGCTGAAGCACTTCCACATCGATGGCCTGCGTGTCGATGCGGTGGCCTCGATGCTGTACCGCGACTATTCGCGCAAGGCCGGCGAATGGGTGCCCAACCGCCACGGCGGGCGCGAGAACCTGGAGGCCATCGACTTCATCCGCCACCTCAACGGCGTGGCGGCCCACGAGGCCCCGGGTGCGCTGATCATCGCCGAGGAGTCCACCGCCTGGCCCGGCGTCAGCCAGCCGACCCAGCAGGGCGGCCTGGGCTTTGCCTACAAGTGGAACATGGGCTGGATGCACGACACCTTGCATTACATCCAGAACGACCCGGTGCACCGCACTTATCATCACAACGAGATGAGCTTTGGGCTGATCTATGCCTATTCCGAGCATTTCATCCTGCCCATCTCCCACGACGAAGTGGTGCACGGCAAGCATTCGCTGATCGACAAGATGCCCGGCGACCGCTGGCAGAAGTTCGCCAACCTGCGTGCCTACCTCACCTTCATGTGGGCGCATCCGGGCAAGAAGCTGCTGTTCATGGGCTGCGAGTTCGGCCAGTGGCGCGAGTGGGACCACGATGGCGAGCTGGACTGGTACCTGTTGCAGTACCCTGAGCACCAGGGGGTACAGCGCCTGGTAGGCGACCTCAACCGCCTGTACCGCGAGGTGCCGGCGTTGCATGAGCAGGATTGCCAGCCGCAGGGTTTCCAGTGGCTGATTGGTGACGATGCGCAGAACAGCGTGTATGCCTGGCTGCGCTGGAGCAGCAGTGGCGAGCCGGTGCTGGTGGTGGCCAACTTCACCCCGGTGCCGCGCGAGGGGTATCGCATTGGCGTGCCGTTTGGCGAACGCTGGCAGGAGCTGTTGAACAGTGATGCAGAGCTGTATGCCGGGTCCAATGTCGGCAACCTGGGGGTCGTGCAAAGTGACGAGATAGCCAGCCATGGGCAGCCGCAGTCGCTGGCCCTGAACCTGCCGCCGCTGGGTGTGCTGGTGATGAAGCCGGTCTGATCTTCTGCCTGTACTGGCCTCTTCGCGGGCATGCCCGCTCCCACAGGTACGGCGCCAACCTCTGGCCCTGTGCTATCCCTGTGGGAGCGGGCGTGCCCGCGAAAGGGCCGACCCTGCCTACCACCGCATCCGCACCCCAAGGCTGCCAATCAACCCGTTCAGATCATTGTCGTCGACGTCACTGCTGTAATCGGCACTGACAAACAGCGCCACCGTGGGTGTCACCCGCGCCACCAGCCCCAACCCCAGTTCCACCGTGGTCGAGTAGCGCGAGCTGGAGATCTTGTCGACCTGGTCCAGCTTCACCTCATCGGCATTGCTGAAGTCATACCACACGTTGGTCCGCACATAGGGTTCGATCGGCATGCCGCGTACTTCATAACGCCCGGACAGCCTGGCACCGACCCGGCCGCTCCAGCTCGGCTGGCTGTCGAAGGCCTGCAAGGTCTCCTCCTGTGCCCGGCTGCCGGGGAAGAACTGCTGGTTGATCAACTGCGCCTGCGGCTCGATCACCCAGCCGCCACCCAGGCCGATGGGGATGCCGCCTTCCAGCGAGAAGGTCATCGCGTGGCCGCTGTCGTCCAGTCGCTGGCCGTTCTCGCCACGGCCATTGACGTCGATGCGCGACCCCATGGCCACGGCATCCAGGTGCCAGCCCTGTTCATGGGTCATGCTCCAGTACACCCCCAGGCTTTCACCGCTGAGGTTCACGGCGTTGCGTTGCTTGTCGCCCAACAGCTGGCGCATGCCGTTGAAGTTGGTCTGCAGGTTGTTTTGCCCCACGAAGATCCCCGCGCGGTGCACATTGCCCGCTGCAGTTTCACGCACGAACAGGTCCGGGCCGATCATCAGTTGCTGGCTGGGGGCCTCCAGCTGGTCCGGAGGCTGCGCGCTACTGCGCGCGGTGGTGGGGAAGAACTGCGCCCACTGGCTGGCGACCAGGTCCGGTGCAGCCTGCCCATGGCGTTCGCTCATCTTTTGCGAGAACGCGTTCAAGGTACCGATACTCAAGCCACTGGCGCTCACCGGGTCAAGCGTAAGCTGTGGTACTGCCGGTTGGTGCAGGAAGCCGGGCGAGGTCGGGTCGTCCTGCAGTTCATACGCGATAGTTTCCACCGGGGTTGCCAGAAGCAGCGACGTGGAAACCGCGTAGAAAATGCTTTCGAAGCGCAAGGGGTTCGAGGTGCTTTTCATGGCGGATCTCCTTTGTTTTTGTGTTACAGCCCTAGGACCTGGCCTGTTGTCACGAGCTGTACGGCAAAAACAGTGGGCGACCCAAACCAGCACGCCTGGCTTTGTGCAACGCGCACGAAGGCGCGAGCTAGAGGCCCTGCGCGAGATCATTACTGCTTGATATGTTCAGCTAAGGAGAGGGCGCCGCTTGCGTCAAGAAAGCGTGAAGGATGTGTTCAGGTTCCGTGGCTTTGTTCAACTTGTTGAATCACAAGATAATTCGGCCAGGTATAGCCAGGTTCGCTATTTGCCGTGCTGCGGCTATGAAGAATGATTGCTAAGCCTGACTTCGACCGACAACGGCAGGTGGTCCGACAGGTGCGACCAAGGTTTGTGCCCCAGAATCCGCGGCCCATGGCTTTCGGCGTTGCGCAGGTAGACACGGTCCAGGCGCAACAGCGGCAGCCGCGCAGGATAGGTGCGGGCCAGGTGGCCATGGTGGCGTTCGAAGGCCTCGTGCAGGTCACGCTGCAGGCCCAAGGTGCGGTTGCCGTGGGATTTCCAGTCGTTGAAGTCGCCAGCGATGATCACCGGGGCGTCGGTGGGCAAGGATTCGAGCAGCTTGCGCAGCAGTTGCAGCTGCTTCTGGCGGTGGCTTTCCAGTAACGACAGGTGCACGCAGATGGCATGCACCTGATGCTGGCCAGGCACGTCGAGGACGCAGTGCAGCAGGCCACGTCGTTCGGGGCCGGTGATCGACACGTCGAGGTTGCGATGTTCGATGATCGGGTATTTGGACAGCAGCGCGTTGCCGTGGTGGCCGTCAGGATAGACCGCGTTGCGCCCGTAGGCGAAGTCGCTCCACATGCTGTCGGCGAGGAACTCGTACTGCGAGGTCTGCGGCCAGCCGGGGTAGCGCGCGGCGTGGCGGTCGTGGCTGCCGAGCACCTCCTGGAGAAAGACGATGTCGGCCTGGGTGCTGCGCACCGCCTCGCGCAGTTCCGGCAGGATGAAGCGTCGGTTGAAGGCGGTGAAGCCCTTGTGGGTATTCACCGTCAGCACCCGCAGCCGCTTCACGGCCGGGGCCTGGTTGACACTGGCGAAACCTTTACTGCCGGCTTCGGGGTTCACGGTTACTCCTCAATGGCGGGTGCATGGGGGGGCGTATGTCCCGGCCCTATCTCCGGCAAGCCGGCTCCCACAGGTCACGCACAGGCCCGTCGGCCAGCGGATTACCTGTGGGAGCTGGCTTGCCGGCGATGAGGCCAGTACAGGCAACCGATACACAATGGGACCGACGATGGTCCCCCGGGGTTCACTCCTCATCACGCTGCAACACCATCAGCAGCAACGACCGCCCCTTCACCTCGAAGGTGCTGTCGAACTGCAGATGCTGCCCCTTGCGCAGCTCTGGCCGGTCGGTATCGACCAGGCAGCTCCAGTAATCCCCCTCGGGCACGGTCGGCAACTCGAACGGTACGATGTCATGGTGGGCATTGACGATCAGCAGCACGGTGGCCTCGGCGCCTGGCCTGGCAATGCCGCTGACCTGGGCACGGCCATCGATCAACATGCCCAGGCAACGCCCGTGCGGGTCTTCCCATTGCTCCACGCTCATCTCGTTGCCATCCGGTGCCAGCCAGGTCACATCCTTGACGCCGATCGCCTCATTGTAGTCGCCCACCAGGAAGCGCGAGCGGCGCAGTACCGGGTAGGCCAGACGCAGGCGGGTGAGGCGCTTGACGAAGGCCAGCAGCTCTTCGCCCTCCTGGTCCAGGTCCCAGTTCACCCAGCCGATTTCGCTGTCCTGGCAATAGGCATTGTTGTTGCCGTGCTGGGTACGGCTGAACTCATCGCCGGCGACGATCATCGGCGTGCCCTGGGCCAGCAGCAGGGTAGCGAAGTAGTTGCGCATCTGGCGCATGCGCAGGGCATTCACGGCCGGGTCGTCGGTTGGCCCCTCGACACCGCAGTTCCATGACAGGTTGTTATCGGTGCCGTCCTGGTTGTTCTCGTCGTTGTCCTCGTTGTGCTTGTGGTTGTACGACACCAGGTCGCGCAAGGTGAAACCATCGTGGGCGGTGACGAAGTTGACCGAGGCATAGGGACGCCGGCCACGGTTGTTGAACATGTCCCCCGAGGCTGTCATGCGCGAGGCAAAGTCGGCCAGTTGGCCTTCGTCGCCTTTCCAGAAGGCGCGCACGGTGTCGCGGAAGCGGTCGTTCCACTCTGCCCAGCCCGGGGCAAAGTTGCCCACCTGGTAGCCGCCCGGGCCGCAGTCCCAGGGCTCGGCAATCAGCTTCACCTGGCTCAGCATCGGGTCCTGGCGGCAGGCGACGAGGAAGCCGTGGCGTTCGCTGTAGCCGTCGTGGTAGCGGCCAAGGATGGTCGCCAGGTCGAAGCGGAAGCCGTCCACGTGCATTTCGCCGGCCCAGTAGCGCAGCGAGTCGGTGACCAGCTGCAGCACGCAGGGGTGGCTCAGGTCCAGGGTGTTGCCGGTGCCGGAATCGTTGATGTAATAGCGCTTGTCGTCCGGCATCAGGCGGTAGTACGAGGCGTTGTCGATACCGCGCATCGACAGCGTGGGGCCGCGCTCGTTGCCTTCGGCGGTGTGGTTGTAGACCACATCCAGGATCACCTCCAGCCCCGCGTCGTGCAGGTGTGCGACCATTTCCTTGAACTCGGCGATCTTGCCGCTAGCCAGGTAACGCGGGTGGGGCGCAAAGAAGGCGATGCTGTTGTAGCCCCAGTAGTTGTTCAGGCCCTTGTCCAGCAGGTGCTGGTCGTTGACGAAGGCGTGAATCGGCAGCAACTCGATGCTGGAAACGCCCAGCTCCTTGATGTGCTTGAGCAACTCGTCATTGGCCAGGCCGGCGAAGGTGCCGCGCAGTTTTTCCGGCACCGCCGGGTGGCGCATGCTGATGCCACGGGTGTGGGCCTCATAAATGATCGTACGCTCCCAGGGGATCTGCACGCGCTGGTCGCGGCCCCAGGTGAATGCAGGGTCGATCACCTTGCACTTGGGCACGAAGGGCGCGCTGTCGCGCTCGTCGAACGACAGGTCACCGTCGGGGTGGCCGATGGTGTAGCCGAACAGTGCTTCGGACCATTGCAGGCTGCCGACCAGTTGCTTGGCATACGGGTCGATCAGCAGTTTATTGGGGTTGAAGCGGTGGCCGTTCTCCGGCTCGTAGGGGCCGTGCACGCGGTAGCCGTAGACCAGCCCTGGGTGAGCGTCAGGCAGGTAGCCGTGGTAGATCTCGTCGGTGTATTCGGGGAGCTCGATGCGTTCGATTTCGTGCTCGCCGGTGGAGTCGAACAGGCACAGCTCGACCTTGGTGGCATTGGCCGAGAACAGGGCAAAGTTGACCCCAAGGCCATCCCAGGTGGCGCCGAGGGGGAAAGGCAGGCCTTCGCGGATACGCGACGGGGCGACCGAGCGGGTTTTCTTCGGGGTGCGGGGGCTCATGGCGGTCCTCTAGTGGCCGTGGTGAAGGGGAGGGTTGTGTAGTCCTGTCCTGGCCCTATCGCCGGCAAGCCAGCTCCCACAAGGTCTCCACAGGTTTCAAAACCGGCGCTGTACTTGTGGGAGCTGGCTTGCCGGCGATAGGGCCAGGACAGGCTTAACCGGCAGAAGGCTTTTTCACCGCCCGGGTCTTTTTCGCCACAGCCGGTTCAACCCCCGGCAGGGCAGCCACTTTGGGCTCGGCAGGCGCCTTCGGTTCAGCCGCTACCTTGGGCTTGGCCGGGGCCCGTTTGCGCGGCGCCGCCTTGGGTGCCAGTGCCTCGGCTTCGGCCAGCTTGCGAGCCATGTCCCAATGGCGGTCTTCCTGGCCGACGGGCTTACCCTCGGACTCCCAGATCTGGTAGGCAAATTCGCGGATACGTTTTTCATCAACACTCATCATGACGCTCCTGATGTTCAAGATTGTTGTATCAGCAGGTTGACCGGAAACTCCGCCAGCACGGCGCTCAACATCAGCTCCCTGCAAGAGCTGACCGCAGCACTGGGGAAAAGTCCCGTCGAGTTGGCAGGCGACAAGGCAAACGGCAGGTTTACCCGGGTGTCGTCCCAGTTCTGTGCCGGGATCAGGGGTATCGGTGCACCTGCCAGCAGGGTACTGGCCAGGCGTGGTGCGATGATGACGGCCCGTTCGCCCTCGCCAAGGCGAGCGAACGCGATCACCTTGTCGGCATGCCGACCCTGCACGGTCAGGGGCAGGTAGGCGCCACGTCGGAACAGCTCGGCATGGGCCTGGCGGCAGTCCAGCACCCGGGCGATCAGCGCCTGCTTGAGGCGGCCATCGCGCCAGTGCTCCAGCAGCTCGGCAACCGGCGTTGCATCGTCCAGGGTGCGACGCCGGCACGCGTAGTCCACGGCGCGCCGGTTATCCGGGTCGACCAGGCTGAAATCCCAGTATTCGTTGCCCTGGTACAGGTCCGGTACGCCCGGCGTGGTCATGCGCAACAGGGCCTGGACCAGGCCGTTGAGGGCACCGGGGCAGGCCAGCAGATGCGCGGCGTCGGCCAGCGACTTGCGCAGCTGCTGGTTCTCGCCGTCCAGCAGCAGGCCATCGATGTAGCGGGCACAGGCGCTTTCGTAGGCTTCGTTCGGCGCGCTCCAGCTGCTGCGCAGCTTGGCCTCGCGCAGGGCTTTCTGCTGCCACTGGCGAATGCGTTCGGCGTACTGGCCAAGGGCGTTGACATCGTGCAGGTCGAGGTCCAGCGGCCAGCTGCCCAGCAAGGTCTGCAACAGCATCAGCTCGTCGCCGTGGCTGGGCGCCAGGCCGTCATCCAGTTGCGTGCGCAACGGCGTGGCCAGTTCGCGCCAGTGTTCCATTCGGCTGGCCAGCCACGGGCCGCGCTCGCTGAGCACGGCCAGGCGTGCACGAGTGTCTTCGCCGCGCTTGTGGTCATGGGTGGCGCTGGCCAGCAGGTTGTCGGGGAAGTCGCGCAGGCGCCGCTGGGCCTCGTTGTGGAAGTGCTCGAGCGGGGCGCTGAAACGCTCGGCGTCGAAGCCCACATCGTTGCGCGACAGCAGCCGCGCGCTGCGGTAGAAGGCGGTGTCTTCCACGGCCTTGGCGGCGCTGGGCGCGGTCAGCTGCTGGAAGCGCACGCAGGCGTGGCGTAGCTGCTTGCGCGCCCGGCCTGCTGGCAGGCGGCGCCAGGCTTGCCCGCCCAGCCATTGTTGCAGGTGCTCGAGCAGTGGCCAGTCGGCTTCGCCGAGGTCGAGGCGGGCATTGGCCAGGGCCTGCTGGAAAAACCCTTCGTCTTCTGCCGGGCGCCCGCAGGCATTGAAGTAGGTGCGATACACCGGGTAATGCGCCACCAGCGCCTGCAAGGCACGGCGAATCGCGCCCAGGGTCAGGTCGCGGGTCATCAGGTCGTTGCGCGCCACCTGCAACAGTGCCTGGGCCACCGACTCGCAGTCGCCGGCCAGACTGGCATTGAGTACCAGGTGGCGGGCCTGACGTACTTCTTCGGGGAAGTCGGGGCGTTCGCTCACATTGGCCCACAGCTCGGTCAGCGCTGCTTCGCCTGCCGGGTCGTGCTGCAACAGCGAGACCTGGTTCATGAACTCATAGCCGGTAGTGCCATCGGTAAGCCAGTCGCGGTGCAGGTGCTCGTTGGCGCCGAGGATCTTCTCCACGTAGATCGGGAAATGCTCCAGGGCGGCATTCAACGGCCGCCGTGCCAGCAGGCCATCGACCCGTCGGCGCAGCTTGCGGCAGTAACCGCGCGGGTCGGCCAGGCCGTCGATATGGTCGATGCGCAGGCCGTCCACCAGGCCGCGCTCGATCAGTTCGAACAGCTTGGCGTGGGTGGCCTCGAACACCACCGCGCGTTCCACCCGCAGGCCGCCCAGCTCGTTGATGTCGAAGAAGCGCCGCCAGTTGATGTCGTCGGCGGCGGTACGCCAGCTGGCCAGGCGGTAGGTCTGGCGTTCCAGCAGCAGGTGCAGGCGCTTGAAGCCATTCTCGCTACGGCTGTCGAACGCCACCAGGGCCGATTCGAGGTCGGCGCCTTCGCCCGCCAGGCGCGCCAGTTCAGCTTGCAGGGGCAGGGCGTCGGCCAGCGGCGTGGCCGATGCGTTCAACGCGGTGAAGCGTTCGGCCAGGGCCTTGAGCGCCGGCTCCGGGCTGAGCGCGAGAATCCAGCCATAGTCGACCGGGCAGATCGGGAAGCGGTGTTGGTAATGGGCGACCTGCAGCAGCCCATGGTGCTTGTCGAACTCAAGCGGTATCTCGCCATTTTTCAGTGCCACGCCATAGTCGCTGGCGAGGAACGGCAGCAGCAGCTGACCGGCCAGCAGCGGGTCGCTGGAGTGCCACTGGATGTCGAAGAATTCTGCATAGGGGCTGCGCCGGCCCCAGGCCAGCAGGCTCTGCCACCAGGGGTTGTCGGCACCGCCCACGGCCATGTGGTTGGACACCGTGTCGAGGATCAGCCCCATGCCGTGCTGGCGCAGGGCGGCGACCAGCCGTTCCAGCGCCGCTTCGCCGCCCAGCTCGGGGTTGACGCAGGTTGGGTCGACCACGTCGTAGCCGTGGCGCGAACCGGCGCGAGCCTTGAGGATGGGCGAGGCATACAGGTGGCTGATACCCAACTGGGCGAAGTACGGCACCAGCGGCACGGCGTGATCGAGGGTGAAATCACTGTGAAACTGCAGGCGCAGGGTCGAGGTCAGCGCTTTCATCGGTCACGCTCCCAGGCTTGTTCGCGGGCCTGGGCCAGCAGTTCCAGGCGCCGTGCGGCGTCTTCGTCGTCGAGCAGTTCACGTACCGGCCGGGCGAAGCGTCGGCGCCAGTTGGGGTGGCCGGAGGTGGTGCCCGGCAGGTTGGGTTGCTCGTCGCAACCCAGCAGGTCTTCAAGCGGTACCAGCACCAGCGGTGCGCGGGTGTGGCCAACGTAGCGAATGGCGGCGTCGATCAGCGCGTCGTTGTCCGGCAGCGTGCCGTAGTTGGCCTCCAGGGTGCGGCGCAGGCCGTCGTGCTCCTTCTGCCGCTCGTGGCGCCAGTGCAGTTCGGTGGCAGCATCGATCAGTTGCAGGCGGTGGCTCCAGTCGATGTCGCGGTTTTCCAGCCAGCCGGCCAGCGGCGCCAGGTCGTGGGTGCCGGTGGTGGCCAGGGCGTTGTCCGGCCAGTCGAGAATCGGCTTGAAATGGCCGGGCTGGGTCTGCTCGAAGGGCAGCACGCGCATGCCCAGCACGGCCTTGGCCGCCAGTTGCTCACGCAGGCCGTCCGGCACGGTGCCCAGGTCTTCGCCGAGGATGATTGCCTGGTGGCGCACCGACTCCAGCGCCAGCAGGCGCAGCAGGTCGTCCAGCGGGTAGTTGAGGTAGGCGCCTTCGCTGGGCTTGGCTCCCTGCGGGATCAGCCACAACCGACGCAGGCCCATGACATGGTCAATGCGCAGGCCGCCGGCGTGGGCGAGGTTGGCCCGCAGCATTTCGATGAAAGCGCGGTAGCCGTTGCGCTTGAGCCCTTCAGGCGAGAAGGCGCAGATGCCCCAGTCCTGGCCAGCACGGTTGAGGATGTCGGGCGGTGCGCCTACCTTCAGGCCTGCCAGCAGCTCGTCCTGGCGGCTCCAGGCCTGGCTGCCGGCACCGTCGGCGCCCACCGCCAGGTCAGCGATCAGGCCGACCGCCATGCCGTTGCCGCGCGCTGCTTCCTGGGCGCGTTGCAGGCCCCGTTCGGTCAGCCATTGGCAGAAGGCATGGAACTCGACCTTGGCCGGGTAGGCGTTGGCGAAGGCCTCCACTTCCGGGTGGTATGGGTCGTGCCAGGCCTTGGGCCAGTGGCGCCAGTCGGCGCCCAGGCCATGCTCCACGGCTTGCGCCTGCAGCACTTCGAAGCGGCAATGGTGCTCCAGCGTCTGGCCACCGGCTTTGCGGAAACTGTCGAAGTCCTTGCGTAGCGGGTGGTCGCCCTGGCTGAAGCCCTGGTACAGGGCTTCGAGCAGGCGCTGTCGGGCGCTGGCGGCACGCGGCCAGTCTACCAGCGGGCCTTGCTCAAGGTCTTCGAGCTGTTGCTCCAGGCCGCAGGCTTCGATGGCCACGCGCACCTCCCGCTCGCCCAGCAGCGCGGCTGGGCTGGCGTACAGGGTATTGAGCAGCAGGCGGCTGGAGGGTGAGTAGGGGCTGTAGTGCGTCTGGTCGATGGCCGACAGGGCGTGGATCGGGCTGATGGCCAAGGCATCGGCGCCGCGTTCGGCAGCCGCGCGGGCCAGTTGTTCCAGGGCCAGGCAGTCGCCATAGCCGCCATCGCAGGGGCGGCGCAAGCTGTACAGCTGCACCGCCAGGCCCCAGCAGCGCGGTGGCGGCTGCTGCACGCGGTCTTCAAGGCTGTGGCAGCGTGGTGGGGCCACGGCCACGGTGAAGCGGCGGCTGTCGATTTCCACCTGATGGTAGCCGATGGGCAGCGCACCGGGCAGGCGGGCCTGGTCGTCAAGGCTGAGGGTGAGGGCGCTGTGGTCCTCCAGGGTGCAATACGCGACGCTGGCGGCGCTGAAGTAGCGCGCCAGTGCCAGTGGCTGGCCGAGGTCGGCGGTCAGCAGCGGCGGCAGGTGCTCACTGTCTTCGGCAGCGTCCACGGCGCGCAGGCTGGCGGCAATGGCGGCGTCATCGCTGGCCGGGTGGCCAAGGCCTTCAAGGATGTTGCGCAGTACCTCGTCGCTGACACGCTGGGGCCGGGCATTGGCGTCGATCCAGTCGCGGCTCAGCCCGACGCGGCTCGCCAGACGGTGCAGGGCGGTTTCGCTCATGGGCGCTCCTGGGCAGGGGGAAGCAGGCTGACCACGCAGCTGTATGCGGCCAGATGGGTATCGGGGTGCCGGGTGTCGCTGCTGTCGAACAGGCGGTTGGCCGGCGCGGGCAACTCGACCACCTGCGGGGTGGCGGCCAGGTTCAGGTCGATGCGCAGGGTGGTGCCATTGCCCAGGCACCAGCGTGCGGTCAGGGCCTTGTCGCCGTGTACTTCGGCACCCAGCGCACGGCTGCCCGGCAGGTGCGGGATCACATGGCGGCGGCGCAGTTCGAGCAGGTGCTGGTACAGGCCGTGCCAGCCGGCGATCACTTCCTTGCCTTGCGGGCGGGAGGCCTCGAAGGTCTGTTCGGCGTTGGGGTCGGGGATGCGTTGGCGCTGCTCGGGGTCGGCGAAGGCGGCGAAATGGGCGAACTCGCCGCGCCGGCCTTCGCGCACGGCGTCGGCCAGCTGGTCATGGAAGTCGGTGAAGAACAGGAACGGCCGGCAGCTGCCATCGTCGTCGCCCATGAACAGCAGCGGAATCATCGGCGCCAGCAGCAACAGCCCGGTGGCCGCCCGCAGCGCCTGCGGTGGGCACAGACGGGTCAGGCGCTCGCCAAGGGCGCGGTTGCCGACCTGGTCATGGTTCTGCAGGAACAGCACGAAAGCGCTGGGTGGCAGGTGCGCGCTGGGCTCGCCGCGGGGCGTGCCATGGCGGTTGGCCTGGCCCTGGAACACGAAACCTTCGGCAAGGCAGCGGGCCAGCTGGTCGATGGGGCGCTGCTGGTAGTCGCCGTAGTAGCCTTCGGTTTCGCCGGTCAGCAGCACATGCAGGGCATTGTGGCCGTCGTCGTTCCACTGGGCATCGAAGCCTTGCTCCAGCAGGAAGGCCTGGTTGTGTTCGTTCTCCAGTACCAGCCATACGTGGCGGCCCGGTTCCACCGCAGCGCGTACCCTTTGCGCCAGCTCGACCAGAAAGTCGGGCTGGTCGATGGCGTGCACGGCATCCAGGCGCAGGCCGTCAAAGCGGTAGTCGCACAGCCACATCAGGGCGTTCTGGATGAAGAACTCGCGCACCTGCGGGCGACGGAAGTCGATGGCTGCGCCCCAGGGGGTCTGCCGGTCTTCGCGGAAGAACGGGCTGGCGTACTGGTGCAGGTAATTGCCGTCAGGGCCGAAGTGGTTGTACACCACATCGACCAGCACCATCAGCCCGTGGCCATGTGCCTGGTCGACCAGCGCACACAGCTGCTCGGGGCTGCCATAGGTGTTTTGCGGCGCATAGGGCAACACGCCGTCGTAACCCCAGTTGCGCTCGCCGGGGAACTGCCCCAGCGGCATCAGTTCGACGGCACTGATGCCCAGTTCGGCCAGCCGCGGCAGTTGCCGGGCGACCCCGGCGTAGCCGTCGAGCAGGCCGACATGCAGCTCCTGTATGACCGCCTCGTGCCAGGGCCGGCCTTGCCAGGGGTGTCGCCAGGCATAGCTGGCCACATTCACCACCTGGCTCGGCCCCTGCACGCCATCGGGCTGATAGCGCGAGGCCGGGTCGGCCACCTTCAGTGCACCGTCGATACGGTAGTGGTAACGGTCACCGGCCTGGCACGGGGCCACGCCGGTGAACCAGCCATCATCGTCGGGCAACAGCTCGATGGCCGGCTGCTGCTCCAGTTCCACGCTCACGCTGCGCGCATCCGGGGCCCAGAGGGCGAAGCGCGCCGACGTGGCGTCCAGCAGGTGTGCGCCATGCCTGTGCATCTTCAACTCCCCGTTCAGTAGTGGCTGTGCTGCGCCTGCTTGACCAGGTCCTCGTACAGACGTGCATAGGGCTCCACGGCCTGGCACCAGTTGAACGGTTGGGTCATCGACAGGCAGCGCATGGCGTTCAGCAGGTCCTTCTTGCCATATACATAGAAGGCGCGGCTGAGTGCCTCGCGATAGCTCTCGACGGTAGACTCGTTGAACAGGAAGCCGGTAACGCCGCACTCGATGGTGTCGGCCAGGCCACCGGTCTTGCGCGCTACCGGCAGCGAGCCGAAGCGCTGTGCGTACATCTGGCTGAGGCCGCATGGCTCGTAGCGAGACGGCATCAGCAGGAAGTCGCTGCCGGCGAACATGCGCCGGGCATCGGTTTCGTTGAAGCCGATGCGCACGCCGATACGGCCCGGGTGGCGTAGCGCCAGTTCGCGCATGGCCTGCTCTTCTTCCGGCTCGCCGCGGCCGATGATCGCGATTTGCCCGCCTTGCTCGACGATGTAGTCGGCCACACCCAGGGTCAGGTCCAGGCCTTTCTGGTAGACCAGGCGCGAAACCACTGCGAACAAGGGCCCTTCGGAGGGCTGCAGTTCGAACAGCGCGCGTACTTCCTGGGCATTGCGCGCCTTGCCTTCCCAGTCGTTGATGCTGAAGTTGTGCTGCAGGTGCTTGTCGGTGGCCGAGTCCCAGCTTTCGTCGATGCCGTTGGGAATGCCGCCGAGCAGGCCTTGCTGGGCCTTGCTGGCGAGGAAACCGTCCAGGCCGCAGCCAAATTCCGGGGTAGTGATTTCCCGGGCATAGGTGGCGCTGACCGTGGTGATGTGGCTAGCGTAGGCCAGGCCGGCCTTGAGGAACGACAGCTTGCCGTAGAACTCCATGCCTTCCTGCTGCATGGCGTGTTCGGGGATTGCCAGTTCCGGGCTGCAGCCGCGGCTGTACACACCTTGGTAGGCCAGGTTGTGGATGGTGAACAGGGTTGGCGTGCTCAGCCCGCGCCAGTGCATGTAGGCCGGTGCCAGGCCGGCGGGCCAATCGTGGGCGTGCACCACTTCGGGCTTCCAGTGGATCCTGCCTTCGCCGGCGGCGATTTCGGCGGCGGCCAGGCCCAGGCGGGCGAAGCGGATGTGGTTGTCGGGCCAGTCGCGGCCGTTGTTGGCACCATAGGGAGTGCCGTCACGCTGGTACAGCTCGGGGCAGATCAGCACATAGATGACCAGGCCGTCGGCCATGTCCATGCGCCCGATCTTGCACGGCGGCAGTGCGGCGTGGCCACCCAGTTCACCGACGATGTGGATGGGGTTGTCGCTTTCCATCACCTGCCGGTAGCCGGGGATCAGCACCCGCACATCGTGCAGGTGCGCCAGGGCACGGGGCAGGGCTGCGGACACGTCTCCCAGGCCACCGGTTTTCACCAGGTCGGCGATTTCCGAGGTCACGAACAAAATCTTGCGCTTGTTGCGGTTGTGCTGGCGCTGGGCGCCGGGTGCCTTGCCTGTCGTGGCGAAGTCCGGGGTGAGCGGTTCGCGGTTGTCCGGGTTGAATGAATCTACGTGAGGCTCGACAGCGGCACTGATCATACTTCTCTCCGTCCCTATGCTTGGCCGGGTGCTGGCACCCGTGGCGATGTTTCGTGTTGGTTCTCTCTGATTCTGGATTCTGCGTAGTGCGTTCCATGCCCCAGGGTCGTGCACGCAGGCACGGCGCGATCGGCATTCCGGCCGAAGGCGATTGGGCTGGTGGGGTATGTGGGCCGATGCTGGGAAGTCCCTTTGCGTTTGGCCTACTTAGTTCCTGACCTGCCCGCGTTCCGGAAAGTTCGACTTTTTTTCGTCACTCTTCCGTTGAGCAAATGGCGGGCCGAAACCCGAGTGTAGGAGAGAAATAGATGAAAAGGTGACCCGCTGGTCACTATTGTCATGCCGCGGAGTAGACGCAAACGTTGGCGGTTGTGACCGGATGTAAATGCAGGGGCTGGAGCGGTGGATGAGGGTCAGACGGAATGCCCCAATTCCTGCCAGTCATGCACCTTTTTGGTGCGCTTTAGGGGTGCCAAGGTCATCGCCCTCGAACAGAATGGTGCACGTGATTTCAGGAGGAATGAAAGGGGCTGTTTCGCGAACTTTCAGTATCTGTATTTATTATTTTCCTGGCTTGAATTTCTTGTGTTTCAGTGAGCAGACTCGCACGCGCAAAAGTTTGTAAGTTGATGCTTTAGGAAACTTCCTACGAAACCGTCAATACATGAAACCCATCGTTCCTGTCATGGCGGGGCGGTACGGTTTAAGTTGCTCTTCAGTCACTGCCTCATCCTCACTGTCGTCATCGGTAAAGTCCGCCAATGCCACGGATCTAGCCGGCTTGAACGTTGGCGACGGGCAATTTCATTCGACGTACTCATTTTGAAGAAAGCCAGGATGTGGTTGTTTTTTCGCCGGTAAACATGATGGCGGGTAGAGCAACTCATGAAACAGTCGGACTTTCGTTTCGGATTTCAGGCGCTCGCCGGGCGCACGGAGTTCGAAGTGGTTTCATTCAAGCTGGAAGAAGCTATCAGCCAGCCATTTGTGCTGAGCCTTGAACTTGTCAGCTACGACAGTGATGTCGACTTCGGCCAGGTGCTCGACAAGCCTGCGCTATTCACCCTTTATTGCGCAGACCGGCCACTGCGTCATGTGCATGGCTTGGTCAGTGCCTTCAGCCAAGGTGAAACCGGCTTCTGTCGCACGCGCTACCACGCTGTGGTCGAGCCGCAACTGGCCCGTGCCCGCTTGCGTTCGAACTGGCGCATCTTCCAGCAGAAAACCGTGCCGCAGATTCTTGAACTGATGTTCAAGCGTCAGGGCATTGCCCGGTTTGAGCTCAATAGCAGCGCCGATCACCAGGTGCGTGAGTTTTGTGTCCAGGCGGGGGAAACCGACCTCGACTTCATCCATCGCCTTGCCGCTGAAGAGGGCTTCGTCTACCGCTTTGCACACTGCGCCAGGCACCACACGCTGATCGTTACCGATCGCCTGCTATCGCTTGGGTTGCTCAGCCGGGGCACGCTAAGGCCCGTAGATGATGAAGCGCTTTGGCTGGATGAAGATGATCTCGGCCCCGACAAGGTGCTGTACCACGCCAGTAGCGGTGGCGACCAGGCCCGTGCTTGCCTGCGGCGTTTGCGCTACTGCGAGCAGGTGCGTACTGCGCAGCAGGTGCAGCGCGACTACACCTTCACCAACCCGGCCTATCGCCAGGAGCACAAGGCCCAGGCCAGCGGAATCACGCACCAGTCGCTGGACTATGAGTTTTTTGATTACCCGGGGCGCTACAAGCGCGATGCGGTCGGCAAGCCCTTCACTGAAACGCGGCTGACGGCGCTGCGACATGACGCCCGCCTGGCCGAAGTACAGGGCGATGACGTGCGCCTGCAGCCAGGCCTGAGCTTCACCCTCGTCGGCCCCCCGCGCGAAGACCTCAATGTGCACTGGCGCGTGATCAGCCTGTGCCACGAAGGTACGCAGTTCACCAGCCTGCAGGAAGAAGCCGCCGGCGCCGGACAAGGTACCCGCTATGTGAACGATGCGCTGCTGGTGCAAGGCATGGCCGAATGGCGCCCGGCACCCTTGGCCAAGCCGCGCATCGATGGCCCGCACATGGCCACCGTGGTCGGCCCGCCGGGCGAAGAGATTTTTTGCGACCAGTGGGGGCGGGTCAAGGTCAGCTTCCCCTGGGATCGTGAAAGCAGCAACAACGAATTCAGTTCCTGCTGGGTGCGGGTGTCGCAAGGCTGGGCCGGTGGCAGTTGGGGTTCGATGGCCATTCCGCGTATTGGCCAGGATGTGATTGTCCAGTACGTCAATGGCGACCCTGACCAGCCGATGATCACCGGGCGCACCTACTGCGGTGACCAGCTGCCGCCTTACGACCTGCCCGAACACAAGACCCGCATGACCATCAAGAGCCAGACCCATAAAGGCGATGGCTTCAACGAGTTGCGCTTCGAGGACGAACTGGGGCGGCAGGAAGTATTCATTCATGCCGAGCGCGACCAGAACAACGTCGTGAAACACAACGAAACCACGCTCATCGGCAATGATCGTAGCGAGCGCGTCGAGCATGACGAAGTGGTGCACATAGGTGGCAACCGCAGTGTCAAGGTCGGCGCCAGCAAGAGCGAAACGGTCGCCCTTGGCAAAGTCGAAAGCATAGGCCTGGGCAAGTCGTTGGCCGTTGGCGGGGCGTTGAGCGTGATGGTTGGCCTCGAGGCCAGCGAGCAGGTCGCGCAGGACAAGCGTGTGCAGGTCGGCGGGCAACTGCGGGTCGATGCCAATGACGATGTGTCGATCACCAGCCATCACGGCCATGTGCACATCGATAGCCGAACGTCGCTGACCCTGAGTTGCGGCGGGGCCTTCATCAAACTGGGTGATGGCCGCATCGAAATCGGTTGCCCCGAGCCTCTGCTGTTGCATGCCATCGCCCAGGTAAAGGCGCCTGCACGTTACGGTGAGCCGCCTGCACCGTCGCAGGAGGAAATCGAGTTTCGCCTGGTGCATGCCGACGGTACGCCGATTGCGGGCACGGCCTACGTGGCGACGTTGTCCGATGGCACCCAGCGCCAGGGTATGGTCGACCAGAACGGCTATGCCCGCCTGGCTGGCGTTACCCCCGGTTGCAGCGCCCAGGTGCGCTACGAGGTTGGCCAAGGCTCGCTGCAACTGACGACCGCAATCGAGCCGGATGCTGCCTTGCAGGCATTGCTTGCCGGCTGCACCTCGGCAGGTGGCCAGCCATGAACTCCGCTGCTGACTGGCTGGATGAAGCGGTGGAAAGGGTGGCAGGCGGCTTTGGCTGGCTGCGTGACCTGGTGCTGGGCGAGTTTGCCGAGGAACGGCCACTGAGCGTGGTCATTGCCGACATGCTGCTGTCGTTGGTGCCTGGGGTGGTGATCGTGCTCAGCGCCCGTGACCTGGCCGCAGTGTGCCTGCGCCTGGGCAAGCGCTACACGGCGGATGGCAGCCAGGCAACGGCGCAGCCGCCACAGTGGCAGGAGTGGGTGCTGCTGGTTGCCTGCCTGCTTACCTTGATCGCGCCGATCATCGGTGCCGTGGTGGGGGCGGTGGGTACCCCCGTGGGCTCGGTGGCAGGTGCATTGGTCGGCCAGGAAGCGGCAGCGTTTCTGCGAGGTTTGTGCCTGCTGCTTATTCGTGAAAGCCAGATCATCTTGCGGACCGTGGTTGCGTTTCTTGGCAAGTTCACCCGCGGCAGCGTGGAGTTCTGGCTGCGCCAGGTCAGGTTCGCGAGCTATGAAAAGGATTTGCTGACCTATCTGAATCAGTTCCTGACCAAGGTCATCGCGGCAACGGCGAAGCTTCGCAGCTACCTGGGCAACTGGCCCTTCAACCAGGCGGCCTCGCACCTGTTGGTGCGGCTGCAAGCCATGGAAGCGCAGTTCTACGCGGTGCAGGTGCATGCAGTGCGGGAAATCCCACGGGCGTTGATGCACCTCGACGCCAGGCTGGCCAAGGTGCTGGAACAGGCCAGCGATCTGCCCGCGCAGGTTGCGCAGGCCGGGGTGCATGCGCCTAAGCCGGTGCCCATGGCGATGAGTGGTGGGCGGGTGACTTCTGGCATTGGCATGCGTCCGCGTTACCTCGAGCGCCCCGAAGGTGCGCTCGGCCCGCCAGTGCCCACCTCTGCGGCAGCTGCCACGCATGGCGCCAATGTGCACGTGTTCGATCATTCCACGGCGACCCGGACGCAGAAGGGCATTTATGGGGAGGTGGTCAGTGATCAGTACATGCTCGGCAAAGGCCATGAGAACCTGCTGTCGGCCGCTCGTGGGCCTCGCAGCCTGCAAATGAAACCCACCGGGCGCGGGATGGATGGCGTCTATCGTAATGCCCATCCACCGCCGCCGTTCATCATTACCGAGACCAAGTATCGAACGGGGGGCGCGTTTTCGACGGGTAGTTTGCCGGTTACAAAGGGGAGTAAGGGGTTTCCGAGTGCCAGGCAGATGAGTGATGCGTGGATTCGTCCAAGGCTTTCCGAAAGTTTGGGGAAAGAACAGGCAATGAATATTCGCTCGGCTGGATATGAACGTTGGTTGATAACCGTAGATGAGAAGGGTGCTGTAACCCAGATAGTCAAGCTTGATGGGCATGCGAGATCTATAGGTGATGTAATTCAGTAGGGTCTGAAAATGAAAAAATTTGATGAGATCAAGCGTGAGCCTTTGCTGCAAGAGGTAGCCTATCTCGACTCTGTTGATTTTTGGAAGAAATACTATGTGGAGCTAAAGGCTGAAGATTTCCTGGTGTTGGAACGCCCAGATTACGTAAATGTGGAAGGGTTGAGTTGGGATTGGTGCTTTGAATCTCTGGAATTGCTAGTTGCACTTTATTCGGGGGGCGAGCCCGTTGAGTCTCTTGAATTTTATGTGGATCACATGTTTTCCCAATTTCAACGTCACAAGCAAGCTTATCCGGCTTTCAGCTTGAAACTGTGGGAGCCGGATGCCTATCAGTACACACTCTGGCTTCTGTCGTTTGCAGTGCTGTTCAACAAGCCCGTTCGCATCAGGCAAATCGCAGGTTTTTTGAGTGAGGACCCAGATGACGGTGAGGACATCCTGTTGCGGCAACTGTTTTCCCGTGTGGGGGTGACGATCCCCGGGAGTACGTTGATTCATGAGTGCCCCTACCATGAATTGCTCAATGCCGTAACTACTGTGAAGGATGAGCAGCAACAGGCAGTGCGTAGTTACCTGAAGCAGTGGTATCGCGGCATGCGCAACTGTTATTGGCATGACCGGCACAAGGCACGAAGCGATGCGGGTTTCTTTGGCTATTGGGCCTTTGAGGCAGGATTGGTCACTGTGTTGTGGGGCGTCGACGATACGCCCTATAGAGATCTTCCTTTCTACCCGAAGGATTTGGTAGACGATGCTCGCAAGCGTCAAGTTATCAAAAGCTTCCCTGAACAACTGCAAAGCGCGCCGTATTCGGATGCGCTTGCCAGGTCGGGCGAAATTTGCCCGCGCACGGGCGTGTGGGTATGTGATGAATGGGCGGTGGGGCCCCAGACATTCATGCAAGGCGTAGAGATGCCGAGCGAAAATGGGCGCTCTCTGGTTTGGCGCTTGGTGAAAGGCTTATAGCGTGCGGGAGGGCCAATGGGCCAGTTCGACAGCATCAAGCGCGACCCGTGGATGGTCGAGCAGCATTACCTGGCCTCGACCCGTGAAAAAGAGCAGGAATTCGCCGACCCTGACGCCCAGGCATTGCTGATCGGGCCAGCCGAGCACAGGCATCACTACCGTGGCCTTAGCCGCGACTGGGCACACATGGCACTGGAGCTGGCAGTGCAGCGGTATTCCGGTGGCGAGCCGATGGAGTTGGTGGAGGCCTATGCAGACTATGCGTTCGCCCAGTTCGCCCGGCATTTTTCGGCGTACCCGGCAACCAGCGAGCAGTTGCGCCCGTGGGTGTCGGATGAATACCGGCTTGCCTTGTGGCTGCTGTCGCTGGCGGTGCTGTGCGGTTACCCCGAGCGTGTCGACCAGGTACTGGGCTGGCTGAACCAGGACGACGAGCGCAGCCCCGACCTGCTGCTGCATCGCCTGTTCCAGCGGCTGGGCAAGGCCTACCCAGGCACCTCATTGCTTCACCCCGAACCTTACGGCGCCTTGTCGGAGTGCCTCGACCTGAAAGGCCCCGCGCAGCATGACGCGCTCATGCACTATCTCGGGCAGTGGTACGCCAATGCGCACGGTTGCTACTGGCACGAGCGCCACACCCGGGCACGGAGTGACCACTTGGGTTATTGGGCCTTCGAGGCGGCACTGGTGGCGTTTTTATGGTCTGTGCAGGGTGATGCCCTGGAAAGCGCTCCCCGCTTTTACCCGCAGGCGCTCGTCGAAAGGGCGTATTACCGACGCCTGGGCAAGCAGTTCCGCGACCCGGAAACCGCCAGGCGCGAGGATGCCCCAGGCTGGCCTTCCGGCACGCCTTGCCCATGGCCCGGTTACTACGTCTGCGTCGAGCGCATGGTGGGCGAACAAGTGTTCATGCACCAGGTACCTTTCCCTGAGATCGATGGCCAGGTCGTGCACTGGCGGCTGTCGAGAACGTTCTGATTGGCGCTGCCGGCATGCGTGCCTGGCGCCTCACATGATTCGGGAGTGGCAACAATGCCTGCCATCGTTCTGCTGGGTCACACTCACCACTGCCCATTGTGCGGCCCGACCAGCATCAGCAGCGGCTCCAGTCTGTTCTTCGTCAACGGCAGGGCAGCCACCAGGGTTGGCGACAGGCTTGGGTGTGGGGCGGTGATTACCAGCGGCTCGGCACTGATGATGGATGATGGGCAGCCGCTTGCCAGGGTCGGCGATGCCACCAGTCATGGCGGTACCTTGGAAAATGGGGATAATAGCTGGCTGCTCGATTGAGCGATGTGGGAGCAGTTCGGCTCCCACAGGGGAGGGGCAAACTCAGAGGGTAACGGCCTTGCCGTCTGTGCGCGCCTGCGCCAGCAGCAGGTTCAGTTGGGCGACCTGCTGGCGCAGCTGGTCACGTTCATCCTTCAGTTTACGCAGCTCATCACGGCGCACGGAGACATAGAGGGTCTGGGTTGGGGTTGCAGGCATCAAAGTACCCATGGACACACCTCGCGGTTTTGGCTGGTGACAAGTTAAAGCGTAGACGCTTCACGCGGGCGCATTCTGAATTCTTTCGCAGGTCTTGGGAACTTTTTTGTTTATCGTGGTCCCGCCGTTCGTCGCTGAACCCTCGAGCGGTACGCTGGACTAATCTGAAAAGCTGGATTGTGTTGTCATTTATTTCGAAAGGGGAGCATCGGCTCATGCAACTGGGAATCATCGGGCTGGGCCGCATGGGCGGCAATATCGCAAGGCGCCTGATGCGCGCCGGCCACCGTACTGTGGTGCATGACCGCAACCGTGAGGCCATCACCGGTCTGGAGGGCGAGGGCGCCCAGGGTGCGCACGACCTCGGTGCGCTGGTACAGAAGCTGAAAGCGCCGCGCGCGGTGTGGGTCATGTTGCCCGCCGGCGAGCCCACCGAGCAGACCATCGCCCAACTGGCCGAACTGCTGGAGCCGGGCGATGCGATCATCGACGGCGGCAACACCTTCTACAAGGACGACATGCGCCGCGCCGCCGAACTGGCCAAGCGCGGGCTGCATTACCTGGATGTCGGCACCTCGGGCGGTGTGTGGGGCCTGGACCGTGGCTACTGCATGATGATCGGTGGCGAAAAGGAAGTGTTCGAGCGCCTGGAGCCGCTGTTCAAGGCGCTGGCCCCGGGCGTGGGTGACATCCCGCGTACCCATGGCCGCAGCGGCGAGCACCAGCGTGCCGAGCACGGCTACATCCATGCCGGCCCACCCGGTGCCGGGCACTACGTGAAAATGGTGCACAACGGCATCGAATACGGCCTGATGCAGGCATACGCCGAAGGCTTCGACCTGCTGCGCAGCAAGGGCGGCAACGAACTGCCGGAAGACCAGCGTTTCGACCTGAACGTGGCCGAAATCGCCGAAGTGTGGCGGCGTGGCAGCGTGGTTACCTCGTGGCTGCTCGACCTCACTGCCGATGCGCTGGTGGCCGACCCGCAGCTGTCGCAATTCAGTGGCTCGGTGTCCGACAGTGGTGAGGGCCGTTGGACCATCGACGCCGCCGTCGAGCAGGCGGTGCCGGTGCCGGTGCTGTCCAGCGCGTTGTTCGCCCGCTTCCGCTCGCGCCAGCAGCAAGGCACCTATGGTGACAAGATTCTCTCGGCCATGCGCCTGGGCTTCGGTGGCCACGTCGAGAAAAAAGCCGAATGACCAAACAGAGCATTCCGGCTGCTCCGCCATGCACCCTGTTCCTGTTCGGCGCCAATGGCGACCTGGTAAAGCGCCTGCTGATGCCGGCGCTTTACAACCTCAGCCGTGACGGTCTGCTGGACCGCAACCTGCGCATTGTTGGCGTCGACCATAACCCGGCCACTGCCGAGGAATTCGCCGAACGCCTGCACGCGTTCATGGTCGAGCGTGACAAAGGCGGCGAGGGCACGGCCAAGTGCCTGGATGAGAAGCTCTGGGCACGCCTGGCCAAGCGCCTGGATTACCAGACCGGCGATTTCCTCGACCCGGCCACCTACCAGACCCTCGCCAAGCGCATCGACACGACCCGCCATGGCAACGCCATCTTCTACCTGGCGACCTCGCCGCGCTTCTTCCCCGAAGTGGCGCAGCGCCTGGGCCAGGCCGGGCTGCTCGACGAATCGGCCGGTGGCTTTCGCCGGGTCGTGGTGGAAAAGCCCTTTGGCACCGACCTGGCCAGCGCCGAGGCGCTCAACGCCTGCCTGCTGAAGGTGATGGGTGAGCGGCAGATCTACCGCATCGACCATTACCTGGGCAAAGAGACGGTGCAGAACATCCTGGTCAGCCGGTTCTCCAACGGCTTGTTCGAATCGTTCTGGAACAACCACTACATCGACCATGTGCAGATCACCGCCGCGGAAACCGTCGGCGTCGAGACCCGTGGTGCGTTCTATGACAGCACCGGTGCGCTGCGCGACATGGTGCCCAACCACCTGTTCCAGTTGCTGGCGATGGTGGCCATGGAGCCCCCGGCCGCGTTCGCCGCCGATGCCGTGCGCAGCGAAAAGGCCAAGGTGGTCGGCGCCATCCGCCCATGGTCGGCGAAGATGGCCCTGAAAAATTCCGTGCGTGGCCAGTACGGCGCCGGCAAACAGGGGCGCAAGCAGTTGCCTGGCTACCGCCACGAGCCCAACGTCGCGGCGGATAGCCAGACCGAGACCTATGTGGCGCTCAAGGTGATGATCGACAACTGGCGCTGGGCCGGCGTGCCGTTCTACCTGCGTACTGGCAAGCGCATGAGCGTGCGTGATACCGAAATCGCCATCTGCTTCAAGCCTGCGCCCTATGCGCAGTTCCGCGAGTCGGAGCTGGAGCGGCCCAAGCCCAATTACCTGAAGATCCAGATCCAGCCCAACGAAGGCATGTGGTTCGACCTGCAGGCCAAGCGCCCCGGGCCGGAGCTGGTAATGGAGAATGTCGAGCTGGGCTTTGCCTACAAGGACTTCTTCAAGATGACCCCGGCGACCGGCTACGAAACGCTGATCTACGATTGCCTGACCGGTGACCAGACCTTGTTCCAGCGGGCTGACAACATCGAGAACGGCTGGCGCGCGGTGCAGCCGTTCCTCGATGCCTGGGCCCAGGGCGGCGAGGTGCATGAGTACCCGGCCGGTGAAGACGGGCCCGAGGCCGGCAATGAATTGCTGGCGCGGGACAAGCGCGAGTGGCATCGGTTGGGGTGAGTTTTTTGTAGAGCCTGTGCCGGCCCTTTCGCGGGCACGCCCGCTCCCACAGGTATTGCACCGCCTTCACGGGCTGTGGTGCACCTGTGGGAGCGGGCGTGCCCGCGAAGAGGCCGTCACAGGCAAACACACAAAGGAGCCCCAATGCCTGCCCACATCGAAGACTATGCCCTGCTGGGCAACTGCCGCAGCGCCGCCCTGGTCAGCCGCGATGGCTCGCTCGACTGGCTGTGCCTGCCACGCTTCGACGCCCCCGCGGTATTCGCCGCCCTGCTGGGCAACGAAGAAAACGGCCGCTGGCGCCTGGCCCCCTGCGACCCGGTCGAACACAGCAGCCGCCAATATGTGGACGACACCTTGGTGCTGGAAACCACCTGGGTGACCGCCACCGGCCGCGCCCGTGTGCTCGACTTCATGCCGCTGGGCGAGGTTAACGCGCTGGTGCGCATCGTCGAGGGCCTCGCTGGCGAAACCAACTTCGAAATGGACCTGGTGATGCGCTTCGACTATGGCCGCAGCGTGCCCTGGGTGGAACGGCTCGACCCGCGGACCCTCAGCGCCGTCGCCGGCCCCGACCGGCTGATCCTGTGCAGCACCGTCCCCCCGCATGCCCGCGACCAGCACACGGTCGCCCGCTTTCGCGTTGGCGCGGGCGAACGCCAGGTGTTCAGCCTGCGCCACCAGCCTTCGCACCTGCCGGTGCAGCCCGGCTGTGATATCGACCAAGCGCTGGCGCAGACCATCGACCAATGGCAGGCCTTCGCCGCCCGCTGCCCACAGGTGGGCCCATATTCCGCCCTGGTGCGCCGTTCGCTGCTGACCCTCAAGGCCATGACCTACGCGCCCACCGGCGGCATCGTTGCCGCCGTCACCACATCGCTGCCCGAGCGCATCGGCCACGAGCGCAACTGGGACTACCGCTTCTGTTGGCTGCGCGACGCGACCATGACCCTGCTGGCCTTCATGAACCTCGGCTACTTCGACGAAGCCCAGGCCTGGCGGGAATGGCTGTTGCGCTCGGTGGCCGGCAACCCCGAGCAGATGCAGATCATGTACGGCCTGGCCGGTGAGCGCGACCTGCAGGAATACACCTTGCCGTGGCTGGCCGGCTACGAGCACTCGCAACCGGTGCGGGTGGGCAATGCAGCGTCAGGGCAGATGCAACTGGACATCTACGGCGAACTCGCCGATGCCATGACCCAGGCAATAAAGGGTGGCTTGCCCCGCCATCCACGTAGCGCCGCCATCTCACGACTGATCCTGCCTTACGTCGAGCGCATCTGGCGCCAGCCGGACGAGGGCATCTGGGAAGTGCGCGGCGGCCGGCAGCAGTTCGTGCACTCCAAGGTCATGGCCTGGGTTGCCTTCGACCGCGCCGCAGGGCTGGCCGACACCACCGAGGAAGGCCGCGAGCGTGGGCAGCACTACCGCCAGGTGGCTGACGAGATTCGTCGTGAAGTATGCGCGCGGGGCCTGGACCCCAGCGGCCGTTTTTTCGTCCAGGCCTATGGCTCGACCGAGATGGACGCCAGTTTGTTGCACATCGCCCTTACCGGCTTCCTGCCGGCGGATGACCCACGCTTTTTGCGCACGCTTGAACAGGTCGAACAGCGCCTGATGAAAAACGGTCTTCTGCTGCGCTATGACAGCGACAGCTGCAGCGATGGCCTGACTCCAGGGGAGGGCACCTTCCTGGTGTGTTCGTTCTGGCTGGCCGACGTATATGTTCTGCTAGGTCGCCAGGCAGAAGCGCAGGCACTGTACGAACGCCTGACCGGCCTGTGCAACGACCTTGGCTTGCTGGCCGAACAGTACGACCCGGCGGGCCAGCGCATGCTTGGCAACTTCCCCCAGGCGTTCAGCCATATCGGCATCATCAACACCGCACTGAACCTGCACCGCGCACAGTGCCCGGTGCGTGATCGGGCGAGCTGTAGCTAAGTCAGGTGGCGGTCTCCCCCTGTAGGAGCGGCCTTGTGTCGCGATCGGGCTGCAAAGCAGCCCCGGCAATTCATGCAGTGAGGCTGAAATCCCGGGGGCGCTACGCACCCCTTTCGCGACACAAGGCCGCTCCTACAGGGATTGCGCTGGCTTGGAGTAAGCGGAGTAGACTAGGGCAAACCCCTTTGGCACGGAGCACACATGGGCATTCGCGGTACTGATCGGCAGATCGACAACATCGAGTTCAATTTCATCTACCCAGACGGTTATGAGCTGGCGGTGTGGACGGCCCAAGCCTGATGGCCAATCACAAGATCGAAATCCGCCGGCGCAATATCGAGAAGATCCTGCAGGCGGCGGAAAAGGTGTTCGCCGAGAAGGGCTACGGCGCCACGTCGATGGGTGATATCGCCGAGCAGGCCGAGCTGCCGCGTTCCAACCTGCATTATTACTTCAGCACCAAGGACGATCTGTTCCGCGCAGTGCTGCAGGACCTGCTGGATGTGTGGAAGCAGGACGCGCTGTGCTTCGAGAACTTCGACGACCCGCGCGTGGTGCTGACCAGTTACATCCGGGCGAAGATGGGCCACTCGCGCTCGCGGCCGCTGGGGTCGAAGATCTGGGCCGAAGAGATGCTGCACGGGGCGCCGGTGTTGGGGGTGAACCTGGATGAAAGCCTGGTGCCCTGGGCCAAGCTGAAGGAAGCCAAGATCCGTCGCTGGGTGGAGGAGGGGCGCATCCTGCCCGTGGAGCCCTCGGCGCTTTTGTATATGATCTGGGCCTCGACCCAGCACTATGCCGACTTTGGTTACCAGGTGACGTTGCTCAATGGCGGGGAGGCGTTGTCGGACATGGCCTTTGAAAATGCCGTGCAGACGGTGACCAGCGTGATCTTGCGGGGGATCGGGCTGGAGCCTTGAGGTCGGTGTACGCTGAGCGATTGGGGCCGCTTTGCGGCCCTTCGCGGGCACGCCCGCTCCCACAGGTGTTTCGCTGCCCTCCCAAGCGGCGCGATCCCTGTGGGAGCGGGCGTGCCCGCGAAGGGCTGCAAGGCAGCCCCAATTGCCTCAACTGGCCTCGCGGTAGGGGTTACGCGGATCCTGCGTCCAGTTCAGGTACGGCTTGCCGGTATCCTGGGCCACCATCTCGATGCAGCTCTCCACCGGGCAGGTGATCTGGCACAGGTTGCAGCCCACGCATTCCTCCTCGATCACGCTGTAGATATGCGTCCCGTCAGCCTGCAACGTACTGGCAATCGCCTGGTGCGAAGTGTCCTCACAGGCAATGTGGCAGCGCCCGCAGCCTATGCATGCTTGCTGGTCGATGTGCGCCACCGACTTGTAGTTCATGTCCAGGTACTTCCAGTCGGTGGTATGCCCCACCGCCTGGCCGCGGAACGCTTCGATGTTGGGGTGCCCGTGCTGGTCCATCCAGCGCGCCAGGCCGTCCTTCATGTCCTCGACGATGCGGAAGCCGTGCAGCATCGCTGCCGTGCACACCTGTACAGCGCCACTGCCCAGGGCCATGAACTCGGCTGCGTCACGCCAACTGCCGATGCCGCCAATACCACAGATGGGCAAGCCGAGCGTTTGCGGGTCGCGGGCGATTTCCGCGACCATGTTCAGGGCAATCGGCTTCACCGCCGAACCGCAATAACCACCATGGGTGCTCTGGTCGCCAACGATGGGGTGGGCGAC
This sequence comes from Pseudomonas sp. PVC-5-1, assembly GCF_057444345.1. Lineage (NCBI taxonomy): Bacteria > Pseudomonadati > Pseudomonadota > Gammaproteobacteria > Pseudomonadales > Pseudomonadaceae > Pseudomonas > Pseudomonas sp. PVC-5-1. Next base: position 3,717,623 of record NZ_CM172024.1, on the reverse strand, counting down.
CATGCGATCGAGGTCGACGCTGGTGATCGAGTTGATGGTATTGATCAACGACACCGCATCCGCCCCGCCACGGTGCGCGGCGCGGGCCGACTGGCGGATATCGGTGATGTTCGGCGTGAGTTTGACGATCACCGGCAGCGAGCAGTACGTCTTGCACCAGCGGGTGACCATTTCCACGTAATCCGGCACCTGGCCGACCGCCGCGCCCATGCCGCGCTCCGGCATGCCGTGCGGGCAGCCGAAATTCAGTTCGATGCCATCGGCCCCGGTGGCTTCCACCAGCGGCAGTATGAACTTCCACGAGTCTTCCACGCAGGGCACCATCAGCGACACGATCAGTGCGCGGTCGGGCCAGTCCTTCTTCACCTGGGTGATTTCGCGCAGGTTGATGTCCAGTGAGCGGTCGGTGATGAGCTCGATGTTGTTGATGCCCTGCACCTGGCGGTTGGGGCCGTAATGCGCCGAGTAGCGCGACGACACGTTGACTGCCGCCGGGTCTTCACCGAGTGTTTTCCACACTACGCCACCCCAGCCGGCCTCGAAGGCGCGGACCACGTTGTAGGCCTTGTCGGTTGGCGGAGCGGAGGCCAGCCAGAAGGGGTTGGGTGCCTTGATGCCGGCAAATTCGATGGACAGGTCGGCCATTTACGCAGCCTCCACGTTGAGCATGAGTTGGGCATGGATGGCTTCGGCGGCCAGCTTGCCGTGTTGCACGGCCTGGACGGTAAGGTCCTGGCCCAGGGCGGTGCAGTCGCCGCCGGCATAGACGCCCGGCAGGCTGGTCTGCATCGTTTCGTCGACGCGGATGCGCTCGCCGTCGCGCGCCAGTTGTGCGGCCACCGGGTCGACGAGGCTGGCGTCGTCGAAGCGTTGGCCGATGGCCTTGAAGATGGCATCGGCAGCCAGTTCGAAGGTTTCGCCGGTGTCGCGCAGGCGGCCGTCTGCCAGCTCGGTGCGGGCAAAGCGCATACCGCGCACCTTGCCGCTGTCGTCCAGCAACACGGCATCGGGGCGGGCCCAGGTATGCAGGCGCACCTGGTTGGCCTTGGCGATGTCCTGCTCGTGGCCGGTGGCGCCCATGTCGGCATGGCCACGGCGGTACACCAGGTTGACGTCGCGGGCACCCAAGCGGCTCATCTGCACGGCCATGTCGATCGCGGTGTTGCCGGCGCCGATCACCAGGCAGCGGTCGGCCAGGGGCAACTGGCTCAGGTCGTCGGCCTGGCGCAGTTCGCGGATGTATGCGGTGGCGGCGAGCAGGCCGGGGGCTTCTTCATCAGGCAGGCCGAGCTGGCGCACGGCATTCAGGCCCAGGCCGAGGAACACTGCGTCGAACTGGTCGCGCAGCTCGCCCAGGCCAAAGTTGCTGCCCAGGCGCTGGCCATGGCGGATCTCGATGCCGCCGATGCCGAGCAGGAATTCCACTTCACGCTGGGCATAGTCGTCCACCAGCTTGTAGCGGGCGATGCCGTACTCGTTGAGGCCACCGGCCTTGTCGCTGGCCTCGAACACCACCACATCATGCCCGTGCATGGCCAGGCGGTGGGCACACGACAGCCCGGCAGGGCCGGCACCGACCACGGCGATGCGCTTGCCGGTGGCCGGCGAGCGCTGGAACGGGTGCTCGGTGAAGTGGGCGTTGTCCAGAGCATAGCGCTGCAGCTGGCCGATCAGCACCGGTGCGCATTCCTGCGCGTTGTTGCGCACGCAGGCTTGCTGGCAAAGGATTTCGGTGGGGCAGACGCGGGCGCAACTGCCGCCGAGGATGTTGGCCGAGAGGATGCGCTCGGCGGCGCCTTGCAGGTTTTCGTCGCTGATGCGATGGATGAACGACGGGATGTCGATGTCACTGGGGCAAGCGTTGACGCAGGGGGCGTCATAGCAATACAGGCAGCGTGCGCTTTCGACGGCGGCCTGGCGGGCGGTGAGGGGTGGGGCCAGGTCGCTGAAGCGCTCGGCCAGCTGGTCGGCGCCGGCCCGTGGGCGCGGCAAGTGGTTCAGGGCGTCGATCACGGTTGTAGCCTCTCTATTTTTTATGGATGCAGGCGACAAGCATTGCGGTGGTTTCTGGGGCCGCTGCGCGCCCCATCGCGACCCAAGGCCGCTCCTACAAGGAACCGCGCACTCCTGTAGGAGCGGCCTTGTGTCGCGATGGGCTGCGCAGCAGCCCCAATGGCTTCAGCGCTGGACGGGCGTCGGCCGCTGCACTTCGGCCCTGCGCCCCAGCACTTCATACACCGACGGATACGCCGGCCGTTCCACATACCGCCCCGCGCCTTTTTCCGCACGCAGGTCGCCATCGGCCCAGAGCACTTTGCCCTGGCTGATGGTATGGCTGGGGATGCCGCGCACGGTACGGCCTTCGAAGATGTTGAAGTCCACCTGCTGGTGGTGGGTCTTGGCCGAGATGGTGCGCGTGCCTTGCGGGTCCCACAGCACCAGGTCGGCGTCGGCACCAACACGAATGGCACCCTTGCGAGGGAAAAGGTTGAAGATTTTCGCGGTGTTGGTGGAGGTCAGCGCAACGAACTCATGCATCGACAGGCGCCCGCTGTTGACCCCTGCATCCCACAGCACTGCCATGCGGTCCTCGATGCCGGCAGTGCCGTTGGGGATGCGGCTGAAATCGTCGCGCCCCATGGCTTTCTGCTCGGCGCAGAAGCAGCAGTGGTCGGTGGCGGTGGTGTGCAGGTTGCCCGATTGCAGCCCACGCCACAGCGCCTCCTGGTGTTCACGCGGACGGAACGGGGGACTCATCACGTAGCCTGCGGCGGTGGCCCAGTCAGGGTCACGGTAGACGCTGTCATCCAGCAGCAGATGGCCGGGCAGGACTTCGCCGTAGACCGGCTGGCCCTTGCCTCTGGCATAGGCGATTTCATCCAGCGCTTCGCGGCTGGAAACGTGCACCAGATACAGTGGTGTGCCCAGCGTCTCGGCAATGCGGATGGCTCGGCTGGCCGCTTCACCCTCGACCTGGGATGGGCGTGACAGCGGGTGGGCTTCCGGCCCGGTCAGGCCCTGGGCCAGCAGTTTTTTTTGCAGGTGGTACACCAGCTCGCCGTTCTCGGCATGCACGGTGGGTACTGCACCCAGTTGCAGGCAGCGCTCGAAGCTGGCCACCAGGGTGTCGTCGGCGGCCATGATCGCATTCTTGTAGGCCATGAAGTGCTTGAAGCTGTTCACCCCATGTTTGGCCACCAGTTCGCCCATCTCTTCGGCTACCTGCTCGCTCCACCAGGTAATGGCGACATGGAAGCCGTAGTCGCTGGCGCTTTTCTGCGCCCAGCCGCGCCAGGTGTGAAAGGCCTCAAGCAACGACTGCTGCGGGTTGGGGATGACGAAGTCGATGATCGAGGTGGTGCCACCGGCCAGGCCCGCGGCGGTGCCGCTGAAGAAATCCTCGCTGGCCACCGTGCCCATGAACGGCAGCTGCATGTGGGTGTGCGGGTCGATGCCGCCGGGCATCAGGTACTGGCCACTGCCGTCGAGGATCTGGCAGTCGGTGGGCGGTTCGAGGTTTTGCCCAATGGCACGGATCAGGCCATCGGCACACAGGACATCAGCGGGGTAACTCTCTTCGTGGGTGACCACGGTGGCGCCACGGATCAACAGGGACATGCCGTTTTCCTCGCAGGCTGACCGGTCTGGGCCGGTTCTTGGAGTTTTCTTGATGCAGGGCGGGCAGGGCGGTTAATCCTGTCAGGCCTGACAAGATTCGAGGCTAGATGCTGATCCGGGATTCGGCAAGAAAATTTTCCCATTAATTTTGTGGTTTTTAACTGATTGAAATTAATGGGTTAATTTAATTATTGGTGCTGGCTGCGTAGCTTTCTGATGCTTTGACTTACTTGACAAGATGAAAATCTGGTCGAGATTTTCAAGCACATGAACCGTGAGTACTCCGGCCATCGCATCAGCCCGATGGGCAGCAACTAGAAGAAAATCTGGAGAGCCCCCATGCAGCAGAGCAGATCGGAAGTGGTCGAGCGCGATGGCCTGTTCGAGCTGTCCGAAGGTAGCGATGTCCTCGACAGCCCGCGCTACAACCACGACATCGCCCCGACCAAGGTGCACCAGCGCACTTGGAACAAATGGCACATCACCGCCCTGTGGGTGGGCATGTCCATCTGCGTGCCCACCTACACCCTCGGTGGCGTGCTGACCGCCTACTTCGGCCTCAGCGTGGGCGAGGCCTTGCTGGCTATTCTGCTGGCCAACCTGATCGTGCTGATCCCGCTCACCCTCAACGCCTTCCCTGGCACCAAGTATGGCATTCCGTTCCCGGTGCTGCTGCGTTCGTCGTTCGGCATACTCGGCTCAAACGTGCCATGCCTGATCCGGGCGGTGGTCGCCTGTGGCTGGTTCGGCATCCAGACCATGTTCGGTGGCCTGGCCATCCATTTGTTCCTCGGCTCGGTGTTCGACGGCTGGAAAGCCCTGGGCGGCACCGGCGAGGTGATCGGCTTCATGATCTTCTGGTGCCTGAACCTGTGGGTGGTGCTGCGCGGCGCCGAGTCGATCAAGTGGCTCGAAACGCTTTCGGCACCGCTGCTGGTGGCGGTCGGCGTCGGCCTACTGTTCTGGGCCTTGCCGCACATGTCGATGACCGAACTGCTGGCCCAGCCGCCCAAGCGCCCGGAAGGGGCGAACATGCTCGGCTACTTCTGCGCCGGGCTTACCGCCATGGTCGGTTTCTGGGCCACGCTATCGCTGAACATCCCCGACTTCAGCCGCTATGCCCGCAGCCAGAAGGACCAGATTCTCGGGCAGATCTTCGGCTTGCCGCTGACCATGTTCCTGTTTGCTGCGCTGGGCGTGGTGCTGACCGCAGCCTCGGCATCGCTGGTTGGCGAGACCGTGTCCGACCCGGTCAGCCTGATCGGCAAAATCCACAGCCCGTTCTGGGTGGCCCTGGCCATGGCGCTGATCGTGATCGCCACGCTGTCGACCAACACCGCGGCGAACATCGTGTCGCCGACCAACGACTTCCAGAACATCGCCCCACGCCTGATCGGGCGCAGCCGCGCGGTGTGGCTGACCGGCTTCATCGGCCTGGCGCTGATGGGCCATGAGCTGCTGAAGAAGCTGGGCTGGATCGTTTCCGACCTGAGCCTGGAGAGCGTGTACTCCAACTGGCTGCTGGGGTATTCGAGCCTGCTGGGGCCGATCGCCGGGATCATGGTGGTGGACTACTTCCTGATCCGCCGGCAGGAGCTGGACCTGGCCGGGCTGTACCGTGACGACGTATACCCGGCATGGAACTGGGCCGGTTTTGCCGCCTTTGCGTTGCCGGTGGCGCTGACCGTCATGGCGATTGGCAACAGCAGTTTCAGCTGGTTCTACGACTACGGTTGGTTCACCGGTTCGCTGCTGGGTGGGGCGCTGTATTACCTCTTGGCCCGTGTGGTCGCGCGCAGCCCGGCGCGGGTGGTCAAGCCTTTGCCGTGAGACCGCGCCGGCTTCTTCGCGGGCTCGCCCGCTCCCACAGGTACTGCACGGTTTTCCAGACCTGTGGTGATCCTGTGGGAGCGGGCATGCCCGCGAAGAGGCCGGCACATACAACAAAAAGCCTGAAGGAGAAACCCGTGACCCCAGTCAAAGAGATCCTGAAGACCACCGCCCACCACATCGACAGCACCCGCCTGTGGCAGTCCCTGATGGACCTGGCCCGCCTCGGTGCTACCGCCAAGGGCGGCGTGTGCCGCCTGGCCTTGACCGACCTCGACCGCCAGGCCCGCGACCTGTTCGTGCAGTGGTGCGAGGCCGCCGGTTGCACGGTCACCATCGACGCCATCGGCAACATCTTCGCCCGTCGCCCTGGGCGTAACCCCAAGCTGCCCCCGGTGATGACCGGCAGCCATATCGACACCCAGCCCACCGGTGGCAAGTTCGACGGTTGCTTCGGGGTGATGGCCGGGCTGGAGGTAATTCGTACCCTCAACGATCTCGGCGTGGAAACCGAAGCACCGCTGGAAGTGGTGGTGTGGACCAACGAGGAAGGCTCGCGCTTTGCGCCGTGCATGATGGGTTCCGGGGTGTTCGCCGGCAAGTTCACGCTGGAGGAAACCCTGGCCAAGCGCGACGCCCAGGGTGTCAGTGTTGGTGAGGCGTTGAACGCCATCGGCTACGCCGGCTCGCGTGCTGTATCAGGCCACCCGGTGGGGGCCTATTTCGAAGCGCATATCGAGCAAGGCCCGATCCTCGAAGATCAGGGCAAGACCATCGGCGTGGTGCTGGGTGCGCTGGGCCAGAAGTGGTTCGACCTGACCTTGCGCGGTGTCGAGGCCCACGCCGGCCCTACGCCCATGCACCTGCGCAAGGACGCCCTGGTCGGCGCGGCGGCAGTGGTTGAGGCAGTCAACCGCACCGCCCTCGGCCACCAGCCCCATGCTTGTGGGACGGTGGGGTGCCTGCAGGCCTACCCGGGCTCGCGCAACGTGATCCCGGGCGAAGTGCGCATGACCCTGGATTTCCGTCATCTGGAGGGTGAGCAGCTGAATGCGATGATTGCCGATGTGCGTGCGGTGATCGAGGCGACCTGTGCCAGGCATGGCCTGAGCCACGAACTGGTACCCACAGCCGATTTCCCGGCGTTGTACTTCGACAATGCCTGTGTCGATGCCGTGCGCAAATCGGCGCAGGCGCTGGGCCTGCCGCACATGGACATCGTCAGCGGCGCGGGGCACGACGCGATCTTCCTGGCCGAACTGGGGCCGGCGGGGATGATATTCGTGCCGTGCGAGAACGGTATCAGCCATAACGAGATCGAGAACGCCACGCCCGAGGACCTGGCTGCGGGCTGCGCAGTGTTGCTGCGCGCGATGCTGGCGGCGTCGGAGGCGATTGCCAGTGGCCGATTGGCGGCCTAGCGCCGTCAGTATCAGGAGTACGCGCTTTTTGTAGGAGCGGCCTTGTGTCGCGATCGGGCTGCGCAGCAGCCCCAGGATCTTGAAGTAGACGCGGGCATCGCCGGGGCCGCTTTGCGGCCCTTTCGCGACACAAGGCCGCTCCTACAGGGGCCGCGCTGCCGGGGCGGGTTGGGTAAGATCTGCCAGACACGCCGCAATCTGCCGTTCACCTCGCAAATGCACCACCGGCACCTGCGGCCCTGTGGCCTGGCGGCTCGCCTCGATCCCCGGCCGATACCCCCGATCGAACGTCCATACGAACTTCAAGAAGGTCAGAAACGCCCGGTCCAGCCGCTCGGTACATCCCGCCGGCAGGTCCGGTCGGGGCTTGTTCAGCACACTGCGCAGGATCACCCGCTTGAGGCAGGTCAGTCTCGGCGTATCCAGCCAGATGACAAGGTCGGCCCGCGGCAGACGCAGGTCGAACGTGCGGCGGGCATAATTGCCCTCGCATACCCAAGCCTCCCCAGCCACCGCATCGCGCACGCGGGTACGGAAGGTCTCGGCATCCGGCTCGACCCAGCCGGTCTCCCAGAACAACGTATCGAGGTGCACCACCGGCACGCCCAAGCGTGCGCCTATCTGCCGGGCCAGGGTCGATTTGCCACTGCCGGCGTTGCCCAGAATCACGATGCGTTGCATGGCCAAGTCCTTTTGGAAAACCGGCCATGCTAAATCATCCGGCCGGTTCGAGACAGCCATCGCGCCCGATGTGATAGCGCTGCAGGTCCTGCGCCAGGGTAAGCTGCCCGCTGTAGTGGGCGAGGGCTTCGTCGCGCACGTTGTCGATGCTCGGGCTGCGCCGTGGGTCGTTCTGGTAGCGGGCGCTGAAGTGCGTCAGCACCAGATTGCGCACGCCCGCAGCTTCGGCAAAGCGCGCCACTGCAGCCGCGGTGCTGTGGCCGAAGGTGACCCCCGTGCGCTCGACCACCGCCTGGGTGAACGTGGCCTCGTGCACCAGCACGTCCGCGCCCCTGGCGGCGTCGGCCAACAGCTCGGGGTTGTCGTTGTCGCCGCACACGATCACCCGCCGCGGCGGGCGCGAAGGGCGGAGGTAATCCTTGCCGTGCAGCCGCCGCCCGCCATGCTGCACCGTCAAACCCTTGGCCAGCTCGCCCCACAGCGGGCCGCGGGGGATACCTTCGGCTTCCAGGCGCGGGATGTTCAGTCGCGGTTCGGGGTTGAGCTCGGTGAACACGAAGCCGACGCTCGGCACCCGGTGCGACAACTGCACGCTGGTCACTTCCAGGGCGTCACTGTGCCATTCCACCAGCTCCTCCACGGCCAGCAGGCGCAGTTCGAACGGCAGGAAGGTATCGCTGGCCACCAGCCCCTGGCGCACCCAGTCGTGCAGGGCGGCGGGCAGGACAAGGTCCAGCGGCTGGGTGCGCCCGCTCATGCCGGCGCTGGCCAGCAGGCCCGGCAGGCCGAAGCAATGGTCGCCGTGCACGTGGGTAATGAAGATGGCGCGCAGGTCGCGGATCGACAGCGGTGTGTGCAGCAGCCGGTGCTGGGTGCCTTCGCCACAGTCGACCAGGTACCAGTGGCTGCCACTGGCCTCGATCACTGCGGTACCGCTCACATTGCGTGCCTTGGTCGGCACGCCGGCGGAGGTGCCCAGGAACAGCAAATCCATGGTCTGGCTCCTTGTTTCAGCCCAGCAGTAACGTCTCCACCAGCGGGCCGATGGGTGTCGGGCGGATGCAAGGTGCTGGTGGCGGCGTGGTACTCAACGGGTTTGTTCCTTCGAGATGATACGGGGCGCACACCTTAGCCGGATTGCTGCATGTCGTCGATGGCCCGCCAGGTCTTGCCTACTCGGCCTGCCGCCAGATGAGCTTGCTGGTGTCATAGCCTTGCTCCCGGGCGATCGTCAGCAGTTGCTCGCGCATCTGGTCCGTGACTGCAGGCGTGCGTGAAAGCAGCCACAGGTATTCGCGGTTCGGGTGGCCGACCAAGGCTACGCGGTAGTCCTGGTCGTGGTACAGCACCCAGTACTCGCCCTTGGTCAGGCCGGGCGCGAGGCGGCTGAACCAGTTGTCGAAGCGCACCCAGAGCTTGTCGGTGCTGCCCGGTTGCTGGGCTTCGGCGATGCCCTTGGCCTGGTTCCACTGGCCGTCCTTTTCCTGGCAGCGGTTGGTCACGTCGAGGCGACCATCCTCTCGCAGGCCATACTGCGCCTCGGACTGCACGCAGTTGCGCTGGAAGAACATCGGCAGCCGGGCGAGTTCGTACCAGGTGCCCTGGTAACGTTGCAGGTCGACCTGCTGGGTACGCGGCGGTGCCGGGTGATCGTTGCCGGCGCAGCCGAGCAGGGCCAAGGTCATGCAGGAAAGCAGCAACGTGGTGCGTAGCGCCATGGTGAACCTCCTTGATACGGACGGGGCTTACTTGGGTTTCGATGCGAGCGAGAGGCAAAAGTTGTACAGGATTATGCCTTTCAGAACGAACCGGTCTGCACTTCACCTGCACGCACGTAACGGGCGATGAGCACGCCCGTGGGCGAAACCTGCGAATGCTGCAGTGTGAAGGCCGCCGCTGCCGCATCGTCGCCGAACAGGCGCTTGCCGTGGCCGAGCAGCAACGGGTGGATCAGCAGTTGCAGTTCATCGACCAGGCCCGCCGCCAGCAGCTGCTGCACCAGATCGCTGCTGCCCTGGGTCAGCAGGTTGGCGCCGTCCTGTTGTTTCAGCGCGTGGACCGCTGCGGTGATGTCTGCGCCCAGTGCATGGCTGTTGTGCCAGTCGAGGGTTGCGGGGGTGTGGGTGGCCACGTGCTTGGGCACGCTGTTGAACAGGTTGGCGATGGAGAAGTCTTCCGAGCTGTCTTTTACCTTTGGCCAGTAGCCGGCGAAGATGTCGTAGGTGCGCCGGCCCAGCAGCAACTCGAAGGGCTGGCTGAACAGGGCTTGCATGGCTTGGCCGAAGACTTCCTCGGCGTAAGGTACGATCCAGCCGCCGTAGGTGAAGCCGCCGCTGGTGTCTTCCTGCGGACCACCGGGGGCCTGCATGACACCGTCGAGGCTGATGAAGGCGGCTACGATGAGTTTGCGCATGGGGACTCTCCTGTTGGCAGCCGGGGTGGCTGGGGGCGTGGGATAGTCGAATGGCGGCGGACAGAATCGACAACGCAAACCTGTGCCGGCCCTTTCGCGGGCATGCCCGCTCCCACAGGATCACCACAGCTCCAGAAAGCGGTGCAGTGCCTGTAGGAGCAGCCTTGTGCTGCGAAGAGGCCGGTGCAGGCTACATCACAGCCAGTAGGTGACCGCCCACCACCCCAGCCCACCCATCACTACGGTATAGGGCAAGGCCATCCACACCATTCGCCCATACGACAGCCGGATCAGCGGCGCGATCGCCGAAGTCAGCAGGAACAGGAACGCCGCCTGCCCATTCGGCGTCGCCACGCTCGGCAGGTTGGTGCCGGTGTTGATCGCCACCGCCAGCGTCTCGAAATGCTCGCGGCTCATGTTGCCATTGAGGAACGCCTGCTTCACCTCGGTGATGTAGATGGTGGCAACGAACACGTTGTCGCTGATCGCCGACAGCAGGCCGTTGGCCAGGTACAGCATGCCCGGTTGCTGCTCGGCCGGCAGCGCCAGCACCCAGGCAATCAACGGGCTGAACAGTTGCTGTTGATGAATCACCGCCACCACCGCGAAGAACACCACCAGCAATGCGGTGAACGGCATGGCGTCCTGGAAGGCGCGGCCCAGGCGGTGTTCGTCGGTAATGCCGGTGAATGCCGTGATCAGCACGATCACCATCAGGCCGATCAGGCCGACCTCGGCAACGTGTAGCCCCAGGCAGAAGATCAGGATCAGTGCAGCGAACCCTTGCACCCACAGAGCGATGCGCTGGGCAGTCGTGCGTGCAGCATCGTCCTCGGCCGCATAGGCGGCCAACACCTGGCGCACTGGCTCGGGCATCAGCTTGCCATAGCCGAACAGGCGCAGCTTCTCCAGCAGCACGCAGGTCAGCAGGCCGGCGCCCAGCACCGGCAGCGACACCGGTGCCACCTTCAGGAAGAAATCGGCAAAGTGCCAGCCCATTTCGTGGCCGATCAGCAGGTTCTGTGGTTCGCCCACCAGCGTGCACACGCCGCCCAGGGCGGTGCCCACCGCACCATGCATCAGCAGGCTGCGCAGGAATGCGCGGAACTGGTCGAGGTCTTCACGGTGCAACTGTGCGACCTGCTGGTCGCTGTCCAGAGCACTGTCTTCGCGCGGATTGGCCCCGGAGGCGACGCGGTGGTACACCGCATAGAAACCGACCGCGGCGCTGATGATCACGGCGGTCACGGTCAGTGCATCGAGAAACGCCGAGAGGAATGCCGACATCACGCAGAACAGCAACGCCAGGATCGCCTTCGAACGCACCCCCAGCAGGATGCGCGAGAACAGGAACAGCAGCAGTTCCTTCATGAAGTGGATGCCCGCGACCATGAACATCAGCAGCAGGATCACCGGGAAGTTGTGCTGCAGCTCTTCGTACAGGGCTTGCGGGGTGGTCATCTGCAACAGCAGGGCTTCGACCAGCAGCAGGCCGCCAGGCATGAGCGGGTAGCACTTCAGGGCCATGCCCAGGGTGAAGATGAATTCGAGCACCAGTGCCCAGCCGGCAGCGACCGGGCCGACGGCCATCAGCAGCAGCGGATTGAGTACCAGGAACAGGCAGATGACTGCCTTGTACCAAAGCGGCGACTGGCCTAGAAAGCTGTGGGCGAGGGCGCCGGTCAGGGAGCGCGACATGAATTTGTATCCTTATGATTCGGCGATGGCGCACGGTGCCGGATCAGCGCCTCTTAGGCAAGGCGTATAGTCCCGTTTTTGGCACAAGTGCGGTCATCGGGCTGGGTTAACATCCGTGCCATGAACCCTTTATCCGCAGGAGTGCCGCCCGTGACCGAGTACAGCGCATTCAAGGTCGAACTGACCAACAGCATCGCCCACGTTCAGATCAACCGCCCGGACAAGCGCAATGCGATGAACGCTGCCTTCTGGGAGGAGATCATCGACATCTTCCAGTGGGTCGACGACACCGATGCAGTGCGAGCTGTAGTGATCAGCGGTGCCGGCAAGCATTTTTCCGCCGGCATCGACCTGATGATGCTGGCTTCGCTGGCCGGGCAGATGGGCAAGGACGTGGGCCGTAATGCACGCTTCCTGCGCAGCACCATCCTGCGCCTGCAGGCGTCGTTCAATGCCGTGGACAAATGCCGCAAGCCGGTACTGGCCGCGGTGCAGGGTTACTGCATTGGCGGCGCCATCGATCTGATCTCGGCCTGCGACATGCGCTACTGCAGCAGCGACGCGCAGTTCTCGATCAAGGAAATCGACATGGGCATGGCCGCCGATGTCGGCACACTGCAACGTTTGCCTCGTATCATCGGTGACGGCATGATGCGTGAGCTGGCTTACACGGGGCGCAATGTCGAGGCAGAAGAGGCGCTGCGCATCGGCTTGGTCAACCGGGTTTATGATGATCAGGCCGCGCTTATGGATGGGGTCTTTGCCATCGCTGGCGAGATTGCCGCAAAATCGCCGATCGCCGTGGCCGGCACCAAGGAAATGCTCAGCTACATGCGTGACCATCGCATCGATGATGGCCTGGAGTACATCGCCACCTGGAACGCCGCGATGCTGCAGTCCGAAGACCTGCGCGTGGCGGTGGCGGCGCACATGAGCAAACAGAAACCGACGTTCGCCGACTGATCAGGCCGGGGGACGCGAAGTAAGGGAACCCCCGACATGTCAGCACGCTGGACTACCGCAGTACTCGACCCGCAGATCACCGGGGGGCTGGCCGTGGCCCGCAGCCCGGAAGGGTTCCTGGTGGACGACAACGGCGCGCTGTTCCCTCGCGACTGGCTCAAGCGCCAGGACCTCGACGTACTGTGCGAGCACGGCATCGGCCACTTCGACGGCCAGCCGGTGTTCCTGCTGGAGCTGCGCAGCGCTACCGAGGTGCCCGGCTGCGCCTGGCGCGGCCTGCGTGCATTCATGCTCGAGGGTGATTTCGACACCTACAAAGTGCTGGGCTATGCCGCGCAGATCGGCACCTGGGCCCGCGAGCACCGCTTCTGCGGCAGCTGCGGCCAGGCAATGACGCAGATTCGCTGGGAGCGGGCGATGTACTGCCAGCCTTGCGACCTGCGCAGCTACCCGCGCATTTCGCCGAGCATGATCGTGCTGGTGACCCGTGGCGACGAAATCCTGCTGGCGCGTTCGCCACGTTTTGTAACCGGGGTGTACAGCACGTTGGCGGGCTTCGCCGAACCGGGCGAGTCGGCCGAGGACTGCCTGGTGCGCGAAGTGCGTGAAGAAGTGGCGGTGGAGGTGCAGAACATCCAGTACATCGGCAGCCAGTGCTGGCCGTTCCCCCACTCGATGATGCTGGGCTTTCACGCCGAATACGCTGGCGGCGAGATCGTCATGCAGCCGGACGAGATCGAGGACGCCAAGTGGTTCAGCGTTCACGACCTGCCGCCGCTGCCGGCCGGGCGGTCCATCGCCCGGTATCTGATCGACCTGTATGTTGCACGGCGGCTGGGCTGTGATATCCCTGCTTTCCCGTCCTAGCTGCAGTGAGAAATGTTCTCCGACTAGGCGCAGGGCGCAGGCAATGGTCATTCCATTGCCAAGTCCTGCAACGACGGCGGAGGACATTTCTCGCGCAGATAGGGCGGGAAAGCAGGGGTATCACAGCCCATCAGGCTTGGCCGAACCAGTGCTGCCACGCTAGACGCACGGTCAGTGCCAGCACCACGGTGATGAACACTGGGCGGATGAACTTGCTGCCGCCACTGATCGCCGTGCGTGCGCCGAAGAAGGCGCCAACCATCACCGACAGGCCCATGCACAGGCCGACGATGTAATCCACCTGCCCGGAAATGATGAACACCGTCAGCGCTGCGATGTTGCTGACGAAGTTCATGCTGCGCGCCACGCCGCTGGCACGGACCAGGTCGATTGGGTAGAGCAGCAGGGTGCTGACCGTCCAGAACGCCCCGGTGCCCGGGCCGGCCACGCCGTCATAGAAACCCAAGGTAAAGCCTTGCGGCATTTGCCATTTCTTCTTGATGGGTGCATCGGCATCGAGCGGCGCCTTGGGCGTGCCACCGAACAGCAGATAGACGCCACAGGCGAAGACGATTACCGGCAGCATTTTGTTCAGCCATTCGGCCGGCATGTAGTGGGCGATCACTGCACCGAGCAAAGCGCCGGCCAAAGTGGCGAACAATGCCGGGCGCCACTGCGCCGGGTGGAACAGTTTGCGCCTGTAGTAGGTGAAGCTGGCGGTGGCCGAGCCGAAGGTAGAGCTGAGCTTGTTGGTGCCCAGTACCAGGTGCGGCGGCATGCCCGCGGTGAGTAACGCCGGGGTGGTGAGCAGGCCGCCACCGCCGGCGATGGCATCGATGAAACCGGCGACGAAGGCGACCAGGGCCAGGATCAGCAGGGTGAGGGGTTCTACGGTGAGTTCGAAGGGCATGGGGTTTTGGCAGGCAGGGAGGCAGGGGGCGGCAAAGGGCCGCACTAGAAGGGTGACATGGTAATCCTGGGGGGAGGTGTGTTGCCAGTGCCGGCCCTTTCGCGGGCATGCCTGCTCCCAAGGTTACCTGCACATTTCAAGACTTGTGCAGTACCTGTGGGAGCGGGCGCGCCCGCGAAAGGGCCGGTACAGGCCATCACATCAGCTACGGATAAACGCCAGCAAATCCGCATTGATCACATCGGCATGGGTAGTCGGCATGCCGTGCGGGTAGCCCTTGTAGGTCTTCAGTGTGCCGTTGGGCAGCAACTTCGCCGACAGTACCCCGGAATTCTCATACGGTACGATCTGGTCATCGTCGCCGTGCATCACCAGCACCGGCTGGGTGATGCCCTTCAGGTCTTCGGTGAAGTCAGTCTGGGAAAACGCCACGATGCCATCGTAATGGGCCTTGGCGCTGCCAATCATGCCTTGGCGCCACCAGTTGCCGATGATGCCTTCGCTGGCTTCTGCGCCGGGGCGGTTGTAGCCGTAGAACGGCCCGGCCGGCACATCGCGGTAGAACTGCGCACGGTTGCTGGCGACCTGGGCCTGGAAACCGTCGAACACCGATTTGGGCAGGCCACCGGGGTTACCGGCAGTCTGCACCATCAATGGCGGTACGGCGGCGATCAGCACGGCCTTGGCCACCTTGTCTTCAGGATGCCGGGCCATGTAGCGCACCACTTCACCGCCACCGGTCGAGTGGCCGACATGTACGGCGCCCTGGATGCCCAGGTGAGCGACGACCGCCGCCACATCGTCGGCGTAATGGTCCATGTCGTGGCCGTCCCATACCTGGCTGGAGCGGCCATGGCCGCGGCGGTCGTGGGCGACCACGCGATAACCCTGGGCGAGGAAGAACAACATCTGCGCATCCCAGTCGTCGGCGCTGAGAGGCCAGCCGTGATGGAAGTGGATAACCGGTGCATCGCGTGGGCCCCAGTCCTTGTAGAAGATCTGTACGCCGTCCTTTGTAGTTACATAGCTCATGGTCGGGTCTCCTGTGTGCAGGAAGCGAAGGGAGCTATTGAGAATAGGAGGGATTTGGCTTGGCACTGGAGATTATGGGTGCGGATTTGCACATCCCCTGTGGGAGCGGGCGAGCCCGCGAACAACGGCGAAGCCGGTGCCATCCATCGCGACGCCTGTTTCGCGGGCATGCCCGCTCCCACAGGGGAGTTGTGTCAACTAATCAGACGCGGTCGCGCATCCGGTACCAGGCCTTGGCCGCGGCTTCCAGCGGTGCTGCCAGCAGGTCGCCGCCGGGGAAGCGGCCGTTGTCGATGCCTTGGTACAGCGCCAGCAGGTCGTCGTCGCCAAGAATGGCATCGCTTACCGCCCGCGCCGCCGCCAGTGTAGGTAGCACGCCATGGCCCGAGAACCCCTGCAGCCAGTAGCGCTGGCCCTCGCGACCGACATCCGGGGTGCGCTGGATGCTGCAGTCGATATGGCCGCCCCAGGCATAGTCGATGGCCACCCCAGCCAGCTGCGGGAACACCCGCTCCAGGTAGGGGCGGGTGGCGCTGGCGACATCTCTGGGAATACCGCCCAGGTAGGTGCAGCCGCCGCCGAACAGCAGGCGATGGTCCGGGGTGAGGCGGAAATAGTCGGGCACGAACTGGTTGTCGATCACGCAACTGTTGCGCGGCAGTAGCGACTGGGCGAAGTCGGCATCCAGCGGTGCGGTGGCTACCTGATAGGAGCCAACCGGCAATAGGCGGCGCGACAGGTTGCGGTCGAGGCGGTCGATGTAGGCGTTGCAGGCCAGCACCAGCACTTGGCAGCGTACTTCGCCGCGGTCGGTACGGGCCACATAGCCGTCGCCAGCTTTCTGGTAGTTGAGCACCTGGCTCTGTTCGTAGATCCGCCCGCCAGCCGCCTCGATGGTGCTGGCCAGCCCCTGAGCCAGCTTGAGCGGGTTGAGGTGGGCGCCTTTGGCGTCGTATAGCGCGGCCTGGTAGCGCGGGCTGTCGATCCATTGAGGCAGCTCGTCGCGGCCGATCAGGCGCAGGGCGTCGTAGCCCCATTTGTGTTCGGCCTCATGCAGGGCTTCTTCCAGCATCTTCACCCGGCGCGGCAGCACGGCGGTCCACAGGCTGCCCAGCCGGTAGTCGATGTCGAAGCCATGGCGCTCGGGCAGTTTGCGCATTTCATCGGCGGCCCAGCACATGCTGGCCCACAGGCGTTGGGTACGTTCGACGCCCAAGGCCTTTTCCAGCGGCGGCATGTCGCACGACCAGCCGAGCAGTGCCTGGCCGCCGTTGCGGCCGGACGCGGCCCAGGCCACGCGGCTGGCTTCCAGCAGCGTTACACGCTTGCCGGCCTGGGTCAGGCGCAAGGCGGTGTGCAGGCCGCTGAAGCCGGCGCCAATGATCAGGACTTCGGTGTCGTGGCTGCCTTGCAGGGTAGGGTGCAGGGGAATGCTGGCGGGGTAGGTCTGGGCGTAGTAGCTGGCGACGTGCTGGGCGGATTGTTTGAACATGCAGGGGTCTCATGAAATTTGTTTTGATTATTTTCATGAAAATTTAGCATTAAAAATTCATGACGCCAGTATGTTGGTCAGGTTTTGTGGTTTGTCTGAATTCTCTGTATTCCTGGCCTGGCACTATCGCCGGCAAGCCAGCTCCCACAAGTCCTGCACAGGTTTTGAAAGCTGTGTGGTACCTGTGGGAGCTGGCTTGCCGGCGATAGGGCCGTAATGACAGTGCAAAAGCCTCAGGTTGAAGCTTTTCTCTTGGGCTGCCGCGGCTTGCTGGCAGCCTTGCTTCCAGCCGCTTTACTCTTCCCACTCCCTCTACGCTTCTTCTTCCACGGCGGCGCAGCCCCGGCTGCCGGCCCGCTGATGGTCATGCGCATGCCGCTGCACCGTTCGACCAGCTTGCCCATCCATGCCGACTGCCGGGCGACGAACTCTTCCAGCGTCATCTCGCCACTCTGCACCATGTCCAGCGCCTGCTCCCAGATAGCTGTGGTACCAGGGTCGGCAATGGCGCGAGGTACGGCGTCGATCAGGCTGAAGGCCGCAGGGGTGGCGGACAGCGCCTTGCCGTTCTTCACCAGGTAGCCGCGGTCAAGCAGGCCCTGGATGATGCTGGCGCGGGTGGCTTCGGTGCCGATACCGGTGGTTTCCTTCAGCTTCTGCTTCAACCGCGGGTCGTCCACCAGCTTGGCCACGTTCTTCATTGCCTTGATCAGGTCGCCTTCGGTAAACGGCTTGGGCGGCTGGGTCCACAGGTCTTTCAATTGCAGGCCCTGCACCATGCAGTCCTGGCCTTCGCGCAGCGCCGGCAGCACCTGGGCCGGTGGTGCCTCGCGGCCCTTGGCCGGAGTCAGCGCCTCGGGCAGCGCACGGCGCCAGCCTGGTTCGACGATCTGCTTGCCTACGGCACGCAGGGCATGGCCGGCGCAGTCGAAGTCGGCCTGGGTGCGGTCGTACTCGTGGTTGGGCAGGAACTGCGCCAGGTAGCGGGCGCGGATCAGGGTGTACACCGCCTTGTGCTTGGCTGGCAGGCGCGACGGGTCGCTGGCAGCGGCAGTGGGGATGATGCCGTGGTGGGCGCTGACCTTGGCGTCGTTCCACGCCCGTGAGCGGCGTTGCGGCTCCAGGTAGGGCTGCAGCGGCGCCAGGCTGGCATCGGAACGTTGCAGGGCGGCGAGGATGGCTGGCGCTTCGGCGTGCTGGCTTTGCGGCAGGTAGCCGCAGTCGCTGCGCGGGTAGGTGATCAGCTTGTGGGTCTCGTACAGGGCCTGGGCGATGTCGAGGGTTTCCTGGGCGCCGAGGCCGAACTTTTTCGAGCACAGCTCCTGCAGGGTGCCAAGGTCGAAGGGCAGGGGTGCTGCTTCACGCACGCGTTCGGTGGTCACCTTCACGGCCCGGGCAGTACCCGCATTGCCGATGTCGGCGGTAGCCTGCTGCGCCAGGGCCTGGTTCAGGCAGCGGCCCTGGTCGTCGCATGCGTCATCGGGGGCGCGCCACTGGGCGTTGAAGCCAAAGCCTGCGTGTTCGAGCTGCACGTCGATGGCCCAGAACGGTACCGGCACAAAGTCGGCGATGCTGCGGTCGCGGTCGACCACCAGGCGCAGGGTGGGCGTTTGCACCCGGCCCACCGGCAGCACGCCCTGATAGCCCGACTGGCGGCCCAGCAGGGTGAACAGCCGGCTCATGTTCATGCCGATCAGCCAGTCTGCGCGCGAACGGCCCAGCGCCGAGTGGTACAGGTTGAAGGTTTCGTGGCCCGGCAGCAGCCGCGCCAGGGCCTTGCGAATGGAGGCGTCGTCCAGTGCCGACAGCCACAGGCGCTGCACCGGGCCGCGGTAGCGGCAATGCTCGACCAGTTCGCGGGCGATCATTTCGCCTTCGCGGTCGGCGTCGGTGGCGATCACCAGTTCGCGCGCTTCGCCGAGCAGGCGCTTGACCGCCTTGAACTGGCTGGCGGTCTTGGGCTTGACCAGCATCTTCCACTTTTCCGGGATGATCGGCAGGTCGGCCAGGTTCCAGCGCTTGTAGCGTTCGTCGTAGCTGTCGGGCGGGGCGGTTTCCAGCAGGTGGCCGATGCACCAGGTCACGCAGACGTCGGTGCCTTGCCAGCAGCCATCGCCCTTGCGGTTGGCGCCGAGCACTTTGGCGATGTCTTTTGCCTGGGAGGGTTTTTCGCAGAGGAACAGGCGCATGGCCGGAGACGCTTCATCGGGGGTGATGGGCGATAGGATGCGCAAGCAAGGGCGCGGAGGCAAGTTTTATCTGGATGGATGTACAGGTTTTTGTCAGGGAAGATGTATTTTGCTGTGCCGGCCTCTTCGCGGGCTTGCCCGCTCCCACAGGTACTGCACAGCATTCAATATCTGTGGGGTCCTTGTGGGAGCGGGCAAACCCGCGAAGAGGCAGGTACAGGGATCAGGCCCGCGAGTCGCGCACCATGTCCACGTGCGGGATGCCGGCTTCGAGGAACTCTTCGCTGACTACGCGAAAGCCCAGCCGCTCGTAGAACGGCGTGGCGTGCACCTGGGCGCTGAGCATCTGCTGTTTCAGGTCGCGGTTCTGTGCTTCGACAATCACCGCGTTCATCAGCGCGTCACCCACTTTCAGCCCGCGCCAGTCCTTCAGCACCGAGACCCGGCCGATGGTGCCGTCAGGCAGCAGGCGCGCTGTGCCGATCGGGTAGTCGCCTTCCAGGGCCAGGAAGTGCGCGGCGGTCGGGTCATCCGAATCCCACTCCAGTTCTGGTGGAACGTGCTGTTCGGCAATGAACACCGCTTCGCGGATGCGGCGGATGTCGGCGTTGTCCTTGTGCCAGTCGGCGAGGCGCACACGAATCTTATTCATTGGCGAATCCCAGGCTTCCTTGTTTGACCAGCTGCTGTACCAGCATAAGGCCATCTTCATCCTGCAGCCATTCGCCCAGGTTGTCGATGTGCAGGGCGTCAGCCGCGCAAACCAGCTTCAGCAGCTCGCGCAGTTTGCCCGGCAGCGGGCAGCTGCGGCCGCTGGCGAACAGAAGCAGGTCTTCTTCGAATTCCGACCAGGCCAGACGCGCGCTCGGGTTGCGGATCAGGATGGCGCCTTGTTCCAGGGCATCGATCAGTTCTTCCTCGGACAGCTCTTCACCGACGATCTGCTCGGGGTAGCGTGGCTCGGTCATGAACTGGCCGAACCAGGTCAGCAGCAGGTCCTTGTCGCCCATGTGCTTGTCGAGCAGCGCCTTGAGGCGGTCGAGGGCGTCGTGCTGGATCTGGTGCGGGTCGCTGACCGGCTGGGCATCGGCGTCGCTGTAGCGTTCTTCGTCGGGCAGGAACTGGCCGAGGAAATCGGTGAAGTGGGTCAGCACTTCGGCGGCGCTTGGCGCGCGGAAGCCTACCGAGTAGGTCAGGCAGTCGTCCACGGCCACGCCGTAGTGGGCCAGGCGTGGTGGCAGGTAAAGCATGTCGCCCGGCTCCAGGGTCCACTCATCGCTCTGCTCGAAGTCGGCGAGGATGCGCAGGTCGGCGTGCTCCAGCAGCGAGCTGTCGCTGCTGCACATCTGGCCGATTTTCCAGTTGCGCTGGCCGTGGCCCTGCAGCAGGAAAACGTCGTAGTTGTCAAAGTGCGGGCCGACGCTGCCACCAGGGGCGGCGAAGCTGATCATCACGTCATCGATGCGCCAGCTGGGCAGGAAGCGGAAGTTTTCCAGCAGTTCGGCTACTTCCGGGACGAACTGGTCCACGGCCTGCACCAGCAGGGTCCAGTCCTTTTCCGGCAGCTCGGCGAAGGTGTCTTCGGTGAACGGGCCGCGGCGCAGCTCCCACGGGTGCGCGCCGTGCTCGAGCACGATACGCGACTCTACTTCCTCTTCCAGGGCCAGGCCGGCCAGCTCGTCGGGGTCGATCGGGCTGATGAAGTCCGGGAATGCCTGGCGCACCAGCAGCGGCTTCTTCTGCCAGTAGTCGCGCATGAATTCGCGGGCCGAGATGCCGCCGAGCAGCTGCAGTGGAGTATCAGGATTCATGTTCAACCTATTGAAAAAATGTAATTTTCGTCCGGGAATAAAAACGCCCGGCCAGGCCGGGCGTTGAACGCGACGGTCAGCTTAGATGCGTTTGGCCTGTGCTGCCGCGTTACCGATGTAGGTAGCAGGGGTCAGCTGCTTGAGCTCGGCCTTGGCTTCGGCTGGCATGTCCAGGCCGTCAATGAAGGTCAGCAGCGCTTCCGGAGTGATGCCCTTGCCACGGGTCAGCTCCTTGAGCTTCTCGTAGGGGTTTTCGATGTTGAAGCGGCGCATCACGGTCTGGATCGGCTCGGCCAGCACTTCCCAGCAGGCGTCCAGGTCGGCGGCAATGCGGGCTTCGTTGACTTCCAGCTTGCCGATGCCTTTCAGGCTGGCTTCGTAGGCGATGACGCTGTGAGCAAAGCCCACGCCCAGGTTGCGCAGCACGGTGGAGTCGGTCAGGTCACGCTGCCAGCGCGAGATCGGCAGCTTGCTGGCCAGGTGCTGGAACAGCGCGTTGGCGATACCCAGGTTGCCTTCGGAGTTTTCGAAGTCGATCGGGTTGACCTTGTGCGGCATGGTCGACGAGCCGATTTCGCCGGCAACGGTCTTCTGCTTGAAGTAGCCCAGCGAGATGTAGCCCCACACATCGCGATCGAAGTCGATCAGGATGGTGTTGAAGCGAGCGATGGCGTCGAACAGCTCGGCGATGTAGTCGTGCGGCTCGATCTGGGTGGTGTACGGGTTGAACTGCAGGCCCAGCTCGTCTTCGATGAAGGCGCGGGCGTTCTGCTCCCAGTCGATCTGCGAGTAGGCCGACAGGTGGGCGTTGTAGTTGCCCACGGCGCCGTTGATCTTGCCCAGCAACGGCACGGCGGCAACCTGGGCGATCTGGCGCTCCAGGCGGTACACGACGTTGGCCAGTTCTTTACCCAGGGTGGTCGGCGAAGCCGGCT
Source organism: Pseudomonas sp. PVC-5-1 (assembly GCF_057444345.1). NCBI lineage: Bacteria > Pseudomonadati > Pseudomonadota > Gammaproteobacteria > Pseudomonadales > Pseudomonadaceae > Pseudomonas > Pseudomonas sp. PVC-5-1. The sequence goes on along the minus strand of NZ_CM172024.1, from coordinate 3,695,763 downwards.
GGCCGTGGGTGCGCGACAGCATCGGCACGTCGGCGTGGGCGTGGGCCAGGGCGCGGATGGCGTCGGCGATCTGGCGCATCAGCGGCAGCAGCACTTCGTCACGGCCGGCGCGCAGCATCAGGGCGTGGGACAGGTTGTTGATGTCCTCGCTGGTGCAGGCGAAGTGGATGAACTCGCTGACCTTGGCCAGCTCAGGCAGCTTGGCGGCCTGCTCCTTGAGGAGGTATTCGATCGCCTTGACGTCGTGGTTGGTGGTGCGCTCGATTTCCTTGACGCGTTCGGCGTGCTCGAGCTTGAAGTCGGTGGCCAGGCTGTCCAGCAGGGCGTTGGCTTCGGCGGAGAACGCCGGCACTTCGCCGATCTGCGGGTGGGCGGCCAGGCGCTGCAGCCAGCGCACTTCGACCAGGGCGCGGAAACGGATCAGGCCGAATTCGCTGAAAATGGGGCGCAAGGCCTGGGTTTTGCCGGCATAACGGCCGTCTACAGGGGAAACCGCAGTGAGCGAAGAAAGCTGCATGGGGTGTTCTCGGACAGTCAGGCTTTTGGAAGGGCGCATATCATACATGAATTTCGCGCCCGAGTCGGGTGGCTGACCAAAGGTCGGGCCATAAATCAGCTGTGGCATTGTGCATTGCCTGTTCTGGCCCTATCGCCGGCCAGCCAGCTCCCACAGGTACTGCACCGGTCTTGAGCACAGTGCATATCCTTTGGGAGCTGGCTGGCCGGCGATGAGGCCGGAACTGTCAAACCCCTGTCAGGAGGGGCTGCGCATCATGTCGTACAGTTCGTTCAACAGCTTGCGCCGGCTGAATACCAGCTGCCAGCGGTGCCCGCCCAGCTGGCGCCACAGGCGTGCGGCGCGGATGCCGGCCAGCAGCAGGGCGCGGATCTTCGAGGCGTTGCTGGCCTGCTGCAGGAAGCGCATGTCGCCATGTACCTGGATGCGCTGGCGCAAGGTGCTCAGGGTGTCCTGGTACAAGGCTCCACTGGAAGCGATGACGTTTTCATGAACCAGGCCGAAATGCTCGGCCTGGGACTGGATTTGCGGCAGGCGGTTGCCGATGGTGTCGAGCAGGTCGCCGCGCTTGTTTAGCTGGCGCTCCAGGCCCAGCATCGACAGGGCGTAGCGCAGCGGCTCGCGCTGCAGGCTACTGGGGTCGCGCTCCAGCGCACCGACCAGCGCGCGATAGCCGTCGCGCAGGTTCAGGTCGTCACCGCCGAAAACTTCCAGGGTGTCCTTGGGGTCACGGACCAGCAGGCTGCCCAGCATGCAGCCGATGTTGGCCTCGCTGGCCTGGCCGGTGCGGGCGATGCGGTCGACCAGTACGGCGGCCTGGAACACACCGCCCAACGCAATCAGCTGCTCCTGCAGGTTGCTCATGCGCGCGGGCTCCAAGGCTCGGCAGCCTCGATCACGCCGCCGCCCAGGCACACTTCGCCGTCGTAGAACACCACCGACTGGCCCGGGGTAACGGCGCGTTGCGGTTCGTCGAACACTGCGCGGTAACCGCTTTCGGTCAGTTCCAGGGTGCACTGCTGGTCGCTTTGGCGGTAACGCACCTTGGCGGTGAGCTGGCGCGGGTTGCTGAGGTCGACCGGGTTGACCCAGAAAATTTCCGAAGCGAGCAGGGCGCGGGAGAACAACCACGGGTGTTCATTACCCTGGCCGACCACCAGCACGTTGCGGGTCAGGTCCTTGTGCAGCACGTACCACGGCTCGTCACCGGCGTCCTTCAGGCCGCCAATGCCCAGGCCCTGGCGCTGGCCGATGGTGTGGTACATCAGGCCGTGGTGGCGGCCGATCACTTCACCGTCGGTTGTCTCGATGTTGCCCGGCTGGGCCGGCAGGTATTGCTTGAGGAAGTCGCTGAAGCGGCGCTCGCCGATGAAGCAGATGCCGGTGGAGTCCTTCTTCTTGGCGGTGGCCAGGCCGTGCTTTTCGGCAATGGCGCGTACTTCGGGCTTTTCCAGCTCGCCGACCGGGAACAGGGTGCGGGCGATTTCCTTGCCGCCGACGGCGTGCAGGAAGTAGCTCTGGTCCTTGTTCGGGTCCAGGCCCTTGAGCAGCTCGGTGAGTTCACCGGTGTCGCGGCGGCGCACGTAGTGGCCGGTGGCGATCAGGTCGGCACCCAGCGACAGGGCGTAGTCGAGGAACGCCTTGAACTTGATTTCGCGGTTGCAGAGGATGTCCGGGTTGGGCGTGCGGCCGGCCTTGTACTCTTCGAGGAAGTGCTCGAACACGTTGTCCCAGTATTCGGCGGCGAAGTTGGCGGTGTGCAGCTTGATGCCGATGCGGTCGCACACGGCCTGGGCGTCGGCCAGGTCTTCACGGGCGGTGCAGTATTCGGTGCCGTCGTCTTCTTCCCAGTTCTTCATGAACAGCCCTTCCACCTGGTAGCCCTGCTCCATGAGCAGAAGGGCGGAGACGGAAGAGTCCACGCCGCCGGACATGCCGACGATGACGCGGGTCTTGGCGGGGTCTTTGAGTGCTGGGCTGGTCATGGTTACCGGTGTGTATCAAGGGGGAAAAACGCCGATTCTATCAAACCTGCGGCGGCGCGTCAGTCGCGCAGCAGGTCGAGGCTGTGCAAGGGGCCTTTGAGGTAATCGTCGAGGCAGCGTGGCACCAGCTCGCTGCGCCAGCGGGCGGGGTCGGCCAGCAGTTCGTCGCGGGTCAGCCACACGGCGCGGACGATGTCGCTGTCCAATGCCAGGTCGGCGTGATGGCGCACGGGGCGGGCGGCGAAGCAGACGCGCTGGTAGGTCACGCCGTTGCTTGGGGCGGTGTACAGGTAGATGCCGACCACGCCGGTGAGCTCGACTTCCCAGGCGGTTTCTTCGAGGGTTTCGCGCAGGGCGGCCTGGGGCAGGGTCTCGTTGGGTTCGAGGTGGCCGGCGGGCTGGTTGAAGACGTGCTGGTTGGCTTTGAACTCTTCGACGAAAAGGAACTTGCCTTCGTGTTCGACGATGGTGGCGACGGTGATGTGGGGTTGCCAGGTCATTTGTATGTCCCTTCAGATTGGTGGGGCCGCTTTGCGGCCAATCGCCGGCAAGCCAGCTCCCACAGGTGCAGTGCAAGCTTGAGGCATTCACAATACCTGTGGGAGCTGGCTTGCCGGCGATGGGTTGCAGAGCAACCCCATTTCCCAGAAAGCACAAACCCCGGTGCGTGGCCGGGGTTTGTGCTGTTACTTCAAGCGAACCTTACAGGGCGGCAATGGCGCTGTTCAGGGTCTGGCTTGGGCGCATCACCTTGGCGGTCAGCTCGGCATCCGGAGCGTAGTAGCCACCGATGTCGGCCGGCTTGCCCTGGACGGCGTTGAGCTCGGCGACGATGGTCTCCTCGTTCTCGGTCAGGGTCTTGGCCAGTGGTGCGAAGCGTGCCTGCAGGGCAGCGTCGTCGTTCTGCGCAGCCAGGGCCTGGGCCCAGTACAGGGTCAGGTAGAAGTGGCTGCCGCGGTTGTCGATACCGCCAACTTTGCGCGAAGGCGACTTGTTGGTGTCGAGGAACTTGCCGGTGGCCTGGTCCAGGGTATTGGCCAGCACTTTGGCGCGCGGGTTGTCGTAGGTGTTGCCCAGGTGCTCCAGGGAAGCGGCCAGGGCCAGGAATTCACCCAGCGAGTCCCAACGCAGGAAGTTCTCTTCCACCAGCTGCTGCACGTGCTTCGGTGCCGAACCGCCGGCGCCGGTTTCGAACAGGCCACCGCCGTTCATCAGTGGCACGATCGACAGCATCTTGGCGCTGGTGCCCAGTTCCATGATCGGGAACAGGTCGGTCAGGTAGTCGCGCAGCACGTTGCCGGTCACCGAGATGGTGTCCTTGCCTTCGCGGATGCGGGCCAGGGAGAACTTGATGGCGTCGACCGGTGCCAGGATGCGGATGTCCAGGCCGGTGGTGTCGTGATCCTTCAGGTACTTCTGCACCTTCTCGATCATCACGCCGTCGTGGGCGCGGGCCGGGTCCAGCCAGAACACTGCAGGGGTGTTGCTCAGGCGGGCACGGTTGACGGCCAGCTTGACCCAGTCCTGGATCGGCGCGTCCTTGACCTGGCACATGCGGAAGATGTCGCCGGCTTCGACGTTCTGCTCGAGAACGACCTGGCCTTTGCTGTCGACCACGCGCACGACGCCGTCAGCCTTGATCTGGAAGGTCTTGTCGTGGGAGCCGTATTCTTCGGCCTTCTGTGCCATCAGGCCGACGTTCGGTACGCTGCCCATGGTGGTCGGGTCGAAAGCGCCGTTGGCCTTGCAGTCTTCGATGGTGGCCTGGTAGATGCCGGCGTAGCAGCGGTCCGGGATGATCGCCTTGGCATCCTGCAGTTCGCCGGCGGCGTTCCACATCTTGCCCGAGTCACGGATCATGGCTGGCATCGAGGCGTCGACGATGACGTCGCTCGGCACGTGCAGGTTGGTGATGCCTTTGTCGGAGTTGACCATGGCCAGGGCCGGACGCTGGGCGTACAGGGCCTGGATGTCGGCTTCGATCTCGGCCTGCTTCTCGGCTGGCAGGTCCTTGATGCGGGCGTACAGGTCGCCGATGCCGTTGTTGGCGTTGAAGCCTACTTCAGCCAGGGCGGCGGCGTGCTTGGCCAGCACGTCGTTGTAGAACTCTTCGACGATGACGCCGAACATGATCGGGTCGGAGACCTTCATCATGGTGGCTTTCAGGTGTACCGACAGCAGCACGCCGGAGGCCTTGGCATCGGCGATCTGCTCGGCGATGAAGGCTTTCAGGGCCTTGCGGCTCATGGTGGCGCAGTCGATGACTTCGGCAGCTTTTACCGCAGTCTTTTCTTTCAGTACGGTGGTGTTGCCGTCTTTGCCGACCAGCTCGATGCGCAGGCTGTCGTCAGCTTCGATCAGGGCGGCTTTCTCGCTGCCGTAGAAGTCGCCCTGGGTCATGTGGGCAACGTGCGACTTGGAGTCGGCAGCCCAGGCGCCCATCTTGTGCGGGTGCTTGCGGGCGTAGTTCTTGACCGACAGCGGCGCGCGGCGGTCGGAGTTGCCTTCGCGCAGGACCGGGTTCACGGCGGAACCTTTGATGCGGTCGTAGCGGGCGCGGGATTCTTTCTCTTCCGCGGTGGCCGGCTCGTCGGCGTAGTCAGGGATGTTGAAGCCCTTGCCTTGCAGTTCCTTGATCGCGGCTTTCAGCTGCGGTACCGAGGCGCTGATGTTCGGCAGCTTGATGATGTTGGCTTCAGGGGTGGTAGCCAGCTGGCCCAGTTCCGCCAGGTGATCGCCTACTTGCTTCTCTGCGCCCAGTTGCTCCGGGAAGGCGGCGAGGATGCGGCCAGCCAGGGAGATGTCGCGGGTTTCGACGGCGATGTCAGCCGAAGCGGTGAAGGCTTCGATGATTGGCAGCAGCGAGTAAGTGGCGAGGGCGGGGGCTTCGTCGGTGAAGGTATAGATGATCTTGGAACGGGTGGGCATGCGGGTTAACTCTCTGTGTGCTGAGCGTGCTCGAGTCTCGTGGTGCGCAGGGTAGGCGCATCGCCCTGGCAGCGCCATGAGCGGAAAGTCGAGAGGCTGCGAGCGGTGATGGTGGATGCATCAGTCGAGCGTCAAGTGCTGAGCTGCGGTAACAACCCAGGCTTTATGGCCAGGCTTTGTGTCCATTCATGGCCAAGGGCGGTCCGCATTTTTCCAAGGGATCGCCCCGATGACCCTTCGGTCGCGGCGGAGTATACCAAACCATTCGGGCTAATCAGCAAGGCCAAGTGATATCGGCCCATTTATAAGACCAAAGACTAAGCGGCAATGTGGCGGGTTGTCGCATGCCTTGCAGGTCGGCAGATGTGGTTTAGGCTCAGTGGATCGCATGATGTCCAATCACACCCGACAGCGGAGTAGTGCAAGCATGGGATACCAGAAAATCAAGGTTCCGACCGACGGCACCAAGATCACCGTCAATGCCGACCATTCGCTCAACGTTCCTGACAATCCGATCATTCCTTATATCGAGGGCGACGGGATTGGCGTCGATGTCTCGCCGGTAATGATCAAGGTGGTCGACGCCGCCGTGCAGAAGGCCTACGGCGGCAAACGCAAGATCGCCTGGATGGAAGTGTACGCCGGCGAGAAAGCCACCCAGGTGTACGACCAGGACACCTGGCTCCCCCAGGAAACCCTCGATGCCGTACGTGATTACGTGGTGTCGATCAAAGGGCCGCTGACCACCCCGGTGGGCGGTGGCATCCGGTCGCTCAACGTGGCCTTGCGCCAGCAGCTGGACTTGTACGTGTGCCTGCGCCCGGTGCTGTGGTTCCAGGGCGTGCCCAGCCCGGTGAAGAAGCCAGGCGATGTGGACATGGTGATCTTCCGTGAGAACTCCGAGGACATCTATGCCGGCATCGAGTGGAAGGCCGGTTCGCCCGAGGCGAACAAGGTGATCAAGTTCCTCAAGGAGGAAATGGGCGTTACCAAGATCCGCTTCGACCAGGACTGCGGCATTGGCGTCAAGCCGGTGTCGCGCGAGGGCACCAAGCGCTTGGTGCGCAAGGCCCTGCAGTACGTGGTGGATAACGACCGCGAGTCGCTGACCCTGGTGCACAAGGGCAACATCATGAAGTTCACCGAGGGTGCCTTCAAGGACTGGGGTTATGAAGTGGCGCGCGACGAGTTCGGGGCCGAGTTGCTCGATGGTGGCCCGTGGATGAAGTTCAAGAACCCCAAGAGTGGGCGCGAGGTCATCGTCAAGGACGCCATCGCCGACGCCATGCTGCAGCAGATCCTGCTGCGCCCGGCCGAGTACGACGTGATCGCCACCCTCAACCTCAACGGTGACTACCTGTCCGATGCCCTGGCGGCGGAAGTGGGTGGTATCGGCATTGCGCCGGGTGCCAACCTGTCCGACACCGTGGCCATGTTCGAGGCCACCCACGGCACCGCGCCCAAGTATGCCGGGCAGGACAAGGTCAACCCGGGTTCGGTGATCCTGTCGGCGGAGATGATGCTGCGGCACATGGGCTGGACCGAGGCGGCAGACCTGATCATCAAGGGTACCAACGGCGCGATTGCCGCCAAGACCGTGACCTATGACTTCGAGCGCCTGATGGACGGCGCCACACTGGTGAGCAGTTCAGGCTTTGGCGATGAAATGATCAAGCATATGTAGGGCAATGGAAAACCGGCCGCTTCCATTAAAGAAGCGGCCGGCTTTGTTCGTATACCGGCAGGCGGCTCAGCAGATCAGGCGTCGGCAGTGCTGCCGGCTGGCCGTGCGCTGGTCGGCGCAGGCGCGGCAGTGGAAGCGCTGCAGATCTTGACTGCGTGCAGGCCTTTGGGGCCTTGGATAATCTCGAAACTCACGGCCTGGCCGGCCTTGAGCGTCTTGTATCCGTCCATCTGGATGGCTGAGTAATGAGCGAACAAGTCTTCATCCTTGCCCTCTTCATTGATGAATCCGTAGCCCTTGGCATTGTTGAACCACTTGACTTTACCGCTTGCCATCCCTATGTCCCTCTGCAAAGGACTCCATCACTGGAGTATCATCCACTCATCCGCATACGAACCATGCGAAAAATCTGGTTGACTGCGCGGATCTTTATCGACCACGGTGGGTTCTTATTGGTTGTAACACCGTTTTGCCGATAGTCAAGGTCGCCCGGCGCCTGCGCTGGCCGTGCCCTTCGCAGTCAACCCACAACCTTAACCTGTCGCTCATGATGAAATTCTTTCCATGCATGCACCTAGTGAGATTCGACTAACATTCAATCAGGATCGCCCGCAATCGAATGAGGACGACGGCTCAGGTCTTGCAGTTCAGGAAGCCAAGCCGATCCTGCAGGCGCCACCTATGTACAAGGTGGTTTTGTTCAACGATGACTACACGCCGATGGATTTCGTCGTCGAAGTGCTCGAGACGTTCTTCAATCTGAACCGCGAGCTGGCGACCAAGATCATGCTGACCGTCCATACCGAAGGGCGGGCAGTGTGCGGATTGTTTACCCGTGACATCGCCGAAACAAAGGCTATGCAGGTCAACCAATACGCCAGGGAAAGCCAGCATCCGCTACTCTGTGAAATCGAGAAGGACGGTTAATCGCCGACCACTTGGGTATGAGGTGAAGCTATGTTAAACCGCGAGCTCGAAGTCACCCTCAATCTTGCCTTCAAGGAGGCTCGTTCGAAGCGTCATGAGTTCATGACCGTCGAACATCTGCTGCTGGCACTCCTTGACAATGAGGCTGCCGCGACCGTTCTGCGCGCCTGTGGCGCCAATCTCGACAAACTCAAGCACGACCTGCAAGAGTTCATCGATTCCACCACACCCCTGATTCCGGTCAACGACGAAGATCGTGAAACCCAGCCGACCCTGGGCTTCCAGCGTGTACTGCAGCGTGCCGTGTTCCACGTGCAAAGCTCCGGCAAGCGTGAAGTCACTGGCGCCAACGTGCTGGTTGCGATCTTCAGCGAACAGGAAAGCCAGGCCGTGTTCCTGCTCAAGCAGCAGAGCGTGGCCCGCATCGACGTGGTCAACTACATCGCCCATGGCATCTCCAAGGTGCCGGGCCATGGTTCGCATTCCGAAAGCGACCAGGAAATGCAGGACGAAGAGGGCGGCGATACCGCCTCTTCGAGCAACCCGCTGGATGCCTATGCCAGCAACCTGAACGAGCTGGCCCGTGCCGGCCGTATCGACCCGCTGGTAGGCCGCGAGCAGGAAGTGGAGCGCGTGGCGCAAATCCTTGCCCGTCGGCGCAAGAACAACCCGCTGCTGGTGGGTGAGGCAGGCGTGGGCAAGACCGCCATCGCCGAAGGCCTGGCCAAGCGCATCGTCGATGGCCAGGTGCCCGACCTGCTGGCGCAGAGCGTGGTGTATTCCCTCGATCTCGGCGCACTGCTGGCTGGTACCAAATACCGTGGCGATTTCGAGAAGCGTTTCAAGGCGCTGCTCGGCGAACTGCGCAAACGCCCGCAGGCGATCCTGTTCATCGATGAAATCCACACCATCATTGGTGCTGGCGCGGCGTCGGGCGGGGTGATGGATGCGTCCAACTTGCTCAAGCCACTGCTGTCGTCGGGTGAAATTCGTTGCATCGGTTCGACCACCTTCCAGGAGTTCCGTGGCATCTTCGAGAAGGACCGTGCCCTGGCACGGCGCTTCCAGAAGGTTGATGTCAGCGAGCCGTCGGTCGAAGACACCGTGGGCATCCTGCGTGGCTTGAAAGGGCGCTTCGAAAGCCACCACAACATCGAGTACAGCGACGAAGCCTTGCGCGCCGCCGCTGAACTGGCCTCGCGCTACATCAATGACCGGCACATGCCGGACAAGGCCATCGACGTGATCGACGAAGCCGGTGCCTACCAGCGCCTGCAGCCGGAGGCCAACCGCGTCAAGCGCATCGACGTGCCGCAGGTCGAAGACATCGTCGCCAAGATTGCGCGCATTCCGCCGAAGCACGTCACCAGTTCCGACAAGGAACTGCTGCGCAACCTCGAGCGTGACCTGAAGTTGACCGTATTTGGTCAGGACCAGGCGATCGATTCGCTGGCCACCGCTATCAAGCTGTCCCGCGCCGGCCTCAAGTCGCCGGACAAGCCTGTCGGTTCGTTCCTGTTCGCCGGCCCGACCGGCGTCGGCAAGACCGAAGCAGCACGGCAGCTGGCCAAGGCGCTGGGGGTTGAGCTGGTGCGCTTCGACATGTCCGAGTACATGGAGCGCCACACCGTGTCGCGCCTGATCGGTGCGCCTCCTGGCTATGTTGGCTTCGATCAGGGTGGTTTGCTGACCGAGGCGATCACCAAGCAACCGCACTGCGTATTGCTGCTCGACGAAATCGAGAAGGCCCACCCGGAAGTCTTCAACCTGCTGCTGCAGGTGATGGACCACGGCACCCTGACCGACAACAACGGGCGCAAGGCCGACTTCCGCAACGTGATCCTGATCATGACCACCAACGCTGGCGCTGAAACCGCCGCGCGGGCCTCGATCGGCTTTACCCATCAGGACCATGCGTCCGATGCCATGGAAGTCATCCGCAAGAGCTTCACGCCGGAGTTCCGCAACCGCCTGGACACCATCATCCAGTTCGGCCGCCTGAGCCACGAGACGATCAAGAGCATCGTCGACAAGTTCCTTATCGAACTGCAGGCGCAGCTGGAAGACAAGCGTGTGTTGCTGGAGGTCAGCGATGATGCGCGCGGTTGGCTGGCGGCCTCGGGTTACGACGTGCAGATGGGTGCGCGGCCGATGGCGCGGTTGATCCAGGACAAGATCAAGCGGCCGCTGGCCGAGGAGATCCTGTTTGGCGAACTGGCCGAGCATGGTGGCGTGGTGCACGTCGACCTGCGCGATGGCGAGCTGGTGTTCGACTTCGAGACCACGGCTGAGGTTGCGTGACAGCGGGGGCCGCCTTGCGGCCCATTCGCAGCACAAGGCTGCTCCTACAGGGAATGCATGCTCCCCTTGTAGGAGCGGCCTTGTGCTGCGAGCGGGCTGCAAAGCAGCCCCCTGCAATCTGACAGGCACAAAAAAGCCCGGCACATGGCCGGGCTTTTTCATGGCTAGAGCTTAGCGCGCACGGTAGGTGATGCGGCCCTTGCTCAGGTCGTAGGGCGTCAGTTCGACGCGGACCTTGTCGCCAGTGAGAATACGGATGTAGTTCTTGCGCATCTTTCCGGAGATGTGCGCGGTTACGACGTGCCCGTTTTCCAACTCCACGCGGAACATGGTGTTGGGCAGGGTGTCGACGACAGTACCTTCCATTTCGAAGCTGTCTTCTTTCGACATGCAGTAGAGCCCTCGGATCCAGTGTTGGCCCGACGCATAACCGCACCGGGCAAAAAAGTGGCGTGGATTATGCCCGAAAACTGTGTGTCAAGCCAATGCCTTTCAGTTGAGGGTGACCCAGCGCTGGTTTATCAGCAATTCGATAGGTCGATACTGTGTCTTGTAGTTCATTTTCTTGCAGTTCTTGATCCAGTAACCCAGGTAAACCGCTTCCAGGTCCTGGCGCAGGGCTTCGGTAATCTGCCAGAGAATGGCAAAGCGGCCCAGGCTCCGGCGCTCTTCGTCCGGCTCGTAGAAGGTGTACACAGCCGACAGGCCGTTGGGCAGCAGGTCGCACACCGCCACCGCCATCAAGCGGCCTTCCAGGCGGAACTCATAGAACCAGCAGAACGGCAGGTCGCGCACCAGGAAGGTGGAGAACTGATCGCGGCTGGGCGGGTACATGTCACCGTCGGCATGGCGCGTTTCGATATAGCGCCGGTACAGCTCGAAGTACTCTTCCTTGAACGCCGGGCGTGCGGCGGTCACGGTCAGGTCGGCGTTGCGCTTGAGGATGCGCCGTTGCTGGCGGTTTGGGATGAAGCGCGCCGCCGGGATGCGTGCCGGCACGCAGGCATTGCAGTTCTGGCAGTGCGGGCGGTACAGGTGGTCGCCACTGCGGCGGAAGCCCATTTCCGACAAATCGGCGTACACGTGCACGTCCATCGGCTGGCTGGGGTCGAGGAACAGCGTGGTTGCCTGTTCGTCGGGCAGGTAGCTGCAGGAGTGGGGTTGAGTGGCATAGAACTTCAACCGCGCCAACTCTGTCATGATCAACCCCCTCGGTGAGACTTTGTTTAAGTGTAAGCCAGCTACGGGAACTCGCCTAGGGAAGCCATGTGGCGCTGTTGGGCTGGTCGAGGTGGCGTGCCAGGTAGTCGGCAAACTCGGCGCGGCTGATGGCGTGGGCTCCCAGGCTGTGCAAATGGTTGGTTGGCATCTGGCAGTCGATGAGGACGAAACCGGCCTGGCGCAGGTGGTTGACCAAAGTCACGAAGCCGACCTTGGAAGCGTTGTCGGCGCGGCTGAACATCGATTCACCGAAGAACAGCTGGCCCATGGCCAAGCCATACAGACCACCGACCAGCTCGCCGTCCTGGCGCACCTCCACCGAATGGGCGATGCCGCGTCGGTGCAGCTCGCAGTAGGCGGCACGCATGGTGTCGGTGATCCAGGTGCCGTCGGCGTAGTCACGTGGCGCGGCGCAGGCGGCGATCACCGCGGGGAAGTCTGTGTCGAAGCTGACCTGGTAACGGCCCTGGCGCATCAGCTTGGCCAGCGAGCGCGACACGTGCAGCTGGTCCGGGAGCAGCACCGTGCGCGGGTCGGGTGACCACCAGAGGATCGGCTGGCCGTCCTGATACCACGGGAAGCAGCCATGGCGGTAGGCCTGCACCAGACGCTCGGGGCTCAGGTCGCCGCCGGCAGCGAGCAGGCCGTTGGGATCATGCAGGGCCTTTTCCAGAGGCGGGAAGGTCAGCGAGTCGCGGGTCAGCCAGGTGAGCATGGTCTATCGTGCGGTGGGGGAGGGGAGAGGGCAGCATGGCGCGGGTGAAAAGCAGGGTCAATCTCTTTGGCTTCTTCGCGGGCGCGCCCGCTCCCACAGGCCATGTGCAGGCTCTGAAGCCTGCGGGGTACCTGTGGGGGCGGGCAAGCCCGCGAAGAGGCCGGCACAGGTGATGAAAATAGGCAATTTCCTACACATTCATGAAACCGCAGGCACCATCCGCTACATTTGCTGTCACACCTGTGCAAAAACACAGCATAAGCCTTTGTCACAAAAGAAAATGCATGCTCAAATTGCAGCTATATGAAAGTCGCCCCCGGCCAAACTCCCATCTGGCGTGCCGCCATGGCGGCTGGCGGGCAGTAATGTTAAAAGTAGTGGTTCATTGGCCGCACCGTCGGCCGATCACTATTGGACGCGCAGCACGCGCAGGAATAGACGCGTTTTGAAGAAATCCACCGCAACTCCAGCTCCCTTGCCCGTCCCTCTGTGGCGGCAGCAGCTGCATTATCGCCTCAAGGAAGGTGCGTTGATCGCTGTCGGCGCCCTGTGCCTGTACCTGTGGATGGCGCTGCTGACCTACGATACGTCGGACCCGGGCTTCAGCCACACCAGCAACGTCGACCAGGTGCAGAACGCCGCCGGGCGTGCCGGTGCCTACTTCGCCGACATCCTGTTCATGGTACTGGGGTACTTCGCCTACATCTTCCCGCTGCTGCTGGCGATAAAGACTTGGCAGATCTTCCGCGAACGCCACCAGCCCTGGGACTGGAGCGGCTGGCTGTTCTCCTGGCGGCTGATCGGCCTGGTGTTTCTGGTGCTGTCTGGTGCGGCGCTGGCCCATATCCATTTCCACCCGCCTGCGAGCATGCCGTTCTCCGCCGGTGGTGCATTGGGCGAGAGCCTCGGCGACCTGGCGCGCAACCTGCTGAACGTGCAGGGCAGCACGCTGATGTTCATTGCCCTGTTCCTGTTCGGCCTGACCGTGTTCACCGACCTGTCGTGGTTCAAGGTGATGGACCTGACCGGCAAGATCACCCTCGACCTGTTCGAGCTGGTGCAGGGCGCCGCCAACCGTTGGTGGGAAGCGCGCAACGAGCGCAAGCGCCTGGAGGCGCAGCTGCGTGAGGATGAACCGGTGGTCAAGGCCGCGCCAATGACCGCCGACAAGCGCGAACCGGCCAAGCCGGCGCTGCGCGAGCGCATTTTCAAGCGTGAAGAAGCACCTGCCCAGCCGGTCGAACCACGTGAGCCAACCCTGTCGCGCGAGCCTGTGGTGCCACGTGAGTCGCCGGCACCTCGTGAGCCGGTAATCTCTCGCGAACCACCTGCCGCGGCCCCGATGATCGTGCCGCCGACACCCGCCAGGGCGCCGGAGCCGAGCAAGCGGGTGATGAAGGAGAGGCAGGCGCCGCTGTTCGTCGACAGCGCGGTGGAAGGCACCTTGCCGTCGATCTCCATCCTCGACCCGGCCGAACAGAAGAAGATCGAGTACTCGCCGGAATCCCTGGCCGGTGTCGGCCAGCTGCTGGAAATCAAACTCAAGGAATTCGGCGTGGAAGTGGCGGTGGACTCGATCCACCCGGGCCCGGTGATTACCCGTTACGAAATCCAGCCGGCCGCCGGTGTGAAGGTCAGCCGTATCGCCAACCTGGCCAAGGACCTGGCGCGTTCGCTGGCAGTGACCAGTGTGCGTGTGGTCGAGGTCATCCCCGGCAAGACCACCGTGGGTATCGAGATCCCCAACGAGAACCGGCAGATGGTGCGTTTCTCCGAAGTGCTGGCCACGCCGCAGTACGACGAGCAGAAATCGCCGGTCACCCTGGCCCTGGGCCACGACATCGGCGGCAAGCCGGTGATCACCGACCTGGCCAAGATGCCGCACTTGCTGGTGGCCGGTACTACCGGTTCCGGTAAGTCGGTGGGTGTGAACGCGATGATCCTGTCGATCCTGTTCAAGTCCAGCCCGGAAGACGCGCGGCTGATCATGATCGACCCGAAAATGCTCGAACTGTCGATCTACGAGGGCATCCCGCACCTGCTGTGCCCGGTGGTCACCGACATGAAGGACGCCGCCAACGCCTTGCGCTGGAGCGTGGCCGAGATGGAGCGGCGCTACAAGCTGATGGCGGCCATGGGCGTGCGTAACCTGGCCGGCTTCAACCGCAAGATCAAGGACGCCCAGGAAGCCGGCGAGATCATCCATGACCCGCTGTACCGCCGCGAGAGCATGGACGACGAGCCGCCTGCGCTGAAAACCCTGCCGACCATCGTGGTGGTGGTCGACGAATTCGCCGACATGATGATGATCGTCGGCAAGAAGGTCGAAGAGCTGATCGCCCGTATCGCCCAGAAGGCGCGGGCCGCCGGTATCCACCTGATCCTCGCCACCCAGCGCCCGTCGGTGGACGTGATTACCGGCCTGATCAAGGCCAACATCCCGACCCGCATGGCGTTCCAGGTGTCGAGCAAGATCGACTCGCGGACCATCATCGACCAGGGTGGTGCCGAGCAGCTGCTGGGCCACGGTGACATGCTGTACATGCCGCCGGGCACCAGCCTGCCGATTCGCGTGCACGGCGCGTTCGTCTCCGACGACGAGGTGCACCGCGTGGTCGAAGCGTGGAAGCTGCGCGGCGCCCCGGACTACAACGACGACATCCTCAACGGCGTCGAGGAGGCCGGCAGCGGCTTCGAAGGCGGCGGTGGTGGTGGCGATGGCGAAGATTCGGAAAGCGACGCCCTGTATGATGAGGCCGTGCAGTTCGTGCTGGAAAGCCGCCGCGCGTCCATCTCGGCCGTGCAGCGCAAACTGAAGATCGGCTACAACCGCGCCGCCCGCATGATCGAAGCCATGGAAATGGCCGGCGTGGTCACCCCCATGAACAGCAACGGCTCGCGGGAAGTGATAGCCCCGGGCGGCCCGCGCGACTGACGAACACCTTGCCGTGCGCCAACGGTGGCGCCCGGCCTTTTCAATGCTCGATGAGGACTCCCATGCGCGCGATTCGCATGCTGTTGGTTTCTGCCCTGGCCGCGGCTTCTGTGTCGGCCACCGTATCGGCTTATGCCGGTGAGCAAGACGTACAACGCCTGACCCAATTGCTGGAAAAGTCGCAGACCATCGAGGCCAACTTCTCCCAGCTGACCCTGGACGCCGGCGGCACCAGCCTGCAGGAAACCTCCGGCAAGATGACCGTCAAGCGCCCTGGCCTGTTCTACTGGCACACCGATGCGCCGCAGGAGCAGGTGGTGGTATCCGACGGCAAGAACGTCACCCTGTGGGACCCGGACCTGGAGCAGGCAACCATCAAGAAACTCGACCAGCGCCTGAACCAGACCCCGGCGCTGCTGCTGTCCGGTGACGTGTCGAAGATCAGCCAGAGCTTCGACATCAGCTCGAAGGAGCAGGGCGAAGTGATGGACTTCACCCTCAAGCCGAAGACCAAGGACACCCTGTTCGACTCGCTGCGCGTGTCGTTCCGCAAGGGCCTGATCAACGACATGCAACTGATCGACAGTGTCGGCCAGCGCACCAACATCCTGTTCAATGGCGTGAAAGCCAACCAGGCTGTGCCGGACAGCAAGTTCAAGTTCGACATCCCCAAAGGCGCGGACGTCATCAAGGAGTAACCAGAGCTCGCCATGGACCTGTTTCGAAGCGAACCCGTCGCCCAGCCCCTGGCTGCTCGTCTGCGCCCGTCCAACCTGGACGAGTACGTCGGCCAGGAGCACCTGCTGGCGCGCGGCAAACCGCTGCGCGAAGCGCTGGAGCAGGGTGCGCTGCACTCGATGATCTTCTGGGGGCCGCCGGGCGTGGGCAAGACCACCCTCGCGCGGCTGCTGGCGCAGTTCTGCGATGCGCACTTCGAAACGGTGTCGGCGGTATTGGCCGGGGTGAAGGAGATTCGCCAGGCGGTCGAGGTGGCCAAGCAGCAGGCTGGCCAGTACGGCCGCCGAACCATCCTGTTCGTCGACGAAGTGCACCGCTTCAACAAGTCGCAGCAGGATGCCTTCCTGCCCTATGTGGAAGACGGCACCCTGCTGTTCATTGGCGCCACCACCGAAAACCCGTCGTTCGAGCTGAACAACGCATTGTTGTCGCGGGCGCGGGTGTATGTGCTCAAGAGCCTGGACGAGGCGGCGCTGCGCAAGCTGGTCAACCGCGCGTTGACTGAAGAGCGCGGCCTGGGCAAGCGCAACCTGCGGGTTGGCGACGACGCCTTCAAGATGCTGATGGCCGCCGCCGACGGCGATGGCCGGCGCATGCTCAACTTCCTGGAAAACGCCTCGGACCTGGCTGAAGACGGCAGCGAGATCGATGTCGAGATGTTGCAGAGCCTGCTCGGCGACAGCCGCCGCCGCTTCGACAAGGGTGGCGAGGCGTTCTACGACCAGATTTCCGCGCTGCACAAGTCAGTGCGTGGCTCCAACCCCGATGGCGCCCTGTACTGGTTCGCGCGCATGCTCGATGGCGGCTGCGATCCGCTGTACATTGCCCGCCGCGTGGTGCGCATGGCCAGCGAAGACATCGGCAACGCCGACCCGCGCGCGCTCAGCCTGTGCCTGGCGGCTTGGGATGTGCAAGAGCGTCTGGGCAGCCCCGAGGGCGAACTGGCGGTAGCCCAGGCCATCACCTACCTTGCCTGTGCGCCGAAGAGCAACGCGGTGTACATGGGCTTCAAGACCGCCCTGCGCGAGGCCGCCGAGCATGGCTCGCTGGAAGTGCCGTTGCACCTGCGCAACGCCCCGACCAAGCTGATGAAGCAACTGGGCTACGGCGACGAGTACCGCTATGCCCACGATGAACCCGACGCCTATGCCGCCGGCGAAGACTACTTCCCCGAGGAACTCGAGCCGCGCCAGTACTACCAGCCGGTGCCCCGTGGCCTGGAACTGAAGATTGGCGAGAAGCTGCGCCACCTGGCCGACCTTGACCGCAACAGCCCCCGCCAGCGGAGAAAGCCGTGATTGCACTGATTGCCGCCGTCAGCGCTGGCGGTATTGCCGGTACCTTGTTGCGCTTTGCCACCACCAACTGGGTGTCTGCCCACTGGCCACGGCACTTCTATCTCGGTACGCTGGCGGTCAACCTGGTTGGCTGCCTGCTGATCGGCCTGCTTTATGGTCTGTTCCTGCACAAGCCGATCGTGCCGGTCGAGCTGCGCGCCGGGCTGATCGTCGGCTTCCTCGGCGGCCTGACGACTTTTTCCTCCTTTTCGCTGGATACCGTACGCCTGCTGGAAAGCGGGCAAGTGCCCCTGGCTTTGGGCTATACCGGTATCAGCGTGGTGGGCGGGCTGCTCGCGACCTGGGCCGGCCTGTCCCTGACCCGATTCTGAACCAACACCTACACATAACGAGAGAACGATATGCTCGATTCCAAACTGTTACGCGGCCAACTTCAGGAAGTGGCGGATCGCCTGGCCTCCCGTGGCTTCAGCCTGGATGTCGCGCGCATCGAATCACTGGAAGAGCGCCGCAAGGCGGTGCAGACCCGCACCGAGCAGCTGCAGGCCGAGCGTAACGCCCGTTCCAAGTCCATCGGCCAGGCCAAGGCCAAGGGCGAAGATATTGCGCCGCTGATGGCTGACGTCGAGCGCATGGCCAACGAACTGGCTGCCGGCAAGACTGAACTGGACGGCATCCAGGCCGAACTGGATGGCATCCTGCTGACCATCCCCAACCTGCCGGACGCCAGCGTACCGGTTGGTGCCAGCGAAGACGACAACGTCGAGGTGCGCCGTTGGGGTACGCCGAAGGCTTTCGACTTCGAAATCAAGGACCATGTCGCGCTCGGCGAAGTCAGCGGTGGCCTGGACTTCGAAGCTGCCGCCAAGCTGTCTGGCGCGCGTTTTGCCGTGCTGCGTGGTCCAGTTGCCCGCCTGCACCGCGCCCTGGCGCAGTTCATGATCAACCTGCACACCGGCGAGCACGGTTACGAGGAGCACTACACCCCGTACCTGGTCCAGGCCCCGGCCCTGCAGGGTACCGGCCAGCTGCCGAAGTTCGAGGAAGACCTGTTCAAGATCAGCCGCGAAGGCGAGGCCGACTTCTACCTTATCCCGACCGCCGAAGTGTCGCTGACCAACCTGGTGGCCGGTGAAATCCTCGATGCCAAGCAGCTGCCACTGAAGCTGGTTGCCCACACCCCGTGCTTCCGCAGCGAAGCCGGTGCTTCCGGCCGTGACACCCGCGGCATGATCCGCCAGCACCAGTTCGACAAGGTCGAGATGGTGCAGGTGGTCGAGCCGTCCAAGTCGATGGAAGCCCTGGAAGGCCTGACTGCCAACGCCGAGCGCGTGCTGCAGCTGCTGGAGCTGCCGTACCGCGTGCTGGCCCTGTGCACCGGCGACATGGGCTTTGGCGCGGTGAAGACCTACGACCTGGAAGTGTGGGTACCAAGCCAGGACAAGTACCGCGAAATCAGCTCGTGTTCCAACTGCGGCGATTTCCAGGCGCGCCGCATGCAGGCCCGCTGGCGCAACCCGGAAACCGGCAAGCCAGAGCTGGTGCATACCCTCAACGGGTCCGGCCTGGCCGTAGGCCGTACCTTGGTTGCCGTACTGGAAAACTACCAGCAGGCCGACGGTTCCATCCGTGTGCCGGAAGTGCTGAAGCCTTACATGGGCGGCGTCGAGGTCATCCGCTAAATGGATTACCTGCCGCTGTTCCACAAGCTGCAGGGCGGCCGCGTGCTGGTCGTTGGCGGCGGTGAGATCGCTTTGCGCAAAGCGCGCCTGCTGGCCGACGCCGGCGCCGCGCTGCGCGTGGTTGCACCGGATGTCGACGGCCAGTTGGCCGCGCTGGCCCGGGAAGGTGGCGGCGAGGTGCTGGTGCGCGGCTATCAGGCAGCCGACCTGGTCGGTTGCCGGCTGGTGATTGCGGCCACCGACGACCCGGGGCTCAATGCCCAGGTGTCGGCGGATGCGCAGGCACTCAGCCTGCCGGTCAACGTGGTGGATGCGCCGGCCCTGTGCACGGTGATCTTCCCGGCGATCGTCGACCGTTCGCCGTTGGTGGTTGCGGTGTCCAGTGGCGGTGATGCTCCGGTGCTGGCGCGTTTGATTCGCGCCAAGCTGGAGGCCTGGATCCCGTCCGCCTACGGCGAACTGGCCGGCCTGGCCGCACGCTTCCGCGACAAGGTCAAGGCCTTGTACCCGGACGTCAACCAGCGCCGAGGCTTCTGGGAAACCGTGTTCCAAGGGCCTATTGCCGAGCGTCAGCTGGCCGGGCAGGGCGCCGAGGCCGAGCGCCTGTTGCAGGCGATGGTCGACGGTGCACCGGTGCAGCAGGGCGGTGAGGTGTACCTGGTGGGGGCTGGCCCGGGCGATCCGGACTTGCTGACCTTCCGCGCCTTGCGCCTGATGCAGCAGGCCGACGTGGTGCTGTACGACCGCCTGGTGGCACCGGCGATTATCGAGATGTGCCGACGTGATGCCGAGCGTATCTACGTGGGCAAGCGTCGCGCCGACCATGCCGTGCCACAGGACCAGATCAACCGCCTTCTGGTCGACCTGGCCCGGCAGGGCAAGCGTGTGTTGCGCCTGAAGGGCGGCGACCCATTCATCTTCGGGCGGGGCGGCGAAGAGATCGAAGAGCTGGCCGAGCACGGCATCCCGTTCCAGGTGGTGCCGGGCATTACCGCAGCCAGCGGTTGTTCCGCCTATGGCGGGATTCCGCTGACTCACCGCGACTATGCCCAATCGGTGCGTTTCGTGACCGGGCACCTGAAGGATGGCACCAGCAATCTGCCGTGGCATGACCTGGTAGCGCCGGCGCAGACCCTGGTGTTCTACATGGGCTTGGTGGGGTTGCCGACCATCTGTGCCGAGCTGATTCGCCATGGCCGCGCGGCCAGTACCCCTGCGGCGCTGGTGCAGCAGGGGACTACGCGTAATCAGCGGGTGTTCACCGGCACCCTGGCGGACTTGCCGGACCTGGTGGCGCAGCATGAAGTGCATGCGCCGACCCTGGTGATTGTCGGGGAAGTGGTGCAGTTGCGTGACAAGCTGGCCTGGTTCGAAGGTTCGCAGAATAGCTGAAATCGTTGGGGCCGCTTTGCGGCCCGTTCGCAGCACAAGGCTGCTCCTACAGGGGGCCGCGTTTCCTGTAGGAGCAGCCTTGTGCTGCGAACGGGCTGCAAAGCAGCCCCGACAGCCTCAAACCTGCCAAATCCCCTTGCCTGCCAACTGCTCCCGATCATGCGGCAGGTTGAAGTCCTGCAGCGGCCCCTTGGGCACGATCCCGTTCGGGTTGATGGTCTTGTGGCTCATGTAGTAGTGCTTCTGGATATGCTCCATGTCCACTGTGCCCGCCACCCCCGGCCACTGGTACAGTTCACGCAGCCAGTTCGACAGGTTGTGATAGTCGCTCAGGCGGCGCAGGTTGCACTTGAAGTGCCCGTGGTACACGGCATCGAAGCGCACCAGGGTGGTGAACAGGCGCACATCGGCCTCGGTCAGGTATTCCCCGGCCAGGTAGCGGTTGCGGCTCAGCAAGTCTTCCAGGTAGTCCAGTTCGTTGAACACTTCGTCAAACGCAGCCTCGTAGGCTTCCTGCGTAGTGGCAAAGCCTGCGCGATATACGCCATTGTTCACCGCCGGGTAGATGCGCTCGTTCAGCGCCTCGATGGTCGGGCGCAGCGGCTCTGGGTACAGGTCCAGTGTATTGCCGGTCAGTTCGTTGAACGCGCTGTTGAAGATGCGGATGATCTCCGACGACTCATTGTTGACGATGCGTTTCTCTTTCTTGTCCCACAGCACCGGTACAGTCACGCGGCCAGTGTAGTGCGGGTCATCCTGGGTGTAGCGCTGGTGCAGGTACTGCAGCGCGTCGAGGTGGTCGCCGCTGGAACCTTGCTGCTGGTCGAAAGTCCAGCCATGGTCCTGCATCAGCCAGCTGACCACCGACACGTCGATCAGTGGCTCCAGGCCCTTGAGGGCACGGAAGATCAGGGTGCGGTGTGCCCATGGGCAGGCCAGCGAGACGTACAGGTGGTAACGGCCAGCTTCGGGAGCGGGCAGCTGATTGCGGCGTTGGGCGTTTTCGCGTTTGAACGTGCCGTCCTTGCCGTTTTCATACCACTGGTCATGCCAGCGGCCGTCGATCAAAAGGCCCATGGTGAGCTCCTCGGAACAAAGTTGTTTGTCGTTGGAGCCCAGTCTAGGGAAAAACGTTCGAATAACTAGCGCAAAGACTGCACTCTTACTATCTAGTTATTAGATTGGTTGCGTGCGCCCCAGTAACCGCGTGCCGTGGCGAAAGCCTGCTCACGGTCTTGGCCCAGGCCGCGCAGGGCAAGGGCGATGGTTGCGACCACGGCCATCTCACCGTAGCTGTCCTCGGTCTCGCCGCGCCAGACCGCCAGCAATTGCTCCGGCTGCAGGCTTGGCGGCTTCACGTGGCGGCGTTCGCTCAGCGCTGGCCATTCCTCGTCCCAGGCTTCGCCGGCGGTGGTGCCGTATAGATGGCTGATGACATCGGGGTTGACCTCAATCTCGCCGCCATCACCCTTGATTACCACGGCATGGTCGCCCAGCAGGCGGCTGGCCTCGCGGTGTACTGCCTGGTAGCCGGGGTGGAAGATGCTCTGCAGGCCACAACGCGCAGCCAGCGGGTTGAGCACCCGGGCCAGCGAATGGATGGGCGAACGCAGGCCCAGGGTGTTGCGCAGGTCGATCATGCGCTGCAACTGCGGCGCCCAGTCCTGCAGCGGGAAGAAGGCCAGGCGTTGCTGGTCCAGGGTCCGGCTGACCGCAGCCCAGTCACGGCACAACGGAATTTCCAGCAAGGACAGCAACTGCTCGGTGTACATGCGCCCGGCGGTATGCGCACCGCCACCGTGCATCAGGATGCGCACGCCATTGTTGGCCAAGCATTTGGCAGCCAGCAGGTACCAGGGTAGGTGGCGCTTCTTGCCGGCGTAGGTGGGCCAGTCCAAGTCCACGGCGATGCGCGGCGACTGCAAGTGGGCGCGCAGGGCCTCGGTGAAGCCGGCCAGTTCTTCGGCGCTTTCTTCCTTGTGCCGCAGCAGCATGAGGAAGGCACCGAGCTGGGCATCTTCGACCTTGCCTTCCAGCAGCAGAGTCATGGCCGTGCGGGCTTCTTCACGGGTCAGGCCACGCGCGCCGCGCTTGCCTTTGCCAAGAATGCGCACGAACTCGGCGAACGGGTGTTCGGCAGGGGTTTCCAGGGTAAGCGGGCGAGGTTCTGTCATATGCAGTTGGTCGGCTTGGGCAGGCCCGCCAGCTTGGCGGCCAGTTTGGCGGGAGTGCCGTTGAACAGGCGGTTGAGGTGCGGGCTGTTGCCCTTGTCCGGGCCCAGTTTGAGGGCCGTGTACTTGATCAGCGGGCGCGTGGCCGGGGACAGCTGGTATTCCTGGTAGAACTGGCGCAGCAGTTCGAGGATTTCCCAGTGGTCCTCCGTCAAAGGGATGCCCTCGCGCGCGGCCAAAGCCTCGGCGGCGGCATGCGACCAGTCTTGCAGGTCGACCAGGAAGCCGTCCTTGTCCAGGGCGATCGCCTGATCGCCAACGTTGAGGGTATTCATAGCCAGCTATTGACCTTGTCGTAATGCAGCGATAGTTCGACGAACCCGGCGTAGTCCACGGCCTTGGCCAGTTCGTTGGCGACCGCGCGGGCCTGCACGTCTTCTTCCAGGGCGAACAGGCGCTGGGTCAGGCCGGCGGCTTGCAGCCGGCGGTGCGGTTCGCTGCCGCTGTGCAGGGCATATACAGCATCGCCGCACAGCAGCAGGGCGTCGTCGGCGCCGAGCAGGCGAAGGCAACTGGCCAGGCGTTCGTCGCCAAACGGGGAGTGGGCAATTACATGCAGGGTCGTCATCAGAGCGTTACCACCTGGTCGAAACGGGCGATCAGTGCGGTCAGGGCCGCGTCGTCCAGTACTTGCACCGGCAGCGTCAGGGTGTCGGCTGCCAGGCCGCGGCGAGTGAGGCTGTGGCTACAGGCGAACAGGTCCTCGACGCCGAACATTGGCAGCGCCTGCAAGTTGGCGGCCAGGTTCCTCTGTTGCACGGCGGTGGGCTGCTGCTCCGCAGCGAGCTGGAACACGCCGTCATCGAGGAACAGCATGCCCAGCGGCAGATCGAACGCGCCGCCAGCCAGGGCGATGTCCAGTGCTTCACGGGCCGATGGGCCGTTCCAGGGCGCCTGGCGGCTGATGATCAACAAGGATTTGGCCATTTCAGTCGCCTCCGAAGCAGACAAGGCGATCGGCAACTTGCGCCGCCTCATGCAGCTGGCCAAGCCCCGACAGCTCCCAAGGCTTGGGCAGGTTCACGGCCGGGCGCTGGTAGCGGTTGGCCTCGGCCTCGTCGAGCACGCCACGGCGCAGGGCGGCGGCGATGCACACCACTGCGTCCAGCTGGTTGGCTGCAATGAAGGCGCGCCATTGGCCGGCAACATCCAGCTCGTCCTGGGGGGCGACCACGTTGGCCGAGGCACTGTGTACCCCGTCCTGGTAGAAGAACAGCCGGGCAATCTCATGCCCGCCGGCCAGCACCGCCTCGGCGTAGCGCAGGGCGCGCCGCGAGGAGGGCGCATGGGCCGGGGAGAACACCGCGATAGCGAATTTCATGGATAACTCATGCAAAAGGAATGGTGCCATGATAAAGCAAAAAAGCCCGCGCCCGCTTGTGCATGGCGGGGCGGGCTTTCTGTCTTGCACCAATCTGAAGGCCGGCGCTATCCCGGTAGGGGCAACTGCCTTGTGTTGTCTGTACTGGCCTCATCGCTGGCAAGCCAGGCTCCTACAGGGACTGCGCATGGCTTCAGATCAATGCGGTCGAGGTGGGAGCTGGCTTGCCTGCGATGGGCTGCGCAGCAGCCCCATGGCCCTGACAGTCGAACACCAGGCTCAAGCCTGTTCCTTGCTCTCCGGCAAGAACCAGTTCAACACCAGGGCACAGATACCCCCGGTAGCCACGCCCGACTCCAGCACATTGCGAATCGCCGCCGGCATGTGCGCCAGGAACTCCGGCACCTGCGCCACGCCCAGGCCGAGGGCCAGGGATACAGCGATGATCAGCAGGGCACGACGGTCCAGGCGAGTGCTGGCGAGGATATTGATCCCCGAAGCCGCAACCGCCCCGAACATGACCATGGCCGCACCGCCCAGCACCGGCTCCGGCACCGCCTGGATCACCCCGGCAACGCTCGGGAACAGCCCCAGCAGCACCAGCATCACGGCAATCCACATGCCGATATGGCGGCTGGCGATCCCTGTCAGCTGAATCACGCCATTGTTCTGGGCAAAGATCGAGCTCGGGAAGGTGTTGAACAAACCGGCCAGCAGCGAGTTGGCCCCGTTGACCAGCACACCGCCCTTGATCCGCTGCATCCACACCGGCCCTTCGACCGGCTGGCGCGACACCTTGCTGGTGGCGGTGACGTCACCGATGGCTTCCAGCGAAGTTACCAAGTAGATCACCAGCATCGGGATGAACAGTGCCCAGGAGAAGCCCAGGCCGAAGTGCAGCGGCGTCGGCACCTGGAACAGCGCGGCTTCGTGCATGCCGTTGAAATTCAGGCGGCCCAGGTAGCCGGCTAGCGCATAACCGACCGCCAGGGCGATAATGATGGCGCAGCTGCGCATCCACACCACCGGGATGCGGTTGAGGATGACGATGATCGCCAGCACCACGCCCGACAGCAGCAGGTTCTCGCCATTGGCGAAGGTGCCATTGGCCATGGCGCCGAAGCCACCACCCATGCTGATCAGGCCGACCTTGATCAGGGTCAGGCCGATCATCAGCACCACGATGCCGGTTACCAGCGGGGTAATCAGGCGTTTGACGAAGGGCAGGATGCGCGACACGCCCATCTCGACGAACGAGCCGGCGATTACCACGCCAAAGATGGCCGCCATCACGCCTTCTACCGGCGTACCTTGCTTGACCATCAGCGCCCCGCCGGCAATCAGCGGGCCGACGAAGTTGAAGCTGGTGCCCTGGACGATCAGCAGCCCGGCACCGAATGGCCCGAAGCGCTTGCACTGGACGAAAGTGGCGATACCCGAGATTACCAGTGACATGGAGACGATCAGGTTGGTATCTCGTGCCGAAACACCCAGAGCCTGGCAAATCAGCAGGCCAGGGGTGACGATCGGCACGATGATCGCCAATAGGTGCTGCAGTGCTGCCAGCAGGCCGATCAACAGCCGTGGCTTGTCCTCCAGACCAAGCACCAGTTCATTGGCAGGCGCCGCCGCGCCTGGGCTGTGTTCGTGTGAGCTCATTGCGAAAAGCTGCCCCGGAAGAAAAAAGGAGCGCATTCTACGGGGTGATGGCGAATTGGGGTAGAGAAAAGCACGATGGCGGCATGATCGACGACCATTCGCCCGGTTATCTGACTTTATGGTCAATTATTGGGCGCTTTTTCCCAGGAGTCGAACCTGTGGGAGCGGGCGTGCCCGCGAAGAATGCGACTCGGTATATGGCACCGGCTTCGCCGGTGTTCGCGGGCTCGCCCGCTCCCACAAGGCTCCAGCTAAATCGATGAGTTGAGCGCCCATAAAAAAGCCCGCCGAAGCGGGCTTTCTCTTGCCGATATCAATCAGTCATCACGACCCATGATGCCAAACAGCTGCAGCAGGCTGACAAACAGGTTGTAGATCGACACATATAGGCTGATGGTCGCCATGATGTAGTTACGCTCGCCACCGTGAATGATCGCGCTGGTCTGGAACAGGATGCAGACCGACGAGAACAGCACGAAGCCAGCGCTGATCGCCAGTTGCAGGCCGCTGATCTGGAAGAAGAAGCTGGCCACGACAGCACCCAGCAGGACAAAGAAGCCCGCAGTGATGAAGCCGCTGAGGAAGCTCATGTCCTTGCGGGTAATCAGCACATAAGCCGACAGGCCGCCGAACACCAGGGCAGTCATGGCAAATGCCGAGCTGACCACCTCGGCGCCACCGGCCATGCCCAGGTAGCGGTTGAGGATAGGGCCGAGGATAAAGCCCATGAAGCCGGTGAGCGCGAAGGTGGATACCAGGCCCCAGGCCGAATCACGCAGTTTGTTGGTAAGGAAGAACAGCCCGTAGAAGCCGATCAGTACCACGAACACGTTCGGGTAGCCGACGCGCATCTGCTGGGCCACGAAGGCCATGACACCGCTGAAGGCGAGCGTGAGCGCCAGCAGGCTGTACGTGTTGCGCAGGACCTTGCTGATCTCCTGCTGCTCGACCTGCTGGCCGTGGTGTACGGCGTAATCCTGTTCGCGCATGGCGACACTCCTTGGTAAACCTGTGGTTTTCAAACGTTCAGATGCTAGGAGTCTATCAGAGCTCCCGCAACCCGCGACACAGAGAGTTTGACAGCTTGTTTCATTACGGTATTATGGCGGCCGCAAAACGAGCTGGAAGCGTGGCCGAGTGGTTTAAGGCAACGGTCTTGAAAACCGTCGATGGGCAACTATCCTAGAGTTCGAATCTCTACGCTTCCGCCATATTCAAAGCCCTGATTATTCAGGGCTTTTTGCGTTTCTGGGGCATAGGAAACCATCCACGGGACCATCCGTGGGAATGGTTTGTTTCGGCGCTTCCGATACTTCTTGCTTGGTCGGTTTCGCCAAGGCTCCAACTTACCTGGCTTCATCCCATTCTTACAGGCACGAAAAAGCCCGCCGAGGCGGGCTCCTCGCTTGCTACTGAGCGCTAGCCGCAGCCTCTCAAGCCAAATTGCATTACTGACAACTGCGCGGAAATCGGATCCGTAGGCTGGACCCAACCTTGCTCCACATCAGTAGCCTGCAGGCGTTTGATGCAGGCGTGGTCATGCCCGCTCCCGCAGGTTTTATTGCAGGGTCACTGGCTTCATGTCATCCGGTAATTGACGAATAGCTGCCTCTATCCGCTCGATCGGTGCCGCAAGTTCGTCCGCCTCCTTGTCCTTGCCCTCCCTTCTCAGGCGGTCACGCTCAAGGCGCAGGTTAAGCAAATTCTTCTGTAGTTTCAGGGCCGAGGTATTGAACGGATCCATGCTTTTCTCATGCTGTAGGCTTCCGTGCCGCTGTAGGAAAACTGGACCGTAGCAGTTCGAATTTGCTGGAGAAACTGATGTTTCATACAGGCAAATCCCACTACATAGATTCTTCCTACATTGCGCGGTAAAAGATCCTACAGTCAGCGTTTCAAATCATGTCTTTCAAACCCTCCTGAGCCCGCATGGTAGGTGGCGATGATAGGTGTTTGGCAATGCAGGCCCTCAAGGCGGATTGATCCAGAGGCTGCAGTGCTTTTCGAAACCTTATGTAGCAATTGCCGCCCCGCGCGCTACAGGTGGTCCGCATCCATCACCGCCTAGGTGAATGTCTGAGGCGCTTCCTGCGGCAAGTTGTTAAGCGGGTCGAAGTCATCCGCCGCTGTAGCGGCTGGCTGGGGCTGCTGTGCTGCAGCCGTGGTGATGTCCGCCGTCAGCAGGCCAGGTGGCAGCAGGGTACAGGCGAGCAGTGCACGGCTGAAACGGTGTGGCAGGGTGGTGGTCGAGTGGCGGGTAGACATCGGGCATCTGCGCCCATCCGCTTCGCCAAGAGCAGGTGCAGATGGTGCGCCCGCTCAATGGCTGGGTCTGGTGTCGCCGCCATGGCAATGACGAGTTGGCTGGTTGCCTGCGCAGAAGCTTCAGCGGTTGACCTGAAGCGAGTCAGCAATCAGAACCTGCTCCGTGCGCAGGATGCGCGCGTAATCCAGAGCCAGGTTGCTCAACGACAGCGCATGTACATCCTCCGCCGGCCAAAGCCGGCCTTGCAGGTCGTGCTGGTCAAAGGTGAAGCAGGCATCTTCCACCACCACCACATCGAAACCGAGATTGCCCGCCGAGCGTGCGCTGGCTTCCACGGAGTTGTTGGTAATCACCCCGGCGATGACCAGTGCGTTGATGCTGCGCGCGTGCAGCCATCGCTCCAGGCCGGAGTTGGCGAAGGCATCAGGCACATGTTTGTCGAACACGGTTTCGCTGGCCAGTGGGGTAAATGCAGGCTGGAATTCGCAACCGGACTGGCCCGGCCAGAACACCGAGTCTACCGAGCGGGACAGGTGGCGCACATGGATCACCGGGCGTCCTGACCGACGCCACGCAGCCAGCAGATCGCCTATACGCAGTTCGGCCTCAGGGTTGTTGCGCCGGCCCAGGCGCGGGTGGTGGATACCAATCTGAAGGTCGATCAACAACAAGGCAGCGTTGGTCGCGAAAGCGGTCATGAAGGGATGGCACTCCTGGCAGGTTCGAGCGCTTGACCCTAGCACAGCGTGGATGACTGCAAAAATTGCTGTCACGCGTAAGGGCCAGATGCGCCGCTCTTGTGGGAGATGGCCCAGCTCTTTGGGCTGCGCTGTCGCGTAGATAACTGAAATTGCAAGCAATCCGCGTACCCGGTGGGAGCGGCTTTAGCCGCGAAGAATCCAACGCGGTGCATGGCACCGGCTGCGCCAGTGTTCGCGGCTGAAGCTGCTCCCACAGGGCCCCTGCTAATTCAATGAGTTATGTGCAGTTCTATGGGAGCGGCGCCTTGTGTCGCGAAAGGGGTGCGCAACGGCCTCAGGTTTTCGATGCATCCCTCAAGATTGCCGGGGCCGCCCTGCGGCCCTTTCGCGACGCAAAGCCGCTCCCACAAAAAAACCGGCGCCTCACATCTGATCCGCTTTTTTTCCATAAAGCTGAATCTGTAACGGTATCAGCCCAAGCCCGACAATATGCCCATTCCCGCATCACACTTGTAGAGGTTCCAATGGGCAAGCTCGCGCTATTCCTGGGTGGTTTTCTGCTGCTGACCATTCTGATCGGTATCCTTGGCACCATTCCGCCAAGCTGACGTTCACCACACCTATCCCTCGCGGCCTGCCTGTCCTTCGGGCGGGCCCATTCCTCTTCATTGTTGGCCGATTCACCCTACCGATTTGTACGATAAGTCATTCTTTGCACTGGGAAAACTGTCCACAAAAAACGTGGGTAGGTCTGTGGATAAAGTTCTGCAAGCCAAGCCCGTGGCGGGCTCTGTCAAATTGAGCAGAAATTGAACAGCCGTTTCAGGGCGTTGTTTCAGTAGGCCAGGCCGGCGCGGCGCAGGGCTGCCAGCAGGTCGCGTACCCGCGCCGGCAGCTCGCCGGCGGGGTACACGGCATGCATCTGCGGGTCCCGGCCGTTGCTGGAGGTCAGGCGGTACTGCGGGCATACCCGCACCAGCCGCCCGGCCTTGACCTGCGCTTCGCCGACCCAGGCGGCCAGGCGGGCGATACCGGCGCCGGCCAAGGTGCTGTGGTACACCGCGTCACCTGAGTCCAGGCGCAGCCTGGGCCTGGGGCGCAGGCTGGTGATCTGGCCGTCGCGGCAGAAGTGCCAGGCCTTGAGGATGCGCGGGGCGGTGTGCAGGATCAGCGCGTGGCCCTCGAGGTCCTCGGGTTGTTGTGGCGTGCCGGCCAGTGCCAGGTATTCAGGGCTTGCATACAGGTGACGCTGGTAATCCCAAAGCGGGTAGCCGATCAGCTCGCTCGACTGTGGGAAGGCACCGCGCACCACGAAGTCGAACTTGCCTTGCAGCGGGTCCAAGGCCCCGTCGCTGTACTGCACGTCCAGGGTTACCTGGGGGTGGCAGCGGGAAAACTCGGCAAGCACCTGGGGCAGGACATGTTCGCCCAGTACCTGCGGCACGGCGAAGCGGATCCAGCCTTGTGCACTGCCGCTGAGCGCGGCCAGTTCGTCGGCGGCATCACGTTGCACATCCAGCAAGCGTTCGGCGTGTGGCAACAGGCGCTCGCCGGCTTCGGTCAGGGTCACGGCATTGGCGTTGCGGTTGAGCAGTTTGCTCCCGGCGTTGTCTTCCAGGGTTTGTACCGCGCGGGTTACCGCGCTGGGGGAGCGCCCCAGGGCGCGGGCGGCGGCGACGAAGCTGCGCTTGTGCGCCACGCTGACGAACGCCTGGATTTCCCGCAGCATGTCCAATGCCATTGCCTGTTCCTCGTTGCAGTTTTCGCAATATGGCATTTCAACACAAGCGCGGCACTTTGATTAGCCTTGCAGGCGTCTTCACTGCCTGGAACCGCGTCATGATGGATATCGCTGTGCTTTCCGTGTTCGCCTTCGCCGCTGGGCTGATCGACGCCGCCGTGGGTGGCGGTGGGCTGATCCAGATTCCGGCCTTGTTCAACGTGCTGCCCACCGCGCAACCGGCGGCATTGCTCGGAAGCAACAAGCTGGCGTCGGTGTGTGGCACGGCCTTCGCTGCGCGTTCGTTCATCCGCAGGGTGACGCTGGACTGGGGGTTGATCGTGCCGGCAGCGCTCAGTGCGTTCGTAATGTCGTTCGCCGGTGCCGCCACGGTGTCGCTGGTGCCGCCCAGCGTGATGCGCCCTGCGGTGCTGGTGCTGATCGTGCTGATGGCCATCTACACCTTCTGCAAGAAGGACTTCGGCACGCTGCACAAACCCACAAGGATCGGCCGCAAGGAGCAGTGCCTGGCGGTGCTGATCGGTGGCGCGATCGGTTTTTACGACGGCCTGTTCGGTCCGGGTACTGGCAGCTTCCTGATCTTCCTGTTCATCCGCTTCTTCGCTTTGGACTTTCTGCACGCCTCGGCGTCGGCCAAGGTGGTGAACATCGCCACCAACCTGGCGGCGCTGGTGTTCTTCGTGCCATCAGGCAATGTGCTGTACGCCATCGCCTTGCCCATGGCGGCTTGCAACATCCTCGGCGCGCTGACCGGTACCTGGCTGGCGGTGCGCAAGGGCGCGGGCTTTGTGCGTGGGTTGTTCCTGGTGCTCTTGTGCGTGCTGATCGCCAAGTTGACGTGGGACCTGCTGGGTGGCTAGTTCACATCGCCTGGCGTTGTGGCTCGGCCTGTTCGACGCGATTGCGGCCATGGGCCTTGGCGCGGTACAGCGCCTGATCGGCGCGTGCCAGCAGTTCATCGAGGGTGGGGGCCGGCATGTCGGCGGCACAACCGGCCAGGCCGATACTGACGGTAATCTGCAGGGACTGGCCGGCCTGCATCACATGCAGGTCCTGCACCGCACGGCGCAGGCGCTCGGCAGTGAACTTGGCCCGATCTGGCGCCAGGCCCGGTAGGACCACGACAAATTCCTCGCCGCCCAGGCGAGCGAACAGTTCACCATCGTGCAACTGGTCCTGCAGGGTGCTGGCGAACTGGCGCAGCACCTGGTCACCGACCGCATGGCCATGGACATCATTGATCGACTTGAAGTGGTCGATGTCCAGCATCATCAGGGTCAGCGGCAGCGCCTGGGCGTGTTGCTGGCGGCTTTCCAGCAGCGCGTTGGCGCGGCGGGTGAAGGCGCTGCGGGTGAGCACACCGGTGAGGTGGTCGATGCTGGCCTGATGCGCCAGGCGGGCCATCAGGCTGCGGTTTGCCTGGCTGACGCAGGCCACCACCAGCGGCCCGAGCACCAGCATGGCGATGCCCAGGCGCGCCGACATCAGTGTGGTCACTCCGGGCTCGCTTTGCGGCACGCTGAAATGCATGAGGTTTTGCGCCACCGCCACGATCAGCGTGCTGCCAGCGGTGAGTGTCAGCAGAGAAACCAGGAACGGTGAGTAAGTCCAGGCGCACCACAGCAGCGCGGCAATCGGGAAGGCAATGGCCCCGGGGCCGCCGAAGGCAATGCTGAACGCCAGCGAGGCCAGCAGCACCAGCAACGGCGCCAGGCGGATGGCCTGGGCGCCACCGCGCACCAGCGCTCGTGCCGTAGGGGCTGTCAGCAGCACTGGCAGCACCAGCACGCTGGTCGAGAACTGTTCACTGAACCAGGCCAGCCAGGTGGCGCGCAACGACTGTTCGAACCACGGCGCGGCCACTGCCGCCGCCATGCTGGCAGCCACTATTGCCCCGGCGGCACTGGCGCCGAACACGCTGAGGACGCCGTGGGGAGTACGCATCCGTCGGTGCAGGCGTGGCAAGCGCGAGAGCATCAGCCAGAGGGTGACCACCACGCCCAGGTTGCACAGGTTGAACCACAGGGCAGGCACCCAGGCGCTGCCGCACAGCAGGTCGGCGCCGACCATGGCCAGCCAGACCAGGGTAAAGCCCGTCAGCGTGGCTTGGCGGGGGTAGCGCAGTAGCACCCCAGCCAGGACCGCATTGACCGGCCAGAACAGCGACAGGGATTCGATCGGGCGGGCCAGGATGCCGCCCAGGGTCAGGGCGAAGGTCAGGCCGAGTAGAACGACGTAGTGCAACAAGCGCGATTGGGCTGGAAAAACCATGGGCTCGACCGGCAAGGCGGGAACGAAATCCAGGACAACGGCTTGAAGCACCTGGGGCAATTGCGCATAAGTGTGTTTCGTCAGGGGACTTGATGTCAATCTGCCGCGATCGGTCGAGATAATGCCAAATTGCCTTCATTCGTAGCCAAACCCTACAGCCCAAAGAACCACGGCACCATCAACACGGTCACCAGCATTACCAGTATGGTGAACGGCACGCCAACTTTGACAAAGTCAGCGAAGCGGTATTGCCCCGGGCCAAGTACCAGGGTGTTCACCGGCGATGACACCGGCGTCATGAAGGCCGCCGAGGCAGCCAGCGCCACGGTCATGGCAAACGGGTAGGGCGACATGCCCAGCTGCGTGGCGGTGCTGACGGCCACGGGTGCCATCAGTACCGCAGTGGCCGTGTTGGAGATGAACAGGCCGATCACCGCCGTGACCGCGAACAGGCAGGCGAGGATGGCGCTGGGGCCGGCACCGCCCAGCACGCTGACCAGGCCGCCCACTGCCAGGTCGATGCCGCCGGTTTTCTGCAGTGCCTGGGCAAAGGGCAGCATACCGACGATCAGCACCAGGCTTTGCCAGTGGATGGCCCGGTAGGCGCTGTTCATGTCGATGCAGCGGCCTGCGCCCATCAGCAGGCAGCCGATCAGCGCGGCAATGACATTGGGGACCGCGCCGCTGACCATCAGCCCGACCATCACCGCCAGGCTCAGCAACGCCTGTGGTGCGCGGGTGCGGGCGGGCGCGACCAGGTCGATTTCTGCGGGCAGGCTCAGTACCAGGAAGTCCTTGGGCTTGCTTTGCAACTGGCGCACGGCTTTCCACGGGCCGACTACCAGCAGGGTGTCGCCCAGGCGCAGCTTTTCTTCCACCAGCTGTTCTTCGATCGCCACCTGCTCGCGGCGCAAGCCGACAACGTTGAGGTCGAAGCGAGTGCGAAAGGCCAGTTCGAGGATGCTCTTGCCGAGCAGTTTCGAACCTGGTGGCAGCAATACCTCGGCCATGCCCAGCTCCTGGGACTGGTCAATGAAGTAGGCGGCCTTGAAGTGCAGCGGCTCCAGCTGCATGGTCTGGCACAGGCTGCGCAGGTCGTCGCGGTTGGCGAACAGGTCGAGCAGCAGCACATCGCCCTGGTGCAGCACGGTGCTGGAGTCGGCGGCGATCACCCGCGTGGTGAACTTGTGCTGGCGCTCGATACCGATCACGTTGGCGCCATGCCGGGTGCGCAGCTCCAGCTCGCCCAGGGTATGACCGATCAGCGGTGAATGGGGGCGGATGCGCAGGCGCCGTTCACGGCCATTGAGCTTGTAGTCCAGCACCAGGTCCAGCAGGGTGCGGCGGCTTTCCACGCGGCCGTCCTTGCGCACTTCGCCATTCAGCCAGTGCCGGGTCAGCAGCATGTAGCCGATGCCCAGCACCAGCACCACCAGGCCGAACGGGGTGAAGCTGAAGAAGCTGAAGCCCGCTTCGCCATGGCGTACCAGCTCGCTGTGTACCACCACGTTGGGCGGTGTGGCCACCAGGCTGAGCATGCCGCTGATCAGGCCGGCGAAAGCCAGCGGCATCATCAGGCGGGCGGGCGAAAGCTGCAGGCGTGCAGCGATGCTCAGCACCACCGGAATGAAAATGGCCACCACGCCGGTGGAGCTCATCATCGAACCCAGCCCCGCCACGGCTACCATCAGCAACACCAGCAGGCGTGCCTCGCTGTTGCCGGCCCGCTCGCTCATCCATTCGCCGATACGGTAGGCAATGCCGGTGCGCACCAGGCCTTCACCGATCACGAACAAGGCGGCGATCAACACCACGTTGGGGTCACTGAAACCGGCCAGCGCCTGCTCCACGGTGAGGATGCCCGACAGCGGCAGGGCGAGGATCACCAGTAGCGCGACCACGTCCATGCGTGGGCGGTTGATGACGAACAGGGTGATGACGATGGCCAGCAGGCCGAGGACCCATAGCAGCTCTTGGTTCATGGGGAGGGGGTGTTCCTTCACACGGGGGCACGATAGACAGTAGCAGCCAGTGTGCCGGATTGTGCTGAAGGGGGTGTTGATGTACTGCAGGGTTTGCAAAACAAAAGGGGCCGCATTGCGGCCCCTTTGTCACTGGAATCAGTGACGGTGACGGTGGTGCTTGCCGTTGTTGTCGCCCAGGTGGTTGCCGATGGCACCACCGGCCGCACCACCCAGGCCGGCACCCACGGTGGAGCCGGTCTTGCCGCCCACCGCGCCGCCCAGCAGCGAACCGCCCGCCGAGCCCAGGCCACCGCCAATGGCGGCTTCGGTACGGTTGCCCTTGCGTGCACCTACCGCACTGCCGGCTGCGCCGCCGAGGCCGGCGCCGATGGCCGCCCCCGTTTTGC
Source organism: Pseudomonas sp. PVC-5-1 (assembly GCF_057444345.1). NCBI lineage: Bacteria > Pseudomonadati > Pseudomonadota > Gammaproteobacteria > Pseudomonadales > Pseudomonadaceae > Pseudomonas > Pseudomonas sp. PVC-5-1. The sequence continues at coordinate 3,660,879 of NZ_CM172024.1, read as the reverse complement.
CGCCGATCTGTTGACCGACAACGTTACCCAGAACACCACCCAGGCCACCGCCAATGGCGGCGGTACCGTCACCGGCGAAAGCGCCCTGGCACAGCAGCAGGCCGAGGGCAAGGGAAGGCAGAGTCAGACGCATGATACGAACCTCAAAGGAATCATCAGGTTAAGGTGCCGCGCAATGGGCGGCGGGCCAGGGTTGAAAAAGACGTTTCAGCGGTAGTAGCGGTCACCACGATATCGACGATAGTCGTCATCATCGTCGTCGCGGTCATGCCGATGGTGGTGGCGATGGTCACGGTCACGGTCACGCCAGCCATCGTCGTCGTCATGGTAGCGATGGCTATGGCACCCGGCAGTCAGCAGGACAACAGCAATCAGTGAAAGGCTTGCAAGACGGGTCATCACGATATAGGTCCTTGATCCGCAATGGTTTACGGCACACCTCCTGAGACTGGAAAGGATCCATTTGGTTTCGCTGGCAGGCAAAAAATTGTCGTGCCAGCGAGAGCGGCGGGAGTGAAGAGTGTTGAATCAGCGGGCTGGCTGGATCGCCAGCACCACACCGTTGGTGATCTGCACCAGCACGTAGCGCCCACCCATGTTTACCCAGTGGCTTTCCTTTTCCGGTGCTGGCAGGCCCTTGGCTTTCCAGTCCTTGATAGCCTGGTCATCGCGTTTGTACTGGTCGGGTGCCTTGTCGCCGACCTTGAGCTCTCGGTTGTGGGTTTCTGGTGTGGTGACGCTTTCTTCGTTGGAGGGGGCTGCGGTGGCAGCCAGGGGCAGGCTGGCAAGGACGGCGAACAGCAGGTGGTGCAGTTTCATGGTTATCTCCTTGTGACGGAATGCCTTATCTGCGACAGCCACCTGAGCGCGACAATTCACTCGCGATGCTTGCCAGTGCTAGAGTCGCCTTCTTTTTTATCCTGAGGATGGAACATGCGTGCGATTCTGCCGATGGCCGCGGCGTTGATGCTGGTCGGTTGTGCTTCTGCGACCATGGAAACGGCCCGAGGCGGCAAGCCGACCGCGCAGCTCGACTCGCACAAGGCGCCAGAGCTGGTGGCCCAGTGCATCCAGTTCAGCTGGCAGGAAGAGAAGGTATTCGGCGACGACGCCAGTGGTTATCTGGAACCACGCAAGCAAGGTGGCTTCACCGTGTATACCCGTGAGGCCGAGGCGTTCGTGGACGTGTACCCGCAGATGGGTGGGGCGCGGGTGGATTACTACGCGCAGAAGAACGACGGTGTGGCCCTGCAGCGCCGGGCGGCGGCGGCGACCTGCCTGTAACGGCTGGCGACTTCACATGGCTGGTTGACTTGGCAGGGGCTCTGTGGGGTCGGGTGGGAGCGGGCGCGCCCGCTCCCACAGTGACCGCGCCAGCTTTACAATTTTTAGCAAGGCAGTCCTGTCGCAGGGAGATTGGTGGGGGCTAGCATGAGCCCCCACGAATCAAGGAAGACACCATGGACCGCTCACTGCAACTCAACCGCGCCAGCTGGGATGAACGTGCCCCGCTGCACGCTGCTTCCAACGACTACGAAGTCGAACGGCTCGTCCAGCATCCCGAACACCTTTCCGAGACCGTACGCTTCGACCTGCCATTGCTTGGCAATATCGACGGGCTCAACGCCGTCCACCTGCAGTGCCACATCGGTACCGATACCCTCTCGCTGGCGCGCCTTGGTGCCAAGGTCTGTGGCCTGGACTATTCCGCGGCTTCGCTGGCCGAGGCGCGTGCGTTGGCCCAGCGCTGTGCGGCACCCATCGCGTATGTCGAGTCCGACGTCTACGCCGCCGACAAGGTGTTGCCGGCCGGCACGTTCGACCTGGTCTACACCGGCATCGGCGCGCTCTGCTGGCTGCCTCGCATCGAGCCGTGGGCGCGTACTGTCGCGGCCCTGCTGAAGCCGGGTGGTCGGTTGTTCCTGCGCGACGGGCACCCGATGCTGATGGCAGTCAACGAAGACCACCAGGACCGCCTGCAACTCGAATACCCGTATTTCGAACACGAAGAGCCGACGGTGTGGCACAACGACCAAACCTACGTCGAAACCGAGCAGCGCCTTTCCCACACCGAAACCCACGAGTGGAACCACGGCCTGGGCGAGGTGATCAGCGCCTTGCTGGCCCACGGCCTGCAACTGACCGTCCTGGTCGAGCACCAGAGCATCCCCTGGGAGGCGCTGCCGGGGCAGATGGTCAAGGGCGACGACGGTGAATATCGCCTGCGCGAGCAGCCCGCACGCCTGCCCCTGAGCTACACCCTGGTTGCAGTAAAAGCCTGATCAGGACAGGTAGCCACCGTCGACATTGAGTGCGGTACCGGTGGTGTAGCTGGAAGCATCGCTGGCCAGGTATAACACGGCGCCGGCCATTTCCTTGGGGTCGGCCACGCGCTTGAGCGGGATCTGCTGCAGCGCGGCGTTGAGGATGGCGTCGTTCTTCACCAGTGCCGAGGCGAACTTGGTGTCGGTCAGGCCTGGCAGCAGGGCGTTGCAGCGGATCCCGAACTGCGCGCACTCCTTGGCGAAGACCTTGGTCATGTTGATGACTGCCGCCTTGGTCACCGAGTAGATGCCCTGGAACAGGCCGGGTGAAACCCCGTTGATAGACGCCACGTTGATGATGCTGCCGCCACCATGCTCGCGCATCAGCTTGCCGGCCTCGACCGACATGAAGAAGTAGCCCCGGATGTTCACGTCCACGGTCTTCTGGAAAGCACCCGGGTCGGTATCCAGCACGTTGCAGAACTGCGGGTTGGTAGCGGCATTGTTGACCAGGATGTCCAGCCGCCCGAATTGTTCGCGGATGCCGGCAAACACCTGCTGGATCTGCTCCAGTTCACCGATGTGGCAGGCTACCGCCGTTGCCTTGCCACCGGCGGCGATGATGGCGTCAGCCACCTGCTGGCAACCGTCGAGCTTGCGGCTGGACACGATCACATGGGCACCTTGCTGGGCCAACAGGTGGGCGATGGCCTCGCCGATACCACGGCTGGCGCCGGAAACGAAGGCAATCTTGCCGTCGAGGTCGAACAGGTGGGTCTTGGACATGCTGTTTTCCTTGTTATCCGTCGTCGAGGTCGGGGCTCAGAGGCTGGACTTGGCGATGACCTGCAAGGTCATCTGCTCCAGCAAGCGGTTCATGTGGATGAACTGGGCAAAGCGCTTGTCCTGGGTCTGGCCGTGGTAATAGCGGTAGTAGATCTGCTGGACGATGCCGGCCAGGCGGAACAGGCCATAGCAATAGTAGTAATCGAAGTTGTCCAGGCGGATGCCGGCGCGCTCGGCGTAGTAATCGACGAACTGGCGGCGGGTGAGCATGCCCGGTGCGTTGCTCGGCTGGCGACGCATCAGCTGCACTGGCGCCGGGTCGTCGGCCTCGATCCAGTAGGCCAGGCTGTTGCCCAGGTCCATCAGCGGGTCGCCCAGGGTGGCCATTTCCCAGTCCAGCACACCGATGATGCGCATGGGGTTGTCGGCATCGAGGATCACGTTGTCGAAACGGTAGTCGTTGTGCACGATGCCGGGCCGCGGGTGGTCGGCGGGCATTTTCTCATGCAGCCAGGCGGTCACCTGTTCCCAGCGCGGGGCGTCAGGGGTCAGGGCCTTTTCATAGCGGCTGGTCCAGCCCTCGATCTGGCGCTGCACATAGCCTTCCGGTTTGCCCAGGTCGGCCAGGCCGCAGGCGTTGTAGTCCACCTGGTGCAGTTCCACCAGGCGGTCGATGAAGCTCTTGCACAGGGCCTCGGTGCGGTTGGCGTCAAGGTCCAGCTCGGCCGGGATGTCCGAGCGCAGGATAACGCCCTTGACCCGCTCCATCACATAGAACTCTCCGCCGATCAGGCTGCTGTCGGTGCAGTGCACATAGGCCTTGGGGCAGTAGGGGAAGCCGCTGTTGAGCTGGTTGAGGATGCGAAACTCGCGGCCCATGTCGTGGGCCGACTTGGCCTTCTGCCCGAACGGTGGACGGCGCAGCACGAAGTCGCGGCCCGGGTAGCTGACCAGGTAGGTAAGGTTGGAGGCGCCGCCAGGGAACTGGCTGATGCTCGGCAGGCCATCCAGGCCGGGGATGTTGGCTTTGAGGTAAGGGTCGATGACAGCCGCGTCGAGTTCTTCGCCGGGGCGTACCTGGGTGGACTGGTCGGTGAGCGTCATGCGTTTTCCTTATTCTCGATCGCAAGGACTATTGGCTAATCTAATGGTCCGCCGGGGATGGGACAAGCGTGCCAGATGCCATATAGGTGAGGGTGTTGCTGTTTGATCAACTGCCTTGATAGCGCTCACTTGTTTTTGTGGAAGTGCCCACAAGCCAGGCGGCCTTGTGCGGGCTGTTGGGCACGGGCAAAAAAAAACCGAAGCCGGTCAGGCTTCGGTTTTTCGATCATCCGCTATTTCCAGCCCTCAGGACGGGAACAGCTCGCTGAGCTTCATCGACAGCATCATGTCGCCTTCAACGCGCAGCTTGCCGCCCATGAATGCCTGCATGCCGTCGGTTTCGCCGCTGACGATACCCTTCAGGGTTTCGCTATCCATCACCAGGGTGCAGTTGGCATCCGGGTTTTCGCCTTCCTGCAGGTCGCAGGTGCCGTCCTTGACGATCAGCGCGTAGCGCTTGTCTTCGTCGGTGATGTTGAAGCCGAACACCAGGTCCAGGCCGGCGGCAGCGGATGGGTTGAACTTCTCTTGCATCTTTTTGACGGCATCAGCTACGGAGGTCATGGCGCATTCCTTATAGAGTGATTTACACGTCCCCGCAGGGACACAACAAGCCGGGCTCATCGATAGGTGACAAGCTCCGGCGCCCTCAACAGCTGCACATGGGCCTGGCTGTTGAAGGAAGCCAGTGCCACGTCGCGGCCGCGGAACTTCAGCTGGCTGAGCGACGTGTTGATGATCTGCCAGTTCAGCGCGAACGCCTGTCCGGGGGTAATACGGGTAACCAGGTGGAGCAGGGCGGCAATGGTACCGCCCGAGGTGAAGATGGCGATATTGTCGCCGCTACCGGCAGCATCCAGTACGCGCTGCAGGCCGCCTTGCACGCGGGCGGTGAACGCCTGCCAGGTCTCCAGGTCATCGTCGGCATGTTCGCCATCGTGCCAGCGCTGCACCATCAGTGCGAACAGGCGCTGGAACTCGCTGCGGTGCTGCGCGCCATTGCGCAGGATGTGCAGGGCGTCGGGCTCCTGAGGCAGCAGCCCGGGCAACAAGGCGCGGATCACACCATCGGCATCGAACTCATTGAATGCTGTATCGGTCTCAACAGCCGGCACCGGGCAGCCATTGGCGTGCAATGCATCCAGGGCTAGGCGCGCGGTATCCTGCTGGCGGCGCAGGTCGCCTGCCACGCAGCGGTCCAGCCTTACACCGAGCTGGGCCAGGTGCTCACCCAGGGCCTGGCTCTGGCGCACGCCCACGGGCGAGAGGACATCGTAGTCATCGGCGCCGAAGGAGGCTTGGCCATGTCGGATCAGGTAGAGGTTGCCCACGAAAGGTTCCGGCCTGTTGGAGGTTGCTGCGAGGTTAGGATGCGGCACACGGGCTGTCAACGAAAAAACATACAAGCGTTTGAAAAGGTTGTTTGAAAGGTGTTGCCAGCGTTTGCCACGGCTGGCAGCACCTCAGGCGCAACGGTATGCTTGCTACAGTTACGCGCCGTAGTGGCGCAAGTCTTTAAGGAGTCAACGTGGAGTTTCTTGCTGAATACGCAAGCTTTCTCGCCAAAACCGCCACCCTGGTCATCGCCATCCTGATAGTGCTGTCGGCCATCGCCGGGCTGCGCGGCAAGGGGCGGCGCAAATCGGGTGGGCAATTGCAGGTCACTCGCCTGAACGAGTTCTACAAGGACCTGCGCGAGCGCCTGGAATCCGGCCTACTCGACAAGGCCCAGCTCAAGGCCCTGCGCAAGCAGCAGGCCAAGGCGGAAAAGCGGCAGAAGAAGGGCAAGGCCGAGGAAAAGGGCCGGGTCTTCGTGCTGGATTTCGATGGCGACATCAAAGCTTCTGCCACCGAAAGCCTGCGCAACGAAATCACCGCGCTGCTCACCCTCGCCACCCCGCGCGACGAGGTGGTGCTACGCCTTGAAAGCGGTGGTGGCCTGGTGCACAGCTATGGCCTGGCCGCATCGCAGCTGGCGCGCATTCGCCAGGCCGGCATCCCGTTGACCGTGTGCATCGACAAGGTAGCCGCCAGTGGCGGGTACATGATGGCCTGCATTGGCGAGAAGATCGTCAGCGCACCGTTCGCCGTACTGGGTTCCATTGGCGTGGTGGCGCAGCTGCCCAACGTCAACCGCCTGCTGAAGAAGCACGACATCGATTTCGAAGTGCTGACCGCCGGTGAATACAAGCGCACCCTGACCGTGTTCGGCGAGAACACCGAGAAAGGCCGGGAGAAGTTCCAGGAAGACCTGGACATCACCCACCAGCTGTTCAAGGACTTCGTTTCCCGCTATCGCCCGCAGCTGCACATCGACGAAGTGGCCACCGGCGAAGTCTGGCTGGGCGTCGCGGCACTCAACCGCAAGCTGGTGGACGAGTTGCAGACCAGCGACGAGTACCTCAGCGAACGCGCGCGCAACGCCAACCTGTTCCACCTGCACTACGCCGAACGCAAGAGCCTGCAGGAGCGAATCGGCATGGCTGCCAGTGGCACCGTGGAGAACACAGTGGTGGGCTTGTGGAGTAAACTCGGCCGCCTGCGCTAACACCTTGAACCCGTTGAAATTTTTTTTCGTTCAGGGGGTTGCAAGGTTAAAGGAATGAAGACATAATGGCGCCCATCGAAACGCAGCAAACTTTGAAAAAGGTTCAGCGTTTCAAGGAGATAGCGAAGCGCAAGCTGCTAGATCCGACATTTGAGGCCGAGTAGCAAAGTGGTTATGCTCCGGATTGCAAATCCGTCTACGCCGGTTCGATTCCGACCTCGGCCTCCACCATTCGAAAGCCCCGCAACCATTGAGGTTGCGGGGCTTTTTTAATGCCTGCGGATTTTGTTGACCCCGGCCATTTGGGACAATCCTGGGGCTCACGGCTGATACCTCTCATCAATCCAGCGCCCAGGCGCCAGAGCGGGTGTAGGTTCGGGTTGGGTTTCGTGCGGGGAAAGCTGGAGCTGGTTGCCGGCCTGCAGCTGGCTGTCGGGGATGCAGCTGATGCCGTCGCGCCAGTCGAAACCGAAGGTCCAGCAGGTTGCGCCGCGCTCGTCGTCCTGGAAGGCGTCAACACCTTTGCGCAATTCGCCTGCGCTGGCGCCGGTGGCCAGCAGCAGGAGGCAGAGGGCGAGGCGGGTCATTAATAGTCATCCCAGTTCAGTTCTTTGATGAAGTCGCCACCCGAGCACAGTCGCTCGTCTGCAATCGCGTCCACGCCATTGAGATCTTCCAGAGCAGTCTTGGCACGCTCCATGGCGAGCTGGGCATGTCCGAGCTGGTGCCGCTTCCTCACTTTGTAGGAATGAAGGGCCTTCGCTTTATCCGGATACGCAAACCGGCGCCTATCCCGTCAGTGCTAATCTCGTCGATATAGCGGAAGTGGTCCGGCCAAGCCGGTTGCTGTCTTCAGGCATGACTTCGTCCTTGGCCGCCATATCGCGGCAGTTGGCGAAAAAAGTTTAAGTTCTGGTGACTTTAATCTGTGGCGGGGTGTCCACCGGTCACGAGGAGTGCTTCGCTCCTCATCAGCGGTGGATCACATGAGCTCTATTAGCAAGGATCAACAGTTTCATGCGTACGAACTGCTTCGAAAGCTCGATACCTACACGGCTCAAACGATGAGTCAGGTTGTGTATGGTGTGACGTCCTCCTCCAACTGGCGATCGGATTGCGACCAGCACCGACGCATTTTTGAAGAATGGATGGCTTTTGCTGCAACGATGCACCTGCCTGAGCCGCCGGACGAAGGCTGATCGCCGCTTGTCCGATTCAGTTTTCAGTATCTCCCGCTGCGGTTGATAACCGCTTCGTGTTCGCTATTGTGAACGTTCACCTATCGCATACAACTAAAGTCGTAGGAGATCGACATGAGGATACGCGGTGAAGTTTTCTGGCAATGGGCTGATCCTTCGCTTCACCACCGCACTCATGACGAGACCCTTGGCGATGGAACGCACATAGATGTCCAGGTGCGACTGTCGCGCGCAGGTAACACGCAAATGTTCATTGGAGTCTATGCCTCGACGGGCATGGCCCTTCACGAGGAGGCGTTCGATTCCCGTCCCGGTGAATCAATGACCAGGGCTTTAGCCTGGGGCGTCGGACGGGCTCGCCGCATTGCCACAGAAACTCTCCCAAAATCCGACCAGGTAGCCTGCTCGTGATAGGGGAGAGGGGTTGCTGGTGCGTTTCGCGGTAGCCAGCCAGGAACAGCAGGTAGTCGCTGTGGGTGCGCTGGTCTTCGAAGCCATTACTGTCCTTGCGCAGTTCTTGCTCGCTCAGGCCTAGCGGGTTGAGCCTGATGAGCACATCGCGTGGGTCGGTGTTGCTGGATCGGTTTTCTGTGGGCTGGGAAAGCCTCAATTATAAGATGCGCGCCTGTCGCACGGAGGACGCGCAATGTCGGGAACTGATAGCTTTAAGAATCTGTACAAGAAGATGGATGCCACGTCGAAAACTAGGTTTCATGCCTCTCGGCGCCTGCGCCTGCATGCGAAGCTTTCGACCTATACGGTCGTCATCCTGTCTCTGGTTCTGATCCTGGTATCTCTAATGCAGGCCTACGATCTAGGCGCAAATATCAAAAGGAAGGAGGTAGTCCTTCTTCAGGTTTTTGCATCGATCGCGGTGCTTGTGTATTCGCTGCTGATCGAGAAGAACGACTTTTCCAACAGGTCAGAGAAGATGTATTCCTGCGCCTCTAAGCTAGACGAGCTGAAGCTGGAGGCTCACCCACATAAAACTGCAGGTACCTTCGACCAGAAGAAATATGACGAGAGCTGGAAGGGGTACCACGACGTCCTGAAGCTTTACGAGACCCACTCGAACAACGATTTTCGAGGCGATTACCTCCGGGCAAAGCTTGAAATGCCTGAGGACTACCCTATGGATGGGTGGCAGAAATTTACGATGTCGGCAAAGGTTTGGGGCTCTTACGTCTTGAATTTCGCAACCTACCCCATGGTTGCTGCTGTTTTGGTTCTTGCTCTTTATTGGGTCTGGGTTGGATTTCAGCCTGCAACTGGTGAGTCTGTAGCGACTCTTCAGTCCCCACGGAAGCAGTCGATGTCTTCGGCTAAGTAGTCGAAATCAAAATCCGTCTGCCTGGCGCGTTGGTCCGCTGACCAGGCAAGCGACCGGTAATTAGGCCGGTCCTGTCTGAACACCTGGCCGAACCGTTCTTCGGTGCCGGACCACCAGATCACCCGGGAAGGATCTTCCTGGATGGTCCTAATCAGCTTGGCCTCGTTCTTCTTCCAGCAAAGGTCGCAGTTGCCGTAGTCCGAGTCCATGCCAAGGTCAAAAGGTTGCTCGGCCCAGAAAGCTGCCACGTCCACCTTGATGACGCCGGCGACGTAGGATGGGCATACGCATCGGCGCTGAAGCCCAGCATGGACAGGGCTTTCTTGATGGCGTCGGTCAACGACTTCTTCGGCGCCTCACCATCAGTGGTCATGCCGTACTTGGTCTTGTACTGGTGCCGGGTGCACCCGTACTGCTCGACCTCGCCGCGCTGCCGTCCTGCATGAATCAGAGCTGGATTTTGTCGGTGTGGCCGATCTCCCAGCCCAAGCAGATTCGCTTGTCGCCTTCGCCGGAAAACACCTCGTGACCGTCGTCGAATCGCTCCTCAAGCACCTTCCAGCCCCAACCGATACCACCGGGCCGAACATTTCGGACGCCTTCATGACCATCGCGGTGCCGTTCAGGCTGGTGATCTTCTGGGCGCCGACCTCGGCGTTCTTGGTGCAGCGGGTATCGGTGGTCTGCACCTGCTCCCAGATGCGCATGTTGGTTGTGGACATTGGAAAACCTCGCGCCAGGCCGGCGCCGTCAGTTGAAATAGGGGAAATGCCAGGTCAAGCCCTGATGTAGGCCAAGCGGCCTGTGCGTCGGCTATGGTTGTGCGCTATAGCGGGCATTTGCGCCTCACCGGGACGCGAAGAAAAGCGGCGATAAATTCTTGCAGATGCTGCGCTATAGCGGCGGCGGATGGTTTGGTTTACGGATTTCTAAACAAAACTTGCAGGATTTTGCGTTTATTATGTCGTCATTTTTCAGTATCTTGCTCTAATTCCCACGGGTGCTTCAAATTCCCTGTATAGTGACTGCGTAGCCGTTTTCTGCGGCTTCTCACTTAAGAGGTAGCTTTTATGCACCAGGCCATATCCCCAGAGACGCAGCGTGCCCATGAGCGCTTGAATGAACAGACTGACTTGTTCATCAAGCAGGGAGGCCAGATTGAAAGCGTTCCTTCTGGAGTCAGCGGCGTGCTAGCGAGCAAGCCGAAGGTCGTTTGGACGAACCCTCACACGGCCAAGCCGATTCACAAACGATAGCGCGCCCAGATGCACTGCTTGCTCGCTCCATGGTGAACGTGAGGGCACAACCGTGTTTGATGCGCCAAGTGATTCAGATATTGCCGTGCGGATTGGAGTGAGCGAGGCGGATGTAGCTCTTTACCGGGGTGATACATTTCGATTGAAAGATGGTTCGTGGCTCATCCATTTTTCCTTCGCAATGCCCCAAGAGCTACGGCAAAGCCTTACCGGCAGTTTCACCCTCCTTTTCAAAATGAAAGAAACAGGCGACAGGCGTATGAGTGAGCTGGATTGAGCATACGATCTGGATGCCAACTCAGCCCAAGCCCTGTCCCAGTGGTCCGCTTTATCTCTTCTGGAAGAGTGGGAAGCGCATACTCAAATAGCTCAGGACTTCTGAGCATTGAGAGGTGTGTATGTCCAGAGATAGGTATGGCGTAGATAGTGACAGACAGGTCAGTCAGCCAGCCGATAATGAGGGGCGGCTACAGAGATCAGTCGATCAGAGTGAGAGCGCTTTCCAAGAGAACTGTGACGACAATTTCGACAGCCCTCCCTTTCGAAGAGGGCAGAAGCAGGGCCCGCCGGACCCATCGAGGGTATCCCATGCAGAGCGTTATAGTTATCACAAGCGCCCATTGGAATAACGTTCAGCTGTAGATGGGCCTAAATGTAAAAGCCTGGCCCGGTGCCGGGCTCTTTGGGTGTTGATTTCGCGCCAAATGACCAAGTGGCGGGCCCGCTGGTAGGAGTTCACACCCGAACCTCGTAGCCCAAGGTCGACTCTCCGCAGATGCAGGCCCGGCAGTTCCAGGCCTGCGGATTTTCGATACTGGCCAGTTCGGCCTGGTGCATCGCGGCCGCGAAGGTTGGACCCTTGAACAACATCAGCACCCGGTCGCCGGGCATTGCCTGACTCTCGGGCAGTTCAGCGACCTGCTCATCAATGAGCGTGGTGATCAGTGGCGTTGTCATGCAGCCTCCTTGCGCCGAACGGCAATACGCCGAATGCGCTCGCAGTAATGTTTGAACTCGTTGGAGTCGATGACGAGGATCGAGGATGGAGAAGTAGGCGACGACCATCGTCTCCGCCTTCGCATCCTCCACCGGGCCAGACCCGGTAGAAGCATCGTCTCGATTGCTGCCTCGATGGCGCTCACCGCCACGCTGTGGGGATTCATTCCGCGTCCTCGGCCTGGGCCAGCACCGCTTCCTTGGCAAAAGGAGTGAGTAGCTGCCGAGCTATCTCTTCAAGCTGGCCCATCGCGAACTCATCCACCGCTTGGGCGAAGCGCTCGTAGGTCACGCCACGCTGGTGGAAGTTGCGCTGGAAGACTACGTTACGGCGCGCCAACAGCTCCGCGATGCCATCATCGAACCAGCGCGCCTCAGCTTCCTCAGCCGCGCTCTCGCTCACCGGAGGCGGCAACTGGTTGTCGTACTGCCATTGTGCTGCTCGAAGTGCGCCCATGGCGGTCCTCCTACACAGATGGGGTGGATGGTAGGTTTGTTTGTGGGCGTGGTAAGTCGTGAATAGCGCTCGGATAAAGTCGCGTAGTGCGCTGATGTATGCAATTGCCTTAGAATGCTCGCCTTTCACCCCTCAAAGGAATGAATACGTGGTGAGCAATAACGCAATCTGCTGCCCGCAATGCCAAGGTCAAAACGTCCAGCTTCTGTCTATCATCCATGCTGCTGGCACTTCTCACATACAAGCAACCCACCAAGCGCAGTCCCAATCCGGATTCGGACCAAGCGTGACCGTTGAAACTTCAGGTCGGCATCAGACCAATTTGGCGGCAAGCGTCGGTCCACCTCCAGGTAAGCGCTTGCTTGGCCCGGTCATCCTTACGGGGGTTGGTGCAATCATCTTGTACGATGGCCTCAAGCTTATGAACACCTTCTGGGGCGTTGATTGGTCAAGGTTCTTCATAGGCGCGACATTTATCACCGTCGGTGTAATTGGATTCGTTCGCCACTGGAAATTCAACGTCGCACAGTACGACAAATTGGAAGAGTGGCGCCGCACTTGGATGTGCCACGCTTGTGGCACTCGATTCATTCCGTAAACGGTATTGAGAGGGCACCTGCGGGTGCCTTTTCTTTTGGCAGAGCTGTTCAGTATTGCGCTGGAGGAGAGGAACAATGCCGGACGCTATCGTCCCATGGCATCCGTATCAGCGAACCCTTGATCAGCCTAAATCCCCCTCAACGATAAGCAACTCACGACGATAGGCGCGTAATGCCATCGCCTTTGCTTGCGAATAGGCGGGATCGGCATAGCACGCCTGGGCCTGGGCATAACTGTCGAACTCGACCGCCAGCGCCCGTGTGCTGGTATGCGACTCGACCAGCGCTGTCGAATCGAGAGCCTTGAGCCTGGCGCCATAATGCTCGGCGATTGGCGCCCACAACCGGCCATATTCCTGCTGCGCCTGCGTGTCGGTAACAGCAGTCCCCAGAATGATCCAGTAACCTTTCATCAATTACTCCTGTTTGCATGTTCTGTACGAGAAGCCTGCCTCAGGGAGCCAGCCAGCAGGATTGCCACAATCCTTCATGGCGCAGGAAGCGCGCCCGTTGCTGAACGGGTCGTGTGAGATCCAGCCACTCCAGCGCTCGCGGCTCGATGCATAGGATTGCGAAGTGCTCGAAACCGCCCTGGATGCGTTCGTAGGCGACTTCAGGGCTTTCAATCACCTGCCCCGGCACAGCGCCATGACGGAACAATGCCTGTGTCTTGTCACGCGCCGCCGACCAGCAGCGTCGTCGATACTCGATGTCCTCGATCAGGGTGGCAAGCCCCTCCATGCGCACCTGGGTCAGGCCGCAAGGGCTCAGTGCCGTTAGTGCAACGCGTGGATCAACGGCAATCTGCGTGCATTTTGCCGAGCGCCTGTCCGCGTAAAAGTACAGCGCGCCTGCACGGGCATCGGCATCTCGCAGTACAACTGTCCTGGAGACGGGCCATCCTTGCTCGTCCAGGGTGGACAGTTGCATGAGCCGATAAGGGTTGCGCACCGGGCCGACCGGGATCGCCAGTTGCGCCCATATGCTCTGAAACAGATCGTCCAGCATGAAAAAACCAGGCTCCATGAAACGAGGGCCGCAGCAATGCTGCGGCCACGGACGATCAAATGCTGCGTGTTACGCCGCCATCGACCCTGATGTTCTGCCCAGTGATGTAGGCCGCGCCTTCGCTAGCAAGGAACGCAATGGTCGCAGCGATTTCTTCGCTGGTGCCGTAGCGCTTGAGCGGCACGCTGTCGCGGCGTTGCTCGGTGCTCGGCAAGCTGTCGATCCAGCCCGGGAGGACGTTGTTGATGCGCACATTATCGCCGGCGAAATTGTCGGCGAAGATCTTGGTGAACGCGGCAAGGCCCGAGCGGAATACAGCAGAAGTCGGGAACAGCTCGCTGGGTTCGAACGCCCAGGCAGTGGAGATGTTGATGATCACTCCGCTCTTCTGACGCTGCATGTAAGGCGTCACCAGGCGAGTCGGGCGAATGACATTGAGCAGGTAAGTATCCATGCCCTTGTGCCAATCCTCGTCGCTGATTTCCAGGATTGGCGCGCGCGGACCATGGCCGGCGCTATTGACCAGCACATCGATACGGCCCCACTTCTCCACGACAGCATCGACCAGGCGTTGCAGGTCTTCAACCGACTGGTTGCTACCGGTTACACCAATACCGCCGAGCTCGGCAGCCAACGCCTCGCCCTTGCCCGAAGAGGAAAGAACCCCAACCTTGAAGCCTTCGGCGGCCAGGCGTCGCGCTGCTGCGGCGCCCATGCCGCTGCCACCTGCCGTGATAATCGCAACTTTTTCTACTGACATGCTGCCTCCAATCTCCCAATGCTGATTTTTCAGGTGCATTCACCTTAGCAGCAGCCCCATTGGTGAGGGAGACAGCTAAACTTCACTATTACGATAGATTAACTATCGGCAGCTTGTTGCTTGAGCCAGCGTTGGACCACGCTCAACGAGTCCGGCTGTTTCATCTTGCGTGGCCAGACCAGATAAAACGACTTGTCGATCCTGAGTTGCTGGGTAAAAACCTGCATCAGCCGGCCTGCGGCAATGTCATCACCGACGAACGCAGGGCTGGCCAGGGCAATGCCCTGACCGCTGATTGCCGCTTCAATGGCCAATGAGGTCTGATTGAAACGCAGGTTTCTGGCTGTGGGCTGCATGTGTTGTGGGAACAGCTCTGCAAGGAACTGAGGCCAGAAATTATGGGCATCGTGCAACATGACGAAATCCTGCAATTGCGCAAAGCTTGCAGGTATTTCGCTGCCTTCGAACAGCTTTGGGCTGGCCACCGCAACGATTAGCTGCTCCATCAGCAGTTCGCTATTCAAGCCCGCTCCGAACTCGGGCTTGCCATAACGGACAGCGATATCCACACCATCGGTGCTGAAGTGCGACAGCCGATCGGTTGCCAGCACACGCAAATCGATGTCTGGATGACTCTGCGCAAAATTGCCGAGCCTGGGAATCAGCCATTTTGAGGCGAAGGTAGGTGTAACGCTGACTGTCAGGTGAGAAGTCTGTGGCCGAAGCAGGCGTGTTGCCTCGTCGATCATGGCCAGTGCACTTCGAATGCTCCCGCTATAGCCCAGGCCTGCATCAGTCAACGCCAAACCGCGGGGTAGGCGTTCAAACAAACGCAGATCCAGGCTCGCTTCCAGCCCGCGTATCTGCTGGGCAACTGCGGCCTGGGTCACACCCAGTTCCTCGGCAGCCACACGGAAGTTCAAGCGGCGAGCCACCACTTCAAAAACACGCAACGCGTTCAGTGAGGGCAAATCAGGGAAACCGTCTGGCATGGCAATGAAAATTCTATCGAGTTGTGCAGTTTTTCTGTTTCTCTGATGCCTTCACAAGGTTGATAACCTGATCGGGCTCGAAAGATTCACTGTGCCGAGGCTACTCCCCGAAAATAGCTAAAGAAACCCGTGCCAATCGAAAGCATCGCTTGGCTAGCTTGCTGAAACGTTTCTTCGAGTCTATAAAAGGGAACAACTCCAAGAAAGGCAACCTGCCATGCCCCTCCTCAAACTCTTCGTTGCGCTTGGCGCCCTGACTGCGGCTTCCAACACCCTGGCCTGGGATTACGTTCTGCTCGACACCGACAAAGCCGCCCAGAACTGGCAGATCACCAGCCAGCAACTTGGCGTAAAAACCGACAAGCCCTTCAGCGTTACCTTGCGCACCTTGCACGGCGGTCGGCAAGAGGGTGTCAGCATCGTCGACATCGATAACGGTACGATGAAACTTTCGGTCGTGCCGACCCGTGGAATGAACGTCTTGCAGGCGTCGGTCGGCAATGTGCGCATGGGCTGGGATTCGCCGGTCAAGGAAGTGGTCAACCCGTCCTTCATCGACCTCAACGGGCGCAATGGCCTGGGCTGGCTGGAAGGTTTCAATGAACTGGTCACCCGCTGCGGTTACGAATGGGTCGGCCACCCTGGCGTCGACAACGGCGAACTGCTGACCCTGCACGGTCGGGCTGCCAACACTCCTGCGAACCAAGTCACCCTGCACATTGATGAGAAGCCCCCTTACGCCATTACCTTGCGTGGTGTAATGAAAGAGCAGGCATTCAAGAAAGTCGACTTCTCCGTCGTGACCGAACTGGTCACCGAACCCGGCAGCGTGAAGTTCGCCCTCAACGACACCTTGACCAACAACGGTGACTATCCGAAGGAATACCAGGCGCTTTATCACAGTAACTTCAGCACCCCGTTTCTGGAGCAGGGCGCTCGTTTTGCCGCGCCAGTGAAGCAAGTGTCGCCATTCAACGACAAGGCAAGGGCAGATCTGCCCGACTGGCAAACCTACCGAGCGCCGACCAAGGACTATGACGAAACGGTTTACAACGTGGTGCCGTATGCCGATGACCAGGGCAATACGTTGACCGTGTTGCATGACAAGGCTGGCAATCTGGGCGTTTCGGTCGGCTTCAATACTCGGACATTGCCTGTATTTTCCCTGTGGAAAAATACCGATACACAAGGCCAGGGTTATGTGACCGGGCTCGAGCCGGGGACGAGTTTTTCCTACAACCGCCGTTACCAGCGGCCACTGAACCTGGTGCCGACAATCGGGCCGAAGGAACACAGGCAGTTCCACATCAGCTACAGCTTGTTGGCGGACAAGGTGGCAGTGGACAAGGCCTTGAAGCAGGTTGGCGAGATACAAGGTGGGCGCGAAACCGAGGTGCGGCAGACGCCATTGGTTGATCTGACCAAGGGGTAACGCCGACCAGGGCATGTCGGCCCTGTCGACTAGTCAGATCTATCAAGTTGTTGGGTTCATACCTTTGCTGAAAGGCTGCTTTCGACCCACGGCGGACACTGATCCAAAGCTCTGTAGTCAGTACCGGCCTCATCGCCGGCAAGCCGGCTCCCACAGGAATATCACCAGCCGTCAGGCATGCGCTGTACCTGTGGGAGTCGCGCTTGCCGGCGATGGGCCGCGAAGCGGCCCTGGTTACAGATTTCCGCTATGGGTCGATAGCTGTCTGTCGACTACGGCCCTAGGATCCATCGCCCGCCGCTCCGCCCATTCAAACGCTAGCCTTCAGGCGGGGATATCCCACAAACGAATTCATCCGATCCCAGGCGGTGCGAGCCGAACTCCACAACATAGCCTGCCCCGCGGCGCACCGCCTCGGCCCTGGCGGTCCTCTGGTCGGCAAACACATCGACGAAATGCCAGGGATGCCGGTCTCTCAGTACGCCCCATCCAAGTACCCAGCCGTCATTGTCCGGGTCGGGTGGCAGGTTTTTCGCCAAGCTG
This sequence comes from Pseudomonas sp. PVC-5-1, assembly GCF_057444345.1. Taxonomy (NCBI): domain Bacteria; kingdom Pseudomonadati; phylum Pseudomonadota; class Gammaproteobacteria; order Pseudomonadales; family Pseudomonadaceae; genus Pseudomonas; species Pseudomonas sp. PVC-5-1. The sequence continues at coordinate 3,643,605 of NZ_CM172024.1, read as the reverse complement.
CGGATGCCCATACGTTCACTCCGATGTGCTAGCCAGTCTTCTGCTTGCGAACCGACTACAAACCACGACTTGGATAAAATCGTGTATCAAGCATAGCGCTTACCTGAAACCAGGACCTAAGGCGCGCCCATTTCAGGGTAGTGTGCGCTGCACCAACAGCCAGCGCACATGGGTCATCACCCCTCGAACTGAATCACCATCCGCCCTTTGATCTTGCCCTCCAGCATCTCATCGAAGATCTGGTTGATATCCTCGATCGGTCGCAGGGTCACCTTCGGCACCACTTTCCCTTCCGCCGCAAACTGGAAAGCTTCCTGCAGGTCCTGGCGGGTACCGACCAGCGAGCCGATCACTTCGATACCGTCCAGCACCAGGCGAGGGATGTTCAGGTTCATGGCTTCCGACGGCAGGCCGACCGCAACCAGGCGGCCACCCGCACGCAGGGCGTCAACGGCCGAGTTGAAGGCAGCCTTGGCAACGGCGGTAACCACGGCGGCATGGGCGCCACCGGTCTTGGCTTGGATGACCTTGGCGGCATCCTCGGTGCGTGAGTTTATGACCAGGTCAGCGCCCATCTCGCTGGCGAAGCGCAGTTGCTCTTCGTTGACGTCGATGGCGATCACTTTGGCGTTGAAGACGTTCTTGGCATATTGCAGGGCAAGGTTGCCCAGGCCGCCGAGGCCGTAGATGGCGATCCATTGGCCGGGGCGGATGTTGGAGATCTTCACCGCCTTGTAGGTGGTGACGCCGGCGCAGGTAATACTGCTGGCGGCAGCGGAGTCGAGCCCGTCGGGCACTTTGACCGAGTAGTCGGCCTTGACGATGCAGGCTTCGGCCATGCCGCCGTCCACGGTGTAGCCGGAGTTCTTCACTTCGCGGCACAGGGTTTCGTTGCCGCTGTTGCAATACTCGCAATGCCCGCAGCCCTGGTAGAACCAGGCCACGCTGGCGCGGTCGCCCGGTTTGAGCGAGGTGACGCCTGGCCCTACTGCCTGGACCACGCCGATGCCTTCGTGACCTAGCACCACACCGGTCTTGTCACCGAAGTCGCCATTTTTCACATGCAGGTCGGTGTGGCACACACCGCAGCATTGCATCTTCAGCAGCGCTTCACCGTGCTCGAGGGGGCGCAGGGTTTTCTCCACCACTTCCACGCGACGGCCTGGTGCAACAACAGCAGCTTTCATACGAGCCTCCGTATCCTGTTCCGAATGGGCTTGCTTATCGCCGGCTAAGCATAGCCCTGGGCCGATACGGTAAAACTGCCTCAGGTCATGGTCAGAGGCACTGTGCATGCCACAAAAAGAAAAGCCCGCGGCAACGATGCGGCGGGCTGTAAGAACATAGGGAGCAGGGTTAGTGTGCCCAGCGGGATGTCAGCATTTTGTGAAGCTCAGGTGATGGACTTGTCATGCATGGCTCAGCTCGAGTGTGGTCAGCATGGGCCGGGTTCCATGTGATTTCACTGCACTGGACGCAGGGGGAGTGGCAGCAATAAAAAAGCCCGCCGGGTATGGCGGGCAAGCAACGTTTGAAGGGAGAGCCTGCAGCTTGGGTCCGGCCGGTTAACCCAGCATTAAGCGGTAATGCATTGACCTGTGCAGCCGATCCGCCTATACAGGCCTGCCACCAGCCCAGGAGTCAGCATGCGCGACGAAGATGACCTGCACGAACCCGAACATGATCACCTGCTTGATCACGAATTCCTCTACGACGACACTGAGGCAGAAGCCGATGCCCGAGGCGTCGAGGATGACATCGAGGAAGACGAAGAAACGCTGGATGACCTTGATGAAGAAGAGCGTGGTCACCCAGCCTGGTTCGACGACTGCGAAGACGACTGAGTCAGCGCCCGTCCACCGAAAAACGCCCGGGGCCGCTTACCGCCAGTAACAACATGCCGCCCATGATGCTGAGGTTTTTCAGGAACTGGGTCATGTTGGCGCTGCGCTCAGGGTCGACCATGTTCCAGAACGGGTGGCCCAGCAGCGCCGTGCCCAGCACGAACAACGCAAACAGGAAGGCCAGCGGCCGGGTGTAGAATCCGAGGATCAGCAGGATGCCAACGGCGAATTCCATGAGCACGGCTACTGCCGCTGCCAGCATGGGGGCAGGAGCGCCCAGTGAAGTCATGTAGCCGACCGTGCCTTCGAACCCGGTCAGCTTGCCCCAGCCAGACAAGACGAACAGGATCATCAGCAGCACACGGGCAATCAGGATAATGATGTCGCGTTGACCATCGAACAGGGAGTAGCGCATGGCGGCGTTCCAGTGGACGAGTACAAGCACCACTCTAGCAGCTGCGCAAAGGATTGCTGGCGGGCAGCAAAAAGGCGCCGCAAGGGCGCCTTCGCAAGGAATTTGGTGCGAGTGGCGGGACTCGAACCCGCAAGGCTCACGCCGACAGATTTTAAGTCTGCTGTGTATACCAATTCCACCACACTCGCACGCTTGAAGGGGCCGTAACGACCAGCTCGCTTCTAAGCAGAAGGGCTTCGCAATCAAGCGCGCTTTATAACCCATTGTTATAGTTGAGTCAACCACAGCGCCTATGATCAACAGAATGAAGGTCGATCGAATGGGCAATTGACACCTTGCTATCATTACGCCACTGTTGCCCTTTTATTGGATCCAAAGAGTGTGCGGTGATGACTCTGTCCGATACTCCCGAGCGTATAGTGCACCCACGGCTATTGTGGCGACTTTTGTTCGTGCTGGTCGTCGTGCTGGCGGCATTTCTCTACCTGAGCCTGATCAGCCTGGGCGGTTATCTGCTGATGCTTGGGTTCGATGCCGAACACTCTCAACCGCAGCGGCTGATGGCCCTGGCCGGTGGAGGGCTTATCCTGCTGGTCGGCTTGTGGCTGCTGAAAGTGGCGATGCCTCGGCGCATCAGCCTTGTGCTGGTTGAGCCTGGGCGTTGAACCTCGCAATATTTTCCCTCCTGCTGTGCCGGTGGAGTTCGCATGGTTTCAGCTGACTGTCTCGATCACCCTGTCATGACTGCCCAACGCTATGAACAGCTGGTTCAGTCGGTGGTGGATTACGCCATTTACATGCTTGATCCTTCCGGCCATGTGGTGTCGTGGAACGCAGGCGCGCAACGTATCAAGGGGTACCGTGCCGATGAAGTGATCGGCCAGCATTTCTCGTTGTTCTTCACTCCGCAGGATTGCACCGAGGGCCGCCCGGAGCGCTTGCTACGCCAGGCGCTGGAGCAGGGCGAGGCGCAGGATGAGGGCTGGCGCGTACGCAAGGATGGCACGCAGTTCTGGGCGCTGGCCGCCCTGGATGTGATTCGCGATGACCAGGGCCAGATTGTCGGCCTGGCCAAGGTGACCCGGGACATCACCGACCGCCGCGAGTCGGCGCTGCAACTGGACGCGGTGCGCGCCCAGCTGTTCCAGGCACAGAAGCTGGAGGCCCTCGGCCAGTTGACCGGTGGCCTGGCGCATGACTTCAACAACATGCTGACCATCATCATCAGCTCGGCGCGCTTGGCGCTGGCCACCCAGGACCCGGCACGCGCCCAGCGCATGTTGCAGCACATTCTCGATGCCGGGCAGCGGGGCACCGAGCTGACCCAGCAGTTGCTCAGCTTTGCCCGCCACCGCAAGCTTGATGTGGCTTGCGTCGCCCCGGCGAACCTTGTTGCCGCCACCCGTGGTCTACTGGAGCATGCGCTGCCTGGATCGATTGACCTGGAGGTGGTGCTGCAACCGGACCTGCCCCTGATCGAGGTGGATGCCGGGCAATTGCAGATGGTACTGCTCAACCTGTTGTTCAATGCCTGCGATGCCATCACGGGGCAGGGCCGGATCGGCTTGACAGTCGAGGTGGTCGAGCTGACCGGTGAGGTGGAGGGCCTGCACGGCGGGTTTGTGCGTTTCGAGGTCGAAGACAGCGGCGAGGGCATCGCGCCAGCGGTACTGCCGCGGATCTTCGAACCGTTTTTCACTACCAAGCCCTTTGGCAAGGGGACTGGCCTGGGCCTCAGCCAGGTGTATGGTTTTGCCAGGCAGAGCGGTGGTGCCATTTGCGTCGACAGCGAGCCCGGCCGGGGAACTTGCATGCAGCTTTACTTGCCAATCTATCAGCACACGGACAGCCAACTCGACAGGTAGAACACCATGGCACAGGCACTCAGGCGGCTGGTGACGGGGATCGATGGGCTCGATGCGTTGCTCCAGGGTGGCCTGGTGGCTGGCGCGTCCTACATCATTCAGGGCCCGCCGGGGGCGGGCAAGACCATCCTCGCCAATCAGCTGGCCTGCGGGCATGTGCGCGGTGGTGGCCGGGTGCTGGTGGCCACCTTGCTCAGCGAGTCGCACGAGCGGCTGTTCCAGTACCTGGCGACCCTGGAGTTCTTCGACCCGGCGCTGGTAGGTGATCCGATCCAGTTCGTCAGTGCCTTCGATACCCTGGAGCAGGAAGGCCTGGACGCCGTGGTACGGCTGCTGCGCCAGGAAATCGCCCGCCAGCAGGCCAGCCTGCTGATCGTCGATGGCGTGCTAAATGCCCGGGTGCGTGCGGAAACCGCGCTGGATACCAAGAAATTCGTCTCTGAACTACAGGGCCATGCGGCCTTTGCGGGCTGCACCGTGCTGCTGCTGACCAGCGCCCGGCTGGACGAGGGCAGCCCGGAGCACACGATGGTCGACGGGGTGATCGAACTGGGCGAGCAACTGTTTGGCAGCCGCGCCGTGCGTCATATCCAGCTGCGCAAGACGCGGGGCAGTGCGGCGTTGTCGGGGCGCCATGAATGCCTCATCGATGAAACCGGCATGCATGTATACCCGCGCCTGGAGTCACTGTTCAGCCACCCCAGCCAGGCGGGCAGCGCCACCTTGGAGCGCATCCGCAGCGGGGTGGCGACCCTGGATGAAATGCTCGGTGGCGGCCTGGCCACGGGCTCGGTCAGCCTGCTGATCGGGCCCTCGGGTATTGGCAAGACGTCATTGGGCCTGGCATTTCTCGGTGCCAGCAGCCCGCAGGCGCCGGGGCTGCATTTCGGCTTTTACGAAACGCCGGAGCGCCTGCGTATCAAGGCCGCGTCGCTGGGTTACGATTTTGCAGCCATGGAGCAGGCAGGCATCCTGCAGCTTTGCTGGCAGCCGACTACCGAGGGCCTGCTGGACCAGGTCGGGGCGCGCCTGCTCGAGCGGGTCGAAGCGCAAGGCAGCAAGCGCGTGCTGATCGACAGCCTGGGGGCGTTCAGCCGCCTGGCCATCGACCCGGCGCGGCTCAATGCGTTTTTCCGCGCCTTGGTCGGCGAACTGCGCGCGCGCGATGTCAGCGTGATGCTGACCTGGGAAATGCGCGACATTTTCGGCGCGGAAATCAGCGCCCCGGCCCCGGACCTGTCAAGCATCGTCGACAACTTGATGCTGATGCGCTTCGTCGAGCTGGATTCGCAGCTGCGGCGCATGCTGTCGATCCTCAAGGTGCGTGACAGCCACCATGACCCTGCCTTGCACGAGCTGCTGATCGGGCCGCAGGGCATTACCCTGCGCAAGGCGTTCGAAGGCGCTTGCGGTGTGCTTTCGGGAACGCCGGTGCCGCAGGGGAGCGGGTGACGAGGCGGGCGATGAACACCATCCTGATCGTCGATGACGAGTACCTGATTGCCGACATCCTCGGTTTTGCCCTGGAGGACGAGGGTTTTCTGGTGGAAAAGGCGAGCAACGGCTACAAGGCGCTGGAGGCACTGAAGGAAAAGCGCGTTCAGCTGGTCATCACCGACTACATGATGCCACTGCTCAACGGTGAGGAGCTTGTGCGCTCGATGCGTGAAGACCCGGCCTTGAGCGAGTTGCCGGTCATCCTCATGAGTGGCGCGCAGGCCAACCAGGGATGCCCGGAACTGTTCGCCGCGGTGTTCGACAAACCGTTCGACATGGACTGTATGATCGCCAAGGTGCGCGAACTGCTGGGCACCTGAGGCGCGGCGCGATCAAGCGCGTCCGTGCGGCTTGAGGCAGGTCGCTCAGTGCGAGTCGTCGTGCTTTTCCGGGGCCGGGCTGCCGGCCTGAATACGCTTGAAGATCTCTTCTCGATGGACCTGGACGTCTTTCGGTGCATCGATACCGATCCTCACCTGCATCCCTTTGACGCCCAGAATGGTGACTTTGATGTCATCGTTGATGACGATGCTTTCGCCAACCTTGCGGGTGAGTATCAGCATGTAGTTCTCCTTGGTGATGTAAAAGTCCGTCGGGCTAGTTGCCACGGCGGCGGGAGCTTGTCCCTCTTCCTTCTCATTAAAGACGCTTTCGGCGGATAGTAATTCCCCGACAGACAAATTCTGTTGCGTGTCTTCAGTCGCAGGTGCCGAAGCAAACCGCCAGCGGTTTGTCGGCCAAGGTGCTCGGTGGCAAGAATAGGGGGCTTGGCGGCCAATGGGAAATTTCTTCGCATCATGGTGTGAATAGACCGGGTTAATGGTCATCCTGTTCCTCGAGTGCCTGAAGAAATAACAGCAAGGCTACTTCTTCACGGTCCAGGCCTTTGCGCACACGGTTCTTCGGCAAGTTGGCAAGGCGCCCCAGGGCATAGTGTTCAAGTACAGCCGGGTGAATGTAACAGCGCCTGCACACTGCCGGTGTATTGCCCAGGCGTGATGCTACCTGACGGACGATGGCGGCGACCTGGCGCTTGGCTTCGCTCTCGGGCTCCCAGGCCAAGGGCCTCAGCAGGTCCAGGGCGAGGCTGCTACCGGCCCAGGTGCGGTAGTCCTTGGCGGTGAAGTCGGCACCGGTCAGCTGCTGCAGAAACTGGTTGACCTCGCTGGAGCCGACGCTATGGCGCTGGCCGTCGTCGTCCAGGTACTGGAACAACGCTTGGCCGGGCAGTTCCATGCAGCGCTTGAGCAGGTTGGCCAGGCGCCGATCGTTGAGGCTGACGTTGTGCTCGACGCCGCGCTTGCCGCGGAACTGGAAGCGGATGCTGCTGCCCTTCACCTCGACATGGCGGTTGCGCAGGGTGGTCAGTCCATAGGACTGGTTGTCACGCAGGTAGCGCTGGTTGCCGATGCGGATCAGGGTGTGGTCCAGCAGGCTGATCACCAGCGCCATCACCTTTTCCCGGTCCAGGCCTGGCCGGGCAAGGTGGTCGTGCAGCTGTGCGCGCAATTTCGGCAGGGCCTGGGCAAACGCCAGCATGCGCCCGTACTTGTGCTGGTCGCGTATTTCGCGCCACTGCGCGTGGTAGCGGTATTGCTTGCGGCCACGGGCATCGCGACCTGTGGCTTGCAGGTGGCCTTGCGGGTCGGCGCAGATCCACACCTCGGTATAGGCCGGTGGGATTGCCAGTGCAGCGATGCGGGCAAGGGTATCGCTGTCGCGCACTCGTTGGCCGTCGGCATCCAGGTAGATGAAGCGCTCTCTCCAGCGCCGCCGGGTCAGGCCCGGCTGGCTGTCGTCGACGTAGTGCAGGGTGCGCGGCAGGGGGCAGTCAAGCATGGTTGGCAGGCCTCGATCAGGTCACTGATCAATGGACACCAGCGACGGGGCCGATGCTCAGCCCAGCAGCGCCACCGACTTGATCTGGGCAAACAGCACCTGGCCCGGGTGCAGGCCGAGCTGGTCTGCCGAGAAGCGGGTGATGCGCGCGAGCAAGGCGTTGCCGCCAGCATCCAGGCTGACCAATACATGGGCCGGGTTGGCGGCCGGGCGGCTTTCGCGCACGCGCACCGGCAAGCGGTTGAGAATGCTCGAAGTGCTGTCAGCTGCCAGGGCCAGGCTGACGTCACGCGCCTGCACCTTGACCCGCAAGGTGCTGCCCATCACCTGGGCAGGGTGGGTGATACGCAACAGCGGCCCGTCGTTGCCGGGCAGGCGCAGGTCGAGCAGGTCGTAGTGCGCGTCATGTGCCACCACCAGGCCTTCAAACACCACGCCGGCATCCTCGCCCTCGGCCAGCGACAGGTCGAGACGGGCCAGGGTTTCGCCGATCGGGCCGCTGGCCACTGTCTGGCCTTGCTCCAGCAACACCAGGTGGTCGGCCAGCCGCGCCACTTCTTCCTGGGCATGGCTGACATACACCAGCGGGATGTCCAGTTCGTCGTGCAGGCGTTCCAGGTAGGGCAGGATTTCGCGTTTGCGCGGCCCGTCGAGGGCAGCCAGTGGCTCGTCCATCAACAGCAGGCGCGGGCTGCTGAGCAGGGCGCGGGCAATGCCCACCCGCTGCGCCTCGCCACCGGACAAGGTCGCCGGCCGGCGTGCCAGCAAGTGGCCGATACCCAGCAGCTGGCAGGCCAGGTCTAGGCTGACCTTGCGCTCGGCAGCGGCCACCCGGCGCCAGCCGAACTCCAGGTTGCCGCGTACCGACAGGTGCGGGAACAGGCTGGCCTCCTGGAACACGTAGCCTACCGGGCGCAGGTGTGGTGCCAGAAAGAATCCGCGGGCGCTGTCTTCCCAGACTTCGCCGTTGACCTCGATGTAGGCGCTGGCGGCCCGTTCCAGCCCCGCCAGGCAACGCAGGCAGCTGGTCTTGCCAGAACCGGAGTGGCCGAACAACGCACTGATGCCGCGGCCGGGCAGGTGCAGGTCTACGTCCAGGGTGAAGTCGTCGCGTGCCAGTTGCAGGCGCGCCACAATCGATGCGCTCATTTCAGCTCCAGCCAGCCTTGCCGCGGCGTCCTGCGTAAAGCAGGAGCAGCACCAGGAACGAGAACACCAGCATGGCACCGGCCAGCCAGTGCGCTTGCGAATAGGCCATGGCCTCGACATGGTCGAAGATCTGCACCGAGACCACGCGTGTCTTGTCGGGGATGTTGCCGCCAATCATCAACACCACGCCGAACTCGCCCACCGTGTGGGCGAAACCGAGGATGCTGGCGGTGATGAAGCCCGGACGGGCCAACGGCAGCACCACGTGGACGAAGGTGTCCCAGGGGCTGGCGCGCAGCGTCGCGGCCACTTCCAGCGGGCGCTGGCCAATGGCGCCGAAGGCATTCTGCAGCGGCTGGACCACGAACGGCATGGAGTAGATCACCGAGCCTATTACCAGGCCGGTAAAACTGAACACCACGCTGCCCAGGCCCAGCGCCTGGGTCGCCTGGCCCAGCCAGCCATGTGGGCCGAGGGCGATCAGCAGGTAGAAACCGATCACTGTGGGTGGCAGTACCAGCGGCAAGGCCACCACCGCGCCCACCGGCCCGCGCAACCACGAGCGCGTGCGCGCCAGCCACCAGGCGATGGGCGTGCCGACGATCAGCAGGATGAGGGTGGTCATGCTGGCCAGTTTCACGGTCAGCCAGATGGCACCCAGGTCACTGGCATCCAGTGGCATCAGATTTCATAACCGTAGGATTTGATCACTGCCGCGGCTTTCGGGCCTTTCAGGTAGTCGACCAGGGCCTTGGCGGCGGGGTTGTCCTTGCCTTTTTCGAGGATTACCGCGTCCTGGCGGATGGGTTCGTGCAGGGACGAGGGAACGATCCAGGCCGAACCGCTTTCGACCTTGCCGTCCTTGTAGATTTGCGAAAGGGCGACAAAGCCCAGCTCGGCGTTGCCGGTGGATACGAACTGGAACGCCTGGGTAATGTTCTGCCCTTCGACCAGCTTGGGCCGGGTGGCTTCGGTCAGCTTCAGCTTGTCCAGCACCTGTGTGGCGGCCAGGCCGTAGGGCGCGGTTTTCGGGTTGGCAATGGACAGGTGCTTGAACTGGTTGTTCTTCAGCACTTCGCCGTTGGCGTCGACATAGCCGGGTTTGGCCGACCACAGCGCCAGGGTGCCGATGGCGTAGGTGAAGCGTGAGCCCGGGGCAATCGCGTTTTCCTGCTCGAGCTTGGCTGGGGTGCTGTCGTCGGCAGCGAGAAATACCTCGAACGGCGCGCCATTCTTGATTTGTGCGTAGAACTGGCCGGTGGCGCCATAGGCAGCGACCAGCTTGTGGCCAGTGTCTTTCTCGAAGTCCTTGGCAATGGCCTGGATAGGGGCTGTGAAGTTCGCTGCGACCGCGACCTGGACTTCATCGGCCCAGGCAGTGTTGAAGGCAAGCAGGCTGGTCAGGGCGGTGGCAGCCAAGTGGGGTGGGCGGATACGCATGAAGACAGCTCCTTGGGGCTTATCGTTATATCCTTAACTATATAGCGGTAGGCCATGGGCCGGGAAGGGGCCAGACCTGCTTATGCAGACGCCTGGCGGCCGATCATGGCCAGCGCCTTTTCGGCAATCTCCCGGGTCAACTCACCCGCCGGCATATGCCTGCCCAGCCGCAACGCCTGCCCCGACCAGAGGTTGCTGAAATCGCTATTGCCCTGCGGATCCGTAATCGCCCGCAAAGGCATCAAGGCCCCGCCGGCCAGCGGGAAGTGCGGGGCCAAATCGCTCATCGGCCCCAGCTCGCGCATGATGCGGTTGTTGATGCCACGCGCCGGTCGGCCAGTGAACAGGTTGGTCAGCGCCGTGTCGCTGGCAGGTGCGCTGTCCAGGGCCTGGCGATGCGCCGGCGACACCTTGGCCTCGGGGCAGAACAGGTACGCCGTTCCGATCTGCACTGCCGAAGCACCCAAGGCCAATGCCGCCAACAGGCCGCGGTGGTCAGCAATGCCGCCAGCGGCAATCACCGGGACGCTGACCGCATCGGCCACCTGCGGCACCAGCGCGAAGGTGCCGATCTGGCTGGTGATATCGTCGCTGAGGAACATGCCGCGATGGCCGCCCGCCTCATAGCCCATGGCAATGATCGCATCACAGCCGTGATGCTCCAGCCACACGGCTTCCTCTACTGTAGTGGCGCTGGACAGCACCTTGGCACCACTGGCCTTTACCCGTTGCAGCAGGTCGGCATGTGGCAGGCCGAAGTGGAAGCTCACCACCTCCGGGCGCAGTTGCTCGACCAGCTGGCAGCTATGTTCGTCGAAAGGCGCCCGGTTGGACACCGGCGTGGGCGCCGTGAAGTCGGCTCCCACTTCGCTGTAATAGGGCTGTAGCGCCTGCTTCCAGCGTGCATCGCGCTCGGCATCGGGCGCTGGCGGCTGGTGGCAGAAGAAGTTCAGGTTCAACGGGCGGCCCGGGCAGCCGGCGCGGAAGGCAGCGATCTCGGTGCGCACCTGGTCGCCCGTGAGCATGGCGCAGGGCAGGGCGCCCAAACCGCCCGCCAGGCCCACGGCAATGGCCATGCCCGAGCCCGTCGCACCGGCCATGGGGGCCTGCAGAATGGGCAACTCGATGCCCAGCAGGTCGAGGATGCGGCGGTCGGGCCAGTGGCTCATGCGATTCTCCTTGCGCGGGCGGGCGGTACGGTGGGGCGGGTATTTACAAGGCTTTGCTGACCTGGATGTCGCTGATCTTCTCGGCGTCTTCGCCGTGAATCTTGCGCAGGGCTTCCAGGGCTTGTTCGAGGGAGGCGTCGGGCATCAGCGCGAAGTCCCAGCGGCGCTGGCCGTCGAGCTTGTACTTGATGACGTACTTGGTGGTCTGGGTCATGGTGGCCTTATCTGAGTTTCGACGATGAACGACGGACGATCTTGATCTTGTGGGTCAAGGTTGGCTTGCGGGTAACCGAGATCGGGCGGGTGGTCACGGTATCGATGGTGATGTTCCAGAAACCGGTGCTTGGCACGGTGATCTTCGCCGGGAACTTGTCGAAATGGCCACCGTGGTAGGTATGACGGCCGCCGTTCTTGAAGCTGCGGAAGTTGGCGTCGTTCATCAGGCGGATATTGCAGCGCTGGGAGCACTCGATGACGACGATATCGTCCTCGTTCAGGTGCTCGCGCTGGTGTACGAATTTCATGTGATGCTCCGCAAGGATTGGTTCTGCAAAGGCAAAAGATACCACGATGTCGGGTTACACTGCCGCGCTGTTCCGCCAGGCATAGATAAATCTGCCAAAGCAGGGAGCAAAACAGCCTGGCTGTGGTCAAAGCGGATTCTTGAAGGCAGAGGTGCTGCAAATGAAGTGGATGGTGGCGGCGTTGGCGATGACGCTGGGTGGCTGTGTGAGTGTTACGGAACTGGAACAGTCGCATGAAACGCTGGATGTAATCTCGGGCAAGTCCCCACGCGCGTATGCCGATTGCGTCAAGCAGAAGCTGGCCGATACCCGGGACCCGCTTGTGGAAGAGCAGCGTGGCGATGGCCTGCGGCTGATCGTGCCGCAAAAAATCAGCTCGGGCGTGGGCCCGGCGGCGCTGGTGGATATCGACAAGCGTGGCAGCGGCAGCAGCATCAAGTTGCACGAGCGGCTGAACAATTTCCCGCTGCGCCTGGGCGACGTGCGCACCGCAGCCACCCAATGCATTTCCGGTAGTTGATCCAGGGCAACTGATCACGCTCCTTTTACTTATATGTTTTAAGCCTAAGCTTATAACAATAGAAAGGGAGATTCGTGATGACACCGTTGAGTCGCGCCTTGGTCGGCAGCCTGCTGATCCTGGCCTGGCCCACGGCGCATGCCGCCGATGGCCAGAAAGTCTTCACCCAGGGTGGGGCCAACCCCGCCGCCATGGCTTGCCTGGGTTGCCATGGCCCGGACGGCAAAGGCATTGCCGCTGCCGGCTTCCCACGCCTGGCCGGGCTGCCGGCCGCTTACCTCAGCAAGCAATTGCATGATTGGCGCAACGGCAGCCGCAAGCAGCCGGTGATGGAGCCGCTTGCCAATGCCCTGAGCGAGGATGAGATCGAGGCGGTCAGCACCTATCTGGCCAGCCTGCCGGCAGACCCTGCAGGCGACCTGCGTCGCCAGCAGATCGCCGATGACCCCACCACCCGCATGGCCCTGTACGGTGACTGGAGCCGGCAGATTCCTGGTTGCGTGCAATGCCATGGCCCGGGCGGTGGCGGGGTTGGCGAACACTTCCCGCCCTTGGCCGGCCAGCCCGCCAGTTACCTGGTGGCGCAGCTCAATGCCTGGCGTGACGGCACGCGCAGCAATGACCCCAACCAGCTGATGGTCGGCGTGGCCAAGGCCATGACCGATGACGAGATCAAGGCCGTTGCCGAGTTCTTCGCCCGCCCCGCCAGCCAGGAGGTCAAGCCATGAAACCGATGATTCCAGCCCTGCTGCTGCTGGCCATGGGCAGCGCACACGCCGCCCAGATTGCCATGGAAGACCAGTCGCAGTTGAAAGTGCCTGGCGTGCAGGCCGCGCCGCAGTTCGTGCCACCAGCGGAAAGCGAGTTGCCTGACAATGCCTTTGGCAAGATGGTACGCGAGGGGCATGCCTTGTTCGTCGACACCCGCAGGTTGATGCCCGAGGCTGTGGGCAACGGCATGAACTGCAGCAACTGCCACCTTGACCAGGGGCGGCTGGCGCATTCCGCGCCGATGTGGGGGGCGTACCCGATGTACCCCGCCTACCGCAAGAAAAATGACAAGGTCAACACCTATGCCGAGCGCATCCAGGGCTGCTTCCAGTTCAGCATGAACGGCAAGCCGCCTGCGGCCGATAGCCCGCAGATGACGGCGCTGGCGGTGTATTCGTACTGGCTGTCGACCAAGGCGCCGACCGGCGTCGAGATTGCCGGGCGCGGGTACCCGGAGGTGCCGCAGCCAAAGGGCGGATACGACTTCAAGCGCGGTCAGCAGGTTTATCGTGAGCAGTGTGCGATTTGTCACGGCGACAATGGCGAAGGGCAGAAGGTGGCGGGCGAGTACGTGATGCCGCCGTTGTGGGGCAAGGACTCCTACAACTGGGGCGCCGGCATGCACCGGATCAATACCGCGGCGTCGTTCATCAAGTACAACATGCCGCTGGGCAAGCCGGGCAGCCTTAGCGATCAGCAGGCCTGGGATGTGGCGGCCTGGGTCAACCGCCATGAACGGCCGCAGGATCCGCGGCTGGTGGAAGGCTCCATCGAGAAGACGCGGGTGAAGTTCCATGCCAATGACGGGGTGAACCTGTATGGGCAGAAGGTCGATGGTGTGCTGATAGGGCAGGGCACCGGTAGCTGATGTATTGCCTGTACTGGCCTCCTCGCGGGCTTGTCCGCGAAGAGGCCAGTACAGGAAACCCCGATTTCCTGTCATCCATCTGTCATGGATGACAGCAATATTTACGATCCACCGGAACTATCTACACTGGGTTATCTCTATCTTCCCATCGATCGGCCACAGGTAGGGCATTGTAAGGTGACTGCCGCCTGATTAGACTGCGCCGAATTCCACTGGCCTAGCCTTTTGTAAGGACGTATATGATCAAAAAATGCTTGTTCCCGGCAGCCGGTTACGGCACCCGCTTCCTGCCCGCTACCAAAGCCATGCCCAAGGAAATGCTGCCGGTGGTCAACAAGCCACTGATCCAGTATGGCGTTGAAGAGGCACTGGATGCCGGTCTGAACGAGATCTCCATCGTCACCGGGCGCGGCAAGCGTGCTTTGGAAGACCACTTCGACATCAGCTACGAGCTGGAAAACCAGATCAAGGGCACCGACAAGGAAAAATACCTGGTTGGTATCCGTCGCCTGCTCGACGAGTGCTCGTTCTCCTACACCCGCCAGACCGAAATGAAAGGCCTGGGCCACGCCATCCTGACTGGCCGCCCGCTGATCGGCGACGAGCCGTTCGCCGTGGTGCTGGCGGACGACCTGTGCGTGAACCCGGAAGGTGACGGCGTACTGACCCAGATGGTCAAGCTGTACAACCAGTTCCGTTGCTCGATCGTCGCCATCCAGGAAGTCGATCCGCAGGAAACCAACAAGTACGGCGTGATCGCCGGCGACATGATCCGTGACGACATTTTCCGTGTCACCAACATGGTCGAGAAGCCAAAGCCGGAAGACGCCCCGTCGAACCTGGCGATCATTGGTCGCTACATCCTGACCCCGGACATCTTCGACATCATCGCCAACACCGAGCCGGGCAAAGGTGGCGAGATCCAGATCACCGACGCCCTGATGCAACAGGCGCAGAACGGCTGCGTGATCGCCTACAAGTTCAAAGGCAAGCGTTTCGACTGCGGTGGCGCTGAGGGTTACATCGACGCGACCAACTTCTGCTTCGAGAACTACTACAAGACTGGCAAGGCTTACTGATAAGCCGCTACTTGTATCAAAGCTGATAACTGGGGCTGCTTTGCAGCCCTTCGCGGGCACGCCCGCTCCTACAGGTATTGTGCAGGCCTTTAAGGTTGCGCCGGTACTGTGGGAGCGGGCGGGCCCGCGAAGGGTCGCAAAGCGGCCCCAGTGCGTTATGCTGGGCGCCTGCCTAGGAGAGTGAATACATGGCCTACGATTTTGATCTGTTCGTGATTGGTGCCGGGTCCGGCGGTGTGCGCGCGGCGCGGTTTGCCGCCGGCTTCGGGGCAAAGGTGGCAGTGGCAGAGAGCCGCTACCTGGGCGGCACCTGCGTCAACGTCGGCTGCGTGCCGAAAAAGCTGCTGGTGTACGGCGCACACGTCGCCGACGAACTGGAGCAGGCCGCAGGCTTCGGCTGGACCTTGGAAGAAGGGCACTTCGACTGGGGCACCCTGATTGCCAACAAGAACCGGGAAATCGAGCGCCTCAACGGCATCTACCGCAACCTGCTGGTCAACAGCGGGGTTACCTTGCTGCAGGGGCATGCGCGCTTGACCGGTGCCAATGAAGTGGAAGTGGAAGGCCAGCGCTACACCGCCGAGCACATCCTCATCGCCACCGGTGGCTGGCCACAGGTGCCGGACATTCCGGGCAAGGAACTGGCCATCACCTCCAACGAAGCCTTCTACCTCAAGGACCTGCCACGCCGGGTGCTGGTGGTGGGCGGTGGCTACATTGCCGTCGAGTTCGCCGGCATCTTCCAGGGCCTGGGGTCGGCTACCACACTGCTGTACCGTGGCGACCTGTTCCTGCGTGGCTTCGACGGTTCGGTGCGCACGCACCTGAAGGAAGAACTGGAAAAGCGCGGCCTCGACCTGCAGTTCAATGCCGACATCCAGCGCATCGACAAGCTCGAGGACGGCAGCCTCAAGGCCACCCTCAAGGATGGCCGCGAGCTGGTCACCGATTGCGTGTTCTATGCCACCGGCCGGCGCCCGATGCTGGACAACCTGGGCCTGGAAAACACCGGCGTCGAGCTGGATGCACGCGGTTACATTCGCGTTGACCAGCAGTACCAGACGACCGCGCCGTCGATCCTGGCCATTGGCGACGTGATTGGCCGCGTGCAACTGACCCCGGTGGCTCTGGCCGAGGGCATGGCCGTGGCCCGGCGCCTGTTCAAGCCTGAGCAATACCGCCCGGTGGACTACCAGAACATCCCCACCGCAGTCTTCAGCCAGCCTCCCATCGGTACCGTGGGCCTGACCGAGGAGCAGGCGCTGGAGGCCGGGCACAAGGTGCAGGTATTCGAGAGCCGCTTCCGTGCGATGAAACTGACCCTGACCGACATCCAGGAAAAGACCCTGATGAAGCTGGTGGTCGATGCCGAGACCGACAAGGTGCTGGGCTGCCACATGGTTGGCCCCGACGCCGGCGAGATCATCCAGGGCCTGGGCATTGCCCTGAAGGCCGGTGCGACCAAGCAACAGTTCGACGAAACCATCGGCGTGCACCCGACGGCGGCCGAAGAGTTCGTGACCATGCGCACCGCGACGCGCTGACTCAACGGAACGCATACCGTTGTAGGAGCGGCCTTGTGTCGCGATGGGCTGCGAAGCAGCCCCCAGTATTTCTGCAATCGTGAGATACACAGGGGCTGCTTCGCAGCCCATCGCGACACAAGGCCGCTCCTACAGGAGTGACACGACCATGGAGTCAGGGGTATGACCCCGCAATCCTTTGCTCAGCCCATTCCCTTCTATTAGTTACTACCGGTTATAGCCAAAACCAATCAAAAGCATGAGCTTTGCCAATGAGCCTTTATCGGGACCAGCGGTTAGGATTCTCTCCATCAACTGATTCCAACCCCATGAAGGAGCGTCTCTCATGCCAATCATCAACAGCCAGGTCAAACCGTTCAACGCCACCGCCTACCACAAAGGCGAGTTCGTCCAGGTCAGCGAAGCCGACCTGAAAGGCAAGTGGTCTGTCGTGTTCTTCTACCCGGCCGACTTCACCTTCGTCTGCCCGACCGAGCTGGGTGACCTTGCTGACAACTACGCCGAGTTCCAGAAGCTGGGCGTGGAAATCTACGGTGTGTCCACCGACACCCACTTCACCCACAAAGCCTGGCACGACACTTCGGACACCATCGGCAAGATCCAGTACCCACTGATCGGTGACCCGACCCACGTCATCTCGCGCAACTTCGACGTGCTGATCGAAGAAGCCGGCCTGGCCGATCGCGGTACCTTCGTGATCAACCCGGAAGGTCAGATCAAGATCGTCGAACTGAACGACGGTGGTGTAGGTCGCGATGCTGCCGAACTGCTGCGCAAGGTGAAGGCTGCCCAGTACGTTGCCGCTCACCCAGGCGAAGTTTGCCCGGCCAAGTGGAAAGAAGGCGAAGCCACCCTGGCCCCGTCGCTGGACCTCGTCGGCAAGATCTAAGCCGATGTGTATGTCGCGGGCGGTAGCCAGCCGCCAAAGCTGAAGTACCTACCGCCCCGTAAAGCGCCCGGGCGAGTTCGCCTGGGCGTTTTTGTATCCGAGTTTTGAAAAAGGAATCGCCCGTATGTTGGACGCCACGCTTAAATCGCAACTGAAAACCTACCTGGAGCGGGTCACCCAGCCGATCGAGATCGTTGCCTCCCTCGACGACGGCGCGAAATCCCGCGAATTGCACGACCTGCTGGTGGAAATTGCCAGCCTGTCGAACCTTATTACCTTCAGCGCGGACGGCAGCGATGCCCGTCGTCCATCGTTCTCGCTGAACCGCCCGGGAGCCGACATAAACCTGCGCTTCGCCGGCATCCCCATGGGCCACGAATTTACCTCGCTGGTGCTGGCACTGCTGCAGGTCGGGGGCCACCCGTCCAAGGCCAGTGCCGAAGTGATCGAACAGATCCAGGCGCTGGAAGGCGAGTTCACCTTCGAAACCTACTTCTCGCTGTCGTGCCAGAACTGCCCGGACGTGGTCCAGGCGCTGAACCTGATGGCGGTCCTCAACCCCAACGTACGCCACGTGGCCATCGATGGCGCGCTGTTCCAGGCGGAAGTGGAATCGCGCAAGATCATGGCGGTGCCGAGCATTTACCTGAACGGCGAAGTGTTTGGCCAGGGCCGCATGGGCCTGGAAGAAATCCTCGGCAAGATCGACACCAACGCAGGCAGCCGTCAGGCCGAAAAGATCAACGCCAAGGACGCCTTCGATGTGCTGGTGGTCGGTGGTGGCCCGGCCGGCGCCTCGGCAGCCATCTATGCCGCGCGTAAAGGCATCCGCACCGGTATTGCGGCCGAGCGTTTCGGCGGCCAGGTGCTCGATACCCTGGCCATCGAGAACTTCATCTCGATACAGGAAACCGAAGGGCCGAAGCTGGCCACGGCGCTGGAAGAGCACGTCAAGCAGTACGACGTGGACATCATGAACCTGCAGCGCGGTGAAGCGCTGATCCCGGCCACCGATGGCGGCCTGCACGAAGTACGTCTGGCCGGCGGTGCCTCGCTCAAGGCCAAGACCGTGATCCTGGCTACCGGTGCCCGCTGGCGTGAGATGAACGTGCCGGGCGAACAGGAATACCGCGCCCGTGGCGTGGCTTACTGCCCGCACTGTGACGGCCCACTGTTCAAGGGCAAGCGCGTGGCGGTGATCGGTGGAGGCAACTCGGGTGTGGAAGCGGCCATCGACCTGGCGGGTATCGTCGCCCAGGTAACGCTGATCGAGTTCGACAGCCAGCTGCGTGCCGATGCGGTACTGCAGCGCAAGTTGCACAGCCTGCCGAACGTGAAGGTGATCACCAGTGCGTTGACCACCGAAGTGCTTGGCAATGGCGAAAAGGTGACTGGCCTGCGCTACAAGGACCGCACCACCGACCAGCAGCATGAAGTGGCGCTGGAGGGCATCTTCGTGCAGATCGGCCTGCTGCCGAACACCGACTGGCTGAAAGGCACCGTCGAGCTGTCGCCACGTGGCGAGATCATCGTCGATGCCAAGGGCCAGACCAGCATCCCTGGTGTGTTTGCGGCGGGTGACGTGACGACTGTGCCGTACAAGCAGATCGTGATTGCGGTAGGTGAGGGGGCCAAGGCATCGCTGGCGGCCTTTGACCACCTGATCCGCACTTCGGTACCGGCGTAAGCCTGTACCGGCCCTTTCGCGGGCATGCCCGCTCCCACAGGTTCTGCACAGGTCTTGAGATTTGTGAGGAACCCTGTAGGAGCGGGCATGCCCGCGAATGCGTCAGAACTGACAAAGCTGAATCTGAGGATGTCTATGATTACTGCAGACACCCTCAGGAATCACACCCATGACCCTGATCAGCCGCGAACCCTGGTGGCTAGTCCCCCCGAAGCCCGGGCAGCAAGAGCAGGACCTGCACTGGGGCTACCTGGAAATCTATGCCGACGGCCGCACCGTGTTCGTCGACCAGCGCCCCAGTGACCGGGAGCTGGCCGAGCGCAAGAGCTGCCGCAACTTCCCCGACCCCGAGCCGTGACGGCTCAGCCTTCCAGTTCGGCCAGGCGTGCTTCCAGCGCCGCGATGCGCGCTTCGAGGGCTTCGATGCGTTCTTCCGACACATTGCCGCCGCTGCTGCGTGCCCCACCTTCTTGTTGCCGGGCAGCCAGGATTGCCTCGATTTCGGCCGGGTCGCCCAAAGCATGGGTGTAACGGTCTTCGCGCTGGCCGGCCTGACGCGGCAGGTGCAAGGCCAGGCCGCGCGATATCAGGCGCTCCAGCTGGTGCTGGATCTGCTCGGTGTCGTCGAAGTCGTGCAGGCGGTTGCTGCGGGTCAGCAGTTCGTTGAGGGTTTGCGGCCCGCGCAGGAACATCAGGCCCATCAGCACCAGTTGCGCCGGCACCAGCTCAAGCGCCTTGTCCACCCGTTGTTCCCAACGGTCGGCGCGGCTGCCCATCTGCAGGCGGGTCATGTCCTGCCCTTCGAGGGCGCGCAGGGCTTGGCCGACCTGGCCTTGGGTGAGGTTCATGACCGGCTCGCGACTGGTCTTCTGGTTGCAGGCCAGGACCAGGGCGTTGAGGGTCAGCGGGTAGCTTTCCGGGCTGGTGGCCTGCTTCTCGATCAGCGAGCCGAGAATACGGATCTCGATGCTGTTGAAGCGGCCTTCGCCGGCGGTTTCGTGTTCTGACATGGCCCTGTCTCATTGCTGGGGAAAGGCCACTAGCCTAGGTAAAGCGCCAGGCTTAAGCAATCACTGGGATCATCGCCGGCAAGCCAGCTCCCACAGGTACAGCACAAGCCGTAAGGCCGGCACTATCCCTGTGGGGGCTGGCTTGCCTGCGAAAGGGCCGCAAAGCGGCCCCGGCAAACTCAAGCGTTGCGCCGCTCTTCAGCCTGGCACGCCGCCGCGGTAAACAGCACATCGGTCGAAGAATTCAGCGCCGTCTCGGCCGAATCCTGCAGCACGCCGATGATGAAGCCAACCGCCACCACTTGCATGGCAATTTCGCTAGGGATACCAAACAGGCTGCACGCCAGTGGAATCAGCAGGAGCGAGCCACCGGCCACGCCCGAGGCGCCGCAGGCACAGACCGCCGCCACCACGCTGAGCAGCACGGCGGTCGGCAGGTCCACCATAATACCCAGAGTATGCACCGCCGCCAGGGTCAGCACGGTAATGGTGATGGCGGCGCCGGCCATGTTGATGGTCGCACCCAGCGGGATCGACACCGAATAGGTGTCCTCATGCAGGCCAAGGCGCTCCGACAGGGCCAGGTTGACCGGGATGTTGGCTGCCGAGCTGCGAGTGAAGAACGCGGTGATACCGCTTTCGCGCAGGCAGAGCAGGGTCAGCGGGTAGGGGTTGCGGCGGATTTTCCAATATACGATCAGCGGGTTCATCACCAGCGCCACGAACAGCATGCAGCCGATCAGCACCGCCAGCAGGTGCAGGTAGCCGAGCAGGGCGCCCAGGCCCGATTGGGCCAGCGTGGCGCTGACCAGGCCAAAGATGCCCACCGGGGCGAAGCGGATGACCACGCGTACGATCAGGGTCACGCCATTGGACAGGTCCTCTACCACGGTGCGGGTGGTTTCGCCGGCATGGCGCAGGGCTACGCCCAGGCCGATGGCCCAGGTCAGTACGCCGATGAAGTTGGCGTTGAGCAGGGCGTTGATCGGGTTGTCGACCGCACTCAGCAGCAGGTTCTGCAGCACCTCGGTAATGCCCCCCGGCGCGCTCAGCGCAGCGTCGCTGGTAGTCAGCACCAGGTTGGACGGGAACAGCATGCTGGCGACCACGGCGACTACCGCAGCGCTGAAGGTGCCCAGCAGGTACAGCCAGAGAATCGGGCGAATATGGGTTTCCTGGCCGTGACGGTGGTTGGCGATCGATGCCATGACCAGAATGAACACCAGCACGGGCGCCACCGCCTTGAGGGCGCTGACGAAGACTTTCCCGAGGAAGGCCATGTCGCGGGCGATGGCGGGCGCAAGCAGGGCCAGGGCGATGCCGGCGATCAGGCCGATGACGATCTGCGTCACCAGGCTGGTTCGGTTGAGGAAGCGGAGGACGGGGGTCATGTGCAACGATATCCCAGCATGTTCAAAAAGGGCGCGACTTTACCATAGACCTTCGTCGAGCAGGGCGGCCTGAAGAAGTCAGCGCCCGCGCCGCCGCGACACCCGCGCCTCGATGTTCTTGCGCCCGATCAGCAGTGGCGGCTTCTCCACTACCGGCTCGTCCGCCAGCCATTTGTACATCACCAGGCAGTCCACCAGCCCCAGGCGGGCATGGCGGTAGGCCTTGGGCAAGCGGCCAACGGTTTCGAAGCCCAGCTTGTGCCACAGCGCCACTGCCACCTCGTTGGTGGCCACCACCGAGTTGAACTGCAGGGCCAGAAAGCCCTCCTGGCGTGCCTGTTTCTGTGAGTGCTCGCACATCAAGCGCGCGACGCCGCGGCCGCGTGCCGTTTCACAGACCATGTAGCCGCAATTGCCCACGTGCCCACCGGGCCCGGCGGCATTGGCCTTGAGGTAATACGACCCCAGCATCGCGCCGTCTTCCTCGGCCACGAATGTGCGCATGGGCAGTTCCAGCCACAGCTGGCGGGCCTGTTCAAAGCTGAGGGCCGGGTCGAATGCGTAGGTTTCACGGGCTTGTACGACGGCCTGGAAGGTGGGCCAGAAGCGCTCGAAGTCTTCCGGCGTCATGGGGCGGATGTGGATCATGCGGGTTCCTGCAAGGGCTGGGCCGCCCAGTCTGGGTGGCGCGGCGCCGTCGCGCAAGGGCGGCGACGCCATTTGCGCTCAGCTGTTGGCCTTGCCCACTGCATCCATGGCACGTGCCGAGTAGACCAGCGCGGCGCCGGCATTCATCGCCACGGCCACGCCCAGGGCCTCGGCGATTTCCTCGCGGCTGGCGCCGTGTTTGACGGCCTGCTGTGAATGCACGGCGATGCAGCCATCGCAGCGGGTGGTCACGGCCACGGCAAGGGAGATCAGCTCGCGGGTCTTGGCGTCCAGGTGGTTGGTCTTGGCCCCTGCGCCGCTGGCGGTCATGTAGCCAGCCACGGTGTCAGGGGATAGCTGCTTGAGATCGCCGATGCCGGCCATCAACTGCTTACGGTAGGCGTCCCAGTCCATCATGCTCATCGTCTTCACCTTGGGGAGGTTGCGAGTGGAGCTTTCAGGCTAGTCGAAGAGTGGAAAGTGTGAGGCTTGTACTTTGGTTGTTTGCGCGCAGGCCTTTGGACTGCGCGCAACCATATCGATCAGATATAGATGAACACCAGCACCAACGCCGCGACGAACGCCCACTTCTCCAGATAGTAGCGCGTGCGGTTGCGCTTCTTCAGCGCCTTGCCACGTTCGCGGATCTTGTAGATGCGGGTGAACAGCCGGTTGATGCCACCGGTCTTGTCGCCGGCATCGTTGGGGGCGGCGGCAGCGGCCATGACGTTGCGGCTGAACCAGCGGTTGAACGCGGTTGCCCAGCGGTACTTGAGCGGGCGTTCCACGTCGCAGAACAGGATGATGCGGTTGTGCTCGGTGGTATTGGCCGCGTAGTGGATGTAGGTCTCGTCGAAGACCACGCCCTCGCCATCGCGCCAGGAATATTTCTCACCGTCCACATCGATGTAGCAGCCATCGTCGTTCGGCGTGTCCAGGCCCAGGTGGTAGCGGTACGAGCCGGCATACGGGTCGCGGTGGCGCACCAGCTTGGCGCCCGGTGGCAGGGTGGCGAACATGGCGGCCTTGACCGTGCCGATGCCTTTGAGCAACTCGGTGGTGCGTGGGCACAGGGTCATCGCCGACGGGTGGCTTTCGCCGTACCACTTCAGGTAGAAGCGCTTCCAGCCGGTCTTGAAGAATGAGTTGAAACCGACATCATCGTAATTGTCGGACTTCTTGATTTCGCCCACATGCAGCAGTTGCTGGGCTTCCTGGCGGATTTCCTGCCAATGGTCCTGCAGCGTCTGCAGTTCGGGGAAGGCCTCCACCGGCAGGTACGGCTTTGCAGGGTGCCGGGAAAACAGGTACAGGAAGCTGTTGATCGGCGCCAGGAAGCTGGAGTGGTCGCCCAGCTGACGGGTCAGCTTGTGGCGGACGCGACCGCGCAGGTGAACATAGGCGATCGAGAGGATGAAGATGAGGACTAAGGCGATTTTCATGGGCGGATACGTCAAGTAATGGCCATGCGTGATGGCTAAGCCCGCCAGCATAAACAATCGAGCCGATGCTTTGTAGGAGAATGTTACCCAACGATGGCAGACCTTGGTACAAGCGTCACCGCTGTACCAAGGTCTGCATGGCGATGCATCAGGCCAGAGTGACCTCGATGCGGCCATCCGTGATGCGATGGTCCCTGCCTTGGTAACTGACTACATAATCAGTAAAGTCGGCGGTCAGGGTCTTTTTATCCACGTTCCACTCATGCTGCAGGCGGCCTCCGCTCAAGAGATAGTGCATACCGCCAATCGAGAAGAACAGGCGTGCATGTTGTTCACTGAACACCATCATGATGCCTTGGGTAGCGTTGTCCACTTGCTGTTTTGCGGTGAGTAGGATGCGCCCGTCCTCCAACTCCTTGGATTTGATGGTTTGAGCGTCAAGGTTGCCTAGCAAGGGGAAGATAGCGGGGTCGAGGTTGGCCTTGACCCAGCCGGTGCCGGAGATGTATTGCGTCGCATGGTCGGCCAGCGACAAGGACAGCGAGCCATCCACGATATCAACCTGGCCCATGGTGTCTACGATGGTGAAGTGGAACGTTGCCACTAGCGCCTTGGTAGTCTGATCCATCTGGACAATTCGGATTTCCCCTTCGGTCGCCCAGCCTGAGCGGCCAATTGAACTCGAGCCGAAATAGGCGTTGATCTCGGCTTTCTCGCCTGGACCGATCTTGTGGGATTCGCCTGTTACCAGGCGGCTCTCCGGGATATTCATGATTATGAAGCTATGAACGTTCTCTGAATTATCCTTGTAATGAGGGGCAAAGAACGAGCAGTTGCCAGAACTGATATCCGTATCTACTTCATTAGCCTTGAACGCGTATTCACGCTGGTCCCACTTCAGTTGCGCTTGCATGGCAGGCTGGGTGTTCCGTGTGTGCTGGTGTTGTTTCATAACCGTATCCGGGGTAATTGAATTGAGACCCCAGCGTATGGTTTGGGTCACTGCCGGCGAAACTGGTAAAACTGCTAGTTTGCATCAGTACGCGCTTTGCGCATCTTGAGGAGCGGCACGATGACACCGGTCAGCGGACGTATCGAAAAACCATTCAGGCGCCTGTTCTTCGCCTTGCCGGTCAGCGATGCCCTGCGCCGCGCTTTGGCCCAGTGGCGACGTGACCTGGGCCTGCGCAGCGGAAGACCGGTGCCGGCCGCCAACTTCCATGTGACACTGCTGTTTCTCGGCGATGTGGATACCGCCCATGTGCCTGCTATTTGCGCGGCGGTCGACCAGCTGGAGCTACCGGCCACGGCACCACGGCTGTTGCTGGACCGCCTGCAGGTGTGGCAGCGGGCCAGCGCCTTGGTGCTGGAGGCGCAGCAGACCCCACCGGCCCTGTTGCAACTGGTGTACAGCTTGCAGCAGGCGCTGCTGCCGTTGGGGGTGTACGCGGCCGACCGTGAGTATCGCCCGCACCTGACGCTGGCCAGGGATTACCGCGGCCAGCCGCCAGAGGCCAGCAGCGCGCCGGATTTCTACCTCGCCGCCCGCCATTTCACACTGTACGAGTCGCGCAAGGGCGCCTACTGGCCATTGGCGCAATGGCCGCTTTCAGGCTGATTCAGGCCATGGCCTCGCAGTCTGCGAACATCTGCTCGCCCAGCGTGCGTGCAGTGTGCAGGTGCAGTGCCGGGGCTGCGCCTTCGCTGTCGTCCAGCAGGGTGGAGCTGAGTACCTCGGCGCCGCAGTAGTCGAAGATGCCGTGCTCGATCTGCACGCGCATCGCCTCGCCATAGCCGTGACGTTCGAAAGTGCCGCTGTCGGCACCGGCGACACCGACCAGGTGCACCTTCATGCCGCGCAGCTTCTTGACGGTGATGCCCCCTTCATAATCGAAGGCCCAGCCATTGCTGAACACCCGCTCGACCCAGCCTTTGAGCAAGGCCGGCAGCGACCACCAATAGATGGGGTAGACCAGCACCAGCGCATCGGCGCGTTCAATACGCGCCTGCTCCCTGAGTACATCCGCCGGCGGGGCTGCCAGCCTGCGGTGCACCGCATGGTCGGCCAGGCCGAAACGCGGGTCGAAACCTTCACTGGCAAGGTCGGCGATTTCGCTGCCGTGGCCGGCGTTGGCCAGGCCGGCGGCGATCTGTCGGGCCAGGGCATGGGTGAGGGATTGCGGGTCGTGATGACCGACGACGATCAGGGCATGCATGGTGGGCTCTCCAAGATGGGGATGCAGGGTTACCCGGAGCGCTATATACTCAAGGTAAGTTACGTTTAGTAAGTTACTTTTGGTAGGTAAACGATGTCAAGCGATGATCAAGGCCGCTCGCGCAAGCGCCTGAGCCGCGCAGAGCGCCGTCGACAGTTGCTCGATGTGGCCTGGCAGCTGGTACGGGAGGAGGGCACCGATGCCTTGAGCCTGGGGCGTTTGGCCGAGCAGGCGGGGGTGACCAAGCCGGTGGTCTATGACCATTTCGAGACCCGCACCGGGCTGTTGGTGGCGCTGTACCAGCAATACGATGCACGGCAGTCGCGGATGCTGGAGCAGGCGCTGGCGTGTTGTGACGCTAGCCTGGCCAGTCGCGCCGGGGTGATTGCCGAGGCGTATGTGGACTGTGTGATGAGCCAGGGGCTGGAGATACCCGGAGTGTCGGCGGCATTGGCCGGCTCGCCGGAAATGGAAGCGCTGAAGCGGGCCTATGAGCAGCCGTTTCTGGACAAATGCCGTGAGGCGTTGGCCGGGTTTTCGCCCAGTGGCAACATCGGGGTGGCGGGCATGCGCTTGCTGGTGGGGGCGGCGGATGCCTTGTCGCAGGCGGCTGCTGCGGGGGAACTGGAGGTGGGACAGGCCAAGGCCGAATTGCAGGCAGCAATAGTGGCGATGGTCGAGCGGCAATGAAGCCTTGAGAATGCCGCGGCTGCTCTGCAGCCCATCGCCGGCAAGCACCACCTCGACTGCATCGACCTCAAGCCTTGTGCAGTATCTGCGGGAGATTGCCCAGCCCTTTTGGGCTGCGCTGTCGCGCAGAGAACAACTATCGCTCGTTTGCCGCGTCCTTTGTAGGAGCAGCCTTGTGCTGCGAAGAGGCCGGCACAAGCAATAGACAGGCTTTGGCAGTATCGGCCTCTTCGCAGCACAAGGCTGCTCCTACAGAACCTTGCTGAACCAATAAGTCATGTGTTGTTCCATGAGAGCCGGCTTGCCGGCGATGGGGCCAGGGCAGGCGATTACACCGGCAGGCTCTGGTACGGCAATTCATCCCCCGGGCTGCGGGCGAACTGGCGCTTGTACTCGCGGCTGAACTGCGAGGTGCTCTGGTACCCCACCCGGTGCGCGGTCTGCGCCACCCCCAGGCCTTCGCCGATCAGCATCTGCTGCGCCTTCAGCAGCCGCAGGCGCTTGAGGTACTGCATCGGCGCCATGTCGGTGCAGCGCTTGAAGTGCTCGTGGAAGGTCGAAACGCTCATGTTGGCGCGTGCGGCCAGCGCTTCAACGCTCAGCGGCTCGGTGTAGTGTTCGCGCAGGTGGGCAAGGGCGGCGCCGATGCGGGCGAAGTGCCCTTGTTGCTCCACCAGCGCCCGCAACACGCCCGCTTGTGGGCCGCGCAAGGCGGTGTACAGCACCTCGCGTACCCGCGCCGGGCCCAGCACCTTGGCGTCCACCGGGTCCTGCAGGCAGCGCAGCAGCCGTTCCACGCATTCGCGCATCGGCGCATCGAGTGCAGCCGAGGTCATTGAATGCGGGGTTTGCGCCTGCACCGCGGCATCCGGCGCCAGGGCCATGCTTTGCACCAGTTCACCCAGCACGCCACGGTCGATGTCCACCGCCACGCCCAGCAACGGTGCTTCGGGGGTGGCAAAGGTTTCGCACATGAACGGCACCGACAATGCCTGCACCAGATAATGCCCGGCGCCATATTCCAGGGTACGCGGCCCCAGGCGCGCCAGCTTGCTGCCCTGGGCCAGGATCATCAGGCTGGGTTCGTAGATCTGCGGGCTGCTGGCCACATAGTGGTCCCAGCTCAGCACCTGCACCTGGGGCAGATGCGTGGGCACGAAGCCCGGGCGCGTGGCAAGGCTGCGGATCAGTGTGCAAAGCGGCGCATTGGCGTCGACGTGGCGGGTCAGTTGCATGATGGACCTGGGCAGAGAATCAGACAGTTTGATCATCGCAGAATGAACGCTCGGCGCCAGATGCTGCATGGCATCTTCGGAGAATCAGGCATCGATACCGGAGAATCAGTCGTGGGCGAAGCGACGCATGGCGCGCAGAATGCGCAGCCTGAATCGTTTCACTTCATAGCGAGGCCCTGCATGTATACCGCCATCGGTTACGCCGCCCAGACCCCCACCAGCCCTCTGGCTCCCATGACCTTCGAGCGTCGCAGCCCGCGCCCTGACGACGTCGCCATCGACATCCTTTACTGCGGCGTATGCCACTCCGACATCCACCAGGCGCGCAACGAATGGGGCATTGCCGTGTACCCGCTGATGCCTGGCCACGAGATCATCGGCCGCGTCACCGCCGTGGGCGACAAAGTGACCACGCACAAGGTCGGCGACCTGGTCGGCGTTGGCTGCATGGTCGACTCCTGCCGACACTGCGAAGCTTGTGCCAAGGACCTGGAGCAATATTGCCTGGAAGGCCCGACCATGACCTATGCCACCCCGGACCGAATCGACGGTAGCAACACCATGGGCGGTTACTCCAGCAGCATCGTGGTCAGCGAGCACTTCGTGGTGCGCATCCCGGCCGGCATGGACCTGCCCAGCGCTGCGCCAATCCTCTGCGCCGGCATCACAACCTATTCGCCACTCAAGCACCACGGCGTCGGCCCTGGTCACAAGATCGGCATCCTCGGCATGGGCGGCCTGGGTCACATGGCTATCAAGCTGGCCAAGGCGCTGGGCGCCGAAGTGACCCTGTTCACCCGTAACCAGGCCAAGGCCGACGAAGCCCGCCGCCAGGGTGCCGACCATGTGATCGTGTCCACCGATGCCGAGCAGATGCGAGCAGCAGCAGGCCGTTTCGACTTCCTGCTCGACACCATCCCGGTGCAGCACGACCTCAACCCGTACCTGGAAACCCTGAAATTCGATGGCGTGCACATCCTGGTCGGCCTGATCGAGCCAATCGACCCGGCGGTTCATGCGGCCAATCTGGTGATGAAGCGCCGGGTGCTGGCGGGGTCGTTGATCGGTGGTATTGCCGAGACACAGGAAGTGCTGGATTTCTGCGCCGAGCACGCGATTCGTTGTGATATCGAGTTGCTGGATATCCGCAACATCAACCAGGCGTATGAGCGGATGATTGCCGGGGACGTGAAGTATCGGTTCGTGATCGATATGGCGACTTTGCAGAACTGATTGGTTGCCTGCCCCGGCCTGCTCCCACAGGTAAATCACAGCTTTCGAAATCTGTGCAGTACCTGTGGGAGCGGGCGAGCCCGCGAAAAGGCCGGTACAGGCAATGAAGATGCTGCAACTGTTACCAGGCCAATGCCCTGTCCCAGCCTTTCCAGAACAACCACCGCCGTACCTCGCCATGCGCCCCGGTACCGATCTGCCAGGCTGGCCGCCCGTTGTCCAGGGCAATCACCGAAACGAACCCGGCATGGCTCGCCGCTACCAGCGTACGCCCGTCGGCACTGATATCCAGGGCACTGATGGTCGACCCCAGGTAATGCTGCCAATGCTCGGTGCCATCTTCGCCAAATGCCCGCAGGTAACCATAGGCATCCCCCACGATATATTCGCCCTCGCGCGCCACGCCGGCATACACCCGTGCGCCATCCTGTACCAGCGGGGTACGCGGGTCCTGGCTGTAGTAGTCGGTATCCAGCCCCGGCAAGTCGGCCACCCTGACGGCCAGCGTGGCACCGCTATAGAAATGGCAGGCATTGACTATCAACTGGTCACCTGCACGATTGAACAGCGCAAAGTGCGGATACTCGCTGGCCGGGCCGATGGCCGCCACGGGCCGGAGCTGGTCATCCAGCACCAGGTGGCGGCTGCCTTGCTCGCCAACCACGATCAACCGACCATCCGCCGATACCGCACCGTGCTCCATGCTCAGTCCCAGGCTGATGTCGTCCGGGTCGGTGCCTTCGTCCAGTTCGTCGAGCACCCGCGCCTGGTGCGGCAGCAGGCGGGTCGCGCCGTGGCGGGTCAGCAGGAAGATACCCTCGGCGCTCACCAGCAGCACCCGCTGGCCATCCGGGAAGGGGATCAGCGTGGTCGGCGTGGGCGGCAGGTCGAAGGGCTCGAACGGGTAACCCGGCGGCAACCCCTCCAACCCCGTGGGCCAGGCCAGGCGCAGCACCTGCGGGCCGCCCCAGCCATCTGTCACGCGTATGCCCTCGGCATTGGCCAGGGCGAAATAGCGGCGGGCCGGGCAGCGGCCGAAGTGATCGACGCCGATCACCGGGGTCACCCCGAGAGGGTCAATGCGCACCACCTGGCCTTTGTCATGCGGCATGCCGATACGTGCCAGCAGGCTGCCATCCTCCAGCAGCAGGACGTTGCCGATACCTTGCCCGTGCTCCTTGATCAGCGGCAGCAAGGGGTGGTGGGCGGGCGGCCAGGCTTCGCGGAAGGCTTGCTGCTCAAAGGCTTCGACGCCGGGCCGGTTGGCTGCTTGCAGGGCCTGCAGCCAGGCATCGAGCAAGTGCTCGGTGGCCTGCGGCAGGGGCTCTTCGAGGTCATCCCAGCCTTGCGCGCGGCCCTGCGCGACATAGTCGTTGATGGCCTGGGCATAGGCGGTGACCGCCTGCTGCCACTGTTGCTGCTGGGAGTGCTGCTGGTCCATGAGCGGATCGGGCTCCTTGTTGCATACGCGTTCGCACAAAGCGCGCATGTTACTCCTTCTGCCCGCCTCGCGGTTGTGAGCCCCCGGCTTGACGCGTACCATGCCGGGCATTCCTTTCAATAACAAAGCGTGCGTCGACACCCCGGCAAGTGGGTGGCCGACGTGCGTCCTGTTGCCTTGCCTGCGGAGAAGCGGTTTGTACCCATGAATGGACCCATACCCACCAACATGCCACCCACGGCGGGTAGCGGCAGCTGGCTGAGCGTCATTGCCCTGGCCCTGGCGGCCTTCATCTTCAACACCACCGAGTTCGTCCCGGTGGCGCTGCTCAGCGACATTGGCCGCAGCTTCGACATGAGCACCGCGCAAGTCGGCCTGATGCTGACCATCTACGCCTGGGTAGTGGCACTGGCCTCGCTGCCGATGATGCTGCTGACGCGCAACATCGAGCGGCGGCGGCTGTTGCTGTTCGTGTTCCTGGTGTTCATCGTCAGCCACTTGCTGTCGTGGATGTCACAGAGCTTTGCCATGTTGCTGGTCAGCCGTATCGGTATAGCCCTGGCGCATGCGGTGTTCTGGGCCATCACGGCTTCCCTGGCGGTGCGCGTGGCGCCGCCCGGGCAGCAGGCCAAGGCGCTGGGCCTTTTGGCCACTGGCACCACCCTGGCCATGGTCCTGGGTATCCCGCTGGGCCGCGTAGTGGGTGAAGCGCTGGGCTGGCGCATCACCTTCCTGAGCATTGCCGGGGTGGCGCTGGCGACCATGCTGTGCCTGATGAAGTCGTTGCCGCTGCTGCCCAGCCAGAACTCGGGCTCGCTGCGCAGCCTGCCGATACTGTTCAAGCGCCCGGCGCTGGTGATCACCTATGTGCTGGTGACGCTGGTGATTACCGCGCAGTTCACTGCCTACAGCTACATCGAACCGTTTGCCCTGCACGTGGCGCAGATAGGCGGAGAGCGCACCACGCTATTGCTGCTGCTGTTCGGCGGCGCCGGGGTGTTCGGCTCGGTGCTGTTCAGCCGTTACAGCGACCGCTTCCCGCATGGCTTCCTGGTAGGTTCGATCGGCCTGCTGGCGGCGTGCCTGTTGCTGCTGTTGCCGCTGTCGGGCAACTTCTTTGTTTTCGCCGCGTTGAGCATGTTCTGGGGTGTGGCGATCCTCAGCTTCAGCCTGTCGCTGCAGTCCAAGACCCTGAAACTGGCGTCCGATGCCACCGATGTGGCCATGGCGCTGTTCTCGGGTATCTACAACATCGGTATTGGCGGTGGCGCGTTGCTGGGCAGTATCGTCAGCAGCCAGCTGGATGTGGCGGATATCGGCCTGGTGGGCGGTAGCGTGGCGGTGGCCGGGTTGCTGCTGGCTGTGGCCAGCACCCGGCAGTTCCGCGAGGCGCTGGGCGGGGGGCAAGGCATTCCTGAATGACCGTGCTGTTTTTTTCGCGGGCACGCCTGCTCCCACAGGTACTGCATCAACTTCAGGCGCGATGCAGTACCTGTGGGAGCGGGCGTGCCCGCGAAGAGGCCGGTAC
This sequence comes from Pseudomonas sp. PVC-5-1, assembly GCF_057444345.1. NCBI lineage: Bacteria > Pseudomonadati > Pseudomonadota > Gammaproteobacteria > Pseudomonadales > Pseudomonadaceae > Pseudomonas > Pseudomonas sp. PVC-5-1. The sequence goes on along the minus strand of NZ_CM172024.1, from coordinate 3,611,671 downwards.
TGGCAATAGCGGGCTCAAGCCAGTACGGCAGCCCATGCAGAAATCAACAGCACCCCCGCCAATACCTGGTTGAACACCCGCAACCGCCGCGGTGCCTGCAACCATCGCGCGCTGCCCACCCCCAGCAGCGCCCACGCCGCCATGCATGGCAGGGCAATCAGCCAGAACACCAGCGCCAGCTGCCATACCGGCAACGACGGCGAGGCAAACACCCCGACCACCGCCACGGCCATCAACCACACCTTGGGGTTCACCACCTGCAACGAGGCTGCGCTGAGTGCGCTGAAGCCTTGCGCCGTGGCCGCCTGCAGCGGGGCGGCGGCACTGCGCAGCATCTGCCACGCCAGCCAGCTCAACCACAAAACCCCGGCCCAGCTCATCAACTGCTGGGCCAGCGGGTGGCGCAGCAGCAGTTCACCCAGCCCCAGGCCCACCATCAGCACGATCGCCGCTGCGGCACCGCAGGCCGCAACGACCGGCGCCAGGCTCGCGCACAGGCCAAAGCGGGCCCCATGGGCAAGAATCAACAGGTTGGTCGGCCCGGGGCTGATGCTGGATACCAACGCAAACAGGATGAAGGGCAACAACGACTGCGACATGATCAAGGGCTCCGGATAAACGAAGCACCATGCTCGCTGCCCGCTGCCTTTCAGTCTGGAAGGTTTGAGCAGCGCCTGCGGTAGTCGGCCGGGGTCAGCTGGTAGGCACGGCGGAACCAGCGCCCTAGGTGGCTCTGGTCGGCAAAGCCCAGGGCCATGGCCACTTCGGTGGGAGTCTGGCCCTGGGCGAGCAGGCGCCGCGCCCGGGCCAGGCGCAGCTGGATCAGATAGGCATGCGGCGCCAGGCCGAATGCGGCCTTGAATGCGCGGGTGAGGCGGAAGCGGTCGATGCCACAGGCCTGGGCCAGGTCTTCCAGGCCGATGTCGCGCTCCAGGTTGGCGTGCAGGTAATCCCGCGCGCGCTGCGCGGTCAGCGGCAGGCGCGGGTCCGGGTTCAGGCGCCGGCGCCAGTGCAGGTGGCGGGTCAGGCAGGCCAGCAGGTCGTCCATGGCCGTCTGCCGGACAATGCGCAAGTCCTGGGTATGCACGGCCTGGAAGGCGAGGGCAGTGGCACGCGCCAGGCGCTCATCGTGGCACAAGGTATCGGCGAAGCTGGGCAGGCTGTCGCCCGGCGCGTGTTCGAAAAGTGCCCGCAGTTGGCTGTCCACCCAGGTGGGTTCCAGGTACAGGGTCGAATAGGTGAAGCCGTCCTCGGTGGGCGCATGGCCGTTATGGATTTCACCGGGCTCCAGCAGGAATACGTTCCCCGGCGTGCTGCGATGGCGCACTCGCCGGCAATCGAATTGCTGCACGCCCTGCTCGGTAACGCCAACCAGGAAGCTGTCGTGCCAGTGCGGGTCGTAGGCATGCCCGACGAAATGCGCGCGGACCGACTCGATGCCGGTGTCGGCGTCTTGCTTGAGGTCGATCCAGTTGCTCATGGGGGCGTGCCGTGGCAGAAATCGTTACCTTAGCGCAACGGCCAGGCTCAGTCTGGAACGATTGTGCAGCCGTTGGCCAGCGCCCGGTTACGCAAGGCCTCGAAGCGTTCGCGCAGCCACAGATGCAGTTGCGCCACTGCGGGCGTGAGCTGCTTGCGGTGCGGGCACACCAGGGTGACCGGGGCGGGTTCACCAAAGTGCTCGGGCAGGATGATTTCCAGTTCGCCGGCCGCGATGTTGGCGCTTACGTCCAGCCACGACTTGTAGACGATGCCTTCGCCCTGCAAGGCCAGGCGGCGGATCACGTCGGCATCGTCGCTGACCAGCGGCCCACTCACCTGCACGGTGCGGTTGCCCACCCGCCACTTGTCGTAGACCCGGTTGTACTGCATGTACAGCAGGCAGGCATGCTGCTGCAGGGCGTCGGGCGTGAGGGGGCGGCCGTGACGGGCCAGGTAGTCGGGCGCCGCCACCAGCACCCGGCGGTTCCAGTCTGCCAGCGGCAGGGCAATGTAGTTGGCGTCCTGGTTGAGGCCGTAGCGGATCGCCACATCTACCGGGTCGCGGTTGAGGTCGGCAATCTGGTCAGACAGGAAGAAGCGAACGTGCAGGGCCGGGTGCTCGCGGCGGAAGGCGCTCAGCCACGGCAGCAACATGTTGCGGCCCAGGTCGGACGGTGCCGAAACCTGCAGGGTACCGCGCAGGGTGTTGGCGTTGCCATGCAGGTCTTCACGCCCCTGGCGCAGGCTCTCCAGCACATTCAGGGCAGTCGGCAGGTACAACTCGCCTTCGGCGGTCAGGCGCAGGCTGCGGGTAGTGCGGGCGAACAGGCGCACATCCAGGTCGCGCTCCAGGCGCTTGATCGCGGCGGCCACCTGCCCCGGCAGCAGTTCGGCCTCATGGGCGGCGGCGGTGAAGCTGCCCAGCACGCTGCTGCGGACGAACAGTTCGAGGTCAGCGATGCGCAGCATTTTCACTCCAGGGATGAAAGTGTTGCTGCATTGTGCCGGTTTTTCTTTTCGGCAGGAAAGATAAGATGCCCGGCAAATCCTCTGTTCATTCCCGGAGTTGTTGCATGGATACCGTCTCTCTGGCCAAGCGCCGCTACACCACCAAAGCCTACGATGCCTCGCGCCGTATTCCCCAGGCCACTGTCGATGCCTTGCTCGAACAACTGCGCCACAGCCCGTCCTCGGTCAACTCGCAGCCGTGGCATTTCATCGTTGCCGACAGCGCCGAAGGCAAGGCTCGCCTGGCCAAAAGCACCGCAGAGCGCTATGCCTACAATTCGCCGAAGATCCTCGATGCCTCGCATGTGATCGTGTTCTGCACCCGAACCGAGATGACCGAAGCGCACCTGGATGCCGTGCTCCACCAGGAAGCCGCCGATGGCCGCTTCCGCGATGAGCAGGCGCGTGCCGGGCAGAACCAGAGCCGCCGGCATTACGTCGACCTGCACCGCTTCGATCAGAAGGACCTGCAGCACTGGATGGAAAAGCAGACCTACCTGGCGTTGGGTACTGCCTTGCTGGGGGCTGCGGCACATGGGCTGGATGCCACCCCGATCGAAGGCTTCGACAGCAAGATTCTTGATGCCGAGCTGGGCTTGCGTGAGCGTGGGTTCACCAGTGTGGTCATTCTCAGCCTGGGCTATCGCAGCGAGGCGGACTTCAATGCCGGGCTGAACAAGTCGCGGTTGCCGGCTTCGCAGGTGTTCACCTTCCTGTGAGGTTGCCGGGGCCGCTCTGCGGCCCCGTCTTTCCGGTCGGCTTGCAAAATACGGCATATGCCGCATACTTGTCGGCAAACGCCGGAAAGGAGAGAGCCATGCTTGCCGAAGTGCTTCGCGACAACGGTTACCACGAGTACCGGGCGCGCCTGCATGCACTGCTGCAAATCCCCGAACTCGCCAGTGACTTCGAAATCCACACCCGCATCACCCATGGCTTCGCTGCCACCTGGCTGGTGAAACTGACCGAACTCGGCGTGTTCACCCCTGTGGAGCGTGACCAGATCATTCCCCTGCGCACGCTGAAAACCCGCATCGAACGTGACCAGCCGCTGACCGTGGAAGAAAGCGACCGGCTGTTCCGCTCGGCCCATATCACCGCCATGGCAGAAGCCGTGTTCGGTGAAGCGGGCAAGGCAAAACGCTGGCTGTCCAAGCCCAAGGAGCGCTTCTCGGGGCTGACGCCGATGCAGATGCTAACCACCCAGCAGGGCACCACCCAGGTCGAAGAGATGTTGCTGCAGATCGCCGAGGGCTTCGGCCTGTGATTCTGTGGCGTATCAGCGCCTATGCAGACTTGAGCGGAACGGGCGGCTTGCGTGTCAGCGGCCGCTGGCACCAGGCGGGCCGGCCAGTGGTGTATGCCGCCACCAGCCCGGCCGGGGCGATGCTGGAGGTGCTGGTGCACCTGGAGATCGACCCTGAGGATTTCCCCACCACCATGCGGCTGCTGCGTATCGAGTTGCCCGACACCGTTTCGCAAGCGCAGTTGCCCGCCTTGCAGCCTGGCTGGTCGAGCCAGACCGAACTGACCCGGGGCCTGGGCAACCGTTTTCTGGATGAGTGTTCGGCGTTGCTGCTGCCGGTGCCGAGCGCGATCATGCCCAGCACCACCAATTACCTGTTCAACCCGCGCCATCCGCAGGCAAACAGCGCCAGGCTAAAGGTCGAGGACTTCACCCCGGACAGCCGGCTGTTTTAGGGAAGTTTCACCAAAGTGCCGCTGACGCCGCTGTCAGCACCCGGCCAAACACTTCGAGGGCCTTGTCCACTTCGGCCTCGTTGCTGAAACGCCCGATGCTCAGGCGCACGCTGTTACGTGCCTGGCGTTCATCCAGCCCCAACGCGAGCAGCACATGCGAGGCTGCATTGCTCGCCGAATTGCAGGCCGAGGTGGTCGACAACGCCAGCTCGCTGGCCAGCGCCGCGCTGTTGAAGCCCTTGCTGTCGATACACAGGTTCAGCGTATGGGGAATGCGTTGTTTGGCGCAGCCGTTGAGGGTGACGCCGGGCAGGGCCAGCAGGCCTTCACGCAGGCGCCTGGCCAGTTGTTCGAGGCGCAGGTGTTCGCTGTCGCCGGGCTGGCCGGCCAGGGCAAAGGCGTTGCCCATGCCGGCAATCTGGTGGGTCGCCAGGGTGCCGGAACGCAGGCCTTGCTCATGGCCGCCGCCGTGCATCTGCGCACGCATCAGCGTGCGGGCGCGTGGCCCCACGTAGAGCGCACCGATGCCCTTGGGCCCATACACCTTGTGCGCCGAGAACGACATCAGGTCCACGGCCATGGCGTTCAGGTCGATGGCCAGTTTGCCCACCGCCTGCGCCGCATCCACGTGCAGCAGGGCACCGTGGGCACGTACCTGTTCACCAATCGCGGCAAAGTCGGTGATCGTGCCCAGTTCATTGTTCACCGCCATCAGCGATACCAGGCGGGTGTCGGCGCGCAACGCTGCCTGCACCGCCGCAGGCTGAATCAGGCCGGCGGCATCCGGTGCCAGGCGGGTAACGGCCCAACCCTGGCGCTCCAGTTCGGCCACCGTGTCGAGCACGGCCTTGTGTTCCAGTTGGCTGGTGATCAGGTGCCCGGGCTGGCCGAGGCCCTGGGCAATGCCCTTGAGCGCCAGGTTGTTGGACTCGGTCGCACCTGAGGTCCAGACCAGTGCATCGGCCTGTGCGCCGACGCGTTCGGCCACTTGCTGACGGGCCTGCTCCACGGCGTGGCGGGCTGCCTGGCCGAAGGCATGGCCACTGGACGCCGGGTTGCCGAAGTTGCCCTGGCTGCCAAGGCAGGCGAGCATGGTTTCGATGACCCGGTCGTCGACCGGAGTGGTGGCGGCGTAATCGAAATAGAGCGGGGCGCTGGGCATGAGGGCGGGTCCGTGTCTGTCGCCGTGAAATCGGCAATCGTTGGAGCAAGCGTACCCGCTACTTCGGAGATATTTTTCACTTCCAGCGGCTCTATTCTGGAAATGATCAAGAAAATTTTCTCTCTATCGAGTTTTTCTTGGAATTTTTTTCTCCGCATCCCGCCATTCTGTTCAGGCTGGTTCCGAGGCCCTCTCTTCCTCGGCCACCACACGTTCGCACAACTCGGTGATCTGCTCGCGCATCCAGCGGTTGGCCGGGTCCTGATCGGTGCTTTCATGCCAGTACAGGTGCGTTTCCAGCGCAGGCACTTCCACCGGCAGTGGCTGGTAACGCAGCTGATGGCGGCGGGCGAAGCGCTCGGGGACGGTCATCGCCATGTCGGTCTGCTGCAACACCTGCGAGGCCATAAGGTAATGCTGCGAGCGCAAGGCAACCTTGCGCTGTACGCCCATCTTGCCCAGGGCCAGGTCGACATAGCCCAGGCCGTTGCGGCGGCTGGAAATATGGATGTGGGTCATGCCCAGGTAGTTGTCGAGGGTCAGCTTGCTGTCGGCCAGCGGGTGGCCCTGGCGCAGGGCGCAGACATAGCGGTCTTGCATCAGTTTGACGTGGCGTACCTGCGGGTCGGTGTTCAACGGTGCGTCGATGGCGAAGTCCAGGCGGCCGGCGGCAAGTTCCTTGGTGGTCTCGCGGCGCTTGCACAAAAAGCTTTCGATCAGCACCGCCGGCGCCAGGCGGCGCAAGCGCTGGAACAGCGGCGGCAGGATGACCGCTTCGGTCAGGTCGGTCATGCTGATGCGGAAAGTCTTGTTGGCCTGTTGCGGGTTGAAAATGCGGCTTTCCTGCACCGAGGTGCGCAACAGTGCCAAGGCATTGCGCACCGGGCCGATGATGTTCTGCGCCATGGGCGTTGGCACCATGCCTTGCGCGGTGCGCACGAACAGCGGGTCATTGAAGGTTTCGCGCAGCCGCGAAAGGGCGTTGGACACTGCCGGCTGGGTGATGCCCACGATCTGCCCGGCGCGGGTCAGGTTGGCTTCGGTGTAGATCGCATCGAACACGATGAACAGGTTGAGGTCGACCTTGCTGAGGTTCATGGGCGCCGCTCTTTGTTGGAATTATTGGCCGATCATATATCGGTTATGAATGTTTATACACGCGGAAAATAGGCTAGGTGGATGAGGCCATGCTGCTCTAGGCTCTGGCCCATGTACTCCGAACCGTGAAGGTAGCCCCGATGGATTTCGCCTATTCGCCCAAGGTCCAGGCACTGCGTGAGCGCGTCAGCGCGTTCATGGACGCCTATGTCTACCCCGCCGAGGCGGTGTTCGAGCGCCAGGTCGCCGAGGGTGACCGCTGGCAGCCCACCGCGATCATGGAAGAACTCAAGGCCAAGGCCCGCGCTGAAGGGCTGTGGAACCTGTTCCTGCCCGAATCGGAATACGGTGCCGGCCTGAGCAACCTGGAATACGCCCCGCTGGCGGAAATCATGGGCCGTTCGTTGCTCGGCCCGGAGCCGTTCAACTGCTCGGCGCCGGACACCGGCAACATGGAAGTGCTGGTGCGCTATGGCAGTGAAGCGCAGAAGCGCCAGTGGCTGGAGCCGCTGCTGCGCGGCGAGATCCGTTCGGCGTTCGCCATGACCGAACCGGACGTGGCCTCCTCGGATGCCACCAACATGGCCGCCACCGCCGTGCGTGACGGTGACCAATGGGTAATCAACGGCCGCAAGTGGTGGACCTCCGGCGCTTGCGACCCGCGCTGCAAGGTAATGATCTTCATGGGCCTGTCCGACCCTGAAGGGCCACGCCACCAGCAGCACTCGATGGTGCTGGTGCCCACCGATGCGCCTGGGGTGAAGATCGTCCGCCCGCTGCCGGTGTTCGGCTATGACGATGCTCCCCATGGCCACGCCGAGGTGCTCTTCGAGAATGTGCGGGTACCGTATGAGAACGTGATCCTGGGTGAAGGCCGTGGCTTCGAAATTGCCCAGGGGCGCCTTGGCCCTGGCCGTATCCACCACTGCATGCGCTCGATCGGCATGGCCGAGCGCGCGCTGGAACTGATGTGCAAGCGCTCGGTGGAGCGTACCGCCTTCGGCCGGCCACTGGCGCGTCTGGGCGGCAACGTCGACAAGATTGCCGACTCGCGCATGGAGATCGACATGGCCCGGCTGCTGACGTTGAAAGCGGCCTACATGATGGACACGGTCGGCAACAAGGTGGCCCGCAGCGAGATTGCGCAAATCAAGGTAGTGGCGCCGAACGTGGCACTGAAGGTGATCGACCGGGCGATCCAGATTCATGGTGGGGCAGGGGTGAGTGGCGATTTCCCGCTGGCTTACATGTACGCCATGCAACGCACCTTGCGCCTGGCCGACGGGCCGGATGAAGTGCACCGGGCGGCGATCGGCAAGTATGAGATCGGCAAGTACGTGCCGGCGGAGATGATGCGTAGCGGACGATGATTTACCGGCTTGTTCCGGCCTCTTCGCGGGCTTGCCCGCTCCCACAGGTACTGTGCCGCCTCCAAGCTGTGCACAATATCTGTAGGAGCGGGCTTGCCCGCGAAGAGGCCCTTGAAGGCTCACTGGTTCCTCTGGATGGTCAGACCCGCATCTGCGGGTCTTCCTCCTTCTCGCTGACTGTGCGATCGGCATTTGAAGGCTGTCTGGATTGAGCACCCTTGATTTCCGGCTTTTCCCCCCGCGTCTTGACCAACGAAACCACCACCCCACCCAGCAACAACCCGAACGTCACCCCCAGCGACAGCAATGCCGGCACCTTGCCCACCATGCCGTGGTAGAAGATCTTGCAGCCAATGAAGATCAGCACCAGCGCGAGCGCGTACTTGAGGTAAACGAACCGGTGCATCAGCGCCGCCAGCGCAAAATACAACGAGCGCAAGCCGAGGATGGCGAAGATGTTCGAGGTGTAGACGATGAACGGGTCCTGGGTGATGGCGAAGATTGCCGGGACACTGTCGACGGCGAACACCAGGTCGGCCAGTTCGATCAGCACCAGCGCCATGAACAGCGGGGTGGCATGGCGTAGCGCCTTGTGCTGCCCGGGCGGGGTCTGCTGCACGAAGAAGTGCGAGCCGTGGATCTGCTCGGTGACCCGCATGTGCCGGCGCACGAACTTGAGGATCGGGTTGTTGGCCAGGTCGGGGCGGCTGTCTTCCTTCGACAGCGCCATCTTCACCCCGGTAAACAGCAGGAAGGCACCGAAGATATACAGTACCCAGGCGAAGTTCTGCACCAGCGCCGCGCCCACGCCGATCATGATCGCCCGCAGGAACACCACCCCGAGGATGCCCCAGAACAGCACGCGGTGCTGGTAGCGGCGGGGGATGGCGAAATAGCTGAAGATCATCGCCATGACGAACACGTTGTCCATCGACAGCGACTGTTCGACCAGGAACCCGGTGTAGAACTCCAGCGCCGACTGCGCGCCCAACTGGTACCAGACCCCGACGCCGAACAGCACGCCGACGCTGAAATAGCCCGAATACAGCAGCAGGCTCTCGCGCATTTCGATTTCCCGGTCGTGGCGGTGCAGCACGCCCAGGTCGAGTATCAGCAAACCGATGACGATGGCCATGAACACCAGCCACAACCAGGTGCTGGTACCGAGGAACGGGGTGGTGAGGAATGTGTGTAGAGCTGTCATGAGCCCCTCCTTGAATGTCGACGTTGCATGGCAACAGTGATCCGACATGGCGGCCTGGCAGCCGTCAGAGGGGCCCGGTATCACATGGGCTTGAGCCTAGACCCGTTTGCCGGTGATGCCGAATGGGGAGCTGTTACATTTCTTTGCCAGGGCGCTGTGTAGGAGCGGCCTTGTGTCGCGAACGGGGTGCGCAGCGCCCCCACGGTCTTGGCATCGCCACAGAATTGCCGGGGCCGCTTTGCGGCCCTTTCGCGACACAAGGCCGCTCCTACACCAGTCAGGCCAGAGCAGGCCTATCGTTCAATAAACCCACACTTCCACCCGGCGATTACGCAGTCGCCCTTGCTCCAGTTCGTTCCCTGCCACTGGCAGTTCATCCCCCATCCCCGTCACCTCCAGCACCTCCACGCCATCGCGCGCCAGCTCACGACGCACCGCTTGGGCCCGCAGGCGGGAGAGCAGGGCGGCGCGACCGGGTGTCTCCTTGGGGTCGCCAAAGCCCACCAGCACCGCCTTGCGCTGCAACTTGCCCGCTTGGCGCAGGTAGTCGGCAACGCGCTGGACATCGCGCAGGGCCTTGTTGTCGAGGCTGGCGCTGCCTTCCTGAAAGCGGAAGTTAACGCTCAACCGCTGTGCCTGCTGGGCCAGGGTGCGATAGCGCGGCGGCATGTCGGCCTGGGGGGCTACAGATTGGGCCTTGATCTGCTGCGAAACGAAACCCTGCTGGGCGACGATCGCCTGGCCCGCCGGGCTCTGAGCGAAATCGGCCAGGGCCTTGGCCTGGGGCTTGGGGTTGGCCGGCAGATAGAAATACAGGCGCCGCGATAGCGGGTAGTCCTCGCTGGCCACCAGTGCACGCTCCGGTAGCATGGCCGGCGCGTCACCTTCGGCCACCGCCAGCACCTTGGCCCCATGCACCGCCGCCAGGCTGCTGAAACCGATGGCCTGGCGGTCGGTGCTCACTCGCGCGGCCAGCTCGTCGCTGGACTCGAAACGTTGGGCCTGGGCTGAAAGTTCGCTTTGCTGGGGTTCCAGCACGAGGGCCTTGAAGGTCTCAAAGGTGCCGGAGCGGTCGTCACGGGCGTACAGGTGGATGGCCCCGCCGGCAACACCCAATTGCTCCCAGCGCTGGATCTGCCCGGCAAAGATCTGTGCCAGTTGCCCCGTGGTGAGCTGTGGCAGCGGGTTGTCGGGGTGAACGATGACCGCGACGCCATCCAGGCCGATGACTTGTTCGGCGGCAGCGGCGCGCAGGTCGCCCAAAGCCTGCAGTTGGCTTGCTTCGTTGTCGTTGATAGGCCGCGACGCGGCGGCCAGGTCGGCCTCGCCATGGCCCAGGGCGACGAAGCCGGTGCTGGAACCGTGTGCGGCGATGTCGATGCGCAAAGGCTGGCCACGCGTATCGCGAGCGGTGATGACAGTCTCGTTGGCCAGCTTGCCCGGGTATTGTTCGATGGCGGTAGCTTGCTGCGCGCGCAATTGCCCTTGCACCAGCGCCGGCAGCAAGGCCGCGCCGATGGTGTTGGAGCCTTGCACGCGCAGGTGAGCGGGCTCGGCCAGGGTCGCCAGCGGTAGCAGGGTGAGCAGCAAGACAAGCAGGCGGGGCATGCCGGAAGGCCTATGGCATAGAGATGGCCGGCAGATTACGACAGTGGCGTGATGATAATGTGACAGTCCATGGGGCAGTGGGCTTTGCCTGATGCTTGTAAGTTCGCGTTAATGGGGCTGCTGTGCAGCCCATCGCCGGCAAGCCAGCTCCCACAGGGGCCGTGCCAATCCTGAAATCTGCGCTGTACCTGTGGGAGCTGGCTTGCCGGCGAAAGGGCCGCAAAGCGGCCCCAGCGGTATCAATGCGCCCCGGCAGACTTGCTCAGGTCACTTTCTGCCCACTCGGTATAGATGCACGCATCCGCCACCGCCCAGCGCACCTTCACGGTATCCCCCGGCTGCATCGGCATGCCCGCCGCCGACAACGCCTTTACCGTCAGCTCTGTACCGCCCGCTGTCACCACATGGCAGGTCTGGCTCTCGCCCAGGAACAGCACTTCGCCAACCTTGGCGCTGACCTGGTTCCACCCCGCCGGCAGCGGCTCGCGCGCGGCCTGTTCGGCGGTCAGGGCCAGGGCCTTTTCCGGGCGCACCATGATCAGTGCATCCTGCGAGGCGGCCAGGCCCGGGGTCAGGCGGATGGCTACCGGCTGGCCCTCGAAGCTGCCCGCGCCATTGCTGCTGGCCTTGATCCGCAGGAAGTTGGAGTTGCCCAGGAACGAGGCGACGAAGGCATTCGGCGGGTTCTGGTACAGGTCGTAACCGGTGCCCAGGCCGACGATCTTGCCATGGCTGAAGATGGCGATGCGCTGGGACAGGCGCATGGCTTCTTCCTGGTCGTGGGTGACGTAGACGATGGTGATGCCCAGGCGCCGGTGCAACTGGCGCAGTTCGTCCTGCAGGTCTTCACGCAGCTTCTTGTCCAGTGCGCCGAGCGGTTCGTCCATCAGCAGGATACGCGGTTCGTACACCAGCGCCCGAGCGATAGCCACGCGCTGCTGCTGGCCACCGGACATCTGCGACGGCTTGCGGTGGGCGAACTTCTCCAGCTGCACCAGCTTGAGCATGGCATCGACGCGCTTGCTGGTTTCGCTGGCACTGAGCTTGCGAATGGCCAGCGGGAAGCCGATGTTGTCGCGCACATTCAGGTGCGGGAACAGCGAATAGCGCTGGAACACCATGCCGATGTCACGCTTGTGCGGCGGCACGTTGACCAGTGACTGGCCATCGACCAGGATCTCGCCGCTGCTCGGTGTTTCGAAGCCGGCCAGCATCGACAGGGTGGTGGACTTGCCCGAGCCGCTGGAACCGAGGAAGGTCAGGAACTCGCCGTCCTGGATTTCCAGGTCGAGGTTGTCCACGGCGGTGAAGTCGCCGTAGTGCTTGTTCAGGCCGCGCAGGCTGACCAGGGTCTTGCCGTGCGCGTTGTCTTTGATCACTGCACTCATTGTTGTTTTCTCCGCGCGCTCAGGCGTTGGCTTCGGTGCGCCGGCGCAAGGCGGCGGCAATGAACATGACAAGCAGCGACAGGCCGATCAGCAGGGTCGAGGCCACGGCGATGACCGGGCTGAGGTCCTGACGCAGGGTGGTCCACATCTTCACCGGCAAGGTCTGCAGGTCGGGGCTGGCCATCATCACGCTCAGCACCACTTCATCCCACGACACCAGGAAGGCGAACAGGCCGCCGGCGATCATCCCCGGGCGAATGGCCGGGAAGGTCACCTTGAAGATCGCCTGCAGGCGCGAGGCGCCGCAGATCACCGCGGCATCCTCGATCGACTGGTCGAACAGCTTCAGCGAGTTGATGATCGAGATGATGGTGAAGGGCAGGGCGACGATCACGTGGCTGACCACGAAGGCGAACAGCGTGCCGGTGTAGCCGAGCTTGAGGAACAGCGCGTACACCGCCACGGCAATGATCACCAGCGGCACGATCATCGGCATGGTGAACAGCCCGTACAGCAGCTCGCGGCCCGGGAAGCGGCCGCGCACCAGGGCAAACGCGGTGGGCAGGCCGAGCAGCACGGCGGCGATGGTGGTCAGCACGGCCACCTTCAGGCTGGCCAGCGCGGCGTCCATCCACTCCGGGTTGGAGAAGAACTGGCCGTACCACTTGAAGGTCCAGCCCGGTGGCGGGAACACCAGCCACTGCGACGAGCCGAACGACAGCAACACGATGAACACCACCGGCAGCAGCAGGAAGGCCGCGATGACCCCGGTGGTCAGGTACAGGCCCGTACGCAGCGGGCGGCCCATGGCATTGGGAGACAGGAGCATGGCGGTTTACCTCGCGTTGCCGACCGGGGATTCCGGCTGCAGCTTCAGGTACAGGTAGAAGAGCACCAGGGTGATCACCACCAGCAGTGCGGCGGCGGCGCTGGCCAGGCCCCAGTTGAGGAACGACTGCACCTGCTGGATGATGAATTCGGGCAGCATCATGTTCTGCGCACCGCCCAGCAGGGCCGGGGTGACGTAGTAACCGAGCGACATCACGAACACCATCAGTGCCCCGGAGAACAGCCCCGAGCGGCACAGCGGCAGGAACACTTTCCAGAAATTGGTCCACGGGCTGGCGCCACAGATCGAGCCGGCCTGCAGCACCATCGGGTCGATGGCGTGCATGGTCGCCTGCAGCGGCAGCACGATGAACGGGATCATGATGTAGCTCATGCCGATCACCACGCCGGTCAGGTTGTGCACCATTTCCAGCGGGGCATCGATGATACCCATGGCCATCAACGCCTTGTTGATCACCCCCGAGCTCTGCAGCAGCACCAGCCACGAGTAGGTGCGCGCCAGCAGGCTGGTCCACATCGACAGCAGCACGATGTTCAGCAACCAGCGGCCCCAGCCCTTGGGCACCAGGGTAATTGCCCAGGCCAGCGGGAAGCCCAGCAGCACGCTGATCAGGGTGACCACGCCGGCCACCGAGAAGGTGTTGAACAGCACCCGCGCATAGGCCGAGTTGGCGAACAGCTGCTCGTAGTTGCCCAGGCCCGGCGTCGGCTCCAGCACACCGCGCAGCAACAGGCCGGCCAGCGGGGCGAAGAAGAACAGGCCAAGGAACAGCAGGGCCGGCAGCAGATTGCGGCTGCCTTTCCAGCGCTGGCTCAGGCTGACGCGGCGGGGGGCCGTTCCCGGGGCGCCGGTGCCCGTGGGGGCACCTTGCGCGTTATGCAGGGCGTTGATGGCGACTTTCATTTGACCAACCACTCATTCCAGCGGGCTGCGATGGCCTGGCCGTTCTTGGCCCAGTAGGCGAAGTCGAGGGTGACCTGGTCCTGGGCATAGGCGGTCGGCAGGTTCTGCGCGAGGTCTTTGTCCAGCTTGGCCACGCTGTCGACGTTCACCGGCGCGTAGGCGGTCTTGTTGGCGAACTCGGCCTGGCCTTCGGCGCTGCTGGCGTTGGCCAGGAACTTCATGGCCGCGTCCTTGTTCTTGGCACCTTTGGGGATGACCAGGAAGTCGGCCATGACCAGGTTCTGCTTCCAGCTCACGCCCACCGGTGCACCGTCTTGCTGCAGGGCATAGACGCGGCCGTTCCAGAACTGGCCGAGCGAGGCTTCACCCGAGGCCAGCAGTTGCTGCGACTGGGCGCCACCGCCCCACCAGACGATGTCTTTCTTGATGGTGTCGAGCTTCTTGAAGGCGCGGTCCAGGTCCAGCGGGTACAGCTTGTCGGGGGCTACGCCGTCAGCCAGCAGGGCCAGTTCCAGTACGCCTGGGCTGGGCCATTTGTACAGGGCGCGCTTGCCGGGGTAGGTCTTGGTGTCGAACAGTGCGGTCCAGTCCACCGGTTTGTTGGCACCGAGCTTGCCTTCGTTGTAGCCGAGCACGAAGGAGAAGAAGAACGAGCCGACGCCATGGTCGGAGACGAAGCGCGGGTCGATCTTGTCGCGCTTGATCTGGGTGAAATCGAGGGGTTCGAGCAGGCCTTCGCTGGCGGCACGCAGGGCGAAGTCGGCTTCGACGTCGACCACGTCCCACTGCACGTTGCCGCTTTCGACCATGGCCTTGAGCTTGCCATAGTCGGTGGGGCCGTCCTGGACGACTTTGATGTCGGTGGCTTTGGTGAAAGGTACGGCCCACGCTTCTTTCTGGGCGTCCTGGGTGGTACCGCCCCAGCTGACGAAGTTCAGGCTGTCGGCGGCCTGGGCGGCCTGACATGCCAGGGTCAGCAGGCTGGCGGACAGCACTGCGGTTACACGTTTGCTCAACAGCATGGTTACGCCCTCGTTGCTTTTGTTATTCGAGGCGGGGCTTGTGGTGCGCCCGCCAACAGTGTTCGGGGAGCAGCTAAAACAAAGTGTTTTTTGGCCGTTTTTGATTGTAGGTGCCGGCCTGCAGATTCAAGGTCTACGGGATATCATATTATGGTATTCCAAACTTTTGGCAAGAGGTATGAGGCTACCGGCCATCACTCCGTCCCTTTCAGAAACAGCGCGGGCCCTGTAGGAGCGGGTTCACCCGCGAATGCGTTGGTGGCTTCACCATCGCATTCGCGGGTGAACCCGCTCCTACAGGGCCCTGCCAAGTCAGTTGCTTCGGTGTTTTAGCCGACCATGTCCGGCTCGAAGGGGATGCTTTGCACGACCTCCAGCTCATACCCCGCCAGCCCCGCGTATTTCAGCGGCGGGCCCAGGTGGCGCAGCTTGCCCACGCCCAGATCCTGCAGAATCTGCGCGCCTGTACCTACCTCCGAGTACACCTTCGATTGCCCACGCTGGTAAGGCCGCACCGGCTGGGTCAGCTGCGGCACGCGTTCCAGCAGCGCCTGCGAGGACTCATGGTTGGCCAGGATCACCACCACGCCGGCGCCTTCCTCGGCCACTTTCTGCAGCGCCGCCCACAGCGTCCAGTTGGCGGGGCCGGCGTATTCGGCGCCGACCAGGTCGCGCAGCGGGTCGATCACGTGCACTCGCACCAGGGTCGGCTGCTCGCGGCGAATATCGCCCATGACCATGGCCATGTGTACGCCACCTTCGATGCGGTCTTCGTAGGTGACCAGGCGGAAGGTGCCATGCACGGTCGGCAGTTCGCGTTCGCCGATGCGCTTGATGGTCTGCTCGGTGCTCAGGCGGTAGTGGATGAGGTCGGCGATGGTGCCTATCTTGATGCCGTGCCGGGCAGCGAACACCTCCAGGTCCGGGCGGCGGGCCATGGTGCCGTCATCGTTGAGTACTTCGACGATAACCGACGCCGGGGTGAACCCGGCCAGGCGCGCCAGGTCGCAGCCGGCTTCGGTGTGGCCGGCGCGCGTCAGTACACCGCCTTCGCGGGCGCGCAGGGGGAAGATGTGGCCGGGTTGCACCAGGTCTTCCGGGCGGGCGTTGGGGGCCATCGCCGCTGCCACCGTACGTGCCCGATCAGCAGCGGAAATACCGGTGGTAACGCCCGTGGCAGCCTCGATCGACACGGTGAAGGCGGTACTGAAAACGCTGCCGTTGGCCGGCACCATCTGCTCCAGGCCCAGACGTTGGCAGTGATCGTCGGTCAGCGTCAGGCAGATCAGCCCGCGCGCTTCACGGGCCATGAAGTTGATGGCCTGGGCGTCGCAACGCTCGGCGGCGATCAGCAGATCGCCTTCGTTTTCCCGGTCCTCGTCATCCACCAGCAGGACCATCTTGCCTTGCCGGTAGTCCTCGAGAAGTTCTTCGATGGTGTTGAAAGCCATGTTGCACGCTCACTGTGGTGGGATGATTATTATGGTATACCATCATACACAAATATCGCCGTAACAGGAGAGCAGCGCATGAAGGCCTATTGGATCGCCCATGTGGACGTGACCGACCCCGAGCAATACCAGCAGTACACCCAGCGCGCCCCGGCTGCCTTCAAGGCATTCGGCGGCCGTTTCCTGGCCCGTGGCGGGCGTAGCGAGGCGATGGAAGGGCGGCCTACCCCTCAGCGTAGCGTGGTGATCGAGTTCGATTCGTACGAGCAGGCGCTGGCGTGTTACCGGTCCGAGCTGTACCAGGAGGCTTGCAGCCATCGCCAGGGGGTGGCGAAGGCTGAGGTGATCATCGTCGAAGGGTTCGAGCCCTGAGTGATGGCTGTTGGCCCTATCGCCGGCAAGCCAGCTCTCACAGGTTAAACACTGCCTTGAAGACCTGTGCAGTACCTGTGGGAGCTGGCTTGCCGGCGATAGGGCCATTACTGTCGAAGCAGAAACTCAAGGCATGCCCGGCAATTCATGCGGCCGCAGGTCGAACACCAGCACCTCGGCATCCACCCCGTTGCCCAGCTCCAGCAGCTGTTCCTGCCTCATTCGCACCCCATCCCCTTCATTCAGCACTTGCCCATTGAGCTCGATGCTGCCCCGGGCCACATGCACATAGGCATGGCGGTTTTCCGGCAAGGTCAGGATGGCACGCTCGTCACCGTCGAACAGGCCGGCATACACCCGCGCATTCTGCCGTACCTGCAATGACCCCTCGGCGCCATCCGGCGAGATGATCAGGCGCAGCTTGCCGCGCTTTTCCTCGGCACTGAAATGCTGTTGCTGGTAACGCGGCGTTGCCCCCTGCACGTTCGGTACGATCCAGATCTGCAGGAAGTGCACCGGCTGCACCTGGCTGTGGTTGAACTCGCTGTGGGCCACGCCGTGGCCAGCGCTCATCAGTTGCACATCGCCCGGGCGGATCACCGAACCGGTGCCCAGCGTGTCCTTGTGCTCCAGTGCGCCTTCCAGCACGTAGGAGAAAATCTCCATGTCGCGGTGCGGGTGTTGACCAAAGCCCTTGCCGGGGATGACGCGGTCGTCGTTGATCACCAGCAGGTCCGAGAACCCTTGCTCGTCCGGGTTGCGGTAGTGGCCGAAGGAGAAGGTGTGGAACGATTTCAGCCAGCCATGAAAGGCCAGGCCGCGGTCTTTGGCGTTACGTACGGTGAGCATGACGGGTCTCCTGAACCGGCAGGGCACCAGGCCCTGCCGCATGCGTGGATGAGGTTACTGCAGGTGCACTTTCAGCTCGCCGGCGGCCTGGCGCATGGCCGCTTGCACGGCCGGCACCTGATGCAGCGGGTTGAGCAGCCCGTAGTCATGGATCATGCCGTTGTAGCGCACCGAGGTCACAGTCACGCCAGCGGCATTCAGCTTGCGGGCATACGCCTCACCTTCATCGCGCAGCACGTCGAACTCGGCCGTTTGCACCAGGGCCGGCGGCAGGCCCTTGAGCTGTTCACTGCTGGCCCGCAGCGGCGAGGCGTAGATCTGTTCCCGCGCCTTGGCATCGGTGGTGTAGTTGTCCCAGAACCACTTCATCATCCCGGTGGTCAGGAAGTGCCCCTCGGCAAACTGCTTGTACGACGCAGTTTCGAAGCTGGCATCGGTCACCGGCCACAACAGCAGCTGGAAACGCAGGGCCGGGGTGCCGGCCTCTTTGGCTTTCAAGGCCACTACTGCCGCCATGTTGCCGCCGACGCTGTTGCCGGCCACGGCCAGGCGCTTGCCGTCCACGCCAATTTCCTTGCCATGCTCGGCCACCCAGCGGGTGGCGGCGTAGGCCTGGTTGATCGCGGTCGGGTAGTGCGCTTCCGGCGATGGGGTGTAGTCGACGTAGACCGCCACTGCGCCAGAGCCAACCACCAGGTCGCGGATCAGCCGCTGGTGGGTCGGGAAATCGCCGAGCACCCAGCCGCCACCGTGGAAGAACATGAACACCGGCAGGTCACCCTTCACGTTGGCCGGGCGCACCACTTGCAGTTTGATCGACTCGCCATTGGCCTGGATGGTGCGTTCCTTCACCTCGATACCCGAGAGATCGACCTTTACCGAGGCCTGGGCACCGGTCAGCACCGCGCGGGCGTCTTTCGGGCTGAGCTGCTCCAGTGGCTTGCCGCCGCCTTGTTCCAGGGCTTCGAGGAAGGCCTGGGTGTGCTGTTCGATACCCGGGCTGCCAGCGGCGAAGGCGCTGGAAACGGACAGGGCCAGAAGGGAAGCGGTAAGGGTTTTGTGGACAATGTTCATGAGCGAATCCTTTTCTGTTGAATGTTGGTAGTGGGCGTCTTGCCTGGCCTTCAGGGCCATCGCTGCGACTTGTGCGTAGATTAGGGAGATGCGTTGATGGGAAAAAGCCGCTATAAAGCGTTTGACTGTCACCAAGAGCGAGACAATGAACCCTTACGAAGACATGCGGATCTTTGCCCAGGTCATGGAAGCTGGCAGTTTCACTGCGGCTGCCGACCGCCTGGGGATGTCCAAGCAATCGGTCAGCCGGCGCCTGATGCAGCTTGAGGAGCGCCTGGGCGTGCGCCTGCTCAACCGCTCCACCCGGCGCCTGGATGCCACGCCACTGGGCCAGCACTACTACCAGTCGGCGTTGCGCCTGCTCGGCGAAGTGCAGCAGGTGGAGCACGACATCAGCGGCCAGGCCCAGGCCTTGCGTGGCACCTTGCGTCTGAGTGCGCCGCTGTCGTTCGCCATGGCGCACCTGGGGTGCCTGCTGACCGAGTTCCTGCAGTTGCACCCGCAGGTGGATGTGGAGGTGGATTTGAGCGACCGCGCAGTGGACCTGATCGGCGAGGGCTATGACCTGGCGCTACGGATTGGTGCGCTGGAGGATTCCAGCCTGATTGCGCGGCGCATTGCCAGTGTCGAGCGGGTGTATTGTGCGAGCCCGGCGTACCTGAAGGCTCGGGGCGTGCCGGCCAGGCCGGAGCAACTGACTGGGCATGATTGCCTGCCGTATGGTCATTCGCGGCAGGTGCAGTGGCAGTTCTGCCAGGGCGGCAAGGTACAGGCGATCCAGGTAGTCGGGCGGATGCGGGCTAACAATGGCGAGCTGCTAAGGGATGCGGCGATTGCCGGGATGGGGGTGACTTATCTGCCAACCTTCATCGTGGGACAGGCGCTGGCGGATGGGCGACTGGTGAAAGTGCTGGATGAGTGGCAGCCGCCAGCACTGCAGTTGTCGGCGGTGTACCCCCAGCACCGGCAGGTGGCGCGGCCGGTTCAGGGGTTTGTGAACTTCCTGCGTGAGCGCTTGGTGCAGCTCTGACCTTCGGTACCGAGTGCGCTTCTTCGCGGGCACGCCCGCTCCCACAGGTACTCCAGAGCCCCCAAGCCCAGTGATGACCCTGTGGGAGCGGGCGAGCCCGCGAACACCGGCGCAGCCGGTGCCAGCCACCGCGTTGGCTTCTTCGCGGGCCTGCCCGCTCTCACAGGTACTCCACAGCCCCAAGCCCAGTGATTACCCTGTGGGAGCGGGTTTACCCGCGAAGAGGCCGGTGCAGGTCAACGCATCAGTTCATCTACCCCGACCCACCCACCATCGAACTCATCCATGGCATCCAGCACCGCTTCACGGAAATACGCCAGCGATGCCCGATCAAACAGCAACTGCAGCGCCGGCCTCTCATCGCTCCCCACATTCAGCACGATCACGTTGATCCGCGCCGCCGAGGTCTGCGCCACCGCCCCAACGGGAAACGCCCGGGCGCGCAAGTCCACCCCGCACAACTTGGCCATCACCGCGCTGCAATGCACCCCCGACAGCTGCAGCCAGGCATGGCTATCCTGGCGCGGCAGCAGGTAGTTGCGCCGAGCATCCTGCACCCACCCAGCCTCTTCGGCAGCCACCCGTGCACCGCCGTCGGCCAGGCTGCCCAGCAGCAGGTACTCGGTCTGCGACAAGCGTGCTACCCAGCCACTGTCTTCCTGGCGCACGGCCTGGTTGGGTAGCGACGGCAAGCGGTAGCCACGCGCCTGCAGGCAAGCGGCACTGTCGCCCCCACGAAACCCGACCCGTGCCAGATCGGTCAGGTCAGTCAACGCGCAGGTATGCAGCAGTTCGGCCCGCGGGCCGGGTGAAATAAAAGCTTTGGCTTGCAAACTGGTCATGGCTCAGAGCTCCTGGCGCAGGTTGTCGGGATCGTGAAACGGCAGGGGCACCACCTTGGCATTGACCATCACGCCGCCCTCCACGCGGATCGGGATGTGCATGCCAGGCGTGGCCTGATGGGCACCGGCGTAAGCCAGGCCGATGATCTGCCCCAGGGTTTGCGAGTATTCGCAGGATGTGACGTTGCCGCTGATGTCCGCCCCGTCCAGCACCAGATGCCCCTCCAGCGGCTGCGGGCTGCCCTTGGGCAGGGTGAAGCCGACCAGTTTGCGCTTGAGCGGCTGCGCTTCGAGGATCTCGATCGAGCGTTTGCCGACGAAGAATGGCTTCTTGCGGCCGATGGCCCACTGCATGTCGATCTCCGCCGGGTGGGTCATGCCGTCGGTGTCCTGGTTGATGATCACGTGGCCCTTTTCCAGGCGCAGCAGGCGTTGGGTCTCGACGCCGAACGGGCGAATGCCCAACCCCGCGCCGGCCTGCATCAAGGTATCCCACAGGCGCTCGGCGTGACGCGCCGGCACGTGCACTTCGTAGCCCAGTTCACCCACAAAGCCCACCCGCAGGATGCGCGCGGCAATGCCGGCCACTGTGCCCTGGCGTACGCCGAGATAAGGGAAGGCCTCGGCCGACAGGTCCACATCGTCACACACCTTGGCCAGCACCTGGCGTGACAGCGGCCCGGCCAGGTTGACCGCGGCCAGGGCGGCGGTGACGTTGGTGACGTCCACATCCAGGCGCCATTGCGCATTCCACTTCAGCATCTGCTGGTAGATGCGGTCGACACCGCTGGTGGTGGCGGTGACGTAGAAGTGCTGCTCGCCCAGCCGGGCGCACACGCCGTCATCGATCACCACGCCATGCTCGTTGGTCATCAGCGCGTAGCGGGTGCGGCCGATGGCCAGCTTGGCGAAGCCGAAGGTGTAAAGGCGCTCCAGCAGTTCGGCGGCGTTGGGGCCGCGCACATCCAGGCCACCGAGGGTGGAAACGTCGATCAGGCCGACCTTCTCGCGCACATGGCGGGCTTCCTCCTGCATGCAGCGTTCGCGTTCCTCGGGCTTGCCATAATAGGCAGGGCGCTGCCAGATGCCGGCCGGCATCATCTTCGCCCCGGCTTCCAGGTGGCGGCGGTGCATGGGCGTTTGCCGGTACGGGTCGAAGGCGCGGCCGGCGACGTGGGCCAGTTTTTCCGCCTGGAACGGTGGACGGGCGGTGGTCACCCCGGTTTCGCTGATGCTGCGCCCGGTGGCGTGGGCCACCAGGCGGGCGGTCGGCAGCGCCGAGTGGCGGCCCTGGGACGGGCCCATGCCGACCGTGGAGAAGCGCTTGACCAGTTGCACATCGCGGTAGCCGCTGCGCGTGGCGTTGACGATGTCGCGCACTTGCAGGTCTTCGTCGAAGTCGACGAAATCCTTGCCCTTGGGGTGGGGGAAGATCGGCCAGGTGAAGTTGACCTTGGCTTCGGCGCTGAACACTGGCTGCACCGGCGCTTCCAGGCCCAGCGCTGCCAGCGCATCGGCAGCCCCGCGAGTGGCGTCGGCCAGCACATTGCCCAGTGCGTGACGGCCGTTCACCGAGCCGGCGATGTCCAGCCCGGCCGGCAGGTTGCTGATGGCGAACTCGTCGCGGTTGACGTCGTAGGCCAGCTTGCCGCCAGCCTGGCACGGCAACTGGTACACCGGCATGTAGCCTGCCGACATGCACAGCAGGTCGCAGGCCAGGCGCAGGCCATGCGGGCCGACCTTGCCCTGGCCGGTGATCGGGCGAATATCCACGCCACTCACGTGGCGCATGCCCGCTTCGTGCAGGGCTTCGTACACGGTGCTGCCCAGGTGCACGGGTATATCGCGGCGCTTCAGTTCTGCGGCCAGTGCGGCATCGGCTGGCGCAGCGCGCATGTCGACCACCGCGGCCACGGCCACGCTTTGGTCCTGCAGGTCGAGGGCGGCCAGGTAGCCGTCATCGTGGCCGGTGAGGACTACCGCGCGCTGGCCGGGTTTTACCGCGTACAGCTTCATCAGCCGCTGCACGGCGCTGGTCAGCATGACCCCCGGCAGGTCGTTGTTGCGGAACACAACTGGCTGGTCGAACGAACCGGCCGCCACCAGGCAGCGGCTGGCTCGCACCTTGTACAGGCGTTTGTGCTGGATCACCGGCAGGTAGTTGTCGGTGAACCAGCCGTTGCAGGTGGCGTCCAGCAGCACCTGGATGTTCGGGTGGCCCTCGACG
Source organism: Pseudomonas sp. PVC-5-1 (assembly GCF_057444345.1). Classification (NCBI taxonomy): domain Bacteria; kingdom Pseudomonadati; phylum Pseudomonadota; class Gammaproteobacteria; order Pseudomonadales; family Pseudomonadaceae; genus Pseudomonas; species Pseudomonas sp. PVC-5-1. The sequence continues at coordinate 3,589,030 of NZ_CM172024.1, read as the reverse complement.
GCAGCCAGCAGTTCCTGGCGCAAGCTGGTAGCGCGGGTGCCTGCAATGTCGAAGCGGGCGTAGGTGAGCGAGCCGCCAAGCACCGGCTGTTGCTCGATCAGCAACACCTTGGCCCCGGCATTGGCCGCGTCCAGTGCCGCACGCAGGCCCGCCGGGCCAGCGCCGATGACGGCCAGATCGACGAACAGATAGGCCTTGTCGTAATACTGCGGCCTGAAGCCTAGGTCGAGCACGCCCAGGCCGGCCTTCTTGCGGATCAGCGGCTCCCACACCTTCCACATGCCCTTGGGCTTGTAGAACGAGCGGTAATAGAAGCCCACCGGCATGAAGCGCGAAAACTTGCCCAGGTAGGCGTCGCGATCGTGCGTCAGGCTACCGTTGAAGTTCTGCCCTTCGACTACCTGGCCATCGCGGGCGGCTTCCAGGTCGGCCAGCACATTGGGCTCGTCCGGCAGCTGCACCAGGGTGTTGGCATCCTGCCCGGCCATGCTCAGCGGGCCGCGCGGGCGGTGGTACTTGAACGAGCGCGACAGCAGCCAGCGGCCACTGCCGAGCAGGGCGCTGGCGATGCTGTCACCGGCAAAGCCCTGGCAGGCCTGGCCGTCGAACTGGAAGTGCAGGGGCCGCTCGCGGTCGATCAGCAGGCCCATGGGCGCGGGGAGGCGAGTGTGGCTGTTCATCCGGCAATCTCCGGGGTGGCGGCGGGGGTGAAGTCGGCGCGGCGGTCGAACAGTTCTTTCGGGTCGAAGGTGCGCAGCACCTGGTCGCTCACCGTGTGGCGTTCGGCCAGGAACCAGTAGCTGGAGGCGTTGTGCAGCCACCATTCGATCACCACGCCGGCAAGGTTGTCGCTGTTGAACACATAGTCGGCCCATTCCGCATCGCTGCAGCTGGCCGGGTCGGGCATATGCCTGAATTCGCCGCCGTAGGTGAACTCGCTGATATTGCGCGGGCCGTTCAAGGGGCAGGTCAGGATCTTCATCGTCGTCGCTCCTTAGTGGCTGGCCGCGGTGGCGCCCATTTCGTTGACTTGCTGGAAGCGGCTGAAGCGCTCCAGGGCAAAGGGTGCGATCAGTTCCGGCACCTTGCCGCCACTGGCGACCAGCTCGGCCATGGTCTTGCCGCAGATCGGCGTGGCCTTGAAACCCCAGGTGCCCCAGCCGGCGTCCAGGTAATAGTTGTGCACCGGCGACAGGCCCATGATCGGGCTGTAGTCCGGGGTCATGTCGGTGATCCCGGCCCACTGGCGCATCAGCTTGGCGTTGGCCATGAACGGGAACATCTCGATGGCGTGTGCCAGCAGGCTCTCCTTGAGGTCGAGGGTGGAGCGGGTGTTGTACAGCGGGTATGGGTCGGAGCCGCCGCCAAAGACGATCTCGCCGCGGCTGGTCTGCTGCACGTAGCAGTGCAGCGCCGAGGAGCTCACCAGTGGGTCGAGAAACGGCTTGAACGGCTGGGTGACCATGGCCTGCAGCGGGTAGGTGTGGATCGGCGCACGAATGCCGGCCTTGGCCATCAGCAGCGAACTGGCCCCGGCCACGGCCTGCACCACGCAACCGCACTGCACGGTGCCACGGTTGGTCTTCACCGCCTCGATGCGCCCGTTGCGGATCAGCAAGTCCTGCACTTCGGTCAGCTGGTGGATCTCGACGCCGCGCTTGGCCGCCTGCCTGGCGTAGCCCCAGGCCACTGCGTCGTGGCGGGCGGTGGCACCATCGATGTGCCAAAGGCCGGCGAGCACCGGCAGGTGACCGGGGTCGAGGTTCAGGCTTGGCACCAGTTCGTGGATCTGCTGGCGGTCGATCATCTCCGTGCGGCCACCGAAGTGCTTGTTGACCTCGGCGCGCTGGCGGAAGGCGCGCACGGTGGCGTCGGTGTGCGCGAGGGTGAGCTGACCGCGCTCGGAATACATGATGTTGAAGTCGAACTCGTTCGACAGGTTCTGGAACATGCGCACCGATTCTGCGTAAAAGCGCACACCCTCACTGGTGAGGTAGTTGGAGCGGATCACCGCTGTGTTGCGCGCAGTATTGCCGCCGCCCAGGTAGGCCTTTTCCAGCACGGCGACATTGGTGATGCCGTGGTACTTGGCCAGGTAGTAGGCGATGGCCACGCCGTGGCCGCCGCCGCCGATGATCACCACGTCATAGCGTGGCTTGAGTTCGCACGGTGGTGGCAGGTCGACCTCCACCGGGTAATCGGCGCTCAGGCCGTATTTCAGCAGGGCGAAAGGCATGCGGTGCGCTCCTGGTGGGCGGCCTGTTGTTGCAGGTCGAGGGCGAGCAGGGTGTTTTTCATCAGGTAGGCGATGGTCATCGGGCCGACGCCGCCGGGCACCGGGGTGATGCCGGCCACCTGGGGCAGGGCGGCGGCGAAGTCGACATCGCCGACCAGGCGGCTGTGGCCGCCTTCGTCGATGCGGTTGATACCGACATCGATCACCACCGCGCCGGGCTTTAGCCAGTCGGCACCGATCAGCCGCGGCTTGCCCACTGCGGCCACCAGGATGTCGGCCTGGCGGCACAAGGCCGGCAGGTCGCGGCTGCGCGAGTGCACCACGGTCACCGTGCAGTCGGCCTGCAGCAGCAGGGCGGCCATGGGCTTGCCGACGATGTTCGAGCGGCCGACCACCACCGCATGCTTGCCACGCAGTTCGCCACAGGCATCGCGCAGCAGGCGCATGCAGCCGCTGGGCGTGCACGGGGTGAGCACATCGCGGCCCTGGGCCAGGCCGCCGACGTTCTCGCTGTGGAAGCCGTCCACATCCTTCAGTGGGCTGATCGCCTGGAGAATGCGGTGTTCGTCGATATGGGCCGGCAACGGCAGTTGCACGAGAATGCCGTTGACCTCGGTGTCGCGGTTGAGGCGGTCGATCAGGGTCAGCAGCTCGGCCTGGCTGGTGCCTGCGGGCAGGCGATGCTCCAGCGAGCGGATGCCCACCTCTTCGGCACGCAGCACCTTGTTGCGCACGTACACCTGGCTGGCAGCGTCGGCGCCGACCAGCACCACCGCCAGGCCCGGTTGCACGCCGCCCTGGCGCAGCTCTTGCACCTGCTCGCGTACCTCGGCCAGCACCCGCGTCGCGGTGGCCTTGCCGTCGATCAGCTTGATACTGGGAGTGGCGTTCATTTGAAGATCACCGTGCGGTCGTGGTTCAGGAACACCCGATGCTCAAGGTGGTATTTCACGGCGCGGGACAGGGCGATGGTCTCGGTGTCGCGGCCGATGGCTACCAGGTCATCCGGTGCGTAGGCATGGTCCACGCGCTGCACTTCCTGCTCGATGATCGGGCCTTCGTCCAGGTCGCTGGTGACGTAGTGGGCGGTGGCGCCGATCAGCTTCACCCCGCGCTGGTAGGCCTGGTGATAAGGCTTGGCGCCTTTGAAACCGGGCAGGAACGAATGGTGGATGTTGATCGCCCGGCCTGACAGCTGGCGGCACAGGTCGTCGGAGAGGATCTGCATGTAGCGCGCCAGCACCACCAGTTCGGTGCCGGTGTCCTCGACGATGCGCAGCAGCGCGGCTTCCTGTTCGGCCTTGGTGTCCTTGCTGACCGGCAGGTAGACGAAACGGATGCCTTGGCGCTCGGCCATCGGGCGCAGGTCCAGGTGGTTGGAGACCACGGCGGTGATCTGCATGTCCAGCTCGCCCTTGGCATGGCGGTACAGCAGGTCGGACAGACAGTGGTCGAACTTGCTCACCATCAGCAGCACGCGCATCGGCCGGGCACTGCTGTGCAGGCTCCACTGCATGTCGAAGCGCTGGGCGACATCGGCAAAGCCGGCTTCCAGCTGCGGTGTGTCACCCGTGACACCGGTGTTGTAGCGGAACACCGCGCGCATGAAGAAGCGCCCGTTGTCCTCGTCGTCGAACTGCGCCATCTCGCTGATGTAGCAACCGTGCTCGGCCAGGTAGGTGGTCACCGCGGCGACGATGCCGGACACGGCCGGGCAACTGACGCGCAGGATGAAGTGATCGGGAGCGGGATGCATGTCGGATAGGCCTCGTGATGGAGTGGGGCAGGTCGGGCACAAGGGCAAAAGAGGCTTCGCGTGGAGGCGAAGAAATATTTCTTGGTAGGAATATAAATTTCCTTTAGGCGATTTATAGGCGAAGAGGCGGGTGACGGTCTAGAGGTTTGTGAATTTTTTTTGCCTGGCAGGAAAGTTTTAGCCGGGACCTGTAGGAGCGGGTTCACCCGCGAATAGGCCGGTACAGGCTATGATTGCTCCATGAGCACTACACCGCCTCTGCGCCAACCTTGCCCCCCTGGCGCCTGCGACTGCGGCCGCGAACACTTGGTCGATCACCCGCAGGCCGCTCAGCGCATCCTCCTGCTGACCCGCCAGGAAGAGAAACGCCTGCTCGACCGCCTGGAAAACCTCAAGGACCTGGAAGACCTGCAACGCCTGCAGCAGCGGATGTATGAAAACCTCGGCATTCGCGTGCACATTGCCCCCGGTTTCAACGAAGTGCGAACCATGCGCGGCATCGTCATCGAACTGGACGACCAGCCCGGCCTATGCCGCAAGACCCGGCAGTCGATCCCGGCGGCGATCCGCCGTGGGCTGGAGCGCAACCCGCAGGTGGCCTTCCGCTTGCTCGATACCCACGACCTGTTGCGGGATACCTGAAGACCGCGTCAGCCCCACTAATTTTTTCGCCGCACGCCACGTCTACTTGAAAGCCCCCCTGCGCCAGGCGCGCAGCGGCACCCATCACTCAAGGAGACAGGCAATGACTTCCGTTTTCGACCGCGACGATATCCAGTTCCAGGTAGTGGTCAACCACGAAGAGCAATACTCGATCTGGCCCGACTACAAAGCCATCCCCAGCGGCTGGCGTGCCGTAGGCAAGAGCGGCCTGAAGAAGGACTGCCTGGCCTACATCGATGAAGTCTGGACCGACATGCGCCCGCTGAGCCTGCGCCAGAAAATGGCCGAAGCCGTCGCCCAGTGACTGCATTGAACCTGCTGTGCCTGCCGTATTCCGGGGCCAGCGCCATGGTCTACAGCCGCTGGCGGCGCAAGCTGCCGACGTGGCTGCAGGTGCGCCCGGTGGAACTGCCCGGGCGTGGTGCGCGCATGGCCGAGCCACTGCACACCGACATGCAGGCCCTGGCCCGGCAACTGGCCGCCGAACAGCGCCTGGCGGCCAGCATCCCCTACGCGCTGCTCGGCCATAGCCTGGGCGCCTTGCTGGCCTTCGAGCTGGCCCATGAGCTGCAGGCGCTGGGCTGCCCGGCGCCACTGGCCCTGTTTGCCTGCGGCACCGCAGCGCCGACCCGCCGCGAGGACTACGACGGCAAGAACTGGCGCGAGCCCAAGAGCGACGCCGAGTTGATCGGCGAGTTGCGCGAGCTTCAGGGCACGCCCGAGGAAGTGCTGGCCAACGCCGAGCTGATGAGCCTGACCTTGCCCACCCTGCGCGCCGACTTCCTGCTGTGTGGTACCTACGCCTACCGACAGCGGCCGGCCTTGCAGTGCCCGCTGCACGTGTTGGGCGGCATGCAGGACCGCGCCAGTGACGAGCAGTTGCAGGCCTGGCGCAAGGAAACCCACGGGGCGTTCTCGCTGCAGATGTTCCCTGGCGGCCACTTCTTCATCCATGAGCATGAGGACCGGGTGCTCGCTGCGCTGACCGCGTCGCTGCAACCGCTTCGGCTGTCCGCCTGATTGACGGCACCGCTTGCCTTGGGGGAGGCTAGGCCTTTTCCCAGGCAAGAGGCAGACAATGCTGATCGATCCCCACAAGGCCACGCTGCTGGTCGTCGACATCCAGGAAAAACTCATCGGCGCCATGAGCGACCCTGAAGGCACCCGCGCACGGGCACGCTGGTTGCTGGCGGCGACGAACGAGCTGGAACTGCCGACGGTGATTTCCGAGCAGTACCCCAAGGGCCTGGGCCATACCCTGGCCGAACTGCTGGCCGCAGCGCCGGCCGCCGAGGTGGTGGAGAAAAGCCATTTTTCCTGCGTGGCCGCCGAATGCCTGCCAGCGAGTTTGATGGCGCGCGAGCAAGTGATTGTCTGTGGCATGGAAACCCACGTGTGTGTGCTGCAGACCGTGCTCGGCCTGCTGGCGCTGGGCAAGCAGGTGTTCGTGGTCGAGGATGCCTGTGACAGCCGTACCCCGGCGAGCAAGGCTGCAGGGCTGGCGCGCATGCGGGCTGCGGGGGCGCAGGTGGTGACCCGCGAAATGGTTTTGTTCGAGCTTATGGGCAGTGCCGGCCACCCGCTGTTCCGGCACATCAGCAAGACCTACCTGGTCGGTGAACAGCCCTGAACGGCCGGTTACTGGCTGCCGGGTTGATGGCCCTGGCGCTGCTGCAAGGCTGCGCCGGGCGCCGTGAGGAAGCACCCGAGGCGGACCCGGCCAAGGTCCGCTCCCAACTGCTGCGGCTGTTACCCGCCCAGGCCAAGGACCGCGAGGGCTGGGCCCGGGACATTCAGGTGGCGTTCGAGGCCCAGCGTATTGCCCCCAGCAAGAGCAACCTGTGTGCGGTGCTGGCGGTGACCGAACAGGAATCGACCTTCAATGCCGACCCGCAGGTGCCCAACCTGGGGCGTATCGCCCGGGAGGAAATCGACCGCCGCGCCGCGCGCCTGCATATCCCCAAGCTGCTGGTCGATGGTGCACTGAAGACGCCGTCGGGTAATGGCAAGAGCTACCAGCAGCGTTTGCAGGCGGTGCGCAGCGAGAAGCAGTTGAGCGAACTGTATGACGAAGTCATCGCTCGCGTGCCGCTGGGCAAGACCTTGCTGGGCGGGCTGAACCCGGTGCATACCGGTGGGCCGATGCAGGTCAGCATCGACTTTGCCGAAAAGCATGCGCGGGATTACCCCTACAGCCATGATGGCAGCATTCGCCAGGAAGTGTTCACCCGGCGCGGCGGCATGTATTTCGGTATCGCCCACTTGCTAGGCTATTCGGCCAACTATGATCGCCAGCTGTATCGCTTTGCCGATTTCAACGCGGGCTGGTACGCAAGCCGCAATGCGGCATTTCAGGCGGCACTGAGCAAGGCGACGGGGGCGACGCTGGCGCTGGATGGCGACCTGGTGGCGCCGGGCTCGATCATGCCCGGGACCACTGAAAAGGCGGCACGCAAACTGGGAGGAAAGCTGGGCCTGCGCAACCCGCAGATTCGCAGCCAGCTGGAGCAGGGCGATAGTCTGGCCTTCGAGGACAGCAAGCTGTACAGCGGGGTGTTCGCCCTGGCCGATGCAGCGGCCGGCAAGCCGGTGCCACGGGCGGTGCTGCCGGGGATCCAGCTGAAAAGCCCGAAGATCACCCGCAAGCTGACCACGGCGTGGTTTGCCGGGCGGGTGGATGAGCGTTATCAGCGGTGCATGAAGCGCTAGCTGTCCATTGCTTGCACCGGCCTCTTCGCGGGCTTGCCCGCTCCCACAGGTACCTCACTGTTCTCTGGCCCTGTGCTATCCCTGTGGGAGCGGGCAAGCCCGCGAAGAGGCCGGCACAGCCAACATCAGCTTTCGCCCAGGGCGGCAACCACCAGATCCACACTGGCCTTCAACCCGGCAAACGCATCCTCAGGGTCACTCTCCACCACCACCAACTTCGCCCCGGACGCCTTGATCACCTCGGCCACAGCCGCTTCCGGCTGCCGATGGTCCAGCACCAGCGCCACATCCTGCGCTTTCAGGTTGTCCCCCAGCGCCTTCAGCGCAGTCGCATCCCACTCGGCTGGCAGCGGCTGCTCGACCACGTCCAGGTTCAACCCGCTGGCCAGATAACCCAGCCGTTCCGACAGGCTCACCACCGTCAGGTTGTCGACCTTGGCCAAGCGTGTCTGGCTGCTGGCCGAAAGCTCCAGCAACTGGCGTTTGAGCCCGGCCAGGTTGCCCTGGATCTGCGCCTTGTCGCCCGGCGCCAACCGCTCCAGGTCATTGGCTACCACGTCGGCCATGCGCCCGAAGTTGGTCGGGTTGAGCCAGGGGTAGGCGCCATAGGCCTCGTCGCCGCTCACCGCTATGCCCGGCAGCGCGCCATCCACTGGCCGTGCTGCGTCGATTTCGACGATCCGGATATTGCTACGCCGGGCCATCGGGTACAGCGGGTCGTCACGCCAGATCGAGCGCACGCCGATCACCGCGTCGGCCTGCTGCGCGGCCTTGTGCAGGCTGGCGCCACCGCGACCGCTGAAATAGGAAGGCTGGCGGCTGGCAGGCAGGTTGGCGGGTGCTGCACGCTTGAGTTGCACCTTGGTGCCCTCGAGCAAGGCGCTGGCCAGGCTGTGGGTGACGGGCAGGGTGGTCAGCACTTGCGTGGCGAAAGACAGCGACGGCAGGCTGGCCAGGGCCAGCGCCAGGGTCAGGCGTTTCAGGTTCATGCCGGGTTTCCTTGCAGGCGGGGGACGAGGGCGCGGGCCAGCGCCGCCAGCGCGAAGCAGATGCCCGCGACCAGGATGATCGCGGCGCCGGACGGCACCGGCAGGTCGAAAACGATTGGCAGCAGGATGCCCAGCAGCGTGCTCAGCGTGGCGATCAGCACCGACAGGAAGAAAAAGCCCTTCAGCGACTGGCTGACCAGGCGTGCGGCGGCAGCGGGGATCACCAGCAGCGCCCCGACCAGGATCGCCCCGATCACCTTCACCGAGGCCACGGTGACCAGGGTCACCAGCACCACGAACAGGTAGTCCAGGGTTTTCACCGCCACCCCGCGCACGGCCGCCAGCTGTGGGTTGAAACTGGCCAGCATGATGCGGTTGTACAGCGGCACGGCCAATGCCAGCACCAGCACCGCGACGATGCCCAGCACCACCAGGTCCTGGCCGCTGACGGTCAGCACCGAGCCGAACAGCACGTTCTCGAGGATGTGCACGTTGATCTTGCCCGCCAGCATCAGCAGCAGGCTGGCGCCCAGCGCCAGCGACACCGATAGGAATACGCCGATCAGTGTGTCCGGCGACAGCCCGGTGCGGTTGCGCAGGAAGTTGAGCAAGATGCCGAACAGCAGGCAGTAGCCGAACAGGCTGCCGTAGGGGCCGGTGTAGGGCTCGCCCAGCAGGATGCCGATGGCCACGCCGGTCAGCGCGGCATGGCCGACCGCCTCGGAGAAGAAGGCAAAACGCTTGACCACCACCAGGGTGCCCAGGCCGCCCAGCACCGGGCCGATCATCAAACCGGCCAGCAAAGCGTTGACCACGAAGCCGTAGGCCAGCGCCTCGGGCAGGTAGCCGGCAGTGGCCCAGTCCTGGACTGTTTGCCGAAAGATTTCGAAACTCATCAGGCAAGGCTCTCGCTACGCGGGTGAACGGAGAACAGGCCGAGCAGGCGCTCCGGGGTAAGGGCCTGGGCGGGCGGGGCGTCGAACAGTACCTGGCGGCTCAGGCCGGTAACCCGGTCGGCCAGGCGCAGCACAGCTTCCAGGTCGTGTTCGATCCACAGCACGGTGGTGCCGGCCTGGCGCCAGCCCTGCAGCAGTTGTTCGAACACCTGGATGCCGGCTTCATCCAGCGCCGACATCGGCTCGTCCAGCACCAGCAGTTGCGGCTCGGGAATCAGGCCCTGGGCCAGCAGCACGCGTTGGCGTTCGCCACCGGAAAGCGCGCCCATGCGCCGTTTGCGCTTGTCGAGCATGCCGACCCGCGCCAGGGCCGCGTCGATGGCTGGCTGCACACGGCGCGACAGGCCGAGGAAGGCGGGGCGGCGCTGGCACATGGCAGCCATGAAGTCGTCCACGGTCATCGGCAGGCCACGGTCGAACTCCAGCGCCTGCGGCACATAGCCGATCACTTCGCGTTCGCCGGGCCAGTGCAGGCTCAGCTGGCCCTGGTGTGGCATTTGCCCAAGCAGGGTCTTGATCAGCGAACTCTTGCCGCCGCCGTTGGGGCCGACGATGGCATGCACGCTGCCGGCGGCGACGTTGAAGCTGACCTGTTCGAGGATGCGGGTGCGGCCCAGGGTCAGGTCGATGCCGGCAAACTCGATGCGCGGCCCGCAGGCTGTCACCAGGTTGGCGGCGGCGGTCATGCGCGGTTCTCCTGGATGGCGCGGACCACGGTGTCGAGGTTGCGCTTCATCTCCACTTCGTACTTGTCCTTGGTGTATTCGCCGTAGGAGATGTGCGTAAGCGGGTACAGGCGCACGCCGGATTCACGCTGGATGGTTTCGACATAGGCCGACGGGAAGTCCATTTCCGAGAAGATCACCCGCACGTCCAGCGCCTTGAGCTGGTCGATGGTCTTCTTCAGCTGGGCCGGGCTGGGTTCGATGCCATGGGCTGGCTCGACCACCGCAGTCACCTCCAGGCCGAAGTCACGTACCAGGTAGTCGTAGGCGGCATGGATGGTGGCGACCCGGAAGGTGGCGCTGGGCGCCTCGGTGACCTTGGCCAGTGCTTCGGCGCGCAGTGCGCGCAGGCGCTTGGCATAGGCGCGGGCGTTTTGCGTGTACAGCTTGGCGTTGTCCGGGTCGAGCTTGCCCAGTTCGCGGGCGATGTTGTTGACCTGGGCGATGGTGGTGCTGATCGACAGGAAGGTGTGCGGGTTGACCACCTTGCCGGCGCCGCGGGCGGCAATGCCGGTGGCCGCCAGCAAGGGTACGTTCTGGTTGGCCTCTATGGTGTTTATGTCGGGCTTCTCGCTGGCGGCGATCATGCGGTCGGCGAAATCGTCATGGCCGACGCCGTTCAGTACCACCACGTCCAGGGTACCGATGCGCTTGATGTCCTCGGCCCGTGGCTCGTAGGCATGGGGGTTGAACCCTGCCGGAATCAGCGGCACCACTTCGGCCTTGTCGCCGACGATGTTGCTCACATAGCTGTAGTAGGGGTGCAGGGTAATGCCGATACGCAGGGGCTTGCCGTTATCGGCCAGGGCCTGTGCCGGCAGGGCAATGGCCAGGAGCAGGGCGAGGGCGGAGCGGAGCATGGGGAAGTCCTTGGGTTCAATGACGGTGTTCGCGGGTGACCCCGGCGTCGTAATGGCTGACCACCTGCTGCCAGCCGGCGGCGATCAGGGCGGCCTGGCCAAGGTCGTCCGGGGTCACGGCGGCGCTGTCGCGGCGCAGCCAGACATCGGCCTGGCCGGTGCTGTCGGCCGGCAGGATCAGCAGCAGGCTGCCGGCCACTTCCGGGGCCTGGCTGCGGCCAAGGTAGGCCCCGGTCTCCAGCCACGACCATTGGTGGCTGCCGCGGCTCTGGCTGCCGGCATCGACCACGAACGGTGGCAGGCCTTCCTCGGCAAGTGCCTGTACGCTGGGCGCAGCGGTGTTCTCTTCACGCAGCAGCTGGATTTCGTCGAAGGCCACCCGCAAGTCGGTGTACAGGCCTTGCTCGGCGGCGGTCAGGTCGCGACGGGCGTCTATCTGGTGGCTGGCGATGGCCTGTTCATCCTCGCGTTCGCCGCGCAGCAGCACCACGCCGGTGGCGAGTACCACGATCAGCAGGCTGACCAGCAGCACGTACAGGGTTTCGTGCCCGGCGCCGGCCGGGCGAATCACTTGGGCGCGGCTCATGGCTGGGCTATATCGGCGTAGTCGACTTCCACCACGTGCCCGGGGCCGGCATCGAACAGCACGTAGAACTCGCCGTCCGGGCGCTTGAAGGTCAGGGTCGAGTCATCACCGAGCTTGCCGCCGACCAGCACCTGTTCGTCGTAGCCGATCACATCCAGGGTAACTCCGGGGGCGCCGCTGCCGTCCGAGAAGCCGCCGGTGCACTTGACCTGGCCGCCGGCCAGCTCTTCACACTCGCACATCGGGTTGTGCGCCAGGGCCGGGCAGGCGGCCAGCACCAGCAAGGGCAGGGCGAGGGTGCGTATCAGGTGTTTCATTTCTTGCCTCCTTGTTTCTCGAGCCAGGCCACGGTGGCTGGCGATGCCTTGGCCAGAGGGACGGACGCCTGGTGCATGCTGCCGTCCCAGCCTTCCAGGGTGATCCAGATCTGCGCGTCGGGCTTGGTGCGTGGCGGGATCGGCAACGAGGTGCCCATGTTGTACGGCGCGCCGAAGAAAATCGTGCCGGCGGCGCGCAGGCTGCGCGGTTTGCCGATGCGCAGGTAGGCCGCCTTGACGCCGTTGACGCAGGCCTTGCACAGCGATGCATTGAAGACCTTGAAGTGGCCGGCCGGGCCATCGGCGCGGGGAGCCTCGTCACGCATCTCGGCCAGGTCCAGGGTATAGGGGCCGACCTGGATGTCGTGGATCACATTGGCGCCGAGCCCCGCTTCGCCGCGAAACAGCTTGGCCTCGGCGAAGTACTTGGGCATGAAGCCCAGCGGGATGAGGATCAGCAGGATGTTCAAGTGAAAACGCCACTTCAGCCACAGTTGCTTCAGCGGGCTGATGGGCACGGCTTGGGCCTGGCTCATGGGCGGATCTCCACGGTGGGTTCATGGCGCGCCATGCGCGGTGCGCGTTCGCTGCGCTTGAGGGCGGCGGCGGTGGCCTGGGCGGTGCGTTTGGTCCAGATCAGCAAACCGCTGAACACCATCAGGGTGAGGACCAGGCCGAAGAAGAACCACACCAGCTTGATCGGCAGGCCGCCGAAATCGCCGGTGTGCAGCGGGCGCATGGATTCGGTGACGAACTCCAGGGCGGAGCGGTCGCTGATCAGGAACTGACTGTCGACATTGCGCGTGTACGGGTTGACCGAGGCGCTTTGGAACATCAGCGGGTACCAGCCTGGTCCGGCCAGGGTGATGTGGCTGTAGGCGGTAGCCGGCAGCGAGATGAAGCTGATCTCCAGCCCCGGGACCGCCAGGCCGGCGATGCGTGCCGCTTCATCCAGGTCGATGCGCGCTGCCGGGCTGCCATTCGGGGTTTGCGGCACGTCTTCACGGGCGATTACCGGCACGATGGGCCGGCTGGAAATGGTGATGTGGTTGTCGGCCAGGATTGCCTGGATCAGGAACCAGGTGCCGGTGATGGAAATAACCGCGATGAACCAGATCGACCAGACCCCGGCCAGGCGGTGCAGGTCGCCCCAGAAAATTCGCGAACCGTGGCCGGTGCGCACCGGCTTGAAGAAGCCCCTCCAGAACTTCTTGTACACCACCAGGCCGGTTACCAGCGAAGCCAGCATGGGCAGCCCGAGCAACGACACCAGGTACCAGCCCCAGCTGAAACCGCTGGTGAACGGCACCAGCCACCAGCCGTGCAAGGCGCGGGTGAAGGCTTCGAAGTTGAAGTCCGGGGTCTTGCCCTGGATGGCCCCGGTGTAGGGGTTTACATAAAGCGTCGGGCTGGTGCCGTCAGGCAGGGTGACATTGGCCTTGACCGCGAAGTGCGAACCGTCGGGCTGGATCAGCCGCTCCACCACCATGTCCGGCTCGGCCTTGTGCAGGGCGTCCAGTACCTGCTGGAAGCTCAGGCGCTCGGCGTCGGCGTCGGGCTTGTTGGCGCGCACGGCGGGGTCGGCCAGCCAGACGATTTCCTGGCTGACCACCGCGAGCATGCCGGTGAAGCAGACGATCAGGACAAAGAACCAGATCGGCAAGGCGAGCCAGCTGTGGACCAGGAACCACAGCCTGGATTTGGATTTTTTTGGTGATTTGGCCATCTGACGGTCTTCTGCAATGGGGAGTCGAGCGTGTGCCCAGCCAAAGAGGGGCTGTATTGATAAGGACGAATGAGAATCGAAAACCTGCCGTTTTAAATGCAAGCAAATGTTTCAGGATGCGAAGGAACCTGAAAGCTGGCGCGACCCTGTAGGAGCGGCCTTGTGTCGCGAAAGGGCTGCAAAGCAGCCCCGGCAATTTGTGCACCTGCGCTGAAACCCAGGGGCTGCTGCGCAGCCCTTTCGCGACACAAGGCCGCTCCTACAGGACCTGTACATGCCTGGAGGGCAGTGCTGGTCTTGCAGGGGATCAGGCGCGGGTCAGGGCCACGGCCGGTTGCGGCTTGCCGTGCAGCTGCGCCAGGTCCTGGTACAGCGCGCGGCCAATTTCCGCAGCGCGCGCCGGCAGCACCGAGAGCAGGGTGTCACTCAGGCCGTGGCTGTTTTCGCAGAAGCCCTGCAGGTACACCGAGGCCTGCAGGTCGGGGCTGGCCAGCACGCGGTAGTTGCGGTCGACGCTGAAATCTTCCAGGTAGCCGGCCAGGGGCGCCAGCAGGTCACGGTGCGAGCGGCGCTCGTAACCGGTGGCGAGTATCACCGCGTCGTAGCGGTGGGTCTGCTGCTGGCCGGTGGCGAGGTCGCGCAGTGTCAGCTCCAGGCCTTCGCGGGTGGCCACCACGGCTTCGACCTGGCGCCGGCACAGCACGTTGTGGCGGTACTGGTGGGCGACCTTCTGCCGGTAGAGGATGCCGTAGATGCGTTCGATCAGGTTGAGGTCGACCACCGAATAGTTGGTGTTGTGGTATTCACCCAGCAGCTTGCTGCGCTGGTCGGCCGGTTCGTTGTAGACCAGGTCGGTGTAGTCCGGCGAGAAGATCTCGTTGACGAACGGGCTGTCATCGGCGGGCTTGAGGGCCGAACCGCGCAGGATCATGTCGACCTTGACCGACGGATAGCTGTCGTTGAGGTCGATGAACGCCTCGGCGGCGCTCTGGCCCGAGCCGATCACGGCAATGCGCATCGGCTTGCCGGTGGTGCATGGCAGCTTGTTCAGGCTGCTCAGGTACTGGGAGTGGTGGAATACCCGCGGGTCGTCCTTGAAGGCACCGAACTTTTCCGGGATTTTCGGCGTGCCGCCGCTGCCTACCACCACCGAACGGGTGCGGCGGCTGTATTCGCGGCCTTGGGCGTCGCGCGAGACCAGGCGCAGGTGCTCGACCCGGCCGGCCTGCACGTCCGGCTCGATGCGCAGCACTTCCTCGCCATATACCGCCTGGGTGGCGAAGTGCTCGGCGGCCCAGCGCAGGTAGTCGTTGTACTCGAGGCGGCACGGGTAGAAGGTGCCGAGGTTGATGAAGTCGGCCAGGCGCTGCTTCTGGTGCAGGTAGTTGACGAAACTGTAGGGGCTGGTGGGGTTGCGCAGCGACACCAAGTCCTTGAGGAACGAGATCTGCAGCTCGCTCTGAGTGGCCAGGGTTTCGCCGTGCCAGCGATAGTCCTGCTGCTTGTCGATGAACAGCGCGTCGAGGGCATGGCCCTGAGACTCGGCGAGTTCCTCCAGGGCGATGGCCAGGGCCAGGTTGGAAGGGCCGAAGCCCACGCCGATCAGATCTTTGATGGTTTCCTGCTGTGAGGGCTGGCTCATGGCTGCGATTCCCTGAATGGTCGAATTTGGACGCCCGCCGGGGCTCCGGCTCCTGCGCAAGTACATGTGTTGGAACGAGCCAGTCGGGGGGGAATTTAAGCGGACTAAAGAACTGTGAGGGGTGGCCGATAGGGGGTACGACAAGGAGCCAACTCGAGGCAAGGAACCGAGATGAGCGGGATAACAGCAAGCAATTTGATAATCAACGGCGTTTCGGCCCAGACGCTGAGTGCGAACGCAACTGCCGATCGCGAGCAGGCGAAACAGGCTGGTGAGGCACTGGGGCCCTTGAGCATCAGTAGCGACAGCATGAAGGTTGGCGGGGCTGGCCAGGCGCAATCCACGGACAGTGAAGGCAGTGGGGAGTCACAGGCCGTGTCCGAGCTGCGTCAGTTGATCAAGGATTTGCAGAAGCAGCTGGCCGAGGAGCAGAAGCAGCTTGCTGCATTGATGGACAGCAAAATGGACGAGGCTGCCAAGGCGGCTGCGGTGGGAGCCAAGCAGGCGAGCATTGCCACTATCAACGGGCAGATCATGGCGGCCACGGCGCAGTTACTGGAGTTGTTGCAGCAAGAGGGTGGCAGCAGCGCGGGCGGAATGGTCAGCGCCACGGCCTGACGAACTTGGGGCTGCTGTGCAGCCCATCGCCGGCAAGCCGGCTCCCACATGGACCGCGCAGGGCAGTTGCTCTCGCAGGCCTGGTGCTGTCACTGTGGGAGCTGGCTTGCCGGCGATAGGGCCGGTGCAGGCCCCATCATTCCGGCTCCGGTCATTCGGCCGCCAGGCGCCCCTTGTTCTGCCGCTCTGCCTTGTACTGCATGGCCACCGCCGGCGCCGGCTTGGCAGCACCGGTTTCCAGCCACTGGCGCATGCGGCTGGCATCGGCGAAGTGGGTGTACTTGCCAAAGGCGTCGAGGATCACCATGGCCACCGGGCGGTTGTCCATGCGGGTCAGCAGCACCAGGCAGTGGCCGGCTTCATTGGTGAAGCCGGTCTTGGTCAGCTTGATGTCCCAGTTGCTCTTGTTCACCAGGTGGTCGGTGTTGCGGAAGCCCAGGGTGTAGTTGGGCTTGCGAAAGGCCACGGTCTTCTCGCGGGTGGTCGACAGTTCGCTCAGCATCGGGTACTTGCGCGACGCCATCAGCAGCTTGGCAAGGTCACGGGCCGTGGACACGTTCTGCGTCGACAGGCCGGTCGGCTCGACGTAGCGGGTGTGCGCCATGCCCAGGCTGCGGGCCTTGGCGTTCATCGCCTTGATGAACGCCGGGTAGCCGCCGGGGTAATGGTTGGCCAGGGTGTTGGCCGCACGGTTTTCCGATGACATCAGGGTAATCAGCAAGGTTTCGCGGCGGTCGAGCTGGCTGCCCAGCCGCACACGCGAATACACGCCTTTCATTTCCGGGTTGTTGGCAATGGTCATGGTGAGCATCTCATCCATGGGCTGCTTGGCATCCAGCACTACCATCGCCGTCATCAGTTTGGTCACCGAGGCAATCGGCACCACGCGGTCGGCGTGGCTCGAATACAGCTCCTGGTTGGTGTTCAGGTCGATCAGCAGGGCGCTGCCCGAGGCGAGGTGCAGCTTGGATGGGTCACGTTGAACCTGGGCCGGGGGTTGTGCAGCAGCGGTCGACGGAAGGGTCGCAGTACCTGTGAGCAACAGCAGCAGGCTGAGGATGGACAGGGATGTTTTCACGTTGAGGCTCACTAAAAGTTGGTATGTCGTTGGCTGTGCAAGGGTTTTCCCCCAAAAAACCGCTGCATTCTGGAGTATGGCTGATTTGCTGTCGAATGCCTTATGACTAAAGGGCGCAACGTGAACGAAATTTAATCCGGTACCATTTTGGTACCATTTTCTGACAGACCAAGCTTTTCAATTTCTGCCCAGTCGTTCGCCGAGTTTAGCCATTTTGCGTAGGTACTCAGAAGAACCTGAACTGAGTGCCCCAGCTGGCCTGCAATGAAGGCTGGATTCATGCCGGCCATTAGGCACATCGTTGCATATGTGTGCCTGCAATTGTACTGGGGCCGCGCAGGTATGCCGGTCCCCTTCAGGGCCTGGATAAAGTGTGTTCCAGGTGTGTCAGGGGAAAGCATGTGTGGCGATGACCCTGACGGTTGAAAAACATACGGCGACGAGGTTGAGACCCGGCGCTTCTGCGTTGCCCGATCTTCTGCAATCTCACGCGCCTTGCTCAGAGCCTCCAAAGCGCGTGCGTTGAGCATCACGGTCCGGGTGTACTTTGTCTTGGTCCGCTCTATAACCTGCTTCTCGACCACGATTCGACAAATGAACGCGGTCTTTTTCTCAAGGTCGATCTCGTCCCATCGAAGCGCCATGATCTCGCCGGTTCTCATGCCGGTGAAGAAGGCAAACTCGAAGAATGCAGTGTAGATCTGGTTGCATCGGGACAGGTTCGACCGCATCCATTCCAGCAGAACTTCTGCTTCCTTTACTGAGAATGGCTCTACTGCCTTGCGATTCTTTTGCGGCAGCTGAATGGCCTCAGCAGGACTCCTGTCTACTGCCTCATCAAAAACTGCCTGCTTGAACATCCGCTTCGCGATCGCAATCGCAGCTCTCTTCACTGTAGAACTCTTCCACGCGGTACCAGATACCACCCTCCTCAGGTCCAGCGTTGATATGCCCTTGATAGGGCGTGTCGCCAGCTTGGGCATCCAGTACCTATTCAACAATCCTTTGTAATTCGACCTGGTGTCGTTCACGACCTCAAGGCAGTCAAGCCAGCTTTGAGCGTATTCGCCGAAAGTGATCTCTGTTGCCCTGTCGATGTAAGTCGATTTGGGGAACAATTCGGCGTACCGCTGCTCATCCAGTACGCCATGCCTTATCAGGCTCTTTACTTGAGCGCGTAGATCTGCGGCCGCCTTGATCCCCTTTGCGGTTTGGGGATACGGGAGGGTTTCAGTTCGACGTTCACCATTCCAAATGAAGCGGATGCGGATTGCGCTTCTGTGGAACTCAACTCCAGCGGGTAGCCCCATGCTCCTTCCAGCCACGCTTCGTATCTCCTAATGCTGTAGAAAATCCGGTTGTCAATCTTTTTCCAAACGCCTTCCGGGATCACGCCACGGACGCGCTTTCCTTCCAGCGCGCGTTGCGTGATTCCAATCAATTCAGCCATTTTCTTCTCGGGTACCTTGTCCAAGGCCCAAGTCAACGGCTTATGGTCTTCCTGCATAGGTGCTCTCCACGCCGCCGGTGGCGGCAGGTTGGTGGTTAGCCGCGGTGCAGCCTGATCATTTCGCGGGCATGCTCGAGGGATGCCAGGTGTTCTTCCTCGGCACCGACTCGGCCATTGGCATCAGGCGTGGTCACGGCAACCAGGTGCTCAAGAGCGGCCACAAGCTCATCGCGCTGTTTGCCCTCGGCCCGGCCGATATCCCAGAACTCTTTGCCCCAATGGCCTTCCGGCGGCGGGTTGCTGTTCTGCTTGCCGAAGGCCATGGCGCCGATGATTGCGTCACAGAGCAGCCGCTTGTAGATGTTCTCGCCATCCAGACCCAGGCCACCGCGTCGGCGCAGAGTGTTGACGACCTCGTCGACATTCAGGCCGCTGTCTTTGAGCACGATGTCGAGCTCGGGCTTGCCCGGGGTATAGATGACCAGGGCCAGCTTTGCGCCTGGCCACAGATCGGCCGCGATGCGCTCCAGGCAGTCATTGGCGGTTTGATGAAATTGCTGAGTTGCGGACATAGGGAATCCTCGCCCGCGCATGTCGGCGGGCTTGAGTAGTAGGGGGGAGGGGTGAGTTTTATTCAGCCGCAGCGGACGCGCGGCGAATGGAAGGTTTGCGGGCGAGCAGGACGGACGGCTTCGAAGTACAGCTTCCACATGTCGTCCCAGGCCTCTTTCATCGTCGAGCCCTGGCCGGTGCACCCCATTCGCCGGCACCACCAGGAGCCGTTCCAGTAGGTCATGCGCGCTTTCATGGTCGCGGTCCTTTGTAGATCAGGTAGGCCATGTACATCAGGGGCAGGATCATGATTTTCGCTCCAGGAAGCACCAGACCAGCGCAGCAAAGCTGCAGGCAATACCGATGAGGTAGCCGATCGCCGCGGCGCCATTGGAGCCGACGCCATTGGCCGCGATGAAGAACAGTAGCGACAGGATCAGGCAGAATTGGTAGTTGCTCATTGGCACAGTTCCTTCGGCACCTGGACGGTATCGCCGAGCTTGGCGGCGACGATGGCGCGGCAGGCGGCGATCAGGGCGCTGTCACCGGCCTGGCAAAACTCCCCCTTGTCGGTGATCACCCAGCCGGCCCAGATGTCGTCTGTGCTCTGTGGGCAATGGAGGCTGACCATGCGTTTCTCGACCAGCGGCCCGCCCAGCGCCCAGTCCTCCGACGGGTTAAAGCGCTCGGTGCGCTCGGTCACTGCGGCGCGGTACAGGGCGAACACCCGCCACGGCACGCCGTTGTAGCCGGGCGGAGCCAGCTGCAGGTCCAGGCCTTCAGCCTTGCCTACTGCCCAGCCCAAGGCCTCGCCGACCAGGTCTGCCGTCTTCACTTCGATCAGGTCGGTCATGTCGTCACCTCCACACCCAAGCCCAGGGAGGTGATGTTCTTCTTGAGATCATCCAGGTAGCGGCTGTAGTTGAACTCACCTCCCTCGACATCAGAGAAGTACTCCACGTATGGCGTTCGCATCGGGAACTGCACGACGGCTTCTGCTCGAGACTCTTCCCAAACAACCTGCATCAGATCCTTGTGGTCGATCATCTTCCGCGCAGCACTGACCTGCCCGCTACCCTGGAGCACTCTCAAGGTGTTCCGATGCCAGGCCTCGAACTGCGCTTGCACTGTCGTCGTTTCGGTCACAGCTCATACCTCTCATCAATCCAGCGCCCAGGCGCCATGGCGGGTGTAGGTTCGGGTTGGGTTTCGTGCGGGGAGAGCTGGCGCTGGTTGCCGGCCTGCAGCTGGCTGTCGGGGATGCAGCTGATGCCGACCCCATTCAGCAGGTAGCAGGTGACGCCGCGCTGGCTGTCGTGCTGCACGTCGATGACGTTCTCGGTTGCGCTGGCGCCTGTGGCCAGCAGCAGGAGGCAGAGGACGAGGCGGGTCATGGCTGCACCCTCCTGAACTCGATGGCCCAGACCCAAGGGTTGGCGTCCCAGTCCCCGCCGGTGGAATTCCAAAGCTCGGCGAAGGCATCAAAAGCGGCGGTTGCCGGAATGAATTCGTACATCGACCGGGCCAGGCCCTCTTTGCAGATCTGGCCGATGGTGATGTGCTGCAGCAGCTCAATTCGAACCTCGGTGATCTCCAGCAGAATGCGGCTGGCCCAGCGGGGCATGTGGATGCTTGGCCGTGCACGCCAGATACGGTCAGGGTCGGCGGCAGAGTACGAACCATTGCGCAAGGCGCGGGGATAGTGGCGGTTCGGCTCATTTGGCGGCTCGCCATCAGCGCGGTAGTGGATGCGGCGAGAGCCATTCCACTTGTCGCAGTCGCCCTCGGGGTATGAGGACGTCCATTCGCCCGCCTGCCAGAAGCTTTCTCGCCCCCACAACAGGTCGCCTGGTTGGCCATAAGGGCAGAGGTCGGCGTAGTAGCCGGCGCTGTTCGGGTGCACCTTGCCATCCGCCGGCAGCTCATGGCACTCGCCCAACTGAACGCCATAGCCAATTTCCTTGAGTGACCTTGCGCTGACCACGCGGCGGGTAACCGTTTTGCGGCCATCCAGCACAGCGCTGGCCATCGGCCCGTTGAACAGCATCGGGCGTTCCTTTGCTTGAGACATAGCTTCGCCTTGGCCGCCATATCGCGGCATTGAATAGAGGGGAGGGGTAGATGGTGCGTCTGAAAGCTCGATTCTAGAGCCCCTGAGCGGGGCAGATTGGATAGCGAAGCGGGGGGTTCTAACGCCTAAAATAGAATTAATGCTTGGGTAAAGAAGTTTTAATTTCTTCCAATTCTATTTTGTTGCCGGTATCTTCGCCTTGATGAACCTACCCACCAGGAGAAAGCTATGGAAATCAAGCGTCAGGGATCCAATCGCCGCACAGGATGGTCCGTCATACGGTCGAAGAAAGACCCCGTTCTTGCCATTGAAGGGGATTCAAAGAAGAATCTTGCTTTGACAATGACATTGCAGGCTACCGAAGACCCTACCTTGACCGGTCAGTATGATCTGCAGGTTCGACTATCACTTAAGGACATCAAATCAATCCTTGCTGAGCTTAGCGATTATCTTGAACCAGAGCTGGAAAGCGTGGTTGGGGATGAGCTCGCCAGCTCGGTCCGCCAAATCAACAGACTGCTCTATCTCGCCAGTGGCGTTGCCCTTACGCCGCAGGCCTGAAGGCCTACCCATTTAATTTATGCTGCAAGGCGCTGGTAGAGTTCAATGAGCTCAGATGCATTGGCTGCGACCAGCGCCCGGGCTTCGTCCTTGCAGACGCTGTTGCCTAGCAGCTTGACTTGGTCTGCACCAGAAATCCCCTTCCAGTACAGCTGGCCGGTTTCCTCATCGAGGAACAGCCCGCGGTCGATGATGTAGTCGGGCCGGAAACCTTGGGCGCGCTTCAGTTCGTGCGGCTTGAGCATGCGCAGAGTGATGTCGACCATCACGTAATCGCCAACCATCACAACGTCGGCGTGCTCGGTGAAGTGCTGGGGCAGGTACTTCCGCATGAAGGCTGCGCACTTGCGAGCCCCAGTCAGTTGCTCGTCGGTCAGCGTGTGGCTGTGCAGCTGGACGACCTGTACGACTGCCATCCGATCCTTTGACGGAATGGTGTGCACCGGCTCCCGCATCGAGATGCCGTCCTTCTCCGCGCCGTAGTACTTGACCATGTAGGCCGTGACTAGGCGCTGATTGGAGCCCTTGCCCAGGATCGTCGAGAACGGATCATCCGCGCTGCGACCGTCGCCCTTGTAGAACCCGCCGTTCGCTTGCTCAAGGTGAGCCGAGGCTATGGCGTGATGCCCGCCGCTGCGTGTGATGCAGCCGACAGGGCTGGTTGCCGGTGACCCCACGCAGCCGTTGCGTAGCGTCACCAGGTTGGCAGTGATCAGTGCGAAATGACCGCCCTTGACCTGAGCAACTTGCGTGCGCAGAGGTTCTTCGGCATCGAAGGTTCGCTGTGTAGAGCTGTTGGCGTGCTCAGTGAGGCAGCACGCCACGGCCATTGTGGGCTGCACCAGTGCGTGATGGGTGCCGCCGCCGCTGATGGTGGAAACTGGATCGTCAACGCTGTGCGTGCTGGTGTGCGACTTCGAGGTGCCGCGCAGAGGGACAATGAACGGGTCGTTGCAAGCCAGGGTGTGCCGCCACAGGCCTTTCGCGATTCGGTTCATGGTGTTCTCCACCAGGGCGTCTTCGCGGAAGATCGTGCGGCCCTCCAGTTCCCAGTCGATGCATTCGGCGGCAGAGCGCCAGGCCTTCTGGCCCTTGGCTGGATTCTTGTGGTACTGCGCCGCCGGCCAGACGATCGGCTTGCCATCGCGTCGGGCGATGCCGTACAGACGCTTGCGGATGGTAGGTGCGCCCTGGTCCGCAGCGACCCGCACCTGGTGATCAAAGTTGTAGCGCAGGCCCCGGATCAGGGCCTCTTTCGGTACGTGCTCGCCGATCTCGGCCAGTATCTCTGGCAGGTCTGGGTGATCCTCCGGGATGCCGTTACCCAGAACGGCAACGAAAGCCTTGAAGGTCCGCCCCTTCTCGGCCTTGATCGGCTTGCCTTCATCATCGAGCGGCCCCCAGTCGGCGAACTCTTCGACGTTTTCAAGGAAGATCAGCCGCGGGCTGGTCTGGTATGCCCAGCGGATGATCACCCAGGCCAGGCCTCGAATCTTGCGGTTGCGCGGCTTTCCGCCCTTGGCCTTGCTGTGGTGGCGGCAATCGGGCGATGCCCACAGGATGCCGACCGGCTGCCCTTTGGTGGCCAAGATCGGGTCGACCTCGAACACGTCCGCAACGTAGTGCTCGGTCTGCGGGTGGTTGGCGCGGTGCACGGCCAGGGCGATTGGGTTGTGGTTTACCGCCACATCCGGTTCGCGGTACGCCTCGGCGATGCCGCTGCTGGCGCCGCCACCGCCGGCGAAGAGATCGACGACCAGCTCCTTTTCGAAGGGCAGGGCGAGGGAGGTCATACAGGTCATGTTGTGGTCCTTGCGTGCAGGCGCCGCCCTCGCCGGGGAGGCGTTATCGTTGAATAGGGGAAGGCGCCGCAGTTGGCGCGCATTGTTCTGATGAGCTATCAATTCATGGCTGACTCGACCTGGAGGAGGTCGCCATGACGCTGAAAAGCGATACCGAGGCCCTTGCCTCGATCGAGGAAGAAGCCCAGGCCATGCTGAAAAAGATCGGTCTGCCGGATGACCACCTGAAGAAGGAAGTGGTCATCTGCCTGCGCCAGATCATCGCGATTGCGCGCTACCGGAAAGGCCTGGGTGCCGACCCCGTCGTTGAATAGGGGAAGGCGCTCGCGGGCAGCGCCGGAGGGTCAGGCTCGATTCAGGAATTCCTGGCACCTGCAGTTGAGGTTCGAGCAGTGGCTTTGGCCAACCCAGTCAGGCATTCGGTCGCCTTTATGTCTTTCCGTGGTCCATGCAGCCGATTGGGGTCTGGTTATCGCTCATGGTTTTCTCCATGCATGCACCGGCTTGGCCGGTGTTGTACCTGATAGTGGCAATTTAATGGCATTTGGGTTATTCATTGTAATACCAGTCAACGAGATGAATACCCGATGGACCGCGAGCCAACAAACCAGGAAATCGCAGCAGCTCTCGGCATTGATGAGGATCAGGTTGATAAGTACCGTCAGGAGGCTGTGCTGCTGGGCGACGGATCTTGGCTTGTCCACTTTTCCTACGACATGCCGAGAGAGCTTCGGCACAGCTTCACCGGTAGCTTTACGGCGATTGTTGCGTGCGTTGAATCTTGTGTTGACGGGCGCGCAGTCGACTGAGGCTGGCTGGCAGCGAAGGACAGTCAGGAGGCTATCGGGAACTGTTTGGCAAGGGCCTGCTGAACTGCTGCGATGATGCTGCAGAGGTAGTCCCAGTCAGGGTTGCGCTCCATGGCGTCGGCCGGCAGGTTCCACCAGTCGTCACCGAATACGCGGTGCAGGAACTCGCGGTGGGCGCCGCCGCACTCATCGAGCGAGCTGGTGTATCGAACATCTTCGGCCTCGTCGATCAGGCTCCTGGCGTCTTCTGCGTCCAGATCCCGGTCCCGCCGCATTTGCACGATCACCTTCCGCGCCTTGTCGGCCAAGGCCTCGGCGCTGAACCGGCGAGAGCTCAGCGACCGGTCGAAGTAGCCGATGATGTAGGCGTCGTGCAGCTTGCAGAAGAACTGGCCGATGGTCAGGTCATCCCACATACCGCCCCAGTAAGCGTGCCAGGTCTTGTCGTAGCAGCTGACGGTGATCTTCCCCTTACAGGGCTCGAAGTCTTCGAGGTAGACGCTGATCGGGTCCAGGCCTTCGGCGCCGGTGATCAGCAGCTTGGTGACTGTCGAGGTCTCGACTTGCATTACGGTACTCCATGCATGTGCCGCCCTCCGTGGCCGGAAGCGGCATGGTGGATATTTGTTGTTGGGTGGGGTATATGGTTGCCGCCGGCGCATGGCCGGTGAAACCTCGGCGAGGCAAACAGTTGAATATAGAGAGCATTCTTCCAGCAACCGTCATCGCGGCTATCGGGTTGTTCACCCTCAAAGAGATCATCGAGTACTGCAAGCGACGGAAGGAGAGGAGCAGGAAGGTGACCGCTTACAAGCAGCTTCTACTGGAGGAGTTGCGCAAAAATGCCTGGACAGTCTCTACCCTCAAGGAGATGTGTGAGCTAATCGACAACCCTGGGTTGACGGGCATCTCGTACCACAAGACCTCAGCGGGTAGTGAGAGAATTCACTTCCACATAAAAAAGCTTTCGGAGTCGAGCGTACTGTGGCCGGTACACACCTCTGTCTTCGAGAAGCTCTACGTCGGGCTGGCAGAGATTGATGCTGACCTTTTCAAAGCGACGAGTGAGCTTTACGAAAAGCTAGCCGAGGTGAAGCATGTTCGGGATCACTTCATCAACTTCTCGGAAGATGACGAAATTAAACCGTTCATCAAGGGCCTGCACTCGTATGGTATTGACCGCATCAAAGAATGTGAGGTCGCCATGGATGTGTTATGTCGGCGGCTCACGGGAGAGGCGCTATCAGGACACAAACTGCGATCTTACGTCTAGGGCCTCACTCAAGTGCCGGTCTACTGGCTTCACGCAGATATGCCAGTTGAAGCTTGAGCGCCACAGCCGGTGAAACCGTGATTTCGTGGCGCGGAGGTGTCAGCAGCGGCAGCGCGCCGCCAGGCCCAAGCCCATGCAGGTGATGAATCATCAGCGTCATCGCCTCGCCCTGTTCCTCGATGCCGGCCCACTCCATCAGTTCCTGCAGGGCCTGTTTTGTCCCTGGTCGAACCTTCAAGCGCAGGTCTTCTTCCTGGAGGCGCTCGGCCTTCTCGCGCCGGCGCTCATCACGCTGCTGCTGCGTCAGAGCCATCATCGCCTCCATTGCGCACGAAGGTGGCGCCCGGCCCGATGTCGAGCAGGTCGCACACCCGGTTGATGATCTTGAGCGCGGCGTCGAACACCTTGGCGTCGTCCGGCTCGCGGGCCAGGCGCTTCATGTTCGGCTGGTGCTCGAGGCAGACTTTTTCGACCAGGCGCCGGGCCAGCCTGCGCAGGTGATCGGCGCTGTCGTGCTCGCGCAGGCTCAGCGCAAAGGCCAGGGCCACATCATCAGGCCGGTACTGGCCGCCGCTGCGGGTGTTGTACAGCTTCTTGACCGGCCGATTCATCCAGGCCGGTAGGGTTACGACTCCAGAGGGTGCTTTCTGCATGTCTTTGCTCCGTGAGGCCGCTTGGCGGCAGGTGGAACTGATCTTGCCGCCGGCGCTGGCGGACCAGGGTGTTGATGCGCTTCATGCCGCGCGCGCCGCGTCGATCTGCTCGGTGATCTCGAACAGCTGCTGGGTCAGGTTCTCGATGGTGGCAGCGCCGCGCACACGTTCGGCACGGCCCCACTGGCAGCTGCGGTTGAACAGCAGCTGCAGGTGCTGCTCCAGTTCCTTCCGGCGCTGGAGCAGGTCGAGGATGGTTGCGAGTGGCATGGCTATGCACCTGCGAGGTCGTGGAGCGGGGCAAACGGGATGTCGTCGTCGAAATTGTCCGGCGGCGCGGCCTGCTGATTCTGCTGGGGGGCCTGGCGTTGCTGCTGGCGTTGCTGTTGAGGCTGGCGATGTTGCTGCTGGCCGCCGCCCTGGTTGTCTGGACGACCACCCAGCAGCTGCATGGTGCCGTTGATATCGACGTGCACCTCGGTGCTGTACCGCTTGATTCCGTCCTTTTCCCATTCGCGGGTCTGCAGCTTGCCTTCGATGTAGCACTGCGAGCCTTTGCGCAGATACTCGCCGGCAATCTCGGCGACCTTGCCGAACAGCACTACCCGGTGCCATTCGGTCTTTTCGACCTTCTGTCCGGTCTGTTTATCGGTCCATGCCTCGCTGGTAGCCAGGCTCAGGCTGGTGACCGCGTTGCCATTGGGCATGTAGCGGACCTCGGGGTCCTGGCCGCAGGTGCCGACCAGGATGACTTTGTTTACTCCGCGGGCCATGGTGTCTCCTAGCGCTGCAGTGCTTTGCGAACGAACGGGTCGAGGTCAGGTTGGTTGAGCAGCCAGCGGCGGTAATCGGCTGGCAGGTCGCTGAACTTGGCCCCACGATGCTTGCCGAAGCCAATCACGGTCGGGATGCGGGCGTCTTCCGATATGCTCCAGAGCTCTTCCCAGTCGGTCACCGGGCGGCCCAGCTCAGTAGCCAGTGCATCGAGGATCTTGACCAGCAGCAGGCGGCAGTTTTTCACGTCGTCCAGCGCGGCGTGGGCGTTGCGCAGGAGGCCTGGCGCTTGCTCGCGGTAGTGGAGGTAGATCATCGCCGATTGCGAGTGGCTGTCGGCGTCAGGCCACAGGCGACGGCTCAGCGCCGCGGTGCAGATGCGCTTGAGCTCTGGCTTTCCGATGACGCCCCAGTCGTAGTCGACGTTGTGCCCGACCAGGTATTCAATCTCGGCGGGCAACTGGAATTCCGTATGGTCCGGGCAATCCGCCAGCTCCTCGTCGAGGATGTGGCTGGTGGCCAGGGCTCCGAGCTCGATCGGCTTGCCCGGCTTGTAGCGCTGGAGGAACTCGGTAGCCACCGGCAGGCCAGGAATGGCAGCCAGTTGCAGGTAGGCGGCCTCGACCAGTTGAGGGTCGTTCAGGCCGGTGGTTTCGCTGTCGAAGATGCAGGCTTTCATGCTGATTGCTCCTGAGGGGTGAGTTCGTACTTGCGCTGGTCCTTCGCGGCATTCAACTGCGCAAGGAGGTGAGGGGACTGCTCGAGGACGCGATAGGCTGCCGAGAACACGCTCTGCAGCTCCTGCATCGTTTCTGTGATCGGAATCTTCGACAGGGCGTCGTCGAGTGCCGCAGCCTGGAGATCAGCTTGAGACTTGCCATCGTTCAGCCAGGCCAAGAGGCGCCGGCCGGTATCTGGGCTGATCACTTCAGGCTGATCGAAGAGCCGGGTACGGTCCTTGGTGGCCACGGCAACGTTGCCGTCGTGGAGGAGGTCGAGCACTACGGTGAACTCGTAGTCAGATCCGTCACGCTGCTCGGACTTCATGCCAAGCTTGAGGATCTTCTTGCCTTCGCCCTGGACCGTCTCGGTCTTGCTGCGCATCGTGCAGATGATGTGCAGCGGGCTGGTCAGGATGGTGTCGACCAGCTTGCGATGGCGCGGCGTCGTCTCGTTCCAAGCCGACCAGGTGTTGCCCTTGTAGCGCTGCTTGGCGATCGTGTCGTTGATCTCAAGGCAGCCACCGGAGCCGACCCATTCATGCGAGTAGCTGTCGATGATCAGCGTCGAATAGCCGCCGGCCTCAGCGGCCTTGATGGCCTCGATGTACCGCTCCGGCGAGTACGGCGCGCTCAGCCCCATGACGTCGAAGTCGGTCAGGTCGGCGTACAGCGAGGCGCTTTCGTGCTCGGTATCGATTACCGCGATCGGGCCGCCCAGGCCGATGGCCAGTTGCAGCGCGGAATAGGTCTTGCCTGATCCAGATGGGCCGGTAAGTGCTAGCCGTAGCCTTGCCTGCTTACGTTCGGCTTTCTTGAACATTGGGATGCCCTCAGTTCGGTTGGTTGTCCCACTGCCGCTCAATGCGAGCGGCCTCTTCTTCGTACTCTTTGCGCTCTTCGCCCTGGTACCGCTCAGGCGAGAACGATCCGACCGTCATCCAGTCGAGCTGGGCGGCCAGGCGGGGTGTTGTGTTCATGTTTGCCTCAGGAGGTGATGCAGCCTGCGTAAGCGCTGGCGAGCATCCAGGCAGTGCAAAGGGAAATGGTGAAGAAGCCCCCGCGCCACATGGCGAATCGTCGGGCGCGCTGATATCCGGTCATGGCCGCACACGGACGGCGATTCGCCGGCCCTTCATGGTTGCGCCGAGGCGACGGGTCAGGCTGGAGACTGGCGTCTCTCGCGGAAGGCCGACGGCCTCGTTAAACGGAAGGCCGAAGCTGATCACCGCCAGGGTGCGCTCGATCTGCTCCAACTGCTCATCGATGAGCGATTTCACAGGCGTTGTGCTCATGCCACCCTCCCGTGCATCTCCATCCACTGTTCGTGGTCGCGTGCAATGATGCGGTTAAGGCGCTCGGTGTAGCTGCGCTGCTCGCCAATGTCGATGGCGCCAGTCAGGCCGGCCAGGTCAATGGCCATGACCAGTTCGCCGCGAAGCGTGTCGCTGAAGTTCTCGCAGATGGCAGTGAATCGAGAGTCGATGATATCGACCACTGCCTGGCGGGTACTCTTGTTCATGCTGTCCTCCGGGCGGCACCTGAGCCGCACATGGCTTCCATCTTGTCGAGTGCCGAGGCGATCACCCGGCGGGTTTCAACCTGCTGGCGTTCATCACGCTCGCGGATCATCGTGTTCCAGGCCTCGTTGTTCGCCCGGGCCTGCTCCGAAGTCATATGGTCAACCCACGACGGGTCACCAAAGAGCTGGTACTGGCGGTCGACCTCGCGGGCCTGGGCGCTGTCTGCGTAAAGCTCATGCTCGCGAGCCATGGTCGCCTCCAGGTGGTGGGTTACTCGGTGGGTGGGGAAGGGAGGGGCTGCCAGTGGGTGGCCGTATTCGTCCAAAACTCGAAGTGCCCCTGACGATTTTGGCCGCGGCCCTTGTGCCAAACATCTGTTTCCGAGATGAGCTGTCCTGCGTGATTGAGCGCAGCAACGATCACTGCGACACCGTCGTACTGATCACCGGGCAGAGCATCGCTGCACTTGATCCATTCGCTCATGCTGCCTCCGGCCAATTGCTGTTGATGCTCTGTCTCGCGTAGATCGACAGGCGACTGAAGCTATCCACGCCGCCGCACCCGGGCATGGTTCCTTCCAGCTCGACGCAGGCCTTGATGTCACAGCGCCGCGAGCACACCCAGCCGCCGTAGTGGCAGCGGTGCACTTCTCCTTTTGGGTCGGGGTGATAGGCCAGCCCGCCTTTCCAAGAAGGCGACCCGCGCAACTTGAGGCCGCAGCCCCGGCACACAGCCTGGGTATCGGTGCAATTGTGCATGTGGTGATCCTCTGGACCGCATTGGCCAGGCGCCATGCGCGGGTGACCAAACCCACCGTGAAAGGTGGCCTGGCGCCTGACTAATGCGGTCGATGTGAAGGGAAGGGGATGCAGATGCCGGGCGCTACCCCAGCAGCTGGCTTGGCGTGGACCCATCCAGCGGCGCAATTCGTTTACCCCCGGTGCGAGGGAAGGGACGTCCACAGGTGCTTCGGTAACCGCGCCCTGAGCTGGGCGCTACTCTGCATCGGGGTGTGATCTGTATGACGTTTGCCGTCCATTGCTCTCGCGCTGGGTGACGGTACTCAGATCACACTCCGATGCAGCCTGCGATGGGGAGCAGGGCATCGGGCCAGTCTGTTCCTGGCAGTCAAGGGAATAGGCGCCTGTTTTTACAGGGGCAGGCTCCCTGTTTCCTCGCTTTCCACAGTCGAGGGAAAACCATATGCTCCTAGCTCCACAGTCGAGATAAGGAACATCTGCATGACGCAATACTTAGTGCGTGTTGAGCTGTTTGGGGCCAGCGCCAGTAGCTATGAAGATCTCCATGAGTCGATGGAAATCTTGGGCATGAAGAGGTCTGTTAGGTTTAGTGACGGAAAAGATTACGCAATGCCAATTGGCACTTACTTCGGAGACAGCGGGCTCAGCCTTGATGCTTTGAGAGACAAGGTCAGAGCTACCTCAAAGCCATTATCGCCATCTAAAGACGCAGCGGTCTTTGTTTGCGCAATTCAGCAGAACCAGTGGGCAGCCTTCCTCTACACAGCAGATTGAACGGGGCCTCCAGCCTTCCCCTTGCCACTGGGTACAGTGTCGATGGCGTGCAGGCTTAGCACGCCCATCGCCATTTCGAAGGCAGCATCGAAGCTGATACCGCAGCTCATAGCGACCTCTTGAACAATCTCTTCAACTTGCTTGACCTGGGATTCGTTCATCGCCATTCCTCCAGTGGATTCCCCCTGATGCGACCCGCTTGAGGCGCACCGGGGAATCGTCTGTTACTTCCAGCCGTCTCGCTCAAGCCAAGACTTGATCAGCTTGAGGATCCGGTCACCGTTGTAGGTGGCGAAAACCATGAAGCAGGCAACCATAGGCGCCACACAGAGAATCGCCCACAACGTGCCCAAGGTCAGATACCAGGCAATGCATGAGGCGATGAAGCCGGCCAATGGAAGGCTGAATTTCTTCTGCTGTGACGTGATTTTCATTTGGGTAATCCGTTGTGATTTCCCAATGCAGCCTGTCGCCAAGCTGCATCAGTGAAATCGTGATCTTGCTTGCTGCAGCCTCCACCGGTTCCCCGGCGTGACCCGCTGTACCAGTGCACCAGCCCGTTCTGAGGGCTACCCGGCAGGGAGCGTTTGCAGCTCAACCCTTGGCCCGCTTGACGCTTTCAGTGAGGGAGCGCGCCGCATGGCTTCGAGCTGGCCAGTTCCAGAGCTGGCATGGGGATCGAATTTATTGCTCGCGCTGTGCCGTTGCCGGGATCGATCCGCGAGGTTCCCATCAATGTGAAAGAGCGGTGAGGCTTGAGGGCCTCTGCAGTCCCTCGTGAGTGACTGCTTGAGCCAAATTTAGAAAACTAAACAGAATGCGTCAAGAATTATTTTAGGAATCTAAACAGGCAAGACGAACGGAAGCCTCTACAAGCGACGCAATGTCAAGACTTCCGGGCCTGTAGGAGATCGGCTACTCTTGTGCCGTTCCTGTATGGATATACAGTTATTGGAGTGACAGATGGCAAAGTCCCAGAAGCAGCAGGAGAGAGCGGTCATGTCGGGCGTGGAGCGCCTGGGCCTTCGGGTGTCGTCGATGATCAACCACCCGACCGCGCAGCAGCAGAGATGGGTTGTAATTCACCGGCTGGATACCGATGGCGACCGCGAGTGGGAAGAGGTTATGGGGGTTCTCAAGGAAACTGATGGGATAGAAATGGAATTCAACGAGGAGGATGCCTCGGTCACGTTGCGTTGGGAGGCATTCTCCGAGGACGATCCCCAGGCAGAAACTCATGATGAATTTGTTGCGATCGAGGAGGAGGCGCCTTTCTGACGAGCACAAAAAAGCCCGCACTGCTATGCGGGCTAACGTAGGGAATCGGATGAGCCTTCACTGTGCAGGGTAGGGCGTGAAAAAAGCGTGAAGGCATGAAAAAGCCCGCCGAGGCGGGCTTTCAGGGTCCAGTAAATCTCAAGCGCAGGCGTGGGGCCTGGAGTGATTATTCGCTTTGGGAATCGGATACTGGTTGGCTGCTTTGATCTGATCCTTGGTTACTTCGCGCATCAGGCTCTGCAGCGAGCTCGCCTGATCGCTCTGGCGAGCTGTCTTGAGCAGATTCTCTATCTGTTCCATTTTCAGCATTTTCATTGCCTTCAAGGTTGTCATCATCAGAAGAAGGGGGTATCAGGAAGACCAGTGGTCCACCAGATGGATTCTTGCACACATCGTAGATTTCATCCACGACCGCTTGTTCCATTTCGTTTGGGGCGCGAACGTTTTTGAAAACGTTGGATGCCTCCTTACGGTCGATTACGAACCCGTGTGACGGATAGTCGAGGACAAGTGAGCGAAGGGAATCGTCAGATTTTAGATTCTTGATCTTATCGTTCAGGCGCTTTCCATAGGCAAATGCTATCGAAATTGCTCGTTGCGATTCGCCGATTTTATAAGGATCGATTTGCGCATAGATAGGTGACACCAGGCCGTGCGCCATTTTCGTCGCAATTTCCGCCGAAAGCTTTGTCGTCACTTCGAGATCTACCTTGAGGTCGACAAGCGTCGATTTCAAGATATCTGTTGACTGGGTTCGAAGGAAGGCCATTGCCTGGGTAATGTCCAACCCCGATGACATGTCGAAAAGCTCATCCGGCTTTTTCAACTGCATATCCAAAGGCCCAAGCTCACCCAAGTCGGAAATAACGAGCTCATCCGCGCCGATAGCCAAAAGCGTGCCGGCGCTCTTGCAGTAGGACGGGACGATGATGGTTAGCTTGTCGTAATGGTGTCTAAGCCCTCGTGCTATGCGGAAGCCGGCGTCAGGATCCCCGCCGTAGGTAGCTAGGAATAGGTAAGCTTCAGGGAAGGTCTTTTTCCTGAAGTGGTCGCTTATTTCTCGATACCCATTCCTGCTAATGCCTCCGACATAGACGTAGCAGTCTTTCTTTGCGCGAGCGCTAAGCTTCGCGATTTCCTCAACTATCGCCAATTAGACACACCTCTTCCGTGTTTGTGTCGCTCGAAAGGCCGACACTAGCCTACTTACCCACAGCTTCTCTGCAGATCCTTCCCACCTTCACCTCATCCCCATACCCCACCAACCTATCCGCCAGCTCATGCAGTTCCCCGACACGCTTCATCGCCTCTAGGAACTGGGCTTCCTCACCGCCTTGGGCCTTGTGGAAGATCTCCAGGGCGGCGCTTTCCAAGGCGAAGGCTGCATCCTTCAGGTCTCGGCGCAACTGCTGGTTGGGCTTGGTTAGGGGCATGGCTACGCCTTCTTTGCGTTCCAGATCAGCAGCACCTTAGCGTGCACCGTAACGTCATCGATCCGCGCGGTCTGGTTCTCGTAGTGCTTGTTGTCCGAGATCAGGCGGAAGTGGTCCTCATCGAGGCGCATCAGGCGCTTGATGTACAGCTCCTGGTGCCAGGTGATCACGTAAATGCCTTCGCCGATGAACTCGTTGATCCCGCGATCGACAATGACCAGGTCCTTGTCGTTGATCGTGCCTTCCATGCTCTGGCCCCAGCCGGTGATCATCGCCAGTGCCGAGGGAGCGGTATAGGTCACGCCTTTCTCGCGCAGGATCTCCTCGCGCACCACCAGGTTGCGTACCGCCTCGTTGTAGTCGGCCGGCACCTGGCCATGGCCCATCGCTGCCCGAACGTCGTACTGGGGGATGAGAATCTCTTCCTGCGTCGGCTTCAGGCTTGAGTAGGCAGAAGGCAGGTACTCCTGGCCATGGTCCGGGCTGTCAGCCTCAGCCGCGGCGGCCATCATCACCTCGCGTGCCTTTTCGGAGAGGTTCTTCCCGGCCTTGGAGGCCAGCATCTGCGCAACCAGCTCTGCAGTAGTCGACGCAGCACCGGCAGATGAGAACTGATCAGTAGCCTGGCCAGTGCCGTCCGACAGCCATTCGGCTGAGCACTCAAGTGCTTTCGCCAGGGCGAGCAGGTTCTTGCCCTTGGCGCCGTTCGTTCCGTTGATCCAGAAGCTCACGGTTCCCTTGGACACGCCAGTCAGTTTGACGAGGTCGGTGGAGCTGAGATTTAGCTCCTTCATGCGCGCTACGACGCGGTCTTTGAATTCCATATTAAGGATTCTAAACACTTCATTGTTTAGATAACTTGCCTTGTTTTGTTTAGAACTCTAAACTCGGTGGCAGACATCGGAGAAACACCCATGACCTACGACGAAGCCCTGAAATTTTTCGGCACCGGCCGCGCAATCGGAGACGCCCTTGGCGTTACCGGCAGCCGCGTTTCTCAGTGCCGTACGACAGGCGGGTTCTCCTACCCAATGCAATGCGTTTTGGAAAAGGAGTCGAGCGGGGCGCTGATCGCGAAACGTGAGGACGACCCGGCCAACTCGCTCAAGAAATCCGCCGCCTAACCATTTCCAACTGCAAGGAGCTATCCCCGCATGTACGCCAACCCCAAGCACCTGCATGACCGCGAGATCAAGGTCCGGGTCGACGAGGACACATTCAACCTGATCCAGGCATTAGCCGCGTATCACCGCACCCAGCGTGCCGTGTTGTGCCGCGAACTGCTGGAAGCGCAGCTGGCTGCCCTGGCTTCGGAGAATACCGGCGATCAAACCGCAGCCTGAAGGCCGCGAGGAGGCCCTATGCCGACCGAACAATTCGGTCTGGATCAGGGATCGATGGAGTTGCTTGAGCGAGAGGCGCGAAAGCGGGGGATTACCCCGGAAGCGCTAGCAGCCGAGCTGATTGATCGAGAGCTGGCCAGCCGAACGAAACCTCGAAACGCGAGGGGGGCGGTTCTTCCGTTCCAGCGCAAGGCCTGAACAGGCCCTGATAAGCCCGAATTGCGGGCACAAAAAAGCCGGGATTACGGCCCGGCTCTCTGCAACACAAAACTCTGAAGGGAATTATGCATATGCAGACCCAAAGTGTACAGGCCCTCAATCGGCCCGCGCCACAAAATGCGAACCACGATTTCGTGGCGCGCACGGAAATAGTCACGGTTTTCGATGGTGAAGCTGTCACCAGCACCGTCACCGTCGCCCGCGAAACTGACAACGAGCACGCCAGCGTGATCGCGCTGGTTCGCAAGTATCAGGCCGATTTCAGCGAATTCGGAGGGGTCAGATTTCAAATCGAACCCTTTGAAACTGCTGGCGGCGCCCAGTCCCGCGAGATCGCGCTGCTGAACGAGCAGCAAGCGACCCTCTTGCTCACCTACATGCGTAACACTTCGATCGTCCGCGACTTCAAGAAGCGCTTGGTCAAGGAGTTCTGGAGGATGGCCCATGCCAAGCCCGCCTTTGACATTTCCTCGCTAAGCGACCCGAAAGTCCTGCTTGCTCTGCTCACCGACAACGTGCGCAAGGTCGTCTCGCTTGAGGCAGACAACACCGAGCTGGCCCAGGAAAATCAGCTGCTCGAGCAGAAGGTGGTGGCTGACGCACCGAAGGTAGAGTTCTTCAATGCCGTCATTACTTCGACCAGCATTCATTCTGTCCGCGAAGTCGCCCAGTCAATTGGTACCGGGCAGAACCGGCTGTTTGCCTTCATGCGGCAGCAGCGCTGGCTGGATCGCCACAACACCCCGTACCAGGGGAAGGTAGAGGCAGGGTATCTGGTTGCGGAGCCGCACTCCTACAAGTGCCCTGAAACAGGCGAGCGCAAGACCAAGTTCACCTGCAAGGTAACTGGCAAAGGCTTCACCAAGTTGCAATCGCTCTGGGCTGGTCGTGAAGCTGCTCTGCTTGGGGGTGCAGCATGAGTCCCGCATTCCACACTGAGACGCACCGCATCGCGCGCAAACGTCACACCTGCACGGAATGCCGTGGCTACATTGAGCCTGGCGACCGCTACGAATTCGTCTCTGGTCTCTGGGATGGTGACGTTTCTACCTACAAGACTTGCGCCCAGTGCGAAGCAGCCCGTGACTTCTATGTCAACGAGCTCAACTCAACCGATTTCCGGGACCACGAGGAAGGCGCCTACTGCTACAGAGAAGTCCGCTGCGATCTGGAGGAGGCTGCGAATGACATTCCACCGGGGACTGGCCTGAAGTTCAGGGCATACCGGCACGTTGTGGGCATGCGGCGCCGTGGAAAAGCGGCACGTGAAGAGCGTAATGCCGAGCTCCTGCTCGTTTGCCAACAGCGTGATGCTGCGTCCCTGGAGCGTGCCCAGTGAGCGTTCAATCCATGTCCTGGGCCTTGGAGCAGCGCGACATCGTAGACGCCACTGCGCGCTACGTGCTGCTGGTCCTGGCCAACTATGCCGACAAGAACGGCCGAGGGGCTTTTCCGTCCTCCGCCAGCATCAGCGATGACACCGGCCTGTCCATCCGCACGGTGAAGTACAAGCTCGACCACCTGCTGGAGATCGGGGTAATTCGCCTTGGGAATCAGGCTATTGCCGGTGCCTACATCGACCGTCACGACCGCCGCCCAACCGTTTATGACCTGTGCGTAGAACGGGGTGCACCAGCTGCACCCGGTTCCGAACGGGGTGCAAATGGCGACGCAACGGGGTGCAGCTCACGACAGAACGGGGTGCAAACCACGACAGAACGGGGTGCAGGAGCTGCACCCAATCCATCAATTAACCATCAAGGAACCACCAAAGAACCGAAGGGGCCAGTCGCTGACGCTCCTACGGCTCTGAAGAAGGCTCCTAAGTTCGATCCGATGACTGCAAAGCCGGCAAACGTCAGCGACGCCGTATGGGCCGACTGGTGCCAGCACCGCCGCGAGATCGGCAAGCGACTGACCAAGACCACCTGTGACCGCCAAGCCAAGACCCTGGCCGGCCACCACGCGCCCGACGCCGTGATCAACCAGTCCATCAGCAACGGCTGGACCGGCCTGTTCCCGGAGAAGGTACTGCCGGGTGGCCAGCAGGGCCAGCGCCGCAGCGGTCCGGACTTCAATGACACCAGCTGGGCTGATGACCTGGGGGGCTTATGACCGCACAACCGAAACTGCGCAGCGTCACGCAGATCATGGCCACGGCCCGTAACCTGCCCGCCGAAGCGCAGGCTCCGGCCAAGCAGCTTGACCCTGGCGCCACCGAAGTGGTCAATGCCCTGTTCAAGGAGCTGCAGGCCATCTTCCCGGCGTGGAAGCAGGCCTGGCCGGACGACGAGGCGCTGAAGGCCGCCAAGCGCAGCTGGATCAAGTCCTTCATCGCCGCTGGCATAAACACGCTCGAGCAGATCCGCTTCGGCATCCAGAAATGCCGGGTGCTGGGTACCGACTTCGCCCCGAGCAGCGGCAAGTTCATCAAGCTGTGCCAGCCGACCCCGGAGGAGATGGGCATTCCGCCGCTTGCGCGGGCCCTGGCAGAGGCGCTGGAGAACTTCCACCCCAGCAGGGCAGGGTCACGCGTTTGGACGCACGCAGCGGTTCGCCACGCGGCCCTGCAGTGCGAGGCGCAGAACCTTGGATCGATGGAGGTGGAGCGAGCCGAGAAGGTATTCGCCCGGGCCTACGACATCACGATCCGCATGCTGGTCGCCGGCGAGCCACTGGGCGATATCGCCACCGGCATCGGCCACGACAGCCAGAAGAGCGCCGCGCAGTTGGCCGACGAGTACGCCGCCCAGAAGCAGGTCCGCCTGCTGGAGATCCAGCAGATCCCAACCAGCGCCGCCGCGTGCCGTGCACACCTGCTGGCCAAGTTGAACATCAAGCGCGCTGGGCAGCCGGCCGGGGAAGGGGTGTGATGCGAAATTACCTCAAGGCAGTCCTGATGATCGTCCTGGCTCCGACCGTGATCATCGCGGCATCTGCTGCCTTCACCCTGTGGGTCAAGTTCGCCGTAGGGCTGGATCTTTGGTTGCCCGCGAAGCTGGTCCTCATGGCAGGCCCGGCGATCCTGCTGGCTGCCATTCCTACCGCCTGGCTGCTGAACAAGCTTGAGGAGAAGCACTGATGGACACCAACAAGATGCGCGAGCAGCGCGCAGAAGCTGATGCGCGAGTGCTGCAGTACCTCCAACGCTGCCTGGGTTCGACGGCTTGGGCCATGTCCGGCGCCGTCCGGTTGAGCCGCGAAGAGGTATCCAAGGCCTGTCAGCGACTCAAGCGAAAAGGCCTGGTGGTCACTTCCCCGACGCAGACAACCTACTGGCAGGCGGTGAGCAAATGAACGACATCCACAGTATGACTGAGGCCATGAAGGCCGAATTCCTCGGCGCCTTCCGCGCAGAATTCGGCTTCGGCGAGATGACCGCCACCGCCAACGACGATGCTGCCGCCATGCTGAAGGCTGCAGCGTGGGCCTGGCAGGCCTCCCGCGAGGCCGTGCTGGTGGAGCTTCCATCGGCATGTGCATACGAAGGCTTGACCGAGCACTTGGGCTCAGTGATCGAGCTTTCATACGAACTCGCACAGCATGACCCTGTTGGCCTTGCTCGGCTCCCTGATGTCCGTGCGGTCATCGAAGCTCAGGGTCTGAAGGTGGCGCCATGACAATCGACAAGCAAAAGCTTCAGCCCCTGCTGTGGTCGGTTGTCGCCTCCTGGCGCGCCGGCAGTGATGCCCTCGAACGCCACACGGACGCGCTGGACGAGTTCCTCGGCGAGACCACGGTTGAGGAAGTCGCCCTTGGTCTGCTCGACGAGATCAGCCAGCTCACCGCTCGGGTTCGTGCCGCGGATAAGCAGCTGCAGGAGGTGGTGGCATGACTGAGAAGATCAGCGTGAACAGCCAGGCCAAGCTCTCCGAGGCCGTGACCATGCTCACCCGTCTGTTCCGCGACAAGAAGTTCGTCGTGGTTACCATGCGCCCGGGCAAGGACCGGACCCTGGATCAGAACGCCCTGTGGTTTGCCATGTACGACCGAATCGCCAAGAGCACCGAGATGGGCGACATCGAGGATGTGCGCCGGTACTGCAAGCTGCACTTCGGCGTGCCGATCATGCGCGCCGGCTGCGATGAGTTCCGCACCGGCTGGGCCGAGTCGTTCATCCATCTGCCGTATGAGGTGAAGCTTCGCCTGATGGGGCCGTGCGCGATGTTCGGGCCGGATGGCTTCCCGGTGACCCGGTTGTTCGATCGGGCCCAGGGCTGCCAGTACACAGACCGCATCGTGGCCGAGTTCGCGCCGCAGGGCGTGGTGTTCAGTGACTTGCTGAGCGAGGAGGCGGCATGAGCGACGGACTTGGAATCACAACGCAAACCACAGTGTTCCTCTCGGCCGAGAAGGTCGTGAAAGAGATGGACGCCGAGGATATTGGCTCCTTCTGTTCCGCAGTGGCTCAGCGACTGGATCAAGAGTACGCCGGGCGTGCCGGTGCCGCGGCGGACTTTGCCAGCGGGCTTAGTGAGATGGGCTGCCGGTTCCTGGCCGAGGTAGTCACGAGCTTCTACCAGCGGCAGAAACGGGAGGATCGCTGATGACTGCGATCAAGGAGATCAAGCCCAAGAAGTGCAAGGCGCCAGGTTGCGGCAAGTCCTTCAAACCGTCCATGACCACGCAGAAGGTGTGCAGCATCGCCTGTGCCAAGGCCATGGCCAAGGACCCGAAGCTGCAGAAGGTCGCGGCCAAGGCAATCACCAAGCAGGCCCGGGAAGACCTCAAGGAGCGCCGGGAGAAGCTGAAGACCCGTCGCGAGCACATGGCCGAGGCACAGACCGCGTTCAATGCCTACATCCGCGAGCGCGACGCCGGCCTGCCGTGCATCAGCTGCGACTCTAACCCGAGCGACCACGACCTCATCACCGGCAGCCGCTGGGACGCCGGCCACTACCGGTCTGTGGGCGCCTGCCCGGAGCTGCGCTTCGAGCCGCTGAACGTCCACCGCCAGTGCGTGAAGTGCAACCGGAGCCTGTCGGGTAACGCGATCGAGTACCGCATCCGGTTGGTGAAGCGCATCGGCGCCGACCAGGTGGATTGGCTCGAAGGGCCTCATAAGCCCCAGCGCCTGATCATCGAAGACCTGCAGGCCATCAAGGCCCTGTACAGGCAAAAACTCAAAGACCTGAGGAGGGCCGCGGCATGACGCCAGCGTGGGGGTTTTTGATTATGGCCGCCCTCATGGTGGTGGCTGGTGTGGCGCTGTCATGGGCAGGCGCCGTGCGCCGCAAGCGCAGCTACGAAGAATTGATTTTGAGCAAGGCCAAGCGGGCAGGGGGGTGAGCAGTGAGTTATCAGAACGTGGTATCAGCAGTGGTTCGAGCACTGGCGGCCGAGACGATCAACAGCGCCGGCGGATGCGACTTCAAACCGAAGGTCCAGGCCGCTAAGCAGAAAGGCGCAATCGTGGGCAAGGAAGCGGCATTCCTCATCGACTGCATGGTGTTCAGCCGGCTGCACAAGAACCTGAGCGCATCGCACTGGCGCCACCTGGTGGCGAAGTACTCCACCCACGTGGACCGCAAGCATGCGGCCATCGAGGAGCTGACGCGCACCCATCGCTCGCCGGCCCCGGATCGCTTCCGCCAGTGCGCCATCCTGACTTGGGCCATGCCCAAACTGCCCGGAGTCGATGGCAAGCGTAGTACGAGCGTTCTGCCAGCGGCTTGGTACGAGATGGACAACTGGAGCGACGACCCGCACCCAGTCAAGACTCAGGAGCGCTGGAGGCGGGACATTCGGCGAGCTCTGGAGCGTGAGGTAGACGCCGCGCTGGTGGAGGCGCAGCACATTCTCGATCATGAAGGCCTTTTGGTAGCAAATGTCGCTTGACTGCGACTGAGCCAATGAGCCAATATGCGTCCATCCTGTCATTCCTGCGCACGTTGAGGATTGGCACAAAAGAACCCGACCACTGAGTCGGGTTTTTTATTGCCCGAAGAGGGCCTCAAGAGGCCCAGCACTGCGCCGGTCTTATTAATTGTCCCGGTGGTCTGTTATTTTACCCTATGACAGACTTAGGGCGCATACTCCCTTTAGCTCAGATTTTCTGAGTTATTGAGAGGTACTTATGTCTAGTGACATTACCAAACCAAATGGATCTCCGGGACTTGAATCGGAAGTTGAAGAAGGTACAGAAAAGCGTGAGGGGTTGGACAAATCTAGCCCAGAGGATAGGGACGATTATATAGATCCCGACGCTACGCCTGAACAAGAGCCTGAGTCCCCTGAACGTCAAAAAGCTTCAAATATGGAAAAGTTCAGTAGTCAGAATACTGGCTGGACTCATCCTGGGCGCCGTTGGTAAAGGCGCCCCAGCACGTACGGCTCTTTCGCCACATACGCTCCTCGAGGCTGATGATCCACTGGGATACACCCCAGATGATGACGAGCCAGGCCTTGATAAAGGTCCGGAGAATGACTGGGGGCAGATGCGTACACATGATGGATCACTCGCTGAGTAATTCATTTATTTGAGCTCGGATAACCGGGCTCATCAGAGGTTTATATGACAGATAAAACATCGCGC
Organism: Pseudomonas sp. PVC-5-1; assembly: GCF_057444345.1. Taxonomy (NCBI): domain Bacteria; kingdom Pseudomonadati; phylum Pseudomonadota; class Gammaproteobacteria; order Pseudomonadales; family Pseudomonadaceae; genus Pseudomonas; species Pseudomonas sp. PVC-5-1. Next base: position 3,547,639 of record NZ_CM172024.1, on the reverse strand, counting down.
CAGGGTGAAAGAAGTTCTGGCGAAAATACATCTCCCCAAGGCCCAAGGGCGGAGGGAAGTAAGGGTGCCAACACCGAGCGGGCTTCAAAGGCAGAGCTCTATAGTCGGCACGACAAGGTTGCTGAGAAAGATGTCAAAAATGATCCGCGAAAGTCGTGAAGTAGAACATTTGAGCTGATTGAAGCGCCCAATAAATTGGGAAAGCGCTAATAAATCACTAGCTAGCCGCCTTCGGGCGGTTTTTTGTTCAGGCGAATTGTCTTCCCATCAGATTAACGGATGTACGCTTATCATTCTAAGCCTCGGAACTTCCGGGGTTTTTCGTTATGTGCTGCTCCGCACGTTTGCCCGGTCCCTGAATAGGGCCTCAGCGGGCCTTTTCTTCTTGCCGCCCCTCAGGGGATATCGAGTATGTCCAACATGCCAGATAAACCAGACACCTGGGCGATTGCTCTTGCGTGGTTGAGCCAGCATTCGCCCCTCCTGTACGCGGCAGGCCTTTCCTGCGCCATGGCTGTCCTGCGAATCACCTACGGAGGTGGCACCCGTCGCCAGATGTTGGTCGAGGGTGCAATATGCGGCGGCCTGACCCTGACGATCATCAGCGGCCTGGAGTTCTTCGGTCTGCCGCAGAGCATGTCCACGTTTGTAGGTGGATGGGTCGGCTTCTTGGGTGTGGAGAAGGTGCGCAACATTGCCGACCGCGTTACTGACTTCAAGCTGCCGGCCCGCAAGGCTGATTGATCCGCGCCACAAAATAGAGATGCGCCGTTTCGTGGCGCGGGAGTAGCCATGAGCAACGTCACACGAATTCGCCATGAGCTGCCGGTAAGCTTGGATATCGTCCGCGCGGTGGCCGAGTTCGATGCGGCCTTGGTGAAGGCGATTGATGCCTCCAAGGTAGCCGGCCTTCCGCAGGGGCTGCTGGTCGGCCTGTTGCACGGCCACGCCCACGCCGAAACCCACAAGATGGTGGCCGAATGAACGTGGTTGAGCTGAAACCGCGAGAGCGAGAGGAGCCGCACGCCTCCGGTGAGTGCATCTGCGCGAACTGTCGGCATGAATGGGTAGCGGCTGCCCCGGTAGGCGTCACGCAGATGGAGTGTCCGGAGTGCGGCACCCATCGCGGCGCGTTCAAGTATCCATTCGGCCCTCAACCAGGTGACGAGTCATTCCAGTGCAACTGCGGTAGCGAAACATTTTTCATCATGCGCGAGCCAGGCCAAGCCAGCGGCGCGGTTCACTGCCGTGGCTGTGGAGTAGAGGCTACTGGCTGGTTCAAGTGAGGTGTGCCGCAGGTGAGTGCGGCACGAGCCATTTACTCGACTTTCTTGAGCGCCTGTTGAATCAGGTCGGCATAGGTTGAGAGCTTGCCCAGTTCCTGGTCTAGATGATTTCCATTGGGGGAAGTCGCTCCGATTCGGACAGAGATCAGTTCAAGCGCGGCGTTTACCGCTAGGGCTCGCTTATCTTGTGCGTCCCCGGTCGCGTATTTAACGTGGTCCAAAATTGCCATATTGCTCTCCTTGCGATGAGTGGATGGTATTGAATACCGGCAACCCGCCACCATTTCAAGCATCAGGATTTCCGAATGACCATCAAGCAACCCGACTGGGAGGCGATGGAACGAGCCTACCGGGTCGGGTCGCCCCTTGCTGCATGAGCGTGCTCACGCTCAGACCAGCATCATATTCATGATTATCACTCCAATGCAGTGGATTGATCTGTTGGCACCGGCTACCTTGAGGCTTCACGCAAGGAGTCCGGACATGGCAGATAAATATGTTGGAAGAATAGTTGGGCTTGGCACGGATAATGTCGAGTACGTCATCTACATCTACCAAGACGAGACGGTCGAGCGCTCTTCGAGCGGAATGGTTCGACATGAAGGCTTGAAGCATTTCGAAATGCAAATGGGTGGTGCCGTGAACAAGATCTCCGAAACGGAGTACGAGATCGTTGCTACGGGTGTGAGGGTCACTGTGCATGATGATAAGAGCTAATCGGGTCGGCCTCTCGTGCGAACGCTTGAAATGGAATGCCGCATGGCAGCCACATGGGCAATCACCATGCATAGCTTGCGTTGAGCCAATCGCCTTTCGGCTTAGTATTCCCTCCTGCACTGAATAGACTCCTGCCGTCCCGGCACCGCAACATCATTTCAAACACAAGGTGACCTATGGATAGGCCGTATCCTCCATCGTCACTGCTTGAACTGTCCGAGCTATCCGACTTCGGTATCCGCTTGGCTCCTGCCCCTGAAATATGGGATTGGCTTAAGGCCGAGATTCTTGCCGACACCGGCAGCATCCATAACCCTGAACACGCCCACCTGATGGACGCCAACATTGGCGTGCTTTGGGCTTCGTCCGGGTTCGCCAAGCAGGGGCGGGTTGTTCTTGGTCAGGCCGAGCAACTGATGTTCCGCGCCGGCGGATGGCAGAAAGCCCGCCAAGAGCAGCAGATGCGGGAGTGGTTCGATGAGGAGCCCGACTTCCTTATCACCCTGGCTGCGGACTACTGTGCCCAGTGCTCCGACGCTGAGTTCTGCGCCCTGGTCGAACACGAGCTTTACCACATCGCCCAGGCGGCCGATGAGTACGGCGCACCCAAGTTCAGGCAGGACGGAATGCCCAAGCTCTGCCTGCGTGGCCATGACGTCGAAGAGTTTGTCGGGGTGGTGAGGCGCTACGGTGCCAGCGAAGAAGTCCAGCAGCTGATCGACGCTGCAAGCCGGCCGCCTGAGGTGGCCAAGATCAACATTTCGAGGGCCTGCGGAACCTGTCTGCTCAAGTCTGCCTGACCCCTGACAGACCCACGACGGATGAAAACCTATGGCGGCCCTGAGCAACGAGGTGAAAGCCTTCATCGTTCAGGCCCTGGCCTGTTTCGATACCCCCTCGCAAGTCGCGGCAGCCGTCCGAGAAGAATTCGGCCTTGAGGTTACCCGGCAGAAGTGTGAGGCGCACGACCCGACCAAGCGTGCTGGGCGTGACTTGGCCAAGCGCTGGGTTACCCTGTTCGAAGACACTCGTAAGCGCTTCCGCGAGGAGACGGCCGAGATACCGATTGCCAACCGGGCGTTTCGTCTTCGGGTGCTTGGTCGGATGGCTGAGAAGGCCGAGTCGATGAAGAACATGGCCCTGACTGCCCAGCTGCTGGAGCAGGCGGCCAAGGAGGTCGGCGATGTCTACGTAAACCGCCAGACCAAGAACGAGAATCCCCACGACAACGTGCCGCCCACCCGGGTGCAGGTTGATGTGGTGGATGCGAGGAAGCCTGATGCCGTCACTTAACGTGCCCCAGGCCAGCTTCCTTCGGATGGAGAACAAGTTCCGCGGCTTCGTTGCCGGGTTCGGCTCGGGCAAGACCTGGGTGGGATGCGCGGCGCTCTGCAAGCACGTGTGGGAGTGGCCCCGGATCGACTCCGGCTACTTCGCCCCGACGTACCCGCAGATCCGCGACATTTTCTTCCCGACCATCGAGGAGGTCGCCTTCGACTGGGGTCTGAAGGTCAAGACGAAGGAGAGCGACAAGGAGGTCGAGTTCTACAGCGGCGGCCAGTACCGCAGCACGACCATTTGCCGCTCAATGGAGAAGCCGCAGACCATCGTTGGTTTCAAGATCGGCCATGCCCTGGTCGATGAACTCGACGTTCTGCCCGCGCTGAAGGCCGAACACGCCTGGCGCAAGATCATTGCCCGGATGCGCTACAACGTGCCTGGGCTGAAGAACGGCGTGGACGTGACGACGACCCCTGAGGGGTTCAAGTTCGTCTACCAGCAGTTCGTGAAGCAGCTGCGTGAAAAGCCGACCCTGCAGGGCATGTATGGCCTGGTGCAAGCCAGCACGTTCGACAACGAGCTGAACCTGCCGCCCGACTACATCCCGTCGCTGATGGAGTCGTACCCGGCCCAGCTGATCCTGGCCTACCTAAACGGCCAGTTCGTCAACCTGAACTCCGGGTCGATCTACCACGCCTACGACCGGAAGCTGAATTCCTGCTTCGACACCGTAGAGCCTGGAGAGCCCCTGTTCATCGGCATGGACTTCAACGTCGGCAAGATGGCGGCGATCGTCCATGTCAAACGGCCTGACGGAAAGCCCAGGGCCGTGGATGAGCTCATTGATGGCTTCGATACCCCGGACATGATCCGGCGCATCAAGGAGCGCTACTGGCGGCACAACGGCAACGGGTACGAGAAGACCTGCGAGATCAGGATCTACCCCGACGCCTCTGGAGGGTCACGCAAGTCGGTGAACGCCAGCGAGACGGACATTGCCATCCTGCGGCAGGCTGGCTTCAGCGTGATCGCACCCGATGCCAACCCGCCAGTGAAGGACCGGATCAACGCCATGAACGCGATGTTCTGCAACGCGAATGGCGAGCGGCGTTACCTGATCAACCCGCTGCGCTGCCCGACCTATGCGGACGGCCTGGAGCAGCAGGTATGGGCGGCCAACGGCGAACCTGACAAGAAATCCGGTGTGGACCACGCGAACGACGCGGGCGGCTACTTCATCCACCACGACTACCCAATTGAACGACCGGTCTTCACGACCCAATCCCTGAGAATGTGACCATGAGCGATAACCCGAGCATCACGCTGCCCGCTGTCGACGCGATGCGCGCCTACTGGGCCGTGATCTCGCCGCTCATGGGTGGGACAATGGCAATGCGCGACGCGGGCAAAACCCTGCTTCCGCAGTACCCAGCCGAAGACGACGAGGCTTACAAAGAGCGCCTGCGCCTTTCGACCCTGCTGCCGGCGTACTCCGAAACCGTGGGCAACATGACCTCCCGCGTGTTCGCTGAGCCGCTGCAGGTGGGCGACGATGTGCCAGAGGCCATTGTCGAGATGACCAGGGACATCGATCACGCTGGCAATGACCTCAACTCCTGGGCGGTCGGGTTCTTCACCGAGGGGCTGAGCCATGGCCTGTGCCATGCCTTCGTCGATCACCCGCCAGCGGGTGAGCTGAAGACCCAAGCAGACGAGCAGGCCGCTGGTGTGCGCCCCTATGTGGTGATGGTGAGGCCTGAGCAGGTGCTGGGCTGGCGCTCCAAGGGCGGCGTGCTGACCATGGTCCGCTACATCGAGGTGGTCGAGGAGGAGGATGGGGAGTTCGGCGCCAAGTGCGTCGAGCAGATTCGCGTGCTGGAGCCGGGCGCCTGGCGAACCTATCGCAGGTCGGCCAAGGCCGTGCGTGGCAAGCAGGCCGCAGCCGGCGGTACCTGGGAACTGCACGAGGAAGGCACCAATAGCCTGACCGCGATTCCGTGGGTCACCTTTTACACCGGCCGAACCAGCTTCATGACGGCCAAGCCGCCGCTGATCGAACTGGCACACCTGAACGTGAAGCACTGGCAGAGCCAGAGCGACCAGGACAACATCCTACACGTTATCCGCGTGCCGATCCTGGTGCGCATCGGCATCCAGGCCCAGTACGACAACCAGGGGAAAGTGATCCCGCCAGAGTTCAAGGTTGGCACAGGCCAGCTTACCGATCTGCCGAAGGACGGTGACCTCAAATACGTCGAGCACACCGGCCAGGCCGTCGATGCTGGTCGCACCGCGCTGCAGGACCTGATCAACGAGATGCGCATGGCCGGGGCCAAGCTTCTGACGCCAGACAAAACGGCAACCAAGACCGCCACCCAGGCGGAGGAGGAGGCGGCGCAGGAACTGTCCCCGCTGGCACGTATGGCGCACCACTTCGCCGACTGCCTGGCGCAGCTGCTTCAGTTCATGGCCGATTATCGAAGCCTGGGCGAGGGCGGTACGGTTGAGATGCGTGGCAACTTCGATGTCGACTACATGCCTGAGGTGTCGCTGCCGACGCTGGTTTCCATGGCCAATGCCGGGATGATCAGCAAGGAGACGCTGTTCACCGAGATGCAGCGGCGCGGTGTGATCAGTGACGAATACGACTGGGAAGAGGAGCTGGCGAAGATTGAGGCCCAGGGCCCGGCTCTCGGTACGCTGTGATGAAGACCGCCAACGAGAAGCTGCTGGACGAGCTGATCGGCCATGAAGTTGATCTCTCCAGGCTGAGCAACAGCCAGGTCGTGGCGATCATCAGGATCCTGAACAGTTCGGACCCTGAACTGAGGGCAGCGCTCATTGCTGCCATCGACAGCCTGGATGCCGGCGCGTCCGTTGCAGCGATCGATGCCGCTCTGGCGCCCGTGCTGCGGATCAATCAATCGACGTTCTTTAGCCTGCAGCAGGCGCTTATAGGCGTAATTGACGGAGTAGCCAGCTACGAGATTGCTTTTCAGGCTGCTGCGCTTACAGCGGCTGTTCCTGAGCTTGTGCAGGCGCGATTCCCGATTGCTGTGGCTGAGTTCAGCCAGATGCGTTCCATTGCGCTGGCAAGGCCATTCCAGGGGCGGCTGCTGAGCGAGTGGATGGCCGGCATTGAGGCTGACCGCGCTGCGTCCATCCGCGATGCCGTGCGCTCTGGCGTGCTTGAAGGGCGCACGACGCCGGAGATCGTCCGACAGATCATGGGTACCAAGGCGGAGAAGTACGCTGACGGTATCCTGCAGAGGTCTCGCCGGGAGGTGGAGGCGGTTGTCCGGTCTGCTGTGTCCAGCACGGCTGAGACGGCCAGCGACAAGGCATTCGAGGCCAACAGCGACATCATCAGCCACGTTGAATGGCTGAGCACGCTGGATAACCGGACATCGACGACCTGCCGAATCCGTGACCGCCTGCCGTACACGCTGGGCACCTACCGACCGATCGGGCACAAGGTGCCGTGGCTGGCCGGCCCGGGCCGTATCCACTTCTGCTGCCGATCGACCAAGCTGCCGATCCTCAAGAGCGCTCTGTCGCTGGGGATCAGTGACGCGGCGACCCGGGCGAGCATGGACGGCCAAGTACCGCAGCAGACCACGTACGCACAATGGCTTGCACGCCAGCCTGCCGCCCGCCAGGACGAGATCCTCGGCCCGGAGCGGGGGAAGCTGCTGCGCCAGGACAAGCTGAAGCTGCAGGACTTCTACAACGACAAGGGCAAGTTCCTGACGCTCGATGAGCTGCGGGATCGACTGTTGTAGTCCGCGCCACAAAACACCAAAGCGCCATTTCGTGGCGCGCAATTGCAAAGCCTCGCCCAGCGCGGGGCTTTTTTATGCCTGCGGTTCGGATGGACGGGGCGACCTGGGGCCGGATGGCTCACCAACAGGCCGGATGGCCCAGAGAGACGAAATGAAACTCAAGACTGTTGAAGTGGATGGCAAGCAGTATGCAGTTATCGAAGATGGTAAGCCCGTCTACACCGATGACGACGGCAAGGACGTCGCCTTCGATGCGGTCGGCACTCGCAACACCATCACCCGGCTGAATGCCGAGGCGAAGTCGCATCGCGAGCGCGCGGACAGCTTCGAGAAAACTGCGAAGGCGTTCGAAGGCATCGAAGATGCTGCGGCCGCCAAGAAAGCCCTGGAGATCGTCGCCAACCTCGACGCCAAGAAGCTGGTGGATGCCGGCGAGATCGAGAAGGTGAAAGGCGAAATCAGCAAGGCCTTCCAAACCCAGCTGGATGAAGCCAACGGCAAGGCGCAGACCTTCGAGCAGCAGCTGTATGCCGAGAAGATCGGCGGCAGCTTCGCGCGCTCCCAGTTCATCGCCGAGAAGATGGCTGTTCCCGCTGACATGGTCCAGGCCGCCTTCGGCAGCAACTTCAAGATCGAGGAAGGCAAGGTCGTCGCTTACGACACCCAAGGCCAGAAGATCTTCAGCCGCGCTCGCCCGGGTGAACTGGCCGACTTCAACGAAGCGCTCGAAACCCTCGTCTCGCAGTACCCCCATCGCGACCACATCCTGAAGAGCTCCGGCGCCAATGGCGGCGGCGCGCCGAACGGCGGTGGCCAGCACAAAACCACGAAGGGCAACTTCGGTGGCACCAAGGCTGAACGCCTGGAAGCCATCAAGGGCCTGACCGCAAGCGAATAAGGAGGCCCAATGGCCCTTTCGAACATGAAGGTATTCAACGAATACCTCAAGCGCACCACCATCGAGACCCTGGCTCAGGATGTCGAGAAGTTCAACGCATCCTCGGCCGGCGCCATCCGCCTGACCACCCAGGGCATCGACGGCGACTTCCTGCAGGAATCGTTCTGGGCAGGTCTACACGGCGCCCAGCGTCGCGTCGACCGCTACGCTGCCAACGGCGCCCAGGCGTCCACCCCGCTGGCCCAGAAGCAATACGACTCGGTGAAGATCGCCGGCGGTTTCGGTCCGATCCTGTGGGAGCCTTCCCAGCTCTCCTGGATCCAGAAGAACCCGGAGGAAGCGCTGGAAGTGATCAGCCGCAACCTGTCCGAAGCCATCATGGCGGACCAGCTGAACACCGCCATCTCGGCCCTGGCCGGCGCCATTGGCAACCAGCCGACCGCCACCAACGACGTTTCGGCGACTGCTGGCGTGACCTACGTCGCGATCAACAACGCCCATGCCCTGTTCGGTGACGCCTCGCAGCGCCTGGTGGCCCAGGTCATGACCGGTGCCATGTACCACAAGCTGGTCGGCCAGAACCTGGCCAACGCCGAGCGCCTGTTCCAGTTCTCCGGCGTGCAGGTGGTCGACATCCTCGGCAAGGCCGTGATCATCACTGACGCCCCCGCGCTGTATGAGGCCGGCACCCCGAACAAGCAGAAGGTGCTCAGCCTGGCCGACGGCGCCGCGGTGGTGATGGATGGTTCCGACCTGATCACCAACATCGAGACCTCCAACGGCAAGGAGCGTATCGAGACCACCATGCAGGCCGACTACACCTTCGGCCTGGGCCTCAAGGGCTACACCTGGGACACCGCCAACGGCGGCAAGTCGCCGACTAACGCCGAGCTGTCCACCGGCACCAACTGGGATCTGGTGGCGAACAGCATCAAGGCCTCGGCCGGCGTGCTGACCATCGGTGACGCCACCAAGTAACCGGTACCGCGCCCTCCGGGGCGCTTTCCCAGGAGATCGCCATGAGCGAGAAAGTGATTTACGAGAAACACCCGGTCAGCCCTGAGCGAAAGGCCGAATTGCGTCAGAAGGGCTACAAGATCATCGATGCGCGTTTCGCGCCCGATGGCTACGAGCACCCTGAGCCGGCGAAGGAGGAGAAGTCCAAGGGCGGCGGCCCGTTGAAGGTGGATGAGATCCGTGCAGCGCTGGATGCGAAGGGCATCGCCTACGGCGAAAAGGCTGCCAAGCCAGAACTGCAAAAGCTGCTCGACGATGCCGTCAAGGCTGACGACCTGAAGGCCAAGCTGACCGAAAAAGGCGTCGACTTCGCTGCCGCCGTCACCCTGGAAGACCTGCAAAAGCTGCTGGACGAGGCCGCGTAATGACCACCTACATCACCGTCGAGCAGGTAGACGCCCTGCTTGGGCCGACCTGGGCGCCCGACGACCAGAAGGCCCGGGCGGTGTTGATGGCCAACACCTGGCTAACCAATCTCGGCCTGCCTGAGTTCGATCCGGTACCGGACGATGTGATTCAGGCCGGCGCCGAGATTGCCCGAGAGGCAGCGGCAGGGAACATCTACGGCAGCAAGGAGACCGGCGTGCTGAGCAAGTCGGTCAACGCTGACGGGGTCTCCAGCAGCAAAACCTACTCAGAATCCTCCCGCACCATCAGCGCGGGCGAGTCGTTCGCCCTGGCGCTGCTGGCGCATTACCTGAACAGCAGCGGCCAAACCAAGATCGTGAGGGGCTGATATGGGACTTCGCGATGAACTGCAGGCCGACCTGGCCCAGGCGTTCAATACGGACCTGGCCGACGCGGTACTTGCCTTCACGGGCGAGTACATTGGGCCAGGCGTGGTTGATCCTGTCACCGAAGAAACCACCGCCCAGGCAGTGACGTACACGGGCCGTGGCGTGCTGTCGCGCTACGAAGATAGCCGGATCGACAACGTCAATATCCTCGTCGGAGACCTGCGCCTCACCGCGCTTGCCAACGAGGTCACCGATACCCCGGATGTTGGGCACAAGATCACCGCGCCCGACCTGATGGACCGTTCCAAGCAGGTGGTCTACCTGGTCAAATCGGTACGCTCCGACCCGGCTTCAGCCACCTACCGATTGCAGCTGAGGAAGTAGCCATGGCCAAGAGCAGGGGATGGAGCACACCGCCAAGCCTGTTCACCGGGCTGGTCGAAGAGGCCCTGACGCAGCGCGTGCGGGTCATTGCCCTGGCCATGCTCAACGAAATCGTGCTGCGTTCGCCCGTCGACACAGGGCGGTTCCGTGGCAACAACATCGTCAGCGTGGGCGCGCCTGTGTACACCAGCAGCGCAAATGTCGACCCTACCGGCTCGGAGACCATCCAGCAGGGCGTAAGGGTGATGACCGGGCTTGAGCCTTACACGCAGGTGTTCATCCAGAACAACCTTATCTATGCGGTGCCGCTTGAGGACGGCCATTCCCAGCAAGCGCCCGCCGGCATCTACGCGGTGTCGTTCAACAGCGTCTCGCAGGCCTACTCATGACCTTCGAACAAATCCGGGCCATCGTCACTGGCCGCATGACGCAGTGGGTGGGCATTCCCGCATCCGCTGTCGACTACCCGAACAACTCGCAGGGGCCGTTCGACCCATCCGGCAAACCCATCTGGGCCAGGCTGGCGGACGTTCCAGGCCTGTCCAGCGCGCCAGAGATCGGCATCGGCCCCTGCGTTCGCCGCACCGGCATCATCATGGTTCAGCTGTTCGTGCCCAGCAGCAAGGGCACGTTGGCCATCACCAAGGCCGCCGACACTCTGGTGCAGCACTTCGAGTTCTACAGCGACCCGACCGGGCCATTCGAGTGCTACGCGGCCTCGGCCAATACCATCGGCGATGACGGGCACGGCTGGTACCAGGTGAACGTGTCGATCCCATACCGGGCCTACTGAGCCCTCAACATCCACCGCCACATGGCGGTTTTTTTACGCCTATCGATAGGAGAAACCGCATGTCGAGCGGAGCCAAGGTCCAGCTGGCCTGGATCAAAGAAGTAACCCCCGGCGTGACGCCGGCCGGCGACTGGAACGTGCTGACGCGCATCAGCAACGGCCTGATGCCGACCTTCAACTCGGAAGAGAACAACGAAATCGGCTTCACCCGCATGTCGCAGGGCACTGCCCAGACTACCGTGGACGTGGGCGGCGATATCGAAACCAAGTGGCGCTTCGGTGCGCTGGACGAGTTCATGGCATCCTGCTTCGGCAAGGCCTGGGCCAGCAACCAGCTCACCATGGGCGACGACCGTATCACCTTCTCGATCGCCTCCTACGCGACCGACATCGGTGTGTCGGCCATCGCCCGCGGCGTGCAAGTCGCCACCATGAACTTCGATTTCCCGGGCGACAACGAGGTCACAGTCACCACGACCATGGCCGCGCGAGCCTAGGATGACAAGGGCGACAACACCTCGTTCATCATCAACGCCCAGCCCGAGGCCAGCCAGCGCCGCTTCAGCTTCAAGGACATCAGCGGCCTGAAGATCAACGGCGTCCAGGTGGGCGAGGACAACGCCTGCGTCGACAGCTTCAACCTGCAGTTCGACAACGCCGTCCAGACCCAGCGCTGCATCGGCAACGGCAACCCGTACCCGGGCAACATCATCGCCACCACGTTCACCCCGTCCGGCGCGATCACCATCAGCTGGTCGAAAATGGCCTACGAACTGTGGAAGGCGCAGAAGACCAACGACGCGATCAGCCTGGAATTCACCATCGGCAATGCCGACGGCGGCTACAAGTTCCTGATCCCCGAGATGGAAGTGACCGCTGACTGGCCGGATGGCGGCTCGACCGACATCATCCAGGTGGAACTGAACTACACCGCCCGCCGCGTGGCGCCGACAATCACCCGCCTGCCGGCGCCTATCGTTGTGGCTGCCGTGGACGTCACTCCGGCCACCCTCAGCATTGCAGTGGGCGACACCGGCGACCTGGAAGTGGTGGTAGCCCCGGCCGGTGCCAGCCAGCAAGTCACCTGGACCAGCTCCGCCCCGGCCATCGCCAGCGTGAGCGAGACCGGTCTTGTCACCGGACTGGCTGCCGGTACCGCCACCATCACCGCGACCAGCGCCGCAGATGGCACCAAGACCGACACCTGCGCTGTCACCGTCACCGCCTAAACCTTTGCCCGGCGCGTCCTGCGGTGTGCGTCGGGCCTTTTACCGCAGAGGAATTCCATGGGTATCACCATTGCACGAAAGCCTGAACTGGATATCAACGGCGAGCGTTGGGTGCACTTCAAGGTCGGCCCGGACGGCCTGGCCGTGAAATGCGACAAGGGGCCGGACACTGCCGCGATTCTGGTCGCATCCATCGCCAACCCGATCTACAAGTCGCACCAGGCCGTGATCCGCCGACATCTCGCCGCACTGAACCAGCAGGCCGGCGTGGGCACCGCTGGCTTCACCGTCGACTCCATCCCCGATGTAGAACTCGAAACCGACGACGATCTGTTCATCGACCTGGCCGCCAAGCACCTGATCAAGGATTGGCAGGGCATCGATGTCGAGGAACGCCCGGGCGAGCCAGCCAAGTACACCCCGCAGCTGTGCAAGGCGCTGATCGAGCAGCTGCCCAGCGTCTACTTCCTGGCCCTGCGCACCGCCCTGGACATCGCCAAGCGCATCGAGGAGCAGGCCCAGGCCACTGCGGAAAAGCAGTAGCGGCATATCGCTGGGGTAGGGACTGGGCCGGGCCGGAGAACGAGAAGAAGCGCTGGAAACATGAGCGCCTCGGGTTGAAGGCCCAAGAGCCGCCCGAGATCGACGATGTGGTGGCCGAGATCCTCGAGGCCTACGGTCACATCGGCCGATCCCGGCAGTACGTCGGCATGGTCGGCGCGCCGGCTCCTATTTCGCCGGCCGCGATTGCCGAATATCTCGACCGCTGCCCCTCGGTGATATGCCGCGAAGAGTTCGATGCCGCCATCTTCGCCCTGGACGACGAGTTCCGCCGGCGGTGGGATGAGCAACAGGAAGAGGCCCTGGCCGAATCCGAAGGTAAGGGCAGGCGTAAGACGCGTTGATAGGCACAGCGCTGTGCTAGATTCTGGCCATCTATTGGAGGAAGCCATGAATCGACTGCTGCTAGTTGCCGCCATTGCCTTGATGCCGACCGGCACTACCTTGGCGAAAGCGCCTGATCAGTGCGAGAAAATATCGGATCTTGCGGCTGAGGCCATGAAAGCGCGGCAGGATGGCGATCTGCTGAAGGATGCTGTCAACTCGGTGGGAGACGGCAGCAAGTTCTCGGAAGCCATGGTTATGAAGGCTTACCAGGTTCGGGTTTTTGATGACGCCAGGGAGCGGGCCACCGCAATCTCCGAATTCCAGAATGCAGCCTACCGAGAGTGCTACGACGCTCACAACTGAACAACGAATCGATAAAGAACCCGCCTCGAGCGGGTTTTTTTATGCCTGGAGAATGACATGGCGCAGGAATCCCGCCTGGCGGTAACCATCGACTCGCGGGGCGCCAAGCGCAATGCCGACGACCTGACCAGTTCGCTCGAGCGCATGGAACGTGCTGGCGATGCTGCAGCGACTTCGGCCGATGGCGTGAGCAGCAGCCTCGACGATCAGCGCAAAGAGCTTTCCCAGCTGCTGGGGCAGATCAACCCCACTGTTGCTGCTCTGGGGCGACTCGACGACATGCAGGAGAAGCTGGCCAAGTTCAAGAAGGCCGGAATCGTCGAGAGTGACACGTTCGTCGAGTACACGCAGCGCATCAACACGATGCGAGATGCCCTTGGTGAGACTGCCGAAGGCATGAACAAGGCGGGTATGTCGGCCAAGGCCTACCAGGCTGCACTGCGCGGCGTCCCGGCACAGTTCACCGATATCGCAGTGAGCCTCCAGAGTGGGCAGGCTCCGCTTACTGTGCTGCTGCAACAGGGCGGCCAGCTCAAGGACATGTTCGGCGGTATCGGACCTGCAGCACAGGCGCTTGGCGGGTACATCCTGGGCTTGGTGAACCCATTCACTGTTGCGGCCGCCGCCGCAGGTGCGCTGGCCCTGGCCTACTACAAAGGGTCCGAGCAATCCGATGCCCTGCGCGACAGCCTGATCCTGACCGGAAACTTCTCGAAAGCCTCCGAGGCCCAGTTGATCGGCCTGGCCGAGTCTGCGGACAAGGTTACAGGTACTTTTGGACAGGCGGCCGGCGCACTGGCGCAACTCACCGCCGCGAGCGCGAACACTACCGGCAACCTGAAGCTCATCACCACGACGGCTGTCGAGATGCAGCGCGTCACCGGAAAGGCAGTAGAGGACACGGTCGCCGAGTTCATCAAGCTGGGCAAGGACCCGGTGGCCGGAATCGTCGAACTGGATGAGAAATACCGATTCCTGACTGCCTCTGTGTACGCCCAGATCAAGGCCCTGTCCGATCAGGGAAATGCTGTGGCTGCCGCCGACCTGGCTGAGCGCACATACGCGGAAGCGATGGGTCAGCGAACCAGCAAGATCCGCGAGAACCTGGGGCTGATCGAACGCGGCTGGCTCAACATCAAGGACGCCACCAACGAGGTTCTTGACGCCTTTGCAAGCATCGGCAGGAATAGCGTCGAGAGCGAAGGCAAGGCCATCACTCAGCTGCAGCAGAAGATTGCCTACCTGCAGAGCACGCTGGACACCGCCTACGAGGACAACGACGCCCGCGATCGCATCGCCAGCCTTCAGGCTGAACTGAAGCAGCGGCAAGACATCCAGCAGACCAACGCGAAAACCCTTGAAGAGGAACAACAGCGCCGTCGCATACAGGAGGAGGGGCGCAAGGGCCTGGACGCATTGGATGCGTCCTACAAAAGCTCGTTGACCCAAACCCAGCGCCTGAACAAGGAACTGACCGACCTCGACAAAGCGCGCGCTAAGGCTGTGGCTGCCGGGGTGTTCACCGCTGCAGAGGAAGCGAAATACGCCCAGTCGCGCAAGAACATCGAGAAGGAAATCTCCGACATCAAGGAGCGTGAGGCGAAGAAGAATGCTCCGAAGAACGTCAATCGTGGCGTGGCCGAGGCGGAAAATACGTTCGCTCGCCTGTATGGCCAGTACGACCCGGCTGCCCAGGCCGCACGCACCCTTACCAAAGAACAAACCCAACTTCAGCTGGCCCTGGACAAGGGGAAGATCAGCCAGGACGAGTACGGCAAGGCGCTGGCCCAGGCCTCTCTGAACTACGCGGCAGCCATCAAGGGCGCACAGGGCCTGACCCAGGCCGAGCAATACCGCGCCCAATTGGAGAAGCAGCTTTCAACGCAGCGCAGCGAGTACAGCATTGCTGCCTCTGGCGTTGGCATGGGTGATCAGCAAGCCCAACGCATGCAGCAGCGTGTGCAGCTGGAGCAGCAGGCCAACGACCGCATACTGCAACTGCGCACCGAACTGGCCAACGCCACGACGGAGAAGCAGCGGCAGGAACTGCAGGCCCAGATCGACCTCGAGCAGGAGTATCTGCCCAAGCGGCTGGAGGCGCTGCAGTCTGGGTTCGCCCAGTACGACGCGGCCGTCTCCAGCCCTATCAATGGCTGGAACGCGGCACTGGCCAACTTCCAGACAACCGCAGCTAACGTCGCCGGACAGAGCCAGGCCCTGTTCAGCGGTGCCTTCAGCAGCATCCAGTCCAGTGTCGGCGGCGCGTTCCAGGCCATGACACTAGAAGGTCAAACCTTCGGCGAATCCGTCACGAACGTTACCCGCAGCCTGGTCGGCAGCGTGGTCAACTCGCTCGGGCAGATGGCTGCGCAATGGGCGGTCAATCAAGCCATGCAGGTGGCATTCGGGAAGACCTCGGCGGCAGTCGCCGCGCAACAGATCGCCCAGGTTGGCGCCGTAACAGCCGCCGAGACATCAGGTGCTGCCGCAGTGGCCACCGCCAAGGTCGCTGCGGATGGTGTTGCAACCGCATCCAGCATTGCCGCCACAACCGCCACGACCACAGCCCAGACAGCGGCAGCGGCCACAACCGCTAGCGCATGGCTGCCAGCGGCACTGGTCGCCTCCATCGGCTCGTTCGGTGCCGCGGCGGTGGTCGGCGGTACCGCGCTGTTGGCTGCGTTTGCGCTCATCAAGGGCTTCGCTACCGGTGGATACGTGTCTGGCCCAGGCTCTGGCACATCCGACAGCATTCCCGCGCGCCTGAGTAACGGCGAGTTTGTAGTGAACGCCAAGGCAACCGCGCGCAATCGCGAACTGCTGGAGGCGATCAACTCGAACGAGCGGGTCTCCTTCGCCGGCGAAAACATCTCGCTCAACAAGGTGCAGGCCAACGGCCAGGCCCAGCAGCAGGCCGCTCCGGCCAATGTCACCGTCAACCTGATCGAAGACCGCTCCCGAGCCGGCACTGTTGATCAGCGCACCGGAGACGATGGCCAGCTGCAGATCGACGCCTTCGTGGCTGACATCTGGGGCGGGGGCGAGCGGGCCCAGGCGATCGAGGCGGCGTACGGGCTTTCGCGCAATCCAACGTAGGGAAATCCCATGACCACCGAAACCGAAGAGGCCGACATCGGGGCGGGCGCAACTGTGCCCGATCCCGTTGTTCCGCCTGATGAGAAAGAGCTACTGCTGCAAAGGCGGCTCGCCCGCATCGAGGAAGCGCTGGGCCTCAGCCCTCTCACCTAAACGCAAACCTCAGCTGAGGAACGGCAATGATTCAATACCCGGCAGAATTGCCACTTCCTCTGCAGGAGGGGTATGGCCTGAGCACGGTTGATCCGATGCGGGCTACGCCGATGGTCACCGGGCGGTCGCGGTACCGACGGGTAACCAGCAATCCTCCGGCCTCCGCTCAGTTCACATTCAACTTCAGCCAGGAAGAAGCCGCCCTTTTCGAGGGTTGGTATACCTGGGCTTTGAACCTTGGCGTCGAGTGGTTCGAGATGCCGCTTCAGACCCCGCTGGGGATGCAGGTGCACCTGGTGCACTTCAAAGGCATCTACACCGGTGGCGAGCTGGCGCAGATCAAGCGCTGGCGGTTCTCTGCTCGCCTGGAGTTCAAGAAGCGCCCGGTCTACACCGAGGACCAGTACCTCGGTGCGTACTTGGGCATGCCGCTTGACCAGTTCAACGCCGGCCTGCAATCCATCCTTGAGAAGTGGCACACGGAGTACTTCGGATGAGCCTGATCGAAGAGTGCTACGCCTCGGGGCGCGGGGAGCTGGTGGACACCATCGAAGCCAGGAAGGAAGGCGGCACCATCTCCCACCTGTACTGCTCGGGCTGGGAAGACCGGGTGTGCACCACCGAGGACGGCCGAACGCTGACCTTCATCGCGATGGCCATGGACCTGGCCCTGCCCAAGAACGACAACAGCGCGTTTCAGAACCTGGTGCTGGGCCTGGACAACGTCACTGGCGAGGTGCAGGAAGTCGTTGAGGAAGCCAAGGCGGCCGATGAGCGTTTCATCATCACCTTCAGGCGCTACCTGGCCGAAGACCTGTCGTTCCCGCAAGAGCGGTACCGCATGACGCTGCTCAGCCGGGAGTATGAGGACGACGTAGCCAAGCTGACCGCCGGCTTCTTCGACCTGCTCAACACCAACGGTCTGCGCACCGTGCTGACCACAACCTTGGCACCTGGCCTGAAGTACCTCTAACCATGATCGAGAAATTCATGCGCGCCCCGTATCGCGAGGGTGCACGGGGGCCTATTGCCTTCGATTGCTGGGGGCTGTGCATCGCGGTGCGCCACCAGGTGTTCGGCCTGCCGCTGCTGCCCAGCCTCGGCGCCGTGGGCAAGGACAAGCTCAGGGCAAATACCGCCGCCTATCACGACCTGCGCCAGGGAATGGAAGAGTGCGCCCCGGAGCCAGGAGCCATTGCTGCCGTGTTCCGCGGTTCGCTCTGCCTGCATGTCGGGGTAGTGGTGAAGAGCGAAGGGCGCCTGAAGGTGCTGGACACAAACCCCGGCGGCGCCTGCCTCCGGACGACCGGCGAGTTCGAGGCCGCTCACCCGAAAGTGGTGTACTACCGATGATCGAGTTCTATCCGAACAAGCTGAGTGACACGGCGCCGCTCGGCACCTGGAAGACCGACCGCCGTATGTCCATCGAGGAGTGGTTGAAGTCGCTGGCGCCGTCGTATGAGCGCCGGGAAAGCCCGCCAATCAGCATTGTGCTCAATGATGAGCTGATCGAGCAGCACCTGTGGCACAAGGTGAAGTTCAAGCCTGCCGACCTGCTGCAGATTTACCGCGAACCAAAGGGCACCGATCCATTCTCCATCACCTTCGCCCTGTTCAAGGGCGCCAAGGCGGTGCTGAAGTCGATCATGCCCAAAATGCCCGGCATGCCATCCAGCGCCGGCACTCAGCAGGGGGATCCCCTGACCGAGGCCAGCGCCAAGGGCAACAAGGTCAAGCTGGGCGAGCCAGTTCGCCAGATCGCCGGGCACCAGCGGGTCTATCCGTCCTACCTGACCCAGCCGCGCCGGGCGCACGTAGCACCGCGTGACCAGCGCGTGGAAATGCTGCTGTACATTGGCGAAGGCGAGTACGACGTGCCGCTGGCCAAGGTGAAGGTGGGCGAAACCCCGCTGATCTCCCTGGGCGCCGACGCGACGTTCACGATCTATCCGCCAGGTGCCGACCTGTCGGCAGATCCTGCCCATATCAACTGGTTCAACGTTCCAGAGGTAGGGGCAAGCTCCAGCGGCTCGGCCGGCCTGGAACTGACCATGGCCACCGACCTCACCAGGTCGGCCACGGCTTCGGCGTACCAGTTCGTCGGCGATACGATCAGCGTGCCGGCCGGCTCAGGCCAGTTCCCGGCCGACTGGTCGAACGGCATCATCGTTCGGGTGCTTGCGCCGTATACCTACACGGTGATCGACGGTGGAGCCGGGCGCGACATCATCCGTGGCCCGCTGGAAATGCTGAACCCAACGGCTGGGATGCTCATCGAGGTGGCAGGGGCGAACGCTGGCCTGTATGTGGTGCACAGCTACACACCGTACAGCCCAGCAGTGCCGGCCAACCCCGGTACTGCGTCGACGCTCACCGGCTCTGCTGCGCCCAGCCGGTACGACTTCGATGTCACGCCGCTGAGCTTTAGCCTGATCCGCGGTGCGTCCAGCTACCCGATAACACTCAACACCGCAACGACTGACCTCACCGGCCTGGTTTCTGCCCTGAATACCCTGCTCAGCGGTACGCCATTCCAGGCGCAGCAGAGCAGCGGGATGCTGCGCTTCGTTGAGCTGACACCATTTGCTGGCCAGGCCATCACGGCGACCGGCGCATCCACCATCCTGGGATCGTCTCCGGTCGGGGTGACTGGCACGGCCACGACCAGTGCCATTCCCGAGCAGCCAGCGGAAATGACGCTGGACTACGATGGCGGTTCGCCTGTGGTGGGCCTGGCGCTGGGCCAAGGCCTCGCAACCATAGGGCCCCGTGGTCTTCGGTACCGGATCACGGCCTTCAGCACGAGCTTTCTCGAGGTTGAGCGCCTGACCTCGTCCGGCTCGACTGACGCGGGCTGGCCTGGCTTCAACGCCATGCAGACGGTAAACGGTCTGATCACGCTGGACGCCTCGAACCTGCAGGGCGGTTACCGCGGCCCGTTCGCGCTGTGCCCAGAAGGTGAGCTGGTCACCGATATCGAATGGACTGTCACTTATGCCAATGGTTTGTGCGGAATAGGGCGGGAGGGTCAGATTTACGAGATTCCGGCCTACCATGCCTTCGAATATCGGGATATGAATACCGCAGGAGAATGGACCGTTCTTGAGAAAGTCCATTATGGCGGGTCGCTGGATGCCCAGGGGTTTACGAATAGAACCACTGCTCCGTACCCCATGAGACCAGAAGGGCGTATTCGCAAGCTTTACGTAGATAGGCCAGGAAGGATCAACGATGAGGCGCGCGATGATGCAACTTGGACTGACTTTCGAGGGAGGCTGCAGAACTCGCCCACCAGCTACCCGGGACTGACGGTGATGACCTGCAACATCCGTGGCGGTGACCGGCTGTCTGCGCAGTCGGAGAGCCAGGTCAGCGTCGAGGCAACCCGTATCCTGCCTCTTATGGAGGGCGGTACCGGGCCAAGCCGCGACATCGTGCCGTGGTGCATCTACCAGCTGAAGCGGCGCGGGTATACAGACGATGATCTGGATCTGCCCGAGTGGCAGGCCTTCCACAGCATCTGCGTTGCCCGCGGCGACACCTACGACGAAACGCTTGAGTCTACGATCACGGTCAAGGACATGATCAACAATGCCTTGGCGTGCAGCTTCGGCGAACTGGTGACCTTCCGGGGCCTGCTGCGCCCGGTTCGTGATAGTGCCCGGGCCGCGTTCGATGTGACCTACGGCCCGAAGACCCAGACCTACTCGCCGCAGAACATGACCAAGATGCTCAAGATCAGCGGCGCCATGCCGTCGATCAACGACTTCGACGGCGTGGATGTGGAGTTCTTCTCCCACATCACTTGGGCGTGGGAAACGGTCGAGTGCCGGTGGCCTGGTGACCTTGGCACGAAGGTCGAGAAGATCAAGATGCCGGGAGTCAGCGATAGGACCAGGGCCTGGCGGGTCGGCATGCGCCGGCGTGGCCATCAGAAGTTCCGGACCGACATCTACACCTGGGAAACCGAGATGGATGGCAGCAACAGCGGCTACTTGAGCTTTGCAGCCGTTGCGGATGACGCGCCGAAGCGGTGCCAGAGCGCGATTCTGCTGGCCTTCGAGGTGACTGGGTCGGGAACGCTCCTGACCTCGTCGGAGCCGCTGGACTTCAGCGCCGGCGGCGAGCATCGGATAGGCGTGCGCAAGCTGGACGGCACGCTATCCGGTCCATGGACTGCCACCCAGGTGGACCAGTACACGGTGAGGGTCGACTCGCTCGACTTCACACCGGTAGTGGATGGTCCGCTGGAACCGCCACATATCCTGTTCGGCCCGGCCGCGCGCTGGGCCTACCCGGTGCTGATCACCAGTTCCGACCCAGCCAACGGCAACACGGCGATGAAGGGCATGCCCTACGACGCCCGCGTGTACACCTACGACGACCAGTTCCCGCCGGCATGATGCCGCAGCAGTTACCAAGCCCGCCGAGTGCGGGCTTTTTATTGAGGAATATTTGATGAGCGGCCAAGAGACCATTCAGGAGCTGGACCGGATTGTCGGGACGACGAACGAACTACTGCTTTCGCCCGAAGTGAAAATGATGGACGTTGGTGGCGGCGTTATGCGGCCGACCAACGCCATGGTAATGACCAACCTGGCAACCTTGTTGGGCGGCGCGATGCCTTATGTTTCCGTGGCAGAAGGCCTGGCCGGGACGGTGGACGGCACCAACTTCAGCGTTCTGTCCAGCGCGCAGGACGAATACGTCAATGTGTACAGGAATGAATCCGGTTCTGCGGTATTCGTAGACAGCTACCCGAACGCCCAGGCGGTTCGAGAAACCCGAGAGAATCTCGACAGCCTCGAACAAAAACTGTCCCCCTACCAAAACGCCGCCGTCGGGATGGATGGTGGTGACCCCCTTGGCGTCTTTGCTGGCCGTGACGCCCAAGGCAATCTGCTCAACCTGATGGCGTTCATGCCTGACGGCACCATCCGCAGCACGCCCCTGCGCACCTTCATGGTTGAGGGTATGGGTGGTACCACCATGCAGGATGTCGAGATCAAGGGATGGGGCGGTTATGTGTTCGCCCAGCGGGATGCGAACGGCGACCTATACGCCGTAACGGGGTCTCGGGCCGACGGGTCGTTCTATGCGCCTGGTGTGGGGCAGGGCGGCTCCTCGAAGATCCTGCATGTGCCGTTTCTTGGGCAATCCAACATCGCTGGTGACCAGGCCAAACCTCCGCTGTCAGTGGCTCCCACTGGTTGGGGCAACCTGATGTTCGCCCGTGGGGTGGCCACCTGGATCGCCACCGACAACCCCAATACCCCTGAAAACAGGGCTTCCGGTGGCTTCCAGTTGGTTGACCTGGTAGCTGCTTCCGTTGAGACCCGCGCCAATGGTTTTGCGGATGCCTACAAGGCCCGAATCACCAACACCTCTCGGTTCTCGCCAGAGTCCCCGGGACTGGCTGAGCGCATTCTGATCAGCTTCTCCGGGCTTGGCGGGCGAAAGCTGACGGAGCTTGGCCCGGAGAACGACGGCGCCAGTGGCCGGCCCGGAGCGCGCACGCCTGGTGGCCACTGGCCGACGCTTATCGATGACATTCGGCGCGCCAAAGCAGCCGCGACGGCCATTGGTGCGACCTACCAGCTGCCGGCCTGGATCTTCGACCAGGGTGAAAGCGAAGGCGACATGACCATGTACTACAGCGGGGATACCTTGCTGCCGTCGGACCTGGTCGCCAGTTACACTACCAAAGCCCTGGCAATGGTGACCGAGTTTGACGTCACCGCCAGGAACATTGTCGGGCAGACTCGTCCCATACCGCTGTTCGTGACGCCGGCCAGCTACAACATGCTGACCTCGACTGCCTGGCAGGATGTCGCGGACGCCTCGCCTCTGGTCTTCCTTGTTGGGCCGCGCTATCAGATGGCATCCGCCAAGAATGCCAGCAATGGGTTGACGGGCTCTGCGCAGGAGTGGGGCGACGAGATCCATTACAACGCCGATGGCCAGCGCTGGATTGGCGATATGTGCGCGAAAGTGATGTACCGCGTCCTGAACGAGGGTGAGGACTGGCAGCCGCTCCGAGTGTTGTCGGCCAGGAAGGTTGATGCCACCCACGTTGACCTGACATTCCATGTGCCCCGGCCGCCGCTGATTATCGACACCGAGTTCTTGGCGAAGGCGCGCGGCTTTGGGATCTCCATCTATGGCGGGACGCTGAACGCGCCCACGGATCGGCAGTACGCTACGGCTGCGGCTATTCAGGCGGACGGGCGAACTGTGCGGATGACGTTCCCCTCCGTGCCGGCCGGCGCATTGCTTGCGGTTGGCCAAGCTTTCTGTGACCTGGGCAGTTACAACGTGGCCGCCATCGGCACTGGCCCGGCAACGCCAAACGGTTTCCCGACCTTCACCATCTCGGTGACAGGCGACCTTCGCGCCACGCTGAAGCCGCTGACTGACGAGGGAGCATTCCTTCTTTCGTCCAACAACGGACGTGGGATCGTGCGCAGCGTTGCCTATGACGGTGCAAATACTGTCATGACCGGCGAGGTGCGCGAGCTCACTACGCCCTTCTCGGTTGGCGAGACGCTCAGCTTCCGCCGGCTCAACACCTACACCAATTTCCGGGACAGCGACAACGCTATGGCCATCAACACCTTCTCGACAGGCACCCGCGCCGGGAAGCTCTACCCCCTCTACAACTGGGCCTGCCAATACGATGGCATGCAGATTCAAGGAGCCTGACGATGACTGTACTGATTGAACTGCCGGGCGTTCTGTCCTCGACCGCCGGCCTGGAAAAGCTGATCTTCACCAAAAACGGTTTCCCCGCAGATGGGCTGCAGGACCTGTTCCTGTTCACTGAAGCGAGCGGCACGGCCTTGGCCAACGCCATTGAAGGTCGCCCTGGAGGCGCGCTGGAGAAGTTGGTGGAAGGTGACTTCGGCGGTGGCTATGCATGGCTCACCGGCGGCGGCGTCCGCCTGCAGGGTACGCAGATCGCTTCCTTCCCTGGCTTTGACCCAACCCTGCCGTTCTCTCTGGTCCTGGGTGGAGCGATCACCGGCAACGTTTCCGGGGCTGTCGAGGCAATCATCGGACTGCTGGCATTCCGCGACCGTTCAACCTCGGCTGTTCGGGGCCCGGTGATGTTCGCTCGAGCATTCCAATCAGGCGGTAACCAGACGGTTCAGGCCCGCATGTGGACCGGTACGGCAGACGGGGCAACCTCGGACCTGCAGCCGCGGGTAACCGGCCTGGTCAATCGCCATATGGTTTCGGTGCTCACGTACGACGGCAGCGCCACGGTTACCGCATCTGTCTATAGCAAGACCGGCGCTTTGCTTGGAATAGTCACCATTTCCGCTACTGATGTGGGCATGACCACCAACGCCGGCAACGTCAGCCCTCTGGCACAGCCAACCATCGGCATCTCGACCTCTGTCTACGATGGCGGAATCCAAGAGGCGGAGGTGTTCGCGCGGTACGATAGAGTGCTAAGCGCGGAAGACATCACACGCATCTGCGTTCAGGCAGCAAGCGTAGGCGCTGATCGCGGTAGGCCCTGGTAGGTTCTGCCGATTCAAGCAAAGTACGCTGAATTAGCCATCCATTTGCTCAAAAGTCAGGTTGTCATACCAAGTGAAGACCGGTAGCTTGGCAAGGTTTTTTACTGAACATCAGGGCGGGGAATGAAGAGCGAAGATTTGCATCAGCGAGAGATGCCTGTGAGGATGGGGAGAGGGAGGCTCGAGGTTGAGCTGCCTTGCGTGGTTGACAAAATTCTGTTTCGCGGAGGGCTGAACAAGTTCGGCGCCTTCAGTTACGGGAATGTTGGTGTTGCACTGTACAACGCTGATGTAGGTCGTTACTGCTCGATCGCCCATGAAGTAATGGTAGGTCCGACTGAGCATCCAGTTGACTGGATGTCCTCTCACTGCTTCGTCTTTAATGATCGAGGAACATTGGGCCATTCTCAAGATTTCCTCGATATCGTTTCTGATAACCGCTATGCGTCCAACAATGTTCGAAACGTCATCGGCAATGATGTCTGGATCGGATACCGGGCTTTCGTGCGCAGAGGCGTGAAGATCGGCGACGGGGCTATTATCGCTGCGAATGCGACAGTCGTTAAAGACGTGGAGCCGTACACTATCGTGGCCGGCACGCCAGCCAAGGTGGTCCGGAAACGGTTTGACGACGAAACGATAAAGCGCCTGGAAGCATTGAAGTGGTGGAACTATTCATTGAGCAAGCAGGTTCTCGGAAACCTTGACTACTCCAAGGTCTCAGAGTCCTTAGACGCGATCGAGCGTGCTATTGAAGAGGGGCGGTTGAAGCCACTTGAGCCAAAAACAGCAGTTTTTGTTGACGGCAAACCGGTCGAGTAACGAACTGCCCAATTTCGATAGCAAATCGAATAATCACTAAATAGCCCGCCCAGTGCGGGCTTTTTTTTGCCTGGAGAAAACATGGCCAGACTCACCGAAACTCAAGCTGGTGGGGCGAATATGCTCGCTTTCCTCGACATGCTGGCGTGGTCCGAAGGTACCTCAACCATCAAGGCGAGCGACGACGGGTACAACGCTCTGTACGGTGGCGGCCTGTTTCAGAGCTATGCCGATCACCCGCGGCGCAAGCTGACCTTCCCCATCAACGGCAAGCCGGTGACCAGCACGGCAGCAGGCAGGTACCAGCTGCTCGAGCGTTACTGGGATGCGTACCGTGTCAGCCTTCGCCTGGGGGGTGGATTCACGCCGGAAAACCAGGACCGCATCGCGCTGCAGCAAATCCGAGAGCGGCGCGCGCTGGAGGACATCAAGGCGGGCCGCATCGCGCTGGCCATCTCCAAGTGCTCGAACATCTGGGCATCGCTGCCAGGGAACAATTATGGGCAGAACCCGCATCGCCTGGACAAGCTGCTCGGGCGCTGGGTTGAGCTTGGCGGGGTGCTGGCATGACCATCAAAACGATAGGCCGCTGCCTGGGCCAGGCCCATGACGGGTCGCTGTGGTTCTTCTGCAGGGGCTGTGACCAACCGCACAGCCTGAAGGTCGACTCGGGGCCGGGCCCGCGCTGGGGCTACAACGGCAACGCCGATTCCCCGACATTCACGCCATCGGTCCTGGTTCGATGGGATCAGTGGGAGCCGCCAGCTACCACGCTGGAGGACCACGACAAGATCATGCGCGGCGAGATCGTGCAGACCAAGGTCGCCAAGGTCTGTCATTCCTTCGTCACTGACGGCCGCATCCAGTGCCTGGGCGACTGCACACATGGGCTGGCTGGCCAGACGGTCGATCTTCCGGACTGGGAGGCGTCATGGAGCAGCTGGTGATCCGGGCGATTGGCCCCGGTCTTCTGGTGCTGGCCGGTATTGCGCTTGGCGCCTGGGCTACCACCGGTCACTTCCGGCCGCTACTGGACGCCGAGCAGAACCAGGTCGCCAGTTGCAAGGCTGCCCGCGACAACCTCAGCGGGCTGGCGGCGGAGCAGGGCAAGGCCTTGGGCGACCTGACCCTGGCGGCAAAGGCTCGCCAGGCCTGGGCTGAGCAGGCGGTTGGCAAGGCGAAGGCCAGCGCGGAGGTCGACTACGCCGCGGCAAACCGCCTGCAGCAGGAGCGCACCGGCGGCGACCAGTGCGCAGCAGCCACCTCGATTATCGACAAGGAGCTTGGGCTATGACGGTGGTGGTGAACTCGCTGACCTGTGGGAGCGGAATGGGCATTCTCTGGTCTGTACGCCGCGTAATTCGGGGCCTTGCCTGTGGGATCGGGGTGGTGGTAACCCTGCTGTACCTTGCCGGTTGCGCGACAAAGGCGGAGACAGAGATCCGCTATGTGCGCGTCGAGGTGCCGGTGCCGGTACCGTGCCGTGCACCCCATGTTGCTACCCCGCCTTGGGCATCTGCTGGCCTGCGCAAAACTGACAGCTTGGACCTAAAGGTGCGGGCGCTGCTGGCTGAGCGACGGCAGCGCATTGGATATGAAAAACTCTTGTCGGCCGCATTAATTTCCTGTCAGTAGTGGCGTCGACTTCCCAGGCTTCTTAGTGGTGGGTACTCTCGGGATTAATGACTTAGTAAACCTGGAAACCCTGGCGATTACACTTGCTCCTACATAATGATTTATAATCCACTTGCTTGGGCAGGCTATTCTAACGCCCATTATCCTTCTATCGTCATTCAGCTTCAAGCTATACGGTGAATGTACCGTATTTACAAATATGTCGATAGTTGTGCTATGACCACAATTTTCGAACGTCAGCATGCCTTTGCGAACCCTGACGCCTATCCACCGGTCGTCAACTAAATATCTAGCCCTAATGCTTTGCTTCGATCTTGAAAGACATGACACTGGTATTGATATTGAGCGGGTTTTTCCAGTCAATAGGGTTGACTTGATAAATATTCTCGACCGGGTTGCTGCGCCCCATCGCCCCCATGACTCCTCAGCATGCCACCCAAAGCCAAAAGAAATGTTCTCAGAGAATGGTGTTGTTTTCTTGTTTTGGATGGTGGATTTTTTATCCAGATCGGAAACCAAGCGAAGAATGGATTTGCTTGCCCCTTCCTGTTGAGACCACTCTGCCCCGTAGCTTTTGGCGAGATCTAGCTTGTCAGTAGCGATCAACGCTCGAAGGAGAATCAGCTTCACACCTTGACTGGCGTTTGGCAGAAAACGCTCGACGTTATCTGCGAGATAGTCCAGTGCACATGAAATGAAGAGGTTTCGAACTAGGCCTGGTGTCACATCTGATGTGAGAGGGCCTTCGTAGTCATCGACCAGTTTTGTCGCGGTGTCTTTGTTGCGTAAGGCCAGATCACGAGCTAGGAATATTTTCCTAGCTGGCCATTTACGTTTGGATTTTCTGACGGATTTGAAAATTCCTGGCAAGTCGCTGGTAGCAGCGTATCGTATGATGTCCCCGATAGCTTCACTATTTGCAATGGCTCGGACAGACTGGTGCCCTGTACCAAACATCTCAATTTTTCTGACGTTCCTGATTGTGTCGCGGATGTGAGTAAAATTGATTTTGTCTAGGTAGTCCTTCGGGTCGTAGAATACATACGATATACAGTTTTCGCCTTGGTCACTCTCGATGATCTCGCGGTGGTCCACGGTGTTTTTTAAATAAAGAGAGAATCGCTTATCTGCTCCTCCCATGCTATTTGGCGCAATAGAGTATTGAGGGCAAAATGATATAGTTGCTGAGGCGCCAAATGTAGATGCATATCTTATTGATGCATAACCGCCTTGGGAATGACCGTAGGTGATGATTTTGGCGAACCGCTCAATTATTTCTGAAAGAGCCTTCCGGGCTGTAGTCACACTACTTTCAGGAAACCAGTTAGGTTGCTTTGAGACAAAGCCAAGGTAGGAGAGGCCGTTCTTGCGCAGCGCTCCACCACCCCACGAGCCTCGACCTGGCTTAGTGCCCATCTCATTGAAAGTTACTACAAGAATATCAGATTTCCCTTGGGAAAAATATACCTCTAAATGGCTGTCATTATATACAATCTCTTCCATTAGCTGCACTTCTTGTCCTGTTTAGCTGTGTAGCATAAATTATTTATACTACTTTCCAAGTTACTTGGTGGATGCCAACTGATGCCAGTGCTTCCTTGGCGCATTCAATAGTTAGACTGTCGGACTTTGATTTGTCGCCATCATTGACCTCGACTGATACAACATGACGCAATATGTCGAGCTCTCCAGAATCCAGAGGAATATTGAATTCTGACAGCACCTGCGGGTCGCCATATTGATCATATTGGATGTGAAGATAGCCTTGTGCCATTATCTAGAGTCCTTCATATTCAAAAAATTGTCTTAGAATACCATTGGTTTTGATCTGTGGTAAGGAGATCCGCGCTCGGGGGGGGGCTGCGCTCCGCCTCCCGCAGGGCCGCACGGAAGAAACAGCGAATCGTCGTCTCCCGCGACTACCTCCTATAATGCGCTCATCTCGTGATTGGGGAATGGAGGCGGGCAATGGACAAGCGCAGCTTCATTGGGATGGTTGAGGCCGGAGAGCCGCTGATCCAGCAGGCCGTCGACGCCATGCGGGAGTATCACCAAGCCCAGGACAGTGGCGCGCCAGCGGAGGAAGTGGAGCGCCTACGCCTTCTGGCAGAGTCTCTGTTCCAGGTGGTTTCCGACTACCAGCTTCGGGTGATTGCCAAGGCGCGCGGCAAAAACCTGCCTCCACTTCACTGAGCTAGCTACCCTAGGCCTGCAGCCATCCGCGCCGTAATGGTGCGCTCCGATCTACTCGACCGGTCTGTCGAAACGAATCAAGAGCTGGCGGCGGCTTATTACCTTGCCCGAATAGCCGGGAGTCAATGTGAAACAGACAACGACTCTCTCTAGGGGCTTCAGAACCCGAACCACCTATCGACATAGCCTTTGATTACACCAGGTGAGCCCCAGTGGTCATTAATATCACAGTGAGTATCCAAGATATCAATTTTGAAAGACCTGCTCATGCGCTCAGTTTTATTTTCAGGGGCAAGTACCACTGCAACCGCGAGCCCAATTACGTATTTGGGAGGAATCATCATCCCCTCTGCTCCGAAAGAGAACATTCCCTCTGGGCCTACTTTTAGCCTAGGGTCAAGCTCCCCCTCGTGCATCACTGAGGTTCTCCCGTATTTATAGATTGCCTGCTCCATGGTCAGATCATCGTACATGACTTGGTGCATTTTGGATCCGGTCGATATTGCCGTGATAAAGCTCATCTCATCACGAAGGAAGGCTCTGATGCGCTCGCCAACGCCATCGTTTGGGTATCTGAGCTTTGCTGTCTTGTCTAAGGCTGGGAAAAGATTAACTAATGCCCCTTCATAATTTTGCTCCATGCAATGAGTGAAGCACTGCTCAATCCGCCTGCTTATACCAGTTACCATTGAGATTCTCCTTTCTGGGCGCTTTGGTGCTGGAGTTCAGCGTCCCGTCGCTCCTAACCGACAGTCGGCGGGAGCCGGCCGCCTGATTGTCTATTCGGAATAAATTTAATACGATACTGGTTATCTATACAGTATCGGTGCCGCATGTATTTCCTCATCGTTCGCCGTCGCGTGAAGGGCGTGGCCATCCCTTCAGATCACCTCAGGAAGGTCCAGCCCCTGCGGGCCGACATCCACATAGGCGACCACCACAGTGAGCCGCTGGGCCGGGTATCGACCCAGGCGTGGGTGTTCAACCCGTCCCCCGGGCCTGACATCATCCCCCGGCTGCACGACGCCAAGCTCAATGGCATGGCCCAGCTCGGGATCAACATCAACGGTGTCGAGGAAATCGATGGCGTGCTGTATGCGCAGTCGTGGTGGTGCCGGGCGGTGGGCGATTATGGCAACTGAGCTTCCGCAGGCCTGGCTGGCCGAGTTGAACGACCAGGTTGCCCTGGTGGCTGATCCTGATGGGCGCGCGGCAGTGCTCGATGAGATGGCCTATGCCGCGCGCCGGCGGCAAGAGGTCGATGACGGCGATCTGGTCGACATGCTGGAGATCGTCGAGTCGGCCAGACTGTGGGCGCTGCTCGATCAGGAAGAGTGGCCTGCTCACGCTTGAATCTGCAGAGGATTGTGAAAGGGGGGAGCCAAGACGAATCGTGGACGGCAGAACGCCGCGGTAGGCGGTACCATTTTTTGTACCAATAGACGAGTTTTTGCGGGTGGTGCAGAGTGGTCGAGAGAGACGAAACCCCCGAATTCATTGGGTTTCGCCACCCACGAAAACTTAACAAAGCGCAAAAAACATTTCTGGAGTATGGCTGATTTGCTGTCGAATGCCTTATGACTAAAGGGCGCAACGTGAACGAAATTTAATCCTGTACCAATTACGTTTGTCTCCAGTTTCGCCAGTTCGCCATGTCGCAGCAGTGATTTGGGGGGGGAAATCTGGGAGCAAACAGCCAATTGTCGGGTTGGCTTTCAAACCTGTTGGACAGCCTTGATCACCGCTTCGTCTTGGCTATTTTTTGGATTAATGACCATCCACCAAACGGTTGCAGGAGGGCTGTATGCGCGTGCGCGGCGATGTGTACTGGGCCTGGGCGGACCCTACGCTCCACCACCGATCTCACGAGGAAGCCCTTGTTGACGGCACTTTTATCGATGTGCGGGTGAGGCTTTCGCGCACCGGCAGCACGCAGGTGTTCATCGGTATCTATGCGCGGTCCGGCATGGCACTCCACGAGGAGGCCTTCGACTCCCGGCCAAATGAGTCTATGGCCCGAGCGCTTGCTTGGGGAGTTGGCCGCGCGCGTCGAGTCGCCGATGAGGTCGCTCCCGCTGCAGACCCTGTCACCGCCTCGAGATAGGGGGCAAAACCTGTAAGGAAATGCCCGGCTATATGCTGGGCACTACCAGGAAATGCTGAGAGCTAACCTGGGTTCACAAGAAAATCAAATCAACCCGTCAAGTGTAATAGTGAGGGTAGAGTTGCTTGTCTTGTTCCAGTTTTTCAGCATCAGTCACCCGTTTGCGAACCTCTGCATAAAATTGCTGGCTGTGATTCTGAAACCTTTTATAGTCTTGCGCACTAGCTTTCAGGGCAGCCTTGAGTTCGGATCCGCTTAGGCCTTCAGTATTTTTTTGGGAAATTACATACTTTTGCCAGCTGCTTTCTACTTGCGAGAGACCTTGCGCAAGAGCTTGAGTCTCGATTGTCGCCATGGGTGCATCCTCTTCAAGGCCAAATCTGGCCAGGTGGTATGGATCGCGAGAGCGACGATGTAGATGCATGGTGCCGGGGCCATCGAAAAAGCGCCCGAAGGTGGAGCTTAGCTTGTATGTAGCGCTTGGGGGCGGCTCAACGCCAATCGGCATCCCGATGCAACCTGCGCTGGGATGCAGGGCATCGGGATGTCTCGCCGGCTGCCTGGGCTCAGGCATGGATCAACGATAGGTCGCTGATGATGCAGATCGAGCCGTCATCGGCGGGCGTGGTATCGGTGTAGTCCACCTGGTTGTACACCCCGCCGTGGAACTCGAATAGCTGTGTAGCCCAGGTGCTGTCGAACTGCAGATCGCCGGACGATCCGGTCATCCCGTTGCACTTGGCGGTAACGGTGACCACGCCTGCCGACGTGGCATGGATGCTCACCTCGAACTTTGCCCCCAGCGGTACCCCCTTGAGCACCGTCGAGTTGATCGGGTCAGTCTGGTTGTAGGTCCGCCGAAAACCCAGGGTGATGTCGCCCTTTTTCCAGAACACCTTCACGGGCGGGCTGTCGTCCCCGTAGACGTGCATCTGCGCGATAACCACCTTCTGCGCCCAGTTGACCTTGGTCAGTGTCATTTCCTGGCGATTCCAGTGATCCAAGGCGCCGCCCAGGCTCCAGTATTCCGGCTCCGACCACTCGCAGCGGGTCCTGCGGGTGCTTTTGCT
This sequence comes from Pseudomonas sp. PVC-5-1, assembly GCF_057444345.1. Lineage (NCBI taxonomy): Bacteria > Pseudomonadati > Pseudomonadota > Gammaproteobacteria > Pseudomonadales > Pseudomonadaceae > Pseudomonas > Pseudomonas sp. PVC-5-1. Next base: position 3,515,665 of record NZ_CM172024.1, on the reverse strand, counting down.
CGAAGCGCCTTTGGTGGGGGCAGACAACTGGACCGAACCATCGCTGAGCACTTTCACGTAGTTCGGGTACAGGGCAATCGCTTCGCTGCCGGTGAGTTCGACCGCTACGGTGCTGATCGACGATTCGGCTACCGGAACGGCGATGGTGAGGTTGCTGATATCTACGCTCATGGGGGGAACTCCTGAATGGAAATGTCGGTTGGTGCCGCAGCAGCACGGTGGCGGCTGCTGGAGTGGAATTTAGCCTTACGCTAAATCATCGTCAATAGCTTATGGCTAAAATTATTTCGCCGGGCGACAAATTACCTGTTGGCGAAAATTTTCCGCAGCGGGGCTTTACGCTTGATTTGGCGGTGAGATAAGCTTCCCTTGAATACTGTACGAATATACAGCTGTCAGGATAAGAATATGTCTAAGCACATGAAGTCGACGCCCCATCAGCGCCAGGAAATGACCGGAATGGAGCGGCTGAGCTTGCGCGTGTCAGCGATGATCAACCACCCGCTCGCGCAGACGCAGCGCTGGGTGACGGTGCATCGCCTGGATACCGACGGTGATGCCGAGTGGGAGGAGGTGATGGGCCTGCTGGCCGAGACGCCCGAGTTGGAACTGACCTTCAACGACGACGAGAGCGTGACGGTACGCTGGGAGCGCGGCAGCGTGGAGGAGCGCGACGACTTTATCGTCGAGCAGGACAGCGAGCAGCAGGTCGAGGAGGCGGCACCTTTCTGAACATCGGAAAATGCCCACTTTGCAGGAGCAGCCTTGTGCCGCGAAGAGGCCGGGACAGGCAACAGATATGCATTATCAGTACTGGCCTCTTCGCAGCACAAGGCTGCTCCTACAGTGCCCTGTCAGATCAATGACGCTTACACAAGGTGCGCATTCCACACCAGCAGCACCCTGGCCTGGATGTAGGTCTCTTCCCGGCGAATCATGCGGTCCTTGTGCCGCGAGTTGTCGGAAATCATCTCGAAATGCTCTTCGTCGGCAATTTGCAGCCGCTTGATGTAGATGTGGTCGCCCCAGGAGAAGAAGTAGATTCCATCGCCGACGAACTCGCGGATGCTGACGTCCACGATCAGCGGGTCGCGGTGCTTGATGGTCGGCTCCATCGACTGGCCCCAACCGGTCACCATCTTCAGGTGGTGGTGCTCGCTGAACTCCACGCCCAGCTCGCGCAGGTGGCTTGGGCTGACGCGAACATCCTTGAACATCTCGGGGTAGTCGTGGGGGATCTGCCCGCCACCCATGGCTGCGCGGACGTCGTAGTGGGCAATCCACACTTCGTCGCCCACCAGGCCTGGCCGAGCAGGTTCAGCGGCCACCAGTGTCGAATCTGCCGGCTCCTCGGCGGCGGCCAGCAGCCTTTGCCGGGTTTCTTCGGGGATGCCTCTGCCGCTTCTGGCAAGCATCTGCTTGACCAGGTCTGCTGCGGAAAGCTTGCTATCACCCGCCTCGGCCGGCGACTGCGTCTGGTCGCCCACTGCCATCGCGTCGAACCACCCCCGCGGCAAGCCTTCGATGCCCTCGATTCGGCGGGCCACGTCATCGCCCAGGTTCTTCGCTGTCTTGTCCGAAAGGATCTGGCTCAGGTGCGCAGGCGCCATCCCCCAGCGCTCCGCGCAGGATCCCTTTCTCTGGTTGCCGATCAGCTTGACCAGGTTGTGCTTGCGAATTTCGTAGATGTCCATGGGGCGAAGCATGCCAGTGTTTAGCTTGCTGCTAAATATGCTCAAGGCTAAATTTCCCTTGTTATGATATTAGCTGTAGGCTAAATTAAATATGCAAGCAAGGAAAGCCACCGAGAAGCTGTTCTCCAGGCTTACGACATCACCATTCGTTATGAGGTTTTCATGGATCCGACTGACCTCGGCCCAGGCACCATCACCTGGCTGGGCGGAACAGGCACCGTGTTGCTGGGCGCATTCCTCTGGCTGCGCAAGTGGCTGTCCAGGGATGCGGCTGACCGTGCCATGGACAACGCTGATATTGGCGTGGTCCGGCGCCTGAACGAGTTGCTCGATATCGAGCGTGATGCCCGAAGGGAAGCGCAGGCCAGGGCCGATCAGTTTGCCAAGGAACGCAATGAACTGGTGATCACTGTAGGCCGCCTGGAAGGCAAGATCGAAGCGCTGACCAGTCGGGGCGGCCATCCACCCCGGCAGGTCACCGTCCAGGGCGAGGGCGTCGCCCGCCTGCGCGGGAAGCAGGGTGAGTGAGGCGGCCCGCAAGACAAATTCTGTTCACGCCCATGCGTATGGGCTTCTTCTGCATGGAGACAACATGGCTCGATTGGATTCTGCCGCTGTCGGCGGTGCGAACGTGCTCGCGTTCCTGGACATGCTGGCCTGGTCCGAAGGTACCTCGACCATCGCTGCCAGCGACGATGGCTACAACGTCCTGGTAGGCGGCCAACTGTTCAATGACTACAGCGGGCACCCGAAGCAGAAGGTGTGGTTGCCCAGCTACGGCATCCACAGTTCTGCGGCTGGGCGGTACCAGATTCTGGCCGGTACCTGGGATGCCATCGTGAGTACCTATGGCTTCAATGGCCGCTTTACCCCTGAGGCCCAGGACCTGGCGGCAATCAAGTTGCTGAGCGAACGCGGTGCCTTGGCACTGATCAAGGCTGGCCGCATTGCCCAGGCGATCGCCAAGGCCGCGCCTATCTGGGCCAGCTTGCCTGGCGCGGGCTACGGTCAGCGTGAGCACCAGTTGGCCGCGTTGTTGGCAATGTTCATTGCCTGCGGCGGGGACGTGCAGGCGTAACGCCCAGGCAAAAAAAGACCCGCCAGGTAGGCGGGCCAGAAGGGCGTAGGGAGCAACGCACAACAAATACGGGTCAGGCGACCATGGTGCCTGGTTGCAACTGTTCGACCAGGGCCTGGGCCGAGGCGCGGGTCGGCATCGGGCCGCTTACGGCTTCGCCGTTGCGCACCAGGTACCAGCATGCGAGCAGGCCCTGCTCACGCAGCGAAGCGGGGACGGCACTGCCAACAACGGACATGATCTGGATAGTGGCCATGTGGACCTCCTGTAAAACATGGCCCTACCTTACGCAGCAGCCGGGGCGGTTTGAAATTAACTTCCTCGATAGTGGTCATTGGTTCCATCAACATTTACCACCGCGGCGGGCCGTAATACACCGGTGGCGGACCGTAGTAGGTGCGGTAGCCCGGGGGCGGTGGTGCTGGCACGTAGTACGGCTGGTAGTACACCGGCGGTGGCGGTGGTTGCACGTACACGGGTGGCGGCCCGTAGTAGACCGGCTGGCGCTCGACGTACACGGTACGGTCACGCCCGCCATAAACCGTCGCCCCGACCACGGCGCCAACCACGGCCGCACCCAGCAGCGGGCCGGGGCCATACCAACCGCCATGGCCATGGCCACCGTGGGCGACAGCGGGCGCGCTGATGGCCAGGGCACCGACCAGCAGGGCGATTCCGGGAATGTGACGGTTCATGAAGAAACCCTCGCAAGGACACCCCAGGTGTGGGGTCCTATTACTATGACTCCACTCTTCGTCAGCTGAGCACGGGGGAACGGTAAAGGTTGTGTAAGGGACGACCAGCGGTTACCTCTGTTACGCTGAACAAACGTTTCAGTTATGACAAAGGAGCAGGTTATGTCGGCAACTCCAAGCAGAGACACCGTGCTGTGCATTTCCTTGGCCGGCCGCCCCGGCACCTTCGGTGTACGGTTCCACAACCACCTTTACCAGCAGCTGGGCCTGGACTTCTACTACAAGGCCATGCGCACCGATGACCTGCCGGCGGCGGTGGCGGGCATTCGCGCTTTGGGCATCCGCGGTTGCGGGGTATCGATGCCGTACAAGGAGGCCTGCATGGCCCTGGTCGACGAGATCGACCCATCGGCTGCGGCCATCGAGTCGGTCAATACCCTGGTCAATACCAATGGCCACCTGAAGGCCTACAACACCGATTACCTGGCCGTGCGCCAATTGCTGGCGCAGCACAAGGTCGACCCGTCCACGGCGTTTGCCCTGCGCGGCAGTGGCGGCATGGCCAAGGCGGTAGCCAGTGCCTTGCGCGATGCCGGGTTCGCCGAAGGCATCATCGTTGCGCGCAACGAGCAGGCGGGGCGGCAGCTGGCGGATGTGTGTGGTTATCGCTGGGTGGCGGAGCTGGGCGACCTGTGCCCACCCATGCTGGTGAACGTGACGCCGATCGGCATGGCGGGCGGGCCCGAGGCCGAGGAGCTGGCGTTTTCCGAGAACGCCATCGCCGCGGCGGCGCGGGTGTTCGATGTTGTGGCGATGCCGGAGAGCACTCCGTTGATCCGACGAGCGCGGGCGTTGGATAAGCCGGTGATCACCGGGCTGGAGGTGATTGCGCTGCAGGCGCTGGAGCAGTTCGTGCTTTACACCGGGGTGCGACCCACCCTGGCGCAGGTGGAGGCGGCGGTGGCGTACGCCCGGGATATCTGATTACTCCTGTGCCGGCCCTTTCGCGGGCTTGCCCGCTCCCACAGGGACCTCACAGGATCTGAAATCTGTGCAGTACCTGTGGGAGCGGGCAAGCCCGCGAAGAGGCCGGAACAGGCATAAACAAGGTCAAAATACCTTGTGCCCCTCATCCAGCTGCTGGTCGACCAGTGCCCGGCCATGGGCCAGCGACACATGCTGTGCGTTCTCGAGGTCGGAGAAGAACTTCATCGGCATCGACATGCGCCTGCTGGTGTGCCCGTCGGGGTCGGTAATCAGGCACCCGGCGGCATAGGGCAGGGGGGAATCGGGGTGGGGCATCACGCTGGCGGTGATGGTGTGCTTGCGATATTCACAGTGAAGAGATTGCATCGTCCTTACCTCGCTGTGGCATGTGAAGCAGTTACCTTCATATACCACAGCAACGGGCCGGGAGTTCCCGGCCCGACGAGCGAGCAGCGATGAATGCTCAGCCTTTGAGCTCGGTCGGCTGGATGACTTCGACCCAGTAACCGTCCGGGTCCTTGACGAAGGCCAGGTGGTTCATGCGCCCGTCCTGCAGGCGTTTCTGGAACGGTACACCCAGTGCCTCGAAGCGTGCGCAGGCGGCGCGTACGTCCGGTACCGAGACGCAGATGTGGCCAAAGCCGCGCGGGTCGGTGTTGCCGTTGTGGTAGGCGAACTCGGCATCGTTTTCGGTGCCGTGGTTGTGGGTCAGTTCCAGCACGCCCGGAATAGACTTCATCCACTGGTGGCGTTCGTTGTCATCGGCCGGGATCTGCGCCGGGTCGACCAGGGCCAGGAAGTACAGGCTGAAGGCAGCTTCGGGGAAGTCGCGCTTGTCTACCAGGCGGAAACCCAGCACGCGGGTGTAGAAGTCCAGGGACTTTTCGATGTCCTTTACCCGCAGCATGGTGTGGTTGAAGACGAACTGGGCGGTGGCGGCATCCGGTTGGGCGGTGACGCCAGGCAGGGTTTGCAGATCGTGCAGGCTCATGGGAACTCCTGAGACGGGGCCGGGCGCAGGGCACCGGCAAAACAGACAGGCTGGCCATGATACGGCAGTGTGCCGATTGCGCAAATGAAAGCGCCCTGCACAAGGCAGGGCGCTGGAATTAGAGGCCCGCATGTGCGGGCGCGTGATGGGGTCGCTAGTCCTTTAGCTGTCTCGATACTGAGCCAGCCCTTGTGAAAAAAGTGTGAAGTACGTGTGGACGTTTCATCAGCGTACCCAGCTTTCTACCGTGGCGGCTCCGTATTGTTCTTTCCAGGCCTTGAGCCCACGGTGGTTGCCGCCTTTGGTCTCGATCCGCTCGCCGGTATGCGGATTGGTGTAAACCTTCACCACGCGCGCGCGGCGCTGTTGCTTGGGTGCTGCACTGGAAACCCGGGCCACTGCCTTTGGGTCGAGGATGGCGATGATATCGCGCAGGCTCTTGTCGTAGCTTTTCATCAGGCCGACTAGTTTCTGCTCGAATTCGATTTCGCGTTTGAGGCCGGCATCCTTTTTCAACGCTTCCAGTTGCGCCATCTGTTCCTGGAGCGCTTTTTCGGCAGCACGAAACTCTGCAAGTCTGGACACTGTAATCACTCCTGTACGTCGGTCGTGGCAGGGCGTGACGAACATTGAAGAAGAATAAAAACGCCGGCCACGCGGGTGGGTTCCGCTGTTCGCTGATATCGAGTGTAGTCATTCATGGGCACTGGGTAAACTGCAAACTTTTTGTAAGTAAGCAAGGAACTTTCCTAGTTTTGCGTGCGGTATTGTCCGGTTTTTCCGCGGTTGTCTTGTTGCGCGCTTAGACCATGGTCCAATGGCCCGTGCCAGAGCCTTCGCGCGATCATTTCAGATGATGGCCGGCTATTGTTCGGCCCCCTCGCAGTACCGTGGCCAGCACGTGCCACAGGTTGTTTACTCGCCTTGATTCTGGATGTTTTCTCCCATGTTTGCCCCTTTCCCCCTCGCCCCCGGGCGTCGTGTTGCCGGCTTGTTCCTGTTGTGTGCCGGCGTCAATGCCCAGGCCGCCGGTTTTCTTGAAGACAGCAGTGCAAAGGTCGAAGCACGCAATGTCTATTTCAACCGGGATTTTCGTGACGGCCACAGCAGTTCCAGCCAGGGTGCGTCCAAACGCGAAGAATGGGCACAAGGTTTCATCCTCAATGTGCAGTCGGGTTATACCCAGGGCCCGGTAGGTTTTGGCGTGGATGCGCTGGGCATGTTCGGCTTCAAACTTGACTCCAGCCCGGCGGACAGTAACAGCGGCCTGTTGCCGTCTTCCGGTCACGACCCGCGCCACTCGGCCGACCAGTACGCGAAGATGGGCCTGGCGGCCAAGGTCAAGGTTTCCAGTACCGTGCTTAAATACGGTTCGATGATGCCGGATGTACCGTTGCTCAAGTACAACGATGGCCGCCTGCTGCCGACCATGTTCCATGGCGCCATGCTCACTTCCGAAGAAGTGCGCGACCTGAAGTTCACCCTGGCCCGCCTGGACAAGTACACCGCACGGGACTCCACCGACCGCCAGGACATTCGCGTGCATTGCAAGAACAAGCGCTATGCCTGCGATATCGAGGCTGATCACTTTGACCTGGCTGGTGTCGATTACCGTTTCAACGAGCGCTTCAGCGCCCAGTACCAGGTGGCCAAGCTGGAGAACATCTACCGCCAGCACTTCCTCGGCCTGGTGGCCAGCCAGCCATTGGCGGTGGGCAGCCTGTCGGCAGACCTGCGCTTGATCAAGAGTGATGACATCGGCAATGCCCGCGCCGGCGAAATCGACCATCGCGCGTTCAGCGGCATGCTCGGCTACAGCCTGGGTGGCCACAAGCTCAGTGCCGGTTGGCAGCGCATGTACGGTGACAGTGCCATGCCATACCTGGATGGCACCAACCCGTACCTGGTCAACTACGCCCAGGTCAACGACTTCGCCGCCGCCCAGGAGCGTTCCTGGCAGGTGCGTTATGACTATGACTTCAAGGCCCTGGGCGTGCCTGGCCTGACCTTCTTCACCCGTTACATCAACGGTGACAATATCAAGGTGCCGGGCAGTACGGCCGAAGGCAAAGAATGGGAGCGCGACACCGAGTTCAAGTACCAGGTGCAAAGTGGCACGTTCAAGGACGTAAGCGTGCGCCTGCGTAATTCCACTTACCGCAGCAATTATGAAAAGTGGGCGCGTGACATGGACGAGACACGAGTCATCGTCAGCTACAACTTCTCCATCTTCTGACGGGGCGCTTTGCCAAATACCGGCAGCCACCTGACAATGGCTGCTGGTTCCCGCAAAGGGCAGGGCAATGAAAGACCTGTTGTTGATCGGCATCGGCCCGGGTGACCCGCGCCAGGTCACCTACGAGGCGGTCGATGCACTGCGCCAGGCCAGTGTGTTCTTCGTGCTCGACAAAGGCGGCGACAAGGACGAACTGCTGCGCCTGCGCAAGGCCATCCTGCAACGCTACCGGCCCGAGGGCGGCTACCGCCTGGTGCAGGTGGCCGACCCTGCACGCGATGGCCAGGCCGATGACTACCTGGGCGCGGTGCAGGACTGGCACCGGCAGCGTGCGGCGCTGTATGCCCAACTGATCGAACAGGAGATAGGCGACGGTGAAACCGGCGCCTTTCTGCTGTGGGGCGAGCCGACGCTGTACGACAGCACCCTGCGCATCCTTGGCCTGGTCCGCGAGCGTGGTGTGGCGCTGCGCCTGCAGGTCATTCCGGGCATCAGCAGCGTGCAGGCGTTGGCTGCGCGCCATCAGGTGCCGCTCAACCGCATCGGTGAGCCGTTGACCGTATTGCCAGGGCGGCGCCTGGCCGGGCAGGGGCAGATCGACAATGTGCTGGTGATGCTCGACGGGCAGTGCGCGTTTGCCCGGCTCGATGACCCGGCGTTGATGATCTACTGGGGCGCGTACCTTGGGACTGCTGATGAGGTGCTGATTGCCGGGCCGTTGCAAACGGTGAAGGCACAGATAATGGAGGTGCGTGAGCGGGAGCGGGCGCGCAAGGGGTGGATCATGGATAGCTACCTGTTGCGCAGGGAGCTGTAGTCAGCTACAGCCTGTGCCGGCCTCTTCGCGGGCTCGCCCGCTCCCACAGGTATTCCGCGAACCAGGCGACACCGATTTCAAGGGTTACCCAGAATGGCCTGTACCTTGTCGCGCAACTGGTCGATGCTGAACGGCTTGCCGATCAGGTGCATGCCCTCCGGTACATTGACGTTCTCGGCATAACCACTGGCGAACAGCACCGGCAACAGCGGCCGCAGCTCGCGCGCCTTGCCGGCCAGCTCTTCGCCACCCATGTCTGGCAACCCCACGTCGGTCAGCATCAGCGCCAACTCCTGGCCCGGGTCCTCGATAATGCGCAGCGCCGCGCCGGCACTGTCCGCCTCGATGACCGTGTAGCCCAGTTCGTCGAGCACTTCGACCATCAGCATGCGTACGATGTCGTCGTCTTCGACTACCAGAAGGTGCATGGTTCGGATCCTGTGCTAATGAATGTCTTTAATCTGTGCTCCAGATGGCAGCAGAAGTTCCCGAGGATACCGGGCACTGCAATCAGATGGAACGTTTGGCGCACGCTGCCTTCAAATACTGGCTAAATGCCCTGCCAGACCCGGCAAAGCTGGTTAGACTCGCTTAACAGGACGGCGCAGTGGCAGATAATGACAACGACAGATCCGCCACACCTTTCAATGGACTTTTAGCTCGGGCGTTTTCACATGATTCAAGCAGCCTCGATGGACCAGCGAAGCTTCCGCAAGCTGTTGAGCCGCAACGTCGGCCTACCCCTGGGGGTTGGCCTGCTGGGGGCCGTGGCCTTCGTTGCGGTGATCAACTACCTGCTTTCGGCCTTGCAGTGGGTCGAGCACACCGACCGGGTGATCGGCAATGCCAACGAAGCGGTCAAACTGTCGATCGACATGGAAACCGGCATGCGTGGCTTCCTGATCACCGGCGATGAGCGTTTCCTCGACCCCTACGAGGTGGCCAAGCCGCGCATTTTCGGCAGCCTGCAGAGCCTGCGCGGCATGGTCGAGGACAACCCGCAACAGGTCGAACGCATCGACCGGCTGATCGCCCTGCAGCAAGCGTGGAACACCTTCGGCAGCGAGATGATCAACTTGCGCCGCAGCCAGGGTGATTACCGCGCCTTGATCGGCAACGGCCGCGGCAAGCGCCTGACCGACGAGATCCGCAAGGAGTTCGACAACCTCATCGGCAGCGAACAACAATTGCGCATGGCGCGCAACGAGCGGGTCAACAGTGTGACCGTCACGGTCATGTCGTCCTTCGTGCTGTTCATCGTCGGCCTCAGCGCCTTGCTGGCCTACCTCGGGCGGCGCGACCTGCTGGCGCTGTCCGCTACCTATGACGAAAACTTCCAGGCCCAGCAGCGCGCCGCCGAACGCCTGGAGCATCAGGCCTGGCTGCGCAACGGGCAGACGCAACTGTCCGAACAGGTGCTCGGCCAGCTGACCCTGCCCATGCTCGGTGACAACATCCTGCGTTTCTTCGCCAGCTACCTGGGCAGCGTGGTAGGCGCGTTGTACGTGCGTGACGAACATGGCCGCCTGGTGCGTGTTGCCAGCTATGGCCTAGATGCCGAGGAGCAGGCGCGCGAGCAGGTACTGGGTGACCACGAGGGGCTGCTGGCCCAGGCCGTGCGCGAAGCGAGGCTGCTGCGTCTGGACGACTTGCCTGAAGACTATTTCCACCTCAGTTCCGGCCTTGGCAGGGGCCTGCCGCGCAGTGCCATGCTGATGCCCTCCAGCGACGACGGGCAGATCAACGGCGTGCTGGAGCTGGGCTTCCTGCGGCCGTTGCAGGAGCGTGACGAAGAGATGCTGCAGCGGGTCCGTGGCAACGTCGGTATTTCCATCGAAAGCGCCCGTTACCGGCAGCGCCTGCAGGAGGTGCTGGCCGAAACCCAGCAACTGAACGAAGAGCTGCAAGTGCAGCAGGAAGAACTTAAAACAGCCAACGAAGAGCTCGAAGAGCAATCCCGCGTGCTCAAGGAGTCCCAGGCCCACCTGGAAACCCAGCAGGCGGAGCTTGAGCAGACCAACGAGCAGCTGTCGGAGCGCACCGAGGCGCTGGACCGCAAGAACGACGAACTGCTCCAGGCCCAGGACGAGCTGCAGGCGCGCGCCGAGGAACTGCAGCGTTCGAGCAAGTACAAGTCCGAATTCCTCGCCAACATGTCCCACGAGTTGCGCACGCCGCTGAACAGCTCGCTGATCCTGGCCAAGCTGCTGGCGGAAAACGGCGAGGGCAACCTCAGCGACGAGCAGGTCAAGTTCGCCGAATCCATCTATTCGGCCGGCAACGACCTGCTCAACCTGATCAACGACATTCTCGACATCGCCAAGGTGGAAGCAGGCAAGCTCGAAGTGCGCCCCGAAAGCACCCAGTTGGAACGCCTGGTCGAAGGCCTGCGTGGCATGTTCGAGCCGTTGGCCGGGCACAAGGGCCTGGCCTTCGAGGTGACCACCGAGGCGCAGGTGCCGGCCACGCTGTTCACCGACCGCCAGCGCCTGGAGCAGATTCTCAAGAACCTGCTGTCCAACGCCATCAAGTTCACCGAGCGCGGCCAGGTCAGCCTGAACATCGGTTACCAGCCTGGCACCGGCATCGTCTTTGCCGTGCGCGATACCGGTATCGGCATCGCCGCCGACCAGCAGCAGGCGATCTTCGGCGCATTCCACCAGGTGGATGGCACCAGCAACCGCCGTTATGGTGGCACCGGCCTGGGCCTGTCGATTTCCCGCGACCTGGCGCACCTGCTGGGTGGGCAGATCAGCGTCGACAGCAGCCCCGGCCAGGGCAGTGTATTCAGCCTGATCCTGCCGGAGCGCTATGAGCGCGTGGAGCAGGATATCGAGCCGCTCAGCCTGCGCCCTGCGGTCGATAGCCTGCCACCCGCGCCGCAGGCACCAGTGGTGGCGGCACCGAAACGCCCGACACCAGCGTTTGCCGATGACCGTGAGCGCGCGCCGTTCGGCAACCGCTGCATCCTGGTGATCGAAGACGAACCGAACTTCGCCCGCATCCTCTTCGACCTGGCCCACGAGCTGGGTTACAGCTGCCTGGTGGCGCAGGGCGCCGACGAGGGCTTCGAACTGGCCGTGCAGTACATCCCCGATGCCATCCTGCTGGACATGCGCCTGCCCGACCATTCCGGCCTGACCGTGCTGCAACGCCTGAAGGAGCAAGCGAGCACCCGGCACATCCCGGTGCATATCATTTCCGTTGAGGACCGCGTCGAGGCCGCCATGCACATGGGTGCCGTCGGCTACGCGGTCAAGCCCACCAGCCGTGAACAACTCAAGGAAGTTTTCGCCCGGCTGGAGGCCAAGCTGACCCAGAAGCTCAAGCACATCCTGCTGGTGGAAGACGACGACCTGCAGCGCGAGAGCATTGCCCGCCTGATCGGCGACGACGATGTCGAGATCACCGCTGTGGCCATGGCCCAGGATGCCCTGGCGTTGCTGCGCGAGAATATCTACGACTGCATGATCATCGACCTCAAGCTGCCGGACATGCTTGGCAACGAGTTGCTCAAGCGCATGACCGCCGAAGACATCCGTGCCTTCCCGCCGGTGATCGTGTATACCGGGCGCAACCTTACCCGCGAAGAAGAAGCCGACCTGCTCAAGTATTCGCGCTCGATCATCATCAAGGGCGCCCGCTCGCCGGAGCGCCTGCTCGACGAAGTGACGCTGTTCCTGCACAAGGTCGAGTCGCAGCTGTCCAACGAACGCCAGCGCATGCTCAAGACCGCGCGCAGCCGCGACAAGGTTTTCGAAGGCCGCAAGGTGCTGCTGGTGGACGACGACGTGCGCAACATCTTTGCCCTGACCAGCGCGCTGGAGCACAAGGGCGCGATCGTCGAAATCGGCCGCAACGGCCGCGAGGCCATCGAGCGCCTGGAGCAGCATGACGACATCGACCTGGTGTTGATGGATGTGATGATGCCGGAGATGGACGGCTTCGAGGCCACCCGGCTGATCCGCCAGCAACAACGCTGGCGCAAGCTGCCGATCATTGCCGTGACCGCCAAGGCGATGAAGGATGACCAGCAGCGTTGCCTGCAGGCCGGCGCCAACGACTACCTGGCCAAACCGATCGACCTGGACCGCTTGTTCTCGCTGATCCGTGTGTGGCTGCCGCAACTGGAGCGAATTTGACTAGCGAACGTAACACCGATATCGAAATCCGCTTGCTGATCGAGGCCATCTACCTCAAGTACAGCTACGATTTCCGCAACTATTCCGGCGCGTCGATCAAGCGCCGGATCCTGCATGCGCTGCGCCAGTTCGACTGCCTGACGGTGTCGGCGCTGCAGGAGCGCGTGCTGCACGACCCAGGCATGTTCATGCAGTTGCTGCAGTACCTGACGATCCCGGTCAGCGAGATGTTCCGCGACCCGGGGCACTACCTGGCGCTGCGCAACGAAGTGGTGCCGCTGCTGCGCACCTGGCCGTCGATCAAGGTGTGGATTGCCGGCTGCAGCACGGGTGAGGAGGTGTATTCGATGGCCATCCTGCTACGCGAGGAGGGCCTGCTGGAGCGCACCATCATCTACGCCACCGACATCAACCCGCATTCGCTGGACAAGGCCAAGCAGGGTATCTACTCGATGCAGAGCATGCGCGAGTACGCCGAAAACTATCGCATCGCCGGTGGCCGACGGGACTTTGCCGAGTACTACACGGCAGCCTACGGCAACGCCATCATGGACAGCACCCTGCGGGACAACGTGACTTTCGCCGACCACAGCCTGGCCACCGACAGCGTGTTTTCCGAAACCCAGCTGGTGTCGTGCCGCAACGTGCTCATCTACTTCAACAAGGAACTGCAGGACCGCGCCCTGGGCCTGTTCCACGAGTCCCTGTGCCACCGCGGCTTCCTGGTGCTGGGCAGCAAGGAATCGGTGGATTTCTCCGCCTACAGCGAGCGCTTCGAGCCGCTGGTCAAGCCCGAACGGATCTACCGCAAGTCATGAAAGGCGTACGCGCGATGGTGATCGGCGCCTCGGCCGGCGGCGTTACAGCGCTATTCAGTGTGCTGGGCGCGTTGCCGGCCGGCTTCGCCATTCCGGTGATATGCGTGCTGCACCTGCCGGATGACCGCCACAGCCAGCTGGCCGAGGTGCTGCAACGTCGCCTGCGGCGGCCAGTGTGCGAGGCCTGTGACAAACAGCCGCTGCGCCCCGGGCAGATCTACGTGGCCGGGCCGGGTTATCACCTGTCGGTGGAGCGTGACCTGACCCTGTCGCTGAGCCAGGAGCCGCCGGTGCATTTTTCCCGGCCGGCGATCGACTACCTGTTCATGTCGGCGGCCGATGCCTATGGTGCCGGCCTGCTAGGCATGTTGCTCACCGGGGCCAACGAGGATGGCGCAGAAGGCCTTGCCTATATCAAGCGCAACGGGGGCCGGACCGTGGTCCAGGACCCTTGCGACGCACAGGTGGCGCTGATGCCGGAGGCCGCACTGGCCCTGCACCAGCCCGACCATATTCTTTCTCTGAGTGGCATCGAGCGATTGCTCGCCGCCCTGGAACCCAGCGCATGCTAAGCCACACCATCGCCAAACTGCTGATCGTCGACGACCTGCCAGAAAACCTGCTGGCCCTCGACGCCCTGCTCCAGGGCCAAGACCGCGAGGTGCACCAGGCCCAGTCGGCCGAGGCAGCGTTGTCACTGTTGCTTGAGCACGAGTTCGCCCTGGCCATTCTCGACGTGCAGATGCCGGGCATGAACGGTTTCGAGCTGGCCGAGCTGATGCGCGGCACGGAAAAGACCCGCAACATCCCCATCGTGTTCGTCACTGCCGCCGGGCGCGAGATGAACTACGCGTTCAAAGGCTATGAAAGCGGCGCGGTGGACTTTCTGCACAAGCCGCTCGACACCTTGGCGGTGAAGAGCAAGGTGTCGGTGTTCGTCGACCTGTACCGCCAGCGCAAGGTGCTCGACCGCCAATTGCAGGCCCTGGAACGCAGCCGCCAGGAGCAGGAGCTGCTGCTGGCCCAGCTGCAGACGGCGCGGGGTGAACTGGAGCATGCCGTGCGCATGCGCGATGACTTCATGTCGATCGTGTCCCACGAGGTGCGCACCCCGCTCAATGGCCTGATCCTGGAAACCCAGCTGCGCAAGCTGCACCTGGCACGCGGCAACCTTGCCGCCTTCAGCGTCGACAAGCTGCAGGCCATGGTCGAGCGCGACGAGCGGCAGATCAACAGCCTTATCCGCCTGGTCGAAGACATGCTCGATGTATCGCGCATCCGCACCGGCAAACTGTCGCTGCGGCCCAAGGCGTTCGACCTGGGCCTGCTGGTGCGCGGCCTGGTGGAGAACTTTGCCGCCCAGGCCAGCGCACTGGACACCCATATCGAGTTGCAACGCTGCGAGCCGCTGCTGGGCGAGTGGGACGAGTTTCGCATCGAGCAGGTGCTGGCCAACCTGTTGTCCAATGCCTTGCGTTATGGTGAGCGCAAACCGGTACAGGTGCGGGTGTTCGAGCAGGACGGCCAGGCCTGCGTGCAGGTGCAGGACCATGGCATCGGCATCTGCGTGGCCAACCAGCAGCGCATATTCCAGCAGTTCGAGCGGGTCGCCACCCAGCAGGCCAGTGGTGGGTTGGGCCTGGGGCTGTACATATCGGAGCAGATCGTCCAGGCCCATGGCGGGCGCATATTGGTGGAGAGTGAAGAGGGCAAAGGCGCCACCTTCACCTTGCAATTGCCACTGGCAACCTGCGAACAACAAAACGACCAGGCAAGGGCAACCTCTGCGTGAGCCTGGGGTCTGATGGCCAGCTGTAAGTATTTCAAGGCGTTGACATGAGTGAAGATGCACAAGATGTAGTACTGGTGGTCGAGGACGAACCGGCGATTCGCATGATCCTGCGTGATTACCTGGCAGGCGAGGGCTACCACGTGCTGGTGGCCGAGGATGGCGAGCAGGCGTTCGCGATCCTGGCGAGCAAGCCGCACCTCGACCTGATGGTGACGGACTTCCGCTTGCCGGGCGGGATTTCCGGGGTGGACATTGCCGAGCCGGCGGTGAAGTTGCGGCCGGACCTGAAGGTGATCTTCATCAGCGGCTACCCGGCGGAGATTCTCGAGTCCGGCAGCCCGATCACCCGCAAGGCACCGATCCTGGCCAAGCCGTTCGACCTGGATACCTTGCACGAGCAGATCCAGTCGCTCCTGCGCTGACTGTGTTTGCCTCTTCGCGGGCGCGCCCGCTCCCACAGGTTCTGTGCAAATCTTGAAGCCTGCGGGTTTCCTGTGGGAGCGGGCAAGCCCGCGAAGAGGCCGGTGCAGGCTAGCGCAGTGTCCGCTCCAGCCCACCCACCAGCATGCTTTCCATCAACCCCAGCCCCTGTTCTTCGGGCAAGGCCTTCAACAGCCCCGGCAACTGGTTCAGCAGTGTCGCCACCACATGCGCCGTGGCCACAAGGGCCTCCCCCTGCAACTTCGCCTGCGGTGCGATCAACCTCAGCAACCCCGCCTCATAGCGCTTGCGCAGCAGGGCCAGGCGCGCCTGCTGGTCGTCGCTCAGGCAACAGAAATCACGCTCCGCCAGGCGAAACTGCATGGGCCGCTCGGCATGCAGCTGCCAGTGCGCGGCAATCAGGCAGCTCAGCGCCGACGCCCCGCGAGCCATTGCCCGGCGCCCCTGGTCCAGGGTGGCCTGCAATTCCTCGTACAACTCCTCGATCAGGTCGTACAACAAGTCCTGCTTGCTGGGGAAGTGGTGATACAGCGAGCCTGCGGTAAGCCCCACATGGGCCGCCAGCTCGCGCATGCTGACCTGGCCGAAGCCCTTTTCGGCAAACAGCGCCATGGCCCGGTCACGTCGCTCTTCAAAGTTGGCACAGCGCATCGCGGCATTGACCGGGGGCATGGCGTTCGCTCCTCAGTAGGTGAAGAAACCGCGGCCGCTCTTGCGCCCCAGCCAACCGGCCGCGACCATTTCCTTGAGCAACGGGGCAGGGCGGTACTTGCTGTCATTGAAGCCTTCATGGAAGGCCTCCATGATCGCCAGCAGGGTGTCCAGGCCGATCAGGTCGGCCAGGGCCAGCGGGCCGATCGGTTGGTTGCAGCCCAGGCGCATGCCGGTGTCGATGTCCTCGGCACTGGCCAGGCCTTCCTGGCGCACGAAGATCGCTTCGTTGATCATCGGCACCAGGATGCGGTTGACCACGAACCCAGGGCGGTTGCCGGCGGTGATCGGGGTCTTGCCGACCTTTTCGGTCACCACCAGCGCCTGGGCGTAGGTGCTGTCGCTGGTCTGCAGGCCGCGAATGATCTCGACCAGCGCCATCATCGGCACCGGGTTGAAGAAATGCACGCCGATGAAGCGTTCGGGGTGCTCGATGCTGGCCGCCAGCTGGGTGACCGACAGCGACGAGGTGTTGGTGGCGATCAGGCAGTCGGCGGCGACGTTGGCGGCCACCTGCTGCAGGATGCGCTGCTTGAGCTGCAGGTTCTCGGTGGCGGCTTCGATCACCATTTGCGCGCTGCTGAGCTGGGTGTAGTCGGTGCTGGTGCGAATACGGGCGCGGGCAGCGGCCGCCTTGTCGGCGTCGAGGGTACCCTTGGCGACCTGGCGCTCGAGGTTCTTGCTCAAGGTGGCCACGCCGCGCTCCAGCGCAGCGTCGGAAACGTCCACCAGCAGCACCTGGTAGCCGGCCACCGCACACACCTGGGCAATGCCGTTGCCCATGGTGCCTGCGCCGATCACGGCAATCTGTTCAATGCTCATGTGTCAGGCTCCGTCAGACGCGCTCGAAGACCAAGGCGATGCCTTGGCCACCACCGATGCACATGGTGGCCAGGGCATAGCGGCCCTGGATGCGCTGCAGCTCATGGATGGCCTTGGTGGCGATGATCGCGCCGGTGGCGCCCACCGGGTGACCCAGGGAAATGCCCGAACCGTTGGGGTTGACTTTTTCCGGGTCGAAGCCCAGTTCGCGAGCCACGGCACAGGCCTGGGCAGCGAAGGCTTCGTTGGACTCGATCACGTCCAGGTCCTGCACACTCAGGCCGGTCTTCTCCAGCACCTTGCGGGTGGCCGGGATCGGGCCAAGGCCCATCAGTTCAGGCTCGACGCCGGCATGGGCATAGCCCACCAGGCGGGCCAGGGGCTTCAGGCCCAGGCGGCGCACCGCATCACCAGTGGCCAGTACCAGGCCGCCAGCGCCGTCGTTGATGCCACTGGCGTTGCCGGCGGTGACGGTACCGTCTTTCTTGAACACCGCCTTCATCCCTGCCAGTTGCTCGGCGGTCACCTCGCCACGCACATGCTCGTCAGTGCTGAACTGCACGCTGCCCTTGCGGGTTTTCAGTTCCAGCGGAACGATCTGGCTGGCGAAGCGGCCTTCGGCAATGGCGCGAGCGGCGCGGCGCTGGCTGGTCAGGGCCAGTTCATCCTGCATTTCGCGGGTAATGCCGTGCTTGGCCGCAACGTTCTCGGCGGTGATGCCCATATGGAAGTGTTCGAACGGGTCCTGCAGCACGCCGACGGTGTAGTCGATGCCTTGCAGGTCACCCATGCGAGCGCCCCAGCGTGCCTGCGGCAGCAGGTACGGGCCACGGCTCATGGATTCGGCGCCCGCCGCCACGGCCACGTCGGTGTCGCCGAGCAGCAGGCATTGGGCTGCCGAGATGATGGCCTGCAGGCCCGAGCCGCACAGGCGGTTGACGTTGAATGCCGGGGTTTCCTTGGGGATGCCGGCGTTCATTGCCGCTACGCGGGCCAGGTAGGCGTCACGCGGTTCGGTGGGGATCACCGTGCCCATCACCAGGTGGCCGACTTGCTCGGCGGCCACGCCCGAGCGCTCGATGGCGGCGCGGGTGATGGCGCTGGCCAGGTCGGCCAGCGGCAGGTCCTTGAGGGAACCGCCAAAACCACCAATGGCTGAACGGACGGCACTGACGACGTAGATTTCTGCGCTGCTCATAGGGGCTCCGATTGCGAAGGCATGGCGGGACCGGGCCAGGCTCTGCGAGAATGGCCGACGATCCCGGAGTGGGACCGAGTCTAGGCAAAGGCTCTGTTGCAGCCTATGCCGGAACTGTTCAGACAACCTGGCACTTTTTGCCACTCAGCATAGACAGCGAAAACCGCCATGCGCGATAGCGATTCGGTCGCCGTGTACTTCCTCAATGCCATGCTCCATGCCCTGCGCGACTGCCCCGCCGAACGCGATGCGCAGCTGCGTGCGGTGGGCATCGACCCACAACTGCTCGAGCAGCCCCAGGCGCGTGTACCGGCCAAGGCCTTCGCCCAGCTGTGGCTGGCGCTGATCCAGCGCCTGGACGATGAGTTCTTCCGCCTCGACAGCCACGGCATGCCGCCGGGCAGTTTCGCCCTGATCTGCCGGGGCCTGATCCTGGAGCCGAACCTGGAGAAGGCCTTGCGCCAGTGCATGGGCGGTTTTGGCCTGTTCCTGCGCGATCTGCGCGGCAGCCTGACGGTACGTGGCGGGCGGGCGCTGATCAGCGTGCAGTCGAGCATCGCCGACCCGCTGACCCGGGTATATGCCGAGGAAACCTACCTGGTGCTGATGATCGGCATGCTGTGCTGGCTGGCCGGGCGGCGGATCGCCATCGACCGCACCGAGCTGGCGGTGTCGCGCCCGGCCCAGGAAGACGACCTGCTGCTGTGGGGGCCGGACCTGCGCCTGGGCAGCGGGCGCACCGAGGTGGAGTTCGACAGCGCCTACCTGCGCCTGCCGGTGGTGCAGGACCTGGCGGCCCTGAAAACCTTCCTGCGCAGTGCGCCACAGGGGCTGGTGATTCGCTTTCGCAACCAGAACGGGCTGGTGGCCGAAGTGTACCGGCACCTGCGGGCGCGGCGTTATGGGCAGTGGCCGACGCTGGCGGCGCTGGCGCAGCAGCAGGGGGTCAGTGCTAGTACTTTCCGTCGGCAGCTGGAGCGGGAAGGGCGTTCGTACCAGCAGATCAAGGATGAGGTGCGCCGGGCAATGGCCTTCGAGCGGTTGCGCGAAGGGGAGTTGAGCATTGCCGAGATTGCCGAGCAGACCGGGTTCCAGGAGCCCAGTGCGTTTCACCGGGCGTTCAAGAAGTGGACCGGGCAGAGCCCCGGCAGCTACCGGGCGCGGTTGGCCGGGCGGTAGCGTCCACCTGCACCGGCCCTTTCGCGGGCTTGCCCGCTCCCACAGGTGCAGCACAGCTTTCAGGCCCTGTGCGATCCCCGTAGGAGCGGGCAAGCCCGCGAAGAGGCCGGTACAGGCTACCGATCAATGATCAGGCCGGCACCATGGCAAACCCGACCCCGAAGCGGTTCCAGGCATTGATGGCGGCAATTGCCAGGGTCAGGTTGGCCACCTCGGCCGGCTCGAAGTGTTCCTGCAAGGCTTCATATTCCGCCTGCGGCGCGCCGTGCTCGGGCAGCCTGGTCAGGCTCTCCACCCAGGCCAGCGCAGCACGTTCGCGCGGGGTGAAGTAGGCGGTTTCCTGCCAGACGCACAAGGTCTGTAGGCGTGCCTCGGTCTCACCGGCCTTGCGCGCATCGTTGGCGTGCAGGTTGACGCAGTAGGCGCAGCCGTTGATCTGCGAAGCCCGCAGGCGCACCAGTTCCAGCAGGGAATTCTCCAGGCCGCTCTTGGCCAGGGCCTGCTCCAGGCCGACCATGGCTTTGTAGGCCTCGGGGGCGTGCTTGGCCCATTCGATACGGTTGTGCATGGCTGTCTCCAAAGGGTGTGGGGTGGGGATGGCGCTACTGTAGCGCCGCACGTTGGCCTCCCCGATAGCCAATCACGCGCATAAGCGGGAGGCCAATCGGCCATTTGGGAGGCCACTGACAGGCATCCAATCTCTTCATTTCTGCCAGGCTGCCGAAGCCCGGATAATGATCAGGTCTTGCAACAGGGGAACCGATTCATGTCCGAAGAACGCTACATGCGCGAAGCGCTCGACCTTGCCCGCGCCAACATTCAGGCCGGTGGCCGGCCCTTCGGCGCCGTGCTGGTGTACCAGGGGCAGGTGCTGGCGCGTGCGGTCAACGAGATCCACAGCACCCAGGACCCGACCGCCCACGCCGAGATGCAGGCCATCCGCAAGGCCAGCCATGCCCTGGGTCAGGCACGCCTGGACGGCGCCGAAGTCTACGCCAGCGGCCACCCATGCCCGATGTGCCTGGCGGCCATGCACCTGTGCGGCATCGAGCGGGCCTGGTTTGCCTACGACAACGCCGAGGGCGAACCCTACGGCTTGTCCACCGCGGCGGTATACGCGCAGATGGCTCGCCCGCCCCAGCAACAGTGCCTGCCGCTGCGCGCCCTGAAGCCCAGCGGCGAAGCCGGTCTTTACCTTGGGTGGAAACAGGCCAACGCACAATGAGAGCGGCATTGAACCTGCTGCTGGTCATCCTGCTGGCACTGAACCTGCGGCCGATCCTGACCAGCATCGGCCCGTTGCTCGAACCCATGCGCGCAAGTACTGGCCTGGGTTACCAGCAGGCGGCCTTGCTGACGGCGTTGCCGGTGCTGTGCATGGGCCTGGTGCCCTTGCTGCAACCCTGGTTGCGGCGCTGGATCAGCGAACATGGCGGCATGCTCGCTGGCCTGTCTGCCATCGCCCTGGCCTGCCTGTGGCGCCTGCAACTGGGCAGCGCCTGGGCGCTGATTGCCAGTGCGGTGGTCGCCGGCCTGGGGGTGGCGGTAGTGCAGGGCATGATGCCGGGGCTGGTCAACCGCTGGTTTCCCGGCCGCCTGGCGGGGGCGATGGGCCTGTATTCGGCAGCGCTGATGAGCGGCGGCGGCCTGGCCGCCGTGCTCGGGCCACACATCAGTGGCTACTTCGGCCACTGGCAGGTCGGCCTGGGCGTGTGGGCGATCCCGGCTGTGCTGGCGGTGCTGGCCTGGGCCGTGCTGCGGCCGCGCCAGGAGGCGGCGAAACTGGCCGGTGCCGCCGGCGGTCATTGGTTCGGTACGCGTCGGGCCTGGTTGCTGGCGCTGTACTTTGGCTTGATCAACGGTGGCTACACCAGCATGGTGGCCTGGTTGCCGGCCTATCACATCGAGCATGGTGGCAGCGCCCAGGGCGGTGCCGACCTGGTTGGCCTGATGACCATCTTCCAGGTGGCCGGTGCATTGGGCTTGCCGCTGTTGCTGCGGCGCTGGGCAGACCGACGCCCGGGCCTGTGGCTGGCCTTGGCGATCCAGCTGGTGGGTTTTCTCGGCCTGCTGCTGGCACCCACGCTGGCCTCGGGGCTGTGGGTGGCGATGATCGGTTTCGGTCTGGGCGCCTGCTTCAGCCAGAGCCTGACGCTGACCCTGGAGCACCTGAAGACGCCTGCCGAGGCTGGCAGCCTGGCGGCGTTCGTGCAGGGCATCGGCTTCATCATCACCGGCATGGTGCCTTACGTCACCGGCTGGTTGCGCGACATGAGCGGTGATTTCCAGGCCTCGTGGACGCTGCTGACCGTGACCGTGGTGGCGATGCTGCTGGTTACCACGTGGTTCAACCCTCGCGGTTATGCCGCGGCGATTGCTCGCCCGGTAGTGGCGGGCAAGACCGCGCCGGTCAACTGAGGCGCTGCAGGGTGTCGCGCACCCGGTCCAGCGCCGGGTCGATGTCCAGCAGCTCGATGGCGCCGAAGCCCAGCAACAGCCCCGGACGCACTGGCACTTCGCTGAAAAACGGCGCGAGCGAATACAGGCCGACCTCCACCTTGCGTGCGAGGTTGGCCAGCAGCTCGACATCGACCCCAGGTTTGGCCAGGGCGCTGAGGTGGAACCCGGCGCTGGCGGGGATGGCGCTGAACCACGGTGCCAAGTCGCCGCCCAGCCGCGCGAGGATGCGTTCGCGACGGGCGCTGTAGACCTCGTGGCAACGGCGGATGTGCTTGTTCAGGTGGCCTTCGCCGAGAAAGCGCGCCAGTGCCCACTGCAACAGGGTCGGGCTGTGCCAGTCGCTGAGGTGCTTGGCCACGCAAGCCGCCTTCAGCACGTCGGGCGGCAGCACGGCATAGCCCAGGCGCAACTCGGGCAGCAAGGTCTTGGAAAAGGTCCCCACATAGGCCACCAGGCCATGGCGGTCGAGGCGCTGTAGAGCGTCTGCGGCTGGGCCGTGGTAGCGGAACTCGCAGTCGTAGTCGTCTTCGATGATCAACGCACCCAGCTCGGCGGCCCGTGCCAGCAGGGCGTGCCGGCGTGGCTCGCTCATCGGCATGCCCAGCGGGAACTGGTGCGAGGGCGTCACATAGATCAGCCGGGTGCCGTCGGCGATCTGCTCCACGCACAGCCCTTCATCGTCCACCGGTACCGATTGCAGGCGCGCACCCAGGGCCAGGAACAGTTGCCGCGCTGGCGGGTAGCCCGGGTCTTCCATGGCTACCTGGCAACCCGGCTCGACCAGTACCCGTGCGATCAGGTCCAGTGCCTGCTGGGCGCCGTTGCACACCAGCAGGTCAGCGGCGCTGCAGTGCACGCCGCGGGCATAGGCGACATGATGGGCAATGGCCTCGCGCAGCTCCGGCAGGCCCTGGGCAGGGAACTGCCGCTCGGGATGGCGCTGGCTGCGGCGCAGGGCATAGTTCAGGCAACTGCGCCACTGGTCGAACGGAAACTGCGCCTTGCTCGAGGCCCCGCCGATGAAGTCGTAACGCGACGGAGCCTCCAGCTGGCGTCGGCTCAGCACGGTGGCGCGCTGCTGCCAGCGCTCGAGCGACGCGGCACCAGCCAGGGGAATGGCGGGCGATTCGCTGCTGCGCAGCGGCTGGCGCGGGGTGACGAAGGTGCCCCGGCCGACCACGCCGCTCAGCAGGTTGTCATAGGTCAGCCGGGAATAGGCCTCGGCCACGGTCTTGCGCGACACGCCCAACTGCTCTGCCAGCAGGCGGCTTGGCGGCAGTTGGGTGCCGGCGGCCAGGTGGCCGCTGTCGATGCCGGCACGCAATTGCTGGTAAAGCTGGTCGGCCAGGCCTTTGCGGCCTTCCAGGCGAATGTGCAGTTCCATGGAGCGGTCCGGAGCGGGGAAGTGCTCAGGATAGCGGATTGGCCGCCGAAGGGCATGGGGCCGCTTTGCGGCCCATCGCCGGCAAGCCAGCTCCCACAGGGATAGCACATGGCTTGAGGTCTTCGCGGTCTGCCTGTTCTGGCCTCATCGCCGGCAAGCCAGCTCCCACAGGTACTGCACAATGCTTGAGGTCGGTGCAGTCGAGGTGGGAGCTGGCTTGCCGGCGATGGGCCGCAATGCGGCCCCCAGGCAAGCGGTAGGTAATCAGAAGCGTGCCGTGCTCACCGTGATGTAGCCCTTGTCTGCCAGCGCGATACGTATCACCGTCTCGTCCGCCGGCGCCTTGCGGTTGCGCTTGATGCGAACGCCTTCCACCGCCGCCGCTTTCATATGCTCGGTGATGGCCCGCCCGTTCGGGTCGAAGAACAACTCGCTGGCCAGCAACTCGATACGCTCGATCAGTTGGCGGGAGCGTTCATCGGTGGCGCAGAAGAACATCACCCCCGACAGGTGGGGGTCTTCGTCCGGGTTGTTCATGTCATGGGCCAGCAGTTCGCGCAGGGTGCTGCGCAATTCGGCAGTGGGGCGGGCGTACAGGTGCATGCGGAACCTCCTCTGGATCGCGACCTTGCGTCATCCAGTGCCGATCATGTTTTCAGTGGGCAGGGGGCAACAAGTAGGACGCATCCGAGCAATGCGTAGGAGTTTTCTGAAGATGCAGGAGTGACACCGCAAGCTGGCGGGAGGACGGTCCCTGCGGCACAATTTGCCGCCCGCTACCCGCCTTGCCGAGGATTGCCATGAACAGCCATTTCCAAGCCGTCGACCTGAAAAAGGCCTATCGCCTGCTGAACCACGGCCCGACGGTGCTGGTGTCGGGCAGCCACGAAGGGGTGGACAATGTGATGGCGGCCGCCTGGGCCTGTGCGCTGGATTTCGACCCACCCAAGGTGACTGTGGTACTCGACAAGACCGCCCGCACCCGGCAGTTGGTGGAGGGCAGTGGCTGGTTCGTGATCCAGGTGCCAACCGCGGCGCAGGCGCAGCTGACCCACCAGGTGGGTACCCGCAGCCTGTTCGACCAGCCCGACAAGCTCGCCAGCATTGGTGTGCAGCTGGCGCGGGTCGAGGGGCATGCGGCGCCCTTGGTGGAGGGCTGTTCGGCCTGGTTGATGTGCCGGGTGATCGACGAGCCGCACAACCAGAACACTTACGACCTGTTCATTGGCGAGGTGGTGACGGCCTGGGCCGATGACCGGGTGTTCCGCG
Organism: Pseudomonas sp. PVC-5-1; assembly: GCF_057444345.1. Classification (NCBI taxonomy): domain Bacteria; kingdom Pseudomonadati; phylum Pseudomonadota; class Gammaproteobacteria; order Pseudomonadales; family Pseudomonadaceae; genus Pseudomonas; species Pseudomonas sp. PVC-5-1. Next base: position 3,490,951 of record NZ_CM172024.1, on the reverse strand, counting down.
ATGGCCACTGGGCCTACGAAAATGCCGACCCGCAGTGGCGCAGTTTGCACTACGTGGCGGGTGGGCATTTTTATGCGATAGGCGAGCCGGTGGTGGTCGATTCGCAAAGATGATTACACCTGTCCCGGCCTCATCGCCGGCAAGCCAGCTCCCACAGGTATCACACCAGGCCAGAAGCCTGTGCAGTACCTGTGGGAGCTGGCTTGCCGGCGATAGGGCCGCATGGCGGCCCCCTGTCAGCATCAGCGCCCGACCTCCTGCTTGAAGCGCAAGCGCCAGCCATGCAGTAACGGTTCGGTATAGCCACTGGGCTGCTGCCGCCCCTTGAACACCAGCTCCCGCGCAGCGCGGAAGGCATGCGATGCCTCGAAACCGGCGGCCATCGGCCGGTACGCCGGGTCCCCGGCATTCTGCTGGTCGACCACGCCGGCCATGCGTTGCAAGGTCGCCTCGACCTGCTCGGCATCGACCACCCCGTGGTGCAGCCAGTTGGCAATGTGCTGCGCCGAAATCCGCAAGGTCGCGCGGTCTTCCATCAGGCCCACATCATGGATATCCGGCACCTTGGAACAGCCGACCCCTTGCTCGACCCAGCGCACCACGTAACCGAGGATACCCTGGCAGTTGTTGTCCAGCTCGGCCTGGATTTCGGCTGCGCTCCAGGGCCGCTCGGGGCTGACCGGGACACTGAGCAGGTCATGCAGCAACTCGGCGCGCTGGGCATTCAGGTCAACCTGTTCCAGCGTTTGCTGCACGGCCGCCACATCCACCTGGTGGTAGTGCAGCGCATGCAGTGTCGCGGCTGTGGGCGAGGGCACCCAGGCCGTGTTGGCGCCGGCCCTGGGCTGGGCGACTTTCTGTTCCAGCATGGCCGCCATCAGGTCGGGCATGGCCCACATGCCCTTGCCGATCTGCGCCTTGCCGCGCAGGCCACAGGCCAGCCCCACCAGTACGTTGCTGCGCTCATAGGCCTGGATCCAGGCACTGCCTTTCATGTCGCCCTTGCGCAGCATGGCGCCGGCTTCCATGGCCGTGTGCATCTCGTCACCGGTGCGGTCGAGGAAGCCGGTATTGATGAACACCACCCGTGACGCGGCGCTGGCGATGCAGGCTTTGAGGTTGACGCTGGTACGCCGCTCCTCGTCCATGATGCCCATCTTCAGCGTGTGTGCGGGCAGGCCCAACAGGGCTTCGACGCGGCCGAACAGCTGGTCGGCAAAGGCCACCTCGGCCGGCCCGTGCATCTTCGGCTTGACGATGTACAGGCTGCCCTCGCGGGAATTGCCACGGCGCTTGAGGTCATGCAGGCCGATCAGGCTGGTGACCACGGCATCGAGGATGCCTTCCGGGATTTCCCGGCCATCGCGGTCGTGGATGGCCGGGTTGGTCATCAGGTGGCCGACGTTGCGGATGAACAGCAGCGAACGGCCCGGCAGAGTCAGGGGCTGGCCGTCTGCGCCGTGGTAGTGGCGGTCTTCGGCCAGGGTGCGTTCGAAGGTCTTGCCGCCCTTGCTGACCTGTTCGCTGAGGTCGCCCTTCATCAGGCCGAGCCAGTTGCGGTAGACGTTGACCTTGTCGTCGGCGTCCACGGCGGCTACCGAGTCTTCGCAGTCGATGATGGTGGTGAGCGCGGCCTCCAGCAGGATGTCCTTGACCCCGGCCGGGTCCTGCTGGCCGATGGCGTTGGCCGGGTCGACCTGGATTTCGAAATGCAGCTGGTGATGCTGCAACAGGATCGCTGTTGGCGCGTTCGGCTCACCTTGGTAGCCACGCAGTTGCGCGGGGTGCCTGAGGCCGACCTGGCGGCCATCGGCCAGGGTTACCTGCAGCGTGCCCTGGCTGATCGCGTAGGCCTTGGCGTCGTTGTGCGACGCACCGTCGAGGGGGGCCGCGGTGTCGAGGAACTGCCGGCCATAGGCGATCACCTTGGCGCCGCGTTGCGGGTTGTAGCCCTGGCCACGTTCGGTGCCCTCGGTTTCGGCGATGGCATCGGTGCCGTACAGGGCATCGTACAGCGAGCCCCAGCGGGCGTTGGCGGCGTTGAGGGCGTAGCGGGCGTTGCTCAGTGGCACCACCAGTTGCGGGCCGGCCTGCACGGCGATCTCGCGGTCGACGTTGCGGGTGCTGACCTGCACGCTTGCCGGGGGCTCTACAAGGTAGCCGATGCCTTCCAGGAAATGCTGGTAGGCGGCCATGTCACGGATCGGGCCGGGGTGCTGGCGGTGCCAGTTGTCGAGTTCTGTCTGCAGGCGCTCGCGTTCGGCGAGCAGGGCGCGGTTTTGTGGTGCGAGGTCGTGGACCAGGGTGCTGAAACCTTGCCAGAAGGTGCGGGCTTCGATGCCGGTGCCGGGGAGGACTTCATCTTCGATGAAGCGCTGCAGGGTGGGGGCGATCTGGAGTGGATGGTTTGGCATTGTCTGTTCGCTCTATGTTCAGGCTTCTGGATAAATGTTGCTTTTGCTGGCCTCTTCGCGGGTAAACCCGCTCCTACAGGTGCTGCACCCGTCTCAGGCCTTGTGAAAGCCCTGTGGGAGCGGGCAAGCCCGCGAAGAGGCCGGCACAGGATTCAGAGAGCAGCCGCCCCGGCCTTGGCCACCTGGGCATCCTGCTCGGCCTTGACCCCGGACACGCCGATCGCCCCCACCACCTGGCCATCCACCCGCAGCGGTACGCCACCTTCCAGGCTGGTCAGCAGCGGCGCGGTAACGAAAGCAGTACGGCCACCATTGACCATTTCCTCGTAATCTCGCGTCTCCTTGCGCCCCAGTGCGGCAGTGCGGGCCTTTTCCATCGCGATGTAGGCGCTGGCCGGCGCGCAGCCGTCCAGGCGCTCCAGGGCCAGCGGGTGGCCGCCGTCGTCGACCACGGCAATGGTCACGTTCCATTGTTGTGCCTGGGCTTCCTGGCGGGCGGCGGTCAGCACTTTGGCGACTTCGGCCTGGCCGATAACGGACTTGCTATGCATGGTGGTTCTCCGGGTTCAAGGCTGCTTCGACGATTTCGATCCAGTGCCGCACCGGTGTGCGCCCGGCCCCGTCGAGGTGGGCTTGGCAGCCGATGTTGGCGGTGGCGATGACTTGCGGTTTGCCGCTTTCCAGGGCGTTGAGGCGGTTGTCGCGCAGTTGTAGCGACAGCTCGGGTTGGGTCAGCGAATAGGTGCCGGCCGAGCCGCAGCACAGGTGGCCGTCCGGTACCGGGGTCAAGGTGAAGCCAAGGCGTGTCAGCAATGTCTCCACCGCACCCCCCAGCTTCAGCGCGTGCTGCAGGGTGCATGGGCAATGGAAGGCCAGGCGCTGTTCGACGCACACGCCCAGTTGCTCGACCGGCTCGTCGCGCAGCACCTCCACCAGGTCGCGGGACAGGGCGCTGACCCGTGCGGCCTTGGCGGCGTAGCGCGGGTCCTTTTCCAGCAGGTGGCCGTAATCGCGCACGAACGCGCCGCAGCCGCTGGCGGTTTGCACGATGGCCTCGGCGCCGGCTTCGATGGCAGGCCACCAGGCATCGATATTGCGCCGCGCCCGTTGCAGGCCTTGTTCCTGGGCATTGAGGTGGTAGTCCACCGCGCCACAGCAGCCGGCCTGCCGGATTGGCACCACGCTGATGCCCAGGCGGTCCAGCAGGCGTGCGGCGGCGGCATTGGTGTTGGGCGACAGGGCCGGTTGCACGCAGCCTTCCAGCATCAGCACCCGCCGCGCATGGCGCGGTGCGGGGCGTTGGCCGGGGGCGGTGACCCGCGCCGGCAGCTTGCGCTTGAGCGTGGCCGGTAGCAGTGGGCGCAGGGCCTGGCCACTGCGGGTCAGGGCCTTGAACAGCGCCGGGCGTGGCACCACTGCACGCAGGCCCTGGCGCAGCAGGCGCTGGCCGAGCGGGCGTGGCACCTGCTGTTCGACCACGGCGCGGCCAATGTCCAGCAGGTCGTGGTACTTCACCCCGGAAGGGCAGGTGGTTTCACAGTTGCGGCAGGTCAGGCAGCGATCCAGGTGCAACTGGGTGCTGGCGGTGATCGGCGCGCCTTCGAGCATCTGCTTGATCAGGTAGATGCGCCCGCGTGGGCCGTCCAGTTCATCGCCCAGCAGCTGGTAGGTGGGGCACGTGGCGGTACAGAAGCCACAGTGCACGCAGGAGCGCAGGATGCTTTCGGCCTCGTCGGCGCGGGCCAGGCGTCGGGCGGTTTCGCTCAGGTTGGTTTGCATGGTCTGGCCTCACAGGTCCGGGTACAGGCGGCCAGGGTTGAACACACCCTGGGGGTCGAGTTGCTGCTTGAGCGCTCGGTGGTAGCGCATCAGCGCGGCGGGCAGCGGTGGGCTGCTGGCAGCGCCAGGGACATGGCAGGTGGCGTGGCCACCGACCTTGGCGACCTGCTCGCGGATGTGCTGCGCCGGTGCCGTGGACTTGAGCCAGCGCTGCGCGCCACCCCAGTCGATCAGCTGCTGGCCGGGCAGGTCCAGCTCGCCGGTGGTATTGGGCACGGACAAGCGCCACAGCGGCGCGGGGCCGGCAAAGAAAGCCAGGCGCTGCTCGCGCAGGTCGCTCCAGAAGCTGCTGTCCAGTGCCTCGCCGCCCAGGCGCTGGCGTGCCGACTGCACCGAGCCTTCGCCGCCTTCCAGGCGCAGGTACAGCGCGTCACCGTCATGGCAGGCCGCACTGATCGGCAGCGGCTGCTGGCCCCATTCGGCCAGCTCCGCCAGCGCCTGGTGGCGGCCCATCGGCAGGCGCAGGCTGAGGCACTGGCGCGGGCGTGGCAGCACTTTCAGCGACACCTCGGTCAGCAGCCCGAGGCAGCCGAAGCTGCCCGCCATCAGCCGCGACACGTCGTAGCCGGCAACGTTCTTCATCACTTCGCCACCAAAGCGCAACAGCTTGCCGTGGCCGGTGATTACCCGCGTGCCCAGCACATAGTCACGCACCGACCCGGCCCACGGCCGCCTGGGGCCCGACAGCCCGGCCGCGACCATGCCACCCAGGGTGGCGTCGGGGCCCAGGTGCGGTGGTTCGCAGGGCAGCATCTGGCCAGCCTCGTGCAGCGCTGCCTCGATCTCGCGCAGCGGCGTGCCGGCGCGGGCAGTGAGCACCAGCTCGGTCGGGTCGTAGCTGACGATGCCGCGGTGGCTGCGGGTGTCGAGTACCTCGCCGGCCACCGGGCAGCCGAGCATGGCCTTGCTGTTGCCACCCTGGATACGCAGCGGCGTGGCCTGGTTCAGCGCCTGGTTGACCTGCTCCAGCAGGGCCTGGCTGATGTCGCGGTCCATGCTCATCAGAAGCGCTCCAGTTCGGGAAAGGGCAGTTGCCCATGGTGCACGTGCATGGCGCCGAATTCGGCGCAGCGGTGCAGGGTGGGGATGTTCTTGCCGGGGTTGAGCAGGCCTTGCGGGTCGAAGGCAGCCTTGATCGCATGGAACAGGGTGATTTCGTCGCTGTTGAACTGTGCGCACATCTGGTTGATCTTCTCGCGCCCCACGCCGTGCTCGCCGGTGATGCTGCCGCCCACGGCCACGCACAGCTCGAGGATTTTGCCGCCGATGGCTTCGGCACGTTCCAGCTCGCCTGGCAGGTTGGCATCGAACAGGATCAGCGGGTGCATGTTGCCGTCGCCGGCATGGAACACGTTGGCCACGCGCAGGCCGTATTCGGTGGACAGGTCGCTGATGCCCTTGAGCACCCGTGGCAGTTCGCGGCGCGGGATGGTGCCGTCCATGCAGTAGTAGTCCGGGGAGATGCGCCCCACCGCCGGGAAGGCGTTCTTGCGCCCGGCCCAGAAGCGCACGCGCTCGGCCTCGTCGCAGGCCAGCCGCACATCACGTGCACCGGCCTGGGCCAGCACGGCGGCGACCCGTTCGCAGTCATCGTGCACATCGGCTTCGACGCCATCCAGTTCGCACAGCAGGATGGCCGCAGCGTCAACCGGGTAGCCGGCGTGGATGAAGTCCTCCGCAGCGCGGATCGCCAGGTTGTCCATCATCTCCAGGCCGCCGGGGATGATCCCGGCAGCGATGATCTCGGCCACTGCCCGGCCGGCGTCCTCGACGCTGTCGAAACTGGCCAGCAGCACCCGTGCCACCTGGGGCTTGGGCAGCAGCTTGACGGTGACTTCGGTGACGATGCCGAGCATGCCTTCGGAGCCGGTGAACAGTGCCAGCAGGTCGAAACCGGGGCTGTCCAGGGCATCGCTGCCAAGGGTCAGGCGTTCGCCCTCGACCGTGAGGATTTCCACCTTGAGCAGGTTGTGCACGGTCAGGCCGTACTTCAGGCAGTGCACGCCACCGGCGTTCTCCGCAACATTGCCGCCGATGGAGCAGGCTATCTGCGAGGATGGGTCCGGCGCATAGTACAAGCCGTGGGGCGCGGCAGCCTGGGAGATGGCCAGGTTGCGCACGCCGGGCTGCACACGGGCGAAGCGGCCTTGCGGGTTGACCTCGAGAATGCGGTTGAAACGCGCCATCACCAGCAGGATGCCTTTTGCCAGCGGCAGGGCGCCGCCCGACAGGCCGGTACCGGCGCCGCGTGCCACCACCGGCACACCACGCTGGTGGCAGAGCCTGAGCAGGGCCTGCACCTGCTCCAGGCGCTCGGGCAGCACCACCAGCAGCGGCACCGTGCGGTAGGCTGAGAGGCCGTCGCATTCATAGGGCTTGAGGTCTTCCTCGCGGTGCAGGATCTCGAGGTCCGGCAGGGCAGCGCGCAGCGCTTGCAGCAGCGCCCCCCGGTCCACGTCAGGCAGCGCGCCATCGACGCGTTCGTCGTAAAGGATATTCATCGGCTCACTCGGCAACGGTTTTTGTTGTTGTTGGCAATGCGCTCACCCTTGCAGCCTGCGCGTGGCAGCCGCCGCGGTCGAGCACGGGGTGAACTGGTCCTACCAGTTTTTGCGACGGGTACTGGTTATTGACGGCTTTGCCCGGCTAGATTGAAGCAGGTGGTCGAAGTGGTCCTACCAGCAGGAGGGTACGCAGTGGGTACTGAAGGCAAGGCCAAGGTCGCCGACCAGGTGGCCGAACGGGTCGAGCGGCTGATCGTCGAAGGCGTGCTCAAGGTGGGCCAGGCCCTGCCGTCGGAGCGGCGCCTGGTGGACAAGCTGGGCTGCTCGCGCTCGGCGCTGCGGGAAGGCCTGCGCATCCTGCGCGGGCGCGGCATCATCGACACCGAGCAGGGGCGCGGCTCGTTCGTCGCCGACCTCACGGGCCATGCGGGTGCCACGCCGTTGATGCACCTGTTCGGCTCGCAGCCGCGCACGCTGTTCGACCTGCTGGAAGTGCGGGCGTTGCTGGAAGTCGAATCGGCGCGCCTGGCGGCACTGCGCGCCACCGAGGTCGACCGTTTGCTGATCCGCCGGCGCTATGAAGAGATGCTGGCTGCGCACGAAGCCCCCGAAGCGATCGATGCCCGTGAACATGCCCGCCGCGACCATGCCTTTCACCGGGCGATCAGTGAGGCTTCGCACAACCCGGTGCTGGTGCATACCTTGCAATCGCTCAGTGACCTGACCTTGAGCACGGTGTTCGCCTCGGTCAACAACCTGTATTGCCGGCCGGCGCAGAAGCGCCAGATCGACCGCCAGCATGCGCGGTTGTATCACGCGGTGATGGAGCAGTTGCCCGAGCAGGCGCAGCGCGCGGCGCGCGAGCATATCAACGGGATCCGCGACAGTTTGCGGGAGATCGAGCAGGAAGAGCAGCGGCTGGTAAGGGCTACCATGCGCATGGATGGCTGGGGTTGAGGTGTTGCCTGTGCCGGCCCTTTCGCGAGTAAACCCGCTCCTACAGGAGGCTGCGCTGGGTTTGAAGTCGGTGCGGTGCCTGTGGGAGCGGGTTTACCCGCGAAGAGGCCGGTGAAGGATTAGCTCAATCAATGATCGGCTATGCGGTCATCCTGCGAGAGGAGGGCCCGGGCCAGCTCTTCATCATTGGCCTGCAGGCCTGGGTTGTCCTTGCGGGCCTGTTCCAGCGCCGACTCCACATAGGCGCCACGGATTGCACCACCGCTGGCGACGTAGGCCGAAAGCTCGTCACGCGCCGGGATGATCCGTTTGTCGTCCTTGAAGGTCGAGTAAAGCGAAGCGGAAACACCGGCCGAGGTTGCGACGTCGCCTGCGTCGACGTCAGCCAGGGCAGCACCGGCAGGCAGCAGGAGCAGCAGCGCAGGGGCGAGGAGTAGGTGGCGCATGGTGTGTTCTCCAGTAGCGTGAAGCCCAAGTAATTGAACCACTCAGTGATTAAGAAAGCGCAGGTGGGGTGGTAGTTCCCTTCGTATCGGAAACAGGCATTGACCCTGTCGAGCCAGGCGTGATCTGCTCGGGCTGCTGGCCCAATCATTTCAATGGATGAAGGTTCTCCCCATGCCCGACTACAAGCTGCATTGCTTCGCCGAATCCGGTAACGCCTACAAGGCCGCCCTGATGCTTGAACTCACAGGCCAGGACTGGCAGCCGGTGTTCGTCGATTTCTTCAATGGCCAGACTCGCGAACAAGCCTGGCGCGACGACGTGAACGAACAGGGCGAGGTGCCGGTGCTGGAACACGCCGGCAAATCCTTTACCCAGTCTGCGCTGATCCTCGACTACCTCGCGGAGAAAACCGGGCAGTTCGGCCCCCGCGACGAAGACGAAAAGCGCGAGATCTGGCGCTGGATGCTGTTCGATAACCATAAGTTCACCAGCTACTACGCGGCGCTGCGTTTTCTTTTCTGCCTGAAGAAAACCGGTGAAACGGATGTGACCCGGTTCCTGCGTGAACGTGCCATGGCGGCCTACCGTATCGTCGACGCGCACCTGGCGAAGACACCGTTCATGGTCGGTGGCCGGCTGACGATCGCTGACCTGTCGCTGGCCGGGTATGTGTTCATGCCGGAGGACACTGGCATTGCGTTGGCGCAGTTCACCCACATCGAGGCATGGAAAGCGCGAATCCAGGCGTTGCCAGGGTGGAAGCACCCGTATGAACTGATGCCCCGCGCGGCATCCTGAGCAATCCGGCTCGCCAGGCCATGGTGCAGTGGGCCTTTGGCGAGCCAGCCATTCTGATGGCCGGTCGGTGACAAGCGCAGCGGCGTGGCTACGCTCAGAAATCAAGAAACATCCCGAAATGTTTGGCCGGCAGGCCCTGAAGGATCTCGTTCAACCGCTGCAGATGGAAGGCCGCGCTGGTTAGCAAGTCGCCCCATGGGGGGCCGGAAATAACAGGGTGCGTCGTGCAACCCGGTGCTACTCCAAGCGGAGGCATCATGATGCTCAGGAAATGCTTGTTGGCTTTGGCTATCGGTACAGTGTTGTCGGCTTCGGCCGTGTTGGTGCCAGACTCCATTGACGGTACCTCCAGCGCGTATGCGAAGGATGGTGGCGGTGGCGGTGGCGGTGGCGGTGGCCATGGTGGCGGAGGTGGTGGTAGTGGTGGTGGCGGTGGCCATGGTGGCGGCGGTGGTAGTGGCGGCGGCGGTGGCCATGGCGGTGGAGGTGGCGGTAGCGGCGGTGGTGGCTCGGGTGGTGGCCACGGCGGCAGTGGCAGCGGGCACAGTGGCGATGGTGGTGGGCATGATGGCCGCGGGCGCAATGGTGCTGATGATGGTGCCGACCACGAGGCCAACCACGAGGCCAACCACGAAGCCAATCATGAGGCGAATCACGATGTGGGCGAGCCGCACGGTGTAGGGCATGGCGCCGACGATGGGGCTGACCATGACGTTGGGGATGATCGCGGAGGCGATCGGAGCTAGCAATTTGGGTGTCTGTGTCGGCCTCTTCGCGGGCACGCCCGCTCCCACAGGTATCGCGCCGCTTTCAAGGTTGGCGCAGCACCTGTGGGAGCGGGCGTGCCCGCGAAGAGGCCCGAACAGGCCATAGAGCGGCTTCCAGCGATTCTCACGCATGCGGCACGCTGCGAGGCGCTACCCCACCTGCATACTGCGGCTTCAGATGTCCCTGCTCATCCAGCAGATAGGCATCCATCACCTCCCGCACAACCGGCCCTGCCACCCGCCCGCCGGCTTCGCCGTTCTCGATCATAACCGCCACCACCACACTCGGGTGATCAGCCGGGGCAAAGCCTACGAACAGGGCGTTGTCGCGGTGCCGCTCCAAGGTTTTGTTGCGGTTGTAGCGTTCGCCCTGCTTGATCGCCACCACCTGCGCGGTGCCGCTCTTGCCGGCAATCCGGTATTGCGCACCGGCCGCGGCAGCGCGGGCGATGCCGCGCGGGTCGTGCATGACCATCTGCATGCCCTGGCTGACCTGGTCCCAGGCGTGCCTGTCGTGCAGCACGATATTGGGCATCGGGTTGGGGTCTACCGGCGCATCGCCACCCACGGTCATGGCCAGGTGCGGGCGGTGCCACACGCCCTTGCTCGCCAGCAGGCTGGTGGCCTGGGCCAGCTGCAGCGGGGTGACCTGCATGTAGCCCTGGCCGATGCCCAGGATCAGCGTCTCGCCCGGGAACCAGGCCTGGCGCCGGGTGGCGCGCTTCCACTCGGCCGATGGCATCAGCCCGGACGCTTCCTCGAACATGTCCAGCGACACCTTCTGGCCCAGGCCGAACTCGGCCATGTAGTCGTGCAGGCGGTCGATGCCCAGCTTGTGCGCCAGGTCGTAGAAGTAGGTGTCGTTGGACCGCATGATGGCGGTGTACATATCCACCCAGCCATCGCCGCTGCGGTTCCAATTGCGGTACTTGTGGTCGTAGTTTGGCAGCTCGTAGTAGCCCGGGTCGAACACCCGGCTGCCCGGGGTGATCACGCCGCTGTCGAGGCCGGCGATGGCCACCTCCGGCTTCACCGTCGAACCGGGGGCATACAGGCCGCGCAGCACGCGGTTGAACAGCGGGCGGTCGATGGAATCGCGCAGGGCGGCGTACTGTTTGAAGCTGATGCCTTTGACGAACAGGTTGGGGTCGAAGCTGGGGTTGCTGACCATCGCCAGCACGTCGCCATTGGCCGGGTCGAGCACCACCACCGAGCCACGGCGGTCACCCAGGGCCTTTTCCGCGGCCAGTTGCAGGTGGGCGTCCAGGGTCAGGACGATGTCCTGGCCCGGGGTCGGGGCCTTGTGGTTGAGCACACGCATCACCCGCCCCTGGGCGTTGGTCTCGACCTCCTCGTAGCCCACGTGGCCATGCAGCTGGCTTTCGTAGAAGTGCTCGATGCCGGTCTTGCCGATCGACTGGGTGCCCCGGTATTCGGTGCTGTCGAGGGTCTTGGCCTCTTTCTCGTTGATGCGCCCCACATAGCCCACCGAGTGGGCGAAATGCTCGGCCAGCGGGTACTCGCGGATGAACTGTGGTTCCACCTCCAGGCCTGGCAGGCGGAACTGGTTCACCGCCACCAGGGCGATCTGCTCCTCGCTCAGGCCGACCATCAGGGTCACCGGCTCGAACGGCTTGCGGCCACGGCGCAGGTCCTTGTCGAACTGCTTGCGGTCGTCCTCGGTCAGGCTCAGCACCTGGGCCAGGGTATCGAGCACCTTGGCCGTGTCGCCGCCGGCCCGCTCGCGGGTCATGGTCAGGTCGAAGCTGGGCTTGTTGTCGGCCAGCACCACGCCGTTGCGGTCGTAGATCAGCCCGCGCTCGGGGGCGATGGGCAGCACGTGCACGCGGTTGTTTTCCGATACGGCGGTCTGCTGGTCGTGTTGCAGCACCTGCAGCACATAGAGCCGGCCCACCAGGACGGCGACCAGGCTGAAGACCAGGGCGGCGCAGGCCAGAAGCCGGCGGTTGACCAGGTGCTTTTCCTTTTCGTGGTCCTTGAGGGGGATGGGTTGTGGCATCGGTGACTCTGTCCTGACGGGTAGCAGTGCCTGTAGGAGCAGCCTTGTGCTGCGAAGAGGACGGTAGCACCGTAGTAGTTCAGCAGGCCACGACGGCCCATTCGCAGCACAAGGCTGCTCCTACAGGTGGCGCGGTGGTTGTACGCGCGCGATCGGGCCGCGGATGCTACGCAACCTGTACCGCACCCTCAAGGCAAGTGCCGGCTGGCGGTAGGCTGGTATTGGCTGTGTGCCCCGTGATCAGGGCGCTTGCCAGCAAAATGAAGATTTGTTCATGGCGGCGGAGTGGTGATGGAACTTGTTGATGGAACGATGCAAGTTGAGTCCATGAGCACGCCCATGTCGCCATGAACCTGCTATTCCTAAGAAGACACTTGAACCCACCAAGGCCCGTCGATGCTGGTCATCGAAAACCTCCACAAATCATTCCCCACTCCCCAAGGCCCGCTTCCGGTGCTGCAGGGTGTCGACCTGCGCCTGGCGCGCGGCAGCAGCCTGGCGCTGATGGGCGAGTCGGGTAGCGGAAAGAGTACGTTGCTGCACCTGGTGGCCGGCCTTGACCGTGCCGACAGTGGCCGCATCCTGATCGACGACACCCCGCTCGACAGCCGTTCCGAGGCGTCGCTGGCGTTGTGGCGGCGGGAGGGCATCGGCCTGGTGTTCCAGCAGTACAACCTGATCAGCAGCCTGGACGTGGGGGCCAATCTTGCGTTCCAGGCCCGGCTGGCCGGTCGGCATGATCCCGATTGGCTGGCCTACCTGGCGCAGCGCCTGGGTTTGGCGGATTTGCTGGCGCGTTACCCGGAGCAATTGTCTGGCGGCCAGCAACAGCGGGTCGCCATCGGCCGCGCCCTGGCCGGGCGCCCGGCCTGGTTGCTGGCCGACGAACCCACCGGCAGCCTCGATGAAACCAGCAGCGATGAGGTGTTGAGCCTGCTGTTGCAATTGGTCGCCGAGGCTGGCAGTGGGGTGCTGATGGTGACGCACAGCCCGCGGCTGGCGGCGCGCTTGCAGCAGCGTTGTTACCTGCAGGCCGGCCGCGTGCGGCCCGAGCAGGGCGGATGAGGCTGCTATCGCTGGCCCTGCTCGCGCTGCTCAGCCACTGGCGGCGCCATCGCGTGCAGTTTTTCAGCATCTTCACCGGCCTGTGGCTGGCCACGGCGCTGTGGACCGGCGTGCAGGCGCTGAACAGCCAGGCACGCAGCGACTATGCCCGCGCCAGCGCGGTGCTGGCCGGGCCGTTGCAGGCGCAACTGGTGCCGCGCCGTGGCGAGCGCTTCGACCAGGCACTGTACGTGCAGTTGCGCAGGCTGGGCTGGGTGGTGACGCCGGTACTGGAGGGGCGCTTGCGCTTTGCTGGTGAGCCGGCGCGCAGCGTACGGTTGATCGGCATCGAGCCGTTGAGCCTGCCGCCGGCCAGCAGCATCGCCGGTGTGCAGCCCGGAACGTTCGATCTGCAGGCCTTTGTCGGCATGCCCGGGCAAGCCTGGGTCGGGCCAGACACCTTGCGCCAGCTGCATGCTGGCCCCGGGGCCTCAGCACGCGACAGCGAAGGGCAGCTGCTGCCGCCGTTGGTTCTGCAGCCAGCGCTGGCCCCGGGGGTGATCGTGGTGGATATCGGCCATGCCCAGGCGTTGCTGCATGCACCCGGGCAGTTGTCGCGCCTGCTGGTGGCTGCTACGCCGGGGCCGTTGCCGGCGGACATCGCGCCTTACCTTGAGCTGCAACCCCGTCAGGACGATGGCGGCTTGCAGCGGCTGACCGACAGCTTCCACCTGAACCTGACCGCCCTTGGCTTGCTGGCGTTTGTCGTCGGCCTGTTCATTGCCCATGCCGCAATCGGTTTGGCACTGGAACAGCGGCGCGGCCTGATTCGCAACCTGCGTGCCTGTGGCATCAGCCTGCAAACCCTGCTGTGCGCCTTGGTGCTGGAGCTGGGGCTGTTCGCGGTGCTGGGCGGTCTGGCCGGCGTGGCCAGTGGTTACGGGCTGGCCGCGTGGCTGCTGCCCGATGTGGCCGCCAGCTTGCGCGGGCTGTATGGCGCCCAGGTCGCCGGGGCGCTGAGCCTGCCCGCAGGGTGGTGGCTGATGGGCGTGCTGGTGAGCGTGCTGGGGGCGCTGTTGGCGGGTTTGGGCAGTGTACTGCGTGCGGCGCGGTTGCCGTTGCTGGCGCTGGCGCAACCTCAGGCATGGCGGTTGGCCCAGGGGCCTTGGTTGCGGCGCCAGGCCCTGGTGGCCGGCCTGTTGCTTTTGCTGGCCCTGGGCTGTGGCGTGCTGGGCGACAGCCTGCCCAGCGCGTTCGGCCTGCTGGCAGGCTTGCTGCTGGCAGCGGCGCTGCTGCTGCCGGCCTTGCTCGACCGGGTGCTGGCCTGGCTGGCGCGCCATTGCCGGCGGCCTTTGTCGCAATGGTTCGTCGCCGACAGCCGCCAGCAATTGCCGGCCCTGAGCCTGGCGTTGATGGCACTGCTGCTGGCGCTGGCCGCCAGTGTCGGCGTGGGCAGCATGACCGAGGGCTTTCGCAAGACCTTTGTCGGCTGGCTTGACCTGCGCCTGTCCGCCGACCTGTATGTCACCCCAAGGGACACCGCCCAGGGCTTGCAGATAGCCGAGTGGCTTGGGCAGCAACCTTCGGTGAGTGTGGTGTTGCCCGGCTGGCGTGTGGAAACACAGCTGCAGGGCTGGCCGGTGCAGCTCCAGGGCATCGTCGATCATCCCGTCTATCGCACTCGCTGGCCATTGCTGGCGCAGCAAAAGCAGGCCTGGCAACAACTGGCCGCCGGGCAGGCCGTGATGCTCAGTGAACAGTTGGCCAGGCGACTGAAGCTGCAGCTGGGTGATCGCCTGAGGCTGCCCGCAGACACTTCGCCAGCCCTGAGCGTTGTGGGCATCTATGCCGATTACGGCAACCCCAAAGGGCACATGCTGGTCAATGCCGGCTGGCTGCGCGGGCATTGGCCACAGGCAACCCTGACCGGGTTGAGTGTCGATCTGGTGGGCGATCAAGCGTCGGCGCTCGAGGCTGCATTGCAACAGCGCTTCGCCCTGGACGACAGCCGTGTGGTCGAGCAGGCGCGTCTCAAACGCTGGTCGACCGACGTGTTCAACCGCACCTTCGCCGCCACCGCCGCGCTCAACAGCCTTACCCTTGGCGTGGCAGGCGTGGCGCTGTTCATCAACCTGCTGACCTTGGGCCACACCCGCCTGGGCCAGCTGGCGCCGCTGTGGGCACTGGGTGTGCGGCGCACGCATCTGGTGTGGCTGAGCCTCGGGCAGACATTGCTGTTGAGCAGCCTTACCGTGCTGCTGGCGATCCCGCTGGGCATCCTGCTGGCCTGGTGCCTGGTCGCGGTGGTGAACGTGCAGGCATTCGGCTGGCGTTTACCGCTCTACGTGTTCCCTGCGCAACTGCTGCACCTGGCACTGCTGGGCATGCTTACCAGCCTGTTGGCCAGCGCGTGGCCCTTGTGGCAGCTGGCGCGTCGCCAGCCGCGCGAACTGTTGAGGCCGTTTGCCGATGAAGCGTAGCGCCTGGCTGTTGCTGTGTGGGTTGCTGGGCGGCTGTGATCAGCCCGCCGAGCAAAGCTATGCCGGGCTCGGGCAGCAGGCGGGTGAGTTCAGCCAGGTACAGCGCGGCCATCGCCTGGAATTTCCGCGTGACCATGGGGCCCACGATGGCTTTCGCATCGAATGGTGGTATGTCACCGCCAACCTCCAGGACTTCCAGGGGCGGGACTGGGGCGCGCAGTGGACGCTGTTTCGCTCGGCCCTGCGCCCAGGCCCCGAGACTGCCGGCTGGAACAGCCCGAACCTGTGGATGGGGCATGCGGCGCTGACCGGTCCCGGGGGGCATCGGTCTGGCGAAACCTTGGCGCGCGGGGGTATCGGCCAGGCTGGCGTGCAAGCCCAGCCGTTCCGGGCGTGGATCAATGACTGGTCGTTGCAGGGCAGCAGTGGCATCGAGCATCTGCAAATGGTCGCCGGTGGTGACGGCTTTCGCTACGACCTGCAACTGCACAGCGATCGGCCCTTGGTGCTGCACGGGGACCAGGGCTACAGCGAGAAGTCCGGCAAGGGGCAGGCTTCGTACTATTACAGTCAGCCGTTCTATCGGGTGAGTGGGGAGGTGCAGCGTGACGGCCAGTGCATTGCCGTCACCGGCCAGGCCTGGCTGGACCGGGAATGGAGCAGCCAGCCGCTTGCTGCCGGGCAGACGGGTTGGGACTGGTTTTCCCTGCACCTGGACAGTGGCGCCAGGCTGATGCTGTTTCAGGTGCGCGAGGTGCAGGGGGAGGCGTATCGCGCCGGGACCTGGGTCGGCCCGCAGGGTGAAGTGGTGGTGCTGCAGGGTGCGCAGATCCAGCTGCAGGCGCTGGCCTGGGCTCGGCAGAAGAACGGCAAGCAGGTGCCGACGCGATGGCGGGTGCAGGTGCCGGAGCATGGCGTGGATGTGCAGGTCGAGGCTGTGGAATCGCAGGCCTGGATGGAGACACGGTTCCCGTACTGGGAGGGGCCGGTGCGCTTGACCGGGAGTGCGGGTGGGCGTGGGTATCTGGAGATGACCGGCTATTAGCAATCCTGGGGTTTCTGAGTTTTTCTGGGGCTGCTTTGCAGCCCTTTCGCGACACAAGGCCGCTCCTACAGGGAATCGCGCCAACTTTTAGAATTTGAGCAAGACAGTTGCTCGCACAGGTACTGCACAAGGCTTGAGGTCGATGCAGTCGAGGTGGGAGCTGGCTTGCCGGCGATGGGCCGCAACGCGGCCCCAGGTTTTCAATCTTTGATCAACCCTCGCAACACCGCTCGCGCTTCTTCAGTGCGCAAGCATTCGATGAACAACCGGGCCTCCCGCGCCACTGTCGCCTCAAGCTCGGCCCGCTGGCCGTCCTTGAGCAGCCGCTTGCTGATGCGCAGCGCCGCCTGCGGGTAACCTTGCAGCTGCCGCGCCAGGCGCCGGGCAGCTGCAAGGCACTGTTCACCGTCTTCATGCAGTTCATTGGCCAGCCCCCAGGCCACCATCCGTTCACCGTCGAGCAACTCGTTTGCCAGCAGCAGGCGAGCCGCCCGGGCATGGCCAAGCAAACGCGGCAGCAGCAGGCTGGAACCAAACTCCGGGCACACGCCCAACGGCGCGAAAGGGATGCGCAACTTGGTCGTACGGCTGACCAGCACCTGGTCGCAATGCAACAGCAAGGTGGCACCGATGCCGATCGCCGCGCCACTGACCGCGGCAATCAGTGGTTTGTCCAGGCCCATCACCACCCGCATCAGGCGGAACACTGGGCTGTCCAGGTCGGCAGGCGGGTTGTCGAGGAAGTCGCGCAAGTCATTGCCGGCGGTAAAGCACTGCGGCCCACCGGTGATGATGATGGCTTCGACATCAGGGTCTTCACCTGCCGCCAGCAGCAGGTCGCCCAGCTGTTGGTACATGGCGGTGTTCAAGGCATTGAGCTTGTCGGGGCGGTTGAAGGACAGGGTCAGCAGGCCCTGGTCCAGGTCACGTGTGATCAGGTCGTTCATGGCAGCCGCTTTTGTTGTTGTGGGCATGGGTGCCAAGGGTTTATCACGCAGTCCGGCTTGTTGTACAGTCGTTCAGTCCAGCCCCTAGCCCGAGAGCCGCCGATGAACCAGGAAGCCCGCTACCACCGCATGCTGCCGGAATTGCGCAAAGCCAACCTGGTCGAGGCGACCTTGGTATGCCTCAAGCGCCATGGCTTTCAGGGTGCGTCGATCCGCAAGATTTCAGCAGAAGCCGGGGTTTCGGTCGGATTGATCAGCCATCACTATGCCGGCAAGGATGAGCTGGTGGCCGAAGCCTACATGGCAGTCACCGGTCGGGTGATGGGCCTGCTGCGCGAGGCCATGGCCCAGGCCGCGCCCAATGCTCGCGAGCGGCTGTCGGCGTTCTTCCGTGCCTCGTTCTGCGCCGAGCTGCTCGACCCGCAGTTGCTCGACGCCTGGCTGGCGTTCTGGGGCGCGGTGAAGACCGCCGATGCGATCAACCAGGTGCATGACCATTCCTATGGCGAATACCGCAATGAACTGAGCGGGCTGCTGGCCACGCTGGCCGGGGAGGAGGGCTGGCAGGGCTTCGATGCCGACCTGGCGGCCATCAGCCTGAGCGCCTTGCTCGATGGCCTGTGGCTGGAGTCGGGGCTCAACCCCGGTACCTTCACCCCCGAGCAGGGCGTGCTGATCTGCGAGGCCTGGGTCGATGGCCTGCAGGCCGGTGGCCGGCGTCGCTTCAGCCTGCCGGAGGGCTGTTGATCGCCTGTTCAGTAACGAGTAGGCTGCTGTCGCGAGTGTGTAGAACAAACCAATAAAAAAAAGAGACGACACGCAATGACGCCTCGGGTATTGATCGTCGATGACGATCCGCTTATTCGTGACTTGCTGCAGGCCTATCTGTCCCAGGAAGGCTATAACGTGCACTGCGCCGACACCGCGGAAAAGGCCGAAGCACTGCTCGGCAGCCAGGATGTCGACCTGGTGCTGCTGGACATCCGCCTGCCCGGCAAGGACGGCCTCACCCTGACCCGTGAGCTGCGGGTACGTTCGGAGGTCGGCATCATCCTCATCACCGGCCGCAACGACGACATCGACCGTATCGTCGGCCTGGAATGCGGCGCCGACGACTACGTGATCAAGCCGCTCAATCCCCGCGAACTGGTATCCCGCGCCAAGAACCTGATCCGCCGCGTGCGCCATGCCCGCGAGGTGCACCCGACGCCGGCCTGCGCGCAATCGCTGAAGCAGTTCGCCGACTGGGCGCTGGACACCGACCGCCGGCGCCTGATCGACGCCCGTGGCGGGCAAACCCTGCTGACCCATGGCGAGTTCCAGTTGCTCAGCGTGTTCCTGCGCAACAGCGGCCACACCCTCAGCCGCGACCAGTTGATGGACCAGATCCGCAACCGCGAGTGGGTGCCCAACGACCGCTCCATCGACGTGCTGGTCGGCCGCCTGCGGCGCAAGCTGCACGACGACCCGGCCGAGCCCCAGCTGATCATCACCATCCACGGCACCGGCTACCTGTTCACCGCCAGCGTGGCGGCATGACCCGCAGCGCCTGGGTGCTGGCCTTGGCATTGTTCGCCGTGCAAGCCAGTGCAAAGCAGCCGGTGCGCTATTGCGACTACCCGGTGTACCCGCCGATTTCCTGGAGTGACGGCCACCAGGTGCGTGGCCTGGCCCCCACCGTGGTACGAGAGCTGTTCGCGCGCATGGGCTACCAGGTGCAGACCGTAGTGCTGGGCAACTGGAAGCGCTGCCTGATGGACGCCGCCGCCGGGCGGGTGGACGTGGTGCTGGCCTACAACAGCGACCAGCGTGACCAACGCATGCGCTTTTCCACGGTGCCGGTGGTGCGCGAGGAAGTGGCGGTGTTCTACAACCGCCTGCGGCCGGTGCAGTTCCAGCGCCTGGAAGACCTGGCCAGTTACCGCGGCGGCCTGCTGTACGGCGAAAGCTACGGCGCCGACTTCGACCGCTTCGTCGCCCGCCACCAGAACATCGAACGGGTTTCGTCCAGCCAGCAGAACTTCGGCAAGCTGATCCGTGGGCGCATCGACTACGTGATCCAGGAGCGGCGCACTGGCCAGCTGTTCATCGAACACCTGCCCGGGGCGCAGGACATCCGCGTATTGCCCACGGCCCTGAGCGTGGACTACCTGCGCGTCGCGATATCACGGCAATCGCCCTTGAGCCAGCATATGGACGAAATAGACGCGCAGTTGCTGCGCATGAACCAGGCGGGCGAGATCGAGCGCTGGCTGGAGCAGAGCGAAGTGATCTACCGCGACATGGTCAACCTGCCGGCGGACTCCCGATGATCCGCCTGCGCACCGATGGCTTGCTGCGCCGCCTGCTGCTGTTCATCCTGCTGTTCAGCCTGTGCTTTACCGTGCTGGCCAGCTCGGTGCAGCTGTACTTCGAATACCGCCGCGAGATGCGCGATATCGAGGCGCGCATGGCGCTGATCCGCGCCGGTTACCTGGCCAGCCTGGAGCGCAGCCTGTGGGACCTGGACGAGGCACAGCTCGATACACAACTGCGCGGCCTGGTGGACTTTTCCGATGTCGCCCGGGTGCGTCTGGTCAGTGACGATTTCCAGATGCTGCGCGGCGTCGCCGAGCCCAAGGGGCCGCTGCGCATCGAACGCTTCGCCCTTGATTACCAGCCGCCCTCGGGGCCGGCCAGGCACCTGGGCGAGCTGGAAGTGAGCATCGACCTGGGCGCGGTGCACCGGCGGCTGTATGCCACGGGCCTTGCCAGCCTGCTGTGGATGGGCGTGTTCCTCTGCGGCCTGGCGGTGGCGCTGTCGGGGCTGTTCTACCGCCTGGTCACCCGCCACCTGCAAGTGATGGCCGAGTTCGCCCGGCGTATTGGCGCCGGCCAGTGGCAGGAACCGTTGCGCCTGGGGCGCCGCCCGTCAACGCGCCCGGACGAGATCGACACCGTGGCCAATGCCCTGGATGACATGCGCCGCGCCATCCTCAGTGACATCGAACGCCGCGAGCGCGACCGCCTGGCGCTGCAGGACAAGCGCGACGAACTGCAGGCCATGGTCGAGCGGCGTACCGCCAGCCTGGCCCGGGCCAAGGACGAGGCCGAAGCCGCCAACCTGGCCAAGTCACGCTTCCTGGCGACCATGAGCCATGAGCTGCGTACACCACTCAACGGCATTCTCGGCATGGCCGAGCTGCTGCGCGGCGGCCGGCTGGAGGCGGCCGACCGCCAGCGCGTTGAGGCCTTGTACAAGGCCGGCGAGGGGTTGCTGGCGATTCTCAACGAGGTGCTGTATTTCGCCCGGCTCGAGGAGGGCGAGAGCCGCGCCGAGCTGGTCGGTTTTTCGCTACGCCAGTTGTGCCAGGAAGTGCTGGCGCTGCTCGAACCCATGGCCCGGGACAATGGCGACACCCTGCAGCTGGATATCGACGAGCAATTGGCCGATTACCAGCACGGTGCCGAACAGTACCTGCGCCAGGTGCTCAGCAACCTGCTGGCCAATGCCATCAAGTTCACCGAACAGGGGCAAGTGCGGCTTGCGGTGCAGGTACTGGCCAGTGACCAGGGCTCGCAGCGCCTGCGGGTGTCGGTTAGCGACAATGGCATCGGCATCGAGCCGGCTGTGCAGGCCAGGGTCTTCGACCGCTTCGTCCAGGCCAGCGAGGCGGTGGCCCGGCGCTACGGCGGCACCGGCCTGGGCCTGGCGATCTGCAAGCACCTGGTGGAAAAACTGGGGGGCTGTATTGGCCTGGACAGCGTGCAAGGGCAGGGCAGTCGCTTCTGGTTCGAGCTCGACGTGGCCCGCGGGCAGCCAGTGCTGGCCAGTTCACCAGCCCCGTCGCCCATGGCCAGCCTGGACATCTTGGTGGTCGAAGACGTGGCACTGAACCGCGAGGTGGCCGGCGGTTTGCTGCTGCGCGATGGCCACCGGGTGAGCTTTGCAGAAGACGCCGTGCAAGCCTTGCAGGCCTGCGCACAGCGGCGCTTCGACCTGATCCTGCTCGACGTGCATCTGCCCGGCATGAGCGGGGTGGAGCTGTGCCGGCAACTGCGTGCCACGCCCGGGCCGAACCGCCATAGCCGGGTCCTGGCACTGACGGCTGGCGTGCAGCCGGGGCAAGTCCCAGGCTACCTGGATGCCGGCATGCAGGGAGTGCTGGCCAAGCCCCTGCGGCTGGACAACCTGCGCCAGGCGCTGGCCGAAGCGGCGCCGGCTGAAGTGGCTGGCGTCGACGCGACAATGGACTGGTCATTGCTGGACACCCATCGCTCTCTGCTGGGTGAACAGAAGCTGCAAGGCCTGTTGAAGGTGCTGCGCCAGTCGCTGGAGCAGCACGCCACGGCGTTGGCCGAGGCGCTGCCGGCCCAGGACTTTACCGAAGTGCTGCACCTGGCCCACCGCCTGGCCGGCAGTTGCGATTCCCTGGGCTTTTCTGGGCTGGCTGCGCTGTTGCGTCGCCTTGAGGACGCTGCCCGGCAGCATGACGAACAGGCATTGAAAGCGCTCGGCGAGCCGCTGGCCACCGAGCTTGCCCAGGCCCGCGCCACCCTGGAACAGTTGATCCAGAGCTGACGTACAAAAACCTTACGACTTTTTACATCTTCGATCCGTTCGTTCAACGGCACCTTACATCCGTTTCCAATAATCCAAGGCAACCGTGTTGCACGCGGTCCATGAGGCTTATTGGAGACAAGAATAATGACATGCCGTAGCGCTCAGCCCCTCCTTCCCAACACATCGTGCGGCACCCCCGCGCGGCCTGGCACCGGCCGCAAAGGCGAGGTGCGCCATGACTGACAACCGCGAAAAGATCCAGCTCACCCGCGCGCTGAAAAGCCGGCACATCTTCATGCTGTCGCTGGGCGGGGTGATCGGCACCGGGCTGTTCATGGGCTCGGGCGTAACCATCAACCAGGGTGGCCCGATAGGCGCGATCCTGGCCTACCTGGTCGCGGGTTTGCTGATGTACCTGGTGATGGTCTGCCTAGGCGAGCTGTCGGTGCAGATGCCGGTGTCCGGTTCGTTCCAGGCCCACGCCACCAAGTTCATCGGCCCGGCCACCGGCTTCATGATCGGCTGGGTGTACTGGATGAGCTGGGCCACCACCGTGGGCCTGGAGTTCACCGCCGCCGGCATGCTGATGACCCGCTGGTTCCCGGAGGTGCCGATCTGGTATTGGTCGGCGCTGTTCGTGGTCGTGCTGTTCGGCCTCAACGCCCTGGCCACCCGAGCCTTCGGCGAGGCGGAATACTGGTTCTCGGGGATCAAGGTGGCGACCATCCTCGGCTTCATCATCATCGGCCTGCTGGTGATCTTCGGCGCCATCCCGCTGAGCAGCGGGGCGCCGGCACCGATGCTGGACAACCTGGTGGGCGAGTCGCTGTTCCCCCATGGCCTGTCGGCGGTGTTCGCGGTGATGATGACCGTGGTCTATGCCTTCCAGGGCTGTGAAATCATGGGGGTGGCGGCCGGCGAGACCGAGCACCCGGAAAAGAGCATCCCGCGGGCCGTGCGCAACGTGGTGTTCCGTGTGCTGATCTTCTACGTGCTGGCGATTGCCGTGCTCTCGGCCATCGTGCCGTTCGAGCAGGCCGGGCTGATGGAAAGCCCGTTCGTGCAGGTGTTCGACATGGTGGGTATTCCCTTTGCCGCCGACCTGATGAACTTCGTCATCCTCACCGCCATCCTCTCGGTGGGCAACTCCGGGCTTTATGCTTCCACGCGCATCCTCTGGGCCATGTCGAAGAGCGGCATGGCGCCGAAAAGCCTGTCGCCGCTGAGCAAGCGTGGCGTGCCGTTGCGGGCGCTGAGCATCACCTTGTGCTTTGCGCTGATCTCGCTGATGACCAGTTTCATTGCCGCCGACACCCTGTTCATGGTGTTGATGGCGGTGAGTGGCATGTCCGGCACCGTGACCTGGATCGTCATCGCCCTGGCGCAGTACCGCTTCCGCAAGGTCTACCTGCGTGAAGGTGGGCAACTGCAGGACCTGAAGTACAAGGCGCCGCTGTACCCGCTGGTGCCGCTGCTGTGCATCACCCTGTGCAGCTCGCTGTTCGTGTTCCTGGCGCTGGATGAAACCCAGCGGCCGTCGTTGTACTGGGGCTTTGGCTTCATTGCCCTGTGCTACGCGGCGTACTTCTTCGTCAACCGCCGTCGGCAGGGGGCTTTCGAGCCGAGCGTGCCAGGGGTTTGATTCGGGTGTTGGGCTGAAGATTGCCGGGGCCGCTGTGCGGCCCATCGCGACACAAGGCCGCTCCTACAAGAGATCGCGCGAGGCCGGTCCTATGCGCGATTCCCCTGTAGGAGCGGCCTTGTGTCGCGATGGGGCGCAAAGCGCCCCCAGCAATCCGTCAGTTGTACAAAGTTGTAACAACCACCTCCTATCTCAACCTTGACCCAACGAATAAGACTAATAAAAACAACGACATATATAGTTTTCAAGCGTTGTTACAGCCCCATCCCAACCCAATTGCCGCCTTGTTGAACACTCGTTTAGTA
The DNA here is from genome assembly GCF_057444345.1 of Pseudomonas sp. PVC-5-1. Classification (NCBI taxonomy): domain Bacteria; kingdom Pseudomonadati; phylum Pseudomonadota; class Gammaproteobacteria; order Pseudomonadales; family Pseudomonadaceae; genus Pseudomonas; species Pseudomonas sp. PVC-5-1. The sequence goes on along the minus strand of NZ_CM172024.1, from coordinate 3,467,199 downwards.
TCTCCCCCATCAAGCCCTCTCAAACCATCACAACAACACCGAGGCCCCCCATGACCACCCCGTCGTCGTCACTGTTGAGCAAGGTCGAAGCCGGCGTTGCCTGGATCACCCTCAACCGCCCCGAGCAGCGCAATGCGCTGGACATCCCCACCCTCAAGCAACTGCACGCCCTGCTGGAAACCTGCAATCGCGACCCGGCCGTGCGCGTGGTGGTGCTGACCGGCAGCGGCCGCAGCTTCTGCGCTGGTGCCGACCTGGCCGAATGGGCCGCGGCCGAGGCCCAGGGCACACTGGAAAGCTACGGCTGGACCGAAACCGCCCACGCCCTGATGTTGCGCCTGCACAGCCTCGACAAGCCCACCATCGCTGCCATCAACGGCACCGCCGTGGGCGGTGGCATGGACCTCAGCCTGTGCTGCGACCTGCGCATCGCCGCGGCCTCGGCGCGCTTCAAGGCCGGCTACACCAGCATGGGCTACAGCCCCGATGCCGGTGCCAGCTGGCACCTGCCACGGCTGATCGGCAGCGAGCAGGCCAAGCGCCTGTTGTTCCTCGATGAACTGTGGGGTGCCGAACGTGCCCTGGCGGCCGGGCTGGTCAGCGAAGTCTGTGCCGACGAGCAACTGCCCGCCGTGGCCGCCGAGCTGGCCGGGCGCCTGGCCAACGGCCCCACCTTCGCCTACGCGCAGACCAAGCGGCTGATCCGCGATGGCGCGCGGCGCACCCTGGCCGAGCAGCTGGAGGCCGAGCGCCAGGCCGGCCTGCTGTGCGGCCGCAGCCAGGACGGTGCCGAGGCGCTGCAAGCCTCGGTGGAACGCCGCGCCCCCCGTTTTACCGGCCAGTAACCCGATAACCGACCCTCACCAGGACCTTCGCAGATGAATTTCCAACTGACCCAAGAACAAGAAATGTTGGTGGAAGCGGTACGCAGTTTTGTCGCCAAGGAGCTGCTGCCCCATGAGGAGGCAGTGGACCGTGCCGATGCCGTATCGCCCGAGCTGGCTGCGCAGATCCGCGGCAAGGCCATCGCCGCCGGGTTCTATGCCTTCAACATGCCCGAGGAGGTCGGCGGCGGTGGCCTGGACTATCTGTCCCAGGCGCTTATCGAGCGCGAACTGTCCAAGGTGTCCTGGGCCCTGCACGTGTTCGTCGCGCGGCCATCGAAAATCCTCATGGCCTGCAAGGACGAGCAGATCAACGACTACCTGTTGCCCTGCGTGCAGGGCGAGAAGATCGACTGCTTCGCCCTCACCGAGCCGGGCGCCGGCTCCGATGCCAACGCCATCAAGACCCGTGCTGTGCGCCAGGGTGACGACTTCGTCATCAACGGCAGCAAGCACTTCATCAGCCATGCCGGCCACGCCGATTTCGCCATCGTCTTCGCCGTCACCGACACCTACGAGCACAACGGGCGCAAGCGCAATGCGGTAACGGCCTTCCTGGTCGACCGTGGTACGCCGGGCATGACCATTCGCCGTGGCCCCAAGTGCGTGAGCAACCGTGGCTACCACACCTACGAGCTGTTCTTCGACGACTGCCGGGTGCCGGCCAGCAAGGTGCTGGGCGAGGTCGGCAAGGGCTGGGAGGTGGCCAACGCCTGGCTCACCGCCGGCCGGGTGATGGTCGCCGCCAACTGCGTGGGCCAGGCCCAGCGTGCCCTCGACCTGTCGCTGCAATGGGCCGCCGACCGCAAGCAGTTCGGCCAGGCCATCGGCAGCTACCAGGGCGTGTCGTTCAAGCTCGCCGACATGGCCACGCAGATTCGCGCTGCGGAAATGCTCACCCTGCACACCGCCTGGAAGATGGACCAGGGCAGCATGACCGACGGCGAGGCCGGCATGGCCAAGCTGTTCGCCAGCGAGGTGCTGGGCAAGGTTGCCGACGAAGCCGTACAGATCTTCGGTGGCATGGGCCTGATGGATGAAGGGCCGGTCGAGCGCATCTGGCGCAACGCACGCATCGAGCGCATCTGGGAAGGCACCTCGGAAATCCAGCGGCACATCATCGCCCGCGAACTGCTGCGCCCGCTGCTGCGCTGAGCGCCAGGAGAACACCCATGTCGCATTCGATTCGTGACAACCTCAAGCGCCTGCTGGCACCCCGGCACCTGGCCTTCGTCGGCGGGCGCAGCATGGCGCGGGCGCTCAAGCGCTGCGCCGAAGGTGGCTTTGGCGGCGAGCTGTGGCTGGTCAACCCGCAGCATGACAGCCTCGAAGGCATTCCCTGTGTGGCGCGTGTGGCCGACTTGCCCCATGCCCCGGACGCGGTGTTCATCGCCACCAACCGCGAGCTGACCCTGCAGTGCGTTGCCGAGCTGGCTGCACGCGGCGCCGGTGGCGCCATCTGCTATGCCTCGGGCTTTGCCGAAAGCGGCGAAGAGGGCCGCCAGCTGCAGCAGCGCCTGCTCGCCGCCGCCGGCAACATGGCCTTGCTCGGCCCCAACTGCTACGGCCTGCTCGACTACCTGCACGGCGCTGCCCTGTGGCCGGTGGCCCATGGTGGCCAGCAGGTGGAGAAGGGCGTGGCGATCCTCACCCAGAGCGGCAACTTCGCCTACAACCTGTCGATGAGCGACCGCTCGCTGCCGGTGGCCTACATGGCCTCGGTCGGCAACCAGGCGCAACTGGGCGTGGCCGAGCTGATGGACGTGCTGCTCGACGACCCACGGGTAACCGCCATCGGCCTGCACCTGGAAGGCCTGAAGAACGTGCCGGGCTTCGCCCGTGCTGCCTGCAAGGCATTGCAGCAGGGCACGCCGATCATTGCGCTGAAGACCGGCGTGTCGCAGATTGGCGCCGAACTGGCGCTCAGCCACACCAGCTCGCTGTCCGGCTCCGATGCCTTGTACGACAGCCTGTTCCAGCGCCTGGGCGTGATCCGCGTCAGTGGCCCGGTGAGCTTCGTTGAAACCCTCAAGGCCGCCGCCTGTGGGCGCCTACCGGTGAATGGCGAGCTGATCGCCCTGGCTTGTTCCGGTGGCGATGCCGGCTTGATCGCCGACTATGCCGAGCGCAACCAGCTGGTCCTGCCGAAGCTCGCACAAGGGCAGGTGACGCAGTTGGCCGAGGTGCTGCCGGCCTATGCCAACCTGGTCAACCCGCTGGACTTCACCACGGCCATCTGGGGTGATGCAGCGGCCCTGCAACGCATGCTCGACAGCACCCTGAGCGGCGCAGCCGACGCGGCCATGCTGGTGCTGGACTACCCGGCGGCGTTCACCGGCGAACGCAAGGAATGCGACCTGCTGCTGGCGCTGTACTGCGATGCGCTGGAACGCCACGGCAAGCTCGGCTTCGTCACCTCGGCATTCCCGGAGTTGTTGCCCGCCTGCGCGCGCGAGCGTTTGCACGCGCGTGGCATCGCCGCCCTGCAGGGCGTGGAGGATGGCCTGGCAGCCTGGGGGCGCATCGTCGCCTACCAGCGCAACCGCCAGCGGCTGCTGGAACAGGGTGAGGCCACGCGGGTGCCGCTGTGCCCGCAGGCCCTTGAGGGCGAGGGCCTGCTGCTGGACGAATGGCAATCCAAGCAAGCCCTGCGTGCCTTCGGCCTGCCGGTACCGGCAGGGGTGCTGAGCACACCCGAGCGCGCCGTGACAGACGCCGCCCGCGTCGGCTACCCGCTGGTACTGAAGGCGGTCAGCGTGCAACTGCCGCACAAGACCGAAGCCGGTGCGGTGGCGCTGAACCTGCGCGATGCCGCCGCCCTTGAGGTTGCGCTGGTGCAGATGCGCCAGCGTATCGCCGCCTACGCCCCGCAGGTAGCGTTCGACCAGGTGCTGCTCGAACCGATGGCCGAGCCGCCGCTGGCCGAACTGATCGTCGGCATCAAGCGCGAGCACGACTTCGCCCTGGCCCTGGTGATCGGTGCCGGTGGCGTGCTGGTCGAGCTGCTCAAGGATAGCGTCAGCCTGTTGCTGCCGACCACCGACGATGCCATCCGCAGCGCGCTGCTCGGCCTGCGCAGTGCCAGCCTGCTGCAAGGCTTCCGTGGCCGCCCGGCCGCCGACCTCGACGCACTGGTTGCGGCTATCCGCGCGGTGGCCGACTACGCCTGCGAAAACGCCGGGCAACTGCTGGAGCTGGATGTGAACCCATTGATGGTCGGTGCCCACGGCACCACCGCGGTCGACGCGCTGATCCGCCTCGGCCAGGCGCAAGGAGAACGACATGAATAAGCACACCCCGACCGCCGGCCAGGCGTTGGTGCGCCTGCTGGCCAACTACGGCGTGGAGACGGTATTCGGCATCCCCGGCGTGCACACCCTGGAGCTGTACCGCGGCCTGCCGGGTAGCGGCATCCGCCACGTGCTGACCCGCCACGAGCAGGGCGCCGGCTTCATGGCCGACGGCTATGCACGGGTAAGCGGCAAACCGGGGGTGTGCTTCGTCATCACCGGCCCGGGCGTGACCAATGCCGCCACCGCCATCGGCCAGGCCTACGCCGACTCCATCCCGATGCTGGTAATTTCCAGTGTCAACCACACTGCCAGCCTGGGCAAGGGCTGGGGCTGTCTGCACGAAACCCAGGACCAGCGCGCCATGACCGCGCCGATTACCGCGTTCTCTGCCGTGGCCCTGCGCGGCGACGACCTGCCCGAGCTGATCGCTCGCGCCTGGGCCGTGTTCGACAGCGAACGGCCGCGCCCGGTGCACATCTCGGTGCCGCTGGACGTACTGGCCGCGCCGGTCAGCCGTGACTGGAGCAATGAGGTGGTGCGCCGCCCCGGGCGTGGCCAGCCGTGCCGCGACATCCTCGACCAGGCCGCCGTGAAGCTGGCCGCCGCCAAGCGGCCGATGATCATTGCCGGTGGTGGGGCATTGCACGCGGCCGAGCAGCTGCAGCAGCTGAGCACCCGGCTGGCAGCGCCATTGTTCACCAGCGTGGCCGGCAAGGGCCTGCTGCCTGCGGACGCACCACTGAATGCCGGCGCCAGCCTGTGCGTCGAGCCCGGCTGGCAGCTGATCAGCCAGGCCGACGTGGTGCTGGCAGTGGGTACCGAAATGGCCGACACCGACTTCTGGCGCGAGCGCCTGCCAATCAGCGGCGAGCTGCTGCGCGTGGATATCGACCCGCGCAAGTTCAACGACTTCTACCCCTGTGCCATTGCCCTGCACGGCGATGCCCGGCAAACCCTGGCCGGCCTGCTCGAGCACCTGCCAGCGCTGGACCGTGACCCGGCCCAGGCCAGCGAAGCCGTGGCCAACCTGCGCCAGGCCATTCGCAGCGGGCATGCGCCGCTGCAGGCCGTGCACCAGGCAATCCTCGACCGCATTGCCGCCGTGCTGCCCGACGATGCCTTCATCAGCAGCGACATGACCCAGCTGGCCTATACCGGCAACTACGCCTTCGCCAGCCGGGCGCCGCGCAGCTGGCTGCACCCCACCGGCTACGGCACCCTGGGCTACGGCCTGCCGGCCGGCATCGGCGGCATGTTCGCCAGCGACCACCGCCCCGGCCTGGTGCTGGTGGGCGACGGCGGCTTCCTCTACACCGCCCAGGAACTGGCCACGGCAGTCGAGGAACTGGACCGACCGTTGGTCGTGCTGTTGTGGAACAATGACGCCCTTGGCCAGATCCGTGACGACATGCTCGACCTGGACATCGAGCCGGTCGGCGTACTGCCGCGCAACCCGGACTTCATCGGCCTGGCCCGTGCCTTTGGTTGCACGGTGCGCCAGCCGCGTGATCTGGATGCGCTGCAGGCCGATCTGGCCAGCGGTTTCGCCACCCCCGGCGTCACCTTCATCGAACTCAAACACACCTGCGTCTGCTAAGCGGCAGACACCACGAACAACAAGAGAAATCACCATGCAATTCAGCCGTACCCTCCTGGCTGCATCCCTCGCTCTGCTGATCACTGGCCAGGCCCCGCTGTACGCCGCACCGCCCCTGTCGATGGACAACGGCACCGCCGCCCTGACCGCGCAGAACAGCAACGCCTGGGTCGAAATCAGTGCCGGCGCACTGCAACACAACATCCGTACCTTGCAGGCCGAGCTGGGCGGCAAGTCCAAGCTGTGCGCCGTGCTCAAGGCCGACGCCTATGGCCACGGTATCGGCCTGGTCATGCCGTCGATCATCGCCCAGGGCGTGCCCTGCGTGGCGGTGGCCAGCAACGAGGAGGCACGCGTGGTCCGCGCCAGCGGCTTCACCGGGCAACTGGTGCGGGTACGCCTGGCCAGCCTCGGCGAAGTGGAAGATGCCTTGCAGTACGACATGGAAGAGCTGGTTGGCAGCGCCGAGTTCGCCCGCCAGCTCGATGCCATCGCCGAACGCCACGGCAAGACCCTGCGCATTCACATGGCGCTCAATTCCAGTGGCATGAGCCGCAACGGCGTGGAAATGACCACCTGGTCCGGCCGGGGTGAAGCGCTGCAGATCACTGACCAGAAGCACCTCCAGCTGGTCGCGCTGATGACTCACTTCGCCGTGGAAGACAAGGACGATGTGCGCAAAGGCCTGGCAGCGTTCAACGAACAGACCGACTGGCTGATCAAGCACGCGAAACTTGATCGCAGCAAGCTCACCCTGCATGCCGCCAACTCCTTCGCTACGCTGGAAGTGCCGGAAGCGCACCTGGACATGGTGCGTACCGGTGGCGCGCTGTTCGGCGACACCGTGCCGACGCGCACCGAATACCAACGTGTCATGCAGTTCAAGTCGCACGTGGCGGCGGTGCACAGCTACCCGGCAGGCAACACCGTCGGCTACGACCGCACCTTCACCCTGGCGCGTGATTCGCGCCTGGCCAACATCACCGTGGGTTACTCCGATGGCTACCGCCGGGTGTTCACCAACAAGGGCCATGTGCTGATCAACGGCCACCGAGTGCCAGTGGTGGGCAAGGTGTCGATGAACACCTTGATGGTCGATGTCACCGACTTCCCCGATGTGAAGGGGGGCAACGAAGTGGTGTTGTTCGGCAAACAGGCCGGGGGGGAGATCACCCAGGCCGAGATAGAAGAAATCAACGGCGCCTTGCTCGCCGACCTCTACACCGTATGGGGCAGTTCCAACCCGAAGATTCTCGTCGACTGAACTGCCAATGAAGGGAGATTGCCATGCGCTACGCCAAGCTCACTCAACGCATCGCCGGCGACGGGGCTGCGGCCTGGGACATCCACTATCGCGCCCTGGCGCTGCAGGCCGAGGGTAGGGATATCCTGCTGCTTTCGGTGGGTGACCCGGACTTCGACACCCCCGCGCCGATCGTCGAGGCGGCCATCGACAGCCTGCGTTCGGGCCACACCCATTACGCCGATGTGCGCGGCAAGCTGGCGCTGCGCCAGGCCATCGCCAACCGCCACCGCCAGCGCAGCGGCCAGGCCGTCGATGCCGACCAGGTGACGGTACTGGCGGGGGCCCAGTGCGCGTTGTACTGCGTGGCCCAGTGCGTGCTCGACCCGGGTGACGAGGTAATTGTCGCCGAGCCCATGTACGTGACCTACGAGGCGGTGTTCGGGGCTTGTGGCGCCAAGGTGGTGCCGGTGCCGGTCAAGCCGGAGAACGGCTTTCGCGTGTGCCCGTGTGACGTGGCCGCGCGCATCACCCCGCGCACCCGCGCCCTGGCCCTGAACAGCCCGCACAACCCCTCGGGGGCGAGCCTGCCGCGCGCCACCTGGGAGGCGCTGGCCGAGCTGTGCATCGCCCACGATCTGTGGTTGATCTCTGACGAGGTGTACAGCGAGCTGTTGTACGACGGCGAGCATGTCAGCCCTGGCAGCCTGCCGGGCATGGCCGAGCGCACCGCCACCCTCAACAGCCTGTCGAAGTCGCATGCCATGACCGGTTGGCGGGTGGGCTGGGTGGTCGGTTCGACCGAGCTTGCCACCCATCTGGAAAACCTCGCCCTGTGCATGCTGTACGGTTCGCCGGACTTCATCCAGGACGCCGCCGTGGTGGCACTGGAGCAGCAGCTGCCGGAACTGGATGTCATGCGCGAAGCCTATCGCCAGCGTCGCGACCTGGTGTGCGAGCAGTTGGCCGACTGCCCGGGCATCAAGGTGCTCAAGCCCGATGGCGGCATGTTCGTGATGGTCGACATCCGCGAGACCGGCCTCAGCGCCCAGGCCTTCGCCGATCGCCTGCTCGACAGCCAGGGTGTGTCGGTGCTCGCTGGCGAAGCCTTCGGCCCCAGCGCTGCCGGGCATATCCGCCTGGGCCTGGTATTGGGTGACGAGGCCTTGGCCGACGCTTGCCGGCGCATCGCCCGCTGCGCCGCCGCACTGATGCAGGGGCAGGCCAATGCGTGAATATGCGCGGCTGTACATCGACGGCGCCTGGCAGGTACCGAGCGGGCAGGGCATGGCCGAGGTGATCGACCCGGCCACCGAACAGGCCATCGGCCGGGTGCCGCTGGGCGCCGAGGCCGATGTCGAACGGGCGGTCATGGCCGCGCGGCGGGCCTTCGATGGCTGGTCGCGCACGCCGTCCAGCGTACGTGCCGGCTATATAACGGCGCTGGCTGCACAGCTGAAAAGCCGCGCGGCGGAAATGGCCTCGGTCATCACCGACGAGTTGGGCATGCCGGTGCAGTGGTGCCAGGCGGTACAGGTGGAGGGCCCGATTGCCGGGCTGGAGCAGTACGCCGAACTGGCCGGGCTGATGGATGAGGTGCGCGAAGTCGGCAACTCGCTGGTGTACCGCGAAGCCGTTGGCGTGTGCGCGTTCATCAACCCGTGGAACTACCCGCTGCACCAGATGATCGGCAAGCTGGCGCCGGCCCTGGCCGCCGGCTGCACGGTGGTGGTCAAGCCCAGCCAGGAAACACCGCTGCATGCGTTCCTGCTGGCCGAGATGATCGAGGCCATCGGCCTGCCGGCCGGGGTGTTCAACCTGGTCAGCGGGCCGGGGGCCAAGGTTGGCGAGGCCCTGGCCCGGCACCCGCAGGTGGACATGGTGTCGTTCACCGGCTCCACCGGCGCCGGGGTGCGCGTGGCCCAGGCGGCCGCGCCGACGGTGAAGCGGGTGTGCCTGGAGCTGGGCGGCAAGTCGCCGCTGCTGATCACCGCCGACGCCGACCTGCACGCGGCGGTGCGCCATGGCGTGCAGGACGTGATGATCAACTCGGGGCAGACCTGCACGGCCCTGACCCGCATGCTGCTGCCGGCCAGCCGCTACGCCGAGGCGCTGGAGATTGCCGAGGCCGAGACCCGTTCGCTGGTCATGGGCGACCCGCGTGACCCGGCCAGCTTCCTCGGGCCGATGTGTTCGGCAGGCCAGCGGCGCACCGTGCTCGACTACATTCGCCTGGGCCAGGAAGAGGGCGCGCGCCTGCTGTGCGGCGGTGATACGCCGGCCGGCTTCGAGCGCGGCTTCTACGTGGCGCCGACCTTGTTCGCCGATGTCGACAACCGCATGCGCATCGCCCAGGAGGAAATCTTCGGCCCGGTGCTGTGCCTGATCCCCTATGCCGACGAGGCCCAGGCGCTGGCCCTGGCCAACGATTCGCCGTTCGGCCTGTCCAGTGCGGTGTGGGCCGGCAGCCGCGAGCACGGCCTGGCCCTGGCGCGGCAGATACGCGCCGGGCAGTGCTTCATCAACGGTGGCGGGTTCAACTACCAGGCACCGTTCGGTGGCTACAAGCAGTCGGGCAACGGGCGTGAGTGGGGTGAGGAGGGCCTGGCGGAGTTCGTCGAGGTGAAAGCGGTGCAGTGCTGAGCCACAGCTGGAAGACAACCTGTTTTGTGTGAGGAGAATGTTTGTGAATGTACTGATCGTCCACGCTCACCCCGAGCCGCAATCGTTCACTGCTGCCCTGCGTGACCAGGCCGTGGAAACCTTCCGTGCCCAGGGCCACCAGGTGCAGGTCAGCGACCTGTACGCCATGGGCTGGAACCCGGTGGCCAGCGCCGATGACTTCAGCCAGCGCGAGAACCCCGAGTACCTGGTGTATGCCCTGGAGCAGCGCCAAGGGGTCAAGCGTGGCGCCATTGCCGCGGATATCCGGCAGGAGCTGGACAAGCTGCTGTGGGCCGACTTGCTGGTGCTGAACTTCCCGATCTTCTGGTTCTCGGCGCCGGCCATGCTCAAGGGCTGGATCGACCGCGTGCTGGTGTCGGGGGTGTGCTATGGCGGCAAGCGCTTCTACGACCAGGGCGGTTTGGCGGGCAAGAAAGCGCTGGTGACCGTGACCCTGGGCGGGCGTGAGCACATGTTTGGCGACGGGGCGATTCATGGGCCGCTGGAAGACATGCTGCGGCCGATCTTGCGCGGCACGCTGGCCTACGTGGGGTTCGAGGTGTTGCCGCCGTTCGTGGCCTGGCATGTGCCGTACATCAGTGACGAGGCGCGGCAGGCGTTTTTGCAGCAGTACCGGCAGCGCCTGGAGCAGCTCTCGGACGACCAGCCACTGGTGTTCCCGCGCCTGGAGCAGTTTGATGAGGCGTTGTATCCGCTGGCGTGACCTTTTGCTCGAACCACTGGGGCCGCGTTGCGGCCCATCGCGACACAAGGCCGCTCCTACAGGAACCGCGCACCCTGTAGGAGCGGCCTTGTGTCGCGAAAGGGCTGCAAAGCAGCCCCAGAATTCTGTCGGCATACGACATTCTGCCAAAAAACGACCACCCACACATTCGGGGTATGTCCCCCTTCGGCAAATCCCTCGATAGTGCCCCCATCGGCTCGATCCCGAGCACTCACACGATGGAGTTGCCATGCGCAAGGTACTGAAGGTGATTGGCGGTCTGCTGCTGGCGTCTGGCGCCAGCCTGGCCCAGGCGGCAGAGGTGGACAGCGGTAACACGTTGCGGTTGTACAACTGGACCGACTATATCGGCGAAACCACCCTGGCCGATTTCGAGAAGGCCACCGGCATCAAGGTCATCTACGACACCTTCGACGGCTACGAAACGGTGCAGACCAAACTGCTCACCGGCCGCTCCGGCTACGACCTGGTCATGCTCAACGCTTCCCTGGTCCCCCCGCTGATCAGCGCCGGGGTGTTCCAGGCGCTGGACAAGCGGCAACTGCCCAGTTGGCACAACCTCGACCAGCAGGTGGTGAACAACCTGCAAGGCTACGACCCCGGCCTGAAATACTCGGCGCCCTATACCTGGGGCAGCTCGGGGGTAACCTACAACGTCGACAAGATCACCGCGCGCATGCCCGATGCCCCCATCGGCTCGCTGGCCATGCTGTTCGACCCCAGGATCGTCTCGCGCTTCGCCGACTGTGGCGTCACCCTGATGGACGCGCCGACCGAAGTCATCCCGCTGGCCCTGCAGTACCTGGGCAAGGACCCACGCAGCGCATCACCGGCCGACCTCAAGGCGGCCGAACAACTGCTGCAGGGCATTCGCCCGTACATTCGCAAGTTCGATTCGGTCAACTACCTCACCAGTCTGCCCAACGGCGATGTCTGCCTGGCCCTGACCTGGTCCGGCGACTACGCCACCGCCCAGGCCCGCGCGGTGGAAGCGAAGAAGGACATCAAGCTGTCGTTCTTCATCCCCCAGGAAGGCTCGCTGATCTGGTTCGACAACCTGTACATCCCCAAGGATGCGCTGCACGCGGCCAATGCCCACCGCTTCATCGAGTTCCTGCTGCAGCCGCAGACCATGGCCAAGGTCACCGACTACATCCACTACGCCAACAGTAACGCCGCCGCCACGGCGCTGGTGCGCGACGAGATCCGCCAGGACCCGGCCATCTACCCCGACGCGCAAACCCGCGAGCGCCTGTTCGCGCAGAAAACCCAGAGCCCGAAGGACATGCGCGCCATCACCCGGGTCTGGAGCACGGTCAAGACCGGTTTCTGAACACTGCCCAACGATCACTGCCAAGGAGCTGCCCATGGCCACCCCAAGCAAAGCATTCGCCATTGCCCACGACCCGCTGGTGGAAGCCGACAAGGCCCACTACATGCACGGCTACCACGTGTTCGACGAGCACCGCGAGCAAGGCGCGCTGAACATCGTTGCCGGCGAGGGCGCCTACATCCGCGATACCCACGGCAACCGCTTCCTCGATGCCGTCGGCGGCATGTGGTGCACCAACATTGGCCTGGGCCGCGAGGAAATGGCCCTGGCCATTGCCGACCAGGTACGCCAACTGGCCTATTCCAACCCGTTCTCCGACATGGCCAACGGCGTGGCCATCGAGCTGTGCCAGAAGCTTGCGCAGCTGGCGCCGGGTGACCTGAACCATGTGTTCCTCACCACTGGCGGCTCGACCGCGGTCGACACTGCCTACCGGCTGATCCAGTACTACCAGAACTGCCGTGGCAAGCCGCACAAGAAGCACATCATCGCCCGCTACAACGCTTACCACGGCTCCACCACGCTGACCATGTCGCTCGGCAACAAGGCCGCTGACCGGGTGCCGGAGTTCGATTATCAGCACGACCTGATCCACCACGTGTCCAACCCCAACCCGTACCGCGCCCCGCACGACATGGACGAGGCCGAGTTCCTCGACTTCCTGGTGGCCGAGTTCGAGGACAAGATCCTCTCGCTGGGGGCCGATAACGTGGCGGCGTTCTTCGCCGAGCCGATCATGGGCTCGGGCGGGGTGATCATTCCGCCCAAGGGCTACTTCCAGCGCATGTGGCAGCTGTGCCAGACCTACGACATCCTGTTCGTCGCCGACGAAGTGGTGACCTCGTTCGGGCGCCTGGGCACCTTCTTCGCCAGCGAGGAACTGTTCGGCGTCACCCCCGACATCATCACTACCGCCAAGGGCCTGACCTCGGCCTACCTGCCGCTGGGGGCGTGCATCTTCTCCGAGCGCATCTGGCAGGTGATCGCCGAGCCGGGCAAGGGCCGCTGCTTCACCCACGGCTTCACCTACAGCGGCCACCCGGTGTGCTGCACTGCGGCGCTGAAAAACATCGAGATCATCGAGCGCGAGCATTTGCTGGCGCACGTCAAGGACGTTGGCGGCTACCTGGAACAGCGCCTGCAAAGCCTGCGCGAGCTGCCGCTGGTGGGGGATGTGCGCTGCATGAAGCTGATGGCCTGTGTCGAGTTCGTTGCCGACAAGGCCAGCAAGGCGCTGTTCGCCGACGAGGTGAACATCGGCGAACGCATCCATAGCAAGGCCCAGGCCAAAGGGCTGCTGGTGCGGCCGATCATGCACCTGAACGTGATGTCGCCGCCGTTGATCGTCACCCATGCGCAGGTGGACGAGATCGTCGAAACCCTGCGCCAGTGCATCATCGAAACCGCGCGCGAACTCACGGCGCTTGGCCTGTACCAGGGCCGATGAACCTGGCGCAAAGGGCTGTGCGCGGGCGTGCCTGGCAGGCTAGACTGCCGGGCATGACCCAGGCCTCTCCCGACACCCCGCTTACCCTTTCACTGGGCGCGCTGCAGCAATGGCATGTGGCGCTGCAGCGCGCACTGGCCCACAGCGAAACGCCCGAGGCGCTGGCGCATGTGGCGGCCGCCATCGGCCAGCTGGTGCAGGTGGAATCGATGATGATCAGCCTCGAGTGCCAGGGGCGGGCACCGCAACTGCTGTACCAGCAAGGCATCCCCGACCTGCACCGCGCCGCCGTGCTGGAGCGCTACTTCACTGCCGGCTACCTGCTCGACCCGTTCTGCCTGGCCGTGCAGAGCGGCCTGGCCGAGGGCTTCTACCACCTGCAGGAGATCGCCCCGGACAACTTCTTCGACAGCGACTACTACAAGGCCTATTACCTGGGTACCGGTTGCAGTGAAGACAGCTACTACATCGTCGACCTCAGCGCTGGCCGCAAGTTGTCGCTGAGCCTGTTCCAGGGCTGCAGCGGCACGCGCCTGAGCGCCGGGCAGATTGACCTGCTGCGTGCGCTGGAGCCGATGGTACGCGAGCTGCTGGGGCGCTACGCCCGGCACCATCTGGAGCCCGGCCCCGCTTCGGCGGAGCGTGGCAGCCTGCAGGCGGCGTTCGACAGTTTCGGCTGCCAGGTGCTGACCGACCGTGAGCGGGAGGTGGCGCACATGATCTTGCGTGGGCATTCGGTGAAGTCCACCGCGCTGGAGCTGGGCATCTCGCCGGAAACCGTACGCATGCACCGCAAGAACCTGTACCTGAAGCTGGAGATCAACTCGCAGTCGGAGTTGTTTGCGCGGTTTATCGACTGGCTGCGCGGTGATTGCCTGGAAATCTAGAGGCTAACGCGGTCCTCTGTGGGAGCGGGCGTGCCCGCGAACACGGGCGAAGCCCGTGCCATCCCCCGCGTCGCCTGCTTCGCGGGCATGCCCGCTCCCACAGGTAAAGTGGGAACTGAAAGCCAGCTCAGTACCTATGGGAGCTCCAGAAATACTCAGCCCCTCCCTTTGGCTAGATAGGCCGCAAACTCCGCCTCCGGCACCATGCTGCCACCGGTCCCCCAGACCAAATGCGTGGCCCTTTGCATGCGACCGGCCGACAGGCCCATGCGCGCCAGGTACTCAGGCGCTTCAAGCACCCTGACCATGCCCGGCATCCCCGCCAGCGCCGAAGGCTCCAGCCGCGCATTCTCCTGGTCATGGGCCAATACCAACAGCCGGTACAGCGCCTCGTCGCTGACTGTGTAATAGCCATCGAGCAAACGCTGCATCGCCTTGCCGACAAAGCCGGAAGGGCGGCCCACCGCCAGGCCGTCGGCGGCGGTCAGGTTGTCGATGCCGAAATCCTGCACGCTGGTGGCGTCATGCAAACCGCTATACACCCCCAGGAACATGCACGGTGAGTGGGTGGGCTCGGCGAAGATGCAGTGCACATGGTCGCCCCAGATCAGCTTCAGGCCGAACGCCACGCCACCGGGGCCACCGCCGACCCCACAGGGCAGGTAGACGAACAAGGGGTGCTCGGCATCTACCTTGATGCCCGCGGCTTCGAACTGGGCGGCCAGCCGCTCGGCCGCCACTGCATAGCCGAGGAACAGGTGTGGCGAGTTCTCGTCGTCGACGAAGTAGCAGCCCGGGTCCGCCGCCGCCTGCTGGCGCCCTTGCTCCACCGCCACGCTGTAGTCGCTTTCGTACTCGACCACGTTCACGCCATGGGCGCGCAGCTTGTCCTTCTTCCACTGGCGGGCATCGGCCGACATGTGCACGGTGGCCTGGAAGCCAAGCCTGGCGCTCATGATGCCGATCGACAGGCCGAGGTTGCCGGTCGAGCCGACCGCAACCTTGTACTGGCTGAAGAATTGCCGGGCCTGGTCGCTGGCCAGTTCCCGGTAATCGCTGTCGATGCTGATCAGGCCGGCTGCCAGGGCAAGGTCTTCGGCATGCTTGAGCACTTCATGAATACCGCCGCGGGCCTTGATCGAGCCAGAGATCGGTAGCTCGCTGTCGGCCTTGAGCCAAAGTGAACCGCTGGCAGGCAGGCCCGCTGCCTGCAGCAAGGTGGCGTGCAGGGTGGGCAGCGGGCGCAGTGGCGACTCGATGATGCCGCCGGTGGCAGCGGTATCCGGGAACACGCTGGCCAGGTAGGGGGCAAAGCGTGCCAGGCGGGCACTGGCAGCACTGACATCGGCGGCGCTCAAACCGACGTCGGCCAGGGCCTGGGCGGCCGGGGCAATGTGCGGGTTGAACCAACGGGTTTCGCGCAGGGCCACCAGGTCTTCGATCAGGGGGTGGGAGCTGCACCATGCTTGCAGTGTCTTGCCGTGAATCATGCTGGTTTTTCCTGTTGGTTGGTGATGACCGGGGGGGCGATATCAGGCCGTTCCTGCGGATTGGCGGGAACCCTGTGGGAGCGGGCGTGCCCGCGAAACAGGCGATACGGTGGCTGGCACGGGCTTCGCCCGTGTTCGCGGGCACGCCCGCTCCCACAGGGTCCGCGCAAGCTTCAGGCTGTTGATCCTGCAGGAGCGCGCCCTCATTCGGCCTGTTGTGCAATGAATGTCAGGCAGCGCTGCACGATCGGGCTCACATCGCCCTTGCGCCGGCTGAGGATGATCGGGCTGACGGCGCCGCTGTCGAGCAGGCTGACATATTCGATATCGGTGCGATGCTGCTGCTGCACCGACGCCGGCACCAGGGTGACGCCTACGCCGACGGCCACCAGGCCGATGGCGGTCTGCAGTTCGTTGGCCCATTGGCTGACGCGGATGCTCATGCCGTGGTGGGCGAACAGTGCCAGCACATGGTCGGCATAACTGGGCCGCGGGTTGGCCGGGTAGAGGATGAACGCCTCGCCAGCCAGCTGGGCAAGTGTAAGCGGGCTGCTCGCCAGCGGGTGACCCTTGGGCAATACCGCCACCAGCGGGTCCTCGCACAGCACTTGCTGGTGAATGGCCGGGTCATCGATGCGAATGCGCCCGAAGGCGATGTCGATGCGCCCGCTTTTCAGCGCCTCCACCTGCTGCAGCGTGGTCATCTCGTTGAGGCCCAGTTCCAGCTCGCTGTCCTGGCGCAGCTCGCGGATCAGCTCCGGCAGCACCTTGTACAGGGTCGACGGGGCGAAGCCGATCCCCAGCCACTGGCGCTGGCCCTGGCCGATGCGACGGGTGTTGTCGCTGATGTTCTGCAGCTGCTGCAGCACGGTGCAGCTCTGTTCGTAGAAGAAGCGACCCGCCTCTGTCAGCCGCAGCGGGCGCTCGCGCACTACCAGCAAGGTACCGAGCTGGTCCTCGAGTTGGCTGATCTGCCGGCTCAGCGGCGGCTGGGCAATGTGCAGCAGCTCGGCGGCGCGAGTGAAGTTCAGGGTTTCGGCCAGGACCTTGAAGTAACGCAAGTGGCGCAGCTCCATCAGACCTCCAGGGTATGGTGGGAGATTCATTCGATATTGGACGGCTATCAGGGTCTCGCGCAATCCTTGAACAAGCAAGTAAATGCACCACTCGGGCCTGCGGCTGGCAGCCCGAAACAACGGGACCTGGCAACAATGACAAGCGTGCTGATTGAACGTATCGAGGCAATTATCGTCGACCTGCCGACCATTCGCCCGCACAAGCTGGCGATGCACACGATGCAGCAGCAGACCCTTGTGGTATTGCGTGTTCGCTGCAGTGATGGCGTGGAAGGCATCGGCGAGGCCACCACCATCGGCGGCCTGGCCTATGGCTACGAAAGCCCGGAGGGCATCAAGGCCAACATCGATGCGCACCTGGCGCCGGCGCTGGTTGGCTTGCCGGCAGACAACATCAACGCCGCCATGCTCAAGCTGGACAAGCTGGCCAAAGGCAATACCTTCGCCAAGTCGGGTATCGAAAGCGCCTTGCTCGATGCCCAGGGCAAACGCCTGGGCCTGCCGGTCAGCGAACTGCTGGGTGGCCGCGTGCGCGACAGCCTGGAAGTGGCCTGGACCTTGGCCAGCGGCGATACCGCCCGCGACATCGCCGAAGCCCAGCACATGCTGGAGATTCGTCGGCATCGGGTGTTCAAGCTGAAAATCGGCGCCAACCCGTTGGCCCAGGACCTCAAGCACGTGGTGGCGATCAAGCGCGAACTGGGCGACAGCGCCAGCGTGCGGGTCGACGTCAACCAGTACTGGGACGAATCCCAGGCCATCCGTGCCTGCCAGGTGCTTGGCGAAAACGGCATCGACCTGATCGAGCAACCGATTTCGCGTATCAACCGCAGCGGCCAGGTGCGCCTGAACCAGCGCAGCCCGGCACCGATCATGGCCGACGAGTCGATCGAAAGCGTCGAGGACGCCTTCAGCCTGGCTGCCGACGGCGCGGCCAGCATCTTCGCCCTGAAAATAGCCAAGAACGGCGGCCCGCGGGCCGTACTGCGTACCGCGCAAATCGCCGAGGCTGCCGGCATCGCCTTGTATGGCGGGACCATGCTCGAAGGCTCGATCGGCACCCTGGCTTCGGCTCATGCCTTCCTGACCCTGCGCCAGCTCACCTGGGGCACCGAGCTGTTCGGGCCGCTGCTGCTGACCGAAGAAATCGTCAACGAGCCGCCGCAATACCGCGACTTCCAGTTGCACATTCCACGCACCCCAGGCCTGGGCCTGACCCTGGACGAACAGCGCCTGGCGCGCTTCGCCCGCCGCTGAGTCACGCTGGCTGAAAGAACACACAACCCCTGTGGGAGCGGCTTTAGCCGTGAAGCAGGCGACGCGGTGGATGGCACGGGCTTCGCCCGTGTTCGCGGGCTCGCCCGCTCCCACAGTGTTCGCGCCAAATCAGAGAAAGGAGATACCAGCATGCTGTTCCACGTGAAGATGACCGTGAAACTGCCGGTCGACATGGACCCGGCCAAGGCCGCCCGGCTCAAGGCCGACGAAAAGGAACTGGCCCAGCGTCTGCAGCGCGAAGGCACTTGGCGCCACCTGTGGCGCATTGCCGGGCACTACGCCAACTACAGCGTGTTCGATGTACCCAGCGTCGAGGCGCTGCACGACACCCTGATGCAGCTGCCGCTGTTCCCGTACATGGACATCGAGGTCGACGGCCTGTGCCGGCACCCCTCGTCGATTCACAGCGACGACCGCTGAGTCGCACCTGTCTACCTGACAAGAACAAGATGAGGCAAGCACGATGACCGTGAAAATTTCCCACACTGCCGATGTTCAGGCGTTCTTCAAGGAAGTGGCCGGCCTGGGCCATGCCGAAGGCAACCCACGCTTCAAACAGATCATCCTGCGTGTGCTGCAGGACACTGCACGCCTGGTTCCATCGTGCCGTCGGGGTACGGTTGCGACCCGCAGGGGCCAACCCAGGAATGCCTGGACCTGCTCGGCCGTCACGGCCAGCGCCCGGCGCACGTGCACTTCTTCACCTCTGCGCCCGGGCACCGGCACTTGACCACACAGATAAACCTGGCCGGCGACAAGTACTTGTGGGATGACTTTGCCTATGCCACCCGTGACGGGCTGGTCGGCGAGCTGCGCTTTGTCGAGGATGCTGCGGCAGCGCGTGCTCGCGGCGTAGAGGGTGAGCGCTTTGCCGAGCTGGCGTTCGACTTCCATCTGCAGGCGGCCAAGGCGCCAGACGCCGAGGCACGCAGCCACCGCCCGCGCGCGTTGCAAAACAGTTGAGCCCTATCAATCGATGACTGGTTTTTGCCTGGGCCTTTCCGTGCGGGGAGGGCCTGGGCTTTTTGCTGCCAGGGGCGGTTGATCTAGAATCCGCCTTTTTACCCGAGCCCCTCACCATGCTGCCCATCGAACTGTTGGCAACCACTGCCGACCAGGCCCCGCTGATTCGCAACCTCTATCAGTTCTACGCCTACGAGTCCTCGGACTGGGAGCAGGAAGACGTCGAAGTGGACGGCCGCTTCTATATCCATGACGAGCACCTGCAACGTTACTGGGGGGCCGATGGCTGGGGCGCGTACCTGGTGCTGGCAGACGGTTTTATCGCCGGTTTCGTGCTGGTCGAACGCAGCGAGCTGCCGGGCATCGACGCGTTCGAACTGGCTGACCTGTTCATCCTGAAAAAGTACCGCCGACAGGGCATCGGCCGGGCGGTGGCATTGCAACTGCTGGGCGGCGAGGGCGACTGGTTGATGCGCTGTTACGCACAGGACATGCCTGCCGTGGCCTTCTGCAATGCCGTGCTGGCCGAGCTGTCGCGCCCGGCGCAGCCCATAGCCCTGGATGACGAACCGGGCTTGCTCAATTTCCTGGTCACGGGCGCCCGCCATTGAGGGGAGGGCCAGCCTTCGTTCGCTAATTGAAGGGATCGTGGCTTTTTGTGAGCTACTTCACAAAGTCGTCGTCGAAGGCATAATGCCACCAATCCTTTTCATGCCTTTCGAAGGCCCAGGTAAAAGTCATGTCGCTAGTCGCAAGCCCCGACATCATGTACCGGCTGTTGATCCAGAGCGTGGTGGACTATGCCTTCTACCTGCTCACCCCCGAAGGTATCGTCGCCAACTGGAACCCCGGCGCCCAGCGCGCCAAGGGCTACCTGGCCGAGGAAATCGTCGGCAAGCACTACTCGTTGTTCTACACCGATGCCGAGCGCGCCGCCGGGCTGCCGGCGCTGAACCTTGAGCAGGCCCGCAGCACCGGGCGCTTCGAAGAGATCGGTTCGCGCCTGCGCAAGGACGGCACGGTCTTCCATGCCCATGTGGTGATCGACGCGGTGTACGACGATGCCGGGCAACTGGTGGGTTTTGCCAAGGTCACCCGCGACATTTCCGAGCGTCACCGGCAAGAGCTGGAACTGCTGCAGGCCAAGGAGCTGGCCGAGCAGTACAGCCAGGAAATGGCCAAGCTGTCGCAGTTCCTTGATTCGGTGATTGCCAACATCCCCGCCAGCGTCATTGTCCAGGACCTGGAGAGCCAGCGCATCCTGCTGGCCAACCAGCAGGCCGAACGCCTGTTCGGCGGGCCGCAGCGCAGCATGATCGGGCAGTTGCCCGGCGAGTGCCTGGCACCGGGCGTTGCCGGTTACCTGGAACAGCAACTGGCCCGTGGCGCCCGCAGCACCAAGGGGCATGCTGCCGAAACCCGGGTCGACACGGCCTGTGGCCCACGCACCCTGCGCAGCCGCACCTTGCTTAGCCAGAACCGTGAAGGCCAGGCCGACTATGTGTTGTTCGTTGCCGAAGATGCCACCGAAGAGCTGGCCGCCCACGCGCAGATCCACCACATGGCGCACCACGATGCGTTGACCGGGCTGCCCAACCGCACCCTGTTCAACGAACGCCTGCGCCAGGCCCTGGTGCGTGACAGCGAGCACGCCAAGCTGACCGCTGCACTGTGCCTGGACCTGGACAACTTCAAGAACATCAACGATTCGCTGGGCCACGCCTTTGGCGACAAGCTGCTGCGCGCGCTGGGCAAGCGCCTGCGCCGCGAACTGCGCGAGCACGACACCCTGGCCCGCCTGGGCGGCGACGAGTTTGCGGTGGTGCTGACCGGCCTGGAAGGCCGGGAGGCCGCATGCAACACTGCGCAGCGCCTGATCAACGCGATCTGCCCACCGTTCCAGATCGAGGGGCACCAGTTCACGGTGGGGGTGAGCATCGGCATTGCCATTGCGCCGGAAGACAGCGACCAGGCCGAGCAACTGCTGGGCTACGCCGACATGGCGCTGTACGAGGCCAAGCGCAATGGTCGCAACCGCTACGAGTGCTTCAGCGTCGAACTGGACGTCGCCGCCCGCCAGCGCCGCCTGGTGGAAACCGACCTGCGCACTGCGCTGCACCTGGGCCAGTTGCAGCTGCACTACCAGCCGGTGGTCGACCAGCAGACCAGCAGCGTTACCGGCTACGAGGCGTTGCTGCGCTGGGAGCACCCGACCCGTGGCATGGTCATGCCCATGGACTTCATCCCCATCGCCGAGGAAACCGGGCTGATCCACGAACTGGGCACCCGGGCGCTGAACCTGGCCTGCCAGGAGGCGGCCAGCTGGGACAGCGAGCAGACGGTGTCGGTCAACCTGTCGGCGGTGCAGTTCAAGAATGCCAACCTGGTGCACACCGTGGCCCTGGCGCTGGCCGACTCCGGCCTGCCGCCACAGCGGTTGGAACTGGAGGTCACCGAGTCGGTGCTGCTGGGCAACAGCGAGGAAAACGTGCGTACCCTGCGTGCACTGAAGGACCTGGGCGTGTCCATTTCGCTGGACGATTTCGGCACCGGGTACTCATCGCTGGGTTACCTGCGTTCGTTCCCGTTCGACCGGATCAAGATCGACAAGTCGTTCGTGCATGACATGTGCGACAGCCGCGAGGCGATGTCGATCATTCGCGCCATTACCGACCTGTCCAACAGCCTGATGATCAAGACCACGGCCGAGGGGGTTGAGTCGGAGGAGCAGATGCGCCGGTTGGTGGCGGAGGGTTGCTCGCACTTCCAGGGTTACCTGTATGGGCGACCGGCACCGGCGAACGAGCGGTTGAAGCAGGTCGTGACGCCGGCGTAGTGCCCGTCGGCCTGCCGCGGTCTCCTGTAGGAGCGGCCTTGTGTCGCGACAGGGCCGCAAAGCGGCCCCGGCGATATCAGCGGCGCAGCTGAAAATGTGGGGCCGCTGCGCGCCCCTTCGCGACACAAGGCCGCTCCTACAGGTTCCAGTCCGGCGCAAACGGCGGGCTCACCACCCTCTGGTCCTTCGGCAACCCGGCGATCGCCGCGCGGTCCTCGTCATCCAGTTGCACGTTCGACGCCGCCAGGTTGGCCAGCTGGTTCTCGCGGCTGCCGGCCTTGGGGATCACCGCCACGCCGTCCTGGTCCAGCAACCACTTCAGCGCCACCTGGCTGGGCAGTACGCCATGCTTGCGGGCGATCGCCTGGATCACCGGCTGAGCCGCCGCCTGCCCACGGGCCAGCGGGGTGTAGGCGGTGAGCAGCAGGTCGTGGCGGCGGGCATAGTCCAGCAGCGGTTGCTGGCCGAGCAGCACGTGGTATTCCACCTGGATCGCCGACAATGGCGCGCCCAGGGTTTCCACCACCTGGCGCAGCAGCCCCAGCGGGAAGTTGGCCACGCCGATGCTGCGCGCCTTGCCCTCGTCACGCAGGGCCACCAGGGTTTCGATGCTGTGGGCCAGGTCCCAGTCCTGGCTGGGCCAGTGGATGTGGAACAGGTCGACCTGCTCGGTACCCAGGGCGCGCAGGCTGTCCTCCAGTGACTGGCGCATGGCCTTGGGCGCCAGGCGATCCCACCATACCTTGGTGGTCAGGTGAATCTGCTCGCGCGGTACATCGCTTTCGCGCAGTGCCTGGCCGACGGCGGCTTCGTTGTCATAGGCAGTGGCAGTGTCTATGTGCCGGTAACCCAATTCAAGCGCCTGGCGCACGGCCTGGGTGCACTCGCTGCCGGTCATTGGCCAGGTGCCCAGGCCGATCGCGGGCAGGGCCAGGCCGTTACGGGTGGTGAGCCTTTGCATGTAAATTCCTTGTAGGGTGTGCAGGGTTCGCATTCGATGGTCGACGATCAGCACGGTACGGGCCATGCGCGTGGGGCGGAAAGTGGTCGATCAGCGAACAGAAATTGCAGTCGGCCTTGGCTGGCGGCGATTGAACTTCCTTATTCTTCGGCATCTCTTCTAAAATCCGAGCTGTTGCATCCGCCAGGCAACGCCTGCGCGGCCTTCACTGGGCGCCGCATCCAGCCGCGCCGTCATCGAGAGTGCCATGAGTTCCAGCACACCGCTGTCCGGAGTCAACCAACCCCTGCGCGGCATCGCCCTGGTGGTGGTGGCGACGTTCCTGTTCGCCAGTCACGATGCCCTGTCCAAATTCCTGGGCGGCCTGTACCCGATCATCATGGTGGTGTGGGCGCGGTATGTGGTGCACACGCTGCTGATGGCCGGCATCTTCCTGCCCAAGGCCGGCCTCAACGTGCTGCGCACTCGCCGCCCTCTGTTGCAGACGTTACGCGCCCTGAGCCTGCTGAGTACCAGCCTGCTGTTCACCACCGGCCTGCAGTACCTGCCACTGGCCGAGGCCACGGCGGTCAACTTCCTTGCCCCGGTGCTGGTCACCGCGCTGTCGGCGCCACTGCTGAAGGAGCGGGTGACGGTGGGGCAGTGGGTGGCGGTGGTGATGGGCTTCATCGGCGTGCTGGTGGTGGTGCACCCGGGCGGGGCGATGTTCACCCCGGCCATCCTGTATCCGTTTGGTTCGGCGCTGGGCTTCTGCTTCTATCAGTTGCTGACGCGCATCCTGGCCGCGCACGACAGCCCGACCACCAGCAATTTCTATGCGGGGTTGTGCAACACACTGGCGATGAGTGCGTTGGTGCCGTTCTTCTGGGAGATGCCGCGTTGGGACCATGCGCTGCTGATGCTGGCGCTGGGGGGCTTTGGCATGACGGCGCACCTGCTGCTGACCCAGGCCTTCCGCCATGCGGCACCTGCCTTGCTGGCGCCATTCAGCTATTGCCAGATCGTGTTCGCCGGGTTGCTTGGGTTGGTTGTCTACAGCCAGGTGCCGGATACCCTGAGCCTGGTGGGCATCTCGGTGATCTGCCTCAGCGGGCTGGGGGCGGCGTGGATGCAGCGGGGTAAGTAGAAGCTTTACCGCGGTTATTACAGCTACAGCACCGACCTGTAGGAGCAGCCTTGTGCTGCGAAAGGGCCGGTGTGGCAAAAGAAATTCTGTGGCGGTACTGGCCTCTTCGCAGCACAAGGCTGCTCCTACAGGCCGGTGCTGTGCCCGAGCATTTGCGCTATATCAGTGAAGGGCCCTCAAACGCGACCCTTCAACAACGCCTGCAATGAATCGTCAAAGTCGCGCAAGGCATCCGCCTGCACCGCCCGCTCATCCTCGACCACCCTCGCCACATCGCCCAGGCTTTTGCTGGCCCGCCCCTCAGCGCGGCCGATATAGGTCAGCTGGTCATCGAAAAAGCGCGCTACTACCCGGCTTTCGATATCCGCACTGGCCAAACGGCTTTCGGTGTCCAGCAGCACGATCACGTCCGGGTGGTCGCCCAGCAGTGTGTCCAGGTCGTCATAGAAAGTCACTTCCGCAAACTGCTGCGCCAGTGACCGCGCCAGCCAGTCATACGCCTGGCTTTCGCTGCCCAGGGTCGCAACAGGGACACGTTGGCCATGGGCCGGTGCGCCTGCCTGGGTGCGATGGCTGCCGAGGTATTCGAGGGTCGCTTCGGCATCACGCCCCAGCAGTACCGCCACCCGTTGGCCAGGGGCCAGGGCGACACTGGAAATGGCCGTGGCCGAATAGAAGTGCCCGTAAGGCTGCGTGTCGGTAGCTGCCGGGCTGGCACAACCGCCAAGGGCGGCCAACAAGGCGAGCAGGGCAGCGATCATGCCGGTTTTCATGGGAAGCCTCATCAATCGGTGAATGCCGCCATCTTCCGCCCGGGCTGGCCGCAGGGGAACTTGATGGCATTCATGGTGGCTATCGATGAGGTCGATGCATCACTGCGTGGCCATGAACTGCAGGATGCGCTCGCGCAGCCAGCGCTCGGCCGGGTCATTGTCCTGGGCACCGCTCCAGACCATCGAAAGTTCGGCCTCGGTGATGTCGAACGGCGCCGGGTCGGCGCGCAGGCTACCGTCGTCGGCCAGAGCGCAGGCGGCATAGTCCGGCACCGTGGCGATCAGCTCGGTGTTGCGCAGCAGGGCGCGCAGGCTGCCGAACTGCGGCACCGCCAGCACCACCTTGCGGCAGCGGCCGATGCGTGCCAGGTCAAGGTCGATATTGCCGCTCATGTCACCGGAGAACGACACCATCACATGCGGGCGGGCGCAGTATTCGTCGAGGGTCAGCGGGCCCGGGC
Organism: Pseudomonas sp. PVC-5-1; assembly: GCF_057444345.1. Taxonomy (NCBI): domain Bacteria; kingdom Pseudomonadati; phylum Pseudomonadota; class Gammaproteobacteria; order Pseudomonadales; family Pseudomonadaceae; genus Pseudomonas; species Pseudomonas sp. PVC-5-1. Next base: position 3,442,142 of record NZ_CM172024.1, on the reverse strand, counting down.
GGTCATCGGCGCGCAGCACCCGCACGCCGATGTTGCGCAGCTTGCGGCGCTTGGCGGTGGCCGGCAGGTCCGTGGTGTAGCTCACGCCCACCGAAATTTCGCCGCTGGCCAGCAGCCCCGGCATCAGCAGGAAGTTGGCCCGGCGCACCACCACACTGATATTCGGGGCCTCTTCGCGCAGCGCCTGCAGCAGGGCCGGGAACAGGCCGAATTCGGCATCGTCCGACAGGCCCAGGCGGAACACGTTGCAGCTGTTGACCGGGTCGAACTCGCGGGCGCGGCTGATGGCGGCGGAAATCACATCCATGGCCGGCCCCAGCTCGGCGAAGATCTGCATGGCCCGTGGCGTGGGCTCCATGGCCCGGCCGTTGCGGATCAGCAGCGGGTCGTCGAACAGCTCACGCAGGCGGGCGAGGGCGGCGCTGACGGTGGACTGGGTGATGAACAGCTTTTCGCCGACCCGGGTCAGGTTGCGTTCGATCATCAGGGCTTCGAACAGTACCAGCAGGTTCATGTCGACGCGGCGCAGGTCGTTGCGATTCATGAGGGTACGGGTTCCGGGTTGGAAGGGTTGGCGTTGTATTGGAGCATGCGGACAGCTTGGTTGCCTTGTATGGATGTGCCGGCCTGTTCGCGGGCACGAACCTGACAGAGCCAAGCTATCGCCCCTCAATAGGCACTCTATTAGAACTCTGCCCAAGCTCGGCTAGTCTTTCCTCTGGCCCCGCGAATTCTGCCAGCGGGCGGCATGTCAGCACCTGTGTGCAAGACCACGCCAACCCCGTCATGACAGCTTCGCAAGCCCCGTGTAGACCTGATGAGGGGTAGCACGAGCCCACGCGCTCGGCTGAAAGAACACCTGGCATAGACCGGAAATCTGGATAACCGACCCAAAGGTACCCGCAGATGTCGAACGAATCGAAATGCCCGTTCCATCAAACCGCAGGTGGCGGCACCACCAACCGTGACTGGTGGCCTGACCAGCTCAACCTGAGAATTCTTCATCAACATTCCTCCAAATCCGACCCGATGGACCCGGATTTCGATTATGCCAAGGCGTTCAAGAGCCTCGACTTCCAGGCGCTGAAGAAAGACCTGACCGCCTTGATGACCGACTCCCAGGACTGGTGGCCCGCCGACTTCGGCCACTACGGCCCGCTGTTCATTCGCATGGCCTGGCACAGCGCCGGTACCTACCGTATTGGCGATGGCCGGGGTGGTGCAGGCTCTGGCCAGCAGCGCTTCGCCCCGCTCAACAGTTGGCCGGACAACGTCAGCCTGGACAAGGCCCGGCGGCTACTGTGGCCGATCAAGCAGAAGTACGGCAACAAGATTTCCTGGGCCGACCTGATCGTGCTCACTGGCAACGTCGCCCTCGAATCCATGGGTTTCAAGACCTTCGGCTTCTCTGGCGGGCGTGCCGATGTGTGGGAGCCGGACGAAGATGTGTACTGGGGCTCGGAAAAGGTCTGGCTGGGCGGTGACACCCGCTACGGCAAGGCCCAGCCGCCCGGCAAGGGCGACCTGGTGGCGGAGCCGGCCAAGCGTCCCGAGGAGCAGGGCCGTACCCTGGAGGGCGAGCGCAACCTGGAAAACCCGCTGGCCGCCGTGCAGATGGGCCTGATCTATGTGAACCCGGAAGGCCCGGAAGGCAACCCCGACCCGGTAGCCTCGGGCAAGGACATCCGTGACACCTTCGGCCGCATGGCCATGAACGATGAAGAAACCGTGGCGCTGATCGCCGGTGGGCACGCCTTTGGCAAGACCCACGGTGCCGGCCCTGCCGACAACGTCGGCCCCGAGCCGGAAGCAGCAGGCCTGGAGCTGCAGGGGTTGGGCTGGGCCAACAAGTTCGGCAGCGGCAAGGGTGGCGATACCATCACCAGCGGCCTGGAAGTGACCTGGACTTCCACCCCCACCCGATGGAGCAACGAATACCTCAACAACCTGTTCAACTTCGACTGGGAACTGACCAAGAGCCCGGCTGGTGCCCACCAGTGGCGGCCGAAGGAGGGCAAGGGGGCAGGCACCGTGCCGGATGCCCATGACCCGGCCAAGCGCCACGCGCCTTCCATGCTCACCTCCGACCTGGCGCTGCGTTTCGACCCGATCTACGAGCCGATCGCCCGCCGCTTCAAGGATAACCCTGACCAACTGGCGGACGCCTTCGCCCGCGCCTGGTACAAGCTGATCCACCGCGACATGGGCCCATTGGCGCGCTATCTGGGCCCGGAAATGCCCAACGAAGAGCTGCTGTGGCAAGACCCGCTGCCAAAAGTCGATCACCCGCTGGTAGGCGAGCAGGACATTGCCGCGCTCAAGGCCAAGGTGCTGGCGGCGGGCCTGAGCGTTGGCGAGCTGGTGGCCACTGCCTGGGCAGCGGCGTCGACCTTCCGCGGTTCGGACAAGCGTGGCGGGGCCAATGGTGGCCGCCTGCGCCTGGCGCCGCAGAAGGATTGGGCGGCGAACCAGGGCACAGGCAAGGTGCTGGCGGCGCTGGAGAAAATCCAGGCCGAGTTCAATGCCGGTGGCAAGAAAATCTCCCTGGCCGACCTGATCGTTCTGGCCGGTGGCGCCGCGGTGGAAAAGGCTGCCAAGGACGCCGGGCACAACGTCAGCGTGGCGTTCCGCCCTGGGCGTGTCGATGCCTCCCAGGCGCAGACCGACGTCGAGTCGTTCGCCGTGCTGGAACCGCTGGCCGATGGCTTCCGCAACTTCACCAAGGCCCGCTACAGCGTCAAGGCCGAGAAAATGCTGCTGGACAAGGCCCAATTGCTGACCCTGACCGCGCCGGAACTGACCGTGCTGATCGGCGGCCTGCGCGTGCTCGGCGCCAACCAAGGCGGCAGCCAGCAGGGCGTGTTCACCGACAAGGTCGGTACCCTGAGCAACGACTTCTTCCGCAACTTGCTGGACATGGGCGTTGAGTGGAAGCCGACCTCGGCGGATAACGAAACCTTCGAAGGACGCGATCGCAAGACCGGCCAGGTGAAGTGGACCGGTAGCCGGGTTGACCTGGTGTTCGGCTCCCATGCCCAGTTGCGGGCGTTGAGCGAGGTGTATGGCAGCGATGATGGTGGTGACAAGTTCGTGCGGGATTTCGTGGCCGCCTGGGAGAAGGTGATGGAGCTGGATCGGTTTGATCTAGCCCAGTAAATCAGAGGGCTTTGGAGGAGAAGTTGTCATAACGCTGGCATTACCGGCAAAAAGTGCCTCTGCTCGCCCTCCGGCTCCGACGTCAGCGGAGGGCATCTAGCGGCCATGAACCTTGGCAATCATCGTCCAGTCTTTGTGGCCCATTTGCTTGGCGACCCACATTGGATTCTCGCCAGCGCTGAGCATCATCGAGGCGTACGTGTGGCGGCTCCGGTAAGGGCGCCGCCACCGTACGCCCGACTTTTTCATAGCAGGCATCCAGATGGTTCTGGAACCTTTGCGCCTCGGGTCTTGGCGCGGACCACCCGGATATCTCCCTCGATCCAGTCGATATCCCCCCGCTTAAGCGCAATCAATTCGGTAGGCCTAAGGCTAGTTCAGAAAGCGAACTGCAGTTGCGCCAATGTCTCCCCCCTCGATGCTTTTAGCAGAGCCTGCTGCTCTTCGCGCGTGAAAGGATCGATGTCGTCGTCCTCCTCGACTCATCTCGATTCCGATATGACCATCCTGAAAGCGGATGGCTGTCAATTATCTCGTCCTCGATCGCATCGTTTAATGCAGATCGAAAGCAGGTCTGAACACTAGTGATCCTGGTGTTGGAGGCCTTGTATTCAGAAAACTTTTCCTTGAGAACCTTTTTGTTTAGGTTGCATCGTGCCAGGTGGCCAAAAAACGGCTTGAGCACTTACCTGATTATCGATCTGTACAGAATCGCCGTGCTGGTTTTTAGCTTGGGGTCTTTCGCTCGAGCCATTCGTCGAGGTAGACACTGCGCAAAACGACTATGCCGCAGCCAAGCGACTGCAGCAGGAGCGCATCGGCGGCGATCAGTGCGTAGCTGCTGCCTCAATCATAGATACGGAGCTTGGCCTTTGAAGGTGTTGTTGATTGTTCTGGCGTTGGCGCTGGCCGGCTGCGGTGGAAGGGTAGCCGGTGCAGGTGCCATGCCGTGTGCCGAACGTTGCAGAACCGTCTTGGGCTGCCGCTGGGCTGAAGAAGGGAGACGGCTTGGAAGTGAAGGTGAGGGCGCTGCTGGCTGAGCGGCGACAGCGGATTGGGTACGAGAGACATCTGGTTTCTGCGGTTACCGCTTGTCATGAGACTGGCGCCGCCACTGGGAAATCTCGATAATGGCGGTTTGCTTCAACGCATCAGAGAAAAGCTATGTCCGGCAATAATATAAAAAAATATGATTATATAGATGCCCTTCGTGGGGTCGCGATAGCTTTAGTAGTTCTTGTTCACGCCTCCCAGTCCGTAAAACCATTATCTGATGTGCTGATGCGAGTAATGACCGAGGGGGCACGAGGTGTTCAGCTTTTCTACATTGCCAGCGCTATCACGCTTTGTATGTCATGGAACGCGCGACGGGAAGGTGATCTGCGCCCAGTACGTGATTTCTATCTACGCAGAATTTTCAGAATCGCGCCAATGTTCTACTTGGCGATTGCGTTGTTCCTCTTCTTGAATGGTACGGCGGCATCGTATTTTGCTCCCAATGGTATTAGTTGGTGGTTTGTTCCAGTTACTGCGCTGTTTTTGCATGGCTTCCATCCCGAAACTATAAACTCGGTAGTGCCTGGAGGCTGGTCGGTAGCTGTTGAGATGACCTTTTATCTAATTTTTCCTCTGTTGGTTCGCATAGAAAAGCTCAAGTATTTGTTTCTGCTTCTGGCAGCTGCATTGCTTCTTCAGAAAGCGAATGCACCGGTTGCAAGTTTAATTTTTCAGTATGAGCCTGCTCAGGAGTATTTGATTGATGTCTTTGCCTTCTACAATTTTATTGCCCAGTTTCCGGTGTTTGTGATTGGGTTGATTACATATCGATATCTCGCTGCGCAATGGAGAGTTGATGCGAAGGTTGTGATGTTGGCCTCGGCAGCATTTTTTGTTCTGTCAATCGAATTCTGGCGCCCGCAGCAGACGTTTGTACCAAGTCATGTGGTAGCAGGAGCTATTTTTGCCATTTTTTCGATATTTTTAGCTAGAAAGCCAATTTATCTGCTAGTGAATCCGTTGACAGTATTGCTTGGGAAGTTGAGCTTTAGTATGTATCTCGTGCATATCGCGATTCTAAAATTATTGAGTGGCACAAGAATTCCTGCAGCAATGGGTGAGGGTAATCTAAATAGTGTTTTGTTCTTCTTGTTTGTCCTCGCAATTACCGCCGTTGTGTCACGGATGACCTACAGCGTTATCGAGAAGCCAGGTATTGCGTTGGGGCGGAGATTGATTGAGAAGCTTGAAGCTAGGCATGCTTCAGAGCTTTTGGTCTGTAATGCAACAAAACTAAATGACAACCGCCAGTAGAAATTTAACGTTTGACCAATTTTGAAGTGTTACTTGAGTTCAAGGGGCGGGTGCAGAATGTCGCGAATGACGTTGGACCAATCACAGCAACTAGATTCTATTCGAGCGCTGGCGGCTTTTGCAGTGTTATTTGGACATACTTATCAAACCTTGCTTTTGCCAACGCTGAATATTTGGTTTACTGCGGTCGTTCTATTATCCCAGTTTGCCGTTATGGCATTTTTTGTGCTGAGTGGATTTCTCATTGGGAAGTCTGTTTGCAACAATGTCTCCAGGAATAGATATTTTGACGTTGGTCGTTTTATTCTCGATAGAGCGCTTCGTCTCTATCCGCCATTGATTGCTGCTTTGATGCTGATGGTAGTGCTTGGATTGCTGGCCCAGTTCTGTTTTCCATCTGCTTCTAATTCATTTTTGCAGATTGATGGGGTGGGCTTTGTCAGGTCTGAATTTGTCGTATCTTTTCGTGATATTTGGGGTGCCTTAACATTTCTCAATGGATTTAAAGTCGAGAACCCGCCAGCTAACAGTCCGTTGTGGAGTTTGTCTATTGAAGCGTGGTATTACGTAACTGCTGCTGCGTTTGTTTTATGGCGGCGGAGAAAGATCATGTCGACCTTCCTGGTTTCGGCGGTGGTATTTGTAAGCTATGGAAACACATTGTTCTACATGCTGGCACCGGTATGGTTTGCGGGATTTGTTCTGGCATTTATTCATCAGAAAAATCCGATGATGAAAGGCGGCGTGTTTAGGCTTGCATTCTTATTACTGAGCTGTGTTGCAGTGGCCTCAGTTGTATGCGCCTTGTACCCTAACCCGTCGGGTAACGAAATCGTCTACGATAAAGTTAACCTTTTCCGCTTGGCTTCTGGGCTCTGGTTCGCTTGCTTCCTAGCTTTGCTTCTGGGTGGCGTTTTGCGTTTCCCCAAGTACTTGCACCGACATGCGAGTTACTCTTACACCCTCTACGTCATTCACTTCCCGATAATGCTGTTTGCTTTGGGGGTATCACAGCCCTACATCTACGGCCACAGCATCAGGTCGCTGCTCGTGAGTGGCGCTGTAGTCGTCGTGTCGATTGTGGTGTCTTGGGTGTTAAGCAGGTGGCTTGAAAACAAAGCCTGGTTATCTGCAGTACTCAGCGTTGGTGCTGACAAAAAGGCTGCATAGATTGGCCACTGTTGCTGGCAGGCTGGTCGCGTCCTAGGCTACAGGCACAGTTCGGTCGGGTAAGCATGCGAGATGGCATATGCTGCGCACCGGCGGCGAGAGGTCGATGACGGCGATCTGGTCGACATGCTTGAGATCGTCGAGTCGGCCAGGCTGTGGGCGCTGGAATGCGCCGATCTGTGAGGAGTTGTATAAAGGAAGGGAATTGGTCGGCAGAACGCCTAAGGACGGAATGGCAAAGTCATCATAAAGCTGGCATTGCGGAGCCATATAGGCCCCAATAGGCCCTAAAGAAGGACCAGCCAGATAGACGCAGCCCTTGTGTTTAAAGGGCTGCAAATATAGGTCGCAAGCTGGATCGTTTTGATCCTGAAATAGCTTCGTCAGAAATGGGGGCGCTTTGCGCCCCTATCGCGACACAAGGCCGCTCCCACAGGTTCGGCGCCGCATGTGGATTCGGCGCTGGCTTGTAGGAGCGGCCTTGTGTCGCGATAGGGCTGCAAAGCAGCCCCATGCTATCCGGGGGCTGGACCATTTCAAACTTCCTGTGCAAGCTGATGCACGACAGTGATTGCACACAGAAGGTGATCGTTCTTGAACCCCGAATCCATGCTGGCGGCATTGCCAGGCTACGCCATGTCGGCCGAGTCGATCCAGGTGCTGCCCGATGCCAAGGCCTACCGCGCCTGTCTGCTCGAGCGCATCCGCGCCGCAACCCGGCGTATCGTCATCGTTGCGCTGTACCTGCAGGAAGATGAGGCTGGCCAGGAAGTGCTGGATGCCTTGTACCAGGCCAAGGCCGCGCGGCCCGGGCTGGAAATCACCATCGTGGTCGACTGGTTCCGTGCCCGCCGCGGCCTGTTGGGCGCCGGGCGCCAGCCGGGTAACGCCGCCTGGTACCAGGCCCAGCGCCAGCACCATGGGCTGGATATCGTCATCCATGGCGTACCTGTGCAGACCCGCGAGCTGTTTGGCGTGTTGCACCTGAAGGGCAGCATCATCGACGACTGCGTGATCTACACCGGCGCCAGCCTGAACAACGTGTACCTGCACCGTTTCGACCGTTACCGCCTGGACCGCTACCACCTGTTCCAGTCACCAGAGCTGGCCGACGCCATGGTCGGGTTGGTGCGTCGCCTGCTGCACCACACCGCCACACCGCGCCTCGATCTGCCGGCGCCACCCTCCACCCGCAGCCTGCGCGGCGACATCCGGCGCTTGCGCGCGCGGCTGCGGCGCATGGCCTATGAGGCACCGGCCAGCGGGGCGGGGCAGGGCCTGCGGGTTATCCCGCTGTTGGGTGTGGGCCGTGGCAACCCGCTGAACCGTGCAGTGTGCGCCTTGCTGGCTGCGGCACGCACGCAGGTCATCATCAGCACGCCGTATTTCAATCCACCCCGGGTGCTGATGCGCGAACTCGACCATGCCCTGGCGCGTGGCGTGCGGGTGGAACTGATCGTTGGTGATCGCACGGCCAACGACTTCTATATCGCCCCCGGCGAGCCGTTCAGCGCCAGCGGCGCGTTGCCCTACCTGTACGAAGACAACCTGCGTGCCTTCACCCGACGTCGCCACGCTGCGATTGCCAGCGGCCAGCTGCAGGTGCGGATCTGGAACGACCCCGGGCATACCTTTCATGCCAAGGGCGTGTGGGTCGACCAACGCTATTCGTTGCTGACCGGTAACAACCTGAATCCGCGCGGCTTCAATCTGGACCTGGAGAACGGCCTGCTGATCGATGACCCGCAAGGGCAATGGCTGGGGCCACGGGAAGCAGAGCTGGCCGAGCTGCGCCGGCATGCGCCGAAGATCGGCTCGGCAGAGGAGTTGGGGCCCAAGGCCGAGCACCCCAAGGATGTGCGCAGGTTCCTGCGGCGGCTGCGCTATAGCCGGCTGGAGCCGCTGATCAAGCGGGTGCTCTAAGGGCGTTTGCGCGCTTTTGCGGAAGCGGCCTTGTGTCGTGTGGTGTAAACGACGCGCTGATGTCAATATGACATCTCACCCGCACGGGTATTGGCCAGGGCTGGGCTATCATTTGCAGGCTGGTGGTGTAAGGCTCCTCTGAAAAGTCATCACGAGCGCATACAATCGGGCCTTTTCCTCGTTAACCAGATAGGCCAATCCGTTTATGGCGCTTGATCCACCCACGATGCTGACTATCTCGATCGCCCTGGCTGCCGCGGCTGCGTTGTACCTGGCGATCGAGTGGCGCAGCGTTCGCGAGCCGTCGCTGCTGTTCTGGAGCGCAGGCTTTGCCACCATCACGATTGGTTCCACCCTGGCCTTGCTGCGCGGTATCGGTTTGTTGCTGATCGGCATCTGGTTCGCCAACGGCTTGCTGGTGGTGGCGCACTGGTTCTTCCTGATGGGCGTGTTGCGCTTCACCCAGGTGCGGCTGTCGCGTATCTGGTTATCGGTGGTGCTGGTGTGGTTCGCCTTGCTGCTGTTGCCTGTAGGGCCGCAGTGGTCGAAGGTGATGCTGATGGTCAACTCGTTGCTGGTGGCGCTGTTGACGCTCAAGGCCAGTTGGCTTTTGCGGCCGCATGGCAAGTCGCTGAGTGTTGGTGCCGTGCAGTTGCGCTACGTTTTGCTGGTTCATGGGTTGTTCTATGTGGCCAAGGCGATCATTGCGATCACACCGGGTACGCTGATTGACCTGGCCACCTTCGGTGGGTTGATCATTCAGGTTTCGTTGGTCGAAGGTGCGATGGCGATCATGCTGATTGCCTTGTCGATGACCGGCACCGTGCGTTACCGCCGAGAGGAGCGGATTGCCCGTCTGGCGGCCCGTGACCCGTTGACGGCGCTGTACAACCGGCGCGCACTGGAGGTGCGGGCGGGGCCTTTCTTCAAGGCAGTGGATTCGGCGCAGCCCGGGGCCTTGCTACTGATCGACATCGACAACTTCAAACTGGTCAACGACCTGCACGGGCATGTTGCAGGGGACCGCTTGCTGATTGCCCTGAGCGAGATGATTCGCACGGTGCTGCCCGAGCGCTCGCTGGCGGCGCGGCTGGGCGGTGATGAGTTCGTCATTCTGCTGTGTGGTGCGAGCAGCGAGCGGGTCATGGAGCTGGGTGGACTGCTGCGCGAGCAGTTTCAGCAGTATGCAAGCAAGACGGTGCCTACGCCGCAGCCGGTCACCTTGAGCATCGGCGCCAACCTGTTCGACCAACCGCCGACGAGCCTGGCGGCCTTGATCGAACAGGGGGATGTCGCCTTGTACCAGTCCAAGCGCGGTGGTCGCGACAGCATCCGCTTCGTCGAACGACCGATGGCCGACCTCAGTTAGTAGCAGTTTTGCCTTTGCGTCTGCCTTTGCTTTTTGCTTTTGCTTTTGCTTCTAAGCGCGCGATAGTTCAGGCGCCGCCGATTGCGACTTAAGGGACCCGCCGTAAGGGCGGAAAGGTGACTTGGCGGCACCATCGCGAATGAATGTCAACTCGATGCGAATGCCATATCCAAAAAGCCAAATAGCTGCAGGCCCCGTCCATGGGGCCTCAGCAAGAATGGCGAATCAGGTCACCACCTGATAGCACGGTACATACGCCGCGCCGCCCGGCAGCTTCATCCGGTGCTGGTCGACGAACGCCTGCAACAGCCGGCCCAGTGGGTCCAGCACGGCGCTGTCGCCACGGATCTGATACGGCCCGTGTTCCTCGATCAGGCGGATGCCCTTGTCCTTCACGTTGCCGGCGACAATTCCGGAAAACGCCCGGCGCAGGTTGGCGGCCAGTTCGTGGGCTGGCAGCTCGCGGCGCAGGTCGAGGTCGGCCATGGCCTGGTGGGTCGGGTCGAACGGGCGCTGGAAGCTCTCCTCGATCTTCAGCAGCCAGTTGAAATGGAAGGCATCGTTGCGCTCGCGGCGGAACTGCTTCACCGCCTTGAGCCCTTCGACCATGTATCGGGCAACTTCCGCCGGGTCATCGATGATGATCTCGTACAAGCGATGCGCCGCCTCACCCAGGGTGGCGCCGACGAATGCGTGCAGCTGTTGCAGGTACGGCTCGGCGCTGCGCGGCCCGGTGAGTACCACCGGGAACGGCAGCTCCTGGTTGTCCGGGTGCATGAGGATGCCCAGCAGGTAGAGGAACTCCTCGGCCGTGCCGGCACCGCCCGGGAAGATGATGATGCCGTGGCCGACACGGACGAAGGCTTCCAGGCGCTTCTCGATGTCCGGCAGGATCACCAGTTCGTTGACGATCGGGTTGGGCGCTTCGGCGGCGATGATGCCGGGCTCGGTCAGGCCCAGATAGCGGCTGCCGTGCATGCGTTGCTTGGCGTGGGCAATGGTGGCGCCCTTCATCGGGCCCTTCATCACACCCGGGCCGCAGCCAGTGCACACGTCCAGCTTGCGCAGGCCCAGCTCGTGGCCGACCTTCTTGGTGTACTGGTATTCCTCGCTGCTGATCGAATGGCCACCCCAGCACACCACCATCTTCGGCTCCACGCCCGGCCGCAGGGTGCGAGCGTTGCGCAGCAGGTGGAACACGTAATCAGTGATGCCCTGGGAGCTTTCCAGGTCGATGCGCTGGCTGGCCAGCTCGCTTTCGGTGTAGACGATGTCGCGCAGGGCACTGAACAGCATTTCACGGGTGCTGGCTATCATTTCGCCATCGACGAAAGCGTCGGCCGGGGCATTCAGCAGCTCCAGGCGCACGCCGCGGTCCTGTTGATGAATGCGCACCTCGAAGTCCTGATAGGCCTCGAGGATGGTCTTGGCATTGTCGACATGGGCGCCGGTGTTGAGGATGGCCAGGGCGCACTGGCGGAACAGGGTGTAAAGGCTACCGGTACCGACTTCACTCAGTTGCTGCACTTCACGTTGTGACAGCGTCTCCAGGCTGCCTTTGGGGCTGACGGATGCATTGATGACATGGCGTTGAGGCATCTAAGTCTTTCCTGTGCGGGTAAAACATCCTTCTTTGACAACACCATACCGAGAAATGTGGGCGGCAACGAGGGGGGAGTGGAAAAAGCTTGAGAGCAGGCTGGCTTCTTCGCGGGCTTGCCCGCTCCCACACGGGCCGCGCTGCTTTCAGGCTTGCGCTGGACCTGTGGGAGCGGGCAAGCCCGCGAAGCAGGCGACTCGGTCTCAAGTCATCCCAACAGCCTCTGCACGGCCAGGGTAATCGCCACGCCACCAAACACCAGCCAGAGGTTGAGAATCGCCCCGGTGGCCAGCGCCCGCGGCCCGGCCTGGCGAATCTGGCTGAAGCGTGTCTCCATCCCCAGCGCGGTCATGGCCATGGTCAGGGCAAAGGTATCCAGGCTGTTGACCGCCTGCGTCACGCTACCCGGCAACACCTGCAGCGAGTTCACCAGTACCAGCGCGAGGAAGCCGAAGGCGAACCAGGGCATGGCGATGCGCCCGTTGCCCTGTGCCTGGCCCGGCTGGCGCGCGCGGCTGATCCAAAGGCCCACCACCAGCAGCACCGGTACCAGCAGCATCACCCGGGTCATCTTGACGATGGTGGCGATATGCGTGGCCTCGGGGCTGACGTTGCTGGCCGCACCGACCACCTGGGCCACCTCGTGAATGGTGCCACCCAGGAACAGCCCGGCGCCCATGGCGTCCAGCTGCAGCCAGCCGGCATTGATCGCCAATGGGTTGAGGAACATCGACAGGGTGCCGAACAGCACCACGCTACCAACCGCCATGGCGCTTTTATGCGGTGCACTGCGCAGCGCCGACTCGAAGGCCAGAACCGCGGCGGCGCCGCAGATGGCGCTGCCGGCCGCGGTCAGCAAGGCGGTATCGCGGTCCAGCTTGAACAGCTTCATGCCGCACCACAGGCCGATCAGCAGGGTGCTGGACACCACCAGCAACGACACGATGAGCCCGGACCAGCCGACTTCGGCTATTTCCTGCAGGCTCACCCGCAGGCCGAAGAAGGCCACGGCAATGCGCAGCAGGCCGCGGGCGGAAAAGTTGATACCCGCCGCCCAGCTGGCGGGAACGCCGTCACGCAGTGCATTGCCGTAAAGCGCACCGGCGACGATACCGACGATCAGCGGGCTGATACCCAGGTTGGCGATGGCGGGCAGGGCGGCCAACTGGGTGACCGCAAGCGCGAACAGCGCGACGAACAGAATGCCATTGAGCCGCCCTCGGGTAGAGAGGGTAGGTGCAAAGGCGGGGTTGGACGGAGCCGTGGCCATGTGAGTCCTCCGGAAAGGTGTTTCGACATGGACTACGTTAATCTGGTTATAAGCTTATAAAAAATCGTAATTTAGGATGGCAAATATCCATTTAGCTGATATTTTTGATTCATGACCCCAGAACAACTGATAACGTTCGCCACCGTCGCCGAGCATGGCAACATCAGCCATGCGGCCCAGGCCCTGCATTTGTCGCAGCCAGCGGTGTCTGGCCAGCTCAAGCTGCTGCAGGAGGCCTTTGGCGAGCCGCTGTATCAGCGCGCCGGCCGTGGTGTGCGGCTTACAGCAGCCGGCGAGCAATTGCTGGCCCATGCCGAGCGCCTGCGCGAAACCTTCCGTCAGGCCCAGGCATTGCGCGAGGCCATGCGCGGGCTGGAGCGCGGTACCTTGCGCATCGGCGCCAGTACCACGCCGGCCAGCTACCTGCTGCCTTACCTGATTGCCGATTTCCATGCCCGCTACCCGGAGGTGTTGGTGAGCACTTCCAACGGCAATACGGCAGAAATCGTCGCTGCGCTGGACAGCGTCGATATCGCCCTGATCGAAGGGCCGCCTGGGCAGGAGCTGCCATTGGGCACGGCGGTGACGGCGTGGCGGGAAGACGAGATCGTGGCCATCGTGCCACGTGGTCATCCGCTGGCCGGCAGTGACCGGCAGACGCTGGCGTCGCTGGGGGCTTACCCGTTGGTGCTGCGCGAGAGCGGCTCGGGTGTGCGACAGATCGTCGAGCGGGCATTTGCCCGCAGCGGCGTGGCGATGCGCGTGGCGCTGGAAATTGCTGGCGTGGAAGGGGTGAAGGAGGCAGTGCGGGCCGGGATGGGGATTGGCTTTGTGTCGGCGATGTCGATCCGACATGAGAACGGGGCGTTGCAGCGGTTGCAGGTTGTGCCGCAGGCGTTGGTGCGGCGGTTTTCCATTCTGGTGCCGCATGCAGCCACCCCGTCGCGGGTTGCGGCGCGGTTTCTGGAGTTGTGTGTTGGTCTGCAAGAGGTGGGGTGATTGTGCTGGCCTTTTCGCGGGCTTGCCCGCTCCCACAGGTTTCTCACGGATCTTGAATGGGGTGCGGTACCCCGCCGTTCGGCTCTCAAAGAGTGTTTATCCGTAACGGAAATCCGTACGATTCGAAAAGATCCCAAACGTCCTCGCGATCGAAGAGCCGCCACCCCAGTGCCGTGAACTGCATCAGGTCATCCTCGCTGGGAAAGGAGTAGTAGGCCCCGGCAGATCGATCTTGAGACGTTCCCGTCATAGGCTCATCGCGCTCCAGGCGCCTGATTGCGTTCAGGATGAGACGCGCGCCTGGTTGATAAAGTGAAAGGATGTGCCACAGCAAGGAGCGCTCCTTTTCGACTGCCACCCTGGCAGTCTCAATGATGCGACCAACATCAATGCCGGGACTGTCGATCCAATGGAGCGTACAGCCGATCTCCGGGTCCCCGTTCAGCAGCGCCCGGAAGGTCGCCAGAACACCTCGATACTGAGGCAAGAGGCCAGAGTGAAGATTGAGGACGCCACGTGACGGAATTGCCAGCGCTTCATTCTTCAGGATTTGACCAAAGCGGATTGAGATGAACAGATCTGCTCCCGCGTCCTGCAGCATTTGCAGGCCCGAAGGATCACTCAAGCTGGGCAATACCCGTACAGGCACCCCAAAGCGTTGCTGCAGTTCTGCAAAACCGAATCGATGCCCACTGCTGACCTGGTCGCTCGATCCGATTAATCCAGGGGCCAAGGCATTGAAGAAATCCTGCTCGATCAATGCCAGTTGTCCGAGCATGCGTGGCACGTTCCTGCCCGATCCCACTCTCTCCGAGAGGAATATTCCCACTGTGCTCTCGTGAATCTCGGGCAACAGGAAATTGAGAGTGAGGTTGCTCTCAACGTCCCGGTTCACCAGAAAAGCGATTCGCAACTTTAGACCTCCGGCAGACCTGCCTTTAAATCAGTTTCGGTAATCAGACCGAGCATAGTTGCATTTTCGTCATTCAAGTTGACTCTGCCGTTTGCTCCCGGGCTCATGCCCGGGAGCGGCTATCAGGCGTCTGCTCAGTGGTGAGCGGCCAGCGCTTCCAATTCACGGATGACATCCCAGGGTTTGAGCACCAGCACATCACTTTCCATGGCATCAAGTACTAATTCGGCGGTGTTACCTAGCATTACGCCACTCAGGCCTCTGCGCGCCACGCTGCCGAGAACCGTGAGGGCGGCGCCTAGCTGATGGGCGACATGCGGAATCAGCTGGTCGGCAGGGCCTTCCGCAAGGTGCAGGTGTTTGTCGTCGATATCGAACTCGTCCTGATAGCCCTGGCACTGCTCATGGTAGAAGGTCAGGATGCTTTCCTTGAGCTGGAATATGGGGTCGGCTGCCGACAGCATCGGATAAGGGTAGGCGCTCATCATGTGCAGGCTGGCATGACTGAGGTGGGCGAGGTCGTGGCCGTGGCTGAGGATGCCTACCTGCAGCACACGATGCTTGAGGTCGTCGCTGCCAGCGTCAATGGCCGTAAGGATGGGGCGCTCTGTCCAAGGATTGGCATGCTTGACCATCAGCACCGGGCTCGGGCACTGGCGCAGCAAGTGCCAGTCTTCAGGAGTGAGTAGCGCCTTTTTTAGTGCGCTGTCCGCTCGATGCTGCTTGATCACCAGGTCGCAACCTTCAGCCTGCTGTACGGCGAACACCGTCTTGCAGGGATTGTCGTGCCAAGCCTGCTGAGCGCTGACATGGTATCCTTCCTGCACCAGTTGCTCCTGCATCAGCTTCAGATACGTCGAATGCCCATTTGGCTTGGCACAGAGCAGTAGATGCAAGTGGGCGTGGGTAAGGTCGGCAATCTGCTTGGCCTTGGTCAGGGCCAGGTCATCATGCTGGTGTTGGGCCAACACCACCAGGGCGTTACGGGTGGTATGCATGGCGCCTCCCTGTACATTGAGTACGTTTTGGGGATGGCGCGGACGCTTCTCTAGTTGTCCCTGCGATAGGCATACGCGTCGATTATCGCGACTACATTCGGTTCACCGGATTCGGGAGCCGAATCTGCCTCTGCCAAGCATTGTCTCGCGTCGTGGTCGGGCATAACGCTAGTGCGCTGAACACGCCACGACTGGCAAGGTCGTGAATGGACGGTATGTCCGGTAGTAGCGCCCGGTACTTTTGGGGCCGCCTCCTTGCTCGGCCCGCCAATGGGGGGATCGCTGACCGGCCATATGACCAGTGAGTTTGGCGCGTACAGGACGATTGGGCAATGCAATCCGTCGCCCGCGTTATTCCAAATGGAAGTAGTGCCATATACGGTAGATATCGAGCCAAGTACAGCAAGCCCTGAGCTTTTGTGATGTGCAACCAGCTCTGATTTATCGCAGTACACAGGGCGAGGAGTGGAAACGTTTAATTACAACATGCGTGTGCGCTTCCACTCGAAGAAGGGTGCCACCCTTCAGCAATTGAAAACATGTTTGAGGTACGCCACGAAATTTTCATCCCGGCACTGTGTCTTGCCTGGGCTGTCGGAAATCTTGGCCACTGGTGCCCCATTGCAGGCCGTCATCTTGATCACGATATTCATCGGCTCCACGCCCGGGATATCGCAGGTCAGCCTGGTACCAATGCCAAAGCTCACATTGATCCGCTCATGCAGCGCCCGGTACAGCCCCAGCGCCTTGGCAAGGTCCAGCCCGTCGGAAAAGATCAGGGTCTTGCTCTTCGGGTCGATCCCCAGCCGCTCATAGTGGGCAATGGCCTTTTCCGCCCAGGCCAGCGGATCGCCCGAATCGTGCCGCAGGCCATCGAACAGCTTGGCGAAGTACAGGTCGAAGTCGCCCAGGAACGCGTCCATGGTGATGCAGTCGGTGAGGGCGATGCCCAGCAGCCCCCGGTATTCCCGCACCCAGCATTCCAGCGCGGCAGCCTGGCTGTCGACCAGGCGCGGGCCGAGTTGCTGGTGGGCCATGAACCACTCGTGGGCCATGGTGCCGATCGGCTTGAGCTGGTATTCGCGGGCCAGGTGCACGTTGCTGGTACCGACAAAGCGGCCCGGGAAGTCACGCTTCAGAATGTGCACCACCTCTTCCTGCACCCGGTAGGAGAAGCGCCGCCGGGTGCCGAAGTCGGCCAGTTGGAAACCGGCCAGTTCTTCGGCGCTGGCCTCGGCCTTCAGCCAGTCGAGGTTCTGATACAAGCGCTCGCGGACCTGCTCGATCACCACCTCGCGATAACGGTAGCGGTTGCGCACCTCGCTGATGATCGCCAGCAGCGGGATCTCGTAGAGAATCACGTGCAACCACGGCCCGCGCACGTGAATCGCCAGTTGCCCGGCATCATCCAGCCCCACCTGCACATAACGCAGGTTGAAGCGGAACAGGCTGAGAAAACGGATGAAATCCGGTTTGATGAACGGGATCTTCTCCAGGTAGGCGAGCTGGTCATGCGTGACGCTGACATCGGCCAGTTGCTCGACCTGATACCGGATTTCCGCCAGGTAAGGTGCGAGGTTCTCGCCGTTACGGCAGCGAAACTCCCATTCCACCTCGGCATTGGGGTAGTTGTGCAGCACCGCCTGCATCATGGTGATCTTGTAGAAGTCGGTGTCCAGCAGGTTCTGGATGATGCGTGGGCCGAAAACGCTGTCGCTCATGGGCGGTCTTCCTTGATCAGAGAGAGCTGGTGGTCGAGCGCGGCTTCGTCGCCGCAGAGGATCACGCCCTCGGCGGCCAGGGCGCCACATGCTTCGATGGCGCCTGCCTGGGTGAGGGCGCGGCAGGCCGGCAGGTACAACAGCACCTGGAAACCGGCCTGGCGCAATTGGCGCGCAGTGGTCCTGACGCAATAGTCCAGGGCCAGGCCACCGACGATCACCGCGCCCACCTGCTGCACCTTGAGGTACTCGATCACCCCGGTGGAGCGGCGTTCGGCAAGGTCGTGGTAGCAGGCGCCGTAGGGGTGCAGGTCGGGCTCGACGCCTTTCCATACGAAATAGTCATAGTCGATGGGGGCCGGCAGGCCGGGCAGCAACTCGAAGCCGGGTGTGCCGGGCACGCAGTGGCTGACCCAGGTCAGGTCGGCGTTGGCCAGCTGCAGGGGCTGCAGCATGTGCGCGGGGTCGGCGACTACCCAGGCGGCGTTGGCCGGGTGGGCGTCCTTGCTGCCCAGGCGCAGGTCGGCGCGCAAGGCCATGGTATTAAGATCTGCCGCGATTTCATGGCCTTCGGGAACCGGCAGCTCTTGCGGCACGTTGCTGGTGAAGCCGTTCTGGGCGTCGACATCGAAACTGGCGATCTTCATGGCGGTTCTCCTCGCTGGAATGGATACATAATTTACTTGGTGTATTAAGTGTGTCAAGCAACTTTTTATACGGGCTTTCTGCTTGCCTTACTTAGATGCTCTGGTGGATTATGATGAGCTTGAACAAGGAGTCGCCCGGTGAGTACAGTCGAAGTCCTGGCCAGCGTCGATATCGTCGCCCTGCGCATGGCCCCCGAAGCTCAGCATCTGCAGGTGCTGTTGCACCGTCGTGAGCGTGAACCGCATGCCGGCCAGTGGGCCTTGCCCGGGGTGATCGTCAATGGCCGCACCCCCGACACCAGCCTGGAAGCTGCTGCCGAACGCGCGCTGCGCGAGAAAACCCAGGTCGTACCTTGCTACATGGAACAGGTGGGCACCGAGGGCAATGCTTTCCGCGACCCGCGTGGATGGTCACTCAGCACCTATTACCTGGCATTGCTCGAACCCGGGCAGGTCGTCGAGGGCGAGCAACTGGCGTTTTTCGACTTGGACAGCGTATTGGCGCGCAAGGTGCTGTTGCCCTTTGATCACAACCTGTTGGTGGAGCGCGCCCGTGAGCGGCTGGCGGCGAAGACGGTGTACAGCAGCCTGCCGCTGTACCTGCTGGCGGAGAAGTTCACTGTGCTGGATGCGCTAGGCGCGGTGCAGGCGTGCCTGGGGCAGGCGGTGAACAACACCTCGCTGCGCAAACGCCTGGAGCGCTTGCGCGAGCTGGGGTGGGTGAGGGACACCGGGGAGAAGAACCAGCCCAGGCTGGGCCGGCCGCAGCAGTTGTATCAGTACACGCCACAGGGGGAGCGGGCGTTCATGTTCGATCGCAGTCTGCTGCCTGAGGGCGCTTAGTCGCCTGCATCAGTGTGCGCAGCGGTTGGCATCCTGTTCTCCGCGGGTGCCTGGCGCGCCGCGTCACTCGTCGCTGTAGTTCATGATCGACAACAGGCGGATGGGTACTTGCACCAACTGCTCCGGGCCGTGCGGGGTCTCGCCGTCGAAGGTCAGGCTGTCACCGGCCTGCATGTGATAGAGCTGGTTGCCGTGCCGGTACACCAGTTCACCCTCCAGCAAGTGGAGGAACTCGGTGCCGGGGTGGGCGAAGGTCGGGAACTCTTCGCTGGCGTCGTCCATGGTCACCATGTACGCCTCGAAATTCTTCTTCGGCCCCCTGGCGTGATTGAGCAAATGGTAGGTGTGGCCTTTCTCGGTACCGCGGCGCACCACCTCCAGCCCTTCACCGGCTTTCACCAACAAGGCATTGCCGTCGGGCTGGTCATATTGGCTGAACAGCTTGGCCATCGGCATGCCCAGCACGTCGCACAGGCGGCTGAGAGTGTCGAGGCTGGTGGACACCTGGGCGTTCTCGATCTTGCTGAGCATGCCTTGGCTGATGCCGGCGATGCGCGCCACGTCGGCGAGCTTGAGGGACTGGGCCTGGCGCTGGCGCTTGATCTGCAGGCCCAGGTACTGCTCCAGGCGAAGGCGCGGTTCGGTTTCGGTTGGCATCGAATGTCCTGCACGGTTTCAGTTCAAGAATAAAGTTTTCGCACTGGGAAAGTGCGAAATGCAGCTACGGTGGCTGCATCTTTCCTCGGGTGAAAACAAGTTTCCCATAAATGGAGCATGGAAATCTGCTTGGGTTTTGTGCTGCCCGTACCGGCCTCTTCGCGGGCACGCCCGCTCCCACAGGGCTATGCGGCGAACTCTGTGGGAGCGGGCGTGCCCGCGAAGAGGCCCGAACAGGCAACACAAGGTTGCACTCTGAACAAAGTTGGCAAGCCCATTGCATTCCTGTGAGGAAAGTAAGTTTCTCATGCGGAATCATTGCCCCTTGCCCAGGAGTGTTCAACCCATGTTGCCAGCAGAAACCCAGCGCACCCTTGATCAGCACGGCATCAAATACGTGCTGGCACAGTTCGTCGATATCCATGGCTCGGCGAAGACCAAATCGGTGCCGGTCTCGGGCCTGAAGATGGTGGCCGAGGAGGGCGCCGGCTTTGCCGGGTTCGCCATCTGCGGCATGGGCATGGAGCCGCACGGCCCCGACTTCATGGCCCGCGGCGACCTTTCCACCTTGATCCCGGTACCGTGGCAGCCCGGCTACGGCCGGGTGGTGTGCGTAGGCCACGTGAACGGCCAACCCTGGCCCTACGACAGCCGTTATGTGTTGCAGCAGCAGGTGCAGCGCCTGGCCGACAAGGGCTGGACCCTGAACACCGGCCTGGAACCCGAATTCAGCCTGTTCCGCCGCGACGAGGATGGCAAGCTGCAACTGGTGGATGCCTCCGACAATCTCGACAAGCCGTGCTACGACTACAAGGGCCTGTCGCGTTCGCGGCTGTTCCTCGAGCGCCTGACCGAGGCCTTGCAGCCGGTGGGCTTCGACATCTACCAGATCGATCACGAGGACGCCAACGGCCAGTTCGAGATCAACTACACCTACAGCGACGCCATGGAGTCGGCCGACCGCTTCACCTTCTTCCGCATGGCCGCCGGCGAGATCGCCAACGACCTGGGCATGATCTGTTCGTTCATGCCCAAGCCCGACCCCAAGCGCGCCGGCAATGGCATGCACTTCCACCTGTCGCTGGCCAGCAGCACCAACAAGAACCTGTTCCATGACCCGTCCGACAGCAGCGGCATGGGCCTGTCGAAGCTGGCCTACCACTTTGCTGCAGGCCTGCTGGCCCATGGCCCGGCGCTGTGCGCCTTCGCCGCGCCCACGGTCAACTCGTACAAGCGCCTGGTGGTAGGCCGCTCGCTTTCCGGCGCCACCTGGGCCCCGGCGTTTGTCGCCTACGGCGCCAACAACCGCTCGGCGATGGTGCGCATCCCCTATGGCCGCCTGGAGTTCCGCCTGCCGGACGCTGGCTGCAACCCGTACCTGGTCACCGCCGCGATCATTGCCGCCGGCCTCGATGGCATCGACCGCCAACTGGAGCCGGGCGAGATGTGCAACGAGAACCTCTACAACCTGAGCCTGGAAGAGATTGCCGCACGTGGCATCAAGACCCTGCCGCAGTCGTTGAAGGAAGCCGCCGACGCCCTGGAGGCCGACCCGCTGTTCCGCGAAGTGCTGGGCGCCGAGATCGTCGATGAGTTCATCAAGCTCAAGCGCATGGAGTGGGTGGAGTACTGCCGCCACGTCTCCGACTGGGAAATCCAGCGTTACACCGAATTCTTCTGAGCGCCCCCAATCCCTTGGGCAGCCAGCACGAAAGCGGTCGCCCACTGCCTAGTAAGGAGCATCATCATGTGTGGAATCGTAGGTCTGTACCTGAAAAAAACCGAGCTGGAAGCCCAGCTCGGCAAGCTCTTCGAACCCATGCTCGAAGCCATGACCGACCGTGGCCCGGACAGCGCCGGCTTTGCCATCTACGGCGACGAAGTGGCCGATGGCTGGGTCAAGCTGACCCTGCAGGCCACTGACGTCAACTACCCCTGGGCGGCCCTGATGGGCCAGCTGGAAGGGCGCCTGGGCTGCTCGCTGGACTGGTTCCAGAACGCCAGCGCTGCCGTGCTCAAGGTACACACCTGCGAGGCGACGGCCCGCCAGGCCCTGAGCGAACTGGCCCCTGACGTGCGCATCATGAGCGCCGGGCAGAGCATCGAGATCCTCAAGGGCATGGGCCTGCCGGCGGAAATCTCCAGCCGCTTCGGCCTGGCCGGCATGAAAGGCAGCCACATCATCGGCCATACCCGCATGGCCACCGAAAGCGCCGTGACCATGGAGGGCAGCCACCCGTTCTCCACCGGCGCCGACCTGTGCCTGGTGCACAACGGCTCGCTGTCCAACCACTTCCGCCTGCGCCAGGAGCTCAAGCGCGAAGGCATCAGCTTCGAGACCGACAACGACACCGAAGTGGCCGCCGGCTACCTGACCTGGCGCCTGCAGCAGGGCGACAGCCTGGCCCAGGCCCTGGATGGCGCCCTGGAAGACCTGGACGGCTTCTTCACCTTCGCCATCGGCACCCGCAATGGCTTTGCCGTGATCCGCGACCCGATCGCCTGCAAGCCCGCCGTGCTGGCCGAGACCGACGACTACGTGGCCATGGCCTCGGAGTACCAGGCACTGGCCAGCCTGCCGGGCATCGAGAACGCCAAGGTCTGGGAACCGGCGCCGGCCACCCTGTACGTCTGGGAACGCGAAAGCGCCTGACCTGCCACCGAACCACTGGAGAACCACATGAATACGATCGACCTTTCCAGCACCTCGGTGCGTGTCCTCAACCAGTCCCTGCACGGTGAGGTGCAGGACCACGAATGGCGGGTGACCCACCCCGACGGCAAGCACAACCTGGCCGTGGGCATCAACACCGCCGTGGCCGTGGATATCGAAGGCCACGCCGGCTACTACTGCGCCGGCATGAACCAGCAGGCCAGCGTCACCGTGCATGGCAACGTCGGTGTCGGTGTGGCCGAGAACATGATGTCCGGCACGGTTCGGGTCAAGGGCAGCGCCTCCCAGGCCGCCGGCGCCACAGCCCATGGCGGGCTGCTGGTGATCGAGGGTGATGCCGGCGCGCGCTGCGGTATTTCCATGAAGGGCGTGGATATCGTCGTCGGCGGCAGCATCGGCCACATGAGCTGCTTCATGGGCCAGGCCGGGCGTTTGGTGGTGTGTGGGGATGCCGGCGATGCGCTGGGCGATTCGCTGTACGAGGTGCGCATTTACGTCAAGGGTTCGGTGCAGTCACTGGGTTCGGACTGCATCGAGAAAGAGATGCGCGCCGAGCACCTGCAAGAGCTGCAGGAACTGCTGAACAAGGCGGGCCTGGACCACAAGGCTGCCGATTTCAAACGCTACGGCTCGGCTCGCCAGCTGTACAACTTCAAAGTCGACAACGCCAGCGCGTACTGATCCAGGAGCATTCCCATGAGCGAGCAATTCCCCCCGGTACTGCGTGAGTCGGCCACCTTCGACCGCCTGACCATCCAGGAAATCCAGCGTGCCGCCGAAACCGGCATCTACGACATCCGCGGCGGCGGCACCAAGCGCCGCGTGCCGCACTTCGATGACCTGCTGCTGCTCGGTGCCAGCGTGTCGCGCTACCCGCTGGAAGGCTACCGCGAGAAGTGCGGCACCGATGTGCTGCTGGGCACCCGCTTCGCCAAGAAGCCGATCCACCTGAAAATTCCGGTGACCATCGCCGGCATGAGCTTTGGCGCGCTGTCGGCCAACGCCAAAGAGGCCTTGGGCCGTGGTGCGACCATCGCCGGCACCAGCACCACCACTGGCGACGGCGGCATGACCCCGGAGGAACGCGGCCAGTCGCAGCACCTGGTGTACCAGTACCTGCCGTCGCGCTACGGCATGAACCCCGACGACCTGCGCAAGGCCGATGCCATCGAGATCGTCCTCGGCCAGGGTGCCAAGCCGGGCGGTGGCGGCATGCTGCTCGGCATGAAGGTGACCGAGCGGGTGGCGGGCATGCGCACCTTGCCGATCGGCGTCGACCAGCGTAGCGCCTGTCGCCACCCGGACTGGACCGGGCCGGATGACCTGGCGATCAAGATTGCCGAGATCCGCGAGATCACCGACTGGGAAAAACCCATCTACGTGAAAATCGGCGCCAGCCGCCCGTACTATGACGTGAAGCTGGCGGTGAAGGCCGGTGCCGATGTGATCGTGCTCGACGGCATGCAGGGCGGTACCGCCGCGACTCAGGAAGTGTTCATCGAGCACGTCGGCATCCCGATCCTGCCGGCCATCCCCCAGGCAGTGCAGGCGCTGCAGGAAATGGGCATGCACCGCAAGGTGCAGCTGATCGTTTCCGGGGGTATTCGCAATGGCGCCGACGTGGCCAAGGCCATGGCCCTCGGGGCTGATGCGGTGGCCATTGGTACTGCGGCGTTGATCGCGCTGGGTGACAACCACCCGCGGCTGGATGCCGAACTGAAGAAGATCGGTTCTGCGGCCGGTTTCTATGACGACTGGCAGAACGGCCGCGACCCGGCCGGCATTACCACCCAGGACCCGGAGCTGGCCAGGCGCCTGAACCCGGAGGAGGCCGGGCGCCGGCTGGCCAACTACCTGCGGGTGCTTGTGCTGGAGGCGCAGACCATGGCGCGGGCGTGTGGCAAGTCGCACTTGCACAACCTCGACCCGGAGGACCTGGTGGCGTTGACCGTGGAGGCTGCGGCGATGGCACGGGTGCCGTTGGCGGGGACCGCCTGGGTGCCGGGGCAGGCGCAGTACTGAGTTATCGGTAATTGGGGCCGCTTTGCGGCCCATTCGCGGCACAAGGCCGCTCCTACAGCGGACCGCGTCTCTGAGCCTGCGCGGTCCCCTGTAGGAGCGGCCTCGTGTCGCGATGGGCTGCAAGGCAGCCCCCGGGCACCCCCACCATTCACACAGGAGTGACTCCATGAAGCACCTCACCCTCGCTGTAATGTTGTTAGCCCTGACCACCCGGGCCCACGCCGCCGATGCCACCCTGGACACCGGAAACACCGCCTGGATGATCTGCGCCGCGATGTTCGTGCTGATGATGTGCATCCCGGGCCTGGCACTGTTCTACGGTGGCATGGTGCGGGCCAAGAACTTCCTCTCGGTATTCACCCAGCTGTTCGCCGTTGCCGGGGTGATCGGCATTCTCTGGGTGCTGTTCGGCTACAGCCTGGTGGTAGACACCACCGGCATGGTCGAGGGCGAGCTGACCCTCAACAGCTTCATTGGCGGGCTGGGCAAGGCGCTGATGCTGGACATCGGCCATGACAGCCTGGTCGGCACCATCCCCGAAGGCGTGTTCGCAGTGTTCCAGCTGACCTTCGCCATCATTACCCCGGCGTTGATTGCCGGTGGTTTTGCCGAGCGCATGAAGTTCAGTGCTTCGTTGCTGTTCATGGCCGCCTGGTTCGTGCTGGTGTACGCGCCGATCGCGCATATGGTCTGGGGCGGGCCGGGGGCGTTGATGGTCAACTGGGGTGTGCTGGACTTTGCCGGCGGTACCGCCGTGCATATCAACTCCGGCGTGGCAGCGCTGGCTGCGGCGTTGATGCTGGGCAAGCGCAAGGGCTACCCGCAGGTGGCCATGCCGCCGCACAACCTCGGTTTCACCTTGGTGGGCGCCGGGTTGCTGTGGGTGGGCTGGTTCGGCTTCAACGTCGGCTCGGGGCTCGCGGCCAACCAGGCGGCAGGGGTGGTGATGCTGGCGACCATGGTGGCGGCCTGTGCGGGGATTGTCGGCTGGTTGCTGACCGAGAAGGTGGCGCATGGTCGGCCGACGGCCTTGGGTGCGGCTTCAGGGGCTTTGGCAGGGTTGGTCGGGATTACCCCGGCCTGTGCATTCGTCGGGCCGTTGGGCGCGCTGGTGATCGGGTTGTTGACCGGGGCCATCTGCTTCTTTGCCGTGACCCGGTTGAAACAGGCGCTGGGTTATGACGACAGCCTGGATGTGTTCGGCCTGCATGGCGTGGGCGGAATGGTCGGCGCGATCCTTACCGGGGTCTTTGCCGCGCCTGCGTTGGGCGGCTATGTGGAGGGTGCATCACCGGTCGGGCAGGCATTGGTGCAGTTGAAGGGGGTGGCGTTCACCTTCGTGTATTGCTTTGTGGTGAGTTGGGCGATTCTGGGGGCGATCAAGCTGACCATCGGGCTGCGGGCCAGCCGGGAAGAGGAAGAACAGGGGCTGGACCTGGCGGAGCACAATGAGCGGGCCTACAACCTCTGATTGATGTGTTGCCTGTACCGGCCTCTTCGCGGGCTTGCCCGCTCCCACAGGAATGTCACCGGCCTCGAAGGCTGTGGTGTCCCTGTGGGAGCGGGCAAGCCCGCGAAGAGGCCGGCACTGGTTGAATCAGTGCCCCATGGCCACCTTGGCACTCATCTGCCGGCGACGGTAGGCGCTATCACGGCTGGCCAGCCACCAGTAAAGCGGCGAAGTAACCGCCAGCCCCACCAGCCACGACAGGTCCGCTCCGTTGATATGCTCGGAAATCGGCCCGACATACAGCGGCGTGTTCATGAACGGGATCTGCACCACGATGCCCACGGCATAGGCGATCAGCGCCTGCGGGTTGTAGCGCCCGTAGATACCGCCATCGACCTGGAAGATCGACTGGATATCGTAGTCACCCTTGTGGATGGCATAGAAGTCGATCAGGTTGATCGC
This sequence comes from Pseudomonas sp. PVC-5-1, assembly GCF_057444345.1. Taxonomy (NCBI): domain Bacteria; kingdom Pseudomonadati; phylum Pseudomonadota; class Gammaproteobacteria; order Pseudomonadales; family Pseudomonadaceae; genus Pseudomonas; species Pseudomonas sp. PVC-5-1. The sequence goes on along the minus strand of NZ_CM172024.1, from coordinate 3,415,958 downwards.
AGTCCACGGTACCAGCACCACCAGCAGCACCAACACCATGTCGACGAAGTGGCCGATGAAGTCCGCCGAGGCGAACACCGCCACCACGCAGCAGGCCGTCAGTACTACCAGCGACAGCACGGCGCGGCTCTTGGCGGTGGGGATCCAGCGGTGGGCGAAGGTTTGCACCAGGGTGATGATCGACAGCACTGCGCCATACAGGTTGAGTGCGTTGTGGCTGATCACGCTGAGCAGGAACAGCACCAGCATGATCGGGCCGAGGGTACCGGTGGCCAGCTTGACTGCATCCATGGTGTCCATGCCGGCCGGGATCGCCAGCACCGCCACGGCGCCGAAGATGAACGACAGGCTCGAACCCAGGGCCGAGCCCAGGTAGGTAGTCCAGAACGTCGAGCTGACCTTCACGTCCGCCGGCAGGTAGCGCGAGTAGTCCGACACGTAGGGCGCAAAGGCGATCTGCCACAGCGCCGCCAGCGACACGGTGGCCAGCCAGCCGGCCAGGTTGAAGCCGCCGCGGGTGAGGAAGTCGTCGCTCTGCACGTGGCTGAAGATGTAGCCAAAGCCGACCACGATGCCGATACCCAGCACCCAGGTGCCGATGCGGTTGAGCACGTGGATGAAGCGGTAGCCGATGATGCCGATGATGCCCGAGCCCAGTGCACCGATGACGATGCCCACCGGTACCGGCACGGCATCGACCACGCCGTGCAGCGACTTGCCGGCGAGGACAATGTTGGAGGCGAAGAAGCCGATGTACATGACCCCGGCGATCACCACCACCAGCAGCGCGCCGAGCGAGCCGAACTGGGCGCGGCTCTGGATCATCTGCGGGATGCCCATCTGCGGGCCTTGGGCCGAGTGCAGCGCCATCAGTACGCCACCGACCAGGTGGCCGACCAGGATGGCGACGATGCCCCATACCAGGTTCAGGTGGAACAGTTGCACGCCCAGCGCGCCTGTGACGATGGGCAGCGGCGCGATGTTGCCGCCGAACCACAGTGTGAACAGATCCCTTACCTTTCCATGGCGGTCTTGCGGGGGCACGTAGCCGATCGTGTGTTTTTCTATGAGGGGTGCCGAATTGGCTGCACTGGTCATGACTGACTCCAAGGCAAGGTAGGGCATCGGGAGCTGCCCGGGGGCGTGCCGGCGAAGGGCGACGCGTTCTTGTTGGAGCGATGATGCGGGGCGCGGGGATAACGAGAAATTAGTAAATATGTGCCCATAAACCTTAAAAAACCTAAGGCTGACAAAAGGTTAAGCGGGCGACGGTAGCAAGGAGGGTGCCAGGGTGCGGGAGGGCTTGGTCTAGAGGGGCTGGCGGGGTGGCAGGTAGTTTGTGGTGGGCGGTGGTGGTGCGGTGTGCGCATTTTCAGGGCAGCTGAATGGTTGCCTGTGCCGGCCCTTTCGCGGGCGGGCCCGCGAAAGGGCCGGCACAGGCAACAACGCTACATCGGCAACAACCGATCCTGAATCACCTCTTTCATCACCAGCGTCGAACTCAACCGTTTCACATTGGGAATGCTGGTCAGCTGCTCGTCATACAGCTTCTGGAACGCCGGCAAATCCTTGGCCACCACATGCAGCAGGTAATCCGGGTCGCCAAACAGCCGCTGCGCCTCGACGATCTGCGGGATTTCGGCCAGCGCCGCTTCAAAGTCCGCTACCGGCTGGCGAGTGACTTCGCGCAAGGTCACGAACACCAGCGCGGCAAAGTTCAACCCAAGGGCGCTCGGCGCCAAGCGGGCGTGATAGCCAAGAATCGCCCCCGACTCCTCCAGCGCCTTCAAGCGCCGATGACAGGGCGACAGGCTGAGCCCCACACGGTCGGCCAGTTCGGTCACCGATAGCCGACCATCTTTTTGCAGCTCGGCAAGAATTTTTCGATCGGTCCTGTCCATTGAGAAGGATCTTCCAGTAATTGAAGGTTGTTGGGGAATATACGAAAGAAAATCCCTCGGCGGAATCCGTAATCTTTCGTCATCCCAAAGCAGTGGAAAAAGGAAGATTCAAGTGGCTCTCAGTGTTCTGACGGCGTTCTGGGCCGTGTCGATGCTGTTCGTGATTACCCCGGGCGCGGACTGGGCCTACGCCATTTCGGCCGGCATGCGGGGGCGCTGGGTGATGCCTGCGGTGGCGGGGATGTTGTCGGGGCATTTCCTTGCGACCCTGGTGGTGGCGGCAGGGGTCGGCAGCCTGCTGGCCGGCCACCCGCTGGCGCTGACCTTGCTGACCCTGGCGGGGTGCAGCTACCTGCTGTGGCTGGGTGGCAACCTGCTGCTGAGCCCGGCCTTGCCGGCGGCCGGGCAGGATGGTGCGGGGGAGTCGGGGTCTCGCTGGGCATTGAAAGGGTTTTGCGTCAGTGGCCTGAACCCGAAAGTGTTTTTGCTGTTCCTGGCGTTGTTGCCGCAGTTCACCGACCCGCAGTCGAGCTGGCCGGTGCCGTTGCAGATCTTGCTGCTGGGCCTGGTGCACCTGTGCAGCTCGTTGGTGATCTACTCGCTGGTCGGTTATGGCGCCAAAGCCGTGTTGAGCACCCGGCCGGGGGCGGCGAAGCTGGTCGGGCGGGTGTCGGGGGTGGCGATGATCACGGTGGCCCTGGGCTTGATAGCCGGCCAGATCAGCTGACTCACTGGCGTGCGTTGGCCGCTCCTACAGGTTGCCGCGTTAACCTGGCAGGCGAGAGCCAAGGGTAAAGACGACATGCATGGCCTCGGATAAACTCGCAGCACTTCAACGCACAACCAGGATGTGCCCCATGCCCGAAACCACGCAACTGCTCACCTTCGCCCTGATCTGCCTCGGCATGGTCCTGACCCCAGGGCCGAACATGATCTACCTGATCTCCCGCTCGATCTGCCAGGGCCGCAAGGCCGGGCTGATTTCGTTGGGTGGTGTGGCCCTGGGCTTCGTCATCTACATGTTCTGCGCCGCGCTGGGCATCACCGCCCTGGTGATGGCCGTGCCTTTTGCCTACGACGCGCTGCGCATCGGTGGCGCGCTGTACCTGTTGTACCTGGCCTGGCAGGCGCTGCGCCCTGGTGGCCGGTCGCCGTTCCAGGTTCGCGACCTGCCTGCCGACAGCCCGCGGCGGCTGTTCACCATGGGCTTTGCCACCAGCCTGCTAAACCCCAAGATCGCCGTCATGTACCTGTCGTTGATGCCGCAGTTCATCGAGCCGGGGCATGGCAGCGTCCTGCTGCAGTCGCTGGTGCTGGGGTCGACGCAGATCGCCATCAGCGTTTCGGTCAATGCACTGATCGCGATCATGGCCGGGTCGATCGCCGTATTCCTCGCCGGTCGCCCGCTATGGCAGCAGGTTCAGCGCTGGCTGATGGGTACGGTGCTGGCGGGCCTGGCCGTGCGCATGCTGGCCGAAGGGCGGCGTTGACCGCTAGGCCTCAGGCGGCGGCTCCTGGGGCAGGTACAAGGTAAAGGTGGTGCCCTGGCCCGGCACACTTTTCACCTGCACATCGCCCCCGGACTGCCTGGCAAAACCGAACACCTGCGACAGCCCGAGCCCGGTGCCTTCACCCGGTGCCTTGGTAGTGAAGAACGGGTCGAAGATACGCTCCAGCAGTTCGGTGGCAATGCCGACACCGCTGTCGCTCACCGAAATCGCCGCGAACGGGCCCGGCTGTGGCGCCTGGCCGCGCAGGGCGGGCAGTGACTGGTCAGCCTGCAGGCGCAGCTGCAAGGTGCCTTCGCCGGCCATGGCGTCGCGGCCGTTGAGCATCAGGTTGATTACCGCAGTTTCCAGTTGATTGAGGTCGGCGCGGATATGGCAAGGCGCCTGTGGCAACTGCAGCTCGACCTGGATCCGCGCACCGGTGGCAGTGTCGAGCATGTCGGCCATGGCCTCCAGCCGTGGCCCGGCCTCGAACACTTGCGGGCTCAAGGCCTGGCGGCGGGCGAAGGCCAGTAACTGGCCGGTCAGCTTGGTGCCGCGGTCGACAGTGTCGGACATGGTCTTGAGATAGCGTTCGCGACGCTGTGCATCGAGGTTGGGGCGCTGCAGAAAATGCAGCGACGAGCGAATGATGGTCAGCAGGTTGTTGAAGTCATGAGCCACGCCACCGGTAAGTAGGCCAATGGCTTCGAGCTTTTGGGTCTGGCGCAGCACGGCTTCTGTGTGCAGCAACTGGCTGGTGCGTTCATCCACGCGCTGTTCGAGGGTGGCATTCAGCGCCTCCAGTGCCGCCATGGCTTCGCGGACCTCGGCGTGGGCCTGTACCCGCTGGATATGCGCCCAGCAGCGCTCGGTGACTTCACTGATCAGCGTCTGTTCATAGTGGGTCCACTCCCGTGGCACCTTGTCGTGGATGGCCATCAGCGCGGTCAGTCGGCCGCCTTTGATCAGGGGCATGCAAATGGTCGCGGTAATGCCGATGGCCTGGAAGGTGGCAGCTTCCTCCGGGGACAGCTCGCTCAGGTTGTCCTGGATGACCAACGGCAGGCCACTGCGCAGGCGGCCGAGCGCCAGCTTGCCAAAATCCTGCAATCGATAGCGGCCCAACAGATGCGGCGAGCCGGGCGCCACGGCGTCACCGCAGATGGTGAAACCGTCTTCGTCTGGCTCCATCACCGCGTAGGCACAACTCGACAGTTGCAGGTGCTCGACCAGCATGCGCGTGGTAGTGGCAAGGATCTGGTTCGGGTCGGTAGCGTCGGCCACGGCACGGCCCAGGTCGTCGAGGAACCTCAGGCGCTGGTTGGCGAGCACGCTGGCGGTGGTTTCGGTGACTGTATCCAGCATGCCAAGGACCTTGCCGTCGTGGTCGCGGATGGGGCTGTAGCAGAAGGTGAAATAGGCCCGTTCGGGGCCGCCGTTGCGGTCGATGACGAGCGGGAAGTCTTCGATGTACACCGCCTCGCCGGCCAGGGCGCGGTTGGCCATGTGGCCGATGTCGGCCCAGGCCTCCTGCCACACGGCGCGGAAGGGGATGCCCAATGCCGAGGGCTTCTGCCCGAGAATCTGTGAGAAAGCGTCGTTGTGCAGGGTGAGCAGGTCAGGGCCCCAGAGCACGGCTTGCGGAAAGCGCGAGGCCAGGCACAGCGCCAGGCTGGTTTTCAGCGGGTCGGGCCAGTGCTCCAGCGGGCCCAGCGGGGTGGCGGCCCAATCGTGGTTGCGGATGCGCTCGGCCATCAGACCGCCGCCGTCTAGCCATTTTGCCATGTGCTCTGCTGGTCCTTTTGCGTAAGGCCTTAAGGGTGCATCCAGAATAGACGTTTGGCGAGAATTTTTGGTGGCTGTACCGGCCCTATCGCCGGCAAGCCAGCTCCCACAGGACTGCACATGACTTGAAGTCGATGCGGTCCAGGTGGGAGCTGGCTTGCCGGCGATAGGGCCGGTACAAGCTAGCGAATGAAGTGCACCTTGCCAGTGTCGTCATTGCCCATGTAGATGCCATAAACCCCGGCTTGCCGCTCGAGGATATAGCGCTCGAGTATCTGCCGGATTGCCGGGTAGTAGATTTCATCCCACGGGATCTCGTCGGGCTCGAAGAACCTGTAGGCCAGCGTTTCCGCCCCGTACTGCCCGGTTTCCTCGGTGGCGATGGCGCGGAAGATGATATAGACCTCGCTTATCTTCGGGACGCTGAAGATCGAGTACGGCGAGACGATTTCGGCGCGTACGCCGCTTTCTTCCCAGACCTCGCGCAAGGCCGCCTGCTCGGTGGTCTCGCCGGCCTCCATGAACCCGGCCGGCAAGGTCCAGGTGCCGGGGCGCGGCGGGATGGCGCGCTGGCATAGCAGGTACTTGCCATCACGCTCGATGATGCAGCCGGCGATGATCTTCGGGTTGATGTAGTGGATGTAGCCGCAGCCGGTGCAGTGCAGGCGTTCGTGGGTGTCGCCTGTGGGAACGCCCCGGGCCAGTTCCGTGGTGCAGTGCGGGCAGTAGCGCGGGGCGTTGGGCATGATCGGTGGCCTGTGGGTGGCTTATATGCGTGGGTCCTTCAAGGCCAGGGGCTCAACCATCTCGCGCACCTTGACGTTGTCATCCTGCTTCTGGCGCAGGTAGTCCAGGGCCACCTTGGCGGCGGCGCGGACGTGGTCAACCGAGGCCTGGTGGGCAACCAGCGGGTCGCCGCTCTTGATCGCCTCGACGATCTTTTCCATTTCGCGGTTGCTGGCACCGCGGCGGTTCTCCTGCGACACCGAGGTGGCGCGCAGGTAGCTGATGCGCGCCTGCAACTGGCGCAGCTGCTGGGCGGCCACCTGGTTGCCGGAGCCTTCCAGCAGCACATCGTAGAAACCTTGTACCGAGTCCAGCACCTGTTGCAGTTCGCCTTCCTCGAGGGCTTCGCGGTTGACCTCCAGCGCGCGCTCCAGGGCGCGGATGTCCTTGGCCTTTGCGTTCAGGGTGAACAGCTGCACGATCAGGCCTTCGAGCACGCAGCGCAGCTCGTAGATATCGCGGGCGTCTTCCAGGGTGATGATGGCCACGCGCGGGCCCTTGGCGTCGGCGAACTCCACCAGGCCTTCGGATTCCAGGTGGCGCAGGGCTTCACGCACCGAGGTGCGGCTGACGCCGAGGCGGTCGCAGAGGTCGCGCTCGACCAGGCGATCGCCTGGCAGCAGGTGGAAGTTCATGATCGCGGCGCGCAGCTTGTCGAGCACGATTTCGCGCAGGGTAACGGGGTTGCGATTGACCTTGAAGCTGTCGTCGAGTGGCTGGCGTTTCATCAAGTGCGCTCTTAAAGAGGCTGCCCGGCCGCAACCGCAACAGCACCACGAACCTTGGGTGCTCCTTGCGTGGGTTCGAACAGCCCGGTGTTAACGGGTTGACTCCGCATCGGCTTCAGCGAACGCTTCGCGGGCCAGGCGGAAACTGTCCACCGCCGCGGGCACGCCGCAATAAATGCCGACCTGGAGCAGGATCTCGCGAATCTGTTCACGGCTCAGGCCATTACGCAAGGCGCCGCGAATGTGCAGCTTGAGCTCGTGGGGCCGGTTGAGCGCGGAAATCATGGCCAAGTTTATCATGCTGCGCTCTTTGAGCGACAAGCCTTCGCGGCCCCAGACGTGGCCCCAGCAGTATTCGGTGACCAGCTCCTGCAACGGCTTTGTGAAGTCGTCGGCGTTCTGGATCGAGCGGTTGACGTAGTCCTCGCCCAGTACCTGGGTGCGGATCTGCAGGCCTTTTTCGTACTTTTCATTGCTCATGTGCAGTACTCCAAAATAAAACAGGGGACGCAACCGAGGGTGAGACGATGACGCGGCCCCTAAAAACAGGGTCATCGGTGTTGGCTTCTTCGCGGGCTTGCCCGCTCCCACAGGGATTGCACAGGTGCTGAAACCTGCGCAGTACCTGTGGGAGCGGGCGAGCCCGCGAAGAAGCCAACGCGGTCTATCAACCCAAGGGGGGCAGGGCGCCCAGCTTGCCCTTGTGGTAGACCATCGGGGTCACCGGCTCGGCCGGCAGCACCAGGTTCTTCACCGCGCCGACGATGATCGCGTGGTCACCGCCGTCGTACTCGCGCCACAGCTCGCATTCGATGATCGCCGTGGCCTTGGCCAGCAGCGGGTTGCCCAGCTCGCTCAGGTGCCATTCGATGCCTTTGGCCTTGTCCTTGCCCTTGCCGGCGAAGGCATAGGCCTCGGCGGTCTGGTCGGCGGACAGCAGGTGAATCGCGAACTGCTTGCTGTCACGCAGGATGGGGTAGGTGTCGGAGGCGTAGTTGGGGCAGAACAGCACCAGCGCCGGGTCGATCGACAGCGCGCTGAACGCGCTGGCGGTGATGCCGACGATGCCACCGTCGGCGTCCAGGGTGGTGACCACGGTGACGCCGGACGGGAACGAGCCCATCACGTCTTTGTAGATGCCTGGTTCGATCATCTCGTGCTACCTCTTAGCGCATCACAAACGGGTCGGGCATCGGCGCGGTGGACAGGTTGATCCACACCGTCTTCAGCTCGGTATAGGCCAGCACCGAATCGATGCCGCTCTCACGGCCGTAGCCGCTGTTCTTGAACCCGCCGATCGGCGCCATGGCCGACACGGCACGGTAGGTGTTGACCCAGATGATCCCCGAACGCACGTCGCGGGCCAGGCGGTGGGCACGGCCCAGGTCGCGGGTCCAGATGCCGGCGGCCAGGCCGAACTGCGAGTCGTTGGCGATGGCCAGGGCCTCTTCCTCGGTCTTGAAGCGGATTACCGCGGCAACCGGGCCGAACACCTCTTCCTGCATGATGGTCATCGAGTTGCTGTCGCACTCGAACAGGGTCGGCTCGTAGAACCAGCCGTCACCCTCGACCTCGGCACGCTTGCCGCCCATGTGCAGCTTGGCGCCTTCGGCCTTGGCAGCGGCCACCAGGCCTTCGACCACGGCCAGCTGTTGCGCGGTGGCCATGGGGCCCATTTCGCTGGCATCGTCCTGCGGGTTGCCGATGCGGATGCGCCTGGCGCGGGCGATCAGGCGTTCGACGAACTCGTCGAAGATCTCGTCCTGCACCAGCAGACGCGAGCCGGCCACGCAGCTTTGCCCGGAGGCGGCATAAATGCCTGCCACGGCGCCGTTGATGGCGCTGTCCAGGTCGGCATCGGCGAAAATGATGTTCGGCGACTTGCCGCCCAGCTCCAGCGACAGCTTGGCGAAGTTCTCGGCGCTGCTGCGCACCACGTGGCGGGCGGTGGCGGCGCCGCCGGTGAAGGCGATCTTGCGCACCAGCGGGTGGCGGGTCAGCGCCGCGCCGGTGCTGGGGCCGTAGCCGGTGACCACGTTGACCACACCGGCCGGGAAGCCGGCCTCGAGGGCCAGGCGGGCCAGCTCGAGGATGGTCGCCGAGGCGTGCTCGGACGGCTTGAGCACGATGGTGTTGCCGGCGGCCAGGGCCGGGGCCAGCTTGATGGCGGTGAGGTACAGCGGGCTGTTCCACGGGATGATCCCGGCCACCACGCCGATCGGCTCGTGCACGGTGTAGGCGAACAGGTCGGGCTTGTCCAGCGGCAGGGTGCCGCCTTCAAGCTTGTCGGCAAGGCCTGCGGTGTAGTGGAAGAACTCTGGCAGGTAGCCGACCTGGCCGCGGGTTTCGCGGATCAGCTTGCCGTTGTCACGGCTTTCCAGCTGGGCCAGGTGTTCCTTGTTTTCGGCAATCAGGTCACCCAGGCGACGCAGCAGCTTGCCGCGCGCGGTGGCGGTGATGCTGCGCCACTCCTTGCTGTCGAAGGCGCGCTGGGCGGCCTGCACGGCCAGCTCGACATCGGCCTCGTCGGCGTCGGGCAATTGCGCCCATGCCTGGGCGGTAGCCGGGTTGAGGCTGTCGAAGGTCTTGCCGCTCTGGGCATCGCGCCATTGGCCGTCGATGCACATCTGGAAACGAACGAGGGTCATGCAACAATCCCCTTGGCGGATTCGGTGAGGGTGCGGGCTTGCGCGAGGAAGTCCAGCAGCATCTTGTTGACTTCGCGCGGTGCTTCCACCGGCATCATATGCCGTTGCTCGGCGAGGACCACGCTGTGTGCGCCAGGAATGCTGGCAGCAAGCTGGCGGGTCATGGCCGGGGTGGAGCCCGAGTCGAGTTCGCCGGTGGCGATCAGCGTCGGCACCTGGATACTGGCCAGGTCGGCGGCGCGGTACATGTCCTGGGTGGCGAACAGCGAATAAGTGGTGTGGTAGCCCTGCGGGTCGTTGCTCGCCAGCACCTGGCGAATGGCGGCGACCTGCGCCGGGTTGGCAGCCTTGTATTCACGGCTGAACCAGCGGTCGAGCGCGGCGTCGACGTTGGCGTCGGGGCCAAGCTGCGCAGCCTGGGCGGCGCGGGCGATAACGCCGGCACTCTGCTCGGGGGTGCGGTTGAACACGCTGTTGAGCACTACCAGTGCAGCCAGGCGCTGTGGGTATTCGAGGGCGAACGCCCGGGCGACCAGGCCGCCCATGGAAAAGCCGATCACGGTGGCTTGCGCGATCTGCAGGTGGTCGAGCAGTTCGGCGAGTTGCGCAGCATAACCTTCCAGGCCGATGTCCGCGGCTGGCAGCGCGCTCTGGCCGTGGCCGAGCATGTCGTAGGCGATGACGCGGTAGTCGTTGGCCAGGCCAACGAACTGACCGCCCCACATTTCCTTGTTCAGGCCCACGCCGTGGATCAGTACCACGGGTTGGCCCTGGCCGACGGACAGGTAGCTGGTGCCGGCGGGTGTGCGTTCAGCGACAGGCTGAATCATGGAGGGCGCTCCTTGAAGGTCGGGCGCGGCGGGTAAGCACGCCACGCCCCGGCCCGTCTTGGTTGTTGTTATTGAGCGTTGGCTTTTTCGGCAGCCAGTTCTTCCAGGTCGATGTAGCGGTTGCCGATGCGCGGGTGCAGGCGGCCGCCGTCGGAGGCGCCCAGGACCACGACGATTTCATCGGCGCGCGGGGCATCTTCGATCTGCATTTCCAGGGTGATGTAGTGCGAGCGCAGGCCTTCGTCGTCCTTCTGCATCATCGGGATCTGGATCGAGGTACCCGGGCCGCCGCGCTTGTTGGTGAAGCTCAGGTAGCTCTTGGCCTGTACCGCTTCACGGTAGTGGTTGCCGAAGCGCAGGGTGTGGATCACCGCCGAGGCGTGTTCGATTTCGCCGTCGGCACCGACGACTGCGGCCTTGCCGTAGGCTTCGATCTTGTCGGCGCCGCCGATGGCGGCAGTCAGGCGCTCGACCATCAGGGCACCCAGGTCCGAGCAGTTGGCACGGATTTCCGGCTTCAGATCTTCAACGAAACCGCGACCGGCCCATGGGTTCTTGATCACGACGGCCAGGCCGACCATGGTCACCGGCTTGTCGGTGGCCTTGCCGCCTTCGATGCGGGTCTCTTCGGAGTAGGTGACGATCTTGCGGATTTCGAAACTCATGGGTGGCTCCTGGTGAGGGTTATCAGCTCTTGTTGTCTGATGGTATACCATAATATTTGTTGTGCAAGAGGTGGCTGGAAATTTCTCTTGCGAGGGGACGAAAGGTGGCCTGATGCCTTGATTCCTGCGGTTTCTGTACTGGCCTTTTCGCGGGCTTGCCCGCTCCCAAAGGGATCGCACGGCATTCATGGCCTGTGCTGTCCCTGTGGGAGCGGGCAAGCCCGCGAAAAAGCCGGTGCAGGCTTCAAAAAAAAGCCCGCTCACGCGGGCCGCAGGGCCCACGGGAGCGGGCGCGTCCCGCAATGTTTCAGGCAATGGGAAATCAGGCGAACGCCGGCACCACTTCCTTGATGAACAGCTCCAGCGATTTCTTCTTCTCGGCGTGGGGCAGGCTGTTGTCGCACCAGAAGCTGAACTCGTCGACGCCGAGTTCCTGGTAGTACTTGATACGCGCGATGATCTCTTCCGGCGTGCCGATCATGGTGTTCTTGCGGATGTTCTCCAGCTCGAACGCCGGCACTTCGGCGAACTTCGATTCCGGGCTCGGCTCGAGGAAGCCGTTGACCGGGGTGGTCTTGTTGCCGAACCAGGCATCGAAGGTGCGGTAGAAGCGCGAGATGGCCTGGGCGCCAACTTTCCAGCCTTCCGGCTCGGCCGGGCTGTGCACGTGGGTGTGGCGCAGCACCATCAGTTGCGGGCGTGGCACGCCCGGGTTGTTGTCCAGGGCGGCCTGGAACTTGTTCTTCAGGTCCAGCACTTCCTCGTCACCCTTCATCAGTGGGGTGACCATGACGTTGCAACCATTGGCCACGGCGAAGTTGTGCGAGTCCGGGTCGCGGGCGGCGATCCACATCGGCGGTACGGCGTTGTAGGGCTTCGGCACGCTGGTGGACGTGGGGAACTTGTACACTTCGCCGTCATGGGCGTAGTCGCCTTCCCACAGCTTGCGCACCACCGGCACCATTTCACGCAGAGCCTTGCCGCCGTCGGTGGCCGGCATGCCACCTGCCATGCGGTCGAATTCGAACTGGTAGGCGCCACGGGCCAGGCCCACCTCCATGCGGCCCTTGCTGATCACGTCGAGCAGGGCGCATTCGCCCGCCACGCGGATCGGGTTCCAGAACGGCGCGATGATGGTGCCGGCGCCCAGGCGGATCTTGTCGGTGCGCGCAGCCAGGTAGGCCAGCAGCGGCATCGGGCTTGGCGAAATGGTGTATTCCATGGCGTGGTGTTCGCCGATCCACACGGTGCTGAAACCGCCGTGCTCGGCCATCAGGGTCAGTTCGGTCAGGTCTTCGAACAGCTGGCGGTGGCTGACCTGTTCATCCCAACGTTCCATGTGCACGAACAACGAAAATTTCATGGGGCTTTCCTCAACGCTTGAAAGGGGCTGGCGCCTGGCAGGGTTGGCACCAGCGGTCTCGATTCAGAATAGGCTTCAGGCAAAGGCCGGCAGGCTGGCCATCTTGCCGCGGCAGTACACCATCGGCCGTGGCGCCTCTTCAGGGACGATCAGGTTGTGTACCTTGCCGACCATGATGGCGTGGTCGCCACCTTCGTATTCGCGCCACAGTTCGCATTCGATGACTGCGGTGGCACCGGCCAGGATCGGGTTGCCCAGTTCGCTCAGGGACCACTCGATACCGCTGGCCTTGTCCTTGCCCTTCTTGGCGAACGCATAGGCTTCGGCCTGCTGTTCACCGGACAACAGATGAATGGCGAAGCGCTTCTGCCTGATCAGCACGGGGTAGGAGTCGGAGGTGTAGTTGGGGCAGAACAGCACCAGCGGCGGGTCCATCGACAGGGAGGAAAAGGCGCTGGCGGTCAGACCGACGACCGAGCCATCGTCGTCCAGGGTGGTGATGACGGTAACGCCGGACGGGAAGGAGCCCAGGACATGCTTGTAGACGGTTGCGTCGATCATCTGGTGTACCTCTATAGGGCTGCGGTGGTCCGCGATTTTTATCGTTGATGTGTCTGATGGTATACCGTAATACCTATTTTGCAAGCGGAATTTTCAAGCGGGGGTGTTGCGCGATGAACGGCTCAAGCCCCCGTATACCGTGGGCTTGAGCGGTGAGGCGGTTTGCCGCAGGGGTTGCGCGAGCGGATCAGTGGGCGTTTTTTCCTACGGATCAGTGTTGTCAAAAGTTTGGAATACCATAATATGGTCCGCAGCTGAGAGGCCGCCTAGATGCGGTTTCCTTACAAAGATAAAAACGACCTTTCGAGCTGAATCCTATGTCCCAACCGTCGTCGCAACACCAGTTTGTCGAGAATCACACGGTCGATTACGTTCCACCTGCCGAGCGCCACGGGAAGGCGCGCGACCTGTTCACCCTCTGGTTCAGTACCAACATCGCGCCACTGCCCATCGTCACCGGCGCCATGGTGGTCCAGGTGTTCCACCTGAACCTGTTATGGGGGCTGGTCGCCATCGTGCTGGGCCATCTGGTCGGGGGCGTGGTCATTGCCCTTGCCTCTGCGCAGGGACCGCAGCTGGGCATTCCGCAGATGGTGCAGAGCCGTGGCCAGTTCGGCCGCTACGGCGCCTTGCTGATCGTGTTCTTCACCGCGCTGATCTATGTCGGCTTCTTCATTTCCAACATCGTCCTGGCGGGCAAGACCATCCACGGCATCACTCCGAGCGTGCCGATGCCCGGCGCGATCGTGATCGGTGCGCTGAGTGCCACCGCCATTGGCGTGATCGGCTACCGTTTCATTCACATCCTCAACCGCATCGGTACCTGGGTGATGGGTTCGGCGCTGCTGGCCGGCTTCATCATGATGTTCGCCCAGGAACTGCCGGCCGACTTCTTCAGCCGCGGCGGGTTCAACCTGTCGGGCTTCATCGCCACCGTGTCGCTGGGCACCATCTGGCAGATCAGCTTCTCGCCGTATACCTCCGACTATTCGCGCTACCTGCCGCGTGAAGTGGGCATTGCAAAGCCGTTCTGGGCCACCTACTTCGGCGCTACCCTGGGCACGATCCTGTGCTTCAGCTTTGGTGCGGTGGCGGTGCTTTGCGTGCCGGAAGGCACCGATGCAATGGATGCGGTCAAGCAGGCCACCGGCTGGCTGGGCCCGATCCTGATGGTGCTGTTCCTGCTCAACATCATCAGCCACAACGCCCTCAACCTGTATGGCGCGGTGCTGTCGATCGTCACCGCGATCCAGACCTTCGTCGCCGAGTGGACGCCGAGCATCAAGGTGCGGGTGGTGCTGGCTTCGGTGATTCTGGTGGGCTGCGGCCTGGTAGCGCTGAATGCCTCGGCGGACTTCATCGGCCAGTTCATCGGCCTGATCCTGGCACTGCTGCTGGTGCTGGTGCCATGGGCGTCGATCAACCTGATCGACTTCTACCTGATCAAGAAGGGCCAGTACGACATCGCCTCGATCTTCAGTGCCGACGGCGGCATCTATGGCCGCTTCAACCACCACGCGATCATTGCCTATGCCTGCGGCATCCTGGTGCAGTTGCCGTTTGCCAACACGTCGCTGTATGTGGGGCCGTATTCCAATATCGTCGAAGGGGCTGATCTGTCGTGGCTGTTCGGCTTGCTGGTGACGGTGCCGCTGTATTACTGCCTGGCGACCCGGGGCAAGGCTGCCGAGAAGGCGGGGCGGGTTGTGAGTGTCAATGACTGACAGATTGGCGTTGCTGTAACAGGGGCTGCTTTGCAGCCCATCGCCGGCAAGCCAGCTCCCACAGGTTTCATGTTGCCCTTGCAGGCTGCACTATCCCTGTGGGAGCGGGCATGCCCGCGAAGGGCCACAATGTGGCCCCGGTTGTTTCAGCTTGCACCTCGCTGCGATCAGACGATCGCGATCAGCGGGTCGGCAGCGGCCAGTGCCAGGGCGCGATCAGCCGCTGGCGGGTAGATCCACACCGAGTTGATCTGGCGCTTGAGGTCTTTGCCTTCCTGGCCGTGCAGCTTCAGTTCGCGGTCCCAACCCTCGCTGAACGTCGCGCCCCATTCGCCCAGGTCCAGGCAGGTGACGTACTTGGGCTGGCGGTACACCACCGGCTGCAGACCGAGCAGGTCGGCCGCGGCGTTGTTGCCGGAGTGGCGGCCCATGGGGATGGCGTGCTGGCAGGTCATCAGGGCGTGGTTGCCCAGTTCGTCCACAGCGGCCCAGGCGGTGTCGCCCGTCGCGTACACATGGTCCTGGCCGAGCACCTTCAGGTGGCCGTCCACTTTCAGCCGGCCGAAGTTGTCACGCTCGCCGGCAACCTGTGCGGTCAACGGGCTGGCCTTCACGCCAACGGTCCAGATCACGGTGTTGCTGGCGATATGGTCGCCGTTGTCCAGGGTAACGCCACCGGCATCGACAGCCACCACCGAGGCTCCGGCCTTCCACTCGACCCCGGCCTGTTCGCAGGCGGCGATGATCGACGGCGTGATACCGGCGCCCAGCGCCGCACCAACTTGCGCACCGCGGTCGACCACCACCACCCGCACCGCTGCACTGGCACCGAGGATGGCACGCAGGCGGGCAGGCATTTCCGTGGCGGTTTCAATACCTGTGAAGCCACCGCCACAGACCACCACAGTGTTGCGTGCAGGCGAAGCGGGCTGGGCGGCAAGACCGACCAGGTGCTGTTCCAGGCGCATGGCCGATTCCATCTGGTCGACATCGAACGCATGTTCGGCCAGGCCAGGCACTGCCGGGCGTGCGACCTGGCTGCCTGCGGCAAGGATCAGGCGGTCGTAGGCGATCTGTTGCCGGTGCCCCTGGGCGTCGGTGTAGCTGACGCTGCGCCCTTCGGTATCGATGCTGTCGGCGTTGCCCGGAATGAAGTGAATGCCCACGGCTTCGAACAGCTCGCCCAGCGGGGCTTTCATGCCGTGCACGTCGGCCTCGTAGAAGCGCGGGCGGATGCGCAGTTCAGGCTGCGGAGCGAGGACGCTGATGTTGATGTCGGCACGCTGGGCCTGATCGAGCAGGCGCGCAGCGCTCAGGGCGCTCCATACACCGGCAAAGCCGGCACCGATGATGAGGATGTTCGATTTCATGAAGGTGCTCCGCAAGGTTCGAAAGGGGCTTCGAGGGCGGGTTGTGTGCCTCTCGAATAACTACGACTGTATTGATCGTAGTTTGTGCGTGCAAGTCTTTTTTTCCGCATGCCGACACTCCGCACCACCATTTCGCGGCTCGAATAGCTGTATTTACTGGGCTTAAGGGAAAAACAAGGCCGACCGGCGGCAGCTTTGCGCTTTGCGGTGCGGATGCTATCGGCGTATTATTTGCGACAAGATTGGTCGGAGATAGATATGTCGCTCTACAGTGCTGGCGTCGAATACGGTATCCATTGCCTGCTGTTCCTGGTGGACGAGCGGGGCGACTCGCGCGAGTCCAGCGTGCGCGACCTGGCGGAGTTGCAGGGTGTACCCCAGGAGTACCTGGCCAAGGTCTTTACCAAGCTGGCCCGTGCTGGGCTGGTGGCCGCCACCGAGGGCGTGCGTGGCGGCTTCCGGCTGGCGCGGCCGTCGGATGAAATCACCGTGCTGGATATCGTCAATGCCATCGATGGGCCAAAGAAGATCTTCGACTGCCGCGAAGTTCGCGAGCGTTGCAGCCTGTTCGAGGGTTCGCCGCCGGGTTGGGCGACCGAGGGCACATGCGCGATCCATGCGGTGATGCTGGGTGCGCAGAAGCGCATGGAAGAGGCCCTGGCGCAGCAGACCATCCTTGATCTGGCGCGGCGGTTCGGGCGCAAGGCGCCGGCCGAGTTCGGGCAGAAGGTCAATGCCTGGATGGGTGAGCGGCGGGAGGGCAAAGGGGCAGGGGATATTCCGGTCAGTCAGGTCTGAATCTGCTGCCTGCACCGGCCTCTTCGCGGGCTTGCCCGCTCCCACAGGAATCGCACAATTGCTGAAATCTGTGGGGTAACTGTGGGAGCGGGCGAGCCCGCGAAGAGGCCGGTACAGGAATAACGCGTTCAGCGCCCCTCATGCTGCCGCCGATACGCCCCCGGCTGCAGCCCCACCGCCTTGGCAAACGCCCGGGTAAACGCCGCCACTGACTGATACCCCACCTGTGCCCCCACCTGCTCCACGGTATGCCCCGTGCGCAGCAACTGACTGGCAAGGCGCATCCGCAGCGCCAGCAGTACTTGCCCCGGCGACTGTCCGGCCAGTTCATTGAAACGCTTGAAAAACGCCGACCGCGACAACCCGGTACAGGCGGCCATGCTTTCCAGCGTCCACGCTTGCCCCGGTTGCTCGATCAACTGCTCCAGCAAACCGGCAAACGCCGGTTGCCGGGCGAGGGCGACCAGCCCGCCCAGCGATTGCCCGGCATGCACCTGCTGGCGTAGCACATACAGGAACAGCAAGTGCGTCAGCCGCTCCAGCAACGCCTGGGAAGGCCCGGCGGCGCGCCGGCACTCCTCCAGGATCAGCTCGAACAACGCCCGCGCCGCATGCCCGGCCGGTTCATCGGCGCGCAGCAATATCCAGTCGGCCAGGCCGTCGACGATCAGCGCCGACAACCCCGGCCTGAAGTGGAAGAAACCACATACCAGGCCCACGCCATCGACCGCATCAACGTCCATGGGCTGCATCTGCTGGCGTGGCTGGGCGCAGGCACTGGCAGGGTCCTGGTCGCTGGCCAGGCGATAGCCGAGGTCGCGCAGCAGGAACACCGCATCGCCGGCCTCCAGGCGCAGTGCCTCGGGCTGGCCATCGATGTGCAGCCAGCAATGCCCTTGCACCACCAGGTGGAAGCTGGCCCGGCCCATGCCTTCGGTGCTGGCGTGCCAGCCGCCGCAGTAGCGGCCCACATGGAACAGGCTGGCATCGAGCTCCAGGCCCTCTAATAACCAATCGACAAGGTGGCTGGACGAAATCATCTAATGCAAAGACTCAAGAGCAAGGAAAGGCGACTGATGAATATGGAGGGTAGTTCTTATAACCAACAGACTGTAGTGACACCCATCAAAGGAGACCACTCCATGTCCTCGCGCATTACTTTACACACGCTGCAGAGCGCCCCGGAAGCGGCCCGTCCGTTCCTCGAGAACGCCCAGAAGAATTCCGGCTTCATCCCCAACCTGCTGGGCGTGCTGGCCAATGCCCCGGCGGCGCTGGAAACCTACGTGACCGTTTCGGCACTCAACGGCAAAGCCGAACTGAGCCTGGCCGAGCGTGAAGTGGTGCAACTGATTGCCGCCACCCAGCATGGCTGTGACTTCTGCGTGGCCGGCCACACGGCCGTGGCCCTGAACAAGGCCAAGCTGCCGCAGGAGGTGGTCGATGCCCTGCGTGCCCGTGGCGAGCTGCCCGATGCCCGGTATGAAACCCTGGCCGCGTTCGCCCGCGAAGTCATCGCCACCCGTGGCAATGTCAGCGAGGCCACTTACCAGGCCTTCCGCGCAGCCGGTTTCAGCGAAGGCAACGCCCTGGAGGTGATTCTGGGCGTGAGCCTCGCAACCCTGTGCAACTTTGCTAATGTGTTCGCCCAGACGCCGCTCAATGACGAGCTCGGCAAGTACCGCTGGCAACCTTCTGCATGATCTGCGTGTGACACCGGTCGTACCGCGATCGGTGTAGGAGCGGCCTTGTGCCGCGAATGGGCCGCCAGGCGGCCCCGGCGTTTTCAAAGGAGCAAGACCATGCAAGATTGTGCATTTCGACAATGGCTGGATGCCAATGCCGAGGCCATTGACCGGGGCCAATGCGAGCCGCAGCTGGTGCTGGCGCAAATCGCCGAATCGCAGCTGCTGCGCGTCGGTGTCGACCCGGCCCTGGGCGGCACGGGCGGGCAGGTGAGCGACGCGGTCGAGGCCATCGCCGCGATCGCCAGCCGCTCGCTGGCAGCGGCGTTCGTTTGCTGGGGCCAGCGCGCCTTCATCGAATACCTGTTGCACAGCCCCAACCAGCCCCTGCGCGAGCGCCTGCTGCCGCGCCTGCTGACTGGCGAACTGGCCGGCGCCACCGGGCTGTCCAACGCCATGAAGTTCTTGTCCGGCATTGAAGCGCTGCAGGTGCGTGGCCGCCCGCAAACCGATGGCTGGCAGCTGGAAGGGCGCCTGCACTGGGTGACCAACTTGCGCAAAAGCGGCTTCGTGGTGGCTGCGGCTATCGAAGATGAAGCCGGTGGTGCACCGTTCGTGCTGGCCATCCCGTCCGACGCACAGGGCCTGGAGCGTTCCGACGACCTGCAGCTGATGGGCCTGCAGTCGAGCAACACCGCAGCACTGGCCTTCCACCAGGTGCAATTGCAGCGTGGCTGGTTGCTGCACGAAAATGCCCGCGAGTTCCTGCCCCGGGTACGCCCGGCGTTCCTGGCGCTGCAGTGCGGCATGGCCATTGGCCTGGCGCGGCGGGCGCTGGCGGAAGTGCAGGCACACCTGCATGGCCGTGCCTCATTCCTCGACGAAGCACGTCAGGTGCTCAGCGAACGCTTGGAAAACACCGTGAACGAGCTCAAGCAGGGCCTGCTCGATGGCCGCTTCCAGCAGCAGCCGGCAGCCTTGTTCAAGCTGCGCATCACCCTGGCCGAAAGCGCTGCCGACGCCGTACAGCTGGAGTTGCAGGCCAGTGGTGGCAAGGCCTACCTAAGCGAGTACGGTGAAGGCTTTGCCCGCCGCTGGCGCGAGTCGGCCTTCGTGCCGATCGTCACGCCCAGCCTGGTGCAGCTGCGCGCCGAACTGCAACGCCAGGCGGGCGCGGCATGAGCCCAGTGTTGCTCGAAGCCCGCGACATCAGCCTGGGCTACCCGCGCGAGGGTTGCTGGCAGGCGGTGCTGGCACAGTTCGACCTGCAGCTGGCACCCGGCGAAGTGGTGACCATCCTCGGCCCCAGCGGGGTCGGCAAGTCCAGCCTGCTGCGGGTGCTGGCCGGCCTGCAGCAGCCCCGCGGTGGCAGCGTGACCCTGCACGGCCAGCCGCTGCAGGGCCCGCACCCACGCCTGGCGGTGGCCTTCCAGGACCCGAGCCTGTTGCCCTGGTTGAACCTGGAGAAGAACGTCGCCTTCGGCCTGGACTTCGCCCGCCAGCCAAAACTTGCCGCCGCCGAACGGCGCGCACGCATCGACCATGCAATTGCCGCCGTGGGCCTGGCCCATGCCCGTGGCCAGTACCCGGCGCAGTTGTCCGGCGGCATGGCCCAGCGCACCGCGCTGGCCCGCTGCCTGGCCCGCCAGCCCGAAGTGCTGTTGCTCGACGAGCCGTTCGGCGCGCTGGATGAAGTGACCCGGGCCGACATGCAGCAACTGCTGCTGCAACTGATCGCCACCCACAACACGGCAGCGGTGCTGATCACCCACGATATCGACGAAGCCCTGCTGCTGTCCGACCGGGTCCTGCTACTGGGCAACCACCCAGCGCACACCCTCGGCCAGTGGCACATCGACCTGCCGCAACCACGGACGCAGCGGGTCGAGGAACTGGGCGCCTTGCGCATCGAAATCCTCAAAACCCTTCGGCGGGCAAGCCGCACAGTCGAACCTACCCCAACCCCGTTGCCCTCGGAGGCTGTCCATGTGCATGGATGACTGCTGTTCCTCTTCTTCGCGTCGCGATTTCCTCAAGCTAGGTGCCATGCTCACGGCCGCCGGAGCACTGCCGTTGCTGTCGAGCCTGCAGGCCCGGGCCGCCGCCGAGCCGGACGCGCCGGTGCGTATTGGCTACCTGCCGATCACCGACGCCACGCCACTGCTGGTGGCGCACAACAACGGCCTGTTCGAGGCCGAAGGCATCAAGGCCGAGCGCCCGGTGCTGCTGCGCAGCTGGGCGCAGGTGATCGAAGCGTTCATCTCCGGCCAGGTCAACGTCATCCACCTGCTGTCGCCGATGACCGTGTGGGCCCGCTACGCCAGCAAGGTGCCGGCCAAGGTGGTGGCCTGGAACCACGTGGGCGGTTCGGGCCTGACCGTGGCCCCGGACATCAGCGACATGAAACAGCTGGGCGGCAAGACCGTGGCCATCCCGTTCTGGTACTCGATCCACAACGTCGTGCTGCAACAGATGCTCAACGACAACGGCCTGACCCCGGTGTCGAAGCCGGCCAATGCGCCACTGGCCGGCAACGAAGTCAACCTGCTGGTGCTGCCGCCGTCCGACATGCCGCCTGCACTGGCCAGCAAGCGCATCGCTGGCTATATCGTCGCCGAGCCCTTCAACGCTCTGGCCGAGAACCTCAAGGTTGGCCGCGTGCAGCGCTTTACCGGCGATGTGTGGCGCAACCACGCCTGCTGCGTGGTGTTCATGCACGAGCACGACCTGAACAACCGCCCGGAGTGGTCGCAGAAGGTGGTCAACGCCATCGTCAAGGCCCAGCACTGGACCCGTGACCACCGCGCCGAGGCCGCCGCATTGTTGTCCAAGGCCGGCCCCAACAAGTACACCCCGCATGAACCAGCGGTGCTCGGCAAAGTGCTGGCCCCGGCCGCCGAGGACCGGGCCGGTTATATTGCCAGTGGCGCCATTCGCCACCAGCAGTGGGACGAAAAGCGCATCGATTTCCAGCCTTACCCGTTCCCCAGCTACACCGAAGAACTGGTCAAGCGCCTGAAAACCACCCTGATCGAGGGCGACAGCGCGTTCCTGGCCGGCCTGGACCCGGCACAGACCGCCCGCGACCTGGTCGACGACCGCTTCGTGCGCAACGCCATTGCTACCGTTGGCGGGCCGTCGGTGTTCGGCATCGCCGATAACTTCGAGCGTAGCGAGGAGTTCGCGGTCTGATGCGCACGCATGTCGTTCATGCCGGCCTGGGGCTGGCCGGGTTGCTGGGTCTGTTGCTGTTGTGGTGGGCCGGTGTCGCGCTGTTCGGCCAGGCCGATGGCCTGTCGGCGCGCTTTTCGCCGGCAGCGACCCTGGCCAGCCTGGTCGAGTTGCTGGGGCAGGGCGAGGTGTACGGGCATATCTGGGTCAGCCTCAAACGTATCCTGGTCGGGCTGCTGCTGGCGCTGCTGATCGGCGTGCCGCTGGGCTTGCTGGTGGGCAGCTACCGGCACCTGGAGGCGGCGACCACGCCGGCGTTCCAGTTCCTGCGCATGATCTCGCCGCTGTCGTGGATGCCGGTGGTGGTGATGCTGATGGGCGTGGGGGACCAGCCTATCTACTTCCTGCTGGCGTTTGCCGCATTGTGGCCGATCTTGTTGAACACGGCGGCCGGGGTAAGGCAGCTGGACCCACGCTGGTTGCAGTTGAGCCGCAGTTTGAGTGCCACGCGCCGGGAGACCTTGTGCAAGGTGATCGTGCCCGGGGTGATCGGCCATGTGCTGACCGGCGTGCGCCTGGCCATCGGCATCCTGTGGATCGTGCTGGTGCCGTGCGAAATGCTCGGGGTGAGTGCGGGGCTGGGGTACTTCATTCTCGATACCCGCGACCGGCTGGCGTATTCCGAGCTGATGGCGATGGTGCTGCTGATCGGGGTACTGGGGTTTGTGCTGGATGCCCTGGCGCGTGGGCTGCATCGGCGTTGGGTGCATGGTTGAGGGGCCAGTGGGGCTTCTTCGCGGGCTTGCCCGCTCCCACAGTTTGGCCTTGTGACATCCCTGTGGGAGCGGGCGAGCCCGCGAACAGGCCCTTGGATCAATGCACGGTCTTGCGCTGCCGTACACACTCCTGGGCCTGAGCGGTCAGCTCGTCCAGCCGCTCATCCCGCATCTGTTCCGCTTCGATCATCGCATCCTCACCCTGCTGGTTGAGCAGGTAGGTATGGATCTGCATCACTTCCGCCGTCTGGTAGATCGGCGCAATATCCAGTCGCCCGATCAGCGCGCCGCTAGCCCGCCCGGTACTACTCATCAGTACCTGCGGCCCATTGGCGGCCACCACCTGCATGCCCATCGCCTCGAACCACGGTACCTGGCTGGCAAAGGCATTCAGCTCGACGCAGGCATGGCGTGCCTGCAGGTCGCCCAGCAGGGCGCGGGCGATGCCTTGGCGTCGATGGCTGGCGCGTACGGCAAGGAACGCCAGGGCGCACGCCTGTTCATCGTCCTCGGCCGGCAGCGACAGGGCAAACCCCAGCAATTGGTCTGGCTCTTCGGCATCCAGCGCCAGGGTCAGCGTCACGGCCAGGCCGCGGGTGCCGTCCAGTGCTTGCAGGTACTGGTGCACCTCCATGCCAACGCCGTACTGGTACAGCGGGTACAGCGGGTTGTCGGCGCTGATGGCGACACTGCTCAGTTCGCCGACGTGGTGGATCACCAGTTCGCGGATCTGGTTCTGGAAAGATTCAGGCGGCACGCTGTCGAGGCGGCTCAGGATGAACATCGGGGGGCGGGCTCCGGCGGGTAGATGGACGGCCCGCGCCATGCGGGCGCGGGCTGTACAGTCTAACCGTTTTTGCCGATCAGCCTTGTACCTGCAATGCACCGAGCATCAGGTCGAGGTTTTGCACCGCCGCACCGGAGGCGCCTTTGCCGAGGTTGTCGAACACTGCGGTCAGCAGCACCTGGCCATGCTCAGGGTTGGCGTAAAGCGCCAGGCGCAGGTCGTTGCTGTCGTTCAACGCCTCGGGGTCGAGGTTCGGCGCCGCGCCGTGCTGGTGCAGGGGCATCAGCTGGACGTGGCGGGCACCCTGGTAGTGCTGTTGCAGGCAGGCCTGCAGCTGTTCGGCACTGACCTGGCCGGGCAGCAGGCGCAACTGCAGCGGGATGCTCAGCACGATGCCCTGGCGGTAGGCACCGTAACCGGGCATGAACATCGGCCGCGCCGACAGCCCGGCGTGCTGCTGGATTTCCGGCACATGCTTGTGCGCCAGTTCCAGGCCGTACAGTTGCAGGGCCGGGGTTTTGCCGGCGGCGGGCTGTTCATGCCGTTCGACTGCGGCGCGGCCACCACCGGAATAGCCGGAGATGGCGTGGATGTTCAGCGGGTAGTCCGCTGGCAGCAGGCCGGCCTTGACCAGTGGGCGCAACAGGGCGATGGCGCCGGTGGGGTAGCAGCCGGGATTGCTGACGCGCTTGCTCTGCGCGATGCGCTCGGCTTGCTGCTCGTCGAGCTCCGGCAGGCCATAGACCCAGCCTGGGCTGGTGCGGTGCGCGGAGCTTGCGTCGATCACCCGCACTTGCGGGTTGTGGATCGCCGCCACGGCCTCGCGGGCGGCATCGTCGGGCAGGCACAGCAGGGCGATGTCGGCGCTGTTGATTGCCTCGCGGCGGCGTTGCGGGTCTTTGCGTTCGGCTTCGGGCAGGGTCAGCAGGCGCAGATCGCTGCGGCCTTGCAGCCGGGCATGGATCTGCAGGCCGGTGGTGCCTTGGTCACCGTCGATGAAGACAACAGGTGTGTGCATGGTCAAAGTCCGGTCGGGTAGGGATGGCCTATGCTCGCTTGTGGCTCTGGTAAAGAAAATTTGAATATGATGATCGATATATTCATCTTTTCTGAACGAGATTGGCCCATGCGCGAAATCAGCCTCGATCGCCTCCGCACCTTGGTGGTCATCTCCGACCTGGGCTCGTTTGCCGAAGCCGCCCGCCAGCTCAACCTGGCACCGCCCACCATCAGCCTGCACGTGGCCGAGCTGGAAGCGCGCATTGGCGCACCGTTGCTCACCCGCACCCGCGGCCAGGTGCGGCCCACGGTCATCGGCGAAACCCTGCTGGCCCGTGCCCGACGCCTGCTGGCCGACGCCGACCTGGCGCTGGATGAAGTGCACCGGCAGGTCGAGGGCCTGACCGGCCGGGTGCGCCTGGGCGCCTCCACCGGTGCCATCGCCCACTTGCTGCCGCAGGCGCTGGAGCACCTGCGTACGGTGCACCCAGGGATCGATGTGCAGGTCCAGGTGCTGACCTCCCAGGCCTCGCTGGCGCGCTTGCGCGAGGGCACGCTGGATATCGGCCTGGTGGCCTTGCCACAGGTGGCCAGTAAAGGGCTTGCGGTTACGCCCTGGCGGCGCGACCCGATCCTGGCCTACGTGCCGGCCGACTGGCAGCCACCGGCCAAGGTTACGCCGGCCTGGCTGGCGCAGCGGGCGTTGATCCTCAACGACAGCAGCACCCAGCTTTCGCGGGTGACCGGCGAGTGGTTCGCGGCAGCGGGGTTGTACCCTGAGCCGCGAATCGAGCTGAACTACAACGATGCGATCAAGAGCCTGGTCGGGGCCGGGTATGGAGCGACATTGCTGCCGCAGGAGGGGGAGTCGGCCGAGCTGGACCGGCGCATTGCCCGCCGGCCGCTGCGGCCGGGGTTGTGGCGGCAACTGGGCATTGCCTGCCGGGAAGGGCAGGTGGAGCGGGCCACGGGGTATGTGTTGCAGGCGTTGGAGCGGTTGCGCCAGTAGGGGCTGCTGTGCAGCCCAATCGCCGGCAAGCCAGCTCCCACAAGGCCGGTGGTGATCCTGTGGAAGCAACTGTCTTGTGTTGCCTGTTTTGGCCTCATCGCCGGCAAGCCAGCTCCCACAGGTACAGCGATAGCCTGAAGGCAGCGCCGTACCTGTGGGAGCTGGCTTGCCGGCGATTGGGCCGCAAGGCGGCCCCTGGGGTCACCCTCGCTCTCGGGCCCGCACCGCCGTCACTGTCTCGCCGCCAACCCCCCAGTTATCGGTTGGCACCTCCTCGATCACCACAAAGGTACTGGCCGGCGGCTTGCCCAGCACCTGCTCCAGCATGCGGGTCGTCTGTTCGATCAGTTGGCGCTTGTGCTCAGCACTGACGCCTTCATCGGTCACGCGAATATGGACATAAGGCATGGTTGCTCGCTCCTCTGTTAATGCCAGGTGCCAGCGGTGCTACCGCCATCCACCGGCAGGATCACGCCGCTGACGAAGCGTGAGTCGGCCAGGTACAACACTGCATCCACGACATCCTGTGGCGAGCCGGTGCGGCCGCTGGGTGACAGCGCGCCCATGCCTTGCGTATTGCCGCCATGCAGCGGTGTATCGATGATCCCCGGCGCCACCGCATTCACCTGCACGCCGCTGGCTGCCAGTTCCAGTGCCAGGCCTTTCACCGCCTGGTTCAGGCCACCCTTGACCAGTACCGGCAGCAGGGCCGGCACGCGGGTGTCCGGTTGCAAGGCAATGGAGGCGGTGATGGCGATGATCTGCCCATGCCCTTGCCTGGTCATGATCCGCGCGGCTTCCTGGGCCGGGTAGAAGAAGCCCTTGAGGTTGGTGCCGACCAGGGCGTCGACATCCGCTTCGCTGTACTCGGCAAACGGCTTGGCAATGAAGATGCCGGCGTTGTTGATCAGCAGGTCGACCCCGCCAAAGGCTTGCTCGGCGCTGGCGAACAGGCGCTGGGCCGTGCCCTGCTCGGCGATGTCGCCAGCCACGCCGATGAAGCGCGATGGGTTGCCGAGGCGGGCGGCGGCTTGCTCAAGGCGGGCCTGGCTGCGGGCGTTGCCGACCACGTTGTCGCCGCGTTCGAGGAAGGCCTCGGCCAGGGCGAAACCCAGGCCGCTCGAGGCCCCGGTAATGATGACGGTGCGTGGCGTGTTCATGTGCATGATCTCCAGTGAAGTGAGCCATGGGCTCGGTGTGAAGCCACTGTAGGTTGCAAACAGCACTTGAAAAATGAGGCGCTGGGCATTTCAATCAATACATCATGTAATCAATCGAGCCGACATGACCCGCCATTTCGATGACCTGCAACTGGGCAGCCTGGAACTGTTCTGCCTGGCCGCCGACAGCGGCAGCTTCACCGCTGCGGCCACGGAAGCCGGCGTTACCCCGGCGGCGGTCAGCCGCAGCGTGGCGCGCCTGGAAGAGCGCCTGGGTGTGCGCCTGTTCGTCCGCACCACCCGGCAGATGCGCCTGTCCGCAGCCGGCCAGGCCTACTATCAGCAATGCCGGCAGGCACTGGGGCAGTTGGTGGAGGCCGAGCGCCAGGTCACGGGCGGGCAGGTCGAGCCGAGCGGTCGGCTGCGTATCAGTGCACCCACGCCCTATGCTCATCACCGGCTGTTGCCGCTGCTGCCGCGGTTTCGCCAGCGCTACCCCAAGGTGCAGGTGGATGTGCATGTCAGCAACCGCAACGTCGACTTTGCCGAGGAGCCGTTCGACCTGGCCATTCGTGGCCGCGAGCCGGCCGATTCGCGGCTGGTGGCGCGTCGCCTGGAAGATGCCGAACTGGTGGTGGTGGCCACGCCGGGCTACCTGGCCCGTGCCGGCACGCCACGAACACCGCACGACTTGCTGCAGCATGAGTGCATCCAGTTCGAACTGCCCAGCAGTGGCCGCCGCCCGCCGTGGAGCTTCCTTCAGGATGGCCAGCAGGTGGAGATCGAAACCCAGGGCGGGTTCACCTGCCTGGGCGACTTCCTCGCCACCGCCACGCTGGTGCGCCACGGCGGCGGGCTGATGCAGGCTTACCGCTTTACCGTGCAGGACGCACTGGCCAGTGGCGAACTGGTGGAAGTGCTCGCCGAGTTTGGCGGCACCTCGCGGCCGTTCATGCTGATCTACCCCCAGGCCCGGCACATGCCGTTGCGGGTGCGGGTGTTCATCGATTTCCTGTTTGCCGAGGGGGCATAGCCCCCGGGCTGAGCCGAGGCGCCGGGGCGTATGGCCGACTATGCTGTTTGCTGCGTCGAGCCAGTGTCATCTCGACGACCCCTCAGGTTTTCCAGGAGAACGCTCCATGAAATCCACTAAATGCATACCTTTGCTGGTGATTGCCTCGGTCCTCAGTTTTGCCGCACACGCAGACCCGGCGAGCAACTGTGCGGCCAAGATCAAGGAGCTTGAGGATTTCGAAAAGGCCAGTGGCCAGGCAATGCATGGCGGCATGGCCCATGACTTCAAAGTCCACCTGCAAAATGCCAAGGATGCTCAGAGCAAGGGCGATATGACTCAGTGTCAGGCCTCGGCGGACCAAGCCAAGACTATCTACAACAAGGCACGTAGCAAGTAAGCCCTTGCTGGCCTCTTCGCGGGTAAACCCGCTCCTACAGTATCTCCAACAGGCTCAAGGCCAGCGTGGTTACTGCGGGAGCGGGTTTACCCGCGAAGAGGCCAGCGCAGGCTGGCGCCGTCTTCAGAACCAGCGATCGTTCTTCCTGCGCCCACGGGTCAGCGACGGCAGGATCAGCCCCGCCAGCAAGCCCGCGCCGGCAATGCTGCCGCCATACACCATGTAGCGCATCATAACCTGCTTGTTCTCGTCCCCCAGGCGGGCCTGGGTATCGCGCAGCTGCGACTGGCTCTGGTCGAGCTGTTCATTCAGCGCCTTGTTGCGTGCTTCAAGTTCGTCGATCAGCTTCTTGCGTGAATCGAGGGTTTCCTGCATGCCCTGTACGCGATTCTTCCAGCTGTCGTCGATGTTCTTCAGCTGCCCGGTCAGGTCCGCGACCTGGGCATCGAGCTGCGGCAGGCGCTCGCCCTGGCCTGGCACCGACTGCAGGTCGTTGCTGAGGATCCACACCACATCGCCGTTCTGCCCGCGCACCTGGCTGTAGTTGCCCTGGCTGCCGATCAGGGTCAGCTTCTGCCCGGACTTGAGCGTACCGACAATGCGGTGGCCATCGGTGGGGCCGCTGCGCACGTAGGTGCTCAGGCTGTCGCTGACCCAGCGTGCATCGCTGGCAGGCTCTTCGGCGTGCGCGGGTGCGGCAAGGGCCACCAGGGTGGCGATCAGGCCGCCGCGCAGGGCAGTGAGGGCGGAAGCAGTTGGGCGGGAATCGGGCATGTTGGGTCTTCGCTGAAACAGGACAAAAAGTAGGCCCGGTGACTGGGCCGATGAACCGGTCGGTGGGTTGACCGTCAGCGAAAGACCGTTTTTTTGTCAGCAGGTTCACTACCTGATGTCGGAAATGTCTGCAGGATGTTGCAGGACTTCAACCGGCGACTGTGAGACTAGACTCAAAGGCTCACACCCTTTCTTGGAACAAGACCATGACAGCCAAGAACACAATCTGCCTCTGGTACGACAACGACGCCGAGGAAGCCGCGAACTTTTACGCCAGCGTCTTCCCTGACACGACAGTGATAGCGGTGCATCAGGCACCTGCTGATTATCCATCCGGGAAACAGGGTGACGTGATTACCGTGGAGTTCAGCGTCATGGGTATTCCCTGCGTGGGGCTCAACGGAGGCAAGGCCTTCACGCATTGCGAGGCGTTTTCATTCCAGGTCAGCACCGAGGACCAGGCCGAGACCGACCGCTTGTGGGATGCCATTGTCGGCAACGGCGGGGAGGCCAGTGTCTGCGGCTGGTGCAAGGATAAATGGGGGATTTCGTGGCAGATCACCCCGCGCATCCTCATCGAAGCCATCGGCCACCCCGACCGGGCGGCGGCCAAGCGGGCGTTTGATGCCATGATGCAGATGGGCAAGATCGATGT
Organism: Pseudomonas sp. PVC-5-1; assembly: GCF_057444345.1. Taxonomy (NCBI): domain Bacteria; kingdom Pseudomonadati; phylum Pseudomonadota; class Gammaproteobacteria; order Pseudomonadales; family Pseudomonadaceae; genus Pseudomonas; species Pseudomonas sp. PVC-5-1. The sequence goes on along the minus strand of NZ_CM172024.1, from coordinate 3,386,881 downwards.
GGCCAGGATAGAGGCGGCGTTGAAGGGCTGATCACGGCAGTGAAGGCATCTTGATCGGGGGCTGCGCAGCAGCCCCCGATTCCACAAACTTGCCAGGTCAGTTGCCGGTCACTTCGGCCTCTGCCGACGCCGGCTTGGTCGAAGTCTTCTTCTCCTGCACCACGATGTAGAACTCTTCGCCATGCTTCACCGCGCCATACAACACGGCCTTCTCGATCAGTTCGTTGCCGCGCAGGTGGCGCAGCATCATCGGGTCCTTGCGCAGGTCGCGGTACAGCGCAAGGCACAGCAGCACCATCACCACCACGAACGGCAGGGCCACGACGATGGTCAGGTTCTGCAGGCCGGTCAGTGCCTCGCCGGGGTCGCGCGGGTCGCCGATTGCCAGCATGATCGCCGCCACCGTACCGGTCAGCGCACCCCAGAAGATCACCGTACGTCGCGATGGCGTGGTGGTGCCGTGTTCCGACAGCGTGCCCATCACCAGCGAGGCCGCGTCGGCACCGGAGACGAAGAAGATACCCACCAGAACCATCACCAGCACTGATGTCGCCGAGGCCAGCGGGTAGCTGTCCAGCAACTGGTACAGCGCGTGGTTGCTGTTGACCGCACCATTGGCCAGCTGGAAGGCGCCTTCACGCAGGGCGTCGATACCCGCGCCGCCAAAAATGGTGAACCACACCAGGCTGACCAGGCTCGGTACCAGCAGCACCCCGGTAACGAACTGGCGGATGGTGCGGCCGCGGCTGATGCGGGCGATGAACATGCCCACGAACGGCGTCCAGGAAATCCACCAGGCCCAGTAGAATACGGTCCAGCCGGCCAGCCAGTTGTTCATCTGTTCACCGCCGCTGGCGTTGGTACGGGCCATCATTTCCGGCAGCATCTTGACGTAGATGCCGATCGAGGTTGGCAGCAGGTTGAGCATCAGCAGGGTCGGGCCGACCATGAACACGAACACCGCCAGCACCAGCGCCAGCACCATGTTGGTGTTGGACAGCCACTGGATGCCCTTGCCGATGCCCGACACCGCCGAGGTGACGAAGGCGATGGTCAGCAGGGTGATGATCGAGATGTAGAACAGCTTGCCGGGGCTTTCGATCCAGCCGTTGTACTCCAGGCCACCGGCAATCTGCAGCGCGCCCAGGCCCAGCGAGGCCGCCGAGCCGAACAGCGTGGCGAAGATCGCCATCATGTCGATCAGGCGGCCGAGCGGGCCGTTGGCATGCTTGCCGATCAACGGCCGGAAGGCGGCGGAAATCAGCTGCGAGCGGCCGCGGCGGAAGGTGCCATAGGCAATCACCAGGCCGACGATGGCGTACATGGCCCAGGGGTGCAGGGTCCAGTGGAACAACGTTGTGGCCATGGCCACCTGCATCGCTTCGCTGGACTGCCCGGTGGCCGTCCCTGGTGGTGGCGATACATAGTGCGACAGCGGTTCGGCAACGCCGAAGAACATCAGGCCAATGCCCATGCCGGCGCTGAACATCATCGCCACCCACGACACCGTGCGGAATTCTGGCTGTTCGCCATCACGGCCCAGCGGGACCCGACCGTACCGGCTGGCGGCGAGCCACAGCACGAACACCACGAACAGCGTGGAGGTAAGCACGAAGAACCAGCCGAAGTTGAGAATGACCCAGGATTGTGCGCTGGAGGCGCTGCTGGCGAGGCTTGCCTGGTTGAGGAAGCCCCAGAGGACGAAAGCGATGGCCAGGAGGCTGGTGAAACCAAAGACGATCCAGTCGAGCTTGCCCTCGAAACGCCGGTCCTGGCGTGCTTCCGCGGTTTTCGAGGGATCCGTCACGCCAAGGTCGAGCGTTTCGGTGATGTGTTCCTTTGCCATGAATGATGAGGCCCCTTTCTGGCTTACCGGCTGGTGCAGGCTTGTAGTTTTGTGTGGGCTACCGAGTTCGATGACTGCCTCGGCGGGGAGATTGCTGGCGGGATTATCCTGCGCACTAAACGGCGGCTCCTGTCCCGATAACGCCCCGGGACGTCCATTGCGCGACCTGCCAGATACTTTTAGTTCTGGGGGCGATGGCCCTTTCTGCCTCGGGTTCTGGTACCCTGTGGGCATTACCCAGGCCTGCACATCCGGGCATCGTAGAAGCGCTGCCGCTTGTGGGCCTGGCCGTACCAGGAAACGGAGATTCGTCCAGATGGCCACTGACCGTGTGAGCCTGATTCATTTCGATAAATTGAGCATGAGCCCTGCCGCTGCCGATCGGTTCCAGAAAGCCCTCGACGCGCTGGAAGCGCTCAAGCTGCAGGACCGTTATGTGTATCTCATCGCTCCTTATCTGGGTGATATCGCTGACGCCTCCGACCGCGAGCAACTGGCCACCGCCCTGGAACAGGGCTTGCGCGTGGTCGACGAGCTGCTGGCTGCCAGGTCGGTCACCAAGGTCAAGGCCGAAGAAGTACGCCAGGTGTTCCACGCTGCCGCCGAGCGCGCGCAGGCTGAAATGCCCGGCTGAGTGGCGGCATGGCCAAAGACATCGACAACCCCTGCGTCTCGCTGTGCCAGCTCAATAGCGAGCTGTGCGTGAGCTGCGGGCGCAGCCGTGACGAAATTCGCAAATGGCGGGGCATGAAGCGCCCCGAGAAGATGGCCACCGTGCAGCGGGCGGCAACGCGGATGAAGGCTATCGCCAAGAAGGCGGCCAAGCGGCAGAATGGCGACTGAACCTGCGCACCCTGTGCGCAATTTTTCCTGATTGTCTGATGAGCCTGAAAATGGATTCTCACTCGCTGTTTGCCTTTACCCTGGTCGCTGCCATCGCGATCGCCAGCCCCGGCCCTGCCACCCTGATGGCCATCAACAACAGCCTTGCCCATGGCCAGCGCAGCGCGATCTGGTCGTCGCTGGGCAATGGCTCGGGCCTGTTCTGCCTGTCGGCAGCCGCCATGCTGGGGCTGGGCGCGCTGCTGGCCAGTTCCGAAATGCTGTTCAACGCCGTGAAGATCCTGGGGGCGGGCTACCTGTTCTATTTGGGCGCGCGGCAATTGCTGAAAAAGAGCCCGATGCTGGCGCAGGGCGACGCAGAGGGTGTGGCCAAGGTTCGGCCCACGCCGCTGAAGCTATACAAGTCGGCCTTCCTCACGGCAGTGACCAACCCCAAGGCGACCATGTTCTTCACCGCGCTGTTCCCGCAGTTCATCGACCAAGGGGCGGCGCTGTTGCCGCAGTTCCTGATCCTGACCGGGATATTCGTAGCGTTGTCGCTGGTTTCGCTGAGCCTGTATGCCGCACTGGCGGCGCGGGCCAAGGGCGTGCTGACCCGGCCGTCCCTGTCGCGCTGGGTGAGCCGGGTGGTGGGCACCACCTTTATCGGTTTTGGCGCGGCAATCCTGGCGATGCGCCGGCAGGGGGCCTGAAGTACGAGGGGCGCTCCATCTGGCCGATAAAAGGCCAACCTGATGGCCATACATGGTCCAGACTGTCTGCAGCACGCACAGATGGGTGCTGCAGTCGACCACAGGACGTGGCAACCATTGGCCACCGCTCCGGGTCTGCAGATGTCACATGTGCCGAGGGTTGTCGATGATCGAGCGCTGCTTTCGCCACGCCTTGCTGCTGTTGCCGTGCCTGCTGCTGCCGCTGGCGGCGGTAGCGCATGAGGAATGCCGGCGGCTGACTGCCACCGGCAACCCGGAATACCCCCCCTACCTGTGGCGCGACCCGCAAAACCCCCAGCAACTGATCGGTGCCAATGCCGACCTGCTCAAGTACCTGGGCAAACAACTGGGGCTGGAAATCGAGGTGGTCTATGGCGGGCCGTGGTCGCGCGCCCAGGAAGAAGTGCGCACGGGCCGGATCGACCTGATGGCCGGGTACTTCCTGACCAAGACCCGTCAGCAGCAGATGGACTTCATTACCCCGGCATTCCTGTATACCCCAAGTGTTATCTGGGTGCGCCAGGACAATACCTTTGCCTACCAGCAATGGGCCGACCTGAAGGGCCGCAAAGGCGGCACGCTGGTCAACAACAGCCACGGCCAGCAGTTCGACGACTACGCCAGGACCAACCTCACCCTCGAAGCGGTACCCGGTGCCAGGCAGGCATTCGAGAAGTTGATGCACAAGCGCAGCGATTATGTGGTGTACGAGCAGTATCCCGGCTTGGCGCTGGCACGCACCTTGGGGATTGCCGACAATTTACAGGTGCTGGAACCACCGGTATCCAGCGAAGGGCTGTACCTGGCGCTTTCGCATGACTCGCCCTGCAATCAGCCGAAGCTGCGTGAGGCACTGACAAGGGAGATGGAAAAGATCGTTGCCGGGGCGTTGCCGGAGCAACTGGTGCAGCAAAACCTGGAGCGTTGGCAATAGCAGCCTGGTATGCGGTCCCTTGTAGGAGCGGCCTTGTGTCGCGATGGGGCGCGCAGCGGCCCCTGTTTTCAGCTTCGCCGCAGATATCGCCGGGGCCGCTTCGCGCCCCATCGCGACACAAGGCCGCTCCTACAGGGACCGGGCCAGTTGCTCGGCTTCCTTGGCCCGGGTCACGCTGACTGCGCCGGGCAGGGTGACATCGTTCTTCGCCGCGAGGATCTCGGCCATGACGCTGACGGCAATCTCGGCCGGGGTCTTGCTACCGATATAAATGCCGATAGGGCCGTGCAGGCGCCGCAACGACGCTTCGCTTTCGCCAAAGTGTTCGATCAGGCGCTCGCGGCGCAGCTGGCTGTTGCGCCGTGAGCCGATGGCACCGATATAGAACGCCGGGCTGTGCAGCGCTTCGAGCAGTGCCAGGTCGTCCAGCTTGGGGTCGTGGCTGACAGCGACGATGGCGCTGCGCAGGTCCGGGGCAAAGGCGCGGACGACGTCGTCCGGCATGCCGGCAAGGTGGTTGACGCCGGCAACGTTCCAGCCTGCCGTGTACTCGGGGCGCGGGTCGCACAGTGAAACGCTGAAGCCATTGAACAGGGCCATGGTCGCCAGGTATTCGGCCAGCGCGCCGGCACCGATCAACAGCAGGCGGTAGCCGGGGCCGAGGGTGCTGAGCATGTGCTGGCCATCGAAGCTGAACAGTTCGGGCGTGGTGGTGGCGCTGAGGCTGGCTTTGCCGCTGCGCAGGTCGAGCCCACGCCGTACCAGGTTGCCGCCGTCGAGGCCGGCGAGCAGTTGCTCGAGGTGTGGCAGCGACGGGGCGAATTCCAGCACCAGTTCGAGGGTGCCGCCACAGGGCAGGCCGAAGCGGTGGGCCTCGTCGGCACTGACGCCATAGCGCACCACCTGGGGCAGGCCGCCGGGCATGCCGGGGCCGCAGTAGGCACTGGTGTAGCGGTGAATGAGGTCGTCCTCGATGCAGCCACCAGAGACACTGCCGACCACACGGCCGTCGCTGCGCAGGGCCATCATCGAGCCCACCGGGCGGGGGGAGGAACCCCAGGTACGGGCGACCGTGGCGAGCAGGGTGCGGTGGCCGGCGGCGAGCCAGTCTCGGGTGGTGCGAAGGACCAGCAGGTCGATGCTTTCCATGGGGACTCCATTAAACCTGATGTTGGCTGTACCGGCCTCTTCGCGGGCTTGCCCGCTCCCACAGGGACCCCACAGTCCTGGAGGGCAGCGCCATACCTGTAGGAGCGGGCAAGCCCGCGAAGAGGCCGGTACAGGCATTACCCATTTCAGCGCATGTGCAAAATGATCGGGCTACTGCTGGCCGGGTCGGTATGCCCACGCAACTTGCCCACCGCCTGCGCATTCACCGCGCCACCATTGTTCCCCCAGGCACTGCGCACGAAACCCAGCACATCAGCAATTTCCTGGTCACTCAGTTGCTTACGGAAGGCCGGCATGCGATAGGCGTCGGGCAACCCGGCCGTCACCACCCGCTGCGAACCATTGAGGGTGATGTTGATCGCCGAGGCGTCTTCCTTGGCCAGTGCCGAAGTAGCGCCGGCCAAAGGCGGCATCCATTCGGGCTGGCCCTTGCCGTCCAGGCCGTGGCACGACGCACAGCGGGTTACATAGGTATGCGCCCCAGGGCTGTCGAGCCGCGCCGCCGTCGTTTCGGCCTGGTATTGCCACGGCGCACCGTCGCGTTGCGGGTCGCCGGGCAGCGACTTCAGGTAGCGGGCGATGGCGGCCAGGTCGTCGTCACTCATGAACTGCGTGGAGTTGTTGAAGGCCTCGGTCATCGAGCCGAATACCACCGCATGCCGGTTGCGCCCGGTCTTGAGGAACTGCGCGATCTCGGCTTCGCTCCAGCGCCCCAGCCCGGTGTTGGGGTCGGCACGCAGGCTCGGTGCATACCAGCCATCGAGCAGGGCACCAGCGAGGAACGGCTTGCCGCTGTCATCCAGGGCCTTTTCGTTGAAGGCCAGGCCACGCGGCGTATGGCAGCTGCCACAGTGGCCTGGGCCCTGGACGATGTAGGCGCCGCGGTTCCACTGGGCGTCCTGCCCGGCCTGGTTGGTGTAGGGCGTGGTGGCGGCGAACAGGCCGTTCCACAAGGCGATGGGCCAACGCAGGTTCAGCGGCCAGGGAATGTCGCTGGCCAGGTTGGCCTGTTGCACCGGCTGCACGCCTTGCATGAAAAAGGCATACAGCGCCTTTACATCGTCATCGCTGAGCTTGGCGTAGGACGGGTAGGGCATGGCCGGGTACAGCCGTCGGCCACCGGGGGCTACGCCGTGGCGCACGGCACGGTCGAAGTCAGCCAGGCTGTAGCCACCGATGCCGGTGTCGCGGTCGGGGGTGATGTTGGTGGCGTGGATCGCCCCCAGCGGGGTGGCCATTTCCAGCCCGCCGGCGAACGGTTTGCCGTCCGCCAGGCTGTGGCAGGCCACGCAGTCGCTGAGGCGGGCCACGTATTCGCCACGGCTGACCAGCGCCGGGTCGGCAGCGGTGGCTTGCGTACCGGCAAATGGCGAGGCGGGCTCACGGGTGACGTACCAGGCCAGCAGGCCTGCCGCGACCAGGCACGGCAGCGCCAGCCAGCCAGCGGTTCTTGCGAAACGGTGGGTCATGGGGCGTCCTTGTGTGCTCAGCTGAAGGTATGGCGGCTCAATGGCAGGCTGCGCACGCGCTGGCCGGTCAGCTGCGCGACTGCGTTGGCTACCGCCGGTGCCACCGCGGGCAACGGTGGCTCGCCGATGCCGCCCATCTTCGCCCCGCTTTCGACAATGCGCACATGCACCCTGGCCATGCGCGACGGCGGCAAGATCGGGTACAGGTCGTAGTTGCGCGCGCGCGGCTTGCCATCCACGTACACCGCTTCTTCCAGCAGTGTCTGCGACAGGCCCAGGGCGACGGCGCCGTTGACCTGATGCTCGATGATCGCCGGGTTGACGATGCTGCCCGGGTCAATGGCCTGCCAGATGTCGTGCACTTTGACCTGGCCGTTCTCGATCGATACCTCGGCAATGACCGCTGCCTCCGAGCCGAACGGCGAGGCCATGGCCACGCCACGCGCCCGCTTGCTGCCGTCCTCGGCGGTGAACGGCCCGCGCTTCCAGCCGCCGGAAAGCTCGGCGACGGCCTGCAGCAGGTTGGTCAGGCGCGGGTTGTCGCGCAGCAGGTGCAGGCGCAGTTCGAACGGGTCCTTGCCGCCTTTGTCGGCCAGTTCGTCGAGGAACGACTCATAGAAGAAGTCGTTCAGCGAGTTGCCCACCGAGCGCCAGTAGCCGAGCATGGCCGGGCCTTTCACGTAGATCTGCGCGATACGCTTGTTGGCGATGGCGTAGGACTTGCCCGACAGGCCTTCGAGCGCGGTCGGGTCGAGCTTTTCGCCTTGCTTGCCTGCGAGGGCCTCAGTCGGGCCTTCGGTGGCGCTCACGGCTTCGAGGGCCACCGGCAGGCCGTCGGCATCCAGCCCGGCACGGAACTTCACCACGGCGACCGGGCGCAGCACATCGCGGAGGAATTCTTCCTCGCGGCTCCAGATGAGTTTCACCGGCCGGCCGACCGCCTTGGCCAAGGCAATGGCCTGTGGGTAGGGGTTGGCCGAGTCGTACAGGAAGTGGCGGCCAAAGAAACCGCCCAGCAACGGCGAATGCAGGGTGATCTGTGCCGGGGCCAGGCCGGTGCGCTTGGCAATGTCGTCACGGAACATGTCCGGCGCCTGGTTGGGCAGCCACACCTCCAGGGTGCCGTCCGGGTTGAAGCGCGCCAGTGCCGACGGCGGCTCCAACTGGGCGTGGTTGAGGTACTGGTTATGGTAGGTTGCCTCGACCCGGGTTTTGGCATTGGCCAGCATGCCGGCCACATCGCCCTGGTTTTCGTCGTCGCGCGCCGGGCCCGTGACCGTGGCCAGGTGCTCGCGCCAGCCATCGCTGGAGAAGTCGGCCGGCATCGGCCGTACCGGGCTGTCGGCCGCAGGCTCCTTCCAGTCAACCTGGATGGCCTCGACCGCGCGCTTGGCATGCCACCAGCGTTCGGCTACCACGGCCACGGCGCCCGGCAGCTGATGCACCGAATGCACGCCCTTCATGGCCTTGACCTGGTCTTCGTTGCGCAGGCTGCCGACGGTCATGCCCAGGCGTGGCGCGTGCTGCACGGCAGCGTGGAGCATGCCGTCGACCTTGATGTCGATGCTGTACACCGCCTTGCCGGTGGACTTGTCGTAGGCATCCAGGCGACGTACCGGCTTGCCGATCCAGCGAAACTGGCTGGGGTCGCGCAGCTTGACGCTGGCCGGGTCCGGCACCGGCAGGTCCATGGCCCGCCCGGCCAGTTCTCCGTAGGGGATGGAGCGGCCAGTCGTGGTATGTACCACGTGACCCGGCGTGGTGGAGAGTTCTTCGACCGGCACGCCCAGCTGCTCGGCACCCGCCTGCAGCAGCATGGCCCGGGCGAGGGCTCCCAGGCGGCGCATGGTCGGGTAGCTCATGCGCACCGACATGCTGCCGCCGGTGATGCGCATGCCGTTTTCCATCACTACATAGGCTTCGCCGGGCGGCGCGCTGTCGACCACGAAATTGGCCGGGTCGACGTCCAGCTCTTCACCAACGATCTGCGCCATGGCGGTGAAGGGGCCTTGGCCACCTTCCATGAACGGGCTGAGCAGGCGCACTTTGCCGTCCGGGCGGATCTCCAGAAACGCCGGCACCTGGGTGCCGCGCTCCGGGGTTGCTGCGGCAGCTGCCTGCACGCGGGCCGAGCCCATGGGCAGGCCGAAACCCAGCACCAGGGCACCGACAGCCGTGCCGGCAAGAAAGCGCCGACGCGACAGGTTGACGGTTTCGCCCAGTTGCAGCTTGAGCAGTTCGGCGGGGGAATCGACTGGTGTGTTCATCAGGCCTTCTCCCCTTGGGCCAGCTCATGCACGGCAGCATGGATGGCGTTGTAGGTGCCGCAGCGGCACAGGTTGACCATGGCTGCCTCGATCTGTGCGTCACTGGGCTTGGGCGTGTGCTTGAGCAGCGCCGTGGCGGCCATTACCTGGCCGGACTGGCAGTAGCCGCACTGGGCCACCTGGTGCTCGACCCAGGCCGCGACCACCCGTTTGCCGACGGCATCGGCCTCGATCGCCTCGATGGTGGTCACCTCGCGCCCGACCACGCCGGCCACCGGGGTGACGCAGGCGCGCACCACGTTGCCGTCCACCAACACCGAACAGGCGCCGCACTGGGCCAGGCCGCAGCCATACTTGGTGCCGGTCAGCCCCAGGTCATCGCGGATCACCCATAGCAGGGGCGTGTCGGCGTCTGCCTCGACCTGGTAGGTCTTCTGGTTGATGCGTAGTTCCATGGTTCACCTGCCCGTCAACGGTTGCTGTCGCTTGGTTTCTTGTGATCGGGGAATACGGTGCTCCCCAGTGCAGAAACGCTAGCACAGCGGGGTGACCGCCGGTCTGCTGACGGGGGCAGGTTCAGAGGATCAGGCAAGCAATTCGGTGAAATGCGCAAGCGGCGATGTGCGCTATCGCCTGTAGGAGCGGCCTTGTGTCGCGATGGGGCGCGCAGCGGCCCCGGGGTCTTGGCAGCATGCAGTATTGTAAGGGGCCGCTTTGCGGCCCATCGCGACACAAGGCCGCTCCTACAAGAAAGCGCATTTGGAGGTGAGGAGGACTTCCGCAACGAAAACCCGGATAATGCCGGCCAATTTCGTTTTGCACGTTTAAATCACGGTAATCCCGCATGGAAATCAAGGTCAATTTTCTCGACAATCTCCGTCTCGAAGCCAAGTTCGACGACTTCACGGTGATCGCCGACCAACCGATCCGCTACAAGGGTGATGGCTCGGCCCCGGGGCCGTTCGACTATTTCCTGGCGTCTTCGGCCTTGTGCGCGGCTTACTTCGTCAAGCTGTACTGCCAGACCCGCGACATTCCCACCGAAAACATTCGCCTGTCGCAGAACAACATCGTCGACCCGGAAAACCGCTACAACCAGGTCTTCAAGATTCAGGTCGAGCTGCCCGAGGACATTTCCGACAAGGACCGCCAGGGCATCCTGCGCTCCATCGACCGCTGCACAGTGAAGAAAGTGGTGCAGACCGGCCCCGAGTTCGTGATCGAAGTGGTCGACAACCTCGATGCCGATGCCCAGGGCCTGCTGATGCCGGTGGCGGACACCAGCACCTACATCCCCGGCAAGGACCTGCCGCTGGAACAGACCATCGCCAACATGTCGGGCATCCTCGCCGGGCTGGGGATGAAGATCGAGATCGCCTCGTGGCGCAACATCGTGCCTAACGTGTGGTCGCTGCATGTGCGCGACGCCCAGTCGCCGATGTGCTTCACCAACGGCAAGGGCGCGACCAAGGAGGCTGCGCTGGCCTCGGCGCTGGGTGAGTTCATCGAGCGGCTGAACTGCAACTTCTTCTATAACGACCAGTTCTGGGGCGAGGACCTGGCCAACGCGCCGTTCGTGCACTACCCGAACGAGCAGTGGTTCAAACCCGGCCCGCGCGATGCGCTGCCGGCCGAGATCCTCGACGAGCACTGCCTGGCAATCTACAACCCGGACGGCGAGCTGCGTGGCTCGCACCTGTACGACACCAACTCGGGCAACACCGCGCGCGGCATCTGCTCGTTGCCGTTCGTGCGCCAGTCCGACCAGCAGGTGGTGTACTTCCCGTCCAACCTGATCGAGAACCTGTTCCTCAGCAACGGCATGAGCGCCGGCAACACCCTGGCCGAGGCACAGGTGCAGTGCCTGTCGGAAATCTTCGAGCGTGCCGTGAAGCGCGAAATCCTCGAAGGCGAGCTGTGCCTGCCGGATGTGCCGCAGGAGGTACTGGCCAAGTACCCGGCCATCGTCGCCGGCATCCAGGGCCTGGAAGAGCAGGGCTTCCCGGTGCTGGTCAAGGATGCGTCGCTGGGTGGCGAGTTCCCGGTGATGTGCGTGACCTTGATGAACCCGCGCACCGGCGGCGTGTTTGCTTCGTTCGGCGCCCACCCGAGCCTGGAAGTGGCGCTGGAGCGCAGCCTCACCGAACTGCTGCAGGGCCGCAGCTTCGAAGGCTTGAATGATCTGCCGCAACCGACCTTCGAAAGCCACGCGCTGACCGAGCCGAACAACTTCGTCGAGCACTTCATCGACTCCAGTGGCGTGGTGTCGTGGCGCTTCTTCAGTGCCAAGGCCGACTTCGAGTTCGTCGAGTGGGACTTCTCCGGCCACGGCGAGGATTCCAACGTGCAGGAAGCCGCCACCCTGTTCGGCATCCTCGAGGACCTTGGCAAGGAAGTGTACATGGCGGTGTACGACAACCTTGGCGCCACCGCCTGCCGCATCCTGGTGCCGGGTTACTCGGAGATCTACCCGGTCGAGGACCTGATCTGGGACAACACCAACCGCGCCCTGTCGTTCCGCGCCGACATCCTCAACCTGCACAGCCTGGACAACCGTTCCCTCAAGCTGCTGCTCAAGCGCCTGGACAACTGCGATGTGGATGACTACACCACCATCACCACGCTGATCGGCGTGGAGTTCGACGAGAACACGGTGTGGGGCCAGCTGACCATTCTCGAGTTGAAGCTGCTGATCTGCCTGGCGGTACAGCGCTTCGAGGACGCCAAGGAACTGGTCGAGGCGTTCCTGCAGTTCAACGACAACACCGTCGAGCGCGGCCTGTTCTACCAGGCGCTGAACGTGGTGCTGGAAGTGCTGCTGGACGATGAACTGGAAATGGACGACTACGAAGCCAACTTCCGCCGCATGTTCGGTAACCCGCGCATGGACGCGGTGCTGGGTTCGGTGGACGGCAGCGTGCGCTTCCATGGCCTGACCCCGACCAGCATGAAGCTCGAAGGCCTCGATCGCCACCTGCGCCTGATCGAAAGCTACAAGAAGCTGCACGCGGCCCGGGCCAACTTCGCCTGACTCCTGTAGGAGCGGCCTTGTGTCGCGATGGGCCGCAAAGCGGCCCCGGCAATATCAGCTTCAATGCCAAAACGGGGGCCGCTTTGCGGCCCATCGCGACACAAGGCCGCTCCTACAGCGACGTCGATCGCCTTCATATATCGGTTTCAAATACTCGCTATCCCCAATCTGTCTTGCCGCTTCGCCTGCCAGGCGCGTAGCGTTTTGCTCCCATCCTCTCGATCCATGGCGCGTTGACCGCCAGAAGGACCTCGGCCGCGCACAACAAGAAGGCGCAGACCATGAGCACCCCTTTGGATACCAATGCCCTCAAAGCCCGCCAGCAAGCCGCGTGGGCCAGTGGCGACTACGCGGTAATCGGCACTACCCTGCAACTGGTTGGCGAGCGCCTGGCCGAAGCCTGTGACCTGCGCTGGGACGAGCAGGTGCTGGATGTCGCCGCCGGCAACGGCAATGCCACCCTGGCTGCTGCCGTGTCACCTCCACCGACTATGTGCCCGACCTGCTCAAGCGCGGTGAAGAACGCGCGCGGGCCGAGCACCTCAATGTGGTGTTCCAGGTCGCCGATGCCGAAGCGCTGCCGTTTGCCGATGGCACCTTCGATGCAGTGCTGTCCACTTTCGGCGTGATGTTCGCGCCCGACCAGGCCCAGGCCGCACGCGAACTGAGCCGGGTGTGCCGGCCCGGTGGCCGGATCGGTCTGGCCAACTGGACCCCGCAAGGGTTCGTCGGGCAGATGTTCAAGACCCTCGGGCGGCATGTACCGCCACCAGCCGGGGCTCTGCCGCCTTCACGCTGGGGTGATGAAGAACAGTTGCGCGTGATGTTCGAGGGGGCGCTGGGCGAATTGAAGGTCAGCCGCCAGCACTTCAACTTCCGCTATCGCTCGGCGGCGCATTTCATCGAGGTGTTCCGCACCTGGTACGGGCCGGTGCACAAAGCGTTTGCCTCGCTGGAGCCGGAAGCGGCCGGGGCGCTGGAGCGGGATCTGACCCAGTTGCTGAACGAAAGCAATGTGGGCGGCTCGTCGTCGTTGGTGGTGCCGAGTGAGTACCTTGAAGTGGTGATCATTCGAGGTTGAGCCCACGGGCCAAGCGCTCAGTTCTTGCACTTGGCCATCACCACCTGGCAAGTTTTCGGTGTGCCTCCTGACCGGCTTGCATAACGCACGCAGTTGTTCAGCGATTTCTGCCGGGCAATGCTCAGCGTATTGCCCCACGCGAGGCCGCCTTCGCCGGTGGTGGGGACGGCCTTGGCGAAGCAGTTGGAGCCCGTTGCGGGCGTTGCGTACCTGGCCTTGCTGGCTTTGCTGGAGCAGCCGGCGGTGAGTGCCAGGCTGAAGGCGAGCAGGGTGGTCAGCGCCCAGGACGTGGAGGGGCGAATCGGTTTACTGCTCATATGCTCTCCTTACCGAGGTGCAGGACTCTGCGATCGCAAGCAAGGTGCTGCCCCTGTGGGAGTGGGTTTACCGAGGCGTCGAAGCGCCGCGAACACTGGCAAGGCCGGTGCCATACACTGCACAGGATATTGCATTCAAGCGAAGCGGTGAACGCTTGCGTTGTATCAGAAGCAGCGCAAGGCCTCGCACCATGGCAAGGCCTTGCGCCTGGGGCAACGATCAGAACCGGTAGTTGAAGCTGGCTTCCAGCGTACGCGGTGCACCCGGGGTGATCAGGTCAACCGAACCGTGCGCGGAGGCATAGTAGTCGCGGTCGAACACGTTCTTGAGGCGCAGCGCGGCATCCCACTGCGGCACGCTGTACAGCAGCGCGGCGTCGAAGGTGGTGTAGCCCGGCATCACCACCACGTTGTCGAGTGCGGTGTAGCGCTCGTCGACGTAGTTGGCGCCGGCGGCCACGCGCCATTCCGGGGTCAGCGTGCGCACCAGCCAGACGTTGGCGCTGTTACGCGGCGTCAGCGTAGGGGTCTGGCCTTCGTTGGCCACGCCATTGGTCTTGCTGTTGGACTTGGTCATCTCGGCATCCAGGTAGGCGTAGCCGGCGTAGATCTGCCACTTGTCCGTGAGCTGCCCGCTGACGGTGGCTTCGAAACCGTCGGTGCGCTGTTCGCCGGCCAGCACAGTCAGGTTGGGGTTGGCCGGGTCGGCGGTCTTCATGTTGGTGCGCTCGAGGCGGAATACCGCTGCGGTCACCGACAGGCGGCTGTCGAGCAGGTCCCACTTGGCGCCGATTTCGTAGTTGGTGGTTTCTTCCGGCTCCAGATGCTGGTTGGTCGGGCTGACCGCGAACACTTCGCCCGAAGGCTGGTAACTGCGGCTGACCGACACATAGTAGGACTGGATGTTATCCGGCTGGTACACCAGGCCGGCACGTGGGCTCCAGGTCTTGTCGGTACGGTCGAGGTCGACGTTCTGCGCGCGGTCGTCGTCGTACTCCTGGCCGAAGATGTCATAACGCACACCGACCAGGGCCTTCCAGTGCTCGTTCAGCTCGATCATGTCCTGCACATACAGGCCGGCGGTCTGCTGGAAGTTGGTGCCCTTGGACGACAGGTTGGCGGCGTGCTCCGGCACCGGCACCAGGGCGTCGCGGTACACCGGCACCTGGGCCACGTTGTTCTGGCTCAGCACCCGCTGGTGCTTGTCCTGGAAGCCCACTTCAACGCCATACAGCAGGTTGTGCTGCATGCCGGCAAGCTGCGCCTGTTGCTTGAGTTCGGTCTGGTTGAACATGCCGTACTCGTCGCGGGCGACGTTGCCACGGTTGAGCTTGACCAGCAGTTCGCCGTCAGGCGCGGTGACGAAGCGCGTCGGGCTGCTGTCGGCCAAGGTGTTGTTGCGGTCCAGGTCGTAGCGGTAGTACCGGCTGGTGTTGGTCAGGGTGAAGTCGTCGTTGATGCGGTAGTCCAGGCTTGCAGTCAGCGAGAACACTTCGCTGCGGGCGTAGTCCTGGTCGGCATCGCCGGAGCCGAAGCGCTTGTCGCGGTCCACATCTACCGGGCGGTTGCCCAGCGCCGGGATGCCGAAGTCGATCAGGCGCTTGTCGTACAGGTAGGTGGCGCCCAGGTTCAGTTCCAGGTCGTCGGAGAGGCGGAAGTAGGCCGACGGCGCGATGGCCTTGCGGTCGATGTAGCCATCGTCGCGGAAGGTGTCGCTGTCTTCGAAGGCGCCGGTCACGCGATAGGCCTGGTTGCTTTGCGGGTCGGCCCAGCCGGTGTCGAACTGGGTGCGGCGCTTGCCTTCGCTGTCGAAGCTCATGCCGACTTCGCGCTTGGGCGTGAAGCTCGGCTTCTTGCTGATGCTGTTGATCAGGCCGCCCGAAGAGCCGCGGCCATACAGCACGGCGGCAGGGCCCTTGATCACCTCGACCCGCTCGATGTTGGACAGGTCGCGGAAGTACAGCGCGTCGTCGCGCACGCCGTCGATGTACATGTCGCCAATGGCGCTGAAGCCGCGAATGGTCACCTGGTCACGCTGGCCGTCGCCGTTGGACAGGCCGACGCCGGGCACGTTCTTCAGCACGTCTTCCATAGACTGCGCACCCTGGTCCTTGATCACGCTTTCGGGCACGACGTTGACGGTTTGCGGGATGTCGCGCAGCGGGGCGTCGATCTTCATGGCGCTGCGGCTTTCGCTGGCCTTGTAGCTTTGCTGCTCGTAGGCGCTGGTGACCGCAGTGGCGGGCAAGGCGAGGGAACCCTGCGATTCAGATTGGACCGCGTGAACAGCAGGTACAACCAGAATACCCAGCACGGAAATGGATGCTGGGACAACAGACTTTTTTGCCATTACAGGTGACTCTTTGTTGTATTTGAAGGTCACGAATAGTAATGATTTGCAAATGTAAAGCAAGTGTAAAGAGTTCGTATTTGCTATTGCAAGAATGCAGCTGGCAGAAAAAGCGACAAAACGCGTCGTGAGGGGGAAGGGCCGGCAATGTGTCAGGCAAGGGCTATGCTTGTTGGCGCGTGATGATTTCACGTCCCTACCCGGTCTCGATTACATGGAAGCAGGCCTATGAATCCAATTCGCTCTCTCGCTCGTGCCATTGCCGTTGCCACCCTGGCGTCTGCCTTCAGCTTCACGGTGCAGGCTGCCGGTATTCCCATTGGTAGCGAGGCGCTGGAAAGCCACGTCACCACGCAGGTCACGGCCATCGACCTGGCTAACCGACAGGTCACGGTGAAAGGCCCTGACGCCAAGAAGGATGTGACCTTCCAGCTCACTGAAAAGGCCAAGGCGCTGCCCAACCTCAAGGTGGGTGACCAAGTCGACATCTACGTGACCCGTGCGGTGGCCTATGTGCTCAACCCGGAGGTGGGCGGTGCACCGAAGGCGACTGAAGAGTCCGGTACCATTCGCGCCACGGCAGACAACCCCAACCCGGGCGGCGAGGCGTTCCGCCAGGTCAGGGTGACCTCGCAGATCAAGAAGATCGACCTCAAGACGCATGAAGTGAGCCTGTTGCCGCCGGAGGGCAAGCTGCAGGTGGTCAAGGTCGAGAACCCTGACCTGCAGGCACGCATGAAGAACCTCAAGGTCGGCCAGACGGTCGACGCGATCTACACCGAAGTGCTGCGCGTCGAAACCTCGCGCTGACCATTCATTGGGGCAGGCTACGGGTTGCCCGCGTATGGATCCGCCGTGATGCCTTGCATGACGGCGGATGTCGTTCGAACAGCTGCATCACCCAATCGGGCCGAGTCTTGCTGGCATCGTTGAGCCAATTGGCAACCGAGTCCTGGGCATACTTGTCTGCTTCAGCCAGGCGCGGCACCAACAGTGGCTCGGCCACTTCGGGCGCTTGCTTGAGTGCGGCGATGTGCTCGCACCACACGCCACGTGGGCGCAGCACCTCGATACAGAAGCGTCGTACCAGTGGGTTGCTGTCGCCGGCATGCCGGGCAAGCAGGGCCAGGGCATCATCCAGCGCTTGAGCCAGGCGCGGGCGCAGGGCCATCCAGGCCCATTCGCGCACACCAAAATGTTCATCGCGAGCAAAACGCAGCTGGGCCAGCAATGCGGCTTCGAGATCGACCGTGCGCGACAGGTGCGCCTGGGCGAAGGCCGCCCAGCTGCGCACCGTATCGGAGCTGTGCGCGCTGCACTGCTCCAACACCTGCTGGCGCTGGTGCGCAGGTGCGGGTTCCAGCCACTGCCCAAGGGCAAGGCCGATCCCCGTAATTTTTTTTGACAGGCCCTGCGAGCAGGTTTCTTCGGCGCAGGTAGCCAGCTGTTCGATCAGCGTGTCGGGCAACTGGCCTGCCAGTGCACTGACCAAGGTCCTTTGATCCACTGCCAGACATTCGGCCAGGTTGCGGGTGGGCAACTGCCCATGGTCGATCAGGGTTGTACGTTCATCTGTCATCGAATGTGCTCCATCACATACGGTTTGGTCTGGCCTCAGCCGTGAGTCCGCCGGTTCGAGCCTTGGGCGCCGAGGCTGGGCAGCATCCTAGCCCAATCGGCTGGTATCCATGCAACGAATAGCATGAGTGCACACTTTCGATTTCCATGGATGAAGGGAATTTTCCGATCATCGCCTGAACATCTGTCACGAATGAGGACTGCCATGTTCAGCAAGACCTTGTGCCTTCTGGTGCTTCCCTTTGCCCTGGCGTTGCTTGCCGGTGCCGTGCTGCCGTTCCAGGCTGCGAGTAATGCCGCCGTCGGCCGGGCTCTGGGGCATTGGTTATGGGGCGCGTTCACGTCATTGACGGTAAGTTCGCTGGTAGTGATTTTCGCGCTGCTGATCCTCAGGGTACCGGCGCCGGACATGAGCAAGGCCTTGCAGGGGCCCTGGTGGCTGTGGGTTGGTGGTGTGCTGGGGGCGCTGTACGTGGCCGGTGCTGCTGCGCTCACCCCCCGGCTTGGGGCAGCGGGGTTCCTGGTGCTGGTGGTGGCGGGGCAGATCATCACGGCGGTGGTCGCAGACCACTTTGGGGTGATGGGGTTGGGAGGCAAGCCGCTCAGTCTGGCCAGGTTGGCGGGTGTGGTGCTGATCCTCTGCGGCGTTCTGCTGGTGCAGGGCACCTGGGGAGCAGGCTCGCCGGCCAATGCCCCTGCCGTGGAGAAACAGTCGGAAGGCTGATCAGCGCCCCGGCTGGCTGCACGCCCACACGGTTTCCCGCAGCCAGCGATGCCCGGGGTCGTCGTCCTTGCGGCTATGCCAGGCTTGCTGGTAATCGAACGAAGGAATCGCCAGTGGCGGCTCGAACTGGCGCAATGTCTTGTGCTGGTGCAGCGAGCCCACCGCGCGGCTGGCCACGGTGAGGATCAGGTCGGTGCCGGCCAGCACCTCGACCGCCGCACTCCAGTGCGGCAAGGCCAGGGCAATCCGCCGACGCAGGCCTTGCGCGGCCAGGGCGCGTTCGATTTCATCGAAGGCATCCGGGTGCATGGCCATCAGCACATGCGGACGGGCCAGCCAGTCGTCCAGGGCCAGGCCGCCGCTGGCCGGTAGCACCTGGCGGTCGGCAACGCTGATGAAGCTGTCGGTGAACAGCGGCTGCGCCGTGATGGCCTGGGGCAGGTCCGGGAAGATGCCCAGGGCCAGGTCCAGTTCACCATCGAGCAACTGGGCCAGCATGGTTTCGCGGCTGGCCTGGCTGATGGCCAGGTCCACCCCGGGCGCGACCTGGCGCAGGTGGCGCAGCAGGGGTGGCAGGATGATCCGCGAGGAATAGTCGGACAGCGAGAGCCTGAAGCGACGCTGGGCCTTGGCCGGTTCGAACTGTGGGGCGGCCAGCAGGCCGTTGAGGTTGCCCAGGGCGTCGTGCAGCGGTTTGGCCAGCGATTGGGCGCGGGGGGTCAAGGTCATGCGGCCGTTCTGGCGCACCAGCAAGGGATCGTCGAAGTGCTTGCGCAACTGCGCCAGGGCGTGGCTTACCGCCGGTTGGCTGCGGTGCAGGCGCAAGGCGGCGCGGGTGACGTGCTTTTCGCTCAGCAGGGCGTGCAGGGCGAGCAGCAGGTTGAGGTCGATCTTGCGTAGTTCATCCATGTTGCGAATGGTCTTGGTTGCGTCCGACAGTTTTCATCAGTTTAACAAATGCCCAAGGCTGCTCCTGCAGAGGACGCTTCAAACGAGCGATATTTGTTTTCTGCGCGACAGCGCAGCCCAAAGAGCCAGAGCTTTATCGCCTTGCTACCGCATGTTGCACGCACTGCTCGTAATAGGTCTGCTTGATCGCTGCAGGCTTTAGCCGCGAGCGGCTGTTGTAGGTCTGTTCGGTAATGCCGAAGGCGGTCATGCGCATCCACGGTTTGGGGAATTTGCGCGCCTGCAGCTTCTTGCGCGTGGCATACAGGGTTACCCCGGAAAGCTTGGCCTGCTGCGCCTCGGCGGCTATCTGCGCGCCCCAGCCGCAAGTGTGGCGATCGTTCTGGCTCAGCGCCCGTGCCTGGGCGCCGAAAGCGAGCGTGGCTAGCAGGCAGCCGGCCATCGTTGCTAGAAGTACTCGCATGTTGCTGTCCTAAGCATCTGAAGGAAAACGAAGTTTGCCTTCACAAGCAGCTACCGGGGGCCAGCAAATTGCCGTCAGGTTGTTGTCATCCGCAACGGGCTGGCGCGGTGTGTGCGCAGGCTGGTCCAGGCCAGGCTGGCGACCCAGATCACCGATACGCCGTAGTTCAGGCGCTGGTACAGGCCGAACCATTGGCCGCTTTGCGCTGCCTTGCCCATGAGTACGACGGTCACGATCGCCAGCACCACGCAAGCCAGGGAAAACAGCCCCAGTGCCCTGGAGCCGGCAACGCGATTGCCCAACCAGGCCCACAGTGCGCTTGCAAGGGTCAGCGAAAGGAACATCAGCAAGCCGAACAGGTTGTGTAGCTGCTGTGAAGGGGAAGGCTGCGCCGGAGCGCAACCTTGGTCGCAGGGAAACCAGCCGGTACCCAGGCTGCCCAGACCATGCAACAGCACCAGCGCCGCACTCAGCAATGCCAGCTTCGAACCACGCCAGCGCCGCGCCAGGCCCCAGGCAAACAGGGTGAACAGCATGGCAAGGGGGAAGTTGTTGACCAACGGCGACCAGTTCTGGGTCGGCGAACCAACGGCGCCGAGCTGGCTCATGGCCTGTTGCAGGTGATCGTAGCCGGGGTAGGCCAAGGCGGTGAACCATACGCCTGCGAGCAGCCAGAAGGGGATCAACAGGCCGCTGGCGAGCAACAGGCGGTCGAGGGGTTTCATGCGGTGTTTTCCTTCCATGGATGAGCGTGAAACCGCACAGTACAGCCTTGCAACTGCGAGGCGCCAGCATTCCAGTGTTTCGTTCAGGGCTGCGTGTCGCCTACGGACGCCGAGAAATACCGCACTGCGTGTATGTGATCGTACAACTGCTTGCGCTATGATGAGCGCTGTCTTTCAAGGTGAAATACAGGGCAATGACAGAGCAGCAGGTACAGGCAAAGACCCGGCGCAAGCCGCGCAGTCTGGCCCAGGAACTGGTCACGGTGCTGACCGAGCGCATTCGCAGCGGCCAGCTCAAGCGCGGCGACAAGCTGCCGACCGAATCGCAGATCATGGCCGAAGAGGGTGTCAGCCGCACGGTGGTGCGTGAAGCGATCTCGCGGCTGCAGGCTGCCGGGCAGGTCGAGACTCGCCACGGCATCGGCACCTTCGTGCTGGACGCGCCAGCCACGGGTGGTTTCCGTATCGACCCGGCGACCGTGGTCACCCTGCGCGAAGTGTTGGCGGTGCTGGAGTTGCGCATTGCCCTGGAGATCGAATCGGCGGGCCTGGCGGCGCAGCGGCGCAGCGATGAAGAGCTGACCGGCATGCGTGCGGCGCTGGACGAACTCAACGAAGGGGCTGCTCACGCCACGGATGCGGTGTCGGCGGATTTCCAGTTCCACCTGCGCATTGCCCAGGCCAGCGGCAACCACTACTTCGCCGACATCATCAACCACCTGGGCACCAGCATCATCCCGCGTACCCGGTTGAACTCGGCGCGGCTGGCCCATGATGACCAGGCGCACTACATGAGCCGGCTGATGCATGAGCACGAGGCGATCTACGAAGCCATCGCCCGGCGTGATAGCGAAGGGGCGAAGATGGCCATGCGCATGCACCTGAGCAACAGCCGCGAGCGCTTGCGCCAGGCGCATGAAGAGGCCGAGGCGCAGGGGGCCTGAGGCCTTCGTCGCTTGTGCCGGCCTCTTCGCGGGCGCGCCCGCTCCCACAGGGATCACCTTATCTTGAGGGTGCAGCGATACTTGTGGGAGCGGGCGTGCCCGCGAAGAGGCCGGTACAGCCAAAATAGAAGCCCCGCCATGCGCGGGGCTTTCTGGTTTCAAGGGGCGATCAGATCGCGCCCTCACTCCACTGGCCATTCACCAGCCGGCGCAGCCCAAGCGGGTTGCCGTCGCGCAGTGCCTCAGGCAACAGTGCCTGCGGGTAGTTCTGGTAGCACACCGGGCGCAGGAAGCGGTCGATGGCCAGGGTGCCGACCGACGTGCCGCGCGCATCCGATGTGGCCGGGTAAGGCCCGCCGTGCACCATCGCATCACACACCTCGACACCGGTCGGGTAGCCGTTGACCAGGATCCGCCCGACCTTCTCTTCCAGCAGCGGTACCAGCCAGGCGAAGGCCTGCAGGTCTTCCGGCTCGCCAATCAGGGTCGCGGTCAGCTGGCCGCGCAGGCCGAGCAGGGCGGCGCGCAACTGATCGTTGTCCTGCACTTCCACGGCAACAGTGGTCGGGCCGAACACTTCTTCCTGCAGCAGCGGGTCAGACTCCACCAACAGGCGGGCATCGGCCTTGAACAGCTGGGCGCGCGCCTGGCTGCCTGCCTGCGCCTGGCCGGCCAGGTGCTCGATACCGGCATGGGCGTGAAGGTGCTCCAGGCCACCGACGTAGCTGCGCAGGCCACCTGCGTTGAGCATGGTCTGGCCGGCCTGCTGGCTCAGGTGCTGGCCAAGCTCGGCCAGCAGTTGGCTGTACTGCGGCGACTGCAGGCCGATCACCAGGCCCGGGTTGGTGCAGAACTGGCCTGCGCCCAGGCACACCGAACCGGCCAGTTCTCGGGCGATGGCTTCGCCACGCTTGGCCAGGGCGCCCGGCAGGATGATGACCGGGTTGATGCTGGACATCTCGGCGAACACCGGGATCGGCTGCGGGCGCTCGGCGGCCATGCGGCACAGGGCGTCACCGCCTTTCAGCGAGCCGGTGAAGCCGACCGCCTGGATGGCCGGGTGCTTGACCAGCCACTCGCCGACGCCGCCACCGAACACCATGTTGAACACGCCCTTGGGCATGCCGGTGCGCTCGGCGGCGCGCTGGATGGCACTGCCAACCAGGTCGGCGGTGGCCATGTGGCCGCTGTGGGCCTTGAACACCACCGGGCAACCGGCGGCCAGGGCCGCAGCGGTATCGCCACCGGCGGTGGAGAAGGCCAACGGGAAGTTGCTGGCGCCGAACACGGCGACCGGGCCGACGCCGATGCGCATCTGGCGCAGGTCCACGCGTGGCAGGGGCTGACGCTCGGGCAGGGCCAGGTCGATGCGTGCACCGAGGAAGTCACCACGGCGCAGCACTTGGGCGAACAGGCGCATCTGGCCGCTGGTGCGGCCGCGCTCGCCCTGGATACGGGCGGGGGGCAGGGCGGTTTCACGGCAGACGATGGCGACGAAGGTGTCGTCCAGTTCGTCCAGCTCGGCGGCGATGGCGTCAAGGAATTCGGCGCGCCGCGCCGGGGCCAGCTGGCGGAATTCGGCGAAAGCGGCGGCCGCGGCCTTGGCGGCCTGGTCCACTTCGCTTTCGGTGGCCTGGGCGAAGCTGTAGGGCAGGGCCTCGCCGGTGCTGGCGTCCAGGCTCTGCAGGCGCTGCGGGCCAGCGGCGCTGCGCTGGCCGGCGATGAAGTTGTGGCCGAGGATTTCAGGCATGGGGTGCTCCTGTAGGTTGAGAGAAAATCTGGCAGGTTGTCGCATGACCTGTGGGAGCGGGCGAGCCCGCGAACACCGGCGCAGCCGGTGCCATACACCGGGTTGCCTGCTTCGCGGGCTCGCCCGCTCCCACAGGGATCGCGACACTGTCGAGAAGCCGGGTCATCAGGTAATCGGTGCCGGGTTGAACAGGGTGATGTCGTTGTGCAGGCGATGCTGTTCGGCCCAGGTCTGCTTGCGGCCGCTGGCCACGTCCAGGTAGTAGTGGAACAGCTCCCAGCCCAGCTCCTCGATGGTCGAGCGGCCGCTGGCGATGCGCCCGGCGTCGATGTCGATCAGGTCGGGCCAGCGCTGGGCCAGCTCGCTGCGGGTGCATACCTTGACCACTGGCGCCATGGCCAGACCGTATGGCGTGCCGCGGCCGGTGGTGAACACATGCAGGTTCATGCCGGCAGCCAGTTGCAGGGTGCCGCAGACAAAGTCGCTGGCCGGGGTGGCGCAGAAGATCAGGCCTTTGCGGTTGACC
The DNA here is from genome assembly GCF_057444345.1 of Pseudomonas sp. PVC-5-1. NCBI lineage: Bacteria > Pseudomonadati > Pseudomonadota > Gammaproteobacteria > Pseudomonadales > Pseudomonadaceae > Pseudomonas > Pseudomonas sp. PVC-5-1. The sequence continues at coordinate 3,363,241 of NZ_CM172024.1, read as the reverse complement.
CGCTCGCCCGGGCCGAGCACGCCCTGGATGGCGCCGCTACCGGACTTGACGATCGACCCCAGGGACTTCTCGACGATATTCGACAGGCCGCCTTTCTTGTTGCCCGGCGTGGTGTTGGCGCTGCGGTCGGCGGCGCCTTGCTGCAGGTAGCGGTCGTACCAGTCCATTTCGCGCACCAGGGCGTCTGCGACCTCCTGGTTTTCCGCCCGCGAGGTGAGCATATAGATGGCGTCGCGCACTTCGGTCACCTCCGAGAACAGCACGGTGGCGCCGGCGCGTACCAGCAGGTCGGCGGCGTAGCCCAGCGCCGGGTTGGCGGTGATGCCCGAGAAGGCATCGCTGCCCCCGCACTGCATACCCAGGATCAGTTCGCTGGCCGGCACGCTTACGCGGCGGCGCTGGTCGAGTTTCTTCAGGCGGGTCTCGGCCAGTTCCATGATCTGCTCGATCATTTCCACAAAGCCCAGGCTGGCGTCCTGCAGGCGGTACAGCCACGGGTCGCTGAGGTCCACCGACGGGTCGTTGTCGTGCATCACCTGGCCGGCCTGCAGCTTTTCGCAGCCCAGGCTGATGACCAGGGCCTCGCCGCCCAGGTTGGGGTTGCGCGCCAGGTTGCGCACCGTGCGGATCGGGATGTAGGCATCGCGCGCGTTGATCGCCACACCGCAGCCGTAGCTGTGGGTGATCGCCACCACGTCATCGACATTGGGATACTTGGGCAGCAACTCGCTGCGAATGCGCTTTACCGCATGCTCCAGCACGCCGGCCACGCATTGCACGGTGGTGGTGATGCCGAGGATGTTGCGGGTACCGACGGTGCCGTCGGCGTTGCGGTAGCCTTCGAAGGTGAAGCCTTCGAGCGGCGGCAGCGGCTGCGGGACGGCGTCGCAGCGTGGCAGGCTGTCCAGCTCCGGTGCGGCCGGCATGGCCAGCTGGCTCTCCTGCACCCAGCTGCCCTGGCGCAGGTCTTCCAGCGCATAGCCTATGATCTGCCCGTAGCGGCGCACCGGTTCGCCCTTGGCGATGGCTACGGTGGCCACCTTGTGGCTCTGTGGCACGCCTTCGACCAGGGTCAGGCCGTCGGCGAAGCGGGCGCCTTCGCCCAGGCCGCCATCATTGACCACCACCACGACATTGTCGTCGTCGTGCAGGCGGACGTAGCGGGGCGAGTCGGAATGTTCGATCAACTGCATGTTCGGGCCCTACTTGTCAGGTTCTCAGGCTTTTGTACATCCGCCCGCGGCGGGTGGCCGCCGCGGGCGTGTTCACTCAGTGGCGCGAGCCGGCCAGTTCGCTGCCGGCCACTGGCTCGGCGTCAGGCTTTGGGCTTTCACGCAGCTCGATGCGCTTGATCGGGCCGACGATCACCAGGTAGCTGAACACCGCCACCAGGGCGTTGGCGCCGACGTACACCAGGGCCCACTTGAACGAACCCGTGGCGCTGATGATGTAGCCGATCACGATTGGCGTGGTGATCGAGGCGATGTTGCCGAAGGTGTTGAACAGCCCTCCCGACAGCCCGGCGATCTGTTTCGGCGAGGTGTCGGCGACCACCGCCCAGCCCAGCGCGCCGATGCCTTTGCCGAAGAACGCCAGGGTCATGAAACCGACCACCATCCACTCGGCGTCGACGTAGTTGCAGAACACCATGGTGGTCGACAGCAGCAGGCCGCAGACGATCGGCAGCTTGCGCGAGAAGGTCAGCGAGTTGCCGCGGCGCAGCAGCCAGTCGGAGATCACCCCGCCCAGCACACCACCGATGAAGCCGCAGACCGCCGGCAGCGAGGCGATGAAGCCGGCCTTGAGGATGGTCATGCCGCGCTCCTGCACCAGGTACACCGGGAACCAGGTGAGGAAGAAGTAGGTGATGGCGTTGATGCAGTACTGGCCCAGGTACACGCCCAGCAGCATGCGGCTGGTCAGCAGTTGCTTGATGTAGCCCCATTTCGGGCCGTCGTTGCCGCGTTTCTGGTCCATGTCCACCAGCCCGCCATTCTGCTCGATGTGTTCGAGTTCACCTGGGCTGATACGTGGGTGTTGGCGCGGGTTGTAGATGGTCTTCAGCCACACCATGGAGAACACGATGCCCAGTGCGCCCATGACCACGAACACGTGCTCCCAGCCGAAGCTGAACACGATCCAGCCCATGATCGGTGCGAACAGTGCGGTGGCGAAGTACTGCGCCGAGTTGAAGATGGCCGAGGCGGTGCCGCGTTCCTGGGTCGGGAACCAGGCCGCGACGATGCGCGCATTGCCGGGGAACGACGGGGCTTCGGCAAAACCGACCAAAAAGCGCAGGGTGAACAGCGTCACCACCGCCCAGGCCACCGGCAGACCACCGACAAAACCCTGCAGCAGGGTGAACAGCGACCAGGTGAAGATGCTGAAGGCGTAGACGTTCTTGGAACCGAAGCGGTCGAGCAGCCAGCCACCAGGAATCTGGCCAGCCACGTATGCCCATCCGAAGGCGGAGAAGATGTAGCCGAGGGTCACGGCATCGATGCCGAGGTCTTTCTGCAGGCTGGAGCCCGCGATGGCAATGGTGGCGCGGTCAGCGTAGTTGATCGTGGTCACCAGGAACAGCATGAACAGGATCAGGTAGCGCACATGCGTCTTCTTCGTCGCTTGCATGCTGGTAGTACTCCCACTAGTTATTTTTGTGCGGGCTTACGAATTGTAACCGGAGCGGGGCTGGCCCACTCCGGGCGCGGCATCTGGCAGGCCGCGGGCGGCGCTTACTGCGGGCCCATCTTGTCCATCAGCGCGGCGAGTTTTTCGTACTCGTCGGCGGTGAGGTCGGTAAGCGGAGTACGCACCGGGCCGGCGTCGTAACCGGCGATTTTGGCGCCGGCCTTGACGATGCTCACGGCATAGCCGGCCTTGCGGTTGCGGATGTCCAGGTAAGGCAGGAAGAAGTCGTCGATCAGCTTGGCCACGGTGGCGTGGTCGTCACGGGCGATGGCGTTGTAGAAGTCCATGGCGGTCTTCGGCACGAAGTTGAACACGGCGGAGGAGTACACCGGCACGCCCAGGGCCTTGTAGGCGGCTGCATACACCTCGGCGGTCGGCAGGCCACCCAGGTAGCTGAAGCGGTCGCCCAGGCGGCGACGGATCGACACCATCAGCTCGATGTCACCCAGGCCGTCCTTGTAGCCGATCAGGTTCGGGCAGCGCTCGGCCAGTTTTTCCAGCAGGTCGGCGTTCAGGCGGCAGACGTTGCGGTTGTAGACGACTACGCCGATGTTTACCGATTTGCATACGGCTTCGACGTGGGCGGCGACGCCTTCCTGGCTGGCTTCGGTCAGGTAGTGCGGCAACAGCAGCAAGCCCTTGGCACCCAGGCGCTCGGCTTCTTGCGCGTATTCGATGGCCTGGCGGGTGGAGCCACCGACGCCGGCGAGGATAGGGACCGACTTGGCGCAGGTGTCGACGGCGGTCTTGATCACCTGGCTGTATTCGCTGGCAGCCAGCGAGAAGAACTCACCGGTGCCACCGGCGGCGAACAAGGCGCTGGCGCCGTACGGGGCCAGCCATTCCAGGCGCTTGACGTAGCCAGCCGGGTTGAAGTCGCCCTGGGCGTTGAAGTCGGTGACCGGGAAAGACAGCAGGCCGTGGGAGAGGATGGATTTGAGTTCTTGTGGAGTCATTGTTGTTGGCATCCTGTGGCGCTTGGGTGAAGGGTGATGTTTTGCGTTTGAGGTAAGTTATCGTACAACCTGTACGATGACTAGTCCCTTGGGGAGATTTTTTTGTGGAGGGGCGGAAGGAGTGTGTTGCCTGTGCCGGCCTCTTCGCGGGTAAACCCGCTCCTACAGGGACCGCGTCGCGCTTGTAGGAGCGGGTTTACCCGCGAAGAGGCCAGCACAGGCGACAACAAGAGATGCATGAGACATAGATGGCAGACTCACTGCGATCAGTCATCGTATCTCTTTATGGGGCAGGAAAAAAACGATCGCGGAGACAGGCACAAGCCCGCCGCCCGTTTCCACGGGAAGTGTTCTGGGACCAGCAGAGGGTGACCGGGGAACACGGGGGCGGCCTTGCGCCGCCCCGCGATCAAAGCAGAGGAAACTGGGGTCAGGCAGCGTGCTGGCGCTTGATCTGCGCCTTGCGTACCTGGGCCCGGCAAGCGTCGCCGAAAGCCTGGAAAATCTTGATCGAATCCGGGTTCTTCGCCGCTTGCCACTCCGGGTGCCACTGCACGGCGAACAGGAATGGCGAGATGCTCGGGGCATGGATCGCCTCGACCAGGCCGTCTTCGGCGTGGGCGATGGCCTCGATGCCGGCGCCGAGCTTGTGCAGGCCTTGGCCATGCAGCGAGTTGACGCGAATCTCATCGGTACCCAGGGTGTCACGCAGCCAGCTGTCCGGCTTGATCTTCACGCCGTGCACCTGGGCGTATTGCACCTCGACCGGGTCTTCCGGGTTTTCCCGGTGGTCATTGAAGCCAGGCTCGGCGTACACCTTCTGGTAGATGTCGCCACCCAGGGCCACGTTGATTTCCTGCATGCCACGGCAGATGCCGAAGATCGGCAGGCCACGCTTGATCGCGGCCTTGACCAGCGGGATGTCGAACAGGTCGCGGTTCTGGTCCTGGCCTTTGCCGGGGGTCTCGTTTTCCTGGCCGTACAGGGCCGGGTCGATGTTGCTGCCGGCGCCGGTCAGGTACACGCCGTCGGCCATGTCCAGATAGGTCTCGAGGTCTTCGATGCCGCAGCAGGTGGGCACCAGCACCGGGACGCAATCGGAAAACTCGACCAGCGGGGTGATGTATTTGTGGGTCATGACCTGATAGTCATGGCCTTTGCGCTCTTGGCTGCCCATGGTCATCAGGACGACGGGTTTGCGCAGGGAGGGTTGCTTGTTGCCAATGTTGCTGTTGGACATATGTCACCTTGGGACAGGTTCGGCCTGTCGTTGTTGTGCAGGTGCACGGCGCGGGGCCATGGGTGCAACCTGTAGCCCCGAGCACTGCCGGCTCGTCGGAGGCGACGATTCCGGTCGGGGCTTGTAGATAGCTTGCCAGAGCCGTTCGATATGTCAAACGACGGAGCAGGGCTTGATGGCAGCGAATGCGCCGGTTTTTGGGGGCTGAAACCGTTGCGAGCCTGTGGTGGCGTGGGTTTGGCGGGGGGTAAGGTCAATAATATTTAACGATGCAGTTGGGTCTTTGCAGCGGTGCAATGAAGGTGTCGCCTGTTCCGGCCTCTTCGCGGGCATGCCCGCTCCCACAGGTTGATCACCGGTCTCGAAGGCCGAGGTGATCCTGTGGGAGCGGGCGAGCCCGCGAAGAGGCCGGAACAGGTGTCAGTGCAGTATTTGCGCCAGGAACCCCTTGGCCCGCTCGGTACGCGGCTGGTTGAAGAACACCTGCGGCGGGCTGTCTTCGATGATCTGCCCGCCCTCAAGGAACAGCACCCGCTCGGCTACCTGGCGGGCAAAGCCCATTTCATGGGTGACGCAAAGCATGGTCATGCCGGTGCCGGCCAGTTGCACCAGCACATCCAGCACCTCGGCGACCATCTCTGGGTCAAGCGCCGAGGTGGGCTCGTCGAACAGCATGATCCGCGGCTTCATGCACAGTGCCCGGGCAATCGCCACGCGCTGCTGCTGGCCACCGGACAGCTGGCTGGGGTACTTGTGCGCCTGGCTTTCGATGCCGACCTTGCTCAGGTACATGCGCGCCCGCTCCTCGGCGTCCTTGCGCGACAGGCCGCGCACGCTGGTGGGGGCCAGCAGGCAGTTGTCGAGCACGCTCATGTGCGGGAACAGGTTGAAGTGCTGGAACACCATGCCGATGTCGCTGCGCACCTGCGCCGCTTCGCGGGTGGTGGCCGCCAGGTCGATGCCATCCACCTTGATGCTGCCCTGCTGGGCCACTTCCAGGCGGTTGATGCAGCGGATCAGGGTCGACTTGCCCGAGCCGGACGGCCCGCACAGCACGATGCGTTCGCCTTCGCGCACCTGCAGGTCGATGTCGCGCAGCACGTGGAACGCGCCGTAGTGCTTGTTCAGGCCTTCGATGCGGATCAGCACCGGGCGTGGGTCGGGTTCGGGGGCAAGGGTGGCAAGGCTCAGTGGTGCGGTCATCTTGTTGTTCTCCCGCAGGGGGTCAGTCGAAACGGGTCGCGCTGTAGGGCGCGGGGTCGGTGAAGGGGCGTTCGCCGGTGACCAGTTCGGCCACCAGCCGGCCGCTGACCGGGCCCAGGGTGAGGCCGTGGTGGGCGTGGCCGAAGTTGAACCACAGCCCCGGGTGGCGCGGTGCCGGGCCGATCACCGGGCGCATGTCGGGCAGGCACGGGCGGCGGCCCAGCCACGGGGTGTCGTCCAGGCGCTCACCCAGGGCCGGGAACAGCTTGCGCGCCAGGGCTTCGCAACGGCCCAGCTGGATCTGGTTGCCCGGCGCGCTGCTGGCGTCGAACTCGATGCCGGTGGTCAGGCGCACGCCGCGGGCCATCGGCGCCAGCACGTAGCCGCCCTGGGTGTCGCAGATGGAATGCTCCAGTTGCGCGCCGTCACGGGTGCTGTAGTGCATGTGGTAGCCACGCTTGATCGCCAGCGGTATCTGGTAGCCCAGGCCACTGAACAGGTCGGCTGACTGCGGGCCGAGGCAGGCCACCACCTCGTCGGCGGTGATCGGGCCGCGGCGGCTGTCGACCCGCCATTGGCCGTCGACCTGGCGCAGGCTGCGCGCATCGCCATGCAGGAACTGCCCGCCGCGCTGCGTGAACAGGGTGGCGTAGCCGCGGGTGAGGGCGCCGGGGTTGTTCACGGTCTTGGGGTCGAGCCAGTGAATGCCGCCGACCACGCTGGCGTCCAGCTGGTGCTCGCGGGCCTGCAACTGCCCGCATTCGAGGATTTCGAACTGCAGGCCATATCGGCTCAGGCCCTTGGCGTCGGCCTTGGCCTGCTCGAACAGCGCCGGGTCACGGAACACTTCGATCCAGCCTTTGGCCTGCACCAGCCCTTCCAGGCCGGCGGCAGCAATGAATACGTCGTGCTCCTCGACGCAGCGCTGCACCAGCGGCAGCATGTCGGCGGCGGCCCCGGCCAGGCGCCCGGGGGCAGACTGGCGCCAGTAGCGCCACAGCCAGGGTGCGGCCTTGGGCAGGTGCAGCAGGCTGTAGCGCACGTCGGGCTGGCGGTTCAGGCCATAGCGCAGCAGCGCGCCCAGTTGCCGCGGGAAGGCATAGGGGATGACGCTGGAGCGCTCGATCAGCCCGGCGTTGCCGTGGCTGGTGCCGCAGCCCGGTTCGTCGCGGTCGATCAGGATCACCTGGCGCCCGCGGGCCTGCAGGTGCAGCGCGGTGCTGACGCCGACGATGCCGGCGCCGAGGACAAGGGTCTGGCAATGCATGGAACGTATCCTTCGGTCAGTTCAAGTGGCGGCCCAGACGGGCTTCCAGGTGTTTCAGCAGGCGCCGCACCAGTTCGACGATCAGCAGGTAGAGCACGGCGGCCCACAGGTAGATCTGGAAGTCGAAACTGCGCGAGAAGGCCAGTTTGGTCACGCCCATCAGGTCGTAGATGGTCACCAGCGAGGCGATCGCACTGGCCTTGATCATCAGGATCAGTTCGTTGCCCAGCGGGCCGATGGCCACCAGCAGCGACTGCGGCAGGATCACCTTGAAGAAGGTGGTCGAGCGCTTCAGGTTCAGCGCCCGAGCCGCCTCATGCTGGCCGGGGGCGACGGCCATCAGGCTGCCGCGGAAGATCTCGGCCTGGTAGGCGGCGGTGTTCAGGGTGAACGCCAGCAGGGTGCAGAACCACGCCTCGCGGAAGAACCACCACAGGCCTACGTCCTGCCAGAAGCCTTTGAGCGAACCCAGGCCGTAATACAGTAGGAACAGCTGGGCCAGCAGCGGCGAGCCGCGGAAGAAGTACACATAGCCGGCGGCCATGCGCTGCAGCAGCAGGCTGCGCGACATGCGCGCCAGGGCCAGCAACAGGCCGAGCACGGCACCCAGGCTGAAGGAAATCGCCACCAGCTTGGCCGTTACCAGCAGGCCATCGAGGAAGCGTGGGCCGTAGCGTTCCAGCAGGTCGGGGTCGAGTACCAGCGCCAGCAGTTGTTCGAAGCTCATGCGCGTGCTCCTTGCAGGTGGCGGTTGCTGCGCCGTTCGATGAAGGCGAACACGCGCCCGGAAATGGCGGCGAACAGCAGGTAGCCCAGGCAGGCGACGCCATAGAAGAACATCGGCTCCTTGGTCACGCTGACGGCCAGGTTGGTCTGGCGCATCAGGTCGACCAGCGAGATGGTGGATACCAGCGAGGTGTCCTTGAGCAGCGACAGCCAGTTATTGGACAGGCCGGGAAGGGCGATGCGGGTCAATTGCGGCAGCAGCACCTTGAAGAAGCCGGTGCGCTTGCTCAGGCCCAGCGCCGAGCAGGCTTCCAGCTGGCCCTTGGGCAGGGTCTTGAAGGCTGCCAGCCAGATCTCGCTGGAGAACGCGGCGAACACCAGGCTGAAGGCGATCATCGCGGCGAGGAAGGTATTGATCAGGAACTCACCCTGGTAGCCCATGGCTGCGAGAATTTTCTGTGCGGCGATCTGGCAGCCGTAATAGATGATCAGCAGCGTCAGCAGTTCGGGCAGGCCACGGAACACGGTGGAGAAGGTGGTGGCCCAGGCACGCGGCAAGCGCTTGCGCGAGCGTGCTGCAAGGGCGACCACCAGGCCCAGCGGCAGGCCGATGGGCAGGCAGGCCAGGGCCAGGGAAACGGTGACCAGGGCGCCGGCCAGCAACGCCTGGCCCCAGCCTCCACTGGCGAAGGACAGCAAGGATAATTGATCGAGCATGACGAACACCTTGTGTTGACCTCACCGGCCTCATCGCCGGCAAGCCAGCTCCCACAGGTACACCGCTGTTCTTCAGGTCAGTGAGCAACCTGTGGGAGCTGGCTTGCCGGCGATAGGGCCCGGTCAGGCAATGAGGGCTTGAAGATCAGTTGTAGATATCGAAAGCGAAGTACTTGCTGGCGATCTTCTGGTAGGTGCCGTTGGCCACGATCTGTTGCAGCGCGGTGTTCAGGCGTTGGCGCAGGGCTTCGTCGTCCTTGCGCACGGCAATGGCGGCATCGGCCTTGGTGTTGGCCACGTCGCCGAGGATCTTGCAGCAGTCCCCGCCGTTCTTGGTCATCCACTCGTTCAGTGGGAATTTGTCGGCAATCACCCCGTCCAGGCGGCCCGCGGCCAGGTCGGCGTTGGCTTCGTCCATGGTCGGGTACAGTTTCACGTCGGCACCGGCCTTGGCGTAGACGTCTTCGGCGTAGATGGCCTGGGTGGAGGACGACTGGGCGCCAACGGTGTATCCGTCGAAGTTGGTCTGGGCGTCGGTAATCTTGCTGTCCTTGGCCACGGCGACAGTCAGCGGGGTGCGGTAGTAGTGGTCGGTGAAGGCGATTTTCTTGCGCCGTTCTTCGGTGTTGATCATCGACGCGACCACTGCGTCGTACTTGCGTGCCATCAGCGCCGGGATGATGCCTTCCCAGTCCTGGGCCACCAGCGTGCACTCGACTTTCATCTGCTCGCACAGGGCATGGGTGATGTCGATGTCGAAGCCGTGCAACTGGTTATTGGCGTCGACATAGTTGAAGGGCGGGTAGGCGCCCTCGGTGGCGAAGCGCAGGGTTTCGGCACTGGCGGCACCCGACAGCAGCAGGGCACACGCACCCACCAAGGCCATGGTCTTTTTCATCTCGCACCTCATTGCACTCTTGCTATTGTTGTTTTCCCGTCGACCACGAGGTGTAGCCGACGAATTCGTTATGTAGAGCGGCAGTTGCTTCCAAGCGCTTTTCAACATCCGGTCCGAGTTTCTTGCAGACCTCGTTGACCATCAGGTGCACCCACGACAGCATGGTCGAGGTGGACTCCCAGAACAGGTTGAACTCGGTGGGAATGCGGAACACCTCGTCGGCGTTGGCATCGGCCCAGTCACAGAAGGTGTCGGTCACCAGGGTGACCGCTATGCCAGCCTCGCGCGCCTTCTGGCACAACAGCAGGGCATGGCGGGAATAACGGCGGGCTTCGAACACCACCAGGGCGCTGTCTTCGGCGCGGCCCAGCAATACTTCGCCAAAGTGCCCGGCACTCATATCCACCAGCTGCACGCCATCGCGCAGGTACTGCAGCAGGTGGCTCATGCACATGGCGATGCCGCGCTCGGTCTGGAAGCCGGCAATGAACACCCGCTGCTTGCTTGCCAGGCGCTGGGCGACGCTGTGCCAGGCGCTGCTCTGGCGATACTCGTGCACGCGCACCAGGGCGGCGATTTCCAACTCCAGGCTGCCGGCGTTGTCGCTGGCGTCCTGGTTCTGGCGGTAATCTTGCAGGCGGTCGCCCACCAGCCACGGGCCATCGCCCAGGTCGTTCTGCAGGTCTTGCTTCAACGCCTTGAGATGGGCATAACCCAATGAGCGGCAGAAACGGCCGACGCTGGATTCGCTGACGCCCAGCTTGGCGGCAATGCTGGCCGAGGTCTGGAACGGTAGTTCCTGCAGATTGGCGAGCATGTAGGTGGCGATCTTGCGGCCCGAAGCAGCGGCCCCTTCGAGGCTGTTTTCCAGGCGTTGCTTGATCGGTTGGCTCATGCTGCGGCTCCAGGGGTAAGGCTTGCGAAAGAAAATGGCTGTTTTCTGTCATCAAGTCAACATTTGACAGATAGCTGTCACATGCAGGAAAGTTTTTGTCGTTGCAACGCTGTAGCCATTCCAATTCCAACAAGGAGCTTCAGATGTCCGCACCTTCCACCAGCACCGTCGTGCGTGTGCCTTTTACCGAGCTGCAGGGCCTGTTGCAGAGCATTTTCCAGCGCCATGGCTGCAGCGAAAGCGTGGCCCGGGTGCTGGCCCACAACTGCGCCAGCGCCCAGCGCGATGGTGCCCATAGCCATGGGGTGTTCCGCATGCCCGGCTATGTTTCGACATTGGCCAGCGGCTGGGTCGATGGCCAGGCCACGCCGAAGGTCAGCGACGTGGCGCCCGGTTATGTTCGCGTCGATGCCGCAGGCGGCTTCGCCCAGCCGGCGCTGGCGGCGGCCCGTGAACTTCTGGTGGCGAAGGCGCGCAACGCTGGCATCGCCGTGCTGGCGATCCACAACTCGCACCACTTCGCCGCGCTGTGGCCGGATGTGGAGCCTTTCGCCGACGAAGGCCTGGTAGCCCTGAGCGTGGTCAACAGCATGACCTGTGTGGTGCCGCACGGCGCCCGCAAGCCGCTGTTCGGCACCAACCCCATCGCCTTTGCCGCACCTTGCGCCGAACATGACCCGATCGTCTTCGACATGGCCACCAGCGCCATGGCCCATGGCGACGTGCAGATTGCCGCACGTGCTGGCCAGCAATTGCCGCAGGGCATGGGGGTGGATGCCAATGGTGAGCCGACAACCGACCCCAAGGCGATTCTGGAAGGCGGCGCCTTGCTGCCATTTGGCGGGCACAAGGGCTCGGCCTTGTCGATGATGGTCGAGTTGCTGGCGGCGGCGCTGACCGGCGGGAATTTTTCCTGGGAGTTCGACTGGTCGGGGCACCCGGGGGCGAAGACGCCGTGGACCGGGCAGTTGATCATCGTCATCGACCCGAACAAGGCCGAGGGCGAGCGGTTTGCCCAGCGCAGCCGCGAGCTGGTCGAGCAGATGCAGGCGGTGGGGCTGACGCGCATGCCGGGCGAGCGGCGTTACCGCGAGCGCGAGGTGGCCGAGGAGGAAGGGGTGGCGCTGACCGAGCAGGAGTTGCAAGGCCTGAAAGAGCTGCTTGGCTGACCCGGCCTCTTCGCGGGCGCGCCCGCTCCCACAGTGATAGCACCGCCCTTGAGACCTGTGCAGTACCTGTGGGAGCGGGCATGCCCGCGAAGAATCCAGCACCAATCCTCAGCCATGCAATGTTGCATAGACAACCTTGCACAATAGTTGATGTTCCTGAGCCCGCACTCCGGGTATGCTCAGGGCTGCCTTTTCGAACTGTCCTGATCCAAGGAGCTGCACGCTGTGTTCAAACATGTCGATGCCTATGCCGGCGACCCGATCCTCTCGTTGATGGAAACCTTCAAGGCCGACCCGCGCGCCGACAAGGTCAACCTGAGTATCGGCCTGTACTACGATGAGGCCGGCGTGGTGCCGCAACTGGCGGCTGTGGATGCGGTGGAGAAACGCATCGCCGGCCAGGACCACGAAGCCTCTCTGTACCTGCCGATGGAAGGCCTGGCCAGCTACCGCCAGGCGATCCAGGCGCTGCTGTTCGGTGCCTATCACCCGGCTGTTACCGGCGGGCGCGTGGCCACCGTGCAGACCGTAGGCGGTTCCGGCGCCCTAAAGGTCGGCGCCGACTTCCTCAAGCGCTACTTCCCGCAGTCCGAAGTCTGGGTCAGCAACCCGACCTGGGACAACCACCGCGCCATCTTCGAAGGCGCCGGCTTCAAGGTGCACACCTACCCGTACTTCGACCAGGCCACCCGTGGCGTGGACTTCGACGGCATGCTGGCCACCCTGCAGACCCTGCCGGCCAACAGCGTAGTGCTGCTGCACCCGTGCTGCCACAACCCCACCGGCGCCGACCTGGAACAGCACCAGTGGCAACAGGTGGTTGAAGTGGTCAAGGCACGCCAACTGATCCCGTTCCTCGACATCGCCTACCAGGGCTTCGCCGAAGGCCTGGTGGAAGACGCCTACGCCATCCGCGAAATGGCCCGCGCCGGCGTGCCGTGCCTGGTCAGCAACTCGTTCTCGAAGATCTTCTCGCTGTACGGCGAGCGTGTCGGCGGCCTGTCGGTGGTCTGCGACGATGAAGCCACTGCCCAGAGCGTGCTCGGCCAGCTGAAGGCTACCGTGCGCCGCAACTACTCCAGCCCGCCCAACTTCGGCGCCCAGCTGGTTGCTGGCGTGCTCGGCGATGCCGCCCTCAATGCCCATTGGGCCGAGGAAGTCGAAGTGATGCGCAAACGTATCCTCGACATGCGCCAGGCGCTGGTCGATGCCCTGGCCGTGCTGCTGCCAGGCCAGGACTTCCAGTTCTTCCTGCGCCAGCGCGGCATGTTCAGCTACACCGGCTTCAGCGTCGAGCAGGTGCGCCGCCTGCGTGACGAGTTCGGCGTGTACTTGATCGACAGCGGCCGCGTATGCATGTCCGGCCTGCGCCCGGCCAACCTGCAACGGGTTGCCGAAGCCTTCGCCGCCGTCCAGAAGTAACACCGCACGGGGCCGCTTTGCGGCCCTTTCGCCGGCAAGCCGGCTCCCACAGAGGTAGCGCAAGGCTCAAGCACTGCGCGGTCGGTGTGGGAGCCGGCTTGCCGGCGATCAGGCTGCGTGCAGCCTCTGGTTGCATCCGCTTGTAAAGACAAGTGCAACCGCTCCTCGGAAAAGGGCTTCGCAAGTGCAACCTTTCCGTGCACAATCGCGCTCCCTTTTTCGGTTGAGTTGGGCGAAACGTCTATTTCGCCATTCTCAGCCTGTTGCAGTCTTGCGAGTGGAGCTTCACCCGGAATGAATGAGCAGGCCCCAAGCGTTGAACAACGCTTTGCAGAATCGACCCCCGCCACCCTCGGCAGCTGGTCGCGTCACGACACCACCTGGATGCTGGGCCTGTTCGGCACAGCGATCGGCGCCGGAACCCTGTTCCTGCCGATCAACGCCGGCCTTGGCGGCTTCTGGCCGTTGCTGATCCTGGCCATGCTGGCCTTCCCGATGACCTATTTCGCTCACCGCGGGCTGACCCGTTTCGTCCTTTCCGGGCGCAATGACGGCGATATCACCGAAGTGGTCAAGGAGCACTTCGGTATTACCGCCGGCGCCTCGATCACCGTGCTGTACTTCTTCGCGATCTTCCCGATCCTGCTTATCTATAGCGTGGCGCTGACCAACACCGTGTCCAGCTTCATGGAGCACCAGCTGCACATGCAGCCGCCGCCACGGGCCATCCTGTCGTTCGTGCTGATTCTCGGTCTGCTGGCCATCGTGCGCTGCGGGGAGCAGGCCACGGTCAAGGTCATGAGCCTGCTGGTCTACCCGTTCATCGTTGCCCTGGCATTGCTGGGCCTGTACCTGGTGCCGCACTGGACCGGTGGCATTCTCGACAGCGCCACCCAGGTGCCACCGGCCTCGGCCTTCCTGCACACCCTGTGGCTGGCGATTCCGGTGATGGTGTTCTCGTTCAACCACTCGCCGATCATCTCCGCCTTTGCCGTCGACCAGAAGCGCCGCTACGGCGAGCATGCCGATGAGCGTAGCGGCCAGATCCTGCGCCGTGCCCACCTGCTGATGGTGGTGATGGTGCTGTTCTTCGTGTTCAGCTGCGTGCTCACCCTGAGCAGCGCCCAGCTGGCCGAGGCCAAGGCGCAGAACCTGTCGATCCTGTCGTACCTGGCCAACCACTTCAGCAACCCGACCATCGCGTTCGCTGCGCCGCTGATCGCCTTCGTGGCCATTGCCAAGTCGTTCCTCGGCCACTACATCGGCGCCAGCGAAGGCCTGAAAGGCATCATCACCAAGGCTGGCGCACGCCCGGGGGCCAAGGCCCTGGACCGCGTGGTCGCCGCGCTGATGCTGGTGGTGTGCTGGATCGTCGCCACCCTCAACCCAAGCATCCTCGGCATGATCGAGTCGCTCGGTGGCCCGATCCTCGCGGTGCTGCTGTTCCTGATGCCGATGTACGCCATTCGCCGCGTGCCATCCATGCGCAAGTACAGCGGTGCCGCCTCCAACGTGTTCGTGGTGGTAGTCGGCCTGGTTGCGCTGACCTCGGTGGTATACGGCCTGCTGGGCTGATACGTCATCCGCAAAAGTAATGCCCGGGGCGCTTGTAGCCACCCGGGCATTTTTTTGTCCACAAGAATTGTCCGGTAATAGAACAATTTCACTGCCCCCATAGGCACCCGGCCGCCTTCATGCTTAACTCAGTGTCCTTTTCAAACCCGCATAAGGATTTCGTCATGGCTCAAGTGACTCTCAAAGGCAACCCGGTTCAGGTCAACGGCGAGCTGCCGAAAACCGGCGCCCAGGCTCCGGCTTTCTCGCTGGTCGGTGAAGGCCTGGCTGACAAGTCGCTGAAAGACTTTGCCGGCAAGCGCAAGGTGCTGAACATCTTCCCGAGCGTCGACACCCCGACCTGCGCTACCTCCGTGCGCAAGTTCAACGCCCAGGCCAACGATGTGGCTAACACCGTGGTGCTGTGCATCTCCGCCGACCTGCCGTTCGCCCAGGCACGCTTCTGCGGCGCCGAAGGCCTGGACAACGTGAAGAACCTGTCGACCCTGCGTGGCCGCGAGTTCCTCGAAAACTATGGCGTGGCCATCGCCGATGGCCCGCTGGCCGGCCTGGCTGCCCGTGCCGTGGTGGTGCTGGACGAAAACGACAAGGTGCTGCACAGCGAGCTGGTTGGCGAAATCGCTGATGAGCCGAACTACGATGCAGCGCTGGCTGTGCTGAAGTAAGGGTGGGGTAGGTCGGCTGAGTCCTGTACCGGCCTCTTCGCGGGTAAACCCGCTCCTACAGGTACGGCACAGGTTTCAAAAGCTGTGATATCCCTGTAGGAGCGGGTTTACCCGCGAAGGGGCCGGCACAGGCAACCGAAACCTTTCAGCCCGCCACCGCTCAAGCAACACCCTGTAAACGGCCCGGAACGCTTTCCGGGCCGTTTTCATTTAAAGTTCAACCCCTTGGCAACGTCAGGCAAAGGTAAACCTCTGGTAAAGGCGCTTTGCTAAAACGATGCCAGTGCTTATCGTTCATTCTCCCCAAGCCGTCATTCCGAACAAGGTTCGTTCAACCCATGCAAGTGTCCAATTCCCGCTCCCCTCGTCGCTGGCTCGTCGGCCTGCTGATCCTGCTGCTGGTGGCTGCACTGGCCTGGTGGCTGTGGCCCGCAGCGACGCCTGCGCATAAAGAAGCCGGTGGCGGGCGCGGTGGCAAGGGCATGGGCATGATGGGCGGTCGCCCGGGCTTCGGCGGCTCCAGCGACCCGGTGCCGGTGCGCGTCGAGCCGGTGCGGGTGGGCGACTTCCCGCTGTACTACAAGGCCCTGGGCACAGTCACCGCGACCAACACCGTCAACGTGCGCAGCCGCGTGGCTGGCGAGCTGGTCAAGATCCACTTCAAGGAAGGCCAGCAGGTCAAGGCCGGCGACCTGCTCGCCGAAATCGACCCGCGCCCGTACCGCATTGCCCTGCAGCAGGCCGAGGGCACCCTGGCACAGAACCAGGCGCAACTGAAGAACGCCCAGGTCGACCTGGCCCGCTATAAAGGCCTGTACGCCGAAGACAGCATCGCCAAGCAAACCCTCGACACCGCCGAAGCGCAGGTGGCACAGTTCCAGGGGCTGGTGAAGACCAACCAGGCGCAGGTCAACGACGCCCGCCTGAACCTCGATTTCACCCAGATCCGCGCGCCGATCAATGGCCGCGTGGGCCTGCGCCAGCTCGACCTGGGTAACCTGGTGGCGGCCAACGACACCACCGCGCTGGTGGTGATCACCCAGACCGAGCCGATCAGCGTTGCCTTCACCCTGCCGGAAACCGAGTTGAGCACCGTGCTGGAACGCTACCGCAGCGGCGCCAGCCTGCCGGTCGAAGCCTGGGACCGCAGTGACAGCAAGCTGCAGTCCACCGGCGTGCTGGGCAGCATCGACAACCAGATCGACACCACCACCGGCACCCTCAAGTTCAAGGGCCGCTTCGAGAACAAGGACCTGGCCCTGTTCCCCAACCAGTTCGTCAACGTGCGCCTGCTGGCCGACACCCTCAAGCAGGTGACCATGGCCCCGGCGGCGGCCATCCAGTTCGGCAATGACGGCTCCTTCGCCTATGTAGTCAATGACCAGAACACGGTCAATATCCGCAAGCTCAAGGTTGGCGCCAGCGACGGCGAGAACAGCGTCATTCTCGAGGGCCTCAAGGCCGGCGACCGCCTGGTGCTGGAAGGCACCGACCGCCTGCGCGAAGGCACCAAGGTGGAAGTTGTCGAAGACAGCTCGCAGGTGCCGACCACCCCGGGCCGGCACCTGCAAGGCCAGGAAGCCAAGGGTTCGGCAAGCACTGGCGATGTGCAGCCCGGTGAAGCACAGCCTGGTAGCGCAGCAGGCAAGGCGGGCGCATGAACCTCTCGCGTCTGTTCATCCTGCGGCCGGTTGCCACCACGCTGAGCATGCTGGCCATCGTCCTGGCCGGCCTGATCGCCTACAAGCTGCTGCCGGTTTCCGCATTGCCGCAGGTGGATTACCCGACCATCCGGGTCATGACCCTGTACCCAGGCGCCAGCCCGCAGGTCATGACCAGCGCGGTTACCGCGCCGCTCGAACGTCAGTTCGGCCAGATGCCAGGCCTGGAGCAGATGGCCTCGACCAGCTCCGGCGGCGCCTCGGTGCTGACTTTGCGCTTCAACCTCGACATGAACATGGACGTTGCCGAGCAACAGGTGCAGGCCGCGATCAACGCCGCCAGCAACCTGCTGCCTAGCGACCTTCCGGCGCCGCCGGTGTACAACAAGGTCAACCCGGCCGACACCCCGGTGCTGACCCTGGCCATCTCCAGCAAGACCATGCCGCTGCCCAAGCTCAACGACCTGGTCGATACCCGTGTGGCACAGAAGCTCGCACAGATCAGCGGTGTGGGCATGGTCAGCATCGCCGGTGGCCAGCGCCAGGCGGTGCGGATCAAGGTCAACGTCGATGCCCTGGCCGCCAACGGCCTGAACCTGGAGGACGTACGCACCCTGATCGGCGCTTCCAACGTCAACCAGCCCAAGGGCAACTTCGACGGCCCGACCCGGGTGTCGATGCTCGACGCCAACGACCAGCTGCGTTCCCCTGAGGAATACGCCAACCTGATCCTGGCCTACAACAATGGCGCGCCTCTGCGTCTGAAGGATGTTGCAGAAATCGTCGACGGCGCCGAAAACGAGCGCCTGGCTGCCTGGGCCAACGAAAACCACGCCGTGCTGCTGAACATCCAGCGCCAGCCGGGCGCCAACGTCATCGAAGTGGTCGACCGCATCAAGGCCCTGCTGCCGTCGATCACCGACAACCTGCCGGCCGGCCTCGATGTGTCGGTACTCACCGACCGCACCCAGACCATCCGCGCCGCGGTCAAGGACGTGCAGCACGAACTGCTGATCGCCATCGCCCTGGTGGTAATGGTCACGTTCGTCTTCCTGCGCCGTTTCAGCGCCACCCTCATTCCGTCGATCGCCGTGCCGTTGTCGCTGATCGGCACCTTCGGCGTGATGTACCTGGCCGGTTTCTCGGTCAACAACCTGACCCTGATGGCCCTGACCATCGCCACCGGTTTCGTGGTCGACGACGCCATCGTCATGCTGGAGAACATCTCCCGGCACATCGAGGAGGGCGAGACGCCCATGCAGGCGGCGCTCAAGGGCGCCCGGCAAATCGGCTTCACCCTGATCTCGCTGACCTTCTCGCTGATCGCGGTACTGATCCCGCTGCTGTTCATGGCCGATGTGGTCGGCCGCCTGTTCCGCGAGTTCGCCATCACCCTGGCGGTAGCCATCCTGATTTCCCTGGTGGTATCGCTGACCCTCACGCCGATGATGTGCGCGCGCCTGCTCAAGCGCGAGCCCAGGGAAGAGGAACAGGGCCGGTTCTACCGCGCCAGTGGCGCCTGGATCGACTGGCTGATCAGGCACTACGGCAGCGCCTTGCAGTGGGTACTCAAGCGCCAGCCGCTGACGCTGCTGGTGGCCGTGGCCAGCTTGGCGCTCACCGTATTCCTGTACATGGTGGTGCCCAAGGGCTTCTTCCCGGTACAGGACACCGGGGTGATCCAGGGCATTTCCGAAGCGCCGCAGTCCACCTCGTTCGCCGCCATGAGCGAACGCCAGCAGGCGCTCAGCAAGGTGATCCTGCAGGACCCGGCGGTGCAGAGCCTGTCGTCCTACATTGGTGTCGATGGCGACAACGCCACGCTCAACAGCGGCCGCCTGCTGATCAACCTCAAACCCCATGGCGAGCGTGATGTCACTGCCAGCGAGGTGATCAACCGCCTGCAGCCGCAAGTCGATCGGCTGGTGGGCATCCGCCTGTTCATGCAGCCGGTGCAGGACCTGAGCATCGAGGACCGGGTCAGCCGGACCCAGTACCAGTTCAGCCTGTCGTCGCCCGACGCCGACCTGCTGGCGCAGTGGAGCGGCAAGCTGGTGCAGGCGCTGCAGCAGCGCCCGGAACTGGCCGACGTGGCCAGCGACCTGCAGGACAAGGGCCTGCAGGTGTACCTGGTGATCGACCGCGACATGGCCGGCCGCCTGGGCATCAGCGTGTCGCAAATCACCAACGCCCTGTATGACGCCTTCGGCCAGCGTCAGATCTCGACCATCTACACCCAGGCCAGCCAGTACCGCGTGGTGCTGCAGTCGCAGGATGCGGCGGTGATCGGCCCGCAGGCGCTGGAGTCGATCCACGTCAAGGCCACCGATGGCGGCCAGGTGCGCCTGTCGGCGCTGGCGCGCATCGAGCAGCGCCAGGCCCAGCTGGCCATTTCCCACATCGGTCAGTTCCCGGCGGTGACCTTGTCGTTCAACCTGGCCCACGGCGCTTCGCTGGGCAAGGCGGTGCAGGTGATCGAGCAGGTGCAGAAGGACATCGGCATGCCGCTGGGCGTGCAGACCCGCTTCCAGGGCGCGGCGGAGGCCTTCCAGGCATCGCTGTCGAGCACCTTGCTGTTGATCCTGGCGGCGGTGGTGACCATGTACATCGTGCTGGGCGTGCTGTACGAGAGCTACATCCACCCGGTGACCATTCTTTCGACCCTGCCGTCGGCAGCGGTCGGCGCTTTGCTGGCCTTGCTCATCAGCGGCAACGACCTGGGCATGATCGCTATCATCGGCATCATCCTGCTGATCGGCATCGTCAAGAAGAACGCGATCATGATGATCGACTTCGCCCTCGAGGCCGAGCGCCAGCAGGGCATGAGCCCGCGCGATGCCATCTACCAGGCGGCGCTGCTGCGCTTCCGGCCGATCCTGATGACTACCCTGGCCGCGCTGTTCGGCGCCGTGCCGCTGATGCTCGCCACCGGTTCCGGTGCCGAGCTGCGCCAGCCGCTGGGCCTGGTGATGGTCGGCGGGTTGCTGGTCAGCCAGGTCCTGACGCTGTTCACCACCCCGGTCATCTACCTGTACTTCGACCGCCTGGCCCGCCGCTGGCGCCCGGCCACTGACGTGAAGCAGGCCGAGGCATGAACCTGTCCGGTCCTTTCATCCGTCGCCCGGTTGCGACCATGCTGTTGAGCCTGGCGATCATGCTGCTGGGCGGGGTCAGCTTCGGCCTGCTGCCGGTGGCACCGCTGCCACAGATGGACTTCCCGGTAATCGTGGTGTCGGCCAACCTGTCAGGCGCCAGCCCGGAAGTGATGGCGTCCACCGTGGCCACGCCGCTGGAGCGCAAGCTGGGCAGCATTGCCGGCGTGACCACCCTGACCAGCAGCTCCAACCAGGGCTCCACACGGGTGATCATCGGCTTCGAGATGGGCCGCGACATCGACGGTGCGGCGCGCGAGGTGCAGGCGGCGATCAACGCCACCCGCAACCTGCTGCCCAGCGGTATGCGCAGCATGCCCACCTACAAGAAGATCAACCCGTCGCAGGCACCGATCATGGTGCTGTCGCTGACTTCGGACGTGCTGCAGAAGGGCCAACTGTACGACCTGGCCGACACCATCCTGTCGCAGAGCCTGGCCCAGGTGCCCGGGGTAGGGGAGGTGCAGATCGGCGGCAGTTCGCTGCCGGCGGTGCGCATTGCCGTCGAGCCGCAATTGCTCAACCAGTACGGCCTGTCGCTGGATGAAGTACGTACTGCCGTGTCCAACGCCAACCAGCGCCGGCCGATGGGCTTTGTCGAAGACGCCGAGCGCAACTGGCAGGTGCGCGCCAATGACCAGCTGGAAAGCGCCAAGGACTACGAGCCTGTGGTGATCCGCCAGCAGAACGGCACCATCCTGCGCCTTTCCGATGTGGCGACCATCACCGACGGCGTCGAGAACCGCTACAACAGCGGCTTCTTCAATGACCAGAGCGCGGTGCTGCTGGTGGTCAACCGCCAGACAGGCGCCAACATCATTGAAACGGTCGACCAGATCAAGGCGCAGTTGCCGGCCCTGCAGTCGTTGCTGCCGGCCAGCGTGCAACTGAACGTGGCCATGGACCGTTCGCCAGTGATCAAGGCCACCCTCAAGGAAGCCGAGCACACCCTGCTGATCGCCGTGGTGCTGGTGATCCTGGTGGTCTACCTGTTCCTCGGCAGCCTGCGGGCGTCGCTGATCCCCAGCCTGGCGGTGCCGGTGTCACTGGTGGGCACTTTCGCGGTCATGTACCTGTGCGGCTTCTCGCTCAACAACCTGTCGCTGATGGCGCTGATTCTCGCCACCGGTCTGGTGGTGGACGATGCCATCGTGGTGCTGGAGAACATATCCCGGCACATCGAGGACGGCCAACCACCTTTGAAAGCGGCCTTCCTGGGCGCCAAGGAAGTGGGTTTCACCTTGCTGTCGATGAACGTGTCGCTGGTGGCGGTATTCGTCTCCATCCTGTTCATGGGTGGCATCGTGCGCAACCTGTTCCAGGAGTTCTCCATCACCCTGGCGGCGGCGATCATCGTGTCGCTGGTGGTGTCGCTGACCCTCACGCCGATGCTGTGCGCCCGCTGGCTCAAACCGCACCAGGCCGAGCCGACACGTCTGCAGCGCTGGAGCGAACAGTTGCACCAGCGCATGGTCGATGCCTATGACCGCAGCCTGGGCTGGGCCTTGCGCCACAAACGCCTGACGTTGATCAGCCTGCTGGCCACCATCGGCATCAACATCGCTCTGTACGTGGTGGTGCCGAAAACGCTGATGCCGCAGCAGGATACCGGCCAGCTGATAGGCTTCATCCGTGGCGACGATGGCCTGTCGTTCAGCGTCATGCAGCCGAAAATGGAAATCTACCGCCGCGCCTTGCTGGCCGACCCGGCAGTGCAGAGCGTTGCCGGCTTCATCGGTGGCAACAGCGGGACCAACAATGCCTTTGTGCTGGTGCGCCTGAAGCCGATCAGCGAGCGCAAGCTCGACGCCCAGAAGGTGATCGAACGCCTGCGCAAGGAAATGCCCAAGGTACCCGGCGGGCGCCTGTTCCTGATGGCCGACCAGGACCTGCAACTGGGCGGTGGTGGCCGTGACCAGACCTCTTCGCAGTACCTGTACTCCCTGCAGAGCGGAGACCTGGCGGCCCTGCGCGAATGGTTCCCGAAAGTGGTGGCGGCGCTGCGTGCACTGCCGCAACTGACTGCCATCGACGCCCGCGACGGTGCTGGCACCCAGCAGGTGACTCTGGTGGTCGACCGTGACCAGGCCAAGCGCCTGGGCATCGACATGGACATGGTCACCTCGGTGCTGAACAACGCCTATAGCCAGCGGCAGATATCCACCATCTACGACAGCCTCAACCAGTACCAGGTAGTGCTCGAGATCAACCCGAAGTACGCCTGGGACCCGAGCACCCTCGAGCAGGTACAGGTGATTACCGCCGACGGTGCCCGCGTACCGCTGTCGACCATCGCCCACTACGAGAACAGCCTGGCCAACGACCGGGTCAGCCACGAAGGCCAGTTCGCCGCCGAAAGCATCGCCTTCGACGTCGCCGAAGGCTACAGCCCCGACCAGGCCATGGCGGCGCTGGAGCGTGCGGTGGCCAAGCTGGGCTTGCCCGAGGAAGTGATTGCCAAGCTTGGTGGTACCGCCGATGCCTTCGCCAAGACCCAGGAAGGCCAGCCGCTGATGATCCTTGGCGCGCTGGTGCTGGTCTACCTGGTGTTGGGCATCCTCTACGAAAGCTACATTCACCCGCTGACCATCCTCTCGACACTGCCCTCGGCCGGCGTCGGTGCCTTGCTGGCGCTGTACGTCACTGGCGGCGAGTTCAGCCTGATCTCGCTGCTGGGGCTGTTCCTGCTGATCGGCGTGGTGAAGAAGAACGCCATCCTGATGATCGACCTGGCCTTGCAGCTGGAGCGCCACCAAGGCCTGACACCGGAAGAGTCGATCCGCCGGGCCTGCCTGCTGCGCCTGCGGCCGATCCTGATGACTACCCTGGCGGCCATCCTCGGTGCCTTGCCGCTGCTGCTGAGCCGGGCCGAAGGCGCGGAAATGCGCCAGCCTCTGGGCCTGACCATCATTGGCGGCCTGGTGTTCAGCCAGGTCCTCACTCTTTACACGACACCGGTGGTCTACCTGTACCTGGACCGCCTGCGTCACCGTTTCAACCGTTGGCGTGGCGTGCGCACCGACGCCGCCCTGGAAACCCCGCTATGACTTTTGCCCAGACCCCACTTCACCGTGCCCTGCAGACGCTGACCCGTGGGCGTGGCTCGCGCTTGCTCGGCGCCGGGTTGTGCGTCGCCTTGCTCAGCGCCTGCACCCTGAGCCCGGACTACCACCGCCCGGAACTGAGCAGCACGGCGCAGTTCAAGCACGCCGAAGGCTGGACCCAGGCCACGCCGTCCGATGCCATCGCCCGCGGCGCCTGGTGGGAAATCTACGGCGATGCCGGGCTCAATGCACTGGTCGAAGAGCTCAACCGCAGCAACCAGACCGTGGCCCAATCGGAGGCCCAGTACCGCCAGGCCCAGGCGCTGGTGCGCAGCAGCCGGGCGGCACTGTTCCCCAGCCTGGACCTGAGCGTCAGCAAGAACCGCTCGGCCCAGGGCACCGGTAGCTCCAGCTCGAGCCTGTCCAACAACAGCAGCGGCATTCGCAACACCTACAACGCCCAGCTCGGCGTCAGCTGGGAAATCGACCTGTGGGGCAAGCTGCGCGAAACCCTCAATGCCAACGAAGCCAGTGCCGAAGCCAGCCTGGCCGACCTGGCCTCGATCCGCCTCAGCCAGCAGTCGGAACTGGTGCAGAACTACTTGCAGTTGCGGGTGATCGACGAACAGAAGCGCCTGTTGGAAGCCACCGTGGCAGCCTATGAGCGCTCGCTGCGGATGAACGAAAACCAGTACCGCGCCGGCGTCGCCGGCCCGGACGCAGTGGCCCAGGCGCGTACCCAGCTCAAGAGCACCCAGGCCGACCTGATCGACCTGATCTGGCAGCGCGCGCAGTTCGAGAACGCCATTGCCGTGTTGCTGGGCAAGGCCCCGGCGGACTTCGCCCTGGCCGACAGCAAGGCCATTCCGGCGCTTCCGCAAATTCCGGTGGCCTTGCCTTCGCAGTTGCTGGAGCGACGCCCGGACATCGCTGCGGCCGAGCGCAACGTGATGGCTGCCAACGCCAACATCGGCGTGTCGCGGGCGGCGTATTTCCCGGACCTGAGCCTGAGCATGAGTGGCGGTTACTCCAGCAGCAGCTTCAGCAACTGGATCGAACTGCCCAACCGCTACTGGTCGGTGGGCCCGCAGCTGGCGCTGACCTTGTTCGACGCCGGCAAGCGCAGTGCCGAGGTGGACCGCACGGTGGCGGTGTATGACCAGACCGTGGCGCAGTACCGCCAGACCGTGCTCGACGGCTTCAAGGAAGTGGAAAACCTGCTGGTGCAGTTGAAGGTGTATGGCGATGAGGCGGTGGTGCGCCAGGAGGCACTGGATGCTGCCCGCGAGTCGCTGCGCCTGACCGAGAACCAGTACCGCGCCGGGCTGATCGGCTACCTGGATGTGGTCAACGTGCAGACCACGGCGCTGAGCAACGAGCGCAGTGTGTTGAACCTGCTGCAAGGGCGCCTGGTTGCAAGCGTTCAGCTGGTTGCCGCCCTGGGTGGTGGTTGGCAGGCTGAACAGGCGTTTGCCGAGCAGGATTGATTGGGCCTCGAGTACAGCGAATTGCTGTACCGGCCTCATCGCCGGCAAGCCGGCTCCCACAGGTATTGTGCAAGCCCTGAGGTCGATGCGGTCGAGGTGGGAGCCGGCTTGCCGGCGATGGGCTGCGCAGCAGCCCCATGCGGGCTTTGGATCCATTCCCATTCGCAAAAACCCCGTGCGTTTCGCCTGACCTTGAGTACAATCGTCAGCTTTTTCCGGGCCTCCCGCCCCGCTGGAACTCTCGATGCTGATCGGTAGCTACTCCTCTTCGCTGGTGTTGATTTCGCTGTGCGTGGCGATCCTGGCGTCCTATACCGCCCTTGACCTGACCGGCCGCATCGCCACGGCCAAAGGCCGGGCTGCCTGGCTGTGGATGGGGGGTGGCGCGCTGGCGATGGGCATCGGCGTATGGTCGATGCATTTCATCGGCATGCTCGCCTTCAGCCTGCCCATCGACCTGGGCTACGACCTTGCCCTGACCGCGTTCTCGCTGCTGATCGCCGTCTTGTCTTCAGGCTTTGCCTTGTGGCTGGTCAGCCAGCCGAGCCTGCCCTGGCTGCAGTTGGGGTTTGGTGCGCTGATCATGGGCGCCGGCATCGCCTGTATGCATTACACCGGTATGGCCGCGCTGCGCATGCTGCCGGGCATCGACTATGACCCGACGCTGTTCGGGGCCTCGCTGCTGATTGCCGTGGCCGCCTCGGCAGCGGCGTTGTGGATCGCCTTCCGGCTGCGCGCGCATACTCCTTATGTGAGGCAGATTCGCGGCCTGGCGGCAGTGGTGATGGGCTTTGCCATCGTTGGCATGCACTACACCGGCATGGCCGCGGCGAATTTCCCCGAAGGCAGCTTCTGCGGTGCGCTGGCAGCGGGAGGCCTGCAAGGCGACGGCCTGGTCTACCTGGTGCTGATCACCACGCTGGCGGTACTGGCGGTGGCCTTGCTCACCTCGGTACTGGATGCCCGCCTGGAGGCACGCACCGCCGAGCTGGCCCGTTCGCTGACCCTGGCCAACCAGGAACTGACCCAGCTGGCCCTGCACGACACGCTCACCGACCTGCCCAACCGTACGTTGCTGGCCGACCGCATCGAGCAGGCCATTGCCAAGGTAGCGGAGCAGGGCGGCTGCTTTGCCCTGATGTTCATCGACCTGGACGGCTTCAAGCCAGTCAACGATGCCTTCGGCCACCACATCGGCGACTTGCTGCTCAAGGCCGTGGCGGCGCGCCTGCGCGGGCATCTGCACAGCCAGGACACGTTGGCGCGCATCGGCGGCGACGAATTCGTGCTGCTGGTGGAGCTGCGCGAGCCGAACGACGCCATGGATGTGGCGGTCAAGCAGGTCAACCTGGTGTCACGGCCATTCCGCGTGGCCGAGCATGACCTGCAGCTGACGGCGAGCCTGGGCATCGTCCTGTACCCGGGCAATGGCCTGGACCAGCATGAGCTGCTGCGCAATGCCGACGCTGCCATGTATCACGCCAAGAGCGCCGGCAAGAATGGCTACAGTTTCTTCGACGCGTCGATGAACAGCAACGCCCGCCAGCAATTGCAGCTACTGCAGGACCTGCGCCAGGCCCTGGAGCAGCGCCAGTTCCGCCTGCACTACCAGCCCAAGTTCGACGCCCAGAATTGCCAGCCGATCGGTGCCGAGGCCTTGCTGCGCTGGGAGCACCCTCAGCAGGGCCTGTTGCTGCCCGACCGTTTCATCGGCCTGGCAGAAAAGACCGGCCTGATCATCCCCATTGGCGAATGGGTGCTCATCGAGGCCTGCCGGCAGATGCGCCAGTGGCTGGACCAGGGGCACCACGGCTGGCGCATGGCGGTGAACCTGTCGGCCATCCAGTTCTGCCATGCCGGGCTGGTCGAGAGCGTGGCCCGAGCCCTGCAGCAGAACAGCCTGCCGGCCAACTGCCTGACCCTGGAAATTACCGAAACCACCGCCATGCACGACGCCGATGCCAGCCTTACGGTGCTGCAGCGGCTGTCCGACATGGGCGTGGACCTGTCTATCGATGACTTCGGCACCGGCTATTCCAGCCTGATGTACCTCAAGCGCCTGCCGGCCAACGAGCTGAAGATCGACCGCGGTTTCGTGCGCGACCTGGAGCAGGACAGCGACGATGCGGCGATCGTTTCGGCAATCGTGGCGCTGGGCCAGGCGCTGGGGCTGCGCATCGTTGCCGAAGGGGTGGAGACTGACAGGCAGCAGGACTTCCTGACCCGCCTGGGCTGCGATTCGCTGCAAGGCTACCTGCTGGGCCAGCCGGTGCCGGCCGAGCAGTTCATGGGCAAGTTGCAGGCCATGCGCCAGGAAAGCACCGCAGCGGGCTAGACCGCGTCGCGCAAGGTGAAGGCGGGCATGAAGGTATCCATCTCCGCCTCGACGGCCTCGATGATGCGCTCTACGTCGGCGGCGGCCATGATTGCCGAGCAGGGAATGCCTGCGATCGCCAGCAGGGTTTCGCCGGTGGCGCGGTCGAACAGCCGCGCGACCATGCTGCGCGGCGCATCCATGCTGGCTTCGAAGCCCAGCGGGTGGAAATGCCAGCGCATCACCTGGCAGGCGTTGGGGAACGTCATCTTGTTCATGCCAGCCTCCTTGTCCGTACCTGGACGTGGTGAGCGGGTGGCCACATCGATGCGGCCGCCGGGAAGGTAACCATAGCACCTGTCACGGAGTATTCTCGGCTGCAAATACGACAAATGTGCTAATGCATGACAGCGGTCACATCCTTGTGAGGGACGGCAACTTGGAGACCGGCGCTCTGGCAAACGTTTTCCGCGTGCGATGGCGGCAGATATTCCGATGAACTCTGCAGGGGCAATTGATACTGTGACATGGTCCTTTCGGACGAGCGGCATTGCTCCTCAGCCGACGGGAGGACGTTGAAGTGAATAACCGGGCGAGTAGTTTGCCATCGCAGAGGTAGTATCCATGGGATTCCTGATGGTTCCCGTCGTCATCCATGTAACGACCGTCTCCAGGATTGAAGCTCCTGACATGGCGAGCGTCATGCCCCCGAGAGTTAGCTCAGCAGGGTGGATTTGTTGAGTGATTACAGCCCGGAGGCCGATATTCTGTGCTTGCAAGACGGCCTGATCCATCATTTGTATCAGTTGTGCAAGGTTCATTTCCGGAGCTTGGTGCGGCTGCGGGGCCTGGTGATTATCTTGTGGCTCTCTTTGCGGCCGGTCCTGCGGGCGTTGTGCTCCTTGCTGCTGTCGTTGCTCGGCCCTTTGTTGAGCTCTGGGAGGGCGTCGGGTAGTAAAACCTTGGTATGCGCGGAAGCTATTTTTCGTGACGCCATCTGTTCTGGCCTGTGCCATTGGTCGAAGCGGCTTTTTGCGACGGCCCGTTGGATCGGTGAAATTTATAGGGTCATCTTGGCAGTAGACATAACAGTTCAGACCGCCGTAATGGAAAGGCGAAAAGCTGTCTGGTTGGTAAAAGCGCATTAGTAAAGGGCTATAGACTCTATGGCCATTTCCAAGCGAATAGGTTCTGGAAGCAGCGTCATAGAGAACTCCAGTAAAACCTAACAAGCTTTCAACGGAATTCGGCTTACTAACCCCATAAGGTGAATACACCTGTTGCGATGGCGTTGCAGCCGTGCCCATGATCGTACTTGCGGTGTCGGCTTGAATCAGCAAACTTTTCGAACCAGCCGTTTTCATGGCTAACCCTTTTACACTTCGGCCATCAAGAGTCTCTTGGTGGCCGAACGGTTGCAACTAGCAGAATTGATGGGAGGCTCAGCCCAGCAGGCCAGCAGCGATATTGATGGTGAATCCCAAAATCGCCGTATTGAACACGAACCCCACCAGCGAATGCGCCAGCACCACCCGCCGCAAGTCCCGCCCGGCGACGCCCACATCGGAGGTTTGCACGGCCATGCTGATGGTGAACGAGAAGTAGTGAAAGTCCCAGTAATCGGGGTTGCGTTCGCCATCGGTGAAGCGCAGCGGCGGTTCGTGGTTTTGTCCGGTATAGAACAGCCGCGCGTAGTGCAGGCTGAAAATGCAGCCGATCAACAGCCATGAGCCGGCCACGGTCAGGCCGGTATAGAGGTAGTGCAGGGCCAGCGCCGTGCCTTGCAGGCCACGGCTGGACACCAGTTGCAAGGTGACGGCGGCGAGGCTGGCGATGGCGGCGATACACACGGTAAGCAGGACCAGGCCGGCGTTTTCGTCTTCGACGCGGGCGATCTTGCGTACCTTTTCCGCATTGGCGCTCCAGCTCAGGTAGAGCACCAGCAGCAGGTATAGCCACACGCCAAGGTTCCAGCCGGCGAGGATGTGCTGAACGCTGTCGCCGGCTGGGATCAGCCAGGCGCCGAGCAGGCCGACCACAGTGGCGATGCTCAGGCGCGGGTGGGTGTGGGTCAGGCGGTGGAAAGCCATGGGGTCTCGTTTTCGAGTGTATGGGTACCACTCTAGCCGGTCATTACAGAGATGAGGGACATGCGCGGGTCCATTGTGGGAGCGGGCGAGCCCGCGAAGCAGGCACCGCGGTGGCTGGCAAGTACCCTGTGGGAGCGGCTTTAGCCGCGAACACCGGCGCAGCCGGTGCCATGCACCGCGTTGGGTTCTTCGCGGCTAAAGCCGCTCCCACAGGGTATGCGGTATGCCCACTGATTCTTTGCTGCCGCCCATCGCACGGCATTGCAACTCTCAGTACACTGCACGCTCCAACACCAACATCCGTTGAACTCGAGGTTACTGCATGACGCTCAGTCCTTTGGCAGGCAAGCCGGCTCCGGCCAGCGCGCTGGTCGATATTCCCCGACTGCTCACCGCCTACTACACCGGCCGCCCCGACGCTGCCGTGGCGGCCCAGCGGGTGGCCTTCGGCACCTCTGGGCACCGTGGCACTTCGCTTGAATTGAGCTTCAACGAGTACCACGTCCTGGCCATTACCCAGGCCATCTGCCTGTATCGCCAGGAGAAGGGCATCGATGGCCCGCTGTTCATCGGCGCTGACACCCACGCACTGTCGGCACCGGCTACCGCCAGCGCCCTGGAAGTGCTGGCTGCCAATGGCGTGCAGGTAATGTTGTCCAAGGACGACGAATACACGCCAACACCAGCGGTTTCCCATGCCATCCTCTGCCATAACCGTGGCCGCGAGCAGGGCCTGGCCGACGGCATCGTCATCACCCCGTCGCACAACCCGCCGCAAAGCGGTGGCTTCAAGTACAACCCGCCCAATGGCGGCCCGGCCGACAGCGACGTGACCAAGTGGATCGAGGCCAAGGCCAACGAACTGCTGGCTGCTGACCTGGCGGGCGTCAAGCGCATGGACCATGCCCAGGCGCTGCAGGCATCCACCACCCAGCGTCACGACTACGTGAGCAACTACGTGGCCGACCTGGAAAACGTCATCGACTTCGACGTCATCCGCGCTGCCAAGCTGCGCCTGGGCGTCGATCCGCTGGGCGGGGCAGGGGTGCGCTACTGGTCGGCGATCGCCAAGCATTACCAGCTCGACCTGGAAGTGGTGAACACCGAGGTCGACCCGACCTTCCGCTTCATGACTGTCGACTGGGACGGCCAGATCCGCATGGACCCGTCTTCGCCCTATGCCATGCAGGGCCTGATCGGCCTGCGCGAACGCTTCGACGTGGCTTTCGCCTGCGACCCGGACCACGATCGCCATGGCATCGTCACCCCCGATGGCCTGCTGCAGCCGAACAACTACCTGGCCGTGGCCATCGACTACCTGTACCGCCACCGCCCGCAATGGCGCAGCGATGCCGCCGTCGGCAAGACCGTGGTGTCCAGTGGCCTGATCGATCGCGTCACCCAGCGCCTGGGCCGTGAACTGTACGAAGTGCCGGTGGGCTTCAAGTTCTTCGCCCAGGGCCTGTTCGACGGCACGCTGGGCTTTGGTGGCGAGGAAAGTGCGGGGGCTTCGTTCCTGCGCCGCGATGGCTCGGTCTGGGCCACCGACAAGGACGGGCTGATCCCGGCCTTGCTGGCTGCCGAGATGACCGCCCGCACCGGGCGCAACCCGAGCCAGGCCTACGCCGACCTGACCGAGGCGCTGGGCAAGCCGTTCGCCACCCGTGTCGAAGCCAAGGCCGATGCCCGGCAGAAGGCTTTGCTGAGCAAGCTGGCGCCGGAGCAGGTGAAGTCGACCGAGCTGGCGGGTGAGCCGATCGTGCAGATCCTCAGCCATGCACCGGGCAACGGCCAGGCGATCGGCGGGCTGAAGGTGATGACCGCCAATGGCTGGTTCGCCGCGCGCCCTTCGGGCACCGAGGATATCTACAAGATCTACGCCGAAAGCTTCATCGACGAGGCGCACCTGCAGCGCCTGGTGCAGGAAGCGCAAGTGCTGGTGGATGCGGCGATTGCCTGACTGGTAACAAACCGCTTGGTTCTGTGGTGTACTGTAAATTAGAATTAATCTTATTTACGCCACCGCAGGGCCTTCCCCATGATCGACGCCGCGCCGCCACCGGAGCATAGCCTGCCTGCCCTGTACCGGGAACACCGCGGCTGGCTGGAAACCTGGCTGCGGCGGCGCATGGGCAATGCCTGGGATGCCGCCGACCTCAGCCAGGATACCTTCCTGCGTATCCTGGCCAGCGCCCAGCCGCTGGCAGACATTCGCGAACCGCGTGCCTACCTGCTGACCGTGGGCAAGCGCCTGCTGAGCAACTTCCACCAGCGGCGCAGCCTGGAACAAGCCTACCTCGATGCACTGGCGCAGTTGCCCGAGCAGCATGTACCCTCGCCAGAGCAGCGTTGGGTACTGCTGGAAACCCTGCAAGCCCTCGACGAGTTGCTCGACGGCCTCAAGGCGCCGGTACGCAAGGCCTTTCTCTGGAGCCAGCTGGAGGGCCTGGGCTATGCCGAGATCGGCAAGCGCCTGGGCGTTTGCGAGCGTTCGGTCAAACGCTACATGGCGCAGGCCTACGAGCATTGCCTGCTGGCCGAACTGTAATGACCAGCCATTCCCCCGAAACCCGCGAGGCACTGCAGGCCGCCGCGCGCTGGCTGGCACTGGTGGACTCTGGCGCTGCCAGCGAGGGTGACCTGCAGCGCCTGGAACAATGGCGCACCAGCAGCACCTTGCACGAACACGCCTGGCAAAAGGCACTGCTGTTGCGCCAGCGCTTTTCCGCGCTACCCGGCGCATTGGCCATGGCCACCCTGGACCGCCCGGATAGCGGCCGCCGGGCGCTGCTCAAGCAGGCCCTGGGCGTGGCGGTATTGTTGCCGGCGGCCTGGCTGGCAAGCCGCGAACTGCCGCTGGAGGCCTGGGCCGCCGACATGCACACCGCGGTCGGGGAGCGCCGGCAGGTGCTGCTGAGCGATGGCACATTCGTGCAGTTGAACACCGACAGTGCGGTGGATATCGACCTGGGCGCGCGTCGCCTGGCATTGCTGCGTGGCGAAGTGGCAGTCAGGTTGCCCGGCAACCTGAGCCTGACGTTGCAGGTGCCCTATGGCCAGGTCGCGCTGGATGCTGGCGAGGTGTGCTTGCGCCTGGTCGATCAGGCTTGCCGGGTATCGGTGCTCAAGGGCACGGCCAACCTGCAGCCGCGGCAAGGCCCGGCGCTGCTGCTGCAGGCCGGGCAGCAGGCCAGCCTGCAAGTGGCCGGGGTTGGCCCTGTCATCGGTCTGGACGCATGGCTGCTGGGCTGGCGCGAAGGGGTGCTGCGCCTGGAGGATCGCCCCTTGGGCGAGCTGCTGCACGAGCTGCGCAGGTACCGCCCCGGCGTGCTGCGCTGGGCGCCCGAACTGGAGGCCCTGCGCGTGACCGGTACGTTCCGCCTCGACGACACCGACCGGGTGCTGGCCTTGCTCGCCGCCAGCCTGCCGTTGCAGGTGCACACGCGCACGCGTTACTGGGTGAGCCTGGCCGCGCGGGAAAATCGCGCATGAGGCTGTCCCCTTTTTTTCGCTCACCGGTCATTACCGGTAGGAGCAAATAAAGGGGAGCCTTGTTCAATGCCTGTTGTCATGTCCAGCCGCCTGCGCCCACTGGCGCGTGCGGCACATCCGTTGTTCGCCATGAGCCTGTTGTTGTGTACACCGGCCTGGGCCGATGAACCTGCCCGGCGCAGCTATCAGGTGTCAGCCGCCAGCCTGGGTGCGGCACTTACCCAGTTTGCCGACCAGGCCGGGGTCAGCCTGTCGCTGGACCCGGCGCTGGTCAACGGCCGGCAGAGCAATGGCCTTTCCGGCAGCTACAGCGTCGACGAAGGCTTCACCCAGCTGCTGCGCGGCAGCGGCCTGCAGTTGCTGCCGGTGGGCGAGGGCGCTTTCACATTGATGCCGGCACCCCAGGCGGGTGGTGCGCTTGAAATCGCCCCGACCAGCATCGTCGGTGGCCTGGCCGCAGGCAACGAAACGCAACCCTATGCCGGTGGCCAGGTGGCCCGTGAGGGTTCACAGGGCCTGCTCGGCACGCGCGACTTCATGGAAACCCCGTTCAGCATCACCAGCTACACCAGCGAACTGGTGAAGAACCAGCAGGCGCGAACCTTGGGCGAGCTGATCGCCAGCGACCCATCGGTACGCGCCACCAACCCGGCGGGTGGGCGCTTCGAGCAGTTCACCATTCGCGGCTTCAGCCTGTTCAACAGTGATGTGGCCTACAACGGCCTGTACGGCATCCTGCCGACCTACTCGATCGACATGGAAATGGCTGACCGGGTCGACATCATCAAAGGCCCCAGCCAGCTGATCAACGGCATTTCGCCGCGAGGCAGTGTCGGCGGCGGCATCAATGTGCAGCCCAAGCGGGCCGGCGACCAGCCGCTCACCGAGTTTACCGGCAGCTATGCCTCGGCCGGCCAGGCAGGCGGTGCGGTGGACGTTGGTCGGCGCTTTGGCGAAGGCCAGCAGTTCGGCGTGCGCTTCAATGGCGTGAAACAGGCGGGCGATACCGAATGGGAGCACCAGCGAGTCGAACGTGAAATGGCGGTGTTGGGCCTGGACTTTCGCGGCGAGCGCCTGCGGCTTTCGGCGGACCTTGGCCATACCGAGCGCGATACCGATGCACCGCAGGAGCGGGTGCTGGTCGGTGCCAATGCCAAGGTGCCGGATGCCAACGACGTACGCCACAACTACGCCCAGGCCTGGAGCAAGGCGCGCACCAACGACACCTTCGGTGCGCTGCATGCCGAGTACGATATCAGCGAGTCGCTGCTGGCCTATGGCGCGGTCGGCGCGCGCAAGAGCAACCATGACTTCCTGCGCCACAACGTGTCCATCAGCAACGATGCCGGCGACTTCACCGTGCAGCCGCGCGACTTCACCCGGGATGAAAGCGTGCGTACCGCCATGGCCGGCGTGCGCAACTGGTTCCATACCGGGCCGGTCAGCCACGAGCTGAACCTGGCCGCCACCTACTTCTACATGGACTTCACCAACGGCGGCGCCCGCTATGCCTCGGCGCCCAGCAACCTCTACCACCCGGTGGCCACGCCGACACCGGGCACGCCAACCCGCATCGACCCCGAGGTGTACACGGAAAACCGCTTTTCCGGCGTGGCCCTGGCCGACACTCTGGGCTTCTTCGACGACCGCCTGCTGCTGACCCTGGGCGCGCGCTGGCAGCGGGTGCAGGTGGATGACTGGAGCGACGGCATCAAGGGGGATACCGCCTACGATGAAGAGAAGGTGTCGCCCTCGGGCGGCGTGCTGCTCAAGGTTACCGACCAGCTGTCGTTGTATGCCAACTACATGGAGGGCCTGAGCCAGGGCAAGATTGCGCCGTCGACATCGGTCAACGAAGACCAGATCTTCCCGCCGTTCACCAGCCGCCAGGTCGAGGTGGGGGCCAAGTACGACCTGGGCCAGGTCGCCTTTACCGCCAGTGCCTTCCGCATCCGCCAGCCCGCCTATGAAACCAACCCCACATCGCGGGTGTTCGGCCCCAATGGCAAGCGCGACAACCGCGGTATCGAACTGAGCGTGTTCGGCGAGCCCGTGCAAGGCGTGCGTGTGCTGGGCGGGGTGATGTATATCGACAGCGAACTGACCGACACCATCGGTGGCGCCTACGATGGCAACCGCGCGCCGGCCACGCCCGAGTACAACGTCAACCTCGGCGCAGAATGGGATGTGCCTGGGGTGAACGGCCTGACCCTGACGGCGCGGGGCATCCACTCGAGCTCGCAGTACCTGGACCAGAACAACAGCAAGCAGATCGACGGTTGGGAGCGTTACGACGTGGGTGCGCGTTATGCGTTCAAGGTGGATGCCACTCAGGTGACCTTGCGTGCCAGTGTCGAGAATGTGCTGGACGACCGCTACTGGAGCTCGGCCGGAGCTTCGGATGACAGCGAGCCGGGGCTGACGCTGTCTACGCCGCGTACCTACCTGCTGTCGGCGACAGTGGGTTTCTAGCAGGTTCGGTATGTGCGGGCTTGATGCCCTGATGCCTGTCAGATCAAGCAATCGGGGGCCGCCTTGCGGCCCATCGCCGGCAAGCCGGGCTCCCACAGGGATTTCGCAAGCATTGAGGTCTGCGCCGTACCTGTGGGAGCCCGGCTTGCCGGCGATGGGCTGCGCAGCAGCCCCAAGAACACTGACTGACAAATATCAGGGCAAGCCCGCTCCCGGTGATCCCGCTAGGCTTGGTCAGGCACCACGGCGATCACATCGATCTCCATCAGCCACTCGGCCTGGGCCAACCCGGCCACCACCAGCCCGGTGGAAATCGGGAACACGCCCTTGAGCCACTTGCCTACCTCCTTGTACACCGGCTCGCGGAAGCGCGGGTCGGTGATGTAGGTGGTGGTCTTGACGATGTGCGACAGGTCCGAGCCGGCTTCTTCGAGCAGTTGCTTGACGTTCTTCATTGCCTGCTCGGCCTGCGCCCGAGGGTCACCCAGGCCCACCAGGTTGCCTTCGAAGTCGGTGCCGACCTGGCCGCGCACGTAGATGGTGTTGCCGGCGCGCACCGCCTGGCACAGGTCGTTGTCCAGGGTCTGGTTGGGGTAGGTGGCCTTGGTGTTGAACATGCGGATGCGGGTATGAGTAGGCATCAGTGGGCTCCGAGGGTGCTGACGTTGCTGATCTTGGGTTGCTGCTGCTCATCCGCTGCGCGTTGTTCGCGGTCGCGGTAGGCGGCATAGGTGCGTTGCGTGGCGATGTGGCCGGCGACGTGCTTGGCGTCGTGCCACACGCCCCAGATGAACGACGAGCCACGGCGCGACAGCCACGGCAGGCCAAGGAAGTACACACCCGGCTCGCGGGCCACGCCGCGTTGGTGCTGGGGCTTGCCGTTGGCGTCGAAGGTGTCTACCTGCAGCCAGCTGAAGTCGACACCGTAACCGGTGGCCCAGATGATGCTGGTGACGCCGGCCTTGGCCAGGTCCAGTTGCTGCAGCGGGTTGCGCATGCACTCCGGGTCGGCCAGGCGTTTGCGGGCTTCGGGCTCTTCCGGCAGGTCCAGGCCGTTGCGTTCGATGTAGGCATCGGCGGCATCCAGCAGGGCCAGGTAGTTTTCGTCGCCGCGGTTGATGTTCTCGACCAGGTTGTCCTGGAAGCGCGCCACGCCGTTCTCGAACGACTGGGTCAGGCCGACCAGGGTCATGCCCTGGTGGGCGAGGGCGCGGAAGTCCACGGTGTGGCCGCCACGGGCGCCACTGACGGCAATGGTCACGTGCTCGCGGCCAGGCTTGGCGATTTCCGCATCCCACTCACCCAGCACGCCCAGCCACCAGCAGAAGTCGCGGTTGCGGTAAGCGCGTGGCGGGCGATCGTGGGCGCCGACCGAGAGGTACACCTGGCGCCCGGCACGCATCAGTTCTTCGGCGATCTGCACGCCCGAGGAACCCGCGCCGACCACCAGGACAGCGCCTTCTGGCAACTGCTCGGGGTTGTAATAGGCAGCGGAGTGGATCTGGTGCAGGTTGCTGTCTTTCGGCGCGATGGCCGGGATCACCGGCTTCTGGAACGGGCCGGTGGCGGCGACCACGCGGTTGGCGCGAATCACGCCTTCATTGGTTTCGATGGTAAAACCGGGGCGGTCGCTGTTGCGCAGCACTTTCTTCACTTCGATGCCGGTGCGTACGGGCAGGTTGTACTTGCGTACGTACTGCTCGAAGTAGTCGGCCACCTGGTCCTTGCCGGCGAAGGCGTCGGCGTCGAGGTTGAATTCCAGCCCCGGGAAGCGGTCGTGCCATACCGGGCCGTTGGCCACCAGCGAGTCCCAGCGGCCGGTGCGCCAGGCCTCGGCGATACGCTTGCGCTCCAGCACCAGGTGCGGCACGCCAAGCTTGCTCAGGTGTTCGCTCATGGCCACGCCGGCCTGGCCGGCGCCGACGACGAGGGTGTCGATTTCGAGGTTGTTCAGTGTCATGTCCGAGCCCTTGTTCAGGCGGTTTTTGTCAGGTCGGTTTGGAGGACCGCCGTTGCCTGGGGCCAGACTAGGGATGCCGTGGAAATGGCGAAAATAGTATTTAGCTGGGGCTTGCCGATAAAACGGCGAAGGCCCTGGATTCTGTGGCTTGCGAGTTGGACGCCAAGGGACCGCGCGCTGTGCCGACAGGAATAATTGGCCCGAAACAGATGTAGGAGCAGCCTTGTGCTGCGAAGCGCCGCGCGGGCGGCGCTCGATCTCAG
The DNA here is from genome assembly GCF_057444345.1 of Pseudomonas sp. PVC-5-1. Classification (NCBI taxonomy): domain Bacteria; kingdom Pseudomonadati; phylum Pseudomonadota; class Gammaproteobacteria; order Pseudomonadales; family Pseudomonadaceae; genus Pseudomonas; species Pseudomonas sp. PVC-5-1. The sequence continues at coordinate 3,325,882 of NZ_CM172024.1, read as the reverse complement.
CCAGAGCAAAGTTTTTTCCTGCCTAACCCCTCGGAAAAAGGTCGTTTCGCCGGCCGAAAGGTTCAACCCAGAATGCCGTGTATCGCACAGCACAACAGGAACCATGACATGACTTTTTCCATCATCGGTCGTTGCCAGGAAACCGGCCAGGTCGGTATCGCCATCAGCTCTTCGAGCATCGCCGTGGGCGCCCGCTGCCCGTGGGTGCGTGCCGGTGTGGGCGCGGTCGCCACCCAGAACATCACCTTGCCGGCGCTGGGCCCGCAGATTCTCGATGCCCTGGAACAGGGCCAGTTGCCGCCTGCCGCTGCGCTGGACCGGGTGCTGAGCGCCAACGGCTGGAGCGAGTACCGCCAGCTCACGGTGATCGACAGCCATGGCCAGGTCGCGCTGTTCACTGGCAAGGAAGCCCTGGGCACGCACCACGCCGTGGCCGGTGAGCAATGTGCGGCGGCAGGCAACCTGTTGGCCTCGACCCAGGTGATCGAGGCGATGGTGCAGGCCTTTGAACAAGCCGGCGGGCATCTGGCCGACCGCCTGCTGGCGGCCATGCACGCGGCGATGGCCGCAGGCGGCGAGGCGGGGCCTGTGCACTCGGCGGCGTTGAAGATTGCCGGCGAGCTGACCTGGCCGCTGGTGGACCTGCGTGTGGACTGGGCCGAAGCAGACCCGATCGGTGTGCTCGATGGCCTGTGGCAGGCATATCGGCCGCAGATGCAGGACTACGTCACCCGCGCCCTCAACCCGACTGCCGCGCCAAGCTACGGGGTGCCGGGCGATGAGTGAATTTGCCAGTCGCGCGCTGCTGGCCAGGCTGATCGGCTTTGCCACGGTCAGCCGGGATTCCAACCTCGAACTGATCAGCTTCATCCGCGACTACCTGGCCGAGTTGGGGGTGGAAAGCGAACTGTTCCATAACCCGGAAGGTACCAAGGCCAACCTGTTCGCCACCATCGGCCCCCGGGATGTTGGCGGCGTGGTGTTGTCCGGGCATACCGATGTGGTGCCGGTGGACGGCCAGGCCTGGACAGTCGAGCCGTTTGCCCTGAGTGAGCGCGGCGGGCGGCTGTATGGTCGCGGTACGGCCGACATGAAGGGCTTCATCGCTTCGGTGCTGGCGGCTGTACCGGCGTTTCTCGCACAGCCGTTGCGCATGCCGGTGCACCTGGCGTTCTCCTACGACGAGGAAGTCGGCTGCCTGGGGGTGCGCTCGATGCTGGCCGCGCTGGAGCAGCGCCCGCACAAGCCACGGCTGTGCCTGATTGGCGAACCCACCGAACTCAAGCCGGTGCTGGGGCACAAGGGCAAGCTGGCGATGCGTTGCCAGGTGCATGGTGCGGCCTGCCACTCGGCGTACGCGCCGTATGGGGTGAATGCCATCGAGTATGCGGCGAAGCTGATCGGCAAGCTGGGTGATATCGGTGATGCCCTGGCGTTGCCGGAGCATCACGACGAGCGCTTCGACCCACCGTTCTCCACTGTGCAGACCGGTGTGATCAAAGGGGGCAGGGCGCTGAACATCGTGCCGGCGGAATGCGAATTCGATTTCGAAGTACGGGCTTTGCCGGGGTTCGAGGCGCAGGCAGTGGCCGACCAGTTGCAAACCTATGCCGAGGCCGAATTGCTGCCACGCATGCGCAAGGTCAATGCCGCCAGCGCCATTCGCCTGCAGCCGTTGAGTGCATATCCGGGGCTGGCCACGCCAGCGGATAGCGAGGCGGCTCGCCTGGTGGCGTTGCTCAGTGGTTCGGATGAGTTCGGTACCGTGGCGTTTGGTACCGAAGGTGGGCTGTTCGACCAGGCGGGCATCCCGACTGTGGTGTGCGGGCCTGGGAGCATGGACCAGGGGCACAAGCCGGATGAGTTCGTCAGTGTCGAGCAGTTGCGGGGGTGTGATGCCATGTTGCTGAGGTTGGTGGATTACCTCAGGCAGGGTTGATTGCGCTGGCCTCTTCGCGGGCACGCCCGCTCCCACAGGTACAGCACCGCCAGGCCAGCCGGTGATACACCTGTGGGAGCGGGCGTGCCCGCGAAGGGCTGCAAAGCAGCCCCAGTCAAGGTTTCAGAAGGTAGCCTTGACCTGCAGGCCAACCACCAGCGCGTTGTCGATGTCCTTCCCGGAGAACGCGCCCGGCTCGATGATGTACTGCACATCCGGGCGCAGGTTCAGCCATGGCGTGGCCTGGTAGCCATAGCTCAGCTCGACCAGCTGCTCGCCGCTGTCGATATCGGGGAACTGCTGCCCGGCATCGAACGCGGCATCTTCCAGCACGTCGCGGCTACGCGGGTTGGGTACGGCACGGCCATAGCCCAGGGCCACAGTATCCTTCGGGCGGCCTGCGAACGGCTTGTACAGCACCACGCCGGCGCCATACCACTTGGTGAATGGCGAGGCGGCCTTGCTCGACGCCGAGTACTGGCCGAAGGCATGCAGGCTGCGGCCCGGCAAGCCCTGGTCGTTCCACACGGCCTGGTCGACTAGCAGATAGTGGCCGCCACGGCCGGACACTTCCTCGTCGCTGCCGATGCGCTTCACGTCGGAGCTGTCGTAGTAGTAGCCCAGTTTGTACTCGCCAGGCAGCTCGCCCTGCAGCTTGTAGACCAGCTCTACCGGTACCACGGTGCCGGTGGTGTGCTTGGGGCCCAGGTGCCAGGCGCGGCTGGAGTTGCCGTTGCTTTCCGGGTCGACGTTGAACGCCGCCACACGCAGTTGCCAGGATGGCGACAGGTCGTACTTCACCCGTACGCCCAGGTGGGCATTGGGGTAATTGGTCCAGCCACTGCCGCCAGACATGTTCAGCGGGTGGCCGCAGAAGCCGGCGTTCATGAAGTTGCACAGGATGCCACTGTCCAGGCCGCCGAGGTCGTTGCCCATGGCCATGTAGCCGAGCTTGACGTTGAGTGCCGGGGTGAACAGGGTGCGCTCGTAGCTCAGTTCGGTCAGGCGGGTGTACAGGCCACCGAAGTTTTCCTGGATCGGCAGGCGGTTGCCCACCAGGTCTTCCGAGGCGCTGTTGCCGCGGCGGTCGTTGATGGTCAGCTGGACCTTGCCGCCGTTGTCCAGGCCATACAGTTTCGACAGGTCGAACTGCACGCCCAGTTTCAGGTTTTGCGAGTAGCGCGCCGAGCGGTGCAGGCCACCGTGGGCGTTGTAGGCGGTTTCGCCGCTGTAGTCGCCGGTGAACCTGATGCCGTCTTCTTCCAGCTGGTGACGCAGGCCGCCCCAGTCACCGGTCAGGGTGCTGCGGGTCATCAGGTCGCCGTCGGCCAGGGCGGTGCTGCTGGCGAGAGCCAGCAGCAGGGTGGGGGTGATGCGAATTGCGGATGGCATTGCTGAATCTCAGGTTGTTTTTCAGGGCCTCATCGCCGGCAAGCCAGCTCCCACAGGATGATCACTGCCCAAGCGGACGGTGCAGTCCCTGTGGGAGCGGGCGTGCCCGCGAAGAAGGCGACGCGGTCTTACGGCAGAGCGTAAGAAATCACGTAGTCGCCACGGTCAGTCGACTGGCGCGCGCCGCCAGCCGTGACCACCACGTACTGCTTGCCGGTTTTCGGCGAAACGTAGGTCATCGGGCCGCCCTGGCTGCCCACTGGCAGGCGAGCCTTCCAGATTTCGTTGCCGTTGCTGCTGTCGTAGGCGCGCAGGTAGAAGTCCTGGGTGCCGGCGATGAACACCAGGCCGCCCTGGGTGGACAGGGTGCCGCCGAGGGTCGGCAGGCCGATCTTGATCGGCAAGTGCATGCGGATGCCGAGCGGGCCGGTGTCCTCGACGGTACCCACAGGTACCTGCCACGCCACCTGGCGGGTCTTCATGTCGATGGCGGTCAGGGTGCCGAATGGCGGCGCCTGGCACGGAATGCCGGCCACCGACAGGAAGCGGTTCTTGTTCACTGCATACGGGGTGCCCTTGAGCGGTACTGCACCCATGCCGGTATTCAGCGCTTCGCCACCGGAAGCGGCACCGCCCTTGTTCTGCGACGGGATCATCTGGATCCACAGGCCCAGGCGCATGTCGTTGACGAAGATGAAACCATGTACCGGGTCGGTGGAAATGCTGCCCCAGTTCATGCCGCCCAGCGAACCCGGGAAGCTCAGCGACAGGTCGGTGCCCGGCGCGGTGTACAGGCCGTCGTAGCGCATTTTCTTGAAGTCGATGCGGCACAGCAGCTGGTCGTACGGGGTTGCGCCCCACATGTCCGATTCGGTCAGGGTCTGCGCGCCGATCTGCGGCATGCCCACCGACTTCGGCTGGGTTGGCGAGTACGGCTCGTTGGGGATGTTGCTTGGCTTGACCGGTACTTCGTCGACCTGGGTCAGCGGCTTGCCGGTGGCGCGGTCGAGCACGTAGATCTGGCCGGCCTTGGTGCCGATTACCACTGCAGGTACCGACTGGCCGTCGTCCTTGGTGAAATCGATCAGGCTCGGCTGCATCGGCAGGTCGAAGTCCCACAGGTCGTTGTGCACGGTCTGGAACACCCACTTCTGGTTGCCGGTGGTGGCGTCCAGCGCCAGTACCGAAGCGCCATAGGTGTGGTCCAGCTTGCTGCGTTCGACACCGTAGATGTCGGTGGACGACGAGCCCATCGGCAGGAACACGGTATTCATCGCCGGGTCGTAGGACATCGGGGCCCAGCTGTTGGGGGTGCTGCGCACATAGGTGCTGTCGCCCTGCGGCGCCTGGCGATCTTCCGGGTTGCCGGGGTCGAAGGCCCAGCGCATTTCACCCGTGATCACGTCGAAACCACGGATCACGCCGCCTGGCATGTCGGTCTGGACGTTGTCGGCGACGCGGCCGCCGACCACCACGGTGGTACCGGCCATCAGTGGGGCCGAGGACAGCTGGTAGTAGGAGTCCGGCACATCGCCCAGGCCGGCCTTGAGGTCGACCTGGCCGTTGTTGCCGAAGCCCTGGCAGAACTCGCCGGTGTCGGCGTCGACGGCAATCAGGCGGCCATCGATGGTGTTGGTCAGCAGGCGACGCTGGCAGTTGGCACCGGCCGGTACGCTGGCCGCAGTGATTGGCGAGCTGTTCGGCTGGGTCGGCTGGGCGATGGCGGCAGTGGCGTCGAAGTAGGCCATGCCACGGCAACGCTGCCAGACCTTGGACTGGGCGTTGATCGCGTTCTTCCACAGCTCTTTGCCGGTGTCGGCATCAAGGGCGATCAGGTTGTTGTGCGGGGTGCAGATGAACACCTTGTTGCCGACCTGCAGCGGGGTCAGCTGGTCTTCGGCGCCGTTGCCGTCGCTGAGCGCCACGTCACCGGTGCGGTAGGTCCAGGCCACTTTCAGCTTGTTGACGTTGTCGCGGTTGATCTGGTCCAGCGCGGCGAAGCGGCTGCCACCTTCGGTGTTGCCGTAGTGAGCCCAGTCCTTCTGCGCCTTGCCGGCCTCGACCGGGGTCATGCCCGGGCCTTTGCCGGTGGGGGCGACGCTTGGGTGGGCGACGAACATGTTGCCGGCGGCGATCACCAGCAGCACGGCCATAACCCCGGCAACGCCATAGGCACCGCGGCCGGCGCTGGTGCCATTGGCACGGGCCAGCAGCGGGTAGACCAGTGCCACCACCATGCCGATTGCGCCGAACATGAACAGGCGCGAGAACAGCGGCCAGAACACCAGGCCTGCGTCGATCAGCGCCCAGATGGCAGTGCCGACCAGGAACGCCGCGTACAGCCAGGCGCCAGCCGGCTTGCGGCGAGCGATGAGAACGCCGGCGATGGCCATGGCCAGGCCGCCGATCAGGAAGTACCAGGAACCGCCCAGGCCGGCCAGCTTGACGCCGCCCGCAGCCAGGAGGAGGCCGAGCAGGGCGATGATCACGCCCAGGCCGACCAGGATGATGTTTGTGGCGCCAGAGGCGCGCGGTGTTTCTTTCATGCCAGGGATCTCAGCAGGTGGAATGCGCGCAGTGTAATCTCTTAGCTTGCTAATTAACAAGTTGGTACATAATTTTGTGGGGCGGATTGTCGCAGGGTTGAACTCTGCAAGGTGTGGCTAAAAGTCTAGATCATGGGCTTAAAATTGGAGTAAACAGGGTGTTCATGTCGGCTGGGTAACCCACGTTCGATTTTCGATTAGCGGATTCACGCCGGCCACGGAGTGCCGCTGCTGTAGAACACCGCGAGCCAGATGGTGGCGGTGCCGGGGGCGGTCCACTCCACGCGGTGGCGGTAATGCGGCGGGATGTCCAGGCAATCGCCCGGCGCCAGCAGGCGGGTGTGGCTCTCGTGCTCGAAGCGCAGGCCGGCGGCGCCACTGAGCAGCACGATCCATTCGCCTTCGGCCTGGTCGTACCAGAAACCGGGCGGGCTGGCCTGGCCGCTGGAGACGATACGTTCCACGCGCACGCCCGGGCGGCTGAGCAGTTGGTCGACCCATTCGGCGCTGGTGGGGTCGCAAGGGGGCAGGGCAGTCAGCAGGTTGGTCGGGATCATGGAAAACCTCGTTTGGAAGGGGGTGGTTCCACTATGGACGCAATTGCCGTGCGCCGCGCTTCTTGACCGGCCCGGCTGTTTGTAAGACCTTTCCGGGATTTGGAAGACGGGCAACAAATGGACAAACTCCTGGCGATGAAGATGTTCGTGGCCACCGTCGATGCCCAGGGCTTTTCTGCCGCTGCACGGCGGCTCGGGCTGGCGACATCGTCGGTGACGCGCCTGGTCGATGCCCTGGAAGCGGCGTTGGGCGCCACCTTGCTCAACCGCTCCACGCGCCAGGTCAGCCTGACCGAGGCCGGCGCCCGTTATTACGAGCGCGCGCGGGGTATTTTCGAGGCCCTGGACGAGGCCGATGCCAGTGTCGCCGACCGGGGCGAGGAGCCCGTCGGTGTGCTGCGCCTGTGCTTGCCGGTGGAGTTCGGCAGGCGGGTCATCGCCCCGCACCTGGGGCCGTTTTTGGCGCAACATCCGGCTCTGGAGCTGGACATCGACCTCAGCGACCGCCTGGATGACCTGCTTGACGGGCGCTACGACCTGTCGATCCGCCTGGGCGACCCCTCGCCCAATGACGAGCTGGTATGCCGCCAGCTGGGTCGCTTCCAGCGTTGGCTGGTGGCCAGCCCGGGCTACCTGGCCGGGCATGACGCGCTGGAGCATCCGCGGCAGCTGCTCGAGCACGCCTGCCTGCGCTTTCGCTACGGGCAGAAAGGCCGCCCCTGGCGCCTGGCCCGTGGGCAGGACAGTCTGGAACTGGATGTGAGCGGGCCGTTGCGCAGTGCCAATGCCGACATGCTGCGCGAAACCGCACTGGCGGGCAGCGGTATCGCGCTGTTGGCCGACTGGCTGGTGCGTGAGGATGTGGCGGCCGGGCGCCTGCAACGGCTGTTTCCCGATTGGCAGGCCAGCCCCGGCGCGGCCAATGACAGCATCAACGCCCTGTACCTGCCCAATCATCGTGGTTCGCGGCGGGTGAATGCCTTTATCGACTTTTGCGAAAACTTGTTACAGCGCAGCACCTAGTGTTGCGCAGTGCGCAAAGCCCTGTTGCGCCAGCGCTGGATTCTCGCCAGGAGTGCGTCTGGGTAAGGTGGCCGGCATATTCCAGCCATTGCCGAGGACACTCGCATGAATCCCTCCCTTGCCGCCGCGCAGCCTGCAGTCACCGGCCTCAGCCGGGCCCTGGTCGCCCTGCTGGCGTTCTGCTGCGGCGCGATCGTCGCCAATATCTACTATGCCCAGCCCATCGTCGGGCTGATCGCCCCGGACCTGGGGTTGTCCACCGAGCATGCCAGCCTCATCGTTTCGCTCACGCAGCTGGGCTATGCCTTGGGCCTGCTGTTGCTGGTACCGCTGGCCGACCTGTTGGAAAACCGCCGCTTGATGGTGGCTACCGCCGTGCTGGCCTGCGTCAGCCTGCTGCTGGCGGGCACCAGCAGCAGCGGCCAGGGCCAGCTGTTCCTCGGCTATGCACTGCTGATCGGTTTCAGTTCCGTGGCGGTGCAGATGCTCATTCCGCTGGCGGCGCACCTGGCGCCGGAGCAGCAGCGTGGGCGGGTGGTCGGCAACATCATGGGCGGCCTGCTGCTGGGTATCCTGCTGGCGCGGCCGTTGTCCAGCCTGGTGGCCGACTACTTCGGCTGGCGGGCGGTATTCATTGGCGCTGCCGGGGTGATGCTGGCGATCATCCTGCTGCTGGCCCTGACCTTGCCGCGGCGGGTGCCCGAGCACAAGGCCAGCTATGCCGGGCTGATGCTGTCGCTGCTCACGCTGCTGCGCCGTTATCCCTTGCTGCGCCAGCGCTCGCTGTACCAGGCGCTGATGTTCGCGGCGTTCAGCCTGTACTGGACGGCGGTGCCGATGGCCCTGGCAATCGAGCATGGCCTGTCGCAGAGCCAGATCGCGGTATTCGCCCTGGTGGGCGCGGTAGGCGCCGTCGCCGCACCCATGGCCGGCCGCCTGGCCGATGCCGGGCATGCCCGGGCCGGTTCGCTGTTGGCGTTGTTACTGGCACCGGCGGCACTGTTGCTGGGGCTGACGGTGCCGGGCTACAGCGTGATCGGCCTGGGCCTGACCGGCGTGCTGCTGGATTTTGCGGTGCAGATGAACATGGTCATCGGCCAGCGTGAAGTGTACGCGCTGGACCCGGCCAGCCGCGGGCGGCTGAACGCGGTGTACATGACCAGCATCTTCCTGGGTGGGGCGCTGGGTTCGGCGGTGGCCAGTGCGGTGTTCAGCCAGTTTGGCTGGCAGGGTGTGGCGCTGGTGGGGGCGGGGTTGCCGGGCGTGGCCTTGATCATCTTCCTGACCAAAGCGCGCCGGGGTTGAATGCGAGCCCACAGGTTGTCGCGATCCCTGTACGATCGCGACAGCCTTTGCGTAGTGCTACCGCCCAAGCGGCAACGCCACACCAATCAAGGCAAACAGGCTGCCGCAGCAGCGATTGAAGCCCTTGCCCCCCTTGGCCAGCCATGGCCGGATACGAAACGCCAGGCGTGCCAACAGGTATTCGACCAGGAACTCGACGCTGGCAAAGGTTGCCGCCATCACCACGAACTGCAGCAGCAACCCACGCTGCGGGTCGATGAACTGCGGCAGGAAAGCGCCGTAGAACAGCAGCACCTTGGGGTTGGCCATGGCCGACAGCAGGCCCTGGCGGAACAGGCCGGCATTGCCCAGCCGCGCGCTTTGCGCGGTCAGTTCCAGGTGCAGGCCCGGGCTGCGCCACAGCTGGATACCCAGCCAGATCAGATAGGCGCCACCCGCCCACTTGAGCACGCTCAGCACCGAGGCCGAGGCCTGCAGCAATGCGCTGAGGCCGAACATGGCCAGGGCGATCAGGGCGCTGAAGCCAAACACCCCGCCGACGATGGTGAACAACGTCCGGCGTGCGCCATACAGGGCGCCGTGGGTCAGGGCCAGCAGGCTGTTGGGGCCTGGGGTCAGCGACAGGCCGATGCTCGCCAGCAGGTAGATGAGCCAGGTGTCGAGTGCCATGGTGGGGAATGCCTTGTTGATGGAGAGGGCGCCAGTCTATGGCGCCGATCTTGTCGGGCAAGGGTATGATCCGGACATTGAATGGTCGTTTCTGGACGCGATGCCAATGCTGCCCGACATCCGCTTGCTGATCTTGCCGTTACCGGATTTTGCCCTGCTGCCGTTCGGCGCCTTTCTCGACAAGTTGCGTTTCAGCGCCGACGACGAGGACTACAGCCAGCAGCGCTACTGCAGCTGGACCGTGGCAGGGCTGACCCTCGACCCGGTGCCTTCGAGCAGTGGCGCGGTGGTGCAGGTCGAGGCCGTCGCTGGCCAGCTCGAGCTGGCCAGTTTCGACTACCTGGTGGTGTTCGGCGGGCGCAACGCGATGGCCACTGCCGCGCTGGCACCTCGCTACCGGGCCTTGCTCAGGCAGGCCGGCAAGGCTGGCGTCAAGCTGGTGGCGGTCGACAACGGTGCTTTCCTGTTGGCCGCCTGCGGTTTGCTGCAGGGGCACAAGGTAGTGGTGCACTGGCGCCACGAAGCCGAATTCCGTGCAGCCTTCCCGCATTTGCAGGTACTGAGTGAGCAACTGTATTGCATCGACGGTAGCCGCATCACCTGCGCCGGCGGCACCGCGGCCATCGACCTGGCCGTCGCGCTGTTGTCACGCGCCTGCGGGAGGGCCAGGGCGCTGAAGGGCCTGGCCGACATGCTGGTGGATGAAACCCGCGATAGCCGCCATGCCTTGCGCTCGTTGGAGCTGGGGGCCGGGCAGGGGCGGCAGGTGCAGCGTGCGCAGGCATTGATGCGTCATCACCTGGGTACGCCGTTGACCGCGGAGCAGTTGGCGGCTGAGCTGGGCATCAGCCGGCGCCAGCTGGACCGGCAGTTTCACGCCAGCCATGGCATGAGCGCCAAGGCATGGTGGCTGGAGATGCGCCTGCAACAGGCGCGCTGGCGTTTGCTCAATTCCAGCCACAGCCTGGCGCAGATTGCCGATGAAGTGGGCCTGGGCGATGCCAGTTACCTGGGCAAGTGCGTGCGGCGACGGTTTGGTTGCACGGCCCAAGCGTTGCGTGACGGCAATATCTCGCCCTGAAGCCCGGCGCGCACTCTGTAGGAGCGGCCTTGTGTCGCGAAGGGCCGCAAAGCGGCCCCGGCAATTTTGTGGCGATGCCGATATCCTGGGGGCGCTTCGCACCCCTTTCGCGACACAAGGCCGCTCCTACATAAAGCGCGTCAGCCGGGCTTACTGCGGCGTCCCGAACAACCCTGTCCAGTAAATCCCCGCATCACTCTTCGGGTCCACTGCATACGCAGCGCCCAGCTCACGGAAGTCCGGGTTCATCAGCGTCGCGCAATGCCCCGGGCTATCCAGCCAGCCATCGACCACCTTGCGCGCGGTGTCACGCCCGGCGGCGATGTTTTCGCCGATCTGCTGGTACAGGTAACCGGCCAACTCTGCCCGGTCCCCAGGGGTGCGGCCATCCTTGTCGATGTGGTCGAAGAAATTCTGGTTGGCCATGGCCCGGGTGTGATTGGCGGCAACCCCGGCCAGCACCGTGCTCCAGCTCAGTGCGGGGGCGGCGGCGAAGGGCTGGCCACCGCATTGGCGCGGCACCTTGCGCGCGGCGTTGATCTCCTGCAGCACCTTCTGCCCCTCGGCCTGCCAGTCGCCCAGGCGGCCACTGAGCAGCGGCCGGGCAAGCACGATGCGCCAGTCGCGGCCTTCCTGGCTGACGCCGATATCGACGAACTGCGGGTCCAGCACCACCTGGCAGAAGCTCTCTTCGATGGCATGCATGGCAGCGCGCGCATCACGTGGCCCCGACAGGCTGATGGCCTGCACGTTGACCATCGGGTAGGCGGCGCGGGTCATGGCCTGCTGCAGGTCGCGGGTACCCTCTGGCGACAGCGCCAGGCGGTTATCGCTGTTGAGCGGCGGCAGTTCCAACGACGCTTCGCCACCGCAGGGCTGGGCCTTGCTGCGGTAGACATTGATCGAATCGATCAGTTGCGCTTCTTCGCCGGTGGCAGCCATGGCCCCGGCCGAGACGAGCAGGCCCAGCGACAAGGCGGCAACGGATGACAGGACGCGCATGTGGATCTCCCTATGACTGGCAGCGTCGGGGTTCGCGCTGCTCATCCTACACAAGCCCGGGGCTTTTGGCCCGGGCTCGTGCAAAGCAATGAGAACGCCAACATTCGTTGCTGGCGGCAAAAGAGGGAGTAGACCACTGTTCATCCGAAAAGTGCGAATAGTTGGTAATCATTCCTATCTAATCACGCCTGTCTGCCGGTTTGCTGGCGCCCGGCGGCTATCAGCGCGCCACCGCCTGGTTCGGTTTGTAGAACAGAAAATGCCTGGTCTGCGCCGTCCGGCGGTAGGCTTTGGCCCAGTCCGGGTGCACATTGCGGTCATGGAAGTACAAGGCACCCCCGGTGCGGTCTCTCAATTGCTGGTTGAGCGCCTTGCGCGCGATCTCCTTGGCAATGTCGTAGCGTTGCGCTTCTTCGACCTGGTCCGGGCGCCCGTCGCACCACCAGGAGAACTGGCAGGCCTTGCTTTCCACCCCCTGCTTGACCACGCCGCAGATGGTATCCGGGAAGCCATCGTGGCCCAGGCGGTTGAGCACGACGTTGGCCACGGCGGCCATGTCTTCGGCGTCGGCACCCTTGGCCTCCCAGTAAATGGTGCGGGCCAGGCAGGTGATGCTGTCATCCAGCGGCGCCTGGCCGGCCGGGTCCACTGCTTGCGCTTCGCCGGGTGTGAGGGTCTCGGCCTTTTTCGGGGGTGGTGTGTCATTCACCACTTTTTCCTCGAGTACCTCGGCCTTGTCCTCGGCGACGGTAGCCTTGGCCGGGTCGGCCGCGTGCAAGGGGCCTGCGAGCAGGGCCGAAACCAGGCCGATCACCATCCACGAAAGGCGCATGATGCAAGCTCCCGAACTGTGGGCTGGTTCACAGTCTAGCCAAGCGCAAGCATCAGCACCAAAGGCAGGGTGGCGGCAGCCAACACGGTCTGCAGGGCGATGATGGTGGCCATCAGCGGTGCGTTACCGCCCATTTGCCGGGCCATTACATAGGAAGATGATGCGGTCGGCAGTGCCTGGAACAGCACCGCCACCACCGCTGCCTGGCCACCCAGGCCAAGCAGGCGGCACAAGCCCCAGGTGGTCAACGGCATGACCAGGAACTTGAATGCCGACGCCGCCATCAGCGGGCGCACCTGCTGGCCCAGGCGGGCGCCACCCAGGGCTGCGCCGACGCACAGCAGGCCCAGCGGCAGGGCGGCCTGGCCCAGGGCCTTGACCGTGGGTTCGATACCCGCTGGCAAGCCCAGCCCACTGGCGCGCAGCAGCAACCCGCCGGCGCAACCGACGATCAAGGGGTTGGCGAAGATGGCCCGCAGCACCGTGGCCGGTGAGCTATGGCGGGCGCTGAAGCGGGCGAACACCAGCACGCAAAGCAGGTTGACCAGTGGCACGATGGCGGCGTTGGCCACCGCTGCCAGGGCAATGCCGGCGCTGCCGTAGATACCCGCTGCAAGGGTGGCGCCGATGTAGTTGTTGAAGCGGATGCCGCCCTGGAACACCGAGGTGAAGTCGGCACCGTCGTGGTTCATGGCGCCCTGGTACAGCACCAGCAGCACGGCCCCGGCCAGGGTCGAGAGCATCAGCACGCCAACCATGCCCAGCACCGGTACGCCATCGAGGTTGGCGGTGGCCAGGCCATGGAGGAACAGCGACGGCAGCAGTACGTAATAGCTCAGGCGCTCGGCGCCGGGCCAGAAGTTATCGGCGAGAAAGCCGCGCAGGCGCAGGAAAGTGCCCAGGGCAATCAGCAGGATGATCGGCAGCAGGGTAGTCAGCAGCAGGTGGAGCATGATCGACGTTCCGTGGTCGGGTACGGGGCACAGACTACGGGTGCGGATCGATCTGTAAAAACGTTGTTTTCTGCACTGACCGTTGAGAAAAAATGCATGGTTGAAGTCGATACTGGCTCTTGTAGGAGCGGCCTTGTGTCGCGAAAGGGGAGCGAAGCGCCCCCAGGATATCGGCATCGCCACAAAATTGCCGGGGCCGCTTTGCGGCCCTTTCGCGACACAAGGCCGCTCCTACAAGGCCCTGCGAACCTTCACGCCTCCAGCGCAGTCTTCAGCACCGCGCTCAAATGCCGCCGCTGGCTCTTCTCATGCTCCAGCAACACCACGCGCCGGGTCAGCTGTGGTTCGCCAAATGGCAGGCAGGTAGCCGGTGGCAAGCGTTGCAGGTCGTCATCGGCCATGGGGATGATTGCCACGCCCAGGCCCATCACCGCCATGCGCGCCAGCGCTTCCTGGCTGTCCAGTTCCATCTGCTCGCTCACCTGCAGATGCTGGCGGCGCAGCTCCTGCTCGATCTGCCGCCCGGCCCAGGCACGCTTGTCGAAGCGCAGGAACGGCTGGCTGGCCAGCAACTGCGGCACGCTTAGCCCGGCCAGGTCGGGGCTGGCGATCGCCCAGAAGCGGTCTTCGAACAACGGCGTGAAGTCCAGGCTTTGCGGGTAGGGGCTGACCGGCTCGGTGGTGATCGCCGCATCGAGTTCGCCGTCTTCCACCCGCCGTGCCAGTTCTGCCGACATGCCGGAGGCCACGCTGACATGCAGCTGCGGATGGTGCGCCTTGATCCACACCAGCGCCTTGGGCAGGCGCCGCGCCAGCACCGTGTGGATCGCCCCCAGGCGCAGGCGGCCGCGCAGGCTCGGGCCGCTGGCCAGGGCGTCGGCCAGTTCGTCATAGCTAGCCCGGATGGTCTCGGCGCGGGCCACCGCCAACTGGCCGGCTTCGGTCAGCGACACCTGCCTGCGGCTGCGGTCGAACAAGGTCACCTGCAGTTCGTCTTCGAGGGTCTTGATGTGCAGGCTTACCGCCGAAGGGGTGAGGCTGAGCAGGTCGGCGGCACGGGCGAAGGTGCCGTGGCGGGCGATGGTCACCAGGGTGCGCAAGGCTTTGAGGGACATGCGGGTGAGGTCCGGTTTCAAGCTGACAGAGCTGCATTGTCAGGCCCGGCCCTATCGCCGGCAAGCCAGCTCCCACAGGTTTGGCGCGAGGCTCAGAAAATGCGCGGTTCCTGTGGGAGCGGGCAAGCCCGCGAACACCGGCGTAGCCGGTGCCATACACCGCGTTGGGCCATTCGCGGGCACGCCCGCTCCCACAGGGAATCGCCTTGTGCTGCGAAAGGCTGGTAGCGGCAATACTCCTCAACGCCCACCACGCCCATAAGCCTGGCTGATCCGGTCGATCACCATGGCCAGGGCGACGATCGCCAGCCCGGCCTCGACGCCTTGGCCGACATTCAGGGTCTGGATCCCCGACAGCACGTCCTCGCCCAGCCCGCGGGCGCCAATCATCGAAGCCACCACCACCATCGACAGGGCCATCATCACCGACTGGTTGAGCCCGGCCATGATGCTCGGCAGCGCCAGCGGCAGGGCGATGCGCCGCAACCGCTGCCAGCGGCTGGCGCCAAGACCATGGGCGGCTTGCAGCAGCGAAGGGTCGATCTGGCTCAGGCCCAGTTCGGTCAGCCGCACCAGCGGTGGCAGGGCATAGATCAGTGTGGCGAACACGGCGGGCACCTTGCCCAGGCCGAACAGCATCAGCACCGGGATCAGGTAAACGAAGGCCGGCAATGTCTGCATCACATCCAGTACCGGCAACAGCAAGCGCTTCGCCAGCGGCCGGGCAGCCAGCAGGATGCCCAGCGGCACGCCCACCAGCACGCAGAGGCCGGTACTGACCAGCACCAACGCCATGGTCTGCAGCAGTTTGTCCCACAACCCGAGCATGCCGATCAGGGCCAGCAGCGCCACCAGTACCGCGCTGCGCAGCACGCTGCGGCTGGCATGCCAGGCAAGCAGGCCGATCAGCAACAGCAGCAGCCACCACGGCAGCAGGCGCAGCAGGGTTTCCAGGCCGACCAGCAGTTGCAGCAACTGGTCCGAGACGCTGCGCAGGTGATCGCCGTAATGCAGTACCAGCCAGTCGACCAGGCGGTTGACGCTGTCGGCAAAGGAGAATTGCAGGGCCTCGGGGAAGCCGCCGCTCACAGGCTGGCCTCGACCTTGGTGGCAATGTCCGCAGGCAACCAGGCTTTCCACACCTCGCGGTTATCGCGCAGGAAGGTGAGGGCCGCGTCGCGGGGCGGCGTTCGCTTTTCGCTCATGTCGGCCAGTGCCTTGTTCAGTCGGTCGATGGGCAGATCGACCCGCTCGAACACGCTCACCAGCTCCGGGTAGCCCTCGCGAAAGGCCTTGGATACGCCAATCGACAACTTGGCCGGCAGCGAGCTGCTGCCCTTGGGCTCGGGGTTGCCGGCATCGGTGAGGGTGGCCCAGGCCTGGGCATCGAACGGCGGCTCTTGCAGGCGTATGAGCTTGTAACGCCCCATCAAAGGGGTCGGGTTCCAGTAGTAGAACAGCACCGGCTGGCCACGGCGGATGGCCGAGCCGATTTCGGCATCCATTGCAGCCCCGGAGCCACTGCGGAAGTTGGTATAGAGATCATTCAGCCCGTAGGCCTTGAGTTTCTGGCTGTTGACGGTTTCGGATGTCCACCCGCTGGGGCTATTCAGAAAGCGCCCTTTACCGGGGGACTCGGGGTCGCGGAACACATGCGGGTAACGTTTCAGGTCCTCGACGCTGCGCAATTCCGGCGCCACGGCTTTCAGCTTGCGCGCGTCATCGCCCTCGATCACGTAGGCCGGTACCCACCAGCCTTCTTCGGCGTTCTTGACCGTGTCGCCCAAGGCGAACACCTGGCCGGCCTGTTCTGCCTTGACCCAGGCAGGGCTGCGCCCGGCCCATTCCTCGGCGATTACTTGCAGGTCGTTGCGTGCGAGCGCCACTTCCATGCTGACCGTACTGCCGGGCAGGGTGTCGGTGGGGTAGCCATACCCGCGCTCGACGATCAGGCGCAGGATCTCGGTGGTGAGTGCGCCGCTTTCCCAGCCGATGGCACCAAAGCGGATGGGCGTGGTGCGTTCTGCGGAGGCGGCGCTGTCGGTGCTGGCCAGGCCGACGGCGAGCAGCAGGCCGGCCAGCAGCGTCGGAATCTTTTTCATGGGGCCTCTTGGAGTGACGCTACTGAGTTGCCGCAAGTGTAGACGACCGGCTCCAGGCCCGGCAGGAAGGCCGCTGCACGCGATTGGCAGCGGCCTGCAAGCGACTCAGACGCGGAACTGGTCCATCAGCGCCTGTTGCTGGTTGGCCAGGCTGTTCAGCGACTGGCTTACCCGCGCCGACTCGTTGGCCTGCCCCGACAGCGATTCGGTGACATCACGGATGGTCGCCACGTTGCTGTTGATCTCCTCGGCCACTGCGCTCTGCTCCTCGGCGGCCGAGGCGATCTGCAGGTTCATGTCGGTGATCACCGTCACTGCCTGGCCGATGCGCTGCAGCGCGGTGACTGCCTGGCCAACCTGCTGCACGCCGCTCTGGGCCTGGCGGTGGCTGTTGTCCATGGCCCCGACCACTTCGCGGGTGCCGTTCTGCAAGGCCTCGATCACCTGGCGGGTTTCTTCCACCGATTCCTGGGTACGCTGGGCCAGGTTGCGCACCTCGTCCGCGACCACGGCAAAGCCACGGCCGGCTTCACCGGCGCGGGCCGCCTCGATGGCGGCGTTGAGCGCCAGCAAGTTGGTCTGTTCGGCGATCGAGCGGATCACCTCCAGCACCGAACCGATCTTCTCGCTGTTCTGCGCCAGGCCCTCCACTTCGCTCATGGCGTTGCTCATGTCGGCGGCCAGGGCATCGATGCTGTGGGTGGTGCGGTCGATCACCGCCAGGCCTTCGCGGGTGGCCTGGTCGGCATCGCGGGCGGCCTGCGCGGCCTGGGCGGCGCTGCGGGCGACGTCCTGGGCGGTGGCACTCATCTCGTGCGAGGCAGTGGCCACCTGGTCGACCTGGCGGTACTGCTGCTCCATGCCGGCGCTGGTCTGGGTGGCAATTGCCGAAGACTGGTCGGCGGTGCCACGGGCGGCCTGCACCGAGCGTTTGACCTCGGCGATGGTCGGCTGCAGCTTGTCGAGGAAGCGGTTGAACCAGCCGGCCAGTTCGCCCAGTTCGTCCTGCTTCTGGTAGGTCAGGCGGCGGGTCAGGTCACCTTCGCCGCTGGCAATGTCCTTGAGCATGCTTGCCACGCCGAGGATCGGCCGGGTAACGCCGCGGGCCATCAGCCACACCATCAGCAGGCCGGCGATCGCCGCCGCCAGGCCCAGGCCAAGTTCCAGCAGGGTGCCGCTGGTGTTCAGCGCGTCCAGTTCCTGTTTCAGCGCTTCGGCCGGCCCGGTCAGGGCGTTTTCCGGCACATCCAGCAGCACGCCCCAGGGCTGGGCATCCGGAATCGGCTGGAAGGCGGCCAGCACCTTCAGGCGCTGCTGGTCGTGCACGATGGTCATCTTGCCGTCGGCCAGCTTGCGCACCAGTTCGGCACCCTTGGCGGTGTCGACCTGGTCGAAGCGCTGGGCCAGCTTGCTGGCATCGGCGCTGTAGCCGGCCAGCAGGCCGACCGGGCTGAGGATGCCGACCGTGGTGCGGCCTTCGTACAGGCTGCGGCTGGCCTCCTGGCTCAGGGCCTGCAGGCTGTTGAGGTTGATGTCGATGGACAGGGTGGCGATCACCTTGCCGTCGACTGCCAGCGGGAAGACGATGCTGGTCATCAGCACCTGCTGGCCATCGATGTCGTAGAAGTAGGGCTCCACCACGCACACCTTGCCGGATGTGCGCGGGCACACCCACCAGGTATTGGCTGGCTGGCCGCTGGGGCCGATCTCGGTGTTGGCCATGTCATGTTCGGGCAGGGCCATGGCCGTCAGCTGGCCGACACGCGGCTGCGACCAGTACAGGGCGAAGCGCCCGGTTTCGTTGCTGCCCAGTTCTGCCTTGCCGGCGAACAGGCTGTCCTTGTTGTCCAGGGCGTTGGGCTCGAATACCAGCGACAGGCCGAGCAGTTCAGGGTTGGCCTGCAGGGCGGCGCGCACCTGGCGGGTCATGTCCTCGCGCAGGTCGAAGGCATCGAGAAAGCGCTTTTCCGCCTGCTCGCGCAGGAACAGCACCTGGCGGGCGAAACCGGCGCCGTACTGGTAGGCGTCCATGAACTGGCGGCGGATGTTCAGCGCCTGCACCTCGCCCTGCGACTCGATGCGCGACTGGGCCGATTCGGTCAGCATCTGCATGCTGCTGGCCTTGACCAGGTCCGAGCTGTGGTCCATGCGATACAGCGACAGGCCGACGAGCAGGGTGACGATGCCGGCCAGGCAGAGACCGGCGAGCAGGGTGATCTTCCACTGGATGGAAAGTTGTCGCAAAGGCATGGGGCGTATCCCTTTTTTTGGACAGTAAGGGTTATGGCTTTGGGGCTGGGCGGGGTTGAGAGGTGCCTGGCTGGAGATGTGTGTCGTCTGTGAGATCGAGCGCCGCCCGCGCGGCGCTTCGCAGCACAAGGCTGCTCCTACATCTGTTTCGGGCCAGTAACGCTTGCGCCAGCGCGTGCGACCGCCTTGTTTGTCCGACACGATATCGAGATGGACGCCAAGGGGCCGAGCGCCTCCACCTCAGGAATAACTGGCCCGAAACAGATGTAGGAGCAGCCTTGTGCTGCGAAGCGCCGCGCGGGCGGCGCTCGATATCACAGGCGACAGAAATCTCCAGCCAGGCATCTCCCAGCCTTCCCACCATATCGGCCCATCCCATTTTTTCTTTATTCAAACATTCAATTTAAATTTCAGCCCTCCGTGTAATCCGCCGCAACATGGCGCTTTTGACATCTGCTGCCCACTGCTTCACAGTGCGCGCTTTTTTTCTGTCGCAATGAGGTAAGCCAACCATGAATGCAGTGATCGCCGCGGTCGGCATCATGCTGATACTCAGCCTGTCCCGCGTGCACGTGGTCATCGCCCTGATCGTCGGGGCCCTGGCCGGTGGGCTGGTGGGGGGGCTGGGCATCGAAGGTACGCTCAAGGCCTTCAACGGCGGCCTCGGCGGCGGGGCCACGGTAGCCCTGTCCTATGCACTGCTGGGCGCGTTTGCCGTGGCCATCGCCAAGTCCGGCCTGGCCCATGCCTTGGCCGACCGCGCCCTGGCCATGATCGACCGCCAGGGCCATGCCAGTGGCGGCAAGGTCAAATGGTTGCTGGTGGGCCTGATGCTGGTGGTGGCAGTGTCGTCGCAGAACATCCTGCCTATCCACATCGCCTTCATTCCCTTGCTGGTGCCACCGCTGCTGTACGTGCTGACCCGCCTGCGCATCGACCGCCGGCTGATCGCCTGCGTGATCACCTTTGGCCTGATCACCCCGTACATGTTCCTGCCGGTGGGCTTTGGCAACATCTTCCTCAATGAAATCCTGCTGGCCAACGTCGCCCGCGCGGGTGTCGACGTGAGTGGCGTGAATGTCACCCACGCCATGGCCATCCCGGCCGCTGGCATGCTGGCTGGCCTGTTGCTGGCGGTATTCGTCAGCTACCGCAAGAAGCGTGACTACGACCTGGCGCGCATCGAGCAGGTGGAGCAGGTGAGCGTGCAGTACAACCCGCTGACCCTGCTGGTGGCCGGGCTGGCGATTGCCTCGGCGTTCATCGTCCAGTTGTGGCTGGACTCGATGATCATCGGCGCCATGGTCGGCTTCCTGATCTTCTCGCTGTCGGGCATCGTGCGCTGGAAGGACACTGACGACCTGTTCACCGAAGGCATGAAGATGATGGCCATGATCGGCTTCATCATGATTGCCGCCTCAGGCTTTGCCGACGTGATGAAGGCCACCGGTGAGGTGAACAGCCTGGTGGAAACCTCGGCGCAGTGGATCGACCACAGCAAGGGCGTCGGTGCCTTGCTGATGCTGCTGGTGGGCCTGCTGGTGACCATGGGCATCGGCTCGTCGTTCTCCACCGTGCCGATCCTGGCCGCGATCTTCGTGCCGCTGTGCGTGCAGCTGGGCTTCGACCCGCTGGCCACCGTTTGCATCGTGGGTACCGCCGGTGCCCTGGGCGACGCGGGCTCGCCTGCCTCGGACTCGACCCTGGGCCCGACCTCGGGGTTGAACGTGGATGGCCAGCACCACCATATCTGGGACACCGTGGTGCCTACCTTCATCCACTACAACCTGCCATTGCTGGCGTTCGGCTGGTTGGCGGCGATGACGCTGTAAGACGGGGAGGGCGTCAGCCCTTGTCGGGCGGCGGCGAGATGCGGTTGAGCACGGTGCTGCCGTCCTTGCTGCGGGTCAGGTAGACCGGCAGCACCTTGGGCAGGTTGTTGACCAGGCGCCCCACCTCACGGGTGTTGTAGATACCGCTGATGCGGATGCGGCCAGTGCTGGCGTCGGCCAGCAGCAGCGGTGCGTCGAGGTAGCGGTTGATTATCGGCAGGGCCTGTTCCAGGCTCAGGTTGTCGAGCACCAGCTTGCCGTCGCGCCAGGCCAGGCTGTTGCCGTAGTCCTCGCTTTGCTCCAGTTGCGGCTCGAAGTCGCCCTTGTGATAGCTGGCCTGCATACCAGGGCCCAGGCGGTAGCCACCGGTGCTGCCGTCGCTGGATACCAGTACCGAACCTTCCACCAGGGTGACCTTGACCTGGTCCTGGTACTTCCACACGTTGAACTGGGTGCCGGTGACGCGGGTCTGGCCACGACCGGCATGCACGATGAACGGGTGGCTGCTGTCGTGCTGCACCTTGAAGAACGCCTCGCCACGTTTGAGCGTGACCTGGCGCTGGTCCTTGTAGTTGAGGTAGGTGAGCTCGGTGTTGAGGTTGAGCTGCACCGTGCTGCCGTCGCTCAGCTGCACGGTCTGCATGTGCGCGCCAGCTTCGAAGTGCTGGTAGCGATTGGGCAGCCAGCCTTGTTCCCAGCCCACCCAGCCGGCCAGCGGCAGCACTGCCAGGGCGATCGCGGCGGCGGATGCCAGCGGCCGCCAGTTGCGCTGGCGCGCGGCCTTTTGCAGCGGCGGGTTGAAGTCGATGACGGTGGCATTGCGCGGCAGCAGGTCTGCGGTTTGCCAGATTTCCAGCATTGCCTGGTATTCCTCGGCATGCCGCGGGTCGGCCGCCAGCCAGCGGGCGAACGCCTCGCGCTCGGCCACCGAGCAATCTTCGGCGTGCAGGCGCATGCACCAGTGCGCGGCGGCGTCGGTGATGGCATCGTCTGGGCTGGGATTGAGGCGGTCGTGGTTCATTGCGGCTCCGGGTTTTGCGCATTCTACCCTTGCTGGAGGGCTCCCGAGAACCGAGGTAATGGCGAATGACTATCAGTTGTGCCGGTTTTCGTCGGATTGGTGATGGTTTTTCAGCGTTTGAGAACCCTTCGCGCAGGTAAATTCAGGCTGAAATCGTTGGGGCTGCCTTGCAGCCCATCGCGACACAAGGCCGCTCCTATGTATGGACTCGCCCACACTGTCTAGCTGCTTTTGAACATAGGAACCCGGTTGCATCTATGTATCAGGCCTGTTCGAGGAAGCTTTTTGCTTCTGGCCGACATCGTGGTGAGCTCGCAGCGTGCCGTTTACATTGAGGCCACTGCATCGGGCCTGTAGGAGCGGAGGCATCAGTCTGCGACGGTCTTACCAGGGGTCAATGTTCACTAGCAGGGGTTGGAGCGCTTAGCGCCCCGGTGGCATTACTCGGTTGGTCAGAGGCTCATGGCAGCCTCCGGGTTGCTGTTCGGTTTGTGTTGATAAACCTGGTCGTTCTGTAACAGGGCCCAGATAATGCGCAGATTTCGATTAGCCAGTCTGATCGCCGCTTCCTTGCGCCCAAGGCGGGATAGCCAGCGCAAGAGGCGGCGATCGTCTGGCTGATCGGAATCAGGCCTTAGCTGACTCAAGACAGCATGTGCGCCCTGGATCATCAGGCTACGTATGTAGCCGTCACCTCGCTTGCTCATCCTGCCCAATCTGACTTTGTTTCCACTGCTGTGCTGATCGGGCACGATACCGAAGAAGGCGGAATACATTCGGCCACTGGCGAAGCGGCTGGGCTCGGTCTGTTTCGCCACGATCGCCGTGGCGATGATAGGGCCTACGCCACGAATGGTGACCAGTCGCTGTGCGACTTTATCCTCCCGGGCTGTCGCTTCGAGCCGTCTACTGAGCCCCGCAATGCGTTCACCCAGAGACAGCCAGTCCGTCAACAGCTCATCGAGCAACTCACGCAATAGGTCGGGCAAAGGTAAAGAGGCATCCTCAAGAGACCGCGGCACATGCTTACCAATCGCAGCGTCGCCCTGTGGCATGGATACGCCATGCTCAAGCAGCAAACCACGTATCTGGTTACCCAGCGCGGTATGCCGCTTGATGTTGCCGCGGCGGATACGGTGCAGTGCTTGAATAGCCAGTGCTGTGGTGCTCTTGATCGATATCGAGGCAATACTGGTATCGCGACCGGCGCGCAAAATGGCATGGGTGTCGTTACGGTCGTTCTTCGCGCCGCTGCGGTGTTCGGCGACTCGTTGCGCAGGCAGGATGCGAACCGCATTACCTTTGGCCTGCAGCAGCCTTGCCCAGGCTTGTGCACCTGGGCCGCACTCCATCAAGACGGTCACTGTCGCTGGCAACCTGAGCAGGAAATCATGAAAGGCCTGACGGGATTTGATGCGATCTTCGTAGATCACCCGACCGGTAGCATCCTCGCCTGCTAACTGAAAGACCTGCTTGGCCAGGTCTACACAGATGGTTGTGCAAAGCTCCACATCAGTGGACGACAGGGAACCTTGCTTGGAACTATGCTTTTTCATGGTCTCGCCCTCGCTGCCGTTGGCTTCTTAGAACGCCACCGTGGCACTGTGATGCCTCGGCGGGGGCGAGTCCATCGATTACATGGAATCGCGTTCCCCTGTAGGAGCGGCCTTGTGTCGCGATGGGGCGCAAAGCGCCCCCATGGTCTCTCAGAACTGCGCCGCCTCCAAACCATAAAGGCTGCCACTACCCGCCCGGATACTGGCCTCCAGCCCCAACCCGCGCGGCAAGACCCGCTGGAAGAAGAACTCCGCACACGCAAGCTTGGCCCCATGAAACGCGGCATCCTCGTCACGCTTGGCCAACGCCACCGCCGCCATACGCGCCCACATGTAGGCATACGCAGTCAGCCCGAACAGCTGCAGGTATTCCACCGCCACCGCGCTGACCAGGTTGGCATCCTCGCCGGCACGCGCCCGCAGCCAGGCGCTGGTCGCCTCCAGCCGCGCCAGGCTCGCTTGCAGGGCTTCACGGTGCAGCGGCGCATCCACGCTGAAGGCCCGCACCTCGGCGGCAAAGCCGGCCAGCGCCTGGCCACCGTCGGCCAGCACCTTGCGCCCGAGCAGGTCGAGGGCCTGTATGCCGTTGGTGCCTTCATAGATCTGCGCGATGCGCACATCGCGCACACGCTGCTCCTGGCCCCATTCGCGAATGTAGCCATGGCCGCCATACACCTGCTGGCCGAGCACACAGCTTTCCAGGCCGTTGTCGGTGAAGAACGCCTTGGCCACCGGCGTCAGCAGCGCCACCAGGCGCTGCGCATGTTCGCGCTCGCCGGCGTCTTCGGCGTAGCGCGCCAGGTCCAGCTGCTGGCCGACGTAGGCGGCAAACGCCCGGCCACCTTCGGTGAGGGTGCGCATGGTCAGCAACATGCGCCGCACATCGCCATGGTGGATGATCGGGTCGGCAACCTTGTCCTGTGCCTGCGGGCCGCTGGCGGCGCGGCTTTGCAGGCGCTCGTTGGCGTAGCGGGCGGCGCTCTGGTAGGACGCCTCGGCACAGCCGATGCCCTGGATGCCGATGGACAGGCGCTCGTAGTTCATCATGGTGAACATCGCCGCCAGGCCCTTGTTCGGCTCGCCGACCAGGTAGCCGACGGCACCATCGAAGTTCATCACACAGGTGGCCGAGGCCTTGATGCCCATCTTGTGTTCGATCGAGCCGCAATGGGCGGCGTTGCGCGCCCCCAGGCGGCCATCGGCCTCGACCAGGTACTTGGGCACCAGGAACAGCGAGATGCCCTTGGCGCCGGTGGGCGCATCCGGCAGTTTGGCCAGCACCAGGTGGACGATGTTCTCGGTCAGGTCCTGTTCGCCGCCGGTGATGAAGATCTTGCTGCCGCTGATGCGATAGCTGCCGTCGGCCTGGGGCTCGGCGCGGCTGCGGATCAGCCCAAGGTCGGTGCCGGCATGGGGTTCGGTGAGGCACATGGTGCCAGCCCAGCGGCCTTCGTACAGGGGCGGCAGGTAGGTGGCCTTGAGTGTTTCGCTGGCGTGGGCATCGATCGCCAGGCAGCTGCCGGCGCTCAATGCCGAATACAGGCTGAAGCTGCAGTCGGCGGCGTAGAGCATTTCTTCGAACAGCACACCGAGCATTTTCGGCATGCCCATGCCGCCATGTTCAGGATTGCCGCCCAGGCCGACCCAACCGCCTTCACGGTAGGTGTGCCAGGCCTCGCGGAAGCCGTCGGGTGTAGTGACTTCACCAGCGGTGAAGCGCACGCCTTGCTCGTCACCGTTGCGGCTGAGCGGGGCAATCAGCTGGCCGGTGACTTTGGCTGCTTCCTCGAGGATGGCATCGGCGGTATCGGCGTCGATGCGCTCGGCCAGGGCGGGCAGGCGGGCCCACAGGGCCGGGGCGTTGAACACGTCATGCAGGACGAAGCGCATGTCGCGCAGGGGGGCGGAGTAGGTAGTCATCGGGGGCTCTTGGAATAATGGAAACATGGGCTGGCCTCTTCGCGGGCATGCCCGCTCCCACAGGTAAAGCACAGGGTGCGAGGCCGGTGCGGTCCCTGTGGGAGCGGGCATGCCCGCGAAGAGGCCACCACTGGATCAGAGGGCTTTGGCCCGGTCGCGCAGCACGTACTTCTGGATCTTGCCGGTGGAGGTCTTGGGCAGTTCGCCGAACACCACGGTCTTCGGCACCTTGAACCCGGCCAGGTGCTCGCGGCACCAGCTGGTGATGTCGGCTTCGCGGGTGTCTTCGCGGCCCGGCTTGAGGGCAATGAATGCGCACGGGGTTTCCCCCCACTTTTCATCCGGGCGCGCCACCACCGCGGCTTCCAGTACCGCCGGGTGCTTGTACAGGGCGTCCTCGACCTCGATGGTGGAAATGTTCTCGCCACCGGAAATGATGATGTCCTTGAGCCGGTCCTTGATCTCGACATAGCCGTCGGTATGCCACACGGCCAGGTCACCGGTATGGAACCAGCCGCCCCGGAAGGCTTCGGCGGTAGCCTCGGGGTTCTTCAGGTAGCCCTTCATCACCGTGTTGCCCCGCATGAAGATCTCGCCCAGGGTGTTGCCGTCGCGCGGTACCGGCTCGAGGGTTTGCGGGTCGGCGACCATCAGGCCGTCGAGGGTCGGGTAGCGCACGCCCTGGCGGGACTTGATCCGTGCCCGCTCTTCCAGCGACAGTTCATCCCATTCGTCATGCCAGGCACACACGGTCACCGGGCCGTAGACTTCGGTCAGGCCGTAGGTGTGGGTGACCTGGATGCCCATCTCTTCCACTGCGCCGATGACCTTTGCAGGTGGCGCGGCGCCGGCGACCATGGCCTGCACCGGGTGCTCGATGGCCGCCTTGGCTGCCTCGGGCATGTTGACCAGGGCGTTGAGCACGATCGGCGCGCCGCACAGGTGGCTGACCCGGTGCTCGCGGATCAGGGTCAGGATCTTCTGCGGGTCGACCCGGCGCAGGAACACATGGGTGCCGGCCAGCGCGGTGATGGTCCATGGGTAGCACCAGCCATTGCAGTGGAACATCGGCAGGGTCCACAGGTACACCGGGCGATGGCCCATGCCCCAGACCATCTGGTTGCCCAGGGCGTTCAGGTAAGCGCCACGGTGGTGGTAGACCACGCCCTTGGGGTTGCCGGTGGTGCCGGAGGTGTAGTTGAGCGAGATCGCCTGCCACTCGTCATCGGGCCATTCCCAGGCAAAGTCCGGGTCGCCTTCGGCGAGGAACGCTTCATAATCCAGTTCGCTGACCGCACGGCCTTCGCCGTACTCCGGGTCATCCACATCCACCACCAATGGCGGGTGCTCGAGCAAGGCCAGGGCAGCCTCGATGACCGTGTGGAACTCGCGGTCGGTGATCAGTACCTTGGCCTCGCCATGCTGCAGCATGAAGGCGATGGCCTCGGCGTCCAGGCGTACGTTCAGGGTATTGAGCACGGCGCCGGTCATGGGCACGCCAAAATGGGCTTCGAGCATGGCCGGAATGTTGGGCAACATCACCGCTACGGTGTCGCCACGGCCGATACCCCGGCCCACCAGGGCGCTGGCCAGGCGCCGACAGCGTTGGTAGGTCTGCTGCCAGTTACGGCGGATGGCACCGTGGATCACCGCCGGATAATCGCCATATACGGCAGCGGTGCGTTCGATGAAACTCAGCGGGGTGAGGGCGACATGGTTGACGGCAGCGGGCATCAGGCCCTGGGCATAGATCGACATGCGGTAATCCTGTAGAGGAGGCAGGCACAACCTGTGCGCTTGACCCCCGGTGGCTGATTGTTAGCTCTGTTCAGGGTGCAGGGAGGCGGACGGTGGGCCGCTCCCCTTGTCGCAGTTTTACGCGAGTCGCTATGGTATTAGGAATATCGACTATAGCAATATAGTAAAACTACTATAACAACGAGCCGCCTACCGTGGACAACACTGCCTATCCCTTGCTCGCCAAGGACCCGCAACCCAGCCTGATGCTGGCCGGCGACGCCAGGCCGCTGGCACTCAACCCGGCGCTGCAGGCCTGGGTCGATGAAGGCCCGGCACTGGCCAGCTGGCTGCCGGGCAACTGCGCCGCCCTGGTGCGCGCCTGCCTGCGCCAGCGCCGGGCGATCGCCGATGTCGAGGTGCAGGTCGGTGAACGCATCGTGCTGTGGAGCTTCATCCCTGACGACCAGGGCCAGCAGGTGCTGGCGCGTGGCCGCGACGCCAGCGACGAGCGTCATGGCGCACGCGAGGCCAGCCGCGCCCGGCGCCTGTACCGGCTGATCATCGAGAACACCACCGACCTGATCTCCCGGCATAGCCCCGATGGCCGTTTTCTCGATGCTTCGCCGGCAGCATTCCGCCTGCTTGGCCTGTGGCCCGAGCAACTGCGCGGCATGGCCGTACATACCCTGCTGCACCCGCGCGAGCGCCGCCAGGTGCTGCGCCAGGCCGCCGCCGCCCTGGACCAGGACGGCTACCACACCATGACCTGCCGAGTGCGCCAGGCCGCAGGCGGCTACCGCTGGTTCGAAATCGCCAGCCGGGCCATCCGCGAAACCTACACCGGCACGGTGGTGGAGGTGGTCAGCGTGTCTCGCGACATCACCCTGCGCATCGAGGCCCAGGAAAGCCTGGCGCACAGTGCCCGGCTGGCCACCTTGGGCGAGCTGGCTTCGGGCATTGCCCACGAGATCAACCAGCCGTTGGCCGCGGTGGTCAACTATGCCAACGCAAGCCAGCGTTACCTGCTGGGCCTGGAGCGCGACCCGCAGGCCCGAGAGCGGGTAGGGCAGGGCCTGCAGCGCATCAGCGAACAGGCCACCCATGCCGCCGAAGTGATCCGCCGCCTGCGCGCCTTCCTGCGCAAGGGGCCGCGCCGCCTGCAGGCTCTGGACGTGGCCGAGGTGGCCGGCGAAGCCATGCGCCTGTGCGCCTGGGAAGCCGCGCGTGACCAGGTGGTGGTCGAGTTGCGCATGAGCGCGCAGCTGCCCTTGGTGTATGCCGACCGGGTACTGCTGGAGCAGGTGCTGTTGAACCTGTTGCGCAACGCCATCGATGCCAACCGCGAGCAGCATGGCGAGCGGCCGTCACGTATCCTGCTGGGCGCTGCGCGCGATGGTGATGGCGTGCTGGTCGAGGTGGCGGACCAGGGCCCGGGCGTGGCGCCCGAGTGCCTGGATGAAATCTTCACGCCGTTCACCACCAGCAAGGCCGACGGCCTGGGCCTTGGCCTGAGCATGAGCCGTAGCCTGATCGAAGGTTTTGGCGGCAGCCTGTGGGCGCGAGCCGGTGACAATGGCGGTCTGGTACTGTGCTGCCGCCTGGCGGTCAGCAGGGGGTAAGGGGAGATGGCGGTGCAAGCGAAGGTGTATGTGGTCGATGACGACCAGGGTATGCGCGACTCGACGGTGTGGTTGTTGCAGTCGGTGGGTTTGCAGGCCTTGCCGTTCGCCGGCGGGCAGGCGTTTCTCGACGCCTGCGTCGACGATGGGCCGGCCTGTGTGCTGCTGGATGTGCGCATGCCGGGGCTGGGCGGGTTGGCGGTGCAGCAGGCGATGCGCGAGCGTGGCCTGGGTTTGCCGGTGATATTCGTCAGCGGGCATGCCGATGTGCCGATCGTGGTGCGGGCATTCAAGGCCGGCGCCTGCGACTTCATCGAGAAACCCTACAACGACCAGTTGCTGCTCGACAGCGTGCAGGCCGCGTTGGAAAGCGCCGGGCGGGCACGCCAGGACGACCAGGCGCTGGCCCGGGTGCAGGCGCGCATCGATGGCCTGACCCCGCGCGAGCGCGACGTGTTCGTGCCGTTGGCCCAAGGGTTGAACAACCGCGAGATTGCCGAACGGCTGGGCGTCAGCGTGAAGACGGTGGACCTGTACCGGGGGCGGGTGATGAAGCGGTTGCAGGCCGATAGCCTGGCGGAGTTGGTGGGCATGGCCATTGCCTGCGGGGCGGTGGAGGCACTGGGCCTGCGAACACCGTAGCAGGCCTTGACGCATGGCCCTGTAGGAGCGGCCTTGTGTCGCGATGGGGCGCGAAGCGGCCCCAGGTTTTGTGCCCCAACAGAAATTGCGGGGCCGCTTTGCGGCCCATCGCGACACAAGGCCGCTCCTACAGGGGGGCGCAAGGGGCAGAAATCATGAAATTTTCCATAGCAACCTAATCAAAGCTTTGACATTCACTGCCTAGGCAGTAATATTTCCACACAATTACCCGAGCAGTCTCCGATGGCCCATTTCTCTCCCGAAAACTTCCAGACCTGCGCCATCGGCATGCTGCTTGGCCGGGCGGCGATCCTGAAGGACCGCATTCTCGACTGGCACCTCGAATCCGAAGGCGTCACCGCCGCGCAGTTCAAGGTGCTGATCATCGTCACCCAGTACCAGGTGGACACCCCGGCCGAGCTGTGCCGGTACCTGGGCCTGGACAGCGGATCGATGACCCGCATGCTCGACCGCCTCGAGCAGAAGGAGCTGATCGTGCGCAACCGTTGCGCCGACGACCGTCGCCAGGTGCGCCTGGCGCTTACCGCCGATGGCCAGCGCCTGGCTGACCGCCTGCCGGAAATCGGCGCGGCGGCCATGAACGAGCTGTGCGGCGCGCTGGCACCCGAAGAGCTCGCGACCCTGGAAGGCCTGCTGGCCAAGGTCCTGCTCGCTGCCGGCGACCCGTTGACGATCCGCCGCTTCGGCGATCATTGATCCCTGTCACGAATTATCCAAGGTATTGCCATGGCCACTCCCGCAGACACCCCGACTCCCTCCGCCGCGCCCGAACCGTCGCGCAAGCGCAAGGCCTGGCTGCTTGGCCTGGTGTTGCTGCTGATTCTTGCCGGCGTCGGAGCCTGGGCCTGGTACAGCCTGGTCGGGCGCTGGCACGAAAGCACCGACGATGCCTACGTCAACGGCAACGTGGTAGAGATCACCCCGCTGGTCACCGGCACTGTCACCAGCATCGGTGCCGATGACGGCGACCTGGTCCACGCCGGCCAGGTATTGCTGCAATTCGACCCGGCCGACAGCCAGGTGGCCTTGCAGGCCGCCGAAGCCAGGCTGGCGCGCAGCGTGCGCCAGGTGCGCGGGTTGTACAGCAACGTCGACGCGCTCAAGGCCCAGCTGGAAACCCGCCAGGCCGAGCTGCGCAAGGCCCGCCAGGACTTCAACCGGCGCAAGGTACTGGCCGACAGCGGCGCGATAGCTGCGGAAGAATTGTCCCATGCCCGCGACGACCTGAGCGTGGCCGAGGCCGCCGTCAACAGTGCACGCCAGCAGCTCAGCACCAGCAGCGCACTGGTCGACGACACCGTGGTGTCCTCGCACCCCGAGGTGATGGCCGCCGCCGCCGACCTGCGCCAGGCCTACCTCGACCATGCCCGCACCACCCTGGTGGCACCGGTAACCGGCTACGTTGCCAAGCGTACCGTGCAGCTGGGCCAGCGCCTGCAACCGGGTACCGCGACCATGGCGGTGATCCCGCTGGACCAGGTGTGGATCGATGCCAACTTCAAGGAAACCCAGCTGCGCGACATGCGTATCGGCCAACCGGTGCAGATCAGCGCCGACCTGTACGGCAGCGAGGTCAAGTACAGCGGCACGGTCGACAGCCTTGGCGCTGGTACCGGCAGCGCCTTCGCCCTGTTGCCGGCGCAGAATGCCACCGGTAACTGGATCAAGATCGTCCAGCGCGTGCCGGTACGCATCCACCTCAGCCCCGACCAGCTCAAGGACCACCCGCTGCGTATCGGGCTGTCCACCGTGGTCGAGGTCGACCTGCACGACCAGAGCGGCCCGACCTTGGCCCTGCAGCCACCGCAGCAGGCCAGCTATACCACCCAGGTGTATGACCGCCAGCTGGTCGAAGCCGACAACCTGATCGCCCGGCTGATCCACGAAAACAGCGCAACCGGCAAGACGGCCCAGCGATGAGCAACAACGCTGCTGCCCAGTTCACGCCGCCGAGCCTGCTGCTGACCACCATCGGCCTGTCGCTGGCGACGTTCATGCAGGTGCTCGACACCACCATCGCCAACGTGGCCTTGCCGACCATTTCCGGCAACCTGGGGGTGAGCTACGAGCAGGGCACCTGGGTCATCACCTCGTTCGCGGTGAGCAACGCCATTGCCTTGCCGCTCACCGGCTGGCTCAGCCGACGGTTTGGCGAGGTGAAGCTGTTCATCTGGGCCACGCTGCTGTTCGTGCTGGCCTCGTTCCTGTGCGGTATTGCCCAGTCGATGCCGGAGCTGGTCGGTTTTCGCGTGTTGCAGGGTGTGGTGGCCGGGCCGTTGTACCCGATGACCCAGACTTTGCTGATCGCCGTCTATCCCCCGGCCAAGCGCGGCATGGCCCTGGCGCTGCTGGCGATGGTCACGGTGGTGGCGCCGATTGCCGGACCGATTCTCGGCGGCTGGATAACCGACAGCTACAGCTGGCCGTGGATCTTCTTCATCAACGTGCCCATCGGCCTGTTCGCCGCCGCCGTGGTCCGCCAGCAGATGCGCACCCGGCCGGTGGTCACCAGTCGCCAGCCGATGGACTACATCGGCCTGCTGACGCTGATCATCGGCGTTGGCGCCTTGCAGGTGGTGCTGGACAAAGGCAACGATCTGGACTGGTTCGAATCGTCGTTCATCATTGCCGGAAGCCTGGTCTCGCTGGTGTTCCTGGCGGTGTTCGTGATCTGGGAACTGACCGACCGTCACCCGGTGGTCAACCTGCGCCTGTTCGCGCACCGCAACTTCCGCGTGGGCACCATCGTGCTGGTAGGGGGCTATGCCGGGTTCTTCGGCATCAACCTGATCCTGCCGCAGTGGCTACAGACGCAGATGGGCTATACCGCTACCTGGGCCGGCCTGGCGGTGGCGCCGATCGGCCTGTTGCCGGTGCTGATGTCGCCGTTCGTGGGCAAGTACGCGCACCGCTTCGACCTGCGTGTGCTGGCCGGGCTGGCGTTCCTGGCGATCGGCAGCAGCTGCTACATGCGTGCCGGGTTCACCAGCGAGGTGGACTTCCAGCATGTGGCGCTGGTGCAGTTGTTCATGGGTATTGGCGTTGCGCTGTTCTTCATGCCGACCTTGAGCATCCTGCTGTCCGACCTGCCACCGCAGCAGATCGCCGATGGCTCGGGCCTGGCGACCTTCCTGCGTACCTTGGGCGGCAGTTTCGCGGCGTCGCTGACCACCTGGATCTGGATTCGCCGGGCGGACCAGCACCATGCCTACCTGAGCGAGCACATCAGCCAGTTCGACCCGGCCACGCGGCATACCCTGGAGCAGCTGGGCGGGGCCAGCCCGCAGAGCTATGCGCAGCTGGAGCAGATACTCAACGGGCAGGCGTACATGATGTCGACGGTGGACTACTTCACCCTGATGACCTGGGTGTTTGCCGGGTTGATCCTGCTGGTGTGGTTCGCCAAACCGCCCTTTACCGCCAAGGCGGGGCCGGCGTCGGCAGGGCACTGAGCCGGGCCAGAACAAGGCCCAGGCTCTTTGCCAAATGCCATGTCAGGCACTCGCTGCTGCGTACCAGGGCCGCTGCATGCGCAGCACCAACCGGTCGATTTGCGGCACCAGCAGGTTGCCGGCCAGCACGGCGAAGCAGAGGCCATCGGCGTAAAGGCCGAACTCGCGAATCAGCTCGGTCAGCGTGCCGACGGTCACGCCGAAGAGGATGCGACCGGCGCGGGTATCGGGGCTGGTGACCGGATCGGTGGCGATGAAGAAGGCGGTGAAGAGATAGCCGCCGAGGCTGAGGTTGTAAACGGCTTCCTGCAGGCTGTGGCCGGCAGCCATGCACAGCAATACTGTGCTCGCGATCATCGCCAGCGGAATCTCGATACGGATCACCCGCAGCGAAGCCAGCAGCAAACCGCCGGCAATGTAGCCGAACCCCGAAAGATTGTGGGTGATATGGGTGAACTCGTTCTGCGCCAGTTGAGTGGCGCCGGCGAACGCATCGAGCTCCAGGCGTGGCACCAACTGTAGCTGTTGCAGCAGAACCGCCTTGGCGTCCAGGGTTGCGGTCCAGGGGGCATGGTTCGATGGCGCGGGGTACAACTGCTGATAGAAGCAGATGGCAACCACCCCCAGGCCAACCATGGCAGGGTTGAGACGGTTGCGACCAAGGCCTCCACTGGCGTGCTTGCACAGTGCCAGAGCAGCAAAACTGGCCAGGGCGATCATCCACAACGGCACCATCAGCGGCAATGCCCGAGCCAGTATCAGGCCCAGCACCAGCCAGCTGAGGTCGCTCAAACCCTTGCGTACGTCATGCCCGCGCAGGCGCAGCAGGGCGGCTTCGAAGCCCAGGGCGAACAGCACGCACCAGAACACCTGCAACCAGACCACGACGCCGAATTGCCAGGCATACAGGGCGGTGCCCGGCAGCAGGCACAGGACGACCAGCAGCATCACCGTGCGCAGCCGTTGCGGGATGGGGTGGCGTATCAGGCTCATGCGCGGACCTCCGTCTTGCTTTGGCGGAAGCGTTCGCGCAGCGGGATATTGCTTGGGCAGATGCTGCTGCAGCTGCCGCATTCGATGCAGGCGTCCAGGCGCAGTTCCTGCAGGCTGGCCTTGTCCAGGCGCTCGGCGGCAGCGTAGAGGTCCAGCGGCCGCAGCGACATCGGGCAGACATCCACACAGCGCGTGCAGCGAATGCAACTGCTGGCGGGGCGAGCAGCCGGCAGGTAGCGCTCGGCGCCGAAAATCAGGCAACTGCTGGTCTTGCTGACGAAGGCGTTGGCGTCCGGTAGCGGCTGCCCCATCATCGGGCCTCCGACCTGGGTCAACTGCCCTGTGGGGGACGCGCCAGCAATCGCGCGCAGTTCGCTGACCGGGTAACCCACCGGCACCCGCACATTGCCGGGGCGCTCGCAGTCACCGGTCAGTGTCAGCACGCGGCTGGTCAGTGGTTCGTCCTGGAAGACGGCCCGGCCCAGCGCGTAGAGCGTTGCGACATTCAGGGCGAGGACGCCGATATCGGCGGGGCGGCTCCCCGGGGCCAGGTTGCGGCCACTGAGGCTCTTGATCATCAACGGCTGCCCACCTGCTGGGTAACGCTCCGGAAGTGGACAAATCTCGACCCGGGTGCGCGCCTGGCGTGCGGCGGCACGTAACGTGGCCATCGCCTCCGGTTTGTTGGTTTCGATGCCGAAACGGGTTGCCGTTATTCCCAGCAGCGCGGCGACATAGTCGGCGGCCTCGATCAACGCTTCGGCATTTTCACGCATGAGGCGGTCATCGCAGGTAAGGAAGGGCTCGCATTCGGCACCGTTGATCAGCAGCAGGTCGGGCTGCTGTGCGCCGGCCAGCTTGAGGGCCGTGGGGAAACCCGCACCACCAAGGCCGACTATGCCCATCTGCAATGCGTGCTCGACCAGCGCCTCTGGCGTTTGCGGCAGGCCCGGTGCCGGGCGTTCGAGCCACTCGTCCAGGCCATCTGCGTTCAGGATGACGGCCATGACTGGTTCGGCCGAGTCGGCCGCGAAGACGTGATCGATCCGGTCCACGATGCCGGAGGTACTGGCATGCACCCAAGCGGTGGTGTTGTCGCCAATACCGATCACTTCGCCCTTGCGCACATGCTGCCCCGGCTGCACGCAAGGCTGGACAAACCGCCGACCCCGCCCGAGCGGAATCGCCAGCTGGATTTTACCGACCACGACCGGGGCAACCGTCGTGGCGTTGGATAGTTCCTTGTATCCCCTGAGCTCGATCCCTCCGTGCCAACTACGCTGAGAGGATGAGGCGATGGCCAGCAGACGGCGCCAGAAAGGTTTCTGTTGCGGCTGACGCTGGGCGCGGATGCGGCTCTGCAGGCGTTCGACGCTCTGCAACGAATGGCTAGACATGTAATGTCCTCCAATTTTTGGGCAAAGAACGCCCCTGTGCGCTTATGCACATGGTTGTTTTATTGCTTCCGGGACGTTAAGCGGAAAGGGAGGGGGATGAATGATCACCCGCGCAGATCAGAGTGTTCGAAGAGGAGTTTGTTCGGTTTTTGACCAGGTTTGCTGATGAACGGTAGGCCAATTGCCATCTCGCAACTCTGGTGAAATAGCCTGCGCCGCGAACGGGCGGCCAGAGTCTGCGAGGTGTCCAATGATGCGCGCAAGCCTGCTGGTGATGCTGGTGACGTTGCTGTATGGCTGCGGCGACAGGATTGAACGCTTTGGCGGGCCGACCATGGGGAGTACGTATTCGATCCAGTACGTACCCACTGCACAGACGCCCGATTCGCGGCAGGTAAAGGCCGAAGTCGAGCTTGTTCTCCAGGCCCTCGACAAGCAGTTCTCCAACTGGCGCGGCGATTCCGTGGTTTCCCGCTTCAACAACCTGCCGGCCGGCGCCTGTCAGGCAGTGCCGCAAGAGATGCAGCAATTGCTGGCGTACGGTGTTTCTCTGTTCCGCCAGAGTGGCGGGGCTTTCGACCTGACGGTTTTGCCCTTGATGAACCTCTGGGGCTTCGGCCCACAGTCACGCGGCAGACAGGTGCCGGATGCCAGCACGCTGGCGCGGGAGCAGGCACGGGTAGGCCTGCAGCACTTGCACCTGGATGGAGAAAAGCTGTGCAAGGATGTGGCGGCGCAGCTGGATTTCGACAGCATGCTCGCCGGTTATGCAGTGGATCGGGTGGGTGACAGGCTTGCGGCCCTGGGTATCCAGGCCTATCTGGTCGAGATCACCGGCGAACTGAAGGGGGTTGGCCGCAAACCGGATGGCTCGCCCTGGCGCATCGCCCTCGAGGTACCGAGTGGTGGGGGCGAACAGCAAGTGGAGCGCGCCATCGCCCTGGATGGCTACGGCGTTGCCACCGCCGGCGATTACCGCAACTATTTCGAGGAAGGTGGCCAGCGTTATTCGCACACCTTCGATCCCCGTGTCGGCAGGCCGGTCAAGCACGCGCTGGCGGCAGTGTCGGTGGTCGACCCTTCGGTGTTGCGTGCCGATGCCCTGGACACACTGTTGATGGTGCTGGGCCCGGAGGAAGGCTATGCCTTCGCCGAGCGGAATGAAATCGCTGCCTACTTCATCATGCACCAGGGGCTGGGTTTCGTTGCGCGGGCGACGCCGCGGTTCGAGACGTTGTTTCCCGGGCAAGGCAAACCCACGCAGTAGCAGAAGGAAAGGTCATTCCCACGCGCTGCCTTTTCCCCTATTGTCGATGCTCCCTTTCCAAACGATTGGCAGACCCATGGAGCAAGTCATAGTCATCACCGGTGCCAGCCGCGGCATCGGCGCCGCCACGGCGCTGCTGGCCGCCCGTCAGGGCTACCGCATCTGCATCAACTACCACGCCGACGACCAGGCCGCCGAGGACATCCTCGGCCAGGTCCGAGCCCTGGGCGCCAAGGCCATCACCGTGCGCGCCGACGCCAGTGTCGAGGATGAGGTCATCCAGCTGTTCCAGCGCGTTGACGAAGAACTCGGCCCGGTCACCGCGCTGGTCAACAACGCAGGCACCATTGGCCAGCAAAGCCGGGTCGAGGACATGTCCGAGTTCCGCCTGCTCAAGGTCATGAAGACCAACGTCGTCGGCCCCATGCTCTGCGCCAAGCACGCACTGAAGCGCATGGCACGCCGGCACGGCGGGCCGGGCGGGGCCATCGTCAACGTGTCGTCGGTGGCCGCCCGCCTGGGCTCGCCCAACGAATACGTGGACTATGCCGCTTCCAAGGGCGCCCTCGACACCTTCACCATTGGCCTGGCAAAGGAAGTGGCAGGCGAGGGCGTGCGGGTAAATGGTGTGCGGCCAGGCTACATCCATACCGGGTTCCACGCGCTGTCGGGCGACCCCGACCGGGTCAGCAAGCTCGAGCCCGGCTTGCCCATGGGCCGCGGCGGGCGCCCGGAGGAAGTGGCCGAGGCCATCCTCTGGCTGCTCTCGGACAAAGCCTCGTACTCCACCGGCAGCTTCATCGACCTGGGCGGCGGGCGCTGAACGCGCCGGTCAATCCTCCAACAGCGTGCGTACCCGTTCGGCCAGCACTGCCAGCTCGAACGGCTTGGTCAGCACCTCAGTGCCTTGCAACAACTGGCCGTCACTGAGCGCCGCGCTTTCGTCGTAGCCGGTGATGAACAGTACCTTGAGGTCGGGGTGGCGCTCGCGGCAACGTTCAGCCAACTGGCGGCCATTCAGGCCGCCGGGCAGGCCGATATCGCTCAACAGCAGGTCTGGCCGCTCGCCAGCTTGCAGATGGGCGAGGGCAGCCGGGCCGTTCTCGAATGCATCGACCCGATAACCCAGTTCTTCCAGCACCTCGCAGACGACCACGCGCAAGGCGGCCTGGTCTTCGACCAGCAGGATACGCTGCGTGGCGCCGCTGCTTTTTTCCAGCAGTGTGTGCAGTGGCCTGGGTGCCGGGGCTTCGGGGTGCTGGTGGTGGCGGGGAAGCAGCAGCTCGATGCGGGTGCCTTCGCCAGGTGTCGACAACACCCGTAGCTGCCCGCCCGACTGGCGCACGAAACCATAAGTCATCGACAAGCCCAGCCCAGTGCCCTGGCCCATGGGCTTGGTGGTGAAGAACGGGTCGACGGCGCGCTCGGCCACCTCCGCCGACATGCCCTTGCCGTTGTCGCTGATGCTCAGCCGTACGTATTCGCCAGCTGGCAGTTCCAGTGCACGGGCTTGCTGGTCGTCGAGCAGCAGGTTGTCACCGAGGATATCGATCACGCCGCCGGCAGGCATGGCATCGCGGGCATTGATGCACACGTTGAGCAGGGCGCTTTCCAGTTGCGGCGGGTCGATGAAGGTCGGCCATAGCTGGCAGGGGAATTGGCTGGTCAGGGTGATGGAGGGGCCGATGGTGCGGCGCAGCAGCTCTTCCATGCCGCCCACCAGCGTGGCCACCTGCGTGGAGCAGGGCTGCAGGGTCTGCTGACGGGAAAATGCCAGCAGCCGGTGTACCAGCGAAGAGGCCCGCTGCGCCGAGCCGCTGGACAGCTTCAGCAATGGCTCCAGGGCGTCGAAACGGGATTGCTCCAGGCGTTGGCGCATCAGCTCCTGGGCACTGAGGATGCCGCCCAGCAGGTTGTTGAAGTCGTGGGCGATGCCGCCACTGAGCTGGCCGACCGCTTCCATCTTCTGTGCCTGGCGCAGGGCTTCCTCGGCCTTGGCCTGTTCTGCCAGTGCCGCATTCACCCGTTGTTCCAGTTCCTCGTTCAGGCGCTGCAGGGCCTGCTCTGCCCGTCGGCGTGCAGTGACGTCCTTGAACAGTACCGCCACCTGGCGCTTTTCGGCAGGCTCTACGCGGAAGGTGGTCACCGACAACACATGGCCGGTGGCGACCAGTTCCTGCTCGAAATGCAGCGGCTCGCCCGTGCGCAGCACCGCGCCATAACGGGCGACCCAATCGTCGGCCTCATCGGGCACCATCTCGCGCAGTTTCTGCCCGACCACGTTGGGGATGCCGGCGTGCTTGGCATAGGCCGCATTGGCCAGCACATGCACATAGTCGCTCAGTGGGCCGTGCGGGCCGTCGAAGAACTCGATGATGCAGAAGCCTTCGTCCATGGTGTCGAAGAGCGAGCGGTAGAAGTCCTGATCGTGTTGCTGATGGCTTGCCAGGCGGGCTTCCAGCAGCGCGTTCTGTTGCTGCAGGGCTTCGACTTGTTGGCGCAGTGAAAGCAGGTCGCGGGAGGGCATGCCGACGTCCGACAGTGGATGAAGCCCAGACTTTAGCGTGTTCGGCAACAGGCGAATAGCCAGTCAACGCGGGTGTGACGCAATGCCCAACAGGCGCTCGATCCGTTCGCCGAGGGTGTTCAGGTCGAGGGGTTTGTGCAGCAGTTCGGTGCGCCTGCCGGGCCGGGCACAGTGCACCGTTTCGGCAGTTTCGTAGCCGGTAATCAGCAATACCGGGGCATCCGCCACAAGGTCCTGGCAGGCCTCTGCAAGCTGGTAACCGTCGAGTCGCCCAGGCAGGCCGACATCGGTGATCAGCAGGTCCGGTGGCGGCCCTTTCTGCAACGATTCCAGAGCCCGGTGGCCACTCTCGAAAGCCTGCACCTGATAGCCCAGTTCCGTCAGCACTTCGACCAGTACCAGGCGCAGGGCCGGTTGGTCCGCCACCAGCATGATCCGGTGCATCCGCGGCTGCAACGTCGCGGTGGCGGATGTGGCTGGCTCGCCGTGGCCGGTTGCGCAAGCGCTCTGGTCACGGGGCAGGTACAGGTGAACGCAAGTGCCTTGCCCGGTGACGCTGTCGATCAGCAACTGCCCCCCGGACTGGCGAACAAAACCATAGGCCATGGACAATCCCAAGCCAGTGCCCTGGCCCAGCGGCTTGGTGGTGAAGAAGGGCTCGAAAGCGTGTTGCAGCACCTCACTGGGCATGCCCACGCCGGTGTCCTCGACACGAATGTGCAGATAGTGCCCCGTCGGCAGGTCCAGGCGCTTGGCCTCGGCCGCTGCGAGATCGGCGTTTTCACAACCGATGCGCAAGGTGCCGCCCAGCGGCATGGCGTCACGGGCATTGATGCACAGGTTGAGCAGAGCGTTTTCCAGCTGCTGCGGATCGATGCGGATCGACCATTGCGCGGCCAGCGTGCGGTCCTGGAAGTCAATGTGCGGGCCGGTCGAGCTGCGGATCAGGTCATGCATGTCGGCGACCAGGCGGTGCACATCCACCGCTTGTGGCATCAGCGTCTGTTGGCGCGAAAAGGCCAGCAACCGCTGCACCAGCGCTGCGGCGCGCATTGCGTTGCTGCGGCCGAGCCCGAGCATGCGGGCGGTGTCGGCAAGGCGTTGCTCGCCCAGGCGCTGCTCTGCAAGCTCCAGCGCGCCAAGCAGGCTACCCAGCAAGTTGTTGAAGTCGTGGGCGATGCCGCCGGTCAACTGGCCGACCGCCTCCATTTTCTGCGACTGGCGCAGGGCCTCTTCGGCCTGGCGCAGGCGTTCCTGCTCGGCCATGCGCTCGGTGATGTCATAGGCGAACAGGTACCCGCCCTGGACTTGCTGTTGTGCATCGAGCAATGGGTGATAGCGGATTTCGTAATGGCGGGGGGCATCGGAGGGGCCGAGTGAGATAGTGTCGATGAAGGCTTCGCCGGCCAGCACGCGTGGCCACACCGGTGCCAGGCGGCCCATGATGTCAGGGTGGTTGAGCAGAATTTGTGGCACGTAATCGCCGATCTGCGGCACGAAGCCCCGGTAATGCTCGAAGGTTTCCCGGGCCGTGCGGTTGATCGCGACCAGGCGCATCTCGCTGTCGGCGGCAAACACGTTGGCCCGGCTGTTGTCGAGCAGTTCGCCCAGTAGCTGGATGTGGGCCTGTGCAGTGTCGTCGCGCTCTGCCAGGCGAGCTTCCAGTTCTGCGACACGCGCTTGCAGTTGTGCCAATGACGGGAGCGAGTCTGCTTGCATGGCGAGGGCCCGGTGAGCGGATCAAGCAACTATAGCCGCCTGCCGGGGCGCCAGTCATCAGAACGAGCGGATGATCCGCCCCAGGGTTTCCATGGCCCGTTCGGCATCCTCATGCCAGGGGCTGCCGTAGTTCAGGCGGATGCAGTTGCCGAAGCGCCGGGTGGGCGAGAAGATCGGCCCGGGGGCGATGCTGATGCCTTGGGCCAAGGCCATGTGGAACAGCTTGAGGGCGTCCATCTGTTCGGGCAGCTCCAGCCACAGGAAGTAGCCGCCGGACGGTTGGCTGACCCGCGTCTGCGCCGGAAAGTGCCGGGCGATGGCCGCCAGCATGTTGGCCTGCTGGCCTTCCAGGGCATAGCGCAGCTTGCGCAGGTGGCGGTCGTAGCCGCCGTGCTGCAGGTAGTCGGCGATGGCCGCCTGCGCCGGCATCGAGGCGCACAGCGAGGTCATCAGCTTGAGCCGCTCGATCTTCTGTGCAAAGCGCCCGGCTGCCACCCAGCCGATGCGGTAGCCAGGTGCCAGGCTCTTGGCGAACGAGCCGCAGTGCATCACCAGCCCCTGGGTGTCGAAGGCCTTGGCCGGTTTGGGTGCCTGTTGCGCGTAGTACAGTTCGGCGTACACGTCGTCTTCGATCAATGGCACCTGATGACGCGCCAGCAGCTCCACCAGTGCCTGTTTTTTCGCCTCCGGCATGCTGGCGCCCACCGGGTTCTGGAAGTTGGTCATGCACCACACGGCCTTGACCGGGTGTTTCTCCAGCGTTTGCGCCAGCACGCCCAGGTCCATGCCTTCGCGCGGGTGCACAGGAATTTCCACGGCCTTTAGCTTGAGACGCTCCAGTACCTGCAGGCAGGCATAGAAGGCGGGGGCTTCGATGGCCACCAGGTCACCGGGCTGGGTGACGGCCTGCAGGCACAGGTTCAGGGCTTCCAGCGCGCCGTTGGTGATCAGCAGCTCCTCCATCGGCAGCATCAGCCCGCCAACCATGTAGCGCAGGGCAATCTGCCGGCGCAGCTGCGGGTTGCCGGGTGACAGGTCGGTCACCACCATGCGCGGGTCCATGCTGCGGCTGGCGCTGGCCAGCGAGCGCGACAGGCGTTGCAGCGGAAACAGCTCGGGGCTGGGGAAGGCCGAGCCGAACGGCACGGTGTTGGGGTCCTTGATCGAGTCGAGGATCGAGAACACCAGCGCGCTGACGTCGACATCGGTGGACTCGCTGACCGGCTGCAATGCCTGCGGCTCGCTGAACTGGCGCGGGGCGTGGGCATTGACGAAATAGCCCGAGCGCGGCCGGGCGCGGATCAGCCCGCGCCGCTCCAGCAGGTAGTAGGCCTGGAACACGGTGGACGGGCTGACCCCGTGGGTCTGGCTGGCATAGCGCACCGAGGGCACGCGCTGGCCGGGGCCCAGCACCCCGGAGCGGATCAGTTCGGCGATGTCGTCGGCAAAGCGTTCGTAGCGTTTCATTCTGGCCTTCTGTCGAAGCCTGGCAGGCAAGGTGGAATCAGTGTAAGGGATCAACGGTTCATCGGCGCGACGAAGCGGCTGTGGGCCACGCTGCGGATGGCGGGGTCGTCGCGCTCGCTGATTTCGAAGCTCAGCGTCTGCGAGCTGCTGGCCGGGCGCTCGGCGAGCATCGCCACCGACACCGGCAGTTCACTCATTTCACCGGCCGGGATCACGAAGGAGGTCTTGCCCTGCAGGCTGAAGCCGTCGGCGTCCAGCAGGCGCAGCTCATAGTGCCGGGTGCTTTCGGTCTTGTTGATGACCTTGAGCAGGTAGATGTTCTCGATCTGGCCCTGGGCATTCTCGCGGAACAGGCCGCGGTCCTTGATCACGTCCAGCGACACCATCGGGCGCAGCTGCAAGGCCACCACCAGTGCCGCGATCATCACCCCAAGCGCGGCGGCGTAGCCCAGCAGGCGTGGGCGCAGCCAATGGGTGGTGCCACCTTGCAGGCTGCGTTCGGACTTGTAGCCGATCAGGCCACGGGCGTAGCCCATCTTGTCCATTACCCCGTCACAGGCATCGATGCACGCCGCACAACCGATGCACGCCATTTGCAGGCCGTCGCGGATATCGATGCCGGTGGGGCACACCTGCACGCACAAGGTGCAGTCGATGCAGTCGCCCAGGCCCTGGGCGCGGAGGTCACTGCCTTTCTTGCGTGGGCCACGGGCTTCGCCGCGACGCGGGTCATAGGCGACCGCCAGGGTGTCCTTGTCGAACATCACGCTCTGGAAGCGTGCATAGGGGCACATGTGCAGGCACACCGCTTCGCGCAGCAAGCCGGCATTGATGTAGGTGGCGGCGGTGAAGAACAGCACCCAGAACAGCGCGACGCCGCCCAGTTGCAAGGTGAACAGTTCCGCGGCCAGTGGGCGGATCGGGGTGAAGTAGCCGACGAAGGTCAGCCCGGTGAGCACGCCAATGGCCAGCCACAGGCTGTGCTTCAGCGTGCGACGGGCCAGTTTGTTCAGGCTCCAGGGCGCGGCGGCCAGCTTGATGCGCTGGTTGCGGTCGCCCTCGGTGACCTTTTCGCACCACATGAACAGCCAGGTCCAGGTGCTTTGCGGGCAGCTGTAGCCGCACCACACGCGGCCGGCATACACGGTGATGGCGAACAGGCCGAAGGCGCAGATGATCAGCAGCGCCGACAGCAGGATGAAGTCCTGCGGCCAGAAGGTGGCGCCGAAGATGTGGAATTTGCTGTTGCCCAGGTCCCACAGCACGGCCTGGCGGCCGTTCCAGTTCAGCCAGGCGGTGCCAAAGAACAGCACGAACAGGGCGCCGGCGAAGCCGATGCGCAGGTTGCGGTACAGCCCGGTGAAGCTGCGGGTATGGATGCCATTGTCGGCGCGGCGTGGCTGGGGGCTGGCTGGGGCGGTGGCGATCTCTGTAAAAGGGATTCTATCGTTCATGGCTCGGTGCTCATCAGGCCTCGATCAGGCATGAGCACTATGGCCCTGAGGCTGTTATCAGCACAGACTCAGATTTTGCGATAAAAACCGTATCAGATTTCCCGGCAGGCCCCGCCAGGCCTCAGATTACCGAGCCTGGCGTGCTGGCCTTCAGATGCCTGCGGCTATCCACCGCACCTGCCACAGTCAGTGCATCGGCCTCGGCTTCGGTGATGGGCACACGCTGGCCGGCGAGCAGGGCCACGGACATGCGCAGCTGTTCGTCGGTGACGATTTCGATGGACGGGCCATCACCCTCGATGCGCAGGTCTTCGGCGATCAGGGTGCAGCGGCGGGTGGTTTCGTCGATTTCAATGGGCATGGAGTGGTCCTCCTGGGGGTGGTTACAGGGTGGACCGTGCTGAGGGGAAGGTTGCTGCATCAGCAGGCTGAACGGCACTTTGTCATTTGTTCGGGGGTCAACCCTTGCAGATGGCAGGCCTGGCCTCTTCGCGGGCCGGGCCTGACAACACAATGCTCCACATGGGAAGAAAGCAATGGACCTCATCTGGCAAGCAATCCAGGCCGAATTCGCCGATATCACCGACGAGCGCGAGGTCACGCAAATCCTCGTACGCCTGCTGATGGCAGCCCTGCTTGGCGCTGTGCTGGGCTTCGAGCGCGAGCACAAGGGCAAGGCCGCCGGGGTGCGTACGCATATGCTGGTTTCGCTGGGCGCCGCGCTGTTCGTGCTGACACCGAGCATGGCCGGGGCCGACGAGCAAGCGCTGAGCCGGGTGATCCAGGGCATTGTCGCCGGTATCGGTTTTCTGGGTGCGGGCACCATTCTCAAGGGTAACGGCCAGGACGCCAGCCATGTGAAGGGCCTGACCACTGCTGCCGGGTTGTGGATGACCGCCGCCATCGGTACGGCAGCCGGCATGGGCCGCGAAGCCACGGCGTTGATCAGCACGATACTGGCCCTGCTGGTGCTGGGCACGATGCCGTTGCTGGTGGACAAGCTCGAAGGGCAGGATGAGGGAAAGCAGG
This sequence comes from Pseudomonas sp. PVC-5-1, assembly GCF_057444345.1. Taxonomy (NCBI): domain Bacteria; kingdom Pseudomonadati; phylum Pseudomonadota; class Gammaproteobacteria; order Pseudomonadales; family Pseudomonadaceae; genus Pseudomonas; species Pseudomonas sp. PVC-5-1. The sequence continues at coordinate 3,281,460 of NZ_CM172024.1, read as the reverse complement.
AGGAGGAAGAGGGCAGGAAGCACTGAGGGGAGCCGAAGCTCCCCTCAAAGCGTTGTTGCCTGCTCTTTTTTTATTATTGGGACCGGCCTGTTTTTGTTTTTGTCAGCCTGTCCTGGTGTTGCGGGCGACCCCCATGCGGGGTCAAGAGCAAACGTATTTTTTTGAGCGCTGACCTGCTTTCATCATTGCTGATCCGAACTGGCTGCCGCTACCTGGAGGTAGTTTTATTGTTCTGTGCCAGACCGCGGGGCGTACCCCTGAAAAGCGTGTCGACTCCAAAAAAATCTGCTTGCTACGCCTCTGCCGTGTTGTTCTTGTTATGTCAGAGCCGTTACCTGTTGTTTTTATTGGGTGTCACATTCTTTTTGTTGTTGTACCAGAGATATAGCAGGGTGCGTGCCAACTTTTTCAAACCCTTTAAAATCAAGCACTTGGCGATTTCGGTCGAAATCGACCGGCCTGAAATTCTGCCGATTTGTTTCCCTGTTACCCGATTTTTTGCTGCAAAACGTGGGGGCGGTAACACTTCACCCACACCAATGTGACACCCGTATGACTTATTGCGCGCTGCGCGCCCGTGCTACCCGCGACCCGTTGTCGCGGCCCAGCACGCTGCTGATGCGGCGGCCGGCGGCGATCAGTCGGTCCAGGTCGATGCCGGTTTCAATGCCCAGCCCCTGCAGCAGGTACACCACGTCTTCACTGGCGATATTGCCGGTAGCGCCTTTGGCATAGGGGCAGCCGCCCAGCCCGGCCACCGAGCTGTCGAACACGCTGATGCCTTCGAGCAGGCTGGCATACACGTTGGCCAGGGCCTGGCCATAGGTATCGTGGAAGTGCCCGGCCAGTTGCTCGCGCGGTACCTGTGCCGCGACCACCTCGAACAGGCGCCGGGTCTCGCCGGCGGTACCGGTGCCGATGGTGTCACCCAGCGATACCTCGTAGCAGCCCATGTCGTGCAGGGCACGGGCCACCGGGGCGACCTGCTCGGCGCTGACCTTGCCTTCATAGGGGCAGCCGAGCACGCACGACACATAGCCGCGCACGCGCACACCGTGGTTGCGCGCGGCTTCCATGATCGGCTCGAAGCGCTTGAGGCTGTCGCTGATCGAGCAATTGATGTTGCGTTGCGAGAAGGCTTCGGAGGCGGCGGCGAACACCGCCACTTCCTTCACGCCGGCGGCCAGGGCGTCCTCGAAACCGCGCAGGTTGGGGGCAAGCGCCGCATAGGTGACACCCGGGCGCTGGTGGATGCCGGCGAACACTTCGGCGGAGCCGGCCATTTGCGGCACCCACTTGGGCGAGACGAAACTGCCCACTTCGATATAGGCCAGGCCCGCTTCGGTGAGGTCGTCCACCAGGCGCACCTTGTCGGCGACGCTGATGGGCTGGGCTTCGTTCTGCAGGCCGTCGCGGGGGCCTACTTCGACCAGGCGGACGTGTTTGGGCAAGGACATGGCGGGTTTCCTGTGGCGTTCAGCGGTTGTCTTTGTTGTTCAGGGTGGCGGCCAGGGCTTGTTCGCAGCGCTCCTGGGCGGTGTCCAGCTCCAGCTGCATCTGGTGGATGTCGAGCATCTGCTGTTCCAGCTGGGCGCGGCGCTCGGCGATTTTCGCCAGCATGCTGTTGAGCTGCTTGAGGTTGCCGCTGGAGGGGTCGTACAGTTCGATCAGCTCGCGGCATTCGGCCAGCGAAAAGCCGATGCGCTTGCCGCGCAGGATGAGTTTCAAACTGACTTTGTCACGCGCCGAATAGATACGCTCCAGGCCACGGCGCTCGGGGCTCAGCAGGCCCTGTTCCTCATAGAAGCGGATGGCGCGGGTGGTGATGTCCAGTTCGCGGGACAGGTCGGAAATGCTGTAGGTCTGGGTGCTCATGCTGGGGCTCGGCGTGGGGTATGCGGGTATCCTGAGGGCAGGTTGACGTATACGTCAAGCAGGGGCGCGGAATGTGTGTTGCCTGTACCGGCCTCTTCGCGGGCAAGCCCGCGAAGAGGCCAGCACAGGCGAAAAAATTACTCAGACAACCCCGACCTGCGATACCCATTCGGTGTCTGCCCACTCAACCGCTTGAACCACCGGGCAAAATAGGTGGGGTCGGTAAACCCCAGGCTATCCGACAACTGCCCGATGCTCATCCGCGTATAGATCAGGTTGCGCCGGGCCTCCAGCAGCAACCGCTGGTGCACCACCTGCAGCGCGGTCTGCCCACTCAGTGCCCGGCACAGCTGGTTCAACTGCAGACTCGGAATATTCAACCGCGCGGCAAAATCCTCCACCGACAGGTGCTCACGGTAATGCGCCTCGACCAGGCGCAGGTACTGCCCCAGCAAGTGGCGGTCACGTTCATCGCGGTTGCGCGGTGCCTGCACCAGCTGCTGGCGGCGGCTGATCCACACCATCAGCGCCGTCACCAGTGCTTCGAGCAAGGCCGCCCGCGCCGGGGCGTTGCCCTGGTACTCCTGCTGCAGGGTGTCGATCAGGCTGCGCAGATGCACCCGGTCCCGGCCCAGCGGGTAACACGCCGCCTTCGCCAGTACCGCCAGCGGCGCGCCCAGGCGCTGCTCCAGGTTGGCCACCAGTGCCGTGCCAAAGGTCAGCACATGCCCCTGGATATCGGCGCTGAAGCGAAAGCCGTGCACGGTCATCGGCGGTACCACCTGGATTGCCGCTTCGCTGATGGCGCTGCGTACCCCCTCGATCTCCACTTCGGCCCGGCCGCGTTGCACATACAGCAACTGGAACAGCTCGGCGTGCTGGTGCGGTTTGATTTCCCAGTGATGCAAACGGCTACGTGCCGGGATCGACTCGCAGTGCAGCAGGTCGGTGCCGGGCCAGGCCTGGTTTTCGCCGTACAACTTGAACAAGGGGACACCGGGAAGGGTGGATTTCATGCGTGCAGGCCTGTCCGTTAATCGAACGTTTTTTGTAAAAGTGCAGGTTATGCATGGGATAGCACACTTCAATGGCTGTTTTTGCCAGTAAAAATGCAAGGGCAAACCCTAACAGCAGATGCCGCCCCACTGCCAGTCCAGGGCCGGCATCGTCCGCACAGAGACAACAACAATGAAAACTCAGGTCGCAATTATTGGTGCAGGTCCGTCTGGCCTGCTGCTGGGCCAACTGCTGCACAAGGCCGGTATCGATACCGTCATCGTCGAACGCCAGACGCCCGAATACGTGCTTGGCCGCATCCGTGCCGGGGTGCTGGAGCAAGGCACGGTCGACCTGCTGCGTGAAGCCGGTGTGGCCGAGCGCATGGAGCGTGAAGGCCTGGTACACGAGGGTGTCGAACTGCTGGTCGGCGGGCGCCGCCAACGCCTGGACCTCAAGGCCCTGACCGGTGGCAAGACGGTGATGGTATACGGCCAGACCGAAGTCACCCGTGACCTGATGCAGGCACGTGAAGCCAGCGGTGCGCCGATCATCTATTCGGCAGGCAATGTCCAGCCGCACGAACTCAAGGGCGAACGGCCCTACCTGACCTACGAAAAAGACGGCCAGATGCACCGGGTGGACTGCGACTACATTGCCGGTTGTGACGGCTTCCACGGTGTCTCGCGGCAGAGCATCCCCGAGGGCATCCTCAAGCAGTACGAGCGGGTCTACCCGTTTGGCTGGCTGGGCATGCTGTCAGACACGCCACCGGTCAACCACGAACTGATCTACGCCCACCACGAACGCGGTTTCGTGCTATGCAGCCAGCGTTCGCACACCCGTAGCCGCTACTACCTGCAGGTGCCGCTGGACGAGCAGGTGGAGGCGTGGCCCGACGAGCGCTTCTGGGCGGAGCTGAAGGCACGCTTGCCCGAAGACGTGGCTGCGCGCCTGGTGACCGGCCCGGCCCTGGAGAAGAGCATCGCGCCGCTGCGCAGCCTGGTGGTCGAGCCGATGCAGTATGGCCACCTGTTCCTGGTAGGGGATGCTGCGCATATCGTCCCGCCGACCGGCGCCAAGGGCCTGAACCTGGCAGCATCGGATGTCAACTACCTGTACCGGATCCTGGTCAAGGTGTACCGCGAAGGGCGCACCGACCTGTTGCAGCAGTATTCGCCGCTGGCCCTGCGCCGGGTGTGGAAAGGCGAGCGCTTCAGCTGGTTCATGACCCAGCTGCTGCATGACTTCGGCAGCCACAAGGACGCCTGGGACCAGAAGATGCAGGAAGCCGACCGCGAGTACTTCCTGACCTCGCCGGCGGGGCTGGTGAACATTGCCGAGAACTATGTAGGGCTGCCGTTCGAAGAAGTGGCCTGAGGTCCTGTGCTGCTTGTCCTGGCCTCATCGCCGGCAAGCCAGCTCCCACCTCGACCGCATCGGCCTCGAGCCAGGCGCTATCCCTGTGGGAGCTGGCTTGCCGGCGATGAGGCCAGGACAGGCAACACAGGACAGTTGCATCTACAGGGACCGCGCATGGCTTGGAGTCGATGCGGTCCTGGTGGGAGCTGGCTTGCCGGCGATCACGGGCGAAGCCCGTGCCATGCAACCTTGCCTAGCGGGCCAGTAACGCCTCCATCTCCCGATACCCCCGCTGCCGCGCATGCTCCAGCGCGGTCACCCCATCTTTGTCGGCAATCTGCCGATCCGCCCCGGCCGCCAGTAGCCGGCGCACGATCTCCACATGCCGCGGCCCGCCGTCACCGAGGATCACCGCCTCCAGCAGCGCAGTCCAGTGCAGGCGGTTGAGATGGTTCACGTCCACCCCGGCATCGATCAGCAACTGCACGGTCTCGACATGCCCGCGTTCGGCGGCGGGTATCAGCGCAGTGCCTCCATACCGGTTGGTGCTCTTGAGGTCGGCACCGTGGCTCAAGGTCAGCCTCAGGATGTCGTTCAGGCCACGAGCCCCGGCATACAGGTACGGGCTGTCGTCGATGTTGTCCTTGGCATTCACATTGGCACCGGCCTCGATCAGCGCTTTCGCGGCCGCAATGTGGTTGCCGTGGGTGGCCACCAGCAGGGCAGTGCGCCCTTGCTCGTCACGGCTCTCCAGCTGCGCACCTTGTGCCAGCAGTTGTTGCAGGGTGCGCACATCATCGTGACGGGCAGCGTTGTGCAGGCGGTTGTCCATGGCAGTGCTCTCGGCGTGGGCGGCAAGGCTGGTGCACAGGGCGAACAGCATCGCAGCAAGTAGTGAACGCATGGGGCAGGCTCCTCGATGACCTGCCCGCATCCTAGAAAAAACACGCCAGGGCTTGAAGTTAAGTTTGCGCATGACAGACAGTGCCGTGCTGAATAGGTAATGGCAGGAAGCACAACGATGACATTCTCCACCCCCCTGATGGGCGCCTTGTGCCTGGTAGCTGCCAGTGGCTGGGCCTGTGCCGACCAGGTGCTGCCCGCGCCACCGGAACTGGCCTCCGGCTACCGCACTGGCCTGCAGCCGGTGCATGCCAGCCGGCACATGGCCGCAGCTGCCAACCCGCTGGCCAGCGAAGCGGGGCGGGCGATGCTGCGTGCCGGTGGCAGCGCCATCGACGCGGCCATCGCCATGCAGATGGTGCTGACCCTGGTCGAACCGCAATCCAGCGGCATTGGCGGCGGGGCGTTCATCCTCTACTGGGACGGCCAGCGCGTGCAGGCCTTCGATGGCCGCGAGGCAGCCCCGGCGGCGGTCACGGAAAACTTGTTCTTGCAAGCCGATGGTTCACCGATGCCGTTCAGGACGGCGCAGATCGGCGGGCGTTCGGTGGGCGTACCAGGGGTTCTGCGTGCCCTGAAGCTGGCCCATGAGCAGCACGGCAAGCTGCCCTGGCGCGACCTGTTCGCCCCGGCCATTGCGCTGGCGCGCAACGGTTTCGCGGTTTCCGAACGCCTTCACACCCTGGTGGCGGGCGACCCGTTCATTGCCCGCTCACCCGCCATGGCCCGCTACTTCCTGGATGAACAGGGCAAGCCACTGGCGGTGGGGACTACCTTGCGCAACCCCGAGCTTGCGCAAACCTTCGAGCAGATTGCCGAGCAGGGCCCCGAGGTGTTCTACAGCGGCGAGATCGCCGAAGCCATCGTCGCGCAGGTGCGCAGCCATGCCAATGCCGGCTACCTGTCGCTGCAGGATATGCAGCAGTACCGAGCCAAGGTGCGCGAGCCACTGTGTGGCCCCTACAAGGCCTGGCGCATCTGTGGCATGCCACCGCCATCGTCGGGCGGGGTGACGGTGCTGCAGACCCTGGGCATCTTGGAGGCACTGCAGCGGGCTTCGCCACAGCGCGACCTTGCCGCCATGCGGCCGCTGCGCACTTCGACCGTTGCCGGGCTGGAAGCCCCGCCGCTGGCCGTGCACCTGGTTGCCGAGGCAGAGCGCCTGGCCTATGCCGACCGCGCCCAGTACCTGGCCGACAGCGATTACGTGCCGGTGCCGCTCAAGGCCCTGACCGACTCCACATACCTGGCCAGCCGCGCCGCGCAGGTCGGCGAGTACAGCATGAAGCGCGCCCGCCCGGGCCAGCCGCAGGGGGCCGACCTGGCCCTGGCGCCTGACCGTTCGCCGCTGCGCATTTCCACCTCGCACCTCAGCGCGGTGGATGACCGCGGCCAGGCCCTGGCCATGACCACTTCGGTGGAAGCAGCGTTCGGCTCGCACCTGATGGTCAAGGGCTTCTTGCTCAACAACCACCTGACCGACTTCTCGTTCATCCCCCGGGAACAAGGCAAGCCCGTGGCCAACCGGGTGCAACCGGGCAAGCGGCCGCTGTCGGCCATGGCGCCGACCCTGGTGTTCTCGCAAGCTTCCGGCGAGCTGGTGGCCAGCCTGGGCTCGCCCGGCGGCTCGCAGATCATCGGCTACGTGAACAAGGCGCTGATCGGCCTGCTGGATTGGCAGCTCGACCCGCAGCAGGCCGCCGGCCTGCCCAACTTCGGCAGCCGCAATGCCGGCACCGAAGTAGAGGCGGGTTTGGCCAGCCCGGCACTGATCCGGCAGTTGGCAGCCTGGGGGCATGAGGTGACGCCGATGATCATGACCAGTGGCATGCAGATCATCCAGCGCAGTGGCGAGGGTTGGTCGGGTGGTGCCGACCCTCGGCGCGAAGGCGTGGCAGTCGGCGACTAGCGGTGTGCGTTGCGGTGCAGCAGGTGGCGTGATAGAAGTCAGTCTTGCCATTCAAAAGTTGAATACCAAGATGTCCATCAGCGTGAAATCGAATAGGGCCCTGTTCGACCTCGACCTGCTGCGTGCCATTGTCGTGGTGGCCGATTGCGGCAGCTTCACCACGGCTGCTGCGCGCCTGCACTCCACCCAATCGACCATCAGCCAGAAGGTGCGCCGCCTGGAGGATATGGTTGGCCACCGTCTGCTGGTGCGTGGCAATCGCGACGTGCTGCCGACCGACGCCGGGCAGACCCTGCTCGGCTATGCCCGGCACATGCTGGCCCTCAACGACCAGATGCTCGAAGCCTTGGCCGGGGCGATGGTTGGCATGACCGTGCGCCTTGGCGTGCCCGAGGACTTCGTGGGCGGGCGTACCACCAATGCGCTGTCGGCGTTCAGCCGGCTGCACCCGCAGGTGAAGCTGGAAGTGACCAGCGGCCTGTGCCGCGACCTCAGCCAGGCCTACGACAACGGTGAGCTCGACCTGGTGTTGCTCAAGCAGCGGCGCAATAGCCGCGAAGGCGTGGCCTGCTGGCCCGAGCGCCTGCAGTGGATCGACAGCGCGCGCACGCCCGCCTTCGAACTGGACCCGATCCCGCTGGTGACTTTCCCGCCCCGCGGCCTGTACCGCGACGACATGATTACCGCCATCGAAGGCATGGGCCGGCGTTGGCGCATCAGCTTCACCAGTTCCAGCCTCAGCGGCATCCAGGCAGCGGTCGCCGATGGCATGGGCATCAGCCTGCTGCCGCCACGGGCGGCGACCGGCGAGCATCGGGTGCTCGGTGCGGAGCAGGGGCTACCTGAGGTCGACAGCTATGAAATCGTCATCGTCCACCGGCCGACGGCGGATGTGATGGTCAAGGCGCTGGCCGAGGTGATGACGCAATTGCTTGCGGGTGGCGGGATCTGACAGGGTTGGGGCCGCTTTGCGGCCCATCGCCGGCAAGCCAGCTCCCACAGTGTTTGCGTATGGCTTGAGGCCAATGCGGTCGAGGTGGGAGCTGGCTTGCCGGCGATGAGGCCGGTGCAGGTTTTCAATACCCTCTAGGGCTGGCGCTCGGCCACCGCTCGCAGGGTCCGCAACGTCACCACTGGCGCATCCACCACAAACCGGTTGGCCAGCCACCCCGGCACATCCCCGGCAGGGTCGGCTTGCAGCTGGTAAGTCACCTCGGTCCTGCGCTCACCCAGCGGTTTCATCCGCCACTCGCCGTTGAGCTGCTGCACACGGATCAGCCCATCTACCTTGGGGATCCTGTCTGGTTCGGCGCTCAGGTGGCGCAGCAGCGTGCCGTCGTCCAGGCGTTCGGTGGTGACCTTCAGCACGATGTCCCGCGGCATCGTCGGCCACGGCAGGTTGGTGGTCAGGTACACCCAGGTGTTTTCGCCTTGCACATCCAGCAAGCGCATCTCGGCGCAGGCGTACAGCCACTTGCAGGCCACCCGCAGGTTCTCCTGCAGGTCGGTGAGCGTGCGAACGCTGGCTTTCATGGTGCTGACACCACGGAATTGCTGGTAGGGCGAGTCGGGGGCGGCGCTCAGGTAAACGCGGATGCCTTCGCGGTCGTAGGCCAGGTTCCAGTCATCGGCGGCTGGGGCGGGGGGGCAGAGCAGCAGGGCAGCGAGCAGCAGGCAGCGGTTCATGGCTGGTACCGCGCGGGGGCAGGATTTTCAGTATGCGGCTACTGGGGCTGCCTTGCAGCCCTTTCGCGACACAAGGCCGCTCCCACAGGGTTCGGGGTACACCGTACTTTTGTGGGAGCGGCCTTGTGTCGCGAAAGGGGCGCAGAGCGCCCCCAATGCATCAACGCTTAGGGTTTAGCGTCAGGTGCACGTGACGGTTCACGTCCTTGTACAGCAGGTAGCTGAACTTGCCTGGGCCGCCGGCGTAGCAGGCTTGCGGGCAGAAGGCGCGCAGCCACATGAAGTCGCCGGCTTCCACTTCGACCCAGTCCTGGTTCAGGCGGTACACCGCCTTGCCTTCCAGCACATACAGGCCGTGTTCCATCACGTGGGTCTCGGCGAACGGGATCACGCCGCCCGGCTGGAAGGTGACGATGTTCACGTGCATGTCGTGGCGCATGTCGGCCATGTCGACGAAGCGGGTGGTGACCCAGCGGCCTTCGGTGCCCGGCATCTCGATGACGGTGGCGTTGTCACGGTGGGTGACGAACGACTCGGGAACGTCCAGGCCTTCGACCTTCTGGTAGTGCTTGCGCAGCCAGTGGAAGGTGACGTTGGACTTGCTGTTGTTGCGCAGGCTCCACTCGGCGCCCGGGGCCAGGAAGGCGTAGCCGCCCGGTACCAGGGTGTGGTGCTTGCCTTCGACGGTGATGTCCAGTTCGCCTTCGACGATGAACACCACGGCTTCGGCGTTCGGGTCCAGCTCAGGGCGTTCGCTGCCGCCTTCCGGGGCCACTTCGACGATGTACTGGGAGAAGGTTTCGGCAAAACCGGTCAGCGGGCGGGCGATGACCCACATGCGCATCTTGTCCCAGAACGGCAGGTGGCTGGTGACGATGTCACGCATCACGCCCTTGGGGATGACGGCATAGGCTTCGGTGAACATGGCACGGTCAGTCAGCAGCTCGGTCTGAGCCGGGTGCCCACCGTGGGGGGCGAAGTACGAATGGTTCGACATGGACGATCTCGACTTGTTGTTCTCTCCCCATGCCGTGAACCGCACCGGCCGGTGCGGCGCAGGGGATGTGGCGACAGAATAGGGTCGAGTGCGTGCCATCCACAAATTAAATGTTGGAATACCCGGTATTTGCCGGCTGAATGCGAACCTGCCGGCCAGCGTGCCCTTCCGGCAAGCGGTCGCCCTGGCCGAACAGCTTGTGGCGCAAGGTGCCTTCGGCATAACTCAGCGGGTAGCGGCCACGGCGTTGCAACTCCGGCACCAGCAGCTCGACCACATTTGCCAGGTCGTCTGGTTGCACTGCGTAGGTCAGGTTGAAGCCATCGATGCCGGTCTGGTCCAGCCAGCTTTCCAGCTGGTCGGCCACCTCGCTGGCAGCCCCCACCAGCACCGGGCCACGGCCGCCCAGGCCGACGAACTCGGCAGCCTCGCGCACGGTCCAGCGGCGGTTCGGGTCGGCGGCGGTGAAGGCGGCCAGGGCTGCGCGGCCGGCATCGTTCTCGACGTATTCGATGGGCGCATCGGGGTCGAGGCCGGCAAAGTCGATGCCGGTCCAGCCTGACAACAGTGCCAGGGCGGCGTCCAAGTCGACATAACGGCGGTATTCGGCGAAGCGCGCTTCGGCCTCCTCCCGTGTGGGGGCGACGATCAACAGCGCCTGGGCGTAGATCAGCACCTCGTCCCGGCCACGCCCGGCCACCTCGCTGGCCTGGCGGATACCGTCGGCGTAGCGGCGCAGTACCGTGGGCGTCGGCCCGCTGATGAACACGCATTCGGCGTGCCGCGCCGCGAACTGCTGGCCGCGTGCCGAAGCACCGGCCTGGAACAGCACCGGCGTGCGTTGCGGCGAAGGTTGGCACAGGTGCATGCCTGGCACCTGGAAGTGCTCGCCCACATGGTTGATGGGGTGCACCCGGGCAGGTTCGATATAGCGCCCGCTGTCACGCTCCAGCAGCACCGCATCGTCGTCCCAGCTTTTCTCCCATAGCTTGTACAGCACCTGCAGGTATTCCTCGGCCAGGTCATAGCGCTGGTCGTGGCCCAACTGGCGCGCCAGGCCCAGGTTACGCGCGGCGCTGTCGAGGTAGCCGGTGACGATGTTCCAGCCGACCCGGCCACTGCTCAGGTGGTCGAGCGTCGACATGCGCCGGGCGAACGGGTAGGGGTGTTCGTAGGTGAGCGAGAAGGTGACGCCGAAGCCCAGGTGCTCGGTAACCCCGGCCATGGCCGGCACCAGCAGCAGCGGGTCGTTGACCGGCACCTGCACGCCACCGCGCAGGGCGGCTTCGGGGCCGCCCTGGTAGACGTCGTAGATGCCCAGCACATCGGCGATGAACAGGGCATCGAACAAGCCGCGTTCGAGCAGGCGGGCCAGGTCGGTCCAGTAGCCCAGGCGGTTGAAGGCCACGCTGGTGTTGCGCGGGTGGCGCCACAGGCCGGGGGACTGGTGGCTGGCGGCATTCATGCTGAAGGCGTTGAAGCGAATCGGGCGGGGCATGGTGGGCGCGCTCCGCTCAAGGCAATACGGAAGCTGGGTAGACCGCGTCGGCCACCTGCAGCTTGCGTGGAATCAGGCCCAGGCCCTGGAATGTGTCGGCCAGCTTTTGTTGCTCGGCAACGATCTCTGGGGTGATGGCCACGGCATTGTAGTTGCGCCGCTCGCTGGCCGCTTGCAGCACGTTGGCGTTGATCCCGAGTTGCGGCGCCAGCAGTGCGGCGACTTCCGCAGGCTTGGCGTTGGCCCATTGGCTGACCTTGCCCAGCTCTGCGAAGAAGGTCTTCAGCAAGGCGCGATGCTGGTCGGCGAAGCTGGCGGTGGACAGGTAGAAGGTGCGGTTGTTGGACAGGCCGCTGCCGTCGCGCAGGTTCTTCAGCCCCGGCTGGCTTTCTGCCGCGGCGAGGAACGGGTCCCACAGGGTCACGGCCTGGACACTGCCCGATTGCAGGGCAGCCACGGCATCGGCGGCGTTGTTGACGTAGGCCGGGGTGATGTCCTGGTAGCTGAGGCCGGCCTGTTCCAGGGCAACGGCCAGCAGGTACTGGGCGTTCCAGCCGCGGCCGGTGGCCACGCGCTTGCCCTTGAGGTCTTGCACGCTGGCCAGGTGGTCCTGCTCACGTACCACCAGGCCGATGCCACGTGGGTAGGGCTGCTCGGCGGCCAGGTACACCACCGGCTTGCCTGCGGCCTGGGCGAACACCGAGGGTGCGTCGGCGGCATGGCCGAGGTCGATGGCGCCGGTGCTCAAGGCTTCGAGCAACTGCGGGCCGGCGGCGAACTCGTGCCAGCTGACTTTCACGCCTTGCGGCGCCAGGGCCTTCTCCAGGGCACCGCTGCCCTTGAGGATGTTGATGCTGTTGAACTTCTGGTAACCGATACGCAGGGTTCTGGCCTCGTCGGCCAGGGCTTGGGACCAGGGCAACAGGGTACTGGCGACACTGGCCAGCAAGCCGCCGATCAACAGGCGGCGCAGAGGGGAAAAGGCACGGGCGGGCATGGGCATTGCTCCTTGAACGGGGAGGGAAGCGATGCGCCCAGACTAGGGAGGTGGCGTTTGGCATTCAATTTTTATATCTCTTTTTGTTAGATTGTTTTGTTATTTTTATATCCTTTTGTTTTGTCACGTCTGGTCCATTTCACATTCACTTGCCAGGCTCCCGGCAGGCCATTCGATGACGAGAGCGTGCAGGGCCTTCGCACTCCGAGGTGCCTGTTCTGCGACCAGCGTGGCCCTTGGCCAGGGCAGGCAGCGTTTGCGGGTAGGCAGCAGCCGTGGGGTGGTGGCTACCCGACCAACAGCGCGCTTCCCTGCATGGCCGCGCTCGCGGATAATCCCTCCATTCCAATAAACAGCCTGTGAGTGGGTATGAGTGATTCCGTAGTCAGCCTCGGCCAGCCTGAAACCGAAGGGGGGCGCAAGACGCGCAAGAACAACCCCGAGAAAACCCGCGAGGACATCCTCCAGGCCGCCATCAACGAGTTCGTCCAGCAAGGGCTGGCTGGTGCCCGCGTCGACGCTATCGCCGAGCGCACCGCCACCTCCAAGCGCATGATCTACTACTACTTCGGCAGCAAGGAGCAGCTGTACTGCGAGTGCCTGATCAAGCTGTACGGCGACATCCGCAAGACCGAACAAAGCCTGGACCTTGAGTCGCTGCCGGCCGAGCAGGCGATCCGCCGGCTGGTGGAGTTCACCTTCGATCACCACGACCGCAACGTCGATTTCGTGCGGATCATCTGCACCGAAAACATCCACTATGGCGAGTACGTCAAGCAGTCGCCGGCGATTCGCGAAATGAGCAGCCTGGTGCTCGAAGCTCTGGGCAATACCTTGCGCCGTGGGGTGCAGGAAGGTGTGTTCCGCACCGGCATCGAGGTCATCGACCTGCACATGCTGATGAGCTCGTTCTGCTTCTACCGGGTTTCGAACCGCCACACCTTTGGCGAGATCTTCCAGATCGACCTGTCCGATGAGCAGGTCAAGCTGCGTCACAAGGCCATGATCTGTGATGCTGTGTTGCGGTATATCCAGACCGAGCACCGCCCCTGAAAATTCTCCAGATGGCTGGGCCGGCTCCTTTGCCGGCAAGCCAGCCCACGGGTGCAAGAACTGGCTTGCCAGCGATGGACCGCGTAGCAGCCCCCGGCGATCAGCTCAATTCCAGCCAGATCGGCGCATGGTCCGACGGCTTTTCCATCCCGCGCAGTTCGTAGTCCACACCTGCATCCTTGATCCGCGGCACCAGGTGCTGGGAGGCCATGATCAGGTCGATGCGCAGGCCGCGCTTGGGCTCGTCCTCGAAACCGCGGCTGCGGTAGTCGAACCAGCTGAAGCGGTCGGCCACTTCCGGGTAAAGGTGGCGGAAACTGTCCACCAGGCCCCAGCCCTTCAAGCGCTCCATCCACTCGCGCTCTTCCGGCAGGAAACTGCACTTGCCAGTCTTGAGCCAGCGCTTGGCATTGTCCGGGCCGATGCCGATGTCGCAGTCCTGCGGCGAGATATTCATGTCGCCCATCACCAGCAGTGGCTGGTCGTTGCGGAACTGGCCCTCCAGCAGCGCCTGCAGGTCGCTGTAGAAGCGCTGCTTGGCCGGGAACTTGGTGGGGTGGTCGCGGCTTTCACCCTGAGGGAAATAGCCGTTCATGATGGTGATCGGGTTGCCATCGGCATCGGCGAAGGTGCCCCAGATGAAGCGGCGCTGAGCGTCTTCCTCATCGCTGGCAAAACCCTTGTGCAGGCTCAGCGGTGCCTGGCGGGACAGCAGGGCCACGCCATAGTGGCCTTTCTGGCCGTGGTAATGTACGTGGTAGCCCAGCGCCTGCACGTCGGCCAGCGGGAACTGATCGTCGCTGACCTTGGTTTCCTGCAGGCCGATCACGTCCGGCTGGTGCTTTTCGATCAGCGCCGCCAGCTGGTGCGGGCGGGCCCGCAGGCCGTTGATGTTGAAACAGACGATCTTCATGGAAAGATGATCCCGGTAAAAGGCGCGATGCTAGCCGACATCGCTTGCCATCACCAGCATGGCGGCTTCGGCAGCCTGCTGCTAACGTCCTTTCCAAGGCACCCATGAGCCCATTCCAGGAGGACTGCCCGCAATGCCCGAAACCACTGCCGCTCCGGCCCGTGTCTGCCTGCTCGATGACGGCTACAGCCGTGAGGCGCGTTCGCTTCTGTACAACGCCTACCGTCACGAACCTACCTTCGCCTATATCTTCGAGGCCCAGCGCCCAGGCTACGAGCGGCGTCTGCGGGTGATGGTGCGCGAGTGGGTACGCCAGCACTTCTACCTGCAACTGCCCGCCATCGGCCTGCTGGTGGAAGACCGCCTGATCGCCATGGCCCTGATCGTGCCGCCGATGCGCCGGCTGGGCGTGGCCGACAGCTGGGCCTGGCGCCTGCGCATGATAATGGGCACCGGCCTGCGCTGTACGCGCCGCTACATGGACTACCAGGCCGCCCTGGCCACCTGCCTGCCCACCGACGAGGTGCATGTGCTGCCGCTGCTGGGCGTGCACCCGCAGTTCCAGGGCAAGCACTACGGCGAGCAATTGTTACAAGCTGTGCATGACTGGTGTGCAGACGACCCTGGTACGCAGGGAGTGGTGCTGGACACCGGCAACGAGCACTACCTGGCCTTTTACCAGCGCCAGGGCTATGAGGAAATTGGCGAGGTGGCTGTAGGACCAATCCGTGAGAGGGTGTTCTTCCATCCCAACCCGGTCTCTTCCAATTCTGCTTTTGCCTGAGCGCACCGCGCGACGGCTCCCTTGAGCGCCTGGCTCTGGTAGCATGCCCCGCATGACGTATTCAGGAAGATTGACCTGGGGCCTGGTTATCTGGGTCGCCAGTTTCGCAGCATGGGGCCAGAGTGGGTTGCTGGTGAAGGTCAAACCGGCCAACAAGGCGCTCAAGGCCAATGTCGAAGGCTATATCGGTACCCTTGGCGACCGCGATGAAGAAGCGCTGCTGCGCTTCAGTCGCGGCGCCCAGGAGCAGGCGCGCAAAGCCGCGCAGGCACTTGGCTACTACCAGGCGCAGATCGACACAGAGGTCAAGCCCGCCAGCGAGGCTGACCGTTCCCCGCAACTGATCATCACCATCGACCCTGGCGAGCCGATTCGCCTGCGCAACGTGACCATACGCATCGAAGGCCCCGCCAGCGAGATGAAGGCTTTCCGCGTGCCCGACAGCAAGGTCCTGCGCGCGGGTGAACAACTCAACCACGGCCATTACGAAGATGCCAAGCGGCTGATCCAGAACCAGGCGTCGCGCTACGGCTTCTTCAGTGGGCGCTTCAGCCGCCAGCGCCTGGCGGTAGACCCCCAGGCCGGTGTGGCCGATATCGAACTGGTCTACCAGAGCGGCCCGCGCTATCACCTGGGCGCGGTCACCTTCGGTGGCGACACACCGCTGGACGACGACCTGCTGCAGCGTATGGTCTCGTTCAAGCCGGGTACACCTTACGACTCGGAACTGATCGCCGAGCTGAACAATGACCTGCAATCGAGCGGCTACTTCGAAGGCGTGCGCGTGGATGCGGCGCCCACCGCCGCCGTGGGCGAAGAAATCCCCGTGGATGTCCGCCTGCAAACCCGCAAACCGCGCACCATGGGCCTGGGCCTGGGCTTCTCGACCGACGTCGGGCCCCGCGGCAAGGCCAACTGGACCCGCCACTGGGTCAACCCGCAAGGCCATAGCTACGGCTGGGAAACCGAACTGTCGGCACCCCGGCAGAACGTCGGCCTTTGGTACGACATCCCCCTCGACCCGCCGCTGACCGACAAGTTGCGCTTTGCCGGCGGCTACCAGAACGAAGAGATTGCCGGCACCGACACCCTCAGCAAACTGCTGACGGTGGGCCCCGAGTGGCACAGCAAGCTGCCAAGCGGCTGGCAGCGGGTGATTTCCCTCAAGTACCAGCGCGAGGAGTACCGTCTGGGTGATGACTCCGGGCTGAGCAACCTGTTGATGCCGGGGGTGAGTTACTCCTTCCTGCGCAGTGACAACCGCATCGACCCGCATAACGGCTACCGCCTGCAGTTCGATGTACAGGTAGCCAAGGAAGGGCTGGTCTCGGACACCAACCTGCTGCATGGCAACGTGCTGCTCAAGGGCCTGACCACGCTTGGCCATGACCATCGCTTGCTCGGCCGGGTGCAGTTCGGTGGCAGCGCGACCAATGGCTTCAAGAACAACATCCCGCCGTCGCTGCGCTTCTTCGCCGGTGGCGACCAGAGCGTGCGTGGCTATGACTACCAGACCTTGTCGCCGAAGAACAGCGACGGCGACCGCATTGGCGGGCGCTACCTTGTTGCCGGCAGCGTCGAGTACCAGTATTCACTGACCGAGAAGTGGCGGCTGGCAACCTTCGTCGACCAGGGCAACTCGTTCAACGACCTGGAACTGCCAAGCCTCAAGACCGGTGTCGGTTTTGGCGTGCGTTGGGTGTCGCCGGTCGGGCCGCTGCGCCTGGACCTGGCCAAGGCGCTGGATGATGAAGGGGGAATTCGCCTGCACTTTTCCATGGGGCCTGAGCTGTGAAACGCGTGATCAAGTACATTCTGGCGGGCCTGCTGGGGGTAACCGCAAGCCTGGGCCTGGTACTCGGCCTGTTGCTGGGGACCGAAGCCGGCAGCCGCTGGGTGCTGGGCAAGGTGCCCGGGCTTGAGGTGGCTGACTTCCAGGGCCGCCTGGCCGGTAGCTGGCAAGCCAGCCGGCTTATCTGGGCCGATGCCGGCAGCACGGTAGATTTGCAGGCACCGCTGCTGGCCTGGTCGCCGGCATGCCTGCTGCGCTCTACCTTGTGCATTGACCAGTTGCAGGCGCAGCGTATCGACATGGCCTTTGCGCCCAGCGCCGAATCGGCCGACAGTGGCCCGCTGCAGTTGCCGGCCTTGCGCTTGCCGCTGGCCATCGAACTGGGTGAGGTCAAGGTTGGCCAGTTGCGCCTGGATGGCAATGACCTGCTTGGCGACTTGCAACTGGCGGCGCGCTGGACCAATGCCGGGCTGCGCATCGACAGCCTGCAGCTGAAGCGTGACGACCTGCAATTGAGCCTGCAGGGCGACCTGCAGCCCGAAGCTGACTGGCCGGTACAACTCCAGGCGCAGCTGCAACTGCCAACGGTAGGCGGCAAACCCTGGCAGCTGGCATTGACCGCCACCGGCGAGTTGCAGAAAACCCTGAAACTCGCCGGCACCAGCAGCGGTTACCTCGACGCCACGCTGAACGGGCAATTGCAGGCGTTGGCCGAGCACCTGCCGGCGGCCTTGCAGATCCGCTCCGAGGCATTCAAGCCGGCCGCCTCGTTGCCCGACACCGTGCAGTTCAACCAGCTCAAGCTCGACGCCCGGGGCGACCTGCTCAAGGGCTATCAACTGTCGGGGTCGGCCAGCCTGCCAGCCGAGCAGTCGCCGATCGCCTTGCTGTTGTCCGGGCTGGTCGACAGCAAAGGCGCCAGGCTTGATGCCCTGGACCTGAGCGCCAGCGATACCCAGCGGGTCAAGATGCAAGCCACGGCTGACTGGCAGCAAGGCCTGGTCGCCGACGCCCAGTTGGACTGGCAGGACTTTCCGTGGCTGCGCCTGTACCCGCTGGAGACGCCCCCTGAGGTCACCCTCAAGCGGCTCATGGCCCAGGTGCATTATCGCGATGGCAACTACCAGGGCACCTTCAATGGCGACCTGGATGGCCCGGCTGGCGCGTTCAGCCTGGCCAGCCCCTTCGAAGGTGACCTGAGCCAGGTGAAGTTGCCGCAGTTGGCGCTGACCGCCGGGCAAGGCAAGGCTGCTGGCAGTGTCGCCGTGCGCTTTGCCGACACCTTGGCATGGGATGTCGACCTGCAGTTGTCGGCGCTCGACCCAGCTTATTGGCTGGCCGAGCTGCCGGGTAACCTGGCGGGGCCGCTGCGCAGCAAAGGCGAGATGAAAGGCGACGCCTTGAGCCTCGATGCCCAGCTAGACCTGAAAGGCCGCCTGCGCGGCCAACCGGCAGTGCTCAAGGTCGAGGCCCAGGGGGCAGGGCAGAGCTGGACCTTGGGTACCCTGGCAGTCCAGCTGGGGGATAACCGCATCAATGGCAGTGGCAGCCTGCAGCAACGCCTGGCCGGGCGGCTCGACCTCGACCTGCCGCGCCTGGGCCAGTTGTGGCCAAGGTTGCAGGGCCAGGTCAAGGGCCGGCTTGACGTCGCTGGCACCTTGCAGGCCCCGCAAGGTACGCTGGCCCTGCAGGGCCAGCGGCTGGCCCAGGCGGAAAACCGCGTGCAGCAGCTGGACCTGGACGCCCGCCTGGACAACGCCCAGCGTGGCGTGATCGAACTGAAGGCCAGCGGCATTCACCTGGGTGACACGGCATTGGGCACCTTGCAGGCCAACGGCAAAGGCGACATTCGCCAGCAAGCTTTGACCTTGGCGCTGGACGGCCCGCAGCTCAAACTCGACCTCGGCCTGGATGGCCAGTTGAACAAGGGTGACTGGCGCGGGCGCCTGGCCAGTGGGCGGATCCAGGCCGGCGGCCAGGACTGGCAGTTGCAGGCACCGGCGCGCCTGCAGCGGCTGGCCAGCGGCCAGCTGGACTTTGCTGCGCACTGCTGGCGCTCCGGCCAGGCCAGCTTGTGCGGCGACGACCAACGTCTGGCCCCCGAGCCACGCTTGCGCTACCACCTCAAGCAGTTCCCGCTGGACAGCCTGGCCCAGTGGCTGCCGAAGGACTTCGCCTGGCAGGGGCTGCTCAATGCCGACATCAATCTGGACATCCCGGCCAGCGGCCCCAAGGGCAACATCGTCGTCGACGCCAGTGGCGGTACCCTGCGCGTGCGCGACAAGGACCGCTGGGTCGACTTCCCGTACCAGGCCCTGCGCCTGGACAGCACGCTGGCGCCAAGGCGCATCGATACCCGCCTGGCGTTCCGCGGCGAGCGCCTGGGCGAGCTGAACGTCAACACCCGCCTCGATCCACTGGGCAAGAACAAACCGCTGTCGGGTGATTTTCGCCTGGCCGGCCTCGACCTGTCGGTGGCGCGCCCGTTCGTGCCTATGGTCGAGCGCCTGGCCGGGCAGCTCAATGGCAGTGGCAGGTTGTCGGGCACCTTGCTGGCGCCGCAGGTCAACGGCAACCTGATGCTCAGTGGCGGCGAAGTCAGTGGTGCCGAGCTGCCCGTCAGCCTCGAGGACCTGTCATTGCAGGCGTTGATTGCCGGCGAGCAGGTACAGCTCAACGGCGGCTGGCGCAGTGGCGAGGCGGGGCGTGGCCAGCTCAATGGCAACCTGACCTGGGGCCAGGCACTGGGCATGGACCTGCGTCTGCAGGGCCAGCAACTGCCCGTCACGGTCGAGCCCTATGCGACGCTGGAGGTCGCCCCGGACCTGACCTTGCGCCTGATCGACGACAAGCTGGCGGTGACCGGCAAGGTACAGGTGCCCAAGGGTGCGATCACTGTGCGCGAGCTGCCACCGTCCACCGTCAAGGTCTCGGATGACACGGTGATCGTCGGCCACCAGACCGAAGAGGGCAAACCGCCCATGGCGATGGCCATGGACATCGATGTCGAAGTGGGCCGCGACAAGCTTTCGTTCAGCGGCTTTGGTCTCACGGCCAACCTGCTCGGCCATGTGCACATCGGCGACAACCTCGACACCCGTGGCGAGCTGAACCTGGCCGATGGACGCTACCGCGCCTACGGTCAGCGCCTGACCATCCGCCGTGCGCGGTTGTTGTTCGCAGGCCCGATCGACCAGCCGTACCTGGACATTGAAGCGATCCGCAAGGTCGACGATGTGATTGCCGGTATCCGCCTGAGCGGCAGTGCCGAGCAGCCCACAAGCAAAGTGTTCTCGGAACCGGCCATGAGCCAGGAGCAGGCGCTGTCGTACCTGGTACTGGGGCGGCCGCTGGGCACGTCCGGCGAAGACAACAACATGCTCGCCGAGGCGGCCTTGGGCCTGGGCCTGGCGGGTAGCGCCGGCATCACCGGCAGCCTGGCCTCGAGCCTGGGCATCGACGACTTCCAGCTGGACACCGAAGGTTCGGGCAATACCACCAGCGTGGTCGCCAGCGGCAACCTCACCGAGAAACTGAGCCTGCGCTACGGGGTGGGGGTGTTCGAGCCCGCCAACACCATTGCATTGCGCTACAAGCTGAGCAAGAAGGTGTACCTCGAAGCTGCCAGCGGGCTGGCCAGTTCACTGGACATCTTCTACAAGCGCGACTTCTGAGCTGGCGCAGGGCGGCCGTCAACGGACAGTGGCCGCTTCGATGAACTCATTGGTATCGGGCGATGGCGGCGGGCTGGGGGCGCGTACCGGGATGATCAGGCTGGTGTATTCCTCGATCAACCGGTTGAGGGCTTCCGGCGGTTCGCTGGCCTGGAACTGCATGCGGATCTGCACTTCATCGGGGTCACGGCTGTCGCCCTGACGGCTTTGGCCGCCGATGGTGACCTTGAAGCTGGCCGCCTTGTTTTCACCTGCAGTCAGCAGTGCCTGCTGTGCTTCGGTGCCTTTGACCCTTACCGAAAGGTCGACCTGCATGCGCTCGAGGGCCAGGCCTTTTGGCGACACCAGCGCGAACAGCGGTACGCGCATGATGTGCTGGCCGTCCATGGCCACTTCGACCATTTTGGCTTTCATGGGCGCGCCCAACGCTTCGGTGTCGCATTCGAAGAACTGGTCGAACAGGTTGATGTACTGCTGCGCGATCAGGCTGTTGGTAGCACTGGCGGCTTCCTGCAGGCCACGGGTGATTTCGCGCAGGTCGATGGAAGTCATGGGGGCGGGGGATTTATCCAATGCTTCGACTCCTCAGGCCAGGTGGTGCCCCCCTGTTGCTGGTCAGGGGGGCTGTTCGGGGCAGGGAGGTGCGTCTCAAGAGGTGGCGGCGGCGAGGGCCGAAGCGCCGTCGGCGGCAGGGTTCTTCAAGGTATCGGCCTGGGAAATCAAGTCCTGGCTTTCCAGTGTGGCGGTTTTGACCACGGTCGGCTTTGTCGCGGCGTCGGTCAGGAAGTCGATCACCCGCATCATCGCTTCAGGCGGGTCCTGGCGCTTCAAGGTCGTGTTGAAGGCGTAGCGGGCGCGGGTGTCAGTCTTGCGGGTTTGCGTGGACTTGTGGCTGACGCTGCCTTTCACGTTGAGCCTGAACGGCCCCCAACCCAGCGAACCGCTTGCCTCGGCGCTCATGTCCTTGCTGGAAACGTCTTCCGACATCTGGTTGATGACCAGCTCGAACTCGACGTTGCCTTCTTCGATGGAGATGTTCGGGTGGGTGATGGCTGCCACCAGCGGCACTTTCATGGTCTTGCTGACCACGCCCTTGTACTCGCCTTGTTCGTCGACGATGGTTTCGTCGTAGTCGAACTGGATGGCCACGGCCTTGCCGTCCTGGACGCACACCTGCATCAGGAAGTCGGCGTAGGATTTGCTGGCGGTGACCTGGGCCTGGACCATGGCCTGCAGGGGGCCTGCGATCATGCGGTCCATCGGCAAGGCATTGATTACGGAACCGATGAGGCTGTTATCTATCGACATTGCTGGGTTCTCTTCTGGTTGGGTTCAAAACGTGGCCGTCAATGGTGGTGACGATGCCGGGGCTTCAGCGCGCGCAAGGTTCTTGCCGGCGGATGTTGCCAATCTGGCGCAGGCTCAGGCCGTACTTGTCAGCGAGCAGGCTGCGTGACAGGCCGCTGGCGCTTTCCTTCTGGATCTGCAGGTTGCGCAACTGGCGCATGAAATGGTCAGCCTTGGGGATTTCCAGGGCGACACCGGCAAAGCGCTTGATCAGCGCGTCGAGCGCTTCGGGCGGCAGCACGTCGGCAAGCTTGGTGCGCTCGCGGTGCTTGGGGATGTACTTGGGCCTGCCGCCGTAGGCGCAGGTCAGCTGGTAGGCGTTGTCGATGCCGATGCAGTCGATCAGGGCCTGCAGCGAGTGGGGCAGTTGGCTGATATCGATGTGGCTCAAGTCTGGCATTTGCATATGGCGCTCCTTCGGGACGGATGGGCTGTGCTACCCGATCACCAGCGGCGTTATGTCGAAGGTGTGACTGGATTTTCTGTGACAGCCGAGGCATGTCGCTAGGCGGCATATGGGTTGGGGGTTGTAGCTTCCGCGAACAGGTTTTGCAGGCAGCGATATCCGGCGTTGTAGGACATGGCTTCAACATCTGGCTGTAGCGGGTGATTTCCCATCAGCTCACTCCTTGTGTTGCGCGCTGGGTGTGATAACCATCAATCACACGGATAGCTGCTCAACAGGCTGGCGCTGCGCAGGTAGGCCTGAGGGGAGTCGCGCATGCCTTGTGGCAGCGTGCGCCAATCGACCAGCAGGCACAGGGCATGCAGCGGCTGCCCGTCACGCTGGCCGATGACCTGGTCGGCAAAGCGGCGGCGATACAGTGCCTGGGTCTGCTGTTGCGCTTGTACCCGGTCGGCCTGGGCCAGGGTTTGCCGGGCCAGCTCTGGCAGTTGCGCCTGGGGGGCAGTGAAATGCACCGACGCACCTTTTGCCTGCAGGTAACCGGCCTGGCGCACGCGCTGCCACAGTTGTTGCCATTGGCTGGCGCCAGCTTGGGCAGCCAGTTCGCGGCCCAGTTCGAGCAGTTGCTCGGCCGAGGTCTGGCGGGTGTCCAGCGCATGAAGGGAAAAGGGGGTCAGCAATAGCGACGCGAACAGAAGGGGTTTGTACATGGTGCCTCCGGCATGGGTGCTTGGGAGCCCCATGCTTTCAGGCAGGCGCCGCCCCACCCAGCAGGAAATGCAGCGCCGGGGCCGGTGGCCGTTGTATCATTGCCGCGGCTCGTTGCGAGCCATTTGCCCCTGATGTTGCAAGGAACCTTCGATGACACACGTGCAGCGCCTCAAATACTCCCTTCTGATCATCCTGGTGGTACTGGGCCTGATGCTGGGCCTGTCCCACCTGCAGAAGCAGGGCACGATCAGTGAGCAGACCTTCCAGATGCTGGCCATCGCCATCGCCGTGGTGGTCGTGGTGATCAACGGCATCCTGCGGCGCAAGGTCAAACCCTGACTTTGGCTGGCCGGCCAGGTATGGCCGGCCATGCGCTCAGCGCAAAGGCGTTCGTTCCAGCACGGCGCGCGCCTGGGGGTCGAGGCTGTAGCATTTGTCGCTGCCCAGCTGGATGACGCCCTCGCTGCACAGCCGCTTGAGCACTTCGCGCACGCTGAGGAACGACAGCGGGATATCCAGCTGTTCCAGCTGCGCGTGCACGCCGCGCACGCCAATGCTGCGGCCATTGCGGTCGGCGGCGTGCAAGGCATCGATGACCTTGAGGCGGATCAGACTGGTACGCAGGCCGAAACTGCGCAACAGCTCGCGGATCTGTTCGTTGCCGATGCGTTCGTCAGCAAAAACGTCCTGTTCCCTGGGCGCTTTGCCTGGGACGCGCCCAGCCTGGATCGAGGTTTGCGGGTTGTACATGTGAATGCTCCTTTTCGTGGACGAACCCGAAATTTGGGTGCCTCACTTACTAGGACGAATGAGAACGGAAAAACTGCAGCCCACTCGCAAAAAAAATCTGGTTCTGTTCAAGACGTTCCATTGCCTTGTAATACGTAAAATTTTCATTTGGCCATTCGTCTGATCGGGATGATCCCCGAAGCCGAGGAGTGCCTGTGTTTCCACTTTCCCGTCCCATGACTTGCGCTGGCCTGGCCGCCGCCCTGGTAGCCTTCAGCGTTGGCGCAGTGCCGGTGCAGTCCGCCGCAGCCGATGCCAGTGCGCAGATTCGCCGAACCACTTACGGTGTGCCGCACATCGTGGCCAAGGACGAGCGCGGCCTGGGTTATGGCATCGGCTACGCCTACGCCCAGGACAACTTGTGCCTGCTGGCCAATGAAGTGCTGACCGTGAGTGGCGAGCGCTCACGCTACTTCGGTGCCAAGGGCAAGACCCTTGAGCAGCGTGACAACCTGGCCAGCGACGTATTCTTCACCTGGCTCAACACTCCGGCGGCAGTCGATGCGTTCTTGCAGGCGCAGCCGGCGCCGGTACGGGCGCTGCTGGCAGGCTATGCCAGCGGGTTCAACCGGGCGCTGGCCGAGCGCCGCAGCCAGGGGTTGCCCGCCGAATGTGGCACCGGCGAGTGGCTGCGGCCGATCAGCAGCGAGGACCTGGTCAGGCTGACCCGTCGGCTGCTCGCCGAAGGCGGTGTCGGGCAGTTCGTCGAAGCGCTGGCCGGGGCGCAACCGCCAACGCAGGCCAGCCAGCCGGCGCCGGCAGGGTTTGCCGCGGCGCTGGCCAGGCAACAGCGTTTTGCCACGGAGCGCGGTAGCAATGCGGTGGCTGTCGGGGCCCGGCGTTCGGCCAATGGCCGCGGTCTGTTGCTGGCCAACCCGCACTTCCCGTGGATGGGCGGCATGCGTTTCTACCAGATGCAACTGACCATTCCCGGCCAGCTCGATGTCATGGGGGCGGCATTGCCGGGCCTGCCGGTGGTCAACATCGGCTTCAACCAGCATCTGGCCTGGACGCACACCGTCGATACGTCGAATCACTTCACCCTGTACCGCCTGCAACTCGACCCCAAGGACCCGACCCGCTACCTGCTCGATGGCAAGTCGCTGCCGTTGGCCCGGCAAACCGTCAGTGTTGCGGTAAAGGCCGAGGATGGCAGCCTGAGCCAGGTGCAGCGCCAGGTCTACAGCTCGCAATTCGGCCCGGTGGTGCAATGGCCGGGGCGCCTGGACTGGGATGCACATGCTGCCTACAGCCTGCGCGACGCCAACCTCGAGAACACCCGGGTGTTGCAGCAGTGGTACCAGATCAACCGTGCCGACAGCCTGGCTACGTTGAAAGGCTCGATCGAACAGCTGCAGGGTATTCCCTGGGTCAACACGCTGGCGGTAGACCCGGCAGGCAAGGCCTTGTACCTGAACCAGTCAGTGGTGCCTTATGTGGATCAGCAACTGCTGAGTGCGTGCAGCAACCCGCAGGCGCAGGGGCGCCTGGTGGTACTGGATGGCTCACGCAGCGCATGCCAGTGGAAGGTCGATGCGCAGGCCGCACAGCCGGGGATTTTCCCTGCGCGGCTGCTGCCGAGCCTGGAGCGCGAGGATTTCGTGCAGAACTCCAACGACCCGGCCTGGATGGCCAACCCGGCGCAGCCGCTGACCGGTTATTCGCCGCTGGTCAGCCGCAGTGATCAGCCGCTGGGCATGCGTGGCCGCTTTGCCCTGCAACGCCTGCAGGGTACGGCCCGCCTGGACGCTGACGACCTGCAGCGCATGGTGACCGATGACGAGGTCTACCTGGCCAGCCTGCTGCTGCCTGACCTGCTGCAGTGGTGCAAGGGCGCCGAGGCGGATGTGCGGGCCGTATGCAGCAGCCTGGCGGCCTGGAATGGCAAGGCTGACCTGGACAGTGGCATTGGGCTGATACATTTCCAGAACCTGTACGATGCCCTGGCCGAGCACCCGCAAAGCTGGCGGGTGGCCTTTGACCCTGCCGATCCGCAGCACACCCCGCGCGGGTTGGCGGTCGAGCAGGCGGCCGTGCGCAAGCTGTTGCATCAGGCCGCATTGGCGTCGCTCGAGCAGGTGCGTGACAGCGGTATGGCAGGGGAGGTGCGTTGGGGGCAGGTGCAACAGGCGGGCGATGGTACGCCGGTGCCGGGTGGCCCGCAGGCGTTGGGCGTGTACAACGCGATCTACAGTGTGCCGCATGGGCAGGGCAAGCGGTTGGTGGTCAGTGGTACCAGCTACCTGCAACTGGTCAGTTTTACCGACCAGGGGCCAGAGGCCCGTGGGCTGCTGGCGTTTTCCCAGTCCAGTGAAGCGGCTTCGGTGCATGCCAGTGACCAGACCAAGGCGTTTGCAGCCGGGCAACTGGCGGTGATTCCATTTACCGAGGCGCAGATCAAGGCTGACCCGGAGTACCGGGAAGTGGTGATCAGTGAGCGGGACAAGGGGGCGGTGGTCCAGCAGTAGGGCATACCGGCCTCTTCGCGGGCTCGCCCGCTCCCACAGGTACCGCACCGCTTGCAGCCTTGGTGCAGTACCTGTGGGAGCGGGCATGCCCGCGAAGAAGGTGCCTCGGTCGGTCAGGAAAACTCGAACGGCGCCAGCTGAAAGCCTTGCTCGTCAACCTGCAAGGCCCAGCCTCGGCGGTCCCAGTCGCCCAGCACGATACGCCGTGCCGGTTGCCCGTCGACCACCAGCTTGTGTATCGCCGGCCGATGGGTATGCCCATGCACCAAGGTACGTACACCATGCGCCGCCATTACCTTCGGCACTTCCTCTGGCGTGACATCGACGATCTCGGTGGACTTCATCCGCGTTTGCGAGCGGCTTTCGCTGCGTAGCTTGCGTGCCAGCTTGTAGCGGGCCGACAGCGGCAGGTGCCGCAACACCCACAGGCTCAGCGGGTTGCGCAGCAAGCGGCGCATTTTCATGTAGGCCAGGTCGCGGGTGCACAAGGTATCGCCATGCATCAGCAGCACCTGCTCGCCACCCAGCTCGATCACGCTGGGGTCGTGCAGCAACGTGCAGCCCGCAGCGTCGCAGAAGGCTTGGCCGATCAGGAAATCACGGTTGCCATGCATCAGGTAGATGGCCGTGCCGCTGTCACTCAGCCGACGCATGGCCTGGCAGACCGACTGCTGGAAGGGCGTCATGGCATCGTCGCCGATCCAGGCTTCGAAAAAGTCGCCAAGGATGTACAACGCCTTGGCGTGGCGGGCACGGCCATCGAGCAGATCAAGAAACGCCCGGGTAATGTCCGGGCGTTCTTCTTGCAAGTGTAGATCGGAGATCAGCAGGATCACTCAACGATCTCGGCTTTCTCGATGATCACGTCGTCCTTCGGCACGTCCTGGTGGCCAGCCTTGGAACCGGTGGCGACCTTTTCGATGGCGTCGACGATTTCACGGCCTTCGATCACTTCGCCGAATACCGCGTAGCCCCAGCCCTGAACGTTCTTGCCGCTGTGGTTGAGGAAGTCGTTGTCGGACGAGTTGATGAAGAACTGCGCCGAGGCGGAGTGCGGCTCCATGGTACGGGCCATGGCGATGCTGTACTTTTTGTTCTTCAGGCCGTTGTCGGCTTCGTTCTGGATGCTGGCGCGGGTCTTCTTCTGGCTCATGCCAGGCTCGAAGCCGCCGCCCTGGATCATGAAGCCCTTGATCACGCGGTGGAACACGGTGCCATTGTAGTGGCCGTCCTTGACGTACTGAACGAAGTTTTCGGTAGTCAGCGGCGCTTTCTCGGCGTCCAGTTGCAGGACGATGTCGCCGTGGTTGGTGCTCAGTTTGACTTTGGACATGCTGAAACTCGCTCTTTCAAGGCAATCGGAATTAGGGTGCGCAGGGCGCGGGTCATCACCTGACGCAGGATCAGGCGATCGCGACACATGGCGCGCACTGGCCATTTTGCCAGGCTGCGGCAAAAAGCCGTGATAAATCACGCCAGTTTGTCCGGGCCCGACTGTCAGCAGCTTGACTGCTTCGGCTATGATAGGCCCTTTGATTCAATCGGCCTACCCAGGCCGGACACGTGCATTCAAGGATCCTATGAGCAAGCCCACTGCCGACAACGCGCCCAACGCCGCTGCCAAAGGCGCCCCCGCTGTCCCTGCGAATTTCCTGCGGCCGATCATCCAGGCCGACCTGGACTCGGGCAAGCACAGCAGCATCGTCACCCGTTTCCCGCCGGAGCCCAATGGCTACCTGCACATCGGTCACGCCAAGTCGATCTGCGTCAACTTCGGCCTGGCCAAGGAATTCGGGGGCGTCTGCCACCTGCGTTTCGACGATACCAACCCGGCCAAGGAAGACCAGGAGTACATCGACGCCATCCAGAGCGATGTCAAGTGGCTGGGCTTCGACTGGGCCGGCGATGTGCGCTACGCCTCCGACTACTTTGACCAGCTGCACGACTGGGCGGTCGAGCTGATCAAGCGTGGCAAGGCCTACGTCTGCGACCTTACCCCCGAGCAAGCCAAGGAATACCGTGGCAACCTCAAGGAGCCGGGCAAGAACAGCCCGTTCCGCGAGCGCAGCGTTGACGAGAACCTCGACCTGTTCGCGCGCATGAAGGCCGGCGAGTTCAAGGATGGCGAGCGCGTGCTGCGGGCCAAGATCGACATGGCCTCGCCGAACATGAACCTGCGTGACCCGATCCTGTACCGTATCCGCCATGCCCACCACCACCAGACCGGTGACAAGTGGTGCATCTACCCGAACTACGACTTCACCCACGGCCAGTCGGACGCCATCGAGGGCATCACCCATTCGATCTGCACCCTGGAGTTCGAAGGCCATCGTCCGCTGTACGACTGGTTCCTCGACAACCTGCCGGTGCCGGCGCACCCGCGCCAGTACGAGTTCAGCCGCCTGAACCTGAACTACACCATCACGTCCAAGCGCAAGCTCAAGCAGCTGGTCGACGAAAAGCACGTCGAAGGCTGGGACGACCCACGCATGTCGACCCTGTCCGGCTTCCGTCGCCGTGGCTACACCCCGGCTTCGATCCGCAACTTCTGCGAAATGATCGGCACCAACCGTTCCGACGGCGTGGTCGACATGTCGATGCTCGAGTTCAGCATTCGTGACGACCTGGACCGCACCGCACCGCGCGCCATGTGCGTGCTGCGCCCGCTGAAGGTGGTCATAACCAACTATCCGGAAGGCCAGGTCGAGCAGCTCGAACTGCCGCGCCACCCGAAGGAAGACATGGGCGTGCGCGTGCTGCCGTTCTCCCGTGAACTGTACATCGACCGCGACGACTTCATGGAAGAGCCGCCGAAGGGCTACAAGCGCCTGGAACCGGCCGGTGAAGTGCGCCTGCGCGGCAGCTACGTGATCCGCGCCGACGAGGCGATCAAGGATGCCGACGGCAACATCGTCGAGCTGCGCTGCTCGTACGACCCGGACACCCTGGGCAAGAACCCGGAAGGCCGCAAGGTCAAGGGCGTGATCCACTGGGTACCGGCCGAGGGCAGCATCGAGTGCGAAGTGCGCCTGTACGACCGCCTGTTCCGCTCGCCGAACCCGGAAAAGACCGAGGAGGGCGGCAGCTTCCTGGACAACATCAACCCAGGCTCGCTGCAGGTGCTCAGCGGCTGCCGCGCCGAGCCGTCGCTGGCCCAGGCGCAGCCCGAGGACCGTTTCCAGTTCGAACGCGAAGGCTACTTCTGCGCCGACCTGAAGGACAGCCAGCCGGGCCGCCCGGTGTTCAACCGCACTGTCACCCTGCGTGACTCCTGGGGCAGCTGAGGAACCGCCGTGCTTACCATCTACAACACGCTGAGCAAAACGAAGGAAACCTTCAAGCCGCTGGATGGCAACAAGGTGCGCATGTACGTGTGCGGCATGACCGTGTACGACTACTGCCACCTGGGCCATGGCCGCAGCATGGTGGCCTTCGACCTGGTCACCCGCTGGCTGCGCAAGAGCGGCTACGAGCTGACCTACGTGCGCAACATCACCGACATCGATGACAAGATCATCAACCGGGCCAACGAGAACGGCGAAAGCTTCGATGCCCTGACCGCCCGCATGATCGACGCGATGCACGAAGACGAGCGCCGCCTGAACATCCTGCCGCCGGACCAGGAGCCGCGTGCCACCGACCATATCGCCGGCATGCACGCGATGATCCAGACCCTGATCGACAAGGGTTATGCCTATGCCCCGGGCAATGGTGACGTGTACTACCGCGTCGGCAAGTTCGTCGGCTACGGCAAGCTGTCGCGCAAGAAGATCGAAGACCTGCGCATCGGTGCCCGTATCGAGGTCGACGAAGCCAAGCAGGACCCGCTGGACTTCGTGCTGTGGAAGGGCGTCAAGCCGGGCGAGCCGAGCTGGGAGTCGCCATGGGGCCCGGGGCGTCCGGGCTGGCACATCGAGTGCTCGGTGATGTCCACCTGCTGCCTGGGTGAAAGCTTCGACATCCACGGCGGCGGTAGCGACCTGGAGTTCCCGCACCACGAGAACGAGATCGCCCAGAGCGAGGCGGCCACCGGCAAGCAGTACGCAAACGCCTGGATGCACTGCGGCATGATTCGTATCAATGGCGAGAAGATGTCCAAGTCGTTGAACAACTTCTTCACCATTCGCGACGTGCTCGAGAAGTATCACCCGGAAGTGGTGCGCTACCTGCTGGTGGCCAGCCACTACCGCAGCGCGATCAACTACTCGGAAGACAGCCTGCGCGATGCCAAGGGCGCGCTGGAGCGCTTCTACCACGCCCTGCGTGGCTTGCCACGGGTGGCGGCCAAGGGTGGCGAAGAGTTTGTCGAGCGCTTCAGCGTGGCCATGAACGACGACTTCGGCACCCCCGAAGCCTGCGCCGTGCTGTTCGACCTGGTGCGCGAGATCAACCGCCTGCGCGAAAGCGACGTGGAGGCTGCTGCCGGCCTGGCCGGTCGCCTGCGCGAGCTGGGTGATGTGCTGGGGGTGCTGCAGCTGGAAGCCGATGACTTCCTGCGTGCCGGTGCCGAAGGCAAGGTGGATGCCGCTGAGGTCGAGGGCTTGATCCAGGCGCGCCTGCAGGCGCGTGCGGACAAGAACTGGGCCGAGTCCGACCGCATTCGCGACCAGCTGACTGCCATGGGTGTGGTGCTGGAAGACGGCAAGGGTGGGACTACCTGGCGTCTGGCCGACTGATCGATGTCACTGGGGCTGCTGCGCAGCCCATCGCCGGCAAGCCAGCTCCCACAGGAACCGCGCAATACTGAAGAACTGTGCAGTCCCTGTGGGAGCTGGCTTGCCGGCGATGGGCCGCATAGCGGCCCCAGCTTCTATTTGGCTAGCCCGGCGAGCGGGCAGTGCAGTACCAGCCTCGCCCCGCCCAGCTCGCTTTCCCCCACCTCCAGCCCGAACCCATGCAGGTCGACGATCGCCGCAACGATCGACAACCCCAGCCCGAACCCCGCATGGCGGTGGCCTTCATCGCTACGGTAGAAGCGCTTCAGCACCGCCGCACGTTCCTCTTCCGGAATACCCGGCCCGCTGTCCTCGATGGCCAGGTGCAGCCCTTTGTCGTCCTGCGTCGCCGTTATCCGCACCAGCCCACCCTCGGGCGTGAACTTGATGCCGTTGCCCACCAGGTTGGCCAGTGCCTCGAACAGCAGTTCGCGGTCACCATGCAATGCCGGCAGTTCGGCCGGCTGCTGCAGTTCCAGGCGGATGCCGCCATCTTCTGCCAACGGCAAGTAAAAGTCGTGCAGCTCGACCAGCAACTCGTGCGGGTCAAGCTGGACGAAACCGGCCCGCCGCTGGCGGTCTTCCAGTTCGCTGATGCGCAACAACCCGCGAAAACGCGCCATCAGGGTGTCGGTTTCGCTAATGGCCTGGTCCAGTGCCTCGGCCTGGGTGGAGTCAGCGTCACTTTGCTGGCGAATGCGGTACAGCTGGGCGCGCAGGCGCGTGAGCGGGGTGCGCAGGTCGTGGGCGATGTTGTCACACACGCCCTTGACCTCGTGCATCAGCCGCTCGATGCGGTCGAGCATGGCGTTGACGATGGCTGCCAGCATGTCCAGCTCGTCGCGCCGGGCCGACAGCGGCAGGCGGTGGGTAAGGTCACCGGCGACGATCAGTTCGGCCTGGGCCTGGATCGCGCGGATACGCTTGAGTGGGCGGCGCCTCAGCAGGTACCAGCCGGCAAAGCCCGGGATCAGGGTCAGCGATATCCCCCAAAGCAGGGCATGCAGGATGATCCGGGTCACCACGAACAGCGAGCCGTTGTCGCGCACCAGCACCAGCCAGCGGCCATCCTGCACCTTGATCGCCACCGCGTCGCAGCTGTCACGCGGCATGTGCGGGTCGTCGGCGTCCAGGCAGCGCTTGAGTTCGTGAACCTTGCCGTCCAGCCCCAGCTCTGGCGGGATGGCGCGAATGCGCCCGCCGATCGGGTTGAGCTGGTTGTCGAACAGGCCGTAGGCGTCGAAGCTGCGCTCCTCGAAGGCCTGGCTGGCGACCAGGGCGTCGTCCAGCTGTTTGCCGCTCATGTGCGCGAACAGGTGCTGGCGCTGCAGCATCGAATGGCGGGTGAGTTTGTTCAGGTAGCTGGACACCTCGAAGTACAGCACCCCCATGAGGATGCTGCTCCAGGCCACGAACAGAAAGCTGTACAGCGCCAGCAGGCGGCTGGTCGAGGAGCTCCAGCCCTTAGACGGGTTCAGCAATGGCATAGCCGGAGCCCCGTACCGTACGGATCAGCGGCGACTGGCCGGGCGAGTCGATTTTCTTGCGCAGGCGACCGATGTGTACGTCGATCAGGTTGGTGCCCGGGTCGAAGTGGTAGCCCCAGACTTCCTCGAAAATCATCATCCGCGTGATCACCTGGCCGCTATGGCGCATCAGGTACTCCAGCAGCTTGTACTCGGTGGGCAGCAGGTTGAGGGTCTGTTCGCCACGGCGGGCTTCGTGGCTGATCAGGTCCAGTTGCAGGTCGGCGACCTGCAGGCGGGTCTGGGTCATGGGTACGCTGTTGCGGCGCAGCAGCACTTCGACCCGCGCGGCCATCTCGTCGGAGGCGAACGGTTTGGTCAGGTAGTCGTCACCCCCGGCACGCAGGCCGCGCACCCGCTCGTCGACGTCGGAGAGGGCGCTGATCATCAGGATCGGCGTGGCAATCTTGAGGTTGCGCAGCGTGGTGACGATGGTCAGGCCATCGACCTCGGGCAGCATGCGGTCCAGGGTGATCAGGTCGTAGCCGCCGGCAATGGCCTTGGCCAGGCCTTCACGGCCATTGTCGGCCCAATCCACCTCAAGGCCGTGGCTGGTAAGTTCGGCGACGATTTCCTGGCCGGTGACGGCGTCGTCTTCGATAGTCAGTACGCGAGGCATGCTGGTTCCCGGGCATCTATTGGAGACTTGATTGTGCCAAAGAATAGCCAAACGGCGATTTAAGAAAAATTCATCTGGCGCGTTTTGCCTGCCCTGGCCCTATCGCCGGCAAGCCAGCTCCCACAGAGACCCCACAGGCCCCGAAGGCAGCGCAGTACCTGTGGGAGCTGGCTTGCCGGCGATAGGGCCCTGAGGGATACAAAGCAACCCTCTAGCGTGCGCCGATACCCTCGGCATGCATGATCTGCGCAATGATCGGCACCGGGGTCATCAGGTGCGAGCGCATCATGGCACTGGCGCGCTTGGCGTCCCGGGCCAGAATCACTTCCACCAGAGCCGCATGCTCCTGGCGCTTGAGCTCCAGGGCCTGTTCGGAAAACACCGTCTGGGTCAGCCACAGGTGCCGGTAGCGCTCGGCCTGGTCGAACAGGTAAGTGCGCGCCTGCAGCAGGTGCTTGGAGCCGCAGCCCGAGGCAATGGCCGTGTGGAACGCCTTGTGCCGTTCGTCCCACACATCCAGGCGCTGCTCGCGGGTCTTCACTTCCACCACCTTGGCCAGGGTATGCGAGTGGGCCAGTACCGACGCCTCCCAGGCGTCGTCGCCACGCTCGATGGCCAGGGTGATGATCATCGCCTCCAGGTTGGCGCGGGCATCGTAGATGTCGTTCATCTCGTCCAGCGACATGGGCGCCACACGGTAGCCCTTCTGGCTGATCGCGTTGACCAGGTGCTCGGCCACCAACTGCGACAGTGCTTCGCGCAGCGGGCCCACGCCCAGGTCGTAGCGCTCCTTCAGGGTGCTCATCAGCAGCTTTTCGCCGGGTTTGAACACGCCGCGGATGATGTCCTTCTTGAGCCTCTCATACCCGCTGAATGCTGAGTTTTGTCGGGGGGCGAGCGCTTCCAAGGTCCTGTTCCTCAAACGGTTTTGACGATCATACCGAAAGCGTTCGCCGGCGAAAAACAATGGACAAAAATACATTCTGTCTTTGGAAAATAAAAATGTAGACATTTTGCGTTTATGGCGATAATTTTAGCTCGCCCGCACTGATCCAGGTCATGCCCGGACGGCGCTACTCATTTTTTCTGCCAGGACACTGCCATGAACGCTTTTACGCAGATCGACGAACTTGTGATGCCACTGCCGCTCGAGCCGCGTGGTTACACCATCGCCCCTTCGAAACAGTCGCCGCGCCTGCTTGAGCTCACCTTTGCCCGCGAAACGGTCGAAGCGTTCGTCCAGGCTGTTGCCCAGTGGCCGGTGCAGGCGCTGGAGTACAAGTCGTTCCTGCGCTTCCGGGTTGGCGAGATCCTCGACGAGCTGTGCCAGGGCACCCTGCGGCCGGTGCTGCTCAATACCATCCTCAACCGCGCCAGCGGCGGCATGCTGATCACCCCGGTCGGCCTGGATGACGTGAGCCAGGCCGAGGACATGGTCAAGTTCACCACCGCCTGCGCACACCTGATCGGCCGCTCCAACTACGACGCCATGAGCGGCCAGTTCTATGCCCGCTTCGTGGTGGTCAACACCGACAACTCCGACAGCTACCTGCGCCAGCCGCACCGGGTCATGGAGCTGCACAACGACGGCACCTTCGTCAACCAGATCACCGACTACGTGCTGATGCTGAAGATTGACGAAAAGAACATGGAAGGCGGCAACTCGCTGCTGCTGCACCTGGACGACTGGGAGCAGTGCGACGAATTCTTCCGCCACCCGCTGGCCCGTCGCCAAATGCGCTGGACCGCACCGCCGAGCAAGAAGGTGTCCGAAGATGTGTTCCACTCGGTATTCGACACCGATGCCGAAGGCCGCCCGACCATGCGCTACATCGACCAGTTCGTGCAGCCGGAAAACTACGAGGAGGGCATCTGGCTGAACGCCTTGTCCGAATCGCTGGAAGGCAGCGAGAAGAAGCTTTCGGTACCGGTCGGTGTGGGTAGCTTCCTGCTGATCAACAACCTGTTCTGGCTGCATGGCCGCGACCGCTTCACGCCGCATGAAGGCCTGCGCCGCGAGCTGATGCGCCAGCGCGGTTACGTGGCCTTCCCCAAACCGCTGTACCAGCGCGGGCAATAATGACAGGGCGCGGGGCGGGCGCCCGCCCTCGCGTCTTTGCACAAAACGATGCCACCAGGGCCCGCGCGGGCCTTGGTGAGCCAGTCAGGCAATGCCTGCGTGTGAGGTAAGGCTGTGTACGATTTCATCATCATTGGCGGTGGCATTGTGGGCATGTCCACGGCCATGCACCTGATCAAGGTCTACCCGGATGCGAAGATTCTCCTGCTGGAGAAAGAGTCCGGCCCGGCCCGCCACCAGACCGGCCACAACAGCGGCGTGATCCACGCCGGCGTGTATTACACCCCCGGCAGCCTCAAGGCGCGCTTCTGCCTGGAAGGCAACAAGGCCACCAAGGCTTTCTGCACCCAGCACGGTATCCGCTTCGATGAATGCGGCAAGCTGCTGGTGGCTACCAACGACCTGGAAATGCAGCGCATGAAGGCGCTGTGGGAGCGCACCGCGGCCAATGGCCTGGAGCGCTACTGGCTGTCGGCGGCCGAACTGCGCGAGCGCGAGCCCAATATCGTTGGCATGGGCGGCATCTTCGTGCCCTCCAGCGGTATCGTCAATTACGCTGAAGTGACTGCGGCCATGGGCGCCGAGTTCCAGCGCGCCGGCGGTGAGATCCGCTATGGCGCCGAGGTGGTTGGCCTGCAGGAGCTGGCCAGCGAAGTGGTCGTGCGCACGCGTGGTGACCATCATGACGATGAGTTGCGCAGCCGTTTCCTGGTGACCTGCTCGGGCCTGATGGCCGACCGCGTGGTGAGCATGCTGGGCCTGCGGACCGAGTTCGTCATCTGCCCGTTCCGTGGCGAGTACTACCTGCTGCCCAAGCAGCACAACCAGATCGTCAACCACCTGATCTACCCGATTCCCGACCCGTCCATGCCGTTCCTGGGGGTGCACCTGACTCGCATGATCGACGGCACCGTGACCGTTGGCCCCAACGCCGTGCTGGCAATGAAGCGCGAGGGTTACCGCAAGCGTGATGTCAGCCCAGCCGACCTGTTCCAGACCCTGACCACCCCCGGCATCCTCAAGGTGCTGGCGAAGAACTTCCGCCCAGGCCTGATCGAGATGAAGAACTCGCTGTTCAAGGGTGGCTACCTCAAGCAGGTCCAGAAATACTGCCCGAGCATCACCAAGGCCGACCTCACGCCTTATCCGGCCGGCGTGCGTGCCCAGGCCGTATCGCGTGACGGCAAGCTGATCGACGACTTCCTGTTCGTCAACACCGCTCGCAGCGTCAACGTGTGCAACGCACCGTCGCCGGCCGCTACCTCCGCCATCCCGATCGGCGCGTACATCGTCGACAAGGTATGCGAGCAGGTTGGCCGCCAGGGCGGCAGTTTCCCCAAGGCCGACCTGGCGCCTCGTCAGCGGGCTGCCGGCTGACCTGCCCGTAATACGCCCTGCGGTTTCGTTTTCCTCAACCCGTACTGCCCTACTCACCATCTGGGGCAGGGCGGGCTTTTTCGCGCCTGCGTCGGTGACGTGCAAGCCGGCGGCCCCAGCGTGGGCATGACAAAAACAACAAGGTAGCGCCATGCAAACCCACAAGAACAATTTGAGTCATGGATTGAAATCCCGGCATGTCACCATGCTGTCCATTGCCGGCGTGATCGGTGCCGGCCTGTTCGTCGGCTCCGGCCGTGCG
This sequence comes from Pseudomonas sp. PVC-5-1, assembly GCF_057444345.1. Lineage (NCBI taxonomy): Bacteria > Pseudomonadati > Pseudomonadota > Gammaproteobacteria > Pseudomonadales > Pseudomonadaceae > Pseudomonas > Pseudomonas sp. PVC-5-1. The sequence goes on along the minus strand of NZ_CM172024.1, from coordinate 3,244,721 downwards.
ATTGCCGAGGCAGGGCCCGCCACCATCCTGGCCTATATCCTGGCCGGCGCGCTGGTGGTGCTGGTGATGCGCATGCTGGCCGAAATGGCCGTTGCTTCACCGGACACCGGTTCGTTCTCTACCTATGCCGACCTCGCCATCGGCAAATGGGCCGGCTACACAATCGGCTGGCTGTATTGGTGGTTCTGGGTACTGATCATTCCCATCGAGGCCAATATCGCCGCCACCATCATCAATTCCTGGGTCCCGCAGCTGGAGATCTGGGTCTTGTCGTTGGTGATTACCCTGTTGCTGACCGCCACCAACCTGTTCAGCGTGAAGAACTACGGTGAGTTCGAGTTCTGGCTGGCGTTGGTCAAGGTGGTGGCCATTGTCGGCTTCATCGCGCTGGGGGTATGCGCCATCTTCGGCCTGCTGCCAGGCTCCGGTGTCAGCGGCGTGTCGCGCCTGTGGGACAGTGGCGGCTTCATGCCCAACGGTTTTGGTGCGGTGCTGAGCGCCATGCTGATTACCATGTTCTCGTTCCTCGGCGCCGAAGTGGTGACCATTGCCGCAGCCGAATCGGATGAAGCGGGCAAGCATATTTCCAAGGCCACCAACTCGGTGATCTGGCGGATCACGCTGTTCTATATCCTGTCGATATTCATCGTCATCGCGCTGGTGCCGTGGACTGACCCGCGCCTGGCCACCGAAGGGTCCTATGTCACGGTGCTGGACACCCTGGGCGTGCCGAATGCCAAGGCGATCATCGACTTCGTGGTGCTGACGTCGGTGACCAGTTGCCTCAACTCGTCGCTGTATACCGCTTCGCGCATGGTCTACTCGCTGAGCCGCCGCGGTGATGCGCCGGCCTGCGCCCAGGTGACCAGCCGCAGCGGCACCCCCGTGGTGGCTGTACTGCTGTCCACAGGCGCAGCTTTCCTGGCGGTGATTGCCAATTACCTGGTCCCGGCCAAGGTGTTCGGCTTCCTCATGGCAAGCTCCGGCGCCATTGCCCTGCTGGTGTACCTGGTGATCGCCGTTTCCCAGCTGCGCCTGCGCCAGCGCCTGACTGCACAGGGCAAGACGTTGGGCTACCGCATGTGGCTGTTCCCATGGCTGACCTGGGGTGTGATCCTGTTCATCAGCGGCGTGCTGGTACTGATGCTGTTCCGCCCGGATCACCGTCTGGAAGTAGTATCGACCATGGTGCTGGCGGTACTGGTGGTGTGTTCGGGCCTTCTGGTCACACGGCGCCGGGCGCGCGAGGCGGTGGTTGGCAGCGTAGGGCAGGGCGCTTGAGTCGCTCGGCCTGAAGACAGACGAGCAAGTCGCATCAGGCTGTGAGAGGATGTCCGCCATCACAGCCAGGACCCCGAACGCAGCCTGATGAAGACACCCAAAAGAATCGAACCCCTGATCGAAGACGGCCTGGTCGACGAAGTACTGCGGCCGTTGATGAGTGGCAAGGAAGCCGCCGTGTATGTGGTGCGCTGTGGCAGCCAGGTGCGCTGCGCCAAGGTTTATAAAGAAGCCAACAAGCGCAGTTTCCGCCAGGCTGCCGAGTACCAGGAGGGCCGCAAGGTTCGCAACAGCCGTCAGGCCCGGGCCATGGCCAAGGGCAGCAAGTACGGCCGCAAGGAAGCCGAAGACGCCTGGCAGAACGCCGAAGTGGCGGCGCTGTTCCGTCTGGCCGGCGCTGGCGTTAGGGTTCCCAGGCCCTACGATTTCCAGGACGGCGTGCTGTTGATGGAGCTGGTGACCGATGCCGACGGTGACGCGGCCCCGCGCCTGAACGACGTACATCTCGAGGCCGAGGAAGCCCGGGCGTACCATGCCTTCGTCATTCGCCAGATCGTGCTGATGCTGTGTGCCGGGCTGGTGCATGGCGACCTGTCGGAGTTCAACGTGCTGCTTGGCCCGGACGGGCCGGTGATCATCGACTTGCCGCAGGCGGTGGATGCAGCGGCCAACAACCATGCCTTCAGCATGCTGCAGCGCGATGTGGCCAACATGGCCCATTATTTCGGGCGCTTTGCGCCGGAGCTGAAAAGTACCCGGTATGCGCAGGAAATGTGGGCCTTGTACGAGGCGGGCGAACTGCGCCCGGACAGCCCACTGACGGGGTTGTTCGAGGATGACGAGCAGGCGGCTGACGTGGCCGGGGTGATGCGCGAAATCGATGCGGCCCGGCTGGAGGATGCGCGCCGGCGCGCCGCGCGGGCCGAGGCTGAGCATGGGGCGGCCAGGGCAGAGGAGCCTGCGCCGCCCTGGCTTCAGTAAAATGTTGCCTTGAGGGCTGCACAGTTCTCTGTAGGAGCAGCCTTGTGCTGCGAAGAGGCCTGCAAGGTAACACATCACCTTCGGCTGTAATGGCCCCTTCGCAGCACAAGGCTGCTCCTACAGGACCTGCGCATGCCTTGAAGGCAAGGCCAGGGCTTGCCAGCGATAGGGCCATTGCAGGCTTGTTGCTGTTGACGCAAAACAATATCTCGTCATCCGGCCTTTTCACTGGCGCGCGACAGGCATAAGGTATACGCCGTTCAAATTCCCTGGAGCTGTCATGTCCAACCAATTCCCGTCCGTTCGTCCACGCCGCCTGCGCCAGAACGAGTCCCTGCGCACGATCTTCCAGGAAACCGAGTTCCGCCTTGAAGACCTGATCCTGCCGATCTTCGTCGAAGAGGGTATCGATGACTTCGTGCCGATCACCAGCATGCCGGGCGTCAACCGCATTCCCGAGAAGCTGCTGGCCCAGGAAATCGAGCGCTATGCCCGCGCTGGTATCAAGTCGGTGATGACCTTTGGCGTTTCGCACAACCTGGACGCCGTCGGCAGCGACACCTGGAACGAAAACGGCCTGGTCGCGCGCATGTCACGCATCTGCAAGGACACCGTGCCGGAAATGGTGGTGATGTCCGACACCTGCTTCTGCGAATACACCAGCCACGGCCACTGCGGCGTACTGCACGACCACGGTGTGGACAACGACGCCACCCTGGCCAACCTGGGCAAGCAGGCGGTCATCGCCGCTGCTGCCGGTGCCGACTTCATTGCCCCGTCGGCGGCGATGGACGGCCAGGTCCAGGCCATCCGCAGCGCGCTGGATGGTGCCGGCTTCCACGACACCGCGATCATGGCCTATTCCACCAAGTTCGCCTCGTCGCTGTATGGCCCGTTCCGTGAAGCCGGTGGTACCGCGCTGAAGGGCGACCGCAAGAGCTACCAGATGAACCCGATGAACCGCCGCGAAGCCGTGCGCGAGTCGCTGCTCGACGAGCAGGAAGGCGCCGATGTACTGATGGTCAAGCCGGCCGGTGCCTACCTCGACGTGATCGCCGATATCCGTGCCGCCTCGCGCCTGCCGCTGGCGGCGTACCAGGTGAGCGGCGAGTACGCGATGATCAAGTTCGGTGGCCTGGCTGGCGCCATCGATGAAGGCCGGGTGGTGCGTGAAAGCATTGGCGCGATCAAGCGTGCCGGTGCCGACCTGATCCTCACCTACTTCGCCATGGACCTGGCCCGCGAAGGCATCTGACCGCGAGCCGTTGCCCATGCAAGCCGCTGCCATCGCAGCGGCTTTTCTTTACCTGCGCCGCAACCGGTGAGGAAAAACACAAAAAAACCGTAAGCGCTGAATTATTTAGTGTCCCGTTGTATCTCATCCCTTAGAGCATTCATCGACAGGGATACGGACATGAAACCTCGCAAGAAAAGCATCCAGCCAATCGGCCTGAAGGACATCACCATCGTCGACGACGGCAAGATGCGCAAGGCAATCACCGCGGCGGCACTGGGCAATGCCATGGAGTGGTTCGACTTCGGCGTCTACGGCTTCGTCGCCTACGCCCTGGGCAAGGTTTTCTTCCCCAATGCCGACCCAAGCGTGCAGATGATCGCGGCGTTGGCCACGTTCTCGGTGCCGTTTCTGATCAGGCCTCTGGGCGGGCTGTTCTTCGGTGCCTTGGGCGACCGGTTCGGGCGGCAGAAAATCCTCGCTGCGACCATCGTGATCATGTCGCTCAGCACCTTTGCCATCGGCCTGATACCGTCCTATGCCAGCATCGGTATCTGGGCGCCGATCCTGTTGCTGCTGGCCAAGATGGCCCAGGGCTTCTCGGTGGGGGGCGAGTACACCGGCGCGTCGATCTTCGTCGCCGAATATGCCCCGGACCGAAAACGGGGGTTTCTCGGCAGTTGGCTGGACTTCGGCTCGATTGCCGGGTTCGTGCTGGGTGCCGGTGTGGTGGTGTTGATCTCTACGGTGCTGGGTGAGGACAAGTTCCTCGAATGGGGTTGGCGCCTGCCGTTCTTCCTCGCCTTGCCGCTGGGCATCATCGGCCTGTACCTGCGCCATGCCCTGGAGGAAACGCCGGCTTTCCAGCAGCATGTCGACAAACTGGAGCAGGGCGACCGCGAAGGCCTGGCGTCCGGGCCCAAGGTGTCCTTCAAGGAGGTCGCCACCCAACACTGGCGCAGCCTGGTGACCTGTATCGGTGTGGTAATCGCCACCAACGTCACCTACTACATGCTGCTCACGTACATGCCCAGCTACCTGTCGCACAACCTGCACTACAGCGAAGACCATGGCGTGCTGATCATCATCGCGATCATGGTCGGCATGCTGTTCGTGCAGCCGATGATCGGGCTGCTCAGCGACAAGTTCGGCCGCCGACCGTTCATCATCGTCGGCAGCGTCGGCCTGTTCGCGCTGGCTATTCCGGCATTCATGCTCATCAACAGCGGCGTACTGGGGGTGATCTTTGCCGGGCTGCTGATCATTGCCGTGCTGCTGAACTTCTTCATCGGCGTGATGGCCTCGACGCTACCGGCAATGTTCCCCACGCATATCCGCTACAGCGCCCTCGCCAGCGCCTTCAACATCTCGGTGCTGATCGCCGGCCTCACCCCGACCATCGCCGCCTGGCTGGTGGAGAGTACTGGCAACCTGTACATGCCGGCCTATTACCTGATGGTGATCGCCGCCGTGGGGCTGGTCACCGGCCTGACCATGAAGGAAACCGCCAACAAGCCGCTGCGCGGCGCGGCACCGGCAGCATCGGATATCGAGGAAGCGCGTGAGCTGCTGCAGGAGCACCACGACAACATCGAACAAAGGATAGAGGACATCGATGCGCAGATTGCCGAACTGGAGGCCAAGCGCAAGTTGCTGGTGCAGCAGCACCCGCGCATCGAGTGATCAGTGTGGCATGTAGCCACGCTGCCATGTTCGTGGAATGAACCGCGAGACCAGGGCCAGCACGCAGGCCAGCGAGCAGCTGCCGGCTAGCGCCTGCAGGCCCAGGTGGTGCTGCAGCCAGGCACCCAGCGCGGCGCCCAGCAGCATGCCGGCCCAAGGCACCAGTTGCACCCGCCAGCCATTGCGCCGCTCGCCCAGCAGCCAGCGCCCCAGCCCACGACCGAAGCGTGACAGGGCGCCGGTGACGTAGGTCAGGCCGATGGGCAGGCCGTTCACCTGTTCGACCACGGCGTTGATCATGCCCATGGCCAGTGTGGCGGCGAGCAGCGCGGGCAAGGTCGCTGCCAAGGGCCATGCGGCTGCAAAGCCCAGCAGGGCGGCGACCACCAGCAGCACCGGCCAGGCCCGACGACGGAACGCGCGCGCCAGCAGCACGCCCAGGGCGTTGCCGATGACGAAGCTCAGCACTGCAGCACTCAGGCGCAGCACCAGGGCCAGGTCCGCATCGCTGATGGCGACGGCCAGACGCGTGGTGTTGCCACTCATGAATGACACGAAGTCGCCCAGCGCCAGCAGGCCGATGGCATCGGTCATGCCGGCCAGTACGGACAGGCCGGCGACCAGGCCGAGGCCGACACGACCACGCAGAATCTGCAGGCGCAGCCGCTTGGCAGTGCGCGCGGGGAGGGTGTTGGGCAGCATCCTCGGGAACTCAGCGAGGCATTTCGCGGGCCAGGGTGCTCTTGATCGTGCGCTCCACCACATCGACCAGCACCATTGTCTGGTGGTCCACTTCGATGTTGAGCAGTTCGCCGGCCTTGTAGCTGGGGAAGGTGGTCTGGCGCAGGGTTTCCGGGATCAGGTTGATGGTGATCACGTTGTCCTCGGCATCGGCTACGGTCAGGCTGCAGCCGTTGACCCCGATGAAGCCGCGCGGGAACACGTACTTGCCCCATTCCGCTGGCATGCGGAACTTGATGAAGGCGCCGGTTTCCTTGATCGACAGCTCGACGATTTCGGCGGTGGTGGCGATGTGGCCGGCCATCAGGTGGCCGCCGACTTCGGCGTTCATCTTCGCCGAGCGTTCGATGTTGACGCCCTGGCCGGCCTTGAAGTTGCGCAGGTTGGTGCGCTCGAGGGTGGCGGTCATGGCGTCGAACCTGACCTGGGTGCCGTTGATTTCGGTGACCGACAGGCAGGTGCCTTCGACACTGACGCTGGCGCCGATCTTCAGCTCGTCGAGCAATTCCGGGGTGAGGTCTATGGTGAACTGGTTGTGGCCCGGGTAGGTGGTCACATCAAGCAGAGGGCGGACGGCCTGGACGATGCCGGTGTACATGGAGTTGCTCCTGGGCACGGAAAAGAAAACTTCCGAACGCTATGCCCGTGGAGCGGTAAAAGCAAGCCAGCCATTGGTCAGGATACTGGAAACCCACAGGAGTCGCGTGGCTGCCGTTCAGAGCTTCACCGGCGAAGGCAATGGGGCAAATCCAACTCAGACATGCCCACTGCTGTTGACGATCCGCAGGCACAGCGCCTCATACGGGTCCAGGTTCACCATCAGCCGCCCATCCTCGGTCAAATCCCCTTCGACCGTTTCATTGATCATGTCCACCACCGGCCCCGGCGTGAACCCGGTCAGTTGCAGCTCCTCGGCAATCACTTCCTGGCCAAAGTTCAGCGCAGTGATCTGGATGCCACGCCCGGCCGGCAGCTCATGCACCATCACCAGCAAGCCGGGGCTGCTGACTTCGGGCACCAGCACCTGGCGGCTGGTGGCAATGCCATAGGCCTGGCGCACCGCCAGCAGCTTCTTCACCTTGCAGGCAAACGAATCGCCGTTCTCCAGCTGGCTGTCCAGGCTGCCATACAGCGCCCGGGCTCGGGGCATGCCACGCACAGACGTCTGGGCCTGCGGCTCCAGCCCGGCCAGGTCGTAGCCGCCGCGGTGAATCCAGCGGGTATCGCCATCCAGCATCCGCTGGGCGACCGCTTCGGCTGGCAAGGGCAGGGCGCCTACCAGGTCCCAGCCGGACAGCGCCACCACACCCGGCTGCATGGCGTTGTACATGACCAGCAGCAGGTGCACCTTCTGGATCAGCTCGATTTCTGCCACCCCGATCTGCCCAAGGTCGCGGATACCCAGCGCGGCAGCGATCAGGCTGGCCGTGGTACAGGCTATGCCATTGGTGACGAAGCGCAGGTTGTATGGCGCATGCTCGCCCGACAGCCGTTCGTAGATCTCTTCGCGGATGTGCTCGCGCAGGATGCCGCCGGGCAAGGTCTGGCCTTTGTACAGGTACATGTCGTGGGCATGCAGGGTCCAGAAATGCACCAGCTCCACGGTCAGCTCGTCGTGGTTCTGCAAGGCATGGATCAGCGAGGCCGGGTCGATGCCGAAAGCATGCATCTCCTTGAGCATCAGGCGCAGGAACTCGGTGTCGCCAGTCAGCAGCGCATGCTGGTAGGCCGGCCGGGTAATGAAATCGTAGGACAGGTCGGCACCGCCCCTGGACATCTGCGCGATGTCGTCGAGGGTCAGGTTCAGTTCCTGGAAGCTGAAACCGCCGGCCTTGCGGATCATGCCGCCGATCAGTTGGTTGCCGACGATCGACAGCGGGTGGCTTTCCGACCAGGCAGTGCCGCTGGCGCGGGTCTCCACACCGAGAAAACCGTTGGCATCCAGGCGCAGGCCACGTGCACCCAGGCAGTCCAGGGCGTGCAGGGCATCGCCAATGATCATCTGCTGGGCGGCGAAGGTCGGGTCCAGCCAGTTCAGCGATGGCTGGCCTTCCTTGAAGTAGTGCAGGTACACCCAGCGCCGGGTCTTGCCATCTACACCGGTCACCGGCGGCGTGGCGCTCCAGTCGGTTTCCTTCACACCTGGTTCGAAGAAGATAACCCGTTGCAGCTGGCCGACGATGTAATGGCGGGCCTTGAGCTCGTCGCACTGGGCCGGCAGCAGGTTGACCGCGTCGCGCCCGGCAGGCACTTCGGGCAGCAGCGGCCAGTCTTCCTCGCGGATTTCGACCATGTGGTACAGCCCCGGATAGGGACCGTAGGCCAGCTCGGCCAGGCGAAAGTCGGCGCCCTTGCCCGTGTGCGAGGGGATCAGGTCGTCGATGGTCACGGCGTTGTGCGCGGCGGCCATGCGGCTCATCTGGATCAGCTCCTGCTCGCTGCCGTACAGCGGATCGATGTCGAAACTGATGCGGTCGAAGTTGCCGTCCACGCTGGGGGTGAGTTCACGGCCACGAATGCCGCCGGATAACTTGATCGGGCCGGTGTGCAGGCCCTGAATGCCGATCTCCGACAAACGCTTCCACAGCGCCTCGTGGCCCAAGGCGCCAAGCACCGAACAACCTTCGGGGGCGATGATGGCATCGGGGTAGACGGTCAGCCAGACCGAAGCGATTTCAGTGGCGCGGCGGGGCTGCGCTTCGGCGTAGGGCTGTTGCCACAGGCGCGACTGGCCCGAGTACAGGTGGGTGCGTTGCTGGGAGGCCTTGAGCATGGCGCGGTCTTCGAGCCATTTGACGTATGACGGGTCGGGTTGGGTCATTTCGCGTCCTCTTTGCGTGTCGGCAGCGGCTCAGGTTATGACGGCTGTGGCGGCTGATCGTTCGGCTTGAGATTGCTTTTGGCTGTTTCGCGGGCGCGCCCGCTCCCGCCGGATCTCTACACACTTCGAGAACTGTGCAATACCTGTGGGAGCGGGCATGCCCGCGAAGAAACTGCCACTGATCAAGGTTTGCGAATACGCAACTACCGTATGGGCCTGCTGATTTGTTTGCCAGCCTGAGAGGCGACCTCCAGTGCTTGGCCGTCCCGTTGCTTGCCTTGCCGAGCCAGGCCTTCGAGCTGCGGAATCAGCATGCCCTCCGGCAAATGGCGCCAGAACCGCCCGGGCATGTGCAAGCGCAAGGCGTCGGGGTTGAGGCGGGCGGGGTTGAAGGTATGACGATAGTAGGTGCGCCATAATTCGGCACCAGGGTCTTCGGCGTTGCGGGCCCATTGGCGCCAGGGTTCGGGGCACTGTCGCTGGTAGTCGAATGCCTGGCCATCGAAGCGTATGCCGTCGTGGGCCGTGGCAATCATCCAGCGCAAACGCCCCAGGCGGTCGGCGAAATGCCCACTGGCGCTTTCGAGAATGTCATGCGCCGGCTCGTGATAGGCCACCAGGTCGAGTTGCAGCTGTTCAGCCAATACTTCGGGTAGTGGTACGAAGCGTACAAACGCATGCAGGTGGTGTGCTTCGCGATTGACCTGCTTGATCCGTCTATGCAGCTCACTGCCCAATCGGTCACCCGGCAGCATTGCAGTGCGGTCGCCATGGGCCACCCGCCACAGTACCTCGTAAAGCAGGTTCCAGCGGTGCTCGCCACGGTAGCGGGCCGCCTGTTCCAGCTGGCCGAGCAGCGCCGCAGGCACTTTGGCGCGAAAGGGACCGGAGCCTTCCGGCAGCGCTGTCGGTACGGCCAGCAAATCAGCCACCGGCCCTTGCGCCCAGGTGACCTCCGACGGGTCGATGCCATGCCCCAACAACACCCGGGCCTGGTCACGCCAGGTGGCGAACAGGCCGTCGCAATCGAGCGCGATCATCCCCACAAACCCATCTGCACCGGGGCCTGCGGCTCACGCAAGCGCGCCCTCAGCAGGCCGCTGCGCAGTTCGGCCTGGGGCGGGCGGTAGTCGCTGGTGACAATGAATGGCCGCGCCTTGTCCAGCACGCAGCGCAACTGGATCAGGTCATCGTAGCGAATGCGCCGTTCGCGTCGCAGGGCTACCAGGCGCTGCACGCTGCGCAGGCCGATGCCGGGGATGCGCGCCAGTAGCGCCGGCTCGGCACGGTTCACATCCAGCGGGAACACGTCGCGGTTGGCCAGCGCCCAGGCCAGCTTGGGGTCGATGTCCAGTGCCAGGTTGCCGCTCTGGCCCAGCAGCTCGCCGGCCTTGTAGCCATAGCCACGCAACAGGAAGTCAGCCTGGTACAGACGGTGCTCGCGCAGCAGCGGTGGTGCGGCCAGGGGGACGCTGCCGGGGCTGTCAGGGATGGGGCTGAAGGCGGAGTAGTACACACGCTTGAGGCCGTAGCCTTGGTACAGCGATTCGGCATTGCGCAGCAGTGTGCTGTCGTCGGTGCTGTCGGCCCCGACGATCACCTGGGTGCTTTGCCCGGCCGGGGTAAAGCGCGGCGCCTTGGGTTCGTGGGCCACAGCTTGCTGGCCCTGGTGGATCACGCCCATGGCCTGGCGAATCGTGTGCGCCTGTTTTTCCGGTGCCAGGCGTTTCAGGCTGGCGTCGGTCGGCAGCTCGATGTTGACGCTGAGCCGGTCTGCCAGGCGCCCTGCCTCCTCGATCAGCAACGGGTCGGCATCGGGGATGGTCTTGAGGTGGATGTAGCCACGGAAGTCGTGCTCTTCGCGCAACAGCCGCGCCACACGGACCAGCTGCTCCATGGTGTAGTCCGCCGAACGGATGATGCCGGAGCTGAGGAACAGGCCGCTTATGCAGTTGCGCCGGTAGAAGTCCAGGGTCAGCCGGACCACTTCCTCGGGGCTGAAGCGTGCGCGTGGCACGTTGCTGGATCGGCGGTTGACGCAGTACTGGCAGTCGTAGAGGCAAAAGTTGGTCAGCAGCACCTTGAGCAGCGATACGCAGCGCCCATCAGGGGTGTAGCTGTGACAGATGCCCATGCCATTGGTAGCACCCAGCCCATCAGCCCCGCGCGAGTTGCGTTTGGGCGCGCCGCTGCTGGCGCAGGATGCGTCGTACTTGGCAGCATCGGCAAGGATGCCGAGTTTGGCGATGAGTTGCATGGGTCTGACCTGTGATACTGAATATTCATACAGTATTTTGAGACGTGACGGATTGCAAGTGATTGTGCACTAGCCACGCCCGACCAAATCCGTCATCTAAGCTTGTGGCTGACTTACGGATAGCAACGAGGCAAGGGGGAGGTTATGAGGATCACCATCAAGCCGGTACTGGCGCTGACCGGGCTGGCCTTGGCATTCGGCATGCTCGATGCCCAGGCCGCGGAAACCAGAAGGGTCGATGTCATGCTGGTGGGCGGCGGCATCATGAGTTCAACCCTGGTCGTCTGGCTCAATGAGCTGGAGCCGGGTTGGTCGATGGAAATGGTCGAGCGCCTGGACAAGGTCGCCGAAGAAAGCTCCAACGGCTGGAACAACGCTGGTACCGGCCACTCGGCCCTGGCCGAACTGAACTACACCCCGGAGAAGGACGGCAAGGTCGATATCAGCAAGGCGGTGGAGATTAACGAGTCGTTCCAGGTCACCCGTCAGTTCCTCGCCTGGCAGGTCAAGCAGGGCGTGCTGAAGAACCCGCATTCCTTCATCAACACTACCCCGCACATGAGCTTCGTCTGGGGCGACGACAACATTCGCTTCCTGAAGAAGCGCTACGAGGCGCTGCAGGCCAGTCCGTTGTTCAAGCCCATGCAGTACTCCGAGGACCACGAGCAGATCCGCAAGTGGGTACCGTTGATGATGGAGGGCCGCGACCCCAACCAGAAACTGGCCGTGACCTGGACGCCGATCGGCACCGACGTCAACTTTGGCGAGATCACCCGGCAATACGTGGGCTATCTGCAGACCCGGCCGAACTTCGACCTCAAGCTGTCGACCGAAGTGCAGGCGATCACCCGCAACGACGACGGCTCCTGGCATGTCGAATACAAGAACCTCAAGGACGGCAGCAATGCGGCCACCGACGCCAGGTTCCTGTTCATCGGCGCAGGTGGTGCAGCGCTGCCACTGCTGCAGAAGTCGGGTATCGAGGAGGCCAAGGACTATGCCGGTTTCCCGGTCGGTGGTTCGTTCCTGGTCACCGACAACCCGGCCATCGCCCAGCGTCACATGGCCAAGGCCTACGGTATCGCCGCCACCGGCGCACCACCGATGTCGGTGCCGCACCTGGACACCCGTGTGCTCGATGGCAAGCGCATGATCCTGTTCGGGCCGTTCGCCACCTTCTCGACCAAGTTCCTCAAGCAGGGCTCGCTGCTTGACCTGTTCGCCAGCGCCAGTGTGCACAATGCCTGGCCGATGGTAAGGGTTGGGGTGCGCGAGTTCGACCTGGTGCAGTACCTGATCGGCCAGGTGCTGCAATCTGACGATGACCGTTTCGAAGCGTTGCGCACCTACTTCCCCGAGGCGAAGAAGGAGGACTGGCGGCTGTGGCAGGCGGGCCAGCGGGTGCAGATCATCAAGAAGGACGAAGCATTGGGTGGTGTGCTCAAGCTCGGCACTGAAGTGGTGACGTCCAAGGATGGCAGCATTGCAGGATTGCTGGGTGCTTCGCCTGGCGCCTCGACCGCGCCGCCGATCATGCTCGATGTGCTGAGCAAGGTGTTCAAGGACAAGATGGCATCGCCGCAGTGGCAGGCGAAGATCAGGCAGATCATCCCGTCCTACGGCATCCGCCTTAACGACCACCCGGACCAGGTGCAGAAGGAGTGGGCATACACCAACGAGGTGTTGCAACTGAATCCTCCCGAGGGCGCCGTTACGCCGTAGCAAAGTGCCATGCGGCGACCACCTCGATGCCTGCTTCGCACAGGCACCGTGCAATGTGGTCGCCGGTGAAGCCGGCCACGCCGGTAATCAGTTCGGGCATGCTGGCTGCACCTGGCCGCGGCCGATGCCGTAGTAGGTCAGGCCGGCGGCGGCCATGTGCTCGGGTTCGAACAGGTTGCGCCCGTCGAACACCACCCGGTCGGCCAGTTGTTGCGGCACCTTGTCCAGGTTGAGCACGCGGTATTCCTGCCATTCGGTGACGATCACCAGGGCATCGGCGCCGCGCAGCGCGTCGTCCTTGCACGGTACCAGTTGCAGGTCGGCGCGGGCGCCATAGTGCCGCTGGATTTCCTCCATGGCCTGCGGGTCATGGGCCTGCACCCGCGCGCCGGCGGCCCACAGCGCTTCCAGCAAGACTCGGCTGGAGGCCTCGCGAATGTCGTTGGTATTGGGCTTGAACGACAACCCCCACACGGCGAAGACCTTGCCTCGCAGGCCGCGTGGGTAGTGGCGTTGGATCTTGCCGAACAGCCGGTTCTTTTGCTGCTCGTTGACCGATTCCACCGCACGCAGCAACTGTGGTTCGAAGCCCTCGGCCTCGGCGCTGCGGCGCAGGGCTTGCAGGTCCTTGGGGAAGCATGAGCCGCCAAAGCCGCAGCCGGCATAGATGAAGTCGTAGCCGATGCGCGGGTCCGAGCCGATGCCGCGGCGCACCAGTTCGATGTCGGCGCCCAGATGCTCGGCCAGGTTGGCGATTTCGTTGATGAACGAGATCTTGGTCGCCAGCATGCAGTTGGCCGCGTACTTGGTCAGCTCGGCGCTGCGCGCGTCCATCACCATCAGTTTTTCGCGGTTGCGGCTGAACGGCAGGTACAGCTCGCGCAGCAGCTCTACTTCGGCGGGCTCCGCGCCACCGATGATGATGCGCTCCGGGCGCATGCAGTCATCCACCGCCGAGCCTTCCTTGAGGAACTCGGGGTTGCTGACGACGCGCAAGCGGCTGGTATCGGCCACGGCCTGGGCGATGCGCGCCTTGATGCGGTGCACCGTACCAACCGGCGCGGTGGATTTGTTGACGATCAGCTTGGGGCCATCGGCATGTTCGAGGATGCTGTCGACCACGGCGAAGACGTGCTTCAGGTCGGCGCTGCCATCGGCCTGAGGCGGGGTGCCGACGGCAATGAACTGCACCTTTGCGTAGTTGGCCGCTTCGCTGGCGTCGGTGGTGAAGCGAAGGCGACCGCAGGCCAGGTTCTTCTCCAGCATCGGCGCAAGGCCGGGCTCGAAGATCGGGCAATGGCCTGCATTGAGGCTGGCGACCCGCTCGGCGTCGACATCCATGCACAACACCGAATGGCCCACCTGGGCCAGGCACACTGCCTGGGTGAGGCCGACATAGCCGGTACCGAAAACCGTGACCTTCATCTGACAGCTCCTTGGCGAGAAAGCTGAAAAAAAATGTCACATCGTTGTTTAGAAATTGTTACTCGCGCAGGCGGCTGCCTCTTGGGCGACGTTCCACAGCTGTTGGCGAAACCAGCGGCGCAAGGGGTCGGCGTGGGTGCGTTCGTGCCAGATCTGCATCACCTCGATCGCTGGCAATGTCAGCGGCAGCGGGTACATGAGCAGGTCGTCGTCACGTTCGACGGCTTCGGTGGCCAGCGAGCGCAGGCAGGTGAGCAGCAGATCGGTGCCGCGCAGCAGGCGCATGGGGGCCAGGAAACTCGACAGGCCAGCCACGACCCGCCGTTGCATGCCCTGGCTGCGCAAGGCGCGGTCGACCAGGCCATTGAGGTCGCCGGTGAGGGTGGTAAGCAGGTGGTCGCTGGCAAGGAAGGTATCGAGGTCCAGGCCGTTTTCCAGGCCTGGATGGCTGCGCGAGGCCAGCACTACCAAGTGTTCACTGAGCAGGCGCTGTTGGTGGAAGGTTTCCGGCAGGTCGGTGTAGAACCCGGCAACGGCCAGGTCACAGGTGCCTTTCTCCAGTTCTTCGCGAGGCAGCAGACCGCGGGTGTTGCAGGTGACCAGCGTCAGGTTCGGTGCCTGGCTACGCAGGATCGGCAGCAGCCTGGGCAACAGGGTCTGCTCCACATAATCGGTGCTGTACAGGTGCAGTCGGGCAGGGCGGGCGAGGAAGTCCTGCCCTTCGCAGCGCTCATAAAAACCTTCCAGGCCCACGACCAGGCGTTCTACCTCAGGCGCCAGTTCGTGGGCGCGTGGCGTCGGGGTCAGGCCCCTGGGCGCGCGCACGAACAGCGGGTCGCCAAACTGATGGCGCAGCTTGTTGAGCTTGTGGCTGAGGGCCGGCTGGCTCAGCGCCATGCGCTGGGCGGCGAGGGTGGCGTTGCGTTCCTGGTACAGCACATGGAACAGGTACAGCAGGTTGAAGTCCTTGCTGGAGATATTCATTTTCTGGATCACAGGCATGAGAGCTTTCGAATTATCGAATCATAGCCTTGCCGTTAGCATGCACGCATCCCCGCCAACATGAGCGGACAGCTCTATTTGCCTGATCAGGAGATTGTTGCATGATCAAGATGTCCCGGCTTGCCCTGGCTGTTGCCAGCACCCTGCTTGCCACCGGCGCCCACGCTGCGGCAAAGGGAGAGGTGCTGGTGCTGTTGTCCAGCGAGCACCAGCTGCCCCTGCAGGACGGCAAGCGCTACGCCACCGGCTACTACCTGAACGAATTCGGCGTGCCTGCCGACCAGTTGCTCAAGGCTGGCTACAAGCTGGTGCTGGTTACCCCCAAGGGTAATGCCCCGAGTGTCGACCAGCGTTCGATCGACCCGAGTTACTTTGCCGGCGATGCGGTGGAGATGCGCCGGATCGAGAAGGTCGTGCAAGGCCTGCCGGGCATTGACGATACCCTGTCGGTGAAAGAAGTACTGGCAGGTGACCTGGGCCGCTATGCCGGGCTGTTCATCCCCGGCGGCCATGCGCCGTTGATCGACCTGGCCAGCAACCCGGACGTGGGCGCCTTGCTGCGGCATTTCCATCAAGCCGGCAAGCCTACAGCCGCGATCTGCCACGGCCCCATCGCCTTGCTCTCGGCCCAGCAGGACCCGGCCAGCTACCAGTCGGCGCTGGCGCGTGGTGAAAAGCCGGCAGCCACCGACTGGTTGTACAAGGGCTACAAGATGACCATTTTCTCCGACCCGGAGGAGCAGGTATTCGAAGGTTCGCTCAAGGACCAGCGGCTGCTGTTCTACCCGGCCAACGCCATGGCAATGGCAGGGGGCGACATGGGCTACGCCAAGGCCTGGCAACCCAATGTAGTGGTGGACCGCGAACTCATCACCGGGCAGAACCCGTTCTCGGACAAGGCGCTGGCCAAGGTATTGCTGGAAAAGCTGGCTGAGCAGGCAAAGCCCTCTGGCCTGGGCATCTAGACTTACACGTGGCCTGCAAAAGCAGAGGGGGCGCCTTGATGGCGCCCCCTCTGCTTTGCTGCTTAGGCTTCAGCGTCCCAAGGACGATCGCCTTTTTCATCCTTGACGCGGGTCGGCAGGCCCATGACGTCCAGTGCCTTGAGGAACGGCTCGGC
Organism: Pseudomonas sp. PVC-5-1; assembly: GCF_057444345.1. Lineage (NCBI taxonomy): Bacteria > Pseudomonadati > Pseudomonadota > Gammaproteobacteria > Pseudomonadales > Pseudomonadaceae > Pseudomonas > Pseudomonas sp. PVC-5-1. Next base: position 3,228,454 of record NZ_CM172024.1, on the reverse strand, counting down.
TGGCAGCTCCTCGACGTTGACCATGCGCTTGGCATCCCACTCGCCACGGGCGACCAGCAGGGCGGCGGCCACTGGCGGTACACCGGCGGTGTAGGAAATACCCTGGCTGTCGGTCTCGGCGTAGGCTTCTTCGTGGTCGGCCACGTTGTAGATGAACACTTCGCGCGGCTGGCCATCCTTGGTGCCCTTGACCAGGTCACCGATGCAGGTCTTGCCGGTGTAGCCCGGGGCCAGAGAGGCTGGGTCCGGCAGCACGGCCTTGACCACTTTCAGCGGTACCACTTCCAGGCCTTCGGCGGTTTTCACCGGTTGCTCGGAGAGCAGGCCCAGGTTCTTCAGCACGGTGAACACGTTGATGTAGTGCTCGCCGAAGCTCATCCAGAAACGCACGTTCGGCACGTTGAGGTTCTTCGAAATCGAGTGAACCTCATCGTGGCCGGTCAGGTACAGGTTCTGCGAACCCACCACCGGCAGGTCGTCCGTACGCTTGACCTCGAACATGGTGTTGCTGGTCCACTGGCTGTTCTGCCAGCTCCACACTTGCCCGGTGAACTCACGGAAGTTGATTTCCGGGTCGAAGTTGGTGGCGAAGTATTTGCCATGCGAACCGGCATTGACGTCGAGGATGTCGATCGAGTCAATGCTGTCGAAATACTGTTGCTGCGCCAGCTTGGCGTAGCTGTTCACCACACCCGGGTCGAAACCGACGCCGAGAATGGCGGTAATGTTCTTTGCCTGGCACTCTTCGAGGTGTTTCCACTCGTAGTTGCCGTACCACGGCGGGGTCTCGCAGATCTTGCCCGGCTCTTCGTGGATGGCGGTGTCCAGGTAGGCGACACCGGTATCGATGCAGGCACGCAGCACCGACATGTTGAGGAAGGCGGAACCAACGTTGATCACGATCTGCGATTCGGTCTCGCGAATCAGCGCCTTGGTAGCCTCGACATCGAGGGCATTGAGCGAGAAGGCCTGGATGTCGGCGGGTACCTTGAGGCTACCCTTGGCCTTGACGCTGTCGATGATGGCCTGGCATTTGGAGATGTTCCGTGACGCGATAGCGATACGACCCAGTTCGTCGTTATGCTGCGCGCACTTGTGGGCCACCACCTTGGCGACACCTCCTGCACCAATGATAAGAACGTTCTTCTTCAATTTATCCCTTGCTCCTTACTGAAAGCCGGTCTTACGACAGGCTGGAAACGTAGTCTTCGAAACCGAACTCGCGCACCACTTCGACGCTGCCGTCGAGTTGCTTGACCACGATGGATGGCATTTTCAGACCGTTGAACCAGTTTTTCTTGACCATGGTGTAACCCGCCGCGTCGACGAACGACAGGCGATCACCGATGGCCAGCGGACGATCGAATTGGTATTCGCCGAAGATGTCACCGGCCAGGCACGACTTGCCGCAGACCATGTAGGTGTGCGTGCCGTCGTTGGGGGCCATCTTGGCGTTGAGGCGGTAGATCAGCAGGTCGAGCATGTGCGCTTCGATCGAGCTGTCGACCACGGCCAGGTGCTTGCCGTTGTACAGGGTGTCGAGCACGGTCACTTCCAGCGAGGCGCTGTTGGTGATGGCCGCTTCGCCCGGCTCCAGGTACACCTGCACGCCGTACTTTTCCGAGAAGGCTTTCAGGCGCGCGCAGAAGGCGTCCAGCGCGTAGTCTTCACCGGTGAAGTGGATGCCGCCACCGAGGCTGACCCACTCGACCTTGTGCAGCAGGTGGCCGAAGCGCTCTTCGATGTGCGTGAGCATCTTGTCGAACAGGCCGAAGTCGCCGTTCTCGCAGTTGTTGTGGAACATGAAGCCGGAGATCTGCTCGATCACCTGTTCGACCTTGGCCGGGTCCCATTCGCCCAGGCGGCTGAACGGGCGGGCAGGGTCTGCCAGCAGGTAGTCGGAGCTGCTGACCTGCGGGTTGACGCGCAGGCCACGGACCTTGCCTTCGGACTGTTCGGCGAAGCGCTGCAGCTGGCCGATCGAGTTGAAGATGATCTTGTCGCAGTTCTCGAGCATTTCCTCGACCTCGTCGTCGGCCCACGCCACGCTGTAGGCGTGGGTTTCGCCGGCGAACTTCTGGCGGCCGAGCTTGAGCTCGTACAGCGACGAAGAGGTGGTGCCGTCCATGTACTGTTGCATCAGGTCGAAGACTGACCAGGTGGCAAAGCACTTGAGGGCGAGCAGTGCCTTGGCGCCGGAGTGTTCGCGCACGTAGGCGATCTTCTCCATGTTGCCCAGCAGCTTGGTTTTATCGATGAGGTAGTACGGCGTCTTGATCATTTAAAGGCCCCCGGCCAGGCCGGCCAAAAAAAGGACACGCATTGTGCCTTCACTTGCCGCAGACCGAAAGGGTGGGTTACGCATTTCGTCGTGGTCGACGCTGTTGCGAGAGGATTTTTCCGGTTGCGGCGGGCTCAGTAGAACAGCGGCATGTGACTATCGTAATCAGCAACCGGGTGCCGCAAGGAGAATCCGATGAGTGTTGTATTGGATGGCACCGGCTCCGCCGGTGTTCGCGGGTGAACCCGCTCCCACAGGTTTGGCGCGAGGCTCAGAAAATGCGCGGTTCCTGTGGGAGCGGGCAAGCCCGCGAAGAGGCCGGTACAGGTAACCTCAATCCACCTGCTGCAACCACGCCTGGATCTGCTCCAGCGTGGCGGTAGCCCCGCCACAAACCACCACCAGCACATTCTGGTACTGCGCCAGGGCGCCCGGTGCATAGGCCAACGCCAAGGCTGCTCCACAAGCTGGCTCCACCAGCACGCGATGGTCCAGCAGGAACCGCTCGCAGGCTTCCAGCGCAGCGCGGTCACTGACCAGGTGGCTGTGCACCGGATGCTCCTTCACGCACACCAGCGCCTGGTCAGCCACACGCTTGGCCCCCAGCGAGGTCGCCACCGAGGCAATATGTTCCAGCTCCACCGAATGCCCCGCCTGCATGGCCGCATGCAGCGATGCCGCGCCCTCGGTTTCCACCGCCAGCACCGGCACATCGCCCCAGCCGTTACGCTGTAGCCCCTCGACCACACCACTGAGCAAACCACCACCGCCTACCGACAACACCACGGCATCCGGTTTCACGCCGGCCTCGGCGACTTCATCCACCAGGCTGGCATGCCCGGCCCACAGCAGCGGGTCGTCGAATGGGTGGATGAAGGCGTCATCCGGGCCGACCAAGGTCTGCGCCAGGGCGTTGGCCTCTTGCCAGGAGCTGCCATGCACCACCACCTTGGCGCCCTCCAGGCGCAGCAGATCTTTGGCTCGCTCGGTGGTAGTCTCGGGCACTACCACGGTCACCGGCACGCCCAGCTTGCGCCCGGCATAGGCCACTGCCAGGCCCGCGTTGCCGCCCGAGGAAGACACGAAGTGCCGCGCGCCACGGGCATGGTGCACCTCGCAGGCATGGCCCACGCCGCGCAGCTTGAACGAGCCGCAGGGCTGCAGGGCATCGAGCTTGAGCCAGACGTTGCTGTCCGCGGCCAGCGACAGCGGGCGGGACTCGATCAGGGGGGTATGGATATGCAAGGTCATTGGCTGGCTCCGCGCAGTTGCTCGAGATAGTTGTAAACGGTGTAGCGGGTCACACCCAGGGCGCTGGCGGCCTTTTCCACGCCGCCCTTGACGATGAACAGGCCACGCTCCTGCATCATGCGCACGGCCTCGACCTTGGCCTGCTTGTTCATCCGCCCTTGGCCGCTGCGCTGCAGGGATGCCTGGATTATCTCGCTCATCAGCAGTTCCATGTCGGCGGGTTCACTGACGGCAGGTGTGGCCCCCAGCGGCTGGAACTGCTGAAGAAAGTTCATGGCGGCGTCCAGGCCGGTGACGTCGGTGTTGACGCAGAGGCTGGCGAAGGGGTGGCCGCTGCTGTCACGGAAGATGGCCGTGGCGCTGCGCAGTGTGCGGCCCTTCAGCGTGGTGGGGTAGTCGGGCAGCACCACCGGCTCGCAGCCGTGCTGATCGGCCGAGGCCTGCATCAGTGCCTTGAAACCCTGGTCCTGTTCCGGGGCGGCGAGGATTGGGCTACCGACGCTGCGCCCGGAAAGATGGCCGTTGACGATCGCCACCACGGAGTGTTCCGGGTGGTCGAGGTCGTGCAGGAGGATTTCCATGTTGCGCGCGGCAACGCTGCCCAGGGCCTGGATGGCGGCCTTGAGGACGGTGAGGGTGAGCTGGCGTTCTTCGCTTGGGGTGATAGGCATGGCAGATCGCAAAATCAACGTTTTGTGTATTTTTACACATAAAGTTGAATTAGGCGATTTGCTTTTCCAGCCCCATTCGCGGGTAAACCCGCTCCCACAGGGACCCCACGGTATTCAATACCTGTGGGGTCCCTGTGGGAGCGGGTTTACCCGCGAATGGGCCGCAAAGCGGCCCCTTTAACCCTCAGCCCAGGGGCGGGGTACGCGGTGGGATCATTCGACGCGACCCGGTCGCCTCGAAGGCTGCACCAAAGCTCAGCAGCGCATTGTCGCTGTAAGCCCGGCCAGCAAAGGTCAGCCCCACCGGCATGCCGATATCGGCCATCACGCCCATTGGCACGGTCACGGTAGGCACGCCCAGGTGACGGATCGCCAGGTTGCCGTTGGCCACCCAGATACCGTTGCTCCAGGCGATGTCCGCCGATGCCGGGTTGACGTCGGCATCCGCCGGGCCCACGTCGGCCACGGTGGGGAACAGCACCGCGTCCAGGCCCATGTTGTCCATCCAGTCTTCCAGGTCCATCTTGCGGGTCTGCTCCAGGCCGCGCAGGCCGTCGGGCAGGGTCTCGATCTGGTCCCAGGTCTTCAGGCCACGCTTGGCCATGTTGACGTACTCGTCCATGCCAGCGGCCAGGTCGTCCTCACGGTTGGGCAGGGTGCCCGGGTCGTGGGGGAAGATCTGCGGCCCGTCGACATCGGCCAGGCGGTTGAGCCTGGGGTCATCGTTGGCGCGCAGGAAGTCGTCGAAGGCCCAGCCCGACAGCTCCCACAGCTCGTCATGCAGGAATTCCTTGCTGACGATGCCGCGGTTGTACACGGTCGGTGCCCCCGGGCGGTCGCCTTCGCAGTTGGACACCAGCGGGAAGTCCACTTCCAGTACTTCGGCACCAGCCGCCTCCAGTGCCTGGCGGGCCTGCTGCCACAGGTCGATCACCGTGGCGCGGGTGTGGATGCGCTGGCCAGTCGGGCCGCCGATGCCTGGCTTCTCGGAAGTACCGGCTTCGGCATCGGCATTGATGTACATGCGTGGCACGCCAAAGCGCTTGCCCTTGAGCGCGCTGGCATCCACGGCCAGGTCCAGATACGAAGCCGGGCGCACAGTCGAAGCGGCCGGGATTGGCACCCAGGGTTGCAGGCGCCACAGGTCGCCGCGCTTGTCAGCGTCGTCGGCTACGACCACGTCGAGGATTTCCAGCAGGTCGGCCATGGTACGGGCATAGGGAACCACCACGTCCATGGTCGGTGTGAGCGGCCAGTTGCCACGCACCGAAATCACCCCACGCGACGGGGTATAGGCGCACAGGCCGTTGTTGGACGCCGGGCCACGGCCGCTGGACCAGGTTTCTTCGGCCAGGCCGAAGGCACTGAAACTGGCGGCAGTGGCGGTGCCGGCACCGTTGGACGAGCCCGAGGCGAACGGTGCGGTCAGGTAGTTGGCGTTGTACGGGCTTTCGGCGCGGCCATACACGCCGCGCTGCATGCCGCCGTTGGCCATGGGCGGCATGTTGGTCTTGCCCAGGCACACGGCGCCGGCGGCGCGCAGGCGTTCGATGGTGAAGGCGTCGCGCTGGGCCACCAGGTCCTTGAAGGCAGGGCTGCCGGAGGCAGCGGTCAGGCCTTTGACCAGGTAGCTGTCCTTGGCGGTGTAGGGGATGCCGTCCAGCGGGCTCAGGACCTGGCCTTTGGCGCGACGGGCGTCGGAGGCTGCGGCCTCATTCAGCGCCTCGGGGTTGCGTACCACAACGGCGTTCAGGGCGGTGGCGGTGTCGGCGCCATCGTAGGCGTCGATGCGCGCCAGGTAGGCCTGGACCAGCTCGACCGCCGTCGTGCGGCCCGACTCGAGCGCATCGCGCAGCTCGGCAATGGAAACCTCGGTTACCTCGATCATGCGTTCACCAAAAAATGTGCAGGTGGGGGCTAATGCGAGGAGTGTACAAGAAGGGCTTGGCGGGCGCAGGTTTGCGCGGGGGCAAACGGTTTTTTGCAGGCGAGCATTGTCGGGTCTTCCCGAGTCGTCCCACCACCCCTTCGAGTATCACCATGCAGGCGGCTTCAGCCGCAAAAGGGCCCTTGCAGGCCACCGATCAATGCGGCCCGCGCGGAATGGTCTTCAGCAGGTCTTCCGGGCTGATGTGCCCAACCACCTGGGCCACCGCGCTGCCCGGGGTCGGCAGGTCGATGATGTGGCTTTTCATCTTGCCGATCACGTGCATTTCGCACGGCTTGCAGTCGAACTTCAGGGTCAGCACTTCATCACCCTGGATCAGCTGCATCGGCGCCACCTTGGTGCGCACGCCGGTCACGCCCTTGGCCTGCTTGGGGCACAGGTTGAAGGAGAAGCGCAGGCAGTGCTTGGTAATCATCACCGGCACTTCGCCGTGCTCTTCATGGGCCTCGTAGGCTGCGTCGATCAACTGCACGCCGTGGCGGTGGTAGAAGTCGCGGGCCTTCTGGTTGTACACGTTGGCCAGGAACGACAGGTGCGACTCTGGGTAAACCGGCGGTGGCGTGGTCTCGGCCTTGCGCCCGCCTCGCGGGTGCGCCTGCACCCGTGCTGCAGTCAGCGCCTCGATGGCTTCGCGGCGCAGGGCCTTGAGCTGCGAGTTGGGGATGAAGTAAGCCTGCGGGGCGTCCAGCTCGATGCTGTCGGCGTGGTACATGGTGGTGCCCAGCTGGCCGAGCAGGTCGTGCAGCTGGTCCAGCGCCTGCTGCGGCTTGTTGGCCGGGCCGAACGGGCCTTCCAGAGCCACTTGCGTGCTCACGCCTTCCTCGCTGGTGACGGTCAGCACCAGGCGTTGCTCGCGCAGTACCGCGTGCCATTGCACGCCGACGCGGCGCTCGGCCGAGGTGCGTTGCAGGGCCTGCTGCCAGTTGTGGTCGAGGTTGCGCGACAGCGGGTGGTTGGGCCGCAGCTTGTGCAGGCCTTCAGGCATTTCGTTGGGCTCGACGCGGTAGCGGTAGCGCTTCTCGCCGTCTTCCTCGAATTCGCCACGCGGTTCGGCGATGTTGGCACGGAAGCCCACCACCTCACGCTTCACCAGCACGTTGAGGCCGTCGCCGTTGGTCAGCGGCACCTCGGTGACCACCTGCATGTCACGCTTGCCGACCTTTTCCACCACGCCCACCGGCAGGCCGGTGAAGGTTGGCGAGTCGAAGGCGCCGATGTCGACCTTGCGGTCGGTGACGAAGTAGTCGGTGCTGCCGCGGTGGAAGGTCTTGTCCGGGTCGGGCACGAAGAAGTGCTGGGTGCGGCCGCTGGAGGCACGGGCCAGCTCCGGGCGGCCTTCGAGAATGGCGTCGAGTTCCTTGCGGTAGTGGGCGGTGATGTTCTTCACATAGGCCACGTCCTTGTAGCGGCCTTCGATCTTGAACGAGCGTACGCCGGCGTCGACCAGGTCAGCCAGGTTGGCGGTCTGGTTGTTGTCCTTCATCGACAGCAGGTGCTTCTCGAACGCGACCACGCGGCCCTGGTCATCCTTCAGGGTGTAGGGCAGGCGGCAGGCTTGCGAGCAGTCGCCGCGGTTGGCGCTGCGGCCGGTCTGCGCATGGGAGATGTTGCACTGGCCGGAGAAGGCCACGCACAGCGCACCGTGGATGAAGAACTCGATGGCGGCGTCGGTTTCGGCGGCGATGGCGCGGATCTGCTGCAGGTTCAGCTCACGCGCCAGCACCAGCTGGGAGAAGCCGGCCTGGTCGAGGAACCTGGCCCGTTCCAGGGTGCGGATGTCGGTCTGGGTGCTGGCGTGCAGCTCGATCGGCGGGATATCCAGCTCCATCACCCCCAGGTCCTGCACGATCAGTGCGTCGACACCAGCGTCGTACAGCTGGTGGATCAGCTTGCGCGCGGGCTCCAGCTCGTTGTCGTGGAGGATGGTGTTGATGGTGGTGAACACGCGTGCATGGTAGCGATGGGCGAACTCGACCAGTTCGGCGATATCGCTGACTTCGTTGCAGGCGTTATGGCGCGCGCCGAAGCTCGGGCCACCGATGTAGATGGCGTCTGCGCCGTGCAGGATCGCTTCGCGGGCGATGGCCACGTCACGGGCAGGGCTGAGCAGTTCCAGGTGATTCTTTGGAAGGGACATGTCGTTATAGGTTCGGGCTGTCACGGTTTAGGCGGGCATTGTAGCGGCGAAACGGGCTGGCGGCATCATCGGGGTGCCGAGAGGTGTACTGCCTGCACCGGCCCTTCGCCGGCAAGCCAGCTCCCACAGGTACTGCACAGGCTTGAGGGCAGCGCGGTCGAGGTGGGAGCTGGCTTGCCGGCGATAGGGCCCTTGAAGGTGAATCAGCGCTTGGCAGCCATTGCGGTCACTTCCACGCGCATGCCTTCGAACGCCAGTGCAGCCACGCCCACGGCGGCGCGTACCGGCCAGGGCTTGCTGAAGAAGCGCTGGTACACCTCGTTGAATGCCGCGCGGTCGGCCATGTCGGTGAGGTAGATGGTCAGGTGCAGCACGCGGTCCATGCCGCTGCCGGCCTTCTCCAGCGCCACTTTCAGCGCCTGCAGGGTGCACTCGCTCTGCTCGACGATGCCGCCCAGTTCCAGGCTGCCATCGGCGTGGGTCGGGATCTGCGTGGTGACCAGCACGCCGTTGTATTCGGCAACGTCGGAGGAAATCGACTCGGCGTCCGGGTCCGGGGTGTAGATGATGTCTGCTTGTGCCATGGTGTGTCTTGCCTTGCTACGGAAGGAAAGCGGCAAGCCTACGCGAGCGCGCCGGCACGGTCGAGGGCACCCCGGTGTTTGAAATGCGCGGCGTTCGCCGTCAGAATCGCGGCCGATTGCAAAGCAGGGGTTTACGTTGAACGAACAGACATTGTCCAGGCGCCTGGAGCGCGTGGCTGCACAAGTACCGCAAGGCGCGCGCCTGGCCGACATCGGCTCGGACCATGGCTACCTGCCGGTGGCCTTGATGCTGCGCGGCGTGCTGGACGCGGCGGTAGCGGGCGAAGTGGCGCAGACGCCGTTTGCCTCGGCCCAGCGCAACGTGCGCAGGAACGGCCTGGAAGGGCGGGTCAGCGTGCGCCTGGCCAATGGCCTGGCAGCGGTCGAGGCGGAAGACCGCATCACGGTGATCAGTATCTGCGGCATGGGTGGCGACACCATGTGCGAAATCCTCGAGGCCGGCAAACAGCGCCTGGCTGGCGTCACACGCCTGGTGCTGCAGCCCAATGGCGCCGAGCGCGAACTGCGCCAGTGGCTGATGGGCAATGGTTACCGGATCGTCAGCGAAGAACTGCTGCGGGAGAACCGCTTCGACTACGAGATCATCGTCGCCGAGCCGGGCGGGGCGGCGTACACCGCTGAACAGCTGTACTTCGGCCCGGTGTTGCTGCAGGAGAAAAGCGAGGCGTTTCTGGTCAAGTGGCGGCGCATGCTGCGGCAGAAGCAGCAGACCCTGGCCAACTTCGAGCGGGCCCGCGGTGCGGTGCCTCAGGCGAAAATCGACGACTTCAGGCAACAGGTCGGCTGGATCACCGAGGTGCTGGCCTGACTCACTGCTGCGAGCAGTTGCCCATTTCCCGGTAGTCGATTTCGCGCTTCTGGCCCTGGTGGTCGACATACACCATGTGCGCGGTACCAACCTGGCAGTCGGCGGCGTTGCTGGGCGGGGTGATGGAGATGACCTTGGCCACGTCCAGCGGCATGCCGTATTCGTAGTTGCTGCTGCTGACCGGCTGGTTGCTGCCGGTGTCGGCAAGGGCACCGAACGAGGCGAGGGCAGCGGTAACAGCAAGGACAGCGATCGAACGTTTCATGGCAGGCTCCTTTTTTCAATGTATGACTAATGATCCATTCATTGGTCATCCACAATAAATGGGCTAACCCGTGATAGATTCCTGCCTGTAACGCAAGAATAAGACCGAACAAGGAGCACCTTCATGGACATGCTGCATGCCATGCGTACCTTCGCCCGTGTGGTGGAATGCGGCAGCTTCGCTGCGGCCGCCAATGCCCTGGATATTTCCGCGGCGCAGGTTTCGCGTATCGTTGCCGAGCTGGAAAACCAGCTGCAGACCCGCCTGCTGCACCGCACCACGCGGCGTTTGCGCATGAGCGAGGCAGGCGAGCGGTTTCTCGAGCGCGCGCGGCAGATCATGTTGCTGACCGAAGAGGCGGTGGGTGAAGCCCGTGGCGCGCACCTCACGCCCCGCGGCCGCCTGCGCTTGCATTGCCCGCACGGGATGGGCCTGTTGCTGATGCCGCTGGTGGCCGGCTACAACGCATTGTGCCCGGAGGTGGTGATCGAACTGACCCTGTCCCAGCGCAACCCCGACCCGCTGGCCGAAGGGCATGACGTGGTGATTACCGTGGACGGTGCGTTGCCGGATTCGCAGCTGATCGCTGTGCCGCTGGGCAACATTTTCAGCATCCCCTGCGCGGCGCCGAGCTACCTGTTGGCCCACGGCGTGCCAGAGCGCCCGGAAGACCTGCACCAGCACCGTTGCCTGCGCATGGCTTATCCGATGTACGAAGGTGACTGGGTGTTCCCGCAAGGGGTGGACCAGTGCGTGATCGCACCGAACGACAGTTTTTCCACCAACGTCGCCGACGCCATGCTGGTGGCCAGCGAGCTGGGCATGGGCATTGGCCTGCTGCCGTTCTACACCGCCAGCCAGGCGATCGAGCAGGGGCGGTTGTGCCGCTTGCTGGCGCCGTATCGCCTGCGCGAGAGCGCGCTGTATGCGATTTACCCGTCACGGCATTACCTGGATGCCAAGGTGCGCACCTGGATCGACTACCTCAAGGAGCAGTTGCCGGCACTGTTCGAGGGGCATGCCAGGGTGGTGGATGATTCGCGGTATTGGCGTTGAAGCACTGATCTGCTTTTTGGGGGCAACTTCTTGCACTGCCTGTACTGGCCCTATCGCCGGCAAGCCAGCTCCCACAAGGTACTCCACAGGTCGCGAAGGCGGTGCAGTGCCTGTGGGAGCTGGCTTGCCGGCGATGGGCCGCACAGCGGCCCCAGTATCCCGTCTGATTACAGCGGGTAGTGCTTCAACTCCCGCGCAATCAGCATCCGCTGGATCTCGCTAGACCCTTCATAGATCTGCGTGATCCGCGCATCGCGGTAGTAGCGCTCGACCGGGTAATCCTCCAGGTAACCATACCCGCCATGCACCTGGATCGCCATCGAGCACACCCGCTCGGCCATCTCCGAGGCGAACAGCTTGGCCTGCGAAGCTTCCGACAGGCACGGCTTGCCGGCGCTGCGCAGGCGCGCGGCATGCAGGATCAGCAAGCGCGCGGCATTCACCTGCACCTGCATGTCGGCCAGCAGGTTGGCGATGCTCTGGTGTTCGTTGATCGGCTTGCCGAACTGCACCCGATCACGCGAGTAGGCCAACGCCGCCTCGAATGCGGCGCGGGCAATGCCCAGTGCCTGGGCAGCAATGCCGATACGGCCACCCTCGAGGTTGGACAGGGCGATGGCCAGGCCCTTGCCACGCTCACCGAGGATGTTGGCGGCAGGGATGCGGCAGTTGTCGAAGGTGACCGCGCAGGTGTCGGAAGCGCGGATGCCCATCTTGTGCTCGCTGCGATCGACCTTGAAGCCCGGGTTGTCGGTGGGCACCAGAAACGCCGACAGGCCCTTTTTGCCCAGCTCCGGGTCGGTCACCGCGAAGACGATGGCCAGGCCGGCGCGGCGAGCGTTGCTGACGAACTGCTTGGCACCGTTGATTACCCACTGGCCATCCACCAGTTCGGCGCGGGTGCGCAGGTTGTGCGCCTCGGAACCGGCCTGTGGCTCGGTCAGGCAGAAGCAGCCGATCACCTCGCCGGTGGCCAGGCGTGGCAGCCACTGCTGTTGCTGTTCGGCCGTGCCATAGGCCAGCAGCGGGCCGCAGCCCACCGAGTTGTGGATGCTCATCATCGCTCCGGTGGCGCCGCAGCCGGCGGCGATCTCTTCCACCGCCAGGGCGTAGGCGACGTAGTCGGTGTAGCTGCCGCCGAAGTCTTCCGGCACCACCATGCCCAGCAGGCCCAGTTCGCCCATCTTGCGTACCACGCCATCGTCGATCCAGCCGGCCTTTTCCCAGGCCTGGGCATGCGGGGCGATCTCGCCACGGGCAAAGTCCCGGGCCATGTCGCGGATCATGATCTGTTCTTCGCTCAGTTCCAGGTCTTGCATCTGTGTACTCCCGGGCTCACAGGCCTTCGAAGAATTGGTCGACCTGCTGGCGGTGCAGTGCGGCCAGGGTCGGAGGGTTCCAGCGTGGCTGCTTGTCCTTGTCGATGATCAGCGCGCGCACGCCTTCGATGATGTCGCCGTGCTGGAACCACTGGCGGTCCAGGTGCAGCTCCATGGCAAAGCAGTCGTCAAGGCTCAGGTGGCGACCCCGGCGCAGCATCTCCAGAGTAACCGCCATGGCCAGCGGCGAGCGGCTTTCCAGCTGGTCGGCGGTGGCTACCGCCCAGGCGTGGCTGTCGCCAATGCTCACCGCACGCAGTTGCTCGACGATGGCGGGCACGTCGGGCAGGGCGAAGAAGTGGTCGATGACCGGGCGCAGTTTTTCCAGCGGCGCATCGTCGAGCACCTGGGTGCCGAGCTTGGCCAGCAGGTTCTGCAGGTCCTTGAGTGGCTGGTCGCCGAAGTGCAGCTGGTCCAGGCCCTGGTCGAGGGCTGCCAGCTGGTCGCTGGCCAGGTACCAGTCGGCCAGGCCGCAGTACAGTGCATCGGCTGCCTGGATCTGGCTGCCGCTGACCCCCAGGTAGGTGCCCAGCTCGCCAGGGATGCGCGACAGGAAGTAGCTGCCACCCACATCCGGGAAGTAGCCGATTGCCACTTCGGGCATGCCCAGGCGGCTGCGTTCGGTGACCACGCGCAGGTCGCAGCCCTGGGCCAGGCCCATGCCGCCACCGAGGGTGAAGCCGTCCATCAGCACCAGCACCGGCTTGCGGTAGCGGTGGATGGCCAGGTCGAGGGCGTATTCCTCGACGAAGAAGGTTTCATGCAGCGTTTCGCCGGCCTTGAAACTGTCGTGCAGCGAGCGGATATCGCCACCGGCGCAGAACCCTTTCGGGCCTTCGCCACGCAGTACCACGGCGTGCACGTGCGGGTCTTCGGCCCACTGGTCAAGGTGCTGGCGCAGGCTGCGGACCATGTCCAGGGTCAGGGCATTGAGGCCGGCGGGGCGGTTCAGGGTCAGATGGCCGATCTGGTTGCGGACCTCGGCCAGCACATGGTCGGTTGCCGAGGTATGAGCGTGCGCAGTCATTGCGTTCTCCCTGCTTTGTTATTGATTTTCCAAGTGAAGTCTGGAGTTCGCTGGAGGATCGCAGGATCCTGTCATGCGAATTTGCCTTGCACAATCGACAAATCTGCAGGGGGATTCTGCATTTTTGTCTTGTGTAGCGATAACGCCACTCTAGCAAGGTTTCAGGTTGGCCGGGCTGGCCCTATCGCCGGCAAGCCAGCTCCCACAGGTACCGCACAACTTTCAAGGCCTGCGCTGTACCTGTGGGAGCTGGCTTGCCTGCGATAGGGCCATGAGCGACAGCGCATATGCTAAATCGTTACCCTGACCGTAACGATTAGTGCCTGAGCTTGATTGATGCGCAACCACCCCAGCCCTAAGGTGACCCCCACGACAGCGAACCCGTGGAGTCACCATGACAACAACCAAGAATCCACCGCCGCAATGGTCGCGGCGGCGCGCCGAAAAGCAGCGCCGCCTTGACCGGGTCCGCCACCTCGCCGACGGCGTGGTGCTGCCCACCGAGCGTATCGTCGAAGCCCTGGAACTGCTGCTGGCTCCCGGCGACCGGGTAGTGCTCGAAGGCAACAACCAGAAGCAGGCCGACTTCCTTTCCCGCGCGCTGGCCAAGGTCGACCCTGGGCGCCTGCACGACCTGCACATGATCATGCCCAGCGTCAGCCGGGCCGAGCACCTGGACCTGTTCGAGCGTGGCATCGCCCGCAAGCTCGACTTCTCCTTCGCCGGCCCACAGAGCCTGCGCATTGGCCAACTGCTGGAAGACGGCCTGCTCGAAGTCGGTGCCATCCACACCTATATCGAGCTGTACTCGCGGCTGCTGGTCGACCTGATCCCCAACGTCACCCTGGTGGCTGGCTTCATGGCCGATCGCGACGGCAACCTGTTCACCGGCCCCAGCACCGAAGACACCCCGGCCTTGGTGGAGCCGGCTGCGTTCAGCGACGGCATCGTCATTGCCCAGGTCAACCAGCTGGTGGACCGCGTGGATGACCTGCCACGGGTCGATATCCCGGCATCCTGGGTCGATTTCGTGGTGGTTGCCGACCAGCCTTTCTATATAGAGCCGCTGTTCACCCGCGACCCGCGCCACATCAAGCCGGTGCATGTGCTGATGGCGATGATGGCCATTCGCGGCATCTACGAAAAGCACCAGGTGCAGTCGCTGAACCATGGCATTGGCTTCAACACCGCCGCCATCGAGCTGATCCTGCCCACCTATGGCGAATCCCTGGGCCTGAAGGGCAAGATCTGCCGCAACTGGACACTCAACCCGCACCCGACACTGATCCCGGCCATCGAGACCGGCTGGGTGGAAAGCGTGCACTGCTTCGGCACCGAACTGGGCATGGAGGACTATATCGCCCAGCGCCCGGACGTGTTCTTCACCGGTCGTGATGGTTCGCTGCGTTCCAACCGCATGATGTGCCAGCTGGCCGGGCAGTACGCCGTCGACCTGTTCATTGGCGCCACCCTGCAGGTGGATGGCGATGGCCATTCCTCGACCGTGACCCGCGGCCGCCTGGCCGGCTTCGGCGGTGCCCCGAACATGGGCCACGACCCCCGTGGCCGGCGCCATGCGACCCCGGCCTGGCTCGACATGACCGTGCCGGAAACAATGCTCGAACGCGGTCGCAAGCTGGTGGTGCAGATGGTCGAGACCTACCAGGAAGGCGGCAAGCCCACCTTCGTGGAAACCCTGGATGCCGTGGAAGTGGCCAGGAAAGCCGGCATGCCGCTGGCGCCGGTGATGATCTACGGCGACGACGTTACCCACCTGCTGACCGAGGAGGGCATTGCCTACCTGTACAAGGCCCGCAGCCTGGAAGAGCGCCAGCAGATGATCGCCGCCGTGGCCGGGGTTACCGCCATCGGCCTGCGGCACGACCCCAAGGACACGCAGCGCCTGCGCCAGCAGGGCCTGGTCGCCTTGCCCGAAGACCTCGGCATCCGCCGCACCGACGCCAGCCGCGAACTGCTGGCCGCGCGCAGCATCGCCGACCTGGTCGAATGGTCCGGCGGCCTCTACAACCCGCCTGCACGGTTCAGGAGCTGGTGATGAAAGCACTCGACTTGCAACCGCGTGGGATTCTTCGCGAGCACAGGAATAGTGATCCATTTGAAGATTGCGCGGTCCCTGTGGGAGCGGGCGTGCCCGCGAAGAGGCCAGCACAGGCAACCGAATTACCCCTGGCCGACCACCTGGCCGACCTGGCCGTGGAGGCCCTGATCGACGAAGCCGACCTGTCCCCCAAACCCGGCCTGGTCGACCGCCGTGGCAATGGCGCCCACCACGACATGACCCTGGCCCTGATGCATGCCTCGGCCCTGGCCCTGTGGCCATGCCTGCGCAACATGGCCGAAGCCGCCCAGGCCATCGGTACCCTCGGCCAGCCTCTGCGCGCCACCTTGGGCCAGCTCGGCCGCGAAGGCGAGGCGGCGATGCTGGCCGCGACCGGTGGGGTCAACACCCACCGCGGCGCAATCTGGGCCCTCGGCCTGCTGGTAGCATCCAAGGCCCTCGACACCCAGGCCGATACCAACACCCTGGCTGCCCGTGCCGGGCGCATCGCACTGTTCGACGACCCCGCCATGACCACCCAGGACAGCCATGGCCTGCAGGTACGCCGCCGCTATGGCACTGGCGGCGCCCGCGAACAGGCGCAACAAGGCTTCCCGGCGGTTATCGGTCACGGCCTGCCACAACTGCAGCGCAGCCGCGCCGCAGGTGCCAGCGAGCCCCACGCCCGGCTCGACGCGCTGCTGGCGATCATGGCCGTGCTCAACGATACCTGCGTGCTCTGGCGCAGCGGCCCGACCGGGCTGGCTGCCGTCCAGCACGGCGCCCGTACCGTGCTGAGCGAAGGCGGCAGCGCCACGCTGGCCGGGCGGCGGCAGCTGCGCCGGCTGGACCAGCACCTGCTTCAGCTGAATGCCTCACCGGGCGGCGCCGCCGATCTGCTGGCCGCCTGCCTGTTCCTCGACAAAGCCGGGAGCCTGTGACATGGAAACCCTGACCTTTCAATTCCCCGCCGCCGCCCCTGGGCGTGGCCGCACGCTGGTGGGCTGCGTCAGCTCCGGCGACCTTGAAGTGCTGATCGAGCCCGGCACCGCCGGCAGCCTGCAAATTCAGGTGGTGACTTCGGTCAACGGCAGCGCTGCCCGCTGGGCGCAGCTGTTTCAGCGCCTGTTCGAAGGCCGCACCTGGCCGGCCGTGAACATCGACATCCATGATTTTGGCGCCACCCCAGGCGTGGTGCGCCTGCGCCTGGAGCAAGGCTTCGAGGAGATCGCCCATGACTGATATCGCACGCTTGCTGCACAGCCGCAGCTTTGTCGAACTGGGTGCCCGCCAGCGCGCCCGCGCCGTGCTCGACCCGGGCAGCTTCCGTGAACTGCTGGGCCCGTTCGACCGGTTGATGTCACCGTGGCTGCCGCGCCAGGGCATCGTGCCCCAGGCCGATGATGGCGTGGTCATCGCCAAGGGCCTGCTGAACGGGCGCAACGCTGTGGTCGCTGCCATCGAAGGCAGTTTCCAGGGCGGTAGCATGGGCGAGGTGGGGGGGGCCAAGATCGCCGGTGCGCTGGAACTGGCCATCGAAGACAACCGCAACGGCATCCCCACCTGCGCCGTGCTGCTGCTGGAAACCGGCGGTGTACGCCTGCAGGAAGCCAACCTGGGCCTGGCGGCGATTGCCGAAATACAGGCGGCGATTGTCGAGCTGCGCGCCTGGCAGCCGGTGGTCGGCCTGGTCGCAGGTTCGGTCGGCTGTTTCGGCGGCATGTCCATCGCCGCTGGCCTTTGCAGCCACTTGCTGGTCACCCGCGAAGCCCGCGTGGGCCTCAACGGCCCGCAGGTAATCGAGCAGGAAGCGGGCGTCGGTGAATACGATGCCAAGGACCGCCCCTTCATCTGGAGCTTGACCGGCGGCGAGCAGCGCCACGCCAGCGGCCTGGTCGATGCCTGTGTGGCCGATGACATCGAGGCTTTGCGCGAACGCTTGCTGCAATTGCTCGACGAGCCTTCAAGGGATCGCGCCGGTCAACACGCCTGGTTCCTCGAACGCCTGGCCCGGCTGGGCGATGACTGCACGCAACTGGATGCCGCTGCCGTGCGTGACCTGTACCAAGGAGAAGCCAAATGAACCGTGCCTTGAACTGGCTGCCGGGCCTCGCCGGCGGGCAAGCCTTGCCCGGCTACCCCGCGTCGTTGTGGGTAATCGATGGCGAACTGGACAACCGCCTGGCGCGTTTCATCGCCGTGGTGCCGGACACCGACAACCCGTTCCCCCGGGCGCGCTCGGGCGAAGTCGGCCTGCTGGAAGGCTGGGGCCTGGCCAAGGCCGTGAGCGAAGCGGTCGAGGCTGACCGCCACGCTCAGAAGCGCGCCATCGTCGCGGTGATCGACGTGCCCAGTCAGGCCTATGGCCGCCGTGAGGAAGCTTTGGGGATTCATCAGGCGTTGGCCGCTGCGGTGCAGGCCTATGCCCAGGCACGGCTGGCCGGGCACCCGGTGATAGGCCTGCTGGTCGGCAAGGCCATGTCCGGTGCCTTCCTGGCCCACGGTTACCAGGCCCAGCGCCTGATCGCCCTGGATGATGCCGGGGTCATGGTGCACGCCATGGGCAAGGCGGCGGCAGCGCGCATCACCCTGCGCAGCGTCGAGCAACTGGAAGCCCTGGCCGCCGAGGTGCCGCCGATGGCCTACGACCTGGCCAGCTATGCCTCGCTGGGCCTGCTGTGGCGCCGCCTGACGGTGGACAACGCCGAGACGCCGAGCAGTGCCGACATCGCCCAGGTACGTGCCTGCCTGGCTGATGCGGTGCGCGACATCGGCAGCTCGAGCGACCTGTCGTCGCGGCTGGCGGGCGAAAACCGCAGCGCCTCGCGCCAGGTGCGCGAACAGCTGCGCCGCCAGTGGCAGGGCGCTTGAGATGAACGCGCCAAGGCCGCACGACCTGCTCTGGGGCATGCCCCTATCGGGCCTGCCTGCTGATGCGCCGCGTTGGGCGCAGGATGTGCTGCTGAGCGGCCAGCCGGTGGTGGTGCGCCGTGCCACCTGTGCGGACGGCTGGTTGGCGGTGGGGCTGCGTGGCCAGGGCAGGGCGCAGCGGTCGGGTGTACTGATGCGGCTGGCCGATATCCGGTGTCAGCAAGGCCCCGAAGCGCTGCGCTGGCAAGCTGAGAGCCCTTGGCCTGCATTGCAGGCCCTGGCCTCGGTCGCCCCGGTACTGGATGCCAGCGGCCTGGCCTGGGGGCCGACAGGTGGGGTGGGGTACCAGATCGCCACTGGTATGGAGGTGGTACACGCCGACAGCGACCTGGACTTGCTGCTGCGCACGCCACAACCGCTGGCCAGGGGGCAGGCGCGTGAGCTGCTGGATATCCTCGATTGCGCGCCTTGTCGTATCGACCTGCAACTGGAAACCCCGGCGGGCGCTGTCGCCTTGCGCGAGTGGGCCGGCTGCGCCCGCCGCGTACTGCTCAAGTCGGCCCATGGCCCACGCCTGGTCAGCGACCCATGGGCAGCGATGGAGCGTGCCGCATGAGCAGCCTGTTCGCCTTCCCCGGCCAGGGCGCCCAGCAGGTGGGCATGCTGCAGCGCCTGCCTGAGGGTGCCGGGCAATTGCTGGAAGAGGCCAGTGACACCCTCGGCCAGCAGGCCCTGGCGCTGGACAGCCAGCAGGCCCTGCAGACGACCCGTGCCGTGCAGCTGTGCCTGCTGCTGGCTGGCGTGGCCTGGGCGCGCTGGCTGATGCAGCGCAGCCCCGCGCCGGATTACGTGGCGGGCTTGTCGATTGGCGCCTACCCGGCGGCGGTCACCGCGGGCGCCCTGGGCTTTGCCGATGCCGTGCGCCTGGTTGCCCTGCGTGGCGAACTGATGCAGCGCGCCTATCCGCAAGGCTACGGCATGACCGCACTCAGCGGCCTGGACCTGGCCTGTGTCGAACGCTTGTTGAGCGATACGGGCGGCGAGGTGTATGTCGCCAACCTCAACAGCGACAACCAGATCGTCATCGCCGGCAGCGATGGTGCGATGGCTGCGGTTGCCGGCAGGGCACGCCGCCTGGGCCAGGGCGTTGCCCGGCGCCTGGCGGTCAGCGTGCCGTCGCATTGCCCGTTGCTGGATGGCCCGGCGGCCGAACTGGCCAGTGCCTTCGCCACGGTCGAGCTGCAGCGACCGCGTATCACCTACCTCAGCGGCAGCAGCGCTCGGCCGATATTCGACCCACAGCGTCTGCGCGACGACCTGGCCGGCAACATGGCGCGGGTGGTCGACTGGCGTGCTACGTTGCGCAACGCCTATGAGCGTGGCGTGCGCCTGCACCTGGAACTGCCGCCCGGCAACGTGCTCGGCGGGCTGGCCCGGCCGGTGTTCGAACAGGGCAGGGTGGTTGCTGTTGAAGGCACCCGCTGGGACACCCTGGATGCGCTGCTGCGCCAGGAGGTGGCCGACGAACGATGATGGCAACACCGCGGAGGATGGTGATCCCAGTGGGAGCGGGCGTGCCCGCGAAGCAGGCACCTCGGTGAATGGCACGGGCTTTGCCCGTGTTCGCGGGCACGCCCGCTCCCACAATGACCGCGAAAGCTGCACAAAAGTGTGTTTACGAAGAACAACAACAAGCAACTTCGACACTACCTGAGGACAACAACAATGATCATCTATGGTGTGGCACTGCTGGCGGTCTGCACGCTTGCCGGCGTCATCGTCGGCGACTTCCTGGGCGTGCTGCTGGGCGTCAAATCCAATGTGGGCGGGGTCGGCATCGCCATGATCCTGCTGATCTGCGCACGCCTGTACATGCACCGCAACGGCGGCATGAGCAAGGAATGCGAGTTTGGCGTGGGCTTCTGGGGCGCCATGTATATCCCCGTGGTAGTGGCCATGGCCGCCCAGCAGAACGTGGTCACCGCCCTGCACGGCGGGCCGGTGGCGCTGCTGGCGGCAGTGGGTGCGGTACTGGTGTGCGGTGCGACCATTGCCCTGATCAGCCGCAGCCACCGCGGCGAACCCCTGCCGGCAGTGGAGGCCGGCCCCGAACGCAATGTGCAGGCCGCCCCTGCAGGAGGGCGTTGATCATGTGGCCGATCATTGACAATGCCCTGGAACATAACGGTTTGATCACTGCCTTTGCGGTGGTGGGCGCGATCATGTGGTTGTCGGTGGTGCTGTCGAAGTACCTGACCTTCGGCCGCGTGCACGGCTCGGCCATCGCCATCGTCATCGGCCTGGTGCTGGCCTGGGTCGGCGGCACCATTACCGGTGGCCAGAAAGGCCTGGCCGACATGGCGCTGTTCTCCGGCATCGGCCTGATGGGCGGGGCCATGCTACGCGACTTCGCCATTGTCGCCACGGCCTTCGAGGTGCAGGCCACCGAGGCGCGCAGGGCCGGGATGATCGGCGCGGTGGCGCTGCTGCTCGGCACGGTGCTGCCGTTCATTGTCGGCGCTGCGGTGGCCTACGCCTTCGGTTACCGAGATGCGGTGAGCATGACCACCATTGGTGCGGGTGCGGTGACCTATATCGTCGGGCCGGTGACCGGGGCGGCGCTGGGGGCCAGCTCGGACGTGATGGCACTGTCGATTGCCACCGGGCTGATCAAGGCGATCCTGGTGATGGTGTTTACCCCGGTATCAGCGCGCCTGCTGGCGCTGGACAACCCACGTTCGGCGATGGTGTTCGGCGGGTTGGCGGGGACGGTGTCGGGGGTGACGGCCGGGCTGGCGGCGACCGACCGGCGCCTGGTGCCGTACGGGGCACTGACAGCCACCTTCCATACCGGGTTGGGCTGCCTGATGGGCCCGTCGATCCTGTACTTCTGCGTACGCGCCCTGGTTGGGTGACATCAATCCCCTGGACTGCGCAGACCCCTTGTAGGAGCGGCCTTGTGTCGCGATCGGGCCGCAACGCGGCCCCAGCGATATCCGCCTCGCAGCCAAGATCCTGGGGCCGCTGCGCGCCCCATCGCGACACAAGGCCGCTCCCACAGGTACAGCGATAACCTCGAAAGCAATGCTGTACCTGTGGGAGCTGGCTTGCCGGCGATGAGGCCAGCACAGGCAGAACCCTGAGCTTTAGCGCAAGGTATTCTTGGTCAGCTCAACTTCGTTCATCTCACGGATTGAAGGTGGCAGCCATACGTGGGGTGAGAAACCGAGGAGAATTGGTAAAGACTCGGCCAGGCAAAAGCCTGCCCACGTACGGCCACCATGACGGTGTTACCAAATCTACCCGTCGGGTTCTCACACCCGGTCGCCGGAGCGACCCGAAAACGTTATCCGTGAGGTGTTTCCCCGACAACAGCGATAGTTCGGCAGCGCGCGTAGGATAATTCCCAAGCGGGTCGTTTCTGGAGTATTTGGTTTCATGTTCAGAAATGTCTTACAGCCGCTAAAAACCTCGTGATGAACACCCGCAACCCACCCCCCGTTTCGGGGAAAGCCGCTGGGGAATCCTCCCCAATCTGTTTCGTTTGCCGCTGCAACCTACTGAAAATAAAAGCAATCCGCTCCTGGCATGCACCTTGCGTCAGCTCCACGCAGAGATCCTGTGTCCCGGAGGTGCAGCATGTCGATGCCACTCAAAGGCCCCATCCTGTCATCACTCGTTCTGGCCTTGCTCGGCTGGGAGTCGACCAGCGAAGCCGCCGTGCAGTGCCAGCGCACCCTGGTCGCCAACGTTGTGGCGCTGGACCAGCCACTGATGTTCAACCGCCTTGGCGCGCAAAACGCCAACGGCATGATGTTCGCACTGCGCGAGGATGTGGTGGACGACAAGATGGTCCCCCTCAGCAGCGGCGGGGCGGCGGTACCGGGCAAGGTCACCCTGCGCCCGGACAAGCGCCCGCGGCCCATCGTGCTGCGGGTGGCCGCCGGTGAATGCCTTACCGTCAACCTGACCAACCTGCTCGACTACAAGGCCAACCCCAACAAGGACGGCATCGAGGCCGAAGAGCCTGAGGGCGAAGAGGAGGGGCCGGAGCTCGAAAATGAAGCCGCCGAAGGCTTCGTCGCCGATGAACAGGTGGCCGAACGCATGGTCGGCTTCCAGGTCAACGGCATGCAGGCGGTCAACAGCATCGCCGACATTTCGGCCTACACCGGGCGTAACGGCAACTTCTTCGTCAGCCCCGGCAGCACCCGCAGCTATACCTTGTACGCCGAACGCGAAGGCGCGTTCGCCGCTACCAGCAAAGCCGCCACCTTCGGCGGCGAGGGCACTGCGGGCAACGTTGCCAACGGCCTGTTCGGCCAGGTAGTGGTAGTGCCCAAGCTCGGCCGCACCTACCGCAATACCCTCACCGAAGAAGAAATGCGCCTGGCCACCACCGGCCGCACCGCCACCGGCCAGCCGGTGATCGACTACGAAGCCCGTTACCCGCAAATGCAACCCTGGATCGCCGAGGGCAAGGCCGGCAAGCCGATCATTGCCATGGTCGACGGCAACCAGATCATCAACAGCGAAACCGATGCCATCGTCATGGGCCCCAACCCCGATGGCAGCTTCCCCAAATCCACCTACCCGCTGGAAAGCCTGGGCAAGCGCAACCCGGCGTTGCCCAACCGCCTGGAGGCGTTCCGCGACTTTGCCTCGCAGTTCGCCGACGAGGTCGCCGGCACCCAGGCGTTCCCTGGCTACTGGGCCGACCCGGTGATGGGCCACGTACTGGAACCCACCCGCGACTCGTTCATGATCAACTACGGTTCCGGTGGCATGGGCGCGGAAGTGGTGGCCAACCGCCTGGGCGTGGGGCCGATGCACGACTGCCTGTCGTGCGCCTATGAGGAGTTCTTCCTCAGTGCGCACACTGTCGGTGACGTCGGTACCCTGGTGGACGTGCCGGCCAACGTCGGCCTGGAGCACATTCGCCCTGGCGAGGTGCCACCGGCCAGCGCCGTCGGGGTCAAGGCCAGCATGGCCCTGTTCCCGGCGGAACCGGCCAACGTGCACCACAGCTACATTGGTGACTTCACCAAGTTCCGCAACACCCATAACGGCCATGAACAGCACATCTTCCACCTGCACGGCCACCAGTGGCTGTTCAACCCCAATGACGACAATTCCGACTACATCGATGCCCAGGGCATCGGCGCGGGGGTCGGCTACACCTACGAAATCGCCAACGGCGGTGCGGGCAACCGCAATCGGGTGGCGGGCGATGCCATTTACCATTGCCACTTCTACCCGCACTTCGCCCAGGGCATGTGGGCCATGTGGCGGGTGCACGACGTGTTCGAGGAAGGCACCCGCCTGGAAGTGAGCGGGCAGGGCGAGAACGGCTTCCACAGCACCCCGTTCGCCCTGCGCAGCGGCAAGCCGGCGGTTGGCGCGCGGGCCTTGCCCGATGGCGAGATCGTTGCGGGTACGCCGATCCCGGCCATCGTGCCGCTGCCCGGCAAGGCCATGGCGCCGATGCCAGGCAAGGTGGTGGTGGTACCGAAGCTGTCCGAAGAGCTGGTTGCCGCCAATGACGACGACGAGCCCGAAGAAGAAGAGGATGAAGAACCAGCCAACCAGGAGCCGGTTCGCAAGGCCATCGGCTCGCTGGCGCTGGTCGACCGCAGTGACGCCAACCGCAACGCCGACGGCACCTTGAAAAACCCTGGCTATCCGTTCTGGATCGGCGGCATGGAAAGCAGCGTGGGCAACCGCCCACCAACCCCGCCACTGGACATGCTCGACCCGGCCATGGCACGCCAGCTCAAGGAAAGCGGCAAGGCGCTGTGGGCCAACCTTGACCCGAACCAGGTCGATGGCTGGGATGGCGGCCTGGGGCGCCACGCGCTGGACGGCGTATCTGCCGGCGGCGAGGCCGAAACCACCACCACCAAGCTCGATTTCACCAAGGTGGTACACAAGGCCAAGCCCATCTACCTGCCGGAAGAGGGCACCGATGTCGAGCAGGCGGCCATGCAGTTCCACGCCCTGGCCGAACACCCAAGCTTCGCCCTGATGCCCGGCAGCCAGCCGGTGGCCAAGGCATTCCGCACCAACGGCGCCTTGCCGACTGCCGGCGCGCCGTTCTACGAGCCATGCATGGATGACCGGGGCAAACGCCTGACCCAATCTTCCGGGGTAGGCGAGTACTTCAGCGGCGAAAGCCTTTCGGGCCTGAACTTCCGGGGCTCCTCGGCCTTCACCGCCGACCACCCACGCATCTACAAGGGCGCCAACATCCAGTTCGACGCGGTGTACAACAAGGTCGGCTACCACTTCCCGCAGGCCCGCATCATCGCCCTGTGGGAGGACGCCTGGCCGGTGATCACCAAGCAGCGCCCGCCAGAGCCACTGGTGATGCGCATGAACACCTTCGACTGCACCATGTACCAGCACACCAACCTGATCCCGAACATCTACGAGATGGACGACTACCAGGTGCGCACCCCGACCGACGTGATCGGCCAGCACATCCACCTGCCCAAGTGGGACCTGACCGCCGCCGACGGCTCGGCCAACGGCTGGAACTACGAAGACGGCATCCTCTCGCCCGGCAGCGTGGTCGAGCGGGTGCAGGCCATTCGTGCCTACAACGGCTGCACCCAGGGCGATAGCCGCGACGGCACCGCCGCCTGCCCGCAAGCCCGGCAGCACCCATACTTCGGCCGCTTCGGCCGGGCCGACTGGCTGGGCGCACGCACGGCCATGCAGCGCTGGTTCGCCGACCCGCTGGTGAACGTGTACAACGTCGACCGTGGCCTGGGCACCATCTTCACCCACGACCACCTCGGCCCATCGACCCACCAGCAGCTTGGGCTGTATGCCACCGTACTGGCCGAACCGGCCAACTCCACCTGGTACCACGCCGAAACCGGCGAGAAGCTGTACAACCCGGCCACGCGCCAGGACGGTGGCCCGACCTCGTGGCAGGCGGTGATCCAGACCGGTGACCACGATGGCGACGGCAAGAACGACAGCTACCGCGAGTTCTTCCTGGAATACAGCGACTTCCAGCACGCCTACGAGGCTGGTGTGTACGTCGGCGCCGGGCCGGACGGCATCCCCAATGCCCAGTCGTACCCGGCCACCGCCGACAGCTTCCGCTACGCCATCAACCCGCCGGTGCGCGGCAAGGCGTCGAACCTGCTGGAGGCCATCGTCGAGGAACGCGGCGGCATCAACCCGGGCTGCCCAAGCCGGCCCTGCCCGCAGGCAATCTCGGTGGATGACCCGGGCATGTTCGTCGTGAACTACCGCAACGAGCCCCTGGCCCTGCGTGTGTACGACCCGAACAAGGTCGGCCCGGACGGCAAGCGTGGCATGCAGGCCGACGGCCTGGCCGGCGACCTCAGCTATGCCTTGCAAACCCGTACCGACCGGGCGATTCCGGCCATGAACCTGGCTCCGTCGGCGATTACTTCGGCCGTGGGCCCCACCGGCGGCACCACGCTGTTCCCGCCGCACATCAACGCGGCCGGCAGCGAACCGGGCGACCCGTTTACCCCGATGCTGCGCACCTACTCCGGTGACAACGTACGCCTGCGCATGCACGCCGGCGGCCATGAAGAGGAGCACAACGTCACCTTGCATGGCGTGAAGTGGCTGCAGAACGGCACCGGCTACGGCAACAGCTCCAACTCGGGCTGGAAGTCATCGCAGATGATCGGTATTTCCGAGCAACTGGGCTTCATGGCGCCGGTGTCGATGATCTCCAGTTCGGCGGCCACCAACGGTGACTACCTGTATTCCCTGGACGCGGCCCTGGAGGGCTACTGGAACGGCATCTGGGGCATCATGCGCAACTACACCGCGCAGCGTGCCGACCTGTTCCCGCTGCCCAACAACCCGCAGCCGGTGGCCATGCGCAACACCGTCAACTTCGACGGCATCTGCCCGAAAACCACGGCCAACCCCAACGGCATCGGCAGCCGCCCCACGGTCAAGCGCAGCTACGAAATCGTCGCGGCACTGGCCAACGACATTCTCGAGAACCGCAACGGCGTCAGCATCAATGACCCGGCCGGTGTCGGCCAGCATGTCGGCGGCCCGCTCAAGGCCAATGGCGGCACCCTGGTGTTCAACAGCCGCAAGACCGCCATCCCGCTGGTCAGTGGGGTAGACCCCGAAGATGGGGAACCCTTCACCATTGGTGGCCACAGCGCGCCGCTGCACGACCCGACCGCGATCCTGTACGTGCGCAAGGCCGACCTGGATGCCACCACCGGCAAGCTCAAGGCGGGCGTGCCCGTGGAGCCGCTGGTGCTGCGCGCCAACGCCGGCGAGTGCATCAGCATCACCCTGGAAAACCGCCTGCCGCTGGTGATGCCGGACCTGCCCAGCACTGCGGTGATGCACAACGTGGTCAAGCGTGACCGCTTCGACAGCGAGGGTGCCACCGCCTTTGCCAACAACCTGATGCGGCCGTCCAGCCACGTGGGCCTGCATGCCCAGCTGCTGGCCTACGACATCACCAAGTCCGATGGCGCCAACGTCGGCCTCAACCCGGTGCAGACCGTAGCCCCGCGTGCCGGCACCAGTGGCGCCTGGCCGACCCGTACCTACCAGTACTATGCCGGCCACCTGGAGCGTGAAGGCAAGCCGGTGTCGCAGCTGGGCCGCACGGTGGACAACATCAACACCACGGCCATCGAGTTCGGCGGCCTCAACCTGACCCCGTCGGACTTCATCAAGCAGCCGCAGAAAGGCCTGGTGGGTGCCATGAGCATCCTGCCACAGACCGCCACCTGGACCGAGGACACCGCAACACGGGCCCAGGCCACGGTCAAGGTCACCGGCCAGCCCGACTACCGCGACTTCGTCACGGTCTGGCAGCGTGCGCTGAACATGCGCTGGGCCGACGGCCGCCCGGTGGAGGGCATCAATACCGAAGGCAACGGCGCCGCCGGCGACCCGCAGGACAACGGCAACATGGCGGTCAACTACAAGACCGAACCCCTGTGGCTGCGCTTCGGCATGGCCCCCGACTCACCCTTCGGCCGCGCCGGTGGCCTGGGCTTTGGCGATGTGCCCAATGCCCACATGGCCTACGCCAACGCCCTGGTCGGTGGCGACCCGCAAACCCCGGTGCTGTACGCCACGCCCGGCCAGCCGGTGCGCAACCATATCGTCATGCCCAGTGGTGGCAGCCGCGGCATGGTCTACCAGCTGGATGGCCACTTGTGGCCGCTGCACAACTACCAGGCCGAGAAGAACGACGTGGACGGCTACCCGCTGAGCCTGCCTGGCATCGGCTCGGTGCGCTTCGGCTACAACCCGATGGCCATGTACATCGGTGCCCAGGAAAGCGTGCTGCCGGCCGCGCACTTCAGCTTCATGCTGCCCAGTGCCGGCGGCGCCAACGCGGTGGCGGGTGACTACCTGTTCCGCGACTACGCCGCCTACGGCAACCTCTCGGGGCTGTGGGGGATCTTGCGGGTGACCAATGAAGCGCCGCCGGCAACGGCACCGGCGCAGTGACGGTAAATGGGGGCGCGAAAATGAACAAGAAGACCCGCCTTGCATGCATGGGGGTAGCACTGGGGGCAGCGCTGATCGGCCTGGGCGTGGCCTATGAAAGCCTGTGGTGCGATCCGCGCGAGTATTTGCAGGGCTCTGCCGACCCGCAGGCCCCGCACCGGCTCAGCCGCGACGGTGTGACCGTGGAGTTCGAGGCCCGGCCGCTGGCGGGGGATCAGCTGCAGGAGGGCAGCTTCGCCAACATCCGTTTCAAGGTCAGCGACCAGGCCAGTGGCCAACCGCTGTCGGGCATGGCCCCGGGGGCGTGGCTCGACCCGACGCAGTCGGCCCCGGAGGGCGACCGCGACCAGAGCTGCAAGGCCCGTGTCGCGCTGTTCCTCAAAAGCAGCATTGGCGCGCGGCCTTTGCTCGACCTGAACAGTTACTTCCTGTTGATGATGAACAAGGACGCCAGCCTGACGGTGATCGACCCGACCGTATCGGTGGGCGGCGTGACCAGCACCATGGCCCGCATCGACCTGCCTGGGCGGCCCATGGACTGGGTAGCCACCGCTGACGACAGGCAGGTGTTCGTGTCCATTCCCGAGCGCGGCAAGGTCTCGGTGATCGACACCGAGACCTTCACCCGCGTGGCCGACCTGGACGCTGGCGACCAGCCGCTGCGCGTGGCCCTGCAACCGGACCAGCACCGGCTTTGGGTAGGCAACAACAGCAGCGACCCGGCCAAGGGCGGGGTAACGGTGATAGACGTACCGGGGCGCAACACCCTGAAAACCTTCAACACCGGCGGCGGCCACCACGAAATCGCCTTCAGTGGTGACTCCCGCTACGCCTATGTCAGCAACCGCGACAGCGGCACCCTGAGCGTGATCGACATCCCGGAAATGCGCCTGGCCAAGACCATCAAGGTTGGCCCGCACCCGCTGTCGGTCAGCTATTCGGCGTTGTCCCAGGCGGTGTACGTGGTCGATGGCGAGGAGGGCAGCGTGCGCGTGTTCGATGCCCGCAACCACCAACTACGCCACACGGTCCAGGCCGAGCAGGGCCTGGGGCCGATGCGTTTCAGCAGCGATGGCCGCTATGGCATCGTGCTCAACACCCTGGAGAACCAGGCCCTGGTGATCGACGCCAGTACCGACAAGCTGATCCACCGGATCCCGGTGGCGGCCGAACCGTATCAGCTGACTTTCACCAAGGGCTATGCCTACGTGCGCGGCCTGGCTTCACCGAAGGTGAGCATGATCAACCTGGCCAGCCTGGGCGAAGGGCGTTCGCCGATCATCCAGGGCTTCGAGGCCGGCCCGGCGGCGCCACGCCAGGCTGGCGACCTGCCACTGGCTCAGGGGCTGTCGGTGTCGCGCGATGACAATTCGGTGTTCGTGGTCAACCCGGTGGACAACACCACCTACTTCTACGCCGAAGGCATGAACGCACCGATGTCCGGCTACAACAACCGTGGCCACCAGGCCCGTGCCGCCATCGTCGTCGACCGCAGCCTGCGCGAACTGGCGCCGGGCGTGTATGGCTCGACGGTGAAGATGCCCGCCGCCGGCAAGTTCGACGTGGCCTTTTTGCTCAACCAGCCGCAGATCATCCACTGCTTCAGCACCGATGTGGTCGCAGCGCCGAATGCCGGCAAGCGCAAGGGCGCGCATGCCGAGTTCATCGGCCTGGAGCGGCCGTTGTCGCAGCACAGCGCTGTGACCGCACGGGTGCGCATCGTCGGCGACGACGGCCTGCCGCGCCTGGGCCTGAGCGACCTGAGCCTGCGCTACTTCCTGGCGCCTTCGTCGATGCCACGCAACCTGCAGCTGGAGGAGGTGGGCGAGGGCATCTATCAGGCGGCGCTGAGCCTGCCCGAAGCTGGTGCCTGGTACCTGCACGTGCAGTCGCCGTCGCTGGGGCGCAAGTTCGCCGAAGAAAACTACACCAGCCTGCGCGTGCTGCCGGCCGCAACGTCCACCGTTTCCGATAATGACGTGAGGAACCTGCGATGAACGCCAAGCATGCTTGCACACTGTTGGCCCTGAGCCTGGCTTTTGCCGGCAACCTGGCCCTGGCCCATGGCGGCCACGACCACAACGGCCACGCCGAACAGCCGCCGGCGGCGCGCCAGGAAAAGGCCAGCGTGCGCTTTGCCGATGTCTCGCTGCTGAACCAGGACGGCATGCCGGTACGCCTGGAAAAAGACCTGGTAGGCGACCACCTGGTGGTCATGGGCTTTATCTACACCAGCTGCGCCACGGTGTGCCCGGTGGTGTCGTCGATCATGGGCAAGGTCCAGCAGCAACTGGGTGGCCGGGTGGGGCAAGACATTCACCTGGTATCGATCAGCGTCGACCCGCAACGTGACGACGCCAAGCGCCTGCAGGACTACGCCAAGGCCTTCCAGAAGGGGCCGGGCTGGAGCTGGCTGACCGGCACGCCATATGCCATCAGCGAAACCCTCAAGGGCCTGGGCAGCTTCAGCGCCGACCTCAGCCAGCACCCGCCACTGATCCTGGTGGGGGACGGGCGCACCGGCCACTGGACGCGCTACTACGGCTTCACCGACCCGGCAGTGCTGATCGACGAAATCAACCGCCTAGGCGCCCGCCGGGTGCATGCCAAGAGCACGGCGATTGCCGACCATCACGAGGTGCAACCATGAGCCTGGTAAGCTCCCGCCGCGCAGGCATGCGCGGTTTTGACTGGCTGATGCTGGGTGGCTGCCTGTGGATCCTCGCCTCGGTGGCGTTCGCCCATGAAGGCCATGCCCCGCAGGCGCCAGAACCGCAGCCGGCACCGCAGGCGATGACCAGTGGCGGCGGTACCCGCGATGCCCAGGCCTGGTTCACCGACACTGTGCTCAAGGACCAGAATGGCCGCGAGCTGCGCTTCTACAGCGATGTGCTCAAGGACAAGGTGGTGATGCTCAACGTGATCTTCACCCATTGCACCGACGCCTGCCCGCTGATTACCCGCAAGTTGCGCGAAGTGCGCGAGACCATGGGGCCGCAGCTGGCCAGCCAGGTGACCTTCGTGTCGATCAGCAGCGACCCGCTCAATGACACCCCCGAAGTGCTCAAGGCGTTTGCCGGGAAGCAGGGCGTGGATGGGCCCAATTGGTTGTTCCTGACCGGTGACAAGGCCAATGTCGATTTGGTGCTCGGCCGCATCGGCCAGTTCCTGCCCAGCCCCGAGCAGCATTCGACACAGCTGATTGCCGGCGATGTGGCCGGCAAGCGCTGGAGCAAGATCCGCCCGGATGCACCGCCGGCGGCGATTGCCCAGCGCATGCAGTTGCTGGCACTGCCTTTGGCAGGGCGGTGAGTATCATGAATGCCTTTGCGGCCTTGTGCTGTTGCTGCCGGCCTCATCGCCGGCAAGCCGGCTCCCACAGGTATGCCACTGCCTTCAGGCACGCTGCGATCTCTGTGGGAGCTGGCTTGCCGGCGATGAGGCCTGAGCAGGCTGGAAAAGCCATGAGCACGATCCTGGTTGTGCTTTTGAGCCTGATGTTTTGTGCTCCGGCCTTTGCCCTGGACCTCAGCGCCAACGAACAAGCCGGCAAACACCTCTACCGCCAGGGCGTCTCCAGCAGCGACGCACAGCTGCAAGCCCGTGTCGGCGCCAGCGACATGACGGTCCCCGCCAGCGTGCTGCCCTGCGCCAGCTGCCACGGCAACGATGGCCGCGGCCGTGCCGAAGGGGGCGTACGCCCGCCCAGCCTCGACTGGCAGCGCCTGGCGCAAGGCCAGGGCGATCGCGAGGTCAACGGCCGCCGCTATCCGGCCTACACCGACAGCAGCCTGGCCCGGGCGATTCAGCACGGCGTCGACCCGGCAGGCAATCGCCTGGACCCGGCCATGCCGCGCTTCGAACTCACCTTGGCCGACCAGCGCAACCTCACGGCCTACCTCAAGCGCCTGACCCAGGAGCGCGACCCCGGCGTGGAGGAGGGCGTGCTGCGCCTGGGGACCTTGCTGCCGGCATCCGGCCCGCTGACCGAGGCCGGGCAGGTGGTGCGTGCGGTGCTGGAAGACGGCCTGACGCAACTCAACCAGCAGGGTGGCATCCACGGGCGACGCCTGGAGCTGGTGGTGCTCGACCCGGGATCCGACCCGGCCAGCGCCGAACGGGCGCTGAAGCAGTTGCTGGAGCAGGAGCAGGTGTTCGCCCTGATCGCGCCATTGGCACCCATGCTCGACCAGCGCCTGGCAACCTTGCTGGCGCCCCACAATGTACCGCTGATCGGCAGTACCCCACGCAGCGGCGGCAGCCCACAGATTTTTGACCCGTTGCCCGGCTTGCCCGCGCAATTGCTGAGCCTGGCCGGCCACGCCCGCGCGGCACTGGGGCTGGCTGCCAACGACCTGCGTGTGGTGTATGCCGGCAATGAACAAGCGGCGTTGGCCGAACAGGTGCGCGAACGCCTTCAGCAGCAGGGCTGGTCACCACCTGCGGCCCAGGCCTTTGCTGGCCAGGCCGTGGACGGGCAGGGCATTGTCTTCCTCGGCCGTGCCCAGGCCTTTGCCGAACTGGCTTCGGCGCTGCAGTCAGCCGGCCGCCAGCCATACCTGTTTGCCGCCTCCAGCCAGGTGACCGGCGCCGTGGCGCGCTTGCCCGAGTTTTGGTCGCAACGGGTGTTCCTGGCTTATCCCTACGTGCCTGGGGACTGGACCGAACAGGGCCAGGCGATTCTGGCCGGCCTGCAGCAGCGTCAGGGCCTCGACCCTCGCCAGGCGTCGTTGCAGGTCAACACCCTGTGCGCGCTGCGCCTGCTGAGTGAAGCGTTGAAGCAGACAGGTCGCGACACCAGCCGCGAGCAGCTGATTGCCGCGCTGGAAGGCCTGCATGATGTGTCCACCGGCCTGACCCCGGCCCTGGGTTTCGGCCCCGGTCGCCGCCAGGGCATGGCCGGTGCCCATGTGGTGGCGGTGGCCCTGCCCGGGCCGCGCTTCACCGCGGTCACCCCGTACCGGCCACTGCCGGACAGCCCTTGAG
This sequence comes from Pseudomonas sp. PVC-5-1, assembly GCF_057444345.1. Taxonomy (NCBI): domain Bacteria; kingdom Pseudomonadati; phylum Pseudomonadota; class Gammaproteobacteria; order Pseudomonadales; family Pseudomonadaceae; genus Pseudomonas; species Pseudomonas sp. PVC-5-1. The sequence goes on along the minus strand of NZ_CM172024.1, from coordinate 3,195,624 downwards.
CGGAGGTTGCCATGCGCGTTCTGTTGTTGTGCCTGTTGCAGGTGCTGGCCAAGGCAAGCTGGGCCGATATGCCGGCGGCTCGGGTCAACGGTGTGGAGATCGAGACGATGCGCCTGGAGCGCTATTTCAGCGAATACCTGGACGCCCAGGGCCGCGCGGTGGCCAGCATCCGCAACCCGAACCTGTACCAGCGCCTGCGCGACCAGGCACTGAATGAACTGATCGACAAGGAGCTGTTGTGGCAGGAGGCCCAGCGCCGCGGCATAGCCATCAGCGACGAGCAGGTGTCGGCGCATGTGGGCGAGGTCGAGGCCGCGCTTGGCAGCCCGGCAATCTTTGAACGGCGGCTGGCGGAAGCGGGCTTCGATAGGGCACAGTACAATGAGTACACCCGGCGCGAGCTGGCCGCGCAGCAGGTGTATGCCCAGCTCAGCGCTGTCGCCGCGCCCAGCCAGGCCGAAGTGGAGGCATTCTACGATGCCAGCCTGGAAACCCTGCAAGGAGTGCAGAAACAAAATGACGAACCTTCGGTCATACGCGAACAGGGACTGGTTCAAGCCAGGGCCACGCTCATCGGGCAGCGGGAGGCGCAGGCGCGCCAGTCCGTGCGCCAACGTTTGCGTGCGTCCGCTATCGTGGAGATTGCCGACTGAGGTGACTGATGGCGTTTCCCCAATCATGGGGAATAACGATCTGGCAGTGTGCCATCAGTTTCCCCGCATGTGGGGAACCAGGCCGGTGCGCCTGCCCGCTGCGTTACGGATGTTGATCGGTACCCCCTGGCGAATCAATGACTTACAGTGGTGCAGCATGATTTTTCACGCCTGGCACGAAGCCTGCTCAAGCCTGTACAGGGGCGCACTTCGCAGACCGGGTTACCGGGCAGTTCTTGGGAGTCGACCTTGGTGAACAGAGTATTGGTAGTCGATGACGAACAGACTCTTGCGCAGAACCTGCAAGCGTACCTGCAGGCGCAAGGCCTGGAAGTTCATGTTGCCCACGACGGTGCCAGTGGTATCGAGCAGGCTGCAAGCCTGGCACCGCAAGTGATCGTGCTGGATTACCGCTTGCCCGACATGGAGGGTTTTCAGGTTCTGGAGACCGTACGCAGGAACAGGCAGTGCCACTTCGTGCTGATTACCGCCCACCCCACCGTCGAGGTGCGTGAGCGGGCCGCCGAACTGGGTGTGAGCCATGTCCTGTTCAAGCCGTTCCCGTTGGTGGAACTGGCCCGTGCAGTCTTCGACCTGATGGGCATCGAGCGCCGGCGCAGGGCCACGGACAACCCGGCTGAAGGGTTTGTCGAACGACGCCAGAACAGGAACGAATCGTTCCCCCTGCAGTTGTACGATGGAAGCTGGGTATTGGCCGACCGCCGCCGCAACGGCGCCAAGCCCCCGGGGCCCGACGACGATCAACTGCTCACAGGGGAATAGCGGCGCCCGCACCCCTGGCCGAGCCAGCCTGCGACGCGCCCCTGAGCGGAGTCGCAGGCCATGCCAGAAGCATTCGATGCAACCGTTACGGCCTTATCGCCGGCAAGCCAGCTCCCACAGGATTCGCGTTGCCTTCAGGATTGCGCTGTGCCTGTGGGAGCGGGCATGCCCGCGAAGAATCCAGCACCATTCTCAGCCTACCCCCGCGACCTGCTGGCCCAGGCCCGCCTGCAAACCAGCGACGAACGCCTGCTCACCCGCCTGGAACAGCTGGCCTGCGACACCCCCGACACCTTCACCCAGCGCCTGGGCCTGACCCTGCATTACCCGGTGCTGGACAGCCACACCCTGCTGGCCAGCACCCCACGCTTCGACAAGGTCAGCCTGGCGATGTGCCTGAAGCGTGAATTCGTCCTGATCGAGCAGGGCGGCCAACTGCTGGGCGTATTCGCCGACCCCTTCGACCACGCCCGCCTGGCCTGGATCGACGATGTGCTGCAAGGCGCACCGCTGTACCTGGCCCACGCCGCGGACCTCGCCACCTTCCTGGCCCGCCACGAAGAAAGCTTCCACGCCGTGGACGCCCTTGACCACGACGCCGAAGCCAGCAGCGAAAGCGACCCGCTGCAGCGCCTGTCGCTGGCCAGCATCAGCGAAGACCAGAGCCGCGTGGTCAAGCTGGTCAACTCCACGCTGTACGACGCCCTCAAGCTGCACGCCAGCGACATCCACCTGGGCATGACCGGCCAGGGCCTGACCATAAAGTACCGCATCGACGGCGTGCTCAACGGCGCCGGCAAGGCCAGCGGCAGCGCCTTCGCCGACCAGGTGATCTCGCGCATCAAGGTGATGGCCGAGCTGGACATTGGCGAAAAACGCGTGCCCCAGGACGGCCGTTTCAAGGTTGCCGTGGGCGACCGGCAAATCGACTTCCGGGTATCGATCATGCCCAGCATCTTCGGCGAAGACGCCGTGCTGCGGGTGCTCGACAAGCAGGACCTGTCCGACCGGGTCAGCGGCGTGCAGCTGCAGGCCCTGGGCTTTGCCGAGGAAACCCTGCGCGCCCTGCGCCGCCTGGCCGCCGAACCCTACGGCATGATCCTGGTCACCGGCCCCACCGGCAGCGGCAAGACCACCACCCTGTACGCCATGATCAGCGAGATCAACCACGGCGTGGACAAGATCATCACCATCGAGGACCCGGTCGAATACCAGCTGCCTGGCGTGTTGCAGATCCCGGTCAACGAGAAGAAGGGCCTGACGTTCGCCCGCGGCCTGCGCTCGATCCTGCGTCACGACCCGGACAAGATCCTGGTCGGTGAAATCCGCGATCCGGACACCGCGCAAATCGCCGTGCAGTCGGCGCTCACCGGCCACCTGGTGTTCACCACCATCCACGCCAACAACGTGTTCGATGTGATCGGCCGTTTCAGCCAGATGCAGGTCGACCCCTACAGCTTCGTCTCCGCGCTCAATGCGGTGCTGGCCCAGCGCCTGATCCGCCTGGCCTGCCCACACTGCGCCACGCCGTGCGAAGTCGACGACGACACCCTGTACGGCGCGGGCCTGACCCGCGAGGGCGTGGCCGGCTGGAAGTTCGTCCGCGCCCAGGGCTGCGGCCAGTGCCGTGGCAGTGGCTACCGCGGCCGCAGCGCCATCGCCGAACTGCTGCACCTGGACGACGACCTGCGGCAGATGATCGTCGAGCGTCGCCCTCTGTCGCAAATCAAGAACCTCGCCTGCCAGCGTGGCCTGCGCCTGCTGCGGGCCTCGGCCCTGGACCTGGTCCGGGATGGCCGTACCACACTCGAGGAGATCAACCGTGTCACATTCATCTGATCGTGGCGCTTACAGATACAGTGCCGTACTCGGTGCCGAAGGTGTGGGCCTGGGTAGCTGGCACGCCAATCACCACCAATGGCTGGGCAGCCGCGACTTTACCTGCGATGCCGCCCAACCGGCCTGGGAGGCCGCCGTCGACGCCCTGGCCACGCTGCTGGCCGAGCATGCCGTGCGCGGTGCCCAGTTGCGGGTACTGCTGTCGGCCCGGTACAGCCGCTTCTGCCTGGTGCCCTGGAGTGATGCCATCAGCCACCCGCGCGAGCTGGACGCCTACGCCCGGGCCTGTTTCGAAAACCTCTACGGGCAGCCGCTGGACGACTGGCGCATCGTGCTGTCGCCCGAGCCGGCCGGTGCCGCGCGCATCGCCACGGCGTTGCCCGAAGCCCTGCTGCAGCGGCTGCAGGCGCTGGGCCGGGAAAGCCACCTGAGCCTGCGCTCGGTACAGCCGTACCTGATGGCCGCCTACAACCGCTGCTCGGCGCAGCTGGGGCAGGGCGACTTCCTGTTCGTCCTGGCCGAACCGCGCCGCAGCGTGCTGCTGCTGGCTGCCGGCGGGGCCTGGCAGCAAGTGCTGACGCAAGGCTGTGCCGACAGTGACCAAGCCCTGCAAGCACTGATCGAGCGTACCTGCGAGCTGTACGGCGAGCACCTGCCACGGGTCTACCTGCATGCCCCGGGCCGGGGTGACGTGCCGCAACTGGCGGCGGTGCAGCTGTGCCAGCCAGCCAGCGATGCCGACCCACTGTGCGCCATGTGGCGGGCGGTGGCCTGACATGCGCCGCCTCGACCTGGAATTCCAGCCCCGGCGCAACGGCCCGTTGGCCTGGTCGCTGCTGGCCGTGGCGAGCGCCACCGTTGCCGGCCTGGTGCTGCTGCAACAAAGCTTGCAGGCCGAGCAGGTCGAACGGGAGGCCAGCGTGCACAGCCTGGAGCAGCAACTGGGCCGTCGCCCGGCCACTGTCGCGCCGCTGAGCAGCGCCGCCAGCCGCGAACAGGCCGAGCGCCTGGCGCAGATGCAAAGCGTCTCGCAGCAACTGCAACGGCCTTGGCAGCAGCTGTTCGCCATGCTCGAAGCGCAGCCCCAGGACGACGTGGCGCTGCTAAGCCTGGCCCCCGACGCGCGCAAGGGCCAACTGCGCATCACCGCCGAGGCGCGCAACCTGGAAGCGATGCTGCAGTACCACCAGCGCCTGGAGGCCAGTGCCGAGCTCAGCGATGTGTCGTTGCTTAACCACGAAGTGCTGGCCGCGCAGCCCGAACACCCGGTGCGCTTCACCCTCACCGCTACCTGGGAGACCGGCCATGCGCGCCCGTGAATCGCTGAACAGCCTGATCCTCCAGGAGCGCCTGCGTCGCGTCGGCCCGGTCGGCCTGGCTGCGGCTGCGGTGAGCCTGCTGGCCGTAGGCGTGCTGTGTGCCGGGGTGTTGCCGCAATGGCAGAACCTGCGCGAACTGCGCGCCACCGAAGCGGACGCCAGCGTGCAGGTCGAGCGGGTCAGGCGTGGCGAGCTGAAGATTGCCATCAAACCCGAGCAGCAGGCCCTCGACAGCCTGCGCCAGCAACTGCCGGGGCAGCCCCGGGCCAGTGAGCTGATCGAGCGCCTGTACCACCTGGCCAGCGCCGAGCATATCAGCCTGGCGCGTGGCGAATATGCCCTGGGCATCGACCCCAGGACGCAACTGGCGCGCTACCAGATCGTGCTGCCGGTACGCGGCAGCTACCCGCAGATTCGCGGTTTCCTCAAGGGCCTGCTCAAGCAGTTGCCGACCCTGGTGCTGGAAGACCTGGAGCTGCAACGCAAACGCATTGGCGACAGCGAGCTCAACGCCCGCCTGCGCATGACCCTTTACCTGTCGAGGTCATGATGAACACACAACGTGCTGTCATCTGGGTTGGCTTCCTCGGCGTGAGTGCGGCGCTGGCCTGGGCGCCGGGTCATTGGTTCGGCGAGGAAGACAGTGTTGCCCCCTTCGCGGGCGCGCCCGCTCCCACAAAATCGGCGGTATCCACGGTCCCTGTGGGAGCGGGTTTACCCGCGAAAGGGCCGGAACAAGCCTCCAGGGATCTCTTCCCAACCCAGCAATGGACCAAACCCAAGGCTCTGGCCTCTGTCACCGAACAACCCGTGGTCACCGCACCCGCCGTAGTCGCAGCCCCGACTGCACCGGCCCTGCCATTCCAGTTCATTGGCCGCATCGGCGACCGCGACGACCTGCAGATCTTCCTGCAGAGCGGCGAAAAACTCTACGTCGTGCGCCAGGGCGACGTGATCGAAGACACCTACCGCCTCGAGCGGGTATCGGCCAGCGAGCTGCATCTGGTCTACCTGCCTTTGCATCAGTCGCAGACTTTGTCTGTAGGGAGCGCACCATGAAGTCGTCAAAGCTGTGCAAACCGGCTCCGTTCCTGCTAGTGGCGCTGTGCGTGGCCATTGCTGGCTGCGGCTCCAGTGCGGTACGCAAGGACAGCGAACAGCTGATGAAGGAGGGCCAGTACGAAGCCGGCATCGCCAGCCTGGAAGAAGCCCTGCGCGAAGACCCACGTGACACCGAGCTGAACATCGCCCTGGCCCACAGCCGCCAGGCCGCGGTCGAGGCGCTGCTGACCCAGGCCGACGCCGACCGCATCCGCCACGACTTCGCCAGCGCCCGCATGGGCTATGGCCGGGTGCTGACCCTGGAGCCGAACAACCGCCGCGCCCAGGAAGGCATCCGCCAGCTGGAGCTGATCCGCACCCTCGACGAGCGCGTGGCGCTGGGCCAGGCGGCGCTGCGCCAGGGCGACCTGTTCGGTGCCGAGCGCTACATGCGCGAAGTGCTGCGCCTGGACCCGCAGAACCAGAAGGGCATTGCCCTGCGCAGCGACATCGAGAACGTGCAGGCGCGCACCGCGCAACCGTTCCCGCAACTGCGCAGCAAGCTGGAGCGGCCGGTGACCCTGGAGTTTCGCGATGCCAACCTGAAGACCATCTTCGAGGTGCTGTCCCAGGTCGCCGGCATCAACTTCATCTTCGACAAGGACATGCGCCCGGACATGAAGGCCACCATCTTCGTGCGCGAGTTGCGCATCGAGGACGCCGTGGCGCTGCTGCTGGAACAGAACCAGCTGCGGCAGAAGATCGTCAACGAAAACACCCTGATGATCTACCCCGACTCGCCGCAGAAGACCAAGGACTACCAGGAACTGGTCATGCGCACCTTCTACCTGACCAGCATCGACTCCAACACCGCGCTGAACATGGTCAAGACCATGCTCAAGACCCGCGACGTGTTTGTCGATGAGCGCCTCAACACCCTGACCATGCGCGACACCCCCGATGCCGTGCGCATGGCCGAGAAGCTGCTGCAGTCGCAGGACCAGTCCAACCCCGAGGTGGTGCTGGAAGTGGAGGTGATGGAAGTGGCCACTTCGCGCATCCTCGACCTCGGCCTGCAATGGCCCAACACCTTCGGCGTGCTGAGCTCCGACGGCCAGCCGGTAAGCGTGCTCGACCAGCTCAAGGGCATCGACTCCAGCCGCATCAGCATCGCGCCGGCACCGCAGGCCAAGATCAACGCGCAGGACAAGGACATCAACACCCTGGCCAGCCCGGTGATCCGCGTCAGCAACCGCGAGCAGGCGCGCATCCACATCGGCCAGCGGGTACCGATCATCAGCGCCACCTCGGTGCCGTCCACCCAGGGCCCGGTGATCACCGAAAGCGTCACCTACCTGGACGTGGGCCTGAAGCTTGAGGTGCAGCCCACCGTGCACCTGAACAACGAAGTGGCGATCAAGGTAGCCCTGGAGGTGAGCAACGCCACCCCGCTGGAAGCCACCCGCCAGGGCACCATTCCGGTCCAGGTCGACACCCGCAACGCCCAGACCACCCTGCGCCTGCACGATGGCGAAACCCAGGTGCTGGCCGGCCTGGTGCGCAACGATCACAACGCCAGCGGCAACAAGATCCCGGGCCTTGGCGACATCCCTGGCCTGGGTCGGCTGTTCGGCAGCAACAAGGACGACATGAGCAAGTCGGAGCTGGTGCTGGCGATCACCCCGCGCATCGTGCGCAACCTGCCGTACCAGAGCCCGTCGGACATGGAGTTCGCCACCGGCACCGAGTCGGCCATGCAGGTGCGGCAGATGGCGCCGTTGCCGCCAGCGGATGTGCCTGGCAATGCCCCGGCCACCGATGCCCCGGTGGTGGAAAGCCAGATGGCGATCGCCCCACCCAAAGGGAGCCCGCGGCCATGATCGCGCAGCGCCGCATGCAGGGCTTCAGCCTGATCGAGGTGGTGCTGACCCTGGCACTGCTCGGGCTGCTTGCCAGCATGGCCGCGCCGCTGACCGAAACCGTGGTGCGCCGCGGCAAGGAACAGCAGCTGCGCGAGGCGCTGTACCAGATTCGCGACGCCATCGACGCCTACAAGCGCGCGTTCGATGCCGGCTACATCGAGAAGCGCCTGGACGCCAGTGGCTACCCGCCGAACCTGCAGGTGCTGGTCGACGGCGTGCGCGATGTGCGCAGCGCCAAGGGCGCCAAGTTCTACTTCCTGCGGCGCATCCCGCACGACCCGCTGGTGGCGGCCAAGGGTGAGGACGAAGGCGGGTGGGGGCTGCGCGCCTATGACAGCAGCCCCGAAAACCCGCGCGAAGGTGAAGACGTGTTCGACGTGTATTCCAAGGCCCGCGGCAAAGGCCTGAACAACATCCCCTACGGGCAATGGTGACAGCCATGAAACGCAGCAAAGGCTTCACCCTGATCGAACTGCTGGTGGTGCTGGCGATCATCGCCACGCTGATGACCATTGCCATGCCGCGCTACTTCAACAGCCTGGAAAGCTCCCGCGAAGCCACCCTGCGCCAGAGCCTGGCGGTGCTGCGCGAGGCGCTGGACCACTACTACGGCGACACCGGCCACTACCCGGACTCGCTGGAGCAATTGGTGGAACAGCGTTACCTACGCAACACCCCGATAGACCCGATCACCGAACGCAGCGATGCCTGGCAGCTGGTGCCACCGCCCGAAGGCGTGGCCGGCGGCGTGGCCGATATCAAGAGCGGTGCCACAGGGAGGGCGCGTGATGGCAGCCTGTTCGCGGAATGGTAAGGCCGACGCCGGCTTCACCTACCTGGGCGTACTGCTGCTGATTGCGGTCAGCAGCGTGGCCCTGGCCGCCACCGGCACGCTCTGGGCCAGTGCTGCCCAGCGTGACCGCGAACGCCAGCTGTTGTGGGTAGGCAGCCAGTATGCCCAGGCCCTGCGCAGCTACTACCGCGCCTCGCCGGGGCTGGCCCAGTACCCGCAGGAACTGGCCGACCTGCTGCAGGACAACCGCTTCCCGCAGGCCAGGCGGCACATTCGCCGGCTGTACCCCGACCCCATCACCAACAGTGACGATTGGGGCCTGCTGCGCTCGATCGATGGCCGGATCACCGGCGTGCACAGCCGCTCGGACGCCACCCCGTTCAAGCGCAGTGGCTTCAGCGCCGAATGGAGCGGTTTCGACGGGCTGGAACATTACAGCGACTGGCAGTTCGTCGCCGAACAGGCCTTTACCGAAAGTGCCGGTGGCGTGCAGACCCATGCCGGCCCGGGAGACACGCCATGAGCCGCCTGGCCGCGTTGTGCCTGGGTCTGCTGCTGGTGGCAGTGCTGGCCACCTCGGCCAGGGCCGGGGACGAGGACGAGATGCAAGGCTTCATCGTCGACAACACCATCTCGCACATCGGCCACGACTTTTACTACTACTTCGCCGACCGCCTGCGCGCCACCAGCCGGCTGGATTTCAACCTGGTGGTGCGCGAACGCCCGGATGCCCGCTGGGGCAGCCTGGTCACCGTGGAGTTCGAGCGTGAGGTGGTGTACCGCCGCTTCCTGCCGCCGAACACCACCGAGCTCAAGGACGAGGCCGTTGCAGCAGCCGACCTGGTCAAGCAGCAAATCATCCAACGCAAGTTGCAACGCCTGCTGCAGGACACCACCGATCTGGAGAGGGACGAGCTATGAAGCACCACATACCCCGTTGCATCGCCGCCTGCCTGTTGGCCAGCGCGTGTGCCGCCCAGGCCACCGAGCTGGTGTACACCCCGGTCAACCCGGCCTTTGGCGGCAACCCGCTCAATGGCACCTGGTTGCTGAACAACGCGCAGGCGCAGAACGACTACGACGACCCCGACCTCAAGGACCGCTCCTCGGCCTTTGCCGGCACCACGGCCCTGGAGCGCTTCAGCAACCAGCTGGAGTCGCGGATGTTGTCGCAGTTGCTGGACAACATCAGTAACGGCAACACCGGCAGCATGGCGACCGATGCGTTTCTCATCGACGTCATCGACGATTCCGGGGCCCTGAGCATCAAGGTCACCGATCGCGCCACAGGAGAAATTTCGATCATTGAGGTCAGCGGCCTGAACCCTTGAGGGGGCAAGGCTATTTGTTTGGGGAGAGAACACCATGAAACGTCTGCTGAGCACGCTGCTGATCCTCACTGCCCTGGGTCTGCATGGTTGTGGCCTGCGCGAACCGATGCCCGCCGAACAGGATTCGGAAACCCCGACCCTGACCCCCCGTGCCTCGACCTACTACGACCTGATCAACATGCCACGGCCCAAGGGCCGGTTGATGGCGGTGGTGTACGGTTTCCGCGACCAGACCGGGCAGTACAAGCCGACCCCGGCCAGCTCGTTCTCCACCAGCGTCACCCAAGGCGCGGCAAGCATGCTGATGGACGCCCTGAACGCCAGCGGCTGGTTCGTGGTGTTGGAGCGTGAAGGCCTGCAGAACCTGCTGACCGAGCGCAAGATCATCCGTGCTTCGCAGAAAAAGCCCGACGTGCCGGAAAACATCATGGGCGAGCTGCCACCGCTTCAGGCCGCCAACCTGATGCTGGAGGGCGGGATCATCGCCTACGACACCAACGTGCGCAGCGGCGGCGAAGGTGCCCGCTACTTAGGGATAGACATCTCCCGCGAGTACCGCGTCGACCAGGTGACCGTGAACCTGCGCGCGGTGGACGTGCGCACCGGGCAGGTGCTGGCCAATGTGATGACCAGCAAGACCATCTATTCGGTTGGGCGCAGTGCGGGAGTGTTCAAGTTCATCGAGTTCAAGAAGCTGCTCGAGGCTGAGGTGGGGTACACCACCAACGAACCGGCGCAGCTGTGCGTGCTGTCGGCGATCGAGGCGGCGGTGGGGCACTTGCTGGCGCAGGGGATCGAACGGCGGCTGTGGCAGGTGGCGGGGGATGCGGGGGAAGGGCAGGCTACGGTGGACAAGTACCTGAGCCAGAATCAGCAGCCGTGATTGGCTACGAGGGCCTCTTCGCGGGTGAACCCGCTCCCACAGGTACAGCGTCAACTCGAAGCCCGCGCCGTCCCTGTGGGAGCGGGCGCGCCCGCGAAGCAGACGACGCGGTGGATGGCACCGGCTTTGCCGGTGTTCGCGGGCATGCCCGCTCCCACAGGTATCGCGTGATCTCAAGCGCGACGCCGTCCCTGTGGAGGCGGCAACGGAAGTGTTTCTGCACATTCCCTTCGCTTGAAACGCTTCCCCGACACCGGTAGTCTTTGCCCGCTGCTGTAAGTCCAGCAGTCGGGTTTGGTCACCCGCAATCATCAAGGCGCACAAGCGCCCGCTATGCGATACAGTTGGCGCTTTTTTGTGCCTGGCTGTTTCATTTTATGGCGGCTGTGCGTGGGGCGCCTCCGTGCGCGCCGGTTTCCTTGATTCCCGGTTGACCAACCCGCGTACAGTCGCCACCCATTCGTTTGGTCACGTTGTGTGGCGGCTCCAGTGAATCAAGGAGCGACATAATGACAAAAGGCTTACCCGATCCTCCCGTACGCGCCACCACGGCGTCCTCCAGTTTCTCCACGTGCGAATGCAGCCATCCACCGTTGTTTGCCGTGCGTTCGGGGGTGGACTACGAAGATGCGCTGGTGCATCTGTCCACGCTGCTCAAAGGCGCGTTTGCGACCAATCTCAAGGCACTGGAGCTGGCCAAGGGGACCTGTCGTGATCTGTTGTTGAGCAACGACCATGGGCTGGATTCGGCCAAGGCGGTGGTGGAGGCGTTGCTGGATGGGGTGGAGAGGCAGCAGCTGGTTGGGCGGAAGACGGTACCGGGTGTCTGACGAGCGTTTGGGCTTTGTTTGACTCAAGCGGCAGCCGTGATTGACCTCGATGGCCTCTTCGCGGGTGAACCCGCTCCCACAGGTTCAGCGCCAACTCGAAGCCAGCACAGTACCTGTGGGAGCGGGCGCCCCCGCGAAACAGACCACGCGTGCGCTGTTCAAATCGTGCAAGCCCGCGATGAGGTCGATGCATGAAACCAACGATCTTCAGGTCGTTCAGCCCTCTTTGGCATAAGGTCCCGAACAGGTAGATGAAACCTTGCACCCACAAGCAAGCTCTGCCGGCTCGAACACCAACGAAATACCGTTGAACAAGACACTACCGTCACCGCCAGAGACCAACGCAAATGTCCCTCCATGAAGCGCGCATGGCGCACGATCTCCGAGGACGCATTGCTGCCGCCCGTTGACAAGAACTCCGCTTCCTTCCCCCATCCGACCACCCCCGCTGTGGGGATCGCCCTTTCGAATCGCACCTTGTCGGGACATCGCTCAATCCTTTGCGCTGTTTTGCAAGATTGCTTCGTAAAGGCCGGCCGGCACGGCATCAGGATCGTGTTTGCAGGCGGCAGCCAGGAAGCGCATCAGCAGTTCATCCGGCTCGAAGCGCATGCCAGGCGGGCAGGTCAGCCTGGCGTAGGGTGTTTTCATCAATGGGTGGTCGATGGAAGGGTTCGGCAGGCCCAGCGAACGGCGCAGGTTGAGAATGGCCAGGATCTCGGCGGGGTAGACGGCCTCGAAGGGGGAGCCGAATTCGAAATTGCCGGAGTCAAGTTCTCGGGATGTCAGGGCGATCCGTTGGACATGGGTATCGCAGGCCGCCACCAGAATAGGCGCCAGTTTATCGGGATCAGGTTCGCGCCAATGGGCGACCAATTGACCCCAGGCAGGGTCGCGAGGCAGGGCGTGCTTGTCGAGGTCAAGCGGTTTGCCGAGCCAGTCGCCGATGATGGTCAGACCGAAGGCGGCGTAGCGTAAGGTGGTACCGATCGGCAGGTTGTGGCCATCGCTGACACCGTAGCCATTATGAATACCCGTGAAAATAGCTTGGTGAAAGGGCTCAATCAGTTCTAACCGGCCAGTAGCTAGTGCGCACAATATTAGGTGAGTGGTCCCATCTAAATCGCCGATGCTACTTTCTTTAGTGCCCGCAAGTTTTTGTATTAAGATTGCCTCAGCGATTAACATCTGTGTAATGCCAGAAACGAAATCCAATGACGCTGGCCCGTATGGGTGCTGCGGTGCAAGCTGTAAACCTTTTCCAATATTGTTCATGCCAACTCTGAATATCTGATTGCAAGCGATACCGATGGTTTCGCCAGTCATGATGTAAGAGGTCAGCATGTCGCACCTTACGAGTAGGTCCTCTCTCGCCCATTCGTGTATTTTTTTCAAGCTGACTTTGAGTCGATCTTTTGTCTGTCTATTCATGTTGGTTCCAGAGATTAATTTGTATTCCGCTTCGGTCGCCGACAATGGTGTTAGGATGACCTTTCGAGTCAAAGAATACTTGTGCATGAAGGAATGAAACCTTTCGCGAGTCCAAGCTGTCCTCTATTGCTTGGTGCTTTGTAATAAAGGCTGGGTCAGTTTTTGTAAGGGCTTCTCCCCATCCTTGTCTTTTTCTGCGAATCAAGTCCTGTATGCGCTGAAGGTTGGCTTTGCCTCCTGCTTTCTGGGTGTTGATGAAACCAGGCGTCTTGCTTTTCCCTAGAGTCGTCTTCACCTCGATCACCAACAACGTCCCAGCCTCGAACGTCAGTTCCTCCAGCGGCGCCGTCCCCTTCAGCCCATCAATGTGATGCCGCATTTCCAGCGTCGTCGGATTACGCACCGTCATCGAGGGCGGTGGTGGTACGTACACCAGCATGTCGATCCCCTGGTCGCTCTTGTTTTTCAAACCGAACTGGCTGGGCCGGGAAGGGTGGGTGCTCAGGCCGAGGATGTTCTCCGGCTTGACCTTCCAGTGGCTGACCAGGGCCGCCGCCAGGGCTTCTTCGCCGGCATCGGCGACGACCCGGGTCAGGCTGCCGCCCATGCGCACCGGCCCGATGCTGTGCTGAATCATGGCCACCAGCCGGTCGCGCAGGGTGGTGGCCATGTAGGCATAGTCGGCCTTGCCGCCGGCCACATCGAGCGCGACCAGGCTGGCATTGCGCTCCACCGAGTGCAGTTCACGGGCGGTGACCGGCAGCTCACCCTCACGGGGGCGTCGCTGGATGCGGGTTTCCAGTACGGTGACTTCGCCGGCGCTGCGGTTGCCAAGGCGCCGGACTTCCTCTTGCGACAGCGCGGCGTTGTCGAGGCGTACGGTGGTCATGCTGCCGGGCTGCAACTTGTGCATCAGCCAGCGGGCGCCGCCGATGGCGGCCGGCAGCAGCAGGGCCAGGTTGATGGCCATGAATACCTGCTTGCCACGTGCCTCGGCAGTGTCGGGATTGGCCAGGCGCGCCAGGTCGGTGAAGAACTGCTCGCCGATACTCAGGCCTTCGCCAGTGATCATGCGGCTGCTGCCGTCGACCATGGCATCGGCGGCCAGCGCGGCTTCCAGGGCGACGAAGGCATAGCGGCCGAGCGATACGGTGCCCTTGATGCCGCGCACCACCGGTATGAATGCCAGCACGCCGAGGGCGAATTCGCCCGCGCCAATGACGCCTTGCCAGAAGCGAGCCCGGGCCTTGGCTTCGGCGTAGTGCCGGGCCAGCTGTTCACAGGCCTGTTCGATCGGGTACAGGCCACTGGGCGTGTGCCAGGTGTAGGGCGGGCTGATACGCTGGGTGCCGTGCTCGTCGACGTACTCTTCCCGTTGCGCTTCGGCCCACTGCACATGAGTGAAGGTGGCGAAATAGATCTTGTGGTCGGTGAACAAGAAATTGCTGTGCAGGGCAAAGGCATAACCGTGCTGGCTGCGCTCGCCCATGTGGTCGAGTACGGGTGGGGGCAGTTCGTCGAGGCGGATCTCGTCGTCGATGCACACCAACTGCAGCTTTTCGCTGGCGGCAAAGGCATGAAACTCAGCCAGCCAGGCATTACCCAGCGTGTCGCCGGCATGTTCCAGCACTTGCTGGAGGAAGGTATCGCGGTGGTTGCGCGCCTGGTCGCGGATCCAGGGGTTGTTGCGAAACCAGGCAGGGCCGACGCCGTTCTGGGAGGGGATGCCCAGCAACTGGTCGCAACCGTCGCCGCCGTCGAGGGAGAACAGCGCGCCGGGAAGGGAGCAGGGTACGCAAATGTCGGGTGGAACAGGCAGCGCCCCGTTGAGTGCGGCTTGCCCCAGCGTTTGTAAAGCAGATGCTTCAACCATGCGGACTCGGCTCCTTGAGTGCTTGTTGGTGGGCTGCCAATTGACTTGCCAACACCCGGCAGCGCTCTCGGGGAGAGTCGGTGGCTTCAAGCAACTTCACCCAAGGGGTGAACAATGGGTTGAGGTAAAAGTGTCGACCGAACGCGATCGCCAGGAGTACATGCATCAGCACTTGGCTGCGGGGCAACGGGGGCAGCTTGTACAGGTCATCGGACGGCTGAGGTAGCCGTTTTCCGTAATAGCGGTAGGCGAGGATCTCGTTCCCGTTCAGCTCCTTGTGATTGATGGCGGGCAGCGCATAGCGGCGGCTGGCATCCGACTCATAGCAGCAGTAACAAGACTGCTGCGCGTCAGCCGGTATGCCGCGCAGGGTCATCAGTTGCTCCAGTGATCGCCACTGCCGGTCGCGGTCGCAATCGTCATCGGGCAAGCGCAAAATCTGCCGTGTAACGTCATGCATAAGGGTAAGTTGACCCTCCCACTGCATACGGTGGGCTACTGCCCGCACGGTCAGCATGTCGAGTCGCTCATCCTGGGTAAGGCCGGGAACCTGGTGGATTGACCACACCGATACGCTTGCGGGGTCGTTCCACCAGCCCAGACCCAGCAAGAAATGGCTCAGCACCAGCAAGCTGTATTCCTTGCCGCAGGTGTAGCCCCTGTTGCTGACCAGAGCCCCCGCATTGGCTACCAGCAGGGGAACATCCTCGGGACGGGTATGAAAGCGCGCAATCGAACCGTCCAACGTCCCCAGCAGGAAGCGGGACAGTCGACGGTTGGTGGTCCGTAGCGAGGCAGCTTGCAGCGCACCCAGATTCAGGCTCGGCAGGCTCATGCAGGGACCTCGTGGCGCAATGGCAGCCAGGCCAGGCAGCCTTCCCGTTCGATGCTGCTTTCTGTTTGCTCGAACAGCGGCTGTGCGCCAAGTGCAAGCCCGGTTCGTGAATCGTGAAAGTAGAGTCTGCGTATGCGTCCGTGATCGAACAGCCGGGCCAGGGTGTCTGGCTGGTGCGTCAGTGAGCCGACGTAGAAGCTTAGCGACCGAGGATCACCAAGCCTCATGAAGTACCGACGTCGGCCTTCCTGGACTTTGCCAAAGCGGCGCAGGTGCCTCGCGAGGGTTTCGAGGGGCAGAGTGGTCTCGGCGACAGTACAGGCGAAGGCCCCGTCCAGGCCGCCAAGCCAGGCATCCAGTTCGCTGCCTGCTGTCAGCTGGAACAGTAATGGCGCATGCTTCTCCAGCCCGGTGTGATGGTCCAGGTGCCATAGGCATTGGTGTCGGGTGGAATGAAACTCGAGCCTGCCCAGCAGGCCCGGATTGGCCGACGCTTCGGCAAGCACGAACAGGCTTGCACTGACGACACCCGTGTACAGGCTGCCTTCGCTTAATTGCTGGTGCAGGCTCATGCGTCGTCCTTCCCGGCAAAGGGGCATTCTTCAATCAGCGGTGAGCCTTCTCGAATGGCGGCCTCGATGGCTTCGACCTGGGCCTGCACAGGTGTCTGGTAGGTGACATTGCCTTTGAAGTGGATGTTGGGAGCCTCGATAGTGATGCCGTTGGTATCGAGGATGATCTTGCCGCTCGGGCCACGGATGTGGATGCGTTCCGTGCCCTGAAGCATGTAATACCGGGTCAGCAGGCGTTGTGCAGTACGGGCTTCAATGGCACGTGTACCTTCGATGACGAGCGACTGATTGCCGCCGATACTCAGGCTGTGGTCGGCGGCAATGGTGATGCGGCTTGTGTTGCCAATGGAGTGGATATCGTTGCGGTCGATGCTGGTGAATCGGTCCTGGTGAACATGATCGCGGCGATCACGTCCCGTATCGATAGTCTCGTCACGCGCAATGCTGGTGTTTTGGTCGCGGCCTGTCGCAGTGGCGCGATCATTGCCGACGTTAAGGGTCTGGTCATGTTTGACCTTGGTATTCATGTTCCTTTCGGCATGCACGTACACTTCCTGCCGACCCAGTTCATCTTCGAAACGCAGTTCGTTGAAGCCATTACCCTTGTGGGTCTGACTCTTGATGGTCATGCGCGTCTTGTGTTCCGGCAGCTCGTAGGGCGGCAGTTGATCCCCGCAGTAGGTGCGCCCGGTGATCATCGGCTGGTCGGGGTCGGCGTTGACGTACTGGATGATCACGTCCTGGCCGATGCGTGGGATAGCCATCGAGCCCCAGCTGCCGCCTGCCCAACCTTGTGATACGCGCACCCAGCAGGAGCTGAACTCGTTGTTTCTGCTCTCGCGATCCCAGGGGAAGCTGACCTTGACCCGTCCCCATTCGTCACAATAGATCTCCTCGCCGGGTGGACCGACGACGGTGGCCATGTGCGGGCCATCGATGCGCGGTTTGTCCAGCGGCGCAGGTCGCCATTCGATCCGGCCGGGCACCAGCACGGCTTCCTGCGAGTAGCGCGTTCCCTGTTCGGCTCCGGCAGCTTCTTCTTGCAGGCTGGTGAATTGGCTCCCCTCGTGATGCACGCGCATCACGCGCCAGTGTGTGTTGAGGTCTTTGCGGGGGTGTTCGATGAGGGTGAAGCTCAGGCCTGGTTGCAGCCGCACATCGTCGCCCTCTACCTCGGCAATACGGGCGTCATGGCGCAGGGCCGTGAGTCGCGTGGCGGTGAAGGGGACGCCGACCACATCGCGCTTGTAACGGCCGGGGTAGTCGAAGCGCTCATAATCCCGGGACTGATGGGCGATGCCACTGTCATCTGCGCGGTGTTCCTGCCGGTACTGCGGGTTGGTGAAGGTGTAGTCCCGCTGTACCTGTCGTGCGGTGCGTACCTGCTCGCTGTAGCGCAGGCGGCGCAGGCAAGGCCTGGCCTGATCACCACCGCTGTTGGCGCGGTACAGCACCTGGTCGGGGCCGACGTCGTCCTCTTCAGGAAGCCCTTCATCGTCGTCTTCGGTCTTGATCGCGCCTCGGCTGATCTGCCCCAGCGCCAGCAGTCGGTCGGTGATGACCAGCAGGTGTTGTTTTGGCGTGTGCTCGAAGCGGTAGATGAAACCCTCTTCACCCGCCAGGCGGGCGATGAAGTCGAGGTCTGTTTCACCGGCCTGTACGCAAAACTCGCGCACCTGATGGTCGCCAAAAGTGTGCAACTCGAAATGAAGGATGCACTGGCGCTTGAGCATGATTTCGAGAATCTGCGGCACGGTTTTCTGCTGGAAGATTCGCCAGTTCGAACGCAACCCGCCGCGGGCCAGGAGGGGTTCGACCAAGGCATGGTAACGGGTGCGATAAAAGCCCGTTTCACCTTGGCTGAAGCTGCTTGTCACGCCGTGCACGTAGCGCAGTGGGCGTTCGTGCTGCCAGATCGTGAACAGTACCGGCTTGTCGAGCAACTGACCGAAGTCGACTTCATCTTCATGACTGATCAGCTCCAGCTTCAACTGGAATGGTGCGCTGATGGCTTCGTCGAGTTCGAATGAAATCACCTCGAATTGAATGTCGCCAGCCAAGGGTTGAAAGCTGAAGCGCAGATCAGATTGTCGGTACATGGCGTGTTTTCCCTTGTTAGGAATTGCTCCGGTATCAGCCGTAGGCCCGGTGAAGATTGGGCCTGGGGTAAGGTTGATGGCGAGGGCGGACTTGCAGGGTAGGCGGGCTGCGGCGGGATTTAAATAAACAGGATGTTGTTGTTTTGGGTTATAAGTAGGGACTTTCTGAAACTTGTAACTTGGTGTTTTTTTCTTGGTTGTTGGGTTGGCTTTAAGTTGTCTTCGCGGCCATTAGTTGAGAACAAGTTGTGCGCTATTTCTGCAGGAGCGGCCTTGTGCCCGGTTGTTACGTTTTATGGTGGCTAAGCCAGCGCAGTACCTGTGGGATCTCAAGTGCGACGCCGTCCCTGTGGAAGTGGATTTACCCGCGAATGGGGCGGTGTCGGGTGACTGGCGGGCGCCAGGGCTTCGTTGAAATCAAGCGGTAGCCGTGATTGAGCTTGAGGGCCTCTTCGCGGGTGAACCCGCTCCCACAGGTTCAGCGCCAACTCGAAGCCAGCGCAGTACCTGTGGGAGCGGGCGCGCCCGCGAAGCAGGCGACGCGGTGGATGGCACCGGCTTTGCCGGTGTTCGCGGGCATGCCCGCTCCCACAAGTACCGCGTGATCTCAAGTGCGACGCCGTCCCTGTGTGCGGGTTTACCCGCGAATGGGCCGGTGCCGGGTGTCTGGCGGGCACCTGGGCTTTGTTGAAATCAAGCGGCAGCCGTGATCGACCTCGTGGAACCCGCTCCCACAAAGCTTGCGCAAGCTTTCAGATCTTGAGCAAGGCGGTGCTCCTGCCTGTCCCTTTACGTAAACGTCACCATATGCCACCTTCTACCTCAGCCTGATGACGGCCAGGGATTTCTCCCGCACACTGCGGAAAATTCCCAAGCCCGTTCTCCGCCACCTTGCGGGGCACAGCCGGAGTAGAAAATGGCGCGACAACTAATAACAAACGCCCACGACCCGCTGCACGAATCCCGCCAGGCCCGCCTGAAGCTGGCCAGCGAAGGCGAGCTGCCACTGGGCATGCTGCGCGACGAGATCGATGCCTCCTGGCGCCGCAGCCTGGGCCATGGGCTGGATTGCCTGCAGGGCGAGCAGGTCGGCCTGGGCCTGGAGCAGGGCCACGACCTGCGCATGCTGCTGGAGCGCAACCGCCTGCTGGTCGACGCCGTTACCCCGGAACTGGACTACCTGGTCGCGCGTCAGGGCAAGGCCGGCATCGTCATCCTCGGCGACGCCCAGGCCAACGTGCTGGCCATCGAAGGGCAGAAGCACGTGCTGCAACGCGAGGGCCTGCGCGACCTGCACCCGGGCAGTTGCTGGAGCGAATCACTGCGCGGCACCAACGCCATCGGCACGGCAGTGGTGGAAGGCCGGCCGACGCTGATCAACTGCGGCGAACATTACCTCGACCGCCTCAGCCCGTTCTCCTGTACTTCGGTACCCCTGCGCGACCCGCGCGGCGAGGTGATCGGCGTGCTCGACATCACCCGTGAAGGGGTGATGGCGCAACCACAGGACAGCCTGTCGACGCTGATGCTGGCGGCCGGCAACATCGAAAGCCGTATGTTTGGCCTGTGCCACCCGGAGCAATTGGTGCTGGCCTTCCACAGCCGCCCGCAATACCTCAACAGCGCCTGGCATGGCCTGCTGGCGCTGAGCCTGGACGGTGAAGTGCTGGCTGCCAACGACAGTGCCTGCCAGCTGTTGCAGGTGCCGCGCCATGAGCTGTTGGGCCGGCGCAGCAGCGACCTGCTGGGTGAACGGTCACCGGCCTTCATCGCCCGCCTGTGGCAGGGCGGGGTGAGCAGCGTGCAAACGGCCAAGGGCGAGTTCTACTTCCGCGCCCTGCAGCTGCCGCGCCATGGTCGGGTCAACGGCAGCACGCCGGTGAGCAAGCCGGCGCCGGGCAAGCAGTCGCCGGCCCTCGACGCCCTGGCCGGTGGCGACCCGCGCCTGGCGCGCAACCTGCGCATGGCCCGCCAGGGGCTGGGCAATGGTCTGCCGGTGCTGTTGCTGGGCGAGACCGGTACCGGCAAGGAAGTCGTCGCCCGGGCCCTGCACCAGGCCAGCCCGCGTGCCGACAAACCGTTCGTGGCCGTCAACTGCGCGGCCATCCCCGAAGGGCTGATCGAGTCCGAACTGTTCGGCTACCGTGAAGGTGCGTTCACCGGCTCGCGCCGGGGCGGCATGGTCGGCCGGCTGATGCAGGCCCACGGCGGCACGCTGTTCCTCGACGAAATCGGCGACATGCCGCTAGCGCTGCAGGCGCGCTTGTTGCGGGTACTGCAGGAACGGCGCGTGGCACCGCTGGGGGCGGGCGACGAGCAGGAGATCGACGTGGCATTGATCTGTGCCACGCACCGCGACCTCAAGCGCCTGGTGCAGGAGCAGCACTTCCGCGAAGACCTTTACTACCGGGTCAACGGCGTGTCGCTGCGCCTGCCGGCACTGCGCGAGCGTGATGACCTGGCGGCGATCATCCAGGGGCTGCTGGACAAGTCCGATGCCCGGGGCGTGACCTTGGACCCGGCCCTGACCGCGTTGCTCGAAGGCTTCGACTGGCCGGGCAACATCCGCCAGCTGGAAATGGTCGTGCGCACCGCGCTGGCCATGCGCGAGGACGGCGAGCAGGTGCTGACCCTGGACCACCTCACCGACTGCCTGCTGGACGAACTGGCCAGTGGCACGGCGCCTTCCGGCAGCCTTAAGGACAACGAGCTGGAGCTGATCCGTGGCGCCTTGGCGCGCCATCAGGGCAACGTGTCCGCGGCGGCCGAGGCGCTGGGTATCAGCCGGGCGACGCTGTACCGCAAGCTCAAACAGTTGCGCGGCTGACGTGGGCGGCCTGTTCGCCCGGCTGGTGGAGTCCAGCGACCCTGTGCTCATGCGCCAGGCGTTGGCCTGGCTGTATGGTTTCGTGCGCCCCCATCGACGCGCCATCGGCCTGTTGCTCGGCTTGTCGCTGGGCGCCTCATTGCTGGCGCTGGCGCAACCCTGGCTGGTCAAGACGCTGATCGACGAGGGTCTGCTGGCCAAGGACTACCAGACCCTCTGGCACATGGCCGCGATCATGATCGGCGCGGGCCTGCTGGGTACCGTGCTGGCCGGGGTCAATCGCTACCTGCACACGCGCTTGTCGGGGCGCATCCTGTTTGCCCTGCGCGATGACCTTTACCGCCACCTGCAGCAGCTGTCGCCGACGTTCTACGGGCGGCGGCGCATCGGCGACATCCTTTCGCGGCTGGATGGCGATGTGGCGGAAATCCAGCGTTTTGCCGTGGACTCGCTGTTTTCGGCGGTGTCGGCGGTGATCGGCCTGGTGGGCGCGGTGGTGTTGATGCTGATGCTGTCGTGGCAACTGTCGCTGCTGCTGGCGCTGCTGGTACCGATAGAAGTGCTGTGGCTGCGCTGGATGCGGCGCAAGGTGGAGCGCGAAGTACGCAACCTGCGCGAACGCTCGGCGGATGTGTCATCGTTCCTGGTCGAAACCCTGCCAGCGATGAAGTTCATCCAGGCCGCCGGCCAGCAAGGCCGCGAGGCGGGGCGCCTGGACCAGTTGGGCCAGGGCTACATGCGCCAGCTGCTCAAGGTGCAGGTGACCGAATTCTTCACCCAGGCCATCCCCGGCACGCTGACCTCCTGGTGCCGCGCCTGCGCGTTCCTGGTCGGCGGTTGGTGGGTAATCCAGGGCACTTGGCAACTAGGTGCGCTGATCGCCTTTTCCACCTACATGGGCATGGCGGTAGGGCCGGTGCAGAGCCTGCTGGGCCTGTACGTGGCGGTGCAGCGCATGGCGGTGAGCCTGGGGCGGGTGATGGAACTGAAGCAGGAGGCCGTGGCCGTGCGCCCGGCAGCCAACCCGCAGCCGGTGCCCGACGGGCCGGGCGAATTGCGCCTCGAGGGGGTGAGTTTTGCCCATGAAGGGCGCCAGGGCGCGGTGCTGAACGACGTGCAGGTGTGCGTGCCGGGTGGCCTGAAGGTGGCCATCAGCGGTGCCTCGGGGGTGGGCAAGTCGACCCTGATCGACCTGCTGCAGCGCTTCTACGACCCGGACGCCGGGCGCATCCTGCTGGACGGCACCGACCTGCGCGAACTGGACCTGGCTGCGCTGCGCCGGCGCATTGCGGTGGTCAGCCAGGATATCGTGCTGTTCCGCGGCACCCTTGCACAGAACCTGGCCTACGGCGTGCCCGAGGCCAGCCGTGAGGAACTGGAGCGGGTGGTGCGCCTGGCGCGGCTGGACAGCCTGGTCGACAGCCTGCCGCTGGGCCTGGACGGCCTGCTGGGTGAGCGTGGCCAGCAGTTGTCCGGCGGGCAGAAACAGCGCATAGCCATCGCCCGCGCGGTGCTGCAGGCGCCGGCGATCCTGGTGCTGGACGAGGCCACCTCGGCGGTGGACGAAGCCACCGAGCGCGAAGTGATCGCGGCCATCGACCAGTTGTTCGCCGGTCGCACGCGCATCCTGATCAGCCATCGCGCTTCGACCCTGGCCGATGCCGACCTGCACCTGCAGCTGCACGCTGGCCAGTTGCAGGTGCTGCCCGAGGAGGTGATCAAGCATGGGCACTGACGTGCGTGTTGGCGTGATCGACAGTGGTTGCACGCCGGAGCAGGCCAGCGCCTTGCTGGGCGCACGCCGCTTCTGGCTGGAGGACGGCCAGTTGCGCGAAGGTGACATGCTGCCCGACCAGCTCGGGCACGGTAGCGCGGTGCTCGCCGGCTTGCAGCGGGAGGCCGGGCCGGTGCCTGTGCTGCTGGCCCAGGTTTTCGGCGCCCAGGCCAGCACCAGTGCCTTGCAGGTGGCGGCCGCGCTGCTGTGGCTGGTGGAGGCGGGGGTTACGCTGGTCAACCTCAGCCTTGGCCTGCAGCAGGACCGGCCTGTGCTGCACCAGGCCTGTGCCGAGGCTTTGGCTGCGGGTGTGCTGATGTGCGCCTCCAGCCCGGCCCAGGGCGGGCCAGTGTATCCGGCCAGCTACCCCGGGGTGATACGGGTCACAGGCGACGCCCGCTGTGCGCCTGGCCAGTGGTCCTGGCTGGGTACCCGGCAGGCGGACTTTGGCGGTTATGTAGGGGCGGGCGGCAGGGCGGGCGCGAGCCTGGGCTGTGGGGCCCTGAGTGGCAGGATCGCTGCGTTGCTGCGTGACGAGCCGGGCATGGACCACCAGCAGGTTCATGACTGGTTGCGCCACCACGCGGCGTTTACCGGCCCAGAGCGACGAGGTGTCGGCCATGGCTGAACCGCGCATTGTAGTGTTGGGGGCAGGCCCTGCGGGTGCGGCCACGGCCATTGGCCTGCGGCGGCTGGGTTATGCGGTGACGGTGGTGTCCGAGTGGCGCCGGTTCGCGGCGGTCGAAGGGGTTTCGCAGCGGGTGCTGGACGGGCTGCGCCATGCCGGCCTTGGTGGGGCGTTGCGCCAGGCGGCGATGCCGGCGACTCGGCAAGTGCACTGGAACGGCCAGCAGTTGCACCTGAACCAGGAGTTTCTGCTCGATCGGCAAATGTTTGACCGGGCGCTGCGCGATGACCTTCAGTGCGCGGGTGTGAGCGTGGTCGAGGGACGGGTGCGTGAGGTCGTACGCGAAGGCGGCCACGATATTCGCCTGGACGACGGGCAGGTACTGCAGGCCGATTTCCTGGTCGAAGCCCGAGGCCGCCAGGCCCCGTTGGCCGCCGACCGCCTGCGCGGGCCGGAGACGGTCAGCTTGTTGAATGTCTGGCAGGCCGCCCCCGGGGCGCCAGCGTCGGCGGTGGAGAGCCTGGCAGATGGCTGGGCGTGGATGGCGCGCCTGGAGGACGGCCGCTGCTACTGGCAAGTCACCCTGGACGCCGTCGGGCTGCCGGGCAAGGCCGGATTGGCGGATTACTGTGCGGCGCGGCGAGCCGGCAGCGTGCTGGTGGCCGAGCTGTTCGATGCCAGGGCCTTGGCGCCGGCAGAGGTGCATGCGCGCAGCAGTACCGCGATTCTGGCCGGTGAGTGCGTCGGGCAGGACTGGATACGCGTGGGCGATGCCGCGATGGCCGTTGACCCGCTATCGGGTAACGGGATCTTCCAGTCGCTGTCTTCGGCGCTGCAGGCGCCGGTGGTGATCAATACCTTGCTGCGCAGGCCCGAGCGGGCCGGGTTGGCGCGGCAGTTTCACCAGCAGCGGATCGAACAGCTGTTTTTGCGTTTTGCCCGAATCGGGCGGGATTTCTATGGGCAAGAGCAGGGTCGGGTGGGGCAGCCGTTCTGGGCGCGGCGGCAGGGTTGGCCGGACATGCAGGCATTGCACGTGGCGGCGGACTGGAGCGCGGTGAGGGTCGAGCGGCGGCCGGTGTTGCGTGACGGGCTGGTGGATGAGGCCGAGGTGGTGGTGACGGCGGATCAGCCGTTGGGGGTGTGGCATTTGCAGGGGGTGGAGTTGGCGCCGGTGGTGCGGGGGCTGCGTAGCGGCCGACCTCTCGAGGCAGTGTTGTCAGGCCTGCCAGGGGAGCAGCAGATGATGGTGCGGCGGTGGTTGTTGGAGCAGGGTTTGGCTTGAGATTGCCGGGGCCGCTTTGCGGCCCTATCGCCGGCAAGCCAGCTCCCACAGGTTGCCACAGAGCCAGAGGCATGTGCTGTACTTGTGGGAGCTGGCTTGCCGGCGATAGGGCCCTTGAATCAGAAGAAAGTCCCGACGATCAGCTGCATATAGGTCCCGGTATCCCGCCCACCCAGCTGCGTCCCGCCATTGGCCGCGCTGCGTTCCGGCTCCCACAGGTTGCCACAGAGCCAGAGGCATGTGCTGTACCTGTGGGAGCAACTGTCTTTAGAAATTTATTTTCAAGCGTGCCATTCGGGCAGGGCTTCGCTCGATACCGCGTAGCGGTGTCGTTGGCGAAGCCCGCATTTGTAGAAAATCGATCCTCGTTCGTGATCAGGTTGCGGGTACCTGAGGCTTGAGCTCTTTCCACTCCGTTCCGTCACGCAGCATTGCGTTCAGGCGCACCAGCAACACGCGCATGCACGCCACTGCGGCAACTTTTGCGCACTTGCCTCGGGCTATCAGGTCTTCATAGCGGGTTCTAACTTCTGGGACATGCTGGATCATTGACCAGATCGACATGTAGGCCGCCTTGCGGACTCTGTAACGCCCGCCTTCGATCTTCCTCGGGCCACTCTTCTTGCCGCTGTCTTTGTTGTACGGCGCTAACCCAGCCAAGGCTGCAATTTCGCGCCCCGTCACGCTTCCCAGCTCAGGTAGGTAGGCCATGAAGGTGCCACAACTGATGACGCCAATCCCTTTCACAGACCTTAGCCGCATGGCTGTCGTGCGATCCAGCACGTTCGAGGCGCGCTCAATCGCCTTGTCCAAAGCCTTAATCTGATCATTCAGGTAAGCGACATGCTCGGTATAAACGGTAATGGCCGTAACTGAAGTGGTTTGTTTCATCCGACGCTTGTCATCATCCCGATGCTGGACAAGATTGCCACGGAGTTTGATGAGCTCTCCCAGTTCATCCCGATCTTGATTAGGCTCTATCTGCGGCAAGTCCTCGAAATCCCTGGCAAACCGCGCCAGCATCTGGGCGTCGATCTTGTCAGTCTTGGCAATTTTGCCCATGGCACTCGCATAGTCCCGACAGCGCTTGGGGTTGACCCTGATGACGTTCAAACCCTCCAGTCGCAAGGCTTTGAATACGGCTCGTTCATAGCCACCAGTGGCTTCCAGCAAGACCCGTTCGACCTCAAGCTCGTTCAGGCATGCGATCAGTTGCGCAAAGCCCTCTGGGTCATTCCTGACCTGGAACTGGGGAATACTTTCAGGAAGAAAGCCCACATCCAGAGTCGCTTTCGAAACGTCGAGACCAACGAAGTAGGAAATCATCGCCAAGCCCTCTTACACTCAAGAAGTGAGAGCACTCTGACTTAGCCCTAGCTTGTGACTACGAGTTCGCCACTCATTCAACTGTTCGGGCTTAGGTCAGAGTGAGAGGTGGATGGCGACTAGGCTCCCACTCGTGCTTTAGAGCACATCTGGCTTTCAGTCTGCCATCCACTGCTCTCACCCTTTCGAGTTTAAGAGACCTTGAAGACACAAGCTGGCTTGCCGGCGATAGGGCCCTTGAATCAGAAGAAAGTCCCGACGATCAGCTGCATATAGGTCCCGGTATCCCGCCCGCCCAGCTGCGTCCCGCCATTGGCCGCGCTGCGCTCCGGTTTGTAGAACCCTACCAGCGGGCTGATCAGCAGATGGTCGTTGACCATCCATTCCACGTACAGGTCCAGCTCCCGTCCGCCCAGGTTGCCTTGGTCGGTGTCCAGCGTATCGAAGTCGAAGTACAGCGCGCCGACGGTCAGGTTGTCCCGTGGCTTGCCTTTCAGCGCCACGTGGTGCACCTGGCTGTTGCTGTTGAACGGCCCGGCATAGTTCGCCGCTACCTCACCCTGGAACCAGGTGCCATAGCCACGGCTCAGGCCATAGAACAGCGGGTCGAAGTCTTCGGAAAAGCGGCTGTAGCGGTAGGTGGCGGTGGGGGACCAGGGCAGTTCGGAGAAGGTCCAGTTGCCTTCCAGGTACCAGGCGTTCTCCCGCCCGCCGGTTTTGTCCTGGGTCACGTACTCGACGGCCAGCTCCAGGTCTTTCACCCCCAGGTTGCCACGCCCGCGCAGGCTGGCGGTGTCCATGCCGTCGCGGTGTTCCAGGCCCATGATCTGCGCATAGCGCTGGTCCACGTCGAGGCCGCGGATCCAGCTCAGGCCGACGGTGCCGGCGTCGGCGACGTGCTCCAGGTTGGCCACCGCCAGCGAGGTGTCGGCCTGGTAGTGGTTGTCGGACTTCAGCCACATCAGGTCGCCGCGCCAGCCTTGCTTGCCTCCCAGGCGCAGCACGGCGGTGCGGTCGAAGGCCTTGCGTGCGGCCAGGTAGTAGGCGCCACCGCGGTCAAAGTTGGCGCCCAGGTCGACCTTGCCCAGGTTCACCGGGTCGCCCTGGATCAGGAAGCCGTCGCCCAGGGTCACCACCTGGCGGCCGCCGGAAATGTCCACGCCGTCTTCGCCCAGGGCCGGGAACAGGTTGGCCGAGCGCCAGCCCAGGTACAGGTCTTCGATGGCGGTGCGGCGCTCGTCACCCAGGGTCAGGCCGGCGGCATCGCCGTCGCCCCAGGTGGCGGAGCTGAGCAGGTTGAAGGCGCCGTAGAGCGCGCCGCTGTCGGCCAGGGCCTGGCTGCCGCTGAGGCCATACTTGACGTAGCCTTCCTGCCAGGCGGTACTACCAGGCTTGCGGTTGCCGGCCAGGTTGAAGCTTTCGTCGCTGTGGAAGGCGCCGAACAGGGCTTCGAGGTCGGCGTTGAGGGTGGTGCCGTCGTGGTTGTACAGCTCGTAGGCCTGGGTGACCGGGGCGGCGAACAGCAGGGCCAATGTGCAGGCGAGTTTGTGCCTCATGGTGTGCTCCATGTTTTTGTTGTTTTTGGGGTTGCCTGTACCGGCCTCTTCGCGGGCTTGCCCGCTCCCACAGGATTTCCTCAGGTCGTGAAAGGAGTGCAATACCTGTGGGAGCGGGCGAGCCCGCGAAGAGGCCGGTGCAGGAAAATGATCAGAGCTTGATCAACACCGATTTCAGCTCGGTGTAGTGCTCGATGGCAGCCGCCCCCATCTCACGGCCGACGCCGGACATCTTGTAGCCGCCAAACGGCAAGGCAGGGTCGAGGGCGCTGTGGCAGTTGACCCACACCGACCCCGACTTGATGCGCGGGATCATCCGGTGCACGGCGGCCAGGTCGTTGGACCAGATGCTCGCACCCAGCCCATAGGGGTTGTCGTTGGCCATGCCGATCACTTCGTCGATGTCATCGAACGGCATCGCCACCAGCACCGGCCCGAAGATCTCTTCCTGTACCAGGCGGTGGCGCTGGTCGACATCGACGATCACCGTCGGCTTGACGAAGTAGCCCGGCCCGAAGCCTTCGCCACCACAGGCGATGGTCGCGCCCAGCTCGCGGCCAAGCTCGATGTAGCCGGTGACGCGGTCCTGCTGCTTGGCCGAGATCAGCGGGCCCATCTGCACCGCAGGGTCCAGGCCGCTGCCCAGCTTCATGCCGTTGGCGATGCCGGCGATGTCGGCCACCACGTTGTCGAAGTGCTTGCGGTGCACGTACAGGCGGGACCCGGCGCAGCACACCTGGCCCTGGTTGAAGAAGATCGCCGTGGCGGCGCCGGCGGCGGCTTCCTGCAGGTTGGCGTCGGGCATGACGATGGTCGGCGACTTGCCGCCGAGTTCCAGGGTGACGCGGGTCATGTTGTCCATGGCCGCCTTGCCGATCAGCTTGCCGACCTCGGTGGAGCCAGTGAAGGTCAGCTTGTCCACGCCGGGGTGGCGGCTGAGTGCGGCGCCGGCGTTCAGGCCGGTGCCGGTGACTACGTTGAACACACCTGCCGGGTAGCCGGCTTCGTCCACCAGCTCAGCCAGCTTGAGCACGCTCAGCGGTGTTTCGTCGGCGGGCTTGAGCACGACGGTGCAACCGGTAGCCAGGGCCGGGCCGAGCTTCCAGCAGGCCAGCAGCAACGGGAAGTTCCAGGCGACGATGGCGCCGACCACGCCCACTGCCTCGCGCCGCACGAAACCATGGAACTGGTCGTTGGGCATCAACGGCATCGAGGCTTCGACGGTGCTACCCTCGATCTTGGTGGCCCAGCCGGCCATGTAGCGCAGGAAGTCGATGGCCAGTTGCACGTCCATCACCTGGGCAACGGCGGCGCTCTTGCCGTTGTTCAGGCATTCCAGTTCGGCCAGCTGGCGGGCGTCGCGCTCCATCAGGTCGGCCAGGCGCCACAGCAGGTTCTGCCGTTCGCGTGGGCGCAGGCGGCTCCACGGCGAATCGTCGAAAGCCTGGCGAGCGGCGCGCACGGCGCGGTCGACATCTTCGGCCTCGGCGGCGGGCACTTCACCCAGTACCTCGCCAGTGGCCGGGTTGCGGAACGACAGGGTGCGACCGCTGGCGGCGTCCTGCCAGTCGGCGCCGATGCGCATCTTCAGCTTGCGTTCGAGAAAGGCGCGGGTAGCGGGCAGGATGGGCAGTTCGGAAAGCATGGGACGGTGCCTCTTGTCATTGGATGTGACAGGCATAGGCGCAATGGGCGTGCCAAGGTCGGTAGATGGCCGCAAACCGTTGAACGGGTTGGGTTTTGTCCTGCTGCAAGGTTGGGATTGCAAGGTTGCGCTGTTGCACATTGAGACGGTGTGAGACGGTGGTGAAACAGTGGCATCAAGGGCCAATCGCCGGCAAGCCAGCTCCCACAGGTTAAACACTGCCTTGAAGACCTGTGCTGTACCTGTGGGAGCTGGCTTGCCGGCGATTGGCCTGCGCAGCAGGCCCCTGTCTCAGGATGAAACACCCCTGTCGCGAAATGGCACGCTGCAATTGGCCATACCTGCTCCTGGCCAAGGCCGAAAAACCGGCTAACAGGTTGAAAGAAAACGCTTTTACAGCACCTGGCACAGTTCCTGTATCACAACCGTCACATGCACACCTGCTGTACCAAAGCGTGCGAAAACGATAAGAACAACAACCGTGGAGGTCTGACCTTGAAGACGACTCGACTCCGGCGGCATGCGGGCAAACTGGCGCTGGTCGCCGCCGCGCTGCTGAGCACCCAGGCCATGGCGGCCGAGCAGGGCCCGAGCCTGTTGCAGAACAAGTGCATGGGGTGCCATATCCCCGAAGGCAACGACACCTACAGCCGCATCAGCCACCAGCGCAAGACGCCGGAAGGCTGGCTGATGAGCATCGCCCGCATGCAGGTGATGCACGGCCTGCAGATCAGCGACGACGACCGCCGCACCCTGGTCAAGTACCTGGCCGACAAGCAGGGCCTGGCGCCCAGCGAAACCGATGGCGTGCGGTATGCCATGGAGCGCCGGCTGAACACCGTCGAGCAGTTCGACACCCAGCTCAGCGAAACCTGTGGCCGTTGCCACTCCGGTGCCCGTGTCGCCTTGCAGCGGCGCCCGGCCAAGGAGTGGGAGCACCTGGTCAACTTCCATCTCGGCCAGTGGCCGTCCCTCGAATACCAGGCCCAGGCGCGTGACCGCGACTGGCTGCCGATCGCCCTGCAACAAGTGGTGCCGGACCTGGCCAAGCGCTACCCGCTGGAAAGCGCGGCGTGGGCCGAATGGCAGAAGGCCAGGCCCAAGGCCGATGCGCTGCCGGGCCAGTGGGCATTCAGCGGCCACATGCTGGCCAAGGGCGATGTGCGCGGGGTGATGAGCGTCACGCCTGACCAGGGTGACACCTTCAAGGTCGAGGTCAAGGGCGCTTATGCCGACGGCACGCCGTTCAATGGCAGCGGGTCGGCGATCCTCTACAACGGCTATGAGTGGCGTGGCAACGTCAAGGTCGGCGACGCCAACCTGCGCCAGGTGTTCGCCGCGCTGGATGGCGAAATGAAGGGCCGCATGTTCGAGGCCGAGCACGACGAGCGTGGCCTGGACTTCACCGCAGTGAAGGAGGGCAAGGCGCGCCTGCTGGCGGTACAACCGGCATTCATCAAGGCCGGTGGCGAAAGCGAGATCACCCTGGTCGGCAGCGGCCTGGCCGGCAAACCGGACCTGGGCGCTGGCGTGGAAGTGACCGAGGTACTGGAGCAGACCCCAACCCTGGTACGGGTGAAGGCCCGCGCCGCGGCCGATGCCAAGCCTGGCCAGCGCGAAGTCGCCGTAGGGGCGCTCAAGGGCGTCAACCTGGCGGTGTACGACAAAGTCGAGGAAGTGAAAGTGGTGCCGGCGTTCTCCATCGCCCGCATCGGCGAAAACGGTGCCTCGGTGCCCAAGGTGCAGGGCCGCTTCGAGGCCGAAGCCTGGGGCAAGGACGCCAATGGCCAGCCGCTGCGCATCGGCTACTTGCCGGCCAGCTGGAAGGTCGAGCCGTTCAACGAGCGTGCGATCGAGGACGAAGACGTGAAGTTCGCCGGGAAGATGCAGGCCGATGGCGTGTTCGTGCCAGGCGGCGCTGGCCCCAACCCGGAGCGCAAGATGATGACCAACAACGCCGGCAACCTGAAGGTCATCGCCACCCTGGCCGACGGTGGCCAGACTGGCGAGGGGCACATGATCGTCACCGTACAGCGCTGGAACAACCCGCCGCTGCCGTAACGGCAGGGGGCTTACGGTTTTCCAACGGATCGATTATCGGGAGGTCGCCATGGGCGCGCTACTGAACCTGGTCGAACGCAACCTGCATGAAGTGCAGGTCGACGCCGACCGCATGCTGTTCCATATCCCCAGCAGTTCGCTGTTCACCGCCGACGCGGTGACCGGCGGCATCATCGACACCCTGCGCCAGCAAGGCTGCTCGGCCGAGGAGCTGATGCAGCGCCTTGGCCAGCGGTTTGCCGGCAGCGATATCCAGGACACCCTGCGCGAGCTGATCGCGCTGGAACTGGTCAGCGACGGCTCGCCGCTGACCCCGGAAATCGCCCTCAAGCAGGTCGAGCGCACGGCGCTGAACACCGTGGTGCTCAACGTCAACACCGGCTGCAACCTCAGCTGCACCTACTGCTACAAGGAAGACCTGGACAAACCGTCCGCGGGCAAGAAGATGAGTACTGCCACCGCCGAGGCTTCGGTGGAGATGCTGCTCAAGGAGTCGCCCGACGAGCAGCGCTACAGCGTGGTGTTCTTCGGTGGCGAGCCGCTGTCCAACCGGCCACTGATCGAGCACATGGTCGCCTACTGCGAGCGGCGCTTCGCCGAGGCGGGCAAGCAGGTGGAGTTCATCATGACCACCAATGCCACCTTGCTCAACGAAGAGATCGTCGACTGGCTCAATGCCCATCGCTTCGGCCTGTCGATCAGCATCGACGGCCCCAAGACCGTGCACGACCGCAACCGCATCACCGTGGGCGGGCAGGGCACCTATGACGTGGTGCGGCGCAAGGTCGACATGCTGCTGTCGCGCTACCACAGCCGCCCGGTGGGCGCGCGGGTCACGCTGACCCGTGGCATCACCGATGTCGAGACCATCTGGAACCACCTGTTCAACGAACTGGGCTTCGCTGAAGTCGGCTTTGCCCCGGTCACCTCCGGCGACATGGCCAACTTCAACCTCACGGGCGAAGAGCTGGTGCAGGTGTTCGCCAACATGAAGGCGCTGGGCCGGCGTTACCTGGAGGCTGCGCTGGAGCACCGCAACATCGGCTTCTCCAACCTGCACCAGCTGATCACCGACATCCACGAAGGCCACAAGAAGGCCCTGCCGTGCGGCGCCGGGCTGAAGATGCTGGCCGTGGACCATGAGGGCGAGTTGAACCTGTGCCACCGCTTCACCGGCTCCAGCCTGCCGACCTTCGGCAATGTGCACCAGGGCGTGAAGCAGGCGCAGCTCAACGACTTCCTGTCGCAGCGCCTGGACCGCAGCAACACCGGCTGCGACAGCTGCCGCATCCGCAACCTGTGCTCCGGCGGCTGCTACCACGAAAGCTATGCCCGCTATGGCGACCCGCAGCACCCGACCTACCACTATTGCGAACTGATGCGCGACTGGGTCGACTTCGGCATCGAAGTCTACAGCCGCATCATGGCCGCCAACCCGGCCTTCATCGATCGCTACATCACCCCGCGGAAGGCGCACTGACATGAAGCACTTGAAGCCCCTGAACAACAAGGCGCGCATCCTCGAGCAGGCCGCCGCCGAAGACCGCGTCGAAGAAGTCATGGCCATGAGCGCAGTGGCGGGCTGCACCGCCACCACCGACCCGGGCTGGGAAGTGGACGCCTTTGGTGGCGTGAGCTCGCTGTGCCAGCCGATGGAGGCCGACCTGTATGGCTGCTCCGACCCTTGCTGGTGGCCGGCCCAGGTGCCGGACATGATGAGCACCTACCAGGACTGGAACGCCCAGGCGAGCAACTCGGCGGAAGACTGGCGCAACCTCGGCACCGTGTTCCCGAAAGACAAGTGACCGGCCCAACAAGAATGACAAGGGGAAACCGCATGAAAGCTGGACGCTGCGCGTCACTCGCGCTCACCATCGCCGCCACGGCGTGTGCCGGGCTGGTACAGGCCGCCGACACCGGGCCTGCGCTGAAGGCTGGCCACGAATACATGATCGTGACCAACTACCCGAACAACCTGCACGTGGTCGATGTGGCCAGTGACACGGTGTACAAGAGCTGCGTGATGCCCGACAAGTTCGGCCCCGGCACCGCGATGATGGCGCCGGACAACCGCACCGCCTACGTGCTCAACAACCACTACGGCGACATCTACGGCATCGACCTGGACACCTGCAAGAACACCTTCCACGCCAACCTGTCCAGTGTGCCGGGTGAGGTGGGCCGGTCGATGTACTCGTTCGCCATCAGCCCGGACGGCAAGGAAGTGTACGCCACGGTCAACCCGACCCAGCGCCTGAACGACCACTACGTGGTCAAGCCGCCGCGGCTGGAAGTGTTCAGCACCGCCGATGGCCTGGAGGCCAAGCCGGTGCGCACCTTCCCGATGCCGCGCCAGGTGTACCTGATGCGTGCGGCGGACGATGGCAGCCTGTACGTCGCCGGGCCGGACATCTACAAGATGGACGTGAAGACCGGCAAGTACACGGTGGCCTTGCCGCTGCGCAACTGGAACCGCAAAGGCTACAGCGCCCCGGACGTGCTGTACTTCTGGCCGCACCAGAGCCCGCGCCACGAGTTTTCGATGCTGTACACCATTGCCAGGTTCAAGGATGACAAGCAGGACCCGGCCACCGCCGATCTGCTGTATGGCTACCTGAGCGTCGACCTGAAGACCGGCAAGACCCACACCCAGGAATTTGCCGACCTGACCGAGCTGTACTTCACCGGGCTGCGTTCGCCAAAAGACCCGAACCAGATCTACGGCGTGCTCAACCGCCTGGCCAAGTACGACCTCAAACAGCGCAAGCTGATCAAGGCGGCGAATCTGGACCACACTTACTACTGCGTGGCCTTCGACAAGAAGGGCGACAAGTTGTACCTGGGCGGCACCTTCAACGACCTGGCGGTGTTCAACCCGGATACGCTGGAGAAAGTGAAGAACATCAAGTTGCCGGGTGGGGACATGTCCACCACTACGCCGCAGGTGTTCATCCGTTAAACCGGTGTTGGCTTCTTCGCGGGCTTGCCCGCTCCCACAGGGGCTGCACAGGCCTGGAAACCTGTGTGGTACCTGTGGGAGCGGGCAAGCCCGCGAAGAGGCCGGTACAGACAACACAAGAACAACAAGAGACCGCCCATGCCCCAGCCAAGCTACTCCCAGGGCAACCAGGACAAACCCCTGCTTACCCAGTGCATCGGCGACGCCTTCGACACCACCGTCGCCCGCTTCCCCGACCGTGACGCTTTGGTCGTCCGCCACCAGGCACTGCGCTACACCTGGCAGCAACTGGCCGAAGCCGTCGACCAGCATGCCCGTGCGCTAATGGCCCTGGGCGTGCAGCCCGGTGACCGCCTCGGCATCTGGGCACCCAACTGCGCAGAGTGGTGCATCACCCAGTTCGCCAGCGCCAAGGTGGGCGCG
Source organism: Pseudomonas sp. PVC-5-1 (assembly GCF_057444345.1). Lineage (NCBI taxonomy): Bacteria > Pseudomonadati > Pseudomonadota > Gammaproteobacteria > Pseudomonadales > Pseudomonadaceae > Pseudomonas > Pseudomonas sp. PVC-5-1. The sequence continues at coordinate 3,160,936 of NZ_CM172024.1, read as the reverse complement.
ATCCTGGTCAACATCAACCCGGCCTACCGCTCCAGCGAGCTGGACTACGCCCTGGGCCAGTCCGGCTGCCGCTGGGTGATCTGCGCCGACGCGTTCAAGACATCCGACTACCACGCCATGTTGCTGGGCCTGGTTCCGGGCCTGGCCAGCAGCCAGCCGGGCGCCCTGATCTGCGAACGCTTCCCCGAACTGCGCGGTGTGGTCAGCCTGGCCGCTGCGCCACCGGCGGGCTTTCTCGCCTGGCACCAGCTGCAGGCCCGTGCCGCGGCCATCAGCCGCGAAGCCTTGGCCGAGCGCCAGGCGCAGCTGCGCTGCGACGACCCGATCAATATCCAGTACACCTCGGGCACCACCGGCTTCCCGAAAGGCGCCACCCTCAGCCACAGCAACATCCTCAACAACGGCTACATGGTCGGTGAAAGCCTGGGCCTGACCGAGCATGACCGGCTGGTGGTGCCGGTGCCGCTGTACCACTGCTTTGGCATGGTCATGGCCAACCTCGGCTGCATGACCCACGGCAGCACCCTGATCTACCCCAACGACGCCTTCGACCCATTGGCCACCCTGCGTGCGGTGGCGGAAGAAAAGGCCACTGCCTTGTACGGTGTGCCGACCATGTTCATTGCCGAACTGGACCACCCGCAGCGTGACGAGTTCGACCTGTCCAGCCTGCGCACCGGGATCATGGCCGGCGCCACCTGCCCGATCGAAGTGATGCGCCGGGTTATCGGCGAGATGCACATGGCCGAGGTGCAGATTGCCTACGGCATGACTGAAACCAGCCCGGTGTCGCTGCAGACCGGCGCCAGCGACGACCTGGAGCGCCGCGTGACCAGCGTCGGGCGCACCCAGCCAAGGCTGGAGAACAAGGTGATCGATGCTGATGGCAACACGCTGCCGCGGGGCGAGATCGGCGAATTGTGCACGCGGGGTTACAGCGTGATGCTGGGCTATTGGAACAACCCCAAGGCCACGGCCGAAAGCATCGATGAGGAAGGCTGGATGCACACCGGCGACCTGGCGGTGATGGACGAGCAGGGCTATGTGCGTATTGTCGGGCGCAGCAAGGACATGATCATTCGCGGCGGCGAGAACATCTACCCGCGCGAGCTGGAGGAGTTCTTCTTCACCCACCCGGCGGTGGCCGATGTGCAGGTGATTGGCGTGCCGTGCAGCAAGTACGGTGAAGAGATCGTGGCCTGGGTGCGGCTGCACCCGGGGCATACGGCCAGCGCGGAGGAGTTGCGCGAGTGGGCGAGGGCACGGATTGCGCACTTCAAGGTGCCGCGGTACTTCCGCTTTGTCGATGAGTTCCCGATGACGGTGACCGGCAAGGTGCAGAAGTTCCGCATGCGCGAGATTAGTGTCGAGGAATTGTCTGCCGGGTGATGTGTCGCCTGTGCTGGCCTCTTCGCGGGCACGCCCGCTCCCACAGGAAATTCACTACCCGTCAGACCTGTGACATACCTGTGGGAGCGGGCGTGCCCGCGAAGAGGCCAACACAGGCAGCAGATGACCTCAGCCCTGCAGCAACTCCGGGCTGTTGAAGTTGCTCAACCTGCGATCATCGTCGGCACATTCCAGCCCCTGCACCGCTTCACGCAGCAAGGCCTTCTGCAAACTCCGCTCTCCCGCCGCCCAGGCCTGCTCCAGCACCGGCAACACCCGGCGTGGCAGCACGCTGAACATCGGCTGCCAGTACCCACCCTGGCGCACCATGGCCGCACTGTCACTGGTCACCGCCAGGTGCAGCAGGTCCTCGATCAACCCCCGGTCAACCAGCGGCGCATCACAGGCCAGCAGCACCACCCATTCATGCCGCGCCACCTTGAGCCCGGCAATCACCCCCGCCAACGGCCCGGGGTAGTCCGCCTCGGCATCGCCCACCAACTGGTCGGCATACGCCCGGTAGGCCTGCTGGTTACGGTTGCAGGAAATCACCAGGTCATCGCTGAGCGGCCGTACCACGCGCTGCACATGCGCCACCAGCGGTTCGCCCTGCCAGTCGACCAGGCCCTTGTCGCGGCCGCCCATGCGCTGGCCGCGGCCACCGGCGAGAATGAGGATGGAGCAGGGGGGCAGGGCATCAGGCATGAAAAAGGGTTCCGGGCAGTCAATGCCGGGAACCCTCCCATTTCACGCGGGGCTTGTCCAGTCAGCTGTCGCTGGTCACGGCCTGCGTGTCGGCATTACCCGCCTGGCGTCGCCCGGCAAGGCGCATCACCACCACGAAGAACACCGGCACGAACACCACGGCCAGGGTGGCGCTGAGCATGCCGCCGATCACCCCGGTACCGATCGCCTTCTGGCTGGCCGAGCTGGCGCCGCTGGCAATGGCCAGTGGCACCACGCCCAGGATGAACGCCAGCGAGGTCATCACGATCGGGCGCAGGCGCAGGCGCGCGGCCTGCACGGCGGCGTCGGCAGCATCCACGCCCTGGTCGACCAGGCTCTTGGCAAACTCGATGATCAGGATGGCGTTCTTCGCCGACAGGCCGATCAGCGTGATCAGGCCGACCTTGAAGAACACGTCGTTGGGCATGCCGCGCAGGGTCACCGCCAGCACCGCACCGAGCACGCCCAGCGGTACTACCAGCAGAACTGCGGTGGGGATCGACCAGCTTTCGTACAGCGCTGCCAGGCACAGGAACACCACCAGCAACGACAGCGCCATCAGCATCGGTGCCTGGCTGCCGGACAGCCGCTCCTGCAGCGACAGGCCAGTCCATTCCAGGCCGGCACCGGCCGGCAGCTGGGCCACCAGGCGCTCGATCTCGGCCATGGCTTCGCCCGAACTGTAGCCGGCTGCCGGTTCGCCGGAAATCGACACCGCCGGGTAGCCGTTGTAGCGGGTCAACTGCACCGGGCCGCTGACCCACCTGGCCTGGACGAAGGCGCCCAGTGGCACCATCTTGCCGCTGTCGTTGCGCACGTGGATCTTCAGCAGGTCTTCGACCTGGCTGCGCTGGTCGCCTTCGGCCTGCACCACCACCCGCTGCATGCGGCCCTGGTTGGGGAAGTCGTTGACGTAGCTGGAACCCACGGCCACGTCCAGCACCGAACCGATATCGGCAAACGATACGCCCAGGGCGTTGGCCTGGCGGCGGTCGATTTCCAGTTGTACCTGCGGGCTTTCCGCCAGCGAGGCTTCGCGCACGTTGGTCAGCACCTTGCTTTTGCCGGCATTTGCCAGCAGTTCGTCGCGGGCGGCCATGAGCTCGGCGTGGCCCATGCCGCCGCGGTCCTGCAGGCGGAACTCGAAGCCGGTCGACTCGCCAAGGCCGTCGATTGGCGGTGGCAGCACGGAATAGGCCACGGCGTCCTTGAGCTGGGTAAAGGCCATGGTCGCGCGGTCGGCGATCGACTGGGCGCTGTCGTCGGCACCGCGCTCGGACCAGTCCTTGAGCGTGGTGAAGGCCAGTGCCGCGTTCTGCCCGCTGCCCGAGAAGCTGAAACCCAGGATCAAGGTGGTGTTACCCACGCCGGGCTCTTCGGCGTTGTGCGCCTCGATCTGTGCCGCCACCTGTTCGGTGCGCATGCGGCTGGCGCCTGGCGGCAGCTGGATGTCGGTGATGGTGTAGCCCTGGTCTTCGGTGGGCAGGAACGCCGTGGGCAGCTGGCTGAAGCCATAGCCCAGCACTGCCAGCAGCAACGCGTATACCAGCAGGTAGCGGCCGCTGCGCTTGAGTGCCTGCACCACCCAGCGCTGGTAACCGTTGCTCATGCCCTCGAAGCGCCGGTTGAACCAGCCGAAGAAGCCCTTGCGTTCGTGGTGCTCGCCCTTGGCCACCGGCTTGAGCAGGGTGGCACACAGCGCCGGGGTCAGGCTGAGGGCGAGGAACGCCGAGAACAGGATCGACACTGCCATCGACAGCGAGAACTGCTGGTAGATCACCCCCACCGAGCCTTGCATGAAGGCCATCGGCAGGAACACCGCCACCAGCACCAGGGTAATGCCGACGATCGCGCCGCTGATCTGGCCCATCGCCTTGCGCGTGGCCTCCTTGGGCGGCAGGCCTTCCTCGGCCATGATCCGCTCGACGTTTTCCACCACCACGATGGCATCGTCGACCAGGATGCCGATGGCCAGCACCATGCCGAACAGGGTCAGCACGTTGACCGAGAAGCCCATGGCCAGCATCACGGCGAAGGTGCCCATCAGGGCCACCGGCACCACCAGGGTCGGGATCAGGGTGTAGCGCAGATTCTGCAGGAACAGGAACATCACCGCGAACACCAGCAGCATGGCTTCGAACAGGGTGTTGATGACCTGCTCGATCGACACCTTGACGAATGGCGAGGTGTCGTAGGGGATGTCGTACTTGACGCCTTCGGGGAAGTAGCGTGCCAGGTCCTGCATCTTCGCCCGCACCAGGGTGGCGGTTTCCATGGCGTTGGCGCCCGGCGACAGCTGCACGCTGAAGGCGGTGGCCGGCTTGCCGTTCAGGCGCGTGCCGTACTGGTACTCCTGGGCACCGATCTCGACCCGGGCGACATCGCCGATGGTCACCGTGGAACCGTCCGGGTTGGCACGCAGGACAATCCCGGCGAACTCCTCGGGGGTGCTCAGCTGGCCCTTGACCACCACGTTGGCGGTGATTTCCTGAGTGCCACGGGTGGGCAGGTCACCAATGCTGCCGGGGGCCACCTGGGCGTTCTGCGCGGCGATGGCCTCGGCCACGTCGTTGGGCGTGAGGTTGAAGCCGATCAGCTTGCGCGGGTCGATCCAGATGCGCATGGCGCGTTCCGAACCGTACAGCTGGGCCTTGCCGACGCCCTTGAGGCGGCGGATTTCGTCCATCACGTTGCGCGCAAGGATATCCGACAGGGCGGTTTCGTCGAGCTTGCCGTCTTCGGAGGTGAGGGTGGCCAGCAGCAGGAAGCCGGTGGAGACCTTTTCCACCTGCAGGCCTTGCTGGGTCACCGGGCGCGGCAGGCGCGACTCGACCACCTTCAGGCGGTTCTGCACGTCGACCTGGGCCAGGTCCGGGTTGGTGCCTGGGGCGAAGGTGGCGGTGATGGTGGCGCTGCCCAGGCTGCTCTGCGACTCGAAGTACAGCAGGTTGTCGGCGCCGTTGAGCTCCTGCTCGATCAGGCTGACCACGCTCTCGTCCATGGTCGCCGCCGAGGCGCCCGGGTACACGGCGTAGATTTCCAACTGCGGCGGGGCCACGTTGGGGTACTGGGCCACCGGCAGCTGCGGGATGGCCAGGGCACCGGCCAGCAGGATGAACAGGGCGACCACCCAGGCGAATACCGGGCGGTCGATGAAGAATTGCGGCATGAATCAGGCCCTCACTGGCCAGTGTGCTGTGCGATGGGCGATGCCCCTGATGCGTTGTCGACCTGCACCTGGTCACCGGCCTTGACGTGTTGCAGGCCCTCGACCACCACCCGCTCGCCGGGGGCCAGGCCTTCGCTGACGATCCAGCGGTCGCCCTGGGCACTGCCCAGGACTACCTGGCGGTCGCTGACCCGGGCCTGCGGGTCGACCACCAGCACCTTGGGCACGCCAGCGCTGTCGCGCAGGATGGCGCGCTGCGGCACGCTCAGGCCCTTGGGCTGCACGGCCTGCTCCAGGCGCACGCGCACGTAGCTGCCGGGCAGCAGGTCGAGGTCCGGGTTGGGGAACTCGCTGCGCAGGGTGATCTGGTTGGTGCTGGGGTCGACGCTGATGTCGGAGAACAGCAGTCTGCCCGGCAACGGGTAGGTGCTGCCATCGTCCTGGATCAGCGTGGCCCGGGCCTGGCCGTCGCCCACCTGCTGCAGCTCGCCGGCACGCATGGCGCGGCGCAGGGCGTTGAGCTCGCGGGTCGACTGGGTGACATCGGCGTGGATCGGGTCCAGCTGCTGGATGGTCGCCAGGGGCGTGGTCTCGTTCTGCCCGACCAGCGCACCTTCGGTGACCTGGGCGCGCCCGATACGGCCGGAAATCGGCGCGGTCACGGTGGCGTAGCCGAGGTTCAGGCGGGCGCGTTCCAGGGCGGCCCTGGCCTCGGCCACTGCGGCATCGGCCTGCAGGTAGCTGGCCTTGGCGTTGTCGTATTCCTGGCGGCTGACGGCCTTGTCGTCGACCAGTTCGCGGTAGCGCTGTTCCTGCAGGCGTGCCTGGTACAGGGTGGCCTCGGCCTTGGCCAGGGTGGCGCGGGCGCTGTCGTGGTCGGCCTTGAACGGTGCCGGGTCGATCAGGAACAGCACATCGCCCTGCTTGACGTCGCTGCCTTCGCGATACACCCGCTTGAGCACCACGCCCGCGACGCGCGCGCGCACTTCGGCGGTGCGCGGTGCGAGGATGCGGCCGCTGAGCTCACTGCTGATGGCCAGTGGCTGCAGTTGCAGGGTTTCCACCCGCACTTGCGGGGTGGGGGCCTGTTCTTCCTGTTCGGCGCTGTCGTCGCAGCCGGCCACGGACAGGCTCAGGAGCGCCAGAAGCGCCAAACGGCGCAGGCGCGGGGGGAGGGTAGTAGACATACGGATCTTCCGATGATGACCGCCGGTATGCTACGGCAGGCGTTCCTTGCGTGGCTGTTAATACCTGTAGGACGAGTGTGAAAAAGTGTGAAGAACAATCCTGTCTGCCTGTAGTGTTCTATATCCTGAGTATTCCTGTGCCGGCCTCTTCGCGGGCTTGCCCGCTCCCACAGGGACTGCACAGCTTTCAAGTGCTGTTGGGTCCCTGTGGGAGCGGGCAAGCCCGCGAAGAGGCCGGTGAGGTCTTACCCCAACCCAGATTCCCAAGCACCTATGCCGAATATTTTCCTGGTCGAAGACGACAGCGCCCTGTCCGAACTGATCGCCAGCTACCTGCAACGCAACGACTTCCATGTCCAGGTGATCGCCCGTGGCGATCATGTGCTTGACGAGTACCGCCGGCAAAAGCCCGACCTGGTCATCCTCGACCTGATGCTGCCGGGCATCGACGGCCTGCAGCTGTGCCGCCTGCTGCGCCAGGAGTCGCAGGGCCTGCCGATCCTGATGCTGACCGCCCGCGACGACAGCCACGACCAGGTCTTGGGCCTGGAAATGGGCGCCGACGACTACGTGACCAAACCCTGCGAGCCGCGTGTGCTGCTGGCCCGCGTGCGTACCCTGCTGCGTCGCAGCAGCGTCAACGAGCCGCGCCTGGACAACGACCTGATCCTGATCGGTGGCCTGCGCATCGACCTGGCCGAGCGCACCGTGAGCTGGCGTGGCGAAGAGGTGGAGCTGTCCAGCGGCGAGTACAACCTGCTGGTGGTACTGGCGCGCAATGCCGGCGAAGTGCTGAACCGCGACCGCATCCTGCAGCAACTGCGGGGTATCGAGTTCAACGGCACCGACCGCTCGGTGGACGTGGCCATCTCCAAGCTGCGGCGCAAGTTCGACGATAACGCCGGCGAAGCGCGCAAGATCAAGACCGTGTGGGGCAAGGGCTATCTGTTCAGCCGTGTCGAGTGGGAGTGCTGACCGCCCATGCTGAAGATTCTGGTGCGGCTGTACCTGGTGATCATCGTTGCCTATGCCGGTGCACTGTTGTTCATCCCCGACACCATCGTCGGCCTGTTCCAGGACCGCTTCATGGCCTACAACCTGGACCAGGCCAAAGGCGTGCAGTCGCTGATCGTGCGCCAGTTCCGCCAGGCCCCGCGCGAGCAGTGGCCGGCGGTGGAGCAAGAGCTGGCCAGTGATTTCGCACCGCTGGAACTGCAACTGCTGCGCATGGACCAGGCTGACCTGAGCGAGGACGAGCAGGCGCGCCTGGAGCACGGCCTGTACGCCGTGCGCATTGCCGAATGGGGCTACTACGAGACGGTGCTGGCGCCGCTGGACAAGGAATGGCTGGTGCGCCTGCACTCACCGCCAGACCCGCTGGATATCAACGTGCTGTCGTGGGGCGTGACCGTACTGATCGGTGCAGCCATGCTCGGTTGCCTGCTGCTGTGGGTATGGCCGCACTGGCGCGATCTGGAGCGCCTCAAGGAAACCGCCCGGCGCCTGGGCCAGGGGCAGATGGCCGAGCGTACGCACATCTCGCCGCACTCCAACATCGGTGAACTGGCCGGGGTGTTCGACACCATGGCCAGTGACCTGGAACGCCACGTGAACCAGCAGCGCGAGCTGCTTAATGCGGTGTCGCACGAGTTGCGCACGCCGTTGACCCGGCTGGATTTCGGCCTGGTGCTGCTGTTCGACGAAGTGCCGCCGGCCAGCCGCAAGCGCCTGCTGGAGCTGGTGGGGCATGTGCGTGAGCTGGATGAGCTGGTGCTGGAGCTGTTGTCCTACAGCCGGCTGTACAACGCCGACCAGGCCCGCGAGCGGGTCGAGGTGTCGTTGCTGGAACTGGTCGACAGTGTACTCGGCGGCTTTGCCGAGGAACTCGATGGCCGGGGTATCCAGTGGGAGGTGCGGGCCGAGGGGGATTTGCCGCGTTTTGTGCTGGACCCACGGCTGACGGCACGGGCGGTGCAGAACCTGGTGCGCAATGCCATGCGTTACTGCGACGAGAGCCTGTTGCTGCGCTTGCGCCTGGAAGACGATGGCGCCTGCCTGGTGACGGTGGAGGATGACGGGATTGGTATTCCGGTGGAGGAGCGCGAGCGGATTTTCCAGCCGTTCTACCGCCTGGACCGTAGCCGTGACCGCAATACCGGCGGGTTTGGCCTGGGGTTGGCGATCAGCCGGCGGGCGATCGAGGGGCAGGGTGGCACCTTGACCGTGGCGCAGTCGGCGTTGGGTGGCGCGCAGTTCCGGATTCGCTTGCCTGCCGGGTGATGGGCTGCCTGTGCCGGCCCTTTCGCGGGCTTGCCCGCTCCCACAGGGCATTCACAGGGTTCGAAGCCGGTGCGGTCCCTGTGGGAGCGGGCGAGCCCGCGAAGAGGCCGGGCCTGCTAATCACTTTCTGCCAGCCGGGCAGACCACAGCACAAACCGGTCCTTGCCACTGTGCTTGGCCTCGTAAAGCGCCTGGTCGGCGCGCACCAGCGCCGTGGTCAGGCTGTCGCCCTGGTCCACCCGGGCCAGCCCGATGCTGACAGTCACCGGATGCTCGCCAACGTCTTCGCGCACCCGTTGGCACAGCGCCGCCACCCGTTGCTCGGCGCCTTGCTGATCCAGCCCCTGGAAAAAGATCGCGAATTCCTCACCACCCAGTCGGGCAAACTCGTAACCGGCCATGCTCGCCTTGATATGCAGGGCCACGCGCTTGAGTACTTCATCGCCAACGTCATGGCCAAAACGGTCATTCACCCGCTTGAAGTTGTCGATGTCGATCATCGCCAGGTACTGCTCGGCCGTGGCCAGGCGCAGCTGGTGGCCGGCCTGGGCCATGAACGAGCGGCGATTGGGGATTTCGGTCAGGGCATCGACATAGGCCTGGTCCAGCAGCACCTTGGACAGGTAGAAGTTGTGCAGCTTGGCCTTGCGCATCTGCAGGTAGCTGTAGATGACCAGGCCGCTGAGGAACACCGCGTAGCTGATCAGCATGGCGCCTTCGAGTTCGTCCGGCCCGATACGGGTGTGGTAGAACGGGTTGAGCACCACCCAGGTGATGGCCATGGCGCAGAAGAACGACCAGCGCCGCACCGGTAGCACCGAAACGGCATACAGCACGGTGGACACCCCGAGCACCAGCCATACCGGGCGCTGGGCCACCGGGATGCCTTCGATCACCAGGCGCATGCCCAGGGTGATGGCGGCGATGAACAGCAGGTTGAGTACATCGAAGTGATGGCTGCGACGGGTGAACCGCAGTACCACGGTGAGGCTGCCGAGCAGGGTGATGAACAGATAGGACAGCCAGGTGAAACCCTGGCCGCCGAGGAAGCTGACGATCAGGTCGAAGACCAGCCAGATCAGAATGCTGACGCAGAATACCAGCAGGCAGAACGGGCGCATGAGCTCGAATTCGTGCTGGCGGAATTCGGCGCGCAGGGCGGCGGGGGCGACCTGTTTGCGAACGTGGGCTTCGATGGTCTTGAACATTCGGGCTCCTGTGAGTACTGCTATGCCAGGCCCGGCCCTTTCGCGGGCACGCCCGCTCCCACAGGGACCGCACAGGTTTCCGGTGCGGTGGGGACCTGTGGGAGCGGGCGTGCCCGCGAAGAGGCCGGTACTGGAGACTCAATTGGTGGGCAGAACACCCCGGGCCCATGGCCGGTAACGCAGGTCGAACACCGCCTCGGCATGGCACCCGGCGCCCAGCTTCGGCTGGGCAGGCTCAGCCCGAAACGCCTGGCCTGGCGCGCTCACCTGGCGGAACGCCTCGCGCACCACGCCAACCCGGCACGGCAAGGCCTGCTCGTAACCCTGGCGCACCAGCGCGGGCAAGCGCCCGGTCCCGGTGCCATCCTGCCACCACACAGTCAAGCCCAACCCGGCCAGTTGATCCAGCCATGCGGCATTGACCCGCGGTGAGAGTTTGCCGGCGCTGAAAGCACTGATGTGCAAAGGCTTGTCCAGTTGCCGGTTGAAGGCCTGCAACTGGCTGCGCAGGGCATCCCGGCGCTCGGCCTCGCGAAAGTGATGGTCGTCCAGCTCCATGGGCAGGTACCAGCCGTCCACCGGCAACTGCCACGCCTGGCGCAGTTGCTGATACTGGCTGAGCGAGCGCCCCAGCTGCGCCTTCCAGTAGCTGTTCAGGCCTTCACCGTCCAGCTCGTCGATGCGCTGGTAATAGGCCGGGTCCATGTACAGCCCCAGCACCAGTTGCAGGCCCTGGGCACGCGCGCTGCGCAGGCTGTCGGCCAGCCAGCCCCGGGCACCGCCGAAATCGCTGTCGCCATAGGCGCTCCACTGCACGATCAGGGTTTTGCCGCCCTGGGCCACGGTGGCATGCCACAGTTGCTGCCACTGGGCGGGGGTGACATTGGCGTCGCGGTTGAGGGGTTGGTAGAACAGGCGCTGGTCGGCGCTGGCTGGCAGGCACAGGGCAACCAGGCAGAGGGCCAGGAACGTACGCATCAGAAGGTCATCTCCGCACCGACCAGCACGCCATTGGCGCGCTCGTATAGATTGCCGCCCAGCGATTGCTGGTACTCGGCACGCACTTTCAGCGAACCGCGGTAGGCGTTGTAGCGGTCATCATCGAACCACCACTGCCAGCGCACGCCCACCCCGGCCCGAGCGTCCTGGCGCCAGTCGTTGCTCGGGTCCTGGCTGGAAAACTCGACAAAACCATAGGGCATGATGGTTTGCGGTGAGCTGCCCGGCAGCTTCCAGGCGTGGCCTTGCTGGTAGCGCGACAGCCAGGCGTGGTCGCCGGCACGGGTCCACCAGGCGGCGTCGAGGTAGAGGAAGCGTTCGTTCCAGTCGTCTTCATCGACCCGCCAGTCGTTGCGCCAGTCGCCTTGGTCGAGGAAAGAAGCGGTGGCCCGCAACAGCAGGTCGTTGCTCGATTCGGCGTGGTGACGCAGGTCGCCCCAGTTGCCGCCGACCTTGGCGGGGCTAAGCAGTTGGCCCAGGCTCAGCCCGCGGTAGTGTTCCTCGTCGATCTGACGCTGGTGGTACAGCTCGGCATACAGGTTGAGGTTGGCCTGGCCGAATGGTTTGTAGCGCAGGCCGACACCGGTACCCATGCTTTGCGCGTAGTCGGTGCGGCTTTGCCCACCGAACAGCACGCGGCCATACACAGACAGGGTGCTGCCGTTGCGGCTGGGTTCTTCGCCCAGGGCGTGGTCCCACATGGCCAGCTGCACGTTCTGCGATTGCGCGCGGCGCGAAGTGCCGCTGCGCTGGCCATTGTCGAGGAACTTGTCGTTGGTCGAGGTGCCGGCCGGCGACCAGGTGCTGGCCAGGGTGATGGTGTCGCGCCGCGACAGGCTTTCGTGGGCGCGGCGCTGGCGGTACTTGCGGGCTTCCAGGCTGCCGTATTCGTCGTCGCCGTCGACCAGGTCCTGCTCCACATCGAGGATGCGGCGCAGTTCGCGGCGCGCCGAAGCGCTGTCTTCGGCTTCGTCATAGCGCAAGGCCAGCGTCTCGCCAAGGCGGTAGTCCTCGGGGAAGTCGTGGGTGGCGCGTTCCAGGTAGGGGATCGACTGGCGGCGCTGGGCCTTGTCCGTCGAGCCGGCCAGGCGCATGCCGTAGTCGGCGCGGTAGCGTGGCTGGTCGGGAGCCAGGCGCACGGCTTCTGCCAGCCAGGCGCTGCTCTGGGCACTGTCGCCAGCCAGTTGCGCGGTGCTGGAGGCCGCGTAGTAGTGGTCGGCCCGCGGGTTGTGTGCCAGGGCCTGGCGCTGGAAGCCCAGCGCCGCCTGGTATTCGCCTTGGCGCTGGGCGATGGCGGCACCCAGGGCCCAATCGTCGGCGCTATCGTGCGAGGCGGCGTCCCAATAGCGCCGGGCCGCTTGTGCGTCGCCGGCGTTCAACGCGCCGCGAGCGGCAGTGAGGCGGGCGTTGTCGGTCCAGGCACTGTCGGGCTGGGTGCGCCAGATGGGCAGGGCCGCTTCGGAGTCTCCAGCGGCTTCCAGGGCATAGGCCAGGGGCAGGCGGCTCCCGCTGTCGCCCAGGCGCTCGGCGGCCTGGTAGTAGACCACCGCTTCGCCTGGGTGGTCGGGCATGGCGCAGCGGCCCAGGGCGCGGTACTGGCCAGGTTCGCTCGGGGTTGCCGGTACTGCCTGGCGCACGGCATCGCACTGGCCAGCCTCGGCAAGGCGGCCGAGCAACTGGGCCCGGGTAGTGGCGTCGACCCGAGGGACCAGGCCGAGCATGCGGCGGGCGTCCAGCGGGCCGTCGTTACGCGCATACAGGTTGCCAAGGCGCTGCAGCAGCGACGGTGCAAGGCGGCCCTGGTGGCGGTCGTAGGCCTGCTCCAGCAATTGCCGGGCGTGTTCGTCATGGCCTTGCTGCATCAGCAGGAAGGTGGTTTGCTCCAGTGCGGCCATATCGCCGCTCTGTCGATAGCGTTGCTCCCACTCGGCGGCGGTACGTGGTTGCGGGGGCTGGGGCGGGTCGCCGTACAGGCGTTGCTTGAGCACGGCGTAGGCCTTTGGGTCAGTGCTGGCTGTGCAGCCCTTGAACTGCTCGCGCGCCAACTGCGGGTCGTGGCGCGACAACCAGTCCACGGTTTCCAGGCAGGGCCGTTGCAGTTCGTTGCTCAGGCGCTGTACCAGCGGTGCGTCGTCGCCTTCGCGGGCGAGCTCCCACAGTTGCTGGCGCTGCTCGGGCTGGTTCAGCTCTGCGGTGGGCAACGCCTGCAGCCAACGCTGTGCCTGCTGGTTATGGCCGACGGCAATGGCGCGGTTGGCCATGGCCAGGCGAGCCTGGTTGGCTGCGCCGGGGGAGGGGGCGCTGGGGAGCAGTGCTTTCAGCCCTTTCTCATCCACTTGCTGGATGTAGGCATTGGCCAGGCGTTGCCAGTCTTGCGCCGGCAACTGGCCCTGCTCGGCCAGCGGCTGCAGCTGTTCGATGGTCTCCTTCCAGTTGCGCAGTTGTTCGGCGAAGTTGGCCCGGGCCAGGCGCAGAACCTGGCCGTCCCCCTGTGCCGGCAGATGATTGAGCCAGTCCAGCGCCCTGGCAGCACCCCCGAATCTGGCCAGGCTCAGGCTATAGGCCTGCCACAGGCGCACCCGTTGAGCGCCGTCGCTGCTGGCCAGCCATTGTTCCACCTGGATGGCCGGCGGTGGGTCCTGTTCGATCCAGGTCAAGCGTAGTTCCAGCAGGGCGTTGGCGTGTTCGGGGCTGTCACCCAGTTGTTCGGCAAGGGCTTCGGCCTCCTTGTAGCGGCGCTGGTGAGCCAGTGCCTCCACCAGCAGTGCACGCGCTTCGTCGTTGTTCGGCACCCGGCCCAGCACGTGGCGGGTAAGGCGTTCGACCTCGGCCCAGTTGTCCTTCTTCGCTTCGCGGTAGCTGCGCTCCATGAACGGGTAGCTGGTGAACCGCTGAAAGTCGGTCATCGGCGCCGAAGCGGCGCAGGGCAGGGCGGCGGAACACAGCAACAAGCCAGTGAAGGTGAGGGAAAAGCGCGGCTTCATGCCACCTCCCGGGTCAGGTCAAAGGCGGCCTGCTGTTCGCTGGCCTGTTCGATCAGGGCCTGCTGCAGCACCTGCTCGGTGATGATGCCGCGGGCGATCAGGTGCTCGCCGAGGCTCTGGTGTTCCGGGTCGAAGTCGATCAGCGCCTGGTTGAACAAAGTGACCGGGACCATGCCGCGCACCTGCAGCAGGGCGCCGAGCATTACCTGGTGATGGCTGACCTGTTCCAGCAGCACTTCGTCGTCCTGGTGGCGCTCGAGGATGGCCAGCATGTCGCGGGTTTCCGGCTTCTGCCAGGGGCTTGGGTAGTGGTAGCGCAGGCCTAGGGTCACCCGGCCCTGGGGCGCCAGGCGGGCGCTGACCGGGCGCTTCAGGTGGCGGCTGATTACCCCCAGCGACACCTGGCTGACCGGGCTTTCGCTGGCCAGTACCAGCGTGTCGCCGTCTTCGGCCACCGGTAGCACGCCATAGTGCGTCGCCAGCTTGCGCGGCAGTTTGGCGATCAGCTGCGGGTCGAGCTTGAACGGGTTGAGCGGTGCCCAGGGCAGGTCCATTTGCTCGGCCAAGGTGGCGACCAGCTGTTCGCTGTTCAGCCAGCCGCGCAGCAGCAGCTCGCGGCCCAGGCGCCGGCGTACCGGGCTGGTGATCGCCTGTTGCAGTTGTTCGTCGCTGATCAGGCCCTTGGCCACCAGGCGCTGACCCAGCGGCGTGCGGGCGGGGGCAGCGATGGCGGGGAATTCGTGGGTGGTCTTGTCCCAGGCCACGCGCCGCGAGTCACCCATTTCCATCACCTGGCGCAGGGCACGCAGGTTGGCGAAAAAGTTGACGAAGTTGCTCCACATCATCCGCGGTGCCGACAGCAGCCCTTCGCCAATACCATAGAAGCGGGTGACGAACCAGGCGCGCTGGAACAGGCGGTTGAACAGCATCAGCCCGTTCAGCCACAGCAGGGTGGTCAGCAGCCAGCTGTCGCTGAGGATCGACATGAAGCGCCACGACTCCGGCGCAATCACCGTGACCAGCCACATGGCCAGCAACACCAGCAGCAACAGGTTGACCAGGAAACTCAGCAGGTAGGCGAACAGGCCGCGGCGGTCACGCCAGAGGAAGTAGTTGAGCGCGCCCTTGCGGCTCCAGCCTAGGTTGCTGGTGCCCTGGAACACGATGCCGACGATCCACCGCGACTTCTGCCGGATGGCATGCTGCCAGTCGCGCGGGAAGTGCTCGCGCACGCAGATCACCTGGGAAAATTCGCGGCTCATGCCCGGGCGCCATTCCTGCTTCAGGGTCAGCGCCGGGTCGGTGATGGAGTAGCGGGCGAAAATGCACTTCATGCCCTTCTGTTTCAGGCGGAAGCCGATGTCGTAGTCTTCGGTGAGGCTCTGCACGTCGAAGGCGATGCCGTCGCCGTCCTCGAGCAGCGCGCTGATGGCACGGCGGCTGAAGCAGGTGCCGACCCCTGCGCTGGGCACCTGGCCGGTCAGGGCCTCGCGCACGATCACGTCCTTGCCGTGGTTTTCGGCGAACTCGTCGACATAGTGGCCGGCGGTGAAGCCTTTCCATTCCGGTGCGTAGGGGTACACCGGGATCTGGATCATGTCCTTGTTCGGCAGCAGGTAGTTGAACAGGCGCAGCTCCATGGGCGAAATCACGTCTTCGGCGTCGTGCAGGATGAAACCGGCAAACTCGATGCCGGCGTCCTGCTGGAAGCGCAGCAGCGCGTCGATGATGTTGTTCAGGCAGTCGGCCTTGCTGGTGGGGCCGGGGCGGGCGCAGACCACCTTGTGCACGTTGGGGTAGTGCAGGCACACGGCGTCGACATCGGCCTGGGTTTGCGGGTCGTTGGGGTAGGTGCCGACGAAGATCTGGTAGTTCTCGTAGTCGATGGTCGAGGCTGCCAGGCGCGCCATCTCGCCCACCACGCCCACTTCGTTCCAGGCCGGGACCATGATGGCCAGCGGTTTCTCCGGTACCTCGAACAGGCGGTTTTCGTCGGCTTTCTCGTACTTGTCGTAGATGCGAAAGCGCCGGATCAGCTTGCGGCCCCAGTAGCACAGGTCGATGAACAGATCATCCAGACCCAGCAGGAACATCAGCGAGGCCAGGATGATCGCGAGGATCTTCAGGCCGAACAGCACGTAGGTGAGGAAGTCGATGAATACCAGGCTCATTTGCCGGTCACCGACAGGAAGGGGTGGGCCATCGTCTTTATCCTCGTTCGATTCCCTGGACGAAGTTGTACGACTTGCTGCCGTTTGTACTGGATAGATACAAGCAGCCGAACGCGGGGTTGTCCAAATTTCAGGCTTTTTCTTGTGGGCCACTTCTTGTAGTTTTACAGGTCGTTTACCCAGGGAGCTGAACATGCAAGGCAAGGCACGCAAGATCGTCCAGGCCATCCTTTACGAGGCCATCGCCGTCGCCTGCGTGGCGCCCGCGCTGGAGCTGGCGTTCGGTGCCGGCATGGCGCAGTCGACCGTGCTGTCGGTGCTGATGTCGGGCATCGCGATGAGCTGGAACATGGCCTACAACTGGGTGTTCGAACGCTGGGAAGCGCGCCAGCACCGGCGTGAGCGCACTTTCCTGCGGCGCCTGCTGCATGCGCTGGGCTTCGAGGGCGGGCTGGTGCTGATCCTGCTGCCGCTGGTGGCGTACTGGCTGGATGTCAGCCTGTGGGCGGCATTGCTGACCAACCTGGCGTTGTTCGTGTTCTTCTTCGCTTACGCGTTTGTCTTCCAGTGGGGCTTCGACAAGGTATTCGATGTGCCGCTTTCGGCGCAGCAGGCCAAGTGTTGACTTTGTGCTGCGCTACCGGCTAAGTTCCTACCCCATGAAAACTTTCCAGCACGTCAACGCCATTATTATTACCGCCATTATCAGTTTGGCGGGCTAGCGCGTACGTGCACCGAACCCGCCCTGGAGGCGGGTTTCTTCTCTCTGACTCCTGGGCAACGTGAACACAGCCAAGGAGTCATCGATGACCAGCTTCGTCAGCCCTCGTTCTACCGTCACCCCCCAGCAACTGCTGTCGGAGCAGGTGCGGCGCATTCTTGCCGCCCCGGTGTACGACCTGGCCATCGAAACGCCTTTGCAAGTTGCGCCTGCGTTGTCTGCCAGCCTGGGCAACCAGGTATTGCTGAAGCGGGAAGACCTGCAACCTACCTTTTCGTTCAAGATCCGCGGTGCGTATACCCGCCTGTCACGGCTGAGTACCGTGCAGCGCGAGCGCGGGGTGATCACCGCCTCTGCGGGCAACCATGCACAGGGCGTGGCCCTGGCGGCATCGCACCTGGGCATGAAGGCCACCATCGTCATGCCTACCACCACGCCGTCGCTGAAGGTGGAGGGTGTACGCTCGCGCGGTGGTCATGTAGTACTGCACGGCGAGAGCTTCCCCCATGCCTTGGCCCATGCGCTGAAACTGGCCGACAGCGAAGGCGCCACCTTCGTGCCACCGTTCGACGACCCGGATGTGATCGCCGGGCAGGGCACCGTGGCCATGGAAATCCTGCGCCAGCGCCCGGGTGCGCTGGACGCCATCTTCGTGCCAGTGGGCGGTGGTGGTCTGATCGCGGGTATTGCCGCTTATGTGAAGTACCTGCGCCCGGAGGTGAAGGTGATCGGCGTCGAGCCGGAGGACTCCAACTGCCTGCAGGCTGCCATGGCGGCCGGTGAGCGGGTGATCCTGCCGCAGGTCGGCACCTTCGCAGATGGCGTGGCGGTAGCGCAGATCGGCGCCCATTGCTTCGAGTTGTGCCGGCACTTCGTTGATGAAGTGGTGACCGTGAGCAGCGACGAGCTGTGCGCGGCGATCAAGGACATCTACGACGATACCCGCTCGATCACCGAGCCGTCAGGCGCCCTGGCCGTGGCGGGGATCAAGAAATATGTGGCGCGCGACGGCGTGCAGGGGCAGACCCTGGTGGCCATCGACTCCGGGGCCAACGTCAATTTCGACCGCCTGCGCCATGTGGCCGAGCGTGCCGAACTGGGCGAGCAGCGCGAGGCGATCATCGCTGTCACCATTCCGGAGCAGCCGGGCAGCTTCCGCGCCTTCTGCCAGGCCCTGGGCAAGCGGCAGATCACCGAGTTCAACTACCGCTATTACCCTGGCAAGGAGGCGCGGCTGTTCGTTGGGGTGCAGACACACCCACTGCACGACCCGCGTGAGCAGTTGCTGGCCAGCCTGCATGAGCAGGGCTACAGCGTGCTGGACCTGACCGACAACGAACTGGCCAAGCTGCATGTGCGCCATACCGTTGGCGGCCATGCCGCGCCCGGGGCTGACGAGCGGGTGCTGCGCTTCGAATTCCCCGAGCGCCCGGGTGCTTTGCTGGGCTTTCTGGAACGGCTTGGCAAGCGCTGGAATATCAGCCTGTTCCATTACCGCAACCATGGCGCGGCAGAAGCACGGGTATTTGCGGCGCTGGAAGTACCGGGGGATGAGTTGGCGGGGTTGCCGCTGGCGCTGGATGAGATGGGGTACCGGTACTGGGATGAGACCGACAACCCGGCGTACAAGCTGTTCCTGGGTTGATACGCAAACCTCATGCAGCCTGTATGGGCCTCTTCGCGGGCACGCCCGCTCCCACAGGGACGGCGCATGGCTTGAGGTTGGTGCGGTCCAGGTGGGAGCTGGCTTGCCGGCGATGGGCCGCGAAGCGGCCCCTGGGTTTCAGCACTCGTGCATGAATTGCCGGGGCTGCTTCGCAGCCCATCGCGCCACAAGGTAGAGGGTGCTCAGCGCTCACGCATGAAGAAGCCGGCGACGAATTTGCGGAAGGTTTCCAGGCTCTTGAAGTCGGCGTAGCGCTTGAAGTTCTCGGTATCCGGTTCGGGGCCGATTGGCTGCTCCAGCAACGATACCGACAACACCCGGTCCTGGTCCGAGGTCATTACCAGTTCGTCCATCACCTGGCCGCCGATCACCGGCCGGCGCATCTGCACTTTCACGCCTTTGCCGGCCATCCAGTCGACCAGCGACACCAGGGCCTTGAGCGGCTCGCGTTCTTCATCGCGGTAAACCGGGAACAGATGAGCACGCGATAGCACCGGCACGCTGGCCACATGGATCAGTTCGTAGTAATGGCTGCCGGCACTGGTCGGTGAATAGAGCATCAGCGCCAGCAATGGCCCGCTGGTGCGGTTGCCGCCCCAGTAGAGGTGGTGCCCCTGGAAGTCGAAGCCGTCTTCACTTCGGTTATTGAACAGCTTGCGTCCCTTGATCTGGTCCACGCAATCCAGCAGCAGGCCGTGGCGGCGGTGGTTGCCGAACACCGTGGCTTCACGCAGGCGGGACTTGAGCATCATCATGTGCTTCATGTCCAGGCGGGTTTCCAGGTAGTTGCTTGCGGGCACCCGTTCCAGCAGCGGATAGCGGCTGGCAACGCTGCGCAACTCGGCAAACTGCCCGGTCAGGTCCTTTTTCAGGTGCGTGGCATACAGGTTCAGGCCGCTGGTCTCGATCCAGGTCAGCAACAGTGACAGCAGGCGCTGTTGTTCACGCCGTTCGCTGCCGTCGCCACCACTGCTGGTGGTGCTGCTGCGGAAATCACCAATCAGGCGCAACGGTGTGTCGGGCGGTAGCCAGGCAGCAGGTGGCGCAGGGTCGTTCTCGCGCTCGGTCGCTTCGCGCTCGTCCTTGGTGAACGGGCAGCCAGGCGCGTGTTCGGCAGTTCCCGGGTTGTTCTTGAGAAACAGCGTACCGGTGCTGCCGTTGAGGGTGACATTCAGTACCGGCAAGGCATCGTTGCGGCAATCGCAGGCCAGCCACTGGTTGGCGTTGCGCACCTTCATCAGCAACTGGTTGGCCTGCAGCAGGCGCGGGCCGGTGAGGCTGCCGGTGGCAAAGCCGACCAGCAGCTCTTCTTCTGCAGGGGTCAGGCTACGGACCTGTGCGGCGGTTTTGTCGATGATTCGCATGAAGCAGCTCCCAGCTACGAGCCCCAAGCTTCAAGCAAAGTGGCGCCGCTTTCAACTTACTGCGCAGTGCCAGCGAACATCTTCGCAGCACGGGCGCTAATTTCATCGGGGGTCAGGTCCTCCTTGTGGGTGGAAACGAACCAGATGTTGCCGAAGGGGTCTTTCAGGGTGCCGCTGCGGTCGCCGTAGAACTGGTCCGTCACCGCACGCAGCTGGGTGGCGCCGGCCGTCAGGGCCTGGGCATAGACATTGTCGCAGTCCTCGACATACAGGTGCAGGCCTACGCTGGCGCCGCTGAGCTTCTGGCTGGCGGTGAGGCCGCCTTCCATGTCGCAGGGGTCGCCCAGCATCAGCGACGAATCGCCGATTTTCAGCTCGGCATGGCCAACGCGGCCGCCAGGGGCATCGAGGCGGAACATTTCCACCGCGCCAAAGGCCTTCTTGTAGAACTCGATGGCCTTGGCGGCGTCGTTGATGGCCAGGTACGGCGTAATGCTGTGCTGGCCTTCGGGAATGGGTTTGGCTGCCATGTTCGACTCTCCTTGGAAGTGGGCGCCGGTTGGCGCCCTTTTGCTTAGAGTCGTTTGCGCAGATGGAAAATCGACAGGGGTGATAGATCGATTCTCTATAAGCGTGGCGGTCAGAAGATGTAGTCGGTGGTCAGGAAGGTCGACTGCCGGTTGCGAATGATCTCGCTGATCAGTTCCTTGTTCGCCTCCTGGAAGCGCGTCGCGACCAGCGTGCGGATAGAGAACACTCGCAGGGCGTCGTGTACCGACAGGGTGCCTTCGGCGCTGTTCTTGCGGCCGTTGAACGGGTAGGTGTCGGGGCCGCGCTGACATTGCGCATTGATGTTGATGCGCCCGACCTGGTTGGCAAAGATGTCGACCAGGCTGCCGATGGTCGCCGGGTCATTGCCGAACAGGCTCAGTTGCTGGCCGTAGTCGGAGTCCAGCACATAGTCGATCACCGTCTGCAGGTCGCGGTAGGGCACTACCGGCACCAGCGGGCCGAACTGCTCCTCGTGGTACACGCGCATGTCGCTCTTCACCGGGTACAGCACGGCGGGGTAGAAGAACGAGCCACGGCTGTGCCCACCACCTTCGTTGAGCACGCGTGCGCCCTTGGCGGTGGCATCGGCGACCAGGCCGTCGAGGTAGTCGACCTTGCCGGGCTCGGGCAGCGGTGTCAGCGCCACGCCAGGCTCCCAAGGCATGCCAGGCTTGAGCGCGGCCAGCTTGCGCTGGAACTTGTCGAGGAACGCATCGACCACATCCTCGTGCACGAACAGGATCTTCAGCGCCGTGCAGCGTTGGCCATTGAACGACAGCGCACCGGTGACGGCCTCTTCGACGGCGTTGTCGAGGTCCACCTGGGGCAGCACGATGCCCGGGTTCTTGGCATCCAGCCCCAGCGCGGCGCGCAACCGGTGCGGGCGCGGATGCAGCTTCTTCAGGTCGCTGGCGGCCTTGTGCGTGCCGATGAAGGCGAACACATCGACCTTGCCGCTGGCCATCAGCGCACTCACCGTTTCCCGGCCACGGCCGTAGATGACGTTGATCACCCCCGGCGGGAAGCTGTCGCGGAAGGCTTCGAGCAACGGTCGAATCAGCAGCACGCCGAACTTGGCCGGCTTGAACACCACGGTGTTGCCCATGATCAGCGCCGGGATCAGCGTGGTGAAGGTCTCGTTCAGCGGGTAGTTGTATGGGCCCATGCACAGGGCCACGCCCAGCGGTGCTCGGCGGATCTGGCCGAGCGTGCCCTGTTCCAGCTCGAAGCGGCTGGAACGGCGGTCGAGGTCCTTGAGGGCGTTGATGGTATCGACGATGTAGTCGCAGGTGCGGTCGAATTCCTTTTCCGAGTCCTTGAGGTTCTTGCCGATTTCCCACATCAGCAGCTTGACCACGGCCTGGCGCTGCTCGCGCATGCGCGCCAGGAAGGTTTCGACATGCTGGATTCGCTCGGCCACGCGCATGTTCGGCCAGGCGCCACGGCCTTTGTCGTACGCCTGCACGGCGGCATCGAGGGCGGTGAGCGCGGTGTCGGCATCGAGCAGTGGAGCGCTGCCCAACACCACCTGGTGCTCATCGTCGCCTTCCTTGAGCCAGACCGGGCTGCGCACTGTGGCCAGTGGGCCGTCCCACCGCCTGAGCTCACCGTTCACCAGGTAGTCGCGTTGTTCCAGGGGGGCTTCCAGGCGCCAGGTTTCCGGGATGTCCTCGGCGCTGGGGAAGAGTGAATCGAGCAGACGGTCCATGGGTACTGCACCTCACATTGCTGGGTGGGTTTCGAGCTGGGTGAAACGCTTCAGCAGCGAGCATGCACCGCTCGCCGGAAAAACACCAGTCTGGCTTAACATGACCACCCGCGCCTGCCTGTTGGGCAGGCAGGCATCGGTATCCCTGTCAAAGCGGGAGGTTGAACAGGTCATAGGGTGGGTGCGTCAACCATTGCTGGCGCAGGGCCGGGTCTGCGTCGATCAGGGCCAGGCGCCGCCAGAACTCTGCACGGGCTTGCCGTGGGCGGGACACGAACGGTTCAAGTTCAAGCAAGGGCCTGAGGTCGCGCCGATACTGCAGCGGCAATCGCTGCCACAGGGCCATTTCGGCCGGGCCGGTCTGTTCGAAGAATTCCAGGTAGTCGCCTTCGCACACCAGCAGGTCCACTTGGTGCATCGCGTTGTAGGCCTCGATCTGCGCAAGCACTGGTGAACCCAGCCATTCGCTTTCCAGACGCAGGGCGTTTGCGACTGGCCGTGGTACGTTGAAACCGTCAGGCAGCCGCAGCAGTTGGTTGTCGCCAATGTCCAGGATGATGGGCTCGATCATCTGGTCCAGGCCTTGCGGCAATTCGCTGAGCGCACAGTCGTTCAGGAACAGTGTCCTCAGGTAGCCCAGCCCGCGCAGGTCCGGGGCCTCTAGCAGCGGGTTGCCCGAAAGGTCCAGTACGTTGAGCCCGGAGCAGCGGTTCAGTGCCTGCTGGGCCTGGGTACTCCAGGTGATGCGGTTGCCTTCCAGGTCCAGCCAGGCGAGCTGCTCAGGGCTGCCCAGGTGGGGCACGGTGTCGAACCGACAGTCGGTCAGCAGCAGGCGATTGAGGTTGGGGAAGCGTTCGTGGAATTCGGCCGGCAACTGGCTGAGCGAACGGTTGTAGCTGAGCGACAGGTGCTGCACATGGGTGAAGTCGTCCGGCAAGGCCAGGCTGGCCAGGGCCTGGTTGTCCAGGTCCAGGCCGGAAAGGTCCAGGCTGTGCAGGCGGCCACCCCCTTCAAGCGCTATTGTCGACAGCCGTCGCCAGGCGTTGAGGATGGGGCGGATGGCCAGGTGTCGCTGGTGAGGGCGCTGGGGATCGGGCCGCGCCCATTCATGCAGGTCGCGGCGCAAAGTATCCAGACGCTGCTGCAGGTCGTGCAGGCGCTGTGTGGGTGAGCGAATGTCATCGACGTACAGGTTGTCCTCGTCGTTGCCTAGCCAGTTTTCGAATTCCCAGTCGGTGGCGTCAGGGAACAAGCGGCGATAAGCCCCGGCCAGGGAGCTTGCCAGGCGCGGCTGAGGCGGTTCGGGGTCAAGCGGCCGACCGCCGCGCAAGCTGCCCATGGGCTTGCGCAACAGCGCGCGATGCCCCCAGAGCCGTTGGGCGAGTACCTCCCTGTGGTGGTCGACCCAACCCAGTACGCGCTGGCGTAGCGAACTGCCATCGGCCGTCGTGATGCCCAGCGTATCGCGATGCGGGCGCGGCAGTGCCTGCTCGATGGCGCGGCAGAGGTCTGGATCAAGCGGTGCAGGTGCAGGGCGCTCGCCCCGGTCGACCTCATAGCCTTCGACCGATTTGATCACACGGCGCAGGGTGCCGGCCTGTTCGCGGCCGACATGCTCCAGCAAAGGGCCTATAGGGCTTGCACCGTGCAGCTCCAGGCGCAGGTCCGCGGGCCAGTCGGGCATGGCATCCAGGGCGCTGAACAGCAAGCGTTCGCTGTCGCTGCTGGCCCGGGCTGGCTGAAGCACACCTTCCAGTGCACGTACCAGCGGCAGCTCGCTGTGCACCTGCTCCAGCAACTGGCGAACCTGTGTGGGCAACTGACTGTGCTCTTGCCAGGCGAACGTTTCGGCCTCGCTCAGCGGCGCCAGCAAGCGTCTGGCCAAGGCAGGGGACAGCCGCGCATAGGCGTCGAGCAGCTTCTGCGTTGCCGGGGTGGCGGGCGCGCTGCCATTGTAGAGCCGCTCGAACAGGCCTGGCGAGGCGTTGTCGGCCAACGCCTCTACCTCGGCCTGTGCCGTCATGCGTTGCAGGGTATCGAGCAACAGCGGGGGCGTTGGTTGGCCTTCCAGGTGCACCCGGCGCAAGCGCGCGGTGTCGATGCCGCAGAGGCGCCCTGCCTTGGCCAGCTGTTCTGGTGTGAACGCGGCATACGCCTCGCCAAGACGGCGCGCCAGCTTCGCGAATGGCCACTGGCCGGGTTGTTCATGCTGGCCGCGCCAGGCACCTTGGGCATTGTGCGCCAGCGGTGGCTGCCAGGCATCGGGCGTGTCGGGGTGAATGGCCCGCCATTGCTGCAGGTTGTGGTCAAAGCGTTGTTCGAAGAGCTGGCCGTCCATGCGGATGAAATACCGGCCCTGGTACAGGTACTGGCCAAGTGCATTGGGCTGCAGGGTTTGCGGCAGTGTCACGGCACTGCGGTAGGGGGCGAGGTCTTCATTCCAGAGCCGGTAGCGCCCGTCGCTGCCGCGTACCTGCTGCAGGCTTTCCATCAACGGGCTGTTGAACAGCTTGGGTACCACCTTGCCCGCCGCCACGAAGCCGCCGATCAGGGCCAGGTTCAGGCCGACCGCCTCCAGGTGGCGCAGCGCCAGGTGACGGTCGCCTTCATGCCAGGCCTGGTAGCCTTCGAAGGCCTCGCCGAGCAGTTGGCAGGCCGTGACGGCCAGCATCAGGGTGCCAGCACCTGGAATGAAGAACGCAGCAATATTCAGAGCATCCAGGCCAAGGTTTTCCCACTCATCCAGGCGCCTGGCCCGCGCGTTGGCATCGGCCATTGCTGTCGGGACCGCCAGCAGGCTGGCTTCGTGCTTGAGGCGGGCCAGGTGCAGGTCCTGGTAATGGCCGAAAGGCTCGGCTGTGATAGCCACGCGTGTGGGACGCAGGTCCGCTTGCGCTGCACGCTGCCAAGGGCGGTCATAGGCAGTATTGCCTGTGGCGTCGAGGTTCTGCTGCAACAGGTCGAGAAAGTGCGTGCGCTGGTCCTGCCTGATGTAGGCCGTGAAGGCTTGGCGGGCATCGGGCTCCAGCAGCAAGGTCGCCAGCGTGTCGTGTACCGCGTCCAGGTTGCTGCATTGGCGCAGGGCCGGGTCATGGCCGGGCAGATACAGCGCCAGCCCCGCACCGCCGGCATCGATCAGCATGACCTCGTGCAGGTGCGTGCCGAACAGCGCCAGTTGCCAGCACTGTACGGTGCCCCCCCGCAACAGCCGTTCGATCTGGTCAAGGGTGCTGCCATCAAGCAGGTGCCGCATATAGGCAAGGTCGGCCGCCAGGCGCAGGCGGTCTTTCTGCACCCTGATGGCCAAGCCCCGTGTGGCGGGTTGGGCGAGGTGCTGTTCCAGGTGGGCCTGGTAAGCCTTGCCCAGGTCCAGGTCACGGCACAGGGTGGCGAAAGCGGCCGGTTCGAGTGGTAGCCGTTCCACCTGGTAGTGCTCCGACTGCAATGGAAAGTGTGCGATGGGCACTTGCATGCCAACGGGGACGGCGCCTTGTATCTGAATCGGCGTGACGTGAATGTTATCGCCCAGGGCAATGGCACTTTCAGCAGTGAACACCTCGTCGCTGGCGAAGTTCTGCAGCGCGGCCTGCAGCAGGTTGTCGCGTCGATGGCTTGATAGATAGCGCAGGGCGGCCCAGTGCCAGCTGCGCTCGACCCGCAATAGCTGGCTATTGCGCAGCTGCGCGTGAAAGCCGTGTTCGGCAAGACGCCGTTGCAGCAATGGCTCGGCAAATTCTGTGATTTGTTTCAGGCCTTTGAGTGAGTTGGCCAAGGCTGCTTGCGCCTGCATCAGGCGCGCCTGGCTGGCACACGCTGCTTCACGCAGGTCGGGGGCAGCATTGGCGAACCAGTCCTGCCTCTTCCACGGGGCGACCTGGGTTTGCTTCAACGCGGCCCACTGATTGGGCGTTACCTGGCGAGCCCAGTGCGGCAGCTGCGCCTGAAGCAGGGGTTGATGGGGGTTGATGGCTGGCATGTCGACGCTCCTTTCAGGCAAAGGGGGCATCAAACGTCAATTCCAGACAGGCGAGTGGTAATGGGATAACGCGGCTTGGATCTATCGATGGAAATTCGCTGTCTGAATCAGTCATTCATGCAGGAAATTTGACGTCATGAAACTTTACATGGCGTGAGGAAGCTTTAAGGAAATGCAATCAAAGTGCCACTTGATAAAGTGTTTGGGCGCACCTTAAATTGTTAATTGACATGGGGGCTTCTGGATAATTTCAGAATATCAACATGATACGTGCTTTTTACTGAGTTGCTGTCCTTTTCCGATTGACCATGCTGTGTCTCAAAGGACGTCGAAGAAGAAATGAAAGCGACCTTGACGGCAGCGGCGAGGAAACTCGTCTCGCCCTCCATACGCTACGAAATCAGACACCTGGCCAGCAAGGTGTCTGAAGTGATGGCGCGTGCCTGTTTCTGGCGCTGGGAAATCGCCAGGTTCAGGTTGCAGCAGGAAAGCCCCTACGAAATCCTCTATATCGGCCGGAAGCAGCAACGGGAAATGGCCAAGCTGCTGATTGCCGGCAAGGGTTCGGGCAATGCTGCAATTGTTGACAGCGCAAGCGCGACGGTAGCAGCCAACCACGTGGTGGTGGTCAGCGAAATGCCGACGTCGGGGGCATTGTCGGTACCGCATTACCTGAGCGCCGTGGTGCCGCTGGGGCGCTCGCTGGAGGATATCACCGCGCGCTACGACAGCGAGTTGCGGCGCAGCATCCGCAAGAACCGGCCGCTGTACCAGATGCGCCAGGCCCGCTCGGATGACGAGATCGCCATGGCCGACCGCTACCTGCTGCGCCCTTATGCCAGCGCCAGGCAAGGTATCCATGCCGCGCAGTTTCCCACTGAGGAAGTGTTCCGTATTGCCAGGGGCGTCGGTCGGCTCGATTTGATCACCTTGGGCGATGAAGTGATCGGCTGCCACCTGGGCTGTGAAGTGGTGCGTGGTGGCAAGCGTTATTGGAGCACCCTGCGTTTCGGCTATTGCGAGGCGGTGTTCACCGATGCGCGGAAGTTACGCGAGGTAAATTCGATCACCACCTTCATGGCCCTGGAGTGGGCACTGGAGCAGGGCTTCGACTATTACGATATTGGCCTTTGCCTGGCGCGCCCGGATGACGGTTTGTTGAAGTGGAAGCGCCGCCGCGGTGGCGATATCGACTCGCTGGGTAACCATGCCTACCTCTTTGTCCGCTTGCCCAGAACCGGCACGGCGAAGTTCCTCTGGGACACACCGATGTTCGCGGTCGAAGGCGACAAGCTCACGCTGCACCTGGGGTTGCCCGAGGGCGCGAGTGACGAGGAAGTTGCCAGCCGCTACCAGGAAATGGTGTTTGGCGGCCTGCACAAGATCTACTTCTATGGGGGCAACGGTACGGGCGAAACGTTCGTGGAAAGCCTGCGTCACCGTTACGCCAACCTGCGGTCACCACCCACCATGGAAAGGGTCACGTGCAGCTGAGCGGTTGCCAGGAGGCGTTGATCTGGCGCCTTGCGCCAGGCTTTTGACCTTGTCATCAAGGGAGGACGCTTCATGGGAAGCGACATCTCGAAGTTCAGTGCATCGCCTGCGGCCAGGCAGCACACCTGGACCCTGGCCGCCTACCGCTACATGGCGCGCAAACGGCTAGGCAGGAACAGCGGCATCGACCTCAAGAGCGTGGCGGACAAAAGTTGGGACATTGCCCCGGGGGAAGTCACGGTTTCGCCCCCGGCCGTTTTCCTGCCAGGCCAGCTGGAGCGAGTAACGGGGTGGGAAGGCAAGCGTTTCTATCCCTACGTGCACCCTGCGCGTACCATGGAAGGCGGCATCAGCACGCTGCAAGGGCCAACCCGGGGCTACCTGATCAAGGACGTATGGCTGGTCGACGGGGCGTTGTACAAGGGCAAGGCCAGCCATTGGCTGTCGTTGAAGCCGGGCCCCTTTCCGAGCATCGTCGTGGAAAACGAAATCGACCGCGCGGCCATCTATTGCACGCAAAACGGCAACACGTGGTTCGGTACCTGGCTGATGGAGGATTGTCCGACCTATGCGCTGGCCTGTAACGAAGGCATACCGGTAACCACCGCGCCCTCGGCCAGATTCCCGCTGTTTGCCCAGGCCCCGGCCTATGAAGACTGGCTGGAAATGAACCCGCTGCGCCTGCGCAGTGCGTTTTTCCGTGAGCTGGTGCTGTTCGATGACCAGGCCAACAACCGCAGCCGGCATGCCCGCTACCGGGCCATGGGCGACAAGTTGCTGTCGCATGTGCCGCATGCGCCACACCCGGGGGTGTTCCTGCTGCGTGGTGGCGATGGTGACCTGCGCCTGCTGCGCAATGAGCTGGCGCTGGCGGAGCATTTGCGCGCCACCCGCGGTTTTCGCATCGTCAACCCGCTGAAGTCCGATGTGCCGAGTATCGTCGCGGCCTGCGCCGGGGCGAGGGTGGTAATCGGTGTGGAGGGTAGCCAGTTGGTGCATGGGGTCAACGTACTGCAGGCCGGTGGTTGCCTGCTGACGTTGCAGCCGCCCAATCGGTTTGTCAGCTACTACAAGTACCTGACGGACCGAGACCACCAGCATTTCGGCTTTGTGGTCGGGATACCGGACGGCGATGGTTTCACGATCGATGTCGGCGAAGTTGAGCGGACGCTGGACCTGTTTCCGCGATAGGCGTGTAGTATTCAGGCGCATGGCAGCGGCGAGCGGGGTGAGGGATGATCGAGGTATCACGGTTCTGGCGCGACCCGGCGTTGCCCTTCGTCGAGGCCCGGCGGGTAGGGGACGGGCGCCAGGTGTGCTACGCCGCGCATTCCCATGAGAGCTTTTCCATCGGAGTGATAACGGGTGGGCGCAGCTCCTATCTGTACGGTGACCAGTGCATAGAGGTGGCTGCCGGTACCACGGTGCTGATGAACCCAGGTGTGGTGCATGCCTGCAACCCCATCGACGGGGAACACTGGTCCTACCTGATGATGTTCGTCGATATGCCTTGGTTGCAGGCGCTGGGGTTCACCTTGCCGGCCCGGCCCTGGAGTAGCTCGCCGGTGTTGTACCGGAGCCTGTTGCAGGCCTTTGCCGACCTGTTCGACGCCGGCGTGCCAGACCGGGAAGGGCGCCTGGCGGCGCTGTTTGGCGCACTTCCAGGTTTGCTTGGCGGCGATGCCAGCGTCAACGACGAGGGCAACCCACGACTGGACACGGCGGCAGCGTTCATTCGCGCCCATCGTGGCGACCCGCTGAGCCTGGACGACATCTGCGCGGCGTGCGGCTTGTCGCGTTCCTACCTGATTCGCGCGTTCCGCCAACGCTTCGGCCTGACGCCGCATGGTTACCTGCTCGACCAGCGCGTGCAGCTGGCCAGGGCGCAATTGCGTCAGGGCCGGGCTATTGCCGAGGTTGCGCAGGAGGCCGGGTTTGCCGACCAGGCGCACCTGCAGCGGGCCTTCAAGCAGCACCTGGCGGCCACACCGGGGCATTACCGCAATGCATTCGGTTGAATTGCCATTTTTGGCGGTGGTGGCCCTATCGCCGGCAACCCAGCTCCCACAGGTACTGCGCAGGCCTTGAGGGCAGCGATAGGGTCGGTGCAGCCAGGCTCAAATGACCAGATAGACCGCACTGCCCACGAGCAGCAGCGCCAAGCCCCGATTCAGCAGGCGCATGTGCCGTGGGTTGCCCAGGTACTGGCGAACCACGCTCCCGGCCCACGCCCAGCTGGCCACTGAAATGAAGCAGATCGGCCCGTAGATCCAGGCAAACAGCCACAGCAGCTGCTGCTCACCGCCGGTATAGGCACCAACCCCGGCCACCGCTGCCAGCCATGCCTTGGGATTGAGCCATTGCATCGCCGCGCCGTGCCAGGCCGAGGGAGCCTGGGTGGGATGGGCATTGCCCAGTTGCCCATCGTCGCTGGCCAGCTTCCATGCCATGTACAGCAGGAACGCCACGCCGCCCCAGTGCAAAAGCAGGCCCAGCAAAGGCCAGCGCAGCAACAATTGATGCAGGCCCAGCCCGACCAGCACCAGCAGCAGGCAGAAGCCCAGCGTGGCGCCAGCCACATGTGCCAGGCTGGCACGCAGGCCATGGCGGGCACCGCTGCCCAGCGCAACGATGTTGACCGGGCCGGGGGAGATCGAGGCCGCCAGTGCGAAAGCGGCCATGGACAGGGACAGGCTCATGAGGGGGATCCGTTTGGTTGAGGTGGGCCTTCATGCTCGGGCATTGACAGCCTGCGGTATTGAAGAAAAGTACCTCACGCACGGCCAGCGCATTTTTGTGTAGGAGCGGCCTTGTGTCGCGAACGGGCCGCACAGCGCCCCCCGGGTTTCAGGAGCGCTGCATCAACAGCTGGGGCCGCTCTGCGGCCCGTTCGCGACACAAGGCCGCTCCTACAAGGTTGTTACAGGTTTTGTAATAGTTTTGCGCTATTACGGAAAGCTGCTGAGCTTGTAGGATCATTTTCCCAATTTGCTAACAAGGTCTATATGAGCACCTTCGCGGAGCCCCCCAGTCCCCGGTCTTCCCGGCCTTCTTTCACCCGTCCTCGTGACGCTGCCCTCGTGAGTACCCGCTAATGGAATGGCTAGCCGACCCCACGGCCTGGCTGGGCCTGTTGACGCTTATCGTCCTCGAGCTGGTGCTGGGTATCGACAACCTGGTGTTCATCGCCATCCTCGCCGACAAACTGCCGCCGCATCAGCGCGACCGCGCACGGGTCATTGGCCTGAGCCTGGCGTTGATCATGCGCCTTGGCCTGTTGGCCAGTATCTCGTGGATGGTCACCCTGACCGCGCCGTTGTTCGAGGTGTTCGAAAAGAG
Source organism: Pseudomonas sp. PVC-5-1 (assembly GCF_057444345.1). NCBI lineage: Bacteria > Pseudomonadati > Pseudomonadota > Gammaproteobacteria > Pseudomonadales > Pseudomonadaceae > Pseudomonas > Pseudomonas sp. PVC-5-1. The sequence goes on along the minus strand of NZ_CM172024.1, from coordinate 3,130,003 downwards.
CTTCTCGGGCCGCGACCTGATCATGCTTTTCGGTGGCGTGTTCCTGCTGTTCAAGGCCACCATGGAGCTGCATGAACGCCTGGAAGGCCACGTGGCCCAGGCCAGCGGCACGGTACGCCACGCTGCGTTCTGGCCGATCGTCGCGCAGATCGTGGTGCTTGATGCGGTGTTCTCGCTGGACGCGGTGATCACCGCGGTTGGCATGGTCGAGCAGTTGTCGGTGATGATGATCGCGGTGATCTTCTCGATCGGCATCATGATCGTTGCCAGCAAGCCGCTGACCCGCTTCGTCAACGCCCACCCCACGGTGATCATGCTGTGCCTGGGCTTCCTGATGATGATCGGCTTCAGCCTCACCGCCGAAGGCCTGGGCTTCCATATCCCCAAAGGCTACCTGTACGCGGCCATCGGCTTCTCGATCCTGATCGAGCTGTTCAACCAGCTGGCCCGTGCCCGCCGCAAGCGCAGCCTGCAGCAGCACCGGCCGCTGCGTGAGCGCACCGCGCATGCCGTGCTGCGCCTGCTGGGTGGCCGCCGGGTCGAGGCTGACGAGGTGGGCGAGGAAATCGCTGACCTGGTCGAAGGCGGTGAGGAGCAGGTGCTGTTCGACCGCCGTGAACGGGTGATGATCAGTGGCGTGCTGAACCTGGCCGAGCGGCCTATCCGCACGGCGATGACCGCCCGCGCCGAGGTCGATGTGATCGACCTGGCGCAGCCGGCCGACGCCATTGCCCAGGCCCTGGCCAATTCGCCGTACTCGCGCCTGCCGCTGATCCGCGATGGCCGCGTGGACGAGCCACTGGGCTTCGTGCACAAGAAGGAACTGCTCAAGGAGCTGCTGTCGGGCAACCAGCCCGATCTGGAAGGCATGGCCCGAGTACCGCTGAACCTGCTGGAGAGCTTCAGCATCCTCAATGCCCTGGAGCAGATGCGAGGCCAGTCGACGCACATTGCTTTCGTCGTCAACGAGTTCGGTGACTTTACCGGCCTGCTGACCATGACCGATATCCTGGAGTCGATTGCCGGCGAGTTGCCGGATGCCAGCGAGGTCGAAGGCCCGGGCATCCTTCAGGAAGGTGAAGGCTTTGTGGTCAGCGGCGCGTTGAACCTGAGCCAGGTGCAGGCACGTACCGGCTTCTGCGCCCGCGCCACCGAGGACTACCAGACCCTCGCGGGCCTGGTGATGAGCCTGCTCGACCGCCTGCCTATGGTTGGTGACCGCCTGGCCTGGAATGGCTGGACGCTGACCGTGGAGGCGGTCGAGGAGCGGCGGGTGCGTCAGGTTCGGCTTACACCGAACGGCGACGTTGACGCAGCAGGTGCTTGAAACCCTCGATCACCAGTACCAGCACCGCGGCCCAGATCGGAAGGTAGGTCAGCCACTGATCCGGGCCGATGGTTTCGCCCAGCAACAGCGCAACGCCTACCAGCAGCACTGGCTCGACGTAGCTGAGCAGGCCGAACAGGCTGAAAGGCAGCAGGCGGCTGGCCAGCACGTAGGCGATCAGGGCCGAGGCGCTGATCGCCCCGAGGATCGGGATCAACGCATACAGCCCAGGGTGTGCCTGCAGATCCGCAGGGGAAAGCGGGCCCTGGATCACGAAATACAGCGCCCATGGCAACAGCAGGCACATGTCGCACCACAGGCCGCCCAAATGGTCGGTGCGGCAGCGCTTGCGCAACACGAAATAGATCGGGTAGCCGATCGTCACCACCAGGGTTTCCCAGGCGAAACTGCCATGCTGATACAGCTCGTGGCCCACGCCGAGAGCAGCGCAGGCCACGGCCACCTTCTGCAGCCGTGACAGGCGCTCGCCATACACCAGCCGCCCGGTCAGGACCATGGCCAGCGGCAGCAGGAAATAGCCCATCGACACTTCCAGGCTGCGCCCGTGCAGGGGCGCCCAGAGGAACAGCCACAGCTGCACGCCCATCAGCCACGAGGTGCCGACCATGCCCAGCAACAGCAGCGGCGTGTGTTTTACCCGGGCGAGCAGTTCGCCCACCCGTTTCCAGTCTTTCGAGACAAGCATGAACAGGGTCAGGCAGGGCAGCGTCAACAGGGTGCGCCAGCCAAAGATCTCCTCGCCATCGAGCGGCGAGAGCAGAGAGGTATAGAAGTACATCACGGCGAACAGACAGGACGCCATGACCGACGAAAGAATGCCTTTTGACACGAATGCCTCGAATAGGGAGTTGAGCAGGTGGATCAGCCGCGCATGATCTCAGGGGGCGCGGCTTGCGGCAACCGCGACGCAGCCGGGCGTGCGGCCAGCGCTTCGAGGAACTGGGCAGCCGGCATGGGCCTGGCGAACAGGTAGCCTTGCTGGAAGTCCACCTCGTGACGGGCCAGGTAGTCGCGCTGGGCTTCTGTTTCCACGCCCTCGGCAACGATGCCCAGGCCCAGCTTGGCCGATAGCTCGATGATGGTCTCGAGGATGTGCACAGACAGCGCATCGCCACCGATCATGGCCACGAAGCTCTGGTCGATCTTAAGGTAATCGACCTTGAACTGGCGCAGGTAGTTGAGGCTTGACTGGCCGGTGCCGAAGTCGTCCAGGGCGATCTTCACACCCATGGCGTCGAGCTTCTCGAACAGCTCCAGGGCCACCGGCGTGGGCTCGATCAGCTTGCGCTCGGTCAGCTCCAGGGTCAGCACCACCCGGCCTGGCGGGAAGTGCTGGAGGAAGGTTCGGCAATCGTCCAGCAGGCTGAAGTCGCGGCAGTGGTCGGCGGTGATATTGACGCCGATATGGAAACCGTCCTCCAGCAGCCCGGCAAAGGGCGCCAGGCTCTGCGCGGTGTGCATCATCAGCGCACGGGTCATGGCGACGATCTGCCCGCTGTGTTCGGCGTAGGGGATGAACAGGTCGGGGCGCACCAGGCCTTCGCGCGGGTGGTTCCAGCGCATCAGCACTTCGGCGCCGGCCCAGCGGTAGTCGCCCTTGCGCACTACCGGCTGGAAGTACGGCAGGAACTCGTCGGCCTCCAGGGCCCGGCGCAGTTCGGCACGGGGCGAGGTGGCGCGGCGAACCTGCCAGCGGCACACCAGGCCGGCCACCGCGCCCAGTATCAGCAGCAGACCGAACAGGGCGGGATAGTGGCTGCGCCACAGCTGGCCCTGCTTGTCGGCGCCGTAGCCGCCATGCACGCTGAACGGGTAACGGGTCGAGCCCAGCTGCACATTCGCGCTGGCCGCGGCAGGGGGCACGCCCTTGTGCACGATGCCATCCTTGCCCAGCCAGGCATCGCCCACGCGGATCTGCAGCTCTTCATCGGGGCCGATCAGGCGCAGCGCCGTCAGCAGGTGTTCACCATCCACCGTACTGATCGCGCCGCGGTCGCCGTCGCTGGCCCGATACACCAGCAGCGGGTGCCCAGGAGTGACCGAGTTGCCGTCCATCAGCCACAGCTTGCCGTCGATGTAGTCGCCGGGGTTGACCGGCTCGTCGAATGCGCCGAACAGCGAGGTGCAATAAAGGGCGTTGTGCCGGAACAGGTTGGTCGAGCGCACGAAGGCGTTGCGCGTGATCTGGGCGCGCAGCATGAGCTGGACCTCGTCGCACGGGCTGTCGACAAGCGGCAGCAGAGCATGGGCAGCGCTGGACAGATTGTCGAGAATGCGCTCGACGTGCTCCACCACCTGGCGGGTGGTAGCCTGGCTGCTGGCGTGCATTTCACGCTCGATCTGCCAGTTCATCACGGCCAGGCCGCATGCCACGGGCAGCACGCCGACGACCCAGGGCAACAGGGTGCGCCAGCCGAGGCCGGCGCGGCGTTTGACGGTAAGGGGCATGCTGACCTGATCTGTATAAAGGATTACGAGAGGATAGCCGCTTGTCGGAACCGGTGAGCAACTAAAGGGCGACAAACCATTTTACGCAATGTAGAATCCATTTACGAATACAACAATAAGGTCCTTCGATGCCGAAGGATCAAGCCCGCCGAGAATGGGTCCATATGACATACCATGGGTTCAAGCTGATAATAGGTGATTTCCTCGCCCGCAGCGTGCGGGGTATCCCGTGCTCCCCGCCATTTCCGTTCCACATCCCACGCAATCAATAATCTTTCGCTGCAGATGAGGACACGAACATGGCTGATATCTTCGACAATCCGATGGGCCTGATGGGCTTTGAATTCATCGAACTGGCTTCGCCGACCCCTGGCGTACTCGAGCCGGTATTCCAGATGCTGGGCTTCACCAAGGTCGCTACCCACCGTTCCAAGGATGTGCACCTGTATCGCCAGGGTGACATCAACCTGATCCTGAACAACGAACCCAAGAGCATCGCCTCGTACTTCGCTGCCGAACACGGCCCGTCGGTATGCGGCATGGCGTTCCGCGTGCGTAATGCTCATGAGGCCTATGCCCGCGCCCTGGAACTGGGCGCCCAGCCGGTGGAAATCGAAACCGGCCCGATGGAACTGCGCCTGCCGGCGATCAAGGGCATCGGCGGTGCGCCGCTGTACCTGATCGACCGTTTCGAGGAAGGCAGCTCGATCTACGATATCGACTTCAAGTTCATCGAGGGTGTGGACCGCAACCCGGTGGGTGCCGGCCTGAAGATCATCGACCACCTCACCCACAACGTTTATCGCGGGCGCATGTCGTACTGGGCCGGCTTCTACGAGAAGCTGTTCAACTTCCGCGAAATCCGCTATTTCGACATCAAGGGTGAGTACACCGGCCTGACTTCGCGTGCCATGACCGCACCGGATGGCATGATCCGCATCCCGCTGAACGAAGAATCGTCCAAGGGCTCCGGGCAGATCGAAGAGTTCCTGATGCAGTTCAACGGCGAAGGCATCCAGCACGTCGCCTTCCTGACCGATGACCTGCTCAAGACCTGGGACGCCCTCAAGGGCTTCGGCATGCGCTTCATGACTGCACCGCCGCAAACCTACTACGAGATGCTCGAAGAGCGCCTGCCAGGTCACGGCGAGCCGGTCGACCAGTTGAAAGCACGCGGTATCCTCCTCGATGGTGCCTCCCAGCCTGACGACAAGCGCCTGCTGCTGCAGATCTTCTCCGAGACCCTGCTCGGCCCGGTGTTCTTCGAGTTCATCCAGCGCAAGGGGGATGACGGCTTTGGCGAAGGCAACTTCAAGGCACTGTTCGAATCCATCGAGCGCGACCAGGTACGTCGTGGTGTGCTGAGCACCGAGTAACCCCAGGGTACCGCCGTCACGATTCGATGGCGGCGGTATCAACCCTTCTCTTGCCCGAAATGGTCAGGCCCAGGTACATGATGAACATGCTGGCGACCCCGACCAATACCAGCGAGGGCAGTACCTGATGCAGGGATAGGCGAAACTCCTGGGTGGCGTATCCTTTGGGGTAACCGCCGATCACCACGTAACCATATTTCTGGGAAACCGATCGCTCGGTGAATTCGACCTGGGAGGGGCGTTGTGCGTCGCGGCTGTCTCCCTCGCTCCAGATATACAGGTCGCTGAATTCCAGAAGCAATGTCAGGCCGTCCTGGAAAGCACGCAGTTCGTCACGCAGCTGCCGACCGTACGCTGTTGCGATTATCCCAGGGTCGCTGTTCGGTCTCTGGACTTTGATGATCGCCGCGTTAGGCGACGATGGAGCGTCGAATGCCAGCTCTGTCTGCCGTCCGGACAGGGCAAAAGCCGAGTTATACGCCAAAGGGTCCATGTCCGTCGCACAATACGCTTGTTGGTCGCGGGTGAGTATCAGTGAGCGAAGGTGCGGGCTGTTGGCGACTCTCTGCTCCAGCGTACCAAGCACTTCGTCACAGGGCTTGCCTGCCAATGGCAGGATCAGGTCCAGATCGCCTTCCATGCGGCCCAGTGCCTGGTCGATGCTGAAAATCGCCTCTTGAACAGAAACCTTGGCATTCTCCTCAAGTTTTCTATCCAGTTGATAGTTCATCATCAGTAACCCGGACAGTACCGGTATTGCGCCGATGGACAATATCAACAGTAACTTCCGCCAGTTGATGCCGAGACTCGGTATTGCTGCCATAGGACCGCCGCTCCGTTGAACCTTGCTGTTCGGGTTGAACAGGTCAGCGCTGATCCTATGTGCTTGATGATGCTCCGGCTGTAGGCCAAAAGTGTTGCGGTTTTACAGAAAAGCAGAACTTCGTTGTCAGCCTCGCTTCAGCCTGGCGAGCACTTTTTCGGCCAACTGGGCCGTGGAGGCCGGGTTCTGCCCGGTGATCAGCCGATCATCGGCCACCACGAACGGCTGCCACGGGTCTTCATGCTTGCTGTAGGTACCACCGCGGGCACCCAGCTCGGTTTCCGTCAGGAAGGGGACCACCTTGTCCAGTTCGACGAGTTTTTCCTCGGTATTGGAGAAGCCGGTCACCTGACGGTCCTTGAGCAACAGGCTGTTGTCGCTGAGCTTGATGTTCAGCAAGCCGACAACGCCATGGCAAACCGCCGCGACAATGCCCTTGTGGTGCTCGTACACCCGGCGGGCCAGCTCTTGCAGCGGCTGGTTGTCGGGAAAGTCATACATCACTCCGTGCCCGCCGGTGTAGTAGATGACGCTGTACTCTTCTGCCTTCACCTGGCCAGGGCTCAAGGTGTTGCCCAGGCGGGTCATGAAGCGCTTGTCGTCATACCACAGCCAGTCCAGGTCGGGGGCCATCTGCAGGCTATGCGGGTCGACAGGGACGTAGCCGCCCAGCGGGCTGACATAATCGACCTCGTAACCGTCTTTTTCGACTTTTTCGACAAAGTGCACCGCTTCCCCCAGCCACAAGCCGGTCGCCCGCTTGAGGGTCGGATACTTGGCTGTATTGGTCAGCACCACCAGCATTTTCTTGCTCATGACCACGCTCCCGTCGGCAACCTGAATGGGCCGTTGCTCCCCCGGCCCGAGGGAAAACCTAATGAGCATAGCTCTCAGGTGCCAGTACGCCATATTGCGTGGCGTGCGTTGTGCTAACGTGAACCACATTCACGGAGCGCCCGTACTTTTTCTGAATCATGCTGGAGTCACGACAGTGGTCACAAATGGTACGCCGCGCGAGCCTGCGTCGATGGTCATCCTGCAGCCGTCTGTGCTGGCACCGGTTGACCTCATGGGCGAACGGATTGCACGGTTCGACTGGGGGCGTACACCGCTCGGGCCGCTGCCGCGCTGGCCGGCCTCGTTGCGCATTGCCGTCGACATGATGCAATTGTCACCGTTCCCGTGTGCCGTGGTCTGGGGACCAGACCTCAGCGTGGTCCACAATGAAGGCTATCGGGCATTGCGGCGGGTTGCCCCGGATGCATTGGGCATGCCCTTCGATGCGCTGTGGAGCGATGAATGGCCGGCGATGGGGTCGTGGGTGTTCAAGGCGCTCGAGGGGCGCTCGAGCTTTGTCGAGGACCCACCACTGCGTATTGGCTGCGGCCAAGGCGGGGAGCCGTTGTGGTGTGCGTTCGGTTACACACCGTTGCACGATGAACTGGGCAACGTGGCAGGGTTTCTGCACGCGGTGATCGAAACCACGGCCAGCGTCGAGGCGCATCGCCACTGGCGGGAGCAGGCGCAAGAATTCCAGCGGCAGGTCGAGCGACACCTGGTGGAGCGCGAGCAGTTCTGGCAGCTGTCGCGTGATGCGATGATGACGGTCACTCCCGAGCTGAAGGTGTGTGCCGCCAACCCCGCCTGGTATCGCATCCTGGGCTGGTCCGAAGAGCAGGTACTGGGCACTCCGGTGCTGGATCTGGTACATCCGGCAGATCGCGCTGAGGTTGAGGTGGCCGTTTCCGGGTGCCTGCAGTACCAGGATACCGAGCAGATAGAGACGCGCCTGCGCCACCGCGATGGCCATTACCACTGTTTTCGCTGGAGTGCACGGTTCGATGGCAGCCTGCTGACTACCGTTGGCCGGGATATCACCGGGGAACGTGAGGAGGCTGCTCGTCAATCCGAAGCGCTGATGCGCAACAACGAGCGTCTGGAGGTGGTTGGGCAGTTGGCCGGGGGCATGGGCCATGAACTGAACAACTTGTTGTCCGGCATCGGTGGCAGCCTCGAACTGCTTCAGCGGCGCCTGCAGGAAGGACGGCTGGAGCGGGTGGAGGCGTATGTCGAGGTCGCGCGAGATTCGGTGCAGCGTGCCATGGAGCTGACCCATCGCCTGCTGGCGTTTTCCCGTCATCAACCTTTGGCGCCCAGGCCGCTGGACTTCAACCGGCAATTGCGCTTGAGCGAACCACTGCTGCGGAGCACGCTGGGCGCCGAGATGCGCTTGCACTGGCAGCTGGATGTCACGCCGTGGGCGGTGAACCTTGATGTTTCCCAGCTGGAAAATGCCTTGATCAATCTTTGCACCAACGCCCGCGAAGCGTGCCTTGATCGCGGCAATGTCACGCTGCGTAGCATCAACCAGCGGCTGACAAGGTGTTTCCCGGATGAGAGCGGCCTGCCACCAGGCGACTACGTTGCGTTGTATGTGGAGGATGATGGCCATGGCATGCCGGCCGTGGACATTGCCAGGGCCTTTGAACCGTTCTTCACCACCAAGCCGGTCGGGCGTGGCTCAGGCCTTGGTTTGTCGATGGTGTATGGGTTTGTCGGCCAGTCGGGGGGCTACGCCTGGATCGAGTCGGCGCCGAACCAGGGCACCAAGGTCTGCATGCTTTTTCCAAGGTGGCATGACCCGGTACCCGAGGCGCCTGCGGTTGTGCAACGGACGCAGCGCATGGCCGGGAGGCAGCGCCTGTTGCTGGTCGATGACGAGCTCGGTTTGCGTGCTGTGATGTGCGAGTACCTGACCGAACGTGGTTTCGAAGTCATTGATGTGGGCGACGCCAATAGCGCACTGGAGCGCTTCCGCCATGACGGCCCGTTCGACCTGGTGATCACCGACATTGGCTTGCCGGGTGGTTTCAGTGGCCGCCAGGTGGCCAAGGCCATGCGCATGCAGCTGCCGTTGCAGAAGATCCTGTTCATCACCGGCTATGCGGGTCAGCCGATCGAAGCGCAGTTGCTCGAGCAGCCGGGCACGGCATTGATGAACAAGCCGTTCCCGCTGGCGGACCTGGTGGATGAGGCGCTACGCATGCTCGAGGAGTGAAGCGGTTCAGGGCTTGCCCAGTATCTGGGTCACCTGGGCCTGCAGCTGCTTCAGCTCGAAGGGCTTGCTGATCAGGTGCATCCCCGCCTCCAGGAAGCCCTCGCGGGCCATGGCGGTTTCTGCATAGCCGGTGATGAACAGTACTGGCAAGCGTGGGCGCAGGTTGCGGGCAATCTCGGCCAACTGGCGGCCATTCATGCCCGGCAAGCCGACATCGCTGATCAGCAGATCCACCGGTTGTGTCGAACGCAGTACCTTAAGGCCCTCATTGGCGTCGGCGGCACTGTGGCAGGCGAAGCCATCCTCGCGCAGGGCCTGGCAGAGCAATTGGCGTACATGGGGGTCGTCCTCGACTACCAGCACGTGATGGCCCTGGTAACCTCGCACGGGTTGTACGGGTTTGACCGGTGCCTGGCCCTGGTCGACGTGGCGCGGCAGATAAAGGTCCACCCGGGTCCCTTGGCCGATCTGGCTGTGCAGGGTGACATGTCCTTGGGATTGCTTGCTGAAGCCGTAAACCATCGACAGGCCAAGGCCGATGCCCTGGCCGATCGCCTTGGTGCTGAAGAACGGCTCGAAGGCATGTTCCAGCGTGCTTTGCGCCATGCCCTGGCCGTCATCGATGACTCGCAGGCGTACATAGTCGCCGGCGCACAGGGCACCGCCAGCGAATTGCCCGGCGCCGATGTGCTGGTTACTTGCCTCGATGCGCAGCTGACCGCCATTGGGCATGGCTTCGCAGGCATTGAGCAACAGGTTGTCGAGGGCCTCCTGTAACTGTTGGTCATCGGCTTCGACCGACCACAGGTTCTTGGCGATTTGCACCTGCAGGGTCACGGTCGGGGTCACGCAAGCCTTCAGGCGTTTTGCCTGGAGCAGGTCGTGCAGGTCGACCTGCTGGGTGTGCAGCGATTGCCGAGAAGAGAAGGCCAGCAGGCGGTGGGTCAGGCGCGCGGCGCGTGACACCGCCTCGCGGCCCATGCGCAGCACGTTGTCCAGGCCATCGCTGCGACCCTGGCGCAAGCGCCGGTCAATCAGCTCGAAGCTGCCACCAATGCTGGTGAGCAGGTTGTTGAAGTCGTGGGCGACCCCCCCGGCCAGTTGGCCGATGGCCTCCATCTTGCGCGTCTGGTGGCGTACGAACTCGCTGCGTTGCTGCTCTTCGCCGGGAGGTGCGGCCTTGGCGTCAAGGCGTTGCTGCAGGTCTTGCAACTGGTCGCGTGCCAGATACTGCCGACGCCGGTTGCGCAGGGCGGACTGGGTCATGCGCAGCAGCTGGGCGTTTTCGAATGGTGCGACCAGCAGGACCAGGTTGCCCACCGGGAGGTTGGTCGAGCCCTTGGCCGCTTGGCTCCCTTGACCGAGCAGCACGATGGGCAGGTCCGACCAGCACGGTTGCTGGTCGATGAATTCTTGCAGCAATGCACTTGGGCCCTGTTTGAACGCTTGCTCGGCAATGATCGCCAGGCCTGCGCCTTCGGCCAGGCAGGCTTGCAGGTTGGCCAGGTCGACCGCGCACAGGCTGTCGATGCCCGCAGAAGCGAGCAGGCGAGCAGTATCTGCGGCTATTGGCGGGGGCGCCAGGATCAATGCACGTTCGTCCAGCGCCAACGAACTGGCCAAAACGACTCTCCTGCAGGGTGGTCTGATATCCACTGGACCTTGGGCACAGCCCCAGGGTTCAACAAATTTTCGGACGTTGCCTACAGGCCCTGTTGCAGCACTGGGTCATCCGGGTTCTGCCGCTCCAGCTCGGCCAGCAGCACCTGCACGTTCTGCAACTGGCCGGTTTCCTTCCAGTACTTAATCAGCAACACCCGTGCCCGGCGATTGGCCGGCTGGCGGCTGAGCACGGTTTCCAGTTGCTTTTGCGCGGCGTCGAGTTGTTCCAGTTCATGCAGGGTGACTGCCAGTGTATAGCGGTAGTCGGCGTTGTCCGGGTCCAGCTCGACCGCGCGGGACAAGGCCAGCAAGGCGTATTCGCGCTGCTCGTGGCGGTTCAGCCAGAGCCCCAGTTCGTACTGCAGAAAGGCCGAATCGGGGCTTAGCGCCAGGGCTTTGCCCAGTACCTGACGCGAGGCGTCGTGATGGCCCTGGCGCTCCAGCAGGCGTACCTGGGTCGCCAGTGCGTCGAGGTTGCCTGGCGCTACCGCCAGGGCTCGCTGCAGGGCGGTGTCGGCCAGGGTGTAGTCGTTTTCGTGCAGGTAGAGGCGCGCCAGGTGGACTTGGGCGTCGGCGTCTTCGGGTTGTTGCTCGAGTGCCTGCTGGTATTGCTCCAGGGCGACCTGTAGCGGGCCGAAATAAAGGCCGATGTCATCCGGAGCAAGGCCGAGCAGGGCATCTACCGCGGCAAAGCGCACGCTTTGCTCGTCGTCGTCCAGCAGTGGGCCGAGTACCAGGCTGCGCTGCGCCGCCGGCAGCAGGCGGCGAATACCGGCAATGGCTGCACGGCGCACCTGCGGGTCGGCATGCTCGAGGTCCTGACGGGCGAGTTTCAATGCCTGGGGCGAAGGGTAGTTTGGCAGTTCGGCATACAAGGCCGCACGGCGAATGGGCGGCAGGTCGGTGCGCTGCAGTTGCTGGTACAGCACCCGTGCAGCGCCGGGTTGGCCCTCATGGGCCTGGCGCAGGGCCTTGGCGTAGCTGTGCGCAGGCAGGGTAGGCGGGGCTGGCGGAGCGTCGCGCCACAGGTAGCCGAACAGGGCCGATACCAGGATCAACAGCAGCAGGGCGATCAGGTAGCGGTTGCGTCTGGGCATCGGACGATCCGGGGCGGCGGGAAGGGCAGAGCTTGGGCTAGCTGGGGGGTAAATGCAACCAGGTGCCTGTCTCGACATTTTCTGCGCCTGTGAGACCGAGCGCCGCCCGCGCGGCGCATCGCCGGCAAGCCAGCTCCCACATCTGTTTCGGGCCAGTCTCTTCTGTGCCTGGCGCGCGCGACCCCTTGTTTGTACGACACGATATCGAAGGTAGCGCTGCTGCTCTTCTGCATTCTCCAGACATGCACCCAGGGTGCGAGTGCGCAGGAGCCAGGAGTAACTGGCCCGAAACAGATGTGGGAGCAACTGTCTTTAGAAATTTATTTTCCGCATTAGTAGAGAATCGATCCTCGTTCGCCTCAGTTCGGTGCGGGTTGAAAACGGCAAGGCCTGGCCTTCATGGTCCAGCCACCGATTCAGGCGAGCTTTTCCTTCACCGTGAAATCCACTTCCAGATCGGCATTGGCCAGCAGATTTACCAAGGCATCCAGGGAAAACTTGTCAATCTTCCCATTCAACAGCTCACTCAAGCGCGGTTGAGTGACATGTAGCCGACGCGCCGCATCCTTCTGAGGTAGATCCCAGGCACGCACCGTCTTGACCAAAATCCGCATCAACTGCGAGCGCAGCCTAAGGTTGTCGGCCTCTTCTGGCGTATCAGCCAACGCGTCCCATACAGATGCCGAGCGTTCATTCGCCATTGTTGATCACCTCTCAGTCCAGCGACTTGAAACGGGCTTTCGCCACATCAATATCGCGCTTATCCGTCTTTTCAGTTGTCTTGCGGAATGCATGCAGGACATAGACAGCTTCCGGGCGGTTCACAACATACAACACGCGAAAAGCACCGTCTTTACACTTGATGCGGATCTCCCGCACACCCCGCCCCACATTCTCCATCGACTTCCAGTCGGTAGGTTCTTCACCGGACTGGATCAAGTCCAGCTGATACCCAGCCCGCTGCCTCGCCACTGGTGGAAACCTGCGCACATCATCCTTGCTGCCGCCTACCCATTCGATAGGCTTCTGACCGTCCCACATGCCGCATACCCCTTCGCCATCGCTCCAATCGCCAGCTGCGCTTGCGCCTCATGCCTCACCCGTGTGTTTGGTCATGCCGCTGCACCTTTCTGACGTACATGGCAATGCACAGATTCCAGGAGCCTGCACACAAATTATATCGATACCGATATAACCTCAAGCCTGTAAATGTCCATTATCGACACCGACTAAAACAGAAAGGAATGGGCAACAGAAGTGAGGCAACTCACCTGAAAAGGCGAGCCGAGGACATTAAACCTGGTGTGCTTCCCAGCCAAGACAGCACCTTCCGACAGGTGCTGTAGGATAATTCGACAGGGCGTTCGAACTGAAGCATTTGGTTTCTGGTTCGGAAATGTCTTACAGCTCTAGAACCTAGGCGAGGGCTTTGCCCTCGATCGCCAGCAAGCCAGCTCCTACATGGTCCGCACCAACTTCAAGGCATGCACAAGCCAGCTACCACAGGTGAACCACAGGTCTCAAAAGCGGTGGAGTACCTGTGGGAGCTGGCTTGCCGGCGATGCGCCGCGCGGGCGGCGCTCGATCTCATAGGCGCTGAAGATTCAGAGGCATGCACCCTGCACACACCCTCAATCAGCATAAAAAAGCCCCGCGGACCAAGGCCTGCGGGGCAAACGGTTGGGGGAGGAGCCAACCAAAGGAGTCGTTGAAACGGGTGTATCAGCGCGCGCTGGCTACAGTCTCCGGTTGCCAGCCGCCGCCCAGGGCCTTGTAGATGGAGACGATGCCGCGGTACAGCTCGACCTCGCCCTGGGCTTGAGCATCTTCGGCGCTCAGCCGCTCACGCTCGGCATCGAGCAGCACCAGGTAATCCACCGTACCCTCGCGATAGCGAATCGAGGCCAGTTCCGCCGCCTTGCGGCTGGCGTCGCTCTGGCGCATCAGCGACAACAGCCGCTGTTGGGTCTTGTCGTAGTCGCTGAAGGCGTTGGCCGATTCTTCCAGGGCCAGCAATACCTGCTGTTCATAGTTGGCCAGTGCCCCCTCGGCATCGGCCTTGGCACCGCGCAGTCGGGCGCGCACGCTGCCCAGGTCGAAGGCGGCCCACGTTATGCTCGGGCCCAGCGCCCAGGCATTGGCTGCCGAGGAGCCTATCTGCGAACCACGGGCAGCAGTAAAGCCGAGGAAGCCACTGAGGCTGACGCGTGGGAACAAATCGGCCGTGGCCACGCCAACGTTGGCGGTGGCAGCCGCCAGCTGGCGTTCGGCGCTGCGGATGTCCGGGCGGCGGCGCAGCAGTTCTCCCGGGTCACCCACCGGTAGCGCCTTGGCGATGGCCGGCAGGGCCTTGGGCGACAGGTCGACGCTGAGCGCCTCGGGGCGCTGACCGAGCAGGGTGGCGATGCGATGCCGGGCCCGTGCCTGTTCCGCCTGCAGTTGCGGCACGGTGGCTTCGACCCCGGCCAGGCGCGCGTCGGCCCGCACCACATCAAGGTCGTTGCCCACGCCGGCATCGCGCAGGGTTTCGGTGATGGCCCGCGATTCCTGCTGGGTCTTGAGGTTGGCCAGGGCGATCTTCTCGCGCAACTGCGCGCCACGCAGCTGGCCGTAAGCATCCACCAGTTCGGCGATCAGGCTGACCTGCAGCTGCTGCAGGTCGGCCGCGGCTACTGCTTCCTGGGCTTCGCTGGCTTCGATCTGGCGCTGGATGCGGCCGAACAGGTCAAGCTCCCAGGCCATGTCCAGGCCCAGGTCGTAGCGCTCACTGTTTACCCGCTGCGTGGTCTGGCCGGGGATCTGGCCCTTGCCGATGTCGCTGCTGGCGCGGCTGGTGACCACCGGAAACTGATCGTTTTCGGCGTCTTCACGGATCGAACGGGCCGACTTCAGGCGGGCGAAGGCCACGCGCAGGTCACGGTTGCCATCCAGCGAAGCCTGCACCAGCTGGTTCAGCACCGGGTCGTCGAACTGCTTCCACCACAGGCTTTCGAAACGGCTACGGTCGTAGGCCTTGGCCTGTATGTCGCTGGCCAACTGCGCGGGCTCGGTGGCTGGCGCCTGGTAGTCCGGGCCTACTGCACAGGCCGCCAGGGCGAGCGCCAGCAGGCTCGGGGTCAAGGGTTTGAGCAGGTTCATGCATGGCTCTCCAGCGATTGGGCGCGTTCGGCCTTGCGGGCCTGGCGACGCTCGACGAAACGGCGAATCAGGAAGAAGAACACCGGGGTCAGGAACAGGCCGAACACGGTAACCCCGATCATTCCCGAGAACACCGCCACGCCCATGGCATGGCGCATTTCAGAACCGGCACCGGAGCTGAACACCAGTGGAACCACACCCATGATGAAGGCGATCGAGGTCATCAGGATCGGCCGCAGGCGCAGGCGGCAGGCTTCCAGTACCGCAGCCAGCGGGTCGAGCCCCTTGGCCTGTTCGTCCTTGGCGAACTCGACGATCAGGATCGCGTTCTTGCACGCCAGGCCCACCAGTACGATCAGGCCGATCTGGGTGAAGATGTTGTTGTCACCCCCCGACACGATCACCCCGGTGATGGCCGACAACAGGGTCATCGGCACGATCAGGATCACTGCCAGCGGCAGGCTCCAGCTTTCGTACTGGGCGGCAAGCACCAGGAAGGCCAGCAGCACGCACAGCGGGAACACGAACAGCGCGGTATTGCCCGAAAGGATCTGCTGGTAGGTCAGGTCGGTCCACTCGAAGGTCATGCCGTTGGGCAGTTCCTCCTTCAGCAGCTTCTCGATGGCAGCTTCGGCCTGGCCGGAGCTGTAGCCCGGTGCCGCGGCGCCGTTGATCTCGGCGGTGATGAAACCGTTGTAGTGCATCACCCGGTCAGGCCCGGAGGTGTCGCTGACCTTGAGGAAGGTCGCCAGCGGGATCATCTCGCCGAGGTTGTTGCGCACCTTCAGCTGGCCGATCTGCTCGGCATCGAGGCGGAACTGCTGCTCGGCCTGGACGTTGACCTGATAGGTACGGCCAAAGCGGTTGAAGTCGTTGGTGTACAGCGAGCCCAGGTAGACCTGCAGGGTGTCGAAGATGTCGGTGATCGCCACACCGTGGGTCTTGGCCTTTTCCCGGTCGATGGCGGCATCGACCTGGGGCACGTTGACCTGGTAGCTGGTGAACAGGCCCGCCAGTTCCGGCACGTTGTGGCTCTTGGCGATGATGTTCTGGGTTTCCTTGTACAGCGCCTCGTAGCCCAGGTTGCCACGGTCTTCGATCTGCAGACGGAAGCCGCCGATGGTGCCCAGGCCTTGTACCGGCGGTGGCGGGAAGATCGCGATGTAGGCGTCCTGGATGTCGGCGAACTGGGCATTCAGCGCAGCCGCGATGGCCGCCGCCGACTGGCTCGGGTCCTTGCGCTCGTCGAACGGCTTGAGCGGGGTGAACACGATGCCGCTGTTCGGGCTGTTGGTGAAACCGTTGATCGACAGGCCTGGGAAGGCTACCGAGTCGGCCACGCCAGGCTGCTTCAGGGCGATTTCGCTCATGCGCTTGATCACCGCTTCGGTGCGATCGAGGCTGGCCGCGTCAGGCAGCTGGGCGAACGCCACCAGGTACTGCTTGTCCTGGGCCGGCACGAAACCGGTCGGGGTGGACGAGAAGCCGAGGTAGGTCAGGCCCATCAGGCCGGCATAGACGAACAGGGCGATGCCGCTGGAGCGGATGACCCGACGCACGCCGCCGACGTAGCGGCTGGAAGCGCGGTCGAAGAAGCGGTTGAACGGGGCGAACAGCCAGCTGCCCAACAGTTTTTCCAGGAACCGCGAGAAACGGTCCTTGGGCGCATGGTGGTCCTTCAGCAGCACGGCAGCCAGGGCCGGCGACAGGGTCAGCGAATTGAACGCCGAGATCACGGTCGAGATCGCGATGGTCAGGGCGAACTGCTTGTAGAACTGCCCGGTGAGGCCGGAAATGAACGCAGCAGGTACGAACACCGCGCACAGCACCAGGGCGGTGGCGATGATCGGGCCGGTCACTTCGCCCATGGCCTTTTGCGTGGCTTCCAGCGGTTTCAGGCCCAGGCCGATGTTGCGCTCGACGTTCTCCACCACGACGATGGCATCGTCCACCACGATACCGATGGCCAGGACCAGGCCGAACAATGACAGCGCGTTGAGCGAGAAGCCGAACAGGTGCATCACGGCGAAGGTACCGATCAGCGATACCGGCACGGCCATCAGCGGGATGATCGAGGCACGCCAGGTCTGCAGGAACAGGATGACGACCAGCACCACCAGCACCAGCGCTTCGAAAAGGGTATGCACCACGGCCTCGATGGAGCCGCGAACGAACACGGTCGGGTCATAGACGATGCTGTAGTCCATGCCCTCGGGGAAGTCCTTCTTCAGCTCGGCCATCTTCGCCCGCACTTCGTCGGAGATCTCGATGGCGTTGGAGCCTGGGCGCTGGAAGATCGGAATGGCCACCGCCGGCTGGTTGTTCAGCAGCGAACGCAGGGCGTACTGGCTGGAGCCGAGTTCGACCCGGGCGATGTCCTTCAGGCGGGTGATTTCGCCATCGGCACCGGCGCGGATGATGATGTTCTCGAACTCTTCCTCATTGACCAGGCGACCCTGGGTGTTGATCGACAGCTGGAAGCTGGTCGAACCGGGGGCGGGTGGGGCGCCCAGCTGGCCGGCGGCTACCTGGCGGTTCTGCTCGCGGATTGCAGCCACCACATCACTGGCGGTGAGGTTGCGCGAAGCGGTCTTGTTCGGGTCCAGCCACACGCGCAGCGAGTAGTCGCCCATGCCGAACAGCTGCACATCGCCCACGCCGCCCAGGCGCGCCAGCTCGTCCTTGATGTTGAGGATGGCGTAGTTGGACAGGTAGAGCATGTCGTAGCGGTTGTCCGGCGAGGTCAGGTGCACGACCATGGTCAGGTCGGGCGAGGCCTTGTCGACCGTGATACCAATGCGGGTCACTTCCTCGGGCAGCTTGGGCTGGGTACGGGTGACGCGGTTCTGCACCTGCACCTGGGCGTTGTCCAGGTCGGTGCCCAGGGCGAAGGTGATGGTCAGCGTCAGCTTGCCGTCAGCGGTGGACTGGGAGGACATGTACAGCATGTTCTCCACGCCGGTAATCGCCTGCTCCAGTGGCGCGGCCACGGTTTCGCCGATGACCTTGGGGTTGGCGCCTGGGAAGTTGGCGCGCACCACCACGGTGGGCGGCACCACTTCGGGGTATTCGCTGATCGGCAGCTGGAACAGCGAGATCGAACCCGCGATCAGCAGCACCAGCGACAGCACCGCGGCGAAGATTGGCCGGGTAATGAAGAATTTCGAGAAGTTCATCGGTGTGGTCCCTTAACCGCGTGGCGCCTGGGCGCTGGCGACTTTCACGTTGTTGCCCGCCACCTTCGGCGCCGGGTTGCTGGCCTCCAGGGCCTGGCGCTGCTGGGCGAGGGCGGCGAGGGTCTGTTCGCTGGCCATCGGTGTCTCTTCCGGGGTGACCGGTGAGCCAGGGCGCACACGCTGCAGGCCCTTGACCACGATGCGGTCGTCCTTGCCCAGGCCGCTGCGCACGATGCGCAGGCCTTCCAGCTTCGGCCCCAGCTCCACGGCGCGGTAGGCGGCCTTGTTGTCCTTGTCCATGACCAGCACGAACTTCTTGCCAAGGTCGGTGCCCACGGCTTCGTCGTTGATCAGCACGGCCTGGTACTGGGCGCTGCCTACCAGCTTCAGGCGTGCATACAGGCCTGGGGTGAACTGGCCGTCGCTGTTGTCGAACACCGCACGGCCACGGATGGTGCCGGTGCGCGGGTTGACCTGGTTGTCGACGAAGTTCATCTGGCCCAGGTGCGGGTTGCCGGTTTCGTTGGTCAGGCCCAGGTACACCGGGGTGCTCTGGCCGCGCTGGCCTTCGCGGGCCAGCTGGGTGTACTTGAGGTACACGCGCTCGTCGGCGTCGAAGTAGGCGTAGACCTTGTCGGTGGAGACCACGCTGGTCAGCGGGGTGACATCGGCGGTGACGATGTTGCCGGCGGTGAACTGGGCGCGGCTGACACGGCCGCTGATGGGCGCGGTGACACGGGTGAAACTGAGGTTCAGGCGTGCCAGGTCGAGCTGGGCCTGGATCGCGTCGACCCCGGCGCGGGCTTCGGCGGCGGCGCTGCTACGCGATTCGGCCAGTTCTGCGGAAATGGCGTTGCTGTCACGCAGGCGTTCGCCACGGCGGGCTTCGTTGGCGCTGCGAATGGCGGTGGCCTTGGCCTGCTGCAGTTGGGCTTCGAGGCGGCGGACCTCTGCCTGGAACGGGCGTGGATCGATCTGGAACAGCAGGTCGCCTTTCTTGACCTGGGCGCCTTCGGTGAAGGCTACCAGGTCGATCTGGCCGGAGACCCGTGGGCGTACCTCGACGGTTTCCGGCGCTTCGAGGCGGCCGGTGAACTCGTCCCATTCATTGATCGGTTGCTCGATCACCTTGGCCACGCTGACCTTCGGCGCGGTGGGAGCCTGCACTGCGTCTGGGGTTCGGCCACAAGCGCTGATCACCACCACTGCCAGGGCAGCGAGGGGGAAGCGCAAGGGTTTGAATGATTGTTCCATGGAGAACTCCGCCAATGTATTAGTAGTGGGCGGAGTGTGAGTGTCTTGCGCGTGAGGCACGAATCGAACGGGACGAAGGTTATTATCACGATGAATGATATGAGCAGATCATTCATCGATTGCAGACATGGCCAGCTCGGTCGTGGGCTTTCATTCTGGGCCTGGGATTTCAGTGAATGCTCGAGGCCAGTTCGAAGATCGGCATGTACATCAGGATCACGATCAGGCCGATCAGCAGGCCGATGAAGGTCATCAGCAGCGGTTCGAACAGCTTGACGAACCATTCCACCCAGCGGCCGATTTCCTGGTCATGGAAGTCGGCGCAGCGCTCCAGCATCTCGCCCAGGTTGCCGGACTGCTCGCCGGCGCGCAGCAGGCGCAACGATACCGGCGTCACCAGTTGCCCGGCCTCCAGTGCATCGGACAGCGGCAACCCTTCGGCGACCCGCTGGCTGGCGTGCTCCAGGCCCTCGGCCGCCGCGCTGCCGAGCAGGCCGCGGGCCATGCCCATGGCGGTGAGGATGGGGATACCGCCTTGCAGCAGGATGCCCAACGAGCGATAGAAGCGCGCCAGTTCGTACATCATCAGGCGTTGGTGAAGTGCCGGCAGGCGCCGCAGCTGACAGGCTGCCCAGCGCCGTACCCATGGCTGGCGGCGCAGCAGCCACAGCGCAGTGGCCGCACCGAGGGCGCCCAATGCCAGCGGTAGTTGCTGGGCATGCAGGAATAGCCCGATCTGCATCAGCAGCCGAGACAGCCAGGGCAACTCGGTGCCCATGCCCTCGAACACCTGGCTGAAACGCGGCACCACGTAGCCAAGCAGGAACAGCACCACGCCACCGCCCACCAGCAATAGCAGCATCGGGTAGACCGAGGCACCCACCAGCTTCTGCCGGACCAGGTCCAGGCGCTGGCGGTAGCTTATGTAGCGGGCGAGGGCGTCGCCGAGCGCGCCGGTACGCTCGCTGGACTGCACCAGCGCCACGTATAGCGGCGGGAACACCCGTGGCTGCTGGCCCAGGGCCTGGGACAGCGAGCGTCCTTCGTACAGTTGGCGGACCAGTTCGGCGAGCACTTTGCGCGCTGCGGCTGCGGGGGCCTTTTCCGCCAGGCTTTCCAGCGCGTCGATCAGCGGCAGGCCGGCGTTGAGCAGGGTCGAGAGTTCCTGGCTGAACAGCACCAGGTCAAAACTTGCTTCGCGGCGCCAGGCCATGCCGCGCAAGGCGCCGCCGTGGCCACGCAGGCTGAGCACGCGCAAGCCCTGGTCCTCGACCTGGCGGCGGGCCTGGTCGGCGTCCTCGGCGTCGATCTGCAACTGCACCACACCCTGCCTGCCCAGGGCCTTGAGGCTGTAGCGCATGGCCGTTCTCCCTACTGCCAACTGGTGATTTCGGCGTTTTCCCCGTCGCCACCGGGCTGGCCGTCCTTGCCCATCGACAGCAGGTCGTACTCGCCGCCGTTCTCGCCGGGTTGCCGGTAGATGTAAGCGCGGCCCCACGGGTCTTGCGGCACGGCCTTCTGCAGGTACGGGCCGGTCCAGCGCGCTTCGCCATTGGGGGCGATCACCAGGGCCTGCAGGCCTTGCTCACTGCTGGGGTAGTGGCCGACTTCCAGGCGGTACAGGTCCAGGGCCTTGCTCAGCCCCTCTATCTGCGCCCGCGCCACCTTGGCTTCGGAGCGGCCGAGCTGGCTGAAGTACTTGGGCGCGACGATACCGGCCAACAGGCCGAGCACCACCAGCACCACCAAAAGTTCGAGCAGGGTGAAGCCACGTTGAGGGTTGGTTCTGCGCTGCATGGTGAAGCCCTCCGCTGCATGGGGACAAGCTTTTGCAGGCTCCATGCAACAGCCGTGCACGCCTGCGCTGGCGCCTTGCACCATGCGGCACGCGAAGCGGCACAGTGCTTGCGTCGTGGTCATCGACCCCGGGTTTTCCGGGGTATATCCCCCAACATCGGGGGAGACCACGAAGAGGCGACCGACATGCGTGGACTCACTCTCGGTTTGATCTGGCTGGTGGCAGGTGCTGCCCAGGCCGATGTGTATATTTCCATCGACGCCAAAGGCAGCTACATACTGACCAACGTCCATCGACCCGGGCGCCTCTATGAAACGGTGATCAGCGAGCCTAAGGCCCAGGCCGGCCCGGCCAACGCGCAGCTCATCACCGGCCGCCCCTACGCCAAGCTGGTCGCCGCCGCGGCGCGCACCCACGACGTACCCCCGGCGTTGCTGCATGCGGTGATCAAGGCCGAGTCCGGTTACAACCCCAAGGCGCGTTCGCCAGCGGGCGCGGTGGGGCTGATGCAATTGATGCCGGATACTGCCCGCGAGATGGGCGTGGAAAACCGCCTGGACCCGGAAGACAACGTGCAGGGAGGGGCCCGCTACCTCAAGCGCATGCTCAATTTGTTCGACAATGACATCACCCTGGCCGTGGCGGCCTATAACGCCGGCCCGGACGCGGTGCTGCGCCGTGGTGCGGTACCGCCGTTTGCCGAGACCCGGCGCTATGTACCGAATGTGCTGCGGGAGTACCGCCGCTTGCAGGGGTTGACGGGTGATTAGCCTCTGTAGCCCCTTTCAACGCTGGTGCGACCCCTGTGGGAGCGGCTTTAGCCGCGAAGAATCCAACGCGGTGCATGGCACCGGCTGCGCCGGTGTTCGCGGCTAAAGCCGCTCCCACAGGGACCGTGTGAGCATCTGGATTTTTGCAAGGCAGGTGCGTTCAATACGGGAAACAAGACAATACCCTTCGGCGGATGCCACCAAGCTGACCCGATGGTTTCCCCAACTCTGGGCTATAACCTTCTGAAGGTGCCCAGTTGTGGAGTCCGCCATGGACATCGCCCCTTGTTCCGACGTTATTGAAGGACCCGCCGGTAACGAACTGGCCACCCGACGCAAGCCGTTCAATCTGCTGCGCTGGTACGCCTGGGTCAGCCTGGCCATCATCCTCTCGGTAGCGGTCGGGCTGGGGTTGATTTCCAGCCGCTTCATCGTCGACGAGAGCATCGAGCGCGATGCCTTGCTCACCGCGCAGTTCATCACCTCCATCGCCGATGCCGAAGTGCGCCATGTGTCGATCCCTAATGTGCGCACCATGGGTGAACTGCTTGACCCGCGCATCGACCGCGCCAACCTGCTCGATGTCGACCCGGACGCCCGGCGCAGGGCGCGTGGCGAGTTCCTGGACCACATTGCGCACCTGCCCGACATGCTGCTGGCCAACATCTATGCCCCGGACCGTACGGTGATCTGGTCCAGCAACCCGGCCCTGGTCGGCAAGCTGATCGAAGGCGACGAGGACCTGGAGCAGGCTTTCGAGTACAAGATGCGAGTCTCGGCCAGTTACCACAACTTCGAACAGGCCCGCGTCGAGCAGAAGTTCGTCATCCCACCCGAGCAGTTGTTCATCGAAAACTATATTCCGCTGTTCGATTCCGATGGCGAGCAGGTCACGGCGATGGTCGAGATCTACAAGGAGCCCCATGACCTGATCGTGCGCATCGAGCATGGGCTGATCCTGATCTGGCTGGCGATCACCATCGGTGCCGCGCTGGTCTACGTAGGCCTGTACGGCATCATGCACCGCGCCGCGCGCCTGCTGGCGGTGCAGCAGAAGCGGCTGATCAGCAACGAAACCTACGTGGCGCTGGGCGAGGTGTCCTCGGCGGTGGCCCATAGCCTGCGCAACCCGCTGGCCAGCATCCGTTCCAGTGCCGAGTTGGCCCAGGCGTTCGACGATGGCCCGGCGCAGCGCAACGTCAACGACATCATCAGCCAGGTCGACCGCATGTCGCAGTGGATCCGCCAGATGTTGCAGTCCTTGCGCCCGCTCAACGATGAGGCCGTGGCGGTGGATTTGCCGCTGGCATTGCAGGAAAGCCTGCAGACCTACGCAGTGCCGCTGGCGCGCGGCGGAGTGAGCCTTGACCTGCAACCGATACCGGCAGTGCAGGTGCTGGGGCATCCGGTGTTACTGCGGCAGATCTTCAGCAGCCTGATCGCCAACGCGCTGGAGTCGATGGAGCAGGGTGGGCGGTTGCGTGTCGAGGTGGTGCGTCATGACCGGCGTAACCTGACCCTGCGCCTGTCCGACAACGGCAAAGGCATGACCGAACAGCAGCAGCGCATGGCCTTCCGGCCTTTCTTCACCACCAAGCAGGGTGGGTTGGGCGTGGGCCTGGTGTTGGTGAAACGCATCATGGAACGCTTCGGGGGCAGTGTCCGCCTCAGCAGCAGTGAAGGCCATGGCACCCGGGTTTCGCTGAGTTTCCGGCTGGTCAAGGGCTCCTGACTTACATTAATAAATGCTCGTATCTAATTGTTTATAAAGGATTTAAAGTTTTTTGGGTGAATACCCCCAAACGTGGGGGATAGACCTCCAAGTTAATTTAAGATGTGTATGCAAGCTATTGATAATCAAGGATAAATTTAATCGGCATGGTGGCTGGCTGGGTTCTTGCAATGTGACAGGCAGAGCGCAACACACGACAAATGGCGGCTGCGGCTGCACGGGTGGAGTGCTATCAATTGGCTACTATTTGTCGCCTTGATGCATTTCTGAATGGACGCCCTGGGCGGGAAGCACGCGATGCAGATGCTGGATAAAGAAGTTCCTGACAAGGCCAGTACTACCGCCAACGGTGTGGCCGTGCCATTGCGCGAATTCAACCTGCTGCGCTGGTTTTCGGTCATAAGCCTGCTGATCATCGCCTCGGTGGCGGGCGGGCTGGGTTATGTGTCGACGCGTTTCGTGGTGCGCGACAGCGTCGAGCGCGATGCCATGCTCACCGCCCAGTTCATCCAGGCCATGGCCCAGGCCGAAGTACGTCATTCGCAGTTGCCGCCGGGCACCACCATGGGCGAGTTGCTTGACCCGCGCCTGGACCAGCAGCACTTGCAGTTCACCCCGGAGCTGGCCGAATCGACCCGGGTCGAGTTCCTCGACCATGTGGAGCACCTGCCGGACACCTTGCTGGCCAACGTCTATGCCCGCGACCGCACCATTGTCTGGTCGACCAACCGGGAGCTGATCGGCAAGCGAATCGAGGCCGATGGTGACCTGGACCGCGCCTTCCGCTCGCGCAAGACGGTATCGGCCAGCTACCACCAGGCCGAGGATGACCGCGAAGAGCAGAAGTTCCAGCGTGAACCGCGCTTCCTGTTCATCGAGAACTACATCCCGCTGTTCGACAGCCAGGGCGAACAGGTGCTGGCCATGGTGGAAGTCTACAAGGAGCCGCAGGACCTGGTGTGGCGCATCCAGCGCGGTTATGTGCTGATCTGGGCTTCTACCCTGGTGGGCGGGGCGCTGGTCTACTTCGGCCTGTTCTGGATCGTGCGCCGCGCCGCGCAGCTGCTGCACCTGCAGCAGGACCGGCTGGTGGCCAGTGAAACCTATGTGGCCCTGGGCGAGATGTCTTCGGCCGTGGCGCATAGCTTGCGCAACCCGCTGGCCAACATTCGCTCCAGCGCCGAACTGGCTCAGGAAATCGCCAACCCCGCGGCGCAGAAGAACATCACCGACATCATCAGCCAGGTCGACCGCATGTCGCGCTGGGTGCGTGACCTGCTGGTGTCGCTGCGCCCGACCAGTGACGATGCCGAGGCCGTGGACCTGGTGACGGCCATCGAGGACACCCACCTGGCCTTCGCCCAGCAGATCGAACGCAACGGTGTGCACTTCTGCTACGAAGGCCCCCGGTCACAATGGGTGGCCAGCCAGCCGCTACAGCTAACGCAGATTCTCAACACCCTGTTCTCCAATGCCCTGGAAGCCATGCCTGAAGGTGGCATGCTGTGCGCCCAGGTCAATGTGCAGGATGGGCAGCGTGCCGAGTTCGTCCTTAGCGACACCGGCAAGGGCATGAGCCAACAGCAGGAGCGGATGGTGTTCAAGCCGTTCTACACCACCAAGCAGGGCGGCCTGGGTGTAGGCCTGGCCCTGGTCAAACGCATCATGGAGCGTTTTGGCGGCTCGGTCAGCCTGAGCAGCCGCGAAGAGGAAGGAACCCGCGTCAGCCTCACATTCAATATCGCAGCGGGAGGGGACCATGGAGCACAGCATCCTGGTAGTCGAGGATGATGAAATTCTCGCCGACAATATTCGCACCTACCTCGGCCTCAAGGGCTTCGAGGTCACCGTGTGCCACAGCGCGGAGCTGGCGCTGGAGCAGATAAAGCGGGGCCAGCCCGATGCGGTGCTGACCGACAACTCGCTGCCGGGCATGAGCGGGCACGACCTGCTGCGTACCTTGGTGGCGCAGGTGCCGGACCTGAAAGTGATCATGATGACCGGCTATGGCAACGTGGAAGATGCCGTGCAGGCAATGAAGGAGGGCGCCTTCCATTACCTGACCAAGCCCGTGGTGCTGGCCGAGCTCAAGCTGACCCTGGACAAGGCGCTGGCCGCCGAGCGCATGGAGCGCACGTTGTCGTTCTACCAGGAGCGCGAGGCGCAGAAGTCCGGGTTGCAGGCATTGATCGGCGAATCACCGGCGATGCTCACCCTCAAGCACACCCTGCGCCAAGTGCTGGATGCAGAACGGCGCATGGCCAGCGACGACCTGCCACCGGTGCTGATCGAAGGCGAGACCGGTACCGGCAAGGAGCTGGTGGCCCGCGCCCTGCATTTTGATGGTTCGCGCAGCAAGGGGCCGTTCATCGAGTTCAACTGCGCCTCGATCCCGGCCAACCTGCTGGAGGCCGAGCTGTTTGGCCACGAGAAGGGCGCCTTTACCGATGCCAAGGAGCGCAGGGTGGGCCTGGTGGAGGCTGCCGATGGGGGCACCCTGTTCCTCGACGAGATTGGCGAGATGGACCTGGTGCTCCAGGCCAAGCTGCTGAAGTTGCTGGAAGACCGCAGTATCCGCCGGATTGGCGCGGTGAAGGAGCGCAAGGTCGACCTGCGGGTGATCAGCGCTACCAACTGCAACCTGGAGCAGATGGTGCAGCAGGGCAAGTTCCGCCGCGACCTGTTCTTCCGCCTGCGTATCATTGCCCTGAAGGTACCGCGCCTGTATGCCCGCGGGCAGGACGTGCTGCTGCTGGCGCGGCATTTCCTGGCCCATCATGGCCGGCGTTATGGCAAGCCGAACCTGCGCTTTTCCGCCGAGGCGGAAAGCCTGATGCTCGGTTACAGCTGGCCAGGCAACGTGCGCGAACTGCGCAACATGCTGGAGCAGACCGTGCTGCTGGCGCCGAACGAGGTGGTGCAGGCGCACCAGCTCAACCTGTGCATGACCTTGATCGACGAGCCGCTGGTGCAGCAGGCGGCGCCTGCGGTGTTCGAAATGCCTCGGCACGAACCGGAGCCTGGCACCAGCCTGCCGGACATGGAACGTGACCTGGTATGCAAGACCCTGGACCGCACCGACTGGAACGTGACCAAGTCGGCGCGCATGCTCGGGCTGTCGCGGGACATGCTGCGTTACCGGATCGAGAAGCTGGGGCTGACCAGGCCGGACAAGCGCCAGTGGTGAGCAAGGGGCTTGCGGGAGCGGTATTGCCTCGAGGTTGTCGCTGTACCTGTAGGAGCGGCCTTGTGTCGCGAAAGGGCTGCAAAGCAGCCCCAGCAATTTCAACTGTTGCGCATCAATCCTGGGGCCGCGTTGCGGCCCTTTCGCGACACAAGGCCGCTCCTACAGGGATTGCGGCAACTTTTAGAATTTGAGCAAAACAGTTGCATTCAGAGGCATTGATCAACGCTGATTATCAACTGCTCCCTGCCGTCCGGTACCTTCCGAGCCACTGCCATCCATCCCTGGCAAATCCCGGTTGTCATTCTGTTCAGCTGGCGGGCTGTCCGGGTCGTTGCCCTTTATGCGTGGGTCTGTGTCCCGCGGCATGGGCTTTTCGATCGGGTTGAGGGTGCTGTCCGCGCCCGGCTTGGGCGCCGGGTTGTGCGGGTCGTCGGGGTAGGTGGGGCCGGTGCCGGCAGCAATGGCCAACGGCGCGGCGAGCAGGGCAATCAGCAGGATGCTTGAGCGGGGCATGGCAGGCTCCTTTGCTTCTGGTAGGGCTGATACTTCCCTTCGGCCCTACCCGAAGCTTCAAGGTGCCATTACCCCGATCAACGGTTACACCACCAGCGAAAGCAACATGATGAAGATGATGCCGACGATCGACAGGATGGTCTCCATCATGCTCCAGGTCTTGAAGGTTTCCGCCACGGTCATGTTGAAGTACTGCTTCACCAGCCAGAAGCCGGCGTCGTTGACGTGGGACAGAATCAACGAGCCAGCGCCGGTGGCCAGCACCAGCAGCTCACGGTTGACCCCCGGCACCAGGTCGATCACCGGTGCAACGATGCCCGCACCGGTAATGGTGGCGACCGTGGCGGAACCGGTGGCGATACGGATTACCGCTGCTACCAGCCAGGCCAGCATGATGGGCGAAATCTCCGCCTGTACGGCCATCTGCCCGATCACGTTGCCCACGCCGGTGTCTACCAGCATCTGCTTGAAGCCGCCGCCGGCACCCACGATCAGCACGATCGCCGCAGTCGGGGCCAGGCTCTGGTCGAGCATCTTCATGATCTGCTGACGGTTGAAGCCACGGGCCGAGCCAAAGGTATAGAAGGCCAGCAGCAGGGCAGCGAGCAGGGCGGTGATGGGGTGGCCGATCAGGTCCATCCACTGGCGCACGATGTGCTCGGCAGGCAGCACCACGTCGGCGAAGGTCTTCAGCAGCATCAGCACCACCGGCAGCAGCACGGTGACCAGGGTGATGGTGAAGCTCGGCAGATTGCCCTGGTCGGACTCCTTGGCGATCTGGTCCATCAGCTCCTGGGACGGGGTGCCCGGGATGTAGCGGGAAATGAAATTACCGAACAGCGGGCCGGCGATGATGGCGGTAGGCAGCGCCACGATCAGGCCATAGAAAATGGTCTTGCCGATGTCGGCATGGAAGATGCCGATCGCCAGCAGCGGGCCCGGGTGCGGGGGCACCAGGCCGTGCACCACCGACAGGCCGGCCAGCAGTGGAATGCCGATCTTGATCAGTGATACGCCGGAGCGTCGGGCGACGATGAACACCAGCGGGATCAGCAGCACGAAGCCGATCTCGAAGAACAGCGGGATACCCACCAGGAAGGCGGCGAACATCATCGCCCAGTGCACGTTCTTCTTGCCGAAGGCGCGGATGAGGGTTTGCGCGATCTGATCGGCCCCCCCGGAGTCGGCCATCAGCTTGCCAAGCATGGTGCCCAGGGCGAGCACGATGCCGACGAAGCCCAGAACACCGCCAAAACCGTCCTGGAACGATTTCATGACCTTGGCCACCGGCATGCCGGAGGTCAGGCCAAGGAAGCCGGCCGCGATGGTCAGTGCGACGAAGGGATGGACTTTGAAGTGGGTGATCAGCAGGATCAGCCCGACGATGGTAACCAGCGCGTCGAGCAGCAGGAAGGTATCAGTAGCCAGTCCGAACATGGTTTGAAGGCCTCGGTCTTATCGTTGTTTTGGCGTAGCTTTTTTGCAAATTTGCTTGCGCTTGAGGGGCAGGGTAGCGCTGTCTCGGTTGGGCCGGGAAAACCGCCTGGGTCAGGCGGTTTGTGCCAGGCCCGGCTCACTGCGGCCCTTTAGCCAGCTGTCCACCGCTTCGGCAAGCGCTTCGATGGGCTGGGTGGCGTCGAGCGCCAGGGTCAGGGGTTCGCCGTGTGGCGGCTCCAGGGCCGCGAATTGGCTATCGATGAGGCTCGCCGGCATGAAATGCCCGGGGCGGGCCAGCACGCGTTTCTCCGCCTCGGCGGGTGACAGCTCGAGGAACACGAACACCAGCCCGGGCATGGCGTCGCGCAGGGAGTCGCGATAGCGGCGCTTGAGGGCCGAACAGGTCAGGATCGGACGTTCCCCGGCCTGGGTCGTGGCTTGCAGCTCCTGACCAAGACGCACCAGCCAACCGGCACGGTCGCTGTCGTCCAGGGGGATGCCAGCGCTCATCTTGCGGATGTTTTCGGCAGGGTGGAAAGCGTCACCTTCGATCAGGCGGCCGCCGCTTCTGGCAGCGATGGCAGCGCCGATGCAGCTTTTGCCGCAACCGGCCACGCCCATCACCACGATGGCGGACAGGGGAGAATTCATCAGTACCTCCTGCGGGTGAGATAGCGCTGTCTCGTTGTCGACGAACAGCCACCTCCCCGGTGTTATTGGTCTTGTCCCTACGCAGTATGGACGCTTGGCGGCGGGCGCGCGTTGGCCGCTACCAAAGATTACATTGCCTGCGTCCTGAGACAGCGCTACCTTAGTGGCCGTTCCCTTTCCTTGCAAGTAGTAAAATTACAACATCCATGTCCCGCACCGGCTCCCGTACCACAGGTCGTCCCACCCTGGCAGAAGTTGCCAGGCTTTCCGGGGTTTCCCCGATTACCGCGTCGCGCGCCCTGCGCGGGGTCAGCACGGTTGCGCCGGAGCTGGTGGAAAAGGTCGTTGCTGCCGCGGCGAGCCTCGGTTATGTCGCCAACCCGGCGGCCCGTGCCCTGGCATCGGCGCGCAGCCAGTCAGTGGTGGTGTTGATCCCGTCGCTGTCCAACCAGCTGTTCATCGACACGCTGGAAGCCATTCATGAGGTCATGCGCCCGCGCGGGCTCGAGGTGCTGATCGGCAACTATCACTACGATCTTGCCGAAGAGGAGAACCTCATACGCAACTACCTGGCCTATCAGCCCTGCGGCATGCTGCTGACCGGTTTCGAGCGCAGCGAGGCATCGCGGCAGATGCTGGCGGCCAGTGGCGTACCTTGTGTGCACATGATGGAACTGAATGGCGAAGCTGGTGCATTGTCCGTCGGCTTCTCGCAGCAGCAAGCCGGGCGCGCCGCCGCCCGCCACCTGATCGAGCGCGGGCGCAAGCGCCTGGGGTTCATTGCCGCACAGCTGGACCCACGAGTGATGCAGCGTGCCGAAGGGTTCCGCCAGGCGTTGGCCGAGGCCGGCTTGCAGGCGGCCGAGTTGGAAGTGCTGACGCCGGAGCCTTCTTCCATTGCCTTGGGCAGCGAGTTGTTCAGCCAACTGATGCGGCAGGCGCCAGATGTCGACGGTATCTTCTTCTGCAACGACGACCTGGCCCAGGGCGCGGTGCTGCAGGCATTGCGCCAAGGGGTGGAGGTGCCGCGGCAGGTGGCGATGGTCGGTTTCAACGACTTGCCGGCTTCGGCGCACATGGTGCCGCGGCTGACCTCGATTCGCACGCCTCGCGCCGCTGTGGGGCGCGGCGCGGCGCAGGCGCTGCTGGCGCTGCTCGATGGCAAGCGGGTGCCGAATGCGCAGCAGGACCTGGGCTTCGAGTTGATGGTGCGGGAGAGTTCCTGAGTTTGTCTTGAGTGGTGTGGTGGGTTCGAGATCGAGCGCCGCCCGCGCGGCGCTTCGCAGCACAAGGCTGCTCCTACATCTGTTTCGGGCCACTTATTCCTGTGAGGTTTGTGCGCGAACGCTCTGGAGCGTGGCTCGATATCGGGTTGTACGAACAAGGCGGTCGCGCGCTCTGGCACAGGCGTTACTGGCCTGAAACAGATGTAGGAGCAGCCTTGTGCTGCGAAGCGCCGCGCGGGCGGCGCTCGATCTCACAGGCGCCACAAAAGCCACGACCTACGCCAGGCGATCTATGCTCAGGACACCGCGCATACAGGAGCCCGGCGTCATGTTCGATTTCCACCGCAAGTCCGATCTGGTCGAAATCCAGCGCAGTCATCAGGCATTGGCCAGCTTGCAGGCCAAGCTGGCGGCGATCAGCCGCTCCATGGCAATGATCGAGTTCACCCCCGACGGCACGATCCTCGATGCCAATGAGCGTTTCTGCCAAGCCATGGGCTACAGCGCCGAGGAGTTGCGCGGCAAGCATCATCGGCTGTTCTGCGACCCTGGCTACGCGAAAAGCGCCGAATACCAGCAACTGTGGCGTGAACTGGGGCAGGGCAAGGCCATCAGCGGTACCTTCGAGCGCATCGACAAGGCCGGACGCGAAGTCTGGCTGGAAGCCAGCTACATGCCGGTACTGGACGAGCAGCGCCAGGTCACCAGCGTTATCAAGGTGGCATCCGACATCAGCCAGCGAGTGATGGAGGAGCACGAGAGCGAAAGCCTGCTCAAGGCCATCAGCCGCTCCATGGCGGTATTCGAATTCACCCCGCAAGGCCGGGTGATCAAGGCCAACCAGAACTTCCTCGACACCATGGGCTATCGCCTGGACGAGGTGGTCGGTCGCCATCACGGGCTGTTCTGCCTGGCGCACGAGCGCGAATCGGTCGAGTACCGCGAGTTCTGGGCATCGCTCAACCGCGGCGAGTACCACTCGCACCGTTTCGAGCGTGTCGACAAACATGGCCAGACGGTCTACCTGGAGGCCTCCTACAACCCGATCTTCGACAGCAAGGGCCGCTTGTACAAGGTAGTGAAGTTCGCCAGCGACATCACGCGCCAGGTCAGTACCCAGCAAAGCGCGGCCGATGCTGCCCATGCCAGTTCGGTACAGACCGATGCCTGCGCGCGCAAGGGCACCGAAGTAGTACAGCAGGCGGTACAGGTGATCGAGCAGATTTCCCATGAACTCAACGACGCGGCACGCAGTATCGATGCGGTGAGCAAGCAGTCGGATGTGATCGGGCAGATAGTGCTGACCATCCGTGGCATTGCCGACCAGACCAACCTGTTGGCTTTGAACGCAGCCATCGAGGCGGCGCGCGCCGGCGAGCACGGGCGCGGTTTTGCCGTGGTGGCCGACGAGGTGCGCAGCCTGGCGGCGCGAACCAGCAAGGCTACCCTGGAAATCGTCGACGTGGTGCGGCAGAACCACGACCTGTCGCTGTTGGCCGTGGCCAGCATGCAGTCGAGCCTGAAGCGTACCGGCCATGGTGTGGCGCTGGCCAACGAAGCCGGTACGGTGATCATGGAAATCCAGCAGGGTTCACGGCACGTGGTAAACGCTATCAGCCAGATCAGTTCGACGCTGCAATTGCACTGAGCACATCGCCCAGCTCGTCCAGCAGGGTCTCCAGGCTGGCCTGTAGTTGCAGGCGAAGGTCAACCGTCGGCAGGCCTTGGTCGAGGGCCTGCTCGATGGCTTCGCAATCCTTGACCAGCGTGCGTACCTTGAGCATCTTCGCCCCACCTTTGATCCGGTGAGCCAAGGCGCGCAAAGTTTCGCCGGGGGCCTCTGCTGGCAACGCCCGCAAGGTGGCCAGGTCTTCGCTGACGCTTTGTGACAACTGCTGCAGCAAGTTCCGCGTCAGTTGTTCGTCGTCCTGGGTCAGGTGGCGCAGTTCGCCAAGGTTGAACCCGCTGGCGCGCCGTGCTGTCGGCTGCTGCCGGGCGTGGGCGTGGGGCAGGTGGGTCTTGAGCGTACGCAGGCCGATGGGTTTGAACAGGCATTCGTCCATGCCGCTGGCCAGGCAGCGGGCACGCTCCTCGGCCTGGGCGTTGGCGGTGACGCCGAGAATGCGGCATGCCGCCAGGCCGCGTTCACCCTCGAGGCTGCGGATACGGCGGGTCAGTTCGTGGCCGTCCATGACCGGCATGCTGCAGTCGGTGATTACCAGGTCAAAGCGCGCAGCCTGCCAGCGTGCCAGCGCGATTTCCCCGTTTTCCGCCAGCGTGACCCGATGCCCCAGGGTATGCAGTTGCCGCTCCAGCAGCAGCAGGTTGGCGGGGTAGTCGTCGACCACCAGTATGTTCAAAGGGCCGCTGCTTGTTTCCAGCACAGGGTCGTGCTGGTCGGCCTGCACCGGTGCAGCGCAGGCGGGCAGCTGCAGGCTGACCTGCACCTTGGTGCCAAGGCCTTCGACGCTCTGCAAGTTCAAGGTACCGCCCATCAACTCGGCCAGCGTGCGGCTGATGACCAGTCCCAGGCCGGCGCCCTGGCGTGCCCGGGGGCCGTCGGCCTGGACGAAGGTATTGAACAGCCGGGCCTGGTCGGCAGGGCTGATGCCGATGCCGGTGTCTCGCACACTCAGCTCCACTGCCAGGCTGTCAGTGTCGGTGGGCGAGGGCAGTAGCAGGCTGGCCTGGACTTCACCGCTGTCGGTGAACTTGATGGCGTTGCTGATAAGGTTGGACAAGACCTGCTTGAGGCGCAGCGGATCAGCCAGCACCCACACCGGCGCAGCGGGCAGTTCGCTGTGCAGGTGCAGGCCTTTGGCCCTTGCATTGCCTTCGAATACCCGCACGGTGGCGCGTACCAGTTCTACCAGGTTGGTGGGCACTGGCTGCAGGGTAATATGCCCGGATTCGATACGGGAAATGTCGAGAATATCGCCGATCAGCTCAAGCAGGCCAATGGCCGAATCGTGGGCGGTCTGCAGGGTCTGGGCGTCGCAGCGGCCGCCGCGGCTGTCTTCCAGGGCCAACTCCAGCAGGCCGATCACGGCATTCATCGGGGTACGGATTTCATGGCTCATGGTGGCCAGGAAGGTGCTTTTGGTCTGGCTGGCCTGTTCGGCGTCGTCCTTGGCCTGGCGCAGCTGTTCAAGCAGGCCGCGGCTAAGCGCCAGTTGCGCTTGCAGGGCATGCTGGGCCTCGGTGCGCTGGTTGATCAGCTTGCGCAGGTAGCTGTTCCAGAACACCACCCCGGCCAGCAGCAAGGCCGACAGCACCAGCACTTGCAAGACCAGCGTGCGGTAGTCGCGCCAGGGGCTGTCACTGACCAGGGTGGTGGTGCGCCAGCGGTTGATCAGCTGGTCCAGCTCTTCGGGTGGAATGCTCAGCAGCGCCTTGTCGAGGATTGCCTGCAGCTGTGGCTGGTCCGCGGCCACGGCGAAGGCGGCGATGGCCGGGTCGTCGTCGAGCACGCTGGCAATGCGCAGGCGGTCCTTGAACACATGGCTGATGTAGTAGGCGGCATTGATATGGCTGCTCAGGGCGACGTCGGCGGCACCGTTGGCCACGGCCTCCATCAGGCCGAGCGGGTTGTCCACCTCGACCATCCTGGCCTGTGGGTAGCGTTGTTGCAGCACGGCCCGTTGCGGCGAACCGCGTACCAGGGCGATGCGCATGCCATCCAGCGCCATGGCCTGCGGCGGTGAAGCATTGTCGCCACGGGTGACCAGCACCCGCGGGCTGACCAGGTAGGGGCGGGTATAGCGCAGTTGTTTCGAACGGTCTGTGCTGTAACCCAATGCGCCGATCATCTGCGCATCCCCGCGCGTCAGGCGCTCGATCATTGCCTGCGCCGACGGGCTTTCGACCGGCTTGAAATGCAGCCCCGTGCGCAGCGAGATCTGCTTGAGCAGCTCGAGGGTGATGCCGCTGGGGCGGTGCTTGGTGTCGTTGAAGGTCAGTGGCGCCAGCGAAGTGTTGACCAGCACGCTGACGTTGGGGTTGGCAGCTATCCAGGCTTCTTCTTCGGCGGTCAGGGCGGTGAGGTGGCGCTGCAGCAGCAGGCTGGTGTTGCCACTGCTCCAGCGGCGCAGGATATTCAGGCGTTCGCTTTCGCTGATACGTGCCAGCGCCTTGTTGACCAACTGTCGCAGGCGCGGGTTGTCACTGGCCATGGCAAAGGCAAACGCGCCAGGGGCAACCTGACAGAAGTGATCGATCTTCAGTGTGCCCTGGTAACTCTTGCCAATCGCGAAGTCGGTACTGATGGCATCGCCCAGGTAGGCGTCGGCCTCGCCCAGCTCGACGGCGGCCAACCCGGCCAGGGTCGAGCGATACAGGCTCAATTGTGCCTTGGGGTACAGGCTGCGGACGCTGCTGGCCGGCAGGTAATGATCGACCATGGCCAGGCGCAGGCCGGCGAGGTCGGGGGTGTTCTTCAGGCTGCGCCCCTCGCGTGTGACGATGACTGGCAGATCGTCGGCGTAGCTTGAACTGAGGCTGAGCTGGGCATCCGCTGCCTCGAAGGCGTTGGAGCTGCCCAGCAGGTCGATACGGCCGTCGCGTAGCGCAGCGATGGCTTCGTGGCGGCTGTCGTAGCGTCGTACTTCGATGGTGGTACCCAGCTGTTCTGCGATGATGCCAGCGTAATCGGCGCTGAGGCCTTCGTAGTCGTGCTGGCTGACATTGATCTCCAGCGGTGGGTAGTCGGGGCGCGAACTGCCAAGTACCAGGTGCTGGCGTTGCTGTAGCCAATGCCGCTCTTCGCTGGACAGCGCAAGCGGGGCCGCGGCGCTGACCGAGCGTGCCAGCAACTGGCGAGGTTCGCTGTTTGCCAGCAGCGCGCCGGAACCGGCCAGGCCGATGACCAGTAGGGCGCTTGCCAGCAGGCGCTTCATTGTCATCGAGCGCTCAATAGACGCTGTTGCGCTTGGCCAGGTCGACCATTTCAACCAGTGATTCGGTCTTGAGCTTTTCCATGATGCGGCCCCGGTAGGTGCTTATGGTCTTGGCGCTGAGGTTCATGCAGGTGCCGATATTCTTGTTGTTCTCGCCGCGCGCCAGGCGCCGCAGCACCTCCATTTCCCGGTTGGACAGGCTGGACAGGCGCACTGGCTCGCTTTCCAGCGAGTTGCTGTTGACCGACATCTGCGGGAAGGTCGAGTAGCCCTTGACCAGCGCTTTCAGGGCAAACAGCAACGCCTCGTGGTCTTCTTCCTTGGTGACAAAAGCGCCGATGCCAGCATCCAGGCAGCGCCGCACATACAGGTCGGTGGCCTGGCCGGTCAGCACCATGATCTTGGGCGCCGGCTCCAGGCATTGCAGGCGCTTTATCACTTCCATGCCATCCAGGCCGGGCAGGCCGATGTCGAGAATTACCACATCCGGTCGCAGGTCGCGGGCCACCTGCGCCACCTCGCTGCCATTGCCGACCTCGCCGACAACACGGAAGCGCTCGCGTTCGAGCAACATGCGCAAGGACAGCCGGACGATGGGGTGGTCGTCGACGATCAGCACGGTAGTCATGAAGAAAACTCCTGTCAGGATGTGGTCCGCTTCCTGGATCACTCAGGAATACGTCTGCAAGTGGGGTTATCGGAAGCGCTGCACGATACGACCATTCCCGAAATTTGGTAATGCCGAGTATAGAAGTGTTGAAAGTCCACGTGCTTGTTGTTGAAAAGTCCTACAAAAAGTGGGAAAGACATCACCCTGGCAAAGCGGCGATGCCTGTTTTTGTAGTCGTCATGCGCAGGCGGAGTGTGATTTGCTCACGCGCTGGGTTGAGGCGGGGTTGTTGGCCAGTGCCTGGCCGACCCGTGTCGGGCGTGCCACCAACTGGCCGGTGCAGTTCGGGCAGCGGCCCTGGAAACGGTTTTCGGCGCAGGTGCGGCAGAAGGTGCATTCGAAGGAGCAGATCAGCGCATCGGGGCTGTCACCCGGCAGGTCGGTATCGCAGCACTCGCAGTTTGGGCGTAGGTCCAGCATGGGCATGACTCCTGTTTGCAGGCGGGAAACCGGAGTCTGCTACGCCTGCGGCGAACCTGGCAATGCTCAGTCGCCAGGGCGATACAGGTGGGCGTGCCCGGCGCGATACAAGGCCGATTCGGCAAACGGTGTGTCGCCCAGCACATGGCCCACAAGGATCAGCGCCGTGCGCCGGAAATCCTTGGCCGCGACGCGTTCCACGATATCGCCGAGGGTACCGCGCACCCAGTCCTGGTCCGGCCAGGTGGCACGATGCACCACCGCCACCGGGCAGTGCGTGCCGTAGTGCGGCAGCAGTTCTTCGACGATACGCGACAGGTGCTTGACCCCCAAGTGAATCGCCAGGGTGCTGCCAGGGCGCGCCAGGTCGCCCAGCTGCTCGCCGGGCGGCATCGGCGAGCTGTCACCATAGCGGGTGAGGATAACGGTCTGAGCTACCTGGGGCAGGGTCAGTTCGCAGCCGAGCAGGGCGGCGCTGGCCGCTGTAGCGGTGACCCCGGGGATGATCTGGTAATCGATGCCCAGCGTTTGCAGATGGCGGATCTGCTCGCCGATGGCGCCGTACAGGCTGGGGTCGCCACTGTGTACCCGAGCCACATCCTGGCCTTGCTCATGCGCACTGCGCATGGCGGCGATGATCTGCTCCAGGTGCAGTTCGGCACTGTTGATCACGGTCTCGGCCTGGTGGCCCTCGAGCACGGCGGCCGGCACCAGCGAGCCGGCATAGATGATCACCGGGCACTGGCGGATCAGCCGTTGGCCCTTGACCGTGATCAGTTCCGGGTCGCCGGGGCCGGCGCCGATGAAGTAGACCGTCATGGAAAGTCCTTGCAGGAAAGAGGGGAAGCGTTCAACAGGCCAGGGCGAGGGTAGCCGGGCCCAGTACCTTGCGCGTCAGCAGCAACCTGGCGGTGCCAACCCGCTGGCTGGCCAGGGCCAGTGCCGCACTCTCCGCCACGCCCCAGCAGCCACAGTGGGCATGGGCAGCGGCGGAACGGTGGCTGAGTCGGGGTTCGTAGGGTTGCAACTGCGCGGTATCGTACAACACCAAAGGCAGGCCGAGGCGTTCGGCCAGTTGCTGCAAGCCGGGCTCGTCGGCCTTCAGGCTGATGCTGGCGATGCCTTGCAGGTCGGCCAACGCCAGGCCCTGGGTGGCCAGGGCCTGGCGCAGCAAGATTTCCAGCGTATCCGCCGGGCAACCCCGACGACAGCCGAAGCCGGCGTAGAAGGCAGGCATCAGGCCTGGCTGGAGCGCCGGAACAGCCAGGCGCTGAGCAGGCCCAGGGCCAGCCAGAATGCGGCGTTGGTCAGCCAGGAGGCCACTTTGAACTGGGTTTCCAAGGCGGCGGGGGCCAGGCTCTCGTGCACCTCGGGTTGCGGCGCACCGATCACATGGGGAATGACCAGCAGCACAGCGCCCAGCGCCTTCAGCAACCAGTGGCGAGCGAACACCAGCAGGGCCAGGCCCAGCGCGGTGGCACTGGCGGTGCCGATCCACCAAGCCTGGCGTTGCCCCAGGTCGGCTGCGGCAGTACCTGGCAGTTCCGGCGGCAGGCCCAGGGTCGGGGCTAGGCAGAACACGGCGAAGCCGGCCAGGCCCCAGAGTGCGCCGGTGCCGGCTCGCTTGGGTTCACGCAGGCTGTACAGGGCGGTGAGAATCAGGGCGAAGCCGACCGCGACCACCAGGTTGCCGCCGGTGGTGGACAGCACTCGCTGCCAGCCGTCTTCAGGTGCCCAGGCTTCGGCGCTGTGTTCATGCGCTGCCACTTCGCCAGCATGCTCGTGCTCGGCGACGGGGGCCGAGGATTCGTAGGTTTCTGCCTCGAGAATCAGCGGGGCGACCCAAAAGCTCTGCAGCAGGGTCAGCAGCAAGGCCGCCAGCAACCCGCTGAAGCCCGCGGTGCGGGCAATGCGTGTGATCATCGGGCGTACTCAGTGGCAGGGGAATGCGGCGCTGTGGCGGGTGTCGTGGGCGGCGTTGTGCACGGCCTCGATATGCGAAAAGCCGGCGAAGTACACCAGGCACAGGCCCAGCAGGCTGGCGCCGATGGCGATGACGACACGCTGGCTGAGGGTGACGGGGGTGGTAATGCTGTGTTGCTTGGCGCTGGTGACGGGCATGACGCGTTCCTCTGCTTTTTGTGGGCAACGGGCAAGCGCGGCAGCCCCGAGCGTGGCAGCCCAGGGGAATGCAACAGCGCCCGCCCACCGCGGGGTGTTCATGAACGCCAGGCCGGTCTCCGGGCTTGCGAGGAGGAGCCAGGCTCCTGGAAAGCGTCACCTTCCCATGCCGGGGATCAGGCACAGTGGTACAGACGCTTCGCTCGCTTACCGTTGCGGGGGCAGCACCGGCCTTGTCCGGCCCTGCTGGAGGGCCTGTGACGCACCGGTTTCCCGTTTCACCCCCATCGGGGGCACCTGAACGCGAGGCATAAGGAGACCATGGGGCGGGGCTGGCGTCAATTGCCAGAATCGTTTGCGGGCGCTCCGGCTACCCTGTGGGAGGGAACGCGCGCCCGGTCAGCCTCGGGCAAACGCCGCCAGCTTGTCCCCGTCCAGTCGGTAGCGCACCCACTCATCCTGCGCTTCGGCCCCCAGCTTCTGATAGAAGCCGATAGCCGGCTCGTTCCAGTCCAGTACGCTCCATTCCAGCCGTCCGCAATTCTTCGCCACCGCCTCGCGGGCGATATGCCGCAGCAATTGCCGCCCGGCACCGTCGCCGCGCTGCTCGGGCGTTATGTACAGGTCTTCCAGGTAGATGCCGTTGCGGCCGAGCCAGGTCGAGTAGCTGTAGAAATACACGGCAAAGCCGATTGCCCGGCCATCGCGCTCGCACATCAGGCTATGCACGGTGCTGCCCTCGCCAAAAAGGCTGTGCTCGATATCGGCAACGCTCGCGATCACCTCGTGGCGGGCGCGTTCGTACTCTGCCAGCTCGGTGATGAAGGCAAGTATCTGCTCGGCGTCGGCGCGAACGGCAGGACGGATGGTGAGGCTCATGGGACGGCTTCCTTGATCTGATGGTAGCGGTACAGCGATGTGTATCTACACAATTTAGTGAAACTGTATCGGTCGCAGAAGAGGGCGACTCCGTTAGTGTGACAGCACCCATAAAAAAAGTGGATTGCCTGCCATGCTTGCCTCTGCCGACCTGCTGACCGCCTTCGTGCTGTTCGCCTTCGTGTCTTCCATCACTCCTGGCCCCAACAACACCATGCTGCTTGCCTCCGGGGTGAATTTCGGTGTGCGTCGCTCGATCCCGCACGCCCTGGGCATCAGTGTCGGTTTCATGGTGATGGTGCTGGCTGTCGGCCTGGGCCTGGGCGAGGTGTTCAAAGCCTGGCCGGCGCTGTATACGGTATTGCGTTACACCGGTGCCGCCTACCTGCTGTACCTGGCCTGGAAGATCGCCACCTCCGGGCCGGTCGGCACAGCTTCGTCCAGTGCCCGCAAACCGCTGGGCTTCTGGGGAGCGGCGGCATTCCAGTGGGTCAACCCCAAGGCCTGGGTGATGGCAGTCGGGGCAATCACCACCTACACGCCGGCGCAGGGCTATGTGACCAACGTCATTGTCATTGCCGCCTTGTTCGCCCTGGTCAACCTGCCGAGCGTCGGGGTGTGGGTGATGTTCGGCAGCGCCCTGCGCAACTTGTTGCAGAACCCGCGCTGGCTGATGCTGTTCAATGTCCTGATGGCCTTGTTGCTGGTGATTTCACTGTACCCGCTGCTGTTTGTAGAATCAGCGTTTTCCTGACCCCGCGAGTACAGTAAGCCGATGCAGTTGATCCCCTGGTCTCACGAATGCGCCGAAGGCTTCACCCTGCGGGGCTGGCGAACCCCGGCCAGTGGCAAGCCGTTACTGCATTTTCTGCACGGCAACGGCTTCTGCTGCCTGGCCTACCAGCCATTGCTGATGCGCCTGGGCGAACATTTCGACCTGTGGCTCAGCGATGTACAGGGCCATGGTGACAGCGACCATGGCGGGGTGTTCCGTGGCTGGAACCGGACCGCTGCGTTGGCGGTGGAGGCTTTTGCAGCCGGGCGAGGCGAGTATGGTGACGTACCGCGCTTTGCCGTCGGGCACAGCTTCGGTGGCGTGCTCACCGGCCTGATCCTGGCCAGTGAACCGCAACTGTTCACGCGTGCCGTGCTGCTCGACCCGGTACTGTTCAGCCGGCGCATGCTGGGTGTGATGGGGATGGCAGCCCTGGTCGGCTTGCACCAGCGCCATGCCCTGGCGCGCAAGGCTGCCAGCCGTCGCAGCCACTGGCCCGACCGCGAGGCAGCCCTGGCTTCGCTGCATGGGCGGGGTATCTTCAAGGGGTGGACCGATGCGGCGCTGCGGGCCTACGTGGAGCATGCCATTGGCGACTGTGGCGAAGCGGTGGTGCTCAAGTGCCGGCCCAGCCGCGAAGTGGAAATATTCAGTTCGTTCCCCAAGCGCATGTGGGCGAGCCTGGCGGCAATCCGTACGCCCACGCGGGTGCTGTACGGCGAGCACACCTACCCCTTCGTACCGCATTCGGTGAATCGCCTGGTGGCGCTCAACCCTCAGGTCAGCGGCAGGCAGGTTGCAGGTGGGCACTGCTTCATGCAGGAGCATCCTGAGGCGTGCGCCGAACAAGTGCAGGCCTTCCTGCTGCAGGGACCGGCGGGATAGTTTTTCCAGACAGCATCGGGCGCAAAGGCGTGAGTAATCTTGGGCTTTGCCCGAGCGTACGAACATGACCAGCAAGACCCTGCTACAGCCATCGTATCTGCAAAAACGCTACGACTACTCCTGCAAGTCAATCGAGTCACTCAGGCAGGCCCTGTACAGCACGCTTGCACCGCTGGCGGGGCGTTCACCTCTGGCTGTGGTCAGCGTGGGCTCCTATGGCCGATGCGAGGTTTCGCCTGTTTCGGACATCGACTTCTTCATCGTGCATGACACCAGTTTGCCGGCGGATCGTCTGGACGACATATTGCGCCAGGTCAGCGACCTTGTCCGGCCCATCAGCCATCCGGGAGAAAGCGACGAGGCGAAATTCGGCCGAGGGGCGTTGGCGCTGTACTCAGACGTTAGCGAACACATAGGTTGGAAATGCGAAGACAATACGGCGCTGACCAGGCGAATGCTGATGTTGCTCGAGGGCCGCGCCCTCTTCGGGCATGAGGCCTTTGCCTGGTGGCAGAATGACCTGCTGCGCCGTTATATTCCTGATGATCATGGAAGCGGGCTTGCCAGGTTCCTGCTTAACGACCTGATCCGCTACTACCGCACCCTCATGGCGAATTTCGAGGAAAAGAGGGCCGAAGGCAAGGCGTGGGGAGTACGCAACATCAAACTGCAATTTTCGCGAAAACTGCTTTTTGCAGGCGGTATCGTGGCGATTGCCGAAGTCCACGGCCTCGCTGCGCCGTCGAAGATCATGCGCCTTCAACAATTGCTGGCCCTCACCCCTCTGCAACGCCTGGCATTGCTCGGTGACTCCAACCCCTACAGCGCTTCTCTGTTCGAAGACTACGCAGTTTTCCTCGAGTTGATATCCTCGGTGGAAAATCGCCGCCATCTGGATAGTCTGACCCCCGGCCAGGCCATGGCGGATCCGGTCTATCGGGAACTCAGGGGGCGGGGACAAGCCTTTTCGTTGAAGCTGGAGCATTGGTTGAGGTCGCAGTACGCGGGGCATCCGATACTTCACGCCGTCTTTTTTTGATTGTCCTTTTAATGAGACGATGCATGCCATTTTAGCCGGCTATTGCCTGATTGGTCTCACTGGTAAGGTTATCTCAACCAAGAGAGGAGCCTTCTCATGAAAACGATTCTGGGTATTCACCGCAGCCCCCACGCCCACTGGGTAGGTGATGGTTTCCCGGTGCGCAGCCTGTTCACCTACGACAACCTGGCCAGCAAGATCAGCCCGTTCCTGCTGCTGGACTATGCCGGCCCTCATGACTTCACCCCGACCAGTGCGCGGCGCGGCGTTGGCCAGCACCCGCACCGCGGCTTCGAGACCGTGACCATCGTCTACCAGGGCGAACTGGAACACCGTGACTCCACCGGCGCTGGCGGCTCGATCGGCCCTGGCGACGTGCAGTGGATGACTGCTGCCAATGGCATCATCCACGAAGAGTTCCATTCCCCAGGTTTCGCCCGTTCTGGCGGTACGCTGGAGATGGTACAGCTGTGGGTCAACCTGCCGGCGCGGGACAAGCGCGCAGCGGCCGGCTACCAGACGCTGCTGGCCAAGGACATCCCGGTGGTGAGGCTGGACGGCGAGGGCGGCAGCCTGCGGGTGATTGCCGGTGACTATCGTGGGCATTCGGGGCCGGCGCGGACCTTCACTGCCATGGATGTCTGGGACCTGCGCCTGAATGCCGGTGCAGCCTTGCAACTGCCGGTCGCCGCTGGGCGCAATGCGGCGCTGGTGGTGTTGCGCGGCAACGTGCGGATCAACGGCGAGCGAGAAGCCGGCCCATCCAGCCTGGTGCTGTTTGACCGGGGCGGCGAGGATGTCGCTATCGAAGCGCTGGAAGGTGCCAGCTTGCTGCTGCTAAGCGGTGAACCGATCGATGAGCCGATCGTGGGCTATGGCCCGTTCGTGATGAACAGCCAGGCGGAAATTGCCGAGTCGTTCGACGACTTCCATGCCGGGCGGTTCGGGCAGATGCAGGAAGCGCGGGACGGTGCGGCGCATTGATCCTGGTTGATTGAATGGCTTGTCCGGCCCTATCGCCGGCAAGCCAGCTCCCACAGGTACAGCGACAATCTCGAGAGCAACGCTGTACCTGTGGGAGCTGGCTTGCCGGCGATAGGGCCGGTACAGGTATTACTTTTGCTGGCATGATGCAGCCATGCCAAAGCTCACCCCCCTGCACGCCGTACGCCGATCATTGCCCACCCCCGGCCACCACACCTTGTGGCTGCGCTACCGTGCCCCTTACCACTGGCCCTCGACCCTGGCCTTCCTCGCTGCCCGCTGCATCCCCGGCATCGAGACCTGCCTCGACGGCACCTACCGCCGTACCCTGGTAATTGCCGGCCGACACGCCGTCTTGCACGCCACACCTTCGGGCAGCCAGTACCTGCGGGTCCGCCTTGAAGGCGTCCCGGCCCACGCGCTACCCGGCCTGACCGCCAGGCTGAGGCGGGTCTTCGACCTCGACGCCGATCCCGCGCGCATCAATGCCGAACTGTCCCGCGATCCGCTGATGGCCTGCCTGCTACAGGAGCGCCCAGGCCTGCGCGTGCCACAAGGCTGGGACGCCTGCGAACAGGCCATGCGCACTGTGCTGGGCCAGCAAGTCAGTGTGGCCGGGGCCATGACCCTGGCCGGCCGCCTGGTGCAACGCCATGGCGTGCCCTTGCGCTGGCCCGCACCCGGCCTGAGCCACGTATTCCCGGCGTTGACGGTATTGGCAGCTGCGAAATTCGATGGCATGGGCATGCCGCGAGCGCGCGCCGCCACCCTGGGCACGCTGGCCAATGCATTGCTCGCCGAGCCCAGGTTGCTGCGCCGCGGGCAGGTGCTGGATGAACTGCTGCGCAACCTGTGCCAGCTCAAGGGTATCGGCCCCTGGAGTGCGCACTACCTGGCAATGCGCCAGGCCGGCGCGGCCGATGCCTTGCCGCTGGGCGATGTGGCGCTGATCAAGGCGTTGCGCCTGCTCG
This sequence comes from Pseudomonas sp. PVC-5-1, assembly GCF_057444345.1. Classification (NCBI taxonomy): domain Bacteria; kingdom Pseudomonadati; phylum Pseudomonadota; class Gammaproteobacteria; order Pseudomonadales; family Pseudomonadaceae; genus Pseudomonas; species Pseudomonas sp. PVC-5-1. Next base: position 3,085,670 of record NZ_CM172024.1, on the reverse strand, counting down.
AAGGCGAGGACGCCCAACTTGCGCAACGAGCCCTGGCGTGGCGACCGTGGCGAGCCTATGCGGCACAGCATCTTTGGGCATCGCTGGGGCCTGCCGGGACCGCTCGTCGCTAAGTTTGCCATTGCGTTCGAACGCGCAGCCCGCGCAGGCAATCTTCCACTAAGGTGCTAGAGGATTCCCTGCATGATCATTGCCCAGGCGCATGAGCGCCTGCCCCGGCATGCGCAATATCAATTGGCACCTCGCCCGACAAAGGCGTACTCACACAACAGGCCATCCCAAAGAGAGGGTCGTACCATGTCGTTGATAGGAGTTTCGATGCTAGAAATGCGGCAGATGATCGAGCAAGCCTGCCTGCCCGACCGTTGCGAAGTCAGCTGCACGGATGGCGCCAACCTGACCATACGCCTGGGTCAGGGCCAGAGCCTCGACGAGGGCGTGACCCTGAGCGGGGTCCCCCTGCAAAGCCTCAACAGTTGCCGTGACCTGGTCAACCTGGTGGGGCAGCTGCACGCGCTGCGTGACAGCCACCCGGCGACACTCAAGGCGATTGCCTGAGGCGCCTGCCGCGCCCCGGTCAGCCCACGCTGGCCGGGCGCACATATTCCGGCATCAGGCCGTTGAACCAGAACAGGATCATCGCCACCAGGATGGTGACCAGCAGCAGTAACCCCACCCCCCACACGCAGGTCGCGAACAGCATGGCCTGTTCCTTCTTCAGCCGCAGGAAGGTCTGCAATCCGCCATACAACAACACGCTGGCATACGCCGAGGCAGCCAGCAGTGCCGCCAGCGCCAGCCAGCGGATCGGTAGCAGGCCGACCACCCCGGCAAAGAACCATGGTGTGGCGCAGTAGGCGGCAAAGCCGATGCACTGGTTGAGGCTGGGCTGTGCATCGAAACCGCGCGACATCCAGCGGATCATCGTGCCCATCAACATTACCCCGACGACCGTTGTGGCGTAGAGCAAGCCCGCCAGTTGGGCGGCGCTGGTCATGCTCAGGCGCACCCGTTCCTCGGCCGCCAGGCTCCAGCCGAAGGTGGTCGTGCCGACGAACAGGCACACAGCGGGGATTAGTGCCAGGGCCAACAGGCGCGGCAGATATTGCTGCGGGTGGTCTTCCTCGGCCCGGCGGATTTCCAGCCAGGCGTCGGCGGGGTGAGTGAAGAGCTTGAGCAACGGACTGTTCATTGACGTTCTCCGCGTTCTCCGGCAGGCATGGGCCCTTTTGCTATGGAGACGTGACGCGCCCGGTGGGTTCAGCCGGGTTGATCGCCGTTGATCGTCTTACAGCAGTTCCAGCAGCAGGTTCAGGCCGCCATCACCGCACTTGCCCTGGTCGCGGACCACTCCGTGGTAACTGCGCCCGTCCCAGACGAAGGCCACGCTGTGGGCGCGGTCGACCTTGTCGGGCAGGGGCGGGCAAATGTGCAGGCGCAGGCCGGGGCGGCCTTGCAGGTCGAGGGCGGCGAGTTGGCACTGGCACTCCACGCTTTGCGCCACCGGGCCGAACAGGGTGTCGCGTACATAATCGAGCTGTAGTGAGGCATTGGGCGCGCGGCAGGGCATTTTCATAGGCGCGCGGCTCCGCTGTGAGAGGGCGGGTAACAGGGCTGGTAGGGCATGGCGGGCTCCAGGCTGAACAGGGCATGGCATATCGTTTGAAGCTTGCCAGGCCAAGATGTTCAACCTGTTTCATGCGCGTTCATCCTGTTTGCGCCGGTTACGGGCCGTTGGCCGCTTCAGCCACCGGCCTTGCGCAAGGTCAGGTTGATCCGCCGTTCACCGAGGCGCGGATGCACGCCAGGCTTGATCGGGAGCACGCCGTGAAAGCGCAGGCGGTCCTCGCCACCCCAGACCAGCACATCGCCGTGGCTCAGCGGGATGCGCTGGGTCTTGTCGGTGCGCTGCAGGCCACCGAACAGGAACACCGCCGGCAAGCCCAGCGACACCGACACGATCGGCTGGCCGAAGTCCCGCTCGTCGCGGTCCTGGTGCAGGCTCAGGCGGGTGCCCGGCAGGTAATGGTTGACCAGGCAGGCATCCGGTACGAAACCGTCGAACCCGGCCATGGTCGCAGCGCGGGCGGCCAGTTCGAGCAACACGGGGGGCAGGGCGGGCCAAGGTTTGCCGCTGAGCGGGTCGCAGGGGGTGTAGCGGTAGCCGTGTTCGTCACTGACCCAACCCAACGTGCCGCAGTTGGTCAGCCCTACCGCCATGCGCAGGCCGCCCGGGGTGTGCATGTGCCGGAACGGCGCGGCACGCAGCACCGGGCGCAGGGCATCGAGCAGGGCCTCGATCTCGGCCAGGGCGAAGCCGGGCAGCAGCACGGTGTGGCTGGCCAGGCGTTGCGGCTGGGTGCCGAACAGGTCGAGGTCGGACTGGATCATGGGTCAGGCATCGGTTGGGGTGTGGACCATTGTAATGCGCTTGGCAGGCTTGGCCTATTCGCGGGCATGCCCGCTCCCACAGGGTTGGCGCAGGCTTTGACGGCGGTGGAGCACCTGTGGGAGCGGGCGTACCCGCGAACAGGTCGGCAAGAAAAGAAGTTCTGACAGGAAAAAAAAGGAACCGCGGCACCAGGGAGAGGAGCACCGCGGTTCAAGGGGGGAGCGATCTACTGCTGGGTCACAGTGGCCACGTTCGCGCTGCCCAGCTGGCTGATGGTCGCGGTCTGGGTCACACCGCTCTGGTCGACATACGCCTTGTTGCCCTGGCCTCCCTGGGTCACGTAGGCAATGTTGTAGCTGTCAACCTGCTTGATGTTGGCTTCGTTGCCGCTACCGTACAGCTGGTTGGTGTAGCTCTGGTTGCTGTAGCCGGACTGGTCCAGGTTGATGACGTTGCCGTTGCCCTGGCTGTTGCCGTAGGCATAGTTGTCGGTGCCACGCTGGTCGGCGATCAGGATGTTGTCGGTGCCGTTCTGTTCGAAGTACAGCTCGTTGTTCATGTCGGCCTGCTTGGTCTCCATTTGGTTGCCGGTGCCTTTCTGGGTCAGCGTGGCCAGCTGGTTATCACCGTTCTGGGTCAGGTTGACGCCGTTGCCATTGCCATTCTGGTTGATGGTGGCAGTCTGGTTGGTACCGAACTGGCCGCCCATCTTGGCGCCTTTCCAGTTGCTGGCGGTGACGCTGTTGCCAGTGCCCTTGGTGTTGATGGTCAGGTTGAGGTTTTCACCGTTCTGGTAGGTGAAATGCACGTTGTTGCTACCAGTCTGGGTGATGGTGGTGGTCGAGTTGCTGGTCTCGAACTGGTCCGACCAGCTGGCGTTGGCCGTGCCCTGTTGCGACAGGCTGACCTTGTTGTTCATGCCGAAGCTCTGGTCGATATAGCCTTCGTTCATCTGGCCGGACTGGGTCACTGATGCCTGGCTGGCGGTCTGGTTGTCCTGCCACACTTCCACCGAGTTGCCGCCACCGTACTGGCCAATGCCGATGGTGCCGCCGGTGCCGTCGCGCTGGTCGCCATACGCCCAGTTGCCCGTGCCGTCCTGGTAGACCTGGATATCACCATCGACGTGGCTCAGGTGCTCGGCGGCGGCGTAGTTTTCCTGGCCGGTCTGGTTGATGCTGCTGCGGTTGTTGCTGCCACCAAAGATCTGCTCGATGAAAGCTTCGTTGCGCTGGCCGGATTGCCAGGTGGTGGCCTTGCTGCCTTCCTGGCTTTCCTGCCATACGGTCGAGGCGTTTTGCGCGCCTTGCTGGGTTTGCAGCGACTGGTTGCCCAAGCCCAGTGACTGGCTGGCGAAGGCATCGTTGTAGCTGCCGCTTGCGTGCTGGGTGACCTGGCTGCCGTTCTCGAACAGCTGGTCGGCGTAGCCTGCGTTGTATTGGCCGTTGGCGCTCTGCTGGATATCGCTGGTGCTATCCGATTGCACCGCCAGGTGGTTGTTGCCCTTGCCAGTCTGGGTCTGGGTAGCCGAAGCGAATGGCGCCAGGGACTGGCTGACTTCAGCGATGTTTTCCTTGCCATCCTGGGTCTGGGACGAGGTGCTGTCAGCAGCCATGGCCTGACCTGCGAGGGCCAGGACGATAGCGGCACTTAACGGAGCGAGCTTGTACATGGGGGTACCTCCAGGTCTATCGGTATTGGGTTATCTGCACGTGCTGACCATTGCCGGCCTGGGTCACGGAGCTGTTCAGGCCGGTGCCGGACTGCACGATGCTGGCGCTGTTGTCGTTGCCGATCTGCTCGATGGCCGCACTGTTGCTGCTGCCGGTCTGGCGGATCGACGCGCTGTTGCCATTCCCCTGTTGGCTGATGAGGGCCATCAGGTCACTGCCTTCCTGCAAGATGTACGCTTCCTGCGCGCCACCGGCCTGGACGATGCGGCCCAACAGGGCCTGGCCGTTCTGGTCGAGGGCGGCGCGGTTGCCCGCGCCTTGCTGCTCGATCACCGCAGCCTGGCCGGCGCTGGCCGGCAGCAGGCGGATGATCACCGGTTCGCCGAGGTCGTTGCCGGGTGCGAGGTCGGCATTGTCCAACAGGTCCTCGGCCCAGCAGGCCTGGCCCACCACGGCCAGGCCGAGCAGCAGGGAGTACAGGCGTCTCATTGCAACCTCCGGCCTTTACTGCACGGTTACGTTGACGGTGCGTGTGGTGCCCTGGCTGGTGGTGATCGTCGCCGTCGGTGCCGCAGTCGGGATGATCGTGGTGCTATTGCTCACCGCCAGGCGCCAGCGGCCGGTCAGCGCCACCGTGGCGGTGCCAAGGGTCTGCACGCCGGTAGTGGTGGTTACCCGCACGGTGACGGTATTGCCGGTGGTGACCGACGAGGTACCGCTGAGGTCCCAGTTGTAACGGTTGTTGGAGCGTGCCGTGACCGTGGCTGCCGTGACCGCGAAGGTTTCGGCGGCGGGCCGTGGCGACACGTTGACGGTGACGGTGGTGGGGTTGGACAGCGCCCCCAGCGAGTCACGCGCCTGGTAGGTGAAGGTGGTGGTGAAGGCGGTGGTCACCGTGGCCGGTGGGGTGTAGGTCACCGTGGTGCCGTCGGTGCTGACTGTGCCCCGACCGGTAGCCGGCTGGGTGAGGGAGGTAGCAGGGACAGTCAGCGGCACGTTGCCTTCCGGATCGGTGTCGTTGGCCAGCACGTTGATGGTCAATGGCACGCCCAAGGTGGCGACGGTTTCCGGGTTGGCGGTCGGTGCCCGGTTGGGCGCTACGTTGATGGTGACAGTAGCCGGTTCCGACTTCAGGCCCTTGGCGTCCACCGCCCGGTAGCTGAAGGTGGCCACCACGGGTTGCGTGGCCCCGGCTGGCGGGGTGTAGGTGACCGAGGTGGTGCCGTTCATCACCACGCCGCCAAGACCGGTACCGGGCTGGGTGAGGTCGCTGATGGTCAGCGGTACGTTGCCATCCGGGTCGCTGTCGTTCTGCAGCAGGTTGAGGGTGATCGGGATGCCCACGCTGGTACTGCCGGTATCGGCCTGTGCCAGCGGCGGCTGGTTGGCCGCCTCGACCGGCGCGTTGCCGACCACGACTACCGGTTCGACATCGCTGCCGCCGCGTGCCGACTTCACCGTGATGGTGGCTGGTGGCTGCGGCACGTCGTTGACGGTCAGGCTCTGCAGCGTGCCCGCCTTGGACAGGCGACCGTAGCCTTGGGCGATCAGGTCCGGGACCGCCACTTCGTCACTGGAACTGGCCTCTATCAACAGGCGCTTGTTGGCCCAGTCGTAGCGTGCGGTGCCGACCTTGACCACGTCGGTGAGCTTGCTCGACAGCGCGGTTGGCTGGGTACCGCCGGCGCTGTCGCTGGCGGTGACCACCACCACAGCAGGCGGTGCTTCCTGGCCGAACTGCTGGTGGAAGAACAGCCCGTTGTTGTCGGCGGTGAGGGTGTACTGGCACGGCGAGGGCGGGGTGCCGACCAGGGCAATGCCATTGCGCATGCACAGGCTGGCCGTGCTGGGCGCCTTGGCGAACACTTCCGTACGGGTGCCGGTGGCATTGCGCGAATAGGTGGCGCGTTCCAGGCTGACCGGGGTCTGGGCCCGTTGGTCGAGTACCTTGCCTGAAACAGTGAAGGTGTTGGTCTGGATGGTGCCAGCGGGGCCTTGAATGCGCACGAAATTGGTATTGAAGGGGCTGCCGGTCACCGCCTCGGTGATATTGGGGTCGCCGATGTAGGTTTCGATGGCGCCGGTATCGGGGTTGACCTCGGTGTAAGGCCCGCCAACACCCTTCAGCCAAGGGCCGATCGCCCCCGCCAGCGCTCCCCGGAAGTTGCCTGGTGCGCCAATGCCAATGTCCCGGGTGATGTTGATCGCCCGACGCCCCGCCGTGGTGACGTTGACCGTCTCCACCCCGTAGGGATGGGTGATGGTGTAGGTACCGGTACTTGGAACCGAAGCACGAATGCGGATCCGGGCGAAGCTTTGCTGGTCACCATCGACAGGGTTTTCGGCGGCGAAGGCAGCCTCCACCCCGGCTACATAAACCTCCAGTTCATAGCCGCTGTTGCCGACCTGCGGAATGGCGGTTTCCGCCAGGAACCAGAACATCTCGGGCGGCCAGTTGTCCGGGAACACCAGCGGCAGGGCATCGTCATAGATGCCAGGCTCGGGCAACAAGGTACACATGTAGGCCGGTGCCCCCGGCGCGCCTGGTGCACGCGTACTGGTAGCACGGGACTGGCACAGCTCCAGGGACTGGTCGAGGCTGTCCTTGTACCACATCGGATAGCCACCGGTGGCGAAGGTGTAGGGCCCCGGGTCGACATCGGACAGCGCGGCAAATGCGGCGCTGGTAACGGTAAGGGAGAAACCGGCGGCCAACAGCGCACGGCGCGACCAAGTGTTCATGCTGCCTCCTTGAAGGCTGAGCCTTTGTCTGTTCATGGCACCAGCACCACGTCTTCGGTGTCGCTACCGCCGTTGGTACTGGTGACCTGCACCTTGGCCGGCGGGATCGGCGACAGGCTGGTGCTCAGCGTCTTCACGGCACCTGTGCCGCTCAGGTTGCCGATCAGCGCGCCGTTGCCGGTGTGTGCGGTGAGCACTGGCGGCGTGGTTTCGTCGCTGGTGCTGGCCACCAAGGTCAGCTCGCCGGTGGACAGACGGAACTGGGCCTGGGTGATAACGACCAGGTCGGTCAGCGGTACATTGGCGGTGGTCGGGCTGCTGGCAGGGATCGCCACGCTGTTGTCGGCGGTCAGCGTCAGGATCGTCCCGGCGGCCGGGTCGAGCACCGACTGGGCGTACCAGGCACCGGTACCGTTGGCCTCGGTGAGGTTCAGGTTGGGTGTCTGGCTGGTCAGGGTGACGCTGGCCGGTGGCGGCGGGGCCATCACGAAGATGTCCTGCTGGGCGCGCAGGTCGCCGTTCTCGGTATGCCGCGAGTAGGTACTGCGTTGCGGCATCAGCGGGGTTGGCAGGGTCACTTCGGAAAGCTTGCCCGAAACCGCGAACAGCTCGGTGCGCAGGTCGATGCCGCCGGGGCCTTCGATGCGCACGTAGTTGGTATTGAAGGGGCTGCCGGTCACCCGTTCTTCCAGGTTCGGGTCGCCGATGAAGCGCTCGCTGCCTTCGGTGTAGGGGCCGTTGACACTGCGCAGGAACGGGCCGACATCGCCTTTCAGGGCGCCGGTGAAGTCGCCTGCGCCGGCAATGCCGATGTCGCGGGTCATGTTGATCGCCCGGCGGCCGGGCGCAGGTACGTCGAACACTTCGACGCCATAGGGGTGAGTGACCACGTAGGTGCCGGCGGTTGGCACGTCGACCCGGATACGCACCCGGGCGAAGCTGACCTGGTCGCCGTCGACCGGTTCTTCGGCGGCAAATGCCGCTTCGATCGCGGTGCCGTAGCTGAGGTCGATGCCGCGAGTGGCGTCTACGATGGCGGCGTCGGCGGTGAACCAGAACGCCTCGTCAGGGAAGTTGGTGGGGAAGACGATGGGTTGGGTATCGTCGAACACGCCGGGGGTGGGCAGCAGCGTGCACATGTACGAAGGTGCGCCGGGTGCGCCAGGCACACGCGAGCTGACCGCCTTCGTCAGGCACAGGTCGAGGGTACGACCGTGACTGTCCTGGTACCAGGCTGGGAAGCCACCGTTGGCGGGAACATAGGCGCCTGGATCGACAGCGTTCAAGGCAGCCTGGGCCGGGAGTTGGAGCATGCCGGCGAAAATGGCCAATGCCAGCGGGTGGGGTATCGGTCGGTGCATGAGACATTTCCTCCTGCAAACGGGCCCATGGACTTGGGGCGTCTGGCAGGAGATCGGCAATAGGCGTGCCAAGCCGGAAAAAATGTGCTGCAGCCCTTGCAGGGCAAGGGATCCATTTCTCTTGCAAGGGCGATTGCAGGGGGTTGCCGTTGGGCACCGTGTCCCCAAGGTTGGGGACTGGGGCAGGTGGTACCGACCCATTCGTAGCATCAGCTACCCGGTCGGTGCACCTTCGATCTCGACGTACGTAATTTGCGTGGCTTTTTCTCTGGGCGTTTGCCGGGTTTGAGTTGCCAGCGATCGGCATTGGCGAGCAGGCGTTTCTGGATCTCAGGTGGGTAGTCGCTCAGCGCTGTCACCGCTGGGACGGGCTTACCGGGCATGCCAGCTTCGCGGATAACCTTCGGCCAGCGCGGTCGCCAGCACAACAGCAAGCTCAGCCAATGGCCGGTGCCGATAATGACGAAGGCGGGCCAAACCAAGAGCAGGACGACTTTGAACAGCCAACTGCTTTTCCGGTAGAAACGACCCAATCCTTCGAACTGGGCGCTGAATGCCTGGATGGGCGAGGGGAGTTGGGTGCTCAGACGGGGGCGGGGGACGGCATGTGGGCCATCTTCCATATAGCGGCGAATGAACTCCCACTCGTCCCGAAGTTCGCTACCACCTTGGCTTTGCTTGCCGAGTAGGGCCATTTCCATGTGAGGGAGGCCAGTGCGGCTGGGGTGCCAGACCAAGCACAGCCTCATGCCCGCGCTGAGGGAGTCGTCTTCAGGGTTGACGCCGGTGCTTCCGGTTGTTCTCCAGGGGAATGTTGCTATACCGCCGCAGTAGCTTGGTCTATGGAGGTGAACTTGCTGGGTTTTTCGATTGAAGCGAATGAGCAAATGGCGGCTGGTAAGCATTTCAAGTCGAGTAAAACGAAATCCGTATTTGGCATATAAGTAATAAATGGCTCCGCCAATTGATAGCATGTACGCGCTGAATAGGACCGAGAACGCAGAAAAGAAATCGGGTTGAGTCGCATTGATATAGATGGAGCCAAATGTTATGTGCAGCCATGCGTAAGTCATTGGGCCTAAACTGCCAAGCGTCATCATCGTGATGATGCCGCGTTTTTCTTCTGACCCGCCGCAGCGCATTTCCATATATGTATCGTTGAAAGAAAATATGGGGCCGCGTGCATTTGGTTTTTCGCTGACACTGTTGAAGTGTATGTCTTTATTCAAGTCATCTTCATGGAAATTCTTGTCAGCGCGCTCTACAGTCGAGCTCCTTTGCACGTCGAATTTCTTGCGCTTAGCCTCGGATTCAATCGCCATCTGCCACAGCCCCCGCTCGATAAGATACATTAAAGGACCTCGCTGAAAGCTGAATGCAGGGCTGCTAACTCTTCTCGTTCATCGTAAGGTTTAGAGTTCTTTTCCAAGCGAAAGCTGCTCCGCTTGCACCACTTTTCCAGCGCATCGTCCTCAAGCAAGAAAATAATGGCGGTTAGTAGCAGGCCTACCCAGAACGCTCCTAAAATTAATTTGGTTAACAGCAAGCGAGCCGCCTGCGTACCCAGTCTGGTAGCCAGGCTACCTAATGATCGCCCTGCAAGACGTATGAGTTTGCTCTGATTGTTGATCGTAAGACGATCGAAGAAGGGCTTAGCTATTCCTATAGCAGTTCCCAATTCTCCGATAGATAAAGCAAGTGTGGCCAGTGCGCGCGTAAAGTAGGCCCCACTCAATGTCCAAGATTTCGTTGAGACATTATGTTGAGTGTGATTTTTTACCCCGTCGGCGAAGTCCCACCAAGCCAGTACGAACCCTCCCGTCCCCGCTAATCCGGCTCCCCAGAGTTTCAACCTCCCCAAGGTCGCAACCGCACCTCTACCGGACACGCTATTTGCGCCGTAACGCGTCACCACCTGCTCCACATAGCTGGCCCCAATCTCGAAACCCGCCGCAGCCGTGGTCATGGCGGCTGCCATGAGTTCGGTCTTAATCCGTACATCACTGTCGGGCAGTTCGCGGGCCTTGAACGCCATCAGCATCCCTTCCAGCAGGCATACAAGACCGGAGACACGCACTTTGTAGAAGTCGCTCTTATTGGCTTGCATCAATCCTTCGGCCCAGGCCTGGTCCAAGTATCGTTTTGCCTGGCCAGCGCTGCGCTGCGGATTCAATGGCTGCCCGCTACGAGCCGCTTCACTCAGGCGAATGTCGACAGCTGTCTCATGTACCGAAGCAAACAGAGTCAGGCGCAGGCCATGGTGCAGGGCACGGTCCACACTGTTGGGGGCTCCGGTACGAAGCACTTGTCGGCCCAGCGCCACGTACCAGGCGTATAGGCCGATGCTGGCGTGGCTGTTTCTGTTCTGCAGTTCTTCATATAAAGCGTTGGCGCGCCCGAAAGCATTCGCCGCAATGTGCGCTTGTCGGACAAGTGACTCACGCAGCACGAACCATGATTCCGACGGAGGTTTGGCCATGGCCGCTTCCCGTAGCGCCGCGAGCGCATCACGAATGTCATCCTGGTTGTACGTGATACCCCGTATCGCCAGGTTGCTCCGATCAGCAACATCACTACGCCACCAGTGGTCCAGCACCGTCGTTCCCCATTCACTGAGCTCCATGCCGATAACGCATTGGCCGGTCTGCTCGGCAAAGGCCAGGCCATTGATCAGGTCAGCATTGTCGTAACGGTCCAGGGCCTTTAGTAGGCGTTCACTGATCAACCAGCGGGCATGATCCTTGGCCCGATCCTCTGACTCCTGTTGGGCCTGTTGCATGGCTTGCTCGAAACTTTCCAGCTGATCGTGCATCGCCTGACGGTCGACCAGATGGCCGTATTTCTGGTCGAACTTCTTGCTGAATTCACCGGTATCCTGACGGTTCTGGACCTTGGCACGCACGCCGCGCTCGAACTTCTCAAGGTGTGGTCTCATCCTCTCATCATGCGCATCGGCCTGTTGTCTGGCCCGATCGGAAAATGCATAGAACTCCACCGGCGTGGCCGGCTGGTTGCGAATGGTCTCGGCCATGACTTCGCGTTTAACGATCCGGTCGGCCATCATCTGCGGGTAGAGCTTCTCGATCTCCAGGAACGATTGCGCGACCAGCAGCCTGCGCTCGTTATCCACGCCTGGTTCTACGCCGCGCCGCAGCCACTTGGTCTTTACGTCGTCGACGGCAGCATTGCGCCAGGCATTGAGCTCTTGGGTGATACCGATGGCGTCTTCGATGACGATTGCGGCGCCGCGGGGTTTGGTTTGATTAACCGGCGGTGCCAGGGCTTGTCGTGACGCATGCGGCGAGACGATCTGGTCGTTGTTGAACGGCTGCAGGTCCAGCAGCGCTTTCAGGTCGGAATCCTCCTGGGCTTTGAAATCGGCGACCCAGCCAAGTTGATCGTGCTTGAGTACATGGGCTTGCGGCGGTGCATCGGAGGGCTGGATTAATCGGGCGATATCGATGGGCGGCAGACTACTGCGATATTCGTCCTCAAGTAGGCGATAGTTATCGAGCATACGTGGGGTCAGTGGGGAGGGGCTGAACAAAGGGCGCAGTTCCTGGATGTCATCCAGATCGTAAAGAGTGATAGTCCAGCCAAAGCCGCGAATGATCTCCTCCAGGTTAGCGGCGTTGGGAGCGGATTCCCAAGGCGCGTCTGCGCTGATGTAAAGCAGCGAGCCGTTGGGGGCAACGCGGTACTGGCTGTGCCATTGATAGGCCGATTCGCTGTGGCGCTTGATCAGCAGATAGAGGAAGCCTTCGCGCAAAGGGCGGATAGCATAGCCAGAATGGGTCAGCTCGCCGACATCCTGAAAGGGGCTGAGGTAGTCCGGCAATTTGGGCAGGCGGGTTCGTTGTGCCGGATTGCCACCGACGGCGGCATAGCGCAGGGGCAGCAGTTCGAAACGGCGGGTGCAGTCGGCGACAGGGCTGTTGCGCAGGGCAGGGCGGTAGCCAGTGGTGATGCGTCTGCAAAGTTCGAGGGTTTCGGTGACCGAGTCCATGGCTGTGTACCTCAATTCTTGGCGCGCAGGCATCGCTGCACGTTGTCCATCAGGGATGTTTGCTGTTCGCGTGTTGCGACAATCGCGTCCTGCCAGGCTTGCGAGCTACTGAGTTGTTCGCCGTGGCGAGCTAGTATGAGCACATAGCTGATGAGGTCTTCCTCACGGTCCAAGCCTTGCTCTCGCGCCTGATCCAGGTAGTGTTGGATCAAACCAACCCTTGTTCCGTGGCAAGCAGTGGCCAAGGCCGCACAGGACGGCTCGTCCTTGATCAACTCGGCAAGTTGATAGCTCAGCGGGTCTCCCGCCAATTCAGCCCAACAGTCTTCGTTTAGCGTGATTTGTGGGAGGTGCAGGGGCGGAGGCTGATCAGCACCGGATACTTGTAGCCACAACCGCTTGTTCGGGTGCGCTACAGGCGACCACCAGTGATGGATGGGAGCTAGCCATTCGCTTATCCCTGGCAGCTCACGATATGTATCCAGCACTCGCAAAGCTGCAGCGTTGTGGAAACGCAGGAGGTACAAATGGCCGTCTGCTCCCGTCACGATGTTGGCGTGGCTAAGATGCCGGGCAAGTTGGGCAGTTGGTAACGCACTGACGATCCAGCCGCAAACCGCGCCCGAAGCAAGCTGTTCGAGTTGCCATTGAAAATCGTACTGGGCCGACACATCGGCGCCTAGCCGCGACCCGAACAGCCAAGGGCCTGCTGTTCGCAGATTGTGGAATTGGGTTTGTTGCAATAGTGGCCAGCAGCGATCCTCATAGTGCCGGGTCAACTTTTCCTGCACGCTGGGTGACAGCTTGGCCATTTCCACGATCGCGCTCAGACGATAGCGGTCGGAGGTACGCAGCACCTCCACCATAGTTCTGATAAATGGGCTTGGCATCAGCTTGCTCCTTCCATGCGAATCATGTTGTGGCCATCCGCGATCGCTTTCAGCAAGCAGCTGAGGCAAATGGGCTCGCCGGGCTCTGGTACGCCGAAGGTCGATGTCATGTGCTGGTTGCATTTGGCCTGCTGACTCACAGGACCTTTGAAGGCCAGTTCCAGTCCGTCCAACGTGATACCGGCACGATCTATGCGCAGCAACCCGGCCGGACTCCTGATAGTCAGGCTTTCGCTGACCTGGATGTCATAGACCTTGGTTGTGTGGCGGATGGCTTCCCCGGTCTGCAAGGTTTTGTGACCGGCCACGCTCTGTTCCAGGTGACCGCCAATTTCTACCGTGTGATTGGCTGTGGTGAGGTCCTGGCGGTGGTTGCCGACCTGTTCGATCCGGTCCAGGCCGGTGATGATGGTATGAGTCCGGCCAATGGTCAGGGTGTCGTCGTTGCCTATTTGGTGGGTCCGGTCCTGGCCGATATTGACGGACTCGTCCCGGGCAATCTCTTCCCGGCGGTCCTGGCCAATCGAAAGGGTCTCATCCCTTTCGACACGCTCGGTGCGGTCGTTCCCGACTTGCGTGGTTTCATCATGTTTGACGATGTTGTTCTGGTCTCTTTCTGCGTGGATGAAGACTTCCTGTCGTCCCAGTTCGTCCTCGAAGCGCAGCTCGTTGAAACCATCGCCTTTGTGGGTCTGGCTCTTGATGGTCATGCGCGTCTTGTGTTCAGGCAGGTCGTACGGCGGCAGCTGGTCGCCGCAATAAGTACGCCCGGTGATCATCGGCTGGTCGGGGTCGGCGTTGACGTACTGGACGATCACGTCCTGGCCGATGCGCGGGATGGCCATCGAGCCCCAGCTGCCGCCTGCCCAGCCTTGTGACACGCGCACCCAGCAGGAGCTGAACTCGTTGTTCTCGCTCTCCCGGTCCCAGGGGAAGCTCACCTTGACCCGGCCCCACTCGTCGCAGTAGATCTCTTCCCCGGGCGGCCCGACGACCGTGGCCATGTGCGGGCCGTCGATGCGTGGCTTGGGCAGTGGCGCCGGACGCCATTCGATGCGGCCGGGCACCAGCACGGCTTCCTGCGAGTAGCGCGTTCCTTGTTCGGCCCCGGCAGCTTCTTCTTGCAGGCTGGTGAACTGGCTGCCCTCGTGATGTACACGCATCACACGCCAATGGGCGTTGAGGTCTTTGCGCGGATGTTCGATGAGGGTGAAGCTCAGCCCCGGTTGCAGCCGCACATCGTCACCCTCGACTTCGGCAATACGGGCGTCATGGCGCAGGGCCGTCAAGCGCGTGGCGGTGAAGGGCACTCCGACCGCATCGCGCTTGTAGCGGCCGGGGTAGTCGAAGCGCTCGTAGTCCCGGGACTGATGGGTGATGCCACTGTCACCTGCGCGGTGTTCTTGCCGGTACTGCGGGTTGGTGAAGGTGTAGTCCCGCTGCACCTGACGTGCAGTGCGCACCTGTTCGCTGTAACGCAGGCGGCGCAGACAAGGCCTGGCCTGGTCGCCACCGCTGTTGGCGCGGTACAGCACCTGGTCGGGGCCGATGTCGTCTTCGTCGAAGAAGTCTTCATCCTCGTCGTCGGCCTTGATCGCGCTTCGGCTGATCTGCCCCAGCGCCAGCAGTCGGTCGGTGATGACCAGCTGATGGTGTTTCGGTGTGTGCTCGAAGCGATAGACGAAACCCTCTTCCCCCGCCAGGCGGGCGATGAAGTCGAGGTCCGTTTCACCGGCCTGTACGCAGAACTCGCGCACCTGATGCTCGCCCATGCTGTTGATTTCGAAACGGGCAATGCCCTGGCGCCTGAGCATCAATTCGAGAATCTGCGGCACGGTCTTCTGCTGGAAGATGCGCCAGTTCGAACGTAAGCCGGCACGGGCCAGCACGGGCTCGACCAATGCGCGGTAACGGGTGCGATAGAACCCCGTCTCACCCTGGCTGAAACTGCTGACCAGGCCGTGCACATAGCGCAGGGGGCGCTCACCGCGCCAGATCGTGAACAGCACTGGTTGGTCGAGCAACTGGCCGAAGTCGACCTCGTCTTCAAAACTGATCAATTCCAGTTTCAGCTGGAACGGTGAGCTGATCATTTCGTCGAGTTCGAACGAAACCACCTCGAAGTCAATCTGGCCAGCCAGCGGCTGGAAGGTGAAGCGCAAGTCGGATTGGCTAGGCATGCGGATCCCCTTTGCTACTGCTGCAAAATGCCGTTGAGCGACTCCAGCACCTCGGCGGTGATCAAGCTCAGGCGGTAGCTGTAGTAGCAGTAGGCGCAGACCATGGCGATGGCGGAGATCACCAACGGGCTCCACCAGGGCCATTCCCGACGCCGCATACGGTGGGGGCGATGGACCACGTTGGTATAGGGATCGCCCGGGAATTCCGGCGTGGGGCCGCGCAGTGCACGAATGACCTTGTGCATCCGCGAAATCAGGGCGTTGATGATTTCATCGCATTTCGGGTCCAGGGCGTACTTGCCCTTCAGGCCCAGGCAAAAGCAGAAGTACAGGAACTCCAGCACATCCTGGAACGCCTCCGGAGACTGCATCAACCGCTCCAGCAACACGAAGATCTTCTCGCCACCCTGGGTTTCGCCATGGAAGATGCTGAGCAGCGGTTCGTGGCTCCAGCACGAATTGTTCCCCAGGGCCGACTCATCACGGCCTCGTCCAGGTAAAGGCACAAGGCATAGGAATAGGCTTCGAGGTGCACAGAGGAATAACCGTGCTGCTGTATTTCCTCGCGGATTGTGCTGACCTGAATCTGCAGGGTCTTGTGCACATGTTCGATGTTGGGCAGGTCATCCAGCGTACGCAGGCGTATGACCAGGCCGAACAGCGGGTTGGCCGCGTCGAGCATCAGGTTGGCGAAGCCACCGCGTAGCTGGAAGTCCGGGTCGGCTGAGTAGCCAGGAAGATCCATGGCTTGCCCAGATTCGGTGCTGGAGCGAGGTAGCGGGTTCCTTTGGATATCCTCCAGCAGGACCGGCTTTATCTTCCTGTGTAGTGTTTTCACAGTTACATCGGGCTCATCGGACATCCTTAATCCTCGTTTGTCGGCGCGCCATCGCTGCATGGTGGCATGGAGTATCCACGCGGCTAGTCGCAGGCATTTGGCTGAAGCCCGAACGTAAACCAGGAATCAATCTATCGGGAATCCCGAAACGTCCGATGCGATCGTAGGAAGATTCTTCTTTTGTGCATTTCAGAATCTGAAGATGCAGCTCAAAGCGTCCTTAGTGTGAAAAATACCCTTGGCTGGATGCATATGCTTAGGAGCATCTTTCATGGCAGGCAAGCACGGCATGAAACCGGTTTCAAAACATTTCTGAACGCGCTAGATTATCCGGCTGTTTTCTTGATGGCCTATCAAGACCACCCCCCCATATTGAAAATCAGATGGCGCTTTTCAAGGCCGCACACAGCCGATGAGGATTCGCAATGCCTGAGCATGCCCCCGACAACCCGCGCAGGGACTTTCTGCGCAAGACCTTGACCTTGATCCCTGTGGTCACAGTGGCCAGCACGGGGCTTGGCGTGGGTGCCAGTCAGCTGCTTGCGGCCCCGCAACACGAGCCCAAAGTGCCGGCCACGCCGCCAGCAGGCAACTACCAGCCGACTTTCTTCACTGCCGAGGAGTGGGCCTTCGTGCAGGCTGCCGTCTCGCGCATCATCCCGGCCGACGAACTTGGCCCTGGCGCACTTGAAGCCGGCGCTGCCGAATTCATCGACCGGCAGATGAACACCCCCTACGCAACTGGCGCGCAGTGGTACATGCAAGGCCCTTTCAAGGCCGACGCCGCGCCCGAACTGGGGTACCAGCTGCAACTCAGCCCGCAACAGATCTACCGCCTGGGCATCGCCGCCGTGGATGGCTGGTGCAAGGCCAATTCCGGGCAAGTTTTTGCTGCGCAAGATAGCGCTACCCGAGACCGCATTCTCAGCAAAATCGAGGCTGGAGAGCTGGTTTTCGACGCCGTGCCAGCCAAGGTGTTCTTCAGCCTGCTGGTGCAGAACACCCGTGAAGGGTTCTTCTGCGACCCGATCCATGGCGGCAACAAAGGCATGGTCGGCTGGACCCAGATCGGCTTCCCCGGCGCCCGTGCCGATTTCATGGATTGGGTCGAGCGCAACGAGCCTTACCCGTTCCCCGCTGTTTCGATCCGTGGCGAGAGGGCCTGAGGCATGACGACCGTGATGAAGAAAGTGGACGCGGTGATCGTGGGCTTCGGCTGGGCCGGCGCGATCATGGCCAAGGAACTGACCGAGGCGGGGCTGCAAGTGCTGGCCCTGGAGCGGGGGCCGATGCAGGACACCTACCCGGAAGGCAGCTACCCGCAGGTGATCGACGAGCTGACCTACAGCGTGCGCAAGAAGCTGTTCGTCGATGTGTCGAAAGAGACCGTCACCATCCGCCACGGCATGAACGACGTGGCGCTGCCCAATCGCCAGCTCGGTGCCTTCCTGCCGGGCAAAGGTGTAGGTGGCGCAGGCCTGCACTGGTCGGGCGTGCACTTCCGGGTAGACCCGATGGAACTGCGCATGCGCAGCCACTACGAAGAACGCTACGGGCGCAAGTTCATCCCCGAAGACATGACTATCCAGGACTTCGGGGTCAGCTACGAAGAACTGGAACCGCACTTCGACTTCGCCGAGAAGGTGTTCGGTACCTCTGGCCAGGCCTGGACCGTCAACGGCCAGGTCGTTGGCGAAGGGAAGGGCGGCAACCCCTATGCGCCAGACCGTTCCAGCCCGTTCCCGCTGCCTTCGCAGAAAAACGTGGTGTCGGCCAGGCTGTTCGAAAAGGCGGCGGCCAGCCTGGGCTACAAGCCCTACAACCTGCCCTCGGCCAACACCTCTGGCTCGTACACCAACCCGTACGGGGCGCAGATGGGGCCATGCAACTTCTGCGGTTTCTGCAGCGGCTACGTGTGCTACATGTACTCCAAGGCCTCGCCCAACGTGAACATCCTGCCGGCGCTGCGCCAGGTGCCGAACTTCGAATTGCGGCCCAACGCCCATGTGCTGCGGGTGAACCTGGACGACAGCAAGCGCAAGGCCACCGGCGTCACCTACATCGACGCCCAGGGGCGGGAAGTGGAGCAGCCGGCGGACCTGGTGATCCTGGCGGCGTTCCAGTTCAACAACGTACGCCTGATGCTGCTGTCCGGCATCGGCAAACCGTACGACCCCATCAGGAACGAAGGCGTGGTCGGGCGTAACTTCGCCTACCAGAACATGGGCACGGTCAAGGCGTTCTTCGACAAGGACACCTACACCAACAACTTCATCGGCGCCGGTGGCAACGGCATCGCCATCGATGACTTCAACGCCGACAACTTCGACCATGGCCCGCACGGCTTCGTCGGTGGCTCGCCGATGTGGGTGAACCAGGCCGGCACACGGCCGATTGCCGGCGGCGCCACCCCGCCTGGCACACCGGCCTGGGGCAGCGCCTGGAAGAAGGCCACCGCCGATTACTACACCCACCAGGTGTCGATGGACGCGCATGGTGCCCACCAGTCCTACCGTGGCAACTACCTGGACCTCGACCCGACCTACCGCGACGCCTATGGCCAGCCGCTGCTGCGCATGACCTTCGACTGGCAGGAAAACGACATCAGGATGAACCAGTTCATGGTCGACAAGCTGAGCAAGATCGCCCAGGCGATGAACCCCAAGACCATTGCCGTGCTGGGCAAGAAGGTCAAGGACCACTTCAACACCGCCAGCTACCAGACCACCCACCTGAACGGCGGCGCGATCATGGGCACCGACCCGAAGACCAGTGCGTTGAACCGCTATCTGCAAAGCTGGGACGTGCACAACGTGTTCGTTCCGGGGGCTTCGGCGTTCCCCCAAGGGCTGGGCTACAACCCGACCGGGCTGGTGGCTGCGCTGACCTACTGGTCGGCCCGCGCCATCCGCGAGCAGTACCTGAAAAACCCTGGCCCGCTGGTTCAGGCTTGAGGAGCGATGCGCATGAAGACAATGTTGATAGCAACCCTGCTGGGTGCCAGCGTGGCTGCTCAGGCTGCGCCGAATGACGATGCGCAGGTGCGCCAGGGCGAGTACCTGGCCCGCGCCGGCGACTGCGTCGCCTGCCATACCGCCAAGGGCGGCAAGCCGTTCGCCGGTGGGCTGCCGATGGAGACACCGATCGGCACGGTGTACTCCACCAACATCACCCCGGCGGCCAGTGGTATCGGCCAGTACAGCTTCGAAGACTTCGACCAGGCGGTGCGCAAGGGCATCGGCAAGGATGGCAGCACCCTGTATCCCGCCATGCCATACCCGTCCTATGCGCGCGTCAGCGAGCAGGACATGCAGGCGCTGTATGCCTACTTCATGAAGGGCGTGGAACCGGTCGAGCAGACGAACAAGGCCACCGATATCCCCTGGCCGCTGAGCATGCGCTGGCCGCTGGCGGTCTGGCGCGGGTTGTTCGCGCCAGAGGCCAAGCCCTGGCAGGCATCGGCGGCAGCCGACCCGGTGGTCAACCGCGGTGCCTACTTGGTCGAGGGCCTGGGGCACTGTGGTGCGTGCCATACACCGCGGGCGCTGACCATGCAGGAAAAGGCACTGAGCCCACAGGATGGCGAGCAGTTCCTGGCCGGCAGTGCACCGCTGGAAGGCTGGATTGCCAAGAACCTGCGTGGCGACCACAAGGACGGCCTGGGTAGCTGGAGCGAAGAGCAGCTGGTGCAGTTTCTCAAGACTGGCCGTAGCGACCGCAGCGCCGTGTTCGGTGGCATGAGCGACGTGGTCGAGCACAGCATGCAACACATGAGCGACGCCGACCTGACCGCCATCGCCCGCTACCTGAAGACGCTGCCACCGAGCAACCCTGACGACCAGCCGCACGTGTACGACAAACAGGTGGCGGATGCGCTATGGAAGGGTGACGACAGCAAGCCCGGAGCGGCGGTGTACATCGACAATTGCGCGGCCTGCCACCGTACCGATGGCCAGGGCTATACCCGCGTGTTCCCGGCCCTGGCCGGCAACCCGGTGGTTCAGACGGCGGATGCCACATCGCTGATTCACGTGGTATTGGCGGGGGGCACGGTGCCAGCGACGCACGCGGCACCGTCGAACTTCACCATGCCGGCGTTCGGCTGGCGCCTGAGTGACCAGGAGGTTGCCGAGGTGGTGAACTTCATTCGCACCAGTTGGGGTAACCAGGGCAGTGCCGTCACTGTCAGTGACGTGAAATCCCTTCGTTAACTGCATCCCTCTGTCTGCACCCCCAATCCACTGTGGGAGCGGGTTTACCCGCGAATGCGTCGGCACATTCAAAATCGCATTCGCGGGTGAACCCGCTCCCACAGGGTTTTGCATTTACTTTTCTTTATTTATCAGTTAGTTAAATAGAATTCTTATTGCATTTACTACGCATGGATATCGCACTCCCGACCAACGGCATGTTGACGAACGCGTGCGATTTTGCTGTATTGAAACCGGTTTCATCGCTATCACAACAATCATAAGGACAGCCCATGACCGACGCGCCTGCCCATGCCCGCGAACGGGTCACCATCAGCGAAGTAGCGCGTGTCGCTGGCGTTTCCAAGGCCACCGTCTCCCGTTACATCGGCGGTGACCGCCAGTTGCTCGCCGAAGCCACCGCCAAGCGCCTGGAAGAGGTCATCGAGCGCCTCGGTTACCGCCCCAACCAGATGGCCCGTGGCCTGAAGCGCGGCCAGACGCGCCTGATCGGCATGCTGGTGGCCGATATCCTCAACCCCTATTCAGTGGCCGTGATGCATGGCGTGGAAACAGCCTGCCGCCAGCATGGCTACAGCCTGGTGGTGTGCAACACCAACCGCGACGACGAGCAGGAGCGTCACCATCTTGTGGCCCTGCAGTCCTACAACGTCGAAGGGCTGATCGTGAACACGCTTGGCCATCACCCCGGCGAATTGCTCAACCTGCAGCGCGACATCCCCATGGTGCTGGTCGACCGCCAGTTGCCCGAACTGAATGTCGACCTGGTTGGCCTGGACAATGCCGACGCGGTCGAGCAGGCCCTCGACCACCTGCAAGCTCAAGGCTACCGCGACATCCTGGCGGTAACCGAACCCCTCGATGGCACCAGCTCGCGCCTGGAGCGAGTACAGGCGTTCGGATCCTCGGTCAGCCGTCGGCCCGGTATGCGCCAACAGGTGCTGGAGACCGGCACCGGGCTTGATGAGCAGCTGGCTGCGTTCCTCGCCGCCAACGGCCATGGCCCGCAGGCCATCTTTACCTTCAACGGTGTCGCCACCCTGGCCGTGACCCGGGCCCTGCACGAAGCAGGGCGCAATCTGTTCGTGGACGTCGGGCTGATCGCCCTCGACGACCTCGACTGGTACCCCTTGGTCGGCAGCGGCATCACTGCACTGGCCCAGCCCACCGAGCGAATCGGCGTGGCGGCATTCGAGAGCCTGCTTGGCCGCCTGCGCGGTGACAGCGGGGCAGCCCGGCGCATCGACTTCAAGGCCGAGCTGATCATCCGAGGTTCAACCCAGCCACAGTAATCACAGGCAGGCACCTGCGTGCCTGCTGTCATCAAAAAAATGAAACCGGTTTCATAAGGACAAAAACAATGCACTCGAACCCCGTTTCCATCAGCCTCTCCAGCTACGGTGCCGACTTTGTCCGGCAACGTGGCCAGCAGCAGTTCCTTGACCTGCTGGCTGCCGCCGGCGTTACCCGCGTGGAGCTGCGCGAAGAACTGTTCACTTGTGCGCCGGACACTGCAGCGCTGGCTGCAGCCATTGCCGCGCTGCGCCTGGAGTGCCTGTATTCCACGCCCCTGGAACTGTGGACCGCACAAGGCGAACTTGACCCGCAATTGGCGCAAAAGCTGGAAACTGCCCGCGCTCTCGGCGCGGTCGCGCTCAAGGTTTCCCTGGGCCACTACCAGGCGGGCTGTGACGTCGCGGCCTTGGCGACGCTGTTGCCGGCGCACGGGCCATTGCTGCTGGTGGAGAACGACCAGACCGCGCAAGGTGGACGGATCGAACCCCTGCAGCAGTTTTTCCAGCGCGCCGACGAGCTCGGGCTGACCCTGGGCATGACTTTCGACATCGGTAACTGGCAGTGGCAGGGCGAGCCTGTCCGACATGCCGCACGCCAGCTGGGCCGCTGGGTGCGCTATGTGCACTGCAAGGCCGTGCAGCGCCGGGCCGATGGGCGCCTGGTTGCCGTACCGCCAGAGACTGCGGACCTGCAGGAGTGGGCCGAGCTGATGGCCGAGTTCACCCCCGGCGTGGTGCGTGCTGTCGAGTACCCGCTGGTGAGCGACGATCTGCTGGCGCTGACCCGTGCCCAGGTGCGCGACCTGGCGGCGCTGGGGCAGGGCGTATCGAGTGAGGAGCAGAGCCATGCATGAGCATGACGTGTTGTGTTTCGGCGAGACCATGGCCATGTTCGTCGCCGAGCAGGCCGGCGACCTGGCCAGTGTCGGCCAGTTCGGCAAGCGCATTGCCGGCGCCGACAGCAACGTGGCCATCGGCCTGGCGCGGCTGGGCTTCAAGGTCCGCTGGCTGAGCCGGGTGGGTGACGATTCGCTGGGCCGTTTCGTGCTCGACAGCCTGCGCCGCGAAGGGCTGGACTGCTCCGGCGTCGAGGTGGATGCCAGCTACCCCACCGGCTTCCAGCTCAAGGCCCGCTGCGATGACGGCAGCGACCCGGCGGTGGAGTACTTCCGCCGTGGCTCGGCGGCCAGCCGGCTGTCGCCGGCGTTGCTGCGCCCGGGCTCTCTGCAGGCTCGCCACTTGCACGCCACCGGCATCCCACCGGCGCTGTCGGACGGCTGCCGGGAGCTGTCGCATGCGTTGATGGACGCCATGCGTGCCGCCGGGCGCAGCATCTCGTTCGACCCCAATCTGCGCCCCTCGCTGTGGCCTGACCAAAACAGCATGGTGCGCGAAGTCAATGCCCTGGCGGCCAAGGCCGACTGGGTGCTGCCAGGCCTGGAAGAGGGCCGCCTGCTGACCGGGCAGCACACCCCGGCAGACATCGCCGCGTTCTACCTCGACCAAGGGGTGGAACTGGTGGTGATCAAGCTGGGCGACGCCGGTGCCTACTTCCGCAGCACCAAGGGCGACGGCCAGGTGGCGCCAGTGCCGGTCAGCCAGGTGGTGGACACCGTTGGCGCCGGCGATGCCTTTGCCGTCGGCGTGCTCAGTGCGCTGCTGGAGGGCCACCCGGTAGCCGAGGCAGTGGCGCGTGGCAACTGGTGCGGCAGCCGCGCCGTGCAGTCGCGTGGCGACATGGAAGGGCTGCCGCTGCGCCATGAGCTGCAAGCCCACGACCTGCGCAGAAGCGCCTGAACACTTGACCCGAAACACCTGTTGCAACAAAAACAACAAGCTCAGGAGAAACGAACCATGCAAAGCCAAAGCCTGGCACCTCGCCGCTGGTGGTACATCATCCCGATCGTGTTCTTCACCTATAGCCTGGCGTACCTGGACCGCGCCAACTACGGGTTCGCCGCCGCTTCCGGCATGGCTGAAGACCTGCATATCACCCCCGCACTGTCTTCGCTGCTGGGGGCACTGTTCTTCCTTGGTTACTTCTTCTTCCAGGTGCCCGGTGCCATCTATGCCGAAAAGCGCAGTGTGAAGAAGCTGATCTTTGTCTGCCTGATACTCTGGGGCGGCCTTGCCACGCTCACCGGCGTGGTCAGCAACGTCTACATGCTGATCGCCATCCGCTTCCTGCTCGGGGTGGTGGAGGCGGCGGTGATGCCGGCCATGCTGGTGTACCTCTGCCACTGGTTCACCCGCGCCGAGCGTTCGCGCGCCAATACCTTCCTGATCCTCGGCAACCCGGTGACCATCCTGTGGATGTCGGTGGTGTCGGGCTACCTGGTCAAGCATTACGACTGGCGCTGGATGTTCATCATCGAAGGCCTGCCCGCCGTCATCTGGGCGTTCTTCTGGTGGCGCCTGGTGGATGACCGCCCGGCCCAGGTGAACTGGCTGAGCGAGCAGGAAAAGGCCGCCCTGGAGCAGGCGCTGGCTGCCGAGCAGCAAGGTATCAAGCCGGTGAAGAACTACCGCGAGGCGTTCCGCTCGCCGCAGGTGATCATCCTTTCGCTGCAGTACTTCTGCTGGAGCATCGGTGTGTATGGCTTCGTGCTGTGGTTGCCGTCGATCCTCAAGCAAGCGGCCAACCTCGATATCGTGCAGGCCGGCTGGCTGTCGTCGGTACCTTACCTGGCGGCGGTGCTGGGCATGGTGGGTGTGTCGTGGGCGTCCGACCGCCTGCAGAAGCGCAAGCGTTTCGTCTGGCCGCCACTGCTGATCGCCGCCGTTGCGTTCTATGGCTCCTACGCCCTGGGCAGCGAGCACTTCTGGCTGTCGTACGCGTTGCTGGTGGTCGCCGGCGCCTGCATGTACGCACCCTATGGCCCGTTCTTCGCAATCGTGCCCGAGATCCTGCCGGCCAACGTCGCCGGTGGTGCCATGGCACTGATCAACAGCATGGGCGCGCTGGGCTCGTTCGGTGGCTCGTGGCTGGTGGGTTACCTCAATGGCGTCACCGGCGGGCCTGGTGCCTCCTACCTGTTCATGTGCGGTGCGCTGCTGGCCGCAGTGGCGCTTACCGCCGCACTCAATACTTCCCAGACATCTGGCCGGGCCAAGCGCGGCAACTCGCGTCTGGCTATGAACCATTAGGAACCTGTGCAATGAAGAAGCGAATCGTCCTGTACAAACGCCTGTCCGACGACTTGATGGCACGCCTGCAAGAGCGCGTCGAGGTGACCTGGGTGGATACCTCCCAGCCCGATGGCCTGGCCCGTCTGCGCGATGCCTTGCCGGGTGCGCACGGGCTGCTGGGGGCCAGCCTGCGCCTGGACGCCAGCCTGCTCGACCTGGCGCCACAGCTTGAAGTGGTGTCCAGCGTTTCGGTCGGTGTCGACAACTACGACATCGCCGAACTCAGCCGGCGTGGCGTGATGTTGACCAACACGCCCGACGTGCTGACCGAAACCACCGCCGACACGGGCTTCGCCTTGATCCTGGCCACCGCCAGGCGGGTGGTGGAGCTGGCGAACTGGGTGCGAGACGGGAACTGGCAGGCCAACCTCGGCCCGGCGCATTTCGGCAGTGATGTGCACGGCAAGACGCTGGGCATCGTCGGCATGGGCCGCATCGGCGAGGCCCTGGCCCGGCGCGCCGCGGCCGGCTTCGGCATGCGTGTGCTGTATCACAGTCAGCGTGCCAAGCCAGAGGTGGAGGCGCGCCATGCTGCGCGTCAATGCAGCCTGGACGAGCTGTTGCAGCAGGCGGATTTCGTTTGCCTGACCGTGCCGCTGAGTGCCAGCACCGAAGGCCTGATCGGCGCGCGGGAGCTGGCGCTGATGAAGCCCCAGGCAATTCTGGTGAACATTTCCCGCGGGCGCGTGGTGGATGAGCAAGCGCTTATCGAAGCGTTGCGTGCCCGGCGCATACGCGGCGCCGGCCTGGACGTGTTCGTGCAGGAGCCGCTGTCGGCGCAGTCGCCGTTGTTGCAGCTGGACAACGTGGTGGCGACCCCGCATATCGGCTCGGCGACCGAGGAAACCCGCCAGGCCATGGCGCGCTGTGCGGTGGACAACCTGCTCAGTGCCCTGGCTGGTGAGCGCCCGGCCAACCTGGTGAATGGCTAAAGCCAGATCCACAAACCCGCGCGGCCCCTGTGGGAGCGGGTTCACCCGCAAAGCGGGCAATGCGGTGGATGCCACCGGCTACGCCGGTGTTCGCGGGTAAACCCGCTCCCACAGGTCCGGCGCATTCTTTCGGCAGGTGGGGTCCCTGTGGGAGCGGGCATGCCCGCGAAGCAGGCGACGCGGTGGATGGCACCGGCTGCGCCGGTGTTCGCGGGCGCGCCCGCTCCCACAGGTATGGTACTCAGCAGGTGGGGTTTCTGTGGGAGCGGCCTTGTGTTGCGAAAGGGCTGCAAGGCAGCCCCGGAGTCAATGCGATTCTGAACGCTGCGCCTGCGCTGGCGCAGCACTCTCCACCGGCTCCAGCGGCGGGTGCTCCTGCGCCGCATGCATCAGGTCTTCGGTCACCCGCAGCTCGGCACCGGTCGGCGAGAAGGTGGTCGAAGCGGTGAACGGGGCCGGGTGCTCTGCCGCCGGACGCTTGCCTCGGCGCCACATGAAGAAGCACACCATGGCCAGGTTGACCACGGCAAAGGCCCAGAACAACCCGGCCTCGCCAAACTCGGTCATCATCGGCGAAATCGCCACCGGCGCCATGGCCGAACCCAGCGAGTTGATCAGCAGCAGGCCCTGGATCATCGGCACCAGTGCATCCGATGGCGCGCGGTCGGCCGCATGGCTGACCGCCACCGGGTAAAGGGTGAACACGCCACCGCCCAGCAGGAACAGCATGGCCGGCAGCAGGATCGAGTCAGACGGCAGGAACACCGTCACCAGCGACAGCAGCACGCACAGCCCGGCCAGGGCGATCAGCACATCCTGGCGGTCCTTGCGGTCAGACCAGCGCCCGACCGGGTATTGCAGCAGCATGGCACCCAGAATTACCCAGGCCATCATGTTGCCGACCTCCCCCACATCCAGGCCGATACGCTGCAGGTACAGCGGCAGCAGGGCATAGATGCCGGCAATGGCCACACCCGAACCGAAGCAGCCGACCAGGCCCGACGGCGCAACGCCCAGCAACTGGCGCGGCTTGAGCGGTTCGACCTGGTCCAGCAGTGGCGACACCCGCGGCAGGATCACGATGGGCAGTACCGACAGGGCGGCGAGCACGCCGGCCAGCATGAACGGTGCGGTGTCACCCATCTGGGTGATTTCGCCAAGGCCGGCCTGGGCGATGACCCCGGCGCCGTAGAAGGCAATCATGTACAGCGCCAGCAAGCGGCCGCGGATCTTGGCGTCCCCGGCTAGCAGCAGCCAGCTTTCGATCACCAGGAACACGCCCACTGCCGCCCAGCCGTTGATCAGGCGCAGCACCGACCACCAGGTGACGTCGTAGAACAGGCCTTGCAGCAGGATGGTCACGGCGATCAGCGAGGCGAAGCTGGTATAGGCGCGGATATGGCCGATGCGCAGGATCAGCCGGTCGTTGAAGATGGCACCCAGGGTCAGGCCGATGAAGTAGGTCGAGGAGACCACACCGATGGTGGTGGCTGATTCGCCGGCAGCGCCCAGGCGCAGGGTGGTAAGGGAAGACATGAAGCCGTTGCCCAGGGCAATGATGAACAGCCCGAGCAGGGGCGCCAGCGCCATGGCCAGCAAACGCGGAGACATAGGTACCTCTAGTTGGATGAGCGGAATGAGCGCCTTTTCGGACGCGCACACCGGCTCGACCCGAACGGGGCCGAGTGGCTGCACGGATGTGCCTGGGCTGGATGCGACGTTGCCGGTTGCCACCGTTCAAGGCGACGGGCGAAAAGGAAGCGCGATTCTACGGGCTTGCGCGGTTTTGCCCAAGGGGCTTGGGTGTGCGACGAGACGCCGCAGTCTGTGGGCGACACGAATGCGTCTTGGGCGGACATCCCGGGGCCGCTTTGCGGCCCAATCGCCGGCAAGCCAGCTCCCACCTCGACTGCATCGACCTCAAGCATTGTGCAGTACCTGTGGGGGCCGGCTTGCCGGCGATGAGGCCAGAACAGGCAACACAAGACAGTTACTCCCGCATGGTGGTGATACCTCAAGGCTTGGCTCTGTACCTGTGGGAGCCGGCTTGCCGGCGATTGGGCTGCAAAGCAGCCCCGGCAATCCCGAAGACTGCGGCATAATGCGGGGCCCACCCCCAAGGAAGGCCCCCATGTTCGCTTCGCTGTTCGCCGTCCTGGCCCCGGTTTTCATCGTCGCCGGCATCGGCTATGCCTGGGCCCGCAAGGGCCTGGACTACCCCACCGAATTCATCGCCCGGGTGGTGATGACCGTCGGCACCCCGTCGCTGGTGCTGTCCACGCTCAGCCGCACCGAGCTGGACCCGAACGCCTTCACCAGCATGGCCATGGCCTGCCTGCTGTGCACCTTGGGCATGGCCCTGGCCGGCTTGCTGGTGTGCCGCGCTTCGGGCATGCACTGGCGTGTGCTGTTGCCGGCGTTCATGTTCCCCAACACCGGCAACATGGGCCTGCCGATCAGCCTTTATGCCTTTGGCGAACACGGGCTGGCCTTGGCCGTGGCGTTCTTCCTGACCCTGTCGATCGTCCAGTTCACCCTCGGCATGGCCATTTCCGGTACTGCGGCTTCGTTCAAGGCACTGCTGCGCAACCCTATCGTGATCAGCCTGGCCGGTGCCATGCCAATCATCTTTCTCGATTTCGAGTTGCCGCGCTGGCTGGCCAATACCGCAGACCTGCTGGGCGGCATGACCATCCCGCTGATGTTGCTGACACTGGGCGTGTCGCTGGCCAGCATTCGCCTGCGCCATGTGGGCAGCGGCATGCTGCTGGGCGGCTTGCGCATTGGCCTGGGGGCTGCCGTGGGCTGGGCGGTAGGTGCGGCGCTGGGCGTGGGCAACCTGGAGCGTGCGGTGCTGGTGGTGCAGTCGGCGATGCCGGTAGCGGTGTTCAATTACCTGATGGCGGTGCGCGCCAACCGCGAGCCGGAGCAGGTAGCGAACCTGGTGATGTGTTCCACGGTGCTGTCGTTTGCCTGGTTGCCGGTGGTGCTGGCCTGGTGGATGTAAGCCGCTTGTACCGGCCTCTTCGCGGGCATGCCCGCTCCCACAGGTACAGCGCAGCTCTCAAAACCAGTGGTGCACCTGTGGGAGCGGGCGAGCCCGCGAAGAGGCCGGTAAAGCAAACGGCTATTTCTCCTGCAACCGCCACCCCTGGCTGGTCAGCACCATCGCCCGGGTTTCCTTGAGCGGTGCGTCATTGCTGGCCACCGCCTTGCCCAGTTCGGCAATGCTGGCCTTGACCCCGTCATCCCCGGCCCAAGCCGGTAACCCGGTGATCTTGTAGGCATAGGTCACATTCGACATCTTCTGCCCGGTCACCTCGCTCGGCTCACTGAACTGCTCGATCGCGGTGACCTGAGCCTTGCCGAAGCACAGCCCGTTATCTGCCTTGTAATACTTGCGGCCTTCGTCGGTGAGGTCATAGGCGTAGTAGATGTCCGTGCGTGCCGCTTGCCACAGGCGGGCGGGCACCTCGGTGCGCGAGATCTCCTTTTCGCTGACCACACCTACCTGGGCCAGGGCATGCAACGCCTTGTTGGTGCCATGGACGTCGAAGTCCTGGGTTCTGGTGGGGAATGAACTGATGACGAAGCAGTGTGGGTACTGGGTATCGAGGTAGGCCTGGGCGGCCTTCCGGAAACTGGCCTCGCTGGTTTCCTCGCTGTTCGAGCAACCGGCCAGGGTTGCCAACAGCGCCAGCGGCACGATCTTCCTGTACATGGTGACACTTCCTTGAGTGACAAAGGCAAACGGGTCGTGCGCGATTAGAACCTACGGGCTAGAGCGGCGCAATCATGGCAAGACGGCATCTCTGCATGTGCTTCGCTGGCCTCTTCGCGGGTAAACCCGCTCCCACAGGGTCACCACAGATCTTGCAAGCTGTGTAAGTACCTGTAGGAGCGGGTTTACCCGCGAAGAGGCCGGTGCAGGCGCTACAAGGCCTTGGCCAGAAACGCCGCAGTGCGGCTTTCAGCACACCCGGCCACCACCTGCGGCGTGCCGCTGACCACCACCTGGCCCCCGGCATCCCCGGCCCCAGGGCCGATGTCGATCACCCAGTCGCTCTGCGCGACCACCCGCATGTCATGCTCGACCACCACCACGCTGTGCCCGCCATCGACCAGGCGGTTGAGCTGCACCAGCAGCCGGTCGATGTCTTGCGGATGCAAGCCGTTGGTAGGTTCGTCCAGTACATACAGCGTCGCCCCGCGGGCCATGCGCTGCAGCTCGGTGGCCAGCTTGATGCGCTGCGCCTCGCCGCCGGACAGTTCGGTGGCCGGCTGCCCCAGGCGCAAATAGCCCAGGCCGATGTCCTGCAGCACCTGCAGGCAGCGGCGCGCCGCTGGCTGCTCGGCGAACACTTGCAGGGCCTGGTCGACGGTCAATTGCAGCACCTGCGCGATGTTCATGCCTTGCCAGCTCACCGCCAGGGTTTCCGGGTTGTAGCGAGCGCCATGGCAGGTCGGGCAGGGCGCATAGACGCTGGGCATGAACAGCAACTCGACACTGACGAAGCCTTCGCCCTCGCAGTTCTCGCAGCGCCCCTTGGCAACGTTGAAGGAGAAACGCCCGGCATCGAAGCCTTGTGCCTTGGCCTGTTCGGTGGCAGCGAACAGCTTGCGTACATGGTCGAACAGGCCGGTGTAGGTGGCCAGGTTGGAACGAGGCGTGCGGCCGATCGGTTTCTGGTCGACCTGCACCAGGCGCTTGATGCTGCCAAGGCCGGCGCTGACAAACCCGCCGCTGGCCTGTTCGGGTTCATCTTCCAGGCTCTGCTCCTCAGGCTCGCTGCGCAGGTCGGCATGGCCCAGGTGCGCCCCCACCAGCTCCAGCAGAGCCTGGCTGACCAGGCTCGACTTGCCCGAGCCGGAAATACCGGTGACGGCGGTAAAGCAACCCAGCGGGAATGCGGCACTGAGGTCGTGCAGATTGTTGCGGCTGATGCCTTCGAGCTTCAGCCAGTCGCGGGCCTGGCGTGGTGTGCGCGTGGCCTGGACCAATGTACTGAACAGGTAGGCCCGGGTGCATGACTGCTCGACCCGGGCCAGGCCGGCGGGCGGCCCGCTGTAGAGAATGGTGCCGCCATGCTCGCCAGCGGCAGGCCCTACATCCACCAGCCAGTCGGCGCGACGCATGGTATCCAGGTCGTGCTCCACCACATACACCGAATTGCCAGCCTGCTTCAGGCGCCGCAGCGCTTCGAACAGGGCTTCGCTGTCGGCCGGGTGCAAGCCGGCCGACGGCTCGTCCAGCACGTAGATCACGCCGAACAATTGCGAGTTCAGCTGGGTGGCCAGGCGCAGGCGTTGCAGCTCCCCAGAGGACAGGGTAGGGGTGCTGCGCTCCAGGGCCAGGTAGCCCAGGCCCAGGTCGAGCAGGGGGGCGATGCGTTCGAGCAGTTCGTTGGCGATGCGTTGCGCGGCGAGGCGTTTTTCCAGGGTCAGGTTGCCGTCGTGCTGCTCCAGATAGCCTGGCGCAGCAACCTGACGGAACACCTCGGCCAGCGCCTGCAACGACAACCGCGACAGCTCGCCTATGTCGCAGCCGGCGAAGGTTACGTCCAGCGCCTCACGCTTGAGGCGCTTGCCCTGGCACTGCGGGCATGGGCTGGGGCGCATGTACTGCGACACACGCTTGCGCATCTGCGCGCTCTGCGAGTGCATGAAGGTGTGCAGCACGTAGCGCCGGGCACCGCTGAAGGTTCCCTGGTAACTCGGCTCGAGCTTGCGCTTGAGCGCAGCGCGGGTCTGCGCCGGGGTCAGGCCGGCATACACCGGCACCGTGGGTGTTTCTTCGGTGTAGAGAATCCAGTCGCGTTGCTGCTGGGGCAGGTCGCGCCAGGGGGTATCGACGTCATAGCCCAGGGTCACCAGAATGTCCCGCAGGTTCTGCCCCTGCCAGGCCATCGGCCAGGCCGCTACGGCCCGTTCGCGGATGGTCAGCGACGGGTCGGGGACCATGGTCGCTTCACTCACTTCATAGACCCGCCCCAGCCCATGGCACTCCGGGCAGGCACCTTGCGGGGTGTTGGGCGAGAAGTCCTCGGCATGCAACATCGGTTGCCCGGCCGGGTAGCTGCCGGCGCGGGAGTAGAGCATGCGGATCGAACTGGACAGTGTAGTCACGCTGCCCACCGAGGAACGTGCACTCGGCGTGCCGCGTTGCTGCTGCAGGGCCACGGCCGGCGGCAGGCCTTCGATGGCGTCGACGTCCGGCACGCCGACCTGATCGATCAGGCGCCGGGCATAGGGCGCCACCGATTCGAAGTAGCGGCGCTGGGCTTCGGCGTAGAGGGTGGAGAAGGCCAGCGAGGACTTGCCCGAGCCGGACACTCCCGTGAATACCACCAGCGCGTCGCGAGGGATATCCACATCGATGTTCTTCAGGTTGTGCTCGCGGGCGCCACGAACGCGAATGAAGCCGGTGGGGGCGGGTGAACGTGGCGGCATCTGAGCGGTCCTTGGCGGTTGAGAGCACTCACGTTAGCAGTATTTGTGGTGCCTGTACCGGCCTCTTCGCGGGTAAACCCGCTCCCACAGGGACCGCGTACAACCTGGGTGGGAGCGGGTTTACCCGCGAACAAGCCGGTGTAGCCGATACAGCATCAGGATCTTGGCTCGCGGGTGCCCAGCACGTCGCGAATGTTGTCCACCACGTTGCTGTCCTTGATCACATCGCTCAGCCAGCCTTCCAGCGGCATGTTGCCCCACTTGATGGCGCGTTCGATCAGGTAAGGCACCGGGCTTTGCGGTTCGCTCTGCTTGAAGAACTGGGCGATACCCGCAAGCATGGTGAAGGCTTCGTCGCGGGTCAGTGGCGTCGTGCGCATCGGCGCAGGCGTGGTGGCCTGGACGGGTGTGTTCATCGGTTCACCTGCTTCGCTGGTGGGGGCAACAGTGGCTTCGGGTTCTGCCGCTGCCACAGTGGCGGGGTGCAGTTCGACACCGCGGTCCTTGAGCAGTTTTTCAGCCAGCTGGCTGGCGCGCGACAGCATGTCGGCAAGGCTGGCAAAGCTGGGCGCCTCATGGCCGAACAGGCGGTCGGCACTGGCTTGCAGGGCTTTGCAGGCCTCCAGGCTGGCGGCGATCTGCAGGGCCTTGGTGCGCAGGTGTTCGGTGTCGCTAAGCGCCACCGAGCGCTGGAAGATTTCGGCGTTGATCTTGCCTTCGTTCAGCGCGGTCTGCATTGCCTTGGGGTTCTGCAAGGCAAGGTTTTCTACATAGCGTGATTCGTCATAGCGCAACACGCCAAAATTCTGCCCTTGGGTAATGGGCAAGCCACCGGCAATGTCGGTGAGCGTGGTCTTCAGCCAGGACAGCCGCGCAGCGCGTTCGTCCAGGCCATCTTCGAGTGTTGGGTACAGCGTGTCCCAGAATGCTTCCAGTACCTGTTCGGTCAGCCGAAGGCCAAAGGTGATGCCTTCGAAATGTTCACGCTGGGCCAACCCTTCGCTGAGCCAGGCTACCAGCATCAGGTCCTTGCTTTGCTGCGCCAGCCCTTGGGCCGACAGGTTGACCACCTGCTCCCAGTCGGCGGTCTTCAGGTCGGTTTGCCAGTCGCCCTGGGTCAGGTAGTCAGGGTCTGCCCGGCGCGCCTCCTTGATCTGGTCGAACAAGGCAGAGAAGCTCAAGTCTTCGCCACTGCCACCCTCGATGGGTGCGGTCAGCGTTGCCAGCGAAAGGTCATTGAGGATTTCAGGCATAAAACACTCTGGTCATGGCAGATGAACAGCGTGCCAGGTCACCTGGCACGCTGTGGGATGTGGGCCGCCGTAGCGGCCCCCGGGTACGCAGGTTATCAGGCAAACACTTTGTTCGCGGTGCGGTCCCAGCCGCCGACGATGTTGCCGCCAGCCTGGCCGTCGGTGCGGTTCTGCTGGGTGTAGGTGGTCTTGATGCGGGCGAAGTTGAAGCTGATTTCTTCGACCGGCAGGTCGCTCACAGCCTTGTCTTCACCGTTCTGGTTGCCACCGGCGATGAAGCGCACCGAGGACACCACGACTTCTTCCATGTCGATGGTCAGGTAGGTGACCTTGTCACCACCGGCGCGGTTCACGTTCAGCTTCAGCTTGGCGATGTGCTTGCCGGTGCAGCAGTGTTCGAACAGCTTGGCCGAAGCCTTGTCGACCGCCTTGCGGATCTTGAAGTCGCTCAGGGCAACACGCTCGGACGACGCACCGCCCGAGGAGCTGGCGGTAGCCGAGGTGGCCTGGGTGGCGCCGTACTCGTAGCCCAGCACTTCGATCCAGTCCTTGTGCTTTGCATCCAGTACTTCGCCCGGGATGCCGTCGATTTGGATATACGCGTCAAATGCCATTGTGAAACTCTCCATTAACAACATTTAAAGGGTTGCTCATGCGCCCCTTGGTTTTGACCTCGCCGAACCTGTCGGCAGAGGTAGCTTTCCGCTACCCGGGCCTCCTCCTGTGAGGCCCGGGTAGCCGGTTCTTGCAGCGGGCTTCAGTTGAGCCCGCGTACTTCGATTTCCACCCGGCGGTTGGGCTCCAGGCACTTGATCAGTTGCGCCCGTGGTTGCTGCAGGTCGCAGTTGACCAGCGGCTTGCGGCTGCCTTCGCCCTGGGCGACCACCAGTTCGGCAGGTACGCCCTTGCCGACCAGGTAGGTGCGAATGGTCTGCGCCCGCTGTTTGGAAACCTGCAGGTTGCCTTGGCTGTCGCCGAGCTGGTCGGCGTGGCCGGAAATGATGATCTTGCCGATGTTGGGCGTGTTCAGCAGTTTGCTGGCGATCGCGCTCAGCTGGCTCTGGCCTTCGCTCTTCAGGCTCTGGAAGTCTGCGCGGCCGAAGGCGAACAGGGTGTCGGACTCCAGCGTGATGGTCTCGATCGAACGCAGCGACTGGGCGCGCAGGCTGTCGATGTAATTGCGCGAACTGGACATCAGGAAGGCGTTGTCGAGGATACGCGGCACATCCGGCTCACGAATCTGGTCGCTGTAGAAGGTGATCTGGCGGCTGGCGTACAGGTAGTCCTGGTTGCCGCCGGCCTCGCTGGCGGCCGCGGCCATGCTCTTGCCGGTATGGCGAGCGATGGCCGGGTACCAGTAGTCGGGCAGGTGCGCCTTGAGAAACGCCGGGTCGGCGTTTTCGCGTCGGGCCGGCGAGAGCATCACGTAGGTATCCAGCGCCGCCTTGCCGAAGTCGGCGATCGACTGCGCGCGGTTGTCATGTGGCAGCTCCTCGGCCTCGACGCTGTCCACGCCGCTCACAGGCTGCAGTTCGCGGGTGTTGCGCTGGTACACCTTGATCGTGGTCAGCAGGTACAGGGTGCGGGTCAGGTTGTCTGCCGTGGGCTTGAGCATCACGTTCTGCAGCGTGGCGAAGTAACGGCTGCGCAGCAGCGGCTCGACCTCATGGCCCTGGTACAGGCCTAGGCGCATGCCCAGCGGCACGCCCTGTTCGCGGTGCTGCTGATAGTAGTGCTCGGCCCAGAAGCGCAAGCGGTCAAGGCTATGCCAGGCGGCGTACTGGCCACGGGCAGCCTGGTCGTCGGCCTTGGCCTGGGCCAGTTCGCCGGCGATGCTGGCCAGGGTGGCGCGGTTGTTCAGGTACGACCAGCCCCACAGGCTGCACAGCACCAGGGCTGCCAGGCCGGTGGCGGCAACCCAGCCCGCCTTGCGCCGGCGCTCCCGCGTGTTGCTGGTGTACAGCGCCACCAGGTGCTGGTCGGGGATGATCACCTTGCGGAACAGGCTGTTGATGAACAGCGGCGCCGGCTGGCTGACGGCAGTGGCGGTGCCTTCGGCATGTTCGAGGGCGAAGCGTTCGGCCACATGCTGGCCGTGGCTGCCCCACAGGGCTTCGTCGGCCTGCAGTGCGGCAGTGAAATAGAAACCGCGCAGCATTTCGGCGTTCTGGTACGGGTTGGCGCGCAGCAGGCTGTCGACGAATTGTTGCAGGCGCGGCTTGAGTGCGGCCAGCTCCAGCGGGAAGCGATAGGCCGCATTGTTCTGCCGGGTTACCTGAATATCTTGCTGCACCAGTTGCTGGTTCGCCACCTGCTGCCAGTAACCGGTCAGTTCGTCCATCGCCTTGCCGAAGCGCTGGCCCCAGTCGGCCTGCGCGTAACCCTTGTGCGAGAAGGTCTTGCCCATCACTTCACCACGCGCAGCGTCATCCAGCTGGCGGTAGAACGGGGTGAAGCCGGGGATCAGGTCACACTTGGTAAACACCAGGTAGATCGGCAGGCGCACTTCCAGCAGCGCGCAGCTTTCCTGGATCCGTTCACGCAGGCGCTTGGCCACGCGGTCCTGGTCCTCGGCCGAGCCATGCAGGATGTCGGCGATGCTGACGCTGACGATCAAGCCGTTGAGAGGGCGGCGTTGGCGATGCTGGCGCAACAGCTGCAGGAAGCCGCGCCACTTGCCGGCTTCTTCGGGGCTGTTCATGTAGCGCCCGGCGGTATCCAGCAGCACGGCTTCGGAGCTGAAGAACCAGTCGCAGTTGCGCGTGCCGCCAAGCCCCGCAACCCGTGCGCCTTCGCGTTCGGCATAGGGGAAGTTCAGGCCCGACTGCAGGATCATCGTGCTCTTGCCGGCGGCCGGCTGACCGATCACCAGGTACCAGGGCAGGGCGTACAGCGCGTCCTTGGCCGAGGTGCCGCGAGGTGTGTTGCTGCGCAGGCGCTCGATGCTCTGCAGCAGGCGTTCGCGCAGCAGGCTTACTTCTTCGCGGTCGGCGGGGGTGGCGTTGAGTACCGCCTGGTCGGCATCGTCGCGCAGTAACCCTTCGAGGTTGTGGTGCTGGCCGGCGCCGCGATAAAGCAGCAGTACATAGCCCGCCGACAGCAGCAGAAACACGCCGATACCGGCCAGCAGGCTATGCAGCGAGGCAAAGCCCAGGGCGCAGCCGATGGCCCAGACCAGGAAGATCGCCAGGAAGAACGCCACTCCCAGCAGGTAGGGTTGGTAGCGCAGGCAGTAGTACTTGATCTTGTTCATACAGGTGTCGCATCCAGCGCATCGACGAATTGGCCGATGACATGTTCAAGAGATCGGTCGTAATCGTGCAGCCGTGGCGCTACCGTCAGCGGGTCGAGCGGCTCCAGATGCTGACCTGCTTCGGCGCAACCACTGAGCAGGCGGTAGGCACAGTTGGCGTGGCGCGACGGCAGGCAGTACAGCCGTGGTTTCATGAAGTCGTCGGCCAGCAGGCTCACCGCCGGCACGCCGGGCTGCCGGCTCATGCGGGTCAGCCAGGTCAGCCAGAGGTCGGCGGTAGGGTTTTTCAGCCCGCGTTCGGCCGGCAAGGGCAGCTCGATGCCACCGGCGAAATCGTTGTGCAGCACGGCTCGGCTTGCCTGCAGTAGCGCAAGCGCCTTGTCACTTTTGAAGTCCGGCCAGGAGCGCAGCAGGGCGCGGGCGACATCGGCCAAGCTGAAATCCTTGAGGAATTTGGCGTGCACCTGGCGGAACAGGTCGAGGTCCTGGGCCTGCAGCGGCCGCAGGGCCTTGATGCGTTCGAACAGGCTGGCGCAGTCAGCACCCTGCACCGCCTGGTGCAGCATCGGCTTGATCTGCGCGCTGAACAGCTCGCCGAGGGTGAACGGGTTCACCAGCATCGTGGCTCCCTCGCCCTTGAGCAACTGGAAGATGAAGAACGGGTAGCGTCGCTGGCTGGCATCCCGCGAGCTGAGCAGGCCACCCAGCAGCCAGTTGCCGTTGCTCGCGCGGTAATTGAAGAAGCACATCGGCAGTGCGTCGAACAATGCCTGCCAGTCTTCGCGGTGGCGCATGGCCGCCAGCGCAGACTGCAGCCAGGCGTCGAACTCGCAGACTTCTTCCGCCGCGCCATGCAGGCTGACGAAGTCTGCGCTCGACGGCAGCTTGCCGAAGCAACCGATCATTGGGCGCCCCTGTCGTTGAGGGCGCTCAGCGCCTTGACATCACCCAGGTCGGTCAGTTTCACCCCACCGAAGTTGCGCACTACAAGGCTCACGCGGCCGCTGGCGGTGTTCCAGCTGAAGCGTTGCTGAATGCCGTCCAGGTCCTCGACCCGGGCGCTTTCGTTCATGCGCAGCAGGCCCCAGCGCCCGGGGAAGTCGAACACGGTGACCCGCGCGCCACTGAGGGTGACCACATCCAGGCGGGCACCCGGAGCGTTGCTGGTGCCCGGCCAGGCGAAGCGGTTCCAGCTACTGCGGCCGTTGCGGTAGTGCTGTTCCTGGCCATCGAGGGTGAACACGATGTCGGTGAAGTTGGCAGAAGGCTCCAGCATGATTTCGAAGCCGTTGTCACGGTCCGACAGGCTGGCGATCACCTGGCCCACGGAGCTGGCCTTGTCGATGCTGTTGAGCATGCCTGGGTTGACCAGCGCCGGTGCCTTGCCGTCGCCCACACCCAGGCCTTCACCCCCGGCCAGGTTGCCGATTTCGTTGCGCTTGAAGGCCGGCAGCAGGCCGCTGTCGGGGTCGACGAAGCGCTGCAGGTCCTTTACCGACGCCTCGTTGCGGCTGCTGCCGGCAATCGGGTAGCGGTGCGCCATGACCTGTTCCCAAGGCTTGGCGATCTGCTGCGCCCAGGCCTTGGCGATCTGCTGGCCGGCCGGGTCGCGCAGGGTCGCCCAGGCATACTGGATAGGCAGGCTGAACAGCCCCTGCAGCGAGCGCGACAGGCCGTCCTGGCTGGTGTCGACGCTGCTCTCCACGTAGTTGCGCACGGTGGTGATCTCGCTCGGCTGGCCTTCCAGGGTCTCGCTGATCAGCTGCTTGCTGCTCTTGCCCACATCCTGCGAACGCTGGATGTTGTTCATGCGCACCTTGAGCTTGCGCAAGGCGGCCAGGTAGCGGTCCATGATGGTGCTGTCGGCGCCTTCGGCGTTGTTTTCGGCAAATACCCGCGCCACCGGTTCGAAGCGCTTGGCCAGGCTGCCATCGTCCACCGCCGGCAGGGCCGGGGCGACGTTGGCGGGCAGGGCGTCCTTGTCGTCGAACAGGCCGGAGACCTTGCTCCAGAAGCCGTCTTCGCGGGTACTACCGAGGGCCGGGATGGCGTGCTTGACCGGCAGGTCCCACTGGGTGTTGTCATTGACCGCCGCCAGCAGGTTCTTTACCGGCGAGTTCTGCACATCGCTGAGCAGCCCCAGCTGCTGGGTGGCCGAGGCCAGGTCGGCGAAGTGGCGTACCCCCACGCTGCTGACCATCTTGTACCAGGCCTGGGTGTAGTCGCGTTTGTAGCGGGTCATGAACTCGCGCACGAAGTTGGCCTTTTGCACGATGGCATCGCCACCTTCACCGTCCAGCACCCAGTCCGACTCGTTGCGCAGGTTGCCCGACACCAGCTTGATCAGTTCGGGCTTGACGAAGGTGTCCCAGCCCTGGCGGGTATAGATTGCCGGTACGCCAGCGGAGCCATACAGCAACGCGCGGCCCGGTTGCGGCACCAGGTCGTTCAGGCTCAGTGCCGGGAACTGGCGGCTCGACTCGAGTTGCAGGCGCAGGTACTCGCGATCGACCAGCGAGCTGGAGATCATGAACGACTTGAGGTTTTGCCGGGTTTCGTTGATCAGCTGTTCGTTACGCGGCAACGACGGCGCCTGGCCTTGTTCCAGCAACTGTACGTACAGCGGGGCATTTTCTGCGATCACGGCTGCGTCGGCCGGAGTGCCTTCGGTGGCGGCGCTGGCCCAGGCCTGGGGCAGGTTGGCAGCGACGAAGGCCGGGTCCGGATGGCCTTGGGGCTCGGTCAGCAGCAGGTACAGCTTGAGGGTGTTGTAGGCATCGATGATCGAGGCCACCTGCTGTTCGTCGAGGCGCCCGAGCATTTCTTCGGACAGTGACAGGCCACCGGTGGTGGCAGACAGCTCGGCGGCATCGCTGGCCGTGGCCAGGTTGACCTTGGCGGCATAGGCACCGGCGCGGCTGTTGCCCAGCGCAGCCTGGGCCTTGGCTGCAATGGCCGGGGCCAGCGGCTTGCCATTGCGTTTTTTCGGTGTCGGGGCCGGGGTGAATTCCAGCTCCTGGTTGATACCGTTGGCGAAGGTGTTGAAGGCCCGCATCTGCACTTGCAGGCTGCGTGCGATCGGCTCCAGCGCCTGGCTGCGCAGTTGCGCCAGGTAGGCGGTGCGAGTCACCTGGTGGATGGCTTCGCCATGGTACAGGCCACCCCCCAACTGCAGTGGTACACCCTGCAGGCGATGGTTTTCGACGCGGGCCATCTGTTCGCGCAGCACTTCCAGGCCCTTGCCAGCGGCCAGCTGCTGCTCGCGGTCTTCTGCCTGCTCGATCTGCGCCAGCTGCCCGCGCAGGCTGTCCAGCCATTGGCGGTTATTGGTGAACGACAGTGCCTGCCAACCGATGAACAGCAACCCGGTGGCGGCGGCCAGGCCCAGCAGCAGCGGGCTGAACGCAGCCTGGCGGCCCAGGCGCGACTGGTACAGGGTCAGGTCGCGATCGGGGAAGATCACCTGGCGGAAGGTGTCGGTGATGAAGTAGCTGCGGTTGCCCGCGGCCTTGCCGACGTTCTCGGTGTGCTCATCGTAGGCGGCTTGCAGGGCGAATTCGTCGGCGATGACGTCTTCGTATACCTGCCCCAGCTGCTGCCCGGTCTGCAGGGCACTGGTGAAGTACAGGCCGCGCAGCAGCAGCGGGGCACCGCCGCGATGGCCGCGGGTGAAGTGCTCCAGGAACTGCTCGAGGACACCGCTGAGTGCGGCGAAGTATTGCGGGAAGTTCAGCAGGGTGCTGTCGGCTTCGGCACCGAGGGCGATCACCTGCGCGTCGACATGCTGGCGAATGTGGTTCTGCAGGTTGCCCAGGCGCGTCTGCAGCACGGCGTGCAGGCCGTTGTTGCGGATTTCCGACAGGCCGAAGGTCATGCCCAGCGGTTGCTGGCGTTCATGCAGGTCAAGGCCGTCGAACGCCTGGCTGAAGCCCGGCAACTGGTCGGTCTTGCTCAGCATCAGGTAGACCGGCGGGTTGGCGTCGAGGCACTCGGCGTATTCTTCCACCCGCGCCACCAGCTGGGCCGCCAGGGCATTGCGTTCGTCGCTGTTGGCCGCCAGCAGCTCGGGCAGGCTGACCACCATGATCAGGCCATTGATCGCCGCCTTGCCGCGCTGCTTGCGCAGCATGCGCAGGAAGGCCGAGAACTCGCTGGCCGACTGGTCATCGCGCAGATAGCGGCCGGCGGTGTCGATCATTACCGCGTCGGGGCTGAAGTACCAGTCGCAGTGCTGGGTGCCGCTTTCGCTGTCGTTGGCCGTGGCAATGCTGGCCGACAGGCCGGAATGGGTCAGCAGCGAGGTCTTGCCGGCCGCCGACATGCCGACCACCAGGTACCAGGGCAGGTCGGACAGTGCCGCCTTGCCACCGCCTCCAGCGGAGCGGTCGGTGCGCAACATGGCAATGGCATGCTTGAGGCGTTCGCGCAGCACCTGCTGGTCACGGAACTCGCCAGTGGCATTCCACGAGCGATCAACCTCGATCTGCAGCAGGTTCTCCAGGTTGTGCTCGGCGCGAATGCGCTGGTATTGGCGCAGCACGATCACCAGCAGGAAGCAGGCGCTGATGATTGCCAGTGCTTCGGGCAGGTGCTGTTGCAGCCATGGCAGCAACGGGGCGACCAACCAGCAGGTCAACAGGCTCGCCAGCCACAGCAGCAGCAGGAGAAACCAGAAATTCTTCAAAAGGCGCAGTAATGTTTTCATGTCTTCCTGACTCGGCTACCTGACGTTTGCTCAGGCACTGAACAGCTGGCGGATTTGTTCGGAAAGGGCGGCGACGTCCTTGTCCAGCAACCAGTCCAGCGTCAGGTACACGGCGACGCAGACCAGCGCGATCAGCGCCAGGTAAACCCACAGCGGCACCTCGTGGCGCAGCATCTGCGACACCTGGTCGGGCAGTGCCCAGTCCGGTGACAGTGCTTTGGGCGCCTTGCGGTAGCGGGCAATATCCTGGCCCAGGGTATTGGCCAGGTAGCGCAGCTGGTCTTTCTGGCCGAGGCTGAACTTGCCCTCGAAGCCCAAGGCCAGGCACAGGTGGTAGACCTCGAGCACATCGATGTTCTGCTTGACGTCGGCACGCAGCGCATCGACCTTCTCGAAGAAGCCTTCACCCGCCAGGTGCACGCCGAAGTAGCGGAACTGCAGCGGCTGCAGCTCGAAGTGCTGGCGCAGCTGGTTGTCGCTCGCGCGCAGCACGCTCTCGTCGAGGAAGGCACACAGCGCGTACTGGGTGTCCTTGACCTGTTCGGCGCTGTAGTTGGCAGCGCGGGCTTCGCGTTCCAGGTTGGCGAAGAAGCGTTCCACGCTGGCTTCGAAGGCCGGCACCGAGGTGACCTGACGACCACGCCGCACGATCAACGCCATGCTGATGAAGTCCTGGACCAGGTCCTTGAGCGTCGGTTTGTCGTTGGCGGCCGCGACGGCGCCCTGTTGCAATACGGCTTCGGTCATTTGAGCACCGCCATCAGTTCAAGCTTGAGGTTGGTAAAGGCGCTGGGCGCGTAGAAGCAGATGGTCTGGGCATTCATCATTCGCTCGTAGACATGTCCATGCGGCTCGATGGCGAAGTACTGGTTGTCCAGGCGCACCGGTATTGCGTTGGGCAGCCGTGCGGCATGGTTGAGCGTGACGCCGGGCATCGCGCTGTTGACCACCACCTCGATGTCTTCCGGCGAGCCGACCTTGAATGCCCGCGGTACCAGCTCCAGCAGGCTGGCACCAGGCATGTCGGCATGGACCGAGATATAGAAGTCGGCCTCGGTCAGGCGTGGATCGTGCAACTGGCCCTGCCAGTACGACGGCTTGGTCTGGTTGAGGTTGATGACGATGCACTGGTTGGGCACCACGTTGTCGAGCATCACCCGTATCATCTCGTCGAGCTTGACCAGCGACGCGGCCGGGTCGTGATGGTCGTATTCGGGGATGTCGCTGAGCTGGGTGTCCAGGGTGAACGTCAGCAGGCCACCCGCCAGGTCGGCGAGGAACAGGTACAGGCGCTCGGGGTGCAGGCGCGGGTGCGCCAGCAGATGGGCCAGCTGCGGGTGGGCGCGGTTGACGGTGTTCAGCAGCCAGAACAGGGTTACGTCGCTGGAGCCGAACTCGGCGATCTGGTCGGCGCGTTCGCGGCGTCGGCCGGACAGGGCCTTGCTCTTGGCCTGCAGGGCGCCGAGCAGGCGCTTGCCGATGCCGGCCAGGGTCTCGTGGCTGCCCAGATGCAGAGTGGGGTGTACAAAATGCGGGTCGAGATTGAAACCGCCCATGCTGTTGCGGGTCAGCCTGGCCA
This sequence comes from Pseudomonas sp. PVC-5-1, assembly GCF_057444345.1. NCBI lineage: Bacteria > Pseudomonadati > Pseudomonadota > Gammaproteobacteria > Pseudomonadales > Pseudomonadaceae > Pseudomonas > Pseudomonas sp. PVC-5-1. The sequence continues at coordinate 3,042,721 of NZ_CM172024.1, read as the reverse complement.
GCGGGCAGTGGCTGTAGCCGTCCAGGCTGTCACCGTCCACCAGCAACACCACGTTCAGGCGCAGGCTGGTGATTTCGTTTTCCAGCTCGCCTTCATTGAGGTCGGGCAGGGTATCGAACTGCTTGCGGAAACGCCGCGCGGCCTTGTGTTCCTGGCCGTCCTCGACATAGTTAAGGCCGAATGGCTCGGGCAGCTTCAAGGCAGCATGAACCTTGAGGTCGTTGGCCTTGAGCAGGTCCTTGAGGTCACGGGCGGCCGGTAACGGGTCGTGCTGCGGTGCGTCGTAAAGGCTGCCGTCAGGGAACACCAGCTTGAGGCGCTTGAGCTGCAGCGAACCGTTGGCCAGGGCGTCCTCATCCACCTGCAGTACCTGCACACCCCAATGGAATGGGGTGGTGCGCAAGGTCGCCTCGGCCAGCTGGTGCTGGTGGAACTCATCCTGGTACTGGAAGTGCTGGGGCAGCAGGAACATGCCTTCCGACCACATCACCCGGCTCTGCTTGCTCATTTGACGCTATCCACTAAAGAGTTGAAGGTTGAATCCATGGTGTTCTGTGCCGATTTGCCGGCGGCATCGCTGGCCTTGTCGAGCACGGCGTCCTGCACCTTGTCGGTGAGCGTCGGTGCGTTGCCCCGGGCCTTCTGCGCGGCTGCCAGCTGGTCGGCGGTCGGCGGTTTGTTCAGTACGTCGACGCCACGCATGGCGCTGATTTCGGTGTTGTCCACCAGCACCCGCAGGCCGTCGGAGGAGAACCAGATACCGTCCTTGCGCAGCGAGTTGGCGTCGAAGGCGACCTTCCAGCGTGCGTCCTGTTCGTTGCGGAAGAACGCTGCCACGCCGACGTAGCGAGCGCTCTTGGCCAGTGGCCACTGGTCGATCTGGCCGATGCCCGGCAGCAGGGTGATCTCGCGGGCTTCCACCAGGGTGTTGCCCAAGGCCTTTTCCGGGGTGTCCCACAGGGTCTCGGCATCGGTCGCGGCGAAGCGTTCGAGGTCGGTCAGCTGGTACACGCGCATCACCACCGACAGCGGCTTGCCCTCGGCATCGGGGTTGAGCTGGTTGCCGCCGTCGGAGGTCAGGATGACCTTTTCGCTGTCGGCCAGCATGTCGGCCGCCCAGCTGTCTTCCATGCGCTTGCCGATACGGTCGGTGACCCCGCAGCCGGCCAGCGCCACCAGCAAGGCAGCTGTGGTCAGGCGTTTGAGGGCGGTGTGCTTGTGTTGCATGACGGCAAAACCTCCGTGTACTGGTCAGGCCACGCGATAGGCGAAATCGCCATCGCTGCCCAGCTCGATCGCAAGACGCTGGATCGGCGTGTCCTGGGCCATGCGCTCGAGCACGCGCTGGGCGAGCTCGGGCATCAGGGTCTGGGACAGGATGTTGTCGATGTTGCGGGCACCGCTGTCGACCTCGGTGCAGCGCGCGGCGATGGCCTTGACCAACGCCTGGTCGTAGCTGAGCTCGGCCTGGTGGTTGCGGGCGAAGCGCTTGGCGATGCGTTCGAGCTTGAGGGCGACGATGCGCTCGAGGATCTGGTCCTGCACCGGGTAGAACGGCACGATGCTCAGGCGGCCGAGGAAGGCCGGCTTGAACACATGGTTGAGCTGGTCACGCAGGTCTTCGACGATCGCTGCGGGCGTCGGCAGCTCGGTGGCGTTCAGGCAGGTCTGCATGATGCGCTCGGTACCGGTATTGGAAGTGAGGATGATCACCGTGTTGCGGAAATTGATCTCGCGGCCTTCGCCATCGTCCAGCACGCCCTTGTCGAATACCTGGAAGAACAGTTCGAGCACGTCGGGGTGGGCTTTTTCCACCTCGTCGAGCAACACCACGCTGTACGGCTTGCGGCGCACCGCCTCGGTCAGCACGCCGCCTTCGCCATAGCCGACATAGCCGGGTGGCGAGCCCTTGAGGCTCGAAACGGTGTGGGCTTCCTGGTACTCGGACATGTTGATGGTGATGAGGTTGCGTTCACCGCCGTACAGGGTATCGGCCAGGGCCAGCGCGGTTTCGGTCTTGCCGACGCCGCTGGGGCCGAGCAGCAGGAACACACCGATCGGTTTGTTCGGGTCTTCCATGCGTGCGCGGGAAATCTTGATGCGCTTGCCGATCTCGTGCAGGGCGTGGTCCTGGCCCAGCACGCGCTCACCAAGCAGGGCCGGCAGGCGCTGCACGGTGTCGATCTCGTCACGCAGCATCTTGCCCAGCGGGATACCGGTCCAGCCGCTGATGACCTGGGCGATGGCGCCGCTGTCGACCAGGGCATGGACCAGGGGCTGGTCGCCTTGCACGCGGGCCAGTTCGGCACGCAGGGCGTTGAGCTGCTTGGCATCGGCCTCGCTGGCGGCGTCCAGCGCCTTGAGCTGTTCGACCAGTTCCAGCTCATGTTGCCACTGCGTGTTCAGCTGCTGCTCCCGCTGCTGCTCGGCCTGCAGGGCAGCCTGCAGCTCGCCCAGGCGGCGAGTGTGGTCGTGGCCTTTGCCGGCTTCGTGGCCGAGCACGGCGATTTCGGCCTGCAGGTTGTCAATCTGGCGGCGGCAGTCTTCCAGGGCGCCAGGTTGCGACGATTGCGCCAGGGCAATGCGCGCGCAGGCGGTGTCGAGCACGCTGACCGCCTTGTCGGGCAGCTGGCGGCCGGTGATGTAGCGGTTGGACAGGCGCACGGCCTGCACCAGCGCTTCGTCCATCACCGCTACCTTATGGTGTTCGCGCATCTTGCCGAGCAGGCCGCGCAGCATGTGGATGGCCTTGTCTTCGTCGGGTTCTTCCACCTTGACCACCTGGAAGCGGCGGGCGAGGGCGGCGTCCTTCTCGAAGTACTTCTTGTATTCGGCCCAGGTAGTGGCGGCGATGGTGCGCAGCTCGCCACGGGCAAGGGCCGGTTTGAGCAGGTTGGCGGCATCGTTCTGCCCGGCCTGGCCACCGGAACCGATCAGGGTGTGGGCTTCGTCGATGAACAGGATGATCGGGTGCAGGCTGCGTTTGACCTCTTCGATCACTGCCTTGAGGCGGTTCTCGAACTCGCCCTTGACCCCGGCGCCGGCCTGCAGCAGGCCCAGGTCGAGGGTGTGCAGGGCCACATCCTTGAGCACCGCCGGCACGTCACCTTGGGCGATGCGCAGGGCCAGGCCTTCGACCACGGCGGTTTTGCCGACCCCGGCTTCGCCGGTGAGGATCGGGTTGTTCTGGCGGCGACGGGTGAGGATGTCGACCATCTGCCGTACTTCGAACTCGCGGCCCAGCACCGGGTCGATGCGGCCTTCGCGGGCGCTCTGGGTGAGGTTGACCGTGTACTGGTCCAGCGCCGGGGTCTTGCCGCCGGCCTTGCTCGCACTGTTCACTGGCGCCGCAGGGCTGGCCAGCGGGCTGGCCTGCCGGGACTCGGCGCTGCCTTCCACCAGCGCCGCAAGGTTCAGGCGCAGGTCATCGGCGTTGATTTTCTCCAGCTCCGGCGCCGAGGCGATCACCACGCGACGCAGTTCGGCATCATCGAGCAGGGCCTGCAGCAGGTGAGCGCTGCGCACCTGGCCGACGCCGTATTCGATCGACGCCAGCAACCAGGCCTGTTCGATCATGCGGGTGATGTGCGGCGACAGCGCCGGGGTGCGGGTATTACCTTTCTTGAAGGTGCCCAGGGCCGTGACCAGTTGCGCCTGCAGGCGCTCGGCGACTACTTCGTAGTGGCGCAGGATCGGCGCCAGGTCGCTGTCGCTGTTATCGAGCAACTGCAGCAGCAGGTGCTCCACCTCCACGTCGTAATGGTGCTCCGACAGGCACAGGGCCGCCGCGCTTTCCGTGGCCGTGCGGCTGGTTTCGTTGAGCTTGGCGAACAGAGACTTCAGGTTCACAAGGCGACCCCATCGTAAGGAATGTGGAAGACGGCGCAACGCGAAGGCTCCGCGTCACGACCAGGGCGTTTGAGCCAGCCCAGCCAGCCCAGGGCGACATTGCCACTGCGGCCCAGCTGGGCGTGTGGCACCGCCTCGCGCTTGAGGCGCGGGGCAATTTCGAAATCCAGTTCGGCGCCTATATAGAAGCGCACCAGTTCGACCAGCTTGCGGTAGCACGCGGTGCCCGGCTGGAAGCGCTGGTAATCGGTCAGGCTTAGCGGGCCCAGCTCGATGCGGATGCACGACTGGTAGTCCCAGACCCGGTTGCCGGCTACGGCGCTGTGGCCGAGCTGGGCATTGCGGCGGCCGAGCTGGGTGCATTGTTCGGGCTGCAGGTGCAGCCAGCGCCCGGCGAACTGGCGGACCTTGATCGGCAGCGAGAAATAGAAGCCGAGCATGCGTTCGAGGTTCAGCGCGTTGCGCGGCTTCTGGCTGAGCAGGCCGGCAAAGTAGCTGAACAGCTCGCGGCGCAGCGCGGTTGGTTGCTGCTCGAACTTGAGTTGCTGCGCGCGCGGGCCGAGGCCGACCAGGTTGAGCAGGTAGCCATCGAAGCCCGAAGTGCCATTGCGCTCGTGCTCGATATGAAATTTGTACTTCTGCCAGGCCTCGTAGAACAGCGTGGTCATGCGGTGCGAGAAGATGTCGAGAAACGCGTGGGCGGCATCGTCGCGATACTGCACGTGGCGCTCCAGCAGCAGCTCGGTATACGGGCGCGGCAGTACGCCTGACGGCCCGACCAGGCCCATGAAGGTGACCTGCACTTCCGACAGCGGCAAGCCGGCCGGCGACACCTTGCCTTCGCGCTCGAAGTGCAGGTCGCTGACCTCGCTGGCCGGGAACGCCAGCGAAAGCTGGGTACGAAAACGCAGCGGGTCTTCGTGCGGCCGGGTTGCCAGGTCCATGCGCCCGGTACGGCTGTAGTGCAGGCGGAGCAGGCGCACCAATTGAAAGAATTCGAATCGGTGCGGCTCGGCTCGGGCCTGATCGATCAGACCAGGGGCTGATCGCCGGTGCGTGCTGGCCATTGGACGACTCTCTTTTCTCGTTGTTGGGTGCGCAGGGTCAGTTGGGTGAAGCTGTTCATTGAGCAGTACTGGCCGAAGAAGTGGTCCAGCACCATGCCGAACAGGTACACGCCACTGCCGATGAACTGGCTTTCATCCAGGGTCAGCGTGATGCCGACGCCACGTACGAAGTTCGGCCGCGGGTGGCCGATGCGTGCGACCACCGGCTCGCTGCTGATCGCCTTGATGCCGTTGATCTGTTTGCGAATGGCGGAAACATTGCGGTAGTTGTACAGCGACAACAGCTCCAGCAGCACTTCGCGGCCCTGGCTGACCAGCGACATATGGTTCAGCGACAGGTGGGCGATCAACCGCCAGGTCAGGCCCTTGCCCAGGGGCACACGCACCGTGGCGGTGGGCTTGCGCAGGCAGCGGATATCCTTGATCACCGAGTTGGCGGGAATGTTGAAGTCACCACGTTCGCCCCCGAACGGCAGCATCAGCGGTACATCGCGGTTGCTGCAGGTAAGGCCGATGCTGAGGGTGTCGCTGCTGGCGTCGATCAGCTCCAGGTCGCGGTCGACCACGCGGATGCTCATGGCGGTGGCGTCACCCTGGATGCGCCGGCGCGCCACCCAGAAGCTGCTGTGCGGGTCCTGCTCGCCACGGGGTTCGAAAAACGGGTGGCAGGTGGCGACCTGGTCGATGCCGCCGAGTTTGCGCACCCGCCGTACGCGGTCGATCGAGACGACTTCGGCAGCGTTGTGCAGCCGTGTATCGGGTGTGACCGGGTATTCGTGCTGGGTGTGGGTCAGCTTGATCGGCTCGGCTTGCTGGCGGAACAGGTTGATGATCGGTGTGCAGTTGAGCTTGAAGTTGTTGCGCCCGATGTTCTGTGTCAGCCGCGCCAGGCGCTCGCTGAGGTCGTAGTCGGAGAAATAGAAGTTGATCTCGACCTGCTCGATGGCCTTGCCCTGCAGAATGCGGGCAAAGCCGTTCAGGTCGAAGAACATGAACTTGTCGGGGAAGGTGAAGTACTCGTGCAGCAGGCGGTAGCCCAGGAACGAGCGCTCGGAGTAGTCCACCAGGCCTTCGTCACGGGCGTAGCCCACGGCTTTCAGGGCATCGGCCGGCAAGGCCACTTCGCGGCTGCGGCCCTGGTCCTGGAAGCTCAGGGTGGCCTTGGCCAGGTTGTTGAACAGCAGCTCGTACAGCTGCAGCATCAGGGTCGCCTCGCCGTCGAGGAAGAACCGCAGGCGGTCCAGTTCCATCTGCCCGAACAGGGCATCGCCGGTGGCTGCCAGGCGGATGCGCAGGCGTGCGACCAGGTCGGCGCTGTGGCCGTTGAAGGCCGAACGCTCCAGTTCGGCGAACGAGGCCTGCTGCACGGCAATCGGCCACAGCTCTACCGGGTAGCAGGTGCGGAACTTGCACACCACACCTTCCACGGCATTGGCATGCATCTCGGTATGGCGCGCCACCCGGTAGGCTTCGGTGACTTTCTCGTGCTTGCCCAGGCTCAGCTCGGCAATCGACATCGATGGGGTAGGGCGCAGGTAGTGTGGGTACAGCACCTCGAGGAAGGATTCGACGATTTCCGGAAACTCGTCATCGAGCTTCTTGTGCACCCGCGCAGACAGGAACGAGAACGCTTCGATCAAGCGCTCGGTGTGCGGGTCTTCGCAGTTGTCGCCCTCGATCAACAGCCGCGAAGCGATTTTCGGGTACTGCGCGGCAAACTCCTGGCCGAGGAAGCGCAGGTGCGACAGTTCCTTTTCGTAGTAGGGCAGCAGTTCGTCGAGCATCAGTTGAGGTTCTGCACTTTGTATTCCTGGGTGTTGACCTGCAGCACGGCGTCGAATGACACCTGGCGGCTGATGTCCTGCAGACGCAACACGGCGTCCACGCGGAAGGTCAACATGCGGTGGCCGTTCTGCTGGGCCAGCAGCTGCACGCGGACACGGCGAAATCGCCGGTCCCCTGTGCTGATCGCCCGCTCCAGTTGCTGCTGGATCAGGCGCCGATCATGCGGGTCGAGCACGCTGCGGCTGATGAAGTCGGGCATGCCGTATTCGAGGATGGAGCCACCGAGCTGGCTGTAGCCCTCCAGCTCTTCGGCGACCAGGCTCTGGCGAGTGTTCACCAGTACCTCCAGGTCACGGACGATGCTGGCCTTGTACTCGCTCAACGAGCAGGTGCGTTGCACGGCTGGCTCGGCCGACTGGTACGGACGGTCGTCCAGCAGTCGGTCGAGCAGCGAGGGCAGCAGGCGGGCCTGGTTACTCATGTGTCATCCCTGTACACACCGGCCTGTCAGCCGCGCGCGCCCTGTGGTAGCTCGGCAACCAGGCGCAGCGAAGCGGTCAGCTCATCCAGTTGGTAGTGCGGGCGCAGGTAGGTCACGGCCTTGTACACACCTGGCTTGCCCGGCACTTCGAACACCTCGGCGCGGGCTTCGCGCAGCGGGAACTTGGCCTTGGCTTCCTGGCTGGCGGTGTCGTCGAGCAGCACGTAGCTGGCCAGCCACTGGTTGAGGAAGCGCTCGACATCCATGCGCGAGGCGAAGCTACCGATCTTGTCGCGCATGATGGCCTTCATGTAGTGGGCGATGCGCGAAGTGGCGAAGATGTACTGCAGTTGGGCCGACAGGCGCGCGTTGGCGTTGGCGATGTCGGTGTTGTACTGCTTCTGCTTCTGCGCCGACTGGGTGCCGAAGAACGCGGCATAGTCGGTGCCCTTGCAGTGCACCAGGGGAATGAAGCCCAGGTCCGACAGCTCTTTTTCGCGGCGGTCGGTGATGGCGATTTCGGTCGGGCACTTGAGGGCGATTTCGCCGTCGTCGGTCTTGAAGGTGTGGGTTGGCAAACCTTCGACCAGGCCGCCACCTTCCACGCCGCGGATGGCCACGCACCAGCCGTAGCGGGCGAAGGCATCGGTAACGCGGGTGCCGAGGGCATAGGCAGCGTTCATCCACAGGTACTTGTTGTGGTCGCGGCCATCGACGCTTTCGACGAAGTTGAATTCCTCCACCGGGGTGGTGTCCGGGCCATACGGCAGGCGACCGAGCACGTGCGGCAGGGTAAGGCCGACGTAGCGCGAGTCTTCCGAAGCGCGGAACGACTTCCACTTGGCGTATTCCACGGTGTCGAAGATCTTCGCCAGGTCACGCGGGCCGGACATCTCGGTGAAGGAGTCCCAGCCGAACAGCTCGGGGGAGGCGGCCGAAATGAACGGGGCATGGGCTGCTGCGGCGACGTGCGAGATCTCCTCCAGCAGGTACATGTCTTCGGGGTTGCGGTTGAACTCGTAATCACCGATCAGCATGCCGAAAGGCGCGCCGCCGAAGGTGCCGTACTCTTCTTCGTAGACCTTCTTGAACAGCGCGCTCTGGTCGAATTCGCTGGCGGCCTTCAGGTCGCGTACCAGGTCTTTCTTCGAGGCATTGAGCAGGTGGATCTTCAGCGTGGTGCTGGTCTCGGTCTGGTCTACCTGGTATTTCAGGCCGCGCCAGGAGGCTTCCAGCTGCTGGAACTCACGGGCGTGCATGATTTCGTTCATCTGCTCGGAAAGCATCGAATCGATCTCGGCGATACGCGAATCGAGCACGGCGATCAGGTCCTTGCTCGGGGTCATCTCGCCCTCGAGCACCTGGTTCACCAGTTCGCCAATCAGGTCGCGGGTGCGGTTGCGCTCGGTGTCGGAGCGGGCCACGCGGCTTTGCGAAATGATGCTGTCGAGCAACGATGCCTGTGGCGCGAAGTTTTCCACTTCGACCAGGTCGCCGGCCTGTTGCGGTGCGGTTTGCTTGTCGGTCATGTTCGGGCTCCTGCTCAGGCGCGATCGCTGCTGGATGGGTCTTTCACTTCGGCTTCACGGCCGAATTCCTTGCCCAGGGTCTTGAGCTTCTCGGTGTTCTGCAGCACGTCCATCAGCAGCTCTTCGAGCTTGTCGTTGCCGCCCATCTTGTTACGCAGGTCGGCCAGCTTGTTGCGCACTTCCAGCAGTTTGCGCAGCGGTTCGACCTGCTTGACCACGTTCTGTGGCTCGAAGTCTTCGAGGCTGTTGAAGTTCAGCTCCACGCCCAGCTGGGTGCCGTTCTTGGCCAGGGTGTTGTCGACGCGGTAGGTCAGGCGCGGCTTGATGCCCTTGAGCACGCCGTTGAAGTTGTCGCGGTCGATGTAGACGAACTTGCGGTCCTTGAGTTTGGGCAGCGGCTCCAGCGGGTTGCCGGAAAAGTCGCCCAGTACGCCGACGACGAAGGGCAGCTCCTTTTTCTCGATGGCATCGCCGATGTCCACGTCGTAGGTGATATGGACCCGAGGCGCGCGAACGCGGTCGAGTTTGTGCTGAGTGCTTTCCTTCTTCGCCATCGTGTTCTCCAGTGCGAGCAATTCGCTGCGAAACAATGCGCGGCCCGTGACCGGGCGCAGCGCGTTACAGTCCTTCGATCGTCAGCAGCAGGCGCTGACGGATTTCGTCGTTCATTTCCAGGATGTTGTCGCGGCCCACCAGTTCTTCGAAGCTGGTGTTGCCGGCAATCTGCGTGCTGCTGCGGATGACCGAATCGTCGGGCAGTTCAGAGCGCACCGGCGAGCTGATGACGCAGAACGGCAGGTCGCCAAAGCCCTTCAGGCGCTCGAAGCTCAGGCTGTAGCGCAGGCCCTCGAACAGCCGGCCAAGGCCAGGCGACTTGCTCAGGCAGTAGAACAGCACCAGGTAGTGCACCACGAAGCGGTACAGCTCGGCGCTGCTGCGGTTGGGGTCTTTGATGACGTTGCGAAACCGCGCCAGGTCGAAGGCGTGGAAGCCCACCACCCAGCGGGTCGGGCTGGTGATGCGGATGACCTGGCCGCTGTGCTCCAGGGCCTTGTCGTATTCCAGCGGGAACAGTTCGGGGGTGGTGCTGATCAGGTTCAGCGGTACTTCCAGCTCGGTGACCAACTGGAACGGCGCGGCCGAGCCGATACGTTCGTAGAGTTCGACCAGGGCCTGGAAGTGGCCCTGGGTTTCGCGCCCGCTGCTGCGCTGGGCGCCTTGCAGGTATTCGCCAAACAGGGTTTGCGGACGGATCAGCGGTGCCACGGTGGCGAGGTAATCCGCCGCCTGCGCCTTCAGCGCATCGGAGATCGCCCGCGTCTGGCTACGCAGCTTGATCAGTGCTTCGACATCGAATGTCTGTGTCATCGGTGCATCGTCCATGTGCCTGCTTGATCGTCCTGAAACGCCAATGGCGTGGACCTGAAATTGCGCCTCTCGACGGCGGCAAACTTGAGTGCTGGCACATGAATATCGTGTTGCCAGCAATGCCGAGTAGGGCACCTCGCTGCTGAAGAAGTTCCCGCGAGGGGGGCGATTTTTTCCCTGTTTTGTGATGTGACGCAATGATAGCGTCGTGATATTGACTGGGGGTTTCGGACGCGGGAAATAAGGGTTCAGGCCCGAAAACGTGGGTGTGCGAGGGGCGGGAATGCGATAAAAATCCTTGGCAAAAGTTTTTTGCAAAAAGTGAATCCGGTCTCATTTTTTGCGCTGACCGCTTTCTCGCGGAGGTATTGGCGAGACGCCTCAGGATGATGGCAATGCGACGGAATGTGCCGCGTGGAAAGGGTGTTATCAAGCGCGATCCATCCGTTTGGATAGTGACTTTTGAAAGCTCGCGCGCCCCCTCGGAAATAGCGTCGGCCCCCGGGCCAATGCCGCACCAGCAGAGGCAACGGTCTCGCTAAAAACCTTGAAAACGTGCGCGATCACTGTGGGAGCGGGCACGCCCGCGAAGCAGGCGACGCGGTGGATGGCACCGGCTGCGCCGGTGTTCGCGGGCGCGCCCGCTCCCACAGGAACAGCGCCGGCCCCAGGGTTTGTGCCCTGCCTGCAGCAACAATTGCCTCAGCCAAAACCGTGAAGCCTGCACGGCCCCTGTGGGAGCGGGTTCACCCGCGAACACCGGCGTAGCCGGTGCCATCCTCATGGTCGGCGGCTTGCTCGGGTCATTGCCGGGGTAGTGCAGCTCAAGCAAAATGAGCGCATGGACGAGAGCAACCTACTGCAAGGAATCAGCATGATCGACCTGAGAAGCCCGGATGCAATCCTGAGCGACTACGCAAAGCGTTACGCCGATTTGCTCCCCGAACTATCGCCGCAATTGCAACAGCGCATGGCCTACATGCCGGAGCCCGACGCACCAAGGCTGCTGCGGACAAAGCCCGCCTGGCTGAACGACCGATCCTGCACCTTGACACCAGGCCAGGCGCTAGACCGCGCGCAGGGGGCACTGTTGGGACTGGCGATTGGCGATGCGGTAGGCACCACTCTGGAGTTCCAGCGCCGCGATCAGGGGCAGGTCAGCGACATGGTCGGCGGTGGGCCGTTCCGCCTCGCGCCGGGTGAGTGGACCGACGATACCAGCATGGCCCTGTGCCTGGCAGGCACCTACGCAAGCCAAGGCAAGTTCGATTTCGCGACCTTTGCCGATGCCATGGTGCGCTGGTACCGGCAGGGTGAAAATAGCGCCAATGGCCGCTGCTTCGACATCGGCAATGTCACCCGCCGAGCCCTGGAAGGGTGGGAGGCCCAAGGGCTTGCGTGGATGGGCAATCTCGAAGCCTCGACAGCGGGCAATGGTTCGTTGATACGGCTCGCGCCTACGGCCATTTTCAGGCGCCACTCGCTGTCGGCAACCTGGTGGGAGAGTGTGACGCAGAGCAGCGTGACCCATCGCGCGATCGAGGTCTCGGAGTGCTGCAAGTTGTTCGGGGCACAGCTGCATCTGGCGCTCAATGGCGCGGACAAGGAAGAGGCGTTGTCGCCGAAGGTGCGCCCCTTGCAGCCCCGGGCCTTGATCATCAATGCCGGGGAGTACAAGCACAAAACCCGTGAGCAAATTCGCTCGTCAGGGTATGTGGTCGATACCTTGGAAGCAGCGCTCTGGGCTGTGTGGAATACGGACAATTTCAGGGATGCGATTCTGTTGGCTGCCAACCTTGCCGATGATGCCGACAGCGTGGCGGCGACGGCAGGGCAGATCGCCGGCGCCTTGTATGGGGTGTCGGGCATGCCGCCGGAGTGGGTGGCCAAGGTTGCCTGGTCGCGGCACATTTGTGAACTGGCAAGCCGGTTGTTTGAACTCGCGCCTCAGGGGGATGAAATGGACGAGCTGCTATCTGGCAGTGAGTGATAGCACCTTTTGTTCAGGCGTTGGCGATCGGCCGCTCTAGTGTGGGGCGCAGCGCTGGGTGCCGTGCCTTTCGCGTGTGTTACTTTTAGCCTGGAATTTTTTAAATGAACTCCATTCTTGTCCATTGATTAACGCCATATAGAATTTGGCAAAAGCCTCGCTAAGTTCATGGTCGTCTTGTAAGTTTGTTTCCTGTAGAGAACGATACCAGGAGATGTCTCGCGCCTCTAAAGGTGCGTGGATTTCACCGTTCTCAGATTTCAACAGAAGGTCGCGAAGTAGGTTGAGCATGGTCATGGCGTCAGGATTCTGGTCCTTGAGAATTTCAAGTTTTTCGCGAAGCGCTCTGGCTGTAATTTTCAGTGTGTCTTTGTCCATTTAATGCCTGAGTGTGCGTAGACCGGAGGGCGCCGCTGTACGCCCCGTCTCCAAATCGCTGCTGCTTATCAACTGTTACCTTTTCGGTTTTCCGCCGTACTCGCTTTGAGCCTGACCAAGGTAGGCAACTTACCGCCCATCGACCTGGACGCAAACGTCCTTGCCGTCGATAACCTTGCATGGCCAGTTGTCGTTGATGTAGTGATCCGGCTTGAAGCACACCCGGTCATCATTGACCCAGAACAACTGCCAGGCAGAACCCGATATCAGCAGCTTCGAGCAGGGCGTGTAACCCCTGGCCAGCAAAGCCCCCGTAGTCAGAACCATCACTGCAGGTACTACATAGATCAGTGTTTTAATCGATATCCCGAACATCAACGTCTGGAAGCGGTGCAGCCAGGATGCAGGGGGCGGGTCGAACTTCTTGCCGGTCCAGGCGCAGATCGCACTGCCAACGAGCAGGATGGCGAGTGCCGGTGGAGCCATGAGCAGGCCGAACGCGAGGTACGGTGTTTCCACGACCGGAGCGCCACGAAGCAGCCTGCCGAACAGCGGGAACAGGTAGTTGGTATAGGCATAAAGCGAGACGGCCCCTACCAGGAGCAATGCGATGAACATGGCGACGGCCAGCAGCCTCATCTTGAGAGGCGTAAGCCCGGGTGACATTTGTGAGGAGCGTGTATTCATTCGCAGAGCTTGGGCAGGTTGAACGTGGGGGCGATGGCAATGAGGGCATCGATGGCAGCCTGAGGGCGCTTGGCCAGGTAGGCAAGTCTATCCCGTCGGGGCGCAGCTTGCCGATGACCCACCACTTGGCTTCATCGTAAAGCTCGTCGGCAATTCTACCCGCGATGTTTTTGGATGCCATAGCGTGGCGCATTGAGGGTCTTGCGCGCTCGACCTCGATTGGCGCTTGGCGGGTAGATCAACTCATGGTCCATCTGGCGTTTCCGGCTCTTGCTGACCATCGCAGGGGTGGTGCTCGGCCGCTGCAGCTAGGCATCGAACGGTGCCTGTTCGATCCAATAATACTCTTCGTAATCAACCAAGGTATGAACTCGCTAGTGGCCGAGTTCAATCAGGTAGTTGAATCGTCAAGCCGCGGGCCGACTGAATGGCCACGTAGTAAGCGTCCTTCAATACCTTGGCCAACTCCGGGTCATTTTCCTCGAATTCCTTCGATGCAATAGCTCCAATCGTTAGCCTGTGCAGCTTGGATTTATCTTTTTCGGTATCGTCGAAAACTGCCCTGATGTACTTTAACTGGTCGACTATACTCGCGTAAATCGTAAAGCCAGGAATGCGCTTTTTTCGGTCAATCGCCAGCGCAATTGCTTTATCTACATACTCCAGTGGTGTGGCTGGTTTCATTTCTCACCTGCTCATATTAGTTTGAAAAGGTTATTTCCGGTACAGGTTATTTGCGTCGTTCCACGGAATGGATTTCGGTCCACGTGATGTGCATGAGTTGTATCGATATGTGTTTGATTCTTGGCCGTGTTCACTTGGAGGCATGGGGCTATTGGTCTGCGGCTTTCAGCAGTGGCTCCAGTTCGACGCTCAGCTTCATCGCGGCAGGGTCTTGCGCCTTCAGGCTGTCGATGATCAAGCGAAGCTTGAGTAATTTCTGCTTGAGTGTTTCGGTGTTCATGGTCAGTCCTGATTGGGGTAAGGTACTGCACCACTTCACCGCAGCGTAAGAGGGCGCCACTCATTTGTTGGTAGGGTCAAACGTTCATGCAATGTCGTATTTCGTCAGCATTTATCTATGTGGCACTAGATGGCCGTGCCCCGATTTTTTCCCGGCTTGATGATTAGTAATTCATCGAGTTGTCTTTTGCGGCATTTTATCACGAAAGCCAGCGCCGAATCAGGGTCATCCATGAAGGCATCAAATGTAGCTGGAGCGATGGCGTAATATTCTTCGTAGTCAACCATGCCGTTGCTGACGGGGAACGAAACGTAATACTGACCAGCGTCTTCTTCGATGCCGATTGAGTACATGTGCTGACGACTGATGAAAAGATCTTTGAATTTCATAGGGGGCCTTCAAAAAAGGGGAGCGGTATTGAACATCTTGGCGGCAATACCCGCCGCGTCTATGACGGCTTCACTGTTGCCGTCAGGTAGCTTGCCACCAGGGATCCAGAATTCGTTAGCACCGGCTTCATTTCCTGATGGAATCCGTAGATTCAACTGCTTCGGATCAGGGATGTCTACCCGGACCAGTGCATTGGTATCAAGAAAATTCTCAGGCAAGCCAAGGGCTTGCTCCAACGCGCGCTTGTCACCTGCTGTCTTGGCAAGTAGTTCGGTTGCTTCGTGGCCTGGCATGATGAACGACGTACCATCTCTCTGTGCGATGCCGTATTTCTCAAGGTTGGTCTGGGTCATGAAGCGTGAGGCGCCATTTTCGAATTGGGCCAAGTGTTGCGCGACATAATCTGGGTCTAGATAAGTGGTGGGGTCGGGCCTTTCGCCTTTGGCGATTGCAAGAATATCTTCTTCGGTGAATCCAGGTTTGTATTTGGGTTTTGGCGGCTCAACAGCCTTCTGCGATAGCTCGCGAGAGCGTTCGTTGGCAGGTAGTGGTTCAGTTTCTGCACGCTTGAATGGTGTGGCGTCACGTGCTTGAAGTTCAGTATGTGCCAGCAGCTTTTGCTCGTTTTTTGCCAGCCAGGCGGCCAGTTGCTTGTTGGACATTTCCGCCTGCAGCCGGGCACTGCGTATGGCAGGCGTTTCCATATTCCTCAGAATGCCCGCCTTTATCTGCCCGCGGGTCAGGTAGGTGACAATGGCCGTCAGCAGCAGCAACACCAGTTGCTCCTGGCCGCGGGCCAGTTGGCGCGCCGCACGCTCGATACGCTCCTGGGCCTGCGCTGCGGAACCGCCGCTCGGGTCCAGGCCAGCAGGCTTGAGGCCATCCTCGGCGAACCAGGCCGTGGCCATGCCTTGCTGAAGGGTCGACAGGCAGGCCGGCAGGCCCTGATAAAAATACTCGGCGATGGCGGACAGCCCCAGGCCCATGAGGATCAGGTTGCCGACCTGCAGGCCAATGCCGGCGCCGGCCACGGCCCCAGGTGCCGCGCCAACACCGAACGCGAACGCCCCGGCCACGCCGCCGGCCAGTGTACCGACCGCCACGCTGCCACCAAGGATCATCGAAACCTCTTTGACCAGTTGCAGCAGCACCGGCAGGATTTGCTCGATACCTATCGAGGACCACTTGCGCTTGAGGTTGTCCTGAATGATCGGGTAGGACAGGGCCATGGCCTGGCGCACGTTGTCGATACGCTGGCCACCGAGGTAGCCATAGGCCTGGTTGGCGCCATTGCTCACTCGCCGGCTGAAACCGTCCCAGGCTTCATGGGCGCTGTTCAGGCCGCTGTCGACGCTCTGGTTGAGCTCGCTGAATTTCTGCTCGAGATTGCGTTCGATGTCTCCCCAACTGGGGATGTTGGCTAAAAGATCCATTTTCGCTTCACTGTCCATGGAAGTGGCGGCGCTCGGCGGCGAGCGCAGCATGTCGCGTCAGACCTCAGGATGGGGGCGAAGTCCGGCGGAGAGTCCATTGTTCTCATGACAGGCGTGCGCGGCAATGATGGCAATTGAGCATCGCCGCACGGTTTCGTGGCTGGCCGCATCCCGCAAGTGCCATTACGGCCGCGTTCGCGATGGCCATTTGCCGGAATTGGCCAGTGGCGAAAAATTTGAACCAATCCACGTTATGAAACATTTTTCTCCGCCAGTGGAGCTGATGCGTCAGGTAGCGAGACAGTTCGAGTTGGAGCTGTCAGGCATGGGCTCTGATCGACATCTCAAGGACCTTCTGCGACGGGCCGTTCGGCGATAGCCGGGGCGCTTCCGGGCGCCAGTGAGGAATATCAAAGATGGCGATATGACATTGCCTTGCAGGGCGGTATTGCCCGGTTTTTCAAGGCCTGTAGTGAGTTGACAGGGCAGCTTTTGCCGGTGTTTCCTTTGGGCCTTTCTGCCTGCCTGGCATTCGGGAATGTGAACCATGTCGCATTAATTTCAATGCATGATGGCACTTTCCTTTCTGCAGGCAGTCGCATGATTCCGCAGAGCACGCGCGTTATGCGCGCATGCAGAATACGCCCGCAAGATCAGGGTTGCAGCTGAGCATCGCAAGCGCGTGCTGGCCGTGTTTTCAAGGAGATTTCGCATGATCATGGACCTGGCCTCCGCGCTGTTGTCGCCGCAGAACCGCCGCCTGTTCAAGTTTCACAACCTGGCCAACCCCGAGCAGGAACTGCTGCTGGAAACCTTCAAGGGCACCGAAGCCCTGTCGCGGGCGTTCAACTACGAACTGCTGCTGGTCTGCGAAGACTCCGGCGTGCCGCTCAAATCCATGATGGGCCAGCATGTCAGCATCGAGATCGAACTGGCCGAAGGCGGCCCGCGCTACATAACCGGCTACCTCACACGCTTTGCCAGCATTGGCAGCGACGGCGGCATGGCGCGTTATACCGCAACCCTCAACCCGTGGTTCTCGATGCTGAAGAACCGCTTCGACACGCGGATCTTCCAGGGCAACACGGTCGAGGAAGTGGTTACCGAAGTGTTCGCCCTGTGCCCGGCGTTCTCTCGTCACGAGTTCCGCCTGACCCGTCCGCAGAAGCGCTACACCTACATCACCCAGTACCGTGAAACCGACTTCAACTTCGTCCAGCGCCTGCTGGAGGAAGAGGGGATGTTCTACTACTTCGAGCACACCGCCGAAGGCCACACCATGATCATCTGCGATGACTCCAGCACGCTGGTGGACATCCCCGAGCAACCGCAAATCCGCTTCCACAGCGCCTCGGTCACCGAGACTGCCGACTCCATCACCCAGTGGAGCGGCAACCGCCAGTTGCAGTCCGGCAAGATGGCCACGCAGACCTTCGACTACCGCCAGCCCAACAACCGCCTGCCGGTGGCGCTGAACAGCGTGAACAAGCAGGGCGATGTCGAGAACTTCGAGATCTACGACTTCCCCGGCCAGTACACCCACGGCACCTACGACGAGGGCGAAACCCTGCTGCGCCTGCGCATCGAGGCGCTGGAGCTGCGCGGCAAGAAGTTCGAAGGTGCCAGTAACTGTCGGGCCATGAAGCCGGGCTACACCTTCGAGCTGCTGCAGCACTACATCCACGACCAGGGCCCGGTAGAAGACCGCCAGTTCCTGCTGATGAGCGTGGAAAGCGAAGGCCACAACAACTACCTTACCGGCCAGCAGGCCAGCTACTTCAACACCTTCAGTTGCGTGCGCAAGAAGATCCCGTTCCGCCCGCAGCTGAGCACGCCCAAGCCGACCATCGTCGGCCCGCAGACCGCGATCATCGTCGGCCCACCGGGTGAGGAGATCTTCACCGACGAGCTGGGCCGGGTGAAGATCCAGTTCCACTGGGACCGCAATGGCAAGTACAACGACCACAGCTCGTGCTGGGTACGCGTCGCCCAGTCCGGTGCCAGCGGCGGCTTCGGCAGCATCCAGATCCCACGTGTAGGCGACGAAGTGGTGGTGGTGTTCCTCGACGGCAACCCCGACCGGCCGCTGATCATGGGCAGCCTGTACAACAGCACCAACACCCCGCCATGGTCGCTGCCGGCGAACAAGACCCAGAGTGGCTTCCTGACCCGGTCGATGAAGGGCGACGGCGGTACCGCCAACTTCTTCCGCTTCGAGGACAAGGCCGGCGCCGAGCAGATCATCATGCATGCCGAGCGCAACATGGATACCGAGATCGAGCTGGATGAGACCCATGATGTGGGGAACAACCGCACGATTACAGTAGGTGGCACGCACACCGAAACGGTCAAGAAAGACACCGTGGTGCAAGTGACCGAAGGTTCCTACACCCTGCAGGTCGACAACCAGTTCATACAGGTGGCCGCCAAGCAGCACATCATTCTGCAGGTGGGCGACAGCAGCATCACGCTGACCCCGGAAGGTATCGAGATCAAAGGCAAGGTCATCGTGACCACCAGCACCGACACCACCCAGATCACTGGCGCCGCGGTGCGGATCAACGACTGAGGCAAGGTTCATGTACAAGCCCTCGATCTACGACCGCATCTCTGCCAGGCGCGAAGCGCAAGAGGAGGCTGCGCGGCTGGCCAGGTTGGCGGAGGCCGCTCATGTGCCTGAGCCTGTGCCCGAGCCGGAACCGGTGCCAGCCGCGTTGCAGGATGTGGGCAGCGGTTTCACCTTCGCAGGTTTCACTTTGCAGTTTCCGATCGGCTTTCGCTTTCGCGACATCCAGACCACCATCGAGCATGAAGGCGAGCCGATCAGCCTCAGCATCCGCCGCCGTGATGTACGCGCCAGGCAACCGCTGGAGCAATTGTTCGAGGGCGCGATCCAGGCCTTGCGCGAATTGAACCCGCAACTGCGCGTGATTCGTCAACGTGACTGCCTTCTGGCTGGCAACCCGGCCAAGGTCCTGGATTTCCACTTCAATGCTGGCCACGAGCCCCGGCACGGTCGCCTGATCGGCGCGCTGGTGCCCATCACCGGCAGCGAGTCGCTGCAATGGCTGGATATTTCCAGCGTGATCGACCCAAGCAAGCCGGGCCTGAGCCAGTGGCTGGCCGAGTTCGACCGCATGCTCGATGGCTTCGCGCAGGGCTGACACCCGATTTTTTCGCTATCAGGAATTTTCATCGCATGGATTACGAGTTGCAGGAAGGCGGCATCGCGCTGCCGGCAGGTTTCGAGGACCGCACGGTCAACATGTTCGTCTTGGGTGCCAGTGTTCCAGCACCGTTGAGCATCACCATCTCGCGTGACACCTTGCTGCCGGACGAAGCGCTGCAGGCCTATGTCGATCGCCAGGTGAAGATGCTCACCTCCAAGCTGCGTGGTTACACCCGCATGGGCAACAAAGCCGTCTCGCTCTCGGCTACCGCACCCATTGCCGGCATCCAGATCGACGCCTACTACATGAACCAGGGCCGCCCGCTGTATCAGCGCCAGGCCGCCTTCATCATCAGCCCCGGGCGTGCCCTGATCTTTTCCACCACCGCACAGGCCGACTTCAGTGCCCAGCAGAACCAGGACTGGGACAACTTGCTGGCCAGCTTCACCCCACGAGCCCCGTCCGTAACCAGCGCCGAGTCCGGCGAACAGGAGTAATCCCTCATGTTCGAAGCGGCCAGGTTCGGCGACGAGATATCGCACACCAGCGCGCTGGGGGGCTTCCTGATCGGGGCAGCCCTGGGCATCGCGCTGGTGGCCACGGTGGCCATCGCCACCTTCACCTGCGGGTTCGGCGTGGCCTTGCTGGCCGGCCTCGCAGCCGGCATCGGAGGCAGCTTGCTGACCGCCGCCGGAGAGGCGATAGGCAGTATGTTCTCGTCCCCCTCAGGGACGATAACCACTGCCTCACCCAACGTATTCATCAACAGCCGCAAGGCCGCCCGCGTCGAAAAAAGCATCGGTGCCTGCGACAAGCACCCTGGCCCGGTGCAGATCGCCGAAGGCTCGACCAATGTCTTCATCAACAGCGTCGCGGCTGCACGCAAGGGCGACAAGCTGACCTGCGGCGCGACCATTTCCGGTGGGTCGGACAACGTCATCATCGGCGGTGGCACCTACCGCTATCTGCCAGTGGATGACGAGATCCCGGAGTGGCTGCGCACCACCGTGGATGTGCTGATGGCCATCGCCGGTGCCGCGGGTGGTATCGCGCAGTTGATCAAGGCGGGTACCCAGGCCGGCATGAAAGCCGTCATGCCTTGCGCCCTGAAGTTCACCGCCGGCTTCGTCGCCGGCGAGGTGGCCAGCCGCTACGTGGTCGAACCCGTCGCCCGCAGGGCCATCGGCGGCCTGGTCGGCAACCCGGTCGACCTCACCACCGGCCGCAAACTGATCCCCGACGAAATCGACTTCAGCCTGCCTGGCCTGATGCCGATCGAGTGGTCACGCTTCTACGCCAGCGACCTGACTGTCGATAGCGTGCTCGGTCGCGGCTGGGTGCTGCCTTGGGAGCAGAGCCTGCGCCGCCAGGGCTCGTTCATCTACCTCACCGACAACCAGGGCCGCGAAATCCCGTTCGTGACCCTGCAACCGGGCCAGCGCATCTACAACCCGCACGAACAGGTGTACCTGGTATGCACCGAGGGCGGCCACTACATCCTGCAAACCCTCGACAACCTGTTCTTCTATTTCGGCGAAGTGCCAGACACCAACAGCGAAGTGCCACTGCAACGCATCGAAAACGCCCTCGGCCACTTCCTGCATTTCACCCGCACGCCCGATGGTACGCTGACCGACATCAGCGCCACCGGCGGTACCCGCGTGCACCTGCACTACGACCACCCGCTGGGTCGCCTGACCGACATCAAGCGCGTGGTGAACAACGAAGCGGTGGAAACGCTCACCCAGTACCGCTACGACGAACACGGCCAACTGAGCGCGGTGATCAACCGCAACGGCGACACGGTGCGCAGCTTCAGCTACGCCGAAGGCCTGATGGTGACCCACAGCAACGCGCTGGGCCTGGGCTGCCACTACCGTTGGGAAACCCAGGGTGGCAAACCACGGGTGGTCGAGCATTGGACCAGCGATGGCGAGCACTACCATTTCCGCTACGACCTCGACGCCCGCACCAGCTGGGCCACCGACGTGCTCGGCCGCGAGCTGGAAGTGCAGTACAACGCCGATCATCGCGTGCTCGCCAGCCGTGACTACGGTGGCGAACGCTACGCCATCGAGCTGGACGAGCAGGGCAACATGGTTGGCCTGGATTTGCCGGACGGCAACCGGCTCGCCTTCAAGTACGATGAATACGCCCGCCTGTTGGAAGAAACCGACCCGCTGGGCCGCAAGACCACCTACGAATATCACCACCTGACCACGCTGGTGACCCAGGTCAGCTATCCGGACGGCAGCACCTGGCGAGCGCGCTACGATGACAAGGGCAACCTGCTCGCCGAATTCGATGCCCTCGGCCAGATGACCGAGTACCTGAACAGCGATGACGGCCTGCCGCATACCATCATCGATGCGACTTACAAGTCCAAGTACCTGTGGTGGAACACCCTGGCCCAGGTCGAGCGTTATCAGGACTGCTCGGGCAAGAGCACCTGGTACCGCTACGACGAACGCCAGCACCTCGTCGCGGTGACCGATGCGCTGAACCAGACCACCACCCTGGAGCGCAAGCCCGACGGCGAAGTGCTGCGCATCAGTCACCCGGACGGTACCGCGGAAACCTTCACCTACAACGTCTACGGCCAGGTAATCAGCCACACCGACGGCAAGGGCCAGACCACACGCCTGATGCGTACGGCGCGTGGCCTGCCGAGCAACCGCCAGGATGCCAAGGGCCAGCGGGTACGCTACGAGTACGACAAGGCCGTGCGCCTGATCGCGCTGGTCAATGAGAACAACGCCACGTACAGCTTTGCCTACGACGCTTCGGACCGGCTGACTGAAGAAGTGCGGGTGGATAACCTGACCCGGCGTTTCAGCTACAACGTCGGAGGCCATCTCACGCGACTGGATGAGATTGGCTATGGCGAAAATGCCGAGCGGCCGGAGCGGCATACGCTGTTCGAGCGTGACAGCATTGGCCGGTTGGTCGCCAAGATCAACCGCGATGCGCGTCAAGACTATGCGTACGACGACGGCGACCGGTTGCTGAGCATCGAGCGGCAACCGACCGGGATCGGCAAGCAGCTTGGGATCACGGAAGAGAAGCTGGAGTACGCCTACGATCTGCTCGGCCGGCTGATCAAAGAAATCACGGTAGACGGCGCAGTCACCTATGATTATGACCCGCTCAGCAACCTAACCACGCTGACCCTACCGGATGGACGAAAGCTCAATTACCTGTATTACGGCAGCGGGCATTTGCACCAGCTGAACCTGGATGGCCAGGTGATCAGCGACATGGAGCGCGACGACCTGCACCGCGAGGTGTATCGGACTCAGGGCAAGCTCACCAGCTGCTTTGGCTATGACGCCATGGGGCGCAAGGCCTGGCAGTTTGCCTCGAACTTGCCGGCCGACAAGCTCTCGCAGGTGCACAACACCGGGATCAATACCTCGCTGCTGGTGGAGCATGCCTACAACCCGATCCACCGTCGCTATCAGTACGACCCGGCGGGTGAACTGGTGCGCACGCTGGACAAGCTGCGTGGCGAGATCAAGTACGAGTACGAAGCTAACGGCCAGTTGCGCAGCCGCGATACCGGCTCGCTGATCGGTAGCGAAGAGTTTCGCTACGACCCAGCATCCAACCGTCTGGACTTCAACGCGCGGCAGTTCGACAAGGTCAAGGACAACCGGATCAGACAGTGGCGGGATCAGGAGTACCGTTACGATCCGTGGGGCAACCTGATCGAGAAGCGCTCGGGGCACAGCAAGCTGCAGAGCTTTAGCTATGACTGCGAGAACCGGCTGGTGCGGGCGGAAACGTTGGTCAATGGCAAGCTGGAGAGCCGAGGCGAGTATCGCTATGACAGCCTGGGGCGGCGAATAGCCAAGCAGGCGGAAATCAACGGCGAAGTCGAACAGAAGCGCTTCCTCTGGCAAGGCTTGCGGATGCTGCGGGAGGAGACGCCGGGGCAGAGCATCCTGTACCTGTATGAGCCGGGCAGCTATGCGCCGTTGGCGCGGATCGATCAGGTGGAGGGGGAAGAGCAGAAGCTCTATTACTTCCATACTGACCAGATTGGTACGCCGTTGGAGCTTACGAACAGTGACGGCAAGATCGTCTGGCAGGCGACGTATCGCTCATGGGGTGAGATAGAGCAGATAACCGTCAATAGAGTTGAGCAGAACCTACGTTTTCAAGGTCAATACTATGATGTTGAAACGGGAATTTATTATAATACTTTTCGTTATTATGATTCGCAAATAGGTAGGTTTTGCACTCAGGATCCTATTGGCCTCAATGGTGGTCTGAATTTATATCAATATGTCCCCAATCCACTATCCTGGATCGATCCTTGGGGGTGGATGCCATTTTGGAAGCCCTTGAAACCTGACGGTATGGGGCACCATCCGTTCCCCCGTGCTCATGCAAACACCCATGGGTTCCCAGAGCTAGGTACCAAGCTCGACTCGCCATCATGGTTCCCCAATGAGATTGAAGGTTCTGATAAGCTACATCAGCAATTCCATGACGCAATAAAGAAAGAAGGTGTACCGTTTAACAAGAAGTTTGAAGGGACGTCTGAAGAATTGGTTAAGAAGCTAAACAAGGCTTACGAGGGGTTCCCTCAAAAGGGCACGTTAAAAATTCCTCGTACCGGACAAGTGCTTGCGAAAGATGTAACTATTGGTGAGGCCCTAACTAAGTCGCTTGGCAAAGGCAGTGGTAACAATTCTGCAGGAGGATGCGGGTAATGAAACGGAGTGCGTTGATAGAGCTGTATGCTCCAGGAATAGTATTGTTTGATCCGGTACAATTTGCGGCTTTCATAAAAAGCAAAGGGTTAACAGATACAAATATCTTTAATGCTTTTTTGAAAGACGAAGCGCTTGGGCGGCAGGCGATTGAACAGGGGGTGGTTTTTCCTATATACCAAATTTCGGAGCAAGAATACTCTGTTTTTATAGAGTGTCAAAATGTGGGGGTGGATTATTTGCCTGAGCCGGTATTCGTGTATTCAGGACTTCCTTTGGTAATAGTTTCTGGTGTCCTGATTGTTTCGGATCTCAATGCGCTATTTGACTGGGATGAAGATTTTTTCCTAAATTACAAAGCCGAGTATGCTTCTCGACTTCCGAGTAATGATTATATTGATGTTGAGCCTGGTATTTATAGTTTGTCCATCAAGGGATATGCAGGGCTTCGTGAATATGGTTCGGAATACGGATATGGACTCGAGTTTATCTCTGTCCCAGTTCTGCCAGTAGTTGCTGATGGTTCCGATGTGAGTCATCTTGATTTTGAACTGGTTGCTCGTTGAGTTTTAAAATGTGATTGAGCTGCTTGAGCTGGGCTGTGGTCGTTATTTTTCCTGATGATTTAATGCTTCGAGGGCATAGATCTTTAAAAACATGATCGATTCAGTGGGGCTGATTTAGCCCCATTTCTTTTTAGTTATAAAGGCAAATGACCTGGGGCATTGGGTTTGTCCGATCTATTGACCGAGCCATAACAGCGATGACGGCCTGCCGCATACCATCATCGACGCGACCTACCAGTCCAAGTACCTACGGTGGAGCACCCTGGCACAGGTCGAGCGTTATCAGGACTGCTCGGGCAAGAGCACCCACTACCGCTACGACGAGCGCCAGCACCTGATCGCGGTGACCGATGCACTGAACCAGACCACTTCGCTGGAACGCAAACCCGACGGTGAAGTGCTGCGCATCCATCACCCGGATGGCACTGCCGAACGCTTCACCTACAACACCCTCGGCCAGGTGCTGACGCATACCGATGGCAAAGGCCTGACCACCTGCCTGCAGCGCACCTCGCGCGGCTTGCCGAGCAGCCGCCAGGACGCCAAGGGCGAGTGGGTCCGTTACGAGTACGACAAGGCCCTGCGCCTGATCGCGCTGGTCAACGAGAACAACGCCACGCACAGCTTTGCCTACGACGCTTCGGACCGGCTGACTGAAGAAGTGCGGGTGGATAACCTGACCCGGCGTTTCAGCTACAACGTCGGAGGCCATCTCACGCGACTGGATGAGATTGGCTATGGCGAAAATGCCGAGCGGCCGGAACGTCATACGCTGTTCGAGCGTGACACCATTGGCCGGCTGGTCGCCAAGATCAACCGCGATGCGCGTCAAGACTATGCGTACGACGACGGCGACCGGTTGCTGAGCATCGAGCGGCAACCGACCGGGATCGGCAAGCAGCTTGGGATCGGCGAAGAAAAGCTGGAGTACGCCTACGATCTGCTGGGGCGGTTGACCAAAGAAATTACCCCCGACGGCACGCTCGGCTACGAGTACGATCCGCTCGGCAACCTGACCACATTGACCCTGCCGGATGGTCGCAAGGTCAACCACCTGTACTACGGCAGTGGGCATCTGCACCAACTGAACCTGGACGGTCAGGTGATCAGCGACATGGAGCGTGACGACCTACACCGTGAGGTGTACCGGACCCAGGGCAAGCTCACCAGCTGCTTTGGCTATGACGCGATGGGGCGCAAGGCCTGGCAGTTTGCCTCGACTTTGCCGGCCGACAAGCTCTCGCAGGTGCACAACACCGGGATCAATACCTCGTTGCTGGTGGAGCATGCGTATAACCCGATCCACCGTCGCTATCAGTACGACCCGGCGGGTGAACTGGTGCGCACGCTGGACAAGCTGCGGGGTGAGATCAAATACGAGTACGAAGCCAACGGGCAGTTGCGTGGCCGCGATACGGGCTCGCTGGTGGGCAGCGAAGAGTTCCGTTACGACCCGGCAGCCAACCGCCTGGACTTCAATGCGCGGCAGTTCGACAAGGTCAAGGACAACCGGATCAAACAGTGGCGGGATCAGGAGTACCGTTACGACCCGTGGGGTAACCTGATCGAGAAGCGCTCGGGGCACAGCAAGCTGCAGAGCTTTAGCTATGACTGCGAGAACCGGCTGGTGCGGGCGGAAACGTTGGTCAATGGCAAGCTGGAGAGTACCGGGCACTACCGTTACGACAGCCTGGGGCGGCGAATAGCCAAGCAGGCGGAAATCAACGGCGAAGTCGAACAGAAGCGCTTCCTCTGGCAAGGGTTGAGGATGTTGCGAGAGGAGACGCCGGGGCAGAGCATCCTGTACCTGTATGAGCCGGGTAGCTATGCGCCGTTGGCGCGGGTTGATCAGGCAGAAGGGGAAGAGCAGCAGGTTTACTACTTCCATACTGACCAGATTGGCACGCCGCTGGAGCTGACGGACAGTGATGGCAAGATCGTTTGGCAGGCGACGTATCGCTCATGGGGTGTAATAGAGAGTCTGCCGATAAGTGAGATCGAGCAGAACCTGCGCTTCCAAGGACAGCACTTTGATGATGAAACCGGACTGTATTACAACACGTTTCGGTACTATGATCCGGAGTGCGGAAGGTTCTCTACGCAAGATCCAATTGGGTTGGAAGGAGGGTTTAATCTCTATTTATATGCTCCTAGCCCTATTCTCTGGATCGACCCAATGGGGCTGGCAACGTACAACACGATGCCGGGCATCGAAGGGTTTCAAAAACACCATATTATCCCACAGCAGCTAGTGAATCATCCTGTTTTAAAAGCGTCAGGTATGAATATACACGCGTTGAATAATATAATATATCTCCCTACGCATGAGGAGTTTCATCCTACACGAACTATTCATAGAGGATCCCATCCAGGGTATAGTCGCGATGTAAAAGCAAGTTTAAATGAGGTGGAAAAAGTCGGGCGCCAGGAAAAATGGACGCAAGCCCAATACAAGGCAGCTGTTGATGATATTATTAGTGAGAATCGTCAGGGGTTGCGCAAGGGTCAAATAAAGCTTAATAAAAATTCAATTAGAGGGGGAGCGTGTTAATGAGGTTGCTCGAGCCTGTGGATAGTTATCCTGAAAAATATTGGCTTTCCTATGATCATGGGTCCAGCATAGATCACCTGAGCTTTCAAGAATGTAAGTTGATTTCAGGTTCTGATTTGTCTGTTCGACTTTCACTCAATAAAAAAGTTGGTTTGAGTGCGTTTAGGAAGTTCGATTATCTTTTTAGTGATGGACCTGACATCGTAACGTCAAGGCTTGTTGATATTTTTGTTGCGATGGGGCTTGAAAGCGAAATCCAGTTTATTCCTGCGTGCGTTGCGATTAATGGGGATTTATATAATGATTATTATGCAGTAAATTATTTGATGTCGGAAAGCGCTTTTGATATGGAAAGGTGCGTTTATAAGCCCTTAATAAAATCATTACCCGATGGACCAAAAAGATTCAGTAAAATCGTTCTTCAGGATATCGAACCAACTCATTCGATTTTCCGTGCACTGGAAAGCATGTCGCGCATTGTGGTGTCAGATCGGGCAGCTGAGTCGCTTCAGAATAAATCTGTGATTGGTATTTGTTTTGTTGAAGGTCGGAGTGATATGTGAGCTTGTCCTTTCTAATAGTTTTTCTCGGATGAATGGTAGCAAACAACCAGGGCAGCCTGGTTGTTCGCTTGGATCTAACGGAGGTGGATTTCCTCGCCACCTAGACGATTACGTCACTGCTGTTAGACTACACTCATGATCCGATCTACCGCTGTCACCAGTGCGGCCCGATGGATGGGCGCAAGCTCAACTACTTGTATAACGGCAGCGGGCACTTGCACCAGTTGGGTCTAGCGGAATGTGTTTATAATTTAAAATAAGATAACAAAAAGTATTTTTTTGGAGGTGGCTGATAACGAACATATCTATGAGTGATTTTTCCGCCTCAAGCACCGAGTGCTATGAAGAGGTTGATGTGTTAATAGTTGCGCTTGGTGATGGTAGTGCTGGTCTTGTAAATTATGTGTTCATTGTTCGTTTGGATGATGAAGATAATTCAAGTATTGATAGTTTAATTTATTTGCAAACTTCTGAGGCGAGCTATGAAATGGCGGGTACAATAAAAAATAGTGTTAGGGCGGGTGGTCTTAGGCTTGAAGTCAAGCCTAACTTAGTTGAGTGTTTTGGTGCTTCAATTGTTTTTTTTGCTAGATTTGATAGTGGTTTTTAGGGGCGAGGGTAAAGCATCTTCCTTGCGAACGGTTTTATAAATGTTCTTCAGTAGTAGTGCGGTTGAATTGGTTGTTTAGATTGGTTTGTTTGGTATTTTGTGAGCTCTTTAAAATCTGAAGCTGTAGTCTTATTTTAACTTGTGGGTGTATATTTGTTGGCGGCAGGGCCGCGAAGTGCCGTTCGTGACCCTGCAACCGGGCCAGCGCATCTACAACCCGCACGAGCAGGTGTACCTGGTGTGCACCGAGGGCGGCCACTACATCCTGCAAACCCTCGACAACCTGTTCTTCTATTTCGGCGAAGTGCCAGACACCAACAGCGAAGTGCCGCTGCAACGCATCGAAAACGCCCTCGGCCACTTCCTGCATTTCACCCGCACGCCCGACGGTACGCTGACCGACATCAGCGCCACCGGCGGCACCCGCGTGCACCTGCACTACGACAACCCGCTGGGTCGCCTGACCGACATCAAGCGCGTGGTGAACAACGAAGCGGTGGAAACGCTCACCCAGTACCGCTACGACGAACACGGCCAACTGAGCGCGGTGATCAACCGCAACGGCGACACGGTGCGCAGCTTCAGCTACGCCGAAGGCCTGATGGTAACCCACAGCAACGCGCTGGGCCTGGGCTGCCACTACCGTTGGGAAACCCTCGGCGACAAGCCGCGCGTGGTCGAGCACTGGACCAGCGATGGCGAGCACTACCACTTCCGCTACGACCTCGACGCCCGCACCAGCTGGGCCACCGACGTGCTCGGCCGCGAGCTGGAAGTGCAGTACAACGCCGACCACCGCGTGCTCGCCAGCCGTGACTACGGTGGCGAACGCTACGCCATCGAGCTGGACGAGCAGGGCAACATGGTTGGCCTGGATTTGCCGGACGGCAACCGGCTCGCCTTCAAGTACGATGAATACGCCCGCCTGTTGGAAGAAACCGACCCGCTGGGCCGCAAGACCACCTACGAATATCACCACCTGACCACGCTGGTGACCCAGGTCAGCTATCCGGACGGCAGCACCTGGCGAGCGCGCTACGATGACAAGGGCAACCTGCTCGCCGAATTCGATGCCCTCGGCCAGATGACCGAGTACCTGAACAGCGATGACGGCCTGCCGCATACCATCATCGATGCGACTTACAAGTCCAAGTACCTGTGGTGGAACACCCTGGCCCAGGTCGAGCGTTATCAGGACTGCTCGGGCAAGAGCACCTGGTACCGCTACGACGAACGCCAGCACCTCGTCGCGGTGACCGATGCGCTGAACCAGACCACCACCCTGGAGCGCAAGCCCGACGGCGAAGTGCTGCGCATCAGTCACCCGGACGGTACCGCGGAAACCTTCACCTACAACGTCTACGGCCAGGTAATCAGCCACACCGACGGCAAGGGCCAGACCACACGCCTGATGCGTACGGCGCGTGGCCTGCCGAGCAGCCGCCAGGATGCCAAGGGCCAGCGGGTACGCTACGAGTACGACAAGGCCGTGCGCCTGATCGCGCTGGTCAATGAGAACAACGCCACGTACAGCTTTGCCTATGACGCTTCGGACCGGCTGAGCGAAGAAGTGCGGGTGGATAACCTGACCCGGCGTTTCAGCTACAACGTCGGAGGCCATCTCACGCGGCTGGATGAGATTGGCTATGGCGAAAATGCCGAGCGGCCGGAGCGGCATACGCTGTTTGAGCGTGACACCATTGGCCGATTGGTCGCCAAGATCAACCGCGATGCGCGTCAAGACTATGCGTACGATGACGGCGACCGGTTGCTGAGCATCGAGCGGCAACCGACCGGGATCGGCAAGCAGCTTGGGATCACGGAAGAGAAGCTGGAGTACGCCTACGATCTGCTGGGGCGGCTGACTAAAGAAATCATCCCCGACGGCACGCTCGGCTACGAGTACGATCCGCTCGGCAACCTGACCACATTGACCCTGCCGGATGGCCGCAAGGTCAATCACCTGTACTACGGCAGTGGGCATCTGCACCAGCTGAACCTGGATGGCCAGGTTATCAGCGATATGGAGCGTGATGACCTGCACCGCGAGGTGTACCGGACTCAGGGCAAGCTCACCAGCTGCTTCGGTTATGACGCGATGGGGCGCAAGGCCTGGCAGTTTGCCTCGAACTTGCCGGCCGACAAGCTTTCGCAGGTGCACAACACCGGGATCAATACCTCGTTGCTGGTGGAGCATGCGTATAACCCGATCCACCGTCGCTATCAGTACGACCCGGCGGGTGAACTGGTGCGCACGCTGGACAAGCTGCGGGGTGAGATCAAATACGAGTACGAAGCCAACGGGCAGTTGCGCAGCCGCGATACCGGCTCGCTGGTGGGCAGCGAGGAATTCCGTTACGACCCGGCAGCCAACCGCCTGGACTTCAATGCGCGGCAGTTCGACAAGGTCAAGGACAACCGGATCAAACAGTGGCGGGATCAGGAGTACCGTTACGACCCGTGGGGTAACCTGATCGAGAAGCGCTCGGGGCACAGCAAGCTGCAGAGCTTTAGCTATGACTGCGAGAACCGGCTGGTGCGGGCGGAAACGTTGGTCAATGGCAAGCTGGAGAGTACCGGGCACTACCGTTACGACAGCCTGGGGCGGCGGGTTGCCAAGCAAGCGGAAATCAACGGCGAAGTCGAACAGAAGCGCTTCCTCTGGCAAGGGCTGAGAATGCTGCGGGAGGAGACGCCGGGGCAGAGCATTCTGTACCTGTATGAGCCGGGTAGCTATGCGCCGTTGGCGCGGGTTGATCAGGCAGAAGGGGAAGAGCTGCAGGTTTACTACTTCCATACTGACCAGATTGGTACGCCGCTGGAACTGACGGATAGCGACGGGCAGATTGTTTGGCAGGCGACTTATCGTTCATGGGGCGAAATAGAAACTTTAAGTGTCAATGAGATTGAACAGAATCTGAGGTTTCAGGGGCAGTACTTCGATAGTGAAGTTGGACTTCACTACAATACCTTCCGGTATTACGATTCTGAGGCGGGAAGGTATATCAGTCAGGATCCAATTGGGGTTGATGGCGGTTTTAATCTTTATTTTTATGCCGATAATCCTGTCTCATGGGTTGATCCGTTGGGGTGGGTGGCTGAGACTGCTCCTGGTTATTTTGTTTATGCACTGTATGACAAGGGTGTAAAAGATCCATATTATATTGGCATAACGGATAATGTTACTAGGCGCCGTGGTGAGCATGTGGCGAGCGGGCGACTCAATGGAGGAAAAATGAAAGTACTCGATCGTAATGTTACTTACGGTCAGGCCCGAGGCTATGAGCAAGCTTATATTGAGCACCACGGAACTAAAACCGGCATCGTAGGGGAGCAGATTTCGGATACAAACAGGGGTAATAAAATCAATTCCTATGACCATCAAAGCAAGACGAGAGCTGCAGGGCGACAGCAGTACTTTGAAAATAGTTTTAATGAAAAATCTGCTAGTCTTAACGGGCGGAAATCAACACCTAATGCAACGGCCTGTTGAGGAGTTTAGTTATGGGGTGGTGGAGCGCGCCGGGACATGATGAGATCGTTGTCGGAGATATACCTCTAGACCTAGTTGGCAAACTTCTAGAGGAACTGCAGGTGCTCTATATTGAGTCTCTGGGCAGAAGGCCTAAGCTCGAAGAAATAAGGTATTTGATTGAGTTGTCAATTAAGGTAAATGGCCCCAGCTTGTTTTGTGGGGAGGATTTGAAAAGTCATTCGGAGGATGTTGGAATGGGCAAAGGCAAAACTAAAAAATATACGGCTGGCGATGTTCTTTCGTTTAAAATCGCTGACGGCTTATACGGCTTTGCAAGGCTAATTAAGCAAATAGAGCTGGGCTATGTTTCTGAAATTTTTGCCGAAACATCTTCCTCGCCGAGAGAAGAGTTGGGTAAGTTACAAACCATTAAGCAGTTTCCGGTCATTCTCGATACATTTTCCTTGCTGGAGATGGGCGAGGGTGAGTGGGAAGTGGTTGGACATCTGGAATTGGGTGAAGATGACAGGGTTGAAGGGTTGAGGTTTGTGTTTGGTACACCTCCTTATGATTTGAAAAGCATTGATGTTAATGAGAATGAGAAAAAGATCTCGGAGCAAGAGGCAATGGGGTTGTTCCCTTACGAGCAGATGGGGGATGAAGATGTAAAAGAGTTGTTCTGAGGTCGGCGAGATTGGGGCGGGGTGAGGTTTACTTAGGTTCTTTAACAATACACACTTTCGAAGTGGCTGCCAACTTTGTTTCGGTCACTTCGCTTTCAGTGTTTTCTCCAGGTTCGATCAGTCATAAGGTATGCTTAAGCTTCACTGTGATGTCTTTGATCTTTGTAGCTATAATTGTGATCGGCAGCACAGTAGGTTACGACATCTAATCATGGGCGCTAAGTCCCGCACATTAATCCTGAGGTTCAGCTACAGCGCTTCCAGAACACCGTCAGCCACTTCCTACACTACCATCTCCGTTACAACTTCGACGCCCGCAGCAGCTAGGCCACCGACGTGCTCGGTCGCGAGCTGGAAGTGCAGTACAACGCCGACCACCGCGTGCTCGCCAGCCCGATCACATGGGTTCACCCCCTTGGACTCGCTGCATGCCCTATGCGAGAGGTTAATGGAGCAAAAATATTCGGCAAAGGTCAAAAAGATGGGACTCGGGGGCATGATCAGTTCTCCGAGGCCATTGCTAATAAGCTGGCAATGAGCGGTAAGTTCAAAGAGATATATTTGAATAGGTCGTACAGTTTCGCTAATGGTAAAAGGGGTAACAGGGCGGCGCCCAGATATTATGGCTATTGATAAGTCTGGAAAAGTTCATGCAATCGAACTGGCCTCTAAGACTGACATGGGGAAAAGTTACCTTCATTGACGGTGCGGAATCAGACTGCGATGGGTAGTCTGCCGAGTTCCGGCCAAGGAAACATTATTGTGTTGAATCATCCTTATAATATTTCAAAGATAAAAAGTGTTCTAGACAACTTAATTGATAGTATATAGGTGCGATGATATGTGTGCGGCCAATGCGATGGCAATTTACGGCATCGAAAAGATCACTCCCGAATTCGTATATGAATTGGGCAGGAGTACCGTTACGACCCGTGGGGTAACCTGATCGAGAAGCGCTCGGGGCACAGCAAGCTGCAGAGCTTTAGCTATGACTGCGAGAACCGGCTGGTGCGGGCGGAAACGTTGGTCAATGGCAAGCTGGAGAGTACCGGGCACTACCGTTACGACAGCCTGGGGCGGCGGGTTGCCAAGCAAGCGGAAATCAACGGCGAAGTCGAACAGAAGCGCTTCCTCTGGCAAGGGCTGAGAATGCTGCGGGAGGAGACGCCCGGGCAGAGCATCCTGTACCTGTATGAGCCGGGTAGCTATGCGCCGTTGGCGCGGGTCGATCAGGCGGAAGGAGAGGAGCAGCAGGTTTATTACTTCCATACTGACCAGATTGGCACGCCGCTGGAGCTGACGGACAGTGATGGCAAGATCGTTTGGCAGGCGACGTATCGTTCTTGGGGTGCAATAGATAGTCTGCCGGTCAAGGATGTCGAGCAAAACCTACGGTTCCAAGGTCAGTATTTTGATTGCGAATCGAGCCTGAATTACAATACTTTTCGGTTCTACGATCCAGAAATTGGGCGATTTGTCACTCAGGATCCAATAGGTGTCAGAGGCGGTGCTAATTTATATGTTTATGTGCCGGCGCCGACTACTTGGGTTGACCCTTTGGGTTGGGTGCCTTGGGAGAAAAACGGGTTTGATAGCTGGTTTAATAGCGCCTCAGTTCAAGATATTGTTGATAATAAAAAAGCTGTAGAAGCCGCCCTTAGAAATCCGGGAGGTAAACATGAGATGTTCCCTGTCTCTATAGCGTCGAAGGCAAAAGAACTTGGCTTTACCGCTCAAGAGCTTAAAGAAATGACAGTGCCAACCAAAGATATTACTTTTGTGGGTGTGACAGACAAACATGGTAATCCTGTGCCGGACGGTCCGCACCATGGTAGTAGGGCTGGAAGGCTGTTCCATAATAATTTAATTAAAGACCTGAATGGTGCGCAAAGCAAAGCTCAAGCGCTTAGCGTGATCGATTCACATCACAGCAAACACATGAAGCTAGGAGCATGCTAAATGGATTCTTATGATATTGATCGGTATGAAAAAGTTCATGTTTGGGTAGGTACAAATTTCTCTTCGGAGGATGAATATCTAAAGTATTTTGAATTGGACTATTCTGTGGATTTGGATGATCCAGCATATAAGGTTTGTGGGTTTTGCAAAGATATTGGTGTGAGATGGTATGACGAGGATTTCATAGGGATTATACCAAGAAAAGCGGAGGAGGTGAATTTAGAGGAGATCTTGCTTGAATCTGCGGTTGATTCCAGTTGCATTGAGGATCTAAAGGCGGAGTGTTTGAGACTTGGAATTACTAAGGCTAATGCAATTTTCTGGTACTCTGATGGTGGCACGGAAATTTCCAAGCCGCTAAAGTCGAATTATAATGGTTTGAAGTATGTTGGGTTATATGAGGGCGAATAAGCTCGACGAAGGTCCAGAAGAACCTGGAATTGGCGCTCTGCGTCAACATTTTTAGTGTTTGGATCTGATTTTCGATGTGCGGTTATGTGTTGTTTTTAATTTAAATTTTTTGTTGTGAGTACTAGGGTAATAAGGATTCGATCTTTAATAACTAATAGTTTATTTGGCTCTGCCAAAGTATAGGTAGAGCCGATATTCTTTCACTGCATGTGCCGCCGGGCGCATCTACAACCCGCACGAACAGGTGTACCTGTATGCACCGAGGGCGGCCACTACATCCTGCAAACCCTCGACAACCTGTTCTTCTATTTCGGCGAAGTGCCAGACACCAACAGCGAAGTGCCACTGCAACGCATCGAAAACGCCCTCGGCCACTTCCTGCATTTCACCCGCACGCCCGATGGTACGCTGACCGACATCAGCGCCACCGGCGGTACCCGCGTGCACCTGCACTACGACCACCCGCTGGGTCGCCTGACCGACATCAAGCGCGTGGTGAACAACGAAGCGGTGGAAACGCTCACCCAGTACCGCTACGACGAACACGGCCAACTGAGCGCGGTGATCAACCGCAACGGCGACACGGTGCGCAGCTTCAGCTACGCCGAAGGCCTGATGGTGACCCACAGCAACGCGCTGGGCCTGGGCTGCCACTACCGTTGGGAAACCCAGGGTGGCAAACCACGGGTGGTCGAGCATTGGACCAGCGATGGCGAGCACTACCATTTCCGCTACGACCTCGACGCCCGCACCAGCTGGGCCACCGACGTGCTCGGCCGCGAGCTGGAAGTGCAGTACAACGCCGATCATCGCGTGCTCGCCAGCCGTGACTACGGTGGCGAACGCTACGCCATCGAGCTGGACGAGCAGGGCAACATGGTTGGCCTGGATTTGCCGGACGGCAACCGGCTCGCCTTCAAGTACGATGAATACGCCCGCCTGTTGGAAGAAACCGACCCGCTGGGCCGCAAGACCACCTACGAATATCACCACCTGACCACGCTGGTGACCCAGGTCAGCTATCCGGACGGCAGCACCTGGCGAGCGCGCTACGATGACAAGGGCAACCTGCTCGCCGAATTCGATGCCCTCGGCCAGATGACCGAGTACCTGAACAGCGATGACGGCCTGCCGCATACCATCATCGATGCGACTTACAAGTCCAAGTACCTGTGGTGGAACACCCTGGATTGCCCATGCCTTGGGGGTTCAAAAGTGGCGCGGCGCTTCAGCTGGAACACTGGCGGCCTTCTCGTGCGTCTGGATGAGATGGTTACGGCCAGCAGGTAGGGCCGCCAAAGTGACTGCCTCCCCGGCAAGCCACGTTTCGGTTCCACCGTGCGAAACCAGATTCGATTGTGCTTCATCGCTCCTCGCGCTTATCTGTCAGCCAAGCACGACCTGCCTTACCCGTCGTGACCTCAAGGCGAACAACAAGAACGGGAAACCACCCGCGCGAGGAGACTCTACATGTCCCGACATCAGCACATCCTGGCCTGGCTGAACGATGTGGCCAGCGACCTGCACGCAATCCGTCACGATATCCACGCTCACCCGGAACTGGGTTTCGAAGAAAGCCGCACTTCGGCGCTGGTCGCCCAACTGCTCGAAGAATGGGGCTATGAAGTGCACACCGGTATCGGCAAGACCGGCGTGGTCGGCGTA
Source organism: Pseudomonas sp. PVC-5-1 (assembly GCF_057444345.1). NCBI lineage: Bacteria > Pseudomonadati > Pseudomonadota > Gammaproteobacteria > Pseudomonadales > Pseudomonadaceae > Pseudomonas > Pseudomonas sp. PVC-5-1. The sequence goes on along the minus strand of NZ_CM172024.1, from coordinate 3,006,429 downwards.
CTGCGCAATGGCAGCAGCTCACGCCGCCTGGGCCTGCGCGCCGACATGGACGCGTTGCCCATCCACGAGGCCACCGGCGCCGCGTACAGCAGCCAGCACCAGGGCTGCATGCATGCCTGCGGCCATGACGGGCATACCACCATGCTGCTTGGCGCCGCGCGCTACCTGGCGGCGACCCGGCAGTTCGACGGGACGCTGACGCTGATCTTCCAGCCGGCCGAAGAGGGCCAGGGTGGTGCCGAGGCGATGCTGGCCGACGGCCTGCTGGAGCGCTTCCCTTGCGATGCACTGTTCGGCATGCACAACATGCCCGGGCTGCCGGCCGGGCACCTGGGCTTTCGCGAGGGGCCGATGATGGCCTCGCAAGACCTGCTCACGGTGACCCTCGACGGGGTTGGCGGCCATGGCTCGATGCCGCACCTGACCGTCGACCCGCTGGTGGCGGCGGCCAGTGTGGTGATGGCCCTGCAAACCGTGGTGGCGCGCAATATCGATGCGCAGGAGGCGGCCGTGGTTACCGTCGGCGCCTTGCAGGCCGGCGAAGCGGCCAACGTGATCCCGCAGCAGGCACTGCTGCGCCTGAGCCTGCGCGCGCTGAACGCCGAGGTGCGGGCGCAGACCCTGGAGCGGGTGCGGGCGATAATTGTCAGCCAGGCCGAGAGCTTCGGCTGCCGCGCCACCATCGAACACCGCCCGGCCTACCCGGTGTTGGTCAACCACGCCGCGGAAAACGCCTTCGCCCGGCAGGTGGGGGTAGAACTGCTCGGTGCCGAGGCTGTGGATGGCAACACCCGCAAGCTGATGGGCAGCGAAGACTTCGCCTGGATGCTGCAACGCTGCCCGGGCGCCTACCTGTTCATCGGCAATGGCGTATCGCGGCCGATGGTGCACAACCCGGCCTACGACTTCAACGACGAGATCCTGCTGACCGGTGCCGCCTATTGGGGCGCGCTGGCAGAGCGCTGGCTCGCGCCCGCCTGACCTTTCCTTTTGACGACTGCCGCTGGAACCCGGGCGCGACCGCGCCTGGGCGTTCACCCAATCATTGTGTGGAGTGTTTCCTATGCAGACTTCGAGCACCGGCGTGTCGCGTACCCGGCAAGTGGTCGCCGCCGTCATCGGCAACGCCCTGGAGTGGTATGACTTTATCGTGTACGGCTTTCTGGCCAGCATCATCGCCCGGCAGTTCTTCCCCTCCGACGACGAATACGCCTCGCTGCTGATGGCCCTGGCCACCTTCGGCGTCGGCTTTTTCATGCGCCCGGTGGGCGGTGTGCTGCTGGGCATGTATTCCGACCGCAAGGGCCGCAAGGCGGCGATGCAGATGATCATCCGGCTGATGACCGTGTCCATTGCCATGATCGCCTTTGCCCCCGACTACCTGGCCATCGGCATGGCCGCGCCGCTGCTTATCGTGGTGGCGCGCATGCTGCAAGGTTTTGCCACCGGCGGCGAGTACGCCAGCGCCACGGCCTTCCTGGTGGAGAGTGCGCCGGCCCACCGCAAGGGCCTGTATGGCTCTTGGCAGCTGGTGGGGCAGTGCCTGGCGGTGTTCTCCGGGGCGGCGATGGTGGCCTTGGTCACCCACCTGTGCACGCCAGCGGCGCTGGACAGCTGGGGCTGGCGTATCCCGTTCGTGCTTGGCCTGCTGATCGGCCCGGTGGGGCTGTGGATTCGCAAGCACATGGAGGAGCCCGAGGAATTCATTGAGGCGCGCCGCCAGGCCAAGGGCCAGTCGCCCAGCCTGTGGCAGGTGCTGCGTGAGCATCGGCGCAGCCTGTTGGTATCGATGGGCCTGGCCTGTGGCGCGACGGTGTCGTTCTACGTGGTGCTGGTGAACATGCCGACCTTCGCCCACAAGAACCTCGGCCTGCCGCTGGACCAGGTGCTGCTGGTGCAGATGCTTGCGGTTGGCCTGATGACCGTGGTGATCCCGCTGTCCGGGGCGTTGTCTGACCGGCTGGGGCGGCGCCCGGTGCTGATGGCCTTCACCCTGGCGTTCTTCGTCATGGTCTACCCGTTGTATGTGTGGGTGGCTGCCGCGCCGTCGCTGGAGCGCCTGCTGGTGATGCAACTGCTGCTGTGCACCGCCATCGGTGGCTTCTTCGGGCCGGCGCCCACGGCCCTGGCCGAGCAGTTCCCGGTCGAGGTGCGTTCTACCGGTGTGTCGGTGGCCTATAACGTGGCGGTGATGGTGTTCGGCGGCTTCGCCCCGTTGATCGTCACCTGGCTGAGCAAGGTGCTCGGTACCCCGGTGGCGCCGTCGTTCTACGTGCTGTTCGCCTGCCTGCTGACACTGCTGGGCACCTATTGCCTGAAAGAAGCCCCACGCGCGGGCAAGCCTGCCGCTTTCAACCTTGGAGTGAAACCGTGATGCCGCTAGCCATCGACCCCATCGTTGCCCTCGATGCCGAGGCATTGTCCCGGGCCATCCATGCCCGCCAGATATCGTGTCGGGAGGTGATGCAGGCTTATCTGGCGCACATCGAACGCTTCAACCCGCAGGTCAACGCGCTGGTGTCGCTGCGCCCGGCCGAGGCACTGCTGGCCGAGGCCGATGAGCGTGACCGCGAGCTGGCCCGTGGCCATTCGCGCGGCTGGATGCATGGCATGCCCCAGGCGATCAAGGACCTGGCCGCCACTGCCGGGCTGCGCACCACGTTGGGCTCGCCGCTGTTCGCCGAGCAGGTGCCCGAGCAGGACGCGATCAGCGTGGCGCGGGTGCGGGCCAGTGGTGCGCTGATCGTGGGCAAGAGCAATGTGCCGGAATTCGGCCTTGGTTCGCAGACCTACAACACCCTGTTCGGCACCACCACCAACGCCTACGACCCGGGCAAGGTGGCCGGGGGCAGCAGCGGTGGGGCGGCGGCGGCGCTGGCCATGCGCCTGCTGCCGGTCGCCGACGGCAGCGACATGATGGGCTCGCTGCGCAACCCGGCGGCGTTCAACAACGTGTATGGCCTGCGCCCGTCGCAGGGCCGCGTACCCCACGGGCCGGCGCCGGAACTGTTCGTGCAGCAGCTGGCCACCGAGGGGCCGATGGGCCGCAGCGTGGTGGATGTGGCGCGGCTGTTGTCGACCCAGGCGGGCTTCGATGCGCGGGCGCCGTTGTCGCTGAGTGATGGCCGGCGCGATTTTGCCGCCGGGTTGCAGCGCGATTTCCGCGGTGTGCGGGTCGGCTGGCTGGGCGACTACGACGGCTACCTGGCGATGGATGACGGGGTGCTGAGCCTGTGCGAAGCGGCCCTGGCAGACTTCGCCGAACTGGGCTGCCGGGTCGAGGCCTGCCAGCCGGCGTTCGACCTGGCGCGTTTGTGGCAATGCTGGCTGACCCATCGCCACTTCCTGGTGCACGGCAACCTCGCTGCGGCCTATGCCGACCCGGGCAAGCGCGCGCTGCTCAAGCCCGAGGCGCAGTGGGAGGTGGAGGGTGGCCTGCAACTGAGCGCGGCGGCGGTGTACCAGGCTTCGGTGGCCCGCAGCCACTGGTACCGCGCGCTGGGCCAGCTGTTCGAGCGTTACGATTACCTGCTGTTGCCATCGGCCCAGGTGTTCCCATTCGATGCACGGCAACCGTGGCCAACGGTGGTCGGAGGGCGGGCGATGGACACCTATCACCGCTGGATGGAAGTGGTGATTGGGCCGACCCTGGCCGGCTTGCCGAGCATCAGCGTACCGGTCGGTTTCAACGCTGCCGGGTTGCCCATGGGCCTGCAGATCATCGGCCCGGCCCACGCCGACCATGCGGTGTTGCAGCTGGCCCATGCCCATGAACAGCTCACCCGTTGGGTAGCGCGGCGCCCACCCCGGAGCCTGCAAGCGCCATGAAACCACTGGGCAGGCGCGGATCTTGCTGGCTATCCTGACCATCCAGTTACAGGGAGGTCACACTCATGGGCATCACGGCAGACAGTGGCGGCGTGCGTTCGGTGGAGCGGGCGCTGGCCATCGTCGACCTGCTTGGCGAACACCAGGCGCTGGGCCTGGAAGAACTGCATTACCTGACGGCGCTGCCCAAGGCCACGGTATCGCGCATGCTCGCCACCTTGCAGGAGCAAGGCTGGGTTTACCGCGGCCTCAGCGACAGGCGTTACCGGCTGTGCGCGCGGCGCCTGTTCGGTGACCGCCAGCTGCGTTTCAAGCGGCGCCTGGTGGAACACGCCGCGCCCATGCTGCTGGAATTGAGCGAGCGCACCGGGCTGGTGGCCGACCTGTCGTGTTTCGACGGCGAGCGGCTGGAGGTGATGGAAAGCGCTGTGCCCCAGGTATTGCGCAAGCGTTACCCGCACACCTGCCAGATCGTCGGCCATCATGCCAGCCTGTTTCACTCGGCGATGGGGCGGGCATGCCTGGGTGAGTTGGCGGTCGATGAAGTGCAGCGCCTGGCGGCCCATGAGCGGGTGGGCGACGAGACGGTGCTGCGCGACATCGAGGAGGAAGCGAACAAGGGGTTCGGCCAGCGCACCGAAGGGCACTGGGAGTACCCGGTGCGCTTGCCGTTCCTGATCCGCGCCATTGCCCTGCCGGTGCATGCCGAAGGGCGCCTGGCCGGGAGCATTGCCTTGCACTGGCCGCTGGACCAGGCGCCGGTGGAGCGGGTGTTGAACCTGCACCTGAACAGCCTGGCTACAACGGTGGGGGAGGTGCAGCGGGCCTTGGTGGTTTAGCGGGGACTTGTACTGGCCTCTTCGCGGGCTTGCCCGCTCCCACAGGTACCGAGCAGGTCTCAGGCAATGCACCATCCCTGTGGGAGCGGGCGAGCCCGCGAAGAGGCAGTGCAGCAAACAACAAAAGAAGCTGTGTCCGCAGCCCTTCAACGTTCCAGGCTGTACATCCGGCACTCCGCCAGTAACGCCAGCAGGTTCGGCTCCCGCTCCCGCGCCTTGAGGAACACCACGCCAATATGCTGCTGCAAGCGATATTGCGGCTTCAGGGCAATCAGCCTGACCCGGTTTTCGTACACCGCCGCGATACGCCCGGGCAGCAGGGCAAAGCCCACGCCCGAGCTGACCATGCTCAGCAGGGTGAAGATATCGTTCACCTGCATGGCCACCTTGGGTTCGAAGCCGGCCTGCTGGAACACCCGGGCGCCATCGCGGTGGGTGGCAAAGCCCTGGGTCAGGGTGATGAAGGTGGAGTCGGCCAGGTCGGCCAGGTCCACCTCGGCCTGCTCGGCGAAGGGTGAATCGATGGGCACGGCAAGGAAGATATCGTCGGAAAACAGCGGCAGCTGCTCGCAGGCCGGGTCGCTGACGCTTTCGTCGAGCGACACGAGGATGGCCTCCAGCTCGTGGTTCTTCAGGCGCTGCAGCAGGTCGACGTTGGAGCCCAGGGTCAGGTCGATGTTGAGTTCGCTGCGGCGCAGCTTGAGGCCCATGACCAGCTTGGGCACGGTTTTCACCGTCAGCGAGTAGAGCGCGCCCAAGCGGAAGCGTTCGGCGTAGAAGCCGGCGGCCTCGCGGGTCTGGCGGACCATCTGCTCGGCGTCCTGGATCAGCTGGCGGGCTTTCTTTTCCAGCACGTAGGCGCTTTCCAGCGGGATCAGCTGGCGGCCTTCATGCTTGAACAGCGGGCAGCGCAGTGCGCTTTCCAGCGAGTGGATGGCACGGTGCACGCTGACGGCGCTGGTGGCCAGCTCGACGGCGGCGCGGCCGAGGTTGCCGGTGCGCATGAAGGCGAGGAAGGTTTCCAGCTTCTTGAGGGTCAGTTCTTCGTCGATCAGCATGGGTGGACCTGGGTGTGCACAATGGCTGGGGCATGCATATTGCCTTGAAATTCTGGGGCCGCTTCGCAGCCCATCGCCGGCAAGCCAGCTCCCACAGGGATGGCGCATGGCTTGAGGCCGATGCGGTCGAGGTGGGAGCTGGCTTGCCGGCGATGGGGCGCGAAGCGGCCCCGTATGCTCATTGCATGGATCCGATCAAGGACCACAACGCCGGGTCGTTGAAGTCACGGACAACCAGCTTCGCCCCCGCCGCCAGCAACCGCTCCGGCGTCTGTGTAGTGGCTACGCCCACGGTAAAGATCCCCGCGCCACTCGCTGCCGCCACCCCCGGCAGCGAATCCTCGAAGGCCAGTGCCTGCCCGGCCTCGGCACCCAGCCGCTGCAACCCGGTCAGGTAGGGCAGCGGGTCCGGCTTGGGCCGTGCCAGTTCCTCGGCCACCAGCACGTGCGCGAAACGCTGGCCCAGGCCCATGGCGTTCAACATGTGTTCGGCGTTCAGCCGCGGTGCATTGGTCACCACGCACATGCCGATGTCACGAGCCTGGGCATGTTCCAGCAGGCGCACTAGGCCCGGCATCGGCTCAAGAGCCGGCGACATGTCGCGGAACAGCGCCTCCTTGCGGTCGGCCAGCACCTGGCACTGCTCGGCACTGGCGCCGGCAAACAGCTCGGCGAACAGCTCGCCGTTGGCGCGGCCGCTGACCTGGGCATCGAACTGCGCCTGGCTCAGTTCGCGGCCGTCATGCTCGCGCAGCAGTTGGCGAAAGGCCTGCAGATGCAAGGTGTCAGTGTCGGTGAGGGTTCCGTCGAGGTCGAACAGCAGGGCAGTCAGCATTGGGTATCCAGGTCCAAAATCATGGGCGGGCCAGAAGGGAGATTCTTTGCCTTTGGAGTCACGTCAACTACGCGACTTCCTGAGTGTACTGGAGTACGGCAGCCTTGGCAGAGCTGTGCTCGAACGCGAGGTTGACGCCTGCGCGTCGAGTCAGCAACTGCCAAAGCTGGAAAGCCAACCGAGAAACCGGCCGTTGGCACGCTCCGGCTTTCGAAGCTTTGTCATCAGTTCTGGTTGGCGGAGGTGGCTGGGCGCAGGTAGCTGATCTTCTGCACCTTGCCGTCGCTGTCACGGTAGGTGAGGGTGGCGGTGTCGGCGTGGTCGGTGGCGTGGCCCGAGGCCTCCACCGCGATCACTTGGGCGATGTCCAGGTTCATGCCGTACTGGTACGGGGAGGCGGTCTGGGCGAAGGCGCCGACGCTGCTGCCGAAGGTCAGGGTGGTGATGGCGATTGCTTTGATGAAGGTCATGATCATGCTCCGTTAGCTTGGGTAGTGGGATCAGCGACTGCTTGCTGCCTGGGCTGAATATTGCGCGATAATATTTAGTGCGCAAAATATATTTCCACTATCTGGTCTATTGGAGCGCTGCATCGCCGGAAAGATTGTGTGGGGCGCGGCGAGGGCAGATATGTTTCCCGCGTACCGGTTTGCATCTGATCGACGCTGACCTATCAAGGAAGAAAAACAATGAAAACAGTGCTCGGCTTGTTGCTTTTTATCTGGCTGGACATACCTGCATTCGCTGGCTACAAGCCCATTGGCTTCAAGACCTCGACATTATCGGACAGGCAAACTGACCGTCCGCTGGAGCTGGTCGTCTGGTACCCGAGTACGACCATTGCGCCACCACAGTTGATCGCTGATAGCCCGGTTTTCAGCGGTGACCTCGCTGTGCGCGATGCACCTCCAACTGCAGGCACGTATCCATTGGTGGTGTTTTCCCACGGCTTTCGCGGCAATTGGGGAAACCAGTCGTGGCTGGCCAGTGCACTGGCTCACCAAGGCTACATCGTGGCGGCGGTCAACCACCCCGGCACTACTACCCGCGATCGCAACCCTGAAGCCGCGGCACAGTTGTGGCGGCGTCCCATTGACTTGCAGCGGGCCATCAATGCGGTCATGGCCCAGGCGGATCAGTTCGGGCGGGTGGCGAAGGGCCAACATCGTTACCCTGGATCTTGGTCTGTCACGTGGCCTGACCGATGAAAGCCTTGCGGCTTTGCCAGTGCCGACGTTGGTGATTGCGGCCGGCGCGCCTTCTGAAGACCTTCCCGCGCAGCTGGAATCTGCTGACCTTGCCAAGCGTCTGCCTTCGGCGACGAGTCGTTATGTCGAGATCGAGGACGCCAGCCATTTCAGCTTCTTGTCGACGTGCAAACCAGGCGCGATGGCGTTGCTCGAAGACGATGCTCCAGGGGATGGTGTCATTTGCCGGGACGGCGATAACGCCCGGTCGCGGGGGGCGATCCAGTTGCAGATCGCCTCGCTGGTGACTGAGTTCCTGGAGCAGCATTTTGGTCGTTGGTCTATGTAACGACGCAGCGATGGGGCGGGAACGGTCTGCTCCGACTGGCTGTTACCGACCCACAGCGGGCATCTGTAACCGGGGCCGCTTCGCGCCCCATCGCCGGCAAGCGCGGCTCCCACAGTGTCCCTGCTGATTCAATTCGCCATGTGCAGTCAGGTTTGGGACCAGCCATATAGCCTTCAGCATCATTGCGGTAGTTTCGCGGATCGCAGCCGCCAAGCCGTCGACGAAGGGGGCTGTTCAGCGTGCTCCGAAAAGAGTACAAATGTGCTCCATGGACAATCTTACCCCAAAACGCCGCGCCATCTTCGAGTTCATCCGTGAGCGCATCGCCGACCACGGCCAGCCGCCGAGCCTGGCCGATATCGCCACGCGCTTCGGTTTTGCCTCGCGCAGCGTGGCGCGCAAGCACATCACCGCCCTGTGCCAGGCCGGCTACATCGACGTCACGCCGAACCAGGCGCGGGGCATACGCCTGGCCGAACGGCTGCGCCGCCCGGAAATCCTCGAAGTGCCGGTGCTGGGCCAGGTGGCGGCAGGCGCCCCCATCGGCCCGGACCTCGACATTCACGAGCAACTGCTGCTCGACCCCAGCCTGTTCCGCCGTACCCCCGACTACCTGCTGAAGGTGCGTGGCGATTCGATGATCGACGACGGCATTTTCGACGGCGACCTGGTCGGCATCCTCCAGCAGGCCGACGCCCGCGATGGCCAGATCGTGGTCGCGCGCCTGGACGGCGAGGTGACCATCAAGCGCCTGCAGCGCCAGGGTGGCAATTACCGGCTGTTGCCACGCAACCCGGCCTATGCGCCCATCGATGTGCGGCCTGAACAGGAGTTCTTCATCGAAGGCGTGTTCTGCGGCTTGCTGAGGCGTGACTGATGGGCGCGGTGGTCGACCTCGACAGGTTGCTCGACCAGCGCCGGGTATGGCGCGGCCGGCAGGCCCAGGCGCGGCCGCTCGGCCTGCAGCCCACGGGCCATGCCGCCCTTGACCAATGCCTGCCGGAAGGTGGCTGGCCGGCGGCTGCGCTCAGCGAACTGTTGCTGGCCAGCCCCGGCTGTGGCGAATTGCAGCTGCTGTGGCCAACCCTGGCCCGCTTGAGCGCTGAAGCCAGCCGAATCGTGCTGGTGGCACCGCCATTCATTCCTTACGCCCCGGCCTGGCAGGCCGCGGGGGTGGACCTGCGCTGGCTGGTACAGGTGGACGCCGCACCTGCCGATGCCCTGTGGGCCGCCGAGCAGTGCCTGCGCTCCGGCAGTTGCGCGGCGGTGCTGTGCTGGCCGGAACGTGCCGATGACCGCGCCCTGCGGCGCTTGCAGGTGGCTGCCGAAACCGGGCAGGCGCTGGCCTTCGCCTGCCGGCCGCAACAGGCGGCGCACAACCCTTCACCCGCGGCGCTGCGCATTGCCGTCGACACCCGTCCAGCACAATGGCGCGTGCTGAAAAGCCGTGGCGGCATGCCACCGGCGCTGCCCATCGCCTGCCCGGGGCGGGGCTGATGCAACATGCTATGGGCCTGCATCCTGCTCCCGCAGCTGGCGCTGGACACGGTCCTGCGTGAGCGTGACGACCCCGATACCCCCCTGGTGCTGCTTGGCGGGCCGACCCAGCGACGTGTGCTGCAGGCGGTCAACCCGGCGGCGGCGGCGCTCGGCCTGCGGGCCGGGCAAACCCTGACGGCGGCGCGTGCGCTGGCCGATGGCTTCAGCTGCGTCGAGGCCGACCCCAAGCGCATCGACCAGGTGCAGCAGTTGCTGGCAGCCTGGGCCTACCGCTTCAGTGCCCAGGTCAGCCTGCACTACCCACGGGCGCTGTTGCTGGAGGTGGGCTCCAGCCTGCAGCTGTTCGGCCCCTGGCCGCTGTTCGAGGCCCGCCTGCGCCAGGAGCTGGCGGAGCTGGGCTTGCGCCAACGCATCGTCCTGGCCAGCAACCCGGTGGCGGCGCGCATGCTCGCCAATGCTCACGATGGCCTGGCCGTGATGGATGCCGATGCCACCCGTGCGGCGCTGCTGGGCATGCCCATCGAGCGTATCGGCCTGCCTGCGCAGGCTGCCGAGGCCTTTGCCCGCATGGGCCTGCGCCAGTTGAGCCAGGTGCTGGCCTTGCCCCGCGACAGCCTGGCCAGGCGCTTTCCGGCCCAGGTGCAGCTGCACCTTGACCAGTTGCTCGGCCTGCGCAATCTGGGGCTGGGCTTCTACCAGCCCCCGGACCGTTTCGAGACCCGGCTGGAGCTGAACTTCGACGTCGAATCGCACCAGGCCCTGCTGTTTCCGCTGCGGCGCATGCTCAACGACCTTGCCGCGTTCCTCGCCGGGCGTGACTGTGGCGTGCAGCGTTTCTGCCTGCACCTGGAGCATGCCGAAGGACCGGATACCTTGCTGAAGGTAGGCCTGCTGGCCGCCGAACGCGATGCTGCGATGCTGTTCGAACTGGCGCGCGGGCGCCTGGAGCCGCTACGCATTCCCGCACCTGTGCGCAACCTGCGGCTGGTTGCCGAGGACCTGCCACCCTTCGTGCCGCAACACCAGGCATTGTTCGACCCGCGTGCGCAGCAGGCGCAACCTTGGGAACAATTGCGCGAACGGCTACGCGCCCGCCTGGGGGATGAGGCGGTCAAGGGCCTGAGCGCGGCAGCCGATCATCGCCCCGAGTGTGCCTGGCAAGCGGTAGAGCAGGGTGCCCAGGGCAACATGCCGGTCGTTCCTGGCAGCCGCCCTGGCTGGCTGCTGTCGGCCCCCATGGCGCTGGACGAAGGCGGCTATCGCCTGCAAGGCCATGCCGAGCGCATCGAATCGGGCTGGTGGGATGGCGGCGATGTGCGCCGCGACTATTACCGTATCGAAACCCGCGACGGCCTGCGCGGCTGGGCCTACCGCGACCTGGGCAAGGCCGGCCCGTTGTGGCTGCAGGGCTGGTTCGCATGAACACCCCGGGTTATGCCGAGCTGCACTGCCTGTCCAACTTCAGCTTCCAGCGCGGCGCGTCGAGCGCCGACGAGCTGTTCCGGCGCGCGCGTGAACAGGGCTACCAGGCGCTGGCGATCACCGACGAATGCACCCTGGCCGGCATCGTCCGTGCCTGGCAGGCGGCCAAGGAACACCAGCTGCGGCTAATCGTGGGCAGTGAAGTGCAGTTGCAGGACGGCCCCAGGCTGGTGCTGCTGGTGCAGGACCTGGCCGGCTACCAGAACCTGTGCGCGCTGATCACCCGGGCCCGGCGGCGGGCGCAGAAGGGCGAGTACCAACTGTTTCGCGATGACCTGCAGCAGCACCATCAGGGCCTGCTGGCATTGTGGGTAGCCGATGACAGCGGCGATGCCACCCCCGGGCAGTGGCTGCACGGCGTGTTCGGCGAGCGCCTGTGGCTGGCCGTGCACCTGCACCGCGGCAGTGACGATACCTTGCGCCTTGAACGCTTGCGCGGCCTGGCGGCCAGGGTCGGCATCCGCGCCGTGGCCTGTGGCGACGTGCACATGCACGTGCGCGGTCGCCGCGCCCTGCAAGATTGCATGACCGCCATTCGCCAACATTGCCTGGTGGCCGAGGCCGGGCGCTTCCTGTTTGCCAATGGCGAGCGGCACCTGCGCAGCCAGGCGCAACTGGGCGAACTCTATCCCGCCGACCTGCTGGCCGAGACCCTGGCGATCGCTGCGCGCTGCCAGTTCGAACTGAGCGAATTGAAATACCAGTACCCACGCGAACTGGTGCCCCAGGGGCATAGCCCGGCGAGCTGGTTGCGCGAATTGTGCCAGCAGGGGTTGCCGTCGCGCTGGCCAAACGGGCCGAGCAGCAAGGTGCGGGATGTGCTGGCCAAGGAGCTGGCGCTGATCGAGGAGCTGGGCTACGAAAGCTACTTCCTGACTGTGCACGACATCGTCGCCTTCGCCCGCAGCCAGCGCATTCTGTGCCAGGGGCGGGGCTCGGCAGCCAACTCGGTGGTGTGCTTCGTGCTGGGCATCACCGAGCTCGACCCCATGCAACACCACCTGTTGTTCGAGCGCTTCCTGTCGCGCGAGCGCAACGAACCGCCGGACATCGACGTGGACTTCGAGCACGACCGGCGCGAGGAGGTGATCCAGTATGTTTTCCGTCGCTACGGCCGGCACCGGGCGGCGCTCACTGCGGTGGTCAACACCTACCATGCCGCCGGTGCGGTGCGGGATGTGGCGCGGGTGCTGGGGCTGCCCGCCGACCAGGTGGACGCCCTGGCCAAATGCTGTGGCCGCTGGAGCGATCGCATACCCGACGACCAGCGCCTGGCCGAGGCCGGCTTCGAGGCGGGCAGCCCTTCGCTGCGCCGGGTACTGGTGCTGGCCGGCGAACTGATCGGCTTCCCTCGGCACCTGTCACAGCACCCGGGCGGCTTCGTCATCTCGCAGCAACCCTTGGACGAGCTGGTGCCGGTGGAGAATGCCGCGATGCCGGAGCGCACGGTGATCCAGTGGGACAAGGACGACCTGGACATGGTCGGCCTGCTCAAGGTCGATGTGCTGGCGCTGGGCATGCTCAGCGCCTTGCGCCGTTGCTTCGACCTGCTGCAACGCCACCGTGGCCGGCACCTGACCCTGGCGTCCATCCCCGCCGAAGACCCGGCCACCTACGCGATGATCAGCCGTGCCGAGACCATGGGCGTATTCCAGATCGAGTCGCGCGCGCAAATGGCCATGTTGCCGCGGCTTCGGCCGGAAAAGTTCTACGACCTGGTCATCGAGGTGGCCATCGTCCGCCCCGGGCCGATCCAGGGCGACATGGTCCACCCTTACCTGCGCCGGCGCCTGAAGCAGGAACCGGTGACCTATCCCTCGCCGCAACTGAAGGCAGTGTTCGAGCGCACCCTGGGTGTGCCGCTGTTCCAGGAGCAGGTGATGGAGCTGGCGATGGTCGCGGCCGACTACACCCCGGGCGAGGCCGACCAGTTGCGCCGCAGCATGGCCGCCTGGAAGCGTCACGGCGGCCTGGAACCGCACCGCGAGCGGCTGGTGCAGGGCATGTTGCGCAATGGTTATGACCTGGCGTTTGCCGAACGCATCTTCGAGCAGATCAAGGGCTTTGGCAGCTATGGCTTTCCGGAATCGCACGCGGCCAGTTTTGCCTTGTTGTGCTATGCCAGCAGCTGGCTCAAGTGCCATGAACCGGCGATTTTCACCTGCGCGCTGGTCAACAGCTGGCCCATGGGTTTCTACAGCCCCGACCAGTTGCTGCAAGAGGCCCGGCGCCAGGGTATCGAGGTCAGGCCGGTCGATGTGTGCCACAGTGACTGGGACTGCACGCTCGAGCCTGAGCCTGGCGAGGTGCTGGCCATTCGCATGGGCTTGCGCCTGGTACGCGGCTTTGCCGAGGCCGACGCCAGGCGCCTGGAGCAGGCGAGGGCGCAGCGGCCATGGCGCGATGTCGAAGACCTGTGCCTGCGTGCCGGGCTCGATTCGCGAGCCCGGGCCCAATTGGCCGATGCCGGTGCGCTGCGCGCCTTGGCCAGGGACCGGCACCAGGCGCGCTGGCAGGTGGCGGCGGTGCAGCCGCAGCTGCCTTTGTTCGCCGATATCGAAGCCTTGCCGGAAAGTACCGTCGAACTGCCCGTCCCCAGTGTGGCAGAGGACCTGATGGCCGATTACCAGACCCTGGGTACCACGCTTGGGCCGCATCCCCTGACCTTGTTGCGCTCACGCCTGCGGGCCCTGGGCTGTCGCAGTTCGCGCGAGCTGCAAGATGTCGGGCATGGTGACAACATTGCCGTGGCAGGGCTGGTGGTGGGCCGCCAGCGGCCACAGACCGCCAGCGGCGTGACCTTCGTCACCCTGGAGGACGAGCACGGCATGGTCAATGTGGTGGTGTGGCGGGATCTTGCCGAGCGGCAGCGGCGGGCACTGGTGGGGGCGCAGTTGCTCAAGGTCAGCGGGCGGCTGGAGCAGGAGAATGGCGTGCGCCACCTGATAGCACGGCGGTTGGAGGATGTGAGCCCGCTGTTGCAAGGGCTGGATGTACGCAGCCGGGACTTTCACTGAAGCCCCATCTTTGCGCGGGTACTTGTGGGAGCGGGCAAGCCCGCGAAGCAGCCCCCGCGGTGGATGGCACCGGCTTTGCCGGTGTTCGCGGGCACGCCCGCTCCCACAAAAAACGATTTCGTGTCAGTCGCTACACCATCGCCAACCGCTGCTTGCGCGTCGGTGCCGGGAACGCCCGGTCGATCGCCCGCAGGTCTTCGCCGGTCAGGGTCAGCGCACCCGCAGCGGCATTCAGCCGCACATGCTCGGGCGTCACGGCCTTGGGGATGGCTATCACCCCGTCATTGCGTGTCACCCACGCCAGGCTGACCTGGGCCACCGTGGCCCCATGGCGCTCGGCGATTTCCGCCAGCACCGGGTGCTGCAGCAGGCGCCCGGCCTGGGCCAGCGGGCAGTAGGCCATGATCGGCAGCGCACGCTTTTCGCACCAAGGCAACAGGTCGAACTCGATGCCACGCTGGGCCGGGTTGTACAGCACCTGGTTGGTGGCGCAATCGGGGTTGTGCAGTTCGCGCAGGTCGTCGACATCGAAATTGGAAACACCCCAGCGCTTGATCTTGCCTTGCTCGCGCAAGCGCTCGAACGCCTCGACGGTTTCTTCCAGTGGGTGCTGGCCGCGCCAGTGCAGCAGGTACAGGTCGATGCAGTCGGTGCCCAGGCGGGTGAGGCTGCGCTCGCAGGCGGCGGCCATGGCGCGCAGGCTGGCATTGTGCGGATACACCTTGCTGACCAGGAACACCTGGTCGCGGCGCCCGGCAATGGCCTGGCCAACCACTTCTTCCGCGCCACCTTCGGCATACATCTCGGCGGTATCGATCAGGCTCAGCCCAAGTTCGATACCCTGTTGCAGGGCCGCCACCTCGGCCGCCTTGCGAGCCGGATCTTCACCCATGTACCAGGTGCCCTGGCCGATGGCCGGAACGCTCGAACCTGCCAGTTTCACGTAACGCATGTCACCTCCGGGATGCGGGTATTGGAAAGCAGTACCTCGAGCAGCGCTTGCGCTGCCGTGGAAAGCTTGTGTTCGCTAAGAGCAATCACACCGATGCGGCGTTCGACCGTGGGCTCGACCAAGGGCACGCAGCGGGCGCCAAGCTCCTGCATCTGATTGATGCAAAGTGCCGGCACGGCACTGACCCCCAGCCCACTGGCGACCATGCGCCCGACGGTAGACAACTGATGGCTCTCGAAAGCCACCGCCAGTTTGCCGTGGCGGGCGGCCACGTTCTGCTCCATCAGCAGGCGCACCGCCGAAGGGCGTTGCAGGGCCACGAAGTCTTCGGCAAGCAACTGTGCCCAGCTGACCTGAGGCAGCTGCGCCAAGGGCGAATCGGCGGGCACCACGGCGACGAAACGGTCCATGTACAACGGGTGGAAATCCAGGCCATCGTTGTTGTCGGGTTCGAAGCCGATGCCCAGTTCGACGCGGCGATGGCGCACCAGTTCCTGCACCTGTTCGTTGATCACATCGTGCACCGTGACGTTGACCTTCGGGTAACGCTGGCGAAATACCTTCAGCGAGTGGGGCAGCAGGTTGCCGGCAAAGGCCGGCATGGCCGCCACCGAAACCCGGCCCAGTTGCAGGGTGAAACGCTGGCGCAGCATTTCTTCGGTGTCGTCCCAGTCGGCCAGCAGGCGCCGTGCCAGCGGCAGCAGCACCTCGCCCTCGGCAGTCAGGCTGACGCTGCGCGTGGTGCG
Organism: Pseudomonas sp. PVC-5-1; assembly: GCF_057444345.1. Classification (NCBI taxonomy): domain Bacteria; kingdom Pseudomonadati; phylum Pseudomonadota; class Gammaproteobacteria; order Pseudomonadales; family Pseudomonadaceae; genus Pseudomonas; species Pseudomonas sp. PVC-5-1. The sequence goes on along the minus strand of NZ_CM172024.1, from coordinate 2,990,636 downwards.
GCTGAGCAGGGCGCCGCCAAGGTTTTCTTCCAGGGCCTTGATGGTCAGGCTCAGTGCCGGTTGCGAGACATGCAGGTGTTCACCGGCCTGGGCGAAGCTCTGGTATTTGGCCACAGCGACAAAGGCGCGCAGTTGCTTGACGTTCATGACAGGCCTGTTGGTTGTTTTGCAAAAGTTATCAATCGATGATGAAAACAAAATTAACAAATCAGTCGCTTGCGGTGAAGATGTCCCAACACGCTCACCGACAGCCTCGTCGGTTCAACAACTACAAAAGGCGGATCAGCATGGCCGGACTGGACAAGCGCGTTGCAACCTATGAACAGGCCCTCGAAGGCCTGACCGACAACATGACGGTACTGGCTGGTGGTTTCGGCCTGTGCGGTATCCCGGAAAACCTTATCAGCGAAATCAAGCGCCGTGGCGTCAAGGGCCTGACCGTGGTCTCCAACAACTGCGGTGTCGACGGCTTTGGCCTGGGCGTGCTGCTGGAAGACCGGCAGATCCGCAAGATGGTCGCTTCCTACGTGGGCGAGAACGCCGAGTTCGAACGCCAGCTGCTGAGCGGCGAGCTGGAAGTGGAGCTGACCCCGCAAGGCACCCTCGCCGAGAAAATGCGCGCCGGTGGCGCCGGCATCCCGGCCTTCTACACGGCCACCGGCTACGGCACCCCGGTTGCCGACGGCAAGGAAGTGCGCGAATTCAACGGCCGCAAGTACATCCTCGAAGAATCCATCACCGGCGACTTCGCCATCGTCAAGGGCTGGAAGGCCGACCACTACGGCAACGTGGTGTACCGCAACACCGCGCAAAACTTCAACCCGCTGGCGGCCACCGCCGGCAAGATCACCGTGGTCGAAGTGGAAGAGATCGTCGAACCTGGCGTGCTGCTGCCCAGCGAGATCCACACCCCGGGCATCTACGTGGACCGCGTCATCGTCGGCACCTTCGAAAAGCGTATCGAAAAGCGCACCGTCAAGGCCTGAGCGCCATCCACCAGAACAACAAAGAGATCCTGACCATGGCACTGACCCGCGAACAGATGGCGCAACGCGTCGCCCGTGAACTGAAGGACGGCTACTACGTAAACCTGGGCATCGGCATTCCGACCCTGGTGGCCAACTACGTACCCGCCGACATGGATGTGATGCTGCAATCGGAAAACGGCCTGCTCGGCATGGGCGAATTCCCCACCGAAGGCACCATCGATGCCGACATGATCAACGCCGGCAAGCAGACCGTCACCGCCCGCCGCGGTGCCTCGATCTTCGATTCGGCGCAGTCGTTCGCCATGATCCGTGGCGGCCATGTCGACCTGACGGTGCTCGGCGCTTTCGAAGTGGATGTGCAAGGCAACATCGCCTCGTGGATGATCCCGGGCAAGCTGGTGAAGGGCATGGGCGGCGCCATGGACCTGGTGGCCGGTGCCGAGAACATCATCGTCACCATGACCCACGCGTCCAAGGACGGCGAGTCCAAGCTGCTGCCGCAGTGCAGCCTGCCATTGACCGGTGCTGGCTGCATCCGCAAGGTGCTGACCGACCTGGCCTACCTGGAAATCGAAAACGGCGCCTTCATCCTGCGCGAGACCGCGCCTGGGGTGAGCATCGAGGAAATCATCGAGAAAACCGCCGGCAAGCTGATCGTGCCGGATGATGTGAAGGAAATGACCTTCTAACGCATCATGTGATCCTACCCTGTGGGAGCGGGCGTGCCCGCGAATGCTGCGGTGAATTTACCGACGCATTCGCGGGCACGCGCGCTCCCACAGGGTTTTTGCGTTGTCTGGCAATACTGCTTTACCTCATAAAACCAATAAAAGGAATTGAACTGTGGCCGCTGAAATCCAAGACAGCCGTTCCGCGCGCTTTGCCTTGCGCTGCTCCAACTGGGCCGAACGCTGGTTCCCCGATTCCTGGGTGTTTGCCGCCCTGGCAGTGCTGCTGGTGTGCATCGGCGCCCTGGCCATGGGCGCCAAGCCGACCGACACCGCCAAGGCCTTTGGCGATGGCTTCTGGAGCCTGATCCCCTTCACCATGCAGATGGCCTTCGTGGTCATCGGCGGCTATGTGGTGGCCAGCTCGCCGCCCGCTGCGCGCCTGATCGACCGCCTGGCGCGCATCCCCGGCAATGGCCGTTCGGCAGTGTGCTGGGTGGCGCTGATCTCGATGCTGGCATCGCTGCTCAACTGGGGCCTGTCGCTGGTGTTCGGCGGCCTGCTGGTGCGCGCCCTGGCCCGACGCACCGAACTGAAGATGGACTACCGCGCCGCCGGCGCCGCCGCCTACCTGGGCCTGGGCGCCGTGTGGGCGCTGGGCCTGTCTTCGTCGGCGGCGCAATTGCAGGCCAACCCGGCCAGCCTGCCACCGTCGATCCTGTCGATTACCGGGGTGATCCCGTTCACCGAGACCATCTTCCTCTGGCAGTCCGGCGTGATGCTGGCGGCATTGGTGGTGGTCTCGCTGGTGATCGCCTACGCCACAGCCCCGGGCCCGAACAGTGCGCGCAGCGCCCAGGACTGTGGGGTCGACCCCAGCTTCACCGCGCCACCGGCACCCCAGCGCACCCGCCCGGGCGAATGGCTTGAGCACAGCCCCATCCTGATCCTGTTGCTGGTGGCCCTGGCCGCCGGCTGGCTGTACCAGGAGTTCGCCACCAAACCGGCGATTACCGCCATTTCCGGGCTGAACACCTACAACCTGTTGTTCATCATGCTCGGTGCCTTGCTGCACTGGCGCCCGCGCAGCTTCCTCGATGCGGTGGCGCGCGCGGTGCCGACCACCACCGGGGTGCTGATCCAGTTCCCGCTGTATGGTTCGATCGCTGCCATTCTCACCCAGGTGAAGGGCGTCGACGAGCAGACTTTGGCCCACCACATTTCACTGTTCTTCACCCAGATCGCCACGCATGACACCTATGCCGTGCTGATGGGCGTGTATTCGGCGGTGCTGGGCTTCTTCATCCCATCGGGTGGTGGCAAGTGGATCATCGAGGCCCCGTACGTGATGCTGGTGGCCAATGACCTGCAGTACCACCTGGGCTGGGCAGTGCAGATCTACAACGCCGCAGAAGCCTTGCCGAACCTGATCAACCCGTTCTACATGCTGCCGCTGCTGGGGGTACTGGGGCTCAAGGCACGCGACCTGATCGGCTTCTCGTTCGTGCAGTTGCTGGTGCACGTGCCGCTGGTGCTGGTGTTGCTGTGGGCATTGGGTACGACGTTGCAGTACCTGCCGCCGGTGATGCCGTAACCCTGGGCCTGCGCTGGCTTTTTGTAGGAGCGGCCTTGTGTCGCGATAGGGCCGCAAAGCGGCCCCAGGGTTTCAGCAATAGTGCACAAATTGCCGGGGCTGCTCTGCAGCCCTATCGCGACACAAGGCCGCTCCTACAAGACTCAGCACAGCAGCCCCAGCATTTCCCTGGCAGTCCACGTATGATGGCCAGGCTGCCTTCGCCTGGGAAATCCGCGTCACATGTCTATCCGATTGAAACTGCTGCGAAAGAAACTGGGGATGACCCTGGAGCTGCTGGCCGACAAGACCGGCATGACCAAGAGCTACCTGTCCAAGGTCGAACGTGGCCTGAACACCCCCTCGATCGCCGCCGCGCTGAAGCTGGCGCGGGCACTGAATGTCAATGTCGAAGAACTGTTCGCCGAAGAGCAGACCGGCCAGAACCGCTACAGCCTGGTACGCCATGGCGAGCGCCAGGCATTGGTGGGTGACGGGGCAGGGCCGGGGTACTCGGCCCTCACCAGCCAGGTCGGGCAGCGCAGCCTGCTGCCGTTCCTGATCCAGCCGCCGACCGAGTTCAGCGACCCTACGTTCAAGGAGCACCTGGGCGAAGAATTCCTGTTCGTCCACGCCGGCCAGGTGGAAGTGGACTTCATGAGCGAGCGGGTACTGCTGGAGCAAGGCGATGCCTTGCATTTCAATGCCCAGACACCACACAGGCTAAGGTCGGTGGGGCCGCTGCCGGCGCAGTTGCTGGTCGTGGTGCATCACGCAGACGAATAACATGCTGGGGCGCCAAACCGCCCCACGGCCTTGCCTTTCTCAGCGATGAAACTATGGCGCCACCCATGCAGCGCCCTATGCTCAATTTGCGCGTCGATATTTTGACTATATAGTCCGGCGCCCATTGAATTTTATTATAGTGTCGAATCGTTGACGCAATGTCATTGTGTTCATAAGCTCATCTCAACGGTGAAACAACTCCCGAACACCTCGCCAACAAACAGTTGATTTTCCTCTTCAGGAGGGGCGTATGCGCACGGCTCTGATTATCAAATCGATGTCTTTGCTGGCGCTGTTAAGTGGCGCAGCGCGTGCGGCGGATATGTATATCAATCAGAACAGTATCGTCCCTGTTTCAACGGCAGGGTGGTTCTTTGCATTTGCTGTCGTTGGCTTTGTAGCTGTCGCCAACAGGAGAAAGATCTGAATCCGCCAGCCTGGGTTCTACCCTTGACGCCAGCGGCCCGGGGCCTCGCTTGTCAATTCCCCAGCCGTTGCTATATTGCCAGTAGCCCGTGCAGGTCCACGGTTGCAGGCAGCAAAGCCCAGGCTGCACAGCGTCAAGGCAAGGCCTCGTAAAGATCGAGGTCATCGCGGTTGGCGTATGCCGCGAAGCGGAGCGAGAGTTGGTGTGCTGTTCTCATTCAGTGCTCTTTGTCGGGCCTTTTCGGCCGGAGGGACCCTCATGGTGCGTTCAATGTTTGCCGCGTTCTGCATGCTGATGGTGTGGTCTGGTGCCGGTAAGGCCGACCCGAGCAGTGCTACCTACCTGCTCAGCCCTGGCGATGTGGTGATGGTTTCGGTGTGGCAGGAAGATAGCCTGCGCCAGGAAGCCACCGTACTTCCCGATGGCAGTATCACGTTCCCCCTGGCAGGTCGCATCGATGTTGCCGGGCTGGATGTGACGACCGTTGAAAAACAAGTGGCTGCCAAACTCGAGAGATTCCTCCCCGACCCGAACGTCAGCGTTGTCGTCAAGAGCATCGCCGGCAACCTGGTCTATGTACAAGGCAAAGTGATAAAGCCCGGGCCGGTACAGATGGCTGGCCCTACCGCAGTGTTGCAGGCCCTGAGCATGTCTGGCGGCCTGGACAAGTTTGCAGATGAAAGCGAAATCAAAGTGGTGCGCGGCACTGGCGCTTCCCAAAAAATCCTGCCCGTGCGATATAGAGACCTGGTGTCTGGCCGGGATATGTCCACCAACATCCAACTTCAGGCTGGCGATACGCTGGTCGTTCCTTGATCTTGCCTTTAATAAGAACACTTAATGCCTCTTCTCAGAACAACTAGTATTGCAACGGCAATCTTGGTGTTGCCGTTTACGAACACGGTCTTGGCAGCAAATTGGCAGTCTACGGTAGTGGTACCGACATCCGTCGAACATGACAGCAACCCCTTGCTGCTGTCGTCGGGTGAAAAGGGCATAACGCGCACGATCATCGCGCCGGATTACACCCTGATCGGTACCTTCGACCGTGACGAACTGAGGTTGGGGCTGGGCATGAATGTATTGCGCTCGTCCGACACGGCGGTGGTCGACAACCGTGAGGACCCTGATGTGAGCCTGGGCTGGCAGCGTCAGACCGAGCGCGGGCGGTTTGGCCTGCTGGCGCGTTACAACGAAAGTTCGACGCTGTCGGGAACGGTGCTGGATACCGGCGTGGTCACCACCGATGGCACGCAAAAGCTGTATACGCTGACCGGCAACTGGAGCCAGGCGGTTACCGAGCGTAGCACCTTGAGCAACGAAACCACGTACAACCGTGCCCGTTATGACATCAGTACGCTGACGGGTTACGAAGAACTGGGCAACGTGTTCACCTGGACCTACGCCTGGAGCGAGCGGGCTGATCTGTACAGCCGCTTTGGTGCCCGGCGTTATGAGCCCGAGGAGGACCAGACGGCGACGGCGTCCAACAGCTACAGCCCCGCGGTCGGGGTCAAGTACCAGTTTTCCGAAAGCCTCAGCGCCGATGCGCATGTGGGTGTCACCGAGGTTTCCGGTGACGAAGGTGGCCGACGCGGGGAGGGTGGGGTTGCGCTGCTGTACACCGGTGCGCGCGCCGTCGCCAGCTTCACCGCCGAACGCAGCACGGTAGCCAGCGCCGAAGGCGGCTTCGCCGAGCTGGACCAGGTGCGCGGTGTGTGGAGTTACGCCGTCAGCGAACTGACACGGGTGGGTACGGACGCTGCCTGGCAAGACAGCAAAGGGCAGACCCCCAACACCCTGCAGACTTACAGCGTGTGGGCCAGCCGCGAGTTTTCGCCGTACTGGGACCTGCGCCTGTCGCTGATGTACAAGGAACGGCAGCAGGATAACGAAGCCGATGCGAACGCTACTATCGTGGGTTTGACGTTGACGTACAGGTACCCCGACATCTGAACTTCAGGCAGGTGGCCCCATGAAGTCTGACTACGAGCTCTCCCTCAGAGATTACATTGCCATAATCAAGGACAGGGCCCTGTTATTGGGGGTGAGCATCGTAGTCATCCTGGCCGCGACCGTCGCAGTCGCGGTGATGGTGCCGCCGATCTACCAATCGACCGGCACCATCCTGGTGGAGTCGCAGCAGATTTCCCCTGAGCTGGTGTCGACCAACAACACCAGCTTTGCCGATGAACGCATCGAAGTGATTCGCCAGCGGGTGATGACTCGCGAGAACCTGCTGCGCATCATCGACAAGTACAACTTGTTTCCCGACAAGCGTTTCAGCGATAGCGACAAGATCGACCACATGCGCAGCGCCATCGTCGTCGAAACCCTTACCACATACGTGCGCGGGCGGGGTGAAGCGACCGTGGCGTTCAATGTGTCCTTCGAGCACAAGCAGCCCGAGGTGGCCAAGGACGTCGCCGACGAGTTGGTGACGCTGTTCCTCAACGAGAACCTCAAGCAGCGTACCGAGCGGGCCAACGAAACCACCGAGTTCCTCACCCAGGAGGCGAACAAGCTGGGTGCCGAGCTGGCCAAACTGGAAAACCAGCTGGCGGATTTCAAGCAGGCCCACGCCAACGCCTTGCCCGAGCACCAGACCTTGCGCATGAATATGCTGTCACGATCGGAGCTGGAGTTCCGCGAGGTCGACCGTGATTACAAGGCCGCCCAGGAAGAACTGCGTTACCTTGAGCTGGAACTGTCCGCGGCCAATGCCGGGCTGGCAACCAAGGCCGGCGAAGGCCCCAGGGTGGCCGGTGCCGAGCAGCCCCAGGACCTGCCCAGCCTGAAGGCCGAATATGCCCGGCTGCTGAGCCGCTACAAGGAAGCCCACCCCGATGTGGTGGCGGTCAAGCGCAGGATCCAGGCGCTCGAAGCCAGTGGCAATCGCACGGCGGCGGCCTCCACGGTCGGCCTCGATGTCGCCCGCGTGCGCGCCAAGATGAGCGCGGCACAGGAGCGCATTGCTTCGCTGGCCGAGCAAAAGCGCGAGTTGACCCGCAAGATGGAAGGCTACGAGGCCGAGATCCTCGAGGCGCCGCAGGTCGAGCGTGGCCTGGTGACCTTGATGCGTGACCACGACAACGCGCGCAAGAAGTACGAGGAAATCCGCGCCAAGGAAATGGGCGCGAAGATTACCGAAAGCCTGGAGCAGGAGAACAAGGCCGAGCGCTTTGTACTGCTTGAGCCACCACTGATGCCCGAGAAACCGATCAAGCCCAACCGCAAGAAGATCGCTGCGCTGGGCTTGGTGCTGGCACCGGCAGGTGGCGGTGCGCTGGTGATGCTGCTGGAGATGTTCAACCAGCGCATTCGCGGCGTCGGTGCACTGGAGAACCTGCTGGGCAGGCGGGTGCTGGTGGCGCTGCCATACATCGATACCAAGGCCGATGTGGCCAGGCGCAAGCGTTGGCGAAACTGGCTGATCGTGGCGGCACTGGCGCTGGCGGCTATCATGGTAGTGCTGGTGCACGTGTTCTACATGCCACTGGATGTGCTGTTGTTCAAAGTCATGTCTCGGTTTGCATAGGGAAGCAGTGATGGACAGGACCAAGCAGGCTGTTGGCAATAATCTTCACCAGGTTACCCCGGGTACCCCGCAGGCCTTGTCACCCGCCCCTGGTACGGCACTGGCGGAAGTGCCTGGCCAGTTCGATTACGTGAACACCAAGGTGGTGCCGCTGCGCGCGGAGCACCTGGAGCGTCACCGTATCGTCGCCTACAACAAGAACTCCAACATGAACGGGCCGATCGACCTGCTGCGCACGCAGGTGCTCAGGACCATGGACGAGAATGGCTGGCGAACCCTGGCCATTACCTCACCAACCCCTGAAGCGGGCAAGACGGTACTGGCGATCAACCTGGCCATGAGCATCGCCCACCACACCACCAAGACCGCTTTGCTGGTGGACTTCGACCTGCGTCGACCCAAGGTCGGCAGCAGCCTGGGCCTGCCCATGGACCAGGCGTTGAACGAGTTTCTGACGGACAAGGCCGAGTTGCAGGACTGTCTGGTCAACCCGACCTTGCCTCGGTTCGTGGTGCTGCCCACGCGGGTGCCGGTGCCGTTGTCCACCGAAATGCTGTCGTCGCCCAAAGTGAGCAACCTGATCAGCGAACTACGCAACCGCTACGAGTCGCGCATCTGCATTTTCGATTTACCGCCATTGCTCAGTTCTGACGATGCGATCACCGTGATACCCAAGTTCGACTGTGTGCTGCTGGTGGTGGCCAACGGTATGAACAACAGGAAGGAGATCGAGGATTGCCTGCATCACCTGGCAAGGGTGAACCTGGTGGGAACGGTATTGAACAAAGCTGACGAGCAGCCTCGAACCTATTATTGAGTCTCGTATTCTGGGGCTGCTTCGCAGCCCATCGCGACACAAGGCCGCTCCTACAGGTACAGCGCATTCCTTCAGCTGGTGGGGTCTCTGTGGGAGCGGGCATGCCCGCGAAGCAGGCGACGCGGTGGATGGCACCGGCTGCGCCGGTGTTCGCGGGCGCGCCCGCTCCTACAGGTACAGCGCATTCCTTCAGCTGGTGGGGTCTCTGTGGGAGCGGGCATGCCCGCGAAGCAGGCGACGCGGTGGATGGCACCGGCTGCGCCGGTGTTCGCGGGCGCGCCCGCTGCCACAGGTATGGCGCACTCTTTCAGCTGGTGGGGTAGCGAGCCCAGGGGTACTGCAACTCCCACTGCCACGCATGCCGCACAATCGACTCCAGCGTGGCAAACTCCGGCCGCCAGCCCAGCATGTGCATGGCCTTGCCAGCATCCGCCACCAACCGGGGCGGGTCGCCGGGGCGGCGGGGTGCGTCGAGGGTGCGGATCTGCCGGCCAGTCACCGCCCGGGCCGTATCGATCACCTGCTGCACCGAAAAGCCCAGCCCGTTGCCCAGGTTGAACGCGGTTCGCTCGCCACCCGCCAGCAGGTAATCCACCGCCAGTGCATGAGCCGCCGCCAGATCGGCCACATGCACATAGTCGCGTATGCAGGTGCCATCCGGCGTGTCGTAGTCGCGGCCAAACACCGTTACTGCATCACGCCGGCCCGAAGCGGCCTGCAGGATCAGCGGGATCAGGTGGGTTTCCGGGTCATGACGCTCTCCCAGCTGGCCCTCCGGGTCTGCGCCCGCTGCGTTGAAGTAACGCAGGCATACCGACTTCAAGCCATAGGCCCGGTCGAAGTCCTCGAGAATCTGCTCGACCATCCATTTGCTCAACCCATACGGGTTGATCGGCCCCTTGGCATGCGCTTCGTCGATCGGCACGTACTGCGGGTTGCCGTAGACGGCTGCGCTGGAAGAAAACACCAGGTGCCTGATACCGGCATTCACCATGGCCTGCAGGAGGGAAAGGGTGGCCGCGACATTGTTCTGGTAGTACTTGCCGGGCGCGCTGACCGACTCGCCCACCTGGATGAACGAGGCAAAGTGGAACACGGCATCGAAGCGGCAAACACCGAACAGCACATCCAGGGCGGGCTCGTCGGCGATGTCCAGTTTCGCCCACTGGACGCCGGGGCCGGGCGAGACGAGGTCCGCCACCACCACCTCATGGCCTGTACCGAGCAGGTGCTTGACCATGTGCGAGCCAATGTAGCCTGCGCCACCGACAACCAGAAACTTCATCCATGCCTCCTGGACTCTGCTGTTGTACAGCTGCGCTTTTCAGCTACAGGACTGTTGTGAGGGTAGATGGCCATATGCCCTATTTCAAGAACAGCCAGTTGGACATGTACTTGCCGTCGAACGTGATGCTGTAGCGTCCATCCTGGTAAGCCATCGGCAAGGGTTTCAACTGGGCCTGTGCATCCCGGGCGAACAGCTTCAGGCCAGCAGGCGCCTTGATGTTCAAGGTGCCGGCAAACGGCTCTACGTTGAACGGTGTCTTGTCATCGGCCTTGGGCACGGCCCGGGTACCCAGCGACAGCAGCAGTTCACGCGACTGGCCCAGGGGGTTGCCGTCCAGGCTTTGCACCACGACGCTGGCGTACGGCGTTCGTGCTTGCACCTGGATGGCGCCCAGGCTGATCAAGCGACCTCCCAGCCATCCGGTGGCGGCCTGGGTCAGCGGTGTATCGATGGTATAGATGCCCTGTTGCCAGTTGCGCTTGAGTTCGCCCGTATCGCTGACCGCTTCCGTGGCGTCGGCCGGCAGCAAGGACTGCTCCGGGTCCTGCAGTACCTGCGCACCGGCAGGGATGGCGGCGGGTTTCAGCCAGGGCAACTCCGGCGTCTGTGGCAGGGCGATCTGCAGTTGGCCCTTTTCCATGGCCGTGCGCAGCAGTGGCGAGTTGCGCGGGGTGATCTCCTGGTTGTACAGGGTGGCGGGCGTCGGCGCGAACACGTATCGGGTAGTGGCCGGCTTCACATCCGCACGGCGATAGAGCAGGGCGGCAGCGGGCAAGGTGGCGATCATCGCCGGGTCGTTGTACGCGTGCCAGTTATCCGCCGTGCGCCAGCCAGGGTTGAAGGCCTGCTGGCTGTAAGCGTACTGCATCATGGCGTCCCAGCCCTGGTGGGCGGCGGTGCCGGCCACGTACAGCGGCAGCGAGTGGCGGTCGGGCAGCGGGAAGGGTTCGGCGTTCCACTCGGTGACGGTCAGCGGCTTGCCGACTACCTGGGCGGCAGCGAGCCAGTCGATCACGCCGTCGCTGGTCAACGGGTTCTTCTCCAATTGGCCATTGGCACCGTAGCCATGGGCATCGATGACATCGCCTGTGGTCAGTGCCGGCAGCGCGCTCAGGCCATTGCCGCCCCAGGTACTGGTGGTGGCGATCGGCACTTTCACGCCGAGGCCGCGCAGGTGAGTGATCATGTCGGTGTTGAAGCGCTGTTCCAGGTCGTTGAGAAACAGCTTCGAAGGGCCATGCTCCCAGGCGCGCCAGGTGAGGTCGGTGGGCAGGTCATATTGTTTGGCGAAGGCTTTGGCCGCTTCCATGTAGCGCTCGCTATGGCGCGGCACGTCCTTGTTCGGCATCAGGGCGTTACCGTAATGCTGGGTGAGGTCGTTCTCATTGGTGAGCAGTACGGCAGCGATGGCGGGGTCGTCCTTGTAAGCCAGGCCGGTGTATTCATTCACATGAGTCAGGTACTGCTCGGCAAAGCGTTTCATCGCCTGTTGGATGCTTCGGTTCACATAGGCGTAACCCTTCAGGTCGACATGGCTCTCACCCTTGGCCAGTTCCTTGAAGTCATCGATATTGTCATTGGCAGTAAGCGCCCGCTGCACGTGCAGGTCCAGCCAGATATAGATGCCCTCGTCCTTGAGCGTCTTGATCCACAAGTCGAGCTTGCGCAGCGATTCGGCACTGAGCTGCTGGGTATCGCGCACCAGGGTGCCGTCGCCGAACACGTTCGGGCTGACCCAGGGCGAGTCGTGGTGATGCAAACGCACCAGGTTGAAACCCAGTGCCGACAGGCGCTTGGCCTGTTGGCGGATTTCTTCGTCGGGGCTCTTGAACAGCGAATAGGCGGACAGGTTGGTGCCCCAGAAGCGCACTGGGGTGTTGTTTTCGAACATCAGCTGTTCGCCGACAGCCTTGACGAAGCCATGCTTGCCGGCAGGCTTTTCCGGGGCGTTGAGGAATGACAGGTCCACGGGCGAGGTGCGCCAGTCCAGCTGGTCGTCGGGCCAACCGGCGGGGTCGGCCAGGCCGAAGCGTTCGCTGGGCGTGGGACCCAGGTCGATGTCGCCGGTGATGTTCAGCACCGCCTTGATCTGCTGCCGACCAGCGTTGATCGGGTCGCTGTAAATGAACGCACGCAGTTCGGACGGGTTGCCGCGCTCGAAATACACCTTGGCCAGCGGCGGGTCGAAGCGCATTTCGATGCGTCGGCCCTGGTCAGCCTTGCCCCATGACCAGCCACGGTTGCCGGGCAGCAGCTGCGGTGCACCCATGCCCCCGGCAATTTGCGCAGGGTCGAACTCGAACACCATGCCACCGCCCATTACTCCGGCCTGGCGGCTGTGGGCCTCGAGGTCGAAGGCCCAGCCCAGGGTTTGCGCCTGCTCCTTGTGGATATCCGCCGCCAGATCGAAGTCCAGTTCCTTGTTCTTGCCCTGCAGCGTGTAGTGGTCGGGGCCAACTACCTTGAACGTGGTGGAAAAACCGGTCCAACTCCAGTTGGCCGCCCAGAAGTCGAACTTGGCTTTCATCACTGGTCCACCACCGCGGGTCACCAATGGCAGGCCGTTCTGTTCATCGACACTGACTTGCCACGCTGAGGCCCAGCCGGTGAGCGGCAGTGAGGCCAGGCCGGCGATGGCCGAAACCCGCAGCAGGGTTTGAAAACCCCAGCGGCGCAGGGGGAGCAGGTTCATAGGCGTCACCTGGGTTGAAGGGCGGGGTCGGCCAGCGCGATGGCCTGGCTGTTGTGCAGCTTGCGAACCATCTGGACATAGGCCACGCCCAGTCCGGCGACAGTCCAGTACACCACCGGGATGAAGGTGATGCTGCTGACGGTGAAGATGATCACCAGGATGCCGATCAGTGTCGCCAGCAATGCCCGGCCGAGCTGGCGTCGCTCGTCGTCCTTGTCGGGGAAACTGCGCATGGCCTTGCGGATACCGTGCAGTACGGCAGCGAAGAACGCCACGAACAGGCCCAGCCCGACCAGCCCGACCCGCAGTGCCAGGTTTATGTAGGTGTTGACGATGTCGATGATGCCGTCACCCTGGATCATCGATTGCATTTCCGGGGTGTTGCGGAAGTCGAACGAGCCGAACAACGGGTTGCGCTGGATGACGATCCACGAGTTGTCCATCAGCCGTTCGCGGTAAGTGATGTTCTCTTTCTCGAGGTTGCCGATGAACGGCAGCATGTCCAGTACCTTGTCGCCACCGGGCACGATGGTCAGCAAGGGCAGGGCCAGCATGCCGGCCGCAGCGAGCAGTGCCAGGCGCCTGACCGCACCTTTGCCCAGGGCGATGAACACCACCACGATGACCACGGCACCGATCCACGGGCCGCGGGACAGTGGCGCGAACAGCCCTGCGGCCAGCAGCAGGGCGCCCAGGGCCCGCTGCAGGGGGCGGCGCACGTAACCCTGGACGAAAAGGAACAGGCCGATGGCCACGCTCATCACATAACCCAGGGCAATCGCCTGCCCGGTGGTAACGCTGGCGCGCAGCGAACCGCCACGGCTCAGGTAGCCGGACATGCTCCACGGCACGCCCATGGCGTCGACCAGGGCACTGTACAGCAGCCAGTGGCGCACGTACTCGGCCACGCCGATCAGGGCCAGAACGAATGAGGCAAGCACGAAGGCCAGCAGGGTGTCCTTGAAGTCGCTGATCTGGCGCAGGCCACGGCTGGCCACGTAATACGGCAGTAACACGTCGACAAACAGGTACAGCGTCTGGCGCAGGGTGTCGGTCAGGGTGGTCTCGCGCAGGTACAGCACGCTCATCAGCAGCAGGCCGGCCGCCAACAACCTGTCGGGCCAGGTGCGGCCGAAGCGCAGGGTGTCGCCTTGCCGGCGCAGGGCCAGCGCCGCCGGCAACAGCACGCACAAGGCCAGCAGGCGGATATGGTTGAGGTCGACCAGGTAATTGACCACGCCAAACCCGGGCACCTGCACCGAAGCCGGCGGGATCAGGAACAGCAGCATGTAGAACAGCGCCATGGGGTTGTGTTCGCGGCGCCCGGCGATGTACAGGATGACGGCGCCAGCACCCAGGTATAGCCAGAAGCTGTGCGAGAAGAAGGCCAGCAGGGTAAGCAGGAACCACAGGTTGCGTCGGCGCTTGAAGTCGCTCAGCGGAATCAGGTCGGTGGCAGGCCGCCGCGCCAGCAGGAAGACCACGCTCGCCAGAAAAAGGATGACGATCAACGCACGAAAATGTTCAGGCATTGGCTATGTGCACCTTTGCATCGGTGGGCAACGGCTAGCGTCGTGGCTGATTGAAACTATAGTGACCTTTTAGCCAGTCAGTCAGAGATTGCTCTCATGCCGTCGATTGATGTGTCTGCCACCGCGAGCCTGCGCAAGCGGGCCCTGAGGGCCGGGTCATGGAACCTGGTTGCACAAGTGGCGTCACAGGTGATGCGCCTTGGCGGCAACCTGATCATGGCCCGCTTGCTGCTGCCGGAAATGTTCGGGGTGATGGTCATCGCCACCACCGTTTCGGTACTCCTGCATCTACTGTCCGATGTCGGCCTGCGGCAGAACATCATCCAGAGCCATCGCGGTGACGACCCGGATTTTCTCAATACTGCATGGACCGTGCAGATCATCCGCGGCTTCGTGCTGTTCGCCCTGACCTTGCTGCTGGCCTTGGGGGCCTGGTTCGCCCAGCTCGCCGAGCTGTGGCCGGCGGACTCTACCTATGCCGCACCGGTGTTGCCGATGGTGCTGGCGGCAACCGGGCTGTCGGCGGTGATCTGGGGCTTTCAGTCCACCAAGATAGATGTCGCGGTACGGACTTTCCAACAGAAGCGCGTGGTGCTGGTGGACCTGGCCTCGCAGGCGGCCGGCCTGGTGGTGATGCTGGTGTTGGGCTACCTGACCCATTCGGTGTGGGCACTGGTGATCGCCGGCCTGGTGTCTGCCGTGGCCTGGACCCTGCTCGGTCACACCGCCCTGGAGGGGCATGACAACCGCCTGCAGTGGGACCGCAGCGCGCTGACCGAACTGATCGTGTTCGGCCGCTGGATCTTGCTGTCGTCGATGGTTGGCGTGTTGGCCATGTACGGTGACCGCATGTGGTTTGGCGCCAGCATGACGGCGGCACAACTGGGTGTGTACTCGATTGCCGTGTTGATCCTGGGTGCCGTGCAGACCGCGCTGATGAAGATTTTCGGCGCGGTGGCGCTGCCCGCCTTCAGCGAGGCGGCACGGGCCGATGACAAGGAGCGCCTCAAGGCCCTGTATTACCGCTTCCGCCTGCTGGTCGACCTGCTGGTGCTGTTCATCTGTGGCGGTTTCCTGACCGCCAGCCCTTTGCTGATCGGTTGGCTGTACGACGATCGCTACCGTGAGGCTGGCCCGATGATGGCCATTCTTTCGCTGTCGTTCCTCACATTGCGCTATACCTTGGCTCATCAGGTGTGGATTGCCCTGGGCCTGACCAGGTACCAGGCCATGGATAACATCATCCGCCTGGTCTCGTTGTGGGGGGGGCTGCCACTGTTGCTGGCGATCGGTGGCGTTGACTGGGCGATCTGGGGGGTTGCCCTGCATACCGTGCCAACCCTTGTGTTGATCGTGTACGTGAATCGCAAGCTGGATATGTTCAGCCTGAGGCGTGAGCTGGTGGTACTGCCGATGCTACTGGTCGGGGCGCTTTGCGGGGCGCTGCTGACAGCCTTTTTCAACTGGCTGTAATTCTGCTTGTCGGGTGAAACTTTCAAAGGTGCAGGTCATTGGATCATGGGGAAGTTTACGTTTTGTACTGCGCAATTGGGTCGTAGGGGGTTTCTCCAGAGTTGTGTCTTGCTGGGTGTAGGTGGTGTGGTGTTCGCTGCTACGCCAGCCATCACCAGCCAACCTGCTGGCAGGCCTGGGTTCGTGGTGATCAACGGCTGGGTACTGCCGTCCCGTTACTTCCGGAACGAGCACGCATGATCAGGGACTATCAGCAGCAGAAGGCGCTGCGCGACAGTTACGATGTCTGCATCATCGGCGCCGGCCCGGCCGGTATCACCCTGGGCCTGCGCCTGGCCGCCGCCGGCTGGAGCGTCCTGCTTGCCGAAGGTGGCGGGCGCGAGTACTCGGCGAACTCGCAAGCCTTGTACACCTGTGCATCCACTGGCCTGGAGCTGTATGCCGGGGAAGCTCGCCTGCGTTATCTGGGCGGCACATCCAACCATTGGGCCGGCCGTTGCCGGCCGTTCAGCCCCTCGGACTTCGCAGTTCCCCCCATTGGCGACTTGCCTGGCTGGCCCATTCCTTATTCGGAGATCGCAGGCTACCTGCCTGCTGCCATGGATATCGTCGACCTGCCGCCAGGGGCGGACTTTCGCGCGTTGAATGATGGCCTCGACGGCGGTGACTTCGAACCGGACCGCTTTCTGCTCAGCCCGCCAACGCGCTTTGCGCAGAAGTACGCCACGGCCCTGGAGCAGACCCAGGGCCTGGACGTATTCATCAACTGCAATTGCGTGAACCTGGAGTTCGACCAGGCCTCCGGTCACTTGGCTGCAGTCGTGCTTTCCGATTACGAGTGCAATCGCCAGCGCCTGGTTGCAAGAAACTTCGTACTCGCTACAGGTGCCATCGAGAATGCCCGGCAACTGCTCAACAGCGAGTCGTTGGCGGCGGCGGGGATAGTGAGCAAGGACGGGCTGGTCGGTGGGTGTTTCATGGAGCATCTGAACATTGACCTGGGCACCTTCATCCTCAACTCGGGGCTGGCCCCTGATCCGCGCGAGTACTACACCACCGATGCCTTCGTTGAGGAGTACAAGGCAGGCAAGGGCAACGTCAGGGCCGCCTTGCTGGCTGATGTGCAAACCTATGGTCGTACTGCCGAGGTGAAGCATTTTCTGGAGAACCTGGTCTGCGACATGGGAGTAGCCAGCAAGATCGCCTTCGTGGCCAAGTTCAACTGCCCCGGTGATGGCGTCATCAGCACCATGATCGAGCAGTTTCCCAACCTGCACAGCCGTATTTCGCTGCTGGAGGAGAAGGACGCACTGGGCGTGGCCAAGGTCAATGTCAACTGGGCCCTGACCGCTGATGACCGGCACACCATCAAGTGCATCGGAAGCGAGCTGGCCAAGCAGTGGGTTGCCATGGACCTGGGCTACATCAAGCTCAATGACTTCGTTTACGACACTTCGATACCGCTGAAGTTGTCGCCACATGCCCATCACATGGGGACCACGCGCATGGCGTCTTCAGCGCAGTTTGGTGTTGTCGATACCAACTGCAAGGTGTTCGGTACCGAAAATCTTTATGTCGCCGGCAGCAGCATCTTTGCCACGGGCGGCGCTTGCAATCCGACCATGCCGCTGCTGCAGTTTGCGGTACGCCTGGCCGACCACCTCGATGCCAGGCTGAGCGCGGCCAGCGACGCCGTGGGGTGATGCATGTTGTAAACGGGTTGAGTGCGCGACGGTCAGCACCCACAAGAACGAGACCGGATGCGCCTCAGGGACAGTCCAGATGGCTTTGATTGCGAGGCTGGCAGAATGAAGGGATGGATACGCAAGGCAGTGGCGCACTATGTCCATGCAACGGGGCGAGGAAGCTCCTTCTACAGGAGGTTCTGCAAGCCGTCAGGGCTTGAGTGGGGGGCATACCTTGCCCGCTGGGGCAACTTCCACTCGGTAGGCAGCAACTTCTATGTCAATACAGGCTGCAAGTTCCTCGACCCTTCGCTGGTTCGCATCGGCAACAGTGTGGGGCTGTCCGACTGCACCCTGATCGGTCATGACGGGGTGGTATTGCTGATCGAACATCGCTTCGGCAAGCACCTGGATTCGGTCGGTTTCATCGACATCAAGGACAACTGCTTCATCGGCCACGGTGCAATCGTCATGCCTCGCGTCACCATCGGGCCTGAGTCGATCGTGGCCGCCGGTGCCGTGGTGACCAAGGATGTGCCGCCGGGCACGGTGTTCGGTGGCAACCCTGCAGAGTTCATATGCACCACCGAGGCGTTGATCAAGCGGGTTGAGGCACGTTGCGAAGCCTACCCATGGATCGACCTGGTCAAGCAGCGCAATGGTGCCTACGACCCGCAACTGGAGCCGCAGCTGATGGCGCAAAGGCGCCAGTATTTCTTCGGGGACGGCAACAATGGCTAGCAAACCTGTGGACGTCATGGTGGTCAACTTCAACACGGCCGGGCTGCTGCAGCCGATGTTCGATGCACTGCGTCGGGCCGACAGCGAACGGCTGGCCAGCTACCTGGTGGTGGACAATGCCTCCGCCGATGACTCGCTGCAGCGCATGGCCGAGGTATGCCCGCAGGCGCTGCTGCTGAGCAACAAGCAGAACGTGGGGTTCGGCCGGGCCAACAACCAGTTGCTGGCGCACCTGAAGGGCAAGTACGCCTTGCTGCTGAACACCGACGCCTTTGTCGCCACCGATTCACTGCAGAAAACCCTCGACTACATGGAAGCCCACCCGGAGTGCGGTGTGCTGGGGGTCCGCCTGGAGGGACGCGACGGCGCCCTGCAGCCCAGTTGCCGCTACTTCCCCACACCGTTCAACGTGTTCGTCGGGCGTACCGGGCTGGGGCGCTTCTTCCCGGGCTTGAAAATGGTCGACGAAATGGATTGGGACCACGCTTCGGTCCGCGAGTGCGACTGGCTGCCTGGCTGCTTCTACCTGGTGCGCCGCGAAGTGCTCGACCAGGTGGGCCTGTTCGACCCGCGCTACTTTCTTTATTACGAGGAGGTCGACCACTGCAAGCGGGTGAAGGCTGCAGGCTGGAAGGTGGTGTTCTACCCGCATACCACGGTGGTGCACATCGGAGGGGAAAGCTCCAGATCGGTGGCCGAACTGGAGGCGGCCAGCCGACAGATCTCGTCATACCAGATCGAAAGCGAGCTGCTGTACTTCCGCAAGCATCACGGGCTGGCGGGCCTTGCCCTGCACATGCTGCTGGTCACCTTGGGCGACCTGGTACTGGCACTCAAGGCGCTGTTGAAACGACGCGGTCTGGGCGCAATACAGGCCTGCTGGCGTCACTGCCGGGCGACCTGGTCTCTGTTGTTCAAGACCCGGTACGCCAGCCAACCGACAAGGTAGGTGGAGCCATGTTCGAGAATGTACGTGCCGACCTGCGTGCCCATGGTGGCGACTGGGGCGCCCAGGGCTTCTGGGTATTGCTGGTGTACCGCTTCGGCCGCTGGCGCTATGGGGTGCGCCCGACACTGCTGCGAAAACTGTTTTCGCTCATCTACAAGGTCCTGTTCAAGTTCGTGCAGATCATCACGGGTGTGGAGCTGCCGTGCGAGGTGGTGATCGGCCGCAACTTCGTCATCGACCATTTTGGCGGCATCGTAGTCAGCGGCTATGCCCGGTTTGGCGATGACTGCCGCATCCGCAACGGGGTAGTGGTGGGCCTGAAGAACGTCGATGAGCCGATTGCACCAGTGTTCGGCAACAACGTCGATATTGGCACCGGGGCCAAGGTGCTGGGAAGCATCCGTATCGGCAACGACGTGATCATCGGTGCCAACGCCGTGGTGCTGGTGGATGTGCCGGACAATTCGCTGGCGGTGGGGGTGCCGGCCATCATCAAGGCCAGGCAACCGGCCGCCACGGCGCCCGTCGAGTGAGGCCCATGGCGAGCGGCATCGGTGTGGTGGTGATTGGCCGCAACGAAGGCCTGCGCCTGGAGCGTTGCCTGCGTTCGCTGCTACAGGGTACGGACAAGATCATGTACGTCGACTCCGGCTCTACCGATGGTTCACCGCACCTGGCTCGCAGCCTGGGGGTAGAGGTATTGGCGCTGGACATGGACACCCCGTTCACTGCCGCACGCGCGCGCAACGAAGGCTTTCTCGCCTTGCAACGGCGGTTGCCGTCGCTGCAACGGGTGCAGTTCGTCGATGGCGATTGCGAGGTGGATGGCGGCTGGCTGGCCGCGGCGCAGGCGTTTCTCGATGACCACCCCGACGTGGCTGTGGTGTGTGGCCGCCGACGCGAGCGCTTCCCCCAGCGGTCGGTGTACAACCTGTTGTGTGACCTGGAGTGGGACACCCCCATTGGCGAGGCCAAGGCGTGTGGTGGCGATGCCCTGATGCGAGCAGATGCCTTTGCCGCCGTCGGCGGCTTTCGCCCCGAGCTGATTGCCGGAGAGGAGCCCGAGTTGTGCGTGCGCCTACGGGCAAAGGGCTGGAAAGTCTGGCGCCTGGACGCCGAGATGACCCTGCACGACGCCGGCATGACCCGTTTCAGCCAGTGGTGGCGGCGTAGCCTGCGCGCTGGCCACGCCTATGCCGAAGGGGCTTACCTGCATGGTCAGCCACCCGAGCGGCACTGGTTGCGCGAATCGCGCCGGGCTTGGCTGTGGGGTCTGGGCATCCCCGTGGCAATCGTGCTGGCCTGCCTGCTGCTGGGCGGCTGGGGCCTGCTGTTGCTGGCGGTCTACCCGCTGCAGGCCGTACGCCTGGCCCGCCGTGGTGGCAAGTCGGTGAGGGAGAACTGGCTACAGGCGGTGTTTCTGGTATTGGGCAAGTTCCCGGAAATGCTCGGGCAACTGAAGTTCCTGCGCCACCGCATCGCGGCCGGCAAATCGACGTTGATCGAGTACAAGTGAGAGAGGCCCATGATGCTCGGTACGATCGTCAAAAGCGTGTTTACCTTGCAACCGGGCTACTCGTTGCGGGCGCTGAACAACAAGTACAGGTTGGCGCTGCAGATTGCCAGGCAATGGCCTGAACTGAATGCCTTCCTGCAGCGCATGACGGCGGCGTTGGGCCAGCAAGGCTTACAGCGGCTAGGGGTAGATTGCATCGGTGTCGTGCAGTGGCCTTACCTCAGCAAATGCTGGGAAGCCCCGCAGCGCCTGGAGGTGGTGGCTTCGCACTTCGAAGTGCTGGCCGGGCAGTTTCCGGCGCTGTTGCTGCTGGGGCGGGACGAAAGCCTGACGTTGTGCGAGCTGTCCAGCCATTCGCCGGGTTGTCGTCTGGTTTTGGACCGACCGATCTGGTTCAAGCGCGAAGGCGAGTTGGTATTGAACCTGTTCCAGAGCGACCTGCGCGTGGCATCCCTGGCATTCAGCCTGTGCCGCAGCCAGGGCGAACTGTGCCTGTTCATTGGTGCCGTGCAGGGCATCCACAAGGGTATCGACAGCGAAACCTCACTGGCCATCTACCGCGACCTGACCAAGGACTTCGAAGGGCTGCGCCCGCGCAGCCTGTTGCTCGAGGCATTGAAGTGCCTGGCCAGGACCCTGGACGTGGCGCACCTGTATGCCGTCCGTGATGCCTGCCGCCACCATCGGCACGCGTATTTTGGCAGCGACAAAGGCCACGACCTGGCGGCCAATTATGATGTGATCTGGCTGGAACACGGTGCTACTGCATCGAGCCATGCTGACTTCTTCGCCCTTCCGCTGGCTGCGGTACAGCGGGCGGAACAGGATATTCCGGCGAAGAAACGGGCAATGTACCGCCGCCGCCAGGTGCTGCTCGACGATGTTTTCGCCCGCTTGCAGGCCGTGTTGCCAGGCAGCGGTCACAACCTTGGACTACAAGGGGAACAGGGGGATGTATCTGACGAGATGGCATCGGCGGGGCGCCGGCCGCCGGTAGTCGACAGCCTGAAGTAATCGCCAGCCCTGCCGCGGCAGGTCTGAATGTTCACTACGCGGGTCTTGATCTGGATTTCTATGCGCATTGCTTACTTCATAAACCAGTACCCGAAGGTCAGCCACAGTTTCATCCGCCGCGAGATCCTGGCGCTGGAGCGCCAGGGGGTAGAGGTGCAGCGTATTGCCCTGCGCGGGTGGGACGCCGAGTTGCAGGATGCCGACGACGCGAGCGAACGGGCCAAGACCCGCTATGTGCTGCAGCATGGCATCAAGGGGTTGCTGGCACCGGCCTGGCAAGTGCTGCGGGCACAGCCGCGCCGGTTCTTCCGGGCGCTGCAGCTGGCCATGCGCGTTGGCTTGCGGGCCGACCGCGCCTGGCCCTACCACTTGGTCTACCTGGCCGAGGCCTGCCAGGTACTGCAATGGTTGCAGGCTGGCGAGGCAAGTCATGTGCATGCACATTTCGGCACCAATTCCACCGAGGTGGTGATGCTGGCCAACGTGCTGGGCGGGCCGGCCTACAGCTTTACCGTGCACGGGCCGGAAGAGTTCGACAAGCCGCAGTTCCTGCACATGGGCGAGAAGGTGCGGCGTGCCGCATTTGTTGCGGCGGTCAGCTCGTACGGGCGCAGCCAGTTGTTTCGCTGGGTGGCACACGACCACTGGGCCAAGGTGAAGGTGGTGCATTGCGGGCTCGAGCGCAGCTTCCATGAGGTGGCGCCGGTTGGCGTGCCCACGGCGCCGCGCCTGGTGTGCGTCGGCCGCCTGTGCGAGCAGAAAGGCCAGCTGCTGCTGCTCGAGGCCGCGCGAGTACTGGCCGCCCGGTCGATCGCTTTCGAACTGGTGCTGGCCGGCGACGGTGAAATGCGTGGCCAGGTCGAGGCGTTGATCGCCCGGCATGGCTTGCAGCAGCAGGTGCGCATCACCGGCTGGATCAGCAGCGCACAGGTGCGCGAGGAAATCCTGGCGGCGCGTGCGCTGGTGCTGCCCAGCTTTGCCGAAGGTTTGCCGGTGGTGATCATGGAGGCGATGGCCTTGCGCAGGCCAGTGCTGACCACCTATGTGGCAGGCATTCCCGAGCTGGTGCGGCCGGGCGAAAACGGCTGGTTGTTCCCTGCCGGCGCCGTGGACGAGCTGGCAGCGGCCATGGCCGATTGCCTGGCACAACCTGCCGAAGTGCTGCAGCGCATGGGCGAGGCGGCACGCCAGCGTGTGCTGCAACGGCATGACATCGATACCGAGGCGGCCAGGCTGGCCAGCTATTTCAAGGCATCCGCATGATGAGTGTATTGGCTTGGATACTGGGCATGCTGGCGGCCATCGTCCTGTTTCCGGTGCTGCTGCTGTTGGTGCAGGTGCTGATGGCCTGCTTGCCTGCACGCGCGCAGCCGATGGGCAACACCGCCCGTCCGCAGGTGGCAGTGCTGGTGCCAGCTCACGACGAGGCTTCGATAATTGGTGCCACGCTGGCGAGCATTGCCCCGCAGTTGCGGCCTGGCGACCGCTTGCTGGTGGTGGCGGACAACTGCACTGACGACACCGCGCAACTGGCGCGCGAGGCGGGTGCCGAAGTGGTGGAGCGCCACGATGCACGGTTGCGCGGCAAGGGCTACGCCTTGGACTTTGGCGTGCGCCACCTGGCCGATCAGCCGCCCGAGGTGGTGATCGTGGTGGATGCCGACTGCCAGGTGGGCGAGGGGGCAATCGAGCGCCTGGCGCGGCGTTACCGAGAAGTCGCTCGCCCGGTGCAGGCGCTGTACCTGATGTACGCACCGGCAGGGGCTGGGCTGACAGTGCAGGTTGCCGAGTTCGCCTGGCGGGTCAAGAACCTGGTGCGCCCGCGTGGTTGGGCGCGGCTGGGCCTGCCATGCCAGTTGATGGGCGCCGGCATGGCATTCGGCTGGCGTGACCTGGCCTTGATCGACCTGGCCAACGGGCACCTGGTGGAAGATGTGAAGCTGGGCCTGGACCTGTGCCAGCAGGGCAAGCCGCCAGTGTTCTGCCCCGAGGCCGTAGTCAGCAGCCGGTTCCCTGCCAGCCAGCAAGGCCTGGGCAGCCAGCGCACCCGCTGGGAACATGGGCACCTGAGCCTGATGCTGGCCGATGCGCCCAAGCGTGCGCTGGCGGCAATCACCCAGCGTAACGGCAGCTTGCTGGCCATGACCCTGGACCTGCTGGTGCCGCCGCTGGCGTTGCTGGTGCTGGCCTTGCTCGGCCTAAACCTGGTGGCCTGGCTGGCGTACCTGCTGTTCGGCCTGGCGGCACCTGCGTGGATCGCCCTTTGCGCGCTGGCATTGCTCGGCCTTGCCGTCGCAGTGGCCTGGGCGCGTTTCTGTCGCGAACTGATCCCGTTCTCCGTGCTGCTGTACGCGCCGTTCTACGCCGCAAGGAAGCTCCCCTTGTATCTGCGCTTCCTGATCAAGCGACAGGTTGAATGGGTACGTTCGAAACGGGATGAAGACTGATGGCTCATTGGCAAGAACGCTGGAACACCCTTGTCGGCAAGCTCGAAGTGGTGCCGGATGCCACTGCCGCGCAGCGCCTGCTGGACAGGCTCTGCGCCCCGAAAGCCGCGACCGTGCTGGGCTTCGTCAATGCCCATGCAATGAACCTGGTGATTCGTGATGGCGCCTGCCACCAGGCATTGTCAGCGGCCGACGTACTGCTGCGCGATGGTTCCGGCCTGGCGATCCTGTATCGCCGGCTGGGGCTTGAGCCAGGGCTCAACATGAATGGCACCGACTTCATTCCAAGGCTTCTGGCTGCCTACCGTGGGCGGCGGGTTGCGTTCTGGGGCACCCGACAGCCGTACCTGGACCAGGCCGTGCAACGAAGCACAGCCACGTTCGGGGTGGTGCCGGTGTCGGTCCACGATGGCTTTGCCAGCGTCGATACCTACCTGCAACTGGCCAGGGAGTTGCAACCTGAGCTGATCGTGCTGGGCATGGGAATGCCCAGGCAGGAGGTTGTGGCCGCAAGGCTGGCGGCAGCTGGGGGGCCGTGCCTGATCGTGTGTGGCGGCGCGATCCTGGATTTTCTCGGCGGCAAGGTCAGCCGGGCGCCCGAGTGGTTGCGGCGGTTGGGTGGGGAGTGGCTATACCGGCTGTTGCGCGAGCCGAAGCGTTTGTTCATTCGTTATGTTGTGGGCAACCCGTTGTTCCTGGTGCGTACCCTGCTGTTCCGCTGCGACGGGGGACGGCCAGGCACACCGTATGAGCGTCAGAATCCGCCCGAGCGGTGATTCCGGGTACGCTGATGGCGGATGGCTGCTACAGTTTGATCAATGGCTTGCGGCTGCAGGATTTTGCTCCACGGGCTTTGCATGAGCCGTTGTCAAGGCTTGCTTGTTGGTGGAAGGCATTTGCTGCACGCAAATTGATGAGGTCTGAAATGGTCTTAGAGCCCAGAAGCAGTCGTTCCTTACTGCAGAGAAGAAGCAGCGTAAGTAACGCCATTCAGGCCGGCCTCGATGGAATTGCAGTCATCGGCATTGCCTGGTACCTGATCTACGACCAGTTTGGCTACATCACTTCCGATTACGTGATCATGCTGCTGTTGCTGGTTGGCGCCCTGGCAGTCATCTACGATCACTATGCGATCTACCGTACCAACGTCGGGCTTTCCATCAAGGCTTTCCGGCTGTTCAAGGCCTGGTCGGCAACCTTTTGCTTCCTGGTGGTCATGGCCTTCCTGGCCAAACAGAGCGAAACCTATTCGCGACTGCTGGTCGTGCAGTTGTTCATCATTGGCTACATCGCCCAGTTGTTCCTGCACTTTGCCGTGCGCGAATTGCAAAAGCGCTTCACCGCCCATGCACGCCTGGACAACGCCCTGATCATTGGTGCCGGTGATCTAGCCAACTTCCTGTATCAGAAAATCAGCAACAACCCCTGGTTCGGCGAACGCGTGCTGGGTTGCGTGCTGATCGACAATGCCGATGAGCCGGGGCGCGAAAGTGCCGAAGGAAAGCAGCGCATGCCGGTGCTCGGGCATGTTGCCGAGCTCGACGATATCGTGGCCCGCCATGGCATTCGCACAGTGTACCTGGTGACCCCGCTGGGCGGTTCCGAGGTCATCAACGATGTGTATTTCAAGTTGCTCGACAAGTGCATCGCGGTGAACTGGGTACCGGATATCTTCTCGTTGCGCCTGATCAATCACAGTGTGCGGGAAATTGCCGGCATACCTGTGCTGACCTTGTCGGAAACACCGCTGACGGGCATGAGCCTGTTCTTGAAGAACCTCGAGGACAGGGTGTTGGCGGCGCTGATCCTGCTGCTGGCATCGCCGGTGTTGCTGGCCGTTGCGCTGGCCATCAAGCTCGATAGCCGCGGCCCGGTTTTCTTCCGTCAGGAGCGCACCGGCTGGACGGGGGAAGCGTTCCGTATCTGGAAGTTCAGGAGCATGCATGTCCACCAGCCGGAAGATGGCGTGGTGAAGCAGGCGCAGAGGGATGACCCACGGCTGACCCGGGTCGGCGCCTTTATCCGCCGCACCAGCCTCGATGAACTGCCGCAGTTGTTCAATGTGCTGACCGGGGAGATGTCGCTGGTAGGGCCGCGGCCGCATGCGTTGCAGCATGACACGCTGTATTCGCAGGACATCGTCGACTACTTCGCTCGCCACAATATCAAGCCTGGCATGACCGGCCTGGCGCAGGTGCGTGGGTTCAGGGGCGAAACCAGGGATATCGAACAGATGATCCAGCGGGTGGACTCGGACATCGAGTACATCAACAACTGGTCGCTGTGGCTGGATTTCGTGATTCTGGTGCGCACGTTGAATGCGTTTACCGGCAAGCAGGCCTACTGACGCACAAATCTCGCAAGCGCTCTGCGCACCCTGTGGGAGCGGGTTTACCCGCGAAAAATCCAACGCGGTGCATGGCACCGGCTGCGCCGGTGTTCGCGGCTAAAGCCGCTCCTACAGGGTCCCTGCCAATTCAATGAGTCATTTGCAGCGTGCAAGCGTAATTGGCTGGCCTAGTCCTTGTTCAGCGGGTGCAACTCCCTGAACCCCCGCGCTTCCTCCACCAGCCAGTCATGCACCGCCCGCGCCCCCGGCTGGTTAAGCCCGCCCGGTGGGTAATGCACTACATAGCGCTTGTGATTGGCGATAGGCACCCCGAACGGCACGATCAGTGCGCCGCGCTCCAGTTCGTCGTTGAGCAGCGTGCGTCGGGCGATCGCCACGCCAATGCCGGCAATCGCCGCCTCGATGGTCAGGTGGTTGCGGTTGAAGGTATGCCCGCGCCGCACATCCAGGCCGGCGGCGCCGATGCCCTCCAGGTAGAACTCCCATTCGGCATATTCCGAACTGCCGCGCCAGGCCGTAATGTCGTGCAGCAGCGGGTAGTGCACAAGATCCGCCGGCCCGTGCAGCGGCGGGCGCCCGCGCAGCAAGGTGGGGGAGCACACGGGGAAGATCTGCTCGTCCAGCAGTGGTGTCGAGAGCATGCCGGGGTAGCTGCCATCGTTCAGGTCGATGGCCAGGTCGAAATCGCCCGGGGTCAACGCCTGGGCACTGTCTTCGGCCACCAGACGCAACTCGATGTCCGGGTAGCGTTGTTGAAAGCGCGGAAGGCGAGGCGTGAGCCATTTGGCCAGGAACGACGGGATCGAGCGCAGGCGCAAGGTGCCGCGGATCTCACCTGCATCCAGGCGCAGCAGTTCGGCTTCGATGCTGCCGTAGGCTTCGGTCACCGTCTGTGCCAGGCGTTGCCCTTCGGCGCTCAGTTCCACACCACGTGCCCGACGCAGGAACAGTTGGTAGCCCAGGCGTTCCTCCAGCTGGCGCATCTGTTGGCTGACAGCGCCCGGGGTAATGTGCAGCTCTTCGGCACAGCGGGTGAAGGACAAGTGCCGGGCCGCACAGGCGAACACGTGTAGCCAGACGAACGTCTGGCCATTGAGTTGTCGTCGCATCGTTTAGTACCACTAAAGCCTTGCTTAGGAAGTTTCGTTGGTCATCCGTGAGCCAGCGCGGCAGTATCGCGCAAAATCGCAATATCGCTCAATTTCTCCAGATAACCGCGCTGCGGCTTCATACCCGGGCACGGTCAGGCATTAGCATGGCTATCAGTGTTTTCGACCTTTTCAAAATCGGCATCGGGCCGTCCAGTTCCCACACCGTCGGCCCGATGCGGGCGGCGGCTACCTTTGCCCAGGCCCTGCGCGAACAGGGGCTGCTGGCCCGGGCAAGCCGTGTCGAGGTGCGGTTGTACGGGTCGCTGTCGGCAACCGGGGTTGGCCATGCGACCGATCGCGCCTGCCTGCTCGGCCTGATGGGCCAGTGGCCGGACCGCATCGACCCGGCCACCATCGAGTCGCGCATTGGCCAGGTGATGCAGGAGCACTGCCTGATGCTCGATGGCAGCCACCCGCTGGCGTTCGAGTACAGCCGCGACATGCTGCTGCTCGACGAGAACCTGCCGTATCACCCCAATGCCATGAGCCTGGAAGCCATGGACGGGCAGGGCAGCCTGTTGCGCCAGACCTACTATTCGGTGGGCGGTGGTTTTATCGTCGAGCAAGCCGAGATCGACGCGCCAGCGCTCGAAGCGAACGCGGTGGTGCTGCCGTACGAGTTCGACAGCGCTGCGCAATTGCTAGCCTTGTGCAAGGGCCATGGCTTGAGTGTGGCGCAGCTGATGATGGCCAACGAATGCGCCTGGCGCCCTGAGGCCGAGGTACGCGAGGGCCTGCTGCGGATCTGGGGTGCCATGCGTGAATGCGTCGACAATGGCCTGCGCAATGAAGGCATCCTGCCGGGCGGGTTGCACGTCAAGCGCCGTGCGGCGCGGCTGCATCGCAGCCTGCAGGAGCTGGGCAAGCCCAACGTGATCGGTTCCACCCTCAGCGCCATGGAATGGGTCAACCTGTTCGCCCTTGCGGTGAATGAAGAGAATGCCGCCGGCGGGCGCATGGTCACAGCACCTACCAATGGTGCTGCCGGCATCATCCCGGCGGTGCTGCATTACTACATGAAGTTCAACCCGGGGGCGTGCGACGCGGACGTGGTGGACTTCCTGCTGGCGGCAGCGGCGGTCGGTATCCTGTGCAAGAAGAATGCGTCGATTTCCGGGGCCGAGGTTGGTTGCCAGGGCGAGGTAGGTTCGGCCTGTTCGATGGCCGCTGCCGGCCTTGCCCAGGTGCTGGGCGCTACGCCGCCGCAGCTGGAAAATGCCGCCGAGATTGCCCTGGAGCATAACCTTGGGCTGACCTGCGACCCTGTCGGCGGCTTGGTGCAGGTGCCGTGTATCGAGCGCAACGCGATTGCTGCGGTGAAAGCGATCAACGCCGTGCAGATGGCGTTGCGAGGGGATGGCGAGCACTTCATCTCGCTCGACCGGGTGATCCGCACCATGCGTGATACCGGGGCGGACATGCATGCAAACTACAAGGAGACCTCGCGTGGCGGCCTGGCTGTTGCCTTCGTAGAGTGCTGACGCGGTCAACTGTAGGAGCGGCCTTGTGTCGCGAAAGGGCTGCGAAGCAGCCCCAGCGATTTCAGCTTGAATACGTGGATCTGGGGCCGCTCCGCGCCCCATCGCGACACAAGGCCGCTCCTACATGGACCAGTGAGGCTTTAGCGGGCTTTCTGCTTCGCTTCCAGGAAACTCGCGCGCATGTCCTTGGCCCAGCCATCCAGCACCGGCTTGACGTCATTCAGGGTCAGTTGCGTGGTCTTGTTCTCCAGATCCTGCCCCGTGCCCTTGCGCACGACCTGGGCCAGCACTTTCTGACTGGCACCATCGAGGAACGCAGCTTCCACGCCGACATCCACCTCTTGGTCACGGCCGCCCATGGCGGTGTTCACACCGGCTGAAATCAGCGCGATAGGGATGACCTCATAAGGCTTGAGACCCTCGTTGCTGGTGGACACCGCAGTGATGGCCGGGCGCACCACGATCACGCCCGGGCCGGGGCCCTTGGCCAGCGGTACCACGCTGCCCATTTCACGGCGCAGCGCTTCGTTGAAGTAGCGGGTGATTTCCTGCAGCGTCTGCGCCGAGATGACCGCCGTCGGCTGCGGCCTGGGGTAGAACTGGCTGGGCTCGATGAACACCTGGCTGTACTGGTTGACGTTGACCTTGGGGTCGATCCAGCGCATCACCGGGTCACCCGACGGGCTCTTGGTTTCCTGCAGCCGGCTGTAATCCTTGAGGAAGCCGGAGTAGTCCTTTGGGTCCACGCGATTGCTGGAGCAAGCGGCCATGGTAAGCAGTGCGGCGCACAACAGGGTGATGCGGGGCAATGATTTCATGATGAAGATGCATCCATGATAGGTCGGCCAGAACAACGCTAGCAGGTGCGCGACAGTTGGCCAGTGGGCTGGTTCAATCTGTAGTGGGAATTGGCTGCGGTAATCCCTGCACGAGGCCGTAGTGATCGGCAAGGTCACGCTTCGGGATTACGAAGCGCCATGCCCTGCACCGGTGCGAGATTTCAGCGCACTGGACATACGCCGTTTGCGCGAGGCACTCAACTTCAGTCAGCCGGTCTTTGCGATGCATTTGCACACGAGCGCATCGACAGTGCGCAAATGGGAGCAGGGCGAGACCCGCCCATCGGGACCGGCTTTGAAACTACTGAATATCATTAAAAACAAAGGGTTACAGGTTCTTCTTTGAGTCCTTTGTCTGGTTTTTTGAAAGTCCTTTCAAAACAGTGAATTACGGCAATTTTTGAAAAATTTCCTTTAACTTCCGATTCGCAGGCAAGCCCGCTGCCACGTCAACCCAGCACCTCCCGCAGTCGATACCACAACATCCCCAGCGCCAGCAGCGGTGAGCGTAGTGCCTTGCCACCGGGGAAGGTCAGGTGTGGCACGGCGCTGAATACGTCCAGCCCTTGGCTGTGGCCGAGCGCGATGCTTTCGGCCAGCAGTTTCGCCGTCCAGTGCGTCACGTTCAGCCCATGCCCGGAATAGCCCTGGGCGTAGTAAACATTGGGGTGCTGGCTGAGGCGCCCGACTTGGGGGAAGCGGTTGGCGGTGATGCCGATCATGCCTCCCCACTGGTATTCGATACGCACGTTGGCCAGTTGCGGAAACACCTTCAGCACCTTGGGCCGCATGTAGGCGCCGATGTCCTTGGGGTCGCGGCCGGAATAGTGGCAGGCGCCGCCGAACAGCAGGCGCCGGTCTGCCGTGAGGCGGTAGTAGTCCAGGCCGACTTTCTGGTCGCACAGCGCCATGTTCTGCGGGATCAGGCTGCTGGCCAGTGACTCGGGCAATGGCTCGGTAGCCACCACGTAGCTGCCGGCCGGCAGCACCTTGCCGCTCAGGCGTGGTTCCAGTTCATCGAGGTGGGCGTTGCAGCCCAGCACCAGGCTGCTTGCCCGCACCTTGCCACGGGCTGTGTGCAGTGTCACGCGGGGGCCGTGCTCGATGCGCAGCACCGGGCTCTGCTCGAAGATGCGTACGCCCAGGCCGTGGGCGGCGCGGGCTTCGCCCTGAACCAGGTCAAGCGGGTGCAGGTGGCCCGAGCCCATGTCTACCAGGCCGCCGGCGTATTGGTCGCTGGCAACGATTTCATGCAGCCGGTCGGCATTGACCAGGCGGGTTTCAGGGCGATAGCCGAGTGCGTCGAGATCGTCCTGTTCGTCCTTGAAGGCGGCGAACTGCGCAGGGGTGTTGGCCAGTTCGCAGAAGCCCCAGCGCAGGTCGCAGGCAATGCCGTACCGGGCGATACGGCTGGCCACCAGCGCTACCGAATCGATGCCGGCCTGTTTCAGGTAGTGCACGCCGTCCTGGCCGACATGCCGGGCAAAGCCGCTGACGTCATGGCCGATGCCGCGAATCAGCTGGCCGCCATTGCGGCCGCTGGCACCCCAGCCGATGCGTCGGCCCTCCAGCAGCACCACCGAGAGGCCGCGCTCGGCCAGTTCCAGGGCGGTATTGACCCCGGTCAGCCCGCCGCCGACCACGCACACATCGGCGCTCAGCTCGCCGTCCAGGCTGGGGTAGGGCGCCGCATCGCGTGCCGTGGCGGCATAGTACGAAGCGGTGTGTTGGGTAGTGAAAGACATGGGCGTTCTCGACTCAGCGGTTGGACTTGATCTTGCTCCAGGAGCGGGTCATGACGCGCATGATCTTCGGGCTCGGCGTGCTGGAGATGTACAGCTTGTCCAGCACGTCCTGGGGTGGGTAGATCTCAGGGTTGTTTACCAGCGATGCGTCCATGTAGGCCTGGGCATCGGGGTTTGCATTGGCATATCCGACCGTGGCGCTGACCTTGGCGATCACCTTGGGGTCGAGCAGGTAGTTGATGAACGCCAGGGCTTGTTCGGGGTTGTTGGCGTCCTTGGGGATGGCCAGCAGGTCGAACCACAGGTTGCTGCCTTCCTTGGGAATGCTGTAGGCGATCTTTACCCCGTTCTTCGCTTCCACGGCGCGGTTGGCGGCCTGGAACACGTCGCCGGAGTAGCCGAAGGCCACGCAGACATTGCCATTGGCCAGGTCGGAAACGTACTTGGAGGAGTGGAAGTAGGTTATATAGGGGCGCAGTTCGAGCAGGCGGGCTTCCGCCTTGGCGTAGTCGGCCGGTTTCTCGCTGCGCGGGTCCATGCCCAGGTAGTTGAGCACGGCCGGGAACAGTTCATCGGGCGAGTCCATGAACGCCACACCGCATTGCTTGAGCTTTTTCAGGTTCTCGGGCTCGAACAGCACCGCCCATGAATCGATATGGTCGACGCCCAGGGCCGCCTTGACCTTGTCGATGTTGTAGCCGATGCCGTTGGTACCCCACAGGTAGGGTACGGCGTACTGGTTGCCTGGGTCGTTCTGTTCAAGTTGCTTGAGCAGCTTGGGGTCCAGGTGCTGCCAGTTCGGCAGCTTGCTGCGGTCCAGCGGCAGGAAGGCACCCGCTTGTGCCTGGCGTGCGAGGAAGTGGTTGGATGGCACCACTACGTCATAGCCGGTGCGCCCGGCCAGCAGCTTGCCTTCCAGTGTTTCGTTGGAGTCGAACACGTCATAGACCACCTTGATCCCGCTGCTGGCCTGGAAGTCGGCCACGGTGGTGTCACCGATGTAGTCGGTCCAGTTGTACACGCTGACCGAGGGAGTGGCCTGGGTAGTGGTGGCGAACAGCAGGGTGAATGCGGCGGGGATCAGGGCTTGCAGATGACGCATGGGGACACCTCGTTGGTATTGTTCTTGGAGTTCGGTGTATAGGGACTGCTTCGCAGCCCATCGCCGGCAAGCCAGCTCCCACAGGTTCTCCATGAACCTGAAGCCTGCGCTGTACCTGTGGGAGCTGGCTTGCCGGCGATGGGGTGCAAAGCACCCCTGGGTGGATCAGACACTCAGCATCAGGAACTCACGCTCCCACGAGCTGATCACCCGCTTGTAGTTCTCGTGCTCGGCACGCTTGACCGCCACATAACCCTGGACGAATTGCTTGCCCAGGTACTGCTGCACGGTCTCGCAGTCTTCCATGTGCTGCAGCGCGTCCTCGATGGTGATCGGCAGGCGCAGGTTGCGCCGCTCGTAGGCACGGCCCTGCACAGGTGCGCTGGGCTCGATGCGCTCGACCATGCCCAGGTAGCCGCACAGAAGGCTGGCGGCGATGGCCAGGTACGGGTTGGCGTCGGCGCCCGGCAGGCGGTTTTCCACGCGCATTGCCTCGGGGCTTGAGGTGGGTACGCGCAGCCCGGCGGTACGGTTTTCCTCACACCACTCGACGTTCACTGGTGCCGAGGTGTCCGGCAGGAAGCGGCGGAACGAGTTGACGTTGGGCGCGAACATCGGCAGCAGCTTGGGGATGTACTTCTGCAAACCGCCGATGTGGTACAGGAACAGCTGGCTCATGCTGCCGTCTTCATTGGCGAAGATCGGCTTGCCGGTGGCGATGTCGACCACGCTCTGGTGCAGGTGCATGGCACTGCCGGGCTCGTCGGTGATCGGCTTGGCCATGAAGGTGGCGGCCACGTTGTGCTTGAGCGCGGCTTCACGCATGGTGCGCTTGAACACGGTGATCTGGTCGGCCAGGTCCAGGGCGTCGCCGTGGCGGAAGTTGATCTCCATCTGCGCCGGGCCGTCTTCATGGATCAGCGTGTCCAGGTCCAGGCCCTGGATCTCGCACCAGTCGTAGACGTCTTCGAACAGCGGATCGAACTCGTTGGCGGCATCGATCGAGAACGACTGGCGGCCGCTTTCGGCACGGCCGGAACGCCCCAGCGGCACTTGCAGCGGCAAGTCCGGGTCTTCGCAGCGCTGGGTCAGGTAGAACTCCATCTCCGGTGCCACGATTGGCTGCCAGCCTTTGTCTGCATAAAGCTTGAGCACTTTCTTCAGCACGTTGCGCGGCGACAGTTCGATGGGGTTGCCTTGCTTGTCGAAGGTGTCGTGGATAACGATCGCGGTCGGCTCGATCGCCCACGGGATCTGGTACACGGCGCTCGGGTCTGGGCGGCAGACCATGTCGATGTCGGCGGCATCGAGCAGGTTGTAGTAAATGTCATCGTCGACATAGTCGCCGGTGACCGTCTGCAGCAGCACGCTCTCGGGCAGGCGCATGCCACGCTCGTGGAGAAACTTGGCGGTGGGTGCGATCTTGCCGCGGGCGATGCCGGTCAGGTCGCTGATCACGCATTCGACTTCGGTGATACGGTGTTCTTTCAGCCAGGCGGACAGCTGATCGAAGGGGGCGTTCATACAGACCTCTTGGTTGGGTTTTGGTGTGGGAGCAAGCATGCCAGCGTAAACCGTTCCAGGGTTTCGAAGGCGTCCCGCTTCCCAGGTGACGCGCTGGAGACTATCTTGGTCGCAGCCCGCAAGGCTGATCTATCCACTTTCTCCGGCAATGAATGCACCAAAAGAGTGCAACTAGGACCGAGCGTGACAACCGCCAATGCCCTGCAAGTCCAGGCTTACCACACCACCGACGTAACCGAACAAGTACGTGCCACCCCTGGCTGGCAGCAGCAGTACCGGCAGATGTCGCCCGGGCATTTCAGCGGTGAGCTGCGTTGCCTGGGGCTGGACGGGGTGGAGGTGTACGAGGAGCGGCTGAACACCCGGGTGGAGCAGTTTTTCCGCGCGCCGAGCGGTTCGCTGGCGTTCTGCTTCGACCGCAGCGAGAACAGCCTGTACCTGCTGAACGAGCAGAGCCGGAACATCTGGATCA
The DNA here is from genome assembly GCF_057444345.1 of Pseudomonas sp. PVC-5-1. Classification (NCBI taxonomy): domain Bacteria; kingdom Pseudomonadati; phylum Pseudomonadota; class Gammaproteobacteria; order Pseudomonadales; family Pseudomonadaceae; genus Pseudomonas; species Pseudomonas sp. PVC-5-1. The sequence continues at coordinate 2,955,837 of NZ_CM172024.1, read as the reverse complement.
CGCCAGAGAACTACCAGGAAGTGGCGGTCGTGTTCGACCAGGCCTTCCTGGCGCGCCATGGGCTTGACCCGCAGCGCCTGGAAGGGTTGTTCATGGTGCCGCTGGGCAGCGGGCAGAATGCGCTGTTCGGCAGTTGGCTGAGTGCGACACTGACCCGCTTGGGCCAGGCGGATTGCCCTCTGCAGGGGCAGGCCCTGGCGGAGCAATTGCTGGAGGACTGCCTGTTCATCCTCGACAACGCCTGCCAGCGCCTGCAGGGTGTGGCGTTGGGCCGGCGTGACGAGGAACGGGCGATCATGCGCCGGGTAAGCGAATGGGCGGCCGACTGCCCGGAGGAGACGCTGAACCTGGTGGAGCTGGCGGATGCTGCCGGGGTTTCTTTGCGTCAGTTGCAACAGGCCTTCAAGGCGTTTACCGGAATGCCGCCGGCGCACTGGTTGCGCCTGCGCCGGCTGAACGGTGCGCGGCGCGATCTGTTGCGTGGCGATGGCGTGACCGTGGCCGAGGTGGCGATGCGTTGGTCGTTCTGGCATTTGGGAAGGTTTTCAGAGAGTTACCGGCAGTTGTTCAAGGAGTTTCCCAGCGAGACTTTGAAGCGGGGCAGGGGCTGAATCTGGTGGTGTAGCTGCTGGCCTCTTCGCGGGCTCGCCCGCTCCCACAGGGACCTCACAATACCTGGCCCTGAGGTGATCCTGTGAGAGCGGGCAAGCCCGCGAAGAGGCCGGCCCAGGCATACACAACCCAGCATTCCACAGCAAAAATTGCTATCGTGCCGCCCTGATTCCACCCGAGGTGCCGATGTTCTACCTGCCTTTGCCCAGCGACCAGGCCGACCGCCTCGCCAGCGAGCCCACCACCGACTTCTTCACCACCGCCAGCGTGCTCGACGCCGCCGCCGTGCTGTTCGTGCAGAACCTGCCGCGCCAGCCCGCCACCGCCTCGGCGGATGCGCAGGAACGCCGCTTTGCCGAAATCGTGCGCATTGCCAACGAGGTCGAAAGCGCCGCACCGGGGCGCTTCCAGGGCCAGGTGGCGCAGCACTTCGATCGCGAAGCCTTCGCCATGGGCCTGGGCATGCTGGGCGAAAACGGGATCGCGCTGCTGTCGACCGAGGTGGAGTACCAGGCCGACGAGCTGCTGGACGCCGAGGGCCAGTGGAACTTCCAGTTCGCCGACAGCTACCGCCAGCGGGCAACCCCGCTGCACCCGGTGTACCTGCCTTCGCTGGCCAGCGACCTGATGCTCAGCGACCAACAGAACCGCCTGCTGCGCGAATTCCTCAGTGGTATCGATGAGTCGGTGGCGGTGCAGGGCTTTGCCGGCACCGGCAAGACCTTCCTGATTCACCAGTTCGCCCGCCTGCTCGAGCCCCAGCGCACGCTGTTGCTGGCCTTGACCGAAGGCCAGCTGCGCGCCCTGCAGGCGCGGGTCAAGGACGCCGCCGCCTACACCGCGCTGACCTTCGGCCAGCTGGCCGACGAGCTGCTCAACCGCGACCTCACCAGCAATGGCTGGCGCCTGCGCGACCCGTATCGCACCAAGCTTTCGTGGCGCCCGCAGGATGCGCAGGTGGTACGTTGGCTGGCCATCCCCGACATCGGCCCGCTCGCCGCGCGCGATGTGGTTGCCTTGTGCATCCGCGCGGTACGCACGTTCTGCCACAGCGCCGACACCCTGCTGCAGTTGCACCACCTGCCGTGGGCCGGGCCGGGTACCACGCCGCTGGACCAGGAAGTGTTGCTGGAAAAGGCACGCCTGTACTGGCAGGAGCTGATTCGCCCGTCGGCACGGGAAATCCAGTTGCCGGTGCGCGATTACCATCGGGTCAAACTGCTGTCGCTGACCGGTCATGTGATCGACAGCCGCTACACCCATGTCATCGTCGACGAGGCCCACGAGCTGTCGGCACCGATGCTTGCCGTGCTCGACCGCAGCCCGCAGTCGATCATTGCCCTGGGTGACGAGCTGCAGAACCTCAACGGCCTCAGCGCGCACCATGGCGGCTTTATCCGCCAGCGTTACATCGACCATTCACTGCGGGCCGGGCCGGCGATGGACAACGTGCTGAACCCGCTGATCAATGCCCACCCGGCGGCGATCCAGGCGGCCTTCAGTGGCAGCGCCGAGCACTACACCCGGGTCAGCTTTTTCGATGCGGTAACGGTGCCGGAACAGCCTACGGCGCTGATCGTCGACGATGAATGGGGCCTGTTTGGCTGGTTCCAGCGCCTGACCCACCAAGGCGTGCCGTTCGTGCTGCTGAAAAGCGCGCGCAAGGACTTCGAGCTGTTCGTCGAAGACTGCATCGAGTTGTACCGCCATGGCACCCGGCCGCGTCACCCGATGCTGTTCCGCTATGCCAGCTGGCAGGCGCTGGAGCAGGACAAGGGTGACGACAAGGCATTCGTCGCCGTGGCCAACATGCTGCGCAAGGGCTACACGCCAGAGCACTTTGCCAGGGCCAAGAGCCGTTACCGTTGGGACAAGGCGCCCAAGCTGTTCCTGGGGCGGGTGCGCGATGTGAAGAACATGGAGTTCGCCCGGGTGATGGTGTCGCCGGAGCTGATGGTAGCGCCGCAGGTAGCGGGGAACCGCAATGAACGGGCGCGGATGCTGGCGGGGTTGTATACCGCCTGTTCGCGGGCGCGGCATGAACTGATCGTGCCGGGGGGGATGCTGGATTGGGTCAAGGACCAGGTTCGGGATTAAGATTGTTGGGGCTGCTTTGCAGCCCATCGCGACACAAGGCCGCTCCTACAAGGGACCGCGATACAGGCCGACCCCACAGGATCGCACCGTGATCGTCTGTAGGAGCGGCCTTGTGTCGCGATGGGCCGCAAAGCGGCCCCTGTTACGCTGGATCAGTTACGGTCCAGCCACACAGTCTGGGCATTGGTGAACTCACGCACACCAAAGTGCGACAGTTCACGCCCGAAGCCGCTCTTCTTCACCCCGCCAAACGCCACGCGGGGGTCGGAAGCGCAATAGCCGTTGATGAACACGCCGCCGGTATCCAGCGCCGCGGTCATGCGTTCGGCCAGCGCGTAGTCGGCGGTGTAGATGGTCGAGGCCAGGCCGAATTCGCTGTCGTTGGCCAGCTCCACCGCATGCTCCGCATCACGTGCGCTGATGATCGCAGCCACCGGCCCGAACAGTTCCTGCTTGAACGCAGTCATCTGCGGGGTGACGTTGGCGAACACGGTCGGCGCGTAGAAGTTGGCCACGCCATCGACCTTGTGGCCGCCCAGCAGCAGGGTGGCGCCTTCGGCGATGGTCGCCTGGACCTGGCCATCCAGCTCGTCGCGCAGGTCGTAACGGGCCATCGGGCCGATGTAGGTACTTTCTTCCAGCGGGTTGCCGACCTTCAGCTCGCGAGTAGCCTCGACGAACTTGCGGGTGAATTCGTCAACGATGCTTTCCTCGACGATCAGGCGCTTGGCCGCAGCGCAGACCTGGCCGGTGTTCTGATAACGGCCGATCACGGCAGCTTTCACGGCGGCATCCAGGTCGGCGTCGGCCAGCACGATGAACGGGTCGGAACCGCCCAGCTCCAGCACGCACTTCTTCAGCGCAGCGCCGGCTTGCGCACCAATCGCCATGCCGGCACGCACGCTGCCGGTCAGGGTCACGGCGGCGATGCGCGGGTCGTTGATGGCGCGGGTGACGCCGTCCGGGGTCACGTTCAGCACTTCGAACACGCCTTCCGGCAGGCCGGCATCCTTGAACAGCTCGCCCAGCAGGTAGGCGCTGCCCATCACGTTCGGCGCGTGCTTGAGTACGTAGGTGTTGCCGGCCAGGATCGCCGGCACGGCGCCGCGCAGAACTTGCCAGACCGGGAAGTTCCATGGCATCACGGCCAGGATCGGGCCCAGCGGGCGGTATTCGATGCGGGCTTTCTCGACCTGGGTCGGCTCGGGGGCGAGCATGGCCGGGCCATGTTCGGCGTACCAGCGGCACAGGCCGACGCACTTGCTGACCTCACCACGGGCCTGGGCGACAGGCTTGCCGATTTCGCGGCTGATCATTTGCGCGAAGGCTTCGGCCTTGGTTTCGAGGGTGCTGGCCAAGGCGAGCAGGTACTCGCTGCGCTGACCCAGCGACACCTGGCGCCACTGGCGGTAGCCAACCTTGGCGCGTTGCAGCGCCGCTTCCAATGCGGCGTCGGTGTCGAACGGGTAGGCGCCGATCTGCTCGCCGCTGTACGGGTCGAGGGAGATGGCGTGGGTCAGGCTGCTGATCGCACTCATGGCGGGACACTCTCGTTGTTGTTGAACCGTGACGCCAGACTAGTGGGCTATGGCTTTAATGAAAACTGAATAATAATGAGCGAAACATTCACGTTTGGAGAATGGCTGTGGACCTGGTGCAACTCGAGATCTTCAAGGCCGTGGCAGAGCAGGGCAGCATCAGTGCCGCCGCGCAGCATATCCATCGGGTGCCGTCGAACCTGACCACGCGTATCAAGCAACTGGAGGAGGACCTGGGCGTGGAGCTGTTCATCCGCGAAAAGAGCCGGCTGCGCCTGTCCCCCGCAGGCTGGAACTTCCTCGAGTACACCCGGCGCATCCTTGACCTGGTGCACGAGGCGCGGCTGACAGTGGCCGGTGAAGACCCGCAGGGCACTTTCGCCCTGGGGTCGCTGGAAAGCACGGCGGCGGTGCGCATTCCGGCCTTGCTGGCGGCCTATAACCAGCGTTACCCCAAGGTCGACCTGGACCTGTCCACCGGGCCTTCCGGGACCATGCTCGAAGGCGTGCTGTCGGGGCGCCTGGTAGCGGCGTTCGTAGACGGCCCGGTGCTGCACCCGACGCTGGAGGGCATGCCGGTGTTCGAGGAAGAAATGATGGTCATCGCGCCGCTCAACCACGCCCCGGTAACCCGCGCCCAGGACGTCAACGGCGAAAGCATCTACGCCTTCCGCGCCAACTGCTCATACCGACATCACTTCGAGAACTGGTTCGTGCAGGACCAGGCGGTACCGGGCAAGATCCACGAAATGGAGTCGTACCACGGCATGCTGGCCTGCGTCAGCGCCGGCGCCGGCCTGGCCATGATGCCGCGCAGCATGCTCGACAACATGCCCGGTTGCAGCACCGTCAGTGCCTGGCCGATGTCGGAGGACTTCCGTTACCTGAAAACCTGGCTGGTGTGGCGCCGGGGCTCGGTATCGCGCAGTTTGAGCATGTTCGTGAAACTGCTCGAGGAAGGGCGCGCAACCTGATGTTCCAGCGCAACATCCACACCATTGATGCAAATTTCATCAAGACGACCATGCATCAGCACGAACGCCGTTACGCCTGAAGGATCAGATAATAGGTAAGCCATCCTCGAAAGGAGGGTCGTACCATGCGTAACCATCACTATGCCCTCGGCGCGGCGCTGCTGATCGCCCTGGCGCTGCCATGGACCCTGGCGGCCGCCGCCGACCTCAATGCCCCTATCGACATGCAGGCCGTGCAACTGCAACAGCAGGAGCAGAACGGCGTCCGCTACCTGCAAGGCGGCATCGGCCAGGATGAAGCCAACGCCCTGCGCAAGACCCCGGGCTATGACCTGCACGTAGAACTCTCCACCGGCCCGGAAGGCAAGTTCCAGAGCGGTGCTACCGTCGACATCCAGAATGCACAGGGCCAGCCCGTGCTCAGTCTTACGGATGCCGGGCCGCTGCTGTATGTGCAGTTGCCTCCCGGCAAATACAAAGTGACTGGCAACGCCCAGGGTGAGACGGTGCAGCAATTGGTGACCGTGAATGGCAAGACCCCCACCACCGTGAACCTGAACTGGCGTTGATGGAAAAACGGGCAGGAGTACGGATGTGCTCCTGCCTGAAAGGAGCACATCGCCATGAGCCTGGATCTTCAGCTGGAGATGTTGGACGAGCGGGGCTATGTGTTGCTCCCCGGTGTGCTCGAGCCCTTGCGTATCGCCTTGCTGCGCTGCGCCATCGATGACCTGCAGCCCATCCACTGGGATTACCAGGGGCTGCTGGAACACTACAAGTGCGTATTCAACCGCAACCCGTTGTGGTTACCCTTTCTCGACCTGCCGCCGCTGATTGCCCTGGCCGAAGCGGCACTGGGCGCCGACTGCCATGTGATCGGCCAGACCGCCTGGCGCAGCCACCCGGGCTACCCCGGCATGGCCCTGCACCTGGACCATCTGCCCATGCAGTTGCCCGACTGGCTCAGCGAGCGCGGCGACTTCACCCAGCCCCCGCAGATCCTGACTGCGCAGCTGTACCTCAGCGATATCGACCATCACATCGGGCCAACCTGGATTGTGCCCGGCAGCCACCGCGCTGCACGGCCACCGCAGGCTGGCGAGCAACACTGGCAGGGCCGTGAGGCCCAGCCGGTGCTGTGCAATGCCGGGGACGCGCTGGTGTTTCGCAGCGATGTCTGGCATAGCGGCGGGGCCAACTGCACCCAATCAAGCCAGCGCGACATGCTGCAAGTGCACTATGGACGGCGCATGGTCGCGCAGAAGTTTTCGCCATACCTGAACTGGCGTTTCAACCCGCAGGTGCTGGAGGAAGCCACACCCAGGCAAAGGCGCCTGCTGGGCGAACACGAAGAGGCGGAATACGACTGACTGCTGCTGTTCGGCATGGCAGATGCTGGCGCAGGGTATTAGCCAATGGTGGCAATTCACTTTCAACTTTCTGTTTATCTGGTCGATAATCAGAAAACTATTACTTCGTGTGACCGGTCGGGATGCATCCGGTCACCACATAAGATCGAGGGGCCCAAGCCCCCACTTGTCGTATAGACCATCAGGAGAAGTCATTGATGAAAACCCGTCTAGCAGCTTCGCTGGCTGCTGCAGTGCTGGCCTTTGCCGGGGCGAATCTGGCCCAGGCAGCGCAGGTGAGCGGTGCCGTTGGCGCTACTGGCCAAGGTGACATGACCTACCGTATCGGCCTGTCGTTCGACTGGGACAAGAAATGGCTGGAAAGCAGCACCGGTCATCTGACCGGGTACTGGGATGCGGCCTACACCTATTGGGAAGGCGGTGAGGCCAGTGGCGCGCACTCGCTGTCGTTCAGCCCGGTGTTCACCTACGAGTTCAGCGGTTTCACCTATACCCCGTATATCGAGGCCGGCATTGGCCTGGCGGCGTTTTCCAAGACCGACGTGGGCGACCAGCGCCTGGGCTCGTCGGTCAACTTCGAAGACCGCATCGGCTTTGGTCTGAAACTGCCGGGGGAGCAGAAGGTGGGGATCCGCGCGATGCACTACTCCAACGCGGGGCTCAAGCAGCCTAACGACGGCATCGAGTCGTACTCGCTGTTCTACAGCAAAGGGTTCTGAGACCGGGGGCCGCTTTGCGGCCCATCGCCGGCAAGCCAGCTCCCACAGGGACCGCGCAGTTCTTTGGATCTGCGCTGGCCCCTAAAGGGACTGCGTATGGCTGGGACGATGCTGTCGAGGTGGGAACTGCCGGGGGAGCAGAAGGTGGGGATCCGCGCTATGCATTACTCCAACGCGGGGCTCAAGCAGCCTAACGATGGCATCGAATCGTACTCGCTGTTCTACAGCAAAGGGTTCTGAGACCGGGGGCCGCTTTGCGGCCCATCGCCGGCAAGCCAGCTCCCACAGGGACCGCGCAGTTCTTTGGATCTGCGCTGGCCCCTAAAGGGACTGCGTATGGCTGGGACGATGCGGTCGAGGTGGGAGCTGGCTTGCCGGCGATGGGCTGCAAAGCAGCCCCATTAACTGTCAGAAGGTATACGAAACCCCAGCTTGCACTGTCCTTGGCGCACCCGGGTAGACGTAGTTGTTGAACGCGCCCTCGTCATAGCCCTTGTTGAACACGTTCTTCACATCCAGGTTCAGCCGCACGTGTTCGTTGACCTTGTAGAAGCTCAGTAGGTCCACCACGCTGTAGCGCTCCATGGTGTAGGTCGTGGCTGCCGTCTGACCGGCGCGATCATCCACGTACTTCACCCCGACCCCCAGCCCCAGCCCCTTGGCCAGGCCATCCTGGAACTCGTAGGTGTTCAGCAGGCTGAAGCTGTTGCGCGGGATGTTGGCCAGGCGTGTGCCCTTGGGCAGGGTCGTATCCTGGGTGACTTCGGCGTCCACGTAGGCATAGCCACCGATCACGCGCCACTCTGGCGTCAGGTTGCCGGCGATGTTGATGTCCAGGCCACGGCTGCGCACTTCGCCGGCCGCAATACTGTAGGTACCGGTTGAGTCGTTCGGGTCGCGCGCCAGGACGTTCTCCTTGACGATGTGATAGATCGCCGCGTCGATGCTCAGCTGGCGGTCGAGTGCCTCCCATTTCACACCCAGTTCGTAGGACTTGCCTTTCTCCGGGTCGAAGCCTCCGCCTCCGCTTGGCGTGCCGGTGTTGGGCTTGAACGAGCGCGCGGTGTTGGCATAGACCGCAACCGTATCGGTCAGGTCGTAGATCAGGCCGAAGCGTGGGGTGACGCCGTTCTCGCCCTTGCTGAAGTCGCGGTTGGTCGGCAGCTTGTCGTCGTAATCGTGCTCGAAGCGCTCGAAGCGCACACCGGCCAGCGCCTTCAGTCGCTCGGTCAGGGCCACTTGGTCCTGGATGAATGCCGCCCAGGTCTTCAGGTTTTCCTTGTCATGGGTGGTGGTGCGGGTCAGGGCAGGGCGTGGCTGGCCCAGTACCGGGTCGAAGATGTCAATCGGGTACTTATCGGCACCGCTGGCCGAGCGCTGGATGATCGAGTTGTAGTCGTAGTCTTCGTACTCGATACCCGTCAGCAGTGTATGAGCGTAGCCGCCGGTGTCGAAGTGGCCGGTGAGGTTGAGCTGGTAGTCGCGGTCGGTCCACTCCAGTTTGCGGTAGTTGAAGTTGCGCCCCAGCGTGCGACCGTCAGCCTGCAATGCGTTGGCCTCCACGGCGTTGCCCTTGAGCGAGCCGTCGAGCCACTGCATGCCACCGCCCAGCGTCCAGTTGTCGTTGAGCAGGTGCTCGAAACGCAACTGAGCCATGTTGTTGTCGTTGTGCAGCAGGTTGTCGCTGCCCTTTTCCCAGATGTTGGTGTCGCGCGAAGCTGTGCCGAGCTGGCCGGGCAGGCGGGTCAGGCCACGGTCCAGCGGGTGGTTGTTGCGCATGAAGTCGCCCTCGAAGACGATCTTCGTGCTGTCGTTGACCTGCCAGCTGAGCACCGGCGCCACGTCATAGCGCTCGCTTTCCACATCGTCACGGAAGCTTTCGCCGCCTTCACCCAGCAGGTTCAGGCGGTAGGCCAGCGAGCCGTCCTGATTCAGCGGCCCGGTAGCGTCCAGGGTAGCGCGGTGCATGCCCTGGTCATCGAACTGGCTGCCCAGGGTGACTTTCGACTCTGGCAGCGGCTGCTTGCTGACCACGTTGAAAGTGCCGCCAGGGTCGCCACGGCCGTACAAGCTGCTGGCCGGGCCACGGATCACTTCCAGGCGTTCGACGGTGTTGGCGTCGGGGGCGTTTGGGTAGCCGCGGTTGATCGGGAAACCGTTGCGGTAGAACTCACCGGTGGTGAAGCCACGCACGGTGAAAGTGGTCAGGCCCTGGCCGCCGAAGTTGTTGGCGCGGCCGACGCCGCCGGCGTAGTCCAGGCCGTCCTGCAGACGCGTGGCGCCGGTGTCTTCCAGTACATCCTTGGGCACCACGCTGACCGATTGCGGGGTTTCGTGCAGGGCAGTGTCGGTGCGGGTGGCGCTGGCCGAGCGGGTAGCCTTGTAACCCTCGACCGGGCCATCGGCACGTTCGCTGTCGGCGCTGCTGGTGATGTTCAGGGCCTGGAGTTCGATCTGGGTGGGTTCGCTGAGCGGTTCAGGCTCGGCAAAGGCCAGCGGAGAGACAGCATGAAGCACACAAAGCGAAACGAACGTGCGACGCATCGGCGGTACGATCCTGGAGTAGGGCGCTGAGGGTAGGGTGGGCAAGCGCCGAGAAACTACTACGAATCATTATCAAATGCATTCTTTTTGTGTGGCACTGGTGTACCAGATACCAAGTGGAATTTGTGCTGGATTCTTCGCGGGCACGCCCGCTCCCACAGGTTCGTCACAGGCTCAGGCTTTGTGCATGACCTGTGGGAGCGGGCGTGCCCGCGAAGGGGCCAGTTCAGGCGCAGCAGCTCTCAGCGAACCGCCTTGATCGCCAACACATTGCACAGTGGATGCTCCAGCACATGCGCCGTGGTCCCGCCCAGGAACGTCTGCATGGCATCATGCCGGTGGCTGCCCATCACGATCACATCCGCCCGGCTGTGCCCGACGAACTGGGCAATTGCCTTGATCGCGGCCCCTTCCAGGAAGTGCCTGCGCTCCAGCGGGATCTGGTGGTGGTCGCCCAGCCGGTTGAACGCCGCCCGCTGCGCGGTGCGCACGCTGACATCGAAGCCGGGCATGGTCACCGTGCCAGCGCCGAAGTCGGCAATGTGTGTCTTGGCCGCGTCGCACACATGCAGCAGGTGCAACTCGGCATTGCACTGCAGGGCCAGGGCATGGGCGCAGCGGATCACCTGCTCATCCAGATGCTCGCCTGCGCCATGGCTGTTCAGGTCCACCGCGGCGGCAATCTGCCGGGGCAGGGGCAGGCGGATATCGCTGACCAGGTGCACGGCGACCGGGCTGTCCTTCAGCAACTGCCAGTCCAGTGGCGTTACCAGCAGGCGCTTGAGCACCGGTTCGTGCTGCACATCCTTGATCAGCAGGTCGCAGCCCAGGCGCTCGACCCGTTCCAGCACACTGCTCAGCGGGTCGCGGGTCAGCAGCAGTTCGGTAGATACATCCAGGCCGGCGTTGGCCAGTTGCTCGGCTTCGTCCGCCAGCCATTGGCGGTTGTCACTGAGCAGCCGTTCCCGCTCGCGGCTATCGCTCATCAAACCGAAGGTGTCGACATCGTCGACGAACACGTTGATATCCAGCAACGCACCGCTGGATTCCGCCAGCGCCGCAGCGCGTTGCAGCGCCGGCGTGTGGCGCATCTGCGGGCCGAGCATGACGAACAGACGCTTGAACTGGCTCATCTCACACCTCCACGTGTGGCAGCCCCCCGGTGATCTGGTCTTGTTCAGTCTAGACTGCGCAGGGCGCATGAGCAGCCTGGCGGAGGCTGGCGCGGCACTGCGTGTCGGGTATGATGCGGGCCCCATCATTTTCACGAGGCCCGCCCCATGTCCCTGAGTGCTGAACAGATCGGCGAATTCCGCGCCTTTGCCGAGCAGCTGGCCGATACCGCTGCCGTGGCGATCAAGCCATACTTTCGCGCCAGCCTGGACGTCGAGGACAAGGGTGGGCGCCTGTACGACCCGGTGACCGTGGCCGACAAGGCAGCCGAGGACGCCATGCGCGGGCTGATCCAGGCCCGCTACCCCGACCACGGCATCCTCGGTGAAGAAGCCGGCGTGGCAGTCGGCAGCAGCCCGCTGACCTGGGTGCTCGACCCGATCGACGGCACCCGCGCCTTCATCACCGGCCTGCCGCTGTGGGGCACGCTGATTGCCCTGAACGACGGCACCCGCCCGGTGGTTGGGGTGATGAACCAGCCGTTCACCGGCGAACGCTTTGTCGGAACGCCGGAAGGCGCCTGGCGCAGCGGTGCGCCGTTGAAGACCCGCGCCTGTGCCGACCTGGCCTCAGCCACGTTGATGTGCACCACGCCGGACATGTTCGATACCGCCGCGCGCAAGGCCGCGTTCGAGGCCGTTGCCGGCAAGGCGCGCCTGATGCGCTACGGTGGCGATTGCTATGCCTACTGCATGCTGGCTTCCGGGTTTGTCGACGTGATCGTCGAGGCGAGCCTGCAGCCATATGATGTGCAGGCGTTGATGCCGATCATCGAAGGGGCGGGCGGGGTGATCACGGCGTGGGATGGCAGCAGCGCGCAGAATGGTGGGTGCGTGGTGGCTTGTGGCGACCCGGCGCTGCATGCGCAGGTGGTGGAGATGTTGCGTCACGCCATGTAATTCATGTATTGCCTGCGCCGGCCTCTTCGCGGGCTTGCCCGCTCCCACAGGTTCACCACAGGTGCTGCGGGCTGTGCAGTCCCTGTGGGAGCGGGCAAGCCCGCGAAGAGGCCGGCACAGGTATCCAAAACCCTCGATCACCGCACTTTTTCCAATTTCCGGGCTCTATGCATGGCCAGGCCACACTGATCCACGGTGCGGCCGCCGAATATCGACCCGGTGCCGATGGTTGCAAGCAAGCCAAAATTCTTCCCCCGCCTGCTAATGGCAGGCGCCCTCACATGCCTGTGCGCCTGCACCCAGCAGCAGGGCCGCGACGTGCTCGACCAGTTCGGCAAAGGCAAGCCCAGCGAGCTGTTCCAGACCAGCGTCGATCGCCTGGCCACGCTGTCCATGCGCGATAACCTGCAGAGCTTGTACCTGCTGATGAACAAGCTGTACCTGCGCAACCCCAACCAGTGGAAGCTGTCCGGCTACGTGGATGCTGCAACTGCCGAGCGGCAGATCCGTATCGCCATCGAGCAACGCCAGCCCTTGCCACAACTAGGCAACCGTCGCGACCTGGCAGCCTTGAGCTACGCCCTGAGCCCCGAGTTTCGCGGTGATCGGGTCGGTGCCTTCATCTACGCCATCGGCAGCATGCTGATCACCGCGCACGGCGGCCGTACCGAGTTCTACATGACCGATACCATCGACCCGCTGTTCGTCAACAACGCGGCGCGCAATATCGAGAAGGCCACCTGGATGTTGAGCCAGCGGCAGGATGCCAATGGCGTGCTGCTGTTGTTCTCCAACGAGATCTCGGAAGAGGGCAGCAACCTGAGTTTTGCCGTGGAGTTCGGCAAGATCGTGGCACGGCTGGACTTGCTGGCGGAGTTGCTGGATGAGCGTTATCGACGAATTGGGTTGAATTATGCGCAAAGCCTGCTGTTGATGAACTTCCTGCCGGTGCAGTGAAGTGGGCGGTTCTGGGTTGCCTGTACGGGCATCTTCGCGGGCATGCCCGCTCCCACAGGTTTTGCATAGGTCTTGAGGCCGCGGTGATCCCTGTGGGAGCGGGCGTGCCCGCGAAGAGGCCAGCACAGGAAAATACCGTTCGATAAACGAACACAGACCCTGGCTGTCCTGTCCGCCATTCGCCCATCCATTCCAAAGGTCGCATTGCCCAACCCCCCGCCTTTTTGCTTAAGTGTGCCCATCCACCGGTTGTCGCCTGCCCCCGCGACTCGCAGCCGGCTCGATAGAATGACCGTGACGACCGCAACCACAGCCCGCCGGGCCGTAGGATGCGGCAACCAGAACAATAACGATCCGGGTAACCTTGCCTATGGAAAGCCGCCTGCTGAGCGAGCGCAGTAGCGTGTTTCATCACGCCGACCCTTATGCTGTGTCCGATTATGTGAACCAGCACGTAGGCCAGCATTGCATCGGTCTGTCCCGCACCACTCATCCGCAAGCCAGTCTCAGTCACCGCAAGTTCGCTGAGCTGGACCTTTGCCGCATCAGCTACGGCGGCAGCGTGCGCGTTACCTCGCCGGCACTGGAAACCATCTACCACCTGCAGGTGCTGCTCAACGGCAACTGCCTGTGGCGCGGGCACAAGCGCGAGCACCACCTGGTGCCGGGTGAACTATTGTTGATCAACCCCGACGACCCGGTTGACCTGACCTACTCGGAAGACTGCGAGAAGTTCATCCTCAAGGTGCCGACCCGGCTACTGGACTCGATCTGCGACGAACAGCGCTGGCACCGACCCGATGGTGGGGTGCGGTTCTTGCGCAATCATTACCGGCTGGACGAACTGGAGGGGTTCGTCAACCTGCTGGCCATGGTCTGCCAGGAAGCAGAGGTGAGCGATTCGCTGCCCAGGGTGCAGGGCCACTACAGCCAGATCGTCGCCAGCAAGCTGCTGACCCTGATGAGCACCAATATCCGTCGCGAAAGCCTGGGTTCGCCGGGCGCAAGCCTTGAACGGATCATCGACTACATCGACCGCAACCTGAAGCTTGAGTTGACAGCTGAAGCGCTGGCGGAGCAGGCGTGCATGAGCCTGCGATCCTTGTACGCACTGTTCGACCGGCATCTGCAGACCACGCCCAAGCAGTATGTGCGTCAGCGCAAGCTTGAGCAGGTACATGCCTGCCTGGGTGATGCCAGTTGCGCGGTACGCAGCGTTACCGAGCTGGCCATGGATTATGGCTTCATGCACCTGGGGCGGTTTTCCGAGGTGTATCGGCAGCAGTTTGGCGAGTTGCCCTCGGAAACCTTGCGTAATCGGCGCTGAGCCGCACCGGCCTCTTCGCGGGTAAACCCGCTCCCACAGGGCACTGCAGAAAAACCAGCCTGCACAAAACGGATAGCACTGCGCACAAACCGGATATTCCCTCCCGATCCCAATCCCTAACCTGACCAGGTCTAAACAATAACAAGGGAGACCCTGGCCATGTCCCTGGGATTCGACTACCTCAATGCCTTGCTCGAGGACGACCGTGAAAAGGGCATCTACCGCTGCAAGCGCGAGATGTTCACCGACCCACGCCTGTTCGACCTGGAGATGAAACACATCTTCGAGGGCAACTGGATCTACCTGGCCCATGAAAGCCAGATACCCGAGAAAAACGACTTCCTCACTCTGACCATGGGGCGCCAGCCGATCTTCATCGCGCGCAACAAGGACGGTGAGCTCAATGCCTTCCTCAACGCCTGCAGCCACCGCGGCGCCATGCTCTGCCGGCACAAGCGCGGCAACCGCTCCAGCTACACCTGCCCGTTCCACGGCTGGACCTTCAACAACAGCGGCAAGCTGCTCAAGGTCAAAGACCCAAGCAACGCCGGCTACCCCGACAGCTTCAACTGCGACGGCTCCCACGACCTGACCAAGGTGGCACGCTTCGAGTCGTACCGTGGCTTCCTGTTCGGCAGCCTGAAGGCCGACGTCAAGCCGTTGGTCGAGCACTTGGGCGAGTCGGCCAAGATCATCGACATGATCGTCGACCAGTCGCCGGAAGGCCTGGAAGTGCTGCGCGGCGCCAGTTCGTATATCTACGAAGGCAACTGGAAGCTAACCGCCGAGAACGGCGCCGACGGCTACCACGTCAGTTCCGTGCACTGGAACTACGCCGCCACGCAGAACCAGCGCAAGCAGCGCGAGGCGGGTGACGAGATAAAGACCATGAGTGCCGGCGCCTGGGCCAAGCAGGGCGGGGGCTTCTACTCCTTCGACCACGGCCACCTGCTGCTGTGGACCCGCTGGGCCAACCCCGAGGACCGCCCGGCCTACGAGCGCCGCGACCAGCTGGCCGCCGACTTCGGCCAGGCCCGTGCCGACTGGATGATCGAGAACTCGCGCAACCTGTGCCTGTACCCGAACGTGTACCTGATGGACCAGTTCAGCTCGCAGATCCGCATCGCCCGGCCGATTTCGGTGAACAAGACCGAAATCACCATCTACTGCATCGCACCGAAAGGCGAGAGCGCCGATGCCCGCGCCAAGCGCATTCGCCAATACGAAGACTTCTTCAACGTCAGCGGCATGGCCACCCCCGACGACCTGGAAGAGTTCCGCTCGTGCCAGACCGGCTACGGCGGCGGTACCGGCTGGAACGACATGTCCCGCGGCGCTGAACACTGGGTGGAAGGCGCCGACGAGGCGGCCCGGGAAATCGAACTCAAGCCGCTGCTGTCGGGCGTACGCACCGAGGACGAAGGCCTGTTCGTGCTGCAGCACAAGTACTGGCAGGAAACCATGATCCAGGCCTTGAAGGATGAACAGCAACTGATCCCCGTGGAGGCCGTGCAATGAGCCTGTATGCAACCGTGCGCGACTTCCTTTTCCGCGAAGCGCGTTACCTGGATGACGCCCAGTGGGATCAGTGGCTGGAAATGTACGCCAGTGATTGCACCTTCTGGATGCCGAGCTGGGACGATGACGACACCCTTACCGAAGACCCACAAAGCGAAATTTCGCTGATCTGGTACGGCAACCGTGGCGGCCTGGAAGACCGGGTGTTCCGCATCAAGACCGAGCGCTCCAGTGCGACCGTGCCCGACACCCGCACCTCGCACAACATCAGCAACATCGAGATCGTCGAGCAGGGCGAGGGCAGCTGCCAGGTGCGCTTCAACTGGCACACCCTGAGCTTCCGCTACAAGACCACCGACAGTTACTTCGGCACCAGCTTCTACACCCTCGACCTGCGCGGCGAACAGCCGCTGATCAAGGCCAAGAAGGTGGTGCTGAAGAACGACTACGTTCGCCAGGTCATCGACATCTACCACATCTGATCCAGGGTTTTTGCGAGCGCTGCCCGGTGCGTCCTGCGACGTGCCGTGGCCAGGCTCGCCCGCGAGGTGCAACATGAGCTACCAGATCGCACTGAATTTCGAAGACGGGGTTACCCGCTTCATCGAGGCCACCGACCATGAAACCGTGGCCGACGCCGCCTACCGCCAGGGCATCAACATCCCGCTGGACTGCCGCGACGGCGCCTGCGGTACCTGCAAGTGCAAGGCCGAGTCCGGCCGCTACGACCTGGGCGACAACTTCATCGAAGATGCCCTGAGCGAAGATGAAATCGCCGAAGGTTACGTACTGACCTGCCAGATGCGCGCCGAGAGCGACTGCGTCATCCGCATCCCGGCCTCGTCGCAGCTGTGCAAGACCGAACAGGCCAGTTTCGAGGCCGCCATCAGTGATGTCCGCCAACTGTCGGCCAGCACCATTGCCCTGTCGATCAAGGGCGAGGCCCTCAGCCGCCTGGCCTTCCTGCCGGGGCAATATGTCAACCTCAAGGTGCCGGGCAGCGAGCAGAGCCGAGCCTATTCGTTCAGCTCGCTGCAGAAGGACGGCGAGGTCAGCTTCCTGATCCGCAACGTGCCGGGCGGGTTGATGAGCAGTTTCCTGACCAACCTGGCCAAGGCCGGCGACAGCATGACCCTGGCCGGGCCGCTGGGCAGCTTCTACCTGCGGCCGATCCAGCGCCCGCTGTTGTTGCTGGCCGGTGGTACCGGCCTGGCGCCGTTCACGGCGATGCTGGAGAAGATCGCCGAGCAGGGCAGCGAGCACCCACTGCACCTGATCTACGGCGTGACCAACGACTTCGACCTGGTCGAACTCGACCGCCTGCAGGCGCTGGCGGCGCGCATCCCCAACTTCACCTTCAGTGCCTGCGTGGCCAACCCCGACAGCCAGTACCCGCAGAAGGGCTACGTGACCCAGCACATCGAACCGCGCCACCTCAACGATGGCGATGTGGATGTGTACCTGTGCGGCCCGCCACCGATGGTCGAGGCGGTCAGCCAGTACGTGCGCGAGCAGGGCATTACACCGGCGAACTTCTACTACGAGAAGTTCGCGGCGGCGGCCTGATTCCTTTTATTCCAAGTAATACGCCGACCCTGTGGGAGCGGGCGTGCCCGCGAAGAGGCCAGCAGGTTCAACAACTTTGTCTGGTCGGACGCATTCGCGGGCATGCCCGCTCCCACAGGAACCGTGGCGAACCGGAGAGATGGATATGAACAACCGATTCCAAGGCAAGGTCGCCCTGGTCACCGGTGCCGCCCAGGGCATCGGCCGTGGCGTGTGCTGGCGGCTCAAGGCCGAAGGCGCGCAAGTGATAGCGGTAGACCGCTCCGAACTGGTTCACGAACTGGCCAGCGAGGGCATGCTCACCCTCACCGCCGACCTGGAACAATATGGTGACTGCGCCAGGGTCATGGCCAACGCGGTTGAAGCGTTCGGCCGCCTCGACATCCTGGTCAACAACGTTGGCGGCACCATCTGGGCCAAGCCCTTCGAACACTACGAAGTGGACCAGATCGAAGCCGAAGTACGCCGTTCGCTGTTCCCCACCCTGTGGTGCTGCCATGCCGCACTGCCATACATGCTCGAACGTGGCAGCGGCGCCATCGTCAACGTCTCGTCCATCGCCACCCGTGGCGTCAACCGCGTGCCCTACGGCGCAGCCAAGGGTGGCGTCAACGCGCTGACTGCGTGCCTGGCCTTTGAAACCGCCGGCCGTGGCATCCGGGTCAACGCCACTGCTCCCGGCGGCACCGAAGCGCCACCCCGGCGCGTACCGCGCAACAGTGCCGAGCAGACCGAACAGGAAAAGCACTGGTACCAGCAGATCGTCGACCAGACCCTCGACAGCAGCCTGATGCACCGCTACGGCAGCATCGACGAGCAGGTGGGCGCAATCCTGTTCCTGGCTTCCGACGAAGCCTCGTACATCACCGGCGTGACCTTGCCGGTAGGGGGCGGCGACCTCGGCTGAGCGACACCCCTAGGCAAAAAGCTTTCTTTCACAACAAAAACAAGAGCGACAGATGCCATGCGAACCCTTGACGTACACCCGATCATCGATAACGCGCGCTTTACCCCGTTCCACTGGATGGTCATGGCCTGGTGCGGCCTGCTGCTGATCTTCGACGGCTATGACCTGTTCATCTACGGCGTGGTACTGCCGGTCATCATGAAAGAGTGGGGCCTGACCCCGTTGCAGGCCGGTGCACTGGGCAGCTATGCGCTGTTCGGCATGATGTTCGGCGCCCTGGCGTTCGGCAGCCTGGCCGATCGCATCGGGCGCAAGAAGGGCATCGCCATCTGTTTTGCCTTGTTCTCCGGGGCGACCATCCTCAACGGGTTTGCCAGCAGCCCGAGCGAGTTCGGCATCTACCGCTTCATTGCCGGCCTGGGCTGTGGCGGCCTGATGCCCAACGCCGTGGCACTGATGAACGAGTACGCGCCCAAGCGACTGCGCAGCACGCTGGTAGCGATCATGTTCAGTGGCTACTCGCTGGGCGGCATGCTCTCGGCGGGTGTCGGCATCTTCATGCTGCCGCGTTTTGGCTGGGAATCGATGTTCTTCGCCGCAGCGGTGCCACTGCTGTTGTTGCCGGTAATCCTGTACTACCTCCCTGAATCGATCGGTTTCCTGGTACGCCAGGGCCGTACCGACGAGGCCCGCAAGCTGCTCAAGCGGCTGGACCCGGATTGCGACGTGAAGGCGGACGATGTGCTGCAGGCGGCCGACCGCAAAGGCAGCGGGGCTTCGGTGCTGGAACTGTTTCGCAACGGCCTGGCCATTCGCACCCTCGCTCTGTGGCTGGCGTTCTTCTGCTGCCTGCTGATGGTCTACGCACTCAGCTCCTGGCTGCCGAAGCTGATGGCCAACGCCGGCTACAGCCTGGGCTCGAGCCTGTCGTTCCTGCTGGCGCTGAACTTCGGTGGCATGGCCGGGGCGATTCTCGGTGGCTGGCTGGGCGACCGTTACAGCCTGGTCAAAGTCAAAGTGGCTTTCTTCATCGCCGCCGCGCTGTCGATCAGCCTGCTGGGCGTCAACAGCCCGATGCCGGTGCTGTACCTGCTGATCTTCATTGCCGGCGCCACCACCATCGGCACGCAGATCCTGCTGTATGCCGGCGCCGCTCAACTGTACGGGCTATCGGTGCGCTCCACCGGGCTGGGCTGGGCCTCGGGCATCGGCCGCAACGGTGCCATCGTCGGCCCGCTGCTGGGTGGTGCGCTGATGGGCATCAACCTGCCCCTGCAGCTCAATTTCATTGCTTTCGCCATCCCTGGCGCAATTGCCGCGCTGGCCATGGCCGTGCACCTGGCCAGCGGCCGTCGGCACGCCCAGGCGGTTGCGGCACAGGCGTAACTCCAGAAAAACAACATGAGGTAAACACCATGACCGTGAAAATTTCCCACACTGCCGAGGTACAGCAGTTCTTCGAAGAGGCCGCAGGCTTTGGCAACGATGCCGGCAGCCCGCGCCTGAAGCGCATCGTGCAACGCGTGCTGCAAGACACCGCGCGGCTGATCGAAGACCTGGAAATCAGCGAAGACGAGTTCTGGCATGCCGTCGACTACCTCAACCGCCTGGGTGGCCGCGGCGAGGCCGGGTTGCTGGTGGCTGGGTTGGGCATCGAGCACTTCCTCGACCTGCTGCAGGATGCCAAGGACCAGCAAGCAGGCCTTGTCGGCGGCACTCCACGCACCATCGAAGGCCCGCTGTACGTGGCCGGCGCGCCGATCGCCGAAGGTGAAGTACGCATGGATGACGGTAGCGAGGAGGGCGTGGCCACGCCGATGTACCTCGAGGGCCAGGTGCTCGACCCACAAGGGCGGCCGTTGCCTGGGGCCACGGTCGACCTGTGGCATGCCAATACCCGTGGCACCTATTCGTTCTTCGACCAGAGCCAGTCCGAGTACAACCTGCGCCGACGCATCATCACCGATGGCGAAGGCCGCTACCGCGCGCGCTCCATCGTGCCGTCCGGGTATGGCTGCGATCCACAGGGGCCGACCCAGGAGTGCCTGGACCTGCTCGGCCGTCACGGCCAGCGTCCGGCGCATGTGCACTTCTTCATCTCGGCACCGGGGTACCGACACCTGACCACGCAGATCAACCTGGCCGGAGACAAATACCTGTGGGATGACTTTGCCTATGCCACGCGGGATGGGCTGGTGGGCGAGGTGGTGTTCGTCGAGGGCGAGGCGGGGCGACATGCCGAGTTGAAATTCGACTTCCAGTTGCAGCAGGCCCGGGGCGGTGCCGATGAGCAGCGCAGTGGGCGGCCGCGGGCCTTGCAGGAGGCCTGATCCACCGGGTTGGCTTCTTCGCGGGCTTGCCCGCTCCCACAGGGGACTGCACAGGTTTCAGGATTGTGGGAGCGGGCAAGCCTGCGAAGAAGGCAACACCAAAACAAGAGCCAGCCACAAAGGCCGGCCGCTGCCTTGCGAGAAGCTAATGAAAACCCTGATCAAGGACTGCTCACTATCGGCCCTGGTCGCCGGCTGCATCGCCACGATGATCTCCTACGCAGGCCCCTTGGTGATCATCTTCCACGCCGCAGAAGCCGCCGGCCTGTCCCATCGGCAACTGTCCTCCTGGGTCTGGGCAGTGTCCATGGGCAGTGCCGTACTCGGCGCGCTGCTCAGCCTGCGCTACCGGGTGCCGGTGGTGATCGCCTGGTCGATCCCTGGCTCGGCGCTGCTGGTCACCGCCTTGCCGCAACTGGGCCTGGAACAGGCCGTTGGCGCCTACCTGGTAGCCAACCTGGTCCTGCTGCTGATCGGCATCAGCGGGGCCTTCGACCGCATCATCGCGCGCCTGCCGGGCTCCATCGCCGCCGGCATGCAGGCCGGCATCCTGTTCAGCTTCGGCATCGAGGTGTTCCGCGCCTTGCCGGTGCAACCGCTGCTGGTACTGGCGATGTTCGTCACCTACGTGCTGATGCGCCGGGTGCAGCCGCGCTACGCCGTGGCGGCGGTGCTGTGCGTGGGCACGCTGGTGACCGTGGCCAGCGGGGCGTTTCGCAGCGAGGCATTGGTGCTGGAGCTGGCGTCGCCGCAGTGGGTCACCCCGCAGTTCAGCCTGGCAGCGGTATTCAGCCTGGCACTGCCGCTGGTGCTGGTGGCCCTTACCGGGCAGTTCATGCCGGGCATGGCAGTACTACGCAACGCCGGCTACACCACGCCGGCCAGCCCGATCATCAGCGCTAGCGCCCTGGCCGGCGCCGCGCTGGCGCCGTTCGGTTGCCACGGGCTGAACCTGGCGGCGGTCACCGCCAGCCTTTGCACCGGGCATGAGGCCCATGAAAACCCACGGCGGCGCTATGTCGCGGCGGTGGCTGGCAGTGCGCTGTACCTGCTGCTGGGGATCGCCGGGGCCACGCTGATGTCGCTGTTTGCAGCATTCCCCGCCGCCCTGATCGCTGCCCTGGCCGGGCTGGCCCTGTATGGCGCCATCAGCGAAGCCCTGGCCCGCAGCCTGGCGGAACCAACCGAGCGCGATGCCGGGCTGTTCACCTTCCTGGTCACCGCTTCGGGGGTGGCCTTCCTGGGCCTGTCGGCAGCGTTCTGGGGCCTGCTGTTCGGCCTGCTGAGCCATGGGTTGCTGAGGCTGCGCCAGCCACGTGCTCGGGAGGTGCTGCGCCGTACCCCATGAACCGCCGTGCTTCCAACGCTTTACCCATAAAAACAAGATCAAGAGAGCTTCGGAATGAACCACACCCCTTGCGTCGCCCTGGGCCTGACTTTGCTCAGCCAACCGTTGCTGGCCGCCGATGGCGGCTTCTTCGAAGATTCGAAGGCCACCCTGAGTGCCCGTAACTACTACTTCAGCCGCGACTTCTCCGACATCGTCGGGGCAAACCGGCAATCCAAGGCCGAGGAGTGGGCCCAGGGCTTCATCCTCGACTTCAAGTCGGGCTACACCCCGGGCACGGTCGGCTTTGGCATTGATGCCCTGGGCCTGCTGGGCATCAAGCTCGACAGCAGCCCAGACCGCACCAATACCGGGTTGCTGCCGGTGCACGGCAACGGCCGCGCCGCCGACGAATACAGCCGCCTGGCGCCCACCTTCAAGGCCCGGTTGTCCAAAACCGAATTGCGCGTCGGCGAACTGCAACCCAACCTGCCGGTGCTGACCTTCAGCGACATCCGCCTGTTGCCACCGACCTACCAGGGCGCCAGCCTGAGCTCGGCGGAAATCGACGGCCTGACCGTGCAGGCCGGGCACCTGGAAAGCACCCACCTGCGCAACGAAGGCGGCGACGGCAAGATGAACGCCATGCTCGGCCATGTGCCGATCCGCCAGGTAGAAAGCGACGCCTTCAACTACCTGGGCGGGGACTATGCGTTCAATGCCAACCAGAGCAGCGTCAGCCTGTGGTATGGGCAGCTTGAGGACATTTACGAACAGGGCTTTGTCGGCCTCAAGCACAGCAAGCCCCTGGGCAACTGGGTGCTCAGTGCCAACCTGGGGTATTTCACCGCGCGCGAGGACGGCGATGCGTTGCTCGGCAACATCGACAACCAGGCGTTCTTTTCGATGTTCACTGCCCGGCATGGCGGGCACAGCTTCCATGCCGGCTACCAGGGCATTTATGGCGACAGCCCGTTCCCACGGGTATTCGCCAACATCTCGCCGCTGGGTAACGAAGTGCCGACCTATGAGTTCGCCTACACCGACGAACGCTCGTACCAGGTGCGCTACGACTACAACTTCGCGGCCATGGGCGTGCCGGGGCTGACCGCGACCGTGCGCTACATAACCGGTAACAATGTCGATACCGGGCTGGGTTACGAAGGGCGCGACCGCGAGCGCGACCTGGACATCGGTTATGCGGTGCAGGGCGGTGTGCTGAAGGGGCTGGGGATCCGGGTGCGCAATGCCATGGCCCGGTCCAACTACCGCAGCGACATCGACGAGAACCGTCTGACGTTGGTGTACACCTGGCAGTTGTTCTGAATCATCCATAGAGGCATGTGCAAACCCGGTGGGAGCAGCTGTCTTATGTTGCCTGCACTGACCTCATCGCCGGCAAGCCAGCTCCCACAGGGATAGCGCATACCTTGAGCTCAACGCGGTCGGGGTGGGAGCTGGCTTGCCGGCGATGAGGCCAGTGCAGGCAGCCCGTTACAGATGCACCTTCAAGAGGAATTGCGCATTGGGCCCGGATGAAGTTAGCTTCCGGAAACCTCCCTTTCAGGAATGCCACCCTTGGACTCCATCACCCAGGCCGTACTCGGCGCGGCCTTGCAAGGTACCGTGCTTGGCCGCATCCAGGGCCGCCGCTCACTGTTGTATGGTGCGGCGCTGGGCACGCTTCCCGACCTGGACGTGATCATCCGCTACGCCGACCCGGTGTCGCAGATGACCTACCACCGCGGCTTTTCTCATTCCTTGTTCGTGCTCACCGGGCTGGCCTTGCTGCTGGCCTGGCTGGTCAACAAATGCTGGCCAGGCAAAGGCTATACCTTGCCCAGGCTGTTCCTGGCGTTCTGGCTGGTGCTGGTCACCCACCCGTTGCTCGACGCCTTCACGGTCTACGGCACGCAGTTGTTCTGGCCCTTGCAGGCCACCCCGGAAAGCTGGGCGGCGGTGTTCATCATCGACCCGGTCTACACCGTGCCGCTGCTGGCCGCGGTGATCTACGCAAGCATCAAGGGGCTGACAAGCAAGGCGGTGCAGCTAATGACCTTGGCCTTGCTCTTCAGCGCAGCCTACCTGGGGTTCGGCCTGGCCGGACGCATGGCGGCCGAGCAGCGGTTCCAGGCTGCCCTCGACCGCCAAGGCACCGCCGTCAGCCAGGTGCGTGCCGTGCCGATAGCGTTCAACAGCCTGGTCTGGCGGGTGCTTGCCAAGACCCCGGATGGCGATTACTACGAGGGCATCAGCAGCGGGTTCGACCAGCACCCGCCAGAAATGCAACGTTTGCCGCGTAATCTTCAACTGGCGCAAGCGCTGGCCGGGCACCCGTTGCACCAGCGCTTGCGCTGGTTCACCGATGACTGGCTGCGCTACGACCAGGTTGGCGATGCGCTGGTGGTCAGCGACCTGCGCATGGGCATCCCGGGTAACTACACGTTCCGCTTCAACATGGCCCACCGAGACAGCCAGGGGCACTGGATTGCCGATGTGCCGTCGCTGTGGGAGGGTGCCGGGCCAGGGGCGGCGTTCAATGGCGACGACC
This sequence comes from Pseudomonas sp. PVC-5-1, assembly GCF_057444345.1. Classification (NCBI taxonomy): domain Bacteria; kingdom Pseudomonadati; phylum Pseudomonadota; class Gammaproteobacteria; order Pseudomonadales; family Pseudomonadaceae; genus Pseudomonas; species Pseudomonas sp. PVC-5-1. The sequence goes on along the minus strand of NZ_CM172024.1, from coordinate 2,931,428 downwards.
TGGTGCTGATCTGGCGACGGATCGTCGAGCAGCAGCCACCTTTGCCGCTGGCCGCCTGGACCGATCGCTACCTGGGGCCTGCCACAGTCGAGCGCGGGCGCTGAGGCGTGCGTTCAGCCGGGCTGGACCTGGTCAAGTGGACGGCGATGCTGACCATGGTCGCCGACCACCTGCGTTTTCTGTGGCCTGATGCCGATGGCTTGTTCGTGGTTGGCCGGTTGGCGTTTCCACTGTTTTGCCTGGCGATTGCGGTGAATGTGGCGCGCACCAGGTGCGGTGCGCTCTATACCCGCGGCAACCTGCGTTATCTGGGGCTGATGCTGGTGTTCGCAGTGCTGTCGGAACCTGCGTACCGTTGGCTGGACAGTGGTTCGTCAACGTTCAGCGTGATGCCGACCCTGGTGTTGGGGTTGCTGGTTGCCTGGGGTGTGCATCATCCGTTGATTTCGGCGCGCGTGCTTGGCTTTTCCGGTCTGCTTGCAGGGTGGCTGTTCAGTGAACAGCTGATGTACGGGCTGCCGGGGGTGATGCTGCCGGGCACCTGGTTGATGGCCCGGCGCAAGGAAGGGGCGGCCTGGTTGTTGCCCAGCCTGTTGGCCATGGCTGGGAACCTGACCAACAGCTGGTTGCAGGAGCATCTGTTGGCGCCGTTTACCGTGCTGACGCTGATGGCCGCGGCCTTGGCGATTCCGCTCGGGTGGTCGTTGCTGCGTCAGGAGGGTTGGCGGGTGCCTGCGGTGGGGCGTTGGGGTTACCTGTTCTATCCGGTGCATTTACTGGTGATCAAGGTCTTCGCTTGATCGCTCTCGACAGTCCTGCTTGCATTTCACAAATCCATACCTATCTAAACCAGCCGCACCAGACTCAGGAACCTCCCATGGAACCCAACCGCTTCGGCGACATCGCCGCCTTCGTCAGCGCCGCGAGGGCCGGCAGTTTTACCGCCGCCGCCGCCACCTTGGGCCTGACGCGCTCGGCGGTGGGCAAGAGCATCGCTCGCCTGGAGGCGCGCATGGCCGTGCGCTTGCTCAACCGCACCACGCGCAAGCTGAGCCTGACCGACGAGGGCCTGGTGGCCTACGAGCGCTGGCGGCAGATTCTGGATGACCTGGACGAGGTGGAAAGCACCATGGCCCAGCGCCGTGGCAAGCCCACCGGCACCCTGCGCCTGACAGCACCCCTGTCGTTCGGCCAGCGCCATGTGCTGCCGATTCTCGACCGGTACCTGAAGCAGTGGCCCGAGCTGCGCGCGGACATCCGCTTCACCGACCGTTTCGTCGACCTGGTCGAGGAGGGTATCGACGTTGCGGTGCGTATCGGTGTACCGAAGGAAGACTCGCAACTCTTGACCCGTACGGTGGCCTGGCAGCAGTTCGTCACCTGCGCCTCGCCCGCATACCTGGACGCACGCGGCGTACCACAGGTGCCCGGCGACCTCTACGGCCATGACAAGATCGCCTTCCTGGCCGGCGAAAAGGTCATGCCGTGGCGCTTTCATACCGAAGCGGGGCTGCACCTGTGCGAAGACCCCGGGCGGTTGAACATCGACAGCTCCGAGGCAATGCTCGCCGGCGCCCGGGCGGGTTTCGGGCTGATTCACCTGCCCACCTACATCACCGGCGACGACCTGCGCGCCGGCACCCTGGTGGAGGTGCTGCAAGCCTATCGGCCACCGGCGGACCCGATTCGCATCGTGTACCCAAGCAAGCGCCACCTGTCGCCGCGCGTACGCGGCTTCATCGACCTGCTGGTAGCCAGTTGGGAACCGGGCGTGCCCTGGGAAGACTGATTGGGGAATGGCAGGCCCCTATGCCGGGCCTGAAGCCGGGTTTATCACTGGCTGCGCAGCAGGGAAACTGGCAGTCACTGATAATCCCTGTGGAGACCCCATGACTGCACTGTCCGTACTGGACCTGGTCATGATCGGCGAAGGCAAGACCTTCGCCGACGCGATCGAAGAGTCCCGCCAACTGGCGCGCCATGTCGAGCAACAGCACTACAGCCGCTACTGGATCGCCGAGCACCACGACATGCCGGGCATCGGCTCGGCCGCCACGTCACTGGTCATCAACGAAATCGCCAACGCCACCCGGCATATCCGCGTCGGCGCCGGTGGCATCATGCTGCCCAACCACGCGCCGCTGGTGGTGGCCGAGCAGTTCGGTACGCTCGACACCCTGCACCCTGGCCGCATCGATCTGGGCCTCGGCCGTGCGCCGGGCAGCTCCGGGCCTACCGTGCGCGCCTTGCGTGGTGCTGCGCCAGAGCGCGACTTCAGCCAGGACATCGCCGAACTGCGCGACTACCTGGCTGAAAATGGCAAACGGCGGGTGCGCGGCGTGCCTGGCAAGCATGACATACCGGTGTGGATTCTCGGCTCCAGCCTGTTCGGTGCCGACCTGGCAGCGAAACTGGGCCTGCCCTATGCCTTCGCCTCGCACTTTGCCCCGCGCTACCTGCTGCAGGCCATTGCCCATTACCGGGCCAACTTCCAGCCTTCGGCACAACTGGCCAAGCCGTATGTGATGGTGGGCATGAACCTGTTCGCCGCCGACAGCGACGCCGAGGCGGATTACCTGGCCAGCTCCCATCGCAAGTGGATGCTGGACTTGCATGTCGGGCGCTTCGGCCTGTTGCCCAAGCCGCAGGAGGGGTATGTCGAAGGCCTGCCGGACCATGAGCGCGCGGTACTTGAGCAGGTGATGGCCTGCACTGTGGCCGGCGGGCCGGAGCGGGTAAGGGAAGGGTTGCGCACCCTGATCGAGCAGACCGGTGCGGATGAACTGATGATCGACTGCCGCATCCACGACCTGCTGGCGCGGCAGCGTTCGCATGCCTATGCCGCGCAGGCCCTGGCTGAACTGAGCTAAGCCCTACAGGCCTCTTCGCGGGCACGCCCGCTCCCACAAGGCCCCCACAGGATGCAAGACCTGCGCAATACCTGTGGGAGCGGGCGTGCCCGCGAAGAGGCCTGCACAGGAAAAAAAGGGAGCCCATGAGCTCCCTCTTTCAGCATCACGCCCGCTTGAGGAACGGATAATCCGTATACCCCTCAGCCCCATTGGCATAATCGAACTGCGCCCGGTGCGCATTCAACGGCGCCTGCACCCGCAGCCGCTCTACCAGGTCCGGGTTGGCAATGAAGCAGCGCCCGAACGCTACGGCATCGATCAAGCCACGCCCGATCAGGTCTTCACCTTTCTCGGCGGTGTAGGCACCGGCAGCAATGATCACCCCCGGGTAGACCGCACGAATCGCCTGGCGGAATTCGTCACGCAGCGGCTTGCTACCGGCCCAGTCCGGTTCGGACAGGTGCAGGTAGGCAAGGTTGCGCTTGGCCAGTTCGCGGATCAGGTACAGGCCTGCGGCTTCCTGGTCTTCGCCATTGTCCACGCCATTGTCCACGCCATTGAAACCACCCAGCGGGAACACACGGATACCCACGCGTTCGGCGCTCCAGTTGGCAATCGCCGCGTCCACTGCTTCAAGCACGATACGCGCACGGTTCTCGACGCTGCCGCCGCAGCGGTCTTCGCGTTGGTTCCGGCATTGGTCTCCCCAATGGTGATAGAGACTGGCAGCCAATCTTCAGTCAGTTCTTCCTTGTAAGAAGTACTGCAGCTGTTATACCTCCGACAATACCGATAACTGCAAGAATGGATATCGCCGGATACCTTCTGGCGATGCTGTAGGGAAGATAGATCGCGATCTGGAGATTTTGCATGATAGTGCCTGGTCGATTCCACGCCTGACTGAGGTTAAAACTCTCCCCCTCATTGAGGTTTGCAGGACTTTCCCCACCTGAACCTATTCGTCTCAATTCAGTTTCTTGCGGACGCGCTCTTGCAGCTTGGTGGCCTCTGTGGTCTGACTGAGGGCTGGACTGGTTGGAGATGTTCAACGACGAACTTGGTGGCGGATTACTGCCACCTCGCGCAGAGTTTCGGTTTGGAGAAATTCTTGAAAAAAGTCTTGAAAAAAGTGTTGAAGGACGTCCTGAAGGAAGTCTTGGCGGAGAAGAAACATAAAACCTGCGCAACCCTGTCGGATCGGCGAAATTCACAGGGTCACCTTCGCAGTAGGTATAGCAATTGGTTCCCCCTTTCCCGAACGGGCTCAATGGGTCGGGACTGTTGAATCTTGCCCTGGCGAGATAAAACCGTTTGGCTTGCCCAAGCGGATAGCCGAGCGTCACGACATCCAGATACTCGCCATTGAAGCCTGCGAGTACCTTCCCCGAATCATCAGGAGAAAAACCGTAAGGCGTGTAAGCACGAATACGCTGTTGCCCCCGCGCATTCAGCACCGATCCGTTCGAATCGGTCTGCAGCAGCATTGAATGTTCATCCGTTCTGGCGTCCAGCTGCGCAAGCAGCTTCTCGGCGTATAGCAACCTTGCGTGTTTGTCGCGATACCTGGACACCAAACGGTCCTGTTGATAGAAAAAACGGTCAGTGACGGCGGTGGATGACATGGCTACGCCCCGTTCAAGTGAGTGACCTCACCCTATGCAGAGCAGCACTGGTGGACAACTGGCAGAAATACCAGGCCGCGCCTTGTGACTGCTGCTCGATGCCACGCGTGTGTTGACAAGTGTTAATGCACGGTAATTCTGCCGCTAACAAAATGCGCCACATCATTGAACCCCGGCGTCGACGCATGCCCTGGTGTGACCAGCGAATCAATGAACGCTTCATCCTCCGCCGTGATCTTCACTGCCAGCGCCCCGCCATAGGTATCCCACTGTTCTTCGGTCCGCGGCCCGACAATCGCCGAACTGACCAGCCGATTGTTCAGTACCCAGGCAATCGCGAACTCGACGATACCCACGCCCTTGGCCTCCACATAGGCCTGGATCTGCCGGGCAATGGCCAGCGACTCCTGGCGCCATTCCACCTCCATGATGCGCTTGTCCTGGCGCCCGGCCCGGCTACCGGCATCCGGCACCGCCCCCGGCGCATACTTGCCGCTGAGCACGCCCCGCGCGAGCGGGCTGAACGGCACCACGCCCAGGCCATGGGCTGCCGCAGCGGTAAGCTGCTCCGGTTCGGCCTGGCGATTGACGATGTTGTACAGCGGCTGGCTCACCACCGGCCTGGGCACGCCCAGGCGCTCGGCAATGTGGCACGCCTCGGCGATGCGCCAGCCGCGGAAGTTGGACACGCCCCAGTAGCGGATCTTGCCTTGGCGCAGCAGGTCGCCGATGGCCTGCACGGTTTCCTCCAGCGGCACCTTGTGGTCTTCGCGGTGCAGGTAGTAGATATCCAGGTAGTCCATGTCCATGCGCGTCAGCGTGGCATCGAGGGCATTGAAGATGTGCTTGCGCGACAGGCCGCTGCGGTTGGGAAGGCCATCGGCCGGGCCAAAGCCGACCTTGCTGGCCACGATCCAGTCATGGCGATGGCGGGCCACCGCTTCGCCGACGATTTCCTCCGCGCGTCCGGCGTTGTACACGTCTGCAGTGTCGATGAAGTTGATGCCCTGGTCCCAGGCCTTGTCGATGATGCGCAGGGCGTCCTCGGTGCTGGTCTGCTCGCCGAACATCATGCTGCCCAGAGTAAGGGCGGAAACCTGCAGGCCACTGTGGCCGAGGGGGCGGTAGATCATGCGCTTGGGTCCTTGTGCGGTCGGCAGATCTACCCGTTTTACACACAACCGGGGCGCAATGAAAGGCAGCCTCAACCGATCAGCGCCAATGCCTCCTGCAAGGTCAACGGGCGCTTCAGGCGTTGCGACAGCGTCGCCATGGCATCGGAATACCCCTTGGCGACAACTGCCTCGACCCGCTCATCCACGCATTGCAAGGCAATGAAGTTGCCTTTTTCCGGCTCGCCGACGAACTCGATACGGTTCCAGTCCCGCGCGTGGCCCAGTACTTCGTAGGTGCGGCCGTGCTGGTAGGTCCAGAAGAACGGTACGTCGGCGTAGCGGCGCTGCTCGCCGAGCATGTTGGCCGCGGCGATCACCCCATGTTGCTGGGCCAGCCGCCAGTGTTCGATACGCACCGGGCGCCCGCTGAGGGGGAAGGTGGCGATATCCCCCGCGGCCCACAGGCCATCTGCAGCGCGCATTTCAGCGTCCACTTGCACCGACTTGTCCTCGGTCAGCAGCACGCCCTGAATGAGCGCGGTCGCAGGTCTTACCCCGGTACCCAGCAGCACCAATGGCGTCTGTAGCCGCTCACCGTTGGCCAGCAGCACGGCCTCGACCTTGCCCTGGCCCTCGATCCGTACGACCTCGGTAGGGCCGTGGAAGGTGACCCCCTTGCGTTCGTGCAACTCGCGGATGCTACGGCCAATGCGCTCGCCCAGTTGCCGGGCCAGGGGGACCTCATGGCGGGTGATCAGGTGCACCTGCACGCCGTACTTGCGCAAGGCCGACGCGGCTTCCAGGCCGATGAAGCCATCGCCGACGATCACTGCCGGCTGGCCGGGCTCGGCAGCATCCAGCAGGTGCGCGGCATCCTCCCGTGAACGCAGGGTGAATACCCCAGGCAGGTCGACGCCCGGGATATCGGGCCGCAGCGCCTTGCCGCCGGTGGCCAGCAGGCAGGCGTCGTAGTCGATCTGCTGGCCGTCGGCCAGGGTGATCTGGCGTTTCTGGGTGTTCAGTGTGCGCACCTTGCCATGCTTGCGCTCCAGCTGGCCCTTGCGCAGGGCGTCGGCGTCGAGCAGGGCCGGCACTTCATCGGGCGGCATCTGCCCGGCGATCACGAACTTGCTCAGGGAAGTACGATCGTAGGCTGGTTGGCGCTCCTGATCGATCCAGACCAGGCGGCCGGCAAAGCCATGGGCCAGCAGGGTGGAAACTGCGGCACTGCCCGCGGCACCAGCGCCGACCACCACGAAACAGCGGGCGTCGCTGTGGCGGGGCGGTTCGGTTCTGGGCAGGGGTTGGTCGTCGACCCAGACCTCGTCGCCCTTGACCCAGGTTTTGTAGCGGCGCAGGTCGGCCAGGGCCGGCGGCTCGCAGACCGCGCCCTCGTCCACGGCGAACGCGGCCTTGTGCCAGGGGCATACCAGCAGGCCGCCGCACACCACGCCTTCATTGAGTGGCGCGCCTTCGTGGGGGCAGTTGCCCTGGTAGGCGTGCACCTGGTCGCCTTGGCGGATGAGGATGATCTCCTCGCTGCCGGCCTGGACGCGCAGGGGGCGGTGTTCGTCGAGTTGGGCCAGGCGAGCCACGGCGTGCTGGGTCATGGGGGTTCTCCAAAGGGGCCTTTGGAACCATTTGACGCCTGGGCTGGGGATGGGATGCGTTGAGCTGACGATCGGTGGAGGGTGTGGATTTTATGTGGCCTGGGCTGGCCTCTTCGCGGGCCTGCCCGCTCCCACAGGGATACCACAGCGTTCGAGCTTGTGGTGATCCTGTGGGAGCGGGCGAGCCCGCGAATGGGTTCAACTGGCCCTTGCAGTACTCAGCGCACCAGCCCGGGTAACCCGCAAGGCCACCAGGCTACCCAGCACGATCAACGCCGCCAGCGAATACAGCGCAGCATCGGTCGAGCCGGTCTGGTCCTTGATGAAACCGACCAGGTACGGGCTGAGGAAGCCGGCCATCTGGCCCACCGAGTTGATGATCGCCAGGCCCGCGACAGCCGCGCCGGCGCTGAGCAGCGCGGTGGGCATCGGCCAGAACATCGGCAGGCCGGTGAGTGCGCCCATGGTGGCGATCGACAGGCCAAGGATGGCAATGGTCGGGTTGCCGGCGAAGTTCACCGCGATCAGCAGGCCGATGGCGCCCATCAGCATCGGCACCACAAGATGCCAGCGGCGCTCGTTGCGCAGGTCGGCAGAACGCCCGCAGAGGATCATGAACACGCCGGCCAGCAGGTACGGGATGGCGCTGAGCCAGCCGATCAGCAGCGGGTTGTCGAAGCCCATGTTCTTGATGATTGACGGCAGCCAGAAGTTGATCGCATACACACCGCTCTGGATGCAGAAGTAGACAAAGCCGAAGGTCCAGATCAGCGGGTTGGTCAGCACGGCGAGCACGCCGTCGCCGGTGGTGCTCGGCTTGCTGGCGGCATCGGCGTCCAGGTCGGCGGCGATCAGCTGACGTTCGGCCGGGCTCAGCCAGGCGGCTTTCTGGTAGCCGTCACTGAGCAGGAACACCGCCAGTACACCCAGGGCAACGGTCGGCAGGCCCTGGATCAGGAACATCCATTGCCAGCCGGCCAGGCCGTGCTGGCCGGCGGCGAAGTGTTGGAGGATCCAGCCGGAGAACGGCCCGCCGAGCAGGCCCGATACCGGGATCGCCGACATGAACAGCGCCATGATGCGGCCGCGGCGGGCCGCCGGGAACCAGCGCGAAAGGTACAGCACCACGCCCGGGAAGAAGCCGGCTTCGGCGGCGCCGGTCAACAGGCGCAAGGCGTAGAACTCGGTGGGCGTGGTGACGAACAGCAGGCAGCTGGAGAGGCTGCCCCAGGCGATCATCATCAGCGCGATCCAGCGCCGCGGGCCGAAGCGGTTGAGCGCTAGGTTGCTCGGCAGGCCGCAGAGCACATAGCCGATGAAGAAGATGCCGGCGCCAAGGCCGTACACCGTTTCGCTGAACTTCAGGGTGTCGAGCATCTGCAGCTTGGCAAAGCCGACGTTGACGCGGTCCAGGTAGTTGAACAGGTAGCAGATGAAAATGAACGGAATCAGCCGCAGGGTGATGCGCCGGTACAGCGCGTTGCGGGTGGTGTCCGTGCCTTGGTCAGGGGCGGGGCTGTATGCCATGATCGGGTTCTCTGTTGTTATGGTTGTCGCCGCGTCGCCTGTTCCGGCGCTCGCCCTGACGAGTCTCGGGGACCGCGGCGTGCCTGTCTTTGTGCTTTTGCACAGCACTTGCACCGGGCTGCTGTGCCCGAGCCCAAATCCCTGACACCCAAAGGACCGCTCAATGTTCGAACTCGACCATGACCTGGCGCAGGATATCGTTGACCGCGCGATGGCCATTCTGCCATGCAACGTCAATGTCATGGACAGCCAGGGGTTGATCCTCGGCAGTGGCGAACCTGAGCGTATCAACACCCGCCACGAGGGTGCGCAACTGGTGCTGGCCAACGGCCGCATCGTCGAACTGGATACGGACGCTGCCAAGTGCCTCAAAGGCGTGCAGCCCGGGGTGAACCTGCCGCTGATGCTGGATGGCCGATTGATGGGCGTACTCGGCCTGACCGGTGACCCGCAGCAAGTGCGCACCTATGGCGAGCTGGTGCGCATGACCGCCGAAATGCTGCTGGCCCAGCGCCATTTGCAGGCCGACCAGCAATGGCGACGGCAGCGCTGTGACGATTTGCTGGCCCTGCTGCTGGGCGGCAGCGGCGATTCCCCCCGGTTGCTCGACGAGGCCCGGCAACTGGGCCTCAAGCCCCAGCTGCCGCGGGTACCGTGCCTGTTCGAGCTGGCCTCGGGGCCAGCCGCCGAAACCCTGGCGGCATGGTTGATGAGCCGCTACCCGGACAGTTGGTGCGTAAGCCCGGCACGCCAGTCGTTGTTGTGGTGTCGCCCGGCAGGTGTGGCGCTGGACGAACCTCGCCTGCTGGAACGCCTGCAGCGCCATGGCTGGGACGTGGAGCGGCTGGCCCTGGGCAGTGTCGCGCAAAGCCTGGAGCAACTGCGCCGGGGTTATCGCCGGGTGCGCGACCTGTTGGCCTATGGGCGCGAGGTACTGCCCGGCGAGCGCTTGCTCAGCCTGCAGCGCTACCGGTTGCCGGCATTGCTGTGGCGGCACCGCAACGATGATGCGCTGGATGAATTGCTGGAACCGTTGCAACGTATTCGCAGCAAGGACAGCAGCGGGCAATTGCTCACCACCCTGCGCGCCTGGTGTGCCCATGACGGCCAGAGCCAGGCCTGTGCCGATGCCCTGGGCATTCACCGCAACAGCTTGCGCTACCGCCTGGAGCGGATTGCCGAGCTGGGCGAGGTCGACCCGCTGCGCATGGAAGGGATGCTTAGCCTGTACCTGGGGTTGCAGCTGCTGCCTGCCGACTGAAGGGCCGCCTGCACCGGCCCTATCGCCGGCAAGCCAGCTCCCACAGGATGCATGCTGCTCTCAGGCCTGTGTTGAACCTGTGGGCGCTGGCTTGCCGGCGATAGGGCCAGTGCAGGTGAAAGGCATCTGCCCAAACAACCCGCCCGGCGTTTTGTGCATTTGACCGAGGCCACCTTTGCAGCCACCTGTCAGCATGCCGCTCATCAGGACAGGAGAAACCCCATGAAGATCGTCATTGCCCCCGATTCGTTCAAGGACAGCCTCGACGCGGCCGGTGTCGCTCGCGCCATCGCGGCGGGCCTGGCCGAGGCCTGGCCGGAGGCCGAGCTGGTCGAGTGCCCGATGGCCGACGGTGGCGAAGGCACCATGGATGCGATTCTTGCCGCCAGCCACGGCGAGCTGCGTCGTCAGACGGTACGCGGGCCGTTGGGGCAAAGCGTGGAGGCGGGCTGGGGCTGGCTGCCGCAAAGCCGCACGGCGATCATCGAAATGGCCCAGGCCAGTGGCCTGCAACTGGTGCCCACTGGCCGCCGCGATGCCTGCCGCAGCAGCACCTGGGGTACCGGCGAGCTGATTGCCGCCGCCCTGGCCGCCGGCGCGCAAAGGGTAGTGCTGGCTATCGGTGGCAGCGCCACCAACGACGCGGGCAGCGGCATGTTGCGGGCGCTGGGCCTGCGCCTGCTGGACGCCCACGGGCAAGCGCTGGAAGAGGGCGGCCTGGCCTTGGCCAAGCTGGCCCGTATCGATGCCAGCGACCTTGACCCGCGCCTGGCCGAGGTGCAGTTCGAAGTCGCGGCAGACGTCGACAACCCGCTGTGTGGCGCCAACGGCGCATCGGCAATCTTCGGCCCGCAGAAGGGCGCCAACCCACAGCAGGTGAAGGCGCTGGACCAGGCCCTGGGGCATTTTGCCGACCATTGTGCGCAACTGCTGGGTGAGGATGTGCGGGACTACCCAGGCTGTGGCGCTGCTGGTGGCATGGGGTTCGCAGCCCGGGCCTTCATGGGCGCGCAATTCCGCCCTGGGGTGGAAGTGGTGGCCGAACTGGCCGGCCTGGATGCCATGGTGCAAGGTGCAGACCTGGTAGTGACCGGCGAAGGGCGCTTCGACGCCCAGACCTTGCGTGGCAAGACGCCGATGGGGGTGGCTCGGGTTGCCAAGCGCCATGGGGTGCCGGTGGTGGTGCTGGCCGGCACCTTGGGTGAAGGCTACCAGCAGCTGTATGCCCATGGCGTCGACGCTGCCTTTGCCTTGGCCAGCGGGCCGATGAGCCTGGAGCAGGCTTGTGCAAATGCTGCTGAGCTGCTGCGGGCGCGGGCTTGTGATATCGGGCGGCTGTGGCGCTGCGCAACGCGAACTTGATCGACCGCTGCAGTCTGCCGCACCCCGCGCTTGGTCATTGATTTTTTTGTTGTTATCGTAGAAAGGAGAATCGAAGGTAGCCAGCAAATGCCCGTCACAGAGCCTTTCCACGATAACGTTGCGGTCTTTACCGATGCCGCACAGGGCCTGGGACTGGCCTGTTCCATGACGCTGGCGGAGGTGGGCGAGTTGCGCAACCGCCTCAAGGCATGCCGCTACGTGCCAGTCAACGTCGCCAGCACCCGCGCCGACCTGGGCGAAAGCCTGGTCTGGGATGAAGGCAGCGGCGCGTTGTACTTTGTCGATATCTCCGGCGGGCGGATCAACCGCCTGACGCCTGATGGCCAGGCCGAGTGCCTGTACGAATCCGCGGCACGCATTGGTGCGCTGGCGCTGACCGACCAGGGCAACCTGATTTTCACCGAAGACGCCAGCGCGGCCATCTTCGACGTGTCGCTGCGCAAGGTGCGCCGGCATTCGGTGTCGGTTCACCCGCGGTCGACCTACCGTTTCAACGACGGCGCCTGCGACCCGCAGGGCCGATTCGTGACCGGGCTGATGGACGATGCCCTGAGCGGCAACACCGGGGCACTGTTCCGCTTTGACGGGCAGTTGAATGATCAGGTGATCCACGACGACATGGCGTTGCCCACCGGCCTGGCCTGGTCGCATGACGGCCACACGGTGTACTTCGTGGACTCGGCGGCGCGCTCGATCTACCGCGCCAGTTACCTGGCCGAAGGCCGGCTTGGCGCGGTCACTCTGTTTGCCGAAACCCCTGCCGAACTGGGGCGGCCGGACGGCCTTGCGCTGGACCGTGACGGCGGCCTGTGGGTGTGCCAGTACCATGGCAGTTGCCTGTTACGCTATGACCGCCATGGCCACCTCACCGACCAGGTACTGATGCCAGTGCCGTGCCCCACTAGTTGCTGCTTCGGTGGGGAGGGGATGAATACCTTGTTCATCAGCACCGCGCGCTTGGGCATGAGTGCCGAAGACTTGCACCATTACCCCGACGCTGGCGACCTGTATGCCATCAACCCGGAAATTGGCGGCATCGCCCGTCACACCTTCAAGGAATAAGCTTTTGCGCCTGGCTGGCCGGTAGCACGGCCAGTTCGCCAAAGCGCTGCGCCGCGTCGATGTAGCGCAACGCCGACTTTGCGTCTTTCCAGCCCACATAGCTCATCAGCGCCTTCAACTCCCAACCGTTGGCCGTGGCCCAGGTGGCAAAGCCTCGGCGCAGCGAGTGGCCGGTATACAGCGCCGCCGGTACCCCGGCGCGCTCCAGCATGCGCCGCAGCAGGCCGACCAGGCTGTTGCTGTTGAGCGCGGTGTCGCCGAGGTTGCCCCAGCGGTCGAGCTTGCGGAACACCGGCCCATGGGCGATGCCGGCGACTTCCAGCCATTGCAGGTAGGCCGTGACCGGGCACAAGGCCTTGAGGGCCGGGGTGCGATGCTGTACGCCCAGGGCTTCGCGGTCGCCCTTGCTGCGCGGCAGGAACAGGGTGATGCCGACGCCGGCCTCGGCCTGGATGTGCTCCACGCGCAGGCGTGCCAGCTCATCACCCCGAAAACCGCGCCAGAAGCCCAGCAACAGCAGCGCAGCGTCGCGACGCGCCCGGCGCAGGGTGGCCAGGTCATGCTGTTCGCGGGCCTGGCGGGCTTCTTCTTCGAAGCATTGCACTGCGCTTTGCAGGTGCTGCAGCAACAGCGGCGCCGCCTGCCTGGGCGGTGTCGGGTGCAAGGTGCGGATGCCGCGCAGCACCTGGCGCACCAGTGGCGCCTTGGTCGGGTCGGGGAAACCTTGGGCGACGTGCCATTGGCTGAGCGCCGCCAGGCGCTGGCGCAGGGTGCTGACGGCATGTTGGTCGGCGTGGTCGGCCAGGTAGCGGGCGATGCTCTCGGCCGTGGCCGGGAGAAAACCGCCCCAGTGGGTTTCGAAATGCTCGATGGCGGCCTGGTAGCTGCGCCGGGTGTTGTCACGGGTGGCGGCGCGGAGGTAGCGCTCGATGTCGGTCATGGTGCGGGTGTCGGTGGGTGATAGGCACACGATAAACCGAAATGGGCTGGTAATGCATGCCCGGCCCCTGTAGGAGCGGCCTTGTGTCGCGATCGGGCCGCGCAGCGGCCCCGGCAGTCTTCGCATAAACGCTGAAATCAGCGGGGCCGCTTTGCGGCCCGATCGCGACACAAGGCCGCTCCTACAGGCGTGGCGCGTCAGGCATGATCGGTTCATTCCGGCGGATTCGCCAAGGCTTGCGTTACACGCAGGCCTTGTCCTCGACACCGTTGAAGAGCGGGTAGTCACGCAGCTGCGCCGGTGACAGCGGCCGGCTGAAGTGGTAGCCCTGGGCGATATCGCAGCCGGCAAGCTTCAGGCACACCACTTGTTCGCGGGTTTCCACGCCTTCGGCCACCACTTCCAGGCCCAGGCGTTTGGCAAGGATGATGGTGGACGACACGATCGGGCTGTCGTCGTGGCTGTTGGACAGCGGCGCAATCAGCGAGCGGTCGATCTTCAGCTTGCTCAGCGGCAGCGAATGCAGGTGGGCAAAACCGGCGTAGCCGCGGCCGAAATCGTCCAGGCTGATGCCCAGGCCGGCGTCGCGAAGGGTGTGCAGGTGCGCCACCGCCGTGCCTTCGGGGTCGAGGATGGTGGTTTCGGTGATTTCCAGCTCCAGCCGCTGCGGGGCGATGGCGTACTGCTGCAGTTCGCTCAGTAGCCGTGCAGCGAAGTCTGCCTGGCGTAGCTGCAGCGCAGATACATTGACCGCCAGCCGCGTCTCCCGGCCCTGGGCGTGCCAACCCGACAAGGCCTCGCAGGCCAGGCGCAGCACCTCCCAGCCCAGTTCGACAATGAAGCCGCTGCGCTCGGCAAGGTCAATGAACCGGTCCGGGTACAGCAGGCCGAACTCGGGGTGGTCCCAGCGCACCAGCGCTTCGTAGCCCAGCACCTGCTGGGTGTCGAGGCGGATCTGTGGCTGGTAGTGCAGCACGAACTGGCGCTCGGCCAGGGCGCTGCCGAAGGCCTGTTCGAGGGTGAAGGCGTGGATGTCGGCCAGGTTCAGCGACGGGTCGAAGAAACGGTACTGCGCGCGCCCGGCCTGCTTGGCCGAGTACATCGCGGCATCGGCACTGCGGATCAGGCTGTCGATGTCCTGGCCGTCGCGCGGGCAGATACTCACGCCTACGCTGGGGCTGGTGTTGACCTCCTGGCCGTCCAGCGCATAGGTGGCCGACAGCTTCTGCACCAGTACGCGGACCCAGGCATTGATCTGCTCCTCGCTGCGTTCGCCGGCCAGCAGCACCACGAACTCGTCGCCACCAAAGCGCGAAGCCTCGTCGCCGGGCTCCAGCAGGCGCTGGATACGCCCGGCAACGGCCTGCAGCAGCAGGTCGCCGATCTTGTGCCCGAGCGAGTCGTTGATCGACTTGAAGCGGTCCATGTCGATGAACAGGATCGCCATCAGCCGGCGCTTGCCGCGTTGCCGGGTCAGCACCTGGCCGGCCACCTCGACGAACTGGCGGCGGTTGTGCAGGCCGCTGAGGTGGTCGGTGGCCGCGGCATGGCTGCTGCGCCGATGTTCGTCCTCGAGGCGGTCGATCAACTGCTGGTTGACCTGCTGCGCCTGTTCCAGCGCGCTGAAGGCCTCCTGGCGCTTGCGCAACAGGCGCAAGGTCCACAGCAGGCTGGCGAGGATCATCAGGGTCATGCTCAGGTTCAACCAGAACTGCCGGGAATAGGCCAGCGTCGAAGGCGCGAGGATTTCGTCCTGACGCTGGCTGACCACCACGCTGAAACCCCGCTCGGGCAGGCGCCGGTACAGGCTCTGGTAGGGGGCGCCGGCCGCGTACTGGGTCAGCATGCCTGCTTCACTGCCGCTGTCCGGCAGCCCGGGCAGCAGTGCGTCACCGGCCACCACGCCGCTGCTATCGATGCGCACCCGCTCCAGGCCGTCATCCTGCAGCAGGCGCACCAGCCCGCTGCCGCCCAGGTCGATGTGCTGCAGCAGCACCGCCAGGTAGCCGATGTCCAGCTGCACCACCAGGATATTGTCGATTTCGCGGCCGGGCAGGTTGGTCAGCGGCAGCAGGAAGGGCAGGTGCCAGTTGGGCACGGTGGTCGCTTGCCCGGGGGGCTGCACGCTGGGCAGGAACGGTTTGAAACCGTAGCGGGCAACGTGCCGCTGCAGCTGGCGCAGCCAGTCTTCGGGTAGCTCGGCGGCCTCGTCGGCATGGCTGGCCGACAACAGCCGGCCTTGCCGGTCGTACAGGCTCATGCGCTTGAATACCGGGTCTTCGGCAAGCATCCGCGCCAGGCTGACGCTGCCCTGGCTCAGCATCTTCATGTCGTCCTGGGCGACCCGGCCCACGGCCTGGGCGCGATCCACCAACTGGCGCAGGCTTTCGCCAACGATACTGGCCAGGTTCAGGTGCTCGGCGGCCTTGGCCGACAGCGCGTCCTGGCGGGCGGCAACCTTCTGCGAAACATGCAGCCCCCAGACAAAGGCCAGGGTGGCTGCACAGAGCATCAGGATCAGCAGCCGCAGAAGGCTGGCGGATGAAAGCGAACGGCGAATCACTGCTGATAGTTCCCGACCCTGGGTGATGGTCGAAAAATACGACAGAAAGATGACAGCCTAATGACTGGTGGCCAATTGCCTTTAAGGATTTCCTTTATCGGCCAGCGGCGTCTGCAGGCGCGCAGTTTCTTCCTCCATGTAACTCATCAGCGCGCTGACTTCGGTATCGCCCAAGCGCATGTTGGGCATGGCCACGCGGTTGTATTGTTCGTACAGCAGCATGGCCAGGGGGTCTTTCTGGGCCAGCATCTGGTCGGGCTCCTTCAGCCAGCGGGTCAGCCAGTTGGCATCACGCTGGCGGGTCACGCCGAGCAGGTCGGGGCCGATGCCGGGTTGTCCTGGCTCGGCATTGCCCAGGGTGTGGCAGGACGAGCAGCGGGTACGGAAGAGTTGCTCGCCACTGCTGGGTGCGCGCACCTCGGGAGCCTGGGCGTAGTCATTGGCCATGGCACTGGCCTGTTTCCAGTTGTGCAGGCTGTTGCCCAGGCGGTCGGCGAGAATGTACGGGTTTTCAAAGGGCGAGGCCTTCATCCAGCGGCCGGTGGCCTGGTTGCCGATGATCAGGCTCAGGTTGTGGTCCTTGGAGCGGCCGTTTTCCAGGCCATCGATGTACAGGCCCAGGCTGCGGCGCAATTGTTCGATATCGGCCGGCTCGCCGGTGAGCAGCGTCCAGCCGGGGCCGATACCAAACTTTTCGGCGTAGCGCTTGAGTGTGGCGGGGGTGTCGTTGTAGGGGTCGATGCTGATGGAGTAGAGGAAGATGTCCTTGCCGACCCGGTCACCGAGGATTTTCTGCACCTGGCGCAGGCGCGCGGTTTCCACCGGGCAGGAGTCGGAGCAGCCGGTGAAGATGAAGTTGATGGCGACCACCTTGTCCTTGATCAGGTCGTCGAAGAAATGCACTTTCTCACCGTCCTGGGTGAGCAGCGGGATGTTGGGGAAGTAATCGGCGCCCCAGGGAGTTTCAGCTTCCTCGGCCACGGGTTGCTGTGGTTGCAACGGCCAGAACGGGATACTGGCGGCGAACAGCGAGAGCACCAGCAGGAAACGCCATGAACCGGACATGATGCGGTCCTCGTCGATAACGGTATTGGGGCTGCCCTGCAGCCCTATCGCCGGCAAGCCAGCTCCCACAGGTACTGCACAAGGCTTGGAGCCGACGCGGTCGAGGTGGGAGCTGGCTTGCCAGCGATGGGCCGCACAGCGGCCCCCGCTTTTCGGTTACCTGATGCTGACCGGCGCCGTCACGCTCTGCCCCAGCGCCGATTTCACGGTCACGGTCGCCGGTGTGGCCGGGCCGCTGCCGGTGGTTGTGGTCGACAAGCGCCAACGGGCGCCGCTGGTAGTGGTACTCAGCGTGGCCGTACCCAGCAGCAGCGGGCCACTGGTGGTTGCCGCAGTCACGGTGATGCTGTTGCCGGTGGCCACCGTGGTGGTGCCCGAAATATCCCAGGTAAAGCGGTTGCCGCTGCGCACCTGCACCGTGGCACTGGTGACCTGGATCTGGTCGACCGCCGCTGCCGGGCTCACCGCAATGCTGACCGTGGCCGGGGCCACCGATTCGGCGCCCTTGGCGTCACGAGCCGTGTAGTTGAAGCTGGCGGTGAACGCTGTGGTTACCGTGGCCGGTGGGACGTAGGTGACCGTGCTGCCGTCGGTACTGGTAGTGCCCTGGCCGGAGTCCGGCTGGCTGAGGCCGACTACGGTCAACGGCAGGTTGTTTTCCGGGTCGGTGTCGTTGGCCAGCACGTTCAAGGTGATCTGCTTGCCGGCCGTGGTAGCCGCGCTGTCGTTGGCCGCAACCGGCGGTTTGTTGGTTGGGTCATCGTTATCATGGTCTTCGGTGCGGAAGGTCGGCAGCCCAACCGAAGCCACGTACTCCACGCCATCCCAACCCGGTAGTGGGGTCGGCATCACCTGGAACTGGCCTGGGTGCTCCAGGTCCCAGCGCAGCAGCATCGACGAGTCTTCATGCTGGGTGTTGTGGCAATGTTCCATGTAGGTACCGGCAAACTCGCGGAAGCGCAGGGCTACCTCCACTTCTTCCGACGAATCGATATCCGGCCCGATGCGATACACGTCCTTGCGCGCCCATTTTTCCCATTCCGGCGGGGCCTTGCCGTCGCGACTGAGGATCACGCCTTCCTCGAAGTGCACATGCACCGGGTGGCTCCAGCCATTGCCGCCGTTGATGATCTTCCACACTTCCAATGTGCCGTCGCCGCTGAAACCGCCGTCGGTAGACTGCTGGGCCAACTGTGGCGCCGCGTTGATGCGACGTGGGTCCATGGAGTAGCCAAAGCCGCCATCGGTCTTGATGGTCCAGGGTTGGGTGTCGGTACCGTCCGAGCGGCCGAAGATGAACTCGCGATGGCGGGCATCCTTGAGCTTGGCCTGGTCGGTGGCCGAATTACGGTCTATCGGCAGCGGCAGCATTTTCAGGCCTTCGGCCTTGCCCGGTTTGGCCGGTTCATAGGCAACCGGGTCCATGCTCAGGTCCTGGCCGCTGTAGGGCTGAACCACGAACTGCATGAACTTGCCGATTGCCGGGTCGCCGTTGTCCCACTCAGGCCCGTTGCTGGTCTGCTTGATCACCGCCTTGTATTTTTCCGACAGCACATCGGCCAGGGCAATGGCACCCTCCGGGCCCTTGCCGCTCTGATGTTCCTCCAGGTTGACCAGGTACAGCTTGTCGCCGACCTTGATGCCGTGTTTGGCGAAGTTGATGATGATGTCGTAGCGCTCGGCGATGCCTTGCAGCGGCAGGATGCCGTTGTTGTCCTGCAGGTTGCCGTCACCGTTGAGGTCCAGGGTGCCGTCGAACGGCACGGTGTGTTCCATGATGTTGCCGTCGTTGGCGATCATGTGGAACGGTACCCGCGCATACGACAGGTTGGAGCCGGTGGGGCCTTTGAACTCGCCGCTGTTACCGGCAATTTCCCGGACCACTGCGAACTTGAAGTAGCGCGACACCGAGCCATTGAGGATACGGAAGCGGTAGCTGCGCGCGCGTACCTTGAGCGTTGGCCGGTACTGCCAGTTGACCAGGATCTGGTCGCCGAGGAAGCCATCGGTGTTGAACGGGTTGAACCACAGCTGGCCGTTGGCATCCCAGGCCTTGTCGGCGATCACCAGGTTGACGTCGTAGTCGCGGTTACCCCACGGCATGCCCGAGCCACTGGGGAAACGCAGGTTGACGCCATCCTGCAGGGCCTCGTTGCCGCGGTCCAGGGCGCTGTAGTAGTTCATCATCACGGCGTTGCCTTTGTAGACGTTCTGCGCCGTGAAATCCATCATGTGGTCGTGGAACCAGTGGGTGCTCATGGTTTCGCGCCAGTCACCACGAATCTTGATGCTGCCGTTCTGGCAGGTTTTCAGGCCGGGGTTGGCATCGTTGACGAACAAGGTTTCGCCCGCCGAGCAAGGGAACGCAGCGCGTGGGTCTTCGGCACGGGTGTTGATGGTGTCATAGCCTGCCAGTTGCAGCGGCCAGCGGTAATCGTAGTACTGCCCCGGGAAGAAGTAGGCGTTTGCATAGCCATCGCTCTCGGCCGGGGAGTGGCCGTTGTGCTCATGGGTCGAAAGGGTGTGCAGGCCAAACCCGGCGTTGGCCGAGGGGTCGATCGGCAGCGCGTTGTAATGGCGCATCAGGATCGGTTGGCCATAGCGCACCATCAGCAGCTTGGGCGGGAAGGTGCCGTCGAAGGTCCATAGCGACTTGTGGTTCTGTAGTGGCATCTTCGGGTGGAAGCGGGTGTCGATGCCCTTGGTGGTGCCCAGTGTGTTCGGGATATCGGAAGTCTGGTAGTACAGGCCGCCCGGGGCGAACTCGCCAACTGCATAGTTGTGCAGTTGCTTGCGGTCACGCAGGCCGAGGTTGATGCGCGCACCGGCCTGGGCGGTCTTGAACCCCGCCTGCGGGTAGAACTCGTTCCAGCGCTGGTGCGACCAGCCTTTTCCTGGTGGCCGGCCTTCCGCAGGCGAACCGACCGGTTGGCGGTTGAGGAACATCTCGATCTGCGCCTTCCATGGGTTGCGGTCGAGCACGTTGGAATACTGGGTCGGGAAGGGGTACAGGCCCGGCTGTTTGAGGAAGGCTTCCAGGGCTGTACCGCTGGGGCCGCTGCGGGCCACCACGTTGGGGTCCTGCGCCGGTGCCGCGCCCAGGGTCGGCACCGGGAAGGTCAGAGTGGGCGGCGGCAACGTGGGGTCGAGCCTTTCCGTGCCGAATTCCTCGAACAGCAGTAATTGCTGGGTAAACGGCAACGCGCCGAACAGCGGGCTTGGCTTGCCGTTGGTGGGGTACTTTTTCCCGGTTTGCAGGGCCGGCGGTAGCACGTTGTTTGCGCTTACCGTGTTGCGGTCACCGTACACGCCATCGGTCAGTTCGAGTGAGCCCCGATTCGCCTCTGGCATGCTGTACAGGTCCAGCAACGCCTGGGTCGGGTCAGCCGGCTGATCAGTGTAGGCCGACGGGTCGGTCGGCGGGGGCATGCTGTTGTCGTCCATGGGCGCCGCTGTTGCCGTGACCAGCCCAAGGCCGAGCATCAGCGTAGCGACGGTGGACAGCTGGAATGCATGCCTGGCAGGGTGGATCACGGCAGGTGTTTTCATTGCCTTGCGCCTCGTTTGCGACATCATGGCTTTTTGCCCGTTTCTGGGGCTGGAGCAACGGGTGTGCCAACCCAAATACGAGGAATATGTTTCTAAACAAATCCTTGTGGCGCCTGATGCGCGCTAAATGCCACGGCGTCAAAAATGGGTGAGGGCCCCCACTAGTGGGTCACCCATTGCCCACAGATTGGGTGGTGACAGCCGCGGCGCCCTGGGGTATACCTGAGCGCCACCAAGGGGAGCCCGGCACCGGGCTGAGAAACCGCTGGATGCTGCAGCGCGGTGACCCTTCGAACCTGATCCGGATCATGCCGGCGAAGGGATTGGGACTTGAAACCTGCCTTTTTGCCGGCCTCACTGCGAGGCCCGTCCATGCCAACCATCGCGGTCTCGCTGTCACCCCCCATCAAGGACAGCAACATGACCGAACGCTTCAGCCAGTCCCTGCGCCGCCGCAGCGAGCCGACCTGGTCGGCGGCCGTTGGCCACCGCTTCGTCACCCAATTGTGCGACGGCAGCCTGCCGGACCCGATCATGGTCGACTACCTGGTGCAGGACCACCGCTTCCTCGACAGCTTCCTGACCCTGCTGGGCGCGGCCATCGCCACCGCCGACACCTTCGAGGCGCGCCTGCGCTTCGGGCGCTTTGCCGGGATGATCTCCAGTGACGAGAACACCTACTTCCTGCGTGCCTTCGAGGCCTTGGGGGTAAGCCCCGCACAACGCAGCGAACCAGCCGACACCGTCCCGACCGCAGGCTTCAAGGCGATCATGCGCGAAGCGGCGGCCACCCGATCCTATGCGGCCGCGCTGGCGGTGCTCAACGTCGCCGAAGGCCTGTACCTGGACTGGGCGTTGAAGGCGCCAAAGCCGATGCCGGACAACTTCGTCCACGCTGAATGGATCACCCTGCACGACAACCCGGCATTCCAGGACTTCGTTGCCTTCCTGCAAGCCGAACTCGACCGCGTCGGCCCGCAGGACGCCGTGCTGGCGGGTGACTTCTACCAGCGCACCGTGGCGCTGGAGCTGGCCTTCTTCGATGCTGTCTACCCGGAGGACAAATGAGCATGGATATCTTCGACCGCCTCAAGGCTGCCGCCACGCCGCAGTGGAACAGCTACGTCGACCACGAATTCGTGCGCCAGATGGGCGAGGGTGCGTTGAGCGAAGCCGCCTTCCGCACCTACCTGGTACAGGATTACCTGTTCCTCATCCAGTTCGCCCGCGCCTGGGCACTGGCCGCCTACAAGAGCCGTCGCCCGGCCGACATCCGCGCCGCGCAGGCCGGGCTGGCGGCGATTCTGGATGAAACCGAGCTGCACTTGCGCCTGTGCGCGCGCTGGGGCCTGACCCAGGCTGATATCGAGGCCGCGCCCGAACACCAGGCCACGGTTGCCTATACCCGCTATGTGCTGGACTGCGGTGCCGCGGGTGACCTGCTGGAGTTGCATGTGGCGCTGGCGCCTTGCGTGATCGGTTATGCCGAGATTGGCCGGGCGTTGTCCGAGCGCATTGGCGATCTGAGCAATCACCCGTACCGCGAGTGGATCGCCGAGTATGCCGGCGAGGGCTACCAGGGTGTCGCCACCGCGGCGCGCAAGCATCTGGACGAGCTGGCAGCGCGGAGCATGACCGAGCAACGGTTTGCCGAGCTGGCGGGAATTTTCGGCCAGGCGTCCAGCCTGGAGGCGGACTTCTGGCAGATGGGGTTGGACGGAGCCTGATTTGCTGCCTGCGCCGGCCCTATCGCCGGCAAGCCAGCCCCCACAGGTACTGCACAGACTTCAGGGCTGTGGTTTACCTGTGGGGGCTGGCTTGCCGGCGATAGGGCCAGTAGCAAATACCACAAGGCTTGGGCCACTATGCTGGTAGGGCCACCCGCAAAGCCCAGGGAGAAGCATCATGAACATCATCAACGCACGCCTGCGCGGCAAGCCTGGCCTGTTCCGCATCGAACTCAGCGGCGAACGCATCGTCGCCATCGTGCCCCAGGCCGAAGGGGTGGCGGCGCGCGCTGCCGATGACCTGGATGCCGGGCAGAACCTGGTGGTGGCGCCCTTTATCGAACCGCACATCCACCTGGACGCCACGCTGACCGCCGGCGAACCGCAGTGGAACATGAGCGGGACCCTGTTCGAAGGCATCGAGCGCTGGGCCGAGCGCAAGGCAATCACCACCCACGACGACATCAAGAACCGCGCGAAGAAGACCATCGGCATGCTGGTGGATCATGGCATCCACCATGTGCGTACCCATGTCGATGTCACCGACCCCACCCTGACTGCGCTAAAGGCCATGGTCGAAGTGCGTGACGAAGTGCGCCACCTGCTCGACCTGCAGATCGTCGCCTTCCCCCAGGAGGGTATCGAGTCGTACGCCAACGGCCGGGCGCTGATGACCGAAGCAGTGGCCATCGGTGCCGACGTGGTCGGCGGCATTCCACACTTCGAGAACACCCGCGACCAGGGCGTGTCGTCGGTCAAGTTCCTGATGGACCTGGCCGAACGTACCGGCTGCCTGGTGGATGTGCATTGCGACGAGACCGACGACCCGCAGTCGCGCTTTCTCGAAGTGCTGGCCGAAGAGGCGCGGGTGCGCGACATGGGCGCCCGGGTAACAGCCAGCCATACCGTGGCCATGGGCTCGTACGACAATGCCTACTGCTACAAGCTGTTCCGCCTGCTCAAGCAGTCGGGTATCAATTTCGTATCTTGCCCGACCGAGAGCATTCACCTGCAAGGGCGTTTCGACAACTATCCGAAACGCCGCGGCGTCACCCGCGTGGCCGAACTCGACCGGGCCGGGATGAACGTGTGCTTTGGCCAGGATTCCATCGTCGACCCTTGGTACCCGCTGGGCAATGGCAACATCCTGCGTATTCTGGAGGCCGGCCTGCACATCTGCCACATGCTTGGCTACGAAGACCTGCAGCGTTGCCTGGACCTGATCACCGACAACAGCGCCCGCACCCTGAACCTGGGCGAGCGTTACGGCATCGAAGTGGGGCGACCGGCCAACCTGTTGCTGCTGTCTGCGCCGGACGATTACGAAATGGTGCGCAGCCAGGGGCATGCGCTGGTGTCGGTACGCAACGGCAAGGTGCTCATGCGTAGAACACCTGCCAGGGTTGAACACTACAGCTGACGCTCCCTGCTTCAGCATTCTGCAGCGCCCCGCCGGCTTGAAGCCGAGCGGGGCGCTTTGCTGTCTGGCGTACTGGTTTGTCCCCGCGCACAGCTCCCAAGAACCATTCACATGCGATAAGCCGTGATTATTCCACCATAGGAAATGTTTGCACGGGCAATGGCTTGTCTCCATAATCGGTATGTAATTACATGGTACATAACACGGTACAAAATCGTAGGAGCAAGCATGGCCCGGGGCGGTATAAACAAGGTTGTAGTGCAGCAGGCACGTCAGGCGCTGATTGCCCGGGGCGAGAACCCCAGCATCGATGCGATACGTATCGAGCTGGGCAACACCGGCTCCAAGACCACGATTCACCGCTACCTGAAAGAGTTGAACGGCCAGCAACCCGTGGCTTCCGAGGGCGGCATTGCGCTGAGTGACGTGCTGAGCCGAATGGTCGGGCAACTGGCAACCCAGCTGCAGGACGAGGCCGACCTGAAGATCGAGCAGGCCGAAAGCGCCTTCACTCGACAGCGCGAACAGCTGGAGGCACAACTGGCCATTGCCCAGCAGGCACTGGCTGCAGCGCACCAACAGCATCAGATCGATGTGGCCGCACTGGCCGCC
This sequence comes from Pseudomonas sp. PVC-5-1, assembly GCF_057444345.1. Taxonomy (NCBI): domain Bacteria; kingdom Pseudomonadati; phylum Pseudomonadota; class Gammaproteobacteria; order Pseudomonadales; family Pseudomonadaceae; genus Pseudomonas; species Pseudomonas sp. PVC-5-1. Next base: position 2,907,120 of record NZ_CM172024.1, on the reverse strand, counting down.
GAATCGGAAAAACTGCTTTCCACCCAAAGCACCCTGCAGGCCGAACAGCTGCGCAGTGCCAGCCTCAACCAGTCGCTGGGCGAGCTGCAGGTGCGCCTGGCCGACAAGGACGAGCAGGTAAAATCACTGGAAGACAAGCACCGTCATGCCCGCGATGCGCTGGAACACTATCGCAACGCCAGCCGCGAACAGCGTGAACAGGAGCAGCGCCGCCACGAAGCGCAGCTGCAACAGTTGCAGGTGGAGGTGCGTCAACTGCAGCAAGGCATGATCGTCAAGCAAGACGAGCTGACCCGCCTGCACCGCGACAACGAGCGCTTGCTGGGTGAGCATCGCCAGGCCGCCAGCGCCTGCAGGGCGCAGGACGAATTGCTGGAGCAGCGTGATGCGCAGATCCAGGGCTTGCGCACGATCCTGGCCCAGGCGCAGGGTGCTAGCGAGGAAATGCGTCGGCAGCTGGATGTGCAGGCACAGAGCCTGGAGGCCAGGCGCGACTTGTGCACGGAACAGGCTCGCCAGTTGCGGCAGCTTGAAGAGCAACTCAAGGCACGAGACGAAGCGCTGCACCAGTGTCAGTCGCAGTTGTCTGCCGCCAACGCGGCGCAGTAGCTGCGAAGAGGCCCTGTGGGAGCGGGCGTGTCGAGGCGTCGAACCGCCGCGAACACCGGCGGAGCCGGTGCCTACAACGCGTTGGGCCCTTCGCGGGCACGCCCGCTCCCACAGGGAATGTGACACGCTTTCGAACCTTGTTCCCTGTGCGACAAGGTTGGGCGGGAGGGCGCGCTCAGTCTTCGGCTTGTCTGGCTGCCTCCACACCTGCCGCCGATAGCTTGATGGGGTAGTTCACGCTGATCTGGTGATCGCTGCTCACTGCCACGCTGCCATCCTGGATCAAACCGGCCTCCTGCAGCGTCTTGAGCATGCCGGCCACGGCTTTCTCGCCCCGGTAGTTGTCCAGCACTTCCTTGCCCAGCCCCTGAGGGTGAGCATGCAACAGGCGAGTCAGCACTTCGGCTTTCAATGCATCGTTACTCATGGCGGGCCTCACTTGCCGTGTTTGGCCTGAAGCGCCTTGGCATGCTCCAGATGCTGTTCGAGCTTGGGCAGGGTTTCGCTGGCAAAGGCCTTCAATTCAGCCTTGTCGGAAGATGCGGCTTCCTTCTTGAACAACTCCACCGCCTTTTCGTGAGCGTCGACCTGGTTGTTGACGTAAGACTTGTCAAACGACTCCTCTCGCCATTCCAGGATCATTTTCTTGACCTTGTCGGTTATTGCCGCCTCATCGGGTACGGAGATGTCGAGCTTGCGAGCGATGTCGCCGAGTTTCTGATTGGCCTTGGTGTGGTCGCTGACCATCTGCTGGGCAAAGGTCTTGATTTCGGCATTCTGAGTTTTTTCCAGGGCCAGCTTGCCGGTGACCACTTCGGCAATACCGGCCTCGGTAGCCGCTTCGACGAAGTCATCGGAACTCGCCGCCATTGCCTGCACCGATGCCAAGCCTAATACCATGGAAAAACCGACACGCTTGATGAAGAGACTGCTCATGCTTCACTCCTTAAACCGTGGCGCGACCTCAGTGTCGCGTACGGTTGAGGGTGAATGGGGAGCAAAGGTTTAATCTTTTTCCTGGCCGGCTGCGCCCAGATGGTGCTGAACTATAGTGAAACGCGGCGAACGCGGTAAGGCTTGGGATTTCAATGTGCGCAGCCAGGAAACAGGATGAGGACGGGCTCTTCGCGATAACCGGCGAGGGCCGGGCCGTGGCGCTGTTCCGCCTGGTACTCGCGTTCATGCTGGTGGTGATGCTCGCCTTCGTCGTGGTGGAAGGTTGGCGCATCTGGCGCGACTACCGGCACGCCTTCACCAATGCAGAGAACATGGTCTCCAACCTGGCCCGGGCCACGGCGCAGCATGCCGAAGATGCCATCCGCCAGGTCGACGCAATTACCGCGGCGCTGGCCGAGCGCCTGGAAGGCGACGGCTTCGAGCACATCGACCGGCCGCGTCTGCATACCTTGCTGGTCCAGCAGAAAAGCATCATGCCGCAGTTGCACGGGTTGTTCGTGTATGGCCCGGATGGCAGCTGGATCGTTACCGACCAGGCGGTAGTCCCGCCCAATGCCAACAATGCCGACCGCGACTACTTCATCTACCACCGCGAGCACACCGACCGCAGGGTTCACATCGGCTCGGTGGTGCGCAGCCGTTCTACTGGCGACCTGATCATCCCCATTTCGCGGCGCCTGCAATACGCCGATGGCAGCTTCGCCGGGGTGTTGCTGGGCACCTTCAAGGTGGACTGGTTCGTACGCTACTACGGCGACTTCAAGATCGACGAACGCGGCGCGCTGGTACTGGCCAAGCGCGACGGCACTATTCTGGTACGGCGGCCGTTCGTCGAACAGGTGATTGGCCGCAGCCTTAGCAGCAGCGAGATCTTCCGCAAGTACCTGCCGCATGCAAGCGAAGGGGTGGCCGAGGCGGTCGCCGTGGTGGACGGTACGCCACGGCTGTATGGCTATCGCGCGCTGGCCAGCTACCCGTTGGTGGTGGAGGCCGGCTTGTCGCGGGAATCGATCGTCGCGCCCTGGCGGCACGATGCGATCAAGTCGGTGGCAGTGTTGCTGCTGTTGCTGGTGGGGCTGGCAGCGTTTGGTGGTGTGGTGTTGCGCCAGTTACGCGAGCGTATTATCATCGAGCGGGCGCTGCACTAGGCACACCAGACCCTCAAGGCCCTGGCACTGACCGACAGCCTGACCGGCTTGGGTAACCGCAGGCGGCTGGACGCAGTGTTCGAGCCGGAGCTGCGTCGGGCACGACGCCAGGGCTACTCGCTGGCGCTGGTGATGCTCGACCTGGATTACTTCAAGGCCTACAACGACCGTTACGGGCACCCAGCGGGCGACCAGTGCCTGCGGCGCTTTGCCGAGGTGCTGCAGCAGGCACTGAAGCGGCCGGCCGACCTGGCTGTGCGCTATGGGGGCGAGGAGTTCACACTGCTGCTCCCCGATACCGATGCCCGCGGGGCGGAGCTGCTGGTGCAGGAAGTGCAACAGCTGTTGCGGCGTCAGATGCTGGAGCATGCAGGTAGCCCACTGGGGCGGGTGTCGTGCAGTGCGGGGATTGCCGTGGGTGACCTGGCGCGGGAGGGGATGACGGCCGAGCGCCTGATGGCGGCAGCGGATGCGGCGCTGTACCAGGCCAAGCGTAAGGGGCGGGATGGGTATTGCCTGGCAGAACGTGCAGTGGTGGGCGTAGATGAATAAAGACCCTCGGTTGCCTGTACCGGCCCCATCGCCGGCAAGCCTGCTCCCACAGGGGATAGCGCATGGCTCGAGGCCGATGCGGTCAAGGTGGGAGCTGGCTTGCCGGCGATGGGCTGCAAAGCAGCCCCGGGGTCTAAATATCTAAGCCAAGGCGCATCGCACAACGGCCCTCAAGCCCATGGGCAAGCTCGTCGGCCAGAATCTGCTGCAAGCGTGCATCCAGCAGCCCCTCATCGATCACCTCGAACCCTAACCGCGCATAGAACGGCGCATTCCATGGCACATCGGCAAAGGTGGTCAAGGTCAGCTCCCGCGCCCCCACATGGCGCGCCTCATCTACCACTTGCTGCAACAGCTTGCGCCCGACACCTTGCCCCTGGGCCTCCCGGCGCACCGAAATTTCATGAAGATGCAGCGCCTGATCCTCGAACCGGGCACAGGCAAACCCCAGAATGCGCCCATCCGGCCCCTCGGCCACCCAGCTCCCGCCAGCTTCGACAAATGCCTGATGGGTGCCGCAGTCCATCACATCTCCTTGCGCCAGCCATGCCAGCGCCGGCCGGGCGGCAAAGGCCTGGGCCGCCGAGCGTTCGACGCCCGGCAGCCATTGAATGTCTTGCTCAAGGGTAGGGCGAATGCGCATGATGAAGTCCTTTCGTTCTAGTCTGCCGCCAGCACCTGCGGCTGCAATTGCCAGCGCACCGAGCTTACACCTTTCTCCAGGCTGACCCGGCTGACCAACCGTTCCAGTTGCGCTGGTGCCTGCGCGGTGCCGAGCAGTTCGGCGCGCACTTCCAGGCGTGCGGGGTTCGCCAGGTCTTCGCTGTGCAGTGACTGCAGGCGCAGCTGCGGGTCGCCCAGGCTGTGCAACATCAGGCTGCGGACCTGGATCTCGTCCTCGGCGCGGCAGACGATGCGCACCTCGAAGTGCTGTTCCACCTCGCTGGCCGGCACCACTTCCTGGCGGTCCAGGCGCTGGGCAATGTCACGCAACAGGATATTGGCACACAGCACCACCAGGCTACCCAGCGTCGCTTCCAGCAGCAGCCCGAGGCTGCACAGCACGCCGACCGCGGCCGTGCACCACAGCGTAGCGGCGGTGTTCAGGCCACGTACGTTGAACCCGTCGCGCATGATCACGCCGCCACCAAGAAAACCGATGCCCGATACCACGTACGCGGCGATACGCGACGCATCGGTGGGCGCCATGCCCGGCACCGCCTGGGTCATCAGCACGAACAGGCAGGCACCGGTGCTGACCAGTGCATTGGTGCGCAGCCCGGTCAGGCGCTGGCGCAGTTGACGTTCGGCGCCGATCAGCGCCCCCAGCAGCAGGGCGATGCTGACACGCAGCAGAAATACTTTCCAATCCATAGCAAACCTCTTCCACGGGCACACGCCCGCAAGAACGCCATCAGCTGGCGCGGTTGAAAAACCAGAAAATGCGCAGGACCACGAAGGGGAGGAAGAAGAGGGGGATTACAAGAAACCACCGTCTTGCCAGGCCGGCCAGACAGTGCAGGACACTGCCGGACTAGCGCGCCACGTGGGCCTGTCGCATGCGACTGGGGCTACTGTCCAATGCAGGTCTCCTGTTCAGGGATGCAAAATTGCGCCGCGGACCTTACGCCCCGTGGCAGGCCAGGTCAAGGGCAAAAACATGACAATGGCTTCATCCGCAATGGCCTGCTACCGGTCACGCCTGCATGGAAAAAAACTCGGGCAATCGGTACCCTTGCGCCTTCCCTTGCCATCCCCCGGACCGTTCCATGCTGTTCAATCTCGCAGTGCTGTTCGGCACCCTGGTGGCCATGGAGGGCGTTGGCACGCTGGCTCACAAGTACATCATGCATGGCTGGGGCTGGTGGCTGCACCGCTCGCACCATGAGCCGCAACTGGGCATGCTCGAAACCAATGACCTGTACCTGGTGGCCCTGGGGCTGATCGCCACGCTGCTGGTGGCCCTGGGCAAGGGTGGTTTTGCGCCCTTGCAGTGGGTGGGTGGCGGCGTGGCGGGGTACGGCGTGCTGTATGTCGTGGCCCACGACGGGTTCTTTCATCGGCACTGGCCACGCAAGCCACGGCCGGTCAACCGCTACCTCAAGCGTTTGCATCGCGCGCACCGGTTGCATCACGCGGTGAAGGGGCGAACGGGGAGTGTGTCGTTCGGGTTTTTCTATGCACCGCCGTTGAAGGTGTTGAAGCAGCAGTTGCGGCACAAGCGCAGCCAGTTGTGACAGGGACTGGCGCCTGACCTGTGGGAGCGGGCGTGCCCGCGAAGCAGGCAGCGCGGTGCATGGCACCGGCTTTGCCGGTGTTCGCGGGCACGCCCGCTCCCACAGGGAACTTGCCTCAGTTCACTGTTTCACCCTTGGGCTGCGCCGCCACATGCCCGCGGCTCACCCACCAGCCAAACGCCGCCGCGGTGAAGAACATGATCAGGCTGTACAGCGCCGCCGGCACTGCCATGGTGGCGTTGTTCAGCAGCGAAGGGCTCAATGCCAGGGCAATCGCCAAGGTGCCGTTATGGATGCCGATCTCCATGCCGATCGCAATCGCCTGGCGCTTGGGAATGTTCAGCAGGCGCGGTACCCAGTAGCCCACGCTCAGGCTCAGCAGGTTGAACAGCAGCGCGGCCAGGCCCACCACCGGCGCGTAGGCAACCACGGTCTGCCAGTCCTTGGCCAGCGCCAGGACGATGGTGAACGCCAGGAACAACGCAGCCACCAGCTTCATCGGCTTCTCCATGCGCGCGGCGAAGGCGGGTGCAAAGCGGCGAACCAGCATGCCCAGCGCCACCGGCAGCAGGACGATGGCAAACACCTGCATCACCTTGGCAAACTGCAGCGGTATGGCCTGGTCCGATGCCATGAACCAGCTCAGCGACAGGTTCACCAGCAGTGGCATGGTCAGGATCGCGATCAGCGAGTTGACTGCCGTCAAGGTGATATTCAATGCCACATCGCCATGGGCCAGGTGGCTGAACAGGTTGGCCGTGGTGCCGCCCGGCGAGGCGGCCAGCAGCATCAGCCCCACCGCCAGCGCCGACTCCAGGCCAAACCCGTTGGCGATCAGGAAGCACACCAGCGGCAGCAGCAGGATCTGGCAAACCAGGCCTACCACCACCGGCTTGGGGTACTTCACTACGCGGGCAAAGTCGGCCAGGGTCAGCGATAACCCGAGACCGAGCATGATGATGCCCAGGGCCAGCGGCAGAAAAGCGGTGAGCAAAGGTGAGGCGGTCATGGGCGGTCTCTCGGGCAAAGGATCCGGTGGAGTGTAGGTCGGCCCTGATTGATAGCTAATCGCAAAACGCCAGCCCTTGGTAACCGTTTGTTACCAAGCGCAGCGGCCAGCGAGGCTGTATGCCGCGTTGCAGCAGGCCTGCAGGCGCAGTAGCATTCCGGTTTTTACCGAGGATTAGCCTGTCATGCCGTTCCAGCAAGGTCTGCTTGCCACCCCGGTGCCGGCCCACGCCCGTCACCTGTTCTTCACCCTGCAGTCGCCAGAGGCCCTGCCTGCCACCCTGGATGCCTTGCTGCCGCAGGTCGATGGCGAACAGCTGATCCTGGGTGTCGGCGCCCCGCTGGCCAAGGCCCTGGGCCGTGAAGTACCTGGCTTGCGCGCCTTCCCGCAGCTGGATGCTGCAGTGGAGAACCCCAGCACCCAACACGCCCTGTGGCTGTGGCTGCGCGGCAACGAGCGCGGCGACTTGCTGCTGCGGGCCCAGGCCCTGGAGCTGGCATTGGCACCGGCCCTGCGCCTGGCCGACAGCGTCGACGGCTTCCTGCACCGTGGCGGCCATGACCTGACCGGCTATGAGGACGGCACCGAAAACCCGGTGGACGAAGAGGCCGTGCAAGCGGCCATTGGCGCCGATGGCTCCAGCTTTGCCGCGTTCCAGTTGTGGAAGCACGACCTGGAGTACTTCAAGTCGCTGCCCCAGGCCGACCAGGACAACATCATCGGCCGCCGCCTTAGCGACAACGAAGAGCTCGACGACGCCCCCGAGTCCGCCCACGTCAAGCGCACGGCCCAGGAAAGCTTCGAACCAGAAGCGTTCATCGTCCGTCGTTCGGTGGCTTGGGCAGACCAACGTGGCGCTGGCCTGGCCTTCGTGGCCCTGGGCCACAGCTTCGATGCGTTCGAGGTGCAGCTGCGGCGCATGAGCGGCCTGGAGGACGGCATCATCGACGGCCTGTACCGCTTCAGCCGGCCACTGACCGGTGGTTACTACTGGTGCCCGCCCATGAGCGAGACGGGTGTCGACCTGAGCCTGCTGCTGCAAGCCTGATCGCTAAACATCCAGATACAGAAACACCGGACGCAGCCTGGGGCAGCGGCTAGCCTTGAAAGTTTCCGCTTCATGACGGGAGCTTTTCCATGTACGCACGTCGTGATGTCCTACGTGCGGGTGCCACTTTGGGCTTGCTGGCCGCCAGCCCCTGGTTGCACGCCGCTGCCCCGGCGGGTTTGCTGACCCGCCAAGTGCCGAGCACCGGTGAAGCGCTGCCGGTGATCGGCGCCGGTACCTCCGGCAGTTTCGAAGTGCAAGCCGGTTCTGCCCAGTACCAGCAGCTGAAAGTTGTACTGCAGGCGTTCTTCGAAGGCGGTGGCCGGGTTATCGACACCTCGCCCAACTACGGCGGCGCCGACAGCATTCTCGGCCAGCTGCTGGAAGAGGGCGGCTGGCACCGGCAATGCTTCATTGCCACCAAGATCGCCGCCGACAGCCGGGCAGACGCCGAAGCGCAATGGGCCGGCAGCCTCGCGAGCCTGCGCACCGACAAGGTCGACTTGCTGCAGATCCACAACCTGCGCGACTGGCAGACCCAGCTGCCTTATGCCCGCGAATTGAAGCAGCAGGGCAAGACCCGCTATGTCGGCATCACCCATTACCTGAACAGTGGCCAGGACGAGGTAGCCCGCATCGTGCGCAGCGAGCCGCTGGACTTCATCCAGATCAACTACTCGGTCAATGCCCCCGACGCCGCCCGCGAACTGCTGCCGCTGTGCCAGGACAAGGGCGTCGCCGTGCTGGTCAACCGGGCGTTCGACGATGGCCGCCTGTTCGCCCGGGTGAAGGACCAGGCCTTGCCCGGCTGGGCCGCAGAGGCGGGTGTCGGCAGCTGGGCGCAGCTGTTTCTCAAGTTCGCCATCAGTCACCCGGCGGTGACCACGGTCATCCCCGCGACCAGCCGGCCCGAGCGCCAACTTGACCAGCTCAAGGCCGGGCACGGGCCGTTGCTGACCCAGGCGCAGCAACAGGCGCTGATCAAGCAGTTTGCCTGACACCATGGCAGCCTGGCGGCGGCGCCTGGACCAGGGGCTGAACATCCAGCCCGGCGAAGGGCCAGCGGTGATCGCCGGTTTGCTGCTGTTCTACCTGTTGTTCACTGGCTATTTCATGCTGCGCCCGGTGCGCGAAACCATGGGCGTCGCCGGTGGCGTGGACAACCTGCAATGGCTGTTCACCGGCACTTTCATCGCCACCCTGGCGTGCCTGCCGCTGTTTGGCTGGCTGGCCTCCCAGGTGCAGCGCCGACACATCCTGCCCTGGACCTACGGCTTTTTCGCCAGCAACCTGCTGCTGTTCGCCGTGCTGTTCGCCCGCAATCCGGAAGCTTCATGGGCGGCACGGGCCTTCTACATCTGGCTGTCGGTGTTCAACCTGCTGAGCATATCGCTGGCCTGGAGCGTGCTCGCCGACCTGTTTTCCACCGCACAAGGCAAGCGCCTGTTCGGCCTGCTGGCGGCCGGGGCCAGCCTGGGTGGGCTCAGCGGCCCCATCCTGGGCACGCTGCTGGTAGCGCCGCTGGGCCATGCCGGCTTGCTGGTGCTGGCCGCAGCGCTTCTTTTGGGCAGCATTGGCGCTACGTTGTACCTGCAACGCTGGCGAAAGCTCAACCCTCTACCGGCGCAAGCCGAGCGGGCGGATTCCCGGCCACTGGGCGGCAACCCGTTTGCCGGTGCCACTGCTGTACTGCGCTCGCCCTACCTGCTGGGCATTGCCTTGTTCGTGGTGTTGCTCGCCAGTGTCAGCACCTTCCTGTATTTCGAGCAGGCACGCATCGTCAGCGAAACCTTCACCGACCGTACCCGGCAAACCCAGGTGTTCGGGCTGATCGACAGCGTGGTACAGGCCCTGGCCATCCTCACCCAGGTGTTCCTCACCGGTCGCCTGGCCCGCCGGCTGGGGGTGGGTGTGCTGCTGGTGGCGGTGCCGCTGGTGATGGCTGCGGGCTTCCTGTGGCTGGCACTGGCCCCGGTGTTCGCCGTGTTCGTGGTGGTGATGGTGGTGCGCCGGGCCGGTGAGTACGCGCTGGTGCGGCCGGGGCGGGAGATGCTGTTCACCGTGCTGCCCGCCGAGGACAAGTACAAGGCCAAGAACTTCATCGACACCGTGGTCTACCGCGGCGGTGACGCGCTCAGTGGCTGGGTCAAGCGGGGGCTGGATGTGATGGGCGAGTACCCGCAACTGGCGATGTTGATCGGTACGCTGATGGCTTTGGGCTGGGCGATGACCGGAGGTTTGCTGGGAAAGCGACAGGCACGCCTGGATAGCACATCGCGCGACTGACAGGCGCGCCAAATATGCTGATGCCGCTTATTTAATGCCGCTGGTCCGAACGCTTCGCATTAAACCGAATCCGCCGAAATGACCGAACTCCCAACAGGTGTACGGCGGGTAATGCCGTGCATTCCCAAGTCATACGAGGTTTAAGACCATGGCCAAGAAAGAGAACAGCCGCACCGGCAACCAGCAAGGCAGCCAGGGTGGCAACAAGAACCCGGGCAACTTTGCCAATGACCGCGAAAAAGCCTCCGAAGCTGGGCGCAAGGGCGGCCAGCAATCCGGTGGTGGCCGTACCAGCGAATCGGACCGCAAGGGCGGCCGTTCGTAAGTGAGCCTGCGCAGTGCCCGGGTGATCGGGCACTGCGATTCTGCACATGAGGAGAACCCCATGCGATTGATCCCTCTCATAGCGCTGGTGGGCACGCTTGGCTTGCTGGGTGGCTGTTTCGACCGGGATGACGACCACCCGGCAAAGGATGCCGACCAAAGCAAACCTTCACTGCAGATGCAGCAACCCGGCGACAAACCCGCTACCCAGCCGGCGCCGGCCCCTGAACCGATGCCCGGGCAGAAACCCAGCCAATAAAACGCGGACAAGGACTACGGCATGACGGTAATGACCCGCAAGACCGGCGCGGTGATACCGGCTTCGGCAAATGGGCCAAGCCTGAAGGAGCGTTACCACAAGCTGCTCGTGAGCCACGACACCACGAGTACAGCCTGGCTGAGCAAACAATTGGCACGCGCGCAGCGTTTGCCGGATGACCTGCCTGCCGATCCTGCTCAGCTGGAAGCCTGGAGCGCTGGCCATGCAAGCCAGGTGGCCGAAGCCTATGCCAGTTACCTCGAACAACGCCGCCAAGGCGCACCTCGGCGCTACTTTGCCAACCGCGCCCAGGCGTTGTGGTTCCTGCAACAAGTGGCGCCCACCAAGGCAGTGGACGGGGCATGGCTGCACAGCACCTTGCGCCACTGGGGCGATCCGCGCTATCACGGCCTGATTCGCACCTACCTGGAAGAACTGGGTGGCGGTGATCCGCGCTGCAACCATGTGCTGATCTACCAACGGCTGTTGAGCCGGCTGGGTTGCCTGGGCCTGACTGAACTGGACGACCAGCGTTACCTGCAAGGTGCCTTGCAGTTGGCATTGGGGCGCCATGGCGATGATTTTCTTCCCGAGCTGATCGGCTACAACCTGGGCTATGAACAACCACCGTTGCATTTGCTGATTACCACTTACGAACTGGCGGAAGTGGGCATCGATGGCCATTATTTCCAGCTTCATGTGACCATCGACAACGCGGCCAGCGGGCATGCGCATCTGTCCATCCAGGCGCTACGCCAACTCTGCCCGGTCGACGACGCTGGCCAGTTCTACCAGCGGGTGCGCAGCGGGTACCGCTTGAATGACCTGGGGCTTGATACACCCAGCCTGATCAGCAGCTTCGATCTTGAATCCGAGCTGCTGTCGGCATTGGAGCGCAAGCGCAATTTTGGCCAATTCATGCATTCCGACCATTGCCGCTTGCAAAAACGCACCGTCAACCAATGGCTGGCCGAGCCCGGTGCCATGCCCGCGTTTCTGCAAGCGTTGCAGGCACAGGGCTGGATCCGCCGTGGTGAAGCACCCGCCAACAGCCGCTGGTGGGGACTCATCGATGGCCCCTCGGCACCGATGTATGGCGTGTTCACGGCGTATGAAAAACAGCTATGGCACGACTGGATCGCTGCAGGCTTGCAAGCCCGCGGGCGTCGCGTGCTGCCTGGCAGCTGGGAGGTGCAGGTGGAATCGGATGATACGCTCACGACTCCTGCCCCGGACGCCGATATCCAGACGTTGATCGACACGATGTCCGGTAACCGTCATGCGACACCGGAAGGGTTGCTGGCCACCCGGCGCTACTTGCGTGCTACCGGCCTGAATCAGGAGGTAACCCGCTGATGCTGCTCGATCCACAACAAATCCAGGCTGACCAGGCAATGCTGCAATTGGGCAGGCGCCTGCGCGCCGACGGCTACCGCTTCACCTGCGTCACCCCGGCAACCCATGCTCGCGTGAATGCGCGCCCGCAAGCCGGGCAAGCCAGGACAGTGCGCGATGTGTTCGGCTGGAACCGTCCGTTCCGTTCGTCATTGGTTTCTGCCGATGAGCTGGACCAGATGCGGCGGGCTCAGGCGCTCAAGCAGCACGGAGAACTGCTGATCAGCACCGTGCGCTGGTCCACGATCGACGACCTGCTGCTGCTGCACTCTGCTTACCCCACCGAGGAAACCGACGCAGTGTTTCTCGGCCCCGACAGTTACCGTTTCGCCCAAGTGATTCACGATCACCTGCAACGCACCCCCAAGCGCGTCGAGCATGCCGTGGATATCGGGTGCGGCACGGGTGTCGGCGCCTTGCTGATCGCCCGCGCGGCGCCCCATGCCCATGTCAGCGCCGTGGATATCAACCCGCTCGCGCTGCGTTACACCGCGATCAACGCGGCATTGGCGGGCTTGAGCAATGTTTCCGTGGAACCCAGTGACCTGCTCGACGGCATTACCGGGCTGTTCGACCTTATCGTTGCCAACCCGCCGTACATGCTGGATGCCTGCCAACGTACCTATCGGCATGGCGGAGGTTCGCTCGGCGCGCAGCTTTCGCTGCGTATCGTCGAGCAAGCTTGCGAGCGGCTCGGCTCAGGGGGCTCGCTACTGTTGTATACCGGCGTGGCGATAGTCGAAGGCCGTGATGCCTTGCTCGAAGCCATTCGCCTGCGCCTGGCGGGCCCGGAATGGTCCTGGGTGTATCGGGAAATCGACCCGGACGTGTTTGGCGAGCAACTGAACGAACCCGGTTACGAGCAGGTCGAGCGCATCGCCGCGGTGGTGCTCACAGTCACCCGCAACAGCTGAGGCAGCATGGCCCGACCCTGCACGTTCGGCATCGAGGAAGAATACCTGCTGGTGAACCTGGACACGGGGCAGGTGCCAGCCACACCTTCGCCAGCCGTGCTCGGGCGTTGTCGCAAGGCGCTGGGCCAGCATTTTGCCCAGGAAATGTTCCGCAGCCAGATCGAGGTGGCCTCGCCGGTGTTCGCCAACCTGTTCGAGGCACGCGAGTTCTTCCAGCACAGCCGCCAGCGGCTGAACACAGCGCTGGCCGAAGAGGGCATGGGCCTGTACGGCGCGGCAAGCCACCCCAATGCCGCCTGGCTGCGTCAGAAACCTGCAACCCCTGCGCATTACCAGCAACTGTTCGCTGACTACCGGCATGTGGCGCGGCGCAGCCTGCTCAACGGCCTGCATGTTCACGTGGGCGTACCGCCAGGTTGCGACCGCATCCAATTGATCAACCGTGTACTGGGCTGGCTGCCTCTGTTGCTGGTGCTGAGCACGTCATCCCCGCTGTGGGCAGGCCAGTGCACCGGCTACATGAGCTACCGGCGGGTAATTTGCGGGGAGTGGCCGCACATGGGTTTGCCCGAGCCTTTGCCGGACTGGGCAGCCTACGAGCGCTACCGTGCATTGCTGCAACGCACAGGGTCGCTGGCCGCGGATGGCGACTTCTGGTGGGCGATCCGGCCTTCACGGCGCTTCCCGACGGTCGAACTGCGCATCTGCGATGGCTGCCCGCGGCTGGAGGACGCGCTGTGCATCGCCGCGCTATTTCGTCACCTGGTCGAGCACAGCATCGTGTACCGGCACGACTCGTCCGCCTGCAACCGCGAGCAGCGCTGGATCACCCAGGAAAACTACTGGCGCGCCATGCGCCATGGGCGCCAGGGCGAGTTCATTGGCCTGCATGAGCAGCAGCCGGTCACGGCCGCAGGTCGGTTGGCCCAGTTGCAGGAACAGTTGCCGATCGACACTGTAGACGCCGAACGCGCCTTTCTGCGTGCACAACGCCTGCTGCGCGATGGCACCCATGCCGACCAGCAGCTGCAATGCCTGGCCCAGGCCAGCGCTGCAGGCTTGGGCAGGGCGCAGGCATTACGAGCCGTGGTGGCCGCCGGGGCTTGCAATTAGCCGGGGTTGACCGAAAATGGCCGCGCCTTTCGCAGCCACCCGGAACCACCTGCGCCATGATGCTGATCAAGCAATTCCCCGACATTTCCCTGGACGACACGTTGTTTGTCTTCGCCCTCGAAGCCGAGGCCGGCGATGTATTCGCTGACGTCAATACCGTGTTCACCGGCATCGGCAAGGTCAATGCCGCCATCGCCCTGACCAAGGCCATTGCCGCGCGCCGGCCCAGGCTGATCGTCAACCTCGGCTCGGCCGGCAGCCAGCGCCATGGCAAGGGCGAGGTGGTGTGCTGCACCCGCTTCGTGCAGCGCGACATGGATGTGACCCCACTGGGCTTCGCCCGTTACCAGACACCTTTGTCGGACATCCCGGTGGTGCTGGAGCATGGGGCGCAAATCCCCGGCCTGGCCCTGGAAACCTGCGGCAGTGGCGACAGCTTCGAGATCAACCATGGCGATGCACCCTATGACGTGGTCGACATGGAAGCCTACGTGCTGGCGCTGATCGCACGCAGCGAAGGCATCCCGTTCGTGTGCCTGAAATACATTTCCGATGATGCCGGCAGTGACGCGGCGCAGGACTGGGCGGTGCAGGTACACCTGGCGGCTGAGGCTTTCAGGCAGGTGCTGTTCAGCCAGGCCTGATTGGGGCTGCTTTGCAGCCCTTCGCGGCGGTTCGGCGTCCCGACGTGCCCGCTCCCACAGGAACCGCGCATATCCTGAGCATGGCACCAAACCTGTGGGAGCGGCCCCAACAGTCTCACAACGTGCCTTGGCCTGATATTCGGTCCTTTGAACTCAGGCAGACAGTACTAGTCTTAATATGTGGGAATATTTCCCACGCAAAGATGCTGACTGGCTCTGAAGGATCGTGCGTAAACCGAAGCTGCTCGTTGACACTGCAGATCTCTGGCCGCGCCGGTTGGCTGTCCGCTCCATGGGCGGTTGCGAACTCATTGGTCATTGCGTTCGATACGGAGATGACGACGCAACTCCAAGCGGAGGTGCATCATGTTGCTCAAGAAATGTTTGTTGGCATTGGCAATAGGTGGCGTCCTGTCGGCCTCGACCGTCCTGGTGCCCGACTACATCGGTAGTTTCTCCAGCGTGTATGCCAAAGACGGTGGCAGCGGCGGCGGTGGTGGTGGCCACGGCGGCAGCGGCGGTGGCGGTGGCTCTGGAGGTGGCGGCGGTCACGGTGGTGGCAGCGGTGGATCTGGAGGCGGTGGCGGTCACGGTGGTGGCAGCGGTGGCGGAGGCAGTGGTCACGGCGGTGACGGCGGTGACGGCGGTGGCGGTCATGGCGGCCATGGTGGCCATGGTGGCCCGGGGGCCGGCGATGGTGACCATGGTGGCATGGCCGGCAGAGGCCCAGGCGATGCGCATGACAACGACAACGACAACGACAACGATGCGGCAGATGCCGCCAGGGACGCAGCCCGAGACGATGCTGATGCAGCCAGAGACGCTGCAAGGGCTGAAGCAGATGCCGCCCGGGATGCGGCAAAAGCTACTGCAGATGCCGCCAGAGACGCTGCCAGAGCCGAGGCGGATGCAGCCCGCGACGCCGCAAAAGCTGCTGGCGTAGCCGGCGCAGATGAAGCCAGAGACGCTGCCAGGGCCGCGGCAGATGCTGCCCGCGACGCAGCCAGAGACGAAGCTGATGCCGCCAGAGATGCTGCCAGGGCTACGGCAGATGCCGCCAGGGACGAAGCCAAAGTCGCTGCCAATGCAGCCAGAGACGCTGCAAGGGCGGATGTGGACGACGCGCCAGATGCTCCAGACGCGCCAGATGCACCGGATGCGCCGGATGTCGACGCAGCTGAGGTACGGAACTAGTCACTTTGAGTGACGTATCGACCGCTGGTCAGTGTTTGGGCCAGTCGGAAAAAACCATCGATGGCGGTTTACCTCGAAATCGGTAGAACGGCCTTCGCGGGCTTGCCCGCTCCCACAGGACTACCACCAGTTTCAATACCTGTGGGAGCGGGCAAGCCCGCGAATGGGCCAACACCGGTTTCACCAGAGGAGTGGCCCCCATGCCCAGCAAACCGCACGACCAGTTCAGCATGCAGAACCCGCTGACCCAGTACCCGCACCCTCCGTTCCCGGCCCAAGGCCAGCCAGCACCAGGGCTGGACGCCAACATGCAGCCCGAACCAGACCACGGCGAAACCACCTACAAGGGCTTTGGCCGCCTGGCGGGGCGCAAGGCGCTGATCACCGGCGCAGACTCGGGCATCGGCCGGGCAGTGGCCATTGCCTTCGCCCGCGAAGGTGCCGACATTGCACTCAATTACCTGCCCATCGAACAACCCGATGCCCGCGAAGTCATCAAGCTGATCGAAGCCGAAGGCCGCAAGGTGGTGGCCCTTGCCGGTGACCTGAAGGACGAGCAGTTCTGCAAGGAACTGGTCGACCAGGCCCACGAGCAGCTCGGCGGCCTGGACATCCTGGTCAACGTCGCCGGCAAGCAGGAGGCGCGCAAGGACATCAGCCAGATCAGCCACGAGCAGTTCGACCACACCCTGAAAACCAACGTCTACGCGCTGTTCTGGCTGTGCCAGGCGGCCGTGCCGCTGATGCCGGCGGGGGCGACCATCATCAACACCGCCTCGATCCAGTCCTACCAGCCTTCGGCCACCTTGCTCGACTATGCCACCACCAAGGCCGCGATCGTCGCCTTCACCAAGGCCTTGGCCAAGCAGGTGATCGAGCGCGGAATCAGGGTCAATGCCGTGGCCCCGGGGCCCATCTGGACCGTGTTGCAGCCTAGTGGCGGCCAACCGCCGGAGAAAATCCCCGAGTTCGGCGCACAAACGCCGATGAAGCGACCGGGGCAACCCGCCGAGTGTGCGCCGGTGTATGTGTTGCTGGCCAGCCAGGAGTCCAGCTACATCACCGGCGAGGTGTTCGGCGTGACCGGCGGCAACCCGCTGCCGTAGGGCGGGGCGGCTAAACCTTCGCCGCCCGTTGCAGTCGATTCAAGTATTGGCAGGCAACCCTGGGAGCACCTTCAATGGCTAGGGCAATCTGGAAAGGCGCCATCAGTTTCGGTCTCGTGCATATTCCCGTGGCCCTCAATACCGCGGTGCGCACCGAGCGGGTCGATTTCGACTGGCTCGACAAGCGCAGCATGGAGCCGGTCGGCTACAAGCGGGTGAACAAGGTCACTGGCAAGGAAATCGACAAGGACAACATCGTCAAGGGCGTCGAGTTCGAGAAGGGCCGCTATGTGGTGATCAGCGAGGAGGAAATCCGCAAGGCCCGGCCCGAGGCGACCCAGACGATCGATATCTTCTCCTTCGTGGAGGCTGGCGAGATCCCGCTGCAGCACTTCGACACGCCGTATTACCTTACCCCCGACCGCCGTGGCGGCAAGGTATACGCCTTGCTGCGCGAAACCCTGGCGAAGACCGGCAAGGTGGCGCTGGCCACGGTAGTGCTGCACACCCGCCAGCACCTGGCGTTGTTGCGGCCGCTGGATGATGCGCTGGTGATGATAACCTTGCGCTGGCCCGAAGAAGTGCGTGGGCTGGAAACGCTGGAGCTGGACAGCAGCGTCACCGAGGCCAAGGTGGACAAGCGCGAACTGGACATGGCCAAGCGGTTGGTCGAAGACATGAGCGGGCAGTGGAAGCCTGCGGATTACCACGATGCCTTCCGCCAGACCATCATGGACCTGGTGGAAGAAAAGGCCAGCAAGGGCAAGATCGAGACCGTGGAGAAGGGCGAGGCGACGGAAGCAGGGAAAGGCGCGGACATCCTCGACCTCACCGAACTGCTCAAGCGCAGCCTCGGTGGCAAGAAGCCGGCGAAGAAGACACGCAAGGCGTCGTGAACCATGTTTGTCGGCTTGATTGGGGCCGCTTTGCGGCCCTTCGCGGGCATGCCCGCTCCCACAGGTTTGGTGCGAGGCTCAGAAAATGCGCGGTTCCTGTGGGAGCGGGCAAGCCCGCGAAGGGCTGCAAAGCAGCCCCAAAATGCGTACTGACCGGCATCAGGTTTGCCCGCGAACACACGCCTCCTCAAACCTGTGTCTGCAACCCCGCCAGATAATCGCCAAACCCTTCGCGCGCGCGGCTGTCGCGCCGGCTGCTGGTGGCCACGCTGTGCCTGGCTGTCCATACGATCTGCGCACCACTGGCCTGCAGGTCGCTGACCAGTTGCACATCCTCATGCGCCGCCAGTGGCTGGAAGCCGCCCACACGACCATAGGCGTCGGCACAAACCCCCAGATTGGCTCCATGCACATGCCGATGCCCCTCATGTGCCTGGTAACGGCTGTGGTACAGCTTGCGCAAGGCCGCTGTCTGCCAGGGTTGCCAGTACTCGACGTGCACCGTGCCGCACACCACCTCGGCCCTGCAGGCCAGTTGCGACAGCAGCCAGTGCACCGGCACCCGGCTGTCGGCATCGGTGCACGCCAGCCACTGCGCGCCGCGCTCGAGCATGTATGCCGCGCCCACCCGGCGGGCCATACCGACGTTGCCGGCATCCACGGTCAGCACCTGTACACCGAAACGCCTTGCCACGGCGGCACTGCCATCGCTGCAGCGGTCCAGCACCACCAGCACCTCCACCTGGTGCCCCGCCTGCTGCGCCTGCAGGGCGGCAGCCAGTACTGCCCGCAGGCAGCGCCCAAGGCGCCGGGCCTCGTTGTGGGCCGGGATCACCACGGCAATCATGGGCAGGTCTCATCGAGGTCGACCACGCTGGGCTGAGAGGACCAGTACTCCAGCAAGAAGTCCGCCTCGTCATGCTGGAACTGCAGATACAGCGGAAGGTGCCGGGCTAGCATGCGGTGCACTTCACGCCCGTCCTGCGGGCAGCCGGCGATGGGATGCTTCCAGTGGCAGGCCAGCAGCCCGCCGTCGTAAGTCAGGCTGGCCACCGACTGTTCGATCACCTGCAACCAGTCGGTCGGGTCGAGGTAGTAACCCACCTCGCTCAGCACGATCAGGTCGAAACGCCCACCTGGCCAGTCCGCCGGCAGCCGCGCCAGTTCCACCGAGACATTGCGCAGCCCAGCCAAGCGTTCACCGGCCAGCGCTACCGCAGTAGGGGCCAGGTCCTGGCACACCAGGTTGGCACAACGCTCGGCCAGCAAGGCGCTGAGCTCGCCATTGGCGCAAGCGGGCTCGAACACGCGCTGGTAGCACTGGCGCGGCAGGCAGGCCATGACCAGCTCGCGCTTGCGCTTTTCGTACCAGCGGGTGCGAAAGGCCCAAGGGTCTTCACTGGTGGCGTACAGGTCGGCGAAATACTGTGGGTCGAGGCTCATGACAACTCCATTTACAGGAACACCAGTTCGAAAGGTTGCAGCAGACAATCCAGCAAGTTCGGCGGCAGTACGGGCGGGCGCTGGCCGTCCGGTTCGAGTTGGCTGACATGGGCGGCCAGGGCCTTGCGCTTGCGGGCCAGGCTGGCCTCGTCCAGCTGAATGCGGTGGGCACGCGGCCACGGCAGACGCGGGTCGTCCGGTCGTGCCCAGTGCCACGCCCACACGGGTACCTCAAGGCATTGCACCTTGCGCATCCGGGCCGCCTGCGCGGCAGCCCGGCCTACTGCTTCGTGGTCACAGTGGCCATCGCCGCTCCAGGTAGCCATCAGCAGGTCGTCAGGCCTGAGCAACTGGCTCAGGTGGTTGAGTAGAAACGCCTCGTCACGTGGCAACGCGCCGTCCTTGAGGTGGAGCCGCCGCCAGTCCAGGCGGCCGAGGTCGAGGTCAAGCTGTTGCAGGGCATGGCGGCTCTCCAGTGGCCTTTGCCGGCGCAGGCGGTGTTCGCTCCAGTGGGTAGAGCCGGGGTGACTGGCTTCACCATCGGTGGCGGAAATCAGCACCAGGTCGTCTTCCCGGCCGTGGAAGCCCGCCAGCAGCCCACCGGCCATGAGAATCTCGTCATCGGGGTGCGGTGCCAGCAGCACCAGGCGGCGGCCCGGCGGGCACAATTGCTGAGGGGTGATCCAGGTGGCCCTGGCCAGGTGCGCGGCCTGCTGCCAGTCCGCCCACGGTGTACCGCTGTTCGCCCGGATCAGGTTCTCGCTCATAGTTGCCAGACTCCCGCCGGCTGTTTTGCCAACTGCTCCCCGAGCGCCGCCAGGTCGCGCTCGGCATGGCTCTGGCGCAGGAACACGGGCAAGTCGGCACTCAGCCGGGCAAAGTGGTTGTCACGGCAGAAAGGAGTGGCGCCCAGCGCACGGCCAACGTGGTGGATCACCTGTTCAACGGCCTGTTCCACCTGGGCGCGGGTGCGGCGCACTTCGAAGCTGGCGTTTGCGCCTGGCTGGCGGTCGATCCATGCCGCGCATTCGCGCAGTGCCGCCCTGGCGCCGTACAAGGCGGCATCGACCGCGCCCAGGTGAGCATCGGCATGTGGGTCGGGGCGGGGGTTGCGGCAGTGTTCGCGCAGGTAGTCGGCCAATGCCTCGGCGGCGCCGTACCAGCAGGCTGCAATGCCAGCACCGCCATGCCAGAAGCCGGGGCGTGACAGGTATTGCCCGGGGCGGCCGATGGCGATGCCGGGGGTGTGGTCGAATTCGACTTCGACACTGGCGGTGGTGGCCATGCCGATGGCCTGCCAGCGGTCTATGGCAAGGCCCTGGCTGGGATGGGACAGTTCGATGGCCACCAGCTGGGGCTGGCCGTGCTGGTCCCAGGCCGTGACCAGCGCCCGGTCGATCTGCAGTGCGCCCGAACACCAGGCCTTGCGACCCTCCAGGCGGACCTGGTCGCCATCACGGGCGACAATGCAGGCGCGGGCATCCGGCGGTTCGGCGGCCCACACGCCCCATATACCCTCGGCAGCGTGGTGTGCAGCCGCGCATTCGGCAAGGATCGCCAACGCGTCGGTGTGGCCCTCGTACAGCTTGGCCAAGGCCAGGTCACAGCCAGCCACCCGGGCGAGGGTTTGCCAGCGCCGTAGCGTATTGCCCTGGCCAGGCAGGGGCAGCAGGTCGAGGTGGTCGGCTTGCAGTGCCTGAATCAGCTGCGGCAACTGGGTATCGAGGTTGAGCGGTTGCTGCCGCTCGCCGAAGGCTCGCAACAGGCGATCGAGGTTGGTCAGGTCAAAATCCTGGACAATGCTCATGGGCTCGGCTCCTTGGTGAGGCATTGCGGGCGTAGCGCTGAAGGCAAGTCGTCATCAGGCCAGCCCCAGCTGCTTGCGCATGCCCACGGTGATCGATTGCCTGGTCTTGCCATAATCGGCCCAGGGGTCGTCCACATCGGCCAGTCGTTCAAGCACGTTGCCGATGTTCCACTGGTTGGCGCCCTTGAGTTGCGGCAGTTCCTCGCGCCAGATCGGCACGGATACCGGCAGGCCTTCGCGGGCGCGCAGGGTATACGCGCAGGCGGTGGTAGCCCCCTTGCCGTTGCGCAGGTAGTCGATGAAGATGCGCCCGATGCGATTTTTGGGCCCGGACACGGCACTGAGCCTGTCGGGGAACAACCTGGCCAGGTAATCGACGATGCCGTGGCTGAATGCCTTGACCTCATCCCAGCTGGCACGCCGGGTCATGGGCACTACCAGGTGCATGCCTTTGCCGCCACTGGTCTTGAGAAACACCTTCAGGCCCAGTTCATCCAGCAAGGTGAGGGCCAGTTGGGTGGCTTCCAGCATGGCCTTCCACGGCAGCGCCGGGTCCGGGTCAAGGTCGAGGACGAAGCGGTCGGGCTTGTCGAAGTCCTTGTCGGTGGCGTTCCAGGTGTGCAGTTCGAGCATGTTCATCTGCACTGCGCCGATCAAGGTGTCGGCGCGATTGATGACCATCGCCGCCTGGCCGGCCTCGGCCTTGTCATAGCTGAGCACGTTGGGCAGATGCAACTGGCCGGCGTTCTTCTGGAAGAACAGCTCCCCGGCCAGCCCGTCCGGTGCACGTACCAGCGCCACCGGGCGATTCTTGAGCTGGGGCAGTATCCATTGGCTGACTGCGGCGTAGTACTCGGCGACCTCGCGCTTGGTAACGCCGCTGGTGGCGTCGACCACCCGCTCGGGGTGGGTCAGGCGCAGCTCGCCCAAAGCCTCGGGGGCCTTGGCCTGCTTGCGCTTGGGCAGGGTCTTGGCGGGCATGCTGCGCTCCAGGTCGATGGCGGTAGCCGGTTTGTCATCGCGCAGGCCGTGGAACACCGAGTGGCGCACGATGCCGTCACGGGTCATCTGGGCATAAGCGACTTCGGCCAGCAGTTGCGGTTTCAGCCAGTGCACGCCCCGGGCTTCGGCCCCGGTGGGCGGGTTGGGCAGGGCCGGCTTGGCGGTTTCCAATGGTTTGAGCCGGGCATGGATGCTGGCCAGCGTGGTTGCACTGAAGCCGGTGCCGACCTTGCCGGCATAGCGCAACTCGCCGCTGTCGTTGTCGTGCAAGGCCAGCAGCAGGGCACCAAAGCCGCTGCGGCTGCCTTTGGGGTCGGTGTAGCCGACGATCACGAACTCCTGGCGCTGCTTGCACTTGAGCTTGATCCAGTCGGGGCTGCGGCGGCCGCTGTAGGGGCTGTCGACGCGCTTGCCGATCAGGCCTTCGAGTTGCAGCCGGCAGGCGCTGTCGAGCAGGGATTCGACCGGCTGGTCAAAGTCGGCGGAGTACTTGAGTACGTCCGATTCGTTGTGTTCCAGCAAGCGCTGCAAGGTGTCGCGCCGGTCCTGCAGCGGTAATTGGCGCAGGTCCTGGCCGCCCAGGAAGGGCAAGTCGAACAGGTAATAGGTGATGTGCTCGTCATGCTCGGTGTCGAAAGCGTTCTGCAGCGCCTGGAAGTCCGCCGCGCCGTCTTCGCCAGCCACCACCACCTCGCCATCGAGCCAGGCCGAATCGAGGCCCAGCGCACGCAAAGCGGCAACCTGCCTGGGCATCTTGCCGCTCCAGTCATGGCCATTGCGGGTGAACAGGCGCACGTCATCACCGTCGATGCGGGCAAGGATGCGGTAACCGTCGAACTTGACCTCGTAGCGCCAGTCGCCACTGGGCGGGGAGTCGACCAAGGTCGCCAGTTGTGGCTGCAGCTGCGCCGGCAACGGCACCTTCCGGCCTTTGCTGGCGGCTTTGCGACGTGGCGCGGCGGCC
Source organism: Pseudomonas sp. PVC-5-1 (assembly GCF_057444345.1). Lineage (NCBI taxonomy): Bacteria > Pseudomonadati > Pseudomonadota > Gammaproteobacteria > Pseudomonadales > Pseudomonadaceae > Pseudomonas > Pseudomonas sp. PVC-5-1. The sequence goes on along the minus strand of NZ_CM172024.1, from coordinate 2,884,213 downwards.
TTTTTTGCTGTCGGCTTGCGCGGCACCAGCGTGCGGTCGCTGAGCACGCTGTCGGGCTGGGCGTCGACGATGCTGTAGTCGGCTTCGCTGCGCGCCAGGCCGTCGTGCGACTTGACCAGCATCCACTGCTCCTTCTTGCCGGCCAGGTGGGTGCGGAACAGGTTCCATACACCGCCGAGCTTTTCGCCTTGCAGGCGGAAACGCAGTTTGCCCTTGGCATAGGCCTCATGCGCATCACCTTCGGGCTCCCAGATGCCCCGGTCCCAGACGATCACGTCGCCCGCGCCGTAATGCCCTTCGGGGATATGGCCTTCGAAGTCGGCGTAGTCCAGCGGGTGGTCCTCCACGTGCACGGCCAGGCGGCGCACCTTGGGGTCCAGCGACGGCCCTTTGGGGATGGCCCAGCTTTTCAGCGTGCCATCGAGTTCCAGGCGGAAGTCGTAGTGCAGGTGGCTGGCATCGTGCTTCTGGATGCAGAACTGCAGCGCGTGGGCCCGTTTGCCACGGCTGCGCTTGCCGCTGGGCTCGGGCGTGGCATTGAAGTCGCGCTTGCGCGCATATTCCTGCAGGGGCTTGGCCATGGCGGGCTCCGGGCGGTTCGCAGTCTCTAATCTGGGAGGCAGCGGCCCGGACGGTAGTTCAAAAAAACTCTGAATCTTCAAACATCAAGTGCAGTCGACCGATTGAAGCCACCTGACGGAGAACGCACATGGCCCGAACAGATAAACCGAAGCCCTATACCCCCACTGAAATCGACGACACCGAAGACCGCATGGGCAGCGTGCATGAACTGGACTTCGACGAGCGCCTGGACGAGCGCGAGGGGCGTGCGGGTGACGAGCGACCGGCCGCGGACGTGGCCCGCGAGTTCCCGCCCCGGCGCGTGGCCGAAAGCGGCATGACTGGCGGCGAGGCGTTGAGCGACAGCCTGCACGAGGACAACGTCACCTACGACGACCTGAGCCCGGACACCTTGCTGGACGAGACCGGCGCCCGTGACCCGCACGAACCCGGTGGCAGCGGTGGCCCTGCAGACAAGACCCTTAGGCGGGTAGAGGCCAATGAGATTGGCGGCGGCATAGGCCTGGACGAAGCCGAACTGGCCCGCTCCGCACCGCTTGATGGCGAACCGTGGACCGATGATGTGATCGATGACGAGGAGAGCAAGCCATGAACGAGTTGCGTTGTGCCTGTGCAGATTGTTCCTGCACCGTGGATGCCAATGCCTTGCAGCTCGAAGGCAAGGTGTATTGCTGCGAGGCCTGTGCCAGCGGGCATCGCAATGGCGAGCCGTGCCGGATGCCGGATTGCCACTGCGGGGGAAAAACCAAGGAAAGCGCCGTGGACAATGCGCTGGACGAGACCTTCCCGGCGAGTGACCCGATTTCACCCTGAAACATCGCCGTCTCATAGGTTCTGCATAGGTCTATGGGGCTGTGATGATCCTGTAGGAGCGGCCTTGCGTCGCGAAAGGGCCGCAAAGCGGCCCCGGCAATTTTCCGTGCGAAGCTGAAATCCTGGGGCCCCGCTGCGGCCCTTTCGCGACACAAGGCCGCTCCTACACAAAGCAGCGCGCAGGCCCGCAGAATCAGTGAGTCTGCCAGATGCCGTTGCTACGCTCGCAATCGGTGCGGGCCTGGCCCAGGCTGGGGGTGTCGTAGTAGTAGGTGATCACCCGCGCATCCTTGGGCAACGCCGGCTTGTCACCGCCAGTTGCCTTGGGGTTGGCCAATGCCTCCTGGGTCAATGGCGCGATGCAACTGCCAACGCTGCCATCGGCACAACGCGCGACCTTGTGCTTTTCGCTGTTGAGCATGTCCTTGCTCTCATTGCTGCACGACCAGTTGATCGCTTCGGCGGGCAGGTTGCTGTAGCTGTAGCAGCTGTGTCGCTCCACCGGCGTTACCGCCTCGCTGGAGGAACGGGTGAGCACGTTGCAGGCTTCGGCCAGGGCCTGGCCGCTGAGCAGGCTGGCCATCATCAGTATCAACATCGGCTTCAAGACAGCGCCACGCATTTGCCACCTCCCGGGCCAATGGCCCTTGTCAGGTCTGGGCAGGCTTGTCGCGCCGGCGCATGGCCTTGGCGCGTTTCTCGAGGATCAGGTAGACAAGCACCGCCAGCAACAGCGGCACCAGGTAGTACAGCGTACGGTAGCCCAGCAGGGCCGCCACCAGCGTGCCCTGGGCAAGCTGCCCATGCAGCAGGGCCAGGAACACCGTTTCCAGCACACCCAGCCCGGCCGGGATATGCGCAACCACACCAGCAACGCAGCTGATCAGCAGGATGCCAAGAATCGACGGGTAAAAGGCTTCGCCAGGCAGCAACCAGAAGATCAGCAGCGCCATCAGCGCCCAGTTGCTGGCACCCAGTACAACCTGGCACAGCGCCAGGCGCAGCGACGGCAGCGTAACCTCATGGTCGCGCCAGCGCCAGGTGCGCTTTTTGGCGAAGCCACAGGCCAGCAGGTAGCCAGCGGCAATCGCCAGCAACACCACGCCGATCAGTTGCAGGCCGCTGGCACCGACCGCCCAGTTGGCGGGCAGCTCGACCAGGCGCAAGGCGAACACGGTGCCAGCCAGCAGCATGTAGCCCATCCAGTTGGTCAGCAGGCCCAGGGTGAGGATGCGGGTGATGGTAGCCGTGTCCAGGCCCAGGCGGCTGTACAGCCGGTAACGCAAGGCAACGCCACCCACCCAGGTGGTGAAGTTGAGGTTGAAGGCATAGCACACGAAGGCCACTGGCAACACCTGGCGGGCTGGCAGGTGGTGGCCGGTGTAGGCCCGGGCCAGCAGGTCGTAGCTGGCGAACGTCAGGTAGCTGCACCCGGCCACCACTAGGCCTATGGCCAGGGTGCCGGGCTTGTAGGCCAGCAACGACTGGCGCACTTCGTTCCAGTCCAGGTTGCGCGCCAGCAGGTACAACAGCGCAGGGATCAGGATCAGGAATGCCAGGGTGAACAGCCGCTTGCCCCAGGTTTGCCAGTGTTTACGCGCCATCAGGTTTGGCCCTCGTGGTAGTCACCCTGTGCCTCGGCCTCCGGCTGCACCGAGCGCAGGTGCTGGCGGTGCGCCGGGAACCAGCCGGCAATCCGCGGGAAATGGCGGATCACGTGGAAGCACACGAATATCAGCGGCGCCCGCCACCAGTAGCCGCGAACCATGCGTTCCAGGGTGACCGGCTTGCATTGTTCGCGGGCCAGCTGCTGCAGGTGCTGGTTGAGCTGCTGGTTGAAGGCGCGATCACGGATGAACAGGTTGGCTTCCAGGTTGAACGACAGGCTGAGCGGGTCCAGGTTGCTGGAGCCGACCGTGGCCCACTCATCGTCCACCAGCGCCACCTTGCCGTGCAGCGGCCGCTGGCAATACTCGTGAATGGCCACACCATCGCGCAGCAGGTAGTTGTACAACAGCCGCGACAGCGCCCGCACCCAGCGCATGTCTGGCTGGCCCTGCAGGATCAGCCGCACCTCCACGCCACGCCGGGACGCATTGCGCAGTTCACGCATCAACCGGTAGCCCGGGAAGAAATACGCGTTGGCCACCACGATGCGCTGCCGGGCGCTGCGAAACGCCTGCAGGTAGTGGGCCTCGATATCGGTGCTGCGCACCCCGTTGTCGCGCTCGACCAGCACGGCGCTGCAGGTACCGGCAGGCTCGGTCAGCGGCCGTACCGCGCTGGGCGGCTGCAGCACCGGCGACATCAGGCGCTTGCTGGCGGCATGCACCTGCGCCACCACCGGGCCGGCGACTTCCACGGCATAGTCCTGCTTGGCCATGGCACCAAAATCGCCCAGGTGGTCGGCGCTGTAGTTGATGCCGCCAATGAAGGCCCGCTCGCCATCGACGACCACGATCTTGCGGTGCAGGCGCCGGAACAGGTTAGTGCGCATGCCCACCAGCCGCGGCTGCGGGTCGAAGGCATGGAAACTGACCCCGGCATCGGTCATGGCCGCAATGAAGGAGTCGGGCAGGTCGGCCGTGCCGTAGCCATCCACGGCCACTTCGACACGCACGCCGCGTTGGGCGGCAGCGATCAGCACCTGCTGCAATTGCTGGCCAACCTTGTCATCGAAGATGATGAAGGTCTCCAGCAGGATTTCCTCCCGTGCCTGGGCCATGGCCTCGAACACGCGGGGGTAGTATTGCTCGCCATTGATCAGCAACTGCACGCTGTTGCCGTCTACCCAGGGTCGGTTCACAGTTTGATCTCCGCAGCCAGAGGGGCGTGGTCGGAAAGGTGCGACCACGGGTACTTCGACAGCACCTGGGCAGTGCCGGGCATGGCATTGCGCAGGTAGATGCGGTCCAGGCGCAACAGCGGCAGACGCGCCGGAAAACTGCGCGCCGGGGTGCCGAAATGCTCGCCGAAGGCCTCTACCAGGTGTTCGCACAGCACGGCATCGGCCTTCAGCCGCCAATCGTTGAAATCGCCGGCGATGATTACCGGCGCCTTGGGCGGCAGGCTGTCGAGCAGGTCCAGCAGCAGCTTTACCTGGCGTTGCCGGTGGGCCTCGCGCAGGCCGAGGTGCACGCACACCGCATGTACCTGGTCATGGCCCGGCACCTCCAGCTGGCAGTGCAGCAGCCCGCGCTGCTCGTTGCCCTGCACCGAGACGTCCAGGTTGTCGAAGCGGCTGATGGGGAATTTCGACAGCAGCGCATTGCCGTGGTCCCCATGGGGGTACACCGCATTGCGGCCGTAGGCGAACTGCGGCCACATGCTGTCGGCCAGGAACTCGTACTGTGGCGTATCCGGCCAGGCCGGGTGGCGTAGGGCATGTTGCTGGTGGCTACCGTGCACTTCCTGCAGGAACACCAGGTCGGCGCCGGTGGCGCGCACGGCTTCGCGCAATTCGGGCAGGATGAAGCGCCGGTTGAAGAAGGTGAAGCCCTTGTGCACGTTCAACGTCAGTACATTCAGCCGACGCACGGCGGTGATCTTGTCGATGATGCCGCGCGGGGCAGGCAGGGTCCTGTTCACAGGGTCACCTCCGGCACCACGCCAGGCTCGGTCATCAGTTCATGGTCCAGCGACAGCTTCTGCAACAGGCGCCGGGCGTCATAAGGTGCATGGACTTTCTGGTCGTTGTCGAAATAGCAGTAGACGTCCCGGGCAGCGCGCCGTGGTGGCGGCCCAGGCACCACCAGCTGGGCATCGTCGGCCTGGCGGCCCTGGCTCCAGTGCTGGATGCGCTGCTTCCAGCGCCGCAGCGCCTGGGCGGTATAGCCACTGCTGTACAGCTCGACATCGCCATGCAGGCGCATGTACACGAAGTCGGCGGTAAGGTCTTCGACATACGGCCATTTCCCGGCGCTGTCGGCCACTACCAGCGCTACCTGGTGCTTGCGCAGCAACTTGATGAAGGCTTCGCACAAAAAGCTCTCGTTGCGGACTTCCACAGCGTGGCGCAGCCGTGCGTTGCCCTTGATATCGGTGCTGCCGTTGTCCCGCAGCCGTTGCGCACACCCCTGCGCGCATTCGCGGGCAGCCTTGCGACTGTGCGGCAACAGTTCGAGAAAACGGGCGAAGCGGCCCTCGTCGAACTTCATGTTCGGCGGAAACTGCCACAGGAACGGGCCCAGCTTCTTGCCGAGCAGCAGCGGCCCGGATGCGAAGAAATTGGCCACGGCTTCTTCGATGTCCTTGAGCCGCCGTACATGGGTGATGTAGCGCGGGGCTTTTACCGCGAACACGAAGCCGGGCGGCGTCTGGTCATGCCAGCCCTGGTAGCGTTCGGGTGTTTGCAGGCTGTAGAACGAGCCGTTGATTTCAATGCTGTTGACCGCCCGCGAAGCGAACGCCAGTTCGTCGTCCTGGGGTAGGCCCTTCGGGTAGAAATCCTTGCGCCACGGGCCGTAGCGCCAACCGGAGATGCCGATGCGGATATCGCTCACGCTGCCTTCCTCATTGCCAGTCCTTGTTCGGTCACTCTGAAGGTGCGACTGGTGAACAGCGGCCAGGGTTCAGCATGGTTGACCAACGGAAAAGGCTGATGCGGCGTGGAACTTTGCGGCCCGCGGCGTTTCCACCGCATACCTGCTACGAGGAAGGGCGCCAGGATGAAATTCGACCGTTTCGCCCAATGGCTGGCCAATTGGGCCGGCCGCCCGCTGACTTTTGGCATCGCCTGCCTGCTGATCCTGATCTGGGCAGTGACCGGGCCGCTGTTCGGCTTCAACGACACTTGGCAACTGGTGATCAACACCTCGACCACCATCATCACGTTTCTCATGGTGTTCCTGATCCAGAACACCCAGAACCGCGACAACGACGAACTGCACATCAAGATCGATGAGCTGTTGCGCACAACCCAAAAGGCGCACAAGGCGCTGCTGGACCTTGAAGACATGGATCCGGCCGAGCTGCATGCCCTGCGCAAGCAATACCGGCAGATGGCCGGGCAGGGTGACGATGCGCATTCAACCAAGGAATGACCTGCCAACTCTGGAGGCAAGCATGGCCAGACATATCGTCCACTTCACCGGGCCTATCAATTCATCTACCTGCGGCAACCTGATCAACACCTGTTCGCGGGCGTTGCAGCAGGGCGCCGACATCCTGCAACTGAACATTGCCACCATGGGCGGCGAGTGCAGTTACGGGTTTACCTTGTACAACTTTCTGCGGGCGTTACCGGTCGAGGTGCATACCCACAACCTGGGCACGGTGGAATCCATGGGCAACATCATCTTCCTGGCCGGGGAACGGCGCACGGCATGCAGTTACAGCAAGTTCCTGTTTCATCCTTTCCACTGGACCTTGCATGGCTCGGTCGACCACTCACGCATGGCTGAATACGCGATGAGCCTGGATTATGACCTGCGGTTATACGCGCAAATCGTCGCCGAGCGGACCGAAGGGGCGGACGAGGTGCTGGATGTACCACGGTATCTGATGGCCTACCCGCGGATACTCGGGCCCCGGGACGCATTGGCGAACGGGATGATCCATGCCATAGACGAGATGCCGATCGAGGCGGAGGCGTGTCAGTGGAGTGTGCATGCCTAGCTGATACCTGTGCCGGCCTCGTCGCGGGCATGCCCGCTCCCACAGGTTCAGCACATGCTTCAGAAGCGGTGAAGTACTTGTGGGAGCGGGCAAGCCCGCGAAAGGGCCGGCACAGGAGAAAAAGGTCTACCTCACTGACGCTGCCATTGCCCGGTCACACGCCAGCAACGAGCGGATCAGCAGCTTGATCTCGTCCTTGAGCATGGGCACCTGGTCCGGGTGGGCGAACCGGCAATCAGCAATTTCACGCAGGGCCTTGGGATGTGGGGCGTCGGCGAACTCCGCTTCGAACACATAATGCATGCGCTCTGCCGCTTCATGACGCATCAACAAGGTCAGCGACTCTGCCTGCAACCCGGTTTCCTCAAGCAAATCACGCTCCGCTGCCTGCAACGGTCAGTAGGGCACCGAGCCGCTGAGGGCCTCGATCGCCTCGACCAGCTCGTCATAGCCCACCGGTTTGTTCAGGTGCCGGTCAAAGCCGGACTGGCGTGACTTGTACTGGTCGGCGCTGGCGCCATAGCCGGTCAGGGCGATGGCCGGGGTATGGCGAAGGTGCACGTAGCCACGCAGGGCCTTGATCAGCGCATGGCCGTCCATCACCGGCATGCCGATATCGGACAGGATGATGTCGTACTCCTCACCCGCAGCGGCGTCCAGGGCCTCACGTGGCTTGCTGAAGGCATTGACAGTGGCGCTCTCCATTTCCAGCAGCTCCTGCATTACCGCCAGCACTTCTACGGAATCGTCCACCAGCAACACGCGAATTCCATTAAGGCGGCCCTCGCTCAGTAGCTCCGAGCCTTGCTCACGCTGCGGGAGTTGCGTATCGCAAAGTGGCAGGGTGACCTCAAAGGTGCAGCCCAGGCCAAGCCCCGGTGACTTGGCGCGTACGCTACCGCCATGAGCCTCGACCAGTTGCCGTACCAGCGACAGGCCGATGCCCAGGCCCTCGCGACTGTGACTGGCCTGTTGCGGCGTAGCCTGGCTGAACAGGTCGAAGATGTGCTCGAGGCTGTCGTGGCTCAGGCCTACGCCATGGTCGATCACCTGCAACCGCGCGTGGTTTTCGTCGTGGCTCAGCACCAGGCGTATCTCATTGCCCGCCGGGCTGAACTTCAGCGCGTTGTTGAGCAGGTTCCAGATGATCTGCTCCAGGCGGGTAACGTCACCTTCGATCATCACCGGCAGGGTGTCGGCGGGCAGCTCCAGGCGTACCGGGCAGGGGTGTTGCTCGCTCACCACCACATCATGGATGCCCTGCAGGAGGGCGAGCAGATCCACAGGTTGGGTCTTGAGCTTAAGCTTGCCGGTCCGAATGCGCGCCACATCCAGCAGGTCGTCGATGATCCGCGCCTGGCTGGTTACCGCGTCGCAAATGGTACCAACGGCCTTGCTCGCTGCACTGATGTTGCGCAGCGACGGCAGGCGGCGCAGGATTTCGGCATTGAGCTGGATCAGGTTGAGCGGGTGCTTGAGCTCATGGGACATGACGGCGAAGAACTCGTCCTTCATGTGGTTGTTGCTCTGCGTCTCGGCCAACTGCTTGCTCAGGCGCTCTTCGCCCAGGCGCACGCGCTCTTCGGCGGCATGGCTGCTGCTGATGTCGATGAAGGTCAGCACCGTGCCGTCGATTTTCTGCTCGCTGGAGCGGTAGGGCAGCAGGCGCGCCAGGTACCAGTGATCGCTTTGGCCGCCGATTTCACGCTCGATGATGGCCTCGCCCTGGGCCACGGCGCGGGCATCGTCGGCCAGCGCCGGGTAATCCAGGCAGTGGGTGATGTCGAGCAGGGAACGGCCGGTATCGACTGGCAGGATATTGAAGAGGTCGGTGGCGCGGGGCGTGAACCAGCGAATATGCAGGTTGCGGTCGACGAACACCGTGGCGATCTCGGTGCAGGCGATCAGGTTGCTGAGGTAGTCGTTGACCTTGTCGGTTTCCTCGACCTTGTTCTTCAGCTCGTAGTTGACCGTGAGCAGTTCCTCGTTGATCGACTGCAGCTCTTCCTTGCTGGTTTCCAGTTCTTCGCTGGCCGACCGCAACTCCTCGTTGATGGCCTGCATCTCTTCGTTGGAAGCCGTCAGCTCCTCGCTGGAGACCTCTGACTGCTCGATGGTTTCCTGCAGTTGCAGGCGAGTGCGCTGCAGTTCGCGTTCGAGGTTGTGCAGCACCATGCTGTCGGTCTGGCGGATGACGCCGGGCAACGGCAGGGATGGGTCGGGCGCGCGTTCCTCGAACATCACCAGCAGGCAATCGCTGGCGCTGAGGTCGTCCTTGTACGGCTGCACGGTGATCTCCACCTGCAGTTTGCCCATGGTTTCCGCCAGGTCGACAGGGCGCGAGGTCACCGCCTCGGTCCCCTGACGCGCCTGGAACAAGGTGCTGCGCAGGGCCAGGCGCAGGGGCGGCAGCACCAGGTTGAGCAGGCTGCGGCTCGGTTCGCCACCGGCCAGTTGCAGGAAACGCCCTGCGCCTTCGCTCATGTGCAGGATATTGCCGTCGATATCGACGATCAGGCTGGGCGGCATGCGGCGCGCCAGGGCGCGGTAGTGCAGGTCGGCGAAGGATGGCTTGCGCCCCGGCTTGGCCTTGGCCAGCGTTTCCAGTGGCATGCTGGCGGCAGATGTGCCGGCCAGCTGACGGCCGGAACGGCGGCCGGTATTGCTGGCATCGAGTGCGCGGAAAATGCGGTTGCGTTTGTCCACCGGGGCGAACAGTTCACTGGCCATGTCGGCCGACTCGGACGACCCGAGGAACAGGTAGCCACCCGGGCGCAGAGCGAAGTGGAACATCTGCAGGATGTCACGCTGCACCTCGCGGTCCAGGTAGATCAGCAGGTTGCGGCAGACAATCAGGTCGATCTGCGAGAACGGTGGGTCCGACAGCAGGTTGTGCCGGGCGAACAGCACCTTTTCGCGAACCTCTTTGCGCACCCGGTAATGCTGGTCTTCCTTGAGGAAGAACTGGCGCAGCCGGCTGGGCGGCACGTCGGTGACGATCGCCTCGGGGTATGAGCCACTGCGGGCGATGCCGATGGCGCGTTCGTCCAGGTCGGTGGCGAACACCTGTACCTTGTGCGAGCGCTGCTCCAGTGCCAGCTGCTCGCAAACCAGCATGGCGAGGCTGTACGCCTCTTCGCCGGTGGAGCAGCCGGCCGACCACACGCGTATCTCGTCCGCGCCCTCGGCCGGGTCGCGTTCGCAGACCAGCTGTGGCAACACATGGCGCTCCAGGGCTTCGAACGCTTCGCGGTCGCGGAAGAAATTGGTCACGCCGATCAGCATGTCGGCCAGCAAGGCCCTGGATTCCGCGGGGTACTGTTCCAGGTAATGCAGGTAGGCCGCCAGGTCTGCCTGGCCGGTCACATGCAGGCGGCGCTCGATGCGTCGCAGTACCGTGGCGCGCTTGTAGTGCTGGAAGTCGTGGCCGGTATTGCTGCGCAACTGCAGCAGGATCTCTTCGAGCATCGGCTCGCTGGCCTGGGCATCGCCGACTCGGGTGCCCAAGGCCGGAGGCAGGGTATCGTCTTCGATTTCCGGGAGCCTGACCTGGCGGGCATTGCGCCACAGCTCCAGCAGCTTCTGCGGGATTTCTGCCGCCGGCAGCACCAGGTCGACCATGCCGGTCTCGATTGCGGCACGGGGCATGCTGTCGTACTGGGCGTCGTCCGGTGTCTGCGCCAGGGTCACACCGCCTTGCTCCTTGATCCGCGACAGGCCCACAGCGCCATCGGCACCGGTACCGGACAACACCACGCAGAAGGCGTGGTCCTTGTGCACATCAGCCAGGTCACGGAAGAACAGGTCGATGGCCACGTGGTCGCCACGGCGCCGGTTGGCCGGGGTCACCCGCAGGTAGCCGTCGTTGGTGGACAGGCGATTGGCCGGTGAAATCACGTAGATATGGTTGCGCTCGATGGGCACCGGCTCAGTCACCTGGCGCACCGGCATTTGCGTGGTGTCCTGGATGATGCGGTCGGCGACGCTCTGGTGGTCGGGGGACAGGTGCAGGACCACGACGAAGGCCATGCCGCAATCGCTGGGCATTTGCCGGAACAGCGTACAGATCGCTTCCAGGCCGCCTGCCGATGCACCGATGCCCACCACCGGAAAATCCAGGTGACTGGGGCTGAGTGCCGGGTTCTGGGGCGAGGCAGGTTGCTTGGGGGACGACTTCATGGACGGAGCCTTGTGCAGACCGGAACGTTCCGCCCTTAGCAGCATCATCGGGCGTGTGTGTGGCGGGATTATAGGCCGTCGCCATGTTATTGAGACCTCTGCTTGCGAAGGAAAGTGCGACCCGCCTGCTTCCGTCACGCAAACCTTTTGCCGGCCCATGTTTGGTGCCACTGGTCAGTTGCCGGCAAAACCATTGAGCAGACTGTGTGATTGGCGGCTCGGAACCAAGGCATGGCAAACATCCATGCGAGCAGCCAATCCATCGCAAGGAGATACCACATGGCGCAGGATCAAGAACGAACCAGCCAGCGCGGCGGCACCAAGGAAACCAACCCTGGCAATTTTGCCAATGACCGGGAACGGGCCTCCCGTGCGGGGCACAAGGGTGGGCAGGCTTCTGGCGGCAACTTCGCCAACGACCGCCAACGGGCATCGGAGGCCGGTCGCAAGGGCGGCCAGAACAGCCACGGCGGGGGCCGCCAACAGTGAGTTGAATGCTTCTGGGCACCCGGTACCCGCAGTGCCGGGTGCCGGCCACCTCCTGTATACCGAGGCTGAAATGGCCTTTGGTACCTGTTGCTCGACATTTTTTTGAATCTTCTGGCCGTACCCCGATCAATCAGGGTGTCATCCATGGAGAAGAGGAGGCCCCTGCGATGCCTGGCCCACAGCTATACATCATCGATTACCAACTGCATGGCAAGCCGCGCAGTTTCATTATTCGTCTGGAGACGCTGGACAACGCCGAGGCCTGGCATTGGGCAAGTTGTGATGCGGGCATCGGCATCATTCCGAAGTTCGGGCGCGAAAAAATCAGGAAAGTCAGCAGGCCGATGGCCGAGCGCTACGGGATTACCGCGGTGAGCTGGCGGGTATCCGGCGGCAAGCCGAACCAGTCGTTGGGGGGGCCCGCGGCGACAATGTGATCCCTGGCCCAAAGCACTGTGTCGCCTGCTTCGCGGGCATGCCCGCTCCCACAGGGACATCACCAGTTCAAGGAGTGCGCCATACCTGTGGGAGCGGGCGCGCCCGCGAACACCGGCGCAGCCGGTGCCATGCACCGCGTTGGATTCTTCGCGGCTAAAGCCGCTCCTACAGGTACGCGCAGGCCGTCTAGGCACCGGACTCGGGGTCGCTGGCCGGTACGCCCGGGCGGTTTTCTTCGTCATCAGTCACATTGGGGTCGGCATCCGGGTCATCTGCCCGGTCATTGCGCCGGTCCGGCTCGAGCTCTGGCCAGTCATCCTGTGCGCTGCCGCCACCCATCGCAGTAAACTCTTTCATCTCGCAACCCTCGCTCTCGATGAAAAAAAAGCCCGCGATCAGGCGGGCCCAATACAGGAGTGAGAGGCGAAGCCATTGACCACCCCTCATTGAATGAGAGCGGCAACAGCCAGGGGCGGTCGGTTGGATGTCCACCACCCCTGACCAACGGTACTGTCAGGGCTTCTTCAGCACGAGGGTGAGAATGTCGTAGCTGGCGACCAGCTCACCCAGCTGGTTGGTCACCTCCACATCCCACGCCACCACGCCCTGGGGCTGGCCCAGCGGGCTGGTCTTGCCCTGGTCGATCTTGCGTTTGCAGGTCAGGCGTGCCTGGATGGTGTCGCCGATGCCCACCGGGTTGATGAAGCGCAGGGTATCCAGGCCGTAGTTGGCCAGTACCGGGCCTTCACCTGGCGAGACGAACAGCCCGGCCGCTGCCGACAACACGAAGTAGCCGTGGGCGATGCGCTTGCCGAACTGCGATTGCTTGGCGGCGATCTCGTCGAAGTGCATGTAGAAATGGTCGCCCGACAGGCAGCCGAAGTTGACCAGGTCGGCTTCGGTCACGGTGCGCCGGTGGGTGAGCAGCGACTCGCCGATGCGCAGTTGCTCGAAATAGCGGCGGAACGGGTGTACTTCGGTTTCGATCACTTCGCCACCGCGCACGTATTCACCGGTTACCGCCGTAAGCATGCTCGGCGAACCCTGTACTGCGGCACGCTGCAGGTAATGCTTGACGGCACGCAGGCCACCCAGCTCTTCACCACCACCAGCGCGGCCCGGGCCGCCGTGCTTGAGTTGCGGCAATGGCGAGCCATGCCCGGTGGATTCCTTGGCCGCCTCGCTGTCGAGTACCAGCAAGCGGCCGTGCCAAGCGGCAGCCACTGGAATGGCCTTGGCTGCCACGCTGCGGTCGGCGGTGACCAGGGTCGCCACCAGGCTGCCTTTGCCCCGCGCAGCCAGCGCCAGGGCTTCATCGAGGTCGTCATAGGCCATCAGCGTGCTGACCGGGCCGAACGCTTCGATATCGTGGGCACCGCCTTCGGCATGGGGGTCACGGGCCTGCAGCAAGGTCGGAGCAAAGAACGCGCCCTCGGCTACGCCCTCGCCACGCGGCGCAAAGCCATCGCTGGCGCCGAACAGCTGCTCGCAGCTCTGCAGCAGGCTGCGCACGCGCTCGGCCACATCGTGCTGCTGGTCGTGGGAGGCCAGGGCGCCCATGCGCACACCTTCCAGCGACGGGTCACCGACAACCACCTTGGCCAGCCGCTCGCGCAGGCGCGTGGCAACCGCGTCGATGTGCCTGGCCGGTACGATGGCGCGGCGGATGGCGGTGCATTTCTGGCCGGCCTTGGTGGTCATTTCGCGGACCACCTCTTTGATATACAGGTCGAACTCTTCGCTGTCCGGGGTCACGTCCGGGCCGAGGATGGCGCAGTTCAGCGAATCGGCTTCGGCGGTGAACGGCACCGAGTTGCGCACCAGGTTCGGCGTGACGCGCAACTTGGCGGCGGTGTCGGCGGAACCGGTGAAGGTCACCACGTCCTGGCCTTGCAGGCGGTCGAGCAGGTCGCCGGTGCTGCCGATCACCAGTTGCAGGCTGCCTTCGGGCAACAGCCCGGATGCATTCATCAGGCGCACCACGGCCTCGGTCAGGTAGCTGGTCGAGGTCGCCGGCTTGACGATGCACGGCATGCCGGCCAGGAAGGTCGGGGCGAACTTCTCCAGCATGCCCCAGATGGGGAAGTTGAAGGCGTTGATGTGCACTGCCACGCCGGCGCGCGGCACCAGGATGTGGCTGCCGGCGAAATGGCCCTGTTTGCCCAGCGGGATGGCCGGGCCTTCGTGCACCAGGTTGCCCGACGGCAGCTCACGGCTGCCGATGCCCGCATAGGAGAACAGCGTGGCGTTGCCGCCTTCGATGTCGATCCAGCTGTCGGCACGGGTAGCACCGCTGTGGTGGGACAGGGCGTAAAGCTGCTCCTTGCGCTCGGCCAGGTACAGCGCCAGTGCCTTCAGGCGGGCAGCGCGTTGCTGGAAGTCCATGGCCATCAGCGTGGCCAGGCCACGGGCGCGGGCAAAGTCCACGGCCTCGGCGAAATCCGGGCGCTCTTCGTGGCTGTAGGCCAAAACGTGGCCATCCAGGGCGCTACGCAGGGCCTGGGCGCCGTGCTGGCCAAGCCAGCGGCCGGCGATGAAGCTTTGCAGGGTAGGGGCGGCAGACATGCTGTTCTCCAATGTAGAGGGGGCGCTGTTACCACAGCGCCACGGTGTAGCCGATGATCAGGCGGTTTTCGTCCACGGCGTTGGTCAGGCCATTGCCGGAACGGAAGGTGACGTTGCGCCAGCGCAGGCTGACGTCCTTGAACGGGCCGCTCTGGATGACATAGGTGATGTCGGTGTCGCGCTCACGCTCACGGCCGTTGCTGACGGTGGCGGTTTCGGCGTGGCGGCCATCGGTGTAGCGGGTCATGAAGCTCAGGCCGGGGATGCCCATGGCGACGAAGTCGTAGTCGTAGCGCACCTGCCATGAGTCCAGCCCGGCGCGGGTGAAGGTGTTGTAGGTGACCAGGTTGACGGTGAACGGGTCGCCGCCGTTCACGAACGGGAAGGCACTGTCGCCGGACATCTGCTGCCAGGCGGCGGTGAACTTGTGGGCCCGTACGCCGAGGGTGAACATGGCGTTGAAGTTGCGGTTGTCGATGTTGCCGGCACGCTCGGCGCCGTCGTTGCGGCTGTCGAAGTAGCGCAGGTCGGTGCGCAGGCTCAGGCCTTCGCCCAGCGGGCGGGTATCGATCAGGCCGACGAACTGCTGGCGGTAGATGTCCTCGAGCTTGGCGTAGTAGTAACTGACGCTGGTTTGCGGGGTGATGGCGTAGCTGCCGCCGCCGAAGTCCAGGTGGTCGCTGCTGGCGGCGCCGTAGCCGATGTCGTCGCGGCCCGAGGAATCACGCAGGTTGGCCTTGGTCAGGCGGCCGGCGTTGAAGGTCAGGCCGGCCAGGTCCTGGCTGGTGAGCAGGCCACCCTGGAAGGTGGAGGCCAGCAGGCGGGTGTCGTTGTACACCACCACCGGCAGGATCGGTTGCAAGGTCCCCAGGCGCAGGGTGCTCTTGGCCACCCGCACCTTGCCGGTCAGGCCCAGTTCGCTGTAGTCGTCGACCGGTTCATGGCTGTTCGGGCCGAAAGGCAGCAGGCCGGTATTGCGCCGGTCGCGGCTGGAGTCGAGCTTGATGCCCAGTTGGCCCATGGCGTCGACACCAAAGCCGACCGGGCCTTCGGTGAAGCCCGACTCCAGCTTGGCAGTAAAGCCCTGCCCCCATTCCTCGGCCTTGGCCTGTGGTGCATTGCTTTGGCGGAAATCGCGGTTGAGGTAATGGTTGCGCAGCTCCAACCGGGCGTGGCTGTCGCCGATGAAGTCTGCCATCGCCGGCATCGGCAGGGCGAGGGTCGCCAGCCAGGCGGCCGAAATGAAGTGCGTGCGGTTCATTGTTGTTGTTTTACCCGACATGGTTGTTCTTCCCTGAGAGTCAGTGCTTGCTGGCGCCGGCGGCGCCGATTCCGGTCATGGAACGGATGAACTGGGCCAGGTAGCGGCCACGTTCCTGGCTGGCGCGTTCGGAGCTGTCAGTGACCGAGAACACCCAGGCGCCGAGGAAGGCCAGGCTCATGGAGAACAGCGCCGGATTGCTGTAGGGGAACAGCGCCTTCTCGTGATGCAGCACGTTGACCCACACCGCCGGGCCCAGCACCACCAGCAGCACCGCCGAAACCAGGCCGGCCATGCTGCCGCACACCGCGCCGCGGGTGGTCAGGCCTTTCCAGAACATCGAAAGCAGCAGCACCGGGAAGTTGACCGAGGCGGCCACGGCCAGCACCAGGCCAGAGAGGAAGGCGATGTTCTGCGACTCGAACATCAGGCCGAGGATTACCGCCAGCAGGCCGATCAGCAGCGTGGCGATACGCGACACGCGCATTTCCTCCTGCTCGCTAGCTTTGCCCTGGCGCACAACGCAGGCATACAGGTCGTGCGAAACCGCCGATGCACCGGACAGCGCCAGGCCCGCGACCACTGCCAGGATGGTGGCGAAGGCCACGGCGGAGATGAAACCGAGGAACAGGTTGCCACCCACGGCCTGGGCCAGGTGGACGGCGACCATGTTGCCGCCGCCGATGATCGCGCCGGTGGCGTCACGGTAGGACGGCTCGGTGCCGACCATGACGATGGCGCCGAAGCCGATGACGATCAGCAGCAGGTAGAAGTAGCCGATGAACCCGGTGGCATAGAACACGCTCTTGCGCGCTTCCTTGGCATCGCTGACGGTGAAGAAGCGCATCAGGATATGCGGCAGGCCGGCGGTACCGAACATCATGCCCAGGCCCAGGGAAATGGCGTCCACCGGGTTGGACAGCAAGCCGCCCGGGGCCATGATCGCCTGGCCCTTGGCATGCACGGCCACGGCGCTGGCGAACATTGCCTCGGTGCTGAAGCCGAAATGCTTGAGCACCATGAAGGCCATGAAGCTGGTGCCCGACAGCAGCATCACCGCCTTGATGATCTGCACCCAGGTGGTGGCGAGCATGCCGCCGAAGGTGACGTAGGCGACCATCAGCACACCGACCAGCATCACCGCGTACAGGTAGCTGATGCCGAACAGCAGTTCGATCAGCTTGCCGGCACCGACCATCTGTGCCACCAGGTACATCAGCGCCACCACCAGGGTGCCGAAGGCCGAGGTCAGGCGCACCGGGGTTTGCGCCAGGCGGTAGCTGACCACGTCGGCGAAGGTGTACTTGCCCAGGTTGCGCAGGCGCTCGGCGATCAGGAACAGGATGATCGGCCAGCCGGCCAGTACGCCCAGGGCATACAGCAGGCCGTCATAGCCGTTCATGAACATCATTGCCGAAATGCCCAGGAACGAGGCGGCGCTGATCATGTCGCCGGCGATCGCCAAGCCGTTCTGCATGCCGGTCAGGCCCCCGCCGGCAGTGTAGAAATCGCTGGCCGAGCGCGTGCGCATGGCAGCCCAGCGGGTGACCAGCAGGGTGAAGCAGACGAACACCATGAACATCGAGATGGCAGTCCAGTTCATTGTGCGCACTCCTGCTTGACCTTGTCGTTGAGCGGGTCGAGCACGTTGTTGGCGCGGTGCACGTAGATGCCGGTCAAGGCGAAGGACAGCAGTACCATCAGCACGCCCACCAGCATGCCAACGGTGGTCACGCCACCGCTGAGGGACTGGCCGAGGGTGCTGGGGGAAAACGCCACCAGCAGGACGAAGCCGTAGTAGATCACCAGCATGGCCAGGGTCAGGCTGCCGTTGAGGCGGCGTTTGCGCTGCACCAGGTGCTGGAAGTCGGGGTGGTTGGCGATGCTTTCGATGCGTTCGGGTGTCATGGGTTGCGATCTCTGGGTGTTGTAATTGTTTTGTTGAGGTCACGCGGGTGTTGCGGTGTTGCTTAGGGCCTCTTCGCGGGCATGCCCGCTCCCACAGGTGCGGCGGTGTGCTTGAGACTTGTGCTATCCCTGTGGGAGCGGGCGCGCCCGCGAAGCAGGCGACGCGGTCTCAGAGCTGGTCGAAATCGAGCACCACCTTGTCGCTCACCGGGTAGGTCTGGCACGACAGCACATACCCGGCCGCCACTTCGTAATCCTCCAGGGCATGGTTGCTGTCCATCTCCACTTCGCCCTCGATTACCCGGCACTTGCAGGTCGAGCACACGCCGGCCTTGCAGGAGTAGGGCAGTTCGGCGCCGATGGCGTTGCCGGCGTCCAGCACGTTCTGGGTGTTGCGTGGCAGGTCGAAGGTGAGGGCGCGGCCGTCGCTGATCACGGTGATGTGGCTGAGCGCCGAGTCCACCTGGCGCGCCGCCTCGCGGGCTTCACGACGGGCTTCGCTGCCGGCGGCTGCGAACAGCTCGAAATGGATACGGTCCTTGGCCAGGCCATTGGCCTGCAGGCTGTCGCGCACCGTCTCGGTCATCGCCTGTGGGCCGCAGATGAATGCAGCGTCCAGGTTGGCAACGTCCATCCAGCGCGAGAACAACTGGCCGCACTTGTCGGCATCGATGCGGCCGTTGTACAGGTCGACATCCTGCTGCTCGCGGCTGAACACGAAAATCAGGTTCAGGCGGTCGAGGTAACGGTTCTTCAGGTCTTCCAGCTTGTCGCGGAACAGTGCGCCAGAGCTGGAGCGGTTGCCGTACAGCAGGGTGAAGCGGCTGTGCGGCTCGCTGGCCAGGGTAGTGGCGATGATCGACAGGATCGGCGTGATGCCGCTGCCGGCAGCCACGCCCAGGTAGTTGCCCTGGCGGGCCGGCTCCAGTGGCACGAAGAAGCTTCCCGACGGCGGCATCACTTCCAGTTGCTGGCCTGCCTTGAGCACGTCGTTGGCAAATGCCGAGAAGCGCCCGCCTGGCACGCGCTTCACCGCCACACGCAGTTCGCCATCCTGCACGGCGCTGCAGATGGAATAGGAACGGCGGACTTCTTCGTTATCCAGTTGGGTGCGCATGACCAGGTACTGGCCCTGGGTGAAACGGAACTGCGCCTGCAGGTGCTCGGGCACGTCGAAGGCAATCGACACCGCATCGCGGGTCTCGTTGCGCACTTGCTTGATGGTCAGGCTGTGAAACTGGCTCATGGCGTTCTCCACGGCTCAAATGCATTTGAAATAGTCGAACGGCTCCAGGCACTCGCGGCAGCGGTAAAGCGCCTTGCAAGCCGTGGAACCGAACTGGCTGAGCAATTCGGTATGGGCGCTTCCGCACTGCGGGCAGCACACCTGCGGCGCCTCGCCGAGCAGGCTGCGTTTGCTGGCGCTGCCCTGTGGCGGGGCGATGCCGTAGGCGCGCAGGCGCTCGCGGCCCAGTTCGCTGATCCAGTCGGTGCTCCAGGCCGGGGTCAGCCGGCGCTCAAGCAGCGGCGCGGGGAAGCCGGCCTGCTCCAGCGCCTGGCGGATATCCCCTTCGATCACCTCGGTGGCAGGGCAGCCGGAGTAGGTCGGCGTGACGACCAGGTGCAGGTGCCCGGCGCGCCAGCCGAGGTCGCGCACGATGCCCAGGTCGACCACGCTGACCACGGGCACTTCCGGGTCCATGACCTGGGCCAGTACCGCCCAGGCCCGGGCCAGGTCATCGCCGCGTGGCGCGCGGGCGCCACGGTCGCCGGCAATCAGCTCACCAGGTTGCATCGGGGTACGCCCTTGGCAGGAACTGCATCTCGGCCAGCAGCAGGCCCAGGTGCTCGGTGTGCAGGCCTTTGCGGCCGTCCAGGAAGAAGTGGCTGGCGGCCTTGGGCAACGGCAGTTCGACCGAAGCGAAGGTCTCGCCAACCTGCTTGAGCCAGGCCGCGCCGACGGCAGCGGGGTCGGCGGCGATACCCGCTTGCGCCAGGTGCACTTCATTGTCGCTACCGGCGGCCAGTTCGACGGTGAAGCGCCACAGTGCCGGGATGGCCGCGAGCATGCGTTGGCGGCTTTCTTCGGTGCCACCACCCAGGCGTTGCACCCACTCGCTGGAGCGGCGCAGGTGGTAGGTGACTTCCTTCAGGGCCTTGGCGGCGATACCGGCGATACGCTCGTCGTTCGAGCCGACCAGACCCTGAAGCACGGCGAAATGCCAGGCGTCATAGAAGAACTGCTTGGTCATGGTCACGGCGAAATCGCCGTTGGGCTGCTCGACCAGCAACAGGTTGCGATAGGCGCGCTCGTCACGGCGGAAGGCCAGGGCGTCGGCGTCACGGCCATCATCGAGCAGCTCGGCGGCGTATTCCAGCCAGTTGCGCGCCTGGCCTACCAGGTCGAGACCGACGTTCATCAGGGCCAGCTCTTCTTCGATGGCAGGGGCGCGGCCACACCATTCGCAGAGGCGCTGGCCCTGCACCAGGGCACTGTCGCCGAGCAGCAGCAGGTAGGGGACAAGGGTTTCTTTATGCATGGCCAACCTCACATGTGTCCGACTTCGTCGGGCAGTTCGTAGAAGCTGGCATGGCGGTAGACCTTGTCGTCCGCCGGGGCGAACAGCGGGTCTTTCTCGTCCGGGGAAGAGGCGGTGATCAGTGCCGAGGGCACCACCCACAGGCTGACGCCTTCGCTGCGGCGGGTGTACAGCTCGCGGGCGTTTTCGATGGCCATGGCGGCATCGGCGGCGTGCACGCTGCCGACATGCTTGTGGTTAAGGCCGTGCTTGCTGCGCACGAACACTTCGTAGAGGGTCCAGACAGACATTTTCGATCTCCGCATCAATCGCCGCTCAGGCGGCGTTCTTGTTCTGTTGCTTGCGCGCGTAGGCCACGGCGGCCTCGCGCACCCAGGCGCCGTCCTCGATGGCCTTGCGCCGGGTGGCGACACGTTCCTGGTTGCATGGGCCATTGCCCTTGATCACTTCGTAGAACTCGTCCCACTGGATTTCGCCGAAGTCGTAGTGACCGCGCTCGGCATTCCACTTCAGTTCGGGGTCGGGGGCGGTGCAGCCGAGTAGCTCGAGTTGCGGCACGGTCTGGTCGATGAAGCGCTGGCGCAGTTCATCGTTGGTCTGGCGCTTGATCTTCCAGGCCATGGACTGGGCGCTGTTGGGGGAGTGCTCGTCGCTGGGGCCGAACATCATCAGTGCCGGCCACCACAGGCGGTTGATCGCGTCCTGGACCATGTCCCGCTGGGCCTGGGTGCCGTGGCGCATCATGGTCAGGAGGATTTCGTAGCCCTGGCGCTGGTGGAAGCTCTCTTCCTTGCAGATGCGGATCATCGCGCGCGAATACGGGCCATAGGAGGTGCGCTGCAGCACCACCTGGTTGACGATGGCGGCGCCGTCCACCAGCCAGCCCACTGCGCCCATGTCGGCCCAGCTGAGGGTGGGGTAGTTGAAGATGCTCGAGTACTTGGCCTTGCCGCTGTGCAGCTTGGCGATTTCTTCGTCACGGTCGGCGCCCAGGGTTTCCATGGCGCTGTACAGGTACAGGCCGTGGCCGGCTTCGTCCTGGATCTTGGCCATCAGCTGCAGCTTGCGCTTGAGGCTGGGGGCACGGGTGACCCAGTTGCCTTCGGGCAGCATGCCGACGATTTCCGAGTGGGCGTGCTGGGAGATCTGCCGGATCAGGGTCTGGCGATAGGCCTCGGGCATCCAGTTCTTGGCTTCGATCTTGATTTCGGCGTCGATCTTTTCCTGGAAGTTGCGCTCCTCGGGCGACATCTCTTCCAGCGACTTGACGCGCTTGACTCCGGTTTCCACTAGCTGTGCGTACATGTGTTCCGACTCCTGCTAAGGCATGAGTCATTTGTAAGCGATACAAAACATAACGTCAAACAGTTTTATGTGTATCGAATAAGATTTGTGTATCGCTTTGCGGGCCAAGGGGGCTGCTGTGCAGCCCTTTCGCGACACAAGGCCGCTCCTACAGAAGATTGCGTTCCCCTGTAGGAGCGGCCTTGCGTCGCGAAAGGGGCGCAAAGCGCCCCCAGCAATCTCCCAGGCAAAAAAAGCCCCGGACGATGCCGGGGCCGAAAAGGCAGCCGAATGAATCAGCTGGCCAACCGTTTGTCGAACACGTGGCAGGCCTTGCCCTCGGAACGCTTGAGCATGCCGCAGGGCTGCAGGCGCACCTGGGTGCTGATGCCGATATAGGTCTTGATCTGCTTGGTCAGCTCCCCGGTCAACAGCTTGCGCTGGCCTTCATCAAGGTGCTGGCACTCCGCACGCAGTTCCACATGCACCTCGACACTGTCGAGATTGCCATTGCGATACAGATGAATCTCATAAAGCTCGGAAAGCTGTTTTATTTTTAGCACCTGTTCCTCGATCTGGGTCGGGAACACGTTGACCCCGCGAATGATCAGCATGTCATCGCTGCGGCCGGTGATCTTGCCGATCCGCCGCATGGGCCTGGCGGTACCGGGCAGCAGGCGAGTGAGGTCGCGGGTGCGGTAGCGCACCATGGGCAGCGCTTCCTTGCTCAGCGAGGTGAACACCAGTTCGCCCAGTTGGCCGTCCGGTAGCACCGCACCGGTGACCGGGTCGATGATCTCGGGGTAGAAATGGTCCTCCCAGATGGTCGGGCCATCCTTGGTTTCGAGGCACTCCATCGCCACACCAGGTCCCATGATTTCCGACAGGCCATAAATGTCGAGGGCATCGATGCCCAGCCTTTGCTCGATCGAGCGGCGCAGCTCGTCGGTCCACGGCTCGGCGCCGAATATGCCCAGGCGCAGCTTGAGGTCTTGCGGGTCGATGCCCTGGCGCTCGATCTCGTCGGCCAGGTTGAGCATGTAGGAGGGGGTGACCATGATGATGTCGGGCTGGAAGTCGCGAATCAGCTGCACCTGCTTCTCGGTCTGGCCACCGGACATGGGGATCACCGTGCAGCCCAGGCGCTCGGCACCGTAATGCGCGCCAAGCCCGCCGGTGAACAGGCCGTAGCCGTAGGAGACATGCACCTTGTCGCCCTTGCGCCCACCCGCGGCACGGATCGAGCGGGCGACCACATTGGCCCAGGTGTCGATGTCGTTCTGGGTGTAGCCCACCACCGTCGGCTTGCCGGTGGTGCCACTGGAGGCGTGCAGGCGCACCACCTCTTGCTGGGGCACGGCGAACATGCCGTAGGGGTAGTTGTCGCGCAGGTCGTTCTTGCCGGTGAAGGGGAACTTCGCCAGGTCTTCCAGGCACTTGAGGTCGTCGGGGTGGGCACCGCACTCGGCAAAGCGCTGGCGGTACAGCGGTACGTTGTCGTAGGCGTGCTGCAGGCTCCAGCGCAGGCGCTCCAGCTGGTGCTGGCGCAGGGCGTCGACACTGGCGGTTTCCATCGGGTCCAGCAGGGCACGATCGGCATCATGGTACATGTTCATGGCTTCACTCGAATTGTTCTTGTACGCCGCGCGGTACCGGTTGCAGGCCGCGTGGTGAGTGTCATGGAAGCAGCATATACGGCTGCGTTCGGTTCGGTAACAAGCCGATGGTCTGAGCCGCTCAGAGGCGTTCGATGACCATCGCGATGCCTTGGCCAACGCCGATGCACATGGTGCACAGGGCGTAGCGTCCGGCGGTTTCTTCCAGCTCGTGCAACGCGGTGGTGACCAGGCGTGCACCGCTCATGCCCAACGGGTGGCCCAGGGCGATGGCACCGCCGTTGCGGTTGACCCGCGCGTCGTCGTCGGCCAGGCCGAGCTCGCGCAGTACCGCGAGGCCCTGGGCGGCAAAGGCCTCGTTGAGCTCGATGACGTCCATGTCGGCCAGCGACAACCCGGTAAGCTCCAGCACCTTGCGGGTAGCCGGTACCGGGCCGATGCCCATCAGCCGTGGTTCGACCCCGGCCACCGCCATGCCGACGATGCGGCCGCGAGCCTTCAGGCCATGGCGGCGAGCGGCGGCGCTACTGGCGAGCAGCAGGGCGCAAGCGCCATCATTGACCCCGGAAGCATTGCCAGCGGTGACGCTACCGCCCTCACGGAACGGGGTACCCAGCCTGGCCAGTTGCTCGAGGGTGGTGTCGCCGCGGGGATGTTCGTCGTGCTCGACCACTTTGGCCGGGCCTTTGCGCTGCGGGATCTCGACCGGCACGATTTCCCGTGCCAGGCGCCCGCGTGCCTGGGCGGCAGCGGCCTTGTGCTGGCTACGCAGGGCAAAGGCGTCCTGGTCGGCGCGGGAAATACCAAACTGCTGCGCAACGTTCTCGGCCGTTTCCGGCATCGAGTCGGTGCCGAAGGCCGCCTTCATCAGCGGGTTGACGAAACGCCAGCCGATGGTGGTGTCGAACAGTTCGGCCGCACGGCCGAACGCCTGCTCCGCCTTGCCCATGACGAACGGCGCGCGTGACATCGACTCCACGCCGCCGGCCAGCATCAGCCCGGCTTCGCCGCAGCGCAGGGCGCGGGCTGCATTGCCGATGGCATCCAGGCCGGAGCCACACAGGCGGTTGATGGTGGTGCCCGGCACTTCGATCGGCAACCCGGCCAGCAAGCTGGCCATGTGCGCGACGTTGCGGTTGTCCTCGCCAGCCTGGTTGGCGCAGCCGAGGATGACGTCGTCGATGGCTTTCCAGTCCAGTTCGGGGTGGCGCTGGATCAGGGCCTTGAGCGGGATGGCGGCCAGGTCATCGGCGCGCACGCCGCTCAAGGCGCCGGCATATCGGCCGATGGGGGTGCGCACGGCGTCGATGATCAAGGCATCGGCTTGGGTGTGTTCAGTCATCTTGCGTCTCCTGCGCCAGCACGGTGCCGCGCACTTTGTAGGATTTGCCATGGAACATCGCCACCAGCTCACCGCGCTGGTTCTCGATGCGGACGTGGTACAGGCCGGTGCGGCCCTTGCGGCTGACCTCGCTGGCGCGAGCGGTAAGCACGTCATCGCGCAGCGCCGGGGCCAGATAGTCGATGCTGCAGCCCAGGGCGACGGTGGCCTGGTCGTGACTGTTGCAGGCGAAGGCAAATGCCGAGTCGGCCAGGGCGAACAGGAAGCCGCCATGGCAGGTGCCATGCCCCTGAATCATGTCGGCGCGTACCGGCATGCGCAGGCACGCCTGGCCCGGGCCGGCTTCCAGCAGGCGGATGCCCAGGCCCTGGGTGGCCTGGTCGCGGGCGTACATGGCCTCGGCACAGGCTTGTGCCAGTTCGACTTCAGTCATGCAGGGTGCCTCCTTTGGCTTCGCAGCGGCGTAACAGCAGGGAAGGGCGGTAGCGGCTCTCGCCGTAGCTGCGCTGCAGGTTGTCGAGCACGCGCAGGGTGTGGGGGATGCCGAGGTTCGCGGCCCAGGCCAGCGGGCCGCAGGGGTAGTTGACGCCGGCGCGCATGGCCAGGTCGATGTCGGCGGCGCTGCCGACACCTTGCAGCACGGCATCGGCGGCCTCGTTGGCGAGCATCGCCACGGTACGCAGCACCACCAGGCCGGGCAGGTCGGCGACCGCCGTTACCTTCAGGCCGGCACGCCGCAGCAAGGCCACCGCCTGGTCTCGAGCGTTGTCGCTGGTGTCGGCCGACCAGCTGATGGCGAGGCGGGTGGCGGTGGTGTAGTCCAGGGCCAGGTCGACCAGTACCAGGTTGCGCAGGCCGTCTTCCCGGGCGCGCTGGCTGGCCAGGCGGCCATCGGACAGCGCCAGGGTGGCATCGCCCACCTGGATCAGGCCGCTGCCGGCGCGTTGGGTCACGGCGACGCCGCTTTGGCGCAGGCGTTCGGCCAGCGGCTGCATCACCCCCAGGTCGCCTTCGACGACGCAGGCATCGACTATGGCGGGGCTATGCAGTTCGGCTGGCTGCGGGCGTTCGGCGCCCTCGGCATAGCTATAGAAGCCTTGGCCGGTCTTGCGCCCGAGTCGGCCCGCGTCCACCAGTTCTTTTTGCACCAGCGAAGGCTGGAAGCGGAAGTCGCCATAGAACGCATCGAAGACCGAACAGGTGACGGCG
Organism: Pseudomonas sp. PVC-5-1; assembly: GCF_057444345.1. Classification (NCBI taxonomy): domain Bacteria; kingdom Pseudomonadati; phylum Pseudomonadota; class Gammaproteobacteria; order Pseudomonadales; family Pseudomonadaceae; genus Pseudomonas; species Pseudomonas sp. PVC-5-1. Next base: position 2,858,371 of record NZ_CM172024.1, on the reverse strand, counting down.
TAATTGACGTCGTGGCCGATCAGGTCGGTGAGTTCGAACGCGCCCATGCGGAAACCACCGGCATCACGCAGCAGCGCATCGAGGCTGGCGCAATCGGCTGCGCCTTCCTGCAGCAGGCGCAGGCTTTCGGCGTAGAACGGCCGCGCCACGCGGTTGACGATGAAGCCCGGCGTGGAGCGCGTGTGCACCGGCTGCTTGCCCCAGGCCTGGGCGGTGGCATGAATGCACGCGGCAACGGCCGGGGCGGTGGCCAGGCCCGAGACCACTTCGACCAGGGCCATCAGCGGCGCCGGGTTGAAGAAGTGCATGCCAACCACCTGGTGCGGGCGTTGCAGCCCGGCGGCGAGGCTGGTGATGGACAGCGACGAAGTGTTGCTGGCGAGGATGCAGTCGGTGGCGCACAAGGCTTCCAGCTGGCTGAACAGCGCCTGCTTGACCTGCAGGTTCTCGACGATGGCCTCGATCACCAGGCGAGCATCGGCCAGGGCTTCGAGGGCGTCTACCGGGCACAGCCGGGCGCTGATGGCTTCCCGATCGGTAGCCTGCAACTTGCCTTTTTCCACCAGGCGGGCAAGTTGCCGGTCTATGCCGGCCACCGCCTGGGCGGCAGCGCCCGGGCGGTTGTCGTAGAGCTTTACAGGGTGGCCGGCCTGGGCCGCAACCTGGGCGATGCCTGCGCCCATGGCGCCTGCACCGATCACCGCCACCTGGGTATTGCTTGCGAGTACGCTCATGATCAACGCCCCTTGAATGCCGGCGTGCGCTTGTTCATGAAGGCACTCACGCCTTCGCGATAGTCCTCGCTGCGCCCGGCCAGGCGCTGCAGGTCGCGCTCCAGCTCCAGCTGTTCATCGAAACCGTTGTCGAAACTGGCGTTGAGGCTGCGCTTGATCAGGGCCAGGCCGTAAGTGGGCTGGGTGGCGAGCTGGCGGGCGAGGGTGAGGGCTTCGTCGCGCAGCGCGGCATCGTCCACCACGCGGTGGATCAGCCCCCATTGCTGAGCCTGTTCGGCGCCCAGGCGCTCGCCCAGCATGGCCAGAGCCTTGGCCCGTGCCATGCCGACCAGGCGCGGCAGCAGCCAGGTGCCGCCGGAGTCGGGTACCAGGCCGATCTTGCAGAAGGCCTGGATGAAACTGGCCGAGCGGGCGGCCAGCACCAGGTCGCAGGCCAGCGGGATGTTGGCACCGGCGCCTGCAGCCACGCCGTTCACCGCACACATCACCGGCAGCGGCAGGTCGCGCAGGGTGCGCACCAGCGGGTTGTAGAACTTGTCGATCGATTCGCCCAGGTCCGGCATCTCGGCGCCCGGGGCGACGTTGCGATCGGACAGGTCCTGGCCGGCGCAGAAACCCCGGCCTTCGGCAGTCAGCAACAACACCCGGGCTTCGCTGCTCTGGCGTACTTGCTTGAGCGCCTCGCGCACTTCCAGGTGCATGGCGGTATTGAAGCTGTTTAGCTGCTCGGGGCGATTCAAAGAGAGGAGGGCGACGCCGTCCTCGATGGAAAACAGGATGTGCTGGAAAGTCATGACAGACTCGCTCCGTCAGTCGAGGGAAAGATGATCAGCGGCCCTGGAAGCGGGCCTGGCGTTTTTCCTGGAAGGCACGGATACCTTCGTCGCGGTCGGCGGTGCCGGCCAGCAAGGTGAAGGCATGGCGTTCGAAACGCAGGCCGCTGGCCAGGTCGGTATCGCTGGCCTTGAGCAACGCTTCCTTGGCCAGGCGCACTGCCAGCGGGGCCTTGGCGGCGATGCTGCGGGCGATGTGCAGGGCGCGTTCTACGGTGAGTTCCGGCTGGGTGATTTCGCTGACCAGCCCGGCCTGCAATGCATGAGGGGCGGTGATGGCTTCACCGGTCAGCACCATTTGCATGGCCAGCGGCTTGCCTACTGCCCGCAGCAGGCGTTGGGTGCCACCGGCACCGGGGATGATGCCGAGGTTGATTTCCGGCTGGCCGAAACGGGCGTCGCTGCCGGCGATGACGATGTCGGCACACATCACCAGTTCGCAGCCGCCACCCAAGGCGTAGCCGTTGACGGCGGCGATCAGTGGCTTGGCGAAGGCGGCGATGCTTTGCCAGTGGGCCACCCGGGGGTCGTTGAGGATGCCGACCAGGTCGCGCTCGGCCATCTCGCGGATATCGGCGCCAGCGGCGAATGCCTTGCGGCTGCCGGTGATGACCACCGCGCGGGTCTGTTCGTCTTGCCCGGCCGCTTCCAGCGCAGCGGCCAGCTCTGCCAGTAGCTCGGTGCACAGGGCGTTGAGCGCCTCGGGCCGTTGCAGGGTAATGAGCTGGACGCCGTGTTCAGGCGCCTGCACATCGAGATATCGCGGCATGTCGGGTTCCTCTGGCTGCACGCACGGCACATCGTGGGGCCGGCATTTCTTGGAATTGTTTGCAGGGGCGTGATGCGGGGATCACGTCCAGGTGGAACCAGTATATGCATTATGCGATACAACAATGCAACATTCAAAATTGTTTCATGTATCTCTTTTGCGGTGGTGACAACTGCCTAAGCAAAGGGCTTTGTCAGGATGAATCGTTTCATCACTTTGTAATCAACGCATATAGCTGAATTTATTGGAGCGCGATGACCCCAGCAAAAGCGATACACGACCATGCCGATTGACGCACCACAAGATTGTGATACAAGATCAAGGCGTATTTGAAATCATTTCAGGAGCTTTGCCATGCCTTGCTATCGACTGGACGGCCTGACGCCCGTGGTTCATCCGACAGCCTACGTGCACCCCAGCGCCGTGCTGATTGGTGATGTCATCGTCGGCCCTCGTTGCTACGTCGGCCCGCTGGCATCACTGAGGGGGGATTTCGGCCGTATCGTGCTGGAGGAGGGCGCCAACCTGCAGGACACCTGCGTGATGCATGGCTTCCCGGGTGGCGATACGGTGGTCGAACGCAACGGACATGTCGGGCATGGCGCCGTGCTGCACGGCTGTCGCGTGGGCGAAGACGCCCTGATCGGCATGAACGCGGTGCTGATGGATGGTGCCCATGTGGCACCGCGCTGCATCGTCGCGGCCACGGCATTCGTCAAGGCGGGTTTCGAATGTGCGGCACAAAGCCTGGTGATGGGCTCGCCAGCTCAGGTCAAGCGCCCACTGACCGAACAGGAACTGGCCTGGAAGCAACGTGGCACGGCGGAGTATCAGCACCTGGCGCAACGCTGCATGAACAGCATGGTCGAATGCCCGCCACTGACCGAGGTCGAGCCCGAGCGCCCACGCATGGAAGACACTGGCGTCAGACCCAAAGGCCAGGCATCGGCATGTGCCTGGCAGCGTCACGCAATGGTCAGGCGGCCCGCCGCGCAGGTATAGTCGGTGCTTTAACCGCGCACAGTTCGCCCATGAGCAATCTCGCCCCACTGAACAACCTGATCACCCGCTTCCAGGAACAGACGCCGATCCGCGCCAGTTCCCTGATCATCACTTTGTACGGCGACGCCATCGAGCCCCACGGCGGAACCGTCTGGCTGGGTAGCCTGATCAACCTGCTGGAACCGATCGGCATCAACGAGCGCCTGATCCGCACATCGATCTTCCGCCTTACCAAGGAAGGCTGGCTCACTGCCGAAAAGGTTGGCCGCCGCAGCTACTACAGCCTGACAGGTACCGGCCGCCGGCGTTTCGAGAAGGCCTTCAAGCGGGTCTACAGCCCCAGCCAGCCAGCCTGGGACGGTGCCTGGACACTGGTTTTGCTCTCGCAACTGGAGGCCGGCAAGCGCAAGGCTTTGCGTGAAGAGTTGGAGTGGCAGGGCTTCGGGACCATGGCGCCGAACCTGCTGGGCTGCCCACGGGCAGACCGCGCCGACCTGGCCGCCACCTTGCGTGACCTGGAGGCGAGCGACGACAGCATCGTCTTCGAAACCCACACCCAGGAAGTGCTGGCATCCAAGGCCATGCGTGCCCAGGTGCGGGAAAGCTGGCGCATCGACGAACTGGGGCAGCAGTACAGCGAGTTCATCCAGCTGTTCAGGCCGCTATGGCAAGGTTTGAAAGAGCAGCAACAACTTGATGCGCAGGATTGCTTCCTGGCGCGTACGCTGCTGATTCACGAATACCGCCGGCTGCTGCTGCGCGACCCGCAACTGCCGGACGAGCTGCTGCCTGGGGATTGGGAGGGAAGGGCCGCGCGACAGTTGTGCCGTAACCTCTATCGGCTGGTGTTTGCCAAGGCGGAAGAATGGCTGAATGCAGCGCTGGAGACGGCTGATGGGCCGTTGCCGGATGTGAATGAAGGCTTTTACAGGCGTTTTGGCGGGCTTGTTTGAGGATTTTGGTGCAGAGGCGGGTTCTATATAACTACGCTAAATACTCATTTAGTGTAGTTATACCTGATTTGCATATAAAGCATGGCAAATGGGGGGGATGCCTGGCCCTCAGGTATCGCGCGGTCCTCATGTATCCTTTGTCGCTTGTATTGGTCACATCGCTTGCAGGCCAGCACCTACAGGGATGGTTCGTGGTTTGAGGTCTGCGTGAGATGTAAACAACTGTCTTCTCAATCCTGCGGGCCCTTGCAGGAGCGGCCTTGCGTCGCGATGGACTGCGCAGCAGCCCCCAAGGTTTCAAAGCAGACGCATGAATTGCTGGGGCTGCCTTGCAGCCCATCGCGACACAAGGCCGCTCCTACAATTGACCGCGTTAACCGATCGACCGGGAGTTGGGTGCCGGCGATGGGCAGCGTGGCAAACTCAATGGCGCTGGCTGACAGGCGCTAGTCGTCAGTGTGGTCATGCATGCGCCGGATTTGTCTTGGTAAACAAGGTCGAGGGTGACCGTACCAGGTTTCTTTCAAGCACTCAGGGTACAGGTGCAAATGGCTGGCCTGATGTCCAAGTCGCGGTAGCCAACAGTCAAAAGGCAAGGCTAACGCATCCAGCACAAAGTCGGCGAAGCGGGCGATGGATCAGGACGGATTATCTAGACCAGGGAGCTTTCCCTGGTCCCAAAGTGCCTCACTCGTGGTCCGGTGACCAAATATAGACTAGCGCATAATGAGTATTATGTTAAATGACGTATTTGGAAGTGCCCGTCCGTATTCTGTCCCCATTCGTCTATCAAGCCCCACGCTTCCACAAGCTCGCAAAACCACGCCGCCAGGATCTCACTGGCTTGAGACATCTCATTTTGTGCAGAACTTAGAACTCCACCTTGCCTCGACCCGCCTTGACAGTGCTGCGTCTGGCTTTTCCTTCGAGGCGACGGGTCTTCGAGCCGAGGGTCGGCTTGGTGGGACGGCGTTTTTTCTCGGTCTTGCCGGCAGTGATGATCAACTCGGCAAGGCGCGCCAGTGCGTCAGCACGGTTCTGCTCCTGTGTGCGGTATTGTTGTGCCTTGATGATCAACACGCCTTCACCGGTGATGCGACTGTCACGCAGCGCCAACAGCCTCTCCTTGTAAAACTCGGGCAGCGACGAGGCGGGAATGTCAAAGCGCAGGTGCACGGCGCTGGACACCTTGTTGACATTCTGCCCACCTGCGCCTTGCGCGCGGATGTAGGTCAGTTCGATGTCGGCATCTGGCAGATGCAGATTATTGGAGATGGTCAGCATGGCATGGCCCTTGTAATTCCCCTCCATTATCACAGCCTTCGCCGCTCACCCACAGAACAAAATAGGGTTGACCTCAACCACAATGATCGAGGCACCCCACTCCGCCATTGTGAATGGCGGCCGCGTTTCGCGTACCGCCGCGGGTGGAATGAAGTCAGCGCATCATACCCAGTTCGGCATCGTCCATAAGCGCCTTGGCCAACGCGCTAAGGTAATGCGCGGCCCAGATCATCATCGGCTTTTCATCCATCAACCCGACAATCGTCAGTTCCCGCACGTACCCCATCAATTCCGAAGACTGCTCCCGAGCGCTCTTGCAAGGAATGCCGGCTTCGATGCGAAACAACGGATGGGTCTGGTTTTCACCTTGGTAGAACGTGGTCTTGCCTACGGTGGTTTTCTCGTTCGATTCGTCAGTAGTCAATTGCTTATTACCTTTATGAGTGCGCCACCTGACTGCTGTCAAACAGAAGGGTGGCAGCTGTACGTAGGTTGACAGACCGGCGGAATAAGCAAGTTCCGGCGCACGCAAGCGTGCCCCACGCACAGCCACCATAAAGGGAAAGCCGAATGCTTAAACCGTTACGGCCTGTCAAAGCCGTGTCACTGATGAGCAGTGACAGGCCCAGACTAGAGCCCTGCCAGGGCACCCGCAACGGAAAATAGGCGGCAACAGTATCTTTGGGAAATGCCCTACAAGAAAGCGAAAAAATCTGATTTTTCGAGGCTAGTTGTAATCAATGAACAACGAACGATTCATCATCACATCAGGCAATAGAATTCCCTAACCTCTGCCACAATCTCTCCCTTCGCATCATAAAGCCTCGCCTCTGGCGTCATGGCCATGGAGCGGGCCTCGAGCACGTAGCGCTGCCCAGCCTTGAAATGCTCATAGTCGATGGTCAGGTAGCATTGCCTTACCGTGGTACCTCCCATCAGGCTGATGCCACCGCCACCATTTACTTCGTAGTCGAACCTGACGACCAATTCATGGCTGCCGGGGCTGACCTCAAAGAAGCGCCCGTCGCGCAGGCGTTGTTTATCCAGGCGTTCGGCCAACAGCACACGGTCATTCGGGAATGGCGTCGAGAGATCAACCCAAGCCATCTGTGGGTTGGCAGTTGGCATCGGCGCCTGGCAACCAGCAAATGCAGCGATCGCCAACAACAGTGTCAACTTGCGCATGAGTAATTCCCCAAAGACTCTCGGCTCAACAGACAGGATAACGCCGACAAGTGTTGAGTGTGCATGAAGGGACGACCGAAGCCCCCTCCTTCGCCTTCATGCTGATACTTGGTTCACGCAGCCCCTTCTCGTATGATCGTCGCAATCTGATCTGGAACGGATTTCGTGAAGTCGTTACCTGGAAATGTCCCAATTAGCCCGGCTACCCCCAAGGACGTGAAATGGAACGTGGGCGAGGCTGCCAACCAGCTCTCCTGGGACGACCTGCGGATCATCAAAACGCTCAGTGAGTGTGGCAATCGCGCTGCCACAGCCAAGAAGCTCGGCATCAACGTGTCCACCGTCTCCCGCAGGGTCTCCCAGGTCGAAAAAACACTTGGCGTAGCTTTGTTCGATCACCGCAAATCAGGCTATTTGCTAACAATCGAGGGCGCGGAATTACGTGCCCTCGCCGAGCGCGTGGAGCTGGACATTGTCAGCGTGACGCGGCGTGTCTCACGTGCCGGCCAGGGGCCACTCGGAAAGCTTCGTATCACCACCAGCGACTCACTGCTTCTTTACTTCCTCACCCCCATCATCGCGGACTTCAAGGCCCTCAATGAAGGCATCACGATCGAGGTGCTGGTGGGCAACGAATCACTGAGCCTTGCGCGAGACGAATCGGATATTGCGGTTCGAGCGACCAGGAAACCCGCCGAAAGCCTGGTGGGCCGCAAACTGGCCACAATCGCCTGGGCTCCCTACGGCAGCAGCAACCATACAACGCCTACTCCTCTGTTCACTGAAGGCCAGGCATGGGTTTCCTATTCCGCAGCGCTACGCGGGCTCAAGGCAACGAGCTATGTCGAAGACAGGGTCGCAGCCGAGTGCATCTCGTACCGCACCGATTCGGTTGCAGCGGCAAGTGCTGCAATCGCGGCAGGCCTGGGGGTGGGTTTTTTGCCCTGCATGTTGGGTGATATCACGCCTGGGCTAGAACGCGTCGGCCCGGTGGTGCCGGAGCTGCAGGATGAGCTGTGGCTGCTGACGCACCAGGACATCCGCAAATCGTGGCGGGTCAAAGCGTTCATGACGTTCTGTGCAGCTGCCGTTGCCAACCAGAAGCCGTTGATCGAGGGCCAACTGGTACTCCCGGTCACATAGAGCGAAACCGGGAGTGCAAGTCACTCAGCGCGTGAGCCAAGTACCGCTTTGCAGGCGATTTCGATCAGCTGTGGGCGCTGGGCAAGCCTCGATACGCCGATGATGTTGCTGGCGCATTGAGGCCGTTCCGTGCCGTAGGCGGCCTTGCGCACCTTGCCGACCACGGCAAAGGCCGCGTCCATGTCCAGCACGTACAGCGTCTCTTCCACGACATCTTCAAGCGTCGCTCCATACAGCGCGAGCAGCTTGGCAATATTGTCGTAGGCGGCGCGCATCTGATCCCCCATCGAAGAGAAATCACAGGGCCTGCCGTCACGATCCAAGGGGGCCGGCGCGACCAGGTTGCCTTCTTCGTCATGATTGAACTGGCCCGATACGTAGATCTCGTTCCCTACCCGCCGGGCCTGCGGATACCCGTAAGAATTCTCCCACGGGACGCCCCAATAGGCGGTTTGTTTGTTGAGTGGTTGTGAAGCTGCCATCGCTTTCTCCTGGCGTAAACCGGATCAGGTAGATCCGCGTTTGCGTGCGAATACTAGCAACAGGATGAACAAACGAAGGGCGCATTAATGCGCCTTTGAGAGCGCAAAGGTGCGCCACCGCTTCGCTCTGCGATTGGCTATCTTGTTCTCGGACTCAAGCAACGGGCATCACTGAGGACGTCATCCAGTGCCTCAGCACAGCCTGCGAAAAGCAGGCGCCGTGACTTGTGCGATGACCATCATCCAGCTGACAGGGAACACAAATGAACAATCCGAAAACTGAAGTACTGACCCCATTCAACAGCCAACTGATCTTCATCGATCAGCAGCCACAGATGGCCTTCGGCGTTCAGAGCATCGACCGCCAGACGCTGAAGAACAACACCGTGGGCCTGGCCAAGGCAGCCAGGATCTTCAATGTGCCCACCACCATCACGACGGTCGAGACTGAAAGCTTCTCTGGGCACACCTACCCCGAACTGCTCGCCGTCTTCCCCGACGCTCCGCTGCTGGAGCGAACCTCCATGAACTCCTGGGATGACCAGAAGGTGCGTGACGCGCTGAAGAAAAACGGGCGCAACAAGATCATCGTTTCCGGCCTGTGGACGGAGGTGTGCAACACCACCTTCGCGCTGTCGGCGATGAACGATGCCGGCTATGAAATCTACATGGTTGCCGACGCCTCCGGTGGCACCACCAGGGAAGCCCACGATTACGCCATGCAGCGCATGATTCAGGCAGGCGTGGTTCCGGTGACCTGGCAACAAGTGCTGCTGGAGTGGCAACGCGACTGGAAAAACCGCGACACCTACGATGCCGTCATGGAACTGGTGAAAGAACACTCCGGCGCCTACGGCATGGGTGTCGACTATGCCTACACCATGGTGCACAAAGCACCAGAGCGCGTTCAACACGGCCCAACCCTTGCCCCGGTTGCTGCCGCTGTCTGACCGTAGCCCGCCCGAGGCTGCAGTGGCCTGCTCTGCCCACTCGAAACGTGCGTGCCCACTTCATTGATTAATGGATTTGTATGAACAGCGATCACTGCACTGTGCTGGCGACTGTCGCACTGAAAACGACCGGGCTCCTCAAGCCCTGGCAGGTCACGACTGCCAAGAGGTTGATGCTGGAGAACCTGGACACCGGCATAACTGTTACGGAACTCGCCCAAGCCTGCTCGCTGTCCCGTAGCCATTTCACACGAATGTTCAGGGATACCCTGCACGTGCCCCCGCAGCAGTGGATGCGTGAACAACGGTTGCGCAAAAGCAAGGAACTACTGGGGGGCTCGGGAATGATGCTCGCTGAGATCGCACTGGAGTGCGGTTTCTGTGATCAGTCCCACTTTTGCCGCACATTCGTGAAGGCCGAGGGAATGTCGCCGCAGGCTTGGCAGCGACAAGCGTCCATTCAAACTGAGCCTTTGCTCAGTCAAGGAGCACATCCGTACTCTTCCGACGCAACGGCAGCAATCTACCTATGAATAAATGCTGAGTATCACGAGCGGTTCAAGGTTGATTGCCGCCCTACCCTCATGGTGAAAGTCGCAGCCAGGTGCCATGCACCGCGCTGGCTTTGTCAGGCATCGACAGCCTGCTGCAGCCCCCCTCCCAGCGGCAATTCATACGATTTCTTCACCGTACGCACCACCAGCGTAGAGGAATAAGTGCGAATCGGAATATCCCGGTAAGTGTCGAGAAACCGGTAGATATAGTCGGTGTACTCGGTGGCATCGCGAAACTTGGCAACCATCACGAAATCGAACTCGCCCGTCATCAGGTAACAATCCTGAATCTCCGGGTGGCTGGCCAGGATGTGCTGCATCTTGCGGTCGATGTCGTTGCTGTCGCGGTCCAGCTTCACCAGAAAGAAGGCAGTCACCTGAATGCCAAGCTTGCGCTCGTCCAGTATCGCGACCTTGGCCTTGATGATGCCTGCGCTCTCCAGGCGCCTGATACGCCGGTAGCAACTGGTGGAAGACAGCCCGACGCTGTCGCTGAGCAACTCCAGATTCTGGCTGCAATCCTTTTGCAGCTTTCCCAGAATCTTCAGATCCATGGCGTCTGTCATTTTTCACGTGTCTTCCCTGAAAAACTGCAATGAATCCGCCGCAAGGACGCGCCAATTTGCACGATTCCCTGCGCGCCAGCTCTTTACCATCAACTGAGCTTAGCAGCCCGGCCGAATATGGCCTGCGGGGCGCATGAGAGGGACCTTATGATCATCGCGAAACCGACATGGACCGCGGACATCCACGGCCTTTTTACCGCGCCCTACTGGATTCCCGCTGCGCAGCGCGCGGCCGTGGCAGCCTCCTGGACCGGGTGCATGAACGCCTATTTCGTCTACCTGGACGACCCGGGCTCGGTCAAAACCTGGTCAGAAACCATCTACCAGCACCTGGCCTCGCGCAACATGCCGCTGACCCTCGACCAGCAACAGTTCTGGCCGATCGATGCGCTGGAAACCTTCAGGTTGTGGGTCAACCAGGGCTGGCGCCTGGACGCCGATTCCCCCTTCGATCTGGCCGAACGCATCCCGCCACCAGACCTGCCCCAATCGGTCAGGCGGGTGAGAAAGGACATCCGCGCCCTGACCTTTGAGGAGCTGAACCTGTACCGCGCCCGCCTGGACGATGTGATGCAGGTGGGCGACCCCGACAGTGGTTCGCCCTGGCAACGTTACGCCTACATCCACACCAACTGGTGCCTGCATTATCAGGAGGCGTTTGCCCTCTGGCACCGGGCCTACCTGTTGTACCTGGAACAACTGATCGACTGTGCCATTCCCTATTGGGACTGGATGGCCGAAGACGCCAGCGTCGACGGCAGCCCACAGGCCGGCCTGCCCCAGGCTTTTCTCGATGAAACCTATGTGCACCCCCACACCGGCGAAACCCGGCCCAACCCCCTGTGCTACGCGGCCGCGAAGGATGGTTGTTCGAAAGTGTGCGCCAACGGTGCGGTCAAAGGGGTGGACTGCCGGTATGTGCAACGCGACCGGTTGTTCTACACCCACGGTGACGACTCGCGTTCGGAGCGCACCCGTTTGTTCGGCATGAGCCGGATTTTCCAGCAACAGGTGGTAGATGCCCTGAAGTTCACCACCTTCAGCCAACCACAAGGTGTGCCCGGTTATCCGTGGGCCAACATCCCGGTGTTCGACCCGCCCCAGAAGGACAGCCTGTACCCCAATCGTGCCCTCAACTTCGACGGCCTCTACGAGCAACCCCACGACAACTATCACGGCTGGATCGGCGGCGACATGGCCGACAACGCCTACACCGCCTTCGACCCGGTGTTCTGCTCCTACCACGCCAATATCGACCGCATGCTCGAGGTATGGATCAGGGCCAACCCCGGGGCGCAATTCACCACGCAGTGCCTGCTCCAGCCGTTCTCCGGCCACGACGCCACGCAGCTCACCTTCACCAGCGCCGACGCCTGGCGCTACACCACCATCGGCGACATGGCCCAGGACAGCCGGCACATCGGCTACGACTACGGCGTGCCGGTGGCCCCACAATTCGGCGCGCCCAAGACGTCCACCGGCGCCTGCTGCAAGCACAGCGCAACAGCCGGGCCTGCCGCGGGCAACGCCGCAGGGCCCGGGCCGTGGGTGGTGTTCGATCATGTGCGCTGCACCCATGACACCTATCTGATCGATGTCTTTCTCGACCAGCCCGACGCTGCCACGCAGCACGTCAGCGCTGACAACCCCCATTACGTGGGGCGCTTCAGCCGTATCGGCATGGGGCTGGTGGACGACAAGGGCCGGTGCATCACCCACGGCGTATCCCGCGCACTGAATGCGGCCCGCAACGCTGCTGCGCTGGGCCTTGGCCGCGGCGACGCGGTGCAGTTGTCGCTGGTGGTGACCCACCTCGACAGCGGCCGCGTGCTGACGCCTGACGAATACATGACCTTGCCCGGTTTCATCGCCCAACTGGTGTGGGACGACCCGCGCCAGACCCTCGCCGGCCCGCCCCCGGTCGCCGGCTGCTGCTCTGCTTCCACCTCACGCACATCAGGAGAACCGACATGAGCACGCCCTTCAAGCAGTTCACCTCTCCCGCCGGCCAAGCCCCCAAGGACTACAACAAGCTGGGCCTGGAAGACCAGTTGCCGCAGTTTGAAACCGACTGGAACAACAACCTCACCGGCTGGACCGAATCGTCGATCATCGGCAACCCCTGGTCGGGCCTGAACGACGCCCCCCGCTCGGGTTACTACAACCCGCTGGTGGAAGGTTTCGGCGACGTGACCGCCCCGGCGATCACCTGGGCGCCCTTCCCCAACCGGCTCTGGACGTTCTTCTACAACAACGGTGCGGCGGTCATTCCCCAGCTGGGTGGCAAGGCCATGACCCTGGACCAGGTGATGGAGTTGACCGACCACGGCCAGATCACCCTCGACAACACCCTCTACATGCTCTACGACCCCAACAAACAAGGTACCGTGCTGCAACTGCCGGCCAAGCGCTGCCCGAGCATCGACTGGAACGGCAAATACACGGCGTTCTCGCCTTCCGGGCCTCGGGGCTGGCTCGACGAGTACTGCGAGTGGTCGATCGTACGCGATGCCAACGGCAACATGCGCAAGATCACCTTCACCTGCGAAAACCCCGCGTACTTCCTGACCATGTGGCGCATCGACCCGAACGCAGTACTGGGGCTGTACCGCGACTACATCGACCCGAACGTGCAACTCGAAGACCTGTACCTGCGCTACACCGTCGACTGCCCGACCGGCAAAGCCGGCGACCCGGTCATCGACCCCACCACCGGCAAGCCGGCCTATGACACCGTCAACAAATGGAACGCCGGAACGGCCTGTGTGCCCGGCCAGTACGGCGGTGCAATGCACCTGACCTCCGGCCCCAATACCCTCAGCGCCGAGGTGTACCTGGCCGCCGCCGCCACCATCCTGCGCCCGGTGAGCAGCAGCCAGAACGCCCAGTCGTTGATCTGCTGCGCGCAGTACGGGCAAAACTATCGCAACTCTGATCCGCACATCGGTTTCATGGCCAATACCACGGCGGTGAACAACCGACTGTCGCTGACCAACCCCATTGGCCTGTACTTGCAGCAGCCCACCGATTTCAGCGCCTGGAAGGGCCCGCAAGGCCAGGACGTGAGCCAGTACTGGCGCATCACGCGCGGTACGGCCAAGTCGGCTGCCAACGGTTCCGACCAGATCCTGCAGGCGGTGTTCGAGGTGCCGGAAAGCGCTGGTTTCTCGATCAATGACATCACCATCAACAACCAGAAGGTCAACTATGTGTGGGTCATCGCCCAACAACTGTTGGTCGGCCTGAGCGTCACCGTCAAGCCGCTCAGCGCCACGCCCCAAGCATTCCCATGCGTGCAGGACCGGGTGGCCGGCCTGCAACCCTGGCCAGTGCAACTGCTGCCGCTGGACCTGTTCTACGGGCAATCCCCCACCGACCTGCCCGCCTGGCTTGCACCGGGTAGCAGCAACCAGTTCGTGCTGGTGGTGCAAGGTGCCGACCCGACTACCACGGCGCAGAATGCCAGGGTGCAATTCTCCAACCCTGGGGTGACGGCGCAGGTCACCCAGTACCTGCCCGACGCATCGGCCATTCCCGGCCAGACCAACTCGGGCGGCACCCAGGCCTACATTCTGACCATCACGGTCAGCCCCTCCGCAGCACCCGGCCTGGTGGCATTGCGTGCCCTCAACCCGGGTGAAGATGTGAACGTGAGCGCGACAGACCACCCTTGGGAATCTGGCCTGGCGCTGGTGCCTGGCGCCTGAGCCACGCCAGTCACCCCACTTACGCCCCTCTATTGCCGCACCTTCGGGTGCGGCTTCACAGCTTGCAAGGAGCGCAATGATGTCCAGGTCACGCTTGAGTCTTCTGTCGCTGCTGTGCGGCATTCTACTGTGCCTGTCGACCCCGCAACCCGCCACGGCGGCCACGCTGTCGGACGCCGATACCTGTGTACAGCAGCAATTGGTGTTCAACCCGGCCAGCGGGGGATTCCTGCCGGTCAACAACTTCAATGCCACCAGCCAAGCGTTCATGAACTGCTTTGGCTGGCAGTTGTTCATTGCCTTGAACTGGCCGGTGAACCCCGGTTGGCCGGCCACCGCCAGTCTGGCGGGCGAACCCGACATGCAAAGCACGCTGGCGCAGTTCGGGGTCCCCTCCACACCGGGTCAACCCATGAGCGTGGCCCCGGTATGGGCCAGCTACAAGGACGCCAACGACATCTTCCTGCCCGGCGCCCCCACGCCCACCGGCTGGGGCGTGCAAACCCTGGTACCGTCCGACTGCAGCACCCAAGGTAGCCTCAAGACACTCAAGGTGGGCGCGCGCAAGTTCATGAACGCCACCTCCGAAGGCGCGATCAATGCCTTGCACGGTTTCCACCTGTCGACCGGGACACTTGCCTCCATTCCCGACCCGGTCATGGAAGCGTCCGGCGGCTGGCTGACGGACCAGGCGGGCAAACTGGTGTTTTTTGAACGCAAGGTGGGCAAGGCCGAGTTCGACTACATCGTCGACAAGGGGCTCTACGACGCCGCCAACCAATTGAAGGTCGCGCGAAACCTCGACGGCCAGACACCGGAGGGCCTGTCGCTGCCCATCGGTGAACCGATGCGTTCACTGCCAACCTCCCCAGTGCCACAGGAGCAACTGGGCGCGATCGAACTCAAGGCCGCCTGGCGGGTGCTGACCGGCAAACCCGAGCTGTTCGGGCGCTACCTGACTACCGTGGCCTGGCTCAAACGCCCCGACACGCTGGAGTGCACCCAGGAGGTGGTGGGGCTGGTGGGCCTGCATATCATCAACAAGACCCAGGCTTCGCCCAACTTCATCTGGACCACCTTCGAGCAGGTGGACAACGTGCCCGAACCGGCCCAGGTTCCGCCGCAACAAACCCCGCCAAACGGGTTTGCCTTCAACAACCCTGACTGTGGCAACGGCCCCGAGTGCACACCAAACCAAGCCCGTATCCAGTGCAAGCAAACGCATCCCGACAAGGACTGCACCGATCTCTTCCCACGCGACCAGCCGGTACAGACCACCCGCGAACACCCCGTGCCCGGCGACCTGCAAGCCCTCAACAGCGCGGTACAAGCCAACTTCGCGCAGCACAGCCAAGGCAAGTCGGTGTTCCAGTACTACAAGCTGATCAACGTACTCTGGACCCTCGCCCCCAATCCGCCCAGCCCGGAACCGGGCGCCAACGCGCAAGTGCCGCTGTCGTACGGGCCGTTCATCAGCCAGGGCAACGTGCCGGTGGCCAACACCACCATGGAGACCTACGTGCAGGGTGATAACTGCAACCAGTGCCATCAGTACGCGACGATTGCCGGCAGCCCGTCATTGGCCTCGGATTTCTCTTTCCTGTTCAACAGTGCCGGTTCCGCCAGCAACAAAAGCCTGATCAAAAGCGTCAAAGCCTTCGAAACCCTCAAGGACCGCCCCTGAACCGCAAAAGGGGCGATCTCCGATCGCCCCGAACAGGGTTTCGCAGATGGCGCTGCCCTTCAGGCACCTTCCTGCCCACACACCAAAATCTCGTACCCCTGAAATTCATGCGTTTAGTCAGCTAGCCAAATATTCCTTGAATACCGCGCGAACGGGCCTCGGTCATAACAGTACACACAGACCTTCCTGTGTTTGACCCGAGGTAAGCGATCATGGCAAACAATCAAGACAAAGGTGGCAACCAGGGCAATGCTGACACCGGCATGGGCAACAATACTGCCGGACCTGGCCAGCAAGGCGGCCAAGGTTCGGGGGGGCGGATGCCCGGTCAGCAGCAAGGTGGCAGCCAATCCGGCCAAAAACCTGAGGACAAGATGAACAAGGACTGGGAACGTTCCCGTGATACGGGCAGCCAGGGCGGCCAGGGTACGACCGACAAGCAGAACCAGAACCTGCAAGACAAGGACCGCATGGGTGGTCAGCAAAACCAGGCAGATGATCAGCAGCAGTGGGATAAAGAGCGCTGATAATCAGCAGCGGGCATCAGGGTGATTGCTGCCCTGATGCCACCTCCATGGTACGGGAGGGGCATGATGAACAACGCCAGAGAACGACACTCGACGGTCATTTGCCTGCAGGCAGGACGCATCCTTTTCGTGCGCAAGCAAGGCGCTGAATGGGCGTTGCCAGGCGGGAAGATTGACCCAGGCGAGCATCACCTGGATACAGCGCAGCGCGAGCTGATGGAGGAAACTTGCCTACCCTTCAATGGTGCTCGATTCCTCAACCATTACGTGCTCGCAGGTGAGGAGCACTACCTCTATCAGCTGCCTGTTGAAGCGGGAGCAAAGCCTGCTGCAGATCACGAGATAGTCGAGTGCCGCTGGTTCACCGCGCCAGAGCTTCACGAAGTTCGGGTGAAGCCGTCCAACATCGAGTTGCTTGAACGAGAGCACCTGCTTCCTGTGTAGTGGATCAGAGCCAGAAAGCGCACATCCATCGGGCTGGGTCCGTTGTCATTCAACCAATATGACCCGCCGGGCATCTCTTCGCACGGCTTGAGGCGGGACACCAAAACCACGAATGAACACCTCCCGCATGTGCCGACGGTCCCTGAACCCGGTTTCCTTCGCCACCACATCCAGGCTGTGGCGACTCTGCTCGATCATCAGGCGGGCAGCCTCAAGGCGCAGGCTTTCCACAGCCTTGGCAGGTGATTGACCTGTCTCGGCAGTGAATACGCGGGTAAATTGTCGGGGGCTCAAATGCACGGACTCGGCGAGCTCTTCGACACTCAATGGACGGCTCAAATGCTTGCGTGCGTAATCCAGGGCGTTTTGTATCCGATCAGACTTCGGCGAAAGCGCCAGCAACTCGGAATGCTGCGATTGCCCACCGGAGCGGCGCTGATGCATCACCAGCTTGCGTGCCACTGACCTGGCCATCTCGGTTCCCAGGTCTTTTTCCACCATACCCAGTGCCATGTCCAGGGCGGCGGTCATCCCGGCGGACGTCCAGATCTGCCCGTCCACAATGAAGATTCGGTCTTCTTCCACTTCGATCTTCGGGTGCAGTTCACGCAACTTTTTCGCATAGGCCCAATGTGTCGTGGCCCGCCGGTTGTCCAGCACGCCTGCCTGGGCCAACACGAAACAGCCGGTACACAGACCGGCCGTGCGTCGAGCGCCATCGACAAAGCCTCTGACGCTGGCCAGCACTTCCTCGCCTGGCGGAGTCAGCGGCGTCAGGGTTCCCGTGATCATCCAGGTATCAGCCAGACCAGGAGCGCCCAACGGCAGCGTGTCCATGTACATGCCCAGGGAAGAACGCACCGTGCCGCCGCCGATGGAAAAATTCTGGATCTTGTAAACCGTTTCGCCCGCGACAATGTTCGCGAACTCGAACACGGCCTGCGTCGCCAGCGACATGATCTGGAAACCTTCGGTGATGAGATAGCCGACCCGGTGCATGGTTGGAGCTCCACATTGGATGTCCTGAAAACGTACCATATGTGTCGTTTAAGACAAAGGCGACCTTCTGCATCATGGGCTCCACATCCAACAACGGAGCATGACCATGAAGCAGCAATTCAAAGGCACTGCCCTCATCACTGGCGCCTCTACCGGCATCGGCGCGATCTACGCAGAACGCTTGGCGCGTCGGGGTTACGACCTGGTGCTGGTGGCTCGCAACCGGGAGCGCCTCAATACGTTGGCCAGCCGGCTGACTACAGAAACCCGGCAGAACGTGGAGGTGTTTCCGGCAGACCTGGCAAACACAGATGACCTGGCCAAGGTAGAACGCAAATTGCGCGAGGACGCCAGTATCAGCCTGCTGGTGAACAACGCAGGCATAGGCACCCACACCAGCCTGCTGGAAAGTGATGTCGAGCGCATGGCTGAAATGATCACCCTCAACGTCACCGCCCTCACCCGCCTCACCTACGCGACCATCCCCGGATTTGTCGCCCGTGCGCAAGGCGCCGTGATCAACATCTCGTCCGTTGTCAGCCTGGCGCCGGAGCTGCTCAATGGTGTGTACGGTGGCAGCAAGGCGTATGTCACCGCCTTTACCCAGTCCCTGCACAAGGAGCTTGCGGACAAAGGCATAAGGATCCAGGCAGTGCTGCCAGGAGCCACCGCCACCGACTTCTGGCAGATCGGCGGCTTGCCGGTCGAAAACCTTGATCCGGGTATCGTGATGTCGGCCCAGGACCTGGTGGACGGTGCCCTGCAGGACTTTGACGACGAGGTACTGATCTCTATCCCCTCGATGCATGACCTGAAGTCCTTCGAACGCTACGAGGCCAGCCGGCAAGCCCTGTTCGGCCAGCTGTCCAGCAATCAGCTTGCCCCTCGCTACAACGCCAACTGAACAATGCAAGGAGACGGATCATGAAACTTAGCGCAAACACCATTTTCATTACCGGCGGTACCTCAGGCATCGGCCGCGCCCTGGCCGAGGCATTCCACCAACGTGGTAATAAAGTGATCGTTGCGGGGCGCCGTCAGGCACTGTTGGATGAAATCGCCCAGGCCAACCCGGGGATCGATACAGTGCGCCTGGACATCAATGATCCGCAGCAGATCAAGGAGGTGGCCCAGGATGTGATCCGCCGCCATCCTGCATTGAACGTGATCATCAACAATGCCGGCGTCATGCCGTTCGACAATCCGGCTTCCGGGGACTTCGACGACGAACAAGCAGTGAGCCTGCTGCAGACCAACCTGCTCGGCCCGGTGCGCGTCAGCGCAGCCTTCGTCGAGCACCTCAAGCGCCAACCGGATGCTTGCATCATCAACAACAGTTCGGTTCTGGCCTACCTGCCGCTGGCGGCCACCGCTTTGTATTCGGCGACCAAGGCCGCCATCCACTCCTACTCACTGTCGCAGCGGTTCAGCCTGCGTGACACCAGCGTCAAGGTACTGGAAATTGCGCCACCTTGGGTGGACACCGATCTGATTCACAAGAGCGGTGATGAGCGCGCCATGCCGCTGGATGATTTTATCCAGGAAACCTTGGTCAAGCTCGAATCCGCAACCACGGAAGTCCTGGTGGATCGTGTCGTCCCGCTGCGAGCCAACCAGGGCCTGAACGAACACGAACTGATTCACCAGTTCAACCTGGCGCTGGTTGAGAACCCGATCCCTGTTGCCTGAACCCAATTCCCGAGTCCCGACAACGTTGCGCAGTCTGTTGGCAGCGTTCCACCACAAGGCAGCTAGCCGATTTTCAGCGAAATGCGGAAAGTGTTCCGGCAATTGCCCGGTTTTTCAGGGAGGGCGACACGATTAGCCTGTTACCACTGTTTACCTGAAAGGTCACATCCCAATGAAAGCAATCGTCTACGACACCCCCGGCCTCCCGATCCAGGATTCCCGATCGTTGTACGAGCACGAACTGCCCAAACCCACGCCCGGCGCGAGGGACCTGTTGGTGGAAGTCAAAGCTATCGCAGTAAACCCGGTCGATACCAAGGTCAGAGCCAGCCGCGGCGGCGCCCATCCCCAGGTGTTGGGATGGGATGCCGTGGGCGTCGTTCGCGAGGTCGGCGCCGAGGTGTCGTTGTTCCAGCCTGGCGACGAAGTGTTCTACGCCGGCGCGATCGACCGCCCGGGCACTTACAGCGAGTTTCACCTGGTCGACGAACGCATCGTCGGGCACAAGCCTCGTACTCTGGACAATGCCAGTGCCGCAGCCTTGCCGCTGACGTCCATCACCGCCTGGGAGCTGCTGTTCGACCGCCTGGGTGTTGAGGAAAATGGCGGCGCTGGCAAGAGCCTGCTGATCATCGGTGCCGGCGGCGGGGTTGGTTCGATCCTGGTACAGCTTGCACGCAAGCGTACCCAGCTCAAGGTGATCGGTACCGCGTCACGGCCTGAAACCCAGGCCTGGGTCAGCGAACTCGGGGCACATCACGTCATCGACCATTCGGCATCCTTTGCCCTGCAACTGGAGCAACTCCAGCTCAACCCAGTGGATTACGTGATCAGCCTGACTCACACCGATGCGTACCTCGCGCAGATCGTCGAAGTCCTGCGCCCACAGGGCAAGCTCGCGCTGATCGATGACCCTGAGCATCTTGATGTCGTGCCGTTCAAGCGCAAATCGCTGTCGGTGCACTGGGAGCTGATGTTCACACGCTCGCTGTACCAGACCGAGGACATGATCAAGCAGCACCATCTGCTGGAAAAAGTCTCGACGCTGGTCGACGAAGGGGTCATCAAGACCACCGTTGGCGAGCACTTCGGCAGCATCAATGCCAGCAACCTCAAACGCGCCCATGCCCTGATCGAAAGCGGCAAGGCAAAAGGCAAGATTGTCCTGGAAGGCTTCTGAGCATTCATCCAGTCAAGGTAACCAAGGCGGGGCCATGAGCCCCGTCAGCTTATCCATCAGCACCGATGAGCTGCTCGAAACGCTCCGCCAGAAACGCTCTGAGCACCTGCACGGCAGGTGTGAGCGAGGTTCGATGAGCGCACACCAGTTGCAACGGCGCAGGTTGGCCGTAATCCCAAGGAAACAACTCGACCAGCCGCCCAGCGCGTATATCCGCCAGAACGTCCAGCCTGGATTTGTAAACGATCCCCAATCCTTCAACGCCCCAGCGCCGAACGACATCGGCGTCATCGCTCAAGCGGTCGCCTGTAACCTGGACGGTCTTGATTCCATCGGGCAAATGGAAACTCCATCGCTCGTAAGTCTGCTCGCCCATCACATAGCGCAGGCAATTATGCCTGCCCAGGTCTTCCAGAGCGTCTGGCGCCCCATGTCGTGCCAAGTATTGAGGTGAGGCGCAGACCGTTCTGCGATTCCCTGGGGCGAGCATCAGTGAAACGAGGCTGGAGTCTGCCAGTTGCCCATACCTGATACTCGCATCCAGTTGCTGGCCGACAAGGTCGGCCACCTGATCGCTGACCCGCAGTTGCAGCGTCACCTTGGGGTTCAACCGCTGGAAATCGTCGAGCCAGGGCAGCAGCAGATTCCTGCCAATATCCGAAGGGATGGACAGGCGAAGTGTACCCGCGATCTCATCTCGCCCTTCGGTCAGCGCCACCTCACCGGCGTCCAGTGCGTCCAAGGCCTGACGGGCATGGGGCAGATATCGCTCGCCATCATCCGAGAGCCGCAAACGCCTCGTGGAGCGCACGAACAACCTGGCACCCAGGCTGCTTTCCAGTCGCTGGACAGCCCCGCTGGCCAAGGCCGGTGAAATATCCAACAACCTGGCCGCTGCCGAGAAGCTGCCGGCAAAGGCTGTTGTGACGAAGACCTGAAGATCATCAAACCGAACTGTTTTCTTCACTGTGGCGAATTCTTGACCTGGCGCGTGGGCCAAAGCGTAGCGATATTGCGCAGCCATTCCCAGCCTGGGCCTATACAACCTTCGTGATGAGCCGCCAGCCCTCTGCGCAGGCAGAGGGGCCGGCGACGCACATCCCACGGGATCAGGAATTGAAGCCCAACCCTGAGGAAAGGTCGGAGTCTGCAGCCTTGCGCTCGGCCTGTGTAGACGCTTTACCACCCACCTTGTCGAACGACTCTTCGACCGACGCCTTCACTTCGCGGCCCTTGGCCTTGAGTGTGTCGCTCAAACGATCACTGCTGGCGCCCATCAGCTGGTCTTCCTTGCGGGTAGTGGGTAATGCGGCCCCCAATGCCGCACCCAGTGCTATGCCCAAAGCGGCCAATACCAGAGGTTGCTCCTGCAGCAGGTGATCGAACTGGCCCTTCAGTGCCGTGGCCTGATCTGCGGCCTTGTGTGCCGAATGGCGCAGGGTATCCGCGGAAGCCCCCACGGAGTCGCGGGCGCCGCTGCCAAAGTCGCTGGCCCGATCGCGCATGTCATGGGCTTTCATGCGCACCTTCTGGCTGGCGTCGTGCACTGCCTCCCCCGCCTGCGCGAAAGCGCCCTTCACCGTGTCCACCGCGTCGCCGAGTTTTTCGCCCAGCCCAGGCCCATGGTGTGCAGGCCCGGGGTTGAAGGGGCGGTTCTGGTTCAGGCCCAGCCAGGCCAGGCCCAATACCGTCAGGGTTGCGGGTACGGGGTTGTTCTTGAGGGTGGTGCCAAGGTTCTCGAAGAACTCGCCGCCATTGCCCTTGGCATAGGCCAGGACCCGGTCGACCATCTGGCCCGGGCTCAGGCGCTGTTCGAGGGCGTCCACCAGATCGCTGATGTGCTCGCGCTTGGCGTTGATTTCCTGCTCGAGCAAGTCAGGGTCTTTGTGCGCTTCATGTTCGAAGGAAGTGGTCATGGCAGTTTCCTCTTCAGCGTGTCCTTGTCCTGCTGCATGGCATGCAAGGTACGGTCAGGGGCCAGATGCGTGGGTTCGAACCGTTTCTTGCCCGACTGCAACATGATGAACCCGATTACCAAGGTGACCGCGCCCACGATCAGGGCTGCCAGCCAGGGTTCGAGCACCATCGCCAAGGCGTAGACTGCCGCCAGCAACAGGATGACGAAGCCCGCCAGCATCACGATCGCACCCGCTGCCAACGCAGCCGTGCCGGCCTTGAGGGTGGCGAGGTTCTGCTGCAGCTCTGCCTTGGCCAGCGCCAGCTCCTTGGTGAACAGGTCCGGTACTTCCCGCATCAGATGGCGCAACAAACCGCCAACACCGACGGCGTCGTCTTCCGCCGTGTGCAAGCTCGGGGTGGTATGCAAGGGTTCTTTGTTCATCATTCACCTCCTTTGAGTGGATCGCGCTCGAACGGGCTGCCACTGACCGGCGTGCCTGCACCAGGACCGACTGGGTCGACTGGGGTGAAAGGTTCACGGGTGGATACGTCGCTACCACGATCAGGCACTGGCTGCGCGGGGCGGGACTGTTGCCAATCACCGGACGACGCAGGGGTGGTGGACTCATGGCTGCTGCTGGCTCGCATGAAACGCGATACGGCAAACCCGATGGCGACGCTACCGGCCAGGAATAGCGCCGGGTTGCTCCTGGCCAACTGAGCACCACGCTGCAGCAGGCTTTCGGCACTTTCATGGCGTACCTGTTCGGCGAACTCACCCACGCACTCTGCTGCCTGGTTCAGGTACTGCGACAGCCCGAGACTGTCCTTGCCTTGCAGCGCAGCTGCCGCCGAACGCGCACCTTCCTCGAGCGAATCAAGCTGATCGGCTGCGTTATCGCGGTAGTGTTCGAACTGCTCGCTGCCTTTGTGCCTGGCCTCGCCAAGCAGCGCACCGGCGTCATCGATCAAGGCATGTTCCTGGGTGCTACCGGGTGGAGACGTCGAGCTTTGATTAGTCTTGTCCATCGTTTCGCCCTCGAAGCTGATTGTTGGGTGGATGCCGTCTTTACTGGGGCATTCATTCGAGGGACGCAGGTGGGGCTGCAGGAGTTCAGCGTTTGTGATCTATGACA
This sequence comes from Pseudomonas sp. PVC-5-1, assembly GCF_057444345.1. Lineage (NCBI taxonomy): Bacteria > Pseudomonadati > Pseudomonadota > Gammaproteobacteria > Pseudomonadales > Pseudomonadaceae > Pseudomonas > Pseudomonas sp. PVC-5-1. The sequence continues at coordinate 2,834,651 of NZ_CM172024.1, read as the reverse complement.
CTTGTCTGGAGACCCAAAGAAAATGGCGCAATCAAACCTGGTTATTGGTACCGGAGCAAAGGCTTTGAAGGTGGCGGTAATCAGCGTCGACAACGATTGGAGTACCGCGTTGTCTCGGGGTGCAGCCGCGCCGCTCACGCCAGCTGGATGAAGACCGCGTAAATACCGAGAATCATCCAGAAGACCAGGAATATCCAAGGCGTACGCAGCGAAAATAACAACGACTTGCGGTGCCCGGCCAGGGAGGTTTCCGCCTCGCTGAACAGTGGCGATTCGTCATATGCCAGGCCCATCAATGGCTCGCTGCGCAGAAGGTGGCTCTGTTTCAATTGCCAGTGCTCGATGATCTTGTAGGCCGCGCGAATGCCCGGCCAGGCATTGAGTGAACTCAACACGCCCAGCAATGCGAGAAACGGGGGAACCACCAGCGTGAACATCTCGCCCCAGCTCTGGTTGAGGTTACTCATTGACGACACGAAGGCGATCACCAGAAACGACTGGGCAGCTAGATAGGCGTCAGTGCGGTTGGCAAGGATGCTGGTCTCGTACTGGATTTCACGGCGGTAGAAATCCAGGCGTTCCTTTGGCGAGCCGAACATGCGGGCGTTCCGCTCGCTGATCTCGTGTTCAGGGGTGCCTGGAGTGATGATTTGCGGCACGTACTGGCTCCTGAAAGTGAGAGTGATGGTGCCTCGAAACTTGGGAAACGAACCCATGAGCGCAAGCCTGCCTGAAGACTTCAGGCAGGCTTGCGCTCAACAAGCTTCAGGTATTGCCGGTACCGCTATTGGAAAACTTCTTCACATCAATGGTCGGTGCGACGAACTCCGGCCCGTCGCCCGATACCCGCCAGCGCACATTGCCGATGCCGTAGCGCTCAGCCATTGGCCGGCTGACCTTCTTGATCTTGTGCTGGCCGAACCGTGGAATGATACCCACGCCGGCATCGCAACTTGCCCAGTGCCAGGCTTCGGCGTTGTCCATACGCTCGAGCCGGATGATGAAGGTGCGAAATTCCCCATGAAGCTCGTACTCGATCACATACAACTGCTGTCCAGCCATTGCACTCTCCTTCACCAATTCAGACTAATGGAGCGAGCGACGTGTAAAAAGATTCATTAATTTTGACTGATTGGTCATCGCTCTTTTCCATCGCCATGCTTCCATCACTTCCTCAGCGCAAATGCCGCTCCAAAGCCAGTGCATTGGCTATCGCAGCGCCGGAGGCGGTGTTATCGAAAATGCACCAGGTGGGCACTCCGGCGGCAAGGCTGTGCGGCAAGCGTTCAGCCAGACGCTGCAGATATTCGTCGGAATACTCGCTGTGGTAGATCCTCGGTTCGCCATGCAGGCGCCAGTAGACCAGCCCCGGCCAACCTCCCGGATGCGCATCGGTAACGAAGCGCGACGGGCTCGCGGCAACCTGGGCGATGCGCAAATCGACCAGCATCGGTTGCGCCGATTGCCAGCTGGCGTGCCTGGGCTCCAGCGCTACCGGCCCGTCATACCGTTGCCGCAGGCTTTCGAAGAAACGTCGCGCATGCTGGGGGTCATGGCCAAGCGATGGCGGCAGTTGTACCAGCAGGCAACCCAGGCGGTCGCCCAACTGACCGCATTGAGCAAGAAACCTGTCCAGCGCGTCCTCGCACCCGCAGAGCCGCTGCTCATGGCTGATGGCCTTGGGCACCTTCACCGCAAAGCGGAAATGCTCAGGTACGGACGCAGCCCAACGGGCATAGGTTTCCGGGCGATGGGGCCGGTAGAAGGAACTGTTGATTTCCACTGCATTGAAGCGGGTGGCGTAGCGTTGCAGGTGGCTGCCGGGCTGCGCAAATGCCTCGGCGTAACGGCTCGACAGGCTCCAGCCAGCGCAACCGAGATAAATCATCAGCTACCTGCCGGTTCGCCACGCAACGCCTCGCCCTCACCCGCGACGCGTCGGGCATATCCCACACCCCACAGCAACGCACGCCTCATGGTTTCCCCCGCGCGTTGGTCATAGATCCGTTCGCACAGCACCGAACCGTCGGTGCGATAGACACCAATGAACAACTGCGTGGCGCCTGTGCGTGACAAGCGCGTCTGCACTTCCAGGCAAGTGCCGGTTCCGAGCGTTTCCTCATGGGTTTGATGGTGCAGGATCGGGTCGCACCACTTTCTATAGGTTTCACCTCTTCTTTTCATCTGCCAGCCCTCACCTTTTCATGGTTGCTGATAATGCCCCGGTGACGTGCCTGGCTCATGGTCGTGCTCCAGACGTTGCACCTGCACGTCAGTGAAAGATGACGCTTCGTTGCGGTGCAGGCCTTGGAGGTAATCGCGCGCTGCTTCGCGGCTCAGGTCCTCCTGGTCGCTGCGCAATTCGCAGGTGCCGGGTTGGTTGTCGAGGATGTAGCTGATCAGGTACAGGTACTGGGCCATCGCTGTAACTCCTGCTGGCTGAATGAAATCGGGCGACTCAGCTCGATTGATCCTGGCTTGAGTGCAGCCGTTCAGCAGCGACGACGACCGGCTCAGGAATCAGGGAGGGCTGCCATCCGCAGACTGGGCTGAGCAATCAAGGGAAGTGGACGCCAGACATCCAGGCGAACAAAAGACGGGGCGTGCCTGGATCCAGACGTACCTCCCCTGCCAACTACACTCAGTCGACACACGTCTGCGCAGAGACAGCAATCATGCCTACGCAAACCGCAATCGTGTTCGCTGGCGGCGGCAGTCTGGGTGCGGTCCAGGTGGGGATGCTGCGGGCCCTGGTCGAAGCCGAAGTCCAGTTCGACATGGTGGTTGGCGCCTCGGTAGGCGCCATCAACGGTGCCTACTTTGCAGCAAGGCCCAACGCTCAGGGTGTCGAGACTCTCGCCGAATTCTGGCGGGGCCTGAGCAGAACCGAGAGCATGCGCCAGCTTGTGAGTGACATCGAACACTTCCGCACGCTCACCAGCCTGCATATCGTTCCGCCCTTGTGCCCGGTCGATGTCTCGGTATTCAACTTCGACCAGACCGAGTCGTTGCTGGAGCGGGCCTATGAGCAGACGCTTCGGTGGCTGGACCACGGCGGGCTCGAACGGACCAAGGTGCCGGGTGCCCTGACCGTTCACTCGCATGCCCATGAGCATTGAATGATGTGGACAGTTCGGGGCCTTACGCATCTGCCCGGCGAAACACCAATACCCTTGAAACCGTGGTTTGGCATACGGCATCGTCCTGATTGAGCGTGATGCTCTCAAGGACAGCGAAGCCCCGGTCAGGCTTGGACTTCGACGCGGCAAGCTCCCTTATGGTTGTGGTCACTCGCAACAGGTCACCTGGTCGCACGGCCCTTGGCCAGCTGATTTCGCTGCCGGCGCCGATGAGCCCTCCAGCCACTGGAACACTCTCTACCAACAACCGCATCGTGACTGCGCAGGTATGCCAGCCGCTAGCAGCCAGCCCAGCAAAAAAGGTTTCTTGTGCAGCATCGGGGTCCGTATGGAATGGCTGGGGGTCGAACTCCGAGGCGAAACTCAGGATCCGCTCCTGGGTCATTTCATACGAGCCGCTCATGAAGGACTCACCTACTTGCAAGTCCTCGAAAAAGAGCCTTTCAGGTGCAGAAGCCATGAGTTACCTCCTGGGTATGCAGGCAGCGACGGCAAAGCGAAACGTCTGGAACTGGCGCCAGTTTAGCCCTTCCCTACCTGCCTGCCTCCAAAAGCCACGCTCACGCTAGCGCTGCTCCCGTACGAACTCGATGAAGGCCCTTAACGCCGCAGGCACCTGGCGGCGGCTCGGGTAGTACAGATACAGCCCCGGGTAGTAGTGACACCAGTCCTCCAGCACCTGCTGCAGATGGCCACGCTCCAGGTGCTCCTTGGCCATGTCTTCGAACACATAGGCCAGGCCGAGCCCTTGCAAGGCAGGCGCCAGCATCAGGCTGACGTCACCCAATACCAAGGGCCCCTGGACATCGACCTCCAGTTGCACACCCCCGCGCTCGAACTCCCATCGATAAAGTGCGCCACCAGGGAAGCGGTGCCCGATGCAAGGTAGTTGCTTCAAGTCTTGCGGGTGCTGTGGAACAGGATATCGATCGAAAAACGCGGGCGCCGCTACCACCACCGAACGAAGGTAAGGGCCGATGGGCAGCGAAACCATGTCCGCCTGGAGTCGCTCCCCCAGGCGCACGCCAGCGTCAAAGCCGGTGCCCACCATGTCCACCAGCGCATCGTCACTGACGATTTCCAGGCGTATCTCCGGATACGCCAGCAGAAAGCGATTGGCCAGTGGCAGTAGCGCGAGCTCTACTGCGGCGCGCCCGGCAGTGATACGCAGGTTGCCTGACGGTTTGTCGCGGAAGTTGTTGAGGTCCTCCAGCGCGTCGGCGATGTCCCGAAAGGCCGGTTGCAGCCTCTGGTAAAGACGCTCCCCGGCCTCGGTAAGCGCCACACTGCGCGTGGTGCGGTTGAACAGGCGAACATCAAGACGGGTTTCCAGAGCCCGCAGCGCATGGCTCAGGGCCGAGGGCGTAAGGCCCAGTTCGACTGCCGCGCGGCTGAAGTTCAGGTGGCGGGCAATGCACAGGAACAGGGACAGATCGGCGGTGCTGGTTGGCTTCATTACTGAAAGCTACTCAAAGGCCTATGTAATATTCATGGGATTATCACAGCAATCCGCAGATTTTAAAGTTCGCTCAACTCATCGAGAAGGCCCGCATGGTGCAGGGTCGGATACAGGAGGAGTTGACATGCGTACCTGGCTTATTACTGGCGCTTCCCGCGGTTTCGGCACCCTGATCGCCGAACAGGCCCTGGCAGCGGGTGACGCCGTCATCGCAACGGCGCGTAACCCGGAAGACATCGAGGCTCGCCTTGGCCGGCACCCGAACCTGTTGGCCGTGCGCCTGGATGTGACCCGCGAAGAGGACGCCCATGCGGCGGTCGCTGCTGGCATCAAGCATTTCGGGCAAATCGACGTGCTGGTCAACAATGCCGGTTATGGCGTGCTCGGCGCGGTAGAAGAAACCAGCGCCAGCGAAACCGAACGGCTGTTCGCCACCAACGTTTTCGGGCTGCTCAACGTAACCCGCGCCGTACTGCCCCACATGCGTCGCCAACGCAGCGGCCACGTGATCAACATCTCGTCGCTCGGCGGCTACCAGGCCTACATGGGCTGGGGGGTGTACGGTTCGACCAAGTTCGCGGTCGAAGGCATCAGCGAAGCGATGCATCAGGAGCTGGCCCCCTTGGGGATCAAGGTGACCGTGGTCGAGCCGGGCTTCTTCCGTACCGACTTCCTGGATGACCAATCGCTGGTGAAGACAGCCCTGGAGCTGCCTGACTACGCAGCCACCGTCGGCGTCATGCGCCACCACGCCGAGGCGGCCAACCATGCCCAGCCCGGCAACCCTGCGAAGCTGGCCGAAGCCCTGCTGGCCCTGGTCAATGCAGCGAACCCGCCACTGCGCCTGGCGCTGGGCAGCGATGCCGTCGCGCGCATCGAGGCCAAGAACAGCGCGGTAGAGCAAGAGCTGGCCCAGTGGCGGGACCTGTCGCTCTCTACCGACTTTGCCGCGTAGCCGTCGCTGGCGTGCCAAACCTGAACCGGGGGCGCCGGTTCAGGTTGTCAGTGGCATTGAACAGCCGCCTCGACAATCAGCTGGACCAAGAGCGTAACCTGCACGCTCAAGGCAACGTTTGCAGGGTGAACCAGGCCAATGTCGCGATGGAACGTGTGGGCGCCAAGATCATAGGCGCGCACGGAGGCAGGCCAGGCGTCCCGGCTGACTGTTTGTGGTACCAACGCTACCCCCACACCCTTCCCGACCAGTTCGGTGATGGCATCCAGTTCGTCCAGTTCGCACACGTCTCTGGTATTGAAATGAAATTGTCGAAGGAAGCGGTCGACCTGGCGCCCACCAAATGACGAGCGATCGTAGCGAATGAAGGGTTGGGTCGAAAGCATTTCGCCCCACTCTGCATCCGCGAGCCCGGCTGGAACGATCAGCCTGTAAGGCTCGCTTGCCAACGTTGTCCAGTGCAGATCGCTTTGCAATTCGAACGGCGGCCTGATGATCACGGCAATGTCGATTTCCCGGGCATCTACCGCACTCAGCAGCTCCAGCGACAGGCCAGGGATGATCCGCGTGCGACATTCAGGCCGGGCACCATGAAACTGCGCCAGTGCTTGTGGCAGCAGTGACCTCTGTACCGACGCGATAGCGCCGACCTCGACCTGCACGGTAGGCGCCACACCCTGTGCACCGGAACCCAGGCTGTTGTAAAGCCTGACGAGTTCCTGGGCCTGCTCCAGAGTCTGCTGCCCGCGCCTGTTCAGCTGGGCGTTGCGGCCTTTGCGTTCAAAGATCTCATACCCCAGTTCGGCCTCCAGCCTCTGCATCTGCGCGCTTACGGCCGCCTGGGTCAGGTTCACCTTGAGCCCGGCCGCAGCGAACGTGCCCTCCCGGGCCACGGCAATCAGGGTCTTGAGCTCGCGGATCATTCATAAATTTCCTTTGTGTTTTCAAGAAAAATATATTGATTTTTTTATCACTTGGCCACTCCTAGAATCGGCAAGCACAAGAAACAAGCCACCCACCCCATCGACAACCTGTTACTTCACAGGTCGTTACCCATAGCCCTCAAGGAGTTTCTGATGAGCCTGTCCCCCTTCCATCTCGCCATTCCGGTTTACGATATTCCCGCGGCTCGCAAGTTCTACGGCGAGGTGTTCAACCTTGAAGAAGGACGTTCCGCAGCCCAATGGGTCGACTTCAACTTCTATGGCCATCAACTGGTCATCCACGAACATCCCAAGATGCCCTACCAGGAACATGCACTTAGCAACCCGGTAGATGGACACAATGTGCCAGCCCCTCACTTTGGCGTGATTCTGCAGTGGGACGAGTGGGAAGCGCTTGCCAAGCGCCTGACCGACCTGGGTACCGAATTCGTCATCGAGCCCTACATCCGCTTCAAAGGCCAGGTGGGCGAGCAAGCCACCATGTTCCTCTTCGACCCGTGTGGTAACGCGCTGGAGTTCAAAGCGTTCAAGGACATGGGACAGATCTTCGCCAAATAGCGTTGTTTGCCCGCGTGCTCCCGGGCGTGAGCGCGTCGCTCACGCCTTCAATTACTGCCAACAGCGCAGCACACCTTAAATCAATAAAAACAGGCTGGCGTCATGAAAAAAGTCCCACTGGTCTGGCAGATCCTTATCGGCTTATTGCTCGGCATCAGCGTTGGCTGGTTCTTGAATACACACCCGGAACATCAACAATGGGTCAGCAGTGAAGTGCTCAAACCCCTGGGTGACATCTTCATCAAGATGATGAAGATGATTGTCGTGCCCATCGTCTTCTGCTGCATGGTGCTCGGCATTGCAGGGGGTGGCGACAACAAGTCGTTTGGCCGTATGGGGGTCAAGTCCCTTGGCTACTTTTTCGCAATCACCACCTTGGCAATCATTGTCGGGCTCGTGCTGGCCAATCTTCTGGGGCCTGGTTCAGGTACGGTGATCGCCGGCATGGCGGGAGGCGCTGCGAGCATTAAATCGGAACCTGCAAAAGGCGCTTTGCTGATCCTGCAGAACATTGTGCCGGACAACCTCTTCCAGTCGCTGTCCGAAGGCAAGTTGCTTTCCATCCTGTTCTTCGCGGTACTATTCGGTATGGCCCTGAACGCCTTGCCGCGCGAAAAGAGTGCCCCAGTCGTAGCGACACTCCAGGGCACCGCCGACGCAATGTTCAAGCTGGTGAACTATGTCATGGCATACGCGCCCATTGGGGTGTTCGGCATGATCGGTTCCACCGTGGCAACCTTCGGCTTCGCCTCCCTGCTGCCATTGATGAAGTTGATCGGGGTCGTTTACCTGGCACTGATCCTCTTCGCTCTGATCGTACTTGGCGGTATCTGCCTGTTGATCGGCGAGAACCTGTCGAAGCTTGTCCGCTATTTCAAGGACGAGTTGATCCTGGCGTGCTCGAGTGCGGCATCCGCGGCGGTAATGCCACAGCTGATGGAGAAGCTTGAACACTATGGTGTTCCCAGACGTATCGTCAGCTTCGTAGTACCGGTCGGGTATGCGTTCAACCTGGATGGGGCGTCGATTTTCCTGGGGGTCGCGACGATCTTCATCGCCCAGCTTTACGGTATAGACCTCACACTGTCCCAACAAATACTGCTGGTCGTGACCATGGTGCTCACCTCCAAGGGCGCAGCCGGTGTTCCAGGCTTCGCAATCATCATCCTCTCGGCCACGCTGGCATCTGCCGGGCTTCCCCTCGATGCTGTGGCGCTGGTGGCAGGCATCTTCCGAGTGATTGAAAGCGGGACTACCACGCTGAACGTGCTAGGCAATGCAATCGCACCACTGGTGATTGCCCGTTGGGAGGGGGTTCAGTTGAAGCCATCCCGGCGTGAGGCGGCGAGTAGAGGTTGATGGGCCAATTGCCCAGCCCTTCGAGCTGCGCTGTCGCGCAGGGAACGATATTCGAGAGCGAGTCACATTCCCTGTGGGAGCGGGCGTGCCCGCGAACACCGGCGCAGCCGGTGCCACGCACCGCGTTGGCCGTTTCGCGGGCGCGCCCGCTCCCACAGTAACTGTGTATGCCTTCAGAGCTTACAAACAGCCAACATGCTCGCAGCGTCGCTGCACTCGAACTTGCCGGGTGCTTCGACCGCAATGTGCCTGACCACCAAGTCGTCGACCAACATGGCATAGCGTTGCGAACGCCGACCCATGCCGCGTGCCGATAGGTCCTGGATCAGGCCCAGCGCCTCGCTGAATTCACCATTGCCATCGCCAATCATCCTGACCGCCTCGCCCACCTGCAGGCTCGCGCCCCAGGCATTCATGACGAATGCATCATTGACCGAAACACAGAGAATTTCGGCAACCCCGGCAGCGAACAGGTCCTGGGCCGCGGCCACGTAGCCCGGTACGTGCCGCTGCGAACAGGTAGGCGTGAAGGCACCTGGCAAGCCGAAGATCACCACTTTTTTCTGCTTGCAGCGCTCGTGCAGGGAAAACGCGTTCGGGCCGATCGCACAGCCGCCCTCGCCGTTGCTGTACTGGTAAAGCGTTACGTCGGGCAGTGTATCGCCGGTCTTGATCATCGTTGTCTCCGTGGGGCGGTAAATGGCCAGGCATGATGCAGCATCCACCAAGGTGCGTACATACAGCGGGCTGGCCTGGAAAGCTGGATGTCAGCTACCACGACGCGCCTCAAGCCACTGGAACAACCCCATGCCAACCAGCATCGCAGCGACGAACAGCCAGGCCTGCCAGTACCCTGCAGGCAGCAGCACCAGGGCCGGCCCCGGGCAGATGCCCGCAAGCCCCCAGCCAATGCCGAATACCAGGCTGCCGCCGATAAGGCGGCGGTCCACATCACGTCGGCCAGGCAATTGCATCGCCCCACCCAGCAGGGCCGTTGGATGACCGCTCGCCCAGCGCATCGGTATCCATGCTGCGGCAATCGCCCCGATCATCACTAGCGCCAGCGAAGGGTCCCATTGCCCTGCGATGTCGAGAAAGCCGAGCACCTTGGCGGGGTCGGCCATGCCTGCCAGCAACAACCCCACGCCGAACAGCAGCCCGGCGATGAAACCACTGAACACCGGCATTTCAGGCCCCTTGTACGAGATGGCGGACCACATACACCGTGGCAAAACCGGTAGCCATGAAGCACAGCGTTGCCACCGCCGAACGGGGTGACAGGCGCGACAGGCCACAGACGCCGTGGCCGCTGGTACAACCGCTGCCATAGCGCGTCCCCAGCCCTACCAGAAGGCCCGCCGCGATGAGTGTCCAGGAAGCCGTGGTGAAACGGGCTGACGGCAGCGTGGCAAATATCCCCCAAAGCAACGGGGCTGCCAGCAGCCCCAAAAGAAAGGCAAGCTTTTCTCTGCGCCCTTCCCCGCCTGGCTGCAGCATCGAACCGAGCAAACCACTGATTCCTGCAATACGGCCATTCACCACCGCGAACAGCCCAGCCCCCAGCCCGATCAACACCCCACCAGCCAGCGCGGACCATGGTGTAAAGGCCAGCCAATCAATTGCCATCGTATTTCTCCCGGAACAGGAACAAGAGAACAATTAACGGTTCAGTAAGAAAGTTGAAGAATAACACGACCCCTATGCCGACAATTTCAATGAGATTAGCCAGCCTATTCAAAGTGCATGAAGCTGCACTTGTTTGATGCAGGTCAAATTCGCGACCAGATGGCCGCCTAGACTGCAATCATCCAGGCATACCACGGCCTTGAGGCACGTCGTATATATCCATAAAAGTGGAGTTCGCCATGCAAACGCAATTGAAGTTGGTTCTTGCTGTTGTTCTGGCCGGTAGTGCACTCATGGCGCATGCCGAAGCCAAAAATCAGGCTGGCGACGCCTCCACCAGCGCCCCAGCCGCCAGTACAACTTCCGAGTCGCCCATGCACAAGGCGATGAGCGAGCAAATGCACAAGATGCAGGTTGCTCATGACAAAGCCGCAGCCGCGAAGACCCCTGCCGAGCGCCAGGCCGCCATGCGCGAGGGCATGAAGACAATGAAGGAGAGCATGGCCATGCTGCACCAGCAACATGCTGCGGGCTGCATGGGTTCGGGCATGGGAATGTCGGGACCCAAGGGTGGCATGGGTATGGGCGACGGAATGATGGACATGATGATGAAGATGATGGATCAGCAGTCGTCGATGATGGATATGCCCATGAAGCAGTAACCAGTACTTGCTGTTGTTTCAGCACTGATCGCACTGCGGTCGATGACGTGGTCGAAGCACGCCATCGATCTCGGCCACTATCTGCCGCGTTGCATCCTCGATGGCCCCTTCATTACGGCACAATACCCAGCCGTGTTCCGCAACCGCACGCTCGAACGCCTCGGTACAGGCAACCTGCTCGTCCAGGCTATGGATCACCGTACTGCCCAATCCGCGCGTTCGTGCCGCGGCCCTTGCCCATGAGGTATCAGGGGCCGTGACAACGCCGACATGCAAATCGGGCACTTGCACATTTCGCTCGAGGTTCAGGCGCAGGATTTCGTCGAACGCCACGCTGCGGCGAAATGCGGCATCAGACGGGTACCAGCGATCGATCAGGATGATGCTGTCTACTGGCTGCCTGGGCAGCACGTGTCGTGAAATCCAGGCACGGCTTTCGGCGAAGCGCTCGCATACCCTCAATTCCAGGTCCCGGGAGGGGTTTCTGACCAGTTGATTGACAAGGGCCATGGTTTCCCCCCGGTAGGGGTCGCTTTTTTTCTCGCAAAGCCGGATCACTTTCTTGTTGTCAGCCCGCAAGGCCTTGGTAACCGCCTCCAGAAGCGTGGTCTTGCCGGTGCCCTTGGGCCCATCGATGGAAACAAACAGCGGGCGGGTCATTTTTTCATTACCAGTCGAATCTGAAGATGCAGCGCAGGCCTGGGTGCCAGCACGGTCCTTGTGGGAGCGGGCATGCCCGCGAAGCAGGCGACGCGGTGGATGGCACCGGCTATGCCGGTGTTCGCGGGTAAACCCGCTCCCACAGAATCCCTGCCAAGGCAACAAGTCATGTGCAGTCCCATCTGAGGGGACATGCAGTTGGCCGGAATCAACCCAGCTGGGCCTGAAGAAACAGCGAAAAAAGCTCCGACTGCGATTTGATACCCAACTTGCTGTACATATGCTTGCGGTGCACTTTCACTGTCTCCACCGAGATTTCAAGCTTGCGCGCAATTTCTTTGCTGGAACACCCGCTCAGCATCAGCCGCCCCACCTCCAGCTCACGCCCGGTCAGCGGCGACTCCATCTGCTCGACCCTGTCCTCCATGCGGCTTTGCCAGTGCGGTGCAGGTTTGGTGGCCTCTTCCAGCAACTCCCGCTCGAACGTCATCCGCTGGCGCATCAGCGCAGTGACCCATGGCCGCAACAGTTCCAGCAGGGTGACCTGTTCGATGCTGAACCGGCGCTTGCTACCCAACGACAGGCACAGCGTGCGCTGCGCATCCAGCTGCACGTTGAACTGAATTTCATCGGCAACCACGTAAGCCGGAAATAGCGCTGGTAGTAGTCCGTCTGCTCGAAACACTCAGGGGCCACATCCGCCAGGCGCACCAGGCCGGACACCGCAGCCTCTCGGCTGGCCACGTAGAAAGGGTCCAGCAGGTACAAGCCCTTCAGGTAGTCCTGGAACAGCGGGTCAGGGTTGCCGTCTGCACTGGGGCACTCGGCGAACACCTGCGGGCGCCCTGCGGAAAACAGCAGCGCAACCCAGCTGTCGCAGGCAACGTACTCGTTCAGCAACCGCACCAAGGCTGTCCAGAAGTGGTCCTTGTCAAGGGTTTCGATCAATTGGCCTACCGATCGGTGCCAGGCGATGTCGTGCAGCGTAAAATTCATCCTCTACCCCTGTTGGGTTACCACGTGGGCGTAATACCCCCCGCCATGATGACCACCCCATAATCCGGGCTAGCTTACGCTGAGCGAACCTGTACCGGGATCGTTTTTTACACCCCATGTCGCCACGGCGTGGCGGTCGAAGCTGTTAGTCGAGGATTGGAAATGAAGGTAGAGCTTGTCCAACTGGCCGGTCGCGATGGCGATACCGCGTACAACCTGCAGCGCACCATCAAGGCGATCGGCAACTGCGGCGCCGATACCGATCTGCTGGTCTTTCCGGAAACCCAGCTGATGGGCTTCCCAACCGAAGAAAATATCGGCCGCATCGCCGAGCCACTGGATGGCCCGAGCATCACGGCAGTCCAACAGGCCGCACAAGCGCAGAATGTTGCCGTGGTCGTCGGGATGGCCGAAGCCGCAGACGACGGTCGTTTCTACAACACCACCGTGCTGGTCACGCCTGAAGGCGTAGCGCTCACCTATCGCAAGACCCACCTTTGGGCATCGGACTGCGGGGTTTTCACCCCTGGCGACCGTTTTGCGACAGCCCTGTTCAAAGGCATCCGTGTCGGCCTGCTGATCTGCTTCGACATCGAGTTCCCGGAAACCGCCCGTGCCCTGGGGCAGCTGGGCGCAGAACTGATCATCGTCACCAACGGCAACATGGACCCGTACGGGCCCACCCACAGAACCGCCATCACCGCACGCGCCATGGAAAACCAGGCCTTCGCGGTCATGGTCAACCGCGTGGGTGATGGTGATGGCGGCCTGGTCTTCGCCGGCGGCAGTGCCGTCGTCGACCCGTACGGCCAGTTGCTGTGCGAAGCCGGCCGTGGCGAGTGCCGGATAACCGTCGAGCTGGCCATGGACCAACTGCAGCAGTCACGGCGCGATTACACCTACATCGCCCAGCGCCGCATCCAGCTGCCGGGTGAACAGGTCGAGCACGCCAACGGCCTTCGCGAACTGATCATCCCCTCCTGAAAATTCCACCCTTCCAGGCTCTATTACTGGAATGCAAGGCCGCCAGGGACGGCAGCGTGTTCGACTCTGAATAACAATCACAAGCTGGAGCAAGCAGTAATGGCCACACTCAAGCGAACGCTTTCGCTGGGCTCGGTGGTGCTTTTCGGCATCGCCTACATGACCCCCATCATCGTCCTGGGCACATTCGGCATCCTGGCCGAGACGACGGGAGGAAAGGTACCCGCAGCCTACCTCGCTGCAGCCATCGCCATGCTCTTTACCGCCTTGAGCTACGGCCACATGGCGCGCGCCTTCCCGGTCGCCGGGTCCGCCTATACCTACGTGCGCAAATCGATCAGCCCGCAGCTGGGCTTCATCACCGGTTGGGCGGTGTTGCTCGACTACCTGTTCCTGCCCATGGCGATCTGGCTCATTGGCGCGGCCTATCTGCACTCGGCGTTCCCGGGCGTGCCACAAGCCATTTGGGTGTTGGCATTCATCGGCATCACCACAACGATCAATGTGATCGGCCTGCGGCTGGCCAAGACCGTCAATGGCCTGTTGATGTTCATTCAGCTGCTGGTGCTGGCGGCGTTCGTTGCACTGGCGGTGCACTATGTCTGGGGCGACCCCACGGTACCGCTGTGGACACTCGAGCCGTTCTACAAGGAAGGCACCCAGTTGCCGCTGATCATGAGCGGTGCGGCGATTGCCTGCTATTCATTCCTGGGCTTCGACGCGGTCAGCACCCTGACCGAAGAAACCAAGGAACCACGCAAGAACATCCCGAAAGCCATCCTGCTGATCACCCTGATCGGTGGCGGGCTGTTCATCGCCTGCAGCTACTTCGTTCAGCTCGCTCACCCGTCCACCGACTTTGCCAACGCCGACGCGGCGGCTTATGAAATCGCCCAGAACATCGGTGGCGACATCTTCGTCAGCATCTTCCTGCTGGGGCTGATCGTCGGCCAGTTCACTTCTGGCCTGTCGGCACAGGCCAGCGCCTCCCGGCTGCTGTATGCGATGGGGCGTGACGGAGTGCTGCCCAGGTCATTCTTCGGAAGGTTGAGCGAACGCTTCAGCACGCCGGTGCCCAGCATCATCCTGTGCGGGGTGGTCGCCCTGCTTGCCTTGCGCATGGACGTGACGACCTCCACCTCGTTCATCAACTTCGGTGCATTCCTCGCCTTCAGCCTGGTCAACCTGGCGGTGATCTTCCACTACTGGGTCGCCATGCAGCAGCGTGGTGCGAACGCGCTACTGATGTATCTCGCGTTCCCCCTGGTGGGCTTTGCATCCACGTTGTGGCTGATGGCAAGTCTTGATCACCTGGCGATCTACCTGGGGGCAGGCTGGCTCTGCCTCGGCGTGCTCTACCTGACGGTGATTACCCGTGGTTTCAAGCGCAAGCCCCCGGAGATGCACTTCGAGGAAGCCTGAGCTGTCCACTCTGGTCGATACGGCGCTTTGAGCGATGCTCTGGATGGCACCGGCGGCGCCGGTGTTTGCGGTTGCGGATTCTGAGGCAGGTAGCTAGCCGTGTAGTAGCGGCCTAGCGTCGCGATGGGCTGCATGGCAGCCCCGGCGATTGTTGCGTTGATGCTGAAATCCGGGGGGCCGCTTTGCGGCCCATCGCGACACAAGGCCGCTCCTACACAGGTTCGGCGCCCGCCTTGAGGTGGCGCCGATCCTGTCAGGCCTTACACGGCCAGCGCGCGCTCACGGAGCTCGCTGTTGAGGATGCGGTCGTTCTCGCTGTAATCGACCGGGCAGTCGATCACGTGCACGCCCGGGGTCTTGATGCAGTGCTCGAGCAGCGGCAGCAGGCCTTCGGCGCTTTCCACGCGGTGGCCGTTGGCACCGTAGGCTTCGGCGTACTTGACGAAGTCCGGGTTGCCGTAGTCCAGGCCAAAATCGGTGAAGCCCATGTTCGCCTGCTTCCAGCGGATCATGCCGTAGCCGTCGTCACGCAGGATCACCACGGTGATGTGCATGCCCAGGCGTACCGCAGTTTCCAGCTCCTGGCTGTTCATCATGAAGCCGCCGTCGCCACAAACCGAGATCACCGGGCGGTCCGGGTGCACCAGGTGCGCGGCCATGGCCGATGGCAGGCCGGCTCCCATGGTTGCCAGGGCGTTGTCCAACAGCACGGTGTTCGGCTTGTGCGCCTTGTAGTTACGAGCGAACCAGATCTTGTAGATGCCGTTGTCCAGGGCAACGATACCTTCGGACGGCAGCACGCGACGGATGTCGGCGACCATGCGCTGCGGGTAGACCGGGAAGCGGTTGTCGTCAGCACCTTCGGCGATCTGTGCTTCGTTGGCTTCACGGATCGCCATCAGGCGGGTGAAGTCCCAGTGCGAAGTGTCGTTCAGCGCTTCGCTGATCTGCCATACGGCGTTGGCGATGTCGCCGATCACTTCAACCTGCGGGAAGTACACGGCATCGACTTCGGCGGAGCGGAAGTTGATGTGGATGACCTCGGTGCCGCCACGGACCATGAAGAACGGCGGCTTCTCGATCACGTCGTGGCCGATGTTGACGATCAGGTCGGCGGCTTCGACGGCGCGGTGCACGAAGTCACCCGACGACAGTGCGGCGTTGCCCAGGAAGCGCGGGTGGCGCTCGTCGACCACACCTTTACCCATCTGGGTGGTGATGAACGGGATGCCAGTCTTGTCGATCAGCTGCTTGAGGACCTTGGCGGTCATCTTGCGGTTGGCACCGGCGCCGATCACCAGGATCGGGTTACGGGCGTTCAGCAGCTTTTGTACGGCTGCGTCGATCGCCACGTGCTCGGCCAACGGGCGGCGGTGCAGGCTTGGCGGGATCGGCAGTGCGTCGGTCTGCTCGGCGGCAATGTCTTCCGGCAGTTCCAGGTGCACGGCACCCGGCTTTTCTTCTTCGGCCAGGCGGAAGGCTTCGCGCATGCGCGAAGGGATGTTGTCGGCGGAGGCGAACTGGTGGGTGTACTTGGTGATGGGGTCCATCATGCCGCACACATCGATGATCTGGAAACGGCCCTGCTTGGACTTCTTGATCGGCTTCTGGCCGGTGATCATCATCATCGGCATGCCGCCCAGGTAGGCGTAGGCGCTGGCGGTGACCAGGTTGGTGGCGCCAGGGCCGAGGGTCGACAGGCTGACGCCGGTCTTGCCGGTCAGGCGACCATAGGTGGCAGCCATGAAACCTGCGGACTGCTCGTGACGGGTAAGTACCAGCTTGATCTTCGACTTGCGCAGGGATTCGAGCAGGTCGAGGTTTTCCTCACCAGGAATGCCGAACACATACTCGACACCTTCGTTTTCCAGGCATTGCACAACGACATCGGCGGCCTTGGCCATTTGGGGTACTACCTCAAAATCTTTGTGGGATTGCAGATTTATTAAGCTGCGTGACTGAGATGTTGCAGGATGTCTCAGTGGCGCGCATCGTAGGCCCTCTGGTTAATAATAATAAATATATTGTTATGATGCTTGGCATCACAGTTTGTTATGAACGGTACCCCCCCTCAATGAACCTCAAGGCATTGCGCTGCTGCGTCGAGATCGTGCGCCAAGGCAGCTTCACCAAAGCCGCGCAGCACCTGCATATCGCCCAGCCGGCACTTAGCATGGCCGTTACCCGCCTGGAAGAAGAACTGGGCGTCACTCTGTTCAACCGCACCACGCGCAAAGTCATCCTGACAGCCGAGGGCGAACGCTTCCTGCCACGTATCGCATCGGCCCTTCGCGAAATGGATGTGGCGCGGCAAGAACTGCGTGACATGGCCGACCTGAAGCGCGGCGAAGTGCGCCTGGGAATCCCGCCGATGTTCGGCCTGCACTATGTACCCGGCCTGATGAACGCCTTCCGCCAGCTGTACCCGGGTATTGGCATGACCGTGTTCGAAGGCAGTGCCGAGGACATTGGCCATCGCCTGGAACAACGGGAAATCGACCTGGCGCTGCTGGAGTCCCGGCGCGTGCCGCCCGACAAGGAATCGATCCTCTTGGGCAGCGATGAGATGCTGGCGTGCATGCACCCTGACCATCCCTATGCTGGCAAGGCCTTCCTCACAGCCGAGGACCTGCGCAATACCGACATGGTGGTGTTCGACCGCACCTTCGTGCAACGTCACCTGCTGGATGCGTTCTTTGCCGAACATGGCATCACCTACCGGGTAGCGCTGCAAAGCAACTTCGTATCGCTGGTGGTACAGGCCGCGCTGGACAACATGGGCGTGGCGACCCTGCTGCGCTCGGTGCAACAGCGCACACCGGGCATCGTCGGCGTACCGTTCCAGCCAGCGCAGCAGATGAGCTTCCGCTTGTGCTGGCGCTCGGGGGAATACCTGTCGCTGGCCAGCAAGCGCTTCATCGATTTTGCCGCGCAGACTCATTACCTGGAGCGCTGACTCCACCCTGCTCCGCTGCCACAGTCATTACGCAGATCTGCTGTGGGAGCGGGCGTGCCCGCGAACACCGGCGCAGCCGGTGCCATCCTCCGCGCTGGATTCTTCGCGGGCATGCCCGCTCCCACAGGTGCTGCTTATGCCGCAGGTTCAGGAAGCTGGCCAGCTTCCTCGACGTCACCAGCACGGATTGACTATGATCCCGCCTTGAACGTTTCAGCATGTTTCAACAAGGATCCAGATGTCAGTTCAGGAATTACCCCCTCTCTCTAGCAAAAGTACCGTCGCGAAGATGGAAGCTGCCATGGCACTGGGCAGCTTTGCCATTGGCACCGGCGAGTTCGCCATCATGGGGCTGATGCCCGATATCGCCAGCAATCTGCAATTGAGCGAGCCCCAGGTGGGCCATGCCATCAGCGCCTATGCGCTGGGGGTGATGGTTGGCGCCCCGACACTGGCGATCATCGGTGCCCGGCTGTTGCGCAAGCACATGCTGCTGTTGTTGATGGCGCTGTATGCCCTTGGCAACCTGGCTACCGCATTCGCCCCCTCGTTCGGCGGCCTGGTCGCCTTCCGCTTCATCAGCGGCCTGCCCCACGGTGCCTACTTCGGCATCGCGGCGGTAGTGGCATCGAGCATGGTGGCCAAGGACCAGCGTGCGGGGGCCGTGGCCCGGGTGATGATGGGGCTGACCGTGGCCATGTTGCTCGGCAACCCGGTTGCCACCTTGCTGGGCCAGTACTTCGGCTGGCGCTCGGCGTTCGTGCTGGTCGGCGTGATCGCCCTGTGCACCATCGCCCTGGTCTGGCGCTTCGTGCCCCAGCGCCACGATGAAGTGCGCAGCGACCCGCGCAAGGAACTGCAAGCCTTCACCCTGCCGCAAGTGTGGATGGCGCTGGGCATCGCCTCGATCGGCTTTGCCGGCATGTTCTGTGTGTTCAGCTACCTGGCGCCGACCATGTTGCAGGTGACCCAGGTGTCGCCGCAGTGGATTCCATTCGGCCTGGCGGCATTCGGCGTCGGCGGCATCGTCGGCAACATCGCCGGTGGCAAGCTGTTCGACCGCCTGCAGTTCCGCGCCGTCGGGCTGGTGCTGGTGTGGTCGATTGCCGTGCTGCTGTTCTTCAGCTTTGCCGCCCAGGCGCTGTGGAGCCTGCTGCTGGGCATTGGCCTGGTCGGCACCATGATTGCCCTGGCGGCGCCGTTGCAGATCCGCCTGATGGACATTGCCCATGAAGCGCCAAGCCTAGCGGCGGCGTCCAACCATGCGGCGTTCAACCTGGCCAATGCGCTGGGGCCGTGGCTGGGTGGCATGGCGATTACCGCAGGTATGGGCTGGACCAGCACCGGGTACATCGGCGCGGCTACGGCGCTGGTCGGGCTGGGGATCTACCTGGTGGCACGGCGGATGAAGGGTGGGCACTAAGGTTGAGGCCTGACAGATAGCGTGAACGGGGCTGCCATGCAGCCCATCGCCGGCAAGCCAGCTCCCACAGAGACCGCACAATGCCTGAAATTTTCATGGGCAGCGACGACCCGCGCCGCCCACTGGTGTGGATCAGCGAGCTGGCCAGCCCCAAGGAAATGATTACAATGCATGCCCCAACCTGAAATATGTTTTCCCATGAAATCACTGCTTTACGCCGTATCCTTACTGTTTTCCTTCACCCTCCCTGCCCTGGCCAGCCCGCCGGCGACCTTCACCGAGGCCAAGGTGGTGGCCAAGCAGAAGGTGTACATGGACCAGGCCAGCAGTGCCATGGGCGACCTGTACTGCGGTTGCAAATGGGCTTGGGTGGGCAAGTCTGGCGGGCGTATCGATGCCGCCTCGTGCGGCTACCAGACCCGCAAGCAGCAGAACCGCGCCGAACGCACCGAATGGGAACACATCGTGCCGGCCTACACCTTCGGCAACCAGCGCCAATGCTGGAAGAATGGCGGCCGCGAGCATTGCGTGGATGACGACCCGGTGTTCCGCGCCATGGAGGCCGACCTGTTCAACCTGTACCCGGCAGTGGGCGAGGTAAACGGTGATCGCAGCAATTTCAACTACGGCATGGTTGCTGGCAATGCAGGGCAATACGGGCAGTGCACCACCAAGGTGGACTTCGTGCAGCGTGCTGCCGAACCACGCGACGAAGTGAAAGGCCTGGTCGCCCGCACCACCTTCTACATGTACGACCGTTACAAGCTGAGCATGTCGCGCCAACAGCAGCAGTTGCTGATGGCCTGGGACAAACAGCACCCGGTATCGGCCTGGGAGAAAGAGCGTGACCGGCGCATTGCCGCGATCATGGGGCATGCCAACCCCTTCGTGACCGGGGAACGCAAATGGACCGCCAACTACAAGCCGGTCGGCAGTGGCGTGGTGCAAGCGGTGCCGGAAAAGGCCGCCAAGCCCGAATCCAAGCCGAGCCTGGCCAGTGCCGGGTCGGTGGGAGCGGTGCTTGGCAACCGCAACAGCCATGTCTATCACCTTTCCGTTGGTTGCCCGGGCTATACCCAGGTTACCGCGAAGAACCAGGTCACCTTCGCCACAGAGGGTGAGGCGCAGGCGGCGGGTTATCGCAAGGCGGGCAACTGCCGCTGATCGCCTTCCTCGGGGCCTGCGCGGCCCCCTTGCAATTGAGCGGGCTGCACAGCAGCCCGCAACAATGACCATCCGTCGCCCAGACGGCACCCCACTCCCCACCCCCAGCCCAACGAATGACAGATCATCCGTAAAGGAGAGGTTCCATGATCCGCATTCGCCCACTTTCACTGTGCCTTGCCCTCGCCCTGGTCAGCGTCACTGGCACCAGCTTCGCAGCCACCGACACAGATACCGACAGCCGCCCGCAAACCGACCAGTACGGTGGCAAGACCGCCGGTGAAGACAGCAGCGTCAACAGCCCAGGCAGCAGCAAAACCAATGACAGCAGCGACACTGGCAGCAACAGCGATGCCGCCGACGGCGCCGCTGGCGGCTCGAACAGCACCGGCGAAGCAACCGGCTCCGGCGCCGGGCACACCGGTGGCACCGCCGAGGACCAGGACAGCCATTGAGGCCGGCCTGGGCTACACTGCGCCGGAACGCCCTGCCAAGGATTCACCATGAACCTCAAACCCTGGCT
This sequence comes from Pseudomonas sp. PVC-5-1, assembly GCF_057444345.1. Classification (NCBI taxonomy): domain Bacteria; kingdom Pseudomonadati; phylum Pseudomonadota; class Gammaproteobacteria; order Pseudomonadales; family Pseudomonadaceae; genus Pseudomonas; species Pseudomonas sp. PVC-5-1. Next base: position 2,813,820 of record NZ_CM172024.1, on the reverse strand, counting down.
GCTCGCCGCCCTGCTGCCTTGCAGCGCTTTGGCCGTCGCTGGCAGCCAGGGCGCGCTGTCGATCAGCTCATCGTCGTTCACCGATGGCGGCGTGATCGCCTTGCAGCAGGTTGGCCCGGACCCGGCCTGTGGTGCTGGCGAAGAGCGCACCCCGCAACTGAGCTGGGACAACCTCCCCGCAGGCACTCAGTCGCTGGCACTGATCATGTTCGATCCGGACGGCGGCAAGGGTATTGGCGTGGTCCACTGGATCGCCTACAACATCGACCCGGCCCAGGATGGGCTGAAGGAAGGCGTCGCCGGGCTGACCGGGCAAGGCGTGACCGTGGGGCGCAACTCGCGGGGCACGCTCAGCTACCGCGGCCCCTGCCCACCCGCCGGCGACAACCCGCACCACTACGCGCTGACGCTGATCGCCACCGACCTGCCACTGGGTACCCTGCCCGAAGGCCTGGACCGCAGCGGCCTGCTGCAACTGCTGCAAGGCCACGCGCTAGGGGCGCAGAGCCTGGTCGGGCGCTATGGCCATTGAACCGGGCGGTACAAAAACAATTGATCACCCCCATAGCATTTATCCATTGAATGGCCCGGCCGAACTGAAGTAAGCTCGGGCTCATTCACTGGAGAGCAACATGCCGAAACACACCCGCAACCACGCCAACCACACCGGTCGCACCCTGCGCCCTGTGCTGGCCGTTGCCGGCTGCGTCGCACCTGCCAGCTATTACTTTGGGTATTGGTTTAGCCACTAGGCGCCGATACCCACACGGCGCCCACCTTCGAGGGGCCGCCGAACATGAGAATACTCAAACCCCCGGTCGGCTCCCCGACCGGGGGTTTTGCTTTTCAGGCCTTTGAACAACACCGATTCACATTGAGGACAGATTCATGAACTACGCCACTTATTACTACGCAAACACCTACGCCTGGCGATTTAGCCAATCCCGTTCGGGCCAGCCTGCCGCCTCCGTTCGGTCTTCCACAGGTGGCAATGCAGCAGCCAATACGAATTCAACGATTTGTCGAACACCTCGATAGGGCCGACGACGCGGGCCAGAATCCGCCGTCCGCCCAGGGAAAAAACGCCATGCACGCTTCCAGCCTCGCCCTGACCCAGCCGCAAGCAGCCAACACCACCGTCAGCCAGCGCCTGCCCAGCCCGCACCTGCTCAAGCAGCAAATGCCGCTGTCCAGCGAACTTACCCAGCAAGTCCATGCCCACCGCCAGGCCATCCGCGACATCCTCGAAGGCCGCGACCAGCGCCTGCTGGTGATCGTTGGCCCGTGCTCGATCCACGACCCGCGCTCGGCCCTGGAATACGCCGACCGCCTGGCCGCCCTCAGCCGCGAAGTCGACGACAAGCTGCTGCTGGTGATGCGCGCCTACGTCGAAAAACCCCGCACCACGGTCGGCTGGAAGGGCCTGGCCTACGACCCGCACCTCGATGGCAGCGACGACATGCACGCCGGCATCGCCCTGTCCCGCGGGCTGATGCTGAACATGATCGAACGCGGCCTGCCGGTTGCCACCGAACTGCTGCAGCCAATGGCCGCCGGCTACTTCGATGACCTTCTGGCCTGGGCCGCGATTGGCGCGCGCACCACCGAGTCGCAGATCCACCGCGAAATGGTCAGTGGCCTGGAGCTACCGGTCGGTTTCAAGAACGGCACCGACGGCGGCATCGCCATCGCCAGCGACGCCATGCGCAGTGCCGCCCACTCGCACCGCCACTTCGGCATGGATGCGCAGGGCTACCCGGCCATCATCGAGACCTTGGGCAACCCGGACACCCACCTGGTGCTGCGCGGCGGCCACAAGGGCCCGAACTTCGACGCCAACAGCATCGCCATGGCCCGCCAGGCGCTGGCCAAGGCCGGGTTGCAGGCGCGGATCATGGTCGATTGCAGCCATGCTAACAGCGGCAAGGACCCGGCGCGTCAGCCGGCGGTTTTCAACGATGTGCTGGCGCAGCGCCTGGCCGGCGACCGCTCGATCGTCGGCGTGATGATCGAAGGGCACCTGTTCGACGGCTGCCAGGCGCTGGGCAAGGGCGCGCTGAAATACGGCGTGTCGATCACCGACGGTTGCCTGGGTTGGGCCTCGACCGAAACCCTGTTGCGCGAGGCGGCACAAAAACTCTAGGCAGCGGGACGCAAGCCTGGCGAGACATACCCTGGACAAGTGCGCTAGGCTTGCCTTTTTTACCCCAAGGAGCAGTACCCATGGCCCGTGCAACCGCCCGCCACATCCTGGTCAGCAGCATCGATAAATGCAACGAACTGAAAGCCCAGATCGAAGCAGGCGCCGACTTCGCTGAAATCGCCAAAGCCAACTCCACCTGCCCGTCCAGCCGCCAGGGCGGTGACCTGGGCTCGTTCGGCCCGGGCCAGATGGTCAAGGAGTTCGACACCGTGGTGTTCAGCGCCCCGATCAATACCGTGCAAGGCCCGGTGAAGACCCAGTTCGGCTACCACCTGCTGGAAGTGACCAGCCGCCAGGACTGATTCACCTGTTCAGGTGATGAGATCCCCTGTGGGAGCGGGCATGCCCGCGAATGCGTCAGCCCGTACAACGAGGCTGCCTGATCTGACGCATTCGCGGGCACGTCGCAGCGGCGCACCGCCGCTCCCACAGAGATTGTGGTGCCTGTTCCTGCTTTGCCTGGCTTTCAACGCCCACGCCGCCTCCACCCACGCCCTCACCGTCTACGGCGAAGCCCCCCGTTACAGCGCCAGCTTCCAGCATTTCGACTACGTCAACCCCGACGCCCCCAAAGGCGGCATCCTGCGCCGCTCGGCCATCGAGATTGGCCAGTTCGACCATATCCTGCCGTACATCGACAAAGGCATCGGTGTCAGCGAGGTCGATGGCCTGCTGTACGCGCCACTGGCCGTGCGCTCGTTCGATGAACCCTACACCGTCTACGGCCTGATCGCCCGGCGCATGGAGCGCGGCCCGGAGGATGCCTGGCTGCGGTTCGAGATCGACCCGCGTGCCACCTTCGCCGACGGCAAGCCGGTGCGCGCCGAGGACGTACGCTTTACCTTCGAGCTGCTGATGAGCAAGGGCAGCCTGAGGTATCGCACCCAGTTCGCCGATGTTGCCACCGTCGTGGTGGAAAGCCCACACAGCGTGCGCTTCGACTTCAAGCCTGACCACGGCCGCACCCTGCCACTGGACCTCGCCAGCCTGCCGGTTCTGCCCGAACACGACTGGCAGCAGCGCGATTTTGCCAACGGCGCCGGCTTCGACAAGCCGGTCGGCAGCGGGCCGTACCGTATCGGGCGCATCGACAACGGCCGCAGCATCACCTTCCAGCGCGATGCCAACTGGTGGGCGCGCGATCTGCCGGTCAGCCGTGGCCGCTACAATTTCGACAAGCTGCGCATCGAGTACTTCGGTGATACCGAAGTGGCGCGGCAGGTGCTCAAAGGCGGCGGCTACGACTACAACCGCGAATTCTCCGCCACCGCCTACACCCTGGGCTACAACGGCGCGCAACTGGACGACGGCCGCCTGCAGCGCGCCCACCTGGGCCCGGCCAAACCGCAAGTGGCCCAAGGCTTTGTGTTCAACCTCGACCGGCCGCAGTTCAAGGACCGTCGCGTGCGCCAGGCGCTGGGCATGCTGTGGGACTACGAGTGGAGCAACCGGCAGATGATGCGCAACATGTACATCCGCCAGCAGAGCGTGTTCTCCAATACCCCGCTGGCCGCCCGCCAACTGCCGGATGCCGGCGAGTTGAAACTGCTCGAACCATTGCGCGGCAAGGTGCCGGACGAAGTCTTCAGCACCGTGTTCACCGCCCCGGTCACCGATGGTTCGGGGATAATCCGCAAGCAGCAGCTGCAGGCACTGGCGCTGCTCGAACAAGCCGGCTGGCGCCCCGAAGGCGACCGCCTGGTGAACAGCCAGGGCACGCCGTTGGCGTTCACCTTCCTCAACGGCCAGGCAGGCATGGAGCGCCTGCTGCTCCCGTGGAAGCGCAACCTGGCCCAGATTGGCGTGACCCTGGACATCCGCAACGTCGATTCGGCCCAGTACGTCAACCGCCTGATGGCACGTGACTACGACATGATCGTCACCGGCTACCCGGTCACCCTGTCGCCTGGCGCCGAGCTGTACAACTATTTCGGCTCGGCAGCGGCCCACGACCCTGGGTCGAACAACCTGATGGTGCTGCAGGACCCTGCCGTGGACCGCCTGATCGACGGCCTGGTGCGCGCCGACACCCAGGCCGACATGCTGTACCACGCCCATGCCCTGGACCGGGTGCTGCAATGGAACTACTACTGGATCCCCAACTACTACCCACCGGGCAGTTCCACTGTCTGGTGGAACCGCTTCGGCCTGCCCAAGGTCCAGGCTGCCTATGACGAAGGCCTGGACACCTGGTGGGAAGTCAGCCCTGCCGCGCTGACCAACGCACAAATGGCCGAACGCCGGAAATCCTCGCCATGACCACCTACATACTGCGCCGCCTGCTGCTGATCGTCCCGACCCTGCTGGCGATCCTGCTGGTCAACTTCCTGATCGTCCAGGCCGCACCGGGAGGCCCGGTGGAGCAGGCAGTGGCACGCCTGCAAGGTATCGGCGGTGGCGCTCCCGGTGCCCGGGCCGAGGTGGTGCACGGCGAGTCACGTGCCACCCGTGGCCTGGACCCGAAACTGATCGAGGAGATCAAACGCCAGTACGGCTTCGACAAGTCCGCCCCCGAGCGCCTGTGGCTGATGCTGGGCCAGTACGCCCGGCTGGACTTCGGCAACAGCTTCTTCCGCGGCGCCAAGGTCACCGACCTGATCCTCGACAAGTTGCCGGTAACCCTGTCGCTGGGCTTCTGGGCCACGCTGATCACCTACCTGGTGTCGATCCCGCTGGGCATCCGCAAGGCGGTGCGCCATGGCAGCCGCTTCGATGCCTGGAGCAGTGCACTGATCGTGGTCGGCTATGCCCTGCCCTCGTTCCTGTTCGCCCTGTTGCTGATCGTGCTGTTCGCCGGCGGCACCTCGCTGAGCTGGTTCCCGGTGCGCGGCCTGGTCTCGGACAACTTCGACGAGCTCAGCCTGCTGGGCAAGGTCGCCGACTACTTCTGGCACCTGGTGCTGCCGGTCGGCGCCCTGGTGATCGGCGGCTTCGCCACCCTGACGCTGCTGACCAAGAACGCCTTCCTCGACGAGATTTCCCGGCAATACGTGGTTACCGCCCGCGCCAAGGGCCTGAGCGAACGCCGGGTGCTGTATGGCCACGTGCTGCGCAATGCCATGCTGTTGGTGGTGGCGGGGTTGCCGCAGGCGTTGATCACGGTGTTTTTCGCCGGCTCGTTGCTGATCGAGGTGATCTTCTCGCTCGATGGCCTTGGCCGCATGAGTTACGAAGCGGCCGTGTCGCGCGATTACCCGGTGGTGTTCGGCACGCTGTTCATCTTCACCCTGGCGGGCCTGCTGATCCGCCTGATCGGTGACCTGTCGTACACCCTGCTCGACCCGCGTATCGACTTCGACACGAGGGCGCGCTGATGCTTTCGCCGATTTCGCGTCGCCGCCTGCAACGCTTTCGCCGTAACCGCCTGGGCTGGGTTTCGCTGTGGCTGTTCACCGCCCTTTTGCTGCTGAGCCTGTGCGCCGAGCTGGTGGCCAACGACAAACCGCTGCTGCTGGGCTACAAGGGCGACCTGTACGTGCCGGCGCTCAAGCGTTACACCGAGCAGCAGTTCGGCGGCCAGCTGCCGTTCCAGCCAGACTACCGCAGCGCCTATGTACGCCAGTTGATCGAGCAGCAAGGTGGCTGGATGCTGTTCGCCCCCATCCCGTTCAGCGCCGATACCCCAAACTACGACCTGCAAGTGCCCACGCCCAGCCCGCCAAGCGCGAGCAACTGGCTGGGTACCGACGACCAGGGCCGCGACGTGCTGGCCAGGGTGCTGTATGGCACGCGGGTATCCTTGCTGTTCGCCTTCGCCCTGACCGTGGTCAGCGTGCTGATCGGGGTGGCGGCCGGAGCCCTGCAGGGCTACCACGGTGGTTGGGTCGACCTGGTCGGCCAGCGCCTGCTGGAGGTGTGGTCGGGGTTGCCGGTGCTGTACCTGCTGATCATCCTCAGCGGGTTCGTCGAGCCGGACTTCTGGTGGCTGCTGGGGATCATGGCGCTGTTCTCCTGGCTGACCCTGGTCGACGTGGTGCGCGCAGAGTTCCTGCGCGGTCGCAACCTGGAGTACGTCAAGGCCGCCCGAGCGTTGGGGTTGCCAGACAGCCAGGTAATGCTGCGGCACATCCTGCCCAATGCCATGAACGCGACGCTGACCTATGTGCCGTTCATGCTGACCGGGGCGATCACCACCCTGACTGCACTGGATTTTCTCGGGTTCGGCATGCCGGCCGGGAGCGCTTCGCTGGGAGAGCTGGTGACCCAGGGCAAACAGCACCTGGAGGCGCCGTGGCTGGGCTTTACCGCGTTCTTTGCGCTGGCGGTGATCCTGTCGCTGCTGGTGTTTATCGGGGATGCCTTGCGCGAGGCGTTCGACCCCAGGGGATAGGTTTTCAGGTCTGGCCCATTCGCGGGTAAACCCGCCTCAAGGTTTGTGGTGACCCTGTAGGAGCGGGTTTACCCGCGAAGAGGCCAGCCCTGCTTACACAGATTTCAGGATTTCTACCCATGCACGACAGCGACAGCCTCAAGGACTACCCCCAGGTACGACAACTGGCGATCCGCTCGCTGTTCGAAATCATCGAACAGTCCAGCGAAGGCACGGTAATCGTCGACCGCCAGGCGCGCATCGTCTGGATGAACGAGCGCTACGCCCGGCGCTTTGGCCTGGCCGACGCCGCCAGCGCCATCGGCCAACCGTGCGAGGCGGTGATCCCAGGCAGCCTGATGCGCGAGGTGGTGAATAATGGCCGGCCAATCCTGCTGGACATGCTCGACACCCCGAACGAGCCGCTGGTGGTTATGCGCCTGCCCATCCACGACGACCAGGGCGCGCTAATCGGTGCCATCGGCTTTGCCCTGTTCGATGAGTTGCGCAGCCTGTCACCCCTGCTCAAACGCTACTCCAGCATGCAGCAGGAACTGGCCTCGACCCGCTCGCAATTGCGCGCCCGCCAGGCCAAGTACAGCTTCGCCCAGTTCGTCGGCAGCAGCGCCGCCAGCCTGGAGGCCAAGCGCCGCGCCCGGCGTGGCGCAAGCAGTGATTCGCCGGTGTTGCTGCTGGGCGAAACCGGCACCGGCAAGGAACTGCTGGCCCATGCCATCCATGCGGCGTCGGCGCGGGCGCACAAGGCGTTTGTCAGCATCAACAGTGCGGCGATCCCCGAGACGCTGCTGGAAGCCGAATTCTTCGGTACCGCCCCCGGCGCCTTTACCGGCGCCGACCGCAAGGGCCGCAGCGGCAAGCTGCAACTGGCCGAAGGCGGCACGCTGTTCCTCGACGAGATCGGCGACATGCCGCTGGCCCTGCAGAGCAAGCTGCTGCGGGTGTTGCAGGAAAAGGAATACGAGCCGGTAGGCTCGAACCAGATGCTGCGCAGTGATGTGCGCATCATTGCCGCCACTTCCATCGACCTGCAGGCCGCCATCGCCCGCGGGGCATTCCGCGCCGATCTGTATTACCGGCTGAATGTGCTGCCGATCGAGGTGCCACCACTGCGGCAACGGCTGGAGGACCTGCCGGCGCTGTGCGAGGCCATCCTGGGCGAACTGGGCAGCCAGTATGAGCTGGAGGCCGAAGCGCAGCAGCTACTGGCGCGGCATGCATGGCCGGGGAACATTCGCGAGCTGCGCAATGTGCTGGAGCGGGCCACGCTGCTGGCGGATCAGCCGCGGCTGGGGGTGGCGGATCTTCGGGCGGCATTGGGGCCGTTGAGCCCGGTGGCGGGTGAACCTATGCGGCAGACTTACCGTGAGGCCTGTGAGGCATTTGAGCGCGAGCTGATTGTTGGGGCACTGGCCGAACATGGGGGAAATGTGCCGGAAGCTGCGTCGGCGTTAGGACTGGGGCGGTCAACGCTGTATAAGAAGATGGTAGCGCTCGGTCTCTGAGTGGAGACTTTTGTTTCCATTTCGAGACTGTCGCGAGGGCTTTGCCCTCGATCGCGACACAAGGCCGCTCCTACAGGAGATCGCGGTGCACATGTAGGAGCGGCCTTGTGTCGCGATGGGCCGCAAAGCGGCCCCAAAATCTCAAGATAGAGACAAAAATTCAGAGGAAAACAAAATACCCATATAAATCAATGAGTTAAAAACTGGCACGATTCCCGCTATCTCCTGCTCACCGATAAAAACAAGACTCACCCAGGAGATCCACCCGATGACCGTGCTCATCGCCCTAGCCGCTCTGGCCCTGCTGATGCTGGCTGCCTACCGCGGCTACAGCGTAATCCTCTTCGCCCCCATCGCCGCCCTCGGTGCGGTACTGCTCACCGACCCGTCCGCCGTGGCCCCCGCATTCACCGGGGTGTTCATGGAGAAAATGGTCGGCTTCATCAAGCTCTACTTCCCGGTGTTCCTGCTGGGCGCCGTGTTCGGCAAGCTGATCGAGCTGTCCGGTTTCTCGCGCTCGATCGTCGCCGCCGCCATCCGCGTGCTCGGCACCCGCCAGGCGATGCTGGTGATCGTGCTGGTCTGCGCGCTGCTCACCTATGGCGGCGTTTCGCTGTTCGTGGTGGTGTTCGCGGTGTACCCGTTCGCCGCCGAGATGTTCCGCCAGAGCAATATCCCCAAGCGCCTGATCCCGGCAACCATCGCCCTGGGCGCGTTCTCGTTCACCATGGATGCCCTGCCCGGCACCCCGCAGATCCAGAACATCATCCCCAGCACCTTCTTCAACACCACCGCCTGGGCAGCGCCATGGCTGGGCCTGATCGGCACACTGTTCGTGTTCTGCGCCGGCATGGCCTACTTGCAGCGCCAGCGCAACAAGGCCCAGCGCGCCGGTGAAGGCTATGGCAGCGATTTGCGTAACGAACCGGAAACCGCAGCCGACCTGGCGCTGCCCAACCCTTGGCTGGCCCTGTCGCCGCTGCTGCTGGTGGGGGTGATGAACCTGCTGTTCACCCACTGGATCCCGCAGTGGTACGGCCCAAGTCACAGCCTGCAACTGCCCGGCATGAGCGCACCGGTGCAAAGCGATGTGGCCAAGCTCACGGCCATCTGGGCAGTGCAGGCGGCGTTGCTGGTGGGCATCCTGATGGTGCTGGTGTGTGCCTTCGGCGCCATCCGCACCCGCCTGGCCGAAGGCACCAAAAGCGCCGTGGGCGGCGCCTTGCTGGCGGCCATGAACACCGCCTCGGAATACGGCTTTGGCGCGGTGATCGCCTCGCTGCCGGGCTTCCTGGTATTGGCCGACGCCCTGCGCGGCATCCCCAACCCACTGGTCAACGAAGCGATTACCGTGACCTTGCTGGCCGGCATCACCGGCTCTGCCTCGGGCGGCATGAGCATCGCCCTGGCGGCCATGGGCGACACCTTCATCGCCGCCGCCAATGCCGCCAACATCCCGCTCGAAGTACTGCACCGCGTGGCCGCCATGGCCAGCGGTGGCATGGACACCCTGCCGCACAACGGTGCGGTCATCACCCTGCTGGCCGTGACCGGGCTGACCCACCGCGAGGCCTACAAGGACATTTTCGGTATTACCCTGATCAAGACCCTGGCGGTGTTCGTGGTCATCGCCACGTTCTACGCCACCGGCATCGTCTAAGGAGCTTTGCATGACCCTCAAAGGCAAGACCGCTCTCGTCACCGGTTCCACCAGCGGCATCGGCCTGGGCATTGCCCAGGTGCTGGCCCGCGCAGGCGCCAACATCGTGCTCAACGGCTTCGGCGACCCTGCACCGGCGCTGGCGGAGATCGCCCGGCACGGGGTGAAGGTAGTCCATCACCCGGCCGACCTCTCGGACGTGGCCCAGATCGAAGCGCTGTTCGCCGTGGCCGCGCGCGAGTTCGGCGACGTCGACATCCTGGTCAACAACGCCGGTATCCAGCACGTGGCGCCAGTGGAACAGTTCCCGCTGGAAAGCTGGGACAAGATCATCGCCCTCAACCTGTCGGCCGTGTTCCACGCTACGCGACTGGCCCTGCCTGGCATGCGCACGCGCAATTGGGGGCGCATCATCAACATCGCTTCCGTGCACGGCCTGGTCGGCTCTACCGGCAAGGCGGCCTATGTGGCGGCCAAGCACGGCGTGGTCGGCCTGACCAAGGTGGTGGGCCTGGAAACCGCCACCAGCAACGTCACCTGCAACGCCATTTGCCCTGGCTGGGTGTTGACCCCGCTGGTGCAAAAGCAGATCGACGATCGTGCCGCCAACGGTGGCGATCCGCTGCAAGCGCAGCACGATCTGCTGGCAGAAAAACAGCCATCGCTGGCCTTCGTCACCCCCGAGCACCTGGGTGAGCTGGTACTATTCCTGTGCAGCGAGGCCGGTAGCCAGGTTCGCGGTGCCGCCTGGAACGTCGATGGTGGCTGGTTGGCCCAGTGACGGGCGGCCTGGGCCTGGCGGCGGTCTTGCATTCGTTTATCTGCAAGGAGGCCCTATGCGCCCAACCCCGATGACCGCGATTCTGGCCCTGACCCTGGCTGCCGCCGCACCCGCGATGGCAGCCAGCCTGAAGGACGTCGCGCCCTACCCCGAGGCGGAAAAAGGCTTCACCCGGCAGGTCATCCACCTGCCGGCCCAGGCTGATGAGTCGGCCTATCAACTGGAAATCCTCGCCGGCAAGACCCTGAAGGTGGACTGCAATCGTCAGCGCCTGGGCGGCAGCCTGGAGGAACGCACCCTGGAAGGCTGGGGCTACAGCTACTACCGCCTGGACAAGGTCAGCGGCCCGGCCAGCACACTGATGGCCTGCCCCGATGGCAAGAAGACCGAGACCTTCGTGCCAGTGGTCGGTGAAGGCTTCATGCTGCGCTACAACAGCAAGCTGCCGGTGGTGGTGTATGTGCCCAAGGACGTCGAAGTGCGCTACCGCGTCTGGACCGCGTCGCAGGACGTGCAAAAGGCTAAAGTAGAGTAAAACGCAAGCCTTTGGCCTTGATGGTGCCTTCATCGCCGGCAAGCCGGCTCCCACAGGTTGGTCACTGCACTCAAGACCTGTGAGGTTCCTGTGGGAGCTGGCTTGCCGGCGATGGGGCCCTTGCAGGCAACAGGAGGTTCGGCATGAACGATGTGCTCTGGCGCCCCTCCACGGCGCAGATCGAGGCCAGCCGGATGGATGCCTTCCGCCGCCGGGTCAACCTGCGCTACAACCTGCAACTCGACGACTATCAGGCGCTGCACCGCTGGAGCATCGAGCAGCGCCCTGCCTTCTGGCAAACCCTTGCCGACTATTTTCACGTTCACTGGCATACCCCGCCGAGCCAGGTGCTCAGCGAAGGGCCGCAGATGCCCGATGCCCAGTGGTTCGCCAACGCCACCCTCAACTTCGCCGAACACCTGCTGCGCCGCCGTGACGACCGCCCGGCCCTGGTCGCCGTGCGCGAAGACGGCCAGCGTCAGCTGTTCACCCATGCCCAGCTGGCCGCCCAGGTGGCCGGCCTGCAAACAGCCTTGAAGGCCACCGGCATCGTCCCCGGCGACCGCGTAGCCGCCATCATGCCCAATACCTGGCAGACACTGGTCGCCATGCTTGCCTGCACCAGCCTCGGTGCGGTGTGGTCCAGCTCCTCGCCCGAGTTTGGCGTGCACGGCATCATCGACCGCTTCGGTCAGATCGAGCCCAAGCTGCTGATCGCCTGCGCCGGGTACCAGTACGCAGGCAAGGCCATCGACCAGGTGGACAAGGTCAACCAGGTGTGCGCGCAGCTGCCCGGGCTGGAACAGTTGATCGTGGTACCCCACACCCGCAGCGGAACGCGTGTCGATGAATTCCAGGCCGCCAATGTCAGCCTGTGGGACGAGTTCTATCAGCCCGGCGGCGAGCCCCGCTTCACCCCGCTGCCCTTCGATCACCCGCTGTACATCCTGTATTCCAGCGGCACCACCGGCGTACCCAAGTGCATCGTCCACCGCGCTGGCGGCGTGTTGTTGCAGCACCTGAAGGAACATGGCCTGCACAATGACCTGAAAGCCGATGACGTACTGTTCTACTACACCACCTGCGGCTGGATGATGTGGAACTGGCTGGTCAGCGGCCTGGCGGTGGGCGCCACGCTGGTGCTGTATGACGGCTCGCCCTTCCATCCCGGCCCCGAGCGGCTGCTGGACCTGATCGACGCCGAGGATATCCAGGCCTTCGGTACCAGCGCCAAGTACCTGGCGGCACTGGAGCAGGCGGGCCTGGAGCCTGCGGCAAGCCACCGCCTGGCGCGCTTGCGCCTGCTACTGTCCACCGGCTCGCCACTGTCGCCACACAGCTACGACTACGTGTACCGCAAGATCAAGGCCGACCTGTGCCTGGCGTCGATGTCCGGCGGTACCGATATCGTCTCTTGCTTCGTGCTGGGCAACCCGACCCTTCCAGTGCGCCGTGGCGAGATCCAGTGCAAGGGCCTGGGCATGGCGGTGGAGGTGTGGAACGAGCATGGCCAGCCGGTGCTGGGCGAAAAAGGCGAGCTGGTGTGCACGCGCAACTTCCCGTCCATGCCGCTGGGGTTCTGGAAGGACACGGACGGCAGCCGCTATCACGACGCCTACTTCAGCCAGTTCCCGGGGGTGTGGGCCCAGGGCGACTACGCCGAACAGCGTGCCGACGGCGGGCTGGTGATTCATGGCCGCTCCGATGCCGTGCTCAACCCCGGTGGCGTGCGCATTGGCACGGCGGAGATCTACCGCCAGGTGGAAAAGGTCGAGCAGGTGCTGGAAAGCGTGGCCATCGGCCAGGACTGGCAAGGCGATGTGCGGGTGGTGCTGTTCGTTCGCCTGCGTGACGGCCTGCAGCTGGATGAGGCCCTGCGCCAGTACATCCGCCAGGTGATCCGCCAGTACACCACGCCCCGTCATGTACCGGCGGTGATCGCCCAGGTCAATGACATCCCGCGTACCATCAGCGGCAAGCTGGTGGAGTTGGCGATACGCAATGTGGTGCATGGCTTGCCGGTGAAGAACACCGACGCCCTGGCCAACCCCGAGGCGCTGGAGCAGTTCCGGGATCGCGAGGAGTTGCAAACCTGACCCTTGTCACCGTCCCTGTAGGAGCGGCCTTGTGTCGCGATGGGGCGCGAAGCGGCCCCAGGTTTTCAGCTTCGCAGCACAGGTTGCCGGGGCCGCTTCGCGCCCCATCGCGACACAAGGCCGCTCCTACAAGGGACGCGTAATCGCCTCAGCACAAAACTATGAGGCATAATGCCCACTTTTTCCGCCCCAGAAGCACAGGTACCCCATGAAAGCCCAAGCCCGCCACATCCTGGTCAAGACCGCTGACGAAGCCGAAAAGCTCAAGCAGCGCATCGCCAATGGCGAGGCTTTCGACGTGCTCGCAAAAAAGTTCTCCACCTGCCCTTCGGGCAAGCGTGGCGGCGACCTGGGTGAAATCCGCCCGGGGCAGATGGTCGGCGCCATCGACCAGGTGATCTTCAAGAAGCCCCTGCGCGTGGTGCACGGGCCGATCAAGAGCAAGTTCGGCTACCACCTGGTGCAGACGTTCTACCGCGACTAATCCAAGTAGCCCTTTGCCACCTGACATTTTTGCCAGTTGTGGCCATGACGCACTCCTCTATACAACCCCGGTAACCCTGCGGGCCACGTGTGACGCGCAGGACTTCCTGGAGAATGGAGGCTTTCCTGATGCGTCTACGCCTGATGCTGACCCTGGGCTCGCTACCCCTGTTGGGCATGGCCATGCCCGCCGCACAAGCAGCTTGCGCCTTCACACCCAGCCCGGGTAACGATACTTACACCTGTGACAGCGGTAACGCGCCCTCGCTGGTGGATACCGGCGGCGACAACCGCCTGGTGTTCCCTGCAGACGGTAGCGGCGCGGTTACCGACAATGTCACCTTCGGTGCGGGCAGGGACGGTATCGACATGGCCTCCGGCAGCATCGGCGGCAACGTCAACCAAGGCTCAGGCATCGACGACTTCGTCATGAGCGATGGCGTCATCGAGGGCAACCTCAACCAGGGCGATGGCCTGGACACCTTTCATATGAAAGGCGGCTGGATCAAGGGCACATTTGATAGCGGCGACTATGCCGAAATGGACGCCGGGCGCATCGGCAACGTCAATATGCGCCTGGACCAGAACACCTTCATCATGCGCGGCGGCAGTGTCGACAGGAACCTGATCACTGCCTTTGACAAGGATTACGTGGAAATCTTTGACGGCAGCATCGGCGGCAATATCAGCGTCAGCGGTGGCGATGACTGGGTGCTGGTGCATGGCGGCCAGGTTGGCGGCGATGTGCTGCTAAGCACTGGCAATGACCGCTTCACCTGGGACGGTGGCCGCATCGGTGGGCAAGTCGATGCGGGACCGGGTGATGACGCGGCACTGCTCAAACGGCTGAAACCCGAGGTGCTGGCCATTGCCCTGGACGGCGGTGAGGGTAACGATAGCCTGACCTTTGACGCCAGCCGGGCAGTTGGCGGCGCCCGTTATGTCAACTGGGAGCGCATGGCGTTGAACAACGGCAGCCAGCTCGCACTCGATGACACGCTAGTTCTGGGGGATACCAACAGCACCACCGGCAGCTTCACCATCGACGCCAGCAGTACCGTCATGTCACGCCAAGGTGTAATCGGTGCCTTTGGCCCGGACCAGAGCGTTGCGCTGAACAACGCGGGCACTATCGATCTGGGCAGCGGTAATGACGCCCAGGGCCGGCTGACCGTCCAGGGCGACTACGCCGGCCACAACGGTACCCTGCGCCTGAACAGCGTGCTGGCCGGCGACGGCGCCGCCTCCGATCGCCTGGTGGTCAGCCGTGGTGCGATTGGCGGCTCTACCCAGCTGCTCATCAACAACCTCAACGGCGCTGGCGCGGCGACGGCGCAAAACGGTATTCAGGTCGTCGAGGCCCGTGACGGCGCCACCAGCGGCGCCACCGCCTTTGTACAGACACAAACGCTGTCTGTTGGCGCCTACGACTACCGGCTGTTCAAAGGTGGTGTAACCGCTGGCAGTGAAAACAGCTGGTACCTGCGCTCGAGTCTGGTCGCAGCGCCCGCGCCGGCCCCTGTCCCGGAACCCGGCCAGCCGTCGCAACCCGGCGAGCCACCAGTGATCGCCCCGGCTGCCACGCCACCTATCGCCGCTCCAGCGCCCGGCCAGGTCGAGCTGCCTGCCCCGATCCAAGGCGAGAGCCTGCCGCTGTACCGGCCTGAAGTCCCGCTGTACGCCGCAGCGCCACGGGGCGCCGCGATCATCGCCCGCCTGGCCTTGGGCACGTTCCACCAGCGTCAGGGCGACCAGCAGCTGCTGCAGGGTGACGGCGCCCTGCCTGCCAGTTGGGGCCAGGCCTATGGCGGCGCGCTACGTCAGCAATGGAGCGGCACGGTCAGCCCGAGCCTGGATGGCGACCTGTACGGCTTCAAGGTGGGCCAGGACCTGTATGCCAAGGTTGGCGACAGCGGTTATCGCCAGCACATCGGTATCTACGTCAGCCATAGCCGTCTGGACGCCGACGTCAAAGGCTTCGCCCTCGCCGTGGAGAACCGCAGCGTCGGTGACCTGGAGCTTGATGGCGACAGCGTCGGCGCCTACTGGACGCTGGTCGGACCGCAAGGTGGCTACCTCGACGCCGTGCTGCAGTACACCAACCTGGATGGCCGGGCGCGTTCGGACCGTGGTGACAAGCTGAACATCGACGGCCACGCCTGGACCGCATCACTGGAATCCGGCTATCCCATCGCCCTGTCCGAACGCTGGGTACTGGAGCCGCAGGCTCAGGTGATCGCGCAAAAAGTCTCGCTCGACAGCGCCAGCGATAGCGTCTCCCACATCAGCCACGACGCCCAGGCCGAGCTGACCGGCCGACTGGGGGTTCGGCTCGAGGGGGCCTTCAAAGGCAGCAGCGACCGCCTGTTGCAACCCTATGCGCAAGTCAACCTGTGGCACGGCGACGGTGGCCGCGATACCTTGACCTTCGATGGCGTCGACAAGATCAAGACCGATTACCGCTATACCTCGGTGCAACTTGAAAGCGGCGTGGTAACGCAGGTCAACGAAGCGCTGAGCCTGCATGGCGGCATGCAGTACACCGCCAACCTGGACAGCCGCCAGCAGGAAGCCAGCGGCGTGAACCTGGGCCTGCGCTGGCAGTTCTAGCGCCGCGCAGCCAGCAGCCCGAGGCCGGCGCAGCCCAGCAATGAGGCGCTGACCCGGTTGAACAGCCGGCGTGGGCCGGGCTGGCTGAACCAGCGCTGCATGTACGCCCCCAGGCCGGCGTAGATGGCGATGGCGGCCCATTCCAGCAACAGGAACAACGCACCCAACCAAAGGAACTGCTCGCTCACCGGAGTGGTACTGCCGACCGAAACGAACTGCGGCAGGAACGCGGTGAAGATCAGGATAGCCTTCGGATTACCAGCAGCCATCCAGAACTCCTGGCGTATCAGACGCCAAGTGCCGTGCGGCTGATCACCTGCAACCGCGGCCTCGCCCACCGGTGCCCGCCACAGTTGCCAGGCGATATAGAACAAGTAGGCCGCCCCCGCCAACTTGATGGCCAGGAACAGGTATTCGCTGGTGTGCAGCACCACTGCCAGGCCCATCGCCGCCAGGGCGATCATGCCGCTGAAGGCGACGATGCGCCCGCCACCGGCCACGCAGGCCGTACGCAGGCCGTAACGGCTGGCATTATGCAGCGACAGCAGGTTGTTCGGCCCCGGCGCCATGTTCAGGGCGAAACAGGCGGGGATGAAAAGCAGCAGGCTTGAAAGGTCCATTATCGTTTTCCTTTGGCAACAGGCGCCTATTTCGGCGCGTAGCTGGCCTGGTGGTCAAGTTACAGCCAGTGGAAAAAACTGTATGGGTGCACGGCGCCTGATAAGCTGCCTGGCATATCGAGGACCCTGTGATGCCCCGTTCCCATGCCGCGCTGTGGCGCGACCCGGCCCTGCCGCATGTCGAAAGCCGCCGCGCCTGCCATAGCCGCGCCTGCTACAAGCCACACAGCCACCCAACGTTTTCCATCGGTGTGGTGGATGCCGGCCACAGTCATTTCACCGGTGCCGGCAACGGCCAGCAACGCCTGACGCCTGGCACTCTGGTGCTGGTCCCGGCCCGCCGGGTACATGCCTGCAACCCCGAACCCGGGCAAGCGTGGAGCTACCAGATGCTGCATGTGGATGCCGACTGGCTGGCACAGCTGCACCTGGAGTCCGGGCTGGATGGTGCCGGGCCCGGCGAGCCGGCACGTATCTGCCAGGAGCCGGAGGTATATCGGCAGTTCTGCGAACTGAACAGTTTGCTGTTTTCCAGCGCCAGCAATAGTGAGAAGGATGCCGCGCTGATTGCCTTTCTGGGTGACCTGGATTTTGCCAGGCACGCGCCGCTGGCACCGGCACCGGCCCTGGGGGCGACCGCGTTGAGTGGGCTGATTGCGCATATCGAAGGCCAGGACCCGGCACAGTTGAGCCTGGCGGTACTCGCGCGGGAGGCCGGGCTTGGGCGCTACCAGTTGATTCGCGCATTTCGCGCGGCCACCGGGTTTACGCCGCATGCCTACCTGCTCAATGCCCGGGTCAACCGTGGGCGGCAATTGTTGGGTGAAGGGCAGGCCCTGGCGGAGGTGGCCTATCGGCTCGGTTTTGCCGACCAAAGCCATTTCCAGCGGGTGTTCAAGGCCCATGTGGGGGTGACACCGGGGCAGTATCGGGGAGACTGAAGGCCCGCGCGGTCTCTGTAGGAGCGGCCTTGTGTCGCGATGGGGCGCGAAGCGGCCCCAGGTTTTCAGCTCCGCCGCACAGATTGCCGGGGCTGCTGCGCAGCCCTTTCGCGACACAAGGCCGCTCCTACAGGGGCCTGCAATATTGTTCAATACGGCATTTGCGCTGAGGGGCAGAGTCAGGCTTTTCCGCCAGAGCAGCCACACCCCAATGCAACAGTTCCTGATCATCGCCCTTGCCCACTTCCTCGCCCTGCTCTCTCCCGGCCCGGACTTCTTCCTGGTCGCACGCACTTCGGTCAACGCCGGCTGGCGCGTCGCGAGCGGCGCCTGCCTGGGTATCGCCCTGGCCAATGGCGTGTTCATCGCCATGGCTTTCACCGGCTTGTCGGTGCTGCAAGAAGGCAGCCTGCTGTTCACCGCCCTGCAACTGGCCGGCGCCGGCTACCTGATGTACATCGGCACCCTGTTCCTGCGCCATGCCGGGCAAACCAGCCTGGGCACAGTCGCTGGCAAGCAGACCGCCCAAGGGTGGTGGCGTGGATTGGGCATGGGGTTCCTGTCCGGCATCCTCAACCCCAAGAATGCGCTGTTCTATGCCAGCCTGGTCAGCTTGGTCGCCAACGCCAGCATTGCCTGGAAGGCAACCTGTGCCCTGTGGATGTTCAGCATCGTGCTGCTGTGGGACTTGCTGATTGCCGTGGCCATCGGCAACCCGCTATTGCTGCGGCGCTTCGCCCGCAGCCTGCCCTGGCTGGAACGGGCCTCCGGGGCCATGCTGGTGCTATTGGCTACGGCACTGTTGTTTCACCTGGCCTGGGGCTGACCAGTTGCAGGGTCCGCATGTCCATCAAGGTGAAATGGCCACTGGCCCAGCCGCCAGTGTCCAGGTGCCAGACGTTGCCAAGCAGCTTGGCCTCCAGCACCGGTGTGTGGCCCACCAACAAGGCACGCAGGCCCTGCACGGGCGCGGTATCGCCTACCTTCAGGCGCCGCCGCGACCATTGGCACACCTCCCGTACCTGCGGGTCGTCATCCAGTTCCAGCCAGGTCCTCAACACCGTCCAGTCGGCGTACGGGCTGTCGGCATGCAGCAGGCCTACCAGGCCGGCCGCACTTTCAACCTCTATCGCGATCGGCAGCTGCTCGAAGCGCTCGACGAAACGTAACTGCCGAGCCCTCGGCAGGTCCAGAAACCAGCCACCCCCGGCGGCGCGGTACATGTCCAGATCGAGCCGCCCGCCGCGCACGCGGGTAATCGCCAGGGCCTCATGATTACCCTGCACGGCATGGAACCAGGGCTGCGCCAGCCAATCCAGCGCCGCCTCGCTGTCCGGGCCACGGTCGACCAGGTCCCCCACGCTGAACAGGCGGTCCACGGCCGGATCGAACCCCACCCCATCCAGGCATTGCTGCAGGCGCTGGAAGTGACCATGGATATCGCCCACCGCCAGGTCACGCCCCCGCAGGTTGGCAATCAGACGCCGAAACCGTGCCATTACAATCTTCCTCTGCTGGTGCCGCCATGCCAGGGGTAAAATGGAGGCACACACAATCTGCCCCGGAGGTGCATCATGCGTACCGC
This sequence comes from Pseudomonas sp. PVC-5-1, assembly GCF_057444345.1. Classification (NCBI taxonomy): domain Bacteria; kingdom Pseudomonadati; phylum Pseudomonadota; class Gammaproteobacteria; order Pseudomonadales; family Pseudomonadaceae; genus Pseudomonas; species Pseudomonas sp. PVC-5-1. Next base: position 2,794,474 of record NZ_CM172024.1, on the reverse strand, counting down.
CCTCGCGTGTGCCGTGCTCATTGCGCTGTCACTGGACAGCATGGCACAAGGTGCCCCGGCCGCGCAGGTCGAGGTACGTTTCGACCATCCGGAAAAATTCCGCGATGCCAGCCTTGACAGCCACGGGTACGAGCGTGGCGCCGACGCCTATGTGATGAAAACCCTGACCCAGTACCTGCAGAAGCTTGGCCAACGCTACCTGCAACCTGGCCAGCAACTGGTCATCGACATTCGCGACATCGACCTGGCCGGGCGTTTCGAGCCCTGGCACAGCCAGGCCTACGATGTACGCTTCATGCGCGAAATCACCTGGCCGACCATCGACCTCAGCTACACCCTCAGCCAACCGGGCAAACCCGACCAGCAGGCGCAGGAAAGGGTCAGCGACAAGATGTACCTCAGCCGCCCGGGCCGGGTCACGAGCAGCAGCGACCGCCTGTATGCCGAAAAGGCCATGCTCGACGACTGGTTCCGCCAGCGTTTCGCCGTCCACCCGGCATCCTGAAAATCCCTTCATTGGTACAGGCGTTGGTGCCGGTAGTATGCTCGGCCCTTCAACCTGTACCAGGGAAGGGTTTTTCATGAAGTTGTGCGCCGTGCAACTGGCATCGCTCAAGGGCGATGTGCAAGCCAACCTCGAACGCCACCTGGCCTGCATCGAACAGGCCGCGGCCCTTGGTGCCGAACTGGTGGTATTTCCCGAACTGTCGCTGACCGGCTATGAGCCAACCCTCGCGCGCCAGGCCGCCCTGCCAGTCAGTTCGGCACGGCTGGACCCGCTGCAGGCAGCCTGCGACCGGTTTGGTATCACTGTCGCAGCGGGCCTGCCACTGCCGACCCCTGATGGCATTCGTATCGGCATGCCAATTCTCAGCCCCGGTGTACCGCGCCAGGCCTATGCCAAGCGGCGCCTGCATGATGATGAACTGCCCTGGTTCACCCCAGGCGATCAAGCCTTGCTGCTGCAGGTGGGCGCGCACCGGGTAGCGCCTGCGATCTGCTACGAATCGATGTTCATGGCGCATGCGGTAGCCGCGCGGGAACACGGCGCCGACCTGTATCTGGTCAGTGTGGCGAAAACTGCCAAGGGCATTCGCGAGGGTTACCTGCACTACTCCGAGGTAGCTCGAGAGCTGGCCATGGCAGTGTTGCTGGCCAACTGCGTGGGGCCGGCCGACACCTTCATCGGCGCTGGCGGCTCGGCGGCGTGGGACAGCCAGGGGCGCTTGCTGGCCAGCCTGGACGACCACAGCGAAGGGCTGATCGTGCTGGACACCGCCAGCGCCAGTGCCATGGCGGTGCCCTTGGCCCCGCACCCGTCATGATCTATCTGTTCCTGGCGTTGCTGAGCTACGCCTGTACCTATTACCTGACGGGGCTGCTCATCCATGGGCAACTGGCCGATATAGCCGAGGGCTTGCGCCACCGGCCTGATGCGCCGACACCCGGCGAGTATCTGCGTGCAGTCAAGCCCCATGCGCGCCGGGCCCATCGGCAGTACACCCTGATGGCCGGCTCGGCGTTGGCCCTACTGGTCTGCCTGGCCGCCAGCTGGTTCTGCTGACACCTAAAGGTCCAGTGCCAGGCTTTACCGGCCTTCCAGCGCCAGCAGATACTGCTTTGCCGCGAGGCCACCGGCAAAGCCGGTCAGGCTGCCAGAAGCACCGATTACCCGATGACACGGGGCGATGATCGAAATCGGGTTGCGGCCATTGGCGGCGCCTACCGCACGCACCGCGCTGGGGTTGCCGATCTGCCGGGCGATGTCGCTGTAGCTGCGGGTTTCACCGAACGGTATCGCCAACAGCGCGGCCCACACCTGTCGCTGGAATTCGGTGCCGGCAAAATCCAGCGCCAGTTCGAAGCGCTGGCGTTTGCCGGCAAAGTACTCGCCGAGCTGGCGGGCGGTTTCCAGCAGTACCGGGCACTGGTCATCGCGGTGCAGGGCGCCAAGGCGCACGCGGTTTTCCCGCTCCTCTTCCCAGAGTACGGCTGCCAGGCACTCGCCACGGGCTACCAGGGTCAAGGTGCCGACGGGCGACTGCATGAAGGTGAATGCGCTGGACATAAGCAGGCTCCTGCCAGGTTGCGATCAACCTACTGTACGCATCCCCAGTTCTGCCTACATCCGCTTTCTTGCTCAGGCAATCACGCAAGCGGAACATCGGCGTCGGCATATTGCCCGGTCCAGAGTGCCCTCCACCGCGTCGCCTGCTTCGCGGGTGAACCCGCTCCCACAGGGGCCCCACCAGCTGAAGGAATGCGCCGTACCTGTAGGAGCGGGCGCGCCCGCGAACACCGGCGTAGCCGGTGCCATCCTCCGCGTCGCCTGCTTCGCGGGCATGCCCGCTCCCACAGGGGCCCCACCAGCTGAAGGAATGCGCCGTACCTGTAGGAGCGGGCGCGCCCGCGAACACCGGCGCAGCCGGTGCCATCCACCGCGTCGCCTGCTTCGCGGGCATGCCCGCTCCCACAGGGACCCCACCAGCTGAAGGAATGCGCCATACCTGTGGGAGCGGGCGCGCCCGCGAACACCGGCGCAGCCGGTGCCATCCACGGCGTCGCCTGCTTCGCGGGCATGCCCGCTCCCACAGGGCCCCCACCAGCCGGGCCCTGCCTGCATTCAGAGAAATGCCTGCCGAATCCGCTTCTTGTCGATTTTGCCAACGCTGGTCTTGGGGATCTCCTCCACGCAACGCAACTGCCGCGGTATCGCCCATTTGTTCAGGTGCCCGCTGTCGACAAACGGCTGCAGATGCCCTGCCAATGCCGCCTGGTCGAATTGCATGCCGTCACAACGGACCACCAAGGCCAAGGGTTGTTCACCCCACTGCGGGTCCGGGATGCCGATCACTGCCACCGAAGCGACAGCCGGGTGCTGGCTGATCAGGTTTTCCAGCGCCACCGAGCTGACCCACTCGCCTCCGGTCTTGATCACATCCTTGATCCGGTCACGAATGCGCACCACACCCGCAGGGTCGATGCAGGCCAGGTCGCCAGTATGCATCCAGCCCCCCAGCCACAACGCGGCACCCTGCTCCGGTTCGTGCAGATAGCCCTGGGTCAGCCACGGTGCACGCACCACGATTTCACCCAGGCTTTCTCCGTCGCGGGGCACATCAATGCCTTCAGCGTCGACGATGCGCAGGTCCACCAGGGCAATCGGCACGCCGGCATCGATACGCAGCGGCAACTGTTGCGCCATGGGCAGTGCCAGCAGCTCGGCGCTCAGGTGGGTGATGCTGAGCAGCGGGCAGCTTTCCGACATGCCGTAGCCACAATGCACGCTGATGCCGCGCTCGCTGGCACGCTGCGCCAGGCCCAGGGTCAGGGCGCTGCCGCCCAGCAGCATCTTCCAACCGGTCAGGTCGGCGCGGCGCCCTTCCTCGCTGTCGAGCATCATCTGCAGCACCGTGGGCACGCAATGGGAGAACGTCACGCCCTCGTCACGGTACAAGCGCACTAGGCGGTTGGGCTCGTAGCGCCCCGGGTAGACCTGCTTGATGCCCAGTGCCGTGGCCACATAGGGCACGCCCCAGGCATGCACATGGAACATCGGCGTAATGGGCATGTACACGTCGCCGCTGCGCAGCAGCGGCACCTCGCCGCAGGCAGCCAGGGTGCCCTGCTCGACCAGGGTATGCAGCACCAGTTGCCGGTGGCTGAAGTACACGCCCTTGGGGTTGCCGGTGGTACCGCTGGTGTAGAACAGCGTGGCCAGCGAGTGCTCGTCGAAATCGGCGAAGTCGAACTGTGGCTCGGCAGCCGCCAGCAGCGCTTCGTACTCACCCAGCAACGGCACATCTTGCGTTGCCGGGCCGCCTTCGCCGAGGCGAATGAAACCCTCGACCGTCGGCAAGTCATCGCGCAGTTGCGCCATCAACGGCAGGAAGTCGTCATGCACCAGTACCAGGCGGTCCTCGGCATGGTTCATGGTGTAGCGCACCTGCTCGGTGGACAGCCGTACGTTTACCGTGTGCAGCACCGCACCCAGCATCGGTACGGCGAAGAAGCATTCAAGGGCCCGATGGCTGTCCCAGTCGAGCAAGGCCACGGTGTCGCCAGGCTTGACCCCGGCGGCGGTCAGCACATTGGCCAGCCGCTGAATGCGTTCAAGCAGCGTAGTGTAGGTGTAGCGCAGCTTGTCGGCGTAGACGATTTCCTGGTTGGGCTGGTAGCGCACGCCCGACAGCAGCAGGCGCTTGATCAGCAGCGGATAGGCGTAGGCCTGCTCTGCTGCAGGCATGATGCGAGTGGTGATCATGTCGGCGGCCTTCACAGTTGCCCGGCCTCGAGCAGGTACAGGCTGTCGCTACCGGCCCTTACACTGGCGGTCAGCGAATGAATGCGTGGCAGCAGGCGGGCAAAGTAGAAACGCGCGGTACCCAGCTTGCTCAGGTGGAACGGCTCGGGAGCCGCGTGACACTGGCAAACCACGGCCATGCGTGCCCACAGGTAGGCGTAGAAGGTGTAGCCAAACACCTGCAGGTACTCCACCGCCGCCGCGCCCAGCTCACGCGGGTTGCCCTGGGCCCGATCGAGCAACCAGGCGGTCAGCTCGTCGAGGTTGCGCACGGCAGCCAGCAGCGGCGCGCCGAACTCGGCGCACGCCGCGGGCAGCGTCTCGACAAAGGCAGTAATTTCGTCGGACACGCATCGATAGGCCTGGCCGCCATCGGCAAACAGTTTACGCCCCACCAGGTCGAGGGCCTGGATGCCATTGGTGCCTTCGTAGATCTGGGTGATGCGGCAGTCGCGGATCAACTGCTCCTGGCCCCATTCGCGGATATAGCCATGACCGCCCAGCACCTGCTGACCGTGCACGGTGGTTTCCAGTCCCATGTCGGTGAGGAAGGCCTTGGCCACTGGCGTGAGCAATGCCACCTTGGCCTCGGCCTGGGCGCGTGCGACCGGGGCCTCGCTGTATTTGGCCAGGTCCAGCTGCAGTGCCACATAGGTAGAGAAGGCCCGCCCGCCTTCGTTCAGCGCTTTCATGGTCAGCAGCATGCGCCGCACATCCGGGTGGACGACGATCGGGTCAGCGGCTTGCCCCGGCGCTTCGGCACCCGTCGGCGCACGGCCCTGCTGGCGATCACGGGCATAGGCAATGGCGCCCTGGTAGGAGCGTTCGCCCAGGGCCAGGCCCTGGATTCCTACACCAAGGCGCTCGTAGTTCATCATGGTGAACATCGCGTTGAGGCCCTTGTTCGGTTCGCCGACCAGATAGCCGATTGCACCGTCGAAGTTCATCACGCAGGTGGCCGAGGCCTTGATGCCCATCTTGTGCTCGATCGACCCGCAACTCACCGCATTGGCCTCGCCCAGCACGCCGTCGGCGTCAACCAGCACCTTGGGCACCAGGAACAGCGAGATGCCCTTGGGCCCGGCGGGCGCATCCGGCAGCCGCGCCAGCACCAGGTGGATGATGTTCTCGGTCAGGTCCTGCTCACCGCCAGTGATGAAGATCTTGGTCCCGCTGATGCGGTAGCGGCCATCGGCAACCGGCTCGGCGCGGGTGCGAATCAGGCCCAGGTCGGTGCCAGCGTGCGGCTCGGTCAGGCACATCGAACCGGTCCAGCGCCCTTGGTACATGGGCGGCAGGTACAGCGCCTTCAACGGTTCGCTGGCATGGTTGAGCAGCGCCAGGCAGGCCCCGGCGGTCAGCATCGGGTACAGGCCGAACGACAGGTTGGCGGCATTGAGCATTTCTTCGAGCTGGGCACCGATCACTTTCGGCATGCCCATGCCCCCATATTCCGGGGCACCGGCCACACCCACCCAGCCATCCGCGGCAAATGCCCGGTAGGCATCTGCGAAGCCATCGGGGGTGTGTACCTGGCCCGCCTCCCAGCGGCAACCCTGCTCGTCGCCACTGCGGTTGAGCGGCGCCACCACCTCGGCAATCAGCCGGCCGGCCTGTTCGAGCACGGCCCGGGCTGTGTCGCCATCGACCTGCTCGGCCAGCGCGGGCGTTTGCGCCCACCAGGCCGGGATGTCGAACACTTCGTTGAACAGAAAATCCATGTCGCGCAGTGGCGGAAGGTAATCAGACATGAGGCGAACACTCGGTTTCTTGGGTTTGCGGAAGCGACGTGGCCGGGGCCTCGGCAGGCGCCGGGGCGGCCTGGCCACGCAGGAGGAAATGCGACAACGCGGGGATCAACACCAGCGCACCGAGCATGTTCCACAGGAACATGAAGGTCAGCAGCAGGCCCATGTCGGCCTGGAACTTGATCGGCGACCAGGCCCAGCCGACCACACCGGCCGCCAGGGTAATGCCGACCAGCCCGACCACCCGGCCGGTGAAGGCCACGGCTTTCTGGTAGGCCTGGGCCAGGCTCAACCCGGCGCGCTGGTAGTGCAGTTGCACGCTGAGCAGGTACAGCGCGTAGTCCACGCCAATACCTACGCCCAGGGCGATCACCGGCAAGGTGGCGACCTTGACGCCAATGCCCATGGCTACCATCAGCGCTTCGCACAGCACCGAGGTGAGCATCAGCGGCAGGATCGCCACCAGCGTCGCGCGCCAGCTACGGAAGGTGAACAGGCAGAACAGCGTGACCGCCAGGTACACCAGCAACAGCATGCGGTGGTTGGCCTCGCGGACCACCACGTTGGTGGCGGCCTCGATGCCGGCGCTGCCGGCGGCCAGCAGGAACTGCTGTTCGGCGCTGCTGTTGGCCTGGGCAAAACGCTCGGCCACGGCGGCCACCTGGGCCAGGGTATCGGCACGGTGGTCCTTGAGGTAGGCGATTACCGGCATCAGCGAGCAGTCGTTGTTGAACAACTCGGGGGCGTTGACCGAAGCCTGCTGGGCGGCGTAGTTGAGCACGTCCTGGTTGCGCTGCAGGCTGTTCAGGCGCGGGTTGCCTTCATAGGTGCCAGCGGTGATCTGGCGCACGGCATTGGCCAGCGACACGGTGGTCTGCACACCCGGCAATTGCTGCAGCTCCCAGGCCAGGCGGTCGGCAAGCACCAGCGTCTGGTATTGCAGGCAGCCTTCCGGCGCGGTCTTGACCATGACCGCGAAGGTGTCGCTGGACAGCGCGTAGTGCTGGGTGATGTAGGCGTTGTCGAGGTTGTAGCGGGAGTCGGCGCGCAGTTCGGGGGCACCGCTGTCGAGGTCGCCGATTTTCAGTTGCAGGCTGCCCCAGATGCCAAGGGCGCCCAGGGCCAGCGCCACCAGCAGTGCGACGCTGGCCCATTTGCGTTCGGTGAAGCGGTCGAGCAGGTCCCACAGCCGGCCGAAACCTCGGTGCTGGGCTGCGCGGGCGTCGATATGCAGGGCCCGCTCGGCAGCCTTGCGGCCAACACCAACATAAGACAGCGCCACCGGCATCAGCAGCAGCGAGGTGAAGATAAGCACCGCCACGCCGATGCTGGCGGTGATGGCCAGGTCCTGGATCACCGGGATGTCGATCAGCATCAGCACGGCAAAGCCCACCGCATCGGCCAGCAATGCAGTCACCCCGGCCACGAACAGGCGGCGGAAGGTATAGCGCGCTGCCACCTGACGGTGGGTGCCACGGCCGATGTCCTGAAGGATGCCGTTCATCTTCTGCGCCGCGTGGGATACGCCGATGGCAAAGATCAGGAATGGCACCAGGATCGAATAAGGATCGATGGCGTAGCCCAGCCAGGCGACGATGCCCAGCTGCCACACCACCGCAGTCAGCGAACACAGCACCACCAGCAGGGTGCTGCGCACGCAACGGGTGTAGCAGTAGATGATCAGCAGGCTGGTCAGCACCGCCAGGGCGAAGAACGCCATCACCTGGATCAGCCCGTCGATCAGGTCGCCCATCAGCTTGGCGAAGCCGATCACATGGATGCGGTACTGGCCGCTGGCCTGGTACTGGCTGCGCAGTTGTTCGAGCTTCTGCGAGAAGGCGTGGTAGTCGAGGCCTTTGCCGGTAGCCGAATCCTGGTCGAGCAGCGGCACGACCAGCATGCTCGATTTGAAGTCGCGCGCCACCAGGCTGCCGACAATGTTGGCGCGCTCGATGTTCTGCCGCAGCTGCTCGATGTCACCCGCAGCGCCCTGGTAGCCGTCGGGCATCACCGGGCCACCCTGGAAGCCCTCCTCGGTCACCTCGGTCCAGCGCACTGCCGGGCTCCACAGCGATTTCACCCAGGCCCGGTCCACGCCCTGGCTGAGGAACAGCTCGTCGTTGATGTGGCGCAGGGTCTGCAGGTAGCCCGGGTCGAAGATGTCGCCCTGGGTGTTCTCCACCACCACCCGCACCGCGTTGCCCAGGCCACGCAGTGATGGGCGGTTTTCCAGGTAGTTCTGGATGTAGGGGTGGCTCTGCGGCAGCATCTTGTCGAAACTGGGGCGCAGCTCCAGGCGGGTCAGCGCCATGTAGCCCAGCACCAGGGTCGCCAATAGCATGCACAGCAGGAACGGCAGGCGATGGTTGAACACCAGGCGCTCCAGGCAATTGCCCGAGCGTGGGTCGAAATCGTCGAGGTTGCGGATTACCGGCAGGGTGTCTTGGCGGGTAGCGGCCATCAGGGTCTTCTCTTGTTATGGGTGCAGCGTGGGGTTACCGGGCTGGTTGCGCACGCCCCGCTCGCCGACCAGTACCAGGCCGTTGCCGGTGTCGGTGGCGAGCGCGGTCACCGGGCCACGGGCGCTTTGCGGCACCGGGCTGAAGCTGGCGCCATCATCCCGGCTGAGCAGCAGGTCGCCAGCCTGGCTGGCCAGCCATAGCTGGCCGTCACGGTCGACACCGGCGGCGGTGAGGCTGGTGTTCACACCCGTGCTGACCGGTTGCCACTGCCGGCCGCCATCGGTGCTGCGGTAGGCATGCCCACGCAGGCCGTAGACCAGCAGTACGCCAGGCTTGCCGACAGCACCGAACAGTGTGCCGGCGTAGGGTGTCTCGACACGGCTGAAGCGCTCACCGTCCTGCTTCAGCAGCAGGCCTTGCTCGCCGGTGATGTACAGCTCGTCACCCACCGCGGCCAGGCTGGTCAGGTGCAGGCCTTGCGGGTTGTCGCTGTGGTCGAGCCAGGGCTGCCAGTGCTCGCCGCCATCAACGGTGCGCAACAGCAGGTTGAACACGCCGACCGCATAGCCATTGCGGGCATCGCTGAACCACACGTCGAGCAAGGCATTGTCGCTACCCGTGCCGGGCAGTTGTTCGGCCAGTGCCCGGCCATCCAGCTGCTTCTGCCAGTGCACGCCGCCATCGCGGCTGTGCAGCACCACGCCATCGTGGCCAACCGCCCAGCCCTGTTCGGGCGTGGCGAAGCTCACGGCATTCAGGTCGGCGCTGACCGGCACCTGGGCCTGCTGCCAGTGCGCGCCGTGATCGTCGGAGTACAGGATGTGCCCTCGCGGGCCCACCGCGACCAGGCGCTGGCCGGCCAGGGTGACATCGCGCAAGGCGCTGCTGGCGACCAGGGCGCTGGGCCTGGCGGGCAGGTCCAGCACATCGGTGAAGGGCGCAGCCTGGGCCGCGCCCTGCAGCGCGGCCAAAGCCAGAACTACCACGCTGCATCGTTTGAAGACAGACATTGCCACCTCTGCTCCGTGCGTTCAGCGAATGCCGTTGCCGGCCAGCGACTCGGGCGACCACTGGGTTTTCGACAGTGGGTCGATATAGCGGATGCCGCCGTAGGCACCGACCACGCCATTGAGGTTATAGGTGCCGCCGATCAGGTCGTAGATCATGAACGGCGTGGCGTCCGGGGTCTGCTTGTCATAGCTCTGGGTGAGGAAGGCGAACGAGCCGCGGTACAGCTGGCCACGGGCGTCGTACTGGTCCGAGGCCAGGGCGATCCAGCTGTCTTCGTCGAGGTAGAAGCGGCGCTTGTGATAGATATGGCGCGCACCGTCCTTGAGCTTGCCTTCCACCACCCACACCCGGTGCTTCTCCCAACGCACGAACTGTGGCGCCAGGTGATTGGGGGTGATCACCTGCTTGACGTCGGTGTTGTAGGTCAGCTGGTAGGTGTTGTACGGCACGTACATTTCCTGCTTGCCGACCAGGGTCCAGTCGTAGCGGTCCAGCGCACCGTTGAAGACGAACACGTCATCGTAGGTACCCGAACCCGAAGTGCCCGGGTTGGGCGTGTCGTAGGCGAGGTTCGGTGCCAGCTTGACCCGGCGCTGGCCCGGCAGGTACTGCCAGGCGCTGCGTGGCTGCACCAGCGGGTTGGCGGCATCACGCAGCATCATCGCTTCGCCGGCACGGCGTGCGGGCCCGGTGTACACCAGTTTCATCTGGTAGTAGGTGTCCTTGGCACCGATCGGCTTGGTCATGTCCTCGTAGATCGGGTAGCTGATATTGGCCTGGCCGGTGGTCGACAGCGATGGCTTGCCGGCAGCGTCGACGTTCCAAGAGTCGTACTTGGCAGTCATGCTCACGCCCTGATAGCGCAGCAGGAAGTTCCACATGGCCTCGGCGCCGTTCTGCGGAATGGGGAACGGGATACCCGGCAGCACGTTGTCCACCGCCGTGCCGCCCTCCTTGCTGTTGGCGGCAGTGGCGTTCTTGCGGGTGTTGTCCAGTACCGCTTGCGGCAGCGCCACGCTACGGTGGGTCGGGTATACATCGACGCGGTAGCTGGGGTAGCGCTTGAGCAGTTCCAGGGTGGTGGCAGTCAGCTGGCCCTTGTACTGCTCGGCGTTCTTGCCATCGATGACCAGCAGCGGCTTGTCGCTGGCGAACGGGTCGGGGCGCATGCTGGCGCCGCTCTGGTAGCTGGCTGGCGGCGTCAGCAGGCCGCCCTGGTAGGCCGGGATGGAGCCATCGGCATTGCCGGCCTTTTCCGCGCCGATGGCGGTCAGGCTGGTGCCCAGGCGCGCGGCCTGGTCAGTGGAAACGGCGGCCTGGGCAGCATTCAGGGCGGCCAGCGACAGGCACGAGGCCAGCAGGGTACGTACGAAATTCATGATGGTTGTCTTCCTGTGTAGGCTGTAGGAAACATGACTCAGAAGGTCGTCTTGACGGTCAGGTAAAGGGCGCCACGGTCCTCGGTGGTGGCACCACCGCCGGAGAAGGAGGCGTAGCCGCCGCCGTAGCAGGTGTAATCCTGTTCGCCGTCCAGGGCGTTGGGGGTGCTGCCGTCGGTCTGGCCGTCCTTGCAGGCCTTGGTCTCACCGAAACTGTCGACGTACTTGAGGTCGACGAAGTACTGGTTGTAGATCGCGGCGCTCACACCCACCGCATAGTTGCCAGTGTTCTCGGCGCCGCCGCCTTGCACCGGCGACACGCCGTCGAGGCCGACGTTGACCGACAGCGGCATGCTCAGGTCCATGCCCGGCAGCACCTGGTACCAGGTGGGGGTGAAGTTGACCGCGATGCCCCAGTTGTCGCGGGTGGCCTTGTCGATGCCGCGGTAACTGCTCTTGCCCTTGTACAAGGCCTCGTTGTGGCTATCGAGCTTGAGCAGGTTGCTGTAGAACAGCTCGCCAAGCAGGGTTGCCGAATCGAACAGCGGCGTATCGCCAATGGTCATCAGGCCGTTCAAGGTCCAGTGCAGGGTGTCGCCGGTGGCGCTCAGGCCGTCGCCATCCTTGGGTACGTCGTAGATCACCCCGCTGCTGGGCAGGCGTGCCGGCAGCAGGCCGAAGCCGCCGCCCAGGCCACCCTGGCCGGGGGCGCTGACGATTGCCGGGATGCTCGCCAGCGGCATGTTGTGGCGGATGTTCAGGTCGCTGCCGACACTGATGCCACCCACATCCTTGGACAGGCTCAGGCCATAGATGTCGATGTCGTCGGAGTAGGCGAACTGGTAGGTAGTGCTTTGCAGCGAGTTGTACAGGTTGCCGACTGCACCTTGGCGGCTGCCCGGCGGGTTGCCGAACGGGCCGTTGGCGACGGTCATGCCGCGCGCGTCGAGCCAGGCCTGCGGGAGGATCTCGGAGGTCTTGCGGTAGTAGAAACCGAGAGTGCCGCCCAGCCACTCGGGCGACCACTTGGCCATGATGCCCCAGTCGCCGCTCTTGCCCGGGTTCAGGTCATGGCCACGGCGGATGGTGGTCAGCGCACCGCGCACCGGGATCAGCCCGGGGGTGCCGGTGTGGCCGAGCAGGAAGCTTTGGGCGCCCTCGCCTACCACGTCCGAGCCGCCATAGTAGGTACCGGCTTCGGGCAGGCGGGCGGCGTCCCAGTCGAAGAAGTACTGGGCGCCCAGGGTCAGTTCGGAATTGACCAGGAACGAGGTCGACAGCTGGTTGCGCGGCACGAACAGCTCCTTGGCCTCGGTGCCCGGCGAGGCGGCCAGCTTGGCCAGGTCCAGGCCCGACTGGCCGTAGCTCAACGAGTGCACCGGGTTGAGCAGGGTTTCACCCCAGAACAGGTTGTGCTGGCCCAACTTGGCGCTGACCTGCGAGGCCTCGCCGACTTCACGGCTGAAGAACACGAAGGCATCCAGCACTTCACCGGACGGGCCGCTGTAGTAACGCTGGGCGTAGTTGCTCAGGTGCGGGCTGCCCAGCGGCACACCAGTGCCAGGCAGGCCATTGAGGCTGGGGTTGATGCCGGACTGGTCACCGTTGCCGTTGACGAACGGGTTGCTGTTGGAGCCGGTGTTGTCATAGGCCTTGTCGTACCAGCTGGCGGTGCTGACGCGGAAGCCGGTGTTGCCTTGGTAGACCACATCCAGTTCGGTCAGCAGGTCGACCCGGTTGGTGATGTTGGTGCCGGCCTTGCGGAAGTTGTAGTCACCGTCGTTGCTGTTGGGCGTGCCCAGCATGCGCTTGTCGGCGCTTTCGGTGCGTACGCCGTAGTTGTACTTGACGGTGTTGTCGAAGCGCACGGCCCAGTTTTCATTACCGGTATCGACTTCGAACGCCTGGGCGGCGGGCAGCGTGAGCAGGCCGATGGCGCAGGCAAGCAGGCAGCGCTGTGGTTTCACAGCACGGTAAATGCGGTGTTCTGGCATTACGATGGCTCCACGTATTGTTATTGTTTTTTTTCGCCGCCCGTCTTTTGCGAGCGTGGCTGGGGCGTCCATGCGCTATTGCAGGTTGGGCTGGTCCAGTCGCTGGATGAAGGCCTCGGCCTGCGGCCAGGGGCCGAAGCCGGAGGCCGGGTTGAGGTGGCCGACGGCCCCCAGTGCGACCAGTTCGCTACCCCAGCCATGGGCCAGGGCGCTGGCTGCGGCAAAGCTGGCCAGGTGGTCGTTGCTGCTGGCCGCGACAATGCTGGGGAACGGCAGCGGCGCCTGGGGCAATGGCGACCAGCCGTGCTCGGCCAGGCTGGCTGGGCTTGGGTAGTGGGCCGGCCATGGCGCGTTCAGGTCGGGCGGCGCCGCCAGCAATGCACCCTTGATCGGCCGCCGGTAGCGCGCCGCCCAGTGGGCGACCATCAGCACGCCAGCGCTGTGCGCCACCAGAATCACTTCACCCTCGATCTGGTCCAGCTCGCGCTGGATCGCCTCGACCCGGGCTGTGCAGCTCAGGCCGTCGACCTGCAGCGGCGGCACGCTGCGCACCTTGGCCAGGCGGCCTGCGAGCAGGGTCTGCCAGTGTTCGGCAACATGGTCGCGCAGGCCGGGGACGATCAGCACGGTGGCGGTGGTTTGCAGTTTTTCCACGGTGAACCTCGTGTGCGGTGTAGCTCTTGAGGTTCACAGTAAACAGCCCACCCACCGGGTGCTTCACATTGGGCGTCAGGGGCTTTTCATTTGATGACAATGGCCATGACGGGGCTTTGCTTTTCAATTCATGACACGCAGGCTATAAAACACAAAACGCATGTCGGCATACCCAACAACAAGAAACCGCATGGAAAACAACCAAAGATGCCTGCCCTAGTCCGTGCCGCCAGCTTGACCAATTACCTTGAGGTGTCCCGCCACCTGGGCCTCAATCCCCATGCGCTGTTGGCACAGGTTGGCCTCAGCGCCGCGTTGCTCGAAGACCCCAATCGGCGTATTCCGGTTGCCAGCGTCATCGCTTTGCTGGAAGCCTCCGCCAGCGCCACCCGCTGCGAAAGCTTCGGCCTGCGCATGGCCGAGTTGCGGCAACTGTCGGACTTCGGCGAAATCAGCCTGCTGCTCAGCCACCAACGCACCCTGCGTGATGCGCTGCAGGTGATCGTGCAGTACCGTCACTTGCTCAATGACGCCCTGGCCATTCATATCGAGGAAGCCGGCAAGACCGTGGTCATCCGTGAGGAGGTGATCAACGAACGCGCGCCCTGCAGCCGCCAGGCCACCGAGCTGGCGATCGGCGTGATGATGCGCCTGTGCGCGGCGCTGCTAGGTGCGCATTGGCACCCGATCAGCGCCAACTTCACCCACGCGCCTCCCGCCGACCTGGCCACCCACCGGCGCATTTTCGGCTGCACGCTGGTGTTCGGCAGCGAGTTCAACGGTATTGTCTGCCCGGCCGCCGACCTCGACAGCGCCAGCCCGCAGGCCAACGAGGCCATGGCGCGCCTGGCGCAGCGCTATCTGGACAGCCTGCCGGCGGGCGGCACGCCGTCCCTGGAGCTGGAGTTGCGCAAGACCATCTACCTGCTGCTGCCCATGGGCCGCGCCACCATCGAACAGGTGGCACAGACCCAGGGCATGAACGTGCGCACCCTGCAGCGGCGCCTGGAAGAAAGCGGGTTGACCTTCAAGGACCTGATCAACAGCGTGCGCCGTGACCTGGTGATGCGCTACCTGGAAAACCCCGGCTATTCGCTGGGGCGTATCGCCGACATGCTGGGTTATTCGATGCCCAGTTCGTTCACCCGCTGGTTTATCGCCCAGTTCGGCATGCCGCCGGCCAGTTGGCGGGCACAGCGGGCTGACCCATTGGGGCTGCCATGCAGCCCATCGCCGGCAAGCCAGCTCCCACCTCGACCGTATTGACCTCAAGCCATGCGCTATCCCTGTGGGAGCTGGCTTGCCGGCGATGAGGCCAGAACAGGTATGTTACAAACCCTCGACCCAGCGCGAGCCCTGTGGGAGCGGGCATGCCCGCGAAGCAGGCGCCGCGGAGTGTTGTCACCTACGGTCACTTTCTAGAGGCCCCAGTGCATCAACGCCAGCACCAAAAGCACAAGAAACACGCTCTCCCCCACCATCAGCGCAATGGGTTTCACCCCGACCGAGGCCAGCGCCTTGAGTTGGGTTTTCATGCCCAGGGCACTGATCGCCACCACCAGGCAGCCGCGCGACAGGTCGTTGATACCGCCTTGCACCGCGGCGGGTACCCAGCCTGTGCTGTTGACGCACGCCAGCAGCAGGAAGCCGACCGCGAACCATGGCAACAAGGGCGGCCGCTGCCCGCCTGCTTCGAGGCCCTGGCGCCGGGTGATCATGGCCGCGCAGACAATGACCGGCAACAGCATGGCCACCCGCATCAGCTTGACCACGGTGGCGATGTCGCCGGTCTCGGTAGACATGCTGTAGCCCGCGCCCACCACCTGCGCCACGTCGTGGATGGTCGCACCGAGGAACACCCCAGCCTGGGCTGGGGACAGGTGCAGCCACTGGGCAATCATCGGGTACAGGATCATCGCCAGGGTCGACAGCGCCGACACGCCGATCACGGTAAACAGCGTTGCATGCTCCTTGCGCGGGTGCTGGGGCAAGGCAGCTGCCAGCGCCAGCGCCGCCGAGGCACCGCAAATGGCCGTGGCACCGCCGGTGAGCATGCCAAACAGCCGTGAAAAACCCAGCGCCTTGGCCACCACCACCGAAACCAGGATGGTCACCACCACCAGGGTCACGACCAGGGCCACGGGCTTCCAGCCCAGGCTGGCGATCTGGTCCAGGGTGATGCGCATGCCAAGTAACGCCACGCCCAGGCGCAGTACCGTGCGGGCGGTAAATTCGATACCGGCTTTGCAGGGGCCATCGACCGCGAGAAAGTTCAGCGCCATCCCCAGTAACAAGGCAAACAGCATGACCGGCGCCGCGTAATGCTCACTGAGGAAACTGGCGGCCGCACCGACGATAAGGCTGACCACCACCCCCGGGGCGAGGGTGCGGATACGCTGATGGGTAGCGCCAAGTGCCAGTGTATTCATTGCCCCGCTTCCTCACAGTCAAACACGATGTAAACCTGCCCGCCCTGCTGCTCGACCGGGTAGCTGGCAACCTTCAAGGCCCTGGAATTGACCAGGTAGCCGCTGGCCAGGTCAAAGCGCAGGCCATGCGCGCAGCACTGGATGACACGGCCTTCCAGCCGGCCGCCACACAACGACGCGCCCTGGTGCGGGCAGCTGTCGTCAATGGCATAGAGCGAGTCGGCAACGTTGAACAGCGCCACGCTGCGCCCTTCGCAGGCCAACAGCACACGGCCGTCACGTTCCGGCACCTGATGGGGGGCCAATGCAATGCGCCGGGTCATGCCCTCTCGACCTCTTGCAGCGCTTCGGTCATGGCCGCATACAGCACCTCGGCAGGCTGCGCACCAGCAATGAGCGGCCCTTGATTGAAACGAAAACGAGGCACTGCACTGCCGGCGCGCCCTGCCCCATCGAGGAACGGGCTGCCGTCGTCACGCAGGCAGTCGACAACCTGCACGGTTTCCAGCCCGCAACATTGGGCGATGTCGAGCAAGGTGCGGCTATCCCCCAGGTCGCGCCCCTGGTGGAAATAGGCGATGAACAGCTGTGCCAGCAAGGCTTCCAGTTGCCCTGCTTGGAGCAACTGAGCAGCACGTTGCAGCAGCCGATGGGCATTGCCGGTGTTGGGCATGCGGCGAATACGCGAGAAGTCGATGTCCTCGCCCACCACGCGGGCAGCGGCGCGCACCTGGGCCTGGCGCTCACGTACCGCTTCCTCGCTGCCCAGGCGTTGCAGATAGAAGGCATGGAACGGCACGCCACTGGCTGGCAAGCCAGGCAACAACTGCACACCTCGCCATTGCAGTTGTACCTGCACTTGCGGCTGTTCGCGCTGCAAGTGCAAGAGCGCGGCCTGCAGGTGTCGCTGGCCAATCAGGCACCAGGGGCAGACGAAATCGAAGAACACTTCGACGGACAACAGCTGTTTCACGGTTTCAACTCCCGGGGTGCGGCAGCGTCGCCTGCCAGTGCATGCAGACGCTCCATGTCGCGGTGGTAATGACGTTTGGCAAGGAAAAACACTGCCGCCGCGCCGATGCTCATCAGCGGTACCAGCTGGAAGGCGGCATGCAAGCCGATCAGGTCGGAAACGCGCCCGGTGATCAGCGGCCCGGTCGCCAGGCCCAACAGGTTGTTGGCCAGGGTCAGGGTGGCAAACGCGGTGCCGTGCACCGAGGCGTGGGTGAGGTTGGCGACCATGGCACTGGACGGGCCGTTGGTGCCGGCGGCGATCATCATGCCCAGGCAGATCAGTACCAGTTGGGCGGTGCCGGCCGGTAGTGCGAAGGCGATGGACAACAGCGCGCAACTGCCCAGGCAGTAGGCGATGGCAAGGCTGATCTTGCGGTCCGGGCGCTGCCGCCCGAGGCGGTCGCAGAGCATGGCGCAGAGGATCATGCCGATACCGCTGCACAGCACGATGACTGCGGCAATCGCCCCGGCGCGGTCGGTGCCCATGGCGTAATAGCGGTTCAGGTAGCTGGGCATCCACACGATCACGGTGCCGCCGACGAACAGCTGCAGCCCGCTGCCGACGTAGGCCGCGATGACCGAACGGCTGCTGTACAGGGTGCGCAGCGGGCGGCCGGCCCTGCCTTGCAAGTGCTGCGCGCATCGAGGCGCAATACGTGCCTCCTTGACGATCAGCGGGTACAGCATCGCCAGCACCAGGCCGAACAGCGCCATGCCGGCGAATGCCCAGCGCCAGCCCAGGTGCTGGGCCAGTACACCGCCCAGGGCCATGCCCAGCACCGAGCCGAACATGCCACCGGCCATGAACGTCCCGGCCAGGGTCGAGCGCATATCGCGGGGGAACACGGCGACCACCACGGCGATGCCGACACTGCCGTAGGCAGCCTCGCCCACCCCCACCAGAAACCGCGCGACGAACATTTGCGGGTAGTTTTCCGCCAGGGCGCAGCCGAGGGTGGCCAGGCTCCACAGTACTGCCATCAGCACCAGGCTGCGCACCCGGCCGAAGCGGTCGGCCAGCAGCGACAGCGGGAAGGTCAGCAGGCCGACCATCAGCGCGACGATACCGCTGAGCAGGCCGAGCTGGCTGTCGCTCAATGCCCATTCGCCCTTGAGCAGCGGGAAAACCGCATTGAGCACCTGGCGCGACATGTAGTCGGAGATCAACAGGCCAAAGGTCAGGGCGAAGACCACCCAGGCATAACGCCGAGGGACGCTGTGGGCGGTGTCGGTGCCGGAATCTTCGGCACTGGCGAGATAGGTGGCCATGTTGCCTCCTTGGGTGCGGGGCGTGAGGTTGTTCTTGTTGTTATGGACTACAGCCAACATTCATGTTGCTTTTGCGGGCCTCTTCGCGGGCTCGCCCGCTCCCACAGGGACTGCGTCGACCTTTGGGCCAATGCCGCACCTGTGGGAGCGGGCATGCCCGCGAAGAGGCCAGGCCTGCCGTACCAGCATCAGCCGCGCTGCGGCACGCCCTTCACACCCGGCTGGCGATTCGGCGCCATGCCGTTGGCCTCGAGGGTCTGCTCGATGCTGTCGTACTGCTGCCCGATGCGGTAGATGGCGCGTGCTTCCTTGCCGCTGGCAATCTCGCGGCCCAGCTCATGGGCCACACGCACGGTCTGCTGGATCTGCTGCACCGAGGTGAAGCGCTTGCCATGCTGGTCGATGATGGTGTCTTCGTTACCGCAGCGTGGGTGCAAGCCCATGGCCAGGGCCATGGTGTTGAACGGCAGCACGTTCTTCAGCAACGATTCGGCGGTCAGGGTGCAGCCGTCCGGCGCGCGGTGGATGAAGTTGAAGAAGTTGAACGGGTTGGGGCCGTCGAAACCGCCGCCGATGCCGATCCAGGTCAGGTTCAGCGGGCCCATGTAGTCACCGCGACGCACGATGCGCTCGAGCGTCTCCAGGGCATGCATGCCGGTCAGCTGGAAATGCGGCTGGATGTTGCTGGCCTGCAGGCGGCGCAGGTGCTCGCGGACCCAGGCCGGGCCGGCCGGCACGGTCATTTCGCTGTAGGCGGCATGAATCGCCGGGCTGGCCAGCGAGGTGCCTTCCAGGTACTCGGGGTACAGCAACTCCATGATGTTCATCTGCGTGGTGTTGATGGCCACGGTCACCTGGTCGGGGCGCGGCGTCAGCTCGGCGAGCATGTGCCGGGTGTCGTCCGACAGCCACTTGGCCGCCTCGCCCTCGCTTTCCGGGGCGAAGGAAATCGATCCGCCAACCTGGATGATCATGTCCGGCACCGCTTCGCGCACCCCGGCGATCAGCTCGTTGAACTTGGACAGGCGCTTGGAGCCCTTGCCGTCCAGTTCGCGCACGTGCAGGTGCAGTACGGTGGCACCTGCCTCGTAGCAGTCGACAGCCTTCTGCACCTGCTCGTCCATGGTCAGGGGAATGTCTTCAGGGAAGTCTTCGGGCATCCACTCCGGGCCATAGGGGGCCACGGTGATCACCACCTTTTCCATGTTTTCCGGGTGCAACGAATCGTCGAAGAATTGCATGCTGTAGTCCTCGCTATTGTTATTGTGCGGTTGCCGCCAGCGACGGCGACGAACTCAGAACGTGGGGCTGCCCTTGATCCCGGCGCGCTCCATCTTGCGATGGCACGGCGGGTAGTCCATGACGGCGTAATGCTGTGTGCTGCGGTTGTCCCAGATCGCCACGCTGTTGGGCTTCCAGCGCCAGCGCACCTGGTACTCCGGCAGGTAGGCCTGGCTGATGAGGTAGCGCAGCAGGTCGCTGGCGCCGGGGTTGGCGTCCTGGCCGAAGCGCACCCGCTGCGGGGTGTGGTAGTTGCTGAAATGGGTGGTGAAGGCGTTGACGAACAGCACCTGCTCGCCGGTTTCCGGGTGGGTGCGCACCACCGGGTGCTCGGCATCGGGGAACTGCGCCTTCAGCGCCAGGCGCTTTTCCAGCGGCATGGCGGCGCCAAAGCTCGCCTCGATGCTGTGGCGGGCGCGCAGGCCTTCGATCTTGGCCTTCACATCGCCTGGCAGGTTTTCATAGGCCAGCACCATGTTCGCCCACATCGTGTCGCCGCCCACGGGCGGGCATTCGATGCAGCGCAGCACACAGCCCATCGGCGGGGCCTCGCGCCAGGTGGCGTCGGTGTGCCAGGCATTTTCATAGCGGTCGTTGGGCTGGTCCGGGCGCTTGTAGATCTGTACCAGGCCCGGATGCTCCGGGTCGCTGCCGGCCACCGGGTGGTCCTCCAGGTCACCGAAGCGGCGGGCGAACGCTACATGTTCGGCGCGGCTGAAGTGCTGGTCGCGCAGGAACAGCACACGGTGCCGGAGCAACTGCGCGCGAAGCTGGGCGAACAGGTCGTCGTCGTGGATCGCGTCGGCCAGGTTGACCCCACTTACCTCGGCACCGATCGCGCAGGTCAGTTGTTCGATGTGCATGCTGTTGCCCTCTTCAGATGACGAAGATCGACGAGCCGGTGGTCTTGCGCGCTTCCAGGTCACGGTGGGCCTGGACGGCATCCTGCAGTGCGTAGTGCTGGTTGATCTCGATACGGATGCGCCCGCTGCCGACGTGATCGAACAGCTCACCGGCCAGGTCAGCCTTTTCCGCCGGGTCGGCGATGAAGTCGGCCAGTGCCGGGCGGGTGAGCTGCAGCGAGCCCTTGATCGCCAGCAACTGCGGGTCGAACGGCGGGATGGTGCCTGACGCCGTGCCGACGCAAACCATCAGGCCGCGGCGCTTGAGCGAATCGAGCGAGCCCATGAAGGTGTTCTTGCCAACGCTGTCGAACACCACGTTCACCCCCACCCCGTCGGTCAGCTCACGCACGCGCGTGGCAACGTCCTCGACGCTGTAGTTGATGACGTGGTTGCAGCCATGGGCGCGCGCCACTTCGGCCTTGGCCTCGGTGGACACCGTGCCGATCACGTTAAGCCCCAGCAGCTGCGCCCACTGCGCGACGATCAGGCCGACCCCGCCAGCAGCGGCATGCAGCAGCACGCTGTCGCCGGGTTTGAAGTCATGCAGCCGACGCAGCAGATAGGCCGAGGTCAGGCCGCGCATGGTCATGGCGGCGGCGGTTTCGAAGGCGATGGTATCCGGCAGCTTGATCAGCGCGGCCGCGGGGATCAGGCGCTCGGTGCAGTAGGCGCCCAGGGTGTTGAGGAAACCGGTGTAGGTGACCCGGTCACCGACCGCCACCTGGGTCACACCCTCACCCAGCGCCTCGACCACGCCGGCCGCTTCCACGCCGATGCCGTTGGGCAGCGGGATCGGGTAGGTGCCGTTGCGGAAATAGGTATCGGCGTAGTTCAGGCCCACAGCCACCTGGCGCAAGCGCACCTGCCCCGGGCCGGGCTCGCCGACCTCGGCGTCCTCGTAGCGCAGCACCTCGGGGCCACCGGTCTGATGGAAACGTACGACTTTGGACATGCTTGTCTCTCCAATCATCGATCTGGACGCATGGCGTCAGTTCTGGGTAATTGGACTGTATGCCCTTGGTGTGCGGGGTGCTTCGCATCGGACGACAGCGGGTTTTCATTTGATGACAGGACGGGCGTCGACCTGCCGTTCAACAAAACGAGGTTTTATTCATGAGTATCCTTGATGGTTATCCATGGCCAGACTAATACTTAAGTCTCTGCCTGGGGAGGCACGAAAAATGCAACCAAGATTCGTTATCGTTCCCGCTGTGCCGATCGAAAAGGAGTCGTTCCGCGTGGGTAGCCGCTATTACGCCGCTACCGTTTGTGGGGGGTTCGACATTTACGACAACCAAGCGAAGGAGCGGCTCAAGCCCAGCTATCCAAGCAGGTCGGATGCGCAGGTGCGGTGCGAGCAGATGAACAAGCGCGGTGATGCAGGCTGACTGCGCAAGCAATAGCCTTGCTCGATCCCTGTGGGAGCGGCCTTGTGTCGCGAAAGGGGTGCGTAGCGCCCCCGAGATTTCAGCGTCAACACTCAAATTGCCGGGGCCGCTTTGCGGCCCTTTCGCGACACAAGGCCGCTCCTACAGGGGGTTACGTGTTCGTGGCCTCGCCCTGCTGCCAACCGGCAATCAGGCGCTGGGCATTCTCCTCGCAATCCATCCCCTGCGGCTTGTCTTCCATGCCTGCAATAACCGCCAGCAACTGCGCGCGGTTGTGCGCCAGCCGCTGCTGCATCGCTTCGATCTCCGCCACCTTGCGCTTGAGGCTGCCCAGCAATAGATCATGCCCACCCGCCGCAGCCCCGGAGGCATCGGTGAGTTTGCGCATTTCTTCCAGGCTGAACCCGGCCTGCTGGCCGCAGGTGATGATCTCCAGCGCCCGCACCACCTGCTCCGGGTAATCCCGATAACCATTTCCCAGGCGCCGCGCAGTAATCAGTCCGCTGGCTTCGTAAAAGCGGATACGCGATGCACTAAGCCCCGTGCGTCGCGCCAGTTCACCAATTTTCATTGCGGCAGCATTCCCCTCTTGACCTTAAAGCTGACTTTAACCTTAGCCTTCTCCCGAACCTAGCCCACGCGCGCAAAAACCGATGCGTGGCAACCCTTTGCGGAGATCGCCATGACGCCGTTCCAGCCCCTGCACCTGCCCAATGGCAGTGTCATCCCCAACCGCATCGCCAAGGCGGCGATGGAGGAAAACCTGGCCAACCCGGACCAGACCCCTTCCGACCAGCTGCTGCGCCTTTACCAGGCTTGGGCCGAGGGCGGTGCCGGGCTGTTGCTGACCGGTAACGTGATGGTCGACCCTGGCGCCATGACCGGCCCGGGTGGCGTGATGCTCGATGCCAGCCAGCCACTGCAACGTTTTCGCGACTGGGCGCGCATCGGCCGCGCCCACGGCGCGCAGTTCTGGATGCAGATCAACCACCCGGGCCGGCAGATGCAGGCCAACCTCGGCCAGCCCACCGTGGCGCCTTCGGCCATTGCTCTGGACATGGGCGGTTTGTCCAAGCTGTTCCCCTTGCCCAAGGCACTGGACGAAGCCGAGATCGGCGCGTTGATCCAGCGCTTCGCCCGCACTGCGGCGCTGGCTGAAGAAGCTGGTTTCAGTGGCGTACAGATCCACGCTGCCCACGGTTACCTGCTCAGCCAGTTTCTTTCGCCACTGAGCAACCAGCGCCAGGATCGCTGGGGTGGCAGCCTGGAAAATCGCGCGCGGTTGCTGCTGGAGGTGGTCAAGGCCGTGCGCGAAGTGGTTTCGCCCGGTTTCGCCGTGGCAGTGAAACTGAATTCGGCGGATTTCCAGCGCGGCGGTTTCGAACCGGCGGATGCGCGCCAGGTAGTGCTGTGGCTGAATGAATTGCCGGTGGACCTGGTGGAGCTGTCGGGCGGCAGCTATGAGGCACCGGCGATGCAGGGTGATGCCCGCGATGGGCGCACCCTGGCTCGCGAGGCCTACTTCCTGGAGTTTGCCCGGGAAATCGCCGCCATCGCGAAGATGCCGGTGATGGTCACCGGCGGTATCCGGCGGTTGCCGGTAGTCGAGCAGGTGCTGGCCAGCGGTGTGGCCATGGCGGGGATTGCCACGGCGTTGGCAGTCGAGCCTGCCCTGCCCCGGCGCTGGCAGAACGGCGAGCCGACGGCAACCGCCGAACTGCAGCCCATTCGCTGGAAGCGCAAGGCCTTTGCCGCGCTGGCCTACATGGCCCTGGTGAAATTGCAGATGCGCCGCCTGGCGGCCGGCAGCCGGCCCAAGGCGCATGCGTCGCCCTTGCGCGCCTTGTTGCTGGAGCAAGGCTGCACGCTACTGCGGGTGCGGCAGTACAGGCGTATGATGAAAAGCCGAGCGGATTGATGGTGTGATCGCAGAGCCAGGGGTCGCACATTCGCGCTGGGAGCACCTGCCTTCATCGGCGTCCTCTACCGGAGCACTGCCATGAACAAACCCTTTCAAGCGCTGATCCTTGCACTGGCAGCGCTTTCTGCTTGCTCGTCCAACTCCGCGCTGTACCACGACCAGCCGCTGGTGGCGAAAGTCACCAACGGCATGAGCAGAGACCAAGTCATGCAGGTAGGCGGCAAGCCCGATGCCGAGACCGAACGCACCGTGGTGCCCGGCACCTGTTTCGACTACATGCTGACCAAGGCCGACAACCGGCAGCCCTACAGCGTAAGTTTCGATGGCACCGGCAAAGTGGACAATACCGCTTTCATGACCTGCGCCGAGTGGAGCAATGCTCAGCGCAGGGCCCGCCTGCCCAGCATGGGCGGCTCTAGCGGATCGGGTTACTGAGTCAGTCCAGGCATTCCCTGGCTGCCTGGCGCAATTTGTCGCCAGACAGGAAGCTGCCCTTGTAGAAGGTCGCGCGGCTGCCCTCGTGGGAATCGACTACGTCCAGCACATCATCGGATGCCACGGGGCTGGGTGCCGTCAGCCGATAGCCGTGGGCGATCGATTTCTGCGTGGCTTGAGGCGCCAGTGCTTGCCATTTGGGTAGTACGCAAGCGGCGTATTGCTGAGGCGATTTGTGAGTCAGTTTGCTGGCAGTGGGTTTGCCAGGGGTTGCGCAGCCGGCAACACCGGTGACCAGCACGGCGAAGAGAAAGATACGAAACATAGACATTTGCGATTAGCCATCAAGGATACGCTGCATTCTATCGGGGGTTGTAATGGCTTACCAATCAACCAAAGTCTCGCACAGGCCGCAACTGATATTTCTGCCAGTGGCCTGGGTGAGTGAAGGCTGGGAAAGTGCATCTGCCAATAGCCTTCGGAGCACTAACCATGCAAAAGAACACCAACAGAATGCAATTCTTCTATCAGAATGGAAAACTGATCTCTCTGAAGGTTGGTGAACAAGGTCGCAGTATTTTCCGTACTACAGATGTGCCACTCGCCGAACTGCAAACTGAAGGCACGCACTCCAGCGGCTTGCTGGCGACGGACGATAAGGGTTCAGTACTGAACGTGCAGGAAAACTCCTGATTTTGGAGGAACGGGCGCTATCGAGAACACTGGCGTAGCCGGTATCAGCCACCGCGTCGCCTGCTTCGCGGGTGAACCCGCTCCCACAGGGACCCCATCAGCCGAAAGAATGCGCCATACCTGTGGGAGCGGGCGCGCCCGCGAACACCGGCGTAGCCGGTGCCTGCCACCGCGTCGCCTGCTTCGCGGGCATGCCCGCTCCCACAAGGACCCCACCTGCCGAAAGCATGCGCTGTAACTGTGGGAGCGGGTTTACCCGCGAACACCGGCGCAGCCGGTGCCAACCACCGCGTCGCCTGCCGGGGGCTGCTTTGCAGCCCATCGCGACACAAGGCCGCTCCTACAATTGACGGCGCTCGCTGACACCTGCGCCTGACGTCAATCCAGTGCGCCGTTCAACACCTCGTAGATGATCCCCGTAGCAACTGCCACCAGGATCAGGTCCGCACCCGCCTGCATCCATTCATAGCCATCGTAATGAGGCAACTGCCCCAGCAGCCTGCCATCCAGCTTCTTGGCGATACCCGGCGGCAGTGGTTTGCCACGGGCCAGGTTCTTCTGAATGCCCGGGGGCAGCGCCGGCCCTGCGCTCCAGTAGCTGCGGTGCCCGTCAAGAATGCCAAGCACATCGCCACGGTTTATCGACGGCCCACCATACGAGCCCCCGTGACCTTGACCATGCTGCCCCTTGTCCTTGCCGTGGCCCTGCCCTTTACCATTACCCGGGTCGGCATAAGTGAGCGCCGGCCCCACTGCCAGCGCAATCGAGGTAGCGATAACTGCCCATCGACGCTTTGCCATAGCTGTTTCCTTACACGGAAGACGTCCCAGCACTGTAGACCAAAACCCGGTTCAGGGTGGAAGTCCCCAAACCCGGGTCAGGGCTTGGCACTCCGATAGAGCATGATGGCTGCCACATCGAGAGCCAACACGGCAACGGCGTAGAAAAACATGAAGTACAGATCTTCTGGAAACATGGCCGTATCCCCAAATGAGCAGGTTTTCAGGGATGCAGCAATTCCCGTTCCAAACGCCTGGCTGAACGAGCCTGCCCATCTGCTATCGAGATGATTGCTCCATAACCACGACATCAGCCGGTAATGTTCCAGCGCGGCTTTCCCATTTTGCGACCACGATCGGCGCCAGCGCATTGCCGAGTACGTTCAATGCCGTAACGGGCATGTCCATCAATCGATATACCCCTGCAATCAAGGCCACGCCTTCCAAAGGCAAACCTGCCGCCGTCAGGGTTGCGGTGAGAATGACAAACATGAACCCGGGCACTCCAGCAGCGCCTTTGGACGTCAATACCATGATGAATACCAGCATGACCTGGTCTGCCAAGGCCAGTTCAATATTGTAGGCCTGCGCGATAAACAGCGTACCCAGGCCCGCAAACAGCGACGCGCCATCCAGGTTGAATGAATAGCCCAACGGGATCACCAGCGAAGTGATCGTACGCGGTACACCCCGTGCTTCGGTCTTGGCCATCAATTGCGGCATGACGGTGGCAGAACTCGCGCTGCTGAACGCCAGTATCAGTTCACCCTTGAAGGCCTTGATGATCTCGAAGATATTCTCGCCAACAGCCCTGGCAACAAGGCCCAGCACGACAATTGCAAAGAACAGTACCGCAACATAAGTAATGGCTATCAGTTTTGCCAACGGCAGCAGTGAATCAATCCCGAAGGTCGACACCGTGACAGCTATCAGGGCAAAGATGCCGATCGGTGAGTAGGCCATGACCATATGAGTGACCTTGAACATGGTATCCACTACCGTCTGCAGCACTGCAACCAACGGCTGTTTCCTGGGTTCATCCAGCGTAGACAGTGCCACCCCGAACAAGATTGCGAAGAACAGTACCGATAACAGCTTAGCCTCCGCCATTGCCGCCACTACATTATCAGGAATGATGCCCAACAGTACCTTGCCGAGCCCTGCCGAAGCATTTTGCACAGGAGGCACTGCCCCACTCGCCGGTGTAACGGCGAACCCCGCACCGGCGCCTGGCTGGAGCACGTTACCGACCAACAAGCCGAAAATGATTGCGACCCCGGTCACGGCAAAGAAATAGACAAGGCTCTTTGTTCCCACCCGCCCCAGGGCGCGCTTGCCGGAGCCGGCTATGCCTACCACCATGCAGGAAAACACCAGCGGCACGATGATCATTTTCATCAGTTTTATGAACGCATCACCCGCCGGTTGCAGCACTTGCTCGATCCACCAGCCCTTGTAATCTGGAAAATGATTCAATAGCAGGCCAACGCATATACCGACAGCCAGACCAATTGCAATTTGCGTGATTAGATTTATTTTTATTCTCACGGGATTGATCTCTGTTTTTATAAAACACTAGGAAGCAAAGATTGCACGAAAGTTCTTGAACCCCTTGATCTCGATCGGGTTACCACTGGGATCCAGGAAAAACATTGTCCTTTGTTCGCCAGGCTCACCCTCAAAACGAACAACCGGCGGGATTTCGAACTGCACGCCCAGAATTTCAAGGCGCTTAGCCAAGGCCTGCCATCGCTCCAGAGGCAATATCACTCCGATATGAGGCATCAATACAAGGTGCGGGCCGACCTTGCCAGTGCGGCTGGTTTCAAAGGGCTTGCCCACATGCAGAGATATTTGGTGACCAAAAAACTCGAAGTCTACCCAGGTCTCAGTGCTACGTCCCTCGACGCAACCAAGAACTTCTTTATAGAATTTTCTTGCCACATCCAGATCGCTGACATGATAAGCAACATGAAAGGGTGTCAACATGATGGTACTCCTCGAACGGAGCCACTATCCTCACACCGCCCGGCATCCATGTACACCAACTGACACTTGGCCTGAGCATAAGCATTACTTATGGACATTCAAAATCTGGAAAGCCTCATATCCGTTGTCGAATGCGGCTCCATTGCGGGTGCGGCAAAGAAAGCAAATGTTTCAGCCGCCGCAATAAGTTTGCGTATTCGCAATATGGAGAAACACTTGGGCTGTGCACTCTTCAATAGACAGGCCCATGCGATCAGGCCGACAGACAAGCTGCTGGTATTGATGCCACGTATACGTTGCATTGTCGAACATGCCAGTCAGCTCAGGAATGACCTGAACACCGACACGCTGACCGGGGAACTGCGCATTGGCGCCATATCAACTGCACTCACCGGCCTTGTACCGGCAGCACTGGAGCAGTTGTCATCCTCCGCGCCCAACCTCAAGCTCACCATCACGCCCGGTGACTCCAAATTGCTCCATGACAAGCTGATCAATCAGGAACTGGATGCGGCAATTCTGGTTACGCCACCCTTCAAGACAGCAAAATCGTTGAGAATGCTCACGTTGCGCAGCGAACCGCTGTGCTTGTTGGCACCTGCCACAGCCTCCCGGGCTGAAGCGCAGGCAATGCTGGCCACCGGGCCCTATATCCGATATGCCGTCGATTCCTGGGGCGGCCTGATAACCCAGCGCTATCTGGACGATCTGGGTCTCGCGCCAAGCGTGGCTTGCGACCTGGATGCGCTCGAGGCCATCAGCCTGCTGGTGTCGCTGGGGCAAGGCGTTTCCTTGGTACCGCAATGGCCGTCATTGCTGGAGCAATCGCCAAACGCCCGGATTCTGAGCGAAGAACCAAGGTACTGCCGCGACATAGTGCTGGCCTACAGTGCCGGCCATCACCGCACGTCGGCAATCAAGCTGCTGGCATCCGTACTGATGCCCTGACGCTCCAGCTCAGTACAGACGGGCCTTGATCAGCGGGCGCAGCAAATAATTGAGCACGCTGCGCTTGCCGCTGAGGATATCCACCTCGGCAACCATGCCGGGGATGATCGGCAGCACCTCCTCGCCGCGCTTGAGCTGGCTGCCGTCAGTGCGGATCAGCACCTGGTAGTACGACTCCTTGCCATGGGGCGTGTCCTCCTCGATGGTGTCGGCACTGATCTGCTCCAGGGTGCCCTTGAGGTCGCCATAGATGCTGAAGTCGTAGGCAGTGATCTTCACCTTGGCCGGCATGCCCGGCACCAGGAAGGCCACGTCGCGCGGCTTGATCCTGGCCTCGACCAGCAGGCGGTCCTCCACCGGGATCACTTCCATGATCGCTTCGCCGGGCTGGATCACCCCGCCACGGGTGTTGATCAGCACGGTGTTCACCCGCCCACGCACCGGCGAAACGATCCCGGTACGGCGCAGTTGATCCTGGCGCTGCTGGACGATCGGCTCCAGGGCACTGAGGTCGGCCTTGCGCTGTGAGCGTTCGGTATAGGCATCCTGGAAGTAGCTACTCTTCAGCTCGGTCAGCTTGCCGTTGAGGGTAGCGATGTCCTGGCTCAGCCGCAGCGCCTCCATCTGGCTCACCGCACGCTTGGCCACCAGCGGGCGGACCAGGTCGAGCTGGCTCTGGGCCAGGCTGATCTGCCTCTGGATCGCCTGGCTACCTTCGAGCAGCTTGTCCCGCCGCGACTTGAACAGCTCCCGCTCGGAACGCGCCAGCGGCCCCTGCGGGTCGATATCCGGGGGAAATTCGATGGCCGCCTTGCCCAGCACCTCGGCGTCCAGCCGGGCGATGGCCGCCCGCAGCACGCCGGCCTGGTTGGCCGACTCCTGGAAATTGGTGAGAAAGCGCGTCTCGTCGAGGCGCAACAGCGGCTGGCCAACCTCTACCAGGTCGCCCTCCTGCACCAGCAGACGGTCGAGAATGCCCCCTTCCAGGCTCTGGATCTTCTGGATGCGGCTGAACGGCACCACGCGCCCGTCACCGCGCGTCACCTCATCGAGCTCTGCCCAGGCGGCCCAGGCGACGAACAGCACGACGCTGCCGAGCAGGGTCCAGAGCAGCGGGCGATAGACCGGGTGAGTGGTCGCCAGCAAGGGGTCGGCCAGTTGCCGGCGCAACACTACTGAATTTTTTTCAGTTGCCATGGCCAGCTCCTTCGGCGACCTGCGGCGCCTGCACCTGGTTGCCCAGCACCACCTGGTTCAGCGGGCCGTCCATGATCACCTGGCCGTTGCGCAGCACCACCGCACGGTCCACCAGCGCCAGCACGCTTTTCTTGTGGGTGGTGATGATCAAGGTGCGCCGGCCAAGCCACTTCTGCAGGTAGTCGATAACCTGTTTCTCGCTGTTTTGGTCAAAGGCCGCGGTCGGCTCGTCGAGCAACAGGATCGGCGGGTCCTGTAGCAGTACCCGGGCCAACCCGACCGCCTGACGCTGGCCGCCGGAGAGGCTGGCGTTGCCCTGGATCGGCATGTCCAGGCCCAGCGGGTGGGCGCGTACGAAAGTGCCCAGCCCCACGCCATCGAGGGCGTCCAGCAATTCCTCGTCGCCCAACGCAGCGTTCGCCAGGTTGAGGTTTTCGCGTAGGCTGCCGTGGAACAGCGCCACGTCCTGTGGCAAGTAGCCGATGCCGCGCTGGCGGTCGGCCGGGTCGATCTGGCTCAGGGCGATGTCGTCCAGCAACAGCCGGCCGGATTGCGCGTCGAGCAGGCCACTGAGCAGCCGCAGCAGGGTCGACTTGCCGGCACCGTTGCCGCCGAGCAGCGCCACCCGCTCGCCGGCCTGGATGCTCAGCGCCTGTACGTCGACCACCGGCGGGCTGTCGCCGTGGGCCAGGCGCAGCGCCTCGAGGCGGTAATGCCCGTGGAGCCGCTCGCGGTGCACGAAGCGCTTGCCGACGGGACGCTCCTGCTCGGCCGACATCAACTGGTCGAGGCCCTCCAGGGCCACCTTGGTGTGCTGCCAGCGGCCGAGGATGGCGGCAGCCTGGGACAAGGGTGCGATGGCCCGCGAGGCAAGGATCGAACAAGCCACCAGGGCACCGACGGTCATCGCCCCGTCGCTTATCCGGTAGACGCCGAACACCACCACCCCGACATAGCACAGCTGCTGGACGATACTGGCCGAGTAGCTGAGGGTCGAAGCCAGGGCATGGGTCTTCATCGCAGTACCGGCCAGTTCCCCGGTGAGCGTCTCCCACTGCTGTTGGCAGCGGCCTTCGGCACGCGCGGCCTTGACCGTCTCCAGGTGTTCGAAGGCTTCCAGCAGCACGCTGTTCTTCATCGCCCCCTCGCGCAGGTTCTGCCGCGACAGGTGCCCCAGCAGGCGCTGGGTCAGCAACCCCGGCAGCAGCATCAACACGCAGGCCACCAGCGGAACCCAGACCACATGGCCACCGATCACGGCGATGATCAACAGGAAGATCACCACGAACGGCAGGTCGCTGATCAGCGCGGCACTGGACGAGGTGAAGAACTCGCGGACCGACTCGAACTCACGCACCTGGGTGCTGAACGCCCCCATCGACGCCGGTTTGGCGGCGATCCGGGTGCTCAGCACACGTGAGAACAGCAGGCTCGACAATTGCAGGTCCAGGCGCTTGCCAAGTACGTTCAGCAGGTGCCCGCGAAGGATCCGCAATACCCCGTCGACGATGATTGCCAGGACCACGCCGCTGGCGAGTATCCACAGGGTATCGAAGGCTGCGTTGGGCACCACGCGGTCGTAAACCTGCATGGCGAACAGCGCTGAGGCGACGGCCAGGACGTTGGCCACCAGGGCCGCCGCCGTGACTTCCGCATAAGAGCGCCAGAGCCGCTTGAGCGGCCCGAAGAACCAGTGCTCCGGCAGGCCGCTGGCGTAGTCGCCCACCCGCCCATCGGGGCGATAGCGGCACTTGGCGAACACCGCCGTGCCGCTGTAAAGCGCCTCCAGAGCGGGCAGCGCCATGCACTCACGGCCGCCGTCGCTCTGCGGCACCAGCACCTCGTACTGCTCACCCTCGATGCCAACCAGCAGTAGGCTGCGGCCATCGTCGAGCAACAGCAGGGCCGGCAGCAGGTAGGCGTCCATCTGCCGCAACGGCAGCTCCGCGACCCTGGCAGTGATGTCGGCGCGACGCAGGGCGCGGGCGACCAGGCGCAGCGGCAGGCGTCCGTGCTCCAGCGCCAGGCCGTCGACCAGCTCGGCGTCGCCCAGCGGCCGGCCCAGTTGCCGGCACAGCAGCAGCAGGCCCTGGCGCAGCGGGTCGTCGTGGTTCAGGGTCACGACATTATCCGGGGATTGTTCAACTTCCATGATTCAACCGATTCTCCAGTAATGCCCCCAACAGCCCGACTTGCGCGGCCGCCCGGTACTCGATGCGCTTGCGCTCGATGTGCAGATTGATCAATTGTCGCTCGGCCTCGAAACGTTCGCGCTGCACGTTGAGCAAGTCGATCACGTCGCGCCGGCCGACCTCGAACTGCTCGCGGTACAGCTCGCCGACCTGTTCCGACTCCGTCACCTGCTGGCTCAGCGACTGTTCCCGCCAGCGCAGCGTGTCACCGTTGTCGAACAGCGTCTGCAGCTGCCGGCGGATGTCACGCTGCATCGCATCGGCCGTCCATTGCGCCGACTCCAGGCGCTGTTGCGCAGCCGTCGGCCGACGGAAGTTGGAAAGCCCCTGGAAGGTGTCCATGCGAAAGCGCAGCGACATCACCGAGTCGCTTTCCGGGCGACCACCGATCTCCCGGCGCAGCGCGGAGGCCTCCAGGTTCAATTGCGGCAGCAGCGAAGCCTTGGCCTCGCGGACTTGCGCCTCGGCGACATTGGCGTCCTCCAACGCCTTGCGCTGCAACGGCGACTCGCGGATCACCCGCGCCACGTCGCTGGCAGCCAGGTAGCGCTGCAGCGACATCGGCTCGGGCTCGACCAGTTCGGAGGGGTCCTGGCCAACCAGGATCGCGTACTGGTTGCGCGCGTCCTGCAGGTTGCCCTTCTCCAGCGACAGCTGTTCCTGGGCACGCGACAGTTCGAGGTTGGCGCGGTCCAGTTCGCTGCGGTCGGCGTAACCATCGCTGCCGCGCGCCTGGGTCATCTCGCGGATGCCGTCCAGACGCTGGATGTGCTGGCGCACCGTTTCCACCCGGCGCTCCGAGGCAAGCACGTCGAGGTAGGTCTCGACGATATCCAGTGCAGCATCGTCGCGCGCCACCAGCACCGCCTCGGACAGCTTGCGCCGGGTTGCGCTGGCGCTGTCGACCTTGCTCGTCACCCGTCCCCAGTCATACAGCATCTGCGATACGGTGACGTCGTAGACAACCTCGCCAACGTCGAACTCCTGCGGCCCCCCGGACATAGTGACGGAGGGGTAATAGCCACCCTTGGCGATCTCCACCTCGGTGCCCGCACGATCCGCCTCAGCCATCGCCGAACGCACCTGGGGGTGAATCGCCAACCCCGCCCGCACCGCCTGGTCGAGAGGGATGGCCGGGGCGGACAACGGCAGCCCGAGGCACAGGAGCCACAGGGCTCCCGCGCTGCGGCGCCTTCCCTTGAGCACGGACAGGCCGCGCATCAGACCACGACCTGTACCGTGTTGTCCTCGATCAGCAGGGTACTGCTGCCAAAGTTGTAGACATCGTAAGTAATGCCGTTGACCTGCTGGGTGGTCCCGGTGTTCACGGCACCCACCACATTGAGGGTGTCGTTGTTCTCGCCGGTGATCTGCAGGATGTTGTTGCCATCGGTGATGGCGTCCACCTCTGCCGCAGTCAGGGTCAGCACGCTCCCCGAGTCGCCCTTGCCGAGGTCGATACGCTCGATGTTGGAGAGCGTGCCAACGCCGACGGCGTTGTAGTCGAGGTCGATGCCGTCAGCCAGGATCAGGGTGTCGAAGCCCCCGCCGCCGTCGATGCTGATGAAGTCGGTCGCAGTGATCTGGATCGCATCGTTGCCGTTGCCGGCCACTACGTGATCGCCGGTCCCCACGTTGAAGATCAGGTCGTTGCCATCACCTCCGTTGATGTGCTCCGAACTACCGCTCGCCCCGGACATGACATCGTCCCCGGCAGTACCGTTGACATCGATCTGGCCGATATTCAGCGACAGCCCGTTAGGGGTCAGGGTGATGCCGTATGCCGAGCTGTCGTTGCCGTTGGTGTCGGTGGCGACGATGTTGAACGAGATCTGCGAACCGAGGTTGAGGATATCGGTGATGTTCAGCCCCAGCTGGGTGAGGACGGTCGGGCTCAGCAGGTTAAGCGAGAAGTTACCGGCACTGTCTGCCTGGATCGGCAGTAACTCAACGTTCAGCGCCGGGGTGATGACACGGATCACCACGCTGGAGTCCGGTTCGGTAGTGCCGCTGAAACCGAACCTCGGGTTCAGCGGGTTGAGGCTGACATCGACGCCGAAGTTGCCGATGGTCACTGGCTGCTCGATGCTGCTGCCGACGCCGATGGTCGCCACATTGCTCGGGTTGCCGGCCGGGTCCTCACCGATCACGGAGACTTGAGCATTGAGCAGTTGGTCCAGGGTAAGGTCGATGTCCAGGTCGGTGAGCAGGTTCAGCGAAGCCAGCCCGCTGTTGTCGGCAGTTACCGTGGCGGTGGCAGTGACCCCGCCGACGTCCACGGTGACCGTCAGCTCGGTGCCCGGATCGGTGGAGATGGTCAGGATGCTGCCAACCAGCGACAGCACCGGTGTTGCAGGCGGAATGGTGTCGACGGTGAACGGCACCGGGTTCGACGCGATACCGCCATTGATATCGGCGGTGACGGTCGAGGCGCCCTCCGGGAACGGCCCCATGCCATCGCCAGGGGGTATGGTCACGGTGACGCTGCCGGCCAGGATGTCGCCGGCAGTGATGGTGTGCGTTACCTGCGTCTCATAACCGTTCTGCCCGGCGAACGCGACGGTGATCACCTGGCCGACCTGCAGGGTCGGACGGATCGCCACATCGACCTGAATGCCGTCGCTGATCTCGGCAGCGTTGATCCAGGTATCAGCGGCCTCCGGTACGCTGATGGTCGGCGGCGCCAGG
The DNA here is from genome assembly GCF_057444345.1 of Pseudomonas sp. PVC-5-1. NCBI lineage: Bacteria > Pseudomonadati > Pseudomonadota > Gammaproteobacteria > Pseudomonadales > Pseudomonadaceae > Pseudomonas > Pseudomonas sp. PVC-5-1. Next base: position 2,759,794 of record NZ_CM172024.1, on the reverse strand, counting down.
TCTGGCGCGTTGATCGTCGCCGGGCCGCTGAGGTTGCCGGCAGCATCCACCGCGACCCCGGCGATCAGCTCGCCGGTGATCAGGGGTGGCGCGAACGGCAGGCTGAAGCTGCCGCTGCCGTCGACATTCACCGTGATCGGGTTGGCGGTATCGCCGTCGACCACGATGCGCACCTGGCTGTTCGGCTCGGCGGTACCGGTGAGCAGCGCACCGTCGGCACTGATGCTCAGCAGCGGCGCCGATGGTGCCACCGAGTCGACCGTGGTACTCGCCGGGCCACTGGTATTGCCGGCGGCGTCCTCGGCCACGGCGTTGACCACCGTGCCGTTGGCCAGCGGAGTAACCGGGGTGAAGCTCCAGTCGCCACTGCCGTCGGCGGTCGTCTGGCCGATCGGGTTGCCGCCACCGTCAGTGAGGATGACGGTGGCGCCGGGCTCAGCGGTACCCGTGAGGACTGCACCATTGCTCGGCTCGATAGTCGGCGCGGCCGGGGCGACGGCGTCAACGGTGACGCTGGTCGGCCCGCTGGTATTGCCGGCCGGGTCCTGGGCCACGGCGTTGATCACCGTGCCATTGGCCAGCGGGGTCGCAGGCGTGAAGGCCCAGTTGCCGCTGCCGTCGGCGATGGTCTGGCCGATCGGGTTGCCGCTGCCGTCGGTGAGAATGACCGTCGCGCCGGCTTCGGCGGTACCGCTGATTTCCGTGCCATTGCTCGGCTCGACCACCGGCGCAGCCGGAGCCACCGAGTCCACCGTGGTGCTCGACGGCGCGCTGGTGTTGCCGGTCGGGTCGGTTGCCGTGGCGTTGATCACCGTACCGTTGGCCAGCGGCGTGCCGGGGATGAAACTCCAGTTGCCGCTGCCGTCGGTGGTGATCTGGCCGATCGGGTTGCCGCTGCCATCGGTCAGGGTCACGGTGGCGCCCGCTTCAGCCGTACCACTGATCACCACCCCGTTGCTCGGGTCGATGATGGGTGCGGCCGGGGCGACGGCGTCAACGGTGACGCTGGTCGGCCCGCTGGTATTGCTGGCCGCGTCCTGGGCCACGGCGTTGATCACCGTGCCGTTGGCCAGCGGGGTCGCAGGCGTGAAGGCCCAGTTGCCGCTGCCGTCGGCGGTCGTCTCGCCGATCGGATTACCGCTGCCGTCGGTAAGGATCACCTTGGCCCCGGCTTCAGCGGTACCACTGATCACCACCCCGTTGCTCGGGTTGATGATTGGTGCGGGCGGCGCGACGGCGTCAACAGTGACACTGGTCGGGCCGCTGGTATTGCCGGCCGGGTCCTGGGCCACGGCGTTGATCACCGTGCCATTGGCCAGCGGGGTCGCAGGCGTGAAGGTCCAGTTGCCGCTGCCGTCGGCGGTGGTCTGGCCGATCGGGTTGCCGCTGCCGTCGGTGAGAATCACCCTGACGCCGGCTTCAGCGGTACCGCTGATCTCGGTGCCGTTGCTCGGGTCGACCACCGGCGCGGCCGGGGCCACCGAGTCCACCGTGGTGCTGGTCGGCCCGCTGGTATTGCCGGCCGCGTCCTGGGCCACGGCGTTGATCACCGTACCGTTGGCCAGCGGCGTGCCGGGGGTGAAACTCCAGTTGCCGCTGCCATCGGCGGTGATCTGGCCGATCGGGTTGCCGCTGCCATCGGTCAGGGTCACGGTGGCGCCCGCTTCAGCCGTACCACTGATCACCACCCCGTTGCTCGGGTCGATGATGGGTGCGGCCGGGGCGACGGCGTCAACGGTGACGCTGGTCGGCCCGCTGGTATTGCTGGCCGCGTCCTGGGCCACGGCGTTGATCACCGTGCCGTTGGCCAGCGGGGTCGCAGGCGTGAAGGCCCAGTTGCCGCTGCCGTCGGCGGTCGTCTCGCCGATCGGATTACCGCTGCCGTCGGTAAGGATCACCTTGGCCCCGGCTTCAGCGGTACCACTGATCACCACCCCGTTGCTCGGGTTGATGATTGGTGCGGGCGGCGCGACGGCGTCAACAGTGACACTGGTCGGGCCGCTGGTATTGCCGGTCGGGTCCTGGGCCACGGCGTTGATCACCGTGCCATTGGCCAGCGGGGTCGCAGGCGTGAAGGCCCAGTTGCCGCTGCCGTCGGCGATGGTCTGGCCGATCGGGTTGCCGCTGCCGTCGGTGAGGATCACCCTGGCGCCGGCTTCAGCGGTACCGCTGATTTCGCTGCCGTTGCTCGGGTCGACCACCGGCGCGGCCGGAGCCACCGAGTCCACCGTGGTGCTCGACGGCGCGCTGGTGTTGCCGGTCGCGTCCTGGGCCACGGCGTTGATCACCGTACCGTTGGCCAGCGGCGTGCCGGGGGTGAAGCTCCAGTTGCCGCTGCCGTCGGCGGTGATCTGGCCGATCGGATTGCCGCTGCCATCGGTCAGGGTCACGGTGGCGCCCGCTTCAGCCGTACCACTGATCACCACCCCGTTGCTCGGGTCGATGATGGGTGCGGCCGGGGCGATGGCGTCAACGGTGACGCTGGTCGGCCCGCTGGTATTGCTGGCCGCGTCCTGGGCCACGGCGTTGATCACCGTGCCGTTGGCCAGCGGGGTCGCAGGCGTGAAGGCCCAGTTGCCGCTGCCGTCGGCGGTCGTCTCGCCGATCGGATTACCGCTGCCGTCGGTAAGGATCACCTTGGCCCCGGCTTCAGCGGTACCACTGATCACCACCCCGTTGCTCGGGTTGATGATTGGCGCAGGCGGCGCGACGGCATCAACGGTGACGCTGGTCGGCCCGCTGGTATTGCCGGCCGGGTCCTGGGCCACGGCGTTGATCACCGTGCCATTGGCCAGCGGGGTCGCAGGCGTGAAGGCCCAGTTGCCGCTGCCGTCGGCGATGGTCTGGCCGATCGGGTTGCCGCCGCCGTCGGTGAGAATGACCGTCGCGCCGGCTTCGGCGGTACCGCTGATTTCCGTGCCATTGCTCGGCTCGACCACTGGCGCCGCCGGCGCCACGCCGTCCACGGTAATGACCGCCGGTGCACTTTCGGTCCCACCGGGGTTACGCGCCACCGCGTTGACCACGGTGCCATCCGGCAGCGGTACGCCGGGGGTAAAGCTCCAGTTGCCGCTGCCATCGGCGGTGACCTGGCCGATCGGGTTGCCGTTGCCATCGGTGAGGATAATGGTGTTGCCCGCATCGGCGGTGCCGCTGATCACCGAGCCGTTGCTCGGCTCGACCTGCGGAATCGACGGCAGCGACGAGTCCACGGTAGTGCTACCGGGGTTGCCGGTATTGCCGGCGGCATCGGTCGCCGTGGCGTTGACCACGGTACCATTGGGCAGCGGCGTGCCCGGGGTGAACGTCCAGTTGCCACTGCCATCGGCCGTCACCTGGCCAATCGGATTACCGCTGCCATCGGTGAGGGTCACCGTGCTGTTTGGCTCGGCGGTGCCGTTGAGTAAGGCGCCATTGCTCGGGTTGACTACCGGCGCAGCGGGTGCGAGCGCATCCACCGTGGTGCTGCCCTGCCCGCTGGTATTGCCGGCCGGGTCCTGAGCCACCGCGTTGACCACCGTGCCATTGGCCAGCGGTGTGGCCGGGGTAAAGCTCCAGTCACCGTTGTTGTCGGCGGTCGTCTGGCCGATGGGGTTGCCGCTGCCATCGGTCAGGATGACGGTGCTGCCTGGCTCGGCGGTACCGCTGATTTCCGTGCCATTGCTCGGCTCGACCACCGGCGCCGCCGGAGCCACCGAGTCCACCGTGGTGCTCGACGGCGCGCTGGTGTTGCCAGTCGGGTCGGTTGCCGTAGCGTTCACCACGGTACCGTTGGCCAGTGGCGTGCCGGGGATGAAACTCCAGTTGCCGCTGCCATCGGCGGTGATCTGGCCGATCGGGTTGCCGCTGCCATCGGTCAGGGTCACGGTGGCGCCCGCTTCAGCCGTACCACTGATCACCACCCCGTTGCTCGGGTCGATGATGGGTGCGGCCGGGGCGATGGCGTCAACGGTGACGCTGGTCGGCCCGCTGGTATTGCTGGCCGCGTCCTGGGCCACGGCGTTGATCACCGTGCCGTTAGCCAGCGGGGTCGCAGGCGTGAAGGCCCAGTTGCCGCTGCCGTCGGCGGTCGTCTCGCCGATCGGGTTGCCGCCACCGTCAGTGAGGATGACGGTAGCGCCGGGCTCAGCGGTGCCCGTGAGGACTGCACCATTGCTCGGCTCGATAGTCGGCGCGGCCGGGGCGACGGCGTCAACGGTGGCGCTGGTCGGCCCGCTGGTATTGCCGGCCGGGTCCTGGGCCACGGCGTTGATCACCGTGCCATTGGCCAGCGGGGTCGCAGGCGTGAAGGCCCAGTTGCCGCTGCCGTCGGCGATGGTCTGGCCGATCGGGTTGCCGCTGCCGTCGGTGAGAATGACCGTCGCGCCGGCTTCGGCGGTACCGCTGATTTCCGTGCCATTGCTCGGCTCGACCACCGGCGCAGCCGGAGCCACCGAGTCCACCGTGGTGCTCGACGGCGCGCTGGTGTTGCCGGTCGGGTCGGTTGCCGTGGCGTTGATCACCGTACCGTTGGCCAGCGGCGTGCCGGGGATGAAACTCCAGTTGCCGCTGCCGTCGGTGGTGATCTGGCCGATCGGGTTGCCGCTGCCATCGGTCAGGGTCACGGTGGCGCCCGCTTCAGCCGTACCACTGATCACCACCCCGTTGCTCGGGTCGATGATGGGTGCGGCCGGGGCGACGGCGTCAACGGTGACGCTGGTCGGCCCGCTGGTATTGCTGGCCGCGTCCTGGGCCACGGCGTTGATCACCGTGCCGTTGGCCAGCGGGGTCGCAGGCGTGAAGGCCCAGTTGCCGCTGCCGTCGGCGGTCGTCTCGCCGATCGGATTACCGCTGCCGTCGGTAAGGATCACCTTGGCCCCGGCTTCAGCGGTACCACTGATCACCACCCCGTTGCTCGGGTTGATGATTGGTGCGGGCGGCGCGACGGCGTCAACAGTGACACTGGTCGGGCCGCTGGTATTGCCGGCCGGGTCCTGGGCCACGGCGTTGATCACCGTGCCATTGGCCAGCGGGGTCGCAGGCGTGAAGGCCCAGTTGCCGCTGCCGTCGGCGATGGTCTGGCCGATCGGGTTGCCGCTGCCGTCGGTGAGAATGACCGTCGCGCCGGCTTCGGCGGTACCGCTGATTTCCGTGCCATTGCTCGGCTCGACCACCGGCGCAGCCGGAGCCACCGAGTCCACCGTGGTGCTCGACGGCGCGCTGGTGTTGCCGGTCGGGTCGGTTGCCGTGGCGTTGATCACCGTACCGTTGGCCAGCGGCGTGCCGGGGATGAAACTCCAGTTGCCGCTGCCGTCGGTGGTGATCTGGCCGATCGGGTTGCCGCTGCCATCGGTCAGGGTCACGGTGGCGCCCGCTTCAGCCGTACCACTGATCACCACCCCGTTGCTCGGGTCGATGATGGGTGCGGCCGGGGCGACGGCGTCAACGGTGACGCTGGTCGGCCCGCTGGTATTGCTGGCCGCGTCCTGGGCCACGGCGTTGATCACCGTGCCGTTGGCCAGCGGGGTCGCAGGCGTGAAGGCCCAGTTGCCGCTGCCGTCGGCGGTCGTCTCGCCGATCGGATTACCGCTGCCGTCGGTAAGGATCACCTTGGCCCCGGCTTCAGCGGTACCACTGATCACCACCCCGTTGCTCGGGTTGATGATTGGTGCGGGCGGCGCGACGGCGTCAACAGTGACACTGGTCGGGCCGCTGGTATTGCCGGCCGGGTCCTGGGCCACGGCGTTGATCACCGTGCCATTGGCCAGCGGGGTCGCAGGCGTGAAGGTCCAGTTGCCGCTGCCGTCGGCGGTGGTCTGGCCGATCGGGTTGCCGCTGCCGTCGGTGAGAATCACCCTGACGCCGGCTTCAGCGGTACCGCTGATCTCGGTGCCGTTGCTCGGGTCGACCACCGGCGCGGCCGGGGCCACCGAGTCCACCGTGGTGCTGGTCGGCCCGCTGGTATTGCCGGCCGCGTCCTGGGCCACGGCGTTGATCACCGTACCGTTGGCCAGCGGCGTGCCGGGGGTGAAACTCCAGTTGCCGCTGCCATCGGCGGTGATCTGGCCGATCGGGTTGCCGCTGCCATCGGTCAGGGTCACGGTGGCGCCCGCTTCAGCCGTACCACTGATCACCACCCCGTTGCTCGGGTCGATGATGGGTGCGGCCGGGGCGATGGCGTCAACGGTGACGCTGGTCGGCCCGCTGGTATTGCTGGCCGCGTCCTGGGCCACGGCGTTGATCACCGTGCCGTTGGCCAGCGGGGTCGCAGGCGTGAAGGCCCAGTTGCCGCTGCCGTCGGCGGTCGTCTCGCCGATCGGATTACCGCTGCCGTCGGTAAGGATCACCTTGGCCCCGGCTTCAGCGGTACCACTGATCACCACCCCGTTGCTCGGGTTGATGATTGGCGCAGGCGGCGCGACGGCATCAACGGTGACGCTGGTCGGCCCGCTGGTATTGCCGGCCGGGTCCTGGGCCACGGCGTTGATCACCGTGCCATTGGCCAGCGGGGTCGCAGGCGTGAAGGCCCAGTTGCCGCTGCCGTCGGCGATGGTCTGGCCGATCGGGTTGCCGCCGCCGTCGGTGAGAATGACCGTCGCGCCGGCTTCGGCGGTACCGCTGATTTCCGTGCCATTGCTCGGCTCGACCACTGGCGCCGCCGGCGCCACGCCGTCCACGGTAATGACCGCCGGTGCACTTTCGGTCCCACCGGGGTTACGCGCCACCGCGTTGACCACGGTGCCATCCGGCAGCGGTACGCCGGGGGTAAAGCTCCAGTTGCCGCTGCCATCGGCGGTGACCTGGCCGATCGGGTTGCCGTTGCCATCGGTGAGGATAATGGTGTTGCCCGCATCGGCGGTGCCGCTGATCACCGAGCCGTTGCTCGGCTCGACCTGCGGAATCGACGGCAGCGACGAGTCCACGGTAGTGCTACCGGGGTTGCCAGTATTGCCGGCGGCATCGGTCGCCGTGGCGTTGACCACGGTACCATTGGGCAGCGGCGTGCCCGGGGTGAACGTCCAGTTGCCACTGCCATCGGCCGTCACCTGGCCAATCGGATTACCGCTGCCATCGGTGAGGGTCACCGTACTGTTTGGCTCGGCGGTGCCGTTGAGTACGGCGCCATTGCTCGGGTTGACCACCGGCGCAGCGGGTGCGAGCGCATCCACCGTGGTACTGCCCTGCGGGCCGGTATTGCCGGCCGGGTCCTGGGCCACGGCGTTGACCACCGTGCCATTGGCCAGCGGCGTACCAGGAGTGAAGCTCCAGTCGCCGTTGCCGTCAGCGGTCGTCTGGCCGATCGGGTTGCCACTGCCATCGGTCAGGATGACGGTGCTGCCTGGCTCGGCGGTGCCGCTGATTTCGCTGCCGTTGCTCGGCTCGACCACCGGCGCAGCCGGGGCCACCGAGTCCACCGTGGTACTCGACGGCGCGCTGGTGTTGCCGGTCGGGTCGGTTGCGGTGGCGTTGACCACGGTACCGTTGGCCAGCGGCGTGCCGGGGGTGAAGCTCCAGTTGCCGCTGCCGTCGGCGGTGATCTGGCCGATCGGGTTGCCGCTGCCATCGGTCAGGGTCACGGTGGCGCCCGCTTCAGCCGTACCACTGATCACCACCCCGTTGCTCGGGTCGATGATGGGTGCGGCCGGAGCGATGGCGTCAACGGTGACGCTGGTCGGCCCGCTGGTATTGCCGGCCGCGTCCTGGGCCACGGCATTGACCACCGTGCCATTGGCCAGCGGCGTCGCTGGAGTAAAGCTCCAGTTGCCACTGCCATCGGCCGTCACCTGGCCAATTGGATTACCGCTGCCATCGGTGAGGGTCACCGTGCTGTTTGGCTCGGCGGTACCGCTGAGGCTGCTGCCATCACTCAGGTTGACGGTGGGCGCGCCTGGCGCCACACCGTCCACCGTGGTGCTGCCCTGCCCGCTAGTGTTGCCAGCTGAGTCGGTCGCCGTGGCATTGACCACCGTGCCATTGGCCAGCGGCGTACCAGGAGTGAAGCTCCAGTCGCCGTTGCCGTCGGCAGTAGTCTGGCCAATCGGGTTGCCGCTGCCATCGGTCAGGGTGACGGTGCTCCCTGGCTCGGCGGTGCCGCTAATCATGCTGCCGTTGCTCGGCTCGACCACCGGCGCAGCCGGAGCCACCGAGTCCACCGTGGTGCTCGACGGCGCGCTGGTGTTGCCGGTCGGGTCGGTTGCCGTGGCGTTGACCACGGTACCGTTGGCCAGTGGCGTTCCGGGGGTGAAGCTCCAGTTGCCGCTGCCATCGGCGGTGATCTGGCCGATCGGGTTGCCGCTGCCATCGGTCAGGGTCACGGTGGCGCCCGCTTCAGCCGTACCACTGATCACCACCCCGTTGCTCGGGTCGATGATGGGTGCGGCCGGAGCGATGGCGTCAACGGTGACGCTGGTCGGCCCGCTGGTATTGCCGGCCGCGTCCTGGGCCACGGCATTGATCACCGTGCCGTTGGCCAGCGGAGTCGCAGGCGTGAAGGCCCAGTTGCCGCTGCCGTCGGCGGTCGTCTCGCCGATCGGGTTGCCGCCACCGTCAGTGAGGATGACGGTAGCGCCGGGCTCAGCGGTGCCCGTGAGGACTGCACCATTGCTCGGCTCGATAGTCGGCGCGGCCGGGGCGACGGCGTCAACGGTGACACTGGTCGGCCCGCTGGTATTGCCGGCGGGGTCCTGGGCCACGGCATTGATCACCGTGCCGTTGGCCAGCGGTGTGGCCGGGGTAAAGCTCCAGTCACCGTTGTTGTCGGCGGTCGTCTGGCCGATGGGGTTGCCACTGCCATCGGTCAGGGTGACGGTGCTGCCTGGCTCGGCGGTACCGCTGATTTCCGTGCCATTGCTCGGCTCGACCACCGGCGCCGCCGGAGCCACCGAGTCCACCGTGGTGCTCGACGGCGCGCTGGTGTTGCCAGTCGGGTCGGTTGCCGTAGCGTTCACCACGGTACCGTTGGCCAGTGGCGTGCCGGGGGTGAAACTCCAGTTGCCGCTGCCGTCGGCGGTGATCTGGCCGATCGGGTTGCCGCTGCCATCGGTCAGGGTCACGGTGGCGCCCACTTCAGCCGTACCGCTGATGGTTACACCGTTGCTCGGATTGATAATCGGCGCAGCCGGCGCGCTGGAGTCGACGGTGACCGTCGCTGCCGGGCCGGTATTGCCCGCCGGGTCGCTCGCCGTGGCATTGACCACGGTGCCATTGGGCAGCGGCGTGCCCGGGGTGAACGTCCAGTTGCCACTGCCATCGGCCGTCACCTGGCCGATCGGATTACCGCTGCCATCGGTGAGGGTCACCGTGCTATTTGGCTCAGCGGTACCGCTGAGGCTGCTGCCATCACTCAGGTTGACGGTGGGCGCGCCTGGCGCCACACCGTCCACCGTGGTGCTGCCCTGCCCGCTAGTGTTGCCAGCTGAGTCGGTCGCCGTGACATTGACCACCGTGCCATTGGCCAGCGGCGTACCAGGAGTGAAGCTCCAGTCGCCGTTGCCGTCAGCGGTCGTCTGGCCGATCGGGTTGCCGCTGCCATCGGTCAGGGTGACGGTGCTCCCTGGCTCGGCGGTGCCGCTAATCATGCTGCCGTTGCTCGGCTCGACCACCGGCGCAGCCGGAGCCACCGAGTCCACCGTGGTACTCGACGGCGCGCTGGTGTTGCCGGTCGGGTCGGTTGCGGTGGCGTTGACCACGGTACCGTTGGCCAGCGGCGTGCCGGGGGTGAAACTCCAGTTGCCGCTGCCGTCGGCGGTGATCTGGCCGATCGGGTTGCCGCTGCCATCGGTCAGGGTCACGGTGGCGCCCGCTTCAGCCGTACCACTGATCACCACCCCGTTGCTCGGGTCGATGATGGGTGCGGCCGGAGCGATGGCGTCAACGGTGACGCTGGTCGGCCCGCTGGTATTGCCGGCCGCGTCCTGGGCCACGGCATTGATCACCGTGCCGTTGGCCAGCGGAGTCGCAGGCGTGAAGGCCCAGTTGCCGCTGCCGTCGGCGGTCGTCTCGCCGATCGGGTTGCCGCCACCGTCAGTGAGGATGACGGTAGCGCCGGGCTCAGCGGTGCCCGTGAGGACTGCACCATTGCTCGGCTCGATAGTCGGCGCGGCCGGGGCGACGGCGTCAACGGTGACACTGGTCGGCCCGCTGGTATTGCCGGCCGGGTCCTGGGCCACGGCATTGATCACCGTGCCATTGGCCAGCGGGGTCGCAGGCGTGAAGGTCCAGTTGCCGCTGCCATCGGCGGTGGTCTGGCCGATCGGGTTGCCGCCGCCGTCGGTGAGAATGACCGTCGCGCCGGCTTCGGCGGTACCGCTGATTTCCGTGCCATTGCTCGGCTCGACCACTGGCGCCGCCGGCGCCACGCCGTCCACGGTAATGACCGCCGGTGCACTTTCGGTCCCACCGGGGTTACGCGCCACCGCGTTGACCACGGTGCCATCCGGCAGCGGTACGCCGGGGGTAAAGCTCCAGTTGCCGCTGCCATCGGCGGTGACCTGGCCGATCGGGTTGCCGTTGCCATCGGTGAGGATAATGGTGTTGCCCGCATCGGCGGTGCCGCTGATCACCGAGCCGTTGCTCGGCTCGACCTGCGGAATCGACGGCAGCGACGAGTCCACGGTAGTGCTACCGGGGTTGCCGGTATTGCCGGCGGCATCGGTCGCCGTGGCGTTGACCACGGTACCATTGGGCAGCGGCGTGCCCGGGGTGAACGTCCAGTTGCCACTGCCATCGGCCGTCACCTGGCCAATCGGATTACCGCTGCCATCGGTGAGGGTCACCGTGCTGTTTGGCTCGGCGGTGCCGTTGAGTAAGGCGCCATTGCTCGGGTTGACTACCGGCGCAGCGGGTGCGAGCGCATCCACCGTGGTGCTGCCCTGCCCGCTGGTATTGCCGGCCGGGTCCTGAGCCACCGCGTTGACCACCGTGCCATTGGCCAGCGGTGTGGCCGGGGTAAAGCTCCAGTCACCGTTGTTGTCGGCGGTCGTCTGGCCGATGGGGTTGCCGCTGCCATCGGTCAGGGTGACGGTGCTCCCTGGCTCGGCGGTGCCGCTAATCATGCTGCCGTTGCTCGGCTCGACCACCGGCGCAGCCGGGGCCACCGAGTCCACCGTGGTGCTCGACGGCGCGCTGGTGTTGCCGGTCGGGTCGGTTGCGGTGGCGTTGACCACGGTACCGTTGGCCAGCGGCGTGCCGGGGGTGAAGCTCCAGTTGCCGCTGCCGTCGGCGGTGATTTGGCCGATCGGGTTGCCGCTGCCATCGGTCAGGGTCACGGTGGCGCCCGCTTCAGCCGTACCGCTGATGGTTACACCGTTACTTGGATTGATGACCGGCGCAGCCGGCGCGCTGGAGTCGACGGTGACCGTCGCTGCCGGGCCGGTATTGCCCGCCGGGTCGCTCGCGGTGGCATTGACCACGGTGCCATTGGCCAGCGGCGTCGCTGGAGTGAAGCTCCAGTTGCCACTGCCATCGGCCGTCACCTGGCCAATCGGATTACCGCTGCCATCGGTGAGGGTCACCGTGCTGTTTGGCTCGGCGGTACCGCTGAGGCTGCTGCCATCACTCAGGTTGACGGTGGGCGCGCCTGGCGCCACACCGTCCACCGTGGTGCTGCCCTGCCCGCTAGTGTTGCCAGCTGGGTCGGTCGCCGTGGCGTTGACCACCGTGCCATTGGCCAGCGGCGTACCAGGAGTGAAGCTCCAGTCGCCGTTGCCGTCAGCGGTCGTCTGGCCGATCGGGTTGCCGCTGCCATCGGTCAGGGTGACGGTGCTCCCTGGCTCGGCGGTGCCGCTAATCATGCTGCCGTTGCTCGGCTCGACCACCGGCGCAGCCGGAGCCACCGAGTCCACCGTGGTACTCGACGGCGCGCTGGTGTTGCCGGTCGGGTCGGTTGCGGTGGCGTTGACCACGGTACCGTTGGCCAGCGGCGTGCCGGGGGTGAAGCTCCAGTTGCCGCTGCCGTCGGCGGTGATTTGGCCGATCGGGTTGCCGCTGCCATCGGTCAGGGTCACGGTCGCGCCCGGTTCTGCGATGCCACTGATCGTGGTGCCATTGCTGGCGTTGACCACTGGTGCGGCCGGGGCCTGCGAATCCACTGTGGTGCTCGACGGAATACTGCTGTTGCCGGCTGCGTCCTGGGCCACCACATTGATTACTGTGCCATCAGCAATCGGCGTGGCCGGGGTGTAGGTCCAGTTGCCACTGCCATCGGCCGTCACCTGGCCGATCGGATTACCGCTGCCATCGGTGAGGGTCACCGTGCTGTTTGGCTCGGCGGTACCGTTGAGTACGGCGCCATTGCTCGGGTTGACCACCGGCGCAGCGGGTGCGAGCGCATCCACCGTGGTGCTGCCCTGCGGGCCGGTATTGCCGGCCGGGTCCTGGGCCACGGCGTTGACCACCGTGCCGTTGGCCAGCGGCGTGGCCGGGGTAAAGGTCCAGTCACCGTTGCCGTCGGCAATAGTCTGGCCGATCAGGTTGCCGCTGCCATCGGTCAGGGTGACCGTGCTACCCGGTTCTGCGGTGCCGCTGATTTCGCTGCCATTGCTGGGGTTGACTGCCGGTGCCGCCGGGGCCTGCGAATCCACTGTGGTGCTCGAGGGCATGCTGGTGTTGCCGGCTGCGTCCCGAGCCACCACGTTGACCACTGTGCCATCAGCAATCGGCGTGGTCGGGGTGTAGATCCAGTTGCCACTGCCATCGGCCATCACCTGGCCGATCGGATTGCCGCTGGCATCGGTGAGGGTCACGGTACTGTTCGGCTCGGCGGTGCCGCTGATCACGGTGCCGTTGCTCGGATTGACCGAGGGGGCCGACGGCGCCACGCCATCGATAATGGTGCTGGCGGGCGGGCTGCTGTTGCCGGCGGCATCCTCGACCACCGCGTTGACCACCGTGCCATCAGGCAGTTGGCTATCCGTGGGATACGACCAGTTGCCATTGCTGTCGGCTGTAGTGTGGCCGATGGGATTGCCGTTGCCATCGGTGAGGACCACAGTGCTGCCTGGCTCGGCGGTGCCGCTGAGGCTGCTGCCATCGCTCAGGTTGATGGTGGGCGCGCCCGGGGCCACGCCGTCCACGGTGGTGCTGCCCTGTCCGCTGGTATTGCCGGCCAGGTCGGTCGCAGTGGCGTTGACCACGGTACCGTCAGGCAGCGGTGTCGCGGGGGTGAAACTCCAGCTGCCGTTGCCATCGGCGGTCGTCTGGCCGATCGGATTGCCGCTGCCATCGGTGAGGGTAACGCTGCTGCCCGGCTCGGCGGTACCGCTGAGTTCGGTACCGTTACTCGGGTTGATCACCGGTGCCGACGGCGCCACGCCATCGATGATGGTACTGGCGGGCGGGCTGCTGTTACCAGCGGCATCCTCGACCACCGCCTTGACCACCGTGCCGTCTGGAAGCCGGGTGTCCGGGGTGTATGACCAGTTACCGTTGCCGTCGGCGGTAGTCTGGCCGATAGGGTTACCGTTGCCGTCGGTGAGCACCACGGTGCTGCCCGGCTCGGCGGTACCGCTTAGGCTGGAACCATTGCTCGGGTTGATCTGCGGCGCATCAGGAAAGTCAGGGGCCTGCACGGTCACGGGCGGGCTGCTGTTGCCGGCCGGATCGGTCACCACTACAGAAACCGTTTCGCCGTTGGTCAGTGGCGGGTTCAGCGGAATCTGGAAGTTGCCATCAGGGCCGACCACCACGCTTACATCCGTTTGCCCGTCGCCGTTGCTGTCGACGCCCACGGTGGCGCCCGGCTCGGCCTTGCCGCTGATGCTGCTGCCATCCGTGGCAATCTGCAGGCCGCTAGCCGGGGCCGGGGCCGTGGTGTCAGGCGGCACGCTGCCTTCACCACTGCCACCGCCACCACCACCATCGTTGCTATTGGCGATCGCAACGCCGCCACCGATGATCGCTGCGCCGGCCAGCAGTGCACCGCCAGGGCTCAGCCCGGCAACGGTGCTGTCGGCAGCAGTGAGCGAGTCGAACCCGGCAAGGCTTTCCTGGGGCACATAACCCGCCACCAGCGGCCCATCGGCAGCAACCGGCGGCAAGTCGACGGCCAGTAGTTTGTCCCGGTCAACCAGGTACAACTGGCTTGCAGGCTGCCCCTCGACATAGAAGTTGGCAATGCGCAGGCTTTCGCCGGACTTCAGTTGTACGATCAGATCGGGACCGCTTTTTGTGTAGCCCGTCACGCTTTCAGGAGCAATATCCAGAACAACGTTACTGCTCTGGGTGAGTGTCAGTATTCCGTTGTTGGGGATTGCGATGGGGGCGGCAGAAGAAACACTTTGAGCGAGGGGAGATACCTTGGCCTGAATCGACATACCTGACAGTCCCTTTGTCAACAGCACGACCGAGCAGTCGCACTCGTATATCCAGAAATAGCATGCCCTCCCTAAAACGCCAGTCGGTTTTCTATAAATAACTCGGAAAGACTTACAACGCTGACGACTACGCCAACACGGCGACCCGAGTGCCCTGCTATTCCGAATTAAATAGTCAAAAATAGTTTCTTGATCAATAAAATAAAGTTGACCTTATTTGGGAAAGCGTACGTAAAAGTACCTTCGGCCATGTTGATGGATGCAAACGGATGGCACTTCCCGGTCAGACCCACTCAACTGGACGCAGGCAAAAAATTGGCAGTCTCCTGGCCAAACTTGAGTTTGGCCACTTTGCTCAGAGACCAGCCACTGGTTTTGAACACATCAGCGCGGCGTCCAGCAGCCTGCCGTGGTCGTACCAGGCATCGCGTTGATAAGCCCTGAACTGTTGCCGGGCTCCCGTGCCCCGCACCTCGACCAAGCCACCCGCCTTGTTGGGGTCGGTGCTATCGACGAACAGTTTGACCGAGTTGTCACCATCGACCTGGTAGGTTTTCACACGCCCTGGAAGTTCGCTTTTGACGCACCCCAGGTACGCCGGCGTACTTCTTTCCGTGGCTCCGGACGCATACCCATGGCCCTCACGCACATCGGGGTCATGTGCGCAGCCTGCCATGAACAGTGTGGCGAAAGTAGACATCAGTATTGCGCCTGCTACCGACCTTGAGCTCTTCACGCGACACACTCCTGCTACCCCATCGAGTAACCTGGTAAAGTGTTGCCAAGCCGCATGCCCTTTTTTTGTTTTGGTTTGCCCATGTTACTGCTCAATGTCACCCGGGCATTAGGCTTGTTTGCTATATCGGTTCAAGGGGCGGGCTCTCCCCGCGAAGATAACCTGGTTCGTGGGTTACTCGGCATGTTCCAGATCGGCCAGCCTGGGCGAGCTTCCCTTGTTTTCCAGTGGGCTCGCACAGGCATGGCCGCAAGCGCATGGTCTTCTTGCGCGAGATTTCAGCTGGCGCTCGACTCGGGGCCTGCAGTGCCGTGTGGCCATGAACCCGACAGAGAGCGGGCAAGGCTTGCCCGAGCCGGGTTGTCACCCTGCCGAAGACCCCGATTTCGGGTGCAACTGGGCCCACAAACGGGGATCAGGCGATGGCCTTCAGAAACACAAACGTCGCTGCCAGATCCAGGACCAGCACAGCAACCACAACGAAGATCATGTAGTAGCGGTCATTCTGAGTCATTTTTGCGTACCCCGCATGATCGATGCCTCAGGGGCGCAGCAATTCCCGTTCCAACATCCTGACACTGGACTGTCCCGCAAAGCTCTACATACAAGCTAAGCTCCACGTTCGGGCGCTTTTTCGATGGCCTCAGTACCCTGCATCTGCATCGTCGCTCTAGTGATCCATACCATCTGGCCAGAACCGGCCTTGAAGAGGATGCACCCATGGCGACAATCGAGACTCAAGCCCTAGCACAAGGGCTCTCGCAAGTAGAAAACAGCTGGCAAAAATATGTAGTTTCCCAAAAAAAAGCTGAAGGCCTGAACGGAGACGAGCTGAAGGCAGCCCTGAAAGCAAGTGCGCAGAACTATAAAAGATTCCAGAATCACAGCCAGCAATTTTATGCCGAGGTTCGCAAACGGGTGACGGATGCCGAAAAGCTGGAACACGACATGAAGCTTTATCCTCACCACTACACTTAAAGGGTTTGTTTGCGCTTATGTCCCAGGGGGCACGGCATTTTGCATTCCCTCCCTGGTGCCCTCGGGGGCGGGTTCAGGCCGACCTGGCCTGCCGGATGGGCAGTTCGACCTTGAATGTCGTACCGACACCCACCTCGCTGTCTACGCGGATCTCGCCACCATGACGCTTGATGATTCCGTACGAAAGTGACAATCCCAGCCCGGTGCCCTGGCCGATGGGCTTCGTCGTGTAGAACGGATCGAAGATCTTTTGCAGGCTTTCGGCAGGAATGCCACACCCATTGTCTGCAACTTCGATCCACACCCAATTGTCACTGGCGCCGGTTCGCAGGGTAATTCTGCCACGCTCGGCGCCCATCGCTTGGGTGGCATTGACCAGCAGATTCATGATTACCTGATTGATCTGCGAAGGCAGGCACTCGACCTGCGGCAATGCGCCGTAATTCTTGACAAGGTCTGCCTTGTGCCTGAGTTCGCTGGCAACAATGTTCAATGTTGACTCTATGCCTTGATGCAGGTCTGCCAGTTGCCAGTCATGGCTGCTGTCTACTCGTGAAAAGTCCTTGAGGTCCTTGACGATCCGCGCAACGCGGCTGATACCGTCCTTGGATTCGCGGATCAGCGCCGGAATGTCCTCCAGCAAGTAGTCCAGCTCGATTTCCGTGCGCAATTTCGCCAGCTCCGCGCTGAGCCCGTTCGGAATCAGGGTATTTTCCGCGTCAGCATATGCCTTGAGCATGTCCTGCAAACGGTTGAAATAATCATCCAGTGCGCCGAGGTTGGACGAGACAAAACCAATCGGGTTATTGACCTCATGGGCGACGCCGGCTGCCAGCTGACCGAGCGAGGCGAGCTTTTCCGACTGGACCAACTGGTTTTCGAGTTGCCGGCGTTCATCCACCTCGCGCTGCAGTGCAGCGCTGGCTTGGGTGAGTGCCTGGGTGCGCCGTTCAACCCGCTGTTCCAATTCGTCGTTGGCGCTCACCAGCGCTCGGTTTACACGGTTAATTTCGGCATAGCTGCGCATTAGCCATATCCCCATGTACAGCAACAGCAACACCAGCAGGGTGGAAAACACCAGCAGGTAGAAATGGTATCGCTGAGCCGTTAGCGCTGCTGCTTGCTCGTCGCGGTCCAGCATCAGGGCAATGGCGTCCAGGCGCTCGGCGATCGGAACCGCCTCGATCGCTTCAAGCAGCTGATCGACCTTGGGTTGCTCACGAAGAATCAACTCTATGTGTTTGCTGATGGTATCGATGGGCACCTGAAAGTCGACAGGCAAGCGCTCCTTGTTGACCGAAAGATTGTTGAGTCCAACCAGGATGTCGGCAGCTTTTTCATCGGTTGTGGTCTGGGCAAACTCAAGGCTGCTTAGCATCAAGTCATAGGTATCGCTGGTGATTCTGCGCAGGCGCAGTGTATCGGCATCGACCAATTGACGAAGGTGCACCTGTATTACATCCGCTGCAGCCGGGAGAAAAGCCAGGGAGTTTCGCAGGATCGCATTGTGCGACTTGAAGCGCGAGACCAGCAGCACCTTGTCGTCGAAGGCTTGTTGGTAATCGCGAAAGGCCGTTTGCCAGGCAAGCATATCTGTTTGCGGGTGACGCCCCTCCAGCGTGCCGAATTCCCGCCAAAGACGTTTCATTTCCAGCAGCGGCAGCACCAGCGGGTCATAGTTGTAATTGGTAGTGGTGCGCGACTTGAGCACTGCGCCTTCCCACTGGGCATCGTACTGCTTGATCTGGCGAATCAGATCACGCGCCTGGGCGTAGGTACCATTCTCATCGGATTTGGACATCCAGTACAAATAGACCAGCACCGACGCCAGCGACATGGCACATGTAGCCAACAGCAGAAGACTGCGCCGCGCGTTCAATCTCATAGCGGCTTACCCTCCCACTGGCCAGTGAGCGTCTGCAGAAACTTGATGATCAGCGCTTTATCATCGTCGCTCGGATTACGTCCCAACTGATAATGAAACATGGCATCGACAGCGGCTTCCAGGGTAGACGCCGAACCATCATGAAAGTAAGGGGCAGTGACCGCTACGTTTCGCAGGCTTGGAACTTTGAACAGATAGAGGTCATCCGGATCACCGGTCACGTTGTAGTGCCCCCGATCCGCCTCGGCAACATTGCCACGGTTGGCGAAGTAGTCATCGAAAACACCGAACTTCTGCAGCATATTGCCGCCGATGTTCACGCCCTGATGGCAGGCTATGCAACCGTATTCCTGGAAGCGCTGATAGCCATGCTTCTCTTCCAGGCTGAGGCTGCTGGTATCGCCCTTCAGATAGCGATCGAAGCGTGAATCGGGTGTCAGCAAGGTACGCTGGTACGTGACGAGGGCATCCCTGGCATCGAGGGTAGTCACTGGCTTGCCATAGGCTTGGGCAAAACCAGCCTGGTAGGCCGGATCGCCAGCAATTCGTTGAACCACGGCAGACCAGCCATCTCCTTTGTCGTCCGCACTACCGGTTGCCAGGTGCACCAGGCCGTCAAACGATTGCGCACGCCCATCCCAGAACTGCAGGAAGTTCAGGCTGGCGTTAAAAACGCTGGGGGTGTGAACGGCCAAGGGCTTGCTATCTGCACCAGGCGAGCGCACCTGCCCGTCCGCGCCACCACGGTCCAGGCGATGGCAATCAGCACAGGACTGGCTGTTATCGGGGGACAAACGCGGGTCATTGAACAGTTTGCGTCCCAGCTCCACCCGGGCAGGGTCAAGCTCAGGCACCGCCGGCAATGGCGTCAACGGCCCACCGATGCTCTGGGCAAACGCCAATGCTGGCAAAACCACAAGCATCGCGGAAACGATGCGAACCTGCAGACAGATCGGCACAGCGCAACCCTCCCTGGCGAGAAGCACCTGTCTCCGAGCATAGTGAGGCCAACCGACAAAAGCTAACAGCCGGGGCAAATATCATCTAGGCTGTGGCCAGGGAGTAGTCTGGCCGAGACCGGCAGGGAGGGACCCATGGAGCTACCCGTTACCGATGGCGCAGCAGACAAGCCGGTGATACTTCTGGTTGACGACGAGCCCTCGATTCTCAGCAGCCTTCGTCGTCTACTTCGCAACCAACCCTACGAACTCCTCCTTGCCGAAAGCGGTGCCGACGCCCTGCAACTGCTCCAACAACGCCCGATCAATCTGGTGATGAGTGATGCGCGCATGCCAAACATGGACGGGGCAACACTGTTGGCCCACGTACATGAGCGTTTTCCCGACACGTTGCGCATTCTGCTTACGGGGTACGCTGACACAGACACCATCGCAAAAGCCATCAATGATGGGCACATCTATCGTTACATCAGCAAACCCTGGAATGATGAAGAGCTGTTGGTCACCTTGCGCCAGGCATTGGCCCACCAACATTCGGAAAGCGAGCGAAAGCGCCTGGAACAGCTGACTCAGGTTCAGATCACGCAACTCAAGGCGCTTAACGAAAGCCTTGAACAGCGTGTAGCGGCGCGCACCGCCGAACTGCAGCAAACTGCCGACATGCTTGACCTTGCCTATGAAGAACTCAAGCGCAGTTACGTGACCACCACCGAGTTCTTTTCGCAGTTGGGCAACATGCGTCTGCCCAAGGCCAAGCAGACCAACCGGCAAGTCATAGAATTGATACGGGTGTATTGCACCAGCCATGGACTGGACGAAGGTACCTGTCGCAACCTGACCATTGCTGCAGCCCTCTACAACATCGGCAAGATGAGCTGGACCGACAACATGCTCACCTGCCCCGCCGATCTCATACCTCCACAAGAGCGCGAACTGTACCGGTCGTACCCGAAACAGAGCGAAGCGCTGGTCATGACCCTGGAGCCAATAAAAGAAGCCGCACAACTCATACTTCACCACCAGGAGCGCTGGGATGGCAGCGGTTTTCCGGATCACCTGAAGGGAGTGGCAATTCCACTGGGCGCCCGCTGGTTGAAAATGGCTGTGGATTTCATCGAATTGCAGCGCGGACTGGTTCTGGATCGCCAGCTCAATAGCGATGAGGCACTGCTCTACATACGCAAGCATGCTGGAAAGCTGTATGACCCAGATCTGGTGGAAGACTTCGTCAATGTCTGTGCCGCGTACATGCGCGACATTACCTTGACCGACCCGGCGATCAAGGTGTTGAGCACGCACGAACTGGCAGAGGGAATGATACTGGCCCGCAACCTAAATGCCGACAATGGCATGCTGCTATTGAATGCCGGCAAGGTACTGAGCGGTCCGCTGGTGAAAAAACTGATTGCCTTCGAAGAAATGGAAGGTGGCAGATACAGCGTGTTCGTCAGGGTTCCCGAGCAGGCAGGCAGCCTGCAGCCATCGCCCGCAACGGCAGGCTGACCCCGTTGCGGGCAGGTGCTGAAATCCGTTCGTCATGCATCGTGGCAAGCGGGGTGCCTGGCCGTCCCCGTATGACTGCCGGCACTACTACCAGCCAACGGCTATCCTTCAGGTTTCGGTAGGAGGGCGTATGTGCGGAAGGCTCAGCCAGTACCGTGGCATACATGACTTCGTTGAAACCCTGAGCCTGCCAGAGGCCTGGCGGAACAACGTCGGCGACCAGCCGCTTGGCCGGTACAACATCGCGCCGACCACGCCGGTGGCAGTACTGCGGATGGATGATGCAGGCCCACGAGCGGACCTGGTGAAGTGGGGATGGCGGCCGCACTGGGCGAATGATCGCGCTGCGCCGATCAACGCCCGCGTCGAGAAGGTGGCGCATGGCCCATTCTTCCGGGCGATCTGGCCGCACCGGGCCATCACCCCTATCGACGGCTGGTACGAATGGGTTGATGAAGGTGGGCCGAAGAAGCAGCCGTACTACATCCGCCGCCAGGATGGGCGCCCTGCCCTTTGTGCCTCGATCGGCCAGTTCACCGGCACAGAGCGCGACGGGTTCGTCATCATCACCGCCGACGCTCAGGGCGGAATGGTCGACGTTCACGACCGCCGGCCTGTCGTGTTGTCGCCAGAACTGGCGTACGAGTGGATCGCGGCAGCAATGCCGAGCGAGCGCGCAGAACAACTGGTGCTCAACCTGGGTGAGCCGGCCGAAGCCTTCGACTGGTACCGGGTGGGTATCGCCGTGGGGAATGTGCGTAACCAAGGTGCCGAGCTGATAAACCCGCTTCAGTGAATGGAGGCAAATCCTTCCCGCGCGCTTTGGTATCAGAAATCGACCTGTACGGAACCCGTTTGAACAGCTTGGACAGATACCACGGGCCAATCACCACTTTCGGGCGACTGCTCTTTCCCCCAGCACCAACGTCAATCCCGCTCGGCTCTTTGGCTGGCCTCCGGAGGGGAGTACGCCATGCGATACTCGCCAAGTCGACGAAAAGGTGACTGCTTTATCCAGGGCTGAGCCTTGTGCAGAATAAACAGCTGTAAAGCCCAGAAGCCAAGGCAGAAGGTTGTTCTTCCGCCATTCTCCAACGGCATTTCATAAGACAGTGCCACGCCAGCGAACATGATGCTGACAAAGAAGAAACCGCTGGCCAGGGCATTCGCCAGAAAATTGAGCCTGTACCATTGTTCTGGAAGCAGCTCCAGCGGCCCCAGCGCGATCAGAGCAATGCCGAAAGGCACCGAATACATGATAAATGACGCGGATGGGTCCCCGTATCGCAGGATCGCTATCCACATCGCCAGGTAAACGAACGCTGCCGTCGGAGATCTAGTCGGCTTTATTCGTAAGCCAAACGTCCTGAACCTTCGCAACAAACCCATTACCAATCTCCCTGTTTGGTAAGCGGAGGAAGCATATCACCCCCTTTCAACCAATGACGCCTCCCCGATGAGGCCAACGCCTGGAGCATCCATGACGATTGAGTGGACCGCGCGCCAAACGGCGTGCTCAAGGCAAAGCGCATTTCGCCGAATCGCCATTGGTCATCCCGCCCGGTAAGAACGGTGAGCACGTAAAACCAGCACCATCAGTAGCGCCCGATCGTCAAGGGTCCGGGGATCAGATACCGCCCCCGTATAACTGCCGTCGCACCTATGCGACAATGTGCTCAATGTCTGGTCTCAACCCCGCATTCATCGCCCATCAGCTCGGGCATAGCGTGCAGATGCTCTTATCGACTCATGCGCGCTGGATTAACTCGTCCAACGACTGGCAGGAGCTGGAAAAGCTCCCGATTGGTCCAGAATGGGTCCGACGCTGCGAAGAAGTCACGTAAGTTATTGATAGGTAAGTCTCTTGATCTCCACCGCCAACATCACCATGCAGTATTAAAGTGGTGTTTGGCGGTGCTAAAAGGTTGATTTTATTGGGCGAAACGCCCTCCGTCTCCCCTCCTTCCCCCATCAGTGGTATCAAAATTGGTATCACCTAGTAACTGTAGCTGACTGTCCGCTTTCGACCCAAAGCTGCCGTCCGCGAAAGACCAGCAAGAGGCCTGTAGCGCCTCTCCGACTCTACTGCTCGACGGGATCATCATGGCGCACTTCGCTACAGGCATGGTCTAGTTCGAAATCACCATCTTGGCTCTGTGTGGCTAGTCCAAGCGTGGCTAGAGTGGGCTCCAACGGACACTAACCCACTGTGAGTACCTGCCCATGAACAACCGCCTTGATTACTTCAAGCTGTCTCCCCAAGCGTCCAACAAACTGGTGGAGTTGACCCTGCAACTGAGCAAGAAGCCGCTACTGGCCGATCTTGCCCACCTGATCATGTTGCGCGCTTCGCAGCTCAACGGCTGTGCGTTCTGCGTGGATATGCATGTGAAAGAGGCCAAGATCCATGGCGAGCGCGAGCTGCGTCTTCACCACGTGGCCGTCTGGCGTGAGTCACAGCTGTTTTCGCCAGTAGAGCGGGCGGCGCTGGAGTGGACTGAAGCCCTGACCCAACTGCCGCCTCATGGTATCTCCAACAGCCTGTATGCGAGTGCGCGTGAGCAGTTTTCCGAGCAGGAGCTGTCGGATTTGTCATTCCTGATCGTCGCGATCAATGGCTGGAACCGCCTCAATGTGGCTTTCCAGGCGATCCCGGGCTCGTCCGATGAACTGTTCGGCCTGAACAAGGCCAACCTCAACTGAGTAACTTGCTGATCAACGCGCCAAGCTGCTCGCCTGGAGCAGTCGTGGCGCAGTTGGTAAAACTCAGGAGCAGACCTGACTGACGCTGCGATGAGGCAGCCCAGCGCGACAACGCTTGTACCGACATGCCCCTTGCCAGCACCTGCTCGGCCAGGGCGGTGTCACTTACGTCCTCCGGCAAACGGAGTACCAGGTGCATGCCGCCTGGCGAGCGTTCCACCTGCATACCCTTCGGTAAGCTCCGCGCCAGTGCTTCGATGGTCAATGCCCGTCGCTCGTTGTATAGGCGGCGCATGCGTTGGATATGCCGAGCGAAGTGTCCCTCGGCAACGAACTCCGCCACCAAAGCCTGGGTAATTGACGGTGACCCGGCAGCAAACAAGGCCCGGCCGACGCGCTCGAACGCTGCCACCTGCGCCTGCGGCACCACCAGATAAGCCAGGCGAATACCGGGAAACAGCACCTTGCTGAAGGTGCCGGCATACAGCACGCGCCCATGGCGATCCAAGCTGGCCAGCGCTGGAAGTGGACGGCTGACGTAGCGGTACTCGCCGTCGTAATCGTCCTCGACAATCCAGCCACCGGTGCGGGCAGCCCAATCGAGTAGCAGTTGCCGGCGTGGCAGCGACAGTGCCATCGACAGCGGGCTCTGATGCCCAGGTGTCACCATGGCGACCTGAGCAGCCCGAGAACCCGCGATGGCGTGTTCTACATTCATACCATCGGCATCAACCGGCACCGCTTCCAGCTCCAGGCCGAACTGGCGAAGCACCTGGCGCGTAGTGGGATAGCCCGGGTCTTCCACCCAGGCACACTCGCCTGGCTGCAACAGGGTATGTGCGACTAAGGACAGGCTATTGCGCCAACCGCTGGTGATAAACACCTGGTGGGCACCGCAATCGATGCCTCGGGATACCTGAAGATACGAGGCGATGGCGCTGCGCAACGCTGGCAGGCCGTGGGGGGCCGGATAGTCCAGATCTCCCAGACGCATACCGCGTAGATACCGGGCACCCAGACGCGCCCATATCTTGCGCGGAAAAGCATCCAGCGCCGGCACCCCCATCTGGAATGGCAACAGCTGCGGTGGACGCCAGAGCGAATCAGGGGAGTCTTCGATCACCCGGCTGCTGACGGGTGCTGTGCTGGCCGCCAACCCGGGCTTCTGCAGTTCAGGATTGATCACGGTGCCTTTCTGCCCGAGCGCAAGGAGGTAGCCCTCGCTGACTAGCAGTGAATAGGCCAGTTCGACGGTCCCACGGGCCACACCCAGCTCCTTGGCCATGGCGCGCGCCGACGGCAAGCGGTCACCGGCGGACAACGTGCCGGCGGCAATGGCGGCCAGCACGCGGTCGTAGAGTTGGCGATACAGAGGCAGCGCGGACTGCTCTTCCAAGTGGGCGAAAGGCGGTGTTGGCGAAGTCATCATGGACTAGTTCGTATCCCATTTCTTGGCTCAATCAAGTGGGTCAATGGTAGTCCAATATAGCGCCATCACTTACGAATGAGGCCAATCCCATGACATCTACGTTGACCAACTTCATACCCAGCGTGCTCGACCTGGCCGACACGGCCCTGCGTCCCCTAGACAACATCCATGACCTGTGCGGCGCATTCCCGGTAATGCAGCAATTGCGCCCTCATCTGACCAGTGAAGCCGACTTCACCAGCCGCATCGAGCGTATGCGTGTTGAAGGCTATCACCTCATTGGCGCGTATGACTCAGGCGTCCTTGTGGCATTGGCTGGTTACCGCCTACAGGAAAACCTGGTCTACGGCGCATTCCTGTATGTCGATGACCTTGTCACCGCCGAGGCTCATCGGGGTGGCCAGTGGGGGACGCGCTTGTTGCAAGCCTTGGAGCGACTAGCCCGCGCCAGCGGCTGTGCGCGCCTGGTGCTCGACACAGGTTTGGCCAACGCCCGAGCGCAACGTTTCTACTTCCGTGAAGGCCTGCTGACTGGGGCAATGCGCTTTCAAAAACAGTTCGATACGCCATAACCCGCACACATCCAAGGAGGCAAACATCATGACATCGTCCCGACCGCTACTTGCTCCTTTACGCGTTCTTCGCCTGGTCGCCAGCCCCAACGCAAACCATTCGGAAAGTCTGAAGCTGTCCCAGCAGATCCTGTTTGGCTTGGCCACCGAGGCCGGCAGAAGGGGTATCCAGTTGACCGATCTAGATCTCAACGCCTTGGCACCCGTCGATGCGCCTTACGCCCAGGCATTAGCCAATCAGCGCATAGTCATGGTAAGCGGGCGGGACAGTACGTTGAGCCGTTCCAACGAATTGATCGACCAACTGCAAGCATGCGACGTATTGCTGATTGCCACGCCGATGCACAACTACAGCGTGCCCGCCCCACTCAAGATGTGGATCGACCACGTGGTACGCGTGGGCAAAACCTTTGTTGGCACCGCCAAAGGCAAAGTCGGAAAGCTGACGGATCGTCCGGTTTATGTCGCAATCGCTAGCGGGGGCTACATCAGCGGCCCGCAGGCCCGTCAACCGGACTTTCTGCGCCCCCACCTGTCCGCCGTCCTCGCCACCATTGGTCTCACTCAGGTGCATTATTTCACCGTTGAGGGTACCGCCAAGGGGGGGGAGTCACTGAGTACTGGAAGGGCAATAGGGTACGGTGATGTGCAGGCGTTCTTTGGTAGGCATAGCTGTCGAGTAGGTCAAGTCTAAAGTCCGCTTCAAGGCCGACATCTACTCCAAGCGCTTAGGTTTGTATCTCAACTGGGCCGTATGCGAACAAGCGGCCACGCTCTTCATCGCTCATACAAAGGAAAAAAATCATGAATCGTCTCAATTGGTTTGAAGCTTCGCCTGGTGCAGCTAAGGCCCTCGGCGGTCTGCATCATTTCGTGACCACCGCGACAAATTTGCCAGCCTCGTTGATCCACCTCGTGTTTCTCAGGGTGTCTCAAATCAACGGCTGCGCTCATTGCATTGATCTTCACTCACGCGATCTGATCAAAGCAGGTATGTCAGTGGACAAGGTGCTGTTAGTGCCGGTATGGCATGAAGCGCAATATTTGTTCTCGGATCAGGAGCGCTCAGCACTGGCTTGGGCGGAAGAAGTTACCAGCGTAAGCGAGACACAGGTATCCGACGAAGCTTATGCAGCCGCATCGGCGATCTTTGCAGAAAAGGATCTTGTTGACCTGACAGCGGCCATTGCCGCAATGAATGCGTTCAACCGTATGGGCGTCAGCTTCCGACTCAAACCTGCGGCTAGGGCTTGATGGCCTAGTGACTCGGCCTGGAGAGGTAATACTTCGGAAACGGCACCTCGCTCCTATCGCGGACCGTCTGCTTCAGGCCAATTGCTGCCCTTTCCGAACGACCGCTATGGGTCGAAAGCAGTCGTTCGTAGAGACCGATCAAGCCGCCTCACAGGTGCGGTCCAGGTGTAGGTTCTGCTCAGCGGTTTTCAAGACCGTGGTACAAGTGTCCAATCCGTGCGGCATAGCCTGGGAAATCGATTCCAAAACAAACACGAAACGGCACGGCTACAGGCCGCATACCGCAAGCGTCGCCGTTTCAGTTTTGGAACCGATTTTGGGCTCATCCGCCCTGCTAGAATGCCATCGACAAACCATGGATTTTCTCGCTATGAGCCAGGAAGACACAACGGAACTCAACAATCACATTCAGCAGCATAACGTGTCGCAGGCCGCCGTTGTTGCCAGAGGCCAAGACTTGCTGAAAACACTGCTGCTGAGCGGTGGTGCGCTTGCGGTCTGTGCGAGCTTCTTCTCCGCGAAGGTTGATCTGCCGCCCTCCACTATATTGCCAGTCCAGCTCGCATGGGTGTTCCTTACAGGAGCCATCATTTTTTTTCGGCATGTCTCTTACCCTGCTTCTTGGACGGGACTATCTGTTCGGAGAAGTCGTGTCGCGGCAGTTGGAAGAATGGAAACAGGGTAGACCCGATCCGAACGAGCCGGAGCTTTCAAAAAAATGGGACTGTGGCATTTGGGGAACCGGGCTGCTGGGCCTTCTGTGTTTTGTTCTGGGAATGGCGTGCTTCACATTCGCAGCTTGGCGCTTCCTGAGCGAGCAAATCCCCCTTATTGGTTGAGGACTCTGGTACTGCAGCAGTAGCGTGAGATTCGAGCCTCAGGCCGCGCCACAAGCGGCCTGTGCATCGCCCCGGTCTAATACAGTTCGCCCAGTTTCATCGATTTTGGCCCAGTAAAGTCGAGAAGCTTTCGAGCAGTTTTTTTCGACAGCTTCAGCCCCCCCACCCAGGTGCTCTGCCAACCACGATCCGGCCGCCATAGTCACTTCCCCCCTCCTCCCACAGTCCACTATCGACCCTTTGCAGCCATTCGAGGTACCAAACCAAGAGCGACTCAAGAATCACATCCGCACGTGAGCGATTGTCATTGCTCTTGACCCGTCGTTGGCCCCCCCTAAAATAGCGATCCCAAATCAAGGAACGATTTCATGATCACCTGTCATGTCCTGTACATCATCGACCCCTATCAGGACTTCGAAGCGTTGTTGCCGTGGAACTGTAAGCCAGTAATGCCACGGTAAACTAAGACCTCACCTTGAAGGCAGGTGGGGTTGATAAATTGGTTCGATTTTTAAAGTAAGGACACAAGCATGACCAAGTACAAACTCATCCTGCTCCTGCTGGCGACTGCGGGAATGGCGGGCTGTGTAACCACCGAGCAGATGCCGGACGGGACCACCAAGATTCGCTTTTCGGACGAGGCTGTCAATTCGCTGACCTCGATGATGCCTAATGCCCTTGTCACCGGGCTTGCGGGTGGTGCAGGTGGGGGGGCGGTCAACCTTATCCCCACTATAAGCCCGCTGGGGACCGGTGAGCCACTGTACCTCAATGGGCAGTTCGAGCTGCAATGCGCATCCGCTTTGCTTTACAGCGCAAAGTCTGGTCGGCCGCTGGAGGAGCAGATTAGTAATAAATGCCGCTCCAGCTACTTCTTGCGCCAGGAGCAGCTCAGGATGGCGGGCAAGCCCTATGATCGAGGGGCGCCAGCTTATGAGCCGTCCAATCCGCCAAATGAATACTGGGCCAAAGTGGTGGGTCGTACGGTAAGCCAGTTGGCGGCTACGGATAAGTTCACTGCGCGGTTTGCCGGGTATCCGCGGATCGAGAACGGTGGCGGTATCACGATTGCCGTACGTTTGCTGGGGGAAACCCAAGGGACTTACGCTGCATTGGCGACCACGCCAGCGCGTACGCCGGTTGTTCTGGATGATGCGCAGTTCGAGCTGGGGATGCGCCAGCGTGCGGCTAGTGTCAGCAACCAGGTCGTGGATGCTATCGCGTGCGATGCGGTGCTTGCATACAGCAAGACCGTGGACAAGGGGCCTAGGCCATCGAGCATTTATGCCAGTGCATACACGCGGTATGAGGTGTTGTTCACGGTTGCATCCATGGGGTGCAAGGACAGCACCCGGCAGTTCAAGACTGCTTCGCGATAGCGCGTGAATTCACCTGCTTGTGTCGGTTTTGTGCCTGCATTTTTGGCTAGGGGTTCATGTTCCAGATGTCGTCTGCGGCTGACTCGATGATCCCTGTGGTAGGTATATCGGCAGCGTTCAGCCAGTCTTGGCTGACGTCAGCCTGCTGTGCGGCACGTTCGTGGGCAAACTCGCGAGCCAGGATGGAGCCCTCGACCGACGTTACGAGCGCTGGGTAAGCCTGGCCACACTCGCCCAGCAAGGGCTGCATGTGTTCAACTGCACTTTGTCGGCACTCATTTTCATGAGCTGAACTGCTCTGGAGCCCTTCATGCAAGATGATGAAAATACCTGCCACGACTTACGTGCCGAGATGGAATTGCCGGATGGCGTTTTTCCGCCGATGTCTGGCTATACCCACGAAGATCTGTCTGCGGTTGCCCAGATTGCTACCCAGGCTTTCCTGGAAACACAGGGCGTTGACCCTGGCCTGATTCACGAAACCATGATTTCACTGGTCTCTCATCTGTACGCCAAGTTCGAAGAGCAGGGTGTCGAGTTCCAGATCGCGACGTGGTATCAGAAACCGTATGACAACCTGGACAGGCGTAAGCGCAGCGTCACCAGCATGGCTGAAGAGTTCGGAGTGCTTGCACTGCATGCCTCGGCGGACGCTTTGCGAGGATCGCCACTCATGACCAGGGGGCGTGAGTTCTGGGAACCACTCATCGACCAGGCCGGGTTTGCAATACGTGATCACATTCTAAAGTTGAATGCGGACTGATCCGACGTATGTTCATAGGGAAATGGCATGAATGATTCATTGCACGTCACGGTGCACTTTGATGGTACTGGCAGCAACAAGGACATGGCCAGCCCAAGGCTACCCACACCAATGTTGCCCGATTCCGAGCGCTGTACGACGCTGACATTCATCCGCCACCCTGTGCCAGACTTCGCCGGTGGGCATGCTAACGACAGGTGGATCAAAGGAGGTGGCAGATGGATCACAACTGGGGTGCGGGCAGGCGCGGTGGCGGCCTGGATGGCGGTTATACCGGGTCGCTGGACCATGCGATCTCCAACTTGCATGTCGGGCGCAGCCAGGGGCAGCGAGAAGGGCGCAAGGAGGGCTTCGATGAAGGGCATTCCCACGGCTACTCGCAAGGCTGGGATGCGGGAGCGGCGTGCGCCAATGAAAAATTGGAGCCGCTGAGGGGGCATCTACGGCAGTATTTCGAGGAGGCAGTGCAGCTCAGGGCCGTTGTAGAGCGCCAGGAGACAATGATTGACCTGATGTACCAACAACTCTCCCAAGTCGCGAAAGCGGGCGGGCGCGCCGAGGGCGGACAGACGACTGGAATGTCAAAAGCGTTTGAGGCCTTGCAGAGCACCAATGACCTGTTGCAGGCAAGGGTTGAGGTCATGGATGAGCATTATGCAGCAGCGCTCGAGCAATCCAGGCTTCGAGACCAGCAGTACAAGCGCAGCTTGGTGTTCATGCAGGCAGTGCAAGGGGTTCTTGAAGAACTTGTCGCCAACGATACCCCCGAGGCACTGCACATCCGGCAGCGTTTTGTTGAGCGTTACCAGGATCAGGTTGCCCAGGGTTTACGAGGCGGGGATATCCAGATTGCCCCGGAACTGGACGAGGTGTTCCAGAAACTATTGCCCGAAACCCAGCGATTCATTTTAAGGATGCAGCATTCCGTCGCCCCGGGGCAGGATGCTGACGGCCCCTAACCAATGCTTTAGGCCCTCAGGCAGGGGCAGCACTTATCGAGGGTCTTCGGGCGCCTGACACGTGCCTTCTATCACGCCGTGCCGCGGCGTGGAGAATTTACAGCTCTCGCCTTCATGGCGACTGGCGCACGAACGCTAGGCAGAGACTGGCTGTCGACGCTCCCAATACAACACCTTGATGCGATTTCGAGCTTTATTGAGGAAGACGAACAGTAGGGCAGGCAGTTGTTGGTGATTTGGTGCTGTATTGTAGCCTCTGTTGAATGTCCGCAATGGGTCGAAAGCTGCCAGTCGCAAGTTACCGATTTCGACCCAGAGCGGCCGCTTGCCAGGGGCCGAATTCGGCCAGAAGCGGACATCGAGCATCTACAAAGCCGGGGCGATTCACTCATTACTGGACTTCAATCACAATCCCGTCCGCCAACAAGCGCCTACGCCGCTCTTCGGATATATTGGATAGCCCGCTAGCTGGATCGCTTAATACTATGTCACCTGTCGCTGAACGGACCATGAAATTGCTGGCTCCAAGATCCACGTCGACGTCTGTTTCCAGAATATACTCAGGGAGCAGACGTTGCATGGCTTCGACGGCTTGTCGCGTGCATAACTCGATAGGGGCATCGTCCAGCTTTGCTAAAAGTGCATGTTTGTCTTCAGGCGTGGTCAACAGGTCTCCGTCGTCACTATCGGTCAGATGTAGCAGGAGACGGGCGACGGCTGCTTGCTGATCGGGGTAATTTTTTAGGCTATCCAGATGCTCGAGATGAGCCAACCATAGATAGTCAGGGAAGTGGTCGTCGTTTTTATAAAGAGCGATCGCGCCGTAGTCCGCCAATAGCCGAACTACGCCTGCTAGACCGAGCTTTTCCGCCTTCGCTGCGAAGTTATGCGTAGCATTGTCGGAAGATAATCGATACACCGAAGCTGATGTTTCGCCTTCGAACAGGACGCTAAACGAGCCAACATTGATGATCTGTTTTCCGGCCAGGGGTGAGCGAGAGCGAACCCTTTCAAACACCTCCCCCTCCAAAGCTCGATGATGTGCCACGTCCATCCAATCATCTCCTATAGATTATCTAGATCCGGTTGCCCTTAGACAGGTTGCAGGGTTCACAGAGTAATTGCAGATTTCTGACGGTGTTACTGCCACCCAGGGAGAAAGGGACGATATGGTCAAAACACAACAATTTTCGAGACCCACACTGTACGCAAGCTCCACCGTCTCGCTGCCAGACTTCACGTTGCACGACTCTGGGAATCGCCTCCCTGCGCGGAACAAGAGGCTTAGGTGCCGGCATCATTTTTGTGTCAACGGGGATAAGCGCGCATTCGGCGCTCTTCTCGCTTGAGATGGCGAGCCGAGGTGCAGCGATCACTGAAGGCAATGCGGCCTTGGCCGCAAAAGCCTTGATATAAGCCACAACATCAGTCAGCTCAGCGTCAGATCTTAGGATCAACTTGAGCGCAGGCTGCCCCTTTTCCAGGCCCGCGGAAGCATGGGTACCACTATGCCGTCCTGAGTCGCTCGCGTACTCCAAGGCAATTTCCGGTACTTGTTGACCGTCTGGAGGGTAAGGTAGCCAAACAAACGCGGCATCTTCGCGATTAGGTTGGTCGGTCTGAATAACGACTCCAAGCCCCGATACATTGAAGGCGGTGACTTTCAAGGTGATTCGGTCTGGGTTTCCGAACTCTTGATGAAACCGTGCGATGACCTGGTCTTTGAACACTCAACATTTTTCCTGGGCCAGTGAATTTGAGATCCGCTTTCGACTCGGCTTTGCACCGGTAGCGTTGCGATCTGGATGAGGTTTAGGCCAAGACTATACGAGCTGCCGGAGATTTCGTAGACGATGAGTTCAATTAAGACGCTTGCACCACTCGGAAATCCATAGTTCACACAAGGCGGCTCAAGCGACCTCCTCATGCTCGATCAGCGCCCACAGCCTGGCCGCCTCGGTGAACTCCAACATTTCAGCCAACTGGTCTGCGTCAACGTCCCTGCGTCGGTGCGCAGAAATCGCGAGCTCGGCAAGCACCGCGGCCCTGCCATCAGGATCGGTCAACAAGGCAGGCTGGTCATTCAGCTCGGCCAGCCAGGCGGACGGCAGGCTTAACATTTGACCGTCCATAGCTGGTCGATCCGTGTCGTATAGGATTGACTCATCATATCCCTCCTCATACTCCAGTCCGGTGTCGCCGGCACGCTGGCGGCCCGCACTGTCCCCCTCCCCCAGCGCTCGTTGATGCCATCCATCACCTGCATCAGCCGGTCACATGCCACCGACTGTTTGAGCGCGAACAAATCCTCTGAGAATTCACCTGGTTGCCGCAGATCCATCAAAAGCACCTCTGCCTTGCTGTACCGAAACCCTGGCCTGAAGATCCGGCCAACCGCGTCGGTCGCCAGCCTGGTCATCAGCAGCGTGTCGCTGGTGGGGTACGGCAGCTCTACCAATGCCCCTTGAGCGTGGTGCGCCTCATCCGGGTTAAACATCCCGGTGCGGATACTCACGCGCATGCGTTTGCAAACCGATCCTTGGGCCCGGAGTTTTTCCGCTGCGCGGCCTACATAAGTGGCCACCGCCTGCTTGATCGGCGCCAACTCGGTCAGCCGCTTGCCGAACATCCGACTGCAGCAGATTTCCTGCTTCGGGGGTTCAGCCTCGTCCAGCTCCAGGCATGGCGTGCCAGCCAGTTCGCGGGCAGTTTTCTCCACCACCACACTTAATTTCTGCCGCAACGTCCTGGCATCAGCCTTGGCCAGATCCATCGCCGTATGAATGCCCATCGCTTCAAGGTGGGCAGTCATTCGCCGGCCTACGCCCCACACCTCTTTCACTTCGGTATTCCGTAGCACCCAGTCGCGCTTGAACGGATCGGTGATGTCCACCACACCGCCGGTTTGTGCCTGCAGCCGTTTGGCGGTGTGATTGGCTAGCTTCGCAAGTGTCTTGGTGCCGGCAATGCCGACACCCACGGGGATTCCGGTGCACTGGAGAATCCTAGACCGCAGCTTTCGCCCGAACTGGGTCAGATTTTCCTGAATGCCGGAAAGGTCAGCGAAACACTCGTCGATGCTGTAGACCTCTGTTGCCGGCACCATCGATTCGATCAGCGTCATGACACGCTCGCTCATATCGCCGTAGAGCGCATAGTTACTGCTGAAGGCCATGATGCCGTGTCGGCGCAGCTTGTCCTTCGCCTGGAAGAACGGCTCGCCCATTTTCACGAAAGGCTTGGCGTCGTACGACCTGGCGATCACGCACCCGTCGTTGTTGCTCAACACGACGATCGGGGTCTTGGCCAGGTCGGGCCGAAACACGCGCTCGCAGCTCGCATAGAACGAGTTGCAGTCGATCAGCGCGAATACCTGGTCACTGCGCATGGTCGCGAACGCTGTAACGGACAACACCCCAAACGACGAGCTCATCGCCTTCCATGATGTACCGCGGCGGGTACGCTGGATTCTCTGATTTCAGGATAACGACGCCGTCGCGACGATGCAGACGCTTGCAAACTGGCTCGCTGTTAACCGCGGCGATCACTACATCGCCGTGTTCAGCCTCGCGGCCGCGATCGACGATGACGATATCCCCGGAATAGATGCCTGCCCCTTGCATGCTGTCGCCTTCGACTTTCACTAGATACACATGGGGCGCGCGGAGGTCGAATAACTCATCAAGGGAAATATGGCCTTCCAGGTGGTCCGCAGCAGGTGACGGGAATCCGGCCGGCACGCGAAACGAATACAGCGGAAGCGGTTCGGTACCGCCGGTTGGCGTACCCAAGAAAGTGATGGTCATGGTGGAAGGTCCGAAGCAAACTGTATGCATATACAGTAAATCCGGCATCGGCTGCTCGGTCAATCCTGGGCGATGAAAATTCTGACGGGCGAGAGGGGAAATATGTGCGGACGATACTCGATCCATGAGTCGATGGATCACTACCTGCGCCAGCTATCGCTGGATCTGGTGGTAATCAATGGGTACGACCATGAACCCATCAGTCGTTTCAATGTGGCGCCTTCGACCCGGGTCGAGGTGATCCGCAGAGTAGACGAGGGACTGAGTGTGGATAGGGTCAAGTGGGGATGGTCGCCTTTCTGGGCGAAGGGGAAACGCCCGGACCCGATCAATGCTCGGGCCGAGACGGTGGTGATGGGAAAGTTCTTCAAGGCTCTGTGGCCGAACGGGAGAGCTTTGGCGCCGGCAAATGGCTGGTTTGAATGGGTTCCGGATCCTGCAGACCCGAAGCGAAAGCAGCCCTACTACATCACGAGCGCCGATGGCGGACCGCTATTTTTTGCCGCGCTCGCAGAAGTACACCAGGATCTGGAGCCAGATGAGCGGGATGGATTTGTCGTCATCACAGCCGCTGCTGATCAAGGCCTGGTCGACATCCACGACAGAAAGCCCTTGGTGCTCTCGCCTGAAACCGCAAGGGAATGGCTGGATCCAGCCACATCAGGCGAGCGCTTGGAAGCCATTGTCGAGGTTGGATGCCGACCGGCACAGGACTTCCGATGGTTTCCAGTTGGCAAGGCGGTGGGGAATGTTAGGAACCAGCGCACCGAACTGATTGAACCTGTCAGTGAACAGAACCGCCAGGGCGACCTAGAGCTCTGAGCTGGTAGTCGGTTACCGCCTGGAACTGCGATTCGGCAATCAGCCGCAGACGCTCCACCTCTTCCGCCGGCTCACCCGAAGACTGGGCCTCGTGATAACGCTTCATGGCGTCCACGGCGTCGGTGTACATGGGATGGCTAGGGTAAAGAATCTGCGGCTTACACTTCATCGGGGTTCCATCCTGAGGAGGCCATCACTGAATGGTAGCTGGTGTCCGCCCTGCTTGGATTAACTGGTAATCGATAACCGCTTGGTATAGCGAATCCGCCAATAGGCGTAGGCGCTCGGTCTCTTCGGGCGGAGCGTTACGGTCCTCGGCCTGGTGATATTCCCGCATGGCGTCGATGGCCTGCTGGATCAGCGGCTCGCCGGCCTCAACCATTCCCATGAAAGTGCGCTTGTCCATTGCCATGCCCTTTTCCTTGGATGTGATCATCATAAAGCGCCTCGAAGGCCGCTGCCGGGAAAGATTGCCTTGCCTAGGGAATCGTGTAAATTCTCAAGAATTCTGATGGCACATAGCCAGGAGGCCTGCCCATGAAAGAGTCATTTGACCTGACAACCAACGAAGGCATAGAGCAAGCAAGGTCTGTTGCGAAAAATCTTGGTACGGCCATTCTTTTGTCCAATCCACTTTTTGCCATTGCTAATGCGAGCATGCGAATCGCAAAAGGCATGACTAAAACCAACTCTATAGAGACACAGGCTCAAGCAGCAGTGGACATCATAAAGGCGGGCAAAGAGAACGGCGCGAAGCGAGTTAAAGTGACCCTTAGTCAAGAAGCCGGCGCGAATCTTAGCGTTCCCATTGAGGGCGTGAACGTATCCGCCAAGGTTGGCAGCAATGGCAAAATGACCCTTGAAGTAGAGTACTAAGTCACCGACAGGCCTCTGCAGCAGCAACGAGTTGCTTCTCATATCCGATTCGCTGCCTACGCTCGGCCAGCAGCGCCCGAACCTTCACCTCCAGGCTGTCGGTCTTGCGCAGGCCGGCAGCAGTCCACTGCGGTACCGCGACCTCCGGTGCCCGACACGGCACTTGCACTGGCACCTCCACACGCACGTACTGGATCTGTGGCTCGACCTTGCCGGCGCACCCGGCTAGGCCCATGGCCAGCACTAGCCCGTTCCCACAGGCGAGACCACGTATTATGTGGCTTGCAGACTGATAAATGCCCATTCCGCTCCCACAGGTGTGCGGGTTCAGCACCAGCCTCATAGACCAAGCTCCTTATCGATGATCGAAGTGGCAGCCGCGCACTGGTCGCCACCGGTTCGCTCCTGCTGCAGGCGGTTCGCCGCGGCATAGTCAATATCCGCGCTGGCCTTGGCCTGACCCACCGCCTGCTCAGCGCCGGCTTGGCGAGCCTTCGCCGCCAGGGTAAGGTCGCCTAGGGCCTTGCCCTGTTCCTGAGCCAGGCCTGCGAGGTTGTCGCGCGCCGCGGTGCACGCCGCCACCCGGCCCTGCTCTGCGTCGAGAGCCGGCCGGAAGTGGCTGGTGGTGGCCCCCCCCCCCACGGCGATGCCGAGCAAGACCAGCAGGCCGGCACCAGAGACCCGAAGCAACCAGGTGCTCATGCGAGCGCCCGCCGAATGCCCTCATCGATCACCTCGGCCTTGTAGGGGTTGCCGCCGTTCTCGTGGACGATGACGCCCACCACAGCTTCACGCAGCACCTGCGGCTTGGAGATGTCGATCGAATCGCGAACGCCCACGCCGAGGCGCTTC
Organism: Pseudomonas sp. PVC-5-1; assembly: GCF_057444345.1. NCBI lineage: Bacteria > Pseudomonadati > Pseudomonadota > Gammaproteobacteria > Pseudomonadales > Pseudomonadaceae > Pseudomonas > Pseudomonas sp. PVC-5-1. Next base: position 2,723,188 of record NZ_CM172024.1, on the reverse strand, counting down.
GCGATGGCCTGGGCATAGGCCAAGGTGTTGTTCTCACTGGCCGGCGCCCATCGGCTGATGAACTCCAGGGGGGTATCGATACCAGGGCGGCCCACGCCGAGTATGCCGTCCTTACCGCGGTAGTTGAGCAGTAGCTTGGCCAAGGCCCGGATGCCGTTCTCGGCTTGATCAAAGCGGGCGAAGCGCGGGCTGGCCACGCCCACCTCCAAGCCAAGCTGGCCCTGCCACGCGTTACGGGGGTTGAAATCAATATTGCCCGGGTTGTTATTGCGAACGCCGCGCGGTGTGGACATGGTTTCTCCAGAGGAAAGAAAGCCCGCACATGGCGGGCTGCATGAATTTCAGGCACAAAAAAACCGCTCAAGGCGGTCGGTAGTCCTGCGGCTCTGGTTACACAGAGATGCCCAGGCGGGTCGTTCGCTTGCGCATTGCTTCAGCAACCAGCGCCATCTCGGCGTCGGTCAGCGCCACCGAGTAAATAGCGACTGCGGAAATATCCACTTCGCCCCCGAAGGTCGAAGAGGCGCCGCCGATACGGATCACCGAGTCGCTCAGAATGCGCCTGGTGGTGGCCGTGCTCGCCGCGCTTGCGTTGCGCGTCAGGTTGAAGGCTTGGGTGAGGCTTGCGCTCGCGCGGACTGCACGTAGGCCCCAGCTGGTAGGCACATCACTGCCAAGGTTTGCAGCACCGGAGGTAGGAGCTCCAGTGCCACCGAGACGACCGGCGTTGCCAGTAACGGAGTCGCCAGCCCCGTGGAAAAGCGATACGCCATAGCCAGCCCCCGGCACAGTCGGATCAACCGAGTTGCCTGTGAATCCGCCAGCATAGAAAGGTGAATCCGGCCCGCCGCCCGGGGCCGTAGGTGGCGGGCTCACCGCCTTGCCAATCACCAGGATGGTCATTTCGACGCTATCTGGGATCTGCGTCTTCAGGAAGTTAACCAGCCCCTTGAAGCGGCCATGAGTGGCGAATGCCACCGGCGCACCGACGACCTCGGCGTCGGGCTTATTGATGGCACGGTTCCTGGAGAAGCGGCTGGCATCGGTGTCGAAGGTGAACCATCCCTCCAGGCCGCGGGTGACCGGTGGGATCACCTTCGAATTCCACGGTGCAACGGTGTCCTTGGCGATCAACTTGATACCCATAAATGTTCCTCGATTCAGATCAGATTGAGTGCAGCGGCAGCGATGTAGGGCGCCAGCGCTTGGAAAGTCGCGATACGGGAGGCCTGCCACGGGTGGACAGGGTCCGACCAGTCGACGGTATAGAAGCCATCCTCGGCGGCGGCCCCGGCAGTCGAGAACGAGTAACCCACATCGGGGTTTGTCAGCGCCCAGAGCGGCGCCAGCAGGGTTTTCGCATCAGCCCGATCAGCGATCGACTTCTGCATGGCTCGGATCAGCGGCAGGTAATGGCTGGTCCAAAGCGCGTTCCTGTCCGCACTGACGGCGGTGCCAGGTACAAACCGGATGATCTTCGCGTTTGGCCAGGCCGCCCGGATCTGGTCATGCATGATCGTGTCGTTGCTGAGGACATGGCTGTAGATCGTTGCGGCGGTACGGTCCCGAACATCGTTGGTGCCCAAGCCCTGTAGCACGATGTCAGGCGTTGCCAGGCCGAATCTCGACTGATAGAACGCCGGGTCGAACACATAGCCATTCCGGACGATAGATGATGGGTCACTGCCAGTTGCAGCACGCGCAAACGGGTTGCGGTCGCGCTGGTCTGTTTTGGACATTTCCTTGTATGCATCCTCTTGCCCAGGCGGCAGGATGATCGCGCGATCGGTAATGGCGTTCGTGTAGTCGCCGGTCTCCCAGCCCTCACGGGCCTCGCCAAGTTCGCCAGAGATGTCCCCGGCGTTGCTGGCCACCGCCGACCCCTTCATGGTGCCGATGAACTGCGGCGTCAGGCCGAGGGCCTGCAGGAACTGCTTGAGGTAGTAGCCGCCCTGCCGGTTGCAGATCGAGTCGCCGATGATCAGTATCTTCAGGCTCAGAGGTACCGTCTGCACTGGGACGTTCTTCAGCGTAAGGGGCATGAAGCGCCGGGTGCTGGGGGACTCGAGGTCGCGCAAATTCAGTACTGCGCCAGAACCATACTGCTGGCCGTTGATCGTCAGCACTTCCCCCTTTTCACTCGCCGCCGTGGTGGTGCTGGCCACGCTCGCCTCTACCGCAGGAGCGTCCTGCCGGCGCGGCAGCATGTTCTGGGCGTAGAGCTTCTGGTCGTAGAGGTCCGAGGTCACGATCAGCGGCGAAAACATCAGACCCAGGCTGAAAGGCGGGATACGCGCAACCTGTTCTTGTGCACCTGGTTGCGGAAGAACACCGCCCTCGGCATCAGTGGAGAACGTACCCGGCATGTCGGTGCGCTCGCCTTCAAATTCCCCGCCAACAATGACCCGGTTGTCGTCGACGTACAGGATCACGCTTCCATCATCCGTCACGATGCTGGTCGGAGCGCCTTCGTTGTTGATCTCGAAAGCCGTGGTCGAGAGCCGTTTGCTGGTCAGCGAGAGGTGGCTACCCCCGCCCTCGTCATCGACCACGTCCAGAATCCGCGTCTCCGGGGCAACGACAGACTGAGACTGAACCAACTGGGTCATGCTCTTAAGCGCGTCTGAGCTCGGATAGCTGTCGACAAATACTGCCGATCCATCAACATTTCGGTAGACGTTGACGTACTCATCCTGAACGGTGGACAGCACGCTGAAGTTAGTGCCGTCAGTGGTTCCTTCCAGACCAAGCGCGACAGACGTGTACGGCATCGCCCCGCCAAGCAAGGTCGACAGGTTGGCCATCACCATGGCATTTGTCGGGCGAAATACCCCGGGGGAAACCTCGACCATCTTGATTTCCGGCGACAGTAGCAGCTCGTCGGTCGTGTCGATCGTTTGCGTCAAGCGTGCGAGATCTTCTGCTCCGCTCATGTTTACTCCAAGCGAAAAAAGCCCACCGAAGTGGGCAGGGAATTAGGTGGCCAGTGCGCCGGGCCATGATCGGGTGTACCAGCGTTCCAGCAGGTCTCGCAGCTGGGCCGTCATTACCGCGATTGGCATGCCGGCAAGCAGCGAGGTGAACTCGGCTTCGTCAATGATTGGCAGTTCGAAGAGCTCAAGCGTGGCCGTGTAGCGCCACAAGTCATCGCTCACAAACTCGGGACCGGTGTAGATGTCGGTGAACCTGGCGCGATGCGGCTTCAGCCCCAGCGGCGTCCGAAGCGGGCAGAGAAACCAGTCGGACCACCCGATCCCCCACTTGCACCACCCCTCAAACAGCTTGGCCTCTGCGGTCGAGAGCAACCAGCTGACGGGTAGCAGCGTAGGGACGCTGCCGAACCGCCGCCGTTGCATGGCCCGACCACTCGACATCGTCGTCCTGACTATCGGGCTGACGGGCTTGAAGCCGTACCCATCCCCCACTGGCAGCGGGAGATCATCCGGAAAGGTCAGCATCCTCAAGCATCCTCAGGTGCAAAGTTGTCGTCATCCGCGTAGACACGCGCGTCGTAGTTGACCGCCTCCATATCCGCCGAGTAATCACCCGGCTCGATGGATGTGATGAGGACCGGGTAGCACCACCTGTTCGAGACGCCGAACAGCAAGTGCGGCGGCTCAAACTCCAGGGAAAGATCCGGTTCGAAATCAATCGTCGGGATGATTACTCTGTAGTCGTCCAGGCGCGCTGCAGCCCATGGCCCGCTAACAGAACCATCAGGCCTGCGAACTGCGAGCACATGGGTCTTCCCGGCCTCCCAAGTGAACGGCTCGCTGCTTTCTACGATCACCGGCCCCTCTCCATGGGAACAATCAACCATTACCGCGGACTGGGCGTACCCCGGAATGTCATCTGCCACAGCGTCATAGCTGAGGTAACCGCTATTGAGCGCCGAGAGCTCGGTGCTCCAGCTGTAGCTTTTGGTCTGGTAGACCTGCGCCCGGCGCTGCCGCATGCCATACCGCCAGGCACGATCGCGGTCAGTGACGCCATCGAGCGTGATTTCCTCGACTCTGATGAATGCATCACCGTCCAGCTTGCACTTCACCGTTTCTTCCGCCCAGGTGTTCCCGTCCCGGTACTTGATAAGCACCCCGTCGTAGTCATCCGGTGCCGGCAGTGTGAACGCACGCTTCAAGGAACTGGTCATGTTCTGCGGCGTGTACATCTTGCCGATCTGGGTGCGCAGCTCATCGCGCACGGGCGTGATCCGTCCGCGCTCAAGCGTGAACTTCGCAAACCCGGCCTTCAACGCATCGTTCAGGGCGTCCTTGACCGTGCCTGCTTCCTCTACTGCGAAGTCGAAGTAGTCCCCCCGACTTTGCCAAGTAGCCCCGTGGCGCACGAACTCTTCGATATCCAGATCGTCGTCAGTGGCGCCCGCATCCTCCGCGACGTAGTGAACCCAGGGTGCGATGTCCCTGGTAGCTGTCGGCGCGGACCAGGTGCCATCGACCAGCACCGGCAGCTTCCGCGTGCCAATCACTGATACCTGACTCTCGGACTGCGCTGACAGCTTGGTACCGCCCCGGGCATACACAGCGATCACCGTCACGCCGGGGTAGCGCAACGGCGCCTTGTCGATTCTGGCGCGCATGCCATACCACTGCACACGGTCCTGCTTGGTGTTGGCAGTAGACTCTTCACCGATTCGGCGGACCCGCATTTCCCCGCGCATGTAGGTCGGGAAGGTTACCGCTCGGGTGAAAGCGATCTGATCTCGGCGGGTTGCAGTGAAGGTCCAGAAAACGGAGGTCCAGTCACCTGCCGTGCTGGCATCGCGGTATTGCGCCTCGACCTTCACGCTGACCTGACGCTGGTTGCCGTTCTTCTCGGTGTAGCGGATCAGGCCGCTCGGGAAGAAGAAGTCCAGCTCCACCCGGCGTACAGCCTCGCCCTCTGGGCAGACCACGAACGACCCCGCCCAGTCGCCTTCAGTGGTTGACCCGTCCAGCACGGCGCTTACGCCATTGCTCTGGATCGCGTCGAACCCATCCCACTCATCGTCAACCGAACCGGTGTCGGTCAGGCGGACGACTGTGATCGCTGAAGGCCCATGGCTCTCGTCTTCCGGGGTCTCGCTGTCATCGTCCACGGAATCATCCGAAACTTCCGTGATCCGGTAACGCATGTCGCGATAGCCGATCGATGAAAGCAGTTCACCGGTCTGCAGGCCGACAGCGGGAGCGCCGCCGTCATACGCCATGGTCATCGAGGCATCCAGCCCATCCGTTGCGGCCTCAGACTTCACGCCCGTCGCAAACACTGGGCTCGTCCCCATGATGTCCACGACTGCACCGGTGATGGTCAGGCCGGTGCCGGTGTACGGCGCGGCCTGCTCAGCAATCCTCAGGCGCCCGCCGGAGGCGCTGGCCGACAGCGGCGTGCCTGCCAAGGCAGCGTTCACCGCCGTGACCAGCCCAGTCAAATCGGTGGTCGCCGTGGTCAGAGCAACGGGGAAATCACTGGCTCCCCGAGAAACCGTAAAGCTCAGCGGCGTCACATTGAAGTCGAAGCGCGTCGGCGCAGCGCTACCCGTGGCCATGGAGGCGCTACCGGGCACTGCCGGAGTGCCCGGCACTTCCGGCGTATAGCTGGCCACCACGTATTCACCCGCGTTGGCACCCGAAATCTCGATGCGCATGCCTACAAACGGCAGAAGCATGGGCAGATGCGGGCCGCTGACTACACTCGCGCTGCCATCAACCGGCGCGGTGAACGTGTACGGGTACGGCACCTCGATGCGAGCGATCATTCCGCTGTCCCAGCCGAGCGGGAACCCGCCAGCTCCCTCCGGAACGGTCAGCACATGGTCGGCAACCAACACCGATTCGCCCGTGAACTGCTGGGCAACGGTGGTGGTGGTCGTGAGCGTGAGCCCCGCCCCGCCGGTGCTGGTTGAACCAACCTCGGTGGAGTTGTGCCACCAGAGCCGGGCCGGCTCATCAGCCAGCGACTCGCCTGGACCGTAGATCCGGTACCGCGCGGTGCTACCGAGCGATGCGATCGGGGTATCGCCGATCTTCACGTCGGTGGGGTTTATCTCAAACTCACCCACGCCAACGCACAGCAGCATTTCCACCCACTGCTCCGTCTCGTTGGCGAAGTAGTGCCGAGGCGGTACCAGGTAGTCGGGGAAAATTCGCGTGCGACCGGCGACCTCCCGGATTATGTCGCCCACTTTCACTTGGTTGCCGGTGGTCTTCGCCAGGTTGAGGCTTTGCCCCTTTTGCGACTTGTTCGTCGGGGTGGCCAGCGGCTTCTGGGTGAGCATGATGACGCCGACCGCCACCACGGCCGCCACCACCGCCCACACAGCCACCTCAAGGCCTGTGCCCTTGGGCTCTGGGTAGATGCGGACTGTATCCACCGGGGAAAACTCGACCTTGCCCCAATGCTCAGGCGAAATGAAAACCCCGTTCACCTCAATGCTGATGGGCGGCGACGCACGCGGCACATACCCTGGCACATTGCGCTGCAGCCAGCCCTCGATCGTCATCACCTTGTCAGTTCTGTGGCGCTCCAGGGGGGAGCCCTCAAGCTTGCTCGGGTAGAATTCGATCACGGTGATAGCTCACTTTCAGGTACTGCTCTTGAAATCGCCGAAGCGGTTTGATGGTCGCCCCGGTGGGCTTCATCTCCAGGCCATGCAGCCGGCCTTCGGCCTCAACGATCAGCGCAACGTGGATGCAGATATCGCCCCGCCAGACGCAGGCGATAGCGCCGACCTCCGGCTCGCAGCGCTCCATGCCAACGGCTTCATGGTTGACCGCTCGGGTGAACTCCATCGGCATGGTGTTTCGGACATAGCCCCAGCTCGGTAGCAGCCGCAGGCCGTAAATCTCATGACGCACCGCTCTGGCCATTCCCCAGCAATCGAAGCGCGCAGGACCGCGCCCGCCATCCTCGTAGGTGGCGGCCAAGTAGCTTTCAAACATCACACGTACCTAAGGCAGGGGGCGAAACTCAAGGTGTACTTGCGCCTTGGCCAGGCCAAATTGATGTAGTCGGAGTAGCCAGCCTGCAGTTGCACGCTGGCCCCTTCCATGAACCCGCTGAGCACCGTCATCCGGTACGGCTTCTCTGCAGGTGCGGACAGGTCGGATGACAGGAAGATCCGGAACACCAGAGTGATCTTCTGCCGGGCCTCCAGCGCCTGATCGAGCAGCTGCTGCGCTACGCCGGTGACGTTGTCGATGGCAAAGGTCAGCGTCTGGCTACCACTGTCGTCGCGCTTGGGCAGCGCTGCATCGAACGCTGCGGCGATGAACTTCACCTTGGCCCCTGTCTCGAGGGTGGCCAACACATCGTCGAAGCCAGCACAGAGGTAGATAGGCGCCGGCCAGGCTGGACAGCGAAGCTCAAGGGTCGGAATGATCCACGCCTTGCCGCCAGAGGCATACAGCGTTGCAATCGCGGTCATCGCCCTACCCTTTTTGCCCCATAGGTTTGCTCATAGGCCTTGGCCAGCACGCCGCCTTGCCGGATGTTTGCCACGCAGATATCAAGGATCTGACGACCATCCGGACCCGTTGACATCTGAACTTGCCCTGCGCGACTGGCATCCTCATACAGGTTGACCTGAGGCGCAGGCTGAACCGGCGCCGGGCTGGTCGAGGGCACTGAATCAGCAGTGGCCGCCGAAGAACTGCCCGGCCCACCAACGAAGGCGGCACGACCGTCGCTGATGGCTTCCAGCGTGCCTACTCCAATGCGCGCGGTAGCCTCAGCATCGAACACGTACTCGCCGCGGTGCACCGGGCCGGCGACCTCATCCTTGCGTCCGTGTCCCGTGTAGCCGCCATCCATGAAGCCCACACCCGACATCGCGGTCATGCCCACGGCCGAAGCCAGCGGGTTGGCGATAGTGAGCGCTGTGGCCATTGCACCTGGTGCCAGAGCCGGGCCAACGATTGGAATTGCCGCAGTAGAGGCAAATGCAGCCAGGCCGGCCTGCAGCGCTGTCGCCTGGGCATTCGCCGCCATCATTCCCGCAGCGCTCGCCTGGGTGGTCTTGCCAACGAGCAGCTGAACCCCTTGGTAAATGAGCCACTGCGCGGCCATGTCCGCCAGCGCATTGAGCACCGATTCAGCAAAGCCGCTGAGCATGTTGCCCAGAGCATCACCAGCACTTTCAGTCTCTGTAGCAACATCAGTCATGAAGGTGCTCAGTTCGCTTCGAGCACTTCCCAAGATGTTCGTGGTGGCATCTGCTGCCTGGGCAGAGTAGTTCTGCGCATCGTCAGCGAAGTTTGCCCAGGCCTCATGCACCCCGTTCATCCAGTTGGATTGCTGCTCATCTACCGCCGCGTAGAAGTCCTGCTGCGCCTGGAGCCGTTTGCCGAGTTCTTCCTGAAGTACCAGTGTTTCGCTGGCGTACAGCTCTGGGGCAAGCTGCCCGGTGTTTCGCTGCTCATTCAGGGTCTGGAGGTCTTCCACGTACTTCTGGCGCAGCGCCAGGTCAGCGCGCATACGGTCGCGGGCCTTGTCGCCCATGCCGATGCCGGCCAGCTCCTGAGCATATCCGTTCGCAACCGTCTGAGTCCCGGCCTGCTGGGCCGCCCTGAAGGCGCTGAGTTTCAAGTCGTCCTCGTTGGCCTTCTTGATTTTGTTCAGCGCATCCAGTTCAGCAGCCAGCTCAAGCAGCCGTTTCTGCTGGACCTTCGACAGGTTGCCGAGCTTGCCCTCCTGCAACTCGAAGGACAGCTTGGCTACCTCGGAGGCGTCCTTCTGCTTGTCGCCCGTGGTATTGATCAGCTTGATCTGGCGTTTGTAACCTTCCTCCGTTGACTCGAAATCCTTGAGCTGCTTTTTCGCTGACTGCTCAGCCTCGGAGGCCTTCTTCCTGCCCGCCTTCGCCGCGTCGTCATCGGCCTTCTTCTGCGCGTCACGCGCCGCAGCGACCGACAGGATCGCTGCCTTTTGGCCTTCGGTCAGGTTCGTTTGCTCGGAGATGTAGCGATTAGCAGCGGCGGTGAATGTCTTGTCCTGAGCGGAAGCAAGCTGCTTCAGCTGCTGATCGAGATACTTCTGGGTTTCCTTGGCGGTTGTTGCGCGGGCCGCTGCGTTCTCCCTCTCGGCCCTCGTATTGGCGTCTGTCTCACCGGTAAGCTCGGCCATGGCCTGCTTGAGACGATTGATTACTTCTGCTTTCTCGGTCGCCGCACCGCCGCTTTCCTCCAGCGCATCGGCCATTTCAGCGGTGACGCCTGGAACCTCCCTGATTCGATCTGTAACGTCCTTCCAATCTACAGCCATTCCCGCAGCCTGGTCGGCTGAGGCTTTCTTGACGATGTCCATCGCCGCCTGGAACTCGGCCGGTAGCGGTGCAATCCCGCCCATGAACCCTGACGCACCAGCCAATCCTGCATTCGTGAGGCTGCTCTGAAATTCGAATGCGATCGATCCGGCGGCAGTTGTCAGCTCGCTCTCGGCATCTTCAATCGAAGCTTTCAGCTCCCGGAGCGTAACGGACTGAGTGGCGCGGTTCAGCTTATTGAAACGCTCAACCAGCTGGTCAATAGGATCGTTGAGGTCGCCAAGCTTCTGCTCAAGGACGCTCGTGTTGTCACGCAGGGTGAGGAAAGCAGTTGCGGCACCGATTGCCAAGGCCGCTATACCTACAGGCCCCCCAAGCACGCCCATGACCCCTAGAGAGGCACGACTGACAGTTGCTTGGGCGGCAGCCACTGCATTCGTGGCTTGAGTTTCAAGCATCCTCGCCTCAGCGAGTTGAAGGGACATCTGGGTCTGTACAGCAGTCCCGCGCGCTGCAACTGCCTCTTTCTCGGCAAGAAACACTGCTGTTTGAGCCTTCTGTTGCTCAGCCTGGGCAGCAAGCAACACAGCAGTCGCCTGAGCCTTCCGTGCGATGGCGTCGGAGATAGCACTCTTGGTCGCCGCAAGTGAGGCTACGGCACCACCCGCAAGACTTCGGGTGTAACCGGCGAGGGCACCTACAGCTACGACACCAGCGATGTTCGCGAGCGATTCGAAATTGTCTCCGATGACGCTGATACCCTGGGCCAAGATCCCAGTTCCATCAGTGGTTTCATTGAGGCGACCGATGTAAACAGTGAAAGCATTGCTGAGATTCTGCAACGCATCACGTACTGCTACGCCCATGCTGTCAGCCAGTTCTCCGTTGGCCTGTGCCGACTTCTGCAGCCCTTCGGTGAGGATGTCAAGGCTGAGCTTACCCTCTGCCCCGAGAGAGCGGATTTCCTCGGAGCTCTTGCCAGTCGCCTTTGCAAGGGTATCTACGATGGTTGGCATAGCCGCCAGGATCGATTGCCAACCATCAGCTTCTACCTTACCGGTCTGCAGCGATTTGGAATATGCATCGATTGCAGAGGCGGCTTTGTCAGTGGTAGCCGAGTTGGTCACAAGCAGGAAGCTGAAGCTGTCCATCACATCCAGTGCTTGACTGGTGTTGTATCCCATCGACTTGAGGCTGTCCGCCGTCCGGATGTACAGCTCTTGAGTCTCACTCAATGGGCGATACGTACGTTTGGCCGTTTCTAGCAACCTGTCCTGCACAAGGTTGTATTCGTTGACGCTGGATGTCGCCAGCCCCATTCGGTCAGACATCTGTGAGTAGGAGTCGGCTACATCAATGATGGACCGTACGGATGCAGTTCCCACTGCCACAGCTAGAGCATTCTTGATCAGGGCGCCTGCACTTTGCGCGCTTTCCGCCGCCCGATCGAACCCCTCGTCAATTCGAGCAAGGCTTCGGTCAATTGCCGTAGCGCCCTGCGCTACCGAGGATTCTGCTTTCGACATTTCCGACCGGAGCTGAGCAGTGGTCGCTTCAATTCGAACCAGCATCCCCTGGATGTCTGAATCTGCCATGCCGATCTCCAGGCAAAAAAAAGCCCAGCATCGCTGGGCTCATGAACAGTGACCGCTGCTCTCATTCAGGCTTTTTGTTGGCTCTGTTAGCAGCATCTGTAAGCTTTTTTGCTCGCTTTTCAAGGCGTTCCTGTTGCTTTACAGGATCATAAGCATGGCGTAGCCACAGCGCTGTGGCGCCGAGAACCAGCGCCGCGGCAATGCCAAAAATGGCAAACGCAGCGCCGCCGGCGACTACAACTGCCGCAATAATCGCGATCATCCAAGGAGCAATCAGGACAATGATCACAAGTAGCGCCAGAAGAATAAGTAGCTGCATAGTTCCATTCCCAAACTGAATCAGGGATAGGATACCCCCACCGCAGAAGGCTCAAGCAGCTTTTCTCCCTGTGAGTGCCTGCCGAAGCTTGTCAGCAACAGCTGAGGCGCTGGGTTTCGGCTTGGCCCCCTGGGCCCTTCCTTTGCCGAAGGGATTGGTCATCTGCGACCACTCAAGCCTGGCATCCAACGCCATGAAGAGCTCGGGTAGCGGCGTTCGCCAGGCCACGTCGGGCTGCCAGCCAAGCCAGCCCGTTGCGATCGAGTACAGCCGGTCAACGTAACTTCCGTCTTCGATGACGCTTACGCCGTCCCGGCCTGATCGTTTCCCAGCTCTTTGCCGCGCGGGTTGTACAACGCGACCAGGTAGGCGTTCAGCTGCGTCGACACATCGAGAACGCCGTGCTGCCAGACTTGCTCTGGCACTGCCTTGGCAGCTTTGTCGTCCAGGCCGGCACCTGCCACCAGAATGGCGGCGCAACCGTCGACGCTGAGCGAGTTGATCGCCTGGGAAGCCCCGCGTAGGCCGCCATAGCGGCTCTCGATTGCCCGCACAGCCTTCAGGGTTGGGGTAAGGGTGAACTCTTCATCACCCAGCTTGACGGTAACGGTGCCGTACAGCGTGTTGTTCATGGATCAAGTCCTGTGAGGCCGGGGCCAAAGCCCTGGGCGCTTATGGGGTGACAGGGGCCGGCAGCAGCTCGAGGATTTCCGAGTTGATGCCAAAGGTGATGTTGCGGCGAACCACGTTGTCAGCGGCGCCGGCCGCAACGGTGTTGTTCATCACCTTCGCACGGTAGTAGAACGTGGTCGGGCTGATTGCCGGGGATGCATCAGGGTCGCCATCGTTGAGGGTTACCTTGATGTTGTAATCGCCCTTGCTGCGATCCTTGTGGGCGGTCTTGACGGCGTTCTGGCCAGCATCACCGTTATCCAGGCCCACGGTCATGGTCATGTCACCGGCGTCGGCCGTGCCCTTGTACTTGCGCACACGGCCGTCCTCGAGCGACGTGAAGGTCACGCTGCTGAAGGTGTCGCCGAACTCGCCGAGGTCTTCGATTTCACCAACACGCACATAGGTGTCGGCCTCGAACTCGGTTTTGGTGGTCGCCCCGGTCTTGCTGCCAATGAAGAGGCGGCAGCCGGCGGCTGTATTGAGGTTGTCTTCTGCGGGCATGGGTGATCCTCCAAAGCCACGTTGGATAGAAGCCGCAGCGCGGCCAGTGGGTGATTCAGTGGGTGGTGATTACACGGACGGTAATCGAGCCCTGGTAGGTGATGCCGTCTGCATCGCGCTGGGCGTCGGCCTGCTCAACTCGAACGGAGACGGCACGACCGACTTCCAGAGGCAGGCGGCGCTCATCCAAGGCGGCGATAACCTCGCCGTTGATACGCTTCACCTCGGCCTGGCCAACGGCATCGGACCAGACCGAGAGGTACAGCAGACGTGTTTCGCGCTTACGGCCAGAGATTGGGCTGCTGTTGACCGATACCTCCCGGTCGATGGACACATACGGCATATCCGCATTCAACGGCGCACCGTCGTAGATGGGGCAATTCACCTCAGCTTGAAGCCTGGCGAAGATGGCCTCCTGCAGGGCTAGCGATGGATCAGCCATTGCCCACCCCTTGGCTTGCCTTGCGGAGCGTACGGCGCACTGCCACTTCGATATCGGCCATCACGTACTCGCGGTTCACGTCCATCGAGGGGCGCAGCCACGGGTGCGCTGGCCTAGCCGGAATATCCGGGTACTTACCGAAGAAGTGCTGACCATCGGACTTGTTCTTGACCGCGCGCTGCCGTATGGCGTTGCGGCGCCCCCTGAGCTGCATCGTGTCGCGGTTCTTGGTATGCACACCGCCTACAGCATTGCGGTCGGCCCTCTGGTAGATCTTGCCCGAATAGCCCTTGGTCCCGTACTCGATGAAGCGCAAGTAAAAGAAGCGTCGGTTATCGCGCTTACCGCGAATGCCGATCTGGGCATCCAAGCCGCTAGGAGCGACATAGATTTTCAGCGCGGCGGCGGCTGCTCCTGTGTCCTTCGGCATCAACTGCTGCTGCGTGGCCAGGACGCGCTCAGCCGCGTTGCGCATGGCCGGCGTCAGCTCGTTGTCCATGGTCTTGTGGATGTTGCGCAGTGTTCGCCGAAGGCGGATATCACCGCGCATCTTCGAGCGGCGAGCCATAAGCTACTCCTTGGCCTGGGCGGCCTTCGCGGGCTTTTCGGTTGCGGCCGGCTGATCTTTGATTTCCACCGCGTAGCCACGGGCGATCAGGCCTTCGCCATATTCCTTCTTCACGTCAAAGATTTCGCCCTTCTCGCGCTCGCCAGACGCACCGGTCAGCGGGCCCAATGCTTGGATTTTCATGATTGACCTCATGGGTTGGGTACCGATGAGCACAGTAGCCGCATCAGTGTGTTCTCATTGTCAGGCAATACAGCCTCGACCCTGTAAGTGATCCCGCGCCGGGTGACACGCCAGCCTGCAGCAATGTCGGCGCGCGGCCTGGCGATGATCTCGGCAGATACGACGGCCTCAAGCTTTTCAGCAATCGGGGCTACCCGACCACTGGGCGTCCGTATTTCTCCCCACATTTCGGGGCGAGCAGCGGGTAGCCACGTCAGCGTGGCGCCCCCGGACTTGTTGCGCTCCTCGTGCGGGAACGTCACCTGAAAACGGTGACGTAGCGGACCGGCTCTCATACGCCCCACCCAATACGGTGAGGGGTCAGGAGCGCCACCGAGCCTTTCGGCAACTCAGTGGCAATGGTCCCGATCACAACGTCCTCACGGTTCGCGTAAAGGTGGCCGAGGATCAGCAAACAGGCAGCGTTGATCTGCTTGTTGCTGACCATGGGAGAGTCGCCAGCCTCGCCGGAAGCGATTGCCTCATCCAGCGCCTGCTGATCGGCATAAAAGCGGCGGTTCAGATAGTCCATCGCCTGCCCTTCCGCCGCCTCGATCAGGAGCTCCAGGTATTCGTCAGCATCGTCGGGGTCCCGGAGATGATGCCGAGCGATGGACATGCTGATAACCGACATCATCTACTCCTTCAGCGGCTCGAGTGACGCCAGCTTCCGCTGCACCAGCTCTTCAGCATGGCGGCGGGGTACCGTGTACGCTGGACCGCCGCGACGACGAAGCTCGCCTTCATCCATGTACGACCGCAACGGATAGATCTGAAGAGTCGCTGGATTAAGGTTTGCCGCAACCTGATCGCCTTCGGCCAACGGATCAGCATCGAGGTCGCTATCAGTTAAATCTGAAGCTACTGGGCTCGCGCCTTCGGAGGCGGCGGCGCCATTAGCGGAGACATCAGCACCGGCACCCTGGCCGGGCTCAATTACATCCACTCCAGAGCCCGCAGTTGCTTGTCCTTCTCGTGTCACTTCGCCTGAGCCTTCCGCTGGACCTAAAGCAGCTGCGGGAACCCCCGCCTCGCCTTGTTCTGGCGCGAGTGCAGCGATAGGTGATGGAGAAGAGCCAGAGCCTTCAGTCTGGCCGGCGCTGGATTCAGTGGCATCGGTCGGGTCTTTCGCCTCAACCGGGGTAGCGGGTGTTTCCTGTTTACGTGCCATCGGAGTACTCCTAAAGGGCGCCATTGCTGACGCCACATTACGGAAGAGTTAAGGCGTGCCGGTCAGCTGGCCGGTCACGAAGGCCTCTTCGCGGTAAATGGCGAAGGCCAGACGCTCTTCAGCACGGATTGTCGCCATGTTCTTCTCGAAGTCGTCGCTGTTCTCGGTCGAGATCAATACTTCGATTTCCATCCGGTCGAAGATCTGCGCGCCGAGCTTGAATGCGCCGACGAGGAAGTCGTCTTGGGTCATGGCCTGGGTAGAAACCACAGGACGATTCCAGAGTTTCGGGTTGGTGCCTTCCTGAGGCTGGCCGATGATGTAGCGGCCTTCCCCGTCCTTGGTCAGCTCAATGGCCGCCCAGTCGATCGGGTTGAGCACGATGCCGTCGGATGGGAACTCGGCCAGTTCGGCCTGCAGCAGCGCCAGGCGCAGACGGTCAATGCGCTGCTCGCCCACTACGGCTACGCCAGCCGGGGCGGCGTAGAGTTGAGCAACGGTCATGAGGCCTTGCAGGTTCACGCCGGTGCCGTTGCCATAAAGCAGCTGAGCTTCTTCTGCCATGTTAAGTCCATAGCGTGCACGACCGTCGATATAGCTCTGGAGGGCCTTGGCATCGTCCAGCATCTGGCGGCTGGCTTTGAACAAATGGGCGATGGTCCGCACGTTCGCAGTGGCCAGGCCGAACGTCAGGTCGGAGTAAGGCTTGGCCGTGGTCTCCGCCACAGTACGGGCGTTGTTGGTGAAGCCGGTTTCGCGGACGTACTCGATGGAGTTCGATTCGGTGGTGCCCGGTGCAACCAGGTCACGGACGGTCAGTCGGCGTTGAGGCGGGGCAATTATCCCTGGCAAGCGCTGAGTCTGCACCAAGTCACCGCCGGTAGCGGTGGTGATGGCCGCGCGCGGCACTGAGACACGACGAGAGCCGCGGAAGGACGAATTCATGTCCTTCATTTCTTCGCTTTCGATCACGAGCGCGCCAACCGACTTCTGGGGCTCGTCCTGATGGTTGCGATCGCGACTGGCGTTCACGAGCTTCTGCTCGGCCTCGCCCAGGCGCGCCTGAAGCTCGCCCTGCTTGGTCAGAAGTTCATCGACCTTGGCGCGGGTTTCGGTATTCATTTCACCGGAGGCCTTGATTTGCTTCTCGGTGGCCTCGGCCTGGCTTTTGATCTGATCGCCGATACCCTTGAGGCTGGCGTTGAGTTCCTTGACTTGGGCTTCAAAGTCCATGGTCACTTTCCTTTCAGAGAATTGAGGATGTTGGTTGCCGCGCTCAGAGAGGCGGAGAGGTCTGGCGCGACAGCGCGAGGCTTATCGGGCGGGGCAGCGTTATGCGTACCCCCGCCGGCAGCGCGAGGCATGCCGGACTTGAAATTGGCGAACAGTTCGCGACGCTCTGAGCGAGTCATGCCACCTTTGGCCAGGGCTACATCCATGGCCTTGAGTGCATTGGCCTGGGCGGCATCTTCGGTTTCGCGCTCGGTTACCTCGGTGGACGACAACAGCCCGGTGGCCAAGCCAAGCTCCACGGCACGCTTTCCACGGATATAGGTTTCGTCGTCCATCAGTTCGGCCATGTCCTCCGCCGACTGCCCGCTGGTCTCGGCATAGAGGTCGGCCATCGCGGCGTCGAACTCCTCCATGTCGTTGGCGATGTCGCGCAAGTAGTTGCGATTTCCGGCAAGCCAGGTCCAGCAGTTGTGGATCATGAGGAAGGCACTGCTGGCCACCTCTCGCTTCTTGCCAGCCAGGAAAACGACCGAGGCAGCGCTGGCCGCCATGCCGAGCACCTTGGTGGTGACCTCATGACTGTGCTCTTGGAGGCGGTTGTATATGGCGATTCCTTCGAACATGTCGCCGCCTGGCGAGTTGATATAGACGGTCACATCGCGCTCACCAATGGCACGCAGTGCGGCATCGATCCGCTTCAGTGTGACGCCCTCGCCGTACCAGTCTTCGCCAATCACGCCGTACACCGTGATGGTGTCCGAAGTGTTTTCAACGGCCGCCTGGATCGCGGGATTCCATTTGTCGAGCGCGCGCGGGCTCATCTCGCTGCGCAGGCCGCGAGACTGGATCTTGTGTTTCATGGATTACTCCCGTGATTTGCTTTCCGGCTCTTGCAGCCAGTTCATCAGTGCGGCCCGGGCGGCCTGACCATCGTTTTGCTTACCAAGCTGGTCCAGTGGCACCAGGTTCGATTGCACGGTCAGTACATCGCCACCAGGCATGCTTGGAAGGTTCTCTTTCCGCCGCCCCTCGTTTCGAGTCAGGTAGCCGTTCTGCCCCATCGTGCTGAGATAGGCCGCACGGCCTGCGCTATCCGCACGCAGGAATGCTTCAAGCGAGTACTCGGCATAGAACTTGATCCGGTCAACAGCCGTCATGCACCACTTGTTCACACACTGCTCAATTGGCGCCGTGAAGGACATGATGCAGTAGGTGAGAAACGCGATCTGCTGCTGCTCCAGTCCTGTGCCCCAGTTGCTTCCCTTGTCGGTCTTCATCACCATCCAAGGAGGGACACCGAACCATCGACAGATCTCCTCGATGCTGTGCCCTCTCGATTCCAGCAACTGTGCGTCGGCGGGGTTGATACCAATCATCTCCGGCTTCACACCCTGCTCAAGCACAGGGCTCTTGCCGGCATTTAACGCCCCGGAAATCGTCTTCACGTACTCACGAAACTCAACGCGCTGGGCTGGGTTGAGCGTCTTGTCCACCGAAAACGCCACCGTGGGCATCATGCCGTTGCGGAAGGTGCTGTTGGCGGCATCGTCTGCAGACATCGCCGAACCGAATACATCCGCGCCGTAGCGAATAGCAGAAAGCCCGACTCGGCCATCCAGGGTAAAGGCTGGGATGTGCAGCATGTCCTGCCGCTGGATCTCTCGGCGGGCTCCCTTTCGGGGCCTGAAGAAATACCTGAGTCGTCCATCGTCGTCGTACTCAAGGTCGACTCTCGATGGCATCAGAAAATCCAGGGCGATGACGCGACCCGCGGAGCGGTGGATCTCGCAATAGGCATTCCCCCACAGCAGCATCGAAGCGACGACGGCCTGCCAGAAGTGGAAGGCGGCCATGTCTTCGTTGGGGCTGGTGTGCACCACGTCGTAAAGCGGAAAGTCCCGAGCGCTCTCGCGACTGCCATCTGGCATGCGCCGGTAGATGCTCAACGGCAAGCCGGCTACCGAGGTCGAGATAATCCGAACGCACGCCCACACGGTGGACAGGCGCATGGCCTTATCGACACTGACTGACTTCCCACTGCTGGACTGAGCGCCGTTGAAGGCACTCCAGAAACCTCCATCCGACAGCTTGATAGTCTTGCCCAGCCATTCACTCATACTGGCTGAAGGCTTGGCAGCAGCAGCCCCCAACGCCTGCGATAGGGTTTTAATCACTGACAAGCCCTCTACGGATGAAGCCAGCGATGCAGAAGAAGCTCAGTGATCCCGCCAGCAAAGCCCAGCCGGTACCAGCCAGCATCCAGACCCCGCCGCATGCCAGGCAGAAAGCGACCACTGCACAGGCGATGAAAATATGAAATGCGTTCATGCGATCAGTGGATCCCGAATGCCTGCCATGAAATTGTCCATTCCGCCCCTACCTTCTGGATTAAGGCTCAGTAGCGAAACGGCGTTGAATGTAGCCATAAGCGGGTCAATTTTTGCGGTGCCCGATGCTTGCTTGGTGATCAAGAAGGCGTTGGCTGAAGGCACGCCCTTGGCATTTCCGCAGGACCAGGCCATGAGCGGCTGACCACAATGGAGCAGCGTGCCCTCGGCCAGCTTGCGTTCCGTCGTTTTGATTGCACCGGTGAGCTTCCAACCTTGCGAGATGCCCACGATCTTGTCTTCCTCAACGCCAGCATCCGCTAGTGCGTCGAGTACTGCCCCGATGCCGGCCGGGTCGAGGCCAACTTTGTCGAGTAGGCCGGTGTCATTGACGCGGGCAACGATGGCCGCAAACTGCTCAACGTCATCACCGATGCGCTCCACAATGGTGATGTCGCCTGCTTTTTCTAGGTCCCTCAACCGTGGCGCTTCTGACTTGCGGCGCTCCAGAACCGAAGGGTGCGCCCAGGCGTGAGCCCAGTGGAACCACCTGCGGCTTCCCGTCTCCCGGCCCATCACGGCAAGACCGAGCAAGTCATCAAGACCGCCGCCGTCACCGCCAACATCAATGACCTCGCACCGCGTGAGGATTTCGTCGAGGCTGAGCCACGCTGAAGCCTGGGCCTCCCAAAACTCTGCCCCGACCCAAGCATCGGACATCAGCGCAAGGCCGATCTCGATGTTGAGGTGCTTGGCCAGGAAGCCGCGCAATTCAGCCTCGCCGTCCAGCTCAGCCTGCATAAACAGGCGCTCAAGCGTAGGTCGGTCGACGGAGTAGTCGATGTTCGGATTGACCAGGTGGAAGTTCTCAGGCTTCCGCGCCTCGCCGCTTTTGATCATCTCTTGAGAGAACTCATAGATGATCGGCAGGAAGCGGTTGTCGTCGATCCGGCCATCACGCACGCCGCGTGCGTAGTTGAGCTTGGAGCGGAACACGCCAGCCGGCGGCTCGTTCGACTGGGTCGTCAACCAGATGATGAAGCCCTCAGGTCGCGACAGCAGACCACCAGTGGCCTCGCGGATCATGTCAGCGGCTTTGGGGTTCTTGCCGAACAGCCAGGCCTCATCGATTAGGACGCCGACCGCCTTCTTGCCGCCAACCACATCGCTATCCGCGGCCACCACCTTCAAGGTGGCGCCGGTCTCACGATGAGTGATCAGCCGCAGGTGCGGCTGGACATGCAGCAGCGCTTTCAGCTCATCGTCATTGTTGACCATGTCCTTGGCCGGGATGAACGAGTTGTCGGCAATCTCCTTGGTCGGCGCCAGGATGATGAACTCAGCCGAAAGACGCCAGTTGCGGATCAGTGCGGTCAGCATGATCCCTGCAGCAATCGTAGATTTACTGTTTTTCTTCGGGATGCACAGCATCACTTCCCGAATCAGACGCTCGCCGGTCTCGCTGTTGTAGCTGCCGAAGATGGCCCCGGCGAACGCCAAGACCCAAGGTGCGCAGGCGGCCTCAATGGTAGGACTGCCCGGGGCATCGACGATCTTCAGCCCCTTGAAAACATCGAGGCCGGCTTCAGCTTCGTCTGGAAACAGCGGCTCAGGGATGATTGATTCGCCCGCAGCCAGGCACCTCCACCAATCCGGGCAGGCTGTTGTCCATTGCATAGGTCAATTCTTCACTACGGAGAGGGGTGGCTTGCCCTGGGAGTACTTGCCTTTGCCGACCTGTTTGGCGGCCTCGGCCTTCTGCTCTTTCTTGCCCTGGTCGGCGACCTTGCCGTGCGAATAGGGCATGAGCGTTTTGGCGGCTTCTAGGCGCATCCGCATGTCGGCGCCTTCGGCGTTCATCAGCTCAGTAAGGAAGGCTCGCGGGTCGTCGGTTTCTGTGAGAGACACCTCGCCGGGCTGCGCGGATTCCGGATGCTCAGCTTTAACTTTTCGCGCAGGTTTAACTTCGGTGCTGGTTGCCTGCTTTTGCTTCAGGCGCCGCCCGACCTCTGCGAGCACGTCGGGGTCCTTGGCTAGCTTGGAGCCCGCTTGCGACGCGGTCTTCTCCGAATATCCGGCAGCAATCGCCGCCTCACGATTTGAGGCCCCCGACAACAAAGCGTCAACAAACCGCCGCTTCTTGTCGGTTAAAGCCATGGTTAACTTTTCCTGAAACGGGAAAAAATGTGTACGTGGGGTCGGTGGCGGTCTAGCTAGATGAGAATCCCTAGCTTTTTACCCCCCTACCCTTTAGAGGCACGTCACTGGCGTGCTTCTAGCTCGCCGCGCCGGGTTTCGGCGATCCGCTGAGGTGTCAGCCACCCAGCCCCGCCGCCTCCTCGGCCTGCTTGACGGAGTCGTGACAAGGCTTGCAGAGACTCTGCCAGTTGGTCTGATCCCAGAAGAGAACCATGTCGCCACGGTGAGCAACGATGTGGTCGACAACCCTCGCGGCAGTTGTACGGCCGTTCCGCTCGCAGTAGACGCACAGCGGGTTGTCACGCAGGTACTGCTCCCGTGCCTTCTGCCATCGGTAATCGTAGCCACGTTGGGAGCTGGTCATGCCGCTCCGCCAGCTGCCAGGTGTGACCACCTTGACCCGCGATCCTGCGCTCTCCTTGATGCGTGAGCCGAGCGTCTTGAGCCTGGCCATCAGCCTTGAGCCTTACGGGACAGGAACAGATCGGAGTAGCCGCGCAGCTTCTCCACACCCATGAAGCCGACAGCACCACCGGCGAAGGTTGCCATGCCCTGAGGCAGTCCCATCCATTCGAGTAGCGGCACCAAGGCCAGGGTAATGAGGCCGCAGAGCGCGCCCTCCAAGATCATCTGCCGACGCGTGCCGCCGCCGTACACCACCCGAAGGGCGGCGATCGCGACCGACAGGCCAGCGGCATACAACTGAGGCTGGTGAGCAAGCACCCAGGCGAGCACAGCGGCCCACAGGCCGGGATCTTTCTCAGGCATATGGGCCATCTCAGTTCCTCCCTTTGCGGGGAGCAGATATGAAAAAGCCCGGCACTAGGCCGGGCTTTGGCGGAAGAGGTCAGTGACTGGTTCAGTCAGCCAAATCCTCGCTGATGATTAGTAGCATCTTGTCCGGCAAAGGCTCGTCTTCTTCCTCAGCTAGATTGAAAGCCTCTTCAGTCGGGTAAACGTACACTGATACATAGCCTCGCTCTTGACTATCAACAAGGAAGCCAGCGTCCGTGAGCCGGTTGGCCTGCGTGCGGTGCAGGCGGTCATCTCGGGTAAACTCCAGAACCCGATCAGCGACCTCCAGCACTTCGTTGATCAAAGGAACAAGGACTTTAGATCGCTTGCCACCAACACCTGAGAACGCAAAGGAGTTCAACGTTTCCTCTCCGTCGTTATCATGCCAAGCAGAGACTTCGCTCGCTTTTGCTTCGACCTTCTTCAGTGCATCAATCAGGTCATCAAAGTTGTACATAACTGGCCTCGCCATCGCTGATGAGGGGCCACTCTATTCAGCAGTGGCGCTCCAGTAAACAAAAAGCCCGACACAATGGCCGGGCTTTCGGTGATCACTCCTCAACACACGCAGGAATGACAGGATGGAGATAATTTCGCTCAGTCGCTCACTGATGTCAACAGGCAATCATGCGGCATCTTTCAGCAGCAGCCCTTCGGCCTCCAGAATCACCCGCACCTCTGCCAGCGCATCGTCGATCATGCCGTCAAGCTTCTCGTTGATCTCTAGCCTCCAGCGCCGGCGGGTGGACTCCGGCGTGGCGTCGAGATCCCAGGTGTTCATGTCGTAGAAACTGTCCGGCAGGATGATCACGTCTTCTTCGAGTGCCTCGATGCGCTTCTTGGCGGCCTTGCCTGCGGCAACCGCAGCATTCACCGTGGCCTCACGACGCCACGGCGACGCATCGAGAGGAATATCCACCGATACAGATTGTGGCGCCTTACGACGCGCACCCTTGAGCTTCGGGATGGCCCACGCGGTCACCGCCTTGTAGATGAAGAGTGTCGGCGCTGGGCTCGCGATGAGTGGCCGGATCAGCGTAATCGCCTGAACCTTGTTCGCCTTGTTGGTGCTGTACTTGGCGACCAGTGCATCCCAGTGCCTGCCCTTGAGCATGTGGTGCAGGCGCGCCGACAGCCAGTAATCGACTTGGGTGCGGTCAATACCGCCCGATCGGCCACCCAGTGACGCCAGGCAGCCGCCCTCCTCCTCTGCCGATTTGTACAGCTTCTGCCAGGCCTGGGCCTTCGCCGATCCCTTCTCGCCCGCCGCCAGAGCGGCAACTACTGCACCCGAAACGCTGCTGTAAACCATGGTCCTTCCCCCTCAATCCCCGGTGTAGTTGGTGCCGCCGGCGCCGCGCCGGTTGCTTCCCTGATATGTCGCCTCTGGCCCGGATGCCCGAGGTTTCTTCAACTGCTCGATCTGTCGGTGCGCAGCCTGTAGCGCCATGCTGAGCTGGGTCACCAGCTGATCCAGGGCCAGGGCCTCGCCAGTTGCAGCCACTACCCAGCCCGAGGCGTTGCAGTGGTCGCATGGCAGTTCGTGAAACAAACCCTTGATTACCGCTCTCCCGCGGCACAAAGGGCACTCTTCCAGCTCGATCACGGCCTTCTTGAAGGCTGGGCCGTGGCTCTTCCTCATGCGTTGGACGCCTTTACCCAGCGCCGCACCGACAGCTCACACCCCATCTTCAAGCAGACCCCGTTAGCCATCCCCCGATGGGTTGCCCGGCGCCCGCAGCCGCAGTTGCAGCGCCGGCGCGACTTCGAATCAACCTGTTCCTGATAGCAGATCTGCCCAGGCAGCCCGCCGATAAAACCCCAACTCTCAATCCCGCCGCGCATTGCCGCCGAGCGGGCCGCTGGAGACATCGTGTTCAAGTCGGGCATGGCTGGCTCTGGCCGCTTTCCAGTCATTTCGAATCCTCGCTTATGGTGGATATCGGAAGTCCGTCGAAACCCGCACGCTCTGCGGCCTGCGATAGAATCCATGAATCTGTCGATCTATCCCCGGTCAAGCCGTGAACCGCCTCGAAACCCTTCTGGTCAAGGTGTGCATGCCACTTCTCCAGGGCCTCGCGCTTGCGGGCCATCACGTCGGACTGGATGTACACCTTCACGTTGTGGCCCATGGCGTGGTTGATCAGCAGCTCACCCACCAGGTGGTCGACGCCCAGATCAGCCCAGCCGGTGCGGGCCAGCTTGCGCAGGTCGTGACTCGTCCACTCACCCCGCCCCATGACGGTGAACACGGCTGATGCTTTGGCCTCGCTCATCGGCTTGCCCTGGCGCCCCGGGAACAGAAACTCGCCGTCGTAACCCTCGTTGCGCTGGATCTCGCGGTAGGCCATCAGCAGGAAGCGCACTTGGTCGGTCAGTGGCAGGCGGTGTTGCACGCTGGTCTTGGTGTGCTCAGCGGGAATGAACCACTCCCGTTCGGCCAGGCTGATGTGGCTCCAGCGGGCCAGGCGGGTTTCGCCCAGTCGGGTGCCGTGGCACAGCATCATCAGGGCCAGCACGCCATGCTGGGGGCGGTTCGCCAGAGTGCTCTTAATGCGGGCCAGCAGGTCTTCGAGGTGCACACCACGCAGGCGCGATGGCTTGACCGTGACCTTGGCCTTGGAGAAGTCACCAAAGCGGATGCCGGCCATAGGGTTGGAGCTGATCAGGCCCAACTTGAACGCCTGGCGGAACGACAGGGCCAGCAACTGGAAGACCAACCGCACGTAGTCGATCGACAGCGACTCCTGCAGCGGCCACATCAGCTCCCGGTCGAGCAGCGCCTTGTCGATCTGGGCCAGCGGGATCTGTCCGAGGCGCGGCACCAAGTGCTGTTTGATCGCCGACGCGGCCGTGCTCTTGCGCTTGCCCGACAGATTTCGGTCCCGGGACATTCGTTCAGCGAACCAGGCCAGCAGTTCGCCGGTCAGCACCCAACTCGACAGGCTCGCCCCCTCACCCGCCTCCAGGCGCAGGCGGATATCCGGCAGCGCAGCGGCCACCTTGGCAGCGCTCAGCTCAGGGTAGGAACCGATCAGGTTCCACTTGCCCTTGTGGATCAGGTACCAGGACCCTCGCTCACGGGAACGGTGGAACCGGAAGTACAGGCCGTGGTTACCCAGGGCGCGCAGGTCACGCACCTGGCCGGCGGCTTGCCGGCGAATCTCTGCATCGCTGATTTTCACAGCGGCGGTATTGGTCATGCTGCAACCTCCGTTTTTGGCAGGGCCAGGTACGCCCTCAGGCACTCCATGGCGTCGAAATGCCCCCGGCACACAACGGCCAGGTAGCCTTGTTCGTTCAGTCGGCCGATGCAGGCCTGCTGCTCGAGGGATACCGCCGCAGGTTTCACAGTGGCCTTGAATTCAATGAATAGGCCGAAGTACCCGCCTCGCGCCATGGTCAGCTGCAGGTCAGGAATGCCAGCCTTGGTGCCCTGGGCCTTGAGCCGTCCCGCCTCAGCTTTGCCCCGGTAGCCCCCGTTTGGGGTGTGATGCAGGTTCGCGAACACCTCGGGATAGCGCAGCTTGATCTCCGCTATCAGGGCGGCCTGCTCCAGCCCCTCGCGGTCAATGCGCTTGGCTCTCGGCTTCTTGGCCTTGAACGGGCGAAGGGCGGGAGCACTCATGCGACCAGCACACCCTCGTTGATCAGCAGCGCCTGGGTGCGCATCACACCCTCGGCGTGGTAGTGGCGCGCGGTGTCGCGATCCACGACCCGGCTTCGGCCGTCACAGGCGTCGTGACACGCACTGCAGGACCAGGCGCCTTGCATGTCGTGCGGCTTCTTGCCCACGCCGCAGGTGCCGGCCAAGCGGTAGTGCGCAAGGACGGTGGTTTCGGGGTTACCATTGCACACACCCGGGATGCGAACCTGGCACTCCCGACCGCGTGCGGCCTTGGTCAGTTTTGTTTGGCGCACGGGACGCCTCCTTGCAGGTTGATTGATCAGCGCCCCACCAAGCGGGCGCGCATGGCTGCCAGGGCAGAATTTCCGACTTGCGGAGTGCGGCGCGAGGCAACCTCCGCAGGAAGTGCCAGCGGCATCTTCTGCAGCGGCTCACCGGCCATAAGCCGCCGAACTGCGATGGTGTAGTTGCGCTCGAACAGCTTGGAACTGGCATCTTCGGGCAGCTTGTTCAGGTTCTCGAAGCCACACTCCTTGGCGGCGTGCCACACCGCGTCGTGGCTCCACTTGCCCTGCCCAGCCATGGCTGGGTGAGCATTGCGGCACGCTTCGCGGAACGCAGCGCCAAACGCTGGAAGGCCGAGCATTTCGGGGGATGGCTGGCACCACTCGATGAACTTCCCGGGAGCCGGGATGAACTCGCGCCCAGACTGGCGGCAGCGCATCAGGCCAAACTGGAGTTGCTCAGGAGTGTTGATTCCCGCCTCAAGGAAGGCCGACAGCCACTGCTGCTTGGCGGCCTTGTAGGTGTCCGCGTCCGGCCACGCCTGCTTCCAGGCGCTGAAAATCGTGCGCAGGTCGCGGAACAGGTCGTTGATCACCGCAGCGGTTTTGCGGTTGAGCTCGGCCTTCACGTCGGCGGGAATCGAGTGCTCGGCCGGGATGTACTGACCCGATTGCACTTTCGCCCACAGGCCATGAGTCACGACGGATACCTGATTCACTGGCCTTCCCTCCCGTTGATCCATGAGGTGTCGTCATCATCAAAGTTGCTGGATTGCGAAGTGCCTGGGCGGGCAGCGGGCACTCGCGCAGCCCTGGCCAAGTCCGATTTCACCCAGTTGACCAGGGCCGCCAGCCATTGCTTTTCCGTCTGAGCGAGACCCTTGGCATCGTGGTGGAGCACAAAGCCCGAGATGGCTTCGTCCGAAAAGTGATCCAGCGTCAGGCCTGCCCGGAGGGCATAAGCCCGCAATTGGTCTTGATTAGGGGTCCACTCGAGCGACATTTCGAACGGCTCGCGCAGAGAGTGAGTAGATTGGTTAATTGGCGTATTGGGTGCAGCTGCTGCACCCCGTTCTGCATTTTCCTGCACCCCGTTCTGTCGTGAGCTGCACCCCGTGCGTTTTCCTGCACCCCGTTCTGTCCGGGGTGCAGCAGATGCACCCCGCTTCATCTGCAGGTCGTAAACAACCGGGCGGCGGTCACGACGATCAATGTACGCAGCAGCAATCGCCTGGTTGCCTTCGGCGATCCACCCAGCAAGCACCAATTCGTCCAGCTTGAGGCGCACGGTACGCTCGGACAGACCGGTGTCTTCGGACAGTGTTGCGGCAGAAGGAAACGCACCTCGGCCATCGCTGCCGGCGTAGTTGGCCAGGCAGAGTAGGACGTGACGCGCCGCAGGGTTCTCCAGGGAGGACTTCGGAATGGCCAGAGCCCAGGTCATGGCTTGTACACTCACGGCGTCACCTCACAAGCCATGAGCTGCGGGCGCTGCATTAGGGAGGCATAATTTTCCGAAGCAAGAAAAGGTGAGGACTCACATGCTAGGATTTCCGCGCTGCCAAGCACTTCAATCCATTTCAAGGAGTCCTCATGAGTCAAGGTGATGTTGAACACAGAACACAGGTACCGGTATACCGTAATCCCCCACCGGAGCCGGCCCCGGCTCCCAGTCAGGTGAATTAAGACATGAGCTATTGCCGCACTCATTACGAAGCAGGCCTGGATATTGATTACGCGATTGAACTCAACAATCGCCATATCAAGCTTTACAGGCACCTGAAATGGTTCTTCAGCTTCATCTTTCTGGTCAGCGGAACGGCTGTTTTCAGTAAGGCAGGCGACTTTCAGGGGTACGGTGCTTGGGTTGGTGCGGCAATAGCCATTACCGCGATCATTGATCACCTTCTGGCACCTGGCGACAAAATAGCCAAGCACGTTGAAATGAAAAGACGTTGGGGAGATCTCAGAGCTGAAAAGGACAACCTCACACTGGAAGAGCTCGACAAGCGAATGAGCGTTTTGTACGGCGAGGATCTTCACATCATCAGTGCTCTGCAAAAGCCAAGCTACAACGCGAATCTCCGGCGACATGGCCGAGAGAGCCATTTGCGAAAACTGAATGCATGGGAATGGCTTGTGTCCGTATTGGCTTGAAGGCGTTTGGCCCTGATGCTCGCCAACAGCTGACGCAACAGGAGTAGTATTGCTAGCATCGATTGCGGAGTGCATAATCGACCTCGATGTTTGTTGTAGAGAAGCCGCCCTGCCAGGCGGTTTTTTTTCGCCTGCGATTCAGGTACTGGATGGATCATCAGGTGTTTCGGTCATCTACTGGCGCAAGGCCAGGCAGATGAAAATGTGCTCACGGTCACGCTGCTGCGTCAGCACTCCCGGCCTTTAGCGCACCCTTCGTGATCCGCTCGATCTGGTACTGGCGCAGCTCAGGCACATCTGCCCACTGACGGACCGCCTCGTAGGTCACGCCAAGCGCCTTTGCGAGCGCCGTTGTTGACCCGAAATGTTTGATTGCCTGGCTTTTGGTCATGGCGACCTCCTTTGCTCGTCCTAACATTCAAGCATGCTTGCATATTCAAAACAAGCATGCTTGACAAGCAACCTTGTAGATTGCGCACATGAAGACCACAGACCGAATCACTAAGCTCGTGCTGGCTCGGCGCCCTGAATTGGGCGTGCGCAACGTCAAGCGAGATATCGCCAACACCTGCGGCATCAGCTACGAGGCTGTACGCCAGTGGTTCGCTGGCGACACCGAAAACATCAAAAACGAGAACCTTGTGGCTCTCGCCGAGGGCTACGACACTTCTGTCGACTGGCTTCTGTCAGGAAAAGGCGAACCTCCCCGCAAAAGCGAAGCCAAGGCAGTTGCGGCAAAGGACTCTGGCGGCAGCAGCTCAGCAGCAGATGCTGTTAGAAAAATGCTTGAGAAGCACGGCAAGGGGCTAAGCTCAGAAGCACGGCAAAGCATCGTTCGCGCGGTCGAAGAAGACCCTGCTGGAGACAAAAGCAGTGGTTTCATCATTGCTACAGCCCAACCGGCCGACGGCGACATCTCAATCCCCCAGTACGACATCCGGGCAGCCATGGGTCACGGCCAGGTGCCAGCCGAGTACAGCGAAGTCATCAGGAATGTGGTCATCCGAGAAGAGGTGCTGCGCGAGAAAGGTGTGACCTACACCGCTGCCCCAGCCCTAGCGATGATCACGGGTTGGGGACAGAGCATGGAAGGAACGATTAACGATAAAGACCCCGTCATTGTAGACCGCGGTGTTAACGACTATGTCGGCGAAGGTGTGTATGTCGTCACATGGCATGGGGACTTATTGATTAAACGGCTCCAGCGGAGAGACGAAGATCATTTATGGCTCATCTCAGATAACCGCAATTATGAAAAACAATCCGCAAGAATAGAAGATATTACAATTCACGCCAAAGTCATACTTGTGTGGAACGCAAAAAAACTTTAACTAAATTTGCATAAAAAGCTAGGGTCGCTATGGACAGTCGTAAACTTGCATACTCTCTGAAGATGCGTGCCAACATTTTCCACACACGCGCAATTGTTGCAAAGTATTCTAAAAAACCTCCACGCGATTGGGAAGGCTTGGAACTAAAAATAGCTGAGGATGCAAAAAATGATGACGATCTCAATGACGAACTGTCCTCCTACCTCAAATCAGAGCTGGAAAACAATTACAAAATTGTAAGCCTATATCAGTTGACGACCGCTCAAGCAAAGTCATTTAAAATGCTCTTTTCAACGCTTGGGCCTCAAAAGAAAATTGCTTACCCTGTGGTGCAGTCAGGCTCGCAGTTGACCAGTCTCTCGCAACGTTTTGCACTTGCTCATACTGAGTCTAACGCAACCCATAGTACGATTGTACTTACAAGACGACGCACGTTCACATTACGAAAAAAAATTGACAAGGCATCTTTGGGGAAAGATGGACAAGCAATTTTCTCGACATTCGATGAGGTTTTTGGCGTAGCAGACTATCACTGGCAGACTTTTGACGTTATTCGCCTGAATCATAAAACCAACCAGCTAGAGTTGCGCGCAGATTACACGCGCTCAGAAAGCAGCTACCAAAATAGCAAACAAATTGATCGATCAATCGGCGAACTACTGGGCTGGATTACATATGGCTGTGGCCAGCTTAAGATTACGTTTGGCCAGACCACGCCAATTAATCTGTTTCCGGCCATTTCACACTTCACCTTTGCTGCAGACGGGTTGATCAGCAAACTGAACTTCATGACACCCCAAGGTTCCGTGAAGCAAGACACTATGAAGCGCGGAGAAGACCTAAGAAGCGAACTTTTCTACAAAAATGGATTGGCTGCTGTAGGAGGGAACATTGTCCCCTTTGACATTTCTGTCATTTGGCATAACGTGAATATATTTGGTGCAGGTCAGGAAGTCGAACTAACCATACCCAGCAGGCTCGCCGTGGCTAGCACTGGCAGTTCCGCAATTCAAACCTATGCTATACTGCGGTTTTGCAGCACCGATGAAGATACTCGTCTCTTGATCGACAAGCTGAATGGAGCCGTCTGAGATGAAATTAAAGCCTGATCTTGTCGAGCGAATCCAAAGAGAATTAGGCTTTTTTGGACTTGAAAAGTGCGCACTTAGCATTATCGAGTTTATCGGGAGAAGCCCTGCCCAAGGCTTCTTCTACATCTCACTGTCTGACATCATTAAGTCGACAAATTCGTGCTCAGAAAGTGACGCCGAGAAAGTAGTAAACTACCTAGCGACTACTACCCCTCCTACACTCATTCAGACTTATTGCTTCCTTGATGACGACGCTATCTTTCATGAGCTAAACAGCGAAGCTCTGATTACTTACCAAGAAACAAGAAAACTTTATCACCCGTCATCTGGCAAACTCCTGAAAAGTGACAACGCGCATATTTTTCTGCTGTATAAAACCGAATCCGGCCTGGTGCGTGCCTCATGACAAATTTGACCGCCACCGACAACGTGACTAAGCATTTTGATTCGGATGACTATCTTGACAACAATGCAACGTCTTTTTTCGCACTTAAATCTTACGATGATTTTGTTAATGTCACTGAAAAAACACTTCAAAAAACACTAAGTCTAATGGAGGCAAACCCGAAATTCCTTCAACTTTCAGAAGATGAAATCACGAATATGCTATGCGTTTCTTTGAGAATGGCAGGCATAAATGCTGAGCATGACTCAATGGAAGGCGGGCATGCGGATATTGTTGTCAAAAACCTCAGACACAAATGGTTGGCTGAGGCCAAGATAAAAGATGATACCTATCAGTATTCGTGGCTTTGGGACGGATTCATGCAGCTAACGGAGCGATATGCTACCAACACCGCCGGATCCAATAAGGCTGGTTTTGTTATATACATAAAACAACCAAACTCAAAGAGAGTCATGGAGCGCTGGCAACAGCATATGGCGAATGCGCCCGGCTATAAATTTGAGTTTGGTGATTCTCCGCACCCCCACTCTTTCATCAGTACCCATACGCATACAAGATTTGGCGACAATTGCCACGTCACTCACTTTGCACTGAGCGCCTATTTCAATCCAGTGAAGTAATAAGGAACAACCCGCTTCGGCGGGCTGTTTACGTCAAAAGGCAGATCATCCTGCGGCATCAATCAGAACCACATCCTCTCCGCTATCGATCACTTGATCGTCATCCGTCGGTGCATTCCATTGCAGGATCACAGATCCGTCATCACAGAACGTCATGTCCAGGCCGTCTGTCTCTGAAAGCACCTCCATGATCGCCCCCCAATCATGGTCGCTGTCCGTGTCCAGTTGATGGATCAGAACCTTCCTGCCGAACTGCGCCAGCGGTGAGTTGATCATCGATGAAACCCTCAGCCCTAAGCGCTCCAATCCGGTGAGCTCGTCCCTGCGTGCGAAATTTTCCTGCGCTGACATCAGAAGCCTCCTTCTACCTGTATGCATGTACAGTATTTCAAAATTGCACAAGCGTGCTTGCATTCAAAGTGCAAGCATGCTTTTATTGATGCAAGTTCGCTTGCATTTGCAATCGAGCCAGGCAGCTCCGGCAGCCACTGCTCTTTACACAACAAGACGTGACCACCTCGACGCACCCAGGCCATTACCTGGGTCGGGACAAGCTAAGTCGTCGACCACGCAGCCTCTGGATAGCTGCCGGACTCCCCCATGGGAGGACGCCAAACCATGCGAGCCACCTGATGCGTAGCCAGTAGCTGCAGCAGGCAGAGGTGGGGAAACCCGGCGACGAGCATGGAGCGGATCAAAAACCATAGGAGGAACCTGCCAATGAAGCATTAAGCCCAGCCGACAAACCGGGTCGGCAATCCGCGCATACGTGCCCTACTCAGCCGGCCAACGGGCTGCACTCAAGCGCGGAGCAACATGATCCCCAGCGACCACCGCCGTATTCAGATTGAAGGCGATGCGAGGGAAGCCCAAGGCCAACGCAATGAGCAGCAGAGCTGCCATCTGAGGCGGTGACGCCAGACGATTCCCCGGTGCGCCTCAAGTGGGGCGCATCAGGGGGAATCCACTGGGAGAAATAGCGTGAACAAAGAAGAGATCTACGACAGCCGAATTAGCCCGCTGATGCTGCAGATCATCGAGTTCTGCAAGACAGAAGGCATCGCAATGATCGCCAGCTTTGATATTGGCCATGAGGGAGAGGGGCCGAACGGCGAAGACTGCACAGGCCTGGTTTGCTCAAGCCTGACCCCAGACGGAAAAGGCAATCCCAATCCGACATTCCAGAAGGCATTCAGCTTGATCAAGTGCGGCCGTTACGCATCTCCATCGCTTCACATTGCCACCGAGCACGCCGACGGCACCAGGACACTGGCAGCAATAATCTGATTCCCTGGACAGCCGGAAAGACGGCCCGATCCACCTGGTTCCCCATCACCAGGCTGCATCGGTCGTGGCGTTCTCCCTCCCCTGGTCCGGGAGGTAGCGGCAGCGAGCGTCACGACCAATACAGCCCACCGAGGACACTTCATGGAAACGATCACTTGCGGCTCATGGATTGGCCAGCTCGGCAAGACGCTGGCTCCCCGTGAGCTCGAAGCACTGTTGTGGGTGGCCCAAGGCCTCACCACCAAAGAAATCGCCCGCCAGATGGCGGTAAGCCCCGGTACCGTGGCCAACCGCATCGAGAACGCGCTTTTTAAGCTGGAAGCCGGCCGCCGCATCGAGGCGGTCACCAAGGCAATGCGGCAGCAGATCATCAGCCCGCTGTGCATCGCCCTTGCCGGCCTCATCGCCATGCACGCGGTGGTCAACGACAGCGACCCCATGCGCCGCGACCGCCGCGCGCCGGAACGCCGCACCGCCCAAGTTCGAATCGTTCGCAAGGCCGAGGCCTTCGAGCTCCACGCCTGACCCACCCGAGGATCACCCATGCAGACAACAATGCACCCGGCCTTCCGAGAGAAGGTGGACACGCTCAAGGCGCTCCTGGCTCGCACTCAGGAAGCCCGTGACGAGGCCTTCGCCAAGATAGGTAAAGGCGCCCCGCGCTATCAGGCCTCTGGCAAGGGCAAGATCTGGGATGTGATCGAAATCGCCACCGGCGCCAAGCAGGGCTTTGCCTACAGCTACCAGACGGCCATGCGGTTTGTGGATGCGATGGAGGCAGGTGCAGCGAGCAAGCAAGGCGGCATGCTATGAGCAAGCGCAAGCCGCACAACATGCACGCCCGGCTGGAACGCACCTGCAGGGCCCTGGTCTCGGCCAACCACGCCGCCGTGGTGAATATCGACCCCAGCGGCCAGCAGGTGCTGATCAACTGGAAGAACCTCAAGCAGATCCGGGTGCGCCAGGTCGTCGACGCCGTCTGCGATATCCCTCACCGGTGGACCATCTACCTGAGCGTGTTGTGCCGAGACCACTTCGGCGCGCGGTACCACAAGTCGATCGAGGTCGCGCCGCAGGGCAACTACCGGGCCGAGCACCTGACCGACGTTATCGAGGCTACCTACACCGACCTGCGGGCCACGGCCAACCCTAATCACCTGGTGGCGGCCGGATGGATCGCCATCCCCACCGACACAACGCTCGACGAGGCAGAGGCCGCCAAGATCTTTGCCGCTGTCGGCGCCTGGAATCAGCAGAAAGCAGCATGAAACGTATCACCGCACGCGTCCGGCACGGCCGGCGCCAGCAACACATCAATCTGCCGCCCAGCGGCTTGGGAGGTATCGGCCATGGCCGAACAGAAGACCGGAGCCGCGAAACACTCAGCGGACTACCGAGACCGCCAGAAGAAGACTGCCGCAAAGCTGGGCATCGAGAAGGTGTTCTTCAACATGCCGGAAGGGATCAAGGCTGCCATGGCTGCCGAGATCGAGTGTCACGGCTACGACCAGGTGCAGGAACTCTGGCAGGACCTGGCCTTGTCGTGGATTGCGCAGGATCCCGAGGAGCGGGCGCGTCGTCTTGAACGACCTGACGCGCCAGCTTTTTACATCTCGCCAAAACTAGCGCGTCAGTTCGAAGAACAGAGCTTGCGCGACCTCCGCCGCGACCCCGGCGACGAAATCGTCAGACCAGACCTGTAACCCCCTAATCGAAATCACGCCGCCAACCGGCCACGGAGGATCACCCATGCCCATTCGCCACGCAGTGATGCACTTCATCGACAAGAAGCCGGACGGAAGCCCAGCGGTGCTGCACAAGGCCCATGGCGCGCTGCCACCCAGCGAGGCCATCGAAAACCTGCTGGCAGACCTCAACGACGCATACAACGCTAAACAGGGCAAGGCCTGGGGTTTCTTCCACGGTGAGTCTGGCGCCTACCCGTTCAGCGGCTGGCTTCGGTCCTTCGTTGATGGAAATACCGAGTTCCTGGCGTTTACTGACCAGGCAGTCGAGCACCTGCAGCGCCTGATGGAAGAATCGAACCTGACAACCGGCGGCCACGTCCTCTTCGCCCACTACCAGCAAGGCATGACCGAGTACCTGGGCATTGCACTCCTGCAGCACCGTGACGGCGTGACGGTGAGCGATGGGCTGGACGTGAAGCCATCCCGCCACCTGGACCTTTCACAGTTGCATCTGGCCGCCCGCATCAACCTGTCGGAGTGGCGCAACAATAAGGACTCCAAGCAGTACGTGTCGTTCATCAAGGGTAAGAGCGGCCGGAAGCTCTCCGACTACTTCCGCGACTTCATCGGCTGCCAGGAAGGCGTCGACGGCCCTGGCGAAACCCGGACACTGCTCAAGGCGTTCAGCGACTTCATTGAGCGTGAGGATCTCCCTGAGGAGGCGGCCCGCGAGAAGACCCACACCCTGGTCGAGTACGCCACCGCCCAGACCAAGCTGGGGGAGCCGCTGACCTTGCAGGAGCTGTCAGAACTGCTCGACGATGACCGCCCGCAGAACTTCGCCGAGTTCATCCGTAATGCTGACTACGGCCTGTCTGCCGAGATCCCCGCGGATAAGCGGACGATCAACCAGTTCCGCCGCTTCACTGGCCGCGCCGAAGGGTTGTCGATCAGCTTCGAAGCGCACTTGCTGGGCAACAAGATCGAATTCGACCAGGAGGCCGGCACGCTGATGATCAAGGGCGTGCCGACTCAGTTGGTCGATCAGCTGAAGCGAGCAGAAACGAAATGACTCTCCCGCAGCCACCGGCTTTGTCAGCTTTCTTTAAGAACCTGATTTGCTGATACTGTTGCCAAGCTTATCCAAAGCGCGGCGGTGGGCGTGTCCATCCAAAAGTCCAGAATCTTGTCCGACTCAGCTTCGAGCATCCCGCCTTCCAAACCGCGTAAAGCGTCTCTCAGCGTAGACACAGGCTCTAGGAGGTTTACTGATGGAAGATCCAGCAAATTGATGCTGTCTAATGAATGACGAAGCCCTGAAATCAGATTCAAACTGGATTTGAGATTTATACGCTCTCTGCTCTGGATCGTAACAGCTCGCTTTGATCTCTCTGCTAGAGATCTGACATGGCATTCTACAAGCTGGCTGCGGGCCTTTTCGTCCTGTAACTGGGCTCTCCTTTGAGAAGAAGCTACCCATATCGCTATCAGGATAGCCGCGACCGATCCAATAGCTTGCACCCAAGAGGCAAGCTCAGAGCTACCAATCTCAGCGATTGGCTGAAGACTCCCCCCCAGCACCCACATTGTAGGTCCGACTAGCAAGCAAACCCACATAGTTCTAATCGCGAATGGCGCGCTCTCTCGCAGTGCTTCCTTAATCTTCAATCGTATTCCCTCCGAAATAACCTAGGGAATTCAATCGCATCCCACCCCAAATTGCCACTATGCCGCATCCAGCCATGGAGGGCGGCGCATGCATGGAGAAAGCCATGAGCCAGTTCTACCTACAGGACAGCCGCAGTCATGTCGGCGACGGAATGATGTTCTGGGCCAAGGAAGGCCGCGGCTACGTGACTAACCTGGACCAGGCCGAGCTGTTTACCTTCGAAGAGGCATGTCGCCACCGTGACACCGATATCCCCTGGCCGAAGGAGTACATCGACGCCAGGGCACTACGGCGTCGACTGCCAGCTGATGGAAGACGACAAGCGCATCGTTGGGCTACAGGCCGGCGCCCGCGTCTACGTGCACGTGCCAGGCGACTGGAATGGGAACGATGTCTACTGGGTCAGCGAACAGCGTGGCAAGGTGACCGAGAACCTGCAGCAAGCGATCTGCATGGATCTGGAAAACGCCCAATTCACGTATGCCAATCATGCCGGCCAAGGCACGCGAGTATTCTGGCCGGCAGCCTACATCGAGGAGATCCGCCGGCGCCTGGTGCACCGCCAGAACGTCGACCATACGCTGGCCCTGCGCGTGGCCGGCGTAAAGATGCCCAGGCCGCCCAAGGTCGCCAAGCGCCGCCAGCCGATGCTCAATTGCTGCGGCTGCGGACGCTTCATCAGCTGGGACGGCCGATTTCTCAATGACTGCCAGAACTGCGGCGCGAACAACTGTCCCTGACCCTCCGGCGCTGCCCGCCAGTGCCTTCACTTAGTTCAAGAGTGGTTGAATCGCTTGGGCTACTGCAGCGACAGAGGCAAAAATTGCCGCAATCTTGTTCCACTTCCCCTGTTTCTTAGTGGTCTCGACCAGGTCCGTCTGGGAGCCATCCTCATCCGTCCATACCAGACGACTTCCAGGGAATTTGGCCGGGACCTTGGCTGCTGCTGATTTCGCCCAGCAAAAGGCAGAGATGATAGCGCTCACACACAGCACGGTCGTTACAACGGTCTTGAAGTGTTCCAAATCTACACCCTCCGAAAAACCGAGCTAATTACCCCATTTCAACGAATCACGCCACCCCGGCGAGGACCGCCCATGTCTGCGTTTCAGAAAATGAACCCCCTCGACTTCAAAACCCAGTACGGCCTTGGCTTCGATCCTCAAGACGACGAGATCGTGGTCGACTTCTTCTGTGGTGGCGGCGGTGCCGGTACCGGTCTGGAGATGGGCCTCGGCCGGCCGGTGACCGTGGCCAAGAACCACAGCCCAGCAGCCATCAGCATGCACACTGCCAATCACCCGGCGGCGCGCCACTTCACCACCGACGTGTTCGAGGGCGACCCGGACGAAGAATGCCAGGGCCGGGCCGTGGGCTGGTTCCACATGAGCCCCGATTGCACCCACCACAGCCAGGCCGCCGGCGGGCAGCCGCGCAAGCGCGAGATCCGCAACCTGTCATGGATCGGCCTCAAGTGGGCCGGCAAGAAGAAGCCCCGAGTAATCAGCCTGGAGAACGTGAAGCAGATCCTGCAGTGGGGACCGCTGATCGCCAAGCGCGACAAAGCCACCGGCCGGGTGATGAAGCTGGACGGCACTGTGGCGGAAATCGGTGAGCGCGTGCCGGTGCAGCAGCAGTTCCTGGTGCCCGACCCGAAACGCCGCGGCATTACCTGGCGCCGGTTCGTGCAGCTGCTCGAAGGCATGGGCTACCAGGTGGAATGGCGCATCCTCAAGGCCTGCGACTTCGGCGCGCCAACCAGCCGGGAACGCCTGTTCATGATCGCCCGCTGCGACGGCAAGCCAATCGTGTGGCCAGAACCGACCCATGCCAAGAACCCAGCCAAGGGTCAGCAGAAGTGGCGCACCGCCGCCGACTGCATCGACTGGAGCGTGCCTAGCAAGAGCATCTTCGGCCGCAAGAAAGAGCTGGCAGCCGCAACGCTGCGCCGGGTGGCCAAGGGAATGAAGAAGTTCGTTCTGGACAACCCGCAGCCCTTCATCGTGCCGATCGCGAACTGGTCGGGCGAGCTGGCCCAGTCAGCCGACGAGCCGCTGCGCACCGTTACCTCCTGGCCGCGGGGCGGTTCGTTCGCAATGGCCAGCCCGACCCTGGTGCAGACCGGATACGGAGAGCGCCAAGGGCAGCAGCCCCGCGTGCCCGGCCTTGATCAGCCGCTGGGCACTGTAGTCGCCGGCGGAGTGAAGCATGCGCTTTCAAGTGCGGTGATCCTCCCAGCCACCCACCAGGGTGCCGACCGCGTGAACGACCCAGGCGAACCGATGCCGACGGTCACCGCCGCCAACCGCGGAGAGTTGATGATGGCCAGCCCGGTAATGGTCGGGGCCGGCGGCCCGGTGTATGCCGGCAAGCCTGTACCAGCTGACCAGCCCATGGGCACCCTGATGACCCAAAGCCACCGCGCGCTTGCATCAGCACACCTGGTCAAATTTAGGTTTAACAGCGAAGGATCGGCCATCACCGACCCTGTGCCGACAATCACCAGCGGCGGCAACTACAAGCGCCCGGCTGGCGCAGCGCACGCGATGGGAGTCTGTACTGCTTTCATCGAGCAGGCCAACGGCGGGTTCAACACC
Source organism: Pseudomonas sp. PVC-5-1 (assembly GCF_057444345.1). Lineage (NCBI taxonomy): Bacteria > Pseudomonadati > Pseudomonadota > Gammaproteobacteria > Pseudomonadales > Pseudomonadaceae > Pseudomonas > Pseudomonas sp. PVC-5-1. The sequence continues at coordinate 2,685,124 of NZ_CM172024.1, read as the reverse complement.
ACCCCAGCCCGTGGCATGGACGAGCCGATGAGCACCGTCACCAACACGGGCAGCCAGCAGCGTTTGGTAACGGCCAGCCTGGCCACGCTTCGGCGCAACTGCGTAGGCCGAGCCGTTGATGAGCCCGTACCGACCATGACCGCCGGCGCCGAGCACCACGCCTTGGTCGAGTAAAAGCTGTCATCGGAGCATGAGCAAGGCGCCCTACGTGTCGCGGCGTTCCTCATCAGCTACTACGGCACGGAGAACATCAGCGCAGCAGACGCGCCAGCGCCGACAATCACCACCAAGGACCGCCTGGGCCTGGTCACGGTCTTCGTGAAGGGCACCCCGTACGTCATCGTCGACATCTGCCTGCGCATGCTCCAACCGCACGAGCTTTACCGTGCACAGGGCTTCCCGCCAAGCTACATCATCGACAAGGGCGCCGACGGCAAATCGTTCACCAAGACCGAGCAGGTGCACATGTGCGGCAACAGCGTCAGTCCGCCGCCGATGGCTGCTCTTGCTAGGGCCAATGACCCTTGGAGTGCAATATGTACCGCTGTTGCAGCTTAGGTGACGCAAAAAGAACGCGGCAAACTAGGCTTTCAGATTTACCAATATGCGCTCTCGAGGATCTTCACCAGCCTTGAGCTCATCCCAAGCCGACTGTAATACATCACGATTTTTCTCAATCCAACCCGCGATTTTCTTGTCGTATTTCCGTGGTAGTTGGCCCACTAATCGCTCCCCCGTATCAACCGCGAAACTAGCTGTATGGCGTACTCGTCCATAGTCGATATGGATATGCGCCCGAGCGTGGTGATCTGGCTCCATTCTTAGAGCCAAGGGTTGAAGTTTGAGCAATAGAAACCCTATCGAACCGCCGCCGCGTGATGGCGAGTTCAACGCATCGAACATTGCTAAGTCCCGTTGCAGATCCTCTGCGGAAATTCCCATAGCTTACTTACTCGTTTTCATGAAAAAGGCAGCAGATCTTGCCAGTGAAATTGGTACACGAGTAGCCCTCCCCACTACGGATGAAACAAGCTGCCAACGCGGCCAAGTAATCGTCATGCCTGAAAAAATGAATCTGATCCAGCGGGCGCCGGTCGTGCGCGATGAAAATGGGATGTTCCAACATCCGGACCTACCCGATTTCGACGAGGGTGACGGCGACAAGTGCAAGGCCTGGATAGCCCAGCAGGGCCTGCAGGTTTGCATGGTCAGCCTGGAGTACGCCGATGAGGCGATTGCCAACCGCTACTTCGAAAGCCATGACCCAGATTGCAGCTATTGGGAGCCAGAGCGGCCTACCGGCGGCGACTGGTTCTGACTGGCCATCCACGACACCGACGACGGCCCGGTGTGCTGGTGGGCACGCCGCGAGGTCAAGCCATGAAGCGCCACCTAGTCGTCATGGGCGTCCTGATCGGCACCTTCACCTTGGTGCAGGCCTTCTGCGTGGGCATGTTTGTCGGTCGCGAGACCAAGGTCTGCCAGCTGCAGGCCGGCAACGAGCGCCAGCTCTCCCCGCACGAAACCCAACCCGAACCTACACCCGCTCTGGCGCCTGGGCGCTGGATTGATGAGAGGTATCAGCTGTGAGCAAGTATCGTAAAGGTCAGCTTTACACCCGCCGCATGCGCCCGTCTGACGACAGTGACAGTTGGCGCATGGCAATGCGCCTGGCGTTCTACACAACCATGCTGCGCAGCGGCGAATACAAGAGTGCCTATGTGCTCTGCCGCCACGGTGTGAAAGGGATAATGGAAGTTGGCAGGAGCCGTAAAGACCTGACTTCCACCCTGTTCATGTCCGGTTGCCGCAACTTCAAGGATATCCAGCGCAAGAGCAAGTTCGGCAACATCGAGCGCGCCAGAGCTGCCAAGACCAAGCAGGTAGCGCCATGACCGACCTGATCGAAGTGAGGGTATCCAACCTGGTCGGCGCGCCGCTGGACTGGGCTGTGGCCATGGCCGAAGGATTCGAGTCAGATCCCGAGCGTCTGACAAATGTTTGGCTCAACGAAGAAGACCCTACCAGCATCAGCATCCGCGGCGTCGAGATGGGCTACGGATTCAGGCCCTCATCAAACTGGGAGCACGGCGGCCAACTGATCGACAAGCACAGCGGCACCGCTCAGCACATTCCCGGGCTGCCTGCCCATCTGGGTTACGCCGGTGGCCCGGCCGGAGCCGGGGTCTGGTGCTACGGCCCCACAGCCCTGATCGCATTCTGCCGGGGCCTCGTCAACCACAAGCTCGGCGATTCCATACAAGTGCCGAAGGAGCTGATGCCATGATTCCGGAACGGAGGCGTGGAGACCATCCCATGGAAACCGAAAGCACCGGTGATATCGACAAGGTCACCGAACAACGCATGGCCGACCTACTCGGCTGCACCAAACGCTCTCTTGAGCACCGCCGCCTGCGCGGCATCATTCCTGAAGGCGTCTGGATGAAGCATGGCGGCCGCATCATTTACAGCAAAAGGAGATACGACGAATGGCTGGAAAGCCAATGGATCTACCCAGAGGGGTCGAGATCTTCCGCAACTCCCTCCGCATTCGTTTCACATGGGACGGTGTCCGTCGATGCGAAACGCTCCCCTATCCCCCGACACAGAAAGGCATCAAAGCTGCATCCAGCCTTCGCGATCAGGTAACTAGCCTCAACAAACTCGGACTCCTTGACCAGGACAAGTACGCCGAGCTGTTCCCCAGCTCACAGGCCGCCGTCGGTGGTAAGCCGACGTTCGGTGAGTACGCCCAACTCTGGTTGGACAGCCGCGAAATCACCCAAGGAACGCACAACAACTACAAAAGCGCCCTGAACCTTTACTGGGTACCCCGCCTGGCCATGGTCCGTATTGACCTGATCACTACCACCCTACTCCGCCGCGTCATCACAGAAACAGAATGGACCTCAGCAAACGTGAAGCGCAACGCAATCACCAGGTTGTCGACGATCCTGGCTGCGGCAACCCGGGAAGGCCTGCTGACCAAGAACCCCGCCGAGGTGATTGAGTTGCCGAAGCGGTCGCGTAAGGAGATCGACCCGTTCACCCTGGCCGAAGCCAACACCATCATCGACAAGCTCTACGAACACAAGCATTGGCCGAGCCTCATCTATGCCGCGCTGTTCGAGTTTATGTTCTTCACCGGCCTCCGCTTGTCGGAGGCCTTGGCAGTGCGCTGGGATGTGATCGATATGGAAAAGAGGACTGTGCACGTAAAGAGGACCGTCGCCTTGGGCGAGGTGGAGGAAAGGACGAAAACAGGCAGGGATCGCTTCGTGCTGCTGAATGACCGGGCCTTGCGCGCGATCCAGTTCGCCAAGGAATACGCGGACCGCCGCCGGCATGGGAAGGGAGCGGTGACCGAAACGCCATTCTTGTTCCCGCCGTCGAAGAACGCCGAGCACGTGAAACAGACCTCCGATCTGCACAAACAGTGGGTGCCGGTGCTGAATGAGCTGGGCATTCGGCGTCGTCCCCCATATAACTGCCGGCACACCTATGCGACAATATGCTTAATGTCCGGCCTCAACCCCGCATTTATCGCCCAACAGCTGGGTCACAGCGTCCAAATGCTGCTGTCGACGTATGCCCGTTGGCTCAACTCAAGCTCCGACTGGAGCGAGCTGGAAAAACTCAAAATTGGTATCAAATCGGTATCAGCTTGAAAGCCAGCTCTGTAAGTGACTGATAGGTAAGCCCTTTGATCTCCACCGCCAACATCACCATGCAGTTCGGCTCCAAGCCGCTGTTCGAAAACGTTTCCGTCAAATTCAACAACGGCAACCGCTACGGCCTTATCGGCGCCAACGGTTGCGGCAAGTCGACCTTCATGAAGATCCTCGGCGGTGACCTGGAGCCGTCCGGCGGCCAGGTCATGCTCGAGCCGAACACGCGCCTGGGCAAGCTGCGCCAGGACCAGTTCGCCTACGAGGAATTCACCGTGATCGACACGGTGATCATGGGCCACGGCCAGCTGTGGAAGGTCAAGGCCGAGCGCGATCGCATCTACTCGCTGCCGGAAATGACCGAGGAAGACGGCATGGCCGTCGCCGAGCTGGAAACCGAATTCGCCGAGATGGACGGCTACACCGCCGAATCCCGTGCCGGTGAACTGCTGCTGGGCCTGGGTATTCCGCTGGAACAGCACTTCGGCCCGATGAGCGAAGTGGCACCGGGCTGGAAGCTGCGCGTGCTGCTGGCCCAGGCGCTGTTCTCGGACCCGGACGTGCTGCTGCTCGACGAGCCGACCAACCACCTGGACATCAACACCATCCGCTGGCTGGAAAACATCCTCACCGCGCGCAATAGCACCATGGTGATCATTTCCCACGACCGGCACTTCCTCAACAGTGTCTGCACCCACATGGCCGACCTGGACTACGGCGAGCTGCGCGTGTTCCCGGGCAACTACGACGAGTACATGACCGCTGCCACCCAGGCCCGCGAGCAGCTGCTGTCGGACAACGCCAAGAAGAAAGCCCAGATCGCCGAACTGCAGACCTTCGTCAGCCGCTTCTCGGCCAACGCCTCCAAGGCCAAGCAGGCCACCTCGCGGGCCAAGCAGATCGACAAGATCCAGCTGGCCGAGGTCAAGCCGTCGAGCCGGGTGAGCCCGTTCATCCGCTTCGAACAGACCAAGAAGCTGCACCGCCAGGCTGTTACCGTCGAAAAAATGGCCAAGGCCTTCGACGACAAGGTGCTGTTCAAGGACCTGGGTTTCACCATCGAGGCTGGCGAGCGCGTGGCGATCATCGGCCCCAACGGTATCGGCAAGACCACCCTGCTGCGCACCCTGGTCGGTGAAATGACCCCGGACAAGGGTGAAGTGAAGTGGACCGACAGCGCCGAAGTGGGCTACTACGCCCAGGACCACGCCCACGACTTCGAAGACGACATGACCCTGTTCGACTGGATGGGCCAGTGGACCTCCGGCGAGCAGGTGATCCGCGGCACCCTCGGGCGCATGCTGTTCTCCAACGACGAGATTCTCAAGTCGGTGAAGGTGATTTCCGGTGGTGAGCAAGGCCGCATGCTGTTCGGCAAGCTGATCCTGCAAAAGCCGAACGTGCTGGTGATGGACGAGCCGACCAACCACCTGGACATGGAATCGATCGAAGCGCTGAACCTGGCGCTGGAGAACTACCCGGGCACCCTGCTGTTCGTCAGCCATGACCGTGAGTTCGTGTCTTCGCTGGCCACGCGCATCATCGAGCTGTCGGCTGATGGCGTGGTGGACTTCAGCGGTACCTACGACGATTACCTGCGTAGCCAGGGTGTGCTGGTCTGATTGATGCGGCGGCCTGGCCATCTTGTATGGCTGGGCCGGCCTCTTCGCGGGCATGCCCGCTCCCACAGGGGCTGCGTAGCATTTGAGGCCTATGCACATCCTGTAGGAGCGGGCTCGCCCGCGAAGAATTCACCGCCGATCCCACGGGCTGGCACTGCCCGACGAATAATTCGTTAGCCTGCTTTCATTTCCTTCGCGCAACGGCCATGATGGGGCCACGCCCAACCGCCCGCCCGCGAACGAGCCCATGACCGCGCAACAACCCGCCCCCGCCAGTAACACGCTGCAAATCACCCTGCAGATCCTGTCGATCGTTTTCTACACCTTCATCGCCTTCCTCTGCATCGGCCTGCCGATCGCCGTGCTGCCCAGCCATGTGCACGACCAGCTGGGGTTTGGCGCGGTGGTCGCCGGGCTGACCATTGGCCTGCAATACCTAGCCACGCTACTCAGCCGCCCGTTTGCCGGGCGCGTGGCCGATACCCTGGGGGGCAAGCAGGCCATTCGCTTCGGCTTGCTGGGGATTGCCGGCTGCGGGGTGTTGACCCTGCTCTCGGCCTGGACCCTGACGCTTCCGCTGCTGAGCCTGGCGCTGTTGCTCGGCGGGCGCCTGCTGCTGGGCATCGCCCAAGGGCTGATCGGCGTAGCCACGCTGAGCTGGGGCATCAGCCAGGTCGGGCCCGAACACACCGCCAGGGTGATTTCCTGGAACGGTATCGCCTCCTATGGCGCCATCGCCATTGGTGCCCCCTTGGGTGTACTGGCCGTCGACGGGCTGGACTTCAGCGTGCTGGGGCCGGCATTGCTGGTGCTGGCGGTATCTGCCCTGCTGGTACTGCGCAAGCGGCCGGACGTGGTGGTGGTGCGCGGCGAGCGCCTGCCCTTCTGGTCGGCCTTCGGCCGGGTCGCACCGTGCGGTCTGGGTCTGACCCTTGCCTCTATCGGCTACGGTACCCTGACCACCTTCGTCACCCTGTATTACCTGGAACGCGGCTGGGTGGGCGCAGCTTGGTGCCTGAGTGCCTTTGGCGTGTGTTTCATCATTTCCCGGCTGCTGTTCGTCAATGCGGTCAACCGCTTTGGTGGCTACAACGTGGCGGTCGCGTGCATGGCCACCGAAGTGCTCGGCCTGAGCCTGCTGTGGCTGGCACCGTCGCCGCCGTGGGCGCTGATCGGTGCCGGGCTTACCGGTTTCGGGCTATCGCTGGTGTACCCGGCGCTGGGAGTTGAAGCGATCAAGCAGGTACCCAGCAGCAGCCGTGGTGCAGGGCTGGGAGCCTACGCCGTGTTCTTCGACATGGCCCTGGCCATCGCCGGGCCGGTGATGGGCGCAGTGGCCGCACATCTGGGCTATGCCTCGATCTTCTGTGTGGCCGCTCTGCTTGCCCTGGCCGGTGTCGGCCTAACGCTGTTGCTGGCGCGGCGCGCCACTCGCGGCTGAACGCTCGGCCGGCTCCGGCGCGCCCAACGCCTGGCTGAAGAACACCGCGGCTTCATGTTGCAGGGAATGGTGGATGTGCCGACGATCCACACCTGCGGCGTCCTTGCACAGCGCCGGCATCCGCACGGACTGCTCGGCATCGCAATGGGCCATGAACACGAAGTGCCCGGCGCCGGCCAGCAGGCGATAGTCCGGTGTCACCGGCAACTTGCGGGCCAGGGCTTCGGCGTTGCGGTCCACCGCCACCAGCTGGTCGCTGTCGCCACTGTAGATCAGCGCCGGCACCTGCACCCCGGCCAGGGCATGGCGCCCGAACAGCAGGCTGAGCGGTGCCATGAGCATCACGGCCCCCACCCGCTGGTCGGCCTCTGGCACCAGCTCGCTGCGGTCGGCAATCAGTACACCGTGGGTCTTGCAGGCGTCGGTGTCGTCAGGGCGCTCCAGGCAGTACTTGCGCAGGCGGTCCAGGTCCGGGCGCGCGCCTGAGAGGATCAAGGCAGTTTCACCACCGGCCGAGTAGCCGATCACCCCAACCTTGCCACCGTTCAGGTAAGTCCCCAGCAAGGCATCATCGCGGGCGGCCGTAATTGCGGCACTCACTTGCAGCGGCCGGCCGTACAGATTGCTCAGGGTGCCTAGGCGGCTGTGGTCGCGGGCGTTATCGCCGGGGTGCACCACCGCCACCACGATAAAACCCTGGCGCGCCAGCGACGTCGCCAGGTAGTGCAAGGCCAGCGGGCTGCCGGTATTGCCGTGGGACAGCACCAGCAACGGGAACTGGCCCAATGCTACCGGCGCCTCTTCACTCACGTCGACCGGGTAGCCGTCTATCCGGCTGCTGCGGGTCTTGCCAATGGCCGGGTAGAACGCCAGCGCCTGCATGGGCCGGGCGTCGACCGGGTCGGCCAACGTCATGTGATGCAGGCCGACAACCCAGGGTGCGGCCTCGGCATGGGCCAGAAGGCTACCGAGCAGGGCCAGCGCCAGCATGCAGCGAGAAAGAGTCATCGGCCGGCGGTTCCTTGCAGGGCGAAGAGATAGCCCAGCATAGAACCGGCCTGGGCTGCACAGGATGAAACCTGAATGAAACCGAAGTCATGCACTTCACGCCCGCGCCCTATGCATTTGCGCTTTTCGTCGAACCCGTGGCATAGATGCAGATCCACGTCTCTACGTGACCGTTTCGCGCCATTTAAGGAGATTCACGCATGAGCAAGCCCGCCTACGTGCCACCCAAGGTCTGGCGCAACGACGCCGCGTCCGGTGGCCAGTTCGCCAGCATCAACCGCCCGGTTGCCGGCCCGACTCACGACAAGGACCTACCGCAGGGCAAGCACCCGCTGCAGCTGTACTCCCTGGCCACGCCCAATGGCGTGAAGGTCACCATCGCCCTCGAAGAGCTGCTTGCCCTGGGCCACCTTGGTGCCGAGTACGATGCCTGGTTGATCCGCATTGGCGAGGGCGACCAATTCTCCAGCGGCTTTGTCCAGGTAAACCCCAACTCGAAGATCCCCGCCCTGCTCGACCGCAGCGTCGAGCCACCGGTGCGGGTGTTCGAGTCGGGTTCGATCCTGCTGTACCTGGCGGAAAAGTTCGGTGCCTTGCTGCCGAAAGCGCCAGCTGCACGCACCGAAAGCCTGAACTGGCTGTTCTGGCAAATGGGCGCGGCGCCATACCTGGGCGGGGGCTTTGGCCACTTCTATGTGTATGCGCCAGAAAAGTTCGAGTACGCGATCAACCGCTTCACCATGGAAGCCAAGCGTCAGCTGGATGTGCTCGACCGGCGCCTGGCCGAAAGCCGCTACCTGGGCGGCGAGGAATACAGCATCGCCGACATTGCCGTGTGGCCTTGGTATGGCCAGCTGGTGCGCGGCAACCTGTATGGCGCGGCGGAGTTCCTGGCGGTGGACGAGTACAAGCATGTGCAGCGCTGGGCCGAGGAGATTGCCTTGCGCCCGGCGGTGCAGCGTGGCACACGGGTGAACCGGACCTGGGGGGATGAGGCCAGCCAGGTGCCGGAGCGGCATGCAGCGGCAGACCTGGACGAATAACACGGCCTCTTGTGGGAGCGGGTTTACCCGCGAATACCGGCGTAGCCCGGTGCCATCCACCGCAGCGCCTGCTTCGCGGGCATGCCTGCTCCCACAAGGCTCGGGCACGGCCGAGGGCTGCTGCTCAGCGAATCTGGTGCTTGTGCAGCAACCGATAGAAAGTCGGCCGCGATATACCTAGCACCTTGGCCGCCACACTCATGTTGTCGCTGTGCCGGCTGAGTACATCGCACAGCGCCTGGCGCTCGGCTCGGTGCTTGTACTCTTCCAGCGTGCCCAGCGGTTGCTGTACCTGGTCCAGGGGCTGCAATCCAAGGTCCTGTGCCTCGATTTGCCGGCCTTCTGCGAGCACCAGCCCGCGCCTTACCCGGTTGGCCAACTCGCGGACATTGCCCGGCCAGTCATGCCGGCCCATGGCCGCCAGGGCATGCTCGCTGAACGAGCGCGGTCGACGCCCGGTTTCAAGACTGTAGAAATGGGCAAAATGACTGGCCAGCATCGACAGGTCGCCATGCCGGTCTCGCAGTGGTGCGGTCACTACCTGCAACACGTTCAGGCGGTAATACAGGTCTTCGCGAAAGCGCCCTTGCTCGATGGCCCTTTCCAGGTCCACGTGGGTAGCCGCCAGCACCCTGACATCCACCGGGATCGGCTGGCTGCCCCCCACGCGCTCGATGTGCTTTTCCTGCAGAAAGCGCAGCAGGTTGGCCTGCAACTCCAGCGGCAAATCGCCAATTTCGTCGAGAAACAGCGTGCCACCATGAGCCGCTTCGATGCGCCCGGCCTTGCGCTGATGAGCACCCGTGAAAGCGCCCTTTTCATGGCCGAACAGTTCCGACTGGATCAGGTGCTCGGGGATTGCCCCGCAGTTGATGGCAATGAACGGTTGCTCGCTGCGTTGCGACTGGCGATGCAGGGTGCGGGCCACCAGTTCCTTGCCGGTGCCGCTTTCTCCACAGATCAGCACCGGCGATTCAGTGGGCGCCAGCTTGCCCAGCAGCTTGCGCAGTTCGCGGATCGGGCGGCTATCACCGAGCAGTTCGTGGCTCGTTTCATCCACCCTCGCCATCCCTTTGCCGCGCAGGCGCGCCATACCGAAGGCCCGGCCCAGCGTGACCTGAACGCGGGAAACGTCGAACGGCAAGGTGTGGAAGTCAAAGAACCATTCACAAACAAAATCGCCGACGGCCGGCATGCGCAGTTGTTCGGCGCTGAGCACGGCAATCCATTCGGTGTTGCTGCGTTTGATCAAGTCCTTGACCCCGTCCGGGCGCCTCAGGTGCGACGCCTGCAAGCGCAACAGGCCCACATCGCAGGGATGATCCAACGCGGCGCCGAGCATGCAGCTGTGCACATCCCAGCCTGCGCTGCGCAATCCGGGTAACAAACGATGGCAGTCATCGCAGGGGTCGACGATGAGCAAACGGCGTTGGGCGGCAGGCTGCTGCATGACCAATCCTTGGCGCCAGTTTTCAGTTTTTTGAAATAAAACAGTAAGTTGTGGCGCCCGATTAACAGTAGCAACTAAGTTGACGGTTCCCAGTACCGTCTGTCTGCCGAATCATTTTTTACAATGCGTGACGGGAATTTTCGCACTTTATCGACATCACATGGCGGCATGGGCAAGAACGGATTCGACCTTGGCAAATTTTTTTACAACCAATGTGTGACTCGCCCCCGGACAACGAGCATCAGTACACATAACCCCGCGCTGCACTTCGCGATAACCGAGGCGACTTCGAAGCAACGCGGACTTTAACTGGATGTTTGGGACCATAGAGAGACCGAACCATGAATGCCCCGCTCCGTGTCAACGAAGCACTGCTGATTGCCGACCACGCCTTCGAACCTTTCCAGTGCGTAGCCTGGGATGCACCCAACGGTACTGGTGAACTGAGCCTGGCAGTGATCGACCGGACCAGCACCCGCATCGGCAGCAAGCAAGTGTCTTCGCGCATCTATTCCGACCCGGCCCAGTGGGCCAGCCTGATCGAGGAAGTGCGCGCCGAACTGTGCGAAAAAGGTTACGACCTGCAACCGTGGTCAATGCCGAAATAATATCGGCCGGCAAACCAAGTGCGTGCGTCGCCACGCACTTGTACAACTTCCGGGTTGCTGTTCTGGCAACTTTTTCTTATTGCGGCATAGTGTCGCACCGGTGCTTTTTCAATCCACCAACCTGAACTGTTGCAGGTGCTGGTAATCCGCCTGAAGTTGCTGCGCCAGGCGCTGCGCACGCCCCAGGCGCACCGGCGCCAGTTCCATGTCCACCAACAGAGTGGCGCACGGCATCGGTTGCACGGTATTCCAGTGTTGCAGGCGACCGTCGGTGAACACCAGGCAGCGTAACGCTTCTTCGGGGTGGGCCCGTTGCCGACCCTGCAACCAGTGCCGAGCCTGCTCCAGCGCAGCGATCAACGGCGTGCCACCACCAGCTCCCAAGGCTTGCAGCCACGGTTGCAAGGCGGCCGAGGCCTTCAGGCCGTGGCGCTGCCACTGAGGTGAGCGCCCGCTGGCGGTAAGCAGGGCCAACCGGGCACGTTGGCGGTAGGCTTGGTCGAACAGCGCCGCCAGCAGCCCTTTGGTTTGCGCCAACGCCTGGTGGCGACGGGTCGAGGCCGAAGCATCGACGATTACCAGCCACAGTTCTGCGGGCCTGGCCTGGCGTTGCTGCCAGCACAGGTCCTGACGCTGGCGTGGCCGGCCCTTGAGCAGGGTCGGCAGCCAGGCCACCCGCCCGGCCGCAGCACTGCGCGCCCGGCCTCGGCTGGCACCGTATTGCTTACCTGCGCCTGCTTTGGCATCCGCCCCTTTGGCAGGTGACTGGGGGATGCTCAGGGCTTTTTTGCCCAGTTCGGCACCTCGCGGCGCGCGCCGCTGGCCACAGGCTGCGCCGGCATGGCGCCCCAGTCGCCCTGCCCGCCCTGTTCGCCAGGGTTGCCCGCGTCTTGTCGACCGCGTTGCTGTTCAGGCTGCTGCGGCGCCGCAGGCGGGTTGGCCTGGGGCGAAACGCGGCGGCGATGGCGCAAGGCGAACTCGGCCACTGCATCGACATCGGCCTCCTCGATGGCCTCACTACCACGCCACGCACAGTGGGCGCGTGCGGCGCGCAGCCAGACCAGATCGGCGCGCAGCCCGTCGACCCCGGCGGCATAGCAGCGTTCGGTGATCCAGGTCAGCGCCTGGTCGTCCAGGGCAATGCCGGCCAGGGCCTGACGCGCCGCCTGGCAGCGCTCGCGCAATTGCGCCTGGGCCTCGGCCCATTGCGCGCAAAAGGCCTGCGGGTCGCTGTCGAAGGCCAGACGGCGGCGAATGATCTGTTGGCGCGCCTCAGGTTCGGGCAAGCCTTCCAGGGCCACATTGAGGCCAAAGCGGTCGAGCAACTGCGGGCGCAGTTCGCCCTCCTCCGGATTCATGGTGCCGATCAGTACGAAGCGGGCACTGTGCCGGTGCGAGATGCCGTCGCGCTCGATACGGTTGGTGCCACTGGCCGCCACATCGAGCAACAGGTCGACGAGGGTGTCGGGCAGCAGGTTCACCTCATCGACGTACAGCACGCCACCATCGGCCTGGGCCAGTACCCCTGGGGAGAACTGCGCCTTGCCCTGCCCCAGTGCGGCATCCAGGTCGAGGGTGCCGACCAACCGCTCTTCGCTGGCGCCCAGTGGCAGGGTCACGAACGGCCCCTCACCGAGCAGGTCGGCCAAGCCACGGGCCAGGGTACTCTTGGCCATGCCACGTGGCCCCTCGATCAGCACGCCGCCGATCTTCGGGTCGATTGCGGTCAGGCACAGCGCCAGTTTCAGGTCATCGGCACCGACCACGGCTGCCAGTGGAAATTGCACGGGTTCACTCATTTCAAGCCTGTTCCTCGCCGTCGAGCAGTTGTTCCTCGAGGGCTTCACGGTAGTCGCCCGGTGCCTGCCACAGACCGCGCTGCTGGGCCTCCAGCAAACGCTCGGTAAGGTCGCGCAGGGCCTCGGGGTTGTGCTCGCGCATGAAGTCGCGGGTCGCCGGGTCGAGCACGTAGGCATCGGCCAGCGCCTGGTAATGATGGTCGTCGATCAGTTGCGTGGTGGCGTCGAAGGCGAACAGGTTGTCGACCGTCGCCGCCATCTCGAAGGCGCCCTTGTAGCCGTGGCGCTTGGCCCCGTCGATCCATTTCGGGTTCAGCGCCCGGGCGCGGATAACCCGGTTCAGCTCTTCCTTGAGGGTACGGATGCGCGGCCGGTCGGCCTGGCTATGGTCGCCGTGATAACTGGCAACTGCCGCACCGGACAAGGTTTCCGACGCCGCCAGCATGCCACCCTGGAACTGGTAATAGTCGTTGGAATCGAGCAGGTCGTGTTCGTGGTTGTCCTGGTTCTGCAGCACCGCCTGCACCTTGGCCAGGCGCTGGGCGAACTGGGCTCGGGCCGGGGTTCCGTCGTCGCTGGCGCCGTAGGCATAGCCGCCGTGGTTGAGGTAAACCTCGGCCAGGTCGTCGCGGCTGTGCCACAGGCGCCCGTCGATGGCGTTCTGCACCCCGGCGCCATAGGCCCCGGGCTTGGCACCGAACACCCTCCAGCCAGCCTGGCGCGCGGCACGCTCGGCGTCCACGCCCTGCGCCTGCAGCGCGGCACGCTCGCTACGCACGCGGGCGGCCAGGGGGTTGAGATCCTCGGGTTCATCAAGTGCGGCTACCGCCTGCACTGCGGCATCGAACAGGCGGATGAGGTTGCCGAAGGCATCACGGAAAAAGCCGGAAACGCGCAAGGTCACATCCACCCGCGGGCGGTCGAGCAGGCTGAGCGGCAGGATCTCGAAATCGTCGACCCGCTGGCTACCGGTGGCCCATACCGGTCTCACGCCCATCAGCGCCATGGCCTGGGCGATATCATCACCGCCGGTACGCATGGTTGCCGTGCCCCACACCGAAAGGCCGAGTTGGCGCAGGTGATCGCCGTGGTCCTGCAGATGGCGCTCCAGGATCAGGTTGGCGGAGGCGAAGCCCAGGCGCCAGGCGGTGGTGGTGGGCAGGTTGCGCACGTCCACGGTATAGAAGTTGCGACCGGTGGGCAGCACGTCCAGGCGACCACGACTGGGTGCGCCACTGGGGCCGGCGGGCACGAAACGCCCGGCCAGCGCCGCCAGCAGGCCATCCATTTCGGCGCTGCCGCAGGCGTCCAGGCTGGGTGCCACCGATTCTCGCAGCGTCCGTACCACATCGTGCACCGGCTGCCATTCGCTCTGGGCAGGTAAATGCACGGTGCCGCACAGCGCCTGGTCGATCAACTGCAGCGCCAACAGTTCGAGGCGTTCGCGGGTATCGCCACAGGTGCGCCAAGGCTCGCTGCTCATGGCCTGCAGTTGTTCCGGGCGTGGCCCTTGCCACGGCTGGCCAAGTTCACAATCGAGCGGATCGAAGCCTGGCACCAGCGCCTTGGCCAGGGCCCGTAACAGGCTGGCATTGCCACCGCGACCGTCGCCACGCTCGACCCGTAACAGCGCCAGCAAGGTATCCAGCCGCAGCCGGCCTTCCGGGGACTGGCCGAACACATGCAGGCCATCGCGAATCTGCGATTCCTTCAGGTCGCACAGGTAGGTATCCAGGCGTGGCAGCCATACGGCGGCATCGTCCAGCTGGCCTTCCAGCTGCAGTTCACGGTCAATGTGATTGGCCTTGACCAGTTCGAGAATGTCGCGCTGCAACTCGCGAGCGCGCCGCGGGTCGAGCAGCTGCGCTTCGTAGAACTCGTCGGCCAATTGCTCCAGGTGGCGCAACGGGCCGTAGGTTTCGGCACGGGTCAGCGGCGGCATCAGGTGGTCGATGATCACCGCCTGGGTGCGGCGCTTGGCCTGGGCGCCCTCGCCCGGGTCGTTGACGATGAACGGATAGATGTTCGGCAGCGGGCCGAGCAAGGCGTCCGGCCAGCACTGCGCCGACAACCCGACGCCCTTGCCGGGCAGCCATTCGAGGTTGCCGTGCTTGCCGACATGGATCACCGCGTCGGCGGCAAAGGCATGGCGCAACCAGAAGTGAAATGCCAGGTAGCCGTGCGGTGGCACCAGGTCCGGGTCGTGGTACACCGCGCTGGGGTCCACCTGGTAACCGCGCGCCGGCTGGATGCCGACAAAGGTCAAGCCAAAGCGCAGGCCGGCCACCATCAGCCGGCCACTGCGGTACATCGGGTCCTGCTGCGGCGGCCCCCAGCGTTCCAGCACGGCCTGGCGGTTTGCCTCTGGCAGGCGCTCGAAGGCGGCCTTGTAGTCGGCCAGGCTCAGGCTCTGCGCGCACGGGCGCAGGTCCAGCTGGTCGAGGTCGTTGGTCACGCCACCGAGCAACTGATGGATCAGCTGCGTGCCGCTGCCCGGCAAGTCGGCCAGCGGATAGCCTTCGGCCTGCAGGGCCTTGAGTATGTTCAGCGCGGCCGCTGGCGTGTCCAGGCCAACGCCGTTGCCAATGCGGCCATCCCGGGTCGGGTAGTTGGCCAGCACCAGGGCCACGCGCTTTTGCGCATTCGGCAGGCGCGCCAGTTCGACCCAACGGCGGGCCAGTTCGGCGACAAAGTCCATGCGCTCGGGGTGGGCGCGGTAGCAGACCACGTCGGACTGGCTGCGTTCGCTGCGCCAGGCCATGTCCTTGAAACTGACCGGGCGGGTGATGATGCGCCCGTCCAGTTCGGGCAGGGCAATGTGCATGGCCAGGTCACGCGCCCCCAGGCCCTGCTCGCTGGCTTCCCAGCCGGGCTGGTTGTCTTGCGCGCAGATGGCCTGCAGCACCGGGATGTCGCGACGGAACGGGCGCAGGTTGGGGCGTTCGGGGCTGGACAGGGCAAAGCCGGTGGTGTTGACCAGCACTTCGGCACCCACCTCGTCCAGCCAGGCTTCGACCTGCTCCAGGCAGGCGCTTTCCTTGAGGCTGGCCACGGCGATCGGCAACGGGTTGAGCCCGGCGGCCTGCAGGCGCTGGCAGAACACATCGATGAACGCGGTATTGGCCGCCTGCAGGTGCGAGCGGTAGAACAACAGTGGCGCCACCGGCTGCTCGGGGTGCCACTGCGGGTACCAATCCTCCAGCGTGGCGCTGCCCTTGGCCGGGTGATACACGGCAGTGCGCGGCAGCGGCTGCGGCTCGTCCCAGGCATAGTCGCGGCCCAGCCACTGGCTGGCCAGGCAGTTGAACAGGTTGATGGCGTTGGCCTTGCCGCCCTGGCGCAAGTAGTGCCAAAGGCGTTCGGCCTGCTCGCCGCTGACACTGCCCAGGCTGGTCAGCTCCGGGTCGGGGCGGTCGTCACCCGGCACCAGGATCAGCTGCACGCCACGGCCGGCCAACTCGACCAACTGCTCGACGCCATAGCGCCAGTAGCCGACGCCGCCGTGCAGCGACACCAGGATGACTTTGGCATGGCGCAGCACCTGGTCGACGTACAGGTCGACCGAGGCATGGTTCTGTACCTGCATCGGGTTGGCCAGGCGCAGGCTGGGGTAATCCTCGGGCAATTGCTCGGCGGTATCGGCGAGCAATGCCAGGTGCGAATCGCCGCTGCAGAGAATCACCAGCTCGGCGGGCGTCTGGCCGAGGTCGGCAATGCTGTCATCCGGCACGAAGCCGCCGGGCTGGGTCCGCAGCAGGTGCATGCGTCAGGCGCCCAGTGCCTGGCGCAGGCGCGCTTCCAGCTGGGCGGCGTCAAGGTCCTGGCCAATCAGCACCAGGCGTGTGATGCGCGGCTCGTCGGCGCGCCAGGCGCGGTCGAAGTGCTTGTCGAAACGGGTACCCACGCCTTGCACCAGCAGGCGCATCGGCTTGCCCGGGATGGCAGCGAAGCCTTTGGCGCGCAGGATGCCGAATTCCACCACCAGCTGGGTCAGGGCGTCGAGCAGCAGGCTTTCGTCGGCTTCGGGCAGGTCGATGGAGATGGAGTCGAAGGCGTCGTGGTCATGATCGTCATGGTCATCGCCGTCATGATGCGAATCGTGGTGGGTACGGCGGCCATCGATGTGCGCCTCGGACTCGGCGCCCACGCCCAGCAGCACCTCCAGCGGCAGCTTGCCGCTGCTGGCCTCGATCACCTTGACCGCCGGCGGCAGTTCTTCAGCCACCTCGGCGCGGACCTTGGCCAGGCCTTCGGCGTCGATCAGGTCGGCCTTGTTCAGCACCACCAGGTCGGCGCTGGCCAGCTGGTCGGCGAACAGTTCGTGCAGCGGCGACTCGTGGTCCAGGTTGGGGTCGAGCTTGCGCTGGGCATCGACCTGGTCCGGGTAGGCGGCGAAGGTGCCGGCGGCCACCGCAGGGCTATCGACCACCGTGATCACCGCGTCGACGGTGCAGGCATTGCGGATTTCCGGCCACTGGAAGGCTTGCACCAGCGGTTTGGGCAGGGCCAGGCCGCTGGTTTCGATGAGGATATGGTCCAGGTCGCCACGGCGTGCCACCAGCTCGCGCATCACCGGGAAGAACTCTTCCTGCACGGTGCAGCACAGGCAGCCGTTGGCCAGCTCGTAGACGCGGCCGGTGGCTTCTTCTTCGGTGCAACCGATGCTGCACTGCTTGAGGATTTCGCCGTCGATGCCCAGTTCGCCGAACTCGTTGACGATCACCGCAATGCGGCGGCCCTGGGCGTTGTCGAGCATGTGGCGCAGCAAGGTAGTCTTGCCCGAGCCGAGGAAGCCGGTGACGATGGTGACGGGGAGCTTGGCCAGTGTTTTCATGTCGCATTGCCCTTGGCAGATTGGCGCGGGCATGCAGGACGACAGCCGCAGGCCAGGCCGGCCGGGCTTGTTCGCCACCGGATCACCCCGCCCGGTTGAAAGTCGAAAACGTGACGAGGCAGGTCTCCTGGCTCGCACCGTTCCATGTACCCGCTGGTGCAGCGGGCTGGCGGGATGACGCCTTCCCGCGCGCGGGCGCAGTGGCTGTGTCGATCCGTTGTCGGTGCTTACAGTTGCGGGGGCAGCCGCGGCTTGTACCGCGTTCCCGTCTTAGCTTCGGCCTGGCCGAAGAACCTCGAAGTGGCAAGGCTACGCAGTGGCTGGCGGGTGGTCAACCATTGCTGTCGGGCTGGCCGACAGCAAGTGGCGCAACTGCGTTACAGTGGTGGCTTTGAGCAGCGAGGCCCACCGGTGAAACCCCTGAACAAGCGCGATATGGCACGCCTGGAGCGTGAACTGGTGGTTTGCCTGACCGAAGCCTGCGAAACCGCCAAGGCGGAGATCGTCGGTTTCAGCTGGCTTACCCATCGTCTCGCGCCCGAGAATTTTCCGGCCAGCCTGCGTATTACCTGGGTGTTCGAGCGAGAGGCCGACAAGGCCGCCGCCGTGGCGGGCGACGCGAAGGTGCGCATGCTGGCACTGACAGGCCTTGCGCTGGAGCAGGCCGGCATTCAGCTGGATCATCCGGCCTGGCATGTGCGGTTTGACAGTGAAGAGGCCTGCCAGCAGAGCCACGGGGGCGACTGGACCAGGCGCTTGATGGGGCGCTGAACCAGGGGCATGCGCGGCCCTGGCTCTTGTAGGAGCGGCCTTGTGTCGCGATAGGGCTGCGAAGCAGCCCCAGGGTTTCAGCATAGTGGCACAAATTGCTGGGGCTGCTTCGCAGCCCTATCGCGACACAAGGCCGCTCCTACAGCGCACGCGGCGCACTCGCGGAATCTGTTTTCCGCGACAACGATGCCTCTATCCGTTAGGCTACGCATTCCCCTGTCACGAGGTGTTCGTCCAATGCGCCATTGATGCCGCCGTCCCTTCGACGGCCAGTCTTCAGCCTCCGGTTCGCTCCGGAGATGTCGCGGCATTTGTGGAGTTGTGCATGACGAACACGTCGATCCTGACGCTGGACAGCGTCTCCTTGGCCTTGCCTGACGGCAGGCTGTTATTTACCGACCTCAGCGAAACCTTCGACCAACGCCGCACCGGCCTGGTCGGGCGCAACGGTGTGGGCAAGAGCCTGCTCGGGCAGGTACTTGCCGGCCAGCGCGAACCAAGCAGCGGCCAGTGTCGGCGCCTTGGGCGCATCCATCTTCTGGACCAGCAGGTGATCGAGCACAGCGCCACGGTCGCCGACCTGGCCCAGGTGGGCGCGGTGCTCGCTGCGCTGGAGCGCATCGAGCAAGGCAGCGTCGCACCCAGTGACTTCGACACCGTCGGCGAACGCTGGGATATCCGCGAGCAATTGCAGGGGCACCTGCAACGCCACGGCCTGGGCCAGCTCGACTGGCACCAGCCCGCCCACAGCCTGAGCGGTGGCCAGGCCATGCGCGTGGCGCTGGTCGGCGCCTGGCTCAGCGAAGCGGACTACCTGATCCTCGACGAACCGAGCAATCACCTGGACAGCAACGCCCGCGCCCAACTGCTGAGCATGATCGAAGCCTGGGACCGGGGCTTGCTGGTGATCAGCCATGATCGCAGCCTGCTCGCGCACATGACGCGCATCGTCGAATTGTCCAGCCTGGGCTTGCAGGCCTATGGCGGCAACTACAGCTTCTATTCGGCCCAGAAAGCCAGCCAGACGGCGCTGGCCCAACAGCAACTTGCCCGGCTGAAACAGGAGCAGCAACGCCAGGCGCGCGAACTGCAGCGCCAGCGCGAAGACCTGGAACGTCATCAAGCCCGCGCCGGGCGCAACGCCAGGCACGCCAACCAGGCCAAGATCCTGGTCGACCGCCAGCAGGAACGCAGCCAGGCCACTGCGGGCAAGCAGTGCCGCGACCATCGCGACGCCCGGCAGGCGCTGCAGGGCAAAGTGCGTGACGCCGCTCGCGAAGTCGAGCAGGACTGCGCCATTACCCTGCATGCACCCACGCCGCAGCGTCATCCGGGCCGCGAAGTGCTGGCCTTGCAGGCGCTGCACCTACCCCGCGGCACGCGCAAACCATTGAACCTGCGCTTGTGCCTGGGCCAGCGGGTGGGTCTGGTCGGCGCCAATGGCAGTGGCAAGTCCACCCTGCTCAAGCTGATGAACGGCGAGTTGCCAGCACCGCCCGACAGCCTGCGCCTCAGTGGTGAAACCGCCCTGCTTGACCAGCACTGCAGCGCACTACCAGGCCATACCAGCGTGCTCGACCACCTGCACCAGGCAAACCCGACATTGGCCCAGGGCGACTTGCGCAGCCGCCTGGCGCAACTTGGCCTGGATGCGGCCCGCATCGAACTGCCCAGCGGCCTGCTCAGCGGCGGTGAACGGATGAAGGCAGCACTGGCCGCCGTGCTGTACCGCGAACGGCCGCTCGACCTGTTGCTGCTGGACGAACCCGGCAACCACCTGGACCTGCCGTCGCTGGCCGCACTGGAACACATGATCGGGCAGTTTCGCGGGGCGCTGGTGGTGGTGTCCCACGACCAGGTACTGCTCGACCGGCTGGCGCTGGACGAGTACCTGCACCTGTAGAAGCCGCAATAAATGCATTGCAGGCTATCAATTCGTGACTGGCCGTTCCCGATCTGCCACGGATGTATTATGGTGGCGTGGTGCGCATATAACAGCAGCCCGAGCAATCGGGCACTTGCAAGACAATGAGGGTGTCATGAGCAACGAAAGCATTAATTGGGACAAGCTGGGTTTCGACTACATCAAGACCGACAAACGCTACCTGTCCGTATGGCGCAATGGCGAGTGGGACAAGGGCACCCTGACCGAAGACAACGTACTGCACATCAGTGAAGGCTCCACTGCCCTGCACTACGGCCAGCAGTGCTTCGAGGGCCTCAAGGCCTACCGTTGCAAGGACGGTTCGATCAACCTGTTCCGCCCGGACCAGAACGCCGCCCGCATGCAGCGCAGCTGCGCCCGCCTGCTGATGCCGCAGGTGCCGACCGATGTGTTCATCGAGGCGTGCAAGCAAGTGGTCAAGGCCAACGAGAAGTTCGTGCCACCGCATGGTAAAGGCGCCCTCTACCTGCGCCCGTTCGTGATCGGCACCGGTGACAACATTGGCGTGCGCACCGCCCCCGAGTTCATCTTCTCGATCTTCGCCATCCCGGTTGGCTCGTACTTCAAGGGCGGCATGAAGCCGCACAACTTCCAGATTTCCAGCTTCGACCGCGCAGCCCCGCAAGGCACCGGCGCGGCCAAGGTCGGTGGCAACTACGCCGCCAGCCTGCAGCCGGGTGCAGAAGCGAAGAAAGCCAACTTCGCCGACGCCATCTACCTCGACCCGCTGACCCACACCAAGATCGAGGAAGTCGGTTCGGCCAACTTCTTCGGCATCACCGCCAACAACGAGTTCGTCACCCCGAAATCGGCTTCGGTGCTGCCAGGCATCACCCGCCTGTCGCTGATGGAACTGGCGCAATCGCGCCTGGGCCTGAAAGTGATCGAAGGCGATGTGGAAATCAACAAGCTGGACCGCTTCATCGAAGCCGGCGCCTGCGGTACCGCTGCGGTGATCACCCCGATCGGCGGCATCGAGTACAACGGCAAGCTGCACGTGTTCCACGACCTGGAAAAGGTCGGCCCGGTTACCCAGAAGCTCTACAACGAGCTGACCGGTATCCAGAGCGGTGACGTGGAAGCACCGGCTGGCTGGATCGTCAAGGTTGCCTGAGGCGCTCTAACGTTTTGAAAAATGGGGCATGCCAGCGATGGCATGCCCCTTTTTATTGGGTGCACCGGCTGCACCGGTGTTCGCGGCTAAAGCCGCTCCCACAGGTACAGCGCAAGCCTGAAGCCTGAGCCATCCCTGTAGGAGCGGCCTTGTGTCGCGAAAGGGCTGCGAAGCAGCCCCAGGATATCCGCGCAATGCACAAATCGAGGAGCAGCGCAGGCTGGTGGTTTTCATGCAAGGCGACGCTGCATCAGCAGGTGCCGGGCTTTGTCGAAGGCCCAGTTGTACAGCACGGTGTAGGGCAGGATGATCACGAAGAAGCCCAACTCCACCATGAACGCCTGCAGCAACGAAATTTCCAGCATCCACGCCGCCACCGGCAGGCACCACACCACCAGCCCGGCTTCGAAGCCCAGGCCGTGTGCAAAGCGTGCGCTGGCCTTCCAGTGGATGCGCTCGACCCGCACGTAGCGATCGACCAGCGCGTTATAGACCATGTTCCACAGCATGGCGATCACCGAGAGGGTCACCGCCAGCGCCCCCGCCGTCGCCAGCGACTTGCCCATGATCCAGGACAACAGCGGCGCACACAGCAGCACGGCGAACACTTCATAGCCGACGGCGTGAACCAGGCGTTCGGTGAAAGAGACATTTTTCATTGCAGATTCCATCCAGTGCGTGAGTCGTGCTTCCTATTTTCTTTGATAGAACTGATACTCGCGACATAGCTACCATCGGTTTTATCAATACCATGCGCTACTCACCCGAAGCTCTGGTCGCCTTTGTCGAAGCCGCATCGCTGGGTTCGTTCTCCGCTGCGGCGCGCAAGTTGCGCAAAAGCCAGTCCACCATCAGCATTGCCATCGCCAATTTCGAGGCCGATATGGGTTGCCCGTTGTTCGAGCGTGGCGGTCGCCACCCTACACTGAACGAGGCTGGGCGGCAGGTGCTGAGCCATGTGGAGGCGATTCTCGATGCCAGCGCCCAGCTCGATGCCCTGGCGGTGCGGCTGGCGGAAAACATCGAGGCACTGGTCTCGGTGGTGATGTCGGACAGCTACAGCGTGACCTTCCAGGGCGCGGTGATGGCCCGCTTCGCCCAGCACTACCCGCATACCGAGCTGCGCTGCGGCCCGTCGGAAGATGCCGATGTGATCGAGCTGATCCAGCAGGGCCTGGCACACGTCGGCATTCTTGCCACCCAGCCCAGCTACCCCGCTGACGTTGCCGTGGCACGCTTGCCCGAGCAGGCAGAGTTTGGGGTGTACGTGGCCAGCGGGCATCCGTTGGCGGCTTTGCCCCAGGTGCAGACGCAGCACCTGGAGAACGTCCGGCAGCTGTATATCAAGACCTATGCTCCCAGCCTGCACCACGGTCGTGGCCAGGCCTGGTCGGCACCGGACTACCTCACCCTGCTGGAGTTCGCCGTGCGCGGGTTCGGCTGGGCCGAACTGCCCAGGGCGCTGGTGGCACGGTTTGGCAATGGGCTGGTGGAGTTGCAGGTGGCCGGGTACCCGCGACGGGTTGACATGGACGTGGCCTGGTCGAGCCGGCGCGCGCTCGGGCCGGCGGGGCAGTGGCTGGTGCGGCAGATGTTGGGGCAATAGGCCTTTATCGCCTGCAAGATCCTGGGGCTGCTGCGCAGCCCGTCGCGACGCAAGGCCGCTCCTACAGGGGCACTAAAGCGAAAAATCCTACAACGTTTTAGGAAGCCCATTGCTCCCCCGCGAAGGCGTTCCTCGCTAGTGTTTTGGCCGTTGCGTCAAATCACTGGAAAGGAACTCCTGATGAGCATCAGCAAAGCCATCCACATCGCCATGCAGGAAGAGATCCCCAACACCTACGGCACCTGCAATGCCTGCGAACGCTCCGGCCTGCCGATTCTGCTGCTGCGCGAGGCCTACGCCCCGCGCCCGGACACAGGGCGCCCCTATCGCCTGGCAGACGACAGCGAAATCATCTTCCACCCGATGCACACCGACCAATTGCGCCTTTTGCGCCAGGGTTATGTCTACGTACTGCTCGACCAGGAAATCTGGCAGGCCTACGAGGTGGCGGCGGAAGGTACCTTGCGGCGCTTCCCGGTGTCGCAGATGCCCTTTGGGCCACCCAGGCCGTTACCCAAGGTATGCGCCACCGAAGGCCATGACGTGATCGCCTCGTTCATCAACATCGATACCCTGCTCTACCGCAAGGCCTGGATCGCCTTCGCCAACGACCCCTGGCCCCGTGCGGTACTCGACCGCTATCGGCAAGGCATCGCCGACAGTGACCCAGGCACCCTCGCCCGCTTCGTCGAGGTGGACCTGAACACCGCACGCAACGACCCTGCCAGCCTCGGCATCGCCATGACCGACAGCTTCCGCTTCGGCCTGGAACAGGTGCTGGAGTTCTCCACCTTTTCCTCTGCCAGGTTTACCAGCGTTCATGGCTTTTACAGCCGCCTGGGCCGCTGGCATGAAACCCGCACGCATGTGCGCAATGTCATCCAGCAGGAACAACTGCCCAATGGCGTGCTGGCGCTGACGCTGCCCGACCCGGTCGGCATGGTCATGGAGCTCAACGCGCAACGCACTGGCTGGGTGCAGGCCCTGCAGGAATGGCGGGCGCAGCCGCAGCGGCACTTCGAATACTTCACCTCGCAAGCACTACTGGGCATCCGCGAATTGCACGCGGCCATGGCGGCCGTGCAAGGTGCCGAGGACGCGCAGCGGGAAGCCCGGCAGGTCGAGCAGTGGAACGACAGCCCGATCGCGGCCAAGGCGTATCTGCCGCCGGTGGACATCGACGCGCAGACCGAACGCAACACCGCGCGCAAGCAGCAGGACGCCCGCGAGCGGCTGGAAGAGCGTTACGACGAAAGCGCCCGCGCCGCGTTCCAGGCCGATTACGACCGCGAACTGAAAAACTGGCAGTCGATGATCGACCAGGTTGGCGATCTGTATGCGCGGCACTATGCCAAGCGGGCGTTTCAGCAGATCGGCTACTACGACTATGACGCGACCTCCCCCGTTTCGGTGGAGTACTTCATCCAGATGATGGCCGCCTGCCTGGCCGGCGGGCCCACTGAAACCTTGCCGCAGGAGGGTCAGCCGCTCGGGATCACCCAGCATATCTGGCAGCAGCTGCTGGAAGACGACCGCAGCCTGTTGTACCAGGCACTGCTGGCCAAGAATCAGAAGCTGATGCAGCAGGTGGCCAGGGCGCTGTCCGGGGACGACTTCGGCAAGGTGTACGACATCATCAAGGGCATCGCCGGTACCGCCGATGGCCAACTGCTGATGATCAAGCCGATACAGGATGCCGTTGGCCAGTTGCTGGCCGCGACCAACAGCGCAGGGAATGCGCTCAGCCAGCACTTGGGTGAACGGACCAAGACCCTGATCGGTCATGTGCATCGCTCGGCGTTTGCACTGTTCGCCGGGCAGCAGGTAACGCCGCTGCGGGTGTCGCTGACAGTGGGCGAATACATGAGCCTGCTCAATGAAGCCCTGGAAGCGCGGACCGATGCGTTTCTGCAGCAGGTAGACAAGCAGTTCCGTGACCCACTGGGCCGCAAGGTGCGGGCCATGGTGCTGAGTGGCGCGATCAATATTGCGGCAGCGGGTAACCGCAGCCAGATGATCGAGGTGATGCTCTGGACGCTCGAAAGCGCCGAGAGCCTGCAGGCGCGGCTGGTGCAGTTGCGCGAGGGTGCAGCCGGCGGCGTCGGGGCGCTGGTACGCAATGTTGCGATTGGTGCGGGTACGCTGCGTGCGCAGGTTACGGGTGGTTTGAAGATCAGTTCTACGGCCGCGCAAAGCGTGGCAAGCGATGCCATGCGCAGCCTGCGGGATGCTGCAGCGAGTAGCGGAAGCGTCGGGCTGCTATTTGCCTTGGGCAGCATGTGGTTCCATCAGGACAGCCTGGGCAAGAACTATCGAGCGTTGCAAGAGACGCATCAGGACAACCCGGAGGCGCTTGTGGCGATCTGGTCTTCTTCGCTTGGGTTGTTGGGTGCCAGCGTCGAAGCGGCGGGACTGGTTGTTGCGCTTGTGCGTCCGAAGATACCGTGGCCGGGGACGGTGACAACAATCTCATTGGGGACCGGTATTGCCAGATTCGGCGCGGGGATTTCTGCGCTTGCTGGTGTCATGGATGCGGCTCAGTACAGGTATGCAAACCTTAGATCCGAGAGAGTGGGAGATGGCTCTGCAGCTCGCCTCTACCGGTTCGCAAGTGCCACTTCATTCGGGGCCGCAGCATTTGGCGTCTGGGCCGCATTTGGCTCCAGCGCTTTACTTGGCCCGATAGGCATAAGCATCACCTTGGGCATAGCAGCCTATCTGCTTGCAACTTCAGCCAAGCACAAAGAATCATCAGCAACGCAGATTTGGGCCAGAAATACCAAGTGGGGGTTACCGGAATCACATCGCCAATGGGTGACCAACACCGATATGGACGCGGCCATTGCCGCTCTCAATGCATCCCTCCTCGGTTTGGAGGCGGAGGTCTCGATTCAAATCCAATTCGAAATCAATCACTCCATCCACAAAGAAAATGCGTCAACGATATTTACCAGTGATGGTAATGCGATCCCGGCAAGCGTCGGCCTGATTTTCTTTATTCGCATTCCAAACTTCAATCAGCACCTGTCGCATTACGAGTGGAGCTTAAGCCTGTACCACGGACCTAGAGGTAGTGAATTAGCTGTACTGTCCGCAGACAGTTCGTCGCCGTTGAAACTGCAAGCTCAAGACAGAGCGACCAATAAGCTCTTCTCAAGACCACCCGATATGCAGCCATTCACAAAGGTCGATCCAATGACTAAAGCCCTCACCATTCAAGGAGCGCTGCCATTGTCCGACCACCACACCATCCAGGCAATAGAATTCACCCTAAACTTCTGGCCTGACAAAGACGACAAAACAACACTCGCTCAGATTGTATTAATAGAGAATGAGATACGCACCAACAAGAGCAAAAATCAATGAGCCGCCCAAGACTGATCCCACCCTGCACTGGCTGGCAAGAAGACTTGCCATCGCCCTTCGATGCACCGATTCTAGAACCTGGCTTGGCTCCCCATACGCCGAACTTTCAAGATGATATTTACCTCGAGATTTGTCGCTCAGCAATGGCCTATCGTGGGATCGTTTCGATATTGGCACTTATCTTTCTGATTTCGATCCTGGTTGACCTTCCTTGGGTGATCAGGCATACGGACCCAACGGACATCGAAAGTGTTCTTCAGGAAATTATCATGCTCTCATTGTCAGCATGGTGCACCGTTGTCCTGTTCCGGGCAGACCTCTCAGCGCCCCGAGACCTGCCCATTCGATTCAACCGGGCCCGTAATAAAATCTACGCCTACAACTTCAAGCATCAATGGTGGAACCCATTCGACAAAGGCAAGGTCGTACCGGTCAGTTACGACTGGCCACAAGTCCGCGCCGAGCGCTGGTCCCAGACCGGCGCACTGCCAAACGGTGGGTTAATTTTCAAATGGGGTGTCACACTCTCCATCGTTGCACCAGGCACAAACAATGTCATCGACCGTTTTCCTCTGGTTACGATGGGTGCCAATGAGCATGCCTGGGCCTACATCTGCACCTACATGCAGGAAGGCCCCTCAGCCCTGCCACCACCAGGCGAACCCAAAGACCACAACGATGTGCTCTGGTGTGAGTTCGCCCTGCGTTTGGCACCGAAGGTAAACTGGCCGTCAGAGATGGATCTGGAATCGAGAACAGCCCCCTGAAAGGGGGTGGGTGATACGAGCGGCTCAATCCCCCGTCGGCACATCCACCACCTTCCAACTGTCATCCGGATCGAAGCGTTTCATCTCCTTGGCCAGCTTGTCACCGTGCGGCCCGAGGTCTTTCTCGAACACCTCGCCGTCATGGCTGATCATGAAGCTCATCACCCCGGTGTCATCGTACCTGGCCGGCCAGGCAACCATGGCGAAGCCACGGCTCATCTGGTTGCCGATCAGGTAACTGTAGGCACCGCCAGGGGCGGATGGGCCCTGTGCATCGAGGATACGAAAGTGGTAGCCATACCAGTCGTCGCCAACCCGGTCCTGGCCGAACAGCGGGCCCAGCGGGCTGACCTGGTCATCGCCATCGTCGTCCCAGTACAGCCCGTCATGCTTGCCGGGCTCGCTGAATATCTTCTGCGCGTATTCCAGCGCACCGTTGCCGTTGTGGTCCTGGGTGGCGTACTCCATTTGCGCATCGTGATAGGCCAGCATCGACTGCATGGCACCCAGCTCGTTGCGGCCAATACGCCGCGCGCGGATTTCGGCGCTGCCGGCCTTGAGGTCGAAACGCCAACCCTGGTCGCCTTTGGTCAACGGAATAGGCAACGTCCAGTGATCACTGCCCACCGCGAGGATGGCCTTGTTTGCCCCCGACAGGTTGATGTTGTGCTGCGCGCGATATTGCGCAAGGAACGTGTCCACATCACTGCGTTGCACACCACCGCGCGGTATGTAGGCACGCCAGTCATCACCCAGCAACCGGGCCAGGCGGGCTTCATCAGGTTTCTCCTCGCCCAGCGCCGCAACAAAGGATTCCACGGCCTTCTCCGGTGTCGGGAAGGCTTCCTGCGCAGCGGCCAGGGATGACCATGTCATACCGGCTGCGATTACCAGTGCCGCTATCGTTTGACGGTTCATCGACGGCCACCTCCCCCGCGGCGTGCGGGCGCACTGGGCCGGGAAATCTGGTGCCCGGCGGCACGTGATGCGCTCGGGCGCTGGGCAAACGACTGGCTGGTGCGGCCACGGCTTGCCTGCGCGCTGGTGCGCGAGGGTGAACGGACGCCGTCGAAGGCATTGTTACGCGCGCGGCCAGCGGTATTGGAAGGCCGATTTTGTGCCAGCTGCCGCCCCTGGCCTTCGCCCTGCCTGCGCTGGTTCACCTGGCTGTTCTGCTGGCGAGCCTGGGTGTTGCGGGTTTCCTGTCGACGGTCGGTTGCCCTGGGGTTGTCGCTACGAGGCTGCATGCGGTTGCCGACCGAATTGCCTGCCTGCGCCTCGCGCATCTGCTGGCGTGCCTGGCGGTTGCTGGTGGCCGGACGTTCGATGCCGGCCCGGTCCATCGACGCCCGGGCCTTGTCCCGCGCCTGGGCGCGTTGGGCGTCGTCACCGCGGAAGGCAGTACGCTGGGTGGCACCGTCCAGCTGGCGACCGTACTGCTGGCGGCTGCGAGAGTCGCGGTACGGCACGCCGTCGCGGTTGGCGGCGTTGTGCTGCCATTTGTTCTGGTTGTTGGTGATGCGGTTGTTGGCGTTGATGTTGTTGTAGCGGTTGACGTCGATGTCGATGTCGTTGTTGCCCCAGTCACAGTCGCCCCACAGCGAGGCTACAATCGCCACGCCGGTACCGAAGGCCAGGCCCGCCACCAGTGCAGAACCAGGGTAATACATGGGCGGTGGCGGGTAATACACCGGCGGCGAGGCCGGGTAGGCCCAGGTGCCGTAGCTGGTGGTCGGGTTGTAGCTGGGCACGTACACCACTTGCGGGTCGGCTGGCTCGATGATGATGGTGGTGGGCGGGCTACTGGCGGTAACCACCTGGGTACTGCTACCGCTGGAGGCCGGTGCCGGGGCGGTCTGCACGGTCACGTTCTGGTACTGGTTGCTCTGCAGGTTGCCGGCGGCCTGGGCCTGGTGGCGCAGGCGCTGCACGCCGCCCATGACATCGTCGGGCTGCGCAAGGAAGGCGTCACCCAGGCGCTGTACCCAGACCGGGTCTTGCCCCAGGGTCGCCAGTACCTGCGGGAAGGCCACCAGCGCCTGTACACTCGGGTCCCAGGGCTGGTTCGCCACCTTCTTGACGGCATCGTCGCCGGTGGCCTTGGGGTTGGCCTTGGACCAGGTCACAGCTTCGCTCACCTGCCCCGGGTAAGTGGAGGCCATCAATACCTGTGCCAGCAGCGCATCGGGGTACAGCGCGATGGGTGCCAGCATCTGATCCAGTTGCTCCTGGGTGAACACCGGGTCCTTGGCCGCGACCGTGTCGGTTTGTGGTGCCGGGTCGGGGGCCGGTACATCCTCTGCCAGCACCAGGCCGGGCGTGGCACTCAGATACAGGATCACCGACAGGACCGCTGACAATGGCATGCGCATCGCATCTCTCCGTGAGATCAGGCCGCGTGGGTTAAGGGTAGCAATGGCGCTGCTTTTGGCCAGATACGGGGGCGCGAACTTTTCGCGCTCTAAGGGTGGGGTGGTTGCTGCTTTTGAATCTATATCAGGGCTGGGTTGAGATCTGTAATTGACTGTACCGGCCCTTTCGCGGGCACGCCCGCTCCCACAGGTACTCCACAATGTTCGAACCTGTGGTGACCCTGTGGGAGCGGGCGTGCCCGCGAAGAGGCCGGCGCATGCACGAGACCGTATCCAAAAAAGGAGCCCACCCTGATGAACACGCCCCGCCTCATCGCCGTGATCATGCTGGCCGTGCTCTGCACCTCGGCCTGGGCGGCCACCGACCGCGCCGAACGGCGCCGCGAGGCCCGCGATGTGCGGCAGGAAACCCGCCAGGACGCGCGGCAGACCAAACAGGACTGCCGCCACGCCGACCAGCAAAGCAACGCCGGCTGCCGGCAGGACAAACGCCATACCAAGCAGCAAGGCCGTGAGCGCGCCCGCGACATAAAATACTGAGCGGGCAGTGCTCAACCGCCCAAGGCGATGATCGCCACGATCAGTGACGCCCCGACTACCGCCAGAACCACGCCGGTCAACAGGGTACGGCCACCGGAATAGCGTGCCAGCAGCCAGCCCGCAAGAAAAAGCATGGCCAGGGCGACCAGGTTCGATACACGGATGGCCGTACCGGTGGTCTCGATCAGCAGGAACGGAATGACCATCGGGAAAGTTGCCAGTACCACCAGCAGGAAAGTGGCCAGGGCAGCCTTGAAATCATCCAGCCCCAGGCGTGCCGGCAGCGGGCGGCCAGCATCACGCAGCATGCGCCCGCGCAGCATCTCCAGCCCGTCTTCATCCAGTGCCAGGCCGATGCGCTCTGGCAGCGTATCGGCAATCAGCCTGCGCCCCTGGGTGATATCACCGGCTTGCAGGCGAGCCAGCAAGGTCCGGCTGCGGGTACGTTCGGTCCAGGTACGCAGCAGGTAGATGACGGCATCGGCCAGGCCCCAGGCCAGGTTGCAGCCGAGCGCGGCAATCAGCATCAGCCGCGCGTCTTCGCGCCCTGCCGTGGCCACGCTCAGCGAGCCGATGAAGGTCATCGCCATCAACAGGCCGAAGATGACTTCGGTGATCCGGTCGATCGGTTCCAGCACACCCCATTTTCGCGGTTGCTCGTCTTGCCCCATCGCACCCTCCCAGGAACCATCGATAGTCACTATCGAGAATGGCAATTTCTGCCGAACGACATGGCCGAATAACCTAGCTCCATCGACTCGCCGCCCACCACACCGGCCCCTGGAGCTACCTGATGAACACCTTGGCCCGCCTGCTGTCCGCCACCCTTGCCGTCATTGCCATCGCCATCACCAGCGGCTGTGCCAGCCACCCCGAACTGCGTCCCTACACCGCCGAAGAAACCCGTCAACTGCAACTGGAAGCCTTGCAACGCCGTGGCCTGTCGCTGGACGACTACGAGCAGCAACGGCGGGTAATCCAGCGTGCCGGCAACCTGCCCGTGGTGACCGAAGCTGCAGACGCCGACCGTTCGACCAAAGGCTGAATGGGCTAGCCGGCGGTTCCCTCACGTTACCTGCACAGGTATGCTTTACCGCTCAACCGCAAGCCTTCCAGGACGGAGACCATGACCAGGCCCCTTCTGTTGCTGAGTGCTGCACTGCTGTTCAGCCCCATGCTGCTGGCCCAACAGATCAAACGCGAACTGGGCGACTTCGACTTTACACTCGGCACCACCCCCTCACGCAGTATGGCCCAGGGGCTGATATCGCCCAGCGCCATCGGTGCGTTCCACGGTGGCCTCGACTTCAGCCACCCCAGCGGCTGGTACCTTGGCCAGTACGCCCCGAGCATGGGCGTGACGCCCGACTCCACCCTGCGGCTGGACAGTTATCTGGGCTACAAGCACCGGTTCGACACTAGCCTGGGCTACGAGGTGGGGTTGATCCATTATAGTCAGCCAAACATTGCGGGCCCCGACAGCTATGCCCTGTACGGCGGTGTTTCGGTGCTGGGCAGCCGTTTCGGTGGAGCGCTGCGCGACAATCCCGACAACCGCACCGCCACGCTGTTCGCCGACTTCGGCCAACTGCCGCTGTTTGATGTCGACCTGAGCGTGAAGCTCGCCCATCACCGCCTGGGTACGCCATTCACCATTGGTGATGGCAGCGAGGTGAATGCCTTTTCCGATTGGTCGCTGGAACTTTCCCGGCCTTGGCTCGGCATCGACCTGAACCTGGTCTACAGCAACTCAAACCTCAGTGGTGGCGGGTGTGATGCGTATTCGGGCATCAACACCTATTGCGACAGCATGGTCACGCTCAAGGCGCAACGCCGTTTCTTTTAACGGCGCGGCGCCAGCGCCAGGGCGATACCGCCCAGCACCACCACGCAGGCCACCAGCAAGCGCAACGACAATGGCTCGCCGATCAGGCCAACCCCGCCCAACGCCGCGATCACCGGGACGCTGAGCTGCATGGTCGCCGCCTGCTGCGCGCTGACTTGCCTGACCACGCCGTACCACACGGCATAGCCAGCACCGGACGCCAGCACACCAGAACCCAGCGCATACAGCACGCCGAGCGGGCTCAGGTGCAAGCCGGCGCCCAGTAACAGCATCGGCGCCAGCAGCACCAGGCACGGCAGGCTCCGGGTGAAATTGCCGGCAGTGTCGGCCAGCGGCCTGGGTGAACCTTTGCCCAGCAGCGTGTAAACGCCCCAGGCCACGCCAGACAGGGCCATCAGCAAGGCACTGGCAAAAGGTGGCGCCGCAGTACCGGGCAACAGCAGCACCAGCAGGCCGACGAAGGCGATCAGCATGCCCAGCAGCATCCGCGCGGTGATTTGTTCGCCTTTGTACCAGGCGAAGCCGAACATGGTGATCTGCACCGCGCCGAACAGCAGCAACGCACCCGCGCCTGCGCCCAGTTGCAGATATGCCGCAGAAAACAGGAATGCGTAGAGGAACAGGGCCAAGCCGCCGCGCCAGCTCCCCCCCATGGCAAGCGCGGGTTTGCGCAGGCGGATCAACAGCAGCAGGAACAGTGCACCACTGGCCAGGCGCACCACGGTGAAGGATGCCGGGTCGATGGCCCCATCCTTCAGCGCGAGCCGGCAGAATACCGAGTTGGCAGCGAAGGCCACCAGGCTGAAAAGTGCGGGCCAGACCCAGGCCCAGGCCTTGGGGTCGGCAAGCGTGGTGGTGCCGGTGCTCATGGTGTGGTCACCTTTGAGGTCAATTGTTGTTATAGCGGCCATGCTGGTTGGGCCAGCACCGATATACAACATAGTGTTTATCTGCCGCCACCACCGAATCGCCCGGACCTATACAGCCGCCACTGCCTCGATCTCCACCAGCATGCCGTCCAGCGCCAACCGGGGTACCGGTATCAGCGTGCAGGTCGGTTTCATGCTGCGGCCCCAGGCCCTGTCAGCCTCGGCTACCCATTCATGCAGTCGCGTTTCGGAATGCTCGACGATCAGCAGGGTCAGCTTGAACACCTGGGCCAGGCTGGCGCCTTTCGACGCCAGGGCAATCTCAAGGTTGGCCAGTGCCTGGCGTGCCTGCTCGGCGAACAGCGGCGACAGCTGCCCGTTGCGGTCTTCCCCGCCCTGGCCGGCGATGAACAACAGGCGGCTGTCGGCATGAACCTCGGCGACATGAGAGTAGGCATTACCGCTGGGGTCGTACAGGCCTTCGGGGTTGCTCAGCTGGAACGCGGTTGAATGGCTCACGGTAAACCCTCGATCAGTTGGAAGAGGGACGGAGTATCGAACCTTGAGTTAACTCGAGGTCAAGCATGCATCGTAAAACGGGCTTGTCTGCGTAGGACGTTTCGCACAGCGCACTGGCTTGCGTGAACCACGCGTTTGTATGCGCGGTGGCTGCCAGGCGCTAGATTGCGAGGCCCGGCATGGAGGCCTGCACGTACCAAGGATAAAGCGATGAGCAAATATGATTTTCAGCTGGCTTATACCATCAAGCCCAAAACCGCACGAGATGAAGACGATGCGGCAAAGGCGCGCCTGCACCTGCGCGAAAAAATTGGCCTGGACACCGTCGAACACATTGAAACCACCTTGCTCGGGGTGATCACTCTCAGCAGCACCACGCTCGCAGACCGCAGGCGCGATGCCGAAAAGCTGCTTCACGATTACATCCATGAAGCGCTCAAGCATCTGTGTGTGCTGTCGACCGTGAAGTTCTATGGTTGCCTGATAGTGGACGGGCTGGGGTCAGCCATTCGCTTCGATATCCTGCCCAAGTGAACATCGACGGCCTCAGGCGCCCCCGCGCCTGAGGCCGTTCGCCATCATTTTTCCTGCAGTACCGCCCTGCCCTTCACCGCCCGAGGCCCGCGCCAGGCCCAGAACAGCAAACCGGGGAACGGTGCGTAGACCACGAAGACGATCCACAGCATCTTGCGCTCGGCGCGCCGGTCACTGCCGATGATGTGCCAGATGGCCCAGATTTCCAGCAGGATCACAAAGGCCGCGACGATGATCCAGATCGTTCCGATTTCCATGAGCGCTCTCCCATTTGGCATGTAATGGGTTGGGTTGCAGAGGCTGCCGAGGGTTCAGATTGATTTGGCTGGCGGCATGGCACCGCGGTCCTTGTAGGAGCGGCCTTGTGTCGCGATGGGCTGCGCAGCGGCCCCAGGATTTTTGCCCTACAAAGGACCGCAGGGGGCTGCTATGCAGCCCATCGCGACACAAGGCCGCTCCTACAGGGAGCAGTGACAGCTCTCAATGCCGTGGTGCAGTCTCCAACGCCGCCTTCAACGCCGGCGCATCGGCAAATGCCCGCTGGCTCACCAGCTTGCCCTGCTCCAGTTGCAACCACTGCACCTGGCCATCCTGCCCTGGATAACGGCTGGCCACGCGCCCGTCGCGGTCGAGCAAAACGCGGTAGTTGTAATCGCGCATGGCGGGGATGGCGAACAGCTTGCTGATCAGCGCCGGCATGCGCTGGATGTCGGCAACGAACACCGCATCGCGCGCCTCCAGGTAACCCTTGGGCTGTTCGGCCAACGCCGCCTTCACCAGCTTGGCACCGTCCATGTCGCGTGCCACCAGCAGGATGTGCGTGCCGGCGGCGAGGCTATAGGCCTGGTCGTACTGGTCGAGCAGCGTCCACGGGGCGAGCTTGTCGCCCTGCTCCAGGGCATTGGCCAGCAATGGCATCAGGCAAAGCAACAGGGCAGCGGCGTACTTCATCAAGGTATCCTCAGTGACAGGAGCATCAGCATAGCGGCAACGGGCCAAGCCAGACAGGTTGCCTGAACACGACCTGGAATACGACACGGCCACCCGGGAGATTGTCTTTCCCCCGGCCACCCGCCACACTCTCAAGGCCAGCCAGGAAGCGGAGTCCAGAGTGCCCACGCCACGCCAGTTCAGCAAGAAGACCAGTACCAGCAACATGCTGCGGCTGAAGTCCACCAGCGCCAATGCCCAAGCCCCCTATCGGGTCGATTTCGTATTGCTCGAACACTTCTCCATGGCCAGCTTCACCGTGGCCATGGACGTGCTGGTCACGGCCAACCTGCTGCGCGCCGACAGCTTTCAATTCACCCCGCTGTCGCTTGCAGGCGACCGCGTGCTCAGCGACCTGGGGTTGGAGTTGGTGGCTACCGAGTTATCCGCCGAGGCCCTGAAGGAGTTGGACCTGCTGGTGATCTGTGGCGGCCTGCGCACGCCATTGAAGTACCCCGAGCTTGACCGCCTGCTGGGCGATTGTGCGGCCCACGGCATGGCCTTGGGCGGGTTGTGGAACGGCGCGTGGTTCCTCGGCCGCGCCGGGGTGCTGGACGACTATGGCTGCAGTATCCACCCTGAGCAGCGCGCCAGCCTGTCCGAGCGCAGCCCGCAGACGCGGATCACCCCGGCCAGCTTCACTCTCGACCGCGACCGCCTCAGCGCTGCCAGCCCCAATGGTGCCATGGAGCTGATGCTCGGCCTGGTGCGCCGGCTGTATGGCGACGGCTTGGCCGAAGGCGTCGAGGAGATCCTGTCGTTCTCCGGTGCCCGCTATCGCCAGGTCGGTCCTGGCGCGAAGAAATCCATGAGTTTGCACCTGCGCACCATCGTCGAGCTGATGGAGAACAACCTCGAGGAAACCCTCAGCCTCGACCAGTTGGCCGCCTACAGCGGGCGCTCGCGCCGACAGATCGACCGCCTGTTCCAGGCCCAGTTGGGTACTTCGCCGCGGCGTTACTACATGGAGTTGCGCGTCACCAAAAGCCGCCGCCTACTGCAGTATTCCGACCTGTCGGTGATGGAAGTGGCAGTGGCCTGCGGGTTTGTTTCGGTGTCGCACTTCAGCAAATGCTATGCGGCTTACTTTGGCTACCCGCCGTCGCGTGAGCAGCGGTTGGGCGAGTGAGCAGGGGAAAATGGCAGGAATGTGTGGCCTGGCGAGGCCTCTTCGCGGGCGCGCCCGCTCCCACAGGATCACCACAGCATCCACGCGCGATCCCGGCGAGAGCGGGCTCACAAACCCAAGCGCAACGCCTCCCCCACCCCCGCCCCACGCAAATCGTCCACCGCGCTGACCAGAGCAAAGTTGTAGGCCCCATGCGACCAGTACCGCGCCTCCAGCTGCCCGTCCACGCGCTGCCCGTCCGGCATGCGCCGATAATGATCACCTGGTGAGCGCAGGAACAGGCTGATGCGCTGGCCCTTGCCATCCTCGAACACCAGCAATGCCGCCGGCCCCTGCTCGTTGCTTAGCAGGCGCGCGCCCACCGGTTTGAAGCCGTAGCCCGCCAGGTCCGGCAAGTGGCCAACGCGGCTGAAGTGGCGCCCCAGCCAGTCGCGCAACTGGCCTGGGTCGCTGGCCTGGATATCCAACGCCTGGCTACCGGCAAACAAGCGGTGCGCCTGGACGGCATCGGCCATCGGCAGCTCGGCACGCGCCAAGGTCGCATCGCGCACCTGCCAACCTCCCAGGCCACCTATGCCAAACGCCAGCAGCAGCACCGCCGCCGTAGCCCAGCGGCGCTGGCGGCGTTGGCGCACTTGCCTGCGCAACTGCCCCAGGTCCAGCTGCGCCGGCACTTCGCCAAACCCGGCCAGCGCCGTACGCAGGCGGCGGGCGTCGGCACGCCAACCCTCGACCTTGGCCGCAGCCTGCGGGTTGGCCGCCAGCCAGGCTTGAACCTCGGCCCGGCGCGCAGGCTCCAGGCGCTCGTCGACATAAGCGTGCAGTTCGTCTTCGCTGGGGATCAGGCGCGTCATTTCAGTCTCCGCAAGGCCGGGGGCTGGGGGCTGCCCTCGGTCAGTTCGCGCAAGGCATTGCGGGCGCGCGACAGGCGCGACATCACAGTGCCGATAGGGATGCCCAGGGCCTGGGCGGCCTCCTTGTAGCTCAAACCTTCAATGCTGACCAGCAGCAACAACGCACGCTGTTCTGCCGTGAGCCGGGCGAAAGCCTGCAGGTCGGCCTGGGCCAGGACAATGGCCTCGAGGTTGCCACCAACCGGCTCGTCATCGCGCTCGCCGCGGCCGAACCAGGACAGCCATCGCGCGTGCAGGCGCTCGCGGCGCTTTCCATCGAGGAACAGCCGATAAAGGATGGTGAACAGCCAGGCCCGCAGGGCATCGGCATCACGTTGCTGGTCGCGCCGGCTCAAGGCCCGCTCGACCGTGGCCTGTACCAGGTCGTCGGCGCTGCCCGGCTCGCGGGTCAGCCACACGGCAAAGCGGCGCAGGCGGGCCAGCAGCTCGCGCCACTGGTGGTCGTCCAGATCATGCATGGCAAGGTCCCGGCCTCTGGGGTTGTCAGTGTAAGAGGCAGACGCCTGCGAGGAAAATCTATTCCCGGCAAGGGAATAAGTTTTTCCCTGCGCCGTCGTACCGGCACCTTCACTGAACCGGACAATGACCATGAACTCACCCCTGCACGGCCCGGCCAAGGCCCTGCGCCTGGCCGCCATCGGCGTCGTGATGCTGGGCGCGGGCGCCGCCTTTGCCTATGCCGCCGGCTGGGTTGGCGATACCCGCCTGACCCCACAACGCATCATCGACACCTTCGAAGCCCAGGCCGGGCATTACCCGGGTTACCGTAAGAACCACGCCAAGGGCCTGTGCGTCAGCGGCTACTTCCAGCCCAGCGGGCAGGCCGTCAGCCTGTCCACGGCGCGGGCGTTCAGCCAGCCGCGGGTGCCAGTGATCGGCCGCTTCGCCATCGGCGGCGCCAACCCGTTCGCGCCGGATACCGGCATACCGGTGCGCAGCCTGGCCATCGAGTTGAGCACCGACGACGGGCAAGTCTGGCGTACCGGCATGAACAACCCGCCGGTGCTGGCGGTAAGCACGCCACAAGCCTTCTATGAACAGGTACTGGCGGGGGCACCCGACCCGGCCACCGGCAAACCGGACCCGGGCAAACTGCAGGCGTTTTTCGCCGCCCACCCGGAAAGCGCGGCGTTTCGCCAATGGGCGGCGGGGTACAAGCCCAGCAACAGCTTCGCCAGCACGCAGTACCACAGCATCAACGCCTTCCGCCTGATCGACACAAGCGGCGCGTCCCACCCCGTGCGTTGGCAACTGGAGCCGCAGACAGCGTTTGCCGCCCTGCCTGCCCAAGTCGATGACAAACAGTTCCTGCAGCACGACCTGCAGCAACGGCTGGCCCAGGGCCCGCTGCGCTGGACGCTGCGCCTGGTACTGGCGGAACCCGGCGATGCAGTGGACGACCCTGCCAGCCCGTGGCCTGCCGACCGGCGCAGCGTGGACGCCGGCACGCTGGTACTGGAACAGGTCGACGGCCCCGAGCAAGGGGCCTGCCGCGACATCAACTTCGACCCGCTGATTCTACCCCGGGGCATCCAGGCCTCTGCCGACCCGATTCTCGCCGCCCGTTCAGCCGCCTACTCGGAATCCTTCAACCGCCGCAGCCGCGAATCGCTCGACACCGGAGCCCACCCATGAAAACCGACGCCTTCCACCCCCTCGCCCGCCTGTTGCACTGGCTGATGGCCGTGCTGATCCTGGCCATGTTGTTCATCGGTGTGAGCATGGTCGCCGACCTGTCGCCGCGCCACCCCGTGCTGATCGGGTTGCACAAGGCAACCGGCCTGGCCCTGCTGGTGCTGGTGCTGCTGCGCATCGCCGTTCGCCTGGCCCTGCCCCACCCAGCCCTGCCGCGCGACCTGCCTGCACTGCAACGCTGGGCCGCCGGGGCTTCGCACCTGGTGCTCTACGGACTGATGCTTGCCATGCCGCTGCTGGGCTGGGCCATGCTTTCGGCCGGTGGCTACCCCCGCCCCTTGGGCTTGCCGGCCATTGCCCCCCATGACCTGCAACTGTATGCAGTGCTGCGCCAGGCCCATGGCTGGGCTGGCTACTTGCTGTTCGCCACGGTGCTGGTGCATGTGGGTGCGGCCTTGATGCACGCGTGGGTGCGCCGCGATGGCGTGTTGCGTAGCATGTGGCCTGGCCCGCTGCGCCGCAGCCAATGACGCTCGGCAGCCCAGGGGCTCGACACCGATAACGATTCCCAACAAGATCGGCTTTCTATTTGCCGTACCGCCCTGGACTGCCCTATGAATGTCGCAAAGGATCCTGCCACACTCGCACCCGCCAGTACCCTGGACTTGCGCCCCCTGCTGCTGGCCAACATGGCCTGCACCATGTCGATGATGGCCTTCGTCGCCCTGATCGGCCCGATCGCCCGCCAGCTCGGCATGGCCACCTGGCAAGCCGGTGCCGCCGTGACCGTGGCGGGCGTGGTCTGGGTGCTGCTGGCCCGGCCTTGGGGGCGCGCCGCAGACCGTCTGGGCCGTCGGCGCATCCTGCTGCTGGGCAGCGCCGGCTTCACCCTGGCCTACTGGCTGCTGTGCCTGTTCGTAGAAGGTGCGCTGCGCTGGCTACCGGGGGCGACCCTGGCCTTCATCGGCCTGATGGTCGCGCGCGGCTGTATCGGCGCCTTCTATGCTGCCATCCCGGTGGGCTGCAATGCGCTGATCGCCGACCATGTCGAACCGCAACGCCGGGCCCGGGCCATGGCCTCGCTGGGGGCGGCCAACGCCGTCGGCCTGGTGGTGGGGCCGGCGCTGGCAGCGCTGCTGGCGCGGCATAGCCTGAGCCTGCCGTTCCATATCATGTCGCTGCTGCCGGCCAGTGCCTTTCTGGTCCTGCTGTTCACCCTGAAGCCGCAGGCGCTGCCGCACAGCCATGCTCCCAGCCCGGTGCGCCTGAACGACCCACGCCTGCGCCGGCCTTTGCTGGTGGCGTTCAGCGCCATGCTCAGCGTCACGGTATCGCAGATCATCGTCGGTTTCTTTGCCCTCGACCGCCTGCATTTGGGCCCTGCCGAGGCTGCCCAGGCTGCCGGCATCGCCCTGACCACGGTAGGCGTTGCACTGATCCTGGCGCAGATGCTGCTGCGCCAGCTGGAATGGCCGCCGTTGAAGATGATCCGGGTCGGCGCCACGGTTTCGGCCCTGGGCTTTGCCTGCGGCTCGCTGGCCACCACGGCGCCATGGCTTTGGGCTTGCTACTTTGTCGCGGCGGCGGGCATGGGCTTTGTCTTCCCGGCGTTTTCGGCGCTGGCGGCCAATGCCATGCACGCCTCCGAGCAAGGCGCCACGGCCGGGTCCATCGGTGCTGCCCAGGGCATGGGCGCAGTGATCGGGCCGCTGGCCGGCACCTTGGTTTATGCCGTCGATCCACGCTTGCCATTCCTGGCGGTGGCGGCGCTGTTGCTGCTGGTGGGGTCATGGCCGATGCCCCGCGATCAGCGGGCCTGACAAGCACAGCGCGCAAGCGCGCAGAGTGTGTTTTAATGCGCATCGCTCATTATTATTGACACCTCTGATTACAAGGCGGCTATGGACACGGGGACGCGACTCAAACTGGTGCGTGAACGCAACAACCTCTCCCAACGGGAACTGGCCCGCCGCAGCGGGCTGACCAATTCGACGATCTCGCAGATCGAGCAGAATCGCGTCAGCCCTTCGGTCAGCTCCCTGAAAAAACTGCTCGAAGGCATTCCGATGAGCCTGGCGGAGTTCTTCAGCTTCGACGAGCCGGTGCGCGAAGAGCGCTATGTGTTCCGTGGCGGCGAGCAGCCAGATCTGGGCCGCAACGGCCTGCGCATGCTGCTGGTTGGCGCCAGTGTCGAAGGCCGGCAGATGCGCATGCTGCGTGAACTGTATGCACCGGGTGCCGATTCGGGCGAGCCGATCGTGCATGCCGAGGGTGAGGAGTGTGGCCTGGTCACACGCGGCACCGTCGAGTTGTGGGTCGATGGCCAGGTAAGCGTGCTCAACTCGGGCGACGGTTACTACATCCCCACTACCCTGCCGCACAGTTTCAAGAACATCGGCCCGGACGAGGCCGAAATCATCAGCGCCAACACCCCGGCGAACTTCTGACTGCTTTATGCATGGAGATGGCACCGGCTTTGCCGGTGTTCGCGGCTGAAGCCGCTCCCACAGGAAACGCGCCAACCCTGTGGGAGAGGCGCCTTCAGGTAAGGCTGTCGACACCCTGACGCAGGGCCTCTTCGACAAAGTCCAGGCGGTCCTGCCCGAAGAACATCTCGTCACCGACAAAACAGGTCGGCGCGCCGAACACCCCGCGCTCCACTGCAGCTTCGGTCGCGTGCCTGAGCGCGGCCTTCACCTCGTCATCACCCGCCAGCGCGCGAAATGCCTGCGGGTCGAAGCCGCCCTGGCTCAGCGTGTCGTCGAGGACGGCGTTGTCGCCCAGGTTGCGGCGCTGCGCAAACAGACCATTGAACAGCACCGCCAGCAACGCATCGAACCGCTCCGGCGAACGCAGCTGGGTGCCCATTGCCCCGCGCATCAGGGTCAAGGTATTGACCGGGAACCCCGGCGGCAACCCGAACGGTACCCCGTAGCGCTCGGCGAAGCGCGCCAGGTCGGTGAACATGTAACGACCCTTGGCCGGGATCATCACCGGCGAAGCATTACCGGTAGCCTGCAAACCCCACCCAGCAGCATCGGCCGGTAACGTAACGTGGCACCCTGGCGGGCACACAGCCCAGGCAGTTGAGTCCAGGCCAGATAGCTGGCCGGGCTGCCCAGATCGAAAAAGAAGTCGACAGTCTTGTGCATGGTTACGGTCCTTGCTCGGTGAAAGGGGCTTACCAACGTTCCATCCAGGGGCGCAGGTCCAGCTCGAAGGTCCAGGCGTCGCGGGGCTGGGCATGCAGGAACCAGTAGCTGTCGGCGATGTGGGCCGGATCTAGGATGCCATCCTGGCCCTTGAGGGCGTAGCGCTCGGGGAATGTGTCACGGATGAAGGCGGTGTCGATGGCCCCGTCAACCACCACGTGGGCGACATGGATGTTCCGCGGCCCCAGCTCGCGCGCCATGCTCTGGGCCAGGGCGCGCAAGGCATGCTTGGCCCCGGCGAATGCCGCAAAGCCCGCCGCGCCACGAGTGCCAGCGGTGGCGCCGGTGAACAGGATGGTGCCACGCTCGCGCTGGACCATGCGCCGGGCCACCGCCTGGGCGGTGAGGAAACCGGCAAAACAGGCCATCTCCCAGATCTTGAAGTATTTGCGTGGGGTTTCCTCAAGAATGCTACAGGGCACATTGGCACCGATATTGAACACAAACGCTTCGATCGGGCCGATATCACGCTCGATGGTTTCGACCAGCGCCGCCACCTCCTCCTCCTTGCGCGCATCGGAGCCAAACCCGTGGGCCTGGCCGCCGGCAGCGCGGATTTCGTCCAGCAGCGGCTGCAACTTGTCAGCCTGGCGCCGGATAACACAGGCAATGTAGCCCTCGCGGGCAAAGCGCTTGGCGATCTCGCCGCCGGTAGCATCCCCCGCGCCAATCACGAGCACCACTTTTTGTTGTTCTGTCATGCCTGCCTCCATTGGTGAATGGTCGTTTAGTAAACGAACGCTATGTTATGATCGCCGCCACCGTCAAGCTCGCCTGCAGAGGCAACTGAATGCGCTACACCAACGAACACAAGCAGCAAACCCGCGAGCGGCTGCTGGCCAGCAGCGGCGCGCTGGCCAAACGCGGGGGTTTTTCCAGCACTGGCGTAGCCGGGCTGATGAAGGCGATCGGCCTGACCGGCGGAGCCTTCTACAACCACTTCCCGTCCAAGGACGACCTGTTCACCGAGGTAGTGCGGCAGGAATTGTGCAACAGCCCGCTGGCGCGCCTGGCAAACCAGGGCGCCAGTCGCGAACGCCTGGGCCGTTGCCTGCAGCAGTACCTGAGCCTGGCCCACCTGCACAATGCCGAAGGTGGCTGCCCGCTGCCGCCATTGGGGGTGGAGATTGCCCGGGCCGAAGCACCGGTGCGTGCAGTGGCCGAGCATTGGCTGGTGGAGCTGCACCAGGCCTGGAGCGCGACCCTGGAAGACAGCGAATTGGCCTGGGTGCTGATCAGCCAGTGCGTCGGTGCCTTGCTGGTCGGGCGCATGCTGGCCACGGAAAGCGTGCAGTCGCAGGTACTGGAGGCCAGCCGCCACTTTGTCGAGAAGGCCCTGCATGAAGCGGATTAGTCTACTGCTGGGGCTACTGCTGAGCTTGCCTGCACTCGCCGAACAGGCCTGCCCGCCAGGGCAATACCAGGTGTGCCTGATGGGATGTTTCTGTGCGCCCATCGACCCCGGCCAGGCCGGGCAGATTTTCAAGGACGTGGAAGTACTGGCTTCGTCCAGCCTGACCTACGCCTTGCAGCAGGCCCGCGACGAAGCCACCGCCAGCGGCGTCGAGCCGATCCCGTTGCATATCCGTGCGCAACTCGAACCTTGGTACGACTTTGCCGTGCTCGACGCGGCGCGCTTCCGGGTGGGTGACGAACAGCAGATGAGCGCGGCCAATGCGCTGCTGCAGAACCCCGATGTGAACGCCGTGACACTGATCGACACGATCATCTTCCGCCGCCCCGCCGATGCCGAGGACAACGTGGCGTTGTGGGCACATGAGCTCAAGCATGTGCAGCAGTATCAGCAGCTGGGTGTAGAAGAGTTCGCCCGGCGCTACACGCGCAACTACGACGACCTGGAAGCGCCGGCCTACAAGATCGAGGCCGAGGTAGGCAAGGCGCTGCGCGAGCGTGGTTCAGGGCAGGCCAGATAATTCCTGGTCATTGCGCGGTCGCCGTGTAGGAGCGGCCTTGTGTCGCGAAAGGGCTGCGCAGCAGCCCCTCGATTTCAGCTTGGAGCAAATATTGCCGGGGCCGCTTTGCGGCCCTTTCGCGACACAAGGCCGCTCCTACATGGCGACCGCATCAGTGGCCAAACCAGGTGTCAGGACGCCGCCGAAGCTTCTTCAGCCACCTGCTCACGGCTGGCATAACGTTGCGCCAGCACTGCACAGACCATCAGCTGAATCTGGTGGAACAGCATCAGCGGCAGGATCATCGCGCCAATGCCACTGCCGACGAACAGCACCTGCGCCATCGGCACCCCGGTAGCCAGGCTCTTCTTCGAACCGGCGAACAGGATGGTAATGCGGTCCTCCAGGTCAAAGCCCAGCAACTTGCCGAGCAGCCGTGTACCGTACAGCACCACTGCCAGCAAAATCCCGCACACGGCAAACAACCCGGCCAGGTGCTGCGGCGATACCGTGTGCCACAGCCCGGTGACCACCGCCTCGCTGAACGCGGTGTAGACCACCAGCAGGATCGAACCCTGGTCCACCACCTTGAGCCAGCGCGCATTGCGCTTGACCCAGGCACCGATCCAGCGCCGGGCGACCTGCCCGGCCACGAACGGCACCAGCAGCTGCAGGGTGATCTTCAGCACCGCATCCAGACCAGAACCAGTATCACCGCTGGCCCCCAGCAACATCATTACCAGCAACGGCGTGAGGAAGATACCCAGCAGGCTGGATGCCGCCGCACTGCAAATGGCCGCCGGAACGTTACCACGCGCCAGCGAAGTGAAGGCGATGGCCGACTGCACGGTAGCCGGCAAGGCACACAGGTAGAGCACGCCCAGGTAAAGTTCGTTGCCCACCAGCGGCACGAACAGTGGCTTGAACGCCAGGCCCAGCAGCGGGAACAGCACGAAGGTGCAGGAGAACACCAGCAAGTGCAGGCGCCAGTGCCCCGCTCCGGCAATGATCGCCTCGCGCGACAGCTTGGCGCC
Source organism: Pseudomonas sp. PVC-5-1 (assembly GCF_057444345.1). NCBI lineage: Bacteria > Pseudomonadati > Pseudomonadota > Gammaproteobacteria > Pseudomonadales > Pseudomonadaceae > Pseudomonas > Pseudomonas sp. PVC-5-1. The sequence goes on along the minus strand of NZ_CM172024.1, from coordinate 2,640,575 downwards.
GTGCAGGAAGAACAGCAGGCCGATGGCCAGGTTGGTCAGCCAACCAAAATACACTGCGCCGTCGCCCGAGCAAGGCAGCACGGTGGCAATCAGTACCACCCCGAGCAAGGCCAGGGTGAAATTGTCGAATAACATGCGCAAATACTTCATCACAGTTTCCGTCTTGTCATTGTGCAAGGGCAGACGATAAGGTCTTCGGTTTTTCGCCGCTAACGCCGGAACCCCCACCGGTGTCGCTCAACGGACACGCTCCAGCACAGGACCCGCTCATGCCCCTCTCCCGCCTGGCTGCACTTGCAGCCGCCATCACTCTCACCCTGGGCTACAGTGCCGCCCAGGCCGACGACCAGTTGCAGGCCAAGGTCGACCAGATCATCCGCCCGCTGATGCAGGAGCAAGGCATCACCGGCATGGCCGTGGCCATCTATGCTCGCAACCACGCGCACTACTTCAGCTATGGCGTGGCCAGCAAGGCAGACAGTGTGCCGGTCAGCCGCGACACGCTGTTCGAGATCGGCTCGCTGAGCAAGACCTACACCGCCACTTTGGCCGCACTGGCCAGTGCCGAAGGCAAACTGGACCTCGATGCCCCGGCCAAGCGCTATCACCCTGCCCTCGCCGGCTCCCCCATCGGCGACGCAAGCGTGCTGGAACTGGGCGCCTATAGTGCCGACTGCCTGCCGTTGCAGTTCCCGGATGCGGTGCAGACGCCGCCGCAGGTGGTCGATTTCTTCCGTCACTGGCAACCCCGCGCCAAACCCGGCACCCAGCGCTGCTACTCGAACCCCAGCCTGGGCTTGTTCGGTGACCTGGCCGCCCGAGCGCAGCATCAGCCGTTTTCCACGCTGATGAGCGAGGGCCTGCTGAAACAGATGGGCCTGGAAAACACCTATCTGCAGGTCCCGGCCAGCGCCCAGGGGTTGTATGCCCAGGGCTACGACAGTGCCGACAAGCCGGTGCGTGTCGGCCCCGGCCCTTACGCCGACGAAGCCTACGGCATCAAGACCAGCGCCAGCGACCTGCTGCGCTATGTGCGCCTGCACATGCAGCCGGAGGGGCTGCCACCGGCGCTGGCACAAGCCACGGCCATCACCCAGCGGGGCTACTTCCAGGTCGGCGCCATGACCCAGGGCCTGGGCTGGGAGCGTTACCCCTACCCGGTCACGCTGGCCACACTGATCGATGGCAACGGCCCGCAGCTAATCCGTGAACCGCAGGCAACCACACGCTTGCAACCAGCCCTGCCGCCGCTGCCGGCAGCCTGGTACAACAAGACCGGCTCGACCAATGGCTTCGGCGCCTACGCCGCGTTCGTGCCCGCCGAACAACTGGCCGTGGTGTTGCTGGCCAACCGAAACTACCCGAACGAAGCCCGGGTGCGCGCAGCCTTCGACATTCTCTCCGGGCTGTAGTGCGGGCAGCGATTGTCGAACAAAACGACACAATGTAGTGAGAAAAAATATTCACTACAAAATGGTTGACGCCGTTCATCGCCCTTGGGCATGATGAAGCCGTCTCCCTGATCGGGAGCGGTGGCAAGGGTGTTCCAGACGGCCTGCGCGGTAACGCAGGCCGTCCGTGGAGAGGGAAACTGTCCAAAAGGCAGCGTGAGAAAGCCCCTGTTGCGATGCTGCTGTAGCAGCCTTGGTAGTGCGCTACACCGTGGTAGCGCCAACTGTGAAAAATCACCTACGAATGGGTAATGGGGGCTTTATGATGAACTTGAACAACAATCCGACTATCGACCAATTGGCCCAGCTGTTCGCCGTACGCAAGGACAGCCTTGACGACCATCTGCTGTGGGTAAGCCAGACCGGTGAAGTGCGCCTCGACCGCCTGCCACCGAACACCGTCGAAGATGAATTCGAAGAGCACCTGCCCAGCATGCGTGCCCGCTTCAAGGTCTACCGCCGTGGCCAAGGCTACGTCGGCAAGAAGGCCGCCGCCGATACCGAGTTCGTCGGCCGCGTCCTGCAGACCCTGCAACAAGAATGGCCCGCTGCCCGTGAGCAGCAGGCAGTCAAGGTGATCGAACCGCTCAACTGAGGGTTCCCACCCTTACCTGAGCCCGGCCCGCATAGGCCGGGCTTTTTCATGCCTGGCGCCGCTGGCTGCGGTGCTCTGGCAGCGGCAAGGCGCCGGTTGCCATCGCGCGGGCACGGTCGACACCCCACACCAGGGCGCGAGTCATGGTCTCGCCTGGGCGTGCGGGGTAATACTCCTCCAGCAACGCTCGCCCATCACCGGCGTACAACCCCAAAAACAGTTGGGTCGCCCCCAGGCGCGACAGGCGCACCTGCACGTCCAGCGTGGTGCCGTCACTGAGTGCTTCGTCGTGGCAGCGGCTGTGCAGCTGTGCGTCGGCCCATTGCCAATAGGTCTCTTCCCTGACTCGCATGAGCATTCAATCCTCCGTTGCTGGAATGCCGCGCAAGAAAACCACAGCCTTGGCCATCCTGCGAGTGCTACCCGGCAATGCCATGAGGCGGATCAAGAAATGGCAATAAAAACCCCGCCATTCGGCGGGGTTGTGCTGGAGCGGGATCACTTCTTGAGCGGAACCCGCGGCATGAAGCGGCCTTTTTTGCTGCGCTGCAGATGTGCAGGCTGGAGCTGTTCGGAATCATCCAGCGTCATGTGGGCGAAGCCCAGGCGAAATGCCGCCTGGCCGCAACGCACCTGGCTGTTGATGGGGAACGCGTCGTTCAGGTCTTCGAAAAAGGATTCGCTCATGCCCTGTCTCCCTCCAGTGGCGGACGCGTCGGCAACCAGAACAGTTGCTCTACCAAACGCGACCTGTGAAAGTGAGACTAGCTGGTCATTTGCGGACCGCCCAGACCGAAGCCTTGGACCCGACCAGCGGCAGACGCTCTACTTCAGGCGCACCGCTGTACCGGTAGCAAATACCACGACCATGCCGCCCTGTACCGACGGCATGCTGATCTCGAAATCCACACCCACTACCGCATCGGCTTGCAACTGGCGTGCCCGCGCCTTCAGTTCTTCGGTGGCCTGCTCCCGGGCTTGGCGCAGCGCGCTTTCCAGGGTTTGCGAACGCCCGCCGAAGAAGTCGCGAAAACGTGCAAAGAAATCGCGCACGAAATTGATGCCCTGCACCGATTCGGAGCTGACCACACCCAGGTATTCGGCAATCGGGCGGCCTTCGAGCTGGCTGGTGGTGGAAATGATCATGGGTGCGCTCCATTGGCCGGCAAAAGAGACCGATTCTAACAGAGCGCAAATCCACTCGCAGATATGCCGTCATTGTGGGAGCGGGCGTGCCCGCGAAGCAGGCACCGCGGTGGTTGGCACGGGCTTCGCCCGTGTTCGCGGGCAGGCCCGCTCCCACAGGGATTGCGCTGGCTTGCGATTTTCAGTCGGGCAGTGGTTGAAGGATCAACTACGCGCTGACCGCGCGCAGCCGTTGGCCAATGCGGGCGCCAAACACGTTCACCAGCAACCCGGCCATCACCAGCAATGCGCCCCAGCCCTGGGTCGCGGTCAGACGCTCGCTCAGCAACAACGCCGACGAACTCAGGCCAATCACAGGCACCAGCAGCGAGAACGGCGCCACCTTGCCGGCCGGGTGGCGCGACAGCAACTTGCTCCACAGGCTGTAGCCGAGCATGGTGGCGACAAACGCCAGGTAAGCCAGGGCCAATACCGAACTCCAGCTGATATTGGCAATGGCGTGGCCGATGCGCTCCGGCCCCTCCAGCCACCAGGACAACGCAAGGAACGGCAGTGGCGGGATCAGCCCGCCCCAGATAACCAGCGCCACCAGGTCAACCGAGCCAAAGCGCCGGGTGATGATGTTGCCCATGCCCCACATGGCGCCGGCACACAGGGTCAGTACCAGCGCCAACATCGGTACATGGCCGCCGTCTTCGCTGCCGATAAGCGCCAGGCCGCTGGCGGCCACCAGCAGCCCCAGTACGCTGGCCAGGCGCAGCCGCTCGCCGAGGAACAACGCGGCGAAGCCGAGGGTGAAGAACGCCTGCGATTGCAGGATCAGCGAGGCCAGCCCTGGCGGCATGCCGCTGTACATGGCCTGGAACAGGAAAGCGAACTGGCCCAACGAAATGGTCGCGCCGTAGGCGACCAGCCAGCGCCAGGGCAACTTCGGCCGCTTGACCAGCAAGATCGCCGGGAATGCCACCAGCAAGAAGCGCAATGCCCCCAGCAACATCGGCGGCAAGCCATCGAGGCCAACCTTGATGACCACGAAGTTGACTCCCCAGGCGACAATCACCACCAGGGCGATGAGCAGATCCTTGAGTGGCATTGCGACATCCTTCTTCAAGCTTTCTAGACATATTTCGTTACAGCATAAGGCTATTCCTTTGACAGGGACCAGCACAGTTGCGGCCCAGAGGTGCGCAACAGTGACTGTTATCGTGCAAGGGTTGCCGAGGTGATTGGCGGAGCGTCAGCTCCGGTATCCAGGTGCGACCTTTTCCAGCATCCGCAACAGTGCCGCCCATGCCAGCTGCAACGCATCCGGATCCGCCAGTTCGCCCTGTTTCAACCCTCGTCCAGGCTCATTGAACTGCCGCTCGGTATGCGCGCACACTTCGGCCGGCGGCAAAATCACCTGCCCAGCACTCTGTGCCACCAACTGGATCTCGCACGCCTTCTCCAGGTAGTACATGCGCAGGAATGCTTCGGCCACGCTGCGCCCGGTGGTCAGCAGGCCATGGTTGCGCAGGATCATCACCGGCTTGTCGCCTAGGTCGGCTACCAACCTTCGCTGCTCATCCATGTCCAGCGCAATCCCTTCATAGGCGTGGTATGCCACCTGGCCATAAAACTCCATGGACATCTGGTTGAGCGGCAGCAGCCCACATTCCAGCGCAGCCACCGCACAACCTGCCCGGGTGTGGGTGTGCAGCACACAACGGGCATCCTCGCGGGCAGCATGGATGGCGCTGTGGATGACGAAACCGGCCGGGTTGACCGGGTGCGGCGTCGCTTCCACTGGCCGGCCTTGCAGGTCGATCTTCACCAGGCTGGAGGCCGTGATCTCATCGAACAGCAAGCCGTACGGATTGATCAGGAAGTGGTGCTCCGGCCCCGGCAGGCGCAGGGAAATATGGGTGAATATCAGGTCGCTCATGCGGAAGTGGGCGATCAGCCGATAGCAGGCGGCCAGCTCCTGGCGCAGGCTTTGTTCCGTTGTGGTCATCATCGTTATACCTTTGCAGTACGCTATTTGCTGGCCCACGCATTGAAGCGCTGTTCCAGCTCTTCGCCATGGTCGACCCAGAATTCCACATTCATCGCCAACGCCCCCTGCAGGTTCTGCGGCGAAGTAGGCACCCAGCTGGCCAGGGACGGGTCTAGCTTCGCCGCCGCCTGGGTGTTGGTCGGCCCATAGGGAATCTGCTGCACATAACGCACCTGGGTGTCCGGCTGGTTGGCGTAGGCAATCAGCCGCTTGGCCTGGTCGACATGCCGCGAGCCTTTGATGATCGCCCAGTAATCCATGCCATACAGGCTGCCAGGCCAGACCACCGCCAGCGGGCTGCCCTGCTGGGCCGCCACGGCGATGCGCCCGCTATAGGTCGAGGTCATCACCACATCTCCCGCCGCCAACCACTGGGCAGGTTGGGCGCCGGCGTCCCACCACTGGATATACGGCTTGAGCTCGCTGAGCTTGGCAAAGGCACGCTCGACCCCTGCCGGGGTGGCCAGTACCTGGTACACATCCTCGACCTTCACCCCATCTGCCATCAGGGCGAACTCCAGGTTGTACACCGCACGCTTGCGCAGGCCGCGCTTGCCAGGGTACTTGTTCACGTCCCAGAAGTCGGCCCACGACGCAGGCGCCTGGGCCAGCTTGCTGCGGTCATAGGCAATGGCCACGCTCCATACCAGCGCGGCCGAGCCACAGGCTTGTGCCGCGTCGGCAATCAGTTCACCCGCATGGCCCATGCGCTGCCAATCCAGCTGCTCGTAGATGCCCTCGTCGCAGCCACGCATCAGGTCAGGCCCTTCGATCTGCACCACATCCCAGTCGACATTGCCGGTGTCGGCCATTACCTGGATCCGTGCCATCTCGCCGTTGTACTCGCTCTGGATCAGCTTGCTGCCATCCTGGGCACTGAACGGTTTGAAGATCGCCTCGTCCTGAGCTTTCTGGCCGGCACCACCATAGCCGACCACGACCATCTGCGGTGCCGCTTGCGCACTGCCCAGGCCCATGGCCAGCAACGCTGCGCAAAAGCTGCTTACACGTGGGAATACCTGCATCGTAGTTGCCTCCTGCCGGTGCCCGAGGGGCCCGTTTTCTTGTTGTTGTGAGGTCACGCCCTCGCCACGAGGGTGAGAAAAACCTAGTCGCCGACCAGTAAAAAAACAAGTTGATTTTTTACTGGCGCTACACTTTCATAAAAAAACAAGAACAACACCGCACCGGAGCCGCCTGTATGCAGACCGCCTTCCCTCACCTGTTCGAAGCCTTGCAGATCCGCGGCAAACGCTTGAAGAACCGCATCATGTCCACCGGCCACGACACCTGCCTGCCTACCGACAACCTGGTCAACGACAAGCTCATCGCCTACCAGCGCGCCCGCGCCGCCGGTGGCGTGGGCCTGATCGTGCTGCAGGTGGCCGGGGTGCATGACAGCGCTCGCTACACCTCGCATGTGCTGATGGCCACCGACGATGCCTGCATCGACGGCTACCGCCAGCTTGCCGAGGCCTGCCATGAGCATGGCACCGTGGTGCTGTCACAACTGTTCCACCCCGGGCGGGAGATCATGGAGTCGGCGGACGGTTTGCTGGCGGTGGCCTACTCGGCGTCCGCGGTACCCAATGAACGCTTCCGGGTGATGCCGCGCGCACTGGACCAGGCGATGATCGACGAGATCGTCCAGGGCTATGCCAGCGCTGCCCGCCGCCTGCACCAGGCCGGGCTGGATGGCGTTGAAGTGGTGGCCAGCCATGGCTACCTGCCTGCGCAGTTCCTCAACCCGCGGGTAAACCAGCGCTCGGATGGCTACAACGGTGAGCTGGAGCAGCGCCTGCGGTTCCTGCGCGAAGTGCTGGCCGCCGTACGCGCGGCTACCGACGAACAGTTCATCATCGGCCTGCGCATCAGTGCCGACGAGCGCGACAGCCAAGGGCTGAGCGAGGATGAATCGCTGGCCGCAGCGGTTGCCTTGCAAGGCCAGCTCGACTACCTGCACATCGTTGCCGGGACGTCGGCGTCCCTCGGCGGCGCCGTGCATATCGTGCCGCCGATGGCTATTCAACCGGCCTACCTGGCCCGTGAGGCCGGCACCTTCAAACAACACCTGAGCATCCCGCTGTTCGTCACCGGGCGTATCAACCAGCCCCAGGAAGCCGAACTGATCCTGGCCCGTGGCCAGGCCGACGTCTGCGGCATGACCCGCGCGCTTATATGCGACCCGCAGATGCCCAACAAGACCGAGCATGGCCAGGTCGAGGACGTACGTGCCTGTATCGCCTGCAACCAGGCCTGCATCGGCCATTTCCACCGCGGCCTGCCCATTTCCTGCATCCAGCGACCAGAGACTGGCCGCGAGTTGCAGTACGAGCAACTGCCACCCACCACCCGCCCCAAGCGCATCCTCGTGGCCGGTGGCGGGCCCGCAGGCATGAAAGCCGCCGCCGTGGCCGCTGCGCGCGGGCATCAGGTCACGCTGTACGAGGCTGGCCCGCAGCTCGGTGGCCAGGTGCTGCTGGCCCAGTTGCTGCCACGGCGCAGCGAGTTCGGTGGCGCCAGCACCAACTTGCAACGGGAAATGGCCCTGGCGGGCGTGGAAGTGGTGCGCAACACCCGGGTCGACCGCGCACTGGTCGAACGGGAACGCCCCGACCTGGTGATCGCCGCCACCGGTGCCACCCCCTACTGGCCGGCCTTCGAGCGCACCGGTGATCTACAGGTGGTGGATGCCTGGCAAATACTGCGCAGTGAAGCAAAACCGGGCCGCTCGGTACTGGTGATCGACTGGCGCTGCGACTGGATCGGCCCCGGCATCGCCGAACGCCTGGTACGCGACGGCCACCAGGTGCAGCTGGCGGTCAATGGCACCCATTGCGGCGAAAGTCTGCCGCTGTACGTGCGCGACCAACTGGCCGGCGAGCTGCATCGCCTGGGTATTCCCATCACACCGTATGCCCGCCTGTATGGCTGCGACGACAACACGGTGTACCTGCAGCACACCGCCAGCGGCGAACCGATGATCTTCGAAGGCATCGACACCCTGGTACTGTGCCAGGGCCATCAACCGGAAGACCGCCTGGCAACGGAGCTGGCCGGCCTGGTCGAGGTGCGCCGCATTGGCGACTGCCTGGCGCCGCGTACCGCCGAAGAAGCGATTCACGATGGCCTGACGGTTGCCTGGGCGCTCTGAGGCTGTACATACTGCGGCTTTTACGATGGACCGACGTGCATGAGCCAACTCCCCCAGCCCCCCGCCAGCGAAGCCGGGGGCGCCGCGCCGCAGTTTCTCGGCAGCCGCATTCGCGGCCTGCGCAAGCGCCGTGGCATGACCCTGGCGGAGCTGGCCGCGCACAGTGAGCTGACCGCCGGCTACATCAGCCAGCTGGAGCGCAACCTCTCCTATCCATCGATTCCGGCGCTGTTCAACATCGCCCGCAGCCTGGGGGTGACCATCCAGTGGTTCTTCGCCAGCGAAGCCATCACTGCGCCCGAAGACCAAGGCTATGTGGTACGACGCAACAGCCGCCTGAGCGTGCATTACGAAGACGGTATCGTCGATCAACTGCTCACGCCCCAGCCCAACCGTCAGCTGGAAATCCTGCATTCGCGCTTCCCTCCGGGCAGCTACAGCCAACAGAGCTACAGCCACGACGGTGAAGAGGCCGGCTACATCCTCAGCGGCAGCTTCGAGCTGTGGGTGGGCGAGCGGCATTTCCAGCTGGGTGAAGGGGACAGTTTCAGCTTCTCGAGCCAGGAACCGCACCGCTACGGCAACCCCGGTGAAGTCGATGCCGTGGTGATCTGGGTGATCACGCCGCCAACATTCTGAAGCATGCTCGCTCCCCAATATCCAGCAACAGGGTCTACCTTGTTAACCGAACTTTAGAGGAGCACAACCATGAAGCAGATCCTGATCATAGGCGCGGGCTTTGCCGGCCTGTGGAGCGCGCTCAGCGCCGCCCGCCAGCTTGACCTCCATGGCCGCAAGGATGTCGAGGTCACCTTGCTTGCACCCCAGGCCGAGCTGCATGTGCGCCCGCGCTTCTACGAACCCGACGTACATACCATGGCCGCGCCGTTGCAGGAGCTGTTCGATGCCGCCAACGTCCGCTTCGTGCAGGGCACGGCCTTTCATATAGATGAAGCAGCCCGCCGTGTGGGCTATCGCACCCGCAGCGGAACCCAATGCACCCTGCCCTACGACCGCCTGATCATGGCCTGCGGCAGCGTGCTCAACCGGCCCGACATGGTCGGCATCGAGCATCTGTTCGATGTCGACAAGCTCGACAGCGCCGCGCGCCTGGAGACCCACCTGAAGTCACTGGCCAACCTGCCCGACACACCGGCGCGCAATACCGTGGTGGTGGCCGGTGGTGGCTTTACCGGCATCGAGACCGCCACCGAATTGCCGGCCCGTCTACGCGAAATCCTCGGCGAGGACGCGGCGTTGCGCGTGGTGGTGGTCGACCGTGGGGCGAGGATTGGCGCGGCCCTGGGTGAAGGCATCCGCCCCGCCATCGAACAGGCCTCCGAGGCCCTGGGCGTGGAGTGGATCTGTGGCGCCACGGTAGCCTCGGTCGATTCTGCCGGCGTGGTGCTGGACAACGGCCAGCGCATCGACGCCAGCACGGTGATCTGGACCGTGGGCTTCAAGGCCAACCCGCTCACCGAACAGATCAGTGGCGAGCGCGACCGCCTGGGCCGCTTGCATGTCGATGGCAATCTCAAGGTGAAAGGCAATGATGCCGTGTACGCGGCGGGTGATGTGGCCTACGCCGCCTGCGACGAGGCTGGCAATCATGCGGTGATGTCCTGCCAGCATGCGATTCCGCTGGGGCGTCATGCGGGCAACAATGCGGCGGCCGAGCTGATTGGCGTGGCACCGAAGACTTACAGCCAGCCCAAGTACGTGACCTGCCTGGACCTTGGGGCCTGGGGGGCGGTGTATACCGAAGGGTGGGAACGCACGGTGTCGCCACCGGAGGACAAGGCCGAAGCCAAGGTTTTGAAGGCGCAGATCAATACCGTGTGGATCTATCCACCGGCGGCCGAACGTGCTGCGGCGCTGGCAGCGGCTGACCCGGCTATTCCAGTGGCCTGACACCAGGCCGACGCGATCATTGTAGGAGCGGCCTTGTGTCGCGATGGGCCGCAAAGCGGCCCCAGGATTTCAGCGTTGATGCCGAGAATTCTGGGGCCGCTTTGCGGCCCATCGCGACACAAGGCCGCTCCTACATTCGATCGCGTACCTTCGATCAGGCAGCAGCAAACAGCTCGTTGGCAATCTGCGCCTGGGCAGCATCGATCGCCTGGCTGCGGTGCTCAGGGCCATAGGCCAGGCCATGGGCGCGGACGATTTCCAGGTCGGTGATACCGATGAAGCCCAGGAATACCTTGAGGAAGTCCTCATGCCCGGCGCCAGTCGGCTGGCCAGCGTGCAGGCCACCGGCGGTGGACACCAGCACTACCTTCTTGTTGCCACACAGGCCTTCCGGGCCGGCTTCGGTGTAGCGGAAAGTCTTGCCGGCGACGGCAACGCGGTCGATCCAGGCCTTGAGCTGGGTCGGCACGGTGAAGTTGTACATCGGCGCACCAATCACCACGGCATCGGCAGCCAGGAACTCTTCCAGGGTTTCCGCGCTCAGCTTGGCTTCGAAGGCCTGCGCTGCGTCGCGCATGTCTTCCGGGGTGCCAGCCGCTACCAGGGTTGCCGCGGAGAAGTGGGCGATGGCGTCAGCGGCCAGGTCGCGGTACACCACTTCCACGCTCGGGTCGGCGGCTTTCCAGGCTTCGACCACTTCACGGCTCAGTTGGCGGGAGGCGGAATTGTCGCCCAGGATGCTCGAATCGATGTGCAACAGTTTCATGGGATTCTCCTGTGAATGAAGACCGCGACATTGGGCGATCACGATGGGGAGAATCCTACCGACATCAACAATGGCTGATAAGGCAGCAAAAATGCGTTAGTTTGTCCTACTGGTGGAACAGTGAGACATTCCCATGCAAGACCTCAACGACCTTTTCTACTTCGCCCGAGTAGTCGAAGCCGGCGGTTTCGCCGCAGCGGGCCGCCAGCTGGGCATCCCCAAATCGCGCCTTTCGCGGCGTATCGCCGAGCTTGAAGAACGCCTGGGCACGCGCCTGCTGCAACGCACTACACGGCAACTGAAGCTCACCGCGGTGGGCGAGCGCTACCTGCACCACTGCCAGGCCATGCTGCTGGAAGCCGAAGCCGCCGACGAGGCCGTGGCCAGCATGAGCAGCGAACCGCGCGGGCGCTTGCGGGTGTCGTGCCCGGTGGCATTGGCCCACGCCTTTCTGCCGGATGTGATCAGCCGCTTTCTTGCGCAGTACCCGCTGGTGCAACTGGAAATGGTGCTGCTCAACCGCCGGGTAGACCTCATTTCCGAAGGTATCGACGTGGCCCTGCGCGTACGCGACCTGGGCGATGAAGACCCGGCCCTGGTCACCCGCCGCCTGCGCCAGGCGCAGATGCAACTGGTTGCAGCGCCCGGTTTCGCCGATCACATCCGCGAACCGGGCCAACTGGCATCATTGCCGGTGCTGGGCGCTGCCGAGGCGGACCGGCTGGTACACTTCCGCCTGTTCGGCCCCCATGGCAAACAGCAGGAAATCGCCCTGGAACCGCGCCTCGCCATCGATGATTTCGTAGTACGTAATGCTGCTGTACGGGCAGGCCTCGGGTTTACCGCACTGCCCAGCATGTTCTGTGAAGAAGAACTGGCGCGCGGCGAACTGGTGCGCCTGCTGCCGGACTGGTCGCTGCCGGGTGGCTACCTGCAGGCGGTGTACCCGCACCGGCGCGGCTTGCTGCCGGCGGTACGGGTATGGATCGACCACCTGGCGGCGTCGTTCGAGGCCTGTGGAGAAAAGTATGTCTGAGCGAAACATGAGCGAAGCCCAGGTGGCAGCGTTCTGCCTGAGCCTGCCGGGTGCGCGGGAAGACTACAAATGGGGTGGCATCCGGGTGTTCTCCGTGGCAGGCAACAAGATGTTCGCGGTGCTCGACCTGGCGGGTGCGGGGTTGTCGTTCAAAGTGGCCGACGAACTGTTTCTTGGCTACTGCGACCGCCCGGGGGTGCGGCCTGCGCCGTATCTGGCACGGGCGCGGTGGATCAGCATGGCATCGCCCTACCCGCTGGGGCGTGATGAACTGTGTGATCTGTTGCAACGCTCGCACCAGCTGGTGGTGCGGCGGTTGCCAAAGCGGTTGCAGGTGGGGTTGGTAATCTAGCTAGCCTGTGCCGGCCTCTTCGCGGGCGTGCCCGCTCCCACAGGTTTTTCACTGCCTTCAAGACCAGTGGAATACCTGTGGGAGCGGGCACGCCCGCGAAGAGGCCGGCACAATCACATATCAACTGAAGGGCAAATACCGCCCGCCAAGAAACAGCCAGTCCGCCCAGAACACCTGGTGCACCAGCACAATCCCCCAGAACACCAGCTGGTACGACACCTTGCGGGTCTTGTGTCGATACAGCTGCTGCGCCAGCAGTGCCCCAGGCCAGCCGCCCAGCAGCTCACTGGCATGCAGCACCTTCTCGGGCGTACGCCAGGCCTGGGTACGCGCCTGCTGTTTGTCCTGCCAATACAGCAGCAGGCTGATCAGGCTCATTGCCGGGTACAACGCCAGCGGCCACCAGGCCTGGTCGACCCAGGCCATGCGCGCCGCGCCCAGGGCGGGCAGCAGGCACAGCAGGCCCAACAGCAGCAGCTTCAGGCGCACATTACGTACGCCCTCCACCCTTTGCCCCCGTGCCACCTCAGCCATGGGCCGTCGCCCAGTCAACCCAGCCGAACTGCCAGGTCGCCAGAATCAGCAGGCCAAAGGCAATGCGATACCAGGCGAACGCCGCGTAGCTGTGGTTGGCAATGAACTTGAGCAGGCCACGCACGGCGATCATGGCAAAGATGAACGAAGTCACGAAGCCAATGGCAAATACCGGCAGGTCACCAGGCTGGAACAGGTCGCGGTACTTGTAGCCCGAATACACTGCCGCACCGACCATGGTCGGCATCGCCAGGAAGAACGAGAACTCGGTCGCTGCCTTGCGCGACAGGCCGAACAGCAGGCCACCGATGATGGTCGAACCGGAGCGCGAAGTGCCCGGGATCATCGCCAGGCACTGGATGAAGCCGATCTTCAGCGCGTGGCTCCAGCGCATGTCGTCCACGTGGTCCACCTCCACACGGTGCTCGCGACGCTCGGCCCAGAGCATGATCACCCCGCCCACCACCAACGCAGCCGCCACGGTGATCGGGTTGAACAGATATTCGTGGATCAGGTCGGCGAACAGCACGCCCAGCACCACTGCCGGCAGGAACGCCAGCAAAAGGTTACCGGTGAAACGCCGCGCCGTGGGCTGGCTGGTCAAGCCGAAGACCACGTCGAAGATCTTGCCGCGGAATTCCCACACCACCGCCAGGATCGCCGCCAGCTGAATGATGATGTTGAAAGCCATGGCCCGTTCGCCACCAAACCCGATCAGGTCGGCGACGATGATCTGGTGACCGGTACTGGAGATTGGCAGAAACTCCGTCAGCCCTTCGACCACGCCTAAGATGATTGCCTGGAAGGCAGTCCAAAAATCCATCGTTCCCCCGATGGAGCACTGCTCGTTGCAGGCCCCTTGTTCTTGATTTGCTTGAAATTGCCGCGCGCGGCCCGGCTGTTTTACAGCGACTGTTGGGCGTAATGCCAGTAGAAAAGTTCACGCCGCCTAAAGGTTTCATCTTGCGCGGCCGAAATCCTAGCAGAGCGCCTTCGCAATCACCTTGTACAAACTGCTGCAGACTATTGAATGGATAGCACTTAGCCATTAGTCGTGTGGGGGCCTCGCGCAAAGCATGCTTGGATGCGCCTGAATAAAAAGAACAATGCGGGAGCTGTGGTATGAAAACCCTGAGATCGATGTCTATCAGCCGCCGTCTGTGGCTGATCCTTTTGGTGGCGGTGGCCATGCTGGTGGTATTGGGCCTGCTGATGCTGCGCCAGATCCACGGTGACCTGTACCAGGCCAAAGCGGAGAAAACCCGCCACGTGGTGCAGACCGCAGCCGGTGTGCTGGCCTATTACCAAGAGCTGGAGGCAGCCGGCACGCTCAGCCGTGAAGCGGCCCAGCAACAGGCGCTGCAAGTGGTGCGGGCGCTGCGCTACGACCACGATGATTACTTCTGGATCAACGACCTGGGGCCGAAGATGATCATGCATCCGGCCAACCCCAAGCTCGACGGCCAGGACCTGTCGGCCATCCGCGACCCCGACGGCTTTGCCGTGTTCAACGAGATGGTCGCCCTGGCTCGGCAGCAGGACGCCGGGCCGGTCAACTACCGCTGGCCCAAGCCCGGTGCCAGCGAGCCGGTGGCCAAGACGTCCTACATCCAGCTGTTCAAGCCCTGGGGCTGGATCATCGGCTCAGGCGTGTACGTCGATGACGTGCAGGCCGAATTCACCCGCCAGTTGCGCGACGCCTCGCTGGTGGGCGTGGCCATCGCCCTGCTGATGGCGCTGGTGGTCATGCTGATTGCGCGCAGCATCGCCCGCCCGTTGCAGGAAGCAGTGCAGGCCATGGGCAACATCGCCAGTGGAGAAAGCGACCTGACTCGACGCCTGGACACTCACGGCCGTGACGAAATCACCCACCTGAGCGAGCACTTCAACCGCTTCAATGGCAAGCTGCAAGGCGTGGTCGGCCAGTTACAAGGCGCGGCCCATGCCCTGGCCCGGTCCGCCGGGCATGTCGGCGACAACGCCGGTGCCGCGCAGCAGCACAGCGCCCAACAGTCGCTGCAGATGGACCAGGTGGCCACTGCGGTCAACGAAGTGACTTACGCCGTGCAAGACGTGGCCAAGACCGCCGAGCAGGCCGCTGGTGAAATGCGCACCGCGCAACAGCAGGTGGCACACGGCCAGGAGGCCATTCACGGCAGCCTGGCGCAGATCGACCGGCTGTCGCTGACCATCGACCAGGCCGTGCAGGTGATCCGTGAACTGGCCGGGCACAGCGCGCGCATCGGTGGTGTACTGGATGTGATCCGCTCCATCGCCGAACAGACCAACCTGCTGGCGCTGAACGCGGCCATCGAGGCGGCGCGGGCCGGCGAGCAGGGCCGTGGCTTTGCCGTGGTCGCCGACGAGGTGCGCCTGCTGGCCCAGCGCACGGCGCAGTCAACTGCCGAGATCCATACCATGATCGAGCACCTGCAAAGCCAGTCGGACGCTGCGGTCAAAGCCATCGACACCAGCAGCGAGGCCTCGCGCCAGACGGTCGAGCAGGCCCGCGAGGCCGGTGCCAGCCTGGATGCCATCAACCAATCACTGAACAACCTCACGGCGTTGAATGCCTCCATCGCCAGCGCCACCTTGCAGCAGTCGCACGTGGTAGAAGAGATCAACCGCAACGTGCTGGATACTGCCGGGTTGTCTCAGCAGACCGCCGATGCGGCGCGCCAATCCAGCGATGCCGGGATGGCGCTGGGGCAGTTGAGCGAAGAGCTGGAGCAGTTGTTGCGGCAGTTCCGGGTATAAGGTTGAGAATGCCGGGGGCGCTTTGCGCCCTTTCGCGACACAAGGCCGCTCCTATGTATGGACTCGCCCACACTGTCTAGCTGCTTTTGAACATAGGAACCCGGTTGCATCTATGTATCAGGCCTGTTCGAGGAAGCTTTTTGCTTCTGGCCGACATCGTGGTGAGCTCGCAGCGTGCCGTTTACATTGAGGCCACTGCATCGGGCCTGTAGGAGCGGAGGCATCAGTCTGCGACGGTCTTACCAGGGGTCAATGTTCACTAGCAGGGGTTGGAGCGCTTAGCGCCCCGGTGGCATTACTCGGTTGGTCAGAGGCTCATGGCAGCCTCCGGGTTGCTGTTCGGTTTGTGTTGATAAACCTGGTCGTTCTGTAACAGGGCCCAGATAATGCGCAGATTTCGATTAGCCAGTCTGATCGCCGCTTCCTTGCGCCCAAGGCGGGATAGCCAGCGCAAGAGGCGGCGATCGTCTGGCTGATCGGAATCAGGCCTTAGCTGACTCAAGACAGCATGTGCGCCCTGGATCATCAGGCTACGTATGTAGCCGTCACCTCGCTTGCTCATCCTGCCCAATCTGACTTTGTTTCCACTGCTGTGCTGATCGGGCACGATACCGAAGAAGGCGGAATACATTCGGCCACTGGCGAAGCGGCTGGGCTCGGTCTGTTTCGCCACGATCGCCGTGGCGATGATAGGGCCTACGCCACGAATGGTGACCAGTCGCTGTGCGACTTTATCCTCCCGGGCTGTCGCTTCGAGCCGTCTACTGAGCCCCGCAATGCGTTCACCCAGAGACAGCCAGTCCGTCAACAGCTCATCGAGCAACTCACGCAATAGGTCGGGCAAAGGTAAAGAGGCATCCTCAAGAGACCGCGGCACATGCTTACCAATCGCAGCGTCGCCCTGTGGCATGGATACGCCATGCTCAAGCAGCAAACCACGTATCTGGTTACCCAGCGCGGTATGCCGCTTGATGTTGCCGCGGCGGATACGGTGCAGTGCTTGAATAGCCAGTGCTGTGGTGCTCTTGATCGATATCGAGGCAATACTGGTATCGCGACCGGCGCGCAAAATGGCATGGGTGTCGTTACGGTCGTTCTTCGCGCCGCTGCGGTGTTCGGCGACTCGTTGCGCAGGCAGGATGCGAACCGCATTACCTTTGGCCTGCAGCAGCCTTGCCCAGGCTTGTGCACCTGGGCCGCACTCCATCAAGACGGTCACTGTCGCTGGCAACCTGAGCAGGAAATCATGAAAGGCCTGACGGGATTTGATGCGATCTTCGTAGATCACCCGACCGGTAGCATCCTCGCCTGCTAACTGAAAGACCTGCTTGGCCAGGTCTACACAGATGGTTGTGCAAAGCTCCACATCAGTGGACGACAGGGAACCTTGCTTGGAACTATGCTTTTTCATGGTCTCGCCCTCGCTGCCGTTGGCTTCTTAGAACGCCACCGTGGCACTGTGATGCCTCGGCGGGGGCGAGTCCATCGATTACAGACGATCGCGTCCCCCTGTAGGAGCGGCCTTGTGTCGCGATGGGCTGCAAAGCAGCCCCAAAGACCCCAACGCCCTACACCTTCCCCGGCCGACCCGCTACAATCGCGCCCTTCCCCGCAGTCTCCAAGGATCGCCGATGTCCGGCCTTGAACTCATCGCCGCCGTCCTCGGCGTCACCGCTGTCTGGCTCACGGTCAAGCAGAATGCCTGGTGCTGGCCCATCGGCCTGGTCATGGTGCTGATCTACGGCTGGCTGTTCTACGAGGTGAAGCTGTACTCCGGCATGTTGCTGCAACTGGCCTATGCCATCCTGCAGGTCTACGGCTGGTGGCAATGGAAGCGCCCGGGCCATGCTGAAGACGCCCGCCAGGTCACCCGCCTGCAGCGTCCGGCATTGCTCGTCGGTTTGGCCGGCGGGGTGTTGTTGAGCGCCACACTGGGCGCGGCAATGGCCACCTGGACCGACGCCGTCCTGCCTTGGCTGGACGCTACCCTGACCGGCTTCAGCCTGGTGGCACAACTGTGGATGGCGCAGAAGCGCCTGCAGTGCTGGCCGCTGTGGGTAGTGGTAGATATCGTCTACGTGGGCCAGTACCTGCACCAGCAGTTGTACTTCACCGCCGGTTTCTTCGCCGTGCTCACCCTGATTGCCGTGCGCGGCTGGCTGGAATGGCGCCGTGACCCGGCGTTGGTGCAGCCATGAGCGCGGCACAATCCATGAAAGTACTGGTGCTGTGCGGCCCGGAATCCAGTGGCAAGAGCTGGCTCAGCGGTGTGATCCAGGCGCATTTCGGCGGCGTGGTGGTGGCCGAATACGTGCGCCACTTCATCGATCAGGAACGCCGCGACACCTGCTATGCCGATATCCCTGCCATCGCTCGTGGTCAGCTGGCCTGGGAAGACCAGGCCCGTGAGCAGGCACCGTCGCTACTGATTCTCGACACTCACCTGCTCAGCAACATGCTCTGGAGCCACGCCCTGTTCGGCGACTGCCCGGCCTGGCTGGAACAGGCGTTGCTGGCGCGGCATTACCACCTGCACCTGCTGCTGAGCCCGCAAGGCGTGGATTGGGTTGCCGATGGCCAGCGCAGCCAGCCGGAACTGCGCGACCGCCAGCGCTTTTTCGACGACAGCCTGCACTGGCTGCAACGGCATGAGCAGGCGTACAAAATAATTGAGGGCAATTGGCCACAACGCCAGTTGCTGGCACTGCAAACAGTCGCTAAGCTCATTGATAGCGATACGCCATCCTGCCCCACCGAGTGTTAACCCACTGACACACCCTTGTGGGGCGAAGCCCCTGAAAACATGAGGTCTTGCGGGGCGTCGAAAGTAATGTCAAGGCGCTGAAACACTCCTGCAAAAACCCTTCCAATCAAGGCCGACACTGGCTTTGCCTGCACCACTCGCGGCTGCCTGTTTCAGCCCTGAGACAGAATATGCCGCAGCTTGTCATGGTGCCTACCTTAACCTTTTGATCTGAAACCGCTTCTCGAAAGCGGCACACCTTCTGCTCCCTCGTTCACATCGCTGAACAGGGCCAGCGCTCATTGAAGGAGTTGCCGTCGTGAGGAAAACTGACAAACGCCTTTATCACCTGCTGCTGATGGGCTATGTGCTGGGTTCGTTGAGCCTGACGGCCCAGGCCGACAACGGCATCATCGTGATAACCCGTGATGTGCAGACACGCAACGCTGTGGTCCCGCCGTTAAGACCCGACCCCAACCCCACCACCGTCAATGCCAATCCTTCCGCTCACATCCTCAAGCAAACCAACGAACTGAGTGATGGCGACTTCGCCAACATCAGCAGCGGTGCGGGCATCAGCACCCTGATTACCCAGCAGACCAACAACCTGGGCGGCAACCTCAATAACCAGTCCCAACTGCCCAACCTGGCCGGTGGCCGCGGTACAGGCTCGGGAAATGGCATCTCGAACATGGTCAACTCGAGTGTGCAGCGCGGCCTGGCGCCGCTGCAGATCCTGACCGGAGGCAAGTGAGATGAAGCACACGCTGCTGATCCTGGTCACGCTGTGCAGTACATCGGCCTTCGCGCAATCCCCGGTCCCCGTGATCAACAACGCCGACATCGACAGCTCGGGCAGCCGTTACCAGGGCAACCTGTCGGTCAACCAGGCAGCCGGCGACCAACAGCAACAGGCCAACGCGCGCGCCTTCGCCGCAGGGCCCGAGGCTGGCGCCACCACGCAGATCCGCCAACGGCTGAACGCCCCCGCAACTTCCGCGATGGACGCGCGCGCGACCATACAGGGCGACGCCTTCAGCAACGGTAGCGGCGCCCTGGGGGTCAACCAGAGCGCCGGCGCCAACACCCAGCAAGCGAACGCACTGAGCATCAGTCTCGGTGCCCAGCCGCAAAGCATCGACGACAGCGTCCTCATGCAACAGAACGTGGCGCTGCTCAACAACTCCGGTCCGATTGACACTTCAACTGGCAATCGCCAGGTCACCACCAGTGACCAGGCCTTCACCGGTAGCCGTGGAGTGATTCAGTTGAACCAGAGTGCCGGGGTGGGAAACCGAATGGCCAACACCTTGAGCATCCGGGTCGCGGATTGACCCATCCAGTTAAGAACAACACTTAACCTAAAAGTACGGAGAATCACCATGAAACCCTCGATGGCAATCAAGCCTCTGGTTTTCGCAATTGCTGCGGTCATGGCTGTTGCTGTACAAGCTGATCAGAACGACCGGCGTGGCGGGCACCACAATGGTCACCACAATAACGGGCATCACACCCCTCCTCCCACCCGGATCCCTGTGTATGCCACAGCCAACGCCATGGACAGCCAACGCAGCACGGGTAACACCATCACCAACCAAGGCACCATCAACGAAGCCGAAATGAGCAGCTCGGCCACGGGTGCAAGCGGCAACGTGGGTGTCAACGTGGCAGCCGGTAACGGCAACCAGCAGGACAATGCTGCGGCTATTGCCAATGCATCGTCCGAGTCCAGCCTGGACAACAGCTTCGTGTTCGGCACCGCCGAAGCCACCGCTGACGTTCGCCAGTTCAGCAACAACAACCGTGTCGACAACTGGTCCACCCAGAACTCGGCAGTCATGGCCGGCTCGGCCGATGGTGCGGAGGGTAACGTCGGCATCAACATCGCTGGCGGCGACCTGAACCAGCAGAAGAACACCATGGCCATCGCCAACACCGGTGCCCCGCTGGGCAATGCCACTGCCACCGCCTCTGCCGACCAGAACGGCCCAGGCCTGACGGTGAACAACGGCGCCGACCGCACCTACCGGGTGGACACGCTGACCATCACCACCACCAAGAGCGGTTCCAGCTCGCGTGAGGGCACGTTCAATTCGACCGACGACCGCAGCTCGTCCTCGAGCTTCAGCGTGGCCGGCTCGCGAAGTGCCAGTTCCAGTGGCTCCAGTGGCTGGAACTCCAGCGGTTCGAGCAGCATGAACGCCAGCGGCTCGCACAGTTCCACTGCCAGCGGCTCCAACAGCTGGAACGCCAGTGGTTCGATGGCCGGCAACTCCAGTTCGTCCAGCAGTGCCAGCCTGAGCGCCTCCTTGGCCGCGGCAGCCGATGCGACCCGCACCACGACCACCGATTACGGCCGTCACGAGCGCACTCGCACCGACAGCTTCGATGCCTCGCTCAATGCATCGCTCAATGTGGATGTCGACCACTCGCGGGAAAGCTCTTACGACAAGTCGTTCGAGAAGGCATTCGACTCGTCGTATGACAAGGCTCGCCAATCGAGCTACGAGAAGTCTCGCGACTCCTCGTATGAGAAGGCTCACGAGTCGTCCTATGCCAATGCATCGGAATCGGCGTTTGAAAAGTCTGGCGAGAAATCGTCTCAATCGTCGAACGACGTGTCGAAGAGCTACAGCGAAAGCAGTGCCTACGACTTGAGCAATACCGTGTCCTTCCAAGTGCTGACCCCTACCGGATGGGCAAACCCTGTTACCAACACTGCAACCCTTAGTGGTTCGGTGAATGGCGGCAGTGGCAACCTGGGCGTGAACGTGGCAGCCGGTGTGGGCAACCAGCAGAGCAACTCGCTGGCCATCTCCAACACCTCGTTCTGATCGCTGTGCTTGAGGCCCCCTTCGGGGGGCCTTTCTTCAACAGAACCGGAAGGCATCCGATCATGCGCATCATTGCCCTGGCGTTTTTGCTGTGCCTGGCCAGCATGAGCGAAGCTGCACAAATGCCGCTGTCCGTCCTGCCGGGCGGCGCCGTGGTGTTCAAGCCCATCCAGAGCGTACGCGAGCGCAAGTTCGCCGACCTGGTGCAACAGAAAACCGACTTCAGCTGCGGCGCCGCCGCGCTGGCCACCATCCTGCGCCAGGCCTACTGGCTGGATGTGGACGAGCAACAGATCATCGAAGGCATGCTGGCCCACGCCGACCAGGACCTGGTGCGCACGCAAGGCTTCTCGATGCTCGACATGAAACGCTACGTGGAAAGCCTGGGGATGCGTGCCCGCGGATACCGGGTGGCACCCGAGACCCTGCACAGCGTGCGCATCCCGGTCGTGGTGCTGATGGACGTGCGCGGCTACAAGCACTTCGTGGTCATGCAGAAGGTCGACAAGGGCTGGGTGTATATCGGTGACCCGGTACTGGGCCACAAGCGCTACAAGGTCGAAGATTTTCTCAAGGGCTGGAACGGCATCATCTTCGCCGTCATCGGCCAAGGCTACGACAAGAACAACATCCTGCTCGACCCGCCCCTGCCGCTGACCGCCAAGGGTCGGGTGAACAACTTCACCCCGGTGCAGGATGCAGAGCTGCTGGACTTCGGTTTCATCAAAAGCGACTTCTTCTAACGACTCTTGCAACGACAAGGAGCACGAGGCTCCGGGGAGCACCCCAATGAAGAACCCATTCTGGCTCGCGATCGCATGCCTGGCCGTCAGCCTTCCCACCCATGCCGAAACGTTCAAGCCCATCGAGCTGAAGGACCATGAGTTGGCGACCCTGCGTGGCCGCTACGTGATGCCGGGGCGGATCGTGAGTTTCGGCATTGTCATGTCCAGCACCTGGCAGAATGCCAAAGGGGACGTGATCGGTGCCACGAGCACGATGCAGATTCAGCAGTCGACCATCAAACCGCAATTCTATGTGTCGTTGATCGACGAAAGCGGCACTGGCACAGCGTCAGCTGGATCCACCGCACCAGGTACCGGTACCGTCACGGGCGGTGCCGGCCTCAACACCACAGAGGGTGTTACCCAGGTGGTACGCGCCGCTGGCGACAACAACACCGCCTACAACGATGTCGCCATCAATGTCTCCAAGGCCAACCAGGCGCCCACCGCGCAGCCACAGGGCCAGGCACTGGCCAACGGCCAGACGCTGACGGGCGAAAACGGCGCAGGTGCGCTGAGTGTGTCTGCCAGCGGCGTAGGGGTGCAGTTCAATATCAATGCCAGCAACAACCAGGGCAGCAGCGTACAGCGCCTGGCGCAGGGTGGCCTGATGCAGAACTCGACGCTGCTGGGCAATGGCAACCGGGTGAACAACGTCACCACGCTCAATGTGGTGATGCGTGAAAGCGTGCCTACAGCCGCGTCGCTGAACGGTAGCCTCGATCAGCTCAAAGGTCTTCGCACATTCGGATACTGATCTACGCTCAGTCTCATCAAAAGTAGTCGGCAGGGACGGCAATTCCATGCACCGATCTTTATCGCTCAAAGCTTTTGTGTGTTTGACCACTTTGGCCCCGGCCACATTGCTCTACGCCGCCTCCGACCCACAGGTTGAGGCTCTCAAGCAGGAACTGATGGAACTGAAACGTCGCTACGAAGCCCAGCAGCAAGCGCTGATGGTGCTGGAGCAGCGCGTACGCCAGGTCGAGGAAACCCCGGCAGCACCACCGCCCAAACGCCTGGTCAGGTCCCCGGCCGAAGGGGTCAAGGGCGCACAGACGGTGGCATCGGGTGCACCGGGCACCACCGGCAGCTCCTATGGTCAGGCGCTGACCGCCGACGCCGAACCGGCACAGAGCGTGTCCAACCTGTATGACGAGGCCAGCGGCTTCTTCGGCGGCGGCAAGTTCAGCTTCGAGACCGGTGTCACCTATACCCACTACGATACTCGGGCGCTGGTGCTCAACGGCTTCCTGGCACTGGACTCGATCTTCCTCGGCAGTATCAACCTTGACCGGGTGAAGGCAGATAACTGGACCCTGGACATGACTGCCCGCTACAACCTCGCCCAGCGTTGGCAGTTCGACATCAACGTCCCGGTGGTGTACCGCGAATCCACTTATTCTTCCGGCGGTGCAGGGGGAGCCGGGGCGAGCACCTCGGACGAAACCGTAACCCGCGACCCGGAAATTGGCGACGTCAACGTCGGCGTCGCCTACAAGTTCCTCGACGAAGACGAGACCTGGCCTGACGCCGTCGCTACCTTGCGCATAAAGGCACCGACCGGCAAAGACCCGTATGGCATCAAATTGCGCCAGGTCGAGGGCAACGACAACCTGTCGGTACCGGAAAGCCTGCCGACCGGCAACGGCGTCTGGTCGATCACGCCGGGCATCTCGCTGGTCAAGACGTTCGACCCGGCCGTGCTCTTCGGCAGCCTGTCCTATACCTACAACATGGAAGACTCGTTCAGCGACATCAGCCCACAGGTCAACAGCAAGGTGCCCGGCGACGTGAAGCTGGGCGACTCCTGGCAGATCGGCGGCGGTATCGCCTTTGCCCTGAACGAGAAGATGAGCATGTCGTTCTCGGTGTCCGACCAGTTCGCCCGCAAGAGCAAGATAAAGCCGGATGGTGGTGACTGGCAGTCGATCTCCAACAGCGACTACAACGCAGCCAACTTCAACATCGGCATGACCTTCGCCGCCACCGACAACCTGACCATCGTGCCCAACCTGTCCATTGGTCTGACCGATGACGCACCGGACTTTTCCTTCAGCCTGAAATTCCCCTACTACTTCTGATACTTGCCATCGGCCGGGCCCGCGCTAAAGGGCCCGGTTTTGGTTACCAGCCTTGTCCCGGACCGCCTCCCATGCCACGGCCTGTTATCATCAAGCACAGTTGCATGACGATTTAATGGCAAAAGGGATGTTTTCGTGAAGAACCTGTCAGACCACCCACGTACCCGGCTTGTCGCCCTGGCGGCCCTGGTACTGGTGATCCCACTGGGTACGCGCGCCATGCTGGGTTGGTCCAACCCGCTCGGTTACCTGTCCGACCTCGCACTCGGCAGCCTGCTGGTCTTGCTGCTGCACCGTCGGCCGTGGTGGTTGGCGCTCCCCGTATTGCTGGCCTGGGCGGCCCTCTGGGTGGCTTCGGCCGAACTGGTCAGCGCGGTTGGCCGTTTGCCCACCAGCGCTGACCTCACATACCTGCTCGACCCGCAGTTCATGGAAAACTCGACCGGTGGCGGCCTGGCCCATGCCTGGCTGCCCTGGACCATGAGCACCGGCCTGCTGGGCTGGCTGGCCATCGCCTGGCGCAGCCGTAGCCAACGCAGCCAGCCGCTGCCACGCAAGGCCTGGGCCATTCCGCTGCTGATGTTTGGCGCCCATTGGGGCAGCCAGCAACTGGTACCTTCCGACGCCGACCAATGGCGGCAATACAACCTCACCCACCAGTTGCTGTCGGCCGGGGCCGGCAACCTGCAGCGCCAGGTCGAAGGCTGGATGGGCCGCACACATACCTTCACCCCTCTGGCCAGTACCGGCCTGACCCAGTCCGACCTGCATGGCCAGCGGCTGCTCGCCGGGCCAGGCAACGCCCGCAACCTGCTGATCATCACCGTGGAAGGCATCCCCGGGGCCTACCTGCGGCCCAACCGCCAGGCCCTGCACAGCCGCTTCGACGAAGAGCTGATGCCAAAGCTCAGCCAGTGGGCCGAGCGCGGCATGAACACCCCGGACTACGTGCTGCATACCCACCAGACCATCCGTGGCCTGTACGCGATGCTCTGCGGTGACTATGACAAGCTGGCCAACGGCACGCCCAAGGGCATGGAACTGCTGACCCAGAACGATCGCAACCAGGCCTGCCTGCCGGCGCAGTTGCGCCAGGCCGGTTTCACTACCCACTACCTGCAGGGTGCCGGCCTGCGCTTCATGGCCAAGGACCGCATCATGCCGCACATCGGCTTTGACTCGGTGCACGGCCAGGAGTGGTTCCGCAACAAGAACTACCTGGACTTCCCCTGGGGCAAGGATGATCGCTCCTTCTTCGAGGGGGCGCTGGACTACGTCGGCCAGCTGCAAAAGCAGGACAAGCCATGGATGCTGACCCTGCTCACCGTGGGCACCCACCAGCCCTACTCGGCGCCGTTCGAGTACATGGAGCGCTACGACACGCCGAAACAGGCGGCAGTCGCCTACCTGGACGATGCGCTCGGTGCATTCCTCGCCAACCTCGAACGCCAGGGCGTACTCAAGGACACCCTGGTGGTGGTGACTTCCGACGAGTCCCACGGCATCGACGGTGTGCGCCTGGCCTCGTCCTGGGGCTTCAACCTTACTCTGGCGCCGGAGCAGGCGCAGTTGCCACGGATCAAGCGGGGTACCTACGGCCATATCGACCTGGCCACCTCCCTGCTCGACTATTTTGCGCTGCCCATCCCCATGGCGCTCGGCGGTCGCTCGCTATACCGCGATTACGACAGCGGTCGTGAAATGATCTCCTACACCAACGGCATGCTGCGCTATCACGACGGCCGGGGTGTGTTCACCGAATGCGATTTCCAGCAGCGCTGCCGGCGTTACGCCAGCGAGGGCTTCATCGCCGACCAGGCACGTTACCTTGGGCTGGGCGACAGCCTGCTGGGCCAGCAGATCGGTGCCCTCGCGGGGGTGCTCGACCAGTCCCTGCTGCAGACACCGCTCAACCTGCGTTACCAGTTCGGCGGCCCATCGCCGATCCAGCTGCGCAAGCGCATCAAAGATGACTGGGCCGACAACCTGATCGGCGCCCAGTACCTGGAAATGCCCGAGGGTTCGCATACCCGCGTACGGGTCAAGGTACGTTCGCTGGACCCCAAGCGCGCAGCCTATATCCAGCTCAAGGCCAAACAGCTGGAGCAGGACGTACCGCTGGGCTTGCCTTACGAAGTGAAAGTCACCGCCGACGAGCCGCTGGAAATGGAGTTCAGCTTCGACAACCCGACCGCGCGCAAAGCGTTTTCCTTCCATTTGCTGGGCTATGGTGGTGGTCAGGTGGAAATCAGCGACTTCAGTGTGATAACCGCGCTGCCAGGGGAAGATGAAGCAGCGGATGAGCTGACCGAAGGGCATATCGCCCATTCGGGCTGAACGGTACCACTCATCGCCGGGCCGCCGCGACCTGTCGATTCAACCCGTCCGTGCTCGACTAGTGTGTGAATCACCCAATGTGGAGATAACACCATGAGCACAAGCGAAAGCAGGCACCCGGTGGTTTCCCGCAGCCAGTGGCTGGCGGCCCGCCGGCAGCTGTGGCTGCACGAAAAGGCCTTCACCCACCACCGCGACGCGCTGTCCGCAGCCCGTCGCGCCCTGCCCTGGTTCAAGGTGGAGCACGACTATCGCTTCCAGGGGCCCGACGGCGAACTGAGCCTGGCCGACCTGTTCGCAGGCCGCAGCCAACTGCTGGTTTACCACTTCATGTTCGCCGAAGGCTGGAGCGAAGGTTGCCACGGCTGCTCATTCCTGGCCGACCACTTTGACGGCGCCAACCTGCACCTGGCCCATCACGACGTGTCGCTGGTGGCGGTGTCGCGTGCGCCGTATGCCGAGTTCCAGGCATTCCGCCGGCGCATGGGCTGGCAGTTCCCCTGGTATTCGTCACATGGCAGCGGCTTCAACGAGGACTTTGGCGTCAGCGTCGGCAGCGAGGGCCAGCGGCAGTACAACTATGAGCCATATGAGGGCGATGAAAGCGAGCTTCCCGGGCTGAGTGCGTTCTACCGCGAGCCGGACGGCAGCGTGTACCACACCTACTCGACCTATGCCCGCGGGCTGGACATCCTGGTCAACACCTACAACTTCCTCGACATCGCGCCACTGGGGCGCAACGAGGCCGGGACCATGGACTGGGTGCGGCACCACGACCGTTATGAAGGGCAGCCGGACAAGCCTAACTGCTGCCACAAATAACGTGAGGCAACACATATCCCTTGTGGAAGCGGGCATGCCCGCGAACACCGGCAAAGCCGGTGCCAGGCACCGCATCGCCTGTTTCGCGGGCGCGCCCGCTCCCACTGGGGCCGCGGTATGTCAGCCGCGCACACCCAGCATCCCGCGCTCGACGATGAAGTCGATAACCGCCTGCAGCCCCTCGCCCTTCTTCAGGTTGCTGAAGGTCCATGGCCGCTCCGGGCGCATGCGCTGGGTATCGCGCTCCATCACCTCCAACGAAGCCCCCACATAGGGCGCCAGGTCGGTCTTGTTGATCACCAGGAAGTCCGACTTGGTAATCCCTGGCCCACCCTTGCGCGGGATCTTCTCGCCTTCGGCCACGTCGATCACGTAGATAGTCAGGTCGGCCAGCTCAGGGCTGAAGGTGGCACTCAGGTTGTCACCGCCGCTTTCGACAAAGATCACCTCAAGGTTGCCAAATTTGCGCGCCAGTGCTTCGACCGCCGCCAAGTTCATCGAGGCGTCTTCACGTATCGCCGTGTGCGGGCAGCCGCCGGTTTCCACGCCGACGATGCGCTCCGGCTCGAGGGCCCCGGCTTCGGTCAGGATGCGCTGGTCTTCCTTGGTGTAGATATCGTTGGTGACCACTGCGATCTGGTAATGGTCGCGCATGGCCTTGCACAAGGCTTCGAGCAGCGCCGTCTTGCCGGAGCCGACCGGGCCGCCGACACCGACGCGCAGGGGTTGTTGATAGCTTTGCATGCAGGCAGTCCTCAGGAACGGAACAAACGGGTGTATTGGGTTTCGTGACGCGATGAGGCAATGGCCAGCAATGGCAGGCCACCGCCAAGCTGGTCATCGCCCAGGCCCAGTGCCTGGTCGAGGGCCGCGGGCAGCCCTGCACCCAGGTCGCGCAGCAAGGTCTGGGCGGCCTGCTGGCCGAACGGCACCAGCTTGACCCCGGCCATTACCGCGCCCTCCAGCCAGGCAAAACCATGGCCCAGGGCCAACTGGCGCAGTGGGATCGCCCAGTGCGCAGCCAGCCAGGCCATACCGCCCAGCTGGGTGAGTTCTAGGCTGGCCCGCCAGGCCGGCGCCTGGCCCAGTTGCCAGCCGTCCAGCAGCCGTGCCAGCGCCGCGCCGCGCTGCTGTTCTTCCAGGCGCAGCTCGGCGGTTTCACGGTTGGCCAGCAGAAAGCGGCTCCAGTGGCCGAAGGCTTCGGCGTCCTCGGCCTGGCAGGCGTGGTACAAGCGCGCCAGCACCGGCCAGTCGAGGCAGGCCAGGGTGTCGTCGATCTGCTCGCGCTGCCAGGCAGCGAAACCATCCACGTCCCGTACCCAGCCCGCCTCGACCGCCCACTCCAGGCCTTGCGAGTAGGTGAAGCCACCCACCGGCAAGCCAGGGCTGGCCAGCTGCAGCAGGCGCAACAGCGCCAGGTCGCTGTCCATCAACCAGCCAGTACCAGCGCGGCGCCGGCCAGCAGGCCGCCGCCAAAGGCCTTCTGCAGGCCGCTATGCCTGCGCAACAGGCAACCGACCGCAAAGCCGGCCGCCAGCAACAGGCCGCTGACCGTGACGAAGCCGGCGCTGAACTGCCAGAACGCGCTTGGCGTGGCTTCCACGCCATGGGCCCAGCCATGGAACAGGGCGAACACCGGCATGGCCATTGCCAGCAGCAGCTGGCGGCTGGGCAGCAGCACGGCACCGGCAGCCACCAGCAGCGACACAGCAATCAGGGTTTCCATACCCAGTACATCGCCGAACAGGTGGCCGCACACCGCGCCGCCAAACATCGCCGCCAGGGTTGCCAGGGGTAGCGTCAGGTTGCGCCGGGTCAGCGCGGCGAGCGCACCGGTGCCCAGCAGCATCAGCAGGTGGTCAAGACCGGTCAGCGGGTGTAGCAGGCCGTCCTGCAGCGGGTTGGCGTCGTGCCCGGGGTGGGCGAAGGCAGGCAGAGCCAGCATCAGCAGAAACAGGGCGAAAGTCTTTTTCATCGGTTGCTCCAGGCAGTTCAGGAATGGGCAGGCAGGCGCACGAACGGGTGATCGTGGCCGTGGGCATGGCTATGGCTGTGGCTGTGCGGTGCGCTCTGGTAGGCGCCCGCTTCAGGCTCGAACGGCGCCTGTTCGGCCTCTACCGTCAGGCCCAGGCCACGCAACATGTCGTCCAGCACGTGGTCGTGCTGGAAGCGCAACAGGCCGGGTTCGATCTGCAGCGGTACATGGCGGTTGCCCAGGTGATAGGCCGCGCGGGCCAGCAGGTGCGGGTCGGCGCAGCGCACCGTGGACACCGCCTCGGGCGCCGCCAGCACACGGATCAGCTGGGTGCCCTCGGCATCGGCCAGCAGTTCGCCTCCGCGCAGCAGGTGGCCGCGTTCGAGCATCAGCCCGGCCTCGCGACCATCATCCAGGGTCACCCGCAGGCGGCTCTTGATGCGGCTGTCCACGTCCAGGGTGACGGTGCCGGTTTCGCCCAGCTGGCCGGGCTCGGTGATACGGCGGGTCAAGACAATCATCGGTGCTCCTTCAGAACAGGAAGTAACGCTGGGCCAGCGGCAGTTCGCGGGCCGGTTCGCAGACCAGCAGTTCACCGTCGGCACGCACCTGGTAGGTCTGCGCATCGACCTCGATCAGCGGCTGCAAGGTGTTGTGGACCATGTCGGGCTTGCGCACCCGGCGGCAGCCGTGGGCCACGCCGATCAGGCTGCGCAGGTTCAACTCCTCGGCCAGGCCACGGTCCATCGCCGCCTGGGGCAGGAAGGTCATGCGCGTGGCATGCCGCGCCGCGCCCAGGGCGCCGAACATCGGGCGGTAATGCACCGGTTGCGGCGTGGGGATGGAACCGTTGATGTCCCCCATGGGCGCGGTGACGATCATCCCGCCCTTGATGACCAGGGCCGGCTTGACCGCAAAGAACGCTGGCGCCCACAGCACCAGGTCGGCCAGTTTGCCGACTTCCACCGAGCCCACTTCGTGGCCGATGCCGTGGGTCAGGGCCGGGTTGATGGTGTACTTGGCGATGTAGCGCTTGACCCGGAAGTTGTCGCTGTAGCTGGTGTCCGGCGCCAGTGGCCCGCGGCGCAGCTTCATCTGGTGGGCCACCTGCCAGGTGCGCAGCACCACCTCGCCAACCCGGCCCATGGCCTGGGAGTCGGACGAAGTCATGGCAAAGGCGCCCATGTCGTGGAGGATGTCCTCGGCGGCGATGGTTTCGCGGCGGATGCGCGACTCGGCAAAGGCCACGTCTTCGGCGATGCTCGGGTCCAGATGGTGGCAGACCATGAGCATGTCCAGGTGCTCGTCCACGGTGTTGACCGTGTACGGCAGGGTCGGGTTGGTCGAGGACGGCAACACGTTGGCCTGCCCTGCCGCGCGGATGATGTCCGGGGCGTGACCGCCACCAGCACCCTCGGTGTGGAAGGTGTGGATGGTGCGGTCGCCGATCGCCGACAGGGTGTCTTCGATGCAGCCGGACTCGTTGAGGGTGTCGGTGTGGATCGCCACCTGGATGTCCATTTCCTCGGCCACGCCCAGGCAGCAGTCGATGGCTGCTGGTGTCGAACCCCAGTCTTCGTGCAGCTTGAGGCCCACGGCGCCGGCTGCGATCTGCTCGCGCAGCGCTTCCGGCCGCGAGGCGTTGCCCTTGCCCAGCAAGCCGATGTTGATCGGCAGGCTGTCGGCAGCCTGGAGCATGCGCGCCAGGTACCAGGGGCCGGGCGTGCAGGTGGTGGCGTTGGTGCCGGTGGCCGGCCCGGTACCGCCGCCGATGAAGGTGGTGACACCGCTGTTCAGCGCCTCGTCCACCTGTTGCGGGCAGATGAAGTGGATGTGCGAGTCGACACCACCGGCGGTGACGATCTTGCCCTCGGCCGCGATCACCTCGGTGCCGGGGCCCACTGGCACGTTCACGCCCGGCTGCACATCGGGGTTGCCAGCCTTGCCGATCACCGCGATACGCCCGTGCTTGATACCGATATCGGCCTTGACGATGCCCCAGTGGTCGATGATCAGGGCATTGGTCAGTACCAGGTCCATGGCTTCGGCAGCCAGCATCTGGCCCTGCCCCATGCCATCGCGGATGACCTTGCCGCCACCGAACTTCACCTCTTCGCCATAGATGGTGAAGTCGTGCTCCACCTCGACCCACAGCGCGGTGTCGGCCAGGCGCACGCGGTCGCCCACGGTGGGGCCGAACATGTCGGCATAGGCCTGGCGGGAAATGCGGCTCATGCCCTGCCCTCCAGCGCGCCCATCACCTTGCCCTGGAAGCCGTAGACCTCGCGCTTGCCGGCGTATGCCACCAGTTGCACGGTACGCGCCTGGCCAGGCTCGAAGCGCACGGCGGTACCCGCGGGGATGTCCAGACGAAAGCCCAGCGTAGGCGCGCGCTCGAACACCAGCGCCTCGTTGACTTCGTAAAAGTGGTAGTGCGAGCCGACCTGCACCGGCCGGTCGCCATGGTTGGCCACGCTGACGCTGACTGTCGCGCGGCCGCTGTTCAGCTCGATGTCGCCGGCGGCGACCTGGATTTCACCTGGGATCATGCGGGGCTCCTGGGCAACTTCAAACGATGGGGTCATGCACGGTCACCAGCTTGGTGCCATCCGGGAAGGTCGCTTCGACCTGCACGTCGTGGAGCATTTCGGCGATGCCAGGCATTACCTGCTCGCGGCTCAATACTTCACGCCCCAGGCTCATCAGCTCGGCGACGGTGCGGCCATCACGGGCGCCTTCGAGCACGGCGGCACTGATCAACGCCACCGCTTCCGGGTAGTTGAGTTTCAGGCCACGGGCCAGGCGCCGCTCCGCCAGCAGCGCGGCGGTGAACAGCAGCAGTTTGTCTTTCTCTCTCGGGGTCAGCTCCATGGCGCTCTCTCAGGTGGCCCAGATACGCGGCGGGCAGGCCGGCAGGCCGAGGACGGCCGGGCGCAGCACATGCCACAGGCGTTGCAGGGTGCGTTGCAGGTGTTGGTTGTCATGGTCGAGCACGCGAATCACCAGCAACGACCCGAGCAGGGTCGCGCCGGCCGGGTTGGCCATCTCATCGAGCAGCGGGCGCACCAGATCCAGCACGGCCTGGTCGGCGGGTGCGGCGCAGAAGGTGGCCAGCAGCGGATGCCCGCCAAGCTTGCTCAGGCGCCCGCCTTCGACGCGCAGGCGCTCGTGCAGGCCCACTTCGTCGGGCAGTTCGATGTGCAAGCGGCTGTCGAGGGCTCCGTGATCGAACCGCTCGCTCATCACCGGGCGCCCCAGGCACAGGGTTTCCCAGGCCAGCAGGCGCGCCCCCGGTTCGAGGGTGAAACGGCTGTCGAGGCTGGCGCGGGCGCCGGAGAAGAAGATGCTGTCCTGCGGCAGCCACTCCAGGGTGCTGTCGGCGCCCAGGTGAAAACGCTGGACCAGCCGCGCGGTCGGGCCGATGCTGCGGTAGAACTTGCTGGCGCCGGGCATGGTCAGCAGCGCGTGGCTGCCCGGCTCCAGCTGGATATCCAGCTCCAGGCGGTCGCCAGCGACGATCCCTCCAGGAGGGTGCAGCACGTAGACATGGCACGGTGCACCTTCCGGATAGAACGGTCGCTGCACCAAAAGAGGTCCGAAATGCCGCCACGCACCAAGGCGGGTCACCTTGTCGCGTCTGACGAAGCGCAACTGCAGGTGAGCACTCCAGCCGGCATCGTCGTGTTGTTGTTCGATCTGCTCCGCGAGCGACATCCTGCGGCCCCTGAAATCCGTGGCCTGCTGGCCGTTTAGAGTGGCAGGCACGCACGGCTACGGCGTGCGCGCCCTGACCACTCGATCAAATTCGCAGGCTGGATATAGCAGGTTGCGGGCCAACTCCGCAGGTGAACGAAGATGAAGGATTTGCCATGGCCGCTCTGGCATCGGGCATACGGGGGGATGGCGCACAAGGCAGGGGCGTGCTTCGGCCCTGTTTCGGTGCCGGAGCAAGGTGAAAATGGGGCTGCGTTGCAGCCCTTCGCGGGCGCGCCCGCTCCCACAGGTTGATGGGTGTCTGGAGGCCTGTGCAGTACCTGTGGGAGCGGGCATGCCCGCGAAGGGGCGCAAAGCGGCCCCAACTATCAAAACTCAGTAATCGAAGCGGTCCACCGCACGTCGGCGTTCGTTGTCGTCACGCCGGTCATAGATGGCGGTGGTCTGGATATTGGCGTGATGCGCCAGCTTCTGCGCAATGGACAGGTCGTGCTCTTCGATCACCCGGGTGATGAACGCGCGACGGAAGTCGTGCGGCATGATCTTCACGCCCACCTGCGCACCACGCTGGCGGGCGATGTAGTAAATGGCATGCTTGGTGATACGCGCCCGGGTGATATGGCTGCCACGGCGGATGCGGTTGAACAGGAATGGGTCGTCTTCGGCCCCTGCGGGCAAGTCCTGGCGGCGCAGGTCCAGCCACGCCTGCAACTTCTCGAACGCCCATGGCGGGGCGTACTTGATCAACTGGCGGTTGCCCTTGCCCAGCACCTGCAGGCTGCGCGCCTCGAAGTCGACCTGGTCCAGGTCGATGTCCACCGATTCCGACTTGCGCATGCCGGTGCCGTACAGCAAGGCGATGATCGCCGCGTCACGCACACCCTGCGGCCGTGGGTCGGCCGCACACACATCCATCAGCTCGCGAATCAGGCTGCGGCGCAGGTTGCGCCCCGGCGGCAGGCGGCTGCCGGTGGCCGGCTTGACCTCGCGAATGCGCAGCAACTGCTCGTGATCGATCAGGCCCTGGCGCCAGGCTTCGTTCATCACACCGCGAATGGCGTTGACGTACAGCGACGAACTGTTGGGGGCGTAACCGTCCGCACGCAGCGCCGCCACCAGGGCGATCACATGGCCGGGCTCGAGCCGATGCCAGGGCACATCGACGATATTGCAGTCGACAAAACCCAGCCGATCGGCGGCGTCCTGAAGTATGTAGCGCATGGTTTGCTGGCTGGATGGGGCCAGGCGGGCCATGTACTGCAGCAGCGGATTTTTCGAGAGATCGGACAAAACGTGAAT
This sequence comes from Pseudomonas sp. PVC-5-1, assembly GCF_057444345.1. Taxonomy (NCBI): domain Bacteria; kingdom Pseudomonadati; phylum Pseudomonadota; class Gammaproteobacteria; order Pseudomonadales; family Pseudomonadaceae; genus Pseudomonas; species Pseudomonas sp. PVC-5-1. The sequence goes on along the minus strand of NZ_CM172024.1, from coordinate 2,606,245 downwards.
CCTGTAGCGAAGCGTTGGCCAGCGGCGAACCGGCCAGACCCTGAAGCAAGTCAATACGACATACAAGCAGGTCCAAATAACAGCGGAATACACATGTCATTCGGACCCGGAGAAGTGCCATCACCTTGATATACAAGGGGTTCGGAGCTGGCACGGATCGTGATCTTACCCCAATTGAGCCCACTGAACGAACGAAGGTCAGCCCATGCTTGTGCAGCCGATCGATTCACGCCCACGCCAGGCCGTCTGGGGCCTGGGTTTCCGCCCATTCTTCCTGGGTGGCAGTTTGTTTGCGCTGCTCGCCTTGCTGTTGTGGGGCGGCGTACTGGCCGGTGCGCTGGAGCCCACGCCCCCCGGCGGCATGCTCGCCTGGCACCGCCACGAAATGCTCTATGGCTTTGCTGCTGCCATCATCGCGGGTTTCCTGCTGACCGCCGTGCAGAACTGGAGCGGCATCCCAGGCTTGAACGGGCGCGCGCTACAGGGTTTGTTCCTGCTTTGGCTGCTGGGCCGGGTGAGCTGGTTCCTGCCACTACCGGGCGGCCTGCTGGTAGTGATCGAGGGCAGCTTCCTGCCACTGGTGGCACTAGCCCTGGCACGGCCGATCGTGCAACGGCGCTTGCGTAACAACTACCCGATCGTCGGCCTGGTGCTGTTGATCGCCGCCTGCCAGTGGCTGACCCTGGCCGGCTGGCTGCGCCAGGACGAACTGTGGCAGCGCCGCGGGGTGTTTGCCGGGTTGTGGCTGGTGGCCGCGGTGATGACCGTGCTTGGCGGGCGGGTGATCCCGTTCTTCACCCGGCGCGGCCTGGGCAACATGGCACCGACCCCTGCCCGCCCCTGGCTGGACCGGGCCTGCCTGCTGCTGAGCGTGGCGGTACCGCTGGCCTTTGCTTCGGGTTTGGCCGATACGCCGCATATCGGCCTGGCCGTGCTGTTCGGCACCTTGTTTGCCTTGCATACGGCCCGCCTGACCTTGTGGCATGACCGCGGCCTGTGGCGTGTACCCCTGCTGTGGTCGCTGCATCTGGCCTATGCCTGGATTGCCATTGCCTGCCTGGGCATGACGCTGTGGCATGCCGGGGTGGCGCTGGGCCCGAGCCTGGTGACCCACGCCCTGACCGTGGGCGCCATGAGCGGGCTGATCCTGGCGATGATGGCACGGGTCAGCCTGGGCCACACCGGCAGGCCGCTGCAGGTGCCGACCAGCATTGCCTGGGCCTTTGCCTTGATCCAACTGGCGACGCTGGCGCGGGTGGTGCTGCCGCTGTTCACGCCGCTGGGGGTGAGCCTTTCAGTAGTTTGCTGGAGCCTGGCGCTGCTGCTGTTCCTGCGCCACTACCTGCCCATCCTTCTGCAGCCACGGGCTGACGGTATGCCGGGCTAGCCTTGATGCCTAGATTGGGGCCGCTTTGCGGCCCATCGCCGGCAAGCCAACTCCCACACCGACCGCGCCGACCTCAAGGCCAGCGCTGTACCTGTGGGAGCTGGCTTGCCGGCGATGGGCTGCGAAGCAGCCCCAAGGTTTCAGCACAGATGCACAAATTGCCGGGGCCGCGTTAACCTCCCGGCGCCGGCCACCACCCCGGGAACATCTGCTGCACCCGGGGTTCGGCGAAGCGCTCGTCGATCAAGACCAGAACGCCACGGTCCTGGTCGCCCCGGATGACCCGGCCTGCCGCCTGGATAACCTTGCGCACGCCCGGGTAGAGATAGGCGTAATCGAACCCCGCACCAAACTGCCGCCCCAGGCGCTGCTTGAACTGCTCGTTGACCGGGTTGACCTGGGGTAGCCCGAGGGTGGCGACAAACGCGCCGATCAGCCGTGTGCCCGGCAAGTCCACCCCCTCCCCGAATGCACCACCCAGCACCGCAAAGCCCACCCCACGGCCATCCGCCACAAAACGATCGAGAAAGCCCTGGCGGGCCGCTTCGTCCATGCCCGGTTCCTGGGCCCACATGGGTATCTGTGGATGCCGCTCGGCCAGCAGCCCGGCCACCTGTTGCAGGTACTCGAAACTGCTGAAAAATGCCAGGTAGTTGCCCGGCATGCACTCGTACTGCCGGGCAATCAGCTCGACGATCGGCGCCAGCGAAGCCTGGCGTTGCTGGTAGCGGGTGGATACCTGGTTGGCGATGCGCACTTCCAGCTGTTCGGCGCGAAACGGCGCGGCCACTTCCAGCCAGGCGGTATCGACCGGCATGCCCAGCAGGTCGCTGTAGAAGTGCCGTGGGCTCAGGGTGGCGGAGAACAGCGTCACGCTGCGCGCCGCCTGCATGCGTGGGCCCAACAGGCGCGCCGGGGTGACATTGCGCAGGCACAGGGTGGCCAGCCGCCGCTTGCGTGGCCCCTGGCGCTGGCTGATGTCGAACAGGAAGTGCTCGTCGAACAGCTCGGCAACCCGGCTGAACTGCAACGCCTGGTAGAAGAACTGCAGCACCTGCGGGTCCATTTGCGCAGGCGTCTGGTTCATTTGTTCCTGGATCAGCCCGATGCATTGCTGCAGGGCACGCAGCAAAGCATCTGGCAGCGACTCGCTGGCCTGGTACGGCGCGCGCTGCTCCTTGTAGAGGGCGTTCCACTGCCGGTTCAGCCGGTCCAGCGCACTGACCAGCCCAGGCGGTTTGCTCTGGCGCAGGGCCTGCAACTGCCCCTGGTCGAGGCTGGCGCTGTACATGCCGCGGCCGCGCTCGACCAGGTTGTGCGCCTCGTCCACCAGCACCGCGACCCGCCACTGGTTGGCCTGGGTCAGGCCGAACAACAAGGCATGGGCATCGAAGTAGTAGTTGTAATCCGCCACCAGCACGTCTACCCAGCGCGCCATCTCCTGGCCCAGGTAATACGGGCATACCTGGTGCGCCAAGGCCACTTCGCGCAGCTGGGCGCGGTCAAGCATGGGCAACGCTGCCGCCGCAGCGCGCGCGGCCGGCAGGCGGTCGTAGAAGCCTGCGGCCAAGGGGCAGGATTCGCCATGGCAGGCCTTGTCGGGGTGCTCGCAGGCTTTGTCGCGGGCGATCAGCTCCAGCGTGCGCAAGGCCGGCTGCGGCGTGGCATCGGTGATCTGGCGCATGGCATCCAGGGCCAGGGCCCGGCCCGGGGTCTTGGCCGTGAGAAAGAACAGCTTGTCCAGTTGCTGCGGCACCATGGCCTTGAGCAGGGGGAACAAGGTACCGAGGGTCTTGCCAATTCCGGTACTGGCCTGGGCCATCAGGCAGCGGCCGGTACTGACCGCCTTGTACAGGGTTTCTGCCAGTTGTCGCTGGCCCTGGCGGAACGCCGGATAGGGAAAGCCCAGCGCTTGCAGGCCCTGGTTACGCTCGGCCAGGCGCTGCTCCTGCCCTTGTGCCCAAGCCAGAAAGCGTTGGCACTGGGTTTCGAAGAAGGCCTGCAGTTCGGCTGCCGTGCAGTGTTCACTGATCAGCGTCTGGCCATCGCTGTCCACGTCCAGGTACACCAGCGCCACCTCGATGTCCGGCAGTTGCCGTGCCTGGCACATCAACCAGCCATAGACCTTGGCCTGCGCCCAGTGCAACTGGCGATGATTGGCCGGCTGGCGCGCCAGGTCGCCACGGTGGGTCTTGATCTCTTCCAGGCGGTTGCAGGTGGGGTCGTAACCGTCGGCGCGGCCACGCACTTTCAGGATTTCGAACTGGCCTTCGAGGGTAATTTCCGACTCATAGCCCGCAGCGCGTCGCGCCACCACCCGACGGTGCCCATCGATCCCCTCCTGAGCGGTGGGTGATGGGGTGAAGCGCAGGTCCAGGTCGCCGACCTTGGCGCTGAACTCGCACAAGGCCCGTACCGCCACGCTATAGCTCAAGGCGTTTCGCTCCAGCGTACATGGCACACCGCGACAGGCAAACCGTGCGCCCGGCAGAACTCCAGCCAGCGCAGCTGGTTGTCCTGCAGGCGGTCGCCGGGCCCCTTGACCTCGACCATGCGGTAGCGGCCCTGTTCGGGCCAGAACTGGATCAGGTCGGGCATGCCGGCGCGGTTGTTGCGGATGTCCTGCAGCAGGCGCAGGAAGCACTGTTTCAAATGGACCGCCGGCAGGCAGGCCAGGGCTTGCTCAAGCAACTCTTCGCTGAGCACGGACCAGAACACGAACGGCGACTGCAGGCCTTGCTTGGCGGTGTAGCAGTCGAGAATCGCGCTGTGATGGCTGCCATCGTCGAGTCGCCCCAGGCAACGTTCGAACAGAGCACTGCGGCGTTGCTGGAAATCACCGTCGTGCAGGTCCTGCGGGGCGGCCTGGAACGGGTTGAAGAAGGCGCCAGGCACCGGGGCGAAGATCGCCTCCCAGCACAGCAGGCCGAACAGGCTGTTGAACAGCGTGTTCTCCACGTAATGCACCGGCCCACCGGCTTCGGCCAGGTACTGGCGTACCGCCTCCTCCACGCCCAGCGCTGCGTGTTCCCGGGGCAGCTCCAGCTCGATCAGTTCCAGCGGCGCGACACGCTGGCGCCGCTGTGGCGGGCCACCGAGCTTGCGTGCCAGGCGTGGCAACATGCGTTCCAGCGCCTGCACTTCCAGGGCGTTGGCCGGTGCCGCGGCCAGTTGCAGCGCCAGCGCATGGGCTTGGTGCCACTGCTCGCTGCGCTCCAGCACCCGCACCTGGCGGATGCGCGCTTGGGCGTGGCTGCACTGCGTGTAAACAGCCATGGCCTGCGTCCAGTCGCCCAGACGCTCGCATTGCTGGCCCAAGGCGAATTGCAGGCGCGCATGGCGCCGGGCCAGCCATGGGTTGTCGCTGTGCAGGCCCTGCATGGCTGCCAGGATCGCCTGCGGGTCGTCGCCTTGCTCAAGGCGCTCGGCGCAACGGTGCAAGGCCATGGCCAGGTCGACTTCGGCACGTTGTTGAAGGGCACGCGAATCGGGGCTGAACGGCACCTGTTCGTAGCGCAACAAGCCAAGGTCGGCGAGGACGAAGTCCGACCAGTCCTGGTACAGGTTGCCGAAGAACAGCAGGCGCATGCGGTCGCACAAGGGTTGCAGGCACCAATGGAGGATGCGCATGCCGCTGTCCGGGAACCACTCGGCCAGTGAACGGGCTTGCAGGCCCAGAGGTTGCAGCTGTGCAAGCAGGTCATGCTTGGCGGCGCGAGGGCGGCTCAGCTGTGGGGCAAAACAACGGGCAAATTCGTCCTTGCGCAACAGGGCGAACAGTTGCTCCAGTTCCAGTTGCGCGGGCTCCCGTACCCAGCCGAGGGCCAGCAACGGCTGCAGGGCCTGCCCGGTATCGCCGATTTCGGCATAGTCGAGGCGGTCGCTGCGAAACAGCTCGCCCTTGCGCATGACCATGCGCACCATCAGGGCCTGTGCCGGGGCGTCCAGTTGGCCGAAGGTGCGGATGAAAGCGAGTTCCTGATCGTCGAGCAGGTCTTCGTAGCGCTGTTCGACCCACAGCAGCACCTGGCGGAAGTTGTGCAGGTAGTAGAACGGGTCGTCGACGGAATGGGCGATCACGGGCTGGGGTCAGGCGGCTGGAATGAATACTGGTTATACATACAGACCAGTATGCCTGGCAAGTGCCGTGGGTCATCTCGGTGGCGCTGTCTGTAGGAGCGGCCTTGTGTCGCGATGGGCTGCGCAGCAGCCCCGGCGATTTCGGCGTTGGCTTGAAAATCCCGAGGCTGCTGCGCAGCCCATCGCGACACAAGGCCGCTCCTACAGGCGACGGCGCAAAGGTTACTCAGTCGCGGCAACCATCTCCGCCGCCTTGACCTTGGCACTGCCAATCGGCGCCTGCAGCAGCAGGAAGTAGGCCACCGCCGAACACAGCGCCACTACCGCACTGATCATGAACGCCGTGGTGAACGAGCCCGAATACTGGATGCTGAAGCCGGTGACGATCGGCGCCACCGAACCGGCAATGTAGCCGCCGAAGTTCTGGATCGAGCCAAACGACGCCACGCGCTGGCTGTCGACGATGGTGTTGACGATCATCCAGGCGGTGGCACTGGCCATGTTGATGCTGAACAGCGCCAGGCACAGCAGGATGATGCAACCGGTCAGGCCAGTGACGAACGACAGCGGCAAAGTGAACAGCGCCGCCAGCACCAGGCCGGTGATGACACTGAACTTGCGGCTGGCCAGCACGCTCATGCCGCGCTTGACCAGCAAGTCGCAGAAGCGCCCGGCAACGATCGTGCCCGCTGCGCCAAAGCCATAGGCCAGCGACACTACCCAGGCGGTCTTGTACAGGTCCAGGCCGTGCTCACGCTCGAAGTAGCCAGGCAGCCAGGTCAGGTGCAGCCAGAGCATGTAGATCACGCCCATGAAGCCGAGCACCGCGCCCCAGGTACTGCGGTGCTTGAACAGGTCGAGCCAGCCGGCGAAGTACGAGGCTTTCGGCGCATGTGCAGTGGTTGCAGGCGCCTGCTGCCCACTCGGCAACGGCTTGCCCTCGGCAGCAAGCTCCGCCAGGTAACGTGCCTTGCTTTTGTAGAAGGTCAGCCAGCACAGCGCCAGCACCACGCCGATCACACCGGTGATGATGAACATGCCGCGCCAGCCGAAGTTGACCATGAACAGCGTCAGCAAGGGTGGCGCCAGGCACGGGCCGAGGCAGGTCGAGGACCAGACCACGCCGGTCGGGGTACCGCGTTCATTGGCATCGAACCACTCAGACAGGGCCTTGGCCGCCGACGGGAACATCGGCGCCTCGCCAATCCCCAGCAGCACCCGCAGGCCCATGAAGCCGGCGAAGCTGTTGACCATGCCGAACGCTGCCTGGGCCACCGACCAGCCCAGCAGCGAAGCGCCGAGGGCGATCTTGCTGCCCAGGCGGTCGATGATCATGCCCATCGGCAGCTGGGCAAAGGCATAGGCAATGGAGAACGCCGACAACAGGATGCCCATCTGCGACGGGCTGATCATCATGTCTTTCTGGATCGAGGTGTTGGCGATCGACAGTGCACTACGGTCCAGGTAGTTGACGATGCCGATCAACAGCAGGAACACGACGGTGATGCGTTGGTACTTCTTCATAGGGTTCATGTGATGACCTTTATTATTATTGTTGCCGCGCTGTCAGCGCCTTGGCGGTCCTTCGTTCAAGCTGCGCCCTCCCTGACGCAGCGCGCCGCTCAAGGCTGGCGCGCGGTGGTTGCAACTTCCAGCAGCCCGCGTCGGCCGAGGCTGTCGATCAGCGCACGCAGGCCAAAGTGCCACTGCGGTGCCAGGTCGCTGGTGGTCACGCGGTTGCACAGGGTACCCAGTTGCGGGTTGCTGATGCTCACCACATCGCCCGGCTTGTGGGTGAAGCCGTTGCCCGGTTGGTCGCGGTCCTGCTTGGGGGCGAACAAGGTACCGAGGAACAGCACCAGGCCGTCGGGGTACTGATGGTTCTCGTTGAGGGTTTGCTGCACAAGGTCCTGCGGGTCGCGACTGATCTGGCGCATGGAGCTGCGCCCGGCGAGGATGAAACCGTCTTCGCCCACCACCTGCAAGTCCACCTCGGCGGCGCGCACGTCGTCCAGGCCGAAGCTTTCGTCGAACAGGCGTAACAGCGGGCCGAGCGCAGTGGAGGCATTGTTGTCCTTGGCTTTTGACAGCAGCAAGGCGCTACGGCCTTCGAAGTCACGCAGGTTGACGTCGTTGCCGAGCATCGCGCCCTTGATGCGACCATCACTCGACACCGCCAGTACCACTTCAGGCTCCGGGTTGTTCCAGCTCGACTTGGGGTGGATACCGATGTCGGCGCCGTGGCCGACCGCCGACAGCGGCTGGGCCTTGGTGAACACCTCGGCATCCGGGCCAATACCCACTTCCAGGTACTGCGACCACAGGCCCTGCTCCACCAGCACCTTGCGCAGCGCCTCGGCCTGGGCCGAGCCCGGCACGATCTGCGACAGGTCGGCGCCGATGCGGCTGGCCAGGGTGTCACGGATGGCATCGGCCTTGGCCGGGTCGCCCTTGGCCTGCTCTTCGACCACGCGCTCCAGCAGGCTGGTGGCGAAGGTCACCCCAGCGGCCTTCACCGCCTGCAGGTCGATGGGTGCCAGCAGCCATGGCTGGCGCGGGTCGCGTCGGGCCGGGTCACTGTTGCCCAGCAAGGCTGGCAGCCCGATCAGTGGCTCGGCCAGCGGCAGGCCGCGCAGGTAGGCCACCGGGTCGGCCACTTCCAGCAGGGCCGAGACGGTGGCTACATGGGCGCTGATGTCGTGCACGGCACCGGTCTTCACCAGTACCACCGCAGGGCCCTGCTCCGGCAGCCAGACCCGCCCTACCCAACTGCCGCTGTCGAACGCGCTGGCATCGTGATTCAGAGGCAGCGGTCGCTTGCCGTTCGCTCGATCAGTCATCTGTGTACCCTTACTGTCATTCATTGGGAAAGTGCCGGCAGTTGCAGCTGCCCGGCCAGGCGGTCAAGGTCGGACACCAGCTGTGACGAAAGGCTTGCGCCCTGCTTCAGGGCCTGGCGGCGCAAGGCAAGGCCAGCCTGCCCAGGCAGGCGCACCGGGCGCTCGGGGTCGAGTGGCCGGCTGGCCAGGACCAGCCGGCCGAGGAAGCTGGTTTCGTCGGTGAACGCTTGCAGGCCGCCGAAGAAACGCGGGTCGATGACCACGGCGGTGGCCGAGGCACCCCACTGGTCTGGTGCGTCCTTGCGGCCATGGCCGGCCAGCCCCGAGGTCAGGGCTTCTACCAGCAGCGCCAGGGCGAAACCTTTGTGGCCGAAAGCCTGGCCACCCAAGGGCAGGATGCTGCCTTGCGGGCTGGTGAAGAAGTCGCGCGGGTCGTCGCTCAGTTGCCCGTCATTGCTCACCAGCACCGGGTGCGGCAGGCGGCTGCCGGCGTCGCGGCACTGGCCGACCAGGCCGAGGGTGACGGTGGACATGCTCACGTCCAGCAGAATCGGCTCGCCCTGGGTCGGGATGCCCGCGGCAATCGGGTTGGGGGTGTACACCGGGTCGACGCCACCATGGGCGCAGACCAGCCCTACCGACGGGTCCGAGGAATACAGCATGGCTACCAGGCCCTGGTCGGTGTAGGGCTTGAGGTAGGCTGCCAGGCAGCCGATATGCGCGGCACGGCGCACAACGGCGATACCGATACCCTGCAAAGTGGCGCCCTTTGCCGCGCAGTCCAGGGCACGGCTGACGCAGTACGGCCCCAACACGTAGTGGCCATCGAACAGGCTGGAAATGCCACTGTCCGACACCTGCTCCAGTACCTGAGCGCGGGCCTTGACCTGGCCGCCGAGCATGCCGTCGATGTAGCGGCTGACCAGGTTCAGGCCATGGGTGCGATGGCCCAGCAATTCGCCTTCGAGGAGTACCCGGGTCACTACCTGGGCGACTTCGGCATCGGCGCCGGCCTTTTCGAACAGCCGCTCGACGAAGGTGGTGAGCGTTTGCACGTTGTAATGTGTGGCTTGAGTCATTGCGGTTGCCTCGGAAATGGGACAGGGCTGGCGATCAGGTCACGGCACCGATCTGCCAGGGCACGAATTCGTTCTGCCCGTAGCCGTGCAGCTCACTCTTGCTGCGCTCACCGGAAGCGATGCGCAGCATCTGTTCGAAGATGAACGCGCCGCGCTCCTCGATGCTGGTGGAGCCGTCGGCGATGCCGCCGCAATTGACGTCCATGTCTTCTTCCTGGTGCTCGAACACCCGGTTGTTGGTGGCCAGCTTGATCGACGGCGCCGGGGCGCAGCCGTAGGCCGAGCCACGGCCGGTGGTGAAGGCAATCAGGTTGGCACCGCCAGCGACCTGCCCGGTGGCCGAAACCGGGTCGTAACCGGGGGTATCCATGAATACCAGGCCCTGGGCGTGCACCGCTTCCGCGTACTGGTACACATCGACCAGGTTGCTGGAACCAGCCTTGGCCACCGCACCGAGGGACTTCTCGAGGATGGTGGTCAGGCCCCCGGCCTTGTTGCCGGCCGAGGGGTTGTTGTTCAGCTCGGCGTTCATGCGCTGGCAGTAGTCTTCCCACCAGCGGATGCGGGCCACCAGCTTTTCGCCAACCTCGCGGCTGACCGCTCGGCGGGTGAGCAGGTGCTCGGCACCGTAGATTTCCGGGGTCTCGGAGAGGATTGCGGTGCCGCCGGCGGCCACCAGACGGTCGACGGCATTGCCCAACGCCGGGTTGGCGGTAATGCCGGAATAGCCATCGGAACCGCCACATTGCAGGCCGACCACCAGGTGCCGTGCACTGACCGGCTGTCGCTGCACCTGGTTAGCCTCGGCCAGCAGCGCCTTGACCTGCTCGATACCGGCGGCGATGGTTTTGCTGGTGCCGCCGATACCCTGGATGGTGAAGGCGCGCAGCTGGGCGCTGGCCTGCAGGCCCTGGGTTTCCAGCAGGCTTTCGATCTGGTTGGTTTCGCAGCCCAGGCCGATGATCAGCACGGCAGCGAAATTGGGGTGTACGGCGTACCCGGCCAGGGTGCGGCGCAACATGCCCAGGGCTTCACCGCTGGGGTCCACCGCACAACCGGCGCCGTGGGTCAGCGCCACGACGCCGTCGATGTTCGGGTAATCAACCAGCACTTCAGGGTGGATGTCGCGGCGAAAATGGTCGGCCACGGCCCGGGCCACGGTCGCCGAGCAGTTCACCGAGGTGAGGATGCCGATGTAGTTGCGGGTGGCGACCCGGCCATCGGTGCGCACGATGCCCTGGAACTGCGCCTCGCGGCCGGGCTGGCTGCGGGTGTCGACACCGAAGGCGTAGTCACGGGCGAAATCGCCCATCTGCACGTTGTGCACATGCACGTGTTCGCCGGCGTCGATGGCCCGAGAGGCAAAACCGATGATCTGCCCGTAACGGCGCAGGGGCTGGCCCTGCTCTACACGCTCGGTAGCGAGCTTGTGGCCCGAGGGGATCGGCTGACGCACGGTAATCGCCTCGGCGTCCAGGCGCAGGCCTTGCGGCAGGGCCTGGCGGGCGATGAGCACGTTGTCCAGCGGGTTGAGGCGGATGACGGCAAGGTCACCGGATTTGGCAATCAGTTGCATGGGACCTCTCAGGGCGGTGCGGCTGGCTTCTTGTTATGGCTGCGACCACTGTAAGAAGCCTTGGGCAACATTCCCAATGAGATGATCCGATCGTGCGATAACCTTGGGTTATCAAAAGCAGGTATCAGAGCGCGTTTATCAATCACTTTGAGGGCCATTGGGGCCGCTGCGCAGCCCTTCGCGGGCTTGCCCGCTCCCACAGGTACAGCGCATGCCTTGAACCTTGTGCTGTGCCTGCGATGGGCTGCAGAGCAGCCCCAATGGCTTCATCCCCGCTCTTGCTGACGGCGCCGAGCCCCCTCCAGCAAAATCTCGACAAACGCACGGGCCGAAGCACTCAGCGGCTCGTCCTTGCGGGTAACTACGCCGTACTCCAGCGCCGCCAGGTGCAAGGGGCTGCGCAATTCTTTCAGTTGGCCGCTGGCCAACTGCGCGGCAACCATCGAGCGCGGCAACATGGCGATCATCGGCGCCGCCTGCAGCAATTGCAGGAACATCGGCATGGAGATGGTTTCAACGCTGTCGGCAGGCGTGGCAATGCCGGCAAGCCGGAAGGCCTGCTCCAGGCGGTTGCGGATCGGCGTACCCCCCGGGTACAGCACCCACGGCCAGTCGCCCAGCGCTGTCAGCGGCGTGCTTTCCAGCTGGTTGAGCGGGTGCTCGCTGTTGACCACCAGGCTGAACGGTTCCGGCTCAAGGGGCTGAAAGTCGAACAGCTGGCTGAAGCGTTCTTCGGTGAAGCGGCCAATCATGATGTCGAGCTTGTTCTGCTCCAGCATGGTCAACAAGTGATCGCTGGAATGCTCCACCACTTCGATCGACAGCAACGGGCTGCGTGCCTTGATCGCGGCGATGGCCTGCGGCAACACCAGCGCGGTGGCGGCAAAGATCCCGCCGACGCGGATAAAGCCGTGCCCGCCATTGCGCAGGCGGTTTACCTGGTCGACGAACTGTTGCGACTCGGCCAGCGCGCCTTGGGCATAACGCACCACATATTCGCCCAGTTCGGTGGGTGGCATGCTCCGCGGCAGGCGCTCGAACAGGGCGAAGCCGAACTGCTCCTCAAGGTCACGCAACATCTTGCTCAGTGCCGGCTGGCTCAGGTTCATGCGCGTGGCGGTGGCGTGCATGTTGCGGGTGCGCGCCAAGGTGTCGATCAGCACCAGGTGCTTGTAGCGGATCCAGTTGCAAAAGCTGGAATGGGTCATGTCCGGCGGCATTGACGCAGGGCCTCAGGCAAGTGAAAAGGCAGGGCTATTGCGCCCGCAGGTAGTGCAGCAAGGTGTCCAGGGCAACCGAGTTGGGCCGCGAGCGCAGGGTCAGCACGCCCAGGTTGGCCATGGCCAGCGGCAGTTCCACCGGCAGGATGGCGACCATGCCATAGCGGGCATAATGCTTGGCCACGTCATCGGGCACCACCGCAATCATCTCGGAGGCTTCGAGCATGGCGGTGGTAGCCAGGATCGAGGCAGTTTCGACGATATCCAGTGACTGCACCATGCCGCCGGCCTGCAGCGCGCTTTCGACGCGGCGGCGCATCGGGCTGCCGATCGGGTGCAGTATCCAGGTCGACGCCACCAGGTCGGCCAGTTGCAGCCCGGTGGCATTGGCCAGCGGGTGGTCGGCGCGGGCGATAACCCGCATCTGCTCACCGCCTTCGAACAGTTCGATGTTCAATTCCTGGCTGTCGCTCTGGTCCGGCAGGCGCCCCACCACCATGTCGAAGTCGCCACGCAGCAAGGCCGGCAGCAAGGTGTCGCTGGTGCCAACCTCCAGGGAAATGCGCACTTTGGGGTGATCGCGCTTGTAGGCCAGTACCGCCCTGGTCAGCACACCCGGCACCGGGCCCATGACGCTGCCCACCCTCACCAGGCCCTGAGCCCCGCGCGCCAGCTCGGCAATCTGCGCCTGGGCGTGCTCGAACTCATGCAGCGCGTTCTGCGCATAGCGGATCATCACTTCGCCATACAGCGTCGCTTGCATGCCCCGTGGCAAACGCTCGAACAAGCGTACGCCAAGGCGTTCCTCGAGCTGTTGCAGCAACAGGCTCGCTGCCGGTTGCGTGGTGTGCATCGCCGCGGCAGCACGGCGCAGGTTAGCGAACTCGCCCAAGGCGTTGAGCAGCGTGATCTGCCGGCTGGAGATCTTCAATGCGCCGAGGCTGGCAGGCGCCTGGGCGCTGTCGGGTGGCAATCGAGACATATCGAATTCGGTATCGCTGGTTAAGATTTGGCGATTATGCCTGTATCGCTCGACAACCTACAGTCAGGTCCCCCAGTGCTTGAACAGAACAAGAGCCGACCATGAGCATACGTATTACCCACCTGAGCGTTCGCGACATTCGTTTCCCCACTTCGCTGTCGCTGGACGGCTCCGACGCCATGAACAGCGCCCCCGATTATTCAGCGGCCTATGTGGTGCTGCACACCGACGCCGAGGCCCTCGAAGGCCACGGCCTGACCTTCACCATCGGCCGAGGCAACGAGATTTGCGCGGCGGCGGTGCAGGCGCTGGCGCCGCTGATCGTCGGCCTTACCCTGGAGGAAATCACGGCCGACATGGGCGGTTTCTGGCACCGCTTCACCGTCAGCGACAGCCAGTTGCGCTGGCTGGGCCCGGAAAAGGGCGTGATCCACCTGGCCACTGCCGCCATCATCAATGCCGTGTGGGACCTGTGGGCCAAGCACGAAGGCAAGCCGGTGTGGAAGCTGCTGGCCGACATGACGCCCGAGCAACTGGTGCGCTGCCTGGACTTCAGCTACGTCACCGATGTGCTCACCCCCGAAGAAGCCATCACCCTGTTGCGCCGCCAGGCCCCGGGCAAGGCCCAGCGCGAAGCGCAGATGCTGCGCGAAGGCTACCCCGGCTACACCACCGCGCCTGGCTGGCTGGGCTACAGCGAGGAAAAGATGCGCAAGCTGGCCCGCGAGGCGGTGGAAGATGGCTGGACCCACATCAAGCAGAAGATCGGTGCGGACCTGGAGGAAGACATTCGCCGCGCCAGCATCCTGCGCGACGAAATTGGCTGGGAGCGCACCCTGATGATGGATGCCAACCAGGTATGGGGCGTCGAGGAATCCATCGCCAACATGCGCCGCCTGGCCGCCTTCGAGCCACTGTGGATCGAGGAGCCGACCAGCCCGGACGACATCCTCGGGCACACCACCATCCGCCAGCGCATTGCGCCGATTGGCGTGGCCACCGGTGAACATTGTCACAACCGGGTGATGTTCAAGCAGATGTTCCAGGCCGGCGCGCTGGACTTCTGCCAACTGGACGCGGCCCGCCTGGGTGGCCTGAACGAAGTGTTGATCGTGCTGCTGATGGCAGCCAGGTACGACGTACCGGTGTGCCCGCACGGCGGCGGTGTCGGCCTGTGCGAATACGTGCAGAACATTGCCCTGTTCGACTACATCGCGGTGTCGGCTTCGCTGCACAACCGGGTGCTGGAGTACGTCGACCACCTGCACGAGCATTTCATCGACCCGGTGGTGATCCGCCGCGGGCGCTACATGCCGCCGCGACGCCCGGGCTACAGCATCGAAATGCATGCCGAGACCCTGGAACGCTACCAGTACCCCAACGGCGCGGTGTGGCTCGACATCAACCGTTCCTGACCCACCTACCTGGGTGTGCCGCCTTTGCGCGGCACGCCACCAGCACTTTTCACGGGGAAAAAACAATGACAATCCTCACCGGTACTGCAGCGGCGCCCGCCCCTGCAGCCACCACCGAACAGCGCCTGAACGGCCTGCTGCTGCGCAAATTGATGCCACTGCTCATCGTTGTCTACGTGATGAGCTTCCTTGACCGGACCAACATTGCCCTGGCCAAGGCCAGCATGGGCATCGACCTCGGCCTGTCGGCAGCGGCCTACGGCCTGGGCGCCGGCCTGTTCTTCCTCACCTACGCCCTGGCCGAAGTACCCAGCAACCTGATCATGCATCGGGTGGGCGCACGCTTCTGGATCACCCGCATCATGATCACCTGGGGCCTGCTCTCGGCGGGCATGGCCTGCGTCCAGGGCGAAACCTCGTTCTACGTCATGCGCCTGTTGCTCGGGGTCGCCGAAGCGGGCCTGTTCCCCGGCGTGATGCTGTACCTGACCTACTGGTTCGACCGTGAACAGCGTGCCCGCGCCACGGGTTACTTCCTGCTGGGCGTGTGCCTGGCCAACATCCTCAGCGGCCCGCTGGGGGGTGCGCTGCTGGAAATGGACGGTGTGCTGGGCTGGCACGGCTGGCAATGGCTGTTCGTGCTCGAGGGCCTGCCGGCAGTGGCCCTGGCCTATGTGGTATGGAAGAAACTGCCCGATGGCCCGGCCTCGGCGCCCTGGCTCTCGCCCGCCGAAGCCGAGGACATCGAGCGCCGTCTGGCTGCGGAGCGTGCCGCCGCACCGCAGCAGAGCAAGTTGGGGCAGATGTTCCGCGACCGGCAGATCTGGCTGGCGATCGTGGTGTACTTCGTGCACCAGATCACCATCTACACGGTGATTTTCTTCCTGCCGGGCATCATCGGCACCTACGGCGCGCTGTCGCCCTTCCAGGTCGGCCTGCTGACCGCCGTACCGTGGATTGCTGCCGCCATCGGCGCCGCCACCTTCCCGCGCCTGGCCACCTCGCCGAGCCGTTGCCGTACCCTGCTGTTCGGCGGCCTGCTGACCATGGCGGCCGGGCTGCTGCTGGCGTCGCTGGCCAACTCGTTCATCGGCCTGATCGGGTTTTCGCTGACTGCCCTGATGCTGTTCGTGGTGCAGTCGATCATCTTCGTTTTCCCCTCCAGCCGCCTGAGTGGCAGCGCCCTGGCGGCAGGCCTGGCCTTTGTCACCACCTGCGGCCTGTTTGGCGGTTTCGTCGGCCCATCAGTGATGGGCCTGATCGAGCAGGCCACCGGCAGTACCCGCAATGGCTTGTGGATCATCGCCGCGTTGCTGGTGGTGGCAGCGCTGGTCAGTACCCGCTTGCGACAAGGGCAGGAGCAAGCGAATCGCTGACAGGAGGCGTTTGCCTGCCAGGGCCTAATCGCCGGCAAGCCGGCTCCCACAGGTACAGCGACAACCTTGAGTTCAACGCTGCCCCCGTGGGAGCTGGCTTGCCGGCGATGGGTTGCAACGCAACCCCGGCGGCTCAAGGTGTAGCGCCGGCCGGTCGGCCGCAGCGCAGTTCCAGCACCTGAGCCAGGCGCTCTACCGCCTGTTGCAGCTCCCCCGGGTGATCACCCAGCCACGCCATCGCCAGGCACTGCTGGTAGCGCCCCTGCAAGCTGAACTGCTCGCCCGGCATTGCATGCAGCGCTGAACCCGCCAACGACGCGGCAATATCCGCCCATGGCAGTGGCTGGCGAAAGCGCACCCACAGGGTCCGACCGCCCTCCGGCGTTTCCAATGCAACCCGCTGGCCAAATTGCAGCTGCAGCTCACGCGCCAGGCATTGCATACGCTTTTGCAGGTCCGTACGTAGCCGCACCAGTTGCGTCTCGATCTCGCCTTTGCCCAACATGTGCGCCAGCGCTTGCAGGCGAAGCGGTGCAAGCCGAAACGCACGCTCCGCGAAAGCCTCGGCCAGCCCGGCATCATGGCCCAGCAAGTAGGCATAGGGCGCCTCGCTCCCCACTGCGGCATCGAACGCCCCCATCACCAATAGCCAGCGGGGGTCGACCCAATCGCGCAGGCGCATATTCGGCGGCCCGCTGTAACAGTGCTCACTGTCCAGGTCGTTTTCCAGCACCCATACAGAGTGCTGCCCAAGCATCTGGCCAAGCTGCTGCTGATAGTGCGGTGATACCAGCCGCCCCTGCGGCATGCCAAGGCACGACGGCATCACGAGCATGGACACCGGCTCGCTATCCAGTAGCCAGGCCAGGGCGCGCAGGTCCGGGTTGCCGCAGGTATCCAGTGGTACCTCCAACACTCGCATGCCGGCGCGGGCCAACGCGCGCAGTACCTGCCAGCAACAGGGCGAGTGCACCACCACGGTTCCTCCTTGCACGGCCAACGCCGCCAGCAAGGTCTCCAGCAACGCCTGCACATCCGGAGCCAACTGAACGTCCTCGGCACGCCAGTACCGGTTGGAGGAACGGGTATAGCGTTCTGCGACGGCATTGCGCAGGCGGGCGCTGCCGGGCGCGTCCCAAGGGGCACCATTGTCCGTGCGCTGACGTGCCAGGCGCCGTTCGTGGCTGAGCAGGGTTCGCTCCAGCATCGGCTGTGCCGGCAGGGGTGCCTGCAGGGGCAGGGCCGCAGCAGCATCCTTGGCAGCGCCCTGTACGTAATAGCCCGACCTGGGCAGGCATTGCACGCGACCCTCTTCTTCCAGCAGGCTGTAGGCACTCTGTACGGTGGCCAATGACACCCGCAACCGCCGGGCCAACTCGCGCAACGACGGCAAACGGCAGGGGCCACTTCGTGGAGCCTGGTCGATCAGGGCTTCCAGGTAGCGATAGACCTTGCGATAGGCGAACTCTCCGGCGCCCGATTGCTCCATCAAGGCGGCCCCGCATGACCACGCCGCCGCCCCGCTGCCCGCCGCGGCAGCAACCTAAGCTGTACATCGCGACGGGCCAGATGGCTCATCAGGCGCCAGGAGGCCAGCGGCAGGCCCCCGCCATAGATCAACCTGAGTTGCCCCAGCGGCAGGCCGCTGGTGTTCACCAGCCAGTTTTTCACCGCTTCAGGGCAGGGTTTACCCTGCAAGGCCCGATGCAGATATGGCAGCGCCACCAGCATGTCGGCATGCCAGCACTGCAGAAAACGCTCCAGGTTCTTCCCCTGCCTGGCAAACGGGCTGAACAGCAGGCACACCTGTTGGATCTGGTTGATGCCGTATGCCCTGCCGAACTGCAGTTGATGCACATCGCGCCGCTTGTTGGCGCCCGGCTGGCCAGCCAGCCGCAATGCCGGGCGACTTGCCTGCGGTTCGAGACTGCGCGCGTGCAGTTCCTGCAACTGCGCCGGGGCCAACGGCTCGACGAACGCGGCCAATGGCCGGGCGTCCTGGCCCCCCTCGAAGCGGCAACCGAGCATGAGGTCAAGCTGCTGTTCTTCGAGCAACGGCGGCAGCAGGTCGTCAATGGCAATCAACCGCACCGGCGTATTCTGCGGCACCGCCCCCACGGCCGGTTCCGCCAAGGCGCTCGATGGGCCCCCGATGCCGCCATGCAGGCGACTGAGCCCCTGTGCCAGCGTCGCCAGGCACTGGTGCACCGCATACGAACCCCGCTCCCCTGCCAGGCGCAAGCTGCGCCGTGCCCAGGCAAGGTACCGGCGGCGCTGGCACGCCGGGATGGCGGTGATCAATACATCCGCAGGGGTATGGGCCTGCAGCGCAAAGCCAACCGCGGCCGCCAACTCCAGGTGCAGGCGACTCCCTAGCAGCGCTTCGGGGCTGGCGTCGACCAGGTGACCGAACATCAGCATGGCGTCCCTCGCCAACAGCCAGCTCTCGGGCGCGGCAGGGGCATGCCGGCTGAACGGCACTACTTCACGCCCCTTGATCATCTGCAGTTGCACCCGCGGGTCATCCTGCAAGAACAGCGCATTGAAGCCGCGCTCATGGCATTCGAGCGTGGCACTGTCAGCCACGGGCAGGCTCACTACCAGCACCCGCAGCTGGAAGGTTACCGGCGCACGCAGGGCGATACTCAGTTGTGCGGCACGCAGCATCGCCAGCAGCCGGGCGCTGCGCTGATCGTTGCCTTGCAGCACCAGCAAGCGGTAGGTGCCGATGTATTCTGGCCCGCCTGCAGCAACCAGCAGCCGTTGTATCAACAACTGCAAGGAAGCACGCTGCGCCTGTGACATATGACTGAGCAAGCGCTCGAGTACTTGCTGGTAGATATAGTGCATTGCCTGGTCGTGAATAGCAGTCACGAAATCACCTCATCAACTTCATGCAGCCAGCGCACGTTGATCAGAGAACCTGAACATCAACATGCCCTGAACTTTTCCAGAAGAAATTTCCTACAACTAATTGGAAGTAATGACGTAACCAGTCACTGTCGCCAAGACATCGAGAAAAACGCATCGTAGCGACGCCCCGCCGCTGCCATACACCGCCCTGGCCTGGGCATAGCCATGCTCATTCCACGCTCCTTGCGCAAACTATCATTGAGCCATTATCGAGGGATGCAAGGCGAATAGAAGATACAGATCAGGGTAAAAAAACCATTCAGAAGAAGTGAGAAAACACATTGACCGCGAGAGAATAACAATTCAAGGCAAAAAGCTTGGCGGAATATTTCGACGAACCTCCAAGTGATCGTTTAAATATAATCCGCGTCTCCTTTTATTGTAGGAAAATTCTTTTTTAAACATCAATCATTCTGTACCGGGCACAAAAAACCCGGGACTCTGCCCGGGCTTCCTGATGACGCAGACCGCTGTCAGTGTTGCGCCATGTCCAGCACCACGCGCCCGCCGCATGGGCATTGGTCCATGTAGCGATGCGCCTCGACCACCTGCTCGAACGGGTAAACCTTGATGATCTGCGGTGTCAGCAACTGGTCGGCAGTGAACTGGTTGATATCGCGCAAGGCGCGCTGCAGCGCCACCTGGTCCTGGCTGATACCCAGCTCCGGCTTGCCGGTGAAGTTGCCGATGCAGTGCACATAGAACTGGATGTTCTTCTGGAACGCCGCACAAGCCGGGAACGGCGTCTGATTGCCGCCTTGCAGGCCATACAGCACCAGGCTGCCGCGCGGTGCCAGCACATCGCCGAGCAGCGACATCTGCGGCCCACCCATGCCATCCAGGACCATGTCCACACCACGGCCATCGGTGTACTTGCCAACCTGCAGCAGCAGGTCCTGCTCTTCGGTGACAATAACCTTGTCGGCGCCCAGGCCCAGCAGGTACTCACGCTGTTCCGGCTCCTTGGTGGCGGCGAACACCTTCAGCCCCAGGGCCTTGCCCAGTTGCACGAAGGCAGGGCCCGCGCAGTGGCTGGCATCGGTGACCAGCGCCGTCTGCCCGGCTTTCGCCCGGGCCAGGTCGACGTAGGCGAAATAGGCGATCAGCAGCGGCGTGTAGTGCACGCTGGCCTCGATCGGGGTAAGCACATCCGGATAACGGGTAATGGCCGAACGCGGCAGCACGATGACATCGCCATACACCGGGTGGTCGTTGGCACTGGTGGCCGGGAAGCTGGCAACCCGGTCACCCACCGCAATATCCTCGACCCCTTCACCGACCGCGGTCACCACCCCGGCCATCTCGTGGCCGATCCCCGCCGGCAGGCGCGCCTGGGACGGTGCCAGGTTCTGGCGCCAGAGCACGTCATACCAGCTGACGCCAACCGCCTCGACGCGGATCTGTACCTCGCCGGCAGCGGGTGACGGTTCGGGCTGCTCCTCGCAACGGAGCACATCGGCAGCGCCGAACTTGTGGAAACGGATCATGCGGGACATCGCATACCTCGCCATTGTGAACCTCTAATTACCACGAACTCTATCCGGGCTTTGCCGGTTAGACCATCAGTGGTCATTAATAGTCGACATGCTTGTCATCGATTGGGCACCTGACTTTCCCTGCGATTGGTCCCCCTAAACCCGTGCAGGGTACCAGCCTTTGGCCTTAAGATTCACCTCTGCCCCACTTCAGGCGAAGCTCACCGATGAATCGAAACGACCTGCGTCGTGTAGACCTCAACCTGCTGATCGTGTTCGAAACGCTGATGCACGAACGCAGCGTGACCCGTGCCGCGGAAAAACTGTTCCTCGGCCAGCCCGCCATCAGCGCGGCGCTGTCGCGCCTGCGTAACCTGTTCGACGACCCGCTGTTCGTGCGTACCGGCCGCAGCATGGAGCCCTCGGCCCGGGCCCACGAGATCTTCGCCCTGCTGTCCCCGGCGCTGGACTCGATTTCTACCGCCGTCAGCCGCGCCGCCGAATTCGACCCGGCCACCAGCAATGCGGTGTTCCGCATCGGCCTGTCTGACGACGCGGAATTCGCCCTGCTGCCGCAGTTGCTCAAGCGCATCCGCGCCGAAGCGCCGGGTATCGTGCTGGTGGTGCGCCGGGTCAATTACCTGCTGATGCCGACGCTGCTGGCTTCGGGCGAGATCTCGGTGGGGGTCAGCTACACCAGCGAGCTGCCAGCCAACGCCAAGCGCAAGGTGCTGCGCCGCAGCATGCCGAAACTGCTGCGCGCCGACAGCGTGCCGGGCGCCATCACCCTGGACGACTTCTGCGCGCGGCCGCATGCGCTGGTGTCGTTTGCCGGGGACCTGTCGGGGTTCATCGACGAGGCCCTGGAAGAGATTGGCCGCAAGCGCCATGTGGTGCTGGCGGTGCCGCAGTTCAACGGGCTGGGGAGTTTGCTGGCGGGCACCGATATTGTCGCTACGGTGCCGGACTACACAGCGGACGCGCTGACCGCGGCGGGTGGGTTGCGGGCTGAGGATCTGCCGTTGGATGTGCGTAGTTTCGAGCTGCACATGGCCTGGCGCGGGGCGCAGGACAATGACCCGGCGGAACGGTGGTTGCGGTCGCGGATACAGATGTTCTTCGGCGACCCTGACAGCCTATAGGGGCTTCGCGCATGCTTAATAACTAATCATTTCTGCCTCTTCCTAGCCTCGAAGAGCCATTTTCCTCCAGCTAATTGCTAAATTTGGGGCATATTTGAGGGCATGCTTTGGATGGTTTGAAAAGGATGCCCCCAACCTGATGTCTACACCCCCTGCCGCTCCCAAACTGAAATCGATGGCCATTTGCTCGCTTAAGATTGTCGACTTGAAGCTCTTTCCTTACACACCTGAGATAATGAAAACCCAATTCAGGAAACGGCACAGATCATCAAGAACTGACGTTGTTGTGAGAGTTGGAGCGCTGCTGTGTAGGTAGGGCCGCGCAGCAACCATGCCTAGTACTCTTTATCCAGAATTTACGCCGGCGAAAAATAAACCGACAGCAACTTGGCACGCGAATCAATACGCTTTAGTCACTTCTTCGGAGTATCGAGAGCGCTACATGTTCCTGTACGTCAATACCTTCATTCGCCCCACCCAGTCCGCTTCGTTCGCAAAATCCTGCAAGACCAAGCCCCTCGCCCTGTTGCCCGTCCAGACTGGTCTTGCCACATTCCTGATGATCGGGCCAGCACTGGCGGATCCACTTCCTGCCCCTGCCATCGCCAGCACCCTGCCATCCACCCCCAACCCCTTCGCCGTGGACACGACACTGCTGGGCAAGGTCTACGTCAGCGGTCAACTGACCGGGCTCGGCCTGTGGCAGAACCATATTATCGATGCTCCCGGTAACGATAACGACACCTTCCGCGCCGACCTCAGCAATGCCCAAGTCGAGATCCAGACCATCGACGGGCCGCTGCAGTTCTATATCCAGGCCGGTGGCTACTCGTTGCCGTCCCTGGGCAGCACCTACATGAAGTCGACCAAGGCCGCCGAAGAGCTTTACGGCAACCTGCCAGTGGCTTACCTGAAGGCGCCGTTGGGCGAACACTTCGCGATCCTGGCCGGCTCGCTGCCGACCCTGGTTGGTGCTGAGTCCACTTTCACTTTTCAAAACATCAACATCCAGCGTGGCCTGTTGTGGAACCAGGAGCCCTCCATCAGCCGCGGCGTGCAACTGAACTATGCGAGGGACAAACTCAGCGCCAGCCTGTCGGTCAACGATGGCTTCTATTCCGGCAAGTACAACTGGGTCAGCACCAGCCTCGCCTACGCTTTCGATGCCGACAACACCCTGGCGTTCATCGGGGCGGGTAACTTCTCCAGCAACGCGAAGTCGAACATCGCCACGCCCACAGTGCAGAACAACAGCCAGCTCTACAACCTGATCTACACCCACACCGACGGTGACTTCACCCTCAGCCCCTACCTGCAATACACCCGTATTGACCAAGACCGCGACATCGGCATCCATGCAGCCGCCGAAAGCTATGGCGCCGCGCTCCTGGCCAAGTACAGTTTCGATGAACACTGGGCCTTGGGCGTGCGTGCCGAATTCATCGACAGCCAGGGCGGCAGTTGCGGCACCGACCAGAATTGCGCCTCGACCAACCTGCTCTACGGCCCAGGCTCCGGCGCCTGGGCGTTGACCGCCACGCCGACCTACCGTGACGGCCCGTTCTTCGTACGGGGCGAGGTGGCCTACGTCAAGGCACTGGGCGCCGACGATGGTTCGGCGTTCGGTGCCAGCGGTGATGAGCGTGACCAGGTTCGGGTACTCGCCGAAACCGGCCTGATGCTCTGACCCTAAAGCCCTGTGGTCGCACAGGGCTCGACCCACGGGCGTCAAGGAATAAATGTCCAATCCGACGAGGCTTTCATGAATAACCCCCTTGAGCAGTTGCAAGAGCAACTGAGGCAACACGGCATCACCGAAGTCGAGTGCGCGCTCAGCGATTTTTGTGGCATCGCCCGAGGCAAGATCGCCGCCACCGCTCGCTTTCTCGAAGAAGGTGGCATGCGCCTGCCGGAAAGCGTCCTGCTGCAAACGGTGACCGGTGAATACGTCGATGACCATGTGTTCGATACCCTGCTCGACGAGGCAGGTGCCGACATGTACTGCCGCCCCGATCCGCAGGCCTGCTTTGTTCTACCCTGGCTGGCCGAGCCTACCGCCATGGTCATCCACGACCCGTTCGACAAGGCCGGCAACCCGATCGAACTGTCGCCGCGCCATGTACTCAAGCAGGTGCTCGGCCTGTATGCCGATGAGGGCTGGCAACCGGTGGTAGCCCCAGAGCTGGAGTTCTACCTGACCCGGCGCAGCTTTGATCCGGACGTGCCACTGGAGGCACCCGACGGCCGCTCCGGCCGCCCGGAACGGGGTCGGCAAAGTTTCTCCATCGACGCCACCCACGAATTCGCACCGTTGTTCGAAGACCTCTACCACTGGTGCGATGCCCAGGGGCTGGACCTCGATACCCTGAGCCATGAAAGCGGTCCCGCCCAAATGGAAGTGAACTTCCGCCACGGCGACGCTTTGCGCCTGGCCGACCAGCTCATCCTGTTCAAGCGCACCCTTCACGAAGCGGCGCTCAAGCACGGCATCAGTGCGACCTTCATGGCCAAACCGATCGCCTACCAACCCGGTAGCGCGATGCACATCCACCAGAGTGTGCAAGCCTTGCATACCAGCGACAACCTGTTCGCCCGCGATGACGGCGGCATGAGCGAGCAGTTCCTGCATTACATCGGCGGCTTGCAGCGCTACATCCCGCAGCTGCTGCCGCTGCTCGCGCCCAACGTGAACGCGTTCCGCCGTTTCCTGCCGGACAACTGCGCGCCGGTGAACGTCGCCTGGGGCCACGACAACCGCACCGTCGGCCTGCGTGTACCCTGCGCATCGCCCGCCGCGATGCGCGTGGAGAACCGCCTGCCCGGCGCCGATGCCAATCCCTACCTGGCGCTGGCCGCCACCTTGCTGTGCGGTTATCTGGGCATGCGCGAACGGATCGAGCCAAGCGCCCCGTTATCGGGACGTGCCTACGCTCACTGCGGCCTGAGCCTACCTAACACGCTTGACGAGGCGCTGGCTCGAATGGACGCCTGCGACAAGCTCAAGACCTACCTGGGTGACAGGTTCGTGCAAGGGTATGTCGCGGTCAAGCGCACCGAACACCGCCACTACCGGCAAGTCATCAGCACGTGGGAACGCGAGTATCTGCAATTGAGTGTGTAACACCGCTCCAAAAAACCGCACGAATGGACTTGATGCGATCTTTATCCAGAAAGCCCCAATCCTTCTGACATCTTGCGCTGCGGGCCACTAGCCTTCCTTCACTACTGGAGGAAACGCCATGGACCTGATCTTCATGGCCCGGACCTGATCGTGCTCGACCGGTTCATTCCTTAGGCCAACGTCACATCTCGACCTGAGTGCCCAGTTCGATCACCCGGTTCAGCGGCAACTTGAAGTACTTGAGGTTGCTGTTGGCATTCTTGAGCAGGAAGGCGAAAAGGTGCTCGCGCCACTTGGCCATGCCGATCCGTTTGGTGGGCACCACGGTTTCCCGGCTGAGGAAGTAGGTGGTGCGCATAGGGCTAAAGTCCAGCTCAGCAGTGCTGCTCTGGCTTAGGGCAAGCGGCACGTCGGGCTCTTCCATGAAACCGAAGTGCAGGCTGACTCTGAAGAAGCCTGCGCCAAAAGCTTCCACTTCGAAGCGTTTGTCAGCGCTGACACGCGGCGAATCTTCCGAGACCACCGTCAGCAGTACCACCTGTTCGTGCAGCACCTGATTGTGCAGCAGGTTGTGCAGCAGGGCATGGGGTACGGCGTCGGTACGGGCGGAGAGGAACACCGCAGTACCCTGTACACGGTGGGGCGGCTGCGCCTGTACGCTGCCGATGAATAACGGCAGCGGCAACGCGGTTTCGTCCAGCCGTTCGACGACAATGCTGCGCCCGCGCTTCCAGGTGGTCATGAGCACGAACAATGCCAGGCCGGCGATCACCGGGAATGCGCCACCTTGGAAGATCTTGGGCGCGTTGGCGGCAAAATACAGGCCGTCCACCAGCAGGAAGCCCAACAACAGCGGAACGGCCAGCCAGCGCGGTGTCTTCCACAACAGCAACACCACTGCCGACGCCAGGAGCGTGGTGATCAGCATGGTTCCGGTCACTGCCACGCCATAGGCTGCTGCCAGAGCACTGGACGATTCGAAGCCGATCACCAGAAGCACAACGCCTACCATCAGCGCCCAGTTGACCATGCCGATGTAGATCTGCCCCTGCTCTTCGCTGGAGGTGTGCTGGATGAACATGCGCGGCACATAGCCAAGCTGGATGGCCTGGCGAGTCAACGAGAACGCACCGGAAATCACCGCCTGCGAGGCAATGATAGTGGCCAGGGTGGCCAGCGCTACCATCGGCAGCAGTGCCCACCCGGGAGCCAGCAGGTAGAACGGGTTTCGCACCGCGGCTGGGTCGTTGAGGATCAGTGCGCCTTGCCCAAAATAGTTGAGTACAAGGCCCGGTAGCACCAGCATGAACCAGGCGCGAGAAATCGGTTTGCGACCGAAATGCCCCATGTCGGCGTATAGCGCCTCGGCCCCGGTCAAGGCCAGTACCACCGCGCCCAGAATGGCGATGCCCACGCCGGGATGAGCGACGAAGAAGTGCACGGCCCAAGTCGGGCTCAGCGCCTGTAGCACATCGGGCCGCTGGGCAATGCCATAGACGCCCAGCGCGCCGAGCACCACAAACCACAGCACCATCACCGGCCCGAACAGGATACCGATGCGTGCTGTTCCGTGCTTCTGGATAATGAACAACCCTAACAGGACTACGACCGAAATCGGCACGACCCAGTGGTCAATCCCGTCGATCCCCAGTTGCAGGCCCTCGACCGCCGACAGCACGGAAATTGCCGGGGTGATCATGCTGTCACCGTAGAACAGCGCCGCGCCGAACAGGCCCAACAGCACCAGCACCCTGCTCAGCACTGGATAAGGCCGCGCCGCCCGCCTGGCCAACGCAGTCAAGGCCATGATCCCGCCTTCGCCCTGGTTGCTGGCGCGCAGGATGAAAAGCACGTATTTGACCGACACCACCCAGATCAACGACCAGAACACCAGCGAGAGAATGCCCAGCACCCCTTCGATGTTGGCCTGCACGCCGAAGTGGCCATTGAACACTTCCTTGAGGGTATACAACGGGCTGGTGCCGATGTCGCCATAGACCACGCCAACAGCTGCGACCAACAGGCCAACGCCCGTGCTCTTGCCTGCGTGGGATTGATTTTCAGCGGCTGCGGTCTGACTCACAGATAACGTCTCGTCTGTTTTGCGTAAAGTCTGAGTGTAGGCGGGAATTCGGGGGCTTGAAAAAGCTGCACCAGTATTGGCCCTGGCCGTGATCCAGCGCATAAAGAATGGGTAAGAAATGCTCGTCGGTCGTCTCACCGACCACGCAAAAGAACGGCCGCCCTCACCCGCTGCCTGCCAAAGCAGTTCATGCGTGCAAATTCGCCATGACTGACCGGCAGGTGCTGGCAATCCAGGCTGCGACGGTGGCGGCTGTGGTCCACGTCCGGGTCGTGCAGGTAGACGAACTCCTCATCGCAGCCGGTTACCAGTACCCAGTGCGGCGCCTTCAGACGGGTGAAGCGATAACAACTGATCAGCACCAGTGGTCTGAAACCCGCTTGCAACACCGAACGGATATCGAAGCCAGGCGCCACCACCTGTTGCACGTCAGTCTCCCCCAGAGCCTCGACGAACTCGTCCTCTACCAGCCTCATGACGTCTTTTTTCTGCGGGCTGCGCACACCGTCGAGAAAAAGAGACCCCGGCTGGCTAAGCACCACGCGCACCTCGAACCCACGGCGCCAGGCCGCCAGAGCCAGGCCCTGCGGGCTACAGCCGCCATGGCCGGCGGTCATGAAGATGGTGGTGGCCTCACGCCAGAGCTGAATCTCCTCGGCGCGCAACAGCGGCCGCCCACGCTCGATCGCAGCCATGGCCATCAGTAGACAGGCCGCACCGCAGGTGAACTCTGTCGTTTGCGCGTAATAGGGCACTTGCCGAGCAGGTGCAGGTGCGTTGCAGAGGATGCGCTTTTCATAACGCAACGCCTGGCCATGGTCTTCGTAGTAGTCTTCGACCACGGCGAAGCGATAATAGCCATTGCTTTCGTACAGGCTGATCGCCGTCGGGTTGTCGGCGCGCACCTCAAGCCTCAACCAAGCGCAATTACGCTTCAGCGCTGCCGCCTCGGCCTGCTCCAGCAAACGCTGCCCTAGGCCATGGCCACGCCAGCCGGGGCTCACAGCAATCGAGTAAAGGCGCGCGAGTGACGTACCGCGATGAAACAACAGCAGCGCATAACCGGCCATTTGCCCCTGCTGCTCGGCAACGATCAGGCAGGCATTGGCACGGCGCACCATCCAGCTGAAATTGCGCGGGCTCAGGCGATCAAGGGTGAAGCAGTCCTGCTCCAGGGCCGCCAGCGCCTCGACATCGGCCACCGACGCAAAGCGAAAATCAAAAACCATGGCACCACCGTAATGTTTGAGTAACGAACCGGGACAGGTCGAGAAACCCGTGATTTATTGAAGCGGCGTGTTCTTCAACAGGGATCGAATACTCATGTCAGCGGTGCAAGCCAACGTGGCCGAAGTATTGGCCAAAAGCGAAACTTCCACAATCACCCTCAACGAGGAACCTCCCAGTAC
Organism: Pseudomonas sp. PVC-5-1; assembly: GCF_057444345.1. NCBI lineage: Bacteria > Pseudomonadati > Pseudomonadota > Gammaproteobacteria > Pseudomonadales > Pseudomonadaceae > Pseudomonas > Pseudomonas sp. PVC-5-1. Next base: position 2,578,147 of record NZ_CM172024.1, on the reverse strand, counting down.
ACGGCGCGCCGGTAGCCGCTTGCTGATCCTGGTGGAGCGCAAGGAGGACTGGGCCAGCTACCTGCCCAGCGAAAGCCTGATGCTCGCCCAGGACTACCTTGAGCACAGCGATGACGCACCCGGTCGCACTCAGGTGCTCAACCTGTGCCGCAACTACAAATACCTGGGCCAGGGCTACTACTGCTCGCTGCTGGCCGAGGCACGTGGGCACAAGGTGTTCCCGTCGGTACGCACGGTCAGCGAACTGAGCCGCAAGGCGCTCTATGGCGTGGGGCTGGACGACCTTGAGCGCACCCTCGAGCGTGCCTTGGTCAACCACCCATATGGCAGCACCGAGGCCTTCACCCTCACCCTGTACTTCGGCCGCACAGCCATCGAACCACTGCAGGAGATCGGCCGCCAGCTGTTCGAGGCGTTCCCCTGCCCCATCCTGTTGGTGGAGTTTCGTCGCGGCGACGCCTGGCAGATCGCCGGCATCAAAGCAGGCGCCCTGCACAAGCTGCGCGATGAGCAGCAGCATTTCTTTGCCGACGCGCTGGATGCCTTCAACCGCCGCACGTGGCGCCAGCCCGCCTCCAAGCGCCTGGCGCGTTTCGACCTGGCGATCCTGCACGATCCGGCAGAGGAACTGCCGCCGTCCAATGCCCAGGCCCTGGAACAGTTCATCGAGAACGGCAAGCCGCTCGGCATCGACGTGGAGCTGATCGAAAAGAAAGATTACGCACGCCTGGCCGAGTTCGACGCGCTGTTCATCCGCGAAACCACGCGGGTGGACGATCACACCTACCGCTTCGCGAAGAAGGCCGAGAGCGAAGGCCTGGTAGTGATCGATGACCCCTCCTCGATCCTGCGCTGCACCAACAAGGTGTACCTGGCCGACCTGCTCAAACGCCACAACCTTGGCGCACCGGCCACCGAGATCCTGTACAAGGACCGCCCCCAGGAACTTGAGCTGGTGGGCCGCCGCCTAGGCTTCCCATTGGTGCTGAAGATCCCCGATGGCTGCTTCTCCAAGGGTGTGATCAAGGTTGCCGACGCCCAAGCGCTGGCCTCGGCGGCACAGGAACTGTTCGAGCACTCGGTGCTGCTACTGGCCCAGGAGTACTGCTACACCGAATACGACTGGCGCATTGGCGTGCTCAATGGCGAGGCGCTCTACGCCTGCCAGTACTTCATGTCCAAGGGCCACTGGCAAATCTACAACCACAAGGCTCAGGCCGGCGAAGTCAATGGCCGGTGCCGCGCGGTGCCGGTGGAGCAGGCACCGCCCGAGGTGGTGAAGCTGGCCGTGGACACCGCGCGGCTCATCGGCCATGGGCTGTATGGCGTGGACCTCAAGCAGGCCGGCGACCGCGTGCTGGTGATTGAAGTCAACGACAACCCCAATCTCGATGCCGGCATCGAAGACGCCGTGCTGGGCGACGAACTGTACCGCCGTGTACTGCAGGCCTTCGTGCAGCGGCTCGAACGCAAACATCTTGGCCAGACCTGGTGAGCGATGATCGAATGCTACTGCACCGAGCACGGTGCCCTTCTTGAGTCGTCCGAGGATCAGGCCAGCATCTGGTTGTGCGTGGCGCCGGACGCAGCCGAACAGGCTCGACTATGCGGGCGTCTGGGCGTCAGCGCCCAGGCGCTGGAGTCGTCGCTGGACCCGGACGAAGTGGCGCGTATCGAGATCAAGCCCGATCACCTGTTCCTGATCTGGAAACGCCCGGAAAGCTTCGACGGCCGAGTATTCAACGTATCGTCATTCGGCGTGGTGCTCAGCGAGAAACGCCTGGTGGTGATTTGCGCCAGCAATTCGCTGCTGGACGGCGTGGATCCTCAGGCCGGTATCAGCACCCCGCTGGATGTGCTGATGGCAATGCTGGCCGAAAGCGTGCATCACTACCTGGGGCATTTGCGGGTGGTCAAGCAGGTGGCCAGGGAGATCCAGCTGCAGTTCGACCGACCCATGGACAGCCAGCACCTGGTGCAGATGTACAGCCTGAGCGAAAGCCTGGTGTATTACGTCAACGCGATCCAGAGCAACGGCGCCGTGCTCGCGCTGCTGCGCAGTCACGGTCAGAAGCACGGCTTCAGGCCCGAGCAGCTGGAGGCGCTCAACGACCTGATCATCGAGAACGAGCAGAGCTATCAGCAGGCGAAAATCCACGCCCAGGTTTTCACCAACCTCATCGAGGCCCGCGGCAACCTGGCCAACAACGGCATGAACCACGCCCTGCGCAATTTGACGCTGATCAACGTGGTGTTCCTGCCGTTGAACCTGCTGGCCAGCATCGGCGGGATGTCGGAATTCAGCATGATGACTGCTGGCATGCCCTGGTGGCTGTCATTTCCGGCCTTGTTGCTGGGCATGGCGGCGCTGGGCGGGGGCATGGCCGTGGCGTTGCGGCGCGTAGCATGAGCCCTTGCCCTCTACTTATTGTGCAGACACAGGCCGTTGAGCACTGCCAGCAGGCTTACAGCGAACACAGCCATCCACAGGGTCCCCATTTCCAATGCACGGTTTTCTGCCTGGTTCAGAGAGGTCACCGCGAGCTCATGCCAGCCCAACGCAGGCCCTTTATTGAGTCTTTACGCCAGCGTGCAGAAAACCGACAGCAACTTGACCTGGAAAAGCCGTAATCTCGATGCACGCCAATGAAACGGCGTACTGGCAACGCACGGATCAACTCGCCCAGCGCAAACGCAAGGCAGACATCTCCATTTTTCAGACAGACTGGCAGGAAGATTCTCATGGAAAACTCAGACATCGGACTGTTTTTACTGGCGCTGGTAGCCATCACTGGGACGCTCATCAGTCTGTTCGAGCGCCGTATCAATAAACCAGCAAGGCCGTTAATGAAAAGTCAGGCCACCAAAGTTCAGCGGCGTTCATGAGACAGCGCTGAAGCATTGCGCGATCCGCTGTTAGGCTGCCTTGTCAGTGTCCGCAATAATTATGCGGTGTGTTTTTTCGGCTTCCTTGATCCAATGAATCTTCTGGTGGGTAAATCCTATCGGCAACATCTGCTCACCATGCCGGTAGCCACCAGAAGATCGCTTGGTGCACATCAGACAGATCGTGTCCCTGGAAGTGGTGTAACTCATCTTGCGGCGCTATTGAGCGTCCTCCCCGCCTATGCTTGATCAGCAGAAAACCAAGATTGACCAAGTAAGGATTATTCCTTACGATTCAATCATTACATCCGGGAGAACGCCCATGCCTACCATCCACGAAATCGCCACGCTGACCTCGAAGGGCCAGGTCACACTGCCCAAATCCGTTCGCCAGCTACTGGGCATTGACACAGGTGGCAAGATCGCATTCGACGTACGCGGGGGTGAAATCGTGGTCAGCCGCGTAGAAACCACCCACGAAGACCCTGCCATCGGTGCGTTCCTGGGTTTGCTGGAGGCTGATATCCGAAACGGACGCAACCTCACCACCCTGCCGGAAGACTTGGCGCAAACCATGCTCGCCAATGCAAACCACCCTGTAAACCTGGACGAAGATATCGACGGTGAGGTCGCGATCTGATGCTGCGACATGGCTGGACACTGTTGTTCCATGAAGGTGTGACTTTACAGCTACGCAAATTGCAAGAAGCCGCCGCCCGAGCCGAGCAGAACGATCCGCAAGGTTTTGAGAGCAACGCCAACGTCAAGCTGTTTCGGGCATTGAGCCATCTGATCATGGAGGCTATGCCTGCCGACCCGGGCCGTGATGAGTTCCGCCAAGGCAACACGCTGGGCACCGCCTACCGACATTGGCGGCGGGCAAAAATCGGCAGGCGCTTTCGGCTGTTCTTTCGCTACGACTCAAAATCCAAGGTCATCGTCTATGCATGGATCAACGACGAAAATACCCTACGGCCCGCAGGCAGCAAAGCTGCGCGACTGGGTGAGGGATTGCACGTTTGACACCGGCCCTCCCCTCGGTGCGTCCAACTGTAATCCACTCGTAGCTGCTGTAAAAAAGGGTACATCTGGGGGTACAAAACCAATTCCCCATTCATAACCATTTGATTTATATGAAGGGCCAAATGTTCTTCGGGGATCCAGAGAGTCTTTGAAGTGGTCGAAAAAAGCGGCCGAGGATCCCCTATTAGTTACATCAATCGTCGAATCGGCTGCTCGCCGCTACCTTGCAGCCGAGCGCAGCCACTCAAGCTCAATAGGGCGGGAAATCAACTTCCCGCTGCTCAGCGGTGGTGGCGTCAAGGCGCTGTTGCGCAGCACCAGCCGTAGCCGCCAGGCCGGATTAATCAGCCAGATCAATCGCCTGCGCCGCTGAGCCGCAGGCCTTGCCCCCTCTCCCGTTTACAGGAGCAGGTGAGGAGCAGCGCGACCACCTGTGCCACTCCACTCCCCATGCCTTGTGGCTGTGGCACCAAGGCGCTGTCGGCACCGGGGCCGTGGCCGCGATTACCGCCATGGCGTTGCGTATCAATGGCATGTCGCACTGGATCATGTGGCAGATGACATCGCTGTTCGAGAACATTGGCACCGTGCAGGACGGCATCGCAACCTTGACCCGTGGGCCGAAGGTTCAAGATGCGCCGAACGCCGGCACCCTGGTGACCACGGGCGGTTCGGTGACCTTCGACAACGTGTGTTTCAACTACAACGGTGAGCGCCAGGTGCTCGATGGCTTGAGCTTGAACATTCGCCCAGGTGAAAAAATCGGGCTGGTGGGCCGATCTGGTGCCGGTAAGTCCACCTTGATCAACTTGCTGCTGCGTTTCTACGATGTCGACAGCGGTGAAATCCGCGTTGATGGGCAAAACATCGCCTCGGTAACGCAAGACAGCCTGCGCAGCGCCATCGGCATGGTCACCCAGGACACTTCCCTGCTGCACCGTTCCATTCGCGAAAACATCGCCTACGGCCGCCCCGACGCCACCGAGGCGCAGATTCGCAATGCCGCAGCCAATGCCCAGGCCGACGGTTTCATCCGCCAACTGAGCGACCGGCAAGGCAACACAGGGTATGACACCTTGGTGGGTGAACGCGGCATTAAGTTATCCGGCGGCCAACGCCAACGCATTGCCATCGCCCGGGTGATGCTCAAGAACGCCCCGATCCTGTTGCTCGACGAAGCCACCAGCGCCCTGGATTCGGAAGTTGAAGTGGCCATTCAGGAAAGCCTGGATGAAATGATGCAAAGCAAGACCGTCATCGCCATTGCCCACCGACTGTCCACCATCGCGGCCATGGATCGGCTCATCGTCATGGATGAGGGACGCATCATCGAACAAGGTACCCATGCTGAACTGCTCGCGAAAAACGGCGTCTATGCGCGGCTCTGGCAGCACCAGAGTGGTGGTTTCCTGGGGAAGGAACAGGGGTTGGCCGAGGCAATGGAGTAGGCCTTTCGAACAGATATCAAAGGCGCGCTTAGCTGGTTTTCTTGGCCACACATTCGCGTCGGACACGCCGTGATATAACCGCGCGCTACATCGAAGCATATCTATTTGCCATCATGTTCCAATAAAGCTGGCTGCGCGCCTGGCGAGGACGGTCGAGGTTAGCTAGATTTGATCGATAGACATCTAAGTCGCTGACTATCACTGGCCTCCAAGGCCCGCGTAGTCGAGATACCCCTCTGCTAGCGCTTTGTTGAATCTCAGTTGTGCGCGTCAGCCAGGTACGGCTACCTGCAGATGCAATTCTGGCTGCCAGGTAGCCCGCAACCGTTGCGGGCCACCTCATCAGACACAGCGAGGAGGTTCACATGCTTGGCATGCATGAACTGGTTCGTGCCGATTTCTTCGGCGTTCACGCCCTCCAAACCACTCGGTACATCTTGGCACCCGCTCCACTTGCTCGGCCTGACCCACGATGGCTGACGCCCCTCTGCACTTCCAATCCCCCCTCCGACGCTTGCGATCAAACAATCAGCTCGCGCCTTTTGCACCTGCATCACCTGCCCGACAACCCTTCGTGACGGCGTTTTCGACGCTGGGTTAACGCAGTGCTTCACGCTACAGAATGGGAGTTTTCAGGCAAAAGGAGTTCGGCCTCAAAGGCGCCGCTGTGAGCTACAGCAGGTGTGATGCCATCGTAATCGCGAGGAATTTGGAAATGGCAACCCGAATTGATGGTACCCCGTCTCCTGACAATCTGAATGCGCCAGACAATGAAGACTACGAAATCCATGGTGGTGATGGAGGTGACACGGTTTCTGCCCGCGGTGGTAACGACCTACTGTTTGGCGAGGGTGGCAACGACACCCTCGACGGCGGCGACGGCAACGACACCCTCGATGGTGGCGAGGGCCAGGACACGCTGATCGGCGGCCAGGGTGATGACATCCTTGGCGGCGCTGCCTTTGTAACCAATGATTTCATCAGCTTCCAGGGCAATATCTACCGGGGCGGCGCAGGCAACGACACCCTGCGCGGTACCGGTGGTGCCGATGTCTACGAATTCAATCTTGGCGATGGCCAGGACCTGATCCAGGAAAACCTCTACTACGGCGGTATCACCGATATCCTGCGCTTCGGCCCCGGCATCGCCCCCAGCGACATCGTGGTCAGCAAGAACGGCATGGACCTGGTGCTGGCCCACCGCAACGGCTCGGACCGCGTCACCATACAGAACTGGTTCCTTCAATCGAACTTCCAGGACAACGCCCAGTACCAGGTCGAGCGCATCGAATTCGCCGACGGCACTGTGTGGACCTCCACGCAAATCACCGCACCGTTCCAGACCCAGACCGGCACCGCCGGCAATGACACCCTGACCGGCCTGGCTGGCTACAGCGATACCCTCACCGGCCTTGAGGGCGACGACGTGCTGGATGGCTTGGGCGGCGATGACCTGCTCGACGGCGGGCTGGGGGCCGATACCCTGATCGGCGGGGCCGGCAGCGACACGCTGGTGGGCGGCGATGGCGACGACACCCTCAAAGGCGACGGCGAGCAAGACACCCTGCTCGGTGGCCTCGGCGCCGACACGTTGGAAGGTGGTTCAGGCAACGACACCCTCGACGGCGGCGATGGCAACGACACCCTTGATGGTGGCGACGGCCTGGACACCCTGGTCGGCGGCCAGGGTGATGACATCCTTGGCGGCGCTGCCTTTGTAACCAATGATTTCATCAGCTTCCAGGGCAATATCTACCGGGGCGGCGCAGGCAACGACACCCTGCGCGGTACCGGTGGTGCCGATGTCTACGAATTCAATCTTGGCGATGGCCAGGACCTGATCCAGGAAAACCTCTACTACGGCGGTATCACCGATATCCTGCGCTTCGGCCCCGGCATCGCCCCCAGCGACATCGTGGTCAGCAAGAACGGCATGGACCTGGTGCTGGCCCACCGCAACGGCTCGGACCGCGTCACCATACAGAACTGGTTCCTTCAATCGAACTTCCAGGACAACGCCCAGTACCAGGTCGAGCGCATCGAATTCGCCGACGGCACTGTGTGGACCTCCACGCAAATCACCGCACCGTTCCAGACCCAGACCGGCACCGCCGGCAATGACACCCTGACCGGCCTGGCTGGCTACAGCGATACCCTCACCGGCCTTGAGGGCGACGACGTGCTGGATGGCTTGGGCGGCGATGACCTGCTCGACGGCGGGCTGGGGGCCGATACCCTGATCGGCGGGGCCGGCAGCGACACGCTGGTGGGCGGCGATGGCGACGACACCCTCAAAGGCGACGGCGAGCAAGACACCCTGCTCGGTGGCCTCGGCGCCGACACGTTGGAAGGTGGTTCAGGCAACGACACCCTCGACGGCGGCGATGGCAACGACACCCTTGATGGTGGCGACGGCCTGGACACCCTGGTCGGCGGCCAGGGCGATGACATTCTTGGCGGCGCTTACGCAACCAGCGACTTCGTCAGTTTCCCGGGCAATATCTACCGTGGCGGCACTGGCAACGACACCCTGCGCGGTACCGGTGGTGCCGATATCTACGAATTCAACCTTGGCGATGGCCAGGACCTGATCCAGGAAAACCTCTACTACGGCGGTATCACCGATATCCTGCGCTTCGGCCCCGGCATCGCCCCCAGCGACATCGTGGTCAGCAAGAACGGCATGGACCTGGTGCTGGCCCACCGCAACGGCTCGGACCGCGTCACCATACAGAACTGGTTCCTTCAATCGAACTTCCAGGACAACGCCCAGTACCAGGTCGAGCGCATCGAATTCGCCGACGGCACTGTGTGGACCTCCACGCAAATCACCGCACCGTTCCAGACCCAGACCGGCACCGCCGGCAATGACACCCTGACCGGCCTGGCTGGCTACAGCGATACCCTCACCGGCCTTGAGGGCGACGACGTGCTGGATGGCTTGGGCGGCGATGACCTGCTCGACGGCGGGCTGGGGGCCGATACCCTGATCGGCGGGGCCGGCAGCGACACGCTGGTGGGCGGCGATGGCGACGACACCCTCAAAGGCGACGGCGAGCAAGACACCCTGCTCGGTGGCCTCGGCGCCGACACGTTGGAAGGTGGTTCAGGCAACGACACCCTCGACGGCGGCGATGGCAACGACACCCTTGATGGTGGCGACGGCCTGGACACCCTGGTCGGCGGCCAGGGCGATGACATTCTTGGCGGCGCTTACGCAACCAGCGACTTCGTCAGTTTCCCGGGCAATATCTACCGTGGCGGCACTGGCAACGACACCCTGCGCGGTACCGGTGGTGCCGATATCTACGAATTCAACCTTGGCGATGGCCAGGACCTGATCCAGGAAAACCTCTACTACGGCGGTATCACCGATATCCTGCGCTTCGGCCCCGGCATCGCCCCCAGCGACATCGTGGTCAGCAAGAACGGCATGGACCTGGTGCTGGCCCACCGCAACGGCTCGGACCGCGTCACCATACAGAACTGGTTCCTTCAATCGAACTTCCAGGACAACGCCCAGTACCAGGTCGAGCGCATCGAATTCGCCGACGGCACTGTGTGGACCTCCACGCAAATCACCGCACCGTTCCAGACCCAGACCGGCACCGCCGGCAATGACACCCTGACCGGCCTGGCTGGCTACAGCGATACCCTCACCGGCCTTGAGGGCGACGACGTGCTGGATGGCTTGGGCGGCGATGACCTGCTCGACGGCGGGCTGGGGGCCGATACCCTGATCGGCGGGGCCGGCAGCGACACGCTGGTGGGCGGCGATGGCGACGACACCCTCAAAGGCGACGGCGAGCAAGACACCCTGCTCGGTGGCCTCGGCGCTGATACTTTGGAAGGTGGTTCGGGTAATGACACCCTCGATGGCGGCGATGGCAACGACACCCTTGATGGTGGCGACGGCCCGGACACCCTGGTCGGCGGCCAGGGCGATGACATTCTTGGCGGCGCTTACGCAACCAGCGACTTCGTCAGTTTCCTGGGCAATATCTACCGTGGCGGCACTGGCAACGACACCCTGCGCGGTACCGGTGGTGCCGATATCTACGAATTCAACCTTGGCGATGGCCAGGACCTGATCCAGGAAAACCTCTACTACGGCGGTATCACCGATATCCTGCGCTTCGGCCCCGGCATCGCCCCCAGCGACATCGTGGTCAGCAAGAACGGCATGGACCTGATACTCGCCCACCACAACGGCACGGACGGCGTCACCGTGCAGAACTGGTTCCTTCAATCGAGCTTCCAGGACAACACCCAATACCAGATCGAACGCATTGAGTTCGCCGACGGCACTGTGTGGACCTCCGCCTCGATTGGCGACAATCACGCGCCGACGGTAGCAGCAACTATCGCCGATCAATCTGCCTTGGAAGACCAAGTATTCACGCTGGTGGTACCACCCAGCACCTTCACGGATGGGGATGCAGGCGACACCCTGCACTACACCGCCAACCTGGCTAATGGCTCGCCACTTCCCACCTGGCTACATTTCGACGGCACCACGCTCACACTCAGTGGCACCCCCAGCAACGCAGACGTAGGTACGCTCACCCTTCGAGTCAATGCCATCGACAGCCTTGGGGCCAGCGCTGCGGTGACCTTCGCCCTTAGCGTCGGCAACGTCAATGACGCCCCAGAGCTGCACAATGCAATCCCCGACCAGGCCACATCGGAAGGTCAGCCGTTCATCTACACGATTGCGCCAAACACCTTCGTCGATGTCGACGCGGGCGACGCTTTGACCTATGCCGCAACGCTGGCAGGCGGCACTGCCCTGCCGACCTGGCTGAGCTTCAATACCCTAACAGGCCAATTCTCTGGCACCCCCGGTGCTGCAGATACCGGGGCGTTCGAGGTGCGCGTCATTGCCACCGACCTGGCAGGCGCCAGTGTTGCCGATACCTTCACCCTGACGGTGCGCACCCTCAACCACGCACCGGTCGTCGCCCAACCCCTGATAGCCCAGGCGGCAACCGATAGCCAGCCGTTCAGCTACACCGTACCGGCAAGCACGTTTACCGACCCGGACGCTGGCGACACCCTGAACTACACCGCGATGCTCGCTGGGGGCGCGGCATTACCCGCTTGGCTGCATTTCGACACCCGCACACGCACCTTCACCGGCACCCCGGATGACCCAGATATCGGCACCCTCACAGTTCGAGTGGTGGCAACGGACAGCGCAGGTGCTCAAGCCAGCAGCGATTTTGCCCTGACTGTGATCAACCAGCCTGAAGCGCCCAGCAACATCCTGCTGGACGTAGCTTCCGTGGACGAAAACGCCGCCGCAGGCACCTTGATCGGAACACTGTCCAGCACCGATCCCGACACTGGCGACGTAAACACCTACCAGCTCCTGGACGATGCCAACGGCCGCTTCGTACTGGTCGATAACCAATTGCGCGTGAACAACGGCAGCTTGCTGGACCGCGAAAGCGCGGCAAGTCACAGTATTCTGGTGCGCGCCACCGACAGCACGGGGCTGAGTGTCGATACAGTGCTGAACGTCGACGTGAGGAACGTCAACGAAACGCCCACCGCCATCGCCCTTGCATCCACCGGCATTGATGAACGCGGGATCGATGGCGAGTTGGTGGGTACCCTCAGCACCGCAGACCCCGACCACGACGCACAATTCAGCTACCTGCTGCTCGATGACGCGGGTGGGCGCTTCTTGCTGCAAGGCAATCAGCTCCTGGTCGCCAACGCCAGTCTGATCGACTTTGAAAGCCATCCGACACATACCGTGAAGGTTCGCTCGACCGATCAAGGCGGGTTGAGCGTCGACCAGGACCTGATCGTCACGGTGAGAAACATCGATGGTGATCTGCTGGTCAGCCAAGTATCGCCACGTTACTCCGTGGCGCTGGCGAACAGTGGAATGCCGATTGAGCTTGTCTGGACCATCACCAACCGTGGCGAAGCGCCGATCACTGGCACTTGGACCGACCTGATCTATCTGGACGATCCCAATACGCCCGAGCGTGATCGCCTGGTGGGCGAGTTCAGCTTTACCGGCACACTGAACCCGGATTCGCCACTGCAGCGCATTCAGTCCGTCCCCATTCCGCTCGAAGCGCTGGGTGACTATCGCTTTGTCGTTATCACAGATGCCGGTAATAGGGTTGCAGAAGGCACGCTGGGTGAAAACAACAATGTGACGGTTTCAGATACCCTCATCCACTTCAGCCTGCCGCCCAGCCCCAATCTGGTAGTGGATCACATCACCACGCCGACGAGCGTTTTCCAAGGCAACACCATCACCGTCCAGTGGGTGGTCAAGAACACCGGTACCAGCCCGACCACGTCACCCACCTGGGCCGACGCGGTATGGCTGTCCACAGACGACCAATTGAACACCGGAGCATTCAGCACCGACGTGCTGCTGGGGCTGGTGCAGAACCCAGGTTATCTGGGCATCGGTGAATCCTATGCCAACCAGGCAACCTTCAAGTTGCCGAGCAATCTTCAGGGAAACTTCCACATTCTCGTGCAGACGGACGCCAACCGGAACCTGCTTGAAATCGGCCACGAGGACGACAATCTGCTGGCCAGCCCCACCATCGACATCCAGGCCGTGCCGCTGGCTCAGCAGTCCGACCTGCAAGTTGAACGGGTGAGCGCACCGGCCCAGGCATTTTCAGACCAGGTAGTAAACATCAGGTACTCCGTGAGCAATGTCGGCGAAACCGCCATTGCCTGGAACCCACAGGGCGGAACATGGACCGCACAGGTGTTCTTCTCGACTGACAACGTGCTGGATGACAGCGACCTACTGCTGCGCACAGTGGTGCAGTGGTTCTATGATCCCAACCTGCTGGGCGGGTTCGCACCGGCTGGTCAGTCGCAGACGTCCGCAACGGACTTTGCGCCGTTGTCCTCGTTACCCTCCCCCCTGCACCAAAGCCTGTTCTCGACCAGCATGAATGTGATGCTGCCAAGCGGCTATTCAGGCGACGCGTACCTGTTCGTGCGGCTCACCCCAGCGCCAGGGGTCAGCAACCCGCTGCAATCCAACGACAAGGATTACGACCCTGAACCCACACTGGTACGCCTGACCCCGCCACCCGACTTGCTGCCGGTGTCCATCAGTACCTCGGGGCAAGCCGTTGCCGGGCACACCGTTGGCATCACCTTCAGTGTGGCCAACCATGGGCTCAGTGCGCCAGCAGTGAGTGGCTGGTACGACAGCGCCTACCTGTCCAGCGATACCACGCTCGATGCCGGTGACATCAAGCTAACGCCCACCGACCTGCATCGCGCAGGCACCCTCGCCATCGGCGAGCAATACACGCAGAACTTCACGGCCACCCTGCCCAACGGCATTGCGGGCACCTACTACCTGATCGCCAGTACCGACAGCCGTAACAACGTGTTCGAACTGGATAACGCGAACAACATCTTCACCTCCGCGCCGATCACTGTGCTTTCCCTTCCCGCCGACCTGGTTGTCAGTGCCATCAGCGTTCCGGCAACCGCACTGCAAGGCTTGGGGCTGAGGGTAAACTGGACGGTGACCAACCAGGGTTCAGGAGACAGTATCGTCTCCAGTTGGGGAGACAGGATCATCCTGTCCAGCGATTCGGTACTGGGCAATGCGGATGATCGCACGCTTGCCCAGGTTCGCCACACAGGCTTGTTGGAAGCGGGCCAAAGCTATTCCGCCAGCACCTTTGTCACCCTGCCGACCAAATGGACGGGAGAATCGAAACTCTTCGTCGTGGCCGACCAAGGCCAAGAGCCGGATCAGGTTTATGAAGGGGCCGGCGAAGACAACAACGCCACCTCTACCCCGGTCGATATCAAGCCCTGGCCCGCCGACCTGCAGGTTTCATTGGTCAGCGCACCTGCGGCCGCCGACTCCGGGCGCCCGCTCACGGTCAAGTACACCGTCACCAACCAGGGGCCAGGGCCCGCCAGGATCGAAAGTACACCGTGGCATGATGCAGTGGTGCTGTCGAAGGACACCACGCTGGGCAACGAAGACGACCTGGTATTTTTGGTAGCGGGTCATACCGGCGTATTGGGCGCTCAACAACAGGATCAGCGTACGGTCACCCTGGAACTGCCCATTGACCTGCAGGGCGACTATTGGACCTTTGTACGCACCGACGTCCTCGAAGCGGTCGCCGAAGGTGGGCAACTGGCGAACAACGCGGCCATCAGCGCCACCACCACAAGCATTGCCCTGAGCCCTACCCCCGACCTGGTCATTCGCAACCTACAGGCCGTTGGCAGTGCGATCAGTGGCCAAGCCATTACGTTGACCTGGGATGTGCTGAATCAGAACGCTGCCCTAGAGGAAACGGTGTGGCGCCAGTCCTTCTACTTGTCCCTCGATACGGTTTTTGATCGAACCAGCGATGTGTTCCTCGGCTTTGCCGACTACCAGACTGCGCTGGCGGCACACGGCACGCTGTCGTTCACCGAGAGTTTCCAGATACCCAAAGGCGTGGCGGGCCAGTACTACCTGTTTGGCATGGTCGACAGCCGAAACGTGATCTACGAAAGGAACGGCGAAACCGACAACGTAGCTACCGCCAACCAAGCCTTGCAGATCGCCCTTCCCCCGCCCGTGGACTACACCCCAACGGCCATCATCCTGCCGGCGTCGAGCGTGGCCGGCAAACCCACCAGCATCAGCTACACCGTTAGCAACTTGAGCGAAAACACGGGCACCGGCGCTTGGCTGGATGCCGTGTACCTGTCCAAGGACAACGTCTGGGATGTGAACGACGCCCTGTTTGCCCGGGTTGAAACCCGTGGGCCAGTCAATGGCGGCAGCCAGTACTCGGGAACGGCCGCAGGTGAAATGCCCGGCGTGCTACCAGGCGACTACTACGTCATTGTGCGCAGCGACGTCCGCAATCAGCTCAGTGAAACCAACGAGGCCAACAACCAGTTGGTTTCCAGCGACAAGGTCCACGTCGATGTCGTGGGCCTGACACTGGGTACACCTGTCACCGATACGTTGCTGAGCGCAGGCAACTACGCCCGCCCAGAGGCCGGGCAAGCCTTCTACCGGATCGATGTGGCGGCGGGCGAAACATTGAAGATTGCCTACGACAGCCTCGCGGCGAGCGGCCATACCGAGCTGTACGTCAGCTATGAGCGCATGCCCACCCGGTCGGCGTTCGACTATGCCTTCACTCTGGCCGACGCCCCTGACCAGAACATCGTGGTTGCCAACACCCACGCCGGCACCTACTACATCATGGCCTTCAGCCCTGATGCGAACATGGTCGAGCAGCCCGGCCCTTTGGCTACGGCGTCTACCTTTACACCCGCCGCGTACACGATCACAGCCGATATCCTGCAGTTCTCGATCACCGACATCGGCACCCATGTCGGCAGCAATAAGGGCAATGTGACCCTGCGCATCGACGGCGCCAAATTTACCGAGCACACAACCGCACAGTTGGTTGGCAGTGATGGCGTGGCGCACACTGCCAAGCAGGTGTTCTGGAAGGACAGTACCGAGCTGTGGGCAACCTTCGACCTTACCGGCATGGCGACAGAGGCCTACGACGTCAAGCTTGTGGACGGCGCCAAAGCCGCGCTGTTGAACGATGCCTTCACCGTCAACACCGGTGCCCTCGGCCACGTCGAGTATGGTGTCGAGACGCCATCGGCGTTGCTGGTGGGGCGCAGCGGCGTCGTGCGCATCGTGTACAAGAACGTTGGCGATACGGATGCCACCGCCCCGCTGCTGACTGTTTCTGGCAATGCCTTGTTCAAGCTGCCGGAAGATGCCCAGTTTGGAGGCACCAGCTTGCAGTTCCTGGCCATCAACGAAGAAGGGCCAGCGGGCATTTTCAGCCCAGGTGCCGAGGGCAGCATCCAGCTCTATTTCCGCCCCAACTTCGTCGGCGCTGGCACGTTGAAAATTGGCATGTCCAGCATGACGCCAGACCAAGCCATCGACTGGAGTGCCCAGTTGGAAGCGGTCAAGCCAGTGGGCATCGATGACCTGGCCTGGGCTCAGTTGAAGGCCAACCTCATCGCGCAACTGGGAAGCACCACCACCGACTACCAGAACGCACTGGCCGAAGATGCCACGCGCCTGGACCAGGTCGAAGCCGCCAGCAACAACGTTGGCACGCTGTTCGGCATGGAGTACGCCCAGGCCGCCGCCAATGGTAGCCTGCTGCGGCCTGCTACGCCCGGCGTGCTCGGAACTGGCCAGACCTTCGACTGGGATATCACCGCCACCCGGCAGGCCAATGGCGATGTGGTCATTCGCCAAGGCCGCATGGAGGCCAATTTTGCGCTCCAAGCCGACGGCAGTTTCGTCGGCGGCGGCACGGCGCAGCTCATCCAGATTGGCAACGCGTTCTTCCTGCGCCAGCAGGATGGCAGCGAAACGGCCTTCAACCCTGACGGCACCCTGGGCAGCAGCACCGACAGCAACGGCAACCAGTTGCTTGCTTCTTACGACAACGGGCGGCTCAGCCAGATCGTCGCCACCAACGGTGACAGCCTGACCTTCAGCTACAACACCGCTGGCCGCCTGGCTGCGATGAGCGACCAGTCGGGGAGAGTCACCACCTATAGGTACGACGCCGGCAACACCTTCCTCACCAATGTCACAACAGCCAACGGCACCACCCATTACGACTATGTCACAACACCGGGTGCCGCCTTGGGCATGGTCAGCGCCATTACCCACCCTGATGGCCTGGTGCAGCAGTTTGCCTACGACAGCCAAGGCAGGCTGAGCCATTACAGCACCGGCTCGGTCGAGTACAGCTACGCTTACGACAGTGCCAATGGCATCACCATTACCGATGCCAGCGGCGCGGTCACCCGTGTGCTGCTAAACGACCGTGGCCAAGTGGCGCAGATCGAAGACGCACAGGGCCAGGTCAGCCAGTTGCGTTATGACGCCGATGGCAACCTGACCGCCATTATCAACCCGGATGGCACCGCCAGCAGCTTTGCCTACGACGCCAACGGCAACCCCCTCACGGCGCAAAATGGGCTGGGCGGCCAAGTGCAGTTCAGCTATGAAAGCGCGTTCGGCAAGCTGGCCAGCGTCACCGACCCGCGGGGCAATGCGATTGGCTACGGCTACGACGACAATGGCAACCTGGCCAAGATCGCCTATGCCGACGGCAGCAACGAAACCTACAGCTACGACGCGCAGGGCCATCTCACTGGGTCGCTAAACCGCAGCGGTGACGGTATCAGCTATAGCTACGATGCCCGCGGGCAGTTGATTACCAAGACCTACGCCGATGGCTCCAGCGCCAACTACACCTGGGATGCCCGCGGCAACCTGACCAGCGCCAGCGATGCTGACAGCCACACCAGCTACCAGTACGACGCAGCCGACCGGCTGATCAAGGTCACCGACGCTGCGGGCCGTTTCCTCAGTTACAGCTATAACGTAGCCGGCCAACGCACCGAGATGGCCGACCAGGCCGGCCACGTCACCCGCTACAGCTATAACGCCGATGGCCAGCTGGCTGAGTTGAGCGATGGTGCCGGTAACCTGATTGCCCGCTATGCCTATGACAGCACTGGCCACCTGGCCCGTGGCGACAACGGCAATGGCACTTACACCACCTATCAGTACGACGCTGCCGGGCAACTGACCCATCTGGTCAATTTCAAGGCCGATGGCACCGTCAACTCGCGCTTCGACTACACCTACGATGCGATGGGGCGACGCACCGATGTGACTACGCTGGACGGCAACACCCACTACGACTACGACGCCATCGGCCAGTTGACCGGCGTTACCTTGCCGGGTGGCCGCCATATCGAGTACCGATACGATGCGGCCGGCAACCGGCTCTCGGTCACTGACAATGGCGTGGCCGATAACTACGTGGCCAACAACCTCAACCAATACACCCAGACCGACAACGCCACCTTCACCTACGACGCTGACGGCAACCTGCACAGCAAGACCGCAAACGGCATCACCACCACCTACGGCTACGACAGCGAGAATCGGCTGGTCAGCGTCACCACACCGAGCGATACCTGGACCTACGAGTATGACGCGCTGGGTAGCCGCATCGCCAGCGTGCATAACGGGGTTCGTACCGACTATCAACTGGACCCGACCGGTATGGTGAATGTGGCGGCGGAATATGATGGTGCGGGTAATCAGATGGCGGTGTACAACTACGGAATCGGGCTGGAGAGTTCGAGCCGCGATGCGAACGGAGCCAGTTACTACGACTTTGATGCAATTGGCTCGACGGCGGGATTGACAAACACCAATGGTGCATATGTAAATCAATACCATTACTTACCGTTTGGAGAAACTGCAACATCTGGCGAAACCATCGCCAACGCATTTGAATACGCGGGCCAATGGGGTGTTATGAACGGCGACGACGGCATGCTGCTAATGCGTCAAAGGTTTTACGACCAAACCACCGGACATTTTCTCCAACAAGACCCCATTAAGCTGTCAGGAGGATTGAATCTTTATCAGTACAGCCACAATAACCCTAATTTATACATTGACCCAAAAGGTACTAACTCGTATCTCGCCGACCTATTCAGCAACGCGATGGGCAAACACTTCGACAGTTACAAGGGTGCGGACTTCATCTGGAATACTGGAGAAAACCTACTCGCCGGCGTTGAAGCGGTAGCATCCGGCTCACTTATAAAAACCTTAATATATGCCGCTGGACAAACCGAGCTAATGTATGAATATCTGGGTGTACAATCACCAACGGAGGCCGCCGATGTCATTGACGCAGCAGCGCTAATTATTGATGTTCTTGAGTTCCTACCGCTCTATAGAGCGGCGGTTATCGCCGGAGGACTTTCACCGCTAACTGCCTTTGCTGTATTTGATCTAGGCTACAAGTACGGAAGTTTTATGGACGAGCGTTTTGGCATTAGTGACAAAATCTCGACCTTTATGATCGACTTTGTCTCATCTCATTCGACTCCAGAAACCACCAACACTGTCCGTATCATCGCCCCCTCTGACCCCAATGACATCATCGGCCCGGACGGCCATGGTGACCAACACTGGGTCTCCAACAACGACGTCCTGCCCTACACCATTCGTTTCGAGAACCAGCCCACCGCCACCGCTCCAGCCCGGCAAGTGTCCATCACCCTGGACCTGGACAGCGACATCGGCGTCAACAGCTTCCGCTTGGGCGACTTTGGCTGGGGCGATATCGACATCCAGGTGCCCGAAGGCATCGCCTTCTATGCCAACCGCCTCGACCTCACTGCCAGCAAGGGCTTTTTGGTCGATGTCGTGGCCGGTATCGACGTGCAGCGTCACCAGGCCTTCTGGACCCTCACGGCAATCGACCCGAACACCGGCGAGCAACCCGACGACCCCACAGTCGGTTTCCTGCCGCCGAACACTGCCGAAGGGATTGGCGAAGGTTACGTAAGCTTCACCGTAAAACCCGCCGCCGGTTCCGCAACCGGCGCGGTGATCGATGCCAAGGCCAGCATCATCTTCGACACCAACGAGCCCATCGACACCCCGCCCATCTTCAACACCATCGATGCCCAGCTACCGACCAGCCAGATGGACACGGTCACGGGTAACACAGCGGAAATCACCGTGCAAAGCACCGAGTTCGACGTCAGCTGGCAAGGGGATGACGCAGGCTCAGGCGTGGCTGACTACACGGTTTACGTGTCCGACAATGGTGGCGCCTACCTTCCATGGCTTGAAAACACCACGCTGACCAACGCCACCTACATCGGCCAGGCCGGCCACAGCTATGCGTTCTACACCGTGGCAAGCGACCATACCGGTAACAAGGAAGCGGCGCCTGCACAGGCGGACTTGCGGGTGCTGGTAGCCGGCGCAGCCAATAGCGCGCCTTCGGGTAGCGCCAGCGCCGTTCTCGCTGCCGGCAGCGAGGATACAGCCTACACCGTGACCCGTACGGCACTGCTGAGCGGGTTCATTGACGTGGACGGTGACGCGCTGTCGGTCAGCGACCTGGTGGCTGACCACGGCACCGTGACCGACAACAGCGACGGCACCTGGACAATCACACCCACGGCCCACTACAACGGCCCGGTGGCGTTAAGTTACACGGTGCTCGACGGCAAGGGTGGCAGTACCAACGCGCTGAACAGCTTCAACCTGGCATCGGTCAACGACGCGCCGCTCGCCAACCCGGATGCACTGGATGCACTGCAAGACACGCCGGTTACCTTTACCGCAGCGCAGCTGCTGGGCAATGACAGCGATGTGGAAGGATCGCCCCTGGCCATCGTCGCGGTGTCCAGCGGCAACGGTGGCACGGTAGCGCTGGATGCCGACGGTAACGTCAGCTTCACGCCAACTGCCAACTTCTTCGGCACAGCCAGCTTCAACTACATCGCCAGCGACGGGCAAGACAACAGCAACAGTGCCGCCGTCACCGTCACAGTGGCAGCCACCCACATCAACTCGGCGCCGCTGGTGAACAGGCCCTTGGTGGACCGCACCCAAGCCTCCGGCGCAACGTTCACACTCACGCTGCCTGACGACAGCTTCACGGATGGGCAAGGCGACCCACTGACCTACACGGCGACATCCACGGATGCCTCTGCCCTGCCAGCCTGGTTGCAGTTCAACGCCAGCAGCAGGACGTTCACCGGTACGCCAGCGCTCACCGATGCCGGGCGCTACAACCTGCGGGTAACCGCCAGCGACCCAGCAGGCCTGTCGGTCAGTGACGACTTTTTGCTGGTCATTTCCCCTGTGCCGGGCAGCGTTGTGGGCAGCGACACTGCCGATACGGTCCTCGGAACCACAGGCAACGACATCATTTACGGTTTCGATGGCGATGACCTGTTAAGTGGCGGTTCCGGTAACGACCAACTGATCGGGGGCGCAGGCGACGACACCCTGGATGGAGGTGCCGGGAACGACAGGATGTACGGTGGCGCAGGTAACGACCGCTACATCGTCAACGCCATCGGCGACGCAGTCATCGAAGCCAGCAACAACGGTCGGGACCTGGTGGAGGCCAGCATCAACTACATGCTCGGCGCCGACGTTGAGGACCTACTGCTCAAAGGCATAGCCGGTATTTCTGGAACAGGCAACGCACTGGACAACGTGTTGACCGGCAACAGTGGCAACAACGTGCTTACCGGTGGCGCCGGCAATGACACACTCGATGGCGGTACCGGGCGCGACACCCTGCGCGGCGGGGAAGGCGACGACCTTTACCTGGTTGACAACACCCGGGACACGGTCACCGAAGCCAGTGGCCAAGGCATCGACACCGTTCTGTCTTCCGCCAGCGCGTACACCCTCGGCAACAATGTCGAACGTCTTGTACTGGTCGGTGCCGCGCTGTCAGGAACAGGCAATAGCGAGAACAACTTGATCATCGGAAACGGACTGGACAACGTGCTCTCCGGTGGCGCAGGCGATGACGGGCTGGAGGGCGGTGCCGGCAATGACACATTGAACGGCGGCACGGGTGCCGACGTCATGGATGGCGGTGTTGGCAACGATCTCTACTACGTGGACCATACCGGTGACAGCGTGGTTGAAAGCACCAGCGGCGATGCGGGCGGGGTCGACACAGTCTACAGCTATCTGGAAAACGGCACGTTGACACTGGCTGACAACATCGAGCATGCCCGCATTTTTGCAACCGGTGCCTCCAACCTCACCGGCAACGGCCTCGACAACCTGATCTACGCAGGTACAGGTGTGAACATCATCGATGGCAGTGGTGGCCTCGATACCCTCGATTATTCGTTTGCAATAGGCCGGGGACGAATCGGTGTAACGCTGTCGCTGAACGACTCAGCGCCAGCCACGGCAAGTGGCGGCTCGGGCGCTGATGTGATCATGGGCATCGAAAACCTGACCGGGTCGAATTTTGCGGACACCCTGACCGGCAGCAGTGGCAACAACGTGTTGAGCGGGGGCGCTGGCAACGACGTGCTGGCAGGGGGCGATGGCAACGACACCCTGATCGGCGGTGCAGGGAAAGACACCCTCACCGGAGGCGCCGGTACCGATACCTTCCGGTTCAGCGCGCTGTCCGACATGAGCACCTCCCGCTCAAACCGGGACATCATCACCGACTTTGAAGTAGGCATCGACAAACTCGACTTGTCATCGCTGGATGCCAACACCACAACGGCCACCGACAACAGCTTTGCTTCATTCATTGCCGACACCGCTGCGTTTACAGCACCAGGCCAGTTGAAGTTTTCCGCGGGTGTGCTTTACGGCAATACCGATAACGATGCCACCCCAGAGTTTTCCATCCAGCTGACAGGCGTATCCACATTGACTATCAATGACCTGATCACCTAGGCATTGCTTGGTTAGGGTCTGTATGAGAAGTCTTGAGACGAAGGTCAGGCGAGGCTGTTTTCAACGCAGCATCACCGATGTATCAAGGCTTTTCGTACAGGGCCTAGTGTGGTCTTTCAGAAGTACCACTGAAAAAGTCACTCGGCTACCTCTGGCGCTGCCTTATCGGCAGAATCCATCGTCGCCAGATAGCGGTCAATGCTCTGTTCGACTTGCAGCATGCGCGCCTTCACTTTGCCCTGGGTGAGGTTACGGTCGCGGTTATTCACGGCT
The DNA here is from genome assembly GCF_057444345.1 of Pseudomonas sp. PVC-5-1. NCBI lineage: Bacteria > Pseudomonadati > Pseudomonadota > Gammaproteobacteria > Pseudomonadales > Pseudomonadaceae > Pseudomonas > Pseudomonas sp. PVC-5-1. Next base: position 2,556,226 of record NZ_CM172024.1, on the reverse strand, counting down.
TTGAATTTGCTGCCGTCGATGGCAATGATGGATTGTGAGACAAGTTTGAGGTTGCGGCACAGCACTACGAATTGCCGGCACACGCTGCGAATGGCTTTACCGTTGTCTTTGCGAAAGTCGGCAATCGTTTTGAAATCAGGAGCTAAACGCCCTGTCAGCCACATCAGCTCGACATTACGCTCTGCCTCACGCTCAAGCCGACGACTGGACTGAATCCGATTGAGGTAGCCATAGATGTATATTTTCAGCAGGACTGCTGGATGGTAAGCCGGGCGACCCGTTGCTGCTGGATCGACGCCTGCGAAACCGAGCGTCCCCTGGTCGAGTTCGTCGACGAAGACGTCGACCACTCGCACTGGATTTTCATCGGTGATGTAGTCGTCCAGGCACTCCGGCAGCAATGTGACCTGTGTCCGAGCCTCACGTCCCTGGAAGGGTGTAACTCATCTTGCGGCCCTATTGAGCGTCCTCCCCGCCTATGCTTGATCAGCATAAAACCGAAATTGACCACGTAAGGATTATTCCTTACCATTCAGTCAATACATCCGGGAGAACGCCCATGCCTGCCATCCACGAAATCGCCACATTGACCTCGAAGGGGCAGGTCACACTGCCCAAATCCGTTCGCCAGCTTTTGGGCATTGACACCGGTGGCAAGATTGCATTCGACGTACGCGGGGGTGAAATCGTGGTCAGCCGCGTAGAAACCACCCACGAAGACCCTGCCATCGGTGCGTTCCTGGGTTTGCTGGAGGCTGATATCCGAAACGGACGCAACCTCACCACCCTGCCGGAAGACTTGGCGCAAACCATGCTCGCCAATGCAAACCACCCTGTAAACCTGGACGAAGATATCGACGGTGAGGTCGCGATCTGATGCTGCGACATGGCTGGACACTGTTGTTCCATGAAGGTGTGACTTTACAGCTACGCAAATTGCAAGAAGCCGCCGCCCGAGCCGAGCAGAACGATCCGCAAGGTTTTGAGAGCAACGCCAACGTCAAGCTGTTTCGGGCATTGAGCCATCTGATCATGGAGGCTGTGCCTGCCGACCCGGGCCGTGATGAGTTCCGCCAAGGCAACACGCTGGGCACCGCCTACCGACATTGGCGGCGCGCAAAAATCGGCAGGCGTTTTCGGCTGTTCTTTCGCTACGACTCAAGGTCCAAGGTCATCGTCTATGCATGGGTCAACGACGAAAACACCCTACGGTCCGCAGGCAGCAAATCCGATCCCTACGCCGTATTCGAGAAGATGCTGGGCCGCGGCAACCCTCCTGATGACTGGGATGCGCTGACTGCTGCGACGCGTAGCGACTGGGACGAGCCCAAAGCATAAGATGCGCAAATGGGTGAGGGATTGCACGTTCTGCGCCAGCCCCGCCCCCGGTGCGTCCACTGTAATCCACTCGTAGCTGCTGTAAAAAGGGGTACATCTGCGGGTACAAAACCAATTCCCCGTTCATAACCATTTGATTTATATGAAGGGCCAAATGTTTCTTCGGGGATCCGGACAGTCTCTGAGCACGATCCCCAACACCTCATCGCGCAAATGGCCCAGGCGCTATGGATCAAGGCTTTCACGCTTGGCCGGCAAGAACGCCACGCCCCCCCTGTGGGAGCGGCTTCACCCGCGAAGCAGGCGCCGCGGTATTACATGTATTTCATCAGTCCCGATCAATCTTGCCATTTGACAAGGCTAAGGACAGGGTCGATACCAATGACATCTCTGCCAAAGGAGTCACCCATGTCGAAGCTTTATCCCAGCATTGATCCTGAGGGGCTGGTCGAGTACTCGGTGGTGTACAGCGACCGCTCGCTCAATCACATGTCGCAGACGTTTCAAGGCGTGATGAAGAACATTTCCAGAACCCTGAAACAGGTCTATAACGCCCAGGCTGTTGCGGTAGTGCCAGGCAGCGGTACATTCGGCATGGAATCGGTAGCGCGCCAGTTTGCCACCGGTCAGCAATGCCTGGTGATACGCAACGGCTGGTTCAGTTATCGCTGGAGCCAGATCCTTGAGACGGGCAACATCCCGGCGGCCACCACGGTGCTGAAAGCCCGACCGGTCGACACTGGTCGCCAGGCTGCCTACGCTCCGCCCCCTCTGGACGAAGTGCTGGCGGCGATAAAGGCGCACAAGCCGCAGATTGTCTTCGCCCCCCACGTTGAAACCTCATCCGGGATTATCCTGCCCGACGATTACCTGCGGGCCGTCGGCGACGCTGTACATGCGGTGGGCGGCCTGTTCGTGCTCGACTGCATCGCCTCAGGCACGATATGGGTTGATATGCAAAAGTGCGCAGTCGACCTGCTGATCAGCGCTCCACAGAAAGGCTGGAGCGCCTCCCCTTGCTGCGCCCTGGTGATGCTCAGTGCTTTGGCCCTGGAGCGTATCGAGCAGACGCAAAGCAGCAGTTTCGCCTGCGACCTGAAAAAGTGGCTGCAGATCATGCAGGCCTACGAACAGGGCGGGCATGCCTACCATGCGACCATGCCCAGCGACTCTCTCGCGCGATTTAACAAAGTAATCAACGAGATGCGAGCCTACGGTTTCGACAAGGTCCGCGGCGAACAACAGGCTCTGGGCGATCGGGTGCGCGCCATGTTGACTGGCAAAGGCATCAAGAGCGTGGCCGCAGCCGGCTTTCAGGCCCCGGGCGTAGTGGTGAGCTACACCGATGATGCCGATATCAAGAGCGGTAAGAAATTTGTCGAGCACGGCCTGCAGATTGCCGCCGGAGTGCCGTTGCAATGTGACGAGCCGGCCGACTTCCAGACCTTCCGCATCGGTCTGTTCGGGCTCGAAAAACTGCACAATATCGAGCGCACGGTCAGCACCCTCGAGCAGGCACTGGACGAAGTGATGGTGAACTAAGGCCTCATCCTGGCATTTGCCGCTTTCGTGTCCTCGGTGATCGAAAGCGGCACGCCACCGGCACAGATGGCGGCAATTCGCGAGCGTCTGCGTGTACTTGGCCTGGAACCTTACGACTGCTTGTCGCCCCCCACTCATGGATGCACTCGCGGTTCACGCCGCCAAGCAAAAAGGCACTTACCGCGAATGATGGTGATCTGAACCCTTAAACTGCTTGCAGTTGCCGGTCAGCGTGGTAAGACGAGCGCACCAGCGGCCCGGAGGCCACGTTTCTGAACCCCATCGCCAAGGCCTGCTCGGCAAGCATGGCGAAGGTGTCAGGGTGCACGAAGCGCTGCACCGGCAAGTGGCTGCGGGACGGTTGCAGATACTGCCCCAGGGTCAGCATGTCAACCTGATGCTCACGCATGCGCTGCATCACCTCGACCACCTCGGCATCGGTCTCGCCCAGGCCTAGCATCAGGCCGGACTTTGTCGGTACCGCCGGCAGGCGTTGCTTGAAGCGCTCCAGCAGGTCCAGTGACCACTCGAAGTCCGAGCCCGGCCGTGCCGCCCGGTACAGGCGCGGCACGGTTTCCAGGTTGTGGTTGAACACGTCTGGCGGCTCTTGCGCCGTGATGTCCAGAGCAACGTCCATACGGCCACGGTAATCCGGCACCAGGGTTTCCAGCTGAATACCCGGCGACAGCCTGCGGATCTCGCGCAGGCAATCGGCGAAGTGGCGGGCGCCGCCATCGCGCAGGTCGTCACGGTCCACCGAGGTGATCACCACATACTTCAGGCCAAGGTCGGCAATGGCGATGGCAAGGTTCGTCGGCTCATCGGCATCCAGTGGTTTGGGCCGGCCATGGCCGACATCGCAGAACGGGCAACGGCGGGTACAGATGTCGCCCATGATCATGAACGTCGCCGTGCCGCCCGAGAAACACTCGCCCAGGTTCGGGCAGGACGCCTCTTCGCACACGCTGTGCAGCTTGTGTTTGCGCAGCAGGGCCTTGACCCGTGCCACTTCCGGCGTGGTGGGAATCTCCACGCGAATCCAGTCGGGTTTGCGCGGCACCTGCTCGGTGGGCAGGATTTTCACCGGGATGCGCGCCACCTTGTCGGCGCCGCGCAGTTTCACCCCGGCCTGCAAGGGCTGCGGGTGCGTAGGGGCAGTCTGGATTTCACTCATGCTCATGCTCCGACAGTCTGGCCTTTAGCCACGGTAGTAACGTTGCGCCACGAACGGTGTGCGCACCACCTGCATCGGCACGTGCTTGCCGCGCACCTGGGCGAACACTTGCGTGCCCAGCGCTGCCTGCTCGCTCTGCAGGTAGCCCATCGCCAGCGGCGCGCCCAGGCTGGGACCGAAACCGCCACTGGTGACCCGGCCGATCACCTGCTCCCGAGCATCGACGATCACTGCCCCTTCACGCACCGGCACGCGCTCTGCAGGCAGCAGGCCCACGCGCTTGCTGGCCACGCCTTCGTGCTGCTGGGCAAGGATGCGCTCGGCGCCGGGGAAGCCGCCAGCGCGCTCACCCTCGGCACGCCGGGCCTTGGAGATCGCCCAGCCCAGGCTGGCCTCGATCGGCGTGGTGTGCACCGCCATGTCATGGCCGTACAGGCACAGCCCGGCCTCCAGGCGTAGCGAATCACGGGCCCCCAGGCCGATGGGCTGGACCTCGGCTTCGGCCAGCATCGAACGGGCAAGCATGGGCGCCGCCTCGACCGGTACCGAGATTTCGTAGCCGTCTTCGCCGGTGTAGCCCGAGCGGCTGACGTAACAGTCGACACCCAGCAGCCTCACACTGGCGAACTGCATGAAAGTCATGCCGGCAACCTGGGGCGCCAGTCGCGCCAGTACCTTGGCCGCCGCCGGGCCTTGCAGGGCCAGCAAGGCCCGGCTGGCAAACAACGACTCGACCTCGCAATAACCTTCCAGGTGCTGGCGCATGTAGGTCAGGTCCTGCTCCTTGCAGGCGGCGTTGACCACCAGCAACAGCTCGTCGTCACCCAGCCTGGCCACCATCAGGTCGTCGAGGATGCCGCCATCGTCATTGGTGAACAGCGCATAGCGCTGCATGCCCACCGGCAGGTCGATGATGTCGACCGGCACCAGCGCTTCCAACGCCCTGGCGGCCTCTGCGCCGCGCAGGCGGATCTGGCCCATGTGCGAAACGTCGAACAGACCAGCCTGTTCACGGGTGTGCAGGTGTTCCTTGAGCACACCCAGCGGGTACTGGACCGGCATGGCATAACCGGCGAATGGCACCATGCGTGCCCCCAGCGCCAGGTGCAGGTCGTGCAGCGGGGTTTGTTGCAGTTGTTCTGTGGTCATGGCTGGCTCCTGGCCTTCGATGATATGGGCTGCCGGCACACTGCCGACAGCCGCCAAGCCCTGAGGTCAGGCCGGATAGACAGGGAACAGCTTGCACAGCGCTGCCACCTGGCGCGCCACCTGGGCCTCGACGTCGGCATCACCGAGATGGTCGAGGATGTCGCAGATCCAGGTCGCCAAGGCGCGGCATTCCGCCTCCTTGAGCCCACGGGTAGTCACTGCCGGGGTACCGATGCGCAGGCCCGAGGTCACGAACGGCGACTGCGGGTCGTTGGGCACCGCGTTCTTGTTCACCGTGATGTGCGCACGGCCCAGCGCGGCGTCGGCATCCTTGCCGGTGATGCCCTGGCGGATCAGGCTGACCAGGAACAGATGGTTGTCGGTGCCACCGGAGACCACGTCGAAACCGCGCTGCATGAACACCTGCGCCATGGCCTGGGCGTTGCTGATGACCTGGCGCTGGTAATCCTTGAAACCAGGCGCCAGGGCCTCCTTGAAGCACACCGCCTTGGCCGCGATCACGTGCATCAGCGGCCCGCCCTGCCCGCCTGGGAACACCGCCGAGTTGAGTTTTTTCTCAAGCTCCGGGTCGGCCTTGGCCAGAATCAGGCCGCCACGCGGCCCGCGCAAGGTCTTGTGGGTGGTGGTGGTGACCACATCGGCATACGGCAGCGGGTTGGGGTACAGGCCTGCCGCGACCAGCCCGGCAACGTGGGCCATGTCGACGAACAGGTAGGCCCCGACCTTGTCGGCGATCTGCCGGAAACGCGGGAAGTCGAGGGTCTTCGAGTAGGCCGAGAAACCAGCCACGATCATCTTCGGCTGGTGCTCGACCGCCAGGCGCTCGACTTCGTCGTAGTCAATCAGGCCGTTGGCATCGATGCCGTATTGCACGGCGTTGTACAGCTTGCCCGAGGACGACACCTTGGCCCCGTGGGTCAGGTGGCCGCCGTGAGCCAGGCTCATGCCCAGCAAGGTATCACCGGCCTGCAGCAGGGCCAGGTAGACCGCCGCGTTGGCCTGGGAGCCCGAGTGTGGCTGGACGTTGGCATAACCGGCACCGAACAACTGCTTGGCGCGGTCGATGGCCAGCTGCTCGACCACATCGACATGCTCGCAGCCCCCGTAGTAACGCTTGCCCGGGTAGCCTTCGGCGTACTTGTTGGTCAGTTCGGTGCCCTGGGCCTGCATCACCTGGGGGCTGGTGTAGTTTTCCGAAGCGATCAGCTCGATGTGGTCTTCCTGGCGCTGCACTTCACGGCCGATGGCCGCGGACAGTGCAGGGTCGAAATCGGACAGGGTCAGGCTTTTGTGGAACATGGGTGAGATTCCTTGTTGTTCGGTCGGCAAGCACGGTCCGGAAGCGTCCGGGCCAGCAGGGTCAGGCATCTTGATAGCTCGACAGCGGCGGGCAGGCACAGGCCAGGTTGCGGTCGCCGTAGACGTTGTCCACGCGCCCCACCGGCGGCCAGTACTTGCTGTCGCGCAGTTCGGCCAGCGGGTACACCGCCAGCTCCCGGGCATAGCCGTGGGGCCATTCGCCCACCAGTTCGGTGGCGGTATGCGGGGCGTTCTTCAGCGGGTTGTCGAGCTTGTCCAGGGTGCCGTTTTCCACGGCGCGGATTTCCTCGCGGATGCAGATCATCGCTGCGCAGAAGCGGTCCAGTTCTTCCTTGGATTCACTCTCGGTCGGCTCGACCATCAGCGTGCCAGCCACCGGGAAGGACATGGTCGGGGCATGGAAGCCGAAGTCGATCAGGCGCTTGGCCACGTCCTCGACGCTGATGCCGCTGCTGTCCTTGAGCGGGCGCAGGTCGAGGATGCACTCGTGGGCGACCAGTCCGTTCTCGCCGGTGTACAGCACCGGGTAGTGGTCCTCCAGGCGGCGGGCGATGTAGTTGGCATTGAGGATCGCCAGCTGCGAGGCGCGCTTGAGCCCTTCCCCGCCCATCATACGGATGTACATCCAGGTGATTGGCAGGATGCTGGCACTGCCATAAGGCGCCGCGCTGACCGCGCCCCGCGGGTTCGCCAGATGGGCGTGACCGGGCAGGAACGGCGCCAGGTGCGCCTTGACGCCAATCGGGCCGACACCGGGGCCGCCACCGCCATGGGGGATGCAGAAGGTCTTGTGCAGGTTCAGGTGCGACACGTCGCCACCGAACTTGCCCGGGGCGCACAGGCCGACCATGGCGTTCATGTTGGCGCCATCCAGGTACACCTGGCCGCCGTGCTCGTGAATGATGTCGCAGATGCGGGTGATGGCATCTTCGAACACGCCGTGGGTCGAGGGGTAGGTGATCATCAGCGCAGCCAACTGCGCCCTGTGCTGCTCGGCCTTGAGCTGCAGGTCGGCGACATCGACGTTGCCACGCTCGTCGCAGTTGACCACCACCACCCGCATGCCGGCCATCTGCGCCGTGGCCGGGTTGGTGCCATGGGCCGACGACGGGATCAGGCATACATCGCGCCCTGCCTCGCCACGGCTGGCGTGGTAGGCGCGGATCGCCAGCAGGCCGGCATACTCACCCTGGGAACCGGCATTGGGCTGCAGCGACATGGCGTCATAGCCGGTGGCCGCGCAGAGCATGGCCTCCAGTTCATCGGTCAGCTGGCGGTAACCCTGCGACTGCTCAGCCGGGGCGAATGGGTGCAGGGCGCCGAACTCGGGCCAGGTGATCGGGACCATCTCGCTGGCGGCATTGAGCTTCATGGTGCACGAGCCGAGCGCGATCATGCTGCGGTCCAGGGCCAGGTCCTTGTCGGCCAGGCGGCGCAGGTAGCGCATCAGTTCGGTTTCGCTATGGTAGCGGTTGAACACCGGGTGTAGCAGGAACGGGGTCGCGCGCAGCAGTGGCACGGGCAGGCAATCGCTGCTGCCGGCGGCCAACGCGGTGAAGCTTGGAAGCGCCTGGCCGGGTTCGGCGAACACCTGCCACAGGGCCTCGACACTGGCCTGTTCGCAGGTTTCATCCAGCGACACACCAACCCGCAGTTCGTCAACCAGGCGCAGGTTCAGGCGTGCCGCATTGGCGGCAGCCAGCACATCGGCCAAAGGGCTCGCGGTGACCACGCTGATGGTGTCGAAGAAGTGCGCCTGCTCGACCTTGTGCCCGAGCTGTTTCAGCCCTTGCACCAGGATCGCGGTCAGCCGGTGCACACGCCGGGCGATCTGCTCCAGGCCCTGGGGACCGTGGTAGACCGCATACATGCTGGCGATGTTGGCCAGCAGCACCTGCGCGGTGCAGATGTTGCTGGTGGCCTTTTCACGGCGGATGTGTTGTTCGCGGGTCTGCATGGCCAGGCGCAGGGCCGGCTTGCCGAAGCGGTCGATGGAAACGCCCACCAGGCGGCCGGGCATGTCGCGCTTGAACGCATCGCGGGTGGCGAAGTACGCCGCATGCGGGCCGCCAAAACCCAGCGGCACGCCGAAGCGCTGGGCGCTGCCCAGCACCACGTCGGCATCGAACTCACCCGGTGGGGTCAGCAAGGTCAGTGCCAGCAGGTCAGCGGCCACAGCCACCAGCGCACCCGCCGCATGGGCGCGTTGTACCAGGGCGCGGTGGTCGGTGATGGCACCAGTGCTGGCCGGGTACTGCAGCAACAGGCCGAAATAGCCGTCCAGGGCTTGGCCATCCAGCAACGCTTCATCAGCGATGACCACTTCGATACCCAGTGGCTGGGCACGGGTACGCAGCACATCGAGGGTCTGCGGGTGGCAATGGCTGGACGCGAAGAACGCCGGGGCCTTGTTCTTCGCCAGGCGCTTGCAGAAGGTCATGGCCTCGGCGGCGGCGGTGGCTTCGTCGAGCAACGAGGCGTTGGCGATCTGCATGCCGGTGAGGTCGCTGACCAGGGTCTGGAAGTTCAGCAACGCCTCCAGGCGGCCCTGGGAGATTTCCGGCTGGTATGGCGTGTAGGCGGTGTACCAGGCCGGGTTCTCCAGCAGGTTGCGCAGGATCGGCGTGGGCGTGTGGCAAGAGTAATAGCCCTGGCCGATGTGGTTGCTGAACAGCTGGTTGTTCGCAGCGATGGCCTTGAGTGCGGCCAGGGCTTCAGCCTCGCCCTGCCCCTTGCTCAGCTCGAGCACGCTGGTGCCCCTGATGCTGGCGGGGATGACGCTGTCGATCAGGGCTTCCAGTGAGTCATGGCCGACCAGCGCCAGCATGGCGTCGATATCGCCCTCGCGCGGGCCGATGTGGCGGGCGATGAATTCGTTGTCAGTGCCCAGCGGGATGGATGCGTTGGTCATCTCTGCCCCCTGGCTCAGGCGTTGTCGGCCAGGAAGCGGTCGTAGCCGTCCTGGTCCATCAGGCCGTCGAGCTCCGACAGGTTGGCCGCCTGGATGCGGAAGAACCAGCCGTCCTGCATGGGCGAGGTGTTGACCAGCTCGGGGTCGTCGGCCAGGGCCTGGTTGACGGCCACCACGGTGCCGCGCAAAGGCATGGTGATGTTGCTGGCGGCCTTGACCGACTCGAGCACCGCGACTTCGTTGCCCTCTCCGTACTCGCCCGGCTCCGGCAGTTGCACGAACACCACGTCACCCAGGGCCTGCTGGGCATAGCTGGTGATGCCGACGGTCAACTCGCCAGTCGCTTCCAGACGCAGCCATTCGTGTTCAGGAGTAAAACGCAGCGTGCTCATGGATCTTCCTCTCTTGTTATCAGATAGGTCCTGATGCAGGACTGACTGATACATAGCAAGGGTGATGCCAACTCACTAAAATACTTATACATCAATGGCTTACTGTTTTATTTCGGTCCATCCCAAGCCTGCGCGATGGAGCGTATTCGCTCCGTGGCCTGGGCCCGGCAGCCAACCCTGACAGCACGGGCCAATGAACCCGGGACCACGCCCGCCTGGAGCATAATCACTCCAGCGGAGCGTATTCGCACCGGGCCGGCTACGAGACCCGACTAGCGATGCCGTACTTGCGCAAACGCTGGCCGATCGCCGTGTGCGAAGTCTGCAAGCGCACCGCCAGTTGCCGGGTCGAGGGGTAGCTCGTGTACAGCTTTTCCAGCAAGGATTTTTCAAATGCCTGCACGGCCGCTTCGAGGCTGACGATCTCCAGCCCCTCGGCTTGCTGGCTGCTCAGGGCGGTGCCAGCCAGCTCCAGGTCATCGCAGTCGATCACGTCCCCTTCGCTGATGGCCGCCGCACGGAAGATCACGTTCTGCAACTGGCGCACATTGCCGGACCAGCGATTGCCCAGCAGCAGCGGATGGGTGGCCAGCGCCAGCCGGCACGGGGCGCGCTGGATCTGCGCACAGGCCTGGCGCAGGAAATGCTCGGCCAGCAGCAGGATATCCTTGCCGCGCTCACGCAGCGGCGGCACCTGCAGGTTGAGCACGTTGAGGCGATAGTAGAGGTCTTCGCGAAAGCCGCCCTCGATCACCATGTTTTCCAGGTTGCGGTGGGTGGCGCAGACCACCCGCACATTCACCTGCACTTCGCTGCCACCGCCCACCCGGCGAAAACTGCCGTCATTGAGAAAACGCAGCAGCTTGGCCTGCAGGTACGGCGACATCTCGCCCACTTCATCGAGAAACACCGTACCGCCATCGGCCAGTTCCAGCAGGCCCGGTTTACCGCCGCGCTGGGCGCCGGTGAAGGCACCGGCGGCGTAGCCGAACAGCTCGCTTTCGGCCAGGCTCTCGGGCAATGCCGCGCAGTTCAGCGCCAGGAACGAGGCATCGCGCCGTGCACTCAGCGCGTGGCAGGCACGGGCCACCAGTTCCTTGCCCGTACCGGTCTCGCCCTGGATCAATACCGGCGCCTCCAGGCTCGCCACCTTGTGCAGGCGGGCCTTGAGCGCCTGCAGCGCCGCCGACTCGCCCAGCAACGCCCCCAAGCCTTCGCTGTTGTCATGCAGCAGCGAGGCCAGGCGCTCGCCGATGCGGCTGGGTGGGTACAAGGTCAGCAGGCCACCCACCAGGCCATCGGCGCCACCGCTGATCGGCGTGGCCTCCAGCAGCAGGGCCTGGCCCTGAAAGCCCACCTCGCACATTGGCAGGCGGAAGCCCCTGTCGATCAGGGTCTTGGCCAGGTCCGGCTCGGCAAACAACCTGTTCAACGGCTCACCGGCCGGCTCGCGCCCCACCAGGGCGACCAGGGTCGGGTTCGCCAGCAGCACATGACCGCCAGGGTCCACCGCCAGCACCGGGTCGCTCATCGCCGCCAGCAATGCCTCCAGCTGCAGGCGCCGGCGGTGGCCGGGGAGGAAGTCGACCAGCGCCACCTCCTGCACGCCGTCCACGCCCATCAGGGCAGCGTAGAGTTCGTCCAGCACCACCGGGGACAAGGTTGGGGCATCGATGTAGACGTTGGGCGGAATCATCTCCACCGCATCAAGATTGAGGTTGCGCGCCCCAAGCAGCGAGAGGATTTCCTGAGTGATACCGACACGGTCGACAAAGTTGACGTGGATTCTCATAAAGATTCCCTGCTTGGCAAAAAGACGACAGGGGGACAGCGCAGCACGCCGTCCCCCTTGGGCAAAACGTGAATAAGGTGATCAATCGGCATCGAATGACAGCTGCATGGCCTGCTGCCTTTTCCGCCAGATCGATCGATAGGCCAGGCCCAGCACGACAAACCAGACCGGCATCAGGTACAACGCGCTGCGGGTGTCAGCCTCCAGCGCCAGCAAGGCCAGGATGAAGGCGAAGAACACCAGGCACACCCGGCACATGAACGTGCCGCCCGGCATCTTGTACATCGACGCCTGGTGCAACGGGCCACGCTGCTTGCGGTACGCCAGGTACGACAGCAGGATGATCGACCAGACGAACATGAACAGCAGTGCCGACACCGTGGTGATCAGCGTGAAGGCCTCGAGCATGTTCGGCACCAGGTAGATGACCAGCGCCCCGCCCGTCAGGCACACACAGGAAAAGATCAGGCCGTTGGAAGGTACCGCGCGGCAGGACAGCGCACCGAACTTGCCAGGCGCATCGCCATCCACTGCCAGGCCGTAAAGCATGCGGCTGGTCGAGAACACGCCGCTGTTGGCCGACGACATGGCCGAGGTCAGCACCACGAAGTTGATGATGCCCGCGGCTGCCGGCAGACCGGCCAGTACGAACAGCTCGACGAAGGGGCTCTTGTTGGCCACCACTTCACGCCAGGGTGTGACGGCCATGATGGCGACCAGCGCGAGCACGTAGAAGACGATGATGCGCAAGGGAATCGAGTTGATCGCCCGTGGCAGGTTGCGTTCCGGGTTCTTGGTTTCGGCGGCGGTGGTCCCCACCAGTTCGACGCCGACGAAGGCAAACACCGCAATCTGGAAGCCGGCAAAGAAGCCCATGGCGCCATGGGGGAACATGCCACCGTCATTCCACAGGTTGGCCAGCGATGCCGCATGCCCGGCCGGCGACTGGTAAGCCACCGCCACCATGTAGAACCCGGTGCAGACCAGCGCGCAGATGGCGACGATCTTGATCATGGCGAACCAGAACTCCATTTCGCCGAACATCTTCACCGTCATCAGGTTCAAGCTGAGCAACAGGCCGACACACGCCAACGCCGGTATCCACAAGGGGATGTCGGGGAACCAGAACTGCGAATAGGCAGAGATGGCGATCACGTCGGCGATACCGGTGACAATCCAGCAGAACCAGTAGGTCCAGCCGGTGAAGAACCCCGCCCACGGGCCGAGCAGGTCAGCCGAGAAATCGATGAACGACTTGTACTTCAAGTTGGACAATAACAGTTCGCCCATTGCCCGCATGACAAAGAACAGCATGAAGCCGATGATCATGTAGACAAAGATGATGGAGGGCCCCGCCAGGCTGATGGTCTTGCCAGAGCCCATGAATAGGCCGGTGCCGATAGCACCGCCAATGGCGATCAACTGGATATGGCGGTTGGACAGGTTACGCTTGAGTTCGTGTGCGTCACCATCAGGCGGGCGGTGACCGTGGGGCAAGTTATTCATTGTTTTCTACCTTGCTAGTCTAATTGTTTTTATAACGTCACAAGTTCAAACCTCGAGACCGGATGAACAACTTTCAAGTCCGATCGCGTGCAAGGTAGAGAGCAAGCTCTGTGCCAAACGCCAATAGCGCTAGTTGGCGGGGTTTTATTCAATCAGGGCTTTCGTGGCTGTAAAGAAGTCACTCCAGAAAACCGTGCCAATCAGGCGTTCGAGCAGCCCCGGGGCACACTGAGCGCTGCCCCTCCCCATTCTGTATCGAAATCATTCCAATGGAGCGCATTCAGTCCGCCAGGCTGACGCGATCCCCTGTAGGAGCGGCCTTGTGTCGCGATAGGGCCGCAAAGCGGCCCCGGCAATGTTCGCTTCTGCGCTGAAATCCTGGGGCTGCTGCGCAGCCCTATCGCGACACAAGGACGCTCCTGCACCGAACGCGTCAGCCCGGCTATCTAGCGGACAGGCATCTCGCGCAGCGGCGCACGGCTGCGTTGCTGCTCCTCCCAGCCCCCAACCAGGCCAACCGGCACATCGCTCGGTGCCAGCGGCTGGCGCCCGCGCACCAGGTCGGCAGCGCGTTCGGCCAGCATGATGGTCGGCGCGTTGAGGTTGCCATTGGGCTCGCTCGGGAACACCGAGGAGTCGATCACCCGCAGCCCCTGCAGGCCATGCACACGCAATGTCGAGTCGACCACTGCCATGTCATCCTCGCCCATCCGGCACGAGCCGCACGGGTGCATGGTGCTTTCCATGTTGGCGCGCACGAATGCGTCGATCTGCTCATCGGTCTGCACCTGCGGCCCGGGCGCCAGTTCCTCGCCGCGGAAACGGTCCATGGCCGGCTGGGCGATGATTTCGCGGGTCAGCCGCACACAGCGGCGGAAGCCCTCCCGGTCTTCCTCGCTCTCGAGGTAGTTGAAGCGGATTTCCGGATGTTGGTACGGGTCGGCCGACAGCGCCCGCACATGGCCGCGGCTCTTGGGCTTGTTGGGCCCGGTCAGCACCATGAAACCATGGCCCTTGAACGGTTTGTCGCCGTCATAGCGCATGGCCGCCGGCAGGAAGTGGAACTGGATGTCCGGCCAGCGCAGGCCCTTGGATGAGCGGATGAAACCGCCCGCCTCAAAGTGGTTGCTCGCGCCCAGACCGTCCTTGAACAGCAACCAGCGCAGACCGATCATCGCCTTGCCCAGCAGGTTCATCTTGCCGTTGAGGGTCACCGGCTCCTTGCACGCATACTGGATGTAGATTTCCGAGTGGTCCTGCAGGTTCTCGCCCACCCCAGGCAAGGGGTGGCGCACCTCGATGCCAGCCTTCTTCAGCACGGCCTCGGGGCCGATGCCGGAGCGTTGCAACAAGTGCGGCGAACCGATCGGGCCGGACGCCACCAGCACCTCGCGGTTGCACAGGACCTTGTGGGTCTGGCCGCCGTGATCATATTCCACGCCCACCGCCCGCTTGCCATCGAGCAGGATGCGCCGGGTCATGGCATGGGTGATCACGGTCAGGTTCGGCCGGCTCATGGCGGGGCGCAGATAGGCGTTGGCCGTGGACCAGCGCACGCCATCCTTGACCGTCATGTGCATGGCACCAAAGCCTTCCTGCATGTAGCCGTTGCAGTCGTCGGTCTTGATATAGCCGGCTTCGGCACCGGCCTCGACCCAGGCGCCGTACAGCGGGTTCTGCATGTTGTTGCCGTTGTTGGTGGCCAGCGGCCCCATGCCGCCGCGGTAGTCGTCACCGCCAAACTTGTACTGCTCGGCACGCTTGAAGTACGGCAGGCAGTAACGGTAGCTCCAGTTCTTCGCCCCCAGGCTTTCCCATTCATCGAAGTCGCAGGCATGGCCACGGATGTAGACCAGCCCATTGATCGAGGACGAGCCGCCCAGCACCTTGCCCCGCGGGCAATGCAGGCGGCGGTTGTCCAGGTGCGCTTCGGCGACGGTCTCGTAGCGCCAGTTGTACTTCTTGGTGTTCATCGGCAACGAGAAGGCACTGGGCATCTGGATCAGCACACTGCGGTCGCTGCCGCCGAACTCCAGGACCAGCACCGAGGTACCGGCGTCTTCGCTCAAGCGGTTGGCCAGGACGCAGCCAGCAGAGCCTGCGCCGATGATGATGTAGTCGTATCGCTTGGTCATGGTTCTAGTCCTGTACACGAAGGCTGGCAGCCTGGATATTGTGTTCATTGCGCTTTGGGTAGCCGCCCCAGCCCAGGCGCGCCGCCAGCAGCCGGGTCAGGCCGTAGTGCACCAGCCCGGCCAGCAGGCAGGACGGCAGCGAGGCGGTGGCGAAGGTGAAGAAGTCGGTATGGGCCAGCGTCTGCGGGTTGAACACCACCACATAGATCGCGAAGCCCGCCACCAGCGCCAGCAGCGCGATGGGGTTGAAGCCTTTGCAGTAGCGCAACGGCGATACGCTCTGTTCGGCGTAGAGCTGGCGCAGGTTCAGGCGCTGCTTGCGCAAAAAGAAGTAATCGGCGATGCCGATGCCGGCCAGGGCGCTGTTGAGCGCGGATGTCCACACCAGGAAGATGAAGAAGCCGTCGTAGATCCCCGGCAGGAACACCACGATCAATAACGGGATGATGCAGAACAGGCCGATCAGTACCCCCCAGCCCACGCTGCGCAGGCGCTCGCCGCCCAGCTGGCGCAAGCCGATCACCGCGGTGTAGAGGATGTTGACCATGCCGGTCAGGTTGGCCAGCGCCAGGAAGCTCAGGGCGATGACGCCGAACCCCATGCCGCCGGCCAGGCGCATCCACGCGGTAGGGTCGCTGCTGCCCAGGGTAGTGGCGGCGAACAGGCTGATTGACTCGCCCAGCGACGCCGCAGCGAAGATGCCCACCAGGTTGGGCCAGAAGGCCGTGCGCTGGTTGCTGCACAGGCGCGACAGGTTGCCGATGTAGGGCCACCAGGAGAAGCCCGCGGCGATGTTGATCTCCACCGCGACCATGAAGTTGACGTGCGGGTTCTCGAACGGTGGCTGCAAAGGCGGCATGGCCAGCAGTTCGTCGAAGCTGTAGCGACCGGAGATGAAGTACATCAGTGCCAGCATGATCAGGATCAGGCTGGGCGCGATCACCGCGCTCAGCCGGCGGATCATGTCCGGCCCGCGCATGGCCACCAGCGCCGCCAGCACGATGGCCAGCAAGCCTCCCGCGGTTACCAGCCAGCCATCACCGTTGGGCTGGCTCTGCTGTACCAGGGTTTCCAGATTGTCCAGCGCCCGCCCGCACATCAGCCCCAGCACCGCCAGCCAGCCCATGGTCAGCACCACCACCGAGAGGAAGTACACCAGGCGGCTGCCATTGAGGCCGAACATGCTGCGCAGGAAGGTGAACTGCTCGACGCCGTACTTGCCACACGGCAGGCAGGTGGACGACGCGGCGAGGACCACGCCGATGATGTTGCCGATGATGATTGCGGCAATCCCTTGCAAGGGCCCGACGAACAGCGCGGTGGCGCCGCCGATCAGGAACACCCAGGTGGCCACCGCCAGCGCCGAGTTGGCGTAGGCAAACCCCCAGAAACCCCAAACCCGCTCACTGGGCAGCAAGGGGGTGTCGCCACGTTCCGCGCTCAGGCGAAATTCTTGCTCGCGGGAAGCACTCATGGCTGGCCTCCCAGGTAGTACGCGCCGGCAACCATCACCAGCGTCAGCAGGGCCAGTGCCACCACGTCGGCCACCGTCAATGCGCCCGGCCAGTGCGCTTTGTTCTCCAGTTCTTCATAGGCGCGCAAGCGCCTTTCCAGGTCTTGCGCTCGCTCGATATCCACTTGGCTGTTCATCGGCATCACCTCGACAGGTTCTTGTTCTTGAAATTTGATGCATTCGATAAACCTGCGCCGCTCGCCAACCTTCAGCGGCGCAGGACGGCCCTGTTACCTCAGGGCAAGGTGATCCAGACCGCCTTGGTCTCCAGCAGGAACTCCAGTTGTTCTGCGCCCATGTCCTTGCCATAGCCCGACTGCTTGTAGCCACCGAACGGCATGGACGGGTCCAGGGTGCTGTGGGCATTGACGTACACCGTGCCCGCACGCAGGTGCGGAATCAGCCCATGGACCTTGCCCAGGTCGTTGGAGTAGATCGCCGCCGCCAGGCCGAACTCCGAATCGTTGGCCAGGGCCAGCGCTTGTTCCTGGGTGTCGAACGGCTGGGTCACCAGCACCGGGCCGAAGATCTCCTCGCGAACCACGCGCATGTCGTTGCTGCAGTTGGCGAAGATCGTGGGCTGCACGAAGAAGCCCGGGCCGTCGAGCGGCTCGCCGCCGTAGTACACCTGCGCGCCTTCGGCCTTGCCCAGGGCGATGTAGTCCAGCACCCGCTGCTGTTGCTGGAGCGACACCATGGGGCTTATGAAACAGTCCGGGTCCAGGCCCGGGGCGATCTTCAGGGTGGCGGTGTACCTGGCCAGCGCTTCGAGGAACGCCGGGTAGACACTGCGTTCGACATACGCACGGGTGCCGGCGTCGCACACCTGCCCGGAGTTGAAGAACACCCCGTTGGCCACGGCTTGCGCCGCTGCCTCGATGTCCGCATCGGCGAACACGATCACTGGCGACTTGCCGCCCAGCTCCAGGGTCAGGCGTTTCATCTGGTCCATCGCCGATTTGCCCACCGAGCAGCCGACCGGTGTCGAACCGGTAAAGCTCAGCTTGTCGATGCCCGGGTGACGGGACATCGCCTCGCCGACCACGCTGCCGCGCCCGGTCACGATGTTTACCACCCCGTCGGGAATACCCGAGGCCTGCACCAGCTCGGCAAAGCGCAGCGCCGACAACGAAGTCAGCTCTGCCGGCTTGACCACCACCGTGCAACCGGTGGCCAGCGCCGCGCCGAGCTTCCAGGCCATGGTCTGCAGCGGGAAGTTCCACGGCACGATGGCACCGACCACCCCCACCGCCTCCTTGCGCGTGTACGCCAGGTAGTTCCCTGGCAGCGAAGGCTCGACCGTGCGGCCGTGGATCTTGCTGGCCCAGCCGGCGAAATAGCGCAGGGTATCGACCGTGCCCTGGATATCGACCGCGCGTGCCTGGGCGACCGACTTACCCATGTCGATGGCTTCGATCTGCGCCAGTTCGTCGCCGTGGGTCTCGATCAGGTCGGCCAGGCGATGGATCAGGCGCTCGCGCTCCAGTGGCTTGAGCTGGCTCCAGGCACCGCCATCGAACTGCGCACGTGCTGCGCGCACGGCACGATCAAGGTCATCCGCAGTGGCCATGGGGATGCGCGTCAGCACACCCTCGGTGGACGGCTCGAGCACCTCGGCACTGCCACCGTCGCTGGCCTCGAGCCAGGCGCCGCCAATGAACATGCGCTGCGGTTTGCCGAGAAAGTGCTGGGTCGCCTCGGATACACCAAAGGCCTGCAAGTAGTCTTTTACCTTGTGGTCCACAGGACAGTCTCCGAGTCAGCGGGCTTTGGCGCGCGCGTGGAAGATGAAGCCGATGCTGTTCATCAGCAGTTGCGCGGCGAGGATCGAGGTCATGCCGGTGGGGTCGTAGGCCGGGGCCACTTCTACCAGGTCCATGCCGACAATCCGGCCGTGGCTGCGCTGCGCCAGTGCCTGGATGATCTCCAGCACTTCGTAGTACAAGAATCCGCCATGGCTCGGCGTGCCGGTGCCCGGGGCGATGGACGGGTCGAAGCCGTCGATATCGATGGTGATGTAGTAGTTGCGGCCTTCGGGGATTTTCGCCAGCACGCCCGCGCAGCCCAGGCGGCGCACGTCACGTACCGACAGGATCTGCGAACCGGCCTCACGTGCGGCATCGTAGTCGTCGCGGTTGGAAGACGACACGTTGCGGATGCCCATCTGGGTCATGCCGACAATGTGTTCCAGCTCCGAAGCGCGGCGCAGCGGGCTGCCGTGCCCGTAGCGCACGCCATGGCGCTCGTCGACGAAATCCAGGTGGGCATCGAAGTGCACGATATGGATCGGCCCATGGCCTTCGAACGCCTTGATGACCGGGGCGTGCACCGAATGGTCACCGCCCAGCACCACCGGCATGGCCCCCGCTGCAAGGATCTGCCGCACCGCCGACTCGATGTTGGCGTTGCTGCTGGCCATGTCGGTGTGCACGATATCGGCATCGCCAACGTCGACCATGCGGACCTGGTCTTCGGTCAGGTAGGTGGCGTCATCCTCGAAGTCGTAGGCGCCAGCATGGCCGAAGGAGAACAGGGTCGATGCCTCGCGAATGCCGCGGGGTCCGAAACGTGCCCCCGAACGCCACTGGGTGCCCATGTCGTTGGGCGCACCGAGGATTGCCACATCGGCGTCGATCGCCGCCCAGTCGGTGCACACCGGGGCCTTGGCAAACGTGCAATGGCCCACGAAGGGCAGGTTCAGGCGGCCGGACTCGTAACCGTGCTTTGCCATGTTCTGGTTTCTCCAGTTCTTGTTCTGTTTCAGGAGACGGGGCGACTGCTCGACCACCGTTGCGATCCACTATGGCAACCGTGCCAGCGAGGAAAAATGCGCAAGTGCAGATACATACATCGCCCTATCCGAAGTATCTGCCGGTGGTTAAACCCGGCGATACCAGGCATTGCAGCGGCCAGGTACTCATGGTTAGCTTGCGCGACAAGAACAATGCACGGGTGTTCATATCAGCACTGGCGATGTGACACCCGGCCGGGAGGCTACGGTGATCCAGCTGCACGATGTCGACCTTAAACTGCTCAGGGTATTCACCACGATCGTCAGGTGCGGCGGCTTTTCTGCGGCACAGGCCGCGCTCAACGCCGGCCAGTCGACCATAAGCGAACAGATGTCGCACCTGGAAACCCGCCTGGGGGTCAAGCTCTGCCAGCGCGGGCGCAGTGGCTTTCGCCTGACCGAGCAAGGGGTGGCCATCCATGAAGCGACCCTGCGCCTGCTCAGTGCCGTTGAGAGCTTCTGCATGGACGCCGACGTGCTCAAGCAGCACATCAGCGGCAAGCTCAACCTGGGCATCATCGACTCCACCCTGACCGACCCCGTCTCGCCCCTGCCGCGCACCACCCAGCGCTTTGTTTCGCGTGGGCACGATGCCCACCTGCACATCTATATCGGTGCCCCGGCGGAACTCGAAGAGCGCGTGCTCGACGGCAGGCTGCACCTGGCCATCGGCCACTTCCCATTGCGGGTCGCGGGGTTGTCCTACCAGCCGCTGTATGACGAGGCCCTGGGACTTTACTGTGGCCGGCGCCACCCGCTGTTCGCCAGCAACGCGAGCAACGGTCGGCTGATGGAGGACGTGCGCCAGAGCCGGATCGTGGTGCGTGGCTACATGCAGCAGTACGACCTGGAGCAGTTGGGCATCACCAAGGCCGATGCAACCGTGGAGAACATCGAGGCAGCGGCGATCCTGATCATTTCCGGCGCCTATATCGGCTTCTTGCCGGTGCACTTCGCCGAGCAATGGATCAAGACGGGCGACATGCGTCGCCTGGGTGCCAGCCTGCTGGACCTCTGCTCGCCGTTCGATGTGGTCACCCGCCGCGGCGTATCGCGCCCACCCATCCTGCAGGCGTTCCTCGAAGACCTCGATGCCTGCGCCTCCCAGCCCGGCTCCCCCTGATTCACCCCGCTACTCGAAACGGACGATCCCCACCCGCCAATACTGCGCTGCCGTCGTTGCCCCCCTGCCCGCCGCCCCAACATCAATGACTGGAGAACCTATGAGGGTATTGGTAAACGTCAAGCAAGTGGTCGATTACAACGTCCCCGCCTGTGTCGCCGCTGACCGGCTACAGGTCGCAGGTAGCTGATCGCGACCGACCGCTTTCGACCCATTGCGGACACTGAGGCCCTACGCTGAAGTCTAGACAGCTTGTCGCCCTCTAAACGCTCAACCTAGTTATCAGCGTCCACTGTCGAGCCTAGGAGTTCTCGGCAAGTCAGCTACCTGTCGTCGCGCTCACTTGCCCCCAAGGTTCGCCCGAGCCCATTGCTCAGCGGTGGTTACTGGAATCGACTGCTGTTCGTTGAAGGTTCCCGATTTAGGCCATGCCACACCTCTGCCCTGTGCGAACACAGCACGGTACTTTTTGATGTGATGGGTAGAGTCTTTTCTCAGCTCATCCATCAGGAACGGAACAGTCCACACGTTAGTTTTGAACGGACGACCCAGCGCATGTTCGAGGATGTTCGCGACTTGTCCATACGACACCGTGTCGCCTGAGAGATAGACAATCTCGTTGCGGAAGCGAGGTTCGAAGAAGACGATTTCCGCCGTGAGAGCGCCGATGTCGTCTGGTGTAGTGAGCGTCACGCTGTTCTCAAGACTGCCGAGAGCGTTAACGGTGTCATTGTCGAAGTCGACGACCTCAAATACGGGCTCGAAAAGGAAGCTGGTGAACATGCCCGTCGAGATAATGACCCATTCAGTTTTGTCTTGCGCACGAAGCGCCTCGCGTACATCGAGTTGAGAATCGAAAAGATCTTGGGGGCTGCCCCGACCGATCACTTCGAAATCCACGCCAAACTGCCACGGGAAGTAGCGCTTCACCCCCGACTTTAGCGCTGCGGTTGCCAGTTTCATGGGGGTTTCTCGACCCGCGACCATGCCGGCACAGCCTATGACGGTATCGAACCGGGCGAACACTTCAGCTAACTGTTCAATTGAATCGTTCACCAGGTCCGCTGCGACCATCTGAATGCCCAGCCCGCGAAGCTCCTCGATTTCGGCCTTTTTCTCCGGTATCTGGGTGTTGATGGTCGACTCTCGGAGAAGAACGCTGATTTGGGAACCGGGTGCGCGTTTTGCCACTCGCACGAGATTGCGCAAAACCGGGAGACCAAGTTCCCCGGCGCCGAGAACAAGAATGGATTGAGGGGCAAGTGGGGTTGCTTCGGTCATGATTCCTCCTGAGGCGTGATGCCTATAACATGAGCAAATGCTGGCATGATCAGGCAGTACTCGTAAGAAGGCACACGCGTGATACCTAGGAGGAATAAATGACCAATCAGGACGCTCTGAGCCAGGCAGAAGCCATCTGCCAAACGCTCCGAGAAGATGATGATGGCGTCAGGCGGGAAGTCCTCGCTCACGCAGGTAGCCGATGGTCATTGGGCATCCTGCATGCCTTGGGCGTGTACGGCACGATGCGCCACGCCGAGATAAAAAGACAGATGACTGGGGTGACCCAGCGAATGCTCACCAAGACGCTACGCGCCATGGAGCGGGATGGATTACTGCTTCGACGGGAGTTCGAGGAAATTCCACCGCGCGTCGAATACGAGCTGACGCCGCTGGGTATGGAGCTGTTGGTTCGGATGTCCCCCGTTTGGATGTGGGTGGTCGAAAACGCCGAGGAATTCCGCGAGGCGCGTCGCGCTTTCGACAGTCAAGGTGAAAAAAAGCCCGCCTGGCAAATCCCCACCCCGGCACTCTTTGATCCAGAGTAATCGATAGCGTGCACCCTCATTAAGATAAGTAGCACTCGATTTGACCTAGCAAAAATCGAACGCATGCCTTTGGCCTACAGCCGTCCTTCGCGAAGGGCAGCTATGGGTCGAAAGCGGCCAACCAAGGCCGGCAGCTTTCGACCCATAGCGGTCACTCAAAGAAGGAACCGCCTATAGGCTCGGTACTACTGCGAGCAGACAGCTCCCGTTTTTTGACATTTGTTGGCTGAAACGAGGGACCAGTAGCTCTGCTTGTTTAAAGCCTCTGCACAAAATCGAAATTTACTAACGATTGATGCAGAAGCTTGCCACCATTTGACGCAGTTCACCTGATCTGGCATCCATCATTTTGCAAACGTCCAGCGTCTGCTGTTGCCCCACTTGAACATGCTGATTGAGCGTGGCGATTTCGCCCACTTCGCGACTGATCGACTCGACAACCGCGCGTTGCTGGTCCGTGGCGGCAGCTACAGACTGGTTCATTTCATCGATATCGGCCAAACGCTCGATGACTGTGTCAATACCCCCGCAGGCTTTAGCAATGACGTTAACGCTGTGCTCGGCGTGCCGATGGCTGGCAACCATCGAGGCAATCGACGCCTGGGCGCCGACCTGAAGAGATTCAATCATTTCTTGGATCTCCTGGGCTGACCCCTGGCTGCGATGTGCCAGTTGACGCACCTCGTCGGCCACCACCGCAAAACCTCGGCCAGACTCCCCTGCTCGCGCAGCTTCAATGGCTGCGTTGAGCGCCAGCAAATTGGTCTGTTGGGCGATGCCGTGAATCACGTCGAGGATGCGGCCGATGGCTTCGGTCTGGCTGCCCAATTGCTCCATGCTCGCGCGGGTGGTGTCAACTTGCGCCGCGAGCGCACTAAGTGCCGTGGAACCATCGCTGAGCATGCGCTGGCCCTGCTCGGCCTGGTTGCGTGCAGCAGCACTTTGCACCGAAACATTCGCGGCGCTGCCGGCGATTTCCTGGGCGGCGGCACCCAATTGCTCGATGGCAGCAGCAACCGTGTCGCTGCGCTGCACCAGTTCGCTTGACTGGCGCAGGGTAGCCTGGCTGGCCTGGACCACGCTGCGCGCACCTTCATCGACACCGACGCTGCCATTTGCGACCAGCCCGATGGTGCGCTGCATGCGCTCGACGAAGAGGTTGAAGGCCTGGGCCAGCTGGGCCAGCTCGTCACGGCCGGTGGCAGGCAGGCGCTGGGTAAGGTCGCCTTCACCGGCGGCGATGTCCTGCATGGCGACGATCATGCGCAGCAGCGGCTTTAGCAGCAAACGCAGCAGCACACCAAGGGCGACCATCACCAGCAGCACTGACACCAGCATGGCGATCAACGCCGAACCGCTGAAGTCGCGCAGTTGCTGGTAAGAAAGGTCACGATCCACCGAAAGCCCGACATACCAGTCGGCACCCGGTAGCCCCGGTACCGGGACGAAGGTATCGATGCGAACCTGGCCATTCACATCGTGCTCTTGAAGGTCACGACTGACTTTCAGGGGTTGCGCTGGGTCCAGTTCGTTGAGGCGACGGTTGATCAGGTCAGTCTGGGGATGCACCAGGATCTTTCCAGCGCCATTGACCAGATAGGCATAGCCTTTGCCCTGCAGGTTGACGCTGCCGATGATCTGGACCAGCGTATCGATCGGCATTCCCGCGCCCACCGCGCCAAGCAGCTCGCCGGCACGCACCACCGGAGCAGCGGCGGCCATGATCATTTCCTGGGTAGCGGCATTGACATAAGGCTCGGTGAGGACGCTGTCGTTGCGCGCCTGCACACGCTGGTACCAGTCACGCTGGCGGGCATCATAGCCGGCGGGCATATCCTGCTGCGGGCGAATACTGAAACTGCCATCGGCGCGCGCCAGGTACACCATGTTGAAGGTGTTTTTCAGCACATCCTGGCCGAAGGCCGGCTCGACAGCGGCTTCGCTGGTATCGGCGGCCAAGCGTTGTGCCAGGCTTTCCACCAGTAGCACTCGCCCACCAAGCCAGTTGTGAACGCTGTCGGCGGCCAGGGCGCCAACCTCACGCAGCTGGCTTTGCAGCTCTCGAGCCAGCAGGCGCTTTTGCCAGATGTAGTTGTACAGGGTGAACGAAGCGAAGGCGCTGACCACTACCAGGGCAGCGGCCAACAGAATCTTGTGGCTGAATTTCATCATCAAGGCTCTAAAAAGGGCCGCGCAGTAAACCCTGCGCGGCCAAACACGCTCTACGTCATTCGCGGCCCCAGGAGCGCGAGGACGCGAATGCCAGCAGAGTCTCAGGCGACCCGCCCTCCCAGGTACAGTTCGCTGACTTGCGGGTCGTGCATCAGCTCCCGAGCATTACCAGTCAACGCCACACTGCCCATCGACAGCACATAGGCGCGATCGGAGATGCGCAGCGCCTCCATCGCGTTCTGCTCCACCATCAGTATGGTCACGCCTTCCTGGTCGCGGACCTGCTGGATGGCTTCGAACACTTCCAGCAGCACTTTGGGCGACAGGCCCGCCGAGGGTTCATCGAGCAGCAGCAGGCTGGGCCTGGGCATCAACGCCCGGGCCAGGGCAAGGATCTGCCGCTCACCACCGGACATGGACGCCGCGGGTGCGTTGAACTTCTTTGCCAGGATCGGGTAGGCCGTGCACAGCTCATCGATACGTCGCTGTTTGTCTTGAGGGCGCTGGTAGTGCCCGCCCACGTGGAGGTTCTCGCGGATGCTCAGGCTGGCGAACACGTTGTCGGTCTGCGGCACGAAGCCAAGCCGGCAGCGGCGTATCTTCTCGTGCACCGGTACCCGCGACACGTCCTGCCCCTGCAGCAGGACTTGCCCCTTGCGCGGCAGCAGGTAACCGGCGATGGTCTTGAGCAAGGTGCTCTTGCCGCAACCATTGGGGCCCAGCAAAGTAACGATTTCCTTCTGCTCGGCATGCAAAGTCATGCCGCGCAGGATGTCCACCTCGGCGCTGTAGCCGGCGACGACGTCCTTCACTTCAATCATGGCGCGTTCTCCTCAAGGGCTTGCGGGCTGTGACGGCCACCCAGGTAGGCCTGGATCACCCGCGCGTTGGAGGCCAGTTTGTCCGGCCTGCAACTGGCGACGATCTCACCGCGGTCCAGCACCACGCAGCGGCTGCAGACGTCGCGGATGAAGTGCATGTCATGCTCGACGATCACCAGCGTCATGCCCTGGGCATTGAGGCGCTTGAGCGCTGCCACCAGGTCACGGCGCAGGTTGGGGTGCACCCCGGCGGTAGGCTCGTCGAGCAGCACCAGCTCGGGCTCGCCCATCAAGGCGCAGACAATGCCCAGCAGTTTCTTCTGCCCACCCGACAGCGCCGAAGCCGGCAGGTCGCGCACAGGGCTGAGCAGCAACTCATCGATCAGCCGCTCGGCCTTGGCCCGCGCCTGTTCTTCGGCCCGGCGCAGCGCCGGAAGACCGAGCAGCGTGGCGAACACACCGTGCTGGCGAGTGCAGGCTGCCATCGCCACTTCGATGACCGACATCTTGGTGGGCATGGAAGGCAGCTGGAATGTCCGGGCAATGCCGTGGCGGACAATACGGTGGGCCTGCAACCGCTCGATACGCCGTGCTCCCAGCGCAATGGCGCCGCCATCCACCGCTTCAAAACCCGTGATGCAGTTGAGCAAGGTGCTTTTGCCAGAACCGTTGGGCCCAAGCAGGCCGACGATTTCGCCGCGCTGCACGTTGAAGCTCACGTCACGCAGCACCTGGTTGCCGCCAAAGGCCTTGGCTACCGATTGCACGTTGAGCAGGTATTCGCGCGAAGCACTCATGCGATCTTCCTCACTTTTTCAGGGATCAGGCCTTCACTGCGCCACATCAGGCAGGCCAGCAGGACCGCGCCGATCAGACCCAGGCGCAGGGCGCCGGCAAGGTCGGAGTCAAAGCCCAGGTAATCCTTGGCGAACGGCACCAGGCTGTAGGCGGCCTGTACCAACAACACCCCCAGCAGCACGCCGCGCAGGTTGCCCAGGCCACCGATCATCAACATGGTCCAGAGCAGGAACGTCTCAGAGGCGAGCAGGTAGTCGGGGCCGACATAACTCATGAAGTGGGCGTACAGCGAACCGGCGATGGCGGTTAGCGCCGCGCTGGCCATGATCGCCCGCGACTTCAGCGAGGTCAGGTCATAACCCATGCAGGCGGCCAGTTGCGGTTCCTCGCGCATCAGCCGCAGGGCACGGCCGAAACGGCCATCGGCAAGGCGCTGGCAGAGCAGCGTAGCGATGCCCAGCAGCACCAGCATCATCACCAGAAAGCCCACACCGTCGAACAGCGTAGGGATCGCACCGATACCTTGCGCACCACCGGTAAGCCAGCCCTCGTTGGTCGCCACCACGCGCAGGATTTCGGCAATTGCCAGGGTGGCGATACCCCAGTAGTCCGAAGCAAGCTTGCGCCCCAGGCGGGCCACGCACCCGCCCAGACCCATGGCCAGAAGCACACCAAAGGCCATGCCGAGCCATGGCGAATAGCCAGCCTGGACCGCAATGCCGGTGCCGTAGGCGCCCAGGCCGGCGAAGGCGATGTGCCCGAAATTGAGCAGGCCGCCATAGCCGGCCTGCAGGTTGAGCCCCAGCGCCATCAGGCCATAGAGGCTGGCGAAGGTAAGCGCGGAAACCAGGAAATCAAACACGGCGCACCTCCCGGTCGAACAGGCCGTAGGGCTTGAACAGCAATGCCAGCAGCAGGATCAGGAACGCAGCGCCGCTGATGTAGGACACCGGCAGGAAGGCCATTTCCCGGCCCACCAGCCAACCGAAGTTCAGGTTGGTGACCAGGGTTTCGGTGAAGGCGATCAACAAGGAGCCGGCCACCGCCCCCATGGGGTTGCCAAGGCCACCGAGGATGGCCGCAGCAAACACCGGCAGGAGCAGGTCATGCCCCAGGTTGATGTGGGCACCGGTGGACAATGCCAAGAGACCGCCGCCAAGCCCTGCGATGGCGCCACTGGCGAAGGTCACCATCAGGGTGATCCGGGCAGCGTGCAGCCCGCTGGCGTTGGCCAGTGCCGGGTTGCAGGCCAGCGCGCGCATGGCGCGCCCCAGGCGAGTGTGGAACAGTGCCACGGTGAACGCTGCCAGCAGAACGAGGGTGGTGGCGAAGAAGTACAGCTGGGTGTGGGTGATACGCGCATCGCCCAACAGGATCGGCGCCTTCAGGGGTAGCTCGAACATCCGCGGGAAAGTACCCGCGATGCCCTGGAGCGCGGCGACCAGCAGCATGGCGATGGCCAGCGAGCCAATCATGGCGATGGCCGGGCCACTTTTGAGCAGGCGCTGAAACACCAGGCGCTGCAACACCAGAGTCAGGGCACCGACCAGCAGTGCAGCAAACAGCAAGGCCAGCGGCAAGGGCACGTCGGCGGCGTCCAGGCCATAGGTCAGGTACGCACCCAGCATGGCGTATTGCACGTGGGCGATATTGGGAAACTTGACCAGGCCATACACCAGGCTGAGGCCGAAGGCGATCAGCGCCAGGTCGGTTGCCCGCAGCAAGGTATCGATCAGGAACTGCAACATGGAAAACACTCCGCAAGAGCAGGCACAAGCCCGCCCGGCGAACCGGACGGGCGTATCGCGTACTTATCGAGGCACGACTTTGCCGCCGTCATACTTGAGCTTGGCGTAGGGCGGGTCGAGCCGCTGGCGGCCGTCGTCGAAGGCGACTGTGCCAGTCACGCCGTCATAGCCCTTGCCCACTTCCTTGAGCGCAGCCTGTACTGCGGCCGGCTCGGTGCTGCCGGCCTTTTCGATCGCCTTGGCCGCCATCAGCACAGCGTCGTAGGCATAGCCGGTGTAGGAGGTTTTCATACCTTCGTTGTATTTGGCGGCAAAGGCATCGGCGTAGGCCTTACCGGTCAGGCCAACGAACGACCCAACCTCCATCCCCAACTGGCCCTGGGCGATGTTGGCCGGCGTGTCCGACAGGCTCATGGACAACAGGATCGCGTACCACGGCTGTTCACGCAGCCCCAGCTCCAGTGCCTCGCGGTTGATGACCGCAGACTCCTGCCCGTAGGCGGTGTAGATGTATGCGTCCGGTTTGCTGCGGGCGATCTGTTGCAGTTCGCGGCGGTAGGTTGACTGGCCGGCGGTGTAGAGCGTCTCGTTGACGATCTTGCCGCCGAGCTTTTCGAACTCGGCGCGAAAACCGTGTGCTACGCCCTGGCCGTAGGCATTGTTCGGTGCCAGAACGGCGACGTTGCGAAAGCCCAGGTCCCAGGCATCCTGGGAAGAAAACTTGTTGCCCTTGTCTTCCAGGCCGATCAGGTTGAACGAGCTACTGCCCAGGTCGCGGATCTTCACGCTGGTGCTGGCGATGTTGATATGCACCACGCCCTCTTTCACCAGATACTGGCCCATCGGGATGCTGATACCCGACGAGTATTCGCCGATCACCACCGGCACCTTGTCGACGCTGACCAGCTTGCGTGCGGCGTTGATGGCGGTGGTGGGATTGCCACCGGAATCTTCGACGATGACCTGGAATGGCTTGCCGAGCACACCACCGTCGGCGTTGACCTTGTCTTCAGCCAGCTTCACGGCGCGGCGCACGTCTTCACCAACGGTGGCGTTGGCGCCCGTCAGCGAGAGCACCGCGCCCATCTGCACAGCGTCAGCGGCAGACGCGAACGGCGCGGCCGTGGCCAGGGTAAATAACATCGAAGTCGAGATAAGCATGGAGCGGAACTTGAAAGGCATAACTGTCTCCTTGGAATGATCGTGACGGCGTCGCCGTCGCTCACTGCGTCATGCAGCCCCCTGCGCCAGCGGGGCAAAACAGCTCAAGCACCGATGCTCCCTGAGTCGCTCGTGGCAAATCACGGACGCACCGCTCCGGTCCTCCCGAGGATTGCGGGAGGAGGAAAAATTCATGAAAACGCTTCGAAACTCTTACCAGATAGGCACGGTGTAACTGACGGTCAGGCGGTTGTGGTCGATATCACCGAGCACGTCGCTGCGCAGTACGCCGTTGCGCCAGGCGACGCCCACACCTTTCAATGGTCCGCCTTGCACCACATAGCTCAGTACGATGTCGCGCTCCCACTCTTCACGGTCGGAACCCACGGCAGTCTTGATCTGATCGCCCTTGAGCCAGGTGACGCTGGCGTTCAGGCCTGGTACCCCGAGCGCGGCGAAGTCGTAGGCGTAGCCGCCAAGGATGGTGCGCTCACCCGCGTAGGTGAAGTTCTGCACCAGGCTGTCGGTGATCACATAAGTGCTTGTCCCGCCTGCGCCCTCGTTGGCCAGGCCGCCTTGGTTCAACTGGGTAAATATGCTGTCGTCCGACACCTGCTGGTAACCCAGGGTCAGGGCATGGCCGCTCAGGGCGTAGGTGAACTTGGCGCTCCAGGTCGAGTTGTCCAGTTCGCCATCGTTGCCACTGCCGTTGGTCGATGCCAGAAAGCCTGCAGCACGGTCGGCATTCTTGCCATCAGAGGTGGTGCGGAAGTAGCGCAGGTCGGTCTTGAGCACGCCGGGGCCCAGTGCCAGGTTGTGCAACGCACCGAGGAAGTGCTGGTCATAATAATCTTCGAGGTTGGCGAAGTAGTACTGCAGGGTCAGGTCCTTGATGCCCTTGTAATCGCCCCCGGCAAAACGCAGGTGGTTGCTTTGCTGGCTACCACCGGCGATAGACATGCCGGTGAAGTTGCTCGACATACGGCCCACTACATGCTCGATCTGGCCACCAGTGAGGGTCAGTTTGTCGATCTCGTTGCTGGTGATCTGCCCGCCTTCGAACAACTGCGGCAGCATGCGGCCGTCGTTCGACCAGAGGATGGGCAGCTTCGGCGTGAGGATTCCATAGCGGGCCTCGGTCTTGGAGAGGCGTACCTTGCCGGTCAGGCCACCGCGGCTGAAGTTGTCCACGGCTTCGCCGTCGCTGTCGGCGGGGAAAATGGACCGCGCCCCCGGCGCATCGAGCTTCACGCCCAGGGTGTAGGTGGCATCTGCCCCGAAGCCGACCAGCCCCTGGGTGAAACCGGACTGCACGTTGAGCAGGAAGGCTTGGCCCCACTCGTCCTGGGTCTGGGTATCGGTGTCACGGAAATCTTGGTTGAAATAGAAGTTGCGTAGCTCCAGCTTTGCCGTGCTGTCTTCGATGAACCCTGCGGCAAGTGCCTGCCCGCCGAAACTCCCCATGGCCGCAAGAATGGCCAGATTCAATAGTTTTCTCTTCATGTGAAGCAACTCTCCCTTGTGTATTGCTTTTTTTTTTAGGACACACGCTCCCGCGGGGCTGCCATGGCAAGGCAGGCCCGGGGAACGGATACGGAGTGGCGACAGATAGAACCCGGAGCGCGCAGGCTCCGGTCATTGCATTCAGGAAGCGCGAGCGCCGCCTTGAATTTCGTCGTCTTTGCGACGTTTACCTACAGACAGGATGGCGACCAGCGAGATGGCTACGGTTGCCAGCATGTACAGGGCCACCGGCTGCCAGTCGCCCTTGTACTCGGACAGCAGCCAGGTTGCGATCAGTGGTGCCGTGCCGCCCGCCAGTGCAGCGCCCAGCTGGTAGCCCAGGGTGATGCCGGTGTAGCGCACGCGGGTGGAGAATATTTCCGAAGACAAGGTGCCGAGCACGGCGGTGACCGGCGCCCAGAGCACGCCGAAGCCGATGACGGTGGCGACGGTGATGCCCCATTGGGTGCGGGTATCGAGCAGCATGAAATACGGCACGATGTACAACGCGATGGCCAGAATGCCGCCGATGTAAACGCGCTTGCGGCCGATGCGGTCAGACAGCCAGCCCATGACCGGGATCAGCAGCGAGGCCACCAGGGCACCGATCATCACGGCGTTCAACGCTGAGACTTTCTGGTAGCCCAGGTTGTTTACCGCATAGCTGACCACGAAGGTCGAAAAGATATAGAACGGCGCCGTCTCGACCACTTTCAGGCCCGCGGCGATCAGCACTTCACGCCAGTGATTGCGCAGCGTCTCCACCACCGGCATTTTCGAAACGTTACCGCTGGCCTTGGCTTTCTTGAAGTCCGGGGTTTCGTCGAGGCCGTGGCGGATCCACAGGCCGAGGAACACCAGGCCGGCGCTCAGCACGAAGGGCACACGCCAGCCCCAGGACAGGAAGTCTTCCTCGGGCAGCATCGCCATCAGGCTCACGGCCATGGTGGCGAGCAGCATGCCGAGGGTGACGCCCACTTGCGGCACGCTGCCGAACAGGCCCTTGCGGTTGGCCGGTGCGTATTCATAGGCCAGCAACAGCGCCCCACCCCACTCGCCACCAATGCCAAGGCCCTGAACCACCCGCAGCAGGATCAACAGGATCGGTGCCCAGACGCCGATATGTTCATAAGTAGGCAGGCAGCCGATCAACACGGTTGCGCCCCCCATCAGCGACAACGTGATGACCAGAGTCTTCTTGCGCCCGATGCGGTCGCCGATATGGGCAAACAGTACGCCGCCAATAGGTCGAATAAAGAACGTCAGGGAAAACGACAAGTAAGCCAGTAACAGCCCAACGACCGGATCGAAGTTAGGAAAGAACAGTTTGTTGAAAACCAGCGCTGCGGCTGTTCCATAAAGAAAGTAGTCGAACCACTCGATCGAACTGCCTGTGAGGCTGGCGACCAACGCGCGGCGACGGGTCTTGGCCGATTGCGCATCGGCGGAGGAATTGCTCATGTGTTATGCCTTATTTTTTTTGGGTTGGGCCACAATGACCCAAGTATCACTGGGTAGCACCGATCCTAGATTTCATCGGGCACAAGGTGCAACCACCTATTTTGCTATAGGTATAACAAAATGGGTGAATGAAACCAAAATGCACCATTGAAGTGCACGCCACGCACATGCCAAACGTTTGCTGCCTTGGGCTGGCACACAATATTTTTTATTGAACAAACATCCAATAAAGTTCATTGTAACTATTGGGTTGCACTAGGTTGCACCCTTATTGATTCCGGGTTTAATCTGCGCACCGTTCCGTTTAGCCAACTACCTACCCGGTGATAACAACATGGCAACCACCACACTTGGCGTAAAGCTTGACGACGCCACCCGCGAGCGACTCAAACAGGCTGCACAACAAATCGCCCAGACTCCTCACTGGATGATCAAACAGGCCATTTTCAACTACCTGGAGCAGATCGAAGGCGGCATGACGCCCGCTCGTCAGTCTGGCCTGGCCGCTGTTGCAGGCGAAGAACAGGCAGAACACCTGGATGAGGGCGCCTTGGAGGTATTTCTCGACTTCGCCGAAAGCGTCCTTCCGCAATCGGTGCTGCGAGCTGCCATCACCGCAGCCTACCGCCGCCCCGAAGCGGACGCCGTACCGATGCTGCTGGAGCAGGCACGCCAGCCGGCAGAGATGGCGAAAGCGTCTCACCAGTTGGCTTACAGCATCGCCCAGAAGCTGCGTAACCAGAAAAGCGCCGGCGGCCGTCAGGGGCTGGTGCAAGGCCTGCTGCAGGAGTTCTCGCTGTCGTCGCAGGAAGGGGTGGCGTTGATGTGCCTGGCCGAGGCCCTGCTGCGCATCCCCGACAAGGGCACCCGTGACGCCCTGATCCGCGACAAGATCGCCAATGGCAACTGGAGCCAGCACCTGGGGCAGAGCCCGTCGATGTTCGTCAACGCCGCCTCTTGGGGCCTGCTGATCACCGGCAAACTGGTGTCGACCCACAATGAGACGGGCCTGTCGTCCTCACTCAACCGCATCATCAGCAAGAGTGGCGAACCGCTGATTCGCAAGGGTGTGGACATGTCCATGCGCCTGATGGGCGAGCAGTTCGTCACCGGTGACACCATCGGCGAGGCCTTGGCCAATGCGGCACGTCGTGAAGCAAAAGGCTTCCGCTACTCCTACGACATGCTGGGTGAAGCTGCACTCACCGAGCACGACGCGCAGAACTACCTTGCAGCCTACGAACAAGCGATCCATTCCATCGGCAAGGCCTCGCACGGGCGCGGCATCTACGAAGGCCCGGGCATCTCGATCAAACTGTCGGCGCTGCACCCGCGGTACAGCCGCGCCCAGTACGAGCGCGTGATGGAAGAGCTGTACCCGCGCCTGTTGTCGCTGACCCTGCTGGCCAGGCAGTACGACATCGGCCTGAACATCGACGCTGAAGAAGCCGACCGTCTCGAGCTGTCGCTCGACCTGCTCGAGCGTCTGTGCTTCGAGCCGTCACTGGCCGGCTGGAACGGCATCGGCTTCGTCATCCAGGCCTACCAGAAACGCTGCCCGTACGTGATCGACTACGTCATCGACCTGGCCAAGCGCAGCCGCCACCGCCTGATGATCCGCCTGGTCAAGGGCGCCTATTGGGACAGCGAGATCAAGCGCGCCCAGATCGACGGCCTGGAAGGCTACCCAGTCTACACCCGCAAGGTTTACACCGACCTGTCATACATCGCCTGCGCCCGTAAGCTGCTGTCGGTACCGGAGGCCATCTACCCGCAGTTCGCCACCCATAATGCTCACTCACTGGCGGCCATCTACCATATTGCCGGGCAGAACTACTACCCGGGCCAATACGAATTCCAGTGCCTGCATGGCATGGGCGAGCCACTGTACGAGCAGGTGGTGGGCAAAGTGGCCGATGGCAAGCTGAACCGCCCGTGCCGCATCTATGCACCGGTCGGCAGCCACGAAACCCTGCTGGCCTACCTGGTACGCCGCCTGCTGGAAAACGGCGCCAACACCTCGTTCGTCAACCGTATCGCGGATCGCTCCATCACCCTTGATGAGCTGGTCGAAGACCCAGTGCTGCAGGTGGAGAAGATGGCCGGGCAGGAAGGCGCGCTGGGCCTGCCGCACCCGCGCATCCCGCTCCCGCGCAACCTGTATGGCACCAGCCGCCTCAACTCCGGCGGCCTTGACTTGTCCAATGAGCACCGGCTTGGCTCATTGTCCTCGGCACTGCTCGCCAGCGCCAACCAGCCCTACACTGCCGGCCCGACGTCAAGCAAAGATTGCAGCCACCCGCGCACCGTCACCGCCGTGCGTAACCCGGCGGATCATCGCGACCTGATCGGTCAGGTGTACGAAGCCAACGAAAGCGATGTGCAGAACGCCATTCTGTGCGCCCAGGCCAGCGGCCCGATCTGGCAGTCGACCCTGCCCGCCGAGCGCGCGGCAATTCTGGAGCGCGCCGCCGACCTGATGGAAAGCGAGATGCAGCAACTGATGGGCCTGCTGGTACGCGAGTCTGGCAAGACCTTCAGCAATGCGATCGCCGAAATCCGTGAAGCAGTCGATTTCCTGCGCTACTACGGTGCCCAGGCTGGCAGCTTCAGCAACGACAGCCATCGCCCACTGGGCCCTGTGGTGTGCATCAGCCCTTGGAACTTCCCGCTGGCGATATTCAGTGGCCAAGTCGCCGCCGCCCTGGCCGCTGGCAACACAGTGCTGGCCAAACCTGCCGAGCAGACGCCGCTGATCGCCGCCCAGGCCGTGCGCATCCTCCACGAAGCCGGTGTGCCGACCGGCGTCGTGCAACTGCTGCCAGGCCGGGGCGAGACCGTTGGGGCGAGCCTGGTCGGTGACAGCAGAATCAGGGGGGTAATGTTCACCGGCTCCACCGAGGTCGCCGGCATCCTCAGCCGCAACCTTGCCGGCCGCCTAGATGGCCTGGGCCAGACGCTGCCGCTGATCGCCGAAACAGGCGGCATGAACGCCATGATCGTCGACTCCTCGGCACTGGCCGAACAGGTGGTCGTGGATGTGATCAGCTCTGCGTTCGATAGCGCCGGCCAGCGCTGTTCAGCGCTGCGGGTGCTGTGCGTGCAGGCAGACGTGGCCGAGCACGTCTGCCAGATGCTGCGTGGCGCGATGGCCGAATACCGCGTCGGTTCGCCAGAGCGCCTGGATACCGACATAGGCCCGGTGATCGACCGCGAAGCCCGGGACAACATCGTCAACCACATCGAGCACATGCGCCGTAAAGGCCGTGCCGTCTTCCAGGCTGCCCGGGCCGACGGCCAGGTGCTGCAACGGGGCACGTTCGTGTTGCCGACCCTGATCGAACTGGACAGTCTCGACGAACTGGAACGGGAGATCTTCGGCCCCGTGCTGCATGTGGTGCGCTACGAGCGCAGCCAGCTCAGCCAACTTCTGGAGCAGATAAACGCCAGCGGTTACGGGCTGACCCTTGGCGTGCATACCCGCATCGACGAGACCATCGCCCAAGTGGTCGATACCGCCCGCGTGGGCAACCTCTACGTCAACCGCAACATAGTCGGGGCCGTGGTCGGCGTACAACCGTTCGGCGGTGAAGGGCTGTCTGGCACCGGCCCGAAGGCGGGAGGCCCGCTGTACCTGTATCGCCTGCTCGCCACCCGCCCGCACGATGCCGTAGCGCAGGCCCTGGCTGACGGCGATGGGCATGAGGTTGCAGCCCCCACCGACCTGGAAAATGCGCGCAAGGCCTTTGCCGCTTGGGCCGAGCAGAAAGAACCGGAAATCGCCAACCTGTTCGCCCGCTATCTGGAGCAGTCGCAAAGCTACACCACCCACCTGCTCGCCGGCCCCACCGGTGAGCGCAACAGCTACACCCTGCTGCCGCGGGAGGTGGTGCTGAATCTGGCTGAAAACCGCCTGGACCTGCTCGCCCAACTCGCCGCCAGCCTGGCGGTCGGCAGCCGCGTGCTATGGCTCGATAGCCATCAGGCCCTACGCGCAGAACTGCCAGCATCGGTACAAGCGCGCATCGACAGCATCAGCGACTGGACCGACCCGGACGCCCATTTCGACGCCATTCTGCACCACGGCGATAGCGATCAATTGCGCCACGTCAGCCAGCTGTCTGCACGGCGCCGCGGTGCCATCGTCGGCGTTCACGGTCTGGGGCGAGCAGACACCAACATTCCACTGGAACGCCTGCTGATCGAGCATGCCCTTAGCGTTAACACAGCAGCGGCCGGTGGTAACGCCAATCTCATGACCATCTGCTAGGCCCACGATCGCAACCGGCGCAGCGCATCCTTGCGCTGCGCACTTTCGCACAACCACGAGGAACAACCATGAACGCACTATTCCTGGGCTACGGCCGCATGGGCAGCGCCATTGGCCAAGCCTGGCTCAAGGCCGGCCTGGTCAGCCATGTCAGCGCCGTTGACCCCTATCTGCAAACAGCCAGCAAAGTCACCCTCTACAGCAACGTCGCAGCCCTGCCTGCACTGCCTTTTGACATCATCGTGGTGGCGGTCAAGCCGAACTACGCGTGCGAGGTACTGGCCGCCCTACCCCGCGCAGTACGCGAGCACGCAGTGGTGATTTCTGTCGCCGCCGGTGTACCCCATGACAAGCTCAGCCTGGCACTGGGCCACAGCTGCCCGGTGGTACGCGCGATGCCCAACACGCCGGTACTGGTCAACGCGGGCTGCACCGGCCTGTTCGCCACCCCTGACCTGAATGCAAACCTGCGCGAGCGGGTGACTCGGTTGTTCGAAGCTGTCGGCAGCGCCAGTTGGGTGGAGCACGAGGGCCTGCTGGATGCCGTGACGGCGTTGTCCGGCAGCGGCCCTGCCTACTACCACCTGTTCAGCGAAGCCCTCGCCGCAGCAGGCGTATCACTTGGCCTGACCCCGGAACTGGCAAAGACCCTGGCAGCGCAGACAGCGCTGGGTGCCGCGACGCTGCAAACCCAGCCAGGCGCAGACTTTGTAGAGTTGCGCACCGCAGTCACCTCGCCCAACGGCACCACGGCGGCGGCGATCGCCTCGTTTGAAGACAATGAGGGCTTGCGTCGGCTGGTCGACGCCGCCGTGCAGGCCGCACATTCCCGTTCACAAGCGCTCTCACGCGAATCTTGAAAGCCCGGGGCAGCGGGCGGCCGCCAAGACGCCAACGCTGCTCCACGTAGCCGACGTACAACGCCTATGAAGCTCCATCAACTGAAAGTGTTGGTCACCATCTGCGAGAGCGGCAGCTTTCAGGAAACTGCACGTTTGCTGCACCTTTCCCAGCCTGCACTCTCAAGGACCATCAAGGAACTCGAGACATCTCTGGGGGTGCCTCTGTTGGTCCGTTCCAACCGCGGCATCACCACCACTGAATACGGCGAACGCCTGATACGCAGGGCCCGCCTGATGCTGGAAGAGGCTAATCGGGCCAGGGAAGAAATCGCAGCGCTGAAGGGGGAAACCAACGGCCGGGTATCAATCGGCTTATCACCGGCGACGCCCCGTGCACAGGTGATCGCGGCGATAAATCAATACAGTGAACGCTACCCAAAGGTGCGGCTGCGCATTCATGAGATGCGTCCTTCAAAGCTGATGGAGGGCCTGCGTGAAGGGCAAGTGGACCTTGCATTGTCGTGCCAACCGGCCAGTCGCTATGGCGACGGGTTCCAATGGACAGAGCTTTACCACCAGCCGACCGCATTGGTGGTACGCAGAGGCCACCCACTGCGCCACGCACGCTCCCTCGAACAAGTGCGCGAGCAGCGATGGCTACTGCAGGAGCCATTGGAAAGCTCGCAGATCGGCTTGATGTTTGAGCAGCACCAACTGGCGCCCCCGGAAAACATTCTTGAATGCTCAGCTGGAATCATATTTTGCGAACTGGCCGCACCACGGATGTGATCAGTTTTTGGCCTCTTCGCATGCTCGACTACGTCAACCGAGATGGCCAGGCGATGGAGATACTGAACGTCGAGGAACAGGCGCCAGCGCTCAATATCTCCCTGGTTTATCGAAATCAGGAGCTTCTCACGCGAGAAGCCCGGCTGCTCGCCGATGAGCTTGTGTATGTGTTTACCAACCCACGGTCACCTTAGAGGAACGCCGATTACTGAGATGTCACCCCTGACAACTGGTCTGCCAAGAAGGATGGCCGACCGTGAGTTTTGGGCCGATAGCTGTCCTTCAGGACCGGCAGCTGTCGACCCGAAGCGGCCGTTGCGAAAGCATTGGCCTTGCTCATTTTCCAAGGCTGACGCGAACGCTGTGGGAGCGGGTTCATCGAGGCGTCGAATCGCCGCGAAGCAGGCAACGCGGAGGATGGCACGGGCTACGCCCGTGTTCGCGGGTAAACCCGCTCCCACAAAGATCACCTCTGACCCCGCTGGCAGCCCTGGGTCGAAAACAGCCATAATTAGACTGACAGCTATCGACCAATAGTGGTACGCCGATCTAAGTCCGAATGCTGACTGACGTATACCAGGACGCAGCGGAGTCGACGTGCACATGTCTCTGCTGCGTCGGCATGAACGGGGTATCAAGCGTGACCAGAACAAAGTCGAGCTGCACTCCATACAAAACTCGCGTACTACCGTCGGTGAAGACGCATACGCCCTGATGCTGTTGGCGCCGCGAAGAATTAGCAGGTCGCTACGCGGAACGCTTCCGTAGGATGCGAAAGCAGCCCCGTGAACTTTGCGGCACTGGTTGCAATGGCAGTAAGTCACTGTCTTTGGCGGGTGGCTAACTCGAAACTCACTGCTGAGCACAAACAGCCACCTTAAGTCCTTGTCATTGACGCTTCCGTGCAAATGACGCCAGCGTAACCGCCCTGGCTGAATTGGTCGACAGGTTGTAAGTCACTGTCGGTAAATGGCTCCTTTGGGTCGAGCAGTTGTGCGGTTCGACTGCGTTTAGCACATGATGGAGCGCTTGCGTGATTC
The DNA here is from genome assembly GCF_057444345.1 of Pseudomonas sp. PVC-5-1. Taxonomy (NCBI): domain Bacteria; kingdom Pseudomonadati; phylum Pseudomonadota; class Gammaproteobacteria; order Pseudomonadales; family Pseudomonadaceae; genus Pseudomonas; species Pseudomonas sp. PVC-5-1. The sequence goes on along the minus strand of NZ_CM172024.1, from coordinate 2,517,085 downwards.
ACGAACTGTCAATTAGTATTACAACTACTCGGCAGGATGAGCCGAATATTTCCCATCCGCGAAACAAGGAGGTGCCCTATGACCCGGTTTTCAATGATGTGTCCGCCAATAAACCGTCAACGAAATCCTGAAGGGGCCCCTCTTGCCCCGCGGAGAATCAAACATGTCCAATCTTTGCCCGCCGGTGTTTCTTGTTAACCTCAGCTCTCCAGAGGAAGAAGCACTCTGCCGCGCCCTACAAGTACGCGACGACCAAATTGATTTTATCGCCAGCAATACCGAATCGCTGGAACAAGCTGCCGATAGCCCTTGGTGTGAACCGTTGGCCATACGGGCCATGCAGACTGGTGAGCTAGTCGGTTTCCTAATGCACGCCCTCGATCCGGATGAGAACAGCCGGTGGATCTACCGCTTGATGATTGACCGCAACCACCAGGGCCGTGGTTACGGGCGTGCTGCATTGCGAGCGCTCATGGCTCATCTCCAGTCGTTGCCTGGGGGACCTGGCGTCGCCCTTGGGGTCGACCCCGAGAACATCGGAGCGCGACGTCTCTATGCATCTGAAGGCTTCTTCGAGACCGGTGAAGTCATTGATGGTGAGTTGATCATGCGACGGATGTCTACGTGATCATAGGCAGGGGCGCCGTGGCGCCCCTGCAACTTCGCAGAGCCATTTCCACTTGGCGAGCACTAGAGCGGCGCGATCAACTGAGCGCCCTGGTTTCAATCTGCCCTCTACACGGATTAGTAGACCCTGCAGTAACTGCCTGACAAACAAGGAATTATAGATGAAGGAAAAAAGCATAGGTTCTCAGCGGGTACTTTTTATCGGGCGAGAGTTATCCATCCCGGAAATCGCTGACCAAGCGTCAGTCTGTTGTGCAAAAATCATTGGCGCTGTCGAATATCTTGGGCTTGAGGTCGTCGGTCCGTGGGTTTTCGTTTCCCACAAGATCCCTAACAATTCTAACGACCGTTTTCGGATTGAATTCTGCTTGCCAGTGCAGGGTAACTTGGAAAAGCAGATTGAAGGGGTTCGCTATCAACTGCTACCGGCGTTACATTGCATTTATGAAGATTACCGAGGGCCCATCAGCGACCTCTTTTCCCATGGTTATGCGAAGCTCGTCGAAGGGGCTCGAGCAGCCGACTGTAGACTAACCGACGAAAGCCGAGAGGTCTATCACAACTGGCAGGGACCAGATTCTCTAGACAATCACATAGAACTCCAATTTGGTATCGTCTGATGCATGGCAAAGAATGCTAAGCCCCTTATGAATCTATTGATCAGGCTGTTCAATACCGAAACCCTTAACCGCTCTTAATTTCATAGGCACTGAATGACCGTATTTGGCCGTTTGCTGCCCTCCACGAACGTCCGCTTCGGGTCCAGGCTGTGTGAAAACGTTCGACGGGATCCGGTGGGTTAGAAAACAAACAGGATTCCGCGCTCCTGCGCGAAATCAGTGTTAGCTGAATAACCAAGCCATTACAGATTTCACGTACGCTCGCGCTCTTCAGCGATCCGTTTGCGTTTTCACACAGCCTGGACCCACTGCGGACATCCACCAGAGGCTACAATAAAGCCCCAAACCATCAGCAACTGCCTGCCCTAATCAAGCGCAGGCTCATGAAAAGGAAGTCAAGCAAGTGGATGTACTTTGCACCTCTCTGGACGAAGTCCGCCAAGGGATCGATGAAATCGACCGCAACCTCGTTTCGCTTCTCGCCAAACGGGGCCGGCTTGTGACGCAAGCAGCTGCCTTCAAGAAAACCACAGATGATGTGCGTGCGCCTGCTCGGGTTGAGCAAGTGATAAGGAAGGTTCGTGAAATGGCTGAGGAAACTGGTGCCTCGGCTGAGGTCGTGGAGCAGGTCTACCGGGCAATGATTTCGGCCTTCATCAGTGAAGAACTGGCCACCCATGCGAAGCTTGCCAACGAACCTTCAGCATCTTGATGACAACGCGGGGCTCATCCGAAGCCCCGCCGCTTTTCCCTACCCACTACCTTTGACTCAAAGCCGCAATCGAAACACCAGATGCGACAAAGGTGAGGCCAGCGCCCACGTTTAGCCCATTTACCAGCCGCGGCCGCTGGTACAGGTAGCGAGATAACACCGTGGCGAAAATGCCCATCAAGGCAAAACCCAAGGCTGTGAGTACAGCAAACCACACCCCGTAAACCATCATCTGCACGCTGACCGATCCGCGAGCTGGATCGACGAATTGGGGAATGAATGCCAACACGAACAAGCCTGGTTTCGGGTTGAGCGCAGCCGAAAGCAGACCCGTTAGAAAAATGCTGGGCAACGATTGCCGGGACGCCGGCTGAAAGCTGATCAAACTGCGCGCGCGCAAGACTTTGATGCCGAGCCAGAGCAGATAGCCAGCACCGATGAGTTTGATCACCCAGAAAGCGACCGCCGAGGTTTGCATCAGAAGGGTCAACCCTAACGAAGCGGCTGCGACGTGAAACAGAATACCCGCGCCTGACGCCATGCCGGATACGGCCGCTGCGACTTTGCCCTGGCTGAGACCACGGCCAATGGCCAACAGGTTGTCAGGGCCCGGCGCCAATACCAACAGCACGCAGGCAGCAGTGTAGGCAAACCACACATTCATTGGAAACACGGCTCTCTCCTTAAGCCTGATAAAGCATCCATCCTGACGGTGGGGTATGCCAATGGCAAGGAGGAATCTCAAGGATTGTTGGCTGAGTTGTCCAAGTCAGCGACAAACGCTATGTCCGCAATGGGTCGATAGCAGCCGTTCGTGAAAGCATTCCATCAAGCAAAAATGCCGCCACAGAGCCCTGTCCAAATGTTCTTCGGGGACCCTGAGACATTACGTTCCTGCGCCCACTCATTCGACGGTTTGCCGGGCTACACCCGAGCGCTGCTGAACTGTTTGTCTCTACCGCTAACCGGCAAGGCTTGACTCTACCGTAAGGGGCAGACTTTACCCTTGGCACTTCATTACCTGGAGTTTGTCATGAAGAGCAAACGCATGCTCGTAATCCTCGGCCACCCTTCGAACGACAGCTTTTGCGGCGCTGTGTCCGAACGTTACGTCGAGGCCGCCACGCAAGCAGGCCATGAGGTGCGCTTGCTGCGCCTGGACACCCTGGATTTCGATCCGGTCCTGCACGATGGCTATAACCAGGTCCAGTTGCTTGAGCCCGATTTGATCGCCGCACAGAACGACATTACCTGGGCCGAACACCTGACATTTGTGTACCCGATCTGGTGGGGCGGCATTCCGGCGTTGCTCAAGGGGTTCTTCGACCGCGTGTTTCTGCCCGGTTTTGCCTTCAAGTACCGCAAGGGCTCGCCCTTCCCGGATAAGCTGCTCAAGGGTCGCACAGCTCACCTTTTGGTGACCATGGACACGCCGCCGTGGTACTACCGATGGGTGTATCGCATGCCGGGCCTGCACCAAATGCGCAAGACCACCCTGGAATTCTGCGGCATAAAGCCCCTGAAAACCCTGACCTTCGGTCCGGTATTGGGCTCCAAGCCGGAACAGCGTGAAGCCTGGCTCAAACAGGTCCAGGCAGTCGCCAGCCGCTGATCGGCCCCGGTCGTGCCGTGCCCCTGCACTGCCCAGCCGAGCCTACCTGCTGCGACACCTTGTCCAAACTGGCTTCCAACCCCCTGACGCTTGTGCAAAGATGTCGCGCGCCTGTGCGAGCGCGCGACATCTTTTCGCTTCTGATGCGTCAAAAAGGGATTTTCATGTACATCGGCAAAGCCGCCCAGCTGTCGGGCACCACCGTCAAAAGCATTCGACATTACGAAGAAATCGGCCTCTTGCCCCCCCCGCAACGCGAAGGCAAGTACCGCATCTACAGCCAGCAAAGCGTAGAGCTGCTGACCTTCATCAAATGCGCTCAGCAACTCGGTTTCAAGCTCAAGGAAATGCAGGCCATTCTTCAGGATCATCGCGGCCAGGAGCTGCCCTGGGATCTGGCCATGCAGGCCATCGATAACAAAAAGCAGGAATTGATGGGGCAGATCCAGGCCTTGCAGCAAGTGCATGACGGCTTGGTAGAGTTTGAGCTGAGCCTCAAAGATGCTCAGATGCAATGCCAGTTCGAACACCTGGAAAAAGCCCGCTGAATCCGCACCGCCGCCCCTGAACGGCCATGGCGCCCCGTGCCGTTTTCAACACGCAGGCGCCCCGGCGATTTAGCCTGGCACAGCCTCACCCCGCGGCTGCTCGCCCTCTTGCACTGCTGGTTGCGGCACAATCGAGGCAAAGAACCACGGCGAAATCAGCGTGACCAACAAAATGGTCATGAAGCCACTGGATGACAGCGCCAGTATCACCAGTACCCCCAGGTCAATGACGGGTTTGTAGGCGGAGAACAGCAGCGCGACAAAGCCCATCGAGAAGATCACGACATTGACCACCGTCGAGCGCCCGACGCCCTGCATGGCCGCCAGGATGGCCTCGTCGACCTCGATGCCCTTCTGCACCAGCATCTTGATCCGTGACAGCAGGTGAACGGCGTAATCCACGACGCCCACAACCAGGAACGTCACCAGTGTGGTACCGATGTTCAACTCGATATCCAACAGGTACATGCTGCCGTACACCGTCACCGACGTGGTCAGCAACGTCAGCATGCCGAGGATGCCCAGGCGTACTGACTTGAGCCAGAACATCATCATCAAGGTCACGGCCAGCAACGCCAGCGAGAAGCTCAGCACCTGCCCCTGGGTGATTTCCTGCAACACCCCGGTCCATATGTACGGCGTACCGGCATGGGTGACTTGCAGGTTGGCCGGTTTGTTGATCGCCAGCCAGGCGTCCAGTTTATCGAGCATCGCCTGGTAATCGCCCGCCACAGAGGAGGTCATGGTGAACAGCGTCACCGCCTTCGAGTAATCGGCATTGAGCACGTTCTGCAAGTCGGTGCCGCCACCGTTCTCGAACATCATGATGTGTTGTTCGATGAGCGAGTTGCCATCGACTTCGAAGGTCTCCGGTTTCCCGTCATCATCGACCACCGTCACCTGCTCCACCGCCTGCGGCACCCGCAGGAAAGCAGGGTTCATGTCATTGAGCACGAGGTTCATGCGCTTGATGTAGGTCGCCACCGAATAGGTGTAACTCACGTTCGGCTGGGCCCTGATGAACTGGTCCAGACGTTCCAGGAACTGCACGGTTTCAGTGGTCAGCGCGCCACGCGGAGTCTTGGTGTCGAAAGCGATCCAGCCCGGCGACGTACCCGCGACCCCTGCCCGGTTGATGAACTCGTCGGACATCCGCACCGGGCTGTCCTTCTTGAAGTAGGCAATGCCCGAGTCTTCGATATCCACCTTGAACGTGAACACCGTCATCATCGCCAACAACGGCAGGGTCACCAGCAATACCGGCTTGCGCCAGCGAATCAGCCAGGCACAGAACACCACCAGATAGTGGGAGATCAGCGACTCTTTGAGTTGCACTTTGCGCGGGACGGCATCTTTGCCCCAGATCGAAATCCACGCCGGGATCAGTAGCAACGAGATGATCAACGCCGCCGTCAGGCCAATGGACATGAACACGCCAAAGTTGCGGATGCTGACAATGTTGTTGGTGGTGGAAATCAAGAACGTCGCAATAGTCGTGACCGTTGTCAGAACTACGGGCGTGACCATCAGGCGCTGGGTTTCACGGTTGGCTTCGCGGAAAGACTTGCCCGAATTGAGCTGTTCGTAATACTCGGCCATGACGTGGATCGCATCGGCACAACAGATGGTGAACAGGAACACCGGCAAGACACTGGTGAGCAAGTCCATCGGCACACGCAGCAGCGCCATCAGGCCAAGGGTCCAGATGGTGCAGAACAGGATATTGAACAGCGGCAGCACCACGCCAAGTGGTTTGCGAAAGAAGAAAACCAGCAGAGAGGTCACCAACAGGAACACGATCGGGAACAGCATCGCCAGGTCGTGATCGATGATTTCCTGCTGGGCCGCAATGAAGATCGGCATGCCGGCGATGAACACCTCATCGGTGAACTCCGGGTGAGCGGCCTGGTACTTCGCGATGATCTCGCGGACCTGGTGATAGGCACGCAACTGGGCCTGAGCGTCGTCCTGTTTGGTGCCCAGTTCGGCGACGACCATGGCGACTTTCTTGTCCGCCGAGACGACGCCACCAACCATCTGCTCGTTGCCCATGATCTGCGCTTCGACCTTGCTCGGGTCCATATCCAGGGCGTGCAGGGTCTTGTGGATCCACAACTCGCCATCGGCACTCAAGCTGATGTTTTCCAGGTCAGCCATCGAGGCCATTTCCTGGATCGGGTTGAGCCGCTCGGCAAGAAAGCTCAGGAACTGCAGGTCGTGGCTGTCCCAGTACCGGGCAATCCCATGGTCGCGCAGCGCTTTGGCGGCAGCGTAATCGTTCTGCGAAAAACCTTCGGCGAGGATCTGCACCAGCAAGGCCTGGGCATCGGGATCGCCACTGTGGAGGCCAACGATGCGCTGCAGTTCGACACGGTCCTCATCGTTCGCCAGCATCAGCCGGCGTATGGCCTGGGACAACTCGAACTGCGCGTTCAGCGACGTGGTGTTGAAGACACTCTCGGGGTTGCTCAGCGCCACCATGACCGAGTCATATGTGCCGGTGAACTCGCGCTGCAAATCAATGATCGTCTTGCGCGCCGGGTGAGTGTCCTTGAGCAGATACGGATTGGTGTCCGACATCAGCGCGCCGAGGGTGTAGGTGAAGTAGGCGGTGATCGCCACCAGCACGAACACAATTGCCCGCGCATAGCGCTCGACGAAGTTCAGGTATCTTTCCATGAATGAGGGTTCCAGATGAATCGAGAGCGGCGCTTAGCGGGCAGACACGGCGTATTCCGGCAAGTCGCCGGCTTTCAGCCCACGCTTGATCGCGGTCTGCGTGAACAGGCGGTCGTCCAGTGCGACGTTGTACTGCAACTGGTTGAAGCGCAACTGAGAGCGCGTACCGGCGATGAAGTCTTCGGTTTCGCTGAAGGTAATGCTGTCGATCTGGTCGATGGTTTCAGTCTTCAGAGTGCGCATCTGCTTGAACATCACACCTTTTACATCGAAGAAGTCCTGGCGCAGCACCAGTGAGTTTTTCTTGTCAACCCAGACCTTGAGCTTGTTGTAGCCGGTCTTGGCCAGCACGGCAGGCGTCGCCGGCTCACGCTCGATCACGTAGCAATCGCGGCCCTGCAACTGCTCTTCGCCAACCAGCGTTTGGCGATAGTCTTCGGCGCGAATCTTGTCGAGGTCGGCATAGGAGTAGTCGCTACCCATGAACGCCCCGCGTTTGTCGGTGGTGGAAATCCTTCGGGTCTGTCGGCTGACCGGCAAATACATCCATTGGCTGTCTTCGAGGCCCAGGGCCTCGCGCGGGTTTTCGATGTGGAAGGCGACGTCACGCACATCACTCGGCGCGGAGAAATACATGGTGAATTTGTCGCTGTCCGGGTAATCCTTTTGCAGGTAGCTGAACTCGCGGATGCGGCTGTTACCTTGCTTGTCGATCAGGATCAGGGACACCTGGGACATGAAGCTCTTGCCGTCATCGCGGTCCCGGGCCTGGCGAATGATGTCGTCGGCCGTGCGTGTTTCAGCTGCCATGGCGGCAGCGGTGCTCAGCAACAGTGCGCTTACAGTCAGGGTCTTGAAGATGGGCAACATCGCGATTTCCTTTTCATTGTTTGAGTGGTTCGCACACCGGCACCGGTGTGGTCAGAACAGATAACCCGCGGACAAGCGCACCTGATCGCGGTTGGCGTAAGCACCGAACTGGCGGTCGGGCTTGCCGAAGAACACATCGACTTCGAGCCCCAACTTGAGCCAGTCCACCGGTTTGTAGGTGAAGATCCCCTGAACGAAGCTATCGTCCTGCGCTGGCGGCGACATGCCGAAAACCAGACGGGTCTTGAGGCGATCCTGGAACTGCGAGCCCTCGGCAGACACGGTGAACAGGTCGTCGCGTTTGTCCTGGACCATGCCGGGCTGCCAGTCGAGCAGCCGCTGATGTTGCCACTGCGTCGAGATCAGCCAGTCCCGCAACAGGTAATCGACGCCCAGCAGCGACTTGGTCATCGCCGTCTGGTCGCTGCCGTAAGCGCGGTAAGGATTGGTGACGCGCCAATTGTCGAAGTAGGCGACTTCACTGCGTACCACGATGCTGTGGCCGGCATCGATGGCCACACTGGCGCCGCCCATGGAATAGCGCGGGAATTGCCGTTCGAGGCGAATCAGGCCCTCTTCGGTCTGGCCTTCGACGGCGTAAACCGGGTCCTGCTGGCGGGCGTTGAGGGCAACGAAGCTGACATCCACCGTGCCGATCCGGCCGTTGGCACTGGCGCCATAACCGAAGCCACTGTGACCGTCATAGCCGGGCCGCGAATCGACCACAAACATCTGCGGATCGGGTGTGGCAAAAATCGGTGCATCGAACTCGCTGCCGACGGCCGGCGCCTGGTTTTTCACGAAATCAGTGATCACCAGCGCTTCCAGCTCCCACTCGGCGACCGGCTGCACCAGGCGAATCATCGGCACCGCGATGCGGCTGTCTTCCAACAGACCGATCACCCCCTCGCGATAGTCCAGCGGGTTGATCTGATCGAGCACCCGTAATTCATCTGCACGCCCCCACACCACCTGCTGCCAGCCCACCGTCAGCTCGCCGTCACCAACGTAGAGCCCCCAGTAAAGGTGCCGCCAATCGGCGGTCGCCCGGTAATCGTCCCGGGCTTGCGCACTGTAGGGGTTGTTGCCGTCATAACGGAAGTCGTAACGGGCTCGGCCCTTGGCCTTGTAGTAGCCGCTGTCCCAGGCATCCTCCAGGCTGAACTTGAGGTACACGGCCTTTTGCGTGACCTGGTCGTCACCGTGCAGACGCACGGCCGTGGCTACGCCGATCTCCGCTTCATGATGCTCCGGCAACCACTCGGCGATCGCTACCGGCGAGCCGAGGCTGACCAGCGCGGCCAAAAGGCCGCGGTTCAATCCCAGTCGAGCCATGGCTACATTCCCAACCCGGCACCGCCGTCGATCATCAGGCTTTGCGCTGTGACACCACTCGCCTGCGGGCTCGCCAGATAACGGACCATGGCCGCCACTTCGTCGCCCTGAATGAAGCGCCGCAGGGGCAACTTCTTCTTGGCATTGCGCAGGATTTGCTCGTGGGTGATCCCGGCGATCCGCGCCTGAGCCGCCAATTCGCCTTGCAGCATCGGGGTATCGATCCAGGCGGGCAGGATGGCATTGACGGTGATTCGCCGTGGCGCCAGGTCCAGCGCCAAGGCCTTGGTCATGCCGATGATGCCGTGCTTGGAGGCGCAGTAAGCGGTGTTGCGGACCTTGCCTGCTCGGCCGAGGATCGACGACATGTTGACGATCCGCCCACCATCCGCCATCAGTGGCAGGCACAACGAGGTGACGTAAAAAGTGCCGTTGAGGTTGATCGAAATCACCTTGTGCCAGTTGTCCAGGTCTTCGGGCTCGTTCTCGTCGCAGACCCCGGCGCTGTTGACCAGCACATCGACAAAGCCGACCCGGTTGGCCAGGCCCTTGAACAGAAGTTGCAGGCTGGCCAGATCGGCGATGTCCGCTTGATGGGTTTCGATGCGAGCGGCAAATTCGCCCTCGGTGACCCACCGCTGCAAGGTTGCCAGATCCCGATCAAGCAAGATCAAAAGGTGCTCGGCCTGGGCTGCAAAACTTTCCGCGACGGCGCGGCCAATACCATTGGCCGCGCCGGTAATCACAATCGTGCGTGCCTGGCTCATAGCATTTTCAATCCGCCGTTGACGGGCAAGACTTCGCCCGTGACGTACAGGCCGCGCTCGGCCAGATACAGCACCGCGTCGGCAATTTCTTCAGGCCGGGCGAACCGTTTGATCAACAGCCGCGACTGGATTTCCTGCTCATGGGCGCCGACCAGGGCTTCGCTCATGTCGGTGCTGACGATGCCGGGCGCCACCGCGTTGACCCGGATGTTGCGCGGCGCCAACTCCACCGCCAGTGCGCGCGTCAATGCTTCTACACCGCCTTTGGCCGCGGCGTAGTTACTCTGGCCCTTGCCGGGCTTTTGCGCGGCCACCGAACTGAGGTTGACGATGCACCCGCTGCGTTGGCGCATCATGCAGGGCAGCACCTGCTGACAGCACAACAACGTGCCGATCAGGTTGGTCTGGATGACCTCGGTGATGTCGCTCAACGATTGCGCGGCGAGCAAACCGTCACGGGTAATACCGGCGTTGTTGACCAACAAGTCGATACGCTCGAAACGCTGCTCGACCCGTTCAAAAAACGCCTGAATGCTCTGCGCATCCTTGACATCACACTGCACAGCCAGGCACTCCCGGCCGAGCCCTTCGACCTGTGCCTGCAAGGCAGCGGCTGACGCCTCGTCACGGACATAACTGAAGGCAACCTGATAACCCGCGCCGGCCAGGGCCAGCACGACGGACTTGCCAATGCCGCGACTGCCGCCGGTCACGACGGCTATTTTCTGAGTCATGACCGCTCCTTAAAGCGAGTTTTGAGTTTTGAATTGCGCGAGGGTGAAGCCGTGGGTCGCGGCCAGTGCGCGGACCTGCTGAACTTGCTCACGGCTGATATCGCCGTAGGAGCCGTGCTGGCTCATGCCAGACAAGCCCATCAACACCGACTCGGCCATGCACGCATACAGCTGACCTTTTTTCAGGTATGCCCGCACGTTGGGCGCCAGGCCGTCGTCGAACGGCGTCTGGACGATGCCGCCGTGCATGTAGAGCACGTCTTCGCGTTGGCTCGGCATGTCTTGATGAACGTTCAGCGGCACGGCGATATCGCAAATCACGCTGCGCTCGGCGAAATGTTCGGCGCCGAGGAATGGCTGAGGCGCATTGGCCGCGCACAGGACAACCCGTGCGCCCTTGAGGGCGTCGAGATCGTTGGTGACCGTGATGAAGGCGTTCGCGCCAAGGCGCTCATCCACCAGACGGGCGATGTGCAAACCGAGGTCGGCTTTTTGTCCATGTGAGCGCAACAAGTCACAAAAACCATCAAGGCTCAGCAGTCGCTGCGCCAACCGGTCGTGTTCGGCTGTGCCCTTGAGGATCGAACGGGCCGCGTCGGCGTAAATCAGTTGGGCAGTTTTCTCCAGGCGCCGAACCGAGCCGTCACGACCGCTGCCAATCAGAATCAGGTGATCGACGGTGGCGGACAGCACCGAGGCATAGGTCGAGGCAACGTTACCGGCGGCACCAACAACGGCAGCGGTTTGCTCGCGCAGTGCCAGGCCTTGCTGTACACAGCCTTGCTCGATGGCTTCGAGCCCCATGCCGATGGTCAGGGCATTGCCGGACGTCAGCGCCATGTCGGCAATCTTCAGCGCCTGACAATTGTTGGTGACGATCGAGGTGTACATCCCGAGGCCGGCGATGCTGCAGCCATCGGCGCGGGCATCGGTGACACGCCTGCCGACTTCTTCGCGAATGCTGTCCAGGTCACCGCTGAGGATGTACTCGGCCATGGCATCCGAATCCATGCACAGCGGGTACAACGTGAACTCCACCGCCATGCCCAGGCGCGACCGAATGATCACCGGGCCGACTGGCGCAGCGCGGCGTTCAGGCTTGGTGCGGTTGATGAACGTGCGTTTCTGTTCCGGGCTCAGGGCTGCCAGCGAGGGATCGACGTCACCGAGGATATCGGCATCGATCAGGTGGTTGATGAACGCTACCCGGGCGACGACTTCGACCTTGGCATCGATGTTTTCAACGGGCTCGGCCATCCGAAAATCGTCCTGACGGGCTGGCACGGCGGGAATCGAGTCCGCGCAGATACCCGCCGCCAACGGCAACGCATCGCCACGGCGCAGCATGTCACAGACCCGTTGCAAGGCACCGATCAGCCCGTCGATTTCGCTCAGGGTGATACAGGCTGGCGGCTCCAGGCGAATCACGTTGGAGTTGCTGCCCGACGGTGCTACCCGCAACGCTTCGAATTGCAACAGGTAGCCGGCGATCAAGTAACCCAAGGCATCGTTGTACTGGGCCGACGCCTGTACCAGCGAGCTGCTGACACTCAGGTCGTGCAATTCCAAACCCACCAGCAAGCCGCGCCCGCGCACGTCGGCGATCACATCCGGATAGGCCATCTTCAGTTCATTGAGCGAGGCTTTGAGGTAGGCGCCCTTGGTGCGTATGTCTTTGAGCATCGCGTCGTCATTGGCGAACAACCGGCGCAATGCCGACAGCGCGATATGGCAGGACGGATCGTCCTCGGCGAAGGTCGAGCTGTGGATGTAGCTGAACTCGCCTTCGTAGTGGCTGCTGCGGATCACCGTCGCGGCGATTTTCATCAAGCCGCCGCCGAGGGCCTTGGACAGGCAGTAATAGTCGCCTTGCAGGTTGAACTGGCTGCTGGCAAGAAACGTCCCGGCGCGACCAAAACCTGACTGCACTTCATCGATGACCAGCGGGCACTGTTGCTCGTTACACAGCTTGCGCAGCCCCAGGTAGAACTCGGCCGCGAACTCGTTGATACCGCCTTCGCCCTGAATCGGCTCCATCAACACGGCGGTAATCGCGCTGAACGGCAGTTTCAGCACGTTCAGGTGTTCGCCGTCCCATTGCAGGCTCAGCCAATGGTGCGTGTGCCGGGCCGGTAATTCCTGTAACTGATGGGGCTGCTGGGGGTCGATGAACTCGACGTTCAGACCAAAACGGGCAAACGGCGCGCGGTACTGGCGGCCATAGGTCAGTTGCACGGTATTGACCAATTTGCCGTGGAAGCTGCCGCGCAGGGCGATGAATACCGGTTCGATGTGCAACTGCGCCAGGTTGTGTTGGCGAACGGCTTCAACCACCTGACGCAAGGTCACGCTGTTCAGAGTGGCTGGCAGGACACCTGCAGGCAGGTCGAGGTCGGCCACATCCAGCTCGCGGTAGGCGCGTTCGCTGGCGGTCAGGCTGGCCAGGGTGAAATCGATGTCGTCGAATTGCTTTTGCAGGCTCTTCTGGCGACGGAACTCCGCGTGCTTGACGGCAATTTCCACCGCCTCCGCGCCACTGTTGGAGAAAGTCGAAATGTAACGTTCGGTGTTCTTCAGTTCGCGATTGAAGGCGTCGCTGAGCTCTCGCCCCAATTGCCCGGCCGCACCGCGGATCGACATTTGTGCGTTGAACGGCACGTCACTGCGCAGCAGCGCACAGAGCTGATCGACAAACTGTGGGTCGTTGTGGCCGAACAGTGCCGCACCGTAACCGCCGAGAAAGTCGGTGACCGTGACCATGTCGCCCTTGGGGTTGCGGTAGAACAACTGGCTACCGAGGGCGCGCTGAAACTCACACTCCAGGCCCAGTGCCTGGAGCAAGCCGACGAATTTGGGCCGAACGAAATCGCGATAATCCATGACTGTCATATCCCTGAAAGTAAAAAATAGGCGGTAGTCAGCGTCAGTCTTGAGTGACCTTTGCGCTGTAGAGCACTTGATAGGCGGCGCTGAATCCGTTGTCGTCGCGGTTCAGCACCAGGCAATGCTCAAGGCTCGCGGCGTGGGGCGCGCCCTGAATAAACGGCAGGTTTGCCACTGGCTGCTGCAAACCGGCAATCGGCGGCACGCTTTGGGCCTGTAATGCGCAACGCGCAAGCATCAGATCCACCAGGCTCGGCGCTGCGCTGAGAATGCCGTTTATCGCCAACCCGCTGGTGATGTGCGAGGCGCGCGCAAGGGCCAGCGTCTGGCACAACACGCGGTCTTTGTGCGCATCGCCGGTGCCGCTGCACACCAATAGATCGGTTGGGCTGTCGGGCAGGCTCAAGCGACCGAGGGTGGCATGGGCCGTCATGTCGGCGAGGCACACCTGAGGACCGGCCGGCAGGTCTTCGCGACGGCGCAGCACCAATGCTGCCGCGCCCTCCCCGGCAATGCCGCCGGTGCCCCGAAGGTCAAACGGCAGCAGAGTGTTCGAGCCGTTGGCGCTGATGACCCCCGCCTGGACCAACCCGGACAGCGCCAGGGCGTCCAGTTCGCTGCCCGCACCGACAACGATTGCCGCGTCGATTCGGCCATCCTGCAAAGCGGCCGTAGCCTCACGCAAGGCTGCCAGGTTGCCGGCGACACCTTGCATATAGGCGTTGCACTCACCCACCAGTTTCAGCGCCAGGCTGGTGACACCGAGCAAGCAGTTGCTCAAGCCTTTGAGCACCAGAAATGGGTCCTGGGCACGGTCTTGCAGGATCCGTTTGGCGAACGCCGCCATGTCGGCGTCGCCGTCCTGCCGACAGCCGAGCAACAACTCGGCATAGGACTCCAGAGACGGATGGGTGTAGCCGCCCTGACAGCAATACAAGCCAAAACGGACATCCGCCTGCTCATCGGCCAGGCCTGCCTCTTCCAACGCCTGACGTACCGCGCTGACACCCCAGATCACTGCCGGCGTGCAGTAACGCTGAAGGTTTTGCGCAAGGTCTTGTCGGCTGCGTTGGTGGTCCTGATCCTGAATTTGCCCGAACGCCACCACGCGTTCGCTGCTGAACCTTCGGGCGTTCAGCGCCGTAATTGCACTGCGCCCTTCGTTCGCAGCCGCCCAGAAAGATTCGACACCCCAGCCGCTGGGCAACACGCAACCCGCACCGGCAATCGCGACCGCCTGTTTCATCGCGGCGCCTCCCGGTACTTGCCCAGCGCCAGTGAAGTGTTGAGGCCGCCGAAACCGAAGGAGTTGCTCAGGGCAACGTCGACCTTGCGCTTGACCGCTTGATGGGCGCAGTAGTCGAGGTCGCATTGTTCATCGGCATCATGCAGGTTCAGGGTCGGCGTGACCCGATCATCCCGGCAGGCCAGGGCCGTGAGCATGAACTCCGGTGCTCCGGCGGCCGCAATCAGGTGGCCGAACTGGGATTTGTTGGCCGTCACCAGCAACCGCCGATAATGTTCGCGCTCGGCGAACAGGGTCTTGATCGCCAGGGTTTCGGCGGCATCGTTGAGGGGTGTCGACGTACCGTGGGCATTGATCAGATCGACCTGTTGCGGCTCCAGCCCGGCATCTGTCAGGGCCGCCTGCATCGCCAGCACCGCTCCCCGGCCCTGCGGGTCGGGTGCGGTGATTTTGTAGGCATCCAGGCTGCTGCCGAAACCCAGCACTTCGGCGTACGGCGTTGCCCCTCGGGCGAGCGCCCGTTCGAGGGTTTCGAGCACGACAAAACCACCGCCTTCACCCGCAATCAAGCCACTGCGATGGCGGTCGAACGGCCGACACAGTTCGGTGCCCCAACGCTGCTCGCTGCTGGCGGCGCCGAGTAGATACAGCGCGGTCATGGTGTCCAGGCTCAGCACCGAATCGGCGCCCCCGGCAATGGCCAGTTCGACCTCGCCGCGACGGATCATCTGGAATGCATTGCCGATGGCCTGGGACGCTCCCGCGCAGGCGCTGCTGATATTGATCACCGGGCCTTCACTGCCGATGCCATCGGCAATCACCCGCGCCAGGCGGTCGTTGCTCTGACACAGTGAACTGTCAGGATCGACCTGCGCCTGTCGCGCCATCAACTGAGCCCAGGACGGTGCCTGCGCCGGGTTATCCGCCAGGCTGAGCAGCATGTCCTGCAAACGATGAGCAGGTGCGCCGGACGCTGACAATACCGCCGCGCCACGCAACTGTTCGGGGCTCAGGCCACTGTCGGAAATGGCTTGGGTGGCCGCGACCCAACCAAAGCGGGTGCGTTTTTCCAGCGACAATCCCCAGGCCGGATGGTCTTTCAAGTGTGCCGGCATCAAGCCCATATCCACGGGTGCTGCGTAACGCACGGGGAACGCACCCGCCTCGACACCTTCCGGTTGCCATGGCCGAATGCAATGCTCGCCGGCCAACATTCTTTGCCACATGGACTGCCACTCGAAACCGAAGCCGGTGACGGCGCCCATGCCCGTGATCACGATCCGTCTGGGGCTCATGGGTAACTCTCCATTGTCTCTGTGTCCGACGACGTTCTGGCCAGCAGCACCGCGCCCCAATGCCCACCTCGGCTATGTTCGAGCAACAGCGTGTAACGGCTGCAATCCAGTGCCCAGGTCACAGCGATTTCGCTGAGCAAGGCACTGGCGCCCAAGTCACCTACCAACGCCTTGGAGTGTTCGAGGGTGTGCCCCGATAGGGTGAACAACGCGGCAATCTGCGGGTCCTGTGCATCGGCGACGACTTGCCCGACATCGCTGAGGCATAGTTTTTCGTTGCTCAAAGCACGCTCGATGACGTCGCGACCAACCGCCAGCCCACGCTCGGGTTGCGCGCTGTAACCACGGGCAAACCCGGCAATGCGCAACGCAGATTGAGCACCGCGGCCCGGCATGGTCGTCAGCAACAGTGCCGCAGCACCTTCGCCGAAAACCCACGGGCCGGGGTTCACAGGTGGGTGTGTAGCGTCACGCAGGTACAACGCCGGGGTGATGTTCGGGCTGCTACTGACGACGACGGCAGCATCGGCACGGCCTTCGCTCAGATGGGCGGCGGCCTCCATCAAAGCATCCAGTCCTGCATTGCCCTGGGAGCAAAAACCGCCCATGGGGCCCTTGCAATGCAAGGCCTCAGCCGCGTGGGCCATGACGCTGCTGTTGAGCATCATCAGCGCATGCAGCGGCGGTGTGTGGGCAAAGAATTGCGCCAACAGATCCGCCGGTTGTGCGCCAATGGCCTGCACTGCATCCCAGCACGAGCTGGGGCCATCCACTTCCGGAATGGCAGCGGTCAATGCGATCCGCTCATCGGGCAGTTCCAGCTCACGCAAGGCCTCGGCGAGGCGGCCGGCGCAATACAGCAGGCGCGCGCCCTGAGGCTCGAGGCTGCGGGACAATTTGCGGTCATACACACCAGCCGGCAAGGCGGGCGCTGCGACGCAACGGGCCAGGCGTGCCGGGTCGAAATCCAACGGTTGCGCGGCCTGAGGTTGACTGTCACGAGGCGCACATTCAGTACCGGCGGCGTTGAGTACCGACGCTGCAGTGATATAAACAGCAGTTGAATTGGATCTGGTCATGTCATGCCCTGCCCAGCACCAACGAACTGTTCACGCCACCAAACCCGAAGGAGTTTGAGAGCACGACATTGATCGGTTGCTGCAACGGTTCGCAAAGGAATTTCAACTCCGGAAATTCAGATTTTTCCGGCTGAAAATTGAGGGTCGGCAAAGCCACGCCCAACTGAATGCTCATCAACGACAGCACCGCCTCAATGGCACCACTGCCGGCCAACGAATGCCCTACGGCAGATTTGTTGGCGGTGAACGTCATCTGCTCCAGGGTTTCGCCGAACACCTGCGCCATGCCCAGGGCCTCGCAACGGTCATTGGCTTGTGTCGACGTACCGTGAACATTCACATGGTCCACAGCCGCACTGGGCAGTTCGGCATCGGCCAGGGCCGCGGTCATGCAGGCGGCGTACTTGCTGCCATCGCGGCTGCTGGAGGTGATTTTCTCTGCCTCGCACAGATTCGCGTAACCCAGCACCCGGCCCAGCGAGCGGGCCTGACGACGCTCGGCATGCTCGCGGGATTCCAGCACCAACAGCGCCGCCCCTTCACTCAGCACAAAACCGCAGCGGTCTGGCATGAACGGCCGGCTCTGTTCTTGTGGGGAAAAGTCCACTCGCTGGCAGAGTGCGCCCAGCCCATCAAAGCTGTAGTAGGACAATTCATGGGCCATCAACTCCACCGCGCCACACAACGCCAGGTCGATCTCGCCACGGGCGATCGCTCGATAGGCGCTGCCGATGGCCATGGTGCCAGCGGCACAGGCATCGGAATGTGTGGAGATATGGTCACGTACACCCAGCCATTCGGCGAGATGGCGGGTTTGCTGATCAACCCGCCGGGCGAACGCCCCACCGCTGAGGGTGTGGTTATCCAGGTACTGGTCAAGATCGACCCGCCCCTGATCGTCCATGTAACGGCTGGCGTCCCGCAAATCACCGCTCATGCAGTATTTATTGGCCCCGACGAAAATACCGCTGGCGACCCGGGCAAATGCGCCGTCGGCCAACCCGGCATGGGCCAACGCCTGACGGGCCACGTAATGCGCCAGCCATTCCTGGCGGGAGGTGGTCTGCAGATCGCCCGGAAAGGCCGCAGCGATCACCTGCCATTGTTGCTCATCGATAAACCCGGCCGCCGGGTTCGCAAAGCCCAGGTCGACAAACGCCGGGTGCTGGCGAATGCAGGAACGGTTTTCGCTGATCGTCGTGAACAGCGAGGCTGCATCCAGTGCCGTGGGAGCCACCAGGCCATAGCCGGTGACCAGAACCTCTCGGGCCTGCATCAAGGCAACCCCTACACCGAAGCCTTCAACTGGGTGGCTGCGTACTGCTCAACCAACAGACGCGAGATCGAGTCACCGTCCAGAGGGGTCAGACGAGCACTGCAACCGCCACACACCACTTGTTTGCGTTCATTGAGTTGGGCATGCACCGCGCCACACTCAGGGCAGGTCTCGGGGAGGTAGTTGAAAACGTTATGGCATTGCTGCGCCCAGTTACGCACGGTGGTGGCCGAGAAGACATCGCCCGGCTGCATGCCCGCGTGCAACTGGCCCGGCGCATAAGCGCTGAGGCTCTGCTCCAGCAAGGCCACGCCGTCCTGCGTGATTCGGCCTTTTTCGACAAACCGGGTGGCGTCGCCGAACACCGCTACCGCGTGATCCAGCACGCTGGTTTTCGGCAAGGTGCAACCGTACTGACGGCCCAGCTGGAAGCTCAGGTCGACGATGTCCAGCGAGTCGGCGCCGAGGTCGTCAACGATACTGCTGTGCTCTGCCACGTCGGCCCGGTCCAACACCAGCAACTGCGCAAGAATCTCCTGTGTACTGCTGATAACGCTGTCCAATTCCAAGGGATTGTTCATTGATTGTTTCCCTACAAAAGCCGCATTGAATGAATAAATTCATCGGGCCAAAAAATGCTGTTTTCAGGCCAGATATATCGAGGGCCGGGAGTCTAAAGTCTCCCCCTAAGGGGAGAGTCAACGCGCCAGCATTGCTTTTTGCGAGAAATCCCGACGCGCCCTGGAACCTTTGATTTATGCAGCTCAATTGTGCTTGCAGAGGGATCGTAAAATGACAAAATCGATTGCTTGAAACAGCACGATAGTTCCAGAAGTGGGATATAACCGTGCCCGCTGGCAAGCACCAGCCATTTCCCGATTTAGGGAAACAAGTCTAATGGCCGGGCAGGAACAAGCCCACTGTTCACCCATTAACAGTACCGCCCCACTTCTCAGCCCCCCGTATATTTCATCTGGCCACTGCCTGACGAGGTCAAGTCCAGACAGCGTTACAAGCCACTATATAACCTAATCAGATATAAATATTTATTATTATTCTTTTTAGAAATAGCGAAATATCTCTATAAGAGAGCTTTCCGGGACGCATCCAGCGCCTCGATCCCGCTTCAGGTGTCGACATGCCTATTCCCACACCCGTCAACCCTCGACCCGCTGCTGCTGCCGCCACTGTTGCCAGAGCAACAGGCGACCATCTGTTCGTCCGGCAACAGCAATTCAACAAACCTTCCGCCAGGGCAACAGGCCTGTTTGTGTCATCAGGCCTGTGGCCCAGTTTTTACGTGGGTTCTGCTCTTGGTACAGGGCTTGCTCAAGGGCTTGTGTCCACACCAACAGCCCTACAGGAACTTACCGGATGAGCACCCCACTGAAAGTCGTTGCCGTCTCTGGCGGCACCGCCCGCCCCTCGCGCACCCTGGCCTTGACCGAAGCCATCGTCAGTGAGATAGGCCAGCATCTGAACATCGATACGCACCTGATCGAGTTGGGCAACATTGCCCGCCCGCTAGGCAGCGCGTTGTGGCGCAAGGAGTTGCCGGAAACCGTCGAACACGAGCTGCAACAGATCGAATCCGCCGACCTGTTGATCGTCGCCACGCCGGTCTATCGCGGCACCTACCCGGGGCTGTTCAAGCACCTGTTCGACCTGATCGGCCAGGACGCACTGATAGACACCCCAGTGCTGCTCGCCGCCACCGGTGGCAGCGAACGCCATGCTCTGGTGCTCGATCACCAGTTGCGCCCGCTGCTGAGCTTCTTCCAGTCGCTGACCCTGCCCATCGGCGTCTACGCCAGCGAAGCCGATTTCGCCGACTACCGCATCGTCAGCCCGGCGTTACAGGCACGTGTCGAGCTGGCGGCCGAGCGCGCCGCTGGCGTGTTCAGCAATCGGGCGCATGCCCTGCGCAAAATTGCCTGAGGAGCGCGGACGCATGAGAACCCATCAGCAACACACCGTGCTCAGCCCTCTGCAGTCCGCCCGCCGGCTGGCAGCAGAGTTCGCCGAGACTGCCGTCGAGCGCGACGAGGCCGGTGGCACGCCCAAGCAACAGCGCGATGCCATCCGTCAGAGCGGTCTGCTGGCCCTGAGTATCCCGACTGAGTTCGGCGGCCTCGGTGCCAGCTGGAGCGAAACCTTCGGCGTGGTACGCGAGTTCGCCAAGGTCGACAGCTCCATCGCCCACGTCTTCGGCTTCCAGCACCTGATGCTGGCGACCGTACGCCTGTTTTCCCGACCGGATCAGTGGCAACCCTGGTTCGAGCAGACCGCGCGCAAGAACTGGTTCTGGGGCAATGCCCTCAACCCGCTGGACACCCGTACCGTGCTCAAGCGCTACGATGGCTGGTTCGAGTTCTCCGGTAAGAAGAGCTTCTGCTCCGGTGCCAGCGATTCAGAAATGCTGATCGCGTCGGCGATCGACGAGGGTGTCGGGGGCAAGCTGCTGATTGCCGCGATTCCCAGCGCACGCACCGGCATCACCCTGCACAGCGACTGGAACAACATGGGCCAACGCCAGACCGACAGCGGCAGCGCCACCTTCGAACGCGTACGCGTGGAGGCGAACGAACTGCTGCTCGATCCTGGCCAGCTGAGTACGCCGTTCGCGTGCCTGCGCCCGCTGATCGCCCAACTGCATTTTGCCTACATCTTCCTTGGCATCACCGAAGGCGCCCTGGAAGACGCACGCCAGTATACCCTCAAGGAGGGGCGCCCGTGGTTCC
This sequence comes from Pseudomonas sp. PVC-5-1, assembly GCF_057444345.1. Classification (NCBI taxonomy): domain Bacteria; kingdom Pseudomonadati; phylum Pseudomonadota; class Gammaproteobacteria; order Pseudomonadales; family Pseudomonadaceae; genus Pseudomonas; species Pseudomonas sp. PVC-5-1. The sequence continues at coordinate 2,496,061 of NZ_CM172024.1, read as the reverse complement.
GCTCCAAAGCCCAGCACGTCAGCGAAGACCCTTACATCCTGCGCCATTACGGCGAATTCTGGGTCGGTTTGGAAGGCGTGCGCCTGCTGGTGGAGCGTGCTGCCGAGCAGCTCGATGCCGCCTGGCACAAAGAACACGCCCTGGGTGCCGAAGAGCGCGCACAACTGGCGCTGGCCATAGCCACCGCCAAGGTAGCGGCGGTGCGCACCGGCCTGGACATCTGCAACCGGCTGTTCGAAGTGATCGGCGCGCGCGCCACCCACGCCTCGCTCCGCTTCGACCGTTACTGGCGCAATCTGCGCACCCAGAGCCTGCACGACCCACTGGACTACAAGCTCCATGAGCTGGGTGAGTGGGCGCTGAACCAGACGCGACCTACGCCCACCTTCTATTCATAGGGATTCCCATGCAACTGCTGACTCTCCCCCCTTCGCCGACACTGGCTACCTCGATCCGGGCGACCGCACAGGTCTTCGAAGACCCTAGATCGCAGGCGCTGCTCGCCCACTTGCAACAGGTCGCCCCCAGCGAGGCCAGCGTCCTGATCATCGGTGAGACCGGCACAGGCAAGGAGTTGGTTGCACGCCATATCCACAACCTCAGTGGCCGGCGCAACGGCCCCTTCGTCGCGGTCAACTGCGGAGCCTTCTCCGAATCGCTGGTGGAGGCAGAACTGTTCGGCCACGAGAAAGGCGCCTTCACCGGCGCCCTGGCGGCCAAGGCCGGCTGGTTCGAGGAGGCCAATGGCGGCACGCTGTTCCTCGACGAAATAGGCGACCTGCCCATGGCCATCCAAGTCAAGCTGCTGCGCGTGTTGCAGGAGCGCGAGGTGGTACGCCTGGGCTCGCGCAAGAGCATCCCGATCAACGTGCGCGTGGTCGCCGCCACCAACGTGCAACTGGACAAGGCCATCGGCGCCGGCAACTTCCGCGAGGACCTCTACTACCGACTCAACGTCGTCAGTCTGCAGCTCTACCCGCTGCGCGAACGTCCAGGCGACATCCTGCCGCTGACCCGCCACTTCATCAAAACCTACTGCAACCGCCTGGGTTACGGCGAAGTACGCCTGTCCCCCGAGGCCGAGCGCAAGTTGGTGAGCTACGACTGGCCGGGCAACATCCGCGAGCTGGAGAACGTCATCCACCACACCCTGCTGGTGTGCCGCAACGGCCTGGTGCAGGACGACGACCTGCGCCTGTCGCACCTGCGCATCGAGCGCCAGGAACAGCCACAGGTCTTGCCCGTGGAGAACGCCGACGAGCAATTGCTGCGTGCCTTCCACCGCTTGTTCGAGGAGCAAGCCGGTGGCTTGCACGAGAAGGTCGAGGACAGCCTGCTGCGCGCGGCCTATCGCTTCTGCCACTACAACCAGGTGCACACGGCCAGCCTGCTGGGCCTGAGCCGCAACATCACCCGCGCGCGGCTGATCGCCATCGGTGAGCTGGTGGTCAATCGACGCCGGCCGCAGACGCAGGTCCATCCCGATCGGGCCGTGCAATTGTCAATCTGATAACGAACACGCAAGGCCTGCCCGCACGTGCGCTTCCGGGCGGGAACCTCTGGCCCTTCCAGACGCCCAACCGCACAAGGATTGATTCCCATGAGCCTGGATATCTTCTGGTTCTTGCCCACATCGGGCGACACCCGCTACATCGGTCACTCCGCCAGTGGCCGCCCCGCCACCAACGCCTACATGCGGCAGATCGCCGTGGCAGCCGACCAGCTCGGCTATGACGGTTTGCTGATTCCCACCGGTGCGAGTTGCCTGGATCCCTGGGTCACCGCTGCCAGCCTGGTGCCAGTCACCCAGCGCATCAAGCTGCTGGTGGCACTGCGCACCTCGCTGGGCAATCCCACCGCTTCCGCACGCCAGGCCGCCAGCCTGGATCAAGCCAGCGGTGGGCGCCTGCTGCTCAACGTGGTGCCAGGCGGCGACGCCACCGAGCTGGAGGCCGATGGTGTCTTCCTCGCCCACGACGAGCGCTACGCCGCCTCTGACGAATTTCTCAGCATCTGGCGCCGCCTGTTGCAGGGCGAGAAGGTCGATTTCGACGGCACACACCTCAAGGTGCGCGGCGCGCAGAACTTCTTCGAATCGGTGCAGAAGCCCTACCCGCCGCTGTATTTCGGCGGCTCCTCCGCTGCCGCCCACGAACTGGCGGCCAAGCACGTCGATGCCTACCTGACCTGGGGCGAGCCACCCGCCGCCGTGGCCGAAAAGATCGCCGACGTGCGCGCTCGCGCCGCCAAGCTCGGGCGCACGGTGCGCTTCGGTGTGCGCCTGCATGTGATCGTGCGCGAAACCAGCGAGAAGGCCTGGGCCGCCGCCGACGAGCTGATCAGTCATCTGGACGATGCCACCATCGCCGCCGCCCAGGCCAACTACGCCAAGATGGACTCCGAGGGCCAGCGCCGCATGGCCGCGCTGCACGGTGGCGAGCGCAATAAACTGGAGGTCGCGCCCAACCTCTGGGCCGGTGTCGGCCTGGTACGCGGCGGCGCCGGCACCGCGCTGGTGGGCGATGCGGAAACGGTCGCCGCACGCCTGCTGGAATACGCCGACCTTGGTGTCGACAGTTTCGTGCTATCCGGTTACCCCCACCTGGAAGAAGCCTATCGCTTTGCCGAACTGGTGTTCCCGCTGCTACCCGGCAAGGTCAAGGTCACCGTCGAAGGTGCCTTCACCGGTGGTGCGTTCGACGTGCGTGCCGGCAAGGAGAAAGTCGCATGAAGGTCATCGACCTGCGCTGTCGCCCAGCCTACCTGCACCCCTTCTTCGGTGGCGTACCCGGCTCGCCCGAACATGACGTTGCCCGTTGGCTCAATCGCCGCGTCGGCACCCGTGGCGCGGACGATCACTTCGAGCGCTCGCTGACGCCCGAAGGCTTCCTGGCCGAAGTACGCGAGGCGGGCCTGCACAAGGCCGTTGTGGTCGGCCGCCACACACCGAGCCAGCACCTGCCCAACGATACGATCCACGGCATCGTCCATGGCCATGCCGAACTGCTCGGCATCGGCGCGGTGGAGCCGGCCCAGCAGGGAATAGACGCCGCGCTGAAGGAAATCGACCGCGCCATCGATGTACTCGGCCTCGCCGGCATCGACCTGGAACCCGGTTTCGCCGAGCCGGCGCGACACCCCGACGATACGCTGTACTGGCCGATCTACGAACACCTGCAAAAGCGTGGCATCCCGCTGTTTCTGATGAGCGGCCCGACCACGCCGGCCCCAAGCTACAACGACCCTGCGCGCCTGGCCGCTGTAGGCCGCGCCTTTCCTGATCTCAGGATCGTGGTCTACCACGGCTACTGGCCCAACGTGCAACAGGCAATCGGCCTGGCCTTCCGCTACGAGAACATCCACCTGGTGCCGGATATGTACCTGTTCCTGCCCGGCAGCGAGGGCTACGTACAGGCGGCCAACGGTTTCCTCGCCGAGCAATTGCTGTTCGGATCGTCCTACACGTTCCGCCCGATCCGCCAGAGCATCGAGGACGCCCAGCGCCTGGGGCTCAATGACGAGGTGGTGGAGAAGTTCTTCAGTAGTAATGCCCAACGCTTGTTCAAGCTTGGCTAGGCGCTCTACGACAAGTGCTTGAGGAAACGAACTGGCCGAGGCATTCGCCTCGGCCAGCCCTGCTCCATCAGCCTTCCTGGCTGCAATCGCGCGGGGTGATGCCCTTCTCCTTGGCGTAAGTGTGCGATGACGCCTCAATGATCGGCCGCAGCAACGCGCGGTCGGCCTGCACCCAGTCGCTGATAAGGTTCCACTTCTGCCCGTCCCACTGCTGGAAACGCACCGCACCGCCACCTTCGTGGTCGGAGCACGACAGTTTCAGCGGCTGCACCAGGCCCTGGGCGCCGAGGGCCTGCAGGCGTGCGTCGTCCAGGTTGAGGTGCTCGAAGCCCCAGCGCACCTGCTCGCCAGTCAGAGGCTGCTGACCGAACTTTTCCTGCGCCAGGCGCAGCGCCTCGACGTTGAGGATGCCGTTGACCACCCCGAGGTTGTAGTACACCGTGCCGAAGCGCTTGGGATCGGCCAGGTCACCCTGCCCCTTGTCCACCACCTGCTGCTTGATGCCCTGCAGCACCGGGAAGCCGGTGCCGGACGGGTGCGTGGTGATGGAGATGAAACCCTTGGCGGCGGCGCCGGCCGGTGCTGCATCCTCTTCCGAGTTGCTCCAGATGTTGCCGATGATGTGATCAGCGGGGAAACCGACCTTCTGCGCGGTCTTCAGCGCCACAGGGTTCATCACGCCCCAACCACGCAGGATCACCCAGTCCGGCTTGAGCCGGCGAATATTCAGCCACTGCGACTGCTGTTCGTTGCCCGGGTGCGGCACTTCCAGCAGGGTAAGCTCGAAACCGTACTTGTCGGCCAGAGTCTGCAGCACCTCGTTGGTTTCCTTGCCGTAGGGCGAGCCATGGTACAAGGTGGCGATCTTCTTGCCCTTCAGGCCCTGCTCGCCGCCGGCTTGCTGGGCGATCCAGTTGACGATGGCCGACACCTCCGAATAGGGGTTCAGTTGCAGCGGGAATACATAGGGAAACACGCGGCCATCGGTGGAATCGGTGCGCCCGTGGTTGATGGTGATCAGCGGCAGCTTGTCAGCCGTCGAGCGATCCAGGGTGGCGTAAGCAATGCCCACCGACAGCGGGTTGGTGGCGGCAGCCGGCGCGCCGTTGAGGCCACCCTTGAGGCGCTCATAGCACTCCACGCCCTTCTCCACCACGTATTCGGTTTCGCACTCGCTCCAGGTCAGCTTGACGCCATTCACGCCGCCGTTGGCGTTGACGTACTTGAGGTAATCGATGAAGCCGCCAAAGAAGCCGGTACCCCCGGCGGCATAGGGGCCGACGCGGTAGCTCTGCAGAGGAAAGTATTGTTCGTTAGCCGCGTGCACGTTGAGTGCACCCGCAGCGAGACTCACGGCCAGCGCCAGGCGGCCGAGGACGGATCGGGTCGACATCGTGTTTATCCTTTGCAAATCAGTGGGCAATGTTTGGGGCGCGGGCGGCTGCCCGCCCGCTTCGAGGGTTCGCTCAGTAGCGCAATGGCCAACGCCGTGCGCGCTCGCGAAAACGTTGCCAGAGGCGCGCCAGGCCCTCCGGTTCCTTGATCAGGAAAACGATGATCAACGTGCCGAAGACGATCTTCTGCAGGTTCTCTACCTGCCCGGCGTCGATCAGCCCGGCCGGCAACAGCGCAGCCAGGTTCGACAGCAGGATGGGGAACAGCACGATGAAGGCGGCGCCGAGGAAGTTGCCGAGGATGCTGCCCAGGCCGCCGATGATGATGATGAACAGGATCTGAAACGAACGATTCAGGTCGAAGCCATGCGGCTCCACCGTACCCAGGTAGGTGAAAGCCCAGAGCGAACCGGCGATGCCGAGCAAGAAGCCGCTGATGGCGAACGCCAGCAGCTTGGTCTTGAGCAAGGGAATGCCGATCACCGCAGCAGCGGTATCCATGTCGCGCACCGCCATCCAGTTGCGCCCCAGCTCGCTGCGTGCCAGGTTGGCGCCCAGCCAGAACAGCGCACTGACCACTGCAAGCGTCAGCAGGTAGCGCCCTGCCGGCGACGACAGGTCATGGCCGGCCACCATCAGTGGCGGTGCGCTGATCACCCCGGAGGCGCTGTCATTGCTGAACCAGCTGAAACGCGTCAGCGCCCATTGCACGAAGAACTGCGCCGCCAGGGTCGATACCAACAGGTAGAAGCCCTTGATGCGCAGGCTCGGCAGGCCGAAGATGATCGCCACCAGCGCCGCCACCAGGCCGCCGAGCAGCAGGCTGGCGAGCAGTGGCAGGCCTGCCACGCGCAGCTCGAAGTTGTAGGCGGCGAAGGCGCCCACTGCCATGAAGGCTGCCGAACCCAGTGACAATTGCCCAGCATAGCCGGTCAGCAGGTTCAACCCGAGCCCTGCCAGCGATAGCACCAGAAAAGGAATCAGGATGGCGCTGAACCAGTAGTCATTGCCCAACAGTGGCATGCCGACGAAGGCGAATACCAGCAAGGCTGCCAGCCCCAGGCGAGCCTGGCGCAGGCGGAAAAACCGACGGTCATCGGCATAACGCAGGCTGAACTGGCCAGCTTCTCGATACAACATGCTCGACTCTCCTCAAACCCGTTCGATGGCGCGCTCGCCGAACAGCCCGGCCGGACGCACCAGCAGGAACAGCAGGGCCAGCACATAGGGAAACCAGTTTTCCAGGCCACCACCGATGATCGGCCCGAGGTAGACCTCGGCGAGCTTTTCTGAGGCCCCGATGATCAGGCCGCCGACGATGGCGCCCGCGATCGAGGTGAAACCGCCGATGATCAGCACCGGCAAAGCCTTGAGTACCACCATCGAGAGCGAGAACTGCACCCCCAGGCGCGCGCCCCAGAGCAGCCCGGCGACCAGCCCGACGAAACCGGCGACGGCCCATACCACTGCCCACACTTTGGGCAGGCGGATGCCGATGGCCATGGCCGCACGTGGATCGTCCGCCACCGCACGCAATGACAGGCCAATGCGGGTACGGTTGAACAGCAGCGACAACAGCAGCACCAGGGTCGCCGCCGTGGCGGCGGCGAACAGGTCGAACTGCGACAGCAGCAGGCCGCCCAGCTCCAGCGGCTCGTCGCTGATGCCCAGCTCAAGGCCATGCACCTGGCTCCCCCACAACGCCTGAGCGGCGCCTTCGATGATGTAGGCAAGGCCGAGGGTGGCCATGAACAGGGTGATAGGCGAGCGGCCGACCAAGGGGCGCAGCACGGCGCGCTCGATCAGCAGGGCCAACAGCACCATCGCCGCCAGGGTGAGGAGAAATGCCAGCCAGAACGGCACACCGCGTTCCAGCAGGCTGACGAAGGTCAGCGCGGCGAACAACACCATCGCCCCTTGGGCGAAATTGAACACACCGCTGGCCTTGTAGATCAGCACGAAACCGATGGCCACCAGGGAATACATCACCCCGGCCAACAGGCCACCAATCAACACTTCGAGAAAGAACTCCATGGAACGCTCCTGTACTCGGGCTAGGCCGCGGCCGGGCGCACGCCCAGGTAGGCGGCGATAACGTCGGGGTCATTGCGAACCTGATCGGGCGTGCCGTCGCCGATCTTGCGCCCATAGTCGAGCACCACCACGTGGTGGGAAATATCCATGACCACGCCGATGTCGTGCTCGATCAACACCACGGTGGTGCCGAACTCGCGATTGATCTCGACGATGAAGCGGCTCATCTCGCGCTTCTCCTGTGCATTCATGCCGGCCATCGGCTCGTCGAGCAGCAACAGGCGTGGCTCGGCGGCCAGCGCACGGGCCAGCTCGACGCGCTTCTGCAGGCCGTATGGCAAGGTACCGACGACCTCGTCGCGCCATGGCTGAATGCGCAGGAACTCAATCACCCGCTCGGCGGCGGCACGCTGGCGGTCGTCTTCGGCGGGTGCGCGGCCGAAACGCAACGCCTGTTCCAGCCAGGAGCTGCGACGCTTGAGGTTGCGCCCGGTGAGCACGTTGTCGAGCACGCTCATGCCCTTGAACAGCGCGATGTTCTGGAAGGTACGCGCGATGCCGCCAAGGGCCGCCGCGTGCGGCTGCATCGCCCGCCGCTCCTGGCCAGCGAAACGAATGCGCCCCTGCTGCGCCTGGTAGACACCATTGATGATGTTCAGCAGCGAACTCTTGCCGGCACCATTGGGGCCGATCAGCGCGCAGATCTCCCCTTCGGCGACGCTGAAACCGATATCGGTGATGGCCTTGACGCCCTGGAACGACAGGTTGATGCCTTCCAGCTCGAGCAATGGAGGTTTCGACATGGGTAGCACTCACGCAGGCTGAACCTGGCCCAGCGGCCAGGCGGTGGATGGGCGCAGGCGCTGCGCGGCCTGCCACAGCGGGGCTTCCGGCCAGGCCCGTGGTGCAACGCCAAGGGCGGCGAAGAACGCTTGGGCCTCAGCTGGCAAGGCCTCACCGACCAGCAACGGCACTCGAGTGCGGCTCAGCCCCAGTACGTCGCGCAGCGGCCGGCGCAGCAGCCAATGGCCAAAGCTGTTGCGCAGCACCCCGCCGCGACCGTCCAGGGCCCAATCGAGCCAGCGCCGGAGCAGGCTGCCGGGCAGCGGCAGGCGCTGCTGCGCCACTCCAAACAGCCTGCCGTAGCTGTCGTGGGTACCGAGCACCAGGGTTGGGCCCAGCTCCCGGCGGTCGTTGTCACGGGTCGCCAGGCTTTCCGGGAAATTCAGGCGAAACCCGGCCAGCAGCCAGGGCGCCAGCAGGTAGCGCGCCTGCCCGCTGGCGGCGAAGCTACGCGCCGCAAGGGCTTCCTCGGCCGAACTCAGGCGTTCCTGTTCGATCAGGCGCAACCCTTCATCGAGCAGTTGCGCGTGCAAGAGCCAATGCTGCTGGGCCTGCCCGGCTTCCAGGCGATGGAAGCTGAACGCAGGGAGCTCGCCATGGGCCAGGATCGGCAAGTCACCTTGCAGCGGCTGCGCGACCAGGCTGGCGTAGCTATCCACGCCGGATGCCGACAGGCCACGCGCATCGGCGTAGAACAGCAGGCGGGGGCTCAGGCCCGCCTGGCGCACCCGCTCGACCTCCTCCTGGCCCTCGGCGAAGACGAAAGCGCTCCCCAGCTCACGCAGCAAGGTCACCTGCTCATCGCCTGCGGCCAACGGGTCGAGCAGTGCCGCGACACCACCCAGCCACTGCGCCGCCAGGCTCGCCAGCAACGCCTCGGGGCGTGGACGGCTGAGGATAACCAGGCTGTCACCAACCGCAAAACCGGCTGCGCGCAGGCTCGTGGCCAGCCCCTGGACCTCGGCCAGCAGTTGCCTCCAACTCCGTTGCTGCCACAAACCCAGGTGCTTGTGGCGCAGCGCTACATCTCCTGCGCGCTGGCGCGCGCGGGCCAGCAGGCTGGCCGGCAGGTTGTCCGCGAGTTCCTCGTGCATGGTGCGGCGCCTCAGGCCAAGGCCAATGATGCGGCCTTCGCCTGCTCCAGTTCGCGCACCAGCGGCAGTACATGCTTGCCGAAGTACTCGACCTCTTCCTGAAAGTGCAGGAAACCGGAGAGGATCAGATCAACGCCAATTGCCTTGAGCTCGACGATGCGCTCGGCGATTTGCCGTGGCGTGCCGATCAGGTTGGTCTTGAAGCCGTCGTTGTACTGCACCAGATCCTCGAAGGTGGATTTGGCCCAGTTGCCCTCGCCTTCGGGGCTGGCCGAGCCAGCATTCTTCACTTCGCTGCCGAAGCCGTTGACCGCTTCCGGGTCGGCTTTGGCGATGATCTCCGCCAGCACAGCGCGGGCTTCTTCCTCGGTGTCGCGGGCAATGATGAAAGCGTTCACCCCGATCTTTACCGAATGGCCGTTGGCGGCCGCCTTGTTGCGGATATCTTCGACTTGAGCCTTGATCCCCTCGGCTGTGTTGCCGTTGGTGAAATACCAGTCCGATACCCGTGAAGCCATGTCACGCGCGGCTCGCGAGCTGCCGCCCTGGAAGATTTCCGGATGCGGACGCTGCAGCGGCTTGGGCTTGAGGCTGTAGTCGTGGAAGCGGTAGAAGTCGCCGTGGAAGCTGAAGTTGTCCTGGGTCCAGATACCCTTGAGGGCACGGATGAATTCCTCGGAGCGGCGGTAGCGCTCGTCATGGTCCAGCCAGGGCTCGCCGATGGCACGGAACTCTCCTTTGAACCAGCCGGACACCACGTTGATGGCGACACGACCACCGGTGAACTGGTCGATGGTCGCCAGTTGCTTGGCTGCCAGTACCGGCGTCCACGGCCCCGGCAGAATCGCGGCGATCACCTTGAGCTTTTCGGTGGCGGCCAGCAGGGCGTGGCTGATAGTCACCGACTCATGCTGATTGTCAGCGCCATAGCCAGCCGTGAAGCGGATCTGCGACAACGCGTACTCGAACCCGGAACGTTCGGCGATTTGCGCTAGTTTGCGGTTGTAGTCGATGTCCCAATGGGTACGTTGCTCGATCTTGCTGACGACGAGGCCGCCGCTGACATTGGGTACCCAGTAGGCAAATTTGATCGGTTGGCTCATGACGATATCTCCTGTAGCACGGAAAGTCAGGCCGCCGTGGCGACCGGGATCTGGAAGAAGGTGTTGACGGTATCGATTACCCGCTCAATGCGTTCGAACTGCGCGGGCTCGACCAGGCGATGCTGGTCGAAGGCCTCGACGCTGGCGTACAGGCCATACGGCAGGGTGTGGGCCTGGAAGAAGGCGAACAGTGGGCGTAGCTGGTGATCGATCATCAGCGCATGGCGCTCGCTACCACCGGTGGCGGCCAGCACGACCGGCACGCCCTTGAGTGACTGATGGTCGACCAGGTCGAACAGATGCTTGAACAGGCCGGTGTAGGACGCCCGGTAGACCGGGCTGCCGACAAGCAGCAGATCAGCCTGCTCGATCGCCTGCAGATGCGGTTGCAACGCGGCAGAGGCGCTGTCGCGCTCGAGCGAGCCCGACAATACGTCGGCCAGCGCGGCGATACGCACCCAATGCACGTCCAGGTTCGGCAACCTTGCCTGCAACCTTGCCACCAGGGCCTGTAGCAGCCCATGAGTTCGTGATGGCGCACGCAGGCTGCCAGATACCACCACGACTTTGATGACGCTTGCGCTCATGTACATCCCTCCTGCCCGTATGGGCTACGTTCGGGAGTACTTGAGCAGCAACCGTGCCACCCCATGAAAATGTTTTAAATCAATAGGTTGAACGATTTATCAAACAGCTCTTGCTGCACCTGCGCAAGCAAGCTGTTGGATGAATGACCGCCAGGCAACAATGACGCCAAAAGGCCCAGCTGACCGCCTGGCAACAACCGTTCAACAGGCTGTTGCCAACGGTACAGTCTGAGTGTCGGCGATAAAACATAAGCATCTGATTTAAAAGGTTTTATTTGGAAAGGCACAGAGTTTGCGAGGGCCCCACGGTCCGTAATCGCACCAATCGAGGAGAACCGCGATGACCGCTCAAGCCCATGTGCCACATCTATCTACCGGCACCGACTACCCATCCCTTGCCGCCCGCTTCCGCCCGGTCTTCGCGCGTATCGCCGAAGGCAGCGTGGAGCGCGAACGCACCCGCAGTCTGCCCTTCGAGCCCATTCGCTGGCTCAAGGAAGCCGGCTTCGGCGCCGTGCGCGTACCCGTCGAGCACGGCGGTGCGGGGGCCTCACTGCCGCAATTGTTCCAGCTGCTGATCGAACTGGCCGAAGCCGACTCCAACGTGCCGCAGGCGCTGCGTGGGCACTTCGCCTTTGTCGAGGATCGTCTCAATGCCCATGCCAGCGCACCGCAGCACGTCTGGTTCAAACGCTTCGTCGAAGGCGATCTGGTGGGCTGCGCCTGGACGGAGGTAGGTGCGGTGAAAATTGGCGACGTCATCACCCGTGTCTCGCGCCAGGGTGACCAGTGGGTGGTCAACGGTACCAAGTACTACAGCACCGGCAGCCTCTTCTCCGACTGGATCGACCTGTTCGCCCGCCGCGACGACACCGGCGCCGACGTGATCGCGGCAATCCGTACCCAGCAGCCCGGCATCACCCAGAGCGACGACTGGGATGGCTTCGGCCAGCGCACCACCGGCAGTGGCACCTCGGTGTTCGAGAACGCGGTGGTCGAGGAAGAGAACATCTTAGACTTCGCCACCCGTTTCAAATACCAGACGGCCTTCTACCAACTGGTGCTGCTCGCCGTCATCGTCGGCTCAGGCCGAGCAGCTGTGCGCGATTTCAGCCAGGAAACCGGCAAGCGTTCGCGTGTGTTCAGCCATGGCAATGGTGCAGCAGTAAGTGAGGATCCACAGGTGTTGCAGGTTATCGGCAGGGCTTCGGGGCTGATCTATGCCGCCGAGGCCGGCACCCTGCGCGCCAGCGAGGCCGCGCAGCAGGCTTACCTGGCGCGCTTCGACAATGACGAAACCGCCAAGCGCCAAGCCAACATCGCCGCCGAACTGGAATCGGCCCAGGCCCAGGTGGCCGCCGTGGAACTGGTGCTGCGCGCCACCAGCGACCTGTTCAACACCCTGGGCGCGTCTGGCACAAGTACCACCAGGCAACTTGACCGCCACTGGCGTAACGCCCGTACCGCCGCCTCGCACAACCCGGTGATCTACAAGGAACGCATCATCGGTGACTGGCACGTCAATGGCAGCGAACCGCCCTATGTCTGGCAGATCGGCGGTGGCGCCAAGCAGCGCTGAAAACACCTCTCCACGCCCGCTGCAATCACGCCCACCCCGAGCCTGGCTCGCGGGTGGGCGTATTTTTTCAGTGCGCCACTACGGCCAAAGGCCGTGCCTGATGACCTGTTCGTGCAGCAGCAGTACTTACGAAATCTGCCTCCCACCAAACACTCCACAAAAGACACATTTCCTTTAATTTCAGCAACTTATAGCGTGGCACGAAAAATGAAAAGAGGACTGTGCCACGCCAACCGAACGCACGGAGGCGGCATCGACCTCACACTTCGAAAGGAAGCCTTGCATGCGTCTCTCCGCACCCTGGTCCCGCCCTGCTCTGCTCGGCGGTCTGCTCCTGGGGCTTAGTACCCCGATACTCGCTGCCGAGAGCCCCTGGCTGATTCGCGCCGGCATCAGCAAGATCGTCCCGACCTCCCACCCCGGCAACATCACCCCCGGCAAGATCGACATCGACAACGATACCGGCCCGAGTTTCAACGTCGCCTATTTCTTTACCCCCAACCTGGCGCTGGACGTCCTGGGCGGTTTGCCGTTCAAGCACAACATCCAGCTCAACGGCGGCAAGGTCGGCAGCACCAAGCACCTGCCGCCGATCGTATCCCTGCAATGGCACTTCGCACCGGGCGCCAAGGTGCGCCCCTTCGTCGGCGTGGGGCTGAATTACACCTACTTCTACGACGAGCACCTGGACAACGGCGCCAAACTTGAACTCTCCGACTCTTGGGGCGCCGCGCTCCAGGCCGGCCTCGACTTTGCCCTCGACAAGCAGTGGAGCCTGGGCGGCGATGTGCGTTACGCCCGGATCGACAGCAGCGTGAAGATCGACGGGCAGAAGGTCGGCAGCGTCGACGTCGACCCTTTCATCTACAGCCTCAACCTCGCCTACCGTTTCTGAAGGAGCCCATCAATGAGCGAAAACCACCTGCAGCAGCGTGATGAAACCATCGTGCTGCGCCAATCCAGCATCCCAGCCCACCGTCTTGGCAGCGAGCGCGAAGCCATCGAGGCAGCGCACGCCCTGGCTCAAGACTTCCGCCGCGAAGCCGCCGCCCGTGATCGCGAACGCCGCCTGCCCCTGGCGGAGCTGGAGGCCTACTCGCAAAGCGGCCTCTGGAGCATCATCGTGCCCCAAGCCTATGGCGGCCTGGGCGCCAGTTACCGCACCGTCGGCGAGGTGTTCAAGATCATCTCGGCAGCCGACGGTTCACTCGGCCAGTTGCCGCAGAACCACTTCGTCATCCTCGCCCACCTCGGTTTCGACGCCAGCGAGGAGCAGAAGCGTTTCTTCTTCGATCTCGCCCTGTCCGGCACACGTTTCGGCAATGCCTTCTCCGAGCGCAATGGCAAGCACGTCGCGGACTTCCAGACCCGGATCACTCACGCTGGCGACGACTACCTGGTCAACGGGCAGAAATTCTTCTCCACCGGTGCCCTGCTGGCGCACTGGATTCCCATCGTCAGCGTGGACGATCAGGGGCGCCCGCACCTGGCCGTCGTGCCACGGGAAACCGAAGGGCTCAAGGTGATCAATGACTGGTCCAGCTTCGGCCAGCGCACCACGGCGAGCGGCACGGTGCTGATCGAGCAGGTCCGCGTGCCGGCCAGCCAGGTAGTGCCGATCTGGCAAGCCTTCGACCGCCCCACGGCTGGCGGGGCGATCTCGCAGTTCATCCAGGCGGCCATCGATGCAGGGTTGGCCCGAGGAGCGTTGGCCGACACCCTGGACTACGTGCGCCGGCATACCCGCCCCTGGATTGACTCGGGGCTGGAGAAGGCCACCGATGACCCTTACATACTCCAGCAACTGGGCGATCTGCAGATTCGTCTGAGCGCTGCCGAGGCAGTGCTGGACCTGGCGGCGGATGCCATCGACCAGGCGCTACGCGAACCCAGCGAGGAGAGCGTGGCCGAGGCCTCCATCCGCACGGCGGAAGCAAAGGTGTTGACCACCGAGGTGGCCATACTCGCCAGCAACCGCCTGTTCGAGCTGGCCGGCACTCGCTCGACCCTGGAGGAATACGCCCTCGACCGTCACTGGCGCAATGCCCGGGTACACACCCTACACGACCCCGTGCGCTGGAAATACCACATCATCGGCAACTACCTGCTTAACGGCATCAAGCCGCCGCGCCATCCCTGGAACTGAAGCCGCCCCTGGCCGCGCTCAGGCGCGGCCAGGGCAACCTCTTGGCCACAGGGATGGATACTGCGTGGTCGGCAAGGTGTCGGCGCCAATCAGCCAGCCTTGCCACCGAGGTAGAAATGCTGAATGTCCTCCCGCGCCGCCAACTCGGCGGCAGGGCCCTCACCCACCACCCGGCCGTTTTCCAGGATGTAGGCGTAACGGGCATGGCGCAGGGCAACGTTGATGTTCTGCTCGGCGACCAGAAAGCTCATACCTTCTTGGGCGTTGAGCTGGGCGACGATGGCAAAGATCTCCTCGACGATGATCGGCGCCAGGCCCATCGAAGGCTCATCGAGTAGCACCAACCGAGGCTTGGTCATCAAGGCACGTCCAATGGCGAGCATCTGCTGCTCGCCGCCCGAGGTCAGCCCAGCCTGCGCCTTGCGTTTGGTCTTCAAACGCGGGAACCAGGAGTAGATGCGCTCCAGCTCCTGCTCCAGCTCGCACCGCTTCGGGCTGCGCAGAAAGCCGCCGCTGCGCAAGTTCTCTTCTACGGTCAGGTGAGCGAATACATGCCGCCCCTCCAGCACATGGGCGATACCCCGGCACGCCAGAAGATGCGCCGCCACCCCGGCAGTGTCCTGCCCTTGGAAACAGATATCGCCACGGCTAACTTGCGCGCGGTCAGCATGGGCCAGCCCTGAGATCGCTTTCAGCGTGGTGCTTTTGCCGGAGCCGTTGGCACCAAGCAACGCGACGATGTCGCCCTGCCCAACCTCAAGTGAAACTCCGGCCACGGCAAGAATCGCGCCGTCGTAGATCACTTCGATGTCGTTTACCGCAAGCAGCAACTGGCCTACGGTGCGTGCAAAAATCGCATGGTTCATGGATGCTTTGCTCTTAGAGTGCCCTTGGCGCCCATCTATGATCATGTAGATGGCGAGCCATTCCTTTGGCTCGCACATTCTGTCGGTGCATCATCGTGCCAGTGCCGTCCTACAACCAGGGTCGACCTCACGGCTTTTCCTCATGCGTCTGCAGATGAACATTGATCTGGGCGATATGTTCCGGACCAATGCCACAGCAACCACCAATGATCGTTGCCCCGCCTTCTAACCACCGCTGCGCCCATTGTAGGTAGGCCTCCGGCCCAAGATCGGCACGGATATCAAGCAACGTGTCATTGGCCTGGGCGTCTTCACGTACCGGAGGAAAGGCATTGGCATAGACACCTAGCGGTAACTCGCGAGCCTGCGCCTTCAGCACCCGTTGGGCACTATGGAGCGCTGCGGCCATGCTCTCAGGTTGGCTGCAATTGAAGAGCAATGCGCTGGCCCCCAGCTCAATAGCCAGAAGAACAGCCTGCTCCACGCTTTCACCCGAGCGTAGCAAAGGCGGCGTATCTTCGGTGTCGGGATCAAGCAGCGTGAAGGACAGCCAGAGCGGCTTGTGCTCGCCGTCCAGCGCGGCATGCACGGCGCGAGCTTCGGCCAAGGAGCTCTGGGTTTCTGCCAGCCAGAAATCCACATGCGGCGCAAGGCCGCAGATCAGTTCACGATGGATGGCCTGAGCACGGATCGGATCGAAAAGATCCGGCCGATACGACCCCAGCGCAGGCGGCAAAGATCCAGCAACCTGTACCGAAGTTTCCGCCTCGTCAGCAGCACCGCGGGCGAGTTGCCCGGAAAGCTTGGCCAAGGTTCGACCCGAGCGGGCAAAACGCTCCTCGCCAATATGAAACGGCACCACTGCATAGCTGTTGGTGGTGATCACCTTAGCACCTGCCTTAATGAACGCTCGGTGCACTTGGGTTACGTACTCAGGCGCTTCGAGCAGAGCCAGGGCTGACCATTCCGGCTGCCGGAACGGCGCACCGATGCGCTTGAGCTCTCGCCCCATCCCACCGTCGAGTAGAGTCCAGGCATTCTGAGTCATTGAGCGCTCTCCTTGGTGTCAGCGGTACTCAACCAGCGATCGACGGTCGCCTCGTTGGCGGCGACCCAGGCTTTGGCAGCAACTTCCGCTGGCTGTTTTTCGCGTTCGATCTTCAGGATCAAGTCGTTGAGGGCTTCCGGATCGATACTCACGTTTTCCAGGAAAGCGGCGATCCGGGGGGCGCGTTTCTGCAACGCTGAAGACGCGAGAATGTGAACCTTCGCGTCGGGGTAAGCACAGGTCACGTGGCTCTTGTTCAGCCAGTCGGCATCGACGGTTGGACTGATGAATTTCCAGCAGCCATCAGCCTTGTACAACGGGTCGCCCTTCTTGTTGTCCTGAGCGTAACCGTCGAACGGCGGTTCATCGAGACGGCGAAGGTCATAGGCGGAGAAGATCCAGTCTGGCGTATAGGCATAGAAAATCACCCCGCGCTCGGCTTTGTAGGCAGCATCAAGCTTGGCGTAAGTCACCGAGGCCTCTGTGGAGACCGACTCGAAGTTGCCGTCGAAACCAAAGTCCTTGGCTTTGATCTGGCCAATGTAGGTCGACTCCCAGCCGGCAGGGCCGACCAATAATTGGGACTTGCCCCCACCCAGCGGGGCGAACAACTTGGCGATCTCCGGCTTCTTCAGGTCATACACCGACTTCACGTTGTACTTGTCCTGAATGTAGCCCGGAATGTAAAAGCCCTGCACACCGACATAAGGCTGTTTGTTGGGAATCAGCGAACGGGTGCCCCCAGTCACGTACTTGGCGAAGGCCGCCGATTGGTTAGGCAGCCAGATGTCGGTAAGCACATCGACCGAACCGTCGCCCTTGGCGGCGGCTGCGAACAATACTGGCAGATCACCCGCCAGGTAGGAGACATCACCATCGAGACGACTGGAGATGATGTCGCCGAGGATGTATTGGATGGCGATAGCGCCGGTCCAGTTCTGCTCGCCGATCACGATCTTGTCCTTGGCGAAGCTTGCCGTAATAGGCACGATCGTGCCTAGCAATAAAACTCCGGCAAGGGCGCGGGAAAGGAACCTGGTCATGGAAGGTATTACTCCTAAGTAGAATGATGACGTTTGCGAAGGGATGCCTGGATGATCCGATCGGGTACCAGGGCACAGAAAACAATGGCAATACCGGCAAGGACGCCCTCTCCCCCCTTGATGTTGCGCAAGGCGGTCATGACGTCGTAGCCCAGCCCGCCGGCGCCGATCAGCGCGGCCACGACGACCATTGACAAGCTCATCACGATGGTTTGGTTGACTCCCAGCAACAGCGAGCCAGAGGCCAACGGTAACTCGACTCGGGTAAGCGTCTGCCAGGGCGTCGCGCCATGAGCAATCGCGGCCTCTACGGCCTCCCTGGGTACCTCCCTGATGCCCAGTGCCGTTAGGCGAATCATTGGTGCGAGGGCGAATATCACCGTAGCTATCACTGCCGGCGTCTTGCCAACGGAAAAAAAGGCCACCGCTGGAATCAGATAGACAAAGGTCGGCAATGTCTGCATGACGTCCAGCAGCGGCGTGATCAAGCGCCGCGCGAGTGACTTCTTGGCCAACAGAATGCCCGCCGGGATGCCGATCAACAGTGACAACAGCACCGACGAGCCAACCAGGGCTATGGTGGAAACCGTTCGCTCCCAGAAGCCGAACAGTCCGATGTAGCCCAAGGCCAACGCACTGGTCAGTGCCAGGGCCGCACCGGCAGAGCGCCAAGCCAGGTAGATCAAAGCTGCCGCAGGAACAGGCCAGGGAATCCAGCCCAATGCGCCCTCCACACCTTCGACAACGGTACGCACCGCGACTATCACCCCGATGAAGACGCTCTCGAAGGCCTGTTGTGACCAGCCGATAATCCGGTCAATCGCGCCAGCGACCGCTAGCATGCTGTCGCGGTCTGCGGGAAAGTGCAGTAGTGCGCCCGCCGCATCCGGCGTCAGCCCCCGCCAAAGAGTCAGCGCCTGGCTCAATAGCAAAAGCGCCAAGGGCAACGTTACTCCATGGGAATCGCGGCAGTGACTACGCAGGCTCAGCCAGGCACTGGCCATGTGGTTGACGAGCAGCGCTGCAAATGCGCCGGCCAGCGTCCACCTCCCCCCCTCTCGCCAAGCGCTGGCGAGCCCAGCCAAGGCGATAAGCTCGACCAGTAGCGCAAGCCAGAACAGGCCATTTCGTCCGGCTACCGCCAGGGCCGCCGGCCCCAACAGTCCCTGGCGAAACCAGTTGACCGCCACCGGCTCTTCGTGGGCTAGAAACGGCGAGACGTTATTTGTCTCGTATCCAGTTGACGACACGGCTGGACTGATATGCGGCCGTTCGTCGAAGAAGTCCGCCACCCCTTCATCCAGCGGGTGTTCGAGTAACTCATCAGGCGTGCCGACCTGTACCAACTGGCCATCACGTAGTACGGCGATGCGGTCAGCCAGGCGCAGCGCCTCTCCCGGATCGTGGGTCACCAGCAAGGTCGTGATGCCGCGCTGACGTACCAGTTGCAGGAAGCGTCCCTGTAAATCGCGGCGAATGGTCGGATCCAACGCACTGAAGGGCTCATCCATCAGCAGAATGCGCGGCTCGGTAACCAGCGCCCGGGCCAGCCCGACGCGTTGCTGCATGCCGCCGGACAACTCATGGGGAAAGTGCTCGGCCCAGTCCCCCAGCCCCACCGCCTTTAGCTGCAGTTGTGCAGAAGCACGCCGCGCACTTTCCGGCTCACCTCGTAGTTCCAAGGGTAAGGCGACGTTGTCAAGCACGCTGCGATGTGGCAATAGTCCAAAGTGCTGGAACACCATGCCAACGCGCTGCGAACGCAACTGACGCAGCGCAGTCAATGTCAAATCACCCAGCACCTCGCCATCGACAAGCACATCGCCGCTGCTTGGTTCTATTAACCGGTTGACATGACGCAGCAGGGTCGACTTGCCGCTCCCTGAGGTGCCCATCAGGCAGAGCACCTCGCCACGACGCACAGCAAGGCTCACTTGTTCTACAGCGTTCCTTGCCGCTCTCCGGCCCCCCTCGTAGCGCTTGGTCACTGCGCGAAACTCCAGAGCGATATCGGTGGTCTCTGCAGAACCGAAGGACACGCTTCTACCATCCACCACGTCTCGTGGGGCGGCTTCAACTAGGTCATTGGTAATCGGTGGGTATACTTCACTCACGTCGGCACCTGGGATTGATGAGATTCCAGGGAGCGAGAGCAGTCTTCATGCCAACCGACCAGAACCCACGTATTCTGGGGGTTGCCAGCTTTTTTACATTGGACGACATGATGCTGATGCAACATCGCTGTAGCACCGCTGCTGTGTGAGCAACAGTAAGATGGCGTAACCCGCCTAACAAGAAAGGTTGGTGAAACTGCTATTCATCAGTTTTGTATCCAGGCTACTGAGTACCAACGATTCTCGAAGGCCTGCTATGTGAACTTGCGGTGCGGAGTTCCCCACTACGATAGCTGTCAGCAATCGCCATTCTCGATCCTGCATCCTGCTGGGGAAATCGAGGGCATTTCTGGGGGTTGATACAACGCTTGTTTGAATGCTGGGCCAGCACGGTCGAAATCCGAGTCTGAGCCAGCCCATCGTGTCTTTGGGATAAGTGAATTACTGCTACGCTTTTCAGAAGCTGTCCGGGAATATTCGACGCCGCATCAGTGATTCATCACAGACGAGTTCCGTTGTCGGTCGGGCCCACCCTTTGCTCATCCAAGGTGCCGACATGGCTGAGTTCAAGAAGCGTTCAACCAAACGGTTGTCCAGGGTAATAGACGACATCCGTGAAGATAAGAATTTTCACTCGCTCAAGGAGAGACTGGAGGCCGGCAAACGTCTACGAGATGTCGTGCCGCGGGCGGCTCATGCAACGTGGAAATGCAAGCCCAGGCAGCGTGATCCTGTCGGTTTGCTCGAACTGTCCAACCGTGACCGACATCCGGCACTGGTGCCTGTGCGTTACGGGCGAATGCTGCGCAGTCCATTCACCTTCTTGCGCGGCTCGGCCGGCCTGATGGCACGCGACCTCGCCACACTGCCTTGCACCGGCATACGCGTCCAGGCGTGCGGCGATTGCCACCTGCTCAACTTTGGCTTGTTCGCCACCCCTGAACGCAACCTGATCTTCGATATCAACGACTTCGACGAGACGCTTCCTGCACCTTGGGAATGGGACATCAAACGGTTGGCGGTCAGTTTTGCCGTCGCCGCCCAGGACAATCGGCTGAACGATAAGGAGGCAGGACAGCTGGCCATGGCCTGCGTGCAGGCCTACCGCAAACGCATGCGTGAATTGTCGGAGATGAGTCCGCTTGACGTCTGGTACGACCGCTTGGACGCTCAAGCGATCATCGACATGGCACCCAGCATGAAATACCGCAAAGCGCGGCAAGAGTTGATAGCCAGGGCCAGAACGCGCATTGGGGACTACCTGTATCCCCAGATCAGTGATGAAGTGGGCGGTAGGCGGCGCTTGGTCGACCAGCCGCCAATCCTGTTCCATATCCATGAAGCCGGTTTTGCCAAGCGCGTGAAGCTGGCTCTTGAGGATTACCGCAGTTCATTGCTACCCGAGCGCAGATTTCTCTACGACCGTTATCGCCTCGAGGACTTTGCAGTAAAAGCCGTAGGCATCGGCAGCGTGGGCACGTTCTGCTTCGTTGGCTTGTTCTTTTCGGCCGAAAACCATCCGCTACTGCTGCAATTCAAGGAAGCCTGCCCATCAGTGCTGGCGCCCTATGCCGGCAAGAGCGAATTTGCCAATCAAGGTCAGCGCGTGGTTACCGGCCAGCGCCTTTCGCAGTCCGCCAGCGACATTTTTCTGGGCTGGACCGAAAGCAGCAAGGGCCGGCAGTTTTTCGTCAGACAACTGCGCGATATGAAGATGTCATTGCCGGTGGAAGGTGCGTCTTTCGAGCAGATGAACATGTATGCGCAGGTGTGCGGCATGACATTGGCGCGGGCGCATGCCAAGTCAGGGGACGCAGCACTGATCAGCGGATATCTCGGCAAGTCGGACGCCTTCGATCAGGCCCTTGGCAAGTTTGCCCTGGCTTATGCCGAGCAGAATGCCAGGGACTACGCGGCGCTGGTCAACGCCGAGAAAAAAGGCAGGATAAAAGCGTTTCGCGAGGAAGACGATTGAGCACTGCCATGGCCTATGCCCGGGAGTGACCCAACTGCATTTATCTGGATTCAAGAAGATGAATGAAAATCGTGTTTCCACTGCGGATTCAAGCTCCCTCCGTTTCAACAGAACCGCTCTCGTCGCGGCCACACTGATGCTGACCGCCTGTTCCACGCTCGGCCCCTCTACTATCGAGCGCGATAGAAGCGATTACGCGACCGTCATAGCCACGACCTGGAAAGAACAGACCCTGTTGAACATCGTCAAGTTGCGCTACGCCGATGCCCCTGTGTATCTGGAGGTGTCATCGGTGATCAGTTCCACGGCCATCCAAAGCCAGGTAAACCTTTCCGCAAGTTGGTTCAGTGGTTCACCAGCCGAGGGTAACAGCCAGACATTGGGTGCTTCCGGCCTTTATACGGATCGCCCTACCATCAGCTACACACCGCTATCCGGTGAACGCTTTTCCCGCTATCTGCTCACGCCGCTTTCGCCAGCGGCGATATTCTCGCTGATTCAGGCGGGCTATCCGGTCGATCGCGTGCTGCACCTGACCACGCGTGCTGCAAACGGCTTGTACAACAGGTCTACCTCCCCGTCTCGGCTACGTTCAGCAGACCCCGAGTTCTATGCGGTGCTGGATGCACTTCGGCGGATTCAGCGTTCGGAAAAGCTGGGTATGCGGATCAGTCAACGTGCTGGGGCTGACAGTGAGCTGCTGCTGATTGCCGACACCAGGTCGGAGATCGTCGAAAAAGACCGCCAGCTGGTGCGTCAGTCGCTGCACCTTCGACCCGATGCGGAGGTACTGCACCTCACTTTCGGCTCGGTGCAGCGGAACGATTCCGAAGTGGCCTTGCTGACGCGCTCGATGTCGGAGATCTTCTCGGAAATTGCCGCCACCATCGACGCCCCGCCCATCCATGTGCAAGAAGGGCGGGCAAACCCCGCGCCCGCCCTTCCTGTGGTTTCCAGCGAGTGGGACGCGCCACTGGTGCGTATCTTCTCAAGCGAGCACAAGCCAGATAATGCCTATGCGGCCGTGCGCTATCGCGATCACTGGTTCTGGATAGACGATCGCGACCTGAGGTCCAAGTCCGAGTTTCTGTTCATCCTTGTGCTCTTGTCCCTTGCCGAAACCGGCGTCGCGCCGGAAACACCAGTCATCACCATCCCCGCCAACTAGTCCGGCAGCGGATACAGGCTTTGCAGCAATCGGTCCTGTGCGGACTGTGGACCTAGGTAGCGAACGAACAGCGCCTCACCTTGCGGCCCCGAAAGGGCCTGACTCAAGGCGGTATCCACCAACAAGCGAAAATCTACATCTCCCCTTGGCATCGACAACGCCACCCGGCTCATGACGAACAGGTGATCCGGAACCCACAGCTGGTCGCGTTCGGCTTGCCGGGCCTGGTGGGCCAGCAGGACCACCCTGTCTCCGAGGAACGCATCGACCTTGCGGTCGGCCACCCGTTGCACCCCCTCCTCGTACGTCGACACTTCCTCGAGCGTGGATTGCAAGCCAAGCTGGCGAATCCGCTCATGGGCCCAGCGGCTGCTCAAGGTGCCACGCAATACGGCGAAACTGTGCTTACTCAGCCCTGCATTGATCGTCGCGCGCCAGCGCGGGCCGGTATTGTCCGTGCTACCGCTGAGGGGGCTGAGCAAGCTGGCAGCTGCATCGCGCCTGACCAAAGCCGCGAGGCCGGAGGTAAACACCGGAATGGAAAAATCCAAGGTGCCTCGTCTGGTTTTGGTTTCCACAATAGGTGTACACAGCAGGTCGACCTGCCCGTTGCCCACGGCCCGAACAGCCTCTGGCTCTGCCAGTGAGTGCCAGCGCACCTGCAAGCCAGCGAGCCCTGGCAATTCCCGAATACGTGCAACGACTGCTTGGCAAAGGTCGATGGAATACCCCTCCGGAGCCTGATCGCTGCCTGATGAGAAGGGTGCGAACCCCTCCATGAATCCGAGGTTCAGCACCTGCTCCTGGCGTAACCGGCCCAACGTGTCGGCAGCGGCGACGGTGCTGTCCGCTGACGCGCACGACAGCAAACTGACAAGACACCAACCGGTCACTTTCGATCCGCGCTTCATGGCGCACCTCCGATCATGTCCAGCGCCTTGACGAAACGTTTGGCAATGAAGCCGAACAGCAGGTAACCCAGCGCCATGATCAGTGCCGCACCGAATACGGCTTCCAGGCCCGAGGCGTACAGTGCGTAGAAGCAATAGCAAACCGCGACCACCATGATTGCGCTGTTACGGCGAAAAATGGCTGCCTGTACCTGGGCCTTGTACATGATCACCAACAGCCCGGTCAGCGAGGTGATGTAGGGGATGATGTTGGTCACGGCAGCCAGGTTCACCAGTTTGCTGAACTGGGCGCTGGCATTGGGCGAGAGCGTCGACAGGGCAATGAGGCTCTGCAGCACCGCGCAGGTCAGCATGCCCGCCAGTGGCACGCCACGGGCCGTGGTGCGTGTAAACAGCGTTGGGAAAAGCCCCTGCCCGGCGGTGACCCTGGCGGTTTCAGCCAAGGTGAACTGCCAGCCAAGCAACGAACCGACGCAAGCGATCACCGCCAATGCCATGATCACGTTGCCGACGGAGTCGTTGAACATCTGTGCATAGACCATGGCGAAGGGCGCGCTGGCGTTGGCAAGCTCCGGATTCGGCACGATGCCCTGGATGACACTGGTCGAGAGGATATAGATCACCGCCGCGCCAAGGGTGCCGAGCAAGCAAGCCAGAGGCACATTGCGCTTCGGATTTTCCACCGCGTCGGAGTTCTGCGCAGCTGATTCCATACCCAGAAACGCCCACAAGGTCAGTGGAATGCTGTTGGTTATGGCCTGAGCCACCGGCATTTGACCTGGGTTCCAGGCGTCCTGGAAGGTTGCGAGGCTGAACCAGTACCAGCCGATCAAGCTCAAGCCGGCAACCGGGACGATGACACCCCATACGCTGACCGCGCCAATACGACCGGTAACCTCGGCGCCACCCAGGTTGGACAAGGTGGTAAACCAGATCAACGTCACCGCTCCTGCCAGTAGCGGCCCGCCGCCACTGCCAAGCCAGGGAATGAAAGGCGTGAGGTAGCCCACGGCGGAAATGGCGATGGCCACGTTGCCAATCATCAGTGACAGAAAGTAAAGGTAGGAGCACAGAAAGAAAGCAGACTTGCCATGGGCTTGTTCACTGTAGGCAGACATGCCACCCGATTGCGTGCAGTAGATGCCGCATTGCGCGAAACAGTAGGCGATAGCCATCGAGCCTATGGCCGTGATCACCCAGGACAACAGCGAGACAGCGCCGATCTGCGCCATGCTCGCCGGCAGCATGATGATGCCGGACCCCATCATGTTTACCGTGACCAGTGTCGTCAGTCCGACAAGGCCCATTTTCTTTGCTTTTTCACGCATGGCGGCAACCTCCGCGAAAGCCTGTCGAAGAACCGATCGTCACTTTCCAACGCTGCGTCCCAACCGACGGACCCCAGGTGCAGCGCTTATGCCGTGCAATACCACGCTGAGCACGACGCAAGCGATAGTCGTGGCGATGATCGTGCTGCCCTCTTGCAACCGTGCATCGAGTACCAGCACAGCGAAAACGATAGACGCTAGACCACGCGGCCCGAACCAGCCAATGAACAGACGGCTATCGGCAGTCAGTTCGCTCCCGGCAAGGCTGACCCAGACAGGCACCATACGCACCAGCGACAGGCTCAGCAGCGCGTAGAACCATACCGAGGGCGACAGGATTTGCGAGGCCTTGGGCGCAACGTAGGCACCGAACACCACCCAGGTCAGCAGCGAAAGCGCTTCACCGCAGGATTCGCCGGTCTTGAGCAGCAGTTGCGTTTCCCGATTGAACAGGTACCCCGTGAGCAATCCTGCGCAGAATGCCGCGATGAAACCGCTTCCGCCCATTGCCTGGGCACTGGCGAAACTCAGCAACGCCAGGGCGGGCATTACCAGTTGTTGCCATGACTCCACCTGCAGGCAGCGGCGCTGCGAAAGACGCAACAACCCTCCCACCACCAGCGCCAGCACAGCCCCCGTCAGTGCGCCGATACCCAACTCCTCAAACAAGAAGTATCCCCCCAGGGCAAAGGGCATCGTCGAGCGGCTCTCCATCAACAATGCCAGCAACAAGAGCAGCACCGGCACGCATATGCCATCGTTCAATCCGCTTTCGACATTCAGGCTTTCACGCACGTTGGCTGGCACGAGGGGGTTGGTCACCACTGCCTTGCCAAGGGCGGCATCGGTGGGGGCCAGGATTGTCGACAACAGGGCCATTTCCAGCCAGGGCATGCGTGGAAACATCAGCCACGCAGCTAGCCAACCGGCGACCAGGGTCAGCGGCAAGCCGATCGCCAGCAGGCGCAGCGGCAGGCTCCGGTTGCGGCGTAACTGAGCCAGATCAGCATGGGCAGCATCGCTGAACAACACGATCGCCAGGGTAAGCTCGGCCAGTAGCCGAAGATCATGGCGGTCCAGGGAAAGGTTCAGTAACCCGAGCCCGGCCGGGCCGGCCACCAGGCCCGCCAGCAGGAACAACAGGGGCCCGTTGACGGGCCTGGATTCGAGCGCGCCGGCCAGGTTGGCGTAAAGCACCAGCAAGGCAGCCAGGACAGCCAGATTCTGATACATGACAACCCACCGGGATCGACACGACTGTATAAAAACGCTACCACTGCGTCCGTGGCGCGGCGATCCCAAAGGCGGCAGAAGTTATCTTAGGTCAACAGTTGAAGTAATTAACCTGCAAGACCGCTGCGCATCGGGCGGTGCCAGCCCCAATGCCCTCGACATCGACCGCAAGCATTGTCATGGAACTGACCTGTGCTTGGCTTTTATCAAGTCCAATTGGCGGTGGCAGCTTAATTTGCCAATGACCATTGGCCGGCTACGGACAAGAATCATGAACCGCCCCGCTCCCTCACGCGTTCGCCTGTATGACGAACAAGATCTCGATAGCGTGCTGCGTACAATGGCGTATCAGGCCCTGGCGCTGATGCCTGCGCAGCCCCTGGTACTGGTGGGAATTCAACGCCGAGGTGAGCCTTTGGCGCGGCGCCTGCAACTGCACTTGCAGCAACTGACCGGAAGTGCCGCGCCACTGCCGCTCTACCCGATCAAGGTCAAGCGCTACGCCGACGACCTCAGCCTCCTGCATGCCCATACGCAGCTCACCGAGAACCCTGAGCTGGCCAACCTGAATCTGGCCGAAACCACCTTGCTGGTGGTCGATGACGTGCTGTACGAAGGGCACTCCCTGCTGCGCACCTGCGCTTACCTGGCTGAGCTTGGGGCGCGACGGGTACTCAGCGCGGTGCTCGTTGACCGTCACGCCTGCCGCCAACCCGTGCATGCACACATCGTGGGCATACACCTGCAAGTCGCCAAGCAGGACATTGTCGAATGTCATGTGCCGCCTTTCGAAGCGGATTTCAGCGTGGAAGTGATTCGCCACGGCCGAGCCGGCGATACCGCCTGAATCAATCGGCTGACGGGGGCCTGACTGCCAGAACGCTGCACGGGGCGTCATTGACGAGCCGTTCGGTAGTATCGCCGATCAGCTTGGCCCAACGTCTGGGCTGCACCACGCCGACCACCACCACATCGATCTTCAGCGTGGGGACGAGAGACTGAATGACGCGCAGCGGCGCACCTTCGATAAAGTAGCGCTGCGTATAGGGAATGCCATGGATATCGGCCAGTTCATCGAATGGTAGCTGGAGTGACTCGCGCACTTGCTCCGCCCATGGCGCTGCCAGGTCGGGATTGGCCAGCATGGCCAACGGCAGATCGTAAACCGACAGCAGATGGACCTGGCCGTTGCATGGGCTCGCCAGTTGCCGGCCTGCCTCCACCAGTGCATGGTTCAGCGCTTGCTGCGCAAGGTCCGCCTTGGCCACATCCACGGCCACCAGTATGTTCGCGGGCATGGCGCTGGCCTCGGCAGGCACGAGCAGCAATGGCACCTTACTGGTATGCAGCAACACATGGTCAACCGAGGATTTGTCGTTCAGGCCAGGTACCGGACTGGCGGGTAGCCCCTTGATCACCAAGTCAGGCGCAAAGCGTGCAATACACGCCGGTACGAGGTCACGCGCCATGGAGCTTTCCAGCGCTTCGAAGGTGGTGTGCAACCCTGCGGGCGCCTGCTCGTCGAGCAATGCCTTGAGCCCGGCACTGAAGTGCGCGAACGCGGCTGAAGGTTGTGAAGCTTGCTGCCCTGGCTCGGGCAGGCCAGGCTCAGTGGTGGTGTGGATGCCCAGTACGTGCAACAAGGCACCTGACGCTCGAGCCAATGCCATGGCCCGATGCATCGCGGCATGGGCCTGGACCTTGGTCATGACCAGAAGAATCCGGCGGTACGGGCTCATCAGCCACCTCCTGGCGCGAATATAGGGTGCCGCACCGCTTTCATTATCGAAGCTGCCGCTCAGCCAATCTTGATAAATATCAAGGCCATCAAGCCCCAGTGCGTCACCCTTGGCCTGTACCGGTGGGCCTTCATCGAGGCTGCCATCGCCGTGGAGGCCATCATGAACGCTTACTCGCGACTGCTACTGATCTGCCATCCAGACCTGCACCCCTCGCCTGCCCTGATGCGTGCTCAGGCGCTGGCCAGTACGGCAGGCGCCACCTTGCACCTGGTGGTGCTCAGTCAACTGCCCTCACGCCTGGCCACCCTGGACCAGGTGCTGCGCAGTAATGCCCGCAAGCAGGACGCCGAGCACCGCAAGGCTTGGCTCGCCGACCAGGTGAAGGCGCTGGGCGAACTGGGCATTACCGCCTACGCCGAGACACTGGACGATGAAGACCCGCTCAAGGACTTGATCCGGCTGGCCCAACTGCACCGGGTGGAGATGGTGATCAAGGACATCAGGCACGAAACCGCCTTGAGCCGTGCCCTGCTCACCCCCTTGGACTGGCAACTGCTGCGCGGTTGCCCGATCCCGATGCACCTGGTGGCCCAGGCTGAAACCAAGCTGCCAGCGCGCATCCTTGTCGCCGTGGATCTTGTCGAGCACGACCCGGTGATCGACAGGCTCAACGACCACATCCTGCAACGGGCACAGGCACTGGCACAGCGATGCAAGGCGCAACTGCACCTGCTGCAGGCCTATGAACCCAGCACCAGCTTCGTTGCCTATGCCGCCGCACCCGTGGCCTGGACTGACAAGCTGGTAGAGGAAATATCTGGTCGCGCGCGCGAGCGCATGGCGACGTTCGGCGGCCGCTACGGCATCAAGCCAGATCATCTGCACCTGGTGCGAGGCGCTGCCCGTAACGTGGTCAGCGACTACGCGAACAAGCATGGCTTCGACGTGGTGGTGATGGGTACGCTCTACCACGAGGGGGTGAGCAAGGTCCTTGGCAGTACTACAGAGCAAACCCTGTACAAGGTTCACTCCAGCATTCTGGCGATCCACGGTTGAACGATCACCTGCCTGGTTTCACCTTCTCCACTCTCCGTGCAGGGTATAGGTGCGCAGGCCTTGGCATGCTCTGACCTGCCCAGTGTCCGCCTGCAGGCTATGCTCGACTTGATAAACGTCAAACCCCACAGTCCAACTCAGCTTATGTTGCTATGTACGACCAATGGAGCGCAGGGCATGAATGAGACACCGCCGTTACTGTTCGCCCTGCGAGGCAGCCAGGCCTATGGGAATGCCGTGGCGCAACGCCTGGGCTGGACACTGTCAGCACATGAAGAGCGTGACTACGAGGACGGAGAACACAAATGCTGGCCTGGCGAATCGGTCGACGGTCGATCGGTCATCGTCTTTCACTCGCTCTATGGCGACGCGCACCACAGCGCACACGACAAGCTGTGCCGGTTGCTGTTCTTCTGTGGTGCGCTCAAGGACGCCGGTGCCAGCCGGGTGACAGCAGTCACGCCTTACCTGTGTTATGGCCGCAAGGACCGCAAGGTGGAGTTTCAGGATGCGACCATCACCCGCCATGTGGCTTGCCTGATGGAAAGCATCGGTGTCGACCGCGTGGTGGCGCTGGACGTACACAACCCCAGCGCCTTCGACAACGCCTACCGAATCCCGAGCTGGAACCTGCAATGCACCGAGCTGTTCGCCCAACACCTGGCCCCGCTGCTCGGTGAGCAGACAGTCACGGTCGTGTCGCCGGATATTGGCGGCATCAAACGCGCCGAGCAGTTTCGCCAGGTTCTGGCGGACCTGCTCGGGCGCCCGGTATCTGTGGCCATGATGGAAAAGCACCGCCAGCAGGCGGGCCTGAGCGGCGAACACCTGGTGGGTGACGTGGCAGGTAGCACTGTCATCGTGTTCGACGACCTGATCAGCACGGGGCAGACGCTGCTGCGCGCAGCTCAGGCCTGCCGGCAGGCCGGAGCCAGCCGCATGCTGGCCGCTGCCACCCATGGCCTGTTCACCACTGGTGGCGAGCTGTTCGACAGCGGGGTATTCGAACGGGTACTGGTGGCCGACAGCATCGCGCCCTTTCGCCTGCCCGTGCGATGCCTGCAGCAGCTGGATATCGTCGATACCAGCGCCCTGGTCGCCGAGTTGCTTGCCAACCGCCGGGGCTGGGGCGCATGAACCCTAGGCATCGCCCTACACCGCCAGGATATTGCAGGGTATCTGGTACAACACATGCTCCGTGGTGCTGCCGAACAGTCGGTCCAGCCCACGGGCAAGCGGCCTGCCCATGACGATGACGTCCACCGGGTGGGTCTCGACATATTCACTCAGCACCGCGACCGGGCGGCCCAGCAGGAAGTGCCTGCGTTCGGCCGGCGCACCGTAGCGGTCGGCCAGCGCCTTGAAATCGTCCTCCAGGGCATGGCGCAAGGACTCGCCGACGTCGCCAATGGCCCAGGCGCCATATCCCATGTCGCCCATGTAGGCCATGGTCAGGTCACAGGCGAACAGCAGGTCCAGTTGCGCGCCGGTCTGCAAGGCCAGCGCATTGGCCTGCAGGACGATGCTGTTATTGCGCGCCTGGCCCTCGGGCGATTGATCGGCCACGTCCACCGCCGCGACGATCTGGCGAGGCAAGGCCGGTCTGGCGGCGCCCAACAGGTAGACCGGGATCGGGCAATGGCGCAGCAACTGCCAGTCCAATGGGGTAAAGAAGGCCCGCTTGAGCACCGGCTCGTGCTCGACCTGCTTGAGCAGTACATCCGGCTGCATCTCCAGGGCATGTTCGAGAATATCCGCCTGCAGATTGCTGCTCCAGGCGACTTCCGTCGTCACTTGCACACCCGAGGCTCGTAGCACCTTGGCCTGGGCCTCGAGCTGGTCTTGCTGGGATTGCAGGTGAGCCTGCCGCTCGCTCCGAGGGTCACCTGTCTCCAGGAACCTGAGCTTGTCCAGCGACTCCAGCAAACCCACTATGTGCAGGCTGGCCGAACTTGACCTGGCCAGGGCGGCAGCCTGTTCCAAGGCACAGGACTGGCACAATGCCGGGCGCAGGATCAGCAACAGGCGTTGATAGTGGCTCATGGTAGCCTCCAATGATCGGGATCGGGGGATGCATCAAAGGTGCTGGCTTTTCCGGGATATCGGTCATGGTTGCCTCGGGGGGAGTTGAACGCTTGATTTTTATCAACCCTGTCAGGCGCTGAATGCTCTCAGCGGTGATCCAAATACCGGTAAAGGGCTTCTTCCTGGTCGAAATGCAACTTGGCCAAGGTGTCCAGGCGTATCAGCTGGTGCTGGATGTCATCAGGGCTCGGGCTCGCTGCCGCTCGGTTGAAATCCTGGCTCATGCAGGAAAGAAGATGGATGAGGCGGAAGATTTCCCGGTGGGTATGGCTCATCGCCGAGAGCGGATCTTCGCCCTGCATGAAGCGGCTCAGCAGCGGATACAAACGACGCTCGTCATCGCGCTCGTGGCGCTCCAGAAGGTCATGCAGGCCGGTGACCAGTTTGCCCAGGTCGTCCCGCGCCTGCTCGATGGGGCGTTTGGCGAAATCGCAGGCCATCTGGCTCAGCTCCGTCAGCAACCCGTCGAGTTGCCGATGCTCATCCTGCAACCGATCCAGGTCCTCGACGGCAAGCCCGCTGCGTCGCCCGGCCGTCAAGGGGCCCAGCGCACGCAAGGCGTTGACGATGATCAACAGGTCGATACCTTCCTGCAACACCGCCCCCAGCAGCGCGGGCAGGTAGCCGGCGGCGGCAACCAGCATGGCCAGCAACGACAAGCTCATGCCCACCCATACCCCCTGACGGGCGATGTACACGGCGTACCGGGCGATATCCAAGGCATCGACCAATCGATCGAGACGATCGACCAGCAACACCACACCGGCCGCCTGGGCAGAGGCCGTGACGCCAGAAGCGCCCATGGCAACCCCGACATCGGCCGCCGCCAATGCTGGCGCATCGTTGATGCCATCGCCGACCATCAGCGAGGGCGCCATGCGGCAGCCGTCCTGCACCAGGCGAATCTTGTCGACTGGCGAGAGCCCCGAGCGAAGCTCATCGATACCCGCCGCCAGCGCAACCATTTCCGCCGTTTCCGGGCGGTCACCGGTGAGCATGACGACCTTTTCGATCCCGCGCGCCCGCAGGCGGCGCAGTGTCTGGGGGGTTTCCCGGCGCAAGTCATCGGCCAGCCGCAGTACCGCTTTCAACTCACCGTCAACCGCCACGAAACTGCCGCTGTTGGCCAGGTAGTCCAGTTGCTGCAAACGTGCCTGTGCCCACTGGCCATCGTCCTTCTCGTTCTGCACATAGGCCAGGGCGCCCAAGCGTACAGCCTTGCCTTGAACGATCCCGGCAAGCCCCTGGCCGGGGCTTTCCTGCACCTGCTCGGGCGCGGTCAGCGTCAGGTTGCGCAGGCGGGCAGCATGAACGATGGCCTGGGCAATCGGATGGGTCGATGACTGGGCCAACGAAGCGGCCAACTGCAGCATCTGCAACGGCGCGCCTTGCCCCTTCAGTTCGATCGACTGCAACTGGGCATGACCACTGGTCAAGGTACCGGTCTTGTCGAGGAACACCTGGCGGATGCCGGCCAGGGCTTCAAGCACCTCGCCGTCACGCACGAGTATGTTGCGCCGTGCAGCCCTCGAAATACCCGAGATGATGGCAATTGGCACCGCCAGTATCAGCGGGCAAGGAGTAGCGACCACCAGCACGGCAAGCACTCGCTGCACATCGCCACTGGCCCACCACGCCAGCGCAGCAATGAGCAATGTCAGCGGGATCAACGCCAGCGCATAGCGGTCGGCCAGGCGCATGAAAGGTGCCCGTGACTGACGTGCCGCTTCGGCCAGTTTCACGATGCCAGCGTAGGTGCTTTGCGCCGCGGTATGCGTGGCCAGCAACAGCAGCGGCGCACCGGAGTTGGTCACCCCACTGGCCACCGGCTCACCGGCATGGCGGGTAACCGGTAACGATTCGCCAGTCAGCGCAGCTTCGTCCAGGGTCGCCTGCTCGGATTGCAACCACCCGTCCACCGGCACGATCTCACCCAGGCGCACCAGTACACTCTGCCCAGCGCGGACTTCGTCCACCGGTACCTCACGCAAACCATCCAGCTCTTGAATCCAGGCCCGCTGAGGGGCCCGGTCGATCAGTGCCCGCAACTCGCGCTCGGCGTGACGCAAGCTGAGAGTCTCCAATGTACGGCCCGAGGCAAGCATCAGCGCAACCACGGCGCCTACCAGCATCTGCTCAAGGGCCAGGGCCGCGCCAATCGACATCAGCGCGATCAGGTCAATGCCCGCCTCACGCCTGGCCAGGCGCCGGGCCATTTCCACCGCCAGCACCGCTGCCATGATCGCGCTGCCGGCGGCCCAGATCAGCGCAGCCCAGGTCGGCCGTTGCGCCGCATAGGCCAGCCCTCCGAGCAGCAAGGCCAGGACGCAGACCAGCAACAGGCTTGGGTCCAGCCATCGACGTGACATGGCGGTCACTTGCGCTTGGCCTGCTGCAGCAATTGTTGGACCTGTTCCTGGGCCTGGGTCGCTCTGCGCAGTGCCTCGTTGGCGGTCTGCTCGACCAGGTCGATGCGGTAGCACACCTGGTCGGCCCGCAAACGGGCGGTAGCCGCGTTGTTCTCGGCCGACTCCAGGCGCGCGTCGTATTCTTCAGCGTGCCAAGGGGTACAGCCCGAAGCCGATGCCAGCAGCAGACTGGACAATCCGGCAAGCAGATAGCGTTGCATGTTGGTGCCCTCGCGCATGCCCAAGACACCCTCAGTATCGGCATCGCCACTCAGCGCAGCCTGACATTTATCAATCTCGCCCAGCGTGCGATAGCGCGCCGGTTTTGACCTTTGTCAATCACGTAATACCGCTTGGGGGGTAGAAACATGGGCTGAGGGCATCTCAGCCCACCTTTCCAACGAATAGCGAAGACCACCCGAACGACCTTGATTTGCGCGACACCGTCAACGGTGGGCTGGAAGCCAAGGTGCATTTGCTTCGCGAACGGAAATTGGTCGAGCGCGCTGCCTGGACGTGAGCAAGGTCGAAGACTACTTGTTGATCGCCTGACCCGGCTGCCCACCACGAGATATGGTCATGAACAAAGATCAGCCCTGGAAGCTGTACTTGCTGGCGATCGGGCTTTCCGTGCTCGCCGCCATTCAGTTCGGCCTATTCGACCGTGCGGCCGTGCAGACCATCTCCTATAGCCAGTTCCTGCAATTGCTGGAGCAGCAAAAGGTCAGCGACCTTCGGGTCGAACACGACCGTATCCTGGGCAAGCTGCAGGAACCCATCGCAGGCCGCTCGATGTTCTCCACGGTGCGGATCGACCCGCAACTGAGCGAGCAACTGGGCCGCACGGGCGTGACCTTCACCGGAGTAGCCGAGGACAGCAACCTGGCTGCCATGGTGGGTTGGCTCATGCCGCTGATAATGATGCTGGCGCTGTGGTTCTTCCTGTTTCGTGGGGTAACCGATAAACAAGGCCTGGGCGGTCTGATGGGTGTGGGGAAGTCGCGCGCCCGGGTCTACGTCGAGCGTGACATCAAGGTCACCTTCGCCGATGTGGCGGGCATAGACGACGTCAAGGGCGAACTCACCGAAGTGGTGTCCTTCCTCAAGAACCAGGCGTTCTATGCCCGTCTGGGGGCGCATGTGCCCAAGGGCACATTGCTGGTCGGCCCCCCGGGCACCGGCAAGACCCTGGTGGCCAAGGCGATCGCCGGCGAAGCGGCGGTACCCTTTTTCTCGATCTCAGGGTCCGAGTTCGTCGAGATGTTCGTCGGCGTGGGCGCGGCGCGGGTGCGCGACCTGTTCGACCAGGCCCGACGCGCCGCGCCCTGCATCATTTTCATCGACGAACTGGACGCCCTGGGCAAGATGCGTGGCATCGGCAGCCTGGGCGGCAATGACGAGAAGGAACAGACGCTCAATCAACTGCTGGCCGAACTGGATGGCTTCGACCCACGCGAAGGCGTCGTGCTGCTGGCGGCGACCAACCGCCCGGAGATACTGGACCCCGCGCTGCTGCGAGCCGGACGGTTCGACCGGCAGATCCTGATCGACCGGCCTGACCGCAAGGGTCGCCTGGCGATCCTCAAGGTGCACCTGCACAAGATCGTCTACAAGAACGACCTGGACTGCGAACGCATCGCCGACATCACCCCCGGCCTGACCGGCGCCGACCTGGCCAACCTGGTGAACGAAGCCGCCATCGTCGCCACCCGACGTGCCAGCCAATGGGTCGAGCTGCAGGACTTCACCGCTGCCGTCGAGCGCCTGGTGGCAGGCGTGGAGCGCAAGGGTAACGTGCTGCGCGACGATGAACGCCAGGTCGTGGCGTACCATGAGATGGGCCACGCGCTGGCCGCAAGCAGCCTGCCGGCGATGGACCCGGTGCACAAGGTGTCGATCATCCCCAGGGCCGCTGGCTCGCTGGGGTTCACCCTGCAACGGCCGACCGATGACCGCTACCTGATCAGCGCGCAGATGCTCCGCGACCGGATCGTCGTGCTGATGGCCGGACGAGCCGCCGAAAGCCTGGTATACGGCCAGGTGTCCACCGGGGCTGCCGACGACCTGGGACGCGCCACCGACATCGCCCGCCAGTTGATCACCCGATTCGGCATGAGCACGGAACTGGGCCAGGCAGTGCTGGAGCGCCAACAGGCCAGTTACCTGGGCGAATCGTTGTTGCGCCAGGAGCGCAAGGACTACTCAGAGCAGACCGCGCGCGAAATCGACCTGGGTATTCGAGGCCTGCTGGAAGACGCTTACGCCCGTGCCCGGACCTTGCTCGAGCAACGACGCGCCGACCTGGACACTGGGGCACGCCTGTTGTTGGCCAGGGAAACCATCACCCCGGAAGAATTCCCGGCGCTGCTGCCGGTGGCCAAGGACCCTGCCACCTATAATCTGGTCGATGCGGCCAAATGACACTCCGATCCAGTCCGAGTACCGACCATGCTCACCGTCACATTGATCAACATGCTGGTGGTGATCCTGGTGGTGATCATCCACTACGAATGCCTGCTGCGCCTGAACGACTGGCTACCGCGGCTGAAACTGTGGAGCCGATTCCGGATCGTCGCAGGCGTATTCGGCGCGCTGCTGGCTCATGCGCTGGAGGTCTGGTGTTTCGCCCTGGTGTATTACCTGATGATTCACGCCGAAGGCTGGGGCATGCTCAGTGGCAACTTCGACGGCAGCTTCCTGGATTGCGTGTACTTTTCCTTCACCACCTACACCACGATAGGCTTTGGCGACATAGCGCCTAACGGCCATCTGAAGTACCTCACCGGCCTGCAAGCGTTGACAGGCCTGGTGCTGATCACCTGGACCGCGTCGTTCCTGTTCCTCGAAATGCAGAAATACTGGAAAGCCAAATAGCACCTGTTCAGGCGTCTGGGTGCGGCGTCCAGTGCCACAAGTGGACGGCTTGCGAAGGTCACCTGGGGCAGTTGGTTGGAGCACCGTTGCGCTGTAACACGAAAAGGGAGCGTCCATGCTCCTGAACGCGGCCGGGTCGCTCATTTGGTGATGGGAATCACTTTTTCAGGGTGAATCGCTTCGGCGCGCTTGGGCAAGTGCACCAGCAGCACGCCCTTGGCAAACTGGGCAGTGATCTTTTCAGCGTCGACTTCACGGGGCAACTGGAAGACCCGCTCGAAGCTGCCGTAGTGACGCTCTGACAGGTGGTACTCCTTGCGCTTTTCGTCAACCTCTTCCTGCTTCTCGCCGCGGATCACAACGCTGCCATTGACCAGCTTGATCTCGATGTCCTTGTCGTCCACACCAGGCAGTTCGGCACTGATGCGAAACTCATCGGCCAGTTCGCTGATATCCATCGCCGGCATGCCATGGCTGAACAGTTCACGGCGCCAGAATGGCTCGACATCGAACGGGGTATGGCTGAACGGCATGCGCAATGGCCGGCGACCGAAATCGTCGAACAGGCTGTCGATCTGACGCCGCAACTGCTGGAATGGGCGCCACAGGTCCGATGGCTCGGTACTTGGCGGCGTAGCCTTGGCAGGTTGGGTGGTTGCGGAAGTGACAGGTACTTTCTTCGCTGTTTCGGACATGGCGACCTCCTCTAATGAGTAATGCCTCCCTGGGAGACGCCTCGATATTGCGCTGGCAGGCAAGCCCCCGTTTGACCTTTATCAATCAGGATGCGGCCACCATCCTCTGTCGGTTTGATCCTGATCAAAGTGTTGCCATCGCAGGGGCTTAGCTTATATGGAACGTGGCCCGCCCAAACCTGTTCGAGGCGCATATGGAC
Source organism: Pseudomonas sp. PVC-5-1 (assembly GCF_057444345.1). Taxonomy (NCBI): domain Bacteria; kingdom Pseudomonadati; phylum Pseudomonadota; class Gammaproteobacteria; order Pseudomonadales; family Pseudomonadaceae; genus Pseudomonas; species Pseudomonas sp. PVC-5-1. The sequence continues at coordinate 2,458,959 of NZ_CM172024.1, read as the reverse complement.
CAGGATGACAGTGAGTGTGTCCGTTTGCTGGAAACATTGCCGGGGCCCGGCATACAGTACCTTCGCCTGATGCTGTGCAACCCGCAACGCAGCGAGGCGATGCCAGGCCAGTATTGCCAACTGGCGAATCAAACCCAGCGCTGGACCTGCAACTACATCAGCATGCCTGGCGCAGCAGGTCGGTTCATGGTCGCCACCCGCAGCGTCCTGGCATTGAAGGTCGGAGATCTGCTGGAGTACTCAGGCCCTCTGGGCAGCGCCTGGCCGGTGCCCTTGCAGAGTGTGCGACTGCTGGCTATCACTCACGGCGAGGGGGTTTTGGCGCTACTTTGCACACTGGATGAGGTTCGCTGTTGGCTACCTTGGGTAGAGGTGAGGCTGTTGCACGAAAGCTTTGAGCAGGAGCAACTGCCCGCTGAATGTAAGCCATGGATCTCAGCGTTTACCTCGGTGCCGCGCAACAGCAGAAGCGTTTGGAGTCAACTGACTGAACAGCTGGAGGATTTCAAGCCGGACACTGTCTACTGCTGCGCGCCATCCTTGGTGGCAAGGCATGCCGCGCGCATCTGTTGGCAAAAGGGGGTCCCGATACAGCGTATCTGGTTGCGGGCAGACCATGTGTCGCGTCCATCCTGGAATTGTCAATTTCCTCTGAATGGGCCTGTGCAACGTTATGACAGGATTCTCGAGGCCCTCAATTCGGCTCCTCCATCCGACTGAGCTTGAGCAGGCCCTGTTGATCGATGAGTCGGACTTCCCGGCCAACGCATTGCAGGAGCCCAGCCTGATTGAACCGGCTGAACAGCCGGGAGACAGTTTCCAGGGTAAGGTCCAGGTAGTTTGCGATATCTCCTCGCGACATGGGCAGATTAAGGACGTCTGCACGCAAACCTCTTTCTTGATAACGCGCCGCCATGCCCAACAGGAAAAGCGAAAGGCGCTGCTCGGCTCGCCCGTGGCAGCAGCGCAGGTGTTCGTCCTTGCCTTGAATACCCAGGCTGAGCATGTGCAACAATTGATAGCGCAATCCGGGTATCTGCCCCGACAGATCAACCAACTGGTCCAGCCGGATCGAGCAGACCAGTGAAACGTCCAGCGCCAACGCATAGCTCCGATAATGACTTGCCCCGATAGCGTCCAGCCCCAAGATTTCGCCCGGCAGAACGAAGCCGGTGACCCGCTCGTTGCCCTCGGTATCAATCAGAAAATTCTTGATGACCCCTGAGCGCAGGGCAAACACATGCTCCATGGGCTCATCGGCCTTGAACAGATACTCGCCCCTCTTCAAAGGGCGGTTACGGCGAATGATACGCTCCAGCTTTTCCACTTCATCGACGCTTAGGCTGGCGGGCAGGCAAAGTCGGCTCAAAGAGCACGCAAGGCACTTTACCTGGGGCTTTATACCCATATCTTCAGGGCCTGACATGACGATGTCTCCGCTTTTTCTTGCGGGCTCTATAAACGCTAGCCGCTTCGCCCGAAGTTTCTGAGGCAACTGACCAAGGGTCATGGCTGTGCCCCACTAAAGCTTGATCAAGATCAAGTCAGGCCAGTGCGCTGCCCTCATGCTCGACTTAGACAGCCTTCAACCCGTGTTCCTGTCTGAAGGCCCTTGGGCCTTATAAATCTGCATTGTCTGGTAACGTGTAGAGGATGTGTCATGAATACCTTACTGAACGAACTTCACGCCTATCACCATGACATGGCCAATAAGATAAGCCAGATCAGGAAGTTGCTGAAAAAGCTAAAGCATGAACCCGATGCCACTGATGATTGTAAGCTTTTGTTCGAAATGTTGGAGGCCTTGCACAGCAATGCAGAGCGGCACCACCATGAGAATGAAGAAATCATTCGGCGAGCCTTGCTGGCCACGGAGGCGCCGATCCACCCGCGGATCCTGGATATCGAGCGAGATCACCAGGCATTTGCGCGCATTGCTGGGCAATTGAAGACATTAGCGGCTACGACAAAAGACACGAAAGTAATCGCTGACACTGTCGATGACTATATCGAAAAATATTACGACCACATGGAGTCGGAGGAAAACATATTCTTTCCAGCTGCAGAGAAATGGCTTTCAAACAGTCAATGGCTGGAAATAAAACATCAATGGCATTAACTGGAGTGCAAATTCAAGTGCCCAACCGCCCCATCTCAATCACACGAGGATACTGCCATGGCTTCTGCTGATACTTCCCGTCAACATACCGCGCCCTCGTTTCCCAAGCCTGCGGGCGAGCATTGGATCGAAGCCCTCGACAATGGCACCCATGTACTGATCAGGCCGCTGCAAGCCAAGGACCGGGAGCGCGAGAGGGCCTTCATCGAACGGCTGTCACCGCAGTCGCGGCATTTTCGCTTCCTGTGCCAGATCAAAGAGCCCGGTGAGGCGATGCTCGACCAGTTGATGGCGGTCGACCAGGACCGACAAGCGGCTTATGTCGCCCTCGCCCATGTGGACGGCGAGCTGCAGGAGGTGGGCATATCGCGTTATGCCGCCATTGCCGGCAAGGATGAATGCGAATGCGCCGTGACAGTACTCGACAGCTGGCAGCACCATGGCCTGGGCCGCCTGCTGCTCAAGCACCTGACCGATCATGCCCGGGCAAAGGGCCTGCGGCAGATGTACTCGATCGACTCAGCCGCCAACCTGGCGATGCGCGACCTGGCCAAGGCGGCAGGATTCACCACCAGCACCGATCCGGAGGATCCGGCCCAGGTCATCCATCGCCTCAACCTGACCTGAAGCGCCGCTGCGCCAGCGCCTGGGGCAGCCACCGTGCTGCCCCGCCCGCTGCAAGCCCCACGACCTCCGGCCCTATCCGCACGAGGAGGTATCCGTGAACAAGGAGCAAGATCATGCGACATGGAAACCTCCCGCGCCGCGACGGGCGCCTGTCGTTCCAGCTACTGGCAAGCACTACTAACATTCAAGGCAGCGTCGCCCGGGCCTCTTCAGGCAGCAGGTCGAACTGCTCGAGGCAGCGCTGTTCATCGTCTGCCGTCAACGCCTTGTATGCGCTCACTTCCCGCATCGGCGTTTCGAACAAGGCCAGGCGTATCACCCCATTACGGTCCAGAAACGTTTGCGCCAGGCAGGTACACACCGGCTTGCCGACCAATGCCGTGAGCTTTTCATCCTCAGGGGTGTTCACCCGGGCCTGCAGGCTGTCTGTGCAATTTTCCACGATTCGGTCCACCGAGCGCCCCGCCAGCCAAACCGTGCCGCCAGCGAGCAACGCCAGGAACAGCAACATGCCCAAGAGCACGTTCGACTCCTGGGTGACCGAGCGCAGGAAGGCAAGCCGAGCCTGCCAGCCCGTGGCCTGGCCATTGAATATGGTCTTGCCTACCGTGCGTTTCACGCCACGCTGCACCACCCACCCCAACGCCACGCACAAGGCGAGCAAGGCCAGCAGCATAAGTGGATGTTGCATCGGCAGGCGCCAGTTCGGGTTCAACGACCGGTAGGCAGCGACCACGACGAGCAGTGCGAAGATTGCCACGATAAACCCCAGGCTACCCCGTGGCCGATGCATCCAGGCCCGGAGTTTCGCCCTTGCTTGTGTATCCATGACAGCCTCCCGGCCCAGGCTAGCGCACTGGGTCAATAGCAACCGTTTCGTGGTACTCGGGTACGTACACCTGCCAACCGAGCTCGATGCTGATCCGCCGCCGCAACGTGTCGGCGGCGTGCGGTTCACCATGGATGACATAGGTCTGGCGTGGCGGGCGGGCGAAACCGCGCAACCACTCCATGATCTCGTCGGCATCGGCGTGCGCAGAGAGATTATCCATCGCATGCACCTGGGCCCGGATCGGCACGTCTTCACCGTGCAGGCGGACACTGCGCGCACCGGCGACGATGTCGGCACCGCGCGTACCACCGGCCTGGAAACCAGAGAACAGAATGCTGTTGCGCGGGTTGGGGGCCAGTGCCTTGAGATGGTGCAAGACTCGTCCACCGGTCGCCATGCCACTGGCGGCGATAATGACCGCGGGCTCACGCAGCTGATCCAGATGCCGGGATTCATCGACGGTACGGATGATATGCGTGCCCCTGCACATCTCGGCGCATTCCGCCAACGTCAGGCGATGCTCGCTCCGGAACTGCTGGTAAAGGGTGGTTGCGTCTGTGGCCATCGGGCTGTTGAGGTAGACCGGAATGTCGGGTATCAGGCCATCGCGCTTGAGCTTGTACAGGTAATACATCAGCAACTGGGCCCGGCCAACCGCGAATGAGGGCACCAAGGTGATGCCGTGGCGCAGGAGAGTCTGGTTGATGACCTGGGCCAGAAACTGCTCGGTCGATTCGCTTGGATGCTGGCGATCGCCATAGGTGGACTCCACCAGCAGCACGTCTGCCGTCCTGATCAGTTCCGGCGCGCGCATGATCGGGTCTTGTGGCCGGCCCAGGTCGCCAGAGAAGACCAAGGTCTGGCCGTCGACCTTGATCTGTACCGTCGCCGCGCCGAGTATGTGCCCAGCCGTGCGCAACAGCAGCTCCATCCCTGGCGCAATCATGGTCGGGTGATGCAACTCCACAGGGCGCAACAATGCCAAGGCACGCTTTGCATCCTGTTCGGTGTAAAGCGGGCGTGCCGGCGAATGCTTCGAGTAGCCGTGCCGGTTGGCATGCTCTGCCTGCTCTTCTTGCAGCCGGGCACTGTCGAGCAACAGGATTTCGGCCAAGGCACAGGTGGCCGGTGTTGCGTAGATCGGCCCGGTATAGCCTTCCTTCGCGAGCACCGGAAGATAACCGCTGTGGTCGAGGTGGGCGTGGGTCAGCACCACGGCATCGAGCGCGCGCAGCGCCGCCGATAGCGGTTCCCAGTTGCGCAGGCGCAGTTGCTTGTAGCCTTGGAACAGCCCACAGTCGATCAGCACGCGGCTGCTGTCGCGGGTCAACAGGAACTTGCTGCCCGTCACGGTCCCGGTACCACCGAGGAATGTCAGTTGCATGGCTAGGGCTCCAAGGTTTCGGCCGCTTGAGGGTGAACCGCAAGGACGCTGCACGGCGGGCGGCTGACGATGCGTTCAGTGGTGTCGCCGAGCAGTTTGTCCAGGCCCTTTGGCTGCACGACGCCCATGACCACCGCGTCGATATCCAGCGCAGCGACTTGCTCGCGAATCACCTGAACCGGGCCACCTTCCATGAAGTGGCGGCAATCGGCCGGGACCCCCTCGGCGTCCGCCAAGGTGTCGAACGGCTCCTTCAAGGCATTGCGCATCTCATCGATCCACGCCTGGGTAACGTTCATGTCCGAGGCGAACACGCCCGCCAGGTTGTAGGCCGAGAGCAGGTGCAGCTGTGCATCGCATTGCAGTGCCAGCGCCTGCGCTGCACGAATCAGCCTGCGGTTGAAGGACGCCTGGTCCTCGGGGGTTTCGCTGAAGGAGGTGTCCACGGCGACCAGCACGCGCCGGGGCAGCGACACCGCCGCCTCCGGTACGAAGTGCGTGATGCCCCTCAAGCCCCGCATCAACGCGCAATCCAGGGGCGTGCTGAACAGGCGCACCATGGTTGGCGTCACTTCGCTGTCCTTGATGACCATATCGGGGTGCAGTTCGCTGATGTAGTCGATGGCCTGGCTGCGGATGTCATCTGCCTGCAAGGCGTCGACCGTCAAAGCGATGCCGCTGCCACGGTGACGCTCGACCAACCCCGCCAGCCGCAAACGGTACTGGTCGAACTGACGCTGGATATCGGCCTCGTTCAATCGCTCTTCGCGCAGCAGGTGCTCCTGCGTCGGTTCGAACAAGCCCAGTACATGCACACTGGCACCACTGACATGCGCCAGCGCCAGGGCCCGGCGCAGCGCGGCCGAATGCGGATCGAGCTCGGTGAGCAGCACCAGCAGTTGTCGATATTGACCCATGGCGAACCTCCGGGCTTGCGCGGCTGGCGTGATGATGTAGGCGATTGTCCGAAAGCAGGCCTGTTCGCGCTTGATGCAGATCAGAAAACCACCATCCGAGCCGGAACTTGACGATTGTCAGAACCGGCGCCGCCCAGCACGGTACAACAGCTCTGGCAAGCATCGACCAGGTGACCGGGAGGCGACATGAACAGGCAGCAGACTGTAAAGCCAGACGCGTGCGAGCATTGGATCGAAAAGCTTTCTGATGGCTCTGCCGTACTGATCCGCCCCCTGCGCGAGGAAGACCGCGAAAGGGACCGCCGCTTTCTCAGCACGATCGCCTTCGAGGCCCGGCGTTTCCGCTTCATCGCCGGGCTCAGTGGCGGTGTGCCGAGCCTGGATGCGCAGCATATGCCGGTGGATCATCACCAGTGCGAAGCCTACGTTGCCCTGGTCCATGCAGATGGCCAGTTGCGCCAGATCGGGGTCAGCCGGTATGCCAGTGTTCCCGGCAGCCTCCAGTGCGAATGCGCGGTAGCCGTAAATGAAGAATGGCAACGCAAGGGGCTGGGCCGGCTGCTGATGCAGCACCTGATCGCGGCCGCGAAGCGCAATGGCTTCCACTGCATGATCTCCAGGGACCTGGCGAACAACTACGCCATGCACCGGCTGACCAAGACCCTGGGGTTCACCTCCCGCTACCTGGGTGGCGATGTCAGCGAAATCCTTCACGAGCTCGATCTTCACGCCTGAAAGCAAGGCCCTTTCGGGCCTTGTCTCTCAGCCTTGGGAATGCTCTGGTGATATCACCAGCACGCTGCTGGACAACCGATGCAATACCCGCTCCGCAGTGCTACCGATGAACCAGCCAATGCCGCGATGGTGGTAACTGCCCATGACCAGCACATCGATATCATTGTTGTCCATGAACAGCGCCAGCACCTTGGCCGGGTCTCCCAGCCGCAGGTGGCGGTGTTCGGCGGCGATACCGTTGCGTTCGGCCAGTGCCTGGAATGCCTCGCTTTGCGCCTCGTGCAGCGTCTGGGCGAGGTTGGAGTCGAACAGAAACGAATGCTCGCGGCTGCCGCCTGAGTCCAGGTACATGGACCCCAGGTCGTAGGCATATAGCAGTTCGATCTGGGCGTTGCACTGTAATGCCAGTTTCAGCGCTTCACTGATGATCTGGTCGTTGAACCCCTCAAACTGGTCCTCGGGGCGGGACAGGTCCACGGCAGCCAGAATCTTGCGCGGCAGCGCGTGGCTGGCCTGATGCACCAGGTGCAGGGGGATGCGGGTTTCCCGCAGCAACTGAATGTCGAGCGAGGTGAACATCGCCCGCGCCCACCAGGGCTCATGCTCGAAGGCCTTGATCAGCATGGCGAACGGCTGCTCGCGCAGGTGGACGAGGATCTCGTCCAGCGGATGCTGCACCCATACCACTTCGGTGGTGACCGTGACCCCGTTACGGCGCATCGAAAGCGCTTGGGTTTCAAGCCATCCACGGTGTTGCTGTACATAACCTTCACGCATCACAGCCAGTGCCTGGTCGTTGACCAGGCCCGCCGTGGCAAGGCCTTCGAGATAGTCGAAAGCAACGATATGCAGGGCCATGCCCTTGGCCTTGGCCAGCGCAGCCGCACGGTCGTAGACCGGGGTGCGCCGCATCAGCGGCGAGGCGATCAGCAGGAGTCTTTGCGGGTTGTCCATGGCGCACCTCAGCGGTTGGGAAGTGTTTCTGGATCATCCATCACCCGCACCTGGCAGATTTGATGTTTATCAACTGAACCACTGGGCGGACAAACGGCAACGCCCGCTGCGCGGAAATTTGATGCTGGTCAAAGATCCTGGCCGTTAACGGCGCAATCTGACCCTACACCAACAACAATCATCGAATGCCCCGGAGGCTTGCCATGGCGCTCATGAAAACCATCGAGTGTCGCCTATGGTCGTTCGCCAACCGGCGCGATAGTGCGATGAAAATGGCCATCACGCCCTGAACACCCCTGTTGCCGGCAGGGATGCCTTCGTTTTCGCATGGATTTGCAGTTGGTTTGCTCATGCATGCTTTTGGAGGCTTCCATGAACATCTACGTCGAAAATAGCCCTCAGCAGAACCGCTGGTGGGTCCGCATGGACGACTGCCGGGTGAGTTTCGTTACGTCCGCCGAAGCGCAAGCCTTTGTCGACCGGTTGAATGCGCGCCTCAACGCGCCCCACTCGCGGGACATGCTCGCCGACTGGTCACCACGCCCAGGTATGGGCAGCGTTGGCAAAACCAATGCAGGGATGGCAGCCCAGGCAGGTCTCCGATGCGCGAAGGAGGCCTGAAAATGACTGGCCTACTGAAAGTGACCTTGCTCGACCAACCTGCAGCGTCGAGCCCGGCAACACCGATTCACCTGAAACCGCTGACGACCCTGTGCACAGAGTGCCGTGTCAGCGGGCTGTGCCTGCCCACCGGTCTACCCGTGCATGACAACAGTTGCCTGGGCGCACTGATCGGCCCGCGCATGCGTATTCGCAAAGGCGCCGCGCTGTTCAACGCCAACGATCCGCTGACGACGCTTTATGCCGTGCGCTGTGGCAGCTTCAAGACCAGCCTGAACAGCGCCGAAGGCCAGGGAGTGGTGATCAATTTCTGGATGCCGGGCGATGTACTTGGGCTCGACGCCATCGCCACCGAACATCACGTATGCGATGCCATTGCCCTGGAAGACAGCGAGGTGTGCCCTGTCCCCTATCGCCGGCTGCAGGCATTGGCGCGTGACTTTCCCGTCCTGCAGCAAAGCCTGAACCGTTTGATGAGCCGAGAAATCGTGCGTGAGCATGAGCGGGTGCTGATGCTGTGCAACCTCACAGCCGAACAGCGCCTGGCAAGCTTCCTGGTTGGGTTGTCACAGCGCTTCGTCAGCCGCGGCTACTCTGCCCACGGCTTCATGCTGCGCATGTCCCGGGAAGACATGGCTTCGTACCTGGGCCTGCGCCTGGAAACCGTGTGTCGCTCAGTCGCCCGCATGCGCGCGCTGGGCATCGTCAGCATGCGTGGCAGGCTTGTCGAGATACTCGATCTGCCAGCCTTGATAGCCCTTGAGCAAGGCGGCGCGGAAGTCAGCCCCAAGGACACCCCGAAGGCGCCATGCTCGACGCGGTAAATGTCAGCCACGGTGCCGTCGCGCTGGGCATCGGCATGCTGGTGGGGCTTGAGCGCGAGCGCAAGAAAGGCCGCAATGAAGATCATGCCGCTGCTGGCCTTAGGACCTTCGCCATCACCGCCCTGCTGGGCTACGTCAGCATGTTGCTGGCCGGGCCGGTGCTGGTCGGGGTCGCCAGCCTGGGCCTGGTTCTGATGCTGTGCATGCATTACCGCAAACACGCCGACAAAGACCCCGAAGTCACCAGCGAAATCGCCCTGCTACTGGTGCTGACGCTGGGCGCACTGAGCCTTGACGAGCCAGAACTTGCCACGGCGGTCGGCGTGGTGCTGACCGTGCTGCTGGCACTGCGCCGCGAGCTGCACCATTTCGTGCTCCAGCAGCTGAGCGAGGAAGAGCTGCGCGATGGTTTGATGCTGCTGACGGTAGCGCTGGTGGTGCTACCGTTGACACCGGACAGGTTCATGGGGCCGTATGGCGCACTCAACCCTCGCACCATCTGTACGCTGGTCGTCCTGCTGATGACCGTCGGTGCACTGGGGCATATCGCCTTGCGTCTGGTGGGCCCACGCTACGGCTTGCCCCTGAGCGCGATCGCCTCAGGTTTCGCCTCCGGCACGGCAACCATTGCGCTGCTTGCCCATGAGGCACGTCGGCAAGTCACAGCCGTGAGGCCCTTGGCCGCCGCTGCCGTACTGTCGAACCTCGCCAGCATCGCGCAATTCGCCCTGGTGCTAGGCGTCGTCGACCGACACCTGTTGAAGCCTTTCGTGGCCTCGATCGGGCTCGGTACGGTGGGTACGGTGGTTTACGGCACTTTGTTGCTTGCCCCCTGGCGTAGCGACCAAGGCACTTCAACAGCGCATCAGGGCGATGGTGCCTTCGATCTCTTCACAGCCCTGATCATCACCGTCGCGCTGACCGGAATCGCCTTGTTCTGTGCATTTCTACTTCACCATCTGGGCCACAACGGGGTCAGTATCGCGGCTTTCATCAGCGGATTGGCCGATGCTCACGTAGCGACAGCGTCGGTCGCCTCCCTGGTCGTTGCCGGTAGACTCGGTGTAGATGGCCTGGTAGTACCCGGTTTACTGGCATTGACCGGCAATACCTTGACCAAATGTATTCTGTCCCTCGGTAGCGGCGGCTGCAGCTTCGGGAGATACCTTGTTCCCGGCCAACTGGTCATCCTCGGCGCAATGTGGCTGGGGCTTTTGATATGAGGTTGTATCGGCAACCTCTACCCCCTGGATGAGGACAAGCTTGAGGAACTGATGAGCTACAGGGACCATGACCACGATATATCCAATCAACCTTGCTCAAGAGTTGGTGCCGCGCCCATCTGTGCTGGTTCGACATGACGCCACTGGAGCACCGTCGGCAGCATGGCGACCCCGTGATCGCCGGTTATGACGCTATTCCCCCGGCTGGCCAACCTCAGGTTTCCGCGCAGGTGCCGTGAACCAGCGCTCGTGCGGCACCCACTTTTCCTGCGCGGGGTCGCCCAGGTAATGCGGCGACATGATCTGCACCCCGTACTCGTTGAACACATCCTGAATGTTGCCGTGCAACAGGCTCAGCAGTTCTGCCCGTGGCCGTGGCTCACTCGGCACCGCCTGCGCCACCAGGCGATACTCGGGGTAGAAATCCGAAAGCCCGGTCTGAAACACCTGCGGCCTGGGTTTTTCCAGTATGCCGTCGGTACGCATGGCCGCCTCCACCAGCATCGCTTCCACTTGGCGCCACGGCGTGTCGTAACCGATGGTGACCACAGTATCGACGATGTAGCCCTGCCCCTGTACAACACGTGAAAAATTGCGTGTCACCGAGCCGGTGATCATCGAGTTGGGCATGGTCAACACTTCGCCCAGTCCAGTGCGGATCGTGGTGTTGAACATGCCGACTTCGGTCACCGTGCCCTCGTGGTCACCTACCCGCACATACTCGCCAGCCTTCAAGGTGCGTGAATAGGTCAGGATCAGGCCCGCTGCCGCCTGCCCGACAATGCTGGAGGCGCCGAGAGAAATCATCAGCCCGAGCAGCACCGACAGCCCCTTGAAGGCGTCGGTGCCGGAACCCGGCAGGTACGGGTACGCCATCACCAGGGCGAACAGCCAGATGGCAAGCGAGGTCAGGCGTGTGGTTGGCTGCAGGGTTTCCTCGGTCAGCCACTTGAGGGTGCCCGGCCGGGCCATGCGCTCCAGCAGGCGCCGACTGAAGCCACTGATACCGCGGGCGATGAAAAAAATGATGATGGCCACGGCGATGCCGGGAATTGCCTGCAAAATGCCGTCGAGCAGATAACGTAACAGGTCGATCAAGTGGACGTTGAGGCTTTCCCCCCAAGGCCGGGTGTAGGGGAATTGCGACAGCACGAAGCTCAGCCACTGGTAGCTCAGCAACAGTACTACGCCCCAGTGCAGCAGCCGCAACAGGCGTTCGATCACGGTGTAGACCAGCTGCATGTCCAACAGCGGCATCTGCCCGAGCCGTATCTGCCGGGCGCGCTCGCGCATCAGCTGCGGCAACAGGCCTTGGAGCTTGCGCCGAGCCAGGTTGGTGCCCTTGATGAGCACCACGTAGATCAACGTGGCCAGCGCCGAGTAGCCTGCTGCCTTGAGCAGAAAGCGCAGGCTGCGGGCCTGACCGGTCTCGTCGACCACCAGGCGCAGCATAGCGGCTGCCTGCTCGGCGGCTTCGCGAGTGTCGCCACCGGCCAGGCCCAGGTCCTGCGGCGCAATGATGAAGGCACGCCGCCCTCCCAATAGCACCAGGTGGCTATTCAGGATGGGGTCGACGCTGACCTTCAGCTCATCAGTCCCGCGCAAGGCCTCGTCGATCACGGCTGTGGCCCGTTGCACCCGCGCCGCCGGCGTTTCCCCCAGCAAGGTGGCGTGGAAGATGAAGATGCTGCGATTGGCGATGGTCAGCTCGGCCGGTTCACCGGGCACGCCATCTGTGGCACTGCCTGCAACCTCGATACCGTGCCCGGCCATGGGCTGCAGGGTGAAAAGAATCAACAGCAGGCAACAAAGGCGCTTCATCATGAAATCCCCGGGCCCCTATGGCGAAAACCATGCAGGTAGTGATAGCACAGCGTTTACTGCCCAGGGCTGAGGAACCAGCGGAAATACGGGCGCGGCGGTTCAGGACATCATCCAGTGACACACGGATGCAGCGAAGCACCGTTTGGTACCACCGGACTTGTTGGTCTGAACTTTGCCGTCCGCCCTGGCTTCCCCTGCATATCCAACACGCAAAGATGCGCCTGCCGGGCAGGTGCCAACGAGCGCTTTGGTATCCGGAGCGTTGCTGGCCCGCGCGGCGTCAAGCGCACCGGGCCTGCTTCTGACTAGCACAGCAAAGGCTGGCATTTCCGAGGTCCAACTACAGGGGTTCGCAAAATGATCGATCAAGCGACAGGTATGAAACCAGGTGAACGCTATCGCGTGGAAGAGGCTGGCACGATGGAAGGGCTGAGGTTGACCCTGGTCGATGGCACCGCTCTTGAGCTTTCTCGGATCGAGGCCAGCGAAACGATCGCGCCACTTGACGACCACAAGAAATCTGGCACAGAACAGGAAGCGCCCCGCGGGGGCGCTCCGAGCAGAGGGCCACTGCGCGGCAAAGTCGTGGTGATCACTGGCGCTTCCGGCGGTATAGGCCGGGCCGCCGCGCACGCATTTGCCTGCAAGGGTGCTCGCCTGGTGCTCGCTGCGCGCGATGAAGAGGCGTTGTTCGACGTGCTGGATGAATGCACCGACTGCGGTACCGATGCCATAGCAATCACGACCGACGTCACCCGCAACGACCAGGTGCAAGCGCTGGCCGCACAGGCAGCAGAATTCGGCCACGGGCGAATCGATATCTGGATCAACAACGCCGGCGTTGGGGCGGTCGGCAATTTCGAGGAAACACCGCTGGAGGCCCACGAGCAGGTCATTCAGACCGACCTGATGGGTTACCTGCGCGGTGCGTTCGTAGCCCTCCCCCTCTTCAAAGCCCAGGGCAGCGGCATCCTGATCAATACGCTGTCACTGGGCAGCTGGGTGGCCCAACAGCCGCGTACTCCGCGAGCAAGTTCGGCTTGCGTGGCCTGACCGAGGCGCTGCGGGGGGAATTGACGGAGTTTCCCGATATCCACGTGTGCGATATCTATCCAGCCGTCATGGACACACCGGGCTTTCGAGACGGCGGCAACTACACAGGCCATGCGCTGACGCCTCCGGGCCCTGTATATGATCCCGAACTTGTGGCGAAGGCCATGGTGGCCTGCGCAATCTCACCACGCGCTCACACCACGGTCGGTGCCACGGCCCGCCTGGCGCATCTGGCCAGCTACCTGGTACCGGGCCTGCCTCTGTTATCGGGGTGGCTGACGCGTCGGGGGATAAACCGCAGCCCGAAAGCCGAAACATCATCAGGCAACCTCTTTGAGCCGCCGAGTGGCAGGAGGAGTATCGACGGGGGTTGGAGGAAGTCAAAAGACAAGACACCTCTATTGATCGGCGCAGCGGCGCTTGGAATGATCGTGGGCTTTGCAATCACCCACTCACGACGCAGGAGCTGAACAACCGTGCCGTCAAAGTCGATGCAAGCCAGATCCTTCCCAAAGGTTGGCGAACAAAGCTCTGCTGCACCACAGGCGCCCGCACGGGTTCTTTCGCGCAACCCGTCGGGCCGAGCAAAATGCAGTAGAGCAAACGCCCCTCTGCCTGACGTCCGAGTTGAACACAGACTTTCCTGTGTGACGACATGAGGTGAAAGATCATGGCTGACAACCAAACCAATCGTGGCCGCCAAGGTGGTACCGCCCAGAACAATCCAGGCAATTTTGCCAACGACAGTGAACGCGCCTCCGAGACAGGACGCAAAGGCGGACAGCACAGCCACGGCGGCGGTCGTGGTAGCGAAAATCGCTAACTTGAAATGAGCTCGGCCAGGGTGCACGGCACCCTGGCCTTTTTTCTGAATATTGGTCGTTCACAATCAAGGGGGCATTTGCCCCCCGATTGCACAGGTCTTGCGCCTCAGGAGCCGAAGCCATGAGTGGCGCTTGCATCGCTCATAACAGCTCGGGGAATGCAGCGCCAAGCAGGCCCGGATCCTTCAGGATCGATGCGCTGCTGGCGATATCCGGGGCCAGCCAACGGTCCTGGGCATACGCCGGGACCCGTTCGCGCAACAACCGCCAGGCAACGCTGGTACCCGCACCAAAGCGCTGCTCCTTGAGGAACTCGAATGCCTGGGCCGCCAACAGGTATTCGATGGCGAGGATCTGCGTGCAGTTCTCCAGGGCGCGGTGCAGCTTCAACCCGGCATTGGTGCCCATGCTCAGATGGTCCTCCTGCAGGCCGGAGGTGACGTAGTTGTCGACGACTGCCGGTTGTGCCAGCTGACGGTTTTCTGCACACAGTGAGGCGGCCACGTACTGGACAATCATCATCCCCGAATTCACTCCTGGCTGGCTGACCAGGAAAGCCGGCAAGCCGCTGACCAACGGGTTGATCAGGCGATCGAGACGACGCTCGGCAATCGCCCCGATCTCGGCCACCGCGATGGCCAGCAAGTCAGCCGCCATGGCCACCGACTGGCCGTGCGGATTCGCCTGGGAAACCACCCGATACGACTCGGGCGTACCCAGCAGCATCGGGTTGTCGGTGGTGGAGTTGAGTTCGGTTTCGATCTGCCGCGCAGCGTGGTCTAGCTGATCGCGCGCGGCGCCATGAACCTGCGGAATCGAGCGAATGCTCAAGGCGTCCTGGGTGCGAATGCCTTGGCTGCTGGCAATGATTTCGCTGCCGTCGAGCAGGCGCCGCAGGTTACTGCCCACGCGCTGCATGCCGGGGTGCGGTTTCATCGCGATGATTTCAGGGTCGAAGGCATCGAGCTGGCCGCGCAGGGCCTCGAAGCTCATGGCACTGATGACATCCGCCCATTGGCTCAACCGCGTGGCATCGTCCAGGGACAGGCAGCTAAGGCCGGTCATGCAAGGGGTACCGTTGACCAGGCACAGGCCATCCTTGGCACCCAGTTTGACCGGCGCTAGACCGACCTCGGCCAAGGCCTGCTGCGCCGGCATGATCTGGCCGCGATAGCTGACCTGGCCGACGCCCAGCAAGCTGATGCTGATATGCGCCATGTGGGTCAGGTACCCCACCGACCCCTGCTTCGGCACCTGCGGCGTGATGTGCTGGTTGAGCAGGGTCAGCAGCGCCTCGACCACCTTGCGCTGCAGGCCGGAACGGCCCTGGCAGAAATTGATGATCGCCGCGCACATGATCGCCCGGGTCTGTTCGTCCGACAGCGCCGTACCCACGCCACAGGCATGGCTGAGCAAGGTGTTGTGCGACAGCTGGCTGAGTTGTTCGTCCTGCAACGAGACATTGCACAAGGCGCCAAGCCCGGTGTTGACGCCATAGGCGCGGTCACCGCTGGAAACGATGCGCTGGACAATCGCCTGGGCGTTCTCGATCCGCGCCCAGGCCGATGGGGCCAGCTCAAGCTTCGCGCCATGCCGGGCCACTGCCACCACGTCCTGCCAACGCACTGGCGCGTCGGCGATGATGATTCTTTCGGCAAACGACATACACCCGGTTCCTTAAAGCGAAGCTACGCGACGCTGCACGAAACGATCTACATATTCGTCCGCAGGTTGGTAGAGGATTTCTTTCGGCGTACCGACCTGGACCAGGCGACCGTCCTTGAGAATGGCAATCCGGTTACCGATACGCACCGCTTCGTCCAGGTCGTGCGTGATGAACACGATGGTCTTGTGCAGGGTCTTCTGCAGCTCCAGCAACTGGTCCTGCATTTCGGCGCGAATCAGTGGGTCGAGCGCACTGAAGGCTTCGTCCATCAGGATGATGTCAGTGTCGGCTGCCAGAGCGCGGGCCAGGCCGACGCGCTGACGCATGCCGCCCGACAACTGGTGCGGGTACGACTTTTCGTAACCCTTGAGGCCCACGGTGTTGATCCAGTGCAGGGCACGCTCTGCGCACCTGGCCTTGCTCTCGCCACGGACTTTCAGGCCGTAAGCGACGTTGTCCAGCACGCTGCGGTGCGGCAACAGGCCGAAGCTCTGGAATACCATGCTGATCTTGTGCCGGCGGAATTCGCGCAGGGCGTCCATGTCGTACTGCAGAATGTCTTCGCCATCGACCAGGATCTGGCCGCTGGTCGGGTCGATCAGGCGGTTGAAGTGGCGCACCAGGGTCGACTTGCCCGAGCCCGACAGCCCCATGATCACGAAGATCTCGCCGCTGCCGATGGACAACGAGAGATCGTTGACCCCAACCACGCAGCCGGTTTCGGCCAGGACCTGATCCTTGGCTTTTTGCTGGCGGATCAGTTTCAGGGCATCTTCGGCGCGAGCACCGAATATCTTGAAGACATTCTTGACTTCGATCTTGTTCATTGTCTGTTTGGCGCTCATTTGCCCACCCCATGCCGTGGTCGGCCATAGGCCTGGGTAATGCGGTCGATCACGACCGCCAGAATCACGATGGCCAGGCCCGCTTCGAGGCCGCGGCCCACATTCAGGGTCTGGATGCCGACCAGGACGTCTTCACCCAGGCCGCGGGCACCGATCATCGAGGCGATGACCACCATCGACAGGGCCATCATGGTGGTCTGGTTGATACCGGCCATGATGCTCGGCAACGCCAGTGGCAGCTGCACGCCGAACAGTTGTTGCATGCGATTGGCACCGAAAGCGTTGATCGCCTCCATGACCTCGCCATCCACCTGGCGAATGCCCAGGTCGGTCAGGCGAATCAGCGGCGGCGCGGCATAGATGACGGTGGCAAAGATCGCCGGCACCTTGCCCAGGCCGAACAGCATCAGCACCGGTATCAGGTACACGAAGCTGGGCATGGTCTGCATGATGTCGAGCAGCGGCATCAACACCGCCCGAAGGCGATCGTTGCGCGCCGACAGCACACCCAGCGGAATGCCGACCAGGACCGATATCAGCGTTGCGACCAGCATCAGCGCCAGGGTCTGCATCAGCTTGTCCCAGAGGCCGACCGCGCCGACCAAAAAGAGCAAGCCGACGATCACGGCAGTGGTCACGACTTTGCGGGTGGCGTGCCAGGCGATACCAGCAACAATGGCCAGCATCAGCCACCAGGGTACTGCGCGCAGCAGGCCTTCGAGGTTGACGATGGCCCACAGCAGTGTGTCGGAGATGTGCCGGAACACGTCACCGTAGTTGGTTACAAGCGCATCGACCCAGCCATTGACCCAGTCGGCAATGGAAAACGTGAAGTTCTTGGGAAACATGGAATTCTCTCGAGCAAGTGCATGAAACGGACTGTCGCGTGCCTTGTCCGGCAGGAGCCGGACGAACCCACACGCTCAGAGTGCCGCGTCCACCTTTTTGGCTGCGTCTTCGCTGACCCAGCTGTGCCAGACCTCGGGGTGCTCCTTGAGGAACAACTTGGCCAGTTCCGGCGACTCGATGCGATCTTTGCTCATGCGCGCCAGGTTCTGGTTCAGCAGGTCGATCGGCAGATTGACCTTTTCCAGCACCGCCACCAGTTCCGGCGCCTGCTCGTGGAAGGCCTTCGACAGGCCCACTTTGATGGTCAGGGATTTATCCACGCCTGGCTTCTCGTCCAGCTTGACCAGGTCGACCAGGCCCATCAGCGGCGTCGGCGACCAGTAGTAGAACAGGATCGGCTCGCCACGCTTGTAGCTCGACAGCACGGCGGCATCCAGTGCCGGGCCGGTGCCCGGGCGGAAGTTGGTGTAGCTGCTTTCCAGGCCGTAGTGCTTGAGCATCTCGCTGTTGTCCAGCTCGCAGGTCCAGCCGGCCGGGCAATTGTAGAAGCGCCCCTTGTCCGGCTCTTCCGGGTCCTTGAATACCTGGGCGTATTGCCCAAGATCGGCGATGGTCTTGAGGTTCGGTGCCTTGGCTTCGAGTTTGCGCTTGGGGTCGCCTTCGATCACGTAACGCGGCACATACCAGCCTTCGACTGCGCCAACGACCGGCGCGCCGACGCCAACGACCTTGCCGGCGGCCGCCGCCTTGTTCCAGACCTCGCTGCGCCCTACCCACTCTTCGGCAAACACCTGAATGTCGTTGCTGCTCAGGGCGTTTTCCATGGAGATGGAGTTACCCGGCAGGCTGTCGGTTTCACAGCCATAACCATTTTTCAGCACGAACTGCATCACGTCGGTGAGCAGCATCCCGCTTTCCCAGTTCAATCCGGCGAATTTCACCGGTTTGCCAGACTCGCACCAGCCGGCCGCCTGGCTGGCACCAGCGGCCGCCAGCAGCCCGAAAGATAGTGTGGTGGTCAGCAGAGCCTTTGTAATTTTCATTGTGACGCTCCCAAACAAGAACATGGATTGCAGTAGTCGAGGGCATCCGGCCCAAAGAGGGTCGCCAAACTGGCTGATCAGCCTTGCAATCGGCATCGGCGTGGCACCTGTGATCGGTTGCCACTACACAGAGGAAATATTTCACAACCTCAAAAAAGGATAAAATAATATGTCCTGATGTATCACAACGGAAAAACCTATGAAGTTCACACTGCGACAACTGCGCTACGCGCTCGCAGCGGCCAAGCACGGGAACCTCACGACTGCCGCCATGGAGCTTCATGTTTCGCAGCCCTCCATTTCGGCGGCCATCAGCGAATTGGAAGAGGTGCTGGGCCAATCGATTTTCGTGCGCCAACGTGGCCTCGGCATATCGCTGACCCCGTTCGGGCGTACCGTCATGGTCCAGGCCCGCCGCGTTCTGAGCGAGGCTCGGACCTTTGCCGAGATCAATGCCAATGCAGGAGAGTGTGTCGGAGAGTTGGTGGTCGGATGTTTTGAAGACCTGGCGCCCTATTGCCTGCCACAGATCGTGCGACGGATGCAGGAGTCCTGCCCGAGGGTCACGGTCGATATGCGCGAAGGCAGCTTCGATTATGTTGGCAAGCGGCTGAGTGAGGGTGCGATAGAGCTGGCGATCACCTACGATCTGGGTCTGCCGCCGAACACTCAATGCACCCAGTTGTGCCAGCTGACCGCTCAGGTACTGCTGGCTGCCGATCACCCGTTGGCCAAGGAATCGCGCGTCAGCCTCAAAGCGCTATCCGAATACACACTGGTAGTCACCGATCAGGTCCACAGCTGGCAGCATGTGCTGGACCTGTTCAGCTTCTACGATCTTTCGCCCGCCGCTGTGCACCGTGTGCGCACCTTCGAGATGCAGCGTAGCCTGGTCGCCAACGGGTTTGGCGTGGCGCTGATCTACACCCGGCCATTTGGTGACCGCAGCTATGATGGCCAAGCGCTGGTGTGTCGGCCGACCGAGGAAAAATTGCCAACGCACAGCATCGTGCTGGCGCATGATCAGCGCTATCCGCTGACGCCTTCGGCTGAGGCGTTCAAGGAGCTGGCAGTAGCATGGTTCGCGGAACGGCCGTCGTTTGCATCCGAATGAAACTGCCCTCCTCTGCGAGGCGTCATTGCGCTAACGATACCTGGTCTTTCATCATCCCCATCAGTACCTCGTTTTCCAGCGGTTTGCTGAGCAGAAAGCCTTGTACTTCATGGCATTGGTCATCGCTGAGCAAGGCCAGTTGCTCGGCGGTCTCGACACCTTCGGCAGTCACCGTCATGCCCATTGCATTGCCGAGGTTGATGATGGCCTGGACCACGCTACGGTCGCTGCCACTCTTGCCCAGGTGCTGCACGAAGCGCTTGTCGATCTTGATGCTGTCGAACGGGTAGGTACGCAGGTAACCCAACGAGGAGTAACCGGTCCCGAAGTCGTCCATGTTCAGGCGCACGCCCAGCTCCTTCAGTGCAAGCATGGTGTGCAGTGCGCCTTCGACATCGTTGAGCATGACGTTCTCGGTAATTTCCAGCTCCAGGCGGTGGGCTGGCAGCCCGGTGGCGCGCAACGCGTTGCCGACGTCGCGGACCACATCGCTGCGGCTGAACTGGGCCGGCGACATGTTGACCGAGACCATCACCGCCTGCGGCCAGCCCCGCGCCTTGGTACAGGCTTCCTGCAGCACCCAGTTGCCAAGCAGCACGATCAGGTCGGACTCTTCGGCAAGCGGGATGAAACGATCCGGGCGGAGCAAGCCCAGGCGCGGGTGTTGCCAGCGCACCAGGGCCTCGGCCGATGCGATCGAGACCCCATCGACCTTGAAGCGCGGCTGAAAATGCAGCACCAGCTCGCCACGCGGTATGCCCTCGCGCAGCTCGCTTTCCAGCACACGCTTCTCCATCAATGCTGCATTCATCTGTGCCGAAAAGAATCGCCAGGTGTTCTTGCCCGCCTGCTTGGCGCTGTAAAGGGCCACGTCGGCGTGCCGGATCAGGTCGCTCGGCGTACCAGGGTACTCGGCCGACAGCACTACACCCAGGCTTACCCCCACTTGCACGACATGCCCTTCGACCTGAATGGGGCGTTTGATCGCCTCGATCACGCGCATGCAGAATCGGTCCATGTCCTGGTGATCGCCTGGCCGGGTCAGTACGACGATGAACTCATCGCCTCCCAGACGGGCGACCAGATCACTGTCGCGGGTAACTTGACCGAGGCGGCTCGCTACCTCGAGCAGCACCGCGTCGCCGGCCGGATGCCCAAGGCTGTCGTTGATTGGCTTGAAGTTGTCCAGATCGAGCATCAACAGCGCCACCTTGGGTAGCTCAGCGCCAGGGGCTGATTGTTCGAGGAAACGGAACAGCTTGTTGCGATTCGGCAGGCCGGTCAGGGCGTCGTGCAAGGAGAGGTGCTGAATCTGGGCATGGGCGGCGACTTCGTCGGTGATGTCGCTGCACGTGCCACGAAAGCCGGTACACACGCCCTCGGCCACGATCGCGCGCGAAGCGATCCTGCAGATACGCTGCTGGCCTAGATGGTCCTGGTACTGGCAGCGCACCGTGCCGGAAGAGCCTGTCGCGGCCAGGCTGTGCAGCGAGGTCCGGAGGTTGCTGGTATCACACGATAGCAACTCGGTAATCGGGCGCTGTCGCCACGCTTCGACGGGGTGCCCGGTGAGTTCGGTGAACCGGTCCGAAAGGTAGGTCAGGCGAAGGAGCACATCCGTTTCCCAGATCCAGTCCGAGGCAGCTTCGGCCACTGCCTTGAAGCGCTCTTCACTTGATTGCAGGGCAACCCTGGAAGTCACCAGAGCACGGTGGCTGCGATCGATCCTGGTGCTGGCGCGGATCGCATAGCGTGCAAACAATGCCATGCTCAGCGCGATGAACAGAACGGCGATAGCCAAGGGCGCGATTACCGTGTGGATCAGTTCGGTGCCTGGCTGCGGTATATCCCATGTCAAGGTGTGGCCGCTGCCTTCGAGTGGCAAGGCACCGCGCCCTTGGCGCTGATCGGCCGAATCGCCCACGGCCAGGCCGGACAGCCCCGCCGCCTGGCCCAGCGGCAAGAGCACCTGTGGCGATAGAACCCGAATGAACACCAACACCGCAGTTGGTCCCGGCGGGCGGGCCGGCTGGGTCTGCGGGCGGATCAGTGCAGCGACGTACACCGCCGGCTGGCCACGAAACACCAGATAGCCTGAAGACGCCTGATCGTGCTGCGCTGCTTGCCGAGCCTCCTGCAGGATCTTGCCGGCACTGACGGTATGCTGCTCCAGGCCCTGCTGGCTGAGCCTACCGTCCAGTATTGCGTACCGCGTACCGTCGTCATCGAGCACATATACGCCTTCGTACCCATCGGAGGTATAGAGCGTGGCGCCGACATTGTCCTCGTCGTATGCCCAATGTGCATCGACCTGCCCGCCCAAGTGATCATAGGCGGCCTGCCAGTTGGCATGGGTCAGCAGGAACGTCTTGTCGTTCTTCTGCAGCTGGGCCATGGCGGATTCAGCATAGAAGCGGCTCTGCTCCACTTCTCGGGCGTCCAGCGCCCCGGCGAGGCGGTAGAGGGAGAACAGCCCCAGCAACAAGGCCAACAGCAGAATCAGGGAAAACGCCACGATCAGTTGCCCGACCACATCACTGCGGGTCGACATTTCATTGTCAGCAAAGACGTCCATTGGTTCACCATCGCGGCCTAGGGTCTCCCGGTTGACCGGGCGGCAGGCTTGGAGGTCGATGGAGCTGACGATCGGTGGTTGGCAAAAGGCAACCTAAAGCCTGATCCGGGGCTATGGTCAGTACAGCGCGGGGGCCTGCCAGCGGTGAACGACCGCCAGGTTGGATAACGGTTCTGGTGCGTACCGCGGATAACGACCCATAGTTGTCGCTTTGCCCAACGGCGATCATTGTGGGAGCGGGCATGCCCGCGAACACCGGCAAAGCCGGTGCCATCCACCGCGTCGTCTGCTTCGCGGGCGCGCCCGCTCCCACAGGTACTGCGCGGGCTTCGAGTTGGCGCTGTACCTGTGGGAGCGGGTTCACTCGCGAAGGGGCCTCGAGGTCAATCACGGCTGCCGCTTGAGTCCAACAAAGCCCAAACGCTCGTCAGACACCCGGCACCGTCTTCCGCCCAACCAGTTGCTGTCTCTCCACCCCATCCAGCAACGCCTCCACCACCGCCTTGGCCGAATCCAGCCCATGGTCATTGCTCAACAACAGATCACGACAGGTTCCCTTGGCCAGCTCCAGTGCCTTGAGATTGGTCGCAAAAGCGCCTTTGAGCAGCGTGGCCAGATGCACCAGCGCATCTTCGTAGTCCACCCCAGAACGCACGGCAAACAATGGCGGATGGCTGCATTCGCACGTGGAGAAACTGGAGGACGCCGTGGTGGCGCGTACGGGAGGATCGGGTAAGCCTTTTGTCATTGTGTCGCTCCTTGATTCACTGGAGCCGCCACACAACGTGACCAAACGAATGGGTGGCGACTGTACGCGGGTTGGTCAACCGGGAATCAAGGAAACCGGCGCGCACGGAGGCGCCCCACGCACAGCCGCCATAAAACGAAACAGCGGGCACAAAAAAGCGCCAACTGTATCGCAGAGCGGGCGCTTGTGCGCCTTGATGATTGCGGGTGACCAAACCCGGCCGCTGGACTTACAGCAGCGGGCAAAGACTACCGGTGTCAGGGAAGCGTTTCAAGCGAAGGGAATGTGCAGTAACACTTCCGTTGGCGCCTCTCACTCATCCCGGCCGGCGAGTCAGCAGTGATCACCATGTTGTGTCGCCTGCACCGGCCTCTTCGCGGGTAAACCCGCTCCCACAGGAGCGGCGTCGCGCTTACGAAACCAGTTATCCTTTAGCGTCCGCTTTGGGCCAAAAGCGATCGACCGCGAATGGCGGCTAACGACCCACGGCGGACACTGATCCAAAGCTCTGTAGTCAGTACCGGCCTCATCGCCGGCAAGCCGGCTCCCACAGGAATATCACCAACTTTCAGGCATGCGCTGTACCTGTGGGAGCCGCGCTTGCCGGCGATGGGCCGCGAAGCGGCCCCGGTTACAGGTGTCCGCAATGGATCGTTAGCAGCCATTCGCGACTGAGCGTCAACGACCCAAAGCGGACGCTTTATTCGGTCTTTTCTGCAGTATCCAGCCATCAAACTGCACCGGACATCAAAGCCGGACGGATGACTTATCGGGTATCGCTCGCTACCCTGAAATCCCGTCGCCTGACGGTTCCCGGGTCAAATCCCGTTTCACCCAGACGAGCATGTCATGAAATCCCCCACAGGTTTGCTGCTGTCGGCTATCGAACTGGACCGTGCCAGTGCCATACCCCTGTACCGCCAGCTGTATCTGCAGATTCGCAAACAGATACTCAACGGCAGAATTCAGGGGGGCGTGCGCCTGCCGTCGACGCGGACCTTGAGCATCGAGTTGGGGCTGTCGCGGATCACCATCCTCAATGCTTTCGATCAGTTGATTGCCGAAGGTTTCCTGGCCTCGCGCACGGGTGCAGGTACGTATGTCGGTACTGAGTGGGAAAACCGGAGTATCGAGGACGAGCAACCGCGCCAGCCACCGCGCCTGTCCGAACTGAGCCAGTCGATGCTGTCGCTGCGCAGCGATCATTTTCGCGGGGTGTCCTATGCCGACTGGGATCCGGCGACGCCGACCTCCTTCCTGCCCAGTCACAGCACCTATGAAGGATTTCCGCAAGCCATCTGGCGGCGCCTGATGAACCGTCATTTGCTAAAGCCAACCAAGGCGATCCTGGGTTATGGCGAGTTACAAGGCTTGCAGGCGTTTCGCACAGCGATTGCCGAGTATGTCTTCGATGCGCGAGGTATCGACTGCAATGCCGGGCAAGTGGTGATCGTTTCCGGCGCGCAGCAAGCATTCAACCTGCTGGGCATGCTGCTGCTCAATCCGCAGGACAGTGTCTGGATGGAAGACCCTGGGCACATCGCCGCGCGAATTGCGTTGCAAGCCCAGGGGGCCCGGATCATTCCGTTGCGTATTGATGAACAGGGGATCGATGCCCAGCAAGGCCTTGCCGAGTGCCCTGATGCGCGCCTGGTATTCTGTACGCCTTCGCGTCAGCATCCTTTGGGTGTCACCCTGAGTTATGTGCGGCGCCAGGCACTCATCGACTGGGCTGCGAAGCATCAGAGCTGGATCATCGAGGACGATTGCGACAGCGAGTTTCGCTACAGTGGTCGACTTCTTCCGGCACTGTATGCCATGGACCAGATGGCCCGAGTGATCTATGTCGGCACATTCAGCAAAGTGCTCTTCCCGTCACTGAGACTGGGCTACGTAATTCTGCCGCAGGCGCTGGTCGAGCCCTTCTGCACCCTGCGCGCGGTCATGGATCGCAGCCCGCCCACACTGCTTCAGGCCACAACGGCCGACTTCATGAGCGAAGGCCACTTCCTGGGGCACATCCGCCGCATGCGTGCACTGTACAAGGCGCGCCAGCAGGCGTTGATCGAACAACTTGAAAAGCAGATCGGCAGCTTTTTCAGGATCACTCCGACGGATGCCGGCATGCACCTGATCGCCTGGCTGCCCCCCGAACTCAGTGACACTGAAATCGCCCGGCAACTGGCCCGACACAACATCCACACCTACGCCTTGAGCGACTACCGCATCAAGCATGACCTGCCGCCTGCCCTGTTGATCGGCTTTGCCGGCACGCCTGAAAAGCAGGCCCGGGAGCGTGTCGAGGAGCTGGCCCAGGCTTTGCGCACGCTGGGTTATCTTCCGCCGACCACTTGATGCGTGGAAAGTGGCCTTATCAATTAATTGATAATGGATCTATCGAGAGTTCCTGGCTGGCGCGATAAAGGCTGCGCCGGTAGACCGGTGCCTGAACCAGGAACAACTCTAATGAACAACAAGATCCAGGAACGATTCAACGCCTTGCTGAGCCACAAGGTGGTCGAACACGTGGCTGCTCCAGTGCTGACAGAGGCACTGGCCCAGCGGCTGCTTGAGCGTCTCGGGCAATTGCGCCTGTTTGCCCACGCCTACCCGCTACTGACCAACCTCACCCACGGTCGTGTCACACCCGCGGACATGCTGGACTTCGCCTATCGCCACGAGCTGCAAGGCCTGAGCCTGCACTTGCTCGACGGCGAGGAAAACAGCCTGAGCCAGATGTCGCCAGAGCAGCTCCAGGTGTTTGCCAGCAAGGCCAAGGCGCTGGGGCTGGATGTGCACCTGGAAATCAGCAGCACGCTGAAAAAGGATGTCGACCAGGTGATCGCCATCGCCAACGCACTGGGCGTGCGCAACATCCGTGTCTACTCACGTTACGAGGGTCCGCTGTCGCGGGTCATGGACGTGATCGAGACCGACCTGCACTACCTCGCACAACAGGCCGATGCCAACGATCTGTACTTTGACTTCGAGCAGCATGAAGAACTCAAGAGCAGCGAAATTGCGCAGCTGCTCAACCGTGTCAACCACCCTCGCCTGCATGCCCTGTTCGACTTCGGCAACATGATCAATGCCTGCGAACAGCCCCTGCAGGCCCTGCACAACCTGGCGCCGCACATCCGCCAGGCTCACCTCAAGGGCGTACGCATCGTCCCCGAACAAAACGGCTTCGGCCATTACGGCGTGTTGCAAGGCAGCGACGAAGACGATCTGCCCAGCGCCCGCATGCTGTTCGAACTGTTGATGCTGGGCGAAGCAACCCCGCAAGTGATCGCGTTCATTCTCGAGCAGGAAAATCACTACGTGGCCCCGGCATTCCGGCAGAGCCTCGAAGCAGCCGATCCATTCATTGCTTACCGGGAGATGAGCGAAACGCCGCTCCCGAAAGGCTACTCGCTCGAGCGCATGCTGGCCGACGAACACCGCTGGGCGAACAATCAGGTGGCCTATGTCCGAGGTTTGCTGGGCGAACTGCGCACCTTGGCTGAACTGACCCTGGCCGCTCCTTCCAACGCCTGAACCTGACGACCCGATTACGCCCGGAGAACAATAATGACAACTCAAAACAAGGCCAAATGGCTCAGATTCCTGATTCTCATCCTTGGTGGCGGCACCATTTACAAGCTGGCGAACCTCAAGGACGCCTTCTATGTCCCCATGCAGGAATTCATGGGCCTGAGCCACACTGAAATCGGCATGCTGTTGAGTGCCAACGCAATCATCGCGACTGCACTGTTCGTGGTTGGTGGCCTGCTCGCCGATCGCTACGACACGCGCAAACTGATCCCCCTCGGCCTGATCGGGACCGGAAGCCTGGGGTTGTACCTGGCGACCTTCCCGCCCTTCAGCAGTTTGCTGATCGTGTTCAGTCTGTTGGCCGTCTGTGCCGACTGCCTGTTCTGGCCATCGCTGCTCAAGGCCATCCGCAATCTGGGTGACGATCAGGAGCAAGGCCGGTTGTTCGGCCTGCTGGAAGGCGGGCGTGGCGTGGTTGATACGCTGGTGGCCTTTTCCGCACTGGGCGTGTTCGTCGCCATGGGCTCGGGGGAAGCCGGCCTGAAATCGGCGATCCTGTTCTACTCGGTCATCGACATTCTGGCTGGCACCCTGACCTGGGTCCTGCTCAAGGGCGGTAACGCGCAATCAGCCACCAAGCCGAAAAACGGTCTGGCAAACCTGATGGAGGCTATCAAGGTACCCGGTATCTGGTTGGTCAGCCTCAATGTGTTCATGGTCTACATCGTCTACTGCGGCCTGACCTATTTCATCCCCTACCTCAAGGAAATGTACGGGTTGCCAGTAGCGTTGGTAGGTGCCTACGGCATCATCAATCAATACTTCCTGAAAATCCTCGGCGGGCCTGCCGGCGGTTTCATTGCCGACAAGCAGTTCAAGAGCACCAGCCGTTACCTGAAGTGGGCATTTCTGGCGCTATTGCCGCTGATGGCCGTGATCATGCTGATTCCTAAAAGCCCGGGCTTCATCTATGCGGGGATGGCGGCCACCCTATCCTTCGCGCTGATTGTTTTCTCGATGCGCGGCGTGTTCTGGGCACCCATGGGCGAAGTCGGCATTCCCCAGCACATCACCGGCTCGGCCTTCGGCATCGGTTGCCTGATCGGCTATGCCCCCGGCATGTTTGCCTACGTCATCTATGGCGCGATCCTCGACCACTTCCCTGGTCAACAGGGCTACAACTATGTGTTCATTCTGATGAGCATGCTGGCCATTG
Source organism: Pseudomonas sp. PVC-5-1 (assembly GCF_057444345.1). NCBI lineage: Bacteria > Pseudomonadati > Pseudomonadota > Gammaproteobacteria > Pseudomonadales > Pseudomonadaceae > Pseudomonas > Pseudomonas sp. PVC-5-1. The sequence continues at coordinate 2,431,432 of NZ_CM172024.1, read as the reverse complement.
CAGGCTTCATGGTGTCCAGCCTTCTCTATCAAGCGGTACGCAAAAAATCCGTGCTCTCTGGCGGGGCCGACGCGGTACAAGCCTGATCGTCGCCATGGGCTTCAGGAGGAGGGTTCGTCCATCATGCCGAGCCCTCCTCCGCCCACAACGCCGGTGTTCGCGGCTAAAACCCCACAGGTACAGCGTTGCTCTCGAGGTTGTGGCTGTACCTGTAGGAGCGGCCTTGTGTCGCGAAAGGGCCGCATCGCGGCCCCAGGATTGATGCGCAACAGTTGAAATTGCCGGGGCCGCTGCGCGCCCCATCGCGACACAAGGCCGCTCCTACATGGGCCCTGCTGATTCAATGAGTTATGTGCAGTTCCATGAGAGATGACAAAAGCTGAGTTGCTTGCCAAGGTCGATCGTTAGCCATTGGGTCTTGTTTCGTCTGGCGGGCCAGGCGTTGAACCAAGCCATTGCAAGCAGGCCTGAAGAGGCCATAGGCTGCCTTCTCATGAATCGGCCACTTACGTTGGATAAACGATGATCGAGCTACAAGGATGTGGAGCGTCTTCAGGCCTGGAGTGTCGGCCAGTCGGGCCCGCTGACGCAGCAATGATCTGCTCGCATCGCCAGGAGATGTTTCTTGAGGCAGGTGGCGACCCTGAAAAACTGCAACTCATGACTCAGCACTTTCGCCCATGGCTGGAAGAGCGGCTCGGTGACGGTCGGTATTACGGTTTCAAGCTCCTGGATGGCGACCAACCGCTTGCAGCCATTGGCCTGATGAGCATTGACTGGCCTCCCCATCCATCGCACCCAACCCTGGACAAACGTGGGTACGTGCTGAATGTGTTCGTCCAGCCGGCCTACCGCCGCCGCGGCCTGGCTTCGGCCTTGATGCAGGCTGCTGACGCCGAGTTCGCTCGCCGAGGTATCACCTTCGCTGTCCTGCATGCCACCGAGACGGGTAAACCGGTCTATGAGCAGACCGGCTGGACTGGAACGTCGGAAATGGCCAAATCCATTGAATGATAGTGACCGTTTTCGATCTGCAAGCGACGTCCAGAGCATTCTGCGTCGGTGACTGCGTCATAACCTGACACTCGGAACGAAACGCACTACTCCTTGCTTGCGCGGCCGGAGTGCCGCCTCGCCATGGACTCGCTCCAATTCGGAGCAAAAGCTGCAGCTCGGTGCATAGCGCGCCTTTTTTTGAGGCGCGCCTGTCCCCCCTCCCGACCGTTCCCGCACGGCTGCATGCGGCGCAGTCATCGAATGCAGCAATAAAACCCAAGAGTTTCAAGGTGTTACCGCCAGCCCGTTGCCACTCCAGAACTGTGCCTGGCTTTCGGCACCTTCATTGCAATGGCCTCTTGCGTGCACAACGCACAGCAATTGATCGGATTCGAGGCTCACCGCAGACAAAACACCCACCGACCCGCAAGGCCGCACCCTGAAACACGTAGATGAACCGCAATGAAGCTGCCGGCAACGGTGGCAAGGAGTGGGTATGTCCCGGGCATTTTTCAATGAAATGTATGATACGAACGGAAGTTGCCGCCCGCATTACCAGGAGTTCGCCCGCTGGTTGGCAAACACCCCGCTGGAGTTGCTGGAGCAACGCCGACGCGAAGCTGACCTGCTGTTTCACCGCGCCGGTATCACCTTCACCTTGTACGGTGACAAAGAGGATACCGAGCGCCTGATCCCCTTTGACATCATCCCGCGCAGCATTCGCGCCAGCGAATGGCGCATGGTCGAGCGCGGCTGTATCCAGCGGGTTCAGGCGTTGAACCTGTTCCTGCAGGACATCTACCACGACCAGCGCATCCTCAAGGCCGGCATCATCCCGCCGGAACAAGTGCTGGCCAACGAAGGCTACCAGATCGCCATGCAGGGCCTGGGCCTGCACCGCGGGCTCTATGCCCATATCGCTGGCGTCGACCTGGTCCGTGACGGGGATGGCAGCTACTTCGTGCTGGAGGACAACCTGCGCACCCCCAGCGGGGTCAGCTACATGCTCGAAGACCGCAAGATGATGATGCGGCTGTTCCCCGAGCTGTTCGCCGCACAGCGTATCGCTCCCATCGACCACTACCCCAACCTGCTGCTGGACACGCTCAAGAGCGCCAGCCCACTGGACAACCCCACTGCCGTGTTGCTCACCCCTGGCCGCTTCAACAGTGCCTATTTCGAGCACGCCTTCCTGGCCCGGGAAATGGGCATCGAACTGGTCGAGGGTGCGGACCTGTTCATCCGTGACGAGCACGTCTACATGCGTACTACCGCTGGTCCAAAACAGGTGGATGTGATCTATCGCCGCCTGGACGACGACTACCTCGACCCGCTGTCGTTCAACCCTGACTCGATGCTGGGCGTGCCGGGGCTGATTTCGGTGTACCGCGCTGGCAACGTGGTGCTGGCCAATGCGGTAGGCACCGGGGTGGCAGACGACAAGTCGATCTACCCCTATGTCGACGACATGATCCGCTTCTATCTGAGCGAAGAGCCGGTCCTGAACAACGTCCCTACCTGGCAGTGCCGCAGGCCTGCAGAGCTTTCCCATGTCCTGGCCCACCTGCCCGAGCTGGTGGTCAAGGAAACCCAGGGGTCCGGTGGCTACGGCATGTTGGTCGGGCCTGCGGCGACCAGCGCACAGATCGAGGACTTCCGCGCCCGCATCAAGGCCCGCCCGCACGCCTACATCGCTCAACCTACCCTGTGCCTTTCCACATGCCCGACCTTCGTCGACAGCGGCATCGCGCCGCGCCACATCGACCTGCGCCCGTTCGTGCTGTCCGGCAGTGAAACCCGACTGGTGCCAGGCGGCCTTACCCGCGTGGCCCTTCAGGAAGGTTCGCTGGTGGTCAACTCGTCGCAAGGCGGCGGTACCAAGGACACCTGGGTGGTGGAGGACTGAACCATGCTTTCGAGAACTGCTTCCGACCTTTACTGGATGTCGCGCTACCTGGAGCGTGCAGAGAACCTTGCGCGCATGCTCGAGGTCAGTTATTCGCTATCGCTGATGCCCCAGGCTGGCCGCAGCGACGGCCATGCCGAGCTGGCCATGTCACTGCTGGCATCCGGAACGCTGGACGACTACCGCCGCCGGCACACCGAGCTGGACACCGAGCGCATGCTGCACTTCTTCGCCCTCGATGCGACCAACCCCGGCAGCATCTATTGCTGCCTGCAGGCGGCCAGGACCAATGCCCACGCAGTGCGTGGCCGCATCACTGCCGACATGTGGGAGAACATCAACGCTACCTGGATCGAGATGCGCAACATTGCCAGCAATGGTCTCGGCCGTTATGGCATCAGCCAGTTCTGCGACTGGGTCAAGGAACGCTCGCACCTGTTCCGCGGTGCTACTTCAGGCACCATCATGCGCAACGACGCTTACAGCTTCATCCGCCTGGGGACCTTCCTGGAGCGGGCTGACAACACCCTGCGCCTGCTCGATGCACGCTATGAAATGTTCGGGGAGGCCTCCGAGGAAGTCAGCGATGATTCTGCCCGCGGCTATTACCAATGGAGCGCCTTGCTGCGCGCGCTGACCTCCTACGAAGCCTTCAACGAACTGTATCGCGCCGCACCCAGTGCACGACCGGTGTCCGAGTTGCTATTGCTACGGGTCGATGTGCCCCGCTCGCTGCATGCCTGCATCGAGGAGCTGGACCAGATCCTTGCCAGCCTGCCGGGCAGCACCGGGCGCGCCGCCCAGCGCATGGCCGCCGAACTCAACGCTCGCCTGCGCTACACCGCGATCGACGAAATACTCGAAGCAGGGTTGCACCCGTGGTTGAGCGACTTCATCGGGCGCATCAATCAACTGGGCCAGGCGGTCCACCACTCCTATCTGGAGGTCGTATGAAACTGTCCATTCGTCACGACACTACCTACAGCTATGCAAGCGATGTGTGCAACAGTATCCAGTTCCTGCGCCTGACGCCACGCAGCAGCGAGCGCCAGCGCATCACTGAATGGCAACTCGACCTGCCCTGCAAGGTCAAGGGCCAGATCGACCCGTATGGCAACATCCTGCATGTACTGACCTTGGACAAACCCCATGGCCACCTGGCACTGACCGCCAGCGGCCAGGTAGAAATCGACCCGGATCGCGAGCAGGAGGCCGGCGAACATTCACCCCTGCCCTTCCTGCGCGGCAGCCACCTGACCCAGGCCGATGACACTCTCAAGGCCTTCGCCAGCCGACATTGTGGCGAGCACCGTGACCGGGCAGCGTTGATCGGGCTGATGCAAGGCCTGGCCGAGCACATGCCATACAGCCCCGGTGCCACATCGGTGGGCACTACTGCCATCGAAGCGTTCAGCGGCGCTGCCGGGGTGTGCCAGGACCATACCCATGCGTTCCTCGCCTGCGCGCGCAGCCTGGGTATTCCGGCACGCTATGTGTCCGGTTACCTATGTACCGAAGACGAGCAGCACCTGGCCAGCCATGCCTGGGCGGAAGCCTGGGTCGATGACGCCTGGTACAGCTTCGACATCACCAACCGCCTGACCCGGCCAGAACGCCACCTGAAGCTGGCAGTGGGCCTGGACTACCTCGATGCCTGCCCGGTCAGGGGCGTGCGCCGCGGGGGCGGCGCCGAATCGATGCAGGCCAGCGTACACGTGCACCGCCAATGACAGGTGCGGCATCCGTTCATGAAAAAAACAAGGGAAACAGCATGACCTATTGTGTCGCCATGCACCTGGCGGACGGGCTTGTCTTCATCAGCGACTCACGCACCAATGCGGGCATCGACCAGATCGCCAGCTTTGCCAAGCTGTTCGTGTTCGGCGTGCCGGGGGAGCGCTTGATCGTCCTGCAGACCGCTGGCAACCTGGCGACCTCGCAATCGGTGGTGAACCTGCTCCAGCAACGTACGAAGGGCCCCGGCCCCCACCTGTTGAACGTTGCGACGCTCTACGATGCAACGGTACTGGTCGCCGACACCTTGCGCGAGGTGGTCAGCCGTGATCGCAGCAAGCTGTCGGCCGGAATCGACCTGAGCAGTTCGTTCATCGTCGGCGGCCAGATTGCCGGCGGCCCCATGGGCATATACAACGTCTATGCGCAGGGCAATTTCTTCCAGGCCACGCCGGACACCCCGTTCCTGCAACTGGGCGAAAGCAAGTACGGGCGGCCGATTCTGGACCGTAACCTCGGCTACCATATGCCACTCGATGAAGCGTTGCGCTGTGGCCTGATCTCGTTCGACTCGACCATTCGCAGCAACCTGTCGGTGGGCATGCCGTTGGACTTGCTGGTGTATCAGAAGGACAGCCTGGAAACACCGAAACGCCAGCGTATCGCCAGCGACGATGTGTATTACGAGCAGATACGCAGGCAGTGGAGCGACGGGCTCAAAAGACTGTTGGCCGAACTGCCAGCGCCGCCGTACTGATTGGCAGGGCCACAGTGGAAGCGGGCATGCCCGTTCCCACTGTGGCCATGGTCCTACTCCAGCGGAATAGTCAGGCGATCGATGACGGCGCGGGTTTCTGGCCGTACCCCGCGCCACCAGGCGAAAGCCTCCGCCGCCTGCTCGACCAACATGCCGACACCGTCGGCCAGGCGCACCACCCCCTGCGCCTGGGCCATGCGCAGGAACGGCGTAAGGCCTTTGCCATACGCCAGCTCGTAAGCCAGCTGCGTCCCGCCCAGCACGCCTTCAGGCAGTGGCGGCAGCTCGCCGGTGAGGCTGGCAGAGGTGGCGTTGACCACGATGTCGAAGGACTGTCCCTCCAGCTCCTCATAACGGCTGATGCGCAGCCTTGGATGATCCAGTTCGTTGCGCAGGGCGAGCGCCTTGGCCATGTCACGGTTGGCAAGCACCAGCTCGCTCGGCCCCGCCTGCAGGAACGGCAGCAATGCACCGCGTACCGCGCCACCGGCGCCGAGCAACAGTACCCGTCGATTGGCCAGCGGCTCACCGAGGTTTTCCTCGATATCCCGCAGCAAGCCGATGCCGTCGAAGTTTTCGGCAAAGATACGGCCATCCTCGAACTTCAACGCATTGGCCGCCCGCGCCAACTGGGCGCGCTCGCTGCGCTGGTCGGCCAGCTCGAAGGCTCGCAACTTGAACGGCGCGGTGATGTTCATGCCCAACCCGCCATCACTGCGAAACTGCAGTACCTGAGCCTCGAAGCCCTCGAGCTCGCCCTCCAGCGCGCCATACTCCAGGCACTGGCCGGCGACCTGGGCGAACAGGCCATGAATCAACGGGGACTTGGTGTGGTTGATCGGCCGGCCGATCACTGCATAGCGGTCGCTCATCGTGCATCTCCGTGGGTGAACAGCACACCGTCTGCCTGCATGGCGGTGATTTCTTCAGGGGTGAAACCTAGGCCGGCGGCCACTTCGGCATTGTGCTGACCGAGGTCCGGGGCCACCTGGTGGATCGTGGTGTCGCAGTCGGAAAAGCGAAACGGCAGGTTGGGCAGGCGCAAGGTACCGTAGCGCGGGTGCTGCTGCTCGATGACCATGTTGCGCGCCTTAATCTGCGGGTCGGCCACCACCTCGTCGATGCGCTGCACCTTGGCGCTGGGGATGTCGATGTCATCGAGCAACTGCAGGATATCCGCCACCTGGCGCGCGCCGACCCAGTCGCGAACCACGGCCAGAATCGCCTGGCGATGGGCGTTGCGGCCATTGAGGCTGTGGTAGCGGCTGTCGCTGCCGAACCCGGCCGGGCCACCGTTGGCTTCCAGCATCGCGGCAAAGCGCTTCCAGGCATCGTCGACCTGGGCGGCGATTACCAGGTCGCCATCGGCCGCGCGAAACACGCCGTACAGGGTGGAGGTGGGCATGTCATGGCCGGTCTGCTCGGGCAGGACAGTGCCGTCGGACAAGGTGTAGCACTGCACCGCATATTCATGCATCGACACCAGCGTGTCGTACAGGGCCATGTCGATGTGCTGGCCGCGACCACTGTTCGCCCGGCCCAGCAATGCCGCATTGATCGCCGCCACGGCATGAATGCCGGTGTACATGTCGCCAAGGGAAATGCGCAGCAACGGCGGCGCTTCGCCCGGCACGCCGACCATCTGCATGATCCCGCTCTTGGCCTCGGCGATCAGCCCGAAACCGGCGCGGTGGGCATCCGGCCCGGTATGGCCATAGGCGGAGATGGAGCAGTACACCAGACGCGGGTTGCGCGCCGACAGCTCGGCATAGCCCAGGCCCAGCTTGTCCAGGGCGCCGGGGCGATAGTTTTCGATGAACACATCGGCCGAATCGGTCAGGCGTTGCATGAACGCTTTGCCACGCGGGTCCTTCATGTTCACGCTGACGCCCTGCTTGCCCATGTTCAGCTGCAGGAAGTAACCGCTCTGCTGCTCATCAAGGGTAAATGCATGCTGGCGCCCGGCATCGCCGCTGCCCGGCCGTTCGACCTTGATCACCTCGGCGCCGAGTGCTGCCAGGCAGCGGCCCACATAGGGCCCGGCGAGGAAGTGGCTGTAGTCGATGACGCGGATACCTGCCAATGGCAATGCCTGGCTCATGCCTGCACCCTCCGGGGCACCATCAGCCGGTGCTCGCCACGCTGCACGACTTCGCCGTGCTGGTTGATCAGCTCCGACGGCAAGACCACGATGCCCCAGCCCGGTCGGCTGTTGCTCGGACGCATCGCCCCCACGCGCATGCGCACGTGCAGCACATCGTCGACCTTGATCGGCAGCACGAAGTCCCAGGTCCAGCCCAGCGACATGCCCGGTACAAAGCGGTATTCGCACTGGGTCTTCAGGCCGTCGGCGATCGACAGGCCGAACAGGCCGTGGGCAACCAGGCAGCCGAAATGACTGGCGTTGGCGTAGGCCTCGTCGACATGCACCGGGGTGTGGTCGCCGGTGAGGTCTGCGTAGGCCAGGATACGTTCGCGGGTCACCGTGTAGGTGGGGCTGATGCATTCATCGCCTTCGCGGGCATCGTCCCAGTATCTTTCCACTACGCTCATGCCACCACCTCTGCACGTGGGTCGATGGCCAGTGCCTGGGCGACGCATTTCGCCGGCGATGCCTGAATGAACTCGACCGCAAGGCCGTCAGGCAGGCGCAGCCAGTTGCGGCCCTGGGGCATTTCGCTGACGCCGAAACGCTGTGCGGCGGCCAGGGTGGCTTCGAGGTCCTCGCACATGATGCCCAGGTGCGCCATGCGCCCTTCCGGGCCGGCAAAGTCCGGTTGGTGGATGAACTGCAGGCCACCAAGGGTCCAGTACTGTGCAGGCTGCTCGACGTCACCCTGTATTTCACGCATGGTCATGCCACACACCTCGCTGAAAAAGCGGATGTGCCACTGGATGTCGCGCACCCAGAACGCAACGTGTTCAAGGTAGGCTTTCGGCTGGCTCATGGATTACTCCCCTTCTGCTGATCGGCCATGGCGCGTTCGATGCCCTTGATGCAGGCCACCAGGGTCGCGTTGACCGGCGTGGCCACGCCATGGCGCTGGCCCCAGCGCACGACGGAGCCATTGATGAAATCGATCTCGGTGACCGAACCCTTTTCCAGGCTCTGCAGCATCGAGGTACGGAAGCTTGCCGGCAGGCCTTCGGCGGCCAGCCGCCATGCAGAATCCGGGCTGGTGAGGCTCAGGCGGATGCCTGCTCGTTCAGCGACGGCAATGGCTTCAGCCACCGCTGCCTTGGCGGTGCTTTCCAGCAGCGGCTCGCTGTACAACTGGCCATAACCGAGCCTGGTGATGCCGCTGAGCGCGCCTGTCGCGACGTTGACCAGCAGCTTGTCCCACATGGTGCCGAGAATGTTGTCACTGACCGTGGTGGCGAGCCCGGCACCATTGAAGACCTCGGCGATGGCCTGCACACGCAGCGTCCTTTGGCCGTCGAGTTCGCCGATGAAAGTCTGCTTGCCCGCAACACCGGCGCGGATCGAACCCGGCGCCAGCAGCACGCCACCGACGTAGGTCTTGCCAGCCAGCACCCGCTCACGGCCCACGGCCTCGGCCAGGATGTCTTCATGGCCAAGACCGTTCTGCAGTGACAGCACCAGCGTCTGCGGCCCGATCAGCGCCTTGGCCCCGGCAATCGCCTCGCCGGTGTGGAATGACTTGACCAGCACCACCACCAGGTCGGCCACGCCCACGGTTGCCGCGTCGCAGGCTGCCTTCACCCGGACCTGCCGCTCGCCGCGTTCGTCCTGCACCCGCAGCCCGTGCAGGTTCATCGCCTCGACATGTGCATGGCCACGGTTCAACAGCCAGGTTTCGTGCCCCGCTTCGCTCAAGGCCGCACCGATGGCACAACCCAGGGCGCCGGCGCCCAGAATGCAGATTTTCAAATCGCTGACCTCCTGTGGTTTGCGACTACCTTATGCAGCGAGCCTTATTTCGGCTATACAATGGACTCAATACACTTATTGGATTTCGCAATAATGAGTGCGCTCGACGCTTTGCCCGACCCCAAGCTGCTGCAACTGTTCGATGTGCTGTACCAATGCCGCAGCGTCACTCGCAGTGCTGAACAGCTCGGCCAGAGCCAACCTACCGTGAGCATCTGGTTGGGGCGCTTGCGTGAAGAGTTGAACGACCCACTGTTCGTGCGTACGCCAGGCGGCATGGCGCCAACCCCGCGGGCAGACCAGCTGATCGGGCCATGCCGCGAGGTGCTGGAATCGCTGCGGCGCCTGACTACCTGGGAGCCGCAGTTCGTTCCGGCCACGGCGCAGCGGCGCTTTCGCCTGTGCGTCAGTGATGCCAGCCATATCACCCTGCTGCCCAGCATCCTCAACCACCTGCGCACCCACGCGCCGGGTATTCGCCTGGAAGCTGCACGCATCGATGGCAATACCGAGAGCGCGCTGGAGTCGGGCGAGGCGGACCTGGCCATCGGCTTCGTGCCCTGGCTGGGTGCGGGGATGTATCAGCAAGTGTTGTTCGAGCAGGACTGGGTCTGCCTGAGCAACCCGCTACACCCGCGTTTGAGCAACGGCATGAGCGTGGCGGGCTACCAGGCCGAGGGGCATGTACAAATCAGTGCCGGGACCGGGCAGAAGTTACTGGAAGCTGGCCTGGCGCGGGCCGGCATCGAACGCAGGATCATGCTGGAGCTGCCGGCGTTTCTGGGGTTGGGGATGATTGTCGGGTCGACCGACCTGGTGGCTACGTTGCCACGGCACATCGGCCAGACACTCGCCGACATGCATGGTTTGCACGTGCACGATTGCCCGTTTGCAGTGGAAGGTTTCACGGTCAAGCAGCACTGGCACGCACGGTACCAGCAAGACAGCGGGAATCGCTGGATCAGGGAGGTGGTGCGGGGCTTGTTTCAAACAGGGGCCGGTTAGCACACACGGCGAAACCTTCGCTCGCCTCATCGCTCCATGGTTCTGGGCTGACCCGCCGTTCAACGGGCATAGCGTGCCGCCTATTTGCCGACCGCGCCGGGCGCGGGTCGAAGGCGATGGGGCCGCGAAGCGGCCGGTCTCTGGGCCGACAGCAATTGTCCACGAACGGCGACTAACGACCCATTACGGCCCTTGGCGCATGGCCCCTAACGGCCATTTGAAGTCATTAAGAACAGCGGCCTGGGTCGTAGACGGCGCTTCAAATGGTCAACCGCTTCTCCATCGGTTGGTAGATCAGCCCGGCAAGCTCGCCCACTTCCCCTGCCAACGCAAAACCGTAACGTTCATAAGCGGCCACTGAAGATAGCGACGCTCTAACTGTTACTACATTGGCCCTGGCCTGCTCCAGAGCCGCATTCATCAAGCGCCTCCCAACGCCGTGGCGCTGCCAGGCCGGCGCAACGAACAGCATCGCCACATGGCGCCCTTCCTTCAGCTCGATCAGCCCGACCAAGGTTCCCTCCGCGACACAAACCAGCATCAGGTTGTCACTTACCATTCGTTCGGCAAACGCCTTCTGAGCAACCACCTTTGCGAAGGTTTCCACGCCCTGGGCAGACAGCGATGGCGCAACCGCTAGCATGAACGCATCCAAGCACAGGGCGTTGGCGCTTGGCAGGTCTTCCTGAGTCATCTTGCGTATCTGCATGGTCGTCGTCCGTGACTTGGGCAGGGGTATTTTTATACCAGAACATCCGACTTAGAGATATGCAACAACGCCTCTGCTAACAGACACTTCCATGCGCGAGAGGTAACGTTACAGACCGGCAGCTTCGGGTCCAGGCTGTGAAAAAACCCTGCGATTATCTAACCTTCTGATCGTCGAGATCGTGGCGGGGACGATCATGAAGCGGTTCATTGAGGGTGAGGCCCGGACGCAAGTCACGCTGCTGCCGGAGTGCCTGGATGATTACATCACCGAAGAAAACCCTGTTCGAGTGGTTGACGTTTTCGTCGATGAACTCGACCTCGGAGCGCTCGGATTCGAGGGTGTCGATCCGGCTGCTACGGGTCGTCCGGCCTACCATCCAGCAGTCCTGCTGAAAATCTACATCTATGGCTACCTCAATCGGATTCAGTCCAGCCGCCGGCTTGAGCGCGAGGCAGAGCGCAACGTCGAGCTGATGTGGTTAACGGGCCGGTTGGCTCCTGACTTCAAAACGATTGCTGACTTTCGTCGAGACAACGGTAAAGCTATTCGCGGCGTGTGCCGGCAATTCGTAGTGCTGTGCCGCAACCTCAATCTTTTCTCCCAGTCGATCATTGCCATCGACGGCAGCAAATTCAAAGCCGTAAATAACCGCGACCGCAACTTCACCCAGGGCAAGATCAAGGCGCGCATGCAGCAGATCGAGCAGAGCATTGACCGCTATCTTGCGGCGCTGGATTCGGCGGATCGGGCGGCGCCCGAGGTCGCCGAGGCCAAGGCTGAACGGCTGAGCGAAAAAATAGAAAAGCTGAAACAGCAGATGACAAAGCTAAAGGACATTGAAGCGCAGCTTCACGCCAGCCCAGATCAGCAAATCTCTCTTACCGATCCTGATGCACGCTCAATGGCCACGAGTGGCCGAGGTACTGGCACGGTTGGCTACAACGTACAAACAGCAGTCGATGACAAATACCATCTGATCATTGCTCATGAAGGCACTAATGTTGGCAATGACCGAACGCAGCTGAGCAATATGGCGAACCAGGCACGCGAAGAGATCGGCGCTGAGTCGCTGACAGTGGTCGCCGACCGAGGCTATTACAAAGGTCCGGAGATCCTTGCTTGCGAGCAGGCAGGGATCACCACTTTTGTCCCGAAGCCGCTGACATCAAGCAGCAAAGCGGAAGGCCGATTCGGCAAGCAGGACTTCATCTACATCGCTGCATCGGATGAATACCGATGCCCTGCGGATCAACTACTGACCCGCAGGCATTCTTCGGTGGAAGACGGCATGTTGCTGCACTCCTACTGGTTCTCTGGCTGCCAAAGTTGCTCCATGCAGAAGCAGTGTACGACGGGTAAGGAACGCCGATTGAAGCGCTGGGAGCATGAAACGGTAGCTGCCCTTCATGTAGGGCAGCTTGCGGCCAGGAGCTGGCCGTGGCACTTGCGAGTTGCCACGTTAAAGCCTTGGTCGGGCGCGAGTGCCGTCTTATTGATGTGGATGTTCCGGAAACTGCTTGGCGCTGTCGCAAATGTCGTACCAGCTTGGCTTTTCCTTGACGAACTCATGGAAGAGATTGGTGATGGTTAATGCCTCATCGATGCAATTCGCAGCCACGGGAAACGACTCGGCGGTTGACGTCACCTCGCCCAATGCTGTTCCGCAGTGCGAACAGAAGCACCGGTTGTACTTATAAGGTGCTTCAGGATAGTAGGTGGTGATGGAGTCCGAGCCGGAAATCAGCTCGAACGATGAGCGCTTTACGAAGACGAAGGTACTTGCTCCGACCTTTCTGCAACGAGAGCAATGACATGTTCCCATCATTGTCGGAGGACTCGACACCGAAAACTTCACTGCTCCGCAGCAGCAACTACCGTTAAGCATGGCTTTCTCTCCAAAGGAAACAAATACTGTACATAAATACAGTGGCAATTGGAAGGGTGCCTTACCAAGACTTCAGATACCTCAGATGGATGAGGGGCAGCCATGGGTCGACAGGGTGACTCTTTTTCTCTAGGTCAGATTCAACCCACCGTCTGAAAGGAGTATCTCGCCGGTCAAGTAGTCGGACTCGACCAGCATGACAACAGCTTTTGCGATGTCCTCTGGGCTGGCGGCCCTGCGCATAGGTGCGCGAGTTCGCCACAACTCTTGAGCCTCTGTCCACTCTGCGGTCAGAGGCGTGTCGACCAAGCCAGGCGCCACAGCGTTTACGCGAATTTCTGGCCCTAGCGATACCGCGAGCAAGCGGGTCATGTGATTAAGCGCAGCTTTGCTTACCGCATAGGGAATCGATGCGCCCTTAGGACGGGTACCGGCATGCGAACTGATGTTTACGACGCAACCTGCTCGACGGTAACGGGCGGCATCGCGCAGTGCCGACTCGGCCAAAGCAACCAGATGGAACGGCGCCACGACATTAACCTCGTTAAGTTCGTGCCACACCGTCGAACTGGCAGAGGTAAGGTCGCCGTGCGCAATGACTCTGCTAATACCGGCGTTATTGACCAGTACGTCGAGCTGCCCCCACGCGGCGATAGCCTCGTTAACAAGCCTGACCCTGTCAGCTTCGACAGCAAGATCAGCTTGCAAGTAAATAGCCTGCTTCATTTCGGCAACCATAGCGTGTCCCGTATCCGCAGAATTTCGCGAATGGAGCACCACCGCATAGCCTGCCCGGCTAAGTACACGTGCAATGGCTGCGCCGATACCGGAAGTTGATCCTGTCACCAATGCGACGCGTAATACGTTATCGGTTGTCGGATTGGGTGGCATATGGATATCTCGAATGGGTTGCTAAAGAGTAAGCGGCCAGCGTACACACCTTGCACGTCTCAGTCAGGCATCCACAGATGTGCAAGCAGTTGCTAGATCTCACTGGCTCACTGCGTCAGCACATCATTTAGATACGCGCATGGGTCATGACCATTCAGCCGCGCAGAAGCTGAGATTTGGGGACGCGCGAACGTATCCGCTACAGGGAAACTCCCACCTCCCCGTCCGTTTGGCCATCTACCAAAGTCTGGATCTCTGCGAAGACATCCGAAGCTAGGCTGGCCGGGACGCCCCAATAATCAAAGATCCCACCCTCATCTCGATTCTGGCCACAGGTCACAAAAACGCCGGTCCCAAACTTCTGCTTCAGGCGCATTGCCAACCAGCCAACGAAACCGCTGTTGTCGGCGCCTTGCGGAAAGTGAAATCGGAAGACGCCGAATAGCTCTTGCTCGACATCAGCACAGGGGACCAGTTGACTCCATACCTGGTCATCCCGTACGAGCGCCAGTGCATCAGGGCGAGCGGCATTAGGGAACGATGGCAACGGAAACTCGAGAAATGCGTAGGTGCCGGGGAAGAGCCTCAAATGGGCTTGGGTAATGACGCGCAACAAGCGGCGCTCCGTATCTTGGACCGTTTCATGGGAAATGTTCACCATTTCAGACTCTCCGTTCAGTAAAGCGCGCAGCGCTTCTTTTGATTGACCGAGGAGATGCTAAGCAGGAAGATCTTCAAGATAAATGCTCGGATTTAAATAACATTAACAACTAAAGATTGTAGATATGGATAAGCTAAAAAGCATGGCGGCGTTCGTAGCAGCAGCGGAGTCAGACTCCTTCTCGGCAGCAGCTGCCGTGTTAGGCGTGACGCCACAGCTGATTGCCAAACAGGTCAGCAATCTGGAATCTCAGCTAGGCCTTAAACTGATCACCCGCACCACTCGCCGACAAAGCCTGACCGCCGTGGGCAGGGACTATTACTTGCGCTGCAAGGCTATCCTGAGCGACGTTGAAGACGCCGATCAGCTGGCGCTGTCAGCAAACTCGACTCCGCGCGGAAAAATCCGCATCAGCGCGCCCTATAATTATGGTTCTCATCGACTCATCCCGTTCCTGACCCAATACCTAACGCGTTACCCAGAAACGGAAATCGAGTTGGAGTTGACTGACAGGTTCGTGAATATCGTAGAAGAGGGATTCGAAGTCGTGTTTCGGCTTGGCAAACCCCAACTGGCCGACAGCGCGGCATTGGTTCAACGCGGCTTGAGACCTTTCAGGATGTTTGCTTGCGCATCTCCCGCTTATCTGTCGCGCAAAGGGACCCCGCTCCATCCCGAACAACTCGTGGACCATGATTGCCTGGGCTATCTGTTCTCCGATCGAATGACGGACAAACTCTGGCGATTCACCAAAGACATGCAGACGTTCACGATCCCCATTGCGAGTCGACTGAAAGTCAATAACACCCTGGCCAAGGTGAACGCCGCATTAGCGGATTTCGGCATCACGCTGTGCGTCGAGGATGTACTGATGCCTTACGTGCAACGGGGTGAACTGGTCGTACTTTTCGAGGAATTCGAAGGGCCCACGTATCCCGTCAATCTGATCTACCCCTTCGACCGTCGCCCCTCCGCAAAGCTCAGGCACTTCATAGACGAAGTTGTTGCTGCATTGGGTTCGCCGAAGGCTTAACAGAACAGGGCTGGTTGCGCGCAGCTTGTATGCAAGAGTGCTTGATAGTGAAGGCGAAATCATCTGATCGCACCCGAGCCATGGTCGTCTGGCCTGATGCCGATGAGGCTGGCAGTAATCCGTTACAGGATGCCCGCTTTTGGCAGACCTCTGCCGGTGCTGACCGGCAGCTATGGGTCGATAGCTGCTATGCGCTATTCGCCGTATTCCGCATTCCAAGCATCGAAAGCTTGCATCATCCTTTGTCTGGTCGATAGATCGGCAGGTATCAAATGCTCGATTCGCAGTGACTCTACAGTGATGTCCAGGGGTAGCCCGAAGGTCGTGAAGGTAGATAGAAAGCTCAACTCGCCATCTGCGATGCGCACTCGTGTCAGCAGCACGGGGCTGGCAGTCTCTGCGTGCAAGGCCATGCCCGGCGGAGGGAGGCTGCTCAGGCGCTCTGCGAGCGTAGGGTTGCTGACTGACTCCCTGGCCGCGCGTTGCCACGCGGCAGCACGGACCTCCTGGGCATTGGCCAGGCGATCACCCAGGCCGCCGGGGCATAACAGTGTTTCCAACAGGTTGACGCCTGATGATAGGTCCTGCGCCACACCCGCCAGCGCCAACAGCAGACCCGTGCTCACGTTGGCGGCAGTGATATCCCAGTTGCTGTCCATGACGATGGCCGGCGCCGGATTGTTTGCATGCAGGATATGTTCGATGGCCGTGTGTACCACACCCATAGCGGGCGCATCGAGTGGCGTCGCGGCGTAGCGCGGCGCGTAGCCAGCGGCAAGAAACACTTCGTTGCAGTATTCCAGTGGCGCCCCAAGGGTCATCAGTAAGGCATGCAAGGTGTCGGGGCTGACTTTGGCACGCCCGGTTTCCACACAGCTGAGGTGGCGCTGCGAAACCCCGGCCATCAGTGCCAGGTCAAGCTGGCTGAGCCCCGCCTGCCGACGCAGGTGGCGCAAATGCTGGCCCGCGGAGGTGGCCGGTGCGGGGGATTTTTGATGGAACAGTTGGTAACTCATGCTTCGTCTCTAGCCCGTCCTTGCGCTCCGGCTCAATGACCTCAGAGGTCATTGAGCGTCGACCATCCTACCCCTAATGTGCCAGGAAAACCTATCAGGGACATGATCATGGCTCTTCGTATTTGTGCGCTGGCATCGTTGGTGCTCTTTTCGATTTACAGTGGCTGGACGATGTTGATCGCCGAACAATCGCTACTGGCCTTTGGGCGCGAGCTTGTTTCGCGACCGGACACAGCCCAGGTGGTCATCGACTTGTACTTGATGGCGGCGCTGGCCTGCGTCTGGATGGTGAAGGACAACCACTCTCGGGGCAGGTCGCTCATCGCAATGCTTCCCTACTTGCTGCTCACGGCGGTTTTCGTGTCCGTCGGGCCGCTGCTCTATCTGGCGGTCAATGGCCTTGATCGGGGGCGCCAGGTGTGAACGATGCCTTGAACGTCTACGCGCTGTGCGTGGTTGTGCTGTTCCTCAAGATGTTTGCGGTCTCCTGTTACCAAGGTTGGTTCCGACTGCGGCACAGGGCATTCACCAACGCAGAAGACGCCGCTGTTTTCAATCGGGTTGCCCGTGAAGCAGAGCTTGCACAAGTGAATCGGGCGAGCAGGGCCTGGGCAAACGACCTGGAGAACATCCCGACTTTTTTCGCGCTCGGTGGGTTGGCCATTGCCATGAATGCACCTGCAACCGTCACGGCAGTGTTGAGCATTCTGTTCACCGTCGCCAGGGTCCTGCATACCGTGGTTTACTTGAGGGGTATCCAGCCATGGCGCACGGTTTACTATGGTATCGGGATACTCTGCCTCTTGGGGTTCTGTACGTCGCTCACAATGACGATATGGGTGCGCTGATCCTGGGTTCATGCCAGAAGCCCCAGGCAGAATTTGCTCCGAGATTTAGTTTTGCAAGCGCGGCCCCAACGTGAAATGGCTGACGAAACTGGTGCCTCGGCCGAGGTCGTGGAGCAGGTCTACCGGGCGATGATTTCGGCCTTCATCACTCAAGAACTGGCCATTCATGCGCAGCTGGCCAACGGACCTTCAGCATCTTGAAGACAACGCGGGGCTCATCCGAAGCCCCGCCGCCTCCCCCTTCCATCTTTGACTCAAAGCGGCGTGTGCTCGATCAAGCCGGGTACGTCTTCGGGTGATGCCGCTCGAACTGTGCCCTCTCGACTCAACATGCACATGAAACGCCGTTACCCTGTGCAGCAACGTCCGCCCCCACCAACGAAAACCCTTCGTCAAGCCAGCCGGTAACCCCGCCAATCATTTCTTTCACCGGAAAACCCAGCTCAGCCAAACGAACCGCCGCCCGATGTACGCCATTGCAATGCGGCCCCGCGCAATAAACAACGAAAAGCGTCTGGCGCGCATAGTCAGCCATGCGTTCTGCGCTGATGGTGCGGCCAGGAATATTGATCGCGCCCGGCACATGGCCCTGCGCAAACGCCTCGCTGCTCCTTACATCTACCAGCACATAGTCGACGTCACCCGACCGCTGGCTACGTTCAACATCCGAACAATCCGTCTCGAACGCCAGACGGCGGCTGAAATGAAGCAGGGCATCGGATGGGCTTGCGGCAGGATATTCGCTGACCAGGCTTGGCATGGATTTCACTCCTCGGTTGAAGGTGCGCCCATTGTAGGAAGCCCGCCTGTATCGCTACAGTGGCGCATTCGACAGTCACCGGTAGTTTTCCGCCAATGCTCACGAACCCTGGTTTGGTCGCCGTGCTGGCCTATGACGGGCTGTGCACCTTCGAGTTCGGCATTGCCGTGGAGATCTTCGGGCTGCCACGCCCGGAGTTCGAATTCGCCTGGTACACGCATCGCATCGTCGCCGTCGATCCCGCACCAATGCACGCGGCAGGTGGCATGCAGGTCATTGCCGAGTTCGGCTTGGAGTCGCTCGTTGATGCCCATACCATTATCATTCCGGGCTGGCGTAGCCGCGATGAGCGCCCGCCGCAGGTGCTGCTGGACGCCTTGCGCGCCGCGTATCAACGCGGGGCGCGGCTGCTTTCCATCTGTTCGGGGGTGTTCGTGCTCGCGGCTGCGGGCCTTCTGGACGGCAAGCGTGCCACCACCCATTGGCGCTATACGGACGAACTCGCGGCACGCTATCCACTCCTTGAAGTTGACCCTGGCGTGCTTTACGTAGACTGCGGCCAGCTGATTACCTCGGCAGGCAGCGCTGCCGGTATAGATGCCTGCCTGCACCTGGTGAGTCGAGACTTTGGTACGCAGGTTGCCAACACCGTTGCCCGTCGCCTGGTTATGGCACCCCAGCGTTCCGGAGGGCAAACACAGTTCTTCCCCGCACCCCTTGCCCAGAAGCCTCGCGATGATCTTGCCGCGGTGCTGGAGTGGGCGACCTTGCATGTGGGCAGGCCGCTTACGGTCAAGCAGCTGGCAGCGAAGGCGCTGATGAGCGAACGTACCTTCCTGCGACGCTTCATCGAAGCGACAGGCATCACGCCGAAAACCTGGCTGCTTCAGGTACGCATGAACGTGGCGCGTGAGTTGCTGGAAAGCAGCCCATTGAGCAATGAGCAAATCGCCGAACGCTGCGGGTTCGCCTCGGCGGAAAGTTTCCGGGCAGCATTTCGCAAGACCGTGGGGTTGGCGCCCATGAGGTATCGTGCGCAGTTTGGCAACCACTGACCGTTCAGCGGTACCTTTGATACACCGTTTCTGCCAAGGAAGCAGAAACACGTGCATGTCGATTCTGTCGCGCCCTGGTACGCGTCAGCTGCTATCCGGACTCAGGGCGACTGACCGTTGTGGCGTCAGAAGCGCTCATCCCCGATCGCGGGCAAGATCAACTCCCGTACGAATGAAGCCCCTGACAGGCGCAACAACGCATCGACCATGGTGACCACATCATGTACCGGTACCCAACGCCGCTCACCTCGCGCAGCAGCCTGCACCAATGGCGTGGACAGGGCGTCATCGGTATTCAGGTAACCCAGCTGAAGCACGGTCACCGCCAGGTTGTCATCCCTGAAGCCTTCGCGTAGCGCATCAGCCATGCCGTTGAGGGCGAACTTGGAGGCACCGAACGCTACCTCCGGGCGCCCGCTCTGGCGAAGAGCCGAAGTCGAGCCGGTGAGGATCAACTGCGGCCGGGGAGCACCGAGCAACCTGGGTATCAGGCGTTTGAGAAGAAGCAGCGTGGCGGTGACGTTCACCTCGACCAGCCGGGTGATCGATTCGTCGCTGTCTTCGGAGAATGCATAGTGCTCGCTGAAGGCATGCTCTTCCCAGATGCCGACGTTGTATATCAGTACGTCCAGATCGGCAGGTGTTCGGTCCGCGATCCGTGCTACAGCCGCCACTGGCTCGGAAAGGTCGGCATCGATCCAGTACAGGTCGATGCCCGGCGCAAGGGCCAGATCTTTCGGCTGTTTGCGTGATACGCCAATCAGCGTGTCCCCGGGCTTGCCGAGGCCTTCGAGCAAAGCCCGCCCCAGGCCTCTGCTGGCGCCTACGATCATCGTCTTCACATGCTGTTCCTCTTTCCCTGATCTGCTCCAGGCCTCACTGGATCGGTCATCGCCTTCGACAGGCCCAAGGCGATGACGCCGATAATCTGGAAAACCAGCAGTGAAGTCGGAGTGTCCATTTCTGGTGCTTGCGAGTTCGTTTGCGCAAGCAGCGAGTGTGCCGCCACGCCACTCTAAAACCTTGAGTTAACTCGAGGTCAATAGCGGTTCAGGGTTACAAGGCTGGCATTTCACCTTTTCCGCCGTGGCCGCAGCAGCATTGGTCACCACACCGCCGAACAGCGCCAGCCAGTATCCCTCAAGCCGTGGCGACCGTGCTTTTCACTGTATCGAGCAGCCCCAGGCGCGTGGCCCGGCAGACAGCACTCACCACAGCCTTGAGTGATGCCTGGAGTGTGCTGCCGTCCCTGCCCACGCCAAACAGCAACTGGTTCTTGACACGTATTTCGATGTAGGCAATGGCTTCGGCCTCAGCACCATCACGCACGGCGTGCTCGTGGTAATCGGCAATATCGAAGACCAGCCCCTGCTGGGCGAACGCATGGACCAGTGCGGCCACTGGGCCATTACCCTTGCCAGCGAACGCCAGGCGTTCACCCTCGACCAGCAGTTGAGCGTCAAGGTAAGTGCAGGCTTCGTCAGTGGTGACCATGGGGTGCAGCAAGGCGTAGGGATTACCCTGCTCCAGGTAGTTTCTGGTGAAGCACGACAAGATCATTTCGCTGGTGATCTCCCTCCCTTCACTATCGGCGACCTGCTGCACCAGGCCGCTGAACTCCATCTGTAACCGGCGCGGCAGGACGATACCCTGCTGCTCCAGGAGATAGGCCACACCACCCTTGCCCGACTGGCTGTTGACCCGGATGACTGCCTCGTAGCTGCGCCCCATGTCGGCCGGGTCGATCGGCAGGTACGGCACCTCCCAGAAACCGTCGGGGTTTTTCCGCCGTTGGGCGAAGCCCTTCTTGATTGCGTCCTGGTGAGAGCCGGAAAATGCCGTGAACACCAGCTCTCCCGCATAGGGATGGCGTGGATGGGTCGGCAACTGGTTGCAGAACTCGACCTCACGCTGGACATGGATGATGTCAGAGAAATCCAGCTCCGGGCTGATGCCACTGGTGTAGAGGTTCATGGCCAAGGTCAGGATATCGACATTACCGGTGCGCTCACCATTGCCGAACAAGGTGCCCTCGACCCGCTCGGCGCCTGCCAGGCAGGCCTGCTCGGCGGTAGACACACCTGTGCCACGGTCATTGTGCGGGTGGATACTGATGATCACGCTGTCGCGCTTGCGTACGTGGCGGCAGAACCATTCGATCTGGTCGGCGAACACGTTGGCGGTCGAAACCTCCACGGTGGTAGGCAGGTTCAGGATCATCTTGTTGGTGGGAGACGGTTCGAATACGTCTATCACCGCTTCGCAAATTTCCAGGCCAAAATCGAGCTCGGTGAAGCAGAAGGTTTCTGGTGAATACTGGTAAGTCCACTGCGTCTGCGGATTGGCCTGCATCAGCGCCTTGATCTCCCGGGTAGCCTGCGTGGCGATGCCGATGCAACCTGCGCGATCCACACCGAACACCACATCACGAAATACGGGAGCCGTTGCGTTGTACACATGAACGATGGCACGTGGCGCCCCCTTGAGCGCTTCGAAGGTACGCTCGATCAAGTGTGTACGGGCCTGTGTCATGACTTGGATAGTCACATCTTCGGGGATCCGACCGCTCTCGATCAATTCACGCACATAGTCGAAATCGGTTTGCGATGCTGCCGGGAAGCCAACCTCGATCTGCTTGAAACCGACCTTCACCAAAAGGTCGAAGAATCGACGTTTGCGTTCGGCGTTCATCGGCTCGATCAGTGCCTGGTTACCGTCTCGCATGTCGACGCTACACCAGGTGGGAGCGACCTTCTGGACCTGATTGGGCCACTGGCGGTCTGGCAGGTCGACTGTGGCGAAATGGCGATATTTGATTGATGGATCCTTAAGCATCATGGCGGCTTTCTCCTGGGCCTGTGTAACACCTTGTACTTGCCCGTGATGGACAAGCCAAAATATTGGATCCAATTTACACAGAACCTGGCTTACCTCGATTGCGTTATTCAGCATCAATTCGGTAACTTGCGAACATTTATTGTTATAAACAATGAAAAAATGGATTTTTATATCAAAAAATGAAAATAGGCAGCCACAGATTGCCTTCTTCACCATCCCATCGGAAGCTACAGCCCCAAAATCTGGCAAAGGCGAATGCGCCTTCATGAAAAAGCGCTTATTGGCTTGCTTCCGTCTCCTCCTGCTTGAAGATACGGAACCCTCGCGCCTGATAATTTCGAAGCGCGGCAGGATGGTCGAAGGTGCAGGTATGTACCCACACCCGCTCTGTACCGCTCCACTCCCACGCTGCTCGAACAGCGTGACTCAGGAGCGCTCCGCCGAAGCCACACCCCAGGAATTGAGGTGCCAGCCCGAAGTAGCGTATCTCTGCGTTACTGCCATCGGGGCGATAGAGCTCGTAATAGCCGGCTATCGCACCACGGTAATAGGCAACCCAGGTACGATGGCAATCCTGTTCGACGAGTGCCTGCCAGTCAGAAATCCCCCAGGTGTCAAGATCGCCCCACTCCCAAGGTGTGCCTACCAGCTTGTACAGAAACCGATTGAATTCCGCCTGAGGCACTTCACATTCAATGATCTGGAGTTCGTGAGGCTGTGTTTTTTCCTTCAGGTCGGATGCCGAGACCATTTCCAGATAATAAGTGGTGCAAGACCGTTCCATCGTAGACTCCCTACCCTACAGGCCAGCTATTGGTGTGAAACATGACAATGACCACCGGGGCCGACATCGAGCCCGGTGGTTTTTCACTACCTTACCAATTGTGCGTGTAACTGGCAGTCAATACCGTGCCGGGTGCCGGCAAGTGGCTGGTGTTGTTGTTATTGCGCAGCAACTGGCTGTAGAGCGGGTAGTAGTCGCGGTTGAACAGGTTCTGGATGCCGACGCTCACCTTGTCGTCTGCGGAGATCTGGTACTGGCTGATCAGGTCGACTGTCGTATAACTGCTAACCTGATGTCGACCAAAGCTGTCCACCCCATCGAGCCTGTAGTCCTTGGCATCGAAGAACGTGGCTTGCAAGCGGTTGCTCCAATCCAGGGTCGGCTTGTATTGCACGTAGGCGGTCAGCTTCAGCGGCGGAACGCGATAGCCGGTCATGTCTTGCCAGTCTTTACCGTCCGGTTTTTCTCGTCCGCGCATCCAGGTCGCACTCCCCCCTGCGCCCCACACAGCATCGTCCGACAGCCAATCGGCACTGGCTTCAGCACCGTAGATACGCTCCTTGGTGCGGGTCAGAATCAGGCCATTGTTGAAACTTTGCACATCCCCCAGTTTGGAGGTGGTGTAGAACAGTGCCAGGGTGCCGAGGGTGTTGCTGCCCAGCTCTCCTCGCCAGCCAAGCTCATAGTTGTTGGTCTTGACCGGCTCCAGGTTCGATGCGCCGATGTCGAAGCCACGGCGCGCATTGCGCAGCTGGATGCCCACGTCGGGCAACTGGAAACCCTGGCTGAAGGAGGCGTAGATTTCCTGGCCGAGTACCGGCGAGTAGACGATGCCCAGGTTCGACAGCACCGCATCGTAATGAATGTCGCCACCCTTCACCGCCACCGGGGAGGCAGACGTGGACTCGGACAACGGAACGAAGTCATCGAATTCGGCGGTGGAGTATTCGTAGCGCAGGCCGCCGTCGACCGACCAATGCTCATCGAAGCGATGCTGCAGCTGGGCGAAGGCACCGGCGCTTCGCGTCCTCAGCGGGGGCATGTAGGTGAGCTTGCCAGTCTTGTCGAAAACCAGGCCGCCACTGGCGTCATAAGCCGCCGGGTCGAAGACATCGAGCGGCATTTCGCTGCGCTCCTGGTTATAGTCACCACCCCACACCAGTTCGGTACTGCCGCTGTCGCCAATTGGCGTGCGCAGCGTCAGGCGGCTTCCGAAGACTTCGCTGTTTTGCATGATCTGGTCAACATTGCCGCCGCGGGTGGCAACGGCACGGGCATCGAACGGGGTGAAGCGTGTGAAGTAGTCCCGGTAGTACATCTGGGCAGAAAGCCGGCTCCCGAGGATGTCGAGATTTTCATACTCCAGGTTCACCAGCGTGTTGCGAATGCGGTTCTGCTCGTCAAGATCCAGGCCCTTGATCGCATTGGCCGGCACAGAGCCAGCAGGGAGTTTCGCGACGCTTGGGTCGGTAGCGTAATCGCTGTCCTGGCGGGCATCGTAGTGGCTGACTGCAAGCTGCACTCGCTGGTTCTCGTCAATGTGCAGCCCCAGCTTGCCGCCAATGTTGTAGATGTTCGAATCGAACAGGTCGCCTTGGCTTGGCTCCGGGGCGATCCGGTCACCGTGCGCATCATACGAGGCACCGATATGGCGGGTACCGAAGTCGAACGAGTAGTCCACCGCACCCTGAGAGCCCGCGAAATATTGCTGGAACTGCCCCCCCAGGCCATCGCTGCCAAGGCGGGTCAGCGGCGAGGTCGCGCTCAGGCTGGTTTCGGCGCGGTTTTCACCACCCGCGGGCCGTGTGGTAATGGAGATGATGCCCCCCGTGGCGCCGCTGCCGTAGATGGCGCTGCTGCCACGAATGACTTCGACCCGTTCGATCAGTGCCGGGTCGATGTTGGCCAGGTTGCGCGAGGAGTCGCGGTTGGTATTGAGCGGCACCCCGTCGACCATGACCAGCATGCTGCGCCCGCGCAGGGTCTGGCCATACTCGGTGACGGTGCGGCTGGAGTCGGACATGCCGGGAACCGCCTTGGCCAGTACCGTAGCCAGGCTCTCTGACCCCTGGCGCAGCTCCTGCAGTTGTTCATGCTCGAGAATGGTGGATTGCCGCGTCGCGGAAACCAGGCTGCTGCTGGTGCGCGAGGCGGTGATTTCCGTCTGGGCCATTTCCACGGGTCCGCTCTGGATTCCAGCACTTGATGCAGGGGCACCCTGCGCGACGATGACGAACGTGCGCTCATCCTTGGCCTGTACCTGCAAGCCAGTGTCCTTGAGCAGCGTTTGAAGTGCTTCCTCGGGTGTGAACCGCCCCTTCACCGCAGGCGCGTTTCGGCCTGCACCAAGATCGCTGGCGAAGATGATCTGTACCGAAGACTGCTGTGCGAGCGCGTTGATGGCCTCGCCCAGCGGTGCGGCGGGGAGATCCACGTTCACCTTTTCCCGGCCCTGGGCCGACATTGCGATGAGCAGGCTACTGGCAAGCAATGACAGGCGTAGCTGGCGACTGCGGAGGGGAAAATGCACTTCTCGAGTTCCTTTTTGTGGTTGGGCTTTTTCAGTAGCCGCCATGGGGATCGAGAAACCCTACCTGCGCCTGAGAATTATTTTCTTGTCGGTTTGCGTTGAATCCGGACGCTGCCGTCCCCTACCTGCAGCACGGCGACAGGCAGAATGCTGGGCAGCAGATCCAGTAGCAGGTCGACATTGCGCGCTTCGAACACCCCCGTCACCTTGAGTGCGGCCAGGCTTGGGTCGCTCAGCTCGATGGGGGCCTTGCGATAGTGGCGCAACAACGACACCGCTTCTTCCAGCGGCGTCTGCTCGAACACGATGCGATCATCTTTCCATGCCATCGCCTTGGAGGCGTCAGCCTTTGCAACCGGCATCAGTTGCCCGCCAATCGAGTCGACCTGTTGCCCTGGCCTCAGGGTGACAGGCGCCTGTGCTGCAGCTGCAGCGGTGACGTCCACGCGCCCACGGGCCAGGGTCACACGCACCGCGTCGTTATCCAGCCGGCGGACATTGAACAGCGTACCGAGCACCTCGACTTTCGCCATGCCAGCGGACACCACGAAGGGGCGGTACACGGCCGAGGACACATCGAAAAGCGCCTGCCCTGCGCACAGGTCGACTTCGCGGCTGAGCAGACGCCAACTGATATCGACATGCGTGCCACTGTCGAGCAGCAGCTTGCTTCCATCGCTCAGCAGCACAGCGCGCCGCTCACCAATGGCGGTAGCGAAACGCTCGCTCTTGTAGGCAGGGTTCAGCCACGCCAGGGCCGAAAAGGCGATCGCAACCGCTAGTGTAATACCGGCCGACCTCACCGCTTTGGAGGGCGCTGGCCTGGACGGCGGCATGGGGAACAGCTGCTTGAGCTCTTCACGATGTCGCCCCAGTGCCTCGTCCAATGGCGCCTGTTCGGGCTGCTTGGTCATGGATGCACCTCATCGCGCCCAAGCCGTTGCCTGCACGCCGCCAACCCCAGGCGCAGATGCTTTTCCACAGTCTTCAGGGAAATACCGAGGCGCGCAGCTACTTCTGCCTGGGGGATTTCGTGAATCTTGTGCATGACGAAAACAGCCTGGCAGCGTGGTGGGAGGTCTGCGATAGCGTTGACGAGCAGTTGAAACTCGCGCGCGCTGTCATACCTGGTCACCGGGGTGGCTGCCGGGCAGGCCACCTCTGGCAGCTCGGAAATTGCCTCTACCCAGGCGCCTCGGCGGCGATCGCTACGATAGCGGCTCACGGCGGTGTCGTGGGAGATTTTTCGTAGCAGGGCCAGTGGGGTTCTGACGTCTTCTTTCTCACCGCGCTCAAGCAACTGCACACACACGTCATGCACTACATCGCGCGCCACGCTTCTGTCGCCGAAGCGTCGGCGAATGTGGTCCACCAGCTCGTCATAGTGACGGACCAATGTAGACAGCAGCGACGGTTTGGCGGGATCGAACGACACGATGCATCCTGGATAAGAGGTAGGCCTCGAAAACAAGACACAAGTGTAAATGAGAAATAATTGCGAATAAACAAGCTACTGCATCGAGCCATGCTAAACCGAGAGAGGGCGAGGAATGGTCAGACCGTTGGCAATGGCACTGGCTTCCAGCTTTGCACGCTCCGCATCCAGAAAGACATAGGCGGCTTGCAGCGTGTTGATCTTCGCTTGAATTTCGGCCATCTTGCCGGCTACCAACATCGCGCCTTGGGCGCAATCGATCGTGTTACCGCGCTTGGCCGCAAGGATGTCGCCAATCTCGGCGAGCGAAAAACCGCCACTCTGGGCACTTTGAATAAAGGCCAGGTCAACAACGGTCTGGTCGCTGTAGCTGCGGTAATTGTTGGCTTGGCGATGGGCCACGATAAGCCCGAGTTGCTCGTAATAACGCAATGTATGGCGGCCCACCCCACTCCGGCGCTCCAACTCTCCGACATTCACGATAAAAATTCCTTGACTGTAGAGTAGGCTCTACACCTTAGCCTGCGCCGATCATCCAGACAAGGATTCAGATATGAGCGTGGAATGCTTCGTCACTGGCGGCAGTGGGTTTGTGGGTCAACATCTGCTGGCCCATCTTACCGCGACAGGGCACAAGACCTGGGTGCTCATGCGCAACCCTGCAAACATCGAACGCCTCAAAGAGCAGGTAGGCCAACTGGGAGGTAATCCTGCCTATTTAAACGCAGTTGAAGGAGACATCAGCAGGGATGGGCTTGGACTCAGCGAAGCAGACAGGCAATGCGTAACTTCGGCCGCGGTGGCCTTTCACCTCGCGGCGCAGTTTACCTGGGGCCTTACAATGGAACAGGCCCGCGCAGTCAACGTACAAGGGGCGCTGAGGGTCGCCAGGCTTGCGGCGAGCCAGCGTATCCGCTTGCTGATGGCTGGTGGTTATATGCTGCAGAACTTTACCCATCTTGCAAGTATCGGGGTTGATAACGCGCACCCTGAAAACACCAATTGGCCTGCAGTATACGGCCGTGTCGGGGGCTACGAAGGCAGCAAGCTGGAGTCCCATTTCGCGGTCATCCGTTACATGCAGGAGGTAGGCGCAGATTACTCGATCGTTCATCCTGCTACGGTATGTGGTCACAGCGAGAGTGGGCATATCCCTGAAGGTCAACCTCTGGTGGACCTCATCAGAAACCTGGCACTGGGCCGGTTCAAGGCTGTCCCCGGTTCCGCCAGGCACTGGTTGCCGCTGGTCAGCGTTGATTACCTGGTAAAGATGATGACGTGCGTGGCGTTCGACCCATCAATGGTCAACCGGCAGGTCCTGGCGCTGTATGAGCACACGCCGAACCTGCAGGGTATGCTTGAGCAAATGGCACAAACGCTGGATATAGAGCCCCCCCGCCGCCATGTACCCATAGGGTTGCTGAAGTGGCTGTTGGCGATTCCAGGGCTGGCCAACCGATTATCGATCAGCGCGGAGTCACTGAACTTCATCCAGACGCAGCGGTTCGACATGAACGACAGCCAGCAACTGGAACGAAAGTATCAGTTGGCCCATCCCGACATGACGCGAACTTTGGAAAAGACGGTGCGCTACGTTGAGGGTTACTTGCCCAATCGTCATGTTCATACTTCTGCATACCCTGCCGGAAGATAACAAACGGGTTCTGACAGAACGCGTAATTCTGTCGAACATTCCAGCAACTTCGGTGTTATATTGTTGCACATGAACCGATTGGTTACTTCCTGACCGTCTGGTTAGTTAAAGCGTGTCGACGCTCAACTTGGTCTTTAGGGAAAAAGGCGTGTGAATTGACGTGAAGCGTGACATCCACCTCGTTGTGCTACTGCTATCGGTCATCGGTTGCTCTCTCGCCTCGCTAACGCTGTGGAAGGTCATGGCTTCTCGCGAGCGTGCCCTGGAAGACGTCAATGTCCATGGCCTTAACCTGACCCAGGCATTGTCCACCTATTCGGAAGGTATTGTCCGTCAGAGCTCAATGCTGCTGCTCGGGCTGGTCGAGCGCCTGGAAACCGAGGGCTCCGGACCTGCGCAGATCGAGCGGCTGGATCAACTGGTCAAGCGCCAGCAACCATTGATGCCGCCAATGAGCGGCATCATGATCTACGCCAGGGACGGACGCTGGCTGATGTCGTCCAACCAGCCGACCCCGGTCGGTGCCAATAGCAGCGACCGCGCCTTTTTCATACACCATCGTGACGACCCGTCCCGCGACCCTTTCATCGGCCTGCCAATCCGTAGCCGCGTCAACCAGGAATGGGTGATCACCATCAGCCGGCGGTTCAACGATAACCATGGCGAATTCGCCGGCGTTGTCGCCATGACGCTTGGCGTGGAGAACTTCCTGCAGCTATTCGGCAAACTCGATGTCGGCCATGAGGGTGCCATCGGGCTGGCCTATACCGACGGTTCCATGCTGGTGCGCTACCCGTTTCGGGAACAGGACATGGGTCGCAACTTTTCGAAGTCGCCCATCTTTACCAAGTATCTCGTTGACCAGTCAGCAGGCACTGCATCGTTCACCTCCAGCCTGGACGGCGTGGAGCGCCTCTATGCATTTCGCAAGAGCGACAAGCTACCTTTGGTGACAACGGTCGCGCTGGGCAAGCAGGAGGCACTCTCGGCCTGGCGGCTCGAGGCGCTGCTGTCAACGCTGGTGGTCGCTGTGCTGCTGGCACTGACCGGGGCCATTGGCTGGCTGTTGATTCGCGCCATGAGCCGGCGAAATGCGGTCGAAAGCGAGCTTCGACTGACCCAGCAACGGCTACTCGACAGCAACCAGCAGCTCGAGAGCCTGGCGATGCACGATGCGCTCACGGGGCTTGCCAACCGGCGCTGCTTTGACGAAGCGCTGACTCAGGAAATCCGCACGGCCCATCGCAATGGCACCACGCTGGCTTTGCTGATGATCGACATCGATCATTTCAAACCCTACAACGACACCTACGGGCATCCGGCGGGCGATGCCTGCCTGCAGCAGATAGCCTCCCTGCTCTCCTCCTGCATTCGCCGCCCTCGCGACCTGCTGGCACGCTACGGGGGAGAGGAAATGGCGGTAATCCTGCCCGATACCGACAACGATGGAGCTGCCGTCGTCGGCAGGCTGATGCTCGAACGCCTGGCCTTGCAAGCCATCCCTCACAAAGGCAGCCCATTCGGACACATAACCGCCAGTATCGGCATCGCCTGCTCCAAAGGTACGGCCCTGGACAGCGCGCCATCACTGATTGAGCGCGCCGACCGGGCGCTCTATATCGCCAAGCAGGCCGGCCGCAATCGCCTCCATGTCGACCGGTCGAAGACATAAAGCCAAATAACAAGGAATGTATAAATGCAATCTCAATTCAGCAAAGGCTTGCTCTTTGCACTCTGCGCCGCTGCACTGAATGCAACGATCGGTGTACTCAGCAAGGTATTGATGAACAGTGGATTCAGTTCCAGCAGCATCGCCCTGATAAAAACAGTCCTCGGCTGCCTATTGCTGTCAGCACTGCTACTGTTCCTCAAGCGGCCACTGCATACGGCCAAATGGTTCCATGCCGCCGTTTGCGCCTTTCTCGGCATTTTTGTGCTGTTCCACTTTGAGACTTCGGCCTATAGCCATTACGCCGCGGCAGGCGTCGTGGTGATCCTGATGGCGAGCGCCTCCATTTCTTCGATATTACTGGGACGGATAGTCCTCAAGGATCCAATCACCGCCAATGCCACAGTAGGCGCCGGTTTGACCATAGCCGGTATTGCCGTGATTTTTGGAGCCGACCTGGACCAAGGCTTCACGCTGCAAGGCGCAATGCTCGCTGCGACTGGGGGCTGCGGCTACGGTGCATTTTCAGTTGCCATGAAGCGCATGGGCGTTTCCGGGGGGCTGCATTTCACTCGGCAACTATTGTTTTTCGGCAGTCTCTACCTGCTGATGCCAGCTGCAACCGATGGGTTCATCATGGGTGAACTGTCGCTGGGAGCGGTCCTGGCATTGCTGGCGCTGGCTGCGTTGCCGACTATCCTCGGCTTCTTCTGTACCACCAAGGCCATCGAATATTTGAAGCCATCACAAGTGCAGGCACTGGAGCTGACTGAACCGCTGTTTGCCGCGCTTCTAGCGTTCGTGATCCTCAATGAAGTGCCACGAGACACCTTGTACCCGGGGGCCGGGCTGATCCTCTGCGGATTATGTTTCTCCAACGAGCTGATCCGGTTAGGCAAAAAAGCACCACAACCGTCCGGTGCATAATTCATTTTCAATCAGCACCCGGCGAGCACGCGCTCCTTGAGGCGCATGCTCGCACTGCCGCATTACCAGACTGCAATATCGTAGGTGAGATAAATCCGGTTGCTGTCACGACCTCGGGCAAAGTCAGAGCGGTATACATAGTTGCGCAGTTTCACGCCCAGCCCTTTGACTGGCCCGGACTGCACCACGTAGGCAAGCTCCACATCACGCTCCCACTCGCTGAGCCCGGCTTCACCGGAACGACCGTTGTCCCCGCTCAGGTAACGCGCCATGAAGGTCAGCCCGGGCACACCGGCCGCTGCAAAGTTGTAGGCGTAGCTCGCCATCCAGGTTTTCTCTTCCTCCTCGATGAACTTGCCTATGCCAACGTTACTGAACGAGTAAACCGTCGCGCCGCTGATGTACGGCAGCCCTGCCTCGCCGTCGAGCACCTGGTAACCGGCACCGACAGTGTGCCCGGAGTGGGTATAGGACAACTGCCCGCTGAACATGTCATTGTCGATCTGGCCGCCATGAGCGGCTCCGCTGTCGCGGCTCTTGAAATAGCGCAAGTCGGTGGTGAACACCCCTCCACCCAACGGCAGGTCGTGTACCAGGCCGGCATAGTCCTGGCGATAGAAGTGTTCGAGCTGGCCGTGGAAATAGCTCAAGCGCAGCTGCTTGCTGACGGCATAGTCGGCACCGGCAAAGTTGAAATCGCCAGACTCGCCGCCACCATAACCATCCAGGAACAGACCGGTGCTGTCCGAGGAGTCCCGCTGCTTGAAGCGGTCCAGGTGGCCGGCGGTCAGGGTCAGGCCATCGACATCGGTACTGGTCAGCTGCGTACCCTGGTAGGTCTGAGGCAACAATCGTGCATCGTTGTACACCAGCACCGGTGTCTTGGGCAGCAAGGTACCATGCTTGACGATGGTCTGCCCCAGTCGCGCCTTGGCGGTTACCCCGGCACTGGCGAACTCGTCCGCGGCACGGCCATCGTCATGCACCGGCAGCAAGCCGGTACCGCTGCGGCCGCGGCCCGAATCGAGCCGGACGCCTACAAGCCCCAGGGCATCGAGCCCTAGGCCCAGCGGGCCTTGGGTGAACCCTGATTGGTAGTCGAGCAGAAAACCCTGTGCCCATTCCACACGCTCGCTCTTTGCAGTTGCAGCAGCGCGGGCGCTCATGCCTTGTTCGTCGCGGAAGTTTTCGTTGAAGTAAACGTTGCGCAGCTGCAGCTTGAGCTTGCCGTCGTCGATGAATCCGGCAGCGCCGGCCACAGGCAGCCAGCCGCAGAGCAGGCCACAGGTGGCCCGGCGGAAAACAGTTCGGGACATTTTCGATACTCTGTTGTTGTTCTTGGATGAGGTGGGCGCCAGCGGCGCCCGAAGCAGATCAGACGAAGAAGGACAAGGCACCCGTGACCAAGGCCAGTGCGGTGATGACCAGTGATGTCAGCACCGCCCATTTCACGGTGGCCTTCTGGAAGTCGCCGATGTCGCGATCGACCATGCCCACCAGCAGCAAGGTCGAGGCCACCAGCGGGCTCATCAGGTGCACTGGCTGCCCCAGCACCGAGGCGCGGGCGATTTCAACCGGGTCGATGCCGTAGGCGGCCGCAGCGTTGGCAAGGATCGGCACCACGCCGAAGTAGTAAGCGTCGTTGGACAGTACGAAGGTCAGCGGCATGCTGGTCAGCGCCACCACCAGCGGGAACCAGTGGCTCCACGCCTCGGGAATCCAGTCGACCAGGGTCTGAGCCAGCGCATCGACCATCTTGGTACCCGAGAAGATCCCCGCGAAGATGCCTGCGGCGAATACCAGCAGTACCACTGTCATGGCATTGCCAGAATGGGCGAGGATGCGCTCTTTCTGCAGATCCAGCTGCGGGTAGTTGATCATCAGCGCCGCGACGAAACCGATCATGAACAACAGTGCGGAATGCATCACGCCCATCACCAGCGCTGCCATGACGGCAATCACCAGCACCAGGTTCACATACGCCAGGCGTGGGCGCTTATGTGGGCTCTCGCCGAGGATTTCCTTGATGTAGCAGTTGCCGCCACCCGACTCCAGGGCGATGTTGCCGATGCGTCGGCGCTCGGCGCGGCCCAGCAGGAACGCGGTGAACACCACCCAGGCCGCACCGCCGATCACGGTCGGCAGCATCGGGATGAAATACTCGGTCGCATCCAGCCCGAGCGCGGCAATGGCCCGGGTGGCCGGCCCACCCCAAGGGCTCATGCCACTCATGATGCTCAGCGACAGCATGGATACCGTGGCCAGGATCATCGGGTTCATGCCAATGCGCTTGTACAGCGGCAGCATGGCCGCACAGGTAATCATGTAGGTGGTGGTGCCATCACCGTCGAGCGCCACCAACAGCGAGAGCAGCGCGGTACCGATGGCGATCTTGACCGGGTCGCCATTGACGCGCTTGAGGATCTTGCGGATCAGCGGGTCGAACAGGCCGGCATCGATCATCAGGCCGAAGAACAGGATGGCGAACAACAACAGGGCCGCCGAGGGCGCCACCATTTTCAAGCCATCGAGCATCATCTTGCCCAGCTCGGGGGCGAAGCCGCCGATCACTGCAAAGACAATGGGTACCACGGTGAGCGCAACGATTGGCGACAGGCGTTTGCTCATGATCAGGTAGGTGAAGGTCACCACCATGATCAGGCCCAGGAGTGCGAGCATGGTCTTTTCTCTTGTTTTTATTCTATTGCGGCCATCGGCAAGGCAGACGGCCCCCTACCCCACTCGGCATCGCAGGGATGCTGAGTGGGATTCTAAGTCAACTATGGAAGGTGAAGAGGCTTTTCAGCCGTGATGCCGAGGCTCGGCAGACCAGTCGGCCTGCGCAATATCCGCCTCGTCCGGTGCAGCCGGAATGCCGTTCAGGCGGCGCAGCAAGGTTTCCCGCTCACAGGCATTCTCCGACAGCGAGATGACCACCGTGGCCACGGCATTGCTGGCCAGGCTGGTCAGGGCACGCGCCTCGGACATGAAGCGATCGATGCCGATCAGCAAGGCAAGCCCTGCCAACGGGATGTCGTGAATGACGGTCAAGGTCGAAGCCAGCGCAACGAAACCACTACCGGTCACACCCGCCGCGCCTTTTGACGACAACAGCATGATCGCCAGCATCGTCACCGTCTGGCCAAGGCTCAGGTCGATGTTGCAAGCTTGAGCGATGAAGACCGCCGCCAACGACAGGTAGATGGCAGTACCGTCGAGGTTGAAGGAGTAACCGGTTGGCAGTACCAGCCCGACCACACCTTTCTTGCAGCCCAGTTTCTCCAGCTTTTCCAGCATGCGCGGCAGTACAGGCTCGGTGGACGAGGTGCCGAGCACCACCAGAAACTCCTCGCGGAAATAGCGCAGCAGCTTCCACAAGCTGAAGCCATGGGCACGGCAGATGCCGCCAAGCACCACCAGCACGAAGAACGCACAGGCGATGTAGAGCGTACCGACCAGCTTGGCCAGTGCCCCCAGGGACGTCACGCCGTACTGCCCGACGGTAAAGGCCAGCGCACCGAAGGCGCCGACCGGGGCGAAGCGCATCAGGTAGCCAAAGATGCGAAACACCATGGTCGAGGCAGACTCCAGCACATCGAGTACCGGCTTGCCCTTCTCGCCCATCGAAGACAAGGCGAAGCCGCTGAGCACCGCGATGAACAGCACCGGCAACACTTCACCCTTGTTGAACGCCCCGATGAACGTGTCGGGAATGATATGCATGAAGAAGTCGACCACGCTGAGCTTCGCCGCAGATGCGGCGTACTGGCCGAGCCCCGCAGTGCTGAGAGTGGCAGGGTCGATGTTCATGCCGACACCAGGACGGAACAGGTATACCGCTGCCAGGCCGATCATCAGGCTGATGACAGTCAATACCAGGAACAGCAGCAAGGTCTTGCTCATCAAACGCCCGAGGGAGCGCTTGTCGGTCATCCCGGCGATACCGGTGACGATGGTGCAGAAGACCACCGGCGCGATCATCATCTTGATCAGCTTGATGAACGCATCACCCAGGGGCTTGAGCGCAACGGCCTGTTGCGCCCAGAAGTGACCGACCACCACGCCCAGCAGGACGGCGCAGAGGATCTGGAAGTACAGCGATTTGGCGAGTCTCATGAGGCATCACCCATTGTTGAAATTGTGCGGATGCGCTTGTTGCGAATGTACAGGTCTGGACTACCGCCTGGGCCTACCCCGCCAACCTGCGGAATGTAGGCGCGTAAACGAAGCCTGAGAACAGCCGCCGGGCGGTTCGCACCACAGAGGCCTGAATCGTCTTGCCATCTGCGCCACTGCGCGACAGCGCGACATCGATACCGCCGCTTGGATGTTCCAGACGCACTTCGGTCAACTGCACGGCGCCCTCGCCCAGCAGATCGCCGATCACCGTACCTGGGCTGACGCAGGCAGTCGCCAGCCCTATCGCTCCGGTGATGGCCAAGGCGCGGTGGCAGTTGTGCGGCATGAAGTAGCGAACCTGCAACGTGCCGTCATAACGGGGCTTGGACACCAGAACAGGCTTGGGGATGACCATGCCGCTGACATCACCCAGGCCCATGGCCTTGCCGGCCTTCAGGCGCAACGCCTCGAGGCGCTCGAGCAGTTCGCCGTTGGCGTCGAGTTCGGCCGGGGATTCCGAGCCGGTGACGCCCAGCTGGCTGGCCTCCACCACCATCATCGGCATGGCCATGTCGATGCAGGTGACCGCAACGCCGTCGATCACATCCTTGGCCTTGCCAGTCGGGAACAGTTTGCCGGTCTTGCTGCCGACCGCATCGAGGAAGGTCAGGTGTACCGGGGCGGCAGTGCCCGGTACGCCATCGATCGCCGTGCGGCCTTCATAGCGCACGATGCCGCCGGGGGTTTCCACCAGCGAATTGACGAAAGTGCCGGTGTTCAGGTTGCGAATACGCACCAGCGTCTTGCCGTCCTGGCCTTTGACAAGCCCTTGCTCGATGGCGAACGGGCCAACGGCGCACAGCATGTTGCCGCAGTTGGGCGCGGTATCGACCCGGCGCTGGGCGACCATGACCTGCACGAACAGGTAGTCGACGTCGGCGTCGGCATGCAGCGAGGGGCTGACAATCGCTACCTTGCTGGTCTGCGGGCTACCGCCACCGATGCCGTCGATTTCCAGTTCATGCCCGGAACCCATCAGGTTGATCAGCAATTCGTCGCGTTCGACCACATTGGCAGGAAGGTCCCATGCATGGAAAAAGGGGCCCTTGGAGGTGCCACCGCGCATGAGTACGCAAGGAATTCGTTGCATGATTTCGCACTCTTGTTGATCAATGGACATCATTGATGCTGTGGACAAAAGATTGACAGGGATGGATAAATCAATCCAATGCAAATATCGTAGTTATTGTTCCGATTTGAGCATCAATACCGAACCCAATGCCAAGAGCGATCCGAGATGGAATATGAGCTGCAAGACATACGATCTTTCGTGAAAATCGCCGAACTCGGCAGCTTCCACGAAGCCGCAGAAGCGCTGCACCTGTCCCAGCCCGCCTTGAGCCGACGGATCAAGAAGCTCGAGGAAGGCTTGGGCACTTCGTTGCTGGAACGCACTACTCGTCGCGTCAGCCTGACCAGCGTCGGGCGTGACTTCCTGCCCAAGGCCAGGCGCCTGCTGGATGACTTCGAAGACTCGATCCTGAGCATTCGCGAACTCGCAGAACGACAGACCGGCCAGGTAACCCTCGCCTGTATTCCGACCGCAGCGTTCTATTTCCTGCCATCGGTGATCCGCGACTACAACGAGCAATACCCCAAGATCCGCATTCGTCTGCTGGACCTCAGTGCCAACGACGGGCTCGAAGCCGTGCTGCGGGGTGAAGCCGATTTCGGCATCAACATGATGAGTGGCCAGCACCCGGACATCGAGTTCGTCTCCCTGGTACAGGAGCACTTCGTGCTGGCCTGCCGCAGGGACCACAAGCTGGCGAACCGTGAGGCCGTCACCTGGACAGAACTGGCCGACTACCGCCTGATCGGCGTAGGCCGGCTTAGCGGTAACCGGATGCTGCTGGACCATGCCCTGTCCGGGCTCAACCTGCGGCCCAAGTGGTTCTATGAGGTTCAGCACCTGTCGACCTCGCTGGGCATGGTCGAGGCCGGGCTGGGCGTGTCGGCCATGCCCAGCCTGGCCATGCCCAGCGCCGACCACCCGACCCTGGTCAGCGTGCCGCTGATCGAGCCCCAGGTAACCCGCACCCTGGGGTTGGTCTACCGCAGAGGGGCGTCGCTGTCGCCGGCAGCGGAGAAGTTCGTGTCGATCCTGCTGGACAAGTGGCCCAACCGTT
Source organism: Pseudomonas sp. PVC-5-1 (assembly GCF_057444345.1). NCBI lineage: Bacteria > Pseudomonadati > Pseudomonadota > Gammaproteobacteria > Pseudomonadales > Pseudomonadaceae > Pseudomonas > Pseudomonas sp. PVC-5-1. Next base: position 2,394,136 of record NZ_CM172024.1, on the reverse strand, counting down.
GAACGAAATGCCTTGCTTCCGGCTCGGCACGGCGCAAGGGGCATACGGACTGAGTTCATGGTTCACTCCCCGCCCAGGCCCAGCTTGTTGGGCCAGCGCTTCTCGATTGCAAACTTGAGCAGTGCCGCGCTGCGGAACAGGCCATGGGCAAACTTGCCATAGGGCAGCGTGATGAACAGCGCCATCACCGTCCCCAGGTGAAGCGCCAGCACGATCGCCATCGCGGCGGTATCACGCAGGCCCAGCAAGGCGAGGCCTGTGGCGCTGACCAACAGCAGAAGCAGAATGAAGGCCCGGTCCATGGGGCGCTGGGCCACATCGCCCTGCTCCGGCGCCCTGCGCAGGTTCAGCGCCAGCAACCCGGCCGGCCCGACAATCAAGCCAATTCCGCCCAGGGTTCCGAGCAACACCGGTGCACTCAGCAGCGGGTAGGGCGCCTGCTGGCCCAGCAGGTAGTGATAACCGGTGGCGACCACCGTGGCGGCAAAGCACAGCATGAAGCCGTAGAAGGTGAAGTGATGGAAGCGACGGCGCCAGAGCGTGTAGCGATCATCGGCATTGTTGCAACCTTGGCCGTGCCCACCGTCGAGGTATTTCAGGGTCAACACCGCGCTTGATGCCTCGAACACCGCCCCTTTGGCCGGTTGCGCCAGCGCCTCGGCAGGCGAGACCGAGCGCCAGAAGCGACGTACCGCCACCGCCAGGGCCAGCGCTGCAGCGGCAAAGACGCTACCGAACATCAGTGCCAGGGTGTTGTGCGGGAAGACCGCATAGAAATTCCCAGCCAACCGCCCGGGCAGCAGCGTGCCGTTGACGAACAAGGTCAGCAGCAGGAACAGCGACAAGGCTACGGCCAATGCACTGGCGACATAGGTGCCGTTGTGCCTGTACAGCCGCCCGAAGAGGGCCGGCCAGGCGTACTCGGCGTATGTCTGCCCGCGCACCTTGGCCATCGCCTGGGGCACGTTCACCGCGAATTCGTGGGGCTGCGCGTACTGGCAGGCATGCAGGCAGGCGCCGCAGTTGTGGCACAGGTTGGCCAGGTAATGGATATCGGCCTTGCCGAACTCCAGCCTGCGGGTCATCGCCGGGAAGACCGCGCAAAAGCCCTCGCAGTAACGGCAGGCATTGCAGATCCGCATTTGCCGGTCCACTTCCTGCTCCTCGACGTTCAACACCGGGATCAGTTCGAGGGCCGGCCCGGCGGTGTCAGGCTGGCGTGGCTCAGGCAGTTGCGCAGTCATGGCTCTTCTCTTTTTCTGGATGTTCGTAACCCGCCGCCGCAGCAGCGCTGGTCCCGGCGATACGGCCGAAGGCGGTGCCAATGGACATGCCGACGCCTGCGGTGTAGCCCTTGCCCAGTACATTGCCCGCCATCATTTCGCCAGCAACGAACAGGTTCGGGCTGGGACGCCCGTCGAAATGGACGGCGGCGGTTTCATCGGTGCGCAGCCCCAGGTAGGTGAAAGTCACGCCAGGGCGCAGCGGGTAGCCGTAATAAGGCGGCGTATCGATCGGGCGCGCCCAGTGGCTTTTCGCCGGTTCCAGGCCTGCGGTGTGGCAGTCGTCCAGCCGGGTGTGGTCGAAAGTGCCCACCTGGCAGGCTCGGTTGTAGGCATGCACGGTTTCGAGGAAGGCCTGCACAGGCAAACCGAGCAGGCCGGCCAACGCCTCCAGACTATCGGCGGTGGCACCCGGAAAAACCGGTGGCATGAAGCGCCCGAGGGCTTTCTGGTCGATGATAGAGAACCCCACCTGCCCAGGCTGATGCGCCACCAGGCGCCCCCAGATGGCATAGCGCTTGGGCCAGAAATCCTCGCCTTCATCGTAGAAGCGCTGGCCATCGCGGTTGACCACCACGCCCAGCGACACACAATCGATGCGCGTGCAAATGCCGCCGTCGTACAACGGCGCACGAGCATCGATCGCCACCATGTGCGCCTGGGTCGGGTCGCCAATCGTGTCGGCGCCCTGTTCGATCATGCGGCGCAACAGCACCCCGTCATTGAAGCGCGTGCCACGGATCAGGAAATTGTCCGAAGGCCACTCCCCTCGCTCGTTCTGCCCCCACGCCTCGCGCAACCACTCACGGTTGGACTCGAAGCCGCCGGCGGCAAGCACACAGGTACGCGCCTCGATGCGCTCGGCAGGCAGGTGTCGCCCCTGAACCTCACGCGCCGGCACATGGGCCGCGACGAAGCGTCCGCCCTGCAGTTCGATGTCGGCTACTGGCGTGTCGTAGCGTATCTGTACGCCAAGGTTTTCGGCGCTGCGAAAGTAGGCATTGACCAGTGCCTTGCCGCCGCCCATGAAGAAGGCGTTGGTCCTTGCTGTGTGCAGCGCACCCGACAATGAGGGCTGAAAATGCACGCCATGGCGGCGCATCCACCCACGACAACTGGAGGACGCGCGAATCACCAGCCGCGCAAGCTTTTCGTCGGTCTGGCCACCGGTAACCTTCAGCAGGTCCTGCCAGAATTCTTCTTCCGGGTACGCCTCGACCAGCACATCCTGCGGTCCATCATGCATGCACCTCAAGTTGCGCGTGTGTTGTGAGTTGCCACCACGCCAGGCGCGGGGTGCGGCCTCGAGCAGCAGCACGCTGGCTCCGGCCTCTCGCGCCATCAGCGCGGCACAGAGGGCGGCATTGCCCCCTCCGATGACTAGCACATCGATCATTTCGCCTCCAGATCACGAAGAGCCGAATGTTCGGCTGCTCCTCGTGACCGGGGACTTTAATGAGCGCCCGCAGACCGCGAAACGCGATGGTCGGGGGGAGGCATTCAGTTTTTCTAAAGGGTCGGAACAAGCGCCCCCGGCGCCTGGGTCAAAGCAGCCGTGCGCCTGGCCATCGGCCCTGCTCCACCAGCTCCCGGGCAACGTCCTGCAGTACGATCCGCGTAGCCAGCGCCGCCGGTGAGAGCTCGTCATCAGTCAGGCTGACAATCACATTGCGACGCTGCGCCAGGGCTTCGTCGACAGCAAACACGCGCAGGCCCGCCTGATGCGCCCGGGCCACTGTCGCGCCAGGTTGGATGGTGGCGGCATGGCCCGCACACACGCAATCCATCAACAGCGACAGGCCATCGACTTCCATGACGATGCTGGCCTCCAGCCCTGCCCGCTCGAAAATCGAGCGCAACGTCGTGCGCAATCCATGCTGGTTGCTGGGCATCACCAACGGCAACGTCGCGATCTGTTGCAACGTGAGCGACTCGCCCCAGCCGTCCTTGACCAGCGGTGCGGGAACCAGCACGAACAGCCGTTCCGTCAGCAGCCCCCGCACCTCCAGGCGCGGCCCCGTCTCTGCCTGGAACAGCACCGCCAGGTCAAGGTGCCTGGCATTGAGTTGGTTCATCAGATAACCAGACAGCATCTCCACCAGGTGCAGACGGATATCGGGATAGCGCTCTCGCATCCTGTCGATCAAGGCAAGGCCAAGAATCGAAGCCGTGGTCGGAGCCAGCCCCACGCTGGCATAGCCGCTCATGCGGCCACTTTGAGCTGCCAGCACAGCATGTTCCGCCTGACGAAGCGCAAGACGCGCATGGTATTCGAAGGCCAGTCCGGCCGCGGTCGGCGCTACGCCGGTGCTCGAACGCGTCAAAAGCCGGGTACTCACCTCGCTCTCCAGCTTCGACAACTGCTGGCTCAAAGCCGAGGCGCCAACCCCTAGCTCGACCGCAGCCCTGCCAAGGCTGCCGTACTCCAGAACACTCAGGAAATAGCGAAGCTGACGTAACTCCATACAGATCTCTTCAACGATGGGGGCAGGCCTGGAGCATGTTAAACGTATTTGCACAGCGTGGGCGGTCAAGCCTTGATCGACAGGACGCTACGGTGGAACGGACTGGCCCGCCCTCATGGAACTGCATATAGCTGGATGATTGAGCAGGGCCTCTGTGGGAGCGGGCGTGTCGAGGCGTCGAACCGCCGCGAACACCGGCGCAGCCGGTGCCAACCACCGCGTTGAATTTTTCGCGGGCACGCCCGCTCCCACAGAGGCCGCGTCGCGCTTGCGAATTGAGTTCTCTGCGCGACAGCGCAGCCCAAAGGGCTGGGCGATCTCCTGCAAGGCCTTCTTTTCGTCTGCAGGAATCAATCTGGCAGGCCTTGCAATACATGCGAAAAATCGTATATTTGAAAAACCATATATATCAAGCATGAAAAGCAAACACCGAGAACTGCCATGACTGACTCGCTGACCCCGACCCAGGTCTTCAAATGCCTCGCCGACGAGAACCGCATTCGGATGATGCTGCTGATCGCTCGCGAGGAAGAGCTGTGCGTCTGTGAACTGATCTGCGCCCTGGAAGAAAGCCAACCCAAGGTTTCTCGCCACCTCGCACAACTGCGCACCTGCGGCCTGCTTGAAGACCGCAGGCAGGGCCAATGGGTTTACTACCGCCTGCATCCAGAACTGCCCGCCTGGGTACGCGATGTGCTGGTAACCACGCTGGAAGCCAATCGCGAATGGTTGAGCACCAGCGCCAAACGACTGGACACCATGGGTGACCGCCCTCAGCGCGTCGCTGCCTGCTGCTGACCACTGCCGAGAAAAAAGGCATTTCTCGCATTGCCTTTCGAACAACTGGATGCAGCCCGGCTCAAGGCCGAGCTGGCGATCATCGGAACGCTCTGACGTTCAGGGAGATACACCATGAGCAAAAGCCGGCTTTCCTTCCTCGACCGCTACCTGACGGTCTGGATCTTCCTGGCCATGGGCCTGGGGATCACTCTCGGCAGCCTGTTCCAGGGGTTGCCAGCGTGGCTGAACAGGCTGTCGGTGGGCTCGACGAACATCCCCATCGCAATCGGCCTGATCGTCATGATGTACCCGCCATTGGCGAAGGTGAAATACGAGGAGTTGCCACAGGTCTTCAAGAACAAGCGCATCCTTGCCCTGTCGCTGATCCAGAACTGGGTGATCGGCCCGGTGCTGATGTTCGGGCTGGCAGTAGTGTTCCTTTCCGACAAGCCCGAGTACATGACCGGCCTGATACTCATCGGCCTGGCGCGTTGCATCGCCATGGTGCTGGTATGGAACCAGATCGCCGGCGGCAATAACCAGTACGTGGCCGGCCTGGTCGCCTTCAACAGCATTTTCCAGATTCTGTTCTTCAGCGTGTACGCCTGGATCTTCCTGGGCCTGCTGCCGCCACTGTTCGGCCTGGAAGGTAGCGTCATCGAGACCAGCTTCCTCGATATAGCCCAATCGGTGTTGATCTACCTGGGTATCCCGTTCCTGGCCGGTTTCCTGACCCGCAAGACCCTGATCAGCCGTAAAGGCGTCACCTGGTACCAGGAGCACTTCATTCCGAAAATCAGCCCGCTGACCCTCGTGGCGTTGCTGCTGACCATCGTTGCCATGTTCAGCCTGAAAGGCGACATGGTGCTGCAACTGCCGCTGGACGTGCTGCGCATCGCCATCCCGCTGACCATCTATTTCGCGGTGATGTTCCTCTTCAGCTTCTGGATGGGCAAGCTGCTGGAGGCCGACTACCCCCGCACCACTGCGCTGGCCTTCACTGCGGCAAGCAACAATTTCGAACTGGCCATTGCGGTGGCCATCGCCACCTTCGGCCTCGCCTCGCCGGTCGCGTTTGCCACCGTCATCGGGCCCTTGGTGGAAGTGCCGGTACTGATCTCGCTGGTTGGCGTGGCCTGGTGGCTCAAGCGTCGCTGGTTCGATCAGCCATCTGGCGCCTTGTCCCAGGAGTGAAACATGACCGAACACCACATTCCCAACATCGACAACGACCTGGTCGATCTGCCGACAGCCGAGAAACTGGCGATCGCGCAGCGGTCCACCCACAAGCCTCGCATCCTGCTGCTGTACGGATCGACCCGCGAACGTTCGTTCAGCCGTCTGCTGACGGAAGAAGCGGCGCGCCTGCTGGAGCACTTCGGTGCCGAGACGCGCATCTTCAACCCGTCCGGGCTGCCACTGGCGGATGACGTGCCCGATGACCACCCCATGGTCAAGGAACTGCGCGATCTGGTGTTGTGGTCCGAAGGCATGGTCTGGTGCTCGCCGGAACGCCACGGTGCAATGACCGGCGTGTTCAAGTCGCAGATCGACTGGATCCCCCTGAGCATGGGCGCCGTACGGCCGACCCAGGGCAAGACCCTTGCGGTCATGCAGGTATGCGGTGGTTCGCAGTCGTTCAACGTGGTCAACCAGTTGCGCGTGCTTGGCCGCTGGATGCGCATGTTCACCATCCCTAACCAGTCGTCCGTGCCCAAGGCCTACCTGGAGTTCGACGAAACGGGCCGCATGAAACCGTCCCCGTACTACGACCGTGTCGTCGACGTCATGGAAGAACTGGTGAAGTTCACCCTGCTGTTGCGCGACCGCGCCGACTACCTCGTCGACCGCTACTCCGAGCGCAAGGAGTCGGCCGAGGAATTGTCCAGGCGTGTCAATCAACGATCCATCTGAAGTCACAACTCGAGAACAAGACCATGGCAATCAAAGTAGGCATCAATGGGTTTGGCCGTATCGGTCGCCTGGCGCTGCGCGCGTCCTGGGGCTGGCCGGAATTCGAATTCGTCCAGATCAATGACCCGGCCGGCGACGCCGAGACCCACGCCCACCTGATCAATTTCGATTCGGTCCACGGGCGCTGGGATCGTGAAGCCGGGGCAGATGGCGACTCGGTGGTGATCGAGGGCAAGCGCATCAAGGTCACCGCGAACAAGAACATTGCGGACACCGACTGGTCGGGCTGCGAGCTGGTCATCGAAGCCAGCGGCAAGATGAAGTCGGTAGCCGTGCTCCAGGCCTACCTGGACCAGGGCGTCAAACGCGTGGTGGTCTGCGCGCCAGTGAAGGAGAAAGGCGCGCTGAACGTGGTGATGGGCGTCAACCAGCACCTGTTCGACCCGGCGCAGCACCGTATCGTCACCGCCGCTTCCTGCACCACCAACTGCCTGGCCCCAGTGGTCAAGGTGATTCACGAGAACCTGGGCATCCGCCACGGCTCGATCACCACCATCCACGACCTGACCAATACCCAGAGCATCCTCGATACACCGCACAAGGACCTGCGTCGCGCCCGCGCCTCGGGCATGAGCCTGATCCCGACCACCACGGGCTCGGCTACCGCAATCGCCGAGATCTTTCCTGAACTGCGCGGCAAGCTGAATGGGCACGCCGTACGTGTACCGCTGGCCAACGCCTCGCTGACCGACTGCGTGTTCGAAGTGGCACGCGAGACCACTGCCGAAGAGGTCAATGCGTTGTTGAAGGCGGCTGCCGAAGGCCCGTTGAAGGGTATCCTGGGCTACGAACAGCGACCGCTGGTGTCCATCGACTACCGCACCGACCCGCGGTCCTCCATCATCGATGCGCTATCGACCCTGGTGGTCAATGGTACCCAGGTGAAGATCTACGCCTGGTACGACAACGAGTGGGGCTACGCCAACCGTGCAGCGGAACTGGCCCGAATGGTCGGCATGGCGGAGTAGACGGCAATCATGAAGGCGTTGTCAGCCCTGTCCATGGAAGTGCGTCAGTACCTGCTGGTTACCGGCAACTACTGGGCCTTCACCCTCACCGATGGCGCATTGCGCATGTTGGTGGTACTGCACTTCCATTCACTGGGCTACACGCCGTTGCAAATCGCGGCGCTGTTCCTGTTCTACGAAGTGTTCGGCGTGATCACCAACCTGGTGGGCGGCTACCTCGGCGCCCGCCTGGGGCTGAATCGCACCATGAACATAGGCTTGGGCCTGCAGGTTCTGGCCCTGCTGATGCTCACGGTGCCGGCAGCCTGGCTGACAGTGCCCTGGGTGATGGCGGCACAGGCGCTGTCCGGCATCGCCAAGGACCTGAACAAGATGAGCGCCAAGAGCTCCATCAAGCTTCTGGTGCCGGACAGCCAGCAAGGCACCCTGTACAAGTGGGTAGCCATTCTCACCGGTTCGAAAAACGCGCTAAAGGGCGTGGGCTTCTTCCTTGGTGGTGCCCTGCTCGCCCTGCTCGGCTTCACCCTGGCGGTGCTGGCCATGGCGGCGGTACTGGCATTGATCTGGATCGGCAGCCTGATCCTGCTGAAGAAGGACCTGGGCAAGGCCAAGGCCAAACCGAAGTTCCGCGACATGCTGTCCAAGAGCCGGGCCATCAACATTCTCTCGGCCGCACGGCTGTTTCTCTTTGCCGCCCGTGACGTCTGGTTCGTCGTCGCTTTGCCGGTGTACCTGAGCACGGCTTTTGGCTGGGACTTCTGGCTGGTCGGCGGTTTCCTGGCTGCATGGATAATCGGCTACGGCATCGTCCAGTCGCTTGCCCCCCACATTACTGGCAAGAAACGCGGCCATGTGCCCGACGGTCGCGCGGCTTTCATCTGGGCGATCGCCCTTGCCGGGCTGCCGGCGCTTATCGCCCTGGGCCTGTCGGCAGGCTGGTCGGCGCAGGTGGTGCTTCTGGGCGGGCTGATGCTGTTCGGCGTGCTGTTCGCCGTGAATTCGTCGCTGCACAGCTACCTGATCGTCAGCTATGCCCAGGAAGACGGGGTATCGCTGGATGTGGGCTTCTATTACATGTCCAACGCGCTAGGGCGGCTGGTCGGTACGCTGCTTTCCGGTTGGGTATTCCAGGCTTACGGGCTGGGAGCCTGCCTGTGGATCTCCACAGCGTTTGTTCTGCTGGCTGCCCTGATTTCTATCGCATTGCCAAGGCATGCTGCCGGGGTGCTCCAGGCTAGCGAAGAAAAAAGGTAAAGGGGTGATCCATAGCTGCCCACAATCGATCCTTGGCTGTCGTTCTGCCCAACAGAAATCATTGTGGGAGCGGGTTCACCCGCGAACACCGGCACAGCCGGTGCCATCCACCGCGGCGCCTGCTTCGCGGGTAAACCCGCTCCCACAGAGTACGCGTCGCGCTTACAAAATCAGTTATCTTTTAGCGTCCGCTTTGGGTCCATAGCGGTTGGTCTCGGATGGCTGCTAACGACCCGGCGCTTACACTGATCCACGCTCTGTTGCTTGTACCGGCCTCTTCGCAGCACAAGGATGCTCCTACAAAGGACGCGTCAGACGAGCGATATTTGTTCTCTGCGCGACAGCGCAGCCCAAAGGGGCTGGGCAATCTTCCTCGGGAATATCACCAGCCTTCATGCATGCGCTGTACCTGTGGGAGCCGCGCTTGCCGGCGATGGGCCGCGAAGCGGCCCCGGTTACAGATGCCGCCATGCCTTTGCGCATGGGACAGCGTCGCACACCGTGCTGACGGTGTTCGCCCACAGCATGATGGGCACCGTTCAACCCGCCTACCCTGCCTCCCTGCCAAAGGCGTAATCCTTGAAAACTGACCACCCGGTCCCATGGGAGCACTGTACATGCCTATCGACTTCAGGCCCGCTCAAGCCTCGGACGCGCACGATATTGCGCGCTTCTTTCAACTGACATCGGAGGGCATGGCCGATTACATATGGAGCAAGCTTGCCGCTCCTGGAGAAGCATTGCTGAGCGTCGGTGCGTCTCGCTATGCCAGGGAACAAGGCGACTTTTCCTACAAGAACTGCCTGATGGCCACTTTCGAAGGGCGTGTCATCGGCATGATGCATAGCTATGCCTTGCGCGAGACCCCTGACAGGTCTGTCGAGGCAGACCCGGTCCTCGCGCCTTATTCCGACATGGAAATACCCGACACCTTGTACATATCCAGCCTGGCCCTGGATGAAGCCTGGCGCAGCCAGGGGCTGGGCGTCCAGTTTCTTCGCCACGCCCAGCAGCGCGCCGAGGAGTCTGGCCTGAATGGGCTATGCCTGATCGATTACGCAGAAAACCACGGTGCACGCCGCTTCTACGAACGTCACGGTTTTCAAATTGTTAAAACCTGCCAGATAGTTCCGCACCCGATGCTGGGCGTAACCGGTGAAGCCTATTTGATGTATCGCCCTAACCAAAACGTGCTCGAGAAAAAGCCATGAACAAGAAACTGACCGTGTTCCGCGAACTGGATATCCAACCGATACGCGACCTTCCCTTTTTTGAAGAGGTCGTGGAAGGCACCCCTCATACGCTGACGTCCAAGTACTATCACGATGAACAGCAAGGTCGCATTTCCGGAGAATGGGAAGCCAGCACCGGAGCGTGGCGCATCGACTACAAGGTTTGGGAGTTCTGCCATGTACTGAGTGGATGCTGCGTCATCGAGCTTGAGGGTTGCGCCCCCATCAAACTGGCCGCTGGCGACACGTTCATCATCGAACCGGGCGCCAAGGGTAAATGGACCGTGCTGGAAGACATGAAAAAGAACTTCGTGATCCTCTTGCCCGCGAACTAGGCGCGGCAAGCCACAACAGCCCTCTACTTCATGGCTGCGCTCTCGCGCATGGAACAAAGCCTTTGTGGGAGCGGCCTTGTGTCGCGAAAGGGCCGCAAAGCGGCCCCAATTTGCTTAACTGACCGGCATTAGGGTAACCCCTGTTGCTGAAGCCAAGCCCGCCACTTCATGGCAAGCCCTCCCCCACGAGATCACTACTGATCCTGAGGTCGAGAATGGCCACGAACGGCCAGTCGACTGATCCAGCCGAGGCGGTTACGCTGTTTTCCTTACCTGCACGGAAGCGCCTATGACAGAGACATTCCAGGGAAGCTGCTTGTGCGCAGCGGTCACTTACCAATTACTCGCCCCGCCAAAGGCAGTGAGCCATTGTCATTGCAGCCAGTGCCGCAAAGGTCACGGGGCTGCATTCGCTTCGTACGGCAGCGTTCCATGCAGCATGCTGCGAATACTTCGCGGCGCCAACAGCATCAAGGCTTTTGCTTCATCACCGACGGTAGTGCGCGAGTTCTGCGCCGAGTGCGGTTCGACCTTGTTCTGGTCACGCCTCGAGGGTGAGTTTGCTGACTGGGTTTCGATAGCGCTAGGTACGCTCGATACCCCGTTTCTACCCAGGAAGCAGAAGCATGTTCACGTGGACTGCGCAGTCCCCTGGTACAAACTACCCAATGCCCATCCTCAGGTTGACTGAAAACTCAAGATCGATAGCGTCCCCTCTTTCATGCAGTTCAAATCTGGGGGGACTTCATAGCAGGTGCCTGGAGCAAGGGGCGCTGGAGGTATTGGCCTGGCTGGCCGCAATTGCTGCGGCCAGCCCTTGCGATGGGCCTGTAACGCGGGGGTCAGTCGTCGTGGCGGTGTTTGTTGCGCCAGCCGTAGTGATTGCCACGGTCGTGGCGGTGACGGCGCCAGCCCCGATCATCGTCATCGTCGTCATAATCACGATAGCGATGCCCGCTCTCGTCATCGTATTCCCGGCCCATGTGGTTGCCCAAGGCACCACCCACACCGCCACCGGCTGCTGCGCCGATCATGCTGCCAGTGGTGCCGCCCATCTTGCGACCCACCACGTTACCGCCAGCTGCACCCAGTGCGCCGCCAATGGCCGCCTCGCCACGGCTGTGCTTGTCGGCACCCACCGCACCACCGGCCGCGCCACCCAGGCCGGCGCCGATTGCCGAGCCGGTGCTGCCGCCGATCGACTGGCCGACTACCGAGCCCAATACTCCACCCAATGCGCCACCTATACCTGCTTCGGTATTGCCGCCTGCCGACGCAACGCCGCTCAGCAGGCCAAGTGACAACAAGAGAATCGAGGAGTACTTCATATGTGAAAGCCTCAGAGGGATACGGAGGCGATCCTGAGGCTCTGGACAGGGCCTTACAATGGAAATCCGACGAGTGACACGACTTGGAGAAATTCTCCAAGTTACTGTTTTCCCGACGGAAACTTTAGGGATTTTCGATGGTCACAGGCTGATTGCGAAAGGCCTTTCCAGTGATGGAGAGGCCTTTTGAAGTTCTGATCGCGTTGGATGCTACCTGCTGGTCTTGCAGGAGCGGCCTTGTGTCGCGAAAGGGCTGCGGAAGCAGCCCCAGCAACTTATGCGTCTGCGCCGAAACCCTGGGGCTGCTTCGCAGCCCTTTCGCGACACAAGGCCGCTCCTACACAGCGATAAGTCCTGCCCCGTCAGCCGTGCCTGTCCCCCAGACACACTACCCTTCTGCCCCAAAGCTTGCGTGACCCAAACCACTGGATCAACAAGGTGAAAAGTGCGCCGAGCAAAGCCAAGGCCATGTCCTTTTGCGCATCCCAAGGGTCTTGCTGGGTCGCGAGAAAGGCTTGGGCCCGGTCATCGCCCAGGTATTGGCCGCCTATCCACTCCAGCAGTTCGTACAGCGCCGATGTCGCAAGCACGAAAGAAACAGTGCACAACGCCAACCAGGCGCCTCGCAACAGGGCCTGGCGCTGGAGCAGTTCCCTGATCGGCAAGACGAACAGAAGGCCGTAGCTCAGATGCACCAGACGATCGAACTGGTTGCGTTGCCAGCCCATCCAGGCATTCAGAGAGTGATCGGTAAGCGCACGCAGCCAAGCGTCATAGGGAACCTTGGCATAGGTGAAATGCGCGCCTAGCTCATGAATCGCCAGCATCACCATGATTGCCAGGTAGGCATGCCACGAAAAGCGCCAATAGCGGCTGGTTGCAGCCAAGGTGAGCAGGAGTGCCAGCGGCAAAACGTTTTCGAGCCACCAATCTGCACGGTCATGCGGCGCAACTCCCGAGGCAAGCACCATCAACGTGGCCGATGCCAGCACACCCGCAACCTGCCTTGGCGTGGCCGACGGGGCAAAGCTTGTTTGCGACGCTGGATTCTTGGTCATGGCTTCACGCTCGGCTTGACGTGGCTCATGGCACCGGCTTCGCCGGTGTTCGCGGGCTTGCCCGCTCCCACAGGGACCGCGCCGAATTCACGAAGGCACTTTGCCCGTGGGCGCGGGTGAAGCCCTGCTGCACCGCTCAACTGCTCACGGCCCGCTCAACGCTTGCGTTGCGCTTTATCACGAGCTGTTTTCTGCGCAGTGGAATCATGGGACGTGCCAGTTGACCCATCAGGACGCTGCGCATCATTGTCCCGTTCCTCTTCACCTTGGGTTCCGCTGCGAGGTGTCTCCGATCCTTTCTTCATCTCCCCTCCTACCCCTTGCTATGTTCAGGCGACGACGGCCCGGTACCGCGTTTGATTCCACGCGGCCCAAGCACGCCCCAGATGGCCAGGCCGACAATGGGCAGCGCCAACAGCAACAGTGCCCACATCGCCTTCGTCACGTCGCTCTTGTCACTGCGGAAAACACTGACGATGGCCCACAGATCGAGCAACACGATGATCGCTGCAACAGCGATCCAGAAATATGTCACAGGCTCGGTCATGATCGCTTCTCCTCTGTTAGTCCGGCCGCAGCGCGAGGTCCGCACCGCCGCCCTCCTACCTAGAGGAAGCCGGCAAACGGAACAAAGTTCAGGAAGCTTTCCCCACCATTGATGGGTGGCACACAAGCAATGAACCAATCCCGCAGGAAACACGTCCACCAAAAAACAACGCACGAGTGACCGGCCATGACGACCGACCCCGTACTCGAGGCCCTTGATTACCTCAAGGCCCACAAGCTGGTACTGACCACCGCAGAATCCTGCACGGCCGGTGCCATGGTTGCGCTGTTGGCAGCAGTGCCGGGGACCGGCGAGGTTCTGGAAAGCGGCTACGTGGTGTACTCGCCAAGCGCCAAGAAACGCCTGCTCGGCGTCAGCCCACAGACTATCGAACGCTACGGCCTGACCAGCGAGGCGGTAGCCTGGGAGATGGCCCTCGGCGCATTGAAAGACAGCGACGCCACCGTCGCCATCGCCAGCACGGGTGTCGCCGGGCCACAGCCGCAGGATGGCATCGCCCCGGGCACTGTGTGCTTTGCCTGGGCCTTTGCCGGCGAGCCTTTGGCGGTATTCACACGCAGCCAGCGCTTTTTTGGCGAGCGCGCGGATGTAATCCGCCAGGGCGCGCTGTACGGGTTGTCGCACCTGGCCCATTACCACCAACGCTGGCTGCGTGGTGAGCGCGCCTGAGGGGCTACGTGAGAGGCTACGTGAGAGGCTGCAAGCATGGACGAAGACGAGCTGGCTTCAAGGCATCACCCCGTCGAGGAAGACATGCGCATGCAGCAGCGGGTCTGGCGATTCGAACGGGTCGGATGGTACGCGCTGGTGGTGGTCGTGCTGCTGGGCCTGGCCGGGCTGTTCGGCAACGGTCCGCTCAGTGACGCCCAGGTCATGAGCGACGACGGCCGGGGGCATGTGGAGTATCAGCGCCTCAGCCGCAGCGGCACCACCGACAACCTGCGCATCACCGTTCGCGGCAATGCCGGGGAGCCTGTGATGTTGCTGCTCGGGGGGACCTTGCTACGCGAAGCCAGCATCGAAACGCTGCAGCCAGAGCCGCAAGTATCGCTTTCCCATGGCCGGTCGCTCCTGCTCCAGCTTGGCACCAGCAAAGAGGGTATCGCCACCCTCTACCTGACCCTGCGCAGCGAACATGTCGGCACTCTCGAAGGTGTTGTCAGCGCCGGCCCAGGCAGCGCAGTGCGTTTTCATTCCGCAGGAGTGACCCTGCCTGGCCGGCGCAACCTGCACGGATTCCGGTGAGAGCCGCCTTTCGCGACAGCAGTACGCTGATCATCCGCTTTGAACCTTGGCGCGCGGCCCCTACTCCATCGAAGGCAATCGTGATTTTTTCAGCCCCGAAGAGGTGTCGCATGAACGCTATCGATTTGCTGATCCAGGACCATGAGCTGGTGAAGAAGCTGCTGGAGGAACTCTCCTCCACCACTGAGCGCGCGGTGAAAAAGCGCGCCGAGTTGCTCGAACGCATCAAGCAGGAGGTAAGCATCCATACCGCCCTGGAAGAAGAAATCCTGTACCCGGCCATCAAGCAGGCCGGCGGCAAGGAAGAAGCGAAGATGTATTACGAAGCCAAGGAAGAGCACCGCACCGTCGACTCCCTGGTGCTGCCGGACCTGCTGCAAACCGAAACCGGCACCGTCGAGTTCGCCGGGCGGGTCAAAGTGATGAAGGAACTGCTGGAACACCATATCGAGGAAGAAGAAAGCGAGCTGTTTCCGACCGCCCGCAAGTTGCTGGGCAAGCAGCAACTGGATGAGCTCGGCCAGGCCATGGAAGCGCAGAAAAAACTGCTCAAGGGCGAACAGCGTGCTGCGTGATGGAAGCCTGGATCGACTTTCTTGAATGGCCTGCCATGGCCCTGACGGTACTTGCCGCCTGGTGCATCGGCTCACGGCGCCCAGGCCGGCGCAAGCTGGGTTTCTGCTGCTTCATTGCCAGCAACGTGCTGTGGGCCGCCTGGGGGTGGCAGGCGCAAGCCTGGGCGCTGATCATCCTGCAGGGTTGCCTGTGCGCCATGAACCTGCGGGGCTGGAAGAAAAACACTGCCGTGGAGTCGGGCTGAACGCCCGGACACATGCCTGAAAGCCCAACGGCGAGGAGCCAGACCATGATCGACCCCAACCAACCCGACCCGTACGTGGACGAAGTACCCCACAACCCGGGCGAACCTGTGCCTGAACAGGAACAGGAACAGGAACAGGAGAAGGAAGCACCCGACTGGCCCGAAGGCCAGGTGCCGCCAGAGGAGCAGTCCGACGGCTGAGGCTCACCTGGCGAGCGGCA
This sequence comes from Pseudomonas sp. PVC-5-1, assembly GCF_057444345.1. NCBI lineage: Bacteria > Pseudomonadati > Pseudomonadota > Gammaproteobacteria > Pseudomonadales > Pseudomonadaceae > Pseudomonas > Pseudomonas sp. PVC-5-1. The sequence goes on along the minus strand of NZ_CM172024.1, from coordinate 2,378,605 downwards.
TTGCCTGCTTCGCCGGCAATGCCGCTCCACCAGTCACCCAATCCTATGGAAGGAGGCAAGTGTCTCATGAGTGATCGCATCATCGCCTTGTTCACCGATACCACACTGTTCGGAGTTTCCGTTCTCAATTTGTTGCTGGCACTGACGGTAGCGCTGCTGACATTCGTCGTGGCGCGGGCGGCCATCAGTTTCATGCTGCATCGGGTCAGGCGCTGGTCCGAGCATGACGGCGCGCTAAGCCAGGTGCTGGCCAAAGTGCTCGCCGGGACCAGCAATTTTCTGCTGTTCCTTGCCTCGCTGCTGGTGGGCCTGAGCATGCTCGACCTGCCCGAGCGCTGGCTGACCCGGGTCGGTAGCCTGTGGTTCGTGGTCGCGGCATTGCAGATCGGGCTGTGGGCCAACCGCGCCATCGGCCTGGGCCTGAGTCGCTACTTCGCCCGGCATCGCACCGACGGCTTGAACCAGGGCAGCGCGCTGGCCACGCTGTCGGCATGGGGTGCGCGGGTACTGTTGTGGTCAGTGGTGCTGCTGGCGATGCTGTCCAACCTGGGCGTGAACATCACCGCCTTCGTCGCCAGCCTTGGGGTAGGCGGTATCGCTGTTGCACTGGCCGTGCAGAACATCCTCGGCGACCTGTTCGCCTCGTTGTCCATCGCCGTCGACAAGCCGTTCGAGGTGGGCGACTTCATCGTCATCGGCCCGCTGGCCGGCACGGTGGAGCACGTGGGGCTGAAGACCACACGCATCCGCAGCCTGGGCGGCGAGCAGATCGTCATGGCCAATGCCAGCATGATCAGCAGCACCATCCAGAACTACAAGCGCCTGCAGGAACGACGGATCGTGTTCGAGTTCGGCCTGTCGTACGACACGCCAACCGAGGCCGTGAAAAAGGCACCCGCCATCGTCGAGGAAGCGATCAAGGCACAACAGCAGGTGCGCTTCGACCGTGCCCACCTGCGCGGCTTCGGCAAGGAGGCGCTGGAATTCGAGTGCGTGTATATCGTCAAGGACCCGGGCTACAACCTGTACATGGACATCCAGCAAGCGATCAATTTCCACCTGCTCGAGCGCTTCTCGAAGGTAGGTGCAAAATTCGCCGTACCGGTACGCGCGATCAAGGTCACGGCCTTGCCAGAGGAATCGAAGCGCGGGCCTCAAAGTATTCACGTGGGGTAACCCGCCCCCGTGCATGTCAGCGCTCCATGCATTCCGTCGATTTCACGGCACGCCCGTGGGTGATGCAGGCCGAACAGAAGGTGACCAACCCGCAACGGAGTATCGCCATGAAGATCATGAAGCCTCATTCGTTACTGCTCGTGCTGTGCCTGGGGCTCAGCGCACCTGTGGTGCTGGCAGCCACCGACCTGAACGATCAGCGTGCTCCTGGCACGCAGCCGCATGACAGCGGGCACATGAACAACCAAGGCGGAGCGACCGGCTCCGGCACGCCTGCGGATGCCATGGGGACAGGTTCCGGCGGAACCGATGGCAATGACACTGACAATACCGGTGGCGATGGCACCACCGACCGATCCGGTAGTGACCGCAGTGGATCGGAACGCGGCACCGGGACGGGTAGCGGGACCGGAGGCTCTGGTGGTTCGGGCTCCAGCGGTGGTTCCGGTAGTTGAAGGTTCGCTCGAACTGCCCTATGGCCGGCGACGCGTGCCCAGCTCGATCCAGACGGGCGCATGGTCGCTGGCCTTGGGTTCGTTACGCACCCAGGCATCGACACCAGCCCGCTTCAGGTAGGGCGCGAGCTCGGGGTTGAGCAGCAGGTGGTCGATACGTAAACCGGCGTTGCGTGCCCAGTGGTTGCGGAAATAATCCCAGAAGGTGTACATGCGCTCGTCCGGATACAGATGGCGAATGGCGTCGACCCAGCCTTGATTCAGCAGTTTCTGGTAGCACGCACGTGATTCGGGCTGCAGCAGCGCGTCCTTCATCCAGGAGCGCGTGTCGTAGATATCCATATCGGTTGGCACCACATTGAAATCGCCCGCCAGCACCGCGGGATGGCCACCGTCATGCAGCCCTTTGACATGCTCGATCAGGCTCTCGAACCAGCGGAGCTTGTAATCGAACTTCGGCCCCGGTTGCGGGTTGCCGTTCGGCAGGTACAGGCAAGCCACCAGCACCCCGTGCACCGCGGCTTCGAGGTAGCGGCTCTGGTTGTCGTCCTCCATGCCAGGCAGGCCACGCCGTACTTCCAGTGGTTCGCTTCCTCGCGACAGAATGGCCACACCGTTCCACGAAGGCTGCCCTTGATAGAGGCTGCCGTACCCCGCCGCTTCCAGCGCCTGGTGAGGAAACTGCTGATCCGCCGCCTTGAGCTCCTGCAGGCAGGCAATGTCAGGCCTTTCCCGCTCCAGCCAGGCCAGCAGTGCCGGCAGTCGGCTACGAATGCCGTTGATGTTGAACGTGGCAATCTTCAGCGCTTTCATGCGTCGGGATCGCTCACATGGGCCTGCACGGCATCTTCCAGGGCGCGCACATGGGCGTCATCGGCCAATGCCTTGAGTGCCAGCCAGTCGTCCCAGTCGATGGCACCATCGTCACGCAGCGCCTCGGCCGTGCGTAGCAGTTCATGGTGGTAGGCATCCGGCGACTCACGGCGGTAACTGATGTCGTCGTATTGGGCGTACCAGGCTTCGAGCTCGGGGATGCTGCGTTCAATGCTCATGATGGAGCCCTCACGGTGTCCTTTGCATTAAGAGCCCCACCATTGGGCGACGTTCAAATTCAATGCCGCCAGTCGAACCGCCCAGAGGCTGCGCATGAAACGAGCTCGCCGCGAACCAGGTTTCCCGGTTCGCGGCGCAACCGAAGCGTTACTCAGGCAATCAGGTAGGAATGCCTGCCAGTCGCCAGACAGGCGCTGGAGCCGGTTCGGCCTGGCTGCGTTTGCGTGCCCACTGGGTCAGGGCAGCCATCATGGCAAAGCCCAGCAGGATCAGTACCGGATAGGCCAGCAGCAACTCGGTCAGCGAGTATTTCCAGGCCAGTGGGCGGCCAACACCCAGCATCGCCGCATACAGCCAGGACACACCCGACAGTGCGCCGGAGAACAACGCAAACATTCGCACGCCAAAATTCAGGTCCAGCAAGTTGCCTGCTTTGAGCAAGGCAGGCAATACATAGCGATGCAACAACATGCCGTTAAAGGTCAGCAACATGACAATAATGACCTTCGCTTGAAGTTTCGGATTGGCAAAATAGTTCATACCTTTATCAAGGTAGTCAATTCCAATCACTGCGGCGCCCGTGAGCCACAAGAATATCAGGGCATTGGCCACGGACTTCTGCAAGCTGGTCATATGCTTACTGTCATGCCCGGTTTCTTTATGACCCTTCAACAAGTTCCTGACCATCTCGGCGTCACTGGCGAATACCATGCCGATGGCAATGCAACAGGCCAATAAATGAACGTAAATAACAGACAACCGCACCAGCTCCATGGATTCTTTCTGCCCGAACAGGCTAATAATTGTATTAATCTCCACGACATTTTCTCCACGCAATGCGTTAGCGCTAGATGGCTTTGAAATAGGTGTGCGAACGATTTAATCGCAACGTCAAAGCCAAATTCGAATCGTTAAATGAAAAAGTAGATTGTCACTCAATACACGCGGTGGCTCACCCGAAGAGCCTCGGTTGGGCATGGCAATACTCCATTATTCAGGAATAAAAAAGCCCCATGAGCATCCCTGCAATGCCGATGAGGTTGAACGTCCATAAGTTCTGGGGAAAGGCGCGAAGTGCAATCACATTGAAGGCACCTGCTGGCAAATAGGAGTCAGCGTCATCCAAATCGTTCATTTCTCGAGCAAAACGACCGACAGGCGGCACACTAAATCAAGTTAGTTAGTTTGCTAAGTTGTTGTAATTTGACCGAATGGAAAGTTTTACCAACAACTGGATCCAAACTTAGCAAGTGTCTTTGGACGCTCTATCCTGCTGTTTCGCAGTTATCGCTTTGCAGGTGACCGTGCCTGAAGTGCCATCAGTCAGGCCCGGCAAGCTACATTCCGATCATCACGGGCGGTCGGAAGGAAGCGTGCGAGACATCGTGAATCTGGACCCGCACAACGCCTTCACATTTGAGGGTGCAGATGCCGCGCCTGCCCTGCTCCGCCTCGTTCAGCTCGATCAGTTCGTTCAGAGGCACAACAGGCCCATGGCATGCTAAATACTATGTGCATGCACCTTATCAAGGAGCCTGCAATGATCGCGGTTCGCGAAGCCTGGAACGCCGGCCTGTTCAAGCGTGAACACTGGATGCGCAACCTTGTCTCCGGCCTCATCGTCGGGGTTGTTGCGCTGCCCCTCGCCATGGCCTTCGCCATCGCTTCCGGGGTCAAGCCGGAGCAAGGCATCTACACGGCGATCATAGGCGGGCTGCTGGTTTCCTTGCTGGGCGGCAGTCGATTGCAGATCGCCGGACCGACCGGGGCCTTCATCGTGATCCTCGCAGGGGTGACGGCGAAGTACGGAGTGGAAGGCCTTCAACTGGCCACGATGATGGCTGGCGCCATACTGCTGGTGCTTGGCATTACCCGCCTGGGTGCAGTCATCAAGTTCATTCCCGACCCGGTGATCGTAGGTTTCACCGCCGGCATCGGCATCATCATCTGGGTTGGGCAATGGCGTGACTTCTTCGGCCTGCCCGAAATCGAAGGTGGGCACTTCCACGAAAAACTGTGGCATCTGTTGCTAGCCCTGCCGGACCTCCACATTGCCACGACGCTGCTCGCGACATGCAGCCTTGCTTTGCTGATCCTGGCGCCAAGGCTGCCCGTGCTGAAACGCCTGCCCGGGCCACTGGTAGCCATGGTGTTCGCGACGCTCGTCCAATCCCTGTTCCATTTTGACGGTGTGGCTACCATCGGCACCGCCTTCGGGGCTATCCCACAAGGTTTGCCGTCACTGACCTGGCCCGAAGTCTCCCTGGCGCGGGTGATCGAACTGGTCGGGCCAGCCTTTGCGATCGCCATGCTGGGGGCCATCGAATCATTGCTCTCGGCTGTCGTCGCCGACGGCATGGCAGGGACCAGGCACGACTCGAACCAGGAATTGATCGGCCAAGGGGTCGCCAACCTGGTAGTGCCGCTGTTCGGGGGCTTTGCCGCCACAGGTGCCATTGCCCGGACAGCGACCAACATCCGCAATGGTGCTACCGGGCCGTTGGCCGGCATCATCCATGCGCTGACACTGGTACTGATCATTCTGTTCCTGGCGCCACTGGCGTCGAACATTCCACTCTGCGCACTGGCAGCGATCCTGTTCGTCGTCGCCTACAACATGAGCGAGCTGAAGCATTTCAAGCGCATGCTGCAGCGCGCACCGCGAGCCGACATCGCCATCCTGCTCGTCACCTTCACCTTGACGGTGTTCAGCGACCTGGTGATCGCCGTGAATATCGGCGTCATCCTCGCCATGCTTCAGTTCATGCGCCGCATGGCATCGTCCGTCGAAGTCCAGCAGGTGGTCGAAGAGGAACTGGCCAATGAACTGCACAGCAACGGCCAGAAATCGCTGCCCCCCGGCGTGCTGGTGTACACCATCGAAGGCCCGCTGTTCTTTGGCGCCGCTGAAACCTTCGAGCGCGCCCTGTCACAAACGCATACCGACCCTGAACTGCTGGTAATTTGCCTGAAGCGGGTGCCCTTCATGGATATCACCGGGCTGCAGACCCTGGAGGAAGTGATCCAGCAACTGCATGAACGCCAGATCGTGGTGAAACTGTGCGAAGCCAACGGCAAGGTGCTTGGCAAGCTCGAAAAGGCCGGAATCTTGCGTCTGCTTGGCCCCGGGCACTATCACCAAATGCTCGGTACCGCCCTGCTGGAGGCAAAGGCACCGGCGGCACACAACTGACTTGTGATCCACCAGGGCCATACAGAGTCCCATTTCAGGAACAGCCACCTGGCACTGCGCGCCCCCCTGTAGGAGCGGCTTTAGCCGCGAACACCGGCGCAGCCGGTGCCATGCACCGCGTTGGATTCTTCGCGGCTAAAGCCGCTCCCACAGGGTACGAGGATCGCTTGCGAATTCAGTTATCTGTTGCGCAAGGCCGTGGGGTTGAGGCTTCAGCCCAGCAACTGGCTCAACACCGCACGCAACTTCCCCGGTTTGACGGGCTTGTTCAGCAACGGCGCGCCGAGCTTGTTCAAGGAGCGTCGGCACTGATCGCTGCGGTCGGCAGTGATGATCACCGCAGGAATGGCGGCGCCGAAATGTTCACGCAAATGCCTGACCACTTCGCAGCCGACAACACCGTGGTCCAGGTGAAAGTCCGCCAGGATCAATTCCGGTGCCCGCCCCTGCAAGGCCAGCAAGGCCCCGGCCTGGTCGGTCGCGGTAACCACTTCGCAGCCCCACTGCCCGAGCAGCGCGCCCATGCTCTCGAGGATGCTCACTTCGTTGTCCAGTACCAGCAGGCGGCGGCCCGGCAACGGGTTGCCGGCGCCAGGCTGCGGCGCGGCCTGGTGGATAGGCAAGGGCATGGCTTCGCCGATCGGCACGTCGATACTGAACATCGAGCCACGCCCCGGCCATGAACGCACCTCGACGCGATAGCCGAGAATCTTGGCGATCCGCTCGACGATCGCCAGCCCCAGCCCCACACCCTTGCGATCGGCGGCACGGCCTACGTCAAGTTGGTTGAACTCGAGGAAAATGGCCTGCAGCCGATCGGCCGCGATGCCCCGACCGGTATCCCACACCTCCAGGCGCAAGTGATCGCCGCGGCGCCTGGCGCCCAGCAGAATCCTGCCCTCATCGGTATAACGACAGGCGTTGCTGAGAAAGTTGCGCAGGATACGCGTCATCAGCCGCAGGTCGGTGCTGATGGCGTAGTCGGCAATGCGCGCACGCAACTTCAGGCCTGCCGCATCGGCCACCGTGCGGAACTCCGAGACCAGTGGCCCGAACAGCTCGTCGAGGCGGTACAGCGCCACGTCCGGCTTGACCGCCGCCTGGTCGAGCCGGGAAATGTCCAGCAGGTCGGTCAGCAGGTCTTCAGCGCCCTCCAGCGCCTGATGGGTACGCTCCACCAGCACTTTTTCCGCTTCTGGCAGCGGTCTTTCGCGCAAGGTCGAGATCAGCAGCCGCGCGGCATTCAGCGGTTGCAGCAGGTCATGGCTGGCGGCAGCGAGGTACTTGTCCTTGCTGCGGTTGGCGGTTTCCGCGGCGTCGCGGGCATCGCGCAGGGCGCGGGCGATCTGTTTGCGCTCGGCGATCTGCTGTTGCAGGTTGCGGTTGGCCTCCAGCAGCTCATCGGTACGGGCAGCCACCCGTTGCTCAAGCTCGTCATTCAGTTGCTGCAGGCGCTGCTGGGCCAGCTTGCGTTCGGTGATGTCGGCGACAAACCCTTCCACCAGCCCTTCCTGACCTGGCTTGAGCAACAGGTTCATCAACACATCGAGGTGGCTGCCGTCCTTGCGCCGCAAGCGGGTTTCATAACCGTGCAGGCTGCGTTCACGAGCGAGGGTCGCGGTGATGGCGTGCAACTCTTCGGCCCCGCCGACAAACAGGTTGGCGGCAAGGTCCGTCAGCGGAAACAGCAACGCTTGCGGGTTGTCGTAACCCAGCATGCGTGCCAACGCCGGGTTGGCGGCACGCATGCCGTCTTGCAGGCTGGCCTGGAAAATCCCGTGCACGGCGTTTTCGAACAGCCACTTGTAGCGGTTGCGTTCGGCCTCCAGTTCGTCCAGGCGCGCAGCCAGCTCCGGGTAATGGCTCTTGCGCGCCGAGTGATCGCCCAGCCCCAGCAGCCCGGCCAGCGCCCGTTGCTGCTCGTCAGAGGGCCTCGCCATAGACCACCTCGACATCACGTTGGCTCGACGCACGCGGATTGGTGAGGATGCACGGGTCGTCCATCGCATGTTGCGACAGGAACGGGATATCGGCCGTGCGCACCCCATGCAGGCCCAGGGTTTCGTGGAAGCCGATGGCACGCTTGAGCGCGATCAGGTGCTCCACCAGGCGCGCGCAGATCTGCCGGTGGTTGAGGCCGCGGCAGTCGATACCCAGCACTTCGGCAATCACCTTGAAACGCTCCGGTGCCGAGCTGTAGTTGAACGCCACCACGTGCTCCACCAGCACCGCATTGCACAGGCCATGCGGCAGGTCGAGGAACCCGCCCAGGCTGTGCGACATGGCGTGGACCGCACCCAGGATCGCATTGGAAAACGCCAACCCCGCCTGCATGCTGCCCAGCATGATCTTCTCGCGCAGGGCGATATCGGTGGGGTTGGCAATCATTTCCACCAGGTTGCCATTGATCAGGCGCATGGCTTCCAGCGCATGGGGGTCGGTCAGCGGGCCGTGGCCGGTGGAAACGAAGGCTTCGATGGCATGCACCAGCGCATCGATACCGGTGCAGGCCGACAGGAACGGGTCCATGCTCAGGGTGGTTTGCGGGTCGATCAGCGACACGTCCGGCACCACCGCCTTGCTGACGATGGAGAACTTCATGCGCTCCTGCTGGTTGGAAATGATCACGAACTGCGACACGTCCGCCGAGGTGCCGGCCGTGGTCGGGATCAGGATCAGCGGCGGGCTGGGCACGCGGATCATGTCCACGCCTTCGAATTCGAGGATGCTGCGCCCGTGGGCGACCACGATGCCGATGGCCTTGCCGCAATCCATCGGGCTGCCGCCGCCGACCGCGACGATCACATCACAGTGGTTTTGCCGGTAGATCTCGGCGCCAAGCATCACCTCTTCCACACGCGGGTTGGGCGATACGGCGCTGTACAGGCAGTAGTCGATGCCCTGGGCCTGCAGGCTGGCCTCCACGTCCGCCACCCAACCGGCGGCAATCACACCGGGGTCGCTGACCACCAGCACCTTGCGCGCACCGAAGGTCTTGGCGTAATTGGCGACATTATGCCGGCAGCCGGCACCAAAGATGATCTCGGGCGAAACGAACTTGCGAAGCGGGCTGAAACTCTGGCTCATCGGGAAGCCTGTTCTTATTGTTCTGGAAGGTAACCGCCAGCGTAAAGCATCCCGCAGCGAAAGCAACCAGACCAAAGCCTGGCCACGGTTCATTCGATCCAGTACTTGGCACGGGCCACCTCCAGGAACGCCAGGATGTCCTCGTCCAGCCCCGGCACCCCGGGGAAGCGCTGTGCAAGGCGGTCGATGACCGCCGCCACGCTGCGCCGGCCGTCCAGCAACTCGAGCACCCAGCCGGCACTGGCATTGAGTTCGATGGTGCCCTCCGGGTACAGCAGCACATGGCAGGCCTGGCGCGGCTCCCAGCGCAGGCGGAAGCCCTTGCGCAAGGCCAGGGCTTGTTCGCGATCGATCAGGTTCACAACGGGCATGCTCAATGAAGAACCGGCCATCGCGCTGATGGCCGGACAGGCATCAACGATTGGCGAAGTACATCGTCACTTCGAAGCCGATGCGCAGGTCGGTAAAGGCGGGTTTAGTCCACATGGGGCATTCCTCTTCTTGGTGCCGGGCGATTCCGGTAGAGGCATTAATGCACGAGGGGCGACGGGTCCGAATGCTACTTTGGGACAGGTTTGCGGGGTGCGTTGGTAGGGGTAACACGGAGCAGCTGTGGATTTGTGCATGACAGTGCCGGCCTCTTCGCGGGCTCGCCCGCTCCCACAGGGACTGCACAAGTTTCAAGACCAGTGCAATACCTGTGGGAGCGGGCGAGCCCGCGAAGGCCGCGACGCGGTTTAGAAGAAGCCCAGCGGGTTGATGTCGTAGCTCACCAGCAGGTTCTTGGTCTGCTGGTAGTGATCAAGCATCATCTTGTGCGTCTCGCGGCCCACCCCGGACTTCTTGTAGCCACCGAACGCGGCATGCGCCGGGTACAGGTGGTAGCAGTTGGTCCACACGCGCCCGGCCTTGATCCCGCGGCCCATGCGGTAGGCACGGTTGATGTCACGGGTCCACAGCCCCGCGCCCAGGCCAAACTCGCTGTCGTTGGCGATCGCCAGCGCTTCGGCTTCGTCCTTGAAGGTGGTCACGCCCACCACCGGGCCGAAGATCTCCTCCTGGAACACGCGCATCTTGTTGTTGCCCTTGAGCAGGGTTGGCTGGATGTAGTAACCGCTGGCCAGGTCGCCGTCGAGCCGCTCGGCAGCGCCACCGGTGAGCAGCTGCGCGCCCTCCTCCCGGGCAATCTGCAGGTAGGAAAGAATCTTGTCGTATTGCTGCTCCGAGGCCTGGGCGCCGACCATGGTCGCGGTGTCCAGCGGGTTGCCACGGGTGATCTTGGCGATCTTCTTCATCACCTCGGCCATGAACGGCTCGTAGATCGATTCCTGGATCAGCGCCCGCGACGGGCAGGTGCACACTTCACCCTGGTTGAAGAACGCCAGCACCAGGCCTTCGGCTGCCTTTTCGATGAACGCGGGCTCGGCCTGCATGATGTCTTCGAAGAAGATGTTCGGCGACTTGCCGCCCAGTTCGACGGTGGACGGGATGATGTTCTCGGCCGCGCACTTCATGATGTGCGAGCCCACCGGGGTGGAACCGGTGAAGGCGATCTTGGCGATGCGCTTGCTGGTGGCCAGGGCCTCACCGGCTTCGCGGCCAAAGCCCTGGACGATGTTCAGCACGCCTGCCGGCAGCAGGTCGGCGATCAGCTCGGCGAAAATGGTGATCGACAACGGCGTCTGCTCCGCCGGTTTGAGCACCACGCAGTTGCCGGCTGCCAGCGCCGGGGCGAGTTTCCAGGCGGCCATCAGCAGCGGGAAGTTCCATGGAATGATCTGCCCGACCACGCCCAATGGCTCGTGGATGTGGTAGGCCACGGTGCCCTCGTTGATTTCGGCGGCGCCGCCTTCCTGGGCACGGATGCAGCCGGCGAAGTAGCGGAAGTGGTCCGCCGCCAGCGGCACGTCGGCGTTGAGGGTTTCGCGCACGGCCTTGCCGTTGTCCCAGCTCTCGGTAACGGCCAGTACTTCGAGATTCTGTTCGATGCGGTCGGCGATCTTCAGCAGTACCAGGGCGCGGTCCTGCACCGAGGTCTTGCCCCAGGCCTCGGCAGCGGCATGCGCGGCGTCCAGGGCCTGCTCGATGTCCTGGGCGCCGGAGCGCGGGAACTCGGCAATCGGCTGGCCATTGACCGGCGAGCTGTTGGTGAAGTACTGGCCGCCCAGCGGCGGCACGAATTCACCGTTGATGAAGTTGCCGTAGCGTGGTTTGAAGGACACGACGGCGCCTGGGGTTCCGGGTTGTGCGTAGATCATGCTGAGCCTCTGTGGGTCGATGCCTGTCCAGCGACAGGCGATGAGCCGATGGTAAAAAGCCCCGCCTGCCGGGCGAATGCATCGTTGGCAGCGGGGCTCTCGTCATTTGGTAGTAGGGCCGCTTGCCACAGGGTCCCTGGCAGCAAGCGGCAGGTTGTCGGCTTAGCGACTGGCGCTTGCCGTTTGCAGTTGCTTGGGCAGCTTGAAGGTCCAGAGCATGCCGCCCTGGTTGAAGTCCTTGACCCGCTTGGCCACTTCACCGCCCCACAGCGGCACCGCGCCGCCCCAACCGGAAACCACCGAAACGTACTGCTCGCCGTCCATTTCCCAGGTCACTGGCGAACCGAGCACGCCGGAACCGGTCTGGAACTCCCAGACCTTGTCGCCGGTCTTGGCGTTGAAGGCCTGCAGGAAGCCTTCCGGCGTGCCGGTGAACACCAGGTTGCCCTTGGTGGTCAGCACCCCGCCCCACAGCGGCGCATAGTTCTTGTGGCGCCACACTTCCTTGCCGCTGACCGGGTCGATGGCGCGCAACACGCCAATGTAGTCTTCGTTGAGCGGCTTGATGGTGAAGCCGGCACCGAGGAACGCCGCGCCCTTCTTGTAGGCGATGCCTTCGTTCCAGATGTCCATGCCCCACTCGTTGGACGGCACATAGAACAGCCCGGTGTCCTTGTTGTAGGCCATCGGCATCCAGTTCTTGGCCCCGAGGAACGCCGGCGCCACGAACACCGAGCTGCCCTTGGCCTCGCTACCCGGCGCCCCCGGCCGGCTGGCCTCGTTGTAGATTGGCCGGCCGTCCTTGTCCAGGCCGGTGGCCCAGGTGATCTTGTCGACGAAGGGGAAGCCGCGGATGAACTTGCCGTTGGTGCGGTCCAGCACATAGAAGAAGCCGTTGCGGTCAGCGGTAGCGGCGGCCTTGACCTCCTTGCCGCTATCCTTGTAGTTGAACGAGATCAGCTCGTTGACGCCGTCGAAATCCCAGCCGTCATGCGGCGTGCTCTGGAAGTGCCACTTGATGGTGCCATCGTCGGGGTTCAGGGCCAGGCGCGACGAGGAATACAGGTTGTCGCCCGGGCGCAGGTGCGAGTTCCACGGCGCCGGGTTGCCGGTGCCGAACAGGATCAGGTTGGTTTCCGGGTCGTAGTAGCCGCCCAGCCAAGGCGCCGCACCACCGGTCTTCCACAGGTCGCCAGGCCAGGTCTTGCCCGCCTCGCCGCCGGAAATGCCGTTTTCGATCGCCTTGCCGTCCTTGTACACGTAGCCCATGTGCCCTTCCACGGTCGGGCGCATCCACAGCAGCTCGCCGTTTTCCGGGTTGTAGGCCTGGATCTTGCCCACCACGCCAAACTCCCCGCCGGCGACGCCGGTGATCAGCTTGCCGTTGACGATCATCGGCGCGGCGCTGATGGAGTAACCTTCCTTGTGGTCGGCCACCTTCTTGCTCCATACCACCTTGCCGGTGTCCTTGTTCAGCGCCACCAGCTTGGCATCGAGGGTGCCGAAGAACACCAGGTTGCCGTACAGCGCCACGCCGCGGTTGATCACGTCGCAGCACGGGCGGATGTCATCGGGCAGGCGCGCATCGTATTGCCACAGTTTCTTGCCGGTACGGGCGTCCACGGCGAACACCCGTGAGTAGGAGCCGGTCAGGTACATCACCCCGTCCTTGACCAGCGGCTGGGCCTGCTGGCCGCGCTGCTTCTCACCACCGAAGGAAAATGCCCAGACCGGCCGCAGGTCCTTGACGTTGTCGGTATTGAGCAGGTTCAGCGGGCTGTAGCGCTGGCCCTGCACGCCCAGGCCATTGGTCACGATCTGCTGCGGGTTCTTCGGGTCCTGGAGAATTTCTTCATTGCTGACAGCGGCGTGGGCTGCACCGGCAAGCAGCATGGCGCTGAGCACCAGGCTCAAGGCGAACACGGGACGACGTGTGGATCGGGTCATGACGGCTACCTTTGGTTTTTTTGTTGTATCCGGGAAAACTTCCCGGTGTGTCGGGAATTCTTGGTCCCGACCTGCTTGCCAACAATTGCCCGCAGTGCTGAGTTTTCTAGTTCCTTGGTATCAGTGAACTTGCGCGGCCCCCTGTAGGAGCGGCCTTGTGTCGCGAAAGGGGCGCGAAGCGGCCCCAGGATTTGTGCCCATGGCTGAAATTGCCGGGGCTGCCTTGCAGCCCTTTCGCGACACAAGGCCGCTCCTACAGGGACCGTGTCAGCCCTTGCTGTCCACGCGCCGCAGCTGCTGGCGTTCGTAACGGGGGTACAGGTGGCTGACACTGCGAATCAGCTCGTAACGGGTCAGGCTGATAGCGGCAAACCGTTCGGGTATGGGGCTGCGGATCATCTCGGCCATGTCATCGCCACGCGCCGCGCCGTCGCGCATCAGCCCGTCCAGCCAGCCCAGGTAATCACGCATCTGGGCAAACGGCCGGGCATCGCTGGCAAGCGGGCCGTGACCGGGTACCAGCTGCTTCCAGGGCAGCGCTTGCAAGGTGTCCAGGTCCTTCAGCCACACCTCCAGCCCCGGGCTGTTGGGCGTGGTCAATGCGCGCTCGTAGAACACCAGGTCGCCGGCGAACAGCACACCGGTGCTTTCATCCAGAATCGCCAGATCGGCACCGGTGTGCCCGCCCAGCGCCAGCAGCCGCAGGCGGTGCCCACCCACCTCGTGAATACCTGGCTCCAGCACGCGGGTCGGCAGCACCACCTCGGTACCGCGCATCCAGTCGCCAACCAGGCGGTACATGTTCTCGGCCATGGCCTCCCCCTGCTGGCGCAACAGCTCGCCGGTACCGGCCAGGGCGCCGATGGGCACATCGGCAAAGGCCTGGTTGCCCAGCACATGGTCGGGGTGATGATGGGTCAGCAGCACTTCGACCACCGGCTTGTCGGTGGTGGCGGCAATGGCCTGGCGCAATGCTTCGCCGTAGCGTTTCGACGGCCCGCTGTCGATAACCACCACCCCGTTGTCGGTGACGATGAACGCGGTGTTGACGATATTGCCGCCGTTATCCTTGGCGAAATTGTCGATGCTGCCCTCCAGCAGCCAGGTGCCTTCGGCGATCTGCCGGGGCTTGAGCCGATAGTCCAGGTCTGCCCAGGCCGGCAGGCCCAGGCACAGTAGCAACAGCAGAATGCAACGCATGACGGGCGCCTCTGGTCAGGGATGGAGTCGGGCAACGCGTTCAGGGCACTGCCGCCTCGAACTGGTTGCCGCTGTTGTCCTGCAACACCAACCGGGTCGGCCCGGGGCCCTGGATGTCGAAGCCCAGGTTGGGGTTTTCGCTGACCGCCGGGTACAGTTCCAGGCTGGCCAGGCGCTGGCCATCCGCGCCTTGCAACTCGGCATGGTTGAGGAAGAATTCGGGAATGCCGCTGACCAGGCCGTTGTCCATCGGGTGGGCCACCTGCAGGCGCAGGCGGCTGCTGTCGCCGCGCGGGTAGCGCCCGCCCAGGACTTCACCGAGGTGTTCCTCCCAGCCGGGCTGGGTGCGTACCACGCTGGGCGCGGTACAACCGCCGCCGGCAGCATCGATCAGGGTCGAGCCGACATGCCACAGGCCGTCGCGCGTCAGTACCGCAGCGCGCAGCGGTGTGGCCTGTTCGACGCGAATGCGGATCGACAACCAGGGCAGCACGCGCTCGCCAGGCTGGTAGTCGACGATACGCGGCAGCGGGTTGAGTTCGGCCCAGGCGATGATCCGCACCACTTCGCCGCTGAACGCCCGAGCGTCGATCTCCAACGGCACCTGGCGTGCGTCCTCGGCAAAGGGTGGCGCCAGCAGCTTGACCCGATCATCGAACACGAATGCGGCCTGGCCCAGCAGCTGCTTGTGGTAGAAGTCCCACATCACCGACGGCACCGGGTCCTTGTGGTTACTCGGCTCGCTGGCCTGGGCCTGTGCGGCCCAGGGCATCCAGCAGGCCAGCAGGAAAGTCGCTCGCCAGTTCATCGCCCACTCCTTGATGAAACAGTTATCCGTTGAGCCAGCATGATCCCTGTGGGAGCGGGCATGCCCGCGAAGCAGGCGGCGCGATGGATGGCACGGGCTTCGCCCGTGTTCGCGGCGGTTCGACGCCTCGACAAGCCCGCTCCCACAGGGGTCGCGCCAGCGCTACTGATACATCTCCGGCACCTGGTAACGCAGGCCATAACTGGCATAAATCGCCTTCATCCGCCCATCACTAATCAGCGTCTCAAGCGCTTCCTCCACCGCATAGGCCAGCTGCCGGTTGCTTTCATGCACCGCCATGCCGATCTCCCAGGCCTGCTTGCCAAGGTTCGGGTAGGCGTTTTCCGCCAGGGCCAGCTGCGGGTCGGCGGCTTGATGCAGTTGCCAGTCAACTTCGCCGCGCATCGCCATCACCGCGTCCACCTGGCCGGCCTGCATGGCGCCGAAAGCTTGCTGCACATTGGGGTAATGATGGGTCCTGGCACTGAGCATGCCGTTGAACACGGAAGTCAGGTAGAACGACGGCACGCTGTCCACCTCGACCCCGATCGGGTGCTGCTGGAACACCGCGACACTGGCCACCGAGGGCAGGCGGCGGCGATCATAGGCGACCTGCCAGCGCTCCTCCTGATAAGGGCCGAACATGACCACCTGGGCGTTTTCCAGCTCGCCTACCTCGTTGCGCCGCTGCGCATAGGCATGGTCGTATGGCACCCGCATCATCAGGTCGGCCAGTTGCTGGTGGCGCAACGGGCTGCCGCGCCAGATGTAGTCGCGCAGATCGTCGTCGAGCTTTTCCCCGGGTGGCGCCCAGATCAGCTGCAAGCGCACTCCCAACGCCGTTGCCAGGGCCTGCGCCAGCTCCACGTCGACACCTCGCGGCTGGCCGTGGTCCTCGAAACTGTAGGGCGCAAAGTCCTTGTACACAGCCACCTTCAATTCGCCGGCGGCAATGATCGCGTCGTAGTTGCGCACCTGCGCCTGCGCCGCCGCGCAGCACAGCAGCAAGCCACTGAACAGCACCGCCAACAGACGCATGGCCGTCATTCCTCGACGTGCACGCTGTCCAGGTAGGTGCGCACCGCCCACAGGGCCTCCTGGCTCAGGTAGTCGGCCATCTTCGGCATGTACACCCGGCCGTCGCGGACCGCACCGTGGCGTACCCGCTCGACGAACCACTCATCCCCGGCCTCGCCGGCATCGAGCATGCGCAGATCCGGGGCGATGCCCCCCGACTTGGCCTCCAGGCCATGGCAGGCGGCGCAGTTCTGGTTGTAGGCCGAGGCACCGATCTCCACGGCCTTGTCGTGCTCGGGAGAGCTGCGGTACGGGTTGACCGCTGCCCAACCATCGCCGTCCAGGGTTACGCCAGCGTCCTTGATCGGGGTCAGGCCCTTGGTTTCCACAGCCTGGGGCACCACATTGCCATGTGCCCAGGCAGTGCCGGTCAGCACTGCACTGGCAAGCAGCCCGGCAGCCAGCAAGACGTTGCGTTTTGTTGTCATTTTTATGCCCTCACGATTGCACGCAAGGCCTCAACCACAGAGGCCGTGTCGCCATCTTAGAAACAGCCCGCAGGCGGCCGAATGCTGCTTTGGTGGCCGCGCCTTACTCCCTTGGTAGTAGGGCTTGTGGCGAAGGGCCAAATGAGGTGCCCCGTGGGAACTATTCCCGGCAAGGGCGGGACTTTTTCCGTATCCCGCAAGGCCCGCCCCGTCCCACCCTGTGCAGGCCAAAACCTCCACTGGGAACTGCAACCATGACAACAAGAACGCTACCCGCCCTTTCCCCTCTGGCCCTGAGCGTGCGGGCCTTGCTGCTGGCCGGTAGCCTGGCCCTGGGCAGCGTGGCCACGGCAGCCACCACCCCTGCGGCACCTGCCAGCAAGAACGTGACGTGGGAAGACATCGCCAACGACCACCTGACCACCCAGGATGTGCTGCAGTACGGCATGGGTACCAACGCCCAGCGCTGGAGCCCATTGGCCCAGGTCAATGACAAGAACGTGTTCAAGCTGACCCCGGCGTGGTCCTATTCCTTCGGCGACGAGAAACAACGCGGCCAGGAATCCCAGGCCATCGTCAGCGACGGCGTGGTCTACGTCACCGGTTCCTATTCGCGGGTGTTCGCCCTCGATGCGAAAACCGGCAAGCGCCTGTGGACCTACAACCACCGCCTGCCGGACAACATTCGCCCCTGCTGCGATGTGGTCAACCGCGGCGCAGCGATCTACGGCGACAAGATCTACTTCGGCACCCTCGACGCGCGGGTCATCGCCCTCGACAAGCGCACCGGCAAAGTGGTGTGGAACAAGAAGTTCGGCGACCACGCCGCCGGCTACACCATGACCGGTGCCCCGGTGCTGATCAAGGACAAGACCAGCGGCAAGGTACTGCTGATCCACGGCAGCTCCGGCGATGAATTCGGCGTGGTCGGCCAACTGTTCGCCCGCGACCCGGACACCGGTGAAGAGGTGTGGATGCGGCCCTTCGTCGAGGGCCACATGGGCCGCCTGAACGGCAAGGACAGCACGCCGACCGGTGACGTCAAGGCGCCGTCCTGGCCGGACGACCCCACTACCGAAACCGGCAAGGTCGAAGCCTGGAGCCACGGCGGCGGCGCGCCTTGGCAAAGCGCCAGCTTCGACCCCGAGACCAATACCATCATTGTCGGCGCCGGGAACCCTGGCCCCTGGAACACCTGGGCGCGCACCTCGAAGGACGGCAACCCGCATGACTTCGACAGCCTGTATACCTCAGGGCAGGTCGGCGTCGACCCGAGCACCGGTGAAGTGAAGTGGTTCTACCAGCACACGCCCAACGATGCCTGGGATTTCTCCGGCAACAACGAGCTGGTGCTGTTCGACTACAAGGGCAAGGACGGCAAGCTGGTCAAGGCCACCGGCCACGCCGACCGCAACGGCTTCTTCTATGTGGTGGACCGCAGCAACGGCAAACTGCAGAACGCTTTCCCCTTCGTCGACAACATCACCTGGGCCAGCCACATCGACCTCAAGACCGGGCGCCCGGTGGAAAACCCTGGGCAGCGCCCGGCCAAACCGCTGCCGGGAGAAACCAAGGGCAAGCCGGTGGAGGTCTCGCCACCCTTCCTTGGCGGCAAGAACTGGAACCCCATGGCCTACAGCCAGGACACCGGCCTGTTCTACATCCCCGGCAACCAGTGGAAGGAGGAGTACTGGACCGAGGAAGTGAACTACAAGAAGGGCTCGGCCTACCTGGGCATGGGCTTCCGCATCAAGCGCATGTACGACGACCACGTCGGCACCCTGCGCGCCATGGACCCGACCACCGGCAAGCTGGTTTGGGAGCACAAGGAGCACCTGCCGCTGTGGGCCGGCGTGCTGGCGACCAAGGGCAACCTGGTGTTCACCGGCACCGGCGACGGCTTTTTCAAGGCCTTCGACGCCAAGACGGGCAAGGAGTTGTGGAAGTTCCAGACCGGCAGCGGCATCGTCTCGCCGCCGATCACCTGGGAACAGGACGGCGAGCAGTACATCGGCGTGACCGTGGGTTACGGCGGCGCGGTGCCGCTGTGGGGCGGCGACATGGCCGAACTGACCAAACCGGTGGCCCAGGGCGGTTCGTTCTGGGTGTTCAAGATCCCAAGCTGGGACAACAAGACTGCACAGCGTTGACTGCCTGAGGTGACCTGCGGTGCAGCCTATTGCTTGTAGGAGCAGCCTTGTGCTGCGAAGAGGCCATTACAGCCGAAGCAGTTCTGTGGCCTTGCTGGCCTCTTCGCAGCACAAGGCTGCTCCTACAGGTGATGGGCCGCAATGCGGCCCGGGATGATTGCTCGACTTCACATTGAGAGCCTATCGCCATGAACTACCTGCCACTTGCCTTGCTGATCGTGCTGTCTCCTGCCATGGCCGAGAATGCCGACGACGCTGGCAACGATACCCCCCTGACCATCAACGGCTGCGTGATTGCCGAAGCCAGCCAGTGCCCGGGGGCCGACCTGCGGGGCGCCAACCTGGCCAACCAGGACCTGCGCAAGATGAACCTGGCCGGCGCCGACCTGCGCGATGCGGACCTGCGCCATGCCCGGCTGGACCTGGCCAACCTGGAAAAGGCCAACCTGCAAGGCGCCAACCTGACCCGCGCCAGCCTGCAGCAAAGCAACCTGCGCCTGGCCGACCTGAGCCAAAGCCGGCTCGTTGCGATTCAGGGCTGGGGCCTGTTTGCCCAAGGTGCGCAATTTGCCAGGGCCGACCTCAGCGCGGCCTACCTGCAGTTCGCAAGGTTGTCAGCGGCGAAGATGCAGCAGGCCAACCTGCACGCGGCGGACCTGGAAATGGCCTGGCTGAGCAAGGCTGATCTGCAAGGGGCCGACCTTGGCGATGCCAACCTGCAGGAGGCCAAGTTTGGCCAGAGCAACCTGGCCCGCGCCGACTTGCGCGGGGCGCGGCAGCATTACGGGAATTTTCAAGAGGCCAACATGGAGGGGTGCAAGGGGTGCCCCGACACCTGGGACAAATGAGCGCTGCCATTTTTGCAACCACTCGGTTACCTGTGGGAGCGGGCGCGCCCGCGAAGCAGCCGACGCGGTGTCTGGCACCGGCTTCGCCGGTGTTCGCGGGCATGCCCGCTCCCACAGGGTCCGGGCCCGAACCCTAAAGACCTCACCCCGCCACCCGCACCACCCCCAGGTCAATCCCCAGATGCACCAGCTCGGCATGGGAGCTGACCTGCAACTTGCTCTTGAGCAAGGTCAGGTGGTTGGACACGGTCTTGGCACTGATGCACAACTGCTCGGCAATCCCTCGCACCGGGGTGCCCTTGGCCAGCATCACGAAAATTTCCAGCTCACGCTGGGTCATGCGCTGCAGGCGCGGGTCGCAGGCATTCTGCTGTGACGTGCAGGCCAGCTGGGTGGCCAAGGGCTGTTCGATATAGGCATGCCCGGCCAACACCCGCTGCACCGCCTCGATCAGCACTTCGGGCGCCGAGTTCTTGGTCAGGTATCCCGAGGCACCAGCATCCAGCGCCTGGCGCACCAGCGGCAGTTCGTCATGCATGCTGAAGAACAGCACCCGCAATTGCGGCAGGCGCTGACGCAGGCGCCGGGTGGTTTCCAGGCCGCTGATGCCTGGCAGGCCAAAGTCCATGATCACCAGGTTGGGCACCTGTTCCTGAACCCGCGCCAGCGCCTCTTCGCCACTGGCAGCCTCACGCACCTGTACCTTCGGCAGCACCGCTCGCAGCAGGCTGGCATAGCCCTGGCGGACCACGGCGTGGTCATCGACCAACACGATATTCATCACACCTCCATGGGAATGTTCAGGGCCAGCGCCCAGCCGGCACCCGGTCGGCTGAGGATGCGCAGTTCACCGCCCAGGCTGCGGGCGCGCTCGGCCATCGAGTGCAGGCCTACCCCGGGGCGCTGGGGCTGGCTGGCACCGCAACCGTTGTCGCGAACCAGCAGGCGCAAGCCCTTGGCGCTGCGTTGCAGGCGCACCCGCACCTGGCTTGCGCCGGCGTGACGGGCGACGTTGGTCAACGCCTCCTGCAGCAAACGATACAAATGCGTGCGACTCGGCCCGGGTAGTACCGGCAAATGCTCGCCTACCCGCAGGCGGCAATCGATACCCTGGCTGGCCTGCCATTGGCTCACCAGCAGGCCGAAGGCTTCGGCCAGCGGCATGTGCTGCAACGCCAGCGGGTACAGGTCATGTACCAGGGCGCGGAAACCTTGCTGCAGGCGTTCACAATCGAGCTCCAGGGTGCGTGTCGTCTGCGCCACCGCGGTTGGCTGGTCGGCGACCATGCGCAGCAGGCAGAGCTGGGCCCGAATACCCGCCAGGTATTGCCCGAGGTCGTCGTGCAGGGTCTGCGCCAACTGGGTGCGCTCCTGCTCCTGCACCGCCAGCAGGGCCTGGGTGAGTTGGGTATTGTCGCAGCGGGCCTGCTCCAGAGACGCGGTCATGCGGTTGAAGTGCTCCGCCAATTGGCGCGCCTCCGGCAGGCCGGCCTCGCGCAGGCGTGCGGTCAATTGCCCACCCGAGACCTGGCGCAAGGCCTGCAGCAGATCGTCCAGCAAGCCCATGCCCCGCCGCACCGCCCAACGGATGGTCAACAAGCTCAGCAGCAACGCCAGGCCGCACAGGACCAACAACTGCTGCAGCGAGTCACGCACCTCGTCGATTTCATCCCGCGCATCCACGGCGATCATTACCCGGCGGCCGTCACCCAGCTCCAGCAGCCGGCTGCTGTCATGGCGCTGGCCAAGCAGCTGGCGGCCCAGCCAGGCATCCAGGCCGGTTTCTTGCGGCAGCCGCGCAGGTTCATCCGCCGCCAGCCAGTGCACCCGCACATGGCGCAGGCTTTGCGTCAGCCGTGGTTGCAGGCTCTGCGGGGCGCGTTCGGCGGTGTCCCCGAGGTACGCCACCACGGCTTGCGCCGATTGCAACTCCCGCTCCACATCAGCCACCGCCTGGCGCAGCAGCACCCCGGCACAGGCCAGCGTCACCAGCGCGAAGCAACAGGTGACCCAGAGGTTGATTCGCCACAGGGCCGACAGGTTGACAAGGCGCATGGGCAATTCTCCTCCAGGGGCTGCGGCTCATCGTAAAACCCGGGCCCGTGTGGTGAATTACTACCTTGGTACCGGCCGAGCGCTACTTTCTGCATATTCCCCCCTCCCGGCGCGCTTCCTATGCTGGCGCCATCTGCCGTGGAGTTGCCTTATGCGCCTGCCTGCCCACCTTGCCATGACCTGCCTGCTGGCCCTGGCCGCGACGCTTTCTGCAAGCCCGGCACTCGCCGCACAGGCCCCGGGCGGGGAACCGTTGCAGGTGCGCATCGGCTATCTCGGCTATCGCCCCGATCCCGGCCCGCTGCTGTCCAACATCATTCCCGAACCCACCGATGCCGGGCTGCAGGGCGCCGAACTGGCGATTGTCGACAGCAACAGCAGCGGGCGTTTTCTCAAACAGGAATTCCACCTGGCCAATGCCACGGTCGAAAGCCCCGAAGCCCTGCTGCAGGCTGCCAAGGCCCAGCATGACCAGGGCCTGCGGCTGTTCGTGGTAAATGCCCCCGCCGCCAGCCTGCGCGCGCTATCTGCCGCCCTGCCCGACAGCCTGCTGTTCAACGCCGGCAGCCCGGACGACAGCCTGCGCAGCAGCCAGTGCCTGGGCAATGTGCTGCACAGCCTGCCCAGCCGCGCCATGCTGGCCGATGCCCTGGCGCAGTTCCTGGTAATGCGCAAATGGCAACGGGCGCTGTTGGTCGTCGGCCAGACCGACGATGACCGGGCCTATGCGGCGGCCCTGCGCCGCGCCATGAAGCGCTTCGGCATGCAGCTGGTCGCGGAGAAAGCCTGGACATTCGACAACGACCAGCGCCGCAGCGCCCAGGCCGACATGCCGCTGTTCACCCAAACCGCCGAGTACGACGTGGTGCTGGTGGCTGACGAACGCGGCGACTTCGGCGAGTACCTGCCCTACCAGACCTGGTATCCGCGGCCGGTAGCCGGCACCCAGGGCCTGACCCCCACCGGCTGGCACAAGACCGTTGAAACCTTCGGCGCGGCGCAGTTGCAAAAGCGCTTCGAAGCCCAGGCCGGGCGCTGGATGAACGACCGCGACTTCGCCGCCTGGATGGCCGTGCGCAGCGTCGCCAGCGCAGTGAGCAAACTGCGCCAGGCCGAGCCCCGCGCCCTGCAGCAACTGCTGCTCAGCGAGCAGTTGCCGCTGGACGGCTTCAAGGGCCGCAAGCTCAGCTACCGCCCGTGGAACGGCGAGCTGCGCCAGCCGATCCCGCTGGTGCAGCCGCGGGCCCTGGTCAGTACCTCTCCGCAGGAGGGCTTCCTGCACCCGCTCAACGAAATGGACAGCCTGGGCTACGACAGGCCCGAAGTGACCTGCGGCTACCCCTGACCCGATAACCACAACAAAAAAGGATTTCGCCATGCGTCGCTCCCCTTTTCACCGGGCACTGCTTTACCCCAGCCTGCTGTCCGGCGCCCTGGCCCTTGCCAGCGGGCACGCCGTGGCCGCCACCGCCTGGGTATCGAACGAGAAGGACAACAGCCTCAGCCTGATCGACATGCAGACCCTGCAAGTCACCGAAACCCTGCCAGTGGGCCAACGCCCGCGCGGCCTGCTGCTGTCCCACGACAACACGCTGCTGTACATCTGCGCCAGCGATTCGGACCGGGTGCAAGTGATGGATGTGGCTACCCGCAAGATCATCAAGGAACTGCCCTCCGGCAAGGACCCCGAGCAGTTCGCCCTGCACCCCAACGACCGCTGGTTGTATGTGTCCAACGAGGACGACGCGCTGGTGACGGTAATCGATACCCAGACCGACAAGGTGCTCGGGCAGATCGACGTCGGCATCGAGCCCGAAGGCATGGCGGTGAGCCCGGATGGCAAATGGGCGGTCAACACCAGCGAAACCACCAACATGCTGCACTGGATCGACACCAGCACCCAGACACTGGCGGACAGCACCCCGGTGGACCAGCGGCCGCGCTTCGTCGAGTTCAGCCAGGACGGCTCGCGGCTGTGGGCCTCGGCAGAAATCGGCGGCACGGTGACCATCCTCGACGTGGCCAGCCGCCAGGTGCTGAAAACCCTGAACTTCCAGATCAAGGGCGTGCACCCGGACAAGGTCCAGCCGGTAGGCATCAAGCTCAGCGCCGATGGCAAGTACGCGTTCGTCGCCCTGGGCCCGGCCAACCATGTGGCGGTGGTCAATGCCAAGACCTACGAAGTACTCGACTACCTGCTGGTGGGCCGGCGGGTCTGGCAATTGGCGTTCACCCCGGACCAGAGCCAGTTGCTGGCCACCAACGGGGTCAGTGGCGACGTTTCGGTGATCGATGCAAAAAACCTCAAGGTGCTCAAGTCGGTGAAGGTCGGCCGCTACCCCTGGGGCGTGGTGGTGACGCCATGAATACCCTCGAAGTCAGTGACGTGAGCTTTGCCTACGGCCAGCGCGAGGCGCTCAGGCAAGTCGGCTTCAGCCTGGCGCCCGGGCGCTTTGCCGCCTTGCTGGGCCCCAATGGCGCCGGCAAGTCGACCTTGATCGCCCTGCTCACCCGCTTGTACGACCTGCAGCATGGCGACATCCGCGTGTGCGGCTGCTCGCTGCGCAACGCCACACGCCCGGCCTTGCGCCAGCTGGGCGTGGTGTTCCAGCAAAGCACCCTCGACCTGGACCTGAGCGTGGAGCAGAACCTGCGCTACCACGCCTCGCTGCACGGCCTGTCGCGGCGCCAGGGCAATGTTCGGGTCGATGCCGAGTTGGCCCGCCAGGGCCTCGATGAGCGGCGGCGCGAACCTGTCCGGGCGCTGAACATCGGCCATCGGCGCCGGGTGGAGATTGCCCGCGCGCTGCTGCATGAGCCGCGTTTGCTGTTGCTCGACGAGGCCAGCGTCGGCCTCGACCCGGCCAGCCGCCTGGCGCTCAACCAGCACCTGCGGCTGCTGTGCCGCGAGCAGCGCCTCAGTGTGCTGTGGACCACCCATCTGCTGGACGAAGTGCAGCCCAGCGATGACCTGCTGATCCTGCATCAAGGGCGCCTGGTGGCCAGCGGCACGGCCGATGCCCTGAGCCTGGAGCACGGCGGTGACCTCGACCATGCCTTTGCCCGCCTGACCAGCGCCCCCACAGGAGCCAATGCCCGATGAACGCTTACTGGCAGTGCTTCAACGGCATTCTCCTGCGCGAATGCCTGCGTTTCGTCCTGCAGCGCACCCGTTTTCTCAGCGCCCTGGTGCGCCCGCTGCTGTGGCTGCTGGTGTTCGCCGCCGGCTTTCGCGCGGCCCTGGGCATTGCGATCATCGAGCCCTACGACACCTATATCCCCTACGAGGTGTACATCATTCCGGGCCTTGCCTGCATGATCCTGCTGTTCAACGGCATGCAGGGCTCGCTGTCGATGGTCTATGACCGGGAGATGGGCAGCATGCGCGTGTTGCTGACCAGCCCGTTGCCAAGGCCCTTCCTGCTCGGCAGCAAGCTGCTGGCGACCTCGTTGATCTCCCTGCTGCAGGTGTACGCCTTCCTTGCCATCGCCTGGTTGTATGGCGTGCAGCCACCGGCTGCGGGCCTGTTGCTGGCGCTGCCAGCGTTGTTGCTGGTGGCGCTGATGCTCAGCGCCCTGGGCCTGTTGCTGTCGAATGCGATTCGCCAGCTGGAGAACTTTGCCGGGGTGATGAACTTCGTGATATTCCCGCTGTTCTTCCTGTCCTCGGCGCTGTACCCGTTGTGGAAGATGCGCGAGGCCAGCCAGTGGCTGTACTGGCTGTGTGCAGTGAACCCGTTCACCCATGCCGTGGAGCTGGTGCGCTTTGCCTTGTATGAGCGCTTCAACCCGCTGGCGCTGGCGGTATGCCTGGGGCTGACCGTGCTGTTCACCCTGCTGGCGATCCTTACCTTCAACCCCCAGCATGCGGCGCTGCGCAAGCCACGCTGAGCGGCAGCGATCCATCGCTTAGCGCGAACCCTGTGGGAGCGGGCGCGCCCGCGAAACAGGCGACGCGGTGTATGGCACCGGCTTCGCCGGTGTTCGCGGGCACGCCCGCTCCCACAAGGGAAGGTGACACGCTCTCGAACATTGTTCCCTGTGCGACAGCGTAGCCCAAAGGGTTGGGCAATCTCCCACAGGTTTGCGCGCCCGGCTTTCTACTACTTTGGTACTGCCTTTGCTGTCTGATCGTCGCATTCACAATGCACCGCCACTGGCATGTAATGGGCCTATAACAAAAAGGACAACCCCCATGCCACGTGCCCTGCCCCGGCTGCCACGCCCATTGCTGGTGGCGCTTTCCCTGAGCCTGACGCTAGGCGCTGCCCAGGCCGATACCACGCCGCTATTCTCTGCCGACGGCTACCGCACCACCCTCTACCGCAGCCCGACCCCACAGCAGGTCGAGGGCGGCCAGGTCATCGACACCGCCATGCTGCAAGGCCTGCTGGGGCACACCCCCAAGCCGGTGCTGATCGACGTCTATCGCCGCCAATGGCTGCAAGGCCGCTTCATCGAAGATGAACCCCACGCCAACATCCCCGGCAGCCGCTGGCTGGCCAACACCGGCGATGGCGAGCTGAGCCCGGCGTGGCACGATTACTTCGTGCGCAACCTGCAAAAAGCCACCGCCGGGCGCACGGAGCAACCGCTGGTCTTTTACTGCCGCTCCGATTGCTGGTTAAGCTGGAACGCGGTAAAACGCGCGAAAGCCCTAGGCTATAAGAATCTGTATTGGTACCGCGATGGCCTGGACGCCTGGCAACAGGCCAACCTGCCGCTGCAGCCAGCGCAGCCGGAACCCTTCCCCTGAATTCATCGCCTGCAAACGCGTGCCCGCTCCATCCAATAAAAACGAGGTGAAAAGGCCATGTACAAAATTCTGATTGCCGACGATCACCCCCTGTTTCGCGAAGCCATCCACAACGTTATCAGCGATGGCTTCCAGGGCAGCGAAGTCATGGAAACTGCCGACCTGGACAGCGCCCTGGCGCTGACCCACGAACATGACGACCTCGACCTGATCCTGCTCGACCTGAACATGCCCGGCATGCATGGCCTCAATGGCCTGATCACCCTGCGCAACGAGGCCCCGACCACGCCGGTGGTGATCGTCTCGGCCGAGCAGGAAAAGCAGATCGTGCTGCAGGCCATCACTTATGGCGCGGTGGGCTTCATCACCAAGTCCTCGCCACGTTCACAGATGATCGAAGCGATCGAGCAGATCCTCAACGGCAATGTCTACCTGCCGCCCGACATCATCCGAGCCCAGAAAAGCAGCACCAGCCGGCGCCTGAACGATGCCCCGAGCTTCCCGCCGGAGATGCTCCAGGCCCTGACCCGCAAGCAGCTGCTGGTGCTCGAGCGCATGACCAAGGGCGAGTCGAACAAACAGATCGCCTACACCCTGGATATCGCCGAGACCACGGTCAAGGCCCACGTTTCGGCGATCCTGCGCAAGCTCAACGTGCACAACCGGGTACAGGCCATCCTCAGTGCCGGTGATATCGATTTCGGTGATTACCTGCGGCGTTGACCTGTTCCGGCCTCTTCGCGGGCTTGCCCGCTCCCACAGGATTCCCGCAGGTTTCAGTGTTGCGCAATACCTGTGGGAGCGGGCAAGCCCGCGAAGAGGCCGGCGGCTATGCCACACTGCTGCCCAGCAAATGGCTCATCGCCGCCTTAAGCTTCATCGGCCGCACCGGCTTGTGCATCAGGGTGTGGCCCTGCTCGCGGATCTGTTGCTTGAGCTCGTTGCTGTAGTTGGCGGTGATCATCATCGCCGGCAAGGGCTGGGTACGGCGGGCATTGATCCGCGCCACGGCGTCGACGCCATTGCAGTCGTTGTCCAGGTGGTAGTCGGCGATCAGCAGGTCGGCCTCGGCATGGTAGTTGTCCACCTGGCGCGCCAGGTCCTCCTCCGACAGCGCGGTAACCACCCGGCAGCCCCACCCCTCCAGCAGGGTACGCATGCCAGCGCAAATCGCCGCATCGTTATCCAGTACCCACACCCGCGCCCCGCGCAGGCGTTCGAGCATCGGCTCGCTTATTGCCTGGCTCGGCTGGGCCTTGGGCGCGGTGGTGCTCAGCGGCACTTCGACAGCGAACACCGAGCCTTTGCCAAGCCATGACCGCACCCGAATCCGGTGGCCAAGAATGCCGGCGATCTTTTCCACGATCGCCAGGCCCAGACCCAACCCTCGGTCCTGGTCCGGGCGCTGCACATCGCCGCGCCTGAACTCCTGGAACATTTCTTCCAGGTGCTCCTCGGCGATACCGATCCCGCTGTCCCATACTTCGATCCGCAAGCCGCCACGCTGGCGCCGGCAGCCCAGCACCACGCGCCCACTGCGGGTATAGCGAATGGCATTGCTGAGCAGGTTGCGCAGGATCCGCGCCAGCAGCTGGATGTCACTGCGCACCACGGCGGAACAGCCCACGAAATGCAGCTCAAGCCCTTCGCTGCGCGCCACCTGGGCGTATTCGGCAGCGAGGTTGTCCATCAGTTCGCGCAGAGCGAACGGGGCGACATCGGCCTTGATCACGCCAGCATCGAGCTTGGAAATATCCACCAGGGTACCTAGCAGGTTCTCCACATCCTCCAGCGAGTTGCTGACATTACGCACCAGGTGAGCACTGTTGTGCGGCTCGCGGTGTTCGAGCAAGGCGCTGGTGAACAGCCGTGCCGCGTTCAGTGGCTGCAGCAAGTCATGGCTGACGGCGGCAAGGAACTTGGTTTTCGACAGGTTGGCCTGCTCGGCCTCGCGCTTGGCCTCGCGCAGGCGCGATTCCACCCGGCTGCGCTCCTCGATTTCGCGCAGCAGCTGCTCGTTGAGGCTGGTCAGCTCGGCCGTGCGCTCGCGTACCCGTTGCTCCAGGTGCTGATACGCCTGGTGCAGCGCCTGTGCGGTATTACGGCGCTCGGTGATGTCGCGGATCAACACGAAGATGCCCACCACTTCACCATTGGCCAGGCGGTTCGGCACGTAGGAGCGCAGCATGTAGCGTTCCTGGCCGTTGATGTTGGTTTCGGCAAACTCGAAGGTTACGCTCTCCCCCGCCAGCGCCCGCGCCACGTAGGCCTCCAGGCGCTGGTAATGCTGCTCGCTGTGGGCCTCGCGCAGGCTCTGGCCCAGCATCACGCCGCGAGGCCAGCAATACCATTCTTCATAGACCTTGTTGGTGAATTCGTAGACCAGGTCGGCATTCAGGTAAGCGATCAGCGCCGGCACATGGTCGGTGATCAGGCGGATCTGGTGCTGGTGTGCCGTCTCGGCCCGCTGCCGGGCCTCGCTGAGCAGGTGGTTGACGGCCTTGAGCTCGGCCATGGCCTGGTTCAGCGCTTCGGTGCGTTCGCGCACCTGCTCGGCCAGCACCACCGAATGCTGAAACGCGGCATAAGGGTCGTTGCCACGCGTGACGCCGGACTCGATACGCTCGATCAGGGCGCCGTTGATACGCTGCAGCTTGTGGTTCTGGTGCTGCAGCCGGGCGACCTCGGCCTGCAGTTCAGCGACCGACAGGAGGCCGGTTGCGGGCAATGGCGACTCCGGTGAAGGTCTGGTTGATGTGCATGCCATCGAACTGTTCTCCGTAGGTGTTGAAGCCGATCACCCGCTGCTCGCGCAGGAACGCACCGACCGCTTCCAGCCCGTCCCGGGCTTCCAGCTCCAGCCGCCGCAGGAAGCAATCGCAACCGATGGTCAGCAGCAGCGGGCCGAGGCGCTGCTGCAAGCCGTCGAACAACTGGTGCAGGTTCGGCAACAGCGGGCCCGGGGTCATGGCGGTGAGCACGATGCCGTTTTCCACAGCGCAGTAGAAACTCAGGCTCAGGTCCGGGTGCACCTGCTGTATCGCCCGCACGTAATACTGGTCGTGGATGCGCACGGCCAGCGGATGGGCAGCGAACACACGATGATCGAGCTCGGCCACCGGCACGCCGATGTGCCGGGCGTATTCCTCGGCAGCTGGCTCGGCATTCAGTTCGAAGACCCGGCGCTGGGCACTGTCGGCGCCGGTGACCACCAGCTTTTCCTGGCGCGGCAGGATGTGGTGGGTGGTGAACACTTCGAAGTCGAGCCAGGTATTGACCAGCACCACCACCGCCGCGCCGTGGTGGAACGCGCCGCCGAAATACACATGGGTGCGGGTCAGGTAGTTGTCGTCGCCGGCCGAGCCGCCGAAATGCGGGATGTCGCCCAGGGCCGCACTGAGGGCGGCAAGCACCATTTCCTCACGGCTGGACAAGCCGTCGAGCAGGGTCAGGGCAAAGCTGTGGCCCTTGATCGGCGCCAGGTTATTGCTGCGGCAGGTGCCGACCAGGCGCTCGACCATCTGCTGGGCGTCGATCAGGCTGAAGCGCTCCATTTCATCGATCAGTTCGGTGGCGATGGAAAAGTGCCGATGATCGAACCCCACTGCCGTTATGCAGTTGCGGCCATAGCCCTGCGGGGTGATTTCCCCGGCGCTGGTGCAACCGACCAGGCGGATGCCGCCAAAGCCCTGCTCCAGGGCTTCGCCCAGGGCCTGCAGGTCGTATTCGGCGGAGCAGAAGAACAGCACGAAGCCCAGGTGCGGGTGCAGCAACTGCGCCGCCAGCTCCTGGGCTGCCTGCCGGGCGTCGGTTGCCTGGGACATGGCGCTGACCACACCGTCGTTGTGAGCCTGCTGCATCGTGGTCTCCGGCGCGGGGTGGCTGAGTGATGAGTGTACGAAGGCGATCATCGAGGACGAATGCTACTTGGGTAGCGGGTGGGCGGTTCCATGGACGTAATATCACCGGCATGCGCGGGACCTTGTAGGAGCGGCCTTGTGTCGCGAAAGGGCTGCAAAGCAGCCCCAGCAATTTGTGCATCGCTGCTGAAATCCTGGGGCCGCTTTGCGGCCCTTTCGCGACACAAGGCCGCTCCTACAATTGACCGTGTTGCCCGGTCTGGCAAGGCTTACCAGGTCAACACCGCCCCCACCGCAAAGGTATCGGTGTCTTCGTTCTGGTCACTGGTTTCATGGCCGTCGATGGAAAACTGGTTGTACTCGGCAACCAGCTTGAGGTTGTCGTTGACGTCATGGAACAGCGCCACGCCACGGGTCTCGTAATCCGCACCGCTGCCCACCGCGCCGTTGCCATCGTCCTTGGTCTTGCCATACGACAGCGCCACCCGGTTCTTGCCGACCTTGTAGGAGCCCTGCAGCAGGTAGCCGTTGCTGTCGACATTGCGCAAGGTCGGTTCGCCAGCGTTGTTGGTGAAGAACGGGTTGATGCCCTTGGCCTGGAACCCCGAGCCGGTCAGCGACAGCCCCCCCATCTTCGCCTGCACACCGTAGCCGACACCTTTGGAGGTGACCGACTGCACCGCCGGGTCGGTGTTGTCGGAGGTCTGGTAGCTGCCGTTGAGCCAGCTGTAGATCTGCGCCCCACCCAGGTCGAACTGGTAGGTGATCTCGCTTTCGGTACGCGGGTTTTCCTGGTAGGCCTTGCCGGTCGGGCTGCTGTCGTTGGTGTCCACCGGGTCCATGATGCCCACCGCCACCCGCAGGCCGTCCATCACTGGGGTGCGATAGGTGATCTGCGAGGTGGGGAACGGGTACGGGTAGCCGCTACCGATGTTGCCGAACGAGACCCCGCCGCCGTCAACCAGCCCCAGGGTGTCACTGACCTGGCCATAACCGGCCAGCAGTTCGTCGAGCAGGATATTGGAACGGGCGAACAGCCCGAAGTCCTTGCCGATCAGCACCTCACCCCACTCGGGGTTGGCCACGGTGCCGTAGAACTGGCGCACGTCGATGGCGGTGTCGGTACCGTTGGTTTCGCTGTCGTTGATGGTCACCCAGAACGAGGCTCGCGCGCCGAGCTTCAGGTCATCTACCTGCTTGCCCATGTTGAAGCCCAGGTAGTTGGGCAGAAAGCCCATCTTCACCCGTGACTGGCGGCGATCGAACTGCTCACCCTGCCGATCGACATCGCTGTTGACGTAGAAGGCGTTGATATAGCCGTCGGTGGAAAACGTCGTCTGGTCCTTGTCGTACAGCATGATCTCGGCCTGGGCCAGGCTGCTCAGGCAAAGGGTCGACAGGCTGACGGTAACAGCCGCCAGCAAACGTGGGGACAGATTCTTATTGTTGTACATGTCGCGCTCCGAAACGGGGACGGGATGTCGGAGGCGATTATCAGAAGCTGGCAAACAGCCAGAAACGCTGCCTTGGAGGGGGCTGCCAGGTGCTTTGGGCCTGCGCGCGCGGCGTGATGATTCCGGCCCAGGACCGGGTTACGCCCAGAGGCAAGACTTCTGGCGTAACCCACAGGAGCAGGCAAGGATCAATACGGCAGACTACAGCGGGCCCCTGTCAAAGGTCCAGGGCACCACTGAGCAAGGCGTTCAGCATGGGTGCGACGTCAGCGCGCTGCTCGTCCAGCAGACACAGCGGGAGGCCTTGCCAGGCTGGTTGTAAATCGGTCAATCCCTCGCCAATCAAGGCCAGCGGACAAACGATTGCCATTTGCAGCGAACGCAGGCGCCTGGCCAAGGCAGGGTCCACCGGCACCTGGACCTTGATCACCACTGCTGCGGGCTGCATTGCTGCACACAGCATGGGTATTTCTTCCAGCGGCTGCCCGCAACCGAGCACTTCGATGCGTTGCTGCTCGCTGCTCAACAGCAGCCCGGTGCACAATACCTGCAGTTCGGCTTGCCCCTCGGTGCCTGCCAGCAGCACGCGCGGTGCATCGGCCTGGTTCATCTGCAGGCGCATCAGCAGGCGGGCGCGCAGGAACATGTCCAGAAACAGCCATTGGCTACGCTGGCCCGGCGCAATGCCTGAGGCCAGGCCATGCCAGACTGGCATCAGCACCTCACGCAGCACGGTGGCCTTGGGCAGGACGGTGAACAACTGCCCATGGATGCTTTCCAGCGCTTGTGTATCGAATGCCTTGGTTGCACGCTCCACGGCAGCGCGCCAGTCGTCGAACGCCGAGTGCTGCTGCACCGGCGCATCCGGCTGCCCTGCGAGCATGCCGCCTACCTTGCTGATGGGCACCCCATTGCCGGTCCAGCGCAAGATGTCGCGTATGCGCTGGACATCGCGGGCGGTATAAAGGCGATGGCCGCCCTCGGTGCGCTGCGGGCTTATCAACCCATGGCGCCGCTCCCATGCCCGCAAGGTCACCGGATTGATGCCGGTCAGGCTGACCACATCGCGCATGGGTAGCAAATCGGCTGGGGTGGCGTCAGTCATGATGAGGGTTTATCTGGGGGGTGGCACATTCTAAACCCATATGCACCTTCTGCGGCGAGCCTCCTTGGGTCATCATGCAACAAACGGCGCCGAGGCCTTCTGCACGCAGGCCAGGCCGCGCACTTCGCATCCTAAATGCCTGTAGGTGGGCCCCATGATCAACGCGAAACTCATGCAACTGATGGTCGAGCATTCCAACGATGGCATCGTCGTCGCAGAGCAGGAGGGCGACGACAGCATCCTTATCTACGTCAACCCCGCCTTCGAGCGCCTGACCGGCTATCGCGCCGAGGACATCCTGTATCAGGACTGCCGTTTTCTGCAGGGCGACGATCATGACCAGGCCGGCCTTGCCAACATCCGCGAGGCGATCCGTGGAGGCCTGCCGTGCTGCCAGGTGCTGCGCAATTACCGCAAGGACGGAAGCTTGTTCTGGAACGAGTTGTCCGTCACGCCGGTGTACAACGAGGCGGACCAGTTGACGTACTACATCGGCATCCAGCGCGATGTCACAGCGCAGATTTTCGCTGAGGAGAAGCTACGCGAGCTGGAGGCCGAGGTGGCTGAATTGCGCCGACAACTGGGCCAGGCTGAGCGCTGAACAAAACCTATACAAGATCGTTGACTTGTATAGATTTACGCTTAGACTTCAGATATACCTGTACAACAAGCCATTTCTGTACAGGATTTCCTGGAGTCCAGCATGTCAGCGTATCTGCAGCAATTCGCCGAGCACTTCAGCAGACTCGACGGGGGCAACCTCGGCACCCTTGAAAAGCTGTACAGCAACGATGTCACTTTTCGCGATCCGTTGCATCAGATCCAGGGGCTGCGCGCTCTGCGAACCTATTTCGCGCAGTTGTACGCCAACGCTCACGATATTCGCTATGCCTTTTCCAGCATCGACGAAGTGATACCTGGGCAAGGTTACCTGCGCTGGACCCTGCAGTTTCGCCACCCACGCCTGGCCCGCGGTCAGCAGATCAGCTTGCAAGGATGCAGTTACCTGCAATGGCATGACCGGGTCCATTTTCACCAGGACTATTTCGACGCAGCAGCCCTGCTCTACGAACATGTTCCGGTCATGGGCGGTGCGATTCGATGGCTCAAAGGCCGGATGGCATGAGCCGCTGCTGGCTGACAGGCGCAAGCAGCGGTATCGGTGCCGCACTTGCACAATGCCTGCTGGAGCAAGGCCACCAGGTTGCCCTGGGCGCACGACATGCAGATCGTCTCGCCCCGTTGGCTGAACGTTTTCCCGGGCAGGTGCTGCTGGCCATTGGCGACCTGGACGACCCCGTACAGGTCGCCGGGATCGCAACCCGTATCGAGCAGGCCTGGGGAGCGCTGGACAGGGTGATCCTCAATGCAGGCACCTGCGAGTACCTGGAGCCGGACCATTTCGACCCTGCCTTGGTCGAGCGTGTGGTCCGTACCAATTTCCTTGCTGTCAGCTACTGCCTGGCAGCGGCCCTGCCCTTGCTTCGCGCCGGTCAACGCCCTCATCTGGTGGTCATGGGCAGTTCGGTGACCTGGCTGGCCTTGCCCCGTGCCGGCGCCTATGGCGCGTCCAAGGCAGCCGTGCGTTATCTGGTGGAATCGCAGCGCATCGACCTGGCCCGCGAAGGCATCGCCGTCACCCTCGTCAACCCGGGCTTTGTCGACACGCCATTGACCCGTCGCAACGATTTCCCCATGCCGCAGCTGTGGTCGGCGCAGCGCGCAGCCAGCCATATTGCCAAACGCCTTCCCGAGCGCCCGCTGGAAATCAACTTCCCCCGGCTTTTCATCCTGGTATTGCGCCTGCTTGGCGCACTGCCCGCGCGCCTGCGCCTGGGGCTTGGGCAACGCCTTGCCCGTCATGAACAGGAATGATGATCCATGCGTATAGCAATCATCGGCAGCGGCATTGCAGGGCTATCCTGCGCTCATCTGCTGTCACGCAAGCATGAGGTGACGGTTTTCGAAGCCGAGAAATGGATCGGGGGCCACACGCATACCCTCGATGTGATCTGGCAGGGTGAACGCCATGCAATAGATACCGGCTTCATCGTCTTCAATGACTGGACCTACCCGCACTTCATCCGCTTGCTCGACCACCTGAAGGTCGCCTCACGGCCGACCGAAATGAGTTTCTCGGTGCATGATCCGGTCACTGGCCTGGAATACAACGGGCACGACCTGAATACCCTGTTCGCCCAACGCCGCAACCTGGTGTCCCCGGGGTTCTGGGGGATGCTACGGGATATTCTGCGTTTCAATCGTCAGGCACTCGCCGACCTGGATAACCAGCGTATCGATGCCAACGCGACCCTGGGCGCCTACCTCCGGGCTCAGCGCTATGGACAGCGCTTCATCGACCATTACATCGTACCGATGGGGTCGGCGATCTGGTCGATGTCCCGCGCGGACATGCTCGGCTTCCCACTTGCGTTCTTTGTGCGGTTTTGTCGCAACCACGGCTTGTTGTCGGTCAACCAACGTCCACAGTGGCGCGTGATCGAAGGGGGTTCGCGCAGCTACGTCAGTCCGCTGTGCCGGCCGTTTGCCGGGCGCATCCGCCTCGACTGCAAGGTTTTCCGGGTCAGCCGCGACGAAGGTGGCGTCACCCTGACGAGCGCTGCCGGTACCGAGCGTTTCGACAATGTGGTGTTCGCCTGCCACAGCGACCAGGCCCTGGCTTTGCTCGAAGCGCCGAGCGTGCAGGAACGGGAAGTGCTCGGCGCCATCGGTTATGCCAGCAACGATGTGGTGCTGCACACCGATACCCGTCTGCTACCCCGCCGCAAGCGCGCCTGGGCCAGCTGGAACTACCGTCTCGGCGGGCCGCAGCAGGCGCCTGCCGCGCTGACCTACAACATGAACATTCTGCAAGGTATCCAGGCACCGACGACCTTCTGCGTGAGCCTCAACCAGACCGCGCTGGTGGATCCGGCGCAGATCATTGCCCGCTTCCAGTACGACCATCCGCAGTACAGCCTTGCGGCGTGCGCCGCGCAGGCGCGCCAGGCGCAGCTGCAGGGCCAGCGCCACAGTTACTTCTGCGGCGCCTACTGGGGCAACGGCTTTCACGAAGATGGCGTGGTCAGTGCGTTGAAGGTGGCCGCGCATTTCGGAGAGCACCTGTGAACAGCAGCCTTTGCGTGGGCTGGGTCAGCCACCGGCGCCTGGCGCCGCGCCCCCACGCCTTCCGCTACAGGATCGGCATGTTCTACCTGGACCTGGACGAGCAAGCCTTGCTGACAGGCCTGTCACGCTGGCTGTGGCGCTGGCGCCTGGCGCCGCTGAGCTGGAACCAGGCAGATTACCTGCCAGCCCAGACCCGCCGGGGCGAGCCCCTGGCCCAGGCTGCACGCTTGCTGGTGCGCAGCGCGACGGGAGAAATGCCTGAGGGGCCGGTGCACCTGCTCACGCAATTGCGTTGCTGGGGGCTGTCGTTCAACCCGGTCAGTTTCTATTTCTGCCATGACCGCGACGGACGACTGACGGCAATCCTGCTGGAGGTGCGAAACACACCATGGCGTGAACGCTTCCATTACGTGCTGCCGGTGCGCGGAAACCTTGCCGGGCCCTTCACCGTCGCCAAGGCCTTCCATGTGTCGCCGTTCATGCCACTGCACATGGACTATCGCTTGCGCTTCGCCCTGGACGCTGAACATGTGCGCATCCACATGGAGAACTGGCAAGGCGATAGCAAGGTGTTCGAGGCCGACCTGGCCTTGCAACGCCAGGCGCTGGATAGAGCCGCTGTGCACCGATACGTACTGGCCTTCCCATGGATGAGCCTGCGCACCGTCTCGGCCATTTACTGGCAGGCATTGCGCCTGCTGTTCAAACGCACACCCGTCCATGACCACACGGCCAGCCAGCGTGACCTGGCGCTCGGCCATTCCTGCGAGGACCCTGATGATGTCGAACCCCACCCTGAGCGTTAGCAAGTTCGCAGGCCTCGGGCCATTGTTCGGCGGGCTGGCACGAAATGCCGTGCTCGCCCGGCTGGGCAGGCTGCGCCATGGCCACCTGCGCCTGCTCAGCCACGGGCAGCAGTGGAGTTTCGGTGACGCCCACAGCCCGTTGCAGGCCGAGGTGGAGATCCTTGATGACATCACCTGGGGCCTGATAGCCGGCAATGGCTCGATCGGTGCTGGCGAAGCCTACATTCACGGCTATTGGCGCAGTCCCGACCTGGCGCTGGTGACTCGTCTGTTCGTCGCAAACCTTGAGGTACTTGACGCGCTCGAGGGGGGCCTGGCCCGCTTCGGCCGCCCTGCCCTGCGGTTGCAGCACAAACTCAACCGCAACAACAGGCGCGGTGCCCGCCGCAATATTCTGGCGCACTACGATCTGGGCAATGCCCTGTTCGAGCGGCTGCTCGACCCCACCATGATGTATTCGGCAGCTCAGTTCGAACACCCGGGGCAGACACTGGAGCAAGCACAGCTGCACAAGCTGGAGCGCATCTGCCAGAAGCTGGAGCTGAGCCCTGCCGACCACCTGCTGGAGATCGGCTGCGGGTGGGGCAGCCTGGCAATCCACGCCGCCACCCGATATGGCTGCAAGGTCACCACCACCACGCTTTCCGAGGCGCAGTACAGCCATACCCTGCAACGCGTTCAGGCCCTGGGGCTGGAGCAGCGCGTGAAAGTGCTTCGCGAAGACTACCGCGATCTTCAAGGCACCTTCGACAAACTGGTCTCGATCGAGATGATCGAGGCTGTCGGCCACCGTTACCTCCCGGTGTATTTCCGCCAGTGCGCCTCGCTACTCAAACCCGACGGCCTGATGCTGTTGCAAGCGATCACCATACGCGACCAGCGCTATGAGCAGGCGCGGCGGTCGGTCGATTTCATCCAGCGCTACATCTTCCCCGGTGGCGCACTGCCTTCGTTGAGCGTGATGCTGGAAACTGCCAGCCGGCACACCGCACTCAACCTCTTGCACATGGAAGATTTCGGCCAGGACTATGCCCACACATTGCGGCATTGGCGAGAAAACCTGCGCCAGGCACGCGCAGCGCTGACGGACCTGGGCTACGACGACATGTTCCAGCGCCTGTGGGAGTTCTACCTGTGTTACTGCCAAGGCGGTTTCGAGGAGCGCACCATCGGTGTCGCGCATCTGCTCTGGGCAGCGCCCCAGGCACGGCGCGCGCCCTTGCCTGGCAGTGCCTGATGAGCCGTGGCTGGCTGCTCGCCAATGCCTTGTGGCTACAGGCTGGCTGGTGGCTATGCGTACTGGGGGCCGAAAAACCCTTCCTGTCGATGCTGGTGATTCCTGGCCTGGCCGTGCATCTGAGCCTGTGCCCGGCCGTCCACGCAGAGGTCAAGGCGCTGTTGCTGGTAACGCCGGTCGGGTGTGTGCTGGATAGCGTGCTGGGCGCGCTGGGCGTGTTCAGCTTCGACACCTGGCCATTGCCGCTGTGGCTTGCGCTGCTGTGGCTGGTACTGGCCAGCGGCATGCGCCACAGCCTGGCATGGGCCGACAGGCACTGGCAGCTCGGTGCACTGCTGGGTGCAGTTGGCGGCCCGCTGGCCTATGTAGGCGGAGCGGGGCTGGCAAATGTCGACTTGCCCATGGGCCCACTGGTAACCGGCCTGCTACTGATGCCGATATGGGCCGTTACCCTCCCCCTGCTTGTGCGCCTTGCGGTGCGGTGCTGACTTGCGGCATCGTTCGGAGCAGTAGCGCACCTGCTCCCAGCAACGTGACCAGCGCTTGCGCCAGTTGAACGGCCGCCCACACACCACACAGACCTTGCTGGGCAAAAGACCCTTTTTCATATCGGCTGCGCCGCATCGAGTCGCGCCAAAAGTGTCTGGCCACGCTGCCAGATGGCATCGCGACGGTCAGCCGACATGCCATCGAGGTTTCGATAGACCAGCGCCAGACGCGGGTTGGCCGAAAGCAGGTGGCGATGACGGATGAGAAAATGCCAGTACAGGGCATTGAACGGGCAGGCGTCCTCCTCGGCCACCTGGTCAACCCTGTAACTGCAGGCCTTGCAATGATCGGACATGCGCTGGATGTAGCGACCGCTGGCGCAGTAAGGCTTGGAGCCCAGGTAGCCGCCGTCTGCGTACATCACCATACCAAGCGTATTGGGCAGTTCGACCCAGTCGAAGGCGTCCATGTAGACAGCCAGGTACCACTCACAGATTGCGGTGGGCGCGATACCGGCCAACAAGGCGAAGTTGCCGGTGACCATCAGGCGCTGGATATGGTGAGCGTAACCCAAGCGAAGGGTCTGCCCGATGGCCTGCTCCATGCAGCGCATGCGGGTGCGACCGGTCCAGTAGAATTCCGGCAACGCTCGCTCGTTACCCAGGTAATTGAGCGCGGCATACTCCGGCATGCGCAGCCAATAGATGCCGCGTACATACTCACGCCAGCCGATCAGCTGGCGGATGAAGCCCTCTGCTGCATTGAGCGGCACTCGCCCCTCGCGCCAGGCCTTGTCGACCCCGTCGCATAGAAAACGCACATCAAGAAGCCCGATGTTGAGTGCTGCACTGATGCGCGCATGGAACAGGTACGGCTCGCCCTCGGCCATCGCATCCTGGTAGTCACCGAAAGCCGCCAGGCCGAAATCCAGAAAGTGTTGCCAGAGCTGCCGTGCCTCGGCATGGGTCACCGGGTAGTCGAAACCGTCGATGGCTCCGTAGTGGTCGCTGAAGCGTTGCCGTACCAGGGCTATTACTGCAGCTGTGATGTCGTCCTGTGCGAAATGTGCGGCGAAGGGGCCACGTAGCTGGCGAGGCAAGGCCTTGCGGTTGTCGCCATCGAGATTCCAGGTTCCACCTGCCGGGCTGCCGTCAGGCTCCAGCAGCAGGCCGGTGCGCTTGCGCATGCCACGGTAGAAGTGCTCCATGCGCAGTTGGCCGCGCTCCCGGGCCCAGCGCGCGAAAGCTTCGCGAGAGCATAGAAACCGCGTGTCGCGATGCCACACAAGCGGCAGTGCGGCATCGCGCAACGCCTGCTCCAGGCGCCACTCTCCGCACTCGGTCAGGTGAATATGCGTGGCTCCCAGGGCCTGCTGCCAGCGCCGCAACTCGCCAACGATGGTTCCGCTGTTGCCGTCATCATCGAGTTGCACATAATGCACCTGCCAACCGCGCTCGCGCAGTGCCAGGGCGAAGTGCCGCATGGCACTGAAGATCAGGACGATCTTCAGCGGATGATGCGGCACGTACCTGGCCTCCCCTTCCACTTCCGCCATCAGCACAGCATCGCGGGCAGGATCGAGGGCGTTGAGGCTTGCCAGGTCGAAGGACAGCTGGTCTCCCAGTACCAGACCCAGGCGCATCTTCAGGCTACCCCTGGCTGGTCAGCGTTACCGTTATGCAGATTCATGGCATGCCTCCCAGCAGACGCTGACGCAGTTGTTGATCCCTGGCCCGCGGATCGAGCCAGATGGCGAAGAACGCCCGTGCAAAAACGGGGTCGGCGACCGCCCGGCTGAGTTTGCCATCGACGTAGAAGCGGCAGCCCTGCCCCGGCATGTACAAGCCGGTGATGCGCATGCCTGGCCGTACATCCACAAACGCCTGCTGCATGGCCTGGGACCACGCCGCGCGCCGCTGCGGCGTCACGTTTTCAGGTGCCAGGCGGTACATTTCCTCGAGGCTGGCCTGTACCAGCGTGTCCCTGGACAGGCTTCGGTGATAGGCCAGCTCAAGGGCAAAAGGCCGGTTCCAGTCCTGGACCGGACCTGCGGCCCAGAGCTGTGCGGTGTAAAGGCGCAAGCCAAACCAGCTGAACTCACCGACGCCCAGCCGTTGCGCTGCCGGCAGCTCCGCTCGCCAGTCCGCCGCCTCCGACAGGGCAGTCAATAGCAGGCAAAGCAAGGCCCAACGAGTCGTGTGCCCCATACTGACCTCGAGCACGTGAAATACCTGTACAATATTAGAAACTATGTACAGTTTTTTATGAGGTTGTACAACTTTTACTTGCAGGTCTCAGGGCCTTGTTTCGGCAGAGCCAGTGACAGAGGCATACCAGCGTCGGGGCCGGCAAAGGAGGCAGTTCAGTGAGCCTTATCAATGACCTTCATACCCCCGCCAACGTGCTGGTCTGCGGAGCCAGCCAGGGGATCGGCCTTGCACTGTGCACACAACTGCTGGCGCGCGACGACATCGGACGGGTGTTTGCCGTCTCGCGACATGCCACCAGCAGCCCTACGCTGGATGCTTTGTTTGCCGAGCACCCACGACAGTTGGTTCGCATCGACTGCGACGCTTGTTCCGAAGTGGCACTGCAAACACTGGCGGCGCGGGTGGGAGCCTGCTGCAACCACTTGAACCTGGTATTTTGCACGCTTGGCGTGCTGCAAGCGCCACCCGCACGGGCCGAAAAAGCGCTGACACAGTTGGATATGGCGGGGCTGCTGGCCAGCTTCACGACCAACTGTTTCGCCCCTGTCCTGCTGCTCAGGCACTTGCTGCCCTTGTTGCGACAGCAACCGATGACCTATGTGGCGCTGTCGGCGCGGGTCGGGTCGATCAGCGACAATCATCTTGGCGGGTGGTACAGCTATCGCGCCAGCAAGGCGGCGCTCAACCAGCTTCTGCGTACCGCGAGCATCGAGCTCAAGCGACTGAACCCCGCTTCCACGGTACTGTTGCTGCATCCCGGGACCACCGACACCCGCCTTTCCCAACCCTTTCAGGGCAATGTGGCGCCAGGAAAACTGTTCTCGCCGGCGTTTGCGGCGACATGCATTCTAGCGCTGGTGAGCCGACACGGCCCAGAACAGAGCGGTACATTCTGGGCGTGGGACGGGACACCGATTGCCTGGTGACTCCAGAGCCAGCCTGGATTCCCCTCTCAGCTGAATACCCAGAGCACGCGGGTGAGCTTGTCTGTCAGGTTGGCGTAACGAAAGCTCGCGTGGGGTTGCAGCTGAAAACTGTCATTGGCGCGCAGCGTTACCGGCTCGCCGCCATCCAGCCAGACGGTCAGTTCGCCTTCGAGCACGAAGCAGCCCTGCTCCGAGCTGTCGTCCAGGTACTCCTCGCCACTGCTGGCCCCCGGCTCCAGGTGGCTGTCGAGCATGGAGAACGCGCCCGTTATCGTGGGGGATGCCAGCACATCGGTGATGCCACCGGCCAGGTGAAGGGTACGACGCTCGTGAGGGCGGGTGACCCACTCGAGCTCGCGGGGCTTGTCCAGCTTGTAGAAATAGGCCGTGGAGACGCCGAGCTCTTCGCTGATAGCCGTGAGGTCGGCCACGGTTGGGCGGGATACGCCCCGTTCGACCTGGGACAGAAAGCCCACCGAACGGCCGATGCGCTGCGCCAGTTCGCCCAGTGTCAGGCCCTTGAACTTGCGCAGGTCGCGAATCAGTACGGCCAGGCCTTCGATCTCTTCGTGCACTTTCATGGTTGAATCGCGACTTTCGGATGGGAAAATTGATGCCCTGAAAAGTACATGATTCATTTCACAAAGCAAGATTCTTCAAGGAATTACGGGAACCGGCAGTGTAATTCGGGGCCGCCTTGCGGCCCATCGCCGGCAAGCCAGCTCCCACAGGTACTGCGCAGCACTTGAAGTCGATGCGGTCGAGGTGGGAGCTGGCTTGCCGGCGATGGGCTGCACAGCAGCCCCCCTTACCGAACAGCCTCGTACGTCAGGTCCAGGCACTTGCGAGCTTTTTCCACCAGTTCGTCGATCTCCTCGATGCTGATAACCAGCGGCGGCGCGATGATCATGGTGTCGCCCACGGCACGCATGATCAGGCCGTTGTCGAAGCAGTGCTGGCGACAGATCATGCCGACACCTTTGCCTTCATAGCGCGCGCGGGTGGCCTTGTCCTTCACCAGCTCGATCGCACCGAGCATGCCCAGGCCGCGTACCTCGCCTACCAGCGGGTGGTCAGCCAGCTCGCGCAGGCGTTGTTGCAGGTAAGGCGCGGTCTTGTCGTGCACCTGCTCGATGATCTTTTCGTCACGCAGGATCCGCAGGTTCTCAAGGCCGACCGCAGCCGCCACCGGGTGGCCGGAATAGGTGAAGCCGTGGTTGAAGTCGCCGCCTTCGCTGATGACTTTGGCCACTTCATCTCGCACGATCACGCCGCCCATGGGGATATAGCCGGAGGTAAGGCCCTTGGCGATGGTCATCAGGTCGGGCTTGAGGTCGTAGTAGTCGCTACCGAACCACTCGCCTGTACGGCCGAAGCCACAGATCACTTCGTCAGCGACGAAGAGGATGTCGTACCTGGCCAGGATCTCCTTCACCTTCGGCCAGTAGGTCTGCGGTGGAATGATCACCCCGCCAGCGCCCTGGATCGGTTCGGCGATGAAGGCGGCAACGTTGTCCACGCCAACTTCGAGGATCTTTTTCTCCAGCTGTTCGGCCGCCCACACGCCGAAGTCGGCCTCGGTCATGTCGCCGCCTTCGCCATACCAGTATGGCTGCGGGATATGCACGATATCCGGGATCAGCCCGCCCTGCTGGTGCATGCCGCTCATGCCGCCCAGGCCCGCGCCGGCCACGGTGGAGCCGTGGTAACCGTTGATGCGGCCGATGATGAC
Source organism: Pseudomonas sp. PVC-5-1 (assembly GCF_057444345.1). NCBI lineage: Bacteria > Pseudomonadati > Pseudomonadota > Gammaproteobacteria > Pseudomonadales > Pseudomonadaceae > Pseudomonas > Pseudomonas sp. PVC-5-1. The sequence continues at coordinate 2,335,166 of NZ_CM172024.1, read as the reverse complement.
CTTCTTGTTCTTCTGGCCCTTGAGCGCCCAGTAATGGCGGACCATGCGCAGCACGGTGTCGTTGCCTTCGGAGCCAGAGCCGGTGAAGAACACGTGAGTCATGCCTTGCGGGGCCACATCGGCGATCGCCTTGGCCAGTTCCAGCGCGGGCGGGTGCGCGGTCTGGAAGAACAGGTTGTAGTACGGCAGCTGCTTCATCTGCTGGCTGGCGACGTCGGCCAACTCATCGCGCCCATAGCCCACCGCCACACACCACAGGCCCGCCATGCCATCGAGAATCTTGTGGCCCTCGCTGTCCCAGAGGTACACACCTTTGGCCGAGGTGATGATGCGCGGGCCTTTCTCGGCCAGCTGCCGAACATCGCTGAACGGGGCCAGGTGGTGGTCGCGGCTCATGGCTTGCCAGGCAAGGGTCTGCGAATTCTGCTCACTCATTGACTTCACTCCATCAAGTTGCGCAGCCGTGCTGCGCAGGTACTTTTTTTGTAATTGGGAAAAATCGCTGTCAGGCGGTCTTCAACAGCATCTGGCGCAGTACCGAGCGATGCCGGCAGGCCTTGCCAAAGGACTGGAAGATGGTCAGGTAATGCGGGTTGTCCATGACCTGGTACTCGGGGTGCCATTGCACGGCCAGGGCAAAGCCTTTGCTGTTCTCGACCGAAACAGCTTCCACCAGGCCATCAGGTGCCAGCGCCTCCACCCTCAGCCCGGGGGCCAGTACATCGATGCCCTGGCCGTGGATGGAATTGACATCGATAACCGCCGGCAAACCCATGCGGTCGAGCATGCCGCCGGGCTCTATATGCAAGGCGTGACGCGGGCCGTATTGCTTTTCGATGGGCTCACCCTTGCTTTCGCGGTGGTCCATGAACATGCCGATCTCATGCACTTTCTGGTGCAAGGTGCCACCGAGCGCCACGTTCATTTCCTGGAAACCACGGCAGATGCCCAGCACCGGCACTCCGGCGGCGATGGCCGCACGCATCAGTGGCAGTGTGGTGGCATCACGCAGCGGATCGTGATGGGTGCCCGCTGCACTGGCCGGTCCGTTGTAGTGGAACGGTTCGATGTTGGACGGCGAACCGGTGAAGATCAGCCCATCCACCACGTCGAGAATATCGGCGCTGTCCATCAGGTCTGCGAGGCTGGGTATCACGATGGGCAGCCCACACGCTGCCTTGGCCGCCGCGCGCGCGTACTTCTCGCTGATGGTCTGGGTTGCATGCAGCTCGATCATGCTGGTGCATGCGGTAATGCCGATAACGGGCACACGTGGCATATCTTCCTCCGGCAAATCCATATTGCGCGTTGTATTGAAACGGTAGAAAGGCAGGTTGCAGCGGCGCTGCCCCGACCCCGGCACCTACAGGAACCAGCGGTATTCGCGGGCATCGATGTGGCGCATGAAGTCCAGTTGCTCCTGGTATTTGTTTTCGCAGTAGACCATCACGAATTCACTGCCCAGGCCCGCGTTGACCTCCGGGTGGTGACGCATGGCGGCCAGGGCACTGAAGGCATCCTTGGGGAACTCGATGCCGCTCTGGCGGTTGTCGTTCAGCGGGGCAATGGGCTCGACGCCACGTTCCAGGCCATGCTCCATCCCGGTCAGGATGGCCGCCAGCACCAGGTACGGGTTGGCATCGGCCCCAGCGAGGCGGTGTTCGATGCGCAGGTTGCGGGGGTCGGACTCGGGGATGCGAATACACGCATCGCGATCTTCGAAACCCCAGCTGGCCTTGCTCGCCGCGTTGACCATGGCGCCGTAACGGCGGTAGGCATTGTGGTTCGGGGCGAAGATCGGCATGCAGTGGGGCAGCAACTCCAGGCACCCTGCCACCGCATGGCGCAGCTTGCGCTGGTCATCGCCGGCGAGGATGTTGTTGCCGGCGTTGTCGTACAGGCTGACGTGCACATGCATGCCGCTGCCCGGCGCATCGAGGTACGGCTTGCTCATGAAGCTGGCTCGGTAGCCGTGCTTCATCGCGATACCGCGGGTACTGCGGCAGAACAGCGCCGACCAGTCCGCCGCGCTCATGGCATCGTCGCTGTGCGAGAAGTTGATCTCGAACTGGCCTGGGCCCAGCTCCGCGGTGATGACGTTCGCCGGCACGCCTTGCTCGTTGGCACCATCGACCATCTCGTGCAGCACCGGTGCAAAGCGCGACAGCCGCTCGATGTGCATGTTCGGCTGGTCGTCGTGGTCGTCGGTCGCCTTGTCGCGTGGGTACTGTGGCAGGCCGTTATCGAGCTTGCGGTCGAACAGGTAGAACTCCAGCTCGAAGGCCACCACCGGGCGAATGCCGCGCCTGGCCAGGCGCTGGATCACCCGGGCCAGCACTTCACGGGGCTCGAACTCGATGGGGTTGGCGGTGCCGTCAGAGGTGATGAGCATCTGCGCGATCGGTTCCTTTTCCCAGCGCACCGGCCTTAGGGTACCCGGCACCAGGCGGCGGGCGGCATCCGGGTCGCCATCGGCGAAGCAGTAGTCACCGATTGGATAGAGCCCCCCCTGGGTGCCCAGCAACACGCAGTTCTGCGGCAACTTCAGCGGCGCGCCGGCTGCGACTTTTTCCAGCATGTCCATGGGATAGCGCTTGCCGTAGAAGTGCCCGGGAATATCCAGCGCAATCAGGTCGACATAACGTATTTCTGGGTGTTTCGCTCGGAACGAGCGCACTTCAGTCAGCAGATCCGGAAAGACGACACTCATCTTCTTGTCCTTGTGAGGTGAACGAATTCAGTTGAAGACCCAGAGCACGCGGGTGGTTTTTTCCGTCAGGTTGGCGTAACGGAACTGCGCGTGGGGGTGCAGCTGGAAGCAGTCGTTGGCCTGCAGGGTCACGGCGTCGCCGTGGTCCAGCCAGACCGTGAGTTCGCCTTCGAGCACGAAACAGCCCTGCTCGGAACGGTCAGTCAGGTACAGCTCGCCACTGCTGGCGCCTGGCTCGAGATGGCTGTCGAGCATGGAGAACGCGCCGCCGATGGTGGGCGAAGCCAGCACATCGGTGATGCCCGACTCGAGGTACAGCGTGCGCCGCTCGTGGGGGCGCGTGACCCAGCTGACGCTGCGGGGCTTGCTCAGGTTGTAGAAGTACGCGGTGGATACGCCGAGCGCTTCACTGATGGCGGTGAGATCGGCCACGGTAGGGCGCGAAACACCGCGCTCGACCTGGGACAAGAAGCCCACCGAGCGGTTGATGCGCTCGGCCAGTTCGCCCAGGGTCAGGTTCTTGAATTTGCGCAGGTCGTGAATAAGGATCGCGAGGGCTTCAACCTCTTCGTGCATCTTCATCGTTTGAGACTGCCGTGAAATTTTTAGAGTTATTTTTCATGAAAAAATACATGAAAAATTTCACGAGTCAAGCCGAAGCTGAAAATGGGAAGCCGCGAAGGGAGGTATGGGGGGCAACAAGTAGCGAAGAGGCGTAACGAGAAAAGTACCTTGAAGCCCTCAGGAAGCGAGGGCCTGCGAACGCTGCCGTACCGGCATTTCATAGCGGTGCGGTTGCTGCCAGGCCAGCTGTGCCTGGACATCGACCGCCGCATCCATCACTTTCTGCGCCCAGTTCTCATCCTTGGGGCACACCACCACCACGCGAAAACCGTGGTCGACGCCTTCCAGCCGCACGCCCTCGGAATCATCGACATGCAGGTCGATATCGAAGGCCGACGGCAACTTGGAAGGCGCATTCTCAAGCCCGTTCACGGCCAGGATATGCTGGTGCCGGTCACTGTTGACCACGCCATCGACGCGGATACCGTAGAGCATCAGCCAACGGCGGATGTAAGACGGCGTGCGCCCCGACGAGGTGTAGATCCAGATGCTGCAGCCCTGGCGGCGCAGGTCGCGGATTAGCGAGCGCGTGCCACTGCGCAGGGGTTCACCCAACCAGCGGTGGATGAACGCCGGCAGCTTGCTGTCCTCGGCGGCGGCATGGTCGGCCTGGCAGGCGAGCGTGTCGTCGATATCGAACGAAATGCGTATCTGCGGGCGGTTGAACGTGCGCTCGAGGGCTTGCCGCCCGCGTTGGAACAGAGAAGAGCTTTGCATCAGCGGCACCTCTCGCGCGCAGGCATGGATGTGACGCCCAGGAAGAACTTGCCGGGCTCAGGCGCGTGCGCTTCAAGGAAAGCTGCATACTTTTTCTTGATCTTGGGTAGTTCGTACAAAGCCTTGACACCATGCTTGGCAGAGTTGCGTATGACCGAGGATGGGTTGAAGTAACCCTCGGCATTGTCCAGCGACAACACGAATGGCGGTAACCCCGCGCGCATCAGCAGGTAGCTGACAATAAGCGACCCTGTGCGGTTGTTGCCTTCGATGAACAGCTGCGGCTTGCTCAGAATTCGAACGTAGACACCCGCCGCGCGCTTCCAGATCGAATCGCTGCCGTACGAGCAATACCAGTTGTAGAGGTCCTTGATGCCGCCCTCCACGTTGTTGAAAAAGTGCGCCTCGGTCGCCGCCAGGTGCGGGGCAAACTCCAGCCTGCGTGCCGGGTCGCTGCCGCACAGCACGGTGGCGTTGATCTCCAGCATCAGGTTCAGTTGCTGAAGGTCGAAAAGGTCGACACCCCGGGCGACATAGTCGTCAATCAGGGCATAGCCTTCAACCACATTCAGCAGCACCTCGTCGGTAAACGGATCGCGCGGTTCGGTGAAATGCTGGCTGAGTTCGGCAAAGCGGGCCTGCACCTCACGCAGTGCGCGCTCTACCGCTGGCAGATCAAGACGACGCGTCGCTGGCATTGGAAATCCCTGGTAACACTTGACGGAAGGTAATGCGCCCGGGTGTTGCAGCCTTCCTGACTGCAACACCCGGCCACCTTGGCACGTGCGGCCTCAGCTGAACTTGCCGCTGATGTAGTCGGCGGTCAGCTGCTCACGCGGGTTCTGGAAAATCTGCGTGGTCGGGCCCATTTCGACCAGGTAACCGGTACGGGTGCCCTTGGAGATATCGACCGAGAAGAACGCGGTGGTGTCGGCCACACGAATCGCCTGCTGCATGTTGTGGGTCACCAGGGCGATGGTGTAGTCCTTCTTCAACTCGACCATCAGTTCTTCCACCCGGCGGGTGGCAATCGGGTCGAGTGCCGAACAGGGTTCGTCCAGCAGCAGTACTTCCGGCTCGGTGGCGATGGCGCGGGCGATGCACAGACGCTGTTGCTGGCCGCCGGACAGTGCCAGGCCGCTGACCTTGAGCTTGTCCTTCACCTCGTCCCACAGCGCGGCGCCCTGCAGCGCGTGCTTGACGCGGTCACCGATATCGCCCTTGTAGCGGTTCAGGCGCAGGCCGAAGGCGACGTTGTCGAAGATGCTCATGGAGAACGGGTTGGGCTGCTGGAACACCATGCCGATGTAGCGGCGCACCACCACAGGGTCGACGCCCTTGCCGTAGACGTCCTGGCCCAGGAAGTGCACATGGCCTTCGAAACGGAAGCCCTTCACCAGGTCGTTCATGCGGTTGAGGCTACGCAGCACGGTACTCTTGCCGCAGCCGGACGGCCCGATGAAACCGGTGATCTCGTTCTTGCGGATCGGCACATGGCTGTCGCGAACGGCCATGAAATTGCCGTAGAAGATCTTGTCCAGCTTGCAGTCCATGACGATGGGGGCTTCGCTGACCACGGGAGCGGCTTTTGGCGCAGTGGATACGTTCAAGGTCGGATGCTCCCTTTCTCAATACTTGGGCTTGCCGAATACTCGGCTCAGAATGTTGATTACCAGCACGATCATCACCAGTACCAGCGAGGCCGCCCAGGCGAGCTCGAGCTGGTTGTCGAATGGCATGCCGGAGAAGTTGTAGATCAGTACGGCCAGCGAGGCCGTCGGGTTCATGACCGCCAGGTCGCCGTCATGCAGGATCCAGTAGTTGCTGAACAGCGCGGTGAACAGCAGCGGCGCGGTCTCGCCGGCGGCACGGGCCACGGCCAGCATGACGCCGGTCAGGATGGCCGGCAGGCCGGTGGGCAGGACGATTTTCCAGATCACCTGGGCACGGGTGCAGCCCATGCCGTAGGCGGCATCCTTCATGATCTTGGGCACCATCTTCATCGACTCTTCAGCGGTCAGCACGACGATGGGCAGCATCAATACCGCCAGGGCCACACCACCTGCCGGCGCGGAGTAGGTGCCGGTGGTCATCACCACCAGGGCATAGGCGAATACGCCAGCCAGGATCGACGGCAGGCCGGTGAGCATCTTGGCGGCAAAGCGCGCGGCGTTGGCCAGCTTGCTGTCAGGGCCGAGTTCGGCCAGGAACACCGCGGCCAGGATACCGACCGGGACGGCGATGGCAGCAGCAATGCCGACCATGACGAAAGTACCGGCCATGGCGTTGCCAAAGCCCCCGCCCATCTCGAAGCCGGTGGGTGGCAGCTCGGTGAACACCTCCAGGTTGAGGCGTGCGCCACCGCGAGTGATCAGCATGTACAGCACGGAGATCAGCGGCACGCTGGCAACCAGTGCCGCGAACCATGCCAGCATGGTCAACAACAGGCTGCGCAGGGAACGGCCTTCCAGCTTGCGCTGCAGGCTGGGCAACGCGTTTGCAGGGGTGGTGAGGTTGGTCATCATTTGTTACCCCGCTGGGCGTAGAGCATGATCATCGAGCCGAGCACGTTCACCAGCAGGGTGATGAACATCAGCACCAGTGCGGCGTACATCAGTACCTCGACCTCGTTCGGGCCGGCCTCCGGGAAGTTCAGGGCCAGCAAGGCCGCCAGTGTGTTGGCCGGGGCGAACAGGGACAGGGAAATGTTGTTGGCATTGCCCACCAGCATGGCCAGCGCCATGGTTTCACCCAGCGCACGGCCCAGGCCGAGTACCAGCGAACCAAAGATACCGGTGGCTGCCGATGGCACCATTACCTTGAGAATGGCCTCCCAGTGGGTGGCGCCCAGGCCGTAGGCGGCCTGCTTGGTCTTCATCGGCACGCTGGTCAGGGCGTCCTGCGAAACGGCGGCGATGGTCGGCAGAATCATGATCGCCAGCACCAGTGCGGCAGGCAGCAGCCCTGGGCCGCTCAGGGAAGTACCAAAAAAGGGAATCCAGCCCAGCTCGCTGTTCAGCCAGGTGGTCAGCGGGCGAATGGCCGGGATGACCACATAGATCCCCCACAGGCCGTAGACGACGCTGGGGATGGCAGCGAGCAGCTCGACGATGGTGCGGAACACCGCCGCCAGCCGGGCCGGGAGGAAGTCCTGGGTCAGGAAGATGGCCATGCTGACGCCGAAGAAACCGGCGATCAACAGGGCGATAAGGGCGCTGTAGAGCGTGCCCCAGATCGCTGGCAGAATACCGTACTTGCCTTGGTTGACGTCCCAGACACTGCCGAACAGCACGTCAAAGCCGTGCTTCTCGATGCCTGGCAGTGCCTTGCGGCCCACTTCGTAGACCAGCGCGAAGACCAGCGCCAGCACCAGCACCACACCGATGCGTGCAAGCGCACGGAAGGTGCGATCAACCAGGAAGTCTTTCGCAGACGGTGGCTGGCACGCGGAGTCGGGGTTAGCCGGGATGGCAAAAGGAGTGTTCATGGGCAAGTTCCGGGACAGAGAGCAAACACACCCGGCATGGCCGCCAGACCACACCGGGAGCGCCTGGACGTGTTACTGAATGTTGGCCGACGCTTTGCGTACCTGATCGACAACCGACGCTGGCAGCGGGATGTAGCCCATCGAGTCGGCGATCTTCTGGCCTTCGGTCAGGCTGTATTCGACCATTTCGCGCATGGCCTTGGCCTTGGCCGGGTTACCGTTGTCCTTGCGGAAGATCATCCAGGTGTAGGAGGTGATCGGGTAGGACTTGGCACCGTCCGGGTCAGGCAGCCAGGCCACCAGGTTCTCCGGCATCTTCACCGCAGCCAGCGCCTCGGCACCGCTCTCGGCGTTCGGCACGACGTATTGGCCGGCCTTGTTCTGCAGTTGGGCGAAGTCGACCTTGGCCAGCTTGGCGAAGCCGTATTCGATGTAGCCGATGGCGCCTGGGGTCTGGCGGACGGTGGCGGTTACGCCATCGTTCTTCGGCGACTTGATGAACTTGTCGCTGGCCGGCCAGTTGACGGTGTTGCCTTCACCCAGCGCTTGCTTGAAGTCAGCGTTGATGGCCGACAGGTGCTTGGTGAATACCGCAGTGGTGCCGCTGGAGTCGGCACGCACGACCACGGTGATCGGGGTGGCGGGCAGTTTCAGCTCAGGGTTGGCCGCGACGATCTGCGGGTCGTTCCACTGGGTGATCTTGCCGAGGAAGATGTTGGAGTACACATCGCGTGGCAGCTTCAGCCCTTTGGGGTTGCCTGGCAGGTTGTAAGCCAGGACGATTTCACCGGCGGTCATTGGCAGCAACTGCACGCCTTCGCCGACCTTGGCGATTTCTTCGGCTTTCATTGCCGAGTCGCTGGCGGCAAAGTCGACGGTCTTGTTCAGAAAGTCCTGAACACCCGCCCCGCTCCCCTTGGACTGGTAGTCAACGGTGACACCGTCGGTTTCCTTGCTGAAGGCCTTGAACCAGGTCAGGTAGATCGGTGCCGGGAAACTTGCGCCGGAACCGGTCAGGCGGATGTTCTCTGCGGCAAAGGATGCCGAAGTGGCGCAAAGAGAAACGGCAACGGCGAGTGCAGCAGATTTCATCAGGCGTATCATCGAAAAGCGCTCCGTGTGATGGCCGGCACACTTTGCAGCAGCAATGTTACAGCTTTGTGACCGATGAATGGCAGGCCGCACGGTAGAGCCGTCTGGCGGCGCCATCACGGCAACATCAGGGGCCAGAGCCCTGGAGTGGTTCCTGTCTCAACCCTACGGCTTCGATGTGTCGGTTGAATGACTGCTTCCGTCAGGCAGCAGGCTTCGTGGCGCCGCTGGTCGATTACCGGGCACTCGGGCGTTGCCGCGGCATTCAACCGCTCATGTAAACCAGACGGGAGTGAGTGCCATGCCACGCGGCGACAAGGACAAATACACCGACAAGCAGAAGCGCAAGGCCGAACACATCGAGGAAAGCTACGAGCAAAAAGGCGTGCCCAAAGAGCAGGCCGAAGCGCGTGCCTGGGCCACCGTGAACAAACAGTCCGGTGGAGGCGAGAAGAAAGGTGGCTCGGGTAAGGCTACATCCTCCAGCGAGAAGAAAACTGCCCGCTCGGACTCGGCCAAACGGGCGGCGAAGTCGCGCCAAGGTCATTCCCGCACATCGGGCAGCTCCCTGGAAACCCAGAGCAAGCAAAGCCTGATGAAGGAAGCGCGCAGCAAAAACATCAAAGGGCGCTCCACCATGACCAAGGCACAGTTGGTGGAAGCGCTCAAGCACGCATGACCGCAAGCCCTGAACCGGGCGCAATCCCTGTGGGAGCGGGCGTGCCCGCGAAGAACGCAATGTGATGCATGGCACCGGCTACGCCGGTGTCCGCCACAGCATCAACCATTCCCGGCGATATCCGCCGTGTCGGCATCCCGGCAACTGTTGCGGGATGCGCATACGAATTCCGCCTCGGCACGTGTGGGGTAGTTGAGGGTCAGGCGCAGCTTTTCCTGTGTGTCATAAAGGTCATAGCCCTCCCCTAACGTTGCGGGAAAGCCAAGACTACGCGGGTAAATCTCTTTCTTGAGCGGCACAGCGGGAACCACAACAAAGCGCGTCTGCATGATCATCCCCCTCCCGGCAGTCTCTTAGTATTAGTACTGCTACGGGAAAGCATCAAGTTGACTCATGTAAACAATCGCAATAGCCCTGCGAGCCTATCAGCCGAAGTGCTCCCTTGACGCACGTCAAGCCGCTGGGCCGGGTTCGCGCGACGATGGCTGTCAGCAAGGAACGAATCGAAAACCGCCATGCGCATTGTGCTCAAGGCCATCGCCATCGAGCACTGTGCGCGGCCTTGGATAAGGAGTCCCACATGAGCCACCTGAACCACGTACTGGTAGCAACCGACCTGTCCACCTCCGCCCGCAACGCGGCAGAGCGCGCTGCGCACCTGAGCAAGGCGCAGCAGGCATCGCTGGACCTGCTGTACGTTGCCAACCCGGCCCCCTTCGAGCGCTTGAAGCAGCTGGTCGCACCTGGTGATGATCTGCTGAAGCGTGTGCTGGATACCGCTGGCGAAAAAATCCGCGCACTGGCTGCAATGCTGTTCCAGCGCCATGACATCGCCGCTGGCGTGCAGGTAGCGCATGGCTCGGTGACCACGGAGATCACCCGTGTGGTGCAGGATAAACACAGCGACCTGCTGGTATGCGGGGCGAAGGGCCAGAGCGTCGCGCGGCGCCTGCTGCTGGGCTCCACGGTGCAGAAGATGCTAAACCGCATGCCCTGCCCTTTGCTGGTGGTCAAGCAGGCGCCACGCGATGCCTACCGGACCTTGCTGGTTGCAGTTGATTTTTCGCCTTCGTCACTGCGCTCCATCGAACTGGCAAAAGCCATTGCCCCACAGGCCGAGATCATTCTGTTGCATGTTTACGAAGCGCCGTTCGAAGGCAGCATGCGTTTCGCCCACATCGACCATGAGACCCTTGCACACTACCGCAATGTCATCCGCAAGGATGCGGTCCAGCAGCTCGCGGCCTTGAGCGAAACCGCCGGAGTGGCAGATGCTCGGCAAATCGTGGTGCATGGCGACCCTGCCTGGCGGATTGCCGAGCAGGAACAAGAGCTGGAATGCGACCTGATCGTGGTTGGCAAGCAAGGGGAAAGCGCGCTTGAAGAGCTGCTGATAGGCAGCGTCACCAAGCATGTGCTGAACGAATCCCAGTGCGATGTGCTGGTATCGCCATAAGATGCATGTGATGTGGAGGACACGTGCCTGTCCTTCGCGGACAAGCGACTCATTGGTTAAGTGAGGTTTTGTAGGAGCAGCCTTGTGCTGCGAAGAGGCCGGGACAAGCAATACAAAGGCTTTGTCAGTACCGGCCTCTTCGCAGCACAAGGCTGCTCCTACAATGGACGCTTCAAACGAGCGATATTTGTTCTCTGCGCTCCCATCCAACAGCGGGCGCTCTGCGCAAGGCGTTTCATCGATTGCGCTGATGATTACTATCGAGCGACCCGCATGTTGGCCAAGCGAAACCGCCCCCTATAATCCCCGGCAAATTTCCCCCGCTCCTTGCGCCTGCTTCAGGCGACATCCCTCTCTTGGAATCCAATACCATGCCAAGTGCCAGCCAGGCCCCTCGTGGCCTCCCCGAACATGATCAACAAAGCGTCAGCCAGCAGTGGCTGGCAATCCTTTCGGTCGCCGTCGGCGCTTTCGCCCTGGTGACCAGCGAGTTCCTGCCGGTGGGCGTACTCAACGATGTTGCCAGCGACCTTGGCATCAGTGCAGGCCATGCCGGCCTGATGGTTACCCTGCCCGGCATCATGGCCGCCCTCGCCGCCCCACTACTGTCGGTGGGCATTGGCGCTCTGGACCGTCGCTACCTGCTGATCGGGCTGACGCTGATCATGATCATCGCCAACGCGGTGGTGGCCTACGCCAGCGACTTCAACCTGCTGCTGTTCGGCCGCGTGCTGCTGGGCGTGAGTATCGGCGGCTTCTGGGCAACGGCCATTGCCCTCAGCGGCCGCCTGGCACCGAAGGGCGTGGGCGTAGCCCAGGCCACCTCGATCATCATGGTCGGCGTAACCCTGGCCACCGTGCTGGGCGTGCCGGTGGGCACCTGGTTGAGTGGCCTGATGGGCTGGCGCATGACCTTCCTGATAACCGCGCTACTGGGCATACCGGTGCTGCTGGCGCAGATCCTTTTGCTCCCGCGGCTCAACCCGGACAAAGCCATTGGCATCAGCGACCTGCCGGCCCTGTTCATCAACCCACAGGCGCGGGTTGGCCTGATTGCCGTGTTGCTGATCGGGCTGGCGCACTTTGCCGCGTACACCTATGTCGCGCCCTTCTTCAAACAAAGCTCCGGCTTCGATGGGCCTACCATTGGCTCGTTGCTGCTGCTTTATGGCGTGGCCGGGGTATTCGGCAACATCTTCGCCGGTTTCGCCGCCAACCGCAGCGTACGTCACACCCTGCTGCTGGTAGCGCTGATGATCGGCACCAGCACTGCCCTGTTCCCTCACTTCGCCACCGGCATGACCGGTGCCGCGATGCTGATCGGGTTGTGGGGCTTCGCCTTCGGCGCGTTCCCGGCCTGCGCCAGTATCTGGATGTTCGTCGTCGCGCCCAAGGATGTCGAACGTGGCATGCCGCTGTTCGTTGCCATGTTTCAGGTGATCATTGCACTGGGCTCGTTCTTCGGCGGTCGGATCGTCGACCAGCTGGGTAGCTCGGTGTTGCTGAGCCTGGCCACGGCCCTGGTGGGCTGCGGTTTCGCTACGGTGCTGGTGCTGGGGCGTAACGTCAGCAACAGCCTGGCGGCGCAACCTGGCTGACCAAACCATCGCCGGCAGGCCAGCTCCCACAGGGACCACGTAAACTCTTGAAGTCTGCGCTGTACCTGTGGGAGCTGGCCGGGCCGCAAAGCGGCCCCGAATTGCTTGACTGACAGGTATTGGGGCGCTGGCTGATTTTTTACGCTCTTTTTACGACTGAGCCGGCAGACAGAAGGAATACTGGGCGCGCGATGCTCAGGGATGGCATGCATTTATACCCGCCAGTCCAGAGAAACCTTTCGTGAGCCAGTCCACCGTCATCGCAAATCAATCCCTTCCCGCCAAGTCCAACCCTGTCGGCATGCTCGTCGCCGCTGTCGGCGTGGTGTATGGCGACATCGGCACCAGCCCGCTGTACACCCTCAAGGAGGTGTTCGCCGGGCACTATGGCGTACAGGCCAACACCGCTGGCGTACTCGGAGTGCTGTCGCTGGTGTTCTGGTCGTTGCTCTGGGTGGTATCGCTCAAATACGTACTGTTCATCCTGCGTGCCGACAACCAGGGCGAAGGTGGCATCATGGCCCTGACCGCCCTGGCGCATCGGGCGGCGGCGCCCTACCAGCGCCTGGGCAGGATACTGGTGCTGCTCGGCTTGTTCGGCGCCGCGCTGTTCTACGGCGACAGCATGATCACGCCGGCGATTTCCGTGCTATCGGCCGTCGAGGGCCTGCAACTGGCCTTCGACGGTATCGAGCATTGGGTCGTGCCACTGTCGGTGGTGGTGCTGGTGGCCCTGTTCCTGATCCAGAAGCATGGCACCGCGCGCATCGGCATCCTCTTCGGGCCGATCATGGTGCTGTGGTTCGTCGTGCTGGGTGCACTGGGCCTGCACGGCATCGTCCAGCGCCCGGAGGTGCTGCAGGCACTCAACCCGCTCTGGGCGGTGAAGTTCTTCGTGCTGCACCCGGGCATGGGCGTGGCGATCCTGGGCGCGGTGGTGCTGGCGCTGACCGGCGCCGAAGCGCTCTACGCCGATATGGGGCACTTCGGCCGCAAACCCATCGCCCGGGCCTGGTTCCTGCTGGTGCTGCCCGGCCTGGTACTGAACTACTTCGGCCAGGGCGCGCTGATCCTCGGCGACCCGCAGGCAGTGCGCAACCCGTTTTACCTGCTGGCGCCCGAATGGGCCCTGCTGCCCATGGTCGGGCTGGCCACGCTGGCCACCATCATCGCGTCCCAGGCCGTGATTTCCGGTGCGTTCTCGCTGACGCGCCAGGCCATCCAGCTGGGTTACGTACCGCGCATGTTCATCCAGCACACCTCCAGCGAGGAACAGGGGCAGATCTACATCGGCATGGTGAACTGGGCACTGATGGTTGGCGTGGTGCTGCTGGTGGTTGGCTTCGAGTCGTCCGGGGCACTTGCGGCAGCTTACGGCGTAGCCGTGACCGGGACCATGCTGATCACCACGCTGCTGGCTTCGGCAGTGGTGCTGCTGCTGTGGAAGGCACCACGCTGGCTGGCGGTGCCGATGCTGCTGGCGTTCCTGCTGGTCGACAGCCTGTATTTCGCCGCCAATGCGCCGAAGATCCTCCAGGGCGGTGCATTTCCGGTGATTGCCGGCCTTGCACTGTTCACCCTGATGACTACCTGGAAGCGCGGGCGACGGATGATCGTCGAGCGGCTGGACGAAAGTTCGCTGCCGCTGGACCTGTTCATTACCAGCCTCAAGGCCCAGCCGCCTCACCGCGTGGGCGGTACTGCCGTATTCCTGTCCGCCAGGCCCGAGGCGGTGCCTCACGCCTTGCTGCACAACCTGCTGCATAACCAGGTACTGCATGAACAAGTGGTGCTGTTGACCGTCGTGTTCGAGGACGAGCCACGGGTCAACGCTGGCAAGCGCTTTGAGGTCGAGGAGTTTGGTGATGGTTTCTTCCGCGTGAGCCTGCATTTCGGCTTCATGGAGGAGCCCGACGTGCCGTTGGCGTTAAGCCGCTGTCAGCGTGCGGACCTTGAGTTCGGCCCCATGCGCACCACTTATTTCCTCAGCCGGGAGACGGTCATTGCAGGCAGGCAGATGGGCATGGCCCGCTGGCGGGAGCACCTGTTTGCCTTCCTGCTGAAGAATGCCAACAGCAACCTGAAGTACTTCAAGCTGCCGCTGAACCGGGTGATCGAGCTTGGCACCCAGGTCGAGATCTGAGCAGTCATGAAGCTTAAGGCTGCCAGGTACTGAAAGGGCCTGGCAGCCGCTTCGTCGAAAGGCTGCGCACTGCGGAACTTAAAAGGCAACCTTATGTCGTATCCGCACTCAAATTTCCCCCCTGCGCCTTTTGGAAGCGAACAAACATGAAAAAAGCCCTGGTAGCCGTCTTTACCTGTGCCCTGGCGCTCGGCGCAACTGCATTGTTGCCTGCCGATGTCTCGCCGATTGGTTCCGCATATGCCAAAGGTAATGGCAATGGCGGTGGCAAAGGTGGGTTCAACGGTAATGGCGCCGGCTACGAGAGTGATCATGCAGGCAAGGCCACCCGCAACCATGGCGAGAGCGGCAATCACTATGGAAGCCTGCGCAATGATGACAACGGCCGTGGCACTACCCGGTCCGGCATTGCCCATTCCAAGGAACACAACAAGGCCGGGCGCTCCTCTTCGAAGCACGATCGATAACTGAAAGCGCACATGGCGTGCCCTCGAACCGGGCGATGCGGTTGATGGCACCGGCTGCGCCGGTGTTCGCGGGTAAACCCGCTCCCACAGGTACGGCGCATTCCTTCAGCTGATGGGGCCCCTGTGGGAGCGGGCATGCCCGCGAAGCAGGCGACGCCTTGGATGGCACCGGCTGCGCCGGTGTTCGCGGGCGCGCCCGCTCCCACAGGTATGGCGCATTCCTTCAACTGGTGGGGTCCCTGTGGGAGCGGGCATGCCCGCGAAGCAGACGACGCCGTGGATGGCACCGGCTGCGCCGGTGTTCGCGGGCGCGCCCGCTCCCACAGGTATGGCGCATTCCTTCAGCTGGTGGGGCTCCTGTGGGAGCGGGCATGCCCGCGAAGCAGGCGACGCCGTGGATGGCACCGGCTGCGCCGGTGTTCGCGGGCGCGCCCGCTCCCACAGGTATGGCGCATTCCTTCAGCTGGTGGGGTCCCTGTGGGAGCGGGCATGCCCGCGAAGCAGGCGACGCCTTGGATGGCACCGGCTGCGCCGGTGTTCACGGGCGCGCCCGCTCCCACAGGTATGGCGCATTCCTTCAGCTGGTGGGGTCCCTGTGGGAGCGGGCATGCCCGCGAAGCAGGCGACGCCTTGGATGGCACCGGCTGCGCCGGTGTTCACGGGCGCGCCCGCTCCCACAGGTATGGCGCATTCCTTCAGCTGGTGGGGTCCCTGTGGGAGCGGGCATGCCCGCGAAGCAGGCGACGCCTTGGATGGCACCGGCTGCGCCGGTGTTCGCGGGCGCGCCCGCTCCCACAGGTATGGCGCATTCCTTCAGCTGGTGGGGCCCCTGTGTGCGGGTTTACCCGCGAAGCAGGCGACGCGGTGGAAGGCACCGGCTACGCCGGTGTTCGCGGGCGCGCCCACTGCCACAGTCTGGTGCCCGCCAGACCTCAAACCCTGAACCGCGCCACCAACGCCGCCATCTCCCCCACCAACCCCGACAACGCCTTGCTCGCCTCACTGGTCTGCTGCGCCCCTGCTGCCGAGGATGTCGACAGCTCGCGAATGTTCAGCAGGTTGCGGTCCACCTCTCGCGCCACCTGGGCCTGCTCTTCGGCTGCACTGGCAATCACCAGGTTACGCTCGTTGATCTCGCCGATCGCACTGTAGATACCCTCAAGCACCTGCCCCGAGGCTAGTGTCACGTCCAGCGTCGACTGGGCGCGACTGGTACTGGCCTGCATCGAGGCCACGGCCGCTTCGGTTCCCGCCTGCACGCGCCCGATCATCTGCTCGATTTCCTGGGTCGACTGCTGCGTGCGGTAAGCCAGCGTACGCACTTCATCAGCCACCACCGCAAAGCCGCGCCCGGCCTCGCCCGCACGGGCGGCCTCGATGGCGGCATTGAGTGCCAGCAGGTTGGTTTGCTCGGACACCGAGCGAATCACTTCCAGCACCTTGCCGATGTCCCGCACCTGCCCGACCAATTGCTCCAGATGCGCGCTGCTGGCCTGGATCTCCCGAGTCATGGCCTCGGTGCCGTCGATATTGTCGTTGACTTGCCGGCGGCTTTGCGCCGCCAGCTGGTTGGATTCGCTGGTGGTCTGCGAGGTGGTGATGGCATTGCGCGCAACCTCCTCAACGGCCGTGGTCATTTCGGTAACGGCGGTAGCGGCCTGCTCCAGCTCCTGGCCCTGCTGGCGCAGGTTGTTGGCGCTTTCCTCGGTGACCGTATTCAGCGCCGTGGCGGCTGCGTCCAGCTGCCTGGCACAGTTGCTGATCTGCCCCAGGGTGTCGCGCTGGCTCTGCTGCATGCGCTCAAGTTCATGGAACAGCTGGCCGATCTCGTTACTGCCCTGCCCCTGCACCGGCACGCTCAGGTCGCCGCCGGCAATGCGCTGGAAGTGCCGGCCAGCTTCGCGCAGCGGGTGCAGCACGCGCTGGGCAATAAAGGCCCAGCACAGCACCGCCAGCACCAACGTCACGCCCAGCAGCCCCAGACTCAGCAGTTGGGCGCGCGCCAAGCGCCGGTCGGATTCCAGCATGATCTGCTGACCGCGCTCACTCAATGCGCCGACCAGTTGCTGGCGCAGCGCCTGCAGCCGGCCCATGGCGTTGCCGGCGTCGGTGTTGACCTTGAAATACTGCTCGAGTGAACGTTGACGGGTTGCCTCACGCTGCCCGGCGACCGCCTTGGCATACTCGCCGTAGGTGGCCTGCAGCGCGGTTGCCAGTGCGTGCAGCGCAGGCTCGCGGGCGTTTTCGACAAACTCGTCCACCAGCTTCTGGCTCTTGTCGTTCAGCTCGACCGACAGCGCCATGCGCTTGTTGGCGCTTTCCTCATGACCACCCAGCTGCTCGATGAAGCCCGAGGACACATTGGCACTGGCGCGAATCGCCATCAGCAACGCATTGTTCAACCGGTCCGACTGGTGCGCGGTCTGGTCCAGTTCAGTGATCTGCTGGTCGCTGCCCACCGCCGCCCGCCAGGCACTGACGGTGGAAAACAGCAGGGTCACGCTGAACAGCGACAGCACCCAGAACATTCCGGTGCGGATCTTCAGGTTGGCAAGCATGGGGGCAGTACTCCTTGTTGGCACCACTTCTGGTCGATGATTCGACGGTGGGTGTGCTGCTATCGGAGGTACTGCCCCAGGCTTGAGGCGCCGGAGTGCGGTTATGGGCGGTAACCGAACAGATGTTGTCGAGGCACATACCGGGCAACGGGCAACAAGCCGACCAGGCGGGAACTTCAACGCTCCAATTCGGTCGATAGCATCCCCTCGCCCTCCAACCTGGCCCGCCCAAGCCCTGCCGAGTCTTCCGCCGATGCCCAGCACACCTGTTCTGTCAGCCCTGCTCCTGTTGTTCAGCGCAATCACGGCACAGGGCGCACTGGCCGGCGAACGCTACGCGCCCACACGCAGCAACAATGCCTCGACGGTGCTGATCGAAACCGCCTCGCAACAGTATGCCGACGGCCAGCTGGACCAGGCGGCGGCCACCCTGGAGCGTGCGCTGCACATTCAACCGAACAACCCGGCAACGCTGCACTACCTTGGCGTTTTGCGCCTTCAGCAAGGGCAGTATGAACAGGCCGAAACCCTGGCGCTTCGCTCCAACCTGCGTGTTGGCAACAATCACGCCCTGCGCAGCCGCAACCTGCAGCTGATAGAAGCCGCGCACAAGGCCCAGGGCTCGGGCATGCTGCCGACGGCTGCGCACTGACGGCGATCGGACGCTGCGCGTCAGGCCACCATCGACCTTCTTTGCACCCACGCGCATTACCCGGTAAAGTCGGCGCCAGGGCGCTGGCTGCGCCTGCGGTCCGCGCCAAGGGGTTTCCCGAGCCAAGCATCATCACATTCCCATACCAGCTCCCGGCTTGTCGGCGGACCGAGCCCCAAAGGAGTTGGCATGCCCGCCATCAATGCATCCCGCCACCACGGCCTGCTCGACCTGCCCGCCTTGCGCAAACGCGCCAAACGCTTGCTCACCGCCCTGAAAAACCACAAGGCCGACGACACCCGCGAGCAGCTACGCGCACTCGGCCTGCCTGGCCCTGACTACCGGCTTGCCGATACCCAATGGCTGGTGGCCCGCGAGGCCGGTTTTGCCAGTTGGCCCAAGCTCAAGGCCCATGCCGATGCCGTCGCTTTTGCGGCACGCCACCCTGGCTTCACCGCCGATGACGAGGCAGCCGTGCAGCATTGGCGCTGCGGCAACGACATCGCCCACAGCTTGCGCACGGCCGGTTTTGCCGGTGCCTTCCAGATGTTCGAGGACCCCATGGTCATGGGGCCGGTCTGCGCACTGCCCGAGGAGCAGTATTGGCAGGTTCGGGCCGCTTACATACAGCAGGCGTTCAACCTGAGCATCCAGGACGTTGAGCAACGCCAAGCGGCACAGCGCACCGCCCTGGCCGGCTTGAACAGCGACAGCAAGATCGTGCTGTGGTGCGAGGGTGACGCTTACGACCAGCTGTTCCTGATCCGCGTACTCGCCAGCCTGCCCAGCCTGCCGCGCCGCTTGGAGCTGATCGAAATCACCCAGGTACCTGGCGTCGAGCGCTTCATCGGTATCGGCCAGCTGGCCCCGGACTTGCTCGCCTGGCTATGGCCACAACGTCGCGCGCTGGGTGAGGACGTGCTGGCCCTGGCCCGCCAGACATGGGCAGCCTATACCGCGCGTGACCCAAGGGCCTGGGCTGCCCTGGCGGGCCTCCAGCATACGGCCTTGCCGTTGCTGGGCCGGGCCCTTGCGCGGCAACTTCAGGAACTGCCGGGGGCGAACGACGGCTTGAGCCTCACCGAACGCCTGCTGTTGCGCATTCTGGCCTCACGCGGCGAGCTGCCGGCCGGACGTGTGTTTGCCCAGTTGATGATGCAGGATGAACCGCTGCCTTACCTGGGTGACATGATGTTCCATGTTTTGCTGCAGCCCCTGATCCATGCACCGCACCCGCTGCTGCTGGAAGGCCCGGGCGAGTCTTGGGCGCAACGGCCGTTGCGGCTGACCGCACTTGCCGAGCAGGTGCTGGCGGGGCAGGCGCATTGGCTTGACCACAACCCTGCGCAGCGCTGGGTGGGTGGAGTGGTTATCGATGCCGCGGACAAGCCCTGGGTGGTCAGCGAACAAGGCGGAGTGTGGCAGCGCAAATAGCCCGCTCAAGCTTGATCAGGTAACGCGGTGGATGGCACCGGCAAGTCAGCTCTCATGGAACTACCCATAACTCATTGCATTAGCAGGGCCCCTGTGGGAGCGGCTTTAGCCGCGAACACCGGCGCAGCCGGTGCCATGCACCGCGTTGGGATCTTCGCGGCTAAAGCCGCTCCCACAGGGTACGCGGACCGCTTGCGAATTCAGTTCTCTACTCGACAGCGCAGCCCAAAGGGCTGGGTGATCGCCCACAGGGATTGCGCTGGACCGATGTTGCAATCGCCTTCGCCGCCTGCGCCAAACGTTGTGTAGCCAGCCGGATTTCATCCATGTCCAGCGAGGCAAACCCGAGGCGCAAGGCATTTTCCGCATGACCAAACGGCGAAAACTGCCGGCCACTGCGTACCACCAGGTCCAACTCCAACGCCTTGCCAACCAACTGATCCACATTGATCTCGTCAGCAAACCTCACCCACAGCGCCAGCCCACCTTCCGGCTCGCGCACGGTTACCTGCTCGCCAAAGGCATCGCGCAAGCAAACCAACAGGGTCTCTCGACGTCGGCGATACTCCCGGGTGACCCGACGCAAGTGCTTCTTCAGTTCGCCATCATTGATCAAGTCCGCCAGCATCTGCTGCATCACCGCATCACCCTGCCCCAGGGTCAGCGTCGCCCTGCGTTCGAGCGCCGCAGCCACCTCCGCCGGCGCCACGATGAAACTGCAACGGAACGTACTGCCCAGGGACTTGGACAATGAGCCAATGTAGATCACGTGCCGCTGCTGACGGTCGCTGGCCAGCGGCAGGTAAGGCCTCCCGGCAAAGTGGTATTCATGGTCGTAGTCTTCCTCGACCACGCAGAAGTCGTGCTGCCGCGCCAGTTCCAGCAACTGCTGCCGGCGCCCGGCAGGCAGGCTGACCGTGGTCGGGAACTGGTGATGGGGTGTGATGTACAGCATGCGTACCTGGTGCAGCCGGCACAGTGCATCGATCTGCTCGACCCGACAGCCCTCCTCATCCAGGCCCACGGTGACCAGCCGGGCGCCCAGTTGGCGGAAGATCTCCCACGCGGGCGGATAGCTCAGGCGTTCGACCAGCACAACGTCACCAGGCTTGAGCAGCACGCTAGCCACCAGGTACAGCGACATCTGCACGCCCTGGGTCAGGCAGATATGCTCGGCGCCAACGTTCAGGCTGCGATTGTGCCGCAGCATGTCGGCCAAGGCGCTGCGCAGGGAGTGGCTGCTGCACGCGCTGCCATGGCGCACGGTGTTGGCGGCAAAGCTGTTGCGCAAGGCATTACGGTAATAGCGGTGCAGAACGGTCTGCGGCAGCAGGCGGTGGTCACAGGCGCCGTTGTCGAAGAACAGCGCACCCGGCCGATCCTGCTGCGCGGCAGCCTGTTCGTTGGCCGCGAAGTAGGCAACGGCAGGCTCATCCTGTAGCACCAGGGCAAAGGGCTGCGCTGCATCGGGCTCGGCCAGGGTGCCAGCCGCCAGCTGCCGACTGACGAAGGTGCCACGGCGCTGCACGCTTTCCAGCCAGCCTTTGGTCTCGGCTTCCTCGTAGGCGAGGATCACCGTCTTGCGATTGACGTTCAGCAGTTGCGCCATTTCCCGCGTGCCGGGCAAGGGCGTACCGGGGCGCAGACGGCCCTCGGTGATAGCGGCTACCAGGCCCTCGACGATCTGCCTGTACGAGGCCTGCGACTGCGCCGCGTCGAGCTTGAGCAGCGGCTGCCATTTGCGAAGCTGGACCATGTGAATTAACCGAAACTGGAGGTTCTACTGGTCCTGGACTATAGCAACAATCGAACCTCCACTTGCCCCGAGGTGCCCATGCAGAACCGCCACGTCATTGAACTGTCGCCCTCGGGCAAAACCTTCGACGCCAACCAGGAACTGCTGCTCGATGCCATGCTCGCCAGCAGCCTGCCGGTACCCTTCTCCTGCCGCCGCGGCGCCTGCGGGTCGTGCAAGGTCAAGGTGGTGTCGGGGCAGTATCGGGACAAGCAGCGGACGGCAGACATGCCGGCGCCCTGCTACCCCCTGGCCGACGACGAAATGTTGCTGTGCCAGAGCCACGCCTGCAGTGACATGTGCCTGGAAATTCCCGGCTGGTCCCTGGAAGCCCAGACACTGGAAATCCACGCGCAGGTACATGGTAAACGCGAACTGAGCGCCGATATCGTCGAACTGGTGCTTCAGCCTGCGCAGCCGTTGTCGGTACGGGCTGGCCAGTACGTACGCTTTCGGCTGGACAACGGCGATAGCCGCTGTTTTTCCATCGCCAACCTGCCCGACCGGGACCAGGGGAAACTGGTGTTTCACATCCGCAAGGTCAGTGGCGGCCTGTTTACCGAACGCCTGCTGCCAACCCTGCAAGCAGGTGACACCTTGAAGCTGGAAGGACCGGTGGGTGCCTGCACCTGGCAGCACGAGGCCCAGCGCCCCCTGGTACTGTTCGCCACCGGTACAGGTTACGCCGGCATCAAGCCCTTGCTGCTGACCGCCCTGGCAGGTGATGCCGAGGTCACGTTGTACTGGGGCGGCAGATCGGACGCAGACTTCTATGACCGTGAATTTCTCGACCAGGCCAGCCGTGCACACGCTCACTTTCGCTGGTACCCGGTGCTATCGGACCAGGCGCGGGTGCAGCAGGTGGCGCTGGCCAAGGCCCATCGCTGGGCCGATACCCAGGTCTATGCCTGCGGCAATGCGGCGATGATCAGCCAGGTTCGCGAGCAGTGCCTCGCGGCAGGCCTGCAGGCCCATCGTTTTGTCGCGGAGGCTTTCGTTGCCAGCGGCACACTGGCGCCAGAGGCTTCAACAGCCAGCCCGTTGCACCCGGAGCTTGAAAAAGTCGGCCCACGCTACTCGATGGACGGCATGCTCGCTGCCCGCGAGCAGTCGGTGCGGGCCGTTGCTGCGATAGCGAACCAGCTGAAAGTCGGCATGACCACTGCCCAGGCGCTGGAGATGGCCGCGCAAACCTTGCAGGCGATGGGTGCATCGCACACCTGGCACCCGACCTACATCCGCTTTGGCGACGACACCGTGCGCACGCCGCGCCAAGGCATTGATCTGCAACGTGTATTACGTACTACGGATATCGTCGTGATCGACGTCGGCCCTGTATGGGATGGCTATGAGGGCGACTATGGCGACACCTTCGTGTTCGGCCAGCACGAGCTGCACCACGCCTGCGTCAAGGCACTGCATGAGGTGTTCGACGAAACCCGCCAGGCCTGGGGCCGTGGCCTGACCGGGCGCGAACTGTACGACTTCGCCGAGCGCAGTGCCCAGGTAAAAGGCTGGCAGCTGGAGCGCAACCTGGCCGGGCATCGCATCGCCGACTTCCCGCATGTGCTGTATGGGCAGGACAAACTGGCCGAGGTGGAAATCGTCCCGAGCGAAGTGGTGTGGGTGCTGGAGATCCAGTTGTGCCACCCTAGCGAGCCGGTCGGGGCGTTTTTCGAAGACATCCTGATTGGTGAGGCCAGGTCGTTCTCATAGATTCAGAAGCAAGCGATCCGCGTACCCTGTGAGAGCGGCTTTAGCCGCGAAGAATCCAACGCGCTGCATGGCACCGGCTGCGCCGGTGTTCGCGGCTAAAGCCGCTCCCACAGGGGCCCCGCTAATTCAATGAGTTTTGCGCTGTTCTATCTCAAGCGCCGAGCGAATCCACAACGCTTCGCAGCTTGCCCCGGGTCATCTCCGTGCACGCCTGCATGGGCTCTCGCAGTTCGTCGGTCATCAGCCCCTGCAGCTGCAAGGCCGCCTTGACCACAGCCGGGTTGGGCTCGGCAAAGGCCATCTTCATCCAAGGCAGCAATTGGTAGAACGTGCCGCGCGCGGCTACCCAGTCGCCATGGTCGACCTGCTGCAGCATGCGCACGTACAGGTCGGCCCGCACATGCGCCGAAGCAGAAATGGCCCCTGCGCCACCCAGGCACAGGTTGTTGAAGATCTGCACGTCCTCACCGGCCAGCACCTGGGCGTGGCCGTCCTGGATCAGGGCCATGGTGGTCTCGCTGTCACCGCCGCAGTCCTTCACCGCCGCGATGCGCGGGTGGCGCACGATGCGGCGCAGGGTTTCACGCTCGATACGTACCCCGGTGCGGTAGGGAATGTCGTAGACGATCACCGGTACGCTGGCGGCATCCGCCACGGTGCTGAAGAACGCTTCGATGCCGGCCTGCGAAGGCCGGATGTAGCACGGCGCAGGGACCAGCAGCCCGCCAATCTCACGCCGCTGGATTTCAGCCTGGAAGGCCAACAACTCGCGCAAGTTGTAGCCCGACAAGCCCATCACCACCCTACCCGGCTCCACCCAGGCCAGCACGGCATCCAGCACGGCCAGTTGTTCGGCCTTGGACAGCGCCGCCGCCTCGCCCGTGGTACCGCACACCACAAAACCGGCCACACCCTCTTCGAGCAGCTTCTTCACCAGTTTTTCCAGGGCGGCGAAGTCGACTTCATTGGCGCGCAATGGCGTGACGAGGGCAATCCAGATACCACGGAAATTCGACATGCAAAAACTCCTGATGTTGACCGAAAGTCAGCGTCAGCAGGGCGGAGAGTCGAAGTGGTCTGGCAGGGATACCTGGCGCCTTCTGTCTCGTCAGCCCACCTGACGAGACAGCGCGCCTCGGTCAGATGAGCGGCTGTTTCTTGGATTTCTTGGCAACGGCAACGCACGCGCCTGCCTGGGCGATGAAGCCCGAAGCGAAAATGGCGTGGTTGGAAATGGACATGCCGGCAAGCCCGTTGCGTGGATATGGCTGGATAATGGTGGCGCGGCGCACTCGGTGTCAACACCGAGATAGCAAACCCATCCGGCTGCGCTGGTGTTCACTGCCAAAGCCGCACAGAGATCTGTGGGCCCGATCTTGTACAAGAGATATTTGATCAATCCAGCATCCACCCAGCATCACCCTCCTCCAGCACACCACCGTGATCCGTCCGGTCTCCTTTACGCGCCACAGCCGCGCCTTCAATCAGGAAATGCTCGGCTCCACTCTCAATCACGGCACCGCACGTGGTCCGATCCCCCACCCTGGCAACCGCCCTGCCGTTGAAGATGTACGTTGCACTGCCGCTTTCTACCTCGTTGATGCCATGCAGCGGACAGACATGTCGATGGCCTACAAGTACGACAGGATTCATTGGGTCTCTCCTTCTGATGGCCCGGTGCGAGATTCACGGTCTATCTCCTCTGGCCAATTAACCTTGGGTGCCAGGCAATGCATGTGGCTCAGGCCATCGTCATCGTTCCAGTCACGGGGTGGGTGCACGAACTTCGGCAGGGCTTCGGGACCTTGCTGCATGAATAGCCGGGCGATGGCCCAGTAGGCTTCACCGTGGTACAGGTCGTGGGTGAAGAACACGCGGTCGATGACTTCGTTGGTTTCCGGGTTGCGGACCGACAGCATGACGTTTTCAATCAGCCCACCGTGGCCGGGGGCGTAGACTCGGTAGACTTCGGCGGTTACGTCGTCCCAGTTGTAGGCGACCGGTTTAACGCCCCAGTGTTTGCGGCTGAACAGGAAGAGGTAGTTGCATCTGAATTGATAAACATAGATCTTTCGACGCAAGCGATTAAAACGTATTGGTTCGTCTCGTGAAAGTGCCAAGTCTAGCCGGACAAATGAAAAGACGACCCATATGCAGATTAGAGGCCCGAGTATCAAGATTAGCTTCATAATCCAATCGAAGGCCTGACTGTAATCAATTAGGCCCCAATACACTTGTACAGCTACAAAAAACAAGAACAGCAGCGTCGGAATGCCAAGCAAGGCCAATACACCTCGTAGACGGACTGTAGATCGAGGCAACTCCATGTATACATCATCAGCATGGTTTGGTGGCGGATTAATATCGTTCAAATTCAAGAGAGATGTGGGTGCTTCGTGGGCGCTCGGTAGATCGTAGCGCCAGGCTGGCGCTCGTCTCATTAGCACTCTTGGCTCATGCGTCGTCATTTGCCCTCCGGTTACATACCTCAATATACGCACTTTCAATTTCTCGGTCCGGCCAGTACATTACCAGCAATGTTGCTGCGACAATGGAGTGCGCTCCAATTGTCGGCATGAGTTCTATAAGGCCTGAGATAGCCAATTGGGACCGGTCATTACCCTCCGAAAAAGAAGAGTACTTTTTATCAATATTAAAGTCGCTTTTATAGTCGGGCAGCCTAGGCGGAGAAAAGCCAGGGAAGCTGGCCGACTTGGAAGAGCCAGTTGAGCGACGTGCATGAAACTCATCCACAACCAGCGTCTCTCCTCCCGTGTAGTCCGGGAACTGGCCATCACCTCGACGATGGACTGTCAGGCACCACCGATATGCCGAAATTCCGTCTTTGTACTGAGGTAGGATTATCTTGAATTTTTTTTTTTGTTTCCGTTCAAGACCGGTCAACCCTCCGATCCTTGGAGTGGCCGGGTCGCTTACCAGATTCGCTTCGAAGTGGAATTCTGCCTGTACACCTAGCGTGGCGGCGTTGAGCTCCGCAAATGCGATGTCTGCGTATTCCGGGCTTCTCCAGTGAATGACTGGCGTCTCATCTGCCTTTCCAAAACAGCACCGTCGGGCCCACCGTTCCAGAGCGGATGACTCATTCTCTTCAGCGCTTTTGCTAAGCGTATAGGCAGTCAACGCCAGCACTACAGCGAGGCCTACGGGTCCCCATACAGTGGAACTTAATGCTGTTCCAGCGACGGCAATGGCGCTGGCCCCGTAAAAACCTGCAGCCAACCAGTATCGTATCGCTGCTGCACCATCTCCTGCTGCCGATGCACGTTTAGCAGCAGAAACTGCCTGTGCTGCCTCAACAAACCCGACGACAGCGCCTACTACAGCACCGATCTTTATCAAGGTCTCGCCTGTGGCAGTAGCACCTTTGGCCCATGGCATACCCTTATAGGCACTTGCCCGCAACATGAGCCCAACCAGTTCGATATGCCCTCCCAACACTCCCAAGTACGATCCTTGCAACGCCAACTTGGCCTCATACGCCTTCGGCCCAATCTCCGTTTCCGCCTTTTCCTGATTCCTGCCCAGGCTGTCCTGTTGCAAATACAATCCGCCTGTCGCCAGCAGAACCTCCCAGCTGCCAGCAATCCCGCGCAACCCGGAAAAACCGGTTCTAACCAATCGGGCCGCCTGCTGCGTCGTGATCTTCATCCCCTGCAACAACCTGCGCGCATCGGTTTCCAACGTCCCCGCTGCCACCGAGATATCCACCAGGGCAAGCTGTGCCGCGCTGCTCGCCTGGGTCACCCCCATGCTGGCCTCCTTGAACAACCGCCCATGCACTTCCTCGGCCTTGCCCTCGACCCACACCGTCACGCTGATCATCGAATTGGTGAACCGTGGATCGAGCACGGCCAGGCTCATCAGCCCGTGCTGGATGATCGGCCGCACCTTGCGCATGGCCTTCATCGAGCCAAACTCGAAGTCATCGATATTGCGGCGCATCCGGTCCCGCGCCTCGGCGATCGACGCATTGGCCTTGTGCTGCAACTCCCGGAGGTGGGCGCTCTGCAAGGCGTAGTACTCGCCCAGCTTCATCTTCACTTCCAGTTCGATCAGGTGGACGCCGTTGTAGAGAAACTGCGTGGCACTGTTCAAATGCCGCACAGCCTTTTGAATACCAGGTGACAAACATGGCGCCAGCCGCTGACTGGCCGCATTGAGCGCGCCCTGCGTTTCAGCAACGGCCTGCTTGAGGGTATTGCGCATGCGCAAGCCGGCGTCATCGCTGGCGATGATCTTGCTCAGCATGCCGTAGAGCTTGTCGCTGTCGTTCCAGTTGATCGCTTCTGTGGCGGAGAATCTGGGCAGCAGCCCGGCCAGCAGTGCCTGGTCGCGCATCAGCAAGGCGCGGTAGGGCGGGCTGTCCGGGTCCTTTAGCCATTTCAGCCAGAGCAGTTCGCTGGTGCCGGAAGCAGGAACATGCGGTTCAAGGCGGGGGACGACAGCTTCCGTAACGCCGCCACCCAGGCACAGGGCCATGGTCTTGGCGTAGGCCACCCCGGACTCACGATCATTACCGTCGTAATCGTACGCCTCGGCCACCTTGAACATGGGCGTATCGAACAAGGCAACGTACGCCTGCGCGTCCTTGTCGATGTAACGCTGAAACTCACGTTCCTGCTGCTCATAGTCAGCCTGGAACGCGGCCCGCTGCGGTTCGTGGTAGCGCTCCTTAAGCCGCTCGTCACTCTCCTGCTGCGCACGCTCGACCAACAGCTGCCGCTCGACTGCCGGGTCGGTGAACACCGGCGGCCCATCACCCGTCATCGGTTCCAGCGACGGCACCTTCTGCGCCGCCCATTCCCTGTGCGTGGCGCGAATGATCTGCAGGATCTGCGAGGTCTGCAGCTGATAGGCGCGCATCGGGTCTTCACGCCAGGCCTGACGCTTCACTACCCAGTTCAGGCGCTGATGGTTGTACTCCTGAATCAGCCCGACAGTGTCGTCGAGCACCACTGCCAGCACGCCGTTTTCCAGCTTGTGCCGGTTGATCGCATTGACCAGATACCCTCGCAGGGCGAACCGGCGCAACCAGCGGCTGTGGAAGCCATGCGCACTGTCGAAGGGGGCACAGCCATGCTGGGCGTACTCGAACACCTGCTGGTCGACCCCAAGCTTATCGGGCGTCATGGCGATGCCCAGCAGTTCGGGATTGTTGCGGGCCTGAATCAGGTCCAGGCCCTCGAAGCGATGCGCAGGCGACGCGCCGCTCTTGTAGGCGTTCAGCACGCTCACCGGCCAGGCGTCACTGGAGAAGGCCAGCCAGGCGCTGGTGTACCTGCCGGTATCGAGGTTGAGAAAGGCCGAAGGAATGTCGTGATCTGCGTTCACGCATTTTTCGGGCAGCGGCGAAGGCGGGCCATCTGGCGGCTCGTAGGGGTTGAAGCGGCGCAGATGACCTTGCTCGCTGACGGCATAGGCATGCCAGACCTGCTGGTCGAGCAGCACATACAGGAAGCCCCTGCGCAAGGTGCGCAAGCCGATCTTTGTCGAGATATGCCGGTTATCCGCCACGGTGGAGACACACTCGGGGCGGGTATCGGGCACCAGGGCGCGGCGCAGCGGCAGGATCGGCAGGCCCTGGCGCTCGCAGAACATGCACTGGTCGTGCGGCAGCCCGGCTTCGGCGATCGCGAGGGCAATACGTTGGCTGATAGTCATGAGCGATTCTCGGATTTCGGCAGGCATTCGATCAGTTGGCGCCATTGCGCCTCGGAGTAGCGGGCGAGCAACGCGGCAAGAGGCGCCTGGCCTCTGGCCGCTGCATCGATCATTTCGCCCACCGCAGGTACGGTATGCAGCCTCGGGTGAATGCACAGGTGATGGAGAGCGAAGGCCACGATGTCCTCCATCGCGCTCAGGCCCAACCTGCGTGCATCATCGACATGGTTCGAAGCACGCACCGCAGCAAACGGTGGAATCTGGCACTGATTGATGTGCTGCGAACCCGCCCGCAACACTCTCCAGGTAGCCAGCACACGTTCGATCAGCCCCACGTCATCCTGAATTCGCCGCGCAGGGCTCGGCAAAGGGTGTCGCTGCCCGCTCTGCCCTTTCAGGCTTGCCAACCTCCCACCGCTACTCAGGAACAACCAGTCACTGATCGGCCACCATGGGCCTTGTTCAAGCCGCTCGAACGTCGCCGCAAGCAACTCCAGCCGGACGGGTTCGTAGACCGGGTAGCAGCCAAATTCCCGATTGGAATCGGGTAGCCGACACAAGGCCGTGAGATGGGACGCGACAGTGGCCGAAGGCGCCTCACTGAACAGCCAGCCACACAGGTAACGCCGTTGCTGAAACAACGCCCTCTGCGCCGCTCGGGCGGTCAGTTCCAACAGAC
Organism: Pseudomonas sp. PVC-5-1; assembly: GCF_057444345.1. Lineage (NCBI taxonomy): Bacteria > Pseudomonadati > Pseudomonadota > Gammaproteobacteria > Pseudomonadales > Pseudomonadaceae > Pseudomonas > Pseudomonas sp. PVC-5-1. The sequence goes on along the minus strand of NZ_CM172024.1, from coordinate 2,305,677 downwards.
GGCGACTGGGGACCATGCCGGGCGAAGCCAGGCAGACCAGTACGGGATGCAGTTGGGGGGCATGGGCCAGGTCGGCCCGGTGCACACGGGTCAATGCCTGCTCACCCAGGGCATTGCGCAGCGGGGCAAGCACGGCGTGGTCGCCATCGTGAGCAGTCGCAAGCGGATCTATCAGCACATGGCAGTACAAGTGCGCCCCATGATGGCTTTCGATGAGCCTCGCCAGGTTGTCAGTGCGCATCAGGCCTTGGCCTCGCACTTGTTGCTGGCGTCAGGCGCAAGCGTAAGTGGCTGGCTGTTTCCAGCCCCTGACGCAGCCGCGCTGGTTTGCCCCAACAGCTCGAGCTTCAGCCCGTTGATAGTGATGCCCTGCCCGTCCAGCACAATGCTGCCGCCCGCGGTTCTGAACTCGATGCGCTCACTGGCGCGCAGCTGATAGATCGTCGTATGTTGCTCCATGCCCTGCCCGACGGTGACCTTTTGCGTACCTTTGACGACCAGCTCGGCGTCTTTCCCGACAAGGGCCCTGTGATTGGCCCCTGTTGATTCGCTACGGTCGTTGCCTATCTTCTCGATCAGGTCCTGCTTGATGTCTACGTGGCAGGTTTGCCCAATGAGCTGGGTATGGTCACCCCCGGTTTCCTGGCGGAAGTCATTGCCGATACTCAAGTGCTCATCATTGCCGACCTGCTCGACACGATTACGCCCCACACGCGTGGTCTCATCATTGCCGACTACATTGTTCTGGTCCCGCTGGGCATGGATGAACACTTCTTCCTTGCCGAGTTCGTCCTCGAAGCGCAGCTCGTTGAAACCATCGCCTTTGTGGGTCTGGCTCTTGATGGTCATGCGCGTCTTGTGTTCAGGCAGGTCGTACGGCGGCAGCTGGTCGCCGCAATAAGTACGCCCGGTGATCATCGGCTGGTCGGGGTCGGCGTTGACGTACTGGACGATCACGTCCTGGCCGATGCGCGGGATGGCCATCGAGCCCCAGCTACCACCGGCCCAGCCTTGCGACACGCGCACCCAGCAGGAGCTGAACTCGTTGTTCTCGCTCTCCCGGTCCCAGGGGAAGCTCACCTTGACCCGGCCCCACTCGTCGCAGTAGATCTCTTCCCCGGGCGGCCCGACGACCGTGGCCATGTGCGGGCCGTCGATGCGTGGCTTGGGCAGTGGCGCCGGACGCCATTCGATGCGGCCGGGTACCAGCACGGCTTCTTGCGAGTAGCGCGTTCCTTGTTCGGCCCCGGCAGCTTCTTCTTGCAGGCTGGTGAACTGGCTGCCCTCGTGATGTACACGCATCACACGCCAATGGGCGTTGAGGTCTTTGCGCGGGTGTTCGATGAGGGTAAAGCTCAGCCCCGGTTGCAGGCGTACATCGTCACCCTCGACTTCGGCAATACGGGCGTCATGGCGCAGGGCCGTCAAGCGCGTGGCGGTAAAGGGTACACCGACCGCGTCGCGCTTGTAGCGGCCGGGGTAGTCGAAGCGCTCGTAGTCCCGGGACTGATGGGTGATGCCACTGTCACCTGCGCGGTGTTCCTGCCGGTACTGCGGGTTGGTGAAGGTGTAGTCCCGCTGCACCTGACGTGCAGTGCGCACCTGTTCGCTGTAACGCAGGCGGCGCAGGCAAGGCCTGGCCTGGTCGCCACCGCTGTTGGCGCGGTACAGCACCTGGTCGGGACCGATGTCGTCTTCGTCGAAGAAGTCATCATCCTCGTCGTCGGCCTTGATCGCGCTTCGGCTGATCTGTCCCAGCGCCAGCAGTCGGTCGGTGATGACCAGTTGGTGATGTTTCGGCGTGTGCTCGAAGCGATAGACGAAACCCTCCTCACCCGCCAGGCGGGCGATGAAATCGAGGTCCGTTTCACCGGCCTGTACGCAGAACTCGCGCACCTGATGCTCGCCCATGCTGTTGATTTCGAAACGGGCAATGCCCTGGCGCTTGAGCATCAATTCGAGAATCTGCGGCACGGTCTTCTGCTGGAAGATGCGCCAGTTCGAACGTAAGCCGGCACGGGCCAGCACGGGCTCGACCAATGCGCGGTAACGGGTGCGATAGAACCCCGTCTCACCCTGGCTGAAACTGCTGACCAGGCCGTGCACATAGCGCAGGGGGCGCTCACCGCGCCAGATCGTGAACAGCACTGGTTGGTCGAGCAACTGGCCGAAGTCGACCTCGTCTTCAAAACTGATCAATTCCAGTTTCAGCTGGAACGGTGAGCTGATCATTTCGTCGAGTTCGAACGAAACCACCTCGAAGTCAATCTGGCCAGCCAGCGGCTGGAAGGTGAAGCGCAAGTCGGATTGGCTAGGCATGCGGATCCCCTTTGCTACTGCTGCAAAATGCCGTTGAGCGACTCCAGCACCTCGGCGGTGATCAAGCTCAGGCGGTAGCTGTAGTAGCAGTAGGCGCAGACCATGGCGATGGCGGAGATCACCAACGGGCTCCACCAGGGCCATTCCCGACGCCGCATGCGGTGGGGGCGATGGACCACGTTGGTATAGGGATCGCCCGGGAATTCCGGCGTGGGGCCGCGCAGTGCACGAATGACCTTGTGCATCCGCGAAATCAGGGCGTTGATGATTTCATCGCATTTCGGGTCCAGGGCGTACTTGCCCTTCAGGCCCAGGCAAAAGCAGAAGTACAGGAACTCCAGCACATCCTGGAACTCCTCCGGAGACTGCATCAACCGCTCCAGCAACACGAAGATCTTCTCGCCACCCTGGGTTTCGCCATGGAAGATGCTGAGCAGCGGTTCGTGGCTCCAGCACGAATTGTTCCCCCAGGGGCGACTCATCACGGCCTCGTCCAGGTAAAGGCACAAGGCATAGGAATAGGCTTCGAGGTGCACAGAGGAATAACCGTGCTGCTGTATTTCCTCGCGGATTGTGCTGACCTGAATCTGCAGGGTCTTGTGCACATGTTCGATGTTGGGCAGGTCATCCAGCGTACGCAGGCGTATGACCAGGCCGAACAGCGGGTTGGCCGCGTCGAGCATCAGGTTGGCGAAGCCGCCGCGTAGCTGGAAGTACGGGTCGGCCGGATAACCCTCATGATCCGCGCGCCTGCCGTGGCCGGGTGGATAAGGTGAATCGCTGCCCTCCGGGACATCGAGCATGGCATGCAGGCTGCTTTCGGTTACGTCATGGGCAGCGTTGGCGGCCTGGGGTTTTCCAATACGAACAGCAGATGGGCCGGGCATGAAGAGGTCCTTGTCTTCCAGTTAGGCTGAAGACATGAACACTATCGGGGAATCAATTCTTCGAGGAGCGTGGTGCGTCCCAAAGCGCTGTAGGAATTTTCTCCTTTTGGCTTGTCTGGACGCTGTGATGCCGGAATTCCGGGGCCGCTCGGCGGCCCTTTCGCGACACAAGGCCGCTCCTGCAACGACTGCGCCAGCCCTAGAGTGGGTGGCGCACCGCCGCAAACATCAATCAGCCAAACAACCTGGCCAGGAAACCCAGCTTCTTCTTGTACGAGCGCCGAGCTTCCAGGGCTTCCTCCAGGCTTACCTCGAGGAACCGCGCCTGCTGGTTGGGCTGCATCTGCCCGATCAGATCCAGGTCGGCGCTGATCACCGTGCCGATCATGGCGTAGCCGCCACCCGACACCGCGTCACGGTGCAGGATGATCGGCTCCAGCCCCGCGGGCACCTGGATCGAGCCGATCGGGTAGCAGCTGTCAACGATGTTCGACGGGTCCGAGCCGGCCCCGAACGGCTGCTCCCGTGGCTGGAAGCTCAAGGCGCTGCCGCCCTTGTAGCGATAGCCGATACGGTCAGCCTCGGAGCCGACCGTCCAGGCTTCGGTGAAAAAGCTTTGCACCGCAGCCTTGGTCAGGCGGTGAAAATACAGCCCCGGCACCACCCGCAGCACCACCTCGCCGCCCAAGGCCTGGCGCAAGGCCATCGGCAGGCTTGCGCCGGCGCGGGTCTTGCCGCTGGGCATGCCGACCGGCAACAGGTCACCCGCCATCAGCTTGCGCCCTTGCAAGCCACCCAATGCACCCAACGCATAGGTGGAGCGGCTGCCGAGCACCTCGGGTACATCGATACCGCCGGCCACCGCCAGGTAGGCCCGGGCACCTGCGGTAGGGAAGCCGAAACGCAACACCTGCCCGGCACGTACGGCAAACGCGGTGTCCGGGCGTTGCTCGCGGCCATCGAGCAAGGCCGGCATCTGCGCCCCGCAAACCGCCACCAGGGCATCCTGCTGGAACTCCAGCTCCGGCCCCACCAGCGCACACTCAAGGCCGGCGGCGCCGGCCGGGTTGCCCACCAGGTGGTTGGCCGCCCTCAGGGCGTACTGGTCGAGGGCGCCGGACGGCGGGATGCCCAGGTGGTAGTAGCCTTCGCGGCCCAGGTCCTGCACCGAGGTAGCCAAGCCGGGTTTGAGTACCTTGATCATGCCAGCACCTCCTGCAGAGTCCGTGGATAACCGACCGGGTCGGCAAGGAACGCGTCCAGGGAGAATTCCACCGGGCGAATGCGCAGGTCGAAACGGCCTTCTTCGACATCCGCCACCGCCTGGTCGTAGGTGCGGCGGTCAATGGGTTTGAACTGCACGATGTCTCCCGGGCGGAAGAACACCACGTGCTCCTTCAGGTAGTTCAGCGTCTGCTGCGGGTCGTAGATAGGCGCCGGAGTGACGCCGAACATCTGGTAGCCACCTGCCCCGCGCACTGAATAGATGCAGCCGAAACAGCCGCCATGGCCAAGGGTGAGCTTGGGGGTGTCAGTACGCGGGCGCAGGTACTTGGGCACCTGCAGTTGCCGCTCTCGCTCGACCATCTGGAACATGAACGGCAGGCCGGCAACGAACCCGACCATCGACACGAACCACGGCGCGCCGCTGTGCGCGGCAATGAACCCCTCGACATCGGCCAGGCCGTTGATCCGCGCGGCGTACTCCAGGTCGGTGCTGCCCGGGGCCTGGTGGCGGTCACGAAAACGCATCAGTGTTTCATGGGTCCAGGGGTCGTTGTACAGCACTGGAATCTCGATGATCCGTGTCTGCAACGAGCGCTCGGCCACTGCCTGCGCTTCGGCACCGCGCACCGCCTCCAGCAGTGCCTGCGGCGCGATACGGTCCGGGTCGAAGCGAATCTGGAACGAGGCGTTGGCCAGGCACACATCCAGCACGCCATCCAGGGCCAGCCGCTCCACCGCGCGGGTGACGGCCATGCCCTTGAAAAAGGCCTCCAGCGACATGCTCTCGCTGACTTCGGCAAACAGGTGCTCGTCGGCGCCGAAGCTGTAGCGGATAGGGGTTGTAGCGAGCGGTTCGGCCATGACTGTTCCTTTTCTTGGAGTCTTTACAGAAAGGCAGGCGAAAGCAAATTGCACGGGCTCCGGCGTATACCTGCCGGATGCCCCACGGATTCAGCGTGGCGCACGCACCACGATACCGGCAGCGTCCAGCGCCTTGCGCGTGGCCTCGACCAGGTCGAGCGCCCCCGGGGTGTCGCTGTGCAGGCAGATGGAATCGAATTCGATGGCCAGGTCCTGGCCCTCGACCGTGCGCACCACGCCTTGCTGACAAGCCCGCAACACCCGTTCAGCGACCGCTCCAGGTTCGTAGCCCCGCACATTGCGGGTGAACACGATCGAACCGCTCAGGTCGTACTCGCGGTCGGCGTAGAACTCGCGAATGACCGGCTGGCCAAGCTCCTGGGCAATGCGGCAGATCACCGAACCCGGCATGCAGTACAGCAGCAGCTCTGGCTCGATCAGCCGCAGGTTTTCCACCAGCAGCCGTGCAGCTTCTTCGTCACGTGCCAGATGCATGTACAGGGCACCGTGCGGCTTGATGTGCTGCAGGCGCACGCCCTGGGCGCGGGCAATTTCACGCAGGGCGCCGAGCTGGTAGAGCATGTCGTCGACCAGTTCCTGGGCCGGGGCATTGATGTGCCGGCGACCGAAGCCGACCAGGTCGCGGAACCCAGGGTGCGCCCCCACTGCGACGCCCAGGGCCTTGGCCCGCTCGACGGTACGGCGCATGGTGCCGGGGTCACCTGCATGGAAGCCGGTGGCGATGTTGGCCGTGCTGATGTAGCCCATCAGCTCGTTGTCGACGCCGTCGCCAATCGTCCACGGGCCAAAGCCCTCACCCATGTCCGAGTTGAAATCCACCACCTGCATGACTGTCTCTCCTGGCGCTTGTGACTGCATGCAAGCCACGTTAGATTCTCCGCACCCCCTTGGGAAGATCTATAAACAGATAGGGTGTCTTCTGAAAATCAGATACCCCCGGGAGCTATCGTGTCACTGACCCTGCGCCAGGTCCGCTATTTCGTCGCCACCGCCGAGATCGGCCAGATTTCCCAGGCGGCAATCCACCTGAACATTTCCCAGTCTGCAGTGACCACGGCGATCAAGGAGCTGGAGGCGATGCTCGGCGTGCTGCTGTTCCAGCGCTCGGCGCAGGGCATGAGCCTGACCGAGGCTGGCCGGCACTTCCTCAACCGCGCCTACGTGATCCTGCGTAGCGTGGACGATGCGTTGAACAGCCCGCTGCCGGACGTACGCGCCAGTGGCCTGCTGCGCCTGGCGGCAAGCTACACGGTGATCGGCTACTTCCTGCCTCATCACCTGCAGCGGCTGGAGCACTGGCATCCGGATGTGACCTTGGAGCTGTACGAACAGGAACGCAGCGCCATCGAGCAAGGGTTGCTGGAGGGTCGTTTCGACATGGCAGTGGTACTCACCGCCAACCTCACCCACCCGGACATCGTCTCGGAAACCCTGTTCAACTCCGAACGCCGCCTGTGGCTGCCTGGCAACCATCCGCTGTGCGAGCGCTCGGCGGTAAGCCTGGCCGATGTGGCCTGCGAGCCGTTCATCCTGCTGACCGTGGATGAGGCCGAGCAAAGCGCCATGCGCTATTGGGAACAGGCCGGGCAGCGGCCGAAAGTGCGGGTGCGGACCAGTTCGGTGGAGGCCGTGCGCAGCATGGTTGCCAATGGCAGCGGTGTAGCGATCCTGTCGGACCTGGTGCACCGGCCCTGGTCGCTGGAGGGCAAGCGTATCGAGACGGTGACCATCAGCGACCCGGTGACACCGATGAGCGTTGGGCTGGCCTGGCACCGGGAACGGGCGTTCAGCCCGGCGATGCAGGCTGTACGCAATTACTTCCATGATGCTTTTTTGGCACCGCAGCAGTTGTCGGCACGGCGCTGACCGTTCCCTGCAGGCCCGATCTCGTCGCGGGTACCCCTACAGCACCAAGGCAAAATGAAATCAGACAGAAATGTAATAATTTGCAAAGTTTTGTTAACAACGACCGTTGGGTCAGTGTCTGTCAGTTAAGGTTGCCGGCTTGACTGGGGCTGCATTGCAGCCCAAGCCTGCCATGGCGATAGCGGACATATCGCTGCGTGTCATGGTCACCGGCCAGGCAAGAATTGATTTTCCGGAGACAAGCATGCTTCGCATCTTTGAGCGCTGGCTCGATCCCTTCCCACCTGATGAGGTACCACCGCCACCGGTTGGCCTGTTGCGCTTCATGTGGGCCTGCACCCGGGGCGCACGCGGCTACATCCTGGCGCTTGCGCTGCTCAGTGCCGGGGTATCGATCTACGAAGCCTGGCTGTTCGCCTTTCTCGGCCAGGTCGTGGACCTGCTCTCGGCCTGGCAGGCCGGCGGTACCGTCGGCCCCGAAGAAACCCGGGTGCTGTGGGGTATTGGCATCGTCCTGCTGGTCAGCATCGGGCTGGTGGCGCTGCGTACCATGGTTCAGCACCAGGTGCTGGCGATCAACTTGCCGCTGCGGCTGCGCTGGGACTTTCACCGGCTGATGCTACGCCAGAGCCTGTCGTTCTTTTCTGACGAGTTTTCCGGTCGGGTCACCACCAAGGTGATGCAGACTGCACTGGCGGTGCGCGATGTGTTGTTCACCATCATCGAGATCCTGCCCGGGATCGGGGTGTACTTCATCGCGATCATTGCCTTGGCCGGTGGCTTTGCCCTGAAACTCATGCTGCCATTCATTGCCTGGGTCGTACTGTTCGGCCTGGCCATACTGTATTTCGTGCCACGCCTGGGCAAGGTCGGCCAGGAGCAGGCCAATGCGCGATCGTCGATGACCGGGCGGGTGTCCGACGCCTACACCAACATCACCACGGTGAAGCTGTTCTCGCACGCCAACCGCGAAGCGCACTTCGCGCGCGCGGCCATGGAGGACTTCAAGCAGACCGGCTTTCGCCAGATGCGTCTGGTCAGCCAGTTCGAAATCGTCAACCAGGCGCTGGTGGTGGGCTTGATCATCGCTGCCGGTGGCTATGCGCTGTGGCTGTGGCACCAGGGCCAGGTCGGTACCGGGGCGGTGGCGGCGATCACCGCCATGGCCTTGCGTATCAACGGCATGTCGCACTGGATTATGTGGGAGATAACCTCGCTGTTCGAAAACATCGGCACCGTGCAGGACGGCATGGCCACCCTCACCCGCGGCCCCAAGGTAAAGGATGCGCCGGATGCTGTGGAGCTGGTAACCACAGGGGGCGCGGTGAGTTTTGACAAGGTCAGCTTCAACTACAACGGCGAGCGTCAGGTGCTCGACGACCTGAGCCTGCACATTCGCCCGGGCGAAAAAGTCGGCCTGGTCGGCCGCTCCGGCGCCGGCAAATCCACCTTGATCAACCTGCTGCTGCGCTTCTACGACGTGGACAGAGGGGAAATCCGTATCGACGGGCAGAACGTGGCCAAGGTCACTCAGGACAGCCTGCGCGCGGCGATCGGCATGGTCACCCAGGACACCTCGCTGCTGCACCGCTCGATTCGCGACAACATTGCCTATGGCCGCCCCGATGCCACCGAAGCGCAGATCCGCGCCGCTGCGGCCAATGCCCAGGCCGATGGTTTCATCAGCCAGCTCAGCGACCGCCAGGGCAACACGGGTTACGACACGTTGGTGGGAGAGCGCGGCATCAAGCTGTCAGGTGGCCAGCGCCAGCGCATCGCTATTGCCCGGGTGATGCTTAAGAACGCGCCGATCCTGCTGCTGGACGAAGCCACCAGTGCGCTGGACTCGGAAGTGGAAGTGGCCATTCAGGAGAGCCTGGATGAAATGATGCAAGGCAAGACCGTCATCGCCATCGCCCACCGGTTGTCGACGATTGCCGCCATGGACCGGCTGATCGTGATGGATGAAGGGCGCATCATCGAGCAAGGCACCCATGCGGAACTGCTGGCGAAGAATGGTACTTATGCGCGGTTGTGGCAGCACCAGAGCGGCGGGTTCCTGGGTGAGGACCAAGGCGTGGCCGAGGCGATTGAATAGCCAGGAGGTTGGATCAGGTACCGCGTCGCCTGCTTCGCGGGCACGCCCGCTCCCACAGGGATTTCTGCACTCCTGCAGAATCAACTGCCCTGGCGCCATCCCTGTGGAAGCGGGTTTACCCGCGAAGACGGCAGCACGATTCCCGAACCATACCGCCTCAATCCAGCACCGGCCGCAACAACGCCTGCGCCTCGTACAAGGTCGGCAGATACCGCAAGCGTATTTCATCCACACTCAACCGCGAAGCATGGGTGGTGATGGTCAACGTCGCTTTCAGCCGGCCAGCCCGGTCCAACAGTGGCACACCCAGCACGCGCATGCCGATTTCATACTCCTGGTCCACGATACAGAACCCCTGCTCCTTCACTCGCAGCAACTCCGCCTCCAGCTGTAACCGGTCCGTCTGCGTATAAGGCGTCAACCCCCGCAGCGGGTTACGCGCAAAGTAGGCGTCCCGCTCCCCCTCATCCAGCCAGGCCAGCCAGACGCGCCCGCCGGCGGTGCAATACATCGGCACCCGCGAACCCGGCCGGATCGACAATGAGGCCACATGGCTGTAGCGGCTGCGTACCAGATGGATGATCTCGTCACCATCACGGGTACCCACCGACACATGCTCCTGCGTCTGCCGCGCCACCTGCTCGACGATCGGTCGCAGCATGCGCGGTAGTTGCGCCGAATCCACATACGCCTGGCCGAGGCGCAGCGCCTTGGGCGTAAGCCAGTACTCACGGCTGTCGGTTTCGGCAAACCCTTCGTGTACCAAGGTCAACAGAAACCGCCGCGCGGCACTGGGGGTAAGGCCGGACAACCTGGCCGCCTGCGGCACGCCAAGGCGCGGCTGCTCGGCGCTGAACAGCTGCATCAGCGCCAGGCCCTTCTGCAAGCCGGCGATCAGGTCACGGGGATGGATAGCGGGGGTGTTCATCTATTCGACTCGCAAGCAGGGCAAAAACAGCCGATTACAGCGATAACCGGATCAATGATGCGATTATCGCATTAAACGCCCGATGAGCGCATTGTTGCCCACGCCCCCTTGCCTCACCCTTGGCCTGCATAACAACGCCAATAAGGAGGTCAGCATGATTCGTGGTTCGACTGAACTGGTCGCCATCGTCGGTTCGCCCATTGCCCAGGTGAAGTCCCCCGAAAACTTCAACACCTGGTTCGCCAACAACAACTGCAACCTCGCCATGCTGCCCATCGACCTGCAGGAGACCGCGCTGAATACCTTTGCCGGCACTCTGCGTGGCTGGCAGAACCTGCGCGGTTGCGTGGTCACCGTGCCGTACAAGCAGGCCCTGGCCAGCCGCCTTGATAGCCTGAGCGAGCGCGCAGCCGCGCTGGGCTCGGTCAATGTGATTCGCCGAGAGCGTGACGGGCGACTGCTGGGCGACAACGTGGACGGCGCCGGCTTCCTCGGTGCTGCGCGCAAACATGGCTTCGAGCCGGCCGGCAAGCGTGCGTTGGTAATCGGTTGCGGCGGGGTCGGCAGTGCCATTGCCTATGCACTGGGCGAGGCCGGCATCGCCAGCGTCACCCTCAGCGACCCCAGCACGGCGCGCATGGGCGCTGTGTGCGAGCTGCTCGGCAATGCCTTCCCCACGGTCGAAATCGCCACCCGGGTCGACGGGCTGGAAGGCTTCGACCTGCTGGTCAACGCCTCCCCTGTCGGCATGGGCGGTAGCGCGGAGCTGCCACTGCCTGCCGCCCTGCTCGCCACCTTGCAACCCGAAACCCTGGTCGCCGATGTGGTCACCTCGCCCGAGATCACCCCGCTGCTGAACCGGGCACGCCAAGTTGGCTGCGCGGTCCAGACCGGCCCGGAAATGGCCTTCGCCCAACTCGGCCACCTGGGCGCCTTCATGGGCGTCACGCCGCTGGAGATCTGAAGCCATGCCGACCCATGAACATGCGCAACACAACTTTGACCTGGTCGTGCTGGGCAGCGGCGCCGGTGGCCTTGCCGCTGCCGCCACCGCCGCCCGCCGGGGGCTGAAAGTGCTGGTGGTGGAAAAGGCCGAGCACTTTGGCGGTACCTCGGCAATTTCCGGTGGGGCGGTGTGGCTCTATGGTACTGATCAAGCCCGCGCCGCTGGTGCGGTGGATTCCCCCGAGGCCATTCGCACCTACCTCCGGCAGGTCATCGGCGACGGCTATGACCCCGCGCTGGTCGACGCCTTCATCGAGCATGGCCACCAGGCGCTGCGCTGGCTGGAGCAGAACACCGAACTGCGCTACGCCCTGCGCCCGCATTCGCCGGACTACTACCCGGACGCCCCCGGTGCCACCCAGTTTGGCCGGGCGCTGGAGATGGTCGAGTACGACGGCAGGCAGCTCGGCTCGCACTTCAAGGACCTGCAGATGCCGCCGCCCGGCATGTTGCTGTTCGGCGGCATGATGGTCAACCGCGTGGATATCCAGCACTTTCTCAGTATTCGCCGCTCGCCCCGGTCGCTGTGGCATTGCCTCAAGCTGATGGCGCGTTACGCGCGGGACCGCCTGCATCATCCGCGTGGCACCCGCCTTACCACCGGCAACGCCTTGATCGCCCGCCTGGCCAGCAGCGCCTTCGCCCATGGCACGCAGCTGTGGTTGCGCAGCGAAGCCCTGGAGCTGATCGTCGAACGCGGCGTGGTCACCGGCGTGGTGGTGCAACGCGAAGGGCGCCGTGAACGGGTGCTGGCCCGGGGTGGTGTGGTGTGCGCCATGGGCGGGTTCGCTGCAGGCGCGCTCGCCGACAGTTACCGGCCGGCCCGGCACGCGCCGCACCTGACCATGTCACCGCCCACAAATGACGGCGCTGCCCTGCGCCTTGGCCAAGCCGTGGCCGCTGCCCAGGGTGAGGGTCTGGTGGCCAACTTCTTCTGGGCGCCGGTTTCGGAACTGCGCCATGCCAGTGGCGAGCATGAGCGCTTCCCGCACCTGGTCACCGACCGCGCCAAGCCGGGGGTGATCGCGGTGAGCCCGGACGGGCGACGCTTCGTCAACGAGTCCGATTCCTACCACCACTTCGTGCAGACCATGTTCGCCAAAGGCATCGCCAGCTGCTGGCTGGTCTGCGATGCCGAAGCGATGAACCGCTACGGCCTGGGCCTGGCGCGGCCAAAGCCGGTGGACAACCAGGCGTTGATCCATGCCGGCTACTTGCACCGCGCCGCAACAGCGCAGGCACTGGCCAAGACCATTGGTGTCGACCCACAGGTACTCATGCAGACCCTGGAGCAGTTCAACGCCGATGCCCGCAACGGCATCGACCGCGCGTTCGGCAAAGGCGGCAACAGCTACAACCGCTACATGGGCGACCCGCAACACACGCCCAACCCATGCCTGGCGCCGCTGACCAGCGGCCCGTTCTACGCCATCCGCATCCACACCGGCGACCTTGGCTCAGCCCGCGGCCTGGTGACCAACGCCCAGGCCAACGTGCTGAACCGCGATGGCCAGCCGATTGCCGGGCTGTATGCAGTCGGCAACGACATGAACTCGCTGATGAAAGGCACCTACCCCGGCCCCGGCATCACCCTGGGCCCCGCCCTCACCTTCGGCTGGCTCGCTGCCAACCACATCGCCGCGCGCCTGCAGGCGCCAACCACCCAAATGGAGACCCCAGCATGTACTACGAACTGAGAACCTACACCCTCGACCCACTGAAAATGGCCGACTGGTTGAGCCTGTACCAAAGCCACGCGCTGGAGGTGCAAAGCGAGCATCTCGGTAACCTGGTCGGCTTTTTCACCAGCGAGTTCGGCGAGGTCAACCAGGTGGTGCATATCTGGGGCTATGCCAGCCTCGACGAACGCATGGCACGCCGCGCAGCCATGGCAGCGGACCCCCGTTGGGCAGAGTTTTCAAGGCGCAATCGCGAACTGGGCGCGGTGCTGCGCTTGCAGTCGCGAATGCTGCGGCCCACCGGTTTTTCGCCGCTGCAGTAAAACTAAAACCTTCCTCCAATGCCTGAGCGGAACCCCACGATGCAACCCCTCGAATGTGACGTACTTGTCATCGGCTCCGGTGCCTCTGGCCTGGCTGCCGCCGTTACTGCCGCCCATCACGGCCAGCAGGTGATCGTCGCGGAAAAAGCCAGCCAACTGGGCGGCACCAGTGCCTGGTCGGGGGGCTGGCTGTGGATACCGCGCAACCCGCTGGCCATTGCCGAAGGCATCGTCGAGACAGACGATGCCCCGGAGCGCTATCTGCGCGGGCAAACCCACGTCAGCGAACTGGACCCGCGCCAGCGCGCCTTCCTGCACCATGGCCCGGAGATGGTGGCGTTCTTCCAGCAACACACCGCCGTGCAGTTCCAGTGCGGCAGCCGCATGCCCGACATGCACGAGGGCGATGGCAGCACGCGCGGTGGTCGTTCGCTGTGCGCCCTGCCATACGACGGGCGCCTGCTCGGGCCCTGGCTGCACAAGCTGCGCCCACCGCTGGACATCGTCAGCCTGGCCGGCATGGGCATTGCCGGCGGCGCCGACATGGCCGCCTTCTTCAACGCCACACGCTCGCCCACGGCCGCGCTGCATGTGGGCAAACGCCTGCTGCGCCATTGCCGCGACCTGCTGCTGCACCGCCGCGGCATGCAACTGGTCAATGGCAACGCCCTGGTGGCACGGCTGCTGCGCAGCGCCCTGGACCTTGGCGTGACGCTACTGACCGACAAGCCGGCCAGCCGCCTGCTGGGCGAAGGCCGGGTCAGCGGCGCACAGTTTGCCGACGGCCAGATGATCCACGCCCGCCGCGGTGTGGTGCTGGCCTGCGGTGGCTTTGCACATGATCGCCAGCGCATCGCGCACCTGATGCCACATGCGCCGGACGGTACCCAGCATTACTCCGCAGCCCCCAGGGAAAACAGCGGCGACGGCCTGCACCTGGGCGAACAGGCCGGTGGCCTGGTCCAGGCGACCACGGCCCATGCGGGTGCCTGGGCACCTGTGTCGAGGGTGCCGCGCAGCAATGGCAGTTTCGGCCATTTCCCGCACTTGGTCGATCGCGCCAAACCCGGCTTCATCGCCGTGCGCCGCGATGGCCGGCGCTTCGTCAACGAGGCCGATTGCTACCACGACTTCATGAACGCACTGTTCGCCGCCACGCCAAAGGGTGAAGCGCCGGAAGCCTGGCTGATCTGCGACCATGCCGCGCAACGTCGCTATGGTATCGGCTGGGCCAAGCCCTTCCCTTTCCCCACCCGTCACTATCAACGCTGCGGTTACCTGCACAGCGGTCGCACGCTGGAGGAACTGGCGCAGCGCTGCGGGATCGACGTCGAGCAGTTGCAGCGCACGGTGGACGGTTTCAACCGCCATGCAACCCGGGGTGAAGACCCGCTTTTCCAGCGCGGTGTATCGGCCTACAACCGGGCGCAGGGCGAGCCGTCGCAAGCCCCCAATCCGTCGCTGCGGCCACTGCTGCACGGGCCGTTCCACGCAGTGAAACTGTTGCCGGGCAGCCTGGGTACCTTCGCCGGCCTGGGCACGGATGCCTCGGCCCGGGTACTGGACCGCAATGCGCGGCCGATCCCCGGGCTGTATGCGGTGGGCAACGACATGCACAGCGTGATGGGCGGGCACTACCCGAGTGGCGGTATCACCCTGGGGCCGGGGATGACATTCGGTTATCTGGCTGGTAGAGCGTTGAGTACCTTGACCACCTGAATTCACGTTGCCCCTTGCCTCGCCCGCAGGCCTAACGCAACCGTTCGGTAACCGAACACTAGCCCCTCCCTTTAATTGACGCTGCCGCCTTCACTGCTCACCATGCACCGGCCTTGCGTGCCCCCTGCCTGGGAACTGGTCACGTACTCGCAGCACCGCAGCTGAATACAATTTCAAGAATCGAGCAGTTTATGAACCACTCCAAGATCACCCCCGCCGCCCCCCGGATGCCCCAGGGTTCGATCGGCGACAAGCTTCGCGGCGCCTTCGGCGTCGGCAAGACCCGTTGGGGCATGCTCGCCCTGGTGTTCTTCGCCACCACCCTGAACTACATCGACCGTGCCGCGCTCGGCATCATGCAGCCCGTCCTGGCCAAGGAAATGAGCTGGACGGCGATGGACTACGCCAACATCAACTTCTGGTTTCAGGTCGGCTACGCGGTCGGCTTCCTGCTGCAGGGCCGGCTGATCGACAAGGTCGGGGTGAAGCGCGCGTTCTTCTTCGCCGTGCTGCTGTGGAGCCTGGCCACCGGCGCTCACGGCCTGGCCACCTCGGCCGCTGGCTTCATGGTCTGCCGCTTCATCCTCGGCCTGACCGAGGCCGCCAACTACCCGGCCTGCGTGAAGACCGTGCGCCTGTGGTTCCCGGCTGGCGAGCGGGCCATCGCCACCGGCCTGTTCAATGCCGGCACCAACGTCGGCGCCATGGTCACACCCGCCCTGCTGCCGATGATTCTGGCCGTGTGGGGCTGGCAGGCCGCGTTCATCGCCATGGGCAGCCTGGGCCTGGTGTGGGTGGTGCTGTGGGTGTTGAAGTACTACAACCCTGAAGATCACCCGCGCGTGCGCCAGAGCGAGGTGGAGTACATCCAGCAGGATGACGAGCCCGAGCCAACCCGCGTGCCGTTCAGCCGTATCCTGCGCCTGCGTGGCACCTGGGCTTTCGCGGTGGCCTACGCGATTACCGCACCGGTGTTCTGGTTCTACCTGTACTGGCTGCCACCGTTCCTCAACCAGCAATACAGCCTGGGCATCAACGTGACCCAGATGGGCATCCCGCTGATCATCATCTGGCTGACGGCGGATTTCGGCAGCATCGGCGGCGGCATCCTGTCTTCCTGGCTGATCGGCCGTGGCGTGCGCGCCACCACCGCGCGGCTGGTGTCGATGCTGATCTTCGCCTGCACCATGGTCAGCGTCACCTTTGCCGCCAACGCCAGTGGCCTGTGGGTCGCGGTGGCGGCCATCTCGCTGGCGGTGGGCGCGCATCAGGCATGGACGGCGAATATCTGGAGCCTGGTGATGGACTACACGCCCAAGCACCTGGTGAGTACTGTGTTCGGTTTCGGCAGCATGTGCGCGGCGATTGGCGGGATGTTCATGACACAGATCGTCGGTAGCGTGCTGACCGCTACCAATAACAACTATGCCGTGTTGTTCACCATGATCCCGGCGATGTACTTCCTGGCGCTGGTGTGGATGTACTTCATGGCACCACGCAAGATCGAGAGCGCCTGAACGCGCTAGCCACTTACCTCTACGGGGCCCTTGCGGGCCCTTTTTTTGATCAAGCTGATACACGCACTGTCTGGGGTCGCGCCTGAGTCAAGACATGCGCTGTACCTGTGGGAGCGGCTTCAGCCGCGAAGAGTCCAACGCGGTGCCTGGCACCGGCTGCGCCGGTGTTCGCGGCTAAAGCCGCTCCCACAAGGGCTCCACAGGGCTCAAGCCATGCGCTGTACCTGTGGGAGCTGGCTTGCCGGCGATAGGGCCATCAGCCTCACCGCAAATCTGCAGCTCCCACAAGGCCCCTGCCAGGTCAGTGAATCATGTGCAGCTCTGTGGGAGCGGGCGTGCCCGCGAACACGGGCGGTAGCCCGTGCCATGCGCCGCGCTCTATCAATCAGACTCTGGCCAACACTGCCATGGCCTTCTCCAGCGCCATGCGCGCACGCTGTTCGCCGCTCATGCCCTGTTCCAGCAACTGCCGTGTGGGGATCTCCAGGCTCAACGGCACACTTGGCGGCAAACCGCGCAGCAGGCCGACCAGATCGGCATCGCCCTCGCCCGGGAAGCGCCGCTCGTTGCGTGCCTGGCGCAGGATCTCGTCCATCTCGGCCGGCACCGGGCCGGCAACGTCGCACAGCTGGGCATAGCGCATGCGCTGCGGTGCCAGTTGCGCCAGATCGTCCAGCGAAGAACCGGAGCGGTTGAAGTGGAAGGCATCCACCAGCACACAGCCATTGGCACGGTCGGCGTTGGCCACCACCCGCATGGCCTGGCGCAGGTCACGCACATCAGTCCAAGGCATGAACTCCAGGTGCGGATAAATGCCATACCCCGCCGCCAGGTCACACAACGCAGCAAAGCGCTCGGTCAGCCGCGCTTCATCCGGGTCGTTGCCAGCCACCAGCAGCTCCGTGCCGCCCAGCTCGGCGCCCACCGCCAGGATCGGCTCGAAATCGGCGACACAGGTTTCCGGCTTCAGCCTCAGGATCTCCAGGTCGAGCACCTTGATGCCCGTGTCGCGCAGGCGCGCCTGGGTCTGGCGGCGCAGGCCGGCATCGGCCACCAGCGGGAAATGCTGCTCCTGCTCGGTGGCGGGCACCAGGCGCAGGCCAACGTGGCTGTAACCGGCGCGGGCTGCTGCCTCGACCATGTCCGGCGGGGAAAGCTCGAGTACCGTCAGGGCCGCCAGGGAGAAAATTCGTTCAGTCATTATCGTCACCCGACAATTCAAGCAATGTGCTCGGGCGCACAGGCCCGGCCAGTTTCCGCGGCCTGGCGGATCGCCTGGACCAGCGCCAGGGTACGACCACCATCGGCGGCATCGATCAGTGGCGCCTGCTCACCCCGGGCAACCCGCACGAAGTGTTGCAACTGCAAGGTCAATGCCTCGCCGGCGGGGATGCTTTCCTCGCTCTGCAACAACGGCGTGTGCCAGCCCGACCCGACCTCGGCGTAGTGCCAGCGCTTGAGTTGCGGAATGCTCAGGGCCCCCTGGGTGCCGGCCAGCAGGTAGCACGGTTGGCCATCCTGGCGCGGGTAGACGGGGCTTTCGCCGGAGTCCAGCTCCCAGCTCCACGGCGCGGCCACCGCGTCGGAGCCAGTCAGGCTGCCCAATGCTCCATTGGCGAACTGCAGTAGCACCGCGGCGCTGTCCTCGTTGGCAAAACCGCGCACATCGTTGCAGGTGAATGCCTGCACCTGTACCACCTCGCCGCACAGGTGGCGCAGCAGGTCGAGGTCATGGATCAGGTTGGTCAGCAGGAAGCCAGCGCCCGGCTCGCGGCGCCAGGGGGTGTCGAAATAGCTGTCGGGCTTTTGCAACTGCCACAGCGCGGTGACGTTGATCAGTCGGCCCAGCTTGCCGTCGGCAATCACCTGGTGAGCCTTGGCGATCAGCGGGTTATGCCGGCGGTGATGGCCGACCAGCACCGGCACATCGTGGCGGCGCGAGGCTTCCACCAGCGCACGGACTTCATCCAGGTGCACGCCCACCGGTTTTTCGACCAGCACCGGTACACCGGCCGCGACGCAGTCCAGGGCGGTGGCGACATGCAGGTTGTTCGGGTTGGCGACGATCACTGCCTCGGGGCGCGCGTGCTCCAGCATCTGGCGGTGGTCGGCAAAACAGGGCACGCCGCATTCGGCGGCAAAGGCCTCGGCCTGCGGGCCCGGGTCGGCCACAGCGCACAGCTGGGCCTGCGGCACATTCAGCAAATGCTGGTAATGCTGGCGGCCCATGCTGCCGGCGCCGATCAAGGCAATACGAAGGGGTGCGTTCAACAGCCTGTCCTCTTGTCATTGTTGTCATGCGGATTCCGGAATCTGATTCCACAATCCACATTCGACAATTTAGAACCAGGTTCAGCTTTTAAGAAGAAGCCGCAGGACAGAGTGTGCGGTAATCGACCGGAAATGCACCTTCAAGCGAACAACTCACTGGCCCGGCTGGCCGCCGACAGTTCCTCTGCCGCCGCCAGCAACAGCGGCGCCAGTTCTGCCAGGCGGCTTTGCGCCAGGCGCGCACTGGGCCCGGCGATGCTCAGCACACCGATCACCTCGTCACTTTGCGGGCGGCGCACCACCGCAGCCAGGGCCGAGGTGCCAATGGCCGAGGTTTCCTCGACCCAGGCATAACCACGCTCGCGAGCGCGGCGCAGGTAGGTGAGCAACTCGTCGGTGGAGCGCGGCGCATTCGGGCCGAACTGCGCCGGGTCGGCAATACCCTGGCGCAACACCATCTGCAGCGCCTGCTCATCGTCCAGGCTGGCCAGCCAGGCATGCCCGGACGCGGTGTAGAACAGCGGCGCGTCGCGGCCCATGTCCGGGTCATAGCGCAGCCCGGAGCGGGCACCCTGGGACTTGGCGATCCAGGTCTGGCGGGCGCCGTCGATCACGCCAAGGCGCACCAGTTCGCCGCTGTCCTGGGCCAGGCGGTCGAGAATCGGCTGAATGATGTCGGCACCGCTGCTGGCCAGGTAGCGGAAGCCCAGCGCCACCAGCTTGGCCGACAGCTGGTAGCGGCTGTTATCCCGGTTCTGCCGCACATAGCCCAGCCGCACCAGTTCGGTGAGCATGCGATGGGTGGCGCTCTTGGGGATATCCAGGCGCTCGGCCAGGGTTTGCAACGGCAGCCCTTGCGGCTCACCGGTAAGGCTTTCTACAAGACTGAAGGCGCGTTCGATCTGACTACCAGCCATGACACAGGTCCCTGAAATTTCTGCGAATTCTAGAAGATGATTCCACACCGCCGATAGCCGCCGCAGCCAGGGCGGCACGAACTGTCCGGTTATCGCCCATTACTTGCCCGGAAGGGCCGCCATACCCTTGCGGGCCGATTCGCTGCCTATAAGAATGTGGAACCTTGTTCCAATAACAATACAGGAATCCCGCAATGCCTTCCGCTCCCTACGAAACCGAATGCGATGTGCTGGTCATAGGTTCTGGTGCCGCCGGGCTGGCTGCGGCCGTGACGGCGGCCTGGCATGGCCAGAAGGTGATCGTGGTGGAGAAGGAGCCAGTGTTCGGCGGCGCCACCGCCTGGTCCGGTGGTTGGGCCTGGGTGCCGCGCAACCCGCTGGCACGCCGGGCTGGCATCGAGGAGGACATGGAGCAGCCGCGTACCTACCTGCGCAATGAACTGGGGGCGTATTACAACGCCGAACTCATCGACGCCTTCCTCGAAGCCTGCCCGCATATGGTGGCGTTTTTCGAAAAGCACACGGCGCTGCAGTTTGCCGACGGCAACGGCATCCCCGACATGCATGGCGACACACCGGGCGCGGCCCAGGGCGGGCACCAGGTGATTGCCGCGCCCTATGACGCCCGCGAGGTGGGTGCGCTGCTGCCACGCCTGCGCAAGACCATGCGCGAAACCTCGTTCATGGGCATGCCGATCATGGCGGGTGCCGACCTTGCCGCGTTCCTCAACATGACCCGCTCGCCCAAGGCCTTGCTGCACGTGTGCAAACGCTTTGGCCGCCACCTGTACCACCTGGCCCGGTATGGCCGGGCGATGCACCTGGTCAACGGCGTGGCGCTGGTGGCCCGCCTGGCCAGGTCGGCACAGGACCTGGGCGTGCGCCTGCAGGAATCGGCGCCGGCCAAACGCCTGCTGGTCGAGGATGGCCAGGTGCGGGGCGCGCTGGTGGCTACACCGCAGGGCGAGCAACTGATCCGTGCCAAGGCCGTGGTGCTTGCGGCGGGTGGCTTTCCCAACGACAACGCCCGCCGTCAGCAACTGTTCCCGCGCGATGCCAGTGGCCATGACAACCTGGCCCTGCCTCCCAAGGGTTGTTCGGGTGACGGCCTGCGCTTGGGCGAGTCGGCCGGCGGCGTGGTCGCTACCGACCTGAAGTCGCCGGTGGCCTGGGCGCCGGTTTCGCGAGTGCCGCACCGCGACGGCAGCGTCGGCCATTTCCCGCACATCATCGAACGCGGCAAACCGGGCATCATCGGCGTGCTGGCCAACGGCAAGCGTTTCGTCAACGAAGCGCATGGCTACTACGACTACGTGTCAGCGATGGTCGCGGCGGTGCCACAGGGCGAAGAGGTGTGTTCGTGGCTGGTCTGCGACCACCGTTTCCTGCGCCGCTATGGCCTGGGCCACGCCCGCCCGGCGCCACTGCCGGTGTGGCCGCACGTGCGCAGCGGCTATCTCAAGCGGGCTGCCACCCTCGAGCAGTTGGCCCAGGCCTGCGGCATCGACCCGGTAGGGTTGCGCGCCACGGTCAGCGACTTCAACAACCATGCCCGCAACGGCCAGGACCCGGCGTTCGGCCGTGGTTCCACACCGTTCAACCGCAAGCAGGGTGACCCGCAGCACAAGGGGCCGAACCCTTGCGTGGCGCCCATCGAACATGGGCCGTTCTATGCGGTGAAGGTGCAGCCCGGCTGCTTTGGCACCTTTGCCGGGCTGCGCACCGACGGGAATGCCCGAGTGCTGGATGAAGCTGGGCAGCCGATTGCTGGCCTGTATGCGGCGGGTACCGACATGGCCAGCGTGTTTGGCGGCTGGTATCCGTCGGGTGGTATCAACCTGGGCCCGGCGCTGACCTTTGGCTATGTGGCCGGGCGGCATATTGCTGGGGTGCGGGAGTATGAATGAGGTGAGCGATCACTGATGGCCATGCCCTGTACCTCATGGACGGCGCGATTCCTGTAGGAGCGGCCTTGTGTCGCGAAAGGGCCGCAAAGCGGCCCCGGCGTTTTTGCGGTGATGCACAGATCGTTGGGGGCGCTTCGCACCCCTTTCGCGACACAAGGCCGCTCCTACAGGAAACCGCGCCTGCCTGCGATACCTCAGTGCTTCATGCCCAGTTCGGCATCATCCATCAGCGCCTTGGCCATCGCGCTCAGGTAATGGGCGGCCCAGATCATCATCGGTTTCTCATCCATCAGGCCGGTAATGGTCAGTTCGCGGACATAGCCCATCAATTCCGAGGACTGCTCGCGGGCATCGCGGCAGGGGATGCCGGGCTCGATGCGGAACAGTGGATGGGTGCCGTTTTCGCCTTGGTAGAAGGTGGTCTTGCCGACGGTAAATTGGGTCTCTTCTGTGGTCATTGGTGAATCCCCTGAAATTTCTCGACTGCTTGCACTGGCCCTTTCGCGGGCACGCCCGCTCCCACAGGTACTGTGCAACTCTTGAGTACGGTGAAGATCCTGTGGGAGCGGGCGTGCCCGCGAAGAGGCCAGAACAGGCAACACATTACTTATGCCCTGGTGCAAAGTGTCTTCGAAGGAATCGGGGGATGTGGGGTGGATCGGGGACAACTTTCAGCATGCTTTGGTATCCATTTGTTGGGCCACTACCGGCCTGCTGTCAAACAAGTAGGTGGCAGCTGTACATAGGTTGACAGACCGGCGGATACCAGAACCGGCGCACGCGAACGTGCCCCATGCACAGCCACCATGAAGCGCAAAGCCATGCGAAGTATCTCGTCGCGGCCTGTCAAAGCCGATCGCTGATGTGCAGCGACCCGCCGAGACTAGAGCGCTGCCAAAGCGGCCGCAACGGGAAACAGGCGGCGTGAGTATCTTTGGGAAATGGCCTACAAGGAAGGGGCTAAATCTGATTTTTCGCTCAAGCCGGGCAACGCATCTGCCCCAGCCAGTACGCCACGTCCACCTCGTCGATCTGCTCGGCACGCAGGAACCGCTCGGCATACTGGCGGTACACCCCGCTGCTGAGGAACAGCTCAAGCAACTGGCCGTCGATGTGCCCGCCGCGGGCCATGCCCACCAGGATCTTCACCGACTCGGACAAGGTCTTCGGCGCCTTGTAGGGCCGGTCGGCCGCGGTAAGCGCCTCGAAGATGTCGGCAATCGCCATCACCCGCTCGGCAATGCCCAGGTCCTGCTCGCCCAGCCTGCGCGGGTAGCCGCTGCCGTCCATTTTTTCGTGGTGGTTGCCTGCGATGTCCGGAACCCGCTTGAGCTGGCGGGGGAACGGCAAGGAACTGAGCATGATGATGGTCTGCACGATGTGTTCGTTGATCTTGAAACGTTCCTCGTCATTCAGCGTGCCGCGGCGGATCGCCAGGTTGTACAGCTCGCCGTAATTGCTGGCACAGGCCGGCAGGCGCATGTCGAAGCCCCAGCGGTTGCGCGGGTCGTCCTTGGCCACCGGCGGCTTGCGGGGGCCCCAGGGCACGCAATGCTCGGGGCGGTCGGCCAGTAGTGGCTCGTAAACCGGTAGCGCAGGTGAAGGCACGTCGGCAAAGCGCTCCAGCTCATCACGGGAGATGCCCAGGCGGTTGTCGAAATGGCGCTGCCAAAGGCGCTGGCCAATCTGCTGCAGGCGCTCGATGTCGGCGTCCTGCATGAACTCGCCGCCGATGTTGGCCTGGGCGACGAAGGCGAAGTCGTCCTGCAGCTGCGCCTGGCTGCGCACCAGGGTGGCTTGCAGCGCCTGCTGGTCGCCAGCGCTGGCCAGGCCTTGCCAATAAGCCAGCTCGGCATCCCGCCAGAGCACCTCGAAACGCATGCGTACCTCGTGGATACGGTTGTACAAGGTTTCCAGCTTGGTCGCCTTGTCCACTACATACTCGGGGCTGGTGACCTTGCCACAGTCGTGCAGCCAGGCCGCGACGTGGAATTCGTAGCGTTCAGCCGCGGTCATGCTGAAACTGGCGTACGGGCCGGTTTCGGCCGCCACCGCCTGGTCCAGCAGCATCTGCGCCAGTTGTGGCACCCGCTCGCAATGGCCACCGGTATAGGGGCTCTTGGCATCGATGGCATCGGCCAGCAACTTGATCATGGCATCCAGCAGGCGTTGCTGGGCTTCGGCCAGCTGGCGCGTCTCGATGGCCACCGCCGCCACCCCGGACAGTTCCGCGACAAAGCTGCGCAACGGCTGGCCTGCCTGCTCGTGTACATGTCCATCGCCCAGTTGCAGGATCAATATGCCCAGCAGCGCCTGGCTACGGTCATTCAGCACCAAGGCCAGGGTGCCCTCATGCAGGCCGAGGGCCTGGCTCACTGCCGTGGCCAGGTGCTGCTGGGCAGTCTCGTCCACGGCCAGCTCGCCAGGGTACTGCTCGCCATGGCAGGCAGCGGCCAGGCGCAGCAAGGCGTGTTCGGCATCGAACAGGTAAACCACGCCGGCACTGCCCCCGGCGGCTTCCACCAGATGGGTCAACACACCGTCGAGCATGCGTTCCAGGTCGCGCTCGCTGCTGAGTGTGAGGGTAATCGCCTGAAAGCTGCGGATGGTGCCGGACATGCGGCTAAGCACGCGGCTCAGCTCGCGCACTTCGGATACCCGCGAGCGCACCCCGACTTCGCGGCTGAAATCAAAGCCGGCCAGGCCTTGTACCTGTTCAGCCAGCAACCGCAACGGGCGGCCGATACGCCGGCCAAGCACACCACCCAGCACCAGCAGCACGCTTATCAGGGCAGCGGTCCAGAGCAACTGTTCGAGCAGTACCTTGCGTGCACCGGCCAGCAACTCATGGCCTGGCACGGCAATCAGCACCTGCAGGTCCTGCCCGGCCAGGTTGGTCAGTTGCACACGCATGCCATACCAGGTCTGCCCGTCCACCTGATAAGGCTGCGGCCAGGTGCCTTGCGGCAGGTCGGCGTAAAGGTGCTCCAGGCTGGGGATGCCCAGTTCGGCGATGCGCGACAAGCGCACGGCCTGCCCTTCGTGCACGATTACCCGCTGCAGGTCCGGGTAGGCCACCACGCTGCCCTGGTCGTCGATCACGACGATCTCGGTGCCGGGGGTCATGCGCAGGCCCTGAGTCTCACTGGCCAGGTCGTCGACCGAAACGTCCATGCCGATCACCGCCCCGCCGTCGAGGCTGCGCTGGGCCATGGTCAGGCCGATCTCGCGGGTGGTGAAGAACACATAGGGGTGGGTCAGCACGGTGGTGGGCTGGGCACTGGCTTCGACAAACCATGGGCGCGTGCGCGGATCGTAGCGGTATTCAGGCTTGGCCTGGGCCTGCAGCAGGTTCAGCGAGCGGTCGTAGAAGCGCCATTCACCCTGCACCGCCCCGCCCTCACGGCTGACGCTCTGCACCAGAAATACCGTGCCCGGCGGCGCAGCGAAACGCTGCAGCAACTGCGGGTCACGCAAGCGGCGCACCAGCAGGAACTCACCACTGGGGTAACCCATGTAGGCAGCACTTAGCATGCGGTTGGCGTCCAGCGTCTCGACCAGTTGCGGCAAGCGTTCCAGGCGCTGAGCCGGGGTTTGCGCGGCCGGGTTGTGGGCGAGCAGGCGGATGCTGCTGTGCACGGGGTCGATCAGGCGCCGGGCGCGCTCGTCGATGGTCTTGCCTATTTGCTGGGCAGAATCACCCGCTGCGGCCACCAAGGTCTGACGAATGCCGTGATAGCCCTGCCAGGCCAGGGCGGCGCCGAGCAGCAACATGCCCAGCACGATGGCGAGTGCCACCAGCCACTGCAGTGAAATGCCACGTCCGGCGTTGCCAGCAGCACGACCATTCGACACGCAGCCCATCTCAGGTACTCCATGTATGGCGGTTTGACGGGGCAGCCAGGACGATCATGCAGGCAGAAGCCATTCGCAGGCAGCGAGACGGGGGGGGCGTGGCGGCACATAGCCCTGCCCTATCTTGGCAGCAGTGTAGAGCGGACCCGAGCTTTCTGCCGGGTTGGCAAGGAAAATTAACGGAACGCCATGAATGATCCGGGTACCGCGTCGCCTGCTTCGCGGGCTTGCCCGCTCCCACAGGGACCGCGCAGCACCGCAGCCAGTGCAGTACCTGTGGGAGCGGGCGAGCCCGCGAAACAGGCGACACGGTGCAAGATCGGATGTATCAGGCGCGCAACTGGTACCAGGTGGTCTTGAGCTGCGAATACTTGTCGAACGAGTGCAGCGACAGGTCGCGGCCAAACCCGGACTGCCTGCCGCCGCCGAACGGCACCGTCACATCCAGCGCATCGACCGTGTTCACCGACACGGTGCCGGCCTTCAACGCCCGCGCCACGCGGTGCACCTGGTTGAAGTCATCGCTCCACACCGACGCCGCCAGCCCATAGATGCTGTCGTTGGCCAGGCGCACGGCCTGCTCTTCACTGTCGAAGGCACTGACCGCCAGCACCGGCCCGAATACCTCTTCCCGCGCCAGGCTCATACGGCCATCGACACCGGCAAAAATGGTCGGCTCGATATAATTGTCCGAACCATCGATAGTCAGCCGCCGACCACCGCACACCAACCGCGCGCCATCCTGCCCGGCGCGGGCGATGGCGGCTTCGATCCGGCCAGTTTGCCCGGCATCGACAATTGCACCGGCACGGCTCGCCGGGTCCAGCGGGTTGCCTGGCAGCCACTGGCGGGCCTTGGCCTGCAGGCGCTCGATGAACTCGTCATGGATGGAGCGCTGCACGTACAGCCGCGAGTTGGCCGAGCACACTTCGCCCTGGTTGAAGAAGATGCCGAATGCCGCCTTTTCCGCAGCCAGGTCCAGGTCCTGGCAGTTTTCGAACACCAGGTTGGGGCTCTTGCCGCCGCACTCCAGCCATACCTGCTTGAGGTTGGACTGGGCCGAATACTGCATGAAGTACTTGCCCACCTGGGTGGAGCCGGTGAACACCAGGCAGTCCACGTCCGGGTGCAGGCCCAGTGCCTGCCCGGCCTGCTCGCCCAGGCCCGGCACCACGTTCAGCACACCTTCCGGCACACCGGCCTGCAGCGCCAGCTGGGCCAGGCGCAGGGCCGAGAACGGTGATTGCTCGGCGGGCTTGAGCACCACGCTGTTGCCGGCAGCCAGCGCCGGGGCGAGCTTCCAGGCGGCCATGTCGAGCGGGAAGTTCCACGGCACCACGGCGGCGACCACGCCGAGGGCTTCGCGGGTGATGGTGGCCAACGCGTTGGGCGCGGTGGGTGCCACCTGGTCGTACAGCTTGTCCAGCGCCTCGCCATACCAGGCGAACACCTGCGCCGAGCCCGGCACGTCGATGTTGTAGGCGTCCATGACCGGCTTGCCCATGTTCAGCGAGTCGAGCAGGGCCAGTTCTTCGCGATGGGCCAGGATCAGCTCGGCCAGGCGCAGCAGCACTTTCTTGCGCTCACCCGGGGCCATGCGCGGCCATGGGCCTTGTTCGAAAGCCCTGCGGGCGCTGGCGACGGCCAGGTCGACCTCGGCCTGGCCGCAGGCGGTGACCTGGGCCAATACCTTGTTGGTGGCGGGGTTGATGGCGGCGAAGGTGGCGCCGTCCTGTGCGTTGACGGGCTTGCCGTCGATCAGTGCATTGGCCGGGAGGTAGAGGTCCGAGGCACGTTGTTGCCAGAATCCGAGAGTGTACATTTGTACTCCAGGCGACCGTCGTGCGGTCGTCTTGCGCAAGTAACAGGTACCACACAGTCCGCAAGCACGCCGCACTCCCTCTGTGGGAGCGGGCATGCCCGCGAACCAGGCGACACGGTGGATGGCACCGGCTTCGCCGGTGTTCGCGGGCTTGCCCGCTCCCACAGGGATCAGCGGTTTAGAGTTTGCCGACCAGGCGCGCCGTGCGGTCCACGGCAATGCGGGTCTTCTCTACCAGCTCATCCAGCTCGCTGTGGTTGGCGATCAGTGCCGGCGCCATGATCATCCGGCCCAGGGTCGAGCGAATGATCACCCCTTCCTCGAAACCGAAGGTGCGGCACTGCCATGCCAGGTCGTTCTCGTTGGCAAAGCGCTTGCGCGTCGGCTTGTGCTCGGCGAACTGCAGCGCCGCCACCAACCCGGCACCCTGCACCTGGCCGATCAACGGGTGGTCGGCGAACACCTCGCGCAGGATGCGTTGCAGGTACGGCCCGGTGTCGTCCTTCACCTGGCGCACGATGCCTTCGTCACGCAGCGCCTTCAGGTTGGCGATGGCCACCGCCGCCGCCACTGGGTGGCCGGAATAGGTCAGGCCGTGGGCGAACACCCCGCCCCGCTCCACCAGCGCCTCGGCAATGCGCTTGCTCAGCACCAGGCCACCCATGGGCACGTAGCCGCTGGTCAGGCCCTTGGCGATGGACAGGGTGTCGGGCTCGAAGCCGAAGTACTCGTGGGCAAACCATTCACCAGTGCGGCCAAAGCCGCCGATCACTTCATCGGCGCACAGCAGCACGTCGTACTGGCGGCAGATGCGCTGGATCTCGGGCCAGTAGCTTTCCGGCGGAAAGATCATGCCGCCCGCGCCCTGGAACGGCTCGGCGATAAAGCCGGCGACGTTCTCGGCCCCCAGTTCGAGGATCTTCTCCTCCAGCTGCAGGGCGCAGCGGCGGCCGAACTCGGCCGGGGTCAGCTCGCCGCCCTCGGCGTACCAGTATGGTTCGTCGATGTGCGCCACATCCGGGATCAACCCGCCCATTTCGTGCATGAACTTCATGCCACCCAGCGCCGTGGCCGCCAGGGTCGAGCCGTGGTAACCGTTCCAGCGGCCGATCATGATCTTCTTGTCCGGCTGGCCGACCACCTGCCAGTAGCGGCGCACGGTACGGATCAGCACCTCGTTGGCCTCGGAGCCGGAGTTGGTGTAGATCGCGTGGCTGTAGTGCCCTGGCAACAGGCTGAACAGCAGCTCGGACAGTTCGATCACCGCCGGGTGGGTGGTGTGGAAGAACATGTTGTAGTAAGCCAACTGGTCCATCTGCGTGGCAGCTGCGGCTGTCAGGTCGCGGCGGCCGTAGCCGAGCTGGGTGCACCACAGGCCGGACATGCCGTCCAGGTAGCGCTTGCCCTCGCTGTCCCACAGGTGCAGGCGTTCGCCACCGACGATCACTCGTGGCCCTTCGGCGTTCAGCGCCTTCTGGTCGAGGAAGGCATGGATGTGGTGCGCGGCATCGGCTGCCTGGTAGTCACGGGTCTGGCGTTGCGGGGCGAAAGGCGCATTCATTGTTGGTTTTCCTTTGCGGTGGGGTTGCAGGGTGGCTTGCGATCAGCGCAGCTTGCCCATGTAGCTTTCCAGCGGGTCCTTGCCCAGCACGCCCTGGGCATTGGCCAGCGCGTCGATGAACAGGGAGAACAGCTCGGACTGGGTGCCGATGTCGAGCTTGGCGTAGACGTTCTTGCGGTGTGACTTGATGGTGTCCTCCGACACCCCCAGGCGCTCGGCCAGCGACTTGGTCGAGTGGCCCCGCAGGATCAGCTGGGCGATGCGGCATTCACGCTCGGTCAGCAGCGAGCTGCCGAAGTTGTTCAGCGCCGCGTGGATGCGCTGCTCGAGAATGTTCTCGAAGCGCCCGGCGCGGCTGTCCAGCCCGGCGAAATGCTTGCTGAGCACCGCCAGCACCCAGGGCGTGATACGCGCGAACAACGCACGGGTTTGCCCATCGAGCTTGTCGGTGAACGCCAGCGATACTGCCAGGCTCTGCCCGGGCGCGACCTGCAGGATGTAGTTGAGCTCATCCTCCAGGTGCGAGTGCCGGTAGAACGACTGGTAGTACTCGCTGACCTCGAAATGGTCGGGCGCCACTTCGAACAGGCCGTAGCAGCCGGACTCGACCTGCTCCACACAGGCGCCGTAGAACGGGTCGAGCAGATAGAAGCCGGACAGGTAGCGGCTGACATTGCCCTCGGGCTGCCAGGGCGCCTTGTCGTCCTGCTCGAACAGCGCGCAGGGCATGCCGTCGTGCGGGTACAGGTACACCGTGGTCGCCTGGATCGGTCGGATCACGCCAAACGCAGCAAACAGGGAGGCGGCAAAGCCCGGTCGGCCGATCGCCTCGGTGACCTTGGCCAGGTGCTCGAACCACTGTTGCGAAAGCAATTGATCAGTCACTGTGGGCCTGCCGTCTCAAGTAAAGGCACCGCCGCCAGTGCGGTGCGTCGTTGGCCAGATACTCCCATGGCACTGCAAACACCGAAATCACCCTTTGGGGTGAGCCGGCAAAGCCCCCTCCCGGCTCACCCCAAAGGGTGATTCCGGGTACCGACGGGGTGTGGGAGCATCAACCCGCCCCAGCGCTGCGAGCCACCCGCTCGACCTCCTTGCACAACACCCACCGGTATCGAGCCCGCTCGCATACCGCGGCGTCCTGCATCCCTTTCCAGGAGTTAGCAATGCATACAACAACAAGTACAGCCCATAGCCCTGCACATAGCCCGTCGCAACCCACCGCCAGTAACGGCCGTTTCCGCAAGTCCATGGGGCTGCCCGCCCTGGTGCTGTTCGGCCTGGCCTACATGGTCCCACTTGCAGTATTCACCACCTATGGGCTGGTCACCCAGATGACCAAGGGGCACCTGCCCATCGCCTACCTGCTGACCCTCGCCGCCATGCTGCTGACCGCCTACAGCTATGGCCGCATGGTCCAGGCCCACCCCTACTCCGGCTCGGTCTACACCTACACCCGCAAGGCGTTCGGCAGCCACATCGGTTTCATCACCGGCTGGACCCTGCTGCTCGACTACATCTTCCTGCCGCTGCTCAGCTACCTGCTGATCGGCATCTACATGTCGGAGTACTTCCCGGCCATCCACGCCTGGGTGTGGGTGGCGGGCTCCATTGCCCTGGTCACCTTCCTCAACCTGATCGGCATCGAGTCGATCACCCGGGTGAACTGGATCCTGGTGGTGGTGCAACTGGTGTTCATCGTCGTGTTCGTCGCCCTGTCCATCCACAACCTCAGCGGGCAGGCGCAGCCGGTGTCGCTGCTGGCGCCGTTCCACCACGAAGGCTTCAGCGTGCCGTTGATCATGACCGGCGCCGCCGTGCTGTGCCTGTCGTTCCTGGGCTTCGATGCGGTCTCGACCATGGCCGAGGAAACCAGCAACCCGACCTACCGCATTCCCGTGGCAATCCTTGCCGTGTCGCTGATCGGCGGCATGTTGTTCCTGGTGGTATCGTACTGCGCACAGATGGTGTTCCCTGACTGGGGCAGCTTCGCCGACCCGGACTCGGCGTCGGTGGATGTGATGCGCCGGGTTGGCGGCGAGCTGCTGGTGACCGCCTTCACCGCCACCTACGTGGCCGGCTGCTTCGCCTCGGCCATGGTGTCCCAGGCCAGCGTGTCGCGAGTGCTGTTCGCCATGGGCCGCGACGGTGCGTTGCCCCGCGCGTTCGGCCAGCTGGTGACGAAAAAGCGCGTACCGGCCACGGCCATCCTGCTGGTCAGCCTGCTGTCGCTGATTGCCTTGGTGATCACCCTCGACACGGTGGCAAACATGATCAGCTTTGGCGCGCTGTTCGCCTTTTCGGCGGTGAACCTGGCCGTGGTCAAGCACTACCTCATCGACCAGAAGCTGCGTGGTGGTCGCAACTACTTGCTGTATGGCGCCATTCCCGGCCTGGGCTTCCTCAGCACGTTGTGGCTGTGGAGCAGCCTTACCAGCCTGTCGTTTACCATCGGTTTGTGCTGGATGGGCATGGGCCTTGTGGTGCTGCTGGGGCTGACCCGCGCGTTCCGGGTGAAGCTGCCTGAGTTGCAGATGGCCGAGTGACATAAACAGCGCCCCCACAACCGCCTTGCCCAGACCTGGACGCCTGCGCGGTCGTTGTGGGAGCGGGCGTGCCCGCGAACACCGGCAAAGCCGGTGCCATACACCGTGTCGGGCGCTTCGCGGGCGCGCCCGCTCCCACAGGGAATGGCACACGCTCGAACATTGTTCCTCAATAGCAGGCCACGCGATAACAGAACGTTATCACCTGATCCGCATTAATCATTATTCAGCACGCATTTCGCCCCCTACAGTCCCAGCCCATCGACTGTCATTGCCAACGGGAAACGAAATGTCCATCGAACATCGCCTGAACCACATCGCCGGCCAGCTCAGCGGCAACGGTGAAGTGCTGCTGAACAGCGTCGACGCCCACACCGGCGAGCCTCTGCCATACGCCTTCCACCAGGCGACCAGCGACGAAGTCGATGCCGCCGTGCAGGCCGCCGAGGCTGCCTACCCGGCCTACCGCAGCACCAGCCCGGCACAGCGCGCCGCCTTCCTCGACGCCATCGCCAACGAACTGGACGCACTGGGCGATGACTTCGTCCAGCATGTGATGCGCGAAACCGCTCTACCCGAGGCACGCATCCGCGGCGAGCGTGCCCGCACCAGCAACCAGCTGCGCCTGTTCGCCGATGTGGTGCGCCGTGGCGATTTCCTCGGTGCGCGCATCGACCGTGCGCAGCCCGAGCGCACCCCGCTGCCACGCCCGGACCTGCGCCAGTACCGCATCGGCGTCGGCCCGGTGGCCGTATTCGGTGCCAGCAACTTCCCGCTGGCCTTCTCCACCGCCGGCGGTGATACCGCCTCGGCGCTGGCGGCCGGCTGCCCGGTGGTGTTCAAGGCCCACAGCGGGCACATGCTGACCGCTGCCCACGTGGCCGCGGCCATTGACCGCGCGGTGGCCGGCAGCGGCATGCCAGCAGGTGTGTTCAACATGATCTATGGCGCCGGCGTGGGTGAAGCACTGGTCAAGCACCCGGCCATCCAGGCGGTCGGCTTCACCGGGTCGCTGCGTGGTGGTCGCGCCCTGTGCGACATGGCGGCTGCGCGCCCGCAGCCGATCCCGGTGTTCGCCGAAATGAGCAGCATCAACCCGGTAATTGTCCTGCCCCAGGCCCTGCAGGCCCGTGGCGAGCAGGTAGCCGGCGAACTGGCCGCCTCGGTAGTGCTGGGTTGCGGGCAGTTCTGCACCAACCCGGGCCTGGTGGTGGGCATCAAGTCGCCGCAGTTCGAACGCTTCGTGCACACGCTGGTGGCGCGCATGGCCGACCAGGCGCCGCAGACCATGCTCAACGCCGGCACCCTGCGCAGCTACCAGAGCGGTGTACAGCACCTGCTGGCGCACCCTGGCATCCAGCACCTGGCCGGGCAGCCACAAGCCGGCAAGCAGGCCCAGCCGCAGCTGTTCAAGGCGGACGTGAGCCTGCTGCTGGACAGCGACCCGCTGCTGCAGGAAGAAGTGTTCGGCCCGGCCACCGTGGTGGTGGAAGTGGCCGATGCCCAGCAACTGGCCGAAGCGCTGCGCCACCTGCAAGGCCAGCTGACGGCCACCCTGATTGCCGAACCGGACGACCTGCGTGCCTTTGCTGCGCTGGTGCCGCTGCTGGAGCGCAAGGCCGGGCGCCTGCTGCTGAACGGCTACCCGACCGGCGTTGAGGTATCGGACGCGATGGTGCATGGCGGGCCATACCCGGCCACCTCCGATGCCCGAGGCACTTCGGTCGGTACCTTGGCCATCGACCGCTTCCTGCGCCCGGTGTGCTTCCAGAACTACCCGGATGCGCTGCTGCCGGAGGCGCTGAAAAGTGCCAACCCGCTGGGGATTGCGCGGTTGGTGGATGGGGTCGCCAGCCGTGGGGCGGTTTGATCTGACATTGAGGTAGCCTGTACTGGCCTCTTCGCGGGCTCGCCCGCTCCCACAGGTACTGCACAGAATTCCAGAACTGTGCCGTACCTGTGGGAGCGGGCAAGCCCGCGAAGAGGCCGGCACAGGATTACCAGCCCTGTATACAATCCACAAAAACCTTGCTTACAATGCCATGCGCCTATGACATCGGTAATCGCCGATGCGTATTGCGACAGGCTTAAGCCATGTCATCTACAAATGCTCCAAGAACGCTACTGGTCAAAAACGCCGAACTGCTGGTCACCATGGACGGCGAACGCCGCGAGCTCAAGAACGGCGGAATGTTCATCGAAGGCAACCTGATCCGTCAGGTCGGCCCCAGCGATACCCTGCCACAGCACGCCGATGTGGTGCTGGACATGGCCGGCAAGGTGGTCATCCCGGGCCTGGTCAACACCCACCACCACATGTACCAGAGCCTCACCCGCGTGGTACCGGCAGCCCAGGACGGCGAACTGTTCAACTGGCTGACCAACCTGTACCCGATCTGGGCACGCCTGACCCCCGAGATGATCGCGGTGTCGACCCAGACCGCCATGGCCGAACTGATCCTGTCCGGCTGCACCACCTCCAGCGACCACCTGTACATCTACCCCAACGGCTGCAAGCTCGACGACAGCATCCATGCCGCCGACGAGATCGGCATGCGCTTCCACGCCGCGCGCGGCAGCATGAGCGTGGGCCGCAGCCAGGGCGGACTGCCGCCTGATTCGGTGGTGGAAAAGGAAGCCGACATCCTCAAGGAATCCCAGCGCCTGATCGAGGACTATCACGACGCCAGCCACGGCTCGATGCGCCGCATCGTGGTGGCGCCCTGCTCGCCGTTCTCGGTCAGCCGCGACCTGATGCGCGAAGCAGCCGTGCTGGCGCGCCAGTACGGGGTGTCGTTGCACACCCACCTGGCCGAGAACGTCAACGACATCGCCTACAGCCGCGAGAAGTTCGGCATGACCCCCGCCGAATATGCCGAAGACCTCGGCTGGGTCGGCCACGACGTTTGGCACGCCCATTGCGTGCAACTCGACCAGCATGGCATCGAGCTGTTCGCCCGCACCGGCACGGGTGTCGCCCACTGCCCATGCTCGAACATGCGCCTGGCCTCGGGCATCGCGCCGGTGCGCAAGATGCGCGACCATGGGGTGCCGGTGGGCCTTGGGGTCGACGGTTCGGCATCCAACGACGGCGCCAGCATGATCGGTGAAGTGCGCCAGGCCTTGCTGCTGCAACGGGTTGGTTTCGGCCCCGACGCGATGACTGCGCGCGAGGCGCTGGAAATTGCAACGCTCGGCGGCGCCAAGGTGCTCAACCGCAATGACATTGGCGCACTGGCGCCAGGCATGGTGGCCGATTTCGTCGCCTTCGACCTTGGCCACGTGGCCTATGCCGGTGGCCACCACGACCCGTTGGCGGCGCTGGTGTTCTGCACCCCGACCCAGGTGCACACCAGTGTCATCAATGGCCGTGTAGTGGTGAAGGACGGCCAGCTGGCCACGGTCGACCTGCCACGGGTGCTGGAGCGCCACAACCAGTTGGCACGCCAGTTGGTCAGCGGCGAATAAGCAACCATTCGGGGCCGCCTTGGCGGCCCATCGCCGGCAACGCTGCCGTGTCTTGCGAAATCAGAGGACCATGAGCATCTCATGCCAGGCCATGCCGCCGTGGTCCGACGGCGACGGTTTCACGTACTGATAGCCCAGCTTCCGGTACAACGCCACATGCTGTTCCTTGCACATCAGGTGAATGGTCAGCTTGCCCGCCGCCTTCATGCGTGCGATGAATTCATCCATCAACTGCTTGGCGTAGCCTTTGCCCTGGTACGCCGGGTCAACCACCACCGACATGATCACCACGTTTGGCGCCGCCGGGTCGTGCCCGACCAACTCCTTGAATGCCTCATCGGACATCACCACTTCGTGGGCACAGCCGCTATTGATGAAACCGACGATCTCGCCCGCGTTTTCCAGCACCAGGAAGCCCTGCGGATACTGCGCGATGCGGGTGCGGATCTTCTCCAGCGTGGCCGCCTCGTCGCCTTCGTAGGCACCGATTTCGATGGCATAGCAGCGTTCGGCATCGGCGACTGTGGGGGTGCGAAACTGGGGGGCGCTCATGGCGGGTTTCCTTGGTAATGGTCAAAAACGGCCGCCATGGTAAATGAGCTCCGCTGCCACAGGTACAGCTTGTTTTGTGTTGTCATAGGCGCAAGGTGCCCTTTTTTGAAGCGCTGAAGTTCTACAAGTTGTTGCCGCTGCGAACTTTTTCCCGTTTACCGGTCTATGTGGGAGGCACAGAAAGGAAACGGAACGCGAGACTAGGTTCGCCCGACACCTGCTGGCCTGATGGCTCAATTGTTATCAGAGGTTGGCTTCGCTCATGAAAATACATGTCGCAAGGTTGATGCTGCTCGGCCTGTTCTCGTTCGCGGCGATGGGCACGGCATCGGCAACACAGATGAAGGCGCCCGCAGTGGCTGCCCCGGCGGTTCAATCACCGTTGCAGCCTGCCGGCAACCCCTGGTCCAGGGTGGCCAGTGTGGCCGATGAACAGCCAGCCACGTTGCTGGCCCACGATGACGACCGCTGGCATGACCACCGCAGCGACTGGCGCCGCGAACAGTGGCGCCGCGAGCAGGCCCGCCGTGATTGGGAGCGCCGGCGAGACTGGGAACGCCGACGCGACTGGGAACGGCGCCGCGACTGGGAGCACCGCCATGAGCGGGCCATGCACCACCGCTACAATGATGACCACCGCTACTATCGCCGCTGACCGCAAGCAGCCAACGCGAGCCCTGTAGGAGTGGCCTTGTGTCGCGATCGGGCCGCAAAGCGGCCCCGGCGATATCTGCTTCAATGCAGAAATCGTGGGGCCGCTCTGCGGCCCGATCGCGACACAAGGCCGCTCCTACAAGGTCCGCGCCAGCCAGTCAGGTGGGGGTATCCCCCGCAGCCTCGGCCTCCATCTTCAAACGGTCGGCCTTGCAAATGTACTTGGGCTTGCGCGGCGCCAGCTTGGCACTGGCCTTCTTGGCGTGCGCCTGCAGTAGCTGCTTGATCTTCTTGCGACGGTTCATTCTCACTCGACCTGTCAGTCCGGTTTGGCTGAATACATCATACCTTGCCTGGGCCAGCGTCTCGTTGACGTTATTTTCACGCTCGGCAGATTAGCGTCACGCCCTTTCCGGCCACGAGCACATCCGCTGGCCGCCAAGTACGACGAGGCATACGTGTCACACACTCCATCCCCCTCCTCGCCCAAGCGCGTGGATTGGGCCGGCCTGGGCTGGCTTTTGCTGTTCTTCTGGTACTTCTCGGGGGTGACCCAGGCGTTGCTGCTGTTCAGCGGTACCACCGGGTTCGCCGGCTTTCGCGATGCATTCTTCCTCAGCAGCCTGTGGCTGGCACCGGTACTGCTGCTGCCGCGCTTCACCCGCGCCACGGCCGCAGGTATAGGCCTGGTGCTGTGGGCCGCTTCACTGGTGGGCCTGAGCTACTTCGGCATCTATCGCCAGGAGTTCTCGCAAAGCGTCATTTTCGTGATGTTCGAGTCCAACACCGCCGAGGCCGGTGAGTACTTCAGCCAGTACTTCAGCGCCTGGCTGGGCCTGGCATTGCTGTTGTACACGCTGGGGGCGGTGCTGCTGTGGAAGCGCGTACGCCCGGTCAGCCTGCCACTGCGCAGCCGCCTGCCGGTGGTCGCCTTGTTGCTGTTGGCCAACCTGGTGTACCCGTTCTACAAGCAGATGGTCACCCAGGAGCGCAGCTTCGCCGACGCGGCGGAGAAAGTGCAGCAACGCATGGAGCCCGCCGTGCCCTGGCAACTGCTGGTCGGCTACCGCCAGTACCGCCAGCAACTGGACAACATGCAAGAGCTGCTGGCCAAGAACGCCGCGCTGCCGCCCCTGCAGAACCTGCGTGACAGCAGCGGTGCAGCGCCACGCACGCTGGTGCTGGTGCTGGGCGAATCCACCACTCGCGAACACATGCACCTGTATGGCTACAACCGCGACACCACGCCCAACCTCGATGCGCTGGCCGCCAGCGACAAGGGCCTGACGGTGTTCCGCAACGTGGTGTCGCCACGCCCGTATACCATCGAAGTGATGCAGCAGATCCTCACCTTCGGCGACGAGCAGAACCCGGACCGTTTCCTCACTGACCCGTCACTGATCAACCTGATGAAACAGGCCGGCTACAAGACCTTCTGGATCACCAACCAGCAGACCATGACCAAGCGCAACACCATGCTGACCACCTTCTCGCAGCAGACGGACGCGCCGGTCTATCTGAACAACCAGCGCAACCAGAATGCCAGCCAATACGACGACGTGGTGCTGTCGCCGTTCGAGAAGGCCCTGCAGGACCCGGCGCCAAACAAGTTCATCATCGTGCACCTGCTGGGTACGCACATGGACTATCGCTACCGCTACCCGGACGACTACGCGCACTTCAACGACCGTCAGGGGGTGCCCGGCAAGCTGACGGACGACCAGGTGCAAACCTACAACTTCTACGACAACGCGGTGCGCTACAACGACTACGTGGTGTCTAGCCTGATCAAGCGTTACTCGGCCAGTTCCCCCAATGGTTTCCTGCTGTACCTGTCCGACCATGGCGAAGATGTGTACAGCTCTGGCAACCACGACCGCCTGGGGCGCAACGAAGGCGCGCCGACCCGGCCGATGTACACCATCCCGTTCTTGCTGTGGACTTCGCCAAGCTGGCAGGCCGAGCACCCGCGCGACTTGCAGGCGATGGCCGATCGCCCCTACAGCAGCTCGCACCTGATCCATACCCTGTCCGACCTGGCCGGGCTGAGCTACGACCGTTACGAGCCGGCCAAGAGCCTGGTGAGCCCGCAGTTCCTGGTGGCGCCGCGCTGGATCGGCGACCCGTACCGCAAGGATGGCCTGCGCGACTTCGACCAGTTGCCAATGGACAAAACCGAGCGGGGACAGGAAACGGTCAGCAATGGCAAGAAACAGAATGCTGGACGCCTGAACTGATTGCTTGTAGGAGCGGCCTTGTGTCGCGACAGGGCCGCGAAGCGGCCCCCGGCTTTCAGCGTTACAACAACGATTGCTGGGGCCGCCATGCGGCCCTATCGCGACACAAGGCCGCTCCTACAACGGTCCGCGAGATGCTCAGGATGCAGAACAGCTGCCCTGCCGGGCACTCCCCCGCACCGCCTCGGCCAGTTTGCGCAGATTGGCCTGGTGGGCATTGACCAGGCTGGCGATGCTGTTGTCTGCGGGCGTCTGTAGCGAGGTACGGCAGGTCAGTTCGGCCTCCCCCGAGCGCGTCAGGCGCCATACCGCCTCCAGCGAGGCGTAGCGCCCCGGCACGGTATCGAAGCGCTGCACGTCCACCCGCAGCAACACCTTGCCGCCACCCACCGGCCCGCCCAACTGGTCCTGCAAGGCGCTGCGAAACTCATCCACCAGGTTGGCACCCCACCACTCCGTCTCGAGGATGGCCAGGCCGCTCTGCCCTTGTCGCACCACCAACTGCGGGCGGTCCACCTGCGGCGGCACGACCACCCTCGCCACCTGGATGCGCTGGCCACCGTCGCGCACCGGTTCGCTCGGTACCAGCGTGTGATAGTTGTTCGGGGTACTGCTGCAGCCCAACAGCACTGCCAGCAGGCCGGCGCCACATACATTGCGCAGTCGAAGCATCGGCTGTCTCCTCAGGGTTCCAGCTCGGCGGCAGTGGCCGCTTTCGGCCGGCCGCGTATCAGTGATTCGGGGTGCCGCCCCAGGTAATCGGCAAGGTCTCGCAGCGAACGCGACATGCGCTCCAGTTCGTCCAGGGTTTCCCCCATCCGCTCGCGCTGCGGCGAGTCCTCGGAAATGGCCGAATTGGCCGTGCGCAGGGTCTTGTGCACTTCGTCCAGTGCCACCTTCACCTCCGGCAGCGTCTGGCCATTGAACTGCTTGAGGCTGGCACGCAGCTCTCGCAGGCTGCCGTCCAGGTTGCTGGCGATGCTCTCCAGCGGCAGTTTGCTGATGCGCTCCACCACCCGCTGCAGCTGCTCCTGGAGCTGCTCCAGGCTGCCGGGCAATGTGGGGATGATGATAGGGTCTGCGGTCTTGTCGAAGGCCACCTTGGGGGCATCCGGGTAGAAGTCCAGGGAGATGAACATCTGCCCGGTGATCAGGTTGCCGCTGCGCGCCTGGGCCCGCAGGCCGTGCTCGACGAAGGTGCCGATCAACCGTCGCGCGCCGTCCATGTCACCTTCGGAATGCTTGAACACAGACAGCATCTTGCGGTGTACCGGCCCCAGCCGCTGCGGGTAGATCACCGCTTCGACCACCACCGGGAAGGTCTGGCGGGTGGCATCATAGTCGAGCTGCACCGATGTGACTCGGCCAAACTCGACCCCCTTGAACTCCACTGGGGCGCCTACCGACAAGCCGCGCATGGCCTGGTCGAAGCGCAACTGCAGGTACTGGGCCTGGCCACTGGGTGGTGCCAGGGCGGTATCGCGGTCGGCAAACAGCTGGAAGTGCGCCTGGTCGGCAGCAGGCTCGGCTTGCGGGGCGAAGTCGGGCGAGCCAAAGGCCAACCCGCCCACCAGGATCGATGACAGTGATTCGGTATCGATCTTCAGGCCGTTGGCACCGATCTGCATGTCGACGCCACTGGCGCTCCAGAAGCGGGTATCGGCGGTGACGAAGCTGTCGTAAGGGGCCTGCACGAACACGCCGATCTCCACGCCCTTGCCATCGCCCTGCAGGGCAAAGGACACCACTTCGCCCACCGGGATCTTGCGGTAGTAGATCGACGAGCCAATATCCAGCGAGCCCAGGTCACTTGCGGTCAGCACAAAGCGCTTGCCCTTTTCGTCGTAGGTGATCGGCGGTGGCAGCTCCAGGCCGACAAAGGACTTTTCCGGCACTTTCGATTCGCCGGAATCCGCCCCGATGAAACTGCCCGACAGCAGCGTGTCCACGCCGGACACGCCGCCCACGCCAATGCGTGGCCGTACCACCCAGAAGCGCGCCCCCTGGGTGGCGAACGCACGGGCGTCGTTGGACAGCTGGACCTTGGCGACCACGCTCTTCTTGTCGTCGGCCAGGTCCACCGTGGTGACTTCGCCGATCACCACGCTGCGGTACTTGACCTGGGTCTTGTGCGCCACCAGCCCTTCCCCGGTGTGGAAGGAAATGGCGATGACCGGGCCCTGCTGCATCCAGTTGCGCACCACCAGCGAAGCGCCGATCAGGATCGCCAGTATCGGCACGATCCATACCAGCGACACGCTCCAGCGCCGGGTGCGCACTTCAACCTGCCCCGCGCCATCGCGCTTGTCAGTCTGTTGCACCATCAATGCGGCCTCCCTCGTTGGTACGGCTATCCCAGATCAGGCGTGGATCGAAGCTCATCGCAGAAAACATGGTCAGTACCACCACCATGCCGAAAAACAGGATGCCCACCCGCGGCTCGATGGTGCCCAGCCCGCGCAGTTGCACCAGCGCCGCCACCAGCGCCACCACCATCACATCGAGCATCGACCAGTAGCCGATAAGCTCGACGAAACGGTACAGCTGCGAGCGCTGCCGGCAGGCCCAGGTAGAACCGCGCTGGGCGGTGAACAGCAACAGGCCGAGCGAGAAGAACTTGATGGCCGGCACACCCACGCTGGCAATGAAGATGATCAGCGCGATGTCCCAGGCCCCTGCCTCCCAGAACTCCAGCACGCCGCCGCCGATGGTGCTTTCGCTGCCACTGCCGAGCATTTCGGTGTGCATCACTGGCAACAGGTTGGCGGGAATGTAGAAAACCAGCGCCGCCAGCAGAAACGCCCAGCCACGGCTGATGGCATTGGCCTTGCGCCGGTGGATGGCGGCACCACAGCGCTCGCAGGTGTGCTTGTCGCTGCCCAGTTCGCAGGCCTGACCGCAGCCATGGCACAGGCACAGGCCCAGGTCGTCGGCGTTGGCCGGGGTATTCATACCTGCTCCCAAAGGCCGCGGATGTCCTTGCCGGCGATATGGATGATCAGCATGCTCAGCGCTGCCAGCGCCAGCAGGCCGATGCCAGGTATCACGTCGAGAAACCCCGCCAGCTTGATCACCGCCACCATCGCCCCCAGCAGGCACACCTCCAGCATGCTCCAAGGCCGCAGGCCCTCCAGGCTGCGCATGCACAGGGCAAAACCGGGGGCGCGCTGGCCGGCCAGGGCGAAACCCAACACCCAGCACAAGAGGGTAATCTGCAGCACCGGCGCAAAGATGATCGACAGGGCCATGACCAGGGCGATGAAGGTGATGCTGCCGTGGCTGAGGATCTGTACCGAGTCCCATAATGTCGCGGAATGGGTGAGCCCTTGCATGCCGATGGTCATCACCGGGTAGGCGTTGGCGAACACCAGCAGGATGCCACCCGTCACACTCAGGGCCAGGCGTTGCTGCACCGTCAGCGAGGTATGCCGGTACAGTACGCCGCCACAGCGCTGGCAAACGGCGCGCTGGTGCTTGAGCAGCGGCGCACGGTGGTACACCGTGTCACAGTACTCACAGATGATCAGTTGCTGGCTCTGGCTCATGGGGTTTCCACAGGTAGCCCGGATTCACGCCGTGATACGCAGGCGAACCACGTTTGATATCCGGTTTAGACCATCCCGGCAAAACTGCCATCATCGGCAGCAAATAGAACTATCCTGTGAAACGGGATCCCCACCCGCTGGAGGTTTGCCATGCGTACGTTCACGTGGAGTTGCCTGCTGGTGCTGCTGTGCGCGGCATCGGCAGCCCAGGCGCAGTCGGTGGTGCCGCTCAAGGGCCAGAGCAGCCAGCAGATGCAACTGGATATCAATGATTGCAATACTGTCGCGACCAATGCCGCGAACAGTGCCGCGACCTCCAGCGACCCCCATGTCGGTGGCCGGGTACGCGGTGCCGCCGCCGGCGCGGTTGCCGGTGCGGCAGGCGCGCAGGTGCGCGGCAACCAGCACGACGAGCTGTATGACCGGGTCGGTGACGATGCCAAGGAGCAATACCGACAGAACCGCGCCGGCGAAGTGGCCGCCGCCGGTGCTGCGGTCGGTGGCATGCGCCAGCGTCAGGACCGCCGTCAGGACCGGCGCGGCCAGGACGAAGCGAAAACCCAGGCTCATGCCAGTGCCTATGCCGGCTGCCTGCAAGGGCGCGGCTATCAGGTCAACCCCTGACCAACGGGCACGCCATGCTCCTGCATGGCGTGCCCGTTTCAGAACTTGGCCAGTTCTTCCCGGCAAAACTCGACGAACAACTGCGCCGGCTTGGTCAGTTGCACCCGCTTCAACCACGCCGCTGCCAGCCCTGACAGCGCCACTGGCTCGGCTATATCCAGCATGGCCAGGCGTTGCCCGTCGTAGGTGTACTCCGAATGCGGCCGCGTCACCAGCAACGAAAAGCCAAAGCCCTGCCCGACCATGCCGCGTACCATCTCGATCGACGGCGAACTGAAGACGATATTGGGCGTCAGGCCCATTTCGTTGAACAGGCTGACGAAGTAGGTACGGCTGGGGGCGACGTCCAGCAGGATCATCGGCTCCGGGCACAGATCGCGCAGCGACACCTGGGCCTGCCCGGCGAAGCGGTGGTTCTCGGGGAGCAGCACATAGGGCTTCTGCGGCGGCATGAGCGGCTCGGCCTCGATGGTGCCGTCCAGGTCATGGTCGTAGAGGAACGCCAGGTCGAAGGTACCGGCAGTCAGACCCTGGATCAGGTCCTGCTGCTCGCCGTCGCGCAGGCGGATATCCACCCCCGGGTAACGCTGGCGAAAGCCCGCGATCAGGCGCGGCAGGTACAGCGGTGCCACGGTTTCGAAGCAGCCGATGTCGATTTGCCCGGCCACGGTGTCGTTGTCGGCCAGGGCGTTCTGCTCGAATTCGTGGGCCATCTGCAGCAGCGACTTGGTCTTGGCATAGAAGCGCTTGCCGCTGGGCGTCAGTGACACACCCTGGGCGTGGTGGCGGATGAACAGCTGCACGCCAAAGCTTTCTTCCAGGCTCTTGATGGCCGTGGAGATGGACGGCTGGGCAATGTACAGCTGGCGTGAAGCTTCGGCCACGCTGCCGGCCTCGACGGTGGTAACGAAGTACTTGAGTTGTCGCAATGTGTAGGCCGCCACGGGCACCTCTCTGACGCCGGTCTGGGCGCGCTGGGATCATGCCTGTCACTTTACCCTCGGCAGCGGCTGGGTGGGGGCCAGGTGATGAAGGATTTACCTATGGCTTGAGCAGGTTTTTACGAGGGGCGCGATGCGCCCCCCCCCCTTTGCTTCACTCGAAATCGATATTGGCGATTACACAGTCATCACCAATCAGCTTGTACCCTGGCCTGCAGGGCATGCCGACTACTGGCCCTATACCGCGCTTGCGCCGGGACAACGTTGCCTGCGGTTCTGCATTTTCCAGCTGTTCGTGGTCGAGCGTGTCGTCTGGCTCGTTAACGGGTTCTTCTTGCATGGGGTTCACTCCTTGGTTTGGGTGGTATCGCCCGATCAACGCTACAACCCCCATTGCCACCAACCCATCTGGAACTTTGACCGTGAAGAGAAATGCTGTCGGATCGCGTTGCAGGGTTAGCAGTGAACCCGGTG
The DNA here is from genome assembly GCF_057444345.1 of Pseudomonas sp. PVC-5-1. Lineage (NCBI taxonomy): Bacteria > Pseudomonadati > Pseudomonadota > Gammaproteobacteria > Pseudomonadales > Pseudomonadaceae > Pseudomonas > Pseudomonas sp. PVC-5-1. Next base: position 2,261,853 of record NZ_CM172024.1, on the reverse strand, counting down.
CCCTGGCCAAATGCCGCTGATTGTCTTTACTGGTACTCAACGACTCCAGGCATACGGTGTGCGTTCATGAAGATCATAGTCACCAGCATCCTCGTCGACGACCAGGCCAAGGCCCTGGCTTTCTACCACTACGTACTCGGTTTCGAGCCCAAGCACGACATCCCCATGGGCCGACACCGCTGGCTGACCCTCACCTCCCCCAACGACCCCAACGGCGTCGAGCTGCTGCTCGAGCCCGACGCGCACCCGGCCGCCAAGGTCTACAAAGCCGCGCTCAAGCAGGACGGCATCCCCGCCACCTCGTTCGGCGTGCGGGACATCCAGGCCGAATATACCCGGCTGTGCGCAGCGGGCGTGCAGTTCACCCAACCGCCTACTGCCATGGGGCCGGTCACCGTAGCGGTGTTCGATGACACTTGCGGCAACCTGATCCAGATCGCCCAGAAACACTAGCAAGCGTTCAGGGCTCCACGGGCAGGCGCAAGGTCGCGCGCAATCCGTGTGGCGTCTGGTTGCGCAACTGCACGCTGCCACCCAGGCGGGTCATGATGGTGCTGACGATCGACAACCCCAGCCCGGCGCCATTGGTCGAGCCCTTGCTGTAGAAGCGCTCGAATACCCGCTGCTGGTCGACTTCGGCGATGCCCGGCCCTTCGTCGTCGACACTGACCAGCAAGGCCTGCCCTTCGCACTGCAGTGTCACGGTGACCCGACCGCCTGCCGGCGAATGGTCCACGGCATTGGCCACCAGGTTCTGCAAGGCAATACCCAGCGCGCCAGCGTCGGTGTGCAAATGGTAGTCGCCGGCGGCGATGTCCAGCGAAGGCTCCAGCCCGCGCTCCAGTATCCAGGGGGTAAGCTCTGCCAGAGTCTCGGCCACCACGCCCTCCAGGTCCACCCGCGGCCAGTCACGCCGGCCTGGTCGCGGCTCCAGGCGGGCCAGGGTCAACAGCTGGTTGACCACCCGGGCAAGGCGGTCGACACCGCCCATCAGGAACTGCAGGGCCTTGTCCCGCTCGGCAGCGCTGTCTGCATTCAGGGCGTTCTGCGCATGCAGGCGCAGGATGGCCAAGGGCGTGCGCATCTCGTGGGCAGCGTCGGCGATGAAACGGTGTTCGCGGCGCAGCAGGTCGTCGATCTGCCCGAGCAGGCGGTTGATCGCCGCCTGCATCGGCTCCAGCTCCTTAGGCAACGGCACCAGCTGCAACGGCTCGAGCGACTCGGCGTGGCGGGCGCGGATCACCCTGGCCATGTTCTGCAGCGGCCGCAGCCCCCAGCCTATGGCCGCCCACACCAGCAAGGCCAGGGCCAGGCTGCCGAACAGGAATGGCAACAGCGTGTGCTGCACGATGCGTTCGATCAGGTCGTTACGCACGTCGTTGCGCTCGCCCACCCAGATCACCCAGTGTTTTTCCGGCACCGGCAAGACAAAACTGCGCCAACGGCGCCCATCCACCACCACGTCGGCGAAACCCGGCACCCGCGGCGCCTGCCCCAGCTGCGGGGCGCTGGGCGTGTGTACCAGCAGCCCGCCGTCGTCGGCCCATACCTGGAAGGCCAGCTTGCTCTCGTAGCGGTGCCCCACCTTGTGGTGCCCGGCCTTGCTCAAGGCCTCGTCGAAGGCGCGGTACAACTCGTCACGGCTCTGCTCTTGCACCGGCAGGCTCATGATGCCCTGCAGCAGCCGGGCGTTCTGCGCCAGGTGGGCGTCGTACACTTCGTTAATTTCGTGGCGGCTGTCGTGATAGTTGTACAGCGCCAGCAACCCGCTGCCGACCAGCAACAGCAGCATCACCCGCCACAAGGTGCGTTGGCGCAACGAGCTCATGACTTGCGTTCCACCAGGTAGCCAATCCCGCGCACGGTGCGGATCAGGCCGTTAAACAGCTTCTTGCGCAGGTGGTAGATGTTCACTTCCAGGGTGTTGCTCTCCGGCTCTTCATCCCAGCCATACAGCAACTGGGTCAAGCGTTCGCGGGTGAACACCTTGCCCGGCTGGGCCAGCAGCTCGTGCAGCAGCAGGTATTCCTTGGGCGTGAGTACCACCGGCTGGCCCAGGTAGTGCACCTGCTGGCTGACCGGATCCAGGCATACCCCGGCATGCTCTATCAGCACCCGGGCGCGGCCGCTACTGCGCCGCAGCAAGGCCCGCAAGCGGGCCTTGAGTTCGTTGAGGTCGAAGGGTTTGACCAGGTAGTCATCGGCGCCGGCATCCAGCCCGGCAATGCGGTCATCGGTGGCGTCGCGGGCGGTCAGCACCAGCACTGGCAGGCTCTTCCCGGCCGCACGCAGGCGCCGCAGCAACTCGATGCCATCCAGGCGCGGCAAGCCCAGGTCGAGGATGGCCAGGTCGAACTCTTCGTGACACAGGGCATGCAAGGCACTGGCGCCATCCTGCAACCAGTCGAGGGTATAGCCCTCGCGGCGCAGGCCGTCACAAATCCCCTCCCCCAACGCGACGTCATCTTCTACCAGCAGCAGGCGCATGCTTAATCCTGTTTGTCCTTGATCGCGTTGAGTAAAGCATCGATTTCACCACGCCGGCCCTGGTCGGCCAACTCTCTCCCGGGCCGGGGCGGTGCCTGCAACGCCTTTTGCAGGGCGGCACGGGCTTCGTCGTAGCGGTTTTGCCGGTACAGGTGGTCGGCCCAGAAATAGTTGCTGTCGATACCGTCCGGGTTGATCGCCAGCGCCTGGCGCAGCATGGCCTCGGCCTTGGCCTGGTCGCCGAAGCTCAATGGCCAGCCGGGCACTTGGTCGTACAGCGCGCCCAGGCTGGTGTAGGCCGAGCCCTGCAGGGCCTTGGGGTCCATGGCCAGGGCCTTTTCCAGGCTGGCGCGGGCGGCCTTGACCTTGCCCAACGCGCCCAGCCCACCGGTGGCGCCGGCCCAGCTGCTGTTGACGATGCCGTCCCAGATCAGCGGCTCGGCCGAGCCCGGATGCTGGCGCACCAACGCCGCCGACTGTGCCGCCAGGGCCTCGAATGCCCCGGCACGCTGGGCTTCGGGCAGGTTATAGCGAACCACCGCCCAGCGCTGCTGGATGGCGTTGAGTTGCTGGGTACCGTTCTGGTCGAGGGCCCAGGTGAACGGGGCGATGGCCAGCAGGCTGGCCAGTATCAGACATTTCATTTGCTCGACTCCTTGCTGTGCCAGTTGCTGTAGCGACGGATCAGCGGCAATTGCTTGCGCAGGGCGCGGTCGACCACGCCTGGCAGCATGCCGTTAAGGCGCACGAAGAGTTTCTCCGGCCAACCCAGGTACAGTTCGCTGCGCTCGGCCTGTACCGCGTCGAGCACCGCCCGGGCGACATCCTGCGGGTCATCGACGCCTACCTTCAACGCCTGATTAAGGGCCTGCGCGGCGCTACTGTTCATCGTCGTGCGGGTAGTGCGCGGTGCGGCATACAGCACGTTCACCGAGGTGTCGGCAAGCTCGCGGCGCAATGCCTCGGAGAACCCGCGCAAGGCAAACTTGCTGGCGCAGTAGGTGGCATAGCCTGGGTAGCCGATGGAGCCGTAGATCGACCCCACGTTCACCACCAGCGCACTGGGCTGGGCGCGCAGCAGCGGAAGGCACAGGCGGGTGAGCTGCACGGCGGCCTTGATGTTGAGGTCGAACAACTCGTCGAGGGCGGCCTCGTCCATCTGTTCGAGCAAGGCGAAGCGGTTGACCCCGGCGGCGTTGATCAACAGGTTGCAACTACCCATCGCCCGCGCTGCCTCCAGCACGTCACGGCGGCCTTCGGCGCAGCGCAGGTCGGCCTGCTGCCAGCGCAATTGCCCGGGGTAGCGCGCCATCAGTTCGGTCAGCTTGCCCTGCTGCCGGCTGACCGCCAGCACGCGAGCACCGGCACTGCATAGCTGGGCCGCCAACTCCAGGCCGATGCCACCGCTGGCACCGGTGAGCACCGCCACGCAATCAGGCAAGCGCATGCTTTACCTCCTGCTGCGCGGTACGCGGCAGCCCTTCGAACATGGCGGTATACAGGCGATACACCACTTTGGCAGCGTGGATTACCGCCTGCTGGTCTTCGGGCTGGTCCAGACGGTTCATCAGGCCACGGTAGGTGGCCATGTGGTCCTGGTCCAGGGCGCCGTGGGAACTCAGGTAGCTGAACGCCTTGTCCGGCAGGCCGAGGCTGCTCTGCAGGGTACCGGCTGCCTGGGTGGCGAGGGCAATGCTGGTGCCTTCGAGCACGTTGACCATACCGAACAGCCCGACCGGGTTGCCACGGGCAATCTGGTCGTAGAGAAATGCCACCATCAGCTCGATGGGCAATGCCGGCCGGCCGCCGGCCACCTGGTGCGGGTCGCCACCGCAGGCGGCGATGTCATCGAGAATCCAGCGCTCATGGCCGTACTCCTCGTCGATGTACTCGCACACTGCGCCGCGCAGCCACTCAAGCCGCGCCGGCAAACGGGCCCCGCAGGCCATCATCAATGGCACGGTGTGCCGCACGTGGTGGTAAGCCTGGGTGAGAAAGGCCACATAGGCCTCGAGGCTGGCCTTGCCGGCCAGCGCGTCGCGGATGACCGGGACACTGAACAATGCCGTACGCTCGTCGGCGGTTTCCTGCTGCAGCATGTCGAAGAAAAGCATGGCAAACCTCGTAGATCATTGAAGGTCGGATAACAGGGACTGGTAACACCGCAGGATCTGTTCGCGGCGTGGCCGGCCGTTGGCGGTCAGGGTTTGCCCGGCGGCACTCAAAGGTTCGGGCAGACGCCGCCAGGCATGCACCCGGGCATAGTCCGGCAGGCCGGCATTGGCCTGGCGGATGGCCTGTTCCAGGGTGTGGTCGTCAGCCTGCGGGTCCAGCGGCCAGATCAACGCCAGGTTGTGTGCCAGGCCTTCGCCGTGGACGAACGCCTGGGCGATCACCCCGCCCTGGGTCAGTTCGGCCTCGACCCATTCGGGGTTGACGTTGCGCCCGAAGCTGGTGCTGTACTGGTGCTTCTTGCGCCCGGCCAGGTACAGGAAGCCGTCGCTGTCGAAGTGGCCCAGGTCACCGGTCGACAACCACGGCTCGCTGAAGGGTGGTTCGCCCAGGTAGCCGAGCAACGCCGAACCGGCCACCAGCACTTCGCCATCTTCGGCAATGCGCACCTGCACATGCGGCAGCGGCCGCCCGACACTGCCCGCACGATGCGCCCCGGGGCGGTTGAGGCATACCACCGAAGCGCATTCGGACAAGCCATAGCCCTCGAACACCGGTAGCCCGATGGCCTGGGCCCGGGCCAGCAGGCTCGGCGCCACCCGCGCACCGCCCACCGCCACGAAGCGCAACGGGCCGACCCGCATCAGGCCGCGCTCGATGGCGGTGACCAGCCCAAGCAGCAGTTGCGGCACCAGGATCAGGCTTTCGGCACCACTCAAGGCGATGGCGCCCAGCAATTGCTTGAAGTCGACCTGACTGGCACCGCGAAAACCCAGTTGCGCCTGCGGATACAGGGCAATGCTCGCCCCGGCCAGCAGGGCCGCGTACAGGCCCAGGTTTTCCAGCAGCACCGCCAGAGGCAATACCGCCAGGTACTTGCCGGGCGCCGTGGGCCGGCTGGCAGCCTCCAGCTCACGCGCTACCCGCAGCATGGCCTCGGCGCTCAGGCATACGCCCTTGGGTGCACCGGTACTGCCGGAGGTGTAGGTAATCTTCGCGGTACCCGGTGGCAAGGGTGCGGCCGCTGGCGGCTGCCGGCTCCAGAAGCGCTCACCGGCAGAGAAGCCGCTGGCGTGCAAGTCGTCAGCGAAGGCCTCGTCGGCCAGCGCCAGCACAGCCCCGCTCTGTGCCAGGCAGTGGCGGCGCTGGGCGCTGCTGAAGAACGCCGGCAGAATAACGATGGGGCGCGCCGCGAACAGCGCAGCCAGGTCCCAGAACAGCGCCTCGGGACCGTTCTCCAGGGCCAGGGCGAAAGTGCCCGGTGGCTGCGCGCTCAGCCAGGCCTGGCGTTGCTCGACCTCGTCCAGCAATTGTTGATAGGTGAACGGCCCGCCAAGGCCCAGCAACGCCGGTTGTGCCCCTCGGTGGCGGGCATGCAGTTGCAACACTTCCCTGAACAGCTGGCATTCACGCGGCATGGCCGGCCTCCTGCACGCTCGCGGGCAAGCCCAGCCGCTCGAAAACGCCGCCGCGGGCCAGGGCTGCATGGCCGTAGCCGATGTTGCCAACGAACACTTGCGGGTGCTGAGCGTAGTAACTGCCCCAACTATCGGCATCGCCGTTCAGCCGGCCAGGGTCGGCCACAGCCAGCGCCGTCGGCACCAGGCCCAGGCGATGAAAGCTGTTGACCAGGGTCGCGGCACCGGTGAAGGCCACCCACTGCAAACCGCGGGCGGCCAGCAACCAGGTCACGGCAATGATCATGATCCGCGCGCTGCCGGCGCTGAGCGCGGCCAGGTTGCCCACTTCGACCAGCTGTGCACGGCTCACCGAGCTGCCAGACAGCCGGGTCACGGCCGCTTCCAGCGGCTCATCCAGGTAACGCTCGAGGAAGGTCGGCCCACTGCTGGCCAGGCGTATGCCGGCGGCGGCCATCAGGCGCCCGTGGCTGTCATGCAGGCCGAGCAGTTCGGGCAGGTAGTGCTGCACGTCGGCGTGGTGCGCGCAGGCAAAGCGGGCGTGAATGAACTGTTCCAGCTCGTCGCGCCCGGGCTCCCCCGGGCGTTTCAGCGTCATGCGGGCAAGCCGCTCGCCGTGGCTGCCGATAGCCAGTGGAAACAGGCTGGCGCTGTCTGCCTGAGTCATGGCGGTCCCCCTTTCAAGTCAGGTGTTGGGGGCAGTATCAGGGGGCAATCTGAAGCCAATCTGAAGTGCTACATTTGCCATTGCCCTCACGCGCACCAACAAGGAAAACAGATGCGCCACGAATTCAGCGAAGTGCTCAACGACCTGGTCGACTACTTTCTGCTCGGCGATATCCAGTTGCTCGAGCGCTTCAAGCAACAACATGAATTGCCCGACGACCTTGCCCATGCCTTCACCCATGGCGACAGCGGCGACCAGGCCGTGCGCGAAGGGGTCGTGCTGCCACTGGCCGGGGTCGATAACCTGCCCTACCGCATCCTGTTCACCCTGGACAACCATACCCCGGCCCTGCGCGAACCCGGCAGCCGCCTGAAGCACCGCCGCAATGGCTATGTGCTGCAGGTCGAGCACGGTGCGCTGATGCTTTACACCTGGCGCATCCTGCAGCACTTCACGCCCAAGACACTGGGTGACCTGATGGCGCGTTACCAGGTGCCGGGGCGGCCGATCATCGAGCTGGACAATGGCTGGTATGACGTGGAGGTGCTGGCGGGTGCACTGGTGCGGGACGGGCTGTACGAGCCAGCGTTCGAGTTCGTGTTGAAGAAGCGCTGGAGCCGCGGCGAGGCTGCTGGGGTGGATACCGGGTATGCCTTTGGGTTGCGTGGGTATTTCGACTGATGGGTTGACTGTGCCGGCCTCTTCGCGGGCTTGCCCGCTCCCACAGGGCACAGTGGTATCCCTGTGGGAGCGGGCAAGCCCGCGAAAAAGGCCGGTACAGGCAGCCTCACCTTCAAGTGTGGTTGATATCGCGGTCCTTGGTCTCCGGCAGGAAGAAGATCCCTAGCACCGCCGTCATCACTGCAATCACGATCGGGTACCACAAGCCGTAATAGATATCCCCGGTCGCCGCCACCATGGCAAACGCCACGGTCGGCAGGAAGCCGCCGAACCAGCCGTTGCCGATGTGGTAAGGCAGCGACATCGAGGTGTAGCGGATGCGTGCCGGGAACAGCTCCACCAGCCAGGCCGCGATCGGCCCGTAGACCATGGTCACGTAGATCACCAGAATGGTCAGCAGCAACAGCACCATCGGGTAGTGGATCTTCGCCGGGTCGGCCTTTTCCGGGTAGCCGGCTTCCTTCAACGCCCCGGTCAAGGTCGCGGTAAAGGCATCGCTCTGTGCCTTGAAGTCCGCTGCCGCCAGGCTGCGTCCATCAAAGCTTGGCAGCACCCGTTCACCAATGCGGATCTGCGCCACGCTGCCAGGTTCTGCCGCTTCGTTGGTATAGGGGATGGCCCGCTTGGCCAGCAGGCTCTTGGCGATATCGCACGAACTGGTGAATTTGGCCTTGCCCACCGGGTCGAACTGGAACGCGCACTGGGCAGGGTCTGCCATCACCACCACCGGGTTCTGCTCCTGGGCGACGAACACGTCCGGGTTGCCGTACTGGGTCAGTGCCTTGAAGATCGGGAAGTAGGTCAGCGCGGCGATGATGCAACCGGCCATGATGATTTTCTTGCGGCCGATGCGGTCGGACAGGCTGCCGAAGAAGATGAAGAACGGTGTGCCGATCAATAGCGAACCGGCAATCAGCAGGTTGGCGGTCTGCGGCTCGATCTTGAGCATCTGCAACAGGAAGAACAGCGCATAGAACTGCCCGGTGTACCACACCACGGCCTGGCCGGCGGTGCCACCGAGCAGCGCCATGACCACCACCTTGAGGTTGTCCCAGCGGGCGAACGACTCGGTCAGTGGCGCCTTGGACGCCTTGCCCTCGGCCTTCATCTTCATGAACACCGGCGACTCGTTGAGCTGCATGCGGATGTACACCGAAATCGCCAGCAGCAGTATCGACAGCAGGAATGGCACTCGCCAGCCCCAGGCCTCGAACACCTCGTTACCCATGGCCGTGCGGCAGGCCATGATCACCAGCAGCGAGAGGAACAGCCCCAGGGTGGCCGTGGTCTGGATCCAGGCAGTGAAAAAGCCGCGCCGGCCCTTGGGTGCATGTTCGGCCACGTAGGTGGCCGCACCGCCGTACTCGCCACCCAGTGCCAGGCCCTGCAGCAGGCGCAGGCTGATGAGGATGATTGGTGCTGCCACGCCGATCGTGGCATAGCTGGGCAACAGGCCCACCACAGCGGTGGACAAGCCCATGATGACGATGGTGATGAGGAAGGTGTACTTGCGCCCGATCATGTCGCCCAGGCGACCGAACACGATGGCGCCGAATGGCCGCACGGCAAAGCCGGCGGCAAAGGCCAGCAAGGCGAAGATGAACGAGGTGGTTTCATTGACCCCGGCAAAGAAGTGCTTGGCGATGATCGCCGCCAGAGAGCCGTAAAGGTAGAAGTCGTACCATTCGAATACCGTGCCCAGGGACGAGGCGAAGATGACCTTGCGCTCCTCCCGGGTGATACCGCGTTGGGGCGCGCTGCCCGTGGATGTGCTGTCGAGAACCGCCATGGGGTGCCTCCGTCTTGTCGTCATGCAGGCCGGGAGCACCTCATATTTTTTTCACCGTCGCACCCAGGCCCTGGGGGGCTTGCTTTGGATATGCGAAGCACGACGAGGCAGGCCGCCTCGGATCGCAGCAAGGTAAATGAAGCATAATAGGCTTTGCCGGGATATCCACCTGAACCTTGCGCGATCCCTACCTCTCGCGGGTGTGCAGGTTGCTCATGGAGCCTCCGTTGCCGGTACCGGCCCTTTCAGCTCGACCTGGTTGCCATCGGGGTCGTAGCAGTACAGCGACAGCCCCTCGCCTTCGGCGCCATAGCGTTTTTCGGCAGGTTCGACTTCAACCCCTGCAGCTTGCAGGTAGGCCGTAAGTGCCGCCTCGTCGAACGGCTCGATGCGCAGGCAGAAATGATGCAGGTTGCGCCCCTCGGCCCCCGGCGCCGCACCACCTGGCTGGCCCAGGGGACCATCCAGGGTCACCAGGTCGATCATCGCCGTGCCCGTGGCCAGGTGGACCATGCCCAGGTCGTCGCGCACGCGGCTGACCGTGCAGCCGAGCAGCTCGGTGTAGAAGGCGACGCTGCGCTCCAGGTCGCTGACCCGCAGGACGAGGTGGTCGATGTGCTTGATGACGAATGGTCGCATGCCAAGGCTCCTTGTGGCCGCTGGATTCCTGTGGGAGCGGGCGTTCCCGCTTTGGCTCATTGGTTTGCCAGGGGCCTGTAGGAGCAGCCTTGTGCTGCGAAGAGGTCGGTACTGACAATGCTTGTCTGTTGACTTTACCGGCCTCTTCGCAGCACAAGGCTGCTCCTACAAAGGACGCACCAAGCGAGCGATATCTGTTATCTGCGCGACAGCGCAGCCCAAAGAGCTGGACAACCTCCCACAAGGGATCACGCAAGCCCGATGAGATTCACCACCATAGCCCAAGCGCGCATGGCATGACCATATGCAGTTATTCGTTTACCAACCGTTGCAGAACGCCCCCTTCATGGCGGGTGAGGATGCGCAGCAGTTGATCGACCAGCGCCCGGTCCGGCGCATCCAGGTGGAAGTGGTGCCCGCCCGGATGCCAGGAGATCTTCGCCTGGCTGGGCAAGGCCGCCTGGCGCCGGGTAAAGGCTTCGCCGGTGAATGCCCCCTGGCGCCCGAACAGCAGGTACAACGGGCAACGGATCTGGCTGAGCAGGTCGCAGGCTTCGCGCTCGGTCAGCGGCATGGGTTCGGGCAGCACCAGGCGTGGGTCGTGGCGCCAGCAATAGCCCTCGCCCAGTTGCAGCAGGTCACGCAGCGCCAGCAGCCGTGCCGCCTCTTCCGACAGCTCGGTGTCCAGGCGCTCGCGGCGTTGTTCCAACGCCGTGTCCAGGTCCTCGAAACGGTCGACGTCCGGCTCGGCAAAACCCTGCAGCTGGCTGCGCTGCACCATGCGCTTGAGCCGGTAGGCCCGGGCCAGGTGCTGCACGCGGTCATCCTCGGCCACCGTGAACGGTGCGCCCATGCCGTCGAGGAAGGTCATGCTGGCAATACCGCTGGTCATGGCCGCCAGCAGCGATGCCACCCCGGTACCCATGCCATGGGCCAGCACATGGAATTGCGACAGGCCCAGGCTGTCGGTCACTGCCAGCATGTCCTCGGCATGTTCCCACAGGTAGTAGCCACTGTCGTGGCGGCGATGGTCCGAGCGGCCGTGGCCAACCAGGTCGGGGGCGACCACGAAGCAGCCGTCGAGCATCGGTGCCAGGCGTTCGAACGAGGCGGCGTTGTCCAGCCAGCCATGCAGAGCCAGCACCGGGATGCCGTCCTCCGCCCCCCAGGTGCGTACCGCTATTTCAATACCGTCGAGGTCCAGCAGGTGATCCTTGGGACTGCACAGCGAATGCATCGTAGTTCTCCCTGATAGAACGCCGGCCCATGGCCAGGCATCACATGACGCCGGCCCATACCCCACGTGCCGGCGTCATCCACACGACATGCCTACCCCATGCCTTGCTTCACCATCTCCCAACAACCCTGCCCGCGCTGCTCCCCTACCGACGCTCTCGTGCACAGGACCGACCTGTGCATTCAACTAAATACCACCGCATGCCGAGGCGAAACCTGTCGACTGGCCCCTCCATCGACCACGGAGACTTCAGCATGTCCAGCACACCCATGCCTTTCCATCAGGCCCAGATTGTCCGTAACCTGCCTGACTGGTGCCGAACGATGCACCCTGACCATACCCGCCGCGTCGTACAGAGCATCCGCAAGGACTACCTCGACGAAAACGGTTCGCCTTACGCCTGGTACACCGCAGCCAGCGATGAAGACAAGGCGCGTTTACGGCAGCTGATCAGCGCCCGCAATGCCGAGTTCAAAGCTCTGCGGGCCTTGCTCGAGGACTTCAGGCAGATCAGCGAATTCTGCAAGCCTTTGCTCGAGAGCCGGTTGGGCCCGGATGTCAAAGCGGACAAGGCCCAGTACCTGCACCAGCCGTTCAAGGTGTACACCACGCTGGTGAATGTCCCCGGCCTCGATTTCTCACTCGGCGGTGACGATACGTACATCAATCGCCCCGAAGGGCCACCACAGAAGCGCACGCTGCTGGAGGCCGCACTGCACAATTTCAAAGGGCCCGACGAAGTGGGCCCGTTCGACACCCTGACCCTTGGCCCGGACAACGTCGCCTCACTTCCAGGGCTCGAGCCCGAAGCGTTCGTGAACCTTTGCCGAAGCCTGGACCTCGGCCAGCAGTATCAAGACCACCTGCAGGGCATTTATGAAGGCGCCAGAAAGGCCGCGATCGAACAGCAGTGGATCGATGCAAGCCAGCAGGCACTGAAAACCGAGGCAATGATCGCCTACCTCAAGGGCCTGTTGACGCTCAAAGGCCACGATGCTCTGGTACAGCTATGCGACAACGAAAGCACGCCGCGCTACGGCGAACACAAGCTTCGCTGCTGGCGCTTCAGCCTGTTCGGCATCCCGCTTCATGGCGTACTGCTGATAGGCCCCGATGAAGCCGACCAGACCAACCCCTGCATGCTCTACATTCCCCACGATTCCGAACACCCGGTGAGGGAGTTTGCTTCTTTGCAAAAGGCCGGCTCACTCATGCGTCAACGCCTGGTGCAAACCACGTTTCGCCAGCACTTGATCAGCTTCGCTGACCAGGACAACCAGATCGAGCTCAGCCGCAAGCTCGAAAATGCCTTGTTCGAGCACGACGCCTCCACACGCAAACTCAAGAACAAACCTGAGCTGCACTTCAAACGAACGCGCCTGACCCTTCCTATCTGGCAGGTGCTTTACAGAGACCACAAGCGCCGGGTCAAGGCGAATGCCAGAACGATCGCGGTACCGACCGCGGATGCCGACGCCAAGGCACGCAAGGAGCGGCTGCAGCACTGGCTGGACGCAGGCATGAACATACTCAACGTGGCCGCCTTCTTCGTGCCCGGGCTGGATGCCGCGATGCTTGGGGTATTTGCCTACGACCTCATGGACTCGGTGTTCACCGGGTTCGAAGCCTGGGAAGAAGGCGATACCCAGGAAGCGCTGCAACAACTCGAGTCACTGGCCATCAATGCCGCCGTGATCGCCGGTTTCGCCGTCGGCAGCAGCGCAGTCAAGGCATCAGGGTTCGTCGATGCGCTGGAAAGCGTCTGGAAAGGTGGCCGCGAACGGCTTTGGCACCCTGACATGGGCCCTTACAGCACCTCGAGCTCGTTGCCGGTGGGTGTGCAGACAAATGCCCAAGGGCTGTACATCATCGGTGGCAAAACCCACGTTTGGCTTCAAGGCAAACTGTATGAGGTATTCGAAACCGACGGACAGTGGCATGTGCGCCACCCGAACGCCCCCGATGCCTACACTCCGGCCTTGCGCTACCTAGGCGACCAGCGCTGGCAGTTGGCCCACGACAACCCGCTCGAATGGGACGATGCGCAGTTACTCGAGGGGCTGGGCCGGTTCGGCCAGGGGCTGGATGCATCGGAGCAACTTGCCGCATTGCGCATTACCGAAGTCGACGCAGACACCTTGCGTCGCAGCCAGGTCACCGGCTCGCGGCCGCCGGCTCTGTTGGCCGACACCTTGCTGCGCCTGCGACTGGCTGACGACGTGGAGGGCATCATCACCCGGGTACGTCATGGCCAGCCTTTGGCTGCACATATGAACTTCGCGCTGCCCGAACTGGTACAGATGCCTGGTTGGCCTGCGCATTACAGACTGAAGGTCTTCACCGGTGCCGAAAAATGGGGAGAGGCGGTCTACTTCGGAGCGGAGCCAAAAGCCGACACGTTGCAGATAGAGATCGGCCGCGAAGAGCTTGACAATGGCGAACTGAGCAAGGTTGTCCTGGCGGGGATGGATGAAGATGTCATAGAGCAGTTACTACCCGATACGCCAGCAGAGCAGCGTCCGAGCGCCCTTGACGAGCTGTTGGCCAACCGCCTGTCAGCACGCCGTCGCGAAGTCTTCGCGAGCATGTTGAAAAGCCATCGGGTACCGCTTGGCGACGAAGCGAAGACCTTGGGCCGCCAGTTCCCCGGTTTGCCTGACAATGCCCTGGAAGAGCTCGTCGCGCATGCCGACCGCGCCGAACGCGATCGCCTGAAAAGCGGACGTGTGCCCTTGCGCGTGGCTGAAGAAGCCCGCTACCTGCAGGCCCGCGCCCGCCTCGATCGTGCCTTGACCGGCCTGTACCGACCAGACCTGGCCAATGATGACAGCCAACTGCTGCGCGATACATTGGTAGCCGAAAAGCCGCAGGCGCCTGAGGCCGAAGTGTTCGCCAGCGCCGTCGCCGACCGCTCGGGCTGCGCCGCACTGCTGGGCCAGCAGCCAATCAAGCCAGGCTTTCGCTCGCCCATGCGCCTGGCACATGGACGATTCGGTTACCCACTCAGTGGCCGAGGAACAGGCCCGATCGGCGCATACGCCGCAACACGTCGGCTCAACTCACTTTTCCCCTCGCTGAGCAGCAACGAGATCAACGCCCTGAGGGGCGAACTGAGGCAGACCGGTGATCTCGGCTCGGCAATTCGGCAACTGGAAACAGAGTGGAGAGATCTGAATAGCTACCTGGAGGCGTGGTACAAGAGCCCAAACGACATCTTCGAGCGCCTCGATCGACAAAGATGCACTGATCGCCTCATCGATGCCTGGCGGCGGGAGGGTCGCAGCAAGCTGGGCACGCTCGTGCTGGAGCAAATTCGCTTACCCGAGTTGCCAGCGATCACAGCCAGCCTGCCCCACATCCGTGAGCTCAAGCTGAACGAGCTGCAGCTGCAACGACTGGACAGCACGTTCCTGTCACGTTTCCCCAATCTGGAAGTACTGGAAGTCACCAACAACCGAGAAATCGACGGGGAAACGCTGTTTCAGGCACTTGAATCGGTGCCCAGGCTGCGCACGCTGGACCTGACCAACAACACCCTTGCTACCCTCTCGCCCACCGCACAGCGAGTGCTGGCAGCGATGCCAGACCTGCGCCAGCTGAACCTGCGGCGCAACCAGTTGACACTGGATGAAGCGACATTGACTTTCCTTTGCGGCCGACCACTGGATGTCCTGAGGCTGGGGCACAATCGCATCACGCTCGATGAAAACCTCGCCACGCGCTTTCAGGACATGATCCATCCGCAGCAACTGGAGCTGGACTTCAACCCGCTGCAGCACGCACCTGATGTGCGCTACATGGCGCGGTTGCAGCACCTGAACCTCTCCGACGCTCATTTGCAGGCATTTCCCCAGGGCTTGAGCACCCTGATGAACCAGTCACAGTACCAGTTGCGCTACCTGGACCTTTCATCCAACCGCATTCACCATGTTCCGGACCTGGCAAGCATCCTGCGCAGTCCGTATGCGCGAGACGTCGCCGCCCGCTTGCCCGAGCGCCGCTGGCTGTTCAACTACAACAACCTGGAGGCCGAGTCGGCCAGGCGGCTACGAGCCAGCGGCGTCAATATTTTCGAGCACACGCCGGAAAGGCCAGAGTGGCAAGGGCTCTGGCGCGATTCCGCGACCGACCATCAGCTGCAGTTGTGGTCCGATCTGTTCGATCAGAACGACAATGGCGACCTGCAAGCGGTGTTGGAGCGCCTGACCAACTCAGTGGAAGCGCGAAGGGATCCGGATGGCCTGCGTGCGCGAGTGTGGGAACTGTTGGAGCACGCCCATGGGGACACGGCGCTGCGCGAGCGTTTGAACGAGGTTGCGCAATCCTTCCCGCCAACTTGCGGTGATGCCGGCGCCGAAGCATTCAGCGCTCTGGAGGTGGAATTGCTGGCCAACCAAGTGTCTGGGTGGGCACAGGACACGGCCAAGCCGCTGCTCGACCTTTACCGCAAGCTGTACCGTCGCGAGAAAGTCAACGAAATGGCCGATCGCATCAGCCTGCAACGCAGTTCGCGCAAGCGGGCGCTGCAGGAGCATGCCGGTCAGTTACCGGACCGTGACGTGCTGGATGTCGCGGCGGCGTTCCCCGATGCGGACCTGGCCACAGGCCTGGTAGACGATATCGAGGTCCGCCTGGCACTGCGCCAGTCCTTGAGCGGAAAACTCGATTTCCCCGAACCCAGCAGCGGCATGCTCTATCGCAATGCCGCAAGGATCAATCAGCAAATCATCGACAATGTTCGCGCTGCCGTCCTGGAACTCGATGCTGACACCACCGCCAGACAGCAGTGGATGAGCGAACAGCCGGTCTGGGTTGACTACCTCAAGCGCCAATATGCCAGTCAGTTCGAAGCCATTACCGACTTCTGGCGCCCAGGCCTCGATTACCTCTTTTATTGCCTGGACGAAAGCCAGGAGCCGATCACCTACCTGGACGAGGCGATAATTCGTGCATTGGCCCCGGAATTGCCTACCCCAGCCCTGGACGAAAACGGCGCACTACGTCGTGTGCCTCTCAAAGAGGAAGCGTATGTAAAGGCTACGAACGCCTTGACCCAGGCCCGGCAGGAGGTAGAAGCCGGGCTACTGTTGAGCCTTACCCGGCAAGCAGACATCCTCGATGCCTGAACACTGATCAATGACCACGCAGGTCTTCGAAGAAGGCCTGCCGCCCATCCACCTGGCTCGACGCACGCGGCGCTGCCGCCGCCTCTGCGTTGGCCGCCTCCACATGCCAGTAGCAGTGCCTGACCGCGCGGGTTACCGCCACGTAGGCCAGGCGCTGCACCTCTTCCTTCTGCGCGGTATCGAACGGCTGGGCATCACCGGCCTTGCCCAGCCCGGCCTGGCGATACACCTGGTTCTTGTAGGGCGAGCTGGTCAGGTACTGGCAATCGCCCAGCATGAACACTGCATCGGCCTGCAAGCCTTTGGCACTGTGGTAGGTCAACTGGCGCAAACGGCGCTGCTCGGCCGGCAACGCCGCTTCGGCGTGCAGCACGCCCTGCAGGTGCTCGTTCATCAGCGCCCTGTCGCTGCCCTTGCGGTAAAGCATCATCACCGTCTCGCCACGCTGGTAGTGCTCGATCAGCGTTTCACCCAGGGCTGCCTCGTCACGGTCGAATACCTTGACCGGCGAGCCTGGCAACTCGGCCGCCGGGCCACTGGCCCGGGCTTTCTTGCCGGCTATCGCCGGGGTGCCCTTGACCAGGTGCTCGGCCGCGTCGATCACCTGCTGCTGGCAACGGTAGTTGTCGACCAGCATCACCCGGGTGTTGGCCGGCGACGGGAAGGCCTTGGTGAACTCCATGAAGTACTTGGGCGAACTGCCACGCCAGCCGTAGATCGACTGCCAGTCGTCGCCCACACACAGCAGCGACGAATGCTGCGCATGGCGCCCGATGTGCATCGCCGGGCCGCGACGACGGATCTCGGCGAGGCTGGCCCGCAACCAGCTGACGATCTGCGGCGACACATCCTGGAACTCGTCGATCATCAGGTGCGCCAGCGGCCGCAGCAACGGGTCGGGCAGCAGTTGCAGGTTTTCCGGGTTGTTCTCGCCGAACAAGGCGAACATGCGGTTGTAGCTCATCACCGGCGGCGACTGGTCCAGCAGGTGCGCCTCCAGGGCCTTCCAGTACAGGGCCAGGGCCTCGAAGAACAGCGCATCGCTGTCGCCGGACGGGAAGCTCATCGCCGCCACGGCAGTGTTCACCTCCAGGCCGAGGTTCTCGATGAAATTCGCCGCACCGACAAAGGCATCGAGCAGCGGCGCCGGGGCCAGTTCGCCCTTGACCTTGTATTCGAAGCCGGGGCCGGCCACGGCATCACCGGCCAGCGAGGCTGCCAGGCGCCGGGCCATGGCGTAGTTGTCGAGCCAGATCAGCGGCTGGTCGCAGAAGGCCTGCAACAGGGTGCGCTTGACCGCCCACTCGGCACGCACTGCCAGCTTGGCGCCGGGGCGCTGGTACTGCGCGCTTTCCGCCGGGTCGAAGCCCAGCACGAGCAAAGGCCCCTGGCCGGCCAGACGGCCATGCACATGGAAGCGGCTGCCACGGATCTGGATGGTCTCGCGGCAGGGTTCGATGCCCTTGATCGGCCAGGCGCCGGCGGCGAACCACAGGTCCTCGATCACGTCACACAGTTCTTCGTCGCGCTGGGCAGCCAGCTGGGTTACCTGGGCGCGCTTCTGCACATCGGGGTTGTTCGGGTCCAGCGGCTTCAGCTGCAGGGCTTCGCTGCGCAACAGGCCGACCAGCTCGGCAAAGCGCGGGCTCTCGCCCAGCAGGGTGCTGTAGCACTGGTTCAGCTGCTGGCGCTGGGCATCGTTCAGGCGCAGGTCGAACGGGTTGCTCTCGGCCTCGGCCTCACGCCCGGCCGGCATCTCGTTGCCCAGCGTTTCGAATGCGCGCACCTGGCCAAAGCCCGGCAGGCTGCGCACCAGCGGCAGGATGCGCGAATGGAACGTGCGCACCAGCTCGCGGGCCTGCGGCGGTTGCAGGTTGATCTGCCACAGGGCGAAAACCTGCAGCAGGCGCTTGATGAAGTCCTTGCGCGACTCACGGGTGAAGGTGACCACGGTCATCGCATCCAGCTCGTAGCCCAGGTAGTGGCGCAACAGCAGGATGCGCAGCACCAGCGAGGTGGACTTGCCCGCCCCGGCCCCTGCCACCACGCAGGTGGACGGTGTGTCACTGAAAATCAGCTTCCATTGCGCGGCACTGGGTTGCGCCTCGGCGGGCAGACGCTGGGCGACATCGGCCTTGAAACGCTTTTTCAGCTCAGCAGTCAGCGGCAGGCGCCAGTCATCGAACAGGTTGTCATCCCGGCCCGGTACGGCGGCGGTGTCTGGCCGGGTGTCGCGGATCACCAGCACCTGGCGTCCGGCCTCGTAACCTTCCACCCGCCCGCGTTCAAACCCTTCACGCACGCCATCGGCATGGCCACTGCGCTGGCCGCTGGCGTGGCCGAGGAACCAGGAGTCGCGGTGCTGGGCCTGCAGGCGGGTCAGGCCACGCCCCAGCAGGCGGGCCGCCAGGCGGCGAAACCAAGGCAGTTGTGCAGGAGGGGTAAGGTCGGCGGGGGCCTGGGGTTGCTCGTGGGCCACGGTCACTCCGTTGAAAAACAAAATCAGCGGGCATGTTCGCCGCATCGACAAAAAATCGCCAGCGAATGCTTGCAGATCAGTGGATTAGGCGATGAAGCGAATAAAACACTCTATCGCATTAAATCAATTTTACTGATTGTTTTAAGCCGATATTTACGCTTATTTTCGATGCTTCTTTGACGCATCATGGCCTCATTCCACTGATTCAAGGAGCACGACCATGCTGCAACTGCGACCGTTAGAAAGCCTCGGCCACGCCAACCACGGCTGGCTCGACGCCCACCACCATTTCTCGTTTGCCGAGTACTACGACCCGGCGCGCATGCACTGGGGCAACCTGCGGGTGTGGAACGACGACCTGATCGCTGCCGGCAGCGGCTTCCCGCCGCACCCGCACCGCGACATGGAAATCATCACCTATGTGCGTGAAGGCGCGATCAGTCACCAGGACAGCCTGGGTAACAAAGGCCGTACCGAAGCCGGTGACGTGCAGGTGATGAGCGCCGGCACTGGCATCGTGCACAGCGAGTACAACCTGGAAGACGTCGACACGCGTATTTTCCAGATCTGGATCGTGCCGGAGCGCACTGGCGAAGCACCGCAATGGGGTACCCGACCGTTCCCCAAAGGTGAGCGTGGCGAAGGCTTCGTGACCCTGGCCAGCGGCCGTGCGGGCGATGAGGACAGCTTGCAGATCCGCACCGATGCGCGGTTGGTGGCTGCCACCTTGCGGGCCGGTGAAACTGCCGAGTACCGCTTCGATACCGCTCGCCGGGGTTACCTGGTGCCGGCCAAGGGGCTGGTGGAGGTCAACGGGCTGCGTGCCAAGGCGCGCGATGGCGTGGCGATCGAGCAGGAGGAGGTGCTGCGGGTGACCGCCATCGAGGACAGCGAGATCGTGCTGGTGGATGTGGCCTGACGGGTGACGCGTACCTGTGGGATGACTTTGCCCATGCTACCCGCGACGGGTTGGTGGGCGAGGTGGAACGGCTCGAGGGCGGTGTGGCGCGGGTGGTGTTCGACTTCAGGCCAGCGGCCGCGGGCCTTGCAAACGGCTTGAGATTGCCGGGGCTGCTTTGCAGCCCTTTCGCGACACAAGGCCGCTCCCACAGAACTGCACATGCCTAATTGAATTAGCAGGGACCCTGTGGGAGCGGGCAAGCCCGCGAACACCGGCGGAGCCGGTGCCATCCTCCGCGTCGCCTGCTTCGCGGGCGCGCCCGCTCCCACAAGGGAATGTGACACGCTCTCGAACATTGTTCCCTATGCAACAGCGCAGCCCAAAGGGCTGGGCACTCTTCCACAGAACTGCACACGACTCATTGAATTAGCAGGGACTCTGTGGGAGCGGCTGAAGCCGCGAACATCGGCGCAGCCGGTGCCATGCTCCGCGTTGGATTCTTCGCGGCTAAAGCTACCCCGCATCATGACGACATGCACTAGCCTCGTGCGGCCAGTTCAGCGAGCACCTCGGCCGAGGTGGTGACCTGGCGGAAGTGATGCTTCCACAGGTCGGTGCCCAGCTTGCCCGACCTGTCCAGCGAAGACCCTACAGTCATGTCCGTGACCAGGGTGGGCATCAGCCCCGCATCGAACAGGGCAAAACCGGCGGCCAGCACGCAAGTTTCGGTCTGCAACCCACATACCAGCACCCTCTCCACGCCCAGTTGCCGGATGTACTCGATGGCCTCTGCGCTCTGCCCGTAGCCATGCTTGACGAACACCTGGTCAGCTTCGACCAGGCTCTCGTCCTCCGCCGCCGGGTGCCAGCCAAGCTGGCGCTCGAACGGCGTGACCTGTTCATCGTGCAACTCGACCGAGGCAATGGTGGGGATGTTGGCCGACAACCGACGCAGGCCATCGACCAGCCACTCGGGCGGGCTGAAGGTGGACTGGACATCGACAATGAGCAAAACCTGGCGCATGGGCGGATTCCGGGCATGGGCAAAGGCGCGGAGTATAACGCGATCGCCTGTGGGAAAGGCCTCAATGCCACGCTGCCAGGTTGTCCCCCTGGCGATCGCCAAGCACTTCCACCAGGCGCCCGCTGCGCAGGTGATCGGCCAGGCTCCACTCGGCCCGCAACAGGATACCCTGCCCGTCCAGCGCCCAGTTCAGGGCGACCTCGCCATCATTGGTGCTGAGGCTGCCATGCACCTTCACCGACTCGCTCTGCTTGCCGCGGCTCAGCCGCCAGATACCGAACGCGGCGTCATTCTGGCGTAACACGATGCAGGTTACTCCCACAGGTTCTCCACAGGGCTGAGTATTGTGGGGTATCTGTGAGTTATCTGTTGCCTGAACCAACCTCTTCGCGGGCAAGCCCGCTCCTACAGGGGTATCACCAAGCCTGAGGGCAGTGATATCCCTGTGGGAGCGGGCTTGCCCGCGAATGGGCCGCAGAGCGGCCCTTGCTGCGTCCTCCCAGGCCCTCAACCTGCCAGGTTGAAGTCCGCTACGGTCACCGTGGTTGCATCCGCCACCCCCACCAGGCGGATGGAGTCGGTAGCACCGATGCTGACCAGCGTGTCATTGCCGACATCGGCGATGGTGACGTTGGCGGCAAAGGTGGCCGCGGTAATGTTGAGGGCAGAGATATCCAGCCGGTCCTGGCCACCCTGCGGGACTGCGTCGAAGTTGATGATCAGGTCATTGCCGAAGCCAGCAGCGAACTGGAAGACATCATTGCCATCGGTGGCCATCATCGTGTCGTTGCCGGCACCGCCCACGACGGTATCGTTACCCGCCGCACCGTTGAGGAAGTCATTGCCGGCACCGCCCTGCAAGGTGTCATTGCCAACGTCACCAAACAGCGTGTCGTTGCCATCGCCACCCTGCAGCACATCGACGCCGTTGCCGCCGTCAAGGTTGTCATCGCCGGCACCACCCAGCAGGTTATCGTTGCCGGCGTCCCCGAACAGCGAGTCGTTACCGGCGCCGCCGTCGAGGGTGTCGTTGCCAGCACCACCGTTCAGGGTGTCGCTGCCCAGGCCACCGAGCAACTGGTCGTTGCCGCCATCGCCGTTGAGGGTGTCGTTACCCGCCGCGCCGGTAATGATGTTCGCCAAGCCATTGCCGGTACCGGTGAAGTTGCCCGCCCCGATGTAGGTCAGGTTCTCGACGTTGGCACCCAGCGTGTAGCTGGCCGCCGTGGCACGCACGGTATCCGTACCACCAGCCGTAGCCTCGACCACTACATCCCCGGCGTTGTCCACCACATAGGTGTCGTCGCCCAGGCCACCGACCAGGCGGTCGATACCGGCACCGCCATCGAGCAGGTCATTGCCAGCACCACCGGTGATGGTGTTGGCCAGCGTGTTGCCGGTACCCGTGAAGTTGCCTGCCCCGGTAAAGGTCAGGTTTTCGACGTTGGCACCCAGGGTGTAGCTGGCAAGGGTGGTCTGCACCAGGTCGACACCGCCGTTCAACGCCTCGCTCACGGTATCGCCGAGGTTGTCGACCACGAAGGTATCGTTGCCTGCACCGCCAACCATGGCATCCGCACCAAGCCCGCCGTTGAGGGTGTCGTTGCCGGCACCGCCGTCGAGGCTGTCGGGGTCGTTACCCCCGTTGAGGATGTCGTTACCATCACCGCCGAACAGTTGGTCGGCGCCGCCAAGGCCGTTGAGCACATCGTTGCCGCCCAGCCCCGAGAGCGTGTCATTGCCCGCACCACCGGTCAGGGTGTTGGCCCCGGCAGTACCGACCAGCACCACGCCTGCCGGCGGCACCACCGCCGCAGTCGCTGCCGAGGTCAGCGATTCCAGGGTGCCGAAGGCGTCGGTGTAGCTCACGACCACCCGCAACTGCCGGTTACCCTGTTCGAAGCCCGGAGTGAAGGTTGCAGCAGTGGCACCCGCGATGTTGCTGAAGGTGCCGCCAATGTTCTGCTGCCACTGGAAGCTGAACGCGCCCAGCCCATCCAGGTCGGCGATACTGCCGGTGAGCGCGGTCAGCGTCTGGCCCTGGTCTGGCGTGGTGTCGCTGATCAGCACGGCACCGGTGGGCGCATCGTTGACGTTGGCCACCGGGTCGAGGATGTCGGAGGCGATGCTTTCCTGTACACCGAAGTCATCCACGTAGCTGACCACCACCCGCATGTTCTGCCCCACCTGGTTCTGGGTAAGGAGGAAGGTGCTGTTGATGGCGCCAGCAATGTCGACCCAGCCGGTACCCCGGTTGGACTGCCACTGGAAGGTGAACCGCGGGTTGCTCAGGCCGTCGGCATCGACAATGGTTGCCGGGTTGGCGGTGAGCGTCTGGTTCTGCACCAGCAGCCCGGTCACGGTAGGCCCGGCAGTCGGCGCGTTGTTCGGCGCCGAATCGACGATTTCCAGCGTGCCCTTGGTGTCCTGGTACACCGCGCGTACGCGGATGTTCAGCCCCGCCACATCGTCCGTGACCCGGTAGGTGGTACCGACAGCTCGCGAAACCTCGCCGGCAGCAACGAAGGTGATGTCTTCATAGACCCCCGAACCTGGCAGGGTCTCTACTTGCCAGTAGTACGCCACCGGGCCGGTGATCGCACCGGTCAGGTTGGTTGCGCTGACATTGTCCGCGTCATGTACCGCCAGCGGGGTAACCCGCAGCAGCTGGCCGCTTACCGGTGTGTCGTCACGCACGCCGGTGGCAGCGTCAAGGATCACCAGGCTGCCGGTGGGGCCGGCGTTGACGGCGGTACCCACACCGGATGCTTGCGAGCTATCCGAGAACTGCAGGCGCTCGATGCCGGTCAGGCGGTCGACACCATCACGCCCGGCCACCGAGTCGGTGACGATCACCGAGTTGCCATCGACCACCACGCTGTAGTCGCTGGCCACCCCGGAGTACACCGCCGTGTCGTAGCTGTCGGTGCCGTTGAGGATTTCGCGAACGATCACCAGCTGGCCCGGGTTGTAGGTGCCATTGAGCATCAGCGGCACCATCGGCTCCATGCTGTCGAAGCTGGCGATTTCCGGGCCGGTGCCGTCGCTGTTGGTCCGCACGCTGATGCGCACGTTCAGCCACTTGTCACCGTCGAGGATGTCGTCGCCGCCGCGGCCTTCGATCAGGTCGCTACCACTGCCACCGAGGATGATGTTGCCACCATCGTAGAACGTTGCACCGGCGGCCAGCAGGCTGGACAGGCCGTTGATCAGGCTGATGTTGGTCAGTACGCTGCCGTTGGCGCCATTGGTCGGCAAGGTGGCAGAGGTTTCGCTGTCACCACGCAGGAAGTCGCCATGAGCCGACCCCGACAGGCCTTCCATGATGTCGAAACGCACCAGCGCAGACGCGCCCGAGCCCGGTACCGGCGGCACATTGAAGAAGCGGTCGCTGAAGTCGACAGTCACGCCCTGGGCCAGCCCCTTGAAGGTCGCCCAGTCGTAGCCGGAACCACCGATGTAGCGGTCACCGAAGCCCAGGCTGCCGACCATGATGTCGTCACCGCCTTCACCGTTGAACTTGTCGTTCTCGTTGCCACCGATGAACACGTCGTTGCCGATGACCGGGTCGTTGCCGAGCGGGTCGAAGTTGTCGCCAGGCGCACCGTCCGAGGTGCCCTTCTCGATCCAGTCGTCACCTTCGTTGCCCATGTCCTGCTCGTTGGCCTTGCTGCCCAGGATGAAGTCGTTGCCCTGGCCGCCAATGGCTTCGGAGGCGTCCTCACCGGTGACGATGAAGTCGTTGCCGAAACCGCCGATGATCAGGTTGACGCCATTACCGCCGTGCAGCACATCGTTGCCGTCGCCGCCCTGGATGTTGTCGTCACCACCCATGTCGCTGATGATGTCGTCGCCGGCCCCACCACGCAGCTGGTCGTTGCCGTCGCCACCCTCGATGCGGTCGTTGCCGCCATCGCCCCAGACAGTGTCGTCACCCTCGCTGGAAACCAGGATGTCGTCACCGTTGGTGCCACCCAGCACAATGTGCTGGTCACCGGCGTAGCGGATGTAGTTGGTGTCAGGGCCTACTGTCAGCGGGCTGTCGCGGAACACCACCTGCTCGCCGTTTTCGCCCAGTGGGTCGGCATTGCCCAAGCCTTCGTTGAACTGCTTGCTCTGGTCCACTTCCAGGTAGAAGCCAACGTCGGAGAACACCAGGCCCGGCAAGTGGGTGGCCGAAGTGTTGGCCATGATCAGCTTGGCGAACGAGTTGCTTTCCAGCTCGGCGTTCATCGACAGGCCGGCGGTGCGCTCCAGGTAGTAGAAACGGTCGCCGTCCTGCAGTTTCTCCATCTGGTTTTCGAACACGAAGTTGAACGTGCTGCCCAGCATGCCGCCGAACGGGGTTTTCGCCTCCGCCAGGCCACCGATCCACAGGTCGATGGCATCGACACCAGTCACGGTCACTGCCCGCAGGTCATCGACGGTGCCGAGCACGCCATCCTTGCCAGGCAGGGTGACGTTGGCGTAGGCGCCGGTGCTGTTGAGGAACTCCAGGCGATCAGCTGGCGCGCCGTCGCCGCCGAACACCAGGGCCATGGCCGCCGCGCGTTTCTCCAGCAACGTGGTGGCCCCGGTGATGGTGCTGTGGGTGCCGTAGGCGGCGATGAAGTTGATCAACGACTCCGGATGCTTCAGGTGCTGCACCAGGTCGACCCAGCTGGTGTACGGCTTGAGCTGGGTATCGCCGGTTTGCGCGTAGATGTCGCGGCGCACGGCGTTCAGCGAAGGGATACCGACGTCGCGGCCCCGAGCGATGTTGATCGCCGGCAGGTCCAGCGGCAGGCCGAGCAGGTTGTTGCGCAGCGCCTCGGTGACGAACTCATCGATTTCGTTACCGGCCTGGCGGGTTACCCCGCGCACGATGGCGCTGGTGGCATCCTCGGGGGTGACGCCACTGGCGGCATACGCCAGCGGGTTGAGGAACGCCGCGATCAGGCCCAGTTGCTGGTCGGGGTTGGCGCTGGCCGGGTCGCTGATGACGGTGAAGTCGACGTCGAAGCGGTCGACGGTTTCGGTCAGCATCGAGTGGCCAAAGCGGTACACGGTGTGGGCGAATTCGGCCACGATCGACGCATCGAGGTCGACGTCATACACCTGGGTCGGGGCGAAGAACAAGTCTACCCGCGGCTGCACGGTACGGGCGAACTCCTCGAACACCAGGTGCTGGTACTGCATCTCGGTACCGAACTTGGCGGCCTGGAACAGCCGCTCGCCATTCCACACCAGTGCGTCGATCTCGGCCTGGTTGGCCGGCAGCGCGCTCAACGGGTTGAGCAGCCACTCGTTGATGAAGGCCAGGTCACCCGAGTCGAGCACGGTGTCCATGGTCTGCGCCACCAGCCGGTTGTGCTCGGAGTGGAAGATCGCATGCACGGCGGTCAGGCCGATGTTCTCGTTGACCCTGCCGTCGCCGGCGATGTAGTGCGCATCGAGCAGCTCGTTGTCGTAGGCCAGGTTGGCGCCGGTCTGCGGGTTCACCGGCACGGCGTTGCCGACATCGGTATCTGCATCAGGCACCAGCGCGCCATTGCTGAACACCGGCACGGCATTGTGGGCGATGTCGGCAAGGAACTGGTGACCGGTACGCACGGCATTGGTCAGGTCGATCGGCGCCAGCGGGTTGCCTTCGACCTGCTGGTCGTCGGCCGTGCCGGCAATGCCGTCGGCGCCTTTCATGATCACCATCGGGAAGCCGTTGGGCCCCTTGATGAAGTTGCCGTAGGCATCGGTTGCCAGCAGCGGTACGTTGTCGACGTCGGCATCGGTCAGGTTGATACCCAGTACGTCACGAGCCTGGGCCTTGACCACCTTCCATGTCGCCATGCCGCCGATTTCGGTGTCGTCCGCGGTGCCGTATTTGCCATCTGCCCCCAGGTCACGGTTGGTGATCAGGCGGCCGGTGGCGACGGGGGCACCGTCGACCGTCACATAGGCACGCAGAAACACCTGGTGTGAGGGGTGCGAGCTGTAGGTCTGGTTCTGGTCCACGAACGGCGAGGTGGTATTGGTGTGCTCGTGGATATCGTCGGCCGTGCCAAGTACGCCGTCCGGCCCAGGCTGGTTGGTCGCACGTGTCACCACCATGAAGTTGGTGAAACCGCCCTCCACGTACAGCGGGTCATCCGGTTGCAGCGGGATGTAGATGGTGCCCGAGCCCCCCTTGGTGACCAGGTCCAGGCCATGGTCGAAGAACTGCCCGAAGAAGGTCATCCAGGCGTTGAACGGCGCGGACAGGCCGGCATCGGCGGCGGTGTTCTCGAACAGGTATACGTCGTGATCGTCGTCGGTGCCGAACTGGCCGTCCAGGCCCGGGCTGGCGACAATGCGCACGCCGTCCTTGAGCACGTCGTCATTGCCCTCGACGCCGAAGTTGAGCACGCCGTCCGCACCCGGATCATACGCGGTGGCATAGGCCGCCGGGTTGTTGGAGGTCTGGTCGACGATCAGGTTACTGATGGTGCGCGGCTGCGAGTCGAATACCGGGCCACTGGTCTGCTCGTACGACGAGCCCGGAATGGCCGGCGAGCCAGGGCCGAAGAAGCCGGCCGGTGCACCTTCGGCCGGGTTGAACACCGGGTCGGTCACGCGCGGGAAGACGTTGTCGGCCGCACCGAATTCGGTGTTGTTGATGCCGTTGAGGTTCATCAGGTTGTTGTTCGAACCATCCACCGCCCGCAGGCCGAGTGGCGCACGAATGTTGGGCAGCAGCGAGAGGATGTCTGCCCCGTTGGCGTCGGCCTCGGCGATCTTGATCTGCTCGAGGATGAAGTTGAGGTCGGAGCGCACCATGTGCAGCCCGGCACCGCCTGCGGTGGCATCCACCACCGGCGTGACTGGCGTCGGTACCACAGGCGCGCCCGGTTGCACCACGGTGGTGGGCTGGGAGAACAGCACTTCGGTGGTGCCATGGGCGTCCTGGTAGATCGCCTTGACCCGCAACGACAACCCGGCCAGGTCCGGCGACACCTTGAACGTGGTGCCGTCGGCGCTCTGGAACGCCAGGTCGCCTGCCGGCAGCAGGATGATGTCTTCGAACACACCGCTGCCCGGGGTGGCCTCGAACTGCCAGTAGTACGACACCGAACGGTCGGCGAGCGTGCCAAGCGGGTTGCCGGCGCTGATGTTGTCGGCATCCCGCACGCCGGCCACGTTTACCGTAAGGAGGTCGCCCACGGTAATCGCGCCGCCGTTGTTATCAGTAACGGCCGGGCTGCCGACAGGCTGCGCATTCAGCCCTTCCACCAGCACCCGCTGGCTGTCGGCGAACTGCAGGCGCTCGATGTGCAGCAGGGTATCGACGCCATCGCGGCCGGCCACGTTGTCGGTCACCGTCCAGACATCATCGGAAGTGTCCAGCGTACCTTTGGTGTTCTGCGTCACCGTGTACTCGCTCTGCAACCCCGAGAACACCGCCGTGTCGAAGGCTGCGCCACCGGTCGAGGTGCCGGGCAGGATTTCCCGCACGGCCTTCAACTGGCCAGGGTTGTAGGTGCGGTCGAGCATGAACGGAATCATGTCGACCATGCTGTCGAAGCTGGCGATTTCAGGGCCGGTGTGGTTGACGTCTTCCGGCGCGTACACGGCGATGCGCACGTTGAGCCACTTGTCGCCGTCGATCAGGTCATCACCGCCACGGCCTTCGATCAGGTCGCTGCCGTTGCCGCCGAGCATGATGTTGCCGGTGGCAAAGCCGGTGGTCGGCAACCCGGCATCGGCCAGGAACTGCTGCAGGCCACGGATCAGCGCCACGTTGGTCAGCGCACTACCGGTAGCACCACCATGGTTGAGGATGGTCACGGCATCGACATTATCGCCCTTGAGCACATCGGCGAAGTTCGAACCGGACACGCCCTCGACCTCGGCGAAGCGGTCGAGGATTGAGGCCGGCGAGGCGCCGACCGGGTTGAAAATACCGGTGTTCTGGTTCGGTGCGTTGCCATGAGGCTGAGCCAGGGCGGCCAGGGTCAGGTCGACGGTGACGCCGACCTGGTCATTCTTGTTGGTAATCCAGTCGAAACCGGACATGCCATCCATCTTGTCCTGGGCATCGCTGCCGACAAAGATGTCATCGCCACCCTCGCCGATCATTTCGTCGAAGCCGCCACCACCGACGAAGATGTCGTTGCCGACCACTTCGTCACCCAGCAGCGGCGCAAAGTTGTCGCCGGGCGCACCGTCCTGGGTGCCCTTCTCGATCCAGTCGTCACCCTCGTTGCCGGTCGGTGGCAGGTTGGTCTTGGCGCCGAGAATAAAGTCGTCGCCCTGGCCGCCGAAGGTGGTGCTGATGTCTTCGGTAGTGATGATGAAGTCCTGGCCGTTGCCGCCCAGGATCAGGTTGCCGCCCACCAGCATGCTGCCAGCGACGATCACATCGTTGCCGTCGTTGCCTTCCAGGCGGTTGTCGCCGAAGGAGTCGGTGATGATGTCATCACCGGCACCGCCCAGCACCGCATCGTTGCCCGCACCGCCTTCCAGGGTGTCGTTGCCGGCGTCGCCGTAGAGCGTATCGTCGCCCTCACTGGAAATGATGATGTCGTTGCCGGAGGTACCGCCCAGTACCACGTGGTCTTCGCCGGTGTAATGCAGGAAGTTGGTGTCGGTACCCACGGTATCGGGGTTGTCGCGAATCACCAGCGGCACCACTTCGACACCGTTGATCATGATGCCGCCCGTCGGGTCGGCCCGGCCGTCGGCGCCCAGGCCGGTGAACTGCTTGGTCTGGTCCACTTCCAGGGTGAAAGTGGGCGTGAGGAACACGGTGTTCGACAGGTGGGTGACATCGGAGTTGAGCATGATCAGCTTGGCGAAGGAGTTGTTCTCCAGTTCGGTGCCGAAGTTCATGCCCGCCGTACGCGACAGGTAGTAGAACCGATCGCCGTTCTGCAGGGCTTCCAGCTGGGTTTCGAAGACGAAGTTGAAGCTGGAGCCGAGCATGCCGCCGAATGGCATTTTCTTCTCGGCCAGGCCGCCGACCCAGAAGTCGATGGCATCGACACCGGTCACGGTCACCCCGGTGATGTCATCGGCGGTGCCGGCGATGCCGTCGGCACCGGCCAGTGTCACGTTGGCATAGGCGCCGGTGCCGTTGAGGAAGTCCAGGCGGTCTGCTGGCGCGCCGTCACCGCCAAGCACCAGCGCCACGGCGGCGGCGCGCTTGGCCGCTTCGGTGTCCGCCCCGGTGATGGTGGCGTGGGTACCGTAGGCGGCGATGAAGTTGATCAGCGACGCCGGGTGCTTGAGGTGGTCGGCAAAGTCGGCCCAGCTGATGTAGGGCTTGAGCTGGCTGTCGCCAGTCATGGCGTAGAACTCGCGGCGCGCCTCGTTCAGGGTGGGGATGCCGGTGTCACGGCCACGCGCGATGTTCAGCGCAGGCAGGTCCAGCGGCAGGCCGAGCAGGTTGTTGCGCAGCGCTTCGGTGACGAACTCGTCGATTTCGTTGCCCAACTGGCGGGTGACACCGCGGATGATCGCACCGGCCGCTTCATCGGCAGTGGCGCCACTGCCGGCGAATGCCAGCGGGTTGAGGAAGGCAGCGATCAGGCCCAGCTGCGGGTCGTCATTCACCGTGGCGAACGTCGGGTCGTAGCGGTCGACGGTTTCGGTCAGCATCGAGTGGCCGAAGCGGTAAACCACGTGGGCGAACTCGGCGAGGATGGCCGGGTCGATCGAGGTGTCATAGCCGTTGGGGGCGAGAAACTCGTCGATCTGCGGCTGAATGGTGCGGGCGAACTCCTCGAACACCAGGTGCTGGTACTGCATTTCGGTGCCGAACTTGGCAGCCTGGAACAGCCGCTCGCCGTCCCATACCAGCGCGGCGATTTCGGCGGGCGTGGTGGGGATGGCAGCGACATCATCGATCAGCCACTGGTTGAGAAACGCCAGGTCACCGGCGGCCAGCAGGGTGTCCTTGGTCTGCTGCACCAGGCGGTTGTGCTCGGAGTGGAACACATGGTGCACGGCAGTCAGGCCGATGTTCTCGTTCACCCGGCCGTCGCCGGCGATGTAGTGGGCGTCGAGCAGTTCGTTGTCATAGGTCAGGTTGTTGCCGCCAGGCCCGGTTGGTTGCGCGTTGCCGACGGCAATATCGGCGTCGGCCTGCAGCACACCGTTCACGATCACCGGCGCGGCGTTGTGGGCGATGTCGTCAAGGAAGCCATGCCCGGTGCTCACGGCATTGGCCAGGCTGATCGGCGCGTCGCGGTTGCCTTCGACCAGCGTGGTGACGTCGTCGGCGGTGCCGGCGATGCCGTCAGCGCCATTGTTCACGCGCATCACCACCTGTGGCATGCCGTTGGGCCCACGCAGGAAGTTGCCGTAGGGGTCGGTGGCCAGCAGTGGCACGCTGTGCACATCGGCGTCGGTCAGGTTTATGCCGAGCAGGTCGCGGGCCTGGGCCTTGACCACTGCCCAGGTGGCCATGCCACCGCTTTCACCATTGCCATCGTCGGCGGTGCCGAAGCGGCCATCGGCGCCCAGGTCACGGTTGGTGATCAACCGCCCGGTGGCTACCGGGTCGCCTGCGGCATTGAGCGTGTATTCACGCAGGAACACCTGGTGCGAGGGGTGCGAGCTGTAGGTCTGGCTCTGGTCGACGAACGGCGAGGTAGTGTTGGTCTGGCCATCGTCGGCAGTACCCACCACACCATCGGCGCCTGCAGTACGCACGGCGCGCGGCAGCACCATGAAGTTGGTCGGGCTGCCTTCGACGTACAGCGGGTCGTCCGGCTGCAGCGGGATGAACACGACGTCGGTGCTGCTCTTGGTGACCAGGTCCAGGCCGTGGTCGAAGAACTGGCCGAAGAAGGTCATCCAGGCGTTGAAGCCGGCGGTCAGGCCGACGTCGGGCGACACGTTGGGGATGAAGAACACCTCCGTGTCGTCAGCGGTGCCGAATACCCCGTCGATGCCGGGGCTGATCACCGGGGCGGCGCCGCCATTGGCTTCGACCGCTGCCGGGTTGTTCGCCGTCTGGTCGACGATCAGGTTGCTGATGGTGCGTGGTTGCGAGTCGATGACCGTGCCGGTGCCGGCATAGTCGCCGGTGAAGGATGGGCTGAGCAGGCGCAGGAACGAATTGTCGGCGGCGCCGAACTCGCTCTGCCCGGTCACCAGGTTGTTGTAGCTGCCGTCGACGGTACGCAGGCCGAACGGCACCTGGCTGTTGGGCAGCAGGTCGATCAGGCTGGCGCCATCGGCATGCGCTTCGGCTATGAAGATCTGCTGAAGGATGAACTCCAGGTCCGACTTGCTGAAATCTGCCATTTCAATTGCCCTCGATCTGTCGGGAGATGACTCAGGGCAGCAGGGTCCTTCCCGCGCCCAGTCAGTGTGACGTGCGCAGTTTCTGATTCTGGGTTCTGGGGCAGTTGGGCACTACGGTGCTGCGTTATCGCCACTGGCCTCATCGCCGGCAAGCCGGCTCCCACAGGAACGGCGGGAACCTTGTAAATGGTGCGATACAGGTTGGCACCGCACACACATCGACCCCAGCTCGCACAGGGTCCGAATACATCAGACTAAAGTCGCAGAAGAAAACCTTGTCAATATCCCGTCAAAAAATTCGTTCAGCATCGATAATGCGACTCAACTTACTGTTTTTCTGAGACTTATGAAAAGTTCAACGATTTTATAGAGCGAAAAGATATTACCGAGTGTTTCACTGCAACCTACGCTCCAGCATGTGGGAGCAACGCAGCGTTTTGGACCATTCGCCCTCAGAGCGACCCGCCTGCGAGCCGACCAGAAGCCACAACTACCGCTGTACGGGCCGCCGCAAGGGCTTCCCGTTTGTGATAAAGGGAGGCCTCCGATGCACAAGCCACCACGCACTCGTTCCGAGTTGGCCGACGTGCTGTTCCGCCTGCGCCGCAGCTTTTTTGCCCTGGCCGCCTTCAGCGGCGTCATTAACGTCATGATGTTGACGCCAGCTATTTATATGTTGCAGGTGTACGACCGCGCCCTGGTCAGCCGCAACGTCACCACCCTGACCATGCTCACCTTGCTGGTGATCGGCTTGTTCATGCTGATGTCGGCCCTGGAGATGGTCCGCACCCGCGTACTGATCCGGGTCGGTAACTTCCTCGACATGGATCTGAACCGACGCATCTTCAGCGCTGCCTTCGAACGCAACCTGAGCCGCGCCGGCGGCAACCCGGCCCAGGCCTTGCAGGACCTGGCCCAGGTACGGCAGTTTCTCACCGGCAACGGCCTGTTCGCCTTCTTCGATGCCCCGTGGACGCCGATCTACCTGCTGGTCTGCTACCTGATCCACCCACTGCTGGGGCTGGTGACGTTGATCGGTTCGCTGATCCTGGTGGGCCTGGCCTACATCACCGAGAAGGCCACGCAAAAACCCTTGGCCGAAGCCAACCAGGCGGCCCTGTCCTCGGCCAGCTACGCCAACAACAATCTGCGCAACGCCGAAGTGATCGAAGCCATGGGCATGCTGCCAGCGATCGGCAAGCGCTGGTTTCAGGGCCATTTGCGCATCCTGCAGATGCAGACCCTGGCCTCCGACCGCGCGGCGATCATCAGTAGCACCGGGCGCTTCGTGCGCATTACCTTGCAATCGGTGATCCTCGGCGCCGGCGCACTGCTGGCGATTGAGGGCAAGATCACACCCGGCATGATGATCGCCTGCTCGATCCTCACCGGCCGCGCCCTGGCCCCGGTAGAACAGGTGATCGCCGCGTGGAAGCAACTACAAGGCAGCCGCTCCGCCTGGGGCCGGCTCAACGATCTGCTGCACGACTACCCGCAGCGGCCACCAAGCATGTCGCTGCAACGGCCAATGGGCATGCTGGCCGTGGAAAACGTGGTCGCCGGTGCTCCCGGCACCAGCAACAGCATCGTGCGCGGGGTCAGCTTCAGCCTGGTCCCGGGTGAAAGCCTGGGCATCATCGGCCCGTCGGCTTCGGGCAAATCCACCCTCGCCCGCCTGCTGGTAGGCGTGTGGCCGACCCAGGCCGGCAAGGTGCGCCTGGACGGCGCCGACATCTTCACCTGGAACAAGGCCGAACTCGGCCCGTGGCTCGGCTACCTGCCGCAGGACGTGGAGTTGTTCGAGGGCACCATCGCCGAAAACATCGCACGCTTTGCCGAAGTGGACAGCGAAGCGGTGATCCGCGCTGCCCGCAGCAGCGGTGTGCACGACATGATCCTGCGCTTCCCGCAGGGCTACGACACCCGTCTGGCAGCCGACGGCAGCCCGCTGTCCGGTGGCCAGAAGCAACGCATCGCACTGGCCCGCGCGCTGTATGGCGAGCCGAACCTGGTGGTGCTGGACGAGCCCAACGCCAACCTCGACGACGTTGGCGAAAAGGCCCTGGTCGATGCGCTGGCCGAACTCAAGGCACGCGGGGCCACGGTAATCCTGATTTCCCACCGGCCCAATGTGCTGTGCGCGGTCGACAAAGTGCTGATGCTGCGTGACGGTGCCGTGCACATGCTCGGCAGCCGCGACGAGGTGTTCGCGGCGCTGCGCAAGGCCAGCGTGATCCCGACGGCGACCGCTGCGCCGCTGGCGTCGGTAAAAGTACGGGAGTGACCGATCATGCAGATGACCCAACACACCGAGTTGATTCCCGCCGAGGCTCGCAACGAGATCGACCTGGACATTCATCGGCCGGCACGCTGGGGCGTGTGGCTGGTCGTCGCCGGCTTTGGCGGTTTCCTGCTGTGGTCGGGCCTGGCGCCGCTGGATGCCGGTGTGGTCGCCACCGGTACGGTAAAGGTCAGCAGCAACCGCAAGGCCGTGCAGCACCTGACCGGTGGCACGGTCGAGGCGATCCTGGTGCGTGAAGGCGATGTTGTGAAGAAAGGCCAGGAGGTGGTACGCCTGGACGCCCTGCGCGCGGTGGCCGAACAGGGCGCGGTCAGTGCCCAGTACATCGTCAGCAAGACAGTGGAGAACCGCCTGGAAGCCGAGCGCGATGGCCGCGACCAGGTCACCTTCGACCCTGCCCTGCTCAAGCACTACGGCGGCGACCCGCGCCTGCTGGCAGCCATGGACCTGCAACAGCGCCTGCTGGACACCCGCCGCGCGGGCCTGGCTGGCGAACTGAGCATCCTCGAGGAAAACCTGGCTGCCACGGCGGTGCAGCTCAAGGGCCTGCAGCAGGTGTACGGCGCCCGCGCCTCGCAGATCGGCTTCCTCAACCAGGAACTGCAAGGCACACGCGTGCTCGCCGCCGAAGGCTATGTACCACGCAACCGCCTGCTGGAGCTGGAGCGCAACAATGCCGACCTGTCCGCCGGCCAGGCCGAAAACCTCAACAACATTGCCCGGGCGCGCAGCCAGGCCACCGAGATCAAGCTGCGCATCCTGCAACGCCAGCACGACTACCTCAAGGAAGTGGAATCGCAGCTGACCGATACCGCCAAGGAGAACACCACCCTGGCCGATCGCCTGCGCGCGCTGGACTACGAAGTGACCCATACGGTGATCCGCTCGCCGATCGACGGCATGGTCCAGGCCCTGAGCATCGCCACGGTAGGCGGCATCATCCAGCCAGGGGCCAAGATCATGGAGGTGGTGCCGCTGGACCAGCCGTTGCAGGTGGACGCGATGATCCCGGTACAGGCCATCGACAAGATGGTGCCGGGCCTGGACGTGGACCTGGCCTTCCCGGCCTTCAACCATGCGAAGACACCGAATATCCCGGGGCGGGTCAAGACCATCTCCGCCGACCGCCTGATGGACGAAGAAAGCAAGCAGCCGTACTACCTGGCCCAGGTGGAAGTGACGCAGGACGGCATGGCCCTGCTGGGCAGCAACCATATCCGCCCCGGGATGCCGGCCACCGTCACCATCAAGACCGGCGAGCGCAACCTGCTCAGCTACCTGCTCAAGCCGATGCTCGAACGCGTGGACGCCTCGTTCAAGGAGCAATGACATGAATCGCCCGTGCCTGATGTTGTGCCTGTTGGGGTTGTCCGTACAGGCCAGTGCCATGGACCTGAAGCAAGCCTGGGACCTGCTGCA
Source organism: Pseudomonas sp. PVC-5-1 (assembly GCF_057444345.1). Taxonomy (NCBI): domain Bacteria; kingdom Pseudomonadati; phylum Pseudomonadota; class Gammaproteobacteria; order Pseudomonadales; family Pseudomonadaceae; genus Pseudomonas; species Pseudomonas sp. PVC-5-1. The sequence continues at coordinate 2,226,247 of NZ_CM172024.1, read as the reverse complement.
GTACCAGGGCCCGATCTACCGCGCCGCGGTGCACGAGAAAGAAGCCGGCAGCGAGAACCGCGCCATCGGCCAGGCCGGCCTGCTGCCGCAGATCAACGCTGTGGGTTACTTCAACAAGGTCAATGGCAGCCAGCGTCAGAGTGGCCGGGACAACGACCTGGACTATGACTCCAAGGGTGCCAACGTGCGGTTGCGCCAACCGCTGTTCAACAAGCAGAAGATGGCCGAATACCATCAGGGCCAGCAACGTGCCGACTACAGCGTGGCGGTGTTCGATGCCAAGACCCAGGACGCTGCGGTGCGCCTGGCCGATGCCTACTTCGACGTGCTGCTGGCCAGCGAAACCATCACCCTGGCCAAGGCCAAGCTGAATGCCTTCGAAGAGCAGCTGGCGTCGGCAAAGCGGCGCATGGAGCTGGGCGCCGGCACCATCACCGACATCGACGAGTCGATAGCCCGTCGCGACCTGGCCGAGGCCGACCTGATCGAGGCTCAGGACAACCTGGTCAACGCCCGCCGCAAGCTGGAGGAATACATTGGTGAAACGCCGGAGTCGCTGACCACCTTGCAGCCGGGCTTCAACACACCGCCGCTGATGCCGGGCAACCTGCAGGACTGGCTGGTCAAGGCTCAGGCCGACAGCCCGTTGATCCATGCGCGCCGGCACAACTACGAGCTGGCCGAAGAAGAAGTGAAACGCGCCCGCGCCGGGCACTGGCCGACCCTGGATTTCGTGGCGGGCTATACCGCCGGCAGCAGCCAGTCGATCTCCGAACTGAACCAGCGCAACCACTACAGCTCGATCGGGCTGGAGCTGAACATTCCGCTATACAGCGGCGGCAGCACCAGCGCCCTCACCCGCCAGGCCAGCGCCAACAGTTCCAAGGCACTGGATGAACTGGATGCCACGCGCCAGGAAGTGATCTCCGACACCACCCGCGAGTACCGCGGCGTGCAGAGTGGCGCCTTGCGCATCCAGGCGCTGGAAAAGGCCGTGGCATCCAACGAACGCTCGCTGCTTTCGGCCCGCAAGGGCTTCAGGGAGGGCGGCACCAGCACCAACTCGGATGTGCTCAATGCCGAGGAATTGCTTTTTGACGCCCGGCATGACCTGTTCGAGGCGAAGCTGAACTACCTGATGTCGCGGCTGCGCCTGGCATCGTCGGTGGGCAGCCTGGGAGATGACGATATCCAGCAAATCAACGATTACCTCGGGCCGGAACTGGTAGTAAGCAACTGACTATCGGCGGCCCTGTGGGAGCGGGCATGCCCGCGAAGCAGGCGACGCGGTGTATGGCACCGGCTGCGCCGGTGTTCGCGGGCATGCCCGCTCCCACAGCGGCGCCTACCGCATTTTGTTCCATTTCAGGCTATGATCGGTGACCCCGCCGCGGACGCCATGCCCCATGCCCGTAGACCTGCAAGCGTTATACCCCAGGCTGATCCACCTGATGCTGGACACGGTGTTCGTGGTTGACAGGGGCAACCAGATCATTTTCGTCAGCGATGCCTGCGAGGCGCTGCTGGGCTACCAGGCCTGCGAGCTGATCGGCACCCCGATCACCGACTACATGCACCCTGACGACCTGGCGATTACCCGCGCGTCGATCGTACGGGTGATGAACGGCCAACCCCATTACGACTTCCGTAACCGCTACATCCGCAAGGATGGCAGTATCGTGCATATCCTGTGGTCGGCCTCCTGGTCCGATGAGGCCAATGCCCGCATTGGTGTAGCGCGGGATATCACCGCCCAACACCAGGCCGAGGAAGAATTGCGTTTCCTGGCCCACCATGACCCGCTGACTCGCCTGGCCAACCGGGCCATGTTCAATGAGCGGCTGGGCACCGCACTTGTCGCGGCCCGGCACCACAACCATCCGCTGGCGTTGCTGTTCATCGATATCAATGACTTCAAGGATATCAACGACAACCACGGCCACAGCGTGGGTGACCGGGTGCTGTGCACCCTTGCGCGGCGCCTGGAAGGCTGCGTTGGGGCGACCGATACAGTGGCGCGGATGGGCGGTGACGAGTTCACCGTGCTGTTGACCGACTACGCCTCGCCAGAGGCCATTGTCGAGCAGGTGGCACGTATCCTGGCAGCCATGGCCGAGCCACTCGGCGCCGAGTTTGCAGGCATCGGAGCGCCGTCCTGCAGCATTGGCGTGGCCCGTTTCCCCGAAGACGGCAATGATGCCGACATGCTGCTGCGCCATGCTGATGGCGATATGTACCGGATCAAGCGACAGCGCGCTGCGGCCAGCTGAATACCAAAGGGAAGAAAATGACGGAACACCTGCAAGGCGCCGCCGAGCAAACGCGTGGTCACATCAGCCGGATCGAGGCCTTGCTGTTCTGGCTGAAGCTGGGCTTCATCAGCTTCGGCGGCCCGGCGGGGCAGATAGCGATCATGCATCAGGAACTGGTGGAGCGGCGCCGCTGGATCAGCGAGCGGCGCTTTCTGCATGCCCTCAACTACTGCATGCTGCTGCCTGGCCCCGAGGCCCAGCAACTGGCCACCTACATTGGCTGGCTGATGCACCGCACCTGGGGCGGGGTGATTGCCGGCACCCTGTTCGTACTGCCGTCGCTGTTCATCCTGATCGGCCTGTCGTGGGTCTATCTGGCCTGGGGCGAAGTGCCGGTGGTGGCTGGTATTTTCTACGGGATCAAGCCGGCCGTGACCGCGATCGTCGTGCATGCCGCACATCGCATTGGCACGCGCGCCCTGAAAAACGGCTGGTTGTGGGCCATTGCCGCGGCCTCGTTCGTGGCCATTTTCGCGCTCGACGTTCCCTTCCCGCTGATCGTGCTGGCGGCCGCGCTGCTGGGCCATATCGGCGGGCGGCTGCTACCGGGGCAGTTCGCGCCTGGTCGTGGCCACGGCGCAACCAGGGCCAGCCATGGCCCGGCCGTGATCGACGACGACACACCGGCGCCAGAGCACGCCCGCTTCAGCTGGGGGCGCCTGCTGGGCCTGCTGCTGGTGGGTGCCGCGCTGTGGCTGCTGCCCATGGGTGTACTGATGGCTACCTTTGGCTGGCAAGGCACCTTGACGCAAATGGGCTGGTTCTTCACCAAGGCGGCATTGCTGACCTTCGGCGGCGCCTACGCGGTGCTGCCCTACGTCTACCAGGGGGCCGTCGGCCATTACGGCTGGCTGTCGCCGACGCAGATGATCGATGGCCTGGCGTTGGGGGAAACCACCCCCGGGCCGCTGATCATGGTGGTGGCCTTCGTCGGCTTCGTCGGTGGCTACCTGCACCCCATGTTCGGCACCGACCAGGCGTTCATGGCCGGCGCGGTAGCGGCGAGCCTGGTGACCTGGTTCACCTTCCTGCCCTCGTTCCTGTTCATCCTGGCCGGTGGCCCGCTGGTGGAATCGACCCACAACGAACTCAAATTCACCGCCCCGCTGACCGGGATAACCGCGGCGGTAGTGGGCGTGATCCTCAACCTCGCGCTGTTCTTCGGCTACCACGTATTGTGGCCGGCCGGTTTCGACGGGCGGTTCGACTGGCCTTCGGCGCTGATTGCGCTGGCGGCGGCGGTGGCGCTGTTCCGTTACAAGCGTGGGGTGATCCAGGTGTTGATAGCCTGTGCCCTGGCGGGGCTTGCCACCCATTTGTTGACCGGGGCACAGTGAAGCATCGCCCGCCCAACGGAGATGAACATGCGCAACCCTGAAGACGCCTTGCTCGACAGCTGGCAGCACAACGCCCAGGCATGGATCGATGCGGTGCGCAGCGGCAGTATCGACAGCCGTCGCCAGGTCACCGACCAGGCCATCCTGCTGGCCATTCTTGGCCGCCAGCCCGAACGGGTGCTCGACCTGGGCTGTGGTGAAGGTTGGCTGCTGCGCGCGCTGGGCGACCGGGGTGTCGAGGCGGTAGGTGTGGACGGTGACCGGGCGCTGGTGGATGCCGCGCGCGCTGCAGGTTCCGCCGAGGTGCACCTGGCCAGCTACGCACAGCTGGCCGCGGCCCAAGTCTATGTTGGCAAGGACTATGACCTGATCTGTGCCAACTTCGCCCTGTTGCAGCAGGACATCATCCCGCTGCTGGCAGCGATGAATGCGTTACTGGCGCCTGGCGGTGCACTGGTGATCCAGACCCTGCACCCGTGGAGCGTGGCGGATGGCGATTACCAGGATGGCTGGCGGGAAGAGTCGTTTGCCGGGTTCGCCGGGGATTGGCAGGTGATGCCGTGGTACTTCCGCACCCTGGCCAGCTGGTTGAACGCGCTGGACATGGCGGGGTTGCGGCTGGTCAGCCTGCAGGAGCCACAGCACCCCCAGAGTGCGCTGCCACAGTCGCTGCTGTTGGTGGCCGAACGCCCTTGAAGCACACGCGGTCGGTGTAGGAGCGGCCTTGTGTCGCGATGGGCCGCAAAGCGGCCCCAGGATTCATGCGGTGCTGCTGAAATCCTGGGGCCGCCTTGCGGCCCATCGCGACACAAGGCCGCTCCTACAGGGACCGCGCCGGGCTCAGAGGACTGGCTTGCGCGCCGCCCCGCTGCGGGCCTTGGCCATGGCCGCCAGGCGCACCGCAACGTTGGCCGCACCGTAACCGGCATAACCCCCCTTGCGCTGGATGATCTCGAAGAAGAAACGCTCTTCGAACGGCTCGGTATACACGTGGAACAGCTCGCCGCCCTGGGCATCGCGGTCGTACAGCACGTTGTAGTAGGCCAGTTCGCTGAGGAACTCGTCGTCGAAATCGAAACGCGCCGCCAGGTCGTCGTAGTAGTTCAGCGGGATCTCCAGCAACGGTACCCCGGCCAGTTTGGCCCGCGCCACTTCGCGGAAGATGTCGTCGCAATCGAAAGCGATGTGGTGCACGCCCGAACCACGATAGCTGGACAGCGCATGGGCGATGGCGGTGTTGCGGTTTTCCGAGATGTTCAGCGGCAGGCGCAGGGTGCCGCATTGGCTACGCAGCGCGCGGCTCTTGACCAGGCCGTACGGGTCCGGCAGCACCACTTCGTCATCGGCTTCGAAATCGAACAGGCTCTTGTAGAACAGCACCCAGCTGTCCAGCGACTCGGCCGGCAGGGCCAGGGCCATGTGGTCGATACGGCGCAGGCCGCCGGTGGCGGTGGCGTTCTTGTCCAGGCTGAAGTCGGTGTCGTACAGGGTCTGGCCGGCAGTACCCTGCTCCACCAGGTACAGCAGGCTGCCATCTGGCGCACGTACCGCCGGCACTTCGCACTCGTTGGGCCCGACCAGGCCACGGAATGGCTGGCCACGGAAGGCGGTGGCGCGCTTCAGGGCGGCTTGCTGGTCCTTGACCCGCAGCGCGGTGGCACACAGCGACGGCCCGTGGGCCTCGAAGAAGTTGTGGCCGAAGGAATAGGGTTCAGCGTTCAGCACAATGTTGATATCGCCCTGGCGCAGCAACTGCACCTCTTTGCTGCGGTGCTTGCCGGCATCGGCAAAGCCCAGGCGCTTCAGCCAGCTGCCCAGGCGCGCGCCGACGGCTTCGTCGACTGCAAACTCGAGGAACTCCACGCCGTCATAAGCACTGGCCGCCGGTGGGGTGAACAGCACACCGGGCTCGATCGAGGTACCTTCCTGCTCCAGGCGCAGGCGGGTGTGCTCTTCGAGATACAGCAGCGAACGCAGGCCGTCGGCGGCATTCTGCCGGGGCGGTGCGGCGCGGAAGCCGTCGTTGAAGATTTCCAGCGACAGCGGCCCGCGGTAGCCGGTGGCAAGGATCGGCGCCAGGAAACCGGCCATGTCCATCTCGCCCTGCCCCGGGAAGCAGCGGAAGTGGCGGCTCCACTCCAGCACATCCATGGCCAGGATCGGCGCGTCGGCCATTTGCACGAAGAAGATCTTGTCGCCGGGGATATCGCGGATCGCGCTCGGGTCGCCCTTGAGCGACAAGGTGTGGAAGCTGTCGAGGATCACCCCGAGGGCCGGGTGGTCGGCCTGGCGCACCAAGTTCCAGACCTGCTGGTAGGTATTGACGTGGCGGCCCCAGGCCAGGGCTTCGTAGCCAATGCGCAGGCCGCGTTTGCCAGCGTGCTCGGCCAGCAGGCGCAAGTCATCAACCAGCAATTGTTCTTCGCCCAGGGCATCGGCCTGGACGTTGCTGCATACCAGCACCAGGTCGGTGCCCAGTTCCTGCATCAGGTCGAACTTGCGCTCGGCGCGGTCGAGGTTTTTCTGCAGGCGGTCGCGGCGGCAACCCTCGAAATCGCGGAACGGCTGGAACAGGGTGATGGCAATACCCAGGTCGGCGCACATCTGCCGTACCTGGCGCGGGCTGCCGGCGTAATAGAGCAGGTCGTTTTCGAAGATCTCGACGCCGTCAAAACCGGCGGCGGCGATGGCTTCGAGCTTTTCCGGCAGGGTGCCGCTCAAGGACACGGTAGCGATCGAACGCTGCATGGCGGGAGTTCCTTGTTGTTGGAGGTTGAGGCCAGGGCTGCCTGTACCGGCCCTATCGCCGGCAAGCCAGCTCCCACAGGATTGGCGCATACCTTGTGGGAGCTGGCTTGCCGGCGATAGGGCCAGACCTGGAAAATCAGGACCACAGTTCCTGGCACGATCGATTATTCGCAGGTAAAGTCGTCGCTTCAATCTCTTTGTACGGAATGGTTAGTTTTGCGTTCGATTATCGAACAAAACCGGTTTTAGCGAATTGCCAGCCCACTGGCCCGTGGTCAACATGAACCACAGACGCAGGCACACCGACCCTCGCCTCCTGCCTTGGCGAATCTCCGGCGGAACCTGTGCAAACAACAATAACAACGGAGACAACGATGGCTCACTCCAGCTCTCAAGCCAAGAAAGCGACTGCCAGTGGATGGATAGGCTCGGCACTCGAGTACTACGACTTCTTCATCTACGCCCAGGCTGCTGCGCTGATTTTCCCGCAGATCTTCTTCCCCAACACCGACCCGAAAATGGCCATCATCGCCTCGCTGGCCACCTACGGCGTGGGTTACCTGGCGCGCCCGGTCGGCGCCTTCGTGCTGGGCCACTGGGGTGACACCCGCGGCCGCAAGAACGTACTGCTGCTGTGCATGTTCCTGATGGGCCTGTCGACCATGGCCGTTGGCCTGCTGCCCACCTACCACGACATCGGCCTGCTCGCCCCGGCGTTGCTGGTGGTGCTGCGCCTGGTCCAGGGCTTTGCCGTGGCCGGGGAAATCTCCGGAGCCAGTTCCATGATCATGGAGCACGCACCGTTCGGTCGACGGGGCTACTACGCCAGCTTCACCTTGCAAGGCGTGCAGGCTGGCCAGGTGCTGGCGGCGGCTGTGTTCCTGCCGCTGGCCTACTCCATGCCCAGCGAAGCCTTCAACGACTGGGGCTGGCGCATTCCGTTCCTGCTGAGCGCCTTCGTGCTGATCGCCGGCTTCATCATCCGTAAGGAAGTGCACGAAACCCCGGCGTTCGTGAAGGAAGAGAAGCAGGACAAGGTCGCCAAGTCGCCGATCAGCGAGGCCTTCCGCCACAGCTGGAAGCACATGGTGCTGGTGATGTTCATGGCCTTGATGAACGTGATCCCGGTGGTCGCCACCATCTTCGGTGCGGCCTACGCGGTGCAGCCGGCCTATGGCATCGGCTTCGACAAGAGCGTGTACCTGTGGATTCCGGTAGTCGGCAACATCGTCGCGGTGCTGGTGATTCCGTTTGTCGGCAACCTGTCCGACAAGATCGGCCGTCGCCCGACCATGATCGCCGGTTGCCTGGGCTCTGGCCTGCTAGCCTTCGTCTACCTGTATGCGATCAGCATCCAGAACGTACCGCTGGCGTTCGCCTCGTCGATCGTGATGTGGGGCATGGTGTACCAGGGTTACAACGCGGTGTTCCCAAGCTTCTACCCAGAGCTGTTCCACACTCGCTACCGCGTTTCGGCCATGGCCATCGCGCAGAACATCGGCACCATGCTGACCGCCATGCTGCCGGCACTGTTCGCCTTGGTAGCCCCGCCCGGTTCGGACAACATCCCGTTGGTGGTTGGTAGCCTGGCGTTCTTCATCACCTGCGTGTGTGCTTTGGCAGCCTACATTGCACCGGAAACCCATCGCCTGGCGATGGAAGACCTGGGTAACCCCGATGCCAAGCCGATGGACAAGACCGCGTATGAGGCTAGCCGTAAAGGGAGCTTTCAGGCGGTGAGCCACTGAGATTGCAGGGGGCTGCTCTGCAGCCCTTTCGCCGGCAAGCCAGCTCCCACCTTGACCGCATAGGCTTCAAGCCTTGTGCGGTCCCTGTGGGAGCCCTTTCGCGGGCAAGCCCGCTCCTACCTTGACCGCACAGGCTTCAAGTCTTGTGCGGTCCCTGTGGGAGCCCTTTCGCGGGCAAGCCCGCTCCTACAGGTACCGTGTCAGCTTGAGCCTTGATGCGATTCTGTGGGAGCGGGCTTGCCCGCGAATGGGCCGCAACGCGGCCCCGGCAGTTTCAGCCCTTGACCACTTCCTGCAAGCGCGCCCAAAGCTGTTCGACATGCTCCCGCTCGGTCGGCAATGCGCCAATCGACACCCGCACCATCCACCGCCCATCCAGCGTCGCCGGCGTCACATAGGCATCCCCAGACGCATTCAGCCGTTCGGCCCAGCCCTTGGTATGCGCATCCAGCGCCTCCCCTTCCAGCCCCGCCGGCCGATGGCGAATGCACAACGTCTGCAACTGCACCGGCGCCAGCACCTCCCACTCCGTCGCCGCGCCGATTTGCCCGGCCAGCCACTGGGCATTGTCCAGGTCACGCCGCAGCCGTGCCTGCAACGCCTCGACCCCCTCGCTGCGCAGCATGAACCACAGCTTCAATGCGCGGAACCGGCGGCCCAGCGGGATACCCCAGTCACGCAGGTTCTTCACCTCGCCATCCACCGCCGACTGCAGGTAGCTGGGGTTGGTGCTCATGACCCGGATCAGGTGCTGCGGGTCGCGCACGTAGTAGATCGAGCAATCGAAGGCCACGCCCAGCCACTTGTGCGCGTTGACCACCAGCGAATCGGCCAGCTCGATGCCGTCCCACATCCAGCGGCATTCCGGCAGGATCATCGCCGAGCCGGCCATGGCCGAGTCCACATGCAGCCACAGGCCATGGGCCTGGGCGATCTCGCCGATCGGCCGCAGTGGGTCGAGGGCCGTGGTGGCGGTGGTGCCGGTGGTCGCGACCACCGCGCAAGGCTGGTTGCCAGCGGCCAGGTCCTGCTCGATCGCAGCCTGCAGGGCCTCCGGGCGCAGAGCGTAGCGTTCGTCGGTCGGGATCAGGCGTATGTTGTCGCGGCCAAAACCGGCCAGCAATGCGGCTTTGTCCACCGAGCTGTGGGCATGGGCGCTGACATAGACGATCAGCGGCTTGGCCTGGGCTTGCAGGCCGCCGCGTACCAGTGCGTAGTCGCTGGCGCGTTCCCGTGCGCAGATCAGCGCCACCAGGGTGCTGGTGGATGCGGTGTCCTGGATCACCCCGCTCCATTGGCCAGAAAGGCCGAGCAGCTGACGCAGCCAGTCGAGGGTGGTTTCCTCCAGCTCGCTCAGGGCCGGGCTGGACTGCCACGAAAGGCCCAGCACGCCCAGGCCAGTGCTGAGGAAGTCACCGAGGACCGACGACAGGGTGCCATTGGAGGGGAAGTAGCCGTAGAAGTCCGGGTGCTGCCAATGGGACAGGCCGGGCATGACCAACTGGTTGACGTCGTCGAGGATCGCTGCGAAAGGCTCGCCTTGCCGGGGGGCCTGTGCAGGCAACGCAGCCTTGAGATAGCCGGGCTCGACCTGGGCCATGACCGGGCGCTCGCCGACGGATTGGCGGTAGTCGGCGATCAGGTCGATCAGTTGGTGGCCGTACTGGCGGAATTGTTCGGGGGTCACCTGGGGTCTCCTGTGGGTTTTTTCGCTGCCTGTGCTGGCCTCTTCGCGGGCACGCCCGCTCCCACAGGTATTGCATCGTTTGTAGGAGCGGGTTTACCCGCGAAGAGGCCGGTACAGGCAACACAATGCCCCAGTCTAGGCACCTATCCCGAAGTGAATAACCCCGCCTCGCGCATACCTGCTATGGCAAACCCGCATGCCCACCCTGCACGCCAAACTGCGACTGGCGCCACAACTCGAACACCCGGTTGCGCAACCAGCGGTGTTCGGCCGAGGCCTGCAGGCGCTGGTGCCACACCACCCAGTAGCGCTGGCTGTGGTCGATGAAACCCAGCGGCCGCCAGGCCAGGTCATGCAGGCGGCACAGCTGCCGGGCGATGTGCTCGGGCACGGTGGCCAGCGCCTGGCTATTGGCAATCACCTGCACGGTGGCCGAGAAGAACGGCACTTCCAGGCTGACCCGCCGTTGCAGGCCCTGGGCGCGCAAGTGGCGGTCGATGAAGCTGTCCTTGTCGCCTCCACCGGAAATACGCACATGCTTGTGCGCCAGGTAGTCGGCCTGGCTGAGCGCACCGTGGGCAGCCAGTGGGTGGTCGTGGCGCATCAGGCACACTGCCCGGTCCTCGCCCAACAGACGACCGTGCAGGTTGGGTGGCGACTCGTCGAACAAGGTGGTGGCCAGGTCGATCTCGCCGCTGGCCAGCAAGGCGTACTGGCCGGCCTGCCAGGTGCGGTACTCCAGCGATACACCCGGCGCTTCGCGCTCCAGCGCCGCCACCAGCAGCGGCAGCATGTGCTCGGCCACATAGTCCGACGCGGCCAGACAGAAGCGCCGCTCGCAACGCGCCGGGTCGAACACCGCGGGCTGGCGCAGGGCGTGCAGCTCCTCGAGAACCTGGCGCAGGGGTTCGACCAGGGCTTCGGCGTGTTCGCTGAGTACGTAACCGCGGCCCTGGCGTACCAGCAACGGGTCGTCGAAGGCTTCGCGCAGGTGGGCCAGCTGGCGGCTGAGGGCGGACTGGCTGACGCCGAGGCGCTCGGCGGCGTGGCTGAGGTTCTTCAGCTGCAGCAGGTGGTCGAGGGTGCGCAGGTGGGCGAGGCTGAGGGAGGCGAAAGCGGGGTTCATACAGGCTCCCTTCTAAAGGATCGACCGGCCCAATCGCCGGCAAGCCAGCTCCCACAGGGTCACCACAACCATCGGGGCTTGTGCTGTACCTGTGGGAGCTGGCTTGCCGGCGATTGGGCCGCAAAGCGGCCCCAGAGAAGCAGATCAGTCAGTCAGGCCAACATAAACGTTCTGCACGTCATCGTTCTCGTCGATGGCTTCGAGGAACGCTTCCACCTCGGCCAGCGCTTCGGCACTCAGGCTGGCCGCGCTCACCGGGTTCTTCGGGGTGTAGCCGATCTTCGCCGAGGTCACGGTGAAGCCGTGCTCCGGCAGGGCCTTCTGCACGGCGTCCAGGTCGGTGGTGTCGGTGATGAACAGGGTCGAACCCTCTTCGTCGCCTTCCTCGAAGTCCTGGGCGCCGGCTTCGATGGCCGCCATTTCCGGGTCGGCGTCGCCGTTCGGGGTGGCTTCGATCAGGCCGACATGGTTGAAGTCCCAGGCCACCGAACCGCTGGCACCCAGCTGGCCCTTGCGGAACAGCACGCGGATTTGCGCGACGGTGCGGTTGACGTTGTCGGTCAGGCACTCGACGATCAGCGGCACCTGGTGCGGGGCGAAACCTTCGTAGCTTACCGCCGAGTACTGCACGGCATCGCCGTCCAGGCCCGCGCCCTTGCGGATTGCGCGCTCCAGGGTCTCGCGGGTCATCGAGGCCTTCTTGGCCTGCTCGATGGCCAGGCGCAGGCGTGGGTTCATGTCCGGGTCGGCGCCGGACTTGGCGGCGATCTGGATCTCTTTGGACAGCTTGCCCATGATCTTGCCTTTGGCGTTGGCCGCGGCTTCTTTATGTTTGGCTTTCCACTGTGCGCCCATGTCGACTCTCTTGTTTCAGCGGCCGGTTCAGGAAGCGACCGGCCAAAAGTGGGTGCAGTTTATACGCCCTCTGGCCTGTGTTCGACAAGAAATCGCTGGGGCCGCTTCGCGACCCTATCGCGACACAAGGCCGCTCCTACAGAAGAAGCGCGCCAATCTGGGCTTACGCGTCCCCTGTAGGAGCGGCCTTGTGTCGCGACAGGGGTGCGAAGCGCCCCCAAAATATCAGCCTTTATCGGCCTTGCCCGCCGCCGCGGCAAACCGCGCCAGGCGCACATCCAGCCTGCGCGGCCGCAGCCCGCGGTCCTCTGCCCGCTCCTTGCGGCGGATGGCATTGCGCACCATCAGCGAGCCCAGATAGCGGATCGGCTCGGGCGGGAACAGCCCCAGCGGCCCCTTGACCAGCGGCGAACGGGTCCATGGGTTGTCCAGCCCCAGTGCCAGCGACGACAGAATCTGCCCGCCCATGTGGCACGGCCCGACGCCGCTGCCGGAGTAACCAAAGCCGTAGAACACGTTGCCCTGCCCGTCCAGCCGGCCAAAGAACGGCAAACCGGTTACCGAGCGATCGGACGGCCCGTTCCAGCTGGCCGCCAGCGGCACCTCGGCCAGCGCCGGGAAAAAGCCGCCCAGGCTTTCACGCAGCAGCGGCCGGTACGGCGACGGCTGGTCGAACACCGGCAGCATGCGCCCGCCATAGGCGAAGGTATTGCCGCCCTTGCCGAGCATCAGCCGACCATCGGAGGTGTTGTGGTAGTAATGCACGAAAATCCGCGAATCGAGCACGCTGATGCCGCTGTCCAGGCCGACCTGGTGCAGCAGCTCGGGGCAAGGTTCGGTGATCACCATGTCGCTGGAAACAATCGCCACACTGCGCTCGAACTGCGGGAAAGCCCGCGCCATCCAGGCATTCAGGCCCAATACCACGCGGTCGGCGCGCACCGTGCCATGGGCCGTGCGCACCTGCACCGGGGCGCCGTGCTCCAGGCCGGTCATGGCGGTGCCCTCATGGATGCGCACGCCACGCTGCAAGGCCACCCGGCGCAGGCCGCGCACCAGCTTGCCCGGCTGCACCGTGGCCGCGGCCGGCGAGAACCAGCCTTCCAGGTGCCGCGCCGAACCCGCCAGGCGCTGCACCTGCGGCAGCGGCAGGCGGCGAAACGAATTGATCCCCTTTTGCTCCAGCGCGGCGATCACCGCGTCGGTGGCGCCGACCTGCGCGGCGTTGGTGGCGGTGTACAGCGTGCCATCCAGGCGGTAGTCGCAGTCGATGCCATTGGCCGAGCAGAACGCGCCGATCTCACCGATGCTGCGCTCCGACTCACGCACCAGGCGCACCGCCTCGGCCACCCCGAACAGCCGCTCGAGGGTGAAGTACTTCGCCGACCACGACAACGCACAGCCACCATTGCGGCCACTGGCACCGGCACCGCAGATATCGGCCTCGATCAGCACGATATCCAGGGCCGGCACCGCTTCCTTGAGCATCAGTGCGGTCCACAGGCCGGTATAGCCGCCGCCGACGATGCATACATCGCAACGGGCATCGCCTTGCAGCGGCGGGCACACCGCCTCTTGCGCCGAATCCAGGGCCTGTTGCAGCCAGAAGGGTCTCATTCGCTCGCTTTCCTTTCAGGTACGCAGTGGCTTGATTGCCATGCTGGTATTCGGTGCCACGTCGGTGCTTTGCGCAGCGCTGGCCGGGCGGCTGTTCCAGTGCGGCAGCAGCACCAGCGCCGAGAACAGCGCGCAGCCGGCAAACACGATGAACACCGTGACGCCATCGAAGTACCCCGGCAGCAGCCCGCCCAGCACCGCCCCCACCGAGCCGCAGCCGTTGACGAAGCCTGCTGCGGTGGCACCGGCCTTGGCGGTGCCGAAGTCGATGGCCGCGGCACCGCTGATCATCGAATCCGGCCCGTACAGGGTCAGGCCCATGACGAACAGCAGGGCCACCACCAGGATCACGCTGCCGGTGTGCATGGCCGCCATGAACGCCGCCAACGCCACGGTCAGCAACATCAGGCTGATGACACAGGCCGGCATGCGCCGGGCGCCGAACAGCTTGTCGGAGGCCAGGCCGATGATGATCGGGCCGAGCAGCCCGGCCAGTTCGAAGGCTGTCGGGATGATCGCTGCCCCCACCTTGCCCACCGAGGGCATCTGCTCGAAGACGATCACCGGCCCCCACAGCAGGATGGCGTAGCGCGCCGGTTTCAACAGGAAGTACGCCAGCCCCAGGGTCAGCACCGTGCGGTTGCGCATGATCTCCTTCAGGGGCGCCCACACACTGCACAGGTTGCCGGCCGGGGCCATGCTCTGCGGCTCGGGCTCCACCGCCGGCAGGCCGACGTCTTCAGGCTTGTTGCGCTGCAGGAAGAAGAACAGCACGGCCACCAGTGCCACCACCGCGGCACTGGAGAAGAACGCCGCGTGCCAGGTACCGACCAGGGTATAGGCCCACCAGCCGGCGAACGGCGAGGCCACCAGGCCGCCGAAGGCATAGCAGGAACTCCACAGGCCCAGCACCCGCCCACGCTGCGACGCCGGGAAGAAGCTGCCGATGTTCTTGCACAACCCGGCCCAGCCGGTGGATTGCGCCAGGCCCTGCACCAGCATGCAGGTGGCGAAGATCGGGAATGTGGCGTAACTGCCCATCACCACCGCCGCAACAGCAGAAATCAGCAGGCCGCCGAGCACCACCACGCGTGGGCCAAAGCGGTCGGCAAGCATGCCCCAGGTGAACTGGCCCACGGCGTAGGCGGCCAGGTAGATGGCGTCGAGGTTGGCCATGGCGGCCTTGTCGAGCATGAAGTCGGGGTCTTCACCGATGCCCAGCTTGGCCACCGAGAAGGCCTTGCGGGTGAAGTAGAAGGCGGCGTAGGCCAGCCAGGTAATGGCGAAAATCTGGATACGCCAGCGTTTGAACGCGGCTAGGGATTGGTTCATGTAAGTCTGACCTCTTGCTTGAGTGTGCCGGCAGAATGTGAAGAAACGCCTGTCTTGTTCTTGTGTTACGCACAGCGATGACGAGGCTGTCATCGGGTCAGATGGCGCCGTTTGGGTGCCATGGCCCTGGCGGCACTTGTGGTGCCAGCGTCGGGCTGACATGCATGGAAACAGTTGCGCTAAGATAAATAAAATCGATTTATCGTATTTCACACATAAGCCCAGCTTGTTACTGAGGTCGTCATGTCGGTTTCCCACGCACAACTCAAGGCCTTCCACGCCGTGGCGGTGCACGGCAGCTTTACCCGCGCCGCCGAAAAGCTGTTTCTTACCCAGCCCGCGGTGTCGGACCAGGTGCGCAAACTGGAGGAGCGCTTCGGCGTCTTGCTGTTCCACCGCAACAAGCGTTCGGTGCAGCTCACCGACCTCGGCGAACGCCTGCTGGGCATCAGCCAGCGCCTTTTCGCCTGCGAGGCCGAGGCCCATGAACTGCTGCAGGATTCGCGTGCGCTGCACACCGGCAGCCTGGTGCTGGCGGTGGACGCGCCGGTGCACGTGCTGCCGCAGATCGCCCGCTTCTGCCAGCGCTACCCGGGCATCCAGGTAAAGATCGAGACCGGCAACACCGACGAGTCGCTGGCCCGGCTGTTCAGCTACCAAGCCGACCTGGCCCTGCTGGGGCGGGACGTCGACGATGAGCGGCTGCACTGCCTGCCGCTGCGCCGCGACCCGATGGTGGCGTTTGTCTCGCACCAGCACCCCTGGGCCAGCCGCGGCGCGATCAGCCTGGCGGATCTGGACGATACGCCGCTGGTACTGCGCGAGCCCGGGTCGGTGACGCGGCAGACGCTGGAAGAAGAAATGCAACGGGCCGGGCTGCGGATTCGCCCGGCGATCCAGGTGGAAGGCCGGGAAGCGGCGCGGGAGGCGGTGGTGGTGGGGATTGGTGTGGGGGTGGTGTCGGCGGCTGAGTTTGGTGCGGATGCGCGGGTGTGCGCGTTGCCGATCGTCGATTGCCAGCGGCACCTGACCGAGACACTGGTGTGCCTGAGCGAGCAGCGCACGCGGCGGGTGGTGGCGACCTTCCTGCAGATGGTGGAGGAAGGGTTGTAAGCCTGTGCCGGCCTCTTCGCGGGCTCGCCCGCTCCCACAGGCACTGCACAGAATTCAAAACCTGTGGTGATCCTGTGGGAGCGGGCAAGCCCGCGAAAAGGCCAGCACAGGCAACCCAACTATGCTGGGATAACCTCAACCCTCGGCACACAACCCATGCTCTACCGCCTTGCCGCCGACACCCTGGTCCTGCTGCACCTGCTCTTCATCCTGCTGGTGCTGTTCGGCGGCCTGCTGGTACTGCGCTGGCGCCCTGCCCTGCTGCTGCACCTGCCGGCGATGGCCTGGGGCCTGGCGGTGGAATGCCTGCACCTGGGCTGCCCGCTGACCACCTGGGAAAACCGCATGCGCAGCGCGGCTGGTGACGCGGGCTATCAGGGCGGCTTCGTCGAGCACTATATCTGGCCGTTGATCTACCCCGCCGGGCTGACACCGCACATCCAGCTGCTGCTGGGCACTTTCGTGCTGCTGCTCAACCTCGGCATCTACAGCTACGTGGCCTGGCGCTGGCGCCGCCCTAGCGGGTAGCGATCACGAACAGCCGCGGGAACGGCAACAGCACCTTGCCATCGGTGGCCGGCGGGTAGTCGCGCTGCATCGCTTGCAGGTACATCTGCAGGAAATCCACCTGCTCCTGGGCATCCAACCGCCCCAGATACGGTCGCAAGGCCGAACCCTTGAACCATTCCACCACGGCTTCGGCACCGCCGGCCAACGGGTGGTGGTAAGTGGTGCGCCACACATCCACCCGTGCACACAGCGGGCTGAGCAGGTCGTAGTAGAACGCCGCGCTGTGCCGTGGCGGCAGCTGGAAATCAGCGAACTTCGCCGCCCAAGGTCCCTGGCTGGCGATTTCGCGCAGTTGCCGGTGGGCCGGCTCATCGAGGTTGTCCGGGGTCTGCACGGCCAGGCTGGCACCTTCGCTCAGCTGGCGCACCAGGTGCGGGTACAGCGAGGCGTGGTCGGGTACCCATTGCAGCGAGGCATTGGCCAGGATCAGGTCCTGCGGCTCGGGGGCGGACCAGCCGGCAATGTCAGCGATGACTGTGCGCACGCGGGGGATGCACAGCCGTTTGCGCTCGCGGGCCTTGTCGATCATGTCCGGGTCGCTGTCCAGGGCCGTCACCTGGGCATCCGGGTAACGTTGCAGCAGCACCTCGGTGGAATTGCCAGGGCCACAGCCCAGGTCGGTGGCGTGGCGTACCGGGCGTGCCGGTACAGCGGCCAGCAGGTCACGCACCGCGCGGGTACGCTCGTCTTCGAATTGCGAATACTGGGTGGCGGACCAGGCCATGTGAAGCTCCTTTGGGCGGGCAATGTGTTCAGCATATGCCATGTAACAGGCGGCCATATACCCCTGGCCCAATAACGCAAAACGGCCGGGTCCCCCAGGGAGCCGGCCGTTTCGAGAAGCGAGTGACGCTTAGTGCTGCTTGCCAGTACGGATCTGGTGCACTACACCCATCGCCACCACGATTGCCGCGGCGATACCGGTGGAGATCACCAGGATCTGGTAGTCAGGCATGAAGGCCATGGTTACCAGGGCGGCCACGATGAACGCGATCACCAGGTAGGTCAGCCATGGGAACAGCCACATCTTCAGGCGTACTTCCTTGCCTTCGGCAATCAGCTTGCGGCGCATGCGCAGCTGCGAGAAGGCAATCACCAGGTACACCAGCAGGGCAATCATGCCGGTGGTATTCATCAGGGTTTCCAGCACGTCTTTCGGGCGCAGGGTCTCGCTGAAGTTGATCAGCGCACACACCACGGCCACGGCGCACGAACCCATGATCGCGTACACCGGTACACCGGTGCCGGCGCGGGTGATCTTGAAGAACGACGGCGCGTCGCCACGCTGGGCCAGGGAGAACAGCATGCGCGAAGCGGTGTAGTGGCCCGAGATCAGGCAGCTGCTCACCGAGGTCAGCACCACGAAGTTCATCAGCAGCTCGGCATACGGCACGCCCAGCAGCTCCAGGGTGCGGCGGTAGGCGCCATAGCCGGAAACGCCCAGGTGCGGGTCGTTCCACGGTACCAGGCAGACGATCAGGAAGATCGACCCCACGTAGAACAGGCACACACGCCAGACCACCGAGTTGGTCGCCTTGACGATCTGCGCGGCCGGGTCCTTGGCTTCGGAAGCGGCGATGGTGACGATTTCCGCACCGAGGAAGGCGAACATCACCCCGAGCAAGGCACCGATCACTGTAGTGATGCCATTGGGCATGAAGCCTTCGGCGGTGAGGTGGCTGATGCCACGCACTTCACCGAACTGCCAGATGTTCAGCACGGCAGCGGTACACACGATCAGGAAGCAGACAATCGCGATCACCTTGATCAAGGCGAACCAGAACTCGAACTCACCGTAGTGCTTGACGTTGAAGAAGTTGACGGTGATCAGCAACAGGGTCGTGGCCAGCACGAACACGTTGACGCTGACGTCGGGGAAGAAACCATGCAGGATCTTGCCCGCCACATAAGCTTCCCAGGCCATGAGGATGACCCAGTACCACCAGTACAGCCAGCCGATGGTGAAACCGGCCCAACGGCCGATGGCGCGATCGGCGTAGGTGGAGAACGAACCGGTGTCTGGCGAGGAAGTCGCCATTTCACCCAGCATGCGCATGATCAGTACCACCAGGATGCCGCCTGCCAGGTAGGCCAGCACAGCAGCTGGGCCGGCGCTGTGAATCACGCTGCCGGAACCGACGAACAAGGCGCCGCCGATAACCCCGGCGATCGACATCATCGTCAGGTGGCGCGACTTGAGCGAGGCACTGAGCTTGCTCTCATGCCCGCTTTTCGCGGTGGTGGTTGTGGATGTTGCGTCCATCAGTTGTGTACCCCGTGCTTCTTTTTATCCAAGGAAAACTGTGAAACCCCGATGGCTGGCGGTTTCACGTACATCAGTGCTAATGCGCGCAGGATGGTGTGAGCGAACACACGCAGGCCTTCCATGGCGGCCTGCTGACGCGCCCCAGGGCAGGCGCCTGGAGCGAACTGAACATGCTTTAGGTGGCGATATCTGACACCTAATGTAAAAATGTCCGACGCAGAGAGCCATGCACAGTGGCATGAAACTCGCACTGCACTGTACAGGTCGCCCTTGCAATACACCTTGCAAACGCCGGGCGATACGCAACCTGAAGGCCCAAATGTTCGAATTACATCCAGACTCCTCGACCCCGCTGGTGAACCAGATCATCGACGGGCTGCGCGAGCTGATCGACAACCAGACCCTCAAGCCAGGCGCCAAGGTCCCCTCGATCCGCGCCTTTGCCGCGAGCTATTCGGTGAGCACCTTCACCGTGGTCGAGGCCTACGACCGTCTGGTCGCCCAGGGCCTGCTGGTGAGCCGGGGCAATGCGGGGTTCTTCGTCAACCGCGCGGCGGGCGAATTGCTCGACCCGCACAACGCCGAGGCCGACACCAGTCGACCAACGTTCAACTCCGAGTGGTACCTGCAGCAGATCTTCGAAATCCGCCAATTGCCGTTCAAGCCCGGGTGCGGCTGGCTGCCCAACGACTGGATGTATGAAGACGGCCTGCGCCGTGGCCTGCGCCAGGTGGCCGGCAGCCCGCTGGAGCTGTCGGGCTACGGCGACCCCATGGGCCTGATGGAGCTGCGTGCACTGACCGCACAGAACCTGCAGCAGGAACTGTCGATCGTTGCCAACCCGGCGCAGCTGATGCTTACCCATGGCGCCAGCCAGGCCCTGGACCTGGCCGCGCGCACCCTGGTGCGCCCGGGCGACGTGGTGCTGGTGGACGACCCCGGCTACCCCAACCTGATGAGCATCCTGCGTACCCAGGGCGCGACCCTGGTCGGCGTGCCGCGCACACCGGCCGGCTACGACCTGAACCAGCTGGAACAGTTGCTCACCCATCACCGCCCCACTGCGTTCTTCACCCAGCCGCACCTGCACAGCCCGACCTGCTCGCGCACGCCGCTACCGCAGCTGCACCGCCTGCTGCAACTGGCCAGCCAGCACGGCTTCCGCCTGGTGGAGAACAACCTGTACGCCGACATGGTCGCCGAACCGCAGCCGTGCCTGGCCAGCCTCGACCACCTGCAGCAGGTGGTGTACGTGGGCAGCTACTCCAAGAGCATTTCGCCCAATGTGCGGGTCGGCTACATGCTGGCCAACCCCGAGCTGATGCAGAAGCTGCTGCACCTGAAGATGCGCTCTGGCCTGACCACTTCGCAGGTGATGGAGCGCGTGGTGTATGCCGCGATCATCGACGGGCGTTGGCGCAAGCACCTCAAGCGCCTGCGCCAGCGGCTGGCCGAGGCGCACCAGGAAGTTGGCCGGCATCTGCATCGGCTGGGCTTCGAGCTGTTCATCGAGTCGGATGAAGGGATGTATATCTGGACCCGCCACCCGGCGATTCCAGACAGCGCGGCGTTGCTGGATGATGCGTTGGAGAAAGGCATCATGTTGGGGCCTGGGCAGTTGTTCATGGTCGATGCCAAAGCGACCGGGTGGATGCGGTTCAACGTGGCGTTCAGTACCGAGCCGGCGATGTGGGAGTTGCTGGAGAAGGTGTTGGTGAAGCATGTGCGGCGGGGTGGGGTGTAGTTCGCCGCAACCTTTTCAGCACCTGTGAGATCGAGCGCCGCTCTGCACATCAACTAGGCCTAGGCGTGCAGTGGGGGGGGAACAGGGGAACAGGGGAACTGGGGGATTCTCTGGTGCTTGCAGTCTGTGCAGGGATTGCCCAAGGGATGGCGCCTGATGCGAAGATTCTGGTTCCCCCAGCCTACGCCTGCCACCGATAGCTGCACACTCCACGCTTGAGCCACGCTGGCTTCTTCACGGACATGCCCGCTGCCACAGGTGCAGGCCAACTCCCTCCGCAGTCTGCGTCACCTATTCCATAAACCTCAGGGATACTTCAGCCAACGAGTGCCTATAACAAAAACTAGATGTCTAACTCCCTTGATCCAACAGCTTAACCCATCTTCTTACACCCACCAGCCATCGGCATCTACGATTTCTGTTGGTGTCGCGCTCGCTACTCAATAGCAGTGCATCTATTCCACCTGCCGCCCTTCTTGCGAAAGCCTCAAGGTTTAGTACCTCAAGGCTTCTTCAAGGGAAATAGACGTGACCTCACGCAGAACACTAACAAGCCAGGAACTGCAAGAAATATACTCAGCCGCGCCTTTTACATATGACTTTGAGGACATCCTTTCTTGGGACAGCCCGTTCACACTACCTATAACACCGCCGAACATAGCATCGCTTTCATATGATGCGCTCAGCGACAACGCAACGACCATTGCGAAAAATGTGATACAGGAAATCGAGGCTACCTGCCCAGTGAGCACTCCTGGATTTGAGAACTATTTGAATAAACATTATTCAGACATAAGACAATCCTACCCAGACCAGGCAAGCCAACTTTACGCCCAAAAGAAATTCCTCCTGCTCCTTTATAACAAAACCCACAAACAAGCCATCCGCAATATCAACCTATACTTAGCAGAACACATATATACAATAGGCATTGACGAAGCAGCACTGCATTTCGAAAACGTCGTTCACTTTAACCGCTGGCACGACCAAGATTTCTATATGATCGAGGAAGATTTGTACTTTTTAATGAGCAGCATTACTGCCGCGCAAATTGAAATAGTACTAAATCGCTGCCTTGAAAAAATAAAAAAGGAATACAAAAACCTCCAGCAGAAAACCATAATAGTATTAAGAAACAACCACAACAAAGACAGTCAAGGCAATTCCATCACCTTAAAACCCAACTCCGGAATAGTGCTAAGCTCAACATTAACCACAATATCAACTAACCCAATCAGATTTGGCAGCCTTCAGAGCCATATCCTTAGAGGAATAGAGAAAGTTAAGACACTGGGCATTACTGCAACCCCAATCTTCAGGCTGGGCATAGGTTTATTTTTTTATTCATCAGAATTAGGAAACGCTGATTTGTACCATGACTCAGCCCTGAGCATGCCTGCTGAACTACTCATTCCTGATTTGCCTACGAATATTCATGACATTGCGCTTAAGCACGGGACAATTGAATCACCGCTACGAATAAATGCCAATCTGGACACGTATACACTTACGAACCGCGCAAACTCCACAAGTGCTGAAAAAAAGGTGCCTGTACGCCCCTTAGTAATGGATAAAGAAGGCAATAGCTACACATCGATTCCATCGAGTGATTTTCCAATCAGGCTCAGCTTCCCCATTCATACCGAGAACGGGTCGTCAACTACAACCCCCAGTGACCCGATACTGTCGGACCCCTATGAGGGGGTCAATCTCAGACCCGCATGGATAGAAGCGACACCGCTCCCTGCCTATGAACCACCGAATTATAAAGACTGTATTTACTGCTTCCCGCCAGAATCTGGTCTGCCACCACTGTACGTAGTTTTCAATTCTCCCTATCCCGACGCAACAACCATAGGCACTTATAGCGGGCGAGCTTATAATCCAGACAAAGCAGGTGGACCTATCGAGCGACTGGATTGGCGCGAGGTCAAAATCACAGCGACAGGCATCGAATTAGTCAAATTATACACAAGCCGCTTCGGCCCGTCCGATGCAAATGACATCATGATCAACAGGCTGGAAAAAATCCTACAGGGCAAGTTGCAAGAAACGGACACCGACAAGCGCTTTTACACACATGAGATAAGGGAGTTGGAGCGCTTTCGCACCCTTGAAATACCAGATAAAATCAGGCCGAACGATGATGGTGAAGCATGGAACAATACACACGCTGCAACACTGGAAGACTACCAACTCACCTCGGAGCTCGAACTGCTTTACACACCAGAAGCAATTGAAGCAGATGACCAGCAGATCGCACGAGAGAACAAATGAACACTATTAGCGAAATAATCACCAACGAAAGCCCCACCGATATAATTCTGTGGCTTGTCAGGCAAAATGGCATTTCTCATCCACGACTCGACAATCTATACAATCGAAATGGATGGGTGAACATTGGCGACTGCCTACAACTCATTAACCTGATTAAGAAAATGAGTGACGAAGGTTTGATACAGCGTGGTGGAAATGGCTATATCAAAGGTCCAAACTGGCGAGAGCCTGAATTCTTGACCCAAAAAAGATATGAGCTATAAGCAGAACTGATTCCAGAGCCCAGCACGTACATCCTCGTTCACCGAGACCGAGTATCATCACAGACGCCGGCAGCGACAACACAGCTGCCGGCATATAGCACTTATCACCAATCTGCTTTATCAGCAAAGAACCCCAGCACATTCGCCTCCAGGCTCTCCAGGTGATACCCCCCTTCCTGCACGATCAGGCACGGCAAGCGCATCGCCCGAATCCGCTCGCCCAATACCGCAAACCCTTCAGTCGTCACCGCCACCTTGCTCTGCGGGTCGAGTTCGTAGATATCGAACCCCAGCGACAACACCAGCACCTCGGCGCCAAAGTCCTTCACCGCCGCCAGCGCGATCTCCAGCTGGCCCATGAAGTCCGCTTCGCTAGCCCCATGCGCCATCGGCAAGTTGAGGTTGTACCCCTCCCCCGCACCGCTGCCACGCTCGTCCGCGAACCCGGCCACACCTGGGTAGAAATTGGTGGGGTCGCCATGCACCGACACATACAGCACATCCCGGCGGTCGTAGAAGATTTCCTGAATCCCCTGCCCGTGGTGCATGTCGGTATCGAGGATGGCCACGCGGCTGTAGCGGCTGCGCAAGGCCTGGGCAGCGACAGCGGCGTTGTTGAGGTAGCAGAAACCACCGGCCGCATCGAAGCGCGCATGGTGGCCTGGCGGCCGGCACAGGGCATAGGCCGCCGGCTCGCCGTCGAGAATGGCCTTGGCACCGGCCACTGCGCTTTGCGCAGACCAATAGGCCGAGCGCCAGGTGTGTTCGCCTACAGGGCAGCTGCCGTCAGCCAGATAGCGCCCGGCCTGGGCGAGGATGCCGCGCAGGGCGTTGGGTTCACGCACGAAGATGTTGGACATGACCTCGTCGCCCCAGTCCTCGGGCACTTCCTTCCAGCGCGCATGGGCCTCTTCGAGGAAGGCCAGGTAGGCCTCGCCATGCACTGCCTTGAGCGGTTCGAGGCCGGCGTCCTCAGGCTGGCGGATGTCGAAGCCCAGATCCTTGGCCGCCTGCAGCAGGCGCTGGGCGCGTTCGGGGACTTCCTGCGGGGTGCGCATGGCGCCGCGCGAGTAGTAGCTGCGTGGGTGGTGCAGCAGCTGTTCGGGGTGGAAGTAACAACGCATCAGGCATCTCCTTGTTCGATACGGCCCGCGCGGGCCAGCACGGCATTGAGCAGTACATCGGCACCCTGGCGGGCGTCGTCGGGCAACACGTCTTCGGCTTCGTTGTGGCTCAAGCCGCCGACACAGGGGATGAACACCATGGCGGTCGGGCAGTAGCGGGCCAGCAGGATGGCGTCGTGGCCGGCGCCGCTGACGATCGACTGCTGGGCATAGCCGAGGCCATCCACCGCCTGCTGCACGGCGGCTACGCAATCGGCATCGAATGGCGTGGCCGGGCTTATCCAGTGGCGCTCGATACGCACCTGCAACCCGCGCTGATTGGCGATGGCTTGCAGCTTCAACGTCAGGTCGCGTTCCATCGCCTCGATGGCTTCATCCCGGTGATGACGCAGGTCGACGGTGAACTGCAGCAGCCCCGGAATGGTGTTGCGCGAGGACTTGGCGATGGACAGTTCACCCACCGTGGTCAGGCCTTCAGGGGCAAAATCGGCAGCCAGTTGCTCGACCGCCCGGATCATCCGTGCGGTGCCGAACAGGGCATCCTTGCGCAGCGGCATCGGCGTGGTGCCGGCATGTGCGGCCATGCCTTCGACCGTGACGTCGAGCCATCGGATAGCCTGCCCACCGCTGACCACGCCAATGGCCTTGGCGTTGTCTTCAAGGATCGGACCTTGCTCGATATGCGCCTCGAAATAGGCATCGACCTGGCCGCCCAGCGAGCGCCGGCCGGCGTAACCGGTGCGCTGCAGTTCGTCGGCGACGCTGATGCCATCGGCGTCGCGAATGGCCAGCGCTTCGTCCAGCGCCAGGGTACCGGTGAACACCGCCGAACCGAACATGGCCGGGGTGAAGCGGGCGCCCTCCTCGTTGGTCCATACGGCGATTTCCAGCGGCTTGCGCGTCTGGATGTTCAGGTCATTGAGCCGGCGCACCACTTCAAGGCCTGCCAGCACACCGTAGACGCCATCGAAACGGCCGCCCTCAGGTTGGGTGTCGAGGTGGCTGCCCATCATCACCGGCGCTGCATCGGGGTCGCTGCCAGCGCGGCGGGCGAACAGGTTGCCGATGGCATCCACAGTCAGCGTCAGGCCGGCTTCGCGGCACCAGTGGCTGAACAGTTCACGGCCAGCCTTGTCCTCGTTGCTCAGGGCCAGGCGGCAGCTGCCGCCACGGGCAGTGGCACCGATTTCGGCCATGGCCATCAGGCTCGCCCACAGGCGTTCGCCATTGCTTTTCAACATGTGCGGGTACTCCAGAAAAAAGCGGTTCGATCAGGCCAGTTCCAGGCGCTGGCTGCGGGCGTACTGGCGCGCCAGGGCGAGCACGCAGACCAGCGAAATGGTTGCGATCAGGGTGTAGAACACCGCCATCGGCCACCATTGGCCGGTGAAGGTGTGGGCCAGCCAGGTACCGATCAGCGGAGTCAGGCCGCCCGCGATGGCGCCGCAGATCTGGTAGGCCAGGGAAATGGCGGTGTAGCGCACGCGGGTGTCGAACATGCCGCTGACGTAGCCGGCGATCACCGCGTAGAACGACGCCATGCACGCTGCGGCCAGGGCGATGCCGAGTACGATCAATGGGCCCTGGCCCGAGCTGACCAGCACGAACATCGGGTAAGGCGAGGCCATCGCCAGCAGCGCGACCAGGGCCAGGAAGCGGGTGGCGCCGATCTTTTCCGATAGCCAGGCAGCCAACGGCTGTACGCAGAACTGGATGATCGCCACAAAGAACAGGCACTCCAGGATCAACGAACGCTCCAGGTGCAGCTGCTGGGTGGTGTAGCTGATCATGAAGGTGTTGGTGAAGTAGACCCCGGCAATGCCCAGGGTATTGGCACCGATGCACAGCAACAGCGGGCGCCAGGCCGTGCGCAGCACTTCGAATACCGGGGCCTGCTCCTTGCGCCGGGCCTTTTCCGCCTGCTCGCGGCTGGCGATGAACTCGGGCGACTCATTCACCCCCAGGCGAATCGCAAGGCCCACCAGCAGCAACAGTGCGCTGGCCAGGAATGGCACGCGCCAGCCCCAGCTCATCAGGTCTTCTTCCGGCAGGCGGGTGACCGCGCCAAAGGCCAGCAGCGACAGGATCAGGCCCGCCGGGCTGCCCAGCTGGGCGAACGAAGCGAAGAAGTTGCGCCGGCCCTTGGGTGCATGCTCACCGGCCATCAGCACCGCCCCGCCCCACTCGCCGCCCACGGCAATGCCCTGGACGATGCGCAGCAGGATCAGCAGTACCGGCGCGGTGGCGCCGATTTGTGCGTAGGTCGGCAGCAGGCCGATGCCCACGGTGACGATGCCCATCATCAGCAAGGTGATGACCAGCGACTTCTTGCGGCCGATTCGGTCGCCCACGTGGCCGAAGACGATGCCACCCAGCGGCCGGGCGAAGAAGCCGACGGCGAAGGTACCGAACGCGGCCATGGTGCTGAACAGGCTGTTGTCGGAGGGGAAGAACAGCGCGCCGAACACCAGGGCGGCGGCGGTGGCGTAGATGTAGAAGTCGTACCACTCGATCATGGTACCGATGAACGCGGCGGCGGCGGCACGGCGTGGCTGGGGGGAAGCGGTGGGCTTCATGGGGGCTCCTTTGCTTGTTGTTCTGGCAGGAGTTGTCAGGGGCACGGGGGCGCTCTTGTGGCGCTTGGCCTGTTGAATCGGTGTTGGATTCTTCGCGGGCTCGCCCGCTCCCACAGGTACTGCGCAGCATTCGAAACTTGTGGTAACCCTGTGGGAGCGGGCAAGCCCGCGAAGAATCCAACACCGACTCGGCAGGCCTCGATACCTGCGATTTATCGGCCCGGGGCTATGATTAGTCAATTTTCTATTTATTATTCGAAATATTAGCCTTGCTTATTATTGAGCCCTGCCATGCCCGACCGTCTGCTCAACGACCGCCTCGACTGGAACCTGCTGCGCACCTTCCGGGTCATCGGCCAGGAGCTGTCCATCAGCCGTGCGGCCGCCCGCCTGCACCTCACCCAGCCGGCAGTGAGCCAGGCGCTCAAGCGCCTTGAAGAACAGCTTGGCCGCCAGCTCATCGCCCGCCGCGGGCCGCGCTTCGTGCTGACGGAAATGGGCGAGCAGCTGTTCCAGCTGGCTGGCGAGGTCTATGGGCAGATGTCGCAGATCGGCGGCTTGCTGGAGCAGCCGGCGGACGAACTGGTGGGCAAGGTACGCCTGCTGATGATCAGCCGTATCGTCAACGAACACTTCGACGACTTCCTCGCCGACTTCCACCGCCAGCACCCGCGGGTGGAGCTGGAGATCGACGTGATGCGCAGCTCCGACATCGTTGCCGCCCTGCAGGAGAAAACCGCCACGGCGGGCCTCAGCCTTAACCGGCGTGCGCAGCCACGGCTGGAGCAACGGTTGTTCCTGCGCCAGCGCTATGCGTTCTTCTGTGGCAAGCACCATGCCCTGTTCGGCCAGGACGAAGGCGACCTGCAGCGGGAGAATTTCGTCAGTTTCACCAGTGACCAGATTGGCGGCATGCTGTCGCCACTGACCATTTTCCGCGACCAGCAGGGGTTTGCCGGGCGGATCGTGGCCTCGTCACCAAGCCTTGAGGAGGTACGCCGGCTGGTGATTGCCGGGTTTGGCATAGGTTGCCTGCCCGAGCATGTGGTAGCGCCGGATGTAGACGCCGGGTTGCTGTGGAAGCTGCCGCCGCAGGAAGGGATTGCCGATGTGGATATCCACCTGTTGTGGAACAGGGAGCAGCGCTTCAGCCGCGCGGAAGAGGTGTTTATCGAGGCGTTGCAGCACAGCCTTGACTGAACGCAGAGCTGGGGTCGACGAGCACTGGACACGATAGTGGCCAATTAGTAGCATCCAGACCAACTGAACATTACGGACAATCTCAGTCATGGATCGAGCTACCGGGGTCATTCGACGCCCTATTCATCACCCCATCCGCCCCTTGATCACTTGGGAAGAAGCATGGAAGGGGCCCGACGAGGGCTTGATCCGCTGCTGGGAGATTGGCCGTGAGCGGGCTCTGGCCCAGCCAGAACTTGCCCGGCACTGCGCCGATGGCGCGCTCCCGGTGCTAGGTTGGAAAGGTGGCCATGATCGCGCATTGAAGAAACCGATGAAGTACGGTTCGTTCAAGTACCTGGCGCAATGGCAGGGCCTTCGCGGCGAGGATCTGTTCATCGATACGCGAACAGAGCTTACCCTGACCTGTAATCACACCGGCATGCTGACAACGTTCACACCGGACCAGGAAAAATACGCCAACGCTGTGATGCTGATGGAATAGCAACGAGGAACAGGGAATGGTCGATCTTCATCAGGAATTTCAGAACAGCCGCTTTTTTCACGAAGCGCGGATCGCGCAGCGCTCGGTTGATGGGTTGATTGGAATCGCTGCGGGCCTGACTGCTGACAATCAGGTCAATCAACAAGAAGCCGAGTTCCTCAAAGGATGGATGGAGCAGCAACTCGTTCATCTTGAGGATCCGGTCATCAATTTGCTATACCGGCGCCTGAGCGACATGCTCAAGGACAATATGCTGGATGCTGCCGAGTCAGCTGAACTGCTTGAGCTATTGCAGCAGTTCACCGGCAAGCCGCGCTGCAGCGACAACCCATTCTCTTCACCCACCTCACTGCCACTCGATAACCCCGAACCCACACTGGAGTGGACAGGCCGCATGTTCCTGTTTACCGGCACAATGGCTTACGGGCCTCGCAAAGCATGCGAAGCGCTGGTAGTCGAACGTGGGGGCTCAATCGCCGCGGGGGTGAACAAGAAGACCCACTACCTGGTCATTGGCAGTATTGGCAACGAGCAGTGGCTGCACAGCAGTTATGGCACGAAGATCAAGAAAGCCGTGGAAATCAGGGAAGCGGGTGCGAACATTGCGATCATAAGCGAGGCGCATTGGCAGCGTGCGGCGTTTGGTTGATGGCCATGATGGCGTTTACCGCTTCTGAGCGGATCGATACACCTCGCTACGCTCGCGCTTGCCAACCGATACCACCACTACAACGATACGCTCGTCCTCGACTCGATAGACGAGGCGATATCCAGAGGCCTTGAGCTTGATTTTGTAGTGGTTCGGCAGGTCACGCAGCGCGTCGGCCTGTACCTTGGGTGACTGCAGGCGCTCGGCGAGTTTTTTCTTGATCTGTTCGCGCACGGTGTGGCCTAGCTTGCCCCACTCTTTCAGTGCCGAAGGCAGGAATTCGAGTTTATAGGTCATCCAGGGAAACCGGTACGCCTTTTTCACCCAACCTCGACTTGGCCAGTTCGCTCAATTCGAGATCTTCCAAGCGCTCCATCATGGCCTCGTACAGTTCGGCCGGCACCATGTAACCCATCACGCGGTTGTGATTGAGCACGGCGACGGGCATACCCGCAGCGCCGGTCATCACTGCGGATGGGTTCTTTTTCAGTTCCGACACGCTTACGGCCACGTCAGCGAATATGTTTTGCATGTTTGCACCCTCAATAGAGAGCCATATTTTGGTCCATATATAGGACACAAACAAGTCGTCACTGCTCAAGCACAGAGGTGAGACACGACAGGCGAAATGCCGTCTTTGTGGGAGATCGCCCAGCCCTTTGAATCCAACGCGGTGCATGGCACCGGCGTTGCCGGTGTTCGCGGCTAAAGCCGCTCCCACAGGTACAGCGTGAGCCCGCTCCTACAGAAGTAGAGCCTGAAGTCAGGCTGTTGCCAGTGGCGGGTAGTCGGTCAGGCCATGGGCATCACCACCGAACAGCGTGGCCCGTTCGTGCTCGGCCAGGGGCGCATTCAGCTTCAGCCGCGCCGGCAGGTCCGGGTTGGCCACGAATGGCCGGCCGAAGCCGACCAGGTCAGCCCAGCCCTCCTCCAGCGCGCGCCGTGCACGTTCGCCGGTGTATTTGCCGGCATACACCATCACCCCGGGGAACACCGCCCGCAGCTGTTGCTTGAAGTCCACCGGCATGTCCGGCGCGTCATCCCAGTCGGCTTCGGCAATGTGCAGGTAGCCGATGCCGATTTCGCCCAGGCGCTTGGCCGCTGCGGTATAGGTGGTGACCGGGTCGGCATCGACACAGCCATTGAGCGTGGTCAGCGGCGCCAGGCGTACGCCTACACGCTGGGCGTCGCCGGTACCTTCGACCAGCGCACGGGTGACCAGGTCGAGGAAACGCAGGCGGTTTTCCAGCGAACCGCCGTAGCGGTCGGTGCGGTCGTTGGCGCCGGAATCGAGGAACTGGTTGACCAGGTATCCGTTGGCCGCGTGCAACTCGACACCATCAAAACCGGCGGCCATGGCGTTGCGCGCAGCCTGGCGGTATTGCTCGATGATCTCGGCAATTTCCGCTTCGCTCAACGCGCGCGGCTTGGAAGCCTGGACAAAGCCTGGCGTGCCGTCGGCATTGTCGATGAACACATTCACGCCTTCAGCCTGCATCGCCGAGGACGACACCGGTGCCTGGCCACCAAGCAGGCTGCTGTGGCTGAGGCGGCCGACGTGCCAGAGCTGGGCGAACATGCGCCCGCCCGCGGCATGCACAGCCTCGGTGACCAGGCGCCAGCCGTCGATCTGCGCCTGGGTGTGGATACCCGGGGTGCGGGCGTAACCCTTGCCCAGTGGCGAGATCCAGGTGCCTTCACTGACGATCAGCCCGGCACTGGCGCGTTGTGCGTAGTACTCGGCCATCAACGCGGTCGGTACATCGCCAGGCTGGGCAGCGCGGGAGCGGGTCATCGGTGGCATCAGCACGCGGTTGGGCAGGTTAAGGGCGCCGAATTGCAGGGGTTGGAACAGTGGATCTTGAGCCATTGCGAGCATCTCCGTAAGGCGAATCAGGGGTCAGGCGCGGCTGACGACAGGTTGTGACTGGGCAGGTACGCGGCGGTCGAGGCGGCCGCTGTACAGGGTCAGGGCCAGGGCACCGAGGGTGACCAGCGCGGCAATCCATGGGGTGTGGCCGAGGCCGAGCTGTTGCACCACCTGGGCACCGCCCCAGGAGCCACCGGCCACACCCAGGTTGAAGGCGGCGATGTTGAAACCGGCAGCCACGTCGACTGCGTCGGGGGCGACCTTTTCCGCCTGCTGCACCACGTACACCTGCAGGCCCGGCACATTGCCGAAGGCCACCGCGCCCCAGGCCAGTACGGTGATTACCACCAGCACCGGATGCGGCGCGGTGAAGGTCAGCGCCAGCAGCACCACGGCCAGCAGCAGGAAGATGATCGACAGTGCCTTGACCGGGCCTTTGCGGTCGGCCAGGCGGCCGCCCCAGATGTTGCCCAGGGCAACCGAAACGCCGTAGGCGAGCAGCACCAGGGCGACGCTGTTGGCGCCGAAGCCGGCGATGTCCTGCAGGATCGGGGCAAGGAAGGTAAAGGCGATCAGCGAGCCGCCGTAACCCACGGCAGTCATGGCATACACCAGCAGCAGGCGCGGTTGCAGCATCACCCGCAGTTGGCGCAGCAGCGGTGCCGGCTGGCTGTGCTGGATGCGCTTGGGCACGAACAGCAGTGCGCCGAGCAGCGCTACCAGGCCGAAGGCAGCCACCACCAGGAAGGTCACGCGCCAGCCGAAGTGCTGGCCGATGAAGGTACCCAGCGGGATACCGGTGACGAAGGCCACGGTCATGCCACTGAACATGGTGGCGATGGCGCTGGCGGCTTTTTCTTTCGGCACCAGGCTGGTGGCGATGATCGAGCCCACCGAGAAGAACACCCCGTGGGCCAGGCCGGTGAGGATGCGCGCCATGATCAGCGATTCGTAGCTGGGCGCCTGCCAGGCCACCAGGTTACCGGCTGTGAACAGCGCCATCAGGCCGACCAGCAGCAGCTTGCGCGGGACGCGGCCGGTCATGGCGGTGAGCAGGGGCGCGCCGATGGCGACGCTGAGGGCGTAAAGGCTTACCAGCAGGCCGGCCGAAGGCAGTGTCACTGCCAGGTCATTGGCGATGGTCGGGATGAGGCCGACGATCACGAACTCCGTGGTGCCGATGGCGAAGGCCGCCAGGGTCAGGGCTAACAAGGCGAGAGGCATTTGAGAATCACCTGTGGAAGGTTGGGATGGGTGGATTCTCGGGGGACGTGGGGATGGGAAAAAGATGGGCACGGGACAATGAGTTTTGATCTGGAAGCAAAGGTTGCGATTGGGCTGTTGCGAAAGGGTCAATCTTTTGTGTTGGCTGACAGACGCATTCGCGGGCACGTCCGCCACCACCGGTGCAGCGCTGCGGGTCGACGGCGGCGTGGTCGACAGCCTGGCTATCTGAATTCAACCCCGGCTACCAGGCGACCGAAGCGCTGTTCAAGGCCATCTATGAAGGTGGCTTGGAAGCCTTGGCGAAAAAACCCGGGCTAAGTGAATTGGGGCTGCTTTGCAGCCCACACCCGTCTCGAAAGGACCCGCACCCAATCGCTGGCGCGTGACGGCAGTTTTGCCGAGCTCTGCCTGCTCGATGCAAGCCTGGTCATGCATATCCACAGCGCGCTCAGCGACACCGCCGCGGCCGCCGTGCCCTGCCCCGCCCTGACCGCCTGGCAGGCCTTGGCCAAGGTACCCGAAGGTGCCACAGCGCCGCGAGTTCACCTTCTCTGCTTTGCCACAGGCTCTGCGGCAGCTGAAAGAGGGCCAAGGCACAGGCAAATGGGTGACGCGCCTGGACTGAACGCCAAATGCGAAAACTTGGATCCCATTCTGCTACAAGGTATGCTGAGCAATAGCTAAACGCCACTACTTAGGCAGGCTTCGTGCCTGCCTTCAAGGACGAGCCCTTTGCCCAGCCACCCTACCCGCCACACCATCGCCCGCCAGTGGCAGCTGCTAAAGCTGCTGCCAGGCCGTCACCCGGGGATGAGTTCCACCCAGTTGCAGGCCGCCCTGACCACCGTTGGCTATATCACCAGCAAACGCACGGTCGAACGCGACCTGGTCGAACTCGCGGCACTGTTCCCGCTGCAGTGCAACAGCAAAGGCATGCCCTACGGCTGGTACTGGCAAGCGGGCCTGAACCCTGGCGAAGCGCAACAGCTGCAGCCCGATGCGCTCTCACCTGCGGAACAGGTCGAGTTGCACGCCTGGGTCGATGATGCCCTTGCCCGGCGCCTTGAGGCGTCGCCACTGTCGGCAGATATGCAACTGACGCTGCAGGCGGAAGGTGGTGCCATCCTGGTAGCTACCGTCGACGACAACCGCTCGCTGATGGGCTGGCTGCTGTCCCAGGCCGGCTCGATCCGCGTGCAGGCGCCGCAGGCATTGCGACAGGCCATGCTCGTGCAGTTGCGCCAGAGCCTGGCGCTGCACGAGGGTGGTTGTTGACCGGCAAGAACACCAACCCCGTGGCGATTCACTGACTATCAGTGCCATTGGGCACTGACCTGTAGGAGCAGCCTTGTGCTGCGAAGAGGCCGGTACTGACCAAACATGTGTATCGCTCGTACCGGCCTCTTCGCAGCACAAGGCTGCTCCTACAAATGTGTATGACTGAAAAAACGGGTAACGATCTGCCAACGTCGGTAGCGTCTGGGATCTCTATTGTAGGTATCCCACACGGAACGGATGCGAGGAAGATTACATGGATCGTGCTGAGGCCAACCGGCTACGTCGGGGGCGTTTTTCAGAGCCTGGCAGGCTGTACCTGCTGACCACTGTCACCCATGCACGCAAGCCACTGTTTCAGGATCTTCGTACAGCTCGCCTGGTCATCAGTGAGCTGAGGCAGACGGAACGCCTTGGCGCTTGCCGCTCACTTGCCTGGGTGCTGATGCCTGACCACTTGCATTGGCTGGTGGAGCTGCGTGCCGTCACATTGAGCAGCCTGATGCGACAGTTCAAATCGCGATCTGGTACGGCATTGTGCAAGGCGGGCGTGAGCCCGGGCCCAGTCTGGCAACGCGGGTTTCATGACCGAGCGCTGCGCCAGGAAGATGATGTGCGCAAGGTAGCCCGATACATCGTTGCCAACCCTCTGCGGGCTGGCCTGGTAGCAGAGATTGGCGATTATCCACACTGGGACGCAGTATGGCTCACTGACAGCCTGCACAACTCCTTGTAGGAGCAGCCTTGTGCTGCGAAGAGGCCGGTACAGGTGGTACACATGTTCAGTCAGTACCGGCCTCTTCGCAGCACAAGGCTGCTCCTACAGGTGAGGCGTTCAGTGCGGGTTACGGCGCGACAGGCAGGCATACGCCAGGCCCAAAACGCTGGCCGCCAATACGCCCAGCAACATCATCAGCTCGCGGCTGTAGCGGGCCACCCAGGCCGGGAAACCGATGACCTCGCGGTAAACCTGTATGTCAGCCTTGCCATCGGCGTGACTGATGCTGACCCCGCCCTGGCGGATCTGCGAATAGTCTGCATCGAAATACACCCATACCTTGCATACACCACCCGGCTCGATGGTGGGGATATCCGCTTGCATGGTGGAGGTTTCCACGATGGTGTCATTGCCAGCTGCATCGCGCACCTGCACCAGGCCTTTCGCCGGCAGGCGGATTTTCACCTGGCGTACCTGCGCATCACCTCGGTTGCGCAGCTCGATGAGCAGACCGGTACGGTGGTCGACCAGCCCGGCCTCGAAGGGCTTGGCGAACAGCTGCGCATACGGCGCCTGGGCCATTTCGATCAGCCGCTCGACCTGATCGTGGCTCAGCCCACCCTCGCTGATGGCATTGATACGCCCCTGCAACTGCTCGTACTTGAGCTGTTCGCTGGCTTTGGTGATGCGTTCGCTGAACTGGCTGGGATAGGTGAGGTAGGCATAGGTCAGCGATGCCTCCAGGCGCGGGTTGCCCCTGAGCAACCCATAGGCGGCCAGCAGGACCATCAGGCCAAGCAGCACGGCTACGAGGAGTTTCCCCACCTTGTCCCAGCTCAATGCGAACTTCCTTCTGTCGTGATACAGAGATTCAAACTGACCAAGGGTGCCAAGTTCATGGTCCCCAGGCAAGCCTGACTAAGGCTCCTGCTCGCCTCCCCGAGCCTGGCGCAACTGCTGCAACTGGCCGTCGATCAGCGCCTTGGCCATGCCTGCCAGGTAGTACGTGGCCTGCATCATCGCCTTGCGGTCACCGGGCCGGTCGATGGCCTTGCGGGTGAGTTCGGTAATGCAGCCCATGATGCTCGAGGCCTCCATCAATGCCGTGCGCATCGGCAACTGCGCGTTCATCTGCACCAGTTCGGCACCGCCGTTGCCAAAACGGCCCGCTGCACGCACGACATTGAGATTGCCGCTTTCTTTCGGAGTGTCTTTGTCCATGTCCATTTCCTCGGGTTACGAGCGTGCCGAGACTAGGGCGCTGCCTGCCCCGCCACAATAACCTTGGGGGTGGAAAGGCTTACTTTCGGAAATGGACTACAAGAACCCTACAAAGAGGACGCTCCGCCACCACGCTGGCTCTTGACCGGCAAGCGGCAGTGACGGACGATCAATCTCCCCTCACAAGGATGAACACCATGCTACGGATATTGGGCAGAGCCTCCTCCATCAATGTGCGAAAAGTCCTGTGGGCATGCGCCGAGTTCGAGGTCGCGTTCGAGCGCGAAGACTGGGGGGCGGGCTTCAAGCCCACGGACAGCGCCGAATTCCTTGCGTTGAACCCGAACGCCATGATCCCGGTGATCCAGGATGGCGACTTCACCCTGTGGGAATCCAACAGCATCATCCGCTACCTGGCCACGCGCTATGGTGCCACCGCGTTCTACCCGGGCGAGGCGCAGGCGCGGGCCAGGATCGACCAGTGGATCGACTGGCAGGCCTCGGACCTCAACCGTTCCTGGAGCTACGCGTTCATGTCGCTGGTCAGGCATTCGCCGGCCCACCAGGACCCACAGGCCCTGGCCGCCGGCTGCGCGGACTGGGCGCGCTACATGCACATTCTCGACCGCCAGCTGGCAAGCACCGGTGCCTACGTGGCCGGCAGCCAGTTCACCTTGGCCGACATCCCCATTGGCCTGTCGGTCAACCGCTGGTTCGAAACGCCCTTCGAGCACCCGCACCTGCCGGCCGTGCGCGATTATTACGAGCGGCTGAGCGAGCGCCCTGCCTATCACCTGCATGGCCGTAACGGTACGCCGTGATGGGCAAGACTGTGGGGCTGCCTTGCAGCCCATCGCTACACAAGGCCGCTCCTACAAGGAATCGCGGTTTCCTGTAGGAGCGGCCTTGTGTCGCGATGGGGCGCAAAGCGCCCCCGAAGAACTCCACCTGTTACACAGCAACTTGACTCGCCGCAGCCCCCGCCCGCCCCCGCCAAGCGAACAGCAGCACCATCACCAGGCCCAAAACCGCCATCGCCGCCCCCGCCAGGGAAACCGCCGAATACCCAAGCCCGGCATTGATCACCGCCCCACCCAGCGCCGCGCCAATCGCGTTACCCATGTTGAACGCCCCGATATTCACCGCCGACGCCAGGTTGGGCGCATCCTTGGCCGCCTCCATCACCCGCATTTGCAGCGGCGGCACCAGGGCAAAGCTGGCAGCGCCCCACACCAGGATCGCCAGCGCAGTCGGCAGCGGCCAGTCCATCACCAGCGGGAACACCAGCAACACCGCAATCAGCACGGCCAGCGACAGCATCAGGGTACGGTCGATCGAGCGGTCCGCGGCCTTGCCACCCCACACGTTGCCCAAGGTCAGGCCGACACCGAACAACACCAGCATGGCCGTGACGAAGGTGGTGGACGCTGCCGCCTCGCTCTGCAGGATCGGCGCGATGTAGGTGAACACCGTGAACATCGCACTGGAGCCCACCACGGTCAGCAGCAGTGCCGCCAGCACCGGCCCGCGGCCCAGCACGCGGATTTCGGCCATGGCCCCACCACCCTTGGGCGACGGCACATCAGGCAGTGCGTACCAGAGGGTGGTCATTGCCACCAGGCCGAGCCCGGCGATGCCCCAGAACGCCGTACGCCAGCCCAGCATTTCACCGAACCAGGTCGCCAGCGGCACACCGCCGATGGTGGCCAGGGTCAACCCCATGAACATGGCGGCCACGGCCCCGGCGCGCTTCTCAGGCGGCACCACGCTGGCCGCGACGATAGAGCCGATGCCGAAGAACGCACCGTGGTTCAGCGAGGTGACCACACGGGCGACCAGCAGGCTGGCATAGTCGCTGGCCAGGGCCGACATCAGGTTGCCGAGGGTGAAGATGGCCATCAACCCGATCAGCAGGTAACGCCGCGGGATCTTCACCGTGGCCAGGGTCATCAGCGGTGCACCGATAAGCACACCGATCGCATAGGCACTGACCAACAGCCCGGCTGCGGGGATGGAGACGCCAAGATCGGTGGCGATGCTGGGTAACATGCCCATGGGGGCGAACTCGGTGACACCGATGCCGAAGGCACCGATGGCGAGCGCGACAAGAGGTGGATTGATACGCATGGCAAGCTCCTTATCTGTGCTGCAAATGCTACGATCCGAAGCTGAGCCGCACTAGACTGCATTTTTGCGAACCACCTTTGCTCAAGAGGCACAAATGGACTTCAGTGGAAGATCCGGAGAGATGGAAATCTTTGCCAAGGTGGCCCAGGAGGGCAGCCTGTCCGCCGCCGCCCGCGCGCTGGGCCTGACGCCGTCGGCGGTGAGCCGCATCCTCGCGCGGACCGAACAGCGCCTGGGCACCCGCCTGCTGCTGCGTACCACCCGGGCGATCACCCTCACGCCTGAGGGCGAAGCGTATCTGCGTGGTGCACGGCGGGTGCTGGCCGACATGCTCGAAGTGGAAGAGGCCATCACCGACCAGGGTGTGCCCCGCGGGCGCTTGCGGGTCAGCGCAGCGCTGGGCCATGGCCGGCTGACCGTGGTGCCGCTGCTGGCGGCGTTCAGCGCGCGCTACCCGCAGGTGCTGGTCGACCTTACCCTCAGCGACGAAGTGGCCGACATTCTCGGCGGCCAGACCGATGTGGCGCTGCGCTTCGGCCACCTGCCGGACAGCTCGTTGAGCGCCCGTGCCATTGGCGAAACCGGCCAGGTGATCGTCGCCTCGCCCGAGTACCTGGCGCGCTGCGGTACGCCGCTTGTGCCAGAGGACCTGGCCCGGCACAACTGCCTGCGTTTCAACTTCCGCCGCGCCGCACCCGACTGGCCGTTCCGTCGCGACGGGCAGGCATTCTCGTTGAAGGTGACGGGCAATATCGAATGCAGCAGCGGCGAGGCCCTGGCGCAGTTGGCCAGGCTCGGCGCCGGCGTGGCGCGCATCGGTACCTTTACCGTGGCCGATGACCTGGCCAACGGGCAGCTGGTGCCGTTGCTGCAGGCGTACAACCCCGGTGATCGCGAGCCGATCCATGCGGTGTTCGTCGGCGGCCCGGCGATGCCGGCGCGGGTGCGGGTGTTCGTGGATTTTCTGGTGGAGCAACTGTCAGGCATGCCCAGCGCCTTGTAGGAGCGGCCTTGTGTCGCGAAAGGGCTGCAGAACAGCCCCAACAGACTATGCACAGTTGCTGAAATCCAGGGGCCGCTTTGCGGCCCTTTCGCGACACAAGGCCGCTCCTACAAGGGCCACTGGATCCATGCGGCATCCGCTGATCTGGCAGTACAATGCCGCACTTTTACATCCACCATGCAAAGGACCGCCCATGCTTTACGTCGTCATGCTCGGAGGCCGCCACCCCGGCGCCAAGATCGAAGTTCACGATGTGGTGTTCGCCCTGGCCGACACCTTCGAACAGGCCTACCCGCAGTTGCGCCAGGCCTGGTTCGGCAGCCCGAAAGGTTTGCACATCGATTCATGGCTGGAAGTGCATGGTGTCGACGGCCATCGCATCGAACTGCGCCCGCACGCCCCCGCCCCCGGTGCGCTGCGCCTGTACTTCATCAACCTCGGTGGTTATGAACGCGAAGTATTCGGCGAGGCCCACCGCTACCTGCTGGTCACCGCCCACAGCAAGACCGAGGCCAAGGCCCTGGGCAAGCAACGCATGCAGGCGGACTGGCTGAAGCCGCATACCGATGCCTTGCTGGATGTCGACGACTGCCTGGCGATCGACCAGGTGGCAGGGCAGTTCGTGCACCTGGTCGAAGGGGCGCATGAGCCGCTGATGGTGCGTAGCGACTACATCCTCATCTGATGCCGATAGCGCCTGTGGGTACTGAGGGCTTTCGTCACAGCGCACGGGTACACTTGCCTTCAGCTCACGCAGGAGTTGTTTCATGCCCTACCCCATCGAACAGAAACTGGTCATCGGCGTTGCTTCGAGTGCGCTGTTCGACCTCACCGTCTCGGACGACATCTACCAGACCGAGGGCGTCGAGGCTTACCGTCAGCACCAGCAGCAGAACCTGGACGAACCCTTCCCCAAGGGCGTGGCGTTCCCGTTCATTCGCCGCTTCCTGAGCATCAACCAGGCCTTCCCCGAGCAGTTGCCGGTGGAGGTGGTGCTGCTGTCGCGCAATTCGCCGGAGACCGGCCTGCGGGTGTTTCGCTCGATCAACCACTACCAGCTGGACATCACCCGCGCGGCATTCATGTCGGGCCGCTCGCCCTACGAGTACATCCCGGCATTCAATGCCTCGCTGTTCCTCAGTGCCAACGAGGAAGATGTACAGAAAGCCATCGACGCCAACTACCCCGCCGGGCGGGTGCTGCCGACGCGCATCTACGATGACGAGATCGACACCGAACTGCGGGTGGCCTTCGACTTTGACGGGGTGATTGCCGATGACGAGGCCGAGCGCGTGTACAAGCGCGACGACAACCTGGACGAGTTTCAGGAGCATGAACGTGTGCGCAAGGGGATCCCGCATTCGCCGGGGCCCTTGGCGGACCTGTACCGCAAGCTTTCGCTGATTCGCATGCTCGAGGACCGCAAGTTGGCCGAAGACCCGGCGTACAAGCGCATCTTGCGGATTGCCATCGTGACGGCGCGCAATGCCCCTTCGCATGAGCGGGTGGTGACGACGCTGAAGGACTGGGGCGTATCGCCGGACGAGTGCTTCTTTCTGGGCGGGATGGAGAAACCCAGGGTGCTGTCGATACTGAAGCCGCATGTGTTCTTTGATGACCAACGCAGCCATTTGCAATCACCGGCGGGGGATTTGCCGATGGTGCATGTGCCGTTCGGGGTGGCGAATCGCGAGCGCTCGGCGGCGGACTCTGCGTTCGACGAGCCAGCTCCCACTTCGATAGCACCGGTTTGATCTGATGCGCAACCTGTGGGAGCGGGCACGCCCGCGAAGGGCCGCAAAGCGACCCCAATCTGTTTAGCTGACAGGCACCAGGGCCTGCGAACACCGGCAGCACCAGCCCGCTTTACTCAGCTCGCCCAGCAGGACTGCCGAATGACGCTGCAGAAATTCCCAGGCCGGAATGCAGGCTCCTTGTCCGCGATCACATCCGCCTTCACGTTGCCAAACGTGGTATGCGGCTTGTGCCGGATGCCGTCGTAAAACGCCTGAATGATCGCCTCCTTGAACCGCTCCCCACGCGGGTGCGCCTGGACCACGGCGTCCCGTGCGGCAATTTCCAGCCCTTCGTGGTGCAACCCCAGCACATCTGTCTCCACCCCCGCAGTCACCAGAGCGATCAGCGGGTGCATATGCTCTGGAATACCCGGCGTGGTATGCAGCGCGATCGCCGTCCACACACGTTCGACATCGCGCTCGTCCACGCCGTGGCGCTGGAGGAAATCGCGCGCCGCATTGGCACCGTCCACCTCGAAGCGGCAGCAATCGCTGCTGTGCTGATGGGTCAGGCCCATGTCATGGAACATGCAGCCTGCGTACAGCAGTTCACTGTCGTAACGCAGCCCCAGCCGCTGCCCGGCAAGGGCTGCGAAGTAGAACACCCGGCTGGAGTGGTGGAACAGCAAAGGGGAAGCCGTGTCACGGACGAGCTCGGTGATTTCCCGAGCCATGGCGCTGTCGGGCACCTGGATACCGGCGATGGATGAGGACATGGTCGCTCCTGGGTGGGTTGATGACGAGCCCAGTCTGCGGTCGTGGGCCAATGTCCTCAATTGACTTGTACAGCCAAATACTGCCATTGTCGGCGGATTACGGACTTGCGGCGCAACGCCCGGAGCCACCATGCCCTCTGCCCCCATCACGGTCGCCATACTGGCCATGCCCGGCGTACAACTGCTGGATGCCTGCGGCCCGCTCGATGTATTCGCCGAAGCCAACCGCCAAGCCGGCCGTGACGCCTATCGCCTACTGTTGCTGGCTTGCGAACCGGGGCCGCTGGTGAGCTCATCCGGTACGCGCCTGGTCGCCGATGGCTGGATCGGCGAAGACCTGGAAGCCATCGACACCTTGCTGGTCGCCGGCACGCCGCAAGCTGCCGAGCAATACCTGCGCCCCGGCATTCTCGACTGGCTGCGGCAACGCGCGGGCGCTTGCCGGCGTTACGGCTCGGTGTGCACGGGGGCGTTTGCCCTGGCGGCTGCCGGGTTGCTGGATGAACGGCGTGTGACCACCCATTGGGCGGTGGCGCAGCCGTTGGCCGAGCGTTATCCGCGGGTAAAGGTGGATGCCGACGCCATTCAGGTACATGACGGCAACCTGCGTACCGCTGCGGGGGTAACGGCCGGGTTGGACCTGGCACTGACGTTGGTCGAAGAGGATCTGGGGCGCGACATTGCCAGGCAGGTGGCCGGGCACCTGGTGATGTACTTCAAGCGGCCTGGCGGGCAGCTGCAGTTCAGCCGGCAAGGTGGGACATCACCGGTTGGGCGTTCGGCATTGCAGGGGTTGCAGCGTTACGTGGCCGCCAACCCTGCACTGGACCACGGGGTTGCCAGCCTGGCCGCGCGGGTTGGGCTGAGCCCGAGGCATTTTGCGCGGGTGTTTCAGAGTGATGTGGGAATGACCCCGGCCGCGTGGGTGGAGCTGGCGCGGGTAAATGCTGCGCGGGCGCGGCTGGAGACTGGGCGAGAGCCACCGAAGCAGGTGGCGGCGCTGTGTGGGTTTGCCAATGCGGATACGTTGCGGCGGGCGTTCGTGAAGCATGTGGGGGTTACGCCGGCGGAGTATCGCAAGCGGTTTGGGCAGTCGGGGGTGAAATGAACCGTGGTGTGCGTGCGCTCGCGCCGGGTACGCTTTTGCGTCCCGGCCGAGGAGCGTTGCCTGTGGTTGCGGCTTGCAGCGCCGTAAAGCAGGCTAGCCCATCCGCCAATCATCGCCCGGCATGATACGCCGCATGAACTCATCGAAAAGCGGCACAGTGAACGCCGTATCACCGTGGTTCGGGCTGTAGATCATCCCTTTCTCGATCAATGCACTGCGCAGTGGTGCGAGCGTGGAAACCTTCCGCGCCAGGCTGGCCGCGATATCACCAGAACGATGAGGGCCGGCCCCCAGATCCGCCATGCCACGCAGGTACTTCTTTTCCGCAAGCGTAAGGCGGTCAAAGCGCACCCGGAAGAAGCTCTCATCCAGTGTGGCAATCGCCTGCTCTGAAGCGGTTTCGACATCAGCGCTGGTGATGGGGCTCTGCGAGGCTACATCCCATGAATGCTTGCCCCACTCCTGCAGGAAGTACGGATAGCCCTGTGAATGTGCCAGCACACTTTCCAGCGCCGCCTCTTCGAATTCCACGCCTTCATCTTCTGCAGGCCGTACTACCGCAAACCTTGCGGCCTCAGGAGCAAGCGGGCCGATCTCAGGGAAATCGAACAGTCGCTCCGCATAGGATTTCGCGTTACCACAACGCCCGCGCAATTGAGGCAGGCCAGCCCCAACCAGCGTGACAGGTAACTGGCCCTGGGCACAGCGATGCAAGGCTGTAATCAACGCGGCCAACTGATCTTCGGCAACGTACTGCAACTCGTCGATGAACATCACCAGCGCCGTGTCGGCGCGCTGTGCGGCCTTGCCGGCCTCCTCCAGCAAGGTCGCCAGGTCACCTTCCAGGTCACCGTTATCAGCCAAGCCAGGTTCCGGCTCCAGGTCCAGGCCTACTTCTATGTCCGCGTAGGCAACCTTCAACGACTTTGCAAAACCGGCAAGGGCTCGCAACCCCCGTTGAGCCAGGTCCCGAGCCGCTTCCACCCGGCTCAGGCGAAGCAGCGCCAAGCGCAGTTGAGGCGCCAACAACGCGGGTAGCGAACGGTTTTCCGGCGCCTCCATGCGTATGGCATGAACGCCCTCGGCTTCGGCTTCAATGCGCATTTTTTCAAGCAGTACAGTCTTGCCCACGCCGCGCAAGCCGACCATCAGCACGCTCTTCGCCGCTCGGCCCCGGCGAATGCGGGCGATTGCGATGCTTACCTGCTTGAGTAATGCGTCGCGACCAGCCAATGCCGGCGGCGGCGCGCCTGCTCCCGGGGAATAGGGATTAGTGATCGGGTCCATGACTTATACCGAGTTTAGGAAAGTTATCGAATTTAGATAACTTAACTAATCTCACTTGATTCGGCAATGTCAGCAAAAGCGGGCCCCTGTGCGCAGCACTTTTCTTGAGACCCGACGGTGTAGCCGCTAGCACTTCCGGGCCGTTGCTGGACACCTTTCACAACCAGAAGCGACAGTGAACCTTTGTGGCATCAGTGGCTCAGTTGTGCAAAGCGCGCTTACCACTCCGACAAGGGATTGCCATGAGACCTGCCCCGTCTACCGCCCCTCCCCAGGTTCGCATCGAACGTGAACTGAGCCCGGGGGCGGTGCTCACCGGCGTAGCGCTGGGCATTCTGC
The DNA here is from genome assembly GCF_057444345.1 of Pseudomonas sp. PVC-5-1. Taxonomy (NCBI): domain Bacteria; kingdom Pseudomonadati; phylum Pseudomonadota; class Gammaproteobacteria; order Pseudomonadales; family Pseudomonadaceae; genus Pseudomonas; species Pseudomonas sp. PVC-5-1. The sequence continues at coordinate 2,182,532 of NZ_CM172024.1, read as the reverse complement.
TGACGCCCTCGAATGTGTACGCGGGCCTTCGGATCGGCTGGTCGTTCAACATGTCGATCATCGCCTTGCTGGTCGGTTTCACCCTGTGGCAGGGCCTGGCGGGGCGGAGCAAGGGCCGGCCCGCATGGACGTTGCACGAAAGCAACATCAACCAGACAGTGGCCTCGGCCGCCGCTTCCATCGTTTCCAGCGGGCTGGTCGCGCGCATTTTCGACGTTCTGACCGGTGGCCGCCCGGACACCAGCAGCGGCCGCGTCGTTCTGCTATACCTCATTGCCTGGCTCACCCCAACGAGGATGGATTCTCATGGAGCCACTGTGCACCACGCACCCGGGCGACGAGGATGGCGTGCCTGGCCGTTCGCCCGCCATGCAGGCGCTGCAGGCCTTGCTGCGGCGGGTGGCGCAGAGCGACCGGCCGGTACTGATCTTCGGCCCGACGGGAGCCGGCAAGGAAGTCATCGCCCAGCAACTGCACCGCCTGAGCGCGCCGGGCAAACCATTCATCGACCTCAACTGCGGGGCAATACCCGAGCCACTGCTCGAGTCCGAGCTGTTTGGCCATGCCCGCGGCGCGTTCACCGGCGCGGTTGGCGAGCGCATGGGCCACCTGCAGATGGCTGGGGCGGGGACACTGTTCCTCGATGAGATCGGCGAACTGCCCCTGGCCCTACAGCCGAAGCTGCTGCGGGTGCTGGAAACCGGGCAGTACCGGCCGCTTGGTAGCAGCGAAAACCGGCGCTTCCGCGGCAGGGTGGTGGCGGCCACCCACCGTGACCTCAAGCGCCTGGTGGCCGAGGAGCGCTTTCGCGAAGACCTGTACTACCGCTTGTCGGTGTTCGAGCTCGAACTGCCGGGACTGAACGAGCGCCGTGAGGACATCCCGGACCTGATCGAGCATTTTTGCCGCCAGCAACGGCGACCGCTGCGCTTCGATGCAGCAGCGCTGGAGCTGCTGTGCCAACGAGACTGGCCTGGCAATGTGCGCGAACTGCGCAATTCGATCGATCGCATCGGCACCCTGGCCCCGTCACCACTGGTCGATCGGGAAACCCTCGAGCAATTGCTGGTACCGCCCTCGCCCGCCTCGGCGCCTGCCGTAGAGCTGGCCGAAGCGCTGCTCGGGCTTGAGGGGCCGGACAAACTGGCAGCGGTGGAGACACTGCTGATAGAGCATGCGCTGAACCGCTGCAACGGCAACAAGAGTGCTGCGGCGCAGCTGTTGGGGGTCAACCGCAAGGTGATCGAGCGGCGGGTCCGGTTGCGCCAGGACTTGCGCCTGACCGTGGAGCGCTACCTGGCCGAAGGCCGCAAGCTGATCGACGGGGCCGACTTCCGCGGCGCCCTGGGCCCTTTGCAGAAAGGCCTGGAAGTGGCCGAGCGGGTCTACGAGGGCAAAGACCTGTGGCGTTTGCAATTTGAGTTGCACCGGTTACTGGGAGTTAGCTTTCGCAGTATCGAGGGCTGGTTGAGCATCACCAGCCTGGCCAGCTACCGGGACGCCCAGGCCTTGGCCGCGCGTCAAGGCCAGGCGCAAGAGATGGCGTCGGTGTCGTTCGGGCTGTGGACCACCCTGTTGATGGGCCTGGAACTGGCAGAGGCCCGCGCTACGGCACAACAGATGCTGCAGCAGGCGCAGATAGCCGGTGGCGAGGCACTGCGCATCGAGGCCCACCTGGCCATGGCCAATACCCTGTTCTGGCTCGGCGATTTCGAGGAAAGCCTGGCCTGCCTGACGCGCGGCAGGCTGCTGGAGGACGACCAGGCCAGTTGGCCATCGAACCAAGGGCTGGACCTGGTGGGCCTTGCCCGCACTTTCGAAGGCCTGGCCGCCTTCGAGCTGGGCCTGTTCAGCCAGGCGCGCCAGGCGCTGGCCCGCTTGCAGTCCCGCGCCGAGCAGGCGGTCGACAACCCCTTCAACCGCGCGGTCGCCCTGCAGGGCGCGGCCTGGCTCGCTGCAGTGCTGGGCGAGCGCGATGCACTCGGGCGCCTGGCCCGCGAGCTGGAACTGCTCAGTGCGCGCCACGAGTTCTCCTTCTACCGGGGCGTGGGCATGATCCTGCGCGGCTATCACCAGGGCCTATCGGGTGAGTACGAAGCCGGTGAACAGGCCATTGCCGAAGGCTACCAGCAGCATGTGCTGCGTAACGGGGGCCTGTTGTTCCACGGCTTCCAGGCCTGGAAGCGCGGCGAAGTGCTGTTGCTGGGCGGGCGCGCAGAGGCCTGCCTGGAACTGGTGGATGTCGCCCTGGACCTGGCCCAGGACCATCAGGAGCGTGCCTACCTGTGCGAACTGATGTTGTTACGCGGCCGGGCGCTGCTGGCGCTTGGCGACGACCGCGAAGCCGAGGCGACCCTGCGCGTCGCCTTGTCCACCGCGCTGACCCTCGGCGTGGTGCCGGCGCGGCTGCATGCCGCCTTGGAATTGGCCCGGTTGCTCGAACGCAGCGAACGTGGCGCCCAGGTGCAGTCGATCCTGATGCGTGCGCTTCGCGGCCTCGACCCGCAACTGGACTACCCGCCCGCCAGCAACGTGCGTAGCTGGCTGGCACGTTTGTCGAGCTGACCCCCTCAACCGGAAAGCAGGAGCACGATCATGGCGTTCGAGCTGGAGCACAAGGATCTGCAAGCGTTGATCAACGGTGGTTGTTTCTTTGGCAGTGGTGGTGGCGGCACCTTGGCGTCGGCCCGGCACTTGCTGGCCGCGTTCAATATCGGGGAATTCTACCCGCGCGACCGCGTCAGGGTGGTCACGGTGGATGAGGCCCGTGCCGGCGACGCCGCGGTAGTGGCGTACATGGGTGCACCGGAAACGATCGGGCGTTGCCAGTACCCCCTCGGGCCGATCCAGGCACTGGAATGCTTGCGCCAGCGCTTGAATGAACAGGGCCGCGAGCTTGCCTATGTCGTGCCGCCGGAAAGCGGCGCGCTGGGCTTTCTGGTTGCGTGCCTGGCCGCCGCCAAGCTGGGCCTGGCGGTGGTCGATGCGGACGGCGCCGGGCGCGCGGTGCCCTCATTGCCGATGCTCACCTTCGCTGCTGCTGGTATACCGCCGCGGCCGGCGTTCGTGGTCAGCCAGGGCGGACTGGTGGTGGAGCTGAATGTGACGCCGCCGGCCAAGGCCCAGGGGTACGCTGAAAACGCCAATGTGATCGCCGAGCAAATGTTGCGCCCTGTGGTCGGCTCGCCGGCGTTCGGTGAGTTCGGTGGCCTGGCGCTATGGTGCATGAGCCCCGACCAGCTGCCTTCCGCGCTGCCGATGCGCGGCACCCTCAGCCGCGCCCTGGCGCTGGGCAGAGCCCTGGCTGCGGGGCAGCTGCACACTTGCCAGGCCGTGCTCGACTGGCTTGGCCAGTTCGGCCTGATGGCTCGGTGCCTGTCTCGCAATGCGCGCCTGACCCATGCTGGCGTGACTACCCAGGGCGGCTTCGACATCGGCCGCATCGACCTCGACAGCCACGAAGGAAGCTTGCGCCTGTGCTACGAGAACGAGTCGCTGTTGCTGTGGGACAAGCACCAGCCGCAACCGCTGGCCATGGCCCCGGACAGCATTGCCTGGTTCTTCGAAGGTGCGGGGCCGGCACTGGCCTCCAACGGCGACCTGGTGCGCGCCGATGGCTCGCTGGACCCGAGCTATGCCGGGCGCCCTGCCTGCCTGATCGGCTGGCAGGCGGCGGCGCCGCTACGCCAGCCCGGTGGGTTGATCGCGTGGAGCTTCGAGCAGTTGCTGGCAGACCTGGGCTACATGGGCGCCTACCGAAGCATCGAGCAACTGCAGGAGCTACGACCATGAGCCTGCGCATTGCGGTTCTCGCGCCGGTCAACTGCAGCGATTACAACGAGGGCCTGCTGGCCTCGATAGCCCCAGTGGTGCCCCCGGATGTCGAGGTCCAGGTGTACAACATCGATCAGGGCAGCCCGTGTATCCAGAACCGGCTGAATCTCGCCGAGAACGCCCTGGCAGTGGTGCGCCTGGCCCAGCACCTTGAGCAGCAGGGGTTCGACGGCATCTGGCTGAGCGATTTCGACATGTGCGGCGTGGAGCCTGCCCGCGAAGTGATCGATATCCCGATCATTGGCGGCTTCCCCACCTCCGCGTTCAGTGCCCTGGGGTTGTGTCAGCGGTTTTCCATCATCACCATCCTGCAGAGCACCCTGGCCCTGCAACGCGGCCATGTGGCCAATTACGGCCAGAGCATCAATTTTGTCTCCATCCGTTCCATCGACTGCCCGGTGGCCCAGCTGGGTAATGTCGAGGTGGTACTGGTCAAGGCATTGCAAGCCGGGCTGGCGGCCATCAAAGAGGACGGCGCGCAGGCACTGTTGCTTGGCTGTACCGGCTTCATGGGTGTCGCCGAGCGCTTGTCGAAGCTCATCGAGCAGGACCTTGGCTGCTACGTACCGGTGCTGGACCCCAACCAGTGCGGGTTCGGCTTCCTGCTGTCGCTGGTGCGGATGAAGGTGCGTCCGAGCCGTTTGTGCTACGCCAGGGCGCCCCTTGGTTGAGGTGGTCGGATGCGTCCGCCGCGAGCACCCCGAGGTGGACGAAAACGTCCACCCGCCCCCTTGTTTTTCAACCTAACTGGTTGGAAAACAAGCGATCAGCAGCTTGGCATGATCGATGCTCCTGTCACTGGGCCGAGCGCGTGACCCCATGCCCTCGGCCCACATGACAAGGAGAGCATCATGAGCACTGACTACTATGTCGACTTCGATAACCAGACCAACGATACCTGGACCCTCGCGGTCTACCAGACCTTGCCAAGCTCGGTAGGGCTCGACAGCGTGTCGTGGAAGCAGACCACCGTGCCCACCCAGGGCTACAGCGGGGTGGAGTGGACCATCGACTACAACGTGGTGATTGCCAACTATCGGCAGGTCGGTGGCGTCGGGGTGTACAAGGCCAGCCAGACGCTGTCGACGCAGCTCGGATCGGTCTGGGACTGTGTGTTCAAGGACAACGTCCAGCAACTGGTGCTGGGTAGCGGCTCCGCGCCCGGAGACAGCATCCAGATCAACAACAAATCGAACTTGCCTGCCAACCTGGGTATCGGCATGAGCGGGCAGGGTTCGGTGTTCAAGCCGGATGTGGTCGGTGGCGGACAGGCCCAGTTCAAGGTGACGCCCACGTACTACCTGGGGCTGTTCCAGAAGGTACAGCTGGGTGAAGTCATCAGCAGCAACGTTGTAGTCGGGCCAATGCAGATCCAGTTCCCCAGTGGCATGAACTGCGCAACGGCTACTGCGCGCATGGATGGCGCCAATATCAAACTGACGCTCACCTACACCCAGGTGACCAAGGTCTCCTACGAGGCAACCCAACGGTTGATCGCTGCTCGCCAGGAACGCCTTGGCAGGGTTCTCGAACACGCCTGAGCCTGCGGCCGGCGCGCAGCAACGCGCCGGCCTGGCTATCGCCGGATTCGGCAAGGAGCTGAAAATGAACAAACCCATAGACATCGCCACCATCGACGCCGGCCCGCTGGCGTTTCTCGCCGAGCCCAATGTGACTGGCGCCCAGTTGCTGAACTTCGTCCATACCGTGGATCGACAACTCGAAAGCGTCACCAAGGGCCTGGTCGAACAGTTGAAGAAGGGCAACATCAACGCCCGCATGGAGCAGCAGGGCCGTGACTACCTGATCATCCAAGAGGGCCTGCGCCCGGCGTCGCAGTTGCAGCACCGCAGCGAGGAGACCGATCCCGCACCACAACCCTCACGCATCCGCATCTTCGTCCGCAGCAGCGACGCACCGCCCACCATCAATGCGATGCGACTGTTCTTCCGTGACTGGCGCGCAGTAGCAGGCCTGATCGCGGTAGGCGGCGCTTGGTATGCAGGCCAGTGGGTGATGCACGTGCGCCGACAGGACGAGTAGCAGCGCCCGTGGATGCGATGGGCTGCTGCCGGGCAGCCCATCGCCAGTTCACGCTTGACCCACACCCTCCACCCACCACATGCTCGATCGCTCCACCCACGCTCAAGGAACGATTGCATGAAGCTGGAAACCCTCGCTATCCACGCAGGCTTCAGCCCCGACCCGACCACCCGGGCAGTGGCCGTACCGATCTACCAGACCACCTCCTTCGCCTTCGACGACACCCAGCACGGCGCCGACCTGTTCGACCTGAAGGTGGCCGGCAACATCTACTCGCGCATCATGAACCCCACCAACGACGTGCTCGAGCAGCGCATGGCCGCCCTGGAGGGCGGGGTTGGCGCGCTGGCGGTGGCCTCGGGCATGGCGGCCATCACCTATGCCATCCAGACCGTCGCCGAGGCCGGCGACAACATTGTCTCGGTGGCCAAGCTGTACGGCGGCACCTACAACCTGCTGGCCCACACCCTGCCGCGCATGGGCATCCATACCCGCTTCGCCGCCCATGACGACATCGCCGCCCTCGAAGCGCTGATCGATTCGCGCACCAAGGCGGTGTTCTGCGAGTCCATCGGCAACCCTGCCGGCAATATCGTCGACATCGCCGCGCTGGCCGAGGCCGCCCACCGCCATGGTGTGCCGCTGATCGTCGACAACACCGTGGCCACCCCGGTGCTGTGCCGGCCGTTCGAGCACGGTGCCGATATCGTCGTGCACTCGCTGACCAAGTACATCGGCGGCCATGGCACCAGCATCGGCGGCATCGTCATCGACTCCGGCAAGTTCCCATGGGCGGACAACAAGGAGCGCTTCGCCCTGCTCAACACCCCCGACCCGTCCTACCATGGCGTCACCTACACCGAGGCCTTCGGCGCCGCCGCCTTCATCGGCCGCTGCCGCGTGGTGCCGTTGCGCAACACCGGTGCCGCGCTGTCGCCGTTCAATGCCTTCCTGATCCTGCAAGGCCTGGAAACCTTGGCCCTGCGCATGGAGCGCCACACCGAGAACGCGCTGAAGGTCGCCCGCTACCTGCAAGCGCACGAGCAGGTGGCGTGGGTGAAATATGCAGGGCTGCCCGACCACCCCGAGCATGAACTGGCCCGGCGCTACACCGGCGGCAAGCCGGCGTCGATCCTGTCGTTCGGCATCAAGGGCGGCCAGGCGGCCGGCGCGCGCTTCATCGATGCATTGCAGCTGGTGGTGCGCCTGGTGAACATCGGCGACGCCAAGTCGCTGGCCTGCCACCCCGCCTCCACCACCCACCGCCAGCTCAATGACGAGGAACTGGAAAAGGCCGGCGTGCCACGGGACATGGTGCGCCTGTCGATCGGCATCGAGCACAGCGACGACATCATCGCCGACCTGGCCCAGGCGCTGGAGGCCAGCCGCAGCTGATTCATCTGCGCCCTACCAATATCGACGGCGGGCGCACCTTTCGCACATATGGATAGACCTGCGATGACCCTGTTCTACCTCAAGCTGATCGTCACCCCGCTCCTGATGTGGGCCATCTCTCTCGCCTCGCGTCGCTGGGGCGGCCTGCTCGGTGGGTTGCTGTCCGGCCTTCCGATCACTTCGGCCTTGGTAATGACCTTCCTGTGCCTGGAACAGGGCACGGCCTTTGCCTTGGGTGCGGTGCCCGGCGCGCTGGGCGGCCTGGCGGCGGTGCAGGCCACGTACACCTTCTACCTGCTCGCCACACGCAGGCTCGGCATCGGCTGGGCCGTATTGCTGGCGATGCTTTGCTATGGCGTCGCGGCCTACGCGTTTACCCACGGGGGCAACCTGTACCTGTCGATTGCCGTGGCGCTGGTGCTGATCGGCGTGCTGATACGCGCCAGCGGCCGCGAGCCCAGGCCGGACACTCTGGTCCGGCCCCGGCATCGATTTTGGGAAATCCCTCTGCGCATGGTGTCTGCCACTTCGTTGCTGATGGTCATCACAAGCCTGGCCAACTGGCTGGGCCCGACGGCCAGCGGCATGCTGGCGCCGATCCCGGTGATTGCCTGGCCGCTGGTGGTGTTCGCCCATGTGCAGAATGGCCGTGCCGGAATGGCGGCGATGGTGCGGGGCAATGCGATCGGGGCGGTGGGGGTGATCGCGTTTTATCTGGTGTTGGCAGGGCTGCTCGATGCCTGGGGTGTCGCAATTGCCATCAGCCTGGCCATGCTTTGTGCCGTGATCCTGACCGTGGGGCTGGCGGCTGCGTTGCGACGGGGGTGATACGCCAGCGCGCATGCCAGGGCTGCGTCGATTGGGGCTGCTGCGCAGCCCATCGCAGGCAAGCCAGCTCCTACAGGATCACTACAGCCTTCAAGGCAGATGCAGTACCTGTGGGAGCGGGCGTGCCCGCGAACACCGGCGTAGCCGGTGCCATGCACCGCGTTGGATTCTTCGCGGGCACGCCCGCTCCCACAGGATTACCACAACCTTCAAGGCAGCCGCAGTACCTGTGGGAGCGGGTTCACCCGCGAACACCGGCGCAGCCGGTGCCAGCCACCGCGCTGGATTCTTCGCGGGCACGCCCGCTCCCACAGGATCACCACAGCCTTCAAGGCAGCCACAGTACCTGTGGGAGCGGGCATGCCCGCGAACACCGGCGCAGCCGGTGCCATGCACCGCGTTGGATTCATCGCGGGTAAACCCGCTCCCACAGGGCTCTGCCCTATCAATGGTCATTCCCTGCGCTGATCCAGGTCCACCGCAGGCTGCTCCACGCTCTGCCTGCCGTCATCAGCCAAGCTGTCTTCCTCCTGCCAATCACCACCCTCTTCTTCGTTCATGAGCGGGTCGTCGTCAGGGTCGGGTATGGTCGGGCGGTCGGGGTCAACGGCCGGGTCAGGTGAAGTGGGCAGGTCCGGGTTCGTGCCGCCTTGGGCATTCGGATCGGGGCTCATCGCTGCATACCTCGCAAGAAAGGTGTGAACCGCATTCGTTCCGGCCAAATCCCGTCAGCGAGGCTGCGGGTGCTCGGCAGAAACCGAATTGTTGGCCTGCACGTCCTCCATCTCCTCCTCGATCGGGCCTTCGTCATCCGAAGGTAGCGGGACCTCTCCGTCACCGCTGCCGGGCTGGGATTCGGTTTGCTCGAGGCCGGGGTCTTTCTGATCGTTTGCCATGGAAGTTCTCCTGGGTTTGCGCATTGATCGCGCATACAGATCGGACGGAAAACGGCCAGCAGCAGTGCCTTGGGCTCGACAGGTGGCGCAAAAGGCCGGGGTACCGATCATGGCCCCATATAGAGCTAAACCATTATTCAGAGACGTTTCCTACAAGGTTTTGGGAAGCCCAAAGCCTCTCTGGAAAGCGATTCCCCGTTAGTGTTCAGGGGTCGACAAGGACCTGTCCAACACGAGGATCGCTCATGACCATCAGCCAACGTATTGCCCTCGCGATCGCCGAAGCCGGGCTGCCGCACGACCAGTGCATGTTCTGCGAGCGCCAGGGCCTGCCGATCCTGCCGCTGCGCCGCGCCCTGGTGCCCGATACCCGCCCCGAGTGTGTCTCCACCGTGGCGGATAACCGGCATATCTCGACAAAGATCGGCTTGCGCACCTTGCGCAGGGGCTTCCTGTATGTGCTGCTCGACCAGCAGGTCTGGCATGCCTATGCCGTCAGCGAGCAAGGTCATCTGCGCCGCTTCAACCCCTACGAGCCGCCAGAAGGCCCGCCTTCGCCGCTGCCCGAAAAATGCGTGAACGCAGATCACGACATTCCTTCGGCCTTTCTCAACCTCGATACCGGCAGGTACACCAGCGCCTGGCTGGCCTTCTCCAGCGATCCTTGGCCGGTGAGCGTGCTGAACGCCTACAAGAGGGGGGAGGCGCCCGCCCACCGCTTCGAAGGTCTAGACCTGATCCAGGCCCGCAACAATCCCGAACTGCTGGGCATCGCCATGACGCCCGATAAGCTTGGGGTCGACCAGCAGGTGTTCGAGTACGCCCAGCATGGCTGTGCCCCCTTCGACAGTGCGCATGGCTTCCACAGCCGCTGGTTGCGCCGGTTCGCCCTGCGAGGGTATCTGGTCAATGCGATCAACCGGCACAAGCTGGAAAACGGCGTGCTGGCAGTGGTGCTCGACGACACCGTCGGGCTGATTCAGGAGTACAACCATCAGCGGCTGAACTGGGTACTGAAGCGTCAGGCCTGGCGTGAAGAACCGATGCGCGCCTATCAGCTGCAGACCTCGCAGATCCTGCAGATCATTCGCGCCACGCACAGGGAATGGGCGGCGCAGAAGGTGCCGTCGCTGGAACCGATGACGGGTGATGGGCCGCCGGTGTTCACCGACCCGGCAGTCGAGCGGCAGCTGTTGGTCGAGCGTGCGCAGCAGGAGAGTGACGAGCGGCTTGAAGAGCGCTACCACGAACCGCAGCGGGCCGCGTTCCAGGCTGACTATGAGCAGCAGGAACGTGAGTTTCAGCGTTACATCGACAAGGACGCGCAGGCGTACGTTGCCTTGTTCGATACGCCCATGTTCAAGGTGGCCGAGGCGTACGACTACGACGGTAATGATCGTGAGTCCGGGGTGGCCTACGCCAAGACCATGGCCCTGTGCCTGGGCGGTGGGGTTACGGAAGCTGTCGTCCCCCGCCTTGAACCGCATGTTCCCGCTTCCGGCACCAGCGAACTGCTCTGGCTGAAATGGCTGCAGGACCCTGACAGCCCGCCCTACCGTGCCTTGCTGATGCGCGACCAGGCACTGCTGGCCGGGCTGCTGCCCAGTTTCTCCGCCACAGAAGCGATCAGCTGGAACGACAGCGACAAGCTTTACGGCATGCTGAGCAAGATCATCGCCAGCGATGACGCCGGCTTGCGCATGCGCAATACCCTCAAGCAGGCCATTGCTGAAACGCAGAGCGCACTCAATGCGGCCAGTCAGCGGCTGGCGCCATGTTTGTCACCTGGTATTCAGAAGGCTGTGCGGCATTTGAACAGTGCCACGCAGTTTCTCTACAACGGCGTCCACCTGATCGAGCTGGAAGTGAAGATGAAGCTGGGCGAGTACTACGCCTTGCAGAGCGCCCACCTCCGGGAGTTGCAGCATAAGGCCAACGCGTCGATCGCCGAGGCGCGGGACCGGATGCGCCGCAATATCGATGACTTCGAGTTTGGCTCGATGAAGGCCATGCGCAAGGTGCGGCCGATCATCCAGCACGGGCTGATGAGCCTGGCCGTGCTCGACCCGCGGTTCACCAATACGATGATCAGCGTGACGGTGTGGGTCGAGGGCAAGGCCGAGGAAGTGCATGGCCGGTTGTTCAAGGAGACCAGCATGGGGGTAACCCAGGCGAGCAGCGCGGCACAGCTTGCCTTGGTGGATATCTCGGTGGCAGCGGGGACGTTGGAAACCGATGCGCGCAGGTTGTTGCAGGGGATGAAGATCACGACGCAGCAGGCGGCCCGATTGGTTAGAACCGGTTTTTCCGGGTTGCGCGGGATTGCTGGCAGCTGGGAGGTTCTGCTGGCGACAGGCGGGTTGTATCTGCAGCAGGACAGCCTGGGCAGGAATCAGGAAAAGGCGGAAACGGAGATTGGGCCGAAGGCGCATGAGGCCAAGTTGGCGTTGCAAGGATCGTACTTGGGAGTGTTGGGAGGGAGTATCGAGCTAATTGGGCTCTTGTTGAGCTCAAGTGCTAAGCATACTGGAAAATCGTGGGCTAGGGGCGCCTCAGAAACTGGAGTATCGCTGATAAAAATCGGTGCGATGATAGGTGCAATAACCGGGGTTTTGGATACGGTACAAGCATTTTCTGCTGCTAAACGTACACGAGCAGCTGGGGACAACCTAGCAGCGAGGAATTATTTTGGTGCAGGTCTTGTGTACGTCTCTTCAACTGGCATGTTTGTCTACGCAATATTCAAACCCGTCCTGTTAGGGCCTTTAGGTCTGGCTATCGTACTGGCTCTCATCGCTTACGCATTTGCCAAGTCAGCTGAAGAAAGCGAATCTAATGCATTAGAGCGCTGGGTACGACGCTGCTGCTTTGGAACTAACGATGAAAATCCGGTCGTGTCTTGGAAGACACCTGAATATGCAGACATAGCGTTTGCAGAGCTGAATGCCGCCACGCTCGGCGTATATACGGCGGTTCATTTCGAATCCAAGCGTTTAAGCGACCCGACCACTTCTAAGATTGGTGGATTGCTTAGCTTGGAATTAGAGCAAAAATTAAAATTCCAAATCATATTGCCCAAATACCGTGGTGAGCATTCGGCCTATCGTTTGACGCTTGTGGTACATCGTCATGGTGACGGAACCTTCCCCGACTTCAGTGGCGGAGAGGCTGTCGTTCTTGATGAGTACCAACCTGTTCGAGCCGAGGCGCTTACCAAAGCGGCAACATTCCATGACTTTTTTCAGCCGAGGTTGCCCGATTATAAGAGTGATATTTTAGTTAAAAAAATACGACGGTCGCCTAGCCGAAATGAGCCGCATATGTCTTGGCTAGAAATTACGGGCACTGTGAATCTGATGGCTACGATTGGGCCGCATACTATTAGAGCCGCGACACTGCTGATAAGTTATTGGCCGGATAGAAGGCTGCCAGACGCATATGTTGAGGTCTGCATTAAGGAAGCTAATGAATGAAGATCAAGCCCAGAATCCTTTCGGAGCGAGCTCTGTGTTGGAGTCATGATCTGCCTGGTGTCAGTTCGGATGAAGTTCCGCGTTTAAGCTTTGAAGATATAGATCCGCCACCAAACTACTGTGATGATGTGTTCCTGGAGCTTCCCCGATCTACTGTCAGTTTGCGTGGTGTCACAGTGCTGATAGGGGGACCAATTCTGGTTTTTTCTGTGGGCGCATTAATCTACATGCATTGGAGGTTTTTTGGTATCTACTGGTCGAATAATTGGGGCATTGACATCCTCTCATCGTTAGCGATCTTGATTGGCATGTGGGCTACTGCGACATATGTAAAAATGGACCTATTGCTCCCACGGGACGAACCCATTCGCTTCAATCGCCTACGACGCAAAATCTATCTCTATCAATTCAGATTTCACTACATCTATCTGTTCAGTCATAAACACTGGGGCGTCAAACCGGTCGCCTACAACTGGGACGACGTAACCGCCGAAGTCTACCGAGTCTACGCCCCCGGCCACGGCGGCCTGATCGAGAACGTCATGCTGTCGGTACGCAACCCGGAAACCAACGAAGTTATCGACCGCGTGTTCTTCACTCACGACCTCTACCACGGCGAAGCCTACTGGGCCATCGCCCGGCTATTCATGCAGCAAGGCCCCGAAGCCCTGCCGGAGTTCGTGCACCCACCCCGTGACTGGAACGACGACGATGGCCTGAGCCACATGCATTGCCTGGCACCCAAGGTTCATTGGCCGGAGGATATTGACCGCGAATCCCGTACTGCCCCATCTGAATGAGAGGGCCGATGCTCCTGGGCCTAGAGGGTATAGGCTGCCATAGGTTGCGGCAGCCTCACTGTTCCCGCAAGGCCCCTGCACAGCTAGGCCCTACGGCAAGCTGCTACACGCTCTGCCTAGATGCCAAGTGGGTACATTGAGATTTGTGCCAGGGAGATTAGCGAGTGAAGCGTGATGATAAAGTTTTGTGCGAGCGCGCTTTAGGCTGGAGCCATGACCTTCCCACGGTGCATGAAGTTCCAAAGTGGCGGGAAGTGTGGACGAGTGTCAAGCCGTCGCCCAACTACCTCGATGATGTTTATCTCGAGTTACCTCGGAGTAGCATTATCCTCCGAGGTGTCATATTTTTAGTTGGGATTCCGGGGTTGATTTTTATTCTGGGATTGACGCTTTGCCTCTACTGGGGTCTTTTGCATGACGGTTGGCAGCGCGATTGGCTAATAAACATATCAATAATTTTTCCTCCGGCAATACTATGGGCTTTGATTCCCTATGTCAGACTTGATCTGGTTACGCCTAGAGATGAGCCAATTCGCTTCAATCGACTCCGCCAAAAGATATACATTTATGAGTTTCGATATGACCGTATCTTCATCTTCAGTCGCAAACGCTGGGGCGTCAAACCGGTCGCCTACAACTGGGACGATGTAACCGCCGAAGTCTACCGAGTCTACGCCCCCGGCCACGGTGGCCTGATCGAAAACGTCATGCTGTCGGTCCGCAACCCGGAAACCAACGAAGTTATCGACCGTGTGTTCTTCACCTATGACCTGTACCAAGGCGAAGCCTACTGGGCTATCGCCCGACTATTCATGCAGCAAGGCCCCGAAGCCCTGCCGAAGTTCGTACATCCACCCCGTGACTGGAACGATGACGATGGCCTGAGCCACATGCATTGCCTGGCACCCAAGGTTCATTGGCCGGAGGACATTGACCGTGAATCCCGCACTGCCCCATCTGACTGAGAAGGCCGATGCTTTGAAGCAGTGGTTTTATATGGCCCGCGTCAGATGCCGAATCTATCTAAATATGGCGGCATGATCCGGAACTAAACTAACAAGTGGCACTTGTTTGCGAGGATAGGATCATGGCCTATGTCGATTGGCGATTGCGCGGCGCAGGGGTCGACCTTTGCAACTGCGATTATGGCTGCCCCTGCCAGTTCAATGCCTTGCCCACCCATGGCACTTGCGAAGCGGCAGTGGGCTATCACATCGAGGAGGGGTACTTCGACGAGGTGTCGCTGGCCGGCTTGAATGTGGCCTGCACCTTCGCCTGGCCTGGGCCCATCCACGAAGGCGGTGGGCAATGCCAGGCCTTTATTGATGAACGCGCCAGTGATGCCCAGCGCCAGGCATTGCTGACCATTCTCAGCGGCCAGGAGCAGGAACCCACGGCCTTCTTCGCCATTTTTGCCAGCACGGTGCAGACCATGCACGCACCGCAGTTCGTGCCGGTTGAGGTGCACACCGACCGCGCCGCACTGACCGCCAGCATCCACGTGCCCGGGGTGCTGGATGGCCGGGCCGAGCCGATCCGCAACCCCGTGGACGGATCGGTGCACCGGGCCAGGCTGGTACTGCCAGAGGGCTTCGAGTTCGGCGAGACGGATTGCGCCAGCGCCACCTTCAACTGCTCCGGGGCGGTGAAGCTGGACTATGCCGGGCGCAACGCCATGCTCTACGACCTGGATATGGGGCCAAATGGCATCATCCGCAGCTAGTCGCTGGCCAGCCCCGGGCGCGCTGCTGACCGGCGCGCTGGTGCTGATGATCAGCGCGCTGGGTTGGTGGTGGCACGTCAAGCAGGCAACGACCATGGCGGCGATGGGCGAGATGCAGATGCCACCCACCGCCTGGTGGTCGCGCCAGGGCGCGCTGACCCTGCTGATGTGGTTGGCGATGATGCAGGCGATGATGCTGCCGGCCGCCCTGCCGGTGTTCCTGCTTTACCGACGCTGCCTGGTGCGCGACAGCGCCGGCCCATTCAAGCTGCTGCTGTTCTGCGCGGCCTATGCGCTGCTCTGGTGTGGCTTCGCCCTGCTGATGACCCTGCTGCAAGCCCTTGGCGAATGGCTTGGCTGGCTCGATCCCATGACCCTGCGCCTGCCACCGCTCATGGGTGCGCTACTGCTTCTGCTGGCCGGTGGCTACCAGATGAGCCAGGGCAAGGCCGCTTGCCTGGAGCATTGCCAGAGCCCGCTGTTCTTTCTTCAGCACCATGTACGCCCGGGCCTTGGCGGCGCCTGGAGGCTGGGGTTGCAGCATGGCCTGTACTGCATCGGTTGCTGCTGGGCGCTGATGCTGGTGCTGCTGGTGGTTGGCGCCATGAGCCTGTGGGGCATGGCCGCGCTGGCGATGCTGGTTCTGGCGGAGAAAGTGTTGCGGTTGGGCGCGGCCTGGCGCCGCTACAGTGGCGCCCTGCTTATCGCTGGTGGACTGCTGCTGGCGTTCTGGCCGCATATCTGACAACCCGCCCGGGCCTACCCGGGCGGGTGCAGCGGTACCACGCCGAAGCCATTGGCGTCAGGCCAGCGCCTCGCGGCTATGCTGGCCGTCGACCAGGCGTTGCAGGCCCAGCGGGTTGGCGTTTTTCAGGGCGTCGGGCAGCAGCGCATCCGGGTAGTCCTGGTAGCACACCGGCCGCAGGAAGCGGTCGATGGCCAAGGTGCCGACCGAGGTCCCACGGGCATCGGACGTGGCCGGGTATGGCCCGCCATGCACCATGGCATCGCACACTTCGACACCGGTCGGGTAACCATTGACCAGCAGGCGCCCGGCCTTGCGCTGCAGCAGCGGCACCAGCGCGGCGAAGCGCTGCAGGTCTTGTGGCTCGGCAATCAGCGTCGCCGTCAGCTGCCCGTGCAAGGCTTGCAGCGCGCGGCGCAGTTCGGCTTCGTCGGCCACCGCCACGGCCACCGTGGCCGGCCCGAACACCTCCTCCTGAAGCAACGCATCACCGTCAAGCAGCAGGCTCACATCCGCCTGGAACAGCTGCGCCTGCGCCTGGTCGCCAGCCTGGTCGGCGCCGGCCAGATGACGCACGCCCGGGTGCTGGTGCAGGCGTTGCACGCCCTGGGCATAGCTGCGCAATGTACCGGCATTGAGCATGGTCTGCCCGGGCTGGTCGGCCAGCTGCGCACCAAGGGCCGCCAGGAAGTTGCTGAACGCCTCGCCGGCAATACCGATGACCAGCCCGGGGTTGGTGCAGAACTGCCCGCAGCCCAGCACCACCGAACCGGCCAGCTCCCTGGCCACCTGCTCGCCCCTGGCCTGCAAGGCCTCAGGCAAGACCAGCACCGGGTTGATGCTGCTCATTTCGGCGAACACCGGAATCGGCTGCGGGCGCGCTGCAGCCAGCTCGCACAGCGCACGGCCGCCCTTGAGCGAACCGGTGAAGCCCACGGCCTGGATCGCCGGGTGGCGCACCAGCGCTTCGCCGACACCGGCACCGTAGATCATGTTGAACACGCCCGCGGGCATGCCGGTGGCTACTACCGCCCGCTCGATGGCCTCGGCGACCCGTTCGGCAGTGGCCATGTGGCCGCTGTGCGCCTTCACCACCACCGGGCAACCAGCGGCCAACGCTGCGGCGGTATCCCCCCCAGCAGTGGAGAAGGCCAGCGGGAAGTTGCTGGCGCCGAACACGGCTACCGGGCCGACGCCGGTGCGGTACTGGCGCAGGTCAGGGCGCGGCAGCGGCTGACGCTGGGGTTGGGCGCGGTCGATGCGCGCACCCAGGTAGTCGCCACGACGAAGCACCGAGGCGAACAAGCGCATCTGGTTGCTGGTACGCGCGCGTTCGCCCTGGATGCGCCCGGCCGGCAGTGCGGTTTCGCGGCACACGGTGGCGACAAAACTGTCGTCCAGCGCATCCAGCTGGTCGGCAATGGCATCAAGGAACTGCGCACGGCGCTGCGGCGCCAGGGCGTTGTATTCGGCGAAGGCCGCTTCGGCAGCCTGGGCGGCGGCGTCCACTTCCTCCGGGGTGGCTTGGGCAAAGGCCTGCGGAAGGGCTTCGCCGGTGCGCGCGTCGAGGCTTTGCAGGCGCACGCTGCCGGTGGCGCTGCGCTGGCCGCCAATGAAATTGCTTCCGGTCATGGTTGAATCCTGTAATGAGAAAGAAGGTTCAGATGCTCGTGTCAGGCAGTTAGCGGAAAGGGGGCTGCTGCGCAGCCCATCGCAGGCAAGCCAGCTCCCACAGGGACCGCGCAGTTCTGGGAGCTTGCGCCGTATTTGTGGGAGCGGGCGAGCCCGCGAAGGGGCGCAGAGCGGCCCCGATTCAGCAACTGGCTGGCAGCGGGCTCAAAGGCTTCTGACCACCCCGGGGCGAACCTGCCCGGGCGCGGCGGCAATGCCGTTGCGCAGCGGCTGGCCGAACGCGTCGAGGCTGACTTCGAAGGTGTCGCCCGGGCGCGCCTGGATGCCGTCGGCGAACGACAGCGTGGCAGTGCCGAAGTAATGCACGTGGATATCGCCGGGGCGCAGGAACTGGGTGTACTTGAAGTGGTGGAATTCCAGGTTCTCGAAGCTGTGGCACATGTTCTGCTCGCCCGAGAGGAACGGCTTGCGCCACAGCTCCTGGCCGTCGCGCAGGATGCGGCTGGTGCCTTCCAGGTGGGCCGGCAGCGCACCCAGGCGCAGCTCTGGGCCGAAGCTGCAGGCGCGCAGTTTGGAATGGGCCAGGTACAGGTAGTTGCGCCGCTCCATCACATGGTCGGAAAACTCGTTGCCCAACGCATAGCCAAGGCGGTAAGGCGTGCCGTCGGCACCGATCAGGTACAGCCCGACCAGCTCTGGCTCCTCGCCGGCATCCTCGGCGAACGCCGGCAGCGGCAGGTCGGCGCCAGGGCGCACGACGATGCCACCGTCGCCCTTGTAGAACCACTCCGGCTGCGCGCCCTCCTCGCCTGCCGGCGGCCGACCGCCATCGAGGCCCCACTGGAACATGCGCATGCTGTCGGTCACCGCGCCTTCGGCCTGCTGCTGATGCATCTTGTCGCGGGTTGCGGCGCTGCCCAGGTGGGTCAGCCCGGTGCCGGTGACCAGGCAGTGCGCCGGGTCCGGGTGGTCCAGTGGTGGCAACACGCGGCCTTCGGCCAGCAGGGCCAGGTAGTCGTGGCGCTCGCCCAGGCCGGCAGCCTGCACTTCAGCGGCCAGGTCACGGCCGGCGGCAATGGCTTGCAGGGCCAGCTGGCGGGTGCTGCCAGCGCCCTGCACCTGCAGGGCGTAATCGCCTTCCACCACGCCCACGCAGCGCTCGCCGGTGGCGGTTTCAAATTGGATCAATCGCATGTTTGTGCTCGCTTCTCGGTTGCGAAAATTAGCGGGAGGCTTCGGCTGCCCGCGAGGAAGCCAGGCGCTGGCGGCGCTCCAGGCGGTTGTAGACAACCCCGGTGAGCAACAGCCCGAACAGCATCACCACGGCCAGGAAATACAGCCCCGACGAAAGTTGCCCGGTGTGCTCCTTGAGCGCGCCGATACCGAACGGGCCCAGGTAACCGCCGAGGTTGCCGATCGAGTTGATCAAGGCGATGCCGGCTGCAGCGCTGGCCCCGGAGAAGAACCGGCCCGGCAAGGTCCAGAAGATGGCGGTGCAGGAGAACAACGCGAATGCCACCAGGCACAGCGCTGCCAGCTGCATGACCGGCACGCTAAGCCAGGCACTGAAGAACAGGCCGATCGCACCCAGGGCATACAGCAGGCCGAGGTGGCCATAGCGGTCGTTCAGGCGGTCGGAGCTGCGCGGCACGATCAGCAGGCCGATGATGCCGAACAGGTAAGGCACGGCCGAAACGAAACCGGTGACCAGGTCACTGCCGCCAAACTGGTGGATCAGCGTGGGCAGCCAAAGACCCAGGCCGTAAATGCTCAGGGTCACCGGCAGGTAGAACAGCGCCAGCAACAGCACCCGGCTGTCCTTCAGGGCATGCAACGGATTGCCATGGCGGGTCTGGCCGAACTCGCGCAGGTCGTTGGCCAGTTGTTCCTGCAGCCAGCTGCGCTGTTCGTCGCTGAGCCAGCGCACCTTGGCCGGGCTGTCTGGCAGCAGGCGCAGGGTCGGCCAGGCCAGCAGCACCGCGGGGGTACCGATGCAGATGAACAGCCATTGCCAGCCATGCAGGCCGTAGATGCCATCGAGCCCCAGCAGCGCGCCCGAGAGCGGCCCGGTGATCAGCATTGCCAGCGGCTGGGAGAGGATGAAGAAGCCGAGGATCTTGCCGCGATGGCGCACCGGGTACCACTGGGTGATGTAGTACAGCACGCCCGGAAAGAAGCCCGCCTCGGCCGCCCCCAGCAGAAAGCGCATCACGTAGAAACCGTTGGGCCCGGTAACGAAGGCCATGCCGACGGTGATCGCGCCCCAGGTGACCAGGATGCGGGCGAACCAGCGGCGCGCGCCAAAGCGGTCGAGCAACAGGTTGCTCGGCACCTCGAACAGGAAGTAACCAATGAAGAAGAGCCCGGCACCAAGGCCGTAGGCCGCGTCACCCAGGCCGATGTCGGCGCCCATGTGCAGCTTGGCGAAGCCCACCGCGGAACGGTCGACATAGGCCACCAGGTAAAGCAGTACCAGAAAAGGGATGAGTTTCAGTGTGATCAGGCGGACTAACCGCTGCTCCTGAATCATGGCGATGTCTCCAATTGTTCTTGTAATGGGTACAGCACCTGGCCGGGGACTTTTTGGCAGACCTCTGACCTGGGTGAATGATCTTATAGTATTACTAATTGAGCCAACAAGCCTTCACAGAGACCATTTTTATCAGTACAGTCGATCGCACAACGACAAATAGTAATACTAATTAGGTGTTCCCATGTCTGATAACAAACGCCCATTGCGCTCCGCCCAATGGTTCGGCACCGCCGACAAGAACGGTTTCATGTACCGCAGCTGGATGAAGAACCAGGGTATTCCGGACCACGAATTCCAGGGCAAGCCGATCATCGGCATTTGCAACACCTGGTCGGAACTGACCCCGTGCAACGCGCACTTCCGCAAGATTGCCGAACACGTCAAAAAGGGCGTGCTGGAGGCTGGCGGCTTCCCGGTGGAGTTCCCGGTGTTCTCCAGCGGCGAGTCCAACCTGCGCCCCACCGCCATGCTCACCCGCAACCTGGCGAGCATGGATGTGGAGGAAGCGATCCGCGGCAACCCGGTGGACGCCGTGGTGCTGCTGACCGGCTGCGACAAGACCACCCCGGCGCTGCTGATGGGCGCGGCGAGCTGTGATGTGCCGGCGATCGTGGTTACCGGTGGGCCGATGCTGAACGGCAAGCACAAAGGCAAGGACATTGGCGCCGGTACCATCGTCTGGCAGATGCACGAGGCCTACAAGGCCGGCCAGATCGACCTCAACGAGTTCCTCTCGGCCGAGGCCGGCATGTCGCGCTCGGCAGGCACCTGCAACACCATGGGCACCGCCTCGACCATGGCCTGCATGGCCGAAGCGCTGGGCACCTCGCTGCCGCACAACGCCGCCATCCCGGCGGTGGATGCACGCCGGTACGTGCTGGCCCACCTGTCGGGCATGCGCATTGTCGACATGGTGCGCGAAGACCTGCGCCTGTCGAAAATCCTCACCCGCGAAGCCTTCGAGAACGCCATCCGCGTCAACGCCGCCATCGGTGGCTCGACCAACGCGGTGATTCACCTGAAGGCCATCGCCGGGCGTATCGGCGTGGACCTGCAACTGGAAGACTGGACCCGCATCGGCCGCGGTACGCCAACCCTGGTCGACCTGCAGCCTTCGGGCCGTTTCCTGATGGAAGAGTTCTACTACGCCGGCGGCCTGCCTGCGGTCATCCGCCGCCTGGGCGAACACGGCCTGCTGCCCAACCCTGCCGCGCTGACGGCCAACGGCAAGAGCCTGTGGGACAACTGCCAGGCCGCACCGCTGTATGACGAAGAGGTGATCCGCCCGATCGACAAGCCGCTGGTGGCCGATGGCGGCATCTGCATCCTGCGCGGCAACCTGGCGCCCAAGGGCGCCGTGCTCAAGCCCTCGGCCGCCACCCCGGCGCTGATGCAGCATCGTGGCCGCGCCGTGGTGTTCGAGAACTTCGACGACTACAAGGCACGCATCAACGACCCCGAGCTGGACGTGGATGCCAGTTCCGTGCTGGTGATGAAGCACTGCGGGCCCAAGGGCTACCCGGGCATGGCCGAGGTCGGCAACATGGGCCTGCCGGCCAAGCTGCTGGCCCAGGGCGTGACCGACATGGTGCGTATTTCCGATGCCCGCATGAGCGGCACCGCCTACGGCACCGTGGTGCTGCACGTGGCGCCGGAAGCTGCAGCTGGCGGGCCGTTGGCTGCCGTGCGCGAAGGCGACTGGATCGAACTGGATTGCAAGGAAGGCCGGCTGCACCTGGACATTACCGACGAGGAACTGGCCGGCCGCCTGGCCGACCTGCAAGCCCCGCCGCAGTTGATCAGCGGTGGTTACGCCAGGCTGTACCTGGACCACGTCATGCAGGCCGATGAGGGTTGCGACTTCGACTTCCTGGTCGGATGCCGCGGGGCGGCGGTGCCCAAGCACTCGCACTAAGGCCTGAAGCCTGTCGTTTAGCGTCATTGGGGCTGCTGCGCAGCCCATCGCCAGCAAAGCCGGTGCCATCCACCGCGTCGCCTGCTTCGCGGGCGCGCCCGCTCCCACAGGGACGGCGCAGGCTTCGGGCTCGCGCTGTACCTGTAGGAGCGGCTTCAGCCGCGAACACCAGCAAAGCCGGTGCCATCCACCGCGTCGCCTGCTTCGCGGGTGAACCCGCTCCCACAGGGACGGCGCAGGCTTCAGGCTCACGCGGTACCTGTGGGAGCGGCCGTGGCCGCGAACACCGGCGCAGCCGGTGCCATCCACCGCGTCGCCTGCTTCGCGGGCGCGCCCGCTCCCACAGGTCCGGCGCAGGCTTCGGGCTCGCGCTGTACCTGTAGGAGCGGCTTCAGCCGCGAACACCGGCGCAGCCGGTGCCATCCACCGCGTCGCCTGCTTCGCGGGTGAACCCGCTCCCACAGGGACGGCGCAGGCTTCAGGCTCACGCGGTACCTGTGGGAGCGGCCGTGGCCGCGAACACCGGCAAAGCCGGTGCCATCCACCGCGTCGCCTGCTTCGCGGGTGAACCCGCTCCCACAGGGACGGCGCAGGCTTCAGGCTCACGCTGTACCTGTAGGAGCGGCTTCAGCCGCGAACACCGGCGTAGCCGGTGCCATCCACCGCGTCGCCTGCTTCGCGGGTGAACCCGCTCCCACAGGGGCGGCGCAGGCTTCAGGCTCACGCGGTACCTGTGGGAGCGGCCGTGGCCGCGAACACCGGCGCAGCCGGTGCCATGCACCGCGTCGACGCGCTAATGCTATGATGCTGCCCCCGCCCGAAGGATCCGCCCCGCCCCACATGAACTACCGCCAACCCACCACGCGCAAGAGCATGCACGCCACCCTGGTCCAGGACCTTGGCGTACAGATCGTATCCGGCCAACTCGCACCCGGGCAAAAGCTGCCTTCCGAGGCCAGCCTGTGCGAAGCCTATGCGATCAGCCGGCCGGTGTTCCGCGAGGCGATGCGCGCCCTTACCGCCAAGGGCCTGATCGAGGCCCGCCCCCGGGTGGGTACCCTGGTGCGCCCCCGCCATGACTGGCACATGCTCGACCCGGACGTGCTGCACTGGCTGATGCAGGCCACGCCACAGCAGGAATTCTTCAACATGCTAAGCAGCGTACGCTGGGTCATCGAACCCGCCGCCGCCGCACTGGCCGCCACCAACGCCAGCGCCGACGACGTCGATTCGATCGCCGAGGCCTACCAGCGCATGGAAGCCGCCCGCAACCATGAAGAGCGCCTGCAACCGGACCTGGACTTCCACGCCCGCATCGCCGACGCCACCCACAACGACCTGCTGGCCTACCTGTGCAACATGCTGTCGATGGCGCTGCGCGAGTCGGTGCGCTACTCCAACCAGCGGGCGAATTTCGACGAACTCGCTCTGCCCCGGCACAAGGCGATTCTGACCGCTATCCAGAACGGTGACGCGCTGGGCGCGCGGCATGCTTCACTGGTACAGCTTGAAGATGCCCGCGTGGCCCTTGCCAAGGTACTGGGGCAGGACCCGACAAGCTGAGGTATCGACCGGGCCTACCTCAGCCACCGGGCCCGCCGATCAGAACACCGACCAGCCGATACGCGAACTGAGCAGTTCGAGCGCCGCCATCCCGGCCAGGGAGTTACCCGCCGCATTCAACTCCGGCGACCACACGCACACGGTGAATTGCCCCGGCACGATCGCCACAATCCCGCCCCCGACACCACTCTTGCCCGGCAACCCCACCCGATAGGCGAAATTCCCTGCTTCGTCATACAACCCGCTGGTGGCCATGATCGAGTTCACCTGCTGGGTCTGGCGCCGGGTCAGAATCTGCTCACCACTGTGCTTGCAGAACCCATCATTGGCCAGGAAACAGAACGCCCGAGCCAGGTCCAGGCAATTCATCTGCAGCGCGCAATAGCTGAAATAGCTGCGCAGCACCGTTTCCACCTCGTTATGGAAGTTGCCGAACGACTGCATCAGGTAAGCCATGGCCGCGTTACGCGCACGGAACTGATACTCCGAGTCGGCAACGCGGGCATCGATCGCGATATGGGGATTGCCCGATAGCCGCCGCACAAAATCGCGCATCGACAACGTGGGTGCAGCAAAGCGCGACTGGTTGATATCGCAGATCACCAACGCACCCGCATTGATAAAAGGATTACGCGGCCGACCACGCTCGAACTCCAGCTGCACCAGCGAGTTGAACGGCTGGCCCGAAGGCTCATGGCCAAGCCGCTCCCAAATGGCCTCCCCCGAGTGCCCAATCGCCTGCACCAGGCTGAACACCTTGGAAATACTCTGCACCGAGAACGGCACCAGGGCGTCGCCGGCGCAGTAATAGCTGCCATCGTTGCCATAGACCGCGATGCCCAGCTGGTTCGCTGGCACATCGGCCAGCGCAGGAATGTAGTCAGCCACTTTGCCCTTGCCGATCAAGGGACGTACTTCTTCGAGAATCTCGTTCAACAGCGTTTGCATGAAAGGCCCTGTATCAGTCCCCAGACGACGGCGAAGGGGTAGCAATCTTGACGATTATCGAGCGAAAGAAATCACACTCTCGGCAAGAAATGGCCAGCCGCACCTGCAGCCCAAGGCTCCACGCTATAACCTATGCTGTGCTTGTTTCGACGGTATAGAGAACGCGCCCCGCCTAGTGCAAAAGCAGCCAACCAGGGAATGGAGGACCAACGATGCCAGCTTGCCCTTTACCCGCAGACGAAGCGCTTCGCCAGCGCACGCTCGATGACATGAACCTGGTCGATACACCAGCCGAGCATTACCTCGATACCCTGGTGCGGCTTACCCAGGACCTGGCCCATGTGGACACTGTGCTTATCAGCCTGATCGACCAGGACCGACAGTGGTTCAAGGCCCGCATAGGGCTTGAGGCAAGCGAGACGACGCGCAGTATTTCCTTTTGCGGCTACGCCATTCTCGGCGAGGGTACCCTGATGGTGCCCGACGCCAAGTGCGACGGGCGATTCATCGACAACCCGCTGGTGCTCAACCCGCCCTACATCCGCTTTTACGCCGGCCACCCCTTGCGCGCCGGCAACGGCAAAGCCATCGGCACGCTGTGCATGTTCGATCCCCACCCGCGCGTGCTCAGCGAGGCTCAACAAGCGAATTTCAGGGACCTGGCCACGCTTGCCGAGGGATATCTGCAACTGCGTACCTTGGCCCAGGTAAACCGCGATCTGCGGCTTGAAATGGATCGCGAGCAACGCAAAGCCCTGCTCGACCCTTTGACACAACTGTGGAACCGCGGCGCGCTGTCGGCGTTTGAAGACCATGAACGGCGATTGGCTGAGGTGAACGGCCTACAACTGGGTGCGGTTTATGCCGACCTGGATCACTTCAAATCCATCAACGACAAGTACGGCCATGGCGGCGGTGACAAAGTGCTTTGCGAATCTGCACGTCGCCTGCGCGCCGCACTTCGCCCCGATGACCTGCTGGTGCGCCATGGGGGTGAGGAGTTCGTCGCTATCTTGCATGTTAAAGACAGCGAAGAACTGACGCGGATTGCTGAGCGGATTCGCGAACAGGTGGATGCCAGCCCGATGCAGTTGCCATGTGGCCAGTTGAAGGTGAGCGTCAGCGTAGGGTGCACCCTGTTTGCCAAGGGTGAAACGCTGGATGACGCACTGGAACGCGCTGACAGGGGACTTTATGACGCTAAACAGAATGGACGAAACCGGGTTGTATATGTAGCGCCGCCATTCTGAGACGGGCATGGTCCGAGCTTTAAACCTATTATCCGGCACCCTGTGAGAGCAGGTGTGCCCGCGAAGCGTTCAACCTGGCCTGAGTCAACTGCTCATGCGCAACCCAGTTGCTCTACGTAGCGCCCCTAGTGGGCATTGCTCCACAGTGTAAGAACACACCTACCAGAGCAACCCACCCCACCATGATATTTTTCTTGAGGAATTCAGGCTGATATCCCAAAAATAAAAACTGTTGGAACTCCAATATCCTCATATATGTAACAACAAAGAAGATATTGTATAGCAAGCACAGGCAGAATAGCCCATAACCGAGATGAGGCCCCGAGCACTTGGCACGCAAAATGAATGCACCACACACACTGAACACGGTGCACAAAATGAATAACCATGCCATCACCTATTCCTCAGCTGGACTCTTACTTGATCAACTATCAACACGTTTAAAATCTCGGAGACAATAGGCCACTTCGCCAGCTACTTGTAAGGGAAAGGCTTGGAGGCTATAGAAAAAATATCGCCGAGTATGTAGGACCGTTCCGAAACCCACGCCTTGCTTTGTTAGAGACTATTGCGTTAACGCCAGCTTCGGTACCAGCCACAGTGCGCCTGTTCTAGCTCATCACCAAACCGTTTAGGCCTACTACTGGATGCCAGAGGAAGACACCCGAGAGGAAAGTCTGGACAAGTACATGGCCACATAGACACACGACAAACAGCCAAGCCAATTATCTATCCCTAGGCATCGTACTTGAAGCGCGTGACAACTTTGCGCCCCCGCCGCACCCCTCTAGTAAATCGACTGGTTGGGCCCGAGATACCGACCACCTGGCCAGCTTCGTTTTCGAGGCAAGTACACGATCTGTAAGAGATTGCCTGGCCCTTAGGTTTGCGCTTTCGCGCAGAGAGCTCAACTCGCAAGCGCGACGCGGCGCCTGTGGGAGCGGGCATGCCCGCGAAGAACTCAACGCGGTGGCTGGCACCGGCTGCGCCGGTGTTCGCGGGCACGCCCGCTCCCACAGAGACCCTGCTACATCAATCAGTCATATACTGTTCCATGAGACCGGTTTAGCGCGTACAAACTGCCGAAAATCTCGGAACCTACCCACTTGCCCCTGCCCCGCCAGCCCCGATCTCATCCATGAAATCCGCAAGAAACACTTCAAGCCGCGCATGACGTTCAGCAGCCAGTCGAGCCCCTTCAGCAGTTTTACACCCTGACGCAAGCTTGAGCAGCTTGGTATGAAAGTGCTCGACCGTATACGCCTTGTCCTGATACTCCCTCCCCCACGCAGTGGGGTTCTCGAAATCGTACAGCGCCGACCCCATTCGCCCGGAAACGTAAAAACACCGGGCAATACCCACTGCACCTATGGCGTCCAGGCGATCGCTGTCCTGAAGAATCCTGGCCTCAAGGGTGAGTGGTTCGAAGCCAGCCGAGTAGCTGTGGGTTTTGACTGCATGCGCCACCTGTTCGATGCGCTGCAAGGGCCAGCCCATATCAGCGAGGATTGACGCCACCCTTTGTGCGGACAGCGTTGACGCCTGCCCACGCAAGGGCGAGTTCTTTTCTACTGCGACACAGTCATGCAGCACCGTCGCTGCAAGCAGCACTTCCAGGTCGCCGCCTTCTACGCGCTGTATCCGTTGCGCGTTGACCCATACGCGATGGATGTGGGACAGGTCGTGGGAGCCATCTGGCTGGTCAGCCGGTAGATACTTCAACAGCTCAGCGGCAAAGCGCTGGAAAGGGGCAAAAGCTTCGATAGTCATCTTCGCTGTTACTTGGCGTCCGTTGTCAGGGGCAAGCCCGTGACCTGCCTTGGTCCAGATGCGAGCGGGTCAGTTTCAGGGCTTGAGTGGCGAAAGTCCATGCTGGACCGTTTGTTGGCATTGCGACATAACTGGATACAGGGATTCGTGAGTGGAAAGCTTTTTGAGATCCACAAACCGTTGACAGAGCAGCCGGCGTTGCATGCTGTGAGGGTGAATGGGCAAAAAAAGTCAGAATTAGCCCCTTCCTTGTAGGCCATTTCCCAAAGATACTCCCTGCGCCTGTTTTTCGTTGCACATGGAAATCGTGAACCATAGTCTCGACCTGCCGCTACCAATTGGCGGCACGGTTTTGACAGGCCGTGGTTCACTGAGAGCATGTGCAATGCCAGTTATGGCAGCTGTGCGTGGGGCACCTTTGTGTGCGCCGGGATTCTCAGTGCCCCCGGTCTGTCAACCCACAAACAGCTGCCACCCTTCCGTTTGACAGCGGATCTGCGGCAGCCCTTTAAGGCACTGAGAGGGTTTATGCTGAAGATAGTCCCTGATCCACCTCACAATGTTCTATCCCTTGAAGACACCCTGATCCAGGCCACGGATTACGCGCTATGCGCGGCGACCGTTGTACATCAGGCGATACTGCTGCAGCCCAAGTCGCCAGCGTCGATTCTGATGATGGCTTCGATGCATGAGCTAGAGACGCTGCGAGCTTTGCTTGAATCTGCGCTGGTCCAAGTACAGATGCCCACTGAACCTAGGACATTGCACTAAGGCTTCATTGATGTGTCGCCTGGGCTGCCCCAATCGCGTGCAAGCCGGGCTCCCGCATGGATCTGATCTACGCCACAGATCTCGAGGCCTGTGCAGTATCTGTGGGAGCTGGCTTGCCGGCGATGAGGCCAGACCAGGCACTAGAAATTTCGGGGAGATTGAACAATGACCACAGAAGAAACCAAATTCACCGTCGGCAAAACCACCTTCTACCAAGGTGAAAACCAGACCCATCCGCTGTTCCGCATCGAAGCAGGCATCCCCTGCCAGAGCGCCCGCGAACAGGCCTCGGAGCTGATGGGCTATGCACGGGATATGACCCTGGACGGCTTGATGGAAGACAAACCCCAGCTGATCTGGGCTTCGCATTACCTCTGCGCATTGGCTAAGGCGCTGATGGATGATGCCGAGCTGGGAATGATGAAAAACCCTTGAAAACTCCCGTTCCCACAGGAGCAGAGCTGAACTGCGCTATCGCACCTGCCATGACTTACGCAGTCTCTGCAGGAGCACCTAGGTCGCGAAAGGGCCGCAAGGCGGCCCCAGCAATCCAAGCCCCAGCGCAACCTGTACTGCCCTTGATCGATCAACTAAGTAAGCGCATGACCGTTACCAGCCATGTGGTGACCTACGGCCGTCAACTGCCCTATGCCGGCAAACCTTTCAGGGGGCAGATTCAACGGACATCGCATGTTCGAAAACCGCCGCCACAGTTTCCTCAAGCTGCTCTGCATCCAGATAAGCCAGATCGATTACCTCGTTACGAATACGAAGAATCTTTATAGCTCTGCGCATGATGTCCTCCATTGTGCCTTTTTCTATTTCGATTGCCGCCCTCATCCAGCCCTCCGCCACAGCTGTCGCAAGTCGCTGAGAGCAGGCAATCGAAGGCCTTTCAAATATCTGTACCATCGCATCTTCGGGTAGTGCTTTAACCAGACCCCAGCGGTCAGGATGGTCCTCTCCACGATCAAGCCCCTTACCGCGCATCCAGAGCCGCTGAAACGTATTTCGGTTCCCACCGGCAAACCGGCTACGACTTTCACCCGGGAAGCGCCATACCACCAGATCAGGGACAATGACAGTCGCAAGAAATGCCCAGACATCATTCCTTAGCGCTTCACCACTGGACAGTGCTGGTGCCTGCGCAAGGTAAATCGCCGCCTCCTGATCGAACTCGGCCTTGGCGCTTTGACTCCCAGTGCGTGGGAACCCTGCGCTTTGTGCGATCTCTTTGAGACCCTGCCCGAGATCCACAGCGGCCTTGCCCGATTTGTAACCACCGCTGGGAGCAAATGACAATACGTCCGAATAATCCGACAGAATATTCAGAGTAGATCGCGTATTTGCGCCTGTTTCATGAAATCGTCCGAGGGCGGTATCCACACCTATTGGCTTCAGGCGAGGTAATAGTGCGACAGTCATTATTCTTCGTTCCCTAACTCGGCGGCTGCCAAAATCGATGCATGAAAACGGCCGGGGTAGCTTCGACGCAAGACGCTGATGCTTTGGCGGTTCTGCCCACTAAAAGCGGTTTCGATCCAGATACGGGTCTGTTGTCCGATGGATCCCTCTTCGAAACTGACCAAAAAATCATCCTCACTCTCTTGATCAAGCGCCGTCGTAATCATTTGTGTCATGACATCAGCTACGATCGCTTGAAGCAAAAGCCGGTCACCGTCCACAAAGCGCTGCGCGATTTCCTCTATGTCGGCGTTCACGTATAGCCGCACATTGCCACCGAAGTCGGCATGAAAGTTTGACGGGTCCCACTGTACGTACCACGGAGCATTCTGCTCAGGCATGCCCTGAAA
This sequence comes from Pseudomonas sp. PVC-5-1, assembly GCF_057444345.1. NCBI lineage: Bacteria > Pseudomonadati > Pseudomonadota > Gammaproteobacteria > Pseudomonadales > Pseudomonadaceae > Pseudomonas > Pseudomonas sp. PVC-5-1. The sequence continues at coordinate 2,152,599 of NZ_CM172024.1, read as the reverse complement.
GCTGTCAGTGAAACTCGTGAGCTCGATCGGAAAGCGCGATCCGCCACCATCCTCGATGAGGACACGCAGGTCTGTATGCCAAAGCTTCGCCCCTTTAAACCGGGGTGATAACTGGTTTCCTGATGCAGTGGGCCCGTCGAGGAGAATTCTGACTTCAAGATAAATCTGGGATGAGAGTGTATACCCTGCAAGTGTCGCTTCGAGACGTACACAGGTTTTGTCACTATCAAGGATTTTTATGCACGCATTGTGGGTTACGCGAGGAAGCGACCCTGCGCCAGTCCCAACCACGAGCACTGCGGCGAGCTTGAGCGAAGTAGCGTCGAGAGCCAGATCCAAAGCAGCCTGCTCAAGGTCAACAGTGACTTCTACTCCGACCTCCAGATCTTTCTCGTAGTCCCAGTCCTCCAGAATTTCGCCAAGAGGGAACCGCGGCTGACCAGGTTCGCCGATCGTCCAATCACTCAGCACAACAGAGTCATCGGAGAGTGTGAGGAATGGCAGAGCTATTCTTCTCATTGATCACCCTCCTTTACAAAGGCCAAGCGTACTCCGACGGCGGCATGAACTGTACTCAACACCCTAATCGTCACAACACCACTCTGCTTGCCCACTTCCAGAGTATCGCCACAGGCTTCTTTCTGCGAACCATCCAAATCCATCTTCAATACCCTGGATCCAAATCCAGGCGGAAGGTCCTTGCTGTCCGTCATCCCACCATCGGCGATGAGTCTTGCTTCAGCAATCAATTTGAGATGCTCATCTCTCTCGTCGTTACGCAGTTCAGCTTCAAAAACCGCACATGGCTGATCATTTTCGTCAATTTCAAGTCGCAAAAACCTAGGCACAGAGACGGATAGGTCATCACGCTTGCGGGGTGTACAAGAATTTGCTGTGGCTGGTTTACCTGGTCCTTTACCCGAAACAGCATCCAGAAGATTTCCCAGTTTAGCTGCAGTCTTCGCCAGCGAGGGACCTTTGGTTCTTTCGCTCGCAACAATCGTCGAGGTCGGGGAGGCATAGGTTTGGGCATGATGCTCAAGACGTTTCAGTGCAATCCTGACCATTGACTTCGCGTCTGAGCCAGGGAGCATGTCAGGCACCCAATCATCATGCGCGGGGGGCTCTGCCTTTGCGAAGGCTTCTTCTACCAGCTTCTCATCCGAACAGATGAAAACGCCCGCCCATTCGTAGCGCGCATCCGGGAACGGCGCACCGCTTATGTATTTGACGACGAGTTCCACAGGCCGCATTACCGCGATGTGGCTCGCCTGATGAGGTACCTTGGAATCGTCATGAAGGGCTACTGCTGAGCGGGTCGCGCGCATCCCCCTCTTGAGCGCGAGAGCCCCTAGGGGTTTGTACGGCTTGTCCCGTTGTATCCGAATGACATCGCCGTCAACATTGCGATGCTCGGCAATGGCAGCAGAAAATAAATCTAGCGGTGGGAACTGTTCGGGTAGAGGAACGGGTACTTCGGTTTGCTCTATGAATAACCGAATGTCCAGCTTCCTCTCCACTGGGGTCGTCTGCGTGAGTCGAGGCCAGAAGTTCCAGAGTATCGTCTCGATGATCTCATCCGCGACCGTTCGTGCCCCCTCGGCTACATAGGGGTCAAGGATCATGACTGTCGTACCGGTCAGGACGTGCGAACGTGCCGGCATGCCCAAGCATGCTGCAAGCTCTTCAGCTGTTCCGCCTACGGCTGGGTCGATGCCGCCTTCGTTATCTTTGATACCCCACCAGTGGCGCCCAGTGAAACGTTTTCTCTTACCGTCCGATGCAATGGCGTCAAAAGCACTGCCGAGGTGACAACCCATGAACCTTCTCGTCTGTGTGCCGTTAGCGGTGGTTTGTGTATCGACAAGAATAGTGGAGCAGGCGCTCATCGCATAAAGGGAGCTTTTGCCATACCCGTATGTACCTCCCCCATTATGGGTATCCCGCGCAACGCCGACATTTCGCAGGAAATTCACGAAATCCAACGCTTCGTCACCTTCCGCCACGGCATCACCTGACGTCGGACCGCCTAATCCAGTGGTATTGAAGTCGCAGATCTCCAAGACTTTCAGATCGGACTTCCCGAGGGTATCCTGGATGGCCCCTGCTGTTTCGTCACAAGCGATTTGATCGGATAGCACGTGGTTCACGAGAAAACTCAACTGCTCCGATGTCAGAGTGCGATAGCGCACATGGATGGTAGGGCCTTTTCCCAGACGGCCCGCATCAATGCTGTTCTGTATGGACTCGCGCAGCACTGTCTGCAAAAGATCCTGTGCAGGGCAGCCAAGCAACTTTTTGAAGCCGTCGGCGGCGATATTACCGGTGCGCGCGAATGGTTCGCTGAAGAGTTCCAACAGGCTCATTTCGAGATTCTCTCGAAGGCGCACATCTGCTCACTTTCAGAGAGCTCGTATGCGGTGGCATGGGTCAGGTCTACGGCATACGTCAGATTGCTCACGCCGGTCGGGAGTGATTTTGACTCGAATGTCGAACGGGTGATTCTGGGGAATCCAGGCCCAACCTGATAGGTCTTGATCGACCAGTCGGAATAAGCAATGCGATTCCATTCCGGAGCGTCGGGGCTTTGGCAACCGATCGCAGCCAAGCGCTCATGGAGCGTTGAGGTATTCACTCCGCAGGCTTGCAACAGTTTTACCAGTTCCGCGACCGACAACTCGCCGTCCATTGCCTTCTCAATGTTGACATGCGCCAGGACGAGCGAGCCGTCGTCAGGCAGCTCCAGTTGGTCTATGCCGTTGATACCTATCTGCATCGTGTCCAGACGACCGGAAGTCTTCACTTCCAGAGCGTGAACACCCCTGCGGAAGTCGTGGCGCTGCCCCAACGGCCCCGACCACGCATCGACAGCGCCAGGGTCTATCTTCACCAGTTCATGAAGTACCAGCAGCTCGCCAACAAGCCCTAGTATTGCACTTTCAGGCGTTTGCGGGGCCGATGTTTCCCCCAGCAATACGCGGAAATCATGAATCGCGCTTGCAACTGCCGTGTGAGGCGAATCTCCGTTTTCCAGGCGCCTGAGTATTGCCTCCGCCAGCTCCGCAAACACTGCATTCAGCGTTTTTTCAAGGCACATGATGTCAATGAACCGGACGCTCTTACCCGCGACTGCAAGACTGACGATGGATATCGAGAGTTTGCTGGTAGAGGTGAGCCCTACTGGATGATACCCACTGGTTGGGACCAACAGACGGGGTTCGCCATGCAGGCCGATTGCGTACCGTACGACACCGAAGCCGGTGTCGATGCCGGAGTCCAAAGTCGGAATCTCGACGACGCCATCGCCCCTCTCACTGGAGCGAAGTTGCGACCACCGATGAAGAGGATTATGCATCGGCAGTCTGCGCCTCTTCCTCTGCAACGAGCTCTTCCAATGCTTCGTCGATCTTTTCTTCCGATGGAACATCCAGCTCCACCGCGTAGTACGCACCAGCGTGATCCTTGACGCCTGGAAACACGATACCGATTCCGATGAGGTCATCGGTGGCATCCAGCATGACACGATTTTTCGTGCTCGCCATTGGGGGAGACTCTTGGTCAATCGCATACAGCAGTAACAACGGTTTAGCGGGTCTTCGGCTTTTGAAAGATGCCCACGAGTCATCATCTTCGTCGCTGGAGGGACTTAACGCGTCGATGAGAATATCGTTCTTCGACATCAAGGCCTTGATGTCGGCATAGCTTCGCTCCGAAGCGCTCAACTGCGCGCGACGGTTGGTAGGAATTGGACCCAACTGCCCCAGCGGCTTGCGAGAGAGACTGGATCCAGGTGTGATGAACCCCACGTTCCAGGTTTTCAGTTGTTGTCCTGCCTTATCAATGTAAGCCAGCAGCATTTCTCTTTTCAGATCCATATGCTGGTCGCAGATCTCGTAGGTCTTCAAAAACTTTCTGATCATCGCCAGCGGTATGTCTTGTGCGAGTTTTCGATTTCCCAAGTCCTTGATGTTGTCAGCACCAATGTCATCCACGAGGCAGCTTGCAGCAGACCAATTGGCGCTGACCACTCGTTCACTTTGATGGTCAAAGCGAATGGTCTGTACATGACGCCCTTCAAAGCTGATGCTGGTACGAAACGCGTGGCGCATTTTCGCCGCCGAAGTAATTGCCATCCCTGGGATGGCCCGAACCTTCACTGCGAACTCCGCAGGAGTAGTCTTGTATTCGCTGTACCGCGCGATGTCGTCGCGAATTTCCTCCTCGATGCGCGCAAGTGCCCTGAAGCTTGAAATCAACTCAGCCGTAGTCCAGAGACGGGGAAGATCCTCGTAACCATTTCGATACCCGAACCAGCGGCCCATCTGAAGAAGGGTGTCGTATTGCATCGAAGTGCGAAGGAAGAAGGATACGCAGAGCCCTTCGATCGTCAGTCCCCGAGCTAGCACCGCTCCACCGATCACTACATAGGTTTTGGGGCCCTTCGTGTAGTCCAGCCGCTTATCGCTGACCCCGTTTTCGATGGCAACCTCCAAGGCTGCGAGCGTCTGCTGGAGATGTGGCAAAAGCTGTTGCAATGACGGAGGGCTTACGTCGTGCTCAAGTGGAACCGCAGAAATTTCACGGTTGAAGATCGTACTCAATCTCGCAGAAATATCTCCGTTACCTGTAGCCAGATCAGTACCGTGCGTTTCCAGCCATCCACAAATGACTGCGTCCATACCTTCGTGCTGAGAAATAAGCGGTGATGTGTGGATGAGCATCGACATATGCTCGTGTCCTTGGCCTCGCGCTCGACGTATGGAACACGAGATGAGGAACCAGAGGAGCGCCTCCTCCAGCTCCTCTGTCATCTGCGGCTTGAAGTTTTTATCGCTTGCGCGAGCGGGACGCAAAATATTCAGCTTCTCCACCGGTATGGTCCGTATCATGTCCCGGCCGGCTTCTTCTGTACTTTCGTTGTCGGCGTCCTTCGGGTCGAAACCGAACACCTCCCTCGCCCCAAAATAGTTGTCGGACCGAGGTAGCGCTGTAATGAAATCTTCAGGGTAAAGATCGTCCAGCTCGTCCTTGTTGCGCGGATACGGATCGATAAAGACGTTGGCAAACGGCGTGGCGGTGTAACCCACGTAAGAGACCGCAGGAAGGGCCCGGATGATTTTCCGAATCTCTTCGTTGATTCGAGTCATGTCCTCATCATTGTTCGAAGCATTTACTGATGCCTGATCGCACTCATCATCGATGATGAGTACCTTGAGTTGCGCCTGGACATTCGTCGAAGTGCTACGCCCCTTGTCGTCGACGATTGTTCGGCGAAAGGCTTGCAGCCGTGAGGCAACTTTTTTCATCACGACCAACTGGGCGCGACCGGGCACGGGAAGCGCGAAGTGGCGACTGGCCGGGATCTCAAAGTCACCTTCGTCTTTGCTCTCCGTCCACAGCTGCCATAGGTGGCTGTGGCGCATCACGACGTCATTTTCGATTCGGCTCTGTGTCTGAGCCCTGAGCTTATTGGTGACACCTGCGAGAAGAACAATGAGGTTGTAGCCTGCATCCACTGCCTTGGCGATGACGGCAGTCATGTTGGCCGTTTTGCCCGACTGAACGTAACCCACGACAAGGCCGCGGTGACGAAATTTGGCCGCAGAGGGGTTTGCCAACAGCGAGACCACCTCCGACGAGCTTTTGTCTATCGATTTAACAGCGTCCTTGTCCCAGCCCTTGACGTTGGTCAAGTAGCCTTCGAGCGCTGGCCAGTGAACGTCGCTGGCACTCGGCCCGGTGTACCACTCCTCCCTCGACTTGATGAGTGAAGAATGACGCAGGACCTCCACACTCCCCAATGACGCAACGACACGTGCGAGTGCGGTCGCGAGGTTTTTATCCATGTCGGCGGAAAATGTAATGCCAAAAACAGAAGCCTCTCGTTTGATGGCTTCTGCAGCCGTGGCGGGGCTTTCATGTGTCGGAAGCTTTTCGCGGATCTGCTTCTCGAAAATATCAATCTGTGAGGTCATCATAGAGCTTCCTGCAATTCCTCGGGCCAATGTCGGCAGGGTCGAGTTCCTAACATCCTTGGCCCATTGTCGGGCCCATTATTGCCATTCGGTACACCGGCAAAGACGGGGGCTGCGCGCTAATTGGACAGGCTTTGCCGCGACTCCTCAGCGCAGTTGCAAGCATCGACTGCTAGCACCGTAATATCAATACCCTTTTCAGTTTAAGCAGCCGGCAGATAGCCCTAGATAGGCCCGATTCGCTATCAGGGGCCCCCACCGCCACCACTAACGTCGCAGACATGCTGGCGATGCCTTGGTTACGGTGAGCGCTTATAGCCCCTAGCCCATTCTTATCCGGACCCTGCCGAAAGCCTGGACACTTGAGGTCTGAGGCGAACTTAAAGCACGAAGACGGCTCAGTACCGCGTGACCGCAAGCAGAGTGCCATTGCGGATGACTGCAATCATCCAGAGACACAAAGGAAGCTGATCACTATACTGTCTGCATATACAGTATACAGCAGGTCGTGCAATGCCCGTTAACGCGGCAAATGGGCGGTTTACAAAATCCTGATAAGGAATAAAATGGTGATAGTACATCACACGTTTGACCCAGAGGAATACGGACTCATGAACCTTTTCGAACCTCACGCTCTCGAGTCCGCAGAGACCGAATCGCAAAGCTTCCAGGAGCTACATCCGCAGCAAGACCTGGCGCTGCTTCGCCAATTGCTGGAAATCTACGACCAAGGGCAAATTGCTTCAAAGCTGAATGAGATTGGCTCTACACATTGCCGAGAAACCGTGAATCGGTGGATGAAGGGCAAAGCTGTCCCGAGGCTTACTCACCGGGAGTTCGTACACCTGCAGTCTTTTCTGCCCAAGCGCCCTGAAGGTAAGACCTCCTTCCGTTTTATCGACCTGTTTGCGGGGATTGGTGGAATCCGAAAAGGTTTTGAGGCGATCGGCGGTGAATGTGTGTTCACATCTGAATGGAACGAGCATGCTGTCCGCACCTACAAAGCCAATCACTACTGTGATCCCGCCCGGCACCGCTTCAATCAGGACATTCGCACTGCTACCCTTTCCGATCAGCCAGACATAAGCGAAGAAGAGGCTTACCGCCACATCGATCAAGAAATCCCTGATCACGATGTGCTCCTCGCAGGTTTTCCCTGCCAGCCTTTTTCGCTTGCTGGCGTATCCAAGAAAAACTCTCTGGGGCGCAAGCATGGCTTTGAGTGCGAGACACAAGGCACACTCTTCTTCGATGTCGCACGGATTCTAGCGGCAAAAAAACCCGCAGCATTTCTCCTTGAAAATGTGAAGAACCTCAAGAGCCATGACAAAGGTAAGACTTTCCGCATTATTTGCGAGACTTTGAATGAGCTGGGCTATGAGGTGGCAGATGTCGAAGCCCCTAAAGGCCAGGACCCTAAAGTAATTGATGCCCGGCACTTCGTCCCCCAACACCGGGAGCGAATTGTGCTCGTAGGATTCCGACGAGATCTTAACGTTCACGGCGGCTTCACCCTTAAAGACATCGAAAAGCTATATCCATCAACTCGACCGACATTCGGCGACCTTCTCGACGAAAAGGTTGATGCCAAATACATCTTGACGCCAAAGCTGTGGGAATACCTTTATAAATATGCTGAAAAACATCGCCAGAAAGGAAATGGATTCGGGTTTGGACTAACTCGATCAAACGATGTAGCACGGACATTATCTGCACGATATCACAAGGACGGCTCTGAAATTCTCGTTGATCGCGGTTTCAATGAAAAGCTGGATTTCTACGGAGAGTTGAATCAAATCAATCGCCCTCGCCGACTCACGCCTCACGAGTGCGCCAGGTTGATGGGCTTCGACAAACCTGGTGAAAGCAAATTTGTTATCCCTGTATCTGATACTCAGGCTTATCGACAGTTTGGCAACTCGGTCGCCGTACCTGTTTTCGAAGCAGTCGCTCGACTGATGAAAGATCGAATCCTTGCAGCTAAGGCTAAAAGAGATCAAAATCAAACGCAGCTGGAGTTCAGCTTGCCTGCGTAACCTCTGACCACTCAGGGTGCGCCGCACCCTGAGTGGAGTTCATTTTGGTTGATATTGTTGATGCTGCGACACGATCTCGCATGATGTCCGGGATAAAGGGGAAAAACACCTCTCCCGAACTCATAATTCGCAAGGCCCTGCATGCACGGGGCTTTCGCTTCCGCATACACACGGCTCATCTGCCGGGCAAGCCCGACCTGATCCTCCCAAAGTTTAAAGCAGCAATCTTTGTTCATGGTTGCTTCTGGCACGGCCATAATTGCCGATATTTCAAGCCCCCCCAAACTCGCACAGAGTTCTGGATAGACAAAATCGATAAAAATAAAACACGAGATGCAATCCAAATAGCCAAACTCAATGAGATTGGCTGGCGAACATTAATCATATGGGAGTGTGCAATCCGAAAAATGAAGAATGAAAGCTCCAACACCCTGATTGACAACGTAGAGGCTTGGTTATCTCAAAGTTCAACCTTTCACGAGCTTGACGAGCAGAACGCATAGCTTGCTGATGATCACCCAGAAAAAACCTTCGACCGGATTAAGCCAGTCGACACGCACCCCTACTGGACAGGCATTAATTTAAATCCGGCAGGCGACACCATCGCACTCAAGAAATAATGTATTTTACACGCTCTAGATACGCAGCCAAACTCAGCAACCACGCCTTCTGCTCACCACTGTAAGTTCCGAACAATGCCGACGGGACAACCAATTGCAAATTATGAGCCTTCATTTCATTAGTCTGGTTAAAACTTATAGCCGGCTCCAAGGTAAAGAGATGTTTTTCCTTGATTCGACAAGCCTCTGCCAATACCTGGCGCCAACGGTCTTTGCATGTAGACTTTGAAGCAAGCATCACTAGCCGCTCGTCAGGGTAATTTAAATCGTTATACTGATTCTGCCCCGGAAATAAAAAATCTGCAGTTGCTCTATTTTCAGTAACTACTTGCCGTCCGAAGGGCAAACCATGAGCTTCAAAAACGGCAGCCAAATGATGCTCCAATGCATGCCCTACTCGTGATTTACGCCTATTCTGCACACTCAGAGAAAACCGGATAAAGTGCTCAACATCAGAAAATCCTTTATCCAGCTGGCCTTGGACAATTTTCCGCTCCAGTGTTCTGAAGAGCATCTCTTCATGCTCCATCCAAGCCAGCAGTGCAGAATCAGGATCCGCTCGGACCGGCTCAGCCAATCTACAGGTCTCTCGGACGAAAGAACTAAACTCAGCCGTTACCGGAAAACGCTCACCAAACCGGTCGATGACCTTACCAAGCCAGTCTTCATTATCATTTCGAACCTCAATACCCAGCTCTTCAAGTATCAAGGCCTCAATGATACTTACTTGCCTTCGCTCTTCAACTTCGCGTACCTCAAATCCCTTCATGGGTAAGTGATCAATATCAAAAAGCCAGCGAATTTGTTGTTCACTGGTCGAGCCACGCGGACTAACCACTAACATTAGAGTGTTGTCTGGACGTACCGCGAGAACACAAAAGTCTCCTTCTGACATCCGATTCGTCACCACATTCTCGCGGTAGTACAAGCGGTACTCCGGCCTACGGTGAGCCTGACGCAGCCGGGTATCATACCAGGTAAGTCCGCCGAAAGCCTTCAGTGGGGCATCACTTTCGTCGTCGAAATATAGGAAAGTACCTTCGAAAGAAACCTTCTGGTCTCCCGGGTTACCTAGAATCTGTACGAAGGCATTCGACCCGATCTCGTGCTGATGAGATCGAGGGGTGGCATCAACAGCTGACAAATGCTTTGCAGCCACTCCCGTAAAGTGCTGACGGAGGCTTCCCATCCTATATAAACTCCTATGCAAGCCGATAAATCGGCAGGATAACTAGAACACGCCCCATAGACAACTAGCACTAAGCCATTTAGCCTAAACGGCTGCGCTCATGGCATCAGTGTGTAGCGTTGGGAATTACGACCTTTCGAGTGCTCTTGCTGATCTTCCCGATAACAGCATCAAGGCGAGAGCCCCAGCATCGATGTCAAATGCACTCGGAAGGATGATGGACCTGAGGTTAGGCTTATGGATGATGTATCCGGAATGACTGGGATTTAACTAAATTGGGCGATGAGGCCCGCCAGCAGCAATCCTAATGAAAAACGGCCCCCTGATAACCTGGGCGGTTTTGGCCGGGGCATAAAGTCGGCTTCACTTTGGCAACGCCGGTATTTTGACCGTCGGCAATGTCACCGGCACTTCAGTTAGCCGTTCGGGTACAGTCATTAATGAAACTAATGCTGGCAGCTAGGACAAGCTCGCGAAAGCTATGCCACCATGGTCCCGCTGGTTTGCGACATCTCTTTTCGTACAGAGCCTAGTACGCAATGATTAACCAGTCTTCCTCAGCAGCGAAATGAATTGCTTGAACGACATCAACCACTCTTGTTGTTCAGCCTTATAGGTCGCCTGGATAGGTAACGGCACTACCAACTGCACTCCCTTCTCTTTCATCTCCGCTGTCTGATCTACCGAAACAGATGGTTCCATCGTGATCAAGTGCTTTTGCTTCACTCGCGCAGCTTCCGCTAGCACCTGCCTCCATCGTTCCTTGCAGGTCGTCTTCGCTCCGAGGATGTGCAGCTCCGACTCAGAGTAATCCGAGTCAAGATATGCAACACGCCCAGGAAACAGGAAGTCGGGCTTCTGTTTTCCTTCTGTGCGCACTCCGCGCTCATATGCGACACCATTCAATCGAAGGCACTCTTCAATGTGATTTTCGAAGGCATGGCCCACGCGAGATTTGCGGCGATTCTGAACACTGAGTGACACGCGTATGAAAGCATCCACATCTTCGCCAAAGCCTTCCAGCAGCCTCTGCTTTACAATATGCCGCTCGAGCATGCGAAAGATATGCTCTTCATCATTCATCCATTGCAACAATGTCTCATCCGGGGCCTCGACTGCAGATAGATCCTTACTCAAAGTTCGAGCGAAATCGGAGAATTTCCGAGTAGATGGGAATTCTGATCCAAACTTCTTGATCACCCGCTTCTGTAGCAACTCATCTTTCAGCCTGGGAACATCAAGTTCGATGCCATACTGGGCAAGCATGAGCCGAACTGGGGCCACAATGCTCGAAGTGCCAACCTTGGCCGAAGTCAGCTCGGTTCCAACTTTAATCCCGATGACTCCAAAGATGCTACGCAACTGAACTTCTGTATGGCTGCCCTGAGGGCAGAACATGATAAGCACCCCCCCCTCACGGGTCACTGCAACCAGCATAAAATCGGTCTCCCGAATTCTTTCGGTGACTGAGTTCCTCTTGTAGTAGAGACGCCACTCCGGCTTTCGATTGACGTCTTTGTGACGACAGTCGTACCACGAGACCTCATCCTCAGCCAGAACGGGTTCATCGCTATAATCATCGAGGTAAAACATCGTAGCTTGCAAGGTAGTTTTGCTACCGTCCTCCGGACAAGGTAAATGCACACCCAGACCCGCCTTGATCAATCCACCAATTTCGTGCTGGTTGGACTTCTTCGGATTCGCATCTACAGGCGTCAGGTACTTCAGCGCTGCAGCAGCAAAAACGTCCTTTAGCTTTTCGAACAAATCATTCACCAATTAAAAAATTGTGAAAAATACCTTATGCGTGCTCCCAAATTGGTAGACGCAACCTCAGCATCACCCAACCGCTCGCAGCCAGATTCTCTACGACTTACAAGTGCCTCACGCCAGAGTACGCAGCCCAAGTCACCGGCGGCCTGCTCGGCATTGCTCACAGTACTCTTGGACCCGCATTTCACCCCACACAGACTGGCCTGCCGGATGCCGTAAGCGTATAAATCCGAATGGCACCTGCGGTACATTAAGGCGCTTGTGGAATACGGGTGTTAGATTGGCATTTTTTGGGTTGGATACCGGACAGCGTCCGGATCTAATATCCGAAGTCACCACGCCGACCCATAACCGAGATAAGCTCCTGTATTCAGCTCGAAACTGAGAAAGACTGGCTTACCCTTGAAATATCTATGCCGGTGCGGAGCCAAACTTTCTGTCTCGATCAGCGTGGAGATCTTCCGATCTAACCGCCCCCGCAGCCAATCCGGTCCACCCAAAAATCTGATGCCTTCCTGCCGCAATTTTTCTGTGTGCGCACCGCATACCTAAATAAAGATAGCATCAAGTGGCCATCATCTGCGAGGCGCAATTCCAGCCTTGACTGACTTTCCACCCCAGCCTTGAGCTTGACTTTCAAGATACGGGCTTTGGTCGACTTGGCAACATTCCCAGGGCACGCTAGCCGCGACTGAGTTACCAGAGTGGCAGCAAGTTCTGGTTTCTGAAGAAGGGACAAAAACTAGCGCTATATCAACCCATCGTAATCAATCAGCTGTGCTACCAATTGATGCAACCGAACAAAAATTCAGATACAAAAAAACCCAATCGTCACCGATTGGGCTTTTTTGTATCAATAATGGTCGGGACGGAGTGATTCGAACACTCGACCCCTTGCACCCCATGCAAGTGCGCTACCGGGCTGCGCTACGCCCCGACTGGGCTTTGAAGCATGTTCTCAATGCTACCGAGAACGTTGAAGAATGTACCCTAACCTCCTGATAAATGAAAGCTTTTTCTCAAAAAAATTTCCATTCACCAGCAACCCAGGTCACTTCTTCAACACCACCAACACATCCTCCAACTCGACAATCATCTGCCGAATCAGCTGCTTGTACTGGCTCGACTCATCCTTGGCCTCATCACTGGAAAGCCTCAACCGAGCCCCACCAATGGTGAACCCCTGGTCATAAAGCAGCGCGCGAATCTGGCGAATCATCAGCACATCCTGCCGCTGATAATACCGCCGGTTCCCCCGCCGCTTCACGGGATTGAGCTGATCGAACTCCTGCTCCCAATACCGCAGCACGTGCGGTTTTACCGCACAAAGCTCACTCACTTCACCAATGGTGAAGTACCTTTTGCCCGGTATGGGGGGCAGTTCGTCGTTATGGCTTGGTTCCAGCATAGGCCTCAACCCGGGCCTTCAACTTCTGCCCTGGACGAAAGGTGACGACGCGCCGTGCAGTAATCGGGATTTCTTCCCCTGTCTTGGGGTTGCGGCCCGGCCGCTGGCGTTTGTCGCGAAGGTCGAAGTTGCCGAACCCGGACAGCTTGACCTGCTCGTTCTCTTCAAGTGCGTGCCGAATTTCTTCAAAAAACAGCTCGACCAGCTCCTTGGCCTCACGCTTGTTAAGCCCCAGCTCCTCGTACAGCCTTTCGGCCATCTCAGCTTTCGTCAGAGCACCCATGCCGTTATTTCCTTAACGTGGTGTTCAACCTTTGTTCGAGCGAGGTGAGGATGTTTTGCAGTGCGGCGTTCACCTCATCGTCGTTAAGAGTGCGCGATGGATGCTGCCAGGTCAAGCCGACGGCAAGGCTTTTTCTATCAGGATCAATGCCTTTACCTTGGTAGACATCAAACAGCCTGAGGTCTGTGAGCCATTCGCCTGCATTGTCACGAATTACTTCAAGCACCGAGCTAGAAGCTACATCACGTCCTGCGATCAAAGCCAGGTCGCGGCGGGTTTCCGGGAACTTGGACAGCTCGCTGAATTTCGGCAGGCGGCCTTCGACCACGTCGCCCAGCACCAGCTCGAACAGGAACACCGGGCGGTCCAGGTCCAGGGCTTTTGCCAGCTCTGGGTGGATGGCGCCGAGGTAGCCGACCAGCTTGCCGTCACGCTCGATGGCGGCGGTCTGGCCTGGGTGCAGGGCTGGGTGCTTGCCGGCGCTGAAGGTGAAGTCGCTCAGGGCGCCGGAGTAGCCCAGCAGGGCTTCCACGTCGGCCTTCACGTCAAAGAAGTCGACGCCGTCGCGGCCGTTGGCCCAGCCTTCTGGCAGGCGGCTGCCGGTGACTACACCAGCGATCATCGGCTGCTGCTTCAGGTCGCCGAGCTGGCCGACAAAGCGCAGGCCGCTTTCGAACAAGCGCACGCGGTCTTGCTGGCGGTTCAGGTTGTGCTGCAGTGCCTTGACCAGGCCCGGCCACAGGGACGCGCGCATGGCGGCCATGTCGCTGGAGATGGGGTTGGCCAGCAGCAGCGGCTCTACGCCCGGGCTGAACAGTTCGAACAGTTTCGGGTCGATGAAGCTGTAGGTGATGGCTTCCTGGTAGCCGCGGGCAACCAGCAGGCGGCGCAGGGTCGGCAGGTCACCGCGGGTTTCCGGCTTGCCCTGGGGGGCCAGGCGGGCTTGCGGGTAGCGAACCGGCAGGTTGTTGTAGCCGTACAGGCGGGCCAGCTCTTCGATCAGGTCCACTTCCAGGCTGATGTCGAAGCGGTGGCTCGGCACGTTCACCGTCCACTGCCCTTCCCCGCTCTTGGTGGTGGTCAGCTCCAAGGCGTTGAGCAGCTGCTCGACCTGGGCTGGGTCCATTTCCATGCCGAGCATCTGGGTGATGCGTTCGGCGCGCAGGGTGACCGGGGCCACTTGCGGCAGGTGCTGTTCGCTGACGGCTTCGACGACCGGGCCGGCTTCGCCGCCAACGATGTCCAGCAGCAGCTGGGTGGCGCGCTCCATGGCTTCGCGGGCCAGCTGCGAGTCTACGCCGCGCTCGTAGCGGTGCGAGGCGTCGGTGTGCAGACCGTAGGAACGGGCTTTACCGGCGACGGAGATCGGCTCGAAGAAGGCGCTTTCCAGGAACAGGTCGCGGGTTTTTTCGGTGTTCACACCGCTGTGCTCGCCACCCATGACGCCGGCGATGGCCAGGGCGCGGGTGTGGTCGGCGATTACCAGGGTGTCGGCGCGCAGGGCAACTTCCTGGCCGTCGAGCAGGACGAGCTTCTCGCCCTCTTCAGCCATGCGTACGCGGATGCCGCCGTTGATTTCTGCCAGGTCGAAGGCGTGCATCGGCTGGCCGAGTTCGAGCATCACGTAGTTGGTGATGTCGACGGCGGCGTCGATGCTGCGCACGTCGCTGCGGCGCAGGCGTTCGACCATCCACAGCGGGGTCGGCTTGCTCAGGTCGACGTTGCGGATGACGCGGCCCAGGTAGCGTGGGCAGGCAGCCGGGGCGCTGACTTCGACCGGGCGCACTTCGTCGTGGGCAGCCGGTACGGCTGGCACTACCGGGCGGGTGACCGGGGTGTCGTACAGGGCGCTGACGTCGCGGGCGAGGCCTGCGATGGACAGGCAGTCGCCGCGGTTGGGGGTGAGGCCGATTTCGATGCTGGCGTCGTCCAGGCTCAGGTACTGGCGAATGTCTTCACCAACCGGGGCGTCGGCAGCCAGTTCCAGCAGGCCGTCGTTCTCTTCGCTGATTTGCAGCTCGGCAGCCGAGCACAGCATGCCGAAGGACTCGACGCCGCGCAGCTTGGCCTTCTTGATCTTGAAGTCGCCTGGCAGTTCGGCGCCGATCATGGCGAACGGGATCTTGATGCCTGGGCGGGCGTTAGGGGCGCCGCACACGACCTGGAAGGTTTCCTGGCCGTTGCTTACCTGGCACACGCGCAGCTTGTCGGCGTCCGGGTGTTGTTCGGTGGCGAGGATTTCGCCCACGACGATGCCGCTGAACTGGCCGGCAGCGGGGGTAACGCTGTCGACTTCGAGGCCGGCCATGGACAGGCGGGCGACCAGTTCGTCACGGGAGACTTGCGGGTTTACCCAACCGCGCAGCCACTGTTCACTGAATTTCATGCTGTTCTCCTAGAATGTGCGTCGATTGGGCCTAGCGGAATTGGGCAAGGAACCGCAGGTCGTTATCGAAGAACAGACGCAAATCGTTGACGCCGTAACGCAGCATGGCCAGGCGCTCGGCGCCCATGCCGAAGGCGAAGCCCTGGAACTCTTCAGGGTCGATGCCGGACATGCGCAGCACGTTCGGGTGCACCATGCCGCAGCCCATCACTTCCAGCCAGCCGGTCTGCTTGCACACGCGGCAGCCTTTGCCGGAACACATCACGCACTGGATGTCGACTTCGGCGGACGGCTCGGTGAAGGGGAAGAACGATGGGCGGAAACGTACCGCCAGTTCTTTTTCGAAGAACACGCGCAGGAATTCTTCGATGGTGCCCTTGAGGTCGGCGAAGTTGATATCGCGATCGATCAGCAGGCCTTCGACCTGGTGGAACATCGGCGAGTGGGTGATATCCGAGTCGCAGCGGTATACGCGGCCCGGGCAGACAATGCGGATTGGCGGCTGGGTGGACTCCATGGTCCGCACCTGCACCGGCGAGGTGTGGGTGCGCAGCAGCATGTTGGCATTGAAGTAGAAGGTGTCGTGCATCGCCCGGGCCGGGTGGTGGCCAGGGATGTTGAGCGCTTCGAAGTTGTGGTAGTCGTCTTCCACCTCTGGGCCTTCGGCGATGCCGTAGCCGATGTGGGTGAAGAACTGCTCGATGCGCTCGAGTGTACGGGTGATCGGGTGCAGGCCACCGGTGGCCTGGCCGCGGCCTGGCAGGGTGACGTCAATGCATTCGGCAGCCAGGCGAGCGCTGAGCTCGGCTTCTTCGAAGGCGGCCTTGCGGGCATTGAGCACAACGGTAACGCGCTCTTTGGCGTCGTTGATCAGCGCGCCGACTTTCGGCCGCTCTTCGGCTGGCAGGTTGCCCAGGGTCTTCATCACCTGGGTCAGCTCGCCTTTCTTGCCGAGATAATTCACCCGGATCTGTTCCAGGGTATTGATGTCTTCAGCGCGCTCCACGGCCTCTAGGGCTTGGGAGACCAACGCATCCAGGTTTTCCATGTACAGACTCCAGATACGAAAATAGGGGAAGAGCTTTGAAGGCTCTTCCCCTATCGATGACGTTCAATGCCCGACGGCGCTAGCGCCGCCGGGTGATTGTCGCGGGTACTTAAGCCAGAACGGCTTTAGCTTTCTCGACAATCGCAGCAAACGCCGCTTTTTCGTTCACTGCCAGATCGGCCAGAACCTTACGGTCGATTTCGATCGAAGCCTTTTTCAGGCCAGCAATCAGACGGCTGTAGGACAGACCGTTGGTGCGGGCACCGGCGTTGATACGAGCGATCCACAGTGCGCGGAACTGACGCTTCTTCTGACGACGGTCACGGTAGGCATATTGACCTGCCTTGATGACAGCCTGCTTGGCAACGCGGAATACGCGCGAGCGTGCACCGTAGTAGCCTTTAGCCAGTTTCAGAATTTTCTTGTGACGCTTACGAGCGATGACGCCACGCTTAACACGAGCCATGAGTAACTTCCTCTATCTAAACCAGAATTAACGTACGCGCAGCATGCGCTCGACTTTTGCCACGTCAGACGGGTGCAGCAGGCTGGCACCGCGCAGTTGACGCTTACGCTTGGTCGACATTTTGGTCAGGATGTGGCTCTTGAAAGCGTGCTTGTGCTTGAAGCCGGAAGCGGTCTTCAGGAAGCGCTTCGCAGCACCGCTCTTGGTTTTCATTTTTGGCATGTTGGAACTCCGCATTCGATAAAATTACACAATAATCATCAGGCCTGCCGTGCCCGGGAGATTACTTCTTCTTTTTGGGGGCGATGACCATCATAAGCTGGCGTCCTTCCATCTTCGGATGCTGCTCAACGGAGCCGTATTCGGCGAGGTCGGCTTCGACCCGCTTCAACAGCTCCATGCCCAGCTCCTGGTGGGCCATCTCACGGCCGCGGAATCTCAGAGAGATCTTGGCCTTGTCCCCATCGGTAAGGAAACGTACCAGGTTGCGTAGTTTTACCTGGTAATCCCCTTCTTCCGTCCCTGGACGAAACTTGATTTCTTTGATCTGGATCTGCTTCTGGTTTTTCTTGGCTTCGTTGGCCTGCTTCTTCTTCTCGAAGAGGTGCTTGCCGTAGTCCATCACCTTGCAGACGGGCGGTTGCGCGTCGGCGGAGATTTCCACCAGATCCAGCTTCGCTTCATCAGCGATACGAAGCGCTTCATCAATCGAGACGATGCCAATCTGCTCGCCGTCAGCGCCAATTAACCGAACCTCGCGTGCCGAGATATTCTCGTTGATCGGGGCTTTCGGTGCAGTTCGTTTATCGTTTCTCATTTCACGCTTAATAGTCATTACTCCGATTCTAGGCGACCGCGCTGGGCAACAGCGCTGTTGAGCAGCTGCGTGAATTCAGCCACCGGCATGGAGCCGAGGTCTTTGCCTTCACGGGTGCGTACGGCGACGGTCTGCGTTTCGACTTCGCGATCCCCTATAACCAAAAGGTACGGGACCTTGAGCAAAGTATGCTCGCGGATTTTAAAGCCGATCTTCTCATTTCTCAAGTCCGACTTGGCACGGAAACCGCTACCGTTCAGGGTATTTTCCACCTCGAGGGCGAAATCGGCCTGCTTGTCGGTGATGTTCATGATCACGGCCTGGGTTGGGGCCAGCCAGGCCGGGAACACGCCAGCGTAGTGCTCGATCAGCATGCCGATGAAGCGCTCGAACGAACCGAGGATGGCGCGGTGCAGCATGACCGGGCGAACTCGGCTGTTATCTTCGGCGATATAGCTGGCATCCAGGCGTTCTGGCAGGTTCGGGTCGTACTGCAGGGTACCGCACTGCCAGTTACGGCCGAGGCAGTCGCGCAGGGTGAACTCGATCTTCGGGCCGTAGAAGGCGCCCTCGCCTGGCTGGTATTCCCACTCCAGGCCCGATTCGTTCAAGGCGTCGGCCAGTGCGCCTTCGGCACGGTCCCACAGCTCTTCGGAACCCACACGCTTGGCCGGGCGGGTCGACAGCTTCATGGCGATGTCGGTGAAGCCGAAGTCCTTGTACACGTCCAGGGTCAGCTTGATGAAGTCGGCGGCTTCTTTCTTCACCTGTTCTTCGGTGCAGAAGATGTGCGCGTCGTCCTGCACGAAGCCACGCACGCGCATGATGCCGTGCAGGGCGCCGGACGGCTCGTTACGGTGGCAGGCACCGAACTCGGCCAGGCGCAGCGGCAGGTCGCGGTAGCTCTTCAGGCCCTGGTTGAACACCTGCACGTGGCACGGGCAGTTCATCGGCTTGACCGCGTAGTCACGGCTTTCCGACGAAGTGGTGAACATGTTCTCGGCGTAGTTGGACCAGTGGCCGGAACGTTCCCAGAGAATGCGGTCGACAACCTGCGGGGTCTTGATTTCCTGGTAGCCGTTGACGCGCTGGACCTGGCGCATGTACTGCTCGAGTACCTGGTACACGGTCCAGCCGTTGGCGTGCCAGAACACCATGCCCGGGGCTTCTTCCTGCAGGTGGAACAGGTCGAGCTGCTTGCCGATCTTGCGGTGGTCGCGTTTTTCGGCTTCTTCGATGCGCTGGATGTACGCAGCCAGCTGCTTCTTGTCGGCCCAGGCGGTGCCGTACACGCGTTGCAGCTGTTCGTTCTTGGCATCGCCGCGCCAGTAGGCGCCGGACAGCTTGGTCAGCTTGAATGCCTTGAGGAAGCGGGTGTTCGGCACGTGCGGGCCGCGGCACATGTCGACGTATTCTTCGTGGTAGTACAGGCCCATGGCCTGCTCGTCCGGCATGTCTTCGACCAGGCGCAGCTTGTAGTCTTCGCCACGGGCCTTGAACACGTCGATCACTTCGGCGCGCGGGGTCACCTTCTTGATGACGTCGTAGTCCTTGTCGATCAGCTCCATCATGCGCTTTTCGATGGCGGCCATGTCTTCAGGGGTGAAGGGGCGCTCGTAGGCGATGTCGTAGTAGAAGCCTTCGTCGATGACCGGGCCGATCACCATCTTGGCGGTCGGGTACAACTGTTTCACCGCGTGGCCGACCAGGTGGGCGCACGAGTGACGGATGATCTCCAGTCCCTCTTCATCTTTAGGGGTGATGATCTGCAGGGTGGCGTCGTTGCTGATCAGGTCGCAGGCATCGACCAGTTTGCCGTCGACCTTGCCGGCCACGGTGGCCTTGGCCAGGCCGGCGCCGATGGAAGCGGCTACTTCGGCTACGGATACGGCATGATCGAACGAACGTTGACTGCCATCGGGAAGAGTAATAATGGGCATGGCGCCTCCTCTCCTAGTGGTGACCCCTACCAAAGGTCACGTGGGTTGGGATGAGCCAGTACAAGATCCGACCTGCCTTCCCGCAACGGGAAGCCTGCCTCACAGTGGCAGAAGCCTTTCGGCTTGCCAGGGACGAACCAGAGTGACTGGAAAGAAAAAAGATAGCTGCAAGCTGCAAGTTGTCAGCTGCAAGCCGGGCATGCTAGCACGCGGGTTGCACGCCAGGCAGAAATATTTGGAAATTACGCCGCTGCGGTGAACTAACGCGGAAAAATTCCTATCAGACTTTGGGAAGCAACCTACTCTTGATGAGACCTTAACCCAAGGAGTAACTGGTTATGCGAGTTCCGTCTCTTCTGGCCCTGGCGGCCGCTGGGGCCCTGCTGCTGCCCATGGCTGCGAACGCCGGCAACTTCCCGGCCGGGAAGGAAGCTGCCTACATGACCCAGTGCACGCAAGTGGCTCAAGGCCAAGGCGTTGACGCTGCAACCGCGAAAAAACACTGCGACTGTGGCGCGCAAACCATCAAAGAGAATTTCACCGACGCGGAAATTGCCGACCTCGACAGCAACGATGGCGTGGACGCCAAGCTGATGCAGAAGGCCCAGATGGTCGTGAAACAGGCCTGCGCATCGAAGATGCTGAAACCTTAAAGCCAGAGCAGACCAGCCATTCTTTGAGCTGGATCAACATCCTGCGAAGGTAAAAGGCGCTAGATGCGCAGAATTAGACTATGATGTGTTCCGTGCTCCGTAGCCTCGGCCGCATTGCACCACTGAAAAAACTAAATGTTCTGGAGATTCACCCATGTCCAATCGCCAACAAGGCACCGTCAAATGGTTCAATGATGAGAAAGGCTACGGCTTCATCACCCCAGCAGGCGGCGGCGACGACCTGTTCGTTCACTTCAAGGCCATCGAATCTGACGGCTTCAAGAGCCTGAAAGAAGGCCAGACTGTTTCCTTCGTCGCCGAGCGCGGCCAGAAGGGCATGCAGGCTGCACAGGTTCGTCCGGAGTAATTCGGATAGCTGTAAAAAAACCCGCCCTTGTGGCGGGTTTTTTTATGGGTGCTGCATGGGCTGAAGGGGTTGGCCCATGCGGGCGCGGCTTTTTTTGTGGGAGCGGCCTTGTGTCGCGAAAGGGGCGCGTAGCGGCCCCAGGGTTTCAGCTTCGCAGCATCAATGGTCGGGGCCGCTTTGCGGCCCTTTCGCGACACAAGGCCGCTCCCACAAGGACCGCGTATCAGCCGCAGTTGACGCGAACCACCTTGCCCTGCTCGTCCACATTCAGGCTCAAGCGCTCGGAACGGTACTCGAGGGTAACCACGTCGTGCGGCTTGAGAATGCGGGCCATCTGCGAGCCACTGGCCTTGCGCGCCTGCTCCAGCAGCTCGGCGCTGGCAAGCTTGCCAATGGCGAAATCGGCGCCGCTGGCTTCGCAGCGGCCATCGTTGCCTGCCGGCGTGGCTGGCGCAGCGCCACCAGCAGAATTGCCACCAGTGCTGCAACCAGCCAGGGCAGCAGCCACCGCCAGGGTTGCCAGGTAAGCACGGGTACGGAACATGAAGCCTCCTAAATCGGTCCGGGAACTGTCTGATCCGACAGTTCCGCTGATCTTTTGTTGCAAAACCGGTCAAGTCTGCCTGAACTCGCCAGCCGAGGCGAAAACGCAATCGTGACCGGATTTTGCACAAGCCGCTGCGTTTGCCATATGCTTAAGCCGCAAGGTCACTGACGCAAAGTCATGATTTAGTGCAAGAAGTGGAGCGCACCCCGCCTCCATCGAACACCAGGGTCAGGTGTTCGCCCCTTCGTCCCGGGCCCCAAGCGAGAGCCTTTCATGAGCAGCCACAGCATCGAAGCCGATATCAAGGTCAAATGGGCCGAAGGCCAGAGCGCGTACAGCCCTGGCACGCCGGAGGAGTTGCTGCTGATTGCCATCGACCTGCTGGTGCGCGATCGCGGCGCCGAGGCGGCACGCAGCTTCTTCGACCAGGTGTTCGAGCGCTACGCGCCGCACACGGCTATTCCAATCGCGCCAAACGGGCGCTGAGCAGGTCGAACAGGCCCTGGGCATCGCCCTCGTCCACCCACATCACGTTGGCCGGCTGCTTGAGCACGCCATACCAGTCGGCAAGGGTCTGGCCGAAGCTGGGGCCTTCGCGGCTGTCGATGCTCATGTGGATACGCCGGCCGCTGAACAGCTCGGGCTTGAGCAGGTAGGCGATGACGCTGGCGTCGTGCACCGGGCCGCCGGGCATGCCGTACAGGTCCATGTCGTGGGTGATGTAGGCGTTGAGGATATCCACCACCCGCTTGCTGGCCTGGTTGTTCACCGCCGCCAGTTGCTTGAGGCGGGCGTCGCTGGTCAGCAGCTTGTGAGTGACGTCCAGCGGCAGGTAGGTCAGCTGCACGCCGCTGGCCAGCACCACTTCGGCGGCATGCGGGTCGGCGTATAGGTTGAACTCCGCCGCCGGGGTGATGTTGCCACCATTGAAATGGGCACCGCCCATGACCACCACTTGCTTGATGCCTTTGGCGATGTCCGGGCGCTGGATCAGCGCCAGGGCCAGGTTGGTTTGCGGGCCGAGCATGGCGATGGTGATGCTGTGGGGCTTGGCGGCGCCCAGGGTGTCGACCAGGTATTGCACGGCATTGCCCCGGGCCAGCGGCGCTTTCGGTTCGTGAACCTGGATGCCGGTGAGGCCTTCTTCGCCGTGCACGTCGGCGGCGTAGATCGGCTTGCGCACCAGCGGGCGGGCGGCGCCGGCGTACACGGGGATGTCTTCGCGGCCGGCCCATTCGCGGGCCAGGCGGGCGTTGCGCGAGGTCTTTTCCAGGCGCACGTTGCCGGCCACAGTGGTGATGGCGCGGATGTTCAGTTCGTCGGGCGAGGCCATGGCCAGGAACAGCGCGACCACGTCGTCGGCGCCGGGGTCGGTGTCGATGATCAGGTCGATAGGGGCGGCCTGGAGGGTGGTGGCTGCGGCCATGAGGGCGATTCCTTGTAACAAGGGTTTGAGCATGGGTGGCACTCCTGTTGCCTGGGTGGTGGTTTCTGGGGCCGCTTTGCGGCCCAATCGCCGGCAAGCCAGCTCCCACAGGTACTGCATCGGCCTCAAGCATTGTGCAGTACCTGTGGGAGCTGGCTTGCCGGCGATTCGGGGGCGCAGCCCCCGCCTTCAGAAAGTCACGCCGGAAATCAGCGCGATGTTGCTGTAGGGCTGGCACTCGCCAGTACGCACTACCGCACGGGCACTGCGTGACAATGTCTTGAAATCTTCATGGCTCAGCCATTCGCGCTTGCCCAGCTTGCCCTTCAGCCGCTCGATTTCGACCAGCGCCGGCGGCACCACTTTCTGCATCTCTTCGGCCAGCACATGGCGCTCTACCTGCAACTCGCTCAGCACAGCCCGCAACACGCTGGCGAAATCCGGCAGGCCAGGCGTGACGGCCAGGTCGATCAGTTCGACGCCCGGCGGCACCGGCAGCCCGGCATCGCCGATCACCAGGATGTCACCATGCCCCATGCCGGCGATGGTCCGCGACAGGGCAACGTTCAGCAGCGGGGCTTTCTTCATGGCGCAAGCTCCGCCAGGTAGGGAATCGACGGCTGGGCACCGGCGCGGGTAACCGACAGGGCTGCGGCGCGCTGGCCGAAGGCGATGGCTTCGCCCTCCTCCAGGCCGCGCACCAGGCCAGCGGCAAAGCCGCCAATAAAGGTATCGCCGGCTGCCGTGGTGTCCAGCGGCTGCACCACCGGCGCGGGGAAGTGCTGGTGGCCCTGAGGGGTGACCAGCAAGGCCCCTTGCGCGCCCAGGGTGATGATC
Source organism: Pseudomonas sp. PVC-5-1 (assembly GCF_057444345.1). NCBI lineage: Bacteria > Pseudomonadati > Pseudomonadota > Gammaproteobacteria > Pseudomonadales > Pseudomonadaceae > Pseudomonas > Pseudomonas sp. PVC-5-1. The sequence goes on along the minus strand of NZ_CM172024.1, from coordinate 2,128,828 downwards.
ACTTTGCCCGCGCCCAGTTGCAGCAAGCGCTCGCCGGCGCGCCGGGCGCTGTCCAGATCAGCCACCGCCACGCCGGTCAGGGCTTCGGCCTCGCTTTCGTTGGGCGTCAGGTAGTCGATGTGGGCGAACCAGTCCGCCGGCAAGGGGCCGGTCGCCGGCGCCGGGTTCAGGATTACCCGCTTGCCCAGTTCATGCCCCCGGGCCAAGGTCCAGGCCACGGTGTCGGCCGGTACTTCCAGCTGGCAGATGATCACCTCGGCCGCCTGCAGCAGCGCATCGAACCGCTGCACCGACTGCGGCGTCAGCAGGCCGTTGCCACCGGGGATGATGACGATGCAGTTCTGGCTGGCGGCATCCACGGTGATCAGCGCCACCCCGCTGGACACGCCCTGGCAGGTGGTGACGCCCTGGCAGTCGATGCCTTCCACATACAGGGCCCGGTGCAGTTGTCGACCATAGTCATCGTCGCCGACGTTGCCGATCATCGCCACGCTGCCGCCCAGGCGCGCCACGGCCACTGCCTGGTTGGCCCCCTTGCCGCCCGGCACGGTGAAAAAGCTTTCGCCGGGGAGTGTTTCGCCGGCCCGGGGCAGGCGCTGCGCGCGGGCCACCAGGTCCATGTTGAGGCTACCGACTACCACAACCTTGGCATTCATGACATTTCCTTAGCATCAGCGGTAATCGTTGAACAGGTCCGGGCGCGGCCCGGTGGACTCGCGCAGCACCATGCGCGGGGCGACGATGCGTTGCTCTGCCGCGCCCTGCCGGGGGGTGCCGATACGCGCCAGCAACAGCGACGCGGCGCTCTCGCCCAGCTCGCGAATCGATTGGCCCACCGTGGTCAACGGCGGGTACACATAACGGCTTAGCTCGATGTCGTCGAAGCCGATCACCGACAGCTCGCCGGGCACGTTGATATTGCGTTCGGCCGCGGCACGCAACACACCGAAGCCGATCATGTCGTTGCCGGCAAAAATCGCCGTAGGTCGCTTGCCCTCCAGCAGCCGGCCCGCGGCTGCATGGCCGCCGGGGCTGGTGAAATCGCAGTGCAGCACGCGGTCGTTGCGCACCGGCACACCGGCTTCGGCCATGGCGCGGCGGAAGCCGCTCAGGCGCAGCTGGGTCACACCGGTCTCGGCGGGGCCGCCGATGTAGGCGATGTCATGGTGACCAAGTTCCAGCAGGTGCTGGGTGGCCAGGAAGGCGCCCTGCTCGTGGTCGATGCGCACCAGGTCGGCATCGACACCGTCCAGTTCGCGGTCGACGATCACCATGGGCGTGCGCACGCCAGCCAGGCTTTGCAGCAGGTCGCTGTCCTGTCCTACCGAAGCCACTACCAGGCCGTCGATGCGCTTTTCCAGCAGCACGCGCAGGTAGCTGCGCTGCTTTTGCGGGTTGTCGTCGGAGTTGCACAGGATCACGCAGTAGCCGTTGCGCTCGCAGGCGTCTTCGATGCCCCGCGCCAGTTCGGCGAAGTACGGGTTGACGCTGTTGGGCACCAGCAAGCCGATGGTGGCCGTGCTGCGCGCTTTCAGCGAGCGGGCCACGGCGCTGGGCACGTAGTCGAGCTCGGCGATGGCGGCTTCGACTTTCAGCCGCACCTGCTCGCTGACCGGCCGGGTCTTGTTCAGCACATGGGACACTGTGGTGTAGGAAATGCCCGCCAGTGCCGCGACGTCTTTGATGGTTGCCATGTTTTCAGTTCCGCCGGCCTGCACGCCGGCTACGGTAGGTGTCGAGCACCACGGCGATGACGATCACCGCCCCGGTGATGATGCGTTTGGTCGGTTCGCTGGCACCGATCTGCGCCAGCCCTGCGGCCAGCACCGAAATGATCAGCACGCCAAAGAAGGTGCTGATGACCGAGCCGCGCCCGCCCATCAGGCTGGTGCCGCCAATCACCACGGCGGCGATTACCTGCAGCTCCAGGCCGGAGCCGGCATTGGGGTCGGCGGCTTCCAGGCGCGAGATCTGGAACAGCGCGGCCAGGCCGGCGAGCAGGCCCATCAGGGCGAACACCAGCACCTTGTACGGGCGCGGGTCGATGCCAGCCAGGCGCACGGCCTCTTCGTTGGTACCAATGCCGATCAGGTAGCGGCCGAACACCGTGCGGGTCAGCACCAACTGGGCCAGCACGATCACCAGCAAGGCGATGATGAACGCCGGCGAGATGCCGAATGCGATGGGGTTGGAGAACCAGGCATAGGCATCGCCGATATAGGCGGTGCGCGAGTCGGTGAACTGGTAGGCCAGGCCGCGGGCCATTTCCAGCACCCCGAGCGAAACGATGAACGACGGAATGCGCCAGGCCACGGTGACGCCGCCGGTGATGCTGCCGGCCAGCGCGGCCACGGCCATGCCCAGCAGGGCCGAAGGCAGCACGCCCCAGCCCCAGCCGAGGATCGCCACGCTGACCGTGGACGCCGCCAGTGCCAGTACCGAGCCCACCGACAGGTCGATGCCGCCGATGATCAGCACGAAGGTCATGCCCACCGCCAGTACCATCAGGTCGGGGATCTGGTTGGCCAGGGTACTGAAGGTGTTGTACGACCAGAAGTGGCTGCTGAGGAACGAGAACAGCACGATCATCGCCAGCAAGGCGCCGGCCAGGCCCAGGTAGGTACCCAGGCCAAGATAGGTGCCACTGCGGCGCACCGGTGCGGCGCCTTGGCTGTCGAGCGGGGTGGTTTTCATGCATCCATCCTGGGAGCTGCTTCATGCAGCAGTGCGTCACGTTTCTGATAACCGGCAAAGGCCGCGGCCAGCAACTGGTCCTGGCTCCAATGGTCCCGCTCGAAGGTGTCGATCAGGCGACCGGCCGACAGCACGGCGATGCGGTCGCATATCAGCATCAGCTCGCGCAGGTCACTGGACACCACCACCAGGGCCTTGCCCTGGCGCGCCAGCTCGGCCAGCAGGCCATAGATGTCGAACTTGGCGCCGACGTCGATGCCACGGGTGGGCTCGTCGAACAGCAGCACCTGGCAGTCGCGCTCCAGCCAGCGGCCGATCACCACCTTCTGCTGGTTGCCGCCAGACAGCTCGCCTACCACCTGCTGCGGGCCGGCACTGCGAATGCGCATGGCCTGGATCTGGCGTTCGGCCAATGCCGCTTCGGCTTCGCCATCGAGCACCCCGGCCCGTGATACCGCGCCGAGGTTGCCCAGGGCGATATTCGCGCTGATCGACTGCGTCAGCAGCAGGCCCTCGCCTTTGCGGTCTTCGGTGATCAGCGCGATACCGGCCTGCACCGCAGCCTTGGGCGAGTCGATGGTGACAGCCTTGGGCGGCTGGCCGAGGGCGATGCTGCCGCTGTCGGCACGGTCGGCGCCGTAGATCAGGCGCAGCAGTTCGGTACGGCCGGCACCGATCAGGCCGGAAATGCCGAAGATCTCCCCTGCCCTGACCTCGAACGACACTTCACGCACCTTGTCGGCACGGCTGAGCCTGTCGACCTTGAGCAGCGGCGCGCCGATCTGCCGGCGGCCCAGGTCGATATGCTCGCCCAGCTCGCGGCCGACCATCAGGTTGACCAGTTCGGCGCTGCTATAGCGCTGGATCGGCTCATCGCACACCAGTTTGCCGTCGCGCAGCACGACGATGCGCTGGGCCACGCGCTGCAGTTCTTCCAGGCGATGGGAGATGTAGACGATGGCCACGCCACGTTGGCGCAGGCGCTCGATCTGGGTGAACAGCAGCTCCACTTCGCGCGCGGTGAGCATGGCGGTGGGTTCATCGAAGATCAGCACATGGCAGTCGCCAATCAGGTTGCGGGCGATCTCGACCATCTGCTGATGGCCGATGCCCAGCTCGCCGACCGGGGTGTCCGGGTCGATGGCGTCGAGGCCGACCTGGGCCATGGCGGCCGTGGCCAGTTGGCGCAGGCGCTTCTGGCTGATCCAGCCGAAGCGGCCGGGCAGGTTGTCGAGGAACAGGTTTTCCGCGACGGTCAGCGTGGGCAGCAGGTTGAGCTCCTGCATGACCATGCGCACGCCAAGGCGCTCAGCCTCGCTGCGGCTGCCAGGCGCGTAGGCCTGGCCGCGGTAGCGCATGTGCCCGGTGGTGGGGGTTTCCAGCCCACTGATGAGCTTGGACAGGGTGCTTTTGCCGGCGCCGTTCTCGCCGGTCAGGGCCAGCACTTCGCCGGCACGCAGGTTCAGGCTGACCTCGCCGAGCACGGGCTGGGCGTAGGTCTTGCCCAGGCCACTGGCGGCGAGCACTACTTCGTTGGCCGATGCAGGCATGGCCGTTTCTCCTGCCAGCGATCAGGGCTTGGTGATGAGTTGGACCGGGGTCTGGATGACGTTGTCGGCATCCACGTCGGGTTTCTCGCCCTTGACCATTTTCAGCGCCGCCTGGATGCCGTACACCGCCTGCTGGCTGGCCGCCTGGTCGAGGGTGGCAAGCACACGGCCATCGGCGAGCATCGGCTTGATGGCGTTGATGTTGTCGTAGCCCACCACTTGCACCTGGCCGGTCTTGCCGGCGGCACGCACGGCCGACACCGCGCCCAGGGCCATGCTGTCGTTGCCGGCCAGCAGGGCTTTCAGGTCGGGGTATTCGTTGAGCATGGAGGCGGCGACGGCGTTGCCTTTGTCGATTTCCCAGTTGCCGCTCTGCACCGAAACGATCTTGATCTGCGCGGCGTCCATGGCGTCCTTGAAGCCGGCGGTACGCTGCTGGGCGTTGGTGGTGGTCGGCACGCCTTCGATGATGCCGACCTGGTCGCCGGCCTTGAGCTTCTCGTTGGCCAGGTAGTCACCGACCAGGCGCGCGCCCTTGCGGTTGTCGGGGCCCACGAAGGGTACGCTGATGCCTTTGCTCTTGAGCAGTTCAGGGTCCAGGCGGTTGTCGATGTTGATCACCACAACGCCCTGGTCCATGGCCTTCTTCACCGCCGATACCAGCGCCTTGGAGTCGGCCGGGGCAATGACCAGGGCCTTGGCGCCCGCGTTGACCATCTGCTCGACGATGCGGATCTGCTCGCCGGTGTCGGTCTCGTTCTTGATGCCGTTGGCGATCAGCTCGAATTCATCGGCGTGGGCTTTCTGGTAGTCCTTGGCGCCGTCTTCCATGGTGCGGAAGAACTCGTTGGCCAGCGACTTCATGACCAGGGCGACCTTGGGCTTGTCTTCGGCGTGGGCGGGGGAAAATGGCAGGACCAAGGACAGCGAGGAAATGACCGCGAGGGCCAGCAGACGACCGGGGAACGGCAGTTTCATGGACGATGACTCCGAATCTTGTGTTTTTTGTCGGATCGCAAACGTTTGCGTTGCCTAACTATGGAAACAGGACCGGGGTTTGTCAAATCCGTTTGGCTGTCGGAGGTCAAGTCGAGCTTGGCGCAGTTTATCCGGATTTTTTCCGAAAAGCCGAACGTCTTTTCCTACGTTTGTTCGGAATCTCGAATGGAACGCACCTTCATGTGGGGGCGGCCTTGTGTCGCGAAAGGGCCGCAAGGCGGCCCCGGCAATGTGTGTTGTTGCGCCGGAATCCGGGGCCGCTACGCGCCCCTTTCGCGACGCAAGGCCGCTCCCACAAGGGCCGTGCGCGCAACTGGTACGAAACCTGCCTTGCACCCTGTGCGACAAAACAACCATCTCATTAGGAAGAGAGAGAACAATAACGATGAATGCCGCACTGAAAATCTTCGCCCCCAGCGCACTCGCCGTGCTGCTGGCCATTCCAGCCACCGTTTCGGCCAAAGAGGCTGAAACCCAGCAGAAGCTGGCCAACGTGGTCATCCTCGCCACCGGCGGCACCATTGCCGGCGCTGGCGCCAGCGCCGCCAACAGCGCCACCTACCAGGCCGCCAAGGTGGGCGTCGACAAGCTGATCGCAGGCGTACCGGAGCTGGCCGACCTGGCCAACGTACGCGGCGAGCAGGTCATGCAGATCGCCTCTGAGAGCATCTCCAACGACGACCTGCTCAAGTTGGGCAAACGCGTTGCCGAACTCGCCGAAAGCAAGGACGTCGACGGCATCGTCATCACCCACGGCACCGACACCCTGGAAGAGACCGCCTACTTCCTCAACCTGGTGGAAAAGACCGACAAGCCGATCGTGGTCGTCGGTTCGATGCGCCCGGGTACCGCCATGTCCGCCGACGGCATGCTCAACCTTTACAACGCCGTGGCCGTGGCCAGCGACAAGCAGTCGCGCGGCAAGGGCGTGCTGGTGACCATGAATGACGAGATCCAGTCCGGGCGCGATGTCAGCAAGGCAGTGAACATCAAGACCGAAGCCTTCAAGAGCGCCTGGGGCCCGATGGGCATGGTGGTGGAAGGCAAGTCGTACTGGTTCCGCCTGCCGGCCAAGCGCCACACGGTCAACTCCGAGTTCGACATCAAGCAGATCAGCAGCCTGCCGCAGGTGGATATCGCCTATGGCTATGGCAACGTCACCGACACCGCCTACAAGGCACTGGCACAGAATGGCGCCAAGGCCCTGATCCATGCCGGTACCGGCAACGGGTCGGTGTCGTCGCGGGTGGTGCCGGCGCTGCAGGAGCTGCGCAAGAACGGCGTGCAGATCATTCGCTCGTCGCACGTCAACCAGGGTGGCTTCGTGCTGCGCAACGCCGAGCAGCCGGATGACAAGAACGACTGGGTCGTGGCCCATGACCTGAACCCACAGAAAGCGCGGATTCTGGCGATGGTAGCGATGACCAGGACCCAGGACAGCAAGGAGCTGCAGCGCATCTTCTGGGAGTACTGATCGCCAGCCGCCCCCTGAAATGCAAACAGCCCCGCTGCCCAGGCGGGGCGTTTGCTGTCTGACTGTTGCGAAATTACTTACAGTGAAATACTGTATGCGCATACAGCAAAAACAAGGAAACACTTGTGTCCAGCACCGCCTCCGCCACCCCAAGCAGCTATGAACAACTGGGTATGCGCATTCAGAAAATCATCAACAGCCCCACTGCCCAGCGCAGCCGTGCGGCGTTGATTTTCCGTCTGGAGCAGGAAACCCCGGAAGATTGGGAAACCCTGCTAGAGGAAATCGCCGAAAACGATAACGTCACCCTCGCCCACCGCGACGATGGCGGCGTGCAGATTTTCTGGACGGTACCGAAGGAAGACTGACTGCATTCAGCCTCAAGCCAAGGCCTGCAGGTAGGCGCTGGCTTCGCGGTAACGCGCCAGCCGCGCCAGGTCGGTGGGGCTTGGGCACGGGATGCGCGAAAGGTCGCTGTTGTCGGCCAGATCGGCCAGCTTGACGGTGCGCGCCAGCGGGTCACCGCCCAGGCGCACCACGAAGTCCTGGTAGGCCTCGCCCTCACGGCGGCTGAGCGCCAGCAAGGCGGCAAGGATTTTCAGCGCGAAACCCTCGCGCGCCAGGTCGGACAGGGTCAGCGGGGTGTCTTCGATCACATCGTGCAGCACCGCGACAATCCGTTGTTCGGTTGTGGAAACCCGCATCATCACACGTAGCGGGTGGAGGATATAAGCGGCCCCACCCTTGTCGTATTGCCCTTCATGCGCCCTGGCGGCCACGGCAATGGCCCGCTCCAGTGTAGACATGAGGCCCTCCCCGTTCGGCTTCTTCCTGACAAGCATAGCCAAAACTGTGCGGACAATGTCTAGCGCGCGTGTGACTGCTCGAAACCCGGAAGCTGGCGCACGCCCTGTAGGAGCGGCCTTGCGTCGCGACGGGCTGCAAAGCAGCCCCAAAGAATCTGCTGTGATGCCGAAATCCCGGGACTGCTTCGCAGCCCGTCGCGACACAAGGCCGCTCCTACAGCCCCCACTCACACAGAGTTTTCAGCGCGCTGCGCCGTGCTGGATCACCACCGAATCGGTACCCAGCTTGGCCATCACCTCGGCCTTGCGCGCTTCGGCTTCCTCACGGGTGGGGAACGGCCCCATCAGCACCACCGGCTTGCCGTCGCGGTACTCCACCGAGGACGGGATGCCCTTTTCGATCAGGCGTGCGGTCATGTCGCTGAGCGCGCCCATGTTTGCACCCTGGATCACTTCCACATCCCAGCCTTGCGGGGCCGGCTGGCCAGCCAGGGCCTCGGCGCGGCGCTGCAGCTCGGCGCCGCCGCACATCTCGCGGATGCGCAGGTTGTTGCCGCTGTCGTCGACGATGATTTCGTACTGGCCATCGCGCTTGATGGCCACGTAGCTGCGGTAGGCCTCGTACTGCCCGGCATCATCCTTGCCACGGACCTGGCCGCAGATGGTGCCCTGGGTGTCGATCCGCACGTTGCCGAACTTGGCGGTCTTGGGGTTGTGCAGGTGTTCGGCCACCTGTTTGTGCACGCCTTCGACCTCGTTCTCACAGCCCGCCAGGGCGAGCACTGCCATTACCACAGCCAGTTTGCGCACGCGTGTACCTCCAGATTCGAAGGGGCGGATTCTAGCACGCCGGGCAATGCCCCGAACCGCGACCAAACGTTACACGCTTCTTCATGCGCACAGCAAAAAGGGCGATCATTGCTGATCGCCCTTTTTCGATTTGGTAGGCACAATTGGACTCGAACCAACGACCCCCACCATGTCAAGGTGGTGCTCTAACCAACTGAGCTATGTGCCTGTCGTGTGGTGCGCATATTAGTGATCAAATGCGTACCTGTAAAGCGTTTTTTTCAGAAAAATCAAAAACTTTGCGAGTTCGTGCATAAGGGCCTGCTGTGCAGCACCAGGCCGCGAGAACCCAATGAAAAAAGGGGTGACCCTTGCGGATCACCCCTTCTTCGATTTGGTAGGCACAATTGGACTCGAACCAACGACCCCCACCATGTCAAGGTGGTGCTCTAACCAACTGAGCTATGTGCCTGTCGTGTGGTGCGCATTCTACCCATTCCAAAAACCCTGTCAACACTTTTTTTCGCGCTAACCTACTGAATCTTAAACTCTTTATAGAAAAGTGCGCTGGCGGGGACCGAGTAAAGGATTTTCAACGGACGACTAGCGGGTGTTTATTATTATTGATAGCATCGGTACATTCGTTAAAAATATAAAACACGAGGTTCCTGCAGCATGGCTAACACCCCCTACCCCCAGTCCTACTACGCCGCCTCGGCCAACCCGGTGCCGCCACGTCCGGCGCTGCAGGGTGAGGTGGAAACCGATGTGTGCATCATCGGCGCCGGCTACACCGGCCTGTCCAGCGCCCTGTTCCTGCTGGAGAACGGCTTCAAGGTGAGCATCGTCGAAGCAGCCAAGGTCGGCTTCGGCGCATCGGGCCGCAACGGCGGCCAGATCGTCAACAGCTACAGCCGCGACATCGACGTCATCGAGCGCACCGTCGGCCCCAAGCAGGCTCAGCTGCTGGGCCACATGGCCTTCGAAGGCGGGCGCATCATTCGTGAGCGCGTGGCCAAGTACAACATCCAGTGCGACCTGAAGGACGGTGGCGTGTTCGCTGCCCTCACCAGCAAGCAGATGGGCCACCTGGAGTCGCAAAAGCGCCTGTGGGAACGCTTCGGTCACAACCAGCTGGAGCTGATGGACCAGAAGCGCATCCGCGAAGTGGTCGCCTGCGACAACTATGTGGGCGGCATGCTGGACATGAGCGGCGGCCACATCCACCCGCTGAACCTGGCCCTGGGCGAAGCCGCTGCGGTCGAGTCGCTGGGCGGCATCATCTATGAGCAAACCCCGGCCGTACGCATCGAGCGCAGCGCCAACCCGGTGGTGCACACCCCGCAGGGCAAGGTCCGCGCCAAGTTCATCATCGTCGCCGGCAACGCCTACCTGGGCAACCTGGTGCCGGAGCTGGCCAGCAAGTCCATGCCATGCGGCACCCAGGTGATCACCACCGAACCGCTGGGCGACGAGCTGGCGCGCACCCTGCTGCCGCAGGACTACTGCGTCGAGGATTGCAACTACCTGCTCGACTACTACCGCCTGACCAGCGACAAGCGCCTGATCTTCGGTGGTGGCGTGGTGTACGGCGCGCGTGACCCGGCCAACATCGAGGCGATCATCCGTCCGAAGATGCTCAAGGCCTTCCCGCAACTGAAGAACGTGAAGATCGACTACGCCTGGACCGGCAACTTCCTGCTGACCCTGTCGCGTCTGCCACAGGTTGGCCGTATCGGCGACAATATCTACTACTCCCAGGGCTGCTCGGGTCACGGCGTGACCTACACCCACCTGGCGGGCAAGGTGCTGGCCGAGGCCATGCGTGGCCAGGCCGAGCGTTTCGACGCCTTCGCCGGGCTGCCGCACTACCCGTTCCCGGGTGGCCAGATGCTGCGCGTGCCGTTCAGCGCCATTGGCGCCTGGTACTACAGCCTGCGCGATCGCCTGGGCTTCTGATGTAGGCAGGCTTGGCCTCTTCGCGGGCACGCCCGCTCCCACAGGATTTGTGCTGGTTGCACGGTCCCTGTGGGAGCGGGGGTGCCCGCGAAAGGGCCGGTACAGACAAAGCTATTTGTTCAGGCTACTCACAGCCTGCTTCGCCGCAATCTCCTGCCCCGCCCGGGCCAGTTCATCGGCAGCCTGCAACCAGCGCTGGCGGTCCACCTGGGCTGGCAGCTGCCGAGGTGGCTGCACCAGCACCGCCCAGCTCCCAAGCTTCGCCCACGCCGAGGCAAAGTCATCGAACGCCATCAACTGCCGCCGGTGCATGCCCGAACGCAACAGCACCCGCTGCTTGTAGCGGTCGTAGCCGATCAGCACGGCGTAGCGTGGCTCGCTCCACCAGGCCGAACCATCCTCGTAACGCAGCAGCACCGGGTTGCCCGCCGCCACCTGGGTCAACAGCGCGTCCAGCTGCTTGTCCAGCGGATACACCACCATGCCGTAGTCGCGCGCCACCCGGGGGATGCCGGTGTCCAGGGCCTCGGCGCCCTGCGGCAGGTTCAGCGGCTTGTCCAGCAGCCCCGGCGTGATCGGAGCCCCCTGTTGCGACAGCACCGCCGCCAATGCCATGGCCCCGCTGTGGTTGGCGTTGCCACGGTAGAACGGCACGCTGCTGATTTCGACCCGCTGCGGCAGGCCCTTGAGGTTGCCGGAGGGTGCGCTGGCGCAACCGGCCAGGCTGGCTGCAACCAGGCAGGCAGCCAGCAGCCGACGAGGGATGGTCTTGAAGGAAGGTTGCTGCATGGACACTCGCTTGCTCCAACGCCGGGCAGGCAGCGCCCGGCTCTGGCCACCGATCATAGGTCGGACAGCGGCGCGGGTATAGTCCGACACCGCTTAGGAGCAAATCGGACCAAGCAATAGACCTTTGGTCAATGGAACGTCACAGGCGAAAGACTAGACTAAAGCAGTGTCTGGAAGGCCAGCGTCGGCGACCGAGCGCGGCCCGTAGAGATGGAGGCACAGATGAGCCTGACCATGGCAATCCTCATGCTGGTTGGCATGTGGCTGAGCGTTGCAGCCGCCATGCTATGGGGTGTACTGCGTATCGTGCGGCGTCATTCCCACCACCACCTGCCACCGCAGGCCCCCGCCAAGCCACAGCCTGTGCGCCGGTCGCGGCGGCATGCCGGGGTGCACTGACTAAAGATTTTCCCTACCCCCATTCGCGGGCTTGCCCGCTCCCACTGGGGCCGCGTAGCTATCTGGCTGACGCGGCACCTGTGGGAGCGGGCAAGCCCGCGAACGGGGCGCGAGCGCCCCGCATTTTTTACATCAACCTTCAGCCGCCTCACGCTTCAACCGTGCCCGACGGGCCAGGATGTTGAGGATCTCGATCGCCGTCGAGAAGGCCATGGCCGCGTACACATACCCCTTCGGTACATGGGCGCCGAAACCTTCGGCGATCAGCGTCATGCCGATCATGATCAGGAAGCCCAGGGCCAGCATCACCACGGTCGGGTTGTCGTTGATGAAGTTGGCCAACGGGTCGGCGGCCACCATCATGACGATCACGGCAGTGATAACGGCAATGATCATGATAGGCAGGTGCTCGGTCATGCCCACGGCGGTGATGATGCTGTCGACCGAGAAGACGATGTCCAGCAGCAGGATCTGGAAGATCGCCGCGGCAAAGCCCAGGGTAACCGTCGACGACACCTTGGCTTCTTCCTTGGCCCCGTGCGGGTCGACGTTCTCGTGGATTTCCTTGGTCGCCTTCCACAGCAGGAACAGGCCACCGGCAATCAGGATCACGTCCTTCCAGGAGAAGGCATTGCCGAATACTTCAAACACCGGGTCCGTCAGCTGGACGATCCAGGCCACCGTGCTGAGCAAGGCCAGGCGCATGACCAGGGCCATGCTGATACCGATACGGCGCGCCTTGGAGCGGTACTCCACCGGCAGCTTGTTGGTCAGGATGGAGATGAAAATCAGGTTGTCGATGCCCAGCACGACTTCCATGGCCACCAGCGTAGCCAGGGCAACCCAGGCGGTAGGGCTAGCGACGAGTTCCAGCAAGTATTCCATTGTTCAAATCCTGCAGCAGCGGTTGGGGGTCAGATTTCCTGGGTGTCTTCTTTCTTGTCGGCGTCCTTGGGCTTTTGCCCTTCGCTGCCGATGGCCTCGCTCAACGCCTGCTGTGCGGCCTTGTTGGTGTCGTCGATGGCCTGCTTGGCCGACTGCGCGGCCTGGTCGAGCATCTGCTGGGCGGATTTCTCGGCCTGCTCGCAACCGGCCAGGGTGAACAGGGCCAAGGCCAGCACCAGCGGCGTGCCGATGGATTTTAGTTGCAGCATGGGTTCCTCGCTTTTCATGTTCCGGCGGCGCACACGGCGCCTGATGGAGTCGCATTCTAAAGAGCGCAACACATCCGGAAAATTCGTATTTTCAGCGGTTATACTTCGGTTTTTACGAATCCGGAACGATACCGATGCTCAACTATCGGCAGTTGCACTACTTCTGGGCCGTGGCCAAGACCGGCAGCATCGCCCGCGCCAGCGAACAGTTGAACCTGACCCCGCAAACCATCAGCGGTCAGATCAGCCTGTTCGAGCAGACCTATGGCCTGGAGCTGTTCCAGCGCGTGGGGCGCCAGCTGGAACTGACCGAAACCGGGCGCCAGACGCTGATCTATGCCGAGCAGATGTTCCAGCTGGGAAGCGAGCTGGAGGCCATGCTGCGGGCCGGCCCGCAGGAGCAGATCCTGTTCCGCGTGGGCGTGGCGGACGTGGTACCCAAGTCCATCGTCTACCGCCTGCTGGCACCGACCATGGAGCTGGACGACGTGCTGCGTATCAACTGCCGCGAAGACAAGCTCGAACGGCTGCTGGCCGACCTGGCGATCCAGCGCCTGGACCTGGTGATTTCCGACAGCCCCATGCCCAGCCACCTGGACATCAAGGGTTATAGCCAGAAATTGGGCGAGTGTGGGTTGAGCTTCTTCGCCACCCCGGCGCTGGCACACCGCCTGGAAGGCCCCTTCCCCGCCTGCCTGCAGGATGCGCCATTGCTTATCCCCGGGCAGGAGACCGTGGTACGCAGCCGCCTGCTGCGCTGGCTGGGTGAGCAGCAGGTGCAGCCACGCATCGTGGGCGAGTTCGATGACAGTGCCTTGATGCAGGCATTCGGGCAGTCGGGCAGCGGCATCTTCGTCGCGCCCAGCGTGATCGCCGAGGAGGTGTGCCGCCAATATGGCGTGGAGCTGATCGGGCAGACCGAGGCGGTGCATGAGTCGTTCTATGCCATTTCGGTGGAGCGCAAGGTCAAGCACCCGGGAATCGTGGCGATTACCGAGGGGGCACGACGAGAGTTGTTTCACTGGTAACAGGCAGAATTGACGCCCCCGCGTTTCAATGGTCATATGCCCGCCAGTTTCAGGTGCCCTGCGCCGCCGCGCGCAGGGTGAAACGGGAAGCCGGTGCGTCGTGTTGCCCACGACAAGTCCGGCGCTGCCCCCGCAACGGTAAGCGAGCGAACCCTTCGAGATACCACTGTGCACTTGCATGGGAAGGTGAAGGTTTCATGCCCCTCGCAAGCCCGGAGACCGGCCTGGAGCTTCACTTGGCAACCCGCGGTGGGCGGGCGCAGGCCGGTATCCGTGCGTGCGCCTGCGTGCACGGTGCGCCTTTGCGTGTTTTCCACCGGGATCCATTCATTCCTGCAGTAGTGGAACGACATGTCCCGTATCTTCAAGCTTCACCCCTTGGCGGCCTGCCTGGCCGTTTCCCTGCCGGCCCTGGCCGATGACCTCGAGCGACAACCACTGGCCCTGCCCTCCACGGCCATCACCGACACGCTCGACAGCCACGCCATCGACCTGGCCACCCCGACCCAGGCTGGCTCGCGCCTGGGCCTCAGCGCCCTGGAGACACCGGCCAGCACCAGCAGCATCAGCGCCGAGCAGATCCAGCAGCGCAACAACCTCACTGTGCAGGACGCGGTGACCCGCTCACCGGGCATCAGCTACATCGGCTCCCCGGGCGACGGCGGCACGGGCCTGTCCGCCCGCGGTTTTACCGGGCACGGCTCGGTGATGACTTTGTTCGACGGCGCACGCCTGTACACCGGTGCCGGCACCCAGACGTTCCCGGTCGACCCGTGGATGGTCGAGCGCATCGATGTCATTCGCGGCCCGGCTTCGGTGCTGTATGGCGAAGGCGCCACCGGGGCGGTGGTCAACGTGATCCCGAAAAAGCCGTTTGCCGGCGAGGTACGCAACCACCTGCGCCTGGGCTACGGTTCGTGGGACCGCCAGCAGCTCGGCCTGGACAGCGGCGGCAGCCTCGGTGAGCGCCTGAGCTACCGCCTGGCCCTGAACCAGCAAACCGGTAACGGTTGGGTCGACCGCACCCCGTCACGCAGCCTGGCGCTGAGCGCCGCGCTGCGCTTCGATGCCAGCGACGACCTCAGCTTCACCCTCGCTCACGACCGTGGCGATGCGCAGCCTGCCAACTACTACGGCACCCCGCTGATCGACGGCCACTACCGCAGCAGCCTGCGCAAGAAGAACTACAACGTGCAGGACGACGTGCAGCATTACGTCGATGAATGGACACGCCTGAATACCGACTGGACGTTGAACGATCACCTCAGCGCCAGCAACCAGCTGTACTACATCAAGAGCCGCCGTCACTGGCGCAATGCCGAGGAGTACAGCTGGGATGCCGGGCGCCAGCAGCTGCTGCGCGGCAGCTATCTGCAGATCAAGCACAACCAGGAACAGTTCGGCGACCGACAGGCCTTCACCCTCGACCACAGGCTGTTTGGCCTGGCCAGCAAGACCGTGGTCGGCGCCGAGTACAACAAGGTCCGCTTCAACGTTGACAGCAACGCGCCCTACAACGATGTGGGCGGTGACTACGTCGACCCGTGGCAGCCACAACCGGGTTGGTTCCACAGCGCCTCGCCGCTGCGCCCGCAAACGCTGTCCACCACCCACACCTTTGCCCTGTTTGCCGAAAACCGCCTGCAGTTGAGCGATCGCCTGTCGCTGGTCACCGGCGTGCGCCGCGACCAGAACCACATCGACCAGGAAAAACTGACCACCGACAGCCGCAGCGACCGCAGCCTGCAAGGCGGCAACTGGCGTGCCGGGCTGGTGCTCGCGGTCAGCGACGACCTGTCGCTGTATGGCCAGTACTCCACCAGCGAGGATGGGGTCGACAACCTCATCAGCCTCAGCGCCAACCAGATGCACTACGACCTGACCGAGGCCAGGCAGACCGAAGTGGGCCTGAAGCAGCGCTTCTGGGAAGGGCGTGGCGAATGGACATTGGCGGCCTACCACATCGTCAAGAAGAAGCTGCTGGTGGATGACCCGGTCACCCACGAGAAGCAGCAGGCTGGCCAGCAGACGTCCGACGGCCTGGAGGCAACCCTGGAACTGGCGCTGGCGCACCAGTGGCAGGTGTCGGCCAACGCGGCGATCGTGC
The DNA here is from genome assembly GCF_057444345.1 of Pseudomonas sp. PVC-5-1. NCBI lineage: Bacteria > Pseudomonadati > Pseudomonadota > Gammaproteobacteria > Pseudomonadales > Pseudomonadaceae > Pseudomonas > Pseudomonas sp. PVC-5-1. The sequence continues at coordinate 2,113,080 of NZ_CM172024.1, read as the reverse complement.
GCGCAAGGTACGACGACTTCGACGAAATCGTCGGCGGCATGGCGCAGGACCGTGCGGGCAATCGCCCGGCCAATGTCCCGCGCCGTACCGCCAACCTGTGGCTGAGCAAAGGCTTCGGCCAGCGGCTGAAGGCCGGCATTGGCGCGCGTTATGTGGACGAGCGCTACGCCAATACCGCCAACACCCAGAGCGCCCCCGGCTACACCGTGGTGGATGCCGACATCGGCTGGCAGGTGTTGCCGGATGTGCGGCTGGGGTTGCAGTTGAACAACCTGTTCGACCGTGAGTATGTGCAGTCGGCGTTCAGTGGCCAGCAGTGGCTGATGGGGATGCCACGGTCGTACTTTGCGACGGTGGATTACAGCTTCTGACCTGCACTGCCTGCACCGGCCTCTTCGCGGGCTTGCCCGCTCCCACAGGTACTGCACAGATTTCAGAATGGGTGAACTTCCTGTGGGAGCGGGCAAGCCCGCGAAAGGGCCGGTACAGGCCCCACAAAAACAGTTACCAACTCACCACCATTTAGTTATAAGATAACGTTTCAGTTGACATCCATTCCTATCAGCGACCTCCCATGACAAGCGCCAGTGCCACCCCCACCCTGCTCACCCAGCGCCTGCAGAGCATCGACGCCCTGCGCGGCCTGGTAATCCTGTTCATGCTCCTGGACCACGTCCGCGAAACCTTCTTCCTGCACCGCCAGGTCAGTGACCCGATGGCCATTGATACCACCGAGCCCACGCTGTTCTTCAGCCGCACCCTGGCCCACCTGTGCGCGCCGGTGTTCGTCTTGCTGACCGGCCTGTCGGCCTGGCTGTACGGCGAGAAACACCAGGGCCGCGGCGATGTCTCGGCGTTCCTGTTCAAGCGCGGGCTGTTCCTGGTGGTGCTGGAGTTCACCCTGGTCAACTTCGCCTGGACCTTCCAGCTGCCGCCCAGCGTCATCTACCTGCAAGTGATCTGGGCCATCGGCGTGAGCATGATCGCCCTGTCGCTGCTGGTGTGGTTGCCACGTGCCGCCCTGATCGCCGTGGGCGCAATCATCATCGCCGGCCACAACCTGCTCGATGGCCTGCACTTCGGCGTCGAATCCGCCCTGCATGTGCCATGGGCGATCCTGCATGACCGGGGTTGGCTGGAGCTCTCCGAAAACCTGCGCCTGCGCACCTCCTACCCGGTGCTGCCGTGGATCGGGGTCATCGCCCTGGGCTACGGCCTGGGCCCTTGGTTCGCCCGTGGCAGCGAGGCCGGCCAGCGTCAGCATCGCCTGCTGCTGGCCGGGCTGATCGCGCTGCTGGGCTTTGTCGTGCTGCGCCTGGTCAACGGCTACGGCGAGGCGCCGTGGAGCGTTTACCCGGCCGTCACGCAAACCCTGATGAGCTTCTTCAACATCACCAAGTACCCGCCATCGCTGCTGTTCCTGGCCCTGACCCTGGGCTGTGGCCTGCTGTTGCTGCGCGCCTTCGAACGCGCCGGCCAGGCCCGCTGGATCAGTGCCCTGGCAGTGTTCGGCGCGGCACCGATGTTCTTCTACCTGCTGCACCTGTATGTACTGAAGCTGCTGTACCTGGCCAGCGTGGCGCTGTTCGGCCGCAACCATGGCGACTACTTCGGCTTCGATGGCATCGCCGCGGTGTGGCTGGGGGCAGTGCTGCTGGCAGTTTCGCTGTACCTGCCGGTGCGCTGGTTCGCCCGCCTGAAGGCGCGGCGGCGCGACATCACCTGGCTGAAGTACTTCTGAAAAGCGTTTTCACCCGGCGGCACGATGGTCTACCATGCCGGCCGCCGGTTTCCACCACGGAATCAATAGGGAATCCCAGGCCCGCCAATTCGGGCCAAACGGAACTGCCCCCGCAACTGTAGGTGCCGAGCCTGCTCCATCAATGCCACTGGGCCACGAACCCGGGAAGGCCGGAGCCAGGCCATGACGCACCAGTCAGGAGACCTGCCGGCCCACATTCACCAACCGGCGGGGTGTCCGGGATTGGCCATCATTGTTGCCCCTGCCGCCAGCTGGGGCTCGGCGATGCCTGTCCGTGCGTTCCTCACCCGAACTGTCCGATAGGAGATCGCCCAGCATGCTGCCCCGTTTTGCCACCCTGCTCGCCGGCCTCGGCCTTACCGGCCTGGCCCAGGCTGCTGCCACCCACTACCCGCTTACGGTCGACAACTGCGGCAAGCCGCAAACCTTCGCCCAGGCACCGCAACGCGCGGTCACCATTGGCCAGGCCAGTACCGAGATGCTCTACGCGCTGGGGCTGGGCGACAAACTGGCGGCCACCTCGCTGTGGTTCAACAATGTGCTGCCCGAGTATCAGGTGCAGAACGCCAAGGTGCCGCGCCTGGCCGACAACGAGCCCAGCTTCGAGGCGGTAGTGGGCAAGCGCCCGCAACTGGTGACGGTGCAGTTCGAATGGATGGTCGGTGCCCAGGGGGCGGTCGCCACCCGCGAACAGTTCGATGAACTGGGCATCCCCACCTACCTGCTGCCATCGGACTGCGAAGGCAAGGACAACCTGGTGGGTGCCGACGGTACTCGCCTGCAGGCGTTTCAGGTCGACACCCTCTACAAGAGCGTCAGCCAGCTGGCGGCAATCTTCGACGTGCAGGACCGTGGCACGGCCCTGAATGCCGAGCTCAGAGGCCGCCTGGACAGTGCCAAGGCGCAACTGGCCGACAAGGACCTGTCCGCCACCTCGGCGCTGTTCTGGTTCTCCAGCGCCGATCTGCACATCGACCCCTATGTGGCGGGCCGCCAGGGGGTCGCCGATTTCATGCTGCGCACCCTTGGCGTGCGCAACGTGGTCGAGTCCAGCGAAGAATGGCCGACCGTAGGCTGGGAAACCCTGGCCAAGGCCAACCCCACCTGGCTGATCATTGCCCGCATGGACCGCCGCCGCTACCCCGCCGACGACTACCAGAAGAAGCTGGCATTCCTGCGTAGCGACCCGGTGACGCGCAACATGGACGCGGTGAAGCACGACCGCATCATAATCCTCGACGCCGACGCCATGCAGGCCGGCATTCGCTTGTTCAGCGGCCTGCAGACGCTGGCCGCCGCCTTCGCCAGCGGCAAAGCAGCCCCGTGATGATGCGCCTGCTACCCTGCATCGCCGTTGCCCTGGCCGCCCTGTTGGCGGCCCTGCTGGCCGGCACCGCCATCGGCGAAACCAACCTGTCGCCCGGCGTGGTCGGCCAGGTACTGGCCAACCACCTGTGGCAGGCCGGCTACCCGGCCGACCCGATCGACGCCGGCATCGTCTGGAACTACCGCCTGCCCCGCACCCTGGTTGCCGCGGCCTGCGGCGCCGGCCTGGCCACCTGCGGCGTGATCCTCCAGGCACTGTTGCGCAACCCGTTGGCCGAGCCTTACCTGCTGGGGCTGTCTGCCGGCGCCTCGACCGGTGCGGTGCTGGTGGGCCTGCTGGGCTTCGGCAGCCTGGCGCTGAGCATGTCCGGCGGTGCGTTCATCGGTGCCCTGGCAGCGTTCGCTTTGGTACTGTTGCTGGCCCGGGCAGCCGGCCCCAGCAGCAACAATGCCCAGGTGATCCTTGCCGGGATCGCCGGCTCGCAACTGTTCAACGCCCTTACCGCCTTCCTCATCACCATGTCGGCCACCGCCGAGCAGGCGCGCGGCATCCTGTTCTGGCTGCTGGGCAACCTCAGTGGCGTACGTTGGCCTTCGGTGTGGCTGGCCGTGCCAGTTGTACTGTTCGGGCTGTTGGTGTGCCTGTGGCATCGCCGTGCCTTGGATGCCTTCACCTTCGGTGCCGACTCGGCGGCGTCGCTGGGCATCCCGGTGCGGCGTACCCAGTTGCTGCTGATCAGCTGCGCGGCGCTGGTGACCGCGGTGATGGTGTCCATCGTCGGCGCCATCGGTTTTGTCGGGCTGGTGATCCCCCATGCCCTGCGCCTGCTGCTCGGCCCCGGGCACAGCCGCCTGCTGCCCGCCAGCGCACTGGGCGGGGCACTGTTCCTGATTGCCGCCGACATCCTGTCGCGCATCTTGATCCCTGGCCAGGTGATCCCCGTGGGCGTAGTCACGGCGCTGCTCGGCGCACCGGTCTTCGCGCTGATCCTGGTCAGCCGCCGGGGGCGCCCATGACGGTCATGACGGCGCTACAGCTGGCCCCCTTGAGTTGCCAGAACCTGGGGCTGCAACTGGCCGGCAATACCGTGCTCAGCGATATCGAACTGAGCGTTGTCGCCGGTGAAACCCTGGGCGTCGTCGGCCCCAACGGTTCCGGCAAGTCCTCGCTGCTGAAGGTGCTGGCCGGGCTGCGCAAGCCAGGCAACGGCAGCGTGCAGTTGCTGGGCGAACCGCTGGCACAGTTGCCCCGCCGCCGTGTCGCCCAGGCCTTGGCGCTGGTCGAACAGCAGGCTGACACCCTCGATGCGATCAGCGTGTTCGATGCCGTTGCCCTGGGCCGCACCCCCTGGCTGTCGGTGCTGGCGCCGTTCTCCCGGGAAGACCGTGCGATCGTCGAGCAGGCCTTGGCCGACCTCGACGCTTTGCACCTGCGCGCACGCCTTTGGGGGTCGCTGTCCGGGGGCGAGCGCCAGCGGGTGCACATCGCCCGAGCCCTGGCACAGCGGCCGCAGGTGCTGCTGCTGGACGAGCCGACCAACCACCTGGATATCCAGCACCAGCTGAGCCTGTTGCAACAGGTCCAGGCCCTGCCGGTAACCACCCTGGTGGCCCTGCACGACCTCAATCAGGCGCTCACCTGCGACCGCGTCGCGGTGCTCGACAAGGGCCGCCTGGTCGCCCTCGGCAAACCGCTCGAGGTGCTCACCCCCGAGCGCCTGCTGAACACTTTCGGCGTGCACGCCCACTACCTCATCGACCCCTTCGACGGCGCGCACATCCTGCGTTTGCGCGCCCCCTGAACAGGAAGTTCTGCCCATGCCGCGCCCTGTCGCCCTGCTGCTCGCCAGCGCCCTGCTCGCGCCCCCTGCGCTGGCCGACTCCGCCCAGTCGCAAAGCAACGGTTTTGTCGAGGATGGCCGCTGGAGCCTGCTCAACCGCAGCGTATTCGACCAGCGCGACTACAAGCATGGCGGGCGCAACAGTGCCGGGCGTAACGCCTACAAGCCGCGCGATGAACGTAGCGGCAAGGCCGAGGAATGGGCCTATGGCCTGATGGGCACCTTCCGGTCCGGTTTCACCCAGGGCCTGATCGGTGTCGGGGTCGACGCCCACGCCTACCTGGGCGTGCAACTCGACAGCGGCGGCGGGCGCGTGGGCAAGGCACGCTTGCTCGGGGTGGATAACGAGGGGCACCCGAAGAACGAATACAGCCGTGCCGGCGCGGCATTGAAACTGCGCATGTCCAATACCGTGCTGTCCTACGGCGAGCAACGGGTCAAGACCCCGGTGTTCAGTTCATCCGATAGCCGCCTGCTACCCGAGACAGCGACCGGGTTCTTCCTTGACAGCACCGAGTTCGACCACCTCAGGCTGGTGGCCGGGCACTTCAACGAAAACGCCGACCGCAATGCTTCCAGCCACGACCAAGGCTTCGTGGTGAACTACTCCAATGGCCGCCAAGGCAACAGCTTCGACCTGGCCGGCGTGGTGTGGAACCCCGGCGCCGCCTTCAGCGGCAGCCTGTACACCTCACGTTACCAGGACAGCTGGAACCAGCATTACCTGGGCAGCACCCTAAGCCATGCCCTGGATGAGCGCCGCAGCCTCACCCTCGACCTCAACCTTTACCGCACCACCGACACCGGCAAGGCGCTGTCCGGGCGCATCGACAACACCACCTGGAGCCTCGTCTCGCGTTACGACCATGGGCCGCACGGTTTCAGCCTGGGCTGGCAGCAGGTGGACGGCAACACGCCATTCGACTACGTGACGCGAGGGGCGATCTTCATTGCCAACGCGGTGCAGATGTCGGACTTCAACGCGCCGAACGAAAAGTCGTGGCAGGCGCGCTATGACCTGAACATGGGCGCCTACGGCGTGCCGGGGTTGAACCTGACGGCGTTGTACGTGCGCGGGTTCGATATCGACGGTACCCATGTCGACCCTGCGGGAGGGTATGCCTACCTGGGGTATGGCAAGGGGGGCAAGCATTGGGAGCGCGACCTGGAGGCACGCTATGTGGTGCAGAGCGGCAAGGCCAAAGGCACCGCGTTTTCGCTGCGGCATAACGTGCATCGGGGCAATATGGCACAGGCGGAGCTGGATGGGGACCAGATACGCTTGGCGGTGGAATGGCCGTTGGGGGGTGGGTTCTGATGCTCCGCGTTGCCTGAATGGGGCTGCTTTGCAGCCCATCGCGACACAAGGCCGCTCCTACAGGGGATTCGCGCAAAGATCCGGCCAGGCGCGCTCCCTGTAGGAGCGGCCTTGTGTCGCGACGGGCCGCACAGCGGCCCGCAAAATCCATCAGGCGACCACAACTGCCGTATAATCGGCAGCACTCACTGCCCAACCAGGCCACACCATGCCTCGCCTCCAGAAGTTGCTGTTGCCCCTGCTGCTGACTACAGCCCTCACCGCCTGCGACCAGAAACCCTCCCGCGAAGAACAGATCCTGGCCCAGCTGCCGCTGCAGGATGCCTACACGCACAACATCGAGCGCATGGCCGCGCTGCTCGGCCGCACGCACCCGCAGCTGTCGCAGGCGACCATCCAGGGCGTGCTGCGCAAGCACCTGACGGTCGAGGACCAGCGCCAGGACCTGTTCCGCCTGTACAGCGAAAAGAACTTCAGCGATACCGAGTTCGCCACCATCATCGAGGCCACCCAGGACCCGGCGAAGGCCCGCGCCCTGGAAGACACCGAGGCCGGCAAACGCCTGAGCGAGAAGCTCACTGCCCTGATGCGCGAATCGGCCCGCGACGCAAAGGTGCAGGCCTTGGCGCAGCAGCGCATGCAACAGGTTGAAGACGAGCTGGACGCGCTGGAAAACGCAGGCTCCTGAACGCAGTTCCCCACTGCGCCCATAACGCGTAATGTTGCCAACATTTCGTAGCCGGTTTTTGATCACTCGAGGTCAGGATTGCCACACACCAAGCACGGACTGCGCCTGGATCTACGCACACTCATTCTGGTGCTTTGCGCCCTTACCGCCGTGGTGATGCTGTGCGCCAGCTATTTCGCCAGCTACCGGGTGCAACGCCAATTGCTGATCGACCACGCCCTGGAAGCCAACCGGGTGTATGCGATGAAGCTGGCCAGCATTACCGAGACTTTTATCGGCAACGCCTTGCAACAGCTGTCGTTCAGCGCGGGCGTGCAAGGCCGCCAGCTGGGTGACGCCGTCGCCCTGCAGGCGGAGGCCGAGCGTGTCCTGAGCCAGAGCATGGCCTTCAATTCCACGTTCGTGATCGATGCCAACGGGGTGCTGCTGGCGGTTTCTCCCGCCCCCTTGCGGCACCTGGTCGGCAGGCACATGCATTCTCCCGGTGTCCAGGAGGCGCTACAGGCGCGCCGCCCACTGGTGTCGACGCCCTACATTTCGGCGGCCAACAACCTGGTGGTGGCGCTGTCGCAACCCATTTACGACAGCAACGGCCGCTACCTGGGGTATGTCGGCGGCAGCCTGTACCTGCGTGAACACAACATTCTCAACAGCCTGCTGGGCGAGCATTTCTACAAGGACGGTTCCTACCTGTACGTGGTCGACCGCAACCGCCGTCTGCTTTACCACCCCGACAGTCAGCGGGTGGGTACGGTGGTTGAGGGCAATGCACTGATCGACCAGCTGGCGGGCCTGGGCAATGGTACCCGGCAATTGACCAACAGCCTCGGCGTGGAAATGCTCGCCGGATACGCCACCGTGCCCAGCGCCGGTTGGGGCGTGGTGGCGCAGCAGCCGCTGACCCAGACGGTGATGCCACTGAGCCATCTGATCCTCAACGTGGTCGGCACCTCCGCGCCGTTGGCACTCGTGGGCAGCATGCTGCTGTGGTGGCTGGCCATGACCATCGCTCGGCCGCTGTGGCAGCTGGCCGCCGGCGCCCGCTCGATGGATCGGGCCGGCACTGCCGAACGCCTGCATCGGGTACCGGCCTGGTATTTCGAGGCGGCCGAGTTGAAGCGTGCGCTGCTGTTCGGGCTGAACCTGCTGCATGAGCGCATCGGTCGGCTCAACCGCGACGCCCAGACCGACCCGCTGACCGGCCTGGGCAACCGCCGCAGCCTGGAGTTCAGCCTTTCGCTGCTGGAAGCCGAGGGCCGGGCGTTTGCGGCCATCGTGCTGGATGTCGACCATTTCAAGCGGGTAAACGACTGCCACGGGCACGAGGTGGGTGATCAGGTGTTGCGCCGGTTGGCGGAGCTGATGCGCCGCTGCTGCCGCGAGGGTGACCTGCTGTGCCGCACCGGCGGCGAGGAGTTCCTGATGCTGCTGCCAGGGGCTAGCCTGGACGTTGCGGCAGCGGTGGCCGAGCGGCTGCGGCTAACGGTGCAGGATACGCCGGTGGAGCCGGTGGGCGCGGTGACGGTGTCGCTGGGGGTGGCGCATTGGGATGGCGAGGCCGAGAGCGAACCGGGGGATGCGTTCAGCGAGGCTGACCGGGCGCTTTACCGGGCCAAGCAGGAGGGGCGCAATCGGGTGGTTGTTGCCTGAACGCCCTTGCTTGCCTGTTCCGGCCCTTTCGCGGGCACGCCCGCTCCCACAGATGATGCGCCACCCTTGGGGGCAACAGAGTTCCTGTGGGAGCGGGCATGCCCGCGAAAGGGCCGGAACAAACAATAATGAATGGGCAGGTTGTAACATTCATTGTCATGAAACTGTCTTGTTTCAGTCATAGGATTGACCCCAACCTGACATTTTCACTTCATGGATGAACGTCTGATGCGTCGTGTGGTTTTCAATCAGAAAGGTGGCGTCGGCAAGTCCAGCATCGCCTGCAACCTGGCCGCAGCCAGTGCCGCCGAAGGCTATCGGACCTTGCTGGTTGACCTCGACCCGCAGGCCAATGCCACCTACTACCTGACCGGGCTGGTCAATGACGCCATTCCTTCCGGCATCGCCGATTTCTTCCGCCAGACCTTGTCGCCGGTCACCGCTGCCGGCAAGAAGCACCGGGTGGCGATCACCGAGACCCGCTACCGCAACCTGCACCTGGTCACCGCCAGCCCCGACCTCAGCGACCTGCAAGGCAAGCTGGATCGCAAGTTCAAGATCAACAAGCTGCGCAAGCTGCTGGTGGAGCTGGGCGAGGACTACGAGCGGATCTACATCGACACACCACCGGCGCTCAACTTCTATACCTTCAGCGCGCTGGTAGCAGCCGAGCGGCTGTTGATTCCGTTCGACTGCGACAGTTTCTCGCGCCAGGCCCTGCACAACGTCATGGCCGAGGTCGAAGAACTGCGCCAGGACCACAACCCGGCGCTGCTGGTGGAAGGTGTTGTGGTCAACCAGTTCGCCGAGCGCACCGCACTGCACCAGACCCTGGTCGAGCAATTGCGCAGCGAGGGCATGCCGGTGCTGCCGGTATACCTTAGCCATTCGATCAAGATGCGTGAGTCGCACCATGCCTCGGTGCCGCTAGTGCACATGGCGCCGCGGCACAAATTGGCGCTGGAGTTCGTCGATTTGCTGGATGTACTGGAGCGTGCGGCCTGACAGAACCCCGGGGCGCAAAGCGCCGCAAAAATATCAAGGCCGAAGCACTACCCGACCGTTCGTCCGGGTGGTAGATTCGCCGCCATGAAAACCACCCGGCACACCCGCACGCTGACCGCCTGGACGCTCTACGCCAGCGTCCTGTTCAGCCTGGTTCTGTGTGGCCTGCACCATGGCCAGATGGGTGGCCTGCGCCTGGCCGGCCTGGAAGGCGGTTTCTGCTCGATCAACAGCGAACACGGCGTAGCCATCGACCTGGAAGGCGCTGGCGGCGACCAGCACATGGCCCAGCTCGATTGCCCGGTGTGCTCCTCGTTCGGCCTGGCCGTGCCGCTCAGCAGCAGCGGCTGGTCGTTCACCCCGGCGCAAGCCGTGGCCACCTCGCCCATCGTGGTGCGCAGCTGGGCGCAACCGCCGCCGCGTTATCAACGCCCCGCCCTCACCCCCCGCGCCTCCCCTGCCACCTTCCCCGCAGCCGTACCTCATTTCGCCTGACCTCAGCCGGGCGCGCCTGACTGTGCGCGTTCGCGGTCAGCCATGACCTTTGCGTGGAAGACACACCAACATGCTTCGCAAAACCTCCCTGGTGCTCCTCATGGGCACCTGCAACCTTGCCTGGGCGGATGCTGCCCCGGTAGAACTGAGCGCCACCACCATCGACGGTGAACGCGACGCCGCCAGCGGCGTGCAACTGGACGAGCCGATCCGCACTGGCTCGCGCCTGGGCCTCACTGCGCGGGAAACGCCAGCCTCGGTCAGTGTCTCGGACCGCCGCCTGATCGAAGAGCGCGGCGCCAAGGACAGCCAGGACGTGATCAACGCCATGACCGGCGTCAACGCCTCGGCCAACCCGGGCTTTGGCGGCTTCGTCGCCTACCGCGGCTTCACCCAGAACCAGGTCACCCAGTTGTACAACGGCATCAACCTGGGCTATAGCAGCGCCACCCGGCCAGTGGATGCCTGGGTACTCGACCGCGTCGAATTGATTGGCGGCCCGTCGTCGTTCCTGCATGGTGCCGGTGCTGTCGGCGGCTCGATCAACTACATCACCAAGTTGGCCAGCCGCGATCAGCAGACCATCGACGGCCGTATCCGCCATGGCAGCTTCGACGACAGCGAAGTGGCGTTCGGCATCAACCAGGCTCTGGCCAGCAACCCCGCCGATGCCCACCACTTCATGCGCCTGGACTTCAGCCGCGGGCATGGCAACGGCTACATCGACCGCAACGAACGGCACACAGACAGCCTGGCTTTTTCGTTGCTGAGCGACCTTACGCCCAACCTCACCCACACCCTGGCCCTGGAATACCAGGAAGACCGCGAAGACAGCCCTTACTGGGGCTCGCCGATCCTGCCCGGGCGCAGCACGATGAAGATCGACAACAGCCGTCGCTTCGAAAACTACAACGTCGGCGACGGGCGCTATGAGCAGCGGGTACGCTGGCTACGCTCGATCCTCGACTACCAGCTCAGCGACAGCACCAGCGTGCAGAACACGCTGTACCACTACAACGCCCAGCGCGACTACCGCAACCTCGAACGCTACAGCTACACCAGCGATGGCAAGGTACGACGCAGCAGCCCTTACCTGCAGCGCCACGACCAGAACCTGCTGGGCGACCGCATCGAGCTGCGCCACGACAACCAGCTGTTCGGCCTGGCCAGCCAGTGGTCGCTGGGGCTGGAGTACTCGCGCATGCGCCAGACCCTCTACCCCACCTCAAGCAGCTGGAGCGACGTGGTCGATGCCGAGCACTTCGCCCCCGGCAGCTTCGACGACATCCCCGGGGTGAATGCCGGCCTGACCAAGCAACGCCGTCACGAGGTGACCAACCGCGCGGTGTTTGCCGAAAACCGCCTGCAACTCACCGAACGCCTGGCCCTGCTGACCGCCCTGCGCTACGACTACCTGGACATGCAGGTGACCAACTACGGCGCGGTGACGCCAACCTCGCCGGCGTTCTTCGAACGCCGCTGGGAACCGCTTTCCGGGCGTATCGGCCTGACGTATGCACTGACCCCGTCCGCCAGCGTCTATGCGCAGTACAGTACCTCTGCCGACCTGCCGGCAGGCTCGCTGGCGGCGGCGACCTATTCCAACGTCGGGATGTTCGACCTGTCCAAGGGCGAGCAGTGGGAAGTGGGCAGCAAGTTCGACTTTCTCGACGGGCGCGGTGCGGCCACGCTGGCGCTGTACCAGATCGTGCGCAAGGACTTTGCCGTGCGCGACTCCAACGACGCCAACCTCACGGTCCAGGCAGGGCAGCAGACCTCCCGCGGCGTCGAGCTGTCCGGGCGCCTGCAGGTGACGCCGAAGCTGCTGGCCGAGGCCAACTATGCCTATGTCGATGCGCAGTACGACGAGTTCAACGAGGCGGTCAACGGCGTGTCGGTATCGCGCAAGGGCAACGCACCGGTGAACGTACCGGCCAACGTCGCCAACCTGTGGCTGACCTACAGCCTGACCCCGGCGTGGTCGGTGGGGGCAGACGGGCGCTACGTGGGCTCGGTGTATGCCGACAACGCCAACAGCCTCAAGGCCCCGGCCTACACCCTGTTCGGCGCGTTCGCCCGCTACCGGCTGGATGAACACACCACGCTCACCGGTCGGGTACGCAACCTGACCGACGAGGTGTATGCCAAGCAGGCCTACAACAGCCAGTACTACATGGGGCCGCCGCGCACCTTCGAACTGGCGCTGGACATGCGTTTCTAAGCGCATGGCCCTATCGCCGGCAAGCCAGCTCCCAGAGTTACTGCACAAGCCTAGAGTGCGGTGCAAATTCTGTGGGAGCTGGCTTGCCGGCGATAGGGCCACCAGGGGCAGCCCATCACGTTCGGTTGAATCAGGTATCCCGAGGTCGCCCTCGACAAAGCGTCCTCCAGCACCCGGCGATCTACTGGCAAGCACAACAATGATGGCGCTGCACGACAGCGCCACTTTCATCATGCCTGCCAATGGAACCGGAGAGCACTCGCATGCCCACACCTCACGAGGTATCCCCCGCCACCCTGCGCCGGGTGATCGCCGCCTCGGCCATCGGCAATTTCGTCGAATGGTTCGACTTCGCCGTCTACGGCTTTCTCGCAACCCTGATCGCCAGCCAGTTCTTCGCCAGCGAAGACGCCAGCGTGGCCTTGCTGAAGACCTTTGCGGTGTTCGCCGTGGCCTTCGCCCTGCGCCCGCTGGGCGGCATCGTGTTCGGCGCGCTGGGTGACCGCCTGGGGCGCAAGCGCATCCTGTCGCTGACCATCCTGCTGATGGCCGGCTCCACTACCCTCATCGGCCTGCTGCCGACCTACGCCAGCATCGGCCTGGCAGCCCCCGCGCTGCTGACCCTGGCGCGCTGCCTGCAGGGCTTTTCTGCCGGTGGCGAGTATGCCGGGGCCTGCGCCTACCTGATGGAGCACGCGCCCAACGACAAGCGCGCCTTCTACGGCAGCTTCGTGCCGGTGTCGACCTTTTCCGCCTTTGCCTGCGCGGCGGTGATCGCTTATGGCCTGGAAGCCAGCCTGTCGGCCGAGGCGATGAATGCGTGGGGTTGGCGCATCCCGTTCCTGATCGCTGCGCCGTTGGGGCTGGTCGGCCTGTACCTGCGCTGGCGCATGGAAGAAACACCGGCGTTCCGCGAAGCCATCGCCCAAGGCAAGGAGCATGAACATTCGCCGCTCAAGGAAACCCTGCGCAACCATGGCCGGGCTATCCGCAACCTGGGGGCTTTCATTTCGCTGACCGCGCTGTCGTTCTACATGTTCACCACCTACTTCGCCACCTACCTGCAACTGGTCGGCAACCTGACCCGCGCGCAATCGCTGCTGGTAACCACCGTGGCCCTGCTGTTCGCCGCAGTCGGCTGCCCGCTGGCCGGAGCGTTCTCGGACCGCGTGGGGCGACGCAAGACCATCGGCTTTACCTGCCTGTGGGTGATGCTGTGCGTGTTCCCCGCGTACTGGCTGGCCAGTTCCGGCTCGATGCCCGGTGCACTGCTGGGAGTGATCCTGCTGGCGGTGGGAGCGCTGTGCAGTGGCGTGGTCACGGCGGCATTGCTGTCGGAAAGCTTCCCCACCCGCACCCGCTATACCGCTTCGGCAATTACCTACAACGTGGCCTATACGCTGTTTGGCGGCACTGCGCCGCTGGTGGCGACCTGGCTGATCGGGCAGACCGGCAGCAGCCTGGCACCGGCGTTCTACCTGGTGGTGATTGCGCTGGTGGCGTTGGTGGGTGGGTTGGCCTTGCCGGAAACTTCGCGGATTTCGTTGCATGATGAGGCTGGGGGCGACGGTGCAAGGGCTGGGGCTCGTCGTACCGTTTAGGATTTTGGGGCCGCTGTGCGGCCCATCGCCGGCAAGCCAGCTCCCACCTCGACCGCATCGCCCCTGTGGGAGCTGGCTTGCCGGCGATGGGCTGCAAAGCAGCCCCAGGATTCTCAACCCTCCTGCACCTCTTCCCGCCGATACGCCCACTGATACAACGCAGGCAACACCAGCAAGGTCAGTGCGGTGGACGACAGAATCCCGCCAATCACAACGGTCGCCAGCGGCCTTTGCACCTCGGCCCCGGTCCCGGTAGCCAAGGCCATCGGGATGAACCCCAGCGACGCCACCAGTGCCGTCATCAGCACCGGCCGCAAGCGCGTCAGCGCACCCTCCTCGACTGCCGCCCGCAGCGTGCGCCCTTCTTCCCGCAGGCCACGTATAAAGGCGATCATCACCAGCCCGTTGAGCACCGCCACCCCCGACAAGGCAATGAACCCCACGCCAGCGGATATGGACAACGGAATGTCGCGCAACCACAGCGCCAGCACCCCGCCGGTAAGGGCGAACGGGATGCCGGTGAACACCAGCAGGCCATCCCTGAGGTTGTTGAACATCATCAGCAACAGCGCCATGACCAACAGCAAGGCCACCGGCACCACCACCTGCAGGCGCTCGGCCGCCGACTGCAGCTGCTCGAACTGGCCACCCCAGCGGGTCCAGTAACCCGGCGGTATCTGCACCTGCTGGATCAGCGTCTGTTCTGCCTCCTCGACGAACGAGCCCAGGTCACGCCCGCGCACGTTGGCACTGACCACCACCACCCGCTTGCCATCCTCGCGGCTGATCTGGTTCGGCCCCAGCTGCAGGTTCAGCGTGGCTACCTGCGACAGCGGAATGAAGCCGATTTGCCCGGCACCCGCAGCAGCACTGGCCGGCACCGGAATCAGCAGGCTGGCCAGCCCGTCGACATCGGTGCGCAGGGTTTCCGAAAGGCGCACCACCATGTCGAAACGGCGGTCACCTTCGTACAGCGTGCCGGCCGTGCGGCCACCCACGGCAATGGCAATGGCGTCCTGCACATCGCCCACGTTCAGGCCATGGCGGGCCGCCTTGTCGCGGTCGATATCGATGGTCAGCACCGGCAGGCCGGTAGTCTGCTCGACCTTTACCTCGGACGCGCCCGGCACGCCTTGCAGGCTGCTGGCGATCTGCGCTGCGGTGCGGTTGAGCACGTCCATGTCATCACCAAACAGCTTCACCGCCACATCGCTGCGCACCCCGGAAATCAGCTCGTTGAAGCGCAGCTGGATCGGCTGCGACAGCTCGTGGTTGCTGCCCGGCACGCTGGCGGCGGCACGTTGTACCTCGGCGATCAGCTCATCACGCGGCTTGCCCGGGTCGACCCATTGCTCACGCGGACGCAGCATCACATAGGCGTCGGAAATGTTCGGCGGCATCGGGTCGGAGGCGATCTCGGCGGTGCCGGTGCGGGCAAACACCCGCTCCACTTCCGGCACCTGGGCGATGATCGCCTGTTCCAGGCGCTGCTGCATGTCGACCGACTGCGACAGGCTGGTGCCCGGCACGCGCAAAGCCTGCAGGGCAAAGTCGCCTTCGCTGAGGCTGGGGATGAACTCGCTGCCCATGCGGCTGGCCATAACCCCGGACAACAACACCAGGGTAGCGGCGGCAGCGAACGCCAGCTTGCGCCGGCCCAGCACCCAGGCCAGCACCGGGGCATAGCGCTGACGCGCCGTGCGCATTACCAGGCCTTCCTCTTCCTTGACCTTGCCGGTGACGAACAGGGCAATGGCCGCCGGCACGAAGGTAACCGAGAGGATCATGGCACCGAGCAGGGCGATGACCACGGTAAAGGCCATAGGGTGGAACATCTTGCCCTCCACCCCGGTCAGGGCAAAGATCGGCAGGTACACCACCATGATGATCAGCTGGCCATAGATCAGCGGCCGACGCGCCTCACGGGCGGCAGCGAACACTTCATGGAAGCGCTCGGTGCGGGTCAGCATGCGGCCATGGTGTTGCTGGGCGTGGGCCAGGCGGCGGATGGCGTTCTCCACGATCACCACCGCGCCGTCGACGATGATGCCGAAGTCCAGTGCGCCCAGGCTCATCAGGTTGGCGCTGACCTTGTTGCTGAACATGCCGGTGAAGGTGAACAACATCGACAACGGAATGACCATGGCGGTGATCAGCGCAGCGCGGATGTTGCCCAGGAACAGGAACAACACGGCGATGACCAGGATGGCGCCTTCGACCAGGTTCTTCTTCACCGTGGCGATGGCCTTTTCCACCAGGTTGGTGCGGTCGTACACCGTCACCGCGACCACGCCCTTGGGCAGATTGCGGTTGATCTCGACCAGCTTGGCGGCGACCGCCTGGGACACCGTGCGGCTGTTCTCGCCAATCAGCATGAACACCGTGCCCAGCACCACTTCCCGACCGTTTTCGGTGGCCGCGCCCGAGCGCAGTTCTTCGCCCAGGCCGACCTGGGCAACATGGCTGACGCGGATTGGCGTGCCATCGACACTGGAGATGACGATATTGGCGATGTCCTCGGCTGAGGCCACCTGGCCTGGTGCGCGAATCAGCAACTGCTCGCCATTGCGCTCGATGTAGCCGGCGCCGACGTTGGCGTTGTTGCGCTCCAGCGCCGCGATCAGGTCGTTGAGGGTGAGTTTGTAGGCCGCCAGGCGCTTGGGCTCCGGCGCAATCAGGTACTGCTTGGCATGGCCGCCGATGCTGTTGACCTCGGCCACCCCGGGCACGTTGCGCAACTGCGGCTTGATGATCCAGTCCTGGATCACCCGCAGGTCGGTCGGGGTGTAGGGCGTGCCGTCTTCCTTCAGCGCGCCCTGCTCGGCTTCCACCGTCCACAGGAAGATTTCACCCAGCCCGGTGGAAATCGGCCCCATGCCCGCTTCGATGCCATCGGGCAACTGCTCACGCGCCACTTGCAGGCGCTCGTTGACCAGTTGGCGGGCGAAGAACAGGTCGGTGCCGTCATCGAAAATGACCGTGACCTGCGACAGGCCCGAGCGCGACAGCGAGCGGGTCTGCTTGAGCCCGGGCAGGCCGGCCATGGCGGTCTCGATGGCGAAGGTGATGCGCTGCTCGGTCTCCAGCGGCGAATAGCCGGGAGCGGCGGTATTGATCTGCACCTGGACGTTGGTGATGTCCGGTACAGCGTCGATCGGCAGTTTCTGGTAGCTGTGGATACCCACCGCGGCCATCAGGACCACGGCCAGCATCACCACCAGGCGCTGCTCGATGGCGAATTGGATCAGGCGTTCGAACATGCAGGCGTCCCCGTGATCAATGGCTGTGCTCGGCCGAGCCCTTGCCCAGCTCGGACTTGAGGACAAAGCTGCCGGCAGCGGCCACCTGGGTTCCGGCGGCAAGGCCGGTGGTGATTTCCACCAGGCCGGCGTCGCGGCGACCGGCCTTCACCGGGCGGGCCTCGAAGCCTTCCTCGGTACGGGCAAACACCACGGTCTGCTCTTCCCAGGATTGCAATGCGCTTTCTGGTACCACCACGGCGGCGTTGAAGCGTTCGACGCTGACCGCGACGTTGACGAATAACCCGGGGCGCCAGGCGCCGTTGGGGTTGGCCAGCGTGGCGCGGACAGTGGCGGCACGGTTCTGCTCGCCGAGCAGGCTGCCGACGTAGTTGACCTTGCCCTCGACCCGGGCACCCAGGTCCGGCGCGCTGACCGTGACATTGCGGCCGGTGGTCACCTTGTCCAGGTCGCGCGGGGCGACGGCGAAGGTGGCCCAGACCCGGCTCAGGTCAGACAGGGTGAAGGCATTGCTGGTCTCATCGACCACCTCACCCACGGTCAGGTGCTTTTCCACCACCACTGCATCGAACGGCGCGCGCAGTTCATAGCGGTTGCCGGCACCGGCCGGGCCCACGGCGGCGACCTTCTGCCGGGCGTTGGCCAAGGCAATCTCTGCTTCCTGCAACGCCTGACGGGCCTGCAGGTAATCCTGCTCGGCGCTGATCCGCTCCTGCCACAGCTGCTGTTCGCGCTGGAAGGTCAGGCGCGCCAGTTCCAGGCGGCGCTGGGCAGCCTGTTGTTCGCTGCGCAGCTCGGAAATCTGCTGGCTGGCGATTACCGCCAGCACCTGACCACGCTTGACCGCCTGGCCCAGTTCGGCTTGCACCGACTCGACCACACCGGGCACGCGTGGCACGACGTGGGCAGTGCGATCCTCGTCGAAGCGGATTTCACCCGGGAAGCTGATGGCGGTGCCCAGTTCACGAGGGCCGGCATCGGCCAGTTGCACACCGGCAGCTTCGATCTGGGCGATGGACAGGTGCAGCTTGCCCGCCTCTTCTTCGTGACCTTCGCCGGCCTGTTCCTCGCCGTGGCCATGGGTGTCTTCGCCGTGGTCGTCGTGCCGGGCTTCAGTGCTCGATGCGTTGCCGAGGTTGCCGGTCCAGGCCAGGCCACCGAGGCCAAGCGCGGCAATGGCCACGGCCAGGAGGGCGATCTTGCGTGGGTTGTTCATTGTTGCTCCTGCTGTTGAATGCAAAGGTCTTGCGCTGATGCCATCGCCTGTAGGAGCGGCCTTGTGTCGCGATCGGGCCGCAGAGCGGCCCCGGCAATGTATGCATGCCGTCGAGAACCTGGGGCCGCTTTGCGGCCCGATCGCGACACAAGGCCGCTCCTACAGTGAACCGAGGTCGCCATAGATCCGCTCGACCTGTGCCCGCGCGTCGGTCGCCGAGGCCAGCGCCTCGAGGTACAGCCCGCGTGCCTCGATCAGCGTGCGCTGGGCGTCGAGTACATCGAGAAAGGCGAACTTGCCCATTTCGAAACCGCGTGTGGCGGTGTCCACGGCCTGCTGGGCAGAAGGCAGGATGGTGCGGTCATAGGCCTGCACTTCCTGCATGGCCGTGGTCCACTGGCTGACGGCGCTGCGGGTTTCACTGCGCAGGCGCAGCTCCACGGCGTTGCGCAGGTCACGCGCCTGGTCGGCACGGCGGGCCGCGGCCAGCACGTTGCCCTGGTTGCGGTCGAACAGCGGCAAGGGCATCGACAGGCCCACCACATTGACCCGCTCGCGGTCTTCGCGGCTGTATTGGCTGCCAAGGCTGACGGTGAGGTTGGGAATACGCAGGGCCTTTTCCGATCCCAGGGACGCTTCGCCGCGCTCGACCTGGGCGGCGGCCAGGCGCCATTCGGCCGTTTGCTCGACCTGGTCGAGCAGGGCATCGGCGCTGGGTGCATCACCGGGGGACAGGTTGGTTGCCTGCAACTGGTCGAAGCTTGCCAGCGGGCTGCCGGTCAACCGTGCCAGGGCCTGGTAGGCCACACTGCGCTGGGTTTGCGCACGGCGCACTTCAGCCTGGGCCTGGGCCAACTGCACCTGGGCCCGGGTGGCCTCAACGGGCGATGACTGGCCAGCGGTCACCCGCCCCTGCACCACTCGCAGCCCACGCTCGGTCAACGCCTGCGATTGCTGCGCCAAATCCAGCGCGGTCTGTGCGCGCAGGGCCGCGTGGAAGGCCTGTATCACATCGGCGCGCAGGCCGTTGCGCTGGCGTTCCAGGTCCAGCTGGGCAATGGCCTGGCCAGCACCGGCCACGGCGATGCGTGCGCCGCGCTTGCCGCCCAACTCCAGCGGTTGGCTGAGGGTGACAGTGGTGGTGCTGGTGTCACGGCGGGTGTCCTCGACCTCCCAGGACAGCTCCGGGTTGGGGATCAGCCCGGCCTGGCGCCGTTCGCCATCGGCAATGCCGATTTCCCGTCCGGCTGCGGCCAGCTCCGGGTTCTGAGCAAAGGCGGCGTCTAGCGCCTGGGGCAGGCTCAGGCTCTGGCTGGCCTGGGCAGTGCCGGCGCCAGCCAGCAACAGGCAGAGCAAGGCGGTCTTGCGGGGGATGGGCACGAAACAGTCCTCGTCGGCGAGATTTGCCGAGGGACTGTAGAAAGCCGCGCTTATCGGGGCGGTGGCGGGAAAATTACAATTTTGTAATCAAGCTGCAGGCGACAAAGCTGGAGCCCTATGGAGTTCCTGTGGGAGCTGGCTTGCCGGCGATAGGGCCGGTACAGGCGATATCAAGTTCGATAATCGCCCACT
Organism: Pseudomonas sp. PVC-5-1; assembly: GCF_057444345.1. Taxonomy (NCBI): domain Bacteria; kingdom Pseudomonadati; phylum Pseudomonadota; class Gammaproteobacteria; order Pseudomonadales; family Pseudomonadaceae; genus Pseudomonas; species Pseudomonas sp. PVC-5-1. Next base: position 2,093,125 of record NZ_CM172024.1, on the reverse strand, counting down.
TTCCCGGAACAGCGGTTTAGTCCAATTGACTAAACTAACCAGGCGGTACAAAACTAGGAAGCATCCAACAACAACAAAGCGATGCCCGTCATGAAGCCCCTTATTCTCGTACTCAACGGCCCCAACCTGAACATGCTGGGCACCCGCGAGCCTGCCCAGTACGGCCACGAAACCCTCGCCGACCTGGCCCAGGGTTGTGCCGACACCGCCCATTCCCTCGGCCTGGAAATCGAATTCCGCCAAACCAACCACGAAGGCGAACTGATCGACTGGATCCATGCCGCCCGTGGCCGCTGCGCCGGCATCGTGATCAACCCCGGCGCCTGGACCCACACCTCGGTGGCCATCCGCGATGCCCTGGTGGCCGGCGAAGTGCCGGTTATCGAAGTGCACCTGTCCAACGTGCACAAGCGCGAACCGTTCCGTCACCTGTCGTTCATATCGTCCATCGCCGTCGGGGTCATCTGCGGCCTGGGCAGCCATGGCTATCGCATGGCCATCAGCCACTTTGCCGAAATGTTGCAGGAGCGCAGCGCATGAGCCAGCAAGCCATCCTCGCCGGCCTGATCGGCCGTGGCATCCAGCTGTCGCGCACCCCTGCCCTGCACGAACACGAAGGTGATGCCCAGGCGCTGCGCTACCTGTACCGGCTGATCGATGCCGACCAGTTGCAACTGGACGACAGCGCCCTGCCCGGCTTGCTCGACGCTGCCCAGCACACCGGTTTCACCGGGCTAAACATCACCTACCCGTTCAAGCAGGCGATCCTGCCGCTGCTCGACGAACTGTCGGACGAAGCCCGCGGCATCGGTGCGGTGAACACCGTGGTGCTCAAGGACGGCAAGCGGGTCGGCCACAACACCGACTGCCTGGGCTTTGCCGAAGGCTTGCGCCGTGGCCTGCCGGATGTGGCACGGCACCAGGTGGTGCAGATGGGTGCCGGTGGCGCAGGTTCGGCCGTGGCCCATGCCCTGCTGGGTGAAGGGGTCGAGCGGCTGGTACTGTTCGAAGTGGACGTGGCCCGTGCACAGGCCCTGGTGGACAACCTGAATGCCCATTTCGGTGCCGGGCGCGCCGTTGTCGGCACCGACCTGGCCACGGCCCTGGCCGAGGCGGACGGGCTGGTCAACACCACGCCGGTGGGCATGGCCAAGCTGCCGGGCACGCCGCTGCCGGTGGAGCTGCTGCATGCTCGCCTGTGGGTGGCGGAGATCATCTACTTCCCGCTGGAGACCGAACTGCTGCGCGCCGCCCGGGCACTGGGCTGCCGCACCCTGGATGGCAGCAACATGGCCGTGTTCCAGGCGGTGAAGGCGTTCGAGCTGTTCAGCGGGCGCCAAGCGGATGCGGCGCGGATGCAGGCGCACTTTGCCAGTTTCACCTGACAGACAGGTGTCGGCTTCTTCGCGGGCTTGCCCGCTCCCACAGGTACTGCGCAAATTTCACTGATTACGCAAATCCCTGTGGGAGCGGGCAAGCCCGCGAAGAGGCCGGCGCAGACAACTCACCCTTTCTCATCCAGCAACGCCTGTATCACCTGCTCCTGCCCACCATAATCCCCCTCGCCAAAGTGCACATGGCGCACCTGCCCCTTGCGGTCGACAAAGTAGTGTGCCGGCCAGAACTGGTTGCCCCAGGCATTCCACACCTTGTAGTCGTTATCCACCGCCACCGGGTAAGCGATCCCCAGGCTGGCTACCTTGTCACGCAAGGTGCCTACATCGTGCTCGTAGTCGTACTCCGGAGTGTGCACACCGACCACCACCAGGCCCTGGTCGGCATAGCGCCGCGCCCATTCGTTCACATGCGGCAGGCTGCGCCGGCAGTTGATGCAGTCCCAGGTCCAGAAGTCCACCAGCACCACCTTGCCCTTGAGCCCGGGGCCATCCAGCGGCGCCGAGTTAAGCCACTGGCTGGCGCCGGACAGCGACGGCATGGCACCGTAGCTGTCGCGGGCCATCAGGTGCCCGCCCAGACCCAGGCCGGCCAGCGCCAGGGCAATGCCGCCAACCTTCAACAACAAGCGGCGATCAATTCTCATGGCAACCGCCGGTGGCATAGGTGCGGTACTGCACGCTCTGCCGCTGGCCCTTGGAGTCGAGGTAGTCCATGCGGGTGTTCACCAGGCCGCAGGCGTCGCTCTGGTCATCCTGTATCGACAGCACTTTCTTCACATCCAGGTGGTCACCGTAGCGGTACTGCATGACCCCGGTGTCGTCCATCGGCATGGTGGAGGCGTGGGCGGCAATGGCGCCGAAGCTGAGCACGGCAAGCAGGCTGGCACGGGCGAAGGTATTGAAGTTCATGGCATCTCTCCTGTGTAACGCTTGAGGGTGGGGAGTTGCGCTCCCCGGTCGAGAGCCATTTCACGCCGGCCAGGTATCCCGTATGTGTCGCCCGAAGCTGTGATGTGCTTCCTCCTGTGTCTGTACGCATGGCAGATACACTGCAATACAAACCCCCGCAGGCAAGCGCCAACGCGCTCGGTACACTGCGCCCATCCCCTCTTGCACAGGAACGCAGCGCATGGAACACGTCGATCACATCCTGATCGTCGACGACGACCGCGAAATCCGCGAACTGGTCGGCAACTACCTGAAGAAGAACGGCCTGCGCACCAGCATCGTCGCCGACGGCCGGCAGATGCGCGCCTTTCTCGAAGCCAACAGCGTCGACCTGATCGTCCTGGACATCATGATGCCCGGCGACGACGGCCTGCTGTTGTGCCGCGAGCTGCGCGCCGGCAAGCACCGCAACACCCCGGTGCTGATGCTGACCGCCCGCAACGACGAAACCGACCGCATCATCGGCCTGGAAATGGGCGCCGACGATTACCTGACCAAGCCGTTCTCGGCCCGCGAACTGCTGGCCCGCATCAACGCCGTGCTGCGCCGCACGCGCATGCTGCCGCCCAACCTGACCATCAGCGAAAGCAGCCGCCTGCTCGGCTTCGGCCAGTGGCGGCTGGACACCACCGCGCGCCACCTGCTCGACAGCGAAGGCACCCTGGTAGCCCTGAGCGGTGCCGAATACCGCCTGCTGCGGGTGTTTCTCGACCACCCGCAGCGGGTGCTCAGCCGTGAGCAGTTGCTCAACCTGACCCAGGGCCGCGAAGCCGACATCTTCGACCGCTCCATCGACCTGCTGGTCAGCCGCCTGCGCCAGCGCCTGGGTGACGACGCCCGCGAACCCAGCTGCATCAAGACCGTGCGCAGCGAGGGCTACGTGTTCTCGCTGCCGGTGCAACTGCTCGAGTCGCCATCATGAAGTGGCCACGTACCCTGGCCTCGCGCCTGGCACTGATCTTCTTCACCGGCCTGGTGCTGGCCTACGGCCTGTCGTTCGGCCTGCAGGCCTACGAGCGCTACATCAGCAGCCGCTCGATGATGCTCAGCACCCTGGAGCAGGACGTGGCCACCTCGGTGGCCATCCTCGACCGCCTGCCCGCGGCCGAGCGCCCCGCCTGGCTGCCGCGTCTGGAGCGGCGTACCTACCGCTACCGGCTGGACCAGGGCCTGGCGGGCGAAGCCATGCCGACCAGCGACCCGCCCATGGCCGCGGACTCGATCGTCAAGGCCATTGGCGCCGACTATCGCCTTTCCTTCCAGGAAATCCCCGGCCCGAATGCGCACTTCCAGGCCCACCTGACCCTCGCCGATGGCGCTCCGCTGACCATCGACGTAACCCCGTCGCCGCTCCCGGTGGCACGTTGGCTGCCCGTGGTGCTGCTGATCCAGTTGGCCGTGCTGTTGCTGTGCACCTGGCTGGCGGTACGCCTGGCGATCGGCCCGCTGACCCGCCTGGCCCGCGCGGTGGACAATCTCGACCCGGACAAGCCTGGCGTGCAGCTGGATGAAAGCGGCCCGCGCGAGGTGCGCTACGCCGCCGTGGCCTTCAACGCCCTGCAGGCGCGCATCGCTGCCTACCTCAAAGAACGCATGCAGTTGCTGGCGGCCATTTCCCACGACCTGCAAACACCGATCACGCGCATGAAACTGCGTGTCGAAGTGATGGACGAAGGGGTGGAAAAGGACAAGCTGTGGAGCGACCTGGGTGAAATGGAACACCTGGTGCGCGAAGGCGTGGCCTATGCCCGTAGTATGGACACCAGCACCGAAGCACCGTGCCGGGTCAACCTCGATGCCTTTCTCGACAGCCTGGTGTTCGACTACCAGGACAGTGGCGCCCAGGTGCAGCGCCATGGCAGTAGCGGCAGCCTGCTGGAAACCCGCCCGCATGCCCTGCGCCGAGTGCTGGTGAACCTGGTGGACAACGCCCTCAAGTTTGCCGGTGCTGCCGAGCTGGAGGTGTGCCGCGAGGGCGACAGGACCGTGATCCGCGTGCTCGACAACGGGCCGGGCATACCCGGTGGCGAACTGGATGAAGTGCTCAAGCCGTTCTATCGCGTGGAAGGTTCACGCAACCGCAGCACCGGCGGCACCGGGCTGGGGTTGGCGATTGCCCATCAGCTGATCCAGGCCATGGGTGGCCGACTGACCCTGAGCAACCGCGCAGGCGGCGGGCTGTGCGCGCAGATCGAGCTGAAGTAAGGCAATCTCAGGTAGGAGCGGCCTTGTGTCGCGATCGGGCCGCAAAGCGGCCCCGGCAATTCATGCGGCGAAGCTGAAAACCTGGGGCTGCTTCGCAGCCCATCGCGACACAAGGCCGCTCCTACAGGGACTGCGGCGCTTGAGCGACTTCTACAATCCGATACACAACCCCACCACCGCCGACACACTGCAGATACCCCACCCCGACACACTCCCGGTCACACAACCACACCCCGGGAGCCGCCCTGATGAAACCCCTTACCCTTCCCTCCGGCTGGAAGCTGTTCGCCACGCTCGCCGGCCTGACTCTGGCGATGACCGCCGTGGTCCTGGCCGGCCAACCTGATCCGGACGGCCTGCGCAGCGCGATCCGTGCCACCGCGCGCAGCTCCTTCGCGCTATTCCTGCTGGCCTTTCTGGCCTCGTCGCTGGTGACCTTGCTGCCTGGCACCAGCAGCCGCCGCATCCTCCAGGAACGGCGCTATCTGGGGTTGGCATTCGCCTTTTCCCACACCGTGCACGGCGTACTGATCTACCGCTATGCCCAGCAATTCCCCGAGCTGTTCTGGGCCGGCCGCACGCTCACTTCCAGCCTGCCCGGCACCCTCGGCTACCTGTTCCTGCTGCTGCTCACCATCACCTCGTTCAAGGCCCCGATGCGCCTGCTGGGTGGCCGTGCCTGGCAGGCCCTGCACAGCACCGGCATGTGGGTACTGGCCGCGGTGTTCTGCCTGTCGTTCTACAAACGCATTCCCATGGGCGGCTGGTACCCGCTGGCGTTCGCCCTGATGTTCAGCGCCATCGCCGTCAAGCTCACCGCCAAGCTGGCCCGTCAGCAACGCCGTAACGCCCGTGCCCTTTCCTGAAGAGAGAAACCAGCATGACCACCTTGACCCGCACCCTGACCACCTTCGACCGCTTCGGTACCTGGAGCGCCGACCTGCCGTTGCGGCTGTTTCTGGCCTGGGAGTTTTTTGAATCCGGCTGGGAGAAATTCAATGGCAGCAACTGGTTCGCCGACCTGCAGGCGAACTTCCCGTTCCCCTTCAACCTGCTGCCTGCAGAGCTGAACTGGCAGCTGTCGATGTGGGCGGAGCTGATCCTGCCGTTACTGCTATTGTTGGGGCTGGGTACCCGGCTGGCCTCGTTGGGGCTGATGGTGGTGACCGTGGTGGCGATTGCCGCGGTGCATTGGCCGGCGCACTGGTCGAGCCTGGCCGAACTGGCCCAAGGTTATGCCATTACCGACCAGGGCTTTGGCAATTACAAGCTGCCGCTGATCTACCTGGTGGCGTTGCTGCCACTGCTGCTGAAAGGGGCTGGGCGGTTGAGCCTGGATCATTGGCTCAGAGGGCGGTTCTGCAGGTGATATCGCCGGGGCTGCGTTGCAGCCCATCGCCGGCAAGCCAGCTCCCACAGGTACTGCGCAAGATTCTGGGCATGCGCTGTACCTGTGGGAGCTGGCTTGCCGGCGATTGGGCGCAAAGCGCCCCAATACCACAATTCAACATGTACCGATGATGACCCCCTGCTCGCGCAATCCCTCCAGCAACGCCAACCCCTCCTCCACAGCACCGCCCAACGCCTGCAACCGCGCCCGCCCACTGCCCTGCTCCAGCGCCAGCAACCGGTACGCCAGCGGCGCCAGGCGCGCGAAGCGCACCTTCAGCCCTGCATCGCGATAAACCAGTAACAAGGTCGGCGCCTCTGGCACGACCGCTGGCTGGTAATCCGCCCCGATCCGCTCCACCGGCCAGCGATAGGCCAGCACCCGCGCCACACACGACAACAGTGGCTCCCCTTCCAGCAGGTCGCCTGCCGGGTCATGGGGCGGGTCCTGCGCATCGCTCAAATACAACTGTGCCTCGACCCACTCATAGTGCGCCAGCTCAAGCTGCCAGGGTGCATCCAGCTCGACACCCTGCAGGTAGTCGACGAACGCCTCGGCAATCTCGGTGAACAACGGGGTCTGACTGCGATAGTTGGCATAGAAGTCTCGCACTCGGGCATGCCAGCGCGGTTCACCCAACGCCTGGCGCATCACCGGAAAACTGCCGGCCAGCAAACCTTCGATAGCGCCATAGAACAGCTCGCGGTAAACCTTCAGGCGCCGGGCCTCCACGCCCGGCGGCGGCGCATGGCGCTGCGGGTCACGCAGGTGTCGGGCCAAGGTGTACTGCTGCTCACGCAAAGTCTCATTCATTTGCATGCCCTCCCGCAGTATGCTGCACAGTGCGGATGCGCGCCGCTTCGGCGAGCAGTTCGGCCAGCGGCGGGTAGTTGAAATCACGCTCGAGCACGGTCGGTCGCACACCGAAGCGCGCACAGGCGACCGCGTACAGCGCCCACACATCTTCCTTCACCGCAGCCCCATGGGTGTCTACCTTGAGGTCCGGCGCTTCATCGTAATGGCCAGCCACGTGCATGCCGGTCACCCGCGCCTGGGGCAAGCCCGCAAGGAACTCGCGGGCGTCGTAACCGTGGTTGCAGGCGTTGACGAATACGTTGTTGACGTCCAGCAGCAGGTCGCAGTCGGCCTCCTCGAGGACCGCACAGATGAAATCGAGTTCGCTCATCGCCTGGTACGGCGCCGCGTAGTAGCTGATGTTTTCCACGGCAATACGCCGCTCCAGGTGTTCCTGGGCCTGGCGAATCCGCGCGGCCACATGGTGCACCGCTTCGTCGGTGAACGGAATGGGCATCAGGTCATACAGGTGCCCGTCATCACTGCAGTAGCTCAGGTGCTCGCTGTACAGGCGCACCTGGTGGCGATCGAGAAACTGGCGGGTCTGGCCAAGGAAATGGCGGTCCAGCGGCTCGCTGCCACCCAGCGACAACGACAGCCCGTGGCAGGTAATGGCAAAACGCTCGGCCAACTGCGCCAGGCCCTTGCCATAGGCACCACCCACGGCAATCCAGTTTTCCGGTGCGCATTCCAGGAAGTCCACGGCGCCAGCCTCCATGGCCAGCAGTTCCGGCAACAGGCCGCGGCGCAGGCCAAGCCCGGTCTGTAACGGTGCAGGGGGCAAAGATGTGGGGTGCATGAACAGGTCTCCGCAACAGGCACAACGCCCCGCCTGACCAGCAGGAGGGGCGTTGCGCGGTTCATGGGGCAGAAGGTCAGGACTTGCCGGTCAGGTGGCTGAACAATCCTTCGGGCATGGCCTTGCCATTAGCCTGGTAGATCGCCTTGAGGTGATCCGCCGCCTCCTGTTCGGAGATGAAGCCATCATGGTTGCTGTCGATCTTGTCGAAGTCGCCGGCACGGTCCTTGGCCACCGCCAGGAACTCGTCGCGAGAGACCTTGCCGTCGTGGTTGCTGTCGGTCTTGGCGAACGAGGCATCACCACACTTGCCCTCGCCACACTTGCCTTCGGCCCCGGCCTTGGCGCTGGCGCCGCACTTGCCCTCACCGCATTTGCCTTCGCCTTGGGTGGCCTTTGCGCTGCCACCACATTTGCCTTCACCACACTTGCCCTCGCCTGCCACCTTGGCCGAAGCCAGCTGGTAACCCTGGGCCAACGGCTCGACGGCAAAAGCGCTGCTGCTCAAAGCCATGCTGCCGATCAGGGCAGCGCCGAGCAGGCCGAGGGTGTTTCGTACTTGAGTCATGGTGTCGCTCCACTGTGGTTGGAATGTGGAGCCATTAGGCCGTTGCGGTATGTCGTGGATGTATCGCGCGGGGTGCGGTTTTGTATGGGAATGGGTCTGCAGCGTGGGCAGATACAGTGGGATACACAACGGCCCCAAGGTGCCTCGGGGCCGTCGTGCAGGGTCAGTCTTCCAGCGGCTTGGGCGGCGCGGCAGGTTTGGCGGGCTTGGCGGGCTTGCTGTCCTTGGCCTTGGCTTCCGGTGCCGCTGCAGCCACAGGTTCGGGCGCCGTCATGGCTTTTTCGCTGGCAGGCAGCTCATCGACCGCCTTGAAAATAACCTGCGGGTCAATGGCCCCGCCCTCCTCATCGTCCTTGAGCATGTGCCGTTCACCGTCCTTGCCCACCAGGATCACCTTGGTGCCTTTGCTGGCACCCAGCTTCAACTCGCGGATCAAGGCCATGGTAGTCTGCTGCTCCAGGTTCTTGTCCTCACGCTTGCCCATCATGTTGGCAACGCTGTAGAGCACCAGGTTTCGCTCCTTGAAGGCGGCCTGGGTGGCCGGATCCTTGAGAGCCTCGTTCAACCCACGCAACGTCGGGTCGGCGCTGCTGGGCGCAATGACGACCAAGGGCCTGGCCTTGCCCAGTTCCTTGGCCAGCGGCGCGTCACTGTCGGCAGCAAACACAGGGCCGACGAGCGCGAGCAAGGTGGCGAGGGTCAGTGACCGGACGAGCATGCGTATCTCCTTATTCTCTCGATAAACCAGAAGACTACAGATCAGGGCGAAAGATCCGACAAGCGAGCGTAAACCAGCAAAAGGCCTCCATGTTTGAATGAACAGTAACCGGCGGTTACCAAGTGCGGTCGCTCCCCGTCCCGAGCCCGAAAAAGTACCTCTATCACTTGTAGCTTGAGCATAGTCCAATGCGCCCTGGTCATACCGGCCGTTGCAGAGCCTCGATGGTCAGTTGGAGTTCGGTCTTCTCGGTCCAAAGCCTGATTTCCGCCATCAACCTGGCGGCGTCCTCGGCATCTGCATCCTCTGCCAACTGGTTCTGAAAACTGGCCGGCACTTCCAGTTCGCGCACGTAGCGTTTCTCGAGATAATTTCTCCAGAACGGTTGCTGGACCATCCACACTGCCACCGATTGGTCTGTCTCGTTACGCCTGACTTGATCAGCCGCGCGCATCACCGAAGCGTCATCCAGGTCCGGGATGCCCGCGTGTAGCATGCTCCGCGCGTTGCCAGGGAGGCCCAGGTCATCGCGCAAGCGGATCGAGTAGGCCAGCGCCCATTCGATCGACTCATTGCCCGCACCTGCAGCCTCAGCCTCGCGCAAGGCGATGAAGTCAACCTCCTGTTGCCTCCACAACTGCCGCGCCAGTTTCACCAGGGCTTGTTCCTGGCTGCCAGAGGGGGCAGCCTGCTCGGCGTCCCACACAAGGCATCGGATTTCAAGCTGCTGGAAGACCACCGTGGCATTGTCGGCGCAGTTCTCGACCAGTGCATGGGCGAAAATTTCATTGGCCAGTGCTGCTGAGTTGTCCACCTTTTCCATCATGGCCAGAACGCGTGAGGCCAGCATTTCCCCATATCGAGGATGGGTGAAGTCTTGCGAGCGCGTAAGCTGTTTCAGCAGTTGCATGAAGTTCGTCACCCCATCCATTTGCTCGATAGTGCTCCAGCGGATACCCAGATTTTCGCGTTCCACACCGTCCAGGCGGTCCATCCAACGAAACCTGTGAGGGACTGAACTGTCCTCCGGAATGTTCCAGGCCTCCTGCACATCTTCAGCCTGTTGCAGCAGCACAGGATTGCCTGACAGCGCCACGTAGCCTTCCCGCCACAACCGGGACTGGATGAAGTTAGGGGGCAACAGATTGATGAAGTTGTTGGAAGCATCGAGCATGTACAACGTCTGACAATCCGTGATGCCCTCGGGCAGCAATACCAACCCGGCATTGCGCAAACGCAGTTCGGCCAACTGGTTCATCTGCGCCACAGAAAAGGTCATGTTCAAGCGATTGTGCGAAAGGTTCAGGTAGCGTAACCGGCTGCATTGCGCCAGCACTTGAGCCTGGGACTCGTCCAGAGAGATGCGATTGCCGGACAAGTCGAGTATGCGCAAGTCATTGAGCAACGACAGGCTCTCTGGCAGACGTTGCAACTTGTTGTAGCTCAGTTCCAGCGAGCTCAGATTGGGGAATGAAAGCAGGAATTGCTCTGGTACCTCCTTCAGCAACAGGCTGCGCAGGGAAAGCTCGGTAACGTGCGGGAAGCTGAAGAGTGGGCCCAATTCAGGCAATGAGCGCAGGTCATACGCGCTGAACTGCCAAGTTACCGTCAGACGTTCATGCTGAGCGAGAACCTGAGCGGGCACCCGTTCCCGCCAGCATTGCATGAGTGCTTTGCGAAACCGCTTGCGCTCGGGTCGATCGCGATTCAGCAACCCTCGCCACTCCCAGCTTTTCAGGTGGTCGTTCAACCTGCGGGCCTGCTCTTCGAGCACACCGAGTTCGGTGTCGGTATCACGCCCCGAAGCATGCAAGGTGGTCAGCCAATCTTCGATCTGCTCATCACTGTACGCTGGGTAAAGGTCGCGCAGGCGCGCCTCGAACGCCCGGGGTCGAGACGCAGACCGGGCAAAGCATCCCTGGCAGCCGCCCAGCGGGTATCCGACCCTGCCATCCTCCAGGCGCACTGGCGCCAGCATCCATGGCTGTCGAGGGTTTTTGCCCAACACCTGGGCGAGTACCCTGCTGTGCCCGGGCATTTGCCGAGCCAACACTGCTCTCAAACTCGGGGCGTAGGGTTCAGTGATACCGAGTGCCGCATGATCGGCCGGGGCAAACGCTTCCGCCAAGGTCTCGAACAGCTCGCCGGGGCCGCGCAGCTCGAGGCCTAACGCGTCCTCAAGCTCGAACCGCCCGTTGTCATGCACAAGCCTGTAGTTCTGCCCGTCGCCAGCAGTAGTCATTATCGGCTGCGGGCTACCGCCATCGTACAGCCGCCAGCGCGGCCTGGTCTCCCTGACATCCAGAGTCTCCAACAGTGTCAGCGCGACCTTGGCCTGGTCCAGGGTCTGGGGCGTCTCGATGAACAGCGCCTCGCAGGCACGCGCAACGCGTATGCGCAGTACGCTCAGCCTGGCCCTTTCGACCAACCGGAGCGGCACTGTGCCGCCGACCAGTGCCTGAAATTCCGCACCTTCTGCCGACAGCTCGCCCACAAGCTCGCGCGCCGCTCGGCAATGCAGGCTCGGGAACGCCTTGCGCAAGGTTGCCACCGCCGCATCGTCTGGCTCCTGCTGCCCGTCATACACCTGTTGAAACAGCTGGCGCCGCCTTGCCGAGACCTGCGCCGCCAATGCTGGCCCGCCCTGCTCGGTGACGCCAGGCAGGGCGCGGGCCTTCGCCAGCAACGGCGCGTCCTCCGGCACCCGCCCGAGCTTCAAATCGTCCAGCAGGGTTTGCAGCCGGCGATCGATCAGCAGGCGCTCTACGGTATCGACCAGCTCGGCCTCAGGTGGCCGGCCGTACACATGCAGCGCCCGTAGATGGTCTGCATCCAGAGCATGGACGGCCATGGCCTGGTCAATCTGTTCATCATCCAGGCGAGCGAAACGCTCACCAAGGCGGCGGAACATCCTGTGCTTGTCTGTCCAGCTGGCCGGTTGCTCGGTCCATAGCCGCCAGGCACCGGCGTCATTGTGACGCAACAAAGGTCCATGACCACCTCGTGGTGCCAGTTGCCACTCTTCATCTGCGCGCTGGACGATTTCGTAGTTGTGGCCGTCCATGATCATCCAGCTTCTGTCCTGGGCACGGTAGATGCCCATTGCATCGGCCACTTCCCCAGCGGGAGGTGCAGCGCTGCGAAACGGCACCAGGTCTCCATTCCAGAGCTTCTCGCTGCCGTCTTCCAGGCGCGCTGGCACCCACTGGTCCAATGCGGCCCAGGCCCGGCTCGCTTCCCGCCATACCACGGCGGTGACACCGATCACGGCCAGGTCTTTGGTCACGTTGAGCACATGCTCCATTGCGGCGCTGGTATCGCCCTCGCGCCAGTCTTCAACGGCCTGGAACAGCTCGCCCAGCAGGTCCCAGACCATTACCGCCAGCAGCAGTGCATTGAGTGCGGGGATGAACACGCCCGCCACCGTGGCCAGGGTCCAACCCTCGGCAACCAACCTTTGCCGATGGGCTTCCTGGGCCTTGCGGTCAAGGTCTGACACCGGCGTTGCAATCAGCGCAGCATCGTCCTTGATATGGGCAATGCGCGCGGCGGCAAGTTGGGCGAACAACGGCAGCGGGTAGTCCCGCATGTGCTGGTCCATTTCCCGAGTTGCCCAATCGGCGACGCCCACCAGTTCCTTGACAACCCTGGAGAAGAACTGCTGGCTGTCGCGCCGGCGTACGAAGCGTTTGAAGAAATCCTGATAGCGCTTGTCTCGCAGACGCTTGCCCAAGACCTTGCGGGTGAAGCTTTCCAGGTCGGGGCTTGCGGTCCAGGGACCGTGGGGGTCATCGGGAATATAGACAATGATCTTGCGGCTGACCTTGTCATGAAATACATCGAGTATCACGATCTGTTGCAAGTCGCAGCCGAACGCCTTCAGTTGCCGGGCCACCACTTTCGATTCGTAGAGCGTGCCGGGGCGTCCGTGCTTGCACAGGTCCACCACCAGTTCCAGTTCAGCGGCGTTCAGTACGCCATCACTCTTGGCCTTGCACGCATCGATCAGCATGACCGAGCTGTAAAGCTGGGCAAGCGTCGAAGCCATGCTGCGCCAGCCGCTTGCCTGGCTGCTCGGCGCTTTGAGTACACTGTCCAGGTGCTGTTGATAGCGCCTGCCCAGATCCAGCTTGCGGCACAAGCGTGCGAAGGCTGGCGCGGTTGGTGAGGGGAGCCGTTGCGACAGGCTGTCGACGATGCAGTTGTCCTTGTGCTGTTCGTTCCGCCCCTCGCCCGGCGTGAAGTTGTCCAGTGCCGCCTCGATCAGCGGTACGTCGAAATAGTCCTTTTCCACCACCGGGTAGCGCCCCCACACGGTGCCCTGGCTGGGAGCGGTGTAGGTGTACCAGCGCCTGAAATACAGGCCATCGACATTTTCCGTGGTGCCGAATTCTTCCTGCATGGCGTGTCGAAGCAGCGGCTTGACGAAACGGTCGATGCCCTCGATTCGCGCAAGCTCCTTTTCCAGCCACTGTCGACAGGCCAGGCTGTCTTTCAACGCGTCGCGTAATGCAGCATGCTGCGATTCATACAGACCGTTGGCCGGGATGTTCTGCTCGGTCAGCGATACGATTCGCAGCCGGCGAATCCATCTGGGCAGTCGCTTGACGATGAGGTTGTCCTGATAGGCCTGCTCCATGGCCAGCGTATCGGCAGTTGGCGGTTGTTCCTGGCTGGGTGTAGTCACGTTGTTGCGCCTCGGGCTGATCAAAAGGCCCGACACTAGACGCAGGCTTGCCAAGCGATAAGCTAGATAGGTACCACCTCTTCAGAACAGCGCCAGCTGCTGGCCGGTCAACCCTTCGAAACTGTCGCCAACAAAAGGCAGGATGGCATCGGCCACCGGCTGCAGCTGCCGCGTCAGGTAATGCTCGTAGTCCACCGGCGCTTGCAGGTTTTCCAGGGGTTCGGGGCCCGCCAGGGTGATCAGATAGCTGATCCAGCCGCCGCGCTGGTATTGCAACGGGCGGCCAAGGCGGCGGTTGTAGTCATCGGCCAGCCGGGCCGCACGCACGTGCGGTGGCACATTGCGCTGGTAATCGACTAGCGGCCGGCGCAAACGCTTGCGGTACACCATCAGCTCATTCAGCTCGCCCGCCAGGGTGCGCCGTACATAATCGCGCACATACGCCTGGTAAGGCTCCCCGCGGAATATCCGGCCATAAAGCTCCTGCTGGAACTCCCGGGCCAGCGGCGACCAGTCGGTACGCACCGACTCCAGGCCCTTGTAGACCATCTGCTCGCTGCCATCGGCCCGCTGCACCAGCCCGGCGTAGCGCTTCTTGCTGCCTTCGTCCGTACCGCGGATGGTGGGCATCAGGAAGCGCCGGTAATGCACCTCGAACTGCAGCTCCAGCGCGCTATCCAGGTTCATCTGCTCGCGCAGGTGTTCGCGCCACCACTGGTTGACCTCGGCCACCAGCTCACGGCCGATGCGTGCTGCAGTCTCCTCGCAGTGGGCGCCCTTGAGCCAGACGAAAGTGGAGTCGGTATCGCCGTAGATCACCTCGTAGCCCCTGGCTTCGATCAGCGCACGGGTCTGGCGCATGATCTGGTGGCCGCGCATGGTGATCGAGGAAGCCAGGCGCGGGTCGAAGAAGCGGCAGCCGCTCGAACCCAACACCCCGTAGAAGGCATTCATGATGATCTTCAGCGCCTGCGAAAGCGGCGCGTTGCCCTCGCGCTTGGCTGCTTCCCGGCCCTGCCATACCCGCTCGACGATGGCCGGCAGGCAATGCTCGCTACGGGAAAAACGCCCACCCCGGAAGCCTTCCACCGAGTGTTCATCGTCGGGCAGGCGCAAACCTTCGACCAGCCCCACCGGGTCGATCAGGAAGGTACGAATGATCGACGGGTACAGGCTCTTGTAGTCCAGCACCAACACCGAGTCGTACAGGCCCGGGCGCGAATCCATGACGAAGCCACCGGGGCTGGCTTCGTCGGGGCGGCTACCGAGGTTGGGCGCAACAAAGCCAAGGCGGTGCATCTGCGGAATGTACAAGTGGCAGAACGCAGCCACCGAGCCACCGCTGCGGTCCACCGCAAGGCCGGTGACCGAGGCCCGCTCCAGCAAGAATTCGAGCAGGCGGGTGTGGGCGAAGATGCGCGTCACCAGCTCGCAATCCTTGAGGTTGTAGCGCGCCAGCGCCGGCTTGTCCTCGGCGAAGCGGCGGTTGATTTCATCCATGCGCTGGTACGGCGTATCGATGGCCTTGCCTTCACCGAGCAAGGTCTGGGCGACACTTTCGAGGCTGAACGACGGGAAGCTCCAGGTCGCCGAGCGCAGCGCCTCGATGCCGTCGATCAGCAGCCGCCCCGGGGCATCGGCGAACACGTGGCCACCACCGGCATGGCTGCGCAAGGTCATCGGCGCGCCATTGCGTCCCAGTGCCAGTGGTACCTGCAGCAGCTTGGCGTGCTCGTGCAGCAGGCGCAGGTCGAACTGGATCAGGTTCCAGCCGATGATTGCATCCGGGTCGTGCTCGGCCATCCACAGGTTGAGGCAGGCCAGTATATCGGCGCGGTCGGCGCAGTAGTGCAGGTCGAAGTCCAGGCCATCAGCCGTGCCGTTGGCCGGCCCGAGCATGTACACCTGGCGCTGGCCACAGCCTTCCAGGGCAATGCTGTACAGCTCGCCCCGCTCGCTGGTCTCGATGTCCAGCGACACCAGGCGCAGCGGCGGGCGATAACCCGGCAGGGGCTTGAGCTGGGCATCGCAGAGCACGCCTTGGGCATCCGGTTGGCCGGTGAACTGCACCGGGGCGGTGATGAAGCGCTCCATCAGGTAGCGCTCGGGCGGGCGAATATCGGCTTCGAACACCTCGATACCGGCCGTGCGCAGGCGTTGCTCCAACTGCATCAGTTGCCGGTGCTGGCGGCAGTACAGGCCCAGCACCGGGCGGTGGTCAAAGTCCTTCAGCTGCAGCGGCCGCAGCTCGACACCGGCTTCGTTGGCCAGCAGCACCCGTGCGTGCGCTTCCTGCGCCTGGGGGATGAATGCCACCGATGCCTGTGGCGCCAGGCGCAGCTGCCGTGGCCCCTGGTCGGTGGCCAGCCAGAACTCCACGAAGGTGCCTTCGGGCGCGTCATGCCAATGTCGGGTCAGGACAAAGCCCTGCTGCAACTCCACCGCGTCGACCTCTGAATCGTTTGTTGTGCTGATTGCGGCGATTCTACCGCTGACGCACCGTCGCAGCGCATTTTGTTGGGGCCAGCAGGTGTTTGCCGAAATATTTTCAGCGCCGGGCGCTTGCCGACGGCCGGGCGCATGCTCGAACGCGTGTTCAGCCGTACAGGTAATTGATGTCCTTGCAGGGCAGCGGTGGCACCTGGCCAAGCAGGAACTCGCGCAGCTTGTGCATCTGCCGCGCCTTGGGGCTGGCCTTGAGCCAGGTCATGTAATAGCCGTCGCCGGTGGCCACCGCGTGCTTGAACGGCGTAACCAGGCGCCCGGCCAGCAGGTCGGCACTGGCCAGCACCAGGTCGACCACCGAAATACCCAGGCCTTGCTGTGCGGCCGAGATGCCCTGGTCGAGGGTATCGAACACTTGCCCGTGGTCGATGCTGATGTCCAGCGCGTCCATGCGAGCCAGCCAGCGCCGCCAGTCGCGCCGGTCAGGGGACGGGTGCAGGAATTCGCACTGGGCCAGATCGGCAAGGTCCGGTTGCGCCTGGGCCATGTAATCCGGGTGGCACACCGGGATCAGCCATTCATCGAACAGCTTGAAACTCTCGATATCGGCGGGAAAACGCCCGTTGGCCAGGAGGATCGCACAGTCGTAGGGCTCGGAATAGAAGTCCACGCTGTCGATGTCCATCCACACGCTGGACAGCTGCACGCTGCAGTTGTCCTCGGTCTTCTTGAACGCATCCAGCGCACGCAGCAGCCAGCGCACGGTCAGCGTGGACGGTGCCTTCAGACGCAGGCCGTAGCGGTCCTGGCGCAACAGGGCGCAGGCATTTTCGATGATCTTGAAGCCAACCTTGAGTTCCTGCGCCAGCAGGCGGCCGTGCTCGGTCAGGGCCAGCTTCGGCCCGCGGCGTTCGAACAGGTCGCAGCCGAACATGGCTTCGAGGGTCTTGATGTGGTGGCTGACGGCGCCCTGGGTCAGGGCCAGCTCTTCCGCGGCACGGGTAAATGAGCCATAGCGAGAGGCTACCTCGAAGGCACGCAGCGCGTGCAAAGCCTGAATCCGTTCCGACATGGCGACGCCCCGAGCATGAGTAAGACTAATAGTAGGTCATAGTTCCACGCGTTTTACAACGTCAAGGACGTCTCGGAAAATGCAGGTAAATAATAAACATAACCAAGATCCTGCCTGCATGTGACTTGAACGTTCATCAAATTTACGCCTGGGGAAATCATGTCGACGGGTTATGGAACTTGCTATCGCCTGGATGCGCTAGAGCTGGCCGCTGACCATGTGCGCAACACGCGACATTGGACCTACAAAGCCGTAGAACATTTTCGCAGTGTCCTCGCCAACCCCGAGTTTCCCTGCCTGTTCGGCCGCAAGGCGGTAAACGGCGCAACCTGCCACATCCTCTTCGCCCGAGCCGGGCAACTGGCCGATGACATCGCCATGGGCCTGGCCGACTACGTGCGCACCGTCGCACCTATCCCACCCAAGCAGCGTATCGGCAGCCCACTGGTGGTGTTTCTCGAAACCGCCGCCGACTACACACTGGCCGAGCAACAGGCGCTGGCCTGGAAGGTGTTGCGTGGTGTGCACGCGCGCGACCCGCATCCCTGGCCGCAGGGCATCCCGACCGACCCCGACGACAATGCCTGGTCGTTCTGCTTTGCCGGCATGCCGCTGTTCATCAACATGAACTTCCCCGGCCACCAGCAGATGAAAAGCCGCAACCTGGGGCCACACATTACCTTCGTCATCAACCCGCGGGCGAACTTCGACGAAGTGGCCAACGTCAACACCGAAAGCGGCCATCGTATCCGCGAACGCATCCGCGAGCGCGTGCACCACTACAACGACGGCGTCATGCCCGACACCCTTGGCTTCTTCGGCGATGCCGACAACTACGAGTGGAAGCAGTACCAACTGCAGGAGGCAGGGTCGCTCAACCCGTCCCGCTGCCCGTTCCACGCCCATGCCGTACAGCCGGCAACACCCGACATACTGATCGAGACCTGACCGTGAATACCGCACTCACCGCTACCTACGCCCTGACTGTCCTGCTACTGATCGCCACCCCCGGCCCGGTGGTGGCACTGATCGTCAACACCGCGGCCGCCTCCGGCTCACGCAAGGCCATGTTCACCGCTGTCGGCACCAACTGGGCATCACTGGTGCTGATCGGCGCAGCGGCCTGGATCATTCTCACCAGCGCCGCCATCGACAAGGCCTGGCTCAGCGCCATGAGCCTCCTGGGTTGCCTGTTCATCGGCTACATCGCCGTCGGCACGTTGCGGGAAGCCCTGCAGGCGCCTGCAACCGAGGCGCCAAGCGACCTCGCCAAGCCTGGCCGCGGCGGGCTGCTGCAAGGTTTCATGGTGGGCATCTCCAACCCGAAGGACATCATCTTCTTCATCGCCTTCTTCCCGCAGTTCATCCAGATCACCGAGTCATTCGGCAAGAGCATGGTGGTGCTGTCGTTGCTGTGGGTGGCCATCGATTTTGCCGTGCTCAGCCTTTACATCTTCGCCATCGGCAAGATCGCCTCGCAACGCAGCAACCGCATGATCAGCCTGGCCTCGGGGGTCGCCCTGCTGCTGATTGCCGCCGGCGGCCTGCTGTACAACGTCAGGGAGCTGGCGGCCTGAATGTGATGCACGGTGCCCGCTGCGAGAGAAGGAGAACCCATGACTGCGATTGACACGAGCCCTTCACCTTCGCCGTTGCAACAGGACTACCAGCGCTTTCTGCTGCTGGGCAGCCGGCGTGCACCGCACACCGTGCGTGTGCACGAAACCGGCTACCGCTCCGGCACCATCAATACCGATGCCCTGGGCCTGCGATACAGCCATTGCGCCGGCAAGCGTTTTTCGGTGGCCGAACGCGGTGGTGCATCACGTGTCAACCTGCTGGTCGGCGGTTCCGCGGCGCTGGGCATCGGTGCCAGCTCCGACGAACACACGGTGGCCTCGCACATGTCGATGCTTACTGGCGAAGTCTGGCTGAGCCTGGCCGGCTGCGGGCTCAATGCGAGCCAGGAGCTGCTGATGTTCCTGACCCACCAGCACCGCCTTGGCCAGCTTGGCCATGTGGTGGTGCTCAGCGGCCTCAACACCCTGGCACACGAAGCCCTCTGCGAAGTCCTCGAAAACCTGAACGACCCGCGGCACGCCAAGGCCTATCAGGACTTTCTCAACAGTTTCAGCGAAGGCATGCAGCCCACGACAACGCCACGTCGGCAATCGCTGTGGCGGCGCATCGGTCAGGCGTTGGTCACGCCCCCGGCCGCGATATCTGCCACCTGGTCGCTGTCGCCTCCGGAAAAGCGCCTCACCCGAGCCGCCGACAACATTGGCCGGACCTTGCGCCAATGGGACCGGCTGCTGGCAGACAGCCACTCCACCCTCACCTTCATCCTGCAGCCGTTGCTGCCCTGGTGCCGGGATAGCGTGCCCGCTGGCGAGGAGGCGATGCTGGATGCGCTTCAGCGGCAACCGGCGAATTTCGACCGGCTGCTGGACGGCGCATTCGACAGCCAATTGCACTCGGCCTTCTTCCGCCGTATCAAGAGCCAGGCCGACCCGGTGCCTTGCTACGACATGAATTGCATGCTCAGCAGCTCGCCGGTGTTCGGCGCCGACCTGTTCATCGACCGCCTGCATCTGAACGACCTGGGCAACAATGCCCTTGCCAAGGTCATTACCGCCAAGCTTGGCCTGGCCCAGGAAAAACATGCCCAGCGCAAGGTCACGCCGATCAAGCTCGTCTGAGAATTGCCGGGTGGTCTTTCGGCCAGGCCCCTTGGGTGGCTAGAATAGGCCGTCGTTCCGATCTGCCCGAGGCGCACGCTTGACCGCCATGAACATCGAAGCCTTCCATCAGTACCTGGCACCCTCTGGAGCTTGCCTGTGAGCCGCATGCTTCGCTTGCCCCCGCTGTTGATCGCCCTGATGCCACTGGCTGCGCACGCGCTGGAGGTGCGCATCGACCCTCATGCCGACCTGCTCTACCGCCAGGCCTTGCCCCTGCTGGAGCAGGCCGACAACCAGGACGACGGCGCCAGCACGCTGCGCACGGCCATCGGCGGCGACCCGGAGCTCAGCCGCCAGGGCCAGGCAATGGCCCACACCCTGCCGACCGCGGTCGCCTTGCTGAAAAAGTCCGTGGAGCTGGGCCACCCGGTCGCACAGTACCGCCTGGCGCTGTACTACATGACCTACCTGCCCGCCGCGCAAATCCCGGATGCCGCCTGCCCGTTGCTCGAAGCCAGCCTCAGGCAGGGCTTTGCCGCACCGGCACCGGCCATCGCCACCTGGTGCCCTCCCTACAACGCCAGCAACGAGTACCGTACTGCGCTGGAGGCCATCCCCAACATGGCCACCGTGTATGCGCCCTACTACCCGCAACCGGCCACGCACCTGGCCTGCAACCGCAACCGGCCACAAGGCCTGGAAATGCAGTGGGGGCGCCAGCGTGACTACCAGGCCGAGGTATACCGCCTGCTCGGCGACCTGGACCCGCAGCACCGCCAGAGCCTGCTGCAGAAGGCCGTGGACACCAACGGCTGCGTGACAGCGCAGCAGCACCTGACCAGCCATCCGTAACACGGACACGGTTTCCGTGTAGGAGCGGCCTTGTGTCGCGATGGGGCGCGCAGCGGCCCCGGCAATATCTGGGGCGAAGCTGAAATCCTGGGGCCGCTGCGCGCCCCATCGCGACACAAGGCCGCTCCTACAAGGGACCGTGCCAGGCATAGCAAGATCGTTCAAGCCATCCCCCGCCCCGTCTGGCATGCTGGCCTGCCACGTACACGCACTGCAGCCACCATGCCCCACATCGCCCGCCAAGCCTTTCTCCACGGCGCCATCGCCATTCTCCCGTTGTCCCTGGCCGTCGCCCCCTGGGGCCTGCTGGCCGGCTCCATGGCCATCGAGGCCAACCTCAGCGCCTGGGAGGGGCAAGGGCTTTCGGCCATCGTCTTCGCCGGTGCCGCGCAACTGGTGGCGATCGGCATGCTCAAGGGCGGCGCCAACCTGGCGTCGATCCTGTTGACTACCCTGCTGCTGACCTCGCAGCACCTGCTGTATGGCCTGACGATGCGCCCGGTGCTGTCCAGCCAGCCGCTGCGCTGGCGGCTGGGCCTGGGCTTCCTGCTCACCGACGAGTTCTTCGCCCTGACCAGCCAGTACGACCAGCAGCAGTTCAACCGCTGGTACGCCCTGGGCGTGGGCCTGACCTTCTACGTCGCCTGGAACCTGTTCACCCTGGCCGGCATCCTGCTGGGGCAGAACATTCCGCACCTGGACCAGCTCGGCCTGGACTTTTCCATTGTCGCCACCTTCGTCGCCCTGATCGCGCCGCTGGTGCGCAACCTGGCCACGCTGGTGTGCGTGGCGGTGTCGCTGTTCTGTTCGGTGCTGTTCAGCTACTGGCACTGGGAAACCGCCCTGGTGGCCGCAGGCCTGCTGGGCATGAGCGCCGGTTTCGTCTGCCAGAAATTCGCCGGAGCCCGCGCATGACCTGGGTCCTGATTCTTGCCATGGGCGCCATCGTGTTCCTCAACCGCTATGCGTTCCTGGAGCCGCGCCTGCCCTTGCGCCTGAGCTCCAACGCCAGGCAGTTCCTCGGCTTTGCCGTGCCAGGCATGCTCACCGCGATTTGCGGCCCGATCATATTCATGCCCGAGCACCAGCTGGACCTGAGCCTGCTCAACCCTTACCTGCTGGGTTCGCTGGTGGCCATCGCCCTGGTGCTGTTGACCCGCAGCGTGTTGCTGAGCATGCTGGTGAGCATGTTGATCTTCTTCCTCTTGCGCAGCTGGCTGGCATGAGCACGCCCCTGCGCGAACAGACACACCTCTGGCAGGCGCCGGCACTGGGCGACGTCGAGATGCTGCACGCGCGTTATTTCCAGCAGCGCTTCGCCCCGCATGTGCATGAAGGCTATGTGTTCACCGTGATCGAGTCGGGCGCACAGCGCTTCTGGCATCGCGGCAGTGAGCACCTGGCGCCGGTCGGCAGCATGGTGCTGATCAACCCCGACGAGCTGCACACCGGTGCCACCGCCCACGAAGCGGGCTGGCGCTACCGTGGGTTCTACCCGGAACATGAACGGGTAACCGGGGTGCTCGACGAACTGGAACTGGGCCGCCACGGCATGCCCAGCTTCAAGGACAGCGTGATCCACGACCCGGCCCTGGCGCTTGCCTTCAGCCAGTTGCACCAGCTGTCCGAAGCCGGCGCCAGTGCCCTGCAGCAGCAGACCGCCTGGCGCCAGGCGGTGCTGGCCCTGGTGCAACGGCACGGGCAATGCGCCGATCCTGCCACCCCTGGCCACGAACCGCTGGCAGTGGCCCGCGCCCGTGAGCTGCTGGAAAGCCAACTGGCCGACCCACCCTCGCTCGAAGCCCTGGCGGCGGCGGTCAACCTGTCACCGTTCCACTTCGCCCGGGTGTTCCGCCAGGCCACTGGCCTGCCGCCACATGCCTGGTTGAAACAGCGGCGCCTGGCCCGTGCGCGGGAAATGCTCAAGCGTGGCTGGGTGGCCTCGGAAGTGGCGTTCGACCTGGGCTTTGCCGACCAGAGCCATTTGAGCCGGCAGTTCAAGCAGGCCTACGGGGTAACGCCAGGGGCTTATCGCAGCGCCTGCCTGCAAGGCTGAGCTGCGACAGCCGGCCTCAGGCAGGCCGGCCAGCCACTGCTACACTGACAAGGCTGAATGGAGGATCCTGCCATGTCCGAAAGAGAGCTCACCACCCTCCTGTCGCTGATGAACCAGCGCCAGGCCTGCCTGAGCAGTGCCTGCAAGGAGATAGCCGACTGGATCGACCGGCAGGGCGACGTGCCCGCCGCCGGCAAGATCCGCGCAAGCCTCAAGGCTCTGGAGGCTGATGAGGCCCAGGTCCGCAAGACCCTGACCTCGCTGACCCTGGACAGACCGCTGCCCAAGTTTCGCAGCTGATTGAACCGGGGGCTGCCTGGCAGCCCCCAAAGGGTTCAGCCTGATCAGTGCTTCATGTGCATGTGATCATGCCCGCCGCCCGCCTCGGCGTTGAGCGCACGCACTTCGGCCTGCACGTCCAGGGTTTCCTTGGCCCCCTTGGCATCTTCGATGGTCAGGGTCAGCGGCACTTTCTCGCCTTCCTTCACCTGGTTGTTCAGGCCCATCAGCATCACATGCAGGCTATTCGGGTCGAGGGTCACCGCCTTGCCGGCCGGTAACTCGACCGCCTTGACCTCACGCATGCCCATCACATCGCCGTTCATGGTCATCTCGTGCACCTGCACGGTCTTGGCCACAGGCGAAGCCACGCCCACCAGCTTGCTGTCGCTGCTGGCGGTCAGGGTCATGAAGGCACCGGTGGACTGCTGGTGCGGCACGGTTGCCCGCACCCAGGCGTCACTTACGGTGGTCTGGGCCAGGGCCGGCAGCGCCAGGCCCATCAGGACCAGGGCAGCCAGGCCGCGCTTGATCGGTTGCATCGACATTCAGCAGATCTCCATCAGGGTGACCAGGTCTTCGGCGCATTCCTGGGCGGTAAGGGAATGGCCCAGGCTCAGGCGCAGGGTGCCACGCGTATCGTAGACGTAGCTTGTGGACGAGTGAGAGACGGTATAGGTATCACCGGCCGGGACTTTCTCGTAGAACACCTTGAATTCCTTGGCCACCGCGGCGATTTCCTCGGGGGTGCCGGTCAGCGCGGTGAACGACGGGTCGAACGCCTTCACGTAGGCATCGAGCACCTCGGGGGTGTCACGTTCCGGGTCCAGGGTAATCAACACCACCTGGAACAGGTCGCGATCGCGGCCGCGCAGCAGCTTGCGGATTTGCGCCGCGCGCGCCAGGGTGGTCGGGCACACGGCCGGGCACTGGGTGAAGCCGAAGAAGATCATCGGCATGCTGCCGTAGAAACTCGACAGGGTGCGCACATTGCCTTGGGTGTCCTTGAGGCTGAACTTGCGCCCAAGGATTTCGTTGCTCATGTTCTTGCCGTACTTGAACTCGAGCCCCCGGGCCGGGCTGCAGCCTGCCAGCAGGCCAAGCCCGAGAACGCCCATCCCGGCGACAACTGCGCGCCGGGTATATAGATCATTCATGAAACCATCCTTTACAGGGAAGGTGCCGGCCCTCGGGACGGGCCGGTCGAAAAACCGGGGCATTCTGGCACGACACCCCGAGGGGTTCTACCCGACGAAGGCAAGGATCGGCTGCAGCCCTTTGAATACGGGCTGCGGCCTGTTGTCGCAGGGGTTGAAACAGTAACACTTTGTTGCTAAGGAAGAGGGTTCAACGCGATCCCTGTAGGAGCGCGTCAACCTCAGTAGTAGGCGTTCTCTTTCTGACTGTGGTCAGTCACGTCACGCACGCCCTTGAGTTCGGGAATACGCTCGAGCAGGGTGCGCTCGATGCCTTCCTTCAGGGTCACGTCGGCCTGGCCACAGCCTTGGCAACCACCACCGAACTGCAGCACGGCAATACCGTCGTCGACAACATCCACCAGGCTCACCTGGCCGCCGTGGCTGGCCAGGCCGGGGTTGATCTCGGTCTGCAGGTAATAGTTGATGCGCTCGTTGATCGGGCTGTCTTCGTTGACCATCGGCACCTTGGCATTCGGCGCCTTGATGGTCAGCTGGCCACCCATGCGGTCGGTGGCATAATCGACCAGTGCGTCTTCCAGGAACGGCACGCTGACCGCGTCCAGGTAAGCGGTGAAGCTCTTCAGACCCACGGCGGTGTCGTCAGGCTTCTCTTCGCCCGGCTTGCAGTAGGCGATGCAGGTTTCGGCGTACTGGGTGCCCGGCTGGGTGATGAAAATGCGAATGCCGATGCCAGGCGTGTTCTGCTTGGAGAGCAGATCGGCCAGGTAGTCATGGGCGGCGTCGGTAATGGTTATAGCGCTCATGTAGGTTCCTCACAGACTTGCGGCCAAGTGTACGCCAACCCGGCCTTCGAACAAAGTCCTAGTATTTGACTCGGGAAAGCGCATATTCAGGGGCCTGCCCCCGTGGCGCCGCCAGCCAGGCCTGCATGCGCCGGTACAGGCCGCGCTCCAGCCACTGGTAGCTGAACCACGACATTAGTCCAATGGACGGCACGCACAGGGCGAACACCAGGTACGGGTTCAACTGCAGGCGCTGGCTGGCGAACCAGCCGGCGTACAGCACCAGCACATGGACCAGGTACACCGAATACGAACAGTCGCCCAGCGCCTTGAGCACCCGGTTGCCGCGGAACACCGGCTCCAGGGCGACGAAGGCCAGCACGATCATTGCGCTCGGCACGCCCCAGTGCAGCAAGCGCCGGGAAGCGTCCAGGTGGTAGATGGCAAGGCCTGCCACCGCCAGCAACGCCAACGGCAGCCAGCGGCCCTGGTGAATCAGCCCGCGACGGTGCAGCACGCCCAGGCCGATGCCTAGCAGGAATTCGTAGATGATGTCGTTGCTATAGAAGCGACTGAGCACGCCCAGCCCGCCCAGTATCTCGCTGGCCAGCAGCAGCGCGGCGGTGACCAGCAACTGGTGATGACGCTGGCGCACCAGGAAGGCCAGGCCGAACAGCAGGTAGAAGAACATCTCGAAGTTCAGCGTCCAGCCCACGTTCAGGGTCGGGTACAAGCCGTAGCCACCGGGGTTTTCCGCCGGGATGAACAGCAGCGACAGCAGCAGGTGGTGCCAGGTGAATGCCTGGTGCGGCATCCATTGGCTGAAGGCCAACAGCAGGGTTGCCATCAGCGCCGTGTAGAACCAGTAGGCCGGGACGATACGCAGCGCCCGGTTGAGCAAGAACTGGCGGGTCTCAATGGCCTTGTCGCAAGTCGACAGGTAGATGACCAGCCCGCTGATGACGAAGAAGATGTCGACGCCTGCGGCGCCGCGGTCGGTGAGCAGTTGCCCGATGGGGCCGGAGGCTTGGAAGTCGAAGAAGATCTGCATGAAATGGTGGCAGACCACCACCCAGGCGGCGAACGCCCGCAGTGCCTGAAGCGAATACAGCATGGAGAACCCTGCAATTGCCGGTGCATTGAGGC
This sequence comes from Pseudomonas sp. PVC-5-1, assembly GCF_057444345.1. NCBI lineage: Bacteria > Pseudomonadati > Pseudomonadota > Gammaproteobacteria > Pseudomonadales > Pseudomonadaceae > Pseudomonas > Pseudomonas sp. PVC-5-1. The sequence goes on along the minus strand of NZ_CM172024.1, from coordinate 2,067,085 downwards.
CCGGCGAGCGCACCGCGCTCGATCGCGGGCTTGCCCGCTCCCACAGGGTTCATGCCATGCCCGAAAGCACCACATATCCTGTGGGAGCGGGCAAGCCCGCGAATGGGGCTGCACAGCAGCCCCCGGACCACCCACCGATTCCGACCGCAGGGTAATCGGAAAGGTCAGCCCAACCGATCAGAGGTTCTCGTAGCGGTTCATGTCCAGCACGCCCGCCTCGACCGGCTCGGTCTCCTTGATGAAGCTGTTCAGGTCATGGAAGTAGTGCCAGAACTCTGGGTGACTGCGACGCACACCCCAGCGCATGACGATGCGCTCGAACCTGGCCGGGTCATCTTTCGCATACTCCATATCCTCGACGAACTCCGGCACATCCCTGGTCGGGATGTTGAAGATGAAGTTGGGGTAGCTGCTGAGCACACCCGGGTACAGGGTCAGGGTATCCAGCCCCGGCTGGTAGCGGTACGCCTCGCCCAGCAGGAACGCCACGTTGCTGTGCGCGCGGTTGCGCAGCAGGCTGTACACCTGGCGCTGGCCGCCCTGCCCTTCGATGCGCAGCATGGTTGCCTCGGGCAACTGGTTGATCACCTTCAACCCGGCAGCCGGGCGCGACACCAGGCGGCTGAGCGACTGCTCGGCATTGCGGAACTCTTCGCTGACCTGCGGCCGAGAACAGAACGCGCCCTGGCAGCGGTTGATGGGGTCAGGCGCGGCATTCAGGCTGCCGGTACGCTGCAGAAGCTTCAGGCCGAAGTCGCGCTTGGGGTTGCGCGGGTCGAGCTGGATGCCGCTCGGGGTGTCGGTGTCGATGTCTTCATAATCCATCCACATCTTTACCTTGCCGCTGTTCTGGTACCAGTCGCCGAGGATCGCCTTGCGCTGGTCGGCCGGCATCAGGCGCAGGAAGTTGACCTCGGCGCCGTTGCGGATCAGGTCGAAGTACAGGCGCGTCTGCAACTGGTGCGAGACGTTGCCGAACACATCGAAGTTGACCGCCAGCTGGTAATAGGTGCGCTCGAACAACGGGTAGTCGAACAGCCACACGGTCAGCGGCACATCACCGATCAGGCCCTTGGTCACCGAGGCGCTGTCGAAGTGGCGGAAAATGCTCAGCAACGCGTTGTCGTTACCGGCCCATAGCGTCGCCCAGCCCGGGGCCGGCATGTCGGCATAGGCTTCGCGGCGCAGTTTTTCGTACTCGTTGCGCTTGTCACGGTAGGCGTGCCACAGGCTCAGCACGCTGCCCACGTCATCGATCTGCCCAGGCATGGCCAGCAGCGGCGTGGCCTCGCCACGGTACTTGGCATCGGTGATGTAGCGGTCGTGGGCCGGCTCCTGGAACAACGCCCAGAAGTTGTCGCGGATCACGTCGGTGGCAATCTGCCCACGGCATACCGGACCACGGATGAAGGTGCGCACGAAGTATTCGGCGTTATCCAGCATGAACTGGTAGCGCGCCACTGCCGGTATCGCTTCGAAGGTTTCGAACGGGTTGGCCCGGTGGCGCGGGCCGTAGCCTGGCAGTGCGGCGGCATGCCAGTCGCCGGCATAGAACAGTTGCTTGACCCGCTTGAGCTTCTGCGGCCCCATCGGGTAGGTGATGTGCGTCTTGTGCACGATCACGCCCTGCACCGGGATCAACCGGTAGTAGAAATCGGTGCCCGGCGGGTCATTGGGGCGGCGCGTGGCGATCAGGTCGACCGGCTGGCCGCTCGGTGTACGCGAACGTACCCATTGGAAGAAGTGGCCCTGCTCGCCACCGACGAAATAGATGTGCGCCAGGAACAGGTGCTCGTACAGCCAGCGGCCGACCAGCGCCTCGGTGGAACCCGGGCGGTTGAGCAGCTCTTCCCAGTCGGCAATCTGCTTGGCTTCGGCCGCACTTGGCTTGATCGGCTGGTACTCGACCGGCGCACCGGCGGCCAGCCAGCGGCGCATGGTGTCGTATTCCTTGTCGGTCAGGCCGGTCACCGCCAGTGGCATGCCTTCCTTGGGATGGGCGCCGGCATAGGCATCGAATTCTTGCGGCAACGGGCACATGTTGTTGCGGTTCAGGCCCAGGACGATTTCTTCGGGCAGCTTGGCATTGGGCGTGAGCGGGGTCTTGTGCCCGAGCTCCAGCATGCGCGCCATCAGCGCGGCCTGGCTACCCTGGTTGTCGAGGACCGAGTAAAAGCCCTTCTTGCGCCACTCGCCCTCGCTGTGGGCGTCGTAGAACAGCCGCGTGGTGGGCACTGCCTTGCTGCGCTCGCCCTGATACACCGGCACCTTGGTGGCGCCGCGCACCGCGCCTTCGGGGCTTTCCAGCTTCAGCTGGCAGGCGGCGTCGTTGCAGGCGTGGCAGGCCACGCATTTCTCGGTGAAGATCGGTTGAATGTCCCGGGTGTAGGAAATAGCCGGGCTCGACTGGGGGGCTTGCCCGAACGCCATACTGCTGATGAGCAGGGCGAAAACGCCGGCAAGAATACGATGCACCATGTGCGGAAAGTCCTGGGTATTGAAAGCCATCACGATTTGTTGCCTGGTCGTCCTTGGGTGCCCTGCTTCGCCGACGCCCGCCCAACATGAGCCATTTTCATGCAAATGGGCGATGCGCCTAAAAACCGCGCAGCTTTGTTATGATTCTGCACCTTCTGAAATTTGCCCGACCAGGTAGTTCCTATGTCCGACCGCAGCGCTCGTCTCCAAGCACTCCAGAACGCACTCAAGGAGCGCATCCTGATCCTCGACGGCGGCATGGGTACTATGATCCAAAGCTACCGGCTCGAGGAACACGACTATCGTGGCACGCGTTTCGCCGATTGGCCAAGCGATGTCAAAGGTAACAACGACCTGTTGCTGCTCAGCCGCCCGGATGTGATCGCCGCCATCGAAAAGGCCTACCTGGATGCCGGCGCCGATATCCTCGAAACCAACACCTTCAACGCCACGCAGATTTCCCAGGCCGACTACGGCATGGAGTCGCTGGTCTACGAGCTGAACGTCGAGGGCGCGCGCATCGCCCGCCAGGTGGCCGATGCCAAGACCCTGGAAACCCCGCACAAGCCGCGCTTCGTCGCTGGCGTGCTCGGCCCTACCAGCCGCACCTGCTCGATTTCCCCGGACGTCAACGACCCAGGCTACCGCAACGTCACTTTCGATGAGCTGGTAACGAACTACATCGAGGCCACCCGCGGCCTGATCGAGGGCGGCGCCGACCTGCTGCTGATCGAGACCATCTTCGACACCCTCAACGCCAAGGCGGCGATCTTCGCCGTGCAGCAGGTGTTCGAGGAAGACGGCGTCGAACTGCCGATCATGATCTCCGGCACCATCACCGACGCCTCGGGCCGTACCCTGTCGGGCCAGACCACCGAAGCGTTCTGGAACTCGGTACGCCACGCCAAGCCGATTTCCGTGGGACTGAACTGCGCCCTCGGCGCCAAGGACCTGCGCCCGTACCTGGAAGAGCTGGCGACCAAGGCCGACACCCATGTCTCGGCCCACCCCAACGCCGGCCTGCCAAACGCCTTTGGTGAATACGACGAAACCCCGGCCGAAATGGCCGTGGTGGTCGAGGAATTCGCCGCCAGCGGCTTCCTCAACATCATCGGCGGCTGCTGCGGCACCACGCCGGGCCACATCCAGGCCATTGCCGAGGCCGTGGCCAAGTACAAGCCGCGCGAGATTCCGGAAATCGCCAAGGCCTGCCGCCTGTCGGGCCTGGAGCCGTTCACCATCGACCGCCAGTCGTTGTTCGTCAACGTCGGCGAGCGCACCAACATCACGGGCTCTGCCAAGTTCGCCCGGCTGATCCGTGAAGAGAACTACACCGAAGCCCTGGAAGTCGCCCTGCAGCAGGTAGAGGCCGGCGCCCAGGTGATCGACATCAACATGGACGAAGGGATGCTCGACTCCCAGGCCGCCATGGTCCGCTTCCTCAACCTGATCGCCGGCGAGCCGGACATCTCGCGCGTGCCGATCATGATCGACTCGTCCAAGTGGGAAGTGATCGAAGCGGGCCTCAAGTGCATTCAGGGCAAGGGCATCGTCAACTCCATTTCCATGAAGGAAGGCGTCGAGCAGTTCAAGCACCACGCCCGCCTGTGCAAGCGCTATGGCGCTGCCGTGGTGGTGATGGCCTTTGACGAGGTCGGCCAGGCCGACACGGCCGCGCGCAAGAAAGAGATCTGCCAACGCAGTTACGACATCCTGGTCAATGAAGTGGGCTTCCCGCCGGAAGACATCATCTTCGACCCGAACATCTTCGCCGTCGCCACCGGCATCGAAGAGCACAACAACTACGCCGTCGATTTCATCGAGGCCTGCGCCTACATCCGCGACCACCTGCCGCACGCCCTGAGCTCGGGCGGTGTGTCCAACGTGTCGTTCTCGTTCCGTGGCAACAACCCGGTGCGGGAAGCCATCCACTCGGTGTTCCTGTACCACGCGATCCAGAACGGCCTGACCATGGGTATCGTCAACGCCGGCCAGCTGGAGATCTACGACGAGATCCCGCCTGCACTGCGTGAAAAGGTCGAGGACGTGGTGCTCAACCGCACCCCGCATGGCACCGACGCACTGCTGGCCATTGCCGACGACTACAAGGGCGGCGGCGCAACCAGGGAAGTGGAAAACGAAGAGTGGCGCTCGCTGCCGGTGGAAAAACGCCTGGAGCACGCGCTGGTCAAGGGCATTACAGCGTTCATCGTCGAAGACACCGAAGAATGCCGCCAACAGTGCGCCCGCCCGATCGAAGTGATCGAAGGCCCGCTGATGAATGGCATGAACGTGGTCGGCGACCTGTTCGGCGCGGGCAAGATGTTCCTGCCTCAGGTGGTCAAGTCGGCCCGCGTGATGAAACAGGCGGTAGCGCACCTGATTCCGTTCATCGAAGCCGAGAAAGGCGACAAGCCGGAAGCCAAGGGCAAGATCCTGATGGCCACGGTAAAAGGCGACGTGCACGACATCGGCAAGAACATCGTCGGCGTGGTGCTGGGCTGCAACGGCTACGACATCGTCGACCTCGGCGTGATGGTGCCGGCCGAGAAGATCCTGCAAACCGCCCGCGACGAGAAGTGCGACATCATCGGCCTGTCCGGCCTGATCACGCCGTCGCTGGACGAGATGGTCCACGTGGCCCGCGAAATGCAGCGCCAGGGCTTCCAGTTGCCGCTGATGATCGGCGGCGCCACCACCTCCAAGGCGCACACGGCAGTCAAGATCGAGCCCAAGTACAGCAATGACGCCGTGGTCTACGTCACCGACGCCTCGCGCGCGGTAGGTGTTGCCACCCAGTTGCTGTCCAAGGAGCTGAAAGCCGGCTTCGTCGAGAAGACCCGCCAGGAATACGAAGAAGTACGCGAGCGCACCGCCAACCGCAGTGCCCGCACCGAGCGCCTGAGCTACGCCCAGGCTATCGCCGCCAAGCCGCAGTACGACTGGGCTGGCTACCAGCCAGCGGTGCCCTCCTTCACCGGCGTCAAGGTGCTGGAAGACATCGACCTGCGCACGCTGGCCGAGTACATCGACTGGACCCCGTTCTTCATCTCCTGGGACCTGGCCGGCAAGTTCCCGCGCATCCTCACCGACGAAGTGGTCGGCGAAGCGGCGACGGCGCTGTACAAAGATGCCCGCGAGATGCTCGACAAACTGATCGACGAAAAACTCATCAGCGCCCGCGCAGTGTTCGGCTTCTGGCCGGCCAACCAGGTAGCCGATGACGATATCGAAGTGTACGGCGAGGACGGCCAGGCCCTGGCTACCCTGCACCACCTGCGCCAGCAGACCATCAAGCCGGACGGCAAGCCCAACTGGTCGCTGGCCGACTTCGTCGCGCCGAAGGCCAGTGGCGTTACCGACTACGTGGGCGGTTTCATCACTACCGCCGGCATCGGTGCCGAGGAAGTGGCCAAGGCCTACCAGGACAAGGGCGACGACTACAGTTCGATCATGGTCAAGGCCCTGGCCGACCGCCTGGCCGAGGCCTGTGCCGAATGGCTGCACGAGCAGGTGCGTAAAGAGCACTGGGGTTATGCCCGCGACGAACACCTCGACAACGAGGCGCTGATCAAGGAGCAGTACCGCGGCATCCGCCCGGCCCCCGGCTACCCGGCCTGCCCGGACCACACAGAGAAGGAAACCCTGTTCCGCCTGCTTGATGGCACTGCCATCGGTGAGACCGGGCCGAGCGGCGTGTTCCTCACCGACCACTTTGCGATGTTCCCGGCAGCGGCGGTCAGCGGCTGGTACTTTGCCCACCCGCAGGCGCAGTACTTTGCGGTGGGCAAGGTCGACAAGGACCAGATCGAGCGCTACAGCGCGCGCAAGGGCCAGGATGTGAGTGTCAGCGAGCGCTGGTTGGCGCCTAACCTGGGTTACGACAGCTAAGACCCTTGGGGCCGCTTTGCGGCCCATCGCGACACAAGGCCGCTCCTACAGGAGAATGCAATCCCTTGTAGGAGCGGCCTTGTGTCGCGATGGGCTGCACAGCAGCCCCAATAGCCACCTACACTGTCCCTGATTGCCTCTGATTTCCTCAGGAGCCACCATGGACGATTCCAGCCAGGGCAAGCCCCCTACCTTCTGGCAGATGCTGCACAGCATCCTCGCTGCCGCCTTCGGCGTGCAAAGCGGCAAGAACCGCGCCCGCGACTTCACCCACGGCAAGGCCAGCCATTTCATTGCGCTGGGGACGCTGTTCACCCTGGTGTTCATTGCCGTACTGATCGGCCTGGTGCAATTGGCCCTGCACCTTGCGCGCTAGCGAAAACGCCTGCGGGACTCCCTCCCGCAGGCGCTCTGGCTGCATCACGGTCTTGAATACAAGTCTACTGGTGGCTGACCCAATACACGGCAGTGACCACCACCAGAACGATCAGGCAGAGGATCGCCCAGGCATCGACGCTGCTGTCAGCTTTGCGGACCTTGGTTGAGTTTCCCATTGCATTGCCTCTTGTAGTGGTTATGGGAATGCACTTCACCACCAGCAGTTAAGACGAGCAATGCCCTTCCCTCAAGCAGGGTCTTTCAATAATTGATCGGTGATGTCAGAAATGGGTACTGGTAGTCGGGCGGCCGCCCTTCGGCACTGTAATGCTGGAAATCGATACCGTAGTCGGGCCGTTCCAGTAGTTTCAGCCAACGGGTTGCCTTGGCCTGGTCAATCGACTGCAACACCGGGATGCGATGCTCGCGCAGGCCATCGCGGTTCACCGTCAGTCCCTGGGCATCATCGTGCAGCATCACCATGGCCCAGCCGCCGAGGGTGAAATGCCCGCCCATCAGCACGCTAAGACGCCCGTCGATTCGGGCATGCAGGGCCTCGGGCGAGCTGTTGATGGCGCTGAACAGCACATCGCGCCCCGGCTTGCGCCCTGCCTCCTCGAACGCCTGCATGGCACCAAAGGCCATTTCGTCGTTGGCCGACCATACCAGGCGGGTGGCCGGGTAGCGCTCCACCAGTTGCTGCGCCTGCTCGTAGGCGCGCTGGCGGCTCCAACCACCATATACCACCTGGCGCAGGCGCACCTGGGGGAAGTCGGCCAGGGCGCGGCGCATGCCCTCCTCGCGCAGCTGCGAGGCCGGGGTGGTCTTAACCCCGGCAAACGCCAGCAGGTCCACCGGCCCACTGTCGCGGGGCAATTGCGCGACCATCTGGTGCAACATCTCAAAACCCGCCTGCTCGTCGTTGGCCGTCAAGGTGCCCAGCAGCTCGGCATACTTGTCCGGCTGGGCCTCGATGCTACGGGCCTGGCTGGCAGTCAGGCCGTTGTTGACCAGGAACAGTTTGACGCCGGTGCCACGCGACAGCCGGATGATCTCCGGCGCCACGTACCGCTCATTGACCAGGACCAGGTAATCCGGCCGCTGCGGTCCGCCCAGGATAGCCCTGGCCTGGGTCAGCGCCAGGTCGGCGCGGCGTTCGCTGTATTCCACGTGCAGGGTCATGCCCAGATCGTCTGCAGCGGCCTGCATGAAGCGGGTATAACTGGTCCAGAACGTCTCGGTGGACAGCCCCGGGTTGAGGAAAACCACCGAAGCCGGTTGCGCACTTGCCGCCAGCGGCAAGGCAAGACACAAGCTTTGGCACAACGCCTTGAGCATGGGCTGACATCCCTGCGAAGCAAACGCCGGATTATAAACGCCAAGCCACGCCCAGCGCACAAATGGCAGTCAGTCTCACATAGTCCATTTGGTTCTTTTCATATGCAAAAACATCACTTTAGCGCATAAACGCAACCTGCTATCGTTCCCCGGCTCCGAAGCGGAGTGCGCGGCCGTGCGCGCGAATAGCTGCATGCCTGAGACAGGACTTTTATGTACGTATACGACGAGTACGATCAGCGGATCATCGAGGACCGCGTCAAGCAGTTCCGTGATCAGACCCGCCGCTATCTGGCCGGTGAGCTGAGCGAAGAAGAATTCCGCCCTCTGCGCCTGCAGAACGGCCTTTACATCCAACGTTTCGCGCCGATGCTGCGCGTCGCCGTGCCGTACGGCCAGCTGAACGCCACCCAGGTCCGCACCCTGGCCAGGATCGCCCGCGACTACGACAAGGGCTACGCCCACATCTCCACCCGCCAGAACGTGCAGTTCAACTGGCCGGCCCTGGAGGACATCCCGGACATCCTCGCCGAACTGGCCACCGTGCAGATGCACGCGATCCAGACCAGCGGCAACTGCCTGCGCAACACCACCACCGACCAGTTCGCCGGTGTGGCCGCAGACGAAATCGTCGATCCGCGCCCGTGGTGCGAAATCGTCCGTCAGTGGACCACCTTCCACCCGGAATTCGCCTACCTGCCGCGCAAATTCAAGATTGCCATCAACGGCTCGCAGGAAGACCGCGCCGCCATCGAAGTGCACGACATCGGCCTGGAGCCGGTGCGCAATGCCGCTGGCGAGCTGGGCTTCCGGGTACTGGTCGGTGGCGGCCTGGGCCGTACCCCGGTGGTGGGCTCGTTCATCAACGAGTTCCTGCCGTGGCAGGACCTGATCAGCTACCTTGACGCCATCCTGCGCGTGTACAACCGTTACGGTCGCCGTGACAACAAGTACAAGGCGCGGATCAAGATCCTGGTCAAGGCCCTTACCCCGGAAGTGTTCGCCGAGAAGGTCGAGGCCGAAATGGTCCACCTGCGCGGCGGCAGCACCACCCTGACCGAAGCCGAAGTGCAGCGTGTATCGCGCCACTTCGTCGACCCGGCCTACCTGGCCCTGGACAACGTCGACTACGCCGCGCAGGACGCCGAGTACCCAGGCTTCGCCCGCTGGCGCTCGCGCAACACCCGCGCCCACAAGCGCCCTGGCTACGTGGCCGTGACCCTGTCGCTGAAGCCCACCGGCGTTGCACCTGGCGATGTCACCGACAAGCAGCTGGACGCCGTGGCCGACCTGGCAGAGCGCTACAGCTTCGGTTTCCTGCGCACGTCGCACGAGCAGAACATCATTCTTGCCGACGTCGAGCAGCGTCAGCTGCATGCACTGTGGCTGGAACTGCGCGAAAACGGCTTCGCTACGCCGAACATCGGCCTGCTGACCGACATCATCTGCTGCCCGGGCGGTGACTACTGCTCGCTGGCCAACGCCAAGTCGATCCCGATTGCCGAATCCATCCAGCGCCGCTTCGACGACCTGGACTACCTGTTCGACATCGGCGAGATCGACCTGAACATCTCCGGCTGCATGAACGCCTGCGGCCACCACCACGTGGGCCACATCGGCATCCTCGGCGTGGACAAGAAGGGTGAGGAGTTCTACCAGGTGTCGCTGGGCGGCAATGCCGCGCGTGGCGCGAGCCTTGGCAAGATCCTCGGCCCGTCCTTCGCCCAGGATGACATGGCCGATGTGATCGAGAAGCTGATCGCCGTGTACGTCGAGCAACGTACCGAGGAAGAGCGTTTCATCGACACCTACCAGCGTATCGGCATCGACCCCTTCAAGGAACGCGTCTATGCAGCGAATCATTAAGAACAACCAGATCGTCGACGAAACCTGGCATCTGCTGCCCAAGGAAACGTCCTTTGACGAGCTGACCAACTGCGACGACTACATCGTCCCGCTGCAGATGTGGCGCGACCATGCCCATGCGCTCAAAGCCCGTGACGGCGGGCTGGGCATATGGCTGGACAGTGACGAAGAAGCCGAAGAAATCGGCGAAGACGTGCAGCACTTCCAGGTCATCGCACTGAACTTCCCGGCGTTCACCGACGGGCGCAACTACTCCAATGCGCGCCTGCTGCGTGACCGCTACAAGTTCAAGGGCGAACTGCGCGCCATTGGCGACGTGCTGCGCGACCAGCTGTTCTTCATGGCCCGTTGCGGCTTTGACGCGTTCGCCATCCGCGCCGACAAGGACCCGGAAGACGCGCTGCAAAGCCTGAAGGACTTCTCGGTGACCTACCAGGCCGCCACCGACGAGCCGCTGCCGCTGTTCCGCCGCCGCTGATCGTCACCTTGCAATGCCAGACGGCCCGCCTATATGGCGGGCCGTTTCATTTTCCTGTACCGGCCTCTTCGCGGGTGAACCCGCTCCCACAGGGACCGCGCCGCATTCAAGAACGGTGCAGTACCTGTGGGAGCGGGTTCACCCGCGAAGAGGCCGGTACAGGTTTACCCTGCATTCCCTCAGCAACAGTCAAGGCACAGCGACCTATTCTTGCCTCCCGGTCAAATGACCTTGGCCCCGCCCCACCTTAATCAATCCCCCTCAAAGCCGCACACTGCTCCCCACACGAAGAGCGATCGAACCCGAGCGACCAAGCTCGATTCGGCTCCCCCCCTCACTCACCAGGAGCAGATCCATGAGCGTTCCATCCTTCGGCCTCGGCACCTTTCGCCTAACCGGCCAAGCCGTCATCGATTCGGTCAAGTCGGCCCTGGAACTTGGCTACCGCGTCATCGACACCGCGCAGATCTACAAGAACGAAGCCGACGTCGGCCAGGCCATCGCCGAAAGCGGCGTCAAGCGCGGCGAGCTGTTCATCACCACCAAGATCTGGGTCGAAAACTACGCCGCCGACAAGCTGGTCCCCAGCCTGCGCGACAGCCTGCAAAAACTGGGCACCGACTACGTCGACCTGCTGCTGATCCACTGGCCGGCCCCAGGCAACGGCGTTGCGCTGCCCGAGTACATGGCCGCCCTGGCCGAAGCCAAGAAGCTGGGCCTGGCCCGCCAGATCGGTGTGTCCAACTTCAACATCGAACTGACCCGCCAGGCCATCGAAGTGGTCGGCGAAGGCGAGATCGCCACCAACCAGATCGAACTCAGCCCCTACCTGCAGAACGGCAAGCTGACCGCGTTCCTCAAGGAGCAAGGCATCACCGTCACCTCGTACATGACCCTGGCCTACGGCAAGGTGCTGAAAGACCCGGTACTGGCCGACATCGCCGCCAAGCACAAGGCCACCGTGGCCCAGGTTGCCCTGGCCTGGGCCCTGCAGCTGGGCTACGCGGTGATCCCGTCGTCGACCAAGCGGGAAAACCTGGCCAGCAACCTGCTCGCACGTGACCTGAAGCTGGACGCTGACGACATGGCACGCATCGCCAAGCTCGAGCGCAACGGCCGTGAAGTCAGCCCTGACGGCCTGGCGCCAAACTGGGATTGATACCATGACCACGCCCCTCGAACGCCTGACCGCTGGCGGTTTCAGCATCGGCCTGGAAGCACCGCTGGACCACGACTGGACGCCCGCCGGCGACCAGGCGCGGCGCCGCGATGGCCGCCAGTTCGGCGAGCCTGACCTGGCCCGCCACGCAGAACTGGCACAACTGGCTGATCGCCTGGGCTACCGCGCCCTGTGGGTCCGCGATGTGCCGCTGTACGACCCGTCGTTCGGCGATGCCGCCCAGGTGTTCGAGGTGTTTGCCTACCTCGGCTACCTGGCCGGGGTAACCCGCGACATCCTGCTTGGCACGGCCGCCGTGGTGCTGCCGATTCGCGAACCGCTGCTGACCCTGAAATCGGCCAACAGCGTGCAGCGCCTCAGTGGCAACCGCCTGCTGCTGGGCGTGGCCAGTGGTGACCGGCCGGTGGAGTACCAGCCGACGCAGCCTGATAGAGCCCCCTTGTCCCATCTCCAGCGGTCTTCATTGTTCCACGCACTGCAATTATGATGTGCCAGGCACACCCATTCTCTGTTCGGCCAGCGGCAACTACTCTCCTACCAGCCAATCGAACTGAGGAGTATCGCGATGTCCCGCCCACCCCTGCCGCCCTTCACCCGCGAAAGCGCCATCGAAAAGGTCCGCCTGGCCGAGGATGGCTGGAACAGCCGCGACCCGGCCAAGGTCGCGCTTGCCTATACCATCGACACCATGTGGCGCAACCGCGCCGAGTTCCCGCGCGGTCGTGCCGAGGTCGAGGCGTTCCTGACGCGTAAATGGAACCATGAACTGGAGTACCGCCTGATCAAGGAGCTTTGGGCCTTCACCGGCAACCGCATTGCCGTGCGCTATGCCTACGAGTACCACGACGACAGTGGCCAGTGGTACCGCGCCTATGGCAATGAGAACTGGGAGTTTGCCGAGGACGGGTTGATGCAGAACCGCCATTCGAGCATCAACGAGCACCCTATCAGTGAAGCCGAGCGCAAGTTCCACTGGCCGCTGGGCCGGCGCCCGGATGATCACCCCGGGCTCAGCGAACTGGGGCTCTGATCAGCCCTGCGGCAGCATGATCCTGACTTCCAGCCCGCCACCCGGGCGGTTGCCCAGGGACATGCTGCCCCCCTGCTCCAGCACGATGGCACGTGCTGCGGGCAGGCCCAGCCCCACGCCACCGGTATTGCGGTTGCGTGAACCTTCGATACGGTAGAACGGCGCGAATACCTGCTCGTGCAGCTCCGGCGCGATGCCCGGCCCGCGATCCTGCACGGTAATCTCGATCTGCCTGGCGTTTACCGCCAACACCACCGTGGGCTCGCAGCCGTATTTCGCTGCATTGTCGATCAAGTTGACCAGCACCCGCTTGATACCCACCGGCCGCCCCGTATACACACAGCGACGCGGCCCGCTGAGGCCGACCTCGACCCCCGCGTCCTTGAAGTCGTCCACAACGGTCAGCAGCAGCTCGCCCAGATCGAATACGGTCGTCTGTTCCAGCCGCGCGTCATCACGGAAGAACCCCAACGCCGCATCGACCATCGCCTGCATCTCGTCGACGTCCTTGAACAACTTGGCCTGTAGCTGGGCATCGTCGATGAACTCGGCGCGCAAGCGCATGCGCGTCAGCGGTGCACGCAGGTCATGGGAGATGGCCGCGAGCATCTGGGTGCGGTCGTTGAGAAAATGCTTGAGCTGCGCCTGGGTGGCATTGAACGCAAGAATGGTCTGACGCAGGTCGTGCGGGCCAACCACCGGAATGGGCGGGGCGTTGAAGTCCTTGCCAAAACGCCGCGCACCTTCGGCAAAGCGTTCCAGCGGCTTGGCCAGGTAGCGGGTGGCCAGCAGCGCGACGACAAGGCTGGAAACCAGCATCAGCCCGAGGATGATCAGGTTGCGCGGCAGTTCGTCCAGGCCCCAGCTACGGCTGGTGGCACGGAACAGCACCCAGGACTTGTCGGTCAGCTCGATCATCAGCGCATAACCACGTTCAGGTGCGTACTCCGGCATGTCGGACGGTGCGAAGGCCTCGACCCTGGCATCCGGGCGCTTGAGCAATGCGCGCAGGATAGGCGTGCCCTCGCTGAACTCGGCATCGACCAGCACGGGTACGCCCGCTTCGTCATGGCGGCGCAGCCAGCGCACGGAGTATGAGCCGTCGCCCGCCGCACTGGCGATGTTGGCGCGCTGCGCCATGGGCGCGACGTCGAGGATGCGAGTGACCGCTGCAACCTTCTCGATCACCCCGCTCTCCAGCAGCGGTGGCTGGGCCCAGACACTCAGCAACAGGCTGAACAGCCCCTTGAGCAGCAACAGGAACAGCATCGCCGTCAGGGTGGTCAGCGCGATCCAGCGGGCAATGGTGATCCTGGGCCGTGGCAGGGCCTGGCGAACCCAGGCGAGCAGCTTCATCGCTTCGCGACCGTGGGCGTGAACAGGTAACCGGCGTTGCGCAGGGTACGGATCAAGGGCTCGTTGCCGTTGTCGGTTTCAAGCTTGCGGCGCAGCCGGCTGACCTGGACGTCGATGCTGCGATCATAGGCGTCGTAGGCATCGCCACGGGCCATGTCCAGCAACTGCTGGCGGCTGAGCACCCGCCGCGGATGTTCGGCGAACACCAGCAGCAGCTCGAACTCACCGTTGGACAAGGGGATCATGACGTTGTCCGGCGAACGCAGCTCGCGCCGCACCACATCCAGCCGCCAGCCGGCAAACTCCAGGGTCGCGCAGGCATGGCCCGCCGCGCTCCCGGCCGCTTCGCCGGCACGGCGCAGCACTGCCCTCACCCGGGCCAGCAGTTCACGGGCGGCGAACGGCTTCGTCAGGTAGTCGTCTGCCCCCAGCTCCAGGCCAACCACCCGGTCACTCAACTCGCCCATGGCGGTGAGCATGATCACTGCCACCTTGTGCTCGGCCAGCAAGCGCTGGCACAACACCAGGCCACTGTCGCCAGGCAGCATCACATCCAGGATGACCAGGTCCGGCACCCGCCGCTCGACGGCCTGCCACAGCGCCTTGCCATCCCTGGCCACATCAACCTCGTAGCCATGTTGGCAGAGAAACTTCTGCAGCAGGTCGAGCACCTCGACATCATCGTCGACTATCAGCAAATGGCTCACAAAAAAGCACCGCAAAACAAGGTTATCAGGCCGTACTTTAAGGCCATCCCCATGTAGCCGTCATATATTTCAACCCGGAAACAAAGTGTCGACGCCGAGACAATCCGGACATTACCAGGCAAAGAAAACTGCGCAGCATCGCTGCCAGTTCTTGCCAGGAATGTCTCTATGTCCCGTTCATCATCCGCCTCCCGCTCAGCGCGCTCAGCCGCGCTGGCCTTGTCGCTGCTTGCGGCGGGAGGCTGCAGCCAACGTGCACCGGCCACGGCGGCCTGCGGCAATGTCGCCTATCAGGTCAGTGACCCGGCGGAGCCCGCCAACCGCGCCGTATTCGCTTTCAACCGCACGGTCGACGACTATCTGCTGGCCCCCGTCGCACGGGGCTACACCGCGCTGCCCGGTTTTGCCCGGCAGGGCATGCACAACTTTGCCAGCAACTTCGGTGAGCCGAAGGTGTTCGTCAACGACCTGCTGCAGGGCAATGGCGAACGGGCGATGACCAGCCTCTCCCGCTTCATCTTCAACACCACTCTGGGTGTGGCAGGGCTGGTCGACGTGTCTGGCAAGATGGGGCTGAGCCAGCATCGCTCGGACTTTGGCCAGACTTTCGGGGTGTGGAACATCGCCTCTGGCCCCATCGTCGAGCTGCCGCTGCTGGGCACCCACAACCTGCGCGATGCCACCGGCACGCTGCTGGGCCTGGCACTGGACCCGTTTGGCGGCAACAGCGATACCGTCGAAACCATGGGCAACGTAGCCACGGCCGGCGGCATCGTCGATGCACGGGCCGAAGCACTGCCACTGACCGACCTGCTGCGCACCTGGCCTGACTACTACGTTGCGATGCGTGACTACACCGCGCAGCGGCGCAGCAACCGGGTGGCAGAAGGCAAGGCCGGCGAGCCGGGCACCTGGCCAGTGGATTGCGCAGGGGGTGCCCATGAAGAATGATGCCCAAGGCGCCATGCTGCTGTTCAGGCGCCTGGAAGGCGCTGCCCGGCAACCGCTGTTGCTGCATGAACTGGAGGCCCGGGTTTCGGCCGATGGCCGGAGCCTGGTGCTGAGCCGCTATCGCGAACGCTTTACCGCCGAGGGCAAGCCCTACCGACACGAGGCTCACCGCAGCGTACCGATTGCAGCATTGCTGCGCTGGGTGGCGCGGCAGGGACAGTGAAATTGGGGCCGCTTTGCGGCCCTTCGCGGGCACGCCCGCTCCCACGGAATACGTGGTTCCGGTGGGAGCGGGCGTGCCCGCGAAGGGCTGCAAAGCAGCCCCTATAAAGCCCCAGCCTCAACGGATATGTCCGAAACGCGACAGTGGCTGCCTGTTCGGCGTGAGACAGGCAAACCGGGCACTGGCTACCCTTCTTCGGCAAATGCCTTGTTCCCTTTCGCCAGAAGAAGATCGCCCATGACGACCTCCACCGCCTCCATGGCCGCCACCACACCTGCCGACCAACCCCAGGGCTTTCTGGTCCGCATCGTCGGCGCTGCGGCATTCGCCCACCTGCTCAACGACCTGATCCAGGCCGTGCTGCCGTCCATCTACCCGATGCTCAAGAGCGATTTCGCACTCAGCTTTGCCCAGATCGGCTGGATCGCCCTCATCTACCAGGTGACCGCGTCCTTGCTGCAACCCTGGGTCGGCCTGTACACCGACAAGCGCCCGCAGCCCTACCTGCTGCCGGCCGGCATGCTGGTGACGCTGGTGGGCATCGCCCTGCTCGCCTTCGCCAGCAGCTATGAAATGCTGCTGGTGGCCGCCGCGGTGGTCGGCGTGGGCTCGGCGACCTTCCACCCCGAAGCCTCGCGAGTGGCCAGGATGGCCTCCGGCGGGCGCTTTGGCACCGCGCAATCGACCTTCCAGGTCGGTGGCAACACCGGCTCGGCCCTCGGCCCGCTGTTGACCGCTGCCATCGTCATTCCGCACGGCCAGCCGGCCATCGCCTGGTTCATGCTGGCGGCCGCGCTGGCGGTATTCGTGCTGCTGCGGGTGACCGGCTGGACCGTGCGTCACGGCCAGACCCGGCTCAAGACCTTCGCCGGCCAGCAGGCCCCCGGCCTGTCGCGTGGCGCCATGTGGCGCGCCGTGGCGGTCATCGCCGTGCTGATGTTCGCCAAGTTCGTCTACATCGCCTCGTTCACCAACTATTTCACCTTCTACCTGATCGAGCATTTCGGCCTGAGCGTGCAGCACAGCCAGCTGTACCTGTTCGTGTTCCTCGCGGCCGTGGCCCTGGGCACCTTCGCTGGTGGCCCGGTGGGTGACCGTATCGGGCGCAAGGCGGTGATCTGGGTCTCGTTCCTCGGCGTGGCGCCCTTCGCCCTCGCCCTGCCCTACGCCAACCTGGCCTGGACGGCGGTACTGGCGGTGGCCATCGGTCTGGTGATGTCCTCGGCCTTCGCCGCCCTGGTGGTGTATGCCCAGGAGGCCGCGCCGGGCCGGGTCGGCATGGTGTCGGGGGTGATGTTCGGGTTGATGTTCGGTATCAGCGGCATCGGCGCCGCCGGGCTTGGCGAACTGGCCGACCGGCATGGCATCGAGTGGGTGTACCAGATCATCTCGTTCCTGCCGCTGCTGGGGCTGGCCACCGCGCTGCTGCCGGCAACCCGCTCGCAAGCCCGCCCCAGCCGCTGCTGTTAAAGTGGGCGTGCCAGGCTGCCCGTACAAGAGGTCGAAATGCTGAAGCCGCAGCACGAATTGCTGGTGGAGGTGGATGAGTGGAGCTGGGAGGTGGGCAGCCGTGCGACGGACTACCCGACCGACTGGTTCATCGAGCCCCACAGCCATGCCAAGCATCAACTGATCTATGCCACCAAAGGCCTGATGATCGTCGAGTCCGGTAACGAACGCTGGACCGTGCCTCCCAGCCGCGGCGTATGGATGCCTTGCGGCCAGGTGCACGCGATACGCTGCGTGGGCGAGGTGAAGATGCGCAGTGTGTTCGTGCGCGCCGACGCGGCAGTGCAGTTGCCCCTGCAGAGCAAGGCGATCAGCATCTCGCCGTTGCTCAGCGAACTGATCAAGGCCTCCGTAGGCTTTACCGCGCCGTTTGCCGAAGACTCGCGTGAAGCCCGGGTGATGCGCCTGATCCTCGACGAGATCTGCGTGCTGCCGACCTTGCCGCTGAAGCTGTCGCAGCCCGGCGACAAGCGCCTGCAGGCGATCTGCTCCGCGCTGCACGAGCGGCCTGACGATAACGCCACCGTGGCCGACTGGGGCCAGCAGCTGGGAGTGGACGAAAAGACCATCCAGCGCCTGTTCCGCAAGGAAACCGGCATGACCTTCGGCCAGTGGCGCCAGCAGGCGCGGCTGATGCAGGCACTGGAGCTGATCGCCCTGGGCGAGCGGATCATCGATGTGGCGGGGACGCTGGGGTATGACAGCCCCAGTGCCTTCGCCAGCATGTTCAAGCGCCAGTTCGGTATCACGCCGAGTCAGTTCTTCAAATAGCCTGTAGGAAACATATGAGATCGCCCCCGCGTCGCCTGATCTCGCACAGCAACCCTGTCAAGCCGTGTACAGTACCCTCACAACAAAGCCCCCAGAAGGAGCCCGGCACATGACCGTGACGCTGTCCCCCCTGCAGATCGACTGCGATTTCGACTCCGGCAACATCCAGGTGCTGGATGCCAGCAACCCGGCCCGGGTGCACCTGGCCATCCGCCCGGACACCCACAGTGGCCACTACCAGTGGTTCCACTTCAAGGTCAGCGGGCTGACGCCAGGCCAGGTCCATCGCTTCAGCCTCGACAATGCCTCCGGTTCCTCCTACAAGAACGCCTGGAGCGGCTACAACGCCGTGGCCTCCTACGACCAGCAAACCTGGTTCCGCGTCCCCAGCCAGTTCGACGGCACGGCGCTGTCGTTCGAGATAAAGGCCGAACAGCCGCACATCTGGTTCGCCTACTTCGAGCCCTACCCGCGCGCTCGTCACAACCAGCTGATCGAACGTGCACGGCAACTGCCGGGGGTGGAATTGCTCGCCAGTGGCCGCAGCGTACAGGGCCGCGACATTCCCCTGCTGCGTGCCGGTGATGGTGCCGCAGGCAAGCGCAAGCTGTGGCTGATTGCCCAGCAACACCCGGGCGAACACATGGCCGAATGGTTCATGGAGGGCGTGATCGACCGCTTGCAGGCCAACGACGAGGTGATCCGGCAGTTGCTGGCCAAGGCCGACCTGTACCTGATCCCCAACATGAACCCCGACGGTGCCTTCCTCGGCCACCTGCGCACCAACTTCAAGGGCAAGGACCTCAACCGTGCCTGGCAGGACGCCAGCGTCGAGCTCAGCCCCGAGGTCTTCTTCGCCCAGGCACAGATGAAGCAACACGGCGTGGATGCGTTCATCGACGTGCATGGCGACGAAGAAATTCCCCATGTGTTCACCGCGGCCTGCGAGGGCAACCCGGGCTACACACCGCGTCTGGCCAAACTGGAGGAGCAGTTCCGCAGCACCCTGTGCAGCCTGACCCGCGACTTCCAGACCGTGCATGGCTATACCCGCGACGAACCGGGGCAAGCCAACACGACGCTGGCCTGCAATGCGGTGGGGATGGCGCATGACTGCCTGTCACTGACCCTGGAAATGCCGTTCAAGGACCATGACGACGCGCCGGATGCCGTCACCGGGTGGTCGGGGGCGCGCTCGAAGGCGTTGGCCGGGGCGGTGCTTGAGACCTTGGCGAAGATGGTTGGCGATTTGCGCTGACTGAAACGGCCCATCGCCGGCAAGTCGGCTCTCACAGGACTGCACATGACTCATGGAATTAGCAGGGACCCTGTGGGAGCGGCTTTAGCCGCGAACACCGGCGTAGCCGGTGCCATGCACCGCGTTGGATTCTTCGCGGCTAAAGCCGCTCCCACAGGTTACGCTAACCGCCGCTCCCACAAGGTCCCTGCGCTCAGAACTGCACATCCAGAATCACGCTGTCGGTATAGGTCGCAGCCGGTGGTGTAGCCTGGTCGGTGTAGACCTTGGCGTTGTAGTTGAACACCTGGCTACCGGTGCCGGTCCCCGTGTTGGGGTTCACATCGGCATCGGCACTGGCCCGCCGCGCAGCCCCTGTCGAACCCCAGCGCACCGCCCCGGCGCCCTTGAAAATGTCATAGGCCAGGTAGTTGTTGGCCGCCGACTTCATCCGCCGTCGACCATTGGCCACGTTCTGCCCGTCATCCAGGCCCACCGTGTAGTTGCTGCCCTTGGTGCACGACACGCTCAGGCTCTGGCTCACCGTGCCGAACCCCGCCACCACCGGCGCGCTGGCGAAGTTGATGCTGGGCGTGGTGATCTGGCAGTCGTTGGTCACCGTCATGCTTACCAGCAGGGTCCTGGTACCGGAGCCCTGGTCTCGCCCTATGCAAAGCCCGCCAACACCAATCCCGTCGCAATAGTCCCAGGTCCACTCGACATCGAGGATTTCCTGATATAGCCCCGCCGATACGTTGCTGCCCACCTGCGTGCGCATGTAGATAGGCACATTCTTCGGTGTACCGTTAAGCAACCCGAGCAAGTCGAGGATGCCGGTGGTCCTGAATTCGAAGGGGGTGCCACGGGTGATCGGATAGTTGGTTGTGGCGTCGGCATAGAGGGTGTAGGGGATCACATCCCCGGTAGGCCCTACCAGGCCGCTGGTGGTGGAGGTGATCTTGATCTTGAAGGAGTCGGTGCTACTGAGCACGCTGATCACCGAACCGTTGCATTGCAGGCCCGAGTTGGTGCTGGAAGCTGTCTGGACCGTGCCACGTACCTGAGTCGAGTTGAGCGAACCAAACGCCGCCGGCGCAGTCAACACTGACGTGCACTTGGCCCAGGCCGAGCCCGCCCACAACAACAAGGCGCATGCCCACAAACCACGCCAGCAGGCCTTCACTTGCACACCAACGGGCCAATCAACGGGATCGAACCTTGCGACTCAGGCAGATCGAACGCCACCTGGCAATGCCCGCCCCCCTGCAACTCAACCAGCAGTCGGTTATGCGGCGTCAGGTTCTCCAGATAAACCAGGCCATCCCAACCGACCACCGCCTGGCTGCCACTTTCTGCATGGGTGACACGGCTGCCCAGCTTGAGTACCTGCTGTTCGGCGTCCACCAGTTCGAGGCTGGCCGCCAGCACGCGCCTGAGCGGGAACTCCAGCAAGTAGCCGCTGCCTCGGCGCACCGCCACCCGCTGTTCCACTTCCGGCGCGAGGATGTCCGGCGGCAAGCCCATGGGGTCGATCTCGTACTTGCCGCGGTAGTAACCGCTGCTGTACGGCACCAGCAGGTGACCATCGGCATCGGTACGGCCGACCTCCTGGTTTTCATAGCGCACCGGCACGTCGGCGTAACCACTGGTGCTGACTAACACGAAGGCATCGTCGATACGGTTGGCAGCGAACAGCCCGGCATCCATCCAAACCAGCGAGCCACTGGCGTCGGCCCAGCGGGTCATCTCTCCACTGCTGCCATACAAACCGGCCTGCAACTGCACCGACTGCAGGCGCCAGGTGACATCGGCCTGGCGGTAGGCATCGCGCTCGCTACCGGCGGCGTAGCCCAGGTTGTAACCGACACCACCCCCCACAGGCGTCGCGCGGCTGTAGTTGACCCGCTGCAGGGTTTCGCCTTGCTGGCTGCGCTCCATGCCCAGGGCCAGGGTGCCGTGCAGGTCGAACGGGATCACCAGTTGCGCCTGCACTGCCCACTGGCTGTCCCCCACTTCACGGTTGGCCGACAGATAAACGCTGCTGTTGCCCCACAGCGGCCTGCTGTAGCTCAGGTTGATCAGCCGGGTACGTGTGCCGTCGCCGGCACGCACATCGAAATAGCCGGCGCCGATGTTGCCGTATTCGTTCAGGTTCAGGCTCAGCGTGACCTGCTCGCTGCGCTGGCTCAGCTGTATGTCCCGGCTGTCGACCCGGGTCAGGTCGGCATAGTCGCCATGGCGTTGCAGGCGCTGGTAGCTGAAGCCGATGCGCTGGCTGTTGTACTGGTAGCCGAGGGCGACCTGGTGGCCCTTGTCGCCGTCGAACCGGCTCTGCGCCAGCGCCGCATTTAGCACGCCGAAGTTGCCCAGCCGCATGTTGCCACCCAGGCCTCCCAGCATCAGCGATTCGGCGCTTTCGGCATGGGTCTCCAAGGTGAAGACGTCGCTGACCCCGTAGCGCAGGCTGGCCGAAGCAACCCCGGGGCCGTAGGCAAAATCGCGCACCCCGTAGTCACGCCGCAGGCTGCCGGCCGCTACCGAATAATCCGCCAGGCCCTGCTGCAGCAGGCTGCTGGTGACGTAGAACGGCAAGGTGGTCGACACCTGCCGGCCAAGGGCATCGGTGGTGACCACCACCGCCTCCCCGGCGCCGTTGATGAACGGCACGTTGGTCAAGGTGTAGGGACCCGGCTGCAATTCGCTGGTGCTGGACTTGTAGCCATTGATGAACAGGTCCAGCGAGGTCGGTACCGCCGCTTCACCGGAGAACGCCGGCAGCGGATAGGTGACCAGGTCGGGGCGTACAGCGAAATCGCGCGACAACTGCAGGCCACCGACCCGCACCGAGCTGGTCCAGGGCAAGGCCCCGGTTACCAGGTCACCAGCTTCGTAGGTCAGCAGGCGCTGCTCGTCGGTGAAGCGCCAGGTAGTGTCGTAGCGCAAGAAGCCTTGGCGCATATCGTCGGTCGGCGCACCATTGAACGACTGGCGCCACTGCCCGCTGCTGGAGAACGTTCCCCAGCTGTCGAACAGGCGCAGTTCGTTCCAGGCCGCCAGGTAGCTGCCGCCGTCATCGGTGTCGTTCAGGTACAGGTCGTAGTTGAACAAGGCGCCAAAACTACTGCGTGCATCGCTGGCCGGGTACAGGTTGCGTTCGCCCAGTTGCTGGTCGGGCAGCCAGGCCGGCGGCACTTGCAGCAGCAGGCGCTGGTTCTGGCTGTCGTAGTCGGCATGCATCCCCACGATGGCCTCAAGCGCCACCTCGCCCTGGGGGTTGCCCGGCAGCGAGACGCCGGCCGCCCGCAACACCTCGCTGTCCAGGTACAACTGCCCGGCGCGCTGCTGCACCGGTACCAGCTCAGCCCTGGGCACCTGGTTCACCAGCAACTCGAGGTACAACGTGGCATCGGCGATAGCGGACATCTCCGTAGGTGGTGGCGGCAGGTCGTCGGCCAGCACCAGGCCTGGGCCGACCAGGGCGAGCCCCAGGCACCAACGGTGGGTCAGCCACCTCACACACGGTGTCCAACCATTGCCGGGTTCTCCACGGCCTCTGCGCGGCATTCAGGCGCAGGCTCATTGGCTTTGGCGGATGGCGTCCGCGCTGCTCTGGCCGTTTACCCTCCCCTTCAGCACACTGCCGGCACTCGGTGCCAACGGTGCCGGCCAGCGCATGCTGGCCCCTGGCAGCACATAACCCAGCAAGCCATCGGCCAGTGGTTTGCTCTGGCTGCCCTGCTGCACCACCACATCAGTCAGGCGTGCATGCACCGGGCCGGTGTTGCGCAGTTCCACGTACGGCTTGCCCTGCACGGTCACTGCGCGCCAGCTGAGTTGCGGCTTGCCGACGCCCTCGGCATTGCCCTTGCCCTCAGGGCCTGCCTTGCCCCACAGGCCTTCGCCGTAGACGAACAGGGGTACCGAGTAGCGCATCTGCAGGCGGATCGCCGCGGTGGTGCCGGGCTCGGCCTTGTCAACCGGGATGGCGGGCGGGATTTCGTCGATGATGATGCGGTAGGCCTGCTCCTGGCCGACTGGCGAGGGGCCGGTGCGGGTCAGGCGGATCAATTGCTTCTGCCCGGGGGCGACGTTGGCCACCGGCGGGCTGCCAATGATCTCGCGCTGTGCCTGGTACTGTTCCTGGTAATCACCTTGGCGCCAGGCGAACACCCGCACCTGCAGGTTGGCCGGTGCGGTTCCGCGGTTTTCCAGCCACAGTGCGCCAGCCTTCTGGTCAGCCTCCAATACCGGGTCGATCGGCCAGATCAGCACCGAGGTGGCCGCCCAGGCTGGCAGGCTCGCCAGCCACGATACTCCGATCAATCCTCGCGCCCACTTCGCGCCTGCCCCCATGAAGCTCTCCTTGGATACTGGTCATTGGTGCCGATGCATTCACCAGGTCACCGTCACTTGCACCACATCGGTGTAAGTCCCCGCCGGCATCGTGCCGGTCAGCTGAACCCGCCCGTACACCGGCAGCTTGATCGCCGTCGGGTCGGTATAGCCCACGGCCACGCTCTGGCCGATCCCCAGGCTCTGACTGTATGCCGCGTCCCGGTACAACTGGTAGGCCAGCACCTGCGTGCCGCCCGTGCGTTTGAGGTTGCGTGTGCCACTGGCACTGTTCTGCCCGCCATCCACGCTCATGCTCAAGGCCACGCCCGGGGTGCACTGGAAGGTCACCGTGGTACCGCCCAACGAGGTGCCGAGAGTTCCGGTGGCCAGTGCCGACTGCGAGCCGTAGTCGAGCGTCCCGTAGCTGGTCACGCCGCCCACCACCAGGCACCCGGCGACGATCTGCGCCGTTACCAGGAAGCTGCTGGTGGTCGCCGCATCCAGAGGCGCGGCCAGCAGTACGCCAAGGACGCTCATGCTGCCCGCCAGCCAGCTGCGCATGGTTCAGAACGACAGCTCGACGGACACTGTGTCGGTGTACTCCCCCGCCGGCAGGCCGACCTTGCCGCGCGCCTGGCCATACAGGTTGACGGTCTGGGCCACACCACTGCTGAGCGGCAAGGTGATGGTGCCGTTGATGGCCAACACCTGCGTACGCCCGGCATCGGTGTAGAAGTCGTACGGCACGAAGTTGCCGACGCCATCCGCCAGCGCACGGCTGCCCCCGGCCGACTGGCCATCGTGGGAACCTGCACCCACGCGGATGACTGGTACCGTGCCAGCCGAACAGAGAATGCTGATCGCCCCACCGCCGCCGCCGATTACCTGGCCGTCGGCGGTGTTGAACAAGGCATCGTGAGTGCCGAAGTCCAAGGTACCGAAGTCGGTCCCCGATGTGGCTGAGCTGCCGTTGACCTGACACGCTGCGGTCAAGGTCAGCGTCGACTCGATAGTCCCGGTGGTGGCGGCCTGCGCCTGGTAAGTCAGCATCAGCCCCAGACCGGCGAGGATGCAGCGTGAAAGGTTCGTTCGCATCGAAGTCTCCTTGTGTCGTTACCAGTCCAGGGTCACCCTCAGGGTGTCACGGTACAGGCCGGCTGGCAGCGCACGCGGTTGCGCCACTACCACACCGTAGATGGGGATCGGTATCTGCCGGGTACTGCTGATGGTGAAGGCACGCGCCTGGCCGATGCCGTAGCGGCTGTTACCACCTGGGTCGATCGCCAGTTGGTAGGGGATCAGCTCGCGGCCGTTGCTCAGCCGCCGTATGCCGTCACTGCCATTCAGGCCGCCGTTGATGCGCACGTTGAACGCCCGCACCTCGGGCGTGCAACTGATCTGCAGGCTGCCTTCGCCGCTCACATCGTCAACCCGGCTGCGCAGCGGCTGGCGCCAGCTCGGACCGCGCTCGCCGAAGTCCAGCACTCCCGGGTTACCCACCGTTGCCGGTTGCGTCTCGTTGCTGCTGATCTGGCAAGCGGTGCTGATCACCAGCCGCGCCTGGATGAAACCGGTGCTGGTGCCATGCGCGGCACCGCCAGGCACCAGCAGCGGGCCCAGGGAAAGCAGCAGGATCGAGGTGCGGTTCATGGCGTCGCGTCCTTGAACATGGTTGCATCCCTACCAGGTGACCGTGATTTTGAGCAGGTCGGCGTACAGGCCGGCAGGCGGTACCCAGGCCAGCTTGTCGATCCGTGCGTACAACGGCAGCTCGACCGAGCCGCTGTCCGGCACCCGCGCCGAATGCGCCACATTCACCGCCAGCGGCTCGCGCCAGGCAGCGTCGCGGTAGAGGCGATAAGGGATGAGCCGGGCCGTGTCATCGTCACTGGCCAGAAAGCGCAACTCGCCGACGCCGCCATGCTGCCCACCATCGACGCGGACCTGATAGGGGGTGTGGGGATTGCATTCCAGGCGTGGCGGGCGCTGGCTCAGCAGCGCGCCGGTGAGCGGCGCACCAGGGCCATCCAGCCGTGCAGCAGCGCCCAGATCGATGCGCCCCAGCGCCTGCGCCCCAGCATCGCGGGGCTGGTTGACCAGCATGCAGCCACGCTGCACCAGCACCCGCACTTCCACCAGGAAGTCCGCCGCCATTGCGCTGCTGCTCAACATAAGGCCCAACAGGGCGGCCAGGTAGCGGTCCGTCACCTTATTATCCTTGTCGATGTCTGCTGAGCTGAGCGTAGCAGCGACGCGACATCACGGTACTGGCATCGAGCCATTTTTTTGTATTAGCCAAAAAGCGCTACCACCTGAAAAAAAAACCACACGACACAGAACGCATCGCCGGCATTCTCCTCAAATGGCCAAGGGCCGTTATCCCGGCGGGTATTCTGTTAAGGTGTATTCCCTTCATCCTGCCTAGACTCATGCGGCATGCATGGACGGACACGACAGGAGCGTTTTCATAGATGATTGCAGACAGCACGCTCACCCAAGCCCTCGAGCGCTGCGCCCAGGAGCCGATCCAGCTACCTGGCAGCATCCAGCCCCACGGTTTTCTGCTGGTGCTGGACGAAACCGACATGCGGGTACTCCAGGCCAGTGAAAATGTCGAGCATTGGCTGGGCATACCGGCCAGTGAACTGATAGGTCGCGAGTTCGCCGAACTGGTCAGCGGGGCCTTCGACTTGCGCCTGCACCTGGCCCGCCTGCCGCAGGACGAGGTCTTTCCGTTCCACATCAGCGATGTACACCTGCGCCAGGACGCTCCATATCGTGGCAACCTGCACCTGCTGGTCCATCGTCACGACCAGGTGCTGATCACCGAATTCGAACCCCCTCGCCTGCCGGCCGATCTTGTCGGGCAAGGCGACTACTACCCGCTGGTGCGCAGCTTCGTAGGCCGCCTGCACCAGGCCGGCAGCCTCGAGGAACTGCTGCAGCAAGCAGTGCTGCAGCTCAAGCGCATCACCGGCTTTGGCAGGGTCAAGGCCTATCGCTTCGATGCCGAAGGCAACGGCCAGGTGCTGGCCGAGGTGGCCGACCCGGGCTACCCGAGCTACCTGGGCCTGTGTTTCCCCGCTTCGGACATACCGCGCCAGGCGCGCGAGCTGTACCGAATCAACCGCATCCGCGTGATCGAGGACGCCAACTACCAGGCCTCGCCGTTGCTGCCCGCTGCCAACCCACGCACCGGCAAGCCGCTGGACCTGAGCTTTGCCGCGCTGCGCAGCGTGTCGCCAGTGCACCTGCAGTACATGCGCAACATGGGTACCCTGGCATCGATGTCGCTGTCGATCGTGGTCGACGGGCAACTCTGGGGGCTGGTGTCCTGTCACCACGAACAGCCACGCCCGGTGGACCTGCGCACCCGTACCGCCTGCGAACTGCTGGCCAGTGTGCTGTCGCTGCAGATCGAGTCGCGCGAGTCCCACGCCAACACTCGCCAGTTGCTGGAGCTGCGCCAGCACATCGTGCGCATGATCTCGTCCATGGCCGACCATGACAGTGTCGGCGACGGCCTGCGCGACTTGCCCGAAGTACTGCTGGCCTTCGCCGGCGCCCAAGGTGCCGCGGTCATATCCGCCGAACGTTGCGACCTGATCGGCAAGACCCCTCCGGCCGCGCAGGTAAACGCCCTGGTGCACTGGCTCTCCCAGCGTGGCGAAGACAGCGTGTTCCACAGCGACAACCTGTGCCGCGACATCGATGAACTGCCCGAGCTCGCGGCCCATGCAGGCGGTGTGCTGGCAGTGGCCATTTCGCAGATCCACTCGCACTACCTGCTGTGGTTCCGTCCCGAGCAGGTGCGCACGGTGAACTGGGCCGGGCAGCCGAACAAACAGGTCGGGCCGCAGGGCAACCTCGACCCGCGGCACAGTTTCGAAAGCTGGCAGGAAAAACTGCGCGGCTACTGTGAACCCTGGCACCCGCTGGTCATCGAAGGCGTGCAGGAGTTGCGCACGGCAGTGCTCGGCATTGTCCTGCGCAAGGCCGAGGAACTGGCGCAGCTGGCTGGGGAGCTGCGCCGCTCGAACAAGGAGCTCGAAGCGTTTTCCTACAGCGTGTCCCATGACCTGCGCGCCCCCCTGCGCCATATTGCCGGCTACTCCGAACTGCTCGGCGAAATCGAGGGCCAGAGCCTCAGCGAGCGCGGCAGGCGTTTTTTGCAGCACATCGAGGAAGCCGCGCATTTTGCCGGAAGCCTGGTCGACAACCTGCTCAACTTCTCGCAAATGGGCCGCTCGGCCCTGCGCCTGTCCGAGGTCGACCTCAACGCCCTGGTCGAGGCCATTCGCAGCGAACTGGCGCCCGACTACCAAAACCGCGAAATTGTCTGGGACATCGCCCAACTGCCCAAGGTGGTCGGTGACCCGGCGTTCATCAACATGGCCTTGCACAACCTGCTGGCCAACGCCATCAAATACACACGTGGGCGCACCCCGGCGCGCATCGGCATCAGCGCCGTGCAACATCCGGGCGAAACCGAGATCTGTATTCGCGACAACGGCGTGGGCTTCGACATGGCCTACGCCAACAAACTGTTCGGCGTGTTCCAGCGCCTGCACCGCATGGAAGACTTCGAAGGCACCGGGATCGGCCTGGCCAGCGTGCGTCGCATCATCGAACGCCATGACGGCCGGGTCTGGGCCCATGGCAAGGTTGGCCAGGGTGCAACCTTCCACTTCACCCTCCCGCGCCATCCCGCAACTACCTGAGGCACCGCTACCATCATGCTCAAACCCATCCTGCTGGTCGAAGACAACCCACGGGACCTGGAGCTGACGCTCCTGGCGCTGGAGCGCAGCCAGTTGGCCAACGAGGTCATCGTGCTGCGTGACGGTGCCGAGGCACTCGACTACCTGCTTCGGCGCAATGCCTATGCCGAACGTGACGATGGCAACCCCGCCGTGTTGCTGCTGGACCTGAAACTGCCAAAGGTCGACGGCCTGGAGGTGCTGAAGGAAGTGCGCGCCACCGCCGAGCTGCGCAGTATCCCGACGGTGATGCTGACGTCCTCGCGCGAGGAGCCCGACCTGCTGCGCGCGTACGAGCTGGGGGTGAACGCGTACGTGGTCAAGCCGGTGGAGTTCAAGGAATTCGTCGCCGCCATTTCCGACCTGGGGGTGTTCTGGGCGGTACTCAACGAACCGCCACCCGGCTCGCTGCGCCTGAACCGGCGTGGCAGCATCTGAGGTGGCCGCGACGATGCAGCCAACGCCGCTGAAACTGCTGATGGTCGAAGACAACTCGATGGACGCCGAGCTGACCCTGATGCGCCTGGAACGCAGCGGGTTGCAGGTGCAGGCGCAGCTGGTGTTCGACCATGCCGGTGTCGAGCAAGCCCTGAGCGAGGCCCACTACGACCTGATCTTGTGCGACTGCGTGCTGCCGGGCTCGTCCGGCACCGATGTGCTGGCCATCGCCCAGCGCCTGGCACCCGACATTCCGTTCATTTTCCTGTCTGGTATCTATGGCGAAGAACATGCGGTGGAAATGATCCGCCTGGGCGCC
Organism: Pseudomonas sp. PVC-5-1; assembly: GCF_057444345.1. Lineage (NCBI taxonomy): Bacteria > Pseudomonadati > Pseudomonadota > Gammaproteobacteria > Pseudomonadales > Pseudomonadaceae > Pseudomonas > Pseudomonas sp. PVC-5-1. The sequence goes on along the minus strand of NZ_CM172024.1, from coordinate 2,037,840 downwards.
ACCGACTATGTGCTGAAGAAGAACCTGCCGCTGCTGCCCAAGGCCGTGCGCCGGGCCCTGACCGAAGTGCAGGAGCGCCAGCGCCGGCGCCGCGCCGAAGAGGCCCTGGCAGACGTCGAGGCACGTGCACGTATTGCCATCGACGCTGCCGGCATGGGCACATGGGACATGCGCCCGCAGGAAGGCCTGTTGTTGTGGGATGACCGCTGCAAGACCCTGTTCGGTCTACCCACCGATACTGAAATGAGCCTCGAGGTGTTTTACGCCGGCATCTACCCCGACGACCTGCCGCAGGTGCGCGAGGCGGTGGAACAGGCCATGTGCCCGGAAGGTGGCGGCCTGTATCGGGTCGAATTCCGCATCGCCCAACCCGACGGCCTGGAACCGCGCTGGTTGCTCAGCAGCGGCCAGAGCCGGTTCGTCAACGACCAGTGCGTGCGCTTTTCCGGGGTGTTGCAGGACATCCACACCCAACGCCTGGCCACCCAGGCACTGCGCCAGCTCAACGAAATGCTGGGGGAAAGGGTCGAGCGCCGCACCCGCGAACGCGACCGTGCCTGGGAGCTGTCGCAAGACTTGCTGGCCGTGCTCAACAAGGACCTGACCCCAGTCGCGCTGAACCCCGCCTGGGAAGCCAGCCTGGGCTTGTCCCGCGAACGTCTGAGCCAGTCGTCCTTGCTGCACCTGCTGCCCGAGCATGACCAGGAACTGATGCTCACCGAACTGGCCGCCCTCGCCCATGGGCGCACCAGCGCCCGCTTTGTCGGGCGCATCCTGGATGCCGGTGGTCAGCAGCGCTGGTTGTCTTGGGTGGTGGTGCCGGAAGACACCCTGCTGTATGTGGTGGCACGCGACATCACCAGCGAGCGCGAGGCCGCCCTGGGCCTGGCCGAAGCCAACGCCCGCCTGCGCGAGCAGATCGCCGAACGCGAACGCATCGAGGCCGCGCTGCAGCAGATGCAGCGCCTGGAAGCGGTCGGCCAGCTGACCGCCGGTGTGGCTCACGACTTCAACAACCTGCTGACGGTAATCCTCACCGGCGCCAGCTTCCTTGAGCGCGACCTGGCCAAAGCCGACCTGGAAAAGGCCAGTGCGCGGCTCAAGCACATCCGCGAAGCCGGCGAGCGCGGCGCCAAGCTGACCTCGCAGTTGCTGGCTTTCTCCCGCCGCCAGCGCCTGGAGCCGGTGGCGCTGAACCTCAACCGCACCCTGGCCGGGCTGGAAGAGTTGCTGCGCCGCACCTTGGGCGGCAATGTCTCGGTGCGCCTGGACCTGGAACCAACCCTGTGGCAGGCCTTGACCGATCCGACCCAGACCGAAATGATCATTCTCAACCTGGCGATCAATGCCCGCGATGCCATGCCCGACGGTGGCCAGCTGACGCTGTCGACCCGCAACACCCGGATCGACGCACGTCCACAGCGCCCGGAAGACCCGGACCCGGGCGAGTACGTGATGCTGAGTATCCGCGATACCGGCTGCGGCATGAGCGAAGAGGTGTTGGCCAAGGTGTTCGAACCGTTCTTCACCACCAAGGATATCGGCAAGGGTTCGGGCCTGGGCCTGGCCCAGGTATTCGGCTTCGCCAAACAGTCCGGGGGTGGCGTGCGCATCGACACCACGCCGGGGCGTGGTACGCAGGTGGCCGTGTATCTGCCGGCAGTCAAGGGTGAAGCCGTCAACGAACCGATGCCGTCGCTGCTCAGCCACTCGACTAGCGAAAGCGGTTGTAATCGCACCGTGCTGCTGGTGGATGACGACCATCTGGTACGCGACATGCTTGGTGATGTGTTGCGCCAGTACGGCTACCAGGTACGCCAGGCGCACAGTGGCGAACAGGCTTTGGCCTTGCTGGATGAGCAGATCGACCTGCTACTGAGCGATTTCGCCATGCCTGAGTTCAACGGTGCGCAACTGGCCCTGGCGGCGCGCGAGCGCTACCCGCACCTGCCGGTGGTGCTTCTTACCGGTTATGCAGAGTTGCAGGGACTGGAGTTGCCGGGCAGCCTGGTGATCCAGAAGCCGGTACAGGCCGATGAACTGGCCCGCTTGCTGAACGAGATGCTTGGAACGGCCAGGTGACCGAACAGAGCCTTCGGCAAAACCTGTGGAAACGACAAAGCCCAGCGCTTGTATTTCCAAGCACCGGACCGAGATACGTTTGAAGCAAGAAAATGGCAGGGGCGGCTGGATTCGAACCAACGCATGGCAGGATCAAAACCTGCTGCCTTACCGCTTGGCGACGCCCCTGTATCGGATGCAGCATCTGCTGCTCTGACAATTCCAACTGAGTGACAACTGGGTTGTTGTCTTGGAATGCGCGGCACTTTAACAACAAACTTTCGGTCTGTGAACCCCCTGATGAAAAAAAATTACCAAAAAACAGCGAGTTAGTCATTTTCGCGGTTGGCGAGGCGACCATCCGTCGCTTTCCGCCCGCTTGGCTTCAACACAATCGCATTCCTCCCTTCCAATCAGATGAACCATCTGCATTGACCAAGGAGGACCCCATGCCTGTCTCCCACGATCTTTACCAGGACTTGCACTACCCGCGCGAAATCGTCCAGCAGCGCCGACAGCAGGACAAGGCACTGGACCGTCTGCTGGACGAATACATGGACATCGACAACCAGGTGCTGGCCGCCGAGTCGATTTCGGCGGGCAACTTCGAGGATGAAGACTTGCGCCGCCTGAAAGAACGTCGGCTGGCAGTGAAGTACATGATCGAGCGCCAACTGGAGCAAAAGGCCTGAACTAACCCTGCAACATGGCCAGCGTCAGGGCGTCCGGCTCACCGTCGTAGAACTGCACCAGCGCCAGCTGGAACAACGGGTTGCCGGGCGCGGCCTGGGCGAACAGGGTCAGGCACGAGCGCAGCTTGAGGTAGTCAGGGCTGCCGAGCATTTCACGGGCACTCTTGTCATGGTGCTGCAGCAGCGCAGTCACGCACGCTTGCAGGCGCGGGCCGAGCAGCGGATGAGCCAGGTAGGCACGGGCTTCGTCGATACCGGCCAGCGCATAGCGTTCGGCCATGGCGCTGTGGCCCAGGCCATCGAGCTGCGGAAACACGTACCACATCCAGTGGCTGCGCTTGCGCCCGGCCTGCAGCTCTTGCATCACCTGGTCATACACAGGGTTCTGCGCCTCTACGAAGCGCTGCAGATCAAAGTCGGCGTGCATGCTCGCCCCTCCTCGCACCGGTTCCAGCCTTTACTGTACGCCTGCATGGCGAACCTATCTCGTCAGGCGATGATTGCCGCGCACTTTCTGTATTAGTCAAAATGGCCGCCCTCGGGCAAGCTGCACCCTGCCCTGCCATCGCCCAAGGAGCTTTGCTTTTGCCTGCCTGGATCCCTACCCCGCTACGCCAGCTTGGCCAACGCCTGCGCGGCGCCGCCGCCAACCAGAGCGAACTGCTCGGCTGGTTCGAGGACAAGGCGCACAGCCGCGGTTACCAACTCAGCGACGGCCAACGCCGGGTAATCCACTGCATGGCCGAACAGCTGGCGCAGCTCGAACAAGGCCAGCCACGCAGCCTGTACCTGTACGGTTCGGTGGGCCGTGGCAAGAGTTGGCTGCTCGACGGCTTTTTCCAGGCCGTGCCGGTGCAGGCCAAGCTGCGCCTGCACTTCCATGACTTCTTTGCCCGCCTGCACCAGGGCATGCACCGCCACCGGGCGCTGGATGATGCACTGGGCGCGACCCTCGACGAGCTGGTGGGTGATTGCCAGGTGCTGTGCTTCGACGAATTCCATGTGCACGACATTGGCGATGCCATGCTGCTCACGCGGCTGTTCAATGCGTTGTTCAGCCGTGGCGTATTCCTGCTGGTGACGTCCAACTATGCACCCGAAGGGCTGCTGCCCAACCCGCTGTACCACGAGCGCTTCCTGCCGGTGATCCGCCTGATCAACAGCGCGATGGAAGTGCTGGAAGTGGGGGGCGATACCGATTTCCGCAGCCTGCCGGCCAACCGCGAACATCAGCGCTTTACCCGGGGCCACTATGTCTGGCCGGGCAATGCAGCGCAGCGCCAGGCGCTGAATGTGCCCGAGCCGCAGCCGGTGATGCTGGAAGTGAACAAGCGCCCGCTGCGCGCACTGGCGGTGGACGGCCGGCGGGTGGTGCTGGGCTTCGACGACCTGTGCGAAAAGGCCACGGCAGTGATCGACTACCTGGTGCTGGCCGGGCAATACGATGAGTGGATCATCGATGGGCTGGATGACTTGTCGGAATGTTCCCTGGCGGCGCAGCAGCGCTTCGTCAACCTGGTGGATGTGCTGTATGACCAGGACCGGCAGGTGCTGGTGATCGGCAAGCGGCCACTGGAAGAAAGCCTGGGCGGGCCGCTTGCCGACCTGATGCGTACGCGCAGCCGGTTGGGGCAGCTGCATCAGGTAGGACCCTAGAACTGCTTTGCCCGGGCCGGCCTCTTCGCGGGCACGCCCGCTCCCACAGGTATTGCACAGTTCTCAAGGCCTGTGACATCCCTGTAGGAGCGGGTTTACCCGCGAAGAGGCCAGCAAGGTCAAACCCTCAGCCAGCCCTGGGCAAATCCCCCAGCACCGCCTCGATCTCCCCCAGCACCGCCGGGTCATCCAGGGTCGAAGGCGGCAAATAGTCCTGCCCGTCGGCAATCTTGCGCAGCACCGCCCGCAGAATCTTCCCGGAGCGGGTCTTGGGCAGTCGCTTCACCAACCGCACCCGGTTGAAACACGCCAACGCGCCAATCTCCTCGCGCACGCTGCCCACCAGGTCCACCAGCAACTGCGCCTCGGCAATGCCCTCGCCGTCCTTGAGCACCACCAGCGCCAACGGCACCTGCCCCTTGATCTCGTCATGCACGCCAATCACCGCGCACTCGGCCACTGCCGGGTGGCGTGCCACCAGGTCTTCCATCTCGCCGGTGGACAGCCGGTGCCCGGACACATTGATCACGTCATCGGTGCGCCCCATGATGTAGACGAAGCCGTCATCGTCCAGGTAGCCACCGTCACCCGTGTGGTAATACCCCGGGTAAGTCCGCAGGTAAGCCTGCAGGTAACGCTCGTGGTCGCCCCAAAGCGTCTGGCTGCACCCGGGCGGCAATGGCAGGGCGATGACGATCGAGCCCTGGTGGTTCGGCCCCAGCAGGTTGCCCTCGTCATCCAGCACGCGCACGTGATAGCCCGGCACCGCCCGGTTGCTCGACCCGGGCTTCGCCGCGCTGCCTTCCAGCCCTACGCAGGGCGCGGTGACCGGCCAGCCGGTCTCGGTCTGCCACCAATGATCATGCACCGGCTTGCCACTGACCCGTTCCAGCCATTCGTGAGTGCTGGAATCCAGTTTCTCGCCAGCCAGGAACAACTGGCGCAGCGAGCTCAGGTCGTGCTTGCGGATCAGCTCCCCCTCGGGGTCTTCCTTGCGGATGGCGCGCATGGCCGTGGGCGCGCAGAACAATGCATTGACCTTGTATTGCTCCACCACCCGCCAGTAGGCCGAGGCATCCGGGGTGCGGATCGGCTTGCCTTCGTAGAACACCGTGGTGCAGCCGCTCATCAGCGGCCCATAGACGATCAGCGAATGGCCAACCACCCAGCCCACGTCGGATATGCCCCACCACACATCGCCGGCCTGCATGCCGTAGATATGGCGCATGGCGTAGCACAGCGCGACGGCATTGCCGCCGTTTTCCCGCACGATGCCCTTGGGTTTGCCGGTGGTGCCAGAGGTGTACATGATGTAAAGCGGATCACCCGCATCCAGTTCCACCGGTGGCACCGGCTCGGCTTTGGCCAATGCCGCCTGCCAGTCCAGGTCGCGGCCTGGCTGCAGCTGGGCACGCGCCTGCGGGCGCTGCAGCACCAGCACGTTGCGCGGCTGGTGGCGGGCCAGTTGCAGGGCACGATCGACCAGCGGCTTGTATTCGATCACCCGGTCGAACTCCAGCCCGCAGGACGCCGTCAGCAGCAGCGTCGGCCGGGCATCGTCGATGCGCAAGGCCAGCTCGTTGGCGGCAAAGCCACCGAACACCACCGAGTGCACTGCGCCAATCCGCGCGCAGGCAAGCATGGCCATGGCCGCCTGCGGCACCATGGGCATGTAGATGATCACGCCATCGCCCTTGTTCACCCCCAACTGGCGTAACAAACCGGCCAGGCGCGCCACCTCGTCACGCAGTTGGTGGTAGGTGTAGGCCTGTTGCACACCGGTCACCGGCGAGTCGTAAATCAGCGCCAGCTGCTCGCCACGGCCCTGCTCGATCTGGTGATCGAGGGCCAGGTAGCAGCTGTTCAGGCGGCCATCGGCAAACCAGCGGTGGGTACCGTCGGCATTTTCTTGCAGCGTGAGGGCCGGCTTGCGGTGCCAGGCCAGGTGCGCGGCCTGCTCCGCCCAGAAAGCGGCAGGGTCGGAAATGGAATGGGCGTAGCTGTGCTGGTAGCTCATATCGAAAGAAACCCGGTACTTGTTGTTATTGAAGGGCGAAACTTGAGTATGGACCGCTACACCCGCGCCGCCATGGGACTAAAGTCACAACCGACCTGCAAATTTGCAGACAACGCAAAAACGCCCCATAACGGTGCAAAGCCTCTAGAATAGGCCACCCCTTCAGCCACCGAGCAGCTCATGGACATCGATCAGGCCCGTACCTTTCTGGAAATCGTGCGTTGCGGCAGCCTGGTCGCCGCCGCCGAACGCCTGTTCGTGTCACAAACGGCGATCACCGCGCGGGTGCAGCGCCTGGAGCAGCAACTGGGCTGCCAGCTGTTCGTGCGCAGCCGCAACGGCGCCAGCCTGACCAGCGACGGCGAGGCATTCGTCAGTTACGCCAACCAGATGGTGCAAACCTGGGAAGCGGCGCGTCGCGACCTGCCGCTGCCCGAAGGCTGCCAGCAAGTGCTGCACGTGGGCGCTGAGGTGAGCCTGGGCAACCCGATGCTGCTCGACTGGGTCAGTGCCCTGCATCGCGAGCTGCCCAGCCATGCCATCCGCAGCGAGGTGAGCGACGGCGAATCGCTGCTGCGCAAGGTCGAGATGGGCCTGCTGGATGCCGCGCTGGTCTACCAGCCGACCTACGGCCCGGGCCTGCAGGTGGAGCAGCTGATGGAGGAAAAGCTGATCCGTGTGCGCCGGGTCGCCCAGCCAGACCCGTACATCTATATCGACTGGGGCGAAGCCTTCCGTCGCCAGCACGATGCCGCCCTGCCCGACTGCGCGCGCCCGGCGCTGAGTTTCAACCTGGGCCCGCTGGCCTTGCAGTTCATACTCGACCAGGGCGGCAGTGGCTACTTCCGCACGCGGGTAGTGCAGGCCTATCTGGACAGCGGGGTGTTCGAGCGGGTACCGCAGGCGCCGGAATTCACCTACCCGACCTTCCTGGTGTACCCGCGCAAGCGCGACAGCGAAGCCCTGCAACAGGCCTTTGCCATCCTGCGCCGGCTGGTAGCCGCCGGCGCCAGCGACTGGTCACAACGCTGGGACCCGCTTATCTGAAACCTCGGCGTTGCTGAGCAGCTGGCGCTTGAGGCCGGCGATCAGGTCGGTCTGGGTGATCACCCCCACCAACTGGTCGGCATCGAGCACTGGCAGGCAATGCAGGCCCTGTTCGCACAGCAATGGCAGCAAGCGCTCCAGCGGGTGCTGGCTGCTGACGCTGATTACCCGGCGGCTCATCACCTGCTCCATGCGCACCGCCTTGCGGCCGAACAACCCGCGCCAACTGAAGCGGCCACGCTGCATGGCCGGGCCGACCAGGTCGCTGAGGCTGACTATTCCCACCAACTTGCCCTGCTGCAGTACCGGCAGGGTTTTCAGGTGGTGGCTGGCCAGCAGTTTCCAGGCCTGCTCCAGAGTGGTGTCGGGCGTGGCGAACTGCACGTCGCGGGACATCACCGAGGCCGCGGTGATGCCGCCGAGGCTGCGCTGCAGGGCGTGTTGCTCGGTGGCCAGGATGATGCGCTCCAGTTCGTCACGGGTGACATCGACGAACTCGCCCAGTTCTTCCAGAGCCTGATCCAGGTCTTCCCCACGGATGCCGACCCGCTCGCTGGGCAGCGGGTCATGGGTGTGGTGCAGGTCCTTGCGCGGCACCGCGCCTTTCGGGTAGCGCACGCCGGTGAGGTGGTTGTAGAGGATCGCCACCGCTACCAGGATCAACGCGTTGAGCAGCACCGGCTCCAGCAGGTGGTCGCCCATGGCGGTAAGCCCGGGGTCGGCCAGCACCGCGCTCACCGCCACCCCGCCGCCTGGCGGGTGCAGGCAGCGCAGCAGGCACATCACCAGAATCGAGATACCCAGGGCTGCAGCGGCAACCCACAGCTGCGGGCCGAAGCCCTGGCGCATGGCCAGGCCGACCGCACCGGCCAAGGCGTAGCTGCCCAGCACAGGCCAGGGCTGGGCCAATGGGCCGGAGTGCACGGCGAACACCAGCACGGCCGAAGCCGCCAGCGGGCCGAGCAGGTGCAAGGCAATGCTGGGGCCGTAGGCCATGCTGGTCAGCCAGCCGGCGAGGAAAAGGCCGAACAACGCGCCGATACCGGCACGCAACCATTCTTTGGGGGGAATATTCAGGGGCGCTGGCAACAGCCGCTGCAAACGACTTTCGAAACGCGAGGCAGGCATGTAGGTAATCGGAATCTGTAGTTTTTCTGGTTAAAAAGAAAGCCCAGCCGAGGTGGCCTGGGCCTCGTATTGCGGTCGCAATAGCACAAGGGGCTCCGTCCGTGGAGAGATGGAAACCACAGGGTTTCGTGGGGGAATTTTGCCGGGTGGGGTGAGATTGGGCTAATTCAAAAAAATGCGGCTGTACTGCAATTTTTTTGCAGTGGTGATATGGCCCACGGGGTCATGCTTGTCGGCTCCCACAATGGGGCTGCTTTGCAGCCCATCGCCGGCAAGCCAGCTCCCACAGGTACAGCGACAACCTCGAGAGCAACGCTGTACCTGTGGGAGCTGGCTTGCCGGCGATGGGCCGCAAAGCGGCCCCGGCATTACCGAGCCTTGCGCGGCAAGTCGATGCTTACCCGCAAGCCGCCCAACGGGCTATCCAGCAGCGCCAGGCGCCCGCCCCAGGCCTCGACGATATCGCGCACGATGCCCAACCCCAGCCCGTGCCCGTCTACCTGCTCGTCCAGCCGCGAACCGCGCTCCAGTACCTGCTGCCGCTGGCCCTCGGGGATACCGGGGCCATCATCATCGACCCACACCTGGTAGCCCTCGGCATTCGGTGCGATACCCAGCCGCACCTCGCTGTCGGCCCACTTGCAGGCGTTGTCCAGCAGGTTGCCGAGCAGCTCCAGGATGTCCTCGCGGTCCCAAGGCAGCAGCAGCCCGGGCGGCACATCCCTGGCCAGCAGCAGGCCCTCGCCATGGATCATGCCCAGTGTCCCCAGCAGCCCCGGCAGCTCGACGTCGCAGTCGAACTGCGCACCAGGCAGCGCATCCCCCGCCAGGCGCGCACGGTTCAGCTCACGCGCCAGGCGCTGCTGAATCTGCTCCAGTTGCTCGCGCATCTGCGCGCGAACACCCGGCAGGTCTTTCAGGCGCTCGCTGGAGGCCAGGCTCAGCAACACCGCCAGCGGCGTCTTCAATGCATGGCCCAGGTTGCCCAGGGCATTGCGCGAGCGGCGCAGGCTGTCTTCGGTATGGCTCAGCAGGTGGTTGATCTGCCCCACCAGCGGCGCCAGTTCGCTGGGCACTTCGGCATCCAGCTGCGAGCGCTGGCCCTGCTGCAACTGAGCGATCTGCTGGCGTGCCCGCTCCAGCGGCCGCAGCGAGCGAGTCACGGTGATGCGCTGCAACACCAGCACCAGGATCAGCGCCACCAGGCCCATGCCCAGGCCGATCTGCTGCAGGCGCCGGAAACCTTCGCGTACCGGTGAATAATCCTGTGCCACGCTGATCGAGATGTCCTGGCCCAGGCGCCGGTAGTCGGCACGCAGGGCAAGCAGTTGCTGGCCTTCCGGGCCGAGTTCGTGGCTGTCGGAAAGGCCCGGCGCGGCGGGTTTGGGCATGTCCAGATCCCACAGCGACCGGGAACGCCAGGTGCCTTTATCGAAATCGATGCGGAAGTAATAGCCGGAAAACGGCCGCTGGTAGGCGGCCGAGATACGCCGCTCATCCAGCTGCAGACCCGAAGGCCCGCGCACCAGGGCCACCAGCAGGTTTTCGCTTTCCTTGCGCAGGCCATTCTCCAGGTAGCGCTGCAGGCCGACCTCGAACAACCACAGGGTCAGCTGCGCAAGCACCAGGCCGACCACCACCAGCACCGCCACCAGGCCCAGGCTCAGGCGCGCCTGGATCGACTTCACGCGGCGCTCCCGGCGTAGATGTAGCCCTGCCCGCGGCGGGTCTCGATGACGCTGCGGCCCAGCTTGCGTCGCAAGTGGTTGACGTGCACTTCCAGCACGTTGGAGTCGCGCTCGGTTTCACCGTCGTAGAGGTGCTCGGCCAGGTGGCTCTTGGACAGGATCTGCTGCGGATGCAGCATGAAGTAGCGCAGCAGGCGGAACTCGGCGGCGGTCAGCTGGATATCCACGCCGTCACGGTTCACGCACTGCCGGCTTTCGTCCAGATGCAGGCCGGCCGCTTCCAGCGTTGGCTGGTTGGCCAGGCCACGGGCACGGCGCAACAACGCCTGGATGCGCAGCTGCAGTTCTTCGGGGTGAAAGGGTTTGCTCAGGTAATCATCGGCCCCGGCCTTCAGCCCTTCGATACGCTCGGCCCACGAGCCACGGGCAGTAAGGATCAACACCGGCGTGGCCAGGCCGGCGGCACGCCACTGGGCCAGCACCTCCAGGCCCGGCAGGCCCGGCAGGCCAAGGTCCAGGATGATCAGGTCGTAGGGTTCGCTCTGGCCCTGGTACACCGCGTCGCGGCCATCGGCCAGCCAGTCCACGGCGTAGCCCTGGCGCTGCAGGCCGGCGGTAAGTTCATCGGCCAACGGTACATTGTCCTCGACAAGCAACAGGCGCATTCAGTCGTCTTCCTCGTCTTTGAGCAGGGCACCGCTGCTGGCGTCGAGCTTGATCTCGCGCACCACGCCTTCAGCTGTCAGCAACTCGACTTCGTATTCGTAGCGATTGTCGTCTTCTTCCAGCTCGGCCTCCAGCAGGCGCGCCCCGGGGTGACGCCCCAGGGCGGTTTCCAACAGCTGCTCGAGCGGCAGGATGATGCCCTTCTGGCGCAGTTCCAGAGCTTCGTCCTGGTCCAGGTCACGGGCAACGGCCAGGGAACACACGGCCAGCAGCGCCAGCGCGAAGTAGCGCGCCGGCCGCAGTAGGTGGATCATCAGTTGTCCCGCTCGTCCTTCAGCACTTCACCGGTCTTGGCGTCCAGCGCCACATCCCATTCGACGTTCTGCGTGTCGCGCAGCTCGACCTTGTAGACGTAGCGACCGTACTCATCTTCAAGTTCCGAGTCGGTGACGGTGGCACCCGGGTGCTTGGCCACGGCGGCGGCCTTGAGTTCGTCCAGCGACTTGACGGTCTTGGCATTTACCAGCTTGACCACTTCGTCGGGCTGCACATCCTTGGCGATGGCGGAATGGGCGCCCAGGGCAAGGGCGGCGGCTACGGTGAACAGGGCAGTCATGCGTTTCATCGTTCTTCTCTCCTGAGAACTGTGCAAGTTGTCTACGGGGTTAAGATTAACCACCGGTCCTTAATTCAACCTGAAAACAACTGGCGCCATGATAGCGCAGCTCCCACCCGTTCATCACAGGCCTCGGCAATGGCACAAATACCTGTGCATGCCTTGAACCCTTTACAATGACTCGCCTGCCGCCCAAGAGACCCGCCATGAGCGCCATTCACATGAAATACCCCGCCCTCACCTTCAAGGCCGGCCAACGTGCCCTGCGGCAGGTCCGCGAGCGCGGCCTGCAGGCGGCCGATGTCGGTGTGCTGCCGGGTGCGGCTGGCGGGCCGAAGCCGCTGGGCATCCAGGGCCTGGACCTGGCGCTGTTCGGTGAGTGGCTGCCGTCGGCACCACGCCAACGTGCGCTGATCGGCGCCTCGATCGGCGCCTGGCGCTTTGCCAGTGCCTGCCTCGACGACCCGGTAGCAGGCATCCGTCGCCTGGGCGAACTGTACACCGAGCAGGATTTCGCCAAGGGCGTCACCCCGGCCGAAATCAGCCGCAGCTGCCAACACATGCTCGATGACCTGCTGCAAGGCCGCGACAGCCAGCTGCTGGCCAACCCGCACTATCGCCTGAACATCCTGGTGGTGAAGAGCCATGGCCAGCTCGCCCACGACCATCGGGGCCGCCTGGGCCTGGGCCTGGGTTCGGTGATCGCCAGCAACCTGCTCGGCCGCTCGCGCCTGGCACGGCACTTCGAGCGCATCATCCTGCACGACGGCCGCGCCACGCCGCCGCTCGACGCACTGACCGACTTCCCCTCGCGCTGCCTGCCGCTGGACCTGGCCAACCTGCGCCATGCCCTGCTTGCCTCGGGCTCCATCCCCATGGTCATGGAAGGCGTGAAAGACATCCCTGGCGCAGGTGCAGGCACCTACCGCGACGGCGGCCTGCTCGACTACCACCTCGACCTGCCCTACCGCGGCGACGACCTGGTGCTGTACCCGCACTTCACCGACAAGGTCGTACCCGGCTGGTTCGACAAGGCCCTGCCCTGGCGCAAGGGCGATGCCACGCGCCTGCAGAACGTGCTGCTGATGACGCCCTCGCCGCAGTACCTGGCGGCCCTGCCCTACGGCAAGCTGCCCGACCGCAATGACTTCAAGCGTTTCATGGGCGATGCGCCTGGCCGCAAGCGCTACTGGTACAAGGCCATTGCCGAGAGCCAGCGGCTGGGCGACGAGCTGCTGGAGCTGATTGCCACCGGGCGGTTGCATGAACGCCTGCAAGCCTTGTAGCGGCCATGCTGGTAGACTGCGCGCATTCTTGATTCACACAGAGTTATGACAGCGTGGAAATTTTTAAAGAATTTACATTCGAGTCGGCCCACCGCCTGCCGCACGTCCCTGCCGGGCACAAATGCGGTCGCCTGCACGGCCACTCGTTCAAGGTCGGCCTGCACCTGACCGGCCCGCTCGACCCGCACACCGGCTGGATCCGCGACTTCGCCGAGATCAAGGCGGTCTTCAAGCCGATCTACGAGCAACTGGACCACAACTACCTGAACGACATCCCGGGCCTGGAAAACCCTACCAGCGAAGTGATCGCCAAGTGGATCTGGGACCAGGTCAAGCCGCTGCTGCCGGAACTGTCGAAGGTGCGCATCCACGAAACCTGCACCAGCGGTTGCGAATATACCGGCGACTGATTTGGTAAACGCACCAGCCCATTCGCGGGCATGCCCGCTCCCACAGGATGCCCACCGTTCTCGAGGTCTGTGATACACCTGTGGGAGCGGGCGTGCCCGCGAAGAGGCTGGCAGCTTCACCAACAAAGCTTCAGCCCTGCCCCGCCTCCAAGGCATCGCGCAGGAAACCGGGGGCGATGTAGCGCTGGTAATGCGCCTCGGACAGCAGGAAGAACTCGCGGTCGATGGCGTCGCGCAACTGCGGCAGCTCCCAGTCGCGAAATTCCGGCAACAGCACCATGCCATAGGCTTCCAGGTCACGGATCATCCGCGCCCCGCGGGCAATCAGCTGGTACGCCCAGCAATATTCCGACTGCTGCTCGACAAAGCGGATGGAACGCTGCTCCAGTTGCTGGCGCAGCAGGCCTTTGTCGAACACCTCCAGCTTGGCCATCATCACCTGCACCAGCAGCTGCTCCAGGCGCAGCCACACGGCGCGCTTCTGCGCATCGTCGTAGCCGTTCCAGCTGATCACTTCGTGGTGAAACCGCTTGCAGCCACGGCAAACCGTGTCTCCGTAAACCGTGGAGCACAGGCCGACACAAGGGGTCTTGATGGACTTGTTGGACATGAAAAACAACAGCTTGGCGATGGAACACGAACCCATGTTAGCCCTTTGTCTAACCAGGGTCACTCGTTAAAGTCATCTTCGCCGCCTTACCTTCGGGCTTTTTTTGCCGTAGAATCATCCCGCCTTTTCAAAGGCAACAATGTCCGTTGGAAGCTGTTTTCAAAGCGTCACGAGCACAGTTCATCCGGTAGAACGGCGTTGGCCCGGGCCATGCATCCCTCGCATGCCCGTGCCAGCCCTCATCAGCTCCCCGTTCTGCAGGCGTAAAACTTTGAAAGCAGCTTCTGTAAGGATTCTTTGCGACTCTGGCTGGGCGGCCCACAAAGCCGTGGCAGCGCATGGGTGCATTGAATGCTGGATGAGCGTCCCGGACCCCCTTTAGGGACCACTGATGAGGGAAATAACTGTGCTTGAAGCCTACCGCAAACACATCGAAGAGCGTGCCGCCCTGGGTATCGTGCCCCAGCCGCTGAACGCCGAACAAACTGCAGGCCTGGTCGAGCTGCTGAAAAACCCGCCGGCCGGCGAAGAAGCCTTCCTCGTAGACCTGATCACCCACCGCGTACCGCCAGGGGTCGACGAAGCTGCCTATGTCAAGGCCGCTTTCCTCTCCGCCGTCGCCAAAGGCGAAGCCAAGTCGCCTCTGATCGACCGCAAGCACGCCACCGAACTGCTGGGCACCATGCAGGGCGGCTACAACATCGAAACGCTGGTCGCACTGCTGGATGACGCCGAACTGGGCGCCGTCGCGGCCGAACAGCTCAAGCACACCCTGCTGATGTTCGATGCCTTCCATGACGTGGCCGAAAAAGCCAAGGCCGGCAACGTTCACGCCAAGGCCGTGCTGGAATCCTGGGCTGCCGGCGAGTGGTTCACCTCGCGTCCGGCCATCGCCGACAAGTACACCCTGACCGTGTTCAAGGTGCCTGGCGAAACCAACACCGACGACCTGTCCCCTGCCCCGGACGCCTGGTCGCGCCCTGACATCCCGCTGCACGCACTGGCCATGCTGAAGATGGCCCGCGACGGCATCGAGCCGCAGCAGCCTGGTTCGGTCGGCCCGCTGGCCCAGATCGAAGCGGTCAAGGCCAAGGGTTACCCGGTTGCCTACGTCGGTGACGTGGTCGGTACCGGTTCTTCGCGCAAATCCGCCACCAACTCGGTGCTGTGGTTCTTCGGCGACGACATCCCGTACGTACCGAACAAGCGCGCCGGTGGCTTCTGCTTCGGTACCAAGATCGCCCCGATCTTCTACAACACCATGGAAGACGCCGGCGCCCTGCCGATCGAATTCGACTGCACCAACCTGGCCATGGGCGACGTCATCGACGTTTACCCGTTCAAGGGCGAAGTGCGCCGTAACGGCAGCGACGAACTGGTCACCACCTTCGAGCTGAAAACCGAAGTGCTGCTGGATGAAGTCCGCGCTGGCGGCCGTATCCCGCTGATCGTCGGCCGTGGCCTGACCGAGAAGGCCCGTGCCGAACTGGGCCTGGGCGCCTCCGACCTGTTCAAGAAGCCGGAGCAGCCTGCCGATTCGGGCAAGGGCTTCACCCTGGCACAGAAAATGGTCGGCCGTGCCTGTGGCCTGCCGGAAGGCCAGGGCGTGCGCCCAGGTGCCTACTGCGAGCCGAAGATGACCACCGTCGGTTCCCAGGACACCACTGGCCCGATGACCCGCGACGAGCTGAAGGACCTGGCGTGCCTGGGCTTCTCCGCTGACCTGGTGATGCAGTCGTTCTGCCACACCGCGGCCTATCCGAAGCCGATCGACGTCACCACCCACCACACCCTGCCAGACTTCATCCGCACCCGTGGCGGCGTGTCGCTGCGCCCGGGCGACGGCATCATCCACAGCTGGCTGAACCGCATGCTGATGCCTGACACCGTGGGTACCGGTGGCGACTCGCACACCCGCTTCCCGATCGGCATCTCGTTCCCGGCCGGTTCCGGCCTGGTGGCCTTCGCCGCCGCCACCGGTGTCATGCCGCTGGACATGCCAGAATCCGTGCTGGTGCGTTTCAAGGGCAAACTGCAGCCAGGCATCACCCTGCGTGACCTGGTCCACGCCATCCCTTACTACGCCATCCAGAAGGGCCTGCTGACCGTCGAGAAGAAGGGCAAGAAGAACATCTTCTCCGGCCGCATCCTCGAGATCGAAGGCCTGAACGATCTGACCGTCGAGCAAGCCTTCGAGCTGTCCGACGCCTCGGCCGAGCGTTCCGCTGCCGGTTGCACCATCAAGCTGCCAGAAAAGGCCATCGCCGAGTACCTGCAGTCCAACATCACCCTGCTGCGCTGGATGATCGGCGAAGGCTACGGCGATGCCCGCACCCTGGAGCGCCGCGCCCAGGCCATGGAAGCCTGGCTGGCCAAGCCTGAGCTGCTGTCGGCCGACGCCGATGCCGAATACGCCGAGATCATCGAAATCGACCTGGCCGAAGTGAAAGAGCCTGTGCTCTGTGCACCGAACGACCCGGACGATGCCCGCCTGCTGTCTTCGGTACAGGGCGAGAAGATCGACGAAGTGTTCATCGGCTCGTGCATGACCAACATCGGCCACTTCCGCGCTGCCGGCAAGCTGCTGGACAAGGTCAAGGGCGGTATCCCGACCCGTCTGTGGCTGGCTCCGCCAACCAAGATGGACGCTCACCAGCTGACCGAAGAAGGCTACTACGGCATCTACGGCAAGGCTGGCGCGCGCATGGAAATGCCAGGCTGCTCGCTGTGCATGGGTAACCAGGCACGTGTGCAGACCGGTTCGACCGTGGTCTCCACCTCGACCCGTAACTTCCCGAACCGTCTGGGCGACGCCACCAACGTGTACCTGGCATCGGCCGAGCTGGCCGCTGTCGCTTCGATCATCGGCAAGCTGCCGACCGTCGAAGAGTACATGCAGTACGCGAAGGACATCGACAGCATGGCTGCCGACGTTTACCGCTACCTGAGCTTCGACCAGATCGCCGAGTTCCGCGAAGCGGCAGCCAACGCCAAGATCCCGGTAGTTCAGGCGTAAGCTGAGTTGTAAGATGTAAAGGAAAGCCCCGGCAGAAATGCCGGGGCTTTTTTGTGGGGGTTGTGTCGGCTTTACCGGCCTCTTCGCGGGCTTGCCCGCTCCCACAGGTACACCGCTGCCATCAAGTCTGCGTTGTGCCTGTGGGAGCGGGCAAGCCCGCGAAGAGGCCGATTCAGATCACAAACAAATCCACAAACCTGTGCACCGCCATCTGCTCCAGCTTCTGCTGGTCTTTGCACACATCCACGATCTCCCCACACCGCTGCCGCGCAAAGCGCGTCGCCAGGTTGTCCCTGAACTTGGCCTCCAGCAACGGTATGCCCTCCCCTCGCCGCCGGCGATGCCCGATCGGGTACTCCACCACCACCTGCTCGGTACTGCTGCCATCCTTGAAGAACACTTGCAGCGCATTGGCGATCGAGCGCTTGTCCGGCTCCAGGTACTCACGGCTGAAGCGCGGGTCTTCAACCACCTCCATCTTCTCGCGCAGGCGGTCGATGCTTGGATGGTTGGCATGGAAGGCGTCTTCGTAATGCTCGGCCACCAGATGCCCGAAAATCAGTGGCACTGCCACCATGTACTGCAGACAGTGGTCGCGGTCGGCGGCATTGGCCAGCGAGCCGCTCTTGGAAATGATGCGGATCGCCGACTCCTGAGTGGTAATGACGATACGGTCGATCTCGTGCAGGCGGTTACGTACCAGCGGATGCAATGTTACCGCAGCCTCACAGGCGGTCTGGGCGTGGAACTCGGCAGGGAAACTGACCTTGAACAGCACGTTTTCCATCACGTAGCTACCCAGGGCTTGCGGCAGGCGCAGCTCTTGCTGCTCGGACGGCTTGAGCGCCAGGTCCTTGTTGGTGTGGCTGAACAGCACATCGTAGAAGCCCCACTGCGGCGCGGTGAGCACGCCAGGCACGCCCATCTCGCCACGCAGGGCAATGTCGGCCAAGCGCACGCCACGGCTGGAAGCATCCCCGGCGGCCCACGATTTGCGCGAACCAGCGTTGGGCGCATGGCGGTAGGTACGCAGCGCCTGGCCATCGACGAACGCGTGGGACAAGGCGCTCAGCATCTGCTCACGGTTGGCCCCCATCAGCCTGGCGCACACGGCGGTGGAGGCTACCTTGACCAGAATCACATGGTCGAGGCCAACGCGGTTGAAGGCGTTTTCCAGCGCCATCACGCCCTGAATCTCGTGAGCCATGACCATGGCTTCGAGCACATCGCGCATCAGCAGCGGTGCCTCACCTGCGGCCACGTGCTTCTGCGACAGGTGATCGGCAACGGCCAGGATGCCGCCGAGGTTATCCGAGGGGTGGGCCCATTCGGCGGCCAGCCAGGTATCGTTGTAGTCCAGCCAGCGCACCGTGCAGCCGATGTCCCAGGCAGCCTTGACCGGGTCGAGGCGGTAGGCGGTGCCGGGCACGCGGGCGCCGTTGGGCACCACGGTGCCTTCAACCTGGGGGCCTAGCAACTTGGTGCATTCGGGGAAGCGCAGGGCCAGCAGGCCGCAGCCGAGGGTATCCATCAGGCAGTTGCGCGCGGTGTCCAGGGCTTCGGCGGATTCGACCCGGTACGTAAGGGCGTAATCGGCGAGGGTTTGCAGCACCCGGTCGTAGTCCGGGCGGGCGTTGAGGTCTACGTTGGCGCTCATATCCAGCTCCCTTCAGAATTGCCGGGGCTGCTTTGCAGCCCTTCGCGACACAAGGCCGCTCCTACAGGTACCGCGCTAACCGTGTAGGAGCGGGCTTGCCCGCGAAGGGGCGCAAAGCGGCCCCAACGAACTAAAGCCGAGCGCCAGTGGTGCGTTAGAAGCTATCGCCAGGCACGCGAACCCAGCCCTCCATCAGCACGCGAGCACTGCGGCTCATGATTGCCTTGGTCACTGTCCATTCACCATTCACCTGGCGCGCCTCGGCCCCCACCCGCAGGGTGCCCGAGGGGTGGCCGAAACGCACGGCGCTGCGCTCGCCCCCGCCTGCGGCGAGGTTGACCAGCGTGCCCGGAATGGCCGCCGCGGTACCGATGGCCACCGCGGCCGTCCCCATCATTGCATGGTGCAGCTTGCCCATCGACAAGGCCCGTACCAGCAGGTCGATATCACCTGCCTGCACCGCTTTGCCACTGGACGCAGTGTAGGTGCTCGGCGGCGCGACGAAAGCCACTTTCGGCGTGTGCTGACGCCCGGCAGCCTGGTCGACGTTGTCGATCAGGCCCATGCGCACGGCGCCATGGGCGCGAATCGTCTCGAAGCGCAGCAGTGCCTGCGGATCGCCGTTGATAGCGTCCTGCAGTTCGGTGCCGGTGTAGCCGATATCCGCCGCATTGACGAAGATGGTCGGGATGCCGGCATTGATCAGGGTCGCCTTGAACGTACCGACACCCGGCACCTCGAGGTCATCGACCAGGTTGCCGGTGGGGAACATCGCCCCGCCGTCGCCATCTTCGTCGGCCGCCGGATCGAGGAATTCCAGCTGCACCTCGGCGGCCGGGAAGGTCACCCCGTCCAACTCGAAGTCGCCGGTTTCCTGCACTTCACCTTCGGTGATCGGCACATGGGCGATGATGGTCTTGCCGATGTTGGCCTGCCAGATGCGCACGGTGGCGATGCCATTGCGCGGAATGCGCGCCGGGTCGACCAGGCCGCTGCTGATGGCGAACGAACCGACCGCGGCGGAGAGGTTGCCGCAGTTACCGCTCCAGTCGACGAAGGCCTTGTCGATGCTGACCTGGCCGAACAGATAGTCGACGTCGTGCTCAGGCTTGATGCTCTGCGACAGAATCACGGTCTTGCTGGTGCTCGAAGTGGCACCGCCCATGCCGTCGATCTGCTTGCCGTAAGGGTCGGGGCTGCCGATCACCCGCAGCAGCAGTGCGTCGCGGGCCGGGCCGGGGATCTGCGCCTGCTCGGGCAGGTCTTGCAGGCGGAAGAACACGCCTTTGCTGGTGCCGCCACGGATGTAGGTGGCGGGGATTTTTACTTGCGGTACATGAGCCATGGATGTGCTGTCCTGTCTGAGATGCATATGGCCTCTGGGGCTGCTTTGCAGCCCATCGCGACACAAGGCCGCTCCTACAGGGACTTGGTAACTCTTGTAGGAGCGGCCTTGTGTCGCGATGGGCCGCAAAGCGGCCCCCTGCAATTAGGCGGTCGCTTCGAGGAAGTCCTGAGCGAAGCGCTGCAGCACCCCGCCAGCCTCGTAGATCGACACTTCCTCGGCGGTGTCCAGGCGGCAGGTCACCGGTACCTCCAGACGCTCGCCGTTGGCGCGGGTAACCACCAGGGTCAGCGTCGCCCGCGGCGTACGCGCGCCCAGCACGTCATAGGTCTCGCTGCCATCCAGCCCGAGGGTCTTGCGGTCGGTGCCCGGCTTGAACTCCAGCGGCAGCACGCCCATGCCCACCAGGTTGGTACGGTGAATACGCTCGAAGCCTTCGGCGACGATCGCCTCGACACCGGCCAGGCGCACACCCTTGGCCGCCCAGTCACGGGACGAACCCTGGCCGTAGTCGGCACCGGCGACGATGATCAGCGGCTGCTTGCGCTCCATGTAGGTCTCGATCGCCTCCCACATGCGGGTGACCTTGCCTTCCGGCTCGATACGCGCCAGCGAGCCCTGCTTCACGCTGCCGTCTTCCTTGCGCACCATTTCGTTGAACAGCTTGGGGTTGGCAAAGGTGGCGCGCTGGGCGGTCAGGTGGTCGCCACGGTGGGTAGCGTAAGAGTTGAAGTCCTCCTCCGGCAGGCCCATCTTCGCCAGGTACTCGCCGGCAGCGCTGTCGAGCATGATGGCGTTGGACGGCGACAGGTGGTCGGTGGTGATGTTGTCCGGCAGCACTGCCAGCGGGCGCATGCCGCGCAGGGTCCGTTCACCGGCCAAGGCACCCTCCCAGTACGGTGGGCGGCGGATGTAGGTGCTCATCGGGCGCCAGTCATACAACGGCGCCACCTTCGGCCCACGGTCTTCCTCGATGGCGAACATCGGGATGTACACCTTGCGGAACTGCTCCGGCTTGACCGCAGCACGTACCACCGCGTCGATTTCTTCGTCGCTGGGCCAGATATCCTTGAGGCGGATTTCCTTGCCATCGACCACGCCCAGTACATCCTTTTCGATGTCGAAGCGAATGGTACCGGCGATGGCGTATGCCACCACCAGTGGCGGCGAAGCGAGGAAGGCCTGCTTGGCATACGGATGGATGCGCCCGTCGAAGTTGCGGTTACCCGACAGCACGGCAGTGGCGTACAGGTCACGGTCGATGATCTCTTGCTGGATCACCGGGTCCAGGGCACCGGACATGCCGTTGCAGGTGGTACAGGCGAAGGCGACGATGCCAAAGCCGAGCTGCTCAAGCTCCTTCTCCAGCCCGGCTTCTTCCAGGTACAGCTGCACGGCCTTGGAACCAGGCGCCAACGACGACTTGACCCACGGCTTGCGGGCCAGCCCCAGTTTGTTGGCATTGCGCGCCAGCAGGCCTGCGGCAATCACGTTGCGCGGGTTGCTGGTGTTGGTGCAGCTGGTGATGGCAGCAATGATCACCGCGCCATCTGGCATCTGCCCTGGCACTTCTTCCCAGCTGCCGGCGATGCCTTTGGCCGCTAGGTCGCTGGTGGCGACGCGGGCATGCGGGTTGGACGGGCCGGCCATGTTGCGCACCACGCTCGACAGGTCGAAGCTCAGCGTGCGCTCGTAGACTGCACCGCCCAGGCTGTCGGCCCACAGGCCGGTGGCCTTGGCATAGGTTTCCACCAGCTTGACCTGTTGCTCTTCGCGACCGGTCAGGCGCAGGTAGTCGATGGTCTGCTGGTCGATGGCGAACATCGCCGCAGTGGCGCCATATTCCGGGGCCATGTTGGAAATGGTGGCGCGGTCGCCCAGGGTCAGGGCACGTGCACCCTCGCCGTGGAACTCCAGGTAGGCGCCGACGACTTTCTGCTTGCGCAGGAATTCGGTCAGGGCCAGCACCAGGTCGGTGGCGGTGATGTTCGGCGCCAGCTTGCCGGTCAGCTCGACGCCGACGATTTCCGGCAGGCGCATCCACGAGGCACGGCCGAGCATCACGTTCTCGGCCTCCAGGCCACCCACGCCGATGGCGATCACGCCCAGGGCGTCGACATGCGGGGTGTGGCTGTCGGTGCCGACGCAGGTATCCGGGTAGGCCACGCCACGGTCGTTGTGAATCACCGGCGACATCTTCTCCAGGTTGATCTGGTGCATGATGCCGTTGCCCGGCTGGATCACGTCGACGTTCTTGAACGCCTTCTTGGTCCAGTTGATGAAATGGAAGCGGTCTTCGTTGCGGCGGTCTTCGATGGCGCGGTTCTTTTCGAAGGCCTGCGGGTCGAAACCACCGCACTCGACGGCTAGCGAGTGGTCGACGATCAGCTGCACCGGCACCACAGGGTTGACCTGGGCCGGGTCGCCGCCTTTGTCGGCAATGGCGTCACGCAGGCCGGCGAGGTCGACCAGTGCAGTCTGGCCGAGAATGTCGTGGCACACCACGCGGGCCGGGAACCACGGGAAGTCGAGGTCGCGCTTGCGCTCGATCAGCTGGCCCAGCGAGGCGTCGAGGGTAGCCGGGTCGCAGCGGCGCACCAGGTTCTCGGCGAGTACGCGAGAGGTGTAAGGCAGACCATCGTAGGCGCCGGGCTTGATGGCCTCGACCGCCGCGCGGGCATCGAAGTAGTCCAGGTCGGTGCCTGGCAGGTGCTTGCGGAATGCAGTGTTCATATCGTTATCAGGCTCGGTCACGGTACGGTCGTGGATAGCTTTCTAGTTGCAGCCCTGTGTCAGCTGTTCCGGCCTCATCGCCGGCAAGCCGGCTCCCACAGGGACTGCACCAGCCTCAGGAGCAGTGCAATACCTGTGGGAGCCGGCTTGCCGGCGATGAGGCCGGAACAGGCCCCCACAGGTACGGCCTGTCAGCGCTGTTCGATCGGCACGAACTGGCGCTGCTCGACACCGACATACTCGGCGCTCGGGCGGATGATGCGGTTGTTGGCGCGCTGTTCGAAGACGTGCGCCGCCCAGCCGGTCAGGCGCGAGCAGACGAAGATCGGGGTGAACAGCTTGGTCGGGATGCCCATGAAGTGGTACGCCGAGGCATGGTAGAAGTCGGCGTTGGGGAACAGGCGCTTCTGCTCCCACATGGTCTTGTCGATGGCTTCGGAAACCGGGTACAGCACCTTGTCACCCACTTCGTCGGCGAGCTGTTTCGACCAGCCCTTGATCACCTCGTTGCGCGGGTCGGACTCTTTGTAGATGGCATGGCCAAAGCCCATGATCTTGTCCTTGCGCTCGAGCATGCGCAGCAGCTCGGCAGTGGCTTCCTGCGGGTTCTGGAAGCGCTCGATCAGCTCCATCGCCGCCTCGTTGGCACCGCCATGCAGCGGGCCGCGCAGCGAACCGATGGCAGCGGTTACGCAGGAGTACAGGTCGGAGAGAGTCGAGGCACAGACGCGGGCGGTGAAGGTCGAGGCGTTGAACTCGTGCTCGGCGTAGAGGATCAGCGACACGTTCATGACCTTGACGTGCAGCTCGCTCGGCTTCTTGCCGTGCAGCAGGTGCAGGAAGTGGCCACCGAGGGTGTCTTCGTCGCTGGTGCAGTCGATACGCACGCCGTCGTGGGTGAAGCGGTACCAGTAGCACATCACCGCCGGGAACAGCGCCAGCAGGCGGTCAGTCTTGTCACGCTGGGCCTCGAAGGTCAGTTCGGGCTCCAGGGTACCCAGCACCGAGCAACCTGTGCGCATCACGTCCATCGGGTGGGCGTCACGCGGGATGCGCTCGAGCACTTCCTTCAGGGCTTGCGGCAGGTCACGCAGGCCCTTGAGCTTGCGCTTGTAGTCGGCCAGTTCGGCTTTGCTCGGCAGCTCGCCGTACAGCAGCAGGTAGGCGACCTCTTCAAACTCGGCACCAGCGGCCAGGTCACGCACGTCGTAACCACGGTAGGTCAGCCCGGCACCGGCCTGGCCCACGGTCGACAACGCGGTCTGGCCGGCCACCTGGCCGCGCAGGCCTGCGCCACTGAGTACTTTTGCTTCGGCCATGGTGTTTCTCCTTTCTTGAACTTGTTATGGATTCTTTCTGGCTAATTCGGGGGTGGCTGTATCGGCCCTATCGCCGGCAAGCCAGCTCCCACAATGTCTTGCACAGGGCTCGAACCTTGTGCGGTACCTGTGGGAGCCGGCTTGCCGGCGATGAGGCCCTCACAGGCTCAACCTTTTTTCTGGGCAAACAACGCATCGAGGCTCTGCTCGAAGGCGTGGTAACCAATGGCATCGTAGAGCTCCATGCGGGTCTGCATGGTGTCGATCACGTTCTTCTGCGTGCCGTCGCGGCGCAGCGCGGTGTACACGTTCTCGGCCGCCTTGTTCATGGCGCGGAACGCCGACAACGGGTACAGCACCAGCGACACGTCGACCGAGGCCAGCTCTTCAGTGGTGTACAGCGGCGTGGCGCCGAATTCGGTGATGTTGGCCAGGATCGGTGCCTTCACCCGGTCGGCGAAGGTCTTGTACATCTGCAGTTCGGTGATGGCTTCCGGGAAGATCATGTCGGCACCGGCCTCGACGCAGGCGGCGGCGCGGTCCAGGGCGGCGTTCAGGCCCTCGACGGCCAGGGCGTCGGTACGTGCCATGATCACGAAGCTGTCATCGGTACGGGCATCGACTGCGGCCTTGATGCGGTCGACCATTTCCTGCTGGCTGACGATTTCCTTGTTCGGGCGGTGGCCGCAGCGCTTGGCGCCAACCTGGTCCTCGATATGGATGGCGGCAGCGCCGAACTTGCTCATCGAGCGCACGGTACGGGCAACGTTGAAGGCAGAGGCGCCGAAGCCGGTGTCGACATCCACCAGCAGCGGCAGGTCGCACACGTCGGTGATGCGGCGCACATCGGTGAGTACATCGTCCAGGCCGCTGATGCCCAGGTCTGGCAGGCCCAGCGAGCCGGCGGCGACGCCGCCACCGGACAGGTAGATGGCCTTGAAGCCGGCGCGCTTGGCCAGCAGGGCATGATTGGCATTGATGGCGCCAACCACCTGCAGCGGATGTTCAGCGGCAACGGCGTCGCGGAAACGCTGACCGGGGGTGCTCTTCACAGTCATTTCTCACCTCGTGGGCTGTTGTTGTGGGCGTCCAGATAGTGACGCTCGATATTGCGCTTGGACGCGCCGATGTGGCGGCGCATCAGGAGTTCGGCCAGCTCGCCGTCACGGTCGGCGATGGCATCGAGAATGCGGTGGTGTTCGGCAAAGGCCTGGCGTGGCCGGTTCGGCGTGGCGGAAAACTGGATGCGGTACATGCGCACCAGCTGGTACAGCTCGCCGCAGAGCATCTTGACCAGGGTCTGGTTACCGCTGCCCTGGATGATCCGGTAATGGAAGTCGTAGTCGCCTTCCTGCTGGTAATAGCCCAGGCCGGCCTGGAACGCGGCATCGCGCTCGTGGGTGTCGAGCACCCGGCGCAGTTCGTCGATGTCGGCCTGGCTCATGCGTTCGGCGGCAAGGCGGCAGGCCATGCCTTCCAGCGATTCGCGAATTTCGTACAGCTCGATCAGTTCGGCGTGGTTGAGCGACACCACCCGCGCCCCCACATGCGGCACGCGCACCAGCAGGCGCTGGCCTTCGAGGCGGTGAATGGCCTCGCGCAGCGGCCCGCGGCTGATGCCGTAGGTACGCGCCAGCTCCGGCTCGGAAATCTTGCTGCCGGGGGCGATATCGCCCTTGACGATAGCTGCCTGGATGCGCCGGAAGACGTTTTCGGACAAGGTTTCCGTTTCGTCTGTCAGCACCGGGCTGGGGGTGGATAGGTCCTGCATATTGTCGACACCTTGAAAATCTCTTTGCCAGAAATTAGCGAATTAGACCGAAGCAGTCAAAGACAAAATCAATATTGTCGACAATCGTCTAAGAACGAACTAATGCCAGCCCGGTGCTGTCAGATCGCGCACCGCTGGCGTCAAGGCGCCGGCGTGATAGAATGCCGCGCCTCCGATGGAGTATGGATAGCCTGTCTGTCATCCATTCATGCTGTTGACAGATTAACGAGGAAGCTTGCGCAGTCGCTGCCAGTCGCCTTGCCCTGAACACGGCTCTGAACATGGCTTTGAAAACAGCCCCGAACCTTGCACTGCACCGCGCCAGGAATATGAGACTTACACCCGCATTATTGCTGCTCTGCCTCACCCTGCTGCCGGCCCTTGGCCAGGCCGCAGGCAAGACCGTGTACGGTCTCAACGAATATGCACGCCTGGGCGACCTGGACCTGGAAGTGGCCGCCAAGCTCGACACCGGCGCCAAGACCGCGTCGCTCAGCGCCCGCGACATCAAGCGCTTCAAGCGCAACGGCGAAAGCTGGGTGCGCTTCTACCTGGCCATCGACGCCGCCCATTCGCACCCCATCGAACGCCCGCTGGCACGCGTAAGCAAGATCAAGCGCCGGGCCGGCGACTATGATGCCGAATCGGGCAAGGCCTACACCGCGCGCCCGGTCATCGAACTTGAAATCTGCATGGGCCAGGCCATGCGCACCATCGAAGTCAACCTCACCGACCGCAGCGCCTTCCAGTTCCCGCTGCTGATCGGCTCCGAGGCGCTCAAGCACTTCGACGCGCTGGTCGACCCAAGCCTTAAATACGCGGCCGGCAAACCTGCCTGTGCCACCGACGCTCCCAAAGCAGAGTAATCCCGATGCGCTCTCTTACCCTCCATCTGAAAGTCCTGATCACCGTGCTGGTGCTGTTGGGCGTGGCGGTCACGGCTTATCAGATCTTCGTACTCGGCATCCCGGTAACCGAGGATGAAACCGACGACCTGTGGAATATCGACGCCAAGGTCGAGTTCGTGGCCAGCACCAAGGACCCGGTCAAGGTGCAGATGTTCGTGCCACCGCTGAACCGCGATTACGTCAGCCTCAACGAGAGCTTCATCTCCAACAACTATGGGGTGAGCGTCAACCGTGCCGACGGCAACCGCAAGGTCACCTGGTCGGCCCGCCGCGCCAGCGGCAATCAGACCCTCTACTACCGCCTGGTGCTGACCAAGCGCTACAGCAACGAGAAGACCACGGTCAAAGGCCCGACCTTCCGTGACAGCCTGGCAGTGGAAGGCCCCGAAAAGATCGCCGCCGAGGCCCTGATGGCGCCGATTCGCCAGCACTCGGCCGACGTCGAGACCTTCGTCAGCGAGACCATCAAGCGGGTCAACAACCTCAACGACGACAACGTCAAGCTGCTGCTGGCCGGCGACACCTCGGCCATGAAGAAGGCCCAGGTCATCGACCTGCTGCTGTCGATCGCCCACGTACCGATGGAGAAGGTGCACACCATTCGCCTGGTGGCCGACACCCCGCAAACCCCGGAACTGTGGCTGCGCAGCTTCAATGGCACCGACTGGCTGTACTTCAACCCCGACACCGGCGAGCAGGGCCTGCCCAGCGATCGCCTGCTGTGGTGGACCGGTGACGACAACCTGATCACCGTCGATGGCGGCAAGAAGGCCAACGTTACCTTCAGCATGAACAACAGCGAGATGAACGCCATCCGCCTGGCCAAGCTGACCGACGAGAATACCGACGCCGATTTCCTCGAATATTCGCTGTACGGCCTGCCGCTGCAGACCCAGCAAACCTTCATGATCATGGTGATGATCCCGATCGGTGTGCTGGTGATCCTGGTGCTGCGCAACCTGGTCGGCCTGCAGACCCTGGGTACCTTCACCCCGGTACTGATCGCCCTGGCCTTCCGCGAGACCCAGCTGGGCTTCGGTATCGTGCTGTTCACGGTAATCACCGCCCTGGGCCTGTCGCTGCGCTCGTACCTGGAACACCTGAAGCTGCAGATGCTGCCACGCCTGTCTGTGGTCCTGACCTTCGTCGTGGTGCTGATTGCCGCCATCAGCCTGTTCAGCCACAAGCTGGGCCTGGAGCGCGGGCTGTCGGTAGCGCTGTTCCCGATGGTGATCCTGACCATGACTATCGAGCGCCTGTCCATCACCTGGGAAGAGCGTGGCGGCGGTCATGCCATGAAAGTGGCCATCGGCACCCTGTTCGCCGCTTCCCTGGCGCACCTGTTGATGATGGTGCCGGAGCTGGTGTACTTCGTGTTCACCTTCCCGGCCGTGCTGTTGATCCTGGTGGGCTTCATGCTGGCAATGGGTCGCTACCGCGGCTACCGCCTGACCGAGCTCGTGCGCTTCAAGGCATTCCTGAAGAAGGCTGACGCCTGATGTTTGGCCTGATCAAGACGTGGAAAGCCCTGGAGGCCCGGGGCATCATGGGTATCAACCGGCGCAACGCGGACTACGTGCTGAAGTACAACAAGCGCCACCTGTACCCGATCGTCGACGACAAGATCATCACCAAGGAGCGCGCCCTGGCGGCCGGCATCCATGTGCCGGAAATGTACGGCATCATCGAGACCGAGAAAGAGATCGAGAAGCTCGACCAGATCATCGGCGGGCGCAACGATTTCGTCATCAAGCCGGCGCAGGGTGCTGGCGGTGACGGCATCCTGGTGATCGCCGACCGCTTCGAGGACCGTTACCGCACGGTATCGGGCAAGATCATCAGCCACGAGGAGATCGAACACCAGATCTCGAGCATCCTCACCGGCCTGTACTCGCTGGGCGGGCACCGCGACCGTGCGCTGATCGAGTACCGGGTCACCCCCGACCAGATCTTCAAGAGCATCAGCTACGAGGGCGTGCCGGACATCCGCATCATCGTGCTGATGGGCTACCCGGTGATGGCCATGCTGCGCCTGCCGACCCGCCAGTCCGGCGGCAAGGCCAACCTGCACCAGGGCGCCATCGGCGTGGGTGTCGACCTGGCTACCGGCGTGACCTTGCGCGGCACCTGGCTGAACAACATCATCAGCAAGCACCCGGACACCACCAACGCGGTGGATGGCGTGCAACTGCCGAACTGGGATGGCTTCATGAAGCTGGCCGCCGGCTGCTACGAGCTGTGCGGCCTGGGCTACATCGGTGTCGACATGGTGCTGGACCAGGACAAGGGGCCGCTGATTCTCGAGCTCAACGCCCGCCCCGGCCTGAACATCCAGATCGCCAACGACTGCGGCCTGACCCAGCGCACCCACGCCATCGAGGCGCACCTGGAAGCGCTGGCCAAGGATGGCATCAGCGAAGATGCCGAACAGCGCGTGCGGGTATCGCAAGGTTTGTTCGGGCACGTGCATCCGCGCTAGCAACCCGGGGGGCCGCTTTGCGGCCCATTCGCAGCACAAGGCTGCTCCTACAGGTTTACGCTATCTCCTGTAGGAGCAGCCTTGTGCTGCGAATGGGCTGCAAAGCAGCCCCCGGCGCCAAACACAATGTTGAATGTCGCGCCCAGCGCTAGGCGCATTTCCTGCACAGGTCTACAATCGCCCTCCTCGCTTTTACATCGCCGTCCACACTGATGCCGACCTGTACGCTCCACCCCCTGCCCTACCAGCCCGACCCTGCCGCCTATTTCGCCCGCCTGCGCCAGGCCCCCGGTGCCATCCTGCTGGACAGCGCCCGCCCCGGCGCCGAACGCGGGCGCTTCGACCTGCTCAGCGCCTGGCCGCTGCAACACCTGCAAGCGCAGCCCGACGAAGATGGCCGCACCTTCCTCCAGCGCCTGCGCGCCGGCCTGGCACGACTGGGCCATGCGCAGTTGCCCGCAGGCAGCGAGCTGCCGTTTGCTGGCGGCCTGATCGGCTACCTGAGCTATGACTTCGGCCGCCGCCTGGAACACCTGCCCAGCCTGGCCGTGGACGACCTTGGCCTGCCAGACGCGCAACTGGGCCTGTATGCCTGGGCGCTGGTGACCGACCACCAGTGCGCGACCAGCCAACTGGTGTTCCACCCGAGCCTTCCGGGCAGCGAACGGGAACGCCTGACCGCCCTGTTCGAAGGTGTCGACAACGCGGAAAGCGGCAGCTTCCAGCTACTCGCGCCGATGGCCGGCGACCTGCAGCCCGAGCAGTACAAGGCCGCCTTTGACCAGGTGCAGCGCTACATCCAGGCCGGCGACTGCTACCAGATCAACCTTACCCAGCGCTTCCGCGCGCCCTGCCAGGGCGACCCGTGGCACGCTTACCAGGCCCTGCGCAAAGCCTGCCCCACCCCCTTCTCCGGCTACCAGCAACTGGCCGACGGCAGCGCCCTGCTGAGCTTTTCGCCCGAACGCTTCATCCGCGTCAGCCAGCGCCAGGTGGAAACCCGGCCGATCAAGGGCACCCGCCCGCGCGCCAGCAACCCGGCAGAAGACATGCGCAATGCCGAGGAGCTGCTGCACAGCCCCAAGGATCGCTCGGAAAACCTGATGATCGTCGACCTGCTGCGCAACGACCTGGGGCGTACCTGCGAGATCGGCTCGGTGAAGGTGCCGGAGCTGTTCAGCCTGGAGAGCTACCCCAACGTGCACCACCTGGTCAGCAGCATCACCGGCCAGTTGGCCAGCGACAAGGATGCCCTGGACCTGATCGGCGACAGCTTCCCCGGCGGTTCGATCACCGGCGCGCCGAAGATCCGCGCCATGCAGATCATCGATGAACTGGAGCCGGCACGCCGGGCGCTGTACTGCGGCTCACTGCTCTACGTGGATGTGCGCGGCGAGATGGACAGCTCGATTGCCATTCGCAGCCTGCTGGTCAAGGGTGGGCAGGTCAGTTGCTGGGGCGGCGGCGCGGTGGTGGCCGACTCCGAGTGGCAGGCCGAATATGAAGAGTCGATTGCCAAGGTGCGGGTGTTGATGGAGACCTTGCAGGGCTTGTGATCGGCGGCGCCTGCTTCGCGGGCTCGCCCGCTCCCACAACTGGCAGATGTGCGCTGTACCTGTGGGCGCAGGCGCCACCGACTCCAAGCCCGCCTAACCCGGCATTTTTTGTTACCATCACCTCACTACGAGCGCACAGCGCCACAGCCAAGATGGAAACCGCCTGATGAGCCAACCCTTCGACGTCGCCGCCCTGGCCGCGACCTATGCCAACAAGTCCCCGCAGGACATCCTCAAGCTTGCCTTCGAGCACTTCGGTGATGACCTGTGGATCTCCTTCAGCGGCGCCGAGGACGTGGTGCTGGTGGACATGGCCTGGAAGCTGAACAAGCAGGTCAAGGTGTTCAGCCTCGATACCGGCCGCCTGCACCCGGAGACTTACCGGTTCATCGACCAGGTCCGCGAGCAGTACGACCTGCCAATCGAAATCCTCAGCCCCGACCGCGCCAAGCTCGACCCGTTCGTCAAGGAAAAGGGCCTGTTCAGCTTCTACAAGGACGGCCACGGCGAGTGCTGCGGCATCCGCAAGATCGAGCCGCTGCGCCGCAAGCTGGCCACCGTTAGCGCCTGGGCCACCGGCCAGCGCCGCGACCAGAGCCCGGGCACCCGCAGCCAGGTGGCCGCAGTGGAAATCGACAGCGCGTTCTCCACGCCCGAACGCACCCTGTACAAGTTCAACCCACTGGCGCAGATGACCAGCGAGGAGGTGTGGGGTTATATCCGCATGCTGGAGCTGCCGTACAACAGCCTGCACGAGCGCGGCTTCATCAGCATCGGCTGCGAGCCCTGCACCCGCCCGGTGCTGCCAAACCAGCATGAGCGCGAAGGGCGCTGGTGGTGGGAAGAGTCGACGCAGAAGGAATGCGGGTTGCACGCGGGCAACCTGATCAGCAAGGCATAACACAGCTGGGGCCGCTTCGCGCCCCAATCGCCGGCAAGCCAGCTCCCACAGGAACATCACAAGCCTTCAGGCAATGGTAATCCTGTGGGAGCTGGCTTGCCGGCGATTGGGCCGCAAAGCGGCCCCGTACGATTCTAGATCAGTGCACCGGCAGCTCGACGCCTTCGAACAGGTCTTCCAGCTCCTGCTTGTTGTGGCACTGGATGGCCTTGGCCATCACTTCACGGGTCAGGTGCGGGGCGAACTTTTCAATGAAGTCGCACATGAAACCACGCAGGAAAGTGCCGCGGCGGAAGCCGATCTTGGTAATGCTGGCTTCGAACAGCTCGCTGGCATCCAGGGCCACCAGGTCGCTGTCGAGCTTGGTGTCCACCGCCATCTTGGCGACGATCCCCACGCCCAGCCCCAGGCGCACATAAGTTTTGATCACGTCGGCGTCAGCCGCGGTAAACACCACTTTCGGCGTGAGGCCGCGGTGGTTGAACGCTTCGTCCAGCTTCGAACGCCCGGTGAAACCGAACACATAGGTAACGATCGGGTATTCGGCGACCGCTTCCAGGGTAAGCTTTGGCAGCTTGGTCAACGGATGGCCCTGCGGCACTACCACGCAGCGATTCCACTTGTAGCACGGCATCATGATCAGGTCGCCGAACAGCTCCAGCGCCTCGGTGGCGATGGCAAAGTCGACCGTACCGTCCGCAGCCATTTCGGCAATCTGCATGGGCGAACCCTGGTGCATGTGCAAGGACACTTCCGGGTACTGCTTGATGAAATTGCTGATCACCGGCGGCAAGGCATAACGCGCCTGGGTGTGGGTGGTGGCGATGGACAGCGTGCCTTTCTTCTCGTTGGAGAACTCCTGGGCAATCTGCTTGATGCTTTCGACCTTGCGCAGGATTTCGCCGGCGGTATTGATGATGCGCTCACCCGCCGGGGTAACGCGGGTCAGGTGCTTGCCGCTGCGGGCAAAGACTTCAACACCCAGCTCATCCTCGAGCAGGCGGATCTGCTTGCTGATACCTGGCTGGGAGGTATACAGGCTCTGCGCCGTCGCGGAGACGTTGAGGTCATGGTGCGCCACTTCCCAGATGTAGCGCAGTTGTTGAAGCTTCATAGGTTTCCCTCGGTTCAGCGATGAGTCCGCGGCAGCAGGCGGCGACGATATATAACTATATTAGTGGTTCTGGAAATAAATCTAGAACTATTTTGTTACATACCACCCCGAAATGGCCTACGGCCATCTTCATGCTTTCCTACGCCCCAAATGCTGCGCCAGCGGCACCATGTATACCGGTACCGGCGACAGCTGCAGCAGCCGTACCGCCGTACGCCCCAATGGCACATCCACGCCGGCGCCGGCACTGTGGCTACCGAAAATCAGCAGATCGACGCTCAGCCGCTGTGCCTGGTCGAGGATCACCTGCGCTGGGTCGCCCTGGCGTACCCGCACTGCCTTGATCACTGCCAGGTCAGCCTCCTCGCCAAGTTCGTCGCGAAAGTTTTCCAGCACACGCTGCTCGATATTGGCCATCACCGTATTCACCCCCTGGCTGTGCAACTGGTCGAGCGTCTGTTCATCGAGGTAGCTCTGCAGGAGAGATTCAGCGAACTGGCCCATGGGCTCCACCGCATGGATCACATACAACTCGGCGCCAAATGTGCGCGCCAGCGCCAGCGCGTGTTGCATGACAAAAGGGGCGTAGACACCGAGGTCGGTGGCATACAGCATGGAGTGGATCATTCGACCTCCTCGACTGCCGCTGCGGCAGAGCAAGCTTCAGCTTAGCAGCGCGCCGGACGCACGCTTTGCCGTCCGGCGCGCTGCCGATGCGGGCTGGAGCGCCCCGACGGGGCCAGAGCCACCCTCAGCGGGGCTGTTCGCCCCGGTCGATGAAAGCCAACGCCTGGTACAACATCTCCATACGCGGCAAGTGGCAGCCTGCCGCACGCGCCTGTGCCAACGGCTCGGCATAGATGGCCTGCAGCTCCAGCGGGCGCTTGTGGACATGGTCGTGGTACATGCTGGGCCAGTAGTCGGGCATGCGCTCGGTCACCTGGAACAGGTGCTCGGCATATCCCTCGGGCAACACATGGCCACATGCCGCCGCGCCTTGTACTACCTCCGCCATCAAGGCCTGGATCAGGGCACGGCCATTACTGTCGGCCATCAACGGCGTGGTGCTGGCTCCGAGCAGCACCGACAGGCCGTTATAGGGCACATTCCATACCAGCTTCTGCCAGCGTGCCTGGGCCAGGTCGGGCATGGCCTGCGAGTCGATGCCCGCAGCCCGGAACAGCTCAGCACCCTCATTGACCAGCGCGGCACCGCCATCGTTTGCCGGCCCGCTGTGGTAGCCGAGGTTGACCGCGCCCAGGGCCTGGTGGCGAATCACGCCGGGCGCCTGGCGGTTGACGCAGATGAAACACAGGCCGCCGAGCAGGTGCATGTCGCTGCGCAAGGCCGGACGCAACTGCTCCTCCACGCCCAGACCATTCTGCAACAGCACCACCTTGGCGCCCGGTGCAGCCGCCTGCACGATCAGCGGCGCCAACTGGTCATTGCTGGTGGCCTTGGCACCCACCAGCAGCCAGTCGCAGGGCGGCATGCCGGCGGCACTGGAATAGGCCTGCACCTTTGTCTGCAGTTTGCCATGCTCGGCACTTTCCAGGGTCAACCCCTGCTTGCGGACAACCTCGTACTCGCTGCGCAAAAGAAAATGCACATCGAAGCCGGCCCGGGCCAGCATCAACCCATAGAAGCCGCCGATGGCGCCACTGCCGATGATGCCGATACGTGGTGTGTGCGGATGCATGCCGATCTCCTGGTAAATGTCAGCCCTCTTTTTACACAGGTTGCGCGGCGCTGGGCAGCCCATGCTCGGCAAACACCTGCCATCTCGGAAAAACCCCACACGGACTGGGCCCAGCCCATTGTCGCGCCACCTGTAACGCGCTAAGGTTCGGCTCCCCGCTGCGATTATTCTTGCTGCTGGGCCGCACGGGGATAGTTGGCGGCCGGCACCCGTGACCTGACGAGTAACACGATGGCTGATTTACCGATCGATGACTTGAACGTTGCCTCCAACGAGACCCTGATCACACCCGATCAGCTCAAGAAGGAAATCCCCCTCAGCGCCAAGGCCCTGCAGACCGTGACTGCCGGCCGTGAAGTGGTGCGCAATATTCTCGACGGCAAGGACCATCGCCTGTTCGTCGTGGTCGGCCCTTGCTCGATCCACGACATCAAGGCCGCCCACGAGTACGCCGAGCGCCTGAAAGTGCTGGCCGAGGAAGTGTCCGACACACTGTACCTGGTCATGCGCGTGTATTTCGAAAAACCGCGTACCACCGTCGGCTGGAAAGGCCTGATCAACGACCCGTACCTGGATGACTCGTTCAAGATCCAGGATGGCCTGCACATCGGCCGCAAGCTGCTGCTGGACCTGGCCGAAATGGGCCTGCCGACCGCCACCGAAGCGCTCGATCCGATTTCTCCGCAGTACCTGCAGGACCTGATCAGCTGGTCGGCCATCGGCGCCCGTACCACCGAATCGCAGACCCACCGCGAGATGGCTTCGGGCCTCTCCTCGGCAGTCGGTTTCAAGAACGGCACAGACGGCGGCCTGACCGTTGCCATCAACGCCCTGCAGTCGGTATCCAAGCCGCACCGCTTCCTCGGCATCAACCAGGAAGGCGGCGTGTCGATCGTCACCACCAAGGGCAACCCGTACGGCCACGTGGTACTGCGCGGCGGCAACGGCAAGCCGAACTACGACTCGGTCAGCGTCGCCCTCTGCGAACAGGACCTGGCCAAGGCCAAGATCAAGGCCAATATCATGGTCGACTGCAGCCACGCCAACTCCAACAAGGACCCGGCCCTGCAACCACTGGTGATGGAGAACGTCGCCAATCAGATCCTCGAAGGCAACCAGTCGATCATCGGCCTGATGGTCGAGAGCCACCTGAACTGGGGCTGCCAGTCGATTCCGAAGAACCTGGACGAGCTGCAATATGGCGTGTCGATTACCGATGCCTGCATCGACTGGTCGGCTACCGAGAAGACCCTGCGCAGCATGCGTGCCAAGCTGAAGGATGTGCTGCCGCAGCGTAAGCGCGGCTGATGCAATAAAAGAGCGGGGCCGCTTCGCCCCCCATCGCGACACAAGGCCGCTCCTACAGGGTTATGCGATTTCCTGTAGGAACGGCCTTGTGTCGCGATGGGACGCGAAGCGGCCCCGTTTTTTTTCAGAATCAGACCTTGCTCGAATGCCTTTGCTGGCGCTCCATGTAGCGCTCCACGTACGAGCAGGACGGAATCACCGTGTAGCCCATCTGCTCAGCATACTCCAGGGCCCGCTCGGTCAGGGCGGCAGCAATCCCGCGGCCGCGCAGGGCGTTGGGTACGAAGGTGCGATAGATGTCCAGCGTCTGCTTGCCCAGGTCCATGTACGTCAGATAGGCACGATGACCGTCCACGCTGGTCTCGAACTGATGACCGGCCTGGTCATGATGGATGGTCAGCGCTTCGCTCATCACTACTCCTCGCAGGTCTTCTCGGCAGACCCATACCTTAACCGATGGTGGTTTATCCGGCACAGAATCCTCTACGCCACCTGTTGCCCACTTCGACCACTGGACGATTGCAATCGTTCGGATCTTCTGGCACTCACAAGATAGTAGGCGTCGCAGGCGGGATTGCTCAAGGTGGTGGCGGTTAAAAATGGCGAAAATGCGGCCAAATGCCATTCTTGACGGCGCGCCCTGCTGCAACCGGATGTACTAGGGCTTAAGACGCTGGCAGACAGTTAGAGTCACCCTTAGTTCAACAAAAAAGTTCCTGTACCACAGTCGCTTGCGAAGCCTGCACGTTTTTTTCACGGGCGTGTCGCAAATCTTGTCGGAAAGGCGTCAAGCAACATTTTTTTTGCAGTTCTTGCGCTTAGTCAGTTTACTTACTACAAGTAATGGGTACTATGTACGCCGGCCAGTTTCTCTTTTCCGAGAGATGGCTATTTAATAGAAAGTCCTTGAAGGGGAACACGATGAACAACGTTCTGAAATTCTCTGCTCTGGCTCTGGCCGCAGTTCTGGCTACCGGTTGCAGCAGCGTATCCAAAGAAACCGAAGCTCGTCTGACTGCGACTGAAGACGCAGCAGCTCGCGCTCAAGCTCGTGCTGACGAAGCCTACCGTAAGGCTGACGACGCACTGGCAGCCGCTCAGAAGGCTCAGCAGACCGCTGACGAAGCCAACGAGCGCGCTCTGCGTATGCTGGACAAAGCCAGCCGCAAGTAATAATCCTCACGGATTGTTATGAAGCCGACCCACTTGTGGGTCGGCTTTTTTATTGCCTGCGCACAAGGCAAACGCGCCAGGCAGAAACGAAAAGGCCTGCACTAAGGCAGGCCCGGGTGTGTCGCAATTACCTTACTGCAGTTCGGGCGGAATGCTCGAAACCATCGGCGCACCACCCTGGTTTTCGGTCGGTACGGCAATTTCCACCGGCATGCCATCTTCCGCGGCCACCACATCACGCACCATGTCCCAGTTCATGCGTAGGTTATTGGCCAGGTCTTCTCGCTTGAGCAAGGCATTGATAACAGCAGTGTGTTTATCGACCACCGACGGATTACCCTGGTCGTCCAGCGGCGTGTGCGCCTCCAGATAGACCTTGCCACCACTGATACCGAACTTGTAGGGCTCGTTGATGATGCGCACCGGCGTACCCACCGGCACCATCTTCGACAGTTCCAGCACGTTGTTGTTGAGCATGCGGAAGCAACCGTGGCTGGTACGCATGCCAATGCCGAACTTCTTGTTCGAACCGTGGATCAGGTAGCCCGGCACGCCGAGGGTGAACTTGAACGGCCCCAGCGGGTTGTCCGGGCCGGCCGGCACCACGCTCGGCAGGATGTCGCCGTCAGCCGCGTGCTCGGCACGGATGGACGCTGGCGGGGTCCAGGTCGGGTTTGGCGTCTTGGCGGTGATCTTGGTATTGGCGATCGGCGAACCCCAGCCTTCACGACCGATGCCCAGCGGGAATGTATGCACCACGTTCTGCCCTTTCGGGAAGTAGTACATACGGTATTCGGCCAGGTTGATGACGATGCCCTCACGCGGGCCAGGCGGCAGGATGTAGCGGGTCGGCAGGATGATCTCGGTGCCGGCACCTGGCAACCACGGGTCCACGCCCGGGTTGGCGGCGATCATTTCCAGATAGCCGAGGTCGTTGGCAGTGCCGATATCGGCGAACGTGTCCTCGTACTTTGCCTTGATCACATGCACCTGGCCGATGATGTCTTCACCGGGTGGTGGCAGTGGCAACTCCAGCGCAGCAGCGGGGCCTGCTACCAGCAGGGCGGCCAGGGACAGGCTACGGGTGACGGCAGGAAAGCGCGGCAACATCCGGTAAATCCTTCGAAAGGTGGGTCAAGAGAATCGATTGTACACCCGCGCCGATGCAAGCGGGAGGCATTGGCGCCATGCAAGCGTTTCAGATGATGAAAGGTGCGGCGCTCAGCCGCCCTGCAGCTCCGGCCACACCGGGCGCATGCCGCGCCGCTGGGCATCGAGGATGGCGCGGCACAGGTCGCACAGGCGGCCATCGCGGTAGATCGAGCGCGGCACCCCCGACCAGCGCGGTTGCGCCGGCAGCAGGCCACCGCACAAGGTGCGGTCGGCCGGTACGCCCAGCTCGAGCTGGCGGGCCACGAGGTGGACGCGGATTTCCTGGCAGGCGAACAGGTCGAGCTGCTCATCAGGCTCGATCAGTTGGTAGGCATACAGGGACCAGGCAGGGCGCGGCATCGGTGGCACTCGAAACGGGGGGCGCAACATTAGCCGAAAGCCGGCGCCGTTTAAAGCGTCACAGCAAGGGTTTTATCGCCGGCCAGGCATTTTCCAGCAGGCGCTGCTGGGCGGCCTGGGCCGGGTGAATGCCATCCGCCTGCATCAACTCAGGCACGCCCCCTACCCCCTCGAGGAAAAACGGCACCAGTGGCACCTGTTTTTCCGTCGCCAGCTGCTCATACACCTGGGCGAAGGCGGTGGTGTAGCGCACGCCATAATTGGGTGGCAGGCGCATGCCCAGCAGCACCACCTTGGCACCGGCCTTGCGCGAGCTCTCGATCATCGAGGCAAGATTTTGTTGCAATTGCGCTGGCGGCTGCCCACGCAGGCCATCGTTGCCACCCAGTTCCAGTACCACCAGGCTCGGCTTGTGCGCTGCAAGCAGCGCCGGCAGCCGCGCCTGGCCACCTGCACTGGTGTCGCCGCTGATCGATGCATTGACCACCTTGTCGTCGAAACCTTCGTCCCGCAGGCGGGTCTGCAACAGGGAAACCCAGCCCTGGCGGGTATCCAGGCCAAAACCGGCGCTGATACTATCGCCGACAACCAGCAGTGTTCCCGCCGCCGCGCTCTGGGCCAGGCAATACAGGGCCAGACCGGCACTCAACCACCACACTCGCATCGGATTCTCCATGGGCCCCAGCATTCTCGTTGCGCAGAACCTTAGCAAAGTGGTCCCCAGCGCGGAAGGTGACCTGACCATCCTGCACGCCCTGTCCCTCGACCTGGCCCAAGGCGACAGCCTGGCAATCGTCGGCGCCTCGGGTTCGGGCAAGTCGACCCTGCTCGGCCTGCTCGCCGGCCTCGACCAGCCCAGTGCCGGCAAGGTCATCCTTGCTGGCCACGACCTGGGGCCGCTGGATGAAGACCAGCGCGCGCGGGTGCGCGCCGAACATGTGGGTTTCGTGTTCCAGTCGTTCCAGTTGCTCGACAGCCTCAATGCCCTGGAGAACGTCATGCTGCCGCTGGAGCTGGATGGCCGCCGCGATGCCCGCGAACACGCGCGCACCCTGCTCGAACGGGTCGGTCTGGGCAAGCGCCTGAGCCACACTCCGCGCCAGCTTTCGGGCGGCGAACAACAACGGGTGGCCATCGCCCGCGCCTTCGCCGCGCAACCGGCAGTGCTGTTTGCCGACGAACCCACCGGCAACCTCGACAGCCACACCGGCGAACGCATCAGCGACTTGCTGTTCGAACTGAACAAGGAGCGCGGCACCACCCTGGTGCTGGTTACCCATGACGAACGCCTGGCCCGGCGCTGCCGCCGCCAGATTCGCCTGGATGCGGGCCGCCTGGTGGCCCCGGCGGAGGCCTGATGACCCACATGCCGCTGTCCCGCCTGGGCGGCCTGGCCCTGCGCCAGCT
Source organism: Pseudomonas sp. PVC-5-1 (assembly GCF_057444345.1). NCBI lineage: Bacteria > Pseudomonadati > Pseudomonadota > Gammaproteobacteria > Pseudomonadales > Pseudomonadaceae > Pseudomonas > Pseudomonas sp. PVC-5-1. The sequence goes on along the minus strand of NZ_CM172024.1, from coordinate 1,998,065 downwards.
GCTGCGCGACATTCGCGCAAGCGAAGTGCGCGTGCTGTTCTTCGCCCTGCTGGTGGCGGTCGCGGCCAGCACTGCCATCGGCTATTTCGGTGCCCGCCTCAACGGCGCCATGCAACTGCGCGCCAGCGAGTTCCTTGGTGCCGACCTGGTGCTGCAGGGCAGCGCGCCGGCCCGCGACCAGCAGATCGAGGCCGGCAAGGCACTGGGCCTGCGCCACGCCCAGGTCGTCGAGTTCACCAGCGTGGTCGGCGGCGACAACGGCATTCAACTGTCCAGCGTCAAGGCTGCCGACGGTGCCTACCCATTGCGCGGGCAAGTGCGCAGTGCTGCGCAGCCCTATGCCACAGAAACCCCGGGCGGTGGCCCGGCACCTGGCGAAGCATGGGTCGAACCACGCCTTTTGGCGGCATTGGGGCTGAAGGTTGGCGACAGCATCGACGTGGGCATGAAGACGCTGCGCATGAGCCGCGTACTGACCTACGAACCGGACCGCGCCAACAACTTCTACAGCCTTACCCCACGGGTAATGATGAACCTGGCCGACCTGCAAGCCACCGGCGTGATCCAGCCGGGCAGCCGGGTCACCTACCGCGACCTGTGGCGCGGCGATGCCGAAGCGCTGGCCCAGTACCGCGGGGCACTGAAAAAGGACCTGGCCGCCAACCAGCGCCTGCGCGACACCCGCGATGGCAACCAGCAGGTCGGCGGCGCGCTGGGCAAGGCCGAGCGCTACCTGAACATGGCCAGCCTGGTGGCGGTGCTGCTGGCAGGCGTTGCCGTGGCCCTGTCGGCCAGCCGCTATGCCGCACGCCGCCTGGACGCCAGCGCCCTGCTGCGCTGCCTGGGCCTTTCGCGCCGCCAGGCACTGGGCCTGTACTGCCTGCAGCTGGCCATGCTCGGCCTGGTCGCCGCGCTGGCCGGCGCCCTGCTCGGCTGGCTGGCGCAACTGGGCCTGTTCCGCCTGCTGCATGGCCTGTTGCCAAGCGTGGTGCCTGCAGGCGGCATCGTCCCAGCCCTGGCCGGCATCGCTACCGGGCTGGTAGCCCTGGCCGGTTTCGCCCTGCCGCCAATTGCCGCGCTGGGCCAGGTACCGCCGCTTCGCGTGCTGCGCCGCGACCTGCTGCCGATACCGCCCAGCAGCTGGCTGGTGTACGGTGCGGCCCTGTTCGCCCTGGGCCTGATCATGTGGCGCCTGAGCCTCGACCTGCTGCTCACCTTCGCCCTGCTCGGTGGCGGCCTGGTCGCCGCTCTGCTGCTCGGCGGCCTGCTGCTGCTCGGTTTGCGCAGCCTGCGCCAATTGCTGGCCGGGGCACCACTGACCTGGCGCCTGGGGCTGGGCCAACTGCTGCGCCACCCCATGGCCGCTGCCGGCCAGGCCCTGGCCTTCGGCCTGATCCTGCTGGCCATGGCCCTGGTCGCGCTGCTGCGCGCGGAACTGCTCGACACCTGGCAAGCGCAGCTGCCCAAGGATGCACCCAACCATTTCGCCCTGAACATCCTGCCTGATGATCGTGAGCCCTTCGCCCAACACCTGCAGCAGGTCAATGCCACCTCGGCGCCGCTGTACCCGGTGACACCCGGCCGCCTGGTGCGAATCAATGAGCAACCGGTGCAGCAGGTGGTCAGCAAGGATTCGGCAGGCGAGCGCGCCGTGCAGCGCGACCTCAGCCTGACCTGGGCAGCCGAACTGCCCGAAGGCAACACACTGACGGGCGGCAACTGGTGGCAGGCGTTGCCCGCCGAAGATGAAATCCCCGGTGTGTCGGTGGAGGCGGAACTGGCCAACAGCCTGAAGCTGCAACTGGGTGACCTGCTAACCTTCGACATCGGCGGCCAGCAACGCCAGGCACGGGTCAGCAGCCTGCGCAGCGTGCACTGGGACAGCTTCCAGCCGAACTTCTACATGATCTTCCAACCCGGCACGCTGCAGGGGCTCCCGACCACCTACCTGACCAGCTTCTATCTGGCACCGGGCCATGACCTGGACGTGGTGGCGCTGTCACGGGCATTCCCGGCAGTGACCATCCTGCAGGTGGACGCCTTGCTCGATCAGCTGCGCAGCATCCTCGCCCAGGTGACCCTGGCGGTCGAGTATGTGTTGCTGTTCGTGCTGGCAGCCGGGTTGGCGGTGCTGTTCGCTGGCTTGCAGGCGACGCTGGACGAGCGTATCCGCCAGGGCGCCTTGCTGCGTGCGCTGGGCGCGGCGCGGCCATTGCTGGTCAAGGCGCGGCGGATCGAGTTCGGCTTGCTGGGTGCGGCCAGCGGCTTGCTGGCGGCGGTCGGGTGTGAGCTGATTACCTTGGTGCTGTACCGCTATGCCTTCGACCTGCAATGGAGCCCGCATGTGTGGTTGCTGCTGTTGCCGCTGGCAGGGGCGCTGCTGGTAGGTGGTGCGGGGGTGCTGGGGACGCGACGGGCGTTGAATGCCAGCCCGCTGGCGGTTTTACGCGAGAGTTGATGACAGCTTGTGCCGGCCTCTTCGCGGGCGCGCCCGCTCCCACAGGTTCGGCACAACGATCAAATGCTGTGGTTACCCTGTGGGAGCGGGCAAGCCCGCGAAGAGGCCGGCACAGGCAACATCAGATCACTGCCCGTAGCTGATGTTGTTTACATACCAGGTCGCTTCACCGGTAGGTGTGTGCACCACCACCTCATCACCCTCCTCCTTCTTCAGCAAGGCGCGAGCCATGGGCGAGTCGATCGAGATGTAGTCATTGCGCCCATAGATCTCGTCATACCCGACAATGCGAAACTTCATGGTCTCGCCCTCGTCGTTCTCAATCTCCACCCAGGCACCGAAAAACACCTTGCCCTCCTGCTGCGGCGAGTAGGCCACCACCTTCACATCTTCAAGACGCTTGCGCAGATAACGCACCCGACGGTCGATCTCGCGCAGCAGCTTCTTGTTGTACTGGTAGTCGGCATTCTCGCTGCGGTCGCCCAGCGAGGCCGCCCAGGTAACCTTCTGGGTAATCTCGGGGCGGTACACCCGCCACAGGTGGTCCAGTTCTTTCTTCAGTGCCTCATGGCCTTCCGTGGTGATGATATTGGTACTCAACAGCGCGCTCCTCAGCGGCGGGTAATCAAGCCTTGACGCGCGATACGGGTGAGGTGGCCGATGATATCGGCGGCCTCGTCCGGCGCCGGGGCCTGGATCACGGCCAGGTCGAAACGGTCATTGCCATACTGCGCGAGGTGGCAGCCGGTATCGGCGAACTGGATCAGAAAGGCACGCGCCTGGCCCTTGCGCCTGGACAGGCCTTCAAGGTGACGCAAAAGAGTGGGTTGATGCTGGCCGCCGAGCAGGATGCGCGGTGTGCGGGACGCCTGGCTGGCAGGCAAGGGGCTCAAACAGACACTGGTACGTGGGCAACTCATGGAGCTTCTCTCCGCCTCGCGAATCCCGCTGGGCAGCGGTGGGAGGCGTCACCGAACCAGCGCTTTAGCGGTATTTCGGATGACCCGGAGAGGGGCTTTCCTGCGCCCCGCAAGTAGCTGTTTAAATCGGCGCAGACGGTATGCTAGAGCTACAAGCGGCAAGATACAAGCCTCAAGCCGAAAGTGATCGGCCTGAGGCTTGTATCTTGGCATTTGCGGTGTATCAGCGGGCGATCAGGCGGTCCAGCGAGAAGCGGCCAGCGCCTTCGATCAGCACCGCGACGGTGCCAGCCAGCAGGGCCAGGCCGAACTCATAGCCGTTGTTGGACATGAACAGGCCGTTGCCGATGTGCACCGAGAGGATCGCCACCACCAGGGTCACCGCCAGCACCAGGGCCGCCGGGCGGGCCAGCAGGCCGATCACCAGGGCCAGGCCGCCGAAGAACTCGGCACTACCAGACAACAGGGCCATCAGGTAACCCGGGGCCAGGCCGATGCTCTCCATCCACTGGCCGGTGCCTTCCAGGCCATAGCCGCCGAACATGCCGAACAGTTTCTGCGCACCATGCGCAATGAAGATGATGCCGACCAGGATACGGATGACGCTCAGGCCAGCGCCGGCGCGGGTGGAGAACAGAGCGTTGAGGGTAGCGTTGTTCATGTCGAAGACTCCTTGAAGCGGGAAAGTTGTGTTGGGATGGGCGCCATCATAATCGATTCGATAGATATGAAAATCGCAAAAAACCCAACATAACAATCGACAATATCGATTTGTCAGCGTTTAGCCACACGCTCCAGCGCGGCACGCTCCCGGTTGAACGCTACAAAGTACTTGTTGACGCTATTGACGAAGTTGACTGGCCCCATGCCCACCTGCTCCATGGCGATGCGTTCGGTCTGGAAAAACCACTGGTCGCCATTCAGCCCGCGCCGGCGCGCTTCCGCGCGCATGGCCTGGACGCGCTCGGGGCCCAGGTTGTAGGCCGCCAGCACGAAGGCCATGCGCTCGCGCTCGTTGATCTTGGCGCTGGCAAAGAACTTGCGCCGGATCAGTGCCAGGTAACGGGCGCTGGCCTGGACATTGCCATCCACCGTGGCGGTGTTGCTCACCCCCACGCGCTGCGCCGCCGAAGGGGTGATCTGCATCAGGCCATGGGCCCCTCCGGTGCCGCGCGCTGCCGGGTTGAGCGTCGACTCCTTGAAGGCCAGCGCGGCCAGGTTGAGCCAGTCGATCTGCTGCGCCTCACCGTGTTTCTGCAGCACCGCCCGCAGTGCGGTCAGGCGCTGGCGATTCTTGCTGGCCAAGGGGTCGTGCACCCGGTACTGACGGCGGTAGATGCGCTCGAACGCGGCGTCCTGGTTGTCCGGCGCGCGGTAGCCCTGCAGAAAACGATCGACCGTGGCCTGCAACTGCGGCGCATCGGGCCTCACATACCAACGCATGGCTTGCGGCGCCCCCATTTTCACGCGGCTGTCCAGGCGCAGGCGCGGCATCACCCGGGCCCAGCGCCGGGCGATCGGCTGCTCGACCACGGTCAGGTGATAGATGCCGGCCTGGACCATTTCCAGCACATCCTCCACCGCCAAGGTCGAGTCGACCCACTCCACCTTGATCGGCGCGCGCTTGCGCAGCGCCAGTTGCTGGTTGACCTGCTGGATCAACGGGCCGGCGGCACTGGCGCTGGTCAGGGCCACGGTACGCCCGGACAACTGCTCGACATGGCTGAAGCTGCGTTCGCCCTTGCGCCCCACCAGCAGCAGCGGCACCTGGTCGAGCACCGGCGCGCTGCTGCTGACCCCGCGCACTACGGCGGGGTCGAGCAGTTCGCCTGGCGCGGCCAGGTCACCCTCGCCACGGGCCAGGGCGCCCAGCAACTGCTCCTTGGCCCGCGGGATCAGCTTGAGCTGGATCTCCTGGCCGTCGGCGGCGCGGGCATTGAGGTAATGCTCCAGGGCACGCAAGCGATAGTATTCGATGCCGACCGGCTCGCCCTTGACCTCACCGGAGCTGTTGCGGCTCTGGTTGACCAGCACCCGCAGCACCTGGCTGGTGCGAATCTGTTGCAGGTCACGGACCTTGGCCGGCGCGATGTTCTGCTGCGGTCCCGGCACGCGCGCGTGGGCAGGCCCGGTCAAAGTCAGCCCAAGCATCAGCAGGAAAATGAGCCAGCATCGCTGCATGCGAAAACGTGTCCGTGGTCGGTGAGCGGCATCCATGGGGTTGCACCGCCAAGAGAGAAATGACGGCAAAAGACCACGGCAACAGCATGAAGTTCTTGGTTTTTTCAGAAAAACACGGTTTTTGCTATGCTGGCCGCCCCGCGGCACGAGATAGCACCATGCAACTGATCGATATCGGCGTCAACCTGACCAATAGCAGTTTCCACGACCAGCAGGCGGCAATCGTCGAGCGCGCCCTTGAGGCCGGGGTCACGCAGATGGTGCTGACGGGCACCAGCCTGGCGGTCAGCGAACAGGCGCTGGAGCTGTGCCAGCAACTGGATGCGAGCGGCGCGCACCTGTTCGCCACGGCAGGCGTACACCCTCATGATGCCAAAACCTGGGATGCCGGCAGCGAGCGCCAGTTGCGCCAGCTGTTGAGTGAACCACGTGTACGCGCCGTGGGTGAATGCGGCCTGGACTTCAACCGCGACTTCTCCCCTCGCCCGCTGCAGGAAAAAGCCCTGGAGGCACAGCTGGCACTGGCTGCCGAGCTGCGTCTGCCGGTGTTCCTGCACGAACGCGACGCCAGCGAACGCCTGCTGGCGATCCTAAAGGATTACCGCGACCACCTGACCGGCGCAGTGGTGCACTGCTTTACCGGCGAGCGCGACGCGCTGTTCGCCTACCTGGACATGGACCTGCACATCGGTATTACCGGCTGGATCTGCGACGAACGCCGTGGCACCCATCTGCATCCGCTGGTGGGCAACATTGCCGAGGGGCGGCTGATGCTGGAGAGCGATGCGCCTTACCTGCTGCCGCGCAGCCTGCGGCCCAAGCCGAAGAACGGGCGCAACGAACCAGCGTTCCTGCCAGAGGTGTTGCGTGAAGTGGCCTTGCACCGGGGTGAGTCGACCGAACACACGGCGGCACATACCACGGCAACGGCGCGGGCGTTTTTCCAACTCCCCTGAACCCGACGCGTTCTCCTGTAGGAGCGGCCTTGTGTCGCGAAAGGGCCGCAACGCGGCCCCGGCAATCTATCCGCTGAAGCTGAAAACCTGGGGGCGCTTCGCACCCCTATCGCGACACAAGGCCGCTCCTACAAAAGCGCGGCAGAACTTGCGGCGGAATTTTCTTGATACACATCAAGAAAGGCCCTGGCTTGCGCAGGCACAATGATGGCACCTTGCCAATATTGTTCCCGCTCAACTCAGAGAAGACCTGCCCATGGGTGCCTGGCTTAGCAATGTTTCCCTGAAGTACAAGTTCTGGGCCGTCAACGCAGTGGCCTTTGTCACGACCTTGCTGCTGGTGCTCTATGCCGTGCACCTGGAGCAACGCGCCCGCGCCGAGGCCGCGCAGGCCCAGGCGGCCGCGCAGGCGCAACTGCTTGCCGCCTGGCCGGCCGGCCAGCCGCTACCCCGCCCGGCCAATGTCATCAGCTGGTCGCCCGGGCAAACGCCCACCTTCGCGGGCGAACCCCTGGAGGCCCTGCGCAATGCCCAAGGCTGGGTCGAACTGCCTGCCGCCCGGCTCTTGGGCAACAACCCGCTACAGGGCGCGCAGGTACTGCGCAACGGTGATCAGCAAATGGCCGTGCTGGCCCAGTCGCCAAGCCTGCGCCAGGTGTTCTTCGACCGATTCAGCAACTACGCGGTATGCGTACTGATCCTGATGCTGGCCATGCTCGGCGCCTCGCAGTTGCTGATCCGCTTCCTGCTCAGCCAGCTCAACACCCTCAAGGATGTGATGCTGCACGTGGAAAAGACTGGCGACCTGTCGGCCCGCGTGCCGTTGGCCTGTGGTGATGAGGTCGGCCAGATGGCCGGGGCCTTCAATGCCATGCAGGCGACCTACCACCGCGTGGTCAGTACTGTCGCCCACACCGCTGCGCAACTGGACTCCGGTGCCGCGCGCCTGGCCGCGAGCATGAGCGACGTGCGCCACGGCATGCTCGGCCAGCAGAGCGAGACCGACCAGGCCGCTACTGCCATCAACGAAATGTCGGCAACGGTGCACCACATCGCCCAGCATGCCGGCGCCACCCGTGACCTGTCACAAACAGCCGACGCCCTGGCCGGTAGCGGCCAGGAGGTGGTCAGCCGGGTACAGGACTCGATCTCCGGGCTGTCCAGCGGCGTGCAGCAAACTGCCGAGATGATTCGTCAACTGGCCGAAGACAGTCAGAAGATCAATGGCGTGGTCAGTGTGATCCACAGCATCGCCGAGCAGACCAACCTGCTGGCGCTCAATGCCGCCATCGAAGCAGCGCGCGCCGGCGACCTGGGCCGCGGCTTTGCCGTGGTGGCCGATGAAGTGCGCAACCTGGCCAAGCGCGTGCAAAACTCCACCGACGAGATCACCACCATGGTCTCGGCCCTGCAGTCGGGCACCCGGGATGCAGTGGAGTTCATGCAGGAGAGCTCGTACAAGGCCGACGACTGCGTCCGCCAGGCCCAGGAGGCCGGCGAAGCACTGGCCGAGATTACCGGTGCCGTGGCGCAGATGCGCGAAAGCAACACCCAGATTGCCGTGGCAGCCGAGCAGCAAAGCCAGGTGGCCGAGGAAATGAACCGCGCCGTGGTGAGTATCCGCGATGTCACCGAACAGACCGTGCAACAGACCGTGGGCTCGGCAACCACCAGCAGCGAACTGGCAACCTTGGCCGGTGAACTGAACAAGGCCATTGGCCAGCTCAAGCTATAGTCACCATAGCCAGCCTCGATTGGCCCCCGCCTGGGGGGCGCACTAAGCTTTGGGCATGACCGAGAGGAAATGCCCATGAGCAAACGCCTGCCCAACCTGCCCGCCTGGCAATGGCGCGGCTACCACCACAATCACCGCCACCCGGCCAACCTGGTGCTGCACCTGATCGCCGTGCCTTTGTTCATCCTTGGCACGTTGCTGATTCTGTCCGGCCTGTTCGGCCTGGACCTGGGCCAGATTGCCGTTGGCATCATTGCGCTGATCGCCGGCCTGGGCCTTCAACGCCAGGGCCACCGACTGGAAGCCGAGCAACCCGAACCCTTCGCCAACCGCAAGGATGCCGTGCAACGCCTGCTGACCGAGCAGTTCATCACCTTTCCGCGCTTCTTGCTGAGCGGGGCCTGGTGGAAGGCCTGGCGGGAACGACACAAGCATCGCCATTGATGCTCCAATCACGCGCAATCTTTTGTAGGAGCGGCCTTGTGTCGCGAAAGGGCTGCGCAGCAGCCCCGGATTTACGCCTTCGCCGCGAAGATTGCCGGGGCCGCTTTGCGGCCCTTTCGCGACACAAGGCCGCTCCTACAGGAAAGCGTGCAGGCCTGCAGGTATCTGCTAGGCAAACACGGTAACCGTCTGCCGGCTCAAGGCCAGCAACTCGCCCTGCGCCGTCCTCAACGCAGCGGCAGCGTGCCCGTAACCATCCCGCGCATGCTCGGTTTCCACGCAATAACGGCACCAGTCCAGGGTCGATAGCTGCGCCGTGGGCTGCATGAATTCTATGGTCCAGGTCAACGTACTGCCGGCAGCCGGCTGTTTGAGAAACGGCATCAGGCTTGGCGGCCAGGCATCGACCAGCGCCAGCAGGTGCGCCTCGTTGACCGGTTCTTCGGCCACCCCGCGCAAACGTACCCAACCGCCCATTTGCCGCGACTGATTGCCACTGAACGGCAATCCACCCACCGCCCAGCGCAAGGCCACATGCTGCATGAACTCCGGAGTAACGCCTTTGATATGGGGTAGCTCGGGAGCTGCATCGTCGAGCGCTTTCATTTCCTCGGCCGGCAAGGCTGGCACATCGACCACCGACGGCCGCCCTGCACCGAAATTGCCCTGCACCAGCGTCACTACCTGGCCGTCTTGAACGGCACGGCCCAGCAAGGTGCTGACAGCCTTGCCTTCACGCAGCACCTCTACATCGAAGCGGATTGGCACATCGGCCGCGGCTGGCGCCACAAAGCTGATGGCCAACGAACGCACGGGGCGGTCATCGGAGATTTTCTGGCGCATGGCTTCATACACCATGGCCGCCATCAGCCCGCCAAAGGCGGCGCGCCCCTGGGCCCAGCTTGGCGGGATACATACAGCTTCGGGGTTGACCCGCACGGCGTCGAGCAGTTGGTTGAAATTCATTGGCCGGCTCCTGCCTGCTGCGAATAAGGTCTGCCCATCCTAGCCAGCAAACCCATGCCGATCAGCCCGCATTTCGGTCATTTTTCGGGCTTTCGCCGCGCCAACGCCTGCTGCAGTGCATCCAGCGTCGCATCCGAATGGCGCTCGGCCTCGTGCAATTCCTGCTCCCAGGCGACCTTGCACGGCGCCAGGTCGGCATGCTCGCGCGCCTGCAGCAGCCATTGCAGGCGATCATGCCAGTCACCCAAATCGCCCTGGGCCTGCTTCAGCAAGCGCCGCAACTGCTTGCCCGCATGGTCGAGCTGCGGATAGGCCTCATCGCCATAGCGCGCACGCTTGATCAGCAAACGCAAGCGGTGGCGGTCGTGGGCCGGGTCCTGCAGCGCCTGGTACAACTTGCGCCACTGCTTGACCAGGCGTTTGTCGATGCGCTTTTCCAGCGCCTTGACCAGGCCCTCGCGACCGGCTGCACGCATGAACAGCGGAAACGCGTCGACAATCGCCAGCACCCGCGTCAGCTCGGGGCTGGCGGCAACACTGGCGAATGTCCTGGCACGCCCTTCCAGGCGCCGCTGCCCGGCCTCGGCAAAACCATGCCCGATCAGTTCGGCCGCCAGCACCTCACGGTCGCGCAACGGCGTGGTAAGGGTACCCAACGACCTGGCGGCCTCCTCCAGCTGCTCCACCCCCGGCAGCCCACGCAGCGGCCGCAGCAGGCTGCGCAGGCGCCGCAGGGTGGTGCGCAGGTCATGCAAGGCCTCGCTGTCGGTATCGGCAGCCAGGCGCTCGCGGCAGGCCAGCAGGCGCACCTGCAAGGCCACTATCTGGGCAACCACGTGATCGAGCATGGCAGACATTGAAAGACGCTCCTTGGTCAGCGCCCGGCGCGAGACTCACGAATGTAGAAACGGGCCTTTTCGGCTTTTCTGGTACAGCTTTCATAACCTTCGAACTGCTGTTGGGTCTTGGCACCGGTCAGCAGCGACAAGGCCTTGGAGTAGCTCACGGCACCGGCAAAGCCTTCGGCCTTGGCCAGGTCCAGCTCCTTCCAGGCGGCATCCAGTTGGGTTGCGCAACTCTCGCGGTAGGCCGTCTTGCCCGCGCAGCCAGCAAGGGCCAAGGCGATCAGTGGAAGGCAGATCCAGGCTTTCATCGGTAATACCTCAATGGAAAAAACATTGGCTGTTCGACGCCCCGGCAGCTGAAAAGTGCCCTGCCCAGCCAGCTTGGCCCAGCCAGTTTTATTACAGTAGCTCAGCACGATGCACATTGAAGCACAGGTGGCGATGGGTGCATTGTAGGACCATGGTTGCACTGGCCGGGGAATGTTCATGAGCAAACGCGTGGCACTGGTACTGGGATCGGGTGGAGCCCGGGGGTATGCACACATCGGCGTGATCGAGGAAATCGAGCGCCGCGGCTACGACATTGCCTGTATCGCCGGCTGCTCGATGGGTGCGGTAATCGGCGGCATCTACGCCGCGGGCAAGCTGGAAGACTACCGCAACTGGATCGAGAGCCTCGACTACCTGGATGTGTTGCGCCTGGTCGATGTCAGCTTTCGCCTCGGCGCAATTCGCGGCGACAAGGTGTTCGGGCAAATCCGCAAGATCGTCGGCGAGATCAACATCGAGCAATTGCGCATCCCCTACACCGCGGTTGCAGCCGACCTCACCAACCAGCAGGAAATCTGGTTCCAGGAGGGCTGCCTGCACCAGGCCATGCGCGCCTCGGCAGCCATCCCCAGCCTGTTCACCCCGGTGATGCAAGGCAACCGCATGCTGGTCGACGGCGGCATCCTCAACCCGCTGCCGATCGTGCCGGTGGTGTCCAGCCACTGCGACCTGATCATCGCGGTCAACCTCAATGCCACCAACCAGAAGCAGTACCAGCTACCGGTGATCGAACGCCCAGCGGCGTTCAAGATGCGCTTCGATGCGCTACTCAGTTCGCTGGGTTCGCGCTTGCCGTTCCGGCGCAAGCCGGCGGAGGAGCTGATACGTATCGAGCAGGAAATCGTCGCCGAAGGGCTGGCGCCGCCTAACCCGTGGCTGGCCGATGCCGCCAACCCGGAAGGCCAGCAACCGGCGGCGGCGCCGGAGCGCGAAGGCGCGCCGAAGTCGGCGACCGGCTCGTTCATCATCGACAACGTGGGGCCCGCTTCGCTGCTGGACTTGATCAACCAGAGCTTCGAGGTCATGCAGACGTCGTTGGCGCAGTACAAGATCGCCGGCTATCCGCCGGATGTACTGATCAACGTGCCCAAACGGGTATGCCGGTTTTTCGAGTTCTACAAGGCGCCGGAGCTGATTGCCCTGGGGCGGGAGATTGCGCGGGATACGCTGGATATCCATGAAGGGGTGAAACGCTAGACCCTGCGCTGCTGGTGCCGGCCTCTTCGCGGGTAAACCCGCTCCCACAGGTTCACCACAGTACTTGAAACCTGTGTTGGACCTGTGGGAGCGGGTTTACCCGCGAAGAGGCCGACACAGACAACAGAAACGAAACAGGCCGCACTGGGCGGCCTGTTCGTTCATGCATCCATCACCTTAGTAGCGGGTGATGTCCGCCTTGGCTTCCAGCTGCTTGCGGTATGCCGCGAAGTCCTGCTGGCCAGCACGCGATGCGAGGTAGCGGCGGATCTGCTGCTTCTCTTCGTCGGTGGCAGCAGCGCCTTCGTTGACACCCTTGAGCTGCAGTACCACCAGGCTACCGTCACGCAGCACGACGCTGCCATAAACCGGCTTGTCCTTGGCCTGTGGCTTGCCCAGGCGGAACAGCGCCTGCAGCTCGGCCGGGTCGATACCGTCCTCGCCGCGGGTAACTGCTTCATAGGCCTTCCAGCCCTGCCCTTCGTGCACACTGCCCGCTGCGATGGAACCGTCACGCAGGCCGGCAATCAGCTTGTCCGCCTTGGCCTTGAGCTCGGCAGTTGCCTTCTCCTTGGCCAGGTGCTCGCTGATGTTCTTGGCCACGGCTTCCAGCGGCAGCTGCTCAGGCTTGCGGTGCTCCTTGACGCGCAGCACCACGGTGGTTTCCGGGTCGAGCTCGATGGCGGTGCTGTTGGCACCCTCCTCCAGCACTTCTTCGGAGAATGCGGCCTGCACGACCGAACGGTTGGCAGTGATGCCTTCGCCACCCTCGCGGCCGAACGCTGCGGAGGTTTGCACCTTCAGGTTCAGGTCCTGGGCCGGCTGGGCCAGGTCGGAAGCCTCGTAGGCAGCATCCTGCAGCTGCTTACTGGCATCTACGTAACGCTGCTCGACCAGCGGGATCTTCAGGTCACGGGTCAGCTTGTCCTTCAGGCTGGCGAAGCTCGGCACTTCCGGCGCCTGCACGCCCAGCAGCTTGATAAGGTGGTAGCCGAACTCGGTGCGAACCGGCGCCGAGACCTGACCGTCCTGCAGCTTGTACAGCGCATCCTCGAACGCCGGGTCGTAAACGCCCGGGCCGGCGAAGCCAAGGTCACCGCCGCTATTGGCCGAACCCGGGTCCTGGGAGAACTCCTTGGCCAGCGCGGCAAAGTCTTCGCCCTTGGCCAGGCGCTGCTCGATCTCTTCGGCGCGGGCCTTGGCCTGGGCGTCGGTGACCTTGTCGTTGACCTCGATGAGGATGTGCGCGGCATGGCGCTGCTCGGCGAGGTTGGCGATTTCCTTCTCGTACTGGGCCTTGAGCTCTTCGTCGGTCACCTTGACCTGATCGAAGAACGCCGACTTCTTCAGCTCGATGTAGTCGATCACCACCTGGTCTGGCGACATGAACTCCTTGGCGTGCTGGTCGTAGTGCGCCTTGATCTCTTCATCGCTGACCTTGACCGCGGCCGGGTCGGCCTTGAAGGTCAGGGAAGCGAAGTCACGGGTCTGCTTCTCGAGGCGGGCAAAGGCATCGACCTGCTGGTCGGTCACGAAGCTGCTGCCGGCCAGGCCGGTGCGCAGCTGGCCGATGAGCATTTCCTCGGCAAGCATGTCGCGGAACTGCATGCGGCCATAGCCCATCTGGCGAATGACCTGGTCAAAACGGTCGGCACTGAACTTGCCGTCCACCTGAAACTCCGGCGTCTGCAGGATCACCTGGTCCAGTGCGGCCTCGGAGAAGGCGAATTTGGCATCTTCGGCGCCTTGCAGCAGCAGCTTGCGGCTGATCAGCCCCTTCAGTGCCTCTTCGCGCAGCAATTTGTCATCCAGCAGCGCCGGGTCGAAATCCTTGCCCAACTGTTGCATCAGCTGACGGCGCTGCATGTCGGCCGCCTGGCTCAGCTCGTTCTGGCTGATGGTCTGGCCGTTCACCTTGGCGGCGTCCTGGCTATGGGTGGCGGCCTGGAAAATGGCTTCGAAGCCGGTCAACGCCATCAACACGACGATAAGGCCGATGATGGTCTTGGCAATCCAACCTTGTGAATTGTCCCTGATATTTTGCAGCATGCGTCCCCCAGAAACGGCTGTACCACTGCGTCGACAACCGCGGAGCGTGGGTAGAAACCTGATAAAAGAAAGGCGCATCCGAGGATGCGCCTTTTCTTAGCAAACGTGTCAGGCGGGAACGTTTGCGCCCCGCCATCACCGTGCTCGGACCTGGCCAGGCCGGGTCCGGCTGAAAGAGACGACTTAGTTGACGGCGTCTTTCAGGCCTTTGCCAGCCTTGAAGCCTGGAACCTTGGCGGCAGCGATCTTGATCGCGTTACCGGTTTGCGGGTTGCGGCCGGTGCGCTCTGCACGCTCCTTGACCGAGAAGGTACCGAAGCCAACCAGTACCACATCGTCACCTTGCTTCAGGGCGCCGGTGACGGATTCGATGACTGCGTCCAGCGCACGGCCGGCTACAGCTTTCGGGATGTCAGCAGATGCGGCGATAGCGTCAATCAGTTCCGACTTGTTCACTCTAAGTCCCCTTATTTCTCTATTGAGTTTGTTTCTAAGTATGTAATGAAAAGCTTATGAAACCTGCGCTGGGTGGCCTGATGACAATAGCGTGCCGCTTTATAGCAAGGCCCCGAAAAAACTGTCAAGGAAAGCCCCCCAGCCAAAAACTACTAGTGCGTGCTAATTCTTTCCTTAGCATCGCCGTCGCGCTTTTCATCTTTCGCGACAATCTCCGGAGCCACATCTGGCAAGGGCTCCGGGGCGTATTGCAGCGCAATTTGCAGGACTTCGTCAATCCATTTGACTGGTTTGATCTGCAGATCCTGTTTGATATTTTCCGGAATCTCCTTCAGATCGCGAACATTCTCCTCGGGAATGATCACCGTCTTGATCCCGCCACGGTGTGCCGCCAGCAGTTTTTCCTTCAACCCGCCAATGGCCAGCACCTGGCCACGCAGGGTGATTTCACCGGTCATGGCCACATCGGCACGTACCGGAATCTGCGTCAGCGCCGACACCAGCGCGGTGCACATGCCGATACCGGCACTTGGGCCATCCTTCGGCGTGGCGCCTTCAGGCATGTGGATATGCACGTCGTGCTTCTCGTGGAAGTCGGCGGCGATACCCAGGCTGCGGGCACGGCTGCGCACCACGGTCTGCGCGGCGGTGATCGACTCGACCATGACGTCGCCCAGCGAGCCGGTCTTGATCAGCTGGCCCTTGCCGGGAATGACCACGGCTTCGATGGTCAGCAGTTCGCCGCCCACCTGGGTCCAGGCCAGGCCGGTAACCTGGCCGATCTGGTCCTGCTGCTCGGCCAGGCCGTAGCGGAACTTGCGCACGCCGAGCAGGTGCTCCAGCTGCTCGCTGGCTACCTTGACCTTGACCTGCTTCTGCCCGGTATGTTCCTTGACCACCTTGCGGCAGACTTTGGCGATTTGCCGCTCCAGGCCGCGCACACCGGCTTCGCGGGTGTAGAAGCGGATGATGTCGCGGATCGCCGAGACATCGACCTCCAGCTCGTCCTTCTTCAAGCCGTTGGCCTTGACCTGCTTGGGCACCAGGTACTTGACCGCGATGTTGATCTTCTCGTCCTCGGTGTAGCCCGGCAGGCGGATGACTTCCATCCGGTCGAGCAGCGCCGGCGGGATGTTCATCGAGTTCGAGGTGCACAGGAACATCACGTCCGAGAGGTCGTAGTCGACCTCCAGGTAGTGGTCGTTGAAGTTGTGGTTCTGCTCCGGGTCGAGCACTTCGAGCAGTGCCGAGGCCGGGTCGCCACGCATGTCGCTGCCCATCTTGTCGATTTCGTCCAGCAGGAACAGCGGGTTGCGCACCCCCACCTTGGTCATCTTCTGGATCAGGCGGCCAGGCATGGAACCGATGTAGGTACGGCGGTGACCACGGATCTCAGCCTCGTCACGCACACCACCCAGGGCCATGCGCACGAACTTGCGGTTGGTGGCAGCGGCGATCGACTCGGCCAGCGAGGTCTTGCCGACGCCGGGTGGGCCGACCAGGCACAGTACCGGCCCGCGGATCTTCTTGACGCGCTTTTGCACGGCAAGGTACTCGAGGATGCGTTCCTTGACCTCTTCCAGGCCGTAGTGGTCGGCATCGAGGATTTCCTCGGCCTTGGCCAGGTCCAGACGCACCTTGCTCTGGGCCTTCCACGGCACCTGCACCAGCCAGTCGAGATAGGAACGGACCACAGTGGCCTCGGCCGACATCGGCGACATCTGCTTGAGCTTGTTCAGCTCGGCCTGGGCCTTGGCCAGTGCATCCTTGGGCAGGCCAGCGGCTTCGATGCGCTTTTTCAGCTCTTCGACTTCGTTGTGGCCTTCGTCGCCATCACCGAGTTCCTTCTGAATGGCCTTCATCTGCTCATTCAGGTAGTACTCGCGCTGGCTGCGCTCCATCTGCTTCTTGACCCGACCGCGAATGCGCTTTTCGACCTGCAGCAGGTCGATTTCGGCATCCAGCAGCGCCAGTACGTGCTCGACACGGGTCGGCAGGTCGACGATTTCGAGAATTTCCTGTTTCTGCTCGATCTTCAGGGCCATGTGTGCGGCCATGGTGTCGACCAGGCGCCCTGGCTCTTCGATGCTGTTCAGCGACGACAGCACTTCGGCTGGGACTTTCTTGCCCAGTTGCACGTATTGCTCGAACTGCGACAGCAGCGTGCGCACGAACACTTCCGACTCGCGCTCGGCGGCGTCGACTTCGTCGATCAGGGAAACTTCGGCACGGATGTGCCCTTCTACTTCGCTGAAACGCTCCACGGCGCCGCGTTGCTCGCCCTCGACCAGCACCTTGACGGTACCATCGGGCAGTTTCAGCAATTGCAGCACGGTGGCAACGGTACCGACGCGGTACAGGGCGTCTTCGCCCGGATCATCGTCGGCCGGGTTTTTCTGGGCCAGCAGAAGAATCTGCTTTTCGCCCGTCATCGCCGCCTCAAGGGCTTCGATGGACTTTTCGCGCCCCACGAACAGCGGGATGACCATGTGCGGGTAAACAACGACATCGCGCAATGGCAAAAGAGGCAAGTCGAGGGTGGTCTTCATGATTTCGCCTCTACAGCGGCCTTATGGCCGGAAACCGGTGGAAATGATGCTTGGACCTAATGTGGGGGCAGGCTTGGGAAATTACAAGCGCTAGCGCAGGAAAAGCAGAAAGGGGCCCGTAGGCCCCTTCTTGCTTGCAACCGTCAACCAGCCATTGCCTGGATCAGGCGTCCGGCGCGGCCTTGGCTTGCGGCTCGCTGTTTTCGTAGATCATCAGCGGCTGCGAAGTGCCATCGATGACGCTCTCGTCGATCACCACCTTGCTGACATCCTTCTTCGAAGGAATCTCGTACATGGTGTCGAGCAAAACGCCTTCGAGGATCGAACGCAGGCCACGGGCGCCGGTCTTGCGCTCCAGGGCCTTGCGCGCCACGGCCTTGAGCGCATCGCTGCGGAACTCGAGGTCGACGTTTTCCATCTCGAACAGCTTGGCATACTGCTTGGTCAGGGCGTTCTTCGGCTCGGTGAGGATCTGCATCAGCGCGGCCTCGTCCAGCTCGTCGAGGGTTGCCAGCACCGGCAGGCGGCCGACGAATTCCGGGATCAGGCCAAACTTGACCAGATCGTCTGGCTCGACCTCACGCAGGGACTCGCCAACCTTCTTGCCCTCTTCCTTGCTGCGTACTTCGGCGCCAAAACCGATGCCACCCTTGGTGGAGCGGTTCTGGATGACCTTTTCCAGGCCCGAGAAGGCACCACCGCAGATGAACAGGATGTTGCGGGTATCGACCTGCAGGAATTCCTGTTGCGGGTGTTTGCGGCCGCCTTGCGGCGGAACCGAGGCCACGGTGCCTTCGATCAGCTTCAGCAGTGCCTGCTGCACGCCCTCGCCCGATACGTCACGGGTGATGGACGGGTTGTCCGACTTGCGCGAAATCTTGTCGATCTCGTCGATGTAGACGATGCCCATCTGGGCCTTTTCCACGTCGTAGTCGCACTTCTGCAACAGCTTCTGGATGATGTTCTCGACGTCCTCACCCACGTAACCGGCTTCGGTCAGGGTGGTGGCGTCAGCAATGGTGAACGGTACGTTCAACAGGCGTGCAAGGGTTTCGGCGAGCAGGGTCTTGCCCGAGCCGGTTGGCCCGATGAGCAGGATGTTGCTCTTGCCGAGTTCGACTTCGTCACCCTTCTTGTCACGCTGGTTCAGGCGCTTGTAGTGGTTGTACACCGCTACGGCAAGCACCTTCTTCGCGCGTTCCTGACCAATGACGTACTGGTCCAGGATACCGCTGATTTCTTTCGGCGAAGGCAATTTGTGCGCGCTGCTCTCGGCCTGGGCTTCCTGCACCTCCTCACGGATGATGTCGTTGCACAGGTCGACGCACTCGTCGCAGATAAATACCGAGGGCCCGGCAATCAGTTTGCGCACTTCGTGCTGGCTTTTGCCGCAGAAGGAGCAATAAAGCAATTTGCCGCTGTCCTCGCCGTTACGGGTGTCAGTCATTCGATCGATCCAATCCGGTAGGCTTGCAACACAAGATGAAGGCAATTGCGGGCTTTTTCAAGTCCGCAGGTAGGCGCTTTCCGCGCCTACCTGCTCTGGCACCCCGGTTCAGGAGGCCAGTTGCCGCTTGTCGTAGACCGAGTCGATCAGGCCGTACTCGGCCGCGCGCGAGGCGCTCATGAAGTTGTCACGTTCAGTGTCGCGCTTGATGGTCTCGAGATCCTGGCCGGTGTGGTAGGCCAGCAGCTCGTTCAGGCGGGCCTTGATATTGAGGATTTCCTGGGCGTGGATCTCGATATCGGTGGCCTGACCCTGGAAGCCGCCCAGCGGCTGGTGGATCATCACGCGCGAGTTAGGCAGGCAGTGACGCTTGCCCTTGGCACCAGCAGCCAGCAGGAAGGCGCCCATGCTGCAGGCCTGGCCGATGCAGATGGTCGAGACGTCCGGCTTGATGAACTGCATGGTGTCGTAGATCGACATGCCGGCGGTGACGGAACCGCCCGGCGAGTTGATGTACAGATGGATATCCTTGTCCGGGTTTTCCGCTTCAAGGAACAGCAGTTGCGCAACGACGAGGTTGGCCATGTAGTCCTCTACCGGGCCAACCAGGAAGATCACACGCTCCTTCAACAGGCGCGAGTAGATGTCGTAAGCGCGTTCGCCACGGGCGGACTGCTCGATAACCATCGGGACCAGACCGCCTGCGGCCTGGATGTCAGAGCTCTGCTGAATATAAGAATTGCGGGACATGTCCTGCGCTCACTCCCAAATAGTCATGGCTTGAATACGCACAAGCCAGCTCGAAGGCTGGCTTGTGGGGGTTTCCTACGAGAGAAGCCTGTTACTCAGCGGCGGCTGGAGCCTGTGCTGGTTTAACGGCATCTTCGTACGAGACCGACTTGTCGGTCACAGTCGCTTTCTGCAGAACAGTATCTACAACTTGTTCTTCCAGCACAACCGAACGGACTTCGTTCAGTTGCTGGTCGTTCTTGTAGTACCAGGCGATGACCTGCTCAGGCTCTTGGTAAGCCGAAGCCATTTCTTCGATCATTTCGCGAACCTTGCCTTCGTCCGGCTTCAGCTCGAACTGCTTGACCACTTCGGCCACGATCAGGCCCAGGACCACACGGCGCTTGGCTTGTTCTTCGAACAGCTCGGCCGGCAGTTGCTCAGGCTTGATGTTGCCACCGAACTGCTGAACAGCCTGCACGCGCAGACGGTTGACTTCGTTTTCCAGCAGGGCTTTCGGCACTTCGATCGGGTTGGCAGCCAGCAGACCGTCCATGACCTGGTTCTTCACCTTGGCCTTGATGGCCTGGCGCAGTTCACGCTCCATGTTCTTGCGAACTTCGGTGCGGAAGCCTTCCAGGGTCGATTCCTTGATGCCGAACTGGGCGAAGAACTCTTCGTTCAGCTCTGGCAGCACAGGAGCGGCAACGCTGTTGACGGTGATGGTGAACTCGGCGGCTTTGCCAGCCAGGTCCAGGTTCTGGTAGTCCTCTGGGAAGGTCACGTTCACAACGCGCTCTTCGCCAGCCTTGGCGCCAACCAGGCCGTCTTCGAAGCCTGGGATCATGCGGCCGGAGCCCAGTACCAGCTGGGTGCCCTTGGCCGAACCACCGGCGAACACTTCACCGTCGACCTTGCCGACGAAGTCGATGTTGACCTGGTCGTCGTTCTGCGCGGCGCGCTCGACGGCCTCGAAGCGGGTGTTCTGCTTGCGCAGCACTTCCAGCATGTTGTCCAGGTCGGCATCAGCCACTTCGGCGCTCAGGCGCTCGACGCTGATCGACTCGAGGCCGCCAACGGTGAACTCCGGGAACACTTCGAAGATGGCGACGAACTCCAGGTCCTTGCCCTTTTCGAAGGACTTCGGCTCTACCGCTGGGGCGCCAGCCGGGTTCAGCTTCTGCTCGACGATGGCTTCGTAGAAGGAAGCCTGGACGAGGTCACCGAACGCCTCTTGACGGGCATCGGCTTCGAAACGCTGACGAATCACGCTCATCGGCACTTTGCCTGGGCGGAAGCCGGCAACCTTGGCGCGCTTGGCAGTCTGTTGCAGACGCTTGTTGACTTCGTTCTCGACGCGCTCGGCCGGAACGGCGATGGTCATGCGACGCTCGAGAGCGGAAGTGTTTTCAACAGAAACTTGCATGGATATTCCTCGTTGCACAGACGTTAGCCGGCGTTAGCCCGACTCCAGAATCAAGGGCAAGCATTCTAGTGAGTCGCGCAGCAGAAGTCACCCCACTCGGGACGACGGGAAACCACGCCGGTCGATTAACTTTCACGGCCCGCACGACATAGCGCCGGGCCTGCTTCAATGGGGCCGCACGAAGCCACCAGGCGACCTGCAGCCGAAATACCTTGTCAAACAACTGCCACCAACGAATTCGCTTCCTTTATTCAGGTTCGATTTCGTTGAACTGGCAGTACTCCTCCCACTCCATCCCCAGCGCCTCGGCTACCTCACGGTGCGTCTCCAGGCGCATGGCCTGCAGTTGCTCGGGGGTTTCGGCGATCAGTTGCAGGGCCAACTCCCAAGGCTGGATACCCTGCTCCTCGGCCGCATCCTCGAACGCCCACTCGATCTGCTGGGCCTGCTCGCGCGCATCCAGCTCACGGATCTCTTCGAGCAGCTGCGGGTTGGCCTCGGCAAAGCGCTGTAGCGCCAGTGCCTGACGGGCTTCTTTTGCGATCATCGGGTTGTTCCTCTGCCGGCCAAATGGGCCGGCGTTTCAACCGGCTGAAATCTAACAGCTTTTATTGGGGCGTCACCAGAGGATTGCAAGGGCCGGGATGCGATTTGACCGAGAGGTGATTCGCCATGAAATTGTCAGCGCCGCTCGATCTCACAGGCGCCAGAACCTTCAAACCATACACACAGAGCAAAAACAAAAAGGCGCCCGATCTCACGATCAAGGCGCCTTCGAAGAAATATGGGGTGGACGATGGGAATCGAACCCACGACAACTGGAATCACAATCCAGCGCTCTACCAACTGAGCTACGCCCACCATATTGCGGTCTTGCGATGTTGCGGTACAACCTTACAGAAGCATGGTGCGGACGAAGAGACTCGAACTCTTACAGCTTGCGCCGCTGGAACCTAAATCCAGTGTGTCTACCAATTTCACCACGTCCGCGTAACGCTTAAAACAAAGGCGCCAGATGCTATCGAGGCGCCTTTGAAGAATATGGGGTGGACGATGGGAATCGAACCCACGACAACTGGAATCACAATCCAGCGCTCTACCAACTGAGCTACGCCCACCATATTGCATTACAGCCTACTTGCTTGCCAAAGCTGCCTAAATGGCGCACCCGGCAGGACTCGAACCTGCGACCATCCGCTTAGAAGGCGGATGCTCTATCCAGCTGAGCTACGGGCGCTTAAGCTTGAAGCCTAACCGAACGAGACCTTTAACAGGCAACTGCTAAACCACTCATTCTGCCCGACTTCGCCAACCAGTGCTAGGCTGTGCCCGACAAGTGCGGCGAATCTTATAGGCGAGCCTGAAAGTCGTCAACACCTTTCTCAAAAAAATTTAAATTATTTAAGGGCTTAGGGGATTTGCCCGACCACCCGCCTTTGCCCTTGGCCCATGTCGTGCGAGAATGCGCCCTCTTTAATTGTTTCCTTCTCGATGGTTAATCACGCGTCTATGACTGCACACCTAATCGATGGCAAGGCGATCGCCGCCAGCCTGCGCCAGCAGATCGCTCAACGTGTCGTGGAGCGTCGCCAGCAAGGCCTGCGTACGCCGGGCCTGGCGGTGATCCTGGTCGGCACCGACCCCGCCTCCCAAGTCTATGTCTCGCACAAGCGCAAGGACTGCGAAGAGGTCGGCTTCATTTCGCAGGCGTTCGACCTGCCCAGCGAAACCACGCAGCAGGCCCTGACCGAGCTGATCGACCGCCTCAATGACGATCCGGCCGTCGACGGTATCCTGCTGCAGTTGCCGCTGCCGGCGCACCTGGACGCCTCGCTGCTGCTCGAGCGCATCCGCCCGGACAAGGACGTGGATGGCTTCCACCCGTACAACATCGGTCGTCTGGCCCAGCGCATCCCGCTGCTGCGCCCGTGCACACCGAAGGGCATCATGACCCTGCTGGAAAGCACCGGCCAGGACCTGTACGGCATGAACGCGGTCATCGTCGGCGCGTCCAACATCGTTGGTCGCCCGATGGCCATGGAGCTGCTGCTGGCCGGCTGCACCGTGACCGTCTGCCACCGCTTCACCAAGGACCTCGCCGGCCATGTCGGCCGCGCCGACCTGGTGGTAGTGGCCGCCGGCAAGCCTGGCCTGGTCAAGGGTGAATGGATCAAGGAAGGTGCCATCGTTATCGACGTGGGCATCAACCGCCAGGAAGACGGCAAGCTGGTCGGCGACGTGGTCTACGAGACCGCCCTGCCGCGCGCCGGCTGGATCACGCCGGTGCCGGGCGGCGTCGGGCCGATGACCCGCGCATGCCTGCTGGAGAACACGCTGTATGCGGCGGAAGAGCTGCACAAGTAATACCGCGTGATATGAAAACGGCACCTCTGGCAGGTGCCGTTTTTTTTGCCCGCAAAATATGCACTGGGTTTACCGGCCTCTTCGCGGGCTTGCCCGCTCCCACAGGTACTGCGCCGCTCTCAAGACGCGCGGGGTACCTGTGGGAGCGGGCAAGCCCGCGAAGAGGCCGGCGCGGTATTCAGCCGGTCACTTCCTGGCCGCCTCCCACGACTTCAGCAGTTCGTTGTAGCTGACTGTCTCGCCCTTGGGTTTTTCGTTGGCCAGTTTCGGTTTCGGCGCCCCAGGCTGGTCGAACCAGTATTGGGCATCCTTCTCCGGGTTCAGCTTCGGTGCGCAGGTGGCCTGGGCGTTGGACCGCTGCAAGCGCTCCATCATCCGGTCCTGGTCGCGGGCCAGGCCGTCCAGCGCTTCCTGCGGGGTCTTCTCGCCACTGGCCACTTCGGCGATGTGGCTCCACCACAACTGCGCCAACCGCGGGTAGTCCGGCACGTTGGTGCCGGTCGGTGTCCACTGTACCCGCGCCGGGCTGCGGTAGAACTCCACCAGCCCGCCCAACTTGGGCGCCAGCTCGGTCATGGCCTGGGAGTTGATGTCCGATTCGCGAATCGGCGTGAGGCCGACGATGGTCTTTTTCAGCGACACGGTCTTGGAGGTGACGAACTGGGCGTACAGCCACGCAGCCAGGCGTTGCTTCTCGGGGGTGGACTTGAAGAAGGTCCACGAACCGGTGTCCTGGTAGCCCAGCTTCATCCCCTCCTCCCAGTACGGCCCCTTCGGTGAAGGCGCCATGCGCCACTTCGGTGTGCCGTCGGCATTCACCACCGGCAGACCGGGCTTGGTCATGTCGGCGGTAAACGCGGTGTACCAGAAGATCTGCTGGGCGATGTTGCCCTGGGCCGGCACCGGGCCGGCTTCGGAGAAGGTCATGCCCTGGGCTTCCTTGGGCGCATAGGCACGCATCCAGTCCACGTATTTCTGCGTGGCATACACGGCAGCCGGGCCGTTGGTGTCGCCGCCACGGGTCACGCTGGACCCCACCGGGTGGCAGTCCTCCACGCGAATGCCCCATTCGTCCACCGGCAGACCATTGGGCAAACCTTTGTCGCCGCCACCCGCCATGGAGAACCAGGCATCGGTGAAGCGCCAGCCCAGTGACGGGTCTTTCTTGCCGTAGTCCATGTGGCCATAGACGCGTTTACCGTCGATTTCCTTGACGTCTTCGGTAAAGAACCTGGCAATGTCCTCGTAGGCTGACCAGTTCACCGGCACACCAAGTTCGTAGCCGTATTTTTCCTTGAACCTGGCCTTCAGTTCGGGCCGCTCGAACCAGTCGGCACGGAACCAGTAGAGGTTGGCGAACTGCTGGTCCGGCAGTTGGTAGACCTTGCCATCCGGCGCGGTGGTGAAGGAAATGCCGATGAAGTCCTTCAGGTCCAGGGTCGGCGAGGTGTAGTCCTTGCCTTCGTTGGCCATCAGGTCGGTGATCGATTCCACCTTGCCGTAGCGAAAGTGCGTACCGATCAGGTCGGAGTCGTTGACCCAACCGTCATAGATGTTCTTGTCCGACTGCATCTGTGTCTGCAGCTTTTCCACCACGTCGCCTTCCTGCAGCAGGTCGTGGGTCAGCTGTATGCCGGTGATCTCGCTGAAGGCCTTGGCCAGCACCTTGGACTCGTATTCATGGGTGGTGATGGTTTCCGACACCACGTTGATCTTCATGCCACGGAACGGTTCGGCAGCCTTGATGAACCACTTCAACTCGGCCAACTGCTGTTCAGGGGCAAGGGTCGAAGGCTTGAACTCACTGCCGAGCCACTTCCTTGCCGCATCCTCGTACTGGTCGGCCCAGGCTGTGCCCTGCACGCTGGCCAGTACCAGCAACGCGGCCAGGGTCAAATGTCGCCTGTTGTACTTGTTGTCGAACATTGTGATCTCCCGTTTCAGTTATCCCACAGGGCCGCTCGCTCAGCCCCAGCGCAGCACCACCACCAGCCACGCCAGCGACAGCAGCGAGGCCACCCACAATGGCCACTCGCTGACGCCAACCACCAGCAAATGCAGGTAGGCGCTGGCCAGCAGGCCGATGAACAAACGGTCGCCACGGCTGGTGACCAGCGGCAGGAAGCCGCGTCGCTCCACGCAGGGGCGGCGCAGTTCGAGCAGGGTCATGCCCAGCAGCAGCACGCCGACGGCGGCGAAGAACAGCGCCGTCGGCAAGGTCCAGGCCATCCACTCCATGCCTTGCCCTCCTCACACCCGGCCCAGGGCGAAGCCCTTGGCCACATGGTTGCGCACGAACCAGATCACCAGCATGCCCGGCAAGATGGTCAGTACCCCCGCCGCCGCCAGTACCCCCCAATCTATGCCCGAGGCAGACACGGTACGGGTCATCACCGCGGCGATCGGCTTGGCATTCACCGAGGTGAGGGTGCGCGCCAGCAGCAGTTCGACCCAGGAGAACATGAAACAGAAAAACGCCGTCACGCCGATGCCGGAGCCAATCAGCGGAATGAAGATCTTCATGAAGAAGCGTGGGAAGCTGTAGCCGTCGATATAGGCCGTTTCGTCGATCTCCTTCGGCACACCAGACATGAACCCCTCGAGGATCCACACTGCCAGCGGCACGTTGAACAGGCAGTGGGCCAGGGCCACGGCGATATGGGTATCGAACAGGCCGATCGACGAATACAGCTGGAAGAACGGCAGCAGGAACACCGCCGGTGGCGCCATGCGGTTGGTCAGCAGCCAGAAGAACAGGTGCCGGTCACCGAGGAAGCGGTAACGCGAGAAGGCATATGCCGCTGGCAGCGCCACCAGCAGCGAAATCAGCGTGTTCAGGCACACGTAGTACAGCGAATTGATGTAGCCGCTGTACCAGCTGGCATCGGTGAAGATCACCCGGTAGTTGTCGAGGGTGAACGCCTGTGGCCACAGGGTCAGGCCGCCGAGTATCTCGGTGTTGCTCTTGAACGACATGTTCAGCAGCCAGTAGATCGGCACCAGCAGGAAGAAGAAGTACAGCAGCAGGGCCAGCGATTTGCGCGTGCTCATGGCCTAGTCCTTGTCGGCATGGGTCATGGCTGTGTAGAACAGCCAAGAAACCAGCAGGATGATCAGGAAGTACACCAGCGAGAACGCTGCCGCCGGGCCCAGGTCGAACTGCCCCACGGCCATGCGCGTGAGGGTCTGGCTGAGGAAGGTGGTGGCATTGCCGGGCCCGCCACCGGTCAGCACGAAGGGCTCGGTGTAGATCATGAAGCTGTCCATGAAGCGCAGCATCACCGCGATCAGCAGCACGTTCTTCAGCTTGGGCAACTGGATATGGCGAAACACCGCCCAGCCCGAGGCGCGGTCGATGCGCGCAGCCTGGTAGTACACGTCGGGGATGGCGCGCAGCCCCGAGTAACAGAGCAACGCCACCAGCGATGTCCAGTGCCACACGTCCATCACCAGCACGGTCAGCCAGGCGTCGAACGGGTCGCCGGCGTAGTTGTAGCTGACCCCGAGCCTGGCCAGTGTGGCGCCGAGCAGGCCGATGTCGGCCCGGCCGAAAATCTGCCAGATGGTGCCGACCACATTCCATGGGATCAGCAGCGGGATGGCCATGACGATCAGGCAAACCGAGGCCATGCGCCCCTTGGTCGGCATGGTCAGGGCAATGGCGATACCCAGCGGGATTTCGATCAGCAGCACGCAGGCGGAATAGATGAACTGACGCAGCAGCGCATCGTGCAGCGCCGGGTCGCGCAGCACCTGACGGTACCAGTCGGCGCCGACGAAGTAGCGGTTGGACTGGTCGAAGATGTCCTGCACCGAGTAGTTGACCACCGTCATCATCGGCACCACCGCACTGAATGCCACCAGCAGGAACACCGGCAGCACCAGCCACCAGGCCTTGTTGTTCGGCACCTTGTTCATGGCTCGGCCTCCAGCAGCACATCGTCGAGGTACAGCATCAGCCACTGCGCCGGCAGGCTGACCCAGGCCTGGGCCACCGGCAACGGGCGGTCCTCGCCCAGGCGTGCCTTGAGCGCGACACCTCCCAGCTCGAGGGTGACGATGCGGTAGGTGCCCAGGTCCTCGACGTCCAGCACCCGTGCCGGGTAGGCATCATCGAACGGGCTGTCCCACAGCTGCACGAATTCCGGGCGGATGCCCAGCTGCAGGCGACCACCGCCTGTGGCCGCCAGGCGCTCTCGCAGGTGCTCTCGCATTTGCCCGGGCAGCACCAGGTGAATATCGCCGAACGCCACCCCGTCCGCTTCGGCGCGCACCTCGATCAGGTTCATCCCCGGGCTGCCGATGAAGTAACCGACGAAGGTATGCCGCGGCCGCTCGAACAGTTCGCGCGGGGTGCCGAACTGGACGATGCGCCCGCCGTGCATCACCGCGATCTTGTCGGCGAACGTCGAGGCCTCCAACTGGTCGTGGGTGACGTAGATCATGGTGATGTTGAACTGCTCGTGGATCTGCTTGAGCTTGCGCCGCAGCTTCCACTTCAGGTGCGGGTCGATCACCGTCAGCGGCTCGTCGAACAGGATCGCCGACACGTCATCGCGCACCAGGCCCCGTCCCATGGAGACCTTCTGCTTTTCGTCGGCACTGAGGTTGCGCGCCTTCTTGCGCAGCACGGCCGACAGGTCGAGCACCTCGGCAATCTCTTCCACCCGGGCCTGCACCCGGGCTTCGTCCAACCCTTGGTTGCGCAAGGGAAACGCCAGGTTGTCGAACACCGTCATGGTGTCGTAAACCACCGGGAACTGGAACACCTGGGCAATGTTGCGCGCCTGCGGTGACAGTTGGTTGACCGGCTTGCCGTCGAACAGCACCTCGCCATGGGAAGGAGTCAGCAGCCCGGAAATGATGTTGAGCAAGGTCGACTTGCCGCAGCCCGACGGCCCAAGCAAGGCGTAGGCACCGCCCTGCTCCCACACATGCTCCAGCGCGTGCAGGGCATAGTCCGCCTCGCTGGCGGGCTGGCGGCTGTAGCTGTGCGCCAGTTGGCGCAGGCGGATCTCGGCCATCAACCTCTCCTTGCCTGGCGCAGCCCCGGGGCCTGCACCAGCGCCCCGGTACTGTCGAACACGAACAGCTTGTGGGTGGGGATGAACACGCGGATCGGCGTGTCCACCTGGTATTCGTGTACCCCTGGCAGGTGCAGGATCATGCGCCAGTGTTCGTTGCGTACATGCAGGAAGGTCTCTGAACCACTGATCTCGGCCAGTTCCACCAGCACCGACAATTCCAGGTCGTCGTCGTGCGCCGGCACCAGGCTGATGTGGCTGGGCCGCACGCCAAAGCGGTAGTCACCCTCGGCAAGCGGCTGCAAGTCGGCATTGCGAGCAAAGTGCACGGCCTGGGCCAGGCTCACGTCGTTGCCGCTGATACGGCCAGGCACCAGGTTGATCGGCGGCTCGGAAAACAGCTCGGCAGCCAGCACGCTGCCCGGGCGCTGGTAGACCTCGGCGGTAGGCCCGCTCTGGACGATACGGCCCTCATGCACCAGGGTGGTGGTGCCGCCCAGAGCCAGCGCCTCGTTGGGCTCGGTGGTGGCATACACGGCAATGCAGTGGCGCGCCGCGAACAGTTCGCGCAGCTCCTGGCGCAGGCCCTCGCGCAGCTTGTAGTCGAGGTTGACCAGTGGCTCGTCGAACAGGATCAGCGAGGCATCCTTGACCAGCGCCCGGGCCATTGCCGTGCGTTGCTGCTGGCCACCGGACAGCTCCAGCGGCAGGCGCTGCAGGTAGGCTTCGATGCGCAGCATCTCGGCGGTTTCCTGCACCCGTCGGCGAATCTGGGGCTCGTCCATGCGTGCCTGGCGCAGCGGTGACGCAATATTCTCGTAAACGCTGAGGGTCGGGTAATTGATGAACTGCTGATACACCATCGACACATTGCGTTGGCGCACCGGCACGCCAGTCACGTCCTGGCCATCCATCAGCACCCGCCCCCGGTCCGGGCGATCGAGCCCGGCCATCAGGCGCATCAGGCTGGTCTTGCCGGCCAGGGTGCGGCCCAGCAGCACGTTGAACGAGCCGGGTTCGAAACGCAGTGAGGCATCGACGATCCAGGCCTGGTTGTCGACGCTGCGGCTGACCTGTTCCAGCACCAGGGACATGGCGTGGCCTTCTTGTGGTTTTTGTCTGCCGGACACAGCCAGTTTCGTGCCAGATGCGCCGCAACCGTCTGGCCCGGGGCCTGGCCGGCAACACCGGTCAATCGCAGGTTCACAACTGAACACAAGCACTGAACAACTGAACACTTGCCGGTTTGACATTGAACAACCGTGCACGACACTGAACAGCGGTCGGCCCCATGACAACAATCACACAGGACAGGCCCATGGCCGCATCCGCTTCGCCCCATGCCCAACTGATCCAGGCCTCCTGGGCCCGCTGCCGCGACCACGGCCTGCACCCCCAACACGCCCCGGACTTCGACTGCCTGACCCGCGCCGAGCTGAGCGCCCTGCTGGAGCGGCGCCAGGCCCTGCTGCGCCTGACCCGCGAAGCGGTGCTGCCGCAATATGCCCACCTGCTGGGCAATGCCAGCTACCTGGTGATGCTGGCCGATGCCAGCGGCTGCCTGCTCGACAGCTGGGGCTCGCGGCGGTTCATCGAGCCGCGCCAGCAGCATGGTTTCAGCGCCGGGGCCCACTGGCACGAGCGCGGTGTCGGCACCAATGCGCTGGGCACCGCGCTGGTCTGCGCCGAGGCGATCCACGTGGGCCAGGACGAGCACTTCCTGCGCCAGAACCGCTATATGTCCAGCGCCGCCGCGCCGCTGTTCGACGCCGAACGGCAGCTGGTCGGGGTGCTCGATGTGGCCAGCGACGGCTACCTGCCCGCCAGCCAGACCCTGGGCCTGGTACGCATGATGGGCCAGAGCCTGGAGAACCGCCTGATCCTCGCCAAGCATGCCGACCAGCATGCGCAATTGATCTTCAACAGCGCCTCCGACAACCTCGACAGCCCCTGGGCCGGCCTGCTGGTATTCGATGAGCACGGGCAGGTGCTGGCCGCCAATCACCGGGCCGACACCCTGCTCGGGGGCAACCCGCTGCAGCAGAACATCGCGCAACTGTTCCAGTTGCCCGTGCAACAGCTGCTCAGCCATCCCCGGCAACAGCCCTTCGCCCTGCAAGCCACCGGGCGCAACCGCTTTCATTGCCAGTGGCAGCCGCCGCGCGAGGCTCCCGGCCGCCCCGCCGCCAGCAGCGCCGAGCCACGCCTGGAGAAAGCCCTGGCGCAGGCCGGCCTGCTGCTGGAAAAGGACATCCCGGTCCTGGTGCAGGGCGAAACCGGCGTAGGCAAGGAGGTATTCGTCGATACCCTGCACCGGGCCAGCAGCCGCGCCAGCCAGCCGCTCATAGCCGTCAACTGCGCGGCGATCCCCGCAGAGCTGGTGGAGTCGGAGCTGTTCGGCTACGACAAGGGCGCGTTCACCGGCGCCCACCAGAAGGGCAACCCGGGGCTGATCCGCAAGGCCCACCACGGCATCCTCTTCCTCGACGAAATCGGCGACATGCCGTTGCCCACCCAGGCCCGCCTGCTGCGCGTGCTGCAGACGCGCAGCATCCAGCCATTGGGCAGCGGCGAACCGGTGGCGGTGGATATCCGCGTGGTGTCGGCGAGCAACCGCGACCTGGCCGAAGAAGTGCGCGCCGGGCGCTTTCGCCAGGACCTGTATTACCGCATCGCCGGGCTGGCAGTGGTTTTGCCGCCGCTGCGCGAGCGCAATGACCGCCGGCAGCTGATCGAGCAGGTGCATGCGCGCTACCGTGATCCCGGGCAGCCTGCGCGGCTGCCTGCGGCCATTATCGAGCTGCTTGACCGGCACCCCTGGCCAGGGAACATGCGTGAACTGGTGAGTGTGCTGCAGGTGGCGCTGGCCTTGGCGGGTAATGAGCCGGTTGGCCTGGAACACCTGCCTGCGGGTTTTCTCGCAGAGGCGCAGGTGCCTGTGCCGATTGCGACCGAAGAGGCGGACCTGCGCGAGCTGGTGGCACAAGCCAACGGCAACCTCTCGGCGGTGGCGCGTGGGCTCGGGATCAGCCGCACCACGCTGTACAAGCGGCTGCGTGAGCGATGATTGCCCTGGCCTGTACTGGCCTCATCGCCGGCAAGCCAGCTCCCACAGGTACAGCGCCGCTCTCAAGGCCTGTGATATCCCTGTAGGAGCCGGCTTGCCGGCGATAGGGCCGGCCCAGCCACAGCCGATTCGGCTGCCAGCGCAGCGAAATCAGCCAAAGCCGCTGCCGCCACAGCCCATTACAGCCAGCTTTGCCTCCCCACCCGCCGCACAATGAAACCAGAGCCCACTCTGGAAGCGTCGACCGCAGGGAGACCCCTCATGACCCGCTATATCGATGTGCAAGACCTGGCCCGCCTGGTCAACCGCAAAGGCCTGCCCACGTGCCTGCTGGAAATGGCCGAGTACATCCGCCAGGACTACCTGCGCTGGCCAGCCTTCGAAAAATGCGCCCGGGTGGCCAACCATTCAGCGGACGGCGTAATCGAGCTGATGCCAATCTCGGACGCCAGCCGCTACGCCTTCAAGTACGTCAACGGCCATCCGAAGAACACTCGCCATGGCCTGCTCACGGTGATGGCCTTCGGCGCCCTGGCCAGCGTCGATACCGGTGCACCGTTGCTGCTCAGCGAAATGACCCTGACCACCGCCATTCGCACCGCCGCCACCTCGGCCCTGGCCGCCCGCTACCTGGCGCGCGAAGACAGCCGCAGCATGGCATTGATCGGCAACGGCTCGCAGAGCGAGTTCCAGGCCATCGCCTTCAATGCCCTGCTGGGCATCGATGAAATCCGCCTGTATGACATCGACCCGGCTGCCTCGGCCAAGCTGGTCGCCAACCTGGCCAACCGCCCCGGCCTCAAGCTGAGCATCGCCAGCTCCGTGGCCGAAGCGGTGCGCGGGGCCGATATCGTCACCACGGTAACCGCCGACAAAGCCTGCGCCACCATCCTCACCCCGGAGATGATCGAGCCGGGCATGCACCTGAATGCCGTGGGGGGTGACTGCCCGGGCAAGACCGAGCTGCATCGGGCGATTGTGGAGCGGGCCCGGGTGATCGTCGAGTACGAACCGCAAAGCCGGGTGGAAGGCGAGATCCAGCAGATGCCTGCAGACTCGCCAGTGACCGAGTTCTGGCGTGTGGTCGCCGGGGAAGCCAAGGGGCGTGAGCACGGCGAACAGGTGACGCTGTTCGACTCGGTGGGGTTTGCCCTGGAGGATTACTCGGCATTGCGCTATGTGCTGGACACGGCGCAGGCACTGGGTATCGGCACGGACATCGGGCTGGTGCCGGTGCTGGAGGATCCGAAGGATTTGTATGGGCTGTTGCAGCCACGGGTGGTGGAGTTGCGGGCGGTGCCCAAGGCTGGTTCTGTCTGCGCCTGATGGCCCCTGGGGCTGCTGCGCAGCCCATCGCGACACAAGGCCGCTCCTACACAAGGACCGCGTATCCCTTGTAGGAGCGGCCTTGTGTCGCGATGGGCCGCGCAGCGGCCCCCTTTACCGCCTACCCTGTCCCATGCCCTCTTCTGAAAGAAGCCCAAGCGCATGGACACCAAGGACGCCAACGCCCACCCCCTCGACCGCATCGACGAAGCGATCATCGACATCCTGCGCCATGACGGCCGCATCACTTTCGAAAAACTCTCCAGCCTCGTCCACCTCACCCCGCGCCCCTGTCTGGAGCGTGTACGCAAGCTGGAGCGCCGTGGCGTGATCCGCGGCTACGGGGCGATCATCGACCTGCAGAAGGTCGCGCCCGGGGTGTCGCTGCTTGTGCTGGTCGCCCTGTCCAACCAGAGCGGGCGGGCCGCGCAGAAGGCCTTCGAAGCCACCCTGCGCAACTGCCCGGAAGTGCACGAGTGCCAGCTGATCAGCGGCCACTTCGACTACAGCCTGCGCCTGCGCTGCCGCGACATGGAACACTACCGGCTGCTCAGCGAAAGCTGGATGAACGACGACGCCCTGCACATCGACAAGCTGGTGGCGCACCCGGTGCTGGCCGAGGTCAAGCCAATGGCCCGCTGACGCGGCATCAAGGGTCACGCCATTGCTCCGGCTGCCGGTAGGCCTGCGCCCAGGCTTGCACCGCACTGGCCGGCATCGGCCGGGCGATACAGTAACCCTGTGCCAGTTCGCAGCCCAGACCCATCAGCACGCGGCCGTGCTCGACGCTCTCCAGCCCTTCGGCAATCACCTCGCGGCCAAACGCCCGGGCCAGGCCGATCACCGCTTCGGTCAGCGCCAGGTCGTCCTGGTCATGCAGGATGTCGCGCACGAATGACTGATCGATCTTGATCGTCTGTGTCGGCAAGCGCTTCAGGTAGCTCAGCGACGAATAGCCAGTGCCAAAGTCGTCCAGGGAGAAGCGCACACCCAGTGCGCGGCAGGCATCGAGACAGCAGCTGACATGCTGCAGGTTATCGATGGCCACCGACTCGACGATTTCCAGGTCCAGCCGCGCCGGGTCCACCTCCGGGTGCGCCGCCAGCAACTGCTGCAGGCGCTCGACAAAGTCACCACGCTGCAAATGCCGCGCGGCGATGTTCACGCTCAGTGACCAGGGCTGCCCCTGACGTTGCCATGCCTGCAACTGGTTCAGCGCCTGGTCGAGCACCCATTCGCCGATTTCCACGATCAGGTCGGTCTGCTCCACTGCCGGCAGGAAATCACCAGGCGGCACCAGCCCGCGGCCTGGCCGCTGCCAGCGCAGCAAGCCCTCGAAGCCCAGCACCTGGCCGCTGCGCAGGTTGACCTTGGGCTGGTAATACAGGCACAGCTCGCCGTTGTGCAGGGCCCGGCGCACCCGCGCCACGGTCTGGTGGGTAGCCTTGAGTTCCTGTTCCTGTGTCACGTCGAACAGGTGATAGCGGTTGCGCCCACGCTGCTTGGCCACATACATGGCCTGGTCGGCATGGCGCACCAAGGTGTCGGCGTCTTCGTCGTCCTGCGGGTACAGGGTCACGCCGATACTGGCGCTGAGCGACAGGCGCTGCTCGCGTACCACATAAGGCGCCGCCAGTGCCCGCAGCACCCGGCGCAGCGCAGCATGCAACTGGCGGTCTTCGACGTTGCGCAGGATCAGCACGAATTCGTCCCCCGACAACCGGGCCACTGCGTCGCCATCGCGCAGGATGTGCTTCAGCCGCTGCGCCACCTCGACCAACAGCAGGTCGCCCATGGCATGCCCGTAGCCGTCGTTGACTGCCTTGAAGCCATCCAGGTCGAGCATGCATACAGCCAGCGGAATGTCTTCACGGCGCGAGTAGGCCAGGGCCTGGTTCAGCAGGTCGGACAGGTAAGCGCGGTTGGGCAGGCCGGTTAGCACGTCATGGCCCACACGCCATTGCAAGGTATGCAGCAGCTGGCGCTTCTCGGTGACGTCGAAACGGATCGACACGTACTTGCGCACCTCTCCGGTGAGCGGGTCGACCAGTGGCACCATGGTGCTGTCGACCCAGTACAGCGAGCCGTCCCTGGCGCGGTTGCAGATCTCGCCCTTCCACACCCGGCCGGCGGCCAGCGCCCGCCACATGCCGACGAAGAACTCCGGCTCGTGCAGGCCGGAGTTGAGGATGCGGTGGTTGGCGCCCAGCAGCTCCTCGCGGCTGTAGCCCGAGATGCTGCAGAACTGCTGGTTGACGTAAGTGATGGTTCCACGCAGGTCGGTTTCGGAAAAGATCGCAGCCGCGTCAACGGCTGCACGATAGTTGTCATCCATAAAGCATCCTGCCTTAACGGTTGAAGCGCTCCACAAGGGCACGCAATCCGGCGCACACCTCTTCCAGTTCGGCGCCGCGAGAGGCTGCGGCGTTGGCGCTGTGTGCGCTGTGCTGGGCTATGCCGGCCACACCATTGATCTGCCTCGAGACGTCTTCGGCGACGGCCGACTGCTGCTGCGAAGCCGTAGCCATCTGCTGGCTCATGTCACTGATGCGCTGCACCGCATCACGAATGCCATGCAACGCCTGCCGCGCTTCCTGCACCTGGGCAACGCCCTGCTCGGCACCGTCGATGCCCTGGCTGGCAATCGCCACGGCCTCCTCTGCGCCACTGCGCAGAGCATCGATGATAGCCTGGATGTGCAGTGTCGACTGCCGGGTCTTGTCGGCCAGTGCCCGCACTTCATCGGCGACCACGGCAAAGCCACGGCCTTGCTCGCCGGCACGGGCCGCCTCGATGGCGGCATTTAGCGCCAGCAGGTTGGTCTGCTCGGCGATGCCGCGGATCATCCCGGTGGCTTCGGCGATAGCACCGGTCTGACCAGCCAGGTGGCTGACAGCCTGGTTGATCTGGGCCACGGTACCGGCCAAGGTGCGGATTGCAGCTCCGCTGGCGTCGGCCACCAGGCTGCCCTGCTCGGCCAGCAGGTGCGCAGTGTGGGCTTCGGCAGCAGTCAGTTGCACATGGTTGGCAACCTCACCGATGGAAGCGGCCATCTGGTTCATGGCAGTGGCGCTCAGGTCGGTTTCCGCACGCTGCTCCAGCAATGCCGCCTCGGTGCTGCGCGACAACGCCCCGGCATCATGTGCAGCCACGGCCATCTGGGCCGCCAAGTCACTTAACCGGGTCAGCGCGGTTTTCAGCCGCGCCTCCTCGCTGATCAGCATCAATTGCAGTTGTCCGCCAGCACCGGGCAGGTCGCTGTAGGTCAAGGCGGCGATCGGGTCGGCGAAGGTGCCGTCTGCGCCCTGCACTATGCGCTCCATCTGCCGCCCAACGGCATTGCGTGCCAACAGGCCATAGGCCAGGAACAGCCCCAGGGTCAGCCCCTGCGCGACCAGGCCGGGCCACAGATTGTTGGCCCCCAAAGCCAGCCCCCCGCCCACGAGCGGTACGGCCAGGTCACGCGCCAGCATGGTCGCGCGCCGTGACCAGGGCAACACAGCCTGACCGTTGCGCATGCGTGCATACAGGGCCTCGGCACGGGCCACCTGCTCACGCGTCGGGCACACCCGTACCGATTCATAGCCCACCACCCGCCCGGCTTCGAGAATAGGCGTGACGTAGGCGTTGACCCAATAGTAATCGCCGTTGCGGCAGCGGTTCTTGACGATGCCCATCCAGCTCTTGCCGGCCTTCAGGTAATTCCACATCAACTGGTACACCGCCGGCGGCATGTCCGGGTGGCGTACCAGGTTGTGTGGGCTGCCGATCAGCTCTGCCTCGCTGTAACCGCTGATGGCGGCGAACTCGGGGTTGCAGTAGGTGATCAGGCTGCTGGTGTCGGTAGCGGAAATCAATCGCTGATCGGGGGGAAAACGTTGCTCGACCGGGGTAACCGGAAGGTTGAGACGCACTATGAGACTCCATTCATTCAAACGCCGGGAGCCTGCTTGCGAGGCGATTATCAGGATGAATCCCCTGCAATCGACCCTTTGGTGACTTCCCGGTCGGGCGCGGATTCTACGAGGTCAGCCAAGGAATGCAAATAAACCTTACGAATCATGGCGTTATCGAAAATATCGAAGTCGGCATGGCGCTTGGCAAGCTGATTGCAATGTTGCACGAGGCACTGGCCAAAGCCTGATCTGATTCATGTGCGCACGCGGTTCGCCGCTGCGATTCACCTGTGAACGGCCGCACTGCGGCTCGATCCAACCAGATGCACCGAATTAGAGCCAGAGACGCTGGATTGCCCCACAACTGGTCAGACCGGTAAGGCCAAAAATCCTTGCAATGTCGGATTTTTCGCGCTTTCATGGCTTCGCGCTGAACAAACCGGTAAGACCACAATAATTAAGTCCTGCGCTCTTTCGCCCCGTGCGGCTACCGAAGCAAGGACACCGATCAGAGATCCCTCCCATGCTCAAATGGTGCTCGCGTTCGATCTTCCTTCAAGTCGTGCTCGGCCTTGCCCTCGGCATCGCCTGCGGTCTCAGCTTCCCCGACCTTTCCCTGCAACTCAAACCCCTTGGCGACGGCTTCATCAAGCTGATCAAGATGCTCATCGGCCTGATCGTGTTCTGCGTGGTGGTCAGCGGTATCTCGGGCGCCGGTGACCTGAAAAAGGTCGGGCGCATCGGCCTGAAGTCGGTGATCTACTTCGAGATACTGACCACCCTGGCACTGGTGATCGGCCTGGTGTTCGCCTTCACCAGCGGCATCGGCAGCGGCGCCAACATCCACCTGGACCAACTGTCCAGCGCCGACGCCAGCAGCCTGGCCGAGCGCGGCCAGCACATCCACGGTGCCACGGCGTTCTTCATGGACCTGATCCCCACCTCGGTGATCGGCGCCTTTGCCGACAACAACATCCTCCAGGTGCTGCTGTTCTCGGTACTGTTCGGCAGCGCGCTGAACCTGGTGGGTGACTCGGCAGCCGGCATCTCGCGGCTGATCAACGAACTGAGCCACGTGATCTTCCGCATCATGGGCATGATCGTGCGCCTGGCACCGATCGGCGTGTTCGGCGCCATCGCCTTCACCACCAGCAAGTACGGCCTGGAATCGCTGCAGCACCTGGGCGGGCTGGTGGCGCTGTTCTACCTGACCTGTGCCGGCTTCGTACTGATCGTGCTGGGCACGGTCATGCGCCTGTCGGGGCTGAAGCTGCTGCCGCTGATCAAGTACCTGCGTGAAGAACTGACCATCGTGCTGGGCACCGCCTCGTCCGACGCCGTACTGCCACAGATCATGCGCAAGCTCGAGCACCTGGGCATCGGCAGCTCCACCGTCGGCCTGGTGATCCCCACCGGTTATTCGTTCAACCTCGATGGTTTCTCCATCTACCTGACCCTGGCCATCGTGTTCATTGCCAACGCCACCGGCACGCCACTGGCAATGACCGACCTGCTGACCATCCTGCTGGTATCGCTGGTGACTTCCAAGGGCGCTCACGGCATCCCAGGCTCGGCGCTGGTCATCCTCGCCGCTACCCTGACCGCCGTGCCGGCGATCCCGGTGGTCGGCCTGGTACTGGTACTGGCGGTGGACTGGTTCATGGGCATCGGCCGAGCGCTGACCAACCTGATCGGCAACTGCGTGGCCACCGTGGCCATCGCACGCTGGGAGAAGGACATCGACCTGGAACGTGCGCACAACGTGCTCGACGGCAAGCCCGGTTTCGCCCCCATGCCACGCAAGCAGCCCAACCCCCATCAACAGGAATTCTGAGCGAACGTGGCCGGCACTGACGCCGGCCCTTCCAGGAGCGAACCGTGATCAGCTCATCTACCGTCGTCAACTCAGTGGTGGAAAAACTGCGCCAGGCCCTGGCCCGAGGCCAATGGCGTACCGGCGACATGCTGCCAGGCCAGCGCGAACTGGCCGAACAACTGGGCATCAGCCGCCCCAGCCTGCGCGAAGCGGTGACCGTGCTGGAAACCCTGGGCCTGGTGCGTTCGCTGCCAGGCAAGGGTGTGCTGGTACTGGATGTCGATGCCGCCACCCAGGAACCGGGCCTGGACACCAGCGCCGCAGCCAGCCTGGCCGACGTGCTGGAGCTGCGCTACACCCTTGAGCCTTTCATCGTCGGCCTGGTGGCGCAGTCGGCCAACAGTCAGGACATCGGCCAACTGCGCCTTACCCTGATGGACATGCGTGAAGCGCTGGAGGCCGATGACAGCGAAGCCGGAGTCAGGGCCTACATCGCCTTCCATGAAGCGCTGTTCGCCCTGACCACCAACCCGATCTTCCAGAGCGTGGTGCAACAGACCGGCAATGCCCTCAAGCAGAGCGCCGACATGCTGCGCAATTCGCCAGAGCACCTGGCCGCGCGGCTGAAGGAAAACGAAGCGGTGGTGCGCGCCATACGTGAGCGCAGCAGCGCCCAGGCCAGTGCCCAGATGCGCCAGCACATTCTGGCCGAAGGGTTGCGCATGGGCATCCCGTTGAACATCCCGGACGAACACCCGCATCCATGACCCCAGGAGAGCGACCATGAACGCCGCCCCTCACTTGCCGGCCCTGCTCGCGGCTGGCGAAACCCGCCTGTCGGCCGAGCAGATCTACCCGCGGCTGTTCGATGCCATCCTCGAACAGCGCCTGCCACCTGGCAGCCTGTTGCCCGAACAGGCGCTGGGCCATGCCTTTGGTGTCAGCCGTACAGTGATCCGCCGTGTGCTCGGGCGCCTGTCCGACCAGCAGGTGGTGGTGCAGCGCCCCAGCCACACTGCGCATCTGGCCGTGCCCGACCCGGAGCAGGCACGCCAGGTGCTCAGCGCCCGGCGCCTGGCCGAAACCACGCTTATCACCCTGGCCGCGCAACGCGCCCGGCCGGTACAGATTCGCCAGCTGCGGCAACTGGTGGAGCGCGAGCGCCAGCACCATGAAAACGGCGAGCGTTGTGCGGCGATCCGCCTGGGCGGCGAGTTTCACCTGAAACTGGCGCAGGTGGCTGCCAATGCGCCACTGGCGCGGTTTCTCAATGGCCTGGTGCCGATGACCTCGCTGATCATCGCCCGTTACGAGTCGCCTTGCTGCGACCACTGCGCGTGGGAGGAACATGCGGCGATCATCGATGCCGTGGAGCATGGCGATGCCGAGGCGGCGCTGGGCCTGATGCACAAGCACCTCGACCGCCTGGAAGAAAAGCTCGACCTGGAATGACCGACTCAAGCTGACGCCCCCCTTGTAGGAGCGGCCTTGTGTCGCGATGGGGCGCGAAGCGGCCCCAGGATTTCAGCTGTGCAGCAGAAATTGCCGGGGCCGCTTTGCGGCCCTTTCGCGACACAAGGCCGCTCCTACATGGATCGCGTTGGCCGGGCGATGGCCGATAGGCTGCACGGCAGCCCCCTCAACCCCACCCTATACTCCGAGAACCACCCCAGCCTTTACCAGGGAGGCGGTTGCGTGAGCACTCGAGCCCTCCTGCTGCTGTGCCTGTTGCTGGCCTTGGCCGGCTGCGCAGGCAAGCCCCCACCTGTCCCGTCGCCACCGGTGGTGCTCACCCCCGCCACCTGGCAACGCATCGACCAGGAACTGATCGAAGCCTCGGTCGGCGCCGGCAGCTCGGCCAACGACTATGCGCGCCGTTCCATGCGGGTGTGGAAGGAACAGGTACAGCAGCGCACCGAAAGCGACTTCATCCCCTGGTTCACCGGCTACTGGACCCAGCAGTGGCTGACCCTCAAGGTGGCCTGGTACAAGATCGACAGCGGTGAAGGCCGGGAGCCGGCAGAAAAGCGCCTGGCGCTGTACCTGCAGGAGCAGTACCACAAGCGGGTGATCGAACCGGTGGCCGAGCAGATCAACCCCGAAGGCATTCGCGACCGCGCCAGCGAGCTGTACCTGCAACTGCTCGGCCAGCAGCTGCCGGCCATCATCAGCCGCTACAACGCGCCCCCCGAGCAGTTCAGCCAGCGCCTCAACCGCATTCCCGCCATCGCCCTGGGGCCACCGGATGCGCGCAATGCCAGCCTTTACCAGCTGCTGCGGGCCAAGTCGCTGGCCCAGCAACCTGCCTGGCAAGCCATGCGCCAGCATCTGCACCAGCAGGCCAGCAAAGGCCCGGGCAAGACCGATGTCGGGCTGAACTCGGTGGCCAACCAGGCCAGCGAAAAGCTCGGCGCCACCCTGGCCCCGCGCGGCATCGCCAGTGCCGTGGCGTCGGCGGTGGGCAAGGTGGCGGGGGCGATGATTTCGATTGCGGCGGCCGGTTACGGGGTCATGACCCATGACCGCGAACACCCGCAGATGGTCGAGCAGTTGCGGGTGATCCTCAACGTGGCGCTGAACCAGGAATGGCAGGAGCTGATGGAGAACCGCCAGAGCGGGGCCATGTCGGGGGTGTACTACCTGTCGGGGCAGGTCGAGGACAGCTTGCTGGCCAGTGCACCGAGGACGGAGGAACAACCGGTTGAGCAGCAGCAGGAGCCTTTGATCATTCGCTTGCCGCCTTAGTAGTGGTTTTCTGTACCGGCCTCTTCGCGGGCTCGCCCGCTCCCACAGGGATATGACAGCTCTTGAGAATTGTGGAAATCCTGTGGGAGCGGGCGTGCCCGCGAAGAGGGCGGCACAGGCAGAATCAGGCTGTAGCCATTGCCGAACCGGGCAAGCCAAAGATCCGGTCAAACGCCCAGTTGTAGGCAAAGGTGTAGCACGGCACCAGCACGATGAACGCCATGTCCACCAGCAACGCCTCCAGCAATGTCATGTCCAGCCACCAGGCAATCAGCGGGATCAGGTACACCACCAGGGTCAGCTGGAAGCCGATGGCATGCGCCACCCGCCGTGCGACACTGCGCCCGCGCTTGGCCTGGCGGCTTTCCCACCACTCGAACAGGGTGTTGTAAATCAGGTTCCAGAGCATGGCGATGGTAGTGATCATCACCGCCAGAGGCCCGGTATGCGATGCCTGGGTGTCCGACAGGTAGGCCAGCCCGAGGGTCGACATGCACAGCCCGATCAGTTCATAGAAAGTCACGTAGACGAGTTTGCGTTTGAGTCCCTGCACCCGGGATTACCTCCAATGATAAAGCGATGGGGTGCGATCATGCTTCATCGTGCTTGACAGCAAAAGTCGGCAGCTGTCAGATTTTCTGACAGGAGGCTGCCATGAACTTTTCCAGCGACAATATCCAGCTGTTTCTCGCCGTGCTCGACCGCGGTTCGTTTTCCGCCGCCGCGCGCGCCCTGCAGCGGGTGCCTTCGGCCGTCAGCATGGCCATCGGCAACCTCGAGGCCGAACTGGGCTACACCCTGTTCGAGCGCGGCCCCCGGGAAGTCCGCCCCACCGCCGAGGCCAAGGCGCTGGAACCTCATGCCCGGTTGATCGCCGAACAACTGGGGCTGCTGCAGGTGCATGCCCTGGAACTGTCCCAGGGGCTGGAGAGCAGCCTGACCCTGGCCGTGGTGCCGGACATCGACCACCGCCCGCTGCTGGCGGCCATCGCTCACCTGGGTGAGCGGCACCCGCTGCTGGACATAGCCCTGCTCAGCGCCCCGCAGGAAGAGGCAGTACACCTGCTGGACAGTGGCCGCGCCGACCTCTGCGTGGCTTTTGCCGGGCTGCAGGTCGATGCCCGTCGCGGCTTCCAGCACATCGGCATGGAGTCGCTGGTGGCCACGCTGTCCCCCGCTCACCCGGCCTTGCGCGAGGGGCGTATCCACTACCTCGAAGACCTGACCCGGGTGCGCCAGATCCTGGTGCGTAGCCATGACCTTCCGGTGACAGACCCACGCCCGTCGATAGGCGCCACGCACTGGTCAACCGACAGCTTCGACCTCGCCCTGCAGATGGTCGAGGCCGGCCTGGGCTGGGGCGACTTGCCGCTGTCAAGGGTCGCGCCACTGCTG
Source organism: Pseudomonas sp. PVC-5-1 (assembly GCF_057444345.1). Lineage (NCBI taxonomy): Bacteria > Pseudomonadati > Pseudomonadota > Gammaproteobacteria > Pseudomonadales > Pseudomonadaceae > Pseudomonas > Pseudomonas sp. PVC-5-1. The sequence goes on along the minus strand of NZ_CM172024.1, from coordinate 1,955,744 downwards.
GCCAGCGGGCGTCTGGTGCGCCTGGATTTTCGCAACACCCGCAATGAATTGCAGTTGCCGGTACACATCCTCTGGCGCAAGCAACAACCGCTGCTGCAGGCCGCACGCCTGCTGATCGAGCAGTTGTGTAAGCAGTGAAGACCGTCCGTCGAATCGACCGTAAGAAATTTCTGCAAGCGCTTCAATCTTTTACCTCTTGAGCCGATATCCCGGTCGATAGGTTCCGCAATGCGTCATGAGCGCGCTGCGCCCTCCCCTCATTGGCCCAAGGTCTCGAAACATGAACCTGAAATTTCGCCACAAGATCCTGCTCAGCGCCTGCGGTGTCGTGGTCCTGGCATTTGCCCTGTTCACGCTCTACAACGACTACCTGCAACGCAATACCATCCGCGAGAACATCGAAGCTTCGGTGCAGCAGTCGGGCGCACTGACCGCCAGTAGTGTGCAGAACTGGATGAGCGGGCGCATCCTGGTGCTGGAAAACCTGGCCCAGGACATCGCCCAGCAAGGCGCTGGCGATACCCTGGAAGGACTGATCGAGCAGCCATCCTATACGCGTAATTTCCTGTTCACTTACCTGGGCCAGGCCACCGGTGCGTTCACCCAACGCCCCAATGCGCAGATGCCCGCCGGTTACGACCCACGTCAGCGCCCGTGGTACGGCGCCGCGGCCAGCGCCGGGCAGACCGTGCTGACTGCCCCGTACCAGGGGGCTGTCGGCGGCCTGATGGTAACCATCGCCACGCCAGTGAAAAGCAAGAACAATGGCGAGCTGATCGGCGTGGTCGGCGGTGACGTCACCCTCGACACCCTGGTCGAGATCATCAACTCAGTCGATTTCGGCGGCATCGGCCACGCCTTCCTGGCCGACAGCAACGGCCAGGTGATCGTCAGCCCCGACAAAGACCAGGTGATGAAGAACCTCAAGGACATCTACCCCGGCAGCAACCTGCGAGTCGCCGCCGGCATGCAGGATGTCACCCTCAATGGCCAGGACCGCATCATTTCCTTCGCCCCGGTGGCCGGCCTGCCTTCGGCACAGTGGTACATCGGCCTGTCGATCGACAAGGACAAGGCCTACGCTGCGCTCAGCCAGTTCCGCACCTCGGCGATCATCGCGATGCTGATTGCGGTGGCTGCCATCGCCGGCCTGCTCGGCCTGCTGATCCCGATACTGATGAACCCGCTGACCACCATGGGCCGCGCCATGCGCGACATCGCCGAGGGCGAAGGTGACCTTACCCGCCGCCTGACCGTGCAGAACAAGGACGAGTTCGGCGAACTGGCCACTTCGTTCAACCGCTTCGTCGAGCGCATTCATGCCTCGATCAGCGAAGTGTCCTCGGCAACCCGCCTGGTGCACGACCTGTCGGAGAAGGTGGTCAATGCCTCCAATGCGTCGATCATCGGTTCCGAAGAGCAAAGCATGCGCACCAACAGCGTGGCCGCAGCGATCAACGAGCTGGGTGCTGCCACCCAGGAAATCGCCCGCAACGCCGCCGATGCCTCGCAGCATGCCAGCGGTGCCAGCGAGCAGGCCCACGGTGGCCGTGAAGTGGTCGAAGAAGCGATCAGCGCCATGACCGCCCTGTCGCAGCGCATCAGCGAGTCCTGCGCGCAAATCGAAACGCTCAACGCCAGCACCGACGAAATCGGCAAGATTCTCGACGTGATCAAGGGCATCTCGCAGCAGACCAACCTGCTGGCGCTGAACGCCGCCATCGAAGCGGCGCGTGCCGGTGAGGCCGGCCGTGGCTTTGCCGTGGTGGCCGACGAGGTACGCAACCTGGCGCACCGCACCCAGGAATCGGCGGAAGAAATCCACCGCATGATCACCAGCCTGCAGGTAGGCTCGCGCGAAGCGGTGCACACCATGAACACCAGCCAGGTTTCCAGCGAGCAGACCGTGCAGGTGGCCAACCAGGCCGGCGAGCGCCTGGCCAGCGTGACCCAGCGTATTGGCGAGATCGATGGCATGAACCAGTCGGTGGCTACCGCTACCGAAGAACAGACCGCCGTGGTCGAGAGCCTCAACCTGGACATCACCCAGATCAACGCCCTGAACCAGCAAGGGGTGGAGAACCTCAACGAGACCCTGCGCCATTGTGACCAACTGGCCCAGCAAGCCGGGCGCCTGAAGCAGCTGGTAGGCAGCTTCAGGATCTAAACCGGAACGCACACCCTCTGTAGGAGCGGCCTTGTGTCGCGAAAGGGTCGCGCAGCGGCCCCGGATTTTCAGCTACACCGCAGAAATCGCCGGGGTCGCTCTGCGACCCTTTCGCGACACAAGGCCGCTCCTACAAGGGATACGCGCCAGCAGCAGATCAAGCAGCATTGACTACCGCTTTAGCCACTCTGCTCCGCCGGACCCAGGCCAGCAGCACCGCCGCCATCAGCACGAAGCCCAGGTAGCCGAACAGCGGGTACACCTTACCCACCAGGCTGATGAACCCCACCAGGCTGCATCCGAACGCCGCCACGCCGGTCACCACCGAGCCCCAGCGAAACCTCCCCGTACCCGCCGGCATCAGCCGCGAGAGAAACGAGAACAACGTACCCACCGCAGTGTTGACGATCATGCCGAAGATAATCAGGCACATCACCAGCCCCAGCAGTGGCGATACTTCGTTGGCGATCGACAGCATCGGCATCGGCAGGTCAGCCACGCTGTCCAGGCGCGACAACAGCCCGGCACTCATCACCAGCATCAGCCCACCCAATGCGGCGCCACCAAGCAGCCCACCCCATACAGCGGTTCTCTCGCCCTTGGCCGACCCACCCAGGATGGCCAGGATCGGCGCGCCGGCAACGATGTTGTACGACACGTACAGGAACGCCCCCAGCAGCCAGTGACGGGCGCCCGCCTGTTGCTGGCTGGCCAGCTGGTCGAGCTGGGCGAAGCTCTGTTCCCGGCTGAACACGGCGTACAACGCAATCGCCGAGGCCACCAGGATCAGCAACGGCGTGATGGCGCCAATGGCGAGGATCACCTTGCGCACGTCCAGGCACACGATGCCCACCACGACCAGCGTCACCAACACGCTGCCGGCCAACGCCGGGATTCCGAACTGCTGCTCCAGCAAGGCACCACCACCGGCCAGCATGACCACGGTGACGGCAAACATGAAAAAGGTGATCAGCCAGTCGACGAACAGGCCCAGGTGACGGCCGCAGATGGCCTGGATCACATCCTTGTGCGAAGTGGCCTGCTGGCGATTGCCAAGCCCCGCCAGGGCCATGCCGAGGAAGGTGAACAAGGCTGCGCTGACCAGCGCACCGGCCAGCCCCCACACACCGAAATCGACAAAGAACAACAACAGTTCCCGCCCCGAAGCGAACCCCGCCCCCACGATCACGCCGACAAACGCGCCGGCAATCTTCAGCTGCTCTTGCATGTGAACCTCTGGATTTATTGTTGTTGTCTCACTGCCACCACATACCCCGTGTAGGAGCGCTCAGGCGTCGCCGACAAACGCCTGCACTTCGATCTCCACATCCACCCCCAGCGCCAATGCCGAAGCCACGGTCGAGCGCACCGGTAGCGCTGCGCCGAAGAATTCCTTGTACACCTCGTTGAAGCCGGCGAAGTGGCTCATGTCCGACAGCCACACGGTGGCCTTGACCACCTGGTCGAAACGCGCGCCGCAGGCCGCCAGGCTTTCGGCGATACGCTCGCAGGCGGCGCGGGTCTGGGTCTGGATGTCACCGCGCACCACTTCGCCGCCAGCACTCATCGGCACCTGGCCGGAAAGGAACAGGAAGCCGCCGGCTTTCACCGCACGGGAGAACGGGAACGGCAGGCTGCTGGGAAAACGCTGGATATCATTGCTCATGGGATGCTCCTTTCAGGGTTGCTGGAAACGGGCCGGGGACAGGCGCTCGGGCACCACCCCCTGGCTGACAAGGCCGGGACACAGGGGCAGGCCCAGCAGCAGGTCGGCAGCCAGGCGCGAGGCGCCCGCAGCCGACTGGATGCCATAGCCACCTTGTGCCGCCAGCCAGAAGAACGCTGGCGCGTGCACATCGAAACCGATCACCAGGTCGCCGTCGGCGACGAACGAGCGCAGCCCGGCCCAGGTGTGGCTCGGCCGGCGGATCGACAGGGTGGTCATGGCTTCGATGTTGTAGATGCCCAAAGCCACGTCGAGCTCCTCGGGCGCGGCGTCCTGGGGTTCGACCGGGTCGGCATTGGCCGGCGACCCCAACAGCTGGCCGGCGTCGGGCTTGAAGTAGAAGCTTTCGTCTACGCCGATCACCGCCGGCCAGCGGGCGAAATCCTGGTCTGCCGGGCCTGGGAAAGTGAAGGCACTGCGCCGGCAGGGTTGCAGGCCGATGCGCGCCACCCCGCACTGCTCGGCCACTCGGTCGGCCCAGGCGCCAGCGGCATTTACCAGCTGGCGCGTCTGTACCCGGCTGCCATCGCCCAGCTGCACCTGCCACAGGTCATCCAGGTACCAGGCCTGGATCAGCTCGGCGTTACAGCGCAGTTCACCGCCAGCGGCGCGATAGCCGCGCAAGAAGCCCTGGTGCAGGGCATGTACGTCCAGGTCCATTGCGCCCGCTTCAAGCACCGCGCCGGCCAGGTTCTCGGCACGCAGGCTCGGTACCAGGGCCAGGGCTGCGTCGCGGTCGAGCAGGCTGACTTCGGTGCCGTTGGCCAGGTTCTGTGCGTGGGTCTGCTCGAGCAGCGTGCGCTGTTCCAGGCTGGCGACGTACAGGCAGCCGCGCGGTTCCAGCAGCGGGTGCTCGCAGAACCCTTGCGGTGGTGCTTCGTAGAAGGCCCGGCTGGCACGGGTCAGCGCCTGTATCTGCGGAGTGCCGTAGGCCTCCATGAACATGGCTGCCGAACGCCCGGTGGAATGGTAGCCAGGCTGCGCCTCGCGCTCGAGCAGCAGCACCTTCTGCCGGCCGGCCAGGCGATAACCGAGGGATGCACCAGCGATGCCCGCGCCGATGATGAGGGTGTCGTAGATCGGGATCATGCACGCTCCTGCCAGGGGATTTTCATATATGAGAATTCTAATATATGAGAATTTACGAATACGCAAGGGTCCAAGGTAAGATGCCCGACCAACGCCGCATGCCGAGACCCCCGAATGCCCGCTGCCCTACCCTTGCTGGACCGTGCCGTAGTCGGCCAGCGCCTGCGCCAGGTGCGCAAGGCGCGTCAGATGACACTCAAGCAATTGTCCGAAGCCAGTGGCGTCCCGCTGTCCACCTTGTCAAAGATGGAGCTGGCGCAGGTCTCGGTCAGCTACGAAAAGCTCGCCGCCGCCGCCCGGGCGCTGAACGTCGACATTGCCCAGCTGTTGCGCGCCAGCGGCACGGTAATCGCACCAGTGCCGGTGACGGTGGTGGTCGATTCACTGCCAGCGGCAGCTGGCTACTCGACCGGCACCTATGACTATCACCCGATTGCCGGCGACTTCCCTGAGCGGCGCATGACACCCGCCTATGCCCGCATCATTGCCCGTGAACGTGGCCAGTTCGACGATTTTATCCGCCACCCGGGCCAAGAGTTCGCGCTGGTACTGAGCGGGCGCGTTCGTATCGAGTTCGAAACCGGGGAAGCGGTGAGCATCGGGCCGCAGGAGACGGCGTATTTCGACAGCCAGGTGGGACATATCTACCTGTCGGAAAGTGACGATGGCGCAGATGCGCATGTGATGGTGGTGATGACTGATCGCTGACCCGGTGCTGCCTGCCAGGGCCTATCGCCGGCAAGCCAGCTTGTGTCTTCAAGGTCTCTTAAACTCGAAAGGGTGAGAGCAGTGGATGGCAGACTGAAAGCCAGATGTGCTCTAAAGCACGAGTGGGAGCCTAGTCGCCATCCACCTCTCACTCTGACCTAAGCCCGAACAGTTGAATGAGTGGCGAACTCGTAGTCACAAGCTAGGGCTAAGTCAGAGTGCTCTCACTTCTTGAGTGTAAGAGGGCTTGGCGATGATTTCCTACTTCGTTGGTCTCGACGTTTCGAAAGCGACTCTGGATGTGGGCTTTCTTCCTGAAAGTATTCCCCAGTTCCAGGTCAGGAATGACCCAGAGGGCTTTGCGCAACTGATCGCATGCCTGAACGAGCTTGAGGTCGAACGGGTCTTGCTGGAAGCCACTGGTGGCTATGAACGAGCCGTATTCAAAGCCTTGCGACTGGAGGGTTTGAACGTCATCAGGGTCAACCCCAAGCGCTGTCGGGACTATGCGAGTGCCATGGGCAAAATTGCCAAGACTGACAAGATCGACGCCCAGATGCTGGCGCGGTTTGCCAGGGATTTCGAGGACTTGCCGCAGATAGAGCCTAATCAAGATCGGGATGAACTGGGAGAGCTCATCAAACTCCGTGGCAATCTTGTCCAGCATCGGGATGATGACAAGCGTCGGATGAAACAAACCACTTCAGTTACGGCCATTACCGTTTATACCGAGCATGTCGCTTACCTGAATGATCAGATTAAGGCTTTGGACAAGGCGATTGAGCGCGCCTCGAACGTGCTGGATCGCACGACAGCCATGCGGCTAAGGTCTGTGAAAGGGATTGGCGTCATCAGTTGTGGCACCTTCATGGCCTACCTACCTGAGCTGGGAAGCGTGACGGGGCGCGAAATTGCAGCCTTGGCTGGGTTAGCGCCGTACAACAAAGACAGCGGCAAGAAGAGTGGCCCGAGGAAGATCGAAGGCGGGCGTTACAGAGTCCGCAAGGCGGCCTACATGTCGATCTGGTCAATGATCCAGCATGTCCCAGAAGTTAGAACCCGCTATGAAGACCTGATAGCCCGAGGCAAGTGCGCAAAAGTTGCCGCAGTGGCGTGCATGCGCGTGTTGCTGGTGCGCCTGAACGCAATGCTGCGTGACGGAACGGAGTGGAAAGAGCTCAAGCCTCAGGTACCCGCAACCTGATCACGAACGAGGATCGATTTTCTACAAATGCGGGCTTCGCCAACGACACCGCTACGCGGTATCGAGCGAAGCCCTGCCCGAATGGCACGCTTGAAAATAAACTTCTAAAGACAGTTGCTCCCACAGGTACGGCACAGGCCTTGAGGTTGATGCGGTCGGTGTGGGTGCCGGCTTGATAGGGCCCTGGCAGGCAGCACCTGGTTATAACCTAATAACGAACAAGTCTATTTGGCTATAAAAAAATCTATATGCTGGCTGCATCCGATAACGGGCAAAGTTGGGCGGTCGAGTAGCGTATGGATGTAGGTTCTTTCGGTTTCACCATTGCAGGCCTGGTCGTGGGTTTCATCGTCGGCATGACCGGCGTCGGTGGCGGCTCGCTGATGACCCCGATCCTGTTGTGGTTCGGCATCAGCCCGGCAACGGCCGTCGGTACCGACCTGCTCTATGCCGCCATCACCAAGGCCAGTGGCGTCTGGGTGCATGCGCGCAACAAGAACGTCGACTGGAAGATCACCGGCCTGCTCAGCCTGGGTAGCGTGCCCGCCGCGGCGCTGACCCTGTGGTTCCTCAGCACCCTGCACACCGACACATCGGCGCTCAACGCCGTCATCAAGCAAGGCCTGGCGGTGGTCCTGATCCTGACCGCGCTGGCCATCCTGTTCAAATCGCGTCTGCAGGCCTTCGCCAGCCGCCATGCCGGTGACCACTATCACCTCAGCGACCGCAGCCTGAACGCCCTTACCGTGCTTACCGGCGTGGTGCTGGGAGTGATGGTCACCCTTACTTCCATCGGCGCTGGCGCACTGGGTACCGTGGCGCTGTTCCTGCTGTACCCGTTCCTGGTCACCCGCCGCCTGGTCGGTACCGAAATCGCCCACGCCGTGCCGCTGACCCTGGTGGCAGGGCTGGGCCATGCGGGGATGGGCAACATGGACTGGTCGCTGCTGGGTTACCTGCTGCTGGGCTCACTGCCAGGCATCTATCTGGGCAGCCACCTCACCGGGCGGATTTCCGACCGCGTGCTGCGCCCGTGCCTGGCGGCGATGCTGTTGCTGATTGGCTACAAGCTGGCGTTCTGACCTTCAGCTCAGGCGCAGGCGCCACTGCCCGGTAAAGCTCAGCTCCAGGCGCGACAGGGGCAACACGTCGACCCGCTGGCTGGCGCTCATCGGGCAGCCAAGTACTTGTACAAGCACGGCGCGCATCACCATCGGGTGGGTAATTGCCAGCCATTCACCAGGCCTGTCGAAGGCCGCCAGCCAGGCGGCGATGCGCTGGCAAAGCACGGCGAACGACTCGCCGCCGTGAACATCACTGGCCGGGTCCTGAAGCCATTCGGTCAACGCCTGCGATTGCTCGGCCTGCAGTTGCTTCAGTGTCAGCCCTTGCCAACGCCCCAGGTCGCAATCGGCCAATGCCGGCTCGACCTGCACCGGCTCCGAAAACCACGCCGCTGTCTCGCAGGCTCGCCGCTCTGGTGCAGTCAGCACCGGCACACCGGAAAGGTCGGCGAAAGGCTGTTGGCCCAGTGGAAGAATGCCGTCTTCGGCACGGTGCAGTCGCCCGGTCTTCTGGGCTTGGGTCAGGGCATGGCAGATCAGCGTCAGGCGGACGGCTTTCACCGGTATTTTCTCATGGCGGGTTGAGGCGCAAGGTTTAGCATGCTGCGGCACTTTTTGCCGCAACAAATATGGCACCACCTGCGCCAGTGTTCCCCGGTTTGTCGGTGAATGGGCCGTACAGCACCCCCGATGTCAGAAGGTGATATTCAGCGCAGCGAACACCGCCCTGCCTGGCTGGTTATAGGTATTGGCGCCCGAAGTACTGGTGTTGCCACCACGCAGGATCTGCTTGTCGAACACGTTGTTCACCCCCACCCGCACGTCGTAGTTTGCGTTGAACTTGTACCCGGCGCTCACGTCCACCAGGCCGTAGGCTTCCACATCCTGTTGCGCGGCCTTGTCGTAGCTTTGCTGGGTGCGGTCGTTGAAGGTCGGCGACTTCTGCTTGCCGAAGTAGGTACCCGCCACCTGGAACGACAGCTTCTCGGTGGCGCGCCAGTCGAGGGTGGTGTTGACGGTGTATTCCGGGATCACCGACAGCGGCTCGCCGGTCTCGCGGTTGTCGTTGTCGAGCATCCAGGTCAGGTTGGTGTTCCAGTCCAGGGCCGGGGTCAGTTCGATGAACAGGTTGCCTTCGATACCCTCCACCCGCGCCTTGCCGGCGTTGTCCCACTGGGTCACGCGGCTGCCGGTGCCGATGGTGTACAACACATCGGTATCGCCGACGATCTTGTTCTTGTAGTCGTTGCGAAAGTATGTGGCACTGGTGCGCCAGGTACCCCGGTCGTACATCAGGCCGATTTCCTTGTTGACGCTGATCTCTGGCTTGAGGTCGGCGTTGCCCTGCAGGTAGCAACCACCATTGTTGGTCTGCTGCACGCTGCAACCATTGCCGCGGCTGTACAGCAAGTAATTGGGGTTGGACTGGTACAGGTTCGGGGTCTTGTAGGCGCGCGCGATACCGCCTTTGACCGACAGTGCTTCGGTCAGCTTGTGCGACAGGTTCAGGCTGGGGCTGAAGTTGTCGCCGAAGGTTTCGTGGTGGTCGAAACGCAGGCCCGGGGTAATGGTGGTATCGCCGACAATGATGTTGTCCTCGACGAACAGCGCATAGCTGCGGGCGGTCGTCTTCGAACTGCTGCGGTCGAAACCGACGAGCCCGTCATTACCCGTGGGGTCCGAGCTTTGTGGGCGCAGCGAGCCCTGATCATTGAGCGTTTCGTACAGGTACTCGCCGCCCAGGGTCAGCACATGCTCGGTGCTGCCCATGGCGAATGGCAGGTTCACTTCGCTGCTCAGGCGCGTGTTGCGCAGGCGCGACATGGCGGCGCCTTCAGCATTGGGAGCACCTTCGGTACGGCCTGCCAGGCCCTCGTTGAGACGCCAGTTGCGCACGTACTCGTAGGCCAGCACGGTCTTGCTGGTACCCCAGGTGAAATCGCCCAGGTGGGTCAGGTCGTAGGTACTGCGTTGCATCACATTGGTTTCATGGCCATACAGGCTGGACACGAACTCGACGTCACCACCGCCGTTGCTGTTCATGGTGTCACCGGCAAAGATATTGCCCTGGCGGCTATAGCCGGCACTGGCCTCGAGGCGGTGCTCGTCGTTCAGCTTCCAGCTCAGCAGGCCATTGATGTCCTTGTTGCGCACGCCTTCGCGGCCCGCCACCAGCGCACTGGTTGCATGCCCGGCGTTGATGTCCAGGTCGTCGGCATCGGTCTTGGCCAGACCGCCGTACAGGCGGAAGCCGAGGTTGTCGGTCAGGCCGCCGCCCAGGTTGAAGTTGGCCCGGCGGCTGGCGCCCTCGGCGCTGTCTTCCGGCAGCTGGGTGTACAGGCTGACGCTGCCCTTGAGTTCATCGGTGGGCCGTTTGGTGATGATATTGACCACCCCGCCCATGGCGCCGGAACCGTAACGTGCGGCCGCCGGGCCACGCAGGATCTCGATGCGCTCGACCGCTTCTGCCGGAACCCAGTTGGTTTCACCGCGGGTATCACGGTCGCCGTTCCAGCCGTAGCGCACGGCATTGCGTGCGCTGGATGGCTTGCCGTCGATGAGGATCAGGGTGTTTTCCGGGCCCATGCCGCGCAGGTCGATCTGCCGGTTGTTGCCACGCGCGCCGCTGGCGCTGTTGCCGGTCAGGTTGACCCCGGGCTCGCGGCGGATGATGTCGGACAGGTCATTGGCCGGCGGGTGGCGCTTGATGTCTTCGGCGGTGATGATCGACGTACCCAAGGCCTGGCGTGCCTCGCGCTCGGCGGTGACCAGGGTGTCCTGGATCACCAGCGCGTTGTCGGCGAGCGGCATCTCCAGCACCTCACCCGTACGCTGTTCTTCGGCCTGGGCCACGGTGGCCACCATGGCCGGTGACGCCAGCGCGACAAACGCCAGGGCCAGGCTGTTGGGTGAAGTCTTGCACTGCATGGGTACATCTCCTGCGATTCATGAGCGAAACGGCACATCCCTGTCGGAGACCGGGAGCCCTCGCCCACCGGCCTCGCAAACACAGTTTGGTGGCCAACAGGGATGGTAAATATAGAGATTCGCAATTGTGTTTAAATCTTATTTACGAAGTTTACATGTTTGTACCGGAACTTTGCTGACACGACAGCGTTGCCGGCGCAGCCCGACAATTCGCGCTGTTGCTTGCATATACCTGTCCGATTTGCATCTTGCGTGACGGCTCCTACAGTTTCGAACGTAGCACCCTCTGCCGAGCCTCTTGATGCGCAGCCACGAAGAAAGCCACGCCATGAACGCAACCAGGTCCCTGTCGAAGATCCCTCGCAGCGTCTGGGCGCTGGGCTTCGTATCGATGTTCATGGACATTTCCTCGGAAATGATTCACGCCCTGCTGCCGCTGTACATGGTCACCGTGCTTGGCACCTCGGTAGTGGCGGTGGGCTTTATCGAAGGTATTGCCGAAGCGACCGCTTCGATCACCAAGGTGTTTTCCGGCGCCCTCAGCGACCGACTGGGCAAGCGCAAGCTGCTTACGGTGCTGGGCTATGGCCTGGGTGCGTTGACCAAGCCGGTGTTCCCCATGGCCTCCGGGCTGGGGTGGTTGACCGCAGCACGCTTCGTCGACCGGGTCGGCAAAGGCATTCGTGGGGCGCCGCGCGATGCACTGGTGGCCGATGTCACGCCCGCCGAACTACGTGGTGCAGCCTTCGGCCTGCGCCAGGCGCTGGATACCGTGGGCGCCTTCCTTGGGCCGTTGCTGGCGATCGTGCTGATGTGGCTGACCGCGAGCCATTTCCAGACGGTGTTCTGGGTGGCGGTGCTTCCGGCGTTCGTGGCGGTGTACATCCTCATCGCCTTCGTGCGCGAACCTGGAGCGCCGGCCACCACCCGGCCGGTGCGCTCACCGCTGGCCCTGCACGAATTGGCACGCCTGGGCCCGTCCTACTGGCGGCTAATCGGCCTGGCCACGCTGTTCACCCTCGCCCGCTTCAGCGAGGCGTTTCTGCTGCTGCGCGCCCAGGACATGGGCCTGGCGCCGCTGTGGGCGCCGGCAGTGCTGGTGCTCATGGCCCTGGCCTACTCGCTGTCGGCCTACCCCGCGGGGGTGCTGTCGGACCGCGTAGGCCGCCGCGGCGTGCTGATGACCGGGCTGGGGCAGCTGGTCGTCGCCGACCTGCTGCTGGCCCTGCTGCCGGGCTGGACCGGGCTGGCCATGGGGGTGGCTGCCTGGGGCCTGCACCTGGGCTTCAGCCAAGGCATCTTTGCCGCCATGATCGCCGACAGCGCCCCTGCGGAGCTGCGCGGTACAGCCTTCGGCCTGTTCAACCTGCTGACCGGCATGGCGCTGCTGGTGGCGAGCGTGGTGGCCGGGCTGTTGTGGGACGGGGTCGGCTTCAAGGCGACATTCCTGCTTGGCGCAGCGTGTGCCGGCGGCACCCTGATCGGGGTCGTATTGCTCAGGTCGGGCCCGATCACCGGCAATCCGAACTAGGCCAGCGCTGGCTGCTGCTCCAGTAGCGACCAGCCGCCATATCCATCCACCTCCAGCCGGTGGGTATGGAAACCTGCCAGTGTACTGCGGTGCCCGACACTGACCAGCAACGCGCCCGGCATTTCCGTACGCAACAGCGAATACAGGGCATGCTCGAGCCCTTCGTCCATGGCCGAAGTGGACTCGTCAAGGAACACCACCTGTGGCCGGTTGAACAGCACCCGGGCAAATGCGAGGCGCTGCTGCTCACCGACCGAGAGAATGTGTGACCAGTCACAGCTGACTTCCAGTCGCTCGGCCAAGTGGGCCAGGTTGACCTGGCGCAAGGCCTGCTGCATCCGCGTTTCATCCTCAGGTTTGCTGGCCACCGGGTAGGCGATGACGGTGCGCAGATCGCCCAGCGGCAGGTACGGCCGCTGCGACAGGAACAGCGCCTGGTGGCCCAGCGGGCGCCTGACCTCACCCTCGGCGTACGGCCAGAGTCCCGCCAGCGCACGCAGCAGCGTGGTTTTGCCGCTGCCCGACGGCCCCTTGATCAACAGCGCCTGGCCGGCATGCAGGTCAAGGTCCAGGTCGGTGATAAGGGCATGCCCGTCCGGGCGCAGCACCTGCAGGCGGCTGATCGCCAAGGCATGCTCCTGGTCCTCGGTGATGACGCGCGGCAAAGCGCTCGCCTGCTCATTGGCATCGAGGAAGCCGGTCAGACGATCGAGGGTGGCCCGGTACTGGGCAAACGCATCATATGACTCGCGGAAGAACGACAACGAATCCTGCACCTGGCCAAAGGCCTGGGAGGTCTGCATGACGTCGCCGAGCTTGATCGCCCCGCTGAAGAAGCGCGGTGCCTGCAGAATGAAGGGGAACACCACTGCGACCTGGCTCACGCCCAGGTTGAAACCGCTGAATTTCAGGTTCCGGAACACCAGCGCCCAGGCATTCACGATCAAGGCACCAAAGCGACCCAGCAACGTGCCCCGCTCGACCTGCGCGCCCTGGTAGAAAGCGATGTTCTCGGCATTTTCGCGCAGACGCATCAGCGCGTAACGGAAGTTGGCGGTGAGCTTTTCGTTGAGGAAGTTCAGGCGGATCAGCGGTCGCCCGAGGCGGAAGGCGATCCAGGTGGCAACGATGACGTAAAGGTACACGGCAAACACCATAGCCCGGGGAATCTCCACGCCGGCAACGGCCAGCGGCGCCGACAGCCCCCAGAGGATGCCGGTGAACGCCACCAGCGAAACCAGCGCACTGACTGCGCCCAGGGCGAGGGTCACCGAGTTGCTGACAAAGGCGTTGACGTCCAGTTCGATACGTTGGTCAGGGTTGTCCACGGGCTCGGCGAGGAACTGGCCACGGTAGTAGGCATCGCCGTGCATCCAGTCATGGGTCAGGCGCTCGGTCAACCATACTCGCCATTGGATGCTGAACGCCTGGCTTACATAGAAGGTGAACAGCGAACGCAGCACATGGATGGTGGCCAATACTGCAAAGACACCGAGCAGGTACCAGAAGGCCGCTTGGTCAAGGCCCTGCAAGGCGCTGTAGAAGCCGTTGTACCAGAACGAAAACAGCACGTTCAGGCGCACCGAGAATAGCGTCAGCACCAGCAGCAGGGCGAACACCAGTAACGGCCGCCAACTGCGCCTGAAACTGAAATAAGGCCCGGCAAGCTGCCAGAACTGGCTACCCCAGCGCGTACAACGTACGGCCAGTGTGGCGGCTGCTGTGAAGCAGACAAGGGTGATGAACGAGGCGATTGCCAGCCAGCTCAGGCTCTCTTGCAGGGCCTGGTGCCAGTTCATTTCCATGATGGGTATCCGTGCTGAGTATTTCCGCGAGCGTAGCATTGACCTGTGATTCGTCAGGCATAAATGACGCACATTTCATGATTGCCTTCGGAGCTACGCGGGCCTCTGTGGGAGCGTTGCACAGGTCTGGGGCTTATTGGCCAGAAAGACAAAACCCCTACCTGCATGCGCAGATAGGGGTTTTGCGAAATGAATCTTGACGATGACCTACTCTCACATGGGGAAACCCCACACTACCATCGGCGATGCATCGTTTCACTGCTGAGTTCGGGATGGGATCAGGTGGTTCCAATGCTCTATGGTCGTCAAGAAATTCTGTTGCCAGAATGTCCAGATGGACAGCCCAGCGAATTCGGATATGCGATATTTGTGATGTTGCGAACTTTCGGTTGTTTCGTCTTCACCACCGCAATCTGCGCTAGCAAATTGCTTGGGTGTTATATGGTCAAGCCTCACGGGCAATTAGTATTGGTTAGCTCAACGCCTCACAGCGCTTACACACCCAACCTATCAACGTCGTAGTCTTCGACGGCCCTTCAGGGGATTCAAGATCCCAGTGAGATCTCATCTTGAGGCAAGTTTCCCGCTTAGATGCTTTCAGCGGTTATCTCTTCCGAACATAGCTACCCGGCAATGCCACTGGCGTGACAACCGGAACACCAGAGGTTCGTCCACTCCGGTCCTCTCGTACTAGGAGCAGCCCCTCTCAAATCTCAAACGTCCACGGCAGATAGGGACCGAACTGTCTCACGACGTTCTAAACCCAGCTCGCGTACCACTTTAAATGGCGAACAGCCATACCCTTGGGACCGGCTTCAGCCCCAGGATGTGATGAGCCGACATCGAGGTGCCAAACACCGCCGTCGATATGAACTCTTGGGCGGTATCAGCCTGTTATCCCCGGAGTACCTTTTATCCGTTGAGCGATGGCCCTTCCATACAGAACCACCGGATCACTAAGACCTACTTTCGTACCTGCTCGACGTGTTTGTCTCGCAGTCAAGCGCGCTTTTGCCTTTATACTCTACGACCGATTTCCGACCGGTCTGAGCGCACCTTCGTACTCCTCCGTTACTCTTTGGGAGGAGACCGCCCCAGTCAAACTACCCACCATACACTGTCCTCGATCCGGATAACGGACCTGAGTTAGAACCTCAAAGTTGCCAGGGTGGTATTTCAAGGATGGCTCCATGAGAACTGGCGTCCCCACTTCAAAGCCTCCCACCTATCCTACACAAGCAAATTCAAAGTCCAGTGCAAAGCTATAGTAAAGGTTCACGGGGTCTTTCCGTCTAGCCGCGGATACACTGCATCTTCACAGCGATTTCAATTTCACTGAGTCTCGGGTGGAGACAGCGCCGCCATCGTTACGCCATTCGTGCAGGTCGGAACTTACCCGACAAGGAATTTCGCTACCTTAGGACCGTTATAGTTACGGCCGCCGTTTACCGGGGCTTCGATCAAGAGCTTCGCTTGCGCTAACCCCATCAATTAACCTTCCGGCACCGGGCAGGCGTCACACCCTATACGTCCACTTTCGTGTTTGCAGAGTGCTGTGTTTTTAATAAACAGTCGCAGCGGCCTGGTATCTTCGACCGGCATGGGCTTACGGAGCAAGTCCTTCACCCTCGCCGGCGCACCTTCTCCCGAAGTTACGGTGCCATTTTGCCTAGTTCCTTCACCCGAGTTCTCTCAAGCGCCTTGGTATTCTCTACCTAACCACCTGTGTCGGTTTGGGGTACGGTTCCCAGTTATCTGAAGCTTAGGAGCTTTTCTTGGAAGCATGGTATCAACCACTTCGTCGCCTAAAGGCAACTCGTCATCAGCTCTCGGCCTTGAAATCCCGGATTTGCCTAAGATTCCAGCCTACCACCTTAAACCTGGACAACCAACGCCAGGCTGGCCTAACCTTCTCCGTCCCTCCATCGCAATAACTGGAAGTACAGGAATATTAACCTGTTTTCCATCGACTACGCTTTTCAGCCTCGCCTTAGGGACCGACTAACCCTGCGTCGATTAACGTTGCGCAGGAAACCTTGGTCTTTCGGCGTGCGAGTTTTTCACTCGCATTGTCGTTACTCATGTCAGCATTCGCACTTCTGATACCTCCAGCAAGCTTCTCAACTCACCTTCACAGGCTTACAGAACGCTCCTCTACCGCGTCATCAAAGATGACACCCGTAGCTTCGGTGCATGGTTTGAGCCCCGTTACATCTTCCGCGCAGGCCGACTCGACTAGTGAGCTATTACGCTTTCTTTAAAGGGTGGCTGCTTCTAAGCCAACCTCCTAGCTGTCTAAGCCTTCCCACATCGTTTCCCACTTAACCATGACTTTGGGACCTTAGCTGACGGTCTGGGTTGTTTCCCTTTTCACGACGGACGTTAGCACCCGCCGTGTGTCTCCCATGCTCGGCACTTCCAGGTATTCGGAGTTTGCATCGGTTTGGTAAGTCGGGATGACCCCCTAGCCGAAACAGTGCTCTACCCCCTGGAGTGATACATGAGGCGCTACCTAAATAGCTTTCGAGGAGAACCAGCTATCTCCGAGCTTGATTAGCCTTTCACTCCGATCCACAGGTCATCCGCTAACTTTTCAACGGTAGTCGGTTCGGTCCTCCAGTCAGTGTTACCTAACCTTCAACCTGCCCATGGATAGATCGCCCGGTTTCGGGTCTATACCCAGCGACTAAACGCCCTATTAAGACTCGCTTTCGCTACGCCTCCCCTATTCGGTTAAGCTCGCCACTGAATATAAGTCGCTGACCCATTATACAAAAGGTACGCAGTCACCTAACAAAGTAGGCTCCCACTGCTTGTACGCATACGGTTTCAGGTTCTATTTCACTCCCCTCTCCGGGGTTCTTTTCGCCTTTCCCTCACGGTACTGGTTCACTATCGGTCAGTCAGTAGTATTTAGCCTTGGAGGATGGTCCCCCCATATTCAGACAAAGTTTCTCGTGCTCCGTCCTACTCGATTTCATTGACAAGAGATTTTCGTGTACGGGGCTATCACCCACTATGGCCGCACTTTCCAGAGCGTTCCACTAATCTCAAATCAACTTAAGGGCTGGTCCCCGTTCGCTCGCCACTACTAAGGGAATCTCGGTTGATTTCTTTTCCTCAGGGTACTTAGATGTTTCAGTTCCCCTGGTTCGCCTCTTGCACCTATGTATTCAGTACAAGATACTCAGCTTGTGCTGAGTGGGTTCCCCCATTCAGAGATCTCTGGATCACAGTCTGTTTGCCGACTCCCCAAAGCTTATCGCAGGCTACCACGTCTTTCATCGCCTCTGACTGCCAAGGCATCCACCGTATGCGCTTCTTCACTTGACCATATAACCCCAAGCAATCTGGTTATACTGTGAAGACGACATTCGCCGAAAATTCGCATGTTGCTCTTTCGAGCAGAACTCACAAATTTTACCTTAGCCTGATTAACCAGCAGTGAAACTGGCCATCAGTCTATATCTATCACATATCCGAATTTTTAAAGAACGATCTGACAAAAGTCAGAAATCAACATTCGATGCGAATGCTCATTTCCAAGTTCTGACCAGGAACAACACAAGACCCATACAGGATCTTGATCGTCTTCAACCATGAATCAAGCAATTCGTGTGGGAGCTCATCAGCAGGCTGATGTCGTCGATTAAGGAGGTGATCCAGCCGCAGGTTCCCCTACGGCTACCTTGTTACGACTTCACCCCAGTCATGAATCACACCGTGGTAACCGTCCTCCCGAAGGTTAGACTAGCTACTTCTGGTGCAACCCACTCCCATGGTGTGACGGGCGGTGTGTACAAGGCCCGGGAACGTATTCACCGCGACATTCTGATTCGCGATTACTAGCGATTCCGACTTCACGCAGTCGAGTTGCAGACTGCGATCCGGACTACGATCGGTTTTGTGAGATTAGCTCCACCTCGCGGCTTGGCAACCCTCTGTACCGACCATTGTAGCACGTGTGTAGCCCAGGCCGTAAGGGCCATGATGACTTGACGTCATCCCCACCTTCCTCCGGTTTGTCACCGGCAGTCTCCTTAGAGTGCCCACCATAACGTGCTGGTAACTAAGGACAAGGGTTGCGCTCGTTACGGGACTTAACCCAACATCTCACGACACGAGCTGACGACAGCCATGCAGCACCTGTGTCAGAGTTCCCGAAGGCACCAATCCATCTCTGGAAAGTTCTCTGCATGTCAAGGCCTGGTAAGGTTCTTCGCGTTGCTTCGAATTAAACCACATGCTCCACCGCTTGTGCGGGCCCCCGTCAATTCATTTGAGTTTTAACCTTGCGGCCGTACTCCCCAGGCGGTCAACTTAATGCGTTAGCTGCGCCACTAAAATCTCAAGGATTCCAACGGCTAGTTGACATCGTTTACGGCGTGGACTACCAGGGTATCTAATCCTGTTTGCTCCCCACGCTTTCGCACCTCAGTGTCAGTATCAGTCCAGGTGGTCGCCTTCGCCACTGGTGTTCCTTCCTATATCTACGCATTTCACCGCTACACAGGAAATTCCACCACCCTCTACCGTACTCTAGCTCGCCAGTTTTGGATGCAGTTCCCAGGTTGAGCCCGGGGCTTTCACATCCAACTTAACGAACCACCTACGCGCGCTTTACGCCCAGTAATTCCGATTAACGCTTGCACCCTCTGTATTACCGCGGCTGCTGGCACAGAGTTAGCCGGTGCTTATTCTGTCGGTAACGTCAAAACAGCAAGGTATTAACTTACTGCCCTTCCTCCCAACTTAAAGTGCTTTACAATCCGAAGACCTTCTTCACACACGCGGCATGGCTGGATCAGGCTTTCGCCCATTGTCCAATATTCCCCACTGCTGCCTCCCGTAGGAGTCTGGACCGTGTCTCAGTTCCAGTGTGACTGATCATCCTCTCAGACCAGTTACGGATCGTCGCCTTGGTGAGCCATTACCTCACCAACTAGCTAATCCGACCTAGGCTCATCTGATAGCGCAAGGCCCGAAGGTCCCCTGCTTTCTCCCGTAGGACGTATGCGGTATTAGCGTTCCTTTCGAAACGTTGTCCCCCACTACCAGGCAGATTCCTAGGCATTACTCACCCGTCCGCCGCTGAATCAAGGAGCAAGCTCCCGTCATCCGCTCGACTTGCATGTGTTAGGCCTGCCGCCAGCGTTCAATCTGAGCCATGATCAAACTCTTCAGTTCAATACTGCTTGGGTTTTTAAGAAACCCTAAACTTGGCTCAGCAATCTCAAATGACTATGTGATTTCTCGCATGGCCACTTGTGATGCTGATAATCTTTGTGACTATCAGTCCGTACTCACAAGCACCCACACGAATTGCTTGATTCGATTTGTTAAAGAGCGTTTGGTTAAGAGCGTTTCGTCTCAACCGAGGCGCGCATTCTACGCCTTCCTCATTTGCTGTCAAGCGTTTATTTTGAAGTTTTTTGCGAGAAACTCGTTTAGCTTCAAACACTTGACTCAACAGGGTGGCTGGCTTTGCTTCGCTACCGCGTTGGAGTGGTGCGCATTATAGGGCGGTGTTTCAGGAGGTCAACCTTTAATTTCAATAATTTAGAATCTTTTTGAAAAAGACTGCATCAGGGCCCCAAGTGCTCGCCGCGAGCCTTGCAGCGCCTGTGAGATCGAGCGCCCGCGCAGCGCAAGGCTTCCACATCTGTTTCGGGCAAGTAATGTCAGTACCAGCGCACGCGACCGCCTTGTATGTCCGGCGGTCGATCGCACAGGCGCTGAAATAACAACGCCAGGCACCTTGCCCCCTTCCCTCGTATTTGCGCACTATATTGCTCACCCCACCCCGCTCAAGGATCGTCGCGCAGAAATGAACACCCAACCCCGCAGCCTGGCCGCTACCCTCTTCCCGATCGGCCTGCTGCTCATCGCCATGGCATCGATACAGTCCGGCGCCTCACTGGCCAAAAGCATGTTCCCCCTCATCGGCGCGCAAGGCACCACCACCCTGCGCCTGATCTTCGCCAGCATCATCATGCTGCTTATCCTGCGCCCTTGGCGTGTGCGCATGACCCGCAATACCCTGCGCAACGTCATCATCTACGGCATGGCGCTGGGCGGCATGAACTTCCTCTTCTATATGGCCCTGCAAACGGTACCGATCGGCATTGCCGTGGCACTGGAATTCACCGGCCCGCTGGCCGTGGCAATCTTCTCCTCGCGCCGGCCGATCGACTTCCTGTGGATTGCCCTGGCCATCGTCGGCCTGCTGCTGTTGCTGCCGGCCGGCCATGGCGGGCAGGCTCTCGACCCGGTCGGCGCTGCCTATGCCCTGGGCGCGGGCGTATGCTGGGCGCTGTACATCCTGTTCGGGCAGCGTGCCGGGGCCGAGCATGGTATCCAGAGTGCCGCACTGGGCGTAGTGGTGGCCGCGCTGTTCGTTGCCCCCATCGGTATCGCCCACGCCGGCAGCGCATTGCTCACACCCGCCCTGATCCCCATGGCGCTGGGCGTCGCGGTGCTGTCAACCGCACTGCCCTACAGCCTGGAAATGGTTGCCCTCACGCGCATCCCGGCACGCACTTTCGGCACCCTCATGAGTATCGAGCCAGCATTCGGCGCATTGTCCGGCCTGCTGTTCCTGGGCGAGGTACTGACGATTACCCAGTGGCTGGCTATTCTCGCGATCATCACCGCGTCGGTCGGCACCACCCTGTCCATGCGCAAGGAACCCAGCCCGGTCGTCGCTACCGACTGATATGAGAAATATTTTCATTTGAGACAGGATTAGTGATTGTAGCGACCTGTCTCGCTGATTAAGCTGTCACAGAATCATCATCTTCACGCTATCTACTGGACCGAACACGGACGCTGGGGATATTTCAGGAAGAACCAAAGCGATAACGACGGGACCAGACAGCTGATCCGCCCTGCATCATAAGGACAGGAATGAAACGTATTTTGCTGATCCTGGCCATCTTGGCTATTGCTGGATGTGCCGCCACGGCCAAGACTGAGGTCAAAAGGGGCAAGAAGGGCCTGCATATCAATTGCTCCGGCCTGTCTTCCTCGTGGGACAACTGCTACAGCAAGGCCGCGAGCTCCTGCAGCACGCGCGGCTACCGGATCATAGCCCGCTCGGGCGATAGCGATGAAGAACCAGGTGACTACCTGTTTGGCATCAACCCGGCGGGTTATACCAGCCGCAGCATGATCGTCATCTGCAAGTAGAACAAAGGGCAGCTCGCAAGCTGCCCTTTTCGTTTGTTTCACAAGGGCGCGGTACGCGCCTCCAGCCAGGCCAGCGCGTCCCCCTTGAGCAACGGCGCCAGACGCTTGCGTACCCTGGCGTGATAGCCATTCAACCAGTCCAGTTCTTCCCTGGTCAGCAACTCGGGCACCAGACAGCGGGTATCGATCGGGCATAGCGTCAGGGTTTCGAAGTTCAGGAAGTCGCCGAAGGCGCTCTTGCCGACCTCGCGGTTGACCACCAGGTTCTCGATGCGCACACCCCACTGTCCTGGACGGTACGTACCCGGCTCGATCGAGCTGATCATGCCCACCTGCATCGCGGTCTGCGGCGTGGGCGCCGCCTGGTAGGCAATTACCTGCGGCCCCTCGTGCACATTCATGAAGTAGCCCACGCCATGCCCGGTGCCGTGGCCGTAATCCACCTGGTCAGCCCAGATCGGTGCCCGGGCAATGGCGTCGAGCAACGGCGATAGCACGCCTCGCGGGAAGGTGGCACGCGACAAGGCGATCATGCCTTTGAGCACGCGTGTGCAATCCTGCCTCTGTGCAAGGCTCGGGTTGCCCACGGGCACCATGCGCGTGATGTCGGTGGTGCCCCCCAGGTACTGCCCGCCCGAATCGATCAGCAGCAGACCATCGCCCTCGATGACCGCGTGCGACTGTTCCGTGGCGCGGTAATGCGGCATCGCGCCATTGCCGTTGAAGGCGGCAATGGTCGAGAAGCTCAACGACACGAATCCCGGGCGGCGGGCACGGGCGGCACTCAACTGCTCGTCGACCGTCAGCTCGGTAACCAGCTCACGACCAAGGTTGGCCTCGAACCAGGCGAAGAATTCGCACAGGGCCGCGCCATCCTGCTCCATCACCTGCCGGATGTGCACCAGGTCCTCATCACCCTTGCACGACTTGCTCAAGGTGCTGGGGTTGAGCCCCTCGACCAGCTCCACCTCGGCCGGCAGGTTATCCAGCAGGCCGCAGGTCACCCGGGCCGGGTCGACCAGCAATCGGCTCTCGGCCGGCATGGCGGCAAGGGCCTTGCCTGCTTCGGCGTAGTCACGCACTTCGATACCGTCGGCCGCCAGCACCTGCCGTAGATGTTCGTCGAGCTTGTCCTGGCCGACGAACAGGATGGCCTGCTGCTGGCTGATCAGGGCAAAGGCCACGAACACCGGATTGTAGGAAACATCGCTACCGCGCAGGTTGAACAGCCAGGCGATGTCATCCAGGGTGGCGATGAAATGCCAGTCGGCCCCCTTGGCCTGCACGCTCTGGCGCAACTGCGCCAGTTTTTCCGCACGGCTCACCGTGGCGTGCGGCGGCAAATGCTGGTACACCGGGTTGCCTGGCAGCGCCGGGCGCCCTTCCCAGACCTGGCCCAGCAGATCCTTGTCAGTCACCAGTCGCGCCCTGCGCGCCTTCAGCCGATCGCTCAGTTGGCGCGCCGAAGCCAGCGCCATGACCGCACCATCTACTGCCACGCTGCCGTTGGGCTCGACGTGATCGCCCAGCCATTCCAGCGCACCAGGCTTGCCCGGCAGCAGTTTCATCAGCTCGATGCCACTGCCCGCCAGCTCGTGTTCCGCCTGTTCCCAGTAGCGGCTATCGACCCACAACCCGGCAAAGCCAGCCGTGACCACCAGCGTGCCGACCGAGCCATGGAAACCCGAAAGCCACTGGCGCCCTTGCCAGTAACCAGGCAGATATTCGGAAAGATGGGGGTCGGCCGAAGGTACCAGCAAGGCATCGATGCCTTCTGCGGCCATGGCCTGGCGAACCAGCGCCAAACGCTGCGGCACGCTTTGCCCAAGGGTGGTCTGAACGTTCATGCGCTCTCCTGCGGCTACATCACGGTTTATCCAGTGTGCCGATAATGGAACAGCCGCCGAAGCCCTGCAATCTTGGCGACCGACACACGGCATGCATTGCCCGTGACACCCTGCGCATACCGGACATTTCCTACAGACGGGCCAGAACCACCGATCAAGTTCCGCTGAACTTCCACAAAGCAGCGGCTTCACACTCAGTACATTCATTGCACACAGGCAAATGACCATGCCCAACGCCTGCGCCCCTAAAAGCGGCGTGGTGCTGCTCGACACCCGCGCGCACACCCCCGACCACGAGCATGCCGTGCACCTGAAGCTTGCCGATGGCCTGGCACGCCTTCTGGGCTGCCCGCACGTGCAACCCAGCCAGCCACCAAGCGCCACCGACGGCTACTACTACCTGCCCACCGAAACCCTGGTCGATCCCGAACGCCATGCCGCCCTCGGCATCTGCAGCGAACAGGACCTTTTCGGTGGCCTGGTCGCACACCCCTACATGGCGACCAAGGCGATTTCCCACCCGCTGCCGGCCGGGGCCAGTTTCCCGCCGGGCTGGACCGATGCCTTCGCACGGCAAGCCTGCGACGCCCTGCTGCGCGGCTACACCGTATTCAGCAAGGCCGATGCACGGACCGCCGCACAGCTGTTACTGACGGACGGCCAGTTGCGAATCAAGCCGGTACTGGCCTGCGCAGGCCGTGGGCAACAGGTCATAACCACGGCGGATGAGCTGGAACCGCTGCTGGCCGGCATGGATGACCAGGACCTTGCGCTATGGGGGTTGGTGCTCGAGGAAGACCTGAGCGAAGTGCAAACATTCAGCGTTGGCCAGGTACGTGTCGCCGGCCTGACCTGCAGCTATCACGGCACCCAGCAACTTACCCGCGACCATCAGGGCACGGAAGTGTATGGTGGCTCCGACCTGGTAGTGGTACGCGGTGACTACCAGGCACTGCTGCAACTGCCGCTGGACGAGCCGCTGCGCCTGGCCATCAACCAGGCGATGGCCTACGAACAGGCCGCCGAGCAGCACTTCCCCGGCTTCATCGCCTCGCGGCGCAACTACGACATTGCCCGCGGCGTGAACCCACAGGGCCACCTGCGCAGCGGCGTACTCGAGCAATCCTGGCGCCTGGGCGGTGCCAGCAGTGCCGAACTGCTGGCCTTGCAGGCGTTCGCCGACGACCCGGCATTGCAACGGGTACGTGCCTCCACCCATGAAGTGTTCGGCACCCCCGAACTACCCACTGACGCCACCCTCTTTTACCAAGGAAACGACAGTGAACTCGGACAACTCAGCAAATTTGCGCGGATTCGCGAACATGACCATTCAAAGTGAAACCGTTGAACTGCAGGTCGAGGATGACAGCATCGTCGGCACCTTGGTCAGCCCCGGCAGCAAGATGCCGGGCATTCTCTTCGTCCACGGCTGGGGTGGCAGCCAGCAACGCGACCTCGCCCGCGCCCGGCATATCACCGGGCTGGGCTGCGTATGCATGACCTTCGACCTGCGCGGCCACGAAAAAACCGAAAGCCAACGGCTGACGGTAACCCGCGAACAGAACCTGACCGACCTGCTGGTGGCCTACGACCGGCTGGCAAGCCACCCAGCCGTCGACACCAGTGCCATCGCCATCATCGGTAGCAGCTATGGCGGCTACCTGGCTACGTTGCTGACCCGTGAGCGGCCGGTCAAATGGTTGGCCCTCAGGGTACCCGCGATGTACTGGGACGACGAATGGAACCTCCCCAAGCAAACCCTCGACCGGCAACGGCTGAACGCCTATCGCCAGCGCCTGCTCGGCCCGGCAGACAACCGCGCACTGGCAGCCTGTGCCGAGTTCGGTGGCGATGTACTGCTGGTCGAGTCCGAGCAGGACGACTACGTGCCCCACAGCACCTTGATGAGTTACCGCTCGGCATTTGTCAGCGCCCATTCACTCACCCACCGCATCGTCGACGGTGCCGACCACGCGCTGTCCAGCGAAGAGAGCCAGAAAGCCTACAGTTCGATCCTGGCGGCATGGGTCAGCGAAATGGTCATTGGCGCCCGCCTGGATCGCTACCCGCACTACGCGCCCTGGTATGCCTGAGGCTCACCCACCTGGCAATGCAGGCCGCCATCGGCACCGCGCACCAGGCTGCGCAGCGTCTGGTAGGCAGCAAAGTTGACGCCACGCGCCTGGTACTGGCCAAG
The DNA here is from genome assembly GCF_057444345.1 of Pseudomonas sp. PVC-5-1. Classification (NCBI taxonomy): domain Bacteria; kingdom Pseudomonadati; phylum Pseudomonadota; class Gammaproteobacteria; order Pseudomonadales; family Pseudomonadaceae; genus Pseudomonas; species Pseudomonas sp. PVC-5-1. The sequence continues at coordinate 1,930,290 of NZ_CM172024.1, read as the reverse complement.
CAGGTCGAGAAAAGGTTCCCCGACGAAATATACGGCCGCCGCTGCCCACGCCTGGCGGGACTGCCATTGCAGGTACTGCAGCACCCGGCTGCCATCGTCGCTGGCCTGAATACTGACGCCCTGCAGCCCTTCGCAACGCGCGGCCAGCTCTTCGCTGCGCGCCACCAGCGCTTGGGCCAACGCCTGCTGGAACTTGCCAGGCACTTCATATTCGATCATCTGGGTAAACCACAGGGCATGGGATGTTGCCGTCATGAACGGTCTCCTGGTGACGGACGCCTACAGCGCGATGCAGAGCAGGGTAAAACCTCAAGTTATGTCAAGGTCAAGCGGTTTTCCGCACCGGGAACGCCCCCGCGCCCTAACCCGATACCGCGAAGCGCCGCCGGTAATCACTCGGGGTCAGGCCGGTTATGCGCTGAAACACCTTGCGAAACGCACCCGGGTCCTGGTAACCGACGCCCCAGGCGATCTGCTCGACATTGCGCCGGGTGAACTCCAGCAAGCGGCACGCACGCCCCACCCTCACCTGCTGGCAGTACTCGGTCGGCCGTAGCCCCGTGGCAGCACGAAAACGCCGCAGGAAAGTGCGTTCCTCCAGCCCCGCGCATGCGGCCATGCTGGCCAGGTCGGCATCCTGCCCACCGTTGCCCTGCAACCAGTGCTGCACTTTCAGCACTGCTTCATCACCATGGTCCAGGCGTGGGTTGAACACTGCACCGGGCAGTGGCGCCGCGACCGGGTCGACCGCCAGGTAGCGGGCAGTTTCCCGCGCCACCGTCGCGCCCATGAAGCGCTCCAGCAAGCGCAAGCCCAGGTCGGTCCAGGCCATCAGCCCGGCCGAGGTGACGATGTCGCCATCGTCCAGCAACGGCTGCTGGGCCTCGACCCGCACCTTGGGAAAACGCTGGGCAAGCGAATGCACGTAGTTCCAGTGGGTACAGGCCGGGCGCCCGTCGAGCAGACCACTGGCGGCGATGAAGAACACCCCGATGCACACCGATGCCAGCACCGTGCCGTGCCCGTGCAACTGGCACAACGACGCGCGATGGCGCTCAAGCAGCTCACCCTGTGGTGCCGACTCCAGGCTTGGTGGAATGATCAGCACCCGCAGATCGGCAACGGCGGCAGGCGGGCTCTCAGGGGCAAGCTGCAACCGCCCTGCCTCGTCTGCCTGCCAAAAGCTGATACGCACCGATGGCAACTCGACAGCACCCAGTTCGGCAACCACCCGGTTGGCTACCAGGAAAAGGTCGGCCAGCCCATGCACGGCAGCACGCTGCGCGCCGGGGTACAGCAGCAGGCCGATGTCCAGGCTGGCGAGGTTGTCAGTTTTTGCCTGCATAGTGTCGTTCGCGCCAATCCTCAGGTCAGTGCACACAGCCTATAACTAACGTCATCCAACGACTACTGCCACAGGAGGCAGCATGAGCAAGCAGGCGCTTATCATCATCGACATCCAGAACGACTACTTCCCCGGCGGCAAATGGACCCTCGATGGTGCCGAGCAGGCGGCCGACAATGCTGCCCGCCTGCTGGCGGCGGCGCGTCAACGGGGCGACCTGGTGGTGCATGTGCGGCATGAGTTCGACAGCGCCGATGCGCCGTTCTTCGCGCCAGGTTCGCAGGGCGCGGCGATCCATGCCAAGGTAGAGCCTCGGGCCGATGAGCCGGTGGTGCTCAAGCACAAGGTCAACGCCTTCCTCGGTACCGACCTTGAGCACACGCTGGACCGGCATGGCGTCGAGGCCCTGACCATCGTCGGCAGCATGAGTCACATGTGCATCGACGCCGCCACCCGTGCCGCGGCCGACCTGGGTTATGACGTGACCGTGGCGCACGACGCCTGTGCCACGCTGCCACTGGAGTTCGATGGCAAGCGGGTGCCGGCGGCGCAGGTGCATGATTCGGTGATGGCGGCGTTGGCGTTTGCCTATGCCAAGGTGGTCAGGACCGATGAGTTGCTGAATAGCTGATCAGGCTTGCTCAGCACCTGTGGGAGCGGGCGTGCCCGCGAATCAGGCGACGCGGAGGATGGCACCGGCTCCGCCGGTATTCGCGGGCATGCCCGCTCCCACAGGTGGTGCAGCCCTGCGCGCTCTTAGATCACCACATTGCGCACAAACCGCACCGCAACCGCCCCATCGTTGCGATAGGCATACCGGCAGTTGCTGGGAAACACATGGAACTGCCCGACCTGCAGGCGATGCTCGACCCCTTCGATGATCAGCGTCAGTTGCCCTTGCGCCACATAGATCTGCTCGCTCCAGCCTTCGGCATCAGCCTCGCTGGAATAGCACTCGCCCGGTGCCAGGGTCCATTCCCATAGTTCCACCTCGCGCCGCGCCACGCTGCTGCCCAACAGCACCGCCCGGCTCTGCGGGTGCTCGCCGGCCCAGGCCAACTCTTCGATGCGCCCGGGGTCGCGCTGGTCAGGTGCCTGGATCAGGGTACTGAAAGCCACGCCCAAGGCCTCGGCAATCAGGTCGAGAGTAGTCAGGCTGACATTCTTCTCGCCCGCCTCGATCGCCACCAGCATGCGCCGGCTGACCCCGGAACGCTCCGCCAACGCCGTCTGGCTCATACCCGCGGCGTTGCGCAGGCTGCGTACATTGAGGCTGACATGTTGCAGCACCGATGCCCGGTGCGAGGAATCTCTGTGCACTATATTGCTCACTGGTAGGTATTGCGCAGTATACTGCCCACTTTGCGGCGATTGTGCGCCGCCCCCTCCGAGTGCGCAAGACCATGAGCCAGCCCAGCAGCAAACCGACCCCCGCCATTACCTTTCGCCTGAGCAAGGCCGAACTGGTGCTGGTATTCATCACCATGCTGTGGGGCGGCACCTTCCTGCTGGTACACAACGTGATGAGCGTCAGCGGCCCGATGTTCTTCGTCGGCCTGCGCTTCGCTGCAGCCGCGCTGTTCGTCGGGGTGGTCTCGGCGCGGGCGCTGCCCGGGCTGACCTTCACCGAACTGAAGGCCGGCATGCTGATCGGCGTGTCGATCATGCTCGGCTACGGCCTGCAGACCATGGGCCTGCAAACCATCAGCAGCAGCCAGTCAGCGTTCATTACCGCGCTGTACGTGCCATTCGTGCCACTGCTGCAATGGCTGGTACTGGGCCGGCGCCCCGGCCTGATGCCCAGCATCGGTATCGGCCTGGCGTTCATCGGCCTGATGCTGCTGGCCGGGCCGGAAGGGGGCAGCCTGAACTTCAGCGAAGGCGAGCTGGTAACCCTGGTCAGCGCCGTGGCCATTGCCGGCGAAATCATCCTGATCAGCCGCTACGCCGGGCAGGTCGATGTGCGCCGGGTCACCGTGGTGCAGCTGGCGACCGCCTCGCTGCTGGCGTTCCTGATGATCGTGCCGACCCAGGAGCGCATACCCGATTTTTCCTGGCTGCTGCTGACCAGTGCCGTGGGCCTGGGCGCCATGAGCGCGGTGATCCAGGTAGCCATGAACTGGGCGCAGAAGTCGGTCTCGCCCACCCGCGCCACCCTCATCTATGCCGGCGAACCAGTATGGGCCGGGATCGTCGGGCGCATCGCCGGTGAGCGCCTGCCGGGCGTGGCACTGCTCGGCGGCCTGCTGATCGTGATCGCGGTGGTGGTCAGCGAACTAAAGGTGCGCCGCCCGCGCGAGGTGGCCGAATCGCGGGAAGTGACGGATGAAGGTGAACGCCAGGCTGGCCTGTAAAGCCGCCAACTGCGGCTATGCTTTGTAAGAATCTGTTATAAAAAAACAGCTTGTCACAGCCTGTTTGTAGGATTCTGCGACAGCTTGCGTGTTGGTGATCAATCCCTCGGCACGTATGATTCTTTGCAAACTTCTCCAGAATAGAACGCTATGTCATTGATAGTGCTATTGCTTCTGCCGTTCGTGGGCAGTTGCCTGGCAGCAGTGCTGCCGCACAACGCACGTAACGCGGAGTCCATTCTCGCCGGGCTCGTGGCCCTGGTCGGCACTGTCCAGGTAGCACTGCTGTACCCTCAGGTTGCCCACGGTGGCGTGATTCGCGAAGAGTTCCTCTGGCTGCCCAGCCTGGGGTTGAACCTGGTGCTGCGCATGGACGGCTTCGCCTGGCTGTTCTCGCTGCTGGTGCTGGGCATCGGTACGCTGGTTTCGCTGTATGCCCGCTACTACATGTCGCCACAAGACCCGGTGCCGCGCTTCTTCGCTTTCTTCCTCGCCTTCATGGGCGCCATGCTCGGCCTGGTGATCTCCGGCAACCTGATCCAGCTGGTGTTCTTCTGGGAACTCACCAGCCTGTTCTCGTTCCTGCTGATTGGCTACTGGCACCACCGTGCCGACGCCCGCCGCGGCGCCTACATGGCGCTGATGGTCACGGGCGCGGGCGGCTTGTGCCTGCTGGTGGGTGCCCTGCTGCTCGGCCATGTGGTCGGCAGCTACGATCTGGACAAGGTCCTGGCTGCCGGCAACACCATTCGCCAGCATGCGCTGTACCCGGTGCTGCTGCCGCTGATCCTTATCGGCGCCCTGAGCAAGAGCGCACAGTTCCCCTTCCAGTTCTGGCTGCCCCATGCCATGGCAGCGCCCACCCCGGTATCGGCTTATCTGCACTCGGCGACCATGGTCAAGGCCGGGGTGTTCCTGCTGGCGCGCCTGTGGCCGGTGCTGTCGGGCAGCGAAGAGTGGTTCTGGATCGTAGGCGGTGCCGGCGCCCTCACCCTGCTGCTCGGCGCCTTCGCCGCCATGTTCCAGAACGACCTCAAGGGCCTGCTGGCGTACTCGACCATCAGCCACCTGGGCCTGATTACCCTGCTGCTGGGCCTGAACAGCCCGCTGGCCGCCGTCGCAGCGGTGTTCCACATTCTCAACCACGCCACCTTCAAGGCCTCGTTGTTCATGGCCGCCGGCATCATCGACCACGAAAGCGGTACCCGTGACATCCGCCGCCTCAGCGGGTTGATACGCCTGGTGCCATACACCGCCACCCTGGCCATGGTGGCCAGCGCCTCGATGGCCGGCGTGCCGTTGATGAACGGTTTCCTGTCCAAGGAAATGTTCTTCGCCGAAACGGTGTTCATCAGCTCCACTGCCTGGGTCGAGGCCACCCTGCCGGTGATCGCCACCCTGGCCGGCACCTTCAGCGTGGCCTATGCCCTGCGCTTCACCGTCGATGTGTTCTTCGGCCCCACTGCGCAGGACCTCCCGCACACCCCACACGAACCGCCACGCTGGATGCGTGCGCCGGTCGAATTGCTGGTGCTTACCTGCCTGGTGGTGGGCATCTTCCCTGCCCAGTCGGTCGGCCCGCTGCTGGCCGCCGCCGCCCTGCCTGTGGTGGGCGGCACCCTACCGGAATACAGCCTGGCCATCTGGCATGGCTGGAACGCGCCGCTGATCATGAGCCTGGTGGCCATGAGCGGCGGTATCGTGCTTTACCTGCTGCTGCGCAAGCAGCTGCGCCTTGGCCGCTTCCCCTACCCACCGGTGATCGAACGCTTCAATGGCAAGCGCCTGTTCGAACACGGCCAGGTGCAGCTAATGCTGCTGGCGCGGCGCATCGAGCGCCTGCTCACCAGCCGCCGCCTGCAATCGCAGCTGTTCATGCTGGTGCTCGCCGCCTTCCTCGCCGGCCTCACCCCCATGCTCTACAGTGGTCTCAGCTGGGGCGACCGGCCGAAGATTCCGGGCTCGGGCGTGTTTGTCGCGCTGTGGCTGATCGCCATCGCCTGCGCCATCGGCGCTGCCTACCAGGCCAAGTATCACCGTTTGGCGGCGTTGATCATGGTCAGCGTCTGCGGCCTGATGACCTGCATCACCTTCGTCTGGTTCTCCGCGCCCGATCTGGCCCTGACACAGCTAGTAGTGGAAGTGGTCACCACCGTGCTGATCCTGCTCGGCCTGCGCTGGCTGCCGCGGCGAATCGAAGGCGTATCGCCGCTGCCGGGCAGCCTCGAGCGTGCGCGCATGCGTCGCCTGCGCGACCTGCTGCTGGCGGTGCTGGTAGGTGGCGGCATGGCCGTGCTGTCCTACGCCATGCTCACCCGGCCGACGCCGAACGACATTTCCTCGTTCTACCTGAGCCGGGCACTACCCCAGGGCGGTGGCACCAACGTCGTCAATGTCATGCTGGTCGACTTCCGTGGCTTCGATACCCTCGGTGAAATCACCGTGCTTGTGGCCGTGGCGCTGACCGTGTTCGCCCTGCTGCGGCGCTTCCGCCCGCCCAAGGAAAGCATGCAACTGCCGGCGCAACAGCGTCAGCTGGCACCCGACGTGGTCACCGACCTGATCAACCCGCGGCATGCCACCGACACCGCCCTGGGCTTCATGATGGTGCCCGCGGTGCTGGTGCGCTTGCTGCTGCCGATCGCCCTGCTGGTGTCGATGTACCTGTTCATGCGTGGCCACAACCAGCCGGGTGGCGGCTTTGTTGCCGGCCTGGTGATGTCGGTGGCGTTCATCCTGCAGTACATGGTGGCCGGCACCCAGTGGGTCGAGGCGCAGATGAGCCTGCGCCCGCTGCGCTGGATGGGCACCGGGCTGCTGTGCGCAACCCTGACCGGCGCGGGTGCCATGCTGCTGGGCTACCCGTTCCTCACCACCCATACCGCCCACCTGCACCTGCCGTTGCTCGGCGATGTGCACGTGGCCAGCGCGCTGTTCTTCGATGTCGGGGTGTTCACTGTGGTGGTCGGCTCGACCCTGCTGATCCTCACCGCCCTGGCGCACCAATCGGTGCGCGCCTACCGCCCGGGTAACCCGGCGAAAACCAGCCAAGCAGGAGCCGCCTGATGGAAGAAGTGATTGCAGTTGCCATCGGCGTGCTGGCCGCTTCGGGAGTGTGGCTTATCCTGCGCCCGCGAACCTACCAGGTGATCATGGGCCTCTGCCTGCTGTCGTACGGGGTCAACCTGTTCATCTTCAGCATGGGCAGCCTGTTCATCGGCAAGGAACCGATCATCAAGGACGGCGTGCCCCAGGACCTGCTGCACTACACCGACCCGCTGCCGCAGGCCCTGGTGCTCACCGCCATCGTCATCAGCTTCGCCATGACCGCGCTGTTCCTGGTGGTGTTGCTGGCCTCGCGCGGCCTGACCGGTACCGACCACGTGGATGGCCGGGAGCGTGACGAATGAGTGGCATGAGCCAATTGATCATCGCGCCCATCCTGCTGCCCCTGGTTACCGCGGCATTGATGTTGCTGCTGGGCGAGAAACACCGGCAGACAAAGGCCTGGCTGAACCTGCTGTCGACCTTTGCCGGCCTGGCCATCGCGGTCAGCCTGCTGCTGTGGGTGCGCACCCAGGGCCAGGCGGAATCAATCGGTGTCTACCTGCCGGGCAACTGGCCGGCACCGTTCGGCATCGTGCTGGTGGTAGACCACCTGTCGGCCCTGCTGCTGACCCTCACCGGCATCATCGGTTTCAGTGCCCTGCTGTTTGCCCGCGCTCGCTGGGACGGTGCCGGGGCCAGCTTCCACGCACTGTTCCAGATCCAGCTGATGGGCCTGTATGGCGCCTTCCTCACCGCCGACCTGTTCAACCTGTTCGTGTTCTTCGAGGTGCTGCTGGCCGCTTCCTATGGCCTGCTGCTGCATGGCTCGGGCCGCGCCCGGGTGCGTGCCGGCCTGCACTACATTGCCATCAACCTGTTCGCCTCGTCGCTGTTCCTGATCGGCGCAGCGATGCTGTATGGCGTGACCGGCACCCTGAACATGGCCGACCTGGCGCTGAAGATTCCGTTGGTGCCGGAGGCCGACCGTGGCCTGCTGCACGCTGGCGCGGCGATCCTGGCCATGGCCTTCCTGGTCAAGGCCGGCATCTGGCCGCTGAACTTCTGGCTGGTACCGGCCTATGCCTCGGCCAGCGCGCCGGTGGCTGCGCTGTTCGCCATCATGACCAAGGTCGGCCTGTATGCCGTGCTGCGCCTGTGGACTCTGCTGTTCTCAGGGCAGGCCGGGGCCTCGGCGCACTTCGGTGGTGAATGGCTGGTGTACGGTGGCCTTGTCACCCTGGCGGTGGCGGCAGTGTCGATCATGGCCGCGCAGCGCCTGGAGCGCATGGCCGCCCTCAGCATCCTGGTTTCAGCCGGCACCCTGCTCGGCGCCGTCGGTTTTGCGCAATCGGCGCTGACCGGCGCGGCGTTGTTCTATCTGGTCAATTCGACCCTGGCGCTGTGCGCGCTATTCCTGCTCGCCGAACTGGTCGAACGTTCGCGCTCGGCCAACGAAGCACTGCTGGACGACGAAGAAGACGCCATGCCGCCACCGCTGGAATCACTGCACCCGCCCAAGGGTATCAACCTCGACGATGAACAGAAGGTGGTGATCGGCCAGATCATCCCGTGGACCATGGCCTTCCTCGGCCTCAGCTTCATCGCCTGCGCCCTGTTGATCATCGGCATGCCGCCGCTGTCGGGCTTTGTCGGAAAGCTCAACCTGATCAGCGCGCTGTTCAACCCGCAAGGGCTGGGCGTGCCTGCCGAGCAGCCGCTGGGCATGGCGGGTTGGGGCCTGGTGGCATTGCTGGTCCTGTCTGGCATGGCCTCGCTGATCGCCTTCGGCCGCGTCGGCATCCAACGCTTCTGGAAGCCTGAAGAGCGCCCGTCGCCGGTGCTGCGCCGCTATGAATGCCTGCCCATCGTCATCCTGCTCGGCCTGTGCTTCATCCTCAGCTTCAGGGCCGAGCCGCTGCTGCGCTACACCCAGGACACCGCCGCCAGCCTGCAGGCCCCCGACACCTATATCGAAGCCGTGATGGCCGCCCGGCCGATTCCTGGCCCCACCTCGCTCGACGTACAGGTGCAGCCATGAATCGACTGTTCCCGGCACCGCTGTTATCGGTTTCGCTGTTCGCACTGTGGCTGTTGCTGAACCTCTCGGTCAGCCCCGGCAACCTGCTGCTGGCAGCCGCGCTCGGCGTGCTGGCGCCGCTGCTGATGGCACCGCTGCGCCCGCAGCATGCCCATGTGCGGCGCCCACTGGCCATCGCCCGGCTGATTGGCCGGGTCGGCATCGATGTGATCATGTCCAACCTGATGGTTGCCCGTGGCGTGCTGCGCGCCGGCAAGCAGCCGCCACGCTCGGCGTTCGTGCACATCCCGCTGGCCCTGCGCGACCCGCATGGACTGGCGGCGTTGTCGATGATTACCACGGTGGTGCCCGGCACGGTCTGGTCCGAGCTGGCTCTGGACCGCAGCGTGTTGCTGCTGCATGTGTTCGACCTGGACGATGAGGCGGCTTTCATCCAGCACTTCAAGGACACCTACGAACGCCCGCTGATGGAGATTTTCCAATGACAGGCCTGCTCGCCAATGCTGTCCTCGCCAGCCTGTTCATCTTCGCCCTGGCCATGGCCCTGGCACTAATCCGGCTGTTCCGCGGCCCGTCCGCCCAGGACCGGGTGCTGGCGCTGGACTACCTGTACATCCTGGCCATGCTGACCATGCTGGTGCTGGGAATCCGTTATGCCAGTGACACCTACTTCGAAGGTGCCCTGCTGATTGCGCTGTTCGGTTTCGTTGGCTCGTTTGCCCTGGCCAAGTTCCTGCTGCGCGGTGAGGTGATCGAATGACTGAAACCCTGCAACTCCCCTTCTGGCTGGAGCTGGTCACTGCCGCGCTGCTGCTGACCGGCAGCCTGTTCGCCCTGATCGGTGCCGTGGGCCTGTTGCGGCTGAAGGACTACTTCCAGCGGATGCACCCGCCGGCACTGGCTTCGACCATTGGTGCCTGGTGCGTGGCACTGGCTTCGATCATCTACTTTTCCTGGCTCAAGGAAGCCCCGGTGCTGCACGCCTGGCTGATTCCGATCCTGCTGTCGATCACCGTGCCGGTGACCACACTGTTGCTGGCCCGGGCGGCGCTGTTCCGCAAGCGCATGGCGAAAGAGCCGGTCCCTGAAGAAGTCAGCAGCGGCCGCGATCGAGGCAACTGACAGGTCGCCGCCTCACCCTTGGGCCAGGCGCTGCAACTCGCGCCGGACCATGGCCGCATAAGGCGGCGGGCCGAGGCGATACAATTCCCCTGCCACCCAGTTCAACCAGGCGCCTTGCAGTTCTTCGCGCCTGGCCAGCAAACGCTCGGCCTCGGCCACGGCATCCGCCTGGTGCTGCCGATGGAACTCGGCACGCGTGGCAGGCGCGTCGTCACTGTGGGTCATTCACTGGCCTTGAAGGTGGTCAGCTCACCCTTGCGCCATTTGGCAACCTTGCCGGTCACCGCCTTGAGCAACTTGCCCAGGCCTTCCTGCACTTGTTGCTGTGCGGCGAATACCAGCATCACACCGTGGCCTTCACGGAACACGATGCCCTCGCCTTCAGGCACCGACACAAAGGCATAGTCGCCCACGCCATATACGTTCAACTTGATTTCGCGAAAGCGCATTTCCAGTTTGCCGCCTTCGCGGCTGGGCAGCACGGCGGCGCGAAAGTGGTCGCCGACCTTCAGTTCCAAACGCTGCTTGTCATCGACGACCAATGCGCTTTCGGTGTCGATTTCGGCCATGTACAGGCCTTCGGGACTCTGTTCCGTAACATAGACAAAGCGGCCCTGGAACAGCTGGGCCAATTTACCGCGCAAGTCGCCCAAGGCGAACAACGCATGGGTATCAAGAGTGCTGACTGCCAATGAAGTAATCCTCAACCGGTTACAACCCGTCCTCACCCAAAGCTCGGTGAGACACGGCCATTTCTTATCGATAGGCGAAAAGAGTAATAAAGCGATATGCGAAATGTCTGCGCCCGCTGGCGATGCAGCGTGCGGGAATCTTTACTCTGGCTTGCCAGATCTGGCCTCAAATACAGGCTTTCGGCATATTCCCGATTCGGGAAGCGCAATGTCTGACAGCAAAACCGCCAGAAAAAATGCGACAGGCAATGCCAGAGCGCACGTAAGAACGGGCCCTGCAATCCATCAGCGCATTACTGGGGAAAGAATATGCACGAAAACACCGAAATTCGTCGAGAGGCAAAGTACATTTCTTACAAGCGAACGCCCTGAACAACACCCCGTTCGCTTGCCGGCAGCACTCACGGCGCTCAGGCAGCCAGGCCCTTCTTCAACTGCTGCCAGGCCGCCTGGCACTCCAAGGCCTCTTCACGGGTGGCAAATGCGGTACCACGGCGTTCGCCATTGACCAGCACCACCCAGCAGACGCGTTTACCCAGCGCACGCAGTGTGGCGGGCACACCCGAACCAATCATCACGGCTACATCGACCCGGCTATTCATCATTCCCTCCGGAATTTAATTAGCACCCTAACGATAAAGCCATGATACGCCTGCTTATGGCGCGGAAACAGCGCATCCCGGTACAGCAGTGTTACGTGCAGGGCAACAAAACCGCCGCCGGAAAGAAACGCAAAAAGCCCCAGGGATCGCTCCGTGGGGCTTGGCACACCGCGCGGGGTTACACCTGGCGCTGGTGGCGGTCGAGCTGCTCGTGGCGCTCCTGGGCTTCGATGCAGTACTTGGTGGTCGGGCTGATCAGCAGACGCTTCAGGCCGATTGGTTCACCGCTGTCATCACACCAGCCGAAGCTTTCGTCGGCAATACGGTCCAGGGCCATTTCCAGCTGCGGCAGCAGGCGCTGGTCGCGGTCGATGGCATTCACCAGCCAGCTACGCTCTTCTTCGACCGAAGCCACGTCGGCAGGATCCGACGGGGTGTCCAGGCCTTCGATGGTGGCACGGCTCAGCTCGATGCGTTCATGGGTTTCGACTTTCATCGCCTGCAGCAGGCCAGCGAAGAAAGCCAGCTGGTCAGCGTTCATGTAGTCATCGGCCGACATGGCCAGCAACTGTTCCTTGGTCATCGATTTCTCTATGAAAAAATGTGCATTTGGGCGATTCGGGTGCCGCCGACGCCTCGGCATCGGCAGCAGAATTCTTCAAGCGCCAACCGGCACTCTTTTACAGGGGGCGGCAGTCTAAGGCGCCACGTCGCGTGGAGCAACTGCAATCGGGTGCGAATTTGCTTCCGGTGCCCACATTCCGCCAGTCGGCGCACTCTGCTCTGGCTCTGCTCTGGCTCTGCTCTGCTCTGGCTTTGGCTCTTGATCTTGATCTTGATCTTGATCTTGATCTTGATCTTGATCTTGATCTTGATCTTGATCTTCGCGACTTCAGGAGGCCGAGCAGAGGTCTTGCGGAGGGAGGTGACGGGCATGGATGCCCGTCAAGCGCTGAGGCCCCATGGATGGGGCCTGCAGCGCGTACTCCCGGGAGCAAGACCGGCGCGAGGGGACCCCGTAGCGTAGCGGAGGGGCCGGATGATGGGAGCGCAGCGTTTTTTGGTTACTTTTTGTCGCGTTTGACAAAAAGTGACTCGCCGTAAGGGCGAAAAGGTGAGTAACCGTCGCCATCGTAAATGGACTATGCGCGAGATCAAGACCAGTACTTTTCCGCTCTTCGCTCTTCGCTCTTCGCTCTTCGCTCTTCGCTTTCAAGCGTGGGCATCAACAACAAGGTCAACATTCATTCTCGAAGGTGGCGCTTATTCACCTTTCCGCCCTACGGCGGGTCACTTTTTGTCAAACGCGACAAAAAGTAACCAAAAAACGCTGGCTCCTATCATCCGGCCCCTACGCTGCGCTCCGGGGTCCCCTCGCTACGGGCCTGCTCCCGGGAGTACGCGCTGCAGGCCCCATCCATGGGGCCTCAGCGCTTGACGGGCATCCATGCCCGTCACCTCCCTCCGCAGTCCCTTCGCTCGGCCTCCTGAAGTCGCAATCGGCGGCGCCTGAGCTACCGTGCGCTTAGAAGCAAAAGCAACGGCAACGGCAACGGCAACGGCAACGGCTACGCCGATTCCAATCAGCGGTCCTTGAACTGCGCCTCGCGCTTGGCAATGAACGCAGCCATCCCCTCTTTCTGGTCTTCGGTAGCAAACGCCGCATGGAACACCCGCCGCTCGAAGCGCACACCTTCGCTGAGGGTGACTTCGAACGCACGGTTGACGCTCTCCTTGACCATCATGCTCACCGGAATCGACTTGCTGGCAATGGTCGCGGCCACCTTCAGCGCCTCTTCCACCAGCTCCGCCTGCGGCACGATACGCGCCACCAGCCCGGCACGCTCCGCTTCCTCAGCCCCCATCAGGCGACCGGTCAGGCAAAGTTCCATGGCCTTGGCCTTGCCCACCGCGCGGGTCAGGCGCTGGGTGCCGCCCATGCCCGGCAGCACGCCAAGGTTGATTTCCGGCTGGCCGAACCTGGCATTGTCCGCCGCCAGGATGAAGTCACACATCATCGCCAGCTCGCAGCCACCGCCCAGGGCAAAACCGGATACCGCGGCAATGATCGGCTTGCGCCGGTTGGCAATGCGGTCGGAATCGCTGAACAGGTCGTCAACGTAGATTTGCGGGTATTGCAGCTCGGCCATTTCCTTGATGTCGGCACCAGCGGCAAAGGCCTTGGCGGAACCGGTCAGCACCACGCAGCCGATGTTCGGATCGCGCTCGAGCTGGTCCAGGGCCTGGTTGATCTCGCCGACGATCTGCGCGTTCAGCGCGTTCAGCGCCTGCGGGCGGTTGAGGGTGATCAGGCCGACCTTGCCGTGGATATCCAACAGGATGGTTTCGAATGCCATGCAGTCTGCTCCTTCAAAGATTGCGCGCAATGACCATGCGCTGAATGTCGCTGGTGCCTTCGTAGATCTGGCAAACCCGAACGTCGCGGTAGATCCGCTCCAGCGGGAAGTCGCTCAGATAGCCATAACCGCCCAGGGTCTGCAAGGCATCCGAACAGACCTTTTCGGCCATTTCCGAGGCAAACAGCTTGGCCATCGACGCTTCCACAAGCGCCGGGCGCCCGGCATCGCGCAGCGCGGCAGCGTGCAGCACCATCTGCCGGGCCACGGCAATCTTCGTCGCCATGTCGGCCAGGCGGAAGGCCACCGCCTGGTGCTCGATCAGCGCCTTGCCGAAGCTCTGCCGCTCGTTGGCGTAGTCACGCGCCACTTCGAACGCCGCGCGGGCCATGCCCACCGCCTGCGAGGCGATGCCGATACGGCCGCCTTCGAGGTTGGCCAGGGCAATCTTGTAGCCCTCGCCTTCGGCGCCCAGGCGGTTGGCCACCGGCACGCGCACATTGTCGAAAACGATCTGGCAGGTGTCGGAGGCGTGCTGGCCGAGCTTGTCCTCGACCCGCGCCACCTGGTAGCCCGGCGAATCGGTGGGCACGATGAAAGCAGTGATCCCGCGTTTGCCGGCGTCCGGGTCGGTCACGGCGAACACGATCACCACCCCGGCGTTCTGCCCGGAGGTGATGAACTGCTTGCTGCCATTGAGCACGTAGTGGTCGCCATCCAGACGTGCACGGGTCTTCAGGCTGCTGGCGTCGGAGCCTGCCTGCGGTTCGGTCAGGGCGAAGGCGCCGAGCATCGCACCGCTGGCCAACGGGGTGAGGAACTGTTCTTTCTGCTGCTCGCTGCCAAAACGCAGGATCGGCACACAGCCCACCGAGTTGTGCACGCTCATGATGGTCGAGCAGGCGCCGTCACCGGCGGCGATTTCCTCCAGGGCCATGGCATAGGCCACGTAGCCGGTGTCGCTGCCGCCCCACTGCTCCGGCACCAGCATGCCGAACAGGCCCAGCTCGGCCATCTCGTCGATGGCCTCCTTGGGGAAGCGGTGTTCCTTGTCCCATTGCTCGGCAAACGGTTTCAGGCGCTCCTGGGCAAAGGCGCGTACCGCGTCGGCGATCTGTTGTTGCTCGTCAGTTACCAGCATGATTCACCTCAGTACAGGCATTCGACAGCCATGGCCGTGGCCTCGCCACCGCCGATGCAGATGGCCGCCACGCCACGGCGCAGGTTGTTCTGGCGCAGGGCCGACAGCAGGGTCACCAGGATGCGCGCGCCGGAAGCGCCGATCGGGTGGCCGAGGGCGCAGGCGCCGCCATGGATATTGACCTTGTCGTGCGGCAGGTCGAGGTGCTTCATGGCCGCCAGGGTGACCACGGCGAAAGCCTCGTTGATCTCGAACAGGTCGACCTCGGCCAGGTTCCAGCCAGTGCGTTTCATCAGCTTGTCGATGGCACCGATCGGCGCGGTAGGGAACAGTGCCGGGGTGTCGGCAAAAGCGGCGTGGCCGTGGATCACCGCCAGCGGCTTGAGGCCGCGCTTGTCGGCTTCGGAGCGGCGCATCAGCACCAGCGCCGCAGCGCCGTCGGAAATCGAGCTGGAGTTGGCGGCGGTCACCGTGCCGCCTTCGCGGAAGGCCGGCTTGAGCTGCGGGATCTTGTCCAGGCGCGCCTTGGGCGGTTGTTCGTCATCCTTGATGACGCGCTTCTCCTTGCCCTCGGTAACCTCGACCGGCACGATCTCGGCAGCAAAGCGACCACTCTTGATAGCGTCCTGGGCGCGGGTCAGCGAGGCGATGGCGAACTGGTCCTGGGCTTCGCGGCTGAAGGCATTGGCCTGGGCGCAGTCTTCGGCAAAGGTACCCATCAGGCGGCCCTTGTCGTAGGCGTCTTCCAGGCCGTCCATGAACATGTGGTCGATGATCCTGCCGTGGCCCATGCGGTAACCGCCACGGGCCTTGTCCAGCAGGTACGGCGCATTGGTCATGCTTTCCATGCCACCGGCCACCACCACATCGGCGGTACCGGCCAGCAGCAGGTCATGGGCCATGATCGCCGCCTGCATGCCCGAACCGCACATCTTGTTCAAGGTGGTGCAGGTGGTGTGTTTGTCCAGCCCGGCGCCCAGCGCGGCCTGGCGCGCCGGTGCCTGGCCCTGGCCAGCCGGCAGCACGCAGCCGAACAGCACCTGCTCGACACTGGCAGCATCGATGCCGGCACGCTCCACGGCACCACGGATGGCGGCGCTGCCCAGCTGCGGCGCGGTCAGGCTCTTGAGGTCGCCCTGCAGGCCGCCCATGGGCGTGCGCACGGCGCTGACGATAACGATCGGGTCATTGGCGAGGGTCATGTTCGCTCTCCTTACTTGGCAGCCATGCGCAGTGCGCCGTCGAGGCGGATCACCTCGCCGTTGAGCATGCTGTTCTCGATGATGTGGCGGGCCAGCGCGGCGTACTCCTGCGGGCGACCCAGGCGCGGAGGGAATGGCACGCCGGCGGCCAGCGAGGCGCGTACTTCCTCGGTCATGCCGGCCATCATCGGCGTTTCGAAGATGCCCGGGGCGATGGTCATCACACGGATGCCGAAGCGCGCCAGTTCGCGGGCGGTCGGCAGGGTCAGGCTGGCGATGGCGCCCTTGGAAGCAGCGTAGGCCGCCTGGCCGATCTGGCCGTCATAGGCGGCGATGGAGGCGGTGTTGATGATCACCCCGCGCTCGCCCCCCTCATCGGCAGCCCCTTCGGCCATGGCCGCGGCGGCCAGGCGCAGCAGGTTGAAGCTGCCGATCAGGTTGACGTTGATGACCTTGGCAAAGCTGGCAAGGCCATGCGGGCCCTGTTTGCCCAGCACTTTCTCGGCACCGACGATGCCGGCGCAGTTGACCAGCCCGTGCAGGCTGCCAAAGGCGCTGACGGCCGCATCAACCGCCGCCTGGGCGGCCTGCTCGTCACTGATGTCGGCTACCGCGAAGCGGGCATTGTCACCCAGTTCACGGGCCTTGGCTTCTACGGCCTGGGCATTGAGGTCGACCAGCATGACCTTGGCGCCGGCCTCGACCAGCATCTGCGCGGTGGCAGCGCCCAGCCCGGAGGCGGCGCCGCTGACGATGAAGTGTTTGTTGGCTATCTGCATGATCGGTTCCTTTCAGGCGCTGGCAGGGGTGGCCTGTTGCGCTTGTTGTTTGGCGACTTCCTGGTTGCGCAGGATGAAGCGTTGCAGCTTGCCGCTCGGGGTCTTGGGCAGCTCGCTGACGAATTCGATTTCCCTTGGGTAGGCATGGGCGTACAGGCGCTGGCGCACGTGCTGGCGCAAAGCCTCTTCAAGCTCGGCGTTGCCCTGGTAACCGCTTGCCAACACCACGAAGGCCTTGATCAGCTCGGTACGTTCCGGGTCCGGTTTGCCAATCACCGCCGCTTCGATTACCGCTGCGTGCTCGATCAGTGCGCTCTCGACGTCGAACGGGCCGACCCGGTAGCCGGAGGTGGTGATCACATCGTCGCTGCGGCCGACGAAGCTGATGCTGCCGTCCTGGTTCAGTTCGACGGTGTCGCCACTGAGGTAGTACTTGCCGACGAAGGCTTTGGTCGGCAGGCCGTGGTAGCCCGCGAACCAGCACAGCGGCGACTGCTCGCGGTCGACCGCGAGGATGCCCGGCTGGCCGGCGGGCAGTTCGTTGCCCTGCTCGTCCAGCACCACGATGCGGTGGCCGGGGATGGCGAAGCCGGCCGAGCCGAGGTGTACCGGGTGCTGCAGGCCATGGTGGTTGCACAGCACCATGCCCAGTTCGGTCTGCCCGTAGTGGTCATGGATGGTCACGCCCAGTTCGTCGGCGAACCAGCGGATCACTTCCGGGTTGAGCGGTTCGCCGGCACTGCTGACCACCCGCAGGCGGCCCTTGATCGGTGCCGAGAAGTCATCCCCGGCGGCAATCAGCAGGCGGTACGCGGTGGGCGAGCCGGCCAGGTTGGTGATGCCCAGCTTGTCGATCACCCGTGCGCAGCTTTCAACACTGAACGGGCCATCGTAGAAGGTGGTGGCATGGCCCAGCGACAGCGGGCCGGTGACCGCGTAATACAGGCCATAGGCCCAGCCCGGGTCGGCCAGGTTCCAGAAGTTGTCCTCGGGGCGCAGGTCGATGGCATCGCGCATGTAGCCCTGGAACGCGACGATGGCACGCAGCGGCACTTCCAGTGGCTTGGCCGGGCCGGTGGTGCCGGAGGTGAACATCAGCAGGAACGGGTCGTTGCCCGAGCGCATGACCGGCTCGCATTTGTCTGCGGCTTTGTCCAGGCACTGCTGGAAGTCCAGCTCGCCATTGCGGGCATTGACGGTGATGATGGTCGGGCAGGCGTGCACATCGTCCAGCTTGGCGCGGTTGTGGCTGTCGGTAACGACCACCCGGGCGTGGGACTGCTCCAGGCGATGTTCGATGGCCTTGGGGCCGAACGCGGTGAACAGTGGCTGGTACACCGCGCCGAGACGCCAGGTGGCGAGGATGGTGACCAGCAGCTCGGGGGTACGCGGCATCAGGCCGGCAACCCGGTCACCCGCACCCACGCCTTGCGCTTCGAGCACATTGGCGAAACGGGCAGCCAGTGCCTGCAACTGGTCGAAGCTCAACCGCTCGCTGTTGCCCTCGCGGTCTTCCCAGACCAGTGCGGTCTTGCCCTCACCGGCATGGCGGTCGCAACATTCGACACAGGCATTGAGGGCTTCGAGGTTGCCATGCAGCGCCGCCGCAGCGGCCTGGCCATGGTCGAACGCACGAGCGGCCTCGGTGTAATCGCGCATCGTCGGACTCCTGGTTTCTTGTTTTTGGAGTTGAACCATCGGTCCGACGATGTTCGCGCCGCGCTGGCGTCGCGGCAATGGCCTAAGTTGTCAAACTGGATGACCGGTTTGGCCGGTGGCCATCAGCCCGGTGCGCGCTCCAGGCTGATCACGTAGTGCCGGGTCAGCTGCTGTTGCAACGCCAGCCGATCGGCCTGCAGCTGCGCATCCAGTGCCTGTGCCTGGTTCAGATACTGTGCCTCACCCAGTTCATCGCGCCGTACCGCCAGTGCCGCCCGCTGCTCACCGGCGAGCTGCTCCAGGTCGTTGAACGGCTGCGCAAAGTGCTGTTGCACAAAGCGCTGCCAGAACGCGCGCGTGCACAAGTCGGCCACTACATCATCGAGAACGTCCGCCCTTCCCACGGCTGCCTCTGCCGCCTGCAGCCGATGCTCGCTCAACCCTACGGCGGCCGCCCTGAGGCGCATTCTGGCAGGCTGGAACGGCAACCTGAGCCTGGTCCGCAAGCGCACCCTGTAGCGCATTGCCAACGTCGCCAGTACTGCAGGCTCAGCGAAGCCTTCGAGGTTTTGCCGCTCGGCCTCGACATACTCGTCAAGGCGGTCCAGGCGTTGCAAGGCGCGCCCCAATGCCAGCAACCTCGGGCCACGGGATTGGGCGCTATCGCCTGCCGCGTCGCGCTCGGCATGCAGACGCAGCAGTCGGCTGAACAGGTCGATGGCACCGTTGTCATCCATCACCACATCGTCGGCCGCCAGTTGCGCCTGGCGAGCGAACTCGACGTCTGTCTCCAGCATCGACAGGCATTGCCAGCCCATGCGCAGCAGATAAGCCTTGGGCCAGCTGAAGTCCGCCAAGCCTTGCAAAAGCTCCAGCAGATCGAACAGGCGGGCGTTTTCGTCCCGGGTGCTCAGCCGGTCCCAAAGCTCGCCGCGCCCATGGCTGGCGGAGTCGGAACCGACCCACCAGGCTCGGCCGATCTCTTCCTGCGGCTCTTCCAGAAGCGGCTCCAAGGCATACAGCTTGCCGTAATCGGCCATGGTCAGGCGGTTGCCATCAATCAGGATGCGCTGGCGAAACTCCAGCGGCATGGCCAGCACGCCGTCAGGCACACCCCGCAGGAAATTGTCACGCAGGTCGGCTCGTTGCAGGAAGCCACACAGCTCGAGCCCTCTGGGCCACTCGCTGAGCCCGCAGCGGCGCAAATTCAGCTCGATCAGATGAGGCAGGTGATGGAAGCGCATTTCGTACACCCCCAGCGGGCTGTTGTAGCTCAGGTCGAGGTGGCTGAGCAGCGGCAACCCGTTCAGTGCTTCGATGGCATGGGCATCCAGGCGAATGCGGTTATGCCCCAGGCGCAACCGGCGCAGGTTGGTCAGGTAGCCAAGCCCGCGCGGGCAGCGCAACAGCTGGTTGTGGCTCAGGTCCAGCTCCTGCAGGTAGGTGAATGCCCGCAGAAACTCCTCGTTCACCACCCCGATGGTCGTCTCGCTCAGTACCAGGGTGGTTACGTGATAGAAATCGATAGGTGCAGGCATGACCGGCAACGAATCGGTTGGCAAGTCATTCAGGACCAGGCGCAACCCCTGGCGCTTGCCGTCACTGTCGACCTCCACATGGTCGCCAAGCGCCTGCCAGGCACGCAGCAATCGTTCGGCGAACAGCTGGCGTCGCGCCCGCATTGTGTCACTCGCCGCAGCCGACACCCAGCCATTGAGCGCGCGGTTCAACTGCTCAAAATCGTCCTGCAGCGCCAGGAGCGCATCGGCGACCGGCACATTCTGCAGCAGCCAGCGGTCAACTTGCGTTTCCAGCGAATCGCCCAGCCCCGGGAAGAATCGCCTCAGGCCGGCCCGCAGTTGTTCCCTGGGTGTGGTGGGCAGTGCCGCGCGCCCGCTGAGCAGGAAACCGACGCGGCCATCGGCAAGGCGCTGCCCAGGGTTGAACCAACGCTCCGTCGACGCCCAGCCCAGCATGCGGGCTATTTCCTCATGGGTACCCAGGTACGCCATGAGCTTCTCGCGCAGGCGCTCGGCATTGGCGTTCTCGGCCAGGCCCAACCGCCCCAGCAGGTTGCGCGACTTGAGCGCGGCCAGCACGGCCTGGAAAACGTCCGAGGACGCAGGTGGCTGCATCGCGAGTTTTCGGCCTCGCCCGTCGTACAGGGCAAAAACCCCTTGCTCACGCACCAGCACCCGCTGGTCGACCACGTCAGCAACCGAACCGATGCGCTTCAGCTCCACGGCATCGGAAACAGCTTTTCTCAATGCCAGGCTGAACGCATCCATGGCCTCGACATTCAGCAATGCCAACACAAGCATTCCCGTTTCATCGCTATACGCGCTCGGCAGATAAAGCCCTGCCATCGCCCTGCTCACCTTCGCCACCGAGCACAATGACCTGGCCTGGATGGCCAACCTGTGCGACAGCTGCCCACTGTTGACGAACTGCTGACGGGCCTCGTGACTTGCCCCATCGGCCAGATCGCGCGCATAGGGTTCAGGCAACCCCAGCGCCATCAGCGGCTTGAGCAAAGGTTCCGACGATTCTTGCAGGCGTGTCAGCCGAGCGAACAGCAGGTCGCTTGACCTTGGTCGGTCCGCAAGCACTGCGGCACGCCCTTTTTTACTGCCCGGTCGGGCCTCGCACCAGGCCAGCAGCTGCAAGTCCTGATCGGAGACAGTGTCGCGCTCCAGATCGCGAAAGAATGTGTCGATCCGAGCATCGGCATCGAATGCCCTGAGGGTTTCCCGCAAGCTGGCGGGCGTTCGCCGGTTTTCCACCAGCAGGCCGCGCAGCTCGTCCTCATCGATGCCGGCCATGCGCAAGATCTGCTGCGCCTGCTGGCTATCGAAAGGTTGATTGCGCGGCCAAAGGGTATCGAGCATTTTCGCAGGGTCGCGCCAGCGCTGCGGCTCATCGTGCATCAGGCGCCAGCCACGTTCGCCATTGTGCAGCACGACCGGGCCATACGCCTCTTCGCGACCGGGATGGCGCAGACGCCAGGGACCATCGGGGTCAGGCCGGTGAACCTCGTAGAAGACTCCGTCGGCCTTTATCCAGCGGCGCCCTCCATCGGCATAGGCACCGTCCGCGCCCAAGGTGACCGTTCCAGGTGTCGAGGCAAAGACCGCCAAGTCACCGGCCCACAAGCGCCCCGCCCCATTGGCGAGCCTTACCGGCTCCAGCGCCGCGACGAACGCGCTGCGCACGAAGGTGACGCCCGCCACCGTCGCGGCGGTGCCCGCCAGTATCTCGGCAACGCCCAGCATGTGCTCCAGCGCCTCGTGCTGATGGCCTCGCAACCAGTCCTGCGTGCCCTCGAAAACCTCCGAGAGGGTGTGGGCCACCAGTTGCCCGAGCAGCAAGCCACCCACCACCGGAATGAACAGGCCAGCGAGGTTGAGCACATCGAGGCCGGCGGCCTTCCACGCCTCATGCCGTTCACGCGACGCAGCTTCATCGGCATCGGCGGTCGGCACCAGCAACAGGCGGCCATCCTGCTTCACCCGGTTTGTCTGCTGTGCAGCCAGCGCCTGGAAAATGTCATGCTGCGGCACGCTGCCATCGAGCTCCAGGTCCGGCTGGTCATCCTCCAGTCGGGCCCGCAGCTTGTGCATGAACCCGGCACGCTGATCCAGGCCGATCAACTGGCTGAATGACTGGCGATAGGGTTCATGGCGCAGCTCGGCCACCAGCGCGCGGTTGATCGAGGCATGGCTGTCGAAGTGTCGCAACGCCTGTACCGGGTCACTGGGCAGGTAGAGCACGCCGCCCTGCGTTTGCCCATGTCTGTCGCGAAGTTGAATCCACACACCATCTGCCACTGGGCAACCGAGGGCTTCGAGCAGGCCCGGGTGGCCCGTGAGGCTGGCAGATCGCCGATCCGCGGGTTTATCCACCAGGGCGTGCAATGCCTCCTTGACCGGCTCGGTAATCTCGCCTTTCAGCGCGGCAACCTGCACGGCCAGGCGCAGCCCGGAGCGTTTGTCTTCACACAAGATGCGCTGTGCCGCGGCATCGAATGTGCGGTCCAGTTCCTGCTGGTACAGGCGCCCGGCATCGAGCTTGCGGCACGCCTCGACCAGTTCATCGGTGCCTCGCGAAAGTACCCGTTCCTGCCCCGGCGCGACCAACCCGGTTCCCAGGTAGAAATCGTTGCTGACGGCAAAGTTGCGCATCAGGCGGAGCAAGCCGTTTTCACGCCGTTGCCCGTAAGTGGGAAATGGCGGCTCTGCGCCGGGCGTGGACGAAAAACGATGGGAAACCTCCAGCCACTCCAACTGCCAGAACGCTACGTCGCCCGGCAGCGGCTCGCGCAACAAACTGGCGAATTGCCGTTCGGCGAACTGCTGCGGTGACGGCAACGCCAGGGTGATCCCGCGCAACCGGGCCTGGGTGGCATGATGGGCTTCCAGGCTTTCGCGCAAGGTGCGTATCTGGCTTTGCGTGGCCTGTTTGAGCCAGGCAGGCAACCGGTCACCGATGAAACCGTCGTGCAAGTGGCTGGAAGACGCAGAGGCGGGCTGTGGGGCGTGTGGTTCGCGGGTCATGGCAGGTCCCTGGATGACTGTCGAAAGCCACGCATGGTGTGCAACCTGCCGGTGCTTGCGCAGAGGGAACCCCTGCAGTAGAAGCAGGGCGGCACACTGCGTGCCGCCCCTGAAGGGCCGTCACGGCACCATGAACGCTTCGCGCGTAAGGCGCTGGGCAAGGCTGGCCAGGGCCTGCTCGCGCTCGTCGCGCAGAGCGTTGCTCAGGTTCCAGTACTCGTCACTGGTCAAGGCCTCCCTTTGCTCGTCCAGTGTTTCCAGCCGCAGGGAGAATTGCGTTTCCAGGCTTTCGAAGTCGTCCGCATGCTCTGCCCGCAGTACCGGCAACCAGAAATCACGCTCGCTGATGAACACGATCCGTTGCTCGCCCGCCTCCACCTCAAGCACTTCCTTGAAGGCCTCCTCCAGTTGCAGCGGCGACACGTTGGCCAGCCTGCCAAACTGCATGTGGCGAGGTTGGCCCAACAGGTCCAGGCGCTGGGCCAAGCCGCTGAGGTAGGCAAGATTGACCTCCACCTCCTCTTCATCATGGTTCCCGCGGCTCCAACGTCCGTCCTGGTAGCGGGCGTCGATTTCGCGTCGGGCGATTTTCTCTACCCAGTGCACGCGAAACAGCCGCTTGGCCAACTGCAGGCGTGCCGCGCGAGTCGAAATCGGGTCGCCGCCGCGGGTGACCTGCTCGACATGCATGCGCACCTCAAGGCGGCTGAACACGGTGGAAACGCTGTCCACACAGGTGGTGGGCTCCGCTGCCAGGTCAAACAGCGCCATGCGCGTGGTGGTATCGGCATGGGCGGCATCCAGCATTGCCCATACCCTGAACCCGAGTTCGGCCGGCGCCTTGCTGAATTCGGCCGTGCTCGTCAGTTGCCTGAGCAGCTCGAAGAAAGCCAGGCTGCCGGGCTCGGCATTCAGCGCATCCCATTTCCCTTGCTGCTCCTGCCGCGCCGCTGGGTCCAGGGTCTGCAGCCATTGTTCCCGGGCCGGGGCGTGCCGTTGCGGGCGGGGCGTGGCCAGCAGGCGTTCGGCGGCATAAAGGCGATCGAGATCCTGCACTGGCAGCGCATTGCCCTCCAGGTGCATGGCACGGCGCAACTGCAACGGGGCCTGAAACAAGGCTGCCGGCAACTCGGCTATCTGGTTGTTGCGAAGGTCGGCGAACACCAACAGGCCACACCACTCCAGGCCCCGGGGCAGCGCCGCCATCTGCACCCGGTTCAAGCGCAGGATCCGCAAGCTGGGCAGCCGCTCGAACTGTAGCCTGATGTCGCCGAGCGGGTTGTCACTCAGGTCCAGCGAACGCAAGAGCGCCAGGTCGGTCAGCACATTGGCCTGCGGCTCCGAGATACGAATACGGTTGCGCGGCATCAGCAACTGGCGCAAGGCGGTCAACCGCTCCAGCCCCGCAGGTAGCGCGCGCAAGGCGTTGTCGCTCATGTCCAGGCACAGCAGATCGGGGAAGCAGGCGAGGAACCCCGGCGGGATGGCATCCAGACCGAGCGCCGACAGGGTCAATTCCGACACGTGCGAGAAGTCCGTCCCGATCGGCAATACAGGCAGGCTGCCCACCGGCACGGCGACGATGCTCAGGCTTAGCACCGCATCGTTGCCGATAGCCCCGACGGCGCGGTCGCTGCGCATCTGCCAGGCACGCCGCAACGAATCTGCGACGCGTCGGCGTGCGCGGCTGGCGCTGCCCGCCACCTCTGCAACCCAGGCCTGCAAGCTGTCATCCAGGCGGCGGTATTCCTGCTCGACACGCAGCAGGTTCTCGAACAGGCCCCCGCGCATGTCCAACAGGCTCTGGACATAGCGATCGACGCCGACATCCCCGATACCGGGGTACAAGGCCCGCACCCGCTGCCGCACCACACGCTCCGGCGAGCCGATGCACGACTGGCAGCCACCCAGTGGATAGCCCGCTCGGCCATCGGCCAAACGCTGCATGGGCGATGCCATGGGCCTTGCCTCCCGCCAGCCGAGCAGGCGCAGCAGGGCCTGCCGGTCACCGGGTAGCCAGGCCTGCATCTGCTCGCGGATTCTGGTCGGCGCATCGGTGCCATTCCAACCCTGTCGCACCCGGTATTCCACGGGCAGGCAAGCGGCCAGCACCTCGAACAGCCCCTCGGGGGCGGCGACCTCGCGCTCATCCGGCAAGCCTCTGTCGTTGTAGAGCTGGAAGCGCCCTTCCCGCCTGACCAGCACCACGTCCTGCTCAAGGTCGGTCTCGGCGAACAGCCGTTCCATCGCCGCCCCAGCATACGGGTCACGACGCAACACCAGGTTGAACCCGGCAGCGCCGGGGCCATGCCGACGCAGCAGGGCAAAGGCCAGCGCCACCACTTCCGGCCGGTAACTGCCTTGCAGGTACAACGCTTCGCGCATGCGGGTCAGGCGCGCCAGTTGCAGGGCCACCCGCGCCTGCTCAGCCAACGCCAGCGGCAGACGGGACTCTGCCTGCATGCGCAAGCGCACAGCCTCGGTGGCCTGCTCCAGCACATCGAGGGCATAGGCTTCTGGCAGCGTCGGGAAGTCGCGCTGGATCAATCCCAGCAGCGGGTCGTCAGCCAGGTAAAGCCTGGAGAAATGCTCGAGCATCGCCTCACGCAACTCGATTGCCGCGTCACCGATCGACAGCGCCTGTTCTTCGACGGTTTCATCCTGCAGCTGCAGCCTTTCGATGCACCATTGCCACAAGTCGGAATCGGTATCGGCCTCCCCCGCTTCCAGCCGGCTGAAAAAGGCTTGCGCGCGCGCGTCCACGGCAAAGCGCTGCAAGGTATCGCGCAGCTGCACTGGCATCGCTCGCCGCTCCACCAGCAGGCCACGCAGGTAGGCCTCGTCGACATCCGCGACTTTCAGCACCTGCTCCACCCGCACAGCGTCCATCGCGGCCGCAGCCGGCCAGAGCCGCCCGAGCAACAGCGCGGCGCCCTGCCATTCCAGTGGCCGCTCATAAGCCAGCCGCCAGCCACGCGCAGAGCAGCGTTCCAGCACCGGCCCGAACGCTGCCTCACCGTCGGCATGCAGCAAGCGCCAGACGCCATTGGCGGTTTGCCTTACCCGATACAAGGCTCCATTCAACCGCCACCAATGGCGCTCACCCTCGGCGAGCAAGCCGTTGTCGAGCTCCTTCAGCTGTACTGGTGGTGTAATGTCCTGGTAAGGCGCCAGCTCATTGCGCCAAAGCCGTTGCCGGCCATCCTCGGTGATAATCGGCTCCAAGGTTTCGACGAATGCGCTGCGGGCCAGATGGACACCGACAACCACCGCACCGGTGGTTGCCACGCTGAAGGCCACCTGAAGCATATGCGTCAAGGCCTCATGCTGATGGCCCAACTGCCAGTCACGCACGCCCTCGAAAGTTTCGGTCAACAGTTGCCTGGCAAGGTCCGCCAGCAGCAAAGCCCCGATGACCGGCACGAACAGGCCCGCCAGGTTGAGCAATACCAGGCCGGCGCCTTTGAGCTCGTCCAGGCGCTGCTCCGAAGCCGCGTCATCGGCCTGGGCGGTGGGCACCGCAAGGAAACGTGCATCGGCCTTGATTCGCTGAATGTGCCAGGCGGCCATCGACGCAAAACCGTCCCCCGCTTCCAACACCCTGCGGGGTTCCAGGTCAGGTTGTGCATCCTGCAAGCGTGTGGCCAGGGCCTGCTCACAAGTGGCGCGATCACCCAAGGCAATGCGCCGCACGAATGCCTGCCGATAGTCCTGGTTGCCCATCGCCGTGGCCAGGACGCGGTTCGCCTCATCCCAGTTGGTGAACGCGCGCAGGGGTTGCGCCTGATCGTCAGGGGTGTACAGGATCACTCTTTTCAAGCGCCCAGGTACCCCGAAGGGAAACGTGGACTGGTGGCGGGACTGCTCGATCAATTCAACCGCCAGCGCGCCATCCACCCGGCAGCCAAGGACCTCAAGCGCACCGATCTCCAGCTGCAGCGGCCCCTTGATCACGGCGTGTTCATCCTTGCACGCGACACGCAGCAGCAGCAGGTCTTGCGGATCCAGCTGCTGCTTGATGGCCGCGATCTCGACCGCCACGGCCAGTTCCAGGCGCCGGTCGGTGGTCAGGGCTTTTTCATAGTCAGGGGTCAATACCTGCGCCAGGTGCCGCTGGTAGGCGCTGCCGACATCCACCTGGCGGCACAGGCTGACAATCCGGTCGATGTCTTCGCTCACCACCTGCTCGTCCTGGTGGGCTCCCGGGAGGGTCAAGGCGGTGCCGAGGAAGAAGGACTCGTTGGCCTTGAAGTTCTGCAACAGCTTTTGCAAGGCCGGCATGCGCACGAAGTACGGTTGATAATCAGGGATCAAGCCGGTTCTCACATCCAGCCGTGCGCGTGTTTCGCGCCACACCAGCTTGTCCAGGTCAACCTGCAGCTTCAGCTGGCTGTCCTGACGCAAGGCAGGCTCGAACAGTTGCTTGGCAAAACGGTCCAGAGGCTGCAGGCGGTCGGCGAACCCTGCCATCTGCCGCTGACTCGCAAGATAGGCATTGAAACGCAGTTGCAGCCTGGCAAGCTGCTTGGGCTTGGCCGCCTTCAACCAGGCGGGCAAGCTTTGGGCGATGAAGTCTTCGGCGGGGTGAAGCAACTTGGGATGCAAGGCAGGTTGAGACATCGTCGATTTCCTGGTCAGTGATCGACTCGTCACGATGCTTGCCAGCGGCGGCGGCCGGCAGCGGGAAGGCGTGGTCCCCTAGCCGCCACTGCCGCGCTTGAGGATCAGCGCACGGTAATGCCCGGGGTTGCAGCCGAACCACTTGCGAAACGCCTTGTAGAACGAACTGCTGTCGGCAAAGCCCAGGCGTTCGGCGATTTCGCTCATGGCTGCGTCTTCCTGGCTCAGCCAGGCAATCGCCAGCTCACGCCGCACGCTGTCCTTCAACCCCTGGTAATTCTGACCCTCTTCGGCCAGCCGCCGGCGCAGGGTAGAGGGCGACAGGCACAACTGCCGCGCCAGGCTGTCACCATCGGGCCACTGCCCCGGGTCCAGGCGCAGCAAGTCGGTGCGAATGCGCCGCCCGAGGCTGGCCGGGTCACGGTACTTGACCAGGATGTTGCCCGGCGCCTCGGCCAGAAAACGCTGCAGTTCTTCTTCGCTGCGCCGCAGCGGCAGCTCAAGGCATTCGGCAGCGATGATCATGCGCGTGCGCGGGCGCTCGAACTGCAGGTTTTCCGAAAACATCACCCGGTAGTCATCGCAGAACGGCGGCTCGGCACAGCGCAGATCGATGGCCAGGATCGGGATACGCCGCCCGGCCAGCCAGCAGGTCACACCGTGCACGATCATCCAGAAGGTGAAATAGGTGAAAGCGCGGCGCGGTGTGTCACGCGGCTCGTTGATGACGATTTCGGCCAGGCCTTGCTGGCGCACCAGGCTTGGCTGCAGGTCTTCAAGCATCAGTGACAGGAACGCCAGCGCGGTTTCCAGGCCAGCGCCCAGGGTCGGCTGGCCCATGCTGGCACGGCACATGAACGCCAGGCTGCCGCTGCGCAGACCGCGCGGGTCCATGGCGAAGAACTCATCGTTGCAGCGCCGCGCCAGCAGGCGCCAGAGCCGGGCATAGGACTCGGCGCTGACTCGTGCCGCTGGCAGATGCAGCTGTTCGACGGCGATACCCGCCCGGGCCAGCAAGCCGATATCGGGCTCGCCAGCGGGGCAGGTCTGCAACAGCGCCTCGCGTACCAGCTGCATGGAAATGGTGTCTTTCTCGCTCATCAACGGTCCTGTCGGCTCAATGCCGGCCATCTTAGGCCGCCCCATTGAAAACAGCCATCACAGCCCTGCCGCCAGGCCGAGGAACGCCTGGATCAGGCGCAGCTCACGGCGGCGCTCCAGGCAGCCGATCAGGTGCTGGTTGACCAGGCCGTCACCGGCCAGCGGCCGTGCCACTACCCGCGGGTCATTGGCCACTTCGGTGGACGACACCACGCCAATGCCCAGCTCCGAGGCCACCGCTTCGGTCACCGCCTCGCGGCTATCCAGCTCCAGCAGCACCCGAGGTTGCACGGCGGCCTTGCTGCAGGCCTTGTCGAAGGTGCGCCGGGTGGTGGAGCTGGGCTCGCGCAACACCATGATCTGCTGGTGCAGCTCGGCCAGCGGCAAATCACCTTCGCCGCTGGCCCAGGCATGCCCCGCCGGCAGCAAGGCGCACAACCGCGACTCGCACAGGTTCTGCAAATGCAGGCCTTTGCGCGGCTCGATCTCGGTCAGCACGGCCACGTCGGCATGTTCGCTGAGCAATGCCGCCAAAGTTTCCTGGGCATTGCCCAAGCGCAGGTTGACGGTAATGCCCGGGTAGCGCTCGCGCAGCAGCGCCAGCATCGGCATGACCCGGTGCGGGCCATCGGCCGCCACCTCCAGGCGCCCGGTCAGCAATTGGCGGTTGGCCTCGAGCATGGCCTGCGCCTCTTCGGCCAGCCCGAACATGGCGCGGGTGATGGCTGCCAGGCGGGTGCCCTCTTCGGTCAACTCAACCCGCCGCGCGGTACGCCGCAGCAAGGTGATCTGGTAGTGCTCCTCCAGCGCCTTCACGTGCCCGGTCACTGCCGGCTGGCTGATGAACAGGCGTGCGGCGGCACGGGTGAAGCTGCCCTCACGGGCGACGGCATCGAAGGCACGCAACTGGAACAGGTTCATATTTATCGGCCTTACTTATAGCTAGGATAACAACAAACAATTTGATTGATGGCAACGCCAATTGCAACCTAGGCCCCGTAGTTTCAGCCCACCGCTTGTGAGGAATAACGGAATGAGCAACGCCCCGATTCTGCTGACCCCCGGTCCCCTGACCACATCAATCCGCACCCGCCAAGCCATGCTGGTGGACTGGGGCTCCTGGGACCGCGACTTCAACCAACTGACTGCCAGTGTCTGCGAGCAACTGCTGGCCATCATCGACGGCAGCGCCAGCCACCACTGCGTGCCCCTGCAAGGCAGCGGCACCTTCGCCGTGGAAGCGGCCATCGGCACCCTGGTGCCGCGTGACGGCAAGGTCCTGGTGCTGATCAATGGCGCCTATGGCCAGCGCCTGGCGAAGATCTGCAAAGTGCTGGGCCGTGCCTACAGCACCTTCGAAACCGCCGAAGACCAGCCGACCACCGCCGCCGACGTCGACCGCCTGCTGGCCGCCGACCCGGCCATCACCCATGTCGCGCTGATCCACTGCGAAACCAGCACCGGTATCCTCAACCCGCTGCCCGAGATCGCCCAAGTGGTCAAAGGCCACGGCAAGCGCCTGATCATCGACGCCATGAGCTCGTTCGGCGCACTGCCGATCGATGCCCGCGCCATCCCCTTCGAGGCGCTGATCGCCGCCTCCGGCAAATGCCTGGAAGGGGTACCTGGCATGGGCTTCGTGTTTGCCGAGAAAACCGCCCTGGCCGCTGCCGAAGGCAACGCCCACTCGCTGGCCATGGACCTGCACGACCAGCACACCTACATGGCCAAGACCGGCCAATGGCGCTTCACCCCGCCGACCCATGTGGTCGCTGCCCTGCACGAAGCGCTGCAGCAATACAACGAGGAGGGAGGCCTTCCGGCACGCAACCGGCGCTATGCCGACAACTGCAAGACTTTGCTCGACGGCATGGCCGCCATCGGCCTGCGCAGCTTCCTGCCCGCCGAGATCCAGGCGCCGATCATCGTCACCTTCCACGCACCGAACGATCCCCGCTACCAGTTCAAGGACTTCTACGAGCGGGTCAAGGCCAAGGGCTTCATCCTCTACCCGGGCAAGCTGACCCAGGTGGAAACCTTCCGTGTCGGCTGCATCGGCGTGGTCGGAGCGGATGGCATGCAGGCCGCCGTGAATGCCGTGGCCGAGGTGCTGCGGGAAATGGAAGTGCTGGACATCTGACCCTTTGCCCACCCAATTTCAGGAACAAGCGCACATGAACTACAGCAACCCTACCCAGCTGCAAGCCGCCATCCTCGACTGGGCCGGCACCGTGGTCGACTTCGGCTCCTTCGCCCCGACCCAGATCTTTGTCGAAGCCTTTGCCGAATTCGATGTGCAGGTGTCCATCGAAGAAGCCCGTGGCCCGATGGGCATGGGCAAGTGGGACCACATCCGCACCCTGTGCGATGTGCCGGAAATTGCCGAGCGCTACCGCAAGGTGTTCGGCCGTACCCCGACCGACGATGATGTCACCGCCATCTACAACCGCTTCATGCCGCTGCAGATCGAGAAGATCGCCGTGCACTCGGCGCTGATCCCCGGCGCCCTGGACACTCTCACCGGGCTGCGCCAGGACGGCCTGAAGATCGGCTCTTGCTCGGGCTACCCGAAGGTGGTGATGGACAAGGTGGTGGAGCTGGCCGCGCAGAACGGCTACGTGGCCGACCATGTGGTGGCCACCGACGAAACCCCGAACGGCCGCCCATGGCCGGCCCAGGCCCTGGCCAACGTGATCGCGCTGGGAATCGACGACGTGGCGGCGTGCGTGAAGGTCGACGATACCGTGCCGGGCATTCTCGAAGGCCGCCGTGCCGGCATGTGGACCGTGGCCCTGGTGTGCTCGGGCAATGCCCTGGGGCTGACCTGGGAAGGCTACCGCGCGCTGAGCGCCGAGAAGCTGGAAAGCGAGCGCCAGCGCATCCACGCCCTGTTCGCCGGCTCCCGTCCGCACTACCTGATCGACACCATCAACGAACTGCCCGAAGTGATCGCCGACATCAACCGGCGCCTGGCCAAGGGTGAGATGCCGCAAACATCCTGACCCGGCCATGGGGGCCGCGTTGCGGCCCATCGCCGGCAAGCCAGCTCCCACAGGTCCAGCGACAATCTTGAGAACAACGCCGTACCTGTGGGAGCTGGCTTGCCGGCGATGGGCTGCAAAGCAGCCCCAGCAAGGCCCGCCCCTACTCCGGCAACTGCACCCGGGGTTTGGTTGCCGCGAAGATCGCCCAGCTCGACACGAACAGCGCCGCGATCAACGGCCCGATCACGAAGCCGTTGAGCCCGAACACCGCCAGCCCGCCCAGCGTCGACACCAGAATCAGGTAGTCCGGCATGCGCGTGTCCTTGCCCACCAGGATCGGCCGCAACAAGTTGTCTACCAGGCCGATCACCAGCACGCCGAACGCGGTGAGGATCACCCCCGACAAAATCGCACCGGTCAGCAGGAAATACGCCGCCACCGGTGCCCACACGATCCCCGCCCCCACCGCCGGCAACAGCGACAGAAACGCCATCAGCACCGCCCATACCAGCGCACTCGGGATATCCAGCACCCAGAAAATGAAACCGCCCAGCGCCCCCTGGGTAATGGCCACCAGCACGTTGCCTTTTACCGTCGCCCGCACCACACGGTTGAACTTCAGTTGCAAACGGCGCTTCTGGTGTTCGGGCAGCGGCACTGCCAGACGCACCTGGCGGGCGACCTCCGCGCCTTCGCGCAGGAAGAAGAACAACAGGTACATCATGATGCCGAAGCTGATCACGAACTCGAACGTGCCCTGCCCAAAGTTGAACGCCTGGCTGGCCAGCACCTGGCTGCCTTGGGTGGCCCATTTGGTGATCTTGTCGCGCAGCCCGTCGAGATTGCCCATGCCCATGCTGTCCAGCCCCCGCTGGGCAAACGCCGGAAGCATGTCCTTGCCGCGCTCGACATAGCCGGCAATATCCAGCTCCCCGTGCTCGATGCGCTGGTACAGGGCGGCTCCCTCCTGCACCAGCAGCGCGCTGGTGATGATCACCGGCAGGATCGCCACCAGCAGGCACACCAGCAAGGTGGCCGCCGCAGCCAGGTTGCGCCTTCGGCCGAAACGCAGCAGCAGGTGGCGCTGCAGCGGGGCGAACAGGATGCCGAGTATCACCGCCCAGAAGATCGCACCGTAGTACGGCAGCAGGATCCAGATGAAGGCAATGGTCACCAGCGCCAGCAGTACTGCCAGGGCTTTGTTCTGCAGGGCGGTCTGGTTCATCGCGGGTCCTCGCATGGCTTATGCGTTATTAGTGCACCGCGCCTTGGCAAAAGTGCCGCCATTTCCTTGATGCAAATCAATACGCGCCGTATCTGCCAGCCCTAGCATCCGCGCCTTTTGCTCCGGTGCGCACATGACCCCTATCGCCAAGCCCGAACTGCTGGCCCCCGCCGGCACCCTCAAGACCATGCGCTACGCCTTCGCCTATGGCGCCGACGCGGTCTACGCCGGCCAGCCACGCTACAGCTTGCGGGTGCGCAACAACGAGTTCGACCATGCCAACCTGGCCCTGGGCATCCAGGAGGCGCATGCCTTGGGCAAACGCTTCTACGTGGTGGTCAACATTGCCCCGCACAATGCCAAGCTCAAGACCTTCCTCAAGGACCTGGCGCCGGTGATCGAGATGGCACCGGACGCGCTGATCATGTCCGACCCAGGCCTGATAATGCTGGTACGCCAGCATTTTCCGCAGATGCCGGTGCACCTGTCGGTGCAGGCCAACACGGTCAACTGGGCCAGCGTGCAATTCTGGCAGCAACTGGGCCTGAGCCGGGTAATCCTGTCGCGCGAACTGTCGCTCGAAGAGATCGAGGAAATCCGCCAGCAGGTGCCGGGCATGGAGCTGGAGGTGTTTGTCCACGGTGCCCTGTGCATGGCCTACTCCGGCCGTTGCCTGCTGTCGGGCTACCTCAACAAGCGCGATGCCAACCAGGGCACCTGCACCAACGCGTGCCGCTGGAAGTACGACGCCACACCGGCCACCGAGAACGCCACCGGCGACATCGTGCGCGAAGTGCAGCCGACCCTGGGCCTGGGTGCACCGACCGAGCAGGTATTCCTGCTGCAGGAAAGCAACCGCCCCGGCACCGAAATGCCGGCGTTCGAAGACGAGCACGGCACCTACATCATGAATGCCAAGGACCTGCGCGCCATCCAGCACGTCGGGCGCCTGGCCGCCATGGGCGTGCACTCGCTGAAGATCGAAGGCCGTACCAAGTCGCACTTCTACTGCGCCCGCGCCGTGCAGTCGTACCGCCAGGCGATCGACGATGCGGTGGCCGGGCGACCATTCGACCGCTCGCTGATGGACAACCTCGAATCCTTGGCCCAACGCGGTTACACCGAAGGCTTCTTGCGCCGCCATGTGCACGACGAATACCAGAACTACCAGCGCGGTAACTCGGTGTCCGAGCGCCAGCAGTTCGTTGGCGAGCTCACCGGGGCACGCGTCGACGGCCTGGCCGAGGTCAAGGTGAAGAATCGCTTCGCCGTGGGCGACCACCTGGAACTGATGACCCCGCGCGGCAACTACCACTTCGATCTCGAGCACATGAGCAACGGCCAGCAGCAACCGCTTCAGGTCGCCCCAGGCGATGGCCACACCATCTACCTTCCTGTTCCCGAGCAGGTGCCGTTGGCATATGGCCTGTTGATGCGTGACCTGCCAGCTTGAGCGAGGTGACTAGAGTTCAATCCTGGTAACGGCACCAAGCCGTCGGTCGCCCAACTCTTTACGAATCTGCTGACGGAAACCGGCAAAACGTTCCACGTCAAAACGATAAACAGTGCCGGTGTTCCACACGACGATGTCACGCTGGGTCTCGCTCCAGAATCCGAAGTCGCGCATCTCCACGGTGCCATTGAAGCGAAACGAGTAGACCGCCAGATGGATCTGGCCCTCCTCGTCCTTCTGGCAGGGTGTGATCAGAAAGGATGAGGCGACGTCGTTCTGCCAACCCGACTGCAGGAACTTGCTGGCGTGTGCACTGATTCGCAGTTCCTGCATGGATGCGCGCGCCAGTTGGGCCAACAGCGTCGGTGTGCTGCCTGTGCCGATGGGCTCGAGCCTGGTATCGAAATCGTCATGGTCCCTGATGACCTGGGGCGGTAACTCCAGGGCGGCCGTCCTTACGCAGCCATGTTTCTCCAGGCGATTGCGGAAGCGGTCGAACCAGCTTTTCCATAGTTCGTCCCGGTCGAGAAAGCGGCTTGCGAACTCATCGGCATGGTCCAGCAACGTTTGCACGTCCAGGCGTTCCTCGTCGGACAGGTTTGGTCCGATGCCGATCAGATTGGTCTTGGAGTACAACAGGCAGTCCAGTGGTAGGGTCATGATCAAGCAGGCTCTCAGATAGGTGTGCCGCACGTTAGCCAGCGTTATGACAGGCCGGCATCCGGAACCAGTACCTGGCAGGTAGACTGGCTGCCTGGCAACGCTGGTGAAGGGCAACAGGCCGCGCTGCGCCTGAAGGCCGCTTGCGCTATGCTGCTGGCCAACCGCTGGATACCGGACCGCCCCTGGGGCCGCAACGACACCGGGCACGAGCAAGGCACAGGCCTGGTCGCCGGTATCCGCCCACGTTTTTGAAGGAGTGTTTCATGATGCTGCGTAAACACCTGCTGCCCCTGGGCCTGCTGGCCATCACCGGCCTGGCCCAGGCTGCCGAGACCATCGACGTCTACCGCGACCCCAACTGTGGCTGCTGCAAGGCCTGGATCAGCCACCTGCGCGACAACGGCTTCACCGTCAACGACCATGTCGAGCCGAACATGAGCGAGGTGAAGCAACGCCTGGGCGTGGCGCCACGCCTGGCGTCGTGCCATACCGGGGTGATCGATGGCAAGTTCGTCGAAGGCCATGTGCCGGCCGAGCAGGTGCGCCTGTTGGCCAAGCGCAACGACCTCAAGGGCCTGGCCGTGCCGGGCATGCCCATGGGCTCGCCCGGCATGGAAATGGGTGACCACAAGGATGCCTACCAGGTCATCGGCGTGACCCAGGACGGCAAGGACACCGTGGTCGCCAACTACTGATGCTCAGCCTGTGGGCGCTGTTCCTCAGCGCCTTCGGCGCCGCCACCCTGCTACCGCTGCAATCGGAGGCCGTGCTGGTCGGCCTTTTGCTGCGCCAGCCCGAGGCCTGGGCCACCCTGCTGCTGGTGGCGACCCTGGGCAATGTGCTGGGCTCGGTGGTCAACTGGGTGCTGGGCCGGGCCATCGAGCACCTGCGTGACAAGCGCTGGTTCCCGTTCAACCCTGCTCAACTGGAACGCGCGC
Source organism: Pseudomonas sp. PVC-5-1 (assembly GCF_057444345.1). Lineage (NCBI taxonomy): Bacteria > Pseudomonadati > Pseudomonadota > Gammaproteobacteria > Pseudomonadales > Pseudomonadaceae > Pseudomonas > Pseudomonas sp. PVC-5-1. The sequence goes on along the minus strand of NZ_CM172024.1, from coordinate 1,894,414 downwards.
AACAGCGCTACCAGCGCTGGGGGCAATGGTCGCTGCTGCTCAGCTGGATGCCAGTGATCGGCGACCCGCTGACGCTGATCGCCGGCATCATGCGTGAGCCGTTCTGGCGCTTCCTGCTGCTGGTGACCCTGGCCAAGGCCGGCCGCTATGGGGTGCTGGCGATGATTACCCTGGGCTGGTTTCACACCTGGTAACACCTTTCACGTTCCGCGTGGTCCACTGACTGCTACAGTCGCCCCTTCCTACATGGCCCTACACGGAGTGCCCCCATGCTGCGCGCAACCGCCCTGGCCCTGGCCTGCCTCGCCGGCAGTTCGGCCATCGCCGCCGAATCGCCCACCTACGGTCCTCAGTTGGAAGGCTTCAGCTACCCGCATCCACTCAAGCATTTCGACTTCAAGTCCCAGGGTCAGGCCCTGCAGATGGGCTACATGGACGTGCCCGCCCAGGGCCAGGCCAACGGTCACAGCGTGGTGCTGATGCATGGCAAGAACTTCTGCGCCGCCACTTGGGAAACCACCATCGACGCCCTGAGCAAGGCTGGCTACCGGGTCATCGCCCCCGACCAGGTCGGCTTCTGCAGCTCCAGCAAGCCAGCCTACTACCAGTACAGCTTCCAGCAACTGGCGAGCAATACCCATGCCTTGCTCGAACAGCTGGGCGTGAAGCAAAGCATCGTGCTCGGCCACTCCACCGGCGGCATGCTCGCCACCCGCTATGCGCTGATGTACCCGCAGCAGGTGGAGCGCCTGGCGATGGTCAACCCCATCGGGCTGGAAGACTGGAAAGCCCTGGGCGTGCCCTACCGCACGGTGGACCAGTGGTATGCGCGCGAGCTCAAGCTGGATGCCAACGGCGTGCGCGAGTATGAGCGCAAGACCTACTACGCCGGGCGCTGGAAGCCGGAGTACGAGCGCTGGGTGCAGATGCTGGTGGGCCTGAACAAGGGGCCGGGGCATGAAGCAGTGGCGTGGAACTCGGCGCTGATCTACGACATGATCTTCACCCAGCCGGTGTACCACGAGTTCAAGGACCTGCAGATGCCCACCCTGCTGCTGATCGGTGACCAGGACACCACGGCCATCGGCAGTGATATCGCGCCGCCGGAGGTGAAAGCGAAGCTGGGCAAGTATGCAGTGCTGGGGCCACATGTGGCCAAGCTGATTCCCAAGGGTGAGCTGATTACCTTTGAAGGCATGGGGCATGCGCCGCAGATCGAGGAGCCAGTGCGGTTCAACCGTACGCTGGTCGAGTGGCTGGGCAAGTGAGCCAATAGTCGAGGGGCCGCTTTGCGGCCCTTCGCGGGCTCGCCCGCTCCCACGGGTAGAGCACAGCTGCCAAAACCTGTGCAATCCCTGTGGGAGCGGGCGAGCCCGCGAAGGGCTGCAAAGCAGCCCCCTACACTTTCCAGACCTGCTCCTCGGTCCAGCCCAGTTCGGCAAAGTCCGCCGCCCGCAACCCCGCCTCTTCCTCGCAGAAAAACTCATCCAGCTGTGGCGGCCTCACTGCCGTATCACTGAGCATCGCATGCACCTGCCCACGATGATGTATCTGGTGCTCGAACAGGTGCGCCAACAACCGCAGCCGTTGCTCGCGCTGTACCCGCTCGGGGCGCACGATGCTCACATAGCGCGCCAGCTCACCATCGCGCAGGCCCCGGCAATAGGCGATCAGCCGGTGATCGGCCTGGGCCTGTTCGGCGTGCAGGTCGGTGCAGGTGGCAAACGGCTGTTCGGGGTCGAAGAAGCGCTCGCCGTCGGCGTCGGGCTGCTCGCCACGCTGCTCGCACTCGAGCATGTGCAGGTAGAACCAGTCCACCGTCAGCAGGTGGTTGAGGGTGGCCTTGATCGACGGGAAAAAACTGCAGCGGGGGGCGACGAATTCGTCCTGGGTCAGTTGCAGGCAGGCCTTGTACAGACGGTGGTTGGCCCAGCCATTGTTGTAGGCCTGGGTCAGCAGATGATGCGACAGCGGCTCCATGGTTCGGCTCCTTTTCAGGCGAAGCGTTGCAGTTGCATCTCCCGTAGCCGGCTCAGGGTCCGTTGGTACGGGAACGCCAGATACCCTTGAGTGTAGAGGGCATCCAGCGGCACCTGTGCCTCCAGGTACAACGCCACCCGGCGGTCGTAGCATTCGTCGACCAGGGCTATGAAGCGGCGCACCGCGTCGTCCTTGGGCGACAGCGCCGGCAGCTCACGGTCGCCCGCTGCCACCCGCGCCGCAGCATCCTCGGTACCCCGGGCAATGCGCCCGGCCCGCTGTTCACCCCCCAGCGCCGGAATGCCCGACACCAGGATGGCCGGGAAACGGTCGCACAGGGCCATGAACTCCATGGCCGCCAGCGGCTGTTCGCACAGGTCGGTGAAACGGCACCAGATGGCCTGCGCGCTGCGCCGCACCACCTGCACCTGCCGGGGGCCGATCGCCAAGGGCTGATCGTGGCCTGCGTCGCCGGGGCTGAGCTGGCGGAAAACCTCGCCCAGCTGGCTGGCCTGCCCCGCTTGCGCCACCCAGTAACGCTGGTGCTCGGCGCCGGGGTGCAGGCGGTGGTCCTGCTCGCCGGCCACCGGCAGTACCTGCATGTGCCGCTGGATGGCGGCGATGGCCGGCAGGAACCGCTCGCGGTTGAAGCCATCGCGGTAGAGCTGCTCGGGCGGCTGGTTGGAGGTAGCGACGATCACCACGCCTTGGTCGAACAGTACCTGGAACAGGCGGCCGAGGATGATCGCGTCACCGATGTCGTTGACGAACAGCTCGTCGAAGCACAGCACGCGAATCTGCCCGGCCAGCTCCCCGGCCAGCGCCAGCAGCGGGTCGGCGGTGCCGTTGAGCTGGAACAGGCGCTGGTGGACCCAGGCCATGAAGTGGTGGAAGTGCTGGCGCCGGCTGGGTACCCGCAGGCAGCGGTGGAACTGGTCCATCAGCCAGGTCTTGCCGCGGCCGACCGGGCCCCAGAGGTAGATACCCTGGGTGGGGCGGCCCTGTTCGACGGCCTGGAAACAGGCCTGCAAGGCCTCGACGGCGCGGGCCTGGGCGGGGTCGGCGACATAGCCCTGGGTGGTCAGGGCCTGCTGGTAGAGGGAATGGGGATCGATAGCCATGCGGCATTCTACACGGCTGACACACCGCGGACCTTGTAGGAACAACGGTCTTACCCAAATTCAAAAGGCTGCCGCGATCCCTGTGGGAGCGGGCGTGCCCGCGAACACGGGCGAAGCCCGTGCCATCCACCGCGGCGCCTGCTTCGCGGGCACGCCCGCTCCCACAGGGGCCGCGTACAACAGTGGTGATCAAGCGTCGCCCAGGCCTACCTTGAGCAGCGCGCCGTCCTTGTCATCGGTCAGCACATACAGGTAGCCATCCGGCCCCACCCGCACATCGCGGATACGCGCCTTCAGCTCACCCAGCAAACGCTCTTCATGCACCACCTTGTCGCCATCCAGTTGCAGGCGGATCAGCTCCTGGGTAGCCAGCGCGCCAATGAACAGGTTGTGGTCCCAGGCCTTGAACCTAGGGCTGTCGTAGAACGCCATGCCGCTGATCCCCGGCGACTTCTCCCATACATGGTGCGGGTCGACCATACCCTGTACATGCTTGCCCTTGGCCTCGGGGATCGGCAGCAGCGAGTAGTTGATGCCGTGGGTCGCAATCGGCCAGCCATAGTTCTTGCCGGGTTCGGGAATGTTGATCTCGTCGCCGCCGCGCGGGCCATGCTCGTGGGTCCACAGCTTGCCGGTCCATGGGTTGAGTGCGGCGCCTTGCTGGTTGCGGTGGCCGAACGACCAGATCTCCGGCCGCACATTGTCCTTGCCGACGAAGGGGTTGTCCCTGGGCACTTCGCCGTCCGGCAAGATACGCACGATCTTGCCTTGCAGCTTGTCCAGGTCCTGGGCAGTCGGGCGCTGGTTGTTTTCGCCGAGGGCGATGAACAGGTAGCCGTCGCGGTCGAACACCAGGCGCGAGCCAAAGTGGTTGCCCTCCGACAGTTTGGGCTGCTGGCGGAAGATGACGTTGAAGTTTTCCAGCCGGGCGCGGTCCTGGGACAACTGGCCACGGCCGACCGCCGTACCGGCCTTGCCGTCACTGCCCTCTTCGGCGTAGGACAGGTAGACGGTGCGGTCCTTGGCGAACTCCGGCGACAGCACCACATCCAGCAAGCCGCCCTGGCCCTCGGCCCAGACCTTGGGCACACCGCTGATCGGCGGGCCGACCTTGCCTTCGGCATTGACCACCCGCAAGTTGCCGGCACGCTCGGTGACCAGCATGTCCTTGCCGCCCGGCAGGAACGCCAGGGCCCAAGGGTTGCGCAGACCATCGGCCAGGGTGCTGACGGTCAAGGTGCCTTCTTCACTGCGAAACTGCTGTTTGGCCGCCGCCTGCGCCAGCAGGGGCAGGAGTGCGGCGGCGGTCAGGGTTACAAGCCAGGGTGCTCGAAGCATGCAGGATTCCTTTCGTAGAGCGCTCATGGCGCGCGCGGGTTGCCGCGCGGTGGTCGGGTGGGCTCCAGGTTCGGGGTTTGTTGCTGGCGGCGCAGGTTGTCGCCATTGCCGATGCCGCGGTTGTCCAGGGTGGGCGTGCGCTGGTACGGGTCGGTGGACGGGCCGCGCACGGGAGGCGTGGCCGGCATGCTGCCCTGGCGGCTGTTGGGGTTGGCGCGCTGGATCGGGCTGTTGTAGGGGTTGTTGTTGCCGGCGGCGAGTTGCAAGGGCGGCTCGGGGGCCGCTTGCGCGGGCAGGCACAGCACCAGGCCGAGGGCCAGGATGGGCAAGGTCGGGGTCATGCTTCACCTCCTGTACGAAAATGCCGCGCCTGGTGGGTTTGATAGCCTAAGGCGCGAAGGGTTCGCGGCAAAAGTGTGAATGCGGGTGGAGATGATTCCTGATGTTTCAGTATGGGCCTTGGGGGCTGCTACGCAGCCCTTTCGCGACACAAGGCCGCTCCCACAAACCCCCTACGGACGCCGAATTACTGACCCTTGTCCACCTTGTGCCGCGCCGCATACAGGCACAGCATTTCCATCGCCAGGGTCGCCCCGGCCAGCGCGGTGATGTCGGCATGGTCATAGGCGGGCGCCACCTCCACCAGGTCCATGCCCACCAGGTTGATGCCGCGCAGCCCGCCAAGGATCTCCAGCGCCTGCACCGTGCTCAGCCCGCCGCACACCGGTGTGCCGGTACCGGGCGCATAGGCCGGGTCGAGGCAGTCGATATCGAAGGTCAGGTAAACCGGCCGCTCGCCCACCCGCTGGCGAATCGCCGCAATCACCGCCTCGGTGCCCTGCCGGTGCACCTGGCGGGCGTCGAGGATGGCAAAGCCCTGGCTGTCGTCATTGGTGGTGCGCAGGCCGATCTGCACCGAGCTGGCCGGGTCCACCAGGCCTTCGCGGGCGGCATGCCAGAACATGGTGCCGTGGTCGATGCGCTTGCCTTCCTCGTCCGGCCAGGTGTCGCTGTGCGCATCGAAGTGGATCAGCGCCAGCGGGCCATGGCGGCGGGCATGGGCCTTGAGCAGCGGGTAGCTGATGAAGTGGTCGCCACCCAGGGTGAGCATGGCGCAGCCTGCTTCCAGAATATGCGTGGCATGGGCCTCGATGCTGTCCGGTACCGACTGCGGGGTGCCGCTGTCGAAGGCGCAATCCCCATAGTCGATCACCGCCAGGTGGTCGAACGGGTCGAACGCCCACGGCCAGTGCCGGGCCCAGGCCTGCTGCACCGAGGCGGCGCGGATCGCCCGCGGGCCGAAGCGCGCACCGGGGCGGTTGCTGGTGGCAGTATCGAACGGCACACCACTGACCACCACATCGACACCACGCAGGTCGCGGCTGTAGCGGCGGCGAGAGAAACTGGTAATGCCGGCGTAGGTACTTTCCGCAGCGGTGCCATACAGGCTGTCGCGGGTCATGGCCTGGTCGTTGTTTACGGCTTGCTCCACGGTCGAGCTCCTTTGTCGTTATCGGTTACTGGCGGCTGCGGAATGCGGTCCACAGGCGGTTGCGCTGGCGCAGGTCGGCCAAGGCCATGCTGCGGTCGGCATACAGGCGCTGGCGCACCGCGGCCGACGGGTAGATGTCCGGGTCGTTGCGCACTGCTTCGTCCACCAGCGGCGTGGCCGCCTGGTTGGCGTTGGCGAAGAACAGCGTGTTAGTCAGCGCGGCGACCGACTCGGGCTTGAGCATGAAGGCGATGAACGCCCGCGCGGCCTCGGGGTGCGGAGCGTCCTTGGGAATGACCAGGTTGTCCTGCCACACCAGCGTGCCTTCGCGGGGGATGCGGTAGATCAGCTCGAACGGTTTGCCTGCGCGACGCGCCTGGTCGGCGGCCATCGCCGCATCGCCGTTGTAGGTCAGCGCCAGGCACACGCTGCCATTGGCCAGGTCGCTGATCTGCCGACCATTGGCGACGTAGCTGATCGACGGCTGCAGCTGGCTCAGCAGGTTCTGCGCGGCGGCCAGGTCGTCCTTGGCCTGGCTGTAAGGGTCCTTGCCCAGGTAGTTCAGGGCCACGCCGATCACCTCCTGGGGCGAGTCGGGCATGGCGATGCCGCAGTCCTTCAGCCGGCTGGCGTACTCGGGCTTGAACAGCAGGTCGAGGCTGTCCAGCGGTACATCACCCAGGCGCTGGCGCACCGCTTCCACATTCACCCCCAGGCCCAGGGTGCCCCAGGTGTAGGGCACGGCATGGCGGTTGCCGGGGTCGGCCTCTGCGAGCTTGGCCAGCAGGTCCTTGTCGAGGTTGGCATAGCCGGGCATGCCCTGGGGATCGAACGGCTGCAGGGCATTTGCCTTGAGCGCCCGGGCCAGTACGGTTGACGACGGCACCACCACGTCATAGCCGCTACCACCGGTCAGCAGCTTGGTTTCCAGCACTTCGGTGGTGTCGAAGGTGTCATAGCGCACCTTGTAGCCGGTTTCCCGCTCGAAGCGCTGGAGGGTTTGCGGGGCGACATAGTCGGCCCAGCTGTAGAGGTTGACGACCTTTTCTTCGGCCTGCAGCGGCAAGGCCAGGACCAGGGACAGCAGGCACAACGATCGACGCATGGCGAACACCTCGGCAAATGGGTGGATGCCGCGAGCATGCCAGCCGGGTTACATTGCAGGAATGGCAAGTTTGCAAAGCTGACATTCATCAGGAGCAATGTAATGCTCGGACAAGTGCACGACCCCGACCTGCATCTGCTGCGGCTGTTCGTCACTGTAGTCGAGGCCGGTGGCTTCAGCGCCGCGCAAGGCGTGCTGGGCCTGAGCCAGCCCACCATCAGCCAGCGCATGGCGCAGCTGGAAGCGCGGCTGGGCTACCGCCTGTGCAGCCGCGGCAAAGGTGGCTTTCACCTGACGGAAAAGGGCGCGTTGTTGCTGGACGCCGCCCGTGGGCTATTGCTGAACATCGAACAGTTTCGCCAGCAGGCCAATGGCGTTGCCGGGCGGCTGCTGGGGACCGTGCGCATAGGCATGGCGGAGAGCCAGGACAAGGCGGTGAGCCTGAAGCTGGCGGCGGCCATTGCGGCGTTTCGCAGGCGCGAGGAGGCGGTGCAGCTGGAGCTGATCAGTGCGCCACCGGCAGAGCTGGAGCGCTTGTTGCTGGAACAGCGGCTGGATTACGCCATCAGCTACTTTTCCGGCAACCAGGCAGCCTTCGACTACCAGCCGCTGTTCCAGGAGCGGCAACGGCTGTATTGCGGCAAGGGCCATGTGCTGTTCGGTGAGGCTGGTGTTGGCCGGGAGCGGTTGCTGGCGATGGACCAGGTGCGCCATCCGTACCGGTTTCTCAAGGGCGGTGAGCCGTTCCAGAGCCAGCGCAGCATGGCGGTGGCGGAGCAGATCGAGAGCGTGCTGACGTTCATTCTGTCGGGGCGGCATATTGGCTATCTGCCATGCCATTGTGCGCAAGCTTGGGAGGCTGAGGGGCTGTTGTGGGCGCTGGACCCGGGGTTGGACTTTGTGGTGCCGTTTACCCTGGCCAGGCACCGGGCGCAGGCGGTTGGCGAGGCACAGCAGGCGTTTGCGCAGGATTTGCTGGTGTCGTTTGCCTGACCTGGCCTCTTCGCGGGCTTGCCCGCTCCCACAGGGGCCTCACAATGCCTGAGGGCGGCGCCGTACCTGTGGGAGCGGGCAAGCCCGCGAAGAGGCCAGGTCAGACAACATCAATCAGTAAGCCATGCTCCAGGTCAGCGTGTAGGTACGCCCGCGCCCTTGGTAGTCATACAGGTAAGCCGGCCCGTAGGTCGGCGAGTAGAACAGCGTCGCACGCTGCCCCCAGACCGTGCTGTACTGCTTGTCCAGCAGGTTCTGGATGCCGGCGCTGAAGGTGCCGAAGCCGGTATCCTGGCTGCCCAGCAGGTCGAAGGTGGTGTAGCCGTCGATCTCGTGGTCGGCATCGTCCTTCAGGCTGAAGGCATGGTTGGCCTGTAGCCGAGCACTGCGGCCATCGCCCTTCCAGCCGACGAACGCGGTAGCCTTGGACAACGAGGCATAGCGGGCATCGCGCTTGATCCAGCCGCCATCGACATCCTCCTCCTCGGAGCGGGTCAGGTGCAGGGTGCCACCGGCTTCCCAGCCTGTCTGGAAGTGTCGGGTCAGAGCGCCCTCAAAACCGAAGTCACGGCTTTTCTGGTCTTCCACATTGATGGTCAGCGTCTGCGAGTCGACGTTGATGATCTTGTCCGACCAGATGTAGTACAGCGCCGCCTGGGCATCCCAGTCCAGGTCGGCATAGCGCCAGCCCAGTTCCACCTGGCGGCTCTTGATGCCGGCCAGCGGGTTGTCGGCCACGCTCAGCCCGGGCTTGCCGTAGTACTTGGCCGGGTCGGGCAGGTCGAAGCCTTCGCCGTAGTTGGTCCATACCTGGTGGCCATTCTTGAAGTCGTAGATGGCACCGACGTTGAACAGGTTGACCTGGTAATCGTTGCTGCCACCCGGCACACCCTTGAAGTCGCTGACGTCCACATCCATCTGCTGGCGCCGGGCGCCGCCGGACAGGGTCAGGTTATCGGTGGCGTGCCAGTCCAGCTGGGCGTACACCGACACGCCGTCGACCCGGTAGCTGGGGTAGCGCGCGGCCTTGCTTTCCTTTTCCAGCTCCAGGCCACCCGACTCGGAAGACGTCTGGGCGTTGAAGGTGGTCTGCTCGGCGTTGAAGCGCTCGCGGTCCAGGTCCACGCCGTAGGTCAGCTTCAGCGCGTCCCACTGCTTGGCGAACAGGCCCTTGAGGCTGGTGACTTCGAAGTTTTGCTGCGAGGCGGCGAAGTACACCCCGCGCGAGCCGGTGGGCGTGGCGCGGTTGTAGTACGGGAACGGGTAGAAGTTGTCGTCTTCCTTGCGGTACGAGGCCTGCAGGTAGAAGTCCTGCCCAAGCACGTCGGTGTGGTGGTAGTTGGCGTTCAGCAGCAGGCGCCGGGTGCGCGGCTCCAGGTCCGACGAGTAGCCACTGCGCAGCTCGGCGTCTTCCAGGTCGGATGGGGCGTTGTAGTTCAGGTTAGGGAAGTAGATGCCGGTGCTGCCGTGGTTGCCCGAGTCATAGTACTGGGCCAGCAGGTCGAGGCTCTGCTGGTCGTTCAGTTGCATCCCCAAGGTGCCGAGCACGTCGATGGTGCGGTTGTATTGCAGGTCGGTCTGGGTGTTGTCGATGAAGATCTGGTCGCCGGCGCCGTCGTAGAAGGCTTCGTTCTGCTCTCCGGAAACCCCCAGCCGGGCGTTGAACCGCTCGTTGCCGCCACTGATCGACTGGGCGAAGCGGGTGGCCAGGTCGTCGCTGTTGTTGAAGCCGCTGCTGGCACCGAGCTGGGTCTCGAAACGCGCCGGGCCGGGTTCGCCCTTCTTGGTCACGATGTTGATGATGCCGCCGGTGGCGCCACCACCGTAGATGGCACTGGCGCCAGACAGCACTTCGACGCGCTCGACGTTGAACGGCGAAATGCTGTCGAACTGGCGTGACAGGCCGCGCGAGCTGTTCTGGCTGACCCCGTCGATCATCACCAGCACATTGCGCCCGCGCATGTTCTGGCCGTAGTTGGTACGGCCTTCCGGCGCCAGGTCGAGGCCTGGCACCAGCTTGCCGATGGCTTCCTTCAGGCTGACGCCGCTGTCGATCTGCTCGCGCAACTGCTGCTGGTCGACCACCCACACGGTGCCGGGGATTTCACTGATCGCGGTGCTGGTGCGCGAGGCCACGCTGACCTCGATCGGCTTGAGATTGACCGCCTGCGGCGCAGCGTCGGCCTTGCGCAGGGTCACCGTGCGGGCATCGCTGAAGTGCCAACTCATGCCGCTGCCGGCCAGTAACTGCTGCAGCGCCTGCTCGATGCTGTAGCTGCCCTGCAAGGCCGGGCTGGCCTGGCCGGCGACGTCGCCGGTGGTGTACAGCAGGTGCAGGCCGGCCTGGTCGGCGAACGTCGTCAGGGCGTGGTCCAGCGGCTGGGCCGGCAGGTCGAGCTGGACCTGGCGGGCCTGAGTCTGGGCCTGTTCGGTGGCGGTCGAGGCAAACACCTGCAGCGGGCCGACCAGCATGGCCAGGGCACTGCAGGACATCAGGGCATGGTGAAGCGGACCGCGGCGGCGGTGCAAGGGCTTGAGCATCAGAGGCACGAATGAGCTTCCTGACAAGTCGTAAATGAGAATTGGTTGCTGATCAGTCCCACTACGACGATCTGGCTTGCAGGAACTTGCAGTGCCAAATGGAAAATATTTTTATTTCTGTGCCGGCCTCTTCGCAGCACAAGGCTGCTCCTACAGGGATCGCAGTTCGCTGTAATCGATGGACTCGCCCCCGCCGAGGCATCACAGTGCCACGGTGGCGTTCTAAGAAGCCAACGGCAGCGAGGGCGAGACCATGAAAAAGCATAGTTCCAAGCAAGGTTCCCTGTCGTCCACTGATGTGGAGCTTTGCACAACCATCTGTGTAGACCTGGCCAAGCAGGTCTTTCAGTTAGCAGGCGAGGATGCTACCGGTCGGGTGATCTACGAAGATCGCATCAAATCCCGTCAGGCCTTTCATGATTTCCTGCTCAGGTTGCCAGCGACAGTGACCGTCTTGATGGAGTGCGGCCCAGGTGCACAAGCCTGGGCAAGGCTGCTGCAGGCCAAAGGTAATGCGGTTCGCATCCTGCCTGCGCAACGAGTCGCCGAACACCGCAGCGGCGCGAAGAACGACCGTAACGACACCCATGCCATTTTGCGCGCCGGTCGCGATACCAGTATTGCCTCGATATCGATCAAGAGCACCACAGCACTGGCTATTCAAGCACTGCACCGTATCCGCCGCGGCAACATCAAGCGGCATACCGCGCTGGGTAACCAGATACGTGGTTTGCTGCTTGAGCATGGCGTATCCATGCCACAGGGCGACGCTGCGATTGGTAAGCATGTGCCGCGGTCTCTTGAGGATGCCTCTTTACCTTTGCCCGACCTATTGCGTGAGTTGCTCGATGAGCTGTTGACGGACTGGCTGTCTCTGGGTGAACGCATTGCGGGGCTCAGTAGACGGCTCGAAGCGACAGCCCGGGAGGATAAAGTCGCACAGCGACTGGTCACCATTCGTGGCGTAGGCCCTATCATCGCCACGGCGATCGTGGCGAAACAGACCGAGCCCAGCCGCTTCGCCAGTGGCCGAATGTATTCCGCCTTCTTCGGTATCGTGCCCGATCAGCACAGCAGTGGAAACAAAGTCAGATTGGGCAGGATGAGCAAGCGAGGTGACGGCTACATACGTAGCCTGATGATCCAGGGCGCACATGCTGTCTTGAGTCAGCTAAGGCCTGATTCCGATCAGCCAGACGATCGCCGCCTCTTGCGCTGGCTATCCCGCCTTGGGCGCAAGGAAGCGGCGATCAGACTGGCTAATCGAAATCTGCGCATTATCTGGGCCCTGTTACAGAACGACCAGGTTTATCAACACAAACCGAACAGCAACCCGGAGGCTGCCATGAGCCTCTGACCAACCGAGTAATGCCACCGGGGCGCTAAGCGCTCCAACCCCTGCTAGTGAACATTGACCCCTGGTAAGACCGTCGCAGACTGATGCCTCCGCTCCTACAGGCCCGATGCAGTGGCCTCAATGTAAACGGCACGCTGCGAGCTCACCACGATGTCGGCCAGAAGCAAAAAGCTTCCTCGAACAGGCCTGATACATAGATGCAACCGGGTTCCTATGTTCAAAAGCAGCTAGACAGTGTGGGCGAGTCCATACATAGGAGCAGCCTTGTGCTGCGAAGAGGCCGGCACAGGCGAATCAATGAACCACGGCCAACCAAGGCAGGTAGGTCACCTTCAGCCCATAACGCTGCTCAAGGGTCCGCAACAGGGCCTCCGGCTCATCGAGGTCGAACACCCCGCTGACCTGCATCGCCGCCAGCTTGCTATCGGACAACACGATCCGCCCATGCCGATAACGCTCAAGCTCCGCCAGCACCTGCCCCAGCGGCTTGCCGTTGAAGATCAGCTTGCCGCGCTGCCAGGCCATCTGCGTGCCGGCATCGGCCGCTACTGCCAGTTCATGTTCGCCAACCTTGGCTTCGCCATGGGCCAATACCACGCGGCCATCGCGACGCACGCTGAAGGTGGCCGCACTCCCCTGCACCCGCTCACCGGCCGTATCGACCACAAAGGGCCGTGAATCATCGGTGGTCTCGAACAAGGCCTCACCAGATTCCAGCACCACCCGCCGCTCACGGTCGCTGAACACCACGCTCACGGCTGTGGCACTGTTCAGCGTCACCCGCGTGCCATCTGCCAAAGTAATCACCTGTCGCTCACCTACCCCGGTGTGGTAATCCGCCAGCAGCATTGGCGCCTTCTGCCAACCCGCCACACCAACGGCCAACACCAGTGCAGCAGCCACCCCCGCCTGTTTGAGCCAGTTGCGGCAATGGCGCAGGGCCTGGCCGATGTATTTCGCCACCATGCTTTCGGAAACCCCCAGGCGCTGCGCGATCTGTGCCTGGGTCAGGCCGTCCACGCGGTTGAGCAACAGCGCCTGGCGGGCATTGTCGGACAGCTGCAGCAGCGCCTGGTCGAGGATCTGCAAGCGCTCCCGGGCCAGCAAGGCCGCTTCCGGGGCCGGCGCCGGGCAGGCGACCTCACCTGCCCGCTCGCTGTCGTCGTGGCTGGCGGCAATGCGCTGCTCGCGGCGCAAGGCATCGATCGCCAGGTTGCCGGCCACGCGGAAGATGAAACTGCGCGCGTGCAGCACCGGCACCGCCTGCTGGTCGATGTTCACCAGCTTAAGGTAGGTTTCCTGCGCGACATCGGCAGCGCGCTGACGGTCGCTCATGCGCCGTGTCAGGAACTGAAGCAGGTCGTCGTAGTGCTCCTGGAAGCTTGCCAGCAGGCCCGGCGCGGGAGAAGTCAGCATGGGTTCGGGAACAGCCAGTAGGAGAAGTTATCGGGCGTTAATGAGAAACAGTATCTTTCATCTGGACGGAGACTTTCAACGCCGACGCGTATTTGCCACACTGCCCATTCGCCCACTCTGGCAAGGTCGCACCCCATGGCTGCCCGTCTGCACCGCTACGCCCGCCTGTTCCTGGTCCTGCTGCTGGCCTGCGGCCTGGGGGCCTGTGCGCTGTTCCAGGCACGCGACCCGGTCAATATCAGCGTGATCGGTATCGAGCCGCTGCCCGGGCAGGAGCTGGAACTGCGCATGGCGGTGAAGATGCGGGTACAAAACCCCAACGAGGCGCCGATCGACTACAACGGCATCGCCCTGAACCTGGAAGTGAACGGCCAGCCGCTGGCTGCCGGGGTCAGCGACCAGCAGGGGCACATCGGCCGTTATGGCGAAGCGGTGATAGTGGTGCCGGTGAGCATCACGGCGTTTTCCTTCCTGCGCCAGGCCTATGGGCTGGGCCGGGTGGACTCGTTGCAGGGCCTGCCCTATGTGCTGCGCGGCAAGCTGGCCGGCGGGCTGCTGGGGACCGTGCGCTTTACCGACGAGGGCAAGCTGGACCTGCCCAAGGGCGCCTACTGGTAGGCGCCTGGCGGGTATGATCAGCGGCTGGCGCTGGCTGCGGCCATCAGCTTGTTGACTTCGCTGCGCACCATGTTGGCGTATTCGGGCGGCGACATGCCATCCAGCTCGGCGCGCACCCACTCGGCCCATTTGCCTTTGCGCCGTGGTTTCTCGGCGATCAACCGTGCCGCTTCGCCCTTGGCCTTGCCCAGGTTGTTCTGCCACAGCTCGAACAGCCGGGCCTTCTCTGCCTCGATCTGCGCCCGTTCCTCGAAGCTCATGTTGGCCAGATTGAAACTCATGAAGGTACCTGCAGGTTTGAAAATGGCCGCTATCTTACACCCAGGTACTGCAACAGCCCAAAGCCGCCGCAACTTTCCCGACGCGCCGGCATCCATTGTTCAAGCCACACCATCGACGAGGACGAGTTCATGGCCCGGAAAAACGCCCCGCTGACCGACAGCGATCAGATCAAGGACCAGGTATTCAGCGAACTGCAGGCGCTGATCGAAGAGTCGGAAAAACTGCTGAACGACAGCGCCGCCCTGGTGGGTGACGAGGCGGAAACCCTGCGCGCGCAGGTAAGCCTCAAGCTACGCCAGGCGCGCAATGCCGCCGACAAGGTACGCAGCAAGGCGCAACCTGTGATGGACGCTACCCAGGACTATATCGGTGGCCACCCGTGGCAGACCGTGGCCATTTCCGCTGGCCTCGGGCTGGTAGTCGGCCTGCTGCTGGGCCGCCGTCACTGACGCCTGGGCCGCCTGGTGCGAATCAGGCGGCCTGCGCCATCGGTATACCGCTGTGGAAGCGCAGCTCCTGGTCCGGTGACTGGATCAGCTCCACCTCTGCTGCACGCACCAGATCCACCCGGCGGGCAATGTCTGCCTCTTCGCCATAGTTGTGCGCCAGTTTCAGATAACCCTGGTAATGGCGCGCTTCGCTCTTCAGCAGGCCGTGGTAGAAGCGGCCCAGTTCCTCGTCCAGATGCGGTACCAGCGCGGCAAAGCGCTCGCAGCTGCGCGCCTCGATGAACGCCCCCACCACCAGCGTATCCACCAGCTTGACCGGCTCGTGGGCGCGCACCAGCCGCCGCAGCCCCGACGCATATCGCCCCGCCGACACAGGGCGCAGCGGCACGCCACGACGCTTCATCAGGCGCAGCACCTGCTCGTGGTGCACCAGCTCCTCGCGGGCCAGGCGCGACATCATGTTGATCAGGTCGAGGTGGGTGTTGTACTTGGCGATCAGGCTCAGGGCGGTGCTGGCAGCCTTGAACTCGCAGTTCTTGTGGTCGATCAGCAGGGTTTCCTGGTCGGCGAGCGCCGCTTCGATCCAGGCGTCTGGTGTCGGGCAACCAAGAAAGGCGTCGATTTCGGGGATCAGGGACATGAGCGTGCAACCACAAAGAACTGGCAGGGCCGGCGATTATACCGGCGGCGGCGGGCGGCGCCAGTGACTATGCTTGATGTACATCAAGCGCCAGCGGGGGAAGCGCCGACTATAGTCAGGCATTGGTCGCCACCTTTGAAGGGAGTTAACGCCCATGCAAGCCGTCCGCAGCATCCTCGTCGTCCTCGACCCCGAGCACGCCCACAGCCGGGCACTGACCCGGGCCAAGCTGATCGCCGGCGTCACCGGCGCCCGCCTGCACCTGCTGATGTGCGACAAAAGGCATGACCACAGCGCGCTACTGAGCCTGCTGAGCAGCCAGCTGCATGATGACGGGTACGACAGCGTCACCCATGAGGAGGCCTGGCGCGACAACCTGCACGACACCATCATCTACGTGCAGCAGGCCGAGGGCTGCGAGCTGGTGATCAAGGAACACCGCCCGGACAACCCGCTGAAAAAGGCCCTGCTCACCCCCAGCGACTGGAAGCTGCTGCGCCAATGCCCTTGTGCCGTGCTCATGGTCAAGAGCGAGCGGCCGTGGACCGGCGGCAAGATCCTGGCCGCGGTGGACGTGGGCAACCAGGACGAGGGCCACCGCCGCCTGCATGCCAGCATCATCGACCATGGCTATGCCATTGCCGGGCTGGCCAAAGGCGAGCTTCACGTCATCAGCGCCCATCCGTCGCCGATGCTGTCAGCGTCGGACCCGGTGTACCAGCTGAGCGATACCATCGAAAAGCGCTACCGCGAGGCGTGCAAGGCATTCCAGGCAGAGTACGACATCAGCGAAGACCGCTTGCATGTGGCCGAAGGGCCGGCGGATGTGCTGATTCCGCATACCGAGAAGAAGCTCGATGCCGTGGTAACGGTGATCGGCACGGTGTGCCGCACGGGGATTTCCGGGGCGTTGATTGGTAATACCGCGGAGGTGGTGCTGGATTCGCTGGAGAGGGATGTGCTGGTGCTCAAGAGCGAGGAGGCAATTGCCCATCTGGCGGAACTGGCCCGCGGCTGAGTTCAATCTGTCAGGGCCCTATCGCCGGCAAGCCAGCTCCCACATCGACCACATTGACCTCAAGTCATGTGCAGTACCTGTGGGAGCTGGCTTGCCGGCGATGGGCTGCGCAGCAGCCCCATTCGACACCAAACGCTAGGCCAACGCTTCCTGCACCTTCGGGTCCAGCCCCTCCCCTGCATTGGCCTCGGCCCATTCCGCCAGTTGCCGGCGCATCGCAGGCGTCCAGAAGCTCTGCAGATGCTGCCGTATCCCTTGCACCGCCAGCGCCCGGTCTGGCTCGCTGTCGAAGTAATGGGCAATCTGGTTGGCCATCTTGACCAGATTCTCACTGCTCATCGGCGCACCTCGGTTTTCTCGGCAATACGACGCTCCTTCAACAACCGCCGCTGCTCGTCACTGAAGTCCTGGTAGCGCTTCTGCCACTGCGACGGCTGGAACACTTTCACCACCTCCACCGCCGTCACCTTGTACTCAGGGCAGTTGGTGGCCCAGTCGGAGTTGTCGGTGGTAATCACGTTGGCCCCCGACTCTGGGAAGTGGAAGGTGGTGTACACCACACCCGGCGCCACCCGCGTGCTGACCTTGGCGCGCAGCACCGTCTGCCCGGCGCGGCTGCCGATGCCGACCCAGTCGCCATCCTGGATGCCACGGCTTTCGGCGTCGGTCGGGTGGATTTCCAGGCGGTCGGCGTCATGCCAGGCGACGTTGCCGGTACGCCGGGTCTGGGCGCCGACGTTGTACTGGCTGAGAATGCGCCCGGTGGTCAGCAGCAGCGGGTAGCGGTTGTTGACCTTCTCCTCGGTGGGCACGTAGCCGGTGAGCATGAAGCGCCCCTTGCCACGTACGAACTGGTCGATGTGCATGGTCGGCGTGCCATCCGGCGCTGCGTCGTTGCACGGCCACTGCAGGCTGCCGTGGCGGTCGATCTCGGCGTAGCTGACGCGGTGGAAGGTAGGCGTAAGGCGGGCGATCTCGTCCATGATCTCGGACGGGTGACGGTAGCTCATCGGGTAGCCCAAGGCATTGGCCAGGGCTATGGTCGCCTCCCAGTCGGCCTTTCCGGCCAACGGCTCCATGACCTTGCGCACCCGCGAAATACGCCGCTCGGCATTGGTGAAGGTACCGTCCTTCTCCAGGAACGAGCTGCCCGGCAGGAACACATGGGCGAACTTGGCTGTTTCGTTGAGGAAGATGTCCTGCACCACCACGCACTCCATGGCCAGCAGGGCCGCAGTGACGTGCTGGGTGTTGGGGTCGCTCTGGGCAATGTCCTCGCCCTGGCAGTAAAGGGCCTTGAAACTGCCGTCCAGCGCAGCCTCGAACATGTTGGGGATGCGCAGGCCCGGGTCAGGCTGCAGGGTCACGCCCCAGGCCTGCTCGAACTCGGCGCGCACAACTTCGTTGGAAATGTGCCGGTAGCCGGGCAGTTCGTGGGGGAACGAGCCCATGTCGCACGAGCCTTGCACGTTGTTCTGCCCGCGCAGCGGGTTCACCCCTACCCCTTCACGGCCGATGTTGCCGGTGGCCATGGCCAGGTTGGCGATGCCCATCACCGCGGTGCTGCCCTGGCTGTGTTCGGTCACGCCCAGGCCGTAGTAGATCGCCGCGTTGCCGCCGGTGGCGTACAGCCGGGCGGCGGCGCGGATCTGCTCGGCAGGCACGCCGCAGACCGGGCCAAGCACTTCGGGGGCGTTTTCCGCCAGGCTGACGAAGTCGCGCCAGCGGGCGAAATCTTCGGTTTCGCAGCGGGCATCGATGAAGCGCTGGGCCAGCAGGCCTTCGGTGACGATCACGTGGGCAAGGGCGTTGAGCATGGCCACGTTGGTACCGGGGCGCAGTTGCAGGTGCAGCTCGGCGCGGGCGTGCGGCGAGTCGACCAGGTCGATGCGCCGTGGGTCGATCACGATCAGCCGCGCGCCCTGGCGCAGGCGGCGCTTGAGCTGCGAGCCGAATACCGGGTGGGCGTCGGTGGGGTTGGCGCCGATCACCAGCACCACGTCGGCCTGCATCACCGAGTCGAAGCTTTGTGTACCGGCCGACTCACCCAGGGTCTGCTTCAGGCCATAGCCGGTGGGCGAATGGCATACCCGCGCGCAGGTGTCGACGTTGTTGTTGCCGAACGCCGTGCGCACCAGTTTCTGCACCAGGTAGGCTTCTTCGTTGGTGCAGCGGCTGGAGGTGATGCCGCCGATGGAATCGCGACCGTACTTCAGTTGGATGCGGCGGAACTCGCTGGCGGCGTAGGTCACCGCTTCGTCCCAGCTGACTTCCTGCCATGGGTCTTCCAGGCGCTTGCGGATCATCGGCTTGGTGATGCGGTCCGGGTGGGTGGCGTAACCCCAGGCGAAGCGGCCCTTGACGCAGGCGTGGCCGTGGTTGGCGCCGCCGTTCTTGTCCGGGACCATGCGCACCAGCTGGTCGCCCTTCATTTCGGCGCGGAACGAGCAGCCGACGCCGCAATAGGCGCAGGTGGTGATGACCGCACGCTCGGGTTGGCCCAGCTGTACCAGGCTCTTTTCGGTCAGGGTCGCGGTCGGGCAGGCCTGCACGCAGGCGCCGCAAGACACGCACTCGGAGGCGAGGAAGTTTTCACCACCCGCCGCCGCCACCCGCGATTCGAAACCGCGCCCGGTGATGGTCAGGGCGAAGGTGCCCTGGATGTCCTCGCAGGCACGCACGCAGCGGCTGCAGACGATGCACTTGCTCGGCTCGTAGTCGAAATACGGGTTGGATACGTCCTTTTTCTCGGCCAGGTGGTTGGCGCCGTCGTAGCCATAGCGCACCTCGCGCAGGCCCACCTGGCCGGCCACGGTCTGCAGCTCGCAGTTGCCGTTGGCCGAACAGGTCAGGCAGTCCAGCGGGTGGTCGGAGATGTACAGCTCCATCACATTGCGGCGCAGGCCGGCCAGGCGCGGGGTTTCGGTGTGCACCACCATGCCTTCGCTGACCGGGGTGGTGCAGGAGGCCGGGTAACCGCGCATGCCTTCGATTTCCACCATGCACATGCGGCACGAGCCAAAGGCTTCGAGGCTGTCGGTGGCGCACAGTTTGGGGATGCTGGTGCCGAGCATGGCCGCGGCACGCATCACCGAAGTACCGGCGGGCACAGTGATGGCGCGGCCATCGATGCTCAGGCTGACCTGTACCTCGCTGTCACGGGCCGGGGTGCCGAGGTCGCTGCTTTTATCAGAAGCGGGGTCGAAGAAATTGATCACTGCGCGGCCTCCGTGTGGGTCAGCCCGAAATCGGCGGGGAAGTACTTCAGCGCGCTGGCCACCGGATAAGCGGTCATGCCGCCCATGGCGCACAGCGAGCCGTATTGCATGGTGTCGCACAGGTCGCGCAGCAACAGGGCCTGGTCATGCCGTTCGGTCATGTCGCTGGTGGCGATCAGCCGGTCGACCACTTCCATGCCCCGGGTCGAGCCGATGCGGCACGGGGTGCATTTGCCACAGGACTCCTCGGCGCAGAACTGCAAGGCGAAGCGCGCCATGCTGGCCATGTTCAGGGTGTCGTCGGCCACTACCACACCACCATGGCCGAGCATCGCGCCCATGGCGGCAAAGGCTTCGTAGTCCAGCGGCGTATCGAAGTGGCTGGGCGGTACCCAGGCACCGAGCGGGCCACCAACCTGCGCGGCCTTCAACGGCCGGCCGCTGGCCGTGCCGCCGCCATAGCCTTCCACCAGCTCGCGCAAGGTCAGGCCAAAGGCGCGTTCCACCAGGCCGCCCTGACGGATGTTGCCGGCCAACTGGAACGGCATGGTGCCCAGCGAGCGGCCCATGCCGAAGTCGCGATAGAACGCCGCGCCCTTGGCCATGATGACGGGTACCGAGGCCAGGGTGAGTACGTTGTGCACCAGCGTCGGCAGGCCGAACAGGCCCTGCAGCGCGGGTAGCGGAGGCTTGGCGCGAACGATACCGCGCTTGCCTTCGATGGATTCGAGCAGCGCGGTTTCTTCGCCGCAGATATAGGCGCCGGCGCCGACCCGCACTTCCAGGTCGAAGGCCTGGCCGCTGCCGGCCACGTCGCTGCCGAGATAGCCGGCGTCACGGGCGATGGCGAAGGCCTGGTCAAGCACGCGGATGGCGTCGGGGTATTCCGAGCGCACATAGATGTAGCCCTTGTCGGCACCCACGGCGAGGCCGGCAATGATCATGCCTTCGATCAGCAGGAACGGGTCGCCTTCCATCAGCATGCGGTCGGCGAAGGTACCGGAGTCACCCTCGTCGGCGTTGCACACCACGTACTTCTGCCCGGCCCCGGCGTCACGCACGGTGCGCCACTTGATGCCGGCCGGGAACGCCGCACCGCCGCGGCCGCGCAGGCCGGAATCGAGCACGGCGGCGACCACCTCGGCACCGTCCAGGGCCACGGCCGCTTCAAGGCCGGCAAAACCGCCATGGGCACGGTAGTCGTCCAGCGACAACGGGCGGGTGATGCCGGCGCGGGCGAACAACAGGCGCTGCTGGGTCTTGAGGTAAGGGATGTCCTCGACCGGCCCCAGGGCCAGCGAGTGGCCACCAGGTTCACCGGGCTCACCGGGCTCACCGGTAAAGGCGTCGAGCAAGGACGGCACGTCTTCCGGGGTGACCGGGCCGAAACCCAGGCGCCCTTGCGCGCTGTCGCACTCCAGCAGCGGTTCCAGCCAGTACAGCCCGCGGGAACTGGTACGCTGGATGTCCAGCGGCAGCTGGCGGCGCTCGGCCTCGCGCTGCAAGGCATCGGCGACCTGGTCGGCGCCCACGGCACGGGCTACCGAATCGCAGGGGATGTACAGCTTCAGCATGCTGCGTCCTCCCGGCAGGCGTTGACCAGCGCGCGCAGGCGCTCAGGGGTAAGGCGCGCATGCACCTGGCCGTCCAGTTCCAGCGCTGGCGAGCAGGCACAGGCGCCCAGGCAGTACACCGGGCGCAGGCTGATGGCGCCGTCGGCGCTGGTGCCGTGGTCGTCCAGCGCCAGCTGTTCGCGCAGTTGCGCGGCCAGCGCCTCGGCGCCCCGGCTCTGGCACGACTCGGCGCGGCACAGGCGCAGGGTGTGGCGTGCCGGTGGCGTGGTGCGGAAATCGTGGTAGAAGCTGATCACCCCACGCACCTCGGCCAGGCTGAGGTTCAGGGCATGGGCAATTTCGGCGACAGCGGCATCGGGGATGTAGCCGATGTCGTGCTGGATGGCATGCAGGATCGGCAACAGCGCGCCGGGGGTATCCTTGTCACGGGCCAGAATGCGGTGGATCACAGGCAGGTGGAGCAATTCATCAGGCATACAGCGGACCTCGGCATCACGGACCCTGCCTGAATTGTTGTGAGGGCAGGTATCCGGCGTGTTCTGCTGCGGCGCGCCGGCCACGTCACGGTTGCGTGGAGCCAGCGGCCTCCTTGCCTGCGGCCGTACGTCTGCGCGCACTGGTCCGAGGCATCCTGCAAGCATGGCACTTGTGGCGCCGGGGGGTTGCGTGCGAACGACCAGGCGCATCCTGAAACCGACGCGGGTTGTTTTCCATGCTTATGCTGGCTGCTCTTGCAGGAGACGGCCCACCCCTTTGGGCTGCGCTGCCGCGCAGAGAACAACGATCGCTCGCCTGGCGCATCGTTTGTAGGAGCAGCCTTGTGCTGCGAAGAGGCCGATACTGGCAACAGATATGGATTGCCAGCACCGGCCTCTTCGCAGCACAAGGCTGCTCCTACAAATGACTGCGCGCGGCTTCAAAGCTGCACGGCTTTGTCAATCAGTGCCTGGCCGCCTCAATCAGCCAGGCTGCTCGACAAAGACACCGCAAGCCGGGCCCATGAGGCACGCTTACTGGACCGGCTCGGCCTCCAATGACGCAGGCTTGAAGCCCAGGCTTCGCATCAGATCACGTGCCGCCTCGAAGAACATGAGCTTGAGGCTTTCGGCATATTCCTCCGTCAAACGGCTTGCTGGTCCTGAAATGACAAGAGCTCCCATCAGTTCCTGCTGCGCGCCGTAGATGGGCAGCGCCATTGAAGCGGCATGCGGGTCGGTGGCTCCCTTCGAGTAGTAGGGTTTTTGCAATGCAATACCGATATGATACGGCGCGCGCAACGCCTGAGCCCCCGCCGCTTCATCCATCGGCCGCATGTCGCCGGGTTGAAGATTGAGGCGAAGTCGATGGGAAGAGTTAACACGGTACTGGCACATCCGATATGCACCGTGGCGCACATAGAAGGAGGCGGTCTCACCCGACTTTTCAGCCAAATCGTGCAAACGTGGCATCACATGCCTTTCGAGGTCCAGTGCCTCTTGATAGACCGTGTTCAAGCGCATGACTTCACTGGCTAGCTGATAACGCCCGTCAGCCATGCGCGTGATGAAGCCATGGTTTTCCAGGGACACCATCAAGCGCATGATCGTGCTTTTGATGAGGCCGGTACGTTCAACCAGCTGAACCAGGCTCAGCGCAGAGTCGCCTATCTGAAACGCGGTCAGCACGGTCAAAACACGGTCTGCCGATGCCACACCATTTACCGCTGGACGCGGCCGCGCTTTCACCATTTGCAAAACCTCACAGGATCGAAGCCCTCGATTGTACGCAAGGGCGGAAAAACCTCATTATCCGACAACGGTCGGCCACCGCCAACGTAGCATGCGCTGTGCGTGCAAGATAAAAAAAGCCAGCAGGGCAATATATCTGCGCCTGCTGGCTAGAGGTTGATCGCTATCGTATGGGGCAAATATTCGCAGACCGGGCAATCAGCGAACCTTACAGCCGATGCGGCCCTGTTCGCTGCGCTGGCCGATGCTCAGAACAGCGGCAGGGTGTAGTTGATGATCAGGCGGTTCTGGTCACCATTGCGTGCTGCCTCGCTGTGCGATTTGCCGTTGCGCCAGGCCACGCCAAGCCCTTTGAACGTGCCGCCCTGGATCACGTAGTCCAGCGAGAAGTCTCGCTCCCACTCCGACTGTTCGGCGCCTGCGGCTGCCTGGATGTGGTCGCCTTTCAAATAGATCACCGAAGCCTTCAGCCCAGGTATGCCGTTGGCAGCAAAGTCATAGCCGTACTGGGCAAACCCGGTACGTTCACCAGCGCGCGTGAAGCTGAGCAGCATCTTGTCCGTCCACAGATACAGGCTGCTGCCACCAGCCCCCTTGTCGATCGATCCCTGGTTGATCTGCACGAAGTTGCTATCGTCGGAAACACGCTGATAACCCAGGGTCAGCGAGTGGCCCCGCAAACGATAGGTGAACGCCGCACTCCACAGGTCGTTGTCGATTTCCCCGTCGCTACCTTTGGTGTATCCACCAACGGTATAACCCTGGCTACGCCCTGAGCTACTGCCGTTGGCACCGTCCGCACGGGTGCGGAAATAGCGCAGGTCAGTGGTCAACGAGCTGTCATCGGTCAACGCCAGGGTGTGATTGAGGCCGGTGAACTGCTGCAGATAGTAGTCTTCGAGTTGCCCGGCGTAATACTGCAGCAGCAGCGTTTTGGTGGCGCGGTAGTCGGCA
The DNA here is from genome assembly GCF_057444345.1 of Pseudomonas sp. PVC-5-1. Classification (NCBI taxonomy): domain Bacteria; kingdom Pseudomonadati; phylum Pseudomonadota; class Gammaproteobacteria; order Pseudomonadales; family Pseudomonadaceae; genus Pseudomonas; species Pseudomonas sp. PVC-5-1. The sequence goes on along the minus strand of NZ_CM172024.1, from coordinate 1,870,591 downwards.
CCGACAAAGTTGAAACGGTCACTCTCCTGAGTGCCGCCGTTTACGGCCATGCCGGTAAGGTCGGTCGAAGCCCGGCCCCTGGCGCGGTTCAGCGCCCCGCCGATGAGCGTGAGGTTATCGATGTCACTGGACTGCAATTGCACGCCCTGGAAGGTTTGCGGCAGCAACCGGCCATCAGAGGCCACCAGTATCGGCAACCTGGGCATCAGCTGCCCCACGCGCAGCTCGGTCTGGCTCATCTTCATCTTGGCGGTGGCACCGGCGCTGCTCCAGCGGTCAGCTGCGCCATCGCCATCGGAAGGAATCATGCTACCGCCCTGATGCCGCCCTCTGCCGCTGTCCAGCGTAAGGCCCAGCATGGCCGTGGCGTCCACGCCGAAACCAACCACACCGTCGGTATAACCGGAGCGCAGGTCGAGCAGAAAGCCTTGCGCCCACTCCTCGGTTCTGGAGGGCTGCGCCGTGCCGTCGCGGTTATCGCTGTTGAAGTAGAAATTGCGCATCGACAAGTTCGCGTGGCTGTCACCGATCAGGTCGGCCTGGGCAGACAAGCCTATGACGCTGCCGCCTGCTGCCAAGGCAATGCGGCAGATGGAAGGTAGGGATTTCAAGCAAGAGACTCCAAAGGATCGTTGTTATTATTTTGAAACGGCATTTCTTTATATGGAGGCAGATTATCGCAATTTCGTCAACAGGCCACGATGAACAACCATAAAAACAGGAATAACCGCAAAAAACAGCTTCACCCTTCGCCCGGTTTTGTTTTATTTTGCAACGCCATTGCATTAAATACATCAATCGGACGCCCAGGCGTCCCCCGGCCCTACAGGAGCGCCCATGAGCTTCTTTGCTGCCCCGCCGACCGTGGAGACCACGGTATTCACCCGCCTGCCCGACCGCTTCCGCGACCCGCGCCCGACTGCCTGGGCCAATGCCAACCGCCAGGGCCGTGCCATCGACTCGTTCCTCGAAGGCCCATCATTCGATCGTCAAGGCCGGCTTTACGTGACCGACATTCCCAACGGGCGAATTTTCCGCATCTCGCCGCAGGGCGAATGGGAGCTGGTGTGTCAGTACGATGGCTGGCCGAACGGCCTGAAGATTCACCAGGACGGACGCATCTTCATTACCGACTACAAGCGCGGGATCATGCTGCTCGACCCAGATACCGGTGCTATCGAAGCACTGCTGGACTCAGCTGGTTCGGAAGGCTTCAAAGGCGTCAACGACCTGGTGTTTGCACCCAACGGTGACCTGTATTTCACAGACCAAGGCCAGACCGGGCTGCAGGATGCCAGCGGTCGCGTGTACAAGCTCGACGCCAGCGGCAACCTGACTTGCCTGCTTGGCACCATCCCCAGCCCCAATGGCATCGTCTACGACCCGCACCTCAATCATCTGCTGGTAGCCGTGACACGCGCGCAACAGATCTGGCGCATCCCGCTGGGCAACGGCTCGATCATCGGCAAGGTGGGCGTTTTCGCCCAGTTGCATGGCGGCCTGGGCGGGCCCGACGGCCTGGCCCTCGATGCGCAGAGCAACCTGTACATCGCCCATACCGGTTTCGGCTCGGTATGGAAGCTGTCGAAAGTCGCTGAGCCATTGCAGCGCATCGTCTCCTGCACAGGCATCAGCAACACCAACCTGGCCTTCGGCGGCAATGACGGGCAAACCCTGTACATCACCGAATCCGAAACCGGCAGCATTCTGCAGGTGCGCACCACTGCGCCTGGGCTGCCAATGTATTCCCACAGCTGAACCAGCCCCCTGTCAGGGCACACAACAATTACAAAAGAGTGACGACATGACCCACGAAACCCCCGCTGCCCAGGCGCCGCTCAGCGACGCCGAGGGCGAACGCCTGATGCGCCGCGTGCTGTGGCGCCTGGTGCCGTTCATCTTCATCTGCTACGTGATCAGCTACCTCGACCGCACCAATGTCGGCTTCGCCGCCATCAGCATGAACCAGGACCTGGGCCTTACCGCGACGATGTTCGGCTGGGCGGCCGGCCTGTTCTTCTTCGGCTACTTCATGTTCGAGATCCCCAGCAACCTGCTAATGCAGCGCTTTGGCGCACGGGTGTGGATTGCGCGAATCATGATCACCTGGGGGCTGATCTCCATGGCCACCGCGTTCGCCACCGGGCCAATCAGTTTCAGCATTGCGCGCTTTTTGCTTGGGCTTGCCGAAGCGGGCTTCACGCCCGGCGTATACCTGTACTTCACCTACTGGTTCCCCGGCAAATGGCGGGCGAAAGCCACTGCCGCCTTCCTGCTGGGCATTCCTGCGGCCAACATCGTCGGCTCGCCCCTGTCCGGCTGGCTGATGGAACAGCACGGCGTCCTGGGCCTGAAGAACTGGCAACTGCTGTTGGTCACCGAGTCGATGCCGGCCGTGCTGCTTGGCATCGCTTGCCTCTTCGTGCTGGTCGACACCCCGGCCAAGGCAAAATGGCTCAACCCGCGAGAGAAAGCCTGGCTTGACCAGCGCCTGTCCCAAGAACAACAGGCCATCGGTGCATCTCATGGCAATACGCTGCGCGCAGCCTTGACCAACCCCAAGGTGTTCACCCTGGCGGCCATCAACTTTTGCTGCATCGTCGGCTCGATTGGCATAGGCATGTGGCTGCCACAGATCATCAAAGGCCTGGGCATCGATAGCGGCGTGGTTGGCCTGGTGGTCGCCCTGCCCTACCTGCTCGGGGCACTGGCGATGACGATGTGGGCACGGCTGGCCAACCGTAGCCGTCACCGCCTGCCCTATGTGGTCAGTGCATTGGCCTTGGCCGCCGTGGCCCTGGTGGCCGCCGCCCTGCTTGACCAGCCGGTGTTGAAGATCGCCAGCCTGTGCGTGGCGGTGGCGAGCATCCTGTCATTCCAGGCCACGTTCTGGGCGATACCTTCGACCTTCCTGACCGGTCGCGCCGCCGCTGGCGGCCTGGCGATGATCGTCTCGATCGGCAACCTGGGCGGCTTCACAGGCCCGTTCCTGATCGGCCTGATCAAGGACGCCACTCATAGCTTCAGCATGCCGTTCTTTGCCGTTGCATCGATCCTGCTGGTCGGCACCTGCCTGATGCTTTGGCTGGGCGACCCCGCCAAGCAGCAGACGCCTCACGGCCAAGGCCAGACAATCTGACCGCTCAGCTGCGACGACGCATACCGTATTGACCCAACAGCCCGATCACCAGGAACCCTCCGGCGACCCCCAAGGTCGCCGGCGCTCCCCAGCGGGCCGCGATCAGCCCCGCCGCCATGCCGCCCAAAGCTTCGAAGCCGAAGCGCATGGCAATATAGAAAGCGATCACCCGGCCACGCAAATGGCTGGGTGCGCCACTTTGCAGCTGCATGTTGGTACTGACATTGCTCAGGGTGATGCCGAAACCCAGAACGCCCAGCGCCAGCAACGCCAGTGGCAACGCACCCGCCATCCACAAACCGACCAGCGCAACCGCGCATAGCAGTGCTCCAGCATCGGTGAACTGCCGCAGGCGAGGCAATGCACCGCCAACCGCCAGCACCAGCGTGGCCACGAACGCGCCCGCGCCTGCCGCCCCCCACAACCATCCAAGCACTCGCGCATCGCCAGCGAACACGGCCCTGGCCAGGATCGGCAGCAGTGCCGCGTAGCAGGATGCCAACAAGTTGACCATGATCACGTTGACCAGCAACTGGCGAACGTTGCGCGTTTGCCACAGATACAACAACCCTTCGCGAAACACTTGCGCGGTTGAGCCACTGGCCTTTGGGCCGGCAGTACCGCGCACTTTCAGCAAGCCACCCAGCAAGGCCATGAAAGCCACGGCAGTAAGGGCGAAGCAGGCCGCCTCGCCGGCCAGGGCAATGAGCCCACCGGCCAATGGCGGGCCGACGAACCGTGCGGCATTGATCAACATGGCATTGAGCACCAACGCGTTCGGCAGGTCGGCCGGGTCGTCGACAAAACTGCCGATCAGCGCTTGGCGCAGAGGGGTTTCCAAGGCATTGAGCAAGCCAAGCAGCAATGCCATGGCAGCAATGAACGGACCATCGATCCAGTTGCGCCAGGTTGCAAGCGCCAGCACGAGCGACTGCGCGATCAGGATAAGCTGCACGATGATCAGCAACCGGCGCTTGTCATGCCGATCGATCCACGCTCCTGCCAACGGGCCGATGAGCAATTGCGGCGCGAGCGAAAGGAAGGTGATCAGCCCCAGCAGTACGGCAGAACCGGTCAGATGATAGGCCAGCCAGGCCAATGCAACCTGCTGAACCCACTTGCCCAGAGTGGAAACACCCTGGCCTGCGAAATAGATCTGAAAGTTGCGATGAGCGAGCGCCCGCACGGCGGCGGGCCAACGTTTGCGATGCGGTGACGATGAATCGGACAAGTCTGCGAATCCTCAATAGAACCCGCGACCGACACCGACCCAACAGCCGCTGCACACCCCATCGCAAGGTGCGCAGCGCATGCTGGATCAGCCTGGCAGCAGGCAGCCTTTCTTCTTCAAGGACTCCAGGACCCAGGAACGGTCGTTGGTGCCTTGGGCAATGTGTTCCATCTGTGCGGTTTCGGCAGTGTGCTTGGCGGTAGCGCGAGCATAGACCTCGGCGACGTGGTCGTAAGGCACGCACAGCAGGCCATCGTCATCACCGATCACCAGGTCGCCTGGCTCGATCACCATACCATCAATGGCAATCGGCACGTTGATCTCGCCCGGGCCGTCCTTGTATGGGCCACGGTGCGAAACGCCAGCAGCGAACAACGGGAAGTCACCCGCACCGATGTTGGCTGCATCGCGAATGGCGCCGTTGATGACGATACCGGCCAAGCCACGCTTGACCGCGTAGGCCACCATCATTTCACCGATCAGGGCGTTGGTCAGATCGCCACCGGCATCGACCACGATCACATCGCCCGGCTGAGCGATATCGATCGCGTAATGCAGCATGAGGTTGTCACCTGGGCGCGCCTTGACCGTCAAGGCCGGGCCACACAGCACACCTTCGCGATGCATGGGGCGCAGGCGGGCACCACCTGCAGTCATCCGGTTCATCGAATCGCTGACGTTGGCAACCGGAACCTCACGATAACGTGCAACCCACTCATCACCGACTTTACGTGCGCGCTCAAGCACTTGGAAGCCAATGCTCATGTGACATACCTCTCTTGGTGTTATTCGATGTCATCGGCCGCTGCCGAATCTGTTTTTTAGAATGTCATTTCATTAAAGTCGTGGCAATTGATTTTTGTCGGCTATTTTTGCTTGCTATCGACGAGCATCTTAATTTTCTTGCAACAGCGTTTCATTATGATAGGGTTTATCCCATTGCCGCAGATGAGCGGCAGACTGCGCCCGAACCGCTCCCAGACAAGAACAAGGTATCCACGATGTCCCGTACCATTCTGCTGACCGGCCCTGAGCTTGCCGCCGAGGCCATGAACCTTGCCGCCGAACAGGGCGTCAGAGTCGTCCCCACTACGCCCTACCTGCCCGCCGAAGAACTGGAAGCGATCATTCGCGCTGAACAGCCCGATGCCATCGTGGTCCGCCAGGGCAAACTGACCCGCGCCATGATCGACGCTTCAGCCAACCTGAAAGTGATCGCCAAGCACGGCGTGGGCTACAACACCATCGATCTCCAGGCCGCCGCCGACCGCAGCATCCCGGTATCGATCGCCCTGGGCGCCAATGCCCAGTCGGTGGCCGAGCTGGCCTTCGCCCTTATGTTCAGCGTGGCACGTCAAACCGCACTGCTGGATGCGCGCATGCGTGACGGGCACTGGGACAAATCCTCGGCCAACGGCATGGAGCTGTCGGGCAAAACCCTGGGGCTTATCGGTCTGGGCTCGATCGGCAGCATCCTCATGGACCTGGTGGCGCCACTGCGCATGAAGGTCAAGGTGTTCGACCCCTACCTCAAGCAACTGCCGGAGCGCCCGCACGTCGAGCGCGAAGAGGATTTCGATCGCCTGCTGGCTGAAAGCGATATCATCAGCCTGCACTGCCCGCTGACCGAGACCAACCACAACCTGATTGGCGCTGCCCAGCTCGAGCGCATGCGTCCAGGCGCCATCCTGATCAACACTGCCCGTGGTGAGCTGATCGACACCAACGCCCTGGTAAAAGCGCTCAGCGAACGCCGCATCGCCGGTGCCGGCCTGGATACCTTCAGCCCCGAGCCGCCGCCTGCCGACAGCCCGCTGTGGGGCCTGCCGACACTGGTCGCCACGCCGCATGTCGGTGCCAACACCACCGAGGCCCGCGAACGGGTAGGCCTGGTAGCGCTGAAGCAGGTTCTCGATGTGTGGGCGGGCAATGCTCTGGACCCGCGTTGCGTGGTCAACCGCCACCTCTTCGCCAGCTGATCGCACCCCTCGCGTGCCTCTCGTGAGCGGGGCACGTTCACACGCGTCACTCCAGAAAAAAAACAATTGGAGAGCACCATGACTTCAGCAACATCGCTGCCGGATGAACTCGAACGCAGCACCATGCGCCGTATCGCCTGGCGACTGCTGCCCTTTCTGATCGTCTGCTACCTGATCGCGATCATCGATCGCGGCAATATCGGCATGGCTTCCCTGCAGATGAACGAGGACCTGCAGCTCACGGCCAAGGTGTTCGGCTTCGCCAGCAGCCTGTTCTTCTTTGCCTACTTCCTGGTCGAAGTGCCCAGCAACCTGGCCATGCAACGCTACGGGGCACGCATCTGGATAGCCCGCATCATGATCACCTGGGGCCTGATCTCGGCAGGCACGGCGTTCGTTCAGGGTGCCAATTCACTGTACGTGATGCGCTTTCTGCTGGGTGCTGCCGAGGCCGGTTTCTTCCCGGGCGTGCTGCTGTACCTCACCTACTGGCTGCCGTCTGCCTACCGCGCGCGCATGGTGGCGCTGTTCATGGTGGCGATCCCTGCCGCCAACTTCATTGGTTCGCCACTGTCGGGCCTGCTGCTGAACCTGGATGGCTGGATGGGCATGCGTGGCTGGCATTGGCTGTTCATTCTCGAAGGCATTCCAGCCGTACTGCTGGGCATCGCCTGCCTGTTCGTGCTTACCGACCGCCCCGAGCAGGCCAAGTGGCTGAGTGACGAGCAACGCGGCTGGCTCACCAAGCGCCTGGCTGATGAAGCCTCGAAAAAGACCGCCATCGGCCATATTTCGCTGTGGAAGCTGCTGCGCCACAAAGACATCTGGGTGCTGGCCCTGATCTACTCGGGCGCTTCTGCCGCTGGCAGCACCATGAGCGTGTGGGCCCCGCAGTTGCTGAAAACCTTTGGCCTCAGCGCCATGGAAATCGGCCTGGTGAACGCCATCCCTTACGGCATCGCCTCGGTGCTGATGATCATCTGGGGCCGCAGTTCCGACCGTAGCGGCGAGCGTCGCTGGCACACCGCAATGACCATGCTGCTGATTGCAGCAGGTCTGCTGATGACCTTGTTCACCTCGTCCCTGCCGGCAACGGTAGTGATGCTGACAATGGTCCTGGTGGGCGCCTACTCGATGAAAGGGCCGTTCTGGGCGCTGGTGTCGGGTTGGCTGTCTTCCTCGACTGCTGCTGCAGGGCTGGCAGCCGTGGGCGCCATGGCCAACCTGATTGGCGGAGGCATCATGGTCAATGCCTATGGCGCCATTCACGATGCCACCGGCAGCTACTCCCTGGCGCTGATGCCGTTGGCCGCGCTGTGCACCGTGGCCGGGCTCGCGGTACTGGTAATTGGCCGCAAGCGCAAGCGCGAGCAAGCTGAGGCAGCCAGCGCTCTCAGCGCGAAATAAGCCGCGCAAGCCGTACTTCGATGCCCGCTTTCCTGCCTCAGGAACGTGGGCATCGTCATTTCACAACAACAAAAAACGAGGAATATCCATGACGTTGTCTCGTCGTCAACTCTTGCAGGCCACCGGTGCACTGGGTGCTGTCGCCTCCATGGGCGCCATGGCCGACGTGCCCTTCAGCAAGGGCGATGCGCACCCGCGCCTGACGCCGCCCGCAGGCAGCATCGACTGCCACATGCACCTCTACGACAGCCGTATCCCGGCCGCACCCGGAGCTACCCTGCTGCCGGCGGATGCCTCGCTGGAGGATTACCGCAAACTGCAGCAGCGCCTGGGCATCCGCCGCATGGTCATCGTCACGCCATCGACCTACGGCACCGATAACCAGGTGATGCTCGATGGCTTGTTGCGCAGCCGCGGCGATGCCCGGGGTGTGGCGGTTGTGTCCAATGCGATTACCGACGCAAAGCTTGCCGAACTGCACCAGGCAGGAGTGCGTGGTATCCGCTTCAACCTGAGCGTTGGCAGCCAGGTGCTCGATGGGCTAGAAAGCCTGGCCGCGCGGGTCGGCGAACTGGGCTGGAACGTACAGGTCGCTCCCGGGCCGCTGCTGCCCGAGGTTGCCCCGCGCTTGCGGGCCTTGCCAGGCAAGATCGTTATCGACCACATGGGCCATGTACCACAGCCAGAAGCGCTGAAGTCGCCGGCTTTCGCCGCACTGGTGCGGCTGCTGGACACCGACCGGGCATGGATCAAGCTGTCGGCACCTTATCTTCGCTCGAAAATCGGAGCACCGCTGTTCGAGGACGTCGGCCGAGTCGCCAGTGCACTGATCAGCCATCGCCCTGATCGCATGCTATGGGGTAGCGACTGGCCGCACCCGACGCTTGCCGCCGAGCAGAAACCCGACGATGCGCTGATCCTTGACCTGCTGATGAGCTGGGCTCCAAAGGAGCAAACCCAGACCCTGATCTTGCGCGACAACCCCGCCCAGCTTTACGACTTCTAATCACCTGCCAAACCGAAACGTCGCCCGCATCGGCCGAATGACGAAACTACTCAGATCTATCGCGATGAACATGCCCTGCAGGCGTCGTAACGGCCTGGATCAATACTCGCGTTAAAGCTATACCCAAAGGGTTCCGAGTGACGATGAACCATCCGCCCTGTTAGCAACTGGGGGAACTTAGCGGTGTCGAATCAGCTGGTCATACGCAACATGACCCGTCCCGAACTGGACGAGCTCGTCGATTGGGCTGCCCGTGAGGGTTGGAATCCCGGCGTTCACGATGCCGATTTGTTCTGGGCCACGGACCCTGCCGCCTTCATCGCGGCGTCCCGGGGCGGCGAATTGATCGGTGGCGGTGCCATCACTTCCTACAACGGCGAATTCGGTTTCATGGGCTTTTTCATCGTCCGGCCTGAGTATCGCGGTCAAGGCCTGGGCGATACCCTCTGGCACGCACGCCGCGAACGACTCCTCGCCCGCCTGCGCCCAGGCGCTAGCATTGGCATGGACGGCGTGTTCGCGATGCAGGACTACTACGCCAAGGGTGGGTTCGTCTTCTCCCATCGCAACATGCGTTTTCGTGCCAAGGCCACCGAACGCCCGGCGCCTTCGCAGGTAGACAACCAGGACATCGTTCCGTTGGCCACCTTCCCGTTCGATGAGGTGGTCGATTACGACCGCACCTGCTTCCCTGCCCCGCGCGCAGCCTTCCTGAGCGGGTGGATAGCCCAGGCCGATGCACTTGCCGTGGGTTGCCGCCGCGAGGGCAGGCTTAGCGGCTATGGCGTGGCAAGGCGCTGCCGGGAAGGCTACAAGATCGGCCCCTTGTTCGCCGATGACGCCCTGGCAGCCAATGCCCTCTACGCACGCCTGGCAGAATTTGCGCAAGGTTGCCCGCTGTTTCTGGATGCCCCCGAGAATAACCCCGCCGCGATGGCGCTTGTGCGCCAACAGGGCATGATCGAGGTTTTCGGCTGCGCACGCATGTATCTGGGCCCTCCTCCGGCGATCGCACACGAACGTGTGTTCGCCGTCACGACCTTCGAGCTGGGCTGATGTCCGCTCGCAACCTGATCGGTTATGGCGGCAACCCACCCCACCCGCGATGGCCCGGTGGGGCGCGCGTCGCGGTCCAGTTCGTACTCAACATCGAAGAGGGTGCGGAGTCATGCATGCTCAATGGCGACGCACAGTCGGAGGCCTGGCTTCATGAGCTACCGGGCCGCCCGCCGCGTGTGGGGGAACCGGACCTGAGCGTCGAGGGCATGTACGAATACGGATCGCGCGCAGGTGTGTGGCGCATTCTGGAGCTGTTCGGCGCCAGGGGCCTGCCGCTGACCGCCTTTGCCGTAGGCCGAGCACTGGAACTGACCCCGGCGGTTGGCCATGCGCTCTGCGCTGCCGGGCATGAGATTGCCGGGCATGGCTACCGTTGGCTGGACTATCGCGACATGCCTGAAGACCAGGAGCGGCGCCATATCCGCCTCACCATCGACGTGATCGAGCAGATCTGCGGTAAACGCCCCGTAGGTTGGTATACAGGCAGGGTCAGCCAGAACACCCGCCGCCTGTTGCGTGAGGAAGGTGGGTTTCTCTATAGCTCGGATGCCTACAACGATGATCTGCCCTACTGGCTCCCAGGCTCGCCCGCCCACCTGGTGATTCCGTACACACTGGTCAACAACGACGCCCGCTATCTGCTGCCCAATGGCTTCGCCTGCGGTGAAGACTTCTTCCGGCTGCTGAAGGATGCTTTCGACCTGTTGTGGCAGGAGGGCGCGCACCACCCGAAGATGATGAGCGTGGGCCTGCATGGGCGAATCAGTGGCCATCCTGGTCGTGCGATGGCGCTGGCGCGCTTTCTCGATTACGTGCAGGGCCACGACGGGGTGTGGGTCTGCCGGCGCGAAGAGATTGCCAGGCACTGGATAGCCCAGTTCCCCGCCTGAGCGGTCAGTCGTTCGCAACAAACACGGGATCAGCTAACGACCCGCCCTGCCGGACGCGCCGAGCACAGCCTTGCGCTGGCATTTCATCAGGACCTTACGGCCAGTTTCGACAAAGGGCGTGACGATCAGGCTATAGACCGTCAGGTAACGCTGGTGGTCCTGCTCACCGGTGCCGAAGCGGATGTTTTCGGGGGTTGATGTAGTGACATAGAGCGTGCCGAACATCCAGTCCCAGAGGGACAGGTTGGTGCCGAAGTTCCGGTTGAAATGGCGCGGGGCATCACTGTGATGGATCTGGTGCTGGGCCGGGCTGTTCAACACATGTTCCAGCTGCGGGCCGAACGACAGCCAGACATGGCTATGCCGCAGGTTGGCCGCCAGGCTGTTGAAGATGAACACCAGGTAGGTCACGCCGAACAGGGTGTAGCGGCTGACTTCACCGCCGCAAAGGTACCAGAAGCATCCGGCGTAGAAGCCGATGCCAATGCCGGTGCTCAGCTTCTCGACGATCTTTTCCACGAAATGCACCCGGCTCGCTGTCGCCGGCACCAGCACGGGCGCCGAATGATGGACCTTGTGAAAGGCCCAGAGCCAGCGGGAGTGAAAGGCCCGGTGCGCCCAGTAATGGATGAAGTCCTTGAGCAGGAACACCCCCAACCCATAGAGCAGGGACAGTGCAAGGTTCTCGCCCAGGCGCGGGCGCGCGCCCCAGAGGTTGCTGAAAAAGACCAGGTAATCGCCGGAGCGCAGGATGTAGGGGTCGACCAGTTGGACGACGGGCAGCACCAGTGCAACCTTGAGGATGGCCCGCACGAAGTAGTAGCGGTAGTCCAGCAGCGCCGAGGGATGCAGATGTACCCGGGCGCCGCCGATGAATTGCCAGAACGACTGGGCGTCGCTCAGGCCGCGCCGCTTCCTGAAACGGAACAGGCCGTAGGCTGCGCCATAGGAGATGCAAAGGAACAAGGCCCCGAAACGGCCGTTCATATTGAAAATGCCGAGAAACTGGTCGGTAACGGGCGTAATTACCCACTCGGTCAGGTGCTCAAAGACAAGCGACAGGGCATCCACGAAACGTCAGCCTCGGCAAAAGGGACGCAATTGTAAATCAGATTGATTTACTCCAGTGGTTTTATGCATGGCCTGGTGCTGCCTCACCAGCTCCCGCCTGCAGGCACTGCCGCAGTTGAAAGTGGCGGCGGAGTGCGCTGGCGAGGCTCGGAGTTCATTGATCAGCGTGAACGACCCGCTTCGCCCAGTCGACCGATCATGCCGGGCCGGTTACGCTGGCGCTTCCCCTTGCACGGAAGCGCCAGCGACCGCATTCACCCTGCTGCCCTCCCCTGCGAACACCGAAAGCACCGGTGCCATCCACGGCACGGTCAAGACAATCCCCGATACAGCAATCCCGGCTAGGCGCCTGCATGACTGAACAACGGATGCTAGCGCTCACCGCACCTCCCGGAGATTCCGTTCGTTGACTGATTCACAGCCCAAAGCGACCTACGCGAAACGGTTCGAAGCCGTGCTTGCCTACATCGACAGCCACCTCGAAGGTGACCTGTCGGTAAATGCCCTGAGCCGCGTCGCGTACTTCTCGGCATTTCATTTCCATCGGCAGTTCACGGCATACATGGGCGTTCCGGTTTCACGGTATGTGCAACTGATGAGGCTTCGACGGGCGGCGCACCAACTGGTCGCCTCGCCGGCCATCTCCGTGCTGGAAGCAGCTTTCGGCGCCGGCTTCGAAAGCCCCGAAGCCTTTTCCAGGGCTTTCAAGCGTGCGTTTGGCATGGCGCCGAGCGTATTCGCCAAGGCCCCGAACTGGCAGGCCTGGAGTGCGGTTTTCGTTGTTCCTCATCTTTCAAGGAGTATCACCATGCAGATCCGCATCGTGGATTTCGCCGAAACCCATGTGGCCGCGCTCGAACACCAAGGGGCGCCCGGCCTGGTCAGTGAAAGCGTTGCGCGTTTTCGCCAATGGCGCATTCAGAGCGGCCAGTCACCGGTGGCCAGCAGCCGAACCTTCGGCATCCCCTACGACAACCCCGACACCACCCCGGCGCACGCCTTTCGCTTCGCCGTGTGTGGCGAGATATGCGAAGCCGTGCAGCCCAACGATTTCGGCGTGCACGAACGCATCATCCCGGCGGGCCGCTGCGCCGTGATCCGGCATACCGGCTCGCCTGACTACATTGGCGAAACCATCTATCCGCTTTATCGGGACTGGCTGCCTTCGAGCGACGAGGAACTGCGGGATCATCCGTTGTTCTTTCACTACTTGAGCGTGTATCCGGAAACGCCGCTGGAGCAATGGCAAACGGATATCTACGTGCCGCTCAAGTAAGTTGGCTGGTGGCTAATCTGGGGAGAAGGCTGCAGGGCCGCGCATAGATCGAGTCCAGACGGAGCCCGGCTCTCTTGGTAAACTAGCTGCCTGCCCTGGCTATCACCGAGCACTTGCCGTCGACTTTTGCCAGGGCGCGCACCCGGATTGCTACAAACACCTTCGAAACTGCTGAATTTGGTACAAGACACGTTGAACGATATGACCACAAACCCAGGCTCTAACCCAGCAACCACGCGCCCTGAGCCTTCCCGTCGCTTCAGCGTTGCACCGATGATGGACTGGACAGACCGCCACTGCCGGTTCTTCCTGCGCCTGCTTTCCAAAAACACCCTGCTCTACACCGAAATGGTCACCACCGGTGCCCTGCTGCACAACGACGCCCAGCGTTTCCTGCGCCACGACGTCTCCGAGCACCCGCTGGCCCTGCAACTGGGCGGCAGCGTGCCGGCCGACCTGGCCGACTGCGCCCGCCTGGCCGAGGAGGCTGGCTACGATGAGGTCAACCTCAACGTCGGCTGCCCGAGTGACCGGGTGCAGAACAACATGATCGGCGCCTGCCTGATGGCCCACCCGGCGCTGGTGGCCGATTGCGTGAAAGCCATGCGCGATGCGGTGTCTACCCCGGTGACGGTCAAGCACCGCATCGGCATCAATGGCCGCGACAGCTACGCCGAGCTGTGCGACTTCGTCGGCCAGGTGCGCGAGGCAGGTTGCCGGAGCTTTACCGTGCATGCGCGCATCGCGATCCTGGAAGGTTTGTCGCCGAAGGAGAACCGTGAGATTCCGCCGCTGCGCTATGACGTGGCGGCGCAGTTGAAGGCGGACTTCCCGGACCTGGAGATCGTGCTCAACGGCGGGATAAAGACCCTGGCCGAGTGCCAGGCACACCTTGAAACCTTCGATGGGGTGATGCTGGGACGTGAGGCGTACCACAACCCTTACCTGCTGGCCGAGGTGGACCAGCAGCTGTTCGGCAGCGAGGCGGTAGTGGTCAGCCGCAGCGAGGCGCTGGCGCAGTTGCGTCCTTATATCGTCGCGCACATGGAAAGTGGTGGCGCGATGCACCACGTTACCCGGCATATCCTGGGGCTGGCCCAAGGGTTCAAGGGGGCGCGGCGCTTCCGCCAGCTGCTGTCGGCGGATATTCACAAGGCGGCGGAGCCGCTGGCGGTGTTCGACCAGGCGGTGGAGCTGTTGCAGGGGCGGTAACCTGACAAGCGCCGCAGTATCTGTGGGAGCGGGCGTGCCCGCGAACACCGGCGCAGCCGGTGCCAGCTACCGCGTTGGATTCTTCGCGGGCACGCCCGCTCCCACAGAAGCCGCGTCGCGCTTACGAACCTAGTCCTCTTCATGACAGCGCAACCCAAGGGCTGGGTGATCGCCGTTTTTGTGCATGCGGAACCTAGGGGCCGCTTGCGACTCGAATCCTCACCTTTCGCACCGCGCTTCGCGAGCCCTTGAGTGGCCGTCGGGGCTCGGGTAATGTCGAGTCATTGCACAGGACAGAGCACGCCCATGACCTCCAAGCTGGAACAACTCAAGCAGTTCACCACCGTGGTCGCCGACACCGGGGACCTGGACGCCATCACCCGCCTGAAACCGGTCGATGCCACCACCAACCCGTCGCTGCTGCTCAAGGCTGCGGCCATCCCAGGTTACGCCGAGCTGCTCAAGCAGGTGAAGGCCGATGCCAAGGGTAATGTCGACCTGGCCTGCGACAAGTTCGCGGTGGCCGTGGGTTCGGGCATCCTCAAGGTCATCCCGGGTCGTATCTCCACCGAGGTCGATGCCCGCCTGTCGTTCGATGAACCCGCGCTGCTGGCCAAGGCGCGCAAGCTGATCGATCTGTACGAAGCCGCCGGCGTTGGCCGCGACCGTGTGCTGATCAAGCTGGCCTCCACCTGGGAAGGCATTCGCGCCGCCGAGAAGCTGGAGAAGGAAGGTATCCAGACCAACCTCACCCTGCTGTTCTCCTTCGCCCAGGCCCAGGCCTGCGCCGATGCCGGGGTGTTCCTGATTTCGCCGTTCGTGGGCCGTATCTACGACTGGTACAAGAAGAGCACCGGCCAGGAATACGTGGGCGCCGAAGATCCGGGCGTGCAGTCGGTCACTCGCATCTACAACTACTATAAGGCCAACGGCTACGGCACCGTGGTGATGGGCGCCAGCTTCCGCAATATCGGCCAGATCGAACAGCTGGCCGGCTGCGACCGCCTGACCATCAGCCCGGAACTGCTGCAGCAACTCAGCGATGACCAGGGCGACCTGCCACAGGTGCTTAAGCCGGGCAATGCCGGCGAGCCCAAGCAACAGCTGAACGAAAGCCAGTTCCGCTGGGCGATGAACGAAGATGCCATGGGTACCGAAAAACTGGCCGAGGGCATTCGCCAGTTCGCGCGGGACCAGGAGAAGCTGGAGAAGTTGATGGCTGAAAAGGCCTGATACATTTCGGGATTGCCTGACGGGCGGGAAGTGTTCAGCATTTTCCGCCCGTTTTTCGTCTGGCCCCCATCAAGTGCCGGGCTTTAGCAGTTTGTTGAATTCAATGGACCTATCGCCGGCAAGCCAGCTCCCACAGTTACTGCACAGCCTTCGAGATCAGCGCTGTATCTGTGGGAGCTGGCTTGCCGGCGATAGGGCCGGTTAGCCCTCAGAGCTGTCGATGACCTCCTCTACCCCATTGCCCCTCGTACTCGCCGGCCCGGTACTGCGCCGCCTGGAACCCCAGCGCCTGGCCATCTGGCTGGTCGCCACGCAACCGCTGCAAGCCGAATTCATCTTCCCGGCATGCGAGGCCCAAGTCGATTGCCAGGTGGTCGCGGTGGGCCAGCACGCCTTCATCCATCTGCTGGACATCCACTTCGCCCAGCCGCTGCCCTGCAACCAGCTGCTCGACTATGACCTGCTCATCAACGGCCAGGGCATCGCAGGCTGGGCGCCGCACCTGCTCTACCCCGGCGCCCGGCGCCCAAGCCTGGTACTGCGTGATCGGCTCGACCACCTGCTGCACGGTTCCTGCCGCAAGCCGCATTTTCCGGCCGCCGATGGCCTGCTCTGCGCCGACCGCCTGCTGGAGGCCTGCGAAAGCCCCGCGGAACGCCCCGCCGTGCTGCTGATGACCGGCGACCAGGTCTATGCCGACGACGTCGCCGGCCCGATGCTGCGCGCCATCCACAGCCTGATTGCGCGCCTGGGCCTGTTCGACGAGCAACTGGAGGGCGCGGTGGTGCCCGACAGCCAGGCGCTGTACCAGCACCCGGCCTGCTATTACCATCGCGCCGACCTGTTGCCAGCGCAGGAACGCAACGAAACCCTGCGCGAGCGCTTTTTCGGCGGCAAGCGCAAGCCGATATTCTCGTCCAGCAACGCCGACAACCACCTGGTGACCTTCGCCGAGGTGATGGCCATGTACCTGCTGGTGTGGTCACCGGTGCCCTGGCAGCTGGTGAACCTGGACATGCCCGGCGGGCTCACCGCACCGCGCCAGGCACGTTACCGCCAGGAGCTGCCGCTGATCCAGGCGTTTGCCGACAACCTCGGCCAGGTAGCGCGGGTGATGGCCCACCTGCCGTGCCTGATGATCTTCGACGACCACGACATCACCGACGACTGGAACCTATCGGCGCTATGGGAAGAAACCGCCTACGGCCACCCCTTCTCGCGGCGGATCATCGGCAATGCCCTGCTCGGCTACCTGCTGTGCCAGGCCTGGGGTAACGACCCGCAGGGTTGCAAGCCACTGGTCGGGCAATGCCAGGCGTTGAACAGCCAGACCCAGGATGAGCTGATCGGCGCACTGCTGCGCTTCCAGGGCTGGCAGTTCAGCCTGCCCACCAACCCACCCTTGCTGGTGCTGGACACCCGCACCCGCCGCTGGCGTAGCGAAAGCAGCCTGGCCAAGCCGTCCGGGCTGCTCGACTGGGAGGCGCTGAGCGAGTTGCAGCAAGCACTGCTGGGCCACCCGTCGGCGATCATCGTGTCACCTGCGCCGATTTTTGGCGTGAAGCTGATCGAGACGGTGCAGAAGCTGTTCAGCTGGCTGGGCTACCCGCTGCTGGTGGATGCCGAGAACTGGATGGCCCACCGCGGCGCAGCGCAGGTCATCCTCAACATCTTCCGCCACTCGCGCACGCCGGGGCACTACGTGGTGCTGTCCGGCGATGTGCATTACTCGTTCGTCTATGAAGTGCTGATCCGCCACCGCCAGCGCAGCCCGCACTTGTGGCAGGTGACCAGCAGCGGGATCAAGAACGAATTCCCGCGGCGCCTGCTGGATGTGCTCGACCGGCTCAACCGCTGGCTGTATGCGCCACGCTCGCCGCTCAACTGGTTTACCAAGCGGCGGGAAATGGAGGTGGTGCCGCGTACGCCCAGCCATAGCAAGGCTGGCGAGCGGTTGTGGAATGGCGCGGGGTTGGGGCAGGTGTTCTTCGATGAACAGGGGCGGCCGGCGCGGGTGTATCAGTTGGATGCGCGTGGGGGTGAGGCTACCGAGTTTGCGCGGCGGGGGTGATCAGGCAGGTAATGTTTGTGTTGGCCTTGCCGGCCTCTTCGCGGGTAAACCCGCTCCTACAGGTAGAGTGCATGACTCAAGACTGGTGCATAACCTGTGGGAGCGGGCGTGCCCGCGAAGAAGCCGGTACAGGCTGAAGATCAGGTCCGCTCCAGCGCATTGACCAGATCATGGAAGGCTTCGCGGTTGGAGTCGTTCAGGCCCATGAGGATCTTGTGCGCCTCCAGCACCTTCGAGCGCACCACGTCTTCGTTCTGGTCCTGGGACGGCAGGTCGGTCAGGCATTCCGGGCACGGGATCGGCCGATCAACGATGTTGAACACCTGATCGAAGCCCATCGACTGCAACAACCGGGAAATGTCCGGGTTGGTGGTGACCACGGTCGGCAACAGGCCCACCTTCTGGCGCGACAGGATCGACAGCTTGGCCAGCAGGCCCAGGGTGGTGCTGTCGATGCTCTCGGTTTCGGTCAGGTCGATGACAATCGCCGAGAAGTTCAACGCGGTGAAAATCTTCTCGATCGTCGCATCCAGCGCCGAACACAGGGTCAGGCGCACTTCACCGACGAATTTCAGGACGAAGGTACCGCTCTGCTCGGCGAACTGGATTCTACCGGTACTCATTGAAGGTTCCTGCTCAACACCAATAGGGCGATATCATCCGGCATCTCCCCAAGCGTAGCCAATCCAAATCGTTGACGCAGCCCATCCAGGCTGCCACCTGCTGCCCTGACGATTTCCGGCAGGGCGGTTTCTTTATCTTTGAGCGTGTCACCCGGCAAAAGGTCCAGAATGCCATCGGACATCAGGCTGAGGCTGAACTGCGGCGGCAGCTCCACCACCAGGTCCTGGTAGGTGGCCTCGTCGAACAGCCCCACCGGCAGGCCGCGGCCTTCCAGGTAGCGGGTATGCTCGGGGGTGTGCAGCACCGGCAGCGGCAGATGGCCGCCAACGGCGTAGGTCAGCAGGCCGGTGTCTTCATCGATCACCCCGCCAACCATGGTCACGTGCTTGCCCAGCTTGCAGTTGATCAGCCCGCGGTTGATGTGGCTGAGCACCTGCGAGGGTTTGAACTCGCGCATTTTGCTGCCGCGCTTGAATTCGAACAACAGCCGTGTGGTCATGAACTTCAGCAGCACGGTGACGAACGCTGACGACGCGCCATGCCCGGAGACGTCGGCGAGATAGAAAGCGATGCGCCGTTCGTCCACCCGGAAGTAATCGGCAAAATCACCCGACAGGTACAGCGACGGGATGATCTGATGCTCGAAGGCGAACTCGCCGGCCACCCAAGGGCTTTCCGGCAGCATGTTCATCTGCACCTGGCGACCGGCGGTCTGGTCCTCCTGCAGCAGATGCAGGCTGGCCTCCAGTTCGCGGTTGGCGGCTTCGAGCTTGTCGCGGTAGCGCTGGTTTTCCAGCACCAGACGCGAGCGGTCGAGGGCGCGGCGCACCGAATGCTCGAGCACGGCCAGGTCTTCCAGCGGCTTGATCAGGTAGTCGGCAGCGCCCAGGCGCAACGCTTCCACCGCATCACTCATGACGCCGGCACCGGACACCACGATCACCGGCAACTGCGGGGCGCGCTCGCTGACCTGGCGGATCAGTTCGAGGCCGCCCATCTGCGGCATGCGCAGATCGCAGATCACGAGGTCGGGCTGGTGTTCTTCGAAGACCTGAAGCCCCTGCTGGCCATTGCCGGCCTGGAGGACGCTGAAGCCACTGTCTTCAAGATAGGCGGCGAGGCTTGCACGGACCACGTCGTCGTCATCGATGATCAGCAGCGTTGCACTGGTTTTCTGCATGTGGGCGAACGGCGCCGATTTAGGTTGGTGCAGCGGTGTCGGCAAGGCAGACGGCCAGCTACGGGAATTCTTTATGGTCACACTCTACTTGAGTTGTAGGACAAGAACACCTGCCCGGCAACTGTCTGGCAACTGCGAGAGCTACCTTGTAAGGCGCAGACGGTACTCCCATCCGGCAGGCGTTTCAAGCATGCAAGGGTCGACCCCGGCGCACTTTACAGGGCAAATCACCGAGAGTTATAAGAAAGTCGACCAGCGCAACCCGATAGGAAGGATGCAGCATGCCCCACACGCCCTCCAGCCACGGCGAGAAACGCGATTTCATCCGCATGCGCATCGACACCGAGGTCAGCCTTCTGCACGAAGGCCAGGTAATCGCGGCAGTGTGCCTTGACCTGTCCAGCGGCGGCATGCAGGTGCAGGCACCGCAGCGCTTCCAGGTGGGGGACCATATCGAGGTACGGATCGAGTCCGAGCATCCGGCGCTGAAAGGGCTGCACGCCAGCACGGAAGTGGTGTGGATTGCCGACCAGCCGGGCGGGCAGCAGAAGTTCGGGTTGCGGATTGTGGCGATGCATTGATGGCCCTGCTGGCCCCCTGTAGGAGCGGCCTTGTGTCGCCATGGGCTGCGCGGCAGCCCCCGGATTCAGCTTCGCCGCATGAGTTGCCGGGGCCGCTTTGCGGCCCTATCGCGACACAAGGCCGCTCCTACACGGGGACTGCACAGGACCAAGCACGTGCAGGATCAGAAGTCGTCTTCGACCTCGCCATCCTTGACCTTGAACTCGCGGTTCTGCAGGTAGGCGTTGCGAATGAAGATGTACTTGTCACCCTGGATCAGCTTCTCTGCCGACAGCAGGTCGGCGCGGGTGTCGATGATGTCGAGGGCAAAGATCGAATTGCGCGTCGGCACATGGTCGATGTAGCGGTAGGGTTTGGTGTAGGTATCCGGGTATTTGGCCACGCCGTCACGCACGGTGCTCGGGCCCAGCAGCGGGATGACCACGTACGGGCCGCTCGGCACGCCCCAGTAGCCGAGGGTCTGGCCGAAGTCCTCGTCGTTGCGCTGCAGGCCCATCTTGGTACCCACGTCGAAGAAGCCGCCCAGGCCGAAGGTGGTGTTGACGATCAGCCGCGCAGTGTCCACGCCCGCCGCATGGGGCTTGAACTGCAGCAGGTCGTTGGCCAGGTTGGTCACGTCACCCAGGTTGCGGAAGATGTTGTGGATGCCATCCTCGAGGAACTGCGGGGTGACCGCCTGGTAGCCCTTGGCCAATGGCTTGAGGGCATAGGTGTCGAGGGTATCGTTGAAACGGAAGATCGGGCGGTTGACCGCTTCCCAGGGATCTTCCTCGGTGGCTGCCTGGGTGGCTGCCACGGGCGCCAGCAGCATGCTGGCGCAGACACAGGCCTGGGTGACTCGTTCGATCACACTGGCACCGATCCTACGCATAGGTGTTTCTCCATCGAATTTCTCGGCCGCAAGCGCAAACGGGTGCGCTGCTGTACGGCGGCAGTATAGAGGCTTGTGGGCTGATAAACAGCTTTACACATCTCTGCTCAATATTTTGTGAACAACTGTTGCGCGGTGCCGGTTGTCACAGGGCGGTAACAATCGCCGAATAGCCTGCGGACTATTTGAGGGAAGTTGCCATGGACAATGCACCCGCCTTCACCGCTGTGCTATTCGGCTTGCGCGGCTGCCTGGTGCAAGCCGCCAATGGCGCCCCATCGCCCGCCCCCGGCGCCCTGGCCACCCTCGCCAGCCTGCGCCAGCGCCAGGTGCCATGCATCTGGCTGGACGACCTCAACGCCACCCAGAGCAAGCGCCTGGCGCACGTACTGCCCGCCTGGTTGCCGGGGCATTCGGTGAACGGCGTGCGCTGGCCGGCGCCGAATGCCTGCTGGCAGGCCCTGATGACGCTGGACAGCCAACGCCTGGACGGCTGCGTGCTGGTCAGCGGCGACCCACGTCTGCTGCAGTCCGGCCTGAACGCGGGGTTGTGGACCGTAGGACTGGCAGCCTGCAGCCCGTTCTGCGACCGCAGCTCGCGGCAATGGCAAGCCATGACTGCGCAGGAACAAGACCTGGCCCGTGGCAAGGCGACGCTGGAACTGTTCAGCCTGGGCGTGCACTCTGTCATCGACCACCTGGAAGCGCTGGACACCTGCCTGCAGGACATTGCCCAACGCCGGCGCAAGGGCGAAAAACCGTGATACAGCACCTTTGACGCGGATCATGCAAAGCATCGGCAGGTGGATTACGCTGAAGACAGGCCAGAACCTTTGCCGCTTCGCTGAGGTCCATGGCTTGCCAAGCCATTGATGGAGAACTGCCAATGCCTGCCCGCGAATTGCAAGAGCGCCTGAACAGCTTGCGCGAGCAACTGGACCGCAACGTGCCGCTTTCGGACGAGGAACTGGCCGCGCTGCACGAAGAAGCGCGCCAGATCGAGGCGCAACTGAAGCTTGAGGAAGCCACGCCAGACCATAATCTGGTGGACGGCGTGAACCTGGCGATCGAACGCTTCGAGGCCGACCACCCCGACCTCACCGCTACCCTGCGCAGCATTGCCAACTCGCTGCACAGCATGGGGATCTAGAAATACTGGGGCCGCTTTGCGGCCCTATCGCGACACAAGGCCGCTCCTACAGGTACAGCGCAAGCCCCAAATCTTGCGCTGTACCTGTAGGAGCGGCCTTGTGTCGCGATAGGGGCGCGAAGCGCCCCCGGCGTACTTGCGAACCTTACTGCCGAACCAGGCGCACGTTGTCCGGGCTGATCGCCCCCGTGCTGCGGTAAGGGTTGATATCCAGCCCACCCCGGCGCACATAGCGGGCATACACCGTCAAATGCTCCGGCTGCAGCAGGTTCTTCAAGTCCAGGTAGATCCGCTCCACACACTGCTCGTGGAAGTCGGCATGCTGGCGGAAGCTGATCAGGTAGGTCAGCAGGCTGGCATGGTCCAGCGCCCTGCCCTTGTACTCGACCACCACGCTGCCCCAGTCCGGCTGGCCGGTGACCGGGCAGTTGGACTTCAGCAGGTGGCTGTGCAGGGTTTCTTCCACCTGTTGCTCCGGGTTGCAGCGCAGCAGCTCTGGCTGTGGCTGTTCGTAGTTGCTGATGGCAACGTCCAGCGCATCGATGCACTGCCCCGGCAAGGCCACCACGCCTTGGGCCTCGACCTCGGCCAGGGTGCGCACTTTCACGCCCACCGGCTTGCCGGCGGCGGCGGACAGGTCTTTCTCCAGGCACGCCTGCAGCTCGCCAAGCGAGGCGAACACCGTCTGGTTCAACGAGTTCAGATACAGCTTGAACGACTTGGACTCGATGATGTTCGGCGAGTCGGCGGGGATGGCGAACTCGCCGATCGCCACCACCGGCTTGCCCGACGGCAGCAGCCAGCTCAGCTCGAAGCAGTTCCAGTAATCCACACCCTGCCACGGCAAGGTCTGGGCGGTAACGCCCAGCTCGGCCCACTTGGCGGTACGCGGGATCGGGAACAGCAGCTCCGGGGAATAGGTGGCAATGTATTCGCTGGACTTGCCCAGCGGGGAATGTTCGGCAGCGGGATGCATGGAAACTGACCTGAAGGTTCGAAATTGCCCCTAGTCTACCGGTTTTGCCCCCCGCCTTGGAGCGCAAGTCAGCGGGATTACATCTTCGTCAGTTTGGGGCAAGCCGGTGCATCGTCACGTATCATCTCAGCATCACCCGGTCCCTGTAGGAGCGGGCTTGCCCGCGAACACCGGCGAAGCCGGTGCCATACAGCGTGTTGCATGCTTCGCGGGCACGCCCGCTGCCACAGGTTCCCACGCTGCCATCTGGAGTCCTGCCGCTTAATGAAACTGCTGATCGTCGAAGACCAGGCCCGTACCGGCCAGTACCTGAGCCAGGGCCTGAACGAGGCCGGCTTCGCCACCGAACTGGCCACTGACGGCGAGACCGGCCAGTTCCTTGCCCTGACCGGCGACCACGACCTGCTGATTCTCGACGTGATGCTGCCCGGCCGTGACGGTTGGCAGATCCTCCAGGCCGTGCGCCAGGCCGGCCTGGACACCCCGGTGCTGTTTCTCACCGCCCGCGATGCCGTGGAGGACCGGGTGCACGGCCTGGAGCTGGGCGCCGATGATTACCTGGTCAAGCCGTTTGCCTTCTCCGAACTGCTGGCGCGGGTGCGCAGCCTGCTGCGCCGGGGCACCAGCCCCAGCCAGGACACCACCCTGGGGCTGGCCGACCTGCGCCTGGACCTGATCCGCCGCCGCGCCGAGCGCGCCGGCCAGCGCATCGACCTGACTGCCAAGGAGTTCGCCCTGCTTGAACTGCTGCTGCGCCGCCAGGGCGAGGTGCTGCCCAAATCGCTGATCGCCTCGCAGGTGTGGGACATGAATTTCGACAGCGATACCAATGTGATCGAAGTGGCGATCCGCCGCCTGCGCCTGAAGATCGACGACCCGCACCCCAACAAGCTGATCCATACCGTGCGCGGCATGGGCTATGTACTCGAAGAGCGCGCGGAGTGATGCGTCGGGTCTCCCTCGGCAGCCGCCTGGCCCTGCTGTTCGCCGCCTGCACCGCCGCTGTCTCGCTCGGCGCGGGCCTGATATTCAGCCGGGCCAGCGAGCAGCACTTCGTGGAACTGGACCAGCAGCTGCTGGACTCGCGCCTGTCGCTGTTCCGCACCCAGTTGGCCGGCATCACCACCCCGGCCGAGCTGCAGGCGCGCCTGCCCGCCTTGCGCGATGAACTGGGCCACCAGGCCGACCTGGCTCTGCGCATCAATGGCAGTGACGGCGCCACCTGGTTCGAAAGCCGCACAGGCCTGCCCCGGACACCGCTGCCCGACGGGCTGGCAACCCTGCATGCGCAAGGCACCGACTACCGCAGCCTGGCCGTGCACCTGGCGCAAGGCGCCCCGCAGTCGCCACAACTGACCCTGTACCTCGACATCACTCATCACCAGCATTTCCTGCAGGGCATGCAACGGCTGATCTGGCTGACGGTGGGCCTTTCGGCGCTGGCCACTGCGCTGCTCGGTGCCTGGGCTGCACGCCGCGGGTTGCGCCCATTGCGGCAGATGGGCCAGGTGGCTGCCAGCGTATCGGCGCGCTCGCTCACCACCCGCCTGCCGGTGGCACAGATGCCCGAAGAGCTGGCCGAACTGGCGACGGCCATGAACGCCATGCTGCAGCGCCTGGACGATGCCTTCCAGCGCCTGTCGGCATTCTCTGCCGACATCGCCCACGAGCTGCGCACCCCGCTGTCCAACCTGCTGACCCACACCCAGGTCACCCTCACCCGCCCGCGCAGCCTCGAGGAGTACCGCGAAGCTCTGCACGGCAACCTCGAAGAGCTGCAATGGATGGCGCAGATGATCAACGACATGCTGTTCCTGGCCAAGGCCGACCATGGCCTGCTAGTGCCGGGGCAAGCACCGCTGGTGCTGCATGAGGAGGTGGATGCGCTGCTGGAGTACTACGCGCCGCTGGCAGAGGACAGCGGCGTGCAGATGCTGCGCGAGGGTGAGGCGCTGCTGCAGGGCGACCGGCATATGCTGCGCCGGGCGCTGTCCAACTTGCTGGACAATGCCTTGCGCTTTACCCCGGCGGGAGGGCTGATACAGGTGACATTGGGGCCAGGGCCGAGGATTGGCGTGGCCAATACCGGGGCGGCTATCGAGCCGGCGGCGCTACCGCGGTTGTTCGACCGCTTCTACCGGGTGGACCCGGCGCGGCGGGAAGGCAGTAGCGAGCATGCCGGGTTGGGGTTGGCGATTACCCGGTCGATCGTGCAGGCCCATGGTGGGCGCATCAGGGCGGAGTGTGCGGACGGGTGGACGCGATTCGTGATCGATTTCACTGAAGACCAGTGACATCGGGGCTGCTTTGCAGCCCATCGCCGGCAAGCCAGCTCCCACAGGTACAGCGCAGGTCTTGAGCTTGATGCAATCCTGTGGGGGCGACCGTCTTGTACTGCCTGTACTGGCCTCATCGCTGGCAAGCCAGGCTCCTACAGGGACTGCGCAGGGCTTGAGGCCGATGCGGTCGGGGTGGGAGCTGGCTTGCCGGCGATGAGGCCCTCAACAGTCACTCAAACTGCCAGACCAATCGCCGGCTGCACCTGCGATGCCCGATAAGCCGGGTAAATGGTCGCCAGGAAGCTCATCACCAACCCGGCAGTGCAGATGATCGCCACATCGCCCCACTGCAACTGCGACGGCAAGCTGCTGACGAAGTACACATCCGAAGTAAAGATGTGCTGCCCGCTCACCCGCTCCAGCCAACCGACGATCTGGCTGACGTTGAACGCCGCAACCACCCCAAGCACGCCACCGATCAGCGTCCCGACAATACCGATCAGGCTGCCCTGGACCATGAACGTGCCCATGATCTGCGCGGGCGTGGCGCCCAGGGTGCGCAAGATAGCGATGTCCGGCCCCTTGTCGTTCACCACCATCACCAGGGTGGCGATGATGTTGAACGCTGCCACCGCAATGATCATCAGCAACAGCAGGCCGATCATGGTCTTTTCCATCTTCATGGCGCTGAACAGGCTGCCCTGGGTATGCGACCAGTCATCGGCACGGTAGGCATCACCCAGCCCGGCAGCGATGGCCTTGGACACCTGCGGTGCGGCATACAGGTCGTGCAGCTTCAGGCGTACGCCCTGCACCTGGCCCGGCGCCCAGCGCTGCATGGCGCCGGCATCGTCGACATGGATGTAAGCCTGCGAGCCGTCCAGCTCGGCGCCGACCTTGAAGATACCGACCACGGTCAGGCGCTGCATGCGCGGGGTGATGCCGCCCGGCTCCTTGCTGATTTCCGGCACGATCAGGGTCAGTTTGTCGCCGGTATTCAGGCGGAAGCGCCGCGCAGTCAGCTCACCGATGACCACGCCGAACTCTCCCGGCTGCAGGTCCTGCAGCCGGCCCTGGACGATATGCTGGCCGACGATCGAGACCTTGCCCTCTTCGGCCGGGTCGATACCGCCGACCTGGATCGGCTGCATCGCGCCCTTGTACGACAGCATGCCTTCCATTTCGGTAATCGGCGCTGCCGCCATCACCGCCGGGTCGCGCATGGCCGCGTCGGCCACCTTGTGCCAGTCGTCCAGTGGCTGCACGCCGAGGATGGCGGCATGCGGCACCAGGCCGAGGATGCGCGAACTCATTTCGCGCTGGAAACCGTTCATCACCGACAGCACCACGATCATCGCCAGCACGCCCAGCGACAGGCCGATCATCGAGGTCATCGAGATGAACGAGATGAAGTGGTTGCGGCGCTTGGCTCGGGTATAGCGCGCGCCGATGAAGATGGGCAAGGGTCTGAACATGTACGAAAACACCCAATGAAAACAGGAAAACGGGGCGGCACCGGCCACCCCGTGCAGTCGATCAGATCGCCACCAGGTGGCCGTCGTCGAGCTTCAATACACGGTCCATCTGGCGCGCCAGGTTGAGGTCGTGGGTGACCACCAGAAACGCCGTGCGCGACGCACTGGACAGCTCCTGCATCAACTCCTGGATGCCCTGGGCGGTGTGGTGGTCGAGGTTGCCGGTCGGCTCGTCGAGCATTACCAGGCCGGGGCGGTTGACCAGTGCCCGGGCAATCGCCACCCGCTGGCGCTCACCACCGGACAACTCGGCCGGCTTGTGGTTGAAGCGGTGGGCCAGGCCAACACGCTTGAGCAGCGCCTCGGCACGCTCACGGGCCTCGGGGATCGGCGTGCGGCCGATCAGCAACGGCATGCACACGTTTTCGATGGCCGTGAATTCCGGCAGCAAGTGGTGGAACTGGTAGACAAAGCCCAGCTCGCGGTTGCGCAACAGGCCACGGGCACGCTCGCCCAGTGCCGACAGCTCCTCGCCGGCCAGCCAGACGCTGCCCTGGGTCGGCCGGTCGAGGCCGCCCAACAGGTTGAGCAAGGTACTCTTGCCCGAGCCGGAGCTACCCACGATGGCTACCCGCTCACCGGCGTGCAGCTCGAGGTTGAGCCCGGACAGCACCTGCACCGACTCCGGGCCCTCGTCGTAGGACTTGCCCAGGTTGCGGCAACTCAGAACGGCTTTATCACTCATGCGCGACTCACTCATAACGTAGCGCCTCTGCAGGCTGGGTGCGGGCCGCACGCCAGGCCGGGTACAGGGTGGCGAAGAAACTCAGGACCAGCGCCGCACCACAGACCATGTATACGTCCTGGGCCTGGATCTGCGACGGCAGGTAATCGATGAAGTACACGTCGGCGTTGAGGAACTTGTGCCCGATCAGTTTCTCGATGCCGGCGATCACCGCACTGACGTTCAGCGCGGCGACGATCCCGACCACGGCGCCGATCAGGGTACCGATCACCCCGATCACCGTGCCCTGGACCATGAAGATGAGCATGATCTGCCCAGGCGTGGCGCCCAAGGTACGCAGAATGGCGATGTCGCCACGCTTGTCGTTGACCACCATCACCAGGGTGGAAATGATGTTGAACGCCGCCACCGCCACGATCAGCAGCAACAGCAGGCCGATCATGGCCTTTTCCATGCGGATCGCCTGGTACAGGTTGCCGTGGGTGCGGGTCCAGTCACGGCTGTAGAACTCCTGGTCCCCCAGGCGCTGGGCGATGTCCCAGGCCACCCGCGGCGCCTGGAACAGGTCGTCGAACTTCAGGCGCAGGCCCTGGACCTGGTCAGGCTTCCAGCGGTGCAGCCGGGACAGGTCGCTGATGTTGGTCAGGCCCAGGTAGCCGTCGATTTCGCCCGCGCCCACGTGGAAGGTACCGACCACGGTGAAGCGCTTCATGCGCGGGAACATGCCGGCCGGGGTCACACTGACCTCGGGGGCGACGAAGGTGAGCTTGTCGCCGATGCCCACGCCCAGCTTGGCCGCGGCCTTGTCGCCGATCATGATGCCCCACTCGCCCGGCGCCAGCTGGTCCAGGCGGCCTTGCAGGACGAACTTGTCGATGATCGACACTTCGCGCTCGCGGGCCGGGTCGATGCCGTTGAGCAGCACCTTCTGCACCTTGCCTTCGTGGGTCAGCAGGCCCTGCATCTGGGTGAAGGGCGCAACCGCCACCACCTGCGGATTCTGCTTTACTTGTTGGGCAAGGGCCGGCCAGTCGGCAATGGGCTGGCCGCTCTCCAGCGTGGCATGGGGGATCATGCCCAACACGCGGGTACGCATCTCGTGGTCGAAACCGTTCATGACCGAGAGCACCACGATCATCACCACCACGCCCAGGGCGAGGCCGATCATCGAGGTCAGGGAAATGAACGAGACGAAGTGATTGCGACGTTTGGCACGGGTATAACGCGTGCCGATGAATGCGAAAAGAGGTCTGAACATGTCGGGGCTTGTTCGGATGAAAGGGAACGTCCTTGTGGCGAGGCGCCTACGGCGGCTTTACACTCGGACCACCGCCGCTACCTTGGGTTCGCCATGACGACATTAGACGAAGAAGATCGCCGCGAATACTACCGCATCGAAGATCGGATCGCACTTCAAATCAGCCCCCTCAGCGCGGCCGAAGCCCTTGACCCAGATGTGTTGCAAGATGATTCGCCTCTGTTCAACCTGCTCAGCGAGCTGCACCTGTCCGACTTCGAGTCGCAGCACCTGCTGCGCCAGCTGAGCGAGAAGGACCGCACCCTCGCCGCTTTCCTGCGCGCGCAGAACAAACGCCTCGACCTGCTTAGCGCAGTAGTTGCCCAGACCCTGCTCGGCGAAGTTGGCCAGCCCCAGCCGGTGGTCATTTCCGAAGGCGGCATCGAGTTCGCACAAGCCTCAGCGGTTGCCCCCGGCACCCGGGTGAAGGTGAAGATGGTGCTGATGCCGCGCGCCCACGGCCTGCTGCTGCGCGGCAAGGTCACCCATTGCGACCCGCGCCCGGAGGGCGGCTTCGAGGTCGGCACCGAATTCACCGACATGACCGACGCCCAACGGCAATTGCTGGCCCGCTACATCCTGCAACGCCAGCAGCAGCAACGGCGCCAGCAGCTGGAACAGAACGACCCCGCCTCCTGAGCCCATTTTTCTCTGATTTGAAGGAACGAACGTGACCCTGATCTACGGCCACCGCGGCGCCAAGGGCGAAGCGCCCGAGAATACCCTGAAGAGCTTCCAGCAATGCCTCGCCCATGGCGTGACCCGCTGCGAGCTGGACCTGCACCTGTCGGCCGACAACGAGCTGATGGTGATCCACGACCCGACCCTCAAGCGCACCACCGGCAAACGCGGCAAGGTGGTCGAGCACCCGGCCGCAGACCTGGTCAAGATAGATGCCCGCAAAGGCGGCCCGGGCCATGTCCAGCCCTGCCCGATTCCGAGGCTGGAAGAACTGTTCCAGAAGTGCCCGTTCGAGCATTGGCAGCTGGAAGTGAAAAGCGCCTCGCGTACCCGCGCCGCGACCACCGTGCTGGCGATCCGCGAACTGGCCCAGCAGTACGGCCTGCTGGACAAGGTGACCATTACCTCCAGCTCACGCGAAGTGCTGGGTGCCGCCCTGGAGCTGGTGCCGGACGTCAAACGCGGACTGGTAGCCGAATACGCCTGGCTCGACCCATTGAAGGTGGCACAGAACTACGGCTGCAACCTGCTGGCATTGAACTGGACGCTGTGCACCCCCGAGCGCCTGCTGAAAGCCCAGGCCCAGGGTTTGCACGTGTCGGTGTGGACGGTCAACGAACCGGCACTGATGCGCCGGCTCGCTGACTTCGGTGTGGACAGCCTGATTACAGACTTTCCCGGTTTGGCCAGGACCACCCTCGGGCAGGGTTGAAATCGGTCTCTCCGACCGGCTCAGGCCACCGGTCGGAGCCACTCAAAAAAGCCGGTTCAGGCCATCGTAGGCAGCTACCCGATAGGCTTCGGCCATGGTCGGGTAGTTGAACGTGGTGTTGACGAAATACTTCAGGTTGTTCAGCTCGCCCGGCTGGTTCATCACGGCCTGGCCGATATGGACGATTTCCGAAGCCTGGTAGCCGAAGCAGTGTACGCCCAGCACCTCCAGTGTTTCGCGGTGGAACAGGATCTTCAGCATGCCTTGCGGCTCGCCGGCGATCTGTGCACGAGCCATGCTCTTGAAGAAGGCTTTGCCCACTTCGTACGGCACCTTGGCCTGGGTCAGTTCCTGCTCGTTCTTGCCGATCGAGCTGATCTCCGGAATGGTATAGATACCGGTCGGCACATCATTGACGAAGCGCCAGCTGCCATTGTCCACGATGCTGCCAGCTGCCGAACGGCCCTGGTCATGGGCAGCGCTGGCCAGGCTTGGCCAGCCGATCACGTCGCCGGCACCGTAGATGTTCGGCACGCTGGTGCGGTAAGCCTCGTCGACCTCGATCTGGCCGCGGCTGTTGACCTTGATGCCGATGTTTTCCAGGCCCAGCTTGTCAGTGTTGCCGGTACGGCCGTTGCACCACAGCAAGGCGTCGGCCTTGATCTTCTTGCCCGACTTCAGGTGCAGGATCACCCCGTTGTCCAGGCCTTCGACGCGCTCATACTCTTCGTTGTGGCGCACGGTGATGTTGTTGTTGCTGAAGTGGTAGCTCAGCGCCTGGGAAATTTCCGAGTCGAGGAAGCTCAGCAACTGGCCACGGTTGTCTACCAGCTCTACCAATACACCCAGGCCGCTGAAGATCGAGGCGTATTCGCAACCGATCACGCCGGCTCCGTACACGATCAATTTGCGTGGGGTGTGGCTGAGGCTGAGGATGGTGTCGCTGTCGTAGACGCGCGGGTGGTGGAAGTCGATATCGGCCGGGCGGTACGGGCGCGAGCCGGTGGCGATGATGATGTGCTTGGCGTTGAGCTTTTCCACCACACCGTTCGGGCAGACCACTTCGACGGTCTGCTCGTCGGCGAAGCTGCCGGTGCCGAAGAACACATCCACGCGGTTACGTGCGTAGTAGCCGGTGCGCGACGCTACCTGCTTGGCGATGACCTTCTCGGCGCTTTTCAGCACGTCGGGGAACGAGAACCAGCGCGGCTCACCGATGGCACGGAACATCGGGTTGGTGTTGAACTGCATGATCTGCCGCACCGAGTGACGCAGTGCCTTGGACGGGATGGTGCCCAGGTGGGTGCAGTTGCCCCCGACCTGGCGACGGCTATCGACCATCGCCACCTTGCGCCCTGCTTTGGCGGCGTTCATTGCCGCACCTTCTCCGGCCGGGCCGGAACCCAGCACCACTACGTCGTAGTTGTAGACAGCCATGCGTACTCCTTCAGAACTGGCCCGCAAGCTACGGTCGCTCGCGGGGCGCGATCATGCCGCCGGGGCGCCATGAGAAAATTCGGGTGCAGTCTAATCAAGCGTGAACGCCGCGCACATTAACCCTTGGTCGCGTCGTAGGCCAATTTCGCCCGCACTACATGTGTGAACCATTCCCTGGCGGCGATCATCCCTGCTTGTGCTTTCACTCGCCTTTCACTGCCCGTTCGAATGCGGGCGTAGCTCGGGAGACGAAGCCACCCTCGGCCCGAGTCACCAATACCGCGGCAAGGCCATGCGCCACGGCAAAATCCCAGCCACGTTCCGGGCCCAGGATCAACAGCAGCGTCGAATAGCCGTCGGCCTGCAGCGCCGAGGCATCGAGCACGGTGACTGCGGCCAGGTCGTGCTGCACCGGGCGCCCGAGGCGGGCATCGAAGGTGTGCGAATAGCGCCGGCCATTCTCCTCGAAATAGTGCCGATAGTCACCCGAGGTCGATACCGAAAGGCCATTGACCGGGATGATCTGGCGGGCTATCTGGCGATCTTCGCGGGGTAGCTCCAGGGCGATGCGCCAGGGGCTGCCATCCGGTTTGCGGCCGGTGGCCTTGAGCTCGCCGGTGGCTTCGGCGACAAAGTTGGCCACGCCCATGGCCTGCAGGCGCGCGGCGATGAGGTCGACGGCATGCCCGGCGGCGATGCTGTTGAAGTCGAGCTGCACCGGGGCGTCCTTGCACAGGGCCTGGCCGTCGATGTGCAAGTGCCGGTAGCCCACGCGCTGGCGCACCTGGGCCAGGGCCGACGGGTCGGGCACCTGTTCGTGACGGGCCTGGGGGCCGAAGCCCCACAGGTCGAGCAAGGGTTCGACGGTAAGGTCGAAGGCGCCGCCGCTCTGCTCGGCCAGGTGCTGACCAAGGCTGACCAGTTCGAGCATGTCGGCCGGCAGCACCAGGCACTGGTTGGCGGGCAACTGGTTGAAACGGCTGATGGTGGAGTCGCCGCGGTAGGTCGAGTAGTGCTGGTCGATGTCGTGCAGAATGGTTTCCACTGCCGCCTGCACCTGAACCGGCGCCGGGCCGCCGGGTTCGCGCACGTACTGGATGCTGTAGCTGCTGCCCATGGTCGGGCCGCCCAGGCGCTCCAGGGTGGGGCCCTGGTTGCAGGCGGTGAGCAGCATGAGCAAGAAACAAAGAAATGCGCGCAATTATCGAGATCTCGAATGTCTGTACTGGCCCTTTCGCGGGCACGCCCGCTCCCACAGGTACCCCACTGCCCTCCAGCCCTGTGATATCCCTGTGGGAGCGGGCGTGCCCGCGAAAGGGCCAGTACAGGCACAGTAAATGCCCGATCAGTTAATCAGGCGAAAAAAAACGGGAACCCGAAGGTTCCCGTTTTTTCATTGCCTTACAAGCGTATCAGTGCGGAAACGCTGGCGGGTTCACACCGGCCATCTCTTCCATCACACGAACCACCTGGCAGCTGTAACCGAATTCGTTGTCGTACCAGACGTACAGAACAACGCGGTTGTCATTGCAGATGGTCGCCTCGGCGTCAACCACACCGGCGTGGCGCGAACCGACGAAGTCGGTCGAAACCACTTCCTGCGAGCTGACGTAATCGATCTGCTTGTGCAGTTCCGAGTGCATGGCGGTCTGGCGCAGGTACTCGTTGATCTCGTCGCGGCTGGTGGCCTTCTCGAGGTTCAGGTTGAGGATGGCCATCGAAACGTTCGGCGTCGGTACGCGAATGGCGTTGCCGGTCAGCTTGCCCTTCAGCACTGGCAGTGCCTTGGCGGCAGCAGTGGCGGCGCCGGTTTCGGTGATGACCATGTTCAGCGGCGCGGCGCGGCCGCGGCGGCTGCCCTTGTGGAAGTTGTCGATCAGGTTCTGGTCGTTGGTGAACGAGTGAACGGTTTCGACGTGGCCGTTGACGATGCCGTACTGGTCGTTGATGGCCTTGAGCACCGGCACGATGGCGTTGGTGGTGCAGGAAGCGGCCGAGATGATCTTGTCATCGGCAGCGATGTCACCGTGGTTGATGCCGTGCACGATGTTCTTCAGCGCGCCCTTGCCAGGTGCGGTGAGGATCACGCGGGCAGCGCCCGGGCAGGCCAGGTGCTGACCCAGGCCGTCGGCATCACGCCATACGCCGGTGTTGTCGACGATCAGCGCGTTTTCGATGCCGTACTGGGTGTAGTCGACTTCGCTCGGGCTCTTGGCGTAGATAACCTGGATCAGGTTGCCGTTGGCGGTGATGGTGTTGTTGGCTTCGTCGATGGTGATGGTGCCATCGAACGGGCCGTGCACCGAGTCACGGCGCAGCAGGCTGGCACGCTTGACCAGGTCGTTCTCGGCGCCCTTGCGCACGACGATGGCGCGCAGGCGCAGGCCGTCGCCGCCACCGGTCTTCTCGATCAGGATGCGCGCCAGCAGGCGTCCGATGCGGCCGAAGCCGTACAGGACAACGTCGGTGCCTTTGCGCGCCGAAGCGTTCTGCTGACCAACCACCTCGGCCAGTTCTTCACGGACGAACTGCTCGGCAGTGCGGCCATTGCCTTCCTGCTTGAACTTGTTGGCCAGCTTGCCCAGGTCGACCGAAGCGGCGCCCAGTTTCAGCTCGCTCATGGCCTTGAGCAGGGGGAATGTCTCGTGGACGGACAGTTCGGTTTCGTCGGCTTGACGATGACGCGCAAAGCGGTGCGCCTTGAGGATCGAGATAACCGAACGGTTGATCAGGCTACGGCCATAAATCGAGCTCACCACGTTGTTGTTGCGGTAGAGCTGACCGATAAGCGGGATCATCGCTTCAGCCAGGGCTTCACGATCGATCCACTCACCAAGACACTGGTCGGGCTTCTGAGTCACGGGAACCTTCCACATGTAGGGACAGAAAAAAGGGGCTACATTATGACGCCCCAACGCGTTGCGGGCAATGAGTGCCTGTCGCGGCCACGCAAGCCAGCGTTCATGCCCTTTCGAACCTGACAGCCGGCACCGTCACCGGTACAATCGATCTCTTTGCCGCAACGCTTGGAGTGCAATCTCCCGTGTCAGTTCTGCGCCTACCGCAAATGTCGGCCACGGCCGGCAAACAAACCTGGGGCAATCTACCCGGTGCCGCCCTCAGCCTGGCCATCGCCGAGGCCGCCAGCAGCGCGGGCCGCTTCACTTTGCTGCTGACTGCCGACAGCCAGGCTGCCGATCGTCTGGAACAGGAACTTCGCTTCTTTGCCCCGGACCTGCCGGTGCTGCCGTTCCCTGATTGGGAAACCCTGCCCTACGACCTGTTCTCGCCGCACCAGGACATCATTTCCCAGCGCATCGCCAGCCTCTACCGCCTGCCCGAGCTGAGCCACGGCATCCTGGTGGTGCCGGTCACCACCGCCCTGCACCGCCTGGCGCCGACCCGCTTCCTGCTGGGCAGCAGCCTGGTGCTGGACGTGGGCCAGACCATCGACGTGGAGCAGATGCGCCTGCGCCTGGAGGCCAGTGGCTATCGCTGCGTCGACACCGTCTACGAGCATGGCGAGTTCGCCGTGCGCGGCGCGTTGATCGACCTGTTCCCGATGGGCAGCAAGCTGCCCTACCGTATCGATCTGTTCGATGACGAGATCGAGACGCTGCGCACCTTCGACCCCGAGACCCAGCGCTCGATCGACAAAGTGGATTCGGTGCGCCTGCTGCCGGCGCGCGAGTTCCCGATGCAGAAAGAGGAAGTGACCCGCTTCAAGGCGCGCTTCCGCGAACGCTTCGATGTCGATTTCCGCCGCAGTGCAATCTTCCAGGACCTGGCCAGCGGCATCATCCCCGCCGGCATCGAGTACTACCTGCCGTTGTTCTTCGAAGAAACCTCGACCCTGTTCGACTACCTGCCGGCCGACACCCAAGTGTTCTCGCTGCCCGGCGTGGAACAGGCCGCCGAACACTTCTGGAACGACGTGCGCGGGCGTTATGAAGACCGCCGTGGCGACCTGAGCCGGCCGCTGCTGCCGCCGGCCGAGCTGTTCCTGCCGGTGGAAGACTGCTTTGCCCGGCTCAAGCAATGGCCACGGGTAGTGGTCAGCACCGAAGACCTCGACCCGGGTGTGGGTCGCGAGCGCTTCCCGGCACGCCCCCTGCCCAACCTGGCAATCGAGGCCAAGGCCAACCAGCCCCTGGCCGAACTGGCCAACTTCCTCGACCAGTTCCCCGGCCGGGTGTTGTTCACCGCCGAATCGGCGGGCCGCCGCGAAGTGCTGCTGGAGCTGCTCGAGCGGCTGAAACTGCGCCCGCATACCGTCGACGGCTGGGCCGACTTCATCACCGGCAGCGAACGCCTGGCAATCACCATCGCCCCACTGGACGAAGGCCTGCTGCTGGACGCCCCAGGCCTGGCCCTGATCGCCGAAAGCCCGCTGTTCGGCCAGCGGGTCATGCAGCGCCGGCGCCGCGACAAGCGCGGCGAAACCGCCAACGACGCGGTGATCAAGAACCTGACCGAGCTGCGCGAAGGCGCGCCGGTGGTGCACATCGACCATGGCGTGGGCCGCTACCTGGGCCTGGCCACCCTGGAAATCGACGGCCAGGCCGCCGAATTCCTCACCCTGGAATACGCCGAGGGCGCCAAGCTGTACGTGCCGGTGGCCAACCTGCACCTGATCGCTCGCTACACCGGGAGCGACGATGCCCTGGCACCGCTGCACCGGCTGGGCTCGGAGGCCTGGCAGAAGGCCAAGCGCAAGGCCGCCGAACAAGTGCGCGACGTCGCCGCCGAACTGCTCGATATCTATGCCCGCCGCGCCGCGCGCAAAGGCTATGCATTTGCCGACCCGTCCGCCGACTACGCCACCTTCAGCGCCGGCTTCCCGTTCGAGGAAACCCCGGATCAGCAGGCTGCCATCGAAGCCGTGCGTGCCGACATGCTGGCGCCCAAGCCGATGGACCGCCTGGTGTGCGGCGACGTCGGCTTCGGCAAGACCGAAGTGGCCATGCGCGCAGCGTTCATCGCCGTACACAGCGGCCGCCAGGTGGCCGTGCTGGTACCCACCACCCTGCTCGCCCAGCAGCACTACAACAGCTTCCGCGACCGCTTTGCCGACTGGCCGGTGACCGTGGAGGTGATGAGCCGCTTCAAGTCGGCCAAGGAAGTGGCCAACGCCGCCGCCGATCTGGCCGAAGGCAAGATCGACATCCTCATCGGCACCCACAAGCTGCTGCAGGACGATGTACGCTTCAAGGACCTGGGCCTGGCCATCATCGACGAAGAGCACCGCTTTGGCGTGCGCCAGAAGGAACAGCTCAAGGCCCTGCGCAGCGAAGTGGACATCCTCACCCTCACCGCCACGCCGATCCCGCGTACGCTGAACATGGCGGTGGCGGGCATGCGCGACCTGTCGATCATCGCCACGCCACCGGCGCGCCGCCTGTCGGTACGCACCTTCGTCATGGAGCAGAACAAGAGCACGGTCAAGGAAGCGCTGCTGCGCGAGCTGCTGCGCGGTGGCCAGGTGTACTACCTGCACAACGATGTGAAAACCATCGAGAAATGCGCCGCCGACCTTGCCGAACTGGTGCCAGAGGCGCGCATCGGTATCGGCCACGGGCAGATGCGCGAGCGCGAGCTGGAACAGGTGATGAGCGATTTCTACCACAAGCGCTTCAACGTGCTGGTGGCCTCGACCATCATCGAAACCGGCATCGACGTGCCCAGCGCCAACACGATCGTCATCGAGCGCGCCGACAAGTTCGGCCTGGCCCAGCTGCACCAACTGCGCGGCCGTGTTGGCCGAAGCCACCACCAGGCCTACGCCTACCTGCTGACGCCAACCCGGCAGAAGGTCAGCGCCGACGCCGAAAAACGCCTGGAGGCGATCGCCAACACCCAGGACCTCGGTGCCGGCTTCGTGCTGGCCACCAACGACCTGGAGATTCGCGGAGCCGGCGAGCTGCTGGGCGAAGGCCAGAGCGGGCAGATCCAGGCGGTGGGCTTTACCTTGTACATGGAAATGCTCGAACGCGCAGTCAAGGCGATCCGCAAGGGTACCCAGCCCAACCTTGAGCAGCCGCTGGGCGGTGGCCCGGAAATCAACCTGCGCCTGCCGGCACTGATCCCCGAGGACTACCTGCCCGACGTGCATGCACGGCTGATCCTGTACAAGCGCATTGCCTCGGCCGCCGATGAAGAAGGCCTCAAGGACCTGCAGGTGGAAATGATCGACCGCTTCGGCCTGCTGCCCGAGCCGACCAAGAACCTGATGCGCCTGACCTCGCTCAAGCTGCACGCGGAAAAGCTCGGCATCAAGAAAGTCGACGCCGGCCCCAACGGCGGCAAGATCGAGTTCGAGGCCGAGACCCCGGTCGACCCGCTGACCCTGATCAAGCTGATTCAGGGCCAGCCCAAACGCTACAAGTTCGAAGGCGCCACCCAGTTCCGTTTCCTGGTGCCCATGGAGCGCCCCGACGAACGTTTCAATACCCTGGAGGCGCTGTTCGAGCGCCTGACCCCACAGCCTGCCTAAGGAAGACCCATGCGTGCCATCCGTTGCCTGACCCTGCTGCTGGCGCTGTTCGCCCCAGCCGCCTTCGCCGAAGGCCTGTATCAGGTAGAAATGATCCTGGTGCGGCAGAACAGCGTGCCCGCCTTCACCAGCCCGTTTGCCCCCGAAGACTGGAGCGCCGGCGCTCCGCGCCTGGAGAAGGACGCCGAGCGTCGCCTGGCGCTGGAAGACGAAGCCACCCGCCTGGAAGCCACCGCCGACTACACCGTGTTGATGCACAAGGCCTGGCAGCAGCAAGTGGGCAGCGAGCCCAGCCGCATCGCCTTGGGTGAAGGCGCCGAGCAGTTCGGCCACTTCCCCATCGAAGGCAACCTGAGCATCGCCGAGGGCCGTTTCATCGCGGTCGAGGCCAATTTCTGGGTCAACCAGCTGGACGGTAACGGCAGCGTGCTGCAAAGCGAGCAGTTCAAGCAGAGCAACAGCAACGTCAAGGGCGGCCAGCTGACCTTCCTCGACGGTGGGCACCTGGCCGTGCTGCTGAAGGTGACACCACCGGGGACGCCGAAAATGCCGGCGATGGACCCGGAGATGATGGAGCAATGATGTGAGCGAGAGCGTTGCGCAGATCTTTGTGCGCGGGCACAACGGCTGGACTCTTGCGTTTGATCGCAAGACCCTGAGGCGCGGCCAGGAATATGCCGAGGACGGCAGAAGCGAGATCGTGTCGATCCTCGACCTGACGATCCGCGCGCAATGTACAGGTTCGTCCGGCCGCACCTACTACCAGCGCATTACCCTGGACTTGACTGAAGATAGCCTGGAATGCGAGGGCACGTGCTCTTGCCCGGTAGGCGAGAACTGCAAGCATTGCGCCGCCGCTCTTTACCTGCTGGAACAGGGACCGGATTGCCCCGAAGGCACTCAGGAACCTTCGCATCCCCCCACCGAAGCCGCACAACAGTCGCTCGACCTGCCCCCTGAACTTGCCCATTGGGTCGAAGCACTGGAGGTTACGGCCGCGCCTGCAGAGCCCACCAAACGCAAAGGCCCCTCGCTCTACTATCTGCTCAGCAACGAGCATGGCCGGTGCATACTCAGCGTTTTCAAAGGCACCCGGCAAGCTGATGGCCAGCTCAACCTGGGGCGCCCCAGTTCGCTGCCTGAACTGCTCTACTACACGCCACGCTATGTAACGGATGAAGACCTGCGCATCCTGAGGCTGGTTGACGCCCTTGGCAAAGATTCCAGCCTGCCCATTGCCAGGCTGGATGGTAAAAAAGGCGCCGAGCTGTACGAGTTCGCACTGGCTAGCGGACGCTTGCTGCTGGGCCACCAAACGCTGTTATCCCCCGGGCCAGCACTACATGCCGAATTCCGCTGGGTGAGGCTCGACAACGGTAGTTATCGTGGCGCCTGGCAGAACGCTGACAAAGTTCACGATATGGCACTGCCACTGGACCCCCTCTACTACATTGACACCCAGACGGGGCTTACCGGCAAACTGCTGCATGATCTTGACCCCTTCGTTGCCAGCCAGCTGGCCAGCGCACCGACGGTGCCGGAGCATCTGATCATTCCACTGAGCCACCGGCTGAACGCGCTGAACCGCCAGGTCCCGACTCCCACAAGTGTGCGCAGTGAAGTGATCGAGCATGTTCAGCCCAGGCCCCAGCTGACCCTTGGCAGCCTCGAATTCAGCGCCTACATGCCCAAGACCGGCCGCATGCAACGGCAGATGCAACACCGTGCCGCCTTGGCGTTCGACTACGACGGCCTGCGCGCCATAGGCAACGACGACAAGCCGCTGACCCGCCTGGTGGACGCCACCAGCCAAAGCATTCGCCGCCAACCCCAGGCCGAACAGGCGCTGCGCAAGGCGCTACGCGACTTGGGTTTCAAGGCTGCTACCCGGCAGAGCAAGGCTTTACCCGACAGCGCCGGTGAAATGTACCAGTTGCCCGACGATGAAGCCTGGCTGCGCTTTGCCCGCAAAGACCTGTCGCGCCTGCGCGAGGCCGGCTGGGAAATCGACATCCACCGCG
Source organism: Pseudomonas sp. PVC-5-1 (assembly GCF_057444345.1). Classification (NCBI taxonomy): domain Bacteria; kingdom Pseudomonadati; phylum Pseudomonadota; class Gammaproteobacteria; order Pseudomonadales; family Pseudomonadaceae; genus Pseudomonas; species Pseudomonas sp. PVC-5-1. Next base: position 1,830,494 of record NZ_CM172024.1, on the reverse strand, counting down.
ACTTCGCCTTCAACCTGCAAGAGGTGGACGACTGGTACGCCACCATCGACGAAGCGCCCGGCCATGAATGGTTCGACCTGGAGCTGGGCATCGTGGTCGACGGCCAGCGCCACAGCCTGCTGCCGATCGTGCTGCAACTGCTGCGCAGCAACCCGGAACTGCTGCGCCCCAGCGAACTGGCCCGGCGCAGTGACGACGAGCACCTGCTGATCGACCTCAACCGTGGCCGCCTCGATGCCCCGGCCCTGCGCGTTGCCTTGCCCTATGGCCGCATCAAGGCAGTGATGGGCACCTTGGGCGAACTGTACCTGCACGAAGACGCCGCAGGCCCGTCCCTGCGCCTGGACCGTGCCGATGCCTCACGCCTGAACGACATCGACGGCCTGCCCCTGCATTGGGAGGGTGGCGAGCATGTGCGCGACCTGGGCCGTCGCCTGCGCGATGCCCGTGATTTGCAGGTAGAACCGCCGTCCGGGCTGCAGGCCAGCCTGCGCCCTTACCAGCAACAAGGCCTGAACTGGCTACAGGCGCTGCGCGAGATGGGCACCGGCGGCATCCTCGGCGACGATATGGGGCTGGGCAAGACCCTGCAGGCCCTGGCACATCTGCTGCTGGAGAAACAGTCCGGGCGCCTGAGCGCACCGGCCCTGGCGGTGATGCCGACCAGCCTGGTGCCCAACTGGCTGGACGAAGCCCAGCGCTTCGCACCCGATTTGCGCGTGCTGGCCCTGCAAGGCCCGGGGCGCAGCAAGCATTTCGCCAAACTGCACGAATACGACCTGGTCCTGACCACCTATGCCCTGGTGCCGCGCGACCTCGAGCACCTGCGCGCCCATGCCTGGCATGTGCTGGTGCTGGACGAGGCACAGAACATCAAGAGCAGCACCAGCAAGGCCGCCCTCGCAGTTTGCGAGCTGCGGGCCAATCAGCGCGTCTGCCTGACCGGCACGCCAATGGAAAACAACCTCGGCGAGCTGTGGTCGATTTTCCACTTCCTCATGCCCGGCTGGCTGGGTGACCTGAAGCGTTTCAACCAGGACTACCGCACACCGATCGAGCGCCACGGCGACAGCGAGCGCATGGCCCACCTGGCCAGCCGCATCCGCCCGTTCCTGCTGCGCCGCACCAAGGAGCAGGTGGCGACCGAGCTGCCGGCCAAGACCGAGATGGTGCACTGGGTCGAGCTTAGCGATGCCCAGCGTGACACCTACGAGGCCGTACGGGTGGCCATGGACAAGAAAGTCCGCGATGAAATCGCCCGCAATGGCGCCGCGCGCAGTCAGATCGTCATCCTCGACGCCCTGCTCAAGCTGCGCCAGGTATGCTGCGACCTGCGTCTGGTCAAAGGGGTGGAAAGCAAAGGCAACCAGGCCGACAAGGGCAAACTGGGCGCGTTGCTGGAAATGCTCGAAGAGTTGTTGAGCGAAGGGCGCCGGGTGCTGTTGTTCTCGCAGTTCACCTCGATGCTGGCGTTGATCGAGCAGGAACTGGAGAAGCGCAAGATTCGCTACAGCCTGCTGACCGGCGACACCCGCGACCGGCGCACGCCGGTGCAGCAGTTCCAGCAGGGTGACAGCGAAGTGTTCCTGATCAGCCTCAAGGCGGGTGGCGTGGGCTTGAACCTGACAGCCGCGGACACGGTGATCCACTTCGACCCCTGGTGGAACCCGGCCAGCGAAAACCAGGCTACCGACCGCGCCTACCGCATTGGCCAGGACAAGCCGGTATTCGTGTTCAAGCTGATCACCCGGGGAACGGTGGAAGAAAAGATCCAGCTGTTGCAGCAGGAGAAGGCCGCGCTTGCGGCAAGCCTGCTGGATGGCGGGCAGGCCGGGCAATGGCGGCTGGGGGACGAAGAGATCGAAGCGCTGTTTGCGCCGCTGCCCGGGAAGCGCGGGCGGTAGCCCAGAATCCTTCGCTGCCTGTACCGGCCCCTTCGCGGGCACGCCCGCTCCCACAGGTACAGCGCTGCTTTTCAGGCTGTTGTGCTGCCTGTGCCGGCCCCTTCGCGGGTAAACCCGCTCCCACAGGGATATCAGTGCCCTCAAGGGCGGTGCCGTACCTGTGGGAGCGGGCATGCCCGCGAAGGGGCCGGCGCGGTCAATCGACCAACTGCGCCTCTCGCAACGCCCCCAACGCCTCCAGCCACCGCGGCTGCTGGCGATAGTCAGTGCGCGCAAAACTGAAGCCTCGCATCCGAGCAAGGCGCGGCGATGGCTTGACTTTCAAGCGCTGCGCAGCAAGCAGAGCAAGCTCTGCCGAAGCCCGGTCATTACATACCAGGCCCACGTCACATCCCGCACCGAAAGCAGCCTCGACGCGACCAGCAACATCTCCGACCACATGGGCACCGGCCATGGACAGATCATCACTGAAAATCACGCCATCGAAGCCAAGCTCCCCCCTGAGAATGTCCTGAAGCCAGCGCCTCGAAAAACCGGCGGGCTTACTATCGACCTGGGGATAGATCACATGCGCAGGCATCACTGCCGACAGCTGGCGTGCCAATCGGGTAAATGGCACCAGGTCCGTCTTGCGCAGTTCATCCAGGCTGCGATCATCTACGGGAATGGCCACATGCGAATCGGCCTCAGCCCAGCCATGCCCAGGAAAATGCTTGCCGCATGCTGCCATGCCCGCTGCAGTCATGCCCCGGATGAACGCCCCACCCAGCTGAGTGACACGCTCTGGATCACCATCGAAGGCACGTGCACCAATGACTGCACTGCGCCCATGATCCAGATCGAGCACTGGAGCAAAACTCAAATCCAGCCCGATCGCCAGCACCTCGGTTGCCATCAACCAGCCACAATGCCCGGCCAATCGCTCGGCATCATCGCTCTGGGCGATCTGCCGCATGGATGGCAACCTGACGAACCCTTCACGCAAGCGTTGCACCCGCCCACCTTCCTGATCGACCGCAATGATCAGGTCAGGGCGCAAAGCACGTACCGAAGCGCACAGCTCCCGCACCTGACGCGGGTGGGCAATATTACGAGCAAAGATGATCAAACCAGCTACTTCAGGCTGGAGCAATAACCGACGATCCTCAGGCGTCAGCCCTGTGCCTTCGATATCGACCATCAAGGCCCCCTGCATACAAACTGTCATTACAAAATCCTCTAATCGAATATCAGAAACCCATTACGGGCGAAGCGGAGAAATCTCCGCTTTGCCCGAGTCTCTGGAATGCGTGCTGCCTGGTACACCGGGGCACATTTCCCGGTGTACTCACGCAATACGCACATCGAAAACGCAGGATCCTGTCTCGGACCGAGCAGGGTGTAGCCTCGTCAGTCGACCAGTTGAGCGTCCTTCAACGCGGACAATGCCTGCTGCCAACGAGGCTGCTGACGATAGTCAGTCCGCGCAAACCCTTGCCCGCGCATGCCTGCGATGCGTGGCGAAGGTTTTACCTTCATGCGTTGTGCCGCACTCAGTGCCAGCTCCGCCGCCGCCCGATCATTGCAAACCAGCCCCATATCACAACCGGCGCTCAGTGCTGCTTCGATGCGGCTCGCCGCGTCCCCGACAACATGTGCGCCGGCCATCGACAAATCGTCACTGAAAATCACCCCGTCGAAACCCAGCTCGCCACGCAGGATGTCCTGCAACCAGCGCCGCGAGAAGCCAGCCGGCTGGTTGTCGACCTGCGGGTAGATGACATGCGCCGGCATCACTGCCGCCAATTGCCCGCTCAGGCGGGTGAACGGCACCAAGTCGGCCTGGCGCAGCTGTTCGAGGCTGCGCTCATCGGTCGGGATGGCCACATGCGAGTCCGCTTCGGCCCAGCCATGCCCCGGGAAGTGCTTGCCACAAGCCGCCATACCCGCCGCATTCATGCCACGGATGAACGCCCCGGCCAGTTGCGTGGCACGCAGCGGGTCACCCTCGAAGGCGCGGCTGCCGACCACGGCGCTGCGCTGGTGGTCCAGGTCGAGTACCGGGGCAAAGCTGAGGTCCAGGCCAACCGCCAGCACCTCGGTCGCCATCAACCAACCGCACTGCTCGGCCAGGTACTCGGCGTCGTCATTGTCGGCCAGCGCTCGCATGGCCGGCAGGCGCACAAAGCCCTGGCGCAGGCGCTGCACCCGGCCGCCCTCCTGGTCCACCGCCAGGATCAGGTCGGGCCGGATGGCACGGATCGACGCGCACAGTTCACGCACCTGGCGCGGGCTGTCGATGTTGCGGGCAAAAATGATCAGGCCAGCCACTTCAGGTTGGCGTAGCAGGTGACGGTCTTCGGCGGTCAGCCATTTACCGGCGATATCCACCATCAGGGAGCCTTGCAGGCTGACAGTCATGGGTAATCCTTCATTGAAGACTGAGAGAAGCCCACTGGGGGCAGGCGGCCTGCTCGATGCGCACCGGGCAATGGGCCGGCACCTGCTCGAACAGGCTTAGCAAATCGATGTTGCGCAGGCGTATGCATCCATGGGACAGCGCTACGCCCAAGGGTTCCGTATCCGGGGTGCCGTGCAGGTAGATATAACGGCGGAAGGTGTCGACCGCACCCAGGCGGTTGACACCTGGCTCGCAGCCACTAAGCCAGAGGATGCGGGTGAGGATCCAGTCCCGGCCGGGGTATTGCGCATGCAAGGCCGGCGACCACACCTCGCCGGTCCAGCGCCGCCCGGCCAATACCGCATTCAGCGGCAAGCCCGCGCCGATCTTCGCTCGCACCTGGTGCAAGCCACACGGCGTGCAACCCGAGCCGTTGCGCTCGCCGGCGCCGTTGCGCGCCGTTGAAACCGGCAGGCGTACGCGCAGCTGGCCATCGGCAAAACCATAAAGGCGCTGATCGGCGAGGGAAATGTGCAGGAAGTCGAGGTCAGGCATGGGCGCTAGCTTAGCCGAAGCGCCCTGCCCCGCCCAGCCTTCAGGCCTTGGCGGTAGTGGCGCCTGCGCTGGTCTTGGTGCGCGGGCGCAGCTGCGCGGCGGCCATGGCGTCGTCAGTTACACCGCTATCGGCACGCATGCCCGCAGCCAGGAACGGCACCATCAGGCGCATTACCTGCTCGATCGAGGTATTGATGCCGAAATCGGTTTCGGCAATCGCCCGCAGGGCCTTGATACCAGACATGCTGAAGGCGGCAGCACCAAGCATGAAGTGCACGCGCCAGAACAGCTCCAGCGGCGGAATGCGCGGCGCGGCCTCGTTGACCAGTAGCATGTAGCGGCGGAACACCTTGCCGTACATGTCTTCCAGGTAACGCCGCAGGTGGCCCTGGCTCTGGCTGAAGGCCAGGCCCAGCAGGCGCATGAAGATCGACAGGTCGTTGTTGCTGCGCGGCTGCACGGCCAAAGCCTGCTCGACCAGCATTTCCAGCAACTCCTCGAGGCTCGGCTTGTGCTCAGGCTTGGCCTGGCGCCGCTCCAGCTCACGTTCGAGGCTGGCGCAGAACGGCCCGAGGAAGCGCGAAAACACTGCCTGGATCAGGGCCTTCTTGGAGCCGAAGTGATAGTTGACCGCCGCCAGGTTGACCCCGGCCTTGCTGGTAATCAGCCGCAACGAGGTTTCTGCGAACCCCCTTTCCGCGAACAGCTGCTCGGCAGCATCGAGAATGCGTTCAACGGTTTCCGATTGGGCCATGACTACTCCGACTACTCCGCCAGACAAACAGGTGTTTGAAACATACGTTTCAGCCCTGCTTCTGTCAAGGCTCGGTGACCGGCCGGTCGCCATTTAAAAGCGCCAGGAGGGCGGCTGCAAGCGCCATTGCTGCTGTTTATTGCAGGTTTTGGCTTGCAGCGCATCCGGTACTGTATATAATCCCAGTCACTGTACAAAAAGACAGAGCGCTCACCATGTTGAAACTGACGCCACGCCAAGCCGAAATTCTCGCGTTCATCAAGCGTTGCCTGGAAGACAACGGCTTCCCGCCGACGCGCGCCGAGATTGCTCAGGAGCTGGGCTTCAAGTCGCCCAACGCCGCCGAGGAACACCTCAAGGCCCTCGCCCGCAAGGGCGCGATCGAGATGACCCCGGGCGCCTCCCGTGGTATTCGCATCCCCGGCCTGGAAGCCAAGGCCGAAGAAAGCGGCCTGCCAATCATCGGCCGGGTTGCCGCCGGTGCGCCGATCCTTGCCGAACAGCACATCGAGCAATCCTGCAACATCAACCCCGACTTCTTCCACCCCCAGGCCGACTATCTGCTGCGCGTACACGGCATGAGCATGAAGGACGTCGGCATCTTCGATGGCGACCTGCTGGCGGTACACACCTGCCGCGAAGCCCGCAATGGCCAGATCGTCGTGGCCCGCATCGGCGACGAAGTCACCGTCAAGCGCTTCAAGCGCGAAGGCAGCAAGGTGTGGCTGCTTGCCGAAAACCCCGAATTCGCCCCCATCGAAGTCGACCTGAAAGAACAGGAGCTGGTGATCGAGGGCTTGAGCGTCGGCGTCATTCGCCGCTGATCCAGGAGGCGTCATGCAGCAGTTCATTCACGTACCCGAGCAAGCTCAGTTGCCATTGTTCGAAGCATTCCTCGCCCAGCCCGTACTGCCTGGCCTGAAAGCCAGCGAAGTGGCGCGCAAGAGCAGCCAGCCCGAGCTGTTCAGCGAACTGTCGCTGCGCGGAGCCCCCGGGCATTGCCAAAGCCTGCTGGCACCCGTGCTGCGCGAACTGAGCGAAGAGGACGAGACCCGCTGGCTGACCCTGATCGCCCCGCCGTCGAGCCTGACCCAGGCCTGGCTGCGCGATGCCGGGCTCAACCGTGAACGCATCCTGCTGCTGCAACCTCGTGGCAATCAAAGCCCGCTTCAACTGGCCTGCGAAGCCTTGCGTCTGGGCCGCAGCCACACCGTCGTCAGCTGGCTGGGCAATGTCAACGCCACTGCGCGCCAGCAATTGCTGCGCGCTGCCAGTGCCGGAAACGCACAAAGCCTGAACATCCGCCTCGGCTGATGTTCAGGCTTTGCCTGTCACTGCATAAAACCTGATGCCCTGCTGCACATCAGTGCAGCACTCGCGGCCCTTCATCACGCTCAAGCTCGCCATCCATCAGGCGACCGGCCATCTGTACGCCCATGCTGAGCATGGCCTTGGCCACTTCCACATGCTGACCCTGCAGAAACGCCTTGGCGTCTTCCGAGAAATCCAGGGTTACCAGAGAGCCCTCATCCTCGGCGCGACGCAGTTCGATGCGGCCATCAGGCAACTCGACAATTTCCAGAAACGACGTAGACATAAATGGCAGTTCTCCGCGAAAGGCCAGCATTGTACCAGCCGTAGCAGCTATCAGCACTCACTCAACGCGTCACGGAAACGTCTCACCAGGCCTTTGAGGTCGCTGCGCCAGCTTTCCAGTTCGGCATGCGACAGCGCCGGATGCTCGGGCTCATCGAGATTGACCGCCTGGATCAATGGCTGGGTAACGTCGGTTTTCGGCGTTTTTTTCGCGACCGGTGGTCGGAACAAATCGGCATAAGCACCAAGCATTTGTGCCAGCCAGGTTTCGCGCTGGCGGGCCAGCTCCAGCAGCTCGGCCACTTCCGGGATGGCGATACCGTTCAGGGCGTCGTCAGCCAGTGCTTGCTCGACAGTTGCAACAACTGGCAGGCGGTAGAAGCCACCAATTTCATGACACAGGCCCAACAATGCGCCGTAGAGATGGAACAGCGCCGACTCGCGTTCGGCCTGGACCAGGCCCTGGGCATTCATGGCCTGGCTTTGTTCGGCCTTGGCCATGGACTCCAGGGCGAGGCCGGCAAAGAACAGTTTCTGATTGGTGCGGGTGTAGAGTTCCTGGGCCATTTCAGTGACCTCCCTAAGGCTGCAAGGCGGATAGCTGCATCATAAATGATTGGGGCCGCTTTGCGCCCCTACGCAGGCTTGCCCCGCCTGACCGGTTAACGCGGTCAGCTGTAGGAGCGGCCTTGTGTCGCGAAAGGGCTGCAAAGCAGCCCCAGCAATTTGTGCATCTGCGCTGAAATCCTGGGGCTGCTTTGCAGCCCTTTCGCGACACAAGGCCGCTCCTACAAGGGCGCGCGCAGGTCAGAGACTGATGAAGAATCAGCGCTTGTCTTCAACCTTCCACGCATTGCCGTCGTAGAACGCCTTCCAGCCGGTCGGCTTGCCATCAACCTCGGACTGCACATACTGCTCCTTGGTCTTGCGGCTGTAGCGGATCACTGCAGGGCGGCCTTCCGGGTCTTTCTGCGGTGCATCGCACAGGAAGTGGTACTTCGGATCGATCTCATGCTTGTGCGGCACGATCTCCAGCACCAGCGGTGCGCGGGTTTCGCGGTTCTTGGGGAACTGGCTGGCGGCCAGGAACAGCCCCGAAGCGCCATCACGCAGCACGTAGGTATCGTCGACCTTCTCGCACTTGAGCTCTGGCATGTCCACCTTGTCCATCTTCGGTGGCGCCGCCTCGCCGCTCTTGAGCAGTTTGCGAGTGTTCTTGCACGCCGGGTTGGTGCAACCGAAGAACTTGCCGAAGCGGCCAGTCTTCAACTGCATCTCGCTGCCACACTTGTCGCACTCCAGGCTCGGCCCTTCGTAACCCTTGATGCGGTAGTTGCCTTCCTCGATCTCGTAGCCAGCGCAATCCGGGTTGTTACCGCAAATGTGCAGCTTGTGCTTCTCGTCCAGCAGGTAGGCATCCATCGCCGTGGCGCAGATCGGGCAGCGATGCTTGCCCAGCAACACGCGGGATTCCGATTCGCCCTCGTCGTCGGCGGCAATCTCGTCGCCCGGCACCAGGTTGACGGTGGCCTTGCAGCGCTCTTTCGGCGGCAGGCTGTAGCCCGAGCAACCGAGGAACACGCCGGTGGAGGCGGTGCGGATCATCATCGGCCGGCCACATTCCTTGCACGGAATGTTGGTCATGGTCGGTTGGTTGGCGCGCATGCCGTCTTCGCTGGACTCGGCGGTCTGCAGTTTCTTGCTGAAGTCGCCGTAGAACTCGTCGAGCACGTTCTTCCAGTCACGCTCGCCCTGGGCCACGTCGTCGAGGTTCTCTTCCATGTCGGCGGTAAAGCCGTAGTCCATCAGGTTGGAGAAGCTTTCGGACAGGCGCTCGGTGACGATGTCGCCCATCTTCTCGGAATAGAAGCGGCGGTTGTGCAGGGTCACATAGCCACGGTCCTGAATGGTCGAAATGATCGCCGCATAGGTCGACGGGCGACCGATGCCGCGTTTTTCCATTTCCTTGACCAGGCTGGCTTCGGTGAAGCGCGCCGGTGGCTTGGTGAAGTGCTGGCTCGGGTCGATCTGGATCAGCTTCAGCGCTTCGCCCTGGACCATTTCCGGCAACACGTCGTCTTCGCCAGGCTTGCTCTGTTGCGGCAGCACACGGGTGTAACCGTCGAACTTGAGGATACGGCCCTTGGCACGCAACTCGAAGTCGCCTGCAGCCACGGTGACGCTGGTGGACAGGTATTGCGCCGGCGGCATCTGGCAGGCCAGGAACTGGCGCCAGATCAGCTCATACAGGCGCTCGGCGTCACGCTCCATGCCACTGAGCTTGCTCGGGTGGGTGTTCACGTCGGAAGGACGAATCGCTTCGTGCGCCTCCTGGGCGCCTTCCTTGCTGCCGTACACCAGCGGTGCCTCGGGCAGGTACTGCTTGCCGAACTCGCGCTCGATGTAGCTGCGCGCCATATCCAGGGCGTCGGCCGACAGGTTGGTCGAGTCGGTACGCATGTAGGTGATGTAGCCGGCTTCGTACAAGCGCTGGGCCATCATCATGGTTTTCTTCACACCGAAGCCCAGGCGGTTGCTGGCGGCCTGCTGCAAGGTGGAGGTAATGAACGGTGCCGACGGCTTGCTGCTGGTCGGGCGGTCTTCGCGCTTGACCACGCTGTAGCTGGAAGCCTTGAGCTTCTCCAGCGCGGCCATGGCCTGGGCTTCGTTCAGCGGTTTGAAGGCCTCACCCTTCTCGCGGGCCACTTCGAAACGCACCTTGGCGTTCTTGGCGGTGCCGAGGTCGGCGTGGATTTCCCAGTACTCTTCCGGGATGAACGCGCGGATTTCACGCTCGCGCTCCACCACCAGCTTCACCGCCACCGACTGTACACGGCCGGCGGACAGGCCACGGGCGATCTTGGCCCACAGCAGCGGCGAAACCATGTAGCCGACCACGCGGTCGAGGAAACGCCGCGCCTGCTGCGCGTTGACCCGGTCGATATCCAGCTCGCCCGGCTGCGAGAAGGCTTCCTGGATGGCCTTCTTGGTGATTTCGTTGAACACCACGCGCTTGTAGCGGGTGTCGTCGCCGCCGATGGCCTCGCGCAGGTGCCAGGCAATGGCTTCCCCTTCGCGGTCCAAGTCGGTTGCGAGATAGATGGTGTCGGCGTCCTTCGCCAGGCGGCGCAGCTCTTCGATCACCTTTTCCTTGCCAGGCAGGATCTCGTACTTGGCCTTCCAGCCGTGGTCGGGGTCGACGCCCATGCGTGCCACCAGCTGGCGGCGGGCCTTTTCCTTCGGCGACAGGGCCGGAGCCTCACCCGCGGCCTTGCCACGCTTGGCGGCTGGCTCTTTGCTGGCGCTGGCCGAACCGCTGGTGGGGAGGTCTCGGATATGGCCGATACTCGACTTCACCACGTACTGGTTGCCCAGGTACTTGTTGATGGTCTTGGCCTTGGCCGGGGATTCCACAATGACCAGCGATTTGCCCATGGATCGGAGTATTCCTGAATCTGAAGATGAAAAACGCGTCAGGTGCCAGACGCGGCACCGCTATATATAGTGGCAAAAGTGTGAGGTCAAGTTCGGACTATCACTCGTGCGACTTGCCCAGCAACCCGGGCAGCCCCTCTTCGGCCTTGACCAAAGCAAAGCGTGGCACCTGCTCGCCGTCAACCTCGACGGACTCCTGGAACATCGAAAGTGGCCGTACCCAGAAGCTGTAATCACCATACAGGCATTGGTAGAACACCATCCACTCTTCGCTCTCGGAGTGCCGCGCAACACTGAAGACACGGTACTCAGGCCCTTTGTAATGCCGGTATACGCCTGGTTGTATCTGCATGTTGCCCACCCTCTTGAATAAAACCTGTAAAAAACAAAACCGGGGCACAAGGCCCCGGTCGCTGTCCCGCTACGCGATCAGACGCGTTCGAAGACAGTGGTGATACCTTGGCCGAGGCCGACACACATGGTCGCCACCCCCAGGGTACCGCCATTCTGCTTCATGACATTGAGCAGGGTGCCGGAAATCCGCGCCCCGGAGCAACCGAACGGGTGGCCCAAGGCAATGGCGCCGCCGTGCAGGTTAACCTTCTCATCCATCTTGTCGAGTACTTTCAAGTCTTTCAGCACTGGCAGGGCCTGTGCAGCGAAGGCTTCGTTGAGCTCGATGAAGTCGATGTCGGCCATGGTCAGGCCAGCACGCTTGAGGGCTTTCTGGGTCGACGGCACCGGGCCGTAGCCCATGATTGCCGGGTCGACACCAGCTACCGCCATGGAACGGATGACCGCCAATGGCTGGATACCCAGGTCCATGGCGCGCTGACCGGACATGACGATCATGCACGATGCACCGTCGGTGATCTGCGACGAGGTACCGGCAGTGACGGTACCGCCTTTCGGGTTGAACGCCGGCTTCAGCGACGCCAGGCCTTCGAGGGTGGTTTCCGGGCGAATGGTTTCGTCGAAATCGAACACCTTCAGGAAGCCGTTCTCGTCGTAGCCCTGCATCGGGATGATTTCATCCTTGAACTTGCCTTCTACCGTGGCCTTGTGGGCCAGCTGGTGCGAACGCAGGCCGAACAGGTCCTGCTGCTCACGGGTGATGCCGTGCATCTTGCCGAGCATTTCCGCGGTCAGGCCCATCATCCCGGAAGCCTTGGCGGCATGCAAGGACAGGTGCGGGTTGGGGTCGACGCCATGCATCATGCTGACGTGGCCCATGTGTTCCACGCCACCGACCACGAATACATCACCGTTGCCGGTCATGATCGCCTGGGCGGCGGTGTGCAGCGCGCTCATCGACGAGCCGCACAGGCGGCTGACCGTCTGCGCCGCGGAGGTGTGCGGGATCTGGGTCATCAGCGAGGCCATGCGGGCGATGTTCCAGCCCTGCTCGAGGGTCTGGTTGACGCAGCCCCAGATCACGTCCTCGACTTCTTTCGGGTCGACCTTGTCGTTGCGTTCCAGCAGCTTGCTGATCAGGTGCGCCGACATGTCTTCGGCGCGGGTATTGCGGTGCATGCCACCCTTGGAGCGGCCCATCGGCGTGCGACCGAAGTCGACAATCACCACGTCTCTTGGATTCAGGCTCATATCAAATCTCTCGCTCTAGCTCGTTGACCGCTCAGTTGAAGAAGCGCTGGCCGTTCTTGGCCATTTCACGCAGCTTCGCGGTCGGGTGGTACAGCGGCCCCAGGTCGGCGTATTGATCGGCCAGGGCAACGAATTCGGCCACACCGATCGAGTCGATGTAGCGCAGCGCACCACCGCGGAAGGGAGGGAAACCAATGCCATAGACCAGGCCCATGTCGGCTTCGGCGGCGGTTTCGACGATGCCGTCTTCCAGGCAGCGCACGGTCTCCAGGCACAGCGGGATCATCATCCAGTTGATGATGTCTTCGTCGGTGACTTCACGCTGCTCGAAGACGATCGGCTTGAGCACGTCGAGCACGGTGGCGTCGGCGACCTTCTTCGGCTTGCCGCGCTTGTCGGTTTCGTAGGCGTAGAAGCCCTTGCCGTTCTTCTGCCCCAGGCGGTTGGCCTCGTAAAGTGCGTCAACGGCCGAGCGGCGCTCGTCCTTCATGCGGTCCGGGAAGCCTTCGGCCATCACGTCGCGGCCGTGGTGGCCGGTGTCAATGCCGACCACGTCCATCAGGTACGCCGGCCCCATCGGCCAGCCGAACTTTTCCATGACCTTGTCGATACGTACGAAGTCGACACCGGCGCTTACCAGCTTGGCGAAGCCGCCGAAGTACGGGAACAGCACGCGGTTGACCAGGAAGCCCGGGCAGTCGTTGACCACGATCGGGTTCTTGCCCATTTTCTTGGCGTAGGCCACGGTGGTGGCAACCGCCACTTCACTGGACTTCTCGCCACGGATGACTTCCACCAGCGGCATCATGTGCACCGGGTTGAAGAAGTGCATGCCGACGAAGTTTTCCGGGCGCTTGAGCGCCTTGGCCAGCAGGTTGATGGAAATGGTCGAGGTGTTGGAAGCGAGGATCGCATCGTCCTTCACCTGGGCTTCCACTTCAGCCAGCACGGCCTGCTTGACTTTCGGGTTCTCGACCACGGCCTCGACGACGATGTCGACATTGGCGAAATCGCCATAGGACAGGGTCGGGCGAATGGCGTTGAGTGCCTCGGCCATCTTGGCCGGGGTCAGGCGGCCCTTCTCGACGCGATTGCCGAGCAGCTTGGAGGCCTCGTTCAGGCCCAGCTGGATGGCTTCCTCGCGGATATCCTTCATCAGGATCGGGGTGCCCTTGACCGCCGACTGGTAGGCGATGCCGCCACCCATGATGCCGGCGCCGAGCACGGCGGCCTGCTTCACGTCGTGGGCGATTTCGTCATGCGCCTTGGCCTTGCGCTTGAGTTCCTGGTCGTTGAGGAACAGGCCGATCAGGCTTTCGGCAACCGAGGTCTTGGCCAGCTTGGCGAAGCCTGCGGCTTCCACTTCCAGGGCCTTTTCACGACCGAAGTTGGCAGCCTTCTGGATGGTCTTGATGGCTTCGACCGGGGCTGGGTAGTTAGGGCCGGCCTGGCCGGCGACGAAGCCCTTGGCAGTCTCGAAGGCCATCATCTGCTCGATGGCGTTGAGCTTGAGCTTTTCCAGCTTGGGCTGGCGCTTGGCCTTGTAGTCCAGCTCGCCACTGATGGCGCGTTTGACCAGGTCAAGGGCACCGGCCATCAGCAGTTCAGGCGCGACCACGGCGTCGACGGCACCCACTTTCAGGGCGTCCTCGGCACGGTTTTCCTTGCCGGCGGCGATCCATTCGATGGCGTTGTCCGAACCGATCAGGCGCGGCAGGCGCACGGTACCGCCAAAGCCCGGGTAGATACCCAGTTTGACTTCCGGCAGGCCAATCTTGGCGCTGGTGGACATGACCCGGTAGTCGGCGGCCAGGCACATTTCCAGGCCGCCGCCCAGGGCGATGCCGTTGATGGCGGCGACGGTCGGCACTTCGAGGTCTTCGAAGGCGTTGAAAATGCGGTTGGCTTCCAGGTTGCCGGCGACCAGTTCGGCCTCGGGCAGCTTGAAGTTGTCGACGAACTCGGTGATGTCGGCGCCGACGATGAACACGTCCTTGCCACTGCTGACGATCACGCCCTTGACCGAGGCGTCGGCCTTGATGGCATCGACGGCCTGGCGCAGTTCGTTCAGGGTCAGGCGGTTGAACTTGTTGACGGACTCACCCTTGAGGTCGAACTTGAGCTCGACGATGCCACTTTCAAGAGCCTTAACCGTGATGGCTTTACCTTCGTAAATCATCAACTGATCTCCACGATATGGAAGCTGAACTGTACACGCCGATCGCTGCAGCAAAAGCAGGCCTAGCTGCCCTGCCCCAGGCACACCCGTCAGCGCGCTAGTCGGAAGTATGGCTTGGCGTCATGACATACAAACGCTCAATTCATACGCCCGTTTGATTTGGGTGTGCACACATTCTCCGAAAAGATCGGTGTTGTCAAATGCTCGCGAGCAAGGTGAAAACACGACTTTCCGGTCATTTTGTAGCGTCCCGGTACAAAACATGATGACAGTGATTGCTGACCATTCATGTCGGCGATTGACCATGAACCGCAGAAGAATGCTGCAGCTTTTGCCTTGCGCGGCGGCCTTGAACGGCTACACTGGCACTTGCTTGAATGCATACCCGGCCTGCCTGGCCTTTTCTGCGCAGCAGAACGCAAAGCGGCGACTTGGCACCCCACCCCTTCAGGGGATCGGCCAAGCCGCCGCTTTGTCGTTATAGAGGTTTAAGAAGCGCCGCATACCCTTGTAGGAGCAGCCTTGTGTCGCGATCGGGCTGCGCAGCAGCCCCGGCAATCTTTGCTTTTCTCTGATATCCCAGGGGCTGCTGCGCAGCCCGATCGCGACACAAGGCCGCTCCTACAGGGCCCGTGCAAGACAGGTCTCAAGCCAGGGCTTCGAGGACGTGGGCAATATCCTGCAACACAGCGGTATCACCCCGCTCGGTCCAGTACAGCGCGATCATCCGGGCATCGGCCTCGACCTTGTAGACACTCGCCGGCAAGCGTGCCAAGGCCTCCATGAAGCGTGGGTCCTCGCAGGGTTCACGCCACTGGTTCCACCACACCCCCGGGGTGATCTGCCAGAAGCAGAAGCTGTCCTCATGCCCGCGGCGACGGGCCCGGTGGTATTGCGGGCACGGGCTTGGCGGCTCCTTTTCCAGCCAGTGCGGCCACTGCTGCGGCGCCAGCTGCATGGCCAAACCCATGCGCCGAGCCTCCAGGCGCAGCTTCATCTGCTCGCTCTGCTTGCGCGAGGTGCGCAGCCAGGAAAGCGGGCTGAGAATCAGCGCGAGGATTGACACCACCAGCAATACCGTCATATCAGTAGTTCCCATAAAACGTTGCAAATGAGCTGGTTAGCCATTTTTCACGGAAGACCCGCCCGAAAGCGACCATACTTCTTCTATCGCGATTGTCAGGAGTTCCGCTCATGTCCTACGAACATCTTCTGGTCGCCGTCGACCTGACCGAAGAATGCGACCCGGTGATCAAGCGCGCCATGGCGCTGGCCGCGCCGTCGAATGCCAAGGTTTCGCTGGTACACATCGTCGAGCCGATGGCCATGGCGTTCGGCGGCGACGTGCCGATGGACCTGTCGCAGCTGCAACAGCAGCAGTTCGACCAGGCCAAGGAGCGCATGGACCGCCTGTTCAACAAATACCCGGACATCCACCGCGGCGACTCGCACCTGACCTATGGCCAGCCGCGCCAGGAAATCCACCAGCTGGCCAAGGACCAGAAGTGCGACCTGATCGTGGTCGGCAGCCATGGCCGTCATGGCCTGGCGTTGCTGCTGGGGTCCACGGCCAATGACGTGCTGCATGGTGCGCCGTGCGATGTACTGGCGGTGCGGTTGCAGAAGAAGGAATGATTCAACCGGTGCCGGCCTCTTCGCGGGCTTGCCCGCTCCCACAGGTTCTCCACAAGCCTTGAAAGCTGTGGTGATCCTGTGGGAGCGGGCAAGCCCGCGAAATGGCCGGGCCAGGCTAACGCCGATCAGCCTTCCAGCTCGGCCCAGCGCTCCACCAGCACATCCAGCTCACTCTGCAGCTTCTCGATCTTGGCCAGCACTGCCGAGGTTTCCGCAATCGGCCGCTGATAGAAGCCCGCCGCATTCACTTCTTCCTGGGCCTCGGCCATGCGCTGCTCCAGTTCGTCGATCTGCCCCGGCAGCATTTCCAGCTCACGTTGCAGCTTGTAGCTGAGCTTCTTCTTCGAACCCTCGGCCACCTCTGCAACAGGCGCTGGCGCCGGCTTGGCCTCTACCTTCTCCACCACCGCGCTGTTGAGCTCGGACTTGCCGCCCTTGCTCTCGGTCACGCCCAGCAGCTTCGGCGAGCCCCCTTGGCGAATCCAGTCCTCGTAACCACCGACGTATTCACGCACCTTGCCCTCGCCTTCGAACACCAGGGTGCTGGTGACGACGTTGTCGAGGAAGGCCCGGTCGTGGCTGACCATCAGCACGGTGCCCTTGTAGTTGGACAGCACCTCCTCGAGCAGCTCGAGGGTTTCCACGTCCAGGTCGTTGGTCGGCTCGTCAAGCACCAGCAGGTTGGCCGGCTTGCTGAACAGCTTGGCCAGCAACAGCCGTGCCCGCTCGCCACCCGAGAGCGCCTTGACCGGCGTACGGGCACGCTGAGGGCTGAACAGGAAATCGCCCAGGTAGCTCAACACATGGCGGTTCTGGCCGTCGATCTCGATGAAGTCCCGGCCTTCGGCCAAGTTGTCGATAACGGTCTTTTCCAGGTCGAGCTGGTGGCGCATCTGGTCGAAATAGGCCACTTCCAGCTTGGTGCCGCGCTCGACCTTGCCTGCGGTCGGCTCCAGGTCACCGAGCATCAGCTTTAGCAACGTGGTCTTGCCGGTACCATTCGCGCCCAGCAGGCCGATGCGGTCCTCACGCTGCAGGACCATGGAGAAGTCCTTGACCAGCACAGGCCCTTCCGGGTGATGGAAGCTGACGTTCTCCAGCACCATTACCTGCTTGCCGGACTTTTCCGCCGCCTCGATCTGGATGTTGGCCTTGCCCTGGCGCTCGCGGCGTTCGCTGCGCTCCACGCGCAGGGCCTTCAGTGCGCGTACGCGGCCTTCGTTGCGGGTACGGCGGGCCTTGATGCCCTGGCGAATCCATACCTCTTCCTGGGCCAGACGCTTGTCGAACAACGCGTTGGCGGTTTCCTCGGCGGCCAGTGCGGCCTCCTTGTGCACCAGGAAGCTGGCATAGTCGCCGTTCCAGTCGATCAGGCCGCCGCGGTCCAGTTCCAGGATGCGGGTGGCCAGGTTCTGCAGGAACGAACGGTCGTGGGTGATGAACAATACCGCGCCATTGAAGCCGCGCAGGGCCTCTTCGAGCCAGGCGATGGCACCGATGTCCAGGTGGTTGGTCGGCTCGTCGAGCAGCAGCAGGTCGGGCTCCGACACCAGCGCCTGGGCCAGCAGCACGCGACGGCGCCAGCCACCGGACAGTTCGGCCAGGGTCTTGTCGGCCGGCAGCTGCAGGCGGCTGAGGGTGCTTTCCACCACCTGCTGCAGGCGCCAGCCGTCACGGGCTTCCAGCTCGTGCTGGACGTGCATGAGTTTTTCCAGGTCTTCATCACCCTGGATGTTCAGGCTCAGGTGATGGAACTGCGCCAGCAGATCGCCCACACCATCCAGGCCTGCGGCCACCACGTCGAACACCGTGCGCTCGTCGGCCACCGGCAGCTCCTGCGGCAGCTCGCCGATCTTCAGGCCCGGGGCACGCCAGATTTCGCCGTCGTCGCCCTTCTGCTCGCCCTTGACCAGGCGCAGCATGCTCGACTTGCCGGTGCCGTTGCGGCCGATGATGCACACCCGCTCGCCACGAGCGATCTGCCAGGACACTTTGTCCAGCAGCGGCATGGCGCCGAATGCGAGGGACACATCGCTGAATTTGAGCAGGGTCATGTTGGTCTCCATAAATCGGGCGCGCATTCTACCTGACTTGGCCCCCGACGGCATCCGCCTGGTCATCCGGCAAGGGCTTTGCGACATCTGGTCGAACTTAATATCCCGATACAAGCACAGTGCTTTCACCCGCCGCCGGCAAACAGCTAAGCTAAGGCAATAGCTTCCAACAGTGCTGGCTCCGCCGTCACTTCCCCATGGTTCAACTGCCCGGACGTATCATGCGCAGCCGCCTGTTACATATTGCATCCTGCCTGCTGCTCACCGCCGCCACCTGCGCGGCGCAGGCCGCCGATCTTACCCTGCAACGCCAGTACTATGACGAGGCCAAGCGCGCGCTGGCCAAAGGCGACAAAGGCCCGTACCTGCGCTATGCCCAGGCCCTCAGCGACTACCCGCTGACGCCCTACCTGGCCTACGACGAACTCACCGCCCGCCTGAAAACCGCGAGCAACCAGGAAATCGAAGGCTTCCTTGCCAAGCATGGCGACCTGCCCCAGGCCAACTGGATGAAACTGCGCTGGTTGCGCTGGCTGGCCGAACGCGGCGAATGGAACACTTTCGTCAAGTACTACGACCCCAAGCTCAACTTCACCGAACTGGACTGCCTCAACGGCCAGTACCAGCTCAGCCACGGCCTGCGCGCCGAGGGTTTTGCCACGGCCGACAAACTGTGGAACGTCGGCAAGTCGCAGCCGGCTACCTGCGACACACTGTTCGGCATGTGGGCGGCCGAGGGCCAACTGACCGAGGCCAAGCGCTGGCAACGCACCAAGCTGGCGGCCCAGGCGCGCAACTACGGCCTGGCCAACAACCTGGTCAAGACCCTGACCACCCTCGCGCCGCAGGGGCGCCTGCTGGTAGAGGTGGCGCAGAAACCCGAGCTGCTCAACCAGCCGTCGCGCTTCACCCCGGCCAACGAAGCCATGTCCGACGTGGTCAGCCTCGGCCTGCGCCGCCTGGCCCGACAGGACCCGGAGCGGGCCATGGCGCTGCTCGACGACTACGCCCAGCGCATGCACTTTTCACGCGACGAGAAGGTGGCCATCGCCCGCGAAATCGGCCTGACCCTGGCGCGCCGCTACGACCCGCGCGCGCTCGACCTGATGACCCGTTATGACCCCGAGCTGCGTGACAACACCGTCAGCGAATGGCGCTTGCGCCTGCTGCTGCGCCTGGGCCGCTGGGAAGACGCCTACGAGCTGACCCGCCGCCTGCCCCAGGACCTGGCCAACAGCAGCCGCTGGAAGTACTGGCAGGCGCGCAGCCTGGAGCTGGCGCAACCGAACAACCCACAGATCCCGCTGCTGTACAAGACCGTGGCGCGCGAACGTGACTTCTACGGTTTCCTCGCTGCAGACCGGGCACAAACCCCTTACCAGCTGAACAACAAGCCGCTGGTGCTCAGCCCGCAGCTGGTCAACAAAGTCCGCAACACCCCGGGCATCCGCCGTGCCCTGGAGTTCCACGCCCGTGGCCAGATCGTCGAAGGCCGCCGCGAGTGGTACCACGTCAGCCGCCACTTCAGCCGCGACGAAATGGTCGCCCAGGCGCGCCTGGGCTACGACCTGCGCTGGTACTTCCCGGCCATTCGCACCATCAGCCAGGCGCAGTACTGGGACGACCTGGACATCCGCTTCCCGATGGCCCACCGCGACACCCTGGTGCGCGAGGCCAAGGTCCGCGGCCTGCATTCGAGCTGGGTCTTCGCCATTACCCGCCAGGAAAGTGCGTTCATGGAGGATGCCCGTTCCCCGGTCGGTGCCAGCGGCCTGATGCAGTTGATGCCGGCCACGGCCAAGGAAACCGCGCGCAAGTTCAGTATCCCGCTGGCATCACCGGCGCAGGTGCTCAACCCGGACAAGAACATCCAGCTGGGCGCGGCCTACCTGAGCCAGGTGCACAGCCAGTTCAACGGTAACCGGGTGCTCGCTTCGGCAGCCTACAATGCCGGGCCGGGACGCGTGCGACAGTGGCTCAAAGGCGCCAAGCACCTGAGCTTCGATGTGTGGGTGGAGTCGATCCCGTTCGACGAAACGCGCCAGTATGTGCAGAACGTACTGTCGTATTCGGTGATCTATGGGCAGAAGCTGAACTCGCCGCAGCCACTGGTGGATTGGCATGAGCGGTATTTCGATGACATGTGATTGCTACTGAGCCTGTGCCGGCCCTTTCGCGGGCTTGCCCGCTCCCACAGGTATTGCACCGGGTTTGAATGCGGTGCAGTACCTGTGGGAGCGGGCAAGCCCGCGAAAGAGCCGGAACAGGCAACACAGCTACTCCAGGATTTCGACCTTCATCCCTACCTCCAACCGCCCACCGCCATCCACCGCCAGGTTCTGCCCGAACAGTACATCCCCCTCCTTCTCGCGAAAGGTCCTGAGTGTGGCCATCGGCTCGCGGTCCTCGGTACGCTCGCCGGTAGCCGGGTCGATGGTGGTAAAGATGCAGCGCACACTGGGCTTGAGCACGCGAAATTCCAGGCTGCCGATACGGATCCGCTTCCACCCATCTTCGGCAAACGGTTCGGCCCCCTGCACCACCAGGTTGGGCCGAAAGCGAAGCACCTCCATGGGCCGGCCGATACGGCGGTCGAGTTCTTCCAGCGATCCCTGGTTGATCAGCAACAACGGGAAACCGTCGGGGAACGCCGCCCGGTCACTGTTGAAGCCATAGCCATTGGGCAGATAACGCGCGCGCTGCTCCGGGCAATACACCAGGCGCACGGCCTTGCCCAGCAACTGGCTGAGCCAGGCCGCCGCCGCATCGCCCGCATCCGGCACACGCAAGGTATCGCGCCAGATGGTCACGCCGCGCAGGGCGTCATCGGTAGGTGGCACAGGTACCCGCAAGGGAGTTTGCCCAGGTGATTCCAGCAGCAACTGGCCGCTGTCATCATCACTTGCCTTGATCTGGCCTAGATGAGGCCAGGCGCGCTGGGTAAGGAAGCGTCCGTTTTCTTCCTCCACCACCATCCAGCGCCGGTCGCCCTGCAACCCCAGCAACCCCACCGGTGAAGCCTGCAGGCGTTGCGCCTGCCCGGACTTCACCGGGTACCGATACAGCTCACTGAGAAACATCCCTGCCGCCTCGCGTCATGCCAAAACGCCAAGCTTATACCCGGCAGGGGCCGGGATCACGCAGTAGCGGCATCCAGCAACAGGCGTTGCTTGACCACGTCGACCAGGCGATCGGGCTGGAACTTGGACAGGAAGTTGTCGCAGCCTACCTTCTTCACCATGGATTCGTTGAAACTGCCCGACAGCGAGGTGTGCAACACCACGTACAGCCGGCGCAAACGGGCATCGCCACGGATCTCGGTGGTCAACCGGTAGCCGTCCATTTCCGGCATCTCGGCGTCGGTGAACACCATCAGCAGCTTCTCGCACACATCCTCACCAGCGTCGGCCCAACCCTTGAGCATGCGCAGCGCCTTCAGGCCATCACTGGCCACGTGCAGCTTCACGCCCAGCTGGGACAGGGTGTCGCGCAATTGCGCCAGGGCCACGCTGGAATCGTCCACCAGCAGCACTTCGCGGCCGCGGGCCCGGGCCAGCACCGGATCGGCGAGTTTGTCGCCGGAAACCCGGGCGTTGTAGGGCACGATCTCGGCCAGCACCTTCTCCACGTCGATCACTTCCACCAGCTTGTCATCGACCTTGGTGATGGCCGTCAGGTAATGCTGGCGTCCGGCGCTGGACGGCGGCGGCATGATCGCCTCCCAGTTCATGTTGACGATGCGGTCGACACCGCCCACCAGGAAAGCCTGCACCGAGCGGTTGTATTCGGTGACGATGATGGTGCTGTCCGGCCCCGGCTGCAGCGGGCGCATGCCGATCGCCTGGGACAGGTCGATCACCGGCAGGGTCTGGCCGCGCAGGTTGACTACGCCGCAGACGAAAGCGTGGCGCTGGGGCATCAGGGTCAATTTGGGCAGCTGCAGCACTTCCTGCACTTTGAACACGTTGATCGCGAACAACTGGCGGCCGGCCAGGCGAAACATCAGGATTTCCAGTCGGTTCTCACCCACCAGTTGCGTGCGTTGGTCTACCGTGTCGAGAATGCCAGCCATTGGAAAGCCCCCAGGCTTAAGTCGGAAAAAGTGAAATCAGCCACCCTGTATCGGCGGCTTCACGCACACCTTGACCCTTGCGGGAAAATGCCGTGAAGGCAATTGATATCACTTTACCATCATGCTTTACTGCGGGAAGCGCGGGTGATTCAGCGGGACAGCAAAAGTTCCCCACCTGAGGCCCTTATCAGGGAAACCCTTAGCCACAATCGGGTGAAACCTGATGTTCGCGATATCCTTTAGCCATTAATGTGACGCCATTCTCATTGCATGAATGGAGTCAGGCTTTTGCTAGCTATCGTTTTGGCGTGCCCGTCCCCTGTGCCAGCCCCACGCGCGGGGGCATCATGATGGACAGCGCCTTGTCGTTCGATAACGCCCTGCAGGGTTTCCTGCTGGATGCCCAGGTACTGCTGACCCAGGCCCAGGAATGCCTGCAGCATCTGGAACTGATCGACAACGACCCGGATGCTTGCCACTACCTGGAAAATGCCCTCGACAACCTCGCTCGACAGGCCGCACATCTGGGCCTGCGTGAAATCGCCCATTACACCACCGCCCTGCAGCAGTTGCTGGCACCGGCCTGCCAGGTCGGTTGCCTGCAGCGCGAAGCCCTGCCCGCAGTAGGGGCTTGCCTGACCCTGCTAGCCTGGCAGCTGGAACTGGTCGACCCTTGCACCGGGCGGCTTAACCTGGACATCGGCGAGCAGCTGGTGCTGCTGGGTGAACTGGCCAAGGCCGTGCAGCAAACGTTTGCACAACCTTGCACACCCTGCGATGAGCAAGGCAGCGTATGCATCCACCCGCATTCCGAGACGGCAGGCAGCACGCACTCCGGCCGCTCATCTGCTACCTATTGAACTGGCGCAAAATGCAGCCGGGCACGTTTATTCAGGCCCACCCTGGCCGAATCTGGAAAATTCTCGAGGCTTTTCAGGTTGGGGGGGCCAAGTTGAATCAACAGCGCACAAGTTCCATGGCAAGTGCCTGTTGCGCGATCAAGCAAAGCGGCACTTTGCCACCCTCCAGCGCCCGCCCCGCCGGCGTTTCATGGCGTTACCCGATCGCGACCAATGCACTGCGAAGTGGTAATATGCACCCCCAAAAACGCTTGCGAGCAGCAAGGTCGCAAGATCATGTGTTTGAAAGAAAAAGGCAAGTACTGCTCCAAAGCCTCTGACATGGATTGTGCAAGGCCTCCATCAGCAATACTTCAGTGGCTTCCCTACCTATGTTTCCACGCTTGAAGATTTCTTCGCGGTGCTGCTCCCGCACTACCCTGCTGCGCTGGGCAACTGTCGGGCTGTGCATGGCCTCGCTGGTCGCCAACCTGTTGCTGTACCTGGCCGATCAGGTGATCCCGGCCAGCCTTCTGGTACTGCAACTGGTCGCCACACTGGGCGCTACCGTGCACCTGGCCCTGGGTGCCAGGTCGATCAGCCTGCGCCCGGCGGAACTGGCCGAGCGCATGCTCAGAGTCCAGGAAGGCGAGCGCCAGCACCTGAGCCGGGAACTGCACGACGACATCGGCCAGTTGCTCACCGCCGCCAAGCTGCAGCTGCAGTGGCTGCAGAAGCGCATGCCCGACGAGCTGCAAGGCCACTGCGACGCGCTGCGCAGCACGCTGGATGACACCTTGGGCAACGTGCGCGATGTCTCCGCCCTGCTCAACCCGCGGCAGTTGGCCAGCCTGGGCCTGGAAGCCAGCCTGCGCGCACACCTGGTGCGCACCCTGGGCAACAGCGGCGTTCACTGGAGCCTGGCATGCAACCAGCGCCTGGGGGGCATCGACGAGGCCGTGGCCATGGCGGTGTTCCGCATTACCCAGGAAGCCGTGACCAACATGCTGCGCCACGCCCAGGCACGCAATCTGGTCATCCGCCTGCAGCGCACCCCCGAGGGGTTGGCGCTGTCAATCCAAGACGATGGCCGCGGCTTCGTGCCCGCCAGGCAACCGGCCGAAGCAGGCCAGCGGGGCTTGGCCGGTATGCAGGAGCGGGTAACCGCGTTGCAGGGCAGCCTGGACATCACCAGCCAGCTCGGCCTGGGCACGCACATCGAGGCGATGTTCCCATGGCCACCGCGCACTCAGCAACGCGCCAGGAGCACTGCAACCCATGACCTGTAGACTGCTGCTGGTAGACGACCACTCGCTGATTCGCGCCGGTGTGCGCGCACTGGTGTGCGACATTCCCGGCTATGACGTGATCGGTGAAGCCGACGACGGCAGCCAGTTGCTCGAACAGGTGCGCACGCTGGCGCCGGACATAGTCTTGCTGGACATCTCCATGCGCTCGACCAGCGGCC
Source organism: Pseudomonas sp. PVC-5-1 (assembly GCF_057444345.1). Taxonomy (NCBI): domain Bacteria; kingdom Pseudomonadati; phylum Pseudomonadota; class Gammaproteobacteria; order Pseudomonadales; family Pseudomonadaceae; genus Pseudomonas; species Pseudomonas sp. PVC-5-1. The sequence goes on along the minus strand of NZ_CM172024.1, from coordinate 1,806,018 downwards.
TGGACGCCCTCACCCAACTACGCGCCAGCGGCAGCACCTGCAAAGTGTTGATCCTGTCGATGCACACCGACCCGGACCTGATCATGCGGGCACTGGAAAGTGGCGCCCACGGCTACCTGCTCAAGGACACCAGCGCCACCGAGCTGGAACAGGCCCTGGCCGCGGTGCGCAACGGCGAGCGCTATCTCAGCCCAGCCGTCGCTCATACGGTCATCAACCAGGCGCTGCTGCACACCAGGCAGGGCAAGCAACCAGCTGGCGAGCGGCATAATCTCACGGCGCGACAGCTGGAGATCCTGCGCCTGATCGTGCGTGGCAAGTCCACCCGGGAAATCGCCACCGGCCTGGGCCTGTCGATCAAGACAGTGGAAACCCACCGCTCGCAAGTCATGAAACGCCTGCAAATCCATGACGTGGCCGGCCTGGTGCTGTTCGCCGTGCGCGAGAAAATCATCAGCCTGGACGACTGAGCAACGGAGCCCCCTCCGGCAGGTGTAGCCGCAGTGCAGCGGGCTTGGCCTGGAAGCGTAACTTTTCGGCCTGCACTGGCTCGCCATCAAGGTTGATGTCCAGCCCCTGCGAGCACTTGATCTCCACCCAGGGCAACCTGGCCCTGACGAACAGACCGTTACCGGCCAACAGCTCACGCAACGTCCCGACCATCTCTTGAGGTGCCGGCAGGATGGCGATATCGAGCAAGCCGTCGTTCACCAGGGCCTCGGGGCACAGCACTTGCCCACCCCCGGCCTGGCGGCCATTGCCGATGCCCAGCGCCAGCAGGTCCCCCTGCCAGTCGAAGCCTGGCCCTTGCAGCTCTACCGAGGCGGCCTGCAGTTCGCTGAAGCGCGACAACCCGGTGAACAGGTAGGCGGCCGCGCCCAGTACTTTCTTCAGGTCTTCGGAGGTATTGGCCGTGACCTGGCTGCCAAAACCGCCCGTGGCCATGTTGAGGAACAGCTGGTCGCCGGCCTGGCCCAGGTCTATTGGCCGTGCGGGTATGTTCAGCAAGGCCAGGGCCGTGGCAGGCTCCAGGGGTATGCCGGCGGCCTTGGCAAAATCGTTGGCCGTGCCCAGCGGCAACAACGCCAGGCTGGCCTTGGTACCTGCCAGCCCCATGGCCTCGGCGACATCACGCAGCGTGCCATCCCCGCCTCCGGCGACGATGTGGTCGTAGCCGGCGGCCAGCGCCTCGGTGACCAGGCGCTGGGCGTCACCGGCCTCCCAGGTGACCCGCACATCCAGCACCCAGCCGCTGTCGCGCAGGCCATGCACGGCGCTGCGCACGTCTTCGTTCATGGCCTGCTTGCCATGCAGGATCAGCATTGCCTTGCCCGCTCGCATGTTTGTGCGCCTCCGTGAAGTGATCAACCCAGATCTCGACCCTTTGCAGTCGCGGATCGTTGCATGCGCCCGAAAAAATAGCAGGCCGCTCCCCAGTGCCTGTCAGTTAAGCAATTCGGGGCTGCTTTGCAGCCCCAGTAAAGCCTGTAGAAACCTTAACTGACTGGCATTAGGCCGCTCCCAGTATTTAATTGCGTAGGCCTGTCTTTTCCCACACGCCTGGCAATGCACGGCTATGCTCAGCAGATACACTTTATTGCCACGGACGCGCCCCCGGCAGTGGTTCTACCACTGCTGCCCATGGGCGCGTCTTGCTATCCGCAGCCTTTAGCGAGGATTCCGGGTCATGCGCATTCTCTGGACACTGCCGTACCTGCCCTGGCCAACCACCAGCGGCAGCAAGACCCGGCAATACCACCTGATACGCGCACTGGCACAGCGGGGCCACCGGATTACCCTGCTGGTGCAATCGAAGATCCCCCTTGACGATGCCGCCCGCGAGGCCCTGGAGCCGCTGCTCGAGCGCCTGATCGTGCTGCCCCGACGGCCCCTGCACAGCCCGCTCAACCTGCTGGCCTCGCCGATTATCGCTTACCCCATGCGCGCAATTATCAATGGTCTGGCCCCTTGCCTGCGGCACCGCTTCGAGCAATTGCTGGACGAGCCCTGGGACGTGATCCAGATCGAGCACAGCTACAGCTTCCAGCCCTTCGAAAAAGCCCTGCAGGCACGCGGGCTGCCGTACATGCTTAGCGAGCACACCCTGGAATCAGTGATGGGGGGCGCCAACCACGATCGCCTGCCGCTATGGTTACGCCCGCTCAACGCCTTCGACCGCTGGCGTTATCGACGCTGGGAACAGCGGGTATTGCACCAACCCACCGAACTGGTGGCAGTCAGCGCCCACGATGCCGAATTGATCGCACAGATCAGCGGGCGCCCGGTGAACGTGGTGGTCAATGGCGTGGACTGTGATTTCTACCAGCATGTGCAACCCGCGCTGCACAGCCAGCGCCTGCTGTTCGTTGGCAACTTCGAGTATGGTGCCAACCTGGAGGCCATCGAATGGGCGCTGGAAGACATCATGCCGCAGGTCTGGATGAGCAACCCGGCGGTGCGCCTGGCGATTGCCGGGCATGCCATGCCGGCCAGCTGGAAACTGCACTGGAACGACCCGCGCATCGAATGGTTCGGCTACCGCCCCGACCTGCGTGAACTGCAGCGGCGCTCGGCACTGTTCTTCGCACCACTGCGCTATGCCGGTGGCTCCAAGGTAAAAATCCTCGAAGCGATGGCCGCCGGCTTGCCGGTAATCACCACTGGCAAGGGCGTTTCAGGCCTGGCCGCGAACAACGGTGAGCACTACCTGGGCAGTGAGGATGGCGACCAGTTGGCGCTGCTGATCACCCAGTTGCTCAACCAGCCCTGGCGCATGAGCCAGTTGAGCGACGCCGGGCGCCAGTTTGCCCGCCAGCGCCACGACTGGAGCGTGGCCGCCCAGCAACTGGAGAACGTGCACATGCGCCTGGCCCTGGCGGCACCGGTCGAGGCCGCGCCGCTGGCCAGTGCCTGGCTGGGCCGCTCAGCCAAGTAGTTCGCTGAAGGGAATGAAGGGCACGCTGTCACCCTGCTTCGGTGTACTGCCTTCACGCACTTCTACAAGCCCCTCGGCCCAGGCCGCACTGCGCAGTACGCCCGAACTCTGGTTCTTGTAGATGCGCACTTGGCCTTGCTCGATGCGGGCGCGCAGGTACTCGCGGCGCGTGCCAGCCTTGGGCCAGTCAAAGCCGGCCGGCATGTCAAAGCGCAACGGCGTAACATCGGTCACGCCCTGACGCCGCAACAAGTAGGGCCGGGTGAGCAGGCCGAAGGTGACCAGGGTCGAGGCTGGGTTACCCGGCAGGCCGATTACCGGCACGCCCTGGAAGTGGCCGAAGGTCAGCGGCTTGCCCGGCTTGATCGCCAGCTTCCACAAGGCCAGCTCGCCGGCTTCGCGCAGGGCGGCACCGAGGTAGTCGGCCTCACCCACCGAGACACCGCCGGTGGACAGGATCAGGTCGACATCGCCCAGTTCAGCCAGGCAGGTGCGGGTACGTGCCAGGTCATCCGGCAGGATGCCCGCATCAACCACCTCGCAGCCCAGCCGCTGCAACCAGCTGACCAGCAGTCGGCGGTTACTGTTGTAGATCTGTCCCGGCCCCAGCGGCAGGCCAGGTTCGACCAGTTCGTCACCGGTGGACAACACCGCCACCCGCACCTTGCGCACCACATCCAGCCGGCCGTGGCCCAAGGTCGCGGCCAGGCCCAGCTCGATCGGCCCAAGCCGGGTGCCGGCGCTCATCACCTGTTCGCCCTTGCGGGTTTCCTGGCCCTGGGGACGAATGTTCTGCCCGGTCTTCAGCGCTTCGAGAAAGCGTACCCGGCCATCCTCCGCCACTTCGGTGTTTTCCTGCATTTCGACGCAGTCGGCACCTTCGGGCAGCGGTGCCCCGGTGAAGATGCGTGCGCAGGTACCCGGCTGCAGCGGCTGCGGCGCATGGCCGGCGAAAATCCGCTGGCTGACCGGCAGAGGTTCGCCCTGCCAGTCGGCCAGGCGCAGGGCGTAACCGTCCATGGCGCTGTTCGGCCAAGGCGGCAGGTCGAGCGAGGCCACCAGGTGGGTGGCCAGCACACGGCCTTCGGCCTCGGCCAGTGGCAGGTTCTCGGTATCACGGATCGGTGCCGCTTCGGCCAATGCCAGCAGCTGCTCCAAGGCCTGCTCTACCGGCATCAGCGGCCGGGCCTGGGTAACCTCAGCCACGGCTGTCGCAGGCCGCTGCCTGCTTCAGGTGCGGCACGAAGTTGCACGGGCGATGACGGGCGTCCAGCTGCTCGGCGAGGATGCCGTCCCAACCCGTGCGCACCGCGTTGGTCGAACCCGGCAGGCAGCACACCAGGGTGCCGTTGGCCAGCCCGGCCAGGGCGCGGGACTGCACGGTGGAGGTGCCGATGTCGGCCACGGAAATCTGCCGGAACAGCTCACCAAAACCTTCTACCTGCTTGTCCAGCAGGCAGGCCACGGCCTCGGGCGTGCTGTCGCGGCCAGTAAAGCCGGTGCCGCCGGTGATCAGCACTACCTGCACGCTGTCATCGGCAATCCAGGTGGCGACCTGGGCGCGAATCTTGTACAAGTCGTCTTTGAGCAGCACGCGCTCGGCCAGGCGATGGCCAGCCGCGCTCAGGCGGTCGACGAACATCTGGCCGGAGGTATCGGTGTCGAAGGTGCGGGTGTCGCTGACTGTGAGCACGGCGATGTTCAGCGGCACGAAGGGGGTATCTGCCTTGGCTTTCATGGGGGTCCGTCACAAGAAGATGGGATGGCCGCAGTTATAACACAGCACGCGCCCATCACAGCTTGACGCCCGTGGCCCTTGCCCTCGATCAATGCCACAGGTTTGCCGCTATGCTGCACTGTAGACGGAACTTGCGTGGACACCCTGCGTCTTAATGTCATCTAGCACCATCGCACTGGAGAAACACGATGATTCAACGGACCCTACCCGCCTTCCTGCTCGCCTTGGGCCTGGGCGCCCTCGCTGGCTGCGCATCGCCAACCGTCATTACCCTGAACGACGGTCGCGAAATCCAGGCCACCGACACACCGAAGTATGATGAAGACTCCGGCTTCTACGAATTCGAGCAGTTGGACGGCAAGCGCACGCGCCTGAACAAGGACCAGATCCGCACCGTCAAAGAGCTCTGATCGCAGCCTGTTTTTTGCAAAGGCCCTTTTAACAACAAGGGCTTGCGTGCAAAAAAAGTATGCAGTAGGATTTCCTTCATCGGAGTGTAGCGCAGCCAGGTAGCGCGTCTCGTTCGGGACGAGAAGGCCGCAGGTTCGAATCCTGTCTCTCCGACCAAATCCTCGTCAAAAAGCCCGCCTTGTGCGGGCTTTTTGTTGTGCGTTGAAAAGTGCCCTGCCCCAGCGCGCGCGCGCCCTGTAGGAGCGGCCTTGTGTCGCGATGGGCCGCAAAGCGGCCCCAGATTCCGGCATCGCTACACATATCGCCGGGGCTGCTTCGCAGCCCTCTCGCGACACAAGGCCGCTCCTACAAAGGGCTGCGTCAAGCGGTCATAACGCTTGCTCGGCCTCCACCGGCACATACAGCAACTGCAGGCGTTCACTGCTCCATGCCCGGGTCTGGTTGGTCAGCGCCAGATTGTTGTTCAGCTTTTGCCCATAGCTTGGCACGATTTCCTTGAGCCTGGCCTGCCAGGCTGGCGACTGGATACGGTCCTTGAAGGTCTTTTCCAGCACGGTCAGCATGATCGGAGCCGCTGTCGAGGCACCCGGCGAAGCTCCCAGCAACGCAGCGATGCTGCCGTCCTGCGCCGCCACCACTTCAGTACCGAACTGCAGCACACCGCCCAGGACCGGGTCCTTCTTGATCACCTGCACCCGCTGGCCGGCCTGCAGCAACTTCCAGTCTTCGTTCTTGGCGTTGGGGAAGTACTCGCGCAGCGCGTTCATGCGGTCATCGAAACTGAGCATCAGCTGCCCCATCAGGTAGGTGCTGAGGTCGATGTTGTCGATACCGGCATTGACCATCGGCAGCACGTTGTGGCTGTTCAGCGAGGCGAACATGTCCAGCAGCGAGCCGTGCTTGAGGTACTTGGTGGAGAAGGTGGCGAACGGGCCGAACAGCAGCACCTGCTTGCCATCGATCATCCGCGTGTCCAGGTGCGGTACCGACATCGGCGGCGCGCCAACCGAGGCCTTGCCGTACAGCTTGGCCTGGTGGCGGGCGACCAGGTCGGGGTTGTCGGTCATCAGGAACTGACCACCGACCGGGAAGCCGGCATAGCCTTCGGCTTCAGGGATGCCCGACTTCTGCAGCAGCTTCAGCGCGCCACCACCGGCACCAATGAACACGAAGCGGGCGTTGACGACCTTTTCCTCGCCGCCGTTGGCCAGATCGGCCACCCGCACATGCCAGGTGCCGTCGTCGTTGCGCACGATGTCACGCACCTCATGGCGCAGGTTCAGCGACACATTGGGGTTGCGGGTCATCGCGGCGAACAACTGGCGGGTGATTTCGCCAAAGTTCACGTCGGTACCGATGGCCATGCGCGTGGCGGCGACCTTCTGCCCCGGGTCACGGCCCTCCATCACCAGCGGCGCCCACTTGCGGATCTGCTCGTGGTCTTCGGAGATTTCCATGCCGCGGAACAGCGAGCTGTGCTGCAGGGCGTCGACGCGCTTGTGCAGGAAGGCGACGTTGTCGTCACCCCAGACAAAACTCATGTGCGGCACGTTGTTGATGAACGACTTCGGGTTGCTCAGCACGCCCTGCTCGACCTGGTAGGCCCAGAACTGCTTGGACACCTCGAACTGCTCGTTGACCCCCACGGCCTTGCTGATATCGATATTGCCGTCCTTGCCCACACTGGTGTAGTTCAACTCGCAGAACGCGGAGTGACCGGTGCCGGCGTTGTTCCAGGCATTGGAGCTTTCTTCGGCCACCTGATCCAGGCGCTCGTAGACGTCGATCTTCCAGGAGGGCTCCAGCTCGGTGAGGTAGGTACCCAGGCTGGCACTCATGATGCCACCGCCGATCAGCAGCACGTCGACGGTCTTTTCCGGTTCCGCGGGTTTGGAGCAGCCGATGACGCCCAGGCAGAGGAACGTCAGCAGGAATTTCTTCATTGATGTTATCCAGTTGTTGTGTACACGCGCGCCGCCTTGAGCAGGGAACGTGCCAACTGGGTCTGGAGCAGTGAATACAGGGGGCGGGCGACGGGGAGCATGGCGACAATCCGCCAGGGGGGCCGGATGCACTGCAATGAAATGGCGGATTTCCCCGCCTTGCGCTGCCCTTGTAGGAGCGGCCTTGTGTCGCGATGGGCTGCAAAGCAGCCCCCTGCGATATCAGCACTGTTGCCGAGACATTGGGGCCGCCTTGCGGCCCATCGCGACACAAGGCCGCTCCTACAGGGACCGCGTCAGGCATGACTGGGCATCAGGCGCTGAGGCGGGAGGTGACTTCACCCAGCTGCCCCGACAACCCATGCAGGCGCTGCCCCGCCTGTTCGGTATGCTGCACCGCCTGCTGGTTGGCCGTGGCGATGCGGGTGATTTCGATCAGGTTGCAGGAGATGTCCTCGGCGACGCTGGTCTGTTCTTCGGCCGCCGTGGCGATCTGCCGGTTCATGTCGCGGATCGCTTCCACTGCCAGGGTGATGCGCTGCAGCATCTGCCCGGCCTGCTGCACCTGCTCGGCACCCTCCTCGCTGCGCTGCTGGCCGCTTTCGATGGCCTTGACCGCCTCCACCGCCCCCGACTGCACCGCCTCAATGATCTGGTGGATCTCGGCGATCGACGCCGCCGTGCGCTGGGCCAGGCTGCGCACTTCATCGGCGACGACCGCAAAACCTCGCCCGGCCTCGCCGGCACGGGCCGCTTCGATGGCCGCGTTGAGCGCCAGCAGGTTGGTCTGCTCGGCAATGCCGCGGATCACTTCAAGGACTTTGCCAATGCGCGCGCTGTCATGCTCCAGGTCGCGAATCACCGCCGCCGTGCCGGCAATTTCGCGGTTGACCGCGCCGATGATGTCGATGGTCTGCTGCATCACCTGCTCGCCCGCCTGGGCACTGTGGTCGGCATCGTCCGCCGCGCGGGCGGCCTCGGCGGCGTGGCGGGCGACCTCCTGGGCAGTGGCGGACATCTCGTGCATGGCCGTGGCCACCTGGTCGGTGCGCTGAAACTGGTCGTGGGTACCACGGGCCATGTCGCCGGCGATGCTGCGCAGCTGGCCGCTGGCCCCTTCCAGTTCCTGGGCGTTGTCCTGCAGCCGGCCGACCGTGTCGGCGAGGAAATCGCGCAGGGTGTTGGCGGCCCGCGCCAGACGGCCCAGTTCGTCCTCACGGCGGCTGTCTACCCGGGCGGCAAAGCGGCCCTGGCTCAGTTGCGCGACATACTCGATCAACTGGCGGATCGGCTCGATCAGGCTGCGGTTGACCAGCCACAGGCTGAGCAGCCCCACCAGCACGGCCGAGGCCAGCATCACCAGCAAGCCCAGCCATACCGTGCGCTCGGCGCCGGCACTGAGGCTGGCGGCGTGCTGACGGGCATCGGCACGCAGTTGCTCGACCAGTTCGCTCATCTGCTCGCTGACGGCGCGGTCCACGCCCTTGACCGCCTGGTCGCCGGCCACCGGGTCGCCGCCCGCCGCCTGGAATGCCTGGCGCCCCTGCGCATAGGCCTGGCCCAGCTGCCGGTGGCTGTCACGCAGTTGCTGCAGCGGCGCCTTGAGCCTGGCGTCGCTGCTGTCGATCAATTGCCCGAGCAGTTGCTGCACCTGCTGCTCGCGAGCCTGGAACTGCTGCCAGTACTTGTCCATATCAGCCGGCTGGCGCCCGCGCAACAACACGTTCTTCCACTCCTGCACCTGGATCTTGAACTGCAGGTTGGCTTCGTCGATCAACTGCGAGGCCCGCAGCGGCCCGTCGACCAGCTCGGCGTAGCCGCGCACGCTGGACGAAAGGAACTGGAAGCACACCAGGGCGATCAGCAACATCGCCACCAGACTGCCGCCGAGCAGGGAGAGAATTTGCACTCTGAGGGATTTACGCAACATCTTGGATCTCGGAAAGCAGGAGGAAGACCGGAGGGCCGCGCAAGCTGGCAACAAGGCGCAACGCAGCCCGGTTGCGGGCAGGCCAAAAAAAGGCTGCCATCAAGCAATGGCAGCCAGGTCGAGCACTTACGCAACAGTTGGGCTAGATACTCTCAGGCAAATACTACAGAAATGTTACAAGGCCACTGCAAGCTACCCCGTGGTGAACTGCAAGGCCGCCAGCCGCGCATACAGCGGGCTCTCTTCGATCAACTGGCGATGCGTCCCCACCGCCACCAGCCGGCCCTTGTCGATGACCGCGATACGGTCGGCATGCTGGACCGTAGCCAGACGATGGGCGATCACCAGTGTGGTGCGCCCGGCCATCAGGCTGGGCAGCGCCTGCTGGATCAGGTGTTCGCTTTGTGCGTCGAGTGCGCTGGTGGCTTCGTCCAGCAACAGGATCGGCGCATCGACCAGCAACGCACGGGCAATGGCCAGGCGCTGCCGCTGCCCGCCGGACAAGCCGATGCCGCCCTCGCCCAGCTGTGTCTGGTAGCCCTGCGGCAATTGCCGGATGAATGCGTCGGCATGGGCACCCCGGGCGGCTGCCTCGACCTCGGCCAGGGTCGCCTCGGGCCGGCCATAGCGGATGTTGGCCTCGACCGTGCCGCGAAACAGCGAGGGGTTCTGTGCCACCAGGGCGAACTGCTGGCGCAGGTGATCGGGGTCAAGTTCGGTGATCGCCTTGCCATCGAGAAGGATGCGCCCCTGCTGGGGCTCATAGAAGCGCAGTAACAAATCGAACAAGGTCGACTTGCCCGCCCCCGAGGGGCCCACCAGTGCCACGGTCTGCCCCGGCTCGATGGCCAGGCTCAGGCCATCGACAGCCGCCACCGAGGGCCGTGACGGGTAGGCGAACACCAACTGCTGCAGTTCGATACGCCCACTGGCCCGCTGCTGCGGCAGCACCTGCGCCACGGCGGGCGGCAGGATTGCACTGCGCGCCGCCAACAGTTCGGCAATGCGCTCGGCGGCGCCCGCCGCCCTTTGCAACTCGCCGATCACCTCGCTGAGGGTGCCGAAGGCACTGCCGACGATCAGGCTGTAGAACACGAAGGCGGCCAGTTCGCCCGCGGAAATACGTCCGGCGATCACGTCCATGCCGCCAACCCACAACATCACCCCCACCGCTCCCAGTACCAGCACGATCACCAGGGTGATAAGCCAGGCACGCTGGGCAATACGCTGCCGGGCCACGGCAAAAGCCGCTTCGACCGTACCGGCGAACAGCTCGCGGTCATGCGCCTGGTGGTTGTAGGCCTGCACGGTCTTGATCTGCCCGAGTGTCTCGGCCACATAGCTGCCTACATCGGCTACCCGGTCCTGGCTCTGCCGCGACAGGCTGCGTACCCGGCGGCCAAACAGCAGGATCGGCGCCAGCACCAGCGGCAGGGCCACCACCACGATGCTGGTGAGCTTGGGATTGGTGATAAACAGCAACACCACACCACCGATGACCATCAGCGCGTTGCGCAGGAACATCGACAGCGAAGAGCCGATTACCGATTGCAGCAAGGTGGTGTCGGCGGTCAGGCGTGACTGGATCTCGGAGCTGCGGTTGTCTTCGAAAAACCCGGGATGTAAGCCGATCAGGTGGTCGAACACGGCTCGACGGATATCGGCCACGCAGCGCTCGCCGATCCACGACACCAGGTAGAAGCGGCTGAAGGTACCCACCGCCAGGGCCAACACCAGCAGCAGGAACAGGCCGATGGTCTGGTTGAGCTGATGCGCGGAGCGGGTCATGAAGCCCTGGTCCACCAGCAGGCGGATGCCCTGGCCCATGGACAGGGTGATGGCGGCGGTGACTATCAGGGCCAGCAAGGCAAGCATCACCTGGCGACGGTAAGGACGGATAAACTGCCAACCCAGGCGCAAGGCGCGGCGTTGACGTGGGGAAACCGATTCGGGCATGGCGCTGACCACAATGGTGGGAAACCGCAGCCTACCACTCATCCACGCCTGTGGAACCCTTGCAGGGTTGCTATAGCCTATCGGTCTAACCAGGCTATGGAGCTTTACTGCCGTTTCTGTTGGACTGTGCCTGCCGTGACCCTGCAGGTACTGTCACAGGCCAGTCACGGCACAGGGTTAACCTGCGCTTGAACCTGATGAGGAGACAATACATGAGCTTGCAGCATGGCAGCGACAACCAGAAGCCCCGGACCACACCACCGCCGCAGGTGTGCGGTTCGATCATCGATGCGAAGGGGCGCGAAGTACCGATCACCGAGCAGATGATCCAGCAGGCCTGCAAGGCCCTGGAAGAAAGCCGGGTAGAGCGCGTACGCAAAGGTTGATCGGCGAATTCCTTGCAACCCGGCGCTTGCGCCGGGTTTTTATTTGCCTTGGATAATCCTGACAGACCAGCTCAACCTTCTTCGCGGGCTCGCCCGCTCCCACAGGTCCCCACCTTAGGGTCTGTGTGGTCCCTGTGGGAGCGGGCAAGCCCGCGAAGAGGCCGGTACAGGTTTCGAAAGGCTGTCAGACCAACACCCCACCCAAGGCACTGACCAGCTGCGCCAACTGCGGCGACTCCCCGCGCACGCGCACCGCCAGCCCCTCGATCTCGCGCCGTGGCGGGTACTGCTTGCGCAACTGGTCGAACGCTGCGCGCTGCTGCTGCGGGTCGTCGCTGAGGCTGCGGCGGAAATCGGCATCGTCGCGGCGTGGGTCGTAAACCGCGCGGCACAGGGTGGCCAAGGCCCAGGCCGGGTCGGCGCTGGCATCCAGTTCGATCTGCGCCAGCGGTGGCCGGGGCAGCAAGTCGGCCAGTTGCACCTGTTCATCCACACCGAGGAAGCGGCACAGCGCCTGGTAGATCTGCGCCGTACCACGCTGGCGGCCGTCAAGGCTGTAGCCGGCAATGTGCGGCGAAGCCAATGTGCACAGGTCGGCCAGTTGCAGGTCGACCTGCGGCTCACCCTCCCACACATCCAGCACCGCATGCAGGTCTTCGCGGTCCAGCAGCAATTCGCGCAGGGCGGCGTTGTCCACTACCGGGCCACGGCTGGCGTTGACCAGCCAGGCACCCGGGCGCAACTGTGCCAGCTGCGCCTGGCCCAGCAGGTGCCAGGTCGGGTGGTCGCCGCCACGCTGCAAGGGGGTGTGCAGGCTGATCACATCGCACTGTTGCAGGATGGTCTCGAGGCTGACGTAGTCACCGCCCTCGGCGGCCTGGCGCAGCGGGTCGCATACCAGTACCTTCCAGCCAAGGCCGTGCAGCACCCGCACCAGGCGGCCACCCACCTCACCCGCGCCCACTACGCCATACACGCGCTCGGGCAGTGCCACGCCATCCAGCTCGGCCAGGGTCAGCAGGCTGCCCAGCACATAATCGACCACGCCGCGGGCATTGCAGCCCGGTGCGCTGCTCCAGTGGATGCCGGCTTCGGCAAAGTAGTTCAGGTCGAGGTGGTCGGTGCCGATGGTGCAGGTGCCGACGAAGCGCACGCGGCTGCCTTCGAGCAACTGGCGGTCGACCTTGGTCACCGAGCGCACCAGTAGAATGTCGGCGTCCCTTACGCTGGCGGTATCGAGGCTTCGGCCGGGGTAACGGCGGATTTCGCCGAAACCCTGGAAGAATGCATCGAGCAGCGGGATGTTCTCGTCGGCAACTATCAGCATGGCGCTCTCCTGTCTGGGGAACGCAGTGTAGGCGCAACGCCAGACGTGTTCCAGAGCGGTTCAGTCGGCTTTCTTGCGAATCCAGTACAGGAAGGTACCGGCGTCTTCCTGCTGCTGCAGCAGTTCGTGGCCGAGGAAGTTGCAGAACTTGGGGATATCGCGGCGGGTCGAGGGGTCGGTGGCGATGACCTTGAGCAGGCCGCCAGCGGCCAGGTTGCGCACGTGCTGGTGCAGCATCATTACCGGTTCCGGGCAGTTCAGGCCGGTGGCGTCGAGGATGGCGTCGGGGGTGAAATTGGTCATGGGGGACTCCGCAAATGATCGCTATTGTCGCGCATCGCGCGACGTGGTCCAAGCACCGCCTGTGAAGACGCGCCCTGCTCCTGCTCCTGCTCCTGCTCCTGCTCCTGCTCCTGCTCCTGCTCCTGCTCCTGCTCCTGCTCCTGATCTTGATCTTGATCTTGATCTTGATCTTGATCTTGATCTTGATCTTGATCTTGATCTTGATCTTCGCGACTTCAGGAGGCCGAGCAGAGGGCTTGCGGAGGGAGGTGACGGGCATGGATGCCCGTCAAGCGCTGAGGCCCCATGGATGGGGCCTGCAGCGCGTCCTCCCGGGAGCAAGACCGGCGCGAGGGAACCCCGTAGCGTAGCGGAGGGGCCGGATGATGGGAGCGCAGCGTTTTTTGGTTACTTTTTGTCGCGTTTGACAAAAAGTGACTCGCCGTAAGGGCGAAAAGGTGAGTAACCGTCGCCATCGTAAATGGACTATGCGCGAGATCAAGACCAGTACTTTTCCGCTCTTCGCTCTTCGCTCTTCGCTCTTCGCTTTCAAGCGTGGGCATCAACAACAAGGTCAACATTCATTTGCGAAGGTGGCGCTTATTCACCTTTCCGCCCTTACGGCGGGTCACTTTTTGTCAAACGCGACAAAAAGTAACCAAAAAACGCTGGCTCCTATCATCCGGCCCCTACGCTTCGCTCCGGGGTCCCCTCGCTACGGGCCTGCTCCCGGGAGTACGCGCTGCAGGCCCCATCCATGGGGCCTCAGCGCTTGACGGGCATCCATGCCCGTCACCTCCCTCCGCAGTCCCTTCGCTCGGCCTCCTGAAGTCGCAATCGGCGGCGCCTGAACTATCGCGCGCTTAGAAGCAAAAGCCGAAGCAAGAGCAAGAGCAAGAGCAAGAGCAAAGCGGTTCGCTGTGCTAGCGCGGCTTCAAGTCCAACCGGCGCAGATGGCAGGTCACTTCCTCACGGTCGTGATACAGCTGCTTGCAAGCAATCGACACCTTGATCTTGCGCGCCTTGAAGGTCGCCTCCATGCGGTCGAGCAGCCGGCGTACTTCGGCATAACGCTGTTTCATCGGCAGCTTCAGGTTGACCACAGCTTCACGGCACAACCCCTCGCCCAGCCAGGTCTCGATCAGCGAGGTGGTACGGGCCGGTTTCTCGACGATGTCGCACACCATCCAGTCCACCGGCTGCTTCGGTTGCCAAGTGAAACCATCGGCCATCAGGTGCTGAACCAACCCGGTGTCCATCAGGCTTTCGGCCATCGGCCCGTTGTCGATGGCGGTCACCAGCATGCCCCGGCGCACCAGCTGGTAGGTCCAGCCACCCGGCGAGGCCCCCAGGTCGACACCGGTCATGTCATCGCCCAGGCGCTGCTCCCACTGCTCGCGCGGGATGAACTGATGCCAGGCCTCTTCCAGCTTGAGGGTCGAGCGGCTGGGCGCCTCGCGGGGGAACTTCAGACGCGGGATGCCCATGGGCCACAGTGCACTGTTGTTGGCCTGGGCAACACCGGCAAATACCCGGCGGCCGCTGATGAAGGTGAGCAGCAGGCGTGGGCGGCTGGCATCGTCGACCAGGCGGCCGGCCTTTTCCAAAGCCTTGCGCAGCGGCACCTCGAACTTGCGGCAGAAGGTGGACAGTTCCTTGCCTTCGTTACTGTCCAGCACCTCCAGCCACAGGCTGCCGAACACCGGGAACCCGGCCAGATGCGCCAGCAGCACACTGATACGGTCGCTTTCCGGCAGTTCGACATAACCGCCACGAGCCCACTGCCGCGGGAAAATCAGCTGGTTGAAGCGCAGCTCCCCCATCAAGCGCTCGGCACCGCCCTCCTCGCTACAGACAAACTCGGCACTGGCACTCTGCGGCTTGCCTTTGGCATAGCCGGCAACGCCCAGGCGGGCGGCATGTTCGCTGATTTCGGCGCACACCTCACCCTCGAAACCGGGCCGGCAATGCATGAACAGGGTATTCATCTCTCACTCCACTACGGCTGGCGCGCCACAGGCGCCGGCAGGGCGGCGATGATAAAGGAAGATCGGAACCTGCGACACGCCCCGCCGGTCCAGAAAAGGGTCAGTTGACGCAAAGCGGTCTAACCTGACCTTTCAGCCAGGTCCGTGCCGTGCGGATCGATACACAGCGGTGCCACAGGCATATCTTGCCAGGCACCTGCGCAGAAGGAGTTGGCAATGCCCTCGCTCGATAGCCTGAATACCCTCAAATCCCTCAAGGTCGGCGACCAGACCTACCACTACTTCAGCCTCACCGAGGCCGCCCGCCTACTGGGCGACCTGCAGCGCCTGCCCATGTCGCTGAAGGTACTGCTGGAAAACCTGCTGCGCTGGGAGGACGGCAAGACCGTCACCGGCGACGACCTGCGCGCCCTCGCCCAATGGCTGGGCGAGCGACGCTCCGACCGCGAGATCCAGTACCGCCCGGCGCGGGTGCTGATGCAGGACTTTACCGGTGTGCCGGCCGTGGTCGACCTGGCCGCCATGCGCGCTGCCATGGCCAAGGCCGGCGGCGACCCGCAGAGGATCAACCCGCTTTCACCCGTGGACCTGGTGATCGACCATTCGGTGATGGTCGACCGCTACGGCACGCCGCAGGCCTTCAGCGAGAACGTCGACATCGAAATGCAGCGCAACGGCGAGCGCTATGCCTTCCTGCGCTGGGGCCAGAGCGCCTTTGACAACTTCCGCGTGGTACCGCCGGGTACTGGTATTTGCCACCAGGTCAACCTCGAATACCTCGGCCGCACCGTCTGGACCCGTGAGGCCGATGGCCGAACCTACGCCTTCCCCGACACCCTGGTCGGTACCGATTCGCATACCACCATGATCAACGGCCTCGGCGTGCTCGGCTGGGGCGTGGGCGGGATCGAAGCGGAGGCGGCCATGCTCGGCCAGCCGGTGTCGATGCTGATCCCTGAAGTGATCGGCTTCAAGCTGACCGGCAAGCTGCGCGAAGGCATCACCGCCACCGACCTGGTGCTGACGGTGACGCAGATGCTGCGCAAGAAGGGCGTGGTGGGCAAGTTCGTCGAGTTCTACGGCGACGGCCTGGCAGAGCTGCCCTTGGCCGACCGGGCAACTATCGCCAACATGGCCCCGGAATACGGTGCCACCTGCGGCTTCTTCCCCGTCGACCAGGTGACCCTGGACTACCTGCGCCTGTCCGGCCGCCCCGAGGCGACGGTGCAACTGGTCGAGCAGTACTGCAAAGCCCAGGGCTTGTGGCGGCAGCCGGGCCAGGAGCCACTGTTCAGCGACAGCCTGGCGCTGGACATGCAAGAGGTCGAGGCCAGCCTGGCCGGGCCCAAGCGGCCGCAGGACCGGGTAGCCCTGGGCCAGGTCAGCCAGGCCTTCGACCACTTCATCGAACTGCAACCCAAACCGCTGGCCAAAGAGGTCAGCCGCCTGGAAAGCGAAGGTGGCGGCGGCGTGGCGGTGGGCAACGCCGACCAGGCTGGGGAGATCGACTACAGCCATCAAGGCCAGACCCACACCCTGCGCGATGGCGCCGTGGTGATTGCCGCGATCACCTCGTGTACCAACACCTCGAACCCCAGTGTGATGATGGCCGCCGGGCTGGTGGCGAAAAAGGCCCTGGAGAAAGGCCTGCAACGCAAACCCTGGGTCAAGAGTTCGCTGGCGCCGGGCTCCAAGGTGGTCACCGACTACTTCAAGGCCGCCGGGCTAACCACCTATCTGGACCAATTGGGGTTCGATCTGGTCGGCTATGGCTGCACAACCTGCATCGGCAACTCCGGCCCGCTGGATGAAGCGATCGAAAAAGCCATCGGCAGCGCCGACCTCACGGTGGCTTCTGTGTTGTCGGGTAACCGCAACTTCGAAGGCCGCGTGCACCCGCTGGTCAAGACCAACTGGCTGGCCTCGCCGCCACTGGTGGTGGCCTATGCCCTGGCCGGCAGCGTACGCCTGGACCTGACCCGCGACCCTCTGGGCACCGGCAAGGATGGCCAGCCGGTGTACCTGCGCGACATCTGGCCCAGCCAGCAGGAAATTGCCGCTGCCGTGGCCAAGGTAGACACGGCGATGTTCCACAAGGAATACGCCGAAGTGTTCGCCGGCGATGCACAGTGGCAGGCCATCGAGGTACCGCAGGCGGCCACCTACGTGTGGCAGGCCGATTCTACCTATATCCAGCATCCGCCGTTCTTCGACGACATCGGCGGGCCACCCCCGCAGGTCACCGACATCCAGGGTGCGCGGATCCTGGCGCTACTGGGTGACTCGGTGACCACCGACCACATTTCCCCGGCCGGCAACATCAAGGCCGACAGCCCGGCCGGGCGCTACCTGCGTGAGCAGGGCGTGGAGCCCCACGACTTCAACTCCTACGGCTCACGGCGTGGCAACCATGAAGTGATGATGCGCGGCACCTTCGCCAACATCCGCATCCGCAACGAAATGCTGGCGGGCGAAGAAGGTGGCAACACCCTGCACGTGCCCAGTGGCGAGAAGCTGTCGATCTACGACGCGGCCATGCGCTACCAGCAGGAAGGCACGCCGCTGGTGGTGATCGCCGGCCAGGAATACGGCACCGGCTCGAGCCGCGACTGGGCCGCCAAAGGCACCAACCTGCTGGGGGTCAAAGCGGTACTGGCGGAAAGCTTCGAGCGCATTCACCGCTCCAACCTGGTAGGCATGGGCGTACTGCCGCTGCAATTCAAGGCCGGGCACAACCGCAAGCAACTGGGACTGACCGGCAAGGAGAAGATCGATGTGCTGGGCTTGAACGGTACACAGATCCGCCCGGGCATGAGCTTGCCCTTGCGCATCACCCGCGAGGATGGGCAGCACGAGCAGATCGAGGTGCTGTGCCGGATCGATACCGTGAATGAAGTGGAGTACTTCAAGGCAGGGGGGATATTGCATTATGTGTTGCGCCAGCTGATTGCTGGTTGAGGCGCGTATGCTTGGGGCTGCCGTGCACGCCGATCGCCTGTAGGAGCGGCCTTGTGTCGCGATGGGGCGCGCAGCGGACCCGCTGGATAGCGGCGGCGAAGCTGAAATTTGGGGCCGCTATGCGGCCCATCGCGACACAAGGCCGCTCCTACAGACGACGCGTAGCGGCCCGTTTCCGTTTACCCGAAAAGGACCACTCGTGCCTCGCTTCAACCTGATCGCACTTTTACTCCTGGCGCTCGGCTACACCCTCGCCCTGAGCTATGGCAACCTCGGCATCACCACCCTGCCCACCTTTCTCGCCCTGCTTGCCAGCGCCCTGCTCGCTCGCCGCCCCCAGCGCTGGCAACAAGCCCTCGGCCACACGTTGTTCATCCTCTCGGCCATCGCCCTGGCATTGCACTGGCTGCCCGGCTTCAACGCTGCCAAGGTCATCGACGGCGTTGTCCTCAGCCCTGGCGCCCTGCCCTTCACGATGTACCTGAACCTGGACAAACCGCTGATCGGCGCCTGGCTGCTGCTGGCCTGCCCTTGGCTGTTCCTGTGGCGCAGCCAAGGCCTGGCGACCAGCCTGCTGTACGCCCTGCCCCTGACCCTGCTCGCCTGCCTGGGCAGCGCCTGGGCAATGGGCATGCTGGCCTGGGCCCCGAAATGGCCCGACCAAGCCTGGCTCTGGCTGCTGAACAACCTGCTGCTGGTAAGCCTGACCGAAGAACTGTTGTTCCGCGGCTACATCCAGGCCGGCCTGCAACGGCTGCTGCGCCACCAAGGGCTGGCATTGTTCGCCGCCGCCTTGCTGTTCGGCCTGGCCCACCTGGGGGACGGCTGGCAATGGGTATACCTGGCCACCCTTGCCGGTATCGGCTACGGCCTGGCGTACCGCTGGGGCGGCGTGGCGGCTGCGGTGCTCTGCCATTTTGGCCTGAACCTGGTGCATTTCACCCTGTTCAGCTATCCGATGCTGGCTCTTGGCTAGCCATTCGGTCATCATTCGACTTATCCGTCATTAAACAGCGGTAAAAACGAAATAATGACGCTAAATTACTTGAACGTGCTCGTTGGCTAACCCAGACCTAAAGTGATGGCCTGCTGCCACAGGTCAAGCACATTAATTATTCATTCAATAAAACCAGCGGCTTGCCGATACCAGTCGAAAGCCCTGCGGACTATCAACCCATGCGTAACAACCAGCCGATTACCCAGAGAGAACGGACTTTCCCTGCCCAGCAGCGGTTGATCTCCACCACCAATGCCAAAGGTGTGATCACTTACTGCAACGATGCCTTCATCGAGATCAGTGGTTTCACCCGCGAAGAACTGACCGGTGCCCCGCATAACCTGGTGCGCCACCCTGACGTGCCGCCAGCGGTGTTTGCTCACATGTGGCAAACCCTCAAGCAGGGCCAGCCGTGGATGGGCATCGTCAAGAACCGCTGCAAGTCCGGCGATCATTACTGGGTCAACGCCTATGTCACGCCGATCTTCGACAACAACCAGGTGGTCGGCTTCGAATCGGTGCGGGTCAAGCCCACCGCCGAGCAGGTCCGCCGCGCCGAGGCGCTGTACCAGCGCATCAACCAGGGCAAGCCGCCGGTACCGCGCCGGGACAAGTGGCTACCGGTGCTGCAGGACTGGTTGCCGTTCATCCTGATCAGCCAGGTGGGCTTCCTGATCGGCAACTGGCTGGGCCATTCCTGGGGCTTCGCCCTGGCTGCCGGGCTTTCCGTACCGCTGGGCCTGCTGGGCCTGAGCTGGCAGCAGCGCGGCCTCAAGCGCCTGCTGCGCCTGGCCGAGCAAACCACCTCCGACCCGCTGATCGCGCAGATGTACACCGACAGCCGGGGCGTGCAGGCGCGCCTGGAAATGGCCATGCTCAGCCAGGACGCGCGCATGAAAACCTGCCTGACCCGCCTGCAGGACAGCGCCGAACACCTCAGCGAACAGGCGCGCCAGTCTGACGCGCTTGCGCACAAGAGCTCTTCGGGCCTGGAGCGCCAACGGGTGGAGACCGAGCAGGTTGCCGCTGCGGTCAACCAGATGGCCGCCACCACCCAGGAAGTGGCCAACCACGTGCAGCGCACCGCCGATGCCACCCAGGAAGCCAACCGCCTGACCAGCCAGGGCCGGCAGATTGCCGGTGAAACCCGCGAGGCCATCGAGCGCCTGTCGGCGGCGGTGGGCGAAACCGGCCAGACGGTGACGCAACTGGCCAAGGACAGCGACGAGATTGGTGGCGTGGTCGATGTGATCAAGGGCATCGCCGACCAGACCAACCTGCTGGCGCTGAACGCGGCGATCGAAGCGGCACGTGCCGGTGAAATGGGCCGAGGCTTTGCCGTGGTGGCCGACGAAGTGCGCCAGCTGGCCCAGCGCACTGCCGAATCCACCGGGCAGATCCACGGCCTGATCGCCAAGCTGCAACAAACCGCCAGCAATGCCGTACTGACCATGGAAACCGGCCATCGCCAGGCGCAGGAAGGCGTCGACCGTGTGATGCAGGCCGACGAGGCGCTGGTGGGTATCAGTGAAGCGGTGGCCAACATCACCGACATGGCCACCCAGATTGCTGCAGCGACCGAAGAGCAGACTGCAGTGGCTGACGAGATCAGCCGCAACATCAGCACCATCGCCGACCTGGCCGACCAGACTGCCGAACAGGCCCAGCACTCGGCGCTGCTCAGCGAAGAGCTGACCAGTACGGCGGGTACCCAGTACTCGCTGGTGGAGCGGTTTAACCGCTAGGGCCCTGTAGGAGCGGCCTTGTGTCGCGATGGGCCGCGAAGCGGCCCCTGGAGTTCAGCGGTGATGCAAAAAATGCCGGGGCCGCTTCGCGGCCCATCGCGACACAAGGCCGCTCCTACAACGACCCCGTCCAGACTACCAATCCAGCTGCAAACAGCTCTCGAAGTAGCGTTCTTCCCCGCTCAGCGGGTCTGCAAAGCGCAGGCTCTGCGCCAGCAACTTCAGCGGCCGCTGGTAGTCGTCCTCGTCGTTGAGAAGCTGCGGATAGAATGGGTCATTGCAGATCCCCGCCCCCAGCGCTGCCATGTGCACGCGCAACTGATGGGTCTTGCCAGTTACCGGCGACAGCCCGTAACGCCATAGCTCGCCATTCTTCTCCAGCACTTCGGCCAGGGTTTCGCTGTTGGCCTCCCCCTCTACCTCGTGCATGCGGAAAAACGGCTCGCCATGTACCAGGCGACTTTTGTGCACCAGCGGGAAATCGTGCTGCGGCATGGCCGCCGCAATTGCCTGGTAGCGCTTGTCGATGCGTCGTTCGGGGAACAGCCGCTGGTAGGCACTGCGGCTCTGCGGGTTGGCGGAAAACAGCACAAGCCCGGCGGTATGCCGGTCGATACGGTGCAACGGCACCAGATGCGGGTTGCCCAGGCGGCGGATCAGACGGCGCAGCAAGGTCTGTTCGACGTATTCACCAGTCGGCGTCACAGGCAGGAAATGCGGCTTGTCGGCTACCACCAGGTGCTCATCCACATGCAGTATGGCCTCCTGCACCGGGATCGGCCGCTCGTTCGGCACCTCACGGAAGTAGTGCAATCGCATACCGCGCTTGTAAGGCAGTTCGGCAGAAACCGCCCGCCCTTCGGCATCAAGCACCCGGCCACGGGCAAAACGATCGAGCCACTGGGCGCGGTCGATGGCCTTGAAATGGTCACACAGGCAGTCGAGCACCGTCGCCCAGTTACCGGGGGGCAGGCACACCGTGCTGGCTTGCTGGCGGGCGGGGTCGAAAGGCGTGGTCATGGCAGGGCTCGAAACGTTCACGGCCGCGCATTATCCCCCAAGCCCGCGCCCTCAACCAGCCTGGGCAATGGCCTCGCAGCGATCCTTCAGCCAGCGCAACACCTGCACCGGCTCCCAGCGCCCAGGGTCGTAGAGGGCATACAGCAACCCCTGATACCCCACCACATCCAGCCCGCGGTGATAGCCGGCACGCTGGAACAGGGCCTCGATCTCGGCGAAGCAGGTATTGAAGTGGACCTTGCCGAACGGCGTGCGGTCGTCGGTCACCAGGCCTTCGAGGCGCAGTTCCAGAACAGCGTCGGCCACCCGCTCGACGGGCATGCGGTTGACGCTGTACTTGAGTTGCTCGACATTGAGCATGGCTTCACCTCGACACTGTATTTATATACAGCATACGAATATCCCCTTGCCGCCGTCAATGCGCTTCATTGCAGGCCCGGCAGATAGCCGGTGCCTTTACGGATGGTCAACACCTGGCGCCGAGGGGCGCCGCGCGACACGGCCAGGTGCACCCAGTCATCGAATTCGAGGATCAGCTGGTCGAAGGGGATGGTGCTTTCGCTGATCCGTCGCACAACCTCGCGCGGGGTCACTTCAATCACCGTGAAATCAGCCGCCAGCCCCTGCAGATGCTTGCTCGTCAGCGTCCCGCCAATGCGCTGATTGACTGCGGGGCTGCGATAGCCACTGCTGACGATGACCGGTGCGCCGAACAGCGCACGCACCTGCTCCAGTGCATTGCACAGCAACTGCAGGTTGGCACGCGCCTCGGCTGGAGGATTGTTGTCGAGCCCTTCCCTGGCGGCGAGCTGCGAAACAGTCATTTCATCGAGGGTGAAATGGGGGGTAATGCGCATGGCTGGATTCCTGATGACCGGTGAAGGATGCCGGCCTCAACGTGCCGGCAGCGGATCATCACAACGCTGCACACCGCATGGAGCAGGGACAGACCTCCCCTGGCGCAATTACTGCGCGAGAAACGCCACCACCTGTTCGGCATCGAACGGCCAGTGCAGCTCGGCGCCGTTGTCACAACGGCGCAGCACCGGAATGATCAGGCCATAGCGTTCGAACAGAGTTTCGTTCTCGGCAATGTCGACCAGTTCCACCAGCAGGCCATGATCGACGAAGGGCATCAGCACGGCCTCGGCCACTTCACACAGGTGGCAGCCGAGGGTGCCGAACAGTTGGCATTCAGGCAGCATGGGGCAAGTCCGCTTTGGCAGGGAGAAACCTATTCTAGGTCCGTCCTGCCCACAGTGCACCTGACCTGGCTCAATCCTGGCTGGTGGCGCCGATACGGTGTAGCGACAGGTCCGCGCCCTGGAACTCCTGCTCATGGCTCAAGCGCAGCCCATGCAGCGCGCGGATTGCACCATACACGGCAAAACCGCCGGCCAATGCCACCACCACGCCCATCAGGCTGCCCAGCAATTGGCTGACCAGGCTGACACCGCCCATGCCACCCAGCACCTCCTGGCCGAAGATGCCGCAGGCCATGCCACCCCATACGCCGCACAGGCCATGCAACGGCCACACACCCAGCACATCGTCGATCTTCCAGCGGTTTTGCGCCGCGGTAAAGGTCCAGACGAACAGCGCCCCCGCCACCAGGCCGGTGGCCAGCGCACCAATCGGGTGCATCAGGTCGGAACCGGCACAAACCGCTACCAGCCCGGCCAGCGGCCCGTTATGCAGGAAGCCCGGGTCGTTACGCCCGGCCAGCAAGGCCGACAGGGTGCCACCGACCATGGCCATCAGCGAGTTGATCGCCACCAGGCCGCTGACACCTTGCAGGGTCTGGGCACTCATGACGTTGAAGCCGAACCAGCCGATGATCAGGATCCACGACCCCAATGCCAGAAAGGGAATGCTCGACGGGGCAAACGCCACCAACCGGCCATCGCGGTAGCGCCCACGGCGCGCACCCAGCAGCAACACCGCCGCCAGCGCCAGCCAGCCGCCCATGGCATGCACCACCACCGAGCCGGCAAAATCATGGAACGGCGCGCCGAAGCGTGCCTGCAACCAGGCCTGGACGCCCAGGTTGCCGTTCCACACCACGCCCTCGAAGAACGGGTAGATGAACGCTACGATCAACGCCGTGGCACACAGTTGCGGCACAAATCGCGCCCGCTCCG
Organism: Pseudomonas sp. PVC-5-1; assembly: GCF_057444345.1. Lineage (NCBI taxonomy): Bacteria > Pseudomonadati > Pseudomonadota > Gammaproteobacteria > Pseudomonadales > Pseudomonadaceae > Pseudomonas > Pseudomonas sp. PVC-5-1. The sequence continues at coordinate 1,782,261 of NZ_CM172024.1, read as the reverse complement.
CGATGCCCCCGGAGATGATTGCCGGGATCGCCGCAGCGAAGGTCAGCAGGAAGAAGCACTTGACCAGCGCATAGCCATGGTCGGCAGCCAGCGCTGCCGCCGGCTGGAAGAAGCTGACCCCGTAGGCGATCCAGTAGCCGATGAAGAAGTACACCAATGCCGAAATAGCGAAGTCGCTGAGAATCTTCGACAAGGCGTTGACCTGGTTCTTGTGGCGTACAGTGCCCACTTCGAGAAACGCGAAGCCGGCATGCATCGCCAGCACCAGGATGGCGCCCATGAGAATGAACAGGGTGTTTGAACCGTGGACCAGAGAGTCCATCGCGCTGTGCATGTTTTCCATGAAATAGGCAGACCTGCTGAAAAAGGCACCAGGACAGTTCAAGAACCTGCATCCCTGCACCGAATCGGTGCCAGCTCCCTGCCCCGTTTCGGTGAACCGGGCGGAGCCTGCTTGGTTTTTTCTTGGGTTTGTCGTGGATTGAGTTAAGGTTTATCGGTATCCGCTGCGCTGACGCCCTGAATCGGCGCAATACCCGCCCAGGGCGCCCCGCAACGTGGCAAAGCCTTAGCAAGGCCCATACCAGCGCCGGTACTTGAACCTTCCGCGCGTGCTATTACTCGAACTACCAACACTCATCGACAGGGAGATACCCATGGCCAGCAAATCGGCAAAGACTGCACAAGAGATATTGATGGCTGACTTCCAGGCACTGGTCCGCGACACCGAGAAGCTGCTGGCCGACACTGCCAACCTGGCCGGCGACCAGGCTGACGAGTTGCGTGAACAGATCCACGACCGCCTGACCCAGGCCCGCGAAACCCTGCAACTGACCCAGGACTCGGTGCGGGAACGCGGCCAGGCAGCATTGAGCAGTGCCGAACAGTACGTGCAGGAAAAACCGTGGCAGGCGATCGGCATTGCCGCTGGCGTCGGCCTGTTGATCGGCCTGCTGGCCAACCGGCGCTGAGGGGTTTCCATGGAGAACGACGCCAACGGCGCCAGCGCCTCGGGCAAGCGCCTGGGGGCGGCTGCCCTGGGGCTGCTGCACAGCCACATCGAACTGTTCGGCATCGAATTGCAGGAGCAGAAGGGCCGCACCTTGAGCCTGCTGCTGTTCGCCGGCCTCGCCCTGGTATTCGCCCTGCTTCTGCTGACGGCGTTGTCCGGGCTGTTGCTGGTGCTGCTGTGGGATAGCTATCGCCTGGCCGGCATCATTGGCCTGTGCGTGTTCTACGGCATAGCCGCGCTGTATTGCGGCTTGCGCCTGAAGGCCGCGGTGTTCGACGAGTCGTCGCCCTTCGGCGCCACCCTCGAGGAACTTGCCAAGGACCGGGAGCGCCTGTTGCCATGAGCCTGCCAGAACTGCCAAACACCCGTAACCCGCGGGAACTGCGCAAGGCGCTGCTGCGCCTGCGCATGGAAATGCACCGCCAGGAAATCCGCCACGAATCCGCGCAGTTGCTTGAGCCACTGCGCCGCGTGCGCGGCATGGGCAGCTCACTGCACGACGGGCTGGGCATCAAGCATGCGCCGCTTTGGGGGATTGGCGCAGTGGTGGCGCTGGGCTTCCTCACCGGCAAGGGCGTGCGCAGCGGCAACCTGGCGCGGCTGTTGCGCGTGGGCACCAGCCTGCTGCCGTTGCTGCGCCTGTACCTGCAAGGCAGCCGCCGCCCCTGACCATCGCAATCCTTGTAGGAGCAGCCTTGTGCTGCGAAGAGGCCGGGAGCGGCAAGGAATTTGTATCGATCAAACGGACCTCTTCGCAGCACAAGGCTGCTCCTACAGGATATGCTGCTGCCTTCGACCTACAGGAGACCGCGCCTTGGACTGGCACACCCTGCTCACCCGCGAACGCCTGGGCAAAGCCCTGTACAGCGCCGATGAACTCGGGCGCAGCCCCTTCCACAAAGACCACGACCGCATCATCTTCTCCGGTGCCTTTCGCCGCCTCGGGCGCAAGACCCAGGTGCACCCGGTTTCGAGCAACGACCATATCCATACACGCCTGACCCACTCGCTGGAAGTCAGCTGCGTCGGCCGCTCGCTGGGCATGCGCGTCGGCGAAACCCTGCGCGACAGCCTGCCGGACTGGTGCGCCCCCAGCGACCTGGGGATGATCGTGCAGTCGGCCTGCCTGGCCCATGACATCGGCAACCCACCGTTCGGCCACTCTGGCGAAGACGCCATCCGGCACTGGTTCCAGCAGGCCGCCGGACGTGGCTGGCTGGACGACATGAGCGACGACGAGCGCGCCGACTTCCTCAACTTCGAAGGTAACGCCCAAGGCTTTCGCGTACTCACCCAGCTGGAGTACCACCAGTTCGACGGCGGTACCCGGCTGACCTATGCCACCCTCGGCACTTACCTGAAGTACCCGTGGAGCGCACGCCACGCCGACGCTCTGGGCTACAAGAAGCACAAGTTCGGCAGTTACCAGAGCGAACTGCCGCTGCTCGAGCAGATCGCCCGCAAGCTCGGCCTGCCGCAACTGGAACACCAGCGCTGGGCGCGCCACCCGCTGGTCTACCTGATGGAGGCTGCAGATGACATCTGCTACGCGCTGATCGACCTGGAAGACGGCCTGGAAATGGAGCTGCTGCAATACGCCGAAGTCGAAGCACTGCTGCTCGATCTGGTCGGCGATGACCTGCCGGAAACCTACCGTCAGCTCGGCCCTGGCGATTCCCGGCGGCGCAAGCTGGCGATCCTGCGCGGCAAGGCCATCGAGCACCTGACCAACGCTGCCGCCCGTGCTTTCGTCGAGCAGCAGCAGGCCTTGCTGGCCGGGCAGCTGGGGGGCGACCTGGTCGAACACATGCACGGCCCGGCCAAGCGCTGCGTGCTGCAGGCCAAGGACATGGCACGCAACAAGATCTTCCAGGACAAGCGCAAGACCCTGCACGAGATCGGCGCCTACACCACGCTGGAAATCTTGCTGAACACCTTCTGCGGGGCCGCCCTCGAGCAGCACGGTGGACGCACGCCCTCGTTCAAGAGTCGCCGGGTACTGGACCTGATCGGCAACAATGCCCCCGACCCACACGGCTCGCTGCACAGCGCCTTCCTGCGCATGATCGACTTCATCGCGGGGATGACCGACAGCTATGCCAGTGAAATGGCCCGGGAAATGACCGGGCGCTCCAGCCCGACCTGAGCCCTGCCGGTGCAGCCCGGACATCGCCCGTAGCTGCACCGCACATTGTGGGAAACTTCCTACATATACTGGCGGCAAGTTAAACGGCACGAATAAAAGTAAATGAAAAGTTACCAATCACGCTTTGACAATGAATTAAACGCGCTTATTTCGTAGCCCAAATTGTTTTATCTTGTAAGCCATTTCCCATATAGGGCTAATAGCCCTTCCTCGCATGCCCGATGACTTTCAACTGCGATAAGGTGCCGCCTGTCACCCTCAATCGCCCGCAGGGAAGTTGAACATGCATTCCATATTTATCGTCGACGACCATCCCGTCATCCGCCTGGCCGTTCGTATGTTGCTGGAAAACCAGAATTACAAGGTTGTCGGCGAGTCGGACAACGGCGTGGACGCCATGCAGATGATTCGCGAAGCCGCCCCAGACCTGGTCATCCTCGACATCAGCATCCCCAAACTGGACGGGCTGGAGGTGCTTGCCCGGTTCCAGGCCATGGCCTTGCCCCTGAAAGTACTGGTACTGACCGCGCAATCTCCCGCATTGTTTGCCGTACGCTGCATGCACTCGGGTGCCGCAGGCTATGTGTGCAAGCAGGAGGACCTGAGCGAACTGCTCAGTGCAGTAAAGGCCGTGCTGGCTGGTTACAACTATTTCCCCAGCCAGGCAATCAAGCATAACCAGGCGGTAGATGCCGACCTGCAACTTTTCCGTCAGGTTAATGACCGCGAACTGATGGTGCTGCAACTATTCGCCCAGGGCCGCAGCAACAAGGAAATTGCCAAGGGCATGTTCCTCAGCAGCAAGACCGTCAGTACCTACAAGAAGCGCCTCATGCACAAACTTCAGGTCAATACGCTGGTCGATCTGATTGAAATGGCCAAACGCAACGCGCTGGTCTGAGGGTAGTCATGGCGCACAGTATCGCTCGCCTACTGCTCACCCTGCTCCTGTTCAGCGGCGTGGCACAGGCTACCCATCACGAGGCTTCATCCTATACCTTGCTGGCACGCTCATCGGCCAGGCCGGCATTACCAACGCTCACGGACGCACAACGGCAATGGCTCGAAGGCCGTCAGGAACTGGTGCTGGGTACCTCGGCACCAGACTACCCGCCGTTCGACATCACCAGTGGGGGCCGCGACTACCAGGGCCTTACCGCCGAGTACGCAAGCCTGATCGGCAAGGCCCTGCAGTTGCCCGTGCGGGTGCTGCGCTTTTCCAGCCGGCAAGCGGCGGTCGAGGCGCTCCGGCAGGGCGATATCGACCTCCTTGGCAGCTCCAACGGCTACGAAGCGGCCAGCGATGGCCTGGCCCTGTCGCACCCCTATGCCATCGACCAACCGGTGCTGGTAACGCGCGAGGACGAAAGCCGGGCGCTGGACACGGGCCTGGGCGGCATGCGCCTGGGCATGCTCTACCATTACCTGCCCCGGCAGGAGGTGAACAGCGCCTACCCCAAGGCCGAGCTTCTGGCCTTCGGCTCGTCCAGCCAGGCCCTGAGTGCAGTGGCGTTCGGCCAGGCCGACGTGTTCATCGGTGATACCATTTCCACCCACTACCAGCTCAATCGCGGCCACCTGCCGCGTCTGCGCATGGCCAGTTTCGGCAAGCACGAGGCCATCGGCTTCGGTTTTGCCCTGCGCCGCGAGGACCGGGTCCTGATGGATCTGGTGAACGCCACCCTGGACAGACAGACCTCGGCCATACGCGCCAGCATCTTCAAGCGCTGGAGCGCTGGTAGCGACCTGCTGCTGACCGACCGCAAGCTGCAACTGACCGACACCGAAGAACAATGGCTGAAAGAACACCCGGTGATGCGCGTTGCAATCGATGACACCGCTGCACCGGTTTCCTATTTCGACGGCTCGGGGCATTTTCGCGGCATCACCGCCGACCTGCTCGAACTCCTTCGCCTGCGCACCGGCTTGCGTTTCGAAGTGCAGCGCGCCAGTGGCCTTGCCGACATGATTGCCCGCCTCAAGGATGGCCGCGCCGATGTCATTGCTGCACTGGCCAGCGGCGGGATGAACGAAGACGACCTGCAAATCAGCCAACCCTACCTGGAAAGCGCCTATGTGCTGGTCAGCCGCAAGGACAAACAACCCTTCACCTCGCTGGAACAGCTGCAGGGTCATCGCATCGCCATTACCCGCTACAGTGCCATGGACGCCATGCTGTCGCGGCACTATCCGCAAATCGGCTGGGTCGAGACCGAAAGCTCGTTCTATTCCATGGCGTTGCTCAACAGTGGTGCCGTCGATGCGGTGATCACCACCTTGATCGACGCCAACCACGCCCTGGCTGGCAATCCCGAACTGGTCATCCGGGCCACCGTCGGCAGCGAACCCGCCACCTTCGCCATGGCCACCAGCGCCCCGTCACAAGCGCTGGTGTCGATCCTCGACAAGGCGCTGCTGAGCATCTCGCCGGAAGAACTGGGGGTCATCAACAACCGTTGGCGCGGCTTCAGCCTGCACGAGGATGGCAACGACCACGGCTACCACCGGCTGGCGATACAGGTGGTACTGGGCACCGCCGTGCTGTTGCTGCTGGCCTTGTTGTGGAATGCCCGCCTGCGCCTGCAGATTCGCCAGCGGCAACGCGCCGAACGGGCGCTGAACGACCAGTTGGCGTTCATGCGCGCCCTCCTCAACGGCACGCCCCACCCCATGTACGTGCGTGATCGCGAGGGCCGACTGCAAAGCTGCAACTACAGCTACCTGGAAGCCGTGCAGGCCCGCTCCGAGGAGGTCATCGGCAAAAACCTGGAGGGGAGCCTGTTCGCCGATTACGAGCAGACCCGGCAGATCCACGCCGATTATCTGAAGGTGATGGCCGAAGGCTCGCCGCTGATCATGGACCGGCCACTTCGGATCCAGGGCCGGGAGATGACCATCTACCACTGGATTCTGCCGTACCGCGACTCACTGGGTGAGGTGCAGGGCATCATCGGTGGCTGGATCGACATCAGCGAGCGCCGCCATCTGGTCATGGAGCTGCGCCAGGCCAAGCAGCAGGCCGATGATGCGAACCGCGCCAAAAGCACGTTCCTGGCCACCATCAGCCACGAAATCCGCACCCCGATGAATGCCGTCATCGGCATGCTCGAGCTGGCAGTCAAGCGCGCCGACCAAGGCCGTGTAGACCGCTGTGCGCTGGAGCTGGCCCACCATTCGGCCAAGGACCTGCTGGGCCTGATCGGCGATATCCTCGACATTGTGCGCATCGAGTCCGGGCATTTGTCCCTCGCCCCGGAGGCCGTCGACCTGGCGGCCCTGGTCGAGTCGGTGGGGCGCATTTTCGAGGGCCAGGCCCGGCAGAAAGGCCTGGCCCTGGAGGTGATCATCGCACCGGCCGCCCGCTGCCATGCCCTGCTCGACCCCCTGCGTTTCAAGCAAGTCCTGTCCAACCTGGTAAGCAACGCCATCAAGTTCACCGAGCATGGCCAGGTGCGCATATGCGTCGGCCTGGTGGACGACGGCAGCACTACCCCCGCAGTTCTGGAGCTGGAAGTGCGCGACAGTGGCATCGGTATCCACGCCGACGACCTGCAGCGCCTGTTCAACCCGTTCATCCAGGCCAACCCGCATAGCCAGAGCGCCCGTGCAGGTACCGGGCTGGGCCTGGCCATCTGTCGCAACCTGTGCGAGATGATGGGCGGCAGCCTGACCATAAAGAGCCTGGAGGATGTCGGCACCCAGGTGCGCCTGAAGATGCCGCTGCAGCGGGTTGACGCAGCAGCGCAGCCGGCCCCGCTGATCGAAAACCTCGACGTGCCCGACCCACGGCTGAGCGTGCTGGTGATCGACGACCACCCGGCCAACCTGCAACTGATGGCACAGCAGCTTGGCTACCTGGGGCTTGAGCACACCAGCGCCCAAGACGGTCGCGAAGGCCTGGCTACCTGGCGGGCGGGCGACTTCGATGTGCTGGTGCTCGACTGCAACATGCCGCACATGAACGGTTACCAGCTGGCCACTGCCGTACGTACCGAGGAACGCCATGGCAAGCGGCAGCGCTGCACCATTCTCGGCTACACCGCCAACGCACAGCCGGAGGTACGCCGCAAGTGCCTGAGCGCCGGCATGGACGACTGCCTGCTCAAACCCATCAGCCTGGGCACGCTCAGCCAGCGTCTTGCCAGTATCCGCCCACGCCGCCAGAAGAAACCGCGCCGCAAGCTCTACCATCTGGACGGCCTGGCCACGGTGGTCGGGCATGACCCGAATGATCGCCAGCGTTTCCTGCAGGCGTTGCAGCAGAGCCTGCAGGCCGACCTGGCCACCTTGATGGCATTGCATCCGCAGCATGACAGCGATGCCATTGCCGAACAGGCGCACAAGGTGCTCAGTGCCGCGCGGATGCTGGAAGCCCCCGAGCTGATGAAAGCCTGCGAAGCCCTCGAGGCAAGCGGCTTGCCTACCACCCAGTTACGCCTGCGGCGCCAGGCACTGGCGCGGCATATGTACCGGGTAGAACGTGCCCTGGCCAGGGAACTGGCCACAGGCACCTGCACACAGGCAGGCAGCCAGGCGTGTTAACTGGTAGACTGCGCGGCGTTATTACCTAAGAGGATTGTTTCATGGCCACAAACCGCTCCCGTCGTCTGCGCAAGAAGCTGTGTGTCGACGAGTTTCAGGAATTGGGCTTCGAGCTGAACCTGGAATTCAAGGAAGATCTGGATGACCAGGCAATCGATGCTTTCCTCGACGCGTTCCTGGCAGAAGCCATGGACGCCAATGGCCTGGACTATGTAGGCGGTGACGATTTCGGCCTGGTGTGTTCGGTCAAACGCGGCTCGGTCAGCGAAGAACAGCGTGCAGCCGTTGAAGCCTGGCTCAAAGGCCGTAGCGAACTGACCAAGATCGAGGTCAGCCCGCTGCTGGACGCCTGGTACCCGGAAAAGCCGATCAACAAGGCCGAGTAATACCGGCCCGGCTCGATCGCTGAAAAGGCCACCCTCAGGGGTGGCCTTTTTTATTGGGGGTGCTTTTCCGTCGAACGTGGCGCATCGTCGCTGCGCTTGGGGCATAATGCGTATTCTTTCACCCTGGGGCCATCACTCCTTACAGCCCCAATGCCCTTTTCCCTCGCCGTAGGGTATTTATCGATCATGATCAAAACGCTTCGTCCCCTCGTTCTTGCCGGCCTGCTGTTGCCACTCGCCCTGCCCAGCCAGGCCGCCGCCGTCAACACCACGCTGCCTGCCAAGGTGCAGCAGGCCCTCAAGGCCAACAAGCTGCAGGATTCTGCCCTGTCGCTGGTGATGCTGCCGCTGGACGGCCCCGGCACACCGACCGTGTTCAATGCCGATGTCTCGGTCAACCCGGCCTCGACCATGAAACTGGTCACCACCTACGCCGCCCTCGAACTGCTCGGCCCGACCTTCCAGTGGAAAACCGAGTTCTACACCGACGGCACTCTGAGCAACGGTGTACTCAACGGTAACCTGTACCTCAAAGGTGGCGGCGACCCGAAACTGAACATGGAAAAGCTGTGGCTGCTGATGCGTGACCTGCGCGCCAATGGCGTGCGCACCATCACCGGCGACCTGGTGCTGGACCGCAGCCACTTCGTGCAGCCCAACCTGCCGCAGTTCAACGACGACGGTGGCGATGAGAACAAGCCGTTCCTGGTCAAGCCCGACTCGCTGCTGGTCAACCTCAAGGCCCTGCGTTTCGTGGCCCGCAACGATGGCGGCAAGGTCACCATCGCAGTCGAACCGCCGATTGCCAGCATCCGTATCGACAACCAGGTCAAGGCGGTGGCCTCCAAACAGTGCTCGGGTGATGTGCGTTACAACCCGGTGCAGCAGGCCGATGGCATCAGCGTAACGGTCAGTGGCCAGCTGGCTGACGGCTGCAACTCCCAGACCTATCTGTCGCTGCTCGACCACCAGACCTACGCCGCCGGTGCCGTGCGCGCGATCTGGAACGAGCTGGGTGGCAGCATCCAGGGTGGCGACCGCTTCGAGAACGTGCCCAAGGGCGCTCGCCTGCTGGCCCGTGCCTTCTCGCCAGACCTGGTGGAAGTGATCCGCGACATCAACAAGTACAGCAACAACACCATGGCCCAGCAGCTGTTCCTGAGCCTTGGCGCGCAGTTCCGCACCGATGCCGACGGTGACGACGCCCGCGCCGCCCAGCGCGTGGTGCGCCAGTGGCTGGCGAAGAAGGGCATTACCGCGCCGCACCTGGTGATGGAAAACGGTTCCGGCCTGTCGCGTGCCGAACGGGTCAGCACCCGGGAGATGGCCGCGATGCTGCAGGCTGCCTGGAAGAGCCCTTATGCTGCCGAGTTCATGAGCTCGATGCCGCTGGTGGGTATGGATGGCACCATGCGCAAGCGCCTGAAGCGTACCGCCATGACCGGCGAAGGGCACATCAAGACTGGCACGCTGAATACCGTGCGGGCAATTGCAGGCTTCAGCCGCGACAGCAACGGCCATACCTGGGCGGTGGCGGCGATCCTCAACGATCCGAAACCCTGGGGCGCCTCGCAGGTGCTCGACCAGGTGCTGCTGGACCTGTACCGCCAGCCGAAACTGGCCGGCAGCACTGCGGCCAACTGATAGGTATAGGCAGCCAGTACCGGCCTCTTCGCGGGCTTGCCCGCTCCCACAGGTATTGCACCAAGTTCAATAACGGTGCAGTACCTGTGGGAGCGGGCAAGCCCGCGAAGAGGCCGGCACCGACAACCAAAAACGATCAAGCCAACTCCCCCTCCACCCGGTCCCGCCCGGCCTGCTTGGCCGCATACACGCCTGCATCAGCCCGCAACAGCAAGGCATCGGCCCCTTCCCCCGGTCGCCAGCCCGCCACACCAAAACTCGCGGTCACCCTGCCCACGCCTTCCACCGGCACATTGCGCACCCCATGCCACAGTTCCAGCGCCAGCAGCCGCGCCTGCTCGGCATCGCTCCCCGGGCACAGCACCATGAATTCCTCGCCACCCAACCGGCAGAAAACATCGGTACGGCGCAAACGCTGGCTGATACGCAGGCACAGGCTGCGCAGCACGCGATCGCCGACAGCATGGCCAAAATGGTCGTTGATGCGCTTGAAGTGATCGATATCGAGCATGATGACCGCCAGTGCCTGGCCATCGCGCTGGGCCCGTTCCAGCTCGAGCTTGAGCCGCTCCTGGAAGTAACGGCGATTATGGATGCCGGTCAGCGAATCGGTCACCGACAGCGCGCGCAACTCTTCCTCCACACCCTTGAGGTCGGAGATATCGGTCAGGTAGCCATGCCACAACGTGCAGCCCTGCTCGCCCACCTCCGGTGTCGCCTCGCCACGCACCCAACGCAGCCCGGCTCGCGGCAGGCAGACCCGATATTCTTCACGCCAGGGCGACAGGTGTTCGGCCGAGTAACGCACCGAGCGGCGCACGCGCTCGAGGTCATCCGGGTGGATGCGCTCGAACACCGCCGTGGCATCCTCGCGCAATTGCTGCAGATCGACTTCGTAGATGTCGTACAGGCCCTTGCTGGCGTACGGAAAACAGGAATGGCCGTTGCCATCCAGGCGGTACTGGTAGATGCCGCCCGGCACCTCGGCACTGAGTTTTTCCAGAAGGCGGTCACGCGCCGCCAGCGCCTCATGCACCCGACGCCGTTCAGTGACATCGATGCAGATCGCCAGGTAACCGATCCATAACCCCTGTTCATCGAGCATGGCGGTGACCAGCATGTTGGCCACCAGTTGGCTGCCATCGGCGCGCAACAAGGTCCACTCCCCCGGCTCGGCACCATGCTCCTGCACCGTTTCGGCAAACATGGCCTGGCCACCTGCAATCGGCCGGCCGAAACGCAGGCTCAAGGCATGGGCACGCAGGCTCAACTCCTCGGGCAACACCAAGTCCTCCAGGCGCAGCTTGCCGATCGCCTCGCAGGCCGGGTAACCGAGCATGCGCTCGGCACCGGCGTTGAAGGTGCTGACCACGCCCTTGAGGTTGGTGGCGATGATCGCCACCTGGGTTGCGGCATCCAGCACGCTGCGCAGCTGGTTATGGGTACCACGCAGTGACTGTTCGCTGACCCGCAGCTCGGCGGTACGCTGCTCTACCAGGGCCAAGGCGCGCTGGCGCTGGCTGAACAGGCTGTAGAGCAACACACTGAGCAGCAGGCTCAACAAGCCGCCCAGCAGGCTTACCGCCAGTACCGCGGAGGAGCGGTTGGCGCGCACGAAGGCCAGGCTCGGCCGGATACTCAGCTGGAAGTGGTGGTCAGCCAGGTGCAACAACTGGTTGATGGCCAGCGGCAGAGGTGCGACCGGGTTCTGTGAATCGAACATCACCTCAGGGCCATGCAGCCCGGTGGGGTCGACGATACGCACCACCAGGTTATCGTCTGCCGTAACCGGGCGCCCGTCACTGACCAGTTCACGCATGCTCAGCAGGGCCATCACATAGCCCATTGCCGCGCCGCGGGGGTTGGCATCGGAAAACACTGGCGCCACCATCAGCAGGCCACGCGCATCCGAGCTGGTATCGAACATGGGCAGTGGCTCGGACACCGCCATGCTGCCGGGCCCCAGCGCCCGCGCCAGTGCCGCCAAGGGCACTTCCTGGCCGGCGAGGTCCAGACCATAGGGCAGCCCGGGCAATTCACCCGACTGGGTATAGAGCACCGGGAAGTAATGGTCGCGCTGGGGGGATGGGTGCCACTGGCCTTGTTCATCCTGGTCGCGGATTACATAGCCCGGGCCGAAATGCACACTGGCCTGGCGCTCGAACTCGGCGCGTTGCGCGGCCTCGACACGCGGCGCCCAGGCGTAGGCCAGGGTCCGCTGCAGCAATGGCCGGGCGTAGCCGTCGAACTCGTGTGGGGTGATTTCGTTGGAAAAGCTGAAAAACCGCCGCAGCCCGTCCAGGCGCTGCTGCTGTTCGTCAAACCGCTCGGCGATACGGCTGAAACGCTCGCTGGCCAGCAGCTCGAAGCGCTGGCGCAGTTGCTGCTTGTAGAAGGTTTGCGTGGCTAACGCCAGGACGGCCGTCAACAGGCCACCTACGACCAGGGCGACCACGGCCACCGCCCAGGCGGACACTGCCTCTGTGCACAGGCCAAGCAACCGCGCACGCACGCCACCCTTTGACATACACCCATCTCGTCACGTCAGCGTCCTGCGGATTATCTTGCCCTGCCCTCAGTTATAGCTATTGGCCATTAGCCGCGCAATGTACCTCGTCGCCTCAACGAAGCTGCAGACGCCAGGCGCGATGGATACGGTTATTGCGCGCGAAGTCCGGGTCCAGGGTCTGGGCCGTGATCTCCTCCACCGCATAACGCGCCATAAGGTGCTCGTCCAACTGGAACTTGCGGAAGTTGTTGGAGAAATACAGCACGCCACCCGGCGCCAGGCGGGCCATGGCCAGGTCCAGCAGTTGCACGTGGTCACGCTGCACATCGAACACGCCTTCCATGCGCTTGGAGTTGGAGAAGGTCGGCGGGTCGATGAAGATCAGGTCATAGCTGTCGCGGTTGCCTTCCAGCCAGGCCATCACATCGCCTTGCTCCAGGCGGTTGCGCTCGGAGAAGCCATTGAGCGCCAGGTTGCGTCGCGCCCAGTCCAGGTAGGTTTTCGACAGGTCGACGCTGGTGGTGCTGCGCGCGCCGCCCTTGGCCGCGTGCACGGTGGCCGTAGCGGTGTAGCAGAACAGGTTGAGGAAGCGTTTGCCGGCTGCTTCGCGCTGGATGCGCATGCGCATCGGGCGATGGTCCAGGAACAGGCCCGTGTCGAGGTAGTCGGTAAGGTTGACCAGCAGCTTTACGCCGCCTTCGTTCACTTCCTGGAAGCGGCCTTCGGTCGCCTGGCGCTCGTACTGGCGCGTGCCGCTCTGCCGCTCGCGACGCTTGAGCACCACACGCTGCGGCGAAATGCCCAGGGCCTGCGGGATGGCGGCCAGCGCATCGAGCAGCCGTGCCTGGGCCTTGTCCGGGTCGACCGAACGTGGCGCGGCGTATTCCTGCACGTGCACCCAATCCTGGTACAAGTCGACCGCCAGGGCATATTCGGGCATGTCGGCATCGTACAGGCGGTAGCAATCGACCTGCTCGCGGCGGGCCCACTTGCCCAGTTGCTTGAGGTTTTTCTGCAGGCGGTTGGCGAACATCTGCGCCCCTTCCGACAGGCGCGCCGGCTCGCTGGCCGGTGCTGCCTGCTGGCGGGTTTCCGCGCCTTCAGGCTGCGCCTCGCGGCGCTCGCCGGTAACGAACTGGTCGGGCTGCACCTTGAACAGCAGCAGCTTGCACGGCAAGGCGCCGTTCCAGAACGCGTACTGCTTGTGGCTGCGAATACCCATGCGCTTGCCCAGCTGCGGCGCGCCGGTGAACACCGCCGCCTCCCAGCCCATGCAGGCCTGGCGCAGGCGCTCACCGAGGTTCTGGTAGAGGTACAGCAGGCTGGCTTCGTCACCCAGGCGCTCGCCATAGGGTGGGTTGCTGATGACCAGGCCCTTCTGGTTCTGGTCCGGGCGCGGTTCGAAGGTGCTGACTTCGCCCTGGTAGATCTTCACCCAGTCGCCCAGGCCGGCACGCTCGACGTTGTTGCGGCCTGGCTGGATCAACCGCGGGTCGGCCTCGTAACCACGGATCCACAGTGGTGGCTTGGCCAGGCCGGCCTGTGCCCGCGCCTGCGCCTCGTCATGCACCTTGCGCCACAATGCCGGTACGTGGCCGAGCCAGGCACTGAAGCCCCAGCGCTCACGCTTGAGGTTGGGCGCGATATCGGCGGCGATCATCGCCGCTTCGACCAGGAAGGTACCCACACCGCACATCGGGTCGGCCAGCGCGCCACCTTCGGCGGCAATGCGCGGCCAGCCGGCGCGGATGAGTACCGCCGCCGCCAGGTTTTCCTTCAGCGGCGCGGCGCCTTGCTGCAGGCGGTAGCCACGCTGGTGCAGGCTGTGCCCGGAAAGGTCGAGCGAGAGAATGGCTTCGCCACGGTCCAGGCGCAGGTGCACGCGCACATCAGGGTCGATCTTTTCCACCGACGGGCGCAGGCCTTCACGGTTGCGCAGCTTGTCGACGATCGCGTCCTTGACCTTCAACGCACCGAAGTGGGTGTTGTCGATGCCCGAGCCATGGCCGCTGAACTCAACTGCCAGGGTGCCGTCGGCTGCCAGGTGATCGGCCCAGTCGACCGCGTGCACGCCGTCGTAGAGGTCGTCGGCGTTCTTCATGGAGAAGCGCTTGAGTACCAGCAGCACCCGGTTGGCCAGGCGTGACCAAAGGCACAGGCGGTAGGCGGTTTCCATGTCGGCGGCGCCGCGAATGGCCGAGGTGTGCTCGCGCACGTCATCCAGGCCGAGGCCCCGCGCCTCTTCGGCAAGCAGGCCTTCCAGGCCTTTAGGGCAAGTGAGGTAAAGTTCGAAACGGTCCGACATGAGTAATCCAGCGCCTTGGGCTATTTGACTGACGGGGCGACGCATCGCCCCGCGATGTTTGCCCGCACACCTTTCCAGCAGGCGTGCGGGTGGCCCTTCCCGACACGCGAGCGTGCGATGAAAGGCCGGGCCGCCTGACCGATCTGTGCTTGGCCCAGTGGCAAAGACAGCTTAGATCATCAGGCAGTATGAAAAATTCTGGCGATACCAGGGCCGATGTGACCCTTCGTCGCATTTCAAATTATTTCTGTCATCCGCAAGCAACGCTGGCGAAATGACGTCAATGATCGGCAAACCCTGATCATAGCGGGCTCAACGCTAAACAAGGTTGAGTCGCATTTATTTACTTATCCCCTCACCCTTGGAAAGGTTACGTGCTTATGACAAATCGATCATTCACACCGTGACTCGCATTCGATAGAACTGGTCTCAGGCCACTTCGCAACGAGGTGGCACTTTCAGCTCGCCACGCCGGCAGCGAGCGCACACCGGCAGAAAGACTCTGCCCGGCCTCGGAGAGGCCGACGGGACATTACAGTCAACAAGTGAGGGCAACACCCTATGAGAAGACTTAAGCGTGATCCGTTGGAAAGAGCATATTCACGTGGCTACCAATACGGGGTCACCGGCAAATCCCGCGAACTTTGCCCCTTCAATCTTCCTTCTGTTCGCCAAGCCTGGATCAACGGCTGGCGTGAAGGTCGCGGTGATAACTGGGACGGAATGACTGGCACCGCTGGCATCCATAGACTCAACGAAAATCACGCCGTTGGCTGAACGAGGACACTGAATTCGATTCACCATGCACGCCCTATCCGGGCGGCGGGCGAAGGCCCAGGGGCCCCTTGATGGGGCCCTTTTTTATTGCCCATCAAACCCGTGGCATTGCCGCGATAGCGTCCACCGCCTCACGAATCAGCGCCGGCCCTTTATAGATGAAGCCGGAGTAGATCTGCACCAGGCTCGCCCCGGCAGCGATCTTCTCGGCGGCATGGCGACCTTCGGTAATGCCGCCAGCGGCAATGATCGGCAGCTTGCCGCCCAGCTCGCCCGCCAGCACCTTGACGATATGGGTGCTCTTCTCCAGCACCGGCGCACCCGACAGGCCACCCGCCTCGCCACCGTACGGCAGGCCTTCGACACCTTCACGCCCCAGCGTGGTGTTGGTGGCGATCACCGCATCCATGCCCGACTCCATCAACGCGGCGGCCACCAGGGCGGTTTCTTCGTCGCTCATGTCCGGGGCAATCTTGATTGCCAGAGGTACGCGCTTGCCATGCGTGCCGGCCAGTTGCTCGCGGCGCACGGCCAGGGCATCGAGCAGTTGCTTGAGCGAATCGCCGAACTGCAGGCTGCGCAGGCCCGGGGTGTTGGGTGAACTGACGTTGACCGTGATGTAACTGGCCTCGGTGTACACCTTGTCCAGGCAGATCAGGTAGTCATCGACGGCACGCTCCACCGGGGTGTCGAAATTCTTGCCGATGTTGATGCCCAGCACACCGTTGTAACGCGCAGCCCGTACCCGGCCGAGCAGGTGATCAACGCCCAGGTTGTTGAAGCCCATGCGGTTGATGATGGCCGTTGCCTCCGGCAGGCGGAACAGCCGCGGCTTGGGGTTGCCCGGCTGTGGACGCGGGGTGACGGTGCCGATTTCGACGAAGCCGAAGCCCAGCTGGGCGAAACCGTCGATGGCCGCACCGTTCTTGTCCAGGCCGGCCGCCAGGCCCACCGGGTTGGCGAAGTTCAAGCCCATGACCGTAACCGGCAAAGCCGCCGGCTGCTTGCACAGCATGCCGTTGAGGCCGAGACGGCCACCGGCACCGATCAGGTCCAGGGACAGGTCGTGGGAGGTTTCCGGGGAAAGCTTGAACAGCAGCTGGCGGGCCAGGGTATACATGGGCGGGCAAGGCTCGGGGTGAATGAGGGGGCGATTATAGCCAGCGTGGGGCCGGCATGACAGCAAATCGTGGGGCTGCTGCGCAGCCCATCGCCGGCAAGCCAGCTCCCACAGGTACAACACAAGGGCTGAAACCTGTGCTGTATCTGTGGGAGCTGGCTTGCCGGCGATGAGGCCAATGCAGGCGGCACAGGGCAGTTGCTCCACAGGGATGCTGCCAGATGGCACATCGGTTGCACCGGAAAAGCCCACAGCCTTATCAGTACGGGCGAGGAACCTTGTGAACACTGCACCCCGAACAACGCCCCTGGCCTGGGTCAACGGCAGCGACGCGCCGGAAAAGCCCAGCCTGAACATCGGCTACATGGCCCTGACCGACTGCGCCTCGGTGGTAGTCGCCGCCACCCAGGGCTTCGCCCAGCAGCACGGCCTTACCCTCAACCTCAAGCGCCAGGGCTCCTGGGCCGGGCTGCGCGACAAGCTGGTCAGCGGCGAACTGGATGCGGCGCACTGCCTGTATGGCCTGGTGTACGCCGTGCACCTGGGCATCGGCGGTGTACCGGCCAGCGCCATGGCCGTGCTCATGGGGCTGAACCAGAACGCCCAGGCCATAAACCTGTCCCCGGCCCTGCAGCGCAAAGGCGTGACCAACCCTGAAGCACTGGCGCGCCTGGTGCACCAGCATGGCGCACGCCTCACCTTCGCCCAGACCTTCCCCACCGGTACCCACGCCATGTGGCTGTATTACTGGCTGGCCAGCCAGGGCATCCACCCATTGCGCGACGTCGACAGCGTGGTGGTACCACCGGCGCAAATGGCTGCGCATATTCAGGCCGGGCGCATCGACGGTTTCTGCGTGGGCGAACCCTGGGCTGCCCATGCAGTGGCCACGGGCCAGGGCTTCACCCTGGCCACCAGCCAGTCGATCTGGCCGGACCACCCGGAAAAGGTCCTGGCCTGCGCCCGCGCCTTTGCCGAGCAATATCCCAACAGCGCCCGCGCGCTGATCAAGGCGGTACTCGCCGCCAGCCGCTTCATCGAGCAAAGTCCGGAAAACCGCCGCAGCACCGCGCAACTGCTCAGCAGCAGCGCCTACCTGGACACTCCGCTGGCAAGTATCGAGCCGCGACTGCTCGGCAGCTACCACGATGGCCTGGGTAATCACTGGCAAGACCCGCACGCCCTGCGCCTGCACGATCACGGCCGGGCCAACCTGCCATACCTGTCCGACGGCATGTGGTTCATGACCCAGTTCCGCCGCTGGGGCTTGCTGCGCGATGACCCCGACTACCTCGGCGTGGCGCGCCAGGTCCAGCAACTGGCACTGTATGGCGAGGCGGCCCAAAGCCTCGGCGTGGCCTGCCCCGAGCAGCCGATGCGCAGCAGCCTGCTGATAGATGGCAGCCGCTGGGACGGCAGCGACCCCTACGGCTATGCCCGCAGCTTCAGCCTGCATGCCCTGGGCGACCTGCCCGATGCCCGTGTCGGCGCGTGAGGGGGACCATTCATGTTGCGCATCCTGCTGATCGACGACACCCAGAGCAAACTCGGCCGCCTCAAGGCGGCCTTGAGCGAGGCCGGCTTCGAGGTCATCGAAGCCCCAGGCCTGACCATCGACCTGCCCGCCTGCGTCGAAACGGTGCGCCCGGACGTGGTGCTTATCGATACCGACTCACCGGACCGCGATGTGATGGAACAGGTGGTCCTGGTCAGCCGTGACCAGCCGCGACCGATCGTGCTGTTCACCGACGAGCACGACCCTGGGGTGATGCGCCAGGCGATCCAGGCGGGGGTTAGCGCCTACATCGTCGAAGGCATCCATGCCGCGCGGCTGCAACCGATCCTGGATGTGGCCATGGCCCGCTTCGAAAGTGACCAGGCGCTGAAGGCGCAGCTGCTCGCACGGGACCAGCAACTGGCTGAACGCAAGCGCATCGAGCAGGCCAAGGGTTTGCTGATGAAGATGAAGGACTGCAACGAAGAACAGGCCTACACCCTGATGCGCCGCCAGGCCATGAGCCGGCAGCAGAAGCTGATCCAGGTGGCCGAGCAGATCATTGCCATGCACGAGATGCTGGGCTAGCAACCTGCTTCACGCGGTCCCCTGTAGGAGCGGCCTTGTGTCGCGATGGGCTGCGCAGCAGCCCCGGCAATCTCTGCCGCGAAGCTGAGATCCTGGGGCTGCTGCGCAGCCCATCGCGACACAAGGCCGCTCCTACAAGGAGACTGCAACTTCTCAGAGTTGGCCCATCTCTTGCTGAACAAATATCACCGGTAGCCAACGGCGGTTGCCCCACTTAATCCCGACAAAGACGTCGCTCTCCCCTCCACGCACGTGGAGCGGGTAGCGGCGTCTTTTTCGTTCCGTTGCATTGCCGAGTGAGGTGTTCGATGAGTACCAGCTTCTGGAAATCCGGGCATGTGCCCACGCTGTTCGCCGCGTTCCTGTACTTCGACCTCAGCTTCATGGTCTGGTACCTGCTTGGCCCATTGGCGGTGCAGATTGCCGCCGATCTGCAGCTGAGTGCACAACAACGGGGCCTGATGGTGGCCACGCCGATCCTGGCCGGGGCGATCCTGCGCTTCGCCATGGGCGTGCTGGTCGACCGCCTGTCACCCAAGACCGCGGGGCTGATCGGCCAAGTGGTGGTCATCGTCGCCCTCGCCGCTGCCTGGCACCTGGGCGTGCACAGCTATGAACAAGCGCTGCTGCTGGGCGTGTTCCTCGGCTTTGCCGGCGCTTCGTTCGCTGTGTCACTGCCGCTGGCCTCGCAATGGTACCCGCCACAGCACCAAGGCAAAGCCATGGGCATTGCAGGTGCCGGCAACTCCGGCACAGTGTTCGCCGCCCTGCTGGCCCCCGCGCTGGCTGCGGGCTTTGGCTGGAACAACGTGTTCGGCTTCGCGCTGATCCCGCTGTCGCTGGCCCTGTTGGTGTTCGCCCTGCTGGCACGCAATGCTCCGCAGCGGCCCAAGCCAAAAGCCATGGCCGACTACCTCAAGGCCCTGGGCGACCGAGACAGCTGGTGGTTCATGTTCTTCTACAGCGTCACCTTCGGCGGCTTCATCGGCCTGGCCAGCGCCCTGCCCGGCTATTTCAGCGACCAGTATGGCCTGAGCCCGGTCACCGCCGGCTACTACACCGCTGCCTGCGTGTTCGCCGGCAGCCTGATGCGCCCGCTCGGCGGCGCCCTGGCCGACCGCTTCGGCGGCATCCGCACCCTGCTGGGCATGTACAGCGTGGCGGCCATCTGCATCGCTGCAGTCGGCTTCAACCTGCCTAGCGCCGCCGCCGCACTGGCCCTGTTCGTCAGCGCCATGCTCGGCCTGGGGGCCGGCAATGGCGCGGTGTTCCAGCTTGTGCCGCAACGCTTCCGCCAGGAGATCGGCGTGATGACCGGGCTGATCGGCATGGCCGGCGGCATCGGAGGCTTCCTGCTGGCCGCCGGGCTTGGCACCATCAAGCAGCACACCGGTGACTACCAACTGGGGCTGTGGCTGTTCGCCAGCCTGGGCTTGCTGGCCTGGTTCGGCCTGCACGGCGTGAAACAGCGCTGGCGCACCACCTGGGGCTCGGCTGCGGTTACCGCGGCACGGGTCTGAGGCACAGCCATGAGCCTGCAACTGAACTTTGCCCAGGCCAGCGCCACCGGGCCGCGCGAGGAAAACCAGGACGCCCTGCGCCTGGTTACCCCGGCGCCGGAGCTGGCCGCCAGCAAAGGCTACCTGTTCGCCCTCGCCGACGGCGTCAGCCAATGTGCCGATGGCGGCCTGGCAGCCCGTGCCAGCCTGCAGGCGCTGGCCCTGGACTATTACGCCACCCCCGCGACCTGGAGCGTGGCCCAGGCACTGGACCGCCTGCTGCTGGCGCAAAACCGCTGGCTGCGCGCCCAAGGCAGTGGCCAGCCACTGCTGACCACCCTCAGCGCGCTGGTGCTGCGCGGCCGACGCTTTACCCTGGCCCACGTGGGAGACTGCCGCGTGTACCGCTGGCACGCCGGGCGCCTGCAATGCCTGAGCGAAGATCACGTATGGGACCAGCCCGGCATGCAGCATGTACTGAAGCGTGCGCTGGGCCTGGACCAGCATTTGCTGGTGGATTACCTGGAAGGCGAGCTGCAGCCGGGCGAGAGCTTCCTGTTGTTGAGCGATGGCGTATGGGCCAGCCTGGGCGACCAGCACATCCAGGCGGTGCTGCGCGAGCAACCCGACCTGCAACTGGCCGTCGATACCCTGGTCGCCAGCGCGCACCTGAACGGTAGCCAGGACAACGCCAGTGCCTTGCTGGTGCAGGTCGAGCAATTGGGCACTGCCAACCTGGGTGACACCCTGGCGCAACTGCAGCAATGGCCGGTGCCCGGCCCGTTGCGTGAAGGCCAGGTAATCGATGGCTGGCAAGCCGAAAAGCTGCTTTCGCAAAGCCGCCAGTCGCTGCTGTACCGGGTGCGCGATAGTCAGGGCCGAGCCTGGCTGCTGAAGACACTGCCACCCGCGCGCGCGCAGGAGCCCGGCGCGGCGCAAGGGCTGTTGCTGGAGGAATGGTTCCTGCGCCGGGTCGCTGGCCGGCACTTTCCCGAGCTGCACACCGCCAGCCAGCGCCAGCACCTGTACTACGTGATGCGCGAATACCCCGGCCAGAGCCTGGCAGCGCTGCTGGCCGAGCACGGCCCGCTACCCATGCCGCAGTGGCTGGAGCTGGCCCGGCAGCTGCTGCAGGCGGTCGGCGTACTGCACCGGCGCAACCTGCTGCACCGCGACATCAAGCCAGAGAACCTGCACCTGGGCAGCGATGGCCAGCTGCGCCTGCTGGACTTCGGCCTGGCCTACTGCCCGGGGCTGTCCGAAGACCCGCTGCACGAGTTGCCGGGCACACCGTCATACATTGCCCCGGAAGCGTTCGACGGCCAACCGCCCAGCCCACGCCAGGACCTATATGCCGTGGGAGTGACGTTGTATCACCTGCTGACCGGGCATTACCCCTACGGCGAGGTGGAGGCCTTCCAGCGCCCACGCTTCGGCCAGCCGGTCAACGCCGCGCGCTACCGCCCCGACCTGCCGGAATGGCTGCAGCACAACCTGCAGCAGGCACTGGCAGCCGACCCGGCGCAGCGCTTCGAAACCGCCGAACACTGGTTGCTGCTGCTCGAACGTGGCGACCGCCAGGAGCTGCCCACCCGGCCACGGCCGTTGCTGGAGCGCGAACCGTTGAAGGTCTGGCGCACCCTGGCCCTGCTGTCCTTGCTGTTCAACCTGATTTTGCTGCTCACCCTGCTCAAGGGCTGAACGCACCTTGCCGATGAGGAAACCCTGATGAATGCGAAAGTCTGGCTAGTTGGTGCTGGTCCTGGTGATCCGGAGCTGCTTACCCTCAAGGCTGTACGCGCCTTGCGGCAAGCCGCTGTGGTGATGATCGACGACCTGGTCAACCCGGTAGTGCTGGAGCACTGCCCACAGGCCCGTGTGATTGCCGTGGGCAAGCGCGGCGGCTGCCGCTCCACACCGCAGGCATTCATCCAGCGCCTGATGCTGCGCCATGCGCGGCAAGGGCGCTGCGTGGTGCGGCTCAAGGGCGGCGACCCGTGCATCTTCGGCCGCGGCGGTGAAGAGGCGCTGTGGTTGCAGGGGCATGGTATCGAGGTAGAAGTGGTCAATGGCATTACCGCCGGGCTGGCCGGCGCCACGCAATGCGGTATTTCCCTGACCTCACGTGGCGTAAGCCGTGGCGTGACGCTGGTCACGGCCCATACCCAGGACGACAGCGAACTGAACTGGGCGGCCTTGGCCCAGGGCGGGACGACCCTGGTGGTGTACATGGGCGTGGCCAGGCTGGAGCAGGTGCGCCAAGGGTTACTGGACGGGGGCATGGCACCGGCGACGCCGGTGGCGATGATCGAGAATGCCTCGTTGCCGCAGCAGCGGGAATGCAGGAGCGATGTGCGGGGGATGGTCGAGGATGCGCGGGGGTTTGGCTTGCGTAGCCCGGCGATTTTGGTGATTGGGGAGGTGGTTGGGGAACAGGTGGTTCAGGAATTGGTGGCAATAGCAGGTTAATGCAGTGCCTGTAAAGGCCCCTTCGCGGGCTTGCCCGCTCCCACAGAGATTGCACATAGCCTGCGACATACGACGAACCTGTGGGAGTGGGCAAGCCCGCGAAAGGGTCGGCACACACCACACAAATCCCAGGCAAAGAAAAACCCGGCCGAGGCCGGGTTTTTCATGAAGCTTCAAACCAATTACTTGGCCTGGGCTTCTACCTGAGCTTCAACGCGACGGTTGACAGCGCGGCCTTCTTCGGTGGCGTTGTCGGCAACCGGACGGGTTTCGCCGTAGCCAACCGAATCAACACGGCTGGATTCTACGCCGTACTGCTGGGTCAGGACCTGCTTGACAGCGTTGGCACGACGCTCGGACAGCTTCTGGTTGTAAGCGTCTGGGCCGACGGAGTCAGTGTGACCTTCCACGGTAGTGGTGGTCTGTGGGTACTGCTTCATGAAGTCAGCCAGGTTCTTGATGTCGCCGTAGCTGTTTGGCTTGACGACCGACTTGTCGAAGTCGAACTTGACGTCCAGCTCAACGCGAACGACTTCGGCAACAGCCGGGCAGCCATCAGCGTCAACGGTAACGTTGGCCGGGGTGTCAGGGCACTTGTCGACGTTGTCGCAAACGCCGTCGTTGTCGGAGTCGGAGCACACTTCGGCAACTGGGGCCGGAGCGACTTCAGCTTGCTTCGGGCTACCGCCGAAGTTCAGACCAACACCAACGGTCGGGCCCCACTCGGTGTTGCCGTTGTCGATGTTGTACATGGCTTCTACGCCAGCACGGGCGAAGAACATGTCGGTGATGTACCACTTGGCGCCAGCGCCAACGTTGGCGAAGGTGGAGTGGTCGCGGCCGCTACGAGTGGCCTGGCCCAGGCTCTCGTGAGCGAAACCGGCGGAAACGTACGGACGCAGAGCGTCGCCAACGGTACCGAAGTGGTAGGTAGCGTCGAGCTTGGCCTTGGAACCTTTGATGTCTTTGTTGAAGACTTCACCACGAGCGTTGTGGGTCTCGTTGTAGCCGAGGTCCAGGGAAACGTCGTCGGTCAGGAAGTAGCCCAGGCGAACACCAGGATTGGTGCCGTCGTTCTTGAAGTTACGTTCGCTGTCGTAGTACTGCTTGGTAACGTTGCCTTCGATTTCCACAGCGCCTTGGCCTTGAGCCAGAACGCCGAACGAAGTAGCAGCGACGAGCGAGCCAATGGCCAAGCCCAAGGTGTTTTTCAATTTCATCCGTTAAATCCCCATCTGGTGATAGTTAAGCAGTCCCACCACAAACAAGGGGGACAACTCGACGGCAAGTCTAGCAGAACTCGCCGGTTCGTTAGAGATATTTGCACGCCACTAAGTTTCATCGAGGCCGGCAAATTTCTCCCGAAGCTTGTCTAGCGCGCGCTTGTAGCGCATTTTTGTCGCGCTCAGGCCCATGTGCATGATGTCGGCAATTTCCTGAAATTCCAGCTCTGCGACAAAACGCAGCACCAGGATTTCCCGGTCAATCGGGTTCACATGCACCAGCCACTTGTCCAGCCCGCCTTTTTCTTCCGGCTTCGGAGCCTTGTCTTCGGACGCCTCTTCGACAGGGTCCAGACTCAAGGCATCCATCAGCCGACGTTTACGGCGCTCCTTGCGGTACTGGGTAATGCATTCGTTGTAGGTGATGCTGTAGAGCCAGGTCTTGAACTTGGACTTACCCTCGAAGTTCTTCAGCCCGTACAGCACTTTCAACATGACTTCCTGACAGACATCGTCCGCGTCACGGTCGTTCCCCAGATAACGTGCACAGACGTTGAACAGGGTCCGTTGGTAGCGCCGCATGAGCTCCTCATAGGCGCGGGTAACGTGGTACAGCTCTTCATGCGAACGCGCCACCAACTCTTCGTCGGTGAGCTCGCGGGGGTCATAACGCATGGGCGGCGAATGAACTTTATTCAAAACGGATCTGGCCGACAGTCAGGTCAATGTCGCCGCGCGACCCCGTGGGTCGATTTTCGCGGCGGCATACATTAACAGCTTTGTGCGGTTAGCGGCTATTGACTCGCTGCTCAAGCAACTCGCGATTGGACAGCGACACCAGTTCGCCATCATCGGTCAGCAGCGTCGTCTTGACCGTACCGATTTCCTCGATGTGCCCTTCGACCTCTCCAATTCGCACCTGCTGGCCCACCTGATAAAGTTCGCGCACGTAGATGCCGGCCAGGATCTGCCCGGCGATTTCGCGGCTACCGAGGCCCATTGCCAACGCAACGGCCAGACCAACGGTAATCAGCCCGATCACGATCACATGGTTCAGCAGGTCGGTTTTCACCTCCAGCTGGCTGATGGCCACCGAGATGCTGATGATGATCACCAGGCCTTGGGTGATACGGCCCAGGCCTGCCGAGTATTCCAGGCCGATGCCTTCGGCAGCGCCGCGTACCAGGCCGTTGGCCACCTGGGCCAGCAGCACGCCGGCCAGCAGCACCAGGGCTGCGCCGAACACCTTCGGCAGGTAAAGGGCAAGCATGTCGAGGGTTGCCGAAACCCGCTCCAGGCCCAGCGACTCTGCGGCCGAGACCAGGAAGATGAGCAGCACGAACCAGTAGACGATCTTGCCGATCAGGGTGGAGATGGGTACCTGGATGCCGACCCGGCCGAGCATCTTGGTCAGGCCGGTGCCGGCCATCAGGCGGTCCAGGCCGAACTTGGCCAGCAGTTTGGACAGCAGCGTGTCGAGCAGCTTGGCCACCACGAAACCGAGCAGCACCACGACCAGCGCGCCGAACAGGTTGGGGATGAAGTTCGCTACCTTGGTCCAAAGGGCAGTCATGGCGGTGACCAGGCTCTGGGTCCAGAGATCGAGTTCCATATTCAATCGGCCTTATCTGCTTTGCTGCCGTTGGCAGCGTTGCGGGAAGAGTGTCGACGCACCGGCGCAACATGCGCCGCGCCATTGTTCACGGCGATCAGCAGCGCCTGGCTCCAGCGGCCAAGCAGGCTGAACAGATCGCCCGCGCCAACCTGGCGGTTGGCGGTTTTCAGCACGCGACCCAGGCAAGCGGCGTCGTCCCGGTCGTCCCGGTCATTGCCGGAGGGGGACGCCTTGAGCAGGTCGCGCAGGGATTCTTCAAACGGATCGTGCATGGGCACCTCGCGCAGTGTCAGTCAGAGACGAGATGGCCGGTCGATGGGTCACACATCGCATTGGGACGAGTGTTTCAAAATGAATGCGCGTCGGCTTCTTCGCGGGCACGCCCGCTCCCACAGGGATCCCACAGAACCTGAAGGCTGTGGTGTCCCTGTGGGAGCGGGCGTGCCCGCGAAGAGGCCAGAGCAGGTCAATCGACATCTATACCCACCGCAACCGCCGAAACAGCCACCACTGCCCCACCGCCAGCCCCAGCACGACGATGCAGGCGAACAGGAAACCATAGGGGTTTTCCGCCCCGGGGATGCCGCCGACATTGATGCCCAGCAGCCCGGTGATGAAGCTCATGGGCAGGAAGATGCAGGTGATGATGCCGAAGCGGTACATGGTGCGGTTCATGCGCTCGCTACGCCGGCGATCCTGGCTTTCCAGCACCAGCGCGGCACGTTCGCGGGTCAGTTCCAGCTCTTCGAGGTAGCGGATGAGGCTGTTGTTCAGCTCGTTCCAGTAATCGGCATCGGCATCGGCGAACCAGCTCCATTTGCTGCGCGACAACTGGGCGTAGATTTCCCGCTGCGGGGCAAGAAAACGCCGCAGACCGGCGGCACGCCGGCGGATCTGCTGCAGGCTGCCGTTCTCCGGGGTATACCGTTCGTCGGATTCAACCTTTTCTTCTTCAATGTCGGCCAGTTCGGACAGGTCGCTGACCAGACCCTGAACCTTTTCGGTGAGCAGTTCGCCCATCAGCAGCAACAGCTCGGAAGCCGATTTCGGGCCCCTGCCCTCTTCGAGCTGCTGGAGAATCTCGTCACTGGCGCGCAACGGCCGCAGGCGCAGCGAGATGACCCGCTGCGCCTCGGCAAAGATACGCACCGAGACCATGTCTTCCGGCTCTGCACCCGGGTTGAGGTTGACCCCACGCAGGAACAGCAACAACTGTTCATCGGCCATGGGCAGCAGGCGCGGCCGGGTGTTTTCTTCCAGCAGCAGCTCGCAGGCGAACGCGCTCAGGCCGCTGTCGTGCAGCAGCCAGGTGCGGGTTTGCGGATGGCTGCGATCCCAGTGCAGCCACAGGCTTTGCTCGGGTTGCAGCTGCAGGTCGTCCAGCTCGGTACGGGCAATCGAGCGCGCGCCACCTTTGCCATCGAGCACCAGGGCGTGCACCAGCCCCCACTGCGCGTTGTCTTCCTCGAACATCAAAGCTCCATCAGCGCGGGCGGCGCCTTACTCAGGCATTTTCAACGGGCTTGGCGAGACCAGCACGCCATTGTTGTCGGCATACACATACTCGCCCGGGCGGAAGGTCACCCCGGCGAAGGTCACTGGCACGTTGAGGTCGCCGATGCCGCGCTTGTCGGTCTTCATCGGGTGGCTGGCCAGGGCCTGCACGCCGACGTCGGTCTGGATCAACACGTCGACGTCACGCACGCAGCCGTAGATCACCAGGCCTTCCCAACCGTTCCTGGCAGCCTTCTCGGCGAGCATGTCGCCGAGCAGTGCGCGGCGCAGCGAGCCACCACCATCGACGACCAGGACCTTGCCCTTGCCATCGAGCTCGACCTGCTCCTTGACCAGCGAGTTGTCTTCGAAGCACTTGATGGTGACGATCTGGCCGCCGAACGAATCGCGGCCACCAAAATTGCTGAACATCGGTTCCAGCACCTGCACCAGGTCCGGGTAGGCATCACACAGGTCGGGCGTAACGTAATGCTGCATGGGAAGCTCCTGTCAGTCACAACGAAAGCGGATATCGGCCAAGGCTACACCGTAGAGCCCATTGCAGTCATCCGGGACCAAGCAGTCAGTTGTGTTTTGCCTGTACCGGCCCTTTCGCGGGCACGCCCGCTCCCACAGGGACCACACAGGGGCTGAATGCTGTGAGGTCCCTGTGGGAGCGGGCGTGCCCGCGAAAGGGCCAGCACAGGCGACGCAAACTCAGCTGACGGGCACAGGCTCCGCCACCACCGTGGATTCATGCACCGGCACCAGCGGATCCCGCAGCCAACGCTCCACCAGCGGCCACACCTGCACCTGCGCGGCCTTGCTCACCAGCATGTCGACATGCCCGAAAGCGTCGAAGCCTTCCTCGAGCCCCAGCCGCAGAAACTGTTTGCGCTCACCGCCGAATTGCTCGAACAGCTTGCGGCAGGCCCACACCGGGTCCTGGAAGTCCCCCGCACCAGCCACGGCCAGCAGCGGCACATCCACCTTGGCCAGCCCCGCCCACCAGTCGCTCTGTTTGTCGCCAAAGCGCCCGAACAGGCCATGCCAGCGCATGCTTTCCAGGGCCAGGCCGATCGGCTCATCCTCCGGCCCACGCTTGAAACGCGGCCCGGAAATCTGCCCCCAGCGCTTGAGCAGCAGCTTGGCCCCCCAGGCCAGCGGTGGCACCTTCAGCGGCCAGTACACGCGGCTGATCTGGGTACCGAACAGCGCCACGCTGGCCACCTGTTCGGCAGCCAGAAAGCCACCGCCCAGCGCTGCCGCCAGGGTCGTGCCGCCCAAGGAATGGCCGACCCAGTGCGGCGTCTGGCCCGACTGCTCGCGCACGAACGCGGCAATCAGCGGCAGGTCATCGCGGGCATAGGCGGCAACGCTGTTGTGCTTCCAGTCATGGTTGCGCGGCGACAGGCCATGGCCGCGCATTTCCGGGATCCACACATCGAAGCCGGCGCGGGCGAGATAGGCGCCCAGACCAACCCCTTTGGGGGAATACCAGAAGCGGCGGTTGGAGAAGCTGCCGTGCAAGAGAATGACCGGTACGCCCTGGGCCTGGCCCTGATCGGCCAGCCCCAGGCGGGTGACAGCCAGCTCGACGCTGGGGTCAGGGCTGTTGCCGGCCTTGATCCGGTACACGTCTTCGCTGAGGTCGCCGCGGCGTTCGGCACTGAGCAGGGCCACGGGGAATAGAGTACTGCTGCTTTGCATAAGGTTGCTTGGTGCACAAAAAAGGGCGGGTTCCATTGCTGGAGCTCGCCCTGGAAAAAACCAGGCGGGGGTACGCCAGACGTACCCCCGCGTTTTACTGCATCAGACCGCGCCCTGGCCTTCAGCCAGGTAGAACCAGGTTTCGAGTACCGAGTCCGGGTTCAGCGACACGCTGTCGATACCCTGCTCCATCAGCCACTTGGCCAGGTCCGGGTGGTCCGACGGGCCCTGGCCGCAGATGCCGATGTACTTGCCAGCCTTGTTGCACGCGGCAATGGCGTTGGCCAGCAGCTTCTTCACCGCAGGGTTACGCTCGTCGAACAGGTGGGCGATGATGCCCGAGTCACGGTCCAGGCCCAGGGTCAGCTGGGTCAGGTCGTTGGAGCCGATCGAGAAGCCGTCGAAGTACTCCAGGAACTCTTCGGCGAGGATGGCGTTGGACGGCAGTTCGCACATCATGATCACGCGCAGGCCATTGTCGCCACGGGCCAGGCCGTTTTCGGCGAGCAGGTCGACAACCTGGCTGGCTTCACCCAGGGTACGCACGAACGGCACCATGATCTCGACGTTGGTCAGGCCCATCTCGTTACGCACGCGCTTGAGCGCACGACACTCGAGCTCGAAGCAGTCACGGAACGATTCGCTGATGTAGCGCGAAGCGCCACGGAAGCCGAGCATCGGGTTTTCTTCTTCCGGCTCGTACAGCTTGCCGCCGATCAGGTTGGCGTACTCGTTGGACTTGAAGTCCGACAGGCGCACGATGACCTTTTTCGGGTAGAAGGCCGCAGCCAGGGTGCTGATGCCCTCGACCAGCTTCTCGACATAGAAGCCTACCGGGTCGTTGTAGCCGGCGATGCGCTTGTCGACGCTGTCCTTCAGGTCGGCTGGCAGGCCGGCGTAGTTCAGCAGCGCCTTGGGGTGCACGCCGATCATGCGGTTGATGATGAACTCCAGGCGCGCCAGGCCGACACCGGCGTTGGGCAGCTGGGCGAAATCGAAGGCACGGTCCGGGTTGCCGACGTTCATCATGATCTTGAATGGCAGGTCGGGCATGGCGTCGACCGAGTTCTGCTTCACATCGAAGCCCAGCTCGCCCTCGAAGATGAAGCCGGTATCGCCTTCGGCACAGGATACGGTCACACCCTGGCCGTCTTTCAGCACCTGGGTGGCGTTGCCGCAACCGACCACAGCCGGAATGCCCAGCTCACGGGCGATGATCGCCGCGTGGCAGGTGCGCCCGCCGCGGTTGGTGACGATGGCGCTGGCGCGCTTCATCACCGGTTCCCAGTCCGGGTCGGTCATGTCGGAGACCAGCACGTCGCCCGGCTGGACCTTGTCCATTTCCGATACGTCGTTGATCACGCGGACCTTGCCGGCGCCGATGCGCTGGCCAATGGCGCGGCCCTCGACCAGAACGGTGCCCTTCTCTTTCAGCAGGTAGCGTTCCATGACGTTGGCGCTGGAGCGGCTCTTCACCGTCTCGGGGCGCGCCTGGACGATGTACAGCTTGCCGTCGTCACCGTCCTTGGCCCATTCGATGTCCATCGGGCGCTGGTAGTGCTGCTCGATGATCATGGCCTGCTTGGCCAGCTCGCTGACCTCGGCATCGGTCAGGCAGAAGCGCGCGCGCTCGGCGCGGTCCACTTCGACGGTCTTGACCGAACGGCCGGCCTTGGCTTCTTCGCCATAGACCATCTTGATCGCCTTGCTGCCCAGGTTGCGGCGCAGGATGGCCGGGCGGCCTGCCTGAAGGGTGTTTTTGTGCACGTAGAATTCGTCAGGGTTGACCGCACCCTGCACCACGGTTTCGCCCAGGCCGTAGGCGCCGGTGATGAACACCACGTCGCGGAAGCCCGACTCGGTGTCGAGGGTGAACATGACGCCGGCGGTGCCGGTTTCGGAGCGGACCATGCGCTGCACGCCGGCGGACAGGGCCACCAGCTTGTGGTCGAAGCCCTGGTGCACGCGGTAGGCGATGGCACGGTCGTTGAAAAGCGAGGCGAACACTTCCTTGGCCGCGCGGATCACGTTGTCGACGCCGCGGATGTTGAGGAAGGTTTCCTGTTGGCCGGCGAACGAGGCGTCCGGCAGGTCTTCGGCGGTAGCCGAGGAACGCACGGCAACGGCCATGTTGTCGTTGCCGGCAGCCATTTCGGCGAAGGCCGTACGGATTTCCGAATCCAGACGTGCCGGGAAGTCGGCTTCCATGACCCACTGGCGAATCTGCGCGCCGGTCTTGGTCAGGGCGTTGATGTCATCCACATCGAGTGCGTCGAGCGCGGCGTGGATACGGTCGTTGAGACCACTCTGTTCGAGAAAATCGCGGTACGCCTGCGCCGTAGTGGCAAAGCCGCCCGGCACCGATACACCAGCACCTGCGAGGTTGCTGATCATCTCGCCCAGGGATGCGTTCTTGCCCCCCACATGCTCCACATCATGGACGCCGAGCTTATCGAGGGAAACTACGTACTCTACCAAGGTGATCTCTCCACTAACTGTGTTGGAAAAGCTCAATGGCGCCCGCCTGCCTTCGTTGACTTGGCCGGACGCTTGTGGCCTGTACCTGGAAAATAAGTGAGAATGCCGACAGCCGCATTCGGCAAACCGAACTTATCATATCCAAGAAACGTCATCAGCTTAAGGCCCAGATCGCAAATGAAACGAACCGCGTTCTTCATCTCCGACGGCACCGGCATCACCGCCGAAACCCTGGGCCAGAGTCTGCTCGCTCAATTCGAGAGCATTCCGTTCAATAAATTCACCCGTCCCTACATCGATTCGCCGGAAAAGGCGCGGACCATGGTCCAGCAAATCAACGCTGCGGCCGAGCGCGATGGTGTACGCCCGATCATCTTCGATACCATCGTCAATCAGGACATCCGTGAGATCCTGGCTACCTCGAATGGCTTCATGATCGACATCTTTTCTTCGTTTTTGTCCCCGCTCGAACAGGAATTGACTGCCCATTCGTCGTATTCGGTCGGCAAATCGCACTCTATCGGCGGCAATTCCAACTACATGGAACGCATCGAGGCGGTGAATTTCGCCCTGGACAATGACGATGGCGCACGCACCCACTACTACGACAAGGCCGACCTGATCCTGGTAGGCGTATCGCGCTGCGGCAAGACCCCCACCTGCCTGTACATGGCCATGCAGTTCGGCATCCGCGCCGCCAACTACCCGCTGACCGAGGACGACATGGAGCGCCTGCAGCTGCCGGCGGTGCTGAAAAAGCACCACAACAAGCTGTTCGGCCTGACTATCGACCCCGACCGCCTCACCGCCATCCGCCACGAGCGCAAACCCAACAGCCGCTATTCCAGCTTTGCCCAGTGCGAGTTCGAAGTGCGCGAGGTGGAAAACCTGTTCCGCCGGGAGAACATTCCCAACATCAATTCCACGCATTTTTCGGTGGAAGAGATTTCGGCGAAGATCCTGGTGGAGAAAGGGGTGGAGCGCAGGTTCAAGTAAGCCGGTACCGGCCTCTTCGCGGGCGCGCCCGCTCCCACAGGTATCGCACAAGACTAAAGGTCGGTGGGGACCTGTGGGAGCGGGCATGCCCGCGAAGGGGCCAACACAGGAATACAAAAAAGCCCCGGCATCACTGCCGGGGCTTTTCATTTCAGCTCATGGCTCAGGACGGCACCACCGCCGCCTGCCCGCTCATGGCCAGGTCGACCAGCTCGCGGTTGGCCACCGCGTACATCGCATAATCGGTACCCGTTGCATTGCGCAGGTCATCCAGCATGGCGCGCCAGCGCTCCACCATCACCCGGTGCTGCTCGGCCCACAGCGCCACACGGGCGTCCATGTCTTCCGGTGCATCGGCCATCTGCAGTACCGAGATGGTGATCGCCCGCTGCTGCAGGTCGATGTCGTCGCGGAACGCCTCGCGGGCCAGCGCCTGCCAGTTGTTCTCCACCGGCAGGTTGCTGATTTCCTGCAGGTACCAGGTCAGGTCCAGTGCGCTGCCCACGGCGAAGAACGCCTTGGCCACCTGCGCCGGGTCATGGCCGGTAACGTCCGAAGCCTCGATGATCGGCAACAGGGTGTACAGGTGGGTAGTACCAGCCACCATGCGCGCCAGCAACTCCGGCACACCAGCCTCGACGAAGCCTTGGTAGCGCACCATCCAGCGCTCGCGGGTCGGGCCTTCGAGCAACTCGTCGAGCTTGAGCCCCAGTTGCGCGATCTTCGGCCCAAAGTGCGCGGTGTCGCGCCCGGCGTCCTGCTCGTTGCGGCGGCTGCGCAGGAACCAGCGGGTGGCACGACGGCCCAGGCGCATCAGCTCGTCCATCAGGGTCAGCTGGATTTCCGCCGGCACCTGGTAGTCCAGAGCCTCGATCTGACGGAACCAGTGCGGCAGGTGGAAGATGTCGCGCACGATCACGTAGGCCCCGGCCACGTTGGCCGGGCTCATGCCGGTCGACTCCTTCAGGCGCTGGACGAAAGTGATGCCCATGTTGTTGACCAGGTCGTTGGCGATCTGGGTGCTGACGATTTCGCGCTTCAGGCGGTGGCGGCGCATGGACTCGGCGAATTTGCTGACCAGCGACGGCGGGAAGGCGGTTTCCATGTCGCGGGTCAGGTAGTCGTCGTCCGGCACCAGCGACTTGAGCAGCTGTTCCTTGAGGTCGATCTTGCTGTACGAGATCAGCACCGACAGCTCGGCACGGGTCAGGCCCTGGCCGGCGGCCAGGCGCTCGGCCAACTGCTCTTCGGACGGCAGGAACTCGATGGCACGGTCCAGCTTGCCACGGGCTTCCAGGTCGGCCATCAGGCGCTTGTACTCGGCAATCCGCTCGCGGGCGCGGCGGGCCGCCAGCGACAGCGCCTGGGTCTGCTTGTAGTTGTTGCCCAGCACCAGCCCGGCCACTTCGTCGGTCATGCTGCCCAGCAGCTGGTTGCGCTGCTTCTCGGTCATGTCGCCACCCTGCACCACTTCGTTGAGCAGGATCTTGATGTTGACCTCGTGGTCGGAGCAGTCCACGCCGCCGGCGTTGTCGATGAAGTCGGTGTTGGTGGCGCCGCCATGCAGGCCGAACTCGACCCGGCCAAGCTGGGTCATGCCCAGATTGCCGCCCTCGCCCACCACCTTGCAGCGCAGCTCGTTGCCATTGACCCGCAGCGCGTCGTTGGCCTTGTCGCCGACATCGGCGTGGCTCTCGGTGCTGGCCTTGACGTAGGTACCGATGCCACCGTTCCACAGCAGGTCTACCGGTGCCTTGAGCAGCGCATTGAGCAGCTCGGTCGGGGTCAGGCGATCGGCTTCGATGGCGAAGCGCTCTTTCATCTGCGGGCTGATGGCGATGCTCTTGGCACTGCGCGGGAAGATACCGCCGCCTTCGGACATGATGCTGGTGTCGTAGTCGCTCCAGGCCGAGCGCGGCAGGTCGAACAGGCGCTTGCGCTCGGCAAAGCTGGAAGCAGGCTCCGGGTTCGGGTCGATGAAGATGTGCAGGTGGTTGAACGCCGCCACCAGTTGCAGCTTGTCGGACATCAGCAGGCCGTTGCCGAACACGTCGCCGGCCATGTCGCCGACGCCAATGACGGTGATCGGGTCTTCCTGCACATTGATGCCGCGCTCGCGGAAGTGGCGCTGCACGCCCACCCAGGCGCCGCGCGCGGTAATGCCCATCTTCTTGTGGTCGTAACCGGCCGAGCCGCCCGAGGCGAAGGCGTCGCCCAGCCAGAAGCCGTAGTCGATGGCGATGCCGTTGGCGATGTCCGAGAAGGTCGCGGTGCCCTTGTCGGCCGCCACCACCAGGTACGGGTCGTCATCGTCATGGCGTACCACGTTGGCCGGCGGCACCACGCCACCGTCCTTCAGGTTGTCGGTGATGTCGAGCAGGCCGGAAATGAAGATGCGGTAGCACGCCACGCCTTCGGCGGCGATCTCGTCACGGCTGCCGCCCAGCGGCAGGCGGCGCGGCAGGAAGCCGCCCTTGGCGCCGACCGGCACGATCACCGAGTTCTTTACCTGCTGGGCTTTCACCAGGCCCAGCACCTCGGTGCGGAAGTCTTCCTCACGGTCGGACCAGCGCAGGCCGCCGCGGGCAACGTTGCCAAAGCGCAGGTGCACGCCTTCGACCCGTGGGGAGTAGACGAAGATCTCGAACTTGGGCACTGGTTTAGGCAGCTCGGGGATCAGCTTGGGGTTGAACTTGAAACTGAAGTACGACTTGTTGTGGCCGTTGGCGTCCGGCTGGTAGAAGTTGGTGCGCAGGGTGGCCTTGATCAGGTCCAGATAGCGACGCAGGATGCGGTCTTCGTTGAGCACCTGCACGTCGTCCAGCGCGGTCAGGATGGCTTGCTCCAGGCGCAGTTGCTTGTCATCCAGGTCTTCCTGGGTGAGCTTGCGCGCCAGGTAGAAGCGGGTCTTGAACAACCGGGTCAGCTCGCGGGCGATGTCGGTGTGGTTGTTCAGGGTGCTGGCGATGTAGCCCAGGTCGAAGCCCAGGCGAATCTGCTTCAGGTAACGGGCGTAGGCGCGCAGCAGCGCCACGTCGCGCCATGGCAGGCCGGCGGTCAGCACCAGGCGGTTGAAGGCGTCGTTCTCGGCATCGCCGCGGACGATGTGGATGAAGGCATCCTGCAGGGTGTCGTTGAGCTGCTGGATGTCCAGGCTCAGGCCTTCGCTGTAGGTGAAGGCGAAGTCATGGATCCAGTAGCCGCGGCCACTGGCATGGCGCAGGCGGTACGGGAACTCGCCGAGTACGCGCAGGCCAAGGTTCTCCAGGATCGGCAGCACGTCGGACAGCGCCAGCGGCGTGTCGGCGTGGTACAGCTTGCAGTGCAGGGTGCGTTCCCCGACCTGGGTCAATGGCTGGTAGAAGCTCATCGCCAGCGGCTTGCTTTCCGACAGGTTCAGCACGTGCTGCAGGTCGACCACCGCCGAGTGCGCGGCGAAGCGCTCGCGGTAGCCGGCCGGGAAACCTTTGGGGAAGTCGGCGAGGATGTTGGTGCCCTGGGCTTCGCCGAAGTTCTCGATCACCAGTGCCGAGTAGTCGTCATGCCACGAACGGCAGGCCTGGATCACTTCGCGTTCCAGCTGCTGCGGGTCGATGTCGATGCGGTTTTTCGGGTCTACCCGCAGAATCAGCTGAACACGTGCCAGCACCGATTCGGAGAAGAAGGTCCAGAACTCGCAGTCGCTGGCCTTCAGGCGCTCCATCAGCACCTGCTGGATCTTCTGCCGCACTTCGGTGGAGTAGATTTCCCGCGGTACATAGGCCAGGCAGTAGCAGAAGCGGCCGTATGGGTCCTTGCGCAGGAACACGCGGATCTTGTTGCGCTCCTGGATCTGCACGATCGACATGACGGTGCTGAACAGCTCGTCGACCGGGGTCTGGAACAGGTCGTCGCGCGGCAGTACTTCCAGTACCTGGGCCAGTTCCTTGCCCAGGTGGGCCTTGGGATCGAAGCCCGAGCGGCGCTCGACTTCGGTGACCTTCTGTCGGATATAAGGGATGGCATGCACGCTTTCGCCGTACACCGACGAGGTGTACAGGCCCATGAAGCGGTGCTCCTTGATCACCTTGCCGTCGGCGTCCAGCTGGCGGATCGACACGTAGTCCGGGTAGGCCGGGCGGTGTACGCGGCTTGGCAGCGCGGCCTTGGCGAACGACAGCAGCAGCGGTTCGTTGAGGTAGGCCACGGCGTAGTCTTCGATGCGCAGCTCGTCGCTCGTCAGGCCAACGCGCAGGCGGCGCGGCAGGCCGAGGAACGACTGCTCGTCGTAGACCATCTGGCCGCCATCGGCGTCGCCCTTGACGGTGAATTCTTCATAGCCCAGGAAGGTGAAGTGGTTGTCCAGCAGCCACTCGAGGAAAGCCTTGACCTCGCCCTTTTCGTTCTGCGCCGGGCCAAAGGCGGTCTGCTCCACCTCCGCAACCACTTCACGCAGCTTGGCCTTCATCGGTTCGAAGTCGGCCACCACCACCCGCACCTCGGCCAGCACCTGCTCGATCTCGCGGGCCAACACCGTCAGCTCGGCAGCGTTGGCGCAACGGTCGATCTCCATGTACATCAGCGACTCATGGCGTACGTC
The DNA here is from genome assembly GCF_057444345.1 of Pseudomonas sp. PVC-5-1. Classification (NCBI taxonomy): domain Bacteria; kingdom Pseudomonadati; phylum Pseudomonadota; class Gammaproteobacteria; order Pseudomonadales; family Pseudomonadaceae; genus Pseudomonas; species Pseudomonas sp. PVC-5-1. The sequence continues at coordinate 1,745,674 of NZ_CM172024.1, read as the reverse complement.
CTCGCCCTGGGTGCCCTTGGGCAGCAGTTCAAGCAGCTCGCCCTTGGCGCCGCGGCGCACGCTGAGCACAGTGGTTTGCAGGGTGTGGATGCTGTAGCCGCGGCGGTTGAGCTCGGTGCGTACCGAGTCGACCAGGAACGGCAGGTCGTGGTGCAGCACTTCGACCACGGTGTGGGTCGATTGCCAGCCATTGCGTTCGTAATCGGGGTTGTACACCCGTACTTGCGGGTATTCGGGGTCGAAACGCTCGATGATGCGCCAGGCTGACAGGGTGCAGCCGGCCAGGTCGGAAAGCCTGCGTTGGGTGAGTTCGTCCAGAGAGATGATGCCGAAGAACTGCTCGGCGAACAGCGCGACTTGTGGCAGGGACTGTTCGCTGATGTGCTGCGCCAGGGCCGCTTGCAGTTGATGCTGGAAGTCGGCTTTGCTGGCTGCGGTGAAGAACGCCATCTGTGGTACTCCGCTTGGGCTTTGTAATAATTGAAGCGTCGCTGCGTGCGCCGTGTACGGATCAACGATAGCCAACCCGTGGCAAGGCGGACGGTAAAACCAGGCGTTGAACGTGCGCAGGCACGCCCAGGGCTCGCCGAAGCTTAACGACTGATCGGTCATCAAGGCTTGCAGCGCTGCGACAATTTCGGTCAAGGGGGGGTAACTTTACGTTTATGCCTGTCGGCAAGACTGTCAGAATTCCCTTCCGTTTCCTTTGATCCGAGCCTTGTCCATGCAAATCAATACTGCCCTGCTGTTCGCCACCCCTTGCGATGACGAGGAAGACAACATGGCGACCCTGTGCTGCCACAGCGACAAGGGTCAGATGTTCCTGCTGACCCGCTACCCGGACGAAGACACCGTCGACCTGACCCTGGATGACGAGCCGTCGACGCTGGATGGGCTGAAAGTGACCCTGAGTGCCAAGCGCCTGCTGATCGAAGTGGCGGCCGGCGACCGGGATGCGCTGAAGGGGGATGAAGTGCTGGAGATCAACCTGACCAGCGAGTTGAGTGACATGGATGAAGTGAAGGAAACCCTGGAGAACATCCTGGCCGGGACCGGCACCTTCGTCTGCGAGCTGTGACGAACTGAATACCGGCGCGATCATTGTGGGAGCGGGCATGCCCGCGAACACCGGCACAGCCGGTGCCATCCATCGCGTCGCCTGCTTCGCGGGCACGCCCGCTCCCACAGTGATCGCGCCAGTTTTTAGGTTTTGTGCAAGGCAGTTCCCCCACAACGATCATGCCAGAGCCTGCTGCATCTCCCGGGCCTGCACCCGCAACGCCTGGCAAAACGGCTCCACCGCCGCCGACGCCGGCCGGTGGTCCGGCCTGATCAGCATCACCTGATACGGCACCGACACCCGCAACCGCCGGATCGGCAACCCGCCCTGCGCCGCCTCCAGGCCGCTCAGCGGGTTGATGATCGCCACCCCCAGGCCCTGCCTGACCATGGCGCACACCGAGGCAGCACTGGTGGTCTCGATGACCGTGCGGCGGTTCACCCCTGCCGCGCGAAAGTGCTGGTCCAGGCGCTGCCGGTAGGTGTCCAGGCTGGCCAGGTTGATGAAGTCGACCTCATGGAAATCGCTCAGCTCCAGCTCGGCCCTGGCCTGCAACGGGTGCCCGTCGGGCAGCACGCACACCATGTTGGCGCTGAATAGCAATTCGCCGTAGGCGCCACGCGGTATCTGTTCTACCTCGGTCAGGCCCAGGTCATGCTGCTGGGCAACCAGTGACTCCTCCAGCAACGGCGACTCCTGCGCCAGGATACTCACGCTCACGCCCCGGTGCTGCTGGTGAAAGCGCTGGCAAGCCTTGGGCAGCAAGGTCTGGGAAAACAGCGGCAGGCAAGTAATGGCCAGCCGGCCCTGCTCGAAATTGCGGATGGCCTGGGCAAAGCGGTCGATGCGCTCCAGCCCTACGTAGGCCCGCTCAACCTCCTCGATCAACAGCAGCGCCTGGGCCGTCGCCACCAGGCGGCCACCTTCGCGCTCGAACAGGTTCAGCCCGGTTACCTGCTCCAGCCGCGCCAGTTCGCGGCTGACGGTGGGCTGCGAGGTGAACAGTAGACGCGCCGCACCGGTGACGCTGCCAGCGGCCATGATGGCGCGGAACACTTCGATATGGCGGACGGACAGTTTCACGGGCAACACCTGGCAAGTCGGTAATGGTCATATCAGATATGAATGGCTGATAGAAAAATAGCTATTTTTCTGAATTCCTGCTTTGGCTCATCCTCGTGACCTTCCTTATATGAGTAGCGCCACCATGACTGCACCCTTCACTCTTCTGGCCGAGGCTGTCCGCCAGCACGGCTCGCCGCTGTGGGCCTACGACGCCGGCACCATCGCCGAGCGTGTCGAACAGCTGAAGGTGTTCGACACCGTGCGCTTCGCCCAGAAGGCCAACCCCAACCTGCATGTGCTGCGCCTGATGCGCGCCCACGGCCTGGTGCTGGACGCAGTGTCGCTGGGCGAAATGGAGCGGGCCTTTGCCGCGGGCGCCAGCGTGGATGGCGACCCTGCCGGCGTGGTGCTGACCTGCGACGCGCTGGACCGGCCGACCCTGGAGCGGGTGGTGGCCTCGAAGATCGAAGTCAACGCCGGCTCCATCGACATGCTGCGCCAACTGGGTGAACGCTCGCCCGGCCACCGCGTGTGGATCCGCATCAACCCCGGCTTCGGCCATGGCCACAGCCGCAAGACCAACACCGGCGGCGAGAACAGCAAACACGGCATCTGGCACGAAGAGCTGGGCGAAGCGCTGGCCTGCGTGAAAGCCCATGGCCTGCACCTGGTAGGGGTGCACATGCACATCGGCTCGGGGGTGGATTACCAGCACCTGGAGCAAGTGGCCCGCTCGATGATCGAGCTGATCGGCCGCCTGGGCGTGGACATCGAGGCGTTCTCCATTGGCGGCGGCCTTTCCACCCCGTACCGCAGCAGCGACAAGCCGGTCGACCTGCAACGCTACGCCCGGACCTGGGCCGTGGCCCGCAAGGAAATCGAAGCGATGCTGGGCCACCCCGTGCGCATGGAGATCGAGCCAGGGCGCTTCCTGGTGGCGGAATCGGGCTACCTGGTGGCCGAGGTACGCGCCGTGAAGCAGGTGGGCCGCAACACCTTCGTCATGATCGACGCCGGTTTCAACGACCTGATGCGCCCAGCGATGTACGGGGCCTACCACCGCATGAGCCTGCTCGACGCCAACGGCCAACCGGTGGACCGCCCACGGCAGCCGACCGTGGTGGCCGGACCGCTGTGCGAGTCGGGTGATGTGTTTACCCAGGATGACCAGGAACTGACCCCGCACGACCTGCCCCAGGCGCAGGTGGGTGACCTGCTGGTGATCCACGACGCCGGGGCCTATGGCGCGTCGATGTCATCGAACTACAACAGCCGGCCGTTGCTGCCGGAGTTCCTGATCGAGGATGGAGCGCTACGGATGATTCGCCGCAGGCAGACGGTGCAGGACTTGCTGGGCCTGGAGGCGGGCATCTAGATACCGTTTTTCAGGCAGATTGCCCAGCGCGTTGGGCTGCGCTGCCGCGTAGAGAACTGAATTCGCAAGCGGTACGCGTACCCTGTGGGAGCGGCTTTAGCCGCGAAGAATCCAACGCGGTGCATGGCACCGGCTACGCCGGTGTTCGCGGCTAAAGCCGCTCCCACAGGTACGGCGCCGGGCTCGAGGGCAGTGCCTACTTGTGGGAGCGGGTTTACCCGCGAAAGGGCCGGCCCGGGCAACACATCAGCTGATGCCCTGCCCCACCGTCCATTGCCCTGTCCCACACAATCCGGGTACCCTTTTTCTTCCTCCCGGCCTCCCCGGCCATACACCGCCCAGGCATGACTCCATGATCATTCGCCAAAGTATCGCTGCAGACCACCCGCAACTGCTCGATATCTGGCTGCGCGCCGTGCGCGCCACGCACCACTTTCTGCAAGCGTCCGACATCGACGCGCTGCTGCCGCAATTGCGCGACGTCTACTTCCAGGCCGTCGAGCTCTGGGTCGCGGTTGACACCGAAGACCGCCCGCTGGGCTTCATCGGTTTCAATGGCAACCACGTGGAAATGCTCTTCGTCGCCCCCGAGCACCATGGCCAGGGCATAGGCCGCGCGCTGCTGGATTTCGGCCGCCAGAAGCACAACGTGATGAGCGTCGATGTCAACGAGCAGAACCCGCAGGCAGTGGGGTTCTACCGGCATTACGGCTTCATCCAGACCGGCCGCTCAGCGCTGGATGGCGAAGGCCGACCGTTCCCCTTGCTGCATATGAGCCTGCCTGCCCAGGCTTGATTTTCGGGGCGACTTTGCGCCCCTGCTGCTGATACAAATTCGCGAGACAGACCAAAGGCATGAACCCGACGCGTTATACCACCGTGGCAAAGGACTTGATGGAAGGCATCGCCAGCGGCCGCTACCCGGTGGGCAGCCTGCTGCCGACCGAGTTCGAGCTGTGCGACCTGTACGATGTGAGCCGACACACGGTGCGCGCGGCGATCAACCAGTTGCTCAACCAAGGGCTGGTATCGCGGCGCAAGCGCGTGGGTACCCGGGTGGAGGCCAGCAGCCCGCGCGGTGGCTACTCGCAGTCACTGGCCAGCGTGGCGGACCTGGCACACCTGGCGGAAACCCAGCAACTGGAAATCCAGGACGTGCGCCACTTCGTCGCCGACCTGAGCGAGGCGGCGCGGCTGGGGCTGGTACCGGGCGAGCACTACTTCTGCGTGTCGAGCATCCGTGTCGACCGCGTGCACAAAGCGGCGCCGCTGTGCTGGACCGATGTGTATGCGCAGCGCGACTATGCCGAGGTCATCGAGTTGGCCCGCGAGCACCCCGACCAACTGATTGCGGGGCTGATCGAGCAACACTATGGCCGGGCGATCGCGGTGGTCGACCAGCAGGTGCGGGCAGTGTTGCTGACCGCGGAAATGGCCCGGGTGCTGAAGGCCGAGACAGGCGCGCCGGGGCTGAAGATCATTCGCCATTACCGCGAGGAAAACGGCGACCTGATGGCGGTGTCCGAGACGGTGCACCCGGATGACCGCTTTACCCTGGTTAGCCAGATGCGCCGGGATCGGTCGCCTGGCTGATCAAACCAGCGCCATGCTCGATATCCCAAAACTTGCGCGATCCCTGTAGGAGCGGCCTTGTGTCGCGAAAGGGCTGCGCAGCAGCCCCAGGATTTCCGCGCAGGTGCATAAATTGCCGGGGCTGCTGCGCAGCCCTTTCGCGACACAAGGCCGCTCCTACAGGGATCGCGCATGCCTGTAAGCAGTGGCCAGGTTTACCTCACATGTCCAACACCCGCTCAGCCTCTGCCAACTGCTGCCCCCGAACCGTGGCCACCCGATGGTCTCGCGCCAGCAAGGCATAGATCGTCGGCAGCACAAACAGGGTAAACAAGGTCCCCACCAGCATCCCGCACACGATCACCACCCCCAGGCCAAAACGGCTGTTGGCCCCGGCGCCGCTGGCGAACAGCAGCGGCAGCACGCCGAAGGTCATCGCCGCCGTGGTCATCAGCACCGGCCGCAGGCGTATCTGCGCGGCGCGGACGATGGCGGTGGCACGGTCGAGGTTGTCACGCACCTGGATCTCGTTGGCGAACTCCACCATCAGGATGCCGTGCTTGCTGATCAGGCCGATCAGGGTCACCAGGCCGATCTGCGTGTAGATGTTCAGCGTGGCCCAGCCCAGCGCCAGCGGCAGCAACGCACCGCAGATCGACAGCGGCACGGTCACCAGGATGATCAGCGGGTCCACCAGGCTTTCGTACTGCGCGGCCAGCACCAGGTAGATCACCACCAGGGCGGCGAGAAACGCCCACATCAGGGCAAAGCCCTCCTGCACGTACTGGCGCGACTCCGATTGCCAGTCATGGCTGAAGCCAGGTGGCAGTTCGGCGGCAAGCTGTTCGAGAAATGCCACGGCATTACCCATCGACACACCGGGCGCCGGGATCGCCTGCAGGGTACTGGCGTTCTGCTGGTCGAACTGCAGCAAGCGGTTGGGCGCCACTTCGATGTCCAGGTGCACCACCGTGGCCAGCGGCACCAGGGTGCCGTTTTCGGCGCGCACGTACTGGCGGTTCAGCGCTGCCGGCGTCAGGCGCTGGTCCTGGATGCTTTGCGGGATCACGTCGTAGGAGCGCCCGAACAGGGCGAAGCGGTTGAGGTACTGTTCACCCACCAGCACACCCAGCGACTCGCCGATGGCCTGCATGCTGATGCCCAGGCTGGCCGCCTTGGCGCGGTCGATGCGCACCTTGACCACCGGGTTGTTGTAGTCGAGGTCGCTGTCCACCACGCTGAACAGGCCGCTGTCGCGGGCGCGCTGCTTGATCATTTCCATGGTCTGGTACAGCTCGGGGTAGTCCTGTGCGCTGCGCAACACCATCTGCACCGGCAAGCCACCGCTGGAACCCGGCAGCGAGGCCACCTGGAAGGCGAAGATGCTGCTGCCCTCGATGTCCGCCACGGCCTGCTGCAACTGCGCCTGCACCTGCGCGGCGGAACGCTCGCGGGCCTGCCAGGCGCTGAGGTTGATGCCGCCGAAACTGGCGGCCGGGCCGTCGGTACCGTTGATGATCCAGGTGTCGGTGGTTTCGGCGAGGGACTTCATCACCTGGTCCAGCTTCAGGGCAAAGCGCTCCACATAATCCAGGCTGGCATGCTGCGGCGACTTGATGGCCGTCAGCACCGCCGCCTGGTCCTCGGGCGGGGCCAGTTCGCGCTGCGGCAGCAGGTACAGCCAAGGCAGGCTCAGGCACACCACAAGCGCCACACCACCACTGATCCAGCGATGCGACAGGGTGTAGGCGAGCACTCGCCCATAGGCCCCGGTCAGCATGCCGAACAGGCGGTCGGCCATGTTGGCCATGGCGCCATGCTGCTGGCCGGGTTGCAACAACAGCGAACTCATCACCGGCGACAGGGTGAGCGCGACGATGCCGGACACGATCACCGCCCCAGCCAGGGTCAGGGCAAACTCACGGAACAGCGTGCCGGTCAGCCCGCCCATCAAGCCGATCGGCGCGTATACGGCGGCCAGGGTCAGGGTCATGGCGATCACCGGCCCGGCGATTTCCCGCGCCCCGGCCAGCGCCGCGGCAATCGGCGACTTGCCCTCTTCGATATGACGGTGCACGTTCTCCACCACCACGATGGCATCGTCCACCACCAGGCCGATGGCCAGCACCATCGCCAGCAAGGTCAGCAGGTTCAGGCTGAAGCCGAACAGCAGCATCAGGCCCGCCGCACCGAGCATCGACAGCGGGATGGCCACCACCGCGATCACCACGCTGCGTAGTGAGCCCAGGCACAGCCAGATGACCAGCACCACGATCACCATGGCCTCCACCAGCGTGCGCAGCACCTCGTCGATCGAGGCGTCGATGAAGCGTGCGGTCTCGTAGGCCAGCGCCACCTCCACCCCGGGTGGCAGGGTCTGGCGGATCTGCGGCAGCAGCTGGCGAATACCCTCGACGATCACCAGCGGGTTGCCGGTCGGGGTGGGGAACAGCCCCAGGTGCACGGCGGGCTTGCCGTCCATGGTGGCGCTGGTCTGGGTGGCCGCCGCGCTCAGCTCGACGGTGCCGACATCGCGCAGGCGCACCAGGTCGGTGCCATCGTTGCGGATGATCAGCTCGCGGAAGTCCTCGACCCGGGTCAGGTCGGTGTCCACCTGGATATCGGCCAGCACGTACTGCCCACGCACCTGCCCCGGCGTCGCCTGGTAGTTGTTGGCACGCACCGCCTGTGCCACGTCGGCAGCCGTCACCCCGCGCCCGGCCATCTGTTCGCTGTCCAGCCAAAGGCGCATGGCCAGGCGCTGCCCGCCGAACGACTGCACCTTGGCCACACCGTCGATGCCGGAGAACTGCGGTTCCACCACCCGCGACAGGTAATCGCTCAGTTCGGGTATCGACAAGGTTTCGCTGGCAAAGCCCACGTAGGCCACCGCCGTGGAGTCACCTGCCGACAGCTCCACCACCGGGTCGTAGGCCTTTTCCGGCAGGCGATAGCGCACCTGGTTGACCTTGGCCATGGTCTCGGCAAGCGCCTGGGTCGAATCGCGGTTGAGCACCATGCGCAAGGTGATCAGGCTGCGCCCCTGCTGCGACGACGAGGACAGGTAGTCGATGCCTTCGACCGACGACACCGCCTGGGTGATCGGCTGGGTCACGAAGCCTTGCATCAGCTCGGCAGAGGCGCCCGGGTACTCGGTGCTGATGGTGATGGTGGAAGTTTCCAGCAGCGGGTACTGGCGGATCGGCAGCTTGCCCATGGCAAACAGCCCCAACAGGATGATCAGGCTGCTGACCACCAGCGCCAGCACCGGGCGGCGGACAAAGAGGTCGGTGAACTTCACGATTGCCGCCCTCCCTGGCTGGCCTGCAGGCTGTCCTGAGCCACTGGCTCGACCGGCATGCCGTCGCTCAGTTTCAACTGGCCGGAAACCACCACCTGGTCACCGGGTGCCAGGCCTGAGGTGATCTCCACCCGCCCCTGCCAGCGCTCACCGGTAGTCACCCGCACCCGGCTGACCCGGGTGCCCTGTTCAGGGTCCCGGGTAGCGACGAACACCGTCTGCCCGTAGGCGGTGTAGGTGATCGCGGTTTCCGGCACGGCCAGCACGCTTGACGGCTGCGCGGCATCCAGGCGCACGCCGGCGTACATACCCGGCTGCAACTGCCCGCCCGGGTTCGGCAAGGCCGCCTGCACCTGCACCAGGCGCGCCTTGCTCACCACCGGGTCCACCGCGACCACCCGGGCCTGGAAGTCCTGCCCGCGCACCGCATCCACCGTCAGCGCCAGCAGTTGCCCCACGTGCACTTCGGGGGCGGCTTGTTCGCCCAAGGAAAAATTGACGTGCAGCTGGCTGATGTCGGCCAGGCTGGCGATGGTCTCACCGGCACTCAGGTACTGGCCCTGATGCACCCGGCGAATGCCGAGCTTGCCGGCAAACGGCGCGCGAATTGCCTTCTGCGCGATCAGCGCCTCGACATGCTGCAGCTCACCACTGGCCACGTCCACGGCGGTGGCCGCATTGTCGAGCAGCTCCTGTGACACGGCGTTCACCGCGCGCAGCTTGCGGCTGCGCTGCAGCACCACTTCGGCATTGCGCAGCCTGGCGCGCAACTGCACGCGCTGGGCCTGCTCCGGGGCATCGTTCAGCTGTACCAGCAATTGCCCTGCACTCACCAATTGCCCCGACTCGAAGGCGATGCGGGTGATGCGCCCCGCCGTCTCGGCCGCCACCTGTACCTGGTTGACCGCCTCCAGCTCCCCCGAAGCAAAGTTCTGCCGTGCCAGGTGCACTTGCTCGGCCGTGGCCAGCGCCACCTTGGTCGCCGGCCATGCCGCCGCAGCCGGCGGCGCCGAGCCACTGCCGACCAATGCATAGGCAGCGGCCAGCACACCTGCAACAGCGCCAGCCCAGGCCAGTAACGTCCTTTTGTTCATGCAGTGCTCCGATCATCAGGGAAAGCGGTTGCGGGGAAGATCGGGCAGGACTATAAGAGCTCGAGTTAACTTGAGGTCAACAGGCATGGCAGCGGACAACACACGGATGCTAACGGTAGGGGAAGTGGCCAAACGCAGCGGCGTGGCGGTTTCTGCGCTGCACTTCTACGAGACCAAGGGGCTGATCGCCAGCGTCCGTACGGCGGGTAACCAGCGCCGCTATCCTTCACTGGTTCTGCGCACGCTGGCCATCATCAAGGTGGCGCAGCGCACGGGTATTCCGCTTGACGAGATAAAGCAGGCCTTCAGCCGCTATGCGCCCAACAGCAAGCTCACGGCAGCGCAATGGGGCGAGATGTCGACCGCCTGGCGCGAAGACCTGAACGCCCGCATTCGTACTCTGGAAGCGTTGCGCGACAGCCTGGACAACTGCATTGGCTGCGGCTGCCTGTCGCTGGAGGAATGCCCGCTGCGCAACCCCGAGGATGTGCTGGGCAAGGAAGGTACCGGGGCGCGGATTCTGGAGAAAAAGGCCCGATAGCCCGTCACCGGGTTTATCCACGCATCGCGTACCCTGTAGGAGCGGCCTTGTGTCGCGAAAGGGCTGCAGAGCAGCCCCAGCAATTTATGCATTTCGGCTGAGGTCCTGGGGCTGCTCCGCAGCCCGTTCGCGACACAAGGCCGCTCCTACAAGGGACCGCCTGCCCCATAAAGTTCAGTCGCCTTTGCCCAACACATACCGGTCAAAATGCTCGATGTGCTCGTCCAGGTTGTCCTCGAGCATCATCCGGTACTGCTCGCAGAAATACTTCAACAACTCCTCCCGCGCGGCAGCCAGTTCCGCACTGGTCTTGAAACTGCGGGCGCTCATCCAGGCATTGAAGCGCGAGGCGCCGAAGGTCAGTGAGGCGCTGACCTTGCCCAGGTCTTCGATTTTCTCGATCTGCTGGTTCGCCAGTTCGATATGCGCATCCGCGCGGTCATAAAAAGCCTGATCTGTAGCTTGTGTCATTGCGGTTTACCTTGCTGCAGCATTCAAGTTGAGTACCCGCGAAAAATTGTACCCCGTACGCGTGAACCTGTATTGAGCCGCACAGTCTTAGCCGAGCCCTTAATTCGGCCTTGCCGCCGCCATTCACCAGAGCCATTCACCCCATGCGCCACGCAGTCCGTCGCTCCCCCTTTGTCTCGCTCTGCCTCATTCCTTTTTTCCACCTGTTCGCCAACCCCGCCCATGCCAGCGGGGAAAGGCAACTGGTGGCAGCCATCAACGACTATCGCACCCAGCCACAACGCTGCGAGCGGCGCATTATCCGGGGCTCGACGCCGCTGGTGCTGAAGCCGAAACTGGCGTTGCCGGTCGGCTACGGCGGGGCATTGCGGGAAGGATTGAAGGCTGCGGGGTATCAGGCGGTGAAGGTGCGGGCCATCCGTCTGGTCGGCGCACAAGATGCCGAGGAGGCCTTCGACATGCTGCGCAGCGACTACTGCACGGCCCTGCTCGATAGCCAATATGCCGATATCGGCGTCAGTCGCTCACGCAACGAGTGGCGGGTGCTGCTGGCTCGGCCCCTGCTCGATGCCCAGCTCGGCGATGGGCGATCGGCAAGCAAAGCGTTGCTGGCACAGGTGAACGCTGCACGGGCGAAACCACGCCTGTGTGGTCGCAAGCGCTTTGCCGCTGCACGCCCGCTAGCCTGGAACACCGCCCTGGGAACGGCGGCGCAGCGACACAGCCGGGCGATGGCCAACGATAATTTCTTCGCGCACCGCGACCTCGACGGTGATCTACCCGCGGATCGGGCATGGGATGCCGGCTACCGTGGGCGGCAGATCGGCGAGAACATTGCCGCAGGCCAAGGGTCACCGAGCAAGGCGATGGCAGGCTGGCTGGCCAGCCCCGGGCATTGCGCCAACCTGATGAACCCGATGTTTACCCAGGTGGGTGCGGCCTTTGCCGAGAACTCGCGTAGCGATAACGGCGTGTACTGGACGATGCTGTTCGGCGCGCCTTGACTGACTCAGGCTGCAGACCCCGAACGAGCCGCCGTTCAGACTTGCAGGCCACCCCGCGGCCAGCCGCAGACGCCGGGGCTGGCCTGACCGATGCCCTACAGCACTTCGAACAGCCCTGCCGCGCCCATCCCGCCGCCAACACACATGGTCACCACCACGTACTTCACCCCGCGCCGCCTGCCCTCCAGAAGCGCATGCCCGACCATCCGTGCACCGCTCATGCCGTAGGGGTGGCCGATGGCAATGGCACCGCCATTGACGTTCAGCTTCGCAGGGTCTATCTGCAAACGCTGGGCACAGTACAGTACCTGGCAGGCGAACGCTTCGTTCAGCTCCCACAGACCGATGTCGTCCACGTTCAGGCCGTGCTGGTGCAGCAACCTGGGCACCGCCAGCACCGGGCCGATACCCATTTCCTCAGGAGCCAGACCGGCCACGGCGATACCACGATACAGCCCCAGCGGCGCCTTGCCCGACCTTGCGGCCAGTGCGCCTTCCATCAGCACGCAGGCACTGGCGCCATCAGACAGCTGGCTGGCATTGCCGGCCGTCACGCAGCCGCCTTCGACAACTGGCTTCAGCCCTTGCAGGTCTGCCAGGGTGGTCGCCGGCCGGTTACCTTCGTCCTGGCTGAGGCAGACTTCCTCATGGCTCACCGCACCGGACAGCTTGTCGACCACCTTCCTGCGTGCCGAGACGGGCACGATTTCATCGGCAAACAACCCCGCCGCCTGCGCCGCTGCAGTGCGTTGCTGCGACTGCAAGGCGTAGGCGTCCTGCGCTTCCCGGCTGATGCCATAGCGGCGGGCGACAAACTCGGCGGTTTGCAGCATCGGCATGTAGGCGTGTTCGCTCATCCGCAGCACGGCAGGGTCATAGGCCTCGCTGGCCAGCTGGTTGTGCACCTGCTGGACCAGGCTGATCTGCTCCTGGCCGGCGCCGATGGTCACCTGCATACCATCGACAATGATCTGCTTGGCCGCTGTAGCGATGGCCATCAGGCCCGACGCACACTGGCGGTCGAGGGTCTGCCCGCTGACCGATTGCGGCAAGCCGGCAGCCAGCGCCGACAGTCGGCCAGGGTTGATCGCGGCGGTACCACTCTGCATGGCGGTACCCAGCACCAGATCCTCCACCTGCGCCGGCTCGATACCAGCCCGCTCGACGGCTGCCCGAATGGCGACGGCAGTCATGCTGGGGGTTTTCAGGTCGTTGAAGGCGCCACGCATGGCTTTGCCGATGGGTGTGCGGGCAGTGGCTACGATCACGGCGTCTTTCATGGTCGAAATTCCTCGGGGAGTAAAGGCTGCAGTTCGCTCAACACCTGCCGCAAGCGGGCAGGCACCGGGACCGGGCGTCGGCCCTGCCGGTCGACGAATACATGGACGAAGCGTCCGGTGGCGCAAGCCAGGGATTGGCCCTGGATGAATACGGCCAACTGGTACTGCACCGAGGTGTTGCCCAGCCGGCTTACCGCCAGGCCCACCTCGATGCCCTGCGGAAACGCTACAGGCGACTGGTAGTCGCAGGCCGAACTGACCACCAGCGCAATCACCGCGCCATGGTGGATATCCAGTCCGCCCTGCTCGATCAGCAGGCGGTTCACGGCGCTGTCGAAAAAGCCGTAATAGACCACGTTGTTCACGTGCCCGTAGGCGTCATTGTCATGCCAGCGGGTGGCGATTGGCGTGTAGTGCCGGTAGTAGTCACGTTGCCGATGCACACTCATCAGTAGGCAGCCTCGTAGATGGCCAGTGCATCGGCCTGGGTGACTTCACGCGGGTTGTTGACCAGCAGGCGCTGCTGTTGCATGGCATCTTCTGCCAGTTGCGGCAGGCGATGGCGCGGAACATCGGCATCACGCAGCCGCCCAGGCAAACCGCAGCGGGCGCCCAGCGCGGCCAGTTCCTCGACGAACTGATCAGCCTGCCGGTACAGGTCGCCAGGCTGCAACCGTGCGCCCAACAGGGGCACCGCCAGCTGGGCATAGTCCGTCACCGTCACGGGCAGGTTGAAACGCAGCACATGCGGCAACACCAATGCATTGGACAGGCCATGGGGAATGTGGAAGTGCCCACCCAACGGATAAGCCAGCGCGTGCACCGCCGCCACCGGGGCATTGGCAAACGCCTGGCCGGCCAGGCAGGCGCCCAGCAGCATGGCCTGACGCGCGTCCAGATTGCCGCCATTGTGCACGGCCTGATCCAGGTTTTCCGCCAGCAGCCGCAGCGCCTCGCGCGCCAGCAGGCTCGACAGCGGGTTGCGCTTGAGGCGGCTGGTATAGGCTTCGATGGCATGCACCATGGCATCGATACCGGTTGCGGCGGTTACCGCCGGGGGCAGGCCGAGCGTGCAGACGGCATCGAGTACCGCCAGGTCCGGCAGCAGTAGCGGCGATACGATGCCCATCTTGCTGGTGGCGCCGGTGGTGACGATGGCGATCGGCGTCACCTCCGAACCGGTGCCGGCCGTGGTCGGCACCTGGATCAACGGCAGGCGTCGGCCCTTGGCCTTGTCCATGCCATAGAGTTCGGCAAGCGGCTGGTTGCAGTCGCGGTGGGCCAGCAGCGCGACCAGCTTGGCAACATCCATCGAACTGCCGCCGCCAAAGCCCACCACCAGGTCGGCACCGATATGCCGGGCCCGCTGGGTGGCTGCCAGTACACAAGCTTCGCTGGGGTCGGCGGTAACCTCGCTGAAGATCGCCACGCCGACCTTGGCCGTCGTGAATCCCGGTAGCAGATCATCGAGCATGCCCAGGCGGGCGATACCGGGGTCACTGACGATCAGCACGCGCCGTGCGCCGCGCTCGCGGCACAGAGTGGCAAGGCGCTGCACTGCGCCCGCTTCGCAGAGGATCTGCCCGGTAGTGGCAAAGCTGAAAGGCTGCATCTGGCTCTCCTTGTCGTCGTTGGCCCTGCGTCAGAAGGCGAAGTCACTCGCAGGCAGTGCCATGAGGCAATCTGCACCGCCCAGCAGGGCTTCGCGGTGCGCGGTGGCGCGGGGCAGGACGCGTCGCCAGTAGAACTGCGCCGCGTGCAGCTTGGCCCGGTAGAAACCAGTTTCGGCACTGCCGCCAGCCAGCGCCGTCTCGGCGCGCACGGCCGCCTGCAGCCAGAACGCTGCGAGCAGCACATAGGCCGAGTAAGCCAGGAAGTCCACCGAGACCGCGCCCATTTCCTGAGGGTCACGCTGGCAAGCCTCGACTACATGGCCTGCCAGCGCACGCCATTCCTCCAGACGCTGCCCGACCGCTGTCGCCATGGCATGCAGACCACCACCGACACCAGCCGCCTCGACATGCAGGGCCAGTTCATCGACCAGCAAGTTCAGCTCGGCCCCGCCGTCGCCCAGCAGCTTGCGGCGCACCAGGTCGAGAGCCTGGATGCCGTTGGTGCCTTCATAGAGCTGGGTGATGCGGCTGTCGCGCATCAACTGCTCCATGCCCCACTCGCGGATATAGCCGTGTCCGCCATATAGCTGCACGCCAAGGCTGGCGACCTCCTGCCCGACATCGGTGAAAAACGCCTTGACGATCGGGATCAGCAGTGCCGCCCGCCGGGTTGCGCCCTTGCGTGCCTGATCGCTAGCCGCTGCGTGCTCCAGGTCGAGCTGCCGGGCGGTATAGATGGCAAGCATTCGGCAGCCCTCGGTGAGGGTTTTCTGGGTCAGCAGCATGCGTCGCACATCCGGGTGGACGATGATCGGATCGGCCGGCCTGTCCGCCGCCGCCGGCCCGGTCAGCGCGCGCGATTGCAAGCGCTCGCGTGCATAGGCCAGCCCCCCCTGGAAGGCCGCTTCGGCAATGCCCAGCCCTTGCAGGCCGACTTGGAAACGGGCGTCGTTCATCATGGTAAACATGCACGCCAGGCCTTGGTTGGCCTCGCCTACCAGCCATCCCTGGGCACCGTCGAAATTCATCACGCAAGTCGAGGCGCCCTTGATGCCCATCTTGTGCTCCAGCGCGCCACAGCCCAACGCGTTGCGTTCGCCGCCCGGCAGCAGCTTGGGCACCAGGAACAGGCTGATGCCCCGCACCCCGGCCGGCGCATCGGGCAGGCGTGCAAGTACCAGATGAACGATATTGTCGGTCAGGTCCTGTTCGCCGCCACTGATGAAGATCTTGCTGCCTGTGATGCGATAGGAACCGTCGACCTGCGGCTGGGCGCGGGTGCGCAGCAAGGCCAGGTCGGTGCCGGCCTGCGGCTCGGTGAGGCACATG
The DNA here is from genome assembly GCF_057444345.1 of Pseudomonas sp. PVC-5-1. Lineage (NCBI taxonomy): Bacteria > Pseudomonadati > Pseudomonadota > Gammaproteobacteria > Pseudomonadales > Pseudomonadaceae > Pseudomonas > Pseudomonas sp. PVC-5-1. The sequence goes on along the minus strand of NZ_CM172024.1, from coordinate 1,729,969 downwards.
GTGCCGGCCCACTCGCCACTGACCATGCGCGCCAGATAGGACTGCTGCAGCGCCGGGCTGCCATGGCGATGCAGGGCCAGCACGGCACCTTCGGTGAGGCCGGAGTAGATGCGGAACGACAACGACGCGGCCATCAGCATTTCGTGGAAGCTGGCCGAGGCCATTTGCGGCAGGCCCTGCCCGCCGTAAGCCTGCGGCCCGGTCATGCTGGCCCAGCCATGGGCCACGTATTGCCGGTAGGCGTCGCGGAAACCATCGGGCGTGATGACCTCCCCATCAGCCAGCTGGCAGCCCTGCTCGTCACTGTTGCGGTTGAGGGGAGCGACTACCTCGCCGGTAAAGCGCGCGGCCTCTTCCAGTATGCCGTCGAGTGTGTCGCGGTCCAGTTCGATACCCAGCTGCTGACAATGGGCGGCAACGTCGAACAGCTCGTGCAGCACGAAGCGCATGTCGCGCAAGGGAGCCTGGTAGTTCATGCCTGAACCTCCGCCAGCTGCTCGAAACGCTTGCCGTTTGCCACCAGCGTGCAGAGTAGAGCGGCCGGGCGCCAGTGCTCGCCCAGTACGCTTTGCAGGTATTCCAGCCGAGCCAGGACGAATGCTGCACCCTGGTCATCGGCCCAGCGCATCGGGCCACCTGTGGCCGCAGGGAAGCCATAGCCGTTGAGCCACACCCGGTCGATGTCGGCGCTGCTGGCAGCGATGCCTTCCTGCAGAATCTTCGCGCCCTCGTTGACCAGCGCCAGCAGGCAGCGCTCGACGATTTCCTCGGCGCTGATGCCCCGGCGTCGGTAACCCAGGTCGTTGGAAATCTTGAGCACCAGGGCGTCGACCTCGGGGTCATGCTCGGCCTGGCGGCTGCCAGGTGCATAACGGTAATAGCCCTTCCCTGTCTTCTGACCCAGCCGGCCCAGATCACACAGCGCATTATCCACTTGCACCAGCGGATCGTGCATGCCCTGCCTGGCCAGCTGGCGGGCACGCCATTCCAGGTCGATACCGACCACGTCGTACATGCGGAACGGGCCCATGGCAAAACCGAACTGTTGCAGCACCGCATCCACCTGGTGCGGCAGCGCGCCTTCGAGCAGCAACTTGCGCGCTTCGGCCACATAACTGCGCAGCATGCGGTTGCCGATGAAACCGGGGCAGTTGCCGGCCACTACCGCCACCTTGCCCAGGCGCTCGCCCAGCGCCAGGGCGGTATGGAGCACCGCCTGGCCGGTGTGCGCGCCGCGCACTATCTCGAGCAGCTTCATGACATGCGCGGGGCTGAAGAAATGCAGGCCCAGTACGTGCGACGGTCGCCGGGTCACCGCCGCGATCGCGTCGATGTCCAGCGCCGAGGTATTGCTGGCCAGGATCGCCTCCGGTTTGAGGTGCTGGTCCAGGGCCCGGAAGATTTCCTGTTTGAGTTCAAGGCTTTCATACACTGCCTCGATCACCAGATCGGCCTGGGCCAGCGCGGCGTAGCCATCCACCGCCTGCACTCGCGCCAGGCAGGCTTCAGCCTCGGTCTGGGTGACACGCTGCTTCTCCACCTGCTGAGTCCAGGCCTGGCTGACCATGCTCAGGCCAGCGTCCAGGGCTGATGCGTTGCTGTCGAGCCACAGCACCGACAGCCCGGCACTGGCGAGGCTGATGACAATGCCGCGGCCCATGGTACCTGCGCCTATCACGGCCACCTGGTTGATCGGAAAGGGGGTATTCACGCGCAACGCTCCTGCTTGTTGTAGGTATGAGGACAGGCATCACCCTAAGCAGGCCGCAGGTATTTTTGAAATTTCAATTTCGTATGCCATATATTCTGCCCATGAATATTTCCAACTTCGATCTGAACCTGCTGCGGGTCTTCGACATGTTGCTGCGCGAGCAGAACGTCTCACGGGCGGCTGAACGCCTGGCCCTGACCCAGCCCACTGTCAGCAACGCCCTGGCGCGGCTGCGCGACCAGCTGGGCGACCCGCTGCTGGTTCGTGTGGGCCGGCGCATGCGCCCTACGCCACGGGCGTTGGCGCTGGAAGGGCCGATTCGAGCGGCGCTGCAACAAATCGAGCAGACCCTGGCCACTGGCGATGCCTTCGAGCCACGGCGCAGCCACCGTCAGCTGCGCATCGCCCTCACCGACTTCGTCGAACAGTTGTGCATGCCACCGCTGCTGGCACGTCTGCAGGTTCTGGCCCCGCACCTGCGCATCGATGTGGTGCACCTGGCTCCCAACCTGCCGGCCGACGCGCTGGACCGCGGCGACCTCGACCTGGTGCTGGGGCGCTTCGATGAGGTGCCGGCACGTTTCAGCCGCCGCCCTTGGAGGCGTGAAACCCTGCAAGTCGCGCTGCGCCAGAAGCATCCGCAACTGGCGCCGGACCAGGCACTGGATCTTCAGGCGTTTCTTGGTTTGCGGCACATCTGGGTACACGGTGGCCAGACCCGCGGCATGGTCGACCAATGGCTGGCCGAACAAGGCCTGACCCGGAAAATTGCCTACACCACCCCCAACTACCTTCAAGCAGCGCATCTGGCCGCCGCCACCGAGATGTGCGTGGTGCTGCCGCGGCAACTTGCGCAGCAGTTCGCCAAGTTGCTGCCCTTGGCGGTGCACGAACTGCCCTTCGCCCTGGAGCCGTTCGAGCTGGAACTGGTGTACCTGACCCATCGTCGGCACGACCCCGCCCTGGCCTGGCTGGTGGAGCAGATCATGGAGCTTCCGCCTGCCTGAGGCCATCAGCAAATGCGATGGCAACCATGCCGCTCTGGTATTGGCTGGTGCCCGAACCCGTCCCCTACAGTGGTCCGCCACCATAACAACAAGGACACACCATGCGCTTCCCACTGTCGATGCTGGCGCTCGCCCTGCTGGCGCCCCTCCCGAGCCTGGCCACTACGGCGGCAAAGGATGCCACCCCGGCCACCCAGGCCAGCAACCAGCAATGGCTGCAACGCCTGCCTTTCGATGACCACGGGGATTTCGAAGCGGCCCGGCGCGGGCTGCTTGAACGCTTCGACGGGCCGGTCGCGACCGCCGATGGCAAGACTGTGTGGGACCTGGGTCAGTATCGTTTTCTCGACCCGACGCAGGCCCCGGCCACGGTAAACCCGAGCCTGTGGCGCATCGCCCAGCTGAACACCATCGCCGGCCTGTTCAAGGTCACCGAAGGCATCTACCAGGTCCGCGGCCTGGACTTGGCCAACATGACCATCGTTGAAGGCCAGGACGGGCTGATCGTGCTCGATCCGCTGCTGGCCGTCGAAACCGCCAGGGCCGGCCTCGAACTGTATTTTCGGCACCGCCCGCGCAAACCGGTGACCACGCTGATCTACACCCACCCGCACATCGACCATTTCGGCGGCGCGCGCGGAGTGATCGACGAGGCGGACGTAAAGGCCGGCAAGGTCCAGGTCATTGCACCCGAAGGCTTCTTCGAGCATGCCATCGGCGAAAACGTGCTGGCCGGCCCGGCCATGAAGCGCCGCGCCCAGTACATGTACGGTGCCCCCCTGCCCCGCGGGCCACGCGGCCAGGTGGATGCCGGTCTGGGCAAAGGGGTGCCGGCCAACGCCACCGTCAGCCTGATAGCGCCGACGCTGGAAATCAGCCAGCCGCTGCAACGCATGACCCTCAGCGGCGTGGAGGTAGAGTTCCAGTTGACCCCTGGCACCGAAGCGCCAGCGGAGATGAACATCTACTTCCCTGGGCTCAAGGCTCTGTGCATGGCCGAGAACGCCACCCACGTACAGCACAATGTGCTGACCCTGCGCGGTGCGCTTGTACGCGACCCGAAAGTCTGGGCGCACTACCTGGACCAATCGCTGTTGCGTTACGGCGACCAGGCCGAGGTAGTGTTCGCCCAGCATCACTGGCCGACCTGGGGCGGGCCGGCAATCCGCGAGTACCTGGCCGACCAGCGCGACATGTATGCCTTCATCGATAGCCAGACCTTGCGCCTGATCAACCAGGGCCAGACACCAATGGAAATCGCCCAGAGCCTGGCCAACCTCCCGCCGCGCCTGGCCAGCAAGTGGTACAGCCGCGACTACTATGGCTCGCTCAGCCATAACGTACGTGCGGTCTACCAACGCTACATGGGCTTTTACGATGGCAACCCGGCCAACCTCGACCCACTGCCGCCGCAAGCTGCCGGCAAGCGCTACGTGGCGGCAATGGGTGGCGCCGATCAGGTGCTGGCCCAGGCACGCCAAGCCTTTGCCGAAGGTGACTACCGCTGGGTCGCGCAGTTGGTGAACCATCTGGTATTCGCCGAACCGGGCAATACCGCAGCGCGCGAACTGCAGGCCGATGCGCTGGAACAGCTGGGTTACCAGAGCGAGAACGCTACCTGGCGCAACGCCTACCTCAGCGGCGCCCAGGAGCTGCGCGGTGGAGTAGCCGCCTCCACCGGCAGTGGCGGCAATGCCGACGACATGGTGCGGGCACTGACCCCAAGCCTGTTCTTCGATTACCTTGGGGTACGGGTGGATGCCTTCAAGGCGGCGGAGAGCGACCTGAGCATCAACTGGCGCTTCACCGACCTGGGTGAAGACTACGCCCTGACCCTACGCAACGGCGTGCTCACCCATCGCGACCTGACTCGTCACGCCCAGGCCGATGTGCAGGTGAGCATGAGCAAACAGACGTTGGACCGCATTGCCCTGAAGCAGACCGGGTTCCTCAAGGAAGCCACGCTGGGCGAGATTTCCATCGAAGGTGAGCGGGTGAAGTTCCTGCGTTTCATGGGCGGCCTGGAGAACGCCGATTCGCGTTTCAACATCGTGACCCCTTGAGCGCCGGCGTCTTCGCCGGCAAGCCCGCTCTCACAGGTACCGCAATGGCGTCTGGATTCACATCGTACCTGTGGGAGGGGTTTCAGCCCCCGTTCGCCAACCGGTACAACCCTGCCAGCGCCATCAGGCACACTGCGCTGCCCAGTGCCACTACCGGCAGAATCGCAGGCTGACCGCGCTCGACCCGCAACATCGCCAGGCCCTCGCTGTAGCGCCGCCCCTGGCGGGTCAACAGCGCCAGCGTTGCGAAGCCGACCACTGCGGCCAGCGCCAGGTCGCCCTGGCGCAAAGCCAACCCCGCGACCGCCACCAGCGCCAACCAGGTACGCCGCCAAGCCAGTTCGGTGCGTTCGGCCTGCAAGCCCGGATCAGGCATGCCAGCGCGGCCACAACACGACAGCGGCCATCAACGCCGCGATCAGGCAACCCAGGGCCAACAGCGGCACCAGCGCCGGCAGCGGCAATGGCCGGCGCTGTCGCAAGGCACGCTCCACCCGCAGCCAGCGCAGGCAGGCGCCGGCGCTCAGCAACATGCTCAGCAACATCAGGCTGCCGACAAGCCAGAGCCGAAGCGGCGCCTGCAGGGCCTGGCCGGCAAAGGTCTCGATGGCAATGCCACCTCCCAGCAACGCCAGCGCGGTACGGATCCAGGCCAGGAACGTGCGCTCGTTGGCCAAGGTGAAGCGAGGGTCGGGCGCCTCGCCCTGCCCCATCAGACGCCGAGCCCAGTCCGGCCGTGGTTCAAACGCGTCCATCAGCGCACGCCAAAGCTGCGCAGGGCGCCGGGAGAAAAATACGAAAGGCTGGTGCGAACATTGAAGTCGAACGGGCGACGTTGCTCGTTGATCAGCCCCGACGCATGGTAGCGGCCACTCTTGAGGTCATAGGTGACTTCCATTGCGTTGACCGCCACCTCGCCGCCCGGGTGGTAGAAGCTGTGGGCCTGTGATGTACGCCACAGATGGCCGTCAGCATCGTAGCTGTCGGTTTCGAGAATGGCCCAGGTGTCTTCGTCCACATAGAAGCGTCGCTTGGCATAGATGTGCTGTGCGCCGGGCTTCAGCGTCGCCTCCACCACCCACACCCGGTGCAGCTCGTAGCGTGTAGGTGCCGGATTGACATGACCAGGCCTGATCAGCTCGGCATAGCGCAGCTCGGGCGATGCCAGGCGGTAGCTGTTGTACGGCACGTGCAGGGCCTGCTTGCCCAGCAGCTTCCACTGGTAACGGTCGGGGGCGCCATTGAACATGTCGCGGCTGTCGGCAGTACGCAGGCCTGCGGTGCCAGGCCCCGTGGTGTCGTAGGCGATGTTCGGCGCGCGCCGCACACGCCGCTGACTGGCGCTGTAGACCCAGGACAAGCGGGGCTCGGCTACCTGGTCAAGGGTTTCGTGAACCACCATGGCATCACCGGCAAGCCGTGATGGTGCCGTCATGCGGTAGGTGAAGTAATACAACACATTGCCTGCACCCAGCCCACCCAGGCCTTCCGGGCGGGCTACATCCTGGCGCGCGCTCATCAGCACGAAGCGGCCGTTCTTGAACGGTGTGACGCTGTCGGACATCTGAATGTAACTGGCATTGCGGTGCCGGGTCAGATGGTTCCAGATCACTTCCAGCCCGTTGTCCGGCCGGGGAAACGCAATCACTCCATTGAACCCGCGCAGGCCGTTGCCCTGGTCATCCAGCTGCGCCTGCGCTGCATTGCGGGCGGCCGAGGCGGCGACGCCGGCAGGCACCGCGACACTGCGATGGGTGGGGTAGACCGGCAGCTCGAAGGTGTGCGGGAAGCGCTTGAGCAAGGCTACCTGGCCGTCGGAAAGCTGGCCCTGGTAACGCCGATAGTTGGCCGCCGTGATCCGGTACAGCGGCTGCTCGGCGGCATACGGATCCAGCGGCGTGCCGTTGTCACCCAGGCGCTGCTGGGCGACGCTCAACCCGCCTTGCCAGGCCGGGATACGGCCGTCCGGGCTGGCCGCGCGTTCGGCGCCCACAGGGGTGAGGTTGTCTGGCAGGCCTGTCGCAGCCAGCGCGCCGCTGGCCCAGAACAGGCCGATCATCACCATTCGCATATTCATCATCATGCCCTCAGAAGGTGACGCCCAGGCTCAGCGAGACAAAGTCCCGGTCACCACGGGTGCCATAGTCGCCATCGATAAAGTCGGTATACGACAGGCTCAGGCTGTAGGTGCTGGCAAGCGTCGCATCCAGCCCGACGCTCATGGCCTTGGAGCCTTCGCTGAAAGCCGAGCCTTCCACCGGGCCTGTACCGTGCACATCGTGCGACCAGGACAGGTTCGGCCGCAGGTCGAAGCCGGCGATCACGTTGGGGTAGGTCAAGGTGGCGCGTAGCCGGTAGCCCCAGGAGAACGGGGTCATGAAGCCTTGGTCGTTGCAGTGCTCTGGCGTCTTGGAAATCGCCCGGCATACGCTGTTGTCCGCCAGCTCGCCACTGTTGAAGGTACCCGAGCGGCCGTAACGCGGGCCTGCGCCGCCCTCCAGCCCGCCGACGTAGGTGGCCCCGGCCTCGCCCACCAGCAGCATCTGGTTGGCCCCCAGCACCTGGCTGAAGGCATGTACGGCGGTCACCTGAAGCTGGGTCACCTCCTTGCGCCGGTAGCCGTCGAACAGGGTGCTGGCGCTTTCTGGCCGCAGCCCGTCGCCCAGCAAAGGCGAACGCCCCTCGACGTTGAGCAGCGACTGGATGATGTCGGTACCGTTGAGTTGCATGGGCATATTCGGCCGGTAACTCAGCTCACCCTGCAGGGCCGTACCGCTGCGCAGGGTGGTGGCGAACGACAACCCGTACATGCGGATGTCCTCGGGGTACTGCACACGGTACTGGGAGGTACCCAGGCGCAATGCACCGACCAGCGACTGACCGGCAGCGGAGCCGAGGAACCCGGCGCAGCCGGCCGGGCCGATACCCAGGTTGGCGCACAACTGGGGAGCGAAGCGGCTGTTGTCGAAATAAGGGCTGCTGACCGTCCCCAGATAAGGCGTGCGGCTGTGATAGTTGGCTGCGTAGGCACCGAACTCGGTGTCCAGCGCCGCCACGTACCAGCGCAACGAAACACCCCACTGCCCGCCGTCGCGGGCATCCTGGTCACTGCCCCGGGGTATGCGCACGCCTTCGCTGGTCAGGTTCACGCCAAACGGTGCAAGGCCGGCCACGGCAGCCGGGTTGCCAAGCAACCTGGCTCCCACATCCAGGCCATCGCAACCATCGGGCAGGAAGTCGTTGTTGGAGAAGAACGTGCCGCAGTTGTCGAGCTGGGTCTGGTCCCAGTCCAACTGGTAGAAGCCATCGACCGACAACGCCTCGGTCAGGTTCTGCGTGAAGTAGAACAGGTTCACCGGCACCAGCGCGTCCTTCACCTCGGAACCTGGGCGGCGCAGCGCCGCCAGGTTGAAGGGATTGATGACGTTCAGCCCGCCCTGGATGAAGGTGCTCTCGCCCCAGTTCACTACCTGCTTGCCCAGCCTTGCCGAGCCTGGCTGGCCATCGATGTCGTAGAGGTAGTAGCCAAAGGCGTCGAGCAGCTGGGTACCTGCGGTCTTGGCCGAGCGCTTGCGGTTGTTGTCCTCGACCTGCTTGAAGCGCTGGTCATGGTCGCGCAGCGCCGTGTCGTACCAGTAGGTGCCACGCAGGAACACACCCAGGTTGGCATGTTTGAGCTCCAGATCATGGGTACCTTTGAACACTGCCGAAAATACATCACCCGAGGCAAAGTTCAGGCGGCCGTCATCACTGTTTGCACTATTGTGCAAAGCCGGGTCCGGGTTGGCAGTGGAAATACTGGTGCCAAACGAAAACGCTGAATCAAACTGTCCTTCAAACTCTCCCAGATTAAATTGAACAGCCAGGGCAGGCACAGAAAAAAGTGCAGACGACGCAAGCAGCGACAACGGTCCCGAAAGACCAGAAGCACGAAATGCCATCACTCTTAACCTCTTATTGTGTTTATTCGAGAGTGAGTTGCGAGTTAGCGCCGAAACACGGCGCAAAGGCTTGTGTAAAAGGGGCAGGGTAAATAAGTGAAAGTTTCTGTTATCCTCGATCCGGTGTTCCCCGATACTAAGTAGGCCACTAGAGCTGAACAAATAACGTCTCTCGATAGTTGCCATACCACTTCGGCATAGCCTGAGAATTGCCATGACTTTGAAACAGCTGCGTTACCTGATTGCCATTGTCGAAGCCGGCAGCTTCTCCAACGCCGCGCGCCACGCGTTCATTGCCCAGCCAGCATTGAGCCGTCAGATAGGACTGCTGGAAAGCGAGCTGGAAATGCAGTTGCTGGCGCGCCAGCATGACGGCATCGAGCTGACCGATGCAGGGCGCCAGCTGTACGAAGTGGCACGCTCGGTGATACAGAAGCTTGATTCGGTGAAGGACGAACTCAAGTCCAGCCGCGGCAACCCCAAGGGCCACGTGGCCATCTCGATTCCGGCCACGGCTTCGGCGCTGTTGTTGCCAGCCATCATCACCCAGGCGCAGGCGCGCTTTCCTGGTATCAAGCTCACCGTATGGGACGGCCTTAGCCGCGAAGGCGGCCAGGCGATCGAGCTGGGCAAGGTGGATTTCGGTGTGGTGCCAAATGCGGAGGAGCTGGCGCACATTGTCGCCGAGCCCGTGTTCTCCGAAGACCTGTACTGGGTCGGCCTGCCTGCGCATGGTCCGGACGATTCACCGATCACCCTGGCCGAGGCCGCGTCGAGCCGGCTGGTAATGCCGCCGCGCAGCCTGCACCTGCGCAGGCGCATCGAGCAGGCGGCCATGGAAACCGGCGTGGCCCTGGATTCAAGCTATGAACAGCAGTCTGCACCCGGCATAGCCAGCCTGGTACGCGCCGGCCTGGCGGCGACCATCAGCAACTGGCCGCCATTGCTGGACCTGGCCGCCCCGGCCAGCGCGCGGCTGATCGTGGAGCCGCGCATCACTCGTACGATTGCCCTGGCCCATTCGCAACACAAGCCATTGTCGTTCGCCGCCGCCTGCATGCGCGACCTGGTGCGCGGGCTGCTCGTGGAGGCGGTGCGCAGCGAGCGCTGGAAAGGCACCCTGATCGAGCGTGCCCCCCTCCCCCAGCAGAGCCTCTGAACGCAGCGCAGGTCAGGCCCGGGCCAGCGCAGTCGTGCCCACCTGCTGCAGCCGTTGGCGGGTTTTCTGAGGGTCCATCCACACCAGCCCGGTCAACCCGGCAATGACCAGCACCGCCCCGCATACCAGGAAGCCCTGGCCATACCCTGCCGGGTGGTCGGCTCCGGCGCCCTGCACCAGAAACCCCGTGACTACGGGTGCCGCCAGCCCGGCCAGCGAAGCGATACCATTGCCGATAGCCAGGATGCCGCCACGCTGCCCGCTGGGCGTGAACTCCGCCAGCATGGCTGGCCCCACCGAGTACATGACCAGCGCCAGCCCGCCACTGAAAGTCAGGCTGATGATTCGCTCGACATTCCCCAGGCCCGGCAGGAACAATGCCGCCGACAACAACCCGCTGGCAATCAGGCACAGGGACACGAAGGCTCCGCGCGACCAGCGTGTCGCCACCCCGGCGCGCATCATGCGCTGCGACAGCCAGGCCATGAACAGGCTCAGCGGCGTGGTCACCACCACGAAAAGCACGAACACCCGACCGGTCATGATCGGGTCGATGCCCAACCCGGTTTCCAGATAACTCGGCACCCACGTCAAGGTCAGGGCCAGCGACCAATTGGCGGCGAAGTGGCACAGGTAATTGCCCAGCACAGTGCGGTCGCCGAGCAGACGGCGGTAGGCGATGTGCGCCTGTTCTTCCCTGGGCTGGCCGGGGCGGATGCGGTCAAGAGTACCCTCGCGCCCCAATGCCCACCACAGCACGCACCACGCCGCACCGATCAAGGCCAGCACGATGAAGTTCATGCGCCAGCCATAGTGCACGCTGATCCATGGAATCATTGCGCCTGCCACCAGCAGCCCAAGTGCACTACCGGTATGCAACAGCGCCACCGGCAGATTGCGCCGGTCGTTGGGGAACCACTTGTACAAGGCATGGGTTGCCACCGGTGACGCCGGCCCTTCGCCGATGCCCAGCAGCACCCGGCAAGCGACAATCGCCCACAGGGAGGTGACGAACAGCATGGGCAACTGGATCAGCGCCCAGAACGCGCCCATGCCCAACAGCAGGGTGCGGGTCGGCCGGCGGTTGGCCATGAAGCCACCGACCACTGCAGAGATGGCGAAGAACCAGTGCAACGCGCCACCCACCAGGCCGAACTCGGCCGGGGACAAACCCAGTTCCCTGGACATGGGTACCGCTACAAGGCCGATGACCACCTTGTCCAGGAAGTTCACCAGCATAAGCAGTGCCAGCAGTACCGCAATCATCCAGGCCGTGCCTGCACGCGCCCGGGGGTCAGTATGAGTCATGTCGATCTCTCTTATTGTTCTTGTGGGAGAGCCCGGCCACTCGAGGCCGGGCGTGCAGTTTCATTGCTCAGGCATGAGCACGCCCTTGGCAATGGTGTTGCGCTGGATTTCGCTGGTCCCGGTAAGAATGCGCATCATACGGGTCGCACGGAAGATCCACTCCACCGGGTTGCCCCGCAACAGCCCGGCCCCCCCATGAATCTGCACCGCGCGGTCGGCGATGCGGAAGGCCGTTTCCGATACGAACAGCTTGCACATCGGCGCCTGGGTGCGGATATCGCCACCGGCGTCATTCACCGCGGCAGTGGCATAGACCATGCTGCGTGCCGCATGCAGTTCGGTGGCCATGTCGGCGATCATGTGATTGATCGACTGGAACATCGCGATCGGCTGGCCAAACTGCTTGCGCGTGCGGGCGTAATCGACCGACAGGTTCAGCGCCAGGCCCGCCAGACCCAGCATGGTTGGGCAATGCAGCAGACGATTGAGCGTGATGCGCCCCATTGCCAGCTTGAAGCCCTGCCCCTCCTCGCCAATGCGGTTGGCCACCGGCACTCGTACCTCATCGAGAAGGATGTCGCCATGGGCGCCGCCGCCGGACATGACCGAGTAATCGCTTTCCACCCGCACGCCCGGCGCATCCAGCTCGACAAAGAACGCCGAGATCCCCTGTGCGCCACGCCCGGGGCCGGTGACCGCGAGCAGTATTGCGATATCGGCATAAGGCGCCCCGGAAATGTAGCGCTTGGCCCCGCTCAGCACGTAATGCTCGCCGTCGCGCCGAGCGGTAGTCCTGATCGCCGTGGCATCGGACCCGGCTTCACTTTCGGTCAGCGCGAAGCACACGGCCTTTTCGGCTCGGCACACCGGCTGCAGGAAAGCCTCGACCTGGGCCGGGCTGGCCACTTTGAACAGGTGGCCGACACGCGGCGGCCCGGAAAGCTCGCCGAGAATGTGCGGCGCCAGCATAGAGCCCGTCAGCACCGTGGCCTCCTTCACCGCACACAGGTCGGACACGCTCAATCCTGCCCCACCAATCGTTTCGGGCAGCATGATGTTGTAGAAACCCTGCTCGCAGGAGCGTTGCCACACCTGCTGCAGCACCTCACGCGGGTGCGGTTCGGCCCAGCTGAGGCCGGCGCGTTGTTCCAGGGGCAGGATTTCGTTGCGAACGAAGCCGCCGATGGCCTCGATGATCTGTTTGGCCTTTTCGCTTGGCTGGTACATGGCAATTCCTCAGGTCAGATGCGGCGTTCGCTGTTTTGCCAGTAGGCGTCTCGAATCAGGCGGCGCACCACTTTGCCGTTGGGGTTCTTCGGCAGCTCGCTGACGAAGTCCACCCCACGCGGTTTCTTGAACCCGGCAAGAGCCTGGGCGCAATGCTCGATCACCTCGTGCTCCTGCAACTGCATGCCAGGCTTGAGCACGATCACTGCCCGCACCGCTTCGCCCCACTGCTCGTCGGGCACGCCCACCACGGCAGCCTCGAACACTTGCGGCAGGCTGTAGAGCACCTGCTCGACTTCGCTGGGGTAGATGTTGAAGCCACCGGAAATGATCATTTCCTTCTTGCGGTCGACGATGAACACGTAGCCCTGCTGGTCCACCGTGGCCAGGTCGCCGGTGAGGTAGTAGCCATCACGCATAACCTCGGCGGTGAGATGCGGTGCGCGCCAGTAGCCCTGCATGATGTCCGGTCCCTTGACCACGATCTCGCCCACCTCGCCTGGCTGGACATCGCGGAAATCGTCGTTCACCACACGCAGGTCGGTCTCGAAGTAGCATCGTCCGCACGAGGCCAGCCGGCGGTAGTCGCCGCCTTCACACAGGTGGTCCTGCTCGGTCAGCACCGTCACCAGCGAGCAGGTTTCGCCAGCGCCGTAGCCCTGGGCCAGGATCGGCCCGAACACTTCGATAGCCCGCTTGACCAGCGCTGGCGCCATTGGCGCTGCGCCATACATCACCAGGCGCAGGCTGCTCAGGTCATAGCGCTCGACCCCGGGGAAATTGACCAGACGGTTGATCATGGCCGGCACCAGGAACAACCGGGTCACGCCCTCGCGCTGGATGGTCTCGAGCAGCAACTGGTCATCGTAGCGTTCCAGCAAAAGGCTGCAGGCACCCACCGCCAGCAGCGGCATCAGCTGCATGCCGCTGGCATGGGTGATGGGGCCGACATGGGCCATGATGTCGCCTGGGCCGGCACGCCGGGTGGGGCTGGCGATGCTCTTGCGGATCAGCGCCTTGCGGTTGCCGACGCTGAGCATTGCTGCCTTGAGCACACCGGAACTGCCCGAGGTGTAGTGCAATACGGCCAGTGCATCGTCAGGCAGATCGCAACTGACCGGCTGGCTGCTGCCTTGGGCCAGCAGTGCGCCGTAGCCGATATCGCCGCCCTGCTCGCCAAGGGTAACGATCAGGCGTAGCGCAGGCACCTCCTGCCTACGCGCCAGCAAGGCCTCGGCAGCTTGCGGGTCGGCGATCAGCGCGACGCTGCAGGCGTCATTCAGTACCTGGATCACTTCATCCAGCGCCAGGCGTGCATTGACCGGGACCTTGACCAGGCCGGCCTTGTAGAAAGCCACCTCAGCCTCCACCAGCTCGACCCGGTTGGGAGCCAGGATCGCGACATGTTCGCCGCTGGCGATGCCATGGGCCAACAAGGCCGAGGCCAACTGATTGGTCCGCTGCTCAAGCTGCGCGAAGGTGAGGCGGGTGTGGCGGTCGATCACCGCCAAGCGCTCAGGCCAGTATCTTGCACTTCGACTGGTTAGGGTTGCGAGGTTCACGTTGTTGTTCTCGTCGCGGTTAAGACCCGGTCGATGCTAAACAGCATGCGGTCGGAGCAAGTAATACCAGTTACGTATGCGGGCCATAACGGTTTGCACTGGACCACATCGCATGAGCGGCAGGGGTGATGACACATCGCTTGCATATGACACTTTGTGTCATTAATATCGAGCTTGTGTCCTGACGGCGTCGTCGCCGATCAGCAATCCATCGCCCTTCCCCATGCAGGTACCGCCCATGACGACCACCATGCAGACCCCCAAGAACCAGCTGGTCAAACTCGCCCAGCAGCAGATGCTGACGGCGCTGGCCGACAACACCTACACCCCTCGACAAAAACTCGCCCTCACCTGCCGCATCCTGTTCGACGGTGGCCACGACTCCGGCCTGGCCGGGCAGATCACCGCCCGCGCCGAGCAGCCTGGCACCTACTACACGCAACAACTCGGCCTGGGCTTCGACGAAATCGCCGCTTCCAACCTGCTGGTGGTCGACGAAGACCTCACCGTGCTGCAAGGCCGCGGCATGGCCAACCCGGCCAACCGCTTCCACAGCTGGCTGTACCGCGCACGCCCCGACGTCAACTGCATCATCCACACCCACCCACTGCACAGTGCCGCCCTGTCGATGCTGGAAGTGCCACTGGCGATCTCGCACATGGACCTGTGCCCGCTATTCGACGACTGCGCGTTCCTCAAGGAATGGCCCGGCGTACCAGTGGGCAACGAAGAAGGTGAAATCATCTCCAGGGCGATCGGCGACAAGCGCGCGATCCTGCTTTCCCACCATGGCCTGCTGATTGCCGGCCGCTCGATCGAGGAAGCCTGCGTGCTCGCCCTGCTGTTCGAGCGCGCAGCCAAGATGCAGCTGCTAGCCATGGGCGCCGGTGAAATTCGCCCCATCCCGGATGCCCTGGGCAAGGAAGCCCACGACTGGATCTCCACCCCCAAACGTCATGGTGCCGCGTTCAGCTATTACGCGCGCCGTGCCTTGCGTGCCCATGGCGACTGCCTGGGCTGACTGAAGCTGTACTCTTTCCCCAACAACGGCAGAGGTGCCTGGTTATGTCTACACCTGTAATTCGCGGCGTTATCGGCTACACCATCACTCCCTTCACGGCAGACGGCGCGCTCGATCTGGATGCCCTGGGCCTGTCCATCGACCGCCTGATAGAGGACGGCGTGCACGCCATCGCACCGCTGGGCAGCACCGGCGAAGGCGCCTACCTGTCCGACAGCGAATGGGAAACGGTGGTGCGCTTCAGCCAGGCACGCATCGCCGGCCGCGTGCCCAGCGTGGTCAGCGTCTCCGACCTGACCACCGCACGCACCGTGCAGCGCGCCCGCCTGGCACAGGCCTGCGGCGCCACGGCGGTGATGGTGCTGCCCATCTCCTACTGGAAGCTCACCGAAGCCGAAGTGGTCGCCCACTACAAGGCGGTGGGCGCGGCCATCGACATTCCGATCATGCTCTACAACAACCCGGGCACCAGCGGCACCGACCTGTCGGTGGAGCTGATCCTGCGCATCCTCGGCGAAGTGCCTAATGTGACCATGGTCAAGGAAAGCACCGGCGACATCCAGCGCATGCACCGCCTGTTCAAGGCCACCGATGGCCAGGTGGCCTTCTACAACGGTTGCAACCCGCTCACCCTGGAAGCCCTGGTGGCCGGTGCCACCGGCTGGTGCACCGCCGCGCCCAACCTGATCCCGGCGCTGAACCTGGCGCTGTGGGACGCGGTGCAGCAAGGCAACCTGGCCGAAGCTCGCGCGTTGTTCTACCGGCAGTATGAACTGCTGGAGTACATCACCCGCCGTGGCCTGCCCACCACCATCAAGGCCGGTTTGAAACTGCTCGGCCAGGATGTCGGCGCTCCACGCCTGCCCCTGCAACCGCTGGATGCGCAAGGCAGCGACTACCTGAAGAGCATGCTGGTAGAACTGGCCGACTGACCGTGACAACTGCCCGGCGGCGTCTTGCTGCCGGGCTTCATCCTGGCAACGTTGCTCGCCCTTGGCCAGACTCGACCTGGCGCAACACCTTCGCCAGTTTTGCCACGGCCATCGCCAGCTCGCCAGGGGTATGTGCCGCAAACCCCATCAGCAATCCCGCCTCCCCTTTCGTCGACGCATAAAGGCCACTTAGCCCCAGCAGGTCGATACCAGCGGCCTGCGCCGCCTTCACGACCTGCTCTTCAGGCATCGGCCTGGTGAAAACACAAGGCATCTGCATGCCGCCTGCGGGCACACGCGCGACAAGAAAGTCCGACAGCTGTGCCTGCACCAATGCCGCCAGGGCATCGCGGCGCTCCGCATAGATCGCCCGCATCAAGCGCACATGGGCGCCGAAGTGCCCGCCTTCGATGAACCTGGCCAAGGTCAGTTGCGCCAGCGAAGCCGTATGCCCGTCCTGCAAGGTTCGCGCAGCGGTCATCGGCTCGACCAGTTGCGGCGGCAAGACCATGTAGGCAATGCGCAAGCCGGCGAACAGAGACTTGGTGAACGTGCCGATGTAAACCGTACGGTCGTGGGCATCCAGGCCTTGCACGCACGCGGTGGGTTTGCCGGCATAGTGAAACTCGCTGTCGTAATCGTCCTCGATGATCCAGGCGCGTTGTTGCCGCGCCCACTCGATCACCGCCAGACGCCGGTCCAGGGACAGGGTCACGCCAGTAGGGAACTGATGCGAAGGGGTCAGGAAAACAGCCCTGGCATGGGGAGCCAGCCGTGTTATCTGCTCGACCTGCATGCCGTCCGTGTCCACGGCCACGGCGATGCAATGCAGGCCAGCAGCACCCAGCGCCTTCCTGACCCCATGGTAGGCCGGGTCTTCGATAACCACTTGGTCGCCCGCGTCGGCCAATACGTGGGCACACAGGCTGAACGCCTGCTGTGAACTGGTAAGGATGAGCACGCGGTCAGCCGTGGCCTGTGCGCCACGTTCAAGATTGACGTAATCGGCAATAGCCCGCCGCAGTGGCTCGGTACCTTGCGCGCTACTGGGCTGCAATGCCTGGGAGCCATGTTCCTTGAACACCTGCCGTTGCAGCTTTTCCCAGGCCTGCAACGGGAAGTTGCGGGTTTCCGCCACCCCCGGCGCAAACGGCCGAGAAACGAAGAAATTGTGCACTCCGCCCTCCTGGCACAGCGCCTGGCCACGACGGCTGATTGCCGGCGGTTCGTCCGGGGCTTTCACCTTGCGACCCCGGGGCTGGGCCGGCAGGTACTGCGCACGGGGTGAAACGAAGCTGCCACTGCCCACCCGGCGCTCGATGAAGCCTTCGGCGTGCAGCTGGCCATATGCAGCCTCGACCGTATCCCGTGACACAGCCAGCGAGGCCGCCAGCGCACGGGAGGCGGGCAACGCCTTGCCCACGGGCAACGCCCCTTCGAGAACAAGCTGGCGTATCGCACGCTGGATTCTTACGTGCAAAGGCAGTGACGCGCGCTCTGGGTCGCCGATCCAGGCTTTCACCGACTCCAGTTGTGCATGCTTGAACATTGGTATGGCCATGTATGGAAAAGTGGTGGGGCTATACCGGCCATTCTAGCGCTATAAAAACCAGCCTTTCCAACCCTATGCGCCAGAACGACCGAGGCCTCGATGAACACGCCCGCACACACTGCTCCAACCCCGCTACGGCTGACAGACATCCTTCACCCCGTGGTGGCGGGGATCGTTTCGGTAATAGTCAATTATGGCGGCACCTTCATCCTGGTGTTCCAGGCCGCCAAGCTGGCCGGGCTGAGCCCGGCGCTGACCTCCTCGTGGGTCTGGTCAGTGTCGATCGGCGTCGGGCTCAGTGGCCTGGTCCTGTCCTGGTACAGCCGCGAGCCGGTGATCACCGCCTGGTCCACGCCGGCCGCTGCGTTCCTGGTCACAGCGCTGGCCAGCGTGCCCTACAGCGACGCCATCGGTGCCTACCTGCTGTCGGCAGCCGGCTTCGTGATGCTGGGAGTGACCGGTTACTTCGAGCGCCTGGTGCGGGCCATCCCGGGCGGAATTGCCGCCGGCCTGCTGGCGGGTATCCTGTTGCAATTCGGCATTGGTGCATTCGGCGGCCTGTCGGTCGACCCCGCCCTGGCCGGGCTGTTGATCGCGGCCTATGTAACATTCAAACGCTTTACCGCCCGCTATGCCGTAGTAGGCATTCTGCTGCTGGGCCTGGGCTACCTGCTACTGCAGGGTCAGGTGGACCTGACAGCGCTCAGGCTGGAATTCGCCACGCCGTTGTTCACCGCGCCCACCTTCTCCCTCAACGCCGCCCTGAGCGTGGCCCTGCCGTTGTTCCTGATCACCCTTACCGGTCAGTACATGCCAGGCATGCTGGTGCTGCGCAACGATGGCTTCAAGACCAGCGCCAATCCGATCGTGGCAGTCACTGGCCTGGGGTCGTTGCTGATGGCACCGTTCGGGTCGCACGCCTTCAACATCGCTGCCATCACCGCCGCCATCTGCACTGGCAAGGAAGCCCACGAAGACCCGGGCAAACGCTGGGTCGCGGGCATCGCTGCCGGCGTCTGCTACATCCTCGTAGGGGTATTCGGGGTCACCCTGGCCAGTGTGTTCATGGCCCTGCCGGCCACCTTCATCACCACGCTGGCCGGCCTTGCACTGCTGGGCACCATCGGCGCCAGCCTGGCCAACGCAATGGCAGATGCCCGTTCACGCGAAGCGGCACTGATCACATTCCTGGCCGCGGCAGCCAACATCAACCTGTTTGGCATTGGCGGGGCATTCTGGGGGCTGGTCATTGGCTTGCTGGCCTATGCCGTATTGAACGGCCGCCTACCCGGTTTCTGCCACTTCTCCCGGTAAGCGGGCTTTCCACCATCCTGCCGTGCGCCAGGTGCGCACGCCGTACAACAGGTATCGACATGCCCAAAGCTGGCCCCAAGCTTCTTACCCAAATTGCTGCCGTACACTTCGTCAGCCATGTGCACATCATGCTTATCCCGGCGCTGCTACCCGTGCTCCCCGACTTGCTGGGGGTAGGGTTCGTCGAACTCGGCGCAGCCCTGGCCGTGTTCAATGTCGTCTCCGCCCTGGTGCAGGCACCGCTAGGCTATGCCGTCGACCACTACGGTGCGCGCAAGGTGCTCAAGGCGGGCTTGCTGCTGGGCAGCATCAGTTTCCTGCTGGTTGCTGTCAGCCCCAGCTACATCCTGCTGTTGGTGGCGATGGCCATGGCCGGCCTGGCCAATGGCGTGTACCACCCGGCCGACTACGCGCTGCTGGCCAACGGCATCGAACAAGGCCGCCTGGGGCGGGCGTTCTCGATCCATACCTTTGCCGGCTTCCTCGGCTCGGCGGTAACGCCAGCTATATTTCTCGGCATCGCTGCACTATTCGGCACGCAGGCTGCCCTGATGGCGGGCGCGGCTGCGGGGGTTGCCGCCTTGCTGTTGATATCGGTTCCAGGCAGTGGAATCCACCACGTTGCCAAGCCTGGCAAAGGCGGCGCTGGCCCCACTGCAGCAGGTCGCGCGCGACTGTTCACGCCCATGCTCGGGCTGCTGACGGTCCTGTTCATCTTGCTCAACCTGAGCACCAGTGCCATCGAGAAGTTCTCCGTGGCCGCCCTGGTCCAGGGCCAAGACCTGACCCTGGCCTGGGCCAACACGGCACTCACGGCCTTTCTGCTCAGCAGTGCTGCAGGTGTACTGTGCGGTGGGGCCTTGGCTGACCGGACCCGGCGTCACGGCCTGGTGGCGGCCTCGGCCTTTGCCCTGGCTGCCGCGTTGACAACGCTGGTGGCCCTCGGGCTGCTTCGGGGCTGGGGGTTGGTGGTGGTTCTCGGTGCCATTGGCTTGCTGACCGGGATCATCGCCCCGTCGAGGGACATGCTGGTGAAGGCGGCGGCACCGAGCGGCGCCGAGGGCAAAGCGTTCGGGCTGGTCTCGACCGGCTTCAGCATCGGCGGTGCCCTCGGGCCGGTGGCGTTTGGCTGGATGCTCGACCAACGCCTGCCTCATGGCATCTTCGTGGCATCGATCGTGTTCATGCTGCTGACGGTGCTGCTGACCTTGGCGCAGGAGGCCTACCTGGCCAGGAAGCACCGACAGCCTGTCTAGCCCCAGGGCTGCTTTGCAGCCCTTTCGCAATGCAAGGCAGATCCTGCAGAACAGCACATGGCCATTGATTCATCTGCGCACTGGCTACTCAGGCGACCGGATTGGCATGCACCACCCGCCCACCTGCCCCCGGCCGATTGACGAACAACACATCCAGCACACTGCCGTGCAACCCCTTCAACGCATTCCAGTTCGCTGATGCATGCACGTACCTGTCTCGCAACAATCGCTGCTCATCCTCGGTCAACCCAGGCTGTTCGCATTCACCCAGGGCAAACGCATGCAACTTGCGGCTGATGCCCAGCAGTTCATCCGGCAGCCGGTGCTCGACCTGCCCGCCCAGTTGCGCAAACGGCACACCAGCGCGCACCGCCAGCTCCCGCATGATGCTCAGGTACACCCGCGACAGCTGCCCCGCCACTTCCCGTTCGCGGTACACCGCCGCATATACCTGTTTTTGCGCCTCGCTAGGCAGGCCACCGGCAATCGGAACCTCCCAGGCCAGCACACGCGGCCTGGGCGCGCCCATTTCGCCAAACGACGACGCCAGCAACGCACTGACTATGGCATGCACACGCGTGTGCTCGGCGCGCATTCTGAGCGGCACCCGCTGAGAATGCGGTTTGCACAGCAACACCTGCTCCTGCGTGGTATCCGGGTAACCACCGCCAATGTTCGAGTGCACGCCTGGCAACACGATGTCATGGCCGCTGCGTACCAGCGGGAAGTTGTGCCGCTGCTCGTCCCCCGCCACCAGCTGCACCATTTGCCGGGCAATGCCCGCGCCCAGGCCCAGGCGCAAGTCACCATGGCGGTCGTCGGCAGGATCGAAGTCGCCCTGCAGCGGAGCGATGATTGCAGCAACCGTGTCGAACAGGCCGATGAAGTTGATCACGATGCCACAGGGCACAGCCAACAGGCTGCTGCCGCCATCATGCAGCAGGTTGGCCAGATGACGCACAGCCGCAGCGCCGCGGCTGAAACCGAACAAGTCGAACTCGACCCGCTCGAGCCTTGCCTTTGGGTGCGCCTGGCGCCAGTCCCGCAGTTGCCCGGCAATCCCCGCCAAGGCCTCGGTGACACGCGCCTCGGCTCCTCTACGCCCACACCCGGTGGCCGAGGCATAGGCATGATCCGCCTCCCCCGCCAGGGTGCCCACGCCCTCGACATAGCGCTTCAGAAACGCCATGGTCTCATCAGCATTGGCCCCCTGCGTCGGGTACAGTGCATGCAACAGGGCCACATTGCTCAAGGCATTGGCATAACTGCCCCCCTTGTTCCCCGGTGCATCCACCGGCATCACATTGCTCAGGTTGTTACCGGTGCCATCGAAGAACACGCCAAAACGCAGGGTGACCGGCGTGATGCGTGCAGTGCTACAGCTGTTCAGGTCCATCGTCGTGCTTCCTGCTTGTACCAAAAGCACAAGCAGGCGCCAGCACGCTGCTGCGGAACATCAGCCAATGGCCAGCGATACACAGGACATTTCCGGACCTGCATGGCCCCCGGCAAGGATAAATTTCCCTACCGCCATTGGTCGCCACCCCCCCGGATGGATTAAAGTATCACCCCTTGCCAGGGCAGCTGCTTCCAGCCGCCTGCGGCCCCATACCAGGAACCGTCACCGATGGAACACCGTGAAGCGCTGATCGCGCTGCGCACCTTTCTTTCTTCCCAGATCCTAGGCCAGGAGAAACTGGTCGAGCGGCTATTGATCGTGCTTCTGGCAGACGGCCACATGCTGGTCGAAGGCGCGCCGGGCCTGGCCAAGACCAAGGCCATCAAAGAGCTCGCCGAAGGCATCGAGGCGCAGTTCCATCGCATCCAGTTCACCCCCGACCTGCTCCCGGCCGACATCACCGGCACCGAAATCTACCGCCCGGAAACCGGCAGCTTCGTGTTCCAGCAGGGGCCGATCTTCCACAACCTGGTGCTGGCCGACGAAATCAACCGCGCCCCGGCCAAGGTGCAGTCCGCACTGCTCGAGGCCATGGCCGAACGCCAGGTCAGCGTGGGCCGCAGCACCTACGATCTGTCGCCGCTGTTCCTGGTCATGGCCACACAGAACCCGATCGAGCAGGAAGGCACCTACCCGCTGCCCGAAGCCCAGCTCGACCGCTTCCTGATGCACGTGAAAATCGGCTTCCCCGACGCTGCGGTAGAGCGGCGCATCCTGTTGCAGGCCCGTGGTGAAGCCCTGGGCGGCGAGACCAAGCCCGAGCGCCGGGTCAGCCAGCAGGCGATCTTCGCCGCCCGCAAGGAAATCCTTGGCCTGTACATGGCCGACGCGGTGGAGGAATACCTGGTGCAACTGGTGATGGCCACCCGCACCCCGGCCAAGTTCGATGCCGAACTGGCCGACTGGATCGCCTACGGCGCCAGCCCGCGTGGTTCCATTTCGCTGGACCGCTGCGCGCGCGCCCACGCCTGGCTGGCCGGGCGCGATTTCGTCAGCCCCGAAGACATCCAGGCGGTGCTGTTCGACGTGCTGCGCCACCGCATCATCCTCTCGTTCGAGGCCGAGGCGGCAGGGATCGACCAGGACCGCGTGGTCCAGCGCATCCTCGACGTCGTCGCCGTTGCCTGAGCCCATGCCCACTGCATCGCTGGCCGAACCCGGCATCCGCATCGGCCTTGCCGAGCTGATCGACATGCGCCACCGCGTGCGCGAAATCCAGCTGTTTTCCCGGCCCGGCCAACGCAGCCCGCTGGTGGGCCTGCACCACTCCAAGCTTCGCGGGCGCGGCGTGGACTTCGACCAGGTGCGCGTTTACCAGGCCGGCGACGATGTGCGCAACATCGACTGGCGGGTCACCGCGCGTACCCAGGAACCGCACACCAAGCTGTTCCACGAAGAGCGCGAACGGCCCATCTTCATCCTCGTCGAGCAGAGCCAACGGCTGTTCTTCGGCTCGGGGCTGATGTTCAAGTCGGTGCTGGCCGCCCAGGCCGCCGCGCTGTTCGGCTGGGCCGCGCTGGGCCACAACGACCGCATCGGCGGGTTGGTGTTCGGCGACAACGAACACCACGAAATCAAGCCCCGGCGCAGCAAGCAGAGCCTGCTGCAACTGCTCAACCGCCTGGCCAAGGTCAACCAGGCGCTGCACACCGAGGCCACGCCCGGGGCCGACAGCCTGGGCCTGGCCCTGCGCCGCGCCCGCGAAGTGCTGCGCCCCGGCAGCCTGGCCATCGTGATCTGCGATGAGCGCTCGCTCACTGCCCAGGTGGAGCAGCACCTGGCCATGCTCTCGCGCCATTGCGACCTGCTGCTGATGCCGGTGTCCGACCCGCTCGATCATGCCCTGCCCGCCGCCGGCCTGCTGCGCTTCGCCCAGCGCAGCGCGCAGCTGGAGCTCGACACCCTGGACGCCAACCTGCGCCAGGCCTACCGCCAGCAGGCCGAAGCGCGTATCGAGCGCTGGGAGCTGATGGCGCAAAAGCTGCGCGTGCTGCTGATGCCACTGAGCACCCAAAGCGACATGATCGAGCAACTGCGCGAGTACCTGAACGCCCAGCGGCCACGGAGCGCGTCATGAAGAGCAGCGGCCAATGAACCCGCTTGATCAACTGCAGCCGCTGATCGCCCCCGCGCCGATCGGCCTTTGGCCACCGGCACCCGGCTGGTGGCTGCTGCTGGCCGTGCTGCCGCTGCTGGCCTGGGGCCTATGGCGGGTGCGCCACTGGCGCCCGGGCAAACGCCGTATCGTGCGTGCCGAACAACCCTTGGACCCGGTACGCGTGGAAGCACTGGCCGAACTTGCCCGCCTGCCGCGCCCCTACGACGGCGCCCCGGCCGGGGCGTGGCTGCAACAGATCAACGCCCTGCTCAAGCGCCTGTGCCGCAGCCACTACCCGGGTGCCAACAGCCATACCCTCAACGGCCGCCAGTGGCTGGCGTTTCTCGACAACCGCTGCCCGGCCGCCGGCCTGACCCGCTGGATGGTACTGGTCGAAGGCGCCTACAAACCCGAGTGCAAGCTCGACGACAAGGCCATCGCCGGGCTCAGCCAAGCCGTCGAAACCTGGATTCGCAAGCATGTTTGAACTGGCCTGGCCGTGGGTCTTCGCCCTGTTGCCGCTGCCGTGGCTGGCGCGCCTGGTGCTGCCGGCCGCCGACAGCGGCGAACCGGTGCTCAAGGTGGGCTTCCTCGACGAACTGGAAGGCCTGGCCGGGCGCCGCGCGCGGCTCAACCTGCCGACCTGGCGCCAGCAGGCGCCCTTTGTCGTCATCTGGCTGTTGCTGCTGTGCGCCGCCGCCCGCCCGCAATGGTTGGGCGAGCCAGTGCCAGTGGCTGCCAGCGGCCGCGACCTGCTGGTGGCGGTGGATGTGTCCGGGTCGATGGACTTCCCCGACATGCAGTGGCAGAACGAAGAAATCAGCCGCCTCGACCTGGTCAAGGCGCTGCTCGGCGACTTCCTGCAGGACCGCGAGGGCGACCGCGTGGGCCTGATCCTGTTCGGCAGCCAGGCCTACCTGCAGGCGCCGCTCACTTTCGACCGGCGCACCGTGCGCACCTTCCTCGACGAGGCGCAGATCGGCATCGCCGGCAAGAACACCGCCATCGGAGACGCCATTGGCCTGGCGGTCAAGCGCCTGCGTCAACGGCCGGCACAAAGCCGGGTGCTGGTGCTGATCACCGACGGTGCCAACAACGGCGGGCAGATCCACCCGCTGACCGCCGCCCGCCTGGCCGCCCAGGAAGGCGTGCGCATCTACACCATCGGCATCGGCGCCAACCCCGAAGCCAGTGGCACCCCCGGCCTGCTCGGCCTGAACCCGAGCCTGGACCTGGACGAAGCCTCGCTCAAGGAAATTGCCGACATCACCCACGGTACCTACTTCCGCGCCCATGACGGCGCCGAACTGGACGCCATCGGCGACACCCTCGACCAGCTCGAACCGGTGGCCCAGCAGCCGACCCAGGCGCGCACGGCCAAGGCCCTGTATGCCTGGCCCCTGGCCCTGGCCCTGCTGCTGAGCGTGCTGCTGGTACTGGCCGTGCAATGGCCCGACAACGTGCTGCACCGCCTGCTGCGCAAGCCGCGCTTCCTGCAACCGCACCCGGAATGGCGCCAGCGCCTGAAGCGCCTGCGCCTGAGGAGGCGGCGATGATCGAACTGTGGCCCGAATGGTTGCGCCCGCTCTGGCTGCTGGCCGTGCCCCTGCTCGCCTGGCTGCTGTACAAACTGTGGCACCGGCGCAAGCGCGCCGGGCGCTGGCAGATGATTCTGCCGCCGGCGTTCCATGGCGTCCTGCTCGGCGGTGGCAGCGGCAGCACCAGCAAGCTGCCGTGGGTGGCGCTGGGCCTGGCCTGGGTGCTGGTGATCCTGGCACTACTCGGGCCCAGTTGGCAGCGCGTGGAAGAAAGCCGCCAGCGCCCGGCCGACCCGCTGGTGATCCTGCTCGAACTGACCCCGCAGATGCTCGCCGAGGACAGCCCGCCCAACCGCCTGGAGCAGGCGCGGCGCAAAATCCTCGACCTGCTGGAGCACCGCCGCGACAGCCAGACCGCGCTGGTGGTCTACGCTGGCTCCGCACACACCCTGGTGCCGCTGTCTGATGACTTGGCCACCAGCCGCAACCTGCTCGAGGCGGTCGACCCATCGATCATGCCCAAGCCCGGCCAGCGCGCCGACCTGGCCGTGCAAAAAGGCCTCGCCCTGCTTGCCCAGAGCGGCCTGGGCCAGGGCCGCCTGCTGCTGATCGGCTCGTCGCTCAGCGCCCCGGAGCGCGAAGGCATCGCCCAGGCCCTCGGCCGCCAGGGCCCGAGCCTGCTGATGCTGGGCATCGGCAGCCGCGAAGGCGCACCGGTGCGCCAGGCCAATGGCGAATACCTGAAGGACGACCAGGGCGGCATCCTGTTGCCACGTCTGGACAGCGCCAGCCTCAAGGGTTTCATCAGCGGCACCGGCGGGCGCTACCGGCATGCCCGCATCGACGACCTCGACCTGCGTGGCCTGGGCCTGTTCGACAACCCGCGCGCCGGGCGCAATGACGGCCAGACCCTGCAACTGGACAGCTGGGCCGACCAGGGTTACTGGCTGCTGCTGCCGCTGTTGCTGCTGGCCGCCTGTGCCGGCCGACGCGGCTGGCTGTTCTGCCTGCCGCTGCTGCTGGCCCTGCCCCAGCCCAGCCAGGCCTTCGAGTTCAACGACCTGTGGCTGCGCCCCGACCAGCAAGGCCAGCGCCTGCTGGAGCAGAACCGCCCGGCCAGTGCCGCGCGCCAGTTCCAGGACCCGCAATGGCGCGGCATGGCCCTGTACCAGGCGGGCGACTATGCTGGCGCCGCCGAAGCCTTTTCCCAAGGCGACACCGCCGCCGCCCACTACAATCGAGGCAATGCCCTGGCCCATAGCGGTGAACTGGAAGCAGCCCTGGACGCTTACGAACAAGCCCTGGAACGCCAGCCCGACCTGCAAGCGGCGCTGGACAACCAGGCACTGGTGCAGCAACTGCTGCAACAGCGCGAAGCCAAGGCCGAGGAACAACCAGCCAACAGCGATGCCCAAGGCACGCCCGGCAGCGAAACCGAAGGCAACAGCAGCTCGGCCAGCAGCCCGTCCCAAGGCACGCCCGGCAACGACGAACAAGCCAGCGCCGAACAGCCCGGCGAAGGCAGCAGCAACAGCCAGGTAGCGCCCGGCAACCAAGCGGGCGCGGATGACAGCGTCATCCAGCCGCCGCAGCGCCCGGTATCGACCAGCCTCGATGCCGAACAGCGCCAGGCCCTGGAACAATGGCTGCGGGAGATCCCCGACAACCCGGCGGAGCTGCTGCGGCGCAAATTCTGGTATGAACAGCAATTGCATCAGGAAACCCCACGATGAGTCGCTTCGGCGTCTTTCTCCTCAGTCTGCTGTGGGCCGTGCTGGCCCAGGCCGAACCGTTGCTGCGAGCCAGCGTCGACCGTACCCGCCTGGAAGCCGGCGAAAGCCTGGAGCTGACCCTGGAAAGCCAGGACGTCACCCAGTTCGGCAAGCCCGACCTGCGCGCGCTGGAGGGTGACTTCGAAGTGCGCGGCACGCGCCAGCTGAACAGCCTGCACAGCCTCGACGGCGAAACCCGCGCCAGTACCCGCTGGATCATCACCCTGCTGCCGCGGCGCAGCGGCAGCCTGCGCATCCCCGAACTGCAACTGGGCCAGTCGCACAGCCAGGCCATCGAACTGCAAGTGCTGCAGGCCGATGCCAGCCGCCAGGACAGTGCCTCACAGGTGTTCATCGAAGCCACGCTCGACAGCAGCGAGGTCTACGTCCAGGCCCAGGCCGTGCTCACCCTGCGCATCTACCATTCAGTGGCCCTGTACGACGACAGCAGCCTCAGCCCGCTGCAACTGGAAAACGCCAAGGTCGAACCGCTGGGTGAATCGCGCACCTATGAAAAGGAAATCAACGGCGTCCGCCACGGCGTGATCGAAACCCGCTATGCCGTGTATGCCCAACAAAGCGGCACCCTCGACATCCCGCCGTTGACTTTCACCGCCACCGCCGCCGCCAGCCAGGACGAGGCCCCGCAAGCCAACGGCACGGCCCGGGCCGGCCACCAGGTGCAGGTCAGCTCGTTGCCATTGCGCCTGGCCGTGCGGCCGATTCCGGCGGCCTGGCCTGCTGGCGTGCCCTGGCTACCGGCCCGCAGCCTGACACTTGAAGAGCACTGGAACCCCGACCCTGGCAACCAGCAGGTGCAGATTGGCGACTCGCTGACCCGCAACATCACCCTGCGTGCCGAAGGCTTGTCCAGCACCCAGCTGCCACCGCTGCCAGCCACCGAAATCACCGGCCTGCGCCGGTACCCCGACCAGCCATTGCTGCGCAACGAAATCAGCGAACGAGGGATGATTGCCAACCGCGAAGAGCGCGAAGCCTTGGTGCCGACCCACAGCGGCGCGCTGGCCCTGCCGGCGCTGGAAGTGGCCTGGTGGAATACCCGAGAAGACCACCTGGAGCACAGCAGCCTGCCGGCGCGCACGCTGAATGTGCAGGACAACCCGGCGCTGAGCGCCGACACCCCGGTCGGCGACAACAGCAGTGCCAGCAGCTTGCTGTGGCCCTGGCAGCTGGCCACCCTGGTGTTCGCCCTCACCACCGTGCTGGGCTTTGCCCTGTGGTGGCGCGCCCGCTCGCAGCCAGCGGTGCTGCGTGCCGCGCAGGCCGGGCCGAGCCCGCGTACCTTGCTGGATGATCTCAAGCGCGCGTGCCAGGCCAACGACCCACAGGCAACCCGCCAGGCGCTGGACGCCTGGGCCCGCCAGCAGCCGGAAACCCTGGCCGAGATGGCGGCGCGGTTCGTGCCGTTGTCGGATGCACTGGATGGGTTGAACGGGGCGCTGTATAGCGAGAGCGGGCAGTATTGGCAGGGTGAAGATTTGTGGCGGGCGATCGGTACGATTCCCCCGGCTGAGCAGGTATTGCTGCCGACCGGCGAGAACGGCAGCCTGCCGCCGCTCTATCCCAAGTGATGTGCTGCCTGTGCAGGCCTCTTCGCGGGCATGCCCGCTCCCACAGTGACCGCGCCCGCCGAGAACCTTGCGCAGTACCTGTGGGAGCGGGCGTGCCCGCGAACACCGGCGCAGCCGGTGCCACCGTAAGATATTTCTGAACCTGCCCCCCAATGCTTCAGGATCAACCCGCTTAGGAATTATCCTACGCGCGCTGCCGAACTATCGCTGTTGTCGGGGAAACACCTCACGGATAACGTTTCCGGGTCGCTTCGGTGACCGGGTGTGAGAACCCGACGATAAGCAAATTCCGTCAGCTTTCATGGCGGCCGCGCGCGGGCAGACTTCGGTCTGGCCGAGTTTTCCTTTGCTTCCTCGGTTTCTCACCCCGCGCACGGCTGCCACCTAAACCCGTGAGAAGGTTGCGGTGGTGGCATTCTCTGATCAAGCAAAGGGTTTTAATCATGAAAAAGATCGTCCCCGATCCACCCGTAAAACTAACGGCCCGCCCCTTCTACACCATCAACCAGGACACACCCTCGGTTGACGCCCTGATCCACACCCTCCAGCTGATGGCCGGCATCGAAGACTCGCTGGACGAATACATCTGCGCCAATGCCGGCGAGCCCGGCATCAACATGCTGGTCAACGCGGTGCATCACGTACAGATGACCAAGGCCTTGGCCGAGTTGCTGTTGCACCGGCAAACCGGGGATATCACCCGGCACTGACTACACAGCCCCAAGCCATGCGCGCCCCCTGTAGGAGCGGCCTTGTGTCGCGAAAGGGGTGCGAAGCGCCCCCAGGATCTGCGCATCACCGCAAAATCGCCGGGGCCGCCTTGCGGCCCTTTCGCGACACAAGGCCGCTCCTACAGAGACCGTGATTGGGGCTTCATCAACCTGCGAGCACCGGTTGAACTGGCTGACGGCTCAGATGAACCGCTGCCCCTCGAACGGGTTCCAGCTCTGCTGCCCTTTGGTCTGCTTCAGGTAGTAGGCACGGTTGGTCAGGAAGCTGTACAGAAACGCAAACGCCATGCTGATGCCGTTATCCACCGGGCGCGGGATTTCGCTACCCGTCGCGATCTCGTAGTAGCTCAGGAGAACGCCGATGGCGATCATGATGGCCAGCATGACCAGGTTCTTCTTCCACAGCCCCAGTACGAACCAGTAGATCGGGCCGAAGAAAAAGGCGATGAAGTTGTTGTTGATCAGCAGCTTCTTGCCAAATGGCAAGGCGCGGAAAGCGGCTTTGTAGGGCTCGGAGGTGGGTGCGCCGTACTGATCGAAGAAAGCGAAGCGCTCCCGCCATTTTGGCTTGAGGTTATCTGGGGTGGATTGAGTTTGTGGGATGCCTTCCATTGGTGACTCCTGTGATCGTCGTCCGTGAGTGTCGAATAGCCATGATCATGGCCGGTTCGGAGGGTAAATCAGCATGCCTTTGAGGGCAAGCTTGATACCTCCCGCAAAGCGAGAGCCAAGTCACAGAACGCTCAAGGCTTCCAGATCGGCGCGATCAGAAATTCGTTGTTCACCAAACGATTGATGTCGCTCAGGCGACCCAGCGGGTTGTCGTAGTGCAGGTGAACGCGGGTGCCGCTGAGGAACTTCGTATACCCCCTATTAGACTAACTATTGAGCTGTCGCTCCACCTCATCATCAGCCGCACTCAATATATCCTCCACCAGATTTGAATCGATTTTCCAAATGGATAACTGGGGGTTCCCTACATATTGCTGACCACAGGGAATTTCGTAATAAGACGCATCTACTTTTTCCGCAGTTAGCACAGCACAAACTGATCGAATCATTTTTGCATGATCGTGGTAGTCGCCGTCAAAAATCTCCAACTCTAATACTGGCTCATGCGCCAGAATCGTTGATTTCAACTGCAACAATGGGACACCAAGTACACGATGGAGTTTCATAAGGACTGAAGCTGAGATCCCAGCCCCCTCCATCACAATCGCAATGACAGACATTATTCTAGGGACATCGTCAGGTGAAAAATATACATCATAACCTTTTAGCTCGTTACAATACGCCGCCTCAAAGATTCAGGCCAATTCATTTTCATACACCTCAATACCCCGAAGGCGAACTATTGACCCGCTGCAGTTCCGAACCCAATTTATCAGCCTTAGCAATCATGGAAAAACGAAACTCTGGATCAACAGGGATATCTCCATTTTTATATAACCCCCATCCGGAAAATGATCTTGCCCTCTTTTAGGTATTTACTACTTCACTCGACCCTTGGAAGTTTGATTCATAGTTTAACACCTTTACTTGATCCTCGAAGCCAATCGAGAAAAACCTTCCATTTCTGTATATTCCTTCATCGGAACAATCCGCATGTAGAGGTCTCGTAACCTCAAACCCAGGAGGCGCAGGTTTTTTCATGGGGCCAGAGATGCCACGGCAAATTGAGCCCCATCTTGTAGCAGGGGGAGTTCATGGATCGCACTCTATCAGAAATTGGAAAACTGCCCCTTAAAAACTCACCCGACCGCCATCAAACCAAACATATGACTTACCATTTCATTAAATGTTGAAAACTCACAGTAAACATTATCGAAGGCCTGGCGATCCCTCACCTGGTATATTTTTGAGGGCACTTCTAGCACATACACATCCACATCACTTTCTCCAAAAACCAAGTAATCCTTCATCCATTCCAAATCACGCCAATTTAAATTCATCTCTATAAAATCATTGGTCTCACCAGCACAATCCGAAAATGGTATTCGGTGAGTTGAATACAAAAAAACGCCATTCTCCGCAGCCCCATTACAAACACCTAATAGCTCCAGATACTCTGAGGGTGGCATAGCAAGCAACGCCAACTGACAGCGCTGAACAAATAACTCCAGATCTTCTTCGGATGCACCGGGAATAAGTGCAGGCGTACCAGACAACTTGTCGATCATCATTTTCATTTCAATCATCTAATGACCTAATATGCACGCCCCTCAAGGAATCTACTGATCGACCTCATCCTCACCAACCAAGGAGTCAATAAACACACGAAACGAAGAGGACAACATCTTTTGCGCGTTAATGTGATTTATGCGCATGTCAATATCCGGCTGAAAAACATCAACCGCAAAATAAATAACACTACCTCCTTCTTTATCAAGGCAAATAAAATTACCTGCCTCATCAACGGCAAAAGGTACCAAATGTGCTGGCAATACGTTCCTATGCACCATCAAATTGAAGCATCCGCCTATGTATTTAGTCTCGTCTTTGTCAACGATTTCAGCGCTGGCGATGCTTTTAAAATCTTCAATTCTAATCGGCTCATAATTTTCATCGCCCGCCCAAAACTCCCGATTCGGAGTGCCTCCATTGAAAGACAGGTAAAGCTCCCTGAAGTCTGCTGGAAATTTTATGCCAATTTCAGACTCAAGGTTATCAATATCTGATATCGAGACGGGAGCACCAGAATCAAACAATTCAAAGTCATCCATTATAGAATCCTCAACAAGTTGTAAATGTTATTTTCTGTGGGCGGCCTTTTAGCCAACCCTGTGAGATAGCTACAGCTTCAGGCGTGCCATAAGATCCAGAAGGCAAACCAAAATGTTTTTCGAATTGCGCGACTGAACCAGTATGCGGCAACGAAGCTTCGTGAGCGGACTGTGTTACTAACTGCATAGTGCCTTTACCCGTTACAGGATCGAAATCGTCCAAATGGTGCCAAGTGTATTTGCCTATTGATTTCACTTGAGTCTTTGTCAGTCCAGCCTGTTTGTAAGCCTCGGCAAAGTCAGAGCACAGTTCAGGCGCACGCTGCTTAGCAGAATCAAACCGAGCGAAAACCTCAACGCACTCCGGTTCAACCTCGATTGCCGCAACATCTATCAACCCCATAAACAGTTCTTGCTAAGCGATTGAATCCAGCACTTTCACAACTGAACCTCACCTTAATAAAACAACTATCTCACCCAATGCTCAGCGAATTTACGAAATCATCAAATCTCGCACAGACCCTCTCCATTTGCAGACCATCTTGAATTAGTAAATATACAGTTCCAGCGTCTTCCTCCCTCAGAGAAAGCATGAAACTGTTGCCACCATCGTCATATGCAAAAGGCACATAGCCATGCAAAGCCTTATCTTGAGCATTATATTCTTGCATTAATTTTTCTATCGGTAGCTCCCCGAATTTTACCGAATTGAAACCATTTATACTAAATACATACTCATCACCTTCCACCTCGGTAATTCTGGGAAATCCGCCATTGTTCCTAAGATAAATTTCCTTAAATAGGATCGGAAGCTTACCATTTGCCAAAGTTTCAATTTCTGAAAAATCACCGACATCAATACTGGATTCAGACCCTTCAAGATCTAACATGAAATTCCTCCTGCTTTTTTCGCGGCCACTGGCTTTCTGGCTGGGAACGTATAAGCTTTTCCGGTTGCAGCTTTATATTGAGATACTCCTCCATTATGAGGAACACCTTGATGAGCCCTCTGCTCTACTAATTGCATAGTGCCTTTATTGGTTTTAGGATTATAGTCATCCACATGATGCCACACATAGCCTCGCGGCGTGGTTTTTTGATTTAATTCGGCCACGTTGTTTGCAGCCTCAAAGTCCTCAATATAATTTCCTGTATATTCAATTACCACTATGGGATTGACCCCTGGTTTTTTCGCATAAAGCGCATTGCTACCAGAATAATCTAGCCCACCACCTAGTGTTTTAGTTATACCAAAATAACCACGCTCGGCAAGAGTGCTTAATGCATCCAATCCAAAGGGATCAACCCAAACAACTGGATTGTTGGCATATTTATAGAGATTCCATCCTCCGCCCAAGCCAATTGGGTCTTGGGTGATAAATTGCCCTATCTCAGGACCATAGTACCGGAACGTGTTGTAGTGCAGTCCCGTTTCGCTATCAAAGTACTGACCTTGGAAACGCAAATTCTGCTCGATCTCATTGATCGGCAGACTCTCTATTGCCCCCCACGAGCGAAACGTCGCCTGCCAGACGATCTTACCGTCACTGTCCGTGACCTCCAGCGGCGTACCAATCTGGTCCGTATGGAAGTAATAGAGCTTCTGCTCCTCCCCTTCCACCTGATCAACCCGCGCCAACGGCGCATAGCTACCCGGCTCATACAGGTACAGGATGCTCTGCCCGGGCGTCTCCTCACGCAGCATCCTCAGCCCTTGCCAGAGGAAGCGCTTCTGCTCGACCTGCCCATTGATCTCAGCCAGCTTGGCCACCCGCCGCCCCAGGCTGTCATAACGGTAGTGCCCGGCACTCTCCAGCTTGCCATTGACCCATGTCTCCGCCCGCACCAGCCGGTTTTCACCGTCATAACCGAAGCGCTGCAACCGGTTGCCATATTCCGAGCATTTTTCGATCAGGTTGCCCCACGGGTCGTAACGGTACTCCTGGTCCCGCCAGTGTGTGATGCGGTTGTCCCTGGACTTGGCAAATTGCCGGGCATTGAAATCCAGGCGGTTGCCCGCAGGGTCGTAACGAAACTCTTCGCTGCCAACCAGCGAGCCCGTATCGCGGCTGCGCAACTGGCCGTTCGCTTCGTACTCGTACTTGATCTCGCCACACAGCTTGTCGAGCGTACGCACCAGTTCACCTGCCGGGTCGTACTGATAACGGCGGTGAATCGGGTTGTACGCATGCTCCACCAGCAATGAGGTATTGATACCGGTGTTGTGCACCTGCGAGAGCTTGTCGGCCGGCAGCATCGATGCGTATTGCCACGCCTTGCGCCCCATCGCGTCATAACCGAAACAACTGGTGAGCTTGCCCTGGGTCCGGTAAACCTCGCGGTGCAGGTCATCACGCTCCATGTCGCTGATCACCTGACCGTCCAGGTTCAGTTGGTGCAGATGCCCACTGCCGTAGTACAGGTGATTGACCTTGCGGCCATCCGGCAGGGTCAGCGTAGTCAGGTTGCCGAGCGGATCGTACTCGTAGCCGAGCGTGCCGTCGGGGGTGATTTCTTTGGTCAGCCGCCCCAGCAGATCGTAGGTGTACTCCAGCTTCTCTTCCGTGATCCCAAGCTGCTTGCCGATCCCGGTAGGCTGCCGCTCGATGCTCAGCAACCGGTCGCCGTCGTCGTACGCGAAGGTCTGGCTCGCATCGCGGTTGATCTTGGCGACCAACCGGCCAATAGTGTCACGCTCGAATAGCGTATGACGTTCCGGGCGCTCGGCATTTTCGCCATAACCAATCTCATCCAGCCGGGTCAGATGGCCGCCGAGGTTGTAGCTGAAACGCCGGGTCAGGTTATCCACCCGCACTTCTTCAGTCAGCCGGTCCGAGGCGTCATAGGCAAAGCGGTACGTGGCGTTGTTCTCGTTCACCAACCCGGTCAGGCGCCAAGCCTTGTCGTACTCGTAACGAACCACACCTCCTTTCGGGTCCCGGCGGTTACTCGGCAAACCACGGGAAGTGCGTAGCAGGCGGGTGATCTGGCCTTTGCCATCGGTGTGGTCGAGCACCTGACCAAGGTCGTTGTAGGTGAAAGTTTCCGCCGTGCCGTCGGGATGGCTGATGCGCAGCACCTCACCGTCGGGCTTGCGCTCCAGCGTGGTGGTCTGGTTCAGCGCATCGGTTACCGCGACGAGGTGCTGGCGTTCGTCGTAGCGGTACCAGGTGTTCTTGCCCGAACAATCCTGGTAACGCTCGACCTGTGCCAAGGTGTTCCACCACAGGTACTTGGACTTGTAGGTAGCGTCGATGATGGTGTGCGGCAGGCCGTCGTCGCTGTTCAGGTATTCGGTCATTTGACCCAGGGCATCGAATTCGGCGAGCAGGTTGCCCTTGTCGTCGTAGCGCGCCCGCCAGGTGCTGCCATCCGGGTAACTGACCTGGGTCACCAGCGTGGTCAGGTGGTGATATTCGTAGGTGGTCTTGCGGCCCAGCGGGTCGGTCTCTTCGAGCAGACGGGAGAATTCGTCGTACTTGAATTGCAGGCAGCTACCGTCCGCCAAGGTCAGGTCGACCATGTTGCCATTGTCGTCCAGCTCGGTGGCGTAGCGTTCGCCGCCGTAGTCGCGGCTGGCGATCACCCGGTGGTCGGGGTTGTACTGTACCTCCAATTCACGGCCGAGCACGTCGGTGGCCCAACTGGTGCGGGCATCGAGGCCACTATCAGCTGCCGCCCCCGTAAAACCAAATTAAAATCACTTAAATCGAGATAGATCAACAGGAAGACGATCAGGATCAAGCGTATTTATCTCTTGATCAGACAACAAATCGTCAAAAACATCGCCTCCGAATTTCTCGATGAAAGCACGCTCATCTTCATAAATCGCTATGCACTGCAACCAATTTATTTTTAGCGAGTTAAATTCAAGCTGTGGAAAATGAGCATCGTTCCACATGAAAGGAATTGTCAAATACATATGAGGCTTTTTTGGAGCCTTTAGGTAATCATTGAACACATCAACAATTACATCACCCGGCATTACATAACGTTGGCTTTTTCGGATAAAGAAAGCTGCGGAAGCTATTGCATTTTCCCAGTAGGTCTCTTCAGTCAAAGCCCCGGCACAGAGCTCTACACGAGTAGAAAATTCCTCGCCATCACCAGCAAATAGTGGAACTTCCGACAACCCTATCGTACCTAAAGACTTCACCCCCACATGCAAAGAGTCCAGGGTAGTCAGTACATCTACCGAAATACTTCTAAAGTCATCATAATAAGCTTGAACCTTGAGCTCACCCCCAAAAACCTTCAAAGCATGCCTAGCTACTGCCTTGCACTGTTCGCTTGGAATAGTCATTTACGGACCCAAATATAGATGGCGAACACTTCGGTGACCACTTCCTCGACCGTGGTGCCCTGGAAGATCCGCGTGTCGAAGCAGTTCTTGAGCATCGCGAACCACGGGTTGAAGGTGGCGGTGTAACGGGCCATGCTGCTGATGCTGGCAAAGCGCGTCAGGTATATAGCGCGGGCGCCTTCGGCCAACTCGATTTCGATGCTGACGTGCTGGCCCATCATCGACTTCAGCGGTACGCCGGAGTCTTCGGCAATCTCGCCAGGGCCAGTGTTAAAATAGAAAGCAAAACATCCGACCGCCTCAACGCCAGCAGTCGTCACCTAAAATTTGCATTTTAAAGACCGCCAATCCCAGAAACTTCTGCCTAGCAAACGCCATCATCCAGCAAAAATAAAACCGTTCAAAACCTCGACCAATTGAGAATGCGTGAGCACTTCTTCATCTTTCCGGTTACGAACTAGAGTAAACACCTCTTTTTTTGGAGATAGGACTTCCACCACTTCGCCCTTATAGTTTGTAATCTCAATAAATCCACTAACTACACCATTGAGATTCTCTATCTCTGATAATAGTGCAGGATACTTCATCAACACGCCAGACTCATCGGTGCCGGCTTCAGTCCCCGGATTATCAAAATACACTTTAATTTTAGGACAAGCGCTCCTATTCCAACGAAAGACAGGAATCATACGCTGAATCATTTCTTTAAATTCACCCTCAGATTCGCCTCCCGAAAATTCACACCGATGTATAGGAATACAAAGATACAAGTTCCCTCGCTTACCGTCCAGCCGTCCTTTCAAGCTGCCGTGATAAGTATTGGGCACAACCAACACATGAGTAAAACCATACTTATTCGGCGCAATATCGAATATTATAGTCTTATCCTGACTCAAGGAGTCAGGCGCCTGCTCAACAACCTCCACAGAAAACACCCTGTCACTTACGCCCTCAGATATAACCAGCAAATCTTTCCTATCTGTACTTTTCAAACAATATTCATATACCACTTTTGGAAGCTTGTGCTGAAAAAAATAGCAACCGGCGTATTCTTCCACGCAAGCAAAGGACTGCAATAAGTCATCTTTAGAGAACATACCAACCTCATTCATAATCAGGCCCTACGTCCTGCCTATACCTCACGCCATCCGCAGCCATTTTAGCGCCACCGGAACTGTTAGCAGAACGCAATCGAATACTCATATTATCTACTTCATTGTAAAAATCATTCCGTGCAGCGCGAGTAGAATTATAGCCTTGTCCGTTCCAGTGTTCAACGACTGGCTTGTTGTGTTCAATTGTGATTCGGGGATCGTTCCTATGGACAACATCCATATCAGCTGTAAGAATTTTCCCTGCATCTGGTCCATCTTGGATAGTATTAGCATCCAAGACCTTATCTTTAACACCCGCACGATAACCACTTGGATATTGGGATTTTCGATTATACTGAACAGGGTTCTCACTGGTCTTAACAAACCTACCATCCGCCCCCCGCAATGGCGGACTAGCATCAGGGCTATCCACGGGTACTTTCTTCGGCACTGCCTTAACGTTTCCAAGGTTAGAACCAAAACCTTGCACTTTAATTTCGTAACGGGCATCAAAGGCTTTGCCACCCTTTGCGCCAATACCCCCTCCAAGCAAAGCCCCACCAAATGCCATCAGTTTCTGGCCATCAGAACCTTCACCAAATAGCTCACCGCCAGCCCAATGCCCAGCCATTCCGCCCGCAATACCACCAGCCAACCCCGCCATCACCAACACTGGACTTGCCAGTACAAAAGCACTAGCCAGCCCCAACGCCATCACCGCACGCTCAAGCCAAACAGGAACTTCCGGGTCAATTGCATCAGTCGTCGCTGTTCCCCCTCCTATACACACATTAGGGGAGCCAGCACTTATTTTTGCATCACAAACTGTCCGGTCACCGACTCGAGCCGCAGGCTGACCATTGATATAAACCGAGTCACTACCCTGGGCCAATATCTTAGGTCCCCCTGGATGATCCGAACACTCGGCATTATCCAGATGAGCCCTCGCAGCAGGCTTCCCATTTATATAAACGTTACTTGAGCCTGATCGTATTTGCCCTGTTTCACTACAAGCGAAAGATAGGCTACCAATCAGTTGACCGATTCCAGCGCCAGTGGCTGCTCCCGCTCCAACCATCGCGGCTAGCGCTACAGCCCCAAGCCCGCCGGTCCCGATAACGGCAATACCTATGAGTACCGCGCCTGCACCAATTGCTAAGCCAGCAAGCAATCCACCTAAAGCGCTGGAGTGCTCGATTGGATCATCTAGTCTCGCAGCAGCCGCAGTCATGCTGATTCGGCCTGTTCAGCATCCCCCTCGTTCACAGGCAGATAGCGCAGTTGAAGACTTTCAACCAACCTATCGAAAGCACTACGCTCCTCCGCCGTCATGCCTTTGGGACTGTTGCTCGTACCGGTAATTTGCATGAGCAAAGGCCGCTTGTACTCATCCTGATGCAGAAAAATTAGCTGTACTTGATGAACCGGTTGGCCTTGTTGTCGCCAACGGAACTCGACACGTCGGGCCTCTAATCCAGCTACCTCTACCGGGGAAACCGGTTCGATCCACTGAACATGGGACAACGTCTTTTTCAACTCACCAAGCAGTTGTTGCGCAAGCGTCTCCAAGTCCGTATCCGGCTCCACCGGCGAACGCCCCACGACGAACGAGAACGGGCTAGGTCCGATGTCCGTCAGAGTAAAGACGTGAAATGTCTTGTCTTTTAAATTCTCTGGACGAATGAAACTCAACTCATTTGTAAGAAAACGCTCTGGTGGAGGGGGCTCTGCATTGCGAGCCTCCTCTTCTAGACGCTCACGCTCAAGGCGCTCTTCGCGTTCACGCCGTTCAGATAATCGATCGTAGATGTTTCTACGCATGGGACTTTTCCTTGTCGCTAATCAAGACTTGTTCAAATTGATTATTTTGCTGCCTGCAACGTCCACGGAGATGCCTGACAGTGTAATCGTGCCATCCGAGTTCATTACAAGCGTGCTTTTTCCCACCTCCAAGGTGATTGACTTTGCCGCTTTTATTTTTACCTCACCCTGGTCCACCGTCACAAAATACGAGCCCTCCTCCACCGCAATACTGGTTTCCAGCTTAATGGTTTCGGAATGTCTGCCCTCGACAGTGATAGTTCTATTCCCGCCCACCTTGAGACTGTCATCTGCCTCAACCTCAGTATCCAGATTGCGCTCGGCGTGCATGATGATCTGCTCAGCACCAGCCTTGTCTTCGAAACGGAAGAAGTTCGCGTTCGACCCTTTACCTTTAGTAGAGCGGGTCAGGAAACCACTCTGGGTCTTGTTCGCCGGCAGCGACCATGGCGGGGTGTTGGTGCTGTTGTACAGGCTGCCCATGATCAGCGGGCGGTCGGGGTTTCCGTCGAGGAACACCACGACCACTTCGTCGCCCACACGCGGGATCTGGATGCTGCCGAAGCCGCCGCTGGCACCGGATTGGGCGACGCGCACCCAGCACGAACTGTGGTCGTTGTACTTGCCATTGCGGTCCCAGTGGAACTGGATCTTCACCCGGCCCAGTTCGTCGGTGAAGATCTCCTCACCCGGTGGGCCGACGATGATCGCGGTCTGCGGGCCGGCGATGGTCGGCTTGGGCGTGCTCAGTTGCGGGCGGAACGGGATCTTCTTGCGCACGCAGCTGAAGGTGTTGAAGTAGCTGGCCTGCTGGCCGGTAAGGTAGTTGTTGTGGCCTTCGCTTTCCACGCTCATCAGCAGGAACTGGCGGTCTTCGACGGCACCCTGGTCGTGGGCGTAGTGCTGCAGCAGCTCGAAGGCGTAGCCGGGCTTCATGGCGCGGCAGTTACTGGCGCCTTCGAACTGCTTGCCGCGCAGTTCCAGTGCTTCGATGCGTAGCCGCAACAACGCCTCGCCTTCGTCATATGTGCTGTGCGTGTACTGGCCGGGGTCGTAGACCTCGAAGCGCTGCACGGCGCCCTGCTCGTTCAGGCTGCGCATGGCCACCGGCAGGCGGTTGCGCGGTTGGCGGTAGTCGAAGGTCTGCGCGGCCATGCTGCCGGCCTGCAACTGGCGATGACCGCACCACTGGGTGATCGAGTCGGCGGTTTCGGTGACCGAGGCGCTGTGGAAGCGGATTTGCGCTTGCTCGGGGAGCGCGTCGAGCAGGGTGGAGTCGTCGCAGA
Source organism: Pseudomonas sp. PVC-5-1 (assembly GCF_057444345.1). NCBI lineage: Bacteria > Pseudomonadati > Pseudomonadota > Gammaproteobacteria > Pseudomonadales > Pseudomonadaceae > Pseudomonas > Pseudomonas sp. PVC-5-1. The sequence continues at coordinate 1,689,499 of NZ_CM172024.1, read as the reverse complement.
TGATCAACGTGTGAGCTTCAGCACTGTGCTCGAAGAAGTAAAACAGCCCTGCTTCATCCAGCAGGCGCTGGACGAAGTTGAGGTCGCTTTCGCGGTATTGGGTGATGTAGGTGTAGCGCTTGTGCACACGACTCAAGCGCAGCGCATAGGCAACGTAGCGTGGATACAGGGCGAAAACGTCAGCGAGCACCTCTGCGACCGTGCAGTTCTGGAAGATGCGCGTGTCGGTGCGGTGCCTGAGCATCGTCAGCCAAGGGCTCAGGATCGCACTGTAGCGGTCCAGGGCGCCATCGCTACCCAGACTGGCAAAGCGGGAGAGGTAGCCGTTGATGAAGCGCGGCGCGGCGTCGGCCAGTTCGATCTCGATGCTCACCTGCTGGCCGATCATCGACTTGAGCGCTAGGTGCGGCCCGTCGCAGATCAACAGCAGCTCGTAGGCGAACGGCTGCGAAAGGCCTTCGGCGCCCTTGAAACATTCCAGCAGCAGAGGCTGGTCGGGGTCAGCCAAATGATGAAACTTGAACAGTCGGCGATGCTGCGGCGTAAGGCGCTCGGCCAAGTCCATGATCATTGCATTGTCCTTGAATGCTCGAAGCGCTCGGAGGTTAGGGCAATGATCGAGGGGCTAACAATGAACGATATGTTGAGGGAAATGTGCGCTTGTAGGACCGAGAAACCGGGTGATTTCACGCTTTCCTACACAGCACGCAAGTACCCATCGTCGAGATGGAACGCCAACTCAGCAACGGCGCCACTTTGCGGCAAAATATGCGCCTGGCAAGGGCTTTGCCCTTGGTCGAGGGTGAACCCGCTCCCACAGGGCCCCGCAGAATCAGGGAGTTACAAAATAACCGGCACTCGCACTTACCTGCGGGCAGCAACTGCCCTGCCGTACTGCCTTGGGTTACCATACCCGGCTCCGCGAAGCCCATCATTCACGCCAAGCCCCCGCTTGCTCGACTCGACACCAACAGGTCATCCATGCGTCTGTTTCATACCTCCGACTGGCACCTGGGCCAAAGCCTGCACGGCCAGGAACGCGACTTCGAACACGCCTGCTTCCTCGACTGGCTGCTCGGCCAGCTGCGCCTGCGCCAGCCGGATGCGCTGCTGATCGCTGGCGATATCTTCGACACGGTCAACCCGCCGGTCAAAGCCCAGGAACGTCTCTACGACTTCATCGTCCAGGCCCACGAGCAACAGCCGAAGCTGGACATCGTGATGATCGCCGGCAACCACGACTCCGGCTCGCGCATCGAGCTGCCCGCGGCGCTGATGCGCCGCCTGCGCACCCATGCCCTGGGCCGTGTGCACTGGCTGGACGAGGGCCAGCTGGATGCCGAGCGCCTGCTGATTCCGCTGACCAACGGCCGCGGCAAGGTCGCTGCCTGGTGCCTGGCCTTGCCCTTCCTGCGCCCGGCCGAGGTGACCGGCCCGCAATTGGGCGACGACTACCTGCAAGGTATCACCCAGGTGCACCAGCAGCTGATCGCCGCCGCGCAAAAGAAGCGCAAGAAGGACCAGGCGCTGATCGCCATCAGCCACGCGCACATGGCCGGTGGCGCGGTGTCGGAGGACTCGGAGCGCAGCCTGATCATCGGCAACGCCGAGGCGCTACCGGCCAAGCTGTTCGACAAGGCCATCAGCTACGTCGCCCTGGGCCACCTGCACAAGCCGCAGAAGGTCAACCGCGAAGAACGCATCCGCTACAGCGGCTCGCCGATCCCGCTGTCGTTCGCCGAAATCAACTACCCGCACCAAGTGCTGGAAGTGGAGCTGGACGGCACTGGCCTGGTCAGCGTCGAACCGCGCCCGGTACCGCGCGCCGTGGCCCTGCAACGGGTCGGCCCGGCACCACTGGGCGAACTGCTGGAGCAGTTGGCCGAGCTGCCAGTGATCGACCTGCTCGAAGACCCCAACCGCCAGCCCTGGCTGGAGGTGCGGGTGATACTGGATGAGCCGCAACCCGACCTGCGCCAGCAGATCGAAACCGCACTGCAAGGCAAGGCCGTGCGCTTGATCCGCATCAGCGCCGAATACGCCGGCCGCAACAATGCCGAAGACGATGACTTGGCCTTTGTCGAACTGGCCCAGATGACCCCGCAGGACCTGTTCACCCGCGCCTGGGAGCAGGCCTATGGCAACCCCGCCGACGAACAGGCGCTGGCCGACTTCGCCCTGCTGTTGCAGGACGTGCAGCAGGAAGAGGAACAGCCATGAAGATTCTTGCCATCCGCCTGAAGAACCTGGCATCCCTGGCCGGCCCGGTCGATATCGATTTCACCGCCGAACCGCTGGCCAGCGCCGGCCTGTTCGCCATCACCGGGCCTACCGGGGCGGGCAAGAGTACCCTGCTCGACGCCCTGTGCCTGGCGTTGTTCGGCACCGTGCCACGGCTGAACGACATTGGCCGCGAGGCCAAGGTGCCGGATGCAGACGGTGAAATCCCTACCTCCGACCCGCGCAACCTGCTGCGCCGCGGCACCGGCAGCGGCTTTGCCGAAGTCGATTTCGTCGGCATCGATGGCCGCCGCTACCGCGCCCGCTGGGAAGCCAACCGCGCCCGCGACAAGGCCAACGGCAAGCTGCAGCACAGCCGCCAGAGCTTCTACGATCTGGACAGCGAGCAGGTACTGGGCAGCGGCAAGAACGAGTACAAACAACTGGTCGAAGCCCGCCTGGGCCTGAACTTCGAACAGTTCACCCGCGCGGTGATGCTGGCCCAGAGCGAATTCGGCGCCTTCCTCAAGGCCGACGACAAAGAACGCAGCGAGCTGCTGGAAAAGCTCACCAACACCGCCATCTACACCCGCCTGGGCCAGCGCGCCTTCAGCAAGGCCCGCGAAGCCGGCGAGGCCCACAATGCCCTGAAGGACCGTGCCAGCCACCTGCTGCCGATGGCCGCCGAAGCACGCGCCGAGCTCGACCAGCGCCTGGAACAGGCGCAACAGCAATTCAAGGCCGACCAGGCCGGCGAGCGCCAGCTGGAACAGCAACGCAACTGGCTGAACGAGCAGCGCCAGTTGCAGGACCAGCACGCCGAAGCCGGCACCGCGCTGCAAGCCGCCGAACAGGAATGGCAACAACTGGCTGACCAGCGCCTGGACCTGGTGCGCCTGGAGCGCCTGGCCCCGCAGCGTCACCAGTTCCACCGCCAGCAGACATTGACCGCGCAACTGGCACCGCTGGCAGCGAAGATCGCCGAACAACAGCAGCAGCAAGCCGAGCTGCAAGTGCGCACCAGCGAGCTCGAGCAGGCGCTGGACGCCGCGCGTCAGGCGCTTGCCGATAGCCAGGCCCAACACAGCGAGAACGCCCCTCGCCTGCGCCAGGCCTTTGCCGCCCAGGACAACCTGGCCCGCCTGGACCAGGAGCTGGCAGCACAGCGCAGTGCCAGCCAGCAGGCCGAGCAGCAGGTCGCCGAAGGCCAGCAGCACCTGCAGCAGCTGGAAGACAACCAGCAGCGCAGCCTGCAGCAACTGGCGCAGATCGACACCGCGCTCGCCGACAGCCAGCACCTGGCGGGCCTGGCCAACGCCTGGCACGCCTACCTGCCGCAACTGAAGCAAGTGATGCTGATCGGTGGCCGCCTGGCCAAGGGCCGTGAAGAGCTGCCTGGTCTACAGGCCCAGGCCAGCCAGGCCAATGCGCACTTGCAGGCCGAGCGCGATGCCTTCGAGCTGCTGTTCCGCGAAGCCAAGGCCGAACCCCAGGCCCTGGCAGAACAGATCGACCTGCTGGGCGGCATGCTGCAGGACAACCGCAAGCAGCAGCGCGCCGTGGAAGAGCTGTCACGCCTGCATGGCCGTGAACTGGAACTGCGCCAGCAGCTGGAGGCCGTGCGCGTGCGTCAGCAGCAGGCCATGCAGCAGCGCCAGCAACTGATTACCGAAGGCACCGCCGCCAAGGCCGAGCTGGAAGCCGCCGAGCAAGCGCTCAACCTCACCCGCCAGTTGCTGGAACGCCAGCGCCTGGCACGTAACACCAGCGTCGAAGAGTTGCGCGGCCAGTTGCGCGACGGCGAACCCTGCCCGGTGTGCGGCAGCGCCGAGCACCCGTTCCACCAGCCTGAAGCGCTGCTGCAAAGCCTGGGTCGCCATGACCAGGCCGAGGAAGACGCGGCGCAGAAGCAGGTCGAAACCCTCAACAGCAAGCTGGTGGAGCTGCGCACCCAGCTGGGCGTGGTCAACGCCCAGCTCAAGGATTACCAGCAGCAACAGCAGCAACTGGGCGAGCAGCTACAACCGCTGGTGGCCCAGGTGCAGGCGCACAGCCTGTGGCCCGCCCTGGCCCCGCAGGACGACAATGCCCGCAGTGCCTGGCTCGACAGCCAGCTGCGGCGCCTGGACGAAGAAATCGGCCAGGACGAGAAACGCCAGAGCGCCCTGCTCGCCCTGCAAAAAGATGCAGCCCGTCTCAACCAGCAACTGCAGGCCGCCCAGCAGGCGCAACAGCAGGCCCAGCGCCACCTGGAGCAACAGCACCAGGCCCTGGCCAGTGACGAGCAGCAGTTGCAGCAAGGCCTTGAGGACCTTGCCGGCGTATTGCCCGAAGAGGCCCTCAAGGCCTTGAACGACGACCCGGCCAATGCCTTCCTCGCCCTGGACCAGCAGATCGCCCTGCGCCTGCAGCAACTGGAGCAGCGCAAGGACGAACAGGAAGAACAGCAAGCCCGCCAGGCCCAGCTGGACAAGCTGCGCGACCAGCAGCAGGCACGCGTGCAGACCCAGCAGCAGCTGCAGCAGAAACTTGCCGCCCTCGACGAGCAGCGCCAACAGGCCCAGGCTTCGCTTGGCGAACTGCTTGGCGGGCATGCAAGCGCCGAGGCCTGGCAACAGCATATGGACGCCGCGCTGGAGCAGGCCCGTGCCCTCGATGCCGACACTGCCCAGCGCCTGCAGGACTTGCGTACCCAAGGCGTGCAACTGGCCAGCGAACTCAAGGCCAACACCCAGCAGCAGCAGGCGCTGGACGCCGAGTGCCAGCAGTTGCAGGGCCAGATCGCCCAGTGGCGCGCAGAACACCCGGAACTGGACGACGCCGGCCTGGATCGCCTGCTGGGCATGGAGGACGCGCAGGTAAATGAGCTGCGCCAGCGCCTGCAAGGCGCCGAAAAGGCCATCGAACAGGGCCGCGTGCTGCTGCAGGAACGTGAACAACGCCTGCAGCAACATGCCGCGCAAATGACTGTGGACACCTCGGCCGACGCCCTGGAACAGGCCCTGACCGAACTGCGCGAACGCCTGGCCGGCCATGAGCAGCAATGCGCCGAACTGCGTGCACAGCAGGCCGATGACCAGCGTCGCCAACAGGCGCACCAGGCGCTGGCGGCGGAAATCGAACAGGCCCACCAGCAGTGGCAACGCTGGGCTCGCCTGAACGCCCTGATCGGCTCGGCCTCGGGCGATGTGTTCCGCAAGATCGCCCAGGGCTACAACCTCGACCTGCTGCTGCACCACGCCAACGCCCAGCTGCGCCAGCTGGCCCGCCGTTACCGCCTCAAGCGCGGCGGCAGCGCCCTCGGCCTGCTGGTGCTGGACACCGAGATGGGTGACGAACTGCGTTCGGTGCACTCGCTGTCTGGCGGGGAAACCTTCCTGGTGTCGCTGGCCCTGGCCCTGGGCCTGGCCTCGATGGCCTCCAGCACGCTGCGCATCGAATCGCTGTTCATCGACGAAGGCTTCGGCAGCCTCGACCCCGAGTCGCTGCAACTGGCCATGGACGCCCTCGACGGCTTGCAGGCCCAGGGCCGCAAGGTGGCAGTGATTTCCCACGTGCAGGAAATGCACGAACGCATCCCGGTGCAGATCCAGGTGCGCCGCCAAGGCAATGGCCTGAGTGACGTGGAGGTGTGCGGGTGATCCTCTACTCGTTCCGCCGCTGCCCCTGGGCCATGCGCGCGCGCCTGGCCCTGCGCTATGCGGGGTGCGAGGTGGAGATTCGCGAGGTAGCGATGAAGAACAAGCCGGCAGAACTGCTGGCCTTGTCACCCAAGGGCACGGTGCCGGTACTGGATACCGGTGCCGGGGTGCTCGAAGAAAGCCTGGACATCATGCGCTGGGCGCTGGCGCAAAACGACCCGCAGGACTGGCGGCTGCAGGCCGACCCTGCGGCGGCGCAGCAGGCTGCAACACTGATTGCGCGCAACGACAGCACGTTCAAGGCGCAGGTGAACCTGTACAAGTATGCCGAGCGCTACCCCGAGCATACCCGCGAGCATTACCGCCAGCAGGCCGAGGCCTGGCTGGCGGAGCTCGAAGGCCTGCTGGCAGGCAGGCCCTACTTGCTGGCCACGCACCCGAGCATTGCCGATGCCGCGTTGCTGCCCCTGATGCGCCAGTTTGCCGGGGTCGAACCGCAGTGGTTCGCCGAGGCGGCTTATCCGCGGGTGCGGAGCTGGCTGGAGGGGTGGCTGGCTTCGGAGCTGTTCAAGGCCGTAATGGCCAAATGAACCCTGTTTCCTGTACTGGCCCTATCGCCGGCAAGCCGGCTCCCACAGGTACGGCGCTGGACCTGAGGCATGCTCAACCCCTGTGGGAGCTGGCTTGCCGGCGATAGGGCCAGTACAGGATTCAGTGGTTGTGCTTGCCACTCAATGCCGCATGGAAATTGGCACTCTGGCGCAGGTACTGTTCGGTGTAGCTATGGGTAGCGGACGCCTTGCCGCTGCTGTCGGCATGGGCATGCGCTGGCAATACGACCGAAGCGGAAATGGCGGATGCGGCAATGACCGGGAAGAGATTGAAGTTCATCTGGGCTGACCTCGACGGCGGTGGTTTGACGTTGGCCCGTTTGGGCCTTGGGTCAAACTTACGCCGCCGAAGCCGCAGGCAAAAATTCATTGCGGCAGTATCGATTATCACGCCGATCGATATCACTCGATGAACTTCAGGTCCGACGGCGCATCCTGCTTCAGCGTCTGCACCGTCTCCAACAGCTTGCCGCTGCGCGGATCGCGGCGTATCACCACGATCTGGTTGCTCTTCTGGTTGGCCACCAGCAGGAAGTTGTCGCTCGGGTCGAGGGCGAACTCGCGGGGATGATCCCCCTCCACCGAACGGCGCTGCAGGAACGTCAGCTGGCCATCCTGCTTGCCCACGCTGAACGCCACGATCTCGTTGGCCGTGCCGCGGTTGCTCACATACAGAAAGCGCCCGTCTGCCGACAGGTGCAAGCCACCTGCCGCTTTCGCCGCAGCTTCCTTGCTCTCGGTCAGGGGCAGGCGCTGGCGTTCGACCAGGTTGCCCTCCTGCGCGTCGAACATCACCACTTCGGCACTCATTTCCAGGGTCAGGTAGGCGTGACGGCCCTTGGCGTCGAACAACAGGTGGCGCGGCCCGCTGCCCGGCGGCAGGTCCACCGACGCGGGGATCGCTGGCGTCAACGGGTGGTCTGCGCTGGCACCGTCGTAACGGTAGATGAACACCTTGTCGGCACCCAGGTCGCTGGCATACAGGTGGCGGCCGTCCGGTGACAGCACCAGCGAATGCACATGGGCGCCGGCCTGGCGCTCGGGGTTGACCCCGCTCGCCTTGTGCCGGGCCTGTTGCACCACCGGCTTGAGCTTGCCGTCCTTGGCCACCGGGACTACCACCAGGCTGCCGCCGGGATCGGGCTTGACCGCGTAGTTGGCCACGAACAGATAACGCTGGTCCTGGCTGAGGCTGGCGTGGGTCGGCTCGTCACCTTGGCTGGGCACCTGGTTGAGTAGCTTGATCTCGCCTTTTGCACTGACGGCGAAACTGCTGACCCCGCCCTTCGGCGTTTCGTTGACCGCAAAGAGCTGGCGTTGATCGGCCGACAGCACCAGCCATGAAGGGCTGACACTCTCCACCACCTGCTGCGGCGACGGGTCGATATGACCGGTCTTTTCGTCGAACCCGTAGCGGTAGATGCCCTCGCTGGCGCCATCGGTGTAACTGCCCACCAGCAAGGTGGCGGCGTGGGCATGGATGGTCAGGCTCATCAGGCTAGCGGTCAGCAGGCTCGTCCAGATCCGATTCATCTTCGTCATCATCCGGGGCGCGAAAGGCACTCATACAGACTAGCCGATGCGCGCCGTCGGCATCGTCGAGTTGCCACTCGTCACCCACGGCGATGGCAGCTGTGATCTGCTCGGGGGTGAAGGACCAGCGGCGGAGCTGGCGGCCGTCCATGCATTCGATGGTGAGGCCGGATTCATCGGAGGTGAAGTCGAAGGCGTGCAGGCCGTCGATCAGGAGCATGTCGCAGGACTGCAGGGCGGTGGCGAGGGGGGACATGGGGGTACCAATCTGAAATGAGTTGGCATTATAGCCCTGGGGCTGCTTTGCAGCCCATCGCCGGCAAGCCAGCTCCCACAGGGATCGCACAAATCTGGAGGCTTGCGCTGTACCTGTGGGAGCTGGCTTGCCGGCGATGGGCCGCAAAGCGGCCCCCTGCAATTCAATGGGCAAAAATCGACCCGCCCTCCTTGCCCACCATCTTCTCCGGCTTGATCAGGAACCGCGCCAACGCCGGCAACAACCACAGCGCCCCGAACATGTTCCACAACAACATGAAAGTCAGCATCAACCCCATGTCCGCCTGGAACTTGATCGCCGAGAAGATCCAGGTGCACACGCCGATGGCCAGGCACAAGCCGGTGAACAGCACTGCCTTGCCGGTCGAGCGCAGGGTCTCGTAATACGCCTCCTGCAACGGCAACCCGGCGCGCAGGAAGCTTTCCAGCCGGCTGTAGATGTAGATGCCATAGTCCACGCCAATGCCCACACCCAGCGCCACCACCGGCAAGGTCGCCACCTTGACCCCGATGCCCATGTAGGCCATCAGCGCGTTGCCCAGCACCGAGGTCAGCACCAGCGGCAGGACGATACACAGGGTGGCGGCGAACGAGCGGAAGGTAATCAGGCACATCACCGCCACGCAGATGTACACCAGGATCAGGATGGTCAGCTCGGCCGACTTGATCACCTCGTTGGTCGCCGCCTCGATTCCGGCATTGCCCGCCGCCAGCAGGAACTGCAGGCCTTCCTTGTTGTGGCTGTCGGCAAACGCCTTGGCCACGGCAGTGACCCGCTCCAGGGTTTCGGCCTTGTGGTCGTTGAGGAACACCAGCACCGGTGCCAGCGAGCAGTCGCCGTTGTACAGGCCATCGGCGCGGGCGATGGAGTTGTTGAGGATGTCCGGGTTGCGCGACAGGGTTTCCCATTTCAGGCTGCCCTCGTTCATGCCCTTGATCACCTGCTTGGACACGGTCACGAGGGAAATTGCCGACTGCACGCCCGGGGTGTTCTGCATGGTCCACATCAGCTCGTCGATCGGCGCCATGGTCGAGTGGATCGAGCAGCTTTCCGGCGGGGTCTTGACCATGATCACCAGCACGTCGGAACTGGTCGAGTAGTTACTGATGATGAAGTTGTTGTCCTGGTTGTAGCGCGAATCGGGGCGCAGTTCCGGCGCGCCCTGGTCGAGGTCGCCGATCTTCAGGTTCTGGCTGTACCACAGGCCACCGGCGAAGGCGACCAGCGCCAGGGCCACCGATACAGGCGCCACCTTGGCACTGGCGAAGTTCGACAACAGGCGCCAGAACGGGTGCTCGCGGGTGGCGTCCTGCTTGCTGCGCTCGACGGCCTTCTTGCTGATGCCGACGTAGGAGATGGCTACCGGCAGCAGGATGAGGTTGGTGAACACGATCACCGCCACACCGATGGAAGCACCGATGGCCAGCTCACGAATCACGCCGATGTCGATGATCAGCAAGGTGATGAAGCCCACGGCGTCGGCGAGAATGGCGATCATCCCCGGCAGGAACAGCTGGCGGAAGGTGCGCCGGGCAGCGGTCAGGGCGTTGTCGGCATCACTCGACTGCAGGGCGATACCGTTGATCTTCTGCACCCCGTGGGAAATGCCGATGGCGAAGATCAGGAACGGCACCAGCATCGAGTACGGGTCCAGGCCAAAGCCCACCGCATGCATCAGGCCCAGCTGCCAGACCACTGCCACCAGGGTGGTGATGAGCACGGCGATGGTGCTGCGGATGCACCAGGTGAACCAGTACAGCAGCACCCAGGTGATGGCCAGGGCGACGCCGAAGAACATCGCCACCATCACCAGGCCGTCGATCAGGTCGCCGACCTTCTTGGCGAAGCCGACGATGTGCACCTTCACGTTGGGGTTCTGCGCCTGGAACTTGTCACGGATCTTTTCTTCAAGCTGGTGCGAGAACTGCTGGTAGTCCAGCTTCACCTGCTTGCCCGGGTCCTGCGGGTCGGGGTAGCTCTCCAGCAGTGGCACATCGACGATGCTGGACTTGAAGTTGTTGCCCACCAGTCGCCCCACCTGGCCCGACTTGAGCACGTTGTCGCGCAAGGTGTCGAGGCTGTCCTGCGAGCCGTTGTAGGTGTTGGGAATCACCTCGCCACCCGAGAAGCCTTCCTCGGTGACCTCGCTCCAGCGCACGCTGGGGCTCCACAGCGACTTCAACCCGGCACGGTCGACGCCAGGGATGTAGAACACCTCGTCATGGATCTGCCGCAGGGTCTCCATGTAGTCCTTGTCGAAGATGTCGCCATTCACCGCTTCCACCGAAATGCGCACGGTGTTGCCGAGGTTGGCCAGGTCGTTGCGGTGCTCCATCATCTGCTCGATGAACGGGTGCTGCAGCGGGATCATCTTCTCGAAGCTGGTGGACGGGCGAATCTGCGTGGCCTGCCAGAACAGGAAGATGCTGACCAGCACGCACAGGGCGATGACCACGGGGCGATTGTTGAAGATCAGGCGTTCGAGCAACGTGGCCTTGTCCTGGTGATGCGGGTGCATAGTGATGCTCTCCCTGCTGGTCATGGACGCACCTCCTGGTCAGCACCCTGCGGGTCAGCCAGGTGCACGCCACCCTGCCCTACCAGCAGCAGGCCGCCATCGGCCAGGCCGCTGACGCCGGCCAGGGCAATGCGGTCGGCGCGGTTGTAGACACTGAAGGTCTGGCCGTCATCGGTACTGCGCAGCACGCTGCCGCCATTGCCGACCAGCACCAGGCTACCGTCCTCGACAAGCGTAGCGCCTGCCAGGCCGAATTCGAGGGTGCCACGTGCGGCCTTGAGCTCGATCGGTTGCCAGCTGTCACCGAAATCGGTGGAGCGGAACAGGTTGCCGCGCAGGCCGTAGGCCAGCAATGTGCGCGGCTGTGCAGTGCCGATCACGCCGAACAGCGAGCCCTCGTAGGGGCCTTGAACCTTGGCCCAGGTCTGGCCGTTGTCGGCCGAGCGGAACATGCCGCCCTGCTCGCCGACAATGAACAGGCCCGCGTCACGCACCTGGGCGATACCGTTCAGGTGCAGCTGGTCGGGGTTGTCCAGGCGCTCGGCCACGTCCTGCCAGTGCTGGCCGCCGTCGGTGGTTTCCAGCAAGGCGCCGTAGGCACCTACGGCAAAGCCGTGCCGGGCGTCGAGGAAGGCGACATCGAGCAAGGGGGCTTCGCGGGGCAGGTCTTCGAACTGCTTGCTCCAGGTGGCACCACCATCGCTGCTGGCGAGCACCAGCGCATCGTGGCCGACGGCCCAGCCGCGCTTGTCGTCAAGGAAGAACACCGCGGTCAGCAGTTGTCGGGTGGGCACCCGCGCCTGGGTCCAGGTTCTGCCCTGATCGTCGGAGAACAGGATATGACCGCGATCGCCCACTACCACCAGGCGCTTACCGGCATGGGTGGCGTCGATCAGCAGGCTTTGGCTGGCCTTGGCCGATTCGGTGGAATATTCGTCGGCGGCAGCGGCTTGCACGCTGTTAGCCCACACGCCGAGCCCCAGCGCCAGTACCGCGCTGGCTGCCAATGGCCAGGCAAAGCGCCTGTTCTGTTCCCTCATGACTGTCCCCCTGTTGTGTTCTTGTCTGGTGGGTCAATGCACTGCAGGTACTGCGAAAAGCCTGATCTAGAGGCTTGCAATAGCTTGAGGGGATCGTAGCGGGGATATTTGCGGGAACACAACGGGCGGGGTGTTATGTTTTGTTGTCGGCTGTAAAAAGCCGGGGCCGCTGTGCGGCCCTTCGCGGGCACGCCCGCTCCCACAGGGGTATCACAGGCCTTGAAAGCAGTGATATCCCTGTGGGAGCGGGCGTGCCCGCGAAGGGCTGCACAGCAGCCCCAAGCTCTTCCAGGCTCAAGCCAGGCTCTTGCTCACCACTTCATACACATCACTGGACAGCTCACCAGAAGCCAGAATCCGCTCCAGCTCGCCCTTCATCAGGGCCTGACGCGCAGAGTCATACTTGCGCCAGCGGGTCAGTGGTGCCAGTTGCCGCGAAGCGATCTGCGGGTTCAGCGCATTCAGCTCGATCACCAGGTCCGCCAGGAAGCGGTAGCCGGAGCCATCCGCCGCATGGAAGTTGACCAGGTTCTGCCCGGCAAAGGCGCCGATCAACGCACGTACCTTGTTCGGGTTCTTCAGGGTGAACGCCGGGTGCTGCATCAGCGCCTTGACCCGCGCCAGCCCGCCCGGCAGCGTACTGGCCGCCTGCACGCTGAACCACTGGTCCATGACCAGCGGGTTGTCCTTGAAGTGCTCGGCAAACGCCTCCAAGGCCTTGGCCCGCTCGGCCTCGAACGGCGAGTTGACCAGCACGGCCAGGGCGGTAAGGCGCTCGGTCATGTTGTCACAGTGCTCGAACTGCTCCAAAGTCGCCTGCAGCACCTGCGGCTTGCCGCTCTGCATCAGGTACGACAGCGCGATGTTCTGCAGGCTGCGGCGAGCGAAATGCTCGGCCGAGGCCACGTAGGCGGTGTTGCGCGACACGTCGCGGTTGGCCTGGTAACGCGACCACAGGGCGTCGAACAGTTGCTCGGCGATCTGCTGGCGGGCGAACTCGCGGGCGGCGTGGATGGCGTCCACGTCGGCCACCTGGCTGATTTCGGTGAGGTAGGCCTCACCCGGCAGCGAGAGCATTTCGGCAACCATGGCCGGGTCCAGCGACTCGTTGCCGAGCACGGTGCCCAGGGCGCTGATCAGGCGCTGGTCGAGCTTGAGTGCTTCGCCGCGCTGATGCTGGCCGATCAGCTCCTGCAGCACCTGCACCGACAACTGCTGCCCCGCCTCCCAGCGGTTGAAGCCGTCGCTGTCGTGCTGCATCAGGAACATCAGCTGGTCGCGGTCGTAGGGGAAGCTGAGCTTGACCGGTGCACTGAAGCCACGCAGCAGCGAAGGCAGCGGCTTGGCCTGGATGCCCTGGAAGGTGAAGGTCTGCTCGGCCTCGGTCACCGACAGCACGCGGCTGGTGCCCTGCGCCGTCGCTTCGCCGGCCAGTTGCAGCGGCAGGTCGTTGCCTGCGGCATCCAGCAGGCCAAGCTCCACCGGGATCACGAACGGCAGTTTTTCGGCCTTGTCCGGGGTCTGCGGGCAGCTTTGGCGGAAGGTCAGGCTGTAGGTTTGCGCGGCCGCGTCATAAGCCTCGCTGACTTCCAGGCGCGGGGTGCCGGCCTGGTTGTACCAGCGCTTGAACTGGGTGAAGTCGACGCCGTTGGCGTCTTCCATGGCCTTGATGAAATCGTCGGTGGTCACCGCCTGGCCATCGTGGCGTTCGAAGTACAGGTCGCTGCCATTGCGGAAGCCGTCGGCGCCCAGCAGGGTACGAACCATGCGCACCACTTCGGCGCCCTTCTCGTACACGGTCAGGGTGTAGAAGTTGGAGATCTCGATGAAGCTGTCCGGGCGCACCGGGTGGGCCATGGGGCCAGCGTCTTCGGCGAACTGGTGAGTACGCAGGTAGGCCACGTCTTCGATGCGCTTGACCGTGCGCGAGTTCATGTCGGCGCTGAACTCGGCATCTCGGAACACCGTGAAGCCTTCCTTCAGCGACAGCTGGAACCAGTCACGGCAGGTGACGCGGTTGCCCGACCAGTTGTGGAAATACTCGTGGGCAACCACGCCTTCGACGCGCTGGTGTGCGGCATCGGTGGCGGTTTCGGCACGGGCCAGCACACAGCTGGAGTTGAAGATGTTCAGGCCCTTGTTTTCCATGGCGCCCATGTTGAAGTCGTTGACCGCGACGATCATGAAGATGTCCAGGTCGTACTCGCGGCCATAGACTTCTTCGTCCCAGCGCATTGACTTCTTCAGGCTGACCATGGCGTGGTCGCACTTGTCGATGTTCTCGGGCTCGACGTAGATGCGCAGGGTCACGTCACGGCCGGACTGGCGGGTGAAGCTGTCCTCGACGCACCACAGGTCACCGGCCACCAGGGCGAACAGGTAGGCCGGCTTCATGAACGGGTCTTCCCAGGTCGCCCAGTGGCGACCATCGTCTGCCGGCCCGCTGCCGATCGGGTTGCCGTTCGACAGCAATACCGGGTAGCGATGCTGCTCGGCGATCACCGTCGTGGTGAAGGTGCTCATCACGTCCGGGCGGTCGAGGTAGTAGGTGATCTTGCGGAAGCCTTCGGCCTCGCACTGGGTGCAGAACATCTTGCCCGACTTGTACAGGCCTTCCAGTGCGGTGTTGCTTTCGGGGTGGATCTTCACGCTGGTGTCGAGGGTGAAGCGCTCGGCCTTGGGCTGCACGGTCAGGCTGTCGGCGTCGAGCTGGTAGTCGCCCGGCTGGAGTTCCTGGTCATCCAGCGAGGCGCGCAGCAGCTCCAGCTGCTGGCCATCGAGTACCAGTGGCGGCAGGCCGGCACCGCGTGCCGGGTTGCGGCGCATGACCAGTTGCGCGTGAACCAGAGTGTGGTCCTCGAACAGCTCGAAGGTCAGGTGCGTCTCGTCGATCAGGTACTCGGGCGCCTGGTAATCCTCGAGGTAGATCACTTGCGGTTGTTCGGTACGCATGTGCAGGTCCTTTTTACTGGAGCACGGCCAACTGGTAGGCCGTGTACTTGCGAATATTGATCACACCGGTGTCGAAGATCAGGTACTGGCCCTTGATGCCCAGCAGCGTGCCTTCCACTACCGGGTCCTTGTCGAGGTTGAAACTGACGATCTTCGATGGGTAGGCCTCGACCGGGTACTTCATCTGCACCACTTCGGCGTCGGCCAGCGGCTGGATCGCCTGCAGGCCGAAGCGCCCCTGCAGCTCGCGCAGGCCATCGGCACAGGCGTCGAAGACCTGTTCACGAATGGCCACCAGGTCGAGCTCCTCGGCATCGCCCTTGAGCAGGGCGCGCCAGTTGGTGCGGTCCGGCACCTGGCTGCGCAGCAAGTCTTCGACCAGGCCGGACTGCTGGCGGGTGGCCACGCGCACGATCGGCAGGGCCTGGCTGGCACCCTGGTCGAGCCAGCGGGTGGGCAGCTGGGTGGCGCGGGTGATACCGACCTTGATCCCCGACGAGTTGGCCAGGTAGACCACATGGTCGGTCATGCAGAACTGTTCGCCCCACGACGGTTCGCGGCAGGTGCCAGCGTCGTAATGGCACTTTTCCGGGGCCATGATGCACACGTCGCACTGGGCCAGTTTGGTCATGCACGGGTAGCAGTAACCCTGGCTGAAGCTGGTCTTGGTGCGCTTGCCACAATGGCTGCAGTGAATGGCGCCAAGGTACTCAAGGCGCAGGCGCTGGCCGATCAGCGGGTTGACCGGCACCTGCGTGTCATCAAGGCGAAAGCTGTACTGCACCACTGGCGCCTGCAGGCTTACCGCCATCTTGCTCAACGAGCCACGAGCGAGTTCGATCAATGTACCGAGTCCGACTTGAACAGAATGTTGGCGATCGGCGCGGACTTCGAGGCGCATTCCTGCGGGCCCATGTAGCCGGTACGCTGGTCTTCGGGCAGGTTTTTCATCTCCCAGGCGATTACCGCCTGCAGCGACAGCTCTTTCTGCTCGGCAGTGAGCTTGCGGCCATCCGACCATTTGCCGATTTCCACGGCCAGTTTCAGGCTCTCGTAGATTTCCGGGGTGATGTTTTCGATCATTTGCGCGAAAGTGGACATAGTGTCTCCTGATTCAAGCCGACAGTTTACGCCGGGCAAGCGCCCCACCCAAGAGCCCGGTCAGGCATCCGATGAGCAGCCCGCCGACGTGGGCGGCGTTGGCGATCTGGCCAAGGCCCAGGGTGTCGATCACGCCGCTCAGGCACACCACCAGCCAGATCAGCATCATCACCAGCACGCCCTTGGGCAGGTTGAAGTAACGGTCGGGTGCCAGCCACTGGTACAGCCAGATGTGCCCGAGCAGGCCGTACAGCACGCCGGACAGGCCGCCGAACAGGCTCGGCCCGCTGCTGTAGTGCTGGGCCAGGTTGGACACCAGGCTGAACAGCAGGGTCAGGCCCAGCAGCGCCCACGGGCCCTGGCGCAATTCGATGCGTTTGCCCAGCTCCCAGTACCACAGGCTGTTCATGGCCAGGTGCAGCACGCCGAAATGCAGCAGCATGGGCGATACCAGGCGCCACCACTGGCCTTGGTCCAGGCTTTGCGCCAGCGGGTTGAAGTACAGGTAGTCGCCCTGGACGCGGAAATCGAGGAAGGTGAACCAGCTGATGGTGGTGAAATTGTCGCCAAGGCCGGTGAGGCCGGCGACGATGAAGCACAGCAGCAGGGTGATAGTGGTGACTTTGCAGGCTTTGGCCTGTTCTGCCAGGGAGGGCCCTTTCGCGGGCTCGCCCGCTCCCACAGGATCGGTGGTGGCCGGCAGGTCAGCGTTGCCGTCGGGGTAGCGCTGGTAGAGTTCGCGGACGTCCGCTGCCAGGGTGTCGGGGGCCCACAGCACCTGGGCATCGCCCTCCTCGCTGACCCGGTGCGGCACCTGCAGGCGCTGCAGCAGGTGAACGAAGCCGCTGAGGTCGACCGACAGCGGCAGGCGCATCACTTCGATAATGTTCATTGGTTGGCCTGTGGGCGGTCGACGTCGACCCAGACGAACTTGTGCGGGTCGATGCGGGTTTCATCATCCAGCCGGTAGGCTGCCAGCTTGCCGTAGAGCACGGCGCTGTAGTCCAGGCAGGCCAGGTTGGCGCGGATCGGCGCCGGGCGGCCGCTGCGCCAGTAATGGCCGACGAACAGCATGGGCTCGTCTTCGGCATAGCGCAGCAAGGCGTTCTTCTGGCTGTGACTGAGCGGGGTGCTGGCCACTTCCGCGGGCAGGGCGTCTGGCTGGAACACGATGTCGCCGTAGGTTTGCGGGTCTTCTTCCCAGAACTTGGTACGGAAGAAGGCACGGGTCAGGCCGTCGCCACCGGTGAGGGTCAGGCCGTCCGGCAGGCGCATGTCGGTACCGCGCAGCAGGCGGTTGCACACGGTGGCGGCAAAGCTGCCGTTCACCGCCGAGGCCTGGATGAAGTGTTCGTCGATGCGCCCGTCGGGGTACTGCTGGCGCAGCGGCTCGATCAGCCTCGGGTCCCAGCAGGCATGCACCAGGCGGAAGCGCCCGGCGTCGACGAACAGCGGCAATTCGTAGAACCAGTTGACGAAGTCGTGCCAGTCAGCGGGGTGGTGGGCAAACTGAGTCAGGGTTTCGTCGATCAACCGGGCGTGGCGCGGCGTATGCTCGCGCACGAAGGCCTTGCCGCTGCCAGGCAGTGCCGGGGTGACCCAGCCCAGGGCGTTGTACTCATGGTTGCCCATGATGCAGAACGCCTGGCCGGCCTCGACCATGTCGTGGACGATGTGCAACGCCTCGCGGATGCGTGGCCCGCGGTCGACGATGTCGCCAAGGAACAGCGCCTGGCGCCGCGGGTGGCGCCACACGCCGGCCACACGCTTGTAACCGAGGGCGTCGAGCAGGCGTTCAAGGGTCAGCGCACAACCGTGCACGTCACCGATGATGTCGAAACTTCGCGCCGGATCGAGCATCAGTCGTCCCTGCTTCCCAGGCGGCTGCCCCAGCCGAGCTTGGTGCGGCAGACCTCGTAGTAATTGTGATCCAGCGGGTGGATCAGGCGCAGCTTCTGCGGTTTCTTGCTCACCGTGATGGTGTCGCCGGGGGCGCAGGTGAAGTGGTTCTGGCCGTCACAGGATACCTGCGGGTAGATCTGCAGGTCCTTGGACACCACGATCTTCAGCTCGCTGTTGCCGTCGACCACGATCGGCCGGCCCGACAGGGTGTGCGGGTACATCGGCACGATGACGATGGCGTCGAGCTTGGGGTGCATGATCGGGCCGCCGGCCGACAGCGCGTAGGCGGTGGAGCCGGTGGGGGTGGCGACGATCAGGCCGTCGGCCTTCTGGCTGCAGACGAACTGGCCATCGATGTAGATCTCGAACTCGATCATGCGCGTGGACTTGCCTGGGTGCAGTACCACATCGTTCAGGGCATCACCCTGGCCGATGGCTTCGTTGTGGCGGCGTACCTCGGCCTGCAGCAGGAAGCGGTTTTCCACCAGGTAGTGGCCGTCGAGCACTTCGGCGACCTTCTCTTCCAGCTCGTCGGGGCGGATGTCGGTGAGGAAGCCCAGGTTGCCACGGTTGATGCCCAGCACCGGAATGTTGTGCCGGGCCAGGGCGCGGGCGGCGCCCAGCAGGCTGCCGTCGCCGCCGACCACGATGACCAGGTCACAGACCTCGCCCAGCAGCTTGCGGGTGGAGGTTTGCAGGCCATGGCCAGGCAACACTTCGGCGATGGTGTCCTCGAGGATCACGTGCAGGTGGCGCTCGATAAGAAATTTTTTCAGTCGGCGAATGGTGTCGAGCACCTGGGAGCTGCCAAGGCGGCCAATGATACCGATATTGCGAAATTGCTCCATGGGGCTCCTGCGAGGCTCTGCGGCGGGTGACTATGCCGCGATTATGGGCGAAACCACCGGGTAGCGGCAAACCGGCTATGCTCGCAGGATGATGCCATTCGCCCTGCTCCACGACCTGCCCCGGCAGCTACGCCGCCCCAACGTGCGCGACCTGGCCTGGGCCCTGCTGTCGCCCCCGTTGCTCAGCGCCCCGCCCTGCCCCCAGCGCCACCCGCTGGCGGGTAGCCTGTGGGCGGACCAGCCACAGCGCCTGGCAGACTGGCTGCGGGCGCTGGATGACGATGATCGCCCACTGCGCGACTGGCTGGCGCAGCTAGGCAGCCGGCGCCTGGGGCACTACTACGAACGGCTGTGGCAATTCGCCCTGGGCCAGGCCCCGGGCATCGAACTGCTGGCGGCCAACCTGGCGATTCGCGACGGCGGGCGCACCCTGGGCGAGCTGGATGTGGTGCTGCGCGACCGCGACGGTGTGCACCACCTGGAACTGGCCATCAAGTTGTACCTGGGTCCGGAACACCCCGGGCACGACCCCGACACCTGGCTAGGGCCAGGCTGCCATGACCGACTGGGAAGCAAACTGGCCCACCTGGCACGGCACCAGTTGCCCATGTCGGCGGGGGCGCACAGCCGCGAGGTGCTGGCCCGGCTGGGGGTGGAGCAGGTGCAGGCGCATGTGTGGCTGGGTGGCTACCTGTTCTACCCGCGGCCTGGGCATGCGCAGCCACCACAGGGCGCCAACCCGCAGCACTTGCGCGGGCGCTGGCTGCGGCGGCGGGACTGGGTCATGGGCGAAGGTGAGCAATGGCAGCCGCTGCAACGGCATGCCTGGCTGGCGCCGGCGCGGGTCGAGGCGCATGAGTGCTGGGCGGTGGAGCAGTTTGCGGCGTGGCTGCATGTGCTGGAACGGCAGGCTCCGGCGCAGTTGCTGGTGAGGTTGGAGCAAGAGGCTGACGGGGCGTGGCAGGAGGCCGAGCGGGTGTTTCTGGTGGCTGACAGTTGGCCATTTACACCCGAGGCATGATGCCAGCTATACCGGCCCTTTTTCGCGGGCTTGCCCGCTCCCACAGGGACTGCACAGCATTCAGAACCTGTGCAGTACCTGTGGGAGCGGGCAAGCCCGCGAAGAGGCCGGTGCAGACAACACAATTTTCACAGACCTGGCGCAAAGATTTGTTACCCCGTAGCCACTACAGTACTTCCTGAGCGCCGGCAAGAGCGCTATCCCGACCTGATGACGAGGACCGATCATGGTTTCATCCACCCCCGCGACCCATTACGCGCGCCTGTCCATCGCCCTGCACTGGCTGATGCTGGTGCTGCTGGCCGCTGTCTACGCCCTAATCGAACTGCGTGGCCTGTTCCCCAAGGACAGCGTCGAACGCAACCTGATGAAGGACCTGCACTTCATGCTCGGGCTCAGCGTGTTCGTGCTGGTCTGGTTGCGCCTGGCCATCCGCCTGAGCCGCCCGACTCCACCCATCGTGCCCAAGCCTGCGGCCTGGCAGACCGGCCTAGCGCACCTGATGCACCTGGCGTTGTACCTGCTGATGATCATCCTGCCGCTGGCCGGCTGGCTGATCCTCAGCGCCGCCGACAAACCAGTGCCGTTCTTCGGCCTGGAGCTGCCGCACCTGATCGGCCCGAACCCGGATCAGGCCAAGTTCATCAAAGGCTGGCATGAACGCATCGGCAGCTGGGGCTACTGGCTGATCGGCCTGCACGCGCTGGCCGGGCTCTATCACCACTATGTGCAGCGCGACAACACGCTGTTGCGCATGCTGCCCTACAAGTAACCGCGCCGGCCCTGCAGGCCGCCGGTGTGCACCACGATCAGGCGGGTGCCGGGCGCGAACAGCCCGGCCTCGACCTGCTCACGCAGGGCCAGCACGGCCTTGCCAGTGTAGAGGGCTTCGAGCGGCACGCCTGTGTGCCGCTCGCAATCAGCGATGAACGCCAACAGATCAGCGTCGAATTTGCCGAAACCGCCACGGCAGGCGTCGTGCAGTTGGTAGCCATGCGCGCCGGCCAGTGTCGCTACCGCCTCCGGCACACCATGGTCCCTGGGTACCGCCAATGCACCATGCACCACATGTGCGCCCGCCTCGGCCATTACCAGACCGGCCAGGGTAGTCCCCGTTCCAGCAGCCAGCCACCAGGCGTCGTAGCCCGACCAGCCCAGTGCCGCGATCTGCGCCCGTGCCTGCTGCATGATCAGCGCGCAGCCCTGTGCACCGGCAAGCCCGCCTCCCCCTTCGGGGATGCAGTGCCAACCCGGGTAGCGTGCCTGCCAAGGGTCCCAGAAACCCGCTTGGTTTCGTGCGCGGTAGCCGCCATAACCCAGCCAGTGCAGTTCCATGCCCAGCGTCTGCAGGTCACGCACGGTTGGCGTGTCCTGGGCGTGACCACGCAGCAGGCCGGCGGTGGCGAAGCCGAAGCGCTTGCCAGCAGCGGCCAGGGCGTGCAGGTGGTTGGAATGGTTGCCGCCGAGGCTGATCAGGCCCGGGGCGTTGCTGGCGCTGGCCTGTTGCAGGTGATGGCGTAGCTTGAACCATTTGTTGCCGCTGATCAGCGGATCGATCAGGTCCAGGCGCAGGATGGCGGCTTCTACCTGGGCTTGTTGCAGCCAGGGCAGGATCAGGGGCTGCAGGGGGGCTTGGGGCAGGTCAAAGTGCATCGTGCGAGTTTACCAGTGATATCCCGGGGCTGCCTTGCAGCCCTTCGCGGGCTTGCCCGCTCCCACAGTCAGGAGTGCGCTATCCCTGTGGGAGCGGGCAAGCCCGCGAAGGGCCGCAAAGCGGCCCCGGCGATCTCAGAGCTCAGCCGCCAATCTCGAACCTTGGTTGATCGCCCGCTTGGCATCCAGTTCGGCCGCCACATCGGCCCCACCAATCAGGTGCACCGACTGCCCCGCTGCCACCAGCCCGTCCTGCAGCTCGCGCAACGGCTCCTGCCCTGCACAGATCACCACGTTGTCCACCGCCAGCACCTGCGGCTCGCCATCGGCCACGCGAATGTGCAGGCCGGCATCGTCGATGCCCAGGTACTCGACGCTGTTGAGCATCTGCACCCGCTTGTTCTTCAACCCGGTGCGGTGAATCCAGCCGGTGGTCTTGCCCAGGCCGTCACCCACCTTGGATTTCTTGCGCTGCAACAGGTACACCTGCCGCGCCGGGGCATGCGGCTCGGCCTTGATCCCGGCCACGCCACCACGCGCCTGCAGATGGGTGTCGATGCCCCACTCCTTCCAGAACGCCTCACGGTCCTGGCTGGTGGCAACGCCCTGATGCACCAGGTACTCGGAAACGTCGAAACCGATGCCACCCGCGCCAATCACCGCGACGGTCTTGCCCACCGGCTTGCGCTCGAGCAGCACGTCGAGGTAGCTGAGCACCATGGCATGCTCGACACCGGGGATGGCCGGCGTGCGCGGGGCGATGCCGGTGGCCAGGATGATCTCGTCGTAGCCACCGTCCACCAGGGCCTGCACATTGACCCGGGTGTTCAGGCGCAAGTCCACGCCCGTGCTTTTGACCTTGTTGCGGAAGTAACGCAGGGTTTCATGGAACTCTTCCTTTCCCGGTACCCGCTTGGCCACATTGAACTGCCCGCCGATCTCGCTGGCGGCATCGAACAGGGTCACCGCGTGGCCGCGCTCGGCCGCCACCGTGGCTGCCGCCAGGCCGGCCGGGCCTGCGCCGACCACGGCAATGCGCTTCACGGTGCGCACGGGCAGGTAGTTGAGCTCGGTCTCGTGGCAGGCACGCGGGTTGACCAGGCAACTGGTCAGCTTGCCGCCGAAAGTATGGTCCAGGCAGGCCTGGTTGCAGCCGATGCAGGTGTTGATCTCGTCGCCGCGACCAGCAGCGGCCTTGTTGACGAAGTCCGGGTCGGCCAGGAACGGACGTGCCATCGAGACCATGTCGGCATCGCCTTCGGCCAGCACCGCCTCGGCCACCTCCGGAGTATTGATGCGGTTGGTGGTGATCAGCGGAATGTTCACCACGCCGCGCAACTTGGCGGTGACCTTGCTGAATGCCGCGCGCGGCACCTTGGTGGCAATGGTCGGTATACGCGCTTCGTGCCAGCCGATGCCGGTATTGATCAACGTCGCGCCGGCCTTCTCGATGGCCTTGGCCAGCAGCTCGATTTCATCCCAGGTGCTGCCGCCCTCGATGAGATCGAGCATCGACAGGCGGAAGATGATGATGAAGTTCGGCCCGACCGCGCCGCGCACCCGGCTGACGATCTCCACCGCCAGGCGCATGCGGTTTTCATAACTGCCACCCCAGCGGTCGGTGCGGTGGTTGGTGTGGGCGGCGAGGAACTGGTTGATGAAGTAGCCTTCCGAACCCATGATCTCGACGCCGTCGTAACCGGCGCGCTGGGCCAGCACCGCGCAATTGACGAAGTCGGCGATCTGCTTCTCGATACCCGCCTCGTCCAGTTCCTTGGGCTTGAACGGGTTGATTGGCGCCTGGATCGCGCTGGGCGCCACCTGGCGCGGGCTGTAGGCGTAGCGCCCGGCATGCAGGATCTGCAGGCAAATCTTGCCGCCGGCAGCGTGTACCGCCTCGGTGACGATGCGGTGCTTGTCGGCTTCTTCCTCGGTGCTGAGCTTGGCCGCCCCGGAATACACCCCACCCTCATCGTTGGGCGCGATGCCGCCGGTGACCATCAGGCCGACGCCACCGCGGGCGCGCTCAGCAAAGTACGCCGCCATGCGCTCGAAGCCGCCCGGGCGCTCTTCGAGGCCGGTGTGCATCGAGCCCATCAGGGTGCGGTTGCGCAAGGTAGTGAAGCCCAGGTCCAGCGGTGCGAGCAGGTGCGGGTAGCGGTCGGCGGCCATGGAAAGGTCCCCAGGTGGCGTATTCACGGAATGCGGGTGCCTCACCGGCTGGCGGACCCCGTCGTTTGTCTGCCTGCGACATTAAACAGACGTTTGAACGGGCTCAATGATCGAAACTGACAAGTTATTGATCCTCGCGCACAGCGCGACTACCCTAGGAAACTCTTGTTTCCAAGGCGCTGTCCTGCTTCATGCGAAAACTCCTGGCAAGCGCCCTGGCGCTGGTGATGATCGCCGCCCTCTGCGGCTACGGTTTCTGGACCCAGCAGCGCCCGGAAGGCCACTACCTGTCCGACCTGCGCATCGAACTGGCGCTGAACCATGGCGTGCCGGGCGAGCACGGCAACCTGCTCGGCGTCGAACCGCTGCTCTACCCAGGCGATTACCAGAACCTTCAACGCCTGCACCGCAAGCTCGCAGCCTACCTGGAACAGGCCCGTACCCAGGGTCTGGTGGGCCCGCGCACGGTGGTGGTGCTGCCCGAGCACATTGGTACCTGGCTGTGGGCGCGCGGCGAAAAGAACGAGCTTTATCAAGTCACGCAAAGCCGCGAAGCCCTGCAATGGCTGGAACTGAGCAACCCGCTGCGCTATGGCCTGGCCATGCTCCGTGCCGACGGGGACGACTGGCGCGCCGACGCGCACCTGCGCATGAAAGCCGAGCAGATGGCTGCGGACTACCAGCAACTGTTCGGTGGCCTGGCCAAGGAATTCAATGTCACCCTGGTGGCCGGCTCTATCGTACTGCCCGCCCCCTACGTGAAACAGGGCGTGCTGCATGCCGGCAGCGGCCCGCTGTTCAACAGCAGCGTGGTGTTCGCCGGCGACGGCTCGCTGCTGGGCCAACCGCAACGCCAGCAGTTCCCCGACAGCGAAATGCGCCGCTATGTACATGATGGCCGCCAGCACCCGCTGCAGGTATTGCAAACCCCTGCCGGGCGCCTGGGCGTGCTGGTGGGCAGCGACAGCTGGTACCCGGAAAACCACCAGCAACTGGCCCAACAGGCAGTACAACTGATCGCCAACCCGGTGTTCCTCAGCGGCAAGGGCAGCTGGCAAGCGCCCTGGCGTGGCAATCGCCACCAGGACGCCAGTGCCGGGCTGGCCTTGCAACGCGGCGAAGTCAGCGAACAAGCCGCCTGGCAACGCCTGACCGAAGCCGCCGGGGCCGGCGTCAGCAGCATGAGCGTGTTCATGCGTGGGCAGTTCTGGGAACAGGGCAGCGACGGCCAGGGCTTTGCCCACCACGCGGGTGAATTGCTGGCGGGTACCCCCAGCCCTGGCGCCCGCCTGCTGAACCTGTGGCTGTAAGCCCATGGCCCGCCCCCGCGTGCGCCTGGGCGACCTGTCGGTTGGCTTTGTCCAGCCGCTGACCGAAGCCCTGCGCGAACTGGGCCATGACCCCGAGCCGCTGCTGCGCCGCTATGGCCTGGATGCGGCGCGCCTGGGCGAAGCCGGCGCGCGCTTGTCGATCCCGCGCTACATGCACCTTGGGCACGCTGCCATCGAGCTGTGCGGCGAGGCCGCACTGGGCCTGCACATGGGGCGCCTGAGCCGCCTGGCGCATGCCGGCCTGGCCGGGGTCACCGCTGCCCAGGCACCGAACCTGGGCGAGGCGGCACGTACCCTGTTGCGCTTCGAGCCGCTGTACGCCGCCAACTACCGCGGCCACTCCAGTTTTCAGGAAGATGCCGAGGGCGCCTGGCTGCGCTTCTACTCCATCAGCCCCTACAACGCCTACAACCGTTTCGTGGTCGATTCGCTACTTGCCGGCTGGCTCGCCCAGCTTGCCGACCTGGCCGGTACGGCGGTGCAGGCCGAACATATGGACATCGAGTTCGCCGCACCCGCTTATGCCGCGCGCTACCAGCCGCTGTGCAGCACACCCGTGCAGTTCGCGGCCGCTGGTAACCAGCTGCGCCTGAGCCGGGCCACGCTGCAGCTGGTCAACCCCAGGCATTGCCCGAGCACCTGGCAGCACCTGCTGCAGCTGTGCGAGGCGGAAATGCTGCAGCGTACGCGGGTGCGCAGCCTGGGTGAGCGCATTACCCACCTGCTGGGCCCGTTGCTAAATGGTGGCCGTGAACCGGACCTGGAAGAAGTGGCGCTGCACCTGCAACTGCCGACCTGGACCTTGCGCCGCAAACTGGCCGAGGAAGGCACGCGCTTTCGCGACCTGCTCAGTGAAACACGGCGCGACCTGGCCGAGACCTATATCCGCGATACGGAGTTGGCCTTTGGCGAGATCGCCTATCTGTTGGGGTTTGCATCGGCCGAGGCCTTCCAGCGCGCTTTCAAGCGCTGGACGGGCCTTACGCCGGGGGAGTTTCGCCGCAGCCAGCGGCGGGTGGGCTAGAGCTCGGTGGCGTCGTCAGCCGGTTCCGGGGTGTCCAGTTCATAAGCCTGGAATTCGAGAAGTTCTTCTTGGTATTCGTCCATAGCCCTAAGCCCTCTTCACTCATTTTTCCTGGTAACTGTCGCCTCACCCTAGGCAGGAAGGATGAAGGATTGATGACAAGCTTATGATCCGGTGCCCAGCAATCGTTAGCCCCGTGCTACTTGATATTAGCCGTTTGTAGGTCATGCAGGCTTTAGACGGCAGGCCCAAGCCGAACTACGCGTGCGCAGTGCTGGCTGCGCTCCCCCGTGCGGTGCGCGAGCATGCCGTAGCCATTTCTGTCGCAGGTGTGCCCCATGACAAGCTCAGCTTGGCACTAAGTGCTCTGGCGACTGCGCACTCAGCGCCCTTTTCAACACTTCGTAGAGTTTGCCGTCACCCGATTGAGCAACGTTGAAGCGCAGGAAATCCCCCGCCGTCATGGATTGGCTGAACGCATTACCGGGCGCCAGCACTACACCTTCATTCAGGCAGGTCCTGGCCAGCGTTGCTGCATCCTTGCCTTGAGGGAGCTGGCACCAGAGGTACATGCCTGCCTGGGGAATTATCCACGGCTTGATACCAATGGCCTGAAGCCTCGGCACCGTTCTGTCCATTGCCTCGCCTAACCGGTGGCGGACACCTTCCATGTGTTTTCGGTACCCGCTATCCGTAATCGCTTGATAAATGATGTCCGCGGCCAAGCGTCCGCCGCCGAAGGTGGTCGCGATCTTCAGGTCGACCAGGCTCTCGATCCATTCACCACGGGCGGCGATGTAGCCGCATCGGATTGAAGCAGAGATGGTCTTGGAAAAGCTGCCTATCTGAATCACACGCGAGAGGCCGTCGAAGGCAGACAGCCGTGGCGCGGGCGTATTCTCGAAATCAGCGAAGATGTCGTCCTCCACGATCACCAGGCTAGAGGTGTCGGCCAGCTTCAGCAGCCTGTGCGCGGTGACCGGGGACAGGCTGGCCCCGGTTGGGTTGTGGATGCCGGAATTGGTGATGTACAACCTGGGTGCGTGCCTGAGCAGGGCTGCGCCGAACGCCTCGATGTCCGGGCCTGTCTGCGTGTAGGGTACCCCGACAATGTTCACCCTGTGGGCTTTGAGCAGTGCGTGAAAATTGAAATAGCAGGGGTCGTCGACCAGGACCGTGTCCCCCGGTTCCAGCAGAAAACGGCAAATCAGGTCGATGGCGTGGGTGCCCGATTCGGTGAGCATGATCTGTTCCAGCGGGGCTTCGATGCCGATGCCAGCCAGCCGTCGCGACAGGAACTGCCTGAGCGGCGGATGCCCGAGCGGCGACGCGTACTCGGCCAGTTTTACCGTGTCGGAACGGGCAGCGACTCGCAGCGCTTTACGCATGCCGGCTTCGTACATCCAGGAGGCAGGCAGCCACCCGCACCCTGGTTTCAGCGCATCGCTGGAGGTTTCAAGAGACTGGCGCGAGATCCACAGCGGGTCGACCTCACGATCGAGCCTGGGGCCGAGTTCGGTCAGTGCCAAGGGCGCCACGGGCCCTGCCACGTAGTAGCCAGAGCCAGGGCGGGCGCTGAGCACCCCCTCTGCCATCAACCGTTCATAGGCCTCAAGTACGGTAGAAACCGATACCTGCATGGCCTGCGCCATTGCCCGGACCGAAGGGATCCGCGTACCGGGTGTGTAGGTCCGGGAGGCTATCCTCGCCTGCACCTCACCCATGACGGTCCGAATCAGCGTTCCACTGCGTTTCATCGCACCCTCAACTGTGCTGGATTAATGTGCATAACAGTTCGGTCAAACTGTATTGGATTGTACATGGCCTTGGTGAACGCGTCAGTGATGTACTGAACCCAGACTTATCGAGGACTGGGCGATGGAAAAATCAACAAGCGGATGGATCAACGGCTTCATAGGCGTCGCCATCTTCGCCGGCTCGCTGCCGGCCACCCGTGTGGCAGTGACGGCCTTCGAACCGACGTTCCTGACCTGTGCCAGGGCAACGATTGCCGCTCTGTTGGGGGCGCTTTTCTTGCTTGTGCTGCGCCAGCCTCGCCCTGAACGCGGTGACCTGTGGTCATTGGCGGTAACAGCGTTGGGCGTGGTAATCGGTTTCCCGCTGCTGACGGCACTGGCCCTGCAGCATGTAACCTCTGCGCATTCCATTGTCTTTGTCGGGCTGCTGCCGCTGTGTACCGCAGGGTTTGCCGTGCTGCGGGGCGGTGAGCGACCTCGGCCACTGTTCTGGTTGTTCTCGTTGACGGGTGCCGGAATCGTCGTTGGTTATGCGCTTATGAATGGTGGGGAGGCATCGGCGCTGGGCGATTTGCTGATGATGGCGGCGGTCATCGTCTGTGGGTTGGGTTATGCCGAAGGGGCGCGGCTGTCGCGGACGTTGGGGGGTTGGCAGGTGATCAGTTGGGCGTTGCTGGTGGCGTTGCCGCTGATGCTACTACTGACAATCACTAATCTTCCGACACCAGATGCCTTCGCCAAAGTAAGCGCCCCTGCGTGGTTCAGCCTCGGCTACGTTTCACTGTTCAGCATGCTGATCGGTTTTGTGTTCTGGTACCGAGGGCTGGTCCAGGGTGGCATTGCAGCAGTGGGCCAGTTGCAACTCTTTCAGCCGTTCATGGGGCTTGGGCTGGCAGCGTTGCTGCTGCACGAACAGGTCAGCTGGATGATGCTTGTGGTGACGCTGGGGGCTGTCATCTGTGTTGCCGGGGCCAAGAAGTACGCCTTGTAGATGTCGATCCAGAAAAAAGCGAATTGGGAAGGCTTCGCCAAGCCGCAGCGCGCCTTGGGGACCTCCGTAAGCTGTTCGGACCGGGGCAGTTGCACAGCACAGGGCCAAGTTCATGGGCACGGAGGATTTTGCCCCATGGCGGTACCGCGCAGATGTTGAGAACTGCGCAGTACCTGTGGGAGCGGGTTTACCCCTACAGGCAAGCCATCAGAGGGCGGGGGACGCGGGCTCAGCGGCCTCGGCAGGCTGTGCTTGCTGTTGTACTTCAATAGGCGCAGCCTCAGCCGGCGGTGCCACTGGCTGCGAGCCCTGGCTGTCATCCAGCACCGGCGCTGCTACCGCCTCGCTGGCCGGGGCTACAGGGGCCGGGGCTGGCGCCGCATCAACCAAAGGCTCAGCAACCGGGGCCGGTGCCACCGGCGCTGCGGCGGCCGGCTCCGGCAACCCCAAGGCAGCCGCTGGCGCGTCGACCTTCGGTGCGGGCTCCTCGACCTTGGCCTTGCTCTCCTGCCTAGCCTTGGGCTTTGGCAAGTAGCTCTCAACCAAGGCGAAATAGCGATCATAGAACTGCGCCGCTGTCACAGTCTCGCTGGCCACCTTGACCATCGAGTCGTCGCTGGAGCCGATCGGCATCGATACCGACCCCAGTACACCAACGCCCAGGCTGGCGGAGGTGTTGGACTTTTTCAGGGCGTAGCGGTCCTGCAGGGCGTTGGCGAACATGGTCGAACGCTGCTCGTCGCTCACATCCGGCGCACAGGTGACGTTGAAACTGATCTGCAGGTGGTTCTCGCTGTTCTGCTGGAAACTCTTGTTGCCCACAACCTGGTTGGCACCGCTGCTGGTGATGATGTAGCCCTGGCTGAGCAAGGCGCGCCGGGCGGCCTCGCAGGAGCCGGCATCGCTCACCGGGAAGCTGCGCGAGAAGGTGCCCGAGTCATCGAAGTTCTCGTGCTCGTAGACGGCGGCTTTTTTCGAGGAACAACCGGTCACGCCCGCCAGCACCAGGGCCAGCCCGAGCGCACCAAAGACGGAGGATCTGGTCATTGCGAATTCCGGGTAAGTCAAGAAGGTGCCTATTGTGCAACACAGCAGGCAGGCACAGGAACCGCTGATCGGTGAAGAGTCTGTCAGGTTCGTGTAAATCTGGGTCAAGGGCGGCAATTGCCAGACGCAGAAACGAAAAAAGCGACCCTAAGGTCGCTTTCTCGTTGCTTCGAGACGTTCAAGGGGCCCCGAAGCGAAGATGGCGCAGCGGACGGGACTCGAACCCGCGACCCCCGGCGTGACAGGCCGGTATTCTAACCGACTGAACTACCGCTGCGTATCATTCAGGCTTGCGCCCGATTGAAACCTGGGTCTACCCTTCCGGCGCGATGGCCTCAGGACAGGCACAAAAAAAGCGATAACGTGATCGCTTCTTTTGTGTTTTCTTCAAGGTGTTCAAGGGACCTTGAAACGAAGATGGCGCAGCGGACGGGACTCGAACCCGCGACCCCCGGCGTGACAGGCCGGTATTCTAACCGACTGAACTACCGCTGCGTATCGTTCAGGCTTTCGCCCGATTGAAACTGGGATCAGCCCAAGGCGTTTACCTTGTGGCTTCAGACCGGTGCCAGGCACCCATCTGATACTGAAAAATGGCGCAGCGGACGGGACTCGAACCCGCGACCCCCGGCGTGACAGGCCGGTATTCTAACCGACTGAACTACCGCTGCGCAGTGCGTTCCTCTCTGGCTATCGGTTTCTTGCGAAACCTGAAGCACCAGGAACATCTCAGGAAGTGGTGGGTGATGACGGGATCGAACCGCCGACCCTCTGCTTGTAAGGCAGATGCTCTCCCGGCTGAGCTAATCACCCTCGCGATGTTGCTTGTTGCGTTTGCTTCGCTGAGGCCGCGAAATTTACGCAGGTGGCGAAGCTAAGTCAATAGCCCCATTGAATTTTTTTCAGAAAGGAGCAAAAAGCGGTTTACCTGTCTGCGGCTGTCGATAGCCTGTACTGGCCTCTTCGCGGGCACGCCCGCTCCCACAGGATCTCCACAGATGCTGGCATGTGAGAAATACCTGTGGGAGCGGGCGTACCCGCGAAGAGGCCGGTACAGGATATGCAGAATGCTCAGGTGTAGATCATCTTGCGGGTCATGCCGCCATCGACCACGAACTCCTGGCCGGTGACGAACGCCGCTTGCCGAGACAACAGCCAGGCAACCATGGCCGCCACGTCTTCCACCGTCCCTACCCTGCCCGTCGGGTGCTGGGCATGGTCCGCCTCGGTCAACGGCTCGGCACGGCGCTGCGACGGATCACGGGCATCGATCCAGCCCGGGCTCACCGCATTGACGCGAATCTCCGGACCCAGGCTCATGGCCAAGGCATGGGTCAAGGCCACCAGCCCGCCCTTGCTCGCTGCGTAGGCCTCGGTATCGGGTTCGGATTGCCGCGCCCGGGTGGACGTGAGATTGACGATCGCCCCATTGTGCGCACGCAGGTACGGCGCACAATGCTTGGCCAGCAGCATCGGGCCGTTGAGGTTGACCGCCAGCACCCGGTTCCACTGCGCCAGGCTCAGGCTTTCCAGGGTCTGGTTGTGCGGGTTGGCGATGGCCGCATTGCACACCAGCGCGTCCAGGCGACCAAACTGTCCCAGCACCTCCGACACCCCGGCGCTGACCTGGGCCTCGTCGGCAACGTCCATGGTGATGAACCAGGCATTGTCACCCAGCGCCTTGGCCGCCTTTGCGCCGCGCTGGCGGTCGAGGTCGCTGAGCACCACCTGCCAGCCTTCGCAGATCAACCAGGCGGCAATACCCAGGCCGATGCCGCGTGCGGCACCGGTCACCAGGGCTACCCGGCCGTTATGGCCGGGCGTACCGCCGCGGATTTCAATCACAGTGCCGCCAACCCGCGCGCCAGGTCGGCCTGCAGGTCGGCCACATCTTCCAGGCCCACGGCAACCCGGATCAGGCTGTCGCGGATACCCGCGGCTTCACGCTCCTGCGGCGTCAGGCGACCGTGGGAGGTGGTGGCCGGGTGGGCGATGGTGGTCTTGCTGTCACCCAGGTTGGTGGTGATGGAAATCACCCGGGTAGCGTCGATGAAGCGCCAGGCGCCTTCTTTGCCACCCTTGACCTCGAAGCTGACCACCGCACCGAAGCCACTCATCTGGCGCTTGGCCAGTTCGTGCTGCGGGTGGCTCGGCAGGCCGGCGTAATGCACCTTCTCCACGCCCTCCTGCTGCTCCAGCCATTCGGCCAGCAGCTGGGCGCTTTCGCAGTGCGCACGCATGCGCAGGCGCAGGGTTTCCAGGCCCTTGGTGAAGATCCAGGCGTTGAACGGGCTGAGGGTGGGGCCTGCGGTACGCAGGAAGCCCACCACTTCTTTCATCTGCTCGGCACGGCCGGCAACCACGCCACCCATGCAGCGGCCCTGGCCGTCGATGAACTTGGTGGCCGAGTGGAACACGATGTCGGCACCCAGCTTCAGCGGCTGCTGCAGCGCCGGGGTGCTGAAGCAGTTGTCCACCACCAGCATGGCGCCGTGGGCATGGGCGATTTCGCTGAGCGCGGTGATATCGACCAGTTCTGCCAGCGGGTTGGACGGCGATTCGACGATCAGCAGCTTGGTATTGGCCTTGATGGCCTTTTCCCAGCCGGCGAGGTCGACCAGTGGCACGTAGTCCACCTGCACGCCAAAGCGCTTGAAGTACTTCTCGAACAGGCTGATGGTCGAGCCGAACACACTCTGCGACACCAGCACATGGTCACCGGCACTGCACAGCGACATCACCACGGCGAGGATCGCCGCCATGCCGGTGGAGGTGCCCACAGCCTGCTCGGCGCCTTCCATGGCCGCCAGGCGCTCCTCGAAGGCACGCACCGACGGGTTGGTGTAGCGCGAATAGACGTTGCCCGGCGTTTCGCCGGCAAAGCGCGCGGCCGCATCGGCAGCCGTGCGGAACACATAGCTGGAGGTCAGGAACAGCGCTTCGCTGTGCTCGGCCTCCGGTGTACGGTTTTGACCGGCGCGCACCGCCAGGGTGTCGAAACCGACACCCTCGAGGTCACTGTCCAGTCGTCCGGCATCCCATTGATCCGTCATGCCGTCGCTCCCGAAATCAGTTGTTGTAGAGGTCGATGATCGCACTGACCGCCTGGTTCTTGGCCTTGGCCAGGTCGTTACGAGCCTGCTCGATGCGGTCGAGGTAGGCTTCGTCGATATCGCCAGTGACATACTCACCGTTGAACACCGCACAATCGAACTGATCGATCTTGATCTTGCCGCCACCGACCGAGTCGATCAGGTCCGGCAGGTCCTGGTAGACCAGCCAGTCGGCGCCAATCAACTCGGCCACCTGTTCGGTGGTACGGTTGTGGGCGATCAGTTCGTGAACACTCGGCATGTCGATGCCGTAGACGTTGGGGTAGCGCACGGCAGGGGCTGCGGAGCAGAAGTAGACGTTCTTGGCGCCGGCTTCGCGGGCCATCTGGATGATCTGCTTGCAGGTGGTGCCGCGCACGATCGAGTCGTCCACCAGCATCACGTTCTTGCCGCGGAACTCCAGTTCGATGGCATTGAGCTTCTGGCGTACCGATTTCTTGCGCGCGGCCTGGCCTGGCATGATGAAGGTACGGCCGATGTAGCGGTTCTTGACGAAACCTTCGCGGAACTTCACGCCCAGACGATTGGCCAGCTCCAGGGCCGCGGTGCGGCTGGTGTCCGGGATCGGGATGACCACGTCGATGTCATGCTCGGGACGTTCGCGCATGATCTTGTCGGCCAGTTTTTCACCCATGCGCAGACGGGCCTTGTACACCGACACGCCATCCATGATCGAGTCCGGACGGGCCAGGTAGACATGCTCGAAGATGCACGGCTGCAGCTTTGGTGCTTCGGCGCACTGCTTGGTGTACAGCTGGCCTTCTTCGGTGATGTACACCGCTTCGCCCGGCGCCAGGTCGCGGATCAGGGTGAAGCCGAGCACGTCCAGGGCCACGCTTTCCGAAGCGATCATGTATTCCACGCCTTCGTCGGTGTGACGCTGGCCGAACACCACCGGGCGGATGCCGTTGGGGTCACGGAAGCCGACGATGCCGTAGCCGGTGATCATCGCCACCACGGCGTAACCGCCGACGCAGCGGCTGTGCACGTGGGAAACCGCGGCGAACACGTCTTCTTCGGTCGGCTGCAGCTTGCCACGCACCGCCAGCTCATGGGCGAACACGTTCAGAAGTACTTCCGAGTCGGAGTTGGTGTTGACGTGGCGCAGGTCGGACTCGTAGATTTCCTTGGCCAGCTGCTCGACGTTGGTCAGGTTGCCGTTGTGTGCCAGGGTGATGCCATACGGCGAGTTGACGTAGAACGGCTGCGCCTCGGCCGAGGTCGAGCTGCCCGCCGTCGGGTAGCGCACGTGGCCAATACCGATGCTGCCGACCAGGCGCTGCATGTGGCGCTGCTGGAACACGTCGCGCACCAGGCCATTATCCTTGCGCAGGAACAACCGGCCGTCATGGCTGGTCACGATACCGGCAGCGTCCTGGCCGCGGTGCTGGAGGACCGTAAGCGCGTCATACAGCGCCTGATTGACGTTCGACTTACCGACGATACCGACGATGCCACACATGCGACGCAACCCCTACTTTGACGAAACTTGAGTGAATAGTGCTCAGGGCTTTGCCGGCCCGAGCAACTGTTCCTTGAACGGAAGATCAGCTGGAGTGCCGATCAGCCCACTAGGTGTCCACTGGCCGGTAAAACCCAGGATCAGGTTTTTCGACCAGTCGGCGACCAAGAGAAATTGTGGTATCAGGCGTGATTCCTGCCACCAGGTATCTTGTTGAACCGGCCCCAGGCTGATCAGCCCGATGGCCACCACCACCAGCAAGGCCCCGCGCGCGGCGCCGAAGGCCATGCCCAGGAAACGATCGGTGCCGGACAGCCCGGTCACGCGAATCAGCTCGCCGATGAGGAAGTTGATCATGGCCCCCACCAGCAAGGTGGCGACGAAAAGAATGGCGCAGCCGGCGATGACGCGCATCGACGGCGTCTGGATGTAGCTTTCAAGATACACCGAGAGCGAACCGCCGAACATCCAGGCAACCGCACCGGCAATGATCCAGATGAGCAAGGACAAGGCTTCCTTGACGAAGCCGCGCTTGAGACTGATCAGTGTGGAGACGGCGATGATCGCGATGATCGCCCAATCAACCAAGGTAAATGCCACGGTGCTGCCTGCAGACGTTTGAGGCGGCGCATTTTAACAGAGCGGCGGGCTGGGAGTAAGCGGAATGTCGGGTGGATTAGCATGCGCACTTCTGTAGGAGCGGCCTTGTGTCGCGATCGGGCCGCACAGCGGCCCCAAGGGTCTCGGACACAGCCAAAATCGTTGGGGCCGCCATGCGGCCCGATCGCGACACAAGGCCGCTCCTACAAGGGCCCGAGTCAGCCAGACTCAGCTGCGCTCAGGCTGGAAGCGCACCACGAAGCCCTTGAGGCTGTTCTGGCGGTTGATGGCGTCGCGCACGCGCTCGGCCTCGGCCCGCTCGATCAGCGGCCCCACGTACACGCGGTTCATGCCACCCGCCGAGCGGATATAGGCGTTGTAACCCTGGCTACGCAAGGTTTGCTGCAGCTTTTCGGCCCCGGCACGGTTGGACAGGCTGGCCAACTGGATCGACCAGCTGACCGGCAGGCCATTGACGTCGATCTTCGATGGCGCCGTCGGCGCGGCCGGCTTGGCTGCCGGCTGAGGCTCGACCTTGGCCACAGGCGCCTGCGGCTTGGCAGGCTGAGGCGGGGGCTGCACCTGCACTTGAGGCTGGGTCTGCGGTGACGGTGTAATCGGCTGGCTGGGCGTGCTCGCCGGCGCGGTGGACTCGTCCACCACCACCGGTGGCTGTTGCGGCTCTTGCGCAATGGCCTGCGGCTCCGGCACGGCGACCGGCTCCACCTTCACTTCCGGCAGGCTTGGCATGGCCGGCGCCTGCGGGGCATCGACGCGCACCTGACGCATCTCGTCCTCGCGGGTGAACAGCATCGGCAGGAAAATCACCGCCAGCGCCACCAGCACCAACGCACCCACCATGCGCTGTTTCATCCCTTTATCCAGCACTGCCATCTACTCCACCCTCCTGGGCGTGCCGCTCCAGCCATTCCAGTGCCTGGGCAACACAGAAAAACGAACCGAACAGCAAGATCTGGTCATCCGCCGTTGCCTGCGCGCATTGCCCTTCAAGGGCAGCATCGACGCTGGCATAAGACTTCACCGCGGCGCCGACGTTCGTCAAGGCCGTGGCCAGCTCCGCAGCCGGGCGGCTGCGCGGGGTATCCAGTGGCGCCACTGCCCAGTCGTCGACCAGCCCCTGCAGCGGCGCGACAACACCGTCCAGGTCCTTGTCGGCGAGCAGGCCGAACACCGCCAGGCGGCGCCCCTTCAGCGGCCGGGCCGCCAGGCGCCGGGCCAGGTACCCCGCGGCGTGCGGGTTGTGCCCGACATCCAGCAACAGTTCCACCGGCTTGCCCTGCCAGCTCAGCTGGCGACGGTCGAGGCGACCCGTGATGCGGGTATCCAGCAGCGCCTGGCGAATCTGCCCGGCGTCCCAGGGCAGACCCATCAGCAGGTAGGCCTGCAGGGCCAGCGTGGCGTTTTCCATGGGCAGGTCGAGCAAAGGCAGGCCAAGCAGCTCTACCGGCGCTCCATCAGCCGCAGTACCCCGCCAGTTCCAGCTGCCATCGGCAATGGCCAGGTCGAAGTCACGACCACGCAGGAACAGCGGCGCAGCCAGTTCGGCGGCCTTGTCCAGCAGCGGCTGAGGCGGATCCAGGTCACCGCACAGTGCCGGCTTGCCCTGACGGAAGATGCCTGCCTTCTCGAAGGCCACCAGCTCGCGGGTATCACCCAGGTAATCGACATGATCGACGCCGATGCTGGTCACCAGGGCCAAGTCGGCATCCACCACGTTCACGGTGTCCAGGCGGCCACCAAGCCCCACTTCCAGTACCACGGCATCCAGCTGCGACTGGTAGAACAACCAGAACGCGGCCAGAGTGCCCATCTCGAAGTAGGTCAGGGAAATTTCGCCCCGCGCCGCCTCGACGGCGGCGAAGGCTTCGCACAGGCGCTCATCGCTGGCCTCTTGGCCATCGATCAGCACCCGCTCGTTGTAACGCAACAGGTGCGGCGAGCTGTACACGCCAACCTTCAACCCCTGGGCACGCAGCAGCGAGGCCACAAAGGCACAGGTCGAGCCCTTGCCGTTGGTGCCGGTCACCGTTACCACACGTGGCGCCAGCTTGCCCAGCGCCAGCCGGGCAAGCACCTTCTGCGACCGCTCAAGGCCCATGTCGATGGCCGAGGGGTGCAACTGCTCGAGGTAGGCGAGCCATTCGCCCAGGGATCGTTGTTTCATCACGCGACGGCAGCCGCCTCACGCGCTTGCTCCGGGGTTTCCTGGCCGGTCATCTGCGCCAGCAGGCGGGCCAGACGCGGGCGCAGCTCGCCACGAGAGATGATCAGGTCGATGGCGCCGTGCTCCAGCAGGAACTCACTGCGCTGGAAGCCTTCCGGCAGCTTCTCGCGCACGGTCTGCTCGATCACGCGCGGGCCGGCGAAGCCGATCAGTGCCTTCGGCTCGCCGACGATCACGTCACCGAGCATGGCCAGGCTGGCGGAGACACCACCGTACACAGGGTCGGTCAGTACCGAGATGAACGGGATGCCCTCTTCGCGCAGGCGCGCCAGCACGGCCGAGGTCTTGGCCATCTGCATCAGCGAGATCAGCGCTTCCTGCATGCGTGCACCGCCCGAGGCGGAGAAGCAGACCATCGGGCAGCGGTGCTCCAGGGCATAGTTGGCCGCGCGCACGAAGCGCTCGCCGACGATGGCACCCATGGAGCCGCCCATGAACGAGAACTCGAAGGCGCTGACCACGATCGGCATGCCCATCAGGGTGCCGCTCATGGAGATCAGGGCGTCCTTCTCGCCGGTTTGCTTCTGCGCGCCAGCCAGGCGGTCCTTGTACTTCTTGCCATCACGGAACTTCAGGCGATCGACCGGCTCCAGGTCGGCGCCCAGTTCGGCACGGCCATCGGCGTCGAGGAAGATGTCGATGCGCGCACGTGCGCCGATGCGCATGTGGTGGTTGCACTTGGGGCAGACATCCAGGGTCTTTTCCAGCTCCGGACGATACAGCACGGCCTCGCAGGCCGGGCATTTGTGCCAAAGGCCTTCAGGCACCGAGCTCTTCTTCACCTCGGAACGCATGATCGAAGGGATCAGTTTGTCGACTAACCAGTTGCTCATGCTTTCTTTCTCCAGTATTGGCAGGCGTGGTCCGGTGTCGCCGGCCCTACCCTGCCCTTGAGCTCAAAATCTTTTATGAAACGATGATGGACCGGCCGCCGGGACTACCAGCGCGCCACCCCACCGCTAATGTGTTGTGTTGCCGCCACAGGCGCAGGCGGCTGCCCCGCAGGGCTGCGAAAGCTATGGACGATGGCGCGCAGCCAGCCGTCACATCTGCCATCACGCCTGTTTCACCGCACGCATGAAGGCCTCGATCTTCGCCGCATCCTTGATGCCCTTGGCTTGCTCCACGCCGCCACTGACATCCACCGCGTACGGCCGTACCTGGGCGATGGCCTGGCCGACATTGTCGGCAGACAGCCCGCCCGCCAGAATGATCGGCTTGCTCAGGCGCGCAGGCACCAGCGACCAGTCGAACGCTTCACCGGTGCCTCCGGGTACGCCCGGCACGTAGGTGTCCAGCAGAATGCCGCGGGCACCAGCGTAAAGCCGGCAGGCCGCCTCCAGGTCGTCGCCCGGGCGTACGCGCAGGGCCTTGATCCAGGGGCGGTGGTAGCCTTCGCAGTCCTGTGGGGTTTCGTCGCCGTGGAACTGTAGCAGGTCCAGCGGAACCACTTCGAGAATCTCGTTCAGCTCGCAGCGCGAAGCATTGACGAACAAACCGACCGTGGTCACGAACGGCGGCAGCTCGGCAATGATCGCCCGCGCCTGGCGCACGTCCACGGCGCGCGGGCTCTTGGCATAGAAGACGAAGCCGATGGCATCGGCCCCCGCTTCGGCAGCGGCCAGTGCGTCTTCGATGCGGGTAATCCCGCAGATCTTGCTGCGAACATTGCTCATGGACAGCGAACCCTGCTTGTTACGGTGAAAGGCCGGATGTTAGCAAATGACTTTTCGCCCGTCAGTCTGCCAATGCTTCGTAACCGGTCAAAAAGTGTGGACCGATGTAACGCTTGGGCAGCGCGTACTCCTCGGGGTACTCCACCTGCACCAGGTAGAGGCCGTATGGGTGCGCCGTGACCCCACCTTCGCGGCGGTTGCGCCCTTCCAGCACCTCACGCGCCCAGGTGACCGGGCGCTCTCCGGCACCGATGGTCATCAGTACACCGGCAATGTTACGCACCATGTGGTGCAGGAAAGCCGTGGCGCGCACGTCCAGCACGATCATCTGGCCATGGCGGGTGACGCGCAGATGGTAGATGTGCTTGATCGGCGACTTGGCCTGGCACTGGCTGGCGCGGAAGGCACTGAAGTCATGGGTACCAAGCAGGTACTGCGCGGCTTCGGCCATGCGTTCGACATCCAGCGGGCGGTGGTTCCAGGTGACTTCCTCGGCCAGATGGGCCGGGCGGATCGGGTCGTTGTAGATGACGTAGCGGTAACGCCGGGCGCAGGCCTTGAAGCGGGCATGGAAGTCGGCCGGCATCGGCCGCGACCAGACCACGCTGATGTCATGGGGCAGGTTGAAGTTGGTGCCCATGGTCCAGGCGCGCTCATCGCGCACGGCGCGGGTGTCGAAGTGCACGATCTGCCCGCAGCCATGCACACCGGCGTCGGTGCGCCCGGCGCAGATTACCGAGATGGGCTCGTTGGCCACCTTGGACAGCGCCTGCTCCAGGGCCTGCTGGACACTGGGCACGCCACTGGCCTGGCGCTGCCAGCCACGGTAGCGCGCGCCTTTGTATTCCACGCCCAGGGCGATGCGGGAGTAGCCTTCGGCCGCGGACTCGGCGGCGGCGGTGTCGATGATGTCCAAGAGCATGAAACCTGTGGGGGGGTGTACGGAATGGCGGGGATTATAACGACAACGGCAGCCGTGTAGGGCTGCCGTTGAATATGCACCGCATTTGAGGGCCTCTTCGCGGGCTCGCCCGCTCCCACAGGTTACTCACAAGGTCGAAAATCTGTGGAGATCCTGTGGGAGCGGGCAAGCCCGCGAAGAGGCCGGCCCTGCTTACATCAGACCAACCGGGAGAGCATGTCCTCGGCCTCCTGACGCTGGCTGTCGTCGCCATCCTTGACCACTTCATCGAGAATGTCGCGTGCGCCCTGGTTGTCGCCCATGTCGATATAGGCCCGGGCCAGGTCTAGCTTGGTGGCCACTTCGTCGCTTCCGGAGAAGAAGTCGAAGTCCAGGTCGTCCAGTGGCTCGGGCTCGGGCTGGGCAGCCGCATCCTCGCTGGTGAAATGCGGCTCCAGCGACGGCGACTCAAGGCTCTGCGACAGCTTGTCCAGCTCAGCGTTGACGTCGTCCAGCTCCGAGGTAAAGCTCTTGGCTGCCGGCGAATCGTCTTCCAGCGACAGCGAAAGATCGAAGTCGGATGGCAGATCGAACTCGGAAAGCGGGTCGAACGCTGGCTCGCTGTCGAAGGCAGCCAACTCGGCGGCGACATCTACCGGGGTTTCGTCGACCGCAGCCGGGGCTGCCGGGGCAACCGGCTCGCTGATGTCGAGGTCGAAGTCGGAAAGGTCCACAGCGGGCTGTGGCTCGGCCTGTGCCAGCATGGCCTCGAATTCGGCGTCAGCGTCGGCCTGTAGCTCGGCGTCCACCGCAAACGGCTCGTCTTCCGGCTGAACCGATTCCAGTACAGGTTCATCCAGTACCGGCTCTTCGACTACAGGTTGCTTGGCCACAGATTCGTCCAGCAGCGGCGCTGCCAGCGGGTCTTGCTCAGGCAGGTCGTCACCCAGGCTCAGGTCGAAGGCACTGTCCAGGTCCTGCTCGTCCAGGCCCGGCGCATCGAGGGTCGGCACTTCATCGAAGGCATCCAGCTCAGCATCCAGATCAACTTCGGGTTCGAGCGCTGCTTCAGGTTCCGCCAGGGCAACAGCCTCTGGTTCAATCGCCACCTCTGGCTCGACCGCCGGCACTTCCTCCGGCGCCACATCGGCAACCACTGGCGTATCAGGCTGATCCTGCAACAGCTCCTGCACGTACTGCTCATCCATCTCGGCAGCCAGGGCCGCCGCGCCCAGGCCGGCAGCGGCCAGGCCGAGC
This sequence comes from Pseudomonas sp. PVC-5-1, assembly GCF_057444345.1. Taxonomy (NCBI): domain Bacteria; kingdom Pseudomonadati; phylum Pseudomonadota; class Gammaproteobacteria; order Pseudomonadales; family Pseudomonadaceae; genus Pseudomonas; species Pseudomonas sp. PVC-5-1. Next base: position 1,648,606 of record NZ_CM172024.1, on the reverse strand, counting down.
ATGGCCGGGTAGCGCTCTTTCAGCCCGGCAACCGCTTCACTGTTCTGCTCACTGGCCGGCAACTTGCGCTCCTGCTCGACGAACGCGCTCTGGTCACCCTGGCGGGCGTACACATCCATCAGTTTCAGGCGCAGGTCGTCACGCTGCGGCGCGGCGGCCACGGCAGGTTCCAACAGGTCGGTAGCGCGGTTCAGGCGGCCTTCGGCCACGCATTGCTCGACTTCCGCCAGCAGCGCGGCATGGGGGTCGGCTTGCGGTTCAGGTTGCGCTTCGGAGGCGGGTGCCGCCGTTTTTTCCGCGGCGGTGGCGGCGGCAGCCGAAGCGGCGACCACGGCCGGCGACAGGGTCACGCTCGGCGCCGAGACTTCTACGCCATCGAAGCTTGCGCTATCGCTGTCAAAGCCTGCGCCCTGCTCTTCTTCCAGCGCCCGCGCCATGCGCAGGTGCTTTTCAGCCTCCTGCTGGGCCTTGCGCTTGCGCGCCAGCAACAGCAGCAGAAGCAACAGTACCAGGAAGGCACTACCGGCAATCAGCCCGAGCAGCAGCGGGTTGCCCATGATTTCGTCGACGACGCTACCTGGCTGGCCGGCGGCAGGTGCAGCTTCGGCGGCAGACACCGGTTTGGGTGAGGTATCGACAGCGTCAGGCGCAGGCTTAACGATCGGTTCGGCCGGTGCAGCCGCCCCCTGCGCTTCAAGGCGGGCCAGCTGGTTGTTCTTCAACTCGATCAGACGCTGCAGCTTGTCCAGCTGGCTCTGCAGGTCGGCCATGCGGCTCTTGAGCTCTTCGTTGTCGCGTCGACTGGTGTCCAGGCTTTCCTGGGCCACCGCCAGCTTGTCATTGAGGGCCTTGGCCTGGCCAGCACCGGCCTGGTTGCCCGGGCTGACCAGGCGCAGGTTGTCGCCCTGGGCGATACGCGCCGGAGCTGCCTCGGCGGCACCGCGGCGAGTGGCGTCCAGCTGGCGGGCACGCGGGCCCAGGCGACGGCCTTCACGCCAGGCAGCATACTGTTCGGCCACCTCGGCGGTCGCCTCGCCCTGCGGGATGTTCTGGATCTGCTGCTGGTCGGGCAGGCGCAACACCTGGCCAACCTTCAGCTGGTTGATGTTGTTGCCGATGAACGCGTCCGGGTTCAGGGCCTGAATCGCGATCATGGTCTGCTGGATCGAGCCGCCCTGGGTATTGCGCGCGGCAATCTGCCACAGGGTGTCCCGGCGCTGGGTGGTATAGCTGCCGGCAGCGGTCACCGCTGGCGCGACATTGCCTGCCGCAGGCTTGTCGCCCTGGGCCTTGGCCTGGTCGAGCAGCACGCTGTAGTCACGCAGCAGGCGGCCCTGCGGCCACATCACCTGGACCAGGAACTTTACCACCGGCTCCGGTAGCGGCTGGCTGGAGGTAACACGCAGCACGCTCTTGCCGTTGGGGTTGATCACCGGTGTGAAGGTTAGGTCTTCGAGGTAGGTTGGGAATGCCACCCCGGCCTTGCTGAAATCTTCCGGCGGCGCCAGGCTCGGTGCCACTTCGGCAGCGGTGAGGTCGCGCACGTCGAGCAGTTCGATCTCGGCGTCCAGGGGCTGGTTCTGTGCCGATTTGAGGGTCAGTTCCCCCAGGCCCAGGGCATTCGCCATGCCCGACGACAGCGCCGATGCTGCAGCCATGGCCAGAACCAGTTTGCGAATTCGAAGCATGACCTCTTCCCTTGTATGAAGCGTCCTGAAACCTGCATGCAGAGCAGGACAATAGTGCTCGCCAGTATCTTTTACGGCATGTGTTTAATCAACAATTGTGCCACTTGCACAGCATTGAGCGCGGCGCCTTTGCGCACGTTGTCGGTGGTCAGCCAGAGGTTGAGTTGCTGGTCTTCATCAACACCATGCCGAACACGACCAACATAGACCACGTCCTGGCCTACTGCGTCGCCTACCGGAGTCGGATAATCGTCGCGCTCCACCAGTTCGACGCTGTCAGCCGCCTCGAGGGCCTGGTTGACCGCCTCCAGGTCGACCGGGCGACGGCTCTGTACCGCCACACTGAAGCTATCGCCGAAAAATACCGGGACTTGAACGCAGCTCACGGAAATCTTCAGTTCAGGCAGGCCCAGCAGCACACGCAGCTCACCGACCAGGCGGCGCTCCAGGGCGGTGTGGCCTTGCTCATCGGTGGCACCGACCTGGGCCAACATGTTGAACGCCACCTGGCGATCGAAGAAGCGCGGTTCCAGGGGCCGGGCATTGAGCAGCTCGGCAGTTTGCCGGGCGAGTTCGTTGACAGCTTCCCGACCTTGTGCGGACACCGCCAGCGCGGCCATCACCTGCACCCGCTCGATATCCAGCAGGCGCTTGAGCGGTGCCAGAGCAACGGCCAGGGCAACCGCGGCCGAGCACGGGCTGACGATGCGCGCGGGCAATGCCAGGTCAACCAGGCGTTCGGCGTTGGCTTCGGGCACCAGAGCCAGGGCGTCGTCCAGACCAGCGGACAGGTCGATGACCGTGCAGCCTGCCTGCAGCGCCTTGCTGGCAAAGCTTCGGCTGACTGCGGCGCCTGCGGCGAAAAAGGCCAGCTTGACCTGGGCAAAGTCGAAGCTGTCCACCTCACGTACCTTCAGCTTCTTGCCGGCGAACATCACGCTACTGCCCGCCGATTCCATGCTGGCCAGCAGGTGCAGGGTGGCGACCGGGAAAGCCAGTTCTTCGAGGATCTGCACCAGGGCTTCACCGACGCTGCCGGTGGCGCCAACGACGGCGATGTCCAAAGGGTGTGTCATGGAAGGGATCCTTTTGCTGAAAACGGCGGGGGGCGGCACTTTACTCGGATTGTAGAGTTTTGTCTGTGCTGGCCCAAACCTAGAGCTGCGCTGCTCTTGCTCTTGCTCTTGATCTTGATCTTGATCTTGATCTTGATCTTGATCTTGATCTTGATCTTCGCGACTTCAGGAGGCCGAGCAGAGGTCTTGCGGAGGGAGGTGACGGGCATGGATGCCCGTCAAGCGCTGAGGCCCCATGGATGGGGCCTGCAGCGCGTACTCCCGGGAGCAAGACCGGCGCGAGGGAACCCCGTAGCGTAGCGGAGGGGCCGGATGATGGGAGCGCAGCGTTTTTTGGTTACTTTTTGTCGCGTTTGACAAAAAGTGACTCGCCGTAAGGGCGAAAAGGTGAATCAGCGTCGCCATCGCAAACGGACTGTTCGCCATATCAAAACCGTCGCTTAAGCTTTTTGGCTTTTTGGCTTTTTGGCTTTTTGGCTTTTGGATGTGGGCATTCGCATCGAGTAGACATTCATTCGCGATGGTGGCGCCAAGTCACCTTTCCGCCCTTACGGCGGGTCCCTTTTTGTCGTGGCAAAAAGGAACCAAAAACCGTCGGCTCCCATCATCCGGCCCCTGCGCTTCGCTCCGGGGTCCCCTCGCTACGGGCTTGCTCCCGGGAGGACGCGCTGCAGGCCCCATCCATGGGGCCTCAGCGCTTGACGGGCATCCATGCCCGTCACCTCCCTCCGCAATCCCTTCGCTCGGCCTCCTGAAGTCGCAATCGGCGGCGCCTGATCTATCGCGCGCCTAGAAGCAAAAGCGAAAGCGAAAGCGAAGATGGATCGGAAATAAAAAAACCCGCGCTGTCGCCAGCGCGGGTTTTCGGTCAGACCGGAGCGATCAACGCTCCAGCAGAATCCGCAGCATGCGGCGCAGCGGCTCAGCCGCGCCCCACAGCAGCTGGTCACCTACGGTGAACGCGCCCAGGTACTGGGACCCCATGTTCAGCTTGCGCAGGCGGCCAACCGGGATGTTCAGGGTGCCGGTAACCTTGGTCGGTGTCAGCTCCTGCATGCTGATTTCACGCTGGTTAGGTACCAGCTTCACCCAAGGGTTGTGCTGGCTGATCATGCCTTCGATATCGGCCAGCGGCACGTCCTTGTTCAGCTTGATGGTCAGCGCCTGGCTGTGGCAACGCATGGCGCCGATGCGCACGCAGATGCCGTCGACCGGGATCGGGCTCTTGAAGCGGCCGAGGATCTTGTTGGTCTCGGCCTGGGCCTTCCACTCTTCACGGCTCTGGCCGTTCGGCAGTTCCTTGTCGATCCACGGGATCAGGCTGCCAGCCAGTGGCACGCCGAAGTTCTCGGTCGGGAACGCTTCGCTGCGCATGGTCTCGGCAACCTTGCGGTCGATGTCGAGGATGGCGCTGGCCGGGTTGGCCAGGTCATCGGCGACGGCAGCATGGGTAGCACCCATCTGCTTGATCAGCTCGCGCATGTTCTGCGCACCGGCACCCGAGGCCGCCTGGTAGGTCATGGCGCTCATCCACTCGACCAGGCCGGCTTCGAACAGGCCACCCAGGCCCATCAGCATCAGGCTGACGGTGCAATTGCCGCCGATGTAGTTCTTGGTACCCGCGTCCAGCTGCTGGTCGATGACCTTGCGGTTGACCGGGTCGAGGATGATCACCGCGTCATCCTGCATGCGCAGGGACGAGGCGGCGTCGATCCAGTAACCCTGCCAGCCGGCTTCACGCAGCTTGGGGAAGACCTCGTTGGTGTAGTCGCCGCCCTGGCAGGTCAGGATAACGTCGAGGGTCTTGAGTTCTTCGATCGAATAAGCATCCTTGAGCGGTGCTGTATCCTTGCCCACGTTCGGGCCTTGGCCGCCAACATTGGAGGTGGTGAAGAACACCGGCTCGATGAGGTCGAAATCCTGCTCCTCCAGCATCCGCTGCATGAGCACGGAACCGACCATACCGCGCCAACCGATCAGACCTACACGTTTCATCGCAACTACACCTTTGCTAAAAGTGGGCCGCCACCGGGAATTTTGGGTGGCGGGCCAGAGAGATTACAGATTCCGCAGCGCTGCGACTACTGCGTCGCCCATTTCCTGCGTACCAACTTTGCGGCAGCCTTCCGAGAAGATGTCGCCGGTGCGCAGCCCCTGGTCCAGGACCAGGCTCACGGCCTTCTCGATCGCCTCGGCGGCAGCCGACTGATTGAAGCTGTAACGCAGCATCATCGACACCGACAGGATGGTCGCCAGCGGGTTGGCGATGCCAAGGCCTGCGATGTCCGGGGCCGAGCCGTGGCACGGCTCGTACATGCCCTTGTTGTCGGCATCCAGCGACGCCGAAGGCAGCATGCCGATGGAGCCGGTCAGCATGGAAGCTTCATCCGACAGAATGTCACCGAACATGTTGTCGGTCACCATCACATCGAACTGCTTGGGCGCACGCACCAGCTGCATGGCGGCGTTGTCGACGTACATGTGGCTCAGTTCAACATCCGGGTAGTCCTTGGCCACGTCCTCGACCACTTCACGCCACAGCTGGCTGGAAGCCAGGACGTTGGCCTTGTCTACCGAGCACAGCTTCTTGCCGCGCACGCGGGCCATGTCGAAACCGACACGGGCAATGCGGCGCACTTCGCTTTCGCTGTACGGCAGCGTGTCGTAGGCCTGGCGCTCGCCGCCTTCCAGCTCGCGCTGGCCACGCGGGGCACCGAAGTAGATACCGCCGGTCAGCTCACGGACGATGAGGATGTCCAGGCCGGAAACGATCTCTGGCTTGAGCGACGAGGCATCGGCCAGTTGCGGGTAGAGGATGGCCGGGCGCAGGTTGGCGAACAGGCCCAGTTGCGAACGGATTTTCAGCAGGCCGCGCTCGGGGCGAATGTCACGCTCGATCTTGTCCCACTTCGGCCCGCCCACGGCGCCCAGCAGCACGGCATCGGCCTTGCGCGCACGCTCCAGGGTCTCGTCGGCCAGCGGCACGCCGTGCTTGTCGATGGCGGCGCCACCGATCACATCGTGCTCCAGGCTGAAGCCGAGCTGGAACTTGTCGTTGGCCAGCTCCAGCACCTTGACCGCCTCGGCCATGATTTCCGGGCCGATACCGTCACCTGGGAGAATCAGAATCTGCTTGCTCATGCTTTCCTCTATCCAATCACGCGGTGCGGCCAAGCGGGCCCCACCGAAAAGTTCTTAACGCTCGGCCCACAACACCAGCACATCGGTGCTGAACGAACCATCGGCCTCGATCTGGTAATACTGCCGTACTTCTTCGCCCATGGCTTGCTGCAATTGGCGAATTGCCACGCGCATTGGCTCGGGGGTGCGCATGCGCTCGACCCAGCTGGAAAACTCCAGGCGCAGCGGCTGGCGGGTGTGGCTGCGTACATGCAGGCCAGCCTCGCTGACCTGGCGTTGCCATTCGGCAGCGGAATAATCGCGCACGTGGCTGGTGTCGCGCAGTACTTCGACCGTTTGCAGGTAGGTGTCGAGCAGCGGGCTGCCCGGCGACATGACGTCGATGAACGCCGCCACGCCACCCGGCTTGAGCACTCGGCGCACTTCGCGCAGGGCCAGACCCAGATCGCTCCAGTGGTGGGCCGAGTAGCGGCTGAAGACGAAGTCGAACGAGGCGTCGGCGAACGGCAGGCGTTCGGCGGCACCGCGTTCGGTGGTGATATTGGCCAGGCCGCGCTCGGCGGCGGCACTGGCGACCACGTCGAGCATGGCTTGCGAGAGGTCGTAGGCGACCACTTCGGCAACCAGAGGGGCGACGTGGAAACTGACATGACCGGCACCGCAGCCAAGGTCGAGCACGCGGGCATGGCCCCGCCCTGCCAGCGCGTCTTGCAGCAGGCCGAATTCACTGCCTTGGGCGTGCACGGCGCTGCTGAGGTAGGCGCTGGCCTGTTCGCCGAACTGGCGTTGGACCACATCGGTGTGCTGGGTGCTGGTCATGTCTCGATCCTTTTGGTTTTGGGTTGTCTCTACTGGCCCTATCGCCGGCAAGCCAGCTCCCACAGAGAACCCACAGTCTTCAGACCTGTGGAGTTCCTGTGGGAGCTGGCTTGCCGGCGATGAGGCCAGCAAACCCAACTACATCATTCAGGCATCACGGAACAGCCAAGGCTGCCCGGCGCGGTGCTTGCCTTCGAAGGCCTTGATCGCATCGCTGTCCTGCAGGGTCAGGCCGATGTCGTCCAGGCCGTTGAGCAAGCAGTGCTTGCGGAACGCATCGATCTCGAAGTGCAGCACCTTGCCATCCGGACGGGTCACCGCCTGCGCCTGCAGGTCGATGGTCAGCTGATAGCCCGGGATGGCTTCGACCTGCTTGAACAGCTCGTCGACTTCCTCGTCGCTGAGGATGATCGGCAGCAAGCCGTTCTTGAAGCTGTTGTTGAAGAAGATGTCGGCAAAGCTTGGCGCGATCACGCTGCGGAAGCCGTACTCGTCCAGCGCCCATGGGGCGTGCTCACGGCTGGAGCCGCAACCGAAGTTCTCCCGCGCCAGCAACACGCTGGCACCCTGGTAGCGATCGTGGTTGAGCACGAACTCCTCGTTCAGCGGGCGCTTGCTGTTGTCCTGGTAAGGCTGGCCCACGTCCAGGTAACGCCACTCGTCGAACAGGTTGGGGCCGAAGCCGGTGCGCTTGATCGACTTCAGGAACTGCTTGGGGATGATCTGGTCGGTGTCGACGTTGGCACGGTCCAACGGCGCGACGAGGCCAGTGTGCTGGGTAAAGGCTTTCATGCTGCGCTCCCTTGGATCAACTCGCGGACATCGATGAAGTGGCCGGTCACCGCGGCGGCGGCGGCCATGGCCGGGCTGACCAGGTGGGTGCGGCCACCGGCCCCCTGACGGCCTTCGAAGTTGCGGTTGGAGGTAGACGCGCAATGCTCGCCGCTCTCCAGGCGGTCCGGGTTCATCGCCAGGCACATCGAGCAGCCTGGCTCACGCCATTCGAAACCGGCCTCGAGGAAGATCTTGTCCAGGCCTTCGCGCTCGGCCTGGGCCTTGACCAGGCCCGAGCCCGGCACCACCAGCGCCTGCTTGACGTTGGCCGCGACCTTGCGGCCCTTGGCGATTTCGGCGGCAGCGCGCAGGTCTTCGATACGCGAGTTGGTGCACGAACCGATGAACACGCGGTCGAGCTTGATATCGGTGATCGCCTGGTTGGCGGCGAGGCCCATGTACTTGAGGGCACGCTCGATCGAACCACGTTTGATCAGGTCAGGCTCGGCAGCCGGGTCCGGCACGCGCTGGTCGACAGCGAGGACCATCTCCGGCGAAGTGCCCCAGCTGACCTGCGGCTTGATTTGCGCAGCGTCGAGCTCGACCACGGTGTCGAACACCGCGTCAGCGTCGGAGACCAGGCCTTTCCAGGCTTCGACCGCCTGCTTCCACTGCTCGCCCTTCGGCGCGTACGGGCGGCCTTCGACATAGGCAACAGTGGTGTCGTCCACCGCCACCAGGCCTACGCGGGCACCGGCTTCGATGGACATGTTGCAGATGGTCATGCGGCCTTCCATCGACAATTCGCGGATGGCGCTGCCAGCAAATTCCATGGCGTGGCCGTTACCACCGGCGGTACCGATCTTGCCGATCACGGCCAGGACGATGTCCTTGGCGGTTACGCCGGCAGGCAACTGGCCTTCCACGCGCACCAGCATGTTCTTCATTTTCTTGGCGACCAGGCACTGGGTAGCAAGCACGTGCTCCACTTCGGAGGTGCCGATGCCGTGGGCCAGGGCACCGAAGGCGCCGTGGGTGGAGGTGTGCGAGTCACCGCAGACCACAGTCATGCCAGGCAAGGTGGCACCCTGCTCCGGGCTGATGACGTGGACGATGCCTTGACGCTCGTCATTCATCTTGAATTCGACGATGCCATATTCGTCACAGTTCTCGTCAAGGGTCTGCACCTGCAGGCGCGACACCTGGTCGACGATGGCCTCGATACCGCCCTTGCGCTCTGGCGTGGTCGGCACGTTGTGGTCAGGCGTGGCGATGTTGGCGTCGATGCGCCAAGGTTTGCGGTTGGCCAGGCGCAGGCCTTCGAAGGCCTGGGGCGACGTCACTTCGTGGATGATGTGACGGTCGATGTAGATCAAGGACGAGCCGTCATCACGGCGCTTGACCTCATGGGCTTCCCAGAGTTTGTCGTAGAGCGTTTTGCCAGCCATCAGACTGTTCCTCATCAGCGTCTTTCTATGCCAAAGACCCCTTGGCTTGTGCGGTCGATGCTAGGGGGTTAGATTGAATAACTCAAATTCATAATTTTTATGCTTTGGATAACCAACAGGAATGCGACCCCATGGATCTGGCCAACCTTAGCGCCTTCATCGCGATTGCCGAAACCGGTAGTTTTTCCGGGGCGGCCGACCGCCTGTTCCTGACTCAACCGGCCGTCAGCAAACGCATCGCCGGACTGGAACAGCAACTGGATGTGCGCCTGTTCGACCGGCTGGGCCGCGAGGTGACCCTGACCGAGGCGGGCCGCGCCCTGCTTCCCCGCGCCTACCAGATCCTCAACGTCCTCGATGATACCCGGCGCGCACTGACCAATTTGACCGGAGAAGTGAGTGGTCGGCTGACCCTTGCCACCAGCCACCATATCGGCTTGCACCGCCTACCCCCGCTGCTGCGGGCCTTCACCCGGGAATACCCTGCAGTGGCGCTGGATATTCAGTTCATGGATTCGGAAGCGGCCTACGACGAAATCCTCCATGGCCGCGCGGAGATTGCCGTTATCACCTTGGCACCCGAGCCGCACCACCTGGTCAAGGCCGTGCCGGTATGGGACGACGCCCTGGACTTCGTCGCCGCTCCCGAGCACCCGCTGGCCAACAACAACACGGTCAGCCTGGCCGACGTCGCCCGCCACCCGGCCGTGTTCCCCGGCGGCAACACTTTTACCCACCACATTGTTCAGCGCCTGTTCGAAAGCCAGGGCCTGACACCGAACATCGCCATGAGTACCAACTATCTGGAAACCATCAAGATGATGGTGTCCATCGGCCTGGCCTGGAGCGTGCTGCCGCGCACCATGCTCGACGAACAGGTTGCACCCATCGCCTTGCCGGGCATACAGCTGTCTCGCCAGCTAGGCTACATTTTGCACACGGAGCGTACGCTTTCGAACGCGGCCAGGGCATTCATGGCCCTGCTCGACAGCCACGCAGGGCCCGCCTGACCGGTCGTCAGCCCGGTATTGCCACCTCCAAGGACGCGTCATACGCCAAAGGTCTGGTACCGATGCCCAAATCAGCGAATCGCTTTTTGCGCCTGCCGCGCATACCAGCGGCCGACCCTCAGGAGTCGGAACAGGCCTGGCAGAACGCCCCACAGTTGCTGGCCGCACTCAACGGCGCACGGCTGGGTGCCTGGCTATGGGATATCGACAGCGGCCGGGTGAGCTGGTCACGGGGCACCCAGGCCCTGTTCGGCTTCGACCCGCAGCGCCCGCTCCCCGCAGATATCGACTACCTCGACCTGCTGCCGGAGGAAGACCGTGCGCGCACACGCCTGGTGTTCCAGGCAGTGTTCAACGGCGAACCGGTGGAGCAGGCCATGCGCCACCGCATCCGCTGGCCGGACGGCAGCCTGCACTGGCTGGAGATCAACGGCAGCCTGACCCACGACCCGAACGGCCGGCCGCAGATGATCGGGGTGATCCGTGAAATCACCCGCCAGCGCGAGCGGGAAACGGCGTTGATCAATTCGGAAAAACGCTTCGCCACCCTGTTCCACCTCAGCCCCAATGCCATTTTGCTCACCCGACGCCACGACGGCATGATTTTCGAGGTCAACCAGCACTTCGAAGACATGTTCGGCTGGCCCGGCAGCCAGGTGATCGGCAAGACCAGCCTGGAGCTTGGCCTGTGGGCAAACCCCGAACAGCGCCACCAGTTGCTGGAGTCGACCCGTGGCAACACTGGCCCTTTGATAATGGAAGTCCAGTTCCGCGCTACCAGCGGCAAGGTACATGACGGCATCCTCTGTACCCAGGGCATCGAACTGGAGGGCGGGACCTTCCTGCTCAGCACCTTTATCGACACCACCGAGCGCAAACGTGCCGAGCAGGCCTTGAAGGACAGCCAGGAGCGCCTGGACCTGGCCCTGGATTCGGCACAGCTGGGCACCTGGGACTGGCATATTCCCAGCGGCATGCTCTACGGTTCGGCGCGCGCCGCGCAGCTGCACGGCCTGCCGCCCATCCCGTTTCACGAATCGTTCGACGCGTTTTTCGAAGGGGTCCCGGAGCAAGAGCGCAATTCGATGCGCCAGGCCTACCGCAGCCTGCGCGAAGGACCTGCCGGCAACTACCAGATCACCTACCGGGTACAGCTGGAAAACGGCATCTCGCGCTACATCGAAAGCCGCGCCCGGCTGTACCGCGACGAGCAGGGCAACCCGCTGCGCATGGCTGGCACTTTGCTCGACATCACCGACCAGGTGGAGCGCGAACAGCGCCTGAGCGCTTCGGAAGAGAAGTTCGCCAGCCTGTTCCAGGTCAGCCCCGACCCAATCTGTGTCACCCGCCAGGACACCGGGCAGTTCATCGAGATCAATCCGGCGTTCACCCAGACCTTCGGCTGGAGCACCGAGCAGGTGATCGGCCGCACCGCCGAGGAAATCGGCCTGTGGGCGGAGTCCATCGAGCGCGCGCAACGCATTGAGCGGGTAATCCGCGAGCAGGCCCTGAGCAACGTCGCCGTAGTGGTCAACCACCGCAATGGGGCACCGCTGACCTGCGTGATTTCCAGCCGCCTGATCACCGTCGATGACCAGCCTTGCAGTGTTACCACCCTGCGCGACATCACCCAGCAGCAGCGCGCCGAGGCGGCGCTGAAGTCCAGCGAGGAGAAGTTTGCCAAGGCCTTCCACTCCAGCCCTGACGCCATCACCATCACCGAACGCTACAGCGGTCGCTACCTGGAAATCAACGACGGTTTCTGCCGCCTGACCGGCTACAACGCCGCCGACGTGGTCGGCCGCACGGTGTACGAGATCGGCATCTGGGCCGACGACAAGCAGCGCAGCGCCCTGCTGGCCGAGTTGCGCGAGCGTGGCCGGGTGCATCATCGCGAGATGCTAGGGCGCAACAAGCGCGGCGACATCCTCACCGTGGAAGTGTCGGTGGAGCCGATCACCCTCAATGAGGTGGACTGCCTGCTGGTAACCGCCCGCGATGTCAGCCAGCTGAAAAACGCCCAGGCACAGATTCGCCACCTGGCCTACCACGACCCGCTGACCAACCTGCCCAACCGCGCCCTGCTGATGGACCGCCTGAGCCAGCAGATCGCCCTGCTCAGGCGCCACAACCTTCGCGGCGCCCTGCTGTTCCTCGACCTCGACCACTTCAAGCACATCAACGACTCGCTGGGCCACCCGGTGGGCGACACGGTGCTGAAGATCATCACAGCGCGGCTGGAAGCCAGTGTGCGCCTGGAAGACACCGTGGCGCGCCTGGGTGGCGATGAGTTCGTGGTATTGCTCAGCGGCCTGGAAGGCAGCCGCGAGCTGGTCGAAGAGAAAGTCCGCGGGCTGGCCGATACCCTGCGCGAACTGCTGGCCGAGCCGATGTCGCTGGATGGCCAGCGTCTGCAGGTAACACCCAGCATCGGCGTGGCGCTGATCCCTGACCACGGCGCCACCCCGGCCGACCTGCTCAAGCGTGCCGATATCGCCCTGTACCGTGCCAAGGATTCCGGGCGCAACACCACCCAGCTGTTTCATACCACCATGCAGAAAGCTGCCAGCGAGCGCCTGCGCATGGAAAACGACCTGCGCCTGGCCTTGGCCCGCGGCGAGTTGGCGCTGCACTTCCAGCCGCAGGTGGATGCGCGCGACAACCGCATCGTCGGTGCCGAGGTACTGCTGCGCTGGCATCATCCGCAACTGGGTCAGCAGCCACCGGCGCAATTCATTCAGGTGCTGGAAGAAAGCGGCCTGATCCTGGAGGTTGGCAGCTGGATACTCGACGAAGCTTGCGATGCCTGCGCACGCATGCTCGGCGACGGGCTGATCGACGCCGATGATTTCAGCTTGTGCGTGAACATCAGCCCACGGCAGTTCCGCCAGAACGACTTTGTCGGGCGGGTGCTGCGCAGCCTGGACGATTACCGCCTGCCACGGCGAATGCTGACGCTGGAAATTACCGAAGGCATCGTCATCCAGAACCTGGAGGACACCATCAGCAAGATGCGCGAGCTGAAGCGCTACGGGGTGAGCTTTGCCATGGATGACTTCGGCACCGGTTATTCCTCGCTGACCTACCTGAAACGCCTGCCAGTGGATGCGCTGAAGATCGACCAGACCTTCGTGCGCGATGCGCCGGAAGACCCCAACGACGCCGAAATCGTCCGCGCCATCGTCGCCATGGCTCGCAGCCTGGATCTGACGGTGATTGCCGAAGGGGTGGAGCTGACCGAACAGCTGGAGTTCCTGGAACGGCTGGGGTGCCACCTGTACCAGGGGTACTTGCACAGCCGGCCGCTGCCGTTGCCGGAGTTCCGGCAGATGTTGCTGGAGGCGCCGGCGGATTACTGAAACCGCTCCCACAGTGATCGCGCCAGCTTCTGGATGTTGTGCAAGACAGCCGCCACAAAAAAGGGCACCCCTAGGGGTGCCCTTTTTCACATCTACACGATCAGTTCAGCGCTGGCTTGTCGCCGTTGATCGGAATGCGCTTGGCCTTGGCCTCTTCAGGCACGATGCGCAGCAGGTCGATGCTGAGCAGGCCATTGGCCAGGCCGGCGGCCTTGACTTCGATATGGTCGGCCAGGCGGAACGACAGCTTGAAGGCGCGCTGCGCGATACCCTGATGCAGGTAGGTCACTTCAGCAGGGCCATTGTCGCGCTTGCCACCGGTCACGGTCAGGACACCTTTTTCAACCTGCAGGTCGAGGTCCTCTTCCTGGAAACCGGCTGCAGCAACCACGATACGGTAGTGGTCATCGCCATGCTTTTCCACATTGTAGGGCGGGTAGCTGCTACCGGCCTCGTTACGTGCCGCGGATTCGAACAGGTCGTTGAAACGGTCGAAACCAACGGAATGGCGGAACAGTGGAGCGAGAGAGAAAGCGGTAGTCATGGTCATGAACTCCTGAGATTCAGCAAGTAAGTCATTACGCGACCCGACTTCGGCATCGCGTACTCAAGAGATATGGCCGAGGGAAATGCTTTCAAGGGGCGGGGAGAAAAAATCTGGATTCCTGCACTGGATTTGATGGCCTCTTCGCGGGCACGCCCACTCCCACAGGTACTGCACAGGGCTCAGAATCCGTGAGGTCCCTGTGGGAGCGGGCGAGCACGCGAAAGGGCCGGATCAGGCAACACAAGCCTCCAAGGAAACCGCCTCAACCCCCAGCAACCGGCTGATCCGCGCACAGTCATCCTCCCGCCGCAATTCGGCAAACAGCACAACCGCTTCGGGATAACTGCGGGTCAGCATCGCCAGCCACTGCTTCATCCGCCCCGGTGCATAGCGCGGCGACAACTTGGCCTGGGCCTGACGCCAAAACTCGCGAAGCAACGGCAGCAGGTCGTCCCAGCTCATCGGCTGGTACTCCCGCCCGTCACGCGCCGCGGCAATCTGCAGCCCAAGATCGGGGCGCGAAACCAGCCCACGGCCCAGCATGATATCTTCGGCGCCACTGACCTCACGACAACGCCTCCAGTCATCCACGGTCCAGATCTCGCCGTTGGCGAACACTGGCACCTTGACCACATCCTGCACCCGCGCCACCCACTCCCAGTGGGCCGGGGGCTTGTAGCCCTCGACCTTCGTCCGCGCATGCACCACCAGGTGCGCCGAACCGCCTTCGGCCAGCGCCATGGCACACTCCAGCGCACCATCGGGGCTGTCGAAACCCAGGCGCATCTTCGAGGTGACCGGGATATGTGCCGGCACGGCACGGCGCACTTCACGCACAATGGCGTGCAGCAGCTCCGGCTCCTTGAGCAGCACCGCTCCACCGCGCGACTTGTTCACGGTCTTGGCCGGGCAACCGAAGTTCAGGTCTATCACCGGCGCGCCCAACTGGCAGGCCAGCGCGGCGTTTTCCGCCAGGCACACAGGGTCCGACCCCAACAACTGCACGCGCATTGGTACCCCTGCAGCGGTCCGTGCGCCATTGCGCAACTCGGGCGCCAGCTTGTCGAACGAGGAAGGCGGCAGCAGGCGGTCGCACACGCGAATGAACTCGGTGACGCACCAGTCGATACCGCCCACGCGGGTCAGCACGTCGCGCAGGATGTTGTCGACCAGCCCCTCCATGGGGGCCAGGGCAATTTGCATGTCGGGGTCTCGGCGGAAAAAGCCGGCAGTCTAACAAAAATTGCCGGTGTTTCAGGCGCCGATCAGCGCCGGGCCGTAACCGTCGAGGAACTCCGCCGGCATGCGCTTGGGCTTGCCGCTGGACAGCTCGATGCAGGCAAAGGTGGTCTGGGCGCGCAGCAAAGTCACGCCGTCGCGCGGGCGCTTGAGCTGGAAGCGCCGGGTCATGCGCAGGCGCTGGTCCCAGTCGATGATCCAGGTGGCCAGTTGCAACTCGTCATCCTCGTAGGCAGCGGCCAGGTAGTCGATTTCGTGGCGCACCACCGCCATGGCCCGGTCCAGCCGGCGATATTCGGCCAGGTCCAGGCCCAGGCGCTGGGAATGGCGCCAGGCGCAGCGCTCCAGCCAGGTGACGTAGACCGCGTTGTTGGCGTGGCCAAGGCCGTCGATATCCTCGCTACCGACGCGCAGGTCGATGACGAAGGGTGTTGCCAAGTCCCAGCTCATGTTCGCTTCCTTGGAGCAAAAGTGGATTTAGCAGGGACCTGCAGAAAAAAGTCCAGCCCTTGTGGAGGTTTTACCGGCCTCATCGCCGGCAAGCCAGCTCCCACAGGGTCTGCGCTGGTTCAAAGGCTTGCGCTGTACCTGTGGGAGCTGGCTTGCCGGCGATGAGGCCAGTACAGGCAACATCATCAGGCACTTTGCCGCGCTGGTGCGCCAGCCCGGGCCAGCAGCTCCAGCACCGCTTCACTCAGGCGCGGATCGGACAGCACGCGCTGGTGGCCACCCGCCTCCAGCAGCATCAGGCGGCTATCGAACCAGGCCTTGTGGATAACCCGGGCCTCATCAGCTGCGACCAAGGCATCATCGGCGGCATGCACCACCAGCCCGGGCAACTCCAACTGGTAACCCGTCACATCCAGCCGCGCAATCTGCATGCCCACATCCCGCTCCACCTGGCGAATGAATGCAGCCCGCGCCCGCGCCGGCAGACCCAGACGATGGGCAAAGCCACGCAGTACGCCCAATAGCCGCGCCGGGGCAGCGATGCTTACCGCTGCCTCGGTACGCAGCCCCATCTGCAAGGCCAGCAATACGCTGGCGCCGCCCATGGAATGGCCAATAACCGCGCGCAGCGGCGGCAGCTCGGCGGCAGCTTCCAGCAGCGCTCGGGCAAACAACACCACATTTGCCTGTTCGCCAGGCGAACGGCCATGCCCCGGCCCCTCCAGCGACACCACCGTGTGCCCCGCCTGGACCAAGGTTTCGATCAACGCGGCAAACTGGGTCGGGCGCCCCTCCCAGCCGTGCATCATCAGCACGGTCGGCCCCTTGCCCCAGCGCAAGGCCGACAAGCCGAAGCGCAAAGTGATGCGCTCGGCGCTGGCCAGCACGGGCAACTCCCAATCCCGTGGCGGCAGGTTGCGAGGGGTCATGAAGGCACGGCGCATCTTGCCCGCGACATGCTCGGGGGCCAGGCGGCCCAAGGTGCCATTGACACCACGAATCCAGCTCAGGGTAGTCATCGCCATGCTCCAGGCTCAAAGCACCGCCGATTTGGCGGCGCGCAGAATACGATCGGACAATTCGCTGGTGCCCAGGGCACGGGCAAGCGCCAGGCCACCAACCATCAGGGCCAGGTCGGCCAATGCCTTGTCGGCGTCCTCGGGGCGGTCGACCATGGCGGCAGCCATCAACTCGATGTGCTCGGCCAGAACCTCGCGGAAGGCCTCTGGCAGGCGCTGCATCTCGCCCAGCGAATTGGGCAGCGGGCAGGCATGCACTTCGGCATCACGGTGCTTGCGCGAAAGATAGAACGCACTGGCCAGCGCCCGCCGCCCGGCGCCATCGAGGCTGGGGTCGATCTGCGCGAGCAAGGCGCGGCGCTCGCCCAGCAACTGGCGGAACGCTTCGAGCATCAACTCGTCCTTGCTGTCGAAGTGGGCGTAGAAACCACCGACGGTCAGGCCTGCCGCACCCATGACCTGGCTGACGCTGGGCTCGGCCGGGCCGTGCTGGATCAGCGCACTTCGCGCCGCCTCGAGAATGCGCTCGCGGGTTCTGCTCTTCTTGTCGCTCATCAGGCCACTCGCCAACAAAAATATGATGATCGAAATATTATTCGCATAATATTTTTTGGCAAGCAGAATCTGCAGCCGCCTGTCGGTCGCGAAATTTTGATTAGGGGAGAAAAACAAAAGGCCCATTCAATAATCGAATGAGCCTTCAAAGTCCCGCAAAACGCGGGTAAACGTGGCGTCCCCTAGGGGACTCGAACCCCTGTTACCGCCGTGAAAGGGCGGTGTCCTAGGCCACTAGACGAAGGGGACGTAACCTTCGTGCCGATCCGCTTACGCGAACCGCGGCAGAAATGGTGGAGCTAAGCGGGATCGAACCGCTGACCTCCTGCATGCCATGCAGGCGCTCTCCCAGCTGAGCTATAGCCCCGAAACAAAAGGCTCATCAGTAATCGACGAGCCTTTAAAGCCCTGCAAAACGCAGGAAAAGTGGCGTCCCCTAGGGGACTCGAACCCCTGTTACCGCCGTGAAAGGGCGGTGTCCTAGGCCACTAGACGAAGGGGACGTAACCTTCGTGCCGATCCGCTTTCGCGAACCGCGGCAAATTGGTGGAGCTAAGCGGGATCGAACCGCTGACCTCCTGCATGCCATGCAGGCGCTCTCCCAGCTGAGCTATAGCCCCGGATTTCTAGCCTCTCGGCCCAGCGACATCCTGAAACATCGCTTGTGCAAAACTGGCGTCCCCTAGGGGACTCGAACCCCTGTTACCGCCGTGAAAGGGCGGTGTCCTAGGCCACTAGACGAAGGGGACGAACCTTCTTACCTTCAAGACCCGGTTGCTGGACCCGGTCTTGCCCGACAGCCTTGGCTGCCAGGCGGAATTTGGTGGAGCTAAGCGGGATCGAACCGCTGACCTCCTGCATGCCATGCAGGCGCTCTCCCAGCTGAGCTATAGCCCCACAATGTCGCTTTGAACCGAAGCGCTGGCTGGGTGCCTGGCGTTTCGTTTTCGTTCATCGCTGTGGACGGGGCGCATATTAAGATCGGATTGCAGGGCTGTCAAACGAATTTTTCAAAATATTCAAAAAATTTTTCACAGATAACAATCACTTACCGCCCTCCCCTTGCCAAAACTGAACACTGAGCCCCGCGGGAGCGGGTTTACCCGCTCCCACAAGTTCGGCTTATGGCCTCGGGACCACTGTCAGGCGATGGAGGCCAGCAGCTTTTCCCACTCTTTGTTTTCTTTCTTCGACACACCACCCAGCAGGTCCAGGGCCTGGCGCAGGCGGTAGCGGGTCAGGTCCGGGCCAAGGATTTCCATCGCGTCCAGCACCGAAACCGAGCTGGCCTGGCCGGTAATGGCGGCAAACATCAGCGGCATGGCATCACGCAGCTTCAGCTCCAGCGCCTCGACCACCGCCTGGATGCAACCGGTGATGCGCTCTTTTTCCCACTGACGCAGGCTTTCGAGCTTCCACAGGATCAGCTGGATCACCTGGCGTACCTGGTCGGCCGACAGCTTCTTGCTTTCGAACAGCTTGGCGTCCAGCTTCAGCGCGCCTTCGAAGAAGAACCCGCCCAGCGGGGCAACCTGGCTGAAGGTTTCCACCCGGCCTTGCACGTGTGGGGCGATCTTCATCATGTAGTCGCTGTTGAACGCCCACTTCTGCAGGCGCGCGGCGAACTCCTCGACCGGCAGTTCGCGCAGCCACTGGCCGTTCAGCCAGGACAGCTTCTCGATGTCGAAGATCGGGCCGCCCAGCGAGATACGCGACAGGTCGAAGTGCTCGACCATCTCGGCCAGCGAGAACTTCTCGCGCTCGTCCGGCATCGACCAGCCCATGCGGCCCAGGTAGTTGAGCATCGCCTCGGGCATGAAGCCCATGCGCTCGTAGAAAGTCACCGAGGTCGGGTTCTTGCGCTTGGACAGCTTGGACTTGTCCGGGTTACGCAGCAGCGGCATGTAGCACAGCTTGGGCTGTTCCCAGCCGAAGTATTCGTACAGCTTGATCAGCTTGGGTGCCGATGGCAGCCACTCTTCGCCGCGCAGCACGTGGGTGATGCCCATCAGATGGTCGTCGACCACGTTGGCCAGGAAGTACGTCGGCAGGCCGTCGTTCTTCATCAGCACCTGCATGTCCATGCGGTCCCACGGGATCTCGACATCGCCACGCAGCATGTCTGGTACCACGCACACGCCTTCGCTCGGCACTTTCATGCGGATCACGTGCGGCTCGCCAGCGTCCAGGCGGCGCTGCACTTCCTCGGCGCTCAGCAGCAGCGCGCGGCCGTCGTAGCGCGGGGTTTCGCCACGGGCTTGCTGTTCTGCGCGCATCTGCTCCAGCTCTTCGGCGGTGCAGAAGCAGTAGAAGGCATGGCCGGCGTCAACCAGCTCCTTGGCGTACCTGGCGTAGATTTCGCCACGCTCGCTCTGCCGGTAAGGGCCGTGCGGGCCGCCGACGTCCGGACCTTCGTTCCATTCGATGCCGAGCCAGCGCAGGGCATCGAAGATCTGCTGCTCCGACTCGCGCGTGGAGCGCAGCTGGTCGGTGTCTTCGATGCGCAGGATGAACTCACCGCCGTGCTGCTTGGCAAAGCAGTAGTTGAACAGGGCGATGTAGGCAGTGCCGACATGGGGGTCGCCGGTAGGCGATGGCGCGATACGCGTGCGTACGGTGGTCATGGAGAGTCTCGAACGAAAGATGAAACAAAGGCGGGATGTTAGCAGGAGGCAGGCACCTGGCTCCAGCAATGGCGCGAACGTCACTTGTCGACCGGCCATGTGCCGCTGTTAAATTTATTTACATTTCTGGAACGATAGTCCTCATGCCTGCCCAACTCAAACGCCGCCTGCTGGTCTTCTTCACCTTGGTGGCCGTCATCTCCCTCGCCTTCCTGGGCCACTGGTACTTCAAGGGCCGCTTCTACGAAAGCACCGACAACGCCTACGTACAGGGCGAGATCACCCGCATTTCCAGCCAGTTGGGCGCACGCATCGACGAGGTGCGGGTCGAGGACAACCAGCACGTCAAAAAAGGCGACCTGCTGGTGCGCCTGGAGTCCGCCGACTTCGAACTGGCCGTGCAACGCGCCCGCGCCGCCCTGGCCACCCGCGAAGCCGAGCAGGTGCAGGCGCAAAGCCGCCTGACCCAGCAAGCCAGCCTGATCGCCGCCGGCCAGGCCCAGGTGGCGGCCAACCAGGCTACATTTGACCGCTCGCGCCTGGACCTGAGCCGTGCCGAGAAGCTGCGCAAACCAGGTTTCGTATCGGAAGAACGGGTCACCACCCTGTCCGCGGACAGCCATGTCGCCGGCTCGCAGGTCGACAAGGCCCGTGCCGACCTGCAAAGCCAGCGCCAGCAAGTCAACGCATTGACCGCCGAACTCAAGCGCCTCGACGCGCAGATCGCCAACGCCCGCGCCGACCTGGCACAAGCCGAACTGAACCTGACCCGCTGTGAAATCCGCGCACCGATCAGCGGCAGCATCGGCCAGCGCAACGCGCGCAATGGCCAGGTGGTACAGGCCGGTGCCTACCTGCTGTCGATCGTGCCGGATGAAGACATCTGGGTGCAGGCCAATTTCAAGGAGACCCAGATCGGCCGCATGCAGCCCGGCCAGCGTGCCGAGCTGCTGTTCGACAGCTACCCCGACACACCGATAGAAGGCCGGGTCGACAGCCTTTTCGCCGCCTCCGGCGCGCAGTTCAGCCTGCTGCCGCCCGACAACGCCACCGGCAACTTCACCAAGGTGGTGCAGCGTATTCCGGTCAAGCTGACCTTCCGCGCTGACAACCCGCTGCACGGGCGCATCCGCCCTGGCATGTCGGTGACCGCCACCGTCGACCTGCGCAGCGAAGACGAAGGTCACAATGGCCGGTGACCAGCTGCTCAGGCCAACCGCGGAGCCGACCAGGCGGGACTGGATCGCGGTAATGAGCGTGATGCTCGGCGCCTTCATGGCGGTGCTGGACATCCAGATCACCAACTCGTCGCTCAAGGACATCCAGGGCGCACTGTCGGCGACGCTGGAGGAAGGCTCGTGGATTTCCACCTCTTACCTGGTCGCGGAAATCATCATGATCCCGCTCACCGCCTGGCTGGTGCAGCTGCTGTCGGCGCGGCGCCTGGCCGTGTGGGTGTCCAGCGGCTTCCTGTTGTCGTCACTGTTATGTTCGATGGCCTGGAACCTGGAGAGCATGATCCTGTTCCGCGCCCTGCAAGGTTTTACCGGCGGTGCGCTGATCCCGCTGGCCTTCACCCTGACCCTGATCAAGCTGCCCGAACACCACCGCGCCAAGGGCATGGCCATGTTCGCCATGACCGCCACCTTCGCCCCCTCCATCGGCCCCACCTTGGGCGGCTGGCTGACCGAGAACTGGGGCTGGGAGTACATTTTCTACATCAATATCCCACCGGGCCTTGTGATGATCGCCGGCCTGCTGTACGGGCTGGAAAAAAAGGACGCGCACTGGGAACTGCTGAAAAGCACCGATTACGCCGGCATCGTCACCCTGGGCCTGGGGCTTGGTTGCCTGCAGGTGTTCCTGGAGGAAGGCCACCGCAAGGACTGGCTGGAATCGCAGCTGATCGTCGGCCTGGGCAGCATCGCCCTGGTCAGCCTGATCACCTTCGTCATCCTGCAGTTTTCCAAGCCACACCCGCTGATCAACCTGCGCATCCTCGGCAACCGCAATTTCGGCCTTTCGAGCATCGCCAGCCTTGGCATGGGGGTGGGCTTGTACGGGTCGATCTACCTGCTGCCGCTGTACCTGGCGCAGGTGCAGGACTACAACGCCTTGCAGATCGGCGAGGTGATCATGTGGATGGGTATCCCGCAGCTGTTCCTGATCCCGTTGGTGCCGCAACTGATGAAAGTGGTGTCGCCCAAGGTGTTGTGTGCCCTGGGGTTCTGCCTGTTCGGCGCCGCCAGTTTCGGCTCGGGGGTGCTCAACCCGGATTTTGCAGGGCCGCAGTTCAACCATATCCAGATCATCCGTGCCATCGGCCAGCCCATGATCATGGTGACCATTTCGCTGATCGCCACGGCGTATATACAGCCGCAGGATGCGGGGTCGGCGTCGAGCCTGTTCAATATCCTGCGTAACCTGGGCGGTGCGATCGGCATTGCGCTGCTGGCCACCCTGCTGGATGCACGGACCAAGGTGTATTTCGATTACCTGAGGGAGGCGGTGGTGCCGAGCAACCCGCAGGTGGCGGAACGGTTGGCGCAACTGGCAGAGCGGCTGGGCAATGACAATGCGGCGCTGGGCAAGTTGAGCGAGATCACTCACCAGCAGGCGTTGATCATGGCCTATAACGATGCGTTCCACTTTGTGGGGATTGGGTTAGCGGTGAGCATGGTGGCGGTGTTGTTGACGCGGAAGTTGCCAGAGGGGCTGAAAGCGGGAGAAGCACATTGAGGCTATTTCAGACTGTATGCGGTCCCTGTGGGAGCGGGCGTGCCCGCGAACACCGGCGCAGCCGGTGCCAGCCACCGCGTTGAATTCTTCGCGGGCACGCCCGCTCCCACAAGGCCCGCGCAAGGCTTCAGCTGGTAATCAACCGCTCGCGCAGCTGGGCAATCTCGTCGCGCAATTGCGCCGCGGCCTCGAACTCCAGATCGCGGGCGAACTGCATCATCTTCTCTTCCAGTTGCTTGATGCGCTTGGTGATCTCGCCCGGCGTGCGCAGCTCGGCCTCGTAACGGGCGCTCTCCTCCGCTGCCTTGGCCATGCCCTTGCGCTTCTTGCTGCGCGCGCCGGGCACGGTGGCGCCTTCCATGATATCGGTGATGTCCTTGACCACACCTTTGGGCACGATGCCATTGGCCAGGTTGAATGCGATCTGCTTCTCGCGACGACGCTCGGTTTCGTCGATGGCGCGCTGCATGGAACCGGTGATGTTGTCGGCATACAGGATGGCCCGGCCATTGAGGTTACGCGCAGCACGGCCGATGGTCTGGATCAGTGAGCGCTCGGAGCGCAGGAAACCTTCCTTGTCGGCATCGAGGATCGCCACCAGCGACACCTCGGGCATGTCCAGGCCCTCACGCAGCAGGTTGATGCCCACCAGCACGTCGAAGGTACCCAGGCGCAGGTCGCGGATGATCTCCACCCGCTCGACGGTGTCGATGTCCGAGTGCAGGTAACGCACCCGCACGTCGTGGTCGGCCAGGTAGTCGGTGAGGTCTTCGGCCATGCGCTTGGTCAGCGTGGTGGCCAGCACCCGCTCGCCCTGTGCCACGCGCTTGCGGATTTCCGACAGCAGGTCATCCACCTGGGTAAGCGCCGGGCGTACTTCCACCTGTGGGTCGACCAGGCCGGTGGGGCGCACCACCTGCTCTACCACGCGCCCGGCGTGCTCGGCCTCATAGGGGCCCGGGGTGGCGGATACGAAGATGGTCTGCGGGCTGACGTCCTCCCACTCGTCGAAACGCATCGGCCGGTTGTCCAGCGCCGAAGGCAGGCGGAAGCCGTACTCGACCAGGGTTTCCTTGCGCGAGCGGTCGCCCTTGTACATGGCGCCGACCTGCGGAACGCTGACGTGGGATTCGTCGATCACCAGCAGCGCATCGGGCGGCAGGTAGTCGTACAGGGTGGGCGGCGGCGCCCCGGCCGGGCGCCCGGACAGGTAGCGCGAGTAGTTCTCGATGCCGTTGCAGTAGCCCAGCTCCAGGATCATCTCCAGATCGAAGCGGGTGCGTTGCTCCAGGCGCTGGGCCTCGACCAGCTTGTTGGCCTTCTGCAGGTATTCCAGGCGGTCCTTGAGCTCTTCCTTGATGCCCTCCACCGCCTCCAGCAGGGTTTCCCGCGGGGTGACGTAGTGGCTCTTGGGGTAGAAGGTGAAACGCGGCAGCTTGCGGAAGACCTCGCCGGTCAGCGGGTCGAAGGCGGCGATGTTCTCCACCTCGTCATCGAACAGTTCGATGCGGATGGCCTCGAGGTCCGATTCGGCCGGGAAGATGTCGATAACATCGCCGCGCACGCGGAAGGTGGCGCGGGCGAAGTCCATCTCGTTGCGGGTGTATTGCAGGTCGGCCAGGCGGCGCAGCAGCGCGCGCTGGTCGAGCTTGTCGCCGCGGTCCACGTGCAGGACCATTTTCAGGTAGGTCTCGGGGCTGCCAAGGCCGTAGATGCACGACACGGTGGTGACGATGATCGCGTCACGCCGCTCCAGCAGCGCCTTGGTCGCCGACAGGCGCATCTGCTCGATGTGGTCGTTGATCGAAGCGTCCTTCTCGATGAAGGTGTCGGACGACGGTACGTAGGCTTCAGGCTGGTAGTAGTCGTAGTAGGAAACGAAGTACTCCACCGCATTGTTGGGGAAGAACGCCTTGAATTCGCCATAAAGCTGCGCGGCCAGGGTCTTGTTCGGCGCAAGCACCAGGGTAGGCCGCTGCACCTGCTGAATGACGTTGGCGATGCTGAAGGTCTTGCCCGAGCCAGTCACCCCGAGCAGCGTCTGGTGCGACAGCCCCGCCTCGATACCTTCGACCATCTGGCGGATGGCCTCGGGCTGGTCGCCGGCCGGCTGGAAACGGGTGACGAGCTGGAACTCGGACATGACGGACCTCGCGGTGTTGCAGCAACTGTAAATTTAGCCAGTAGTCTATACCCAAATGCGCCCGCCGGGGGGCGCTTTCAAGGCACAGCTGTGAGCGCTTGTTGCGGTGGACCCGGCAATTAGACCAATGGTCGAAAAATATTTGCGCAAATGACCTGAAAAGCGATGCCGGACTGTCGCGGTGACCGGTCGGTATCACTATACTGACTCCCCGTTTGTGCACCGCTTCAGTGCATTCGGGCTGGAGCGTGTACGTCCTATCACACTCCAATCAGAGCCAAGGTAACAATGAGCCTGTTTTCCGCTGTCGAGCTGGCACCCCGCGACCCTATTCTGGGCCTCAACGAAGCATTCAACGCCGACCCACGTACCGACAAGGTCAACCTGGGCGTGGGCGTGTACTGCAATGAGGAAGGCCGCATTCCGCTGCTGCGCGCCGTGATCGAAGCCGAGACCCAGCGTGCCGCCCAGCACGCCTCGCGCGGCTACCTGCCGATCGACGGTATCGCCACCTACGACCAGGCTGTACAAAAGCTGCTGTTCGGCGCCGAGTCGCCACTGCTGGCCGCCGGCCGCGTGGTTACCGTGCAGGCCGTCGGCGGTACCGGCGCACTGAAGATTGGCGCCGACTTCCTCAAGCGTGTGTCGCCGAACGCCGTGGTTGCCATCAGCGACCCGAGCTGGGAAAACCACCGTGCGCTGTTCGAATCGGCCGGCTTCCCGGTGCAGAACTACCGCTACTACGACGCGCCGACCAACGACGTCAACCGCGCCGGCATGCTCGAAGACCTGAACAACCTGCCGTCCGGCTCGATCGTGGTGCTGCACGCCTGCTGCCACAACCCGACTGGCGTCGACCTGAGCCTGGACGACTGGAAGAACGTCCTGGAAGTGGTCAAGGCCAAGGGCCACGTGCCGTTCCTCGACATGGCCTACCAGGGCTTCGGTGACGGCATCGCCGAAGACGCCTTCGCCGTGCGCCTGTTCGCCGAGTCGGGCCTGGAGTTCTTCGTGTCCAGCTCGTTCTCCAAGTCGTTCTCGCTGTACGGCGAGCGCGTCGGTGCGCTGTCGATCGTCACCGCCTCCAAGGACGAGAGCACCCGCGTGCTGTCGCAGGTCAAGCGCGTGATCCGCACCACCTACTCCAACCCGCCGACCCACGGTGCAACCATCGTTGCCACCGTGCTGAACAGCGCCGAACTGCGCCAGATGTGGGAAACCGAGCTGGCCGAAATGCGCGAGCGCATCCACGGCATGCGCAAGCAGATGGTTTCGCTGCTGGCCGAATATGGCGCCAACCGCGACTTCAGCTTCGTTGGCCGCCAGGTTGGCATGTTCTCGTACTCGGGCCTGACCGTCGAACAGGTCGCCCGCCTGAAGAACGAGTTCGGCATCTATGCGCTGGACACCGGCCGCATCGCCGTGGCCGCGCTGAACCAGAGCAACATCCACGTAGTGACCAAAGCTATCGTGCAGGTGCTGTAACTCATTGTTTTGCCTAGGGGTGGCTTGACTTCCCCTGGGCAATCAGTAAGATACGCACAGATTCCGCGATAGCTCAGTCGGTAGAGCAAATGACTGTTAATCATTGGGTCCCTGGTTCGAGTCCAGGTCGCGGAGCCAAACATTGAAAACCTCCAGATGCGCAAGCACTGGAGGTTTTTTGTTGCACTTATCCCCTCATGCCAGCGCACGGCTGCTGTATCGTCCGAGATCCCTCGACGAGCACAGGCAAGCATGAAAGCCAACGATTTCACCCAGAACGCTCAGCAAGCGGTAGCAATCGCCGCCAACCAGGCCCTCCTGGCAAGCCGACAAGCAACGTTCGCCGTGGGTGGCTGCATCATTGAAAATGCCACTGGCAAGGTACTGGTCGCCCTGCACAACCGCGTGCTGGAGCCCTCTGCCAGCCAGGCGCAACCCGCATTCAGGCTCCGCGACCCAACGGGGCATGGTGAGCGCCGGCTGGTCGACTGGTATTTCGACAACCAGCAGCGCCTTGCCCTCCCCCCCACGCATGAACTGACCGTCATCACCACGCTCGACCCCTGCGCCATGTGCGCAGGCGCCTTGCTGACTGCCGGCTTCAATGTTGCCGTAAGTGCGCTCGACACCTTTGCCGGCGTCAATCATGACGGCCGTTTCGAATTCCCCGGCCTGCCGGCCGCACTTCGTCTGCGCGCGCAAGCCACGTGGGGCTACTATGCTGTCGGCAGCCCTTTTGATCGCGACTATGTCGGGCCGGCGCAAGGGCCGGTCTACGCTGGCGAACGCATCGACGCCGCAACGATGTGCCTTACCCGTTCGTTGTTCGAGGCCAGCGTGAACCACGTGCACGACGAAAGCAGCAACGCCGGCCTGCCGCCATCTGCCCTGAAAGACCCGATCGCCCTACCCAGCCGAAGCCTGGTACGCCAGGCCCTGGCGGGCTTGAGCCCATGGAGCCTGCGCAGCAAAAGTGCAGACCCTCGCCTGCCCGGCATCGAACTTGCCGAGCCGTTGGTCGACACAGCTCTCGCGGCAGATACATGCAATGCCGTAGCCTTGCTGGACCCATTCGGCAATCTGCTGGCTTGCCTGGGCGGTGACGAAACGCGCTCTCCCATTCGCACTGCATTCATGGAGACCACTCGCAGCTACGCCGCGTTGCGCTGGAACCTGATGAACCATGACGATCCACAGGTCCGTGAGGAAGCACAACAGCATCTGACCCACCCCCGTTACTGCACATTCGTCCTGCTCCGTTTTCCGGACCCGGCCGACAGCGAGGCGGTCATGACCCTTGGAGCGTATGGCTCCACCATGGAACGGCACACCGCGCCGTCCTTCCCCTCAAGCCTGCAATATGTGTTGCTGCCAACAGGCTGCACTGCCAAGGATGTTGCTCGACTGGCGCAAAATCTGCCGCCGTTCTACACGAGCAACGTGCAGGTCGCGCCTTGCCAGGTACTGGACCCGAACCTGATGCAGGAAGTTACAACCCGGCTGGGGCAGGCTCAGCGCTCCGAGCCTGCTGCCGGATAGGGCAATGTGACCGCACTGCCTTCATCCACCAGGCTCCAGACCAGCAACTTGGCTGACTGCTTCTGACTGGCGTTGCGCGACACGCTGTGCACGGTACCCGGGGCTTCGTACCAGTATTCACCGGCCTTGTAGGTTTTCTCCGGCTCGTTATCGAGCTTCGATACCACTGCCCCTTCCAGCACGTAGGCCATCACTGCGCCCGGGTGCTGATGCGCAGGTGATGCCTGGCCGGGGGCGTAGCTGACGGTGAGCATCACGGCGCTCTTGCCGGGGGCGTTCGAGGGTTGTTGCTGCTGCAGGACCTTGACCTGGTCGGCAGCGTCGCCGTGCGCCCAGGCAGGGGTTTGAGCGGCGAACAGGGCGAGAAGGATGATGCTAAAGGGTTTCATGGGGGCTTCTCCTGGATGGCAATTGCCTGCAGGTTAGGCCTGTGGGGCAGAGAGACAAATGACCAATTCGGGGAAAAACCAAGAGGCCGATCATTGCCTGTGCCGTCCTCTTCGCGGGCAAGCCCGCTCCCACAGGTACGGCGCAGTCCCTGAAGCCTCCAGAAAACCCTGTGGGATCGGGCGATCCCGCGAAAAGGCCGGTGCAGGCACCAGATATCTCAGCTGCTACGCCCGATCGGATAAAACTCACCGTGGCTCCAGACCCCAAGCCACTCTTCCCCGTCGATCTCACGCGGCACCGCCAGCTCTACCAACTGGTAGAACACATTGCGATGAATCAGCGCCTCGAGGTTGTTGCGCATCAGCACATACGGCGATGGCTCCTGCGTGACCGGGTCGATCACCACGCGCAGCGGGTTGGCCGGCCCGGCTTCGACCTGGTCCTCGACATTGCTGGTGAAGCGCAGCACCTGCTGCTCACCCTCACCTTCCACATCCAACGCCACAGCCACGAACGGCGCATCGTCGACGCGGATGCCCACCTTCTCTACCGGGGTAATCAGGAAGTAGTCATCGCCATCGCGGCGGATGATGGAGGAAAACAGCCGCACCATCGGCTTGCGACCGATCGGCGTTCCCAGGTAATACCAGGTGCCATCACGGGCGATGCGCATGTCGATGTCGCCGCAGAAGTCCGGGTTCCACAGATGTACCGGCGGCAGGCCCTTGGCCTTGGGAATCTGCGCCAGAAGATCATTGGCCTTGCCGGAATCGCTCATCACGCTTGCCTCATTCACTCACACCCAGAAGGCTACGAGCGTACTCGCGCATCGGCGCGCCTAGCAAATCCTCCGGGGTTTTATCGTGGAACGTCAACAAACCGCCACGGCTCTTGATACGTGCAGTGTCGATCAGGTAGCGGGTGCTGGTTTCGATGAGCATCATCTGCACCACGCCGGTGTCCCAGCCCAGGCGGTCGACCGCTTGTTCGTCATACCACTCGTCGCCATTGCCGATACGGTCGTCGGTGCGCGCGAAGCGGGTGTACAGCACGTAGTCGGCACCCACCGAACGCGCCTGGGCAATGGCCTCTTCCAGGCCCAGTGGCCCTTGGGCGCGACGTACCAGCGGGAAATATTCGACGAAGCTCTTGTAAGCCTGCTCGGCCACCGCGTTCTGCCGCGGCACCGGTCCCTTGCCCGGAGGCACGAACGCGCCCTGGCCGATGAAGATGAACGAATCGGGCTGCAGGCGGATCGACAGGGTGCGACGGGTATCGCTGTGGTCCAGCAGACCGGCATCGCTCATGTGGTAACGGACGCCCTCGCCCATATCGCTGACATTCATGCAACCGCCCAACGCCATCAGCGCCAGCAGCAAAACCAGGCTACGCATCTTTCCTCCAGTGGCCGGCGACGAAAAACCGGCGAATAGCTGGCGGATGCAGCTTTTGCGCCAGCTTCAGCCGCCAATCACCTTCATCACCATCACATCGCCGGAGAACGCCAGGTCCTGCTTGTCTGCCAAGGCCTTGACCAGCAAGCGCTGCAGCGCCGGCAGCGCCTGATGGCGCGGTTTTTCCAGAAGGTCGCCGACGAAATGGCGATTGCCCGACGACAGGCAGCCATGCAGCCAGCCCGTGGAAGACAGGCGCAGCCGCGAGCAGGTGCGGCAGAACGGTACGCTTTCGTTGGCGATCACGCCGAAGTGGCCTCTGCCGGGCACCTGATAACGCAAGGCAGTGGCGTCCAGCGGAGCATCGACCTGAACGTAGGCATGCTTGCCAGCAATCAGTGCGAGCAGTTGGTCAAGGCCGACGAACTGCTGCAGAAAGACGTTTTGGTCACGCGCCAGGTGGCCCATGCGCATGAGCTCGATGAAGCGCAGTTCGAAGCCGCGCTCAAGGCAATAATCCAGCAGCGGCAGCACCTGATCGAGGTTGTGCCCGCGCATCGGCACCATGTTCACCTTGATCTGCATGCCCATGGCGCTGGCCCGCTCCATCCCCGCCAGCACGCTGGCCAGGTCGCCGCCCCGGGCAATACGGCGGAACGCCTGAGGGTCGAGGGTGTCGAGGGAAACGTTCAATCGGCGGATACCTGCCGCCTGCAACTGGGGCAACTTGCGCGCCAGCAACTGGCCATTGGTAGTCATCGAGATATCGTCAAGGTCGAGCTTGGCCACGGCGGCCAGGAAAGCATCCAGGCGCGGACTGACCAATGGCTCACCGCCGGTGATGCGCAAGCGTTCGATGCCGGCGGCTTCGATCAGGTAGGCCACGCCACGAGCCAGTGCCTCCGCCGACAGTTCGTCCTGTGCTGCCACCAGGCGCTTGCCGTCTGGCACGCAGTAGGTGCAGGCATAGTTACAGGCAGCCGTCAGGCTGACGCGCAGGTTGCGAAAACGCCTGCCTTGACGATCGACGATCATGAATGACTCCGGCATGGATGATGGGGGCTGGCAAAACCTGACTCATAAATCAGGTTTTTGCAAGCCCTGCACATCGCCGAAATAGGTAGGAGCAGCCTTGTGCTGCGAAAGGGCCGGTACAGCCATGCAGATGTGTGCTGGCTGTACCGGCCCTTTCGCAGCACAAGGCTGCTCCTACAGGTACTGCGTATTACCTGAACGCGGATGCTTCAGTTCGAAGGTTCCGGGTCGCGCTTGCGCTTGTTGCCCATGCGCACGCCAATGTCCATCAGGAACTGGAAGAAGCCTTCCTGGTCCTCCAGCACATTGCTCCAGAACGGCGAGTGGTAAAGCGCCACGGCGCCGTGCACCAGCGCCCAGGCGGCGCAATAGTGGAAATACGGCGGCACGTCTTCGAGCTTGCCTTCGCTGATACGGCCCTTGATCAGCTGGGTCAGGCGGTCGAAGTTGGAGGCACGTATGCTGTGCAGCTGTTCGACCATTTCCGGTACCTGGTTGCCCTTGACCACCTTTTCTTCCAGGCGGTCGAACAGCCGGTAACGCTGCGGATCGCGCATGCGGAACTCGAAGTAGGCTCGCGACAGGGCTTCCTTGTCGCGATCGACGTCGGCCGAATGCAACAGCGCGTTCAGGTCGCGCTCGTAGTCGAGCATCAGGCGCAGGTAGATCTCCGCCTTGGACTTGAAGTGCTTGTAGATCGTGCCTTTGCCGATGCCCACGGCGTCGGCGATCATCTCGACGGTGACGCTGTCTTCTCCCTGTTCGAGAAAAAGCTTGAGCGCGGTGTCGAGGATTTCCTGTTCGCGACGGCGAAACTCACGGACCTTACGAGGTTCTTTCTGCATAGGAAGGACTGGATGACAATCGAAGCGGTTTATTATGCCTAACTTGCAAGAAATTGCACGGATCATCCAAGCATGTCTGTGTTTCACGATGCTTATGGCCATGCGCTGCGGGAGGAATGAAACGTGGGCGTATTCCAAATTTGTTTAAAAATCGATCAATATGCACTGGCACTGCGCCAAAGCTGACTAATACTTGAAGTGTTGGCGCGGCGCATCCCCCCCCAAGTGGCGCGCCGATAAAGGTGCTCAGGGACCGCGTACCTTTGTTTTACTCCTAATGGTCTTAACCCGGATTCCCCCCCCAGAACCCGGGTTTTTTTTGGGTGTTTCGAGGGGAAATGAAGCCGGGGGTTCAGGTTTGGGGTTGGTGGGGATTGCATGAGGAACACCAGGCGCCCGCCAACCCTTCGAGTCAGGCCACCCGCGCCAACGGGAACAAGCGCTTGAAGTTGGCAGTGGTCTGTTCGGCCAACTGCTCATAACTGGCCCCGCGCAACGAAGCCACGTACTCGGCCACCTCACGCACATACTGCGGCAGATTCGGCTTGCCGCGATACGGAATCGGCGCCAGGTACGGCGAATCCGTTTCCACCAGCAAACGATCGACCGGCACCTGCCGCGCCACTTCACGCAGGGCATCGGCATTGCGGAAGGTAACGATGCCAGACAACGAAATGTAATACCCCAGGTCCAGCGCCGCCTTGGCCATGTCCCAGTCTTCGGTGAAGCAGTGCAGTACGCCGGCCTGCGGCAGGTTGGCCTCGCGCAGCAGCGCCAGGGTATCGGCACGCGCCGCACGGGTATGCACGATCACCGGTTTGCCGGTCTGCCGCGAGGCCTCCAGGTGCAGGCGGAACGAGGCTCGCTGCAACTCGGCTGCTTCCGGCTCGTAGTGGTAATCCAGCCCGGTTTCACCAATCGCCACCACATGCGGGTGAGCCAGCTCGCGCAGCAGCCATTCCAGCGCCGGCGTTTCGCCCGGCGCCAGGTCCAGCGGGTGCACGCCCACCGAGCAATCGACATCGACGTAACGCTCGCTCAGCGCCTTCACCGCACCAGCATTCTCGGCACTGACGCCAATACACAGGAAATGCCCGACCCCGCGCTCACGCGCCGCCTGCAGGGCAGCATCGAGGGAGCCCTGGTGGGCGCTCAGGTCAAGACGGTCAAGGTGGCAATGGGAATCTACGAGCATGGGATAACGACACACATGAAAAAATGAAAATCAGCGGGCGCCCGGCAACTGCAGCCAGTGGGCCAGCAGCGATTCAAGCAGCAGGGCGCGGTTGAGGTTGGCCTTGCCCAGCACCTTCTGGCGCTGTTCCAGGATCCATGCCTGCACCTCCAGCACCTTGGCCTGGCGGCTCTTCTGCGCCAGGTACTGCACCACCTTGCGCATATCGGCCAAGCCTAGCCCCTCCTCGTCCTGGGTCAATTGGTAGCGCAGGATCAAGTGCGCCCAATCGCAGAACCAGTCGAACAGCAGCAACAGCGGTACACCGTTCCAGGCATCGGCCAGCTGGCTGGGCGACTGCTGCTGCTTGAGCAGCTTCTTCACCCCGTCGGTGACCAGTGCACGCTGCTCTCGCACGCCTTGCGCCTGCAAGCTGACCGCCATCAGCGGCGAACCGGCAGCCAGGGTCAGCAACTCGTCGCGCTCGGTCTCATCACTGTCGGGCAGCGCGCCGGCCAGCCAGGCTTGGCTCTGGGCCAGGCTGGGCTGCGGGCAGGCGACCTGCTGGCAACGGCTCTTGATGGTCGGCAACAGGCGGCTGGGCTGGTGGGTGACCAGCAGCAACACGGTATCACCGGAGGGCTCTTCGAGGCTCTTGAGCAGGGCGTTGGAGGCGTTGACGTTCATCGCCTCCACTGGCTCGATCAGTACCACCTTGCGCCCACCCAGCTGCGCGGTCTGCACCACGAAGGCCACCAGCTCGCGTACCTGATCTACCTTGATAGGCTTGTCAGCTTCTTCGGGCTCGAGTACGAAGTTGTCCGGGTGGCTGCCGGCCTTGAGCAGCAGACAGGACTTGCACGCGCCACAGGCCTCCAGGCCCTGGGGCTGCTGGCACAGCAGGCGGGCCATCAGGCGCTCGGCCAAGGCCCGCTTGCCGATACCCTGCGGCCCATGCAGCAGGTAGGCGTGAGCGTGCTGGCTGCGGCCGGCCAGTTGCTGCCAGAGGGCCTGCTGCCAGGGGTAGGCCTCAGCCACGGCAACGCTCCACGATGCCTGGTAGCAACGCATCGATGGAGCGCTGCACGGCCTCCAGGGGCTGGGCGGCATCAAGCAGGGTATAGCGCTGTGGTTCGCGGCCGGCGCGCTGCAGGTAGGCCTGGCGCACTGCTTCGAAGAACGCCTGGCCTTCCTGCTCGAAACGGTCCAGGCGGCCGCGGGCGGCGGCGCGGGCCAGGCCCACTTCGACCGGCAGATCGAAGACCAGAGTCAGGTCCGGGCGCAGGTCGCCCTGGACGAATTGCTCCAGGGTGGCGATCCGCTCGACTGGCAAACCACGCCCGCCGCCCTGGTAGGCGTATGTCGCATCGGTAAACCTGTCACACAAGACTACGGCCCCGCGGGCCAGCGCCGGCCGGATCACCTGCGCCAGGTGCTGGGCCCGCGCAGCGAACACCAGCAACAGTTCGGTGTCGACCGCCATGCTTTCATCGCTGGGCGCCAACAGCAGCTCGCGCACCTTTTCGGCCAGCGGCGTGCCGCCGGGCTCACGGGTCAGCACTACGTCCAGGCCCTGCTCGCACAGGCGCGCAGCCAGGTAGTCGCGGTTGGTGCTCTTGCCCGCGCCTTCGGGGCCTTCCAAAGTAATAAACAAGCCGCTCACAGGCAGTCCTTAATGTTGTTCGTCAGACATCGGCCGTTCGGCCGCTTGCGCGCCGCCGGCTGGGGCGTCCTGCACAGGCGGCTGGTCGGGCGCTGGCTGCACGGTAGACTCGTCGGCAGGGGCTTCGGGTTGTTCGGCCTCGTCGGCACCTGGTTGCGTCTGTTGCTCTGGCTGCGATTGCGGCGCGGGGCTGGAGCGGTAGTCCGCACGGCGCTTGAGCTGGAACTCGCGCACCGCCGAGTTGTGGTCGTCGAGGTCGTCGGAAAACACATGGCTGCCATCGCCACGGGCGACGAAGTACAGGCTGGTGCCATCGGACGGGTTGAGCGCCGCGTGAATCGCTTCGCGACCGACCATGGCGATCGGGGTCGGCGGCAGGCCGGTGATGGTGTAGGTGTTGTAGGGCGTCGGCTCGCGCAGGTCGGCGCGGGTGATCTTGCCGTTGTAGCGCTCACCCATGCCGTAGATCACCGTAGGGTCGGTCTGCAGCATCATGCCCAGGCGCAGGCGCCGCACGAAAACGCCGGCGATCTGCCCGCGCTCCTGGGGAATGCCGGTTTCCTTCTCCACCAGCGAAGCCATGATCAGCGCCTGGTACGGGTCGCGGTATGGCAGGTCGGTGGTGCGCTCGGCCCACTCCTTGGCCAACACTTCGTCCAGGCGCATATAGGCCTGCTGCAGCAACTCGACGTCGGTCATGCCGCGCACGAAGCGATAGGTGTCCGGGAAGAAGCGCCCTTCAGGGAACACCCCGGTATGGCCGAGCTTGTCCATCACTTCCGAATCGGACAGCCCGTCCAGGGTGTGCTTGATCTTTTCATGCTTGGCCACGGCCGCGCGCACCTGGCGGAAGGTCCAGCCTTCGACCAGGGTGAGGTTGTACTGCACCACGTCGGCCCGACGCCAGGCATCGAACAGCTGCTCCACGGTCATGCCGGGGGTCAGGCGATACTCACCGGTGTGCAGAGGGGTGCCGGCCATGTTGAAACGCCAGTACAGGCGCAACCAGACGGCGTCGTCGAGCAACCCTTCGTTCTGCATGCGATAGAACATGCGGTTGGGGGTGGTGCCATTGGGCACGTCCAGCAGGCGCTCCTGCGTCACGTGCAGAGGCTGCTCCAGGACCGAGTTGACCTTCCAGGCCGACCAGCCCACGGCAAGGCCGGCGAGGATCAAGCCCATTTCCAGCAGCAGCAGGAATTTACGTCTCACGAATTCAGGTTTCCAGTAACGTACGGGCAACGGCCTGCAGTTTACGGGTGAGCGGGCCCGGCGACCAGTTTAGCTCGGCAACGCCTCGCACGGGCCAGACACCGTAGACGCTGTTGCAGACAAATACTTCATCTGCCTGCTCCAGAGCGCCGAACGGCAGATCGCAGACCTGCACCGGGATGCCCTGCAGCGCTGCCTGTTCCAGCAACGCGCCCCGCATCACGCCAGCGACGCCACAGCGGCTGAGGTCAGCCGTGAACAGCACGCCATCGCGCACCAGGAACAGATTGCTGTACACACCTTCGATCACCCTGCCCTGCCCATCACGCATCAGGCCTTCGGCATGTTCGCTGTCCTGCCATTCGGCACGGGCCAGCACCTGCTCCAGGCGGTTGAGGTGTTTGAGGCCGGCCAGCAGCGGTTGTTCCCCAAGCCGGGTCTGGCACGGAAACAGTCGCACGCCCTGCTCGGCATTTTCGACAGGATAGCTGGGCAACGGGCTGCCCTGCAGAATACGCCGCGGCGCGGCACCGGCAACCGGTGCGTAACCGCGCTGGCTGTCACCACGAGTAAGGATGAGTTTGGCTACGCCATCACCGAGCTGGCTGGCATAGCGCAGGAGTTCGTCGCGTACCAGCGCCAGGTCGGTACTGATCGCCAGGCGCTGGCAACCCAGCGCCAGGCGTGCGAGGTGGCCGTCCAGCAAGCTGGGCCGGCCGTCGCGCACGGCGATGGTCTCGAATAGCCCATCGCCGTAGGCCAGGCCGCGGTTCTGCAGGTTGACTGCAGCCGCCGGCTGGCCATCGATCCAGCTTTGCATCAACCGGCGAACCGGCGGAATACCAGCGAACCGTTGGTACCGCCAAAGCCGAACGAGTTGGACAGCACCACATCGATCGGCATGCTGCGCGCCTGGTGCGGCACGAAGTCGAGGTCGCAGCCTTCGTCCGGCTCGTCCAGGTTGATGGTGGGCGGAGCCATCTGGCTGTTGATTGCCAGTACGCTGAAGATCGCTTCTACGGCACCGGCGGCGCCCAGCAGGTGGCCGGTCATCGACTTGGTCGAGCTGACCGCCAGCTTGTAGGCATGCTCACCGAAGACGCGCTTGATCGCCGCCACTTCGGCCACGTCGCCAGCAGGGGTCGAGGTGCCATGGGCGTTGATGTAGCTGACCTCTTCCGGCTGGATGCCGGCATCGCGCAAGGCGTTGGCCATGCAACGGGCAGCGCCTTCACCGGTGTCGGGTGGCGAAGTCATGTGGTAAGCGTCACCGCTCATGCCGAACCCGACCAGTTCGGCATAGATGGTCGCGCCGCGGGCCTTGGCATGCTCCAGTTCTTCGAGTACCAGGGCACCAGCACCGTCGGACAGCACGAAGCCGTCACGGCCCTTGTCCCACGGGCGGCTGGCCCGGGTCGGCTCATCGTTGCGAGTGGACAGTGCGCGGGAGGCGCCGAAGCCGCCCATGCCCAGGCCGCAGGCAGCCATTTCGGCGCCGCCGGCGATCATCACGTCGGCTTCACCGTAGGCGATGTTGCGCGCAGCCATGCCGATGCAGTGGGTACCAGTGGTGCACGCGGTGGCGATGGCGTAGTTCGGCCCTTGCAGCCCCAGGTGGATCGACAGGAAGCCGGAGATCATGTTGATGATCGAGCCAGGCACGAAGAACGGCGAAATGCGACGCGGCCCCGAATCGTGCAGGGTGCGGCTGGTTTCTTCGATGTTGGTCAGGCCGCCGATACCCGAGCCCATGGCCACGCCAATACGCTGGCGGTTGGCGTCGGTGACTTCCAGGCCGGCATTACGCACTGCCTGGAACCCGGCCGCCAGGCCGTACTGGATGAACAGGTCGAGCTTGCGGGCCTCTTTGGCCGACAGGTATTGCTCGACCTCGAAGCCTTTCACCGAGCCGCCAAAACGGGTGGAGTAGGCAGACAGGTCCGTGTGTTCGATCGGACCGATGCCACTGCGGCCAGCCAGAATGCCCTGCCAGGTGCTCGGTACATCAGTACCCAGTGGCGACAGCATACCCATACCGGTGACCACGACGCGTCTACGCGACACAGTACTCTCCTTTTCTAATGACAGAGTTTCTTGCCATTGCATTCAAGCAATGGAATGAAATGGCAACAAGCTCTTGGTACCCGGTGAACGAGCCCGATCTGCAAAACGCAGGGTGCTCGCAAAGAAAAAACCGCACGCCGGCAAAGGCAGTGCGGTTTTTCCCGACAAGAAGCGTCGACTACAGCGTCTTAGGCCTGGTGGGCTTTGACGTAGTCTACAGCAGCTTGAACGGTAGTGATCTTCTCGGCTTCTTCGTCAGGGATTTCGGTCTCGAATTCCTCTTCCAGAGCCATCACCAGCTCAACGGTGTCAAGCGAATCGGCACCCAGGTCATCGACGAAGGACTTCTCGAGAGTCACTTCCTCTTCCTTGACGCCCAGTTGCTCGGCGACGATTTTCTTGACGCGTTCTTCGATGTTGCTCATACCTAGGTTTACTCCTAATGGATATATGTCAGGCAGCTGGCCGGTGGCTAATTTTATAGAAAGACGTTCGCTTTTCAAGCTCAACGCACCTTCACACCAGTCACCACACCCGCTGCCTGGAATCTGGTTGCAGCTTTATAACGGATTTTAGGCTCGCAGTATGACTCTTTTTTTACGAAATCCGTCACATTGAGTTGCAGTGTTACATGTACATCCCGCCGTTGACCGGCACGGTAGCGCCGGTTACGTAGGCTGCGCCGTCAGATGCCAGGAACGAAACAACCTTGGCAATTTCGTCGGCCTGGCCCAAGCGGCCCAGCGGGATCTGGGTCTGCAGGGCTTCGCGCTGCGCTTCTGGCAGCTCGCGGGTCATGTCGGTGTCGATGAAGCCCGGGGTCACCGAGTTGACGGTGATGCCACGCGAGCCCACTTCACGCGCCAGGGCGCGGCTGAAGCCTTCCAGGCCGGCCTTGGCGGCCGCGTAGTTGGCCTGGCCGGCGTTACCCATGGCACCGACGACCGAGCCGATGCTGATGATACGGCCCCAACGTGCCTTGGTCATGCCACGCAGCACGCCCTTGGACAGACGGTAGAGGCTGTTCAGGTTGGTATCGATCACGTCGAACCACTCGTCGTCCTTCATGCGCAGCATGAGGTTGTCACGGGTGATACCGGCGTTGTTGACCAGGATGGCCGGTGCGCCGAATTGCTCGCCGATGGCGGCCAGCACAGCTTCAACCGATTCGGCGCTTGTCACGTTCAGCTCCATGCCGGTACCGGTGATGCCGTGTTCTTTCAGCGTGGCAGCAATGCGCTCGGCGCCGGAGGCCGAAGTGGCGGTGCCGATCACGGTCGCGCCCTGGCGGCCCAGCTCGAGGGCGATGGCCTGGCCAATGCCACGGCTGGCGCCGGTGACCAGTGCAACTTTACCTTGCAGGCTCATGCAAGCTTCTCCAAATCAGGCCAGTGCCGCGCGGGTGGCGGCGACGGCGTCAGGGGTATTGAGGTTGTAGGTGGTCACGCCATCGGCGCAACGCTTGTTCAGGCCGGCCAGGACCTTGCCCGGGCCGCACTCGACCAGATTGACCGCACCGTTAGCGGCCAGGGTCTGCACGCATTCGACCCAGCGCACTGGCTGGTACAGCTGCGCCAGCAGGTCGTGCTTGAGGGCATTAAGGTCAGCGGCAACGGCAGCGGTTACGTTCTGCACCACGGGAATTTGCGGGGCGTGCCACTCGATGGCGTTGACCGACTCGGCAAAGCGCTCGGCAGCCGGCTTCATCAGCGCGCAGTGCGACGGCACGCTGACCGCCAGCGGCAGGGCGCGCTTGGCACCCTTGGCCTTGCACAGCTCGATGGCGCGATCGACGGCGGCCTTGTTGCCGGCGATGACCACCTGGCCTGGCGAGTTGAAGTTGACCGCGCTGACCACCTGGTCTTCGGCCGCTTCGGCGCAGATTTCCACGACCACGGCGTCATCCAGGCCGAGAATGGCGGCCATGGCGCCATGACCGGCCGGCACGGCTTCCTGCATCAGCTGGCCCCGGCGCTCGACCAGGCGCACGGCATCTTTCAGGCTCAGGCTGCCGGCGGCAACCAGGGCGCTGTATTCACCCAGGCTGTGACCGGAGACGAAGGCCGGCCTGGCACCGCCCTCTTCCAGCCACAGGCGCCACAGCGCGATGGACGCAGTGAGGATGGCCGGCTGGGTCTTGTCGGTCTGGTTGAGTTGCTCTTCCGGGCCTTCCTGGACCAGCTTCCACAGGTCGTAACCGAGTGCCTCGGACGCTTCCTTGAAGGTTTCGATGATCACTGGCTTCTCGGCGCCGAGCTCGGCGAGCATGCCCAGCGACTGGGAACCTTGACCGGGAAAGACGAATGCGAGAGATGCAGACATTGAACAAGCCCTTATGATCTTGTCGTCGGATAGGGTGCGCCGGACATTAGCCAGACGCGGAATCTGAAAACTTGGATGGAGACGCGGACCAAGCGGTCACATTTAAGCACTTCAGCGGCGATATGCCTAAGGTCTTTGTTTACCTGTACCGGCCCTTTCGCGGGCTTGCCCGCTCCCACAGATACCCCACAATCTTCAGCCCTGTGGCAATCCTGTGGGAGCGGGCAAGCCCACGAAGGGGCCGGAACAGGCTACAACAGCAGGTCCTCGAGCCGCCCATGCAAGCGCTGCGGCAGGTTTTCCTGGATCTCGATCAACGCTCGCTGGATGGCACTCTGGAAGCCCTGCACCCCCGCCGAGCCATGGCTCTTGATGACGATGCCCTGCAACCCCAGGAAACTCGCACCATTGTGCCGCGCCGGCGCCAGGTCGGCCTGCAGGCGTTTGAGCAGCGGCATGGCCACGGCCCCGGCTGCCCGCGACAACACGCCACCCTTGAACAACTGCTCTATGCGCGCACCGATCATCGTCGCCAGCCCCTCGCTCGACTTGAGCAGGATGTTGCCGACGAACCCGTCGCACACCACCACATCGGCTTCGCCGCGATACAACCCGTCACCCTCGACGAAGCCTATGTAGTTGAGCCCGCGGGCGTTCTGCAACAGGCTGGCCGCCAGCTTGACCTGCTGGTTGCCCTTGATGTCCTCGGTACCGATGTTAAGCAGCGCCACGCGCGGCCGCTGCACACCCAGCGCCTGGGCGGCCACCGAGCCCATCACGGCGAACTGGTAGAGGTTCTCGGCGCTGCAGTCGACGTTGGCGCCAAGGTCGAGCAACTGGCAGTAACCGGTCTGGGTCGGGATCGCCGCCACCATGGCCGGCCGATCGATACCTGGCAGTGTCTTGAGCACAAAACGCGAGAGCGCCATCAGCGCCCCGGTATTGCCGGCGCTGACGCAGGCCTGAGCCTTGCCGTCGCGCACCAGTTCGAGGGCGATGCGCATCGACGAGTCCGGCTTGCCGCGCAGCGCCTGGGATGGCCGCTCGTCCATGCCGACCACCTCGCTGGCGGCCACGATTTGCAGGCGCGCGCGATCCGCAGCCGCAAGGCCGCTGACAAGATCTTCGAGGAGGGAGGGTTGACCGACGAGGGTCAGGTGCAGCGAGGGGGTAGCCGAAAGGCAGGCAATGCTAGCCTGGACAATGCTGCGGGGACCGAAGTCCCCGCCCATTGCGTCGATCGCGATGATCTGAGCGGACAAGGATTACTCGTCAGCGCCCTTGTCGACCACTTTGCGACCACGGTATACGCCTTCTGGCGAAACGTGGTGACGCAGGTGTACTTCACCGGTGGTTTTCTCTACCGACAGCGCGTTTTCCGACAGGGCGTCGTGCGAACGGCGCATGTCACGGGCAGAGCGGGATTTTTTGTTCTGCTGAACAGCCATAATTGATTAACTCCTAAACGTTTGGGTCACGCTTTAACTGCGCCAAAACACTGAACGGGTTGGACCGCGATACCTCGTCCTTGCTCGATTCGGGCTCGTCTGCGCCCGCCGGCTGCTGGCATTCTTCCGGATGATGAGCAGGCACGATTGGCAAGGCGAGCAGAAGCTCCTCCTCGATCAATGCCTGCAGATCCAAAGGATCTTCGCCCAGTTCCAGCACGTCATAGCCTTTCGGCAACGACTGGGTATTCGCACCCTCCTTCACCACGGCGTATGTACATTCGCTGTGGATCGGCAGGGTGACCAGCTCAAGACAACGCTGGCAAACCATCTTGACCTCGACGTCCAGCTCGCTGTGGATAACCACCACGTGCTGTTCATCTCGTTCAAAATCGAACTTCGCCTGCACCGTACCGACATTGTCGGAAAGCGGGTCGCAGAGTCTTTCCAAATCAGCGAGCTGCAGCGAACCGTTAAGGGTTACGCCACGATCGGCTAATTTGCGCGGGTCAACGTGAGGTGGAATCGGGTCATTCAACATAGGCGCAGCATTCTAGGGATGCCCCCCGCCCCTGTCAAAGGAAATTCGGCGGCATCGTGCGTGATAGAATTTGTTCAACCGATTCAGGAGTCTACCATG
Source organism: Pseudomonas sp. PVC-5-1 (assembly GCF_057444345.1). Lineage (NCBI taxonomy): Bacteria > Pseudomonadati > Pseudomonadota > Gammaproteobacteria > Pseudomonadales > Pseudomonadaceae > Pseudomonas > Pseudomonas sp. PVC-5-1. The sequence goes on along the minus strand of NZ_CM172024.1, from coordinate 1,606,764 downwards.
CTTCCTCTGTTACTGGCTTCCAGCTCTGCCTACCGCCGCGAACTGCTTGCACGCCTGCGCCTGCCCTTCACCTGGGCAAGCCCCGATATAGACGAGCGACGCCTGGATGACGAACCGGCGGTGGAGCTGGTGCAGCGGCTGGCCAGGCAAAAAGCCGAGGCCCTGGCAGGCAGCCACCCCGGCCACCTGATCATTGGTTCGGACCAGGTTGCGGTGCTGGGCGAGCAGGTACTGGGCAAGCCGCATACCTTCGAGCGGGCCTGCGAGCAGCTGCTGGAGTGCAGCGGGCAGCAGGTGAGCTTCCTGACCGGGCTGGCGTTGCTGAACAGCGCCACCGGGCGCTGCCAGGTGGACTGCGTGCCGTTTACCGTGACCCTGCGCGAACTGGACCGGGAGCGAGTGGAGCGCTATGTGGCGGCGGAACAGCCGCTGGACTGCGCCGGCAGTTTCAAGGCGGAGGGGCTGGGAGTGAGCCTGTTCCAGAGCACGCACGGGTGCGATGCGACCAGCCTGATCGGGCTGCCGCTGATTAGATTGGTGGACATGTTGACCAGGGAAGGGGTGGTGATTCCCTGAGGTTTTGGGGCCGCGCCGCGCCCCTTCGCGGGCACGCCCGCTCCCACAGGCGTGTCGCAACCTGCTGTGGGAGCGGACGCGCCCGCGAAAGGGCGCAAAGCGCCCCCCCGACAATCCCGGATCAGCGCAACTGCGGCCCCTGGAAGCCCATCCACATCGCCAAGCGTTCAGCCACGCTGGCGCCAACGCGCTTGGAGAAGCGATCGAGCGCCGATTCCTGCACGGTGAAGTCCACCAACTCCTTCTCACCCACAATCTCGCGCGCCACATAGCTGGCACTGCCCAGCCCATCCACCAGGCCCAGCTCCTTGGCCTGCTCGCCCGACCAGACCAGGCCACTGAAGAGCTCCGGATGCTCCTTGTCCTTCAGGCGCTCACCCCGCCCCTGCTTGACCATGGCAATGAACTGCTGGTGCGTGGTATTCAGTACGCCCTGCCAGAACTCGGTCTCTTCCGGCTTCTGCGGCGAGAACGGATCGAGAAAGGCCTTGTGTTCGCCTGCAGTATAGGTACGCCGCTCCACACCCAGCTTCTCCATGGTGCCAACAAAGCCGTAACCGGCCGCCGTCACACCAATCGAGCCCACCAGGCTGGCCTTGTCGGCATAGATCTCGTCCGCCGCACTGGCGATGTAGTAGGCACCGGAAGCGCCAAGGTCGGCGATGACCGCATACAGCTTGATGGCCGGATATTCAGCCCGCAGACGACGGATTTCGTCATACACGTAACCCGACTGCACCGGGCTGCCTCCCGGGCTGTTGATGCGCATCACCACAGCCTTGGTCTTGCTGTCCTTGAACGCCTCGCGCAGGCTCTTGACGATATTGTCGGCGCTGGCTGGCTCCTGGTCGGCAATCACCCCGCGCACCTCGACCAGCGCGGTATGGCTGGCACTGCGCGACGCTGCATTGTCCATGTCCATCAACGGCGTGAACAGGATCAGGATGCCGAACAGGTAGACGAAGGTCAGCAACTTGAAGAAGATCCCCCAGCGTCGCGCCCGGCGCTGCTCCTGAACGCCCGCCAGCAGGGTCTTTTCCAGCAGCTTCCAGCTCTTGCGCTCTTCGCGCTCCTCGGGTTCGGCCTCGGGGGCTTTCCATTCGTCTGCCATGCTTACCTACCTTGGAAATGGAATTGCGGAACCACCCAGCCACTCACGCAACTGGGAAAAATGATCGATGCACACCTGCGGACCAAACTCGGCCAGTGCCTGCAGCGACATGGCACCATAGCCCACGGCCACCGAATGCATGCCGGCATTGCTGGCCATCTGCAGATCGAATGCCGAATCGCCAACCATCAGCGCACGCCCTGCTTCGACACCGCAATGCCCGAGAATTTCCTCGAGCATCAGCGGGTGCGGCTTGCCGCGGGTCTCGTCGGCGGCGCGAGTGATGTCGAAGAACTGCTCCCAGCCATTGGCCTTGAGCACCCGGTCCAGCCCGCGACGCGCCTTGCCGGTGGCCACCGCCAGGCGGTAACCCTCGGCACGGAAGGCATCCAGCGACTCGACCACGCCCTCGAACAGCGGCGAGGGCTGCTGGTCCAGGGCCATGTAGATATCGGCATAGTGCTGACGAAAGCTTTCGACCTGAGCAGGCGCCAGATGCGGGTACAGAGTGTGGATCGCCTCGCCCAGGGCCAGGCCGATGATGCCCTTGACCGCATCCTCGCTGCTTTGCGCCTCACCGGCACGCTCGGCGGCGGCGTTCATGGCCTCGACGATACGCCCGATCGAGTCGGCCAGGGTGCCGTCCCAGTCGAAGATCAGTAGCTCATAGCCTTTTTTCATAGATCAGGACGCACTCAGACGCTCAACGGTTTTCGCCCAGACTTCATCCACCGGCGCCTCGAGCTTCAGCTCGCCTCCGTCCGGCAGCGGCACAGTGAGCGCATAGGCATGCAGGAACAGGCGCTTGCCGCCCAAGTCGCGAATTTCACGACTGAAGTCTTCGTCACCGTACTTGCTGTCGCCAGCGATCATATGCCCGGCATGCAGGGTGTGCACACGGATCTGGTGGGTACGGCCAGTGATCGGGCGCGCCTCGACAATGGTGGCGAACTCGCCGAAGCGGCGCAGCACGCGGAACAGGGTCAGCGCCTCCTTGCCCTCGTCGTTCACCTCGACCATGCGCTCGCCGGAGCGCAGGTTGCTCTTGAGCAACGGCGCGCTGACCTGCTTCTTCGAGGTCGGCCAGTGGCCGCGCACCAGCGCCATGTAGCGCTTGTCGACACCATCGCCACGCAATGCGGCGTGCAGGTGCCGCAGCATGCTGCGCTTCTTCGCGATCATCAACAGGCCGGAGGTGTCGCGGTCCAGGCGGTGCACCAGCTCCAGCTCCTTGGCGTCCGGGCGCAACTGGCGCAGCGCCTCGATCACGCCGAAGCTCAGGCCGCTGCCGCCATGCACGGCGATGCCGGCCGGCTTGTTCATCACGATCAGCGCCTTGTCTTCGTAGACGATGGCCGCTTCCAGGCGCTGCAACAAGCCCTGGGCTACCGGTGCCGGCTCGTCACGTTCCGGCAGGCGGACGGGCGGTACCCGCACGATGTCACCGGCCTGGATCTTGTACTCCGGCTTGACGCGGCCCTTGTTGACCCGTACTTCACCCTTGCGCAGGATGCGGTACACCAAGGTCTTGGGCACGCCCTTGAGGGCCGTGATGAGGAAATTGTCGATGCGTTGGCCGGCAAGCTCCGGCGCGACTTCGATCAGCTGAACGCCGGAAGTCGGAGGGGTATTGGTCGTCATGGCGGGATCATAACAATTTTTTATGGAATTGAAGCACTTAATCATTGCTGCTATAGTCGCGAACGCCGCCAAAAGCGGCAGGCCAGCGGCACCAGGCTCCTAGCCGGTCCCTGACCAACGCAATTCTCCAGGACGCGAGGCCGTCCTACGGGGTTTTCGCCAGTTTACCGAATTGCCTGGAATCGCCACCAGCGCTGTGTAGAGAAGACCGAAAAAAAACGACAAGTGCGGTGTTTCACCTGCTTACCCGATTCTTTTCGCTGCACCTCTGCCCGCCCCGTCGCTTCCACGCAACGCCCGGCGAATGCTTCGGAAATACCTGCCTTGGACATGAATGGCGCCAGCGCAGTACCTGCGCTGGCGAAAAATGCAACCCGTTGCGGATTCAGCGCGCGGCAGCACCCGAATTATCAGGGATACGTGCAGGGTGGAGATGCACAGCCCTCGGACCGTGTAGCACCGCGTCCGGCCCACCAGCCCACTGAGCGGCTGGCGAGCGGATAAGGTCCTGAACAGATGCCCCCGGGCGTCCACGGCTGACGGTTGATTCCTCCTCCTGACTGAGTGCACAAGGCCCGCTTGGTTGATTCGGATTCCAATTCGAAGCCACCGGGGCCTTGTTGGCACCGCAGCAAACAGGACGCGTCGTCGCGACAACGGCAGGCTGGGCAACCGGCTGGTGCCGAACGTTGCTCGACACGGGGGTGGCCCGGCCACCCTTTGCGCACCTTGGCACCGACCATGAGACGTCGTGTGTGCCGAACGCCGTTTCCGGCAGCCCGGAAACCGACGGTACAACATGAAAAGAATGCTGATTAACGCGACTCAACCCGAAGAGTTGCGTGTAGCCCTGGTGGACGGCCAACGTCTCTACGACCTGGACATCGAGTCCGGCGCGCGCGAGCAGAAAAAGGCCAACATCTACAAAGGCAAGATCACCCGCATCGAACCCAGCCTCGAAGCCGCCTTCGTCGACTTCGGCTCCGAACGTCACGGCTTCCTGCCGCTGAAAGAAATCTCCCGCGAATACTTCAAGAAAGCCCCCGAAGGGCGGGTCAACATCAAGGAAGTACTGAGCGAAGGCCAGGAAGTCATCGTCCAGGTCGAGAAGGAAGAGCGTGGCAACAAAGGCGCCGCCCTCACCACCTTCATCAGCCTGGCCGGCCGCTACCTGGTGCTGATGCCGAACAACCCGCGTGCCGGTGGCATTTCCCGCCGCATCGAAGGCGAAGAGCGCAACGAACTGCGTGAAGCCCTGAACGGCCTGACCGTGCCGGGCGACATGGGCTTGATCGTGCGCACTGCCGGCCTTGGCCGCAGCAGCGAAGAAATGCAGTGGGACCTCGACTACCTGCTGCAACTGTGGACCGCCATCAAGGAAGCGTCCCAGGACCGCGCCGCGCCATTCCTGATCTACCAGGAAAGCAACGTCATCATCCGCGCCATCCGCGACTACCTGCGCCAGGACATCGGCGAAGTGCTGATCGACAGCATCGATGCCCAGGAAGAAGCCCTGACCTTCATCCGCCAGGTCATGCCGCAGTACGCCAGCAAGGTCAAGCTGTACGAAGACAGCGTGCCGCTGTTCAACCGCTTCCAGATCGAAAGCCAGATCGAGACCGCCTTCCAGCGCGTGGTCGACCTGCCGTCCGGCGGTTCGATCGTGATCGACCCGACCGAAGCCCTGGTGTCGATCGACATCAACTCGGCGCGTGCCACCAAAGGCAGCGACATCGAAGAAACCGCCCTGCAGACCAACCTGGAAGCGGCCGAGGAAATCGCCCGCCAGCTGCGCCTGCGTGACATCGGTGGCCTGATCGTCATCGACTTCATCGACATGACCCCGGCGAAAAACCAGCGCGCCGTCGAAGAACGTGTTCGCGAGTGCCTGGAAGCCGACCGCGCCCGCGTCCAGGTCGGCCGCATCTCGCGCTTCGGCCTGCTGGAAATGTCCCGTCAGCGCCTGCGCCCTTCGCTGGGCGAAAGCAGCGGCATCGTCTGCCCACGCTGCTCCGGCACCGGCATCATCCGTGACGTCGAATCGCTGTCGCTGGCCATCCTGCGCCTGATCGAAGAGGAAGCCCTGAAGGACCGCACCGCCGAAGTTCGCGCCCAGGTGCCGATCCCGGTGGCTGCCTTCCTGCTCAACGAGAAGCGCAACTCGATCACCAAGATCGAACTGCGCACCCGTGCGCGCATCATCATCCTGCCGAACGATCACCTGGAAACCCCTCACTTCGAAGTCCAGCGCCTGCGCGACGACAACCCGGAAGTGCTGAGCAACCAGTCCAGCTACGAGATCGCCGCCGCCGAAGCCGAAGAAGCGCCGCAGCCGACCGCCACCCGCACCCTGGTTCGCCAGGAAGCCGCAGTCAAGACCGCCCCGGCCCGCGCCAACGCGCCGGTACCGGCCACTGTCGAAGAGCCGCAGCCTGCCGCACCGGTCGCCCCTGCCCCGGCCGCTCCGGAGCCAAGCCTGTTCAAGGGCCTGGTGAAGTCGCTGGTAAGCCTGTTCGCCGGCAAGGAAGAGCCTGCCGCAGCGCCGGTTGTCACTGCCACCGAGAAGCCGGCCGCCGAGCGCAGCCCACGCAACGAAGAACGCCGCAACGGCCGTCAGCAGAGCCGCAACCGCAACGGCCGTCGCGACGAAGAACGCAAGCCGCGTGAAGAACGTGCCGAGCGCGCACCTCGTGAAGAACGTGCTCCTCGTGAAGAACGTGCCCCGCGCGAAGAACGCGCACCTCGTGAAGAACGCGCCCCACGCGAAGAGCGTGCACCGCGTGAAGAACGTGCACCACGCCAGCCACGCGAAGACCGCCGTGGCAATCGTGGCGAAGAGCGTGTGCGCGAACTGCGTGAGCCACTGGACGCCACCCCTGCCGAGCGTGAAGAACGTCAGCCGCGCGAGGAACGTGTAGCCCGTGAAGAACGTGCCCCGCGTGAAGAGCGTGCACCTCGCGAGGAACGCGCACCACGTGAAGAGCGCGCACCTCGCGAAGAACGTGCTCCACGTGAAGAACGCGCACCTCGCGAAGAACGTGCTCCTCGTGAAGAGCGCGCACCTCGTGAAGAACGTGCTCCACGCGAAGAACGCGCCCCTCGCCCACCACGCGAAGAACGTCAGCCACGCGTAGCCGAAGAAGCGGCCGAGCAGGCTGCCGAGCTGGCCGAAGAGCAACTGCCGAACGAAGAGCTGCTGCAGGACGAACAGGAAGGCACCGATGGCGAGCGCCCGCGCCGCCGCTCCCGTGGCCAGCGTCGTCGCAGCAACCGTCGTGAGCGTCAGCGCAACGCCAACGGCGAGCTGATCGATGGCAGCGAGGAAGAAGGCAGCGAAGAGCAGCCACAACAGCACCAGGCCACCGAGCTGGGTGCCGAACTGGCCGCCGGCCTGGCCGTGACTGCCGCTGTCGCCACCACCAACATCAGTGCCGACGCCGAAGCCCAGGCCAACCAGCAGGCCGAGCTTGCCACCGCCGAAGTCGCCCAGCCGGTCGAGCAGGCTGAGAAGTTCGAGCAGGTCGAAGCTGCCACCAAGGCTGAAGAAGTGGCCGAGGCCCCAGTGGTCGAGCAGCCGGTCAGCGAGCCTGTAGCCGTGGTCGAGGCAACTGCCGAACCAGTGGTCGAAATCGCTCCGCAGCCAGCGGCCGAGGAAGCACCTGCTGCCGAACCGGTAGTGGTTGCTGAAGCACCGGAAGAAGCGCCTGCCGTCGAGGCCGGTGAAATCGAGCCCGCCCCGGCCGCGGTGGAAGCCGCTCCGGTTGCCGAGCAACCTGCCCCGGTTGTCGAAGCCCAGCCAGAAGTGGTGGCCGAGCCTGCCCCAGTGGCCGTCGAGCCTGCACCGGTCGAAGCCCCTGCGGCGGTGGAACCTGCCACTGTCATGCTGGCCAACGGCCGTGCGCCGAACGACCCGCGTGAAGTGCGTCGCCGCAAGCGTGAGGCCGAGGCTGCAGCCAAGGCCGCGCAGGAAGCTGCTGCTGCCGAGGAGCCAGCCCTGGAAGCCAGCGATGAGCAAAAGCCTCATCACGGTTGATAGCCAAGGCTGAATGAAAAAGCCCCGCCAGTTCACACTGGCGGGGCTTTTTCTTGGCTGGACGTTTTGGACTTCACTACCTTCAAGCCCTGCGAACTCACTGTGGGAGCGGGCGTGCCCGCGAACACCGGCGCAGCCGGTGCCAGCCACCGCGTTGAATTCTTCGCGGGCGCGCCCGCTCCCACAGGACCCAAGTGAGCCCGAAATCTGTGCTGCACCTTTAGGGTATTAGCCGCGAAAGGGCCAGCCCAGGCACTGAATCAGTAGAGGTTAGGCTCCATCTCCAGCTCGACCCCGAACCGCTCGAGGATATCGGCCTGGATCCGGCGCGCCAGTGCATGCATCTGCGCCCCGCTCGCCTGGCCGTAGTTGACCAGCACCAGCGACTGCAAACGATGCACCCCGGCATCCCCCTCGCGGTGGCCCTTCCAGCCTGCCTGCTCAATCAACCAGCCTGCCGCCAGCTTCACCTGGCCATCGGCTTGGGGATAAGCCACTACCCCCGGGTACTGCGCACGAATACGCTCGACCAGTTCCGCCGGGACCACCGGGTTCTTGAAGAAGCTCCCGGCATTACCCAGCTCTGCCGGGTCTGGGAGCTTCTCGCGGCGAATGCTGCAGATCGCCTCGCTGATCGCCTGCGCGGTCGGCTCGGTCACGCCCTGCTCCGCCAGGCGCTGGCGCACCGGGCCGTAGTCCAGGTGAGCCTGTAGCGTACGGCTCAAGGCAAAGCGCACACGCAGGATCAACCAACGCCCAGGGTTGCGCTTGAACAGGCTGTCGCGATACCCGAAGGCACATTCAGCCAGGCCGAAGTCACGCAACTCGCCGGTCTCGCGGTCCAGGGCGGTCAAGCCGACAAATACGTCCTTGATCTCCACGCCATAGGCGCCCACGTTCTGCATCGGCGCGGCGCCCACGGTGCCGGGGATCAGGCTGAGGTTCTCCAGCCCGCAATAGCCCTGCGCCAGTGTCCACTGCACGAACGGGTGCCACGGCTCACCGGCCTCGGCCTCGACCACGATACGTTCGCCATCGTCGCCGAGCACGCGCCGACCACGGCTGGCCATATGCAGCACCAGCGCATCGATATCGCGGGTGAGCAGCAAGTTGCTGCCACCGCCAATCACCAGCACCGGCACGCCGCCTTGCTGCGCCTGGGCCAGCGCCAGGCGCACCTCCTGGTCATCATGTGCCTGGGTGAAATACCGCGCCTTCACGTCGATGCCAAAGGTGTTGTACGGCTTGAGCGATACCTGCTCCTGCCACTGCACTGTCATAGCCGCCCCTTGATTTCCAGGACCAGTGCCTGGCACGCCGCTTCAACCAGGTCGAGCACCTGCTCGAAGCCGTCGGCGCCACCGTAGTACGGGTCCGGCACTTCATCCAGCGCTGCGCCATAACGGCGCAGGAACAGGTCGAGCTCCCCCACTGCCGTGTGCGGGCGCATCGCACGCAAGTGGCCGAGGTTGCTCTCGTCCATGGCCAGGATCAGGTCATATTCGGCAAAGTGCGCCGCCTTGACCTGCTGGGCGCGTTGCTGCGAGAGGTCATAGCCACGCGCCAGCGCTGCCTTGCAGGTGCGGCTGTCGGGCGCCTTGCCGACGTGCCAGTCGCCGGTGCCGGCCGAGGCTACATGCACCCGGTCGGCAAGCCCGGCAGCCTGCAATTGATGGCGCAGCACGCCTTCGGCGGTGGGCGAGCGACAGATATTGCCGAGGCAGACGAACAGGACGCGCATCAGGCCTCCAGCAAGCGCCGTACGCGCTCCAGGTCTTCAGGGGTATCCACGCCCACGGCAGGCGCCTCGATGGCGTCTTCGACGTGGATGCGCACGCCATGCCACAGGGCACGCAGCTGCTCCAGCGCTTCGGTCTGCTCGAGCCAGCATGGGCCCCAACTGACGAAGTCCTGCAGGAAGCCGACGCGGTAGGCGTACATGCCGATGTGGCGGCGATATGGCACGCCTTCTGGCAACAGGTTGCGATCCTTGGCAAAAGCATCGCGGGCCCAGGGCAGCGGCGCACGGCTGAAGGCCAGGGCGAGGCCGTTCTTGTCGCTGACCACCTTGACCGCATTGGGGTTGAACACGGTTTCCGGCTCATGGATCGGTTCGGCCAGAGTGGAGATGCCGGCTTCCGGATGCGCCGCCAGGTTGGCTGCTACCTGGTCGATGATCACCGGCGGGATCAGCGGCTCGTCGCCCTGTACGTTGACCACGATGGCATCGGCCGGCAGCCCCAGGTGTGCGACCACTTCGGCCAGGCGATCGGTGCCGGACTCATGGTCAGCACGGGTCATCAGCACTTCAGCTCCGAAGGCCTGACAGACCTCCAGAATGCTGGCGTCATCGGTGGCGATGACTACGCGGCCCGCGCCGCTCTTGCGGGCCTGTTCCCACACGTGCTGCACCATCGGCTTGCCAGCGATCAGCAGCAATGGCTTGCCCGGCAGTCGTGTGGAGCGCAGACGGGCGGGGATCACCACGGTGAAATCCAGGCTCATTTGTCCAGACGCTCTTCATCAGTCAGGGTGCGCGCCTCGCTTTCCAGCATGACCGGGATGCCGTCGCGGATCGGGTAGGCCAGGCCGGCGCCCTTGCTGATCAGCTCGGTCTTGTCGGCACTGAGCTTGAGCGGGCCCTTGGTGATCGGGCAGGCCAGGATATCGAGCAGTTTGGTGTCCATTTGAGGCTTCCTTTAGGCCAGGTGGCCGGGAATTGAAAAAGGGCTCAGGGCTTGCGCAGCAAGCGTTGCAACTGGTTGTCGAACCAGGCGCTGAAAGCCGGCGTGGGCTGCGCCTCGACGGCCAGGTACCACCAGTCGTCAGCGGCGAAGGCCCGGCATTTCACCGCATCCTTCTCGGTCATGACCAGCGGCAGCGGCGGGCTGAAGGCCAGGCTCTGGGCGCTGAACTGCGCATGGTCGGCAAAGGGATGCGGCACCGGCTGCCAGTTTAGCCCCAGCAGGGTATTGAAGAAACGTTGCGGGTTGCCGATACCGGCCACCGCGTGCAGGCGCTGGCCTGCGGGGAAATGGTCAAGCGCGCGGCGCTCGCCACTGCGCAGGTTCACCAGGGCGGACGGCTGCAGGCGGAAGCCGAAACCATCGGCGCGGTCTGCGCTGGCGCCGTTGAACAGCACTGCGTCAGCCTCGTGCAGGCGCTCGGCGGGCTCACGCAGTGGCCCCGCCGGCAGGCAGCGGCCATTGCCCAGGCCGCGTGCGGCATCGATCAGCACCAGCTCCAGGTCGCGCGCCAGGCGATAGTGCTGCATGCCGTCGTCACACAGGATCAGCTCGAGGGGTTCGCTGGCCAGCAATGCCTGCACGGCCCGGGAGCGGTCGGGGTCGATCATCAGCGGCACGCCGGTGCGCTGCACGATCAGCAGCGGTTCATCGCCGGCCTGCCCGGCAGCCTGGTCGGCGTGCACGCGCCAGGGTAGCTGCGGCGGCTTGGCGCCATAGCCACGGCTGACCACGCCCACCTTCAACCCCTGCTTGCGGCAGTGCTCGATCAGCCAGAGGATCATCGGCGTCTTGCCGGTACCACCCACGGTAATGTTACCCACCACAATGACCGGCACCGGGGCCCGGTAGCTGGCACTTTCGCCACTGAGAAAACGCGCCCGCTTGCGCGTGACCACGCGGCGATACAGCGCCTCCAGCGGGCGCAGCAGCGCCAGGGCCGGGTGCCCGGCGTACCAGGCGGCGAGCAGACGGTCGGCGAAGGCCATCAAGGTGTGCCCTGGGCCGCCTCGACAGTGGTCATGCGCAACTGGCTGAAACCGAGCTTGCCGGCGGCATCCATCGCAGTGACCACGGCCTGGTGCGGGGTCTTGCCGTCGGCGCTGATGGCCAGCGGCAGCTTGTTGTCGCCGCCCGACTCACGCTCGATCGCTTCGCTCAGGGTGGCCAGGTCGCTTTTGGGCAGCAGGTGGTTGTTCACCGAGTACACGCCTTCGGCGCTGATGGTGATTTCCACGAGCTTGCCCTGGTCGGGCGCCGCCGGCTCGGCGCTGGCGGCTTCGGGCAGCTCGACGCGTAGCTGGGTCTCGCGGGTGAAGGTGGTGGTGACCACGAAGAACAGCAGCAGGACGAACACCACGTCGATCAGCGACGCCAGGTTGATGTCGACGTTCTCCCGCTGGCGATTGCGCCGGAACTTCACGCCTTGCCTCCGGCCACTTCCACTTCGCGGTCGCCCTGGATCACTTCCACCAACTTGATAGCTTCCTGCTCCATGCCCACCACCAACTCATCGATACGGCGCAGCAGGAAGCGGTGGAAGAATACCGCCGGGATACCGACCATCAGGCCGGCCGCGGTGGTGACCAGGGCCTTGGAGATACCACCGGCCAGCACTGCGGCGTTGGCGGTCATCTGCGAGCCCATGAAGGCGCTGAAGATGTCGATCATGCCCAGCACGGTGCCCAGCAGGCCCAACAGCGGGGCCATGGCGGCGATGGTGCCGAGGGTGCTGATGTAGCGTTCCAGTTCGTGGATGACGCGCGAGGCGGCCTCCTCGATGCATTCCTTCATGATTTCGCGACCATGGCGCGAGTTGGCCAGGCCGGCGGCGAGGATTTCGCCCAATGGCGAATCAGCGCGCAGGGCCTTGAGCTTGTCACTGGTCAGTTGCTTGTCCTTGATCCATATCCACACCTGGCCGAGCAGGTGCGGCGGGGTGACGCGACTGACGCGCAGCGTCCACAGGCGCTCGACGACGATAGCCATGGCAGCGATGGAGCTCAGAATGATCGGCAGCATCATCCAACCACCGGACTTGACCAATTCCCACACAGTAAACGCCCCTTCGGAAAAAGGCCGCCACTCTACCATAGGCGCGCCGGGGGCTCATCTGCCGGAGGTCAGGGAATTGGCCTACCCGGTTTCTACCTTGAGATGTCGGGTGGCTGAACTGGCCCTTTCGCGGGTGAACCCGCTCCCACAGGTTCAGCGTCAATTCGAAGCCAGCGCAGTAGCTGTGGGAGCGGGCGCGCCCGCGAAAAAGACGACGCGGTGGATGGCACCGGCTTTGCCGGTGTTCGCGGGCATGCCCGCTCCCACAGGTACCGCGTGATCTCAAGTGCGACGCCGTCCCTGTGTGGGTTTACCCGCGAAAGGGCCTGCTCAGCCACCGCCCGCATCCCTCCAGAAACGCCGCTGTCGGCGCACACTCTCGACCTCCCCCAGCCTCCCCAGCACCAACCGCAACGCCCCCTGCTCCGCTGTGTCATGCATCACCACCCCATGCCGCCGATAACGTTCGACCACCTGCGAGTGCGGGTGCCCGAAGCTGTTGTTGCGCCCGCGCGAAATCAGTACCCCGCGCGGCGCCGTGGCGCGGATGAAGGCCTCGCTGGACGAACTGCGGCTGCCATGGTGCGGCGACTGCAGCCAGTCGATCCGCGGCGCTTCTGTGGCCGCCAGCCAGGCCCGTTCGGCACCGGCTTCCATATCTCCCGCCAGCAACAACCGCTCACCCTGCGCCTCGACCAGCAACGCACAGGAGCGGTCATTGCTGCTCTGTCCATCAGCCCAGCGCCACAGCGAAAAGCGCACGCCATCCCACGTCCATTGCTCGCCACTGGCACAAGGTTGCAGTTGCATGTCATCCAGCACTTCGCCGCCGATCACCCGTTCGACCGGCAGGCCACGTATGATTGCGCCAGCACCACCGGCGTGGTCGGCATGGGCGTGGCTGACCAGCATCAGGTCCAGGCTGCCCACCCCCAGCTTGCGCAAGGTCGGCAACACCACCCGCTCGCCCAGGTCGCTCTCGCCCCTGGCCGGCCCGGCGTCGTACAGCAGGTTGTGATGCCGAGTGCGCAACAGCACCGCCAGCCCCTGGCCGACGTCCAGCTGCCAGACCTCGACCTGGCCGAACGGCACCGTCTCCCGGGGTACCCACAGCGCCAGCAGCATTACACCACCCAACCCGCGCAGTGGTACGCCAAGGGGCATCAAAACCAGCAGCGCGCCCAGGCACACCAGCAGCCAGGCCCACAACGGCAGGGCTGGTGGCAGCCACGCCGGCTGCTGCGCCGCCAGCGCCAGCAGCCGGAAAAGCACATCAAGCAAACCACCCGCCAGCCAGAGCAGCGCCTCCCCTACCCCGCCCAACGGCAGCAGCAAAGTGCCCAGCAACGCCAATGGCAGCACTGCCAAGCTGACCCACGGCACCGCAACAAGGTTGGCCAGCGGCGCACTCAAGCTCACCGGCAAGCCCGTAGCCAGCAGTACCGGCAGCAAGCCGATCGCAATCACCCATTGCGCCCGCGTCCAGGCCTGCCAGGGCCGCCAGCTGCCCAGGCGGGCACTGAAGCAATAGACAAGCGTGGCCACGGCTGCGAACGACAGCCAGAACCCGGGCAGCAGCGCGGCCAACGGTTCCAGCAACAGTACGGCAACCAGCGCCAGCAACAACGGCAAGGTCGCACCCAGTTGGCGAAAACGCAGGCGCCAGAGCAACACCACGGCCAGCATCAGGCAGGCACGCTGCACCGGTACACCGCCACCAGCCAACCAACCGTAGGCCAGTGCCGCAGCCATGGCCAAGCCACACGCCCAGGGCAGCCACGGCAGACGAGCGGGCCACAGCCCCCAACGCGCCAGCCCGGCAACCAGGCCATACAGCAAGCCGGCAACCAGGCCGATGTGCTGGCCAGAGATCACCAGCAAGTGCACCGTGCCGGTGGCCTGCAACGTTTGCCAGTCCTCCCGGGCCAGGCCCGCCCCGTCGCCAAGCACCAGCGCCACCATCGCTGCCTGCCGGCCATTGGCCTCGACTGCCAGCAGGCGCTGGCGCAGCGTGTCGCGCCAGCCGCCGGCAACCGGCGCCAGCAACTGCCCGGCCTTGACCGTACCGGTCGCACCGACCCGCCGCGCCAGCAATTGCGCCTCACGGTCCGGCCCATGCGGGTTGAGCAGCCCGGCCGGGCGCTGCAAGGTCACCGCCAGCCGCCACTGCTCGCCCGCGCGCAGCGGCGGGCCGTCGAACCAGCTCAGTTGCAGGCGCTGCGGCAGCTCTGCCCGCCGCGAGCGGGCCGCGTCCAGCTCGAAGCGCACACCCTGCGCAGTCCGGGTCGGCAGGCCGACCACCTGGCCCTCAAGCCACAAGGTGCGGCCATCCAGCCCTGGGGCCAGGCGGTCATCCAGGGCCTGCTGCGCAGACCAGCAGGCCCAACACAGGCCCAACAGAAAACAGCCCAGCGGCCACAGCCGGGTAAACAGGCCGAGGCCACCGGCTACAGCCAGCAGCACCAGCCATCCGACCGATGGCAATGCGGGGAGAAAGCCCAGGCACAACAGCCCGAGCGCGAGCGCAAACATCCCTGTGCGCATGAAGTAGAGCTCCAGAAGCGAAATCACCTTCTGAGGCATAGCCCAATTGCCGGCAGCGCTTGCTCAACAATTGTCACAAACTCTAAACGAGGCTGAGCGGGAATCAGGGCATACTGCCCGGATCAACGCTCCGGGAGCCTACATGCCGCGCCGACTTTTCAAACGCTACATGCCGGACCCGACCAGTATTCGGGAACACAAGTCCTTACGCTTTTTCGGCAAGTTGCTGCATGACCCGAACCTCTGGCACCTGAACCGCCATTCGGTGGCGAGGGCCATGGGCGTTGGCCTGTTCGCGGCGCTGATCCCGATGCCGGCGCAAATGCTGTTGGCTGCCGCGCTGGCCATTCCGCTGCGCGGCAACCTGCCGATCGCGGTCAGCCTGGTATGGCTGACCAACCCGCTGACCATGCCACCGGTATTCTTCGTCACCTACATGACCGGTGCCTGGCTGATGCAGGTACCGCCGCGCACCCTGCCCGACGAACTGACTTTCCAGTGGATCACCGACCAGTTGTCGACGCTGTGGCAACCCTTCCTGCTCGGCTCGGTAGTGTGCGGTGTGGTGCTGGGCATCCTTGGCTACTTCACCACCATGCTCTACTGGCGCTGGTGGGTGGGCCGGCAGTGGCGTCTGCGCCAATGCCGGTGCAAGGCTTCAGGCACGCATGCCGCGGCCGCTGACCAGCAGGCGAACGCACACCAGGTAGAGCACCGCGGTGGCGACCAGCATGAAGGTAATCGCCGTACCAATGCTGATATCCGACACCCCTAGAATGCCGTAGCGGAACGAGTTGACCATGTGCAGCACCGGGTTGGCCAACGACACGGTCTGCCAGAACGGCGGCAACAGGTTGATCGAGTAGAACACCCCGCCCAGGTAGGTCAGCGGCGTCAGCACGAAGGTCGGGATGATCGAGATGTCGTCGAAATTGCGCGCGAACACCGCGTTGACGAAGCCCAGCAGCGAGAAGATGGTGGCGGTCAGCAGCACCACGACCACAGTCACACCCAGGTGGTGCACCTGCAGGTGGGTGAAGAACAGCGACAGGAAGGTCACGATCACGCCCACCGCCAGGCCGCGCAGCACGCCACCCAGCACGTAACCGACGAGGATCGTGTGTGGCGAAACCGGCGACACCATCAACTCTTCGATGGAGCGCTGGAACTTGCTGCCGAAGAAGCTCGACACCACGTTGCCGTAGGAGTTGGTGATCACCGACATCATGATCAGCCCCGGCACGATGTACTCCATGTAGGTGAAGCCACCCATGTCGCCGATCTGCCGGCCGATCAGGTTACCGAAGATGACGAAGTACAGGACCATGGTGATCGCTGGCGGCAGCAGGGTCTGCGGCCAGATACGCAGGAAGCGCCGCACTTCGCGGTAGACGATGGTGTTCAGGGCGACCCAGTTGGTGCGCAGTTCCACACTCATACGGCCACCTTCGACAGGTTTTTTTCCACCAGGGACACGAACAGCTCCTCGAGTCGGTTGGTCTTGTTGCGCAGGCTCTGTACCTCGATGTTCTGCAGCGCCAGCTGGCCGAACAGCGCAGTGATGCCGATGTCCTTGTCCACCTGCACTTCCAGGGTGTGCGGGGTCAGCAGCCGGCACGGGTAGCCCTGCAGCACCGGTGCAGTGGCCAGGTCCTGCCTGAGGTCGAGGACGAAGGTTTCGACATGCAGCTTGCCCAGCAACTGGCGCATGCTGGTGTTCTCGACGATGGTGCCGTGGTCGATGATGCCGATGTTACGGCACAGCTGCTCGGCCTCTTCCAGGTAGTGGGTGGTGAGGATGATGGTGATGCCCTTCTGGTTCAGCTCGGTGAGGAAGCTCCACATCGAACGGCGCAGTTCGATGTCCACACCGGCGGTGGGCTCGTCGAGAATCAGCAGGCGCGGCTCGTGGATCAGCGCACGGGCAATCATCAGGCGGCGCTTCATGCCCCCCGACAGCGAACGCGACTGTACGTCACGCTTGTCCCACAGGCCGAGCTGGGTCAGGTACTGTTCGGCACGCTCCTTGGCAACCTTGGGCGGGATGCCGTAGTAACCGGCCTGGGTCACGACGATGTCGAAGGTTTTCTCGAACTGGTTGAAGTTGAACTCCTGCGGCACCACGCCCAGGCAGCGTTTGAGCGCCGACGGCTCGCGGTCCAGGTCGTGGCCGAACACGTTGACCGTGCCGCTGGTCTTGTTGACCAGGGTGGAGAGGATGCCGATGGTGGTGGACTTGCCCGCGCCGTTGGGGCCGAGCAAGGCGAAGAAGTCGCCTTCGGCAACATCCAGATCGATGCCCTTGAGGGCCTGGAAGCCGTTGCCGTAGGTCTTGGTCAGCTGTCGGATGGACAGGGCGGAACTCATAGCGGGTCACTTACCGAGAAAAAGGTGCAGGACACGCCAGGTAAAGGCACTGGCGCAGTGAGTGCGGCCAATGGTGCTTGGCCTGGCCGCACAAGTACAGTCATGTGTATTGATAATGACTATCGAAGTAGCCGTGGTGTTCGATCAGGTCAGCGCAGTCATTACCGCTGCCTGGTACGCAGGGCGGGCCTTGAGGCGCTCGTACCAGGCCTCCAGGTGACGCATGGCCGGGCGCTCGATGGGCATTTCGAACCAGGCATAGATGAAGCTGCCCAGTGGGATGTCGCCCATGCCGATCTGGTCACCGGAAAGGTACGGCTGTTTGGCAAGGGCCTCGTCGGCAATGGCCAGCAGCTGGGCGCATTGCTTGTGCGCAGCGTTGATCGCCACCCAGTCGCGCTGGTCTTCCGGGGTGCGCAACAGGCCCCAGAACAGTGGGCGGAACGGCGTGGCGAAGGACGAGGTGGTCCAGTCCATCCACTTGTCCGCCAGGGCGCGCTGACGCGGGTCGTCCAGGTACCAGCCCTGCTCCGCACCGTACTCGGCGCACAGGTAGCGGACGATGGTATTGGACTCCCACAGGGTCAGGTCGCCGTCTTCCAGCATCGGCACCAGGCCGTTGGGGTTGCGGGCACGGTAGTGCGGCTCGTTGACCACGCCGAAGGCGCCGCCGGCGTCGATCGACTCGAAATCCAGGCCCAGTTCGTGGGCGATCCATAGCGCCTTGCGCACATTGCTCGAATTCTTGCGGCCCCAGATCTTCAGCATGGCAACGTCCTTATGAATGCGGAGGTGGTGCAGTCTACTCCAGACTTTCGTCGCCTGTACCGGCCTCTTCGCGGGTAAACCCGCTACAGGGTTCTGCGCCAGACCTGAGAGTGATGCAGTACCTGTGGGAGCGGGTTCACCCGCGAAGAGGCCGGTACAGGCAAACACCGGACTGAAACTCCCGCCGCCATACCCTGTCACTGTTCTGACCCGGCCATTCTCAGCGTTGCGTCTAAGCTGTCTGGGACGGCTTACCCCCCTGGTTCCAAGGAGGACCGATTATGTTGCTGTTGTGGTTGGTAGTGCTGGTGATCGGCGCGGCGTACCTCACGCACCGGCGCCTGGCGCCCTTGCAGATTCTTGGCATCATGGCGGCTTATGTACTGCTGATGGGCATTTTCAGCAGTGCTCCCGGCTGGCTGCTGACCCTGATCTGGATAGTCCTGGCCCTG
This sequence comes from Pseudomonas sp. PVC-5-1, assembly GCF_057444345.1. NCBI lineage: Bacteria > Pseudomonadati > Pseudomonadota > Gammaproteobacteria > Pseudomonadales > Pseudomonadaceae > Pseudomonas > Pseudomonas sp. PVC-5-1. Next base: position 1,588,473 of record NZ_CM172024.1, on the reverse strand, counting down.
AAAGTCGCCCTGGTGGCGCTGCCGGAATGGCGCCGCAAGGTATTCACAGGCCCCGTGTTCAACTGGTTCCAGCGCACCCTGCCTCCTATGTCGCAGACCGAGCGCGAGGCGATCGACGCAGGCACCGTATGGTGGGACGGCGAACTGTTCAGCGGCCGTCCCGATTGGCGCACCCTGCTCGCCTACCCGGCTCCGCAGCTGACCGAAGAAGAACAGGCCTTCATCGACGGCCCGACGGAACAACTGTGCGCCATGGTCAGCGACTGGCAGATCGGCCAGGACATGGACCTGCCGGCCGAAGCCTGGGCACATATCAAGCAGAATGGCTTCTTCGCCCTGATCATCCCCAAGGAATATGGCGGCAAGGGCTTTTCAGCCTACGCCCACTCCCAGGTGGCGATGAAACTGGCCACCCGCAGCGGCGACCTGGCTTCTACCGTGATGGTGCCCAACTCGCTCGGCCCGGCCGAGCTGCTGCTGCATTACGGCACCGACGAACAACGCAACCATTACCTGCCACGCCTGGCGCGTGGCGATGAAATCCCCTGCTTCGCCCTCACCGGCCCGCTGGCCGGCTCCGACGCAGGCGCCATGCCTGACACCGGCGTGGTCTGCAAGGGGCAATGGAACGGCGAAGAGGTCATCGGCCTGCGCCTGAACTGGGAAAAGCGCTATATCACCCTCGGGCCCGTCGCCACCCTGCTGGGCCTGGCGTTCAAGGCCTACGACCCGGACCACCTGCTCGGCGAGCAGGAAGATCTGGGTATCAGCCTGGCGCTGATCCCTACCGACACGCCCGGCGTCGAAATCGGCAAACGCCACCTGCCACTGGGCGCCGCGTTCATGAACGGCCCCAACAGCGGCAAGGACGTATTCGTGCCGCTGGATTTCCTCATCGGTGGCCAGGCCATGCTCGGCAAGGGCTGGATGATGCTGATGAACTGCCTGTCGGTAGGCCGCTCCATCTCCCTGCCGGCCGTAGGCACTGGCGCTGCCAAATACACCAGCCTGGTCACCGGCCAATATGCCAATATCCGCGAACAGTTCAATGTTCCTTTGGCCGCCTTTGAAGGCATCCAGGAGTCGCTGGCACGCATCGGCGGCAATGCCTGGCTGATGGACAGCGCGCGGCTGCTGACCGCCAAGGCCGTGGACCTGGGCGAAAAACCTTCGGTGCTGTCGGCGATCCTCAAGTACCACCTCACCGAGCGTGGCCGCGAGTGCATCCAGCACGCCATGGATGTGCATGGCGGCAAGGGCATCATCATGGGCCCGAACAACTACCTGGGGCGCAACTGGCAAGGCGCGCCGATCTTCATCACCGTCGAAGGCGCCAACATTCTTTCGCGCAACCTGATGATCTTCGGCCAGGGCGCCATCCGCTGCCATCCGTTCGTGCTCAAGGAAATGGCTTTGGCCGGGCGCGAGGACCGTGACCAGGCGTTGAGGGAATTCGATGACCTGCTGATGAAACACATCATGTTCGCCGCCGGCAATGCGGCCAGCACACTGATACTCAGCCTGGGGCTGGGGCGACTGGAAACCGTGCCCGGCGATACCCTGAGCCAAAGCTACTTCCGTGCACTCAACCGCCAGGCAGCGGCCTTCGCCCTGCTGGCTGACCTGTCGATGATGCTGCTGGGCGGTGCGCTGAAACGCCGCGAACGGCTGAGCGCAAGGCTGGGGGATGTGCTGAGTTACCTGTACCTGGCCAGCGCTGCGCTCAAGCGTTATCACGACCTGGGCTCACCGGAACACATGCAACCCTTGCTGCGCTGGGCGATGGAAGAAAGCCTGGGCCAGGCAGAAACAGCCCTGGATCGGTTGCTCGACAACTTCCCCAACCGCTTTGTCGGCTGTGCGTTGCGCGTGCTGGTGTTCCCCTTCGGCCGCCGCCACACCGGCCCAAGCGATGAACTGGATGCCGAAGTAGCGGCGTTGATCGGTCGCAGCAAGGGCGACCCAGCCCTGGAGGAACTGCTTGCAGGTTGCTTCCGCCCGCAGGCCGATGGCGACCCGGTAGCTGCACTACAGCGGGCCGCCGACTTGCTGGATGGGGTGGCCCCACTGCACAAGGCACTGCACCAGGCTATCAAGGAAGGCAAGATTCAGCCTGCAACGGGGCAGTCGATAATCGATGCGGCAGTGGAAAGCGGTGCGCTACAGCCTGGTGAGGGGCAACGACTGCAGGAGGCAGAGCACGCCCGCCGGGCGGTGATCGATGTGGATGCCTTCGACAAGACACAGTTGCTACCCGAACCAGGCAAGGTACGCTGAGCCAGGGGGCCGTTTTGCGGCCCCTTCTGTAACCCGCGTATACTCCGCCCCCGTTTCAACCTACCCGAGGACCGCCCCATGGCCAATCCCCACCTGGAATACCACCTGCAACTGCTTAACCACCTGCGTACCATCCTGGTGGCCCTGGGTGACGCCGAGCAGGTACCGGAGGAAAGCCACGCCCTGTTCCTCGAGCGCTTCGACGAACTGCTGAGCCTGCTGCCGCAGAATCCGCTGGAAAGCCAATATCTGGGCCAGGACCTGATCTGCCAGGTGATCCAGCGCTACCCGCAAATCGCGCACCTGGTACCACGCGACCTGCTGTGGTTCTTCGGTGGAGACTGCCTGCACTACATGCCTGACGAGGAGCTGGACCTGTACCAGCGCCTTGAAGAGCGCCGCTACGAAGCGGAGCAGAACGACGAGCCGTTCGACTGGCACCAGGAAAAGCAACTGCTCTCGTTACCAGGCGACTCTGCCAGCCACTGACCATCTAAACAGTCGCGCCTGATCGAGGCGCGACTTGACGCTGTAGCCAACCGCAATCCCCCGCGCTCATGTTGATTCGCCTTACAGACGCTCGGTGCCGGCCTGCTTAACCTGCATGCGGCCCTGCAATTGCTGACCAGCGCTGACCAGGACTCAAAAACTGACCAACGGGTATTTCCAATGAAAAAGACCTTGACCGCCCTCGGCTTGGCCGTGGCCGCCAGTACGGCCCATGCCGTGCCAGACACCGACACCATCCTCTTCACCGGCAAAGTCAACGGCAACACCTGCTCCATCGAGATTGTCGACCCTTATAACGGTGCGACACTGAACCCAATCGTGTTGCCTGAGGCTGAAGCTTCCAAGCTCTCGGGCGCCATTGACAAAGAGTCTACTCCTGTGGGCTTTGGCATTAGCATCACTGCCGGAACCGGTTGCGACCCGACCAGCAAGAAAGGTGTCGTATCCTTCGCTGGCAAAGACGGCCCAGCAGGCACGGGCGACGCTCTGCATGCACTGCACCCTGGCAGCGCCGCTGGCGTAGCTCTGGCAATCAAGGACAACACCCGCACAATCATCCCCTGGGGAGCCGAATCCAAGGAATATGACCTGAACGCCACCGGCGAAAGCACCATGCTGTTCTACGCCAACCTGCGCTCGACCGCAGCCGTTGTCACCGCCGGGCCAGTCAACGCCACGATTCCTTTCGTGTTCGACCTGAAATAGCCCCCTGGCCGCGCCGAGCGCGGCGCGGCCCCTACTTCACAACGCTCTGTGCAAATAATGTCTAACACTGGATACCAACGCCTTCGACGCGCCCTGCTCCCTCTGTGCCTGGCCCTTTCACTGCCAGCCGCCGAAGCCGCGCTGACCATCAACGCCACCCGGGTGATTCACGCCAGCGACGCTCGCAGCTCTTCGGTCGTGGTCGCCAACCCGACCAACAGGCCTTTCGCCGTGCAGACGTGGGTCAATACCCAGGCGGACGATACACTCACCGCCGTACCGTTGGTGCCAACCCCGGTGCTGTTCCGCCTGGACCCTGGCAAAGACCAGCTGGTGCAGATCAACCGTCTGCCCAACGACCTTCCGCAAGACCGTGAGTCGCTGTTCTTCTTCAATGTCCAGGAAATTCCGCAGCAGGAAACGTCTGGCCAGAACCAGTTGAACGTCGCCATGCGTACCCGCATCAAGCTGTTCTATCGCCCCACCCAACTCAAGGGCTTGCCGCAGGATAACGTCAAGCAACTGAACTGGTTTCTGCAGCAACGCGATGACGCCCTGTATCTGGTGGTCGACAACCCGACACCATTTCACTTCACTTTCGACCAACTGGAAGTCAGTGGTGCCGGGCAATCGGAAAAACCCAGCGCCATGGCCATGGCACTTCCTTTCGCCCAACAGTCCTACCGCCTGACGAAAATCCGCAGGCTGCAAGGGCTACAGGTAACTTTCAATACCCTCAACGACTATGGGGCCTCTACTGCCGTCATCCAGCAGCCACTGACTCTCAAGGCTGCAAGGTGATATGTAGCGGCTCGAAATTCGGCAAGTCCGGCCAGGTTTGGCCGGCGTCGAAACTGACCCTCACCTCCACCGAGAATTGCTGCCCCAGCTGCAAACTGCCCAAGAAGGTGAGCGGCACCGTTACATCACCATTTGCACCGATCCCTGAGGTCACCTCCGCGTCGGTGATCGCATGATCGTGCATGACTGGCAGAGCGCTAGCGGCTCCCTCAGCGGATACCCCAATGACATCGATGCGAACCCTCTGGTCCAGACCGATCAGTTTCCAGGGCGCCAGGGTAATCGCAGGATTCTGCGTCTGCTCCTTCAATGAGAAAATATTACCTTTGGTACCCGATAGCTGTGGGATAGTCATCATGTTGCGTGGAAACGGCTTTACCATGACTTGCCTGACCGCCGATACCCAGGAGCCGTCGCTTGCGTCTACCGTGTAACGCAGCGGTACTGTCTTGCCGCTCATGGCGACTACATGACGCTCGCCAACGCAGTAGCGACGCCCCCCTCCACACCCGGCAGCAACTGCTCACCGAAAAATCCAGGAGCCCATTCCACCGAGAACGGCTCGCCCGGATGAATGACAGCCGAATCGGGTATCCGTATTTCCAGTGGCCCATACATGTCGCTCAATTGCAGGACCACCTGCTCCTGACTGCCAGCCGCCAGCGGCACTTCAGGCCAGGGCAATACACGAGGTACAGGTTTGGCATCGACGGTGACGGCCTTGGGCACAGACGTCATGCTGGTGTTTCCCGCACGATCACGCAGCAGATACTGCGCATAGCGGCCACCATCACCGCGCTCCCGGATCATCTTGCCGTCATATTCAATGAGCACCGGCTGGCCGGCATCCGCAGCGGTCAAGGTGCGTTCGCCTACCTGGGTGTTGTCCAGCGGCTCGTCATCCCAGTAGTAGACGATCGTGTCGCCCGGCATGAATCCCTGATAGTCCGGCACGCTCGCCCGCAACACTTCGCCATGGTCCTTGAGAAACTTGTCAGTTACCGGCTGTGAGCCCAGGTCAGGGAATTCAAGCCGTCCTCTGTCTCCTCCCAGAATCGGTGCAGTGCGATCGATGGTCAAGGTCAAAGCCCTGGATTCAGTGTTGTATCCGTTATAGCCCCGAACGCGATAGGTAACCAGAAACTCACCTTCCTTGAGCAAGTAGTCGGCCGGTACATCGATGAACAACTCGGCAGGATCGATCTCGGCGTACCAGGTCTTGTCACCAATAAAATCGCCATTCCAGAAAAGAGAGAGAGTTTCCCGGTTACCACCCGGCCCAGGATTGGAAATCGGCCACATTGGAACCTCGATCCGCAAGGGAAGGCCCAGTGTTGCAACCGGCAACAACCCAGGCGCGCCATCCGGGATGTCCTCCAGCGCCGTTGGTGTCGAAGGAGGTTCGAGTAAATTAACGCCGCGTGACGAATCCATAGGCATGATGCCTTCCTCCAAAACCCAAAACGCCAAGGGCGAGCACTCGCTCGCCCTTGGCCAACGTTACCAGCGATAGCTCACGCCGATATTCGCACCCCACGGTTGCTCGATCCGCTCACCATTGCTGTAATCGAAATCGGCATGCATTTGCAGGCGCTCGTCCAGCGCCACCGCTATTCCGACCCCCAGTTCACCACGCGAACCGGCCAGGTCATTGTCGAAACGATGGTCATTGACCTTCACCTGATTATCGCTCACGAACTCATGGGCATACGCGACGCGAACATAGGGCTGGGCGAAACGCCCCTCACCCAGGACGAACGTGCGCCCCAGGGTGGCACCGGCCTTGCCCAGCAGCGATCGGGTGTCGTCACCTTGTGCCTTGAGACCATTGTCCAGGCTGTAGTCCTTGCCCGCGATGCTCACTGCCGACCACTGTGTATATGGCTCGACGAAGTAACCGTCGCCCAAGGCGATATGACGGCCGAACTCTACAGACCCACCGACGCCCAGATTGTCATAGCTGCCCTTGGCACGTTCGCCATCGCTCAGAGTCACCTTTGAATCGTTGTCGAAGCGGTTGAGTTTGACCACGCCATCGAAGTAATAGCCGCTACCTGCATCGAGCCAAGTGGCATACAGGCCGAAGTAGTAGCTTTTGACTTCGGCAGAACCGCCACGGGTCAGGTTGAGATCGGACGAACTGTGCCCGGCCATGACACCCGCCAACCACTGCCCGTCGCCCCAAGGCAACGGCGTGTCCGCCCCCAGGGAAAACCCTTGTTGCGTCTGCTTGTAACCTGCCTGCTCGCCGACGTTGTACTGGTTGCCATAAGCTCTGGCCCAGGCCCCTGCCTTGCGCTCGTCCAGTCGCAATTCACCCATGCGCCCACGCAAGCTGGTCAACTCACCGTACCAGACCGTCGGCGCAGTATTGAACAACGCCAGCACCGATGCAGTGCCAGGGCTGATGACCTTGCTCGAGCCATCAAGGAACCAATCGTTGCCACGCTGCGCCAAGGCATAGGAAAACGCACCCAGGTCCACCGGACCGTTGAGCAACGAAAACGAAGCATCGCCACTCCCGATGTGAACCAGGTGCAATGAATTCGGCGCGGTCGGCTCGGCGCCGCTGCTACCGACCAGCAAGCTATGATTACCGCTGGCATTCCCGGTCACTTCCAGGAAGTCGGTCTGCCCGTTGGCGAAATTGGCGTCCATGATGAGCGTGCCGCTCCCCGACAAACTACCCAGGGTCAAACGCTGGTACTGATTGGCTTCACCGAAGCGTACCTCCCCGCCGTTCATCTGCAGGTTGTCGACCTGACTGTCCTCGACCATGGTCCAACGCCCCTGATTGGCCAGCGTCAGGCTTGCCACATTTTCCAGGCGGCCGGTCAGACTGGCATGGTTATCCAGGCTCACATTCGCGGTCGAGCCTTCTTCGGAACGTACATCCCCTACCAGTTGAGCGTTGTCGACGCTCAGGTTCGCAGTGGAGTTGCCCACCACCTCCAGCAGGGTGCCATTGCTGCCCTTGAGGGTCGAACCCGCTCCGACCAGGATATTGGCACTCGCTGGCCCCAGGAAGGCATCGCCTACGACGATGGCAGAACCGTCCAGCCCTTCGACATGAGACCCGACCAGGCTTACATTGGCCGCATCGGCAAAATCTGGGTCGCCCAGAATATCCAGACCGATGCGTGCCCCACTGATGGTGCTGCCGCTGGCAATCAGGCTGGCGTTACCGAACAATTGCGCCGCCCCCGAGTTGCCATTGCTGACCAGCGAGCTGTTTTCCAGCACCAGTGCAGAGCCGGCACTCAGTGACGCCCCCCCCTGTCCCCCTTCAATATGGCTGTCACTGACTGTCACCGTTGAGCCCACCACCCCTTGACGAGCAAGGCTCAACCCGAACAGGTCGGCGCGTATGGAACTGTTACCGCTGATAGTCCCGTTTGCCGAAATGAGCGTCACGCCTTCCAATGTTCCCCCATCAACCGTGGTGCCTTGCAAGTTCAACTCACTGCCTGCGTTTGCCCTGATGCGCTGGGTGGTGGCGCCAGTGGCATTCAATTGCCCCCCGGCTCTGACCAGGTAACTGTCGGGTGCGGTCGAAGCATCGATGTTCAACTTGCCATCGACAATGGTTTGCGCCCAAACCGGAGCCGCCCAAAGCAGCAGCAAGGATGCTCTGAGGCTGCGGGTTACCACATTCAAACCGAAACACTTAATAGACTTCATAAGAAAGCTCGCCTGTAAGAAATGCGTCGAAGACTTACAAAGCTACAAAGAAAAACCGCCACGATATGTAGGAAAAGCCGACAAATGCCGAATGGACGGCCTTTCCTCACATCCTCAGGGTCTCAATGGGCAGGAGCCCGCAGCGTCGTGCACGGCAACAACCTGCTCTTCGATGTCCGATTCATAGGTACGCCCTGCCAACTCAAACTCGTAGTGGACCCGTCCTCGCCCATCATTGTTGGTAGGAGGATTGAAGATGGGCAGAATATGTTTTGCATAAGGCTGGACACGCCAGACGAAACCATTGATGTTGGTCGCTGTGAGGTCGATTGTTTCGTCCAAATCTACACCAGGTACTGGTGTTTCGCCTACAAATCCTTGAACGGCAGTCCATTTCAGCGTCACCTTGTCACCCACTTGGAGCCCATACTGCGCCAGATCCGGTACCTGGACACGGATCGCAGGGTCAAGCGGGTGACCTGGATCATCGTCATCGTAAAGCGCATCGCAGGTCAGCCAGCCGATAGGGTCACTGGTATTGCCGCCCAGGAACTTTGGTTGCTCCGGATGGATGCCGATGGCAGTCACGTCTACATCGACGGTATCGGACCATACAACGTTCGGGTTGCCCGGTCGCCTGACCTTGTAGTGGACTGGAACGATATCGTTGCCCCTCGCAGCAATGGCCGCCCATGGCACCGCGAATTCCAGCTCTTCACCGATATCCTCTTTTGCCAATGGATAGTCCAATGTGTCGAGATGGGTGTCGTCCCAGTAGAACGTGAGTACGTCGCCCTCCTGCAACGAAGCATCAATTTGCAGAAATAACTGTGCATCCTCGAACTCATCATCAGGACGCAATGCGTTCTCGGTGTTGGAGCTCTTGCCGTAAACAGCAGGAAGCGGCAACCGCGGGTTCACCGGCTTCGGCCACTCCGGATCTGGATCAGGGCCGACTGGGCCAACCCGCTCGAGATTGACCATGACATCGATGTCCCGACCACCTTGCGGCACGGTGCCCCTGCGCACTTCGTACGCCACCTTCACCGCAACCGCGCCCGTGCTGCCGGCGCCGTAGCTGCCCCAAACGACGGTTGGTGTTATCCGAAAATCCATCGGAAAGGCGTTGAGGCTACCCACTTCGCGCCACTCGGACGTATCGCTACCCCAAATCACCCGCACCTCGTCGGTAGGCTTGGCGTTAGCGAAGGCCAGCACTTGCACGACGATACCGTCGAAGACATCCTGTTGGTCGATCACGCCATCATCGGCAGCCGCCACGAGGGGGGCTTGGAAACTGCCAGGCGGGGGGCCGATGGCCACCCCCACAGCTCGAGGAGCCGAAAGCCGGCTGAGATTACCCGCCTTGTCCTTCAGCACGTACAGCGCGTATACACCGCCATCTCCCAACTCTCGGATGGTTTCGGCAGGCACGGCGATATCCTGCGGCAATGCACCCACGTCGACGGCCCCATCGGGGTCGACTACTTCACCTTCACCCGGTACTTTGTTGAGCCAGAACCAGAACACTTTGTCGCCGTCGGCCCGATCCGGATAAGCGGGCAATGAAAGTTTTACTGTTGTAATAGTCGCATCAGTAATATCGGCAATCACCGGAAATGCATCGGGCGTCGCTTTATCGTACGGGGGTTTCCGGTCAAATCTTAATGTCAGTTTATCCGATCCCGTTGTGGAACCTGTGTACTGTTTTACCTCGTAACTAAAACTGTGATCGCCATCCGCCCACTGCGCCAACTGCAAACGATCAAACGGGATCGGAAGCGGGAAACGGCCGGCATCATCAATATCAAACTGCTCTTCCAGAAGCGTCTTGCCAGTTTGGTCATGTGTAACTGTCAGAAGGTCATACCTGCCAACCGGCGCCATTACTGGCCAATTAGGAATAGTAATCTGGAGCACTTTGCCGTCATCTTCCAAGTACTCAACCTTGACCGTATTGTCCTTGGGATCTGCAATAAGATCCGGAGCTATTCCCGGGGCGCTCAACGCTTGAGGCTGAGCATGACGAATGCGAATCGGGTGTAGTGTCGGCTGCCCCTTTTCCACTAAAAACCGCTTACCAACTGACTGACTCATTCCGAGATCTCCCGTTAATCGGCGCAGGTATGTTTCAGCTACCCAGACACTTGACCAGTGTCAGCAGCCCGAAACTTCGAATACAACTTCAGCTCCTTCCTGACTGAAGCCTGTACTCAATCACCCCGCATCACAACTGGCATTTTTATCAGGTACCTGAAACCCATCCGTCCTTGACAGGCAAAAAAAAGGCCCATGCAAGCACGGGCCTGTTCATTCACGATCGAATCACTCGACTCTAGCTATCCTGACTGGCCAAACGATCCACTGGGTCATAGCCATAATGACTTGTTTGCTCGGGAACATCGCCGTTTGCAGGCACGATCACTTCGATCAGACGGTTCAAACCGTCATAGGTCAGATTACGCCCGGCATCATCCTTGGTCATGCACCCATTATGGTCATACTCAAGCGTTACATTACCACTCGAGTAATCAGGGTGATTATTACTGATACTGGTCAACTGTGCCGGATCCTGTGGATTCTCGAATCGGTAGGATGCCTTGTTGCTGCCACCAGGAAACACCGTTTCAACCAGGATGATATTGTCGATTTCGTCCAGGCGGAACTTCTGCTCACGGATGACCTTGCCAAATGGATCAACTGGTGAAAGTTCACCTTCACTGGTATAACGCTCCAACCGCGCGCGATCATCGTAGTCATAAGTCTCCTTGCGCAGTAAGTGCTCACCCTCGTGCAGCGTTCGCAAGGTCAAGGCATCACGTACATCGTAATCCTGCGCCAGGCTTTGCACCGCGTTGTTCATGGTGAACGTGCGCAATACTTCTCGATCGAACTCATCGTAGCTCAACGTCGTGATCAGGAACTGCCCCCCTTCTCGGGTAGCAATCTTGATCTGTCGGCCAAGCGTGTCATAGGTAAAGCGTGCCTCTACGCCCCCTAACGTTGTCAGTTCCAACTGGCCTGCGGCGTTGTAGTCATAGCGCTGAATCGCACCGAGCACATCGGTGTAAGTCAATGCACGTTCACGCAGGCTCATCTGGTAATACATGGTGTAATCGTTACGCACTTCAGACTTGACCGCCCCGGTGCTGAAGTAGGTGCGTTTGAGCAGTTCACCTTGCTCCACGGCAGTGGTCAGGTGCGCGTCCTTCGGATCGTATTCATACGTGGCTTCGAAGTTCTGTGCAGCCACCTTGGTTGTCGGGTCGACGACCTTGCGGCTGATAGGCTCCTCATTCAATTGAGGGTTGTACTCGTAGTAAATGCTCTCACCCGCTGGCGTGATCACCCTGTCTGGATTGCGCTGGCCGGGCAGGTAGAACATCTGTCGCCTGCGCCCACCGGTAATCGACACGACCATGCGATCCAGGCCATCGAACACTTGTTCACCGAGCACCTTGTCACCGACCCTGATAAGCACCGGCAAATCTTCACCGCTGTGCGTAGCATAGTCGCGGTGCACCACGCTACCGTCTGCCAAGGTTTCGTCCACCAGCCGATCAAACACATCGTAGACAAAACGTTTGTCGGCCCTGCGAGCATCTATCTCTTGCGTCAGGCGCCCGAGGCCATCGTAGTGGTTCTGCTGCACACTGTAGGACTTGGCGGGCATGCCCGGCCTGTCGATGGTAAAGCGCTCCACCCGCACAGGCGTTTCGAACCGGTTGAGCCAACTGACGGTCTTGCCGGTTCGACCGGCGCCATCGGGAAGCAGCAGTTCACCCGTGCTGGCATCACGCAGTTCGCCATCCTCCGATTCGCGCCAGCTGGTCTGTACCGGGCCATCCTTCCACTGGTCGCTGCCCTGCGGGTCGGTCTGCTCGAAATGCCTGACGTTGTCGGGGCCAATCTGGCAATACTGCTGGCCCCAATCATCGTAGAGGTAGCGCGTCATATAGGCGGTTTCCGCCGCGGTCGCCACAACCGGCTTGTCAACCTGTTGCGCGGCCCGGGCATCGACCTTTTCAGGTTCATAGTCCAGCCAATCGTATTCGGTTTCCTCGGCAAGGTTGCCGAAGCCGTCGTAGGTCATCTTGTAACTGGCACGCAATGCCTCGGCACGCAAGGTATCGGGGTTGTCCGCATCCTGACGTTCCTGCGCCACCGCGCGGTTCAGGCCATCGACCCAGGTGCGGGTGACCACTCCCTTGACATTCTCACTGGTCTCCTCGGCCTGCTGACCGGTCAAGGTAACCAAGCTGTAACTGTAACGACGCGAAGCCCTGAATTCGGGGTGGTTGGGTGTGACAATCTCCTCGATCACCCGCCGCAACGAATCGTATACATACGCAATCTCTACATCATTGTCGTCACGGTTGAGCACTGGCAGGTTGGTCAACACATCCTGACGCAGGGTAGTGCGCTTCTGAGCATGATGGGGGCTACCGTACGCCTGCTCCGAACCATGGTCGAAACCGGTATGGGTCTGCACCGTCTGCAGCACATTGGCGCCGATTGCCTCCGACATCTCGTACGTGTAGGCATTCTTCGTGGCTTTATTGTCGAGTGTGGTGACCTGGGATCGGATACGGCCATATTCCAGCCCGACGCGGTGCATCCGGTAGTACGTATAATCCGTCGAACTGTAGGGTTGGCCGATCTGGTCGCTTTCACTGGCAAGTTTCAGCAGGGTCTCATTCTTGACCAGTAGCGCACCCGCCCGATCATGGGCGCCCACCTTGGCAGCCACGCGCTCATAGGTAAGGCGAGTGCAGCGGATAGGCGCCACCGGTTGCCCCGGCGCGCCGGCGCCAGGTATCACGACCGTGTCGCGCACGTTGCGCACAAAGTCATGAGGATCCGGTGGGCAGTCGGTACCCGCCCCCTCCTTGGGGTAATACGCGTAGCGGGTGCGCACACCGTTGGCCAGCAGTTCGTCGAGCAGGTTGCCGTAATCATCGTATAGGGTCGTGTCACACTCCTCCCGTGCCCAGCCGCTGCCTTCTTTCCAGCGGCGCGTCACGACATGGGGCATCTGGAAGAACTTCGGCTGATGCTTGAAGGACAAGCCAGGTTGCTCGTGGTACTGCGTGACCACTTCGTGCACGTGCTCGTTCTGCGCGTTGACCTGGCGGGTCATGAGGTGGAAACGGTTGTAGTATTGAGTAACCGTTTTCAAGACCTGATCGGGTGCGTCCTTCGGCTTGTCAGCGTGTAGATAGTGAGTGATCTCCGTGGAATACTCGAAGTCCGAACCCGTGAACTGGTAGAGGTTGTCAAGGCCGTTGTCAACCCAACTGACGCCGGAAGCCCCCCATCCCAGGAAGTTGTTGTCCGAGTACGCGTAGGTGGTCAGCATGGCTGGCTGCCCGGCACCAGGTTCGATGAGATGGCGCGTCACCCTCGGCAACGCCGGATGCGCATCACCCGGGAAGCGATGACCGATTTTGTCACCGAACTCGTAATCGATGGTTTCACTGCCGCCCACCGGGTTTTCCACCTTGCTCAAAACAGCCAGGTTGCGGTCGCTTTCGTATTTGAAATGTCGGTATTTCAGGCGCCAACTGCCCCTGTTCGCAAAGGGATCATCATGATCAAAGGGTAATTGCACCGACTGGGGCAAGCGCAGTGCCGGTGAACCTTCGGTACTCAGGTTAATGGTATAGGTTGCCAATGCGCGGCCTTGGCTGCCGGACTCTGGATGCAGATCGATGATTACTTCCCCGCTGCTGTAGGTCAGCCCCAGCAACTTGAGCCCGGTGCCATCTTCAATGCTGGTCAGGCAGGGAATGCCATTGTAACTGTCGTTGTACGCCAGGGTGATCCAGTGCCCCAAGGGGCCTTCGACGCGTACTGGTAGTGCAACCTTATTTTGGCTGCCCTTGAGCTCAAGAAACTCCACCAAGCCCGACTTGTGTACCACCCGCCAATGGGTCCCCTGCGTGTCTTGATGCATGTGGAAGGTTTCCACCGTGCGCTCGTCAATCCCAAGCCCGGTCCCATCGCCAATGTCGGAGCCTGTGATCTTGTAACGTTCCCCGGTGTGTAATTCCAGCATGTTGCTGGCAGGCGTGTACTGCGTAAGGTTCAAACTCCAGCCATGACCAAAGCCTGCATCCTGGCTGCTCATCGGGTTGAACCCCAGGCGCAGTGGCAGCGATGGCCCCATGAGATAATTGCCTATCAACTCCGGCAAGGCGATGAACAGGGCGTACTGCGCGGTACGCGGGTCGACACTGTTCTGCATGAAACTCATGAAATTGAACGCATTGGAATGCAGCCAGTTTTTACTGGTCATAGCCACTGTCCCCCTTTGTGCCAATGTTTATTGCCAGAAGGTTGCGGTTGTCCAACAACGTACGGCTCAGGAAGTCGATTCGCACTTCATGAAGGTTGCCTTCTTCATCGAACAGTTGTGCCTGGAGCGGCTTGTCCAAGGCGGAACGGTACATCTTCTGGATGCTGCCGTCGGCCATCTTGTCGTGCCAGTACGGCATGTCAGGCACGCGATGCAGGCAGACCATGAGAACACCTCTGTTGGGTACCTGATTGTCCACAAAGTCGGTTCTCAGTCCTTCGTACTTCAACTCCTCAGCCATTGCCTCGAGGCGACCGTCGATCGTCAGTTGCGTCGGTGCGGGTCCTCGCAATGGATGGAAGGCATAAGACAGATAGCTGAAGTAGGTTTCCTTGACTTGCTCGCTTTCCCAACGAACAGCGGATGCCGCATTCAGCTTGCATTTCAGGAAAGGCACCGGGACACCCAGGTGGTGACACGACAAAGTCCAGTAGTCGATGGTTTCGTCGCTGAAGCTGAATTCATCCGAGCTACCAGCCGGAGGGGCGGGATGGTTGAACACTCGGCGACGCTCGAAGGTGTAGTCCGATTGCGGAAAGGTGGGGGCAGCGAGGCTATCCAACTTGCAGGTGCCGTTCTTGTCGCGGGAGTCCCATTCACCGCCGCCGTCCTTGGTGAACTTGGCGTAGAACTCCGGGTGGCCGGCCTGGGTGCTTTGGAAGTAGAACTGCTTGCGCCTGGTCGCGCCCTCTCCGCGAACTTCAGCGCGCTCGGTCGGGGCTCCGCGGGACTTGAACGGGTTTTCAGCCAGGTTGACATACCAGGGCGCAACGCCTGGCCCAGGAAGAACCCCATCGGCATCGGCATCCACGAACGGCAGTTGCGCGTTGCCTATGTTGTCATAGAACCTCAGCGTCGACATCTCGGTCGGGCTCAACGGGATTTCCAGTTCGCCCACTTTATCGGTCTCGATAGTGACCAGCACTTCTATCTGTTGCATGCCGTTGGCCAGACATTCTCGCGAGCCTCGAACGTCCAGCGAGAAACGAAGCAAGCTGCGCCAGACCGGCGGTGCCGTCGACAGCTCGGCCAGTTCGACAACTGCATAACCGCTGGGGTCTCCGCCAACTTCTGCCATTACCACAGCTGCAATCGATGAACGCTTGGACGGCGGGGTGTAGAGCCCGTCCGGGGTGATGTCACCCTCCCCGAACACTACCCAGCGAGTAGCCACAGTCGGGTCAGGCAAGCTCAAGGACTGGCCACTTTCCAAGGTTACCTGCTGTTTGGCCAGGTCGAACTGGATGGGTTTTGCGGCATCGATCTGGGGCACATAATCTGGCTTCAGTGTAAGCGTCCCGGTGAAGGCATAGATGACCACCAGCGCTTCGGCTTTTTCCCCGTTGCTGGCAGTTGCCTGAATGCGTTGCATCAGCACTTCCGGGATATTCTGTTCAGGCGGGAATGGCTGGAACGTTGCCAACCCACCCCCCAGGTTGTTCAGTTCACCAAGCTTGTCCTCACCCTCCGCTATCGTGAAGGTTGCCGATTTATCCGAGCTGAAAAGCGTGATAGCCCGCTCGCCCTCCGACCAGGTGACCACCCGCGGTGAAACTTCCAGGGCCTTGACCGACTCGACGATCAGGGCATTGCGCACTTGTGTGCCCTGTTGTGCCTGGAAGTGGTTGGAAACCACCACCACCTGCTGCGCCTGCCTGAAGGTTTCGGGTTTTGAAGAGTAATTCCCGGCTTGGGTAATATCCGCGGCGCCTGTGGAAATTGCATGAGCTCGGCCCCCCACAGCTGCTGGTCGGCTTTGATCGCCGCCCCCCCGCTCAAGCTGAACTGACGCTGCTGACCAACCTGCATCTGCGAGCGCAGCGGCTCGACATTGTAGGTATCGGGGGTGGGGCCGATGCTGCCGAACAGCACGCGGTCCAAAGGGTCATGCTGCTCCAGAACGCCCACTGCCTGTGCGTTGGGCATACGCAATTGATCCAGCATGCCTGCCTGATAGTTCTTGAACAGGCCTTTGAGGTCCTGGTTCAACAACACGGTGGTATTGAACTTTGGCGCCCCATCGACGCCGGCATCATCCGGAATCAGGTAGGGGAAGGTGGCCGGGTCCGCCGGAAGTGTGCCGTTCCGCGCCCCGACCGTGAGCCGGCAAAACAGCACCAGCGCCCCCTCTCCAGCATGTGGCGAATCTTTCAGCAGGCCTTCCGGATGGGGCTGGGTGCGCACGGTGAAGTCCATAGGAGACATCGGCCCGAAATCACTGAAGTCCAGTGTCACGGCAACCGTGGTCTGTCGATACGAGGGATGCGCCATGATTTGCCTGGTCATGCGATCACCAATGATCTGAGCTGCCTGTTCGGTCAACCCAAGGTTGCAGCTCGGCCTATCGCCCGTCGCCAGGTCAAGCGTCAAACGGCCCTGGTTGCTCACCCCGGTCGCCTTGACTTGCAACATGGTTGTCATCTTCAGCTCATACCCCATGTACTCATGCAGGTTCATGCTGTAGTTCAGACGCGGCGGCCGACCAGTGAAATGCAGCTTGGAAACGACGCTACCGGTTAGGATGGGCAGCGTGACCGTTGCCTTGGCATTGCTCATGTAGGAGTTTTCAAACGACAGACGCGGTGGCCCAAGCACCACATTGGAAAGTGTGAGGAATTCGGTCTGGGTTTCATCCAGTGCGAAGGTATCGTCAAAGGGCATGATGAAACGTTGGTCGTCGAACGTGGCGAGAAACTGTTGCTCCAGCATGTGATTGATTTGCGCACCATTGATCGCCACGATCGCGCCCCAATCATGCATCACATCACCTTGGCGCAAGCGTTCGAGCAGTGCGTCTTTGGAATAAATGCTCATTTCAGATCCTCATTCAGCATATCGAGGTAGCGTTCAACACCAACGAACGGGATTGGCAGTATCGTCAGGACCCATTTGTAGTCAGAATCGTGTTCCTCGATTGCCACGATGACCGCGTAGGTTTCGTCAGCGGAGGGATCTGGCGTGTACAAGCCATCAACCAGCGTTCCAGCGCCCTTGACCTTGAACCAGTGCGTCTTTTCAGGGGGCACGATTTGATCACCCAGGGATTTATGTTCCTTCCAATGCTCCAACTGGATGCCGTCGCCTGACTGCTTGAACTCGAACCAGTTGGTGACGTTCTTCTTGAGCAATAGCACTTCGACTTCCTGCTTGCTCCCATTGGAGCCTTCTGCAATCACCTGTTCGATATGCAGGTATTGGGATAGCTCTTCTTCAGGTGTCCATGCTGCGGACTTGCGATATTCCAACCATTGCGCCGGAACGGGTTCCGGCCCCGGAGCAATGCCCGCTCGTGCAGCAGGAGTTACGTAAAGTTTGGAATACAGTGCGTCTGGGTCTGCTTCCGGGTCCTCCTCAAGATGGCCCAGTGCGCCGTCTGACATACGGATGGTAATCTTTTCGTCGGGATCCAAAGGTGAGGCACGGACCTTGTATTTATATGAACCATATTTGGCCGACATTACGATCGGATCCAGGCCAATTGTCCGGCTTACGATGCCAACCAATGCCCGACTCACTGCACTACCCGATTTTGCAGTCGCAGTGACGATCACCCGCTTATGGTTGTCGGGAAGCTCTGCTCGAGGGGGAGCGGTATACTCCCCTGTGGTTGCGATGATTGTACCGGGATTACCAGTTTCATTTGGAAGATTGGCGACCGACCAGGTAACCGGAACATCTGCACCGGTAATCTTGAAGAAACACTTGCCGTTTTCTTTCACTATGGTTTCGACAGGGTCGACCTGGAAGGACGTCAGTTCCGGGCTCAATTGTCCGAGGATGGCCACCGGGCCGGGCACTTCAATGCTATCCGTGCGAAACACCTGGTCGCCTTCAAACAGCAGGTTGTGCAGAAGGAAAAGGTTGATTTGCGGGTCCAGATCACCAAAGCCTTTCACCAACTCCGGCATGCGGATTTCGTCCAGTTCCTTTTTATAGCCCACAGACTCAAGCACTGTTTGCGCAAACTGGTTGTCGGCCCAATCTTCCGCCCACATCTCGGAGCTGTAGTGCTTGTTTTCAGCCCTGAAACTGATAACTCCATTTTCATCGGGCAACAAGCTATAATTACACCCATAGCTAAACTTATTTACGTATTTACCTCTATCCAATATCTTTGAATCATTATCGCGAATATCTGCTCCCGTATAGCCACCACCATTCCACCTAAGTTGAACATCTCCATTAACCAACCGTAAAGTCAAATCTCCAAAATGATTATTAGTCGAACGCTGATCCGAATAAACCGCACCTATCGCTCCTGCCCCGACGCTCCCGCCGGGAATTTGCCGATTCCCCGGATTTTGCAGTCGCCCCCCGTTCGTGGCAGTGATCACACCGTTCTCGTACTTTGCATCAAAACTGATCCCCTCCTTCTTCATGATTTCCATGAGGATGGGTTCCACCCTGTCAAATAACTTGTTTTTCGCAAAAAGCATGACGGCCGAGAACTCATCCTGGCTGCCCGGCAGAAAGTAGCTGTAATTGTTCGCGGGGAACTTCTGTTTTGATTCATTGCCCTCCATCTTGACAAAAACCAATACAGCACCATCACCCTCGCTGGCCGTACCCAACACGTTGCTGTCTGCGGCAGCCTGTGTCCGCATCGCTATGGACTCGGGCTTCATTATATTGTCCGTGCGCGGCATCCGGCTGAGTTCAAAGATTTTCTGTTCACCCAACCAACTTTCAAATATCCATTTCATTTTCTCACCCCCGATCGCGTCTTCTGCGGGGGTGTCAGCATACGTCAGGTAGTATTGTGTCCCTTTACTCAGATCGATACCAATTCGCCCATAACTCAAATCTACATTGACTTCATCAAGACTGACGCGCGCATGCAAGCTTGGACCATTCAAAGCATCCGCCATCTTTAACCGGGTCACCTGCCTCAGCTTTTTGTTATTAGGATTTTCGATCGTCAACTGCTTACCGCCGACAACTCTCATGTGCAAGTCGAGCCGCGATGATTCGAGGTCTGCCTTTTCAAACGACACGCGTGGCTTGTCAAGCCGATAGTCGATGACACGCTCAATCGTGGTAGCCGTAGAGTCACCGTCGAAAGTCACAGGTGGAAGCCACGACTTCCCGCTGAACCGTTTGATATACTCCTGCCTGAAAATTACGTTCGTCTTGGCCCTGTCATAAACGAGAATTGCATCCCAGTTAAAATCTTCGAGTTCGCTCGCCATGAGCTCAAGATATGCCTCCTTCGACAAACGCTCGCCAGGCACAGCTTCAGTATTCTTCTTCATGATAAATTCTCACTAGAACGTTTTTTTAAATTTCAAGAAATCAACTTCAAAGTCAATAGCGGAAAATCGAACCAGGTATCGTCCGCCCCCTCATTCTCGAAGTTAATGCTCACTTTCAAATCAAACGTTTGGCCAATCTTCTGTTCATTCAGAATGCGTTTATCGAGTATCACCACGACCTCGCGATCACGTACTTCCTGCTCGCTGACAGGTCTGCTGCGTAATACGTGCACAAGGCCACTACCATCTTTTTTCACACCGTCATAGACGACGTTGAGCTGCTGCCCCACCCCCATGAAAGCCCATTGTCCCAGGGTCAACTTGGCTCCTGTCTCAGGTACGCTTTCAAGCGGCAAGTCCGTGCCAGACGTTCCTTCACATTGAATAATCGGATATCTCTCCCGCGTTAACGGCAGGACCCGTAATTGCACTGGCGGTGATTCCAGCGTGGGTAAGTCCTCGCGCAACAAGCGATAAAAAACAGGGAAGCGCTTCTCCGCTGCAGATGCAGTCGCCTCCATGTTGGCGGCAACGACGGTAGGCGGAATAGTGAAGTGGTACGGTGGCGCACTTCCTTCCACCAGTGTCTCTTCGTATTTCCCGGCCGTAGAACGGCCTTGCCATAGCAACTGCAAGCGTTCGCCCGGACGCAGGCCAGGGTCGGGTACCTTGACAAGAGCCCCGGGTATTGCCACTTGAGCGTCCAGCCGCATATTCGGCATGGGATTCTCAGTGACCCCATCCTCTATCTCCACTTGCAGGAAGTTGCGCCGCTTCAACACTTCAATGTCCAGCAACTTCCCGGCAAGGCCCACCCCTTCGCGCGCAACGTGATAACCGAGCTTCAACCGCTCAACGCCCTCGAGCACCTGTGCGTCCAGATGTATACCCTGCACCCCACTGGCCAGCGTACTCAGGTCGGCACGCAACGCAGTAACTCCCGGCTCATCGTTGACATGCAGCAATGTCCAGTCGGCGGTATGCAACTCCGGGTAGTGGGGCACATGTACCATCAGGCCATCGAGAAACTTTTCCGGATCGAGCGGCCCCCCGGTGTAATTCACGATTTCCAAAGGAGGCAGAAGCGCCGGGTCTGCAGGTATCGAATCAATCCGGTAGGTTTGGACTGGCCCATCAAGCGGATCTTCGTGATCGACAAAATCAATCTGGTAATGAACTTCCGCACGCCCCTTCCGGATAAACCCGAACTCACCTTTGGGCACCCGCCAGGTCAGGCTGCGGCCAACCTGGTCATCTCCAACTACAACTGAATACGTTTTCTCCTGGTCAAAATCTCCGTTTTCTTCATATCCGCGAAAAATCAATTTCACAGTGTCGCCCTTGCGCATCGCCGCATAAGGCGGCGCCACAAAGTTAACGCCGCCACTACCCAAAGCGTTGGGGTCGATATGCAGGGCATGGGACTCGATGGCCTGCGCCACTGGCATGTGCTCCATGCGATGAGGCCGTACCCCGACGAAGCTGAACGTGCGCAGCGACTCGCCAGTTGTACCGGTCAAACGCTCATAGGAATAAAAGGCATAGCCTTGATCGCCACTCTTCAAAAAGCGATTAGCGATATCTACACGCATCCGTTTTGTGACTGGGTCAAAATTCGGTGATTCAACCTCTATCTCGACATCCACCGAGTCCAGCTCTTCTCCCAGCGCCGTGGCACCCCGCCAGAGAATCCTGAGCCTGTCGCCCTCGGCAATGTCTTCGTAGTGGATGTAAGTCACCAAGTCTTCATCGCCCAATTCCTGCAGGTCGATTTCATCGTACGCATTACGGACTTCAATGATGGGCGCAGGCAGCAGTGCTTCGCGCCTGGTTGCAGGGGGATGTCGCATGAGAATCGCCTTAATCAGATGGACTGGCGATGAGTTATAAGTCCAATCGGCACGCGCACCAACTGGCAAAAATACTAGGTTGCCGTTGGCCTATCACACCGTTAACAGAGACGCACCTGACAATTCTGACAGGTGCTTTCCTATCATTTCTGCCAGGTGCCTCCAGCTACGCAAGCTTTTAGGCTAATGGCGCGACTCCACAACTCCGCACCAGCCATCCGCGGTCCAGACCAGGGATTAACCATGGAAATTTCAAGACGTAACATCCTGCTACCCGCAACTATCTTCCTGCTTAGTGCGACGATGAACCTACAGGCGCTCGCTAACGAACCACTCGGCGGTGTTACATTAATCAGCAAGAACAATGCGCCTTGCGGATTTTCTCCACCCGCCGAAGGTTCGGGGCTGACAATTAATTATGCGACCAACAGCCCCAGTTACGAATGTTACCCCGAGACCACTCGAAGCGTTCGTTTTGACAGGCTTCCTTCAGCCATGGAAATCATCTTCTCTTCGCGACCCGACTGTAATACTGAAGCTGCGGAGGACAATGAGTACTGGTTAAAATTCAAAACCATCGCTACCAACACCGGCTCGCCAAATATTTATTCTTTTGAAGAACTTCAGTCCTACTCAAAAGGCCAAACCATCTTTCGCGGCCTGAAACTCGTGGACAAAAAAACGGTGAATGGCGAGACAATGCGCGATGCGACCAGTTGCGTGAAATTCATTGCATCCCCCGATATCGACACACCTAAACCCCTGGATGCACTGACATTGATAGACGGCGACCAACTCCCCCCCGTTAATGAGCACGAAAGCGGAGAGCGCATTTGCCCCGGATCGTCGATGATCTTTCAACGAGATCATTCGGGCGACGAAGAGGAACCGACCCGTTATGATTGCCGCCTTGCTGTAGGTTATGAAATCAAAAACCGAAAATGGTCTATAGCCTTTCGGGAGTCCGGGCTGGACCCGGAAGACACAAGCGCAAGCCAGTTCGCAAACAATAAACGTTATATCTATTTCACCTGCCCGATCAACACCGTCATGACCGGCCGTTATCACAAGGGTGATGAGAACGGGGATACCAAATATCAATGTGGCGAACTCGTCAGCAGCATTGATGGCCGAAAGGTTCTGGTCGAGCCAACCAAGTGGTCACCAGAGCATGCCGAAGACAGCAGCACCCAAGAAACATGCCCAGCGCACGAAGTCATGATCGGTCGCGCCCACAAGAACGATGAGAACGGTGAAACCCGCTTCTTCTGCGCAACTCTCCGTCCGGCCGCACAATAGAGGAGCACACGGATATGTCCGCCATCTCGACAGCACAATCCAATGCCTACAACTTCAGCAGTTTTGTGCAGAACAGCGTAGACCCGCGCACCGGGCAGTACACCTTGGCTATCGTACTGCCAGAGCTGGTGGGTAACGATCAGATGGGCCCGGCGTTGACTCCGCGCCTTGGTTTCAATCCGATGAACCAGTTGGATGCGGGCTTCGGCACCGGCTGGGGACTGAACTCCAGCCAATATGTGCCCGCCACCAACATGTTGACCATGCAAACCGGCGAGACGCTGAAAGTTACCGGCAGCGACATGGAGGATGGTACCGGGCTGGTATTCGATGAGCGCAAAATGGAGAGTTTCCACCTGCACCAGGAAGATGCAGAGAACTGGCGCCTGGAATACAAGACCGGCCTGGTAGAATTTCTGCAACTCAAAGGCCCCAGCGACCGACGCATCGCTTTGCCGGTCCGCATCGAAGCAGCATCCGGGCATTGGATCACTCTGGACTACGAGGACTTCAATGAGACACCTTGCCTGACGAGCATCGTTGACGGCAACGGCGTGACATTGCTGAAGGTTCACTATGACAGCGGTAGCGTGAAGTTCGACCTGTATCCCGACGTCGACAGCGATACCCAGCCCTCGGCCCGATATGAAATCAAACTCGAAAACCGCGGATCCCCGACGCAAAGGGTACCTACCCAGGTGCTGCTACCAAGCGGCAAAGGCGCTGGCTGGACCTTTGATTACTACCACATCGAGTATGACGAGGACCTGCAACAGTACATGGCACTGCTGAAGGAGATCACCACACCTTTCGGTGCGGTTGAAACACTCGAATACTGGACCAAAGAGAACGGGCATCGGTTCCCGAACGACGCCCGCCCGCCTCTTCCCCGGGTCAAGCGCCACGCAGTCGACCCACGCTTCGGTCAGCCGGAGATGGTCACCACCTACGAATACACCGATAACAACTATCTTGGCCGAGGTGCAGGTGGCATCACCTGGCGTGATGATGGCTTGGACAATTTGTATCAGTTCACTGGCAGTGACTTCGAATATGGCTCGACCGCCAGTCATTGGCTCAAGGCAGCCGATGACGATTCACCGGGTGACGGCAAGGTAATACGTACCGTTACCAGTCGCTATAACCGCTTCCACCTGATGACCCGCGAAACCGAAGTACAGAACGGTTGCGTGCAGGAAATCTACACCGAATACCACGAGCAAGAGGGGGTGGCATTCAAGGACCAACCGGCTTACTTCCAGCTTCCGTATAAAGTGACCCAACGCTGGAGGCTCGAGAACGAAAACATCTGGCCGCGCGAGGAATTCAAGACGACGACCTTCGACGAACATTGCAACATGCTCGAAGAGGTCGAGTACTCCGGCATCCGCACGGTATACACCTACTACCCCATCACGGGCGAAACAGAAATCGTCGATGGCAAGGAACAGGTTGCCTGCCCAGCCGACCCGCAGCACTTCAAGCGCCGGATCAAGTACAAGACCACCTACCCCACCCCCGATGATGGTCAGTCGGCAATCCTGCGCAGCCATTATCGCTACAAGGCAATCGCCCCGCTCGACGGCGCACGCAAGACCTTCGGTGAGACAGTGATCAAGGAGCAGCGCACCTTGCAACTGGCCAGCACCGATGCGAACGCAGCCGCGACCTTGCTGCAGCACACCGAACTCACCTACCTGGAAAAACCGGATACCCCCCTGCTGCACATGCGCCCGGATGTCGTGCGCCAGACCATGAAGCATGGCGACGACCCGATCAAGGACAGGACCACCACCAGCACATCGTTCTACAGCCTGATCAACGGCGATGACGGCAAGCAGAGCTTGCTCCAGATCCGCCACACCGTACAGGGCCACGACCTCAGGCAACGCACCCTGCACAGTGCCGTATCACGCTACACCGGCCAGATAATGCGCCAGCAGGACACCAATGGTGTGTACACACACTTCTACTACGATGCAGTGCGCCGCAAGGTTCGCGAAACCGTCGCACCCGGCACCAGCTTCGCGGCGTCGTGCACCTACGACTATCACCTTAGCGTGGAAGCTTCCCAGCCAACCCAGGTGACAACCAATGTGCAAAAAGTCGTGAGCACCCTGTTACTCGATGGACTTAACCGCAGCGTAGGCGAGAAGCGCGAAATCGATACGGCCAATGACCCGGACAATCCGGTACGCAAGACCTTCACCGTGGCCACGAAGCAATACGACAGTCTTGGGCGCCAATGCGCCGAAACCGTCCATGACTATCTCGACAACAACGAAAGCCTCGCACTGACCAGCCGGTTCGAGTACGACGACTGGGGCAACCTGAGCAAGACCATCGGCCCCAATGGCGTCATCCATTGCCAGCAACGCTCGCCGTTTGGCAAAGACGGAGACATCATCGAAACCTGGCAGGAACGAGCCGATGAAGCGGCCCTGAAGCAGCCATTGAGACGCCAGTTGCAAAAGGTCGAGCTCAACCGCTTTGGCAAACCCGTATATGAACAGCGCATCGACCTGGACGGGCAAGAGGTAGGCAGGCGCGACTACCTCTACGAAGGCCTCGGCCGCTGCGTAAAGGAGACTCGCACCCAGCGCGACCCGTTGAGCACGCCTGCGGCCCCGAAACCGGCCCTGCGCCATGCCTGGAAGTTCAGCTACGATGTCTGGGGCCGCATGATGCGCAACGAACGCCCCGACCAGAGCGCGCTGATACGCCGCTTCATCGATTTCTCCAGCGACACCCTCACCACCAGCCTGGAACTCGAAGGCGATGCAACCCCAATCTGCACACGCACCTTCGATGGCCTCGGCCGCATGAGCACGCTGACCGTCGGGCCACGGATCGAACGCTATGACTACCAGGAAGGACGCACGCTGGTACACCAGCATCACCGCACCAGCAAGCGCACCCATACCTACAGCTATCAACCAGAAGTAACGACCTTGCCCACCCGGATCAGCACCACCGTCACCGGGGAGCAAGGGCAGCTGACGACAAGCCTCGACAACCCAAGCTTTGAATTCGAGCGCCCGGATGCCTCCATTACCTCGGCCAGCAACCCCGAGGGCAAACGCACCTACCGCTACACGGACCAGGGATACCTGCTACAGGAAAGCTGGACAGGCGAAACGGCGAACAACCGTATCAACGACGACCATACCATCCGTTACCGCCACTCGCTGCAAGGCCGCTCCTTGGAGCGCAGTAGCGACAACACCGAGAACACCATTTACCGCTATGACCCGCAGGGGCGCCTGGTAAAAATCCTGCAGGGTACGCTGGAAGCCAGCTTTGAATACGACGAAGATGGCCGAGTGAAAAAAACCGAAACCGTGGACCAGTACAGCAAACGCAAGGTCACCTGCGAACAGCAGTACGACTGCTTCGGTCGCGAGGTGCAACGCACTCTGACCCTGGACAACGGAACGGTAGAGGTGCTGGAGCAGAAATGGCGTGACGATGACCAGCTGCACATCCGGACCCGCCATCAGTCCGGCGTGCTGCTGCTCGAGGAAATCTTCGCCTATGACGATCTGGACCGCCTGGAAAGTGTCGAGTACAACGGCTCGCAACTGCCCCGCAACACGGCCGGGCGTGCCATGACCTCTCAGGTAATGCGCTTCAATGAAAGGGACCAACTGACCCGCTGCTCTACCAGCTTCGCAGATGGCGAAACGGACAGCGCCCGCTTTACCTACAAAACCGATGGCAGTTGCCAGCTTCAACGCGTGACCCACACCCTGCAGCCCGACTACCCCGCCGACCAGGTCTTCGAGTACGACAAGGACGGCAACATGCGCAACGATGAATGGGGTCGGAAGCTGCACTACGATGACCGCAGCCGGCTCACCGAAGTTCGCGCCAGCAACGATATAGAAGTGTTGGCCAGGTACCGTTACGACGGCCATGATCACTTGGTCGGAGCCAAGTACGGCGAAGCCGCCGAGGTGCAACGCCGCTACCAGGGCTATCGCCTCAGTGCCACCCTCGACCAAGGCGTGCTGACCCGCTATCTGTACGACGGTGAAGCAGCACTGGCCATGCAAGTGGACGGGCAGCCGCACGATAACCGCCTGCTACTTACCGATGCGGCCTACAGCGTGATCGGGGAGTATGCCGAAAGTGGCCTGCACGACACCCGCTACAGTGTTTACGGAGAGCGCCCGCTGGACAAGAACGACGAGGAAGAGAAGTACCTGGCAAGCCTGGCGGCGTTCAGAGGCGAGGTACGCGAACCCGTCTTTGGCTGGTATTTGATGGGCCGCGGCTACCGCGCCTACAGCCCAGGGCTGATGTGCTTCAACAGCCCGGACTCGTTCGCACCGGAGCAATCCGGGATCAACCCTTACCTGTACGCGCTGGGTAATCCTGTCAAGTGGCGCGACCCCACCGGGCATTACGCCGAGGGCAACAACGATCCGCTACCGCCCTTCAACGACCCCATCAAGGAACCGAAGAAAAGTTTCCTGGAGAAGTGGCTGTCAGTGGGATTCGCCATAGTGAGCGCTGCTACCAGCGTGGCCTTACTATTTGCCTTCCCGCCTGCAGGCTTCGGCATTGTATTAGCCGTGGCCGGTGTTGCGATTGCGGTTGCTGGCGTGGGTGTAATGGCGTACGGTATAGCGGAGAAAAACGATGTGGCGAACATGATTGGCAACGTAATGACGTTTGGCGGTGGCGCTTTGATGTCCGTGGCTGCAGTTGGTACGAGAATTAGCCGATTTTTTAAACCACCGAAAACAAACGTACCAGCAACAGGTGGCGGGAGCAGGAGTAACTCGATCTCGGCAGCGGGTGCTACAACTGGTGACCGCGATGACACTTCCCTAGTAACTTCTCAAGGCATTCCTCAAGTCACTCAGAGTACCCAAACCGGCAGCCTACGCAGACATAGCGCACCAGAGATAATCGAAACTGCAACTACCCAGGAACCAGTCCAACAAACGTCCCTAGCAGGTTCTGAAACTAGTGGAAGCCAACCGCCTGCCCCTCCTATACAACGGGCTGCTTCTACTGACGACCTCTCAAAACTTATGAATCAAATGCGTAAATATAAGTTCAAAAACCATGTCGACATACAGACAGTACGACACTCGAACATCGATAGGAGAGAGTTCCGCGGTGCATTCCCTATTCTTACGGACTAATTAATTAGTTCACACCTACATTCATTACCAATGCAAGATACCTCTCTTCTTCAGGGCCCTTCGGGGCCCTGATTTTTCACTCCATCCCACTGCAAACTATTCCCCTCCTCAAACAGAAATCACCTACATCCTGAATCTCCATTAATTCCTATCGTGCGGTCCTTCGTTCTCGCTGCCACGGCCAACCTGCACAAAGGCCAGGCCCGTCGCCCCCGATAGGTAACCGCCCATGCCCCCCCTCCCCCAACGCTCACGCATGCCATCCCGCCTGCGCCTTGCGCCGTTGCTGGCGCTGGGTGGCACCAGCCTGCTGCTGTGTGCCTACCGGCCGGTACAGGCCAGCCCGCCATCACCGGTGTTCAACGCCAGCTTCATGCGTCAGGCGCCCGGCGAGTCGGCCGACGCCGCACAACTGGCACTACAATCACTCGCTGCCAGTGCAGCCTTGGCACCCGGCCGTTACCGTGTGAGCATTACCCTGAACCTGGCTCTGCTCGGCGAGCACGAGCTGGATTTCCTGCCCAGCCTGGACCAACAAGGCCTGCAAGCCTGCCTCTCGGCAGACCTGCTGCGCGAATTCGGGCTGCGCGAAGAGGCCCTGGAGCAGCCGCTGGATGACAGCATGCCCTGTCAGGACCTGGTCAAACTGCTGCCTGACGCCCGTGCCGAACTGGACCCCGGCAAGCTGCAACTGGCCGTGTCGATCCCGCAATTCGCCTTGCGCCGCGACATTGCCGGTGCGGTACCGGCCGAGCGCTGGGACGCCGGCATCAACGCCGCCTTCCTCAACTACCAGGTCGCCACCCAGGCCCTCAACCGCCGGGACGGCAGCCAAGCCAGCCACGACCTGCTGCTCAACAGCGGCGTCAACCTGGGCGGCTGGCGCCTGCGCAGCAGCCAGGCGCTACGCGACGATGGCCAAGGGGAACGCAGCTGGACCCGCAGCAATACCTATGTGCAACGCGACCTGCCCGACAACCGCGGCAACTTCACCCTCGGCGAAACCTTCAGCCACGGCGAAGTCTTCCGCAGCCTGCCGTTCAAGGGCATGCAGGTGGCCTCTGACATGGGCATGCTGCCTGATGTGATGCAAAGCTATGCACCGGTCATCCGTGGCGTCGCCCAGACCCGGGCGAAACTGGAGGTGCTGCTCAACGGCTACCCGATCTACACCACCTTCGTCGCCCCTGGGCCCTATGTGATCGATGACCTTGGTGTGGGCGGCGGCAGCGGTGAGCTGGAAGTGGTGCTGACCGAGGCCGACGGCCAGGTACGGCGCTTCCTCCAGCCGTATTCCAGCCTGACCAACCTGCTGCGCCAGGGCGTATGGCGCTACAGCGCCACCCTGGGCCGCTACAATGGCGCCGAACACCTCGACAATCCATTGCTGTGGCAGGCGACCCTGGCCCGCGGCGGCAGCTGGAGCACCTTGTATGGCGGCGTGCAGGGCGGCGATTACTACCGCGCCGCACTGCTCGGCATGGCTCGCGACCTGGGGCACCTGGGCGCGGTGTCGCTGGATGTCACCCAGGCCAGCGCCGACCTGGGCCAGCGCCTCGGCCAAGTGCAGGGCCAGAGTTATTCCGCCCGCTACGGCAAGGCGTTCACCACCGGTACCAATCTGCGATTCGCCGGCTACCGCTACTCCAGCGAAGGTTACCGCGACTATGACGAGGCCGTACGCGAACGCAATGCCTACAGCGGCTACCTCGGCAACCGCCGCAGCCGCCTCGAAGCGTCGGTATACCAGAGCCTGGGCAATTACGGCTCGCTGAGCCTGACGCTGTCCCAGGACGACTACTGGCGCAACAACCTGCAACGCAGACAGTACCAGCTGCAGTACAACACCCAGTACCGCAACATCAACTTCAACCTGTTCGCCTCGCAATCGCTGACCCGCAACAACCACCAGGACCGCCTGATCGGCCTGAACATTACCTTGCCCCTGGACTGGTTCAACGGTGCCAGTGCCACGATCGGCACCCAGGCCAGCAACGGGCGCCAGAGCCAGCGCGCCAGCCTCAGCGGCGGCGCGCTGGACAATCGTTTAAGGTATACCGCCTCGACCACCCGCGATATTCAGCAACAGACATCCGGCGCATTGTCGGTCGGCTATCAAGGGGCCTGGGCCAACGTCGGTGCCGGCTACACCCAGGGTAACGACTATCAGTCATTCTCGGCCAACGCCAGTGGCGCCATGGTGCTGCACGCGGGCGGCCTGACCATGGGCAGCCAACTCGGCGAAACCAACGCCCTTGTCGAGGTCCCTGGCACACCAGGCCTCGGTGTGCAGAGCACCCCTGGCGGAAGGACCGACAGCGCCGGCTACCTGATCGCACCACACCTGCGCCCCTATCGCAGCAACCCGCTGCACCTGGACACCGCCGACCTGGCGCCACAGGTACAGATAGACAACGGCAGCACCCAGGTTGTCCCTCGCCGCGGCGCAATCGTCAAAGCAACCTTTGCCGCACGCAATGTCAGCCGCTTGATCCTGACCTTGCTACAGGCCAACGGCAAGCCGCTGCCCTTTGGCGCCCAGGTCAGTGATGAGCATGGCCAGGTATTGGCGGTGGTCGGCCAGGCCGGCCAGGCGCTAGTGGCCACCGACGACAAACCACAGTCATTGCACGTGCAGTGGGGCGGCCAGACCTGCCAGCTGGCCATCGCCCCTCGAAGCATGCGCGAGGAACAAGGCTACCGCCTTCAGACCCTGCAATGCCCGCAATCCTCGACAGACAGCCCCCGGACCTGAACCCATGAAACCATCCACCCGCGTCTCGTTGACTTCCCTGTGCCTGGCACTGCTGGCCAGCGGCGAGGTCTTTGCACGATCGGCCTGCGACTGGAGCGGCGGCATCAGCGGCGAACTGGAGCACAACATCGATCTCAAACACCAATGGGTAGGCCGCGATGCGCCAATCGGGTCGGTCATTGGCCAGGCCGAAACTTACTACAACCGGCCCAACGAAGCTGGCCTCCAGGTAATCTGTAGCAATTTCATGGCCGAAGGCCCAACCCTTACGGCCAACGTGAACAACACCCAGCCACTGTTCACTGGTTCGCTGCCGCCGATCAACGGCGAAGACCTCACCGGCCGCGTGATCCAGACCGGCGTGGATGGTATCGGCATTCATGTGCGCCTGGCCGCACCATATCACGGCAAAGGTGGCAGCCCCAGCAATGCCTGGACTTACATCAACTGGACGTCGGTCCCCTGGCAAGGCTACGCCGATCACGACCCTGGCCCCACCGGCATCCAACTGAACAACCTGCGTGCATACATCACGCTGATCAAGACCGGCCCGATTGCCCCCGGCCCCCAGTCGTTCAACGGTATTCAACTGTTCAGTGGCACCTACAGCGATGTCGGCACCGTGATGCGTGCGCACTTGCATGGCACAGTGACCACCGCGCAATGCACGCTGAAGGCCAACGCCGTCAGCCCGGCCCCGGTAGATCTGGGCACCCACGACGTGAAGGACTTCGGCAAACCTGATGACTTCACGAAAGCAGTCCCCTTCAGGATCACACTCAACGACTGCGAAAGCGACGCATCAGGCGGCACCCAGGCCTATATACGGCTCGACGGAGCCAATGGGTCGAAACCGATAGACGTCGACAAGGGTGTATTCAGCCTGTCCAGCGGTTCGGGGGCTACTGGCATCGGTATCCAGGTGCTGCACGCAGACGGCAGCCCCTTTCGGCTGGAAGAAGAAGTTGCCGTGATGCCGCTGAGCCCCGGCGACCTCACCCTGAATTTCCAGGCCCGCTATTACCAGACCGCGCCCACCGTAACCCCGGGCGAGGCCAATGGGGCACTCAATTTCACCGTCACTTATCGCTGATTTGCACCCGGCCTGGCAACTTGCTTGCCAGGTTGTTGGTTTGGGAAAAGCAAAAACGCAAAAATGCTCCGCATCGAAAGATGGGGAGCATTTCTCGTTATAGGGTGCGCCCACCACGTACAGCCCAAGCGGGCAATCCGTGTCCTGTGAGCCAGGAAAATGAAGCCATGAGAGGCTGGAGAGCTTTTTTCAGTACAAAAGCAAACGCCCCGAACAAGTCGGGGCGTCTGGTTACATGTTTGGAGCGGGAAACGAGACTCGAACTCGCGACCCCGACCTTGGCAAGGTCGTGCTCTACCAACTGAGCTATTCCCGCATTTTGAAGCTTTACCACTATCGGCGTGAAGCGCCTTGAAGACCTTCACCACCACTGCACCGCATAGACGCCACAGTATTTAAACTGGAGCGGGAAACGAGACTCGAACTCGCGACCCCGACCTTGGCAAGGTCGTGCTCTACCAACTGAGCTATTCCCGCAAATGGCGTCCCCTAGGGGACTCGAACCCCTGTTACCGCCGTGAAAGGGCGGTGTCCTAGGCCACTAGACGAAGGGGACACACGACACTTTTCAGTGCACCAGGTTTGAACCTCACGATTCAGCCTGGATTTTCTTTTCCTGCCCCGCAGTTAAGCGTTGCCGGAGAAACTGGAGCGGGAAACGAGACTCGAACTCGCGACCCCGACCTTGGCAAGGTCGTGCTCTACCAACTGAGCTATTCCCGCAATTTGGCGTCCCCTAGGGGACTCGAACCCCTGTTACCGCCGTGAAAGGGCGGTGTCCTAGGCCACTAGACGAAGGGGACACGCTGCTGGCATTACTGCCTGCTTTCACTCCCTGCCGCGTTTCGCTGTGTGCTTTACGCTGCAAGTGGCGCGCATTCTATGGATGGTTCGGACAGGCGTCAACCCCTTTGTAGAAATTTATTTAAATCAATGACTTCCGGGTGAGTTGGGGTGCAGATGCGGGATGGGATGCCGATATAGAGAGAAGCAATCCTGTGCCGGCCCTTTCGCGGGCTTGCCCGCTCCCACAGGGTTGTCGCCAACCCTCAGGCCTGTGTTGCACCTGTGGGAGCGGGCAAGCCCGCGAAAGGGCCGGCACAGGGATTTAGCAGCTGTTCGTCCCACACCGAACTCACTACACTCAAGCTGTAATTCTTCTTCAATGAGGCATTAACGGTGACACCACTTCTGATCACCCTGCTCATCGTGGCGGGTATCGCGCTGCTGATCGTGATCGGCTACCTAAACAATGTGGTCGAGAACGGCAAGCTCGAACGCGCCCGGATGAAGATCGAGCTGGCCGACCGCCTGCGCCGCTGTGGCGAAATCACCGAGACCTTCCCCGGCCAGTTCATGACCCCCGCGCTGAAGTTGCTGCTGACCCGCCTGGAGCTCAACCTCAACCAGCGTCAATTGGCGATGGACAAGCACAATGCCGAGATCAAGGCGCGCATCGCCGAACTGGAAAACCTGATTGCCCAGGGTGCGCAGATCCCGGTGAACAACCCGCCCAACCCGATCCAGACCGAGATCAAGGCCAAGGATGTGCGCTTCCTGCTGGAGGCGTTGCACAACCAGGTGACCCGCGCCGCCCAGGAGGGCTTCCTGCCCACGCCCGAGGCCAAGCAATGGATCAAGGAAATCCGCCATATCCTGGTGCTGCTGCATATCGAGTTCTTCAACAACCTCGGCCAGCAAGCCCTGCAGCAGAACCAGCCGGGCCAGGCGCGCCTGGCCTTCGAGCGCGGCGTGCAGTACCTGCGCAAGCAGCCGGAACCGAAGGTGTATGAAGAGCAGCTGACGTACCTGGAGAAGCTGCTGGCTCGGGCCAATGCCCAAGTGCTGGACCGCATGGCCCCGGCGGAGGACGAGCAGAATGAACTGACCCAGGGGCTCAAGACCGATGAGGAAGAGACCTGGAAGAAGAAGGTGATGTACGACTGATGCTTCAACCTGTACCGGCCTCTTCGCGGCTAAAGCCGCTCCCACAGGGACCGCATCGCCCTCAGGCTTGGTGCGATCCTTGTAGGAGCGGCTTTAGCCGCGAAGAGGCCGGTACAGGCAACAAATATCAGCAGTCGGTCAACTCCAGAAAAATCGCCGCCAACCGCTCCAGCCCCACCTGATCCGCCTCACTGAAGCGCCCAAGCTTCGGGCTGTCCAGGTCCAGCACACCAATCAACCTGCCCTCCTTCACCAGCGGGATCACCAGCTCGCTGTTGGACGCGCTGTCACAGGCAATGTGCCCCGGGAACGCATGCACATCCTCTACCCGCTGGGTCTGCCGGGTGGCCGCTGCCGCCCCGCACACGCCTTTGCTGAATGGGATGCGCACGCACGCCACCTGGCCCTGGAACGGGCCCAGCACCAGTTCTTCGTTGCGGTTGAGGTAGAACCCCGCCCAGTTCAGGTCGTCCACCTGGTTATAGAGGAACGCCGAAAACTGCGCGGCATTGGCGATGAAGTCACGCTCGTCGGCAAACAGCGCCTGCACTTGCGCCGCCAGCAGGTTGTAGCCGTCGAGGCCGGCGCCACTGGCATTGAGGTCGATCATTTACTTTTGCTCCAGCAATTGCAGCCCGACCCAGTAGCGGGCGAACTGATAGGCACAACGGCCATTACGGTTACCGCGGCCGGTGGCCCAGCGCACGGCGAGGATGTCGAGTTCTTCGCTGCGCTGCCAGGCCAGGCCGGCAGTTTGCGCGAGCTGGCCGATCCAGTGCTCGACCACGTTCAGGAAGTGTTCCTGGGTGAAGGGGTAGAACGACAGCCACAGGCCAAAACGGTCGGACAGGGCAATCTTGTCTTCCACCGCTTCACTGGGGTGCAGCTCGCCGTCCACGCGCTTCCAGTTCTCGTTGTCGCTCTCCTTTTCCGGCACCAGGTGGCGGCGGTTGGAGGTGGCGTACAGCAGCACATTGTCGGGGGCCTGCTCGAGCGAGCCGTCGAGCACGCTCTTGAGCACCCGGTAGTCGCCCTCCCCGGCTTCGAACGACAGGTCGTCGCAGAACAGGATGAAGCGTTGCGGCAGCTTCTGCAGCTGCTCGACTACACGCGGCAGGTCGGCCAGGTGATCACGTTCGATTTCGATCAGGCGCAGGCCGGCACCGGCATGCTCGGCCAGCAAGGCACGTACCAGCGACGACTTGCCGGTGCCGCGCGAGCCCCACAGCAGTGCATGGTTGGCTGGCATGCCGTTGATGAACTGATGGGTGTTGCGGCCCAGCTGGTCACGCTGCAGGTCGACGCCGATCAGGTCGCTGAGGCGAATGTCCAGGCTGACCTCCAGCGGCAGCAGGTAGCCGCTGCGGCCATCGCGCTGCCAGCGCGCGGCCAGGGTGGTGGCCCAGTCGATGTTCGGGCGCTGGGCCGGCAACAGGGGTTCGAGGCGGGCCAGTACCGATTCGGCGCGGTCCAGGAAAGCAATCAAGCGAGCGTCCATGACGACTCCTACGAATTTCAGTTTTTTGGGGCCGCTGCGCGCCCCTTCGCGGGCTTGCCCGCTCCCACAGGTACACTGCAAATCTCGAGGGCAGTGATATACCTGTGGGAGCGGGCAAGCCCGCGAAGGGACGCAAAGCGGCCCCCGCTTGGCAATCAACTGAAATGAACAGACAGACCCACCAGCAGCCGGGGCTATTCGGCTATGCTTGCGCAGCGCAAGGGACGTGAAACCGGCTCGGGACACATGGATATCAAGTTCACCAATCGCCTGTCATACAAGCAAGCCCGGTTGACAGTCCTGGTCGGCTTCATCCTGGGAACATTGCTCAGTCTCATCCAGATCGGCATCGATTATGCCAGCGAAGACGCGTCCATCAACCGTGAAGTGCGCGCCCTGCTGCAAATCAGCCACAACCCGGCCTCGCGCATTGCCTACAACATCGACTCGGAGCTGGCGCTGGAGCTGACTCGCGGCCTGCTGGAGTCGCCGGCCATCATCCGTGCGCGGCTGATCGACAACAACGAAACGGTACTGGCCGACGTCGAACGGCCGCGCCTGGAGGACCGCTACCGGCCACTCAGCGACTTCCTGTTCGGCGATCAGCGCCAGTTCAAGGAACGGCTGTATCTGACCCACATGCCCGAGGAAAACCTCGGCACCCTCTACCTGGAGGTGGACACCTACGCCTTCGGCAGCCGCTTTCTCGACCGTGCCGGGATCACCCTGCTCAACGGCTTCGCCCGTAGCCTGGTGCTGACCGGCATCCTCCTGGCGCTGTTCTACATGATGCTGACCAAGCCGCTGGTGACGGTAATTGGTGCGCTCAGCGGCAGCGACCCGCGCAAACCCACGCAAACCCGCCTGCAATGCCCACCCGGACATGAACATGACGAAATCGGCGTACTGGTAAGGGTCGCCAACCAGCAGTTCGTCAGCATGGCCACCGAGATCGATCAGCGGCGCACCGCAGAAAACCGCCTGACCCAGTACCTCAACGAGCTGGAGGATATCGTCTCGGCACGCACCAACGAGCTGAAGGCCAGCAACAGCAGCCTGAGCCTGTCCAACCAGGAGTTGGAAGAAGCCCGCCGCCGGGCGCTGGACATGGCCCAGGCGCGCGCCGCCTTCCTCGCCAACATGAGCCACGAAATCCGTACCCCGCTCAACGGCATGCTCGGCATGATCGCCCTTGCCCTGGACAGCCCGCTGCCCAGCGAGCAACGCCAGCAGCTGGCGATAGCCCATGACTCGGGCAAGGTGCTGGTGGAGTTGCTCAACGATATTCTCGACCTGTCCAAGTTCGATGCCGGCCAGCTGGAGCTGGAGCGCATTCCGTTCGACATGGGCTCGATGGTCGAGGACACTGCCAACCTGCTGTCGCAGAACACCGCGCAAAGCGTGGAGCTGACCTGCCTGATCGCCCGCGACTTCCCCAGCAGCGTGCTTGGCGACCCCACGCGGGTACGGCAGATCGTCAGCAACCTGCTGTCCAACGCCCTCAAGTTCACCCGCTTCGGCCGCGTGGATGTGCGCCTGTCGACCATCGTCGGCGGTGTGCGCCTGGAAGTGCGCGACACCGGCATCGGCATCCCCGAAGAAGCCCAGGCACGGATCTTCCAGCCATTCACCCAGGCCGGCGCCGGCATCACACGCCAGTACGGTGGCACCGGCCTGGGCCTGGCGCTGACACGCAACCTGTGCAAGGCCATGCAGGGCCACCTGCACATCAAGTCCGACCCTGGCTTCGGCAGCCGCTTCACCGCCGAACTGCCACTGGCCGTACACACCGAGGCCATTGCGCCAGCACCGTTGCACGGGCGCGTGGCGGCGCTGAGCACGGCCGGCAGCGGGCTCGATGAACTATTGCAGGACCTGCTGCCTGCCTGGGGCCTTGCCTACCAGCACCATGACAGCTGCGCGGGGCTCGACGCCACGGCCATCGACCTGCTGATCACCGACAGCCTGGACCACCTGTTCGAACTGCGCCCGGCATTGAAAACACCGATCTTGCTGGTGACCGCCTACGGCAACTTCCTGCCCAGCGAACAGTCGGTCGCCCTCGCCCCCCTGCACCAACTGGCCCGGCCGCTGGCGCGCAACGCCCTGTACCAGACCTTGCGCCGCACCTTGCAGGGCCATGAGCCCGAACACCCGCTGGCGACCCCGGCCATCATCCTGGAACAAGGCCGCGCGCGCATCCTGCTGGTGGAGGACAACCCGGTGAACCAGCTGGTGGCCAAGGGCATGCTGGCCAAGCTCGGCTGCCAGGTACAGCTGGCCACCCAAGGCGCCGAGGCCCTGGAGCTACTGGAACAGGACGAATTCGATCTGGTCCTGATGGACTGCAACATGCCGGTGATGGACGGCTACGAGGCCAGCCGGCGTATCCGCCAAAGCGGTCGCTGGCCCGACCTGCCAATCGTCGCCCTCACCGCCAACGCCATGCCCGAAGAGCGCGAGCGCTGCCGGGCAGCCGGCATGAACGACTACCTGGCCAAGCCGTTCCGCCGTGAAGAGCTGCTGGCGCTGGTCGACCACTGGGTGCCGGTTAACGGCTGAGCAGGCGCTCGATGTCCGCTTCCAGGGCCTGCGGCTTGGTGGTGGGGGCGTAGCGCGTTACCTGGCCAGAGGCCGGGTCGACCAGGAACTTGGTGAAGTTCCACTTGATCTTCTGGCTGCCCAGAATGCCCGGGGCGCGCTGCTTGAGTTCGACGAACAGCGGGTGGCTGCCGGGGCCGTTGACCTCGACCTTGCGGAACAGCGGGAAGCTCACACCGAAATTGCGCTCGCAGAACTGGGCAATTTCCCGTGCATCGCCCGGCTCCTGCTTGCCGAACTGGTTGCAGGGGAAGCCCAGCACCACCAGCCCGCGCGCGCGATAGGCCTGCCACAGTTGCTCCAGGCCCTTGTACTGCGGGGTAAAGCCGCACTGGCTGGCGGTATTGACCACCAGCAGCGCCTTGCCGGGGAAGTCGCCGAGCTTCTTGTGCTCGCCGCCCAGGGTCACGCAGGGGATGTCCAGTATCGATCCAGCCATGGTCGGGCTCCGGTCAGTCGCGCGGGCGCAGGTCGATGCACACCGAGTTGATGCAGTAGCGCAGGCCGGTCGGTGGCGGGCCATCGGGGAACACGTGGCCCAGGTGCGCATCGCAGCGGGCACAGGTGACTTCGGTGCGGATCATGCCGTGGGAGGTGTCGCGGATCTCGATCATCGCGCTCTCCTCGATGGGGGCGTAGAAGCTCGGCCAGCCGCAGCCGGAATCGAACTTGGTCTGCGCATCGAACAGTGCCAGGCCGCAGCAGATGCAATGGTAGATGCCGTCGCGGCGCTCGCTGTTGTACTTGCCGCTGAACGGCCGCTCGGTACCCTTGAGGCGGCATACCTGATACTGCTCGGGGTCGAGCATCGACTGCCATTGTTCCAGGGTTTTCACGATCTTTTGCATGTAGGGACCTCGGCAGGCTGAATTTCACTGCGCACCGTCTTTTCCGGGGCGCGGGTGGCACGTATATTAGTTGGCTTCGTGTGCCAGGCGTTCAGTCTGGCACCCGCTTCCTGCCCTTTCAAACCTTTCGGCGGGGCGTAGCGCGTTTTCTCAATCGGGATCCCATCATGCAGTTCAGCAAATCGAACAAGCTCGCCAATGTCTGCTACGACATTCGCGGCCCAGTGCTCAAGCACGCCAAGCGCCTGGAAGAGGAAGGCCACCGCATCCTCAAGCTGAACATCGGCAACCCGGCGCCGTTTGGCTTCGAGGCGCCTGACGAAATCCTCCAGGATGTGATCCGCAACCTGCCCACCGCGCAGGGCTACAGCGACTCCAAGGGCCTGTTCAGCGCCCGCAAGGCGGTGATGCAGTACTGCCAGCAGAAGCAGATCGAAGGCGTCGGCATCGAGGACATTTACCTGGGTAATGGTGTGTCCGAGCTGATTGTGATGTCGATGCAGGCGCTGCTCAACAACGGCGACGAAGTGCTGATCCCTGCCCCCGACTACCCGCTGTGGACCGCCGCCGTGAGCCTGGCCGGCGGCAAGCCGGTGCACTATCTGTGCGACGAGCAGGCCGACTGGTTCCCCGACCTTGAGGACATCAAGGCCAAGATCACCCCGAACACCAAGGCCCTGGTGATCATCAACCCGAACAACCCGACCGGCGCGGTGTACTCCAAAGAGCTGCTGCTGGGCATGCTGGAACTGGCCCGCCAGCACAACCTGGTGGTGTTCTCCGACGAGATCTACGACAAGATCCTGTACGACGAAGCCGTGCACATCAGCACCGCCTCGCTGGCCCCCGACCTGCTGTGCCTGACCTTCAACGGCCTGTCCAAGTCGTACCGGGTGGCGGGCTTCCGTTCCGGCTGGCTGATCATCTCCGGGCCCAAGCACCACGCGCAAAGCTACATCGAAGGCATCGACATGCTGGCCAACATGCGCCTGTGCGCCAACGTGCCGGCCCAGCATGCCATCCAGACCGCGCTGGGCGGCTACCAGAGCATCAACGACCTGGTGCTGCCACCCGGCCGCCTGCTGGAGCAGCGCAACCGCACCTACGAGTTGCTGAACGACATCCCGGGCGTTAGCTGCGTGAAACCGATGGGTGCGCTGTATGCATTCCCGAAGATCGACCCGAAGGTTTGCCCGATCCACAACGACGAGAAGTTCGTGCTCGACCTGCTGCTGTCGGAGAAGCTGCTGATCGTTCAAGGTACGGCGTTCAACTGGCCGTGGCCGGACCACTTCCGCGTGGTCACCTTGCCGCGGGTGGATGACCTGGAGGCGGCGATTGGCCGGATCGGGAATTTCCTGAAGGGTTATTCGCAGTAAGTGATGGCCTCTTCGCAGCGCAAGGCTGCTCCTACAGGAGAACGCATGCCCCTGTAGGAGCAGCCTTGTGCTGCGAATGGGCTGCAAAGAAGCCCCCAAAACCCCACAGGATGTTTCTTACATCCTGCAACGCTCTATCCCACAGCCCCCGCGCCATCCTCTGCCATACTCCGCCGTACACAGTTTGAAATAGTCGCCCGATTGAATCGGCACGGCCGGCCCCTTATATACCCCGCAGTAAGCGACAACTCATCCGTCAGGAGAACGTAACAACCATGATGCGCATTCTGTTGTTTGTAGCCACCAACCTCGCGGTGGTGCTGGTTGCAAGCATTACCCTGAGCCTGTTCGGTTTCAACGGGTTCATGGCCGCCAACGGGGTCGACCTGAACCTCAGCAGCCTGCTGGTGTTCTGCGCCGTGTTCGGCTTTGCCGGCTCCCTCGTTTCGCTGTTCATCTCCAAGTGGATGGCGAAGATGACCACCGGTACCCAGATCATCAGCCAGCCGCGCACCCGCCACGAGCAGTGGCTGCTGCAAACGGTCGAAGAGCTGTCCCGTGAAGCGGGCATCAAGATGCCCGAGGTGGGTATCTTCCCGGCGTACGAGGCCAACGCCTTCGCCACTGGCTGGAACCGCAACGACGCACTGGTAGCCGTGTCCCAGGGCCTGCTGGAGCGTTTCTCGCCCGATGAAGTGCGCGCAGTGCTGGCCCACGAGATCGGCCACGTGGCCAACGGCGACATGGTCACCCTGGCGCTGGTGCAAGGCGTGGTGAACACCTTCGTGATGTTCTTCGCGCGCATCATCGGCAACTTCGTCGACAAGGTGATCTTCAAGAACGAAGAAGGCCAGGGCATTGCCTACTACGTGGCGACCATCGTTGCCGAGCTGATCCTGGGCATTCTGGCCAGCATGATCGTGATGTGGTTCTCGCGCCGCCGCGAATACCGCGCCGACGAAGCCGGTGCACAGCTGGCCGGTACCGCAGCAATGATCGGCGCCCTGCAGCGCCTGCGCGTGGAGCAAGGCCTGCCGGTGCACATGCCCGACACCCTGAAGGCCTTCGGCATCAATGGTGGCCTGAAGCACGGCCTGGCCGGGCTGCTGATGAGCCACCCGCCGCTGGAAGACCGTATCGAGGCCCTGCGCCGTCGCGGTTGATCCAACCGGTAAAAACAAAGGGCGACTTCGGTCGCCCTTTTTTGTGCTTGCCTGCACCGGCCCCTTCGCGGGCTTGCCCGCTCCCACAGGTCCTCCACAGGCCTTGAAAACTGTGGGGTAGCTGTGGGAGCGGGCAAGCCCGCGAAAGGGCCGGAACAGGCTACACACCTGTCATCGGCTAACCCGGTACACCCGCTCCAACAAACTGGAAGCTCCGGCCTGCAGGAACTTCGGGCTTTCCTCAATCACCTCCACAGCCTCCAGCTCATCCACCTGCCACCCGGTAAACCCCTGCCGCAGCTCTTCATCCCCGACCGAAAACGGCGGCCCGCCCAGCAAAGCCTGGTCATAATCCAGAGTCACCACCACCCCCTGGCAACCCGCCGGCAGCAAGCCCGACAACAACTGCATGTAAGCCACACGCATCTGCGGCGGCAAGGCAATCAGCGCCGCCCGGTCATACAGCCCCGCGCAGTCGCCGATATCCTCTGCCTCCAACGCAAAGAAATCCCCACACCAGAGCTCCACGTTACCACTGCGCCAAACTTCGAAAACCCCGCGCTGTTGCACCTCGGCTTCAAGCCCATGCTCACGGAAGAATGCCTCCACCGCTTGCCGCGACAACTCTACGCCCAACACGCGATACCCCTGCCCGGCCAACCAGGCCAGATCCAGGCTCTTGCCGCACAACGGCACCAGCACGCGGCTGCCCGGCGCCAGGCCAAGCGTTGGCCAGTACCTCTGCAGATAGGGATTCACCTGTGCCTGGTGAAAGCCGATCTGGTTGTCGGCCCACCGCTGCTGCCAGAACGCTGGCTCCATGATCACTCCTGATTTTTAGATGGTTTGTCGGTAAAAGTTGGTTTGGATTTCGATCTGTAGTTGATCGAAGATGATTGCATCTTAACCGTCAGGACCCCGCCATGCTGCCCAGCCTGTTCATTTCCCATGGTTCTCCCATGCTTGCCCTGCAACCCGGCGCCAGCGGGCCTGCGCTGGCAGGGCTTGCCAACGCCCTGCCCCGGCCGAAAGCGATCGTGGTGGTGTCGGCGCACTGGGAAAGCCGCGAACTGCTGGTTACCGGCAGCGCACAACCAGAGACCTGGCATGACTTCTACGGCTTCCCACCGGCGCTGTATGCGGTGCAGTACCCGGCACCGGGTAACCCCACCCTTGCCGGCCAGGTCAGCGAATTGCTGCAGGCTGCCGGGCTGACAGCCCGGCTGGACGCGCAGCGGCCGTTCGACCATGGTGCCTGGGTGCCGCTGTCGCTGATGTACCCGGATGCGGGTGTTCCGGTGGTGCAGGTTTCACTGCCCAGCCATATGGGGCCGGCGCTGCAGGTCAAGGTAGGCCAGACGCTGGCGGGTTTGCGCGATCAGGGCGTGCTGTTGATCGGTTCGGGCAGCATTACCCACAACCTGGGCGAACTGGACTGGCATGCCGGGCCGGATGTGATCGAGCCATGGGCACTGGCGTTCAGGGATTGGGTGGTGGAAAAGCTTCGGGCGAATGACCAGGAAGCGTTGCTGGGTTATCGGCAACAGGCGCCGTTTGCGGTGCGTAACCATCCCAGTGATGAGCATTTCCTGCCGCTGTTCTTTGCCCTGGGGGCTGGCGGCAAGTTCGGTATGGTGCACCAAGGGTTTACCCTGGGGGCGTTGGGGATGGACATTTATCGGTTCGACTGAAGGGCCTCTTCGCGGGCTTGCCCGCTCCCACAGGTCCTCCACAGGCCTTGAGAGCTGTGATGCACCTGGGGGAGCGGGCAAGCCCGCGAAGAGGCCGGCACAGGCAAAAAAAATCCCCAGCCAAAGCCGGGGATTTTTTATTGCGCCAGGATCAATCCTCGCGGTAGCGACGCAGCTTCAGCTGCTTGCCGGCCACGCGGGTGTCCTTGAGCTTGGACAGCAGCTTCTCCAGGCCATCTTCCGGCAGCTCGACCAGGCTGAAGCTGTCGCGCACCTGGATGCGGCCGATGGCGTCACGAGCCAGGCCACCTTCGTTGAGGATCGCGCCCAGCAGGTTCTTGGCAGCGATGCCGTCACGGGCACCCAGGGCAGTACGGCAACGCACACGGCCTTCGGCCAGCGGCATCGGCGCACGGCGCTCGCGGTCACCACGCTCCGGACGCTCGCCACGCTCACCACGTTCGGTACGCTCACCACGCGGGGCGAAGCTCGGCACCAGCGGCTGCTCACGCTCTACCGCAGCCAGGTCCAGCGCCTGGCCATTGGTGGCCTTGCGCAGCAGGGCAGCAGCCAGGGCACGCGCGCTGCAACCCAGGTCGGCGGTCAGGCGGTCGAACAGCTCGCCGTGGGTGGCTTCTGCTTCGGCAACCAGTGGCGCCAGGCTCGAGGTCAGCTTCTTGATGCGGGCATCCAGCACGGCCTGGGCATTCGGCAGGCGGGCTTCGGCAACTTTTTGCCCGGTTACACGCTCGATCACCTGCAGCATGCGGCGCTCACGCGGGGTGACCAGCAGCAGTGCACGGCCATCGCGACCGGCACGGCCGGTACGGCCGATACGGTGTACGTAGGACTCCGGGTCGTACGGCATGTCGACGTTGAACACGTGAGTGATGCGCGGTACGTCCAGGCCACGGGCAGCGACGTCGGTAGCGACAACGATGTCCAGGCGGCCATCCTTGAGCGAGTCGATCACGCGCTCACGCTGGTTCTGGGCGATGTCGCCGTTCAGCGCGGCAGCCTTGTAACCCTTGGCTTCCAGCGCGGAGGCCAGGTCCAGGGTGGCTTGCTTGGTACGCACGAAGGCGATCAGCGCGTCGAACTCTTCCACTTCCAGCAGACGCAGCACAGCCGGGATCTTCTGGTCGGCGTGGACCATCAGGTGAGCCTGCTCGATCGCGGTAACGGTCTGGGTCTTGCTCTGGATCTTGACGTGCTTGGGCTCGCGCAGGTGGCGTTCGGCGATCGAACGGATCGACGACGGCAGGGTGGCGGAGAACAGCACGGTCTGGCGGCTGGCCGGGATGGCATCGAAGATCACTTCGAGGTCGTCCATGAAGCCCAGCTTGAGCATCTCGTCGGCCTCGTCCAGTACCAGGTACTGCACGGTCGACAGGACTTTTTCGTCACGACGCAGGTGGTCGCACAGACGGCCAGGGGTGGCCACGACGATTTGCGCGCCGTTGCGGATCGCACGCAACTGTGGGCCCATCGGGGCACCACCGTAGACGGCGACCACGTTCACGCCCGGCATCTGCTTGGCGTAGGTTTCGAAAGCGGTAGCAACTTGCAGCGCCAACTCACGGGTTGGCGCCAGGATCAGGGCTTGCGGTTCGCGCTTGCTCACATCGATCTTGTTGAGGATCGGCAGGGCGAAGGCAGCGGTCTTGCCGGTGCCAGTCTGCGCCTGGCCGATCATGTCGTGACCGGCGAGGATGATCGGGATCGATTGTTGCTGAATGGCGGACGGCTCTTCGTAGCCGGTCGCCAGAACGGCAGCAACAATATTCGGATTGAGATCGAGAGCGGCGAAGCCGCCGGTTTCCTGGGTCATGGGTCTGCCTCTAGGTGCATCCGCAAAGACCCATGCTCCAAAGCTGCACAAGCCATGAAAGACCGACAGGTCACCCAGGCAGCTTTGGCGGCGGGGATTTGCGAAAACGATTGAAAAAGAAAACGTGGG
The DNA here is from genome assembly GCF_057444345.1 of Pseudomonas sp. PVC-5-1. Taxonomy (NCBI): domain Bacteria; kingdom Pseudomonadati; phylum Pseudomonadota; class Gammaproteobacteria; order Pseudomonadales; family Pseudomonadaceae; genus Pseudomonas; species Pseudomonas sp. PVC-5-1. Next base: position 1,543,649 of record NZ_CM172024.1, on the reverse strand, counting down.
AAAGTCCGCCTAGCGGACGTGCAGCCGAAGCTGGACTCGGAGGGTTTGCACCACCTGATTTTGCGGTCCGCTAAAAGACCGGCGCGTACTATACCCGAAATCGTGCGCAGACGTGAGGAATATTTTCAGGGTGCCTGGCCAGTGTCGGGCCATCAATCACCTGGAGCTGAATCGATAATTCTTTATTGCCTGTACCGGCCTCATCGCCGGCAAGCCAGCTCCCACAGGGACAGCGCATGGCTCGAGGCCAACGCGGTCGGTGTGGGAGCTGGCTTGCCGGCGATAGGGCCAGCAGCCTCGCCACAGATTCATCAGGTAGCCGGCCGAATCTCGCGGATCAGCCCCTCGAGGCTGTACCCCAGGCGCGGCGCCAGCGCCTGGGCCCGGGCTTTCAGCCCATCCAGGTCCAGCGTCTGCTCCAGGTCCGCCGGCACCAGCAGGATCACATTGCCCTCCTTCACCGGCAGCTCCCAGTAATGCCGGTGGTACAACCCGCGCAGCAACGCCGCGCCCAGCGGCTTGCCGTCGTCGGTGGCCCACTGGTTGATCACCAGCCAACCACCCGGGTTCAGTTGCTGCTGGCAGTTCTCCAGGAAGTTCCACGCCAGGTGGCCCACCCCCGGCCCATGGTCGGTGTACAGGTCGACGAACAGCAGGTCGGCCTTCTCCGCCGTGGGCAACAGCTCCAGCGCATCGCCGATGCGTACATACAGCCGCGGGTCGTCGTCAAGGCCCAGGTACTCCATGGCCAGGCGCGGTACGTCCGGGCGCAGTTCGATGGCCTCGATGTCGTCCAGCGGCAGGAACTTCATGCAGGCCTGGGTCAGCGTGCCGGCACCCAGGCCGAGAAACAGCGCGCTCTCCGGCTGCTCGTGGCACAGCGCCCCCACCAGCATGGCGCGGGTATAGTCGTACTCAAGCCAGCTGGGGTCGGCCGTGAACACGCAGCTCTGCTCGATCGCATCGCCGAATTCCAGAAAGCGGTAGTCGTCGACTTCATACACGCTGATGACGCCAAAGGCGTCCTGCACCCGTGCCAGTAGCCGCTCTTCCCGTTCCGCCGCCATGCTCACCACCTACCCGCACAAAAACGCGCATTGTCCGCCAACACCCTCGATGCAACAAGCGCAGCGCCAACTGTTACCATGGCCCATAGCCTACAACCGACAAGACCGAGCCCGAGATGAACCAACCGTGGAGCCCCGACAGCTGGCGCGCCCTGCCGATCCAGCAGCAACCGACCTACCCCGATGCCGCGCACCTGCTGAAGGTCGAACAGACCCTGGCCAGCTACCCGCCGCTGGTGTTCGCGGGCGAGGCGCGCGAGCTGCGCCGGCAGTTCGCCGAGGTCACCGAAGGCCGCGCCTTCCTGCTGCAGGGTGGCGACTGCGCCGAGAGCTTCGCCGAGTTCTCGGCGGCGAAAATCCGCGACACCTTCAAGGTGCTGCTGCAGATGGCCATTGTCATGACCTTCGCCGCCGGCTGCCCGGTGGTCAAGGTCGGGCGCATGGCCGGGCAATTCGCCAAGCCGCGCTCATCGGGCGATGAAACCATCGGCGACATCACCCTGCCCGCCTACCGTGGCGACATCGTCAACGGCATCGGCTTCGACGCGAAAAGCCGCATCCCCGACCCGGAACGCCTGCTGCAGGCCTACCACCAGGCCACCGCCAGCCTCAACCTGCTGCGCGCCTTCGCCCAAGGCGGGTTCGCCGACCTGCACCAGGTGCACAAGTGGAACCTGGACTTCATCGCCAACTCGGCGCTGGCCGACAAGTACCACCAGCTGGCCAACCGCATCGACGAAACCCTGGCATTCATGCGCGCCTGCGGCCTGGACAGCGCGCCGCAGCTGCGCGAAACCAGCTTCTTCACCGCCCACGAAGCACTGCTGCTGAACTATGAAGAAGCCTTCGTGCGCCAGGACAGCCTGACCGGCGACTACTACGACTGCTCGGCGCACATGCTGTGGATCGGCGACCGCACCCGCCAGCTGGACGGTGCCCATGTGGAGTTCCTGCGCGGCGTGCACAACCCGATCGGGGTCAAGGTTGGCCCCAGCATGAACCCCGAAGAACTGATCCGCCTGATCGACACGCTGAACCCGGCCAACGACCCCGGGCGCCTGAACCTGATCGTGCGCATGGGTGCCGGCAAGGTCGGCGACCACCTCCCGGGGCTGATTCGCACGGTCGAACGCGAAGGGCGCAAGGTGCTGTGGAGCTCCGACCCGATGCATGGCAACACCATCAAGGCCAGCAGCGGCTACAAGACCCGCGATTTTGCACAGATCCTGGATGAGGTGAAGCAGTTCTTCCAGGTGCACCAGGCCGAGGGCAGCCACGCCGGCGGCATCCACATCGAGATGACCGGGCAGAACGTCACCGAATGCATCGGCGGCGCCCGGCCGATCACCGAGGATGCGCTGTCCGACCGGTACCACACCCACTGCGACCCGCGGATGAATGCCGACCAGTCGCTGGAGTTGGCGTTCCTGATTGCCGAAACCCTCAAGCAGGTGCGGCGCTGAGCAACGCCTGGCGCAACTGACTGCCCTCGGTACGCGGGCAGTTAAGATGCACCTTCTCCAGCCCCAGCCAGCTGGCCAGGCGCAGCAGGTTGCCAGCCAAGGCCTGGTAACCCTCTTTGTCCAGGCCCGCTGCCTCGACATGCACGGCGTGCACTGCCAGTTGCCCCTGGGCGCGCTCGGCGCGCAGGTCCACGCGCGCGCCGATGCGTTCGCGGTACAGGAACGGCAGCACGTAGTAACCGTACACCCGCTTGTGCGCCGGGGTGTAGATTTCCAGGCGGTAGCGGAAGTCGAACAAGCGCTCGGTACGGCTGCGTTCCCAGACCAGTGAATCGAACGGCGACAACAGCGCGCTGGCCTCGATGCGCCGGGGGATGCGCGGCGCGCCGGCGCAGTAGGCAAGCTGCTTCCAACCCTGCACCTCGACCGCTTGCAGGCGGCCATCAGCCACCAGTTCGGCCAGTGCCGCTTTGCCCTGCCCCGGGTCCAGGCGGAAGTAGTCGCGCAGGTCGCGCTCGGTGGCTACGCCCAGGGCGGTGGCGGCGTGTAGCATCAAGCCCTGATGCGCCTCGGTCTCGCTGGGCAGTGGCTGGTCGAGGATCGACCTCGGCAGGACCTTTTCCGGTACATCGTAGAGCCGCTCGAAGCCGCGCCGCCCAGCGACCGTCACCTCCCCTGCGGCGAACAGCCATTCCAGCGCGTGCTTTTCCTCGCTCCAGTCCCACCAAGGGCCAGCCCGCTCTTCGCGGGTGGACAGGCTGCCCGCGCCAAGGGCGCCCTGTTCGCGGACCGCTGCCAGTACCCGAGCGATAACGTCCTGGCGTTCACGGCCAAACTGCGCGAGCTGGCGATAGATGCCACGACCATCGGCGGCCTGGGCCATGCGCCAGCGCAGCAGTGGGTACAGGCTCAGCGGCAGCAGCGAGGCTTCGTGCCCCCAGTACTCGAACAACAGACGTTGGCGGCCACGGCCCCAGGCGAGCTGGTCGAGGGCGGCAGGCGAGTAGCTGCCCAGGCGGGAGAACAGCGGCAGGTAGTGGGAGCGGACCAGGGCGTTGACCGAATCGATCTGCAACACGCCCAGGCGTTGCAGCATGCGTTTGAGTGCCGGCAGGGTCGGCGCCGTTTCCGGCTGTTTGCCGAAACCTTGGGCAGAAAGGGCCAGGCGGCGGGCCTGGTTGATGGACAGCTTGAGGGACAAGCCTGAACTCCTTGTAGTGTTTGACCCGGCCCTTTCGCGGGCAAGCCCGCTCCCGCAATTGTGCAGCACCTGTAGGAGCGGGCTTGCCCGCGAATAGGCCGGTAATCCCACCGACAAACTTAGCCTATTTCCGCAACGGATCATCCCAGAAATGCCGCTCGGCCTCCTGCTGGATATCCGCCCGGCTCAACCCCAGGTCGTGCAGGGTCGCATCACTCAGGCTGGCCAGTTCCTGGCGCTGGCGGTACAGCTGCAGCCATCGCGCAGGGCGCTGCAGGGCGGCATGCCACAGGTGGTTCAGGGAAAAGGCAGGTTGCTGGATGCTGCTGACATGACCTTTCATCGTGAAGCCCTCCGTGTTGATGGCTCCAGTCTCCTGCCAGGCATAAGATCAATCCAACGAATGTTTCTGATGCCATGCATCTCGGAGATTGATGCAATGTCCCAGTACCAGAGCCTCGACGCGGACGTACTGCGCACGTTCGTGGCCATCGCCGAGCAGGGCGGCTTCACCCGCGCCGGCGAGGTGGTCAACCGCACCCAGTCGGCGGTGAGCATGCAGATGAAACGCCTGGAAGAGGACATCCTCCAGCGCCAGCTGTTCGAGCGCGATGGCCGCCAGGTGCGCTTGACCGCCGAGGGCCAGGTGCTGCTCGGCTATGCGCGGCGCATCCTCAAGTTGCATGGGGAAGTGTTCAACACCCTGCGCATGCCGCACATGGTCGGGGTAGTACGCATCGGCACGCCGGACGACTATGCCATGCGCTTTTTGCCGACCATCCTGTCGAGCTTTGCCCAGGCTTACCCGCTGGTGCAGGTGGAGGTGCATTGCGACTCCTCCAAACAACTGATGCTGCGCCAGGACCTGGACCTGACCATCGTCACGCGTGAGCCGGGCAACGAGATTGGCCAGCTGCTGCGCCAGGAACGCCTGGTCTGGGCCGCCGCGGAAGGCTTCTGCCCGCAGGAGCAACGCCCCATGCCGGTAGCCTTGTTCAACACCGACTGCTTCTGCCGGGCCTGGACCTGCAATGCCCTGGAGGCCCAGGGCATCGACTACCGCATCGCCTATACCAGCCCGAGCCTGGCAGCGATCTTTGCCATCGTCACCGCTGGGTTGGCGGTGACCGCACAGTTGCAGAGCCTGATTGGCGGGAATATCCGCATTCTGGGCGAAAACGAAGGGTTGCCGCAGTTACCGGTGGCCAATGTGATGCTGGTGCGCAGTACTCAGAACCCTTCGCCGATTACCGATTGCATGGCCGACTACATTGTCGAAGGGTTCAAGTAACTTGGGGCTGCTGCGCAGCCCATCGCGACACAAGGCCGCTCCTACAAGGGCACGCGATCCCCTGTAGGAGCGGCCTTGTGTCGCGATGGGCCGCAAAGCGGCACCAAAATCTCAAAGCTCGAACCCGAGCATCACCGCACACCCCACCAAAAACACACAGAACATCGCCCGCAACACCTTCTCCGGCAACGCATGGGCCAATTTCACACCCCAACTGATACTCAGCAGGCCGCCCACCGCCAATGGAACCCCCACCCCCCAGTCAACACTGTGGTGCACCCCATAGGTCACCAGGGTTACCAAGGTACTCGGCGCCGCCAGCGCCAGCGACAGCCCCTGCGCCACCACCTGGGTGGTACCGAACACACTGGTCAGAATCGGCGTGGCTACCACAGCCCCACCCACCCCGAACAAGCCGCCCATGGTCCCGGCAAAGCTGCCCAGTACACCCAGCCAAGGCCAGGCATAGCGCAACTCGGCGCTGGGCGGCGTTACCTTCATGAACATCCGCGCAACGTTCCACACCGCCAGGGCCACCAGGAAGCCGACGAAGCCCAGGCGCATGGAATGCGCATCCAGCCCGACCGCCCAGATCGACCCCAGCCAGGCGAACCCGAAGCTGCACAGCGACAGCGGTACCGCATGGCGCAACTCGATGCGGTTACGCTGGTGATAACGCCACAGCGCCAGCAGCACATTGGGCACTACCATCACCAGCGCAGTGCCCTGCGCCAACTGCTGGTCCAGGCCGAACAGCACGCCCAGCGCCGGAATCGCGATCAGCCCGCCGCCAATGCCGAACAGGCCACCCATGGTCCCCAGGGCTGCGCCCAACACGATATACAACAACCACTCGATCATCAGGGGGCCTCATCCGCCTGTACACATAATGCGAGCATGCTATCGATTGCGGGCTGGTGGGGAAACGCACAGCAGCGCACAATGGCTATGCGTATTTCGCAAAAGCAAGGCAGCCATGAGCCCCGATACCCTGACCGACCAGCTAAGCCTGTTCCTCGATGTGCTGGAAACCGGCAGTTTTTCTGCCGCCGCCCGCCGCCACCCGCTGACGCCTTCCGCCGTGGCCCGCCGCATCGACAACCTGGAAAGCGCCGTGGGCAGCCGCCTGTTCACCCGCAGCACCCACGCCGTGCGTGCCACGCCTGCCGGCAACGCCTTTGCCGAACGGGCCAGGCGCATCATCGAGGAACTGCGCCTGGCCCGCGCTGAAGCGGTGTCGCTGAGCAATGCCCCCGAAGGCCTGATCCGCATCGACGCCCCCGCCGCATTCGGCCGCCGTCACCTGGCCCCGGCCATCGCCGATTTCCTGGTCGCCTACCCGGGCCTGGATGTGCAACTGCGCCTGATCGACAGCTTCGTCGACCTGCATGGCAGCCACCTGGGCGAGGTCGACCTGGTGCTGCGCGCCGGCCCCCTGGCCGACACCCGGCTGGTCGCCACGCCATTGGCCTACATGGTGCGCATCGCCTGCGCCAGCCCGGCCTACCTGGCCAGCCGCGGCATGCCCAGCTGCCCCAGCGAGCTGCCAGGGCACGACGGCCTGGACTGGGACGGCCTTGCGCCACCATTCGCCTGGCGTTTCAACGTGGCCGGGCAAACCCGCCTGTACCGCCCCTCACGCATGCGCATGGCCGCCAACAACGCCGAAACCCTGCTGTTCGGTGCGCTCGCAGGCTTAGGCATAGCCCACCTGCCTACTTGGCTGATCAGCGAATACCTGCTGCGCGGCGAGTTGATACCGTTGTTTTGCGACGGCGGCTTGCCCAAAGCGGAAACCAGCGGTATTTACGCACTTCGCCTGGAACATGAAACGAACTCTCGCAGCCGTTTGCTGCTCGAATTTCTCAAGAGCCGCTTCAGCCCGATTCCACCCTGGGACCTGGCCTTGCACAGTGAACTGCGCGAATAAAGCGCGCACTAACGATCCGCGTGCCAGACTTTCCCATTGATTACCTTCAAGGACCTGCATGAACGCCGACACCCAAGCCTCCTGTGACGAGCTGCTGCTGGACAACCAGGTCTGTTTCGCCCTGCACTCCACCTCGTTGCTGATGACCAAGGTCTACAAACCGCTGCTGCAGGCCCTGGGCCTGACCTACCCGCAGTACCTGGCCATGCTCGTGCTCTGGGAGCACGATGGCCTGACCGTAGGCGAGATCAGCCAGCACCTGCTCACCGACCCCGGTTCGCTGACACCGCTGCTCAAGCGTCTGGAGAGCGAAGGCCTGCTGCAGCGCAACCGCAGCCGCGAGGACGAACGGGTGGTACTGGTGCAGCTGACCGACAAGGGCCGCGCCTTGCAGCAGCAGGCCAAAGAAGTGCCGCAGTGCATCCTCAAGGCCAGCGGGCGCAGCCTGGAACAGCTGCAACAACTGCAGGCCGACCTGCTGGCGCTGCGCGAGAACCTGCAGAAAACCCTCTGACAGCTATGCTGTGCGATGGCCGTTCAGATGAACGGTGATGATTTATCTTGCGCACTAACTAATTGCGCGCTAATTTAAATCCCACACCAACCCGCGCCCTCCTCCAGACGGGGAGCGCACAGCACATTAGCGAGGCTCAAGATGCAAAAGGTCACTCCGCTGTACATCGCAGAAGCTACCTCCACCGGTGGGCGCGACGGCAAATCCCGCTCCAGTGACGGCAAGCTGGTAGTCAGCCTGAGCACCCCCAAGGAACTGGGCGGCGCAGGCGGTGACGGCACCAACCCCGAGCAGATGTTCGCCGCCGGTTACTCGGCGTGCTTCATCGGTGCCCTGAAGTTCGTGGCCGGGCAGGAGAAAAAAGCCCTGCCGGCGGACGCCTCGATCACCGCGAAAGTGGGCATTGGCCAGATTCCAGGTGGTTTCGGCCTGGACATCGACCTGCACATCAACCTGCCGGGCCTGGCCCAGGCCGATGCCGAAGGGCTGGTGGAAAAGGCGCACAAGGTGTGCCCGTACTCCAACGCCACCCGCGGCAATGTGGATGTGCGCCTGCACGTGACCGTATAAGGCTTGCAGCCGCTCCTACAAGGGAAGCGTGCCGCGGCCTGGAAGTTTGCAGGCAAGAAAAAACCCGGCCTAGGCCGGGTTTTTTGCGTTTCACAAGAAGGATTACTTCTTGGAACGGCCTTTGAAGCTGTTGTCGCGAGTGTCGATATCGATCCACTCGTCGATCTGGATGAAGTCGGCAACCGAGATCTCGGTACCGTTCTTCAGCTTGGCAGGCTTCATGACCTTGCCCGAGGTGTCGCCACGTGCAGCGTTCTCGGTGTAGACAACCTGGCGGCTGATGGTGGTCGGCAGTTCAACCGATACCAGGCGGCCTTCGAAGAACACGGCTTCGCAGACGTCTTCCATGCCTTCTTCGATGTACGGCAGAACGGCTTCGATGTCCTCGGCGTTCAGTTCGTACATGGTGTAGTCGGTGGTGTCCATGAAGGTGTATTCGTCACCGTTGATGAACGACAGGGTCGCTTCTTTGCGATCCAGGATCACGTCGTCCAGCTTGTCGTCTGCACCGTAGACGGTTTCGGTCTTGTAGCCGGTCAGCAGGTTCTTCAGCTTGGTCTTCATGATCGCGCTGTTACGGCCCGACTTGGTGAACTCAGCTTTTTGAACCAGCCACGGGTCGTTGTCGATCCGCAGGACGGTACCGGGTTTCAGTTCTTTACCAGTTTTCATTACGAAGTATCCGAATCTGGATGGATTTATAAAAATCGAGGCCGCGTATCATAGCGAATTTCGGTAAAAGTGTACTAGCGCTGTGGCAAGGTCCGGCTGAGCGGCCTGTCGCGCTGCCCAAAGCCGGGCATGCTGCTGCAGTTCCGGCCAGTGCTGGCGGGCCGCCTGCCAGGCCTGGCCCATGTCGCGGTCCATGTTCCAGGCACGCCACAAGCCAAGCAGGGCGGCATCGGCATCGTCTGACAACCCGTGTCGATAATGCGCGAGAAACGCTTCGAGCTTTTCCCAATGGGCACTCTCGTCCTGCACGTAGATGTGCCACAGCATCGGCTGCCCGGCCCACTGCGCGCGCACGAACGAGTCTTCGCCGCGCACGGCATTGAAATCACAGCTCCACAGCAACCGGTCGTAGTCGTCCTGGCTGACGAAAGGTAGCACCTGCACGGTCAGCGCCCCTCGCTTGCGCACGCTGCCCACTTGCAGTGTCGCCTCGCCAAGCCACTGGCCGAGCCCCGCGACAACGCGCCCTTGCGGCACCAGCAGGTGGCAAGGTTGCTCGCCTGAGGCCAAGGCATCAAGCCAGTTGCCCAGTTGCGGGTTTTCGTAGGCGAACAGGGAAATCAGCAACGCCCCCGCTTCAGGGTTTACGCCAAGCCCCTGCAAGAAGGCCTGACGTGCGCCTTGCTGGAACGCATCACGCCGCGCCAGCAGCGAGCCCTCGCGCAGCAAGCCACCGGTCTTTTCGGTAAAGCCGGGAAAGAAAAATACCTTGCGCAAGCCATTGGGCTGCGGCGAAGGCAAGCCATGGCAGCCCTCCACCCAGTCCTCGGCACTGAGGTATTCGAGGTTCAACCACAGCGGCGGCGCGGCGCGAGCACGCATTGCCTCTACATAAGCTGCTGGCAACTGGCAGGCGAAGGCACCGATTACCACATCAGCCGGCGCCACCGGCAACCAGGTCACCGGCCACTGGCGCACTTCCACACCGTGTTGCCACTGCTCCGGGGCGGTGGCATCGGCCCCGGGGCACATGGGCGTGAACGCATTGAGGTCATCCACCCACAGCCGCACTGCCAGGCCGTGCTCGGCCACCAGCTGCCGGGCCAGGCGCCAGGTCACGCCTATATCGCCGTAGTTGTCGACGACGCTGCAGAAGATGTCCCAGGTGGCTTTCATGTGCCCTGCCCTCGCCCAGCGGAAAAACCGCGCATTCTGCGCATAAATTGTCGCCGACAAAAGCACCTGCGCGGAAAAATGCCCAGGCGCATGCGACAATGCACCCCGAACACCCTGCCAGGAGGCTGCCATGCCGCGCCACCGTGAACTGAAGATCACCCTCAAGCCGCTGCCGTTGATCGTGTGCGTTGCCCTTGGCCTGTGGCTGGGCGCCGTGGCGATCGCCGCCAGCCTGTGGCTGGCCCTGCAACTGTGGCCACAGCAGGTACAGCCACTGGCCCAAGCCGTGGCCCCCGCCGCGTACCGGCCTGCCGCGCCGCCAGCGCCAGCCCCTGCGGCGGATGCCCAGGCGGAAATGTTCGAACGCTACAAGGACATCCTGCACAAGCAGGAGCTGCAACAGGCCGCCGAGGCCGCCCAGGGCAACCCGCGCAACCTCAACAGCCCCAAGTGCCAGTTCTGGCTGCAGCAGAACCGCACCGCGCCCACCGACAAAAGCCAGGCCAACGTGCTGGAGTTCTGTTACTGACCATGGACAAGCCCAGCCTGCTGGCACAGATCGTCGCCACCCTCGAGCATGACCAGGATGTGCTGACCCGCGCGGCGCAAACCGCGTACGAAGCCGCCACCGCCGAAGAGAACATCGCCGAGAACAAGTACGACACCCTGGGCCTGGAGGCCTCGTACCTGGCCACCGGCCAGGCCCGCCGCAGCGCCGAGATCCGCAAGGCGCTGCTGACCTACCAGCAACTGCTGCTGCGCGATTACGATCCGGCACGCGGGGTGCAGGTGAGCAACCTGGTGACGCTGGAGGATGAAGATGGCGGGCAGCGCCGACTGTTCCTCGGGCCCGAGGCGGCGGGGTTGAAGATTGGCGAGGGGGATGGGCTGGTGACGGTGATTACCCCGCGCTCGCCGCTGGGGCAACAACTGGTCGGCAAGAAGGTTGATGATGAGGTAAACCTGGGGGCACAGGCATTGTTCATTGTTGATGTTGTCTGAACCGGCCCTATCGCCGGCAAGCCAGCTCCCACAGGATTACCACAAGCCCAAATACTGCGGGGTACCTGTGGGAGCTGGCTTGCCGGCGATAGGGCCGCTACAGGCAATACACATCTAAAGGATTTGCAAGGCATCGAACCGCCGCGCCAACCCCTGCTCTTCGAACTGTTCCACCACAAAATCGATAAACGCCCGGGTCTTGCCCGGCAACAGCTTGTGCTCGGCGAAATACAGGCTGATATGCCCATCGTCCACATACCAGTCCGGCAGCACCCGCTGCAGCCGCCCGCCTTCCAGGTACGGCACTGCAAACGGCAGGCTCACCAAGGCAATCCCCAAGCCCTGCTCGGCCACCGCGCAAGCCGCATCCGAATCGCTCATGGTCATCGTCTGGCGCAACTGCAATGGCTGCTGCACCTGCCAACGGCTGGTCAACGGCCATGAACGCACCCGCCCGGTCTGCGGCGAGCGGATCAGGATACCGTCATGCCGTTGCAATACCTGCGGGTCGTCAATCGGCGCGTGCCGGCCCAGGTAAGCCGGCGCCGCCACCAGCACCCGGTGCGCCGGGGTCAGCTTGCGCGCCACCACCCCTGGCGGCAGATCGAAGCCTCCGCCAATCGCCGCATCGAAGCCCTGGCCGATCAGGTCGACCTGGCGGTTGTCGAAATGCCAGTCCGGGGTAATGGCCGGGTAGCGACGCAGGAACTCGGCCAGCAATGGCAACACATACAAGCGCCCGAACACCGTACCCATGCTCACCCGCAACAAACCGGCCGGCTGGCCTTCGCTGCTGGCCAGGTTGGCCACGGCGTACTGGATGGTGCGGAAGCTGTCACTGACCTCCCCCAGAAATCGCTGCCTGGCCTCGGTCAGGGTCAGCTTGCGGGTACTACGCTGGAACAACCGCACCCCCAGGCGCGCTTCCAGCTGGGCAACATGCTTGCCCACGGCAGCCGGGGTAATGCTGAGGCGCCGGGCGGCTTCGGCAAAGCTGCCGACTTCGGCACTGCGGATGAAGCATTCCAACGCGTTGAATGATTCCATGGCCATGATTGGCAACCAAAGGTTTACTCTGCTGATAGTGATTGCCATCTTATCAGCAGGTAATCAAGCGCCGATACTGCGCCCATCCAAGGCATTCCGGCCTGGCTTCCAGCAGGAGATCAGCATGTCCAAGCAACATACCCTCGAAGGCAAAGTAGCCCTGGTACAGGGCGGTTCCCGCGGCATTGGTGCAGCCATCGTGCGACGCCTGGCCCGCGAAGGCGCACAGGTGGCCTTCACCTATGTCAGCTCCGCCGGCCCGGCGCAGGCGCTGGCTGAGGAAATTACCGAAAACGGCGGCAAGGCCCTGGCCCTGCGGGCCGACAGCGCCGACGCGGCGGCCGTGCAACTGGCCGTGGATGACACTGTGAAGGCCTTCGGCCGGCTGGATATCCTGGTCAACAACGCCGGTGTGCTGGCGGTAGCACCGGTGACCGAATTCGACCTGGCCGACTTCGACCACATGCTGGCGGTGAACGTGCGCAGCGTATTCGTCGCCAGCCAGGCCGCTGCGCGCTACATGGGCCACGGTGGGCGCATCATCAACATTGGCAGCACCAATGCCGAGCGCATGCCGTTTGCCGGCGGCGCCCCCTATGCCATGAGCAAATCGGCGCTGGTCGGCCTGACCCGCGGCATGGCCCGTGACCTGGGGCCGAAAGGCATTACCGTGAACAACGTGCAGCCAGGGCCGGTGGACACCGACATGAACCCGGCCAGCGGCGAGTTCGCTGACAGCCTGATCCCACTGATGGCGATCGGGCGCTATGGCGAAGCGGATGAGATTGCCAGCTTCGTGGCTTACCTGGCGGGGCCTGAGGCGGGGTATGTCACTGGGGCCAGCCTGACGGTCGATGGCGGGTTTGCTGCCTGATTGAAGGGTTGCCTGTGCCGGCCTCTTCGCGGGCGCGCCCGCTCCCACAGGTACTGCGCGATGCCTGTGGGAGCGGGCATGCCCGCGAAGAGGCCGGCACAGGCTCTGCCGCACAATGCATTGATGTAAGGCCCGACACTTTCCGATAATCCCCCTTTGATCCTGCCCGCCACGAGAACTGCATGAACGCCCCCACTCTCAGCCGTGCCCTGATTCTGCTGATGGCCACCGCCACCGGCCTGGCCGTGGCCAGCAACTACTATGCGCAACCGCTACTGCACAGCATCGCCCAGCAGTTCGGCCTGAGCACCGCCAGTGCCGGCAGCATCGTCATTGCCGCGCAACTGAGCTACGGCGCCGGCCTGTTGCTGCTGGCGCCGCTGGGCGACCTGTTCGAGCAGCGCCGGCTGATCACCGTGATGACTGCCATTTCCACCCTTGGCCTGGTCATCAGCGCCTGCGCACCGAACCTTCCCTGGCTGATCCTTGGCACGGCGCTGACCGGGCTGTTCTCGGTGGTGGCGCAGATCCTCGTGCCCATGGCCGCGACCCTCAGCGAGCCACACCAGCGCGGGCGGGCGGTCGGCACCTTGATGAGCGGATTGCTGCTGGGCATCCTGCTGGCGCGCACCGCCGCCGGGTTCATGGCCGAACTGGGTGGCTGGCGCAGCATCTACGTGCTGGCCGCGGTGCTGATGGCCATCACCGCCGTGGCGCTGTACCGCAGCCTGCCACAACACCACAGCCATGCCGGGCTGAAATACCCAGCGCTGATCGGCTCGGTGTTCCGCCTGTTCCTCGAAGAACCGGTGCTGCGCCTGCGTTCTCTGCTCGGCCTGCTGGCATTCAGCCTGTTCGCCCTGTTCTGGACGCCACTGGCGTTCCTGCTGGCGAAAGGCCCGTATCACTATTCGGACGCGGTGATAGGCCTGTTCGGCCTGGCCGGTGCAGCGGGTGCACTGTCGGCCAATTGGGCGGGGCGCCTGGCCGACCGTGGCAAGGGTTCGCTGGGCACCACCGTGGGCCTGGTGGTATTGCTGCTGTCGTGGGTGCCGCTGGGCTTCGCCGAGCAGTCGTTGCTGGCCTTGCTGCTGGGCGTGCTGATGCTCGACCTGGCAGTGCAACTGGTGCACGTGAGCAACCAGAATGCGGTAATTGCCCTGCGACCCGAGGCGCGCACGCGGCTGAATGCCGGGTATATCACCTGCTACTTCATTGGCGGGGCCTTGGGATCGCTGCTGGGCACGCAGCTGTTCCAACGCCAGGGCTGGATGGGGATTGTGCTGGCCGGGTTGGTGATTGGCGGGCTGGCGTTGCTGGCGTGGGGTTTGGCCGAGCGCAAGCGCAAGAACGCTTTGCAGATCGCCTGAAGCCCATTGACCTGAGCGACAATGCACCGCACGACCCTCCGTCGCATGGCCGTTGACTTGCCTGCCCGGGCAGCGCTCAGTAGGCGCTGGTCAATGCCCTTTCCCTGACAGGACGACGTTATGACAAGACTCACGGTGCAATCCGGCGATTTCTTGCAAGGTGAAGGCGAGTATCGCAATGGATCGCTCACACTCAAGACCCCGCGCAGCCCTTCCCCGGGCGAGCGGATTTCCCTGGCACGCATCAGCGACCTGCGGCTGGCCAGCCTGGAATCCAGCCGCAGCCTGGGCAGTGCCCTGGGCTGGGGCGTGGCCGGGGCCCTGGTGGCCGGGCCGGTGGGGTTGCTGGCCGGGCTGTGGCTGGGTGGCAAGGAAGAGGAAGCCACCTTCCTGGCCACTTTCAAGGACGGGCGCAAGCTCATGGCCATTACCGATGGCAAGACCTGGTCGAAGATCGACGACAACTGGAAGCGGCACAGGCGGCCGGCCAGCAAAGGCTGACGGGATATCGCAGGGTCCGGATCGTTTTATGTTGAAGGCGGCTGTAAGATGCCGCCTTTTTTCATGGCCTGTACTGGCCTCTTCGCGGGCTCGCCCGCTCCCACAGGAACAGCGCTGCGCTTGAGTGTGGTGCAGTCCCTGTGGGAGCGGGTTCACCCGCGAAGAGGCCGGCGCAGGTGTCGCGCATCCAGGAGCCCCACCGCATGCCCCCGCGTCACCCCCGCCTGCCCCTGAGCCTGCTCAGCCTGGGCCTGGCCCTGCATTGCCCCCATGTGCTTGCCGAAGACAGCGTGCTACTGGCTCCGCTGCAGGTCTCCGATACCTACACCAACGACGGCTATCAGGCACGCCAGGCAGCAGTAGGCGGCTTCCAGCCCGCGCCCCTGCTCGACACCCCGGCCTCGATCAGCGTGTTCAGCCAGCAACTGCTGGAAGACCGCCAGGTACGCCAGCTCAGCGAAGTGCTGCAAAGCGACGCCTCGGTGGGCGAAAGCTACGCCCCCATCGGCTACTACGAAAACTTCAACGTGCGCGGCTTCGAGCTGAATGCCGCCAGCAGCTACCGAATCAATGGCCAGACCATCGCCGGTGAGCAGAACGTGGCCCTGGAAAACAAGCAGCAGGTGGAGTTGCTCAAGGGCCTGTCCGGGCTGCAGAGCGGCGTATCGGAGCCGGGCGGCCTGATCAACTACGTGACCAAGCGCGCCGAAGACGTGCGCAGCGTCACGGTGTCGACCAACGAACAAGGCGAGCGCTACCTGGCCACCGACCTGGGTGGCTGGTTCGGCAGCGAGCGGCAGTTCGGCCTGCGGGCCAACCTGGCTCATGAAGACATCCGCTCCTACGTCGACCACGCCGACGGCAAGCGCGACTTCGCCTCGCTGGCCTTCGACTGGCAGATCAACCCGGATGCCACCCTGCAGCTGGATGCCGAATACCAGCACCGTGAACAACGCTCGGTGCCGGGTTACCAGTTGCTCGGTGGCAGCGAAGTACCCCATGGCATCGACCCGGACGACCGCCTGGCCTACCAGCACTGGGCCAAGCCGGTGCAGAACGATTCGCTGAACCTGGGCGGGCGCTTCGAGTACCGTTTCAACGAAGCCTGGACCGGGACTTTGAGCGCCTCGCGCAGCAAGGTGGTGATCGATGACTACAGCTCGTTTGCCTGGGGCTCGAGCGAAGGCGCGTTCTTCGGCAGCAACGGCGACTACGACATCTACGACTTCCGCAGCCCGGACGACACCCGCCGTACCGATGAGGCGCAGGCCATGCTCAACGGGCGTTTCGATGCGCTGGGCGTGGGGCATGAGTTGACCGTGGGCACGAGTGCGCAGCGGCGCACGCTGGATCAGCGCCCCAGCTATATGGAATGGGTAGGTACAGGCAATATCCACACCGGTGCACCGGCCTTCGATCCATCCGACAAGCCCATCAGGTCTAGCGAACGTCGCCTGGACAGCCGCCAGTACGGGTTGTTCGTGAGCGATCGCATCAGCTTCAACGAGCAATGGCAGACCGTACTGGGTGCCCGGGAAGTACGCCTGGACGAGAAAACCTGGAATGAGGACGGCGTTGCCGGCCGCCATACCCGGCAGTACGAACTGCTGCCCAACGCCGCGCTCATCTACAAGCCGCAGCCGGATACCACGGTATATGCCAGCTATTCCAAAGGCCTGTCGGCAGGCGGTACTGCACCCTGGTTCGCCGAGAACAGCTTCGAAATCCTCGCGCCAACGACCTCGCACCAGCTGGAACTGGGCCTAAAGCACGACTGGCAAGGCCTGAGCTTCAGCGCCGCACTGTTCCAGATACGCCAGGCATACCAATACGCGCGCCCGGACGGAGCCGGCACTTTTACCTATGTGCAACAAGGCCAGCAGAAGAACACCGGCCTGGAACTGGGCGCCAGCGGCTGGGTGACCTCGAACCTGCAGGTACAGGCCAGCGCTGCGGCGATTCGGGCGCGGGTGCAGAACAGCGATACCGATGCCTATGAGGGCCACCAGGCGATCAACGTGCCCAGGTTCCGGGCGGCGTTGCAGGCGGAATACACCCTGCCGGTACCGGGGTTGGCACTGCTGGGCGGGGCGCGCTACAGCGCCAGCAAATATGCGAGCCAGGCGGGGAATGTGGAAGTTGGTGGGTATACGGTGTTCGATGTGGGTAGCCGCTACCGTACGCGCATCGGGGGGTATGACACGGTGCTGCGGCTGACTGTGGATAACGTGTTCGACAAGCGTTATTGGCGTGATGTGGGGGATTACCTGGGGGATAACTACCTGTTCCAGGGGGCGCCGCGGACGGCTCGGCTTTCGGCTTCGGTCACCTTCTAGAATTTTGGGGGTGCTTTGCACCCCTTTCGCCGGCAAGCCAGCTCCCACCTCGACCGCATTGACCTTAAGCCATGCGCAACCCCTGTGGGAGCTGGCTTGCCGGCGATTGGGCCGCAAAGCGGCCCCAAATGGCGTGAAAACAAAAAGCCCCCGGCTTTTCAGCTCGGGGGCTCTTCGCAGAATGTGGCGGTGAAGAAGGGATTTGAACCCTTGATACGATTTCTCGTATACACACTTTCCAGGCGTGCTCCTTCGACCACTCGGACACTTCACCGTTTCTCTTCAAGCCTTGCAGCCTGTCGAGGTGCGCTAATTTAGTGAAAGACTTTCCCTTTGGCAAGCATTTTTTTCAATTTTTTCATGCATTTGCACTTGAGCCCCGGCGAACGCTGACCGACCAGTCAGCCTTACTGCTTTACCTCGCCCCTGGCGCTGGGTAACGTCGTCGCCACGCCAACAAAAGGACTCTGCCATGAGCGAGCTGATTACCTACCACGCCGAAGACGGCATCGTCACCCTGACCCTGAACAACGGCAAGGTCAACGCCATCTCGCCAGACGTCATTGCCGCCTTCAACGCCGCGCTCGACCGCGCCACCGAAGAGCGCGCGGTTGTGATCATCACCGGGCAGCCCGGCATCCTGTCTGGCGGCTACGACCTCAAGGTGATGACCAGCGGCCCCAAGGAGGCGATCAGCCTGGTCACCGCCGGCTCCACCCTCGCCCGCCGCCTGCTGTCGCACCCGTTCCCGGTAGTGGTCGCCTGCCCGGGCAACGCCGTGGCCAAGGGCGCCTTCCTGCTGCTGTCGGGGGACTATCGCATTGGCGTCGAAGGGCCGTACAAGGTGTGCCTGAACGAAGTGCAGATCGGCATGACCATGCACCATGCCGGTATCGAACTGGCCCGCGACCGCCTGCGCCGCTCGGCCTTCCACCGCTCGGTGATCAATGCCGAGGTGTTTGACCCGCAGGGCGCGGTGGATGCCGGCTTCCTCGACAAGGTGGTGCCGGCCGAGCAGTTGCAGGATGCAGCACTGGAGAAAGCGCGGGAGCTGAAGAAGCTGAACATGCTGGCGCACAAGAACACCAAGCTGAAGGTGCGCAAAGGGCTGCTGGAAGCGTTGGACAGGGCGATCGAGCTGGACCAGCAGCATATGGGCTAGCCGGGCCGGCCTCTTCGCGGGCTTGCCCGCTCCCACAGGGACAGCGCCAGAGCCGAGGGCAACGCAGTACCTGTGTGCGGGCAAGCCCGCGAAGAGGCTGCAACAGGCTTGCACCAGGGTTTGCCCCGACCAGTGCACATCCGTACACTGCCCGGCGACTGTCTGGTGTGAGTCGTACCATGCTTTATTCATTGCGCATGTTCCTGCTGGCGCTGCATTTCCTTGTGGTTGGGGCCCTGGGCCTGGTCATTGGCCTGTGCCGCCCCTTCAACCCCGACAACAGCCGCGTGTTCGCCCGCCTCTACAGCCTGCCGGCCACCTGGCTGATGCGCATCAGGGTCAAGGCCGAAGTCGGCCCGCTGTGGGACCAGCCGCCAGGCTGCGTGATCGTCGCCAACCACCAGTCCAACTTCGACCTGTTCGTGCTGGGCCAGGTGGTGCCGCAGCGCACCGTCGCCATCGGCAAGAAAAGCCTGGGCTGGATCCCGCTGTTCGGCCAGCTGTTCTGGCTGGGTGGCAACGTGCTGGTCGACCGCAAGAATGCCTACCAGGCACGCAAGGCCATGCAGAAGACCACCCGGGTACTGCAGGACGACACCTCGATCTGGATTTTCCCCGAAGGCACGCGCAATCCCGGCGAGCACCTGCTGGCCTTCAAGAAGGGCGCGTTTCACATGGCCATCGAGGCCGGAGTGCCGATCGTGCCGGTATGCGTCAGCCGCTATGCCGGGCGCCTCAGCCTGAACAGCTGGCGCCAGCGCACGGTGATCGTGCGCTCGCTGCCACCGATCGCCACGGCGGGCATGACCCTGCAGGACCTGCCGGCGCTGATCGAACAGTGCCGCGGGCAGATGCAGCAATGCATTGACCGCATGGAAGGGGAACTGGCCAAGAGCTAGGTTGCTCTTGAGCCCACTACAGCCCAAGCTGTAACCCGTGTCCAACCGGAATAAGCGAACAACCATGGGTCGAGTCGTGGCATCGGCGGTATACAGCGCCGGCAGAAAGGTCACCAACATCAGCATCGACGAAGGCAGCGAATGGGCACGCAAGCCAGGGCATTTTGTGTGGATTGGCCTGGAAGAGCCCAACGCTGAGGAGCTGGCCAACCTGCAATGCCAGTTCAATTTGCACGAACTGGCCATCGAAGACGCCCTGGAAAAGCACAGCCGGCCCAAGCTGGAAACTTTCGGCGACGCCCTGTTCATCGTCACCTATTCGCCGGTGCGCCACGAAGGCAAGCTGGAGTTCATCGAAACCCACATCTTCGCCGGCAACGGCTACATCATCACCTGCCGCAACGGCCACTCCAAATCCTATGCCCTGGTGCGCCAACGCTGCGAGGCGCGGCCGTTGCTGCTGGAGCACGGCGAAGACTTCGTGCTGTACGCCCTGCTCGACTTCGTCACCGAGAACTACCAGCCGGTCAGCGAGGCCATTCATGGCGAGATCGAAGAGCTGGAGCAGAGCGTGCTTGGCGGTTCGCTGCAAGAAGACGATATCCGCCGCTTGCACAGCCTGCGCCGCGACATCCTGCGCCTGCGCCGCTACGTGGCACCGATGGTGGAAGTGAGCGAGGAACTGCAGCGCTTGAGCTTCCCGTTCATCGACAAGAACATGCGCCCGTACTTCCGTGACGTGCAAATCCACGTGACGCGGCAGATGGAAGACCTGGCCGGTATCCGTGACATCGCCAGCCAGACCATCGAGATCGGCATGCTGCTGGAGTCGTCACGGCAGAGCATCGTGCAGCGCAAGTTTGCAGCCTGGGCGGCGATCCTGGCGTTCCCCACGGCAATTGCCGGGGTTTACGGGATGAACTTCCAGAACATGCCGGAGTTGGGGTGGCACTATGGGTACTTCGGGGTACTGGGGGTAATCGGGTTGGGCTGTACCGCGTTGTATGCCAGCTTCAAGAAGTCTGGCTGGCTCTGAGATTGTCGGGGCCGCTGTGCGGCCCTTTCGCCGGCAAGCCAGCTCCCACAAGGGCCGCACAAGTCTCAGGCCTGTGATGACCCTGTGGGAGCTGGCTTGCCGGCGATTGGGCTGCACAGCAGCCCCCAGCCATCACGCTGCGGTATCTTTGCTCACCGGCTGCTGGATAAACCGCAACATCCACTCCCCCACCAGGTCGCCCTGGTGCTCGGTGGCCAGGCTGGCCACGGCCTTGTGGTACACCTCATCACCCAGATACTCCTGGCGCGCATCGAGCAGCGCGCGAGAGTAGTCGTGGACGAACTCGGGGTGCCCCTGGAAGCACAGCACCTGGTCACGAATGTGGTACGCAGCGTTCGGGCAGAAATCGCTGGAGGCGATCACCGTGGCGCCTTCCGGCAGCTCGGTCACCTGGTCCTGGTGGCTGATCAGCAAGGTCAGCTCCGACACCTCCGGGTCCATCCACGGCGCATGGGCCGCCAGCGAATAGCGGTGGATACCCACGCCCCAGCCCTGCTCGGCACGCTCGGCCTTGCCACCCAGGGTCAACGCCAGCAACTGGTGGCCGAAACATACACCCAGCAACTTCTCGCCACGCTCGTACAGCTTCAGCAGGTAGGCCTTGAGGGTCTGGATCCACGGGTCGGTACCAAACGAGTCGGCCTTGCTGCCCGTCACCAGATAGGCATCGAACACTTCGTTGTCGGCGGGGTAATCGCCGTTCATCACGTTGTACACACGAAATTCGGCGGCGATCGGCTGACGCGAGAAGAGCTGCTCGAACATCCTGCCGTAGCCCTGGTACTGCGCGGTCAACTCCGGTCGCAGGACATCGGTTTCAAGGATGCAGATGCGTAACGACATAGGGATAGTCCTGAACGACATGGGTGGGAATCTGCTGTAGAGACTGACGCGAAAGGCACGTACAAGCAAGTAGGCCGCACTGACGAACGGTCACATTTCATCGGTGCCCTGCTGGCACTTGCGCCACCGTCTAGCGAGAGCATGCCAGCCGGCTGGCACTTGGCCTCATAGCCCGAAGAAATTAATGACCGACAACATTAGAACAAAGGGTTCTCAAACATGGATGACGCACACCCTACTGTTGGTTGTATATCCACTTTCAAGAGGCAGGCAGTTCAGGCGTCACGCAACGCCACTGCGATCGACCCGAAGCGCGACAGGGAAGCCAACGGGTATTCAGGAATAACAACAAGAAGGCGGTCCGCCATGTTCAGACAATCGAAAATTCGCCAAGCTGGGCTCATTCTCTTCGCCACGACTTTGCTGCTGATCCTGCCGAACCTTACACGTTTGTTCGGCTGACTGCCGCTGTGGCGCCAACAGGCAACGCACAGGTAACCTGCTGGCCTTGATGGTCGGAGATTACCCATGCGCCACTGCCTTGCACTGTTAGTGTTGCTCCTGAGCCTGCCGCTGTCGGCGGCGCAACTGCACCTTGAACTGGGCGCCACGACGCGCCAATGGAGCAGTGAAGAACTGCTCGACCACCCGCAGGCCCGGGACATCAGCATCGACCAGGACGTTTCCTACAAGCAGCCCATGCGTTATCGGGCTGTGCCGCTGGCCGCGCTGCTGGACGGCGTGAGCGCCAGCGACCACCTGCAGGCAGTTGCGCTGGACGGTTTTGCCGCCGAAATGCCCGCGGCGCCACTGTTGCAGCAGGGGCCGGCACAGGCCTGGCTGGCGGTGGAGGAACCTGACCGGCCATGGCCACCACTGGGCCAAGGCAAGCCGAGTGCGGGACCGTTCTACCTGGTGTGGACTGCACCGCAGGCCAGCGGTATCCGCCCGGAGCAGTGGCCGTTCCAGATTTCCACGATTCGCAAGCAGGCCTCCGTCGAAGCGCGTTTTCCGGCGCTGCTGCCCGACCCGAAGTTGCCGGCCGACAGCCCGGTGCGCCGGGGCTTTGCCTTGTTCCAGCAGAACTGCCTGGCGTGTCACCGGCTGAACGGCGCGGGAGATGCACAGGTGGGGCCGGACCTGAATGTGCCGCATAACCCGACCGAGTACTTTCGGCCGGAATATCTACGCCAGCTGATTCGTGACCCACAGAGCCTGCGGCAGTGGCCGCAGGCAAAGATGCCAGGGTTTGCAGAGAATGTGTTGAGTGAAACGGAGCTGGAAGACTTGCTGGCGTATTTGAGGCATATGGCTGGGCGCAGGCCTTGAGGGCCGTGTGTGCTTCTTCGCGGGCTTGCCCGCTCCCACAGGATCACCACAGGCTTGAAGGCCGTGGGATACCTGTGGGAGCGGGCAAGCCCGCGAAGAAGGCAACACAAAACTCTCAGGCTATGGGCCGCTCCTGCTTGACCCCCCACCCTTCCACCTCACCGCCATAAGGTGTCACCAGCTGCTCGAAGGCCTCTTCAAAGTCGCCAATCCCGCCATGGGTGGCATACATGACCTTGCTCAGTTCCAGATGCCATGCACCGTCGCCCAGTTCCTTGACCTGGGCATTCAGCGATTCACCGCGAAACTGCCCGGCCGCACGGCGGGCCCCTGCTTCGTCGGGGAATATGGCGTAGAACTCGATGGGGTGGATCTGGGTGAAGTCGAAACCGCCTGCCTTCATCTGGCGCAGGACGTTGCTGCTGATATCGTCGTTCTGGCTGCTCATGAAACGTCCTCCTGAATAATGCGATGGATAGACTTTCCGTGCACTACGCACCTGCCGGCAGCGGCCGGGCAGTTCGAGCTGATGCAAGACGCGAAGGGATGCGGTGCCGACCCGCAGAATAGGCCGGCACCTTCATGCAGCGTAGTGCCTGCCAGGGCACCACGCAAACGTGTGGTTCAGGGCGTTTCGTGGATGCTGGTGATGGTCACGCCACTCTGCTCCTTCAGCCAGCGTGCGGTGGGGGAAATGGTGCGGTCCTGGAAGTCGTTGAGGTCCAGCTCGTCCATCACCGGGAACAGGTGCGAACGGATGGCCCGCGCGGCGTCCTCTTCGCTGGGGCACTGGTCGCCGCGCAGCGTCAGGGTGGTGAGCACGCCTTTCTGGTCGGCAAAGATGACTTCCCACTCTTTCATTGAACGAACCCTCTCAGTCAACGAACACCAAGGTGTGTGATGCCTGAAACAAGTGACCTTGAGGTGGGGAGAATGTTCAGTCGGAGGGATTTGTGTTGGGCCTATTCGCGGGCACGCCCGCTCCCACAGGCCAACACAAGGTCCGAAACCTGTGCTGTACCTGTGGGAGCGGGCGTGCCCGCGAATGGGCCGTGAAACGGCCCCGACCTACTTCGGCGTGCCGTGCACTACACCGGCAGTGTTATCCAGCAAGCTCTTGGTCGCAGTCTGGATATACGCTTCCAGCTTCTTCAGCATTTCCGGCTGGTCCGGGCTTTCGATCAGCTCGGCCTTGAACTCGCTGCCCAGCTGGTAGCGGTACATGCGCGGGGTCATGTCCTTGGACTCGATCAGGATACGGTCGCCCTGTACCAGGCCGACGATCTGCTCGCTACCCGATGGCTTGATCATGCCCACGCCCTGGTCGCCCTCAGGCAGGTTGAGCAGGTCGCGGCCCCAGCACTGGTGACGGGCCTGGCCACCCAGGCGGCCCATGATGGTCGGCACGATGTCGACCTGGGTGCCCACGGTGTGGTTGACCGCACCGAACTTCTCCTGGATGCCTGGGGCAATCAGCAGCAGCGGCACGTTGAAGCGGCCCAGGTCCAGCTCGGTGACCTGCTGGTGGTTGCCAAAGCCATGGTCGCCAACGATGACGAACAGGGTTTCCTTGAAGTACGGCTCCTTGCGCGCCTTCTCGAAGAACTGCCCCAGCGCCCAGTCCGAATAGCGCATGGCAGTGAGGTGCTCGTCCAGGCGGCCCTGGCCGGTTACCGGCTCTACCGGCAGGTCTTTGGGCAGCGCGTAGGGGGTGTGGTTGGACAGGGTCTGCAGCAGCGCGTAGATCGGCTTCTTGCCATCGTGCTTGGCCAGCTCTTCGGCGCCGCGGTCGAACATGTCCTGATCGGACACGCCCCAGGTCGGGTCGGAGAACACCGGGTTGACGAAGTCGTTACGGCCAATGAAGGTGGTCATGCCCTGGTTGCCGAAGAACCCGGACTGGTTGTCCCAGGCAAAGTCGCCGTTGTAGACGTAAACGTCGTCATAATCGCGGGCGCTGAGCAAGGCTGGCAGGCCGGAGAGCTTGTGGCCGCCTTCCGGGGTCTGCATCAGGTACTCGAAGCCTGGCAGGTTGGGGAAGCAGGCCATGGTGGCGAACATGCCCTGGTGGGTATGGGTGCCGTTGGAGAAGAAGCGGTCGAACAGCAGGCCCTCTTTGGCCAGCTTGTCGAAGTACGGGGTGATGTTGTTGGGGCTGCCCAGCGCGCCCACCGAGTGGCCGGCGAAGCTTTCCATCAGGATCACCACCACGTTCTTGATCGGCAGGGTGCGCTCGGCCGGCGGCACGAAGTCGCGGCGGATGGCAGCCTCGTCGGCATCGACCAGGGTGTCGTGGGCGGTCAGCAGCTGCTCGCGCACGCTCTGCGTGGCCACGTCCTGCTCCAGCACCGGCTTCCAGATGTTGGCGCGGTCTTCGCCGAAGCGGCTCTTGGCAGCATCGATCAGGGTCAGGGTGCCGTTCAGGCCCAGCTGGTTGACGAAGTTGGAATCGGTGGTGAAGGCATCACCCCAGCGCATCGGCGGGCCCTGGCGCAGGGTGCCACGGGCGGCGACCACGGCCACCAGCAGGATCACCATGAACACCGCCAGGCGGTTGTACCACGGCGCTGCACGGCGCTGCAGGGTGACCTCGCCGGCACCGTTGCCACGGGTCATGCGGTCGATGCCCTTGAACAGCAGGCTCAGCAGCCAGGTGCCGAACAGCCAGGCCAGCAGGTAGCGCACCACCGGGAAGCCGTACCAGAGCATGCTCAGCACGGTCTTCGGGTCTTCCTTGATGTACTGGAACACCAAACCGTTGAGGCGCTGGTGGAACTCGCGATAGAAGTCCATTTCCATCAGGCCGAGGAACATCACCACGCTCGAGGTGATGGTCAGCCAGAAACGGAACAGGCCACGCCGGGCCATGGCCCAGGGGCTGAGGATGGCCAGCAGCAGCGGAATGCTGATGTACACCACTACCCGCAGGTCGAAGCGCAAGCCATTGAGAAAGCCTTCTGCGACGGTCGCGCTGGGGGTATCGCCGATCATGTCGCTGTTGTAGACCAGCAGCGCCAGGCGCACGAGGCTGAGCATCAGCATGATCACCAGGCCGCTGAGCAGCGTGTAGGCCAGGTGGGTTTTCAGGGTGGGCGAGAACGACGCTCGCGCGCCCCGTTGCTTCAAGGCGTCCGGGTTAGCCATGAATGGGAAAGTCCTAGGATTGCGGGTTTGCGGAGATGGCGCAGGTGTATACCAACGCAGCATTGTGCGGGTGCGGATTCTGTTTAAACCAATGTGAAAATTTTGTCACGGGGGTGTTGCCGCTTTTGTCTGTTACGGCCTCTTCGCGGGCGCGCCCGCTCCCACAGGAAGATCACTGCCCTCGGGGCCGGTGATATCCCTGTGGGAGCGGGCGTGCCCGCGAAGAGGCCAGCACAGCCATTCAGATCCGCACATTCCCCCGCGGCCCGGCGATCGCCCAGATCACCAGCCCCACCACCGGCAGCAAGGCGATGAGCAGGATCCACAACACCTTGATGCCCACTTCGCTGCCACTCTTGATCACATTCAGGATGGCCCAGATATCCAGGGCCAGGATGATCAGCCCGACCAGGCTGTTGAACGTCGACCCCATGCCAAAACTCCTGTCAAAGGCTTTGCTGCACAGCATAGTCAGCTATCAAGGCGATAGAAGGGAATCCTTGGCGATTGCCGCAGGTCCCTGAGTAGACTGCCGTTATTCACTGATTCGAGGTTCACATGCCCCCCGCCCACACTCAAAGCGCCGCCCCGACCTCGCTGCTGAACGCCTGGCGCCAGCAGGCCGTGAACACCCCGTGGCTCAGCGCCGGCCTGGGGTTGAGCCTGCTGGCGGTGTTGCTACTGCTGGCCGCCAGCCTGTGGAACGCAGTGAACGGCGACCACGCCGAAAACCTTCACCTGGCCGCACTGGGCGGGTTGTCCGGCTTTGGCGCCACGGCGCTGGGCGCAGTGCTGGCAGTGGTGCTGCGCGATGTCAGGGCCCGCACCCAGGATGTGATGCTGGGTTTTGCCGCCGGCATGATGCTGGCGGCCAGTTCGTTTTCGCTGATTCTGCCGGGCCTGGATGCCGCCCGCGAAATTACCGGCAACGGCCCGGCCGCGGCCTTTACCGTGGTGCTGGGCATGGGCCTGGGCGTGCTGCTGATGCTGGGCCTGGACCGCTTCACCCCGCATGAACACGAAAGCACCGGCCCTTGCGGCCCGGAGGCCGAGCGCATCAGCCGGGTGTGGTTGTTCGTGCTGGCGATTACCCTGCACAACCTGCCTGAGGGCATGGCCATTGGCGTGAGCTTTGCCAATGGCGACATGAACATCGGCCTGCCACTGACCAGCGCCATCGCCATCCAGGACATCCCCGAGGGGCTGGCCGTGGCGCTGGCATTGCGCGCTACCGGGTTGTCGAACCTGAAGGCTGCACTGGTGGCGATCGGGTCTGGGCTGATGGAGCCGCTGGGTGCGGTGATCGGCCTGGGGATTTCGACCGGCTTTGCCTTGGCCTACCCGGTCAGCATGGGGCTGGCGGCGGGGGCGATGATCTTCGTGGTGAGCCACGAGGTGATACCCGAAACCCACCGCAATGGGCACCAGACGGCGGCGACCCTGGGGTTGATGGGTGGGTTTGCGGTAATGATGTTCCTCGATACCGCATTGGGCTGATTATTCAGGTTGCCTGAACCGGCCTCTTCGCGGGCTTGCCCGCTCCCACAGGACTCCACTGCCCTCGGGCCCAGTGATTATCCTGTGGGAGCGGGCATGCCCGCGAAGAAGCAAACGCTGAAATCAGATGTGCACGGCGACCTTCAGGGCCTCCAGGGCCGGCTCGACCTTGATCCCCACCTCAGCCCCCAGCTCCAGCACCCGCGCCAGGTCGTTCTGCCCTACCATCACCATCTGCAGCTCGTCATCCAGCAACTGGCTGAAGTTGAGCAGCACATACCCGCCCGCCTCTTTGTTCAGCGCCCCCATCTGCACCTGAATGCGATTGAGCGCGGTCAGCGGCTCGGTGCGGGCCAGTTGTTTGGGCTTGAGGGTGAACGGCACGCTCTGGTCGAACGAATCGCTGATCTGCTGGAACAGGTCCTGGTAGCTGTCGGCCTGGAACACCACGGTGTCCGGCAGGCTGCCCAGCACCACCCATTCGCCCAGCGGAATGGGGAAGCTGTCGTCGTAGTTGATGTCGGGGTTGGCGGCCAGGAAGGCGGCGGGGTCGGCGTAGGCCTGGGCGGCCTCGTCGGCGATGCGCTCGATGTCTTCCTCGCGCATGCAGCCAGCGCCAATGAGGCTGATGAATTCGAGCAACTGAGTTTTCATGAAAGGGGGCCTGCGACGGGTGAAAAGTCGCCAAGGATAGCCGCAAATGCCCCCTTGCGGTTAGCCGGCCAGCACTTGCAGGCGCGCTGCGGCGTCAACGGCCCCCATGGTTTGCGCTGCCATCAGTGCGGTGGTACCACGGGCATCCTGACGGGCCGGGTCGGCACCCTGGGCCAGCAGGTACTCGAGGATTTCGCTGCGGTTGAACATGGCTGCCAGCATCAGTGCGGTGCGGCCATCCTGCGCGGCGGCGTCCACCGGTACGCCGTGCTCCAGCAACAGGCGAATCATGGCCAGGTCCCCCTTGAACGCAGCGCCGGCGATGGGCAGTTGGCCGTTATCGTTGGCAATCAGCGGGTCGGCGCCATGCGCCAGCAGCACACGCACTGCGTCGTGGTGGCCGTGGTAGCTGGCCAGCATCAGCAGGGTGTCGCCCTTGTGGTTGCGCAGGTTGGCCGGCAGGCCGCTGGCCAGCAGGCGCCCGAGCATCTCGGCATCGCCCTGGCGGGCACGTTCGAACACCTGCTCGGCAAAGGCGGCAGTCTCGTCGTCGGTCATGGTGGTGGGCGTGGGTTGGCTGGACATTTGGAACCTCCTGGCAGAAATCGTTGCCCAAGTCTTTGTCAGGCAAGGCTGCCGGGTCAAAGGTTCAGATTCTATCGGGGCGATAGCTGGCCACGGGTCGTGCAATATGCACTGTGCAAAATGCACGACCATGCAGGCTGCACGATAGCGCTTCGGCAAAAAACAAATAACTGACTGAAATTTAAGGATTTTTTCAGAAAAAGCTTCCTGGCACGGTCACTGCAACCATCAACTCACGTCTGCCACGCAACAGCCAGGAGTTGATATGGACCTCATCCAGGAAAAGTTCGTTTCGGTATTTTCTGCCTACCAGGTGAATACCCAGGCCCGCCCAGACGGCGGTGTGCTGCTGACCCTGCGCGCATCTGATGGCAAGGTCACCCGCCGCGTGCTGACCTACGCGCAATTGCACAGTGCCGAGCAGCTGTCCTGGGCGATCAGTGCGATTCGCCGCGATTTGGCCGAGCAGGCCAGTGAACTGCCGGTGATTTCGATGCTGCAGAGCCAGCAGCGGTTTGCCTTGCCGACTTATCGCTGAGTTTTGTATTGGTTGATCTGGCCTCTTCGCGGGCTCGCCCGCTCCCACAGGCATAGCGCTGTCCTCAGGCTCGGCGATATCCCCGTGGGAGCGGGCTAGCCCGCGAAGAGGCCGGTAAAGCCATTACAGTTCGTCGATGCCCAGAAACGCCCGCGCAGTCACATCCCCGGTAAATCTCGGCTGCATCCCTTCCTCGCTGCTGTACAACCGCAACACCAAGCAAAACGGTGTATCGCCCAGCTCGACCCAGCGCCGAGTCCCCGCCGGCAGCACCAGCTGGTCGCCCTTCTCGCACAGCACCGAATACACCCAATCCCCCGCACGCAGGCCAACCTGAGCCCGCCCGCTGACCACGGCAAACACCTCATCGGCGTCATGCACATGCTCATCGCGAACGTCCACCTGCGCAGGGGCCTCACCCTCACGGTTGAGTACCACGAAAGCCTTGCTGCCATGCGCCGTCATCAACTGGTCAAGGTGCTCGCGACAGGCCTCCAGTACCTCCTCCTGGGCGGTGCCAGGGCGCACACGCAGGCCATGCTCGGCATGGGCAAAGCGCACGCCCTGCTCGGCCAGGGTGGCAACGATATCGTCGTGGTGGGTCAACACCTTGTTCGGCAGTTCCGGGCTGGAGGGGTGGAAAACGCTGAGAATGCTCATCAGGGGCGGGTCCTGGTCGGTTGCGAACAAAGGGCAATGATAACGGCTGCAGCCAAGGCTGCGGCACTGGCCATACCAAAGGTGAAGGTGGGCCCCAGCAGTTTCCAGCTGTAACCCGAGTACAACGCCCCCAGCGCACCGCCAGTGCCCGACAGCGCCGCATACAGCGCCTGACCCTGGCCCTGCTGGCGGGCGCCGAAGCTGGCCTGGACGAAAGCGATGCTGGCGGCATGGAAGCAGCCGAAGGTGGCCGCGTGCAACACCTGGGCAAACACCAGCACCGCCGGCTCGCCGGCCAGGTTGCCCAGCAACAGCCAGCGCAGCGCCGCCAGCACGAAGCTGGCCAGCAGCACCCGCTGCACCGAAAAGCGCGCGAAGATACGGCTCATGGCCATGAACACCAGTACTTCGGCCACCACCCCCAGTGCCCACAGCAGACCGATGGCACCCCGGGCATAGCCCAAGTGCTCCAGGTGCAGGGTGAGGAAGGTGTAGTACGGCCCGTGGCTGAGTTGCATCAGTGCCACGCAGGCGTAGAACGCGACCACCCCCGGCGCCCGCAGTTGCTGCAGGAAGCCGCCCGCGCCACTGCGCTCGCCCTGCTCCACCGGCTGGGCATTGGGCACCCACAGGCTGGCGGCGACGATGCCGGCCATGATCGTGACCAGCGCCACCGGGTAGATGTCCAGGCTCAGCCACTCGAACAGCCGGCCCAGGCCGACCACGGTGAGTATGAAGCCGATCGAGCCCCACAGGCGCACCTGGCTGTAGCGCGCGGTTTGCCCGTGCAGGTGGGCCAGGGTGATGACCTCGAACTGCGGCAGCACCGCATGCCAGAAGAATGCGTGCAGGGCCATGACCAGCGCCAGCCAGGCGTAGCTTTTGCCAAGGAAGATCAGGGCGAAGGTGGCCAGGGTAGATAGCGCGCCCAGGCGCACGATCAGCAAGCGCTGGCCAGTGCGGTCACCCAGCCAGCCCCACAGGTTGGGGGCGATGCAGCGCATGAGCATGGGGATGGCCACCAGCTCGCCGATGCGTGCCGGAGAGAAGCCCAGGTGGTCGAAGTACAGCGCCAGGAACGGGGCGGTGGAGCCGAGCAGGGCGAAGTAGAACAGGTAGAAGCTGGACAGGCGCCAGTAGGGGATTGGTTGCATGGGGTGGCCTATGGGGTTGCCGGTACTGGCCCTATCGCCGGCAAGCCAGCTCCCACAGGTACCCCACAATGTTCAGGCTTGTGGTAATCCTGTGGGAGCTGGCTTGCCGGCGATAGGGCCAGTGCAAGCGAATCAGAGCTGGCCCAGCACCGGGGTATTCACCTTCACATCGGCATTCTGCGCGCGGTGGCGCAGCAGGTGGTCCATCAGCACGATGGCCATCATCGCCTCGGCGATCGGCGTGGCGCGGATGCCCACGCACGGGTCGTGGCGGCCTTTGGTGATGACGTCCACCGGGTTGCCGTCGATGTCGATGGAGCGGCCTGGGGTGGTGATGCTGGAGGTCGGCTTCAGCGCCAGGTGGGCAACGATCGGCTGGCCCGAGGAAATACCGCCGAGGATGCCGCCAGCGTTGTTGCTGAGGAAGCCTTCCGGGGTCAGTTCGTCACGGTGCTCGGTGCCGCGCTGGGCCACGCTGGCGAAGCCGGCGCCGATTTCCACGCCCTTTACCGCGTTGAT
Source organism: Pseudomonas sp. PVC-5-1 (assembly GCF_057444345.1). Classification (NCBI taxonomy): domain Bacteria; kingdom Pseudomonadati; phylum Pseudomonadota; class Gammaproteobacteria; order Pseudomonadales; family Pseudomonadaceae; genus Pseudomonas; species Pseudomonas sp. PVC-5-1. Next base: position 1,512,594 of record NZ_CM172024.1, on the reverse strand, counting down.
GCTCATCAGCGCGTGGGCCAGTTCGGCATCGAGGCGGTCGAAGATAGGCTCGCCCAGGCCCGGCATCACGCCTTCGGCGACCACGGTAATCTTGGCACCCACCGAGTCCTGGTCACGGCGCAGCTGGTCCATGTAGGCCTCCAGCTCCGGCACTTTGCTCGGGTCAGGGCTGAAGAAAGCGTTCTGCTCCACCGACTCCCAGGTCTTGAACGGGATTTCGATCGGGCCCAGCTGGCTCATGTAGCCGCGCACGGTGATGCCTTGGGTGGCCAGGTATTTCTTGGCGATGGCACCGGCGGCCACACGCATGGCGGTTTCGCGCGCCGAGCTGCGGCCACCGCCGCGGTAGTCGCGAACGCCGTACTTGTGGTGGTAGGTGTAGTCGGCGTGGGCCGGGCGGAACAGGTCCTTGATCGCCGAGTAGTCCTTGGACTTCTGGTCGGTGTTGCGGATCAGCAGGCCGATCGAGCAACCGGTGGTGCGGCCTTCGAATACGCCGGAGAGGATTTCCACCTCGTCGGCCTCCTGGCGCTGGGTGGTGTGCCGGCTGGTGCCGGGCTTGCGCCGGTCAAGGTCGCGCTGCAGGTCGTCGAGAGAAATCTCCAGGCCCGGTGGGCATCCATCGACAATGGCGACCAACGCCGGGCCATGGCTCTCGCCAGCGGTGGTGACAGTGAACAGCTTGCCGTAGGTATTGCCGGACATGGACGCTCCGCGAGATCTGCCTGAAGTGAACGAAAGCGGCAGTATACAGATGGATTGATCGCCTGTGCTGGCCTCTTCGCGGGCTCGCCCGCTCCCACAGGTACCCCACACGACTCAGGCCTGTGGTAAACCTGTGGGAGCGGGCGAGCCCGCGAAGAGGCCGAACCTGCCAGGCAAGGCCCAAGAACCTTCCCGCAAACACTGGGTCAAACCCTCATCTCCCCATGTAGTACCGAATGATGTCGCGCCTCGTCGCCCTCTTCTTCCTGCTGTGCACCGGCCTGGCCCAGGCCGCCACCCCCACCGTGCTGCAACGCCCGATCGACCTCGACACCGGCCAGGGCGTGCTGCACGGCAGCCTGCTGCTGCCGCAGCAGCCAACCCCGCCACCGGTGGTGCTGATCATCGCCGGCTCCGGCCCCACCGACCGTGACGGCAACAACCCGGCGTCAGGCCGGGTCGACAACCTCAAGCGCCTGGCTCTGCTGCTGGCCAACGAACACATCGCCAGCGTGCGCTACGACAAGCGCGGGGTGGCCGCCAGCCAACCGGCCACGCCCGACGAACGTGACCTGAGCGTGGAGCGCTATGTAGCAGACGTGGTCGCCTGGAGCCGCAAGCTCAAGGCCGACCCGCGCTTCGGCCCGTTGATCCTGATCGGCCACAGCGAAGGCGCGCTGATCGCCAGCCTGGCCGCCGAGAAGGCCGGCGCCAGCGCAGTGATTACCCTGGCTGGCAGCGGCCGACCGCTGGCCGACGTGCTGCGCGAACAGCTGGCACAGCGCCTGCCACCGGCACAACTGGCCGGCGGTAGCGCCCTGCTCGACCGCCTGCAGGCCGGGCAGACCAGCCTGGAGGTACCAGCGCCGCTGCGTCAGGTGTTCCGCCCTAGCGTGCAGCCCTACCTGATTTCGCTGTTCCAGCAAAACCCGGCGGCGGCCTTCGCCCGCCTGCCCATGCCCGCGCTGATCGTGCAGGGGCGCAACGACGTGCAGGTGGGCGTGATCGACGCCGAACGACTGAAGGCGGCCAAGCCGGATGCCCAACTGGTGCTGATCGATGGCATGAACCACATGCTGCGCATCAGCCCCAAGGCAATGAGCCAACAGCGCGACAGCTACCTCAACCCAGAACTGCCGCTGGCAAGGGAGCTTGGCGAGCAGATTGTGACGTTTATCCAGCATTTGCCTTCTGCCTGACCCTCAGGTCTTGGCCGGTACGGCCGATATTTCAGTATTAGCGGAACTTTGGGGCCGCTGGCGCGCCCCATCGCCGGCAAGCCAGCTCCCACAGGAACACAATAGGCCTGAATGCCCTGCGGTCCCTGTGGGAGCTGGCTTGCCGGCGATGGGCTGCGCAGCAGCCCCTGCCGCATGCCCGTACCCAAGGACAAGCCCTGATGACAACCGCCCCCGCCGCCGTAGAGCCAGCCGAAGAGCCCGAGGAAAGCCCTGCCCTGCCCTGGGCCGAGCTGGCCGCCGAACACTTCCAGCTGTTGCGCCTGGCCGCCCTGCCCACCGACCGCAACACCGGCGCGCGGCCCCTGCGCTTCGTGCAGTTCGGCTATGCCGAACGCCACGACAAGGCCCACAGCCTGCTGCGCATGGAAATCCAGCTGCCCGGGCAAAAGGTGCACAAGGAACAGAACCGCCTGGACATTCGCGTCGACCACTCCGCGCGCCTGGTGCGCATTGGCAATGAACATGGCCTGCAACTGGAGCCGCTGAACCGTGGCATCGGCCGCTTCCTGCTGGCCCAGGCCGCGCAGTGGCTGCAGCGCAAGTGGTCGCACTACCGGATCGAGGGCATGGCGCTGCCGAGCAAGGATGCGCTGAACGAAGACTCACGCCTGCGTCGTGACCACTGCCTGCGCGGGATGGGTATCGAGGTGGAGTACGAGGACAGCCAGCATCTGAAGGGCCGTTCCGTGGAAATGACGGTGGGCGAGCTCAAGGGGGCGTGGAACAGCGAGCGCTTGCAGCGAGTGGGGATACTGGATGCTGCCGGCCTGCTGCAGCAGGCTGACCAGCAGTTGCAGGAGAAGGAAGGGCAACTGCGTGAGCGGGATGAACGGGTTGCCAAGTACCAGCGTGAAGACAGCGGGTTGCGCTTTACCATTACCTGCCTGGTGGCGTTTGCGGTGTTCCAGGCGGGGTTGCTGATCTGGATTGCCACGCGCTGACACCGCGTCGCCTGCTTCGCGGGCTTGCCCACTCCCACAGGAATTGCGCAAAGCCTGAGGACAGCGCTGTACCTGTGGGAGCGGGCAAGCCCGCGAATGGGCCCTGAAGTCAGACCCGGGCCTTGAACAGTTCCTGATGCTGGCGGCACTGCTCGGCGGTCAGCATGAACACCCCGTGCCCACCGCGCTCGAACTCCAGCCAGGCAAAGTCCACCTCGGGGTATAGCGCCTCGACATGCACCTGGCTGTTGCCCACCTCGACAATCAGCAAGCCCTTGTCGGTCAGGTGGTCCGCCGCCTCGGCCAGCATGCGCCGCACCAGGTCCAGGCCATCGTTGCCGCAGGCCAGGCCCAACTCGGGCTCGTGGTGGTACTCGGCCGGCATGTCGTCGAAGTCTTCGGCATCGACATACGGCGGGTTGGACAGGATCAGATCGAAACGCTGCCCTGGCAAACCGCCAAAACCGTCGCCCTGCACGGTGTACACGCGCCCGTCCAGGCCGTGGCGTTCGATGTTCTGGTTGGCCACTTCGAGCGCTTCGAACGACAGGTCGGCCAGCACTACCTCGGCCTCGGGGAACACGTCGGCGGCAACGATGCCGATGCAGCCAGAACCGGTGCACAGGTCAAGAATGCGCGCCGGCGCGCTCGCCAGCCACGGCTCGAAGCGTTTCTCGATCAGCTCGCCAATCGGCGAACGCGGCACCAGCACGCGCTCGTCGACGATGAACGACATGCCGCAGAACCAGGCTTCGCCCAAAAGGTAGGCGGCCGGCACGCGTTCTTCGATACGGCGCTTGAGCAGGTGCTGCAGGCGTACCCGCTCGTCGTCCTCGAGCATGCAGTCCAGATAGCTGTCGGCCACCTCCCACGGCAGGTGCACCGCCCCCAGTACCAGCAGGCGGGCCTCGTCCCAGGCATTGTCGGCACCATGGCCGAAGAACAGGTCGTGCTCGTGGAAGCGGCTGACCGCCCAGCGGATGTAGTCGCGCAGCGTGCGCAGGCGGGATGTGATCACGGGGTACTCCTAATTCAGACCGGACAAAAGTCTAACAGCCCCACCCGCACATTTGTTCCTTTGCCTTACCCAATGGCTAGCCACAAGCCAGTAACCATGCCGCTTGCGTTGTCAACCATTCCCATTGGCGCCAAGGCAGGGGAGAATAGGTATACAAAAGCCCTATCCAAGGAGCCCTTGATGTCCGTTCCAACCACGATGTTTCGCCTCACTGGCCGCGACTACCCGCCGGCCAAGCTGAGCCACGCCAGCCTGATCATCATCGATGCGCAAAAGGAGTACCTCAGCGGGCCCCTGGCGCTGTCGGGCATGGACGAGGCCGTGGCCAACATCGCCAGGTTGCTCGACGCCGCGCGCAAGAGCGGCCGTCCGATCATCCACGTTCGCCACCTGGGCACTGTCGGTGGCCGCTTCGACCCGCAAGGGCCGGCCGGCCAGTTCATTCCGGGGCTGGAGCCGCAGGAAGGCGAAATCGTCATCGAAAAACGCATGCCCAACGCATTCAAGAACACCCAGCTGCATGAGACCCTGCAGGCGCTGGGCCACCTGGACCTGATCGTCTGCGGTTTCATGAGCCACTCCAGCGTCAGCACCACGGTACGCCGCGCCAAGGACTATGGTTACCGCTGCACCCTGGTGGAAGACGCTTCGGCGACCCGCGACCTGGCATTCAAGGATAGGGTGATCCCGGCCGCGCAGATCCACCAGTGCGAAATGGCCGTGATGGCCGACAACTTCGCTTGCGTGGCCCCCACCGCCAGCCTGATCTGAGCGGCTGAGTACAACCGCCCGGCAGCCGGGCGGAACCCGATGGGCGGCCCCAGGTCGAATTCCGGATATCCACAGAGGAGAGCGGAATGAAGCTCAAAGGCAGTTTCGACGCCAAGCGCCTGCGCCCGCGCGAACCGCGTAACTGGGGTGCCCGCCTGGCGGCCGGCCTGTCGGCCATGCTGGCGACCCTTGGCGTGCTGTTGGCGATGGCCGGCGTTGCCGGCCTGCTGGGCAACTACCCTGCCCTGGCGGAGCTCAATGCCAACAAACCACTGGCCGGCATCCTCACCGTGGCCGGTTTGCTGCTGCTGTGGCTGGGCGTGCGCTTCTGGCGGCGCAGCCGCATTCGCCTGCGCCGCGGGCGGGAACTGAACCTGTCGCCGCACCTGATGAAGAAGCATGACTGATGGGGTTGTATTGCCTGAATCGGCCTTTTCGCGGGCACGCCCGCTCCCACAGGTACCCCGCTGCCTTCAGCCCCTGTGATATCCCTGTGGGAGCGGGCGTGCCCGCGAAAGGGCCGGCACAGGCTGCACAAGGCCCCACAGTCGCGTAAACTACGCCGCCCACGTGGAGGCATCATGCAAGACGACGATTTTTCCCTGTTCAAGGCCGAAGTGCGCGGTGTCAAACCGATCAGGCACGACCGCGCCGAAGTCGGCAAGCCCAAGGCCGACCGCCAGAAGCTGGCCGGCCTGCGTCAGGCGGCGACCGTGCGCAGTGACAAGGCGCTGGTGATCGACGGCATGTCCGACCAGTTCGTCATCGACGTTGGCGCCGAAGACGAGTTGCTGTGGCGCCGCGATGGCGTGCAGGAAGGCCAGCTGCGCAAGCTGAAGCTGGGGCAGATCCCGTTCGAGGGCAGCCTCGACCTGCATGGCATGACCGTGGAAAAGGCCCGCGAAACCCTGTGGGATTTCATCGCCGAGGCCACCAGACTGGAAGTGCGCTGCGTGCGGGTTACCCACGGCAAGGCCGCGCGCCTGGACGGCAAGCGCCCGATGATCAAGAGCCACGTCAACACCTGGCTGCGCCAGCACCCGCAGGTGCTCGGTTTTGCCTCGTGCAGCGCCCGCCACGGCGGCACCGGCGCGGTGTATGTGATGCTCAAGCGAACCATGCTCGAAGGCCGCGACGAGTAACGCCGCGCTTGCAGCGCCGCCCTCACCGCCGTACCCTTCGTTTTTGCGATTTTTTCCCACAGGTAGATCCATGTCCCTGGAACAGAACTACACCGAGATCCTCAGCCAGATTGGCGAGGACGTCTCCCGTGAGGGCCTGCTCGACACGCCCAAGCGGGCTGCAAAGGCGATGAAGTACCTTTGCCGCGGTTATGAGCAAACACTGGAAGAAGTCACCAACAACGCGCTGTTCAGCTCTGACAACAGCGAAATGGTGCTGGTCCGGGACATCGAGCTGTATTCGATGTGCGAACACCACATGCTGCCGTTCATCGGCAAGGCGCACGTGGCCTACCTGCCCAAGGGCAAGGTACTGGGCCTGTCGAAGGTGGCGCGCATCGTCGACATGTACGCTCGCCGCCTGCAGATCCAGGAAAACCTCAGCCGCCAGGTTGCCGAGGCCGTGCAGCAGGTAACCGGTGCCGCCGGCGTTGCCGTGGTCATCGAAGCCAAGCACATGTGCATGATGATGCGCGGTGTCGAGAAGCAGAACTCGACCATGATCACCTCGGTGATGCTGGGTGAGTTCCGCGAAAACGCCGCCACCCGCAGCGAGTTCCTCAGCCTGATCAAGTGATTGGCTGCTGACCCCGAGCCGACCCTGCCGGGTCGGCTTTTTCATTTCAGGAGTTGCCCATGATCGTCAAAGCCCTGCGGGTTGGCCTCGGCCAGCTCATCGTGTTCGGCGACTGGATCAGCCGCCCGGCCAAGCGCAAACGCGACGCCACCGCCCAGGCTCGCGTCGAGCAAGCGGCCAAGGGCCTGGCGCTGTACCAGTTCCACGCCTGCCCGTTCTGCGTCAAGACACGCCGCACCCTGCACCGTTTGAACGTGCCGGTGGCGCTGCGCGATGCCAAGAACGACCCAGTACACCGCCAGGCCCTGCAGGAAGGTGGCGGCCGGGTGAAAGTGCCGTGCCTGCGTATTGAAGAAGCGGGCAAGGTGACCTGGATGTATGAGTCCAAGGCGATCATTGCCTACCTGGATGAGCGGTTCGCTTCGGCCTGACCGTTTGCCGGCGGCCTGTGCCCGCCTCTTCGCGGGCACGCCCGCTCCCACAGGTTCACCACAGGGCTGAATTTTGTGGAATACCTGTGGGAGCGGGCATGCCCGCGAAGAGGCCGGCACAGGCTATAAACTAGCCCACCATCGGCACATGCCGCGGGTGGCTGCTGACCCGCTCCAGCCAGGCCCTCACTGCCGGGTAGTCGGCCAGGTCGAACCCACCCTGCTGCGCCACATGGGTGTAGGCATACAACGCCACATCGGCAATCGAATACTGTTCGCCGACCAGGTACGGCGTCATCTGCAACTGCCGCTCCATCACCTTCAGTGCCTTGTACCCCCCCTTGTGCAGCTTGCGGTATTCCTCCACTCGCTCGTCCGGCAACCCCAGGTAGAACTGGATGAAACGCGCCACGGCAATGTAGGGCTCATGACTGTACTGCTCGAAGAACTGCCACTGCAGCACCTGGGTGCGCAGGCGTGGCTCGGTAGGCAGGAACTCGCTGCCGTCGGCCAGGTAGTTGAGAATGGCATTGGACTCCCACAGATAGCTGCCGTCTTCCAGCTCCAGCACCGGTACCTTGCCGTTGGGGTTCATCGCCAGGAACTCGGGCGTTTCGGTCTCGCCCTTCAGGATGTCCACCGGGTGCCATTCATATGGCCGGCCCAGCAGGCTCAACATCAGCTTGACCTTGTAACAGTTGCCCGACTGGTAGTCGCCGTAGACCTTGTACATCGCCCCCTCCACTCCCAAGCAGTTCTGCATTTGCGCCCAATAGTTGGCGACTGTACGGCTAAAAGCAATGGCCGCTGTATGGCAAGGATCAACCTTGCTCGCTGTAGTCTGAAAAAACTGCTTACACCTTTACAAGGATTTTGTTCATGACCGATGCCACTTCCATACGCCTGCGGCCCCTGGCAGACAGCTCCCCGTCGGCGGTGGTCGCCGGCTTCATCGCCATGCTCACCGGCTATACCAGCTCGCTGGTGCTGATGTTCCAGGCCGGCCAGGCAGCCGGGCTGACCACCGCGCAGATTTCCTCATGGATCTGGGCGTTGTCGATCGGCATGGCGGTGTGCAGCATCGGCCTGTCGCTGCGTTACCGCACACCGATCACCGTGGCCTGGTCCACCCCCGGCGCCGCCTTGCTGATCACCAGCCTGGGCGGGGTCAGCTATGGCGAAGCGATCGGCGCCTACATCACCTGTGCCGTGCTGGTGCTGATCTGTGGCCTGACCGGCAGTTTCGAGCGCCTGGTCAAGCGCATCCCGGCCTCGCTGGCCTCGGCGCTGCTGGCGGGTATCCTGTTCAAGATCGGCAGCGAAATCTTCGTTGCCGCCCAGCATCGCACCCTGCTGGTACTGGGCATGTTCTTCAGCTACCTGCTGGTCAAACGCCTGTCGCCGCGTTACTGCGTGCTGGCCGCGCTATTGGTGGGTACGGCGCTGTCCGGCGCCCTGGGCCTGCTGGACTTCAGCGGCTTCCGGCTGGAAGTGGCCACGCCGGTGTGGACCACGCCAAGCTTCTCGCTGGCGGCGACCATCAGCATTGGCATTCCGCTGTTTGTGGTGGCGATGACCTCGCAGAACATGCCGGGTGTGGCCGTGCTGCGCGCCGACGGCTACCAGGTGCCGGCCTCGCCACTGATCTCGGCCACCGGTTTTGCCTCGCTGCTGCTGGCGCCGTTTGGTTCGCATGGGGTCAACCTGGCGGCGATCAGCGCGGCGATCTGCACCGGGCCGCATGCCCATGAAGACCCGGCCAAGCGTTATACCGCGGCTGTGTGGTGCGGGATTTTCTATGGCATTGCCGGGGTGTTCGGCGCGACCTTGGCGGCGCTGTTTGCGGCGCTGCCAAAAGAACTGGTGCTGTCGATTGCGGCGCTGGCGCTGTTCGGCTCGATCATGAACGGGCTGACCGTGGCCATGAGCGAAGCGCGTGAGCGCGAGGCTGCGGTGATCACCTTCATGGTTACCGCTTCGGGGCTGACCTTGTTCTCGATTGGTTCGGCGTTCTGGGGGATTGTGGCGGGGGTACTGGCCCTGATGATTCTCAACCCGCGCAGGGCCTGAAGGTATTTGTTGCCTGTACCGGCCTCTTCGCGGGCACGCCCGCTCCCACAGGGATATCACTGGACCTGAGGGCAATGATATCCCTGTGGGAGCGGGCATGCCCGCGAAGAGGCCGGTACAGGCAACACAAAGCCCAGGCCCAGATCACAACCTGAAATGCCCCACCATCCCCTTCAGGTCAGTACCCAACTGCGCCAGCTCGATACTCGACCGGGCATTGTCCTGCATCGCCAACGCCGCCTGATCGGCACTACCACGGATCTGCGTGACGCTGCGGCTGATCTCTTCTGCCACCGAACTCTGCTGCTCGGCCGCCGCGGCAATCTGCTGGTTCATCTGCTGGATCAATGAAACCGCCGCCGCAATGCTGCCCAGCGCGCTTTCGGTCTGCAGCGCATCAGCCACCGCCAAACGCACCAGCTCGGTACTGCCGCGAATCTGCGCCACCGACTGCTGGGCATTGCCCCGCAGGCTGGCGACCAAGGTCTCGATCTGCTCGGTAGACTGCCGGGTACGCCGCGCCAGCGCACGCACCTCGTCAGCGACCACGGCAAAGCCACGCCCCTGCTCACCCGCGCGGGCGGCTTCGATAGCAGCATTCAGCGCCAACAGGTTGGTCTGCTCAGCCACGCTCTTGATCACTTCCAGCACGTCGCCAATGGTGTGGATCTCGGCACTGAGGCTGTCGATACCGGCGCTGGCCGTCTCTGCCGCCGACGCCAGTTGCTCGATGCGCTGCATGCTCTGGCGCACCACCTGCTGCCCGGAATCAACCTTCTCATCCGCAGCCTGGGCCGCCTGCGCCGCCTCCTCGGCATTGCGCGCCACATCGTGCACGGTGGCGGTCATCTGCTGCATGGCGGTAGCCACCTGCTCGGTCTCTTCCTTCTGGCTGCCCACCTCGCGGTTGGTCTGCTCGGTCACCGCCGACAGCGCCTGCGCATTGCCGGCCAGTTGCTCGATGCCCTGCTGCAAACCGCTGACAATGCCCGACAGGCCCGCCGCCATCTGCTGCATGGCCTGCATCAACTGCCCTACTTCGTCCCGGCGCGGTGCCTGGGCGTCGAAGCTCAGCTCGCCGGCAGCGATACGTTGGGCACGGGCAATCACATGCTTGAGCGGCCCGACCACGGCGCGGGTGATCAGCCAGGCGGCCAGCACACCTACCAGCAGCGCCAATGCGGTAGCCAGGCCGATGGCCACGGCATTGCGTTGCAATTCGCCCTGCAGGGCCTGCTCCTGCCCCAGGTAAGCCTGGTCGACCCGACTGGTGACTTGCTCGGCACTGGCCTGCAACTGCGCCTTCAAGCCCTGCTCGCGGGCTAGCTGGTCAGTGTATTCGTTGAGCTTTTCCGAGAAGCTGCCAATGTGCCCCGCCACTTCGCCCAACACACTCTGGTAGCCAGCATCGCTGACAGCGCCCTGCAACTGGCTGACCAGGCTGGCGGCTTCGACGGTCTGGGCAATGCGCTCCTGGCTGACGCCCTCTTCGCCCTTGCGGCTTTTTTCCAGGCGTACCCGCGCTTCGTCCATGGCCTGCAGCATCAGCCGCGACACCTGCGCCACCTGCGTGGCCTGCTCGAGGAACGCGCCGCCCTGCTGGCCCTGTGACTGCTTGAGGGTATACACGCCGTCGTCAGCCAGGCCGGCCTGCAGTACGTCGAGGTTGTTGGCCACGCTGGACACCGACCAACTGGCCATGTCCAGCGCCAGTTCCTTGGCCTGCACCGCCTCGACAAAGGCCTCGAACGCCTGGCCATAGGCTGCAAGGTCGGTTTCCGCCGCCGCCAGCGCCGGCAGGCCACGGGCGCGTTCGACCAGGCCTTGCAAGCCGCTGCGCAAGGCCTCGGCCTGCTGCAGGTCGGAGCGCAGGGCAAATGCCTGCTCGTGCTGGCGCAAGCGCAGCAGGTCAGTATTGAACTGGGCCAGCTGACGCAAGCTGTCGAAGCGCTGGCTAACGCTGTGCAGCGCGGCAATGCCAATGCCGGCCACCGCCAGGGTTAGCACCAGCACCAGGGCAAAGCCCAGGCCGAGTTTGCGGGCCATGCCCAGGTTGGCCAGCATACCGTGCTTGCTCGCGCCCATGCCGATTCCCCTTCTGCGTGCGAGGTTATCCCGAAAGCCAAGGGTGGCAACGTTGCCAGCCGATGGACAAGGGCCTGGCGTCAGAATGGTGTCAAATAGCTATGGCTTGTCGTTTTTAGCTGTATCAAGGTCGGTTTTTGCCAGCCACGGCAGGCGCCAGCAGCGAGCCATTAATTTTAGTTCAGCACGGCGCCCCCCGAGCGGACCACGGCCAATCAAGTGGAAGCAAGTTTCTATCAGTTTATTCCAATTACTATTTGTAAAATAAATTTGGCGTCATTAATTCTGCGCCAATGTTTGAGCAAGAAAAAATATTAAATGGCCACTATTCAAATTGAAAACACCGCTATCGTAATAGGTAACTGGCCCACCCCTTCGGCCACGTAGAGCCCGTCTGGAGTTTTCCATGAAAACAGCCCTCCTTGCTGCTGTGGTCACCCCGTTGCTGTTTGTTGCGCTACCAACGGTGGGGCATGCTGAAACTTCCACTGCACCGCTATTAACCATTGGTTTGCAAGGAAGTTATACCCAATTGGAGTTGAACGGGCGTGGCAATGAAACGGAAGATATGCCAGAAGGCGGGCTATTTATTAACTACGGCAACAAGATGACGGCAAAGGACGGGCTTATCTACCAGGCCGAAGCCAGCGGCATGTACTCGAAAAAGCAGGACCAGAAGCTCAAGGACGGCCAGGCCGACCTCGACCTGGGCTGGCGCCTGGCCCTGGCCGAACGCCACTCCGTCGACCTGTTGCTGGGTACCGGTTACAAATGGAACCGGCTGTCACCCAATACCCGCCGGTATGACGTCGACCTGACCAACCGTACACCGTTCGCCAAGATTGCCGCGGGTTACAACTACCGTTTCAATAATGCCACCTTGCGCTTCGAAGCCGGGGTGCGCCAGTTGATCAATGGCGATGCGCAATTGGAAATACATGGCCTCAGCAGTGAAGATGTAGATTTGAAAGATACCAGCAACCCCTTTGCCGAACTTAGCGTACTGTTCAATCAGCAAGGCAATGTGCCAATACTCGTCGCGCTTTATATGAGCCGCTACAATTATGAACTGGACGGGCGGTTCATGATGACCGATTCGGACGACCAGACCCGCGACGAATATGGCCTGAAAGTAGGCGTCAGCTTCTAGGCGGGCGCACGCCCAGGCCGGCACAATAAGGGCTTGGGCGCGCGCATCCTGCCCATATGCGACATAGCCACACGCGCCTACGCCCCCGTAGCAAAGGCGTTACCCGCGTCGCAGGCCACGCGGTTCCGGTTCAGATCGCCGTAGCCCCACCATCCACCGTCAGGCAATGCCCTGTGGTAAACGCTGCGCCATCACTGCACAGGTACAGCACGGCGCTGGCAATTTCCTCGACCTTGCCAATGCGCCCCACCGGATGCATGGCAGCGGCAAACTCGGCCTTGCGCGGGTCGGCCTCATAGGCACGGCGGAACATGTCGGTGTCGATCACCGCCGGGCACACCGCATTCACCCGGATGCCCTTCTTGGCGTATTCGATGGCCGCCGACTTGGTCAGGCCTATCACCGCGTGCTTGGAAGCGCTGTAGATGCTCATCTTCGGCGCCGCGCCCAAGCCCGCCACCGAAGCGGTATTGACGATGGCCCCACCGCCCTGGGCCAACAGCAACGGCAGCTGGTACTTCATGCACAGCCACACACCCTTAACGTTGACGCCCATGATGGCATCGAACTCCGCCTCGCTGCCCTCGGCCAGGCGGCCCTGCTCTATCTCGATACCAGCGTTGTTGTAGGCATAGTCCAGCCGCCCATAGGCGGCGATCAGGCGTTCGTGCAGTTGGCGCACCTCGGCCTCACGAGTAACGTCGCAGGCAATGAACAGCGCCTCCCCGCCCGCAGCGTGGATCAGCGCCACAGTGGCCTCGCCACCGGCCGGGTCAAGGTCGGCCACCACCACCTTCAGGCCCTCCCGGGCAAAAGCCAGGGCGGTTGCCCGGCCGATGCCGGCGGCGGCGCCGGTAACCAGGGCTACCTGGCCGGAAAAGGTCATGCTCATCGCGTGCTCCAAAGCGTGCTTGGTGGGGTTCAGAGCATAGTCAGCCACTACCCGGCCTGGCAGCATCATCACTCCACCGGTTGGGCTACCATGCTTGTCAGTGATGTTAACGACCTGCCTACATCAACAGGGTAGATTTGACGCCTCCCCCTTCCACTGCCCACAAGGACCTGCCATGACCTACACCAACCGCCGCTTCCTGCTTGCCAAACGCCCGGTCGGCACCGTGCGCCGAGACGACTTCAGTTTCGAGGCCGTACCCGCCGAACAACCCGGTGAAGGCCAGGTGCTGGTGCGCAACCTGTACCTGTCGCTGGACCCGGCCATGCGTGGCTGGATGAACGAAGGCAAGTCGTACATCCCGCCCGTGGCACTGGGCCAGGTGATGCGCGCACTGGGCGTGGGTGAAGTGGTGGCCTCCAACCACCCAGGGTTCAAACCAGGCGACCACGTTAGCGGTGCGCTGGGTGTGCAGGACTATTTCACTGGCGAACCCCAGGGCCTGCACAAGATCGACCCCAACCTGGCGCCGCTGCCGCGCTACCTGTCGGCGCTGGGCATGACCGGCATGACCGCCTATTTCGCCCTGCTGGAGGTCGGCCAGCCCAAGGCTGGTGAAACCGTGGTCATTTCCGGCGCAGCCGGCGCGGTGGGCAGCATTGTCGGGCAAATTGCCAAGATCAAAGGCTGCCGCGTGATCGGCATTGCCGGCGGCGCCAAGAAGTGCCAGTACCTGAAGGACGAACTGGGCTTCGACGGGGTTATCGACTACAAGGCCGAAGATGTGCTGGCCGGCCTGAAGCGTGAATGCCCCAAAGGCGTGGACGTGTATTTCGACAACGTCGGCGGCGACATCCTCGATGCGGTGCTGACACGCATCAACTTCAAGGCGCGCATCGTGATTTGCGGCGCGATCAGCCAGTACAACAACAAGGAAGCGGTGAAAGGTCCGGCCAACTACCTGTCGCTGCTGGTGAACCGTGCGCGCATGGAAGGTTTTGTGGTGATGGACCACAGCAAGGACTACGGCAAGGCCGCGCTGGAGATTGCCGGCTGGCTGGCCAGCGGGCAAGTGAAGAGCAAGGAGGATGTGGTGGAGGGGCTGGAGACCTTCCCCGAGACCTTGTTGAAGCTGTTCAGCGGGGAGAACTTTGGCAAGTTGGTGTTGAAGGTTTAAAACGAAAAAAGGGCCGGCACTCTCGTGCCGGCCCTTTTTCCATTACCGCAGCTGATTACCCACGAATCTCCGCCACCACCGCCGCCAGCGCCTGCGCCGGGTCGGCAGCCTGGCTGATCGGCCGGCCAATCACCAGGTAATCCGAACCAGCATCCAGCGCCTGGCGCGGGGTGAGGATACGGCGTTGGTCATCCTGCGCGCTGCCCGCCGGGCGAATACCCGGGGTCACCAGCTGCAGAGACGGGTGCGCGGCCTTCAGCGCCGGGGCCTCCAGCGCCGAGCACACCAGGCCGTCCATGCCAGCCTTCTGCGCCAACGCCGCCAGGCGCAGCACCTGCTCTTGCGGGTCGATATCCAGGCCGATGCCGGCCAGGTCTTCACGCTCCATGCTGGTCAGCACGGTCACGCCAATCAGCAACGGCTGCGGGCCGCTACGCTTGGCCAGTTCTTCACGGCAGGCCACCATCATGCGCAGGCCACCGGAGCAATGGACGTTGACCATCCATACCCCCATCTCGGCAGCGGCCTTTACCGCCATGGCCGTGGTGTTGGGGATGTCGTGGAACTTGAGGTCCAGGAACACTTCGAAGCCCTTGTCGCACAGGGTTTCGACAATGCCTGAAGCGCTGCTGGTGAACAGCTCTTTACCCACCTTTACCCGGCAAAGCGCAGGGTCAAGCTGGTCAGCCAGCTTCAGGGCGGCCTCACGGGTAGGGAAATCCAGGGCGACGATCAGGGGCGTCTGGCAGGCGGGCATGGGCAGGAGCTCTTGGCAAGTTGAAAACGGCGCGCATTGTAAACGAAGTGGCGCATGCTTTGGGGGCCGCGGGTCACGGAATTGGCCCGGCACGGGCTAATGCCTGTCAATCAAGCAGTAAAGCTGGCAGGTGCTTGCCTTGAGATGTCGATCGCATAGGCGATGCCAAAGGCACCACAAACACCTCGCCTTATCCTGACTGACTGGCATTACGGCACAGCCTGTGCCTCTATAATTGAACCAACGGAACGGGTAACTGCTCAAATTTCATACACGCGTTGCCCATCGCCCGATTTAAGGAGAACGACAATGCCCTGGTATGCCTGGCTGATACTCATCATAGCCCTCGGCTCCATCGTCGGCGGGTTGATGCTGCTGCGCGACACAGCCAAAAAAGTGCCGCTGACCGAAGAACAACTGCGCAAGGTGCGTGAGCGCAATGCCGAGGCCGATGCCAAGGACGCGCAAGACCGCTAGAAGGCCAGCACGGTGGGCTGGTTCCCTCGAGCCTCTCTGTTTTTTGAAGGCCGGGCCAGGGCATCAACCCCGGCCCCTCCCCCTTACTTCACCATCACCTTGTCCCGGTTACGCTCCAGCAACGCATTGCCGATCCCCTTGATCTCCAGCAACTCATCCACCGAAGCAAACGGCCCATTGGCTTCACGGTAGGCGACGATCGCCTCGGCCTTGGCCTTGCCGATCCCGTTCAGCTCCTTCTGCAAGGTCAGTGCATCCGCCGTGTTCAGGTCCAGCTGCGGCGCCTGCTGGGCCTGCGCCTGGGCCACCACCGGTACCGGCTCGGCTACTGCCGTGGCACTGGCCGGGGCTGCACTGAGCGAGAAGGACAAACTGGCGAACAGCGGCAGCAGCAGGTACGACAGAACGTTATTGCGCATGGTCAACACTCCTTAGGTTGGCGATTTATCAGCAGCCGTTTTCCTTCGGCTGCGCGAACAACCCTAGCGATTAACCCGACAGCAAAACACCCGCCGCCCCCGGCGAATGGTTACCGAATCAGTCAGCAAAACCGCCAGCTTCGCCCACCCACAAACTACGGCCATTTCATCGCCAGCGGCCCACCCCCGGCAGCTCAAGGCCTTGGCCCCGCGCCTGTAAGCAAATGCCCATTGGTCCGATAACCACTGCCTACCCGCCCCTCCCGCTTTCCTACAGTGCCCGCCGAACAACACCTGACGCGCAAACCGTCCCGCCACCGGCCGACACGCATCTGCGGTGCAAACTGGCGTCCCACCCCCCGCCTGCTAGATTTCTTCAGCAATGGAAAACCGCTTTGCTTCAAGGACCCGAGCAAGAGGATCACCGCCGTGCCCCTCAAGACCCTGACCGTTTTCGGTACCCGCCCAGAAGCCATCAAGATGGCCCCCCTGGCCCTTCAGCTAGCCCAGGACAGCCGCTTCGAAGCCCGCGTGTGCGTCACCGGCCAGCATCGGCAAATGCTCGACCAGGTGCTGGAGCTGTTCGGCATTACCCCCGACTACGACCTGAACATCATGAAGGCCGGCCAGGACCTGACTGGCGTGACCACCGCCATCCTGCAAGGCATCAAGCCCGTGCTGGCCGGCTTCAAGCCCGACGTGGTGCTGGTGCACGGCGACACCGCCACCACCTTCGCCACCAGCCTGGCGGCTTATTACCAGCAAATCCCCATTGCCCATGTAGAAGCCGGGCTGCGCACCAACAACTTGTATTCACCCTGGCCCGAGGAAGGCAACCGGCGTCTCACCGGCGCCCTGGCCGCGCTGCACTTTGCCCCAACCACCACCTCGCGCGAGAACCTGCTGCGTGAAGGCACCGACCCGATGCACATTTTCACCACGGGCAACACCGTGATCGACGCCTTGCTGGAAGTGGAAAAGAAGCTGCAAAGTCCTGAGCTGAATGCTCGCTTTGCCCGGCACTTCAGCTACCTGGCCGCCGACCGCCGCCTGTTGCTGGTGACTGGCCACCGCCGCGAGAACTTCGGTGGCGGCTTCGAGCGCATTTGCCAGGCGCTGGTGCACACTGCGCGGCAATTCCCCGAGCTGGACGTGGTGTACCCGGTGCACCTCAACCCCAACGTGCGCGAGCCGGTCAACCGGCTACTGGGCGATGTGCGCAACATCCACCTGATCGAGCCACTGGATTACCTGCCGTTCGTGTACCTGATGACCCGCGCGTACGTGATCCTGACCGACTCTGGGGGCATCCAGGAGGAAGCACCGGCGCTGGGTAAACCGGTGCTGGTGATGCGCGACACCACCGAGCGGCCTGAGGCTGTGGCGGCGGGTACGGTGCGGCTGGTGGGAACACAAGTGGACTCGATTGTGAGGGAGCTGAATACATTGCTGACCAATGAGGCGGTGTACCGCGAGATGAGCGTTGCACATAACCCCTATGGTGACGGACACGCTTGTGCACGCATACGCGAAGCACTCGCGACACATCTGGGGCGAACGGCATAGCCCCGCCGAAGCTATCGCAGCGAAGACATTTGCCAGGGCATGCGGAGCAATCCCCTTTGCCCCCACGGCACACACAGCGCGTCAGACTTTCCTGAAACCTCGCCCCACCCCTTCAGCTCAGATAACCGGGCGAACTATCCTACACACCAGTCAGAAGCAGCTGAATTGTCGGGGAAATGCCCCAGGGATAACTTCACCGGGTCGCCAAGTTGGTGACCGGGTGTGAGAACCTGACAAGCACTGCTGCTCGACTGTTCAACGGCAGCCATTCGCGGGCAGGCTTCGGCTTGGCCGGTTTTCAGTGCATCGGTTTCTCACCCCGCGCAATGGCTGCCACCTCTGTCCGTGAGAAAGATCGAGATGGTGGGTTCTGTCAACGCACTGGAATCACACAATGAAAAACAACAACCAATCCCCCATCCTCACCGCAGGCATCGAAACCTTCCTTGAAGCCGGCAACCCCACCCTGGACCTGCTTCGCGTCCAACCCGGCGTCCCCGTCGATGATGCGTATGAGCACGTCTCGGTCCTGCTGGGCTACTGCAAGCACCTGGTGCGCGAAGGCGACATGGAAGACGACCACAAGATGCTGGGCGCAGCCGATTACCTGCTGGCAATGGCCAAAGCGTTGATGAACGACATCGAGATAGCGAAGAACAAGCGCCACTGAAGCGCTCTCGCAAGACCCGGGGGGGGCGTTGTGGGAGCGGGCTTGCCCCGCGAACACCGGCGCAGCCGGTGCCATCCACTCCATCCCCACTAAAATTTCCGGCTTCAATCAGCCGGCCCTCAAATCACCGTGCGAGGGTAAACACTGATAAACGCCGAAATGGAAATCGCATCCCCATCATCAACCTTCACCCGCGGGCTTTGCCCCGAGCGTTTGATATCGGTTGCAAACTCCGCAGCCTTGAACGCTTGCTCCAACTCGTCGCTGCCCACCCCGGTATACACAACCACCTGGGTACCGGTGTTGTGCTTCTGCAGGGGCAGCTGCTTGATCTGCACCTGAACACCCGACTTGGTCAGCGCTACGGCAATTTCCTTGGCAAAGCGAACCGCCTCTTTGTCATCCTTGTGGATATTCAGCAGCACCACTGGTGCCAGGGTTTTAGCCTTCAGCTCGCCCGCCAACGCCTTGAATGCATCGTGCGCCTGCGGCGTCAGCGTGCGGGGCTTAAGGCTGGCCTCCAGCTTGAGCCGCTCGGCCCGCTCCTGCTCCAGTTTGGCCCGCTCACGTTCAAGTTCGGCCTTCAGCGCGTCGTTCTCTTCCAGCAACTGCTGAATTTCCAGCTGCGCCTGCATGTCCGACTCGTTGACCACGGTGACCTCCTGAGTGGCCCGCGAAAGGCTCACTTCGGAGTGCTGGTTTTTTACATCCGAGGTCATGTGGGCAAAGATCATTGCACTGGCGGCGATCAGCGCGGCGATGACGGCGGTGGCAGAGGCTATGGCGTGGATAAGGCTGGCTGTGTCTGCTGAAATATCAGGCATAAACAACTTCTTGAAGTTAGGGATGTTCATCGTTTCACGGTCAGGCAGATGTGCCAGGCAGATGGCCCGCACGGGTACAAGTCAAGCCAGAAGGCTAGCGAGGTCTGGCAGAGTGCCATAATTTTGAGGATTTTGCTGAAAAGTGGCGGAGTCCGCGACCAATGTCGAAGAGAAAAATCCTCAGAGCAAGAGCGCCATTGTCAATGACGAACCGCAACGCCGGCGAAGTGCACCGCCCTGTTCATCCAAGCGATTAGCGCTATGCCAAGCGATTCGAACCAGCATCGCGCAAATCGACAACTAGCTGCGCATCAAAAAAAGAAACCTCTGGGCCGTACTCTGCAATGCAAGCTTAACCAAACCTCACCGCTGCTCGCAGACTCGTCTAAACCAACTATCCCCTCAAGCTGGCAACCTGATGCAATCTGCTGTATCAATGTCGCCCTTTCGACCCAGGGAGAAGGCTGTGGAGTGGTACGAGTCGCTTTTTTTACAAATGTGTAGTCATGTGCTGACCCAAGCCAGGATGGCAAATCGCCGCGGCTTCACTGGGTCGCTGTCCATGGACACCACTTCAACTCGCGACTTGGTAGAGAGCTACCAACGTAACGTGGCAATTGCGTTCAGCACGGCAGAGATGAAAGACCATCTTTCACAAGGCGCCAACTGCGTGGCACTGATAATGGTAAAAGAGCATCAGTTCCAAAATTACTTGGCAGATATCAACCGCCAACAAGAGGTGGTATTGAGCGCGACCCTGCGTACGGACGCTCGCTCCACCGAGTATGCCAATTACCATGTGGACATCGCGATCATCCGGCCCACCTCTTCAGGCCCCATGGACATCGCACACTAGAACGTGATGTTCGCTGCCGCCCCACTCACCTGCAGAAGCACAAGCGCTTCTTACTTCATGACGCCCCGAGCATCCTCTGAAAAGTCCAGCTATGATGCCCCGGTCCTGATCGAAGTGCAGAGCGGCGGCCCTTTCACCGTGGATAACCCCGTTGTCCCCTTCACGGGCCAGAACATTCGTGGCAATAACCAAGCCGGCTCCGTCTGTCTCGGCGAGCAGCGCAGCAAAACTAACGCGGCTAATCATTTTACCCACCATCCCCTTCTAGACGGCGCCTGCAGTCGGCATCGCATATGAGAGATGTATGTACGCACCTATCCAAACCCGTTGCTTCAAAGCCTATGACATCCGTGGCCAAGTGCCGACCGACCTCAACGACGACATTGCCTACCGAATTGGCCGCGCCCTGGTGGCACAGCTGGGCGGACGCACCTACGTGGTCGGCCGTGACATGCGTCTTGAAAGCCCGGGCCTGTCCCGTGCCTTGATGCAGGGCTTGACCGAAGCCGGCGCCGACGTGATCGACATCGGCCTGTGTGGCACAGAGGAAGTCTACTTTGCCACCAGCCATTACCAGGCAGATGGCGGCATCATGGTCACTGCCAGCCACAACCCAAAGGGCTACAACGGCATGAAACTGGTGCGCGAGCAGTCGCGCCCGATCAGCGGTGATACCGGCCTGAACGACATTCGCCAGCGCGTTGAAGCAGGCGACCTCGGTGTTCAGGCGGCTACGCCAGGCAATGTGCGCCAGGCATTCGACAAGTCTGCCTACATCGACCACTTGCTGACCTACATCGACCTGGGCGCACTCAAGCCGCTGAAAGTACTGGCAGACCCAGGCAACGGCGCTGTAGGCCCCGTACTGGAGCTGCTCAAGGCACGCCTGCCGCTGGATATCACCATCATCAATGGCGAGCCGGACGGCAACTTCCCCAACGGCATCCCCAACCCACTGCTGCCGGAAAACCGCGACCTCACCCGTCAGGCCGTTCTGGAAACCGGCGCGGACATGGGTATTGCCTTTGACGGCGATTTCGACCGCTGCTTCTTCTTCGACAACCAGGGCCGCTTCATCGAGGGCTACTACGTGGTCGGCCTGCTGGCCGAAATGCTGCTGGCCAAGCACCCAGGCAGCAAGATCATCCACGATCCACGCTTGACCTGGAACACCATCGAGCAGGTCAGTGCCGCAGGTGGTCAGGCCATTCAGAGCAAGACTGGCCATGCCTTCATCAAAGAGCGCATGCGCGCTGAAGATGCTGTGTACGGTGGCGAAATGAGCGCGCACCACTACTTCCGCGATTTTGCGTACTGCGACAGTGGCAACATCCCATGGCTGCTGGTCGCTGCATTGATGAGCCACACCGGCAAAAGCCTGGCACAACTGGTGGATGAGCGTATCGCGGCGTTCCCGTGCAGTGGTGAAATCAACTACGAAGTAGCTGATGTGAAGGGCACCATCGAGAAGATTCTGGCGTTCTACTTGCCGCACGGGCCTAGCGTCGACCGTACAGACGGGATCAGCGTCGAATTCGCTGACTGGCGCTTCAGCCTGCGCGGGTCCAATACCGAGCCACTGCTGCGCCTGAACGTCGAAAGCCGGGCCAATGAGGCGCTGGTCACTGAACGCGTCGCTGAAATCGCCTGCCTGATTCAGGAATAACCCGAGTCAGCAAATTGTTGGTGCGTCTGGGCGTATGCAAACGCGCTCAACGCACACCTCGACATTCCGGGGCTGCCACGCAGCCCACGGACTACCCCGTCACCGCATGCCGTACGCTCAATTGCATTTCCGGCAGGAGACCGTCTAGTCAGCGGATGACCAGCAAGTACCAACGCTTTTTGCCACGCAATGTGAACCCGTTCACCTACGCATTTGCGCGCCCAGCGTAAGCTGCAAACCGTAGAAAATCGGACGGCACACTACTTCCCAGCGTGAAATCATTGTGCCATCATTTTATCAATGCAATTTGTCTCGAAGACTGCTAATGGATTAGTACTTTCGAACACATATACAGCGCTTCGCTTGACGCTTATGCCCTCTGACGCTTACCCTTCTGCCCCTTAGAACAGGGAAGTTTCCGGAATAACTGTCTGAAATCGCCTTACGGCGAGCTTTCCTGAAGATGAATTCCGGCGTGCCTAGGCGCGCTGCATTGCTTTGCGGTCGCCATCTTGAAAGCTCGTTCGTCTCTACAGATCCAGAAATCGGTCATCTTCGCTTTAGTCCTGCGCGAAGCGCGCGCACGTGTTGGCGACACCCGCCTGGGCGCCTTGTGGATGCTGCTGGAGCCGCTGGTTCACCTCCTACTCTTCTCGCTGCTGTTTGCAATGCTCCGTGGCCGCACAGTATCCGGCGTTGAATACCCGGTGTTCATCCTAGTCGGCATGGCACCCTTCCTGCTTTACCGCAATACCGCTCTGCGCTTGATGGACAGCCTTCGCGAAAACCGTTCGCTGTTCGGCTACAAGCAGATCAAACCACTGGATACTTACATTGCGCGCGTCATTGTAGAAACCTGCATTGCAGTAACGGTGTACGCCATCCTCGTATTCGGCTTTGCCTGGGCCGGCTTCGACATGTCGATCCACAGCCCGCTGCAATGGGTTGCCACCCTGCTGCTGGGCCTGCTGTTCGCCTTTGGCCTCGGCATGCTGCTGGCCCTGGTCACCCACGCCCTTCCCAGCGTGAAGATTGTCATCCGCATGGCCTTCTTCCCGCTGTACTTCATTTCCGGGGTGCTGATACCTGCATCCTACCTGCCCCAGGCCATGATGCCGGTGCTGCTGCTCAACCCGTTCCTGCACATCCTCGAACTGATTCGTGCCGAGGTACTGCCGCATTACACCCCGGTCGACGGCGTGTCCGAAACCTATGTGATCAGCTTCACCCTGGTATTGCTGTTCCTATCTTTGGGCGCCTACCGCGCTCGCAGGATGCACCTGATTTCCACCAAGAACGGTTAAGTACAGGCCAAACGTGTTCGAGCTCAGAAACGTAACCAAGTCGTACCTCACGCCCCATGGCCGTCGGTATGTCTTCCGCAACCTGTCGCTGGCGATCCCGCCAGGCAAGAACATCGGGCTAATCGGCCGCAACGGTGCCGGCAAGTCCACGCTCATGCGCCTGCTTGGCGGCGCAGACGTGCCCGACTCGGGCACCATCATTACTGACCGCAGCATTTCCTGGCCGGTCGGTTTGACGGGCGGCTTCCAGGGCAGCATGAGCGGGCGCGACAACATCAAGTTTGTCTGCCGCATTTATGGTGCAACCGGCGAAGCGATGCGCGAGAAGATTCGCTACGTCCAGGAATTCGCCGAAATCGGTGACTGGATCGACGAGCCGATCAAAACCTACTCTTCGGGCATGCGCTCACGCGTGGCGTTCGGCCTGAGCATGGCATTCGACTTCGACTACTACCTGATCGACGAAGTTATGTCGGTGGGTGATGCGCAGTTCAAACGCAAGTGCAACGAGGTTTTCCAGGAAAAACTGCAGAAGTCCAACGTCGTGCTGGTTACCCACACCATGTCCGAAGTCGAAAAACTCTGCGACGTGGTCCTGTTGGTGCGCAATGGCGAAATCCAGGTATACGACGACGTATCCGAAGGCATCAAGGCTTACAGCAGCTAATCAATCCATTCCCAATTTTAAGCAGCACCGTTCGACTTCAAGGATGCATCCAACTATGAGCAGTACGGGTAAAAAGAAGGGCTGGCGCCTGGCGATCGCCATGGTGGTTTTGCCGATGATCCTGGCAGGTGTTTACTACGGCATCTTCGCCGTTGACCGCTTTGTCAGCTCCGCCCAGGTGGTGGTACGCCAGGATGGCAACAATCAAGGCGCGCAGATGCCCGGCCTTGCTACCTTGCTGACCGGCACCAACCCGGCCTCGCGGGAAGAGACCCTTTACTTGCGCGAGTACATCACCTCGATGGACATGATGCTGCTGCTTGAAGACAAGGTGCAGTGGATTGAACAATTTGCCGCCCAGCGCAGCGACGTGTTCTTCTGGCTTGACAAGGACGCCCCACGCGAAGACCTGCTCAAGTACTACCAGCGCATGGTTTCGGCCCACTACGACGAAACCACCGGCCTGCTGCGCGTCGAGGTTCAGGCATTCACCCCTGAGCTGTCCGAGAAAATGCTGCGCGTCATCCTTCAGGCCAGCGAGCACTTCGTCAACGAAGTCAGCCACAACATTGCCCGTGAGCAGATGAAATTTGCCCAAGGCGAACTGGAGACCGCACGCGCCAACTACTCCAAGCGCAAGACCCAGCTGCTGAACTTCCAGAACGAAAATAAGGTGCTGGATGGCGGCAACTCCGCACAGAGCCGTGCAACCATCATTGCCGACCTTGAAAGCCAGTACACCAAGGAACAGGCCGTACTGACCGAGATGTCGTTCAAGCTGCGCGCTGACGCCCCCCAAGTCCGTCAGCAGAAGCAGAAGGTGGAAGCCATCACCCATCAGTTGGCCAAAGAAAAACGCTTGCTGGTTTCGTCCCCGCAAGGCTCGCAGGCAAACGTGATCGCTTCGCGCTTCCAGCAACTGACCCTGGACGCCGGCATCGCCGAGGAAACCTACAAAACCGCTGTTGCCGCGCTGGACAATGCCCGCGTTGAAGCGAGCAAGAAGATTCGCACTCTGGTGACCGTAGTCAGCCCCAATACCCCCCAGCTCGCTCTCTACCCGGAGCGCTGGTACAACCTAGCAACCATTTTGCTCGGCCTATTGATGCTTTATGGCATCACGCGCTTCATTCTGGCTTCGATCGAGGATCATCGTGATTAAATCCCTGGCTGTCTCCAAGACATTCAATATGAAACTGGCTGCTTTGGCGCTGGCGACCTTGGGCCTGGCGGGTTGTGGCGGCACCATGTCCGGTGCCGGGCCATACAAGGGCACGATTGAAGACAAGAACGAGGCCTACAACCTCGTGGATATCAACGCCAGCACCATTGGCCCGTATCTGGCAGGCGCACCACGCGCCTCGCTGGCTACAGTGACCAAGCCGCAGCCACCTGAAGTGCGCCTGGCGGCAGGCGACACCTTGAATGTGCTGATTGCCGACACCGCTCCGGCAGAGTCCGCCCTGTTTGCCCCTCTGGCAACCGGCGGCACCCAGTTGAAGTCGCGTATTGACGCTCAGGGCATGCTGTCGCTCCCTTATGTGGGCCGTCAGTTCGTTGCAGGCATGACCCTCAACGAGGTCGAGGCCATGATTCGCCGCCAGCTAAAGGGCATCACAACTGACGTGCAGACACACGTTGAGCTTGTCGGCGACCTGTCGGGCTCGGTGCTGGTTGCCGGCGCAGTCAAGACCCCTGGGCGCTTCAGCACCCTGCAAGGCCCACTAACCCTGCTGGATGCTGTCAACCAGGCAGGTGGCCCTGTAATGGAGCCACACCTGGTCAACGTGACTGTGCGTACTGGTACCCAGATACAACAGTTCAATTATGAAGATGTGCTTTCGGGCAACAACATGGTGCTGCGCCCGAACTCGGAAGTAGTACTTGATCGTGCACGTCAGCGCTTTGTAGCGATGGGAGCGGTAGCAGAGCCAGGCCTGAAAGACCTTCCAAGCCAAAACACCAGCTTGCTGGATGCACTGGGCAGCGTAGGCGGCTTGCGTGAAGCGAATGCCAACCCGGAAGGCGTATTCGTGTTCCGCATGGCGAGCGGTACTAATGCGAAGCCAACCGTGCTTCGTCTGAACATGCGCGATCCGGCTGCAGTGTTTTATGCACGACAGATTGCCATCAAGCCTGATGACACTATTTACGTAACAAACGCAGCTGTATACGAGTGGCAGAAAGTAATTTCTCCAATCGTACAGACTATGCTGCTCGGCCGCGCCACCGGCGCTTATAAATAATTTTTTCATCGGCAATAGGGAAATTAAGATGATCCCCGTCGTACTTTCTGGCGGCTCTGGTTCTCGCCTCTGGCCACTCTCACGTGCCATGCATCCAAAGCAATTCCTCAGCATTGGTGGTGAGCACTCACTATTCCAATCTACGCTGATGCGTTTGGCTAAGATCGATAGCATCTCGCTGACTCCTATCATCGTGAGCAACGAGGACCATCGTTTTCTTGTCGCAGAACAGTGTCGGGCTCTGGGCGTGGCGCCAAGTGCTATTCTGCTTGAGCCCTGTGGTAGAAATACTGCTCCGGCTATTGCGGCAGCTGTAGTCAAGGCGCTCAGCACAGGCAAAGACGATCTACTTTTGGTCCTGCCGGCTGACCATGCCATCGATAATATCGAAGCACTGCAGTTTGCTTTTGAAGCAGGTGCCATAGCCGCTAACGACGGTAATATCGTGACCTTTGGAATCGTACCCAACAAACCTGAAACGGGATATGGTTACATTCGAGTCGCAGAAAAGCGTGAATCTGCACAACCAGTAGAAGCATTTGTCGAGAAACCTGACTTCGAGACGGCGCAAGGCTATCTGGAAGACGGACGCTACTACTGGAACAGCGGTATGTTCCTTTTCAAAGCGTCAGTCATGCTGGAGCAGTTGCGCGCTCACGCTCCACAGGTTCTTCAATCTGTCGAGGCCGCTCTTGAAACCGCAACAAGTGACCTGGATTTCACTCGACTCAATGCAGAAGCATTCGGGTGTGCAGAGAATATTTCCATCGATTACGCCGTCATGGAACGCTCTGACAAGGTTGCGGTGCTGCCTCTAGATGCTGGCTGGAACGACGTGGGCTCTTGGTCAGCCGTCTGGGAAATCACGAACAAAGATGCAGAGGGCAACGCCTCCCAAGGCGATGTAATCTTGGAAGCAACTCGCAACGCCTACGTGCATGCTGAGCATCGTATGGTAAGCGTGCTTGGTTTGGATGACGTTGTAGTTGTCGAAACCGCTGACGCTGTGATGGTAACTTCAAAAGAAAAAGCGCAAGACGTAAAACTGCTAGTTGACCGGATCAAGAAAAGCAAACGCTCAGAAGCAACCAACCATAGGAAGGTTTACCGGCCGTGGGGTGCATACGACTCGATTGATAATGGCACACGCTATCAAGTGAAGCGCATCACTGTCGCACCAGGGCAAAAGTTATCTGTACAGATGCACCATCATCGCGCAGAGCATTGGATCGTAGTGACTGGCACAGCAAAAGTCACCATCGGCGGCGAAGATGTTCTTCTGACAGAAAACCAATCCACATATATCCCAGTGGGAGTGGTCCATGCCCTTGAAAACCCGGGCAAAATCCCACTTGAGATGATCGAAGTTCAATCAGGCACGTATCTCGGCGAAGATGATATCGTGCGATTTGAAGATCGGTACGGCCGTATCACCGCTTAACACAACTCACACTTTAAGCCTTAGATCCGTAGCAGGGAAAGATCTTGAACAAATTAGTGCTCGACTGGTTCCGTAACAAAGATGGCGACAACGGCGTTCTTCTTCGCAATGCTGGCTGGTTGCAAAACTTCCTGTATTCCACTGGCCTGGTAGACAACTCGTCTGTAGAACCCTCCGATAACATCCGCCGTGTGGAGTCAGTTTACAAAGCATCTGGTATGGCTATGAACCAACATAGCTGGGCCTACCTGTACGATAATCTTGAGCGAATTTCGATCGCTCACGACTTCTTCTTAGAGTCGTGCTCCTCGGAGCTGGTAATTGGCTACGAACTGTCAAGAGCTCAGCTGCAAGCTATTGATAAAGCGGGAAAACGCTACATCAACCTCTGCACGCACCCGCTTCGGTTCGCTCCTGACTACTTCCTCGCAGCTGCGACAAACGATCCGCAAATTCACAGCCGACTGAAGTCGGTCGCACCAACACGCGACTACATTGAGCAGAACGTTGGCCTGATGAAAGCACGTGCCGCGCGTCGCTACCATCGCCGCATGAACCCAGAACAAGGCCTTGTATTCTTCGCACAAATTGCAGTCGACTCGTCGCGAATCAAGAACGGCGAAATTATTGATGACTCCTACATCATTCAATCGCTCGAAAGAACACTCGACGAAATGAAGCCTAAGAACCTTTACTTGAAACATCACCCACACGAAAAAATGTCCAGCGCACTTACTTCCGCCCTGGAAAAAATGAAAGGTAAGGTCATCCCTACAGAAACCTATGACTTGCTGAGCATCTCTGGCCTGCGCCTCTGCGCACTTTCTTCCGGTATTTGCCACGAAGCCGCCTACTTTGGTTGCAAGCCAACAAAGTTCCTACCGAATCCAGAGTTGTTCCCGATCCTTGGAGAAGAAATTGCACTTGGCCAGTACAATATTCTACCGAGCAACATTATTGATAAGCGCTTCTGGGAATACGTATTGAAGGGTGCCGAATGTCCTGCACCGGTTTACCCGCTCCCTAATACTCCGTATCGCACAGCATCAGGACTGTCATGGGGCTGACCATGATTTACTTAGATATCACCCGAATTTTCAACAGGGTTAATGCATCCTCGCCGACAGGCATTGACCGTGTTGAGTTCGAGTACGCAAAAAACTCGCTCGAGAAGGGTCACTTTTTTGCCTATCAAAAAAGGAATGAACTTTTCAGCGCCCCCCGCTACCTTGTAGAAATGGTAGTAGCATATTTGGCCGAGCGCTGGGAAAAAGGTCGCGAGGAAGACCCCAGAGTTGAGCATTCAATTAAAGAGTGGGCTAAATCGCTGCGTCTAAAACCAATGCCAAAGCCGACCGGCACCGTTAAGTTCCTGAGGGAGCTTAAAGGAAAAACATTCAAGGAAAGACTGTCAGCAGTCAGATCTGAAGCCGACTACATCAAAAAGAAAGCTCCGCAGGTCCCTAGCAGTATTGCCACGCTCTTCGTAGCTTTATTTCACGATAAAATCCTCAAAAAATTTGAGGCAGCGAATACCGTTAATGCTCCAACAGGCATTCATTGGAACAAAGTATTCGAGAGAGCATGCTACCTGAATGTGGGCCATACTGGACTCGAGAAAAAGGCACTATTTGAGCATGTGAAGGCGAATGGCGTTCAAGTCGCCCTTTACCTTCACGATTTGTTGCCGATGACGCATCCTCACTTATTTGTCGAAGGCACAGACAAAACCCATAAAGTCCGAATGGACAACATGGCAGCGTTTTCAGATTTAATTTTTGCGAATTCGTTCTACACCAAAGAAAAATTCGAAGAACTCTATGGTAGCTCTTCAGTTGCAGGCGTGCTCGAAATCGGATCTCAAGAGCTAACCAAAAAATCGGTAATTGCGGCCAACCAAAGAAAGAACTTCGTTTCAATTGGGACAATTGAGCCGCGAAAAAATTATCTTTGGCTAGTTCGCGCCTGGGATTCTTACTGCCAAAAGAATCCAAACAAGGTCAAAGAAGACAAGCTGATCATCTTTGGTAAAGTTGGCTGGCTGAAGGACAAAGAACTAAGCGAACTCCAAAAGCTAGCTAAAAAAAGCAATATCGAAATCATAAGCGGTGCTAGCGACGAACTAATTCAAACTACTTTGTCCCAGGCAAAAGCTTATGTAACCGCAGCGGAGGTAGAAGGCTGGGGAATGCCGCTCGCCGAAAGCCTTAGCTACGGCACGCCAGTGATTGCTACTGACGTGGCTGCACATAGGGAAGTAACGCGAAATACAGCCCGATTCTTTGAGTTTAACAACGTGGATGAATTCCACTCCCACTTGGATGCGTACTACATCAAGCAACAATATGAGGTTGCGCTCAGTGATGTGACGCGTTACGCTCCGTGGCAGTGGAAATCTCACTTCGACCGCCTCGCTCAGCATATAAACGGTCAAGTTTCTTGATAGACCCCTCCTTCCTAGCGAAGGAGGATGTCAATTAAACAAGGCCTAGATAGATGCCAAATGATCAAACAGAACAACTACTACCTCTGATCAAAACCGAGGGTGAATTTACAATAACAATCGGCGAAGTAAAACTAAGCCTTCATCTTACCAACAAGCACGAGCGACAGTATGCTGCAAACTGTGCTGCAGGTATTAAATACCCGCAAGCAGATATTGACAAATTTCTCTTTCAGAATTTCATAAAGCCTGGCGACCTCATTATTGATGCCGGAGCAAATATTGGCTTCTCCGCACTTCAGATGATTGCCGCTGGCGCAAAGAAAGTATACTGTTTTGAACCTGTAAAAGAGCTATTTAATAGACTCTCCCAAATACAAACCGATAAAATCGTAGCTCACAACTTCGGACTATCGTCTACCCGCGCCCAAGCAGAAATTATTATTTCTTCAAGCCATAATCAAGGGTCGACATATTCAAATGAAATGATCGAGCTTTTCCCTCAAGTATTTGGCGACCAGCCAAGCAAACAGAGAAGCAAAGTACTACCACTTGATTATTTTTTTTCTGACCGCGATATTAATTTCATAAAGATCGATGTCGAGGGCCTTGAGACAGAGGTATTAATTGGTGCAAAAAAGCTTCTGAGTCGTCGAAGTCTGCGTACAATTGTGCTCGAATCGTACACTGGCACTGAAGAAATAAACAAAGTTTTGGGCGATCGCTTTCCGTTGCGCTACAGGGTCTACTTGGACTCTAAATCATACGATCTTAAATTACAATCTCCTGACGAACCTATTAGCCCTAACGCAATAAAAACCAGCCCAACTTATTTGTTTACTAATGATCTTGCGTCTGTATCCCTGCTTATGAAAAGCGAGACTTATCAATGCTGAAAGATAACAAGCTGCGCTTCACAGAAATCGGCAAATGTGACGCGAACGAACTTGAAAATATCTTCACTCAACTTGAAAAGAATGAAATATTCAAGCTTGCAGACAAAAAAATCATTAAATCTGAAGAGCTAATTTACGATACACTCAACGAATTTGAGAAATCGACGCTCGGCAACGGTCGTTTCAGAATCTGGCAAGGCGAGGCTAGATTTGATTGCCTATTCCACGAAAAGCCCGATACCGAATATTTGTATGTTTTCCTCAATGGTTCCCGCGGCGAGGATCTGAACAGCTTCGCGCCAATCCCTCGATTCGGCAGATGGTCTTGGCATCAACTATTCAATGGAAGCACGCTTTTCATTGAAGATCCGATGCTCTACAAATATGAGACACTAAACCTTGGTTGGTATTACGGCACTAGCGACGTAGACTACCTTGAATCGACGCTAAACATCGTCAAAGCTGTACAAAAAAAGATCAATGCTGCAAAAATCATATTCTATGGTAGCTCGGGCGGTGGTTATGCCGCTCTCCAGTTGGCTGCCCGCCTCCCTGATAGTTTCGCTATTTCAATTAACCCCCAAACCCAGCTTTTTAAGTGGGGGTCTGCAAATAGCTTTACTGAGCACACCAACATTGACTTGGAAGTTCACGATCAACGCCTGCGAAATTTTGCCGGCGAAGCCGTTGCCAAGAATAAGTCATCTAAGTACTTTGTGATTCAAAACGCCTTGTCCCACGACGATTGCTCTGATCACTTCCTGCCGTTCTGCAGCCAAGTCGGCCATAACGCGCAGTATGGTTTATCATCAAGCAATAATATCCTCACTTGGCTTTACTCTACGCCTGGTGGGCATAACAGCACCGACAACAAATCCGTACTGTACTTCATACTTGATTTAGCTCTAAGCTTCTTCAACACAAACAACTTTGCCATTTCCGATAAAACATCAGAACTTTATAAGGTAGTCAACACCCTCTGGCACACTAGCTTTCATCTTCAGGATTTATTGAAAGAGAGAAAAGAAGCCGCCACCCCAGAGCCTGGCAGAGCAAAAGACAACTTCATAACAAGCAAACAGCTGGCGCGTGCAGGCAAGCTGGACGATGCACTGGATCTCGCTCGTAAAGCAGTCTCTTTGAACCCGTCTAACATAATCTACTTGATCAATTTGGGTGATATCCAACGCAAGATTGGAAAGACTGAAGCCGCTCTTGAAACCTTGCTTCTGGCTCATGAAGTTCAGCCCGACAACCCAAACTTGAATTTCCAAATAAGCGCCACCTATAGCGTACTAAAAAACTTCGGCGCTGCACTTGATCATGCCAAGATCTCAGTAATTGGTGATCCGACTAATATCAGCTTCAGAAACAACTACACTAACATTTTGCGAAATACTCAGGACTATGACGAGGCGATTGCCAACCTCGAAGAAACTTTCAACATAGACCCAGACTCACCTTGGACGCATGTTCAGGCCAGCCGCATCTGGATTGACCTTAAAGACGCCAACAGAGCGATCAAGCATGCACAATTAGCAGCTGACCTCTCCCCCAGTGCAACTGCGTTCCAAAATCACCTCTCGTACACAAAAAAAATTTTTGTCACAAGTGAATAAAGACATGATTAAAATTACCGACGCCATCTCTGTATCTAACGACGCTCCGTTTGTTTTGTTTGGCGGCATCAATGTACTTGAGTGCGAAGATTTAGCTCTTACTGCATGCGCCGAGTATGTACGTGTCACTGAGAAGCTGGGCATTCCATATGTATTTAAAGCCAGCTTTGACAAAGCTAACCGCTCCTCCATTCACTCCTATCGCGGGCCAGGCATGGAAGAAGGCCTGCGTATTTTCGAGAAAGTGAAAGCTGAATTTGGCGTCCCTATCATCACTGATGTTCATGAAATCTATCAAGCCGCACCAGTTGCTGAAGTCGTTGATGTAGTACAACTTCCAGCCTTCTTGGCTCGGCAGACTGACTTGGTAGTTGCACTGGCCAAAACTAATAAGCCAGTGAACATTAAGAAGCCACAATTTCTTAGCCCTTCACAAATGCAAAATATCGTGCATAAGTTCAAGGAAGCTGGAAACGACAAACTTATTCTGTGCGATCGCGGCTCATGCATGGGATATGACAACTTAGTTGTGGATATGCTTGGCTTCGGCGTTATGAAGCGCACCTGCGAAGATCTGCCAATTATCTTCGATGTAACTCACGCATTGCAGAATCGTGACCCGTCTGGCGCCGCCTCGGGTGGCCGCCGCGAGCAAGTTGTCGACCTCGCGCGTGCAGGTATGGCTGTTGGTCTCGCTGGTCTTTTCCTGGAAGCACATCCTAATCCGAATGAGGCTAAATGCGATGGACCAAGCGCACTTCCACTAGAGAAGCTTGAGCCATTCTTGGCTCAAATCAAAACACTAGACGATTTAATTAAATCCTTCCCTGCTCTGAAAATTTCGTAAGGAAGCGCTGAAAGCAAGGATTGTGAACATGGCAAATTTTTCCCAACGGGTTGCGATTATTATTCCGGCCCGGTACGGCTCTACACGGTTACCAGGTAAACCGTTAGCCGATATTGCTGGAAAGCCGATGGTTCAGTACGTCTACGAACGTGCGCTCCAAGTTTCTAATGCGCATGTCGTAGTCATTGCTACTGATGATCAACGTGTCGCCGATGCCGTTCGCGGTTTTGGTGGTGAATGCGTAATGACTTCAGCAGATCACCCATCTGGTACTGATCGTCTTGCAGAAGTCATGACCCAGATTGATGCAGATATCTACATCAATCTACAGGGAGATGAACCACTGGTACGACCAGCGGATATTGAAGCCCTGGCTGCTGGGATGCTACTCGATAGCAGCGTCAGCGTTGGTACACTGTGCCACACTATTGACGCGACCGAAGCGATGAATCCCAACACCGTCAAGGTTGTGCTTGCCAATAATGGCAACGCACTGTATTTCAGCCGCTCGCCCATCCCGTATCCCCGCGACAGCAGCGCAGCCACCTATCTGAAGCATGTTGGCGTTTACGCATATCGTCGGGAAGTACTAGCTGAGTACACAGCTTTACAGCAGCCTATGATGGAACATGCAGAGAAGCTGGAGCAACTGCGTTTGATGTCTGCCGGGTACTGTATT
This sequence comes from Pseudomonas sp. PVC-5-1, assembly GCF_057444345.1. Classification (NCBI taxonomy): domain Bacteria; kingdom Pseudomonadati; phylum Pseudomonadota; class Gammaproteobacteria; order Pseudomonadales; family Pseudomonadaceae; genus Pseudomonas; species Pseudomonas sp. PVC-5-1. The sequence goes on along the minus strand of NZ_CM172024.1, from coordinate 1,478,978 downwards.
CGTGCTTATGTAGTCGAACCGACTGGTCCGGGCGTCGACACACCGGAGTGCCTGGAGCAGGTGCGAGCACTGATTGAAGGTAGATCTCCTTCAGCAAAACCCTCATTGGCAGACATCCGACTGGTTATCACCGATGTGGATGGCGTTTTGACAGATGGCGGCATTTACTACGACGCCACCGGAGAATGTCTCAAGCGTTTTCATGTTCGCGATGGCATGGGAATGCGCCTTCTCGAAGAAAATGGCGTACGAGTAGCAGTCTTGTCTGGTCGAGACTCTGCGACTTTGCGGAAACGGGTTTCTGATCTAGGTGTTACGCTCTGCCAGTTCGGCGTGAAAGATAAGTTAGCAGCCTGTAAACAATTGATCGCCGAGGCAGGTGTTACAGCTGAGCAAGCTGCCTGTATTGGTGATGACTGCATCGATCTACCAGCATTTGCAGCTTGTAGCATTTCATTTGCTGTAGCGGATGCACCTCTGTACGTGAAATCTGCTGCAACGCGCGTATTAAATAGCTCGGGTGGCACTGGAGCTTTCCGCGAAGTGGCTGATGCCATTTTGTTTGCGCAAGATAAGATGGCAACAGTCACAACCGCAGAAGGATATGCAAGCGTCATGAACAAAATGGCGCAATAAACCGAGCGTGGCAGCGCACAAGCTGCCACACACCCTCATAAAATCTGAACTATTTCTAACTTTCCACATCCAAACTACTCACTTAGTCCCATCAGAGATACGTGAGCATGCCTTTACTTCTCGAACGTAGAAAATTCCTCGGCACCACAATTCTTGGCGTCGCAGCTACCAGTAGCGGGCTAGTAACAGCGTCAACCTTGGCACCCGAAACAGAAAAGAAACTGGATAGCAAACTCTCTTCATCTGCCATCGCTCAAATAAAAACTGGAAGTCAGATAGGCTTAATCGGCGACGGTAGATACCATGCCCTCTCAGAAAAATACTCAAGCTTGCAAGATGCGCAGAACGCTTTCCCCTTCATTAACTCATTGCAGCAGTCTATCGACTGGGCCATTTTGCAAAGCGAATTAGACAAAGCAAAAAACCAGCCTACAGTGATAGATCTGCAGGACCTTCAAATAGTTCTATCTGAGCCACTTGTATGGAAAGGAGGGGCCTACTTAAAGGGCGCGCAGGGCCAGTGCAAAATCACACTGATGGACAATGCAAACTGTAGCGTTATTGAAAGCGACTCTTTTGACAATTGGAAAGAATGGAAAGGTGGGGCGGACAATAACTACACATTAGATGGAGGTATTGATGGCATCATCATTGACGGAAACGCCCAAAACCAGAAAATATTTCCCTCGTCAGAAAAAGACCTGACGTACGGCCTAAAAATCCACTCACATAGATTTCAAATTGGCTGGCTACAAGTCCATAATATCAATGGAGTTGGCATCAGATTAGCGTTCAATAAAAGCCTAGTTAACTCATTCAGAAATACACAGGATTCAAGCGCCCCCCTTCAAGGCAGTCCTTTATCGCTAGCCGCACCCTACGACATAAAAAACATAAATATTTCTGACACTCTATATGAATCATTTGTGTTTGAGGGCCCTGCTGACATCCCCATCTGGAACCTGAGCACTAATTACTGCGGCTGGACCTCGCGCGCAGCCCCTCCCCCACCAAATCGTAAATCCCTATTGTTCCCAGGGGAGGAAATACATTCTGTCCGCATTCAATCTCCATGCAAAATATCTTATGCAAATCTGAATGGAGCTATTTACGGAAGGTCACTGTACGTTGCAAAAAACACTAGGTTTCATGCTGATTGCATCATCACATCATCTTCTTGGGGAGGGGCATTAATAGAGGGCTCTGCATACGGCTCAATTTCCAGCCTGCTTCTTCAGCAAAACAGTTTCTCACATAACAACCAAACCCTACCTTATCTTGAAATTCGTTTCGACGCCCAAGCCGGACGCAGCAAATCAAGAATATCCATACTTCATGTCTCCACTAGAAGGACTAGCAACACACCCAAAGGCAGGGGAGACTTTATTTATGATGATACGGGAATATTTATTGGCCGAATCGATTGCGTAGACAATAGATTTATTGCCGGCAACGGATTAAGGATCGGCAAAAATAATATTGGCGGCCACTACCAAAGCATTGATCTAAGAAACGTAAGAAGCGACGACAGTACCACCGGTACAGCCATCACCATTGAAGCCGGCTCAAGAGACTGGCAAATCGACAGAGTCTATCTGAATAATTGCGACCGCGGAATTCTCAATCTGGGGAAAAATATGCGCGGCACCGTCTTGAGCGGCTTGATCGAATTACGAAAAAGTCAAATAGCGCTAGAGGGCGTAGCAAAAGGCAGCGCAACGGACTCAGTAATTTCAAATAAGAATTTTATCGCACTGGACAACATCGGCTCATGGGCAATAGAAATTCTGTCCGAAAGGAAAAGGTTTTACAACAAGGCTAGAGCGTCAGCGAGCATCAAAGTTTCTAAATCCGGACAATTAGATGAAACAACACTGGAGCATAAGCTTTGGCGCATCCCGACAATAAAGGACATTCAAATCTCATCGTACTGGAAAGGTGCAGGCTATCCCGTCTTCAATGTTGGCGTTAAAAAAATCTCGACAAACACCATCTCGCTAACCGGCGCAATTCTAAGCGAAGAACAGGGTGAACTACTTATAACCGCCCACCTAAATTAAGTTCTCCAACTCCTATATTGGGTTAGCCAACAAAGCACAGCCAGGCTCAGAGGTAGTAAATCTATAATTCTAGACCTCAAAAATCCAGCTCACTGGCACCCAGTGAGCCCAACTTTTACCCCCAAAATACGCATAAATAGATTTAGAGTCTAAGCGCATTAGAAAAGCCGGGGGCAGGACCCGGCTTTTCTACAGCGACTTAATCGAAAATTTCTACTACACCTACAACAGCCCCCTCAGCGTCAGTCACAGCCAACGCCCGAATCTTGTTGTCCAGCATATAGGCCTCAGCCTCTGAAAGCTGTGAATCTTCGCAAATAGTGTGTGGGCTAGCAGTCATGAACTGATCAACCGAGGCCTGAATAATGCTCTCATCTTCCAACAACGCCCGACGCAAGTCCCCGTCAGTAACAATGCCTACCAACTTGTCGTTATCCATTACTACCGTCATACCCAAGCGGCTGCGGGTCATGACCAACAGGCAATCATGGAAGCTAGTAGACGGAGCAACAACAGGAGCGGGCGAATGCATGACATCGCACACACGAGTCAGCAGCTTGCGGCCCAAGCTGCCACCGGGGTGGTAACGAGCAAAGTCCATCGGTTTGAACTGGATTGCTTCGATCAGCGCTACAGCCAACGCATCGCCCATGGCCATGGTCGCCAGAGTCGAAGTGGTCGGAGCCAGGTTGTTCGGGCAAACCTCACGCTCAACCGAGATGTCAAGCCAGATGTCTGCGTGCTTGGCAAGAGTGGACTTACCATTGCCGGTCATCGCAATAATTTTGTTACCGAACGACTTCAAGCTAGGAATCAGCTTGATCAGTTCTTCAGTTTCGCCACTGTAGCTGATGAGAATCAGTACATCGATCGGCTTGAGCATGCCCAAGTCGCCATGGAAGGCTTCGGCTGGGTGCAGGAAGAAGCTGGGTGTGCCTGTGGAAGCAAAGGTGGCGACCATCTTCTTGCCGATCAGACCAGACTTGCCCATGCCACACACCACGGTGCGGCCTTGGCAGCCGAGGATCAGTTCAACGGCACTTTGGAACTCGCCGTCAATGCGATCGGCCAGCTGAGTAACGGCTTGAGCCTGGGCAATGAGGGCTTCTTTAGCGATGCTGAGGTGATTCATTTTCGTCCCTGACGACAGCTGAATATGTGCGAAACCGCGGATGTTAAGGTTTTTGTAACGGGAAGCAAAGTGCGGGGTGGCCATCTGTGAACAATCTGACTGACGGCGGTTCTTACTTAGCAGCACGGCATAGGCAGCCTCACCACCGCTCATGGCATTGTGATATCAACTTCACTCCTACCGCCTGCATTCATTGCACGTGAGTATTTCGGCATCCAACAGCTAGTTGATTTTAGCCATAGCAAGACCCCGCTCCTCGAACAATACACGTCTGGGCGTCCCTACCTGATAGCCCGCCACCTAGGCTTGGGCTCGACTCGGCACGAGTCCGATGCACAGATCCGGAAATGTATAAGTGAATGCCGCCATGGCAGCTGGCACGATAGAGCCCTAAAGCCCCAGGACTACTTGCAATCTAGATTTCCATCCTACGCACAACTAGCGCCCTACCACACCAACCGATTGGCAGCTCCCCAAGCAGAAGCGCGCCGCATCTACAGCTATCTGGCGATTCAACACTGCTACTACTCGCTTCCGTTTTTGATGCCTTGATTTATGCCTTGCTTCAAGGCTCAAGGCACCGTGATGGGGTGAGAAAACGCCCAGAGGCTCGCCAGAACTCGCAGAAAAATTCACACCCGGGATAGCCCTCGCAACAGGAGATTCACCCCTCGCCCCTTCCAAATCAATGCCTTGTTGTAACTTTTCGTTGTGCGCAGGCCTCTCATACAGCAGCATATCCCCCTTTCGCAGCTTCAAATTGGACGTATGGCACTGCCAACATGGATGTAACGACCCCCCCCACGAGCCAGCACATAACCAGCAAAACACTCTACCGCTGGCAACCCGCCTCTCTCGAAGATCACCTGCGGGCGCTCAAGCCCCAATGGTACGGGAAGGCACTGGAGATCAGTAGTGAAGCGCTGGGGGCAAACGCGTCGTTCGTAAACTATGTGCGCCACCATCGTTTCCTGGATCCTTGCACCGGGCTGCCCGTGGAGATTGTGGAAAAGTCCATTCGCAAGGTAGCATTCATAGGGAGTCAGGAAGCTCGCTTTCATCGCTCCGAAGGCATGCTAGCGGGCAGCACGCACTTCCTTTACCCCTCTTGCCTGGGTGTGATCGAGACACCATGGGAGAGCTTGGTCTTCACTGAATTCGTACGCGGCAAACCACCTCACATGCACGCAATTGCCAAGCAGTTGGCACTGGGCATTGCCGAACTGGAAAGTCTGAGCCATAGCTATCTTCACTCACAACCGTGGACCAAGGCGCTTTTGCTCTGGAGCATGGACTTCTACAGGCCTTGGTTTCTGCTACGACCGCGCTTTAACTTCGCCCGCTGCCTCCCATCACTGGAAAGACTCGGGCTCGAAGATGATCGGTTCGCCGGCCTAGCTGAGCGCTTCAAAGCCTTTGTCCCGTTGACTCGCAAGTTGGCAGCCAGAGCCCGACGCAGTTCGCGCTGCATCAGCCACATGGATTATCTGCGCAAGAACTTGTTCGTCGACAAGGGCCAGTTGCACCTGATCGACTGGAGCGAGGTGAAGGTTGGGCGGGTAGGATTCGACGGCGGAGCCTACCTTGGCAGCCTGTTCCGACGCAAAGACATGAAGGTGTTCCTGGCAGCCCAGGCTGAGTTTATCGAGGCGTACCGTGCAGCCTTGCCAGAGCGTTTCGATGCAGAGCAAGCGTTGGAGAACTTGCGTTACATGTTTCTGCTCACAGCACTGTTTCATTGCCTGCGTCCAGAGACGGTCGCGGAGTACCGAGAGCGAGACCGTATGGCATTGCTGCAGGAGAAATACACGTATTTGTTAGGGCTGATGGAAGGCACGCAGATTGGAGATTATGGGTAGAAGACTTGGCAGGTTCGCTAGCAAGTCCGCACCTATGACGTGGGCACGCTGCAGCCGCTTTTAGGGAGTTTGCGAAGTATGGATAGCATTTTGATGCCATACCTCAGCATTTGCGCGGATTGTCTAATTTCTTTTTGCGTTTTTTTACCAGCGGCACGCCTACAAAACTGAATTTGTATTAAGATTCCTCCCTTCTCGTTTCCACCGGACCCGCAGGGCTACTGGCCCCTGCCGCCCCTTGTTGAATGGATACCGTTCCACATTTATGGATGAAGTTTCGCCTCGCCCTCGCCTACTGGTCCTGTCAAAAGGCGCCCAGCGCATAAGTACCCTCCCCGCCCTGCTGCCCGATTACGCGCTGCAATATGGTGGTGTGCGGTATGTAGCTCAAGCAGATTGCGTGATGGCCTGGGGACGTAAGCCGAGCGCGATCAAAGCAATTGTTAAAGCAGGCAAGGCAGGTAAGCGAGTAGTTACACTTGAGGATGGGTTCGTACGATCATTAGGCTTGGGGCCAGATGAACCGCCTCTATCCCTGATCGTCGACGACGTAGGTGTCTACTACGACGCTAGCCAGCCATCGCGCCTCGAACAACTGATCGCCACGCCCCTAGATGCCGAACAAACCCAGCGCGCCTTGGCGTTGCGTAGCTTGTGGCAGCAGCAACGGGTGTCCAAATACAACGACGCACGCATCGAGCTGCCCGCGCTGCCAGCAGACTGTGTGCTGGTGGCAGACCAGACCTGTGGCGATGCTTCGCTGCAGGGCGCCAGCGTCGACGACTTCCGGGCCATGCTGGATGCGGCGTTGGCACGCTACCCGCACAGCACCATCGTGCTCAAGGTGCACCCTGACGTGGTGGCCGGTCGCAAGGCCGGGCACTTCGACCTGGCGGCACTGGCCAACAACCCGCGCGTGCAGGTACTGGCGCACAATATTCACCCAGCCGATTTGCTGCCGCGCATGCGTGCGGTATTCGTGATGACCTCGCAGTTGGGCTTCGACGCCCTGTTGTGGGGCGTGCCGGTGCATACCTGGGGTATGCCCTTCTATGCCGGCTGGGGCCTTACCGATGACCGTTTGCCAGCGCCCGCGCGGCGTAAACCAGTGCCCCTGGCACAGCTGATTCACGCCAGCCTGGTGGCTTACCCGCGCTATGTGTGCCCGGAGCGCGGTCAGCCCTGCACGCCAGAGGTGCTGATCAACTGGCTGGGGCTGCAACGGCGGCACCGCAGCGTGTTGCCGAGCGCCGTACAAATGCTGGGGTTCAGCCGCTGGAAAGAACCGCTGGCAAACCTGTTTTTCAATGGCGCGGCCATTCGCTTCGTCAAGCCCGAGCAACCGCTGGCGCAAGATGTGCCGGTAGTGTCCTGGGGCTGCAAGCACGACACTGATCTTTCTGCCCACCCACTGCCAGTCAATCGGGTAGAAGACGGCTTTCTGCGCTCGGTCGGCCTTGGTGCCGGCAAGGCGCGGCCTTTGTCTTGGGTGGTCGATGACCTGGGCATCTACTACGACGCCACCCGGCCTTCGCGCCTGGAGCGCATTCTGGCCGACGAGCCATTCGACCCGCAGTTGCTGGCCCGTGCACAGGCATTGCGCCTGGCCATCTGCGCTGCAGGGCTGACCAAGTACAACTTGCCTGGCAGCCGCTGGCAGCGCCCGCAGCATGCGCAGCGGGTAATCCTGGTGCCTGGCCAGGTGGAGGGCGATGCGTCCATCCGCTTTGGTGGCAACCGTATCCGCAGCAACCTGCAACTGTTGCGCGCAGTGCGTGAACAAAACCCTGATGCGTGGCTGTTGTACAAGCCCCACCCTGAAGTACTGGCCGGTACCCGCGCCCGTGGTGACGACGAAGCGCAAACCGTGCATTGGTGCGATGAAGTGATCGGCGATACACCCCTGCAGCAGTTGCTGGAAGTGGTCGACGAATTGCATGTGCTGACCTCGCAGTCGGGCTTCGAGGCCCTGCTGCGCGGAGTACCGGTGACCACCTATGGCCAACCGTTCTACGCCGGCTGGGGGCTGACCCGCGACCTCGACCTGCAAGCAGCGGTACAGGCGCGGCGCAGCCGGAAACTGACGCTGGACCAGTTGGTGGCGGGCACGCTGCTGCTGTACCCCACTTATGTAAGCCTGGTGACCAACCGCTTCACCACCGCCGAACAAACCTTATACGAACTACAAAACTGGCACGCCTTACCGCAGCCTGGAGCTCCCTCCCGATGGCAGGACTTGAAACGACGCTTGAGCAGTTTGTTGGGCATGAAGCGCCTGACCAACTGAATGCAAGGGCGACGCGTGGTCCGCTGCTGCGTATCCCGTCTCACAACTTTTTGTTTCTACAGGGTGTCAGTTCGCCCTTCTTCAGCCGCCTTGCCAAAGGGCTGCGTGATATCGGCCAGCGGGTGCACAGCGTGCGCTTCAATGTCGGTGATGCCCTGTACGGCCCGCGTGGCGCGCAACTGACCTGTCCGCATCGCCCCGAAGACATGGAGGCCTGGTATGCCCAGGTATTCCGCCAGCTCGACATCACCGACCTGGTGCTGTTTGGTGACTGCCGCCCGGTGCACCGCCCGGCCGTGGCCCTGGCGCGGTTGTCGGGGATTCGCGTACATGTGTTCGAGGAAGGCTATTTCCGGCCCTACTGGGTGACGCTGGAGCGCGACGGGGTTAACAACAACTCGCGCCTGCCACGTGACCCACAATGGTACCGCGAGGTGGGCAAGCACATTCCGCGCTACCAGAATGGCAACCCGTTCAAGCTGTCGTTCACCGCCCGGGCCACGCACGATGTGCTGTACCACGCAGGCGGTGCGCTAAACCGGCTGTGCTTCCCGCGCTACCGCACCCATGCGCCGTTCAACGCTGCCATGGAGTACGCCGGCTTCATTCGCCAGGGCGTGCGCTTGCTGCGGGCCCGTGTGCACGATGACGCGCTGGTGGCAGAAGTGGCCCGGGAGCGGCACCCCACGTTCCTGCTGCCTTTGCAGTTGGACAGCGATGCGCAAATTCGCGATCACTCGCCGTTTCAAAACATGACCCAGGTAATCGAGCATGTGATCGACTCGTTCTCGCTCAACGCGCCGTTCGATGCTCGCCTGCTGGTGAAAAACCATCCGCTGACGCCGGGGCTGATCAACTATCGCAAGGTGACCGAGCAATTGGCGCGCAAGTATGACGTGGCCGAGCGTGTCGACTTCATGGAAAGCGGGCACATGCCCACGCTGCTTTCGCACATTACCGGTATGATCACCGTCAACAGTACTGCAGGGGCCTCGGCTATCCTGCACCACCGCCCGACCTGCACGCTGGCCGAGCCGATCTATGCCATGCCGGGGCTTACCCATCAGGGCGGGCTGGACGACTTCTGGCAGCAGCCCGAGGCGCCCGACAACACCTTGTTCCAGCGCTTCCGCAACACCGTCATCCACACCACCCAGGTCAACGGCGGCTTCTACACCGCCTGTGGCATGGACATGGCCGTGGCCAACTGCCTGGAAGTGCTGATGGCGAAAACCTCAAGAATCGAAAAGTACCTATGAGTTCGCATGCCTCTCCCCGCTGCATCCTCATCACCGGCGCCACGGGCGGTATCGGCGGCGCGTTGGCGCCGGCCTATGCGGCCCCGGGCGTAACCCTGATCCTGCAAGGCCGGCGCCACGAGCGCCTGGCCGAAATGGCCGAGCAGTGCCGCGCCCTGGGTGCCCAGGTGCTGCTCGAAGCCATCGATGTGCGCGACCTGGACGCCCTGCGGGCGATGGTGCGGCGGGTCAGCGAGCAGCATCAGCCGGACCTGGTACTGGTCGGTGCCGGGCTGAACACGGCAGTGGGCGCCAATGGCGAAGCAGAAGTCTGGGACGATAGCCGCGCCCTGATGGAAGTGAACGTGCTGGCCGCCCTGGCCACCGTCGAGGCTGCCTTGCCGGCCATGCGCAGCCGTGGCAATGGGCAGATCGCCCTGTTCAGCTCGCTGGCGGGTTGGCGCGGCTTGCCGGTAACGCCTACCTACAGCGCCAGCAAGGCTGCCATCCGCGTGTATGGCGAGGCCATCCGCGACTGGCTGGCACCGGAAGGGGTGAAAGTGAATGTGATTGTGCCGGGGTATGTGGAGTCGAAGATGTGCTTCGAAATGCCCGGGCCAAAACCGTTTTTGTGGACCGCCGAAAAAGCGGCCCGGCGCATCAAGCGCGGGCTGGCGGCGAACCAGGCACGTATCAGTTTTCCGTTCCCGCTCAACCTGGGCACCTGGCTGCTGGGGCTTATCCCGCAGTGGCTTTCTTCGATGATCCTGCGTGGGCTGAAGTACAGTGATTGAAGTTTCTTTGTTGCCGGTTGCAGTGATCGGCCTTGGCTTGACCGTGGCGGTCGAGCGCCTGCTGCACCCGCGCCCTGCCCTGCGCCGCCCGGCCGATTGCTGGATGCTGCATGCCGGGCTGTGGTGCGTCGGCTTTGGGCTGCTGTATGCGCTGACGGCGCGGCCGTTGTTCAGCGGCGTCAACCTGCTGTTGCTGTGGCTGCTGATCGTGCTGGTAAGCAATGCGAAGTATCACTCGCTGCGCGAGCCGTTTGTGTGTGCAGACTTTGAATATTTCAGCGATGCAGTGAAGTTTCCGCGCTTGTATCTGCCGTTTTTCGGGCTTACCAAGGCGGCAATGCTGGCGGTGGGCTTTCTGGTCTACCTTTGGGCGGGCCTGAGCTTTGAGGTACCGGGCGCGCGGCTTGCGGCGCTGTTGCCGCTGGTGGTCGGGTTGGGCTTGTTGCGTCTGGGCCATCGGCCGGTGCAACCGAGCTTTGATGCCGAACGGGACGTGCGAGGCTGGGGCTTGGCGGCCAGTTTGTGGCGGTACTTCTGGGCAGCGCGGGCGCCGGTGGATCGGGAGGCGCTGGGTTCGCCGTTTGGGGGGCAGCCGGTGGAGGCCGCTTGCCCTGCGAATGCGTCGGCTCAGCACACCCAGCCCCCGGCAAGCTCGTTGCCAGACCTGGTCTCGGTGCAGAGCGAGTCGTTCTTCGATGTGCGTGACCTGTGGCCTGGCGTGCGCCAGCAAGTGCTCGGCCAGTACGATCTGCTGGCCAGCCAGGCGCTAGCCCGGGGCAAGCTGCAGGTCGCAGCCTGGGGCGCCAATACGGTGCGTACCGAGTTCGCCTACCTTACCGGCATCCCCACCGGGCGGCTTGGGGTGCACCGCTTCAACCCCTACCGCGTGCTCGCCCGCCGGGGCCTGCCCAGCATTGCCTCCAGGCTCAAGGCACAGGGTTATCGCACCATCTGCATCCACCCTTACGACGGTGGCTTCTATGGGCGCAACAAGGTGCTGCCGGCGCTGGGCTTCGATGAGTTCATCGATGTAAAGGCGTTCAATGCTTCGCAAAAAGCCGGGCCGTTCATTGGTGATTGCGCCGTGGCAGACAAAATCCGCGAGCTGCTGCAGGCACCTGGCCGTACCCAGCCGCTGTTTATCCATGCGGTAACCATGGAGAACCACGGCCCGCTGCATCTGGAGAGCGTGGCGGCACACGAGCTGCCTGCCTGGTTCGACCGCCCGCTGCAACCGGGCATGCAGGACCTGGCCCCTTACCTGCGCCATATCTGCAACGCCGACCGCATGCTGGGCATGCTGCGTGAAACGCTGCTGGCCCTGCCGAAGCCGGCGCTGCTGTGCTTCTATGGTGACCATGTGCCGATCTTGCCTGAGGTGTACCAGGCAATCGGTGCCCCGGCGGGCGACACCGACTACCTGGTCTGGTCCAACCGCCACCAGCCGGGCTGCCGCGCCAGTGCACTGGCGGTGCAGCAGTTGTCCAGCACCTTGCTGGCCCACGCCCAGGCGACTGTGGCGGGCCGCCAGGCGCCCGTGGCCACCGCCGGGGTAGCCTGACAACGTGGTGCGTATCGTGCTGGGATCGGACCTGGCGCCGGAGCGCGCCGCAGACCCCGCCTTGGCCCGCTTGCTGGCCGAGGGGCGTGGGTCGTTGGCGTTTCTGATCGGCAATACTGCCTGCCGCTATCGCCTGCTGGGGGCGGCTATCCATTGGGACCGTGTGCTGCTGGCATTCGATGGCGATCAGGCGCTGGGCTTTGCGGCGGTCAAGCATGGCCGGCGCGGGCCGTTTGCCATGCGTTGGCGGCCGTTCATTCGGGAGTTTGGCCTGCTCAGTGGCTGGGTGCGGTTTGTCGGCTTTTGCCTGAGCGAGCTGCGCGAGTGGCGCTACCCATTCCTGCTGTACGGGCTGCGGGTCAGCAAGGCCGCGCGCCAGCAGGGCGTGGGCGCCGCGCTGGTGCAGGCGTGCTGCGCGCATGCCGCTGCGTTGGGCTTTGCCCAGGTCGAGCTGGAAGTACCGCTGAACAACCCGCGCGCGCAACGCCTGTACCTGCACAATGGTTTCGCCCTGCGCCGCAAACGCTGGGTGCCATTCCCGCCGGTGCGCAACATGTGGCGGGCGGTGTGCCATGAGCGCTGAGTCGCCAGCCAACACCGGCCATTTCACACCGCCACAAGCGCTGGTGGACGGCCCCGGCTGGGTCGGCATCATGTCGCAGTGGGTGGCCTGGAAGGTGCTGCATCTGCCGCAATTCCTCGGCCCGGAAGGCCCGCCCTTCTGGCTGTGGCGCCGTGGCCGCAAGGCGCCCAAGGGGCTTAAGGCCATTGCCGGTATCGGCTACAAGCAGTCGTCGGCCCATGCCCGGGTGCTCTGCCAGCGCTGGGGGCTGCCGTACATTGCGCTGGAAGACGGCTTTTTGCGCTCGTCCTCGTTGGGTATCGAGGGTGATACGCCGATGTCCATGGTGGTCGACCCGGTGGGTATCCACTACCTGGCCGACCGGCCTTCGCTGCTGGAAAACATCCTGCAGCAGCCTGAAACGCTCAGCGCCTATGAGCTGGGCTGTGCCCGCGAGCTGATTGCCTTGATGCGCAGCAGTGGCATCGGCAAGTACAACAATGCCCAGGACCTACCCGCCGATGACCCGTTAGGCCGCGAGCGGCCGCTGGTGCTGGTGGTGGACCAGACGGCCGGGGATTATTCGATCCCGGGTGGTGGGCTGTGCGAAGCCGACTATGTGCGCATGCTGGATGAGGCCCTGGCAGAAAACCCGGGCGCCGACGTACGTGTGCGCATTCACCCTGACTGCCTGGGCGGGCAGAAACCCAGCTGCCTGCTGGATGCGGCGCGGGCCCGTGGGGTAACGCTGGAGGCGCGGCCGGTGGCTTGGGCGTCACTGGCCCGGCGTGCCCGGCGGGTGTACGTGGGCACCAGCCAGGCCGGGTTGGAGGCGTTGATCCAGGGCGTGCCGGTCACCTGCTTCGGGCTACCGTTCTATGCCGGCTGGGGGCTCACCGATGACCGCATGGCCATCCCTCGCCGGCAGGCCCGGCCAGACCTGGTGCAACTGGTGGCGGCAGCTTATGTGCGTTATTGCCGCTATGTCGACCCGTTGACCGGCCAGCTGACCGATGCCCTGACCGTGGCCCGCCAGTTGGCCAGCAAGAAAGCCCGCGACGCGGCGTTTGCCGGGCCGACGACGGTACTGGGCGTGAAGCGGCACAAACAGCACAACATCCGGCGCTTTTTTGCCAGCCGCTGGGGGCAGTTGCGCTTCAGCGTCGACGACCCGCAGTTGGTCAGCAAGGTAGCCGCCGAGCAGGGCCGCTTGCTGGTATGGGCGGCGCGCGAGCCGGCCGGCCTGGCGGAACGTGCGCGCCAGGCGGGTGTGCCACTGTGGCGGGTCGAGGACGGCTTCTTGCGTTCAACAGGGCTGGGCGCCACCAACAGCCCGGCGCTGTCGCTGGTGCTGGACCGTGGGGGTATTCATTACGACGCTCAGTCGCCCAGTGACCTGGAGCAGTTGCTGCAACACGGTGTTTTCGATGCCGGCACCCTCACCGAAGCCGCACGGCTGCGGCAGCAGATCGTGGCCAGCGGCGCCAGCAAGTTCAACTTGCGCAGCGGTGCAAGGCCAACCCTGCTAGGCCGCCCGGGCCAGCCGCGCGTGCTGGTGGTGGGGCAGGTCGAGGACGACGCCTCGGCGCTGTGCAGCGGTGGCGGTGCGGGGTGCAACCTGCGCCTGTTGCAGCAGGTACGGGCGCAGCTGCCGGATGCCTGGGTGTTGTACAAACCACACCCGGATGTAGAAGCCGGCAAACGGCGCGGCGCCATTGCCCCTGCGCAGCTGGCCGGGCTGGCCGACCAAGTGTTGGCGGGGGTGGATATTGCCGGGCTGTATGGCCAGGTCGACGCCCTGCACACGCTCAGTTCAACTGCCGGTTTCGAGGCGTTGCTGCGCGGTATGCCAGTGGTCACCTACGGCACGCCGTTCTATGCCGGTTGGGGCCTGACCCAGGACCATCAGCCATTACCGCGCCGTACCCGGCGCCTGACTCTGGACCAGTTGGTAGCCGGCGCCTTGCTGCGCTATGCGAGCTATGCCGACGCCCAGCACGACTTGCCCTGCGATGCCTGGCACGCCCTCGCCTGCCTCAGTGCGCCCCGTCCGGTGCACTGGCTGGCGCACCGGCGGGTGGCGCCGTTGCTCAACTACACCCGGACCATGCTCGGCTGCGGCCGGCCACTGGCCCCATCAAAGGACTAGAACATGCCTGTTTCGATCAAGGACATCCGCCGTTACGCGGCACTTCCCTGGCATTGCTTGCAGCTGGCCACCCATGCGAAGTCGTTCGAGAACAACCCGGTGCTTGGCAGCGCCCGGCTCAACGCCCTGGGTCTGCATGTACAGCGCCGCCAGTTGGCCATGGCCATGGCCGGTTACCGTCGCCAGGCGCTGGCGTCGCGGCTGGATGCCGCTGAGCGTGAGCATTTTGAGCAGAATGGGTTTTTCATCCGTGAAAACGCCCTGCCTGCCGAGCAGTTCTCGGCTTTGCGCGCCGAGTTGGGTGGGTTGCGCAGTACCGGTTGGGAAATGCGCCAGGGGCGCGCGGTCACCCGCCGGGTCAGCCTTGACCAGGATGTGCTGGCGCGCAACCCGGCCAGTGCGGCGTTCGTGGCGGACCCGGGGGTGCGCGACCTGATTGCGTACGCGTCGTCCAATACCGGTGGCATTACCTACCAGTTGCAGTCGATCGTGATCGATGCGGCCAATGCCGACCAGGACCCGCAAACGCGTTTGCATGCCGACACCTTCCACCCCACGGCCAAGGCCTGGTTGTTCCTGGATGATGTGGAGGATGACCAAGGGCCATTCAGTTACGTGCCGGGTTCGCATCGCCTGACTCCGGAACGGCTGGCGTGGGAGTATCGCCAAAGCCTGGGGGCGTCGCGTTCTGGCGAGCAGATGCACCGTGAGGGTTCGTTCCGCATCGACGAGCCCGAGTTGGCCGCCCTCGGCCTGCCGCCGCCCCGCCGCTTTGCGGTACCGGCCAACACCTTGGTGGTGGCAGACACTTCGGGTTTCCATGCACGGTGCGCCAGCCACCAGGCCAGCCACCGCGTGGAAATTTACGCCAGCCTGCGGCGTAACCCGTTCATTCCGTGGCGCGGGGCGCACCTGTTTGCGCTGCCGTGGATCGCCAATCATCACATGCGCTGGGATATACGGCTGAAGCGGTTGATGGGGTTTGGGAAGAAGAGCCATTGGAAGTTTGTCGAGCAGTTGAATGCGTATGAGGCGCCGCATATCTGAACAGCCGGCGCAAACCGTTATTGTAATCGATGGACTCGCCCCCGCCGAGGCATCACAGTGCCACGGTGGCGTTCTAAGAAGCCAACGGCAGCGAGGGCGAGACCATGAAAAAGCATAGTTCCAAGCAAGGTTCCCTGTCGTCCACTGATGTGGAGCTTTGCACAACCATCTGTGTAGACCTGGCCAAGCAGGTCTTTCAGTTAGCAGGCGAGGATGCTACCGGTCGGGTGATCTACGAAGATCGCATCAAATCCCGTCAGGCCTTTCATGATTTCCTGCTCAGGTTGCCAGCGACAGTGACCGTCTTGATGGAGTGCGGCCCAGGTGCACAAGCCTGGGCAAGGCTGCTGCAGGCCAAAGGTAATGCGGTTCGCATCCTGCCTGCGCAACGAGTCGCCGAACACCGCAGCGGCGCGAAGAACGACCGTAACGACACCCATGCCATTTTGCGCGCCGGTCGCGATACCAGTATTGCCTCGATATCGATCAAGAGCACCACAGCACTGGCTATTCAAGCACTGCACCGTATCCGCCGCGGCAACATCAAGCGGCATACCGCGCTGGGTAACCAGATACGTGGTTTGCTGCTTGAGCATGGCGTATCCATGCCACAGGGCGACGCTGCGATTGGTAAGCATGTGCCGCGGTCTCTTGAGGATGCCTCTTTACCTTTGCCCGACCTATTGCGTGAGTTGCTCGATGAGCTGTTGACGGACTGGCTGTCTCTGGGTGAACGCATTGCGGGGCTCAGTAGACGGCTCGAAGCGACAGCCCGGGAGGATAAAGTCGCACAGCGACTGGTCACCATTCGTGGCGTAGGCCCTATCATCGCCACGGCGATCGTGGCGAAACAGACCGAGCCCAGCCGCTTCGCCAGTGGCCGAATGTATTCCGCCTTCTTCGGTATCGTGCCCGATCAGCACAGCAGTGGAAACAAAGTCAGATTGGGCAGGATGAGCAAGCGAGGTGACGGCTACATACGTAGCCTGATGATCCAGGGCGCACATGCTGTCTTGAGTCAGCTAAGGCCTGATTCCGATCAGCCAGACGATCGCCGCCTCTTGCGCTGGCTATCCCGCCTTGGGCGCAAGGAAGCGGCGATCAGACTGGCTAATCGAAATCTGCGCATTATCTGGGCCCTGTTACAGAACGACCAGGTTTATCAACACAAACCGAACAGCAACCCGGAGGCTGCCATGAGCCTCTGACCAACCGAGTAATGCCACCGGGGCGCTAAGCGCTCCAACCCCTGCTAGTGAACATTGACCCCTGGTAAGACCGTCGCAGACTGATGCCTCCGCTCCTACAGGCCCGATGCAGTGGCCTCAATGTAAACGGCACGCTGCGAGCTCACCACGATGTCGGCCAGAAGCAAAAAGCTTCCTCGAACAGGCCTGATACATAGATGCAACCGGGTTCCTATGTTCAAAAGCAGCTAGACAGTGTGGGCGAGTCCATACATAGGAGCGGGTTTACCCGCGAATAGTCCGGGCCTGTTGGCCAATATCGCCTGGGCGTTCACCGTTGCAGGCACCACCGCATTCGCGGGCAAGCCCGCTCCTACAACGGGCGGTGGGGGGGCCACAATTTGCAATGGTTGAATCATGGTCGGCGCGGTAGTGGCGGCTACGCTGCTTCGGTAAACGTGCACTCAAGGAAAACCACATGCACTACGCCCATGCCCACCACCTACGCCGCCATCGGGCTTCGCACCCCGGCAGGCTCTATATGCTGACAACAGTCACGCAACAGCGTCGTCCTCTGTTCCACAACTTCAACTTTGCCAGGCTGGTGGTCACACACCTGCGCCAAGCCGACAGGGAAAACAGCTGCCTGACACTGGCATGGGTCGTCATGCCTGATCATGTCCATTGGTTGATAGAACTGAGGGAAGTCACCTTGGCCACCTTGATGCGCCGCTTCAAATCAAGGTCTAGCCATGCGTTGCGCAAGGCAGGGGTAACGCCTGCCCCCATCTGGCAAGCAGGCTATTGTGATCGCGCCCTGCGCAAGGACGATGATCTGCTCGCCGTGGCGCGGTACATCATCGCCAACCCGGTCAGGGCTGGCCTGGCACCCAATGTGGGCGACTACCCGCATTGGGATGCAATCTGGCTGTAGCAGCGCCGGCTCACCCCAACCGCGCCATCTCCTCCGCCACCACCGCCACGGTATGCCGAATCTGCTCTTCCGTATGCTCGCAAGACACAAAGAACCGCACCCGCGCCGAATGCTCCGGCACCGCCGGGTAAAGGATCGGCTGGGCATTGATGCCGCGCTCGAACAGGGCGCTGGACAAGCGCCCGGCCTTGAACGAGCTGCCAGTAATCACCGGGATCACCGCCAAACCGGTACTGGTCGCGGTGTCCAGCCCCGCTTCCCGCGCCAGGCGCAGGAACAGCTCACCACGCGCCTGCACCTGCGCTACACGCTCGCAGTCATCGGCCAGCAATTTCAACGCCGCCAACGCAGCAGCGGTAACCGCCGGTGGCATGCCCACGCTGTACAGAAAACCCGGCGCCAGGAACTTCAGGTGCTCGATCAAGGCGATACTGCCCGCAATGTAACCGCCGCAACTGGCCAGGGTCTTGCTCAACGTCCCCATCCAGATATCAACGTCATTACCCGCCAGGCCAAAATGCTCGCGAATGCCCTTGCCGGTCGCCCCCATCACCCCCAGCGAATGCGCTTCATCCACCATCAGGAAGACTTTGTGCTTGTGCTTGAGCTCAACGAACCGGGGCAGTTCGGGGTAGTCGCCATCCATGCTGTAGATGCCTTCCACCACCACCAGCACGCGCTCGAAATGTTGGCGCTGCTCGCCCAGCAAACGGTCCAGCGCCTGCCAGTCGTTGTGGGCAAAACTCAGGCGGCGCGCGCCCGACAGCTGAATGCCCTGCAGCACGCTGTTGTGAATCAGCTCGTCATGCACCACCAGGTCGCGCGGGCCGAACAGGTAGCCGATGGTGGTGACGTTGGTGGCGTGGCCGCTGACCATCACCACCGCGTCGTCCACGTCGTATAACCTGGCCAGCTCACGCTCGAGCTCGCGGTGCAGCGGGCGGTCACCGGAAACCGGGCGGCTGGCCGATACCGAGGTGCCGTAGCGGTCGATCGCAGCCTTGGCCGCTTCGGCAACGCTCGGGTGGCCGGAGTAGCCCAGGTAGTTGTAACTGGAAAAATTGAGGTACTGCTGCTCGCCAATCTGCGTCTGTGCGCCAGCCGTGCCCTGGTGCAGGCGGAAAAACGGATTGCTCAACCCCAGGCGCATGCCGCTCTGCTGGATCACCCGCAGTTGCTGATACCCCGGGTGCAGGTCAAAACGATAGTGCGCCTCGGGCACTTTCAGGGCAGCCTGCTGCACCTGCTCCAGAGTAGCGCCCTGCTCGCCTTCGGCAGCCACATTGCGGCGCCGGGCGAGGGCTTGCTGGATCAGGCGTTGCTTGGCATCGCCACCAAGGCCGGTCGGGGTTCTAGCTGTCATCTGGCGCTCTTAATCAATCAATCGGTTAGGTGCCGCGCTGCTGTCGGCCAAGGCCGCGGCCATCTGCGCCAACTCTTCGGCGCTGTGCTCGCTGCCATGGCGGGCAAGCACATTCTGCGCCAGCTGCTCTTCGCTGCTGCCTGCCTCACCACGCAACAACTCCAGCAGGCGCACGGCAAGCTTGTCGATGCTGGAGCTATCGCTCAGTTCCATCACCGGCAGGCGAATACCAAAACGCTCCTCCAGCGCCACCACCAGCTCAACGCTCATCAACGAGTCGAGCCCCAGCTCCTGCAGCGGCCGCTGGGCATCCAGGCGGGCCGGCGGCAGGCGCAGAATCTCGCACACCTCGTGCTTGAGCATTTCGGCGAAGCGCTCGAGCAACTCGGCATCGTCAAGCTCTGCCAGCATGCGCTGGATGTCCTCGCTGCTGCCTTCGTCTTCCTGGTCACCGCCATAGGCGCGGGCCAGTTCCATAAAGCGTGGCGTGCCGGCACTCGGCAGGAAGCGCGCCAGCGCCTTGAAGTCCAGTTCCAGCACGCCATGGCCGTTGTCATCGTCCAGCAGCATGGCCTCGAGCTGGGCCAGGGCGACGTCGGCGCGCAATGCGGCGCCGCCCATTCGGCTTTGCAGGGCATCCTTGATCTGGCTATTACGTGCCAGGAAGCCGACATCGTCGATGGCGCCCCACAGCACGGCCGTGGCCGCCTGGCCCTGGGCACGACGGTGCCGCGCAAGGGCTTCGAGCCAGTGGTTGGCGGCCACATAGTTGGCCTGGCCAGGGTTGCCGAACAGGGTGGTGGCCGAGGAGAACATCACGAAGAAGTCCAGCGCCAGGCCGTGAGACAGTTCATGCAGGTATTGCGCCCCCTTGGCCTTGGGCTCCAGCACGCGGCGCAGCTGGTCCGCCTCAAGGTTGCGGATCAGGCTGTCGTCGATCACCGTCGCCGCATGCACCAGGCCACGCAGTGGCCATGGGCTGGCGGCGATGCGCTCGAACACGCCCTGCAGTTGCTCGCGGTCGGTGATGTCGCAGGCCACTGCCTCCACGTCGATGCCCTGGGCCTGCCACAGCGCCAACTGTGGCTGGGCTTCGGCACTGGCCGGGCCACGACGGCCCAGCAGCACCAGGTGACGGGCACCTTTGTCGACCAGCCATTGCGCCGTACGCAGGCCAAAACCGCCCAGGCCACCAGTGACCAGGTAGCTGGCATCGGCGGCCAGTTTCAAGGCCCGCGCCGGCTGCGCACGGGTGTCGGTGGTCCGGTGGATGGGGTTGGCGTAGGTCACCACTACTTTCCCGATCTGGCGCGCCTGCTGCATGTAGCGGTAGGCCTCGACCACCTGGTTGGCGTCGAATTCACGGAACGGCAGCGGGTGCAGGATGCCTTTGGCGAACAGCTCCATCATTTCTGCGAACAGCCGGCGGGTAAGCGTTGGGCGTTCGCTCATCAGCTGGTCGGCATCGATACCGAAATAGCTGATGTTGTTGCGGAACGGGCGCAGGCCGATGCGCGTGTTCTGGTAGAAGTCGCGCTTGCCCAACTCGAGGAAGCGGCCAAACGGCTTGAGCACCTGGAAGTTGCGATTGATGGCCTCACCGGCCAGCGAGTTGAGCACCACGTCCACGCCACGCCCGCCGGTAGCCGCCAGCACCTGGTCGGCATAGGCCAGCGACCGCGAGTCGTAGATGTTGTTTACACCCAGCAGGCGCAGGAAGTCGCGCTTCTCGTCGCTGCCAGCGGTGGCATGGATTTCCGCACCCAGCCACTTGGCGATCTGGATGGCGGCAATGCCCACGCCACCGGCAGCGCCGTGGATCAGCACCTTCTCGCCCGGCTCCAGGCGCGCCAGGTGATGCAGCGCGTAGTACACGGTAAAGAAGGTACTTGGAATGGTCGCCGCGGCCTCGAACGACATGCCTTCAGGAATACGCGCCACGGCGTTGGCGTTGGTTACCAGGCGGTTGGCGAAGCTGCATGGGCCAAAGCCCACCACCCGGTCACCCGGGGCAAAGTCGCCGACCACGTCAGCCCCCTTGCCTTCCACCACACCGGCAAATTCGAAGCCCAGGGTGGGGCCGGAGAATCCGTTCTCGATGGCTTCGTCCGACAGCAGGCCAAGGGCGAACATCACGTCGCGGAAATTGAGGCCGGTGGCGCGCACGGCGATATCCAGCTCGTCTGCCGCTGGCTGGCGCGGCTCGCGCACTTCCCAGCGCAGATTGCGCAGCTGGCCAGGCAGGTCGAAGCCCAGGCATACCCACTGCGCTTCACTGCCGCTGGGGCGCGGCTGGTCGGCCAGTACCCGCAGGCGTGGCACATAGCGACGGCCTTCGGAGTCCAGGGCCAGCTCGGTTTCGTGGTCGGCCTGCAGCAGCGCTGGCAACGCCAGTTCGATCGGCGCTACCTGCGCCAGGTCGAGCAGGCGAATGCGGCAGTTCGGTGATTCGTTGGCCAGGGTACGGCCGAAGCCCCAGAACGCGGCATCGGCAATGCCCGCCACGTCTGCAGCGCTGTTGCCGCTGTACAGGTGCGCGGCAGCACCGCGGCTGAACAACCAGCACTGCGGGGCGATGGCCAGCGACTCACAGGCCTGTACCAACGCGGCCGCCAGCATGCAGCGCTCGGCCTGGCCATCCAGGCCGGTGCCGCTGTCGAAACCGGCCAGGTGCAGCACATGCTCCGGGGCCTGGGCCAAGGCGCCCAACTGGGCAGCCAGCGCCTGGGCGTCACCCGGCAGCAGCAGGTCGACATGCTGGCCGTGGGCGCGCAGTTGCTCGGCCAGGCCCAGGGCCGCGCCCTGCCCGGCTTCGCTCAGCACTGCCCAGCGCTGCACGGCCACGCTTGGCGCGGCCGCGGCCACATCCGGCTTGTCGGCCAGCAACAGGTAGCTGCCGCAGGCGCTGCCCGGCAACGCCTCCAGCGTGGGCAGCGCCGTCAGGCCG
This sequence comes from Pseudomonas sp. PVC-5-1, assembly GCF_057444345.1. Taxonomy (NCBI): domain Bacteria; kingdom Pseudomonadati; phylum Pseudomonadota; class Gammaproteobacteria; order Pseudomonadales; family Pseudomonadaceae; genus Pseudomonas; species Pseudomonas sp. PVC-5-1. Next base: position 1,457,222 of record NZ_CM172024.1, on the reverse strand, counting down.
TGGCGCTGCAATTCATGTTTCCAGAACGCCGGGGCCTGCTGGCGCGACAACGCCTGCTGCGGGCCGGCCAGCCACCACTCGGGCTGGGCACCGAAGACGAAGTCGACCCAGCGGGCCGGGTACTGGCCCAGCAGTGCCAGTTGGCCATGCGGGTTGAGTTGGGCACAGGCCAGGCGCAGGGCATCGCCCACCGCTCCCAGTGCGCCCAGGTCGGTAGGCACCAGCACCCAATCGAAACTGCCGGCTTCGGCCAGTTGCTCAAGGCCAAGCACCTCCAGCGCCGGGCAATCGTCCCGCAGGCGCTGCTCAAGCTCAGGCTCGGCAACGCAATAGGTGTAGTCGAGGCGGTCGAAATCCAGGCCTGCGTACAGCAGTTCGGCAAACGAGGCACCGCCAAAGCCGATTTCCAGCACCCGCAGGCGCTGGCCAGCCGGCAGTTGCGCCATGCGCTCGGCCAAGGTCTGGCCGATGCCGCTCAGCACCTGCTGCTGCCCCGCCGCGCCCAGCACCAGGCGCGCCAGGTTGGCGGCGCTGGTTTCCCGTGGTTGCAGGCTGTCGAACAGCACGCTGCCATCGAGCAAGGCCGGCAGGTGGCGGCCGATACGGCCCACCGTATGGATGATCTGGAAGTATTCGGGGTAACTCTGGAAAAGCTCTTGCCAGATGGCTTCCGACGTTGGGCGCTCGCTCAGGTCGGCCAGTTGCCAGCCACCGTCGGCACTGCGCAGCAGGCTACCGTCCTGCTCGGCATGGCGCAGCAAGGCTGCCAGGAAGTCGCCCTGGGCCTGCGACCACAGCGCCACCTGCTCGGCGCTCAGGCGGCCGCCGGCCTGCTCCACAGCGTCCAGCACAAAGCTGCTGCACAGCACGTCCAGCAGCGGTTCCACTTCATTCAGGTAACGCAGCTGCGCCGGCTCATCGGCCAGGCGCTGCAGGGCCTCGGCCAGCGGCGTGCGCGCCACCGCCTGGCGCTGTAGCGGTACCACCTTGCCCGGCGCCGCCAGGCCCACATGGCCCATGCGCTTGATATCGCCGCTGCGGTCGTACTGCAGGCGTACGGCACGCATGCGCGCGTCCTTGATTGCCAGCACGGCAGCGCCACTGGCGTCGAACAGGGTGAAGTCGACCAGCAGCGAATGCGCGGTGCGCTTGCGCTGGCGCACCTCGGCCAGCACCGGCACCCCACCGGCGTTGGTGAAGGCTATGCGGCCCAGCTTGACCGGGATGAAGGCCAGGCCGTCGTTGCGGCCAGGGCGACTGGCCAGCAATTCGGTAATCAGCTGGAAGGCACCGTCCAGCAGGGCCGGGTGCAGGTGCAGGCCGGCCAGCTCATGTTCGATGACAGCCGGCACGGCCAGCTGGGCCAGCACTTGCCCTTGCGCTACCCAGGCGGCGGCTACTGTCTGGTAGGCCGGGCCGTAGTTCAGGCCCACCGCGCGGGTCATCGCCAGGTGCTGCTCGCCGGTAAAGTCTGCCGGGCGCGCCGGCAGTGCCGGGGCCCGGGCATCCAGCAGCACACCGCGGGCTTCGCCCGGCAGGCGGGCGACCACGTGCTGCACCCAGTCTTCGCGGTGCATCAGCGTGCGCGAGCTGATGCGCAAGGTACCGTCAGCCTCTTCCACCTGTACACGCACTTTCTTGCTGTTGTCGGCGCTCAACAGCAGCGGGTTGTGGATCTCCAGCTCTTCGATATCAACAAATTCGCCCGGCTGGTGAAGTTGCGCCACGGCCAGGGCCAATTCGGTAAAGCCTGCCCCCGGGAACAATACCGACTCGCCGACCTTGTGGTCGGCCAGGGTCGGGTACTGCTGGGTATCCAGGCGGTTTTCCCAGGTCAGTGCGCGGTCCGGTAATGGGTAGCCAAGCAGCGGGTGCACACGCTCATGGCTAAGCGCGCCATTGGCCTCGGCACTCACCGGCAAGCTGAAGTGGTCATACTGCCAGGCATAGTTGGGCAGGCGCAGCGGGCGCCCTGCCACGGGGAAGCGTGCCTGCCACTGTGGCTCGACAGCGGCAATCTGCAGGCGGGCGACGGTACGCTCCAACAGCAGCGGGCTGTGGTCGTTGCGCTGGAGGGTGGCAATCACCCGCCCCGGCTGCTCGCACTCGGCCAGCACGTCGGTGACGTAGCTGCGCAGGATCGCATGCGGGCCGACTTCGACGAACAGGTTCAGGCCGGTGCGCATCAGCGCTGCCAAGGCGCCCTGGAACAGCACCGGGAAGCGGATGTTCTGCCACCAGTACTGGCTGTCCAGGCGCTCTCCGTCCAGTTGGCCACCGACCACAGTGGAGTAGAACGGGATGTGCGTGGCTCGCGGGCGAATGTGCGCGAGGTCGGCGATGACCGCCTGCTCGATGGGGTTCATGGCCGGCGAGTGGAAGGCGTAGTCCAGGTCCAGGCGGCGGGCGAACATCTGGCGCTCGCCCAAGGCCTCTTCCAGCAACGCCAGGGCATCGACCTCACCGGCCACGGTAGCGCCGCGGGCGCTGTTTTCCCCGGCCACTACCAGGCGGCCTTCCAGTTTCAGTTCGCCAATCAGTTGCGCCGTAGCCTCACCCGAAAGGCCGACCGCCGTCATCTGCCCGGTACCACGGGTCAGGCCTTGCAGGCGGCTGCGGTGGTAAATGACCTGGGTAGCGTCTTCCAGGCTCAGCGCACCGCTGGCCCAGGCGGCGGCCACTTCGCCCACACTGTGGCCGATCACCGCCACCGGCTGAATGCCTTCGGCAGCCAGGACCTTGGTCACGGCCACTTGTAGGGCAAACAGCGCTGGCTGGGCAATTTCGGTACGGGCATAGCGGCCTTCACCGTTGTCACCCAGCAGTTCGGCGCGCAGCGAGTAGCCGGCCAGCGGCTGGAACAGGGCGTCCACTTCATCTACTGCGGCGGCGAACAGCGGCTGGTCGAGCATTGCCCGGCCCATGCCCTGCCACTGCGAACCGTTGCCGGAATAGACAAACACCGGTGCCGAGGCGACATCCAGCGCCTGGCCGGCCTCCAGCACCGCGCTCAGCTCACTGAGGGTTGGGTCCTGGGCATAGTCGTCCAGCGCTTGGGCGGCTTCGGCGGCATTGTCACTGATCAGCAGCAGGCGGTGGCTGTGCGCATCGCGGCGGTACATGGCCTGGTAGGCGACATCGTAATAGTCGGCCTGCGGGTTCGCGGCCAGGTAGGCAGCAAAGCGTTCGGCAGTTGCGCGCAGGCCTTCTTCGCTCTTGGCGCTGAGCAGCAACGGCACGCGCCGGGCATTGGCCACTGGCGCAACAGGCGCCTGCGGCTCGGTGCTTTGCAGGATGACGTGGGCGTTGGCCCCGCCAAAGCCGAACGAGTTCACGCCTACGGTCAGCTGCCCCTCAGCCTTCAGCGGCAACGGCTCGGTGACCACCTGCAGGTTGAGGTCGGCAAAGGCGATGTTCGGGTTCAGTGCCTGCACGCCGATAGTGGCGGGCACGGTGCGCTCGCTCAGGCAATTCAGCGCCTTCACCAGGCCTGCCACGCCGGAGGCTGCTTCCAGGTGGCCAAGGTTGCTCTTCACCGAACCGATCGGCAGCGGGTTGCCGGCGCCCCGCGCCTGGCCCAATGCCTCGCCGATGGCGCGGGTTTCGATCGGGTCACCCACGGCAGTACCGGTGCCGTGCGCTTCCAGGTAGTCCAGCTGCTCAGGGGCGATGCCGGCCAGGGCGTAGGCGCGCTTTAGCAAGGCAGCCTGGGCCTCGGCATTGGGCAGGGTCAGGCTGGACTTGCGCCCGTCGGTGTTCACCGCACTGGCCGCCACCACTGCAAGGATGGTATTGCCGTCGGCCACGGCCTGGTCGTAGTCCTTGAGCAGGAATAGCCCGCCGCCTTCCGACCGGGCATAACCGTCGCCGTTTTCGTCGAAAGACTGGCAGCGACCGGTGCGTGACAGCATGGTCGCCTTGGCGAAAATCATGAAACCGAACGGGTGCATGTGCAGGCTTATGCCGCCGGTCACCGCCTGGTCTACGTCCCCGCTGAGGATGGCCTGGCAGGCCTGGTGGAACGCTACCAGCGACGATGAACAGGCCGTGTCGATGGCCATGCTTGGCCCGCGCAGGTCGAAGAAAAACGACAGGCGGTTGGCCGCAATGCTCATGGTGTTACCGGTGGCCGTGGCACCGTCGATGGACGGCAGGTCTTCGAGCAACCGGTAGGACTGCTCGACACTGGCAATGCCCAGGTACACGCCACAGTTGCTGCCACGCACGCTGGACGGCTTGATGCCGGCGTTTTCGAAGGTTTCCCAGCACATTTCCAGCAGTATGCGCTGCTGCGGGTCCATCATTGCCGCTTCGCGCGGCGAGATGCTGAAGAAGCCGGCGTCGAACGCGCTGATATCGCCCAGTGTGCCGGAGGCGAAGGTATAGCTGGTTGCAGGGCTGGCCTTGTCCGGATGCTGGAACTGGCGTTTGTCCCAACGCGACGGGTCGACCTGGGTCACCAAGTCGCGGCCTTCCATCAGGTTTTGCCAGAAGCCGGCATTGGAAGAGCCGGGGAAGCGGTACGCACTGCCAACGATTGCAACCTTTCTACGCTTGATCAAAACCTATTCCTTCAAATCTCATCGGGCACCGTCCCATCCGTCGGACAGCCGGCATGCCTGGCCTGGCCATGAAGCTGGCCGGTCTTTATATGTCACTGATGATTGTCTGGTTACCTGAAGCAGCATGCACGCGGTGGGGCGCAAGACGCTTAGTCCGCAGCTGGCGTGGAATTGTTCAGATTTATGTGTGCGGATGATACGCGGGTTGCAGGGGTGGGAAAACCCTGGGGTGAGTGGTGGCTCACGGATCGGTGTAGAAGCGGGCTTGCCAGAGCACATAGGGTTGGCAATGCAGTGAGTGGCTACCGGGAGTTTATTTCCTCAATATACCTTGCCTTGGAGCAGGCGCATGAGGTACTGACCGTAGCCGTTCTTGGCCAGAGGGGCAGCCAGCTTTTCCAGCTGCTGGGCATCGACCCAGCCCTGGCGGTACGCCACTTCTTCGGGACACGCCACCTTCAAGCCCTGACGGCGTTCGATGGTGGCGATATAGCCACTGGCCTCCAGCAGCGAATCATGGGTGCCGGTGTCCAGCCACGCGTAGCCACGCCCCATGATCTCCACAGACAAGCGCCCCTGGTTCAGGTAAAAGCTATTCACGTCGGTAATTTCCAGCTCACCACGAGCCGAAGGTGTGATGCCCTTGGCAATCTCGATCACATCCTTGTCGTAAAAATACAAGCCGGTCACAGCGTAGTTGGACTTTGGCTTGGCCGGTTTCTCTTCCAGGCTGATCGCCTTGCCCTGTTCATCGAACTCCACAACGCCATAACGCTCGGGGTCTTGAACATGGTAGGCAAATACACTCGCCCCCTCGCTACGGTCCATGGCATTGTCCAGCAGCACCTGGAAATCATGGCCGTAATAGATGTTGTCGCCCAGCACCAAGGCCGACAAATCATTGCCGATGAAGCTCTCACCGATCAGAAACGCCTGCGCCAGGCCGTCTGGCGAGGCTTGCACGGCGTAAGTGAGGTTTATGCCCCATTGGTGACCATCACCCAGCAGTTGCTCGAAGCGCGGCGTGTCTTGTGGGGTGGAGATGATCAGGATGTCCTGGATACCCGCCAGCATCAGGGTGGTCAGCGGGTAGTAGATCATCGGTTTGTCGTACACCGGCAGCAGTTGCTTGGAAATCGCCAGGGTCGCAGGGTGCAGGCGGGTACCCGCCCCGCCCGCCAGGATGATGCCTTTACGCTTCATGATGGTCATCTCTCGTGTATTTCCATGAGCATGCGAGCCACCCCTTCACGCCAGTCTGGCAGGCTCAGGGCAAAGGCTTTCTGCAATTTGTGAGTATCCAGACGCGAGTTGGCCGGCCGCGAGGCCAGGGTATGGTAGGCATCGGTGGTCAACGGGCTGACCTGTTCGGCATGGGCTGTCAACTGCACACCTTGGGCAACGGCCTGCTCGAGAACATACCGAGCATAGCCGCACCAGGTAGTTTCACCGCTGGCCGCCAAGTGGTAAATGCCGACGAGGGCCGGGTTGGCGCAGGTAGCGGCGATGGCATGGGCGGTGATGTCGGCGATCAGCTCGGCACCGGTGGGCGCACCGAACTGGTCGTCGATCACTCCCAGGCTTTCGCGCTCGGCAGCCAGCCGCAGCATGGTCTTGGCAAAATTATTGCCACGTGCCGCATACACCCAGCATGTACGGAAGATCAGGTGCTGACAGCCAGCTGCCTGTATGGCTTGCTCGCCGGCCAGCTTGCTTTCACCGTAGGTGTTCAGCGGACCGGTCTCATCATCTTCCCGCCAAGGCTGATTGCCATACCCCGGGAACACGTAGTCGGTGGAGTAATGGACCAGCAGCGCCCCACAATCGGCAGCCTCGCGAGCCAGTACGCCTACGGCTTCGGCATTGATCTTGAACGCTTGTTCACGCTCGCTCTCAGCCTTGTCCACGGCGGTGTAGGCAGCAGCATTGACGATTACATCAGGGGCGTAGCTGCGTACGGTTTCGGCCAAACCTCGCAGGTTCGCCAGGTCGCCGCAATGGGTCTGGCTGCGCGAATTCAACGCCAGCACCTGGCCAAGCGGGACCAGGCTGCGTTGCAACTCCCAGCCCACCTGGCCATCTTTGCCCAGTAGCAAAATCTTCATGCCGAGCGCCCTGCGTAGTTCTTTTCAACCCAGTCGCGGTAGCTGCCGGATTGAACATTCTGCACCCATTGCTGGTTGTCGAGGTACCAGGCCACGGTCTTGCGAATACCCGTTTCAAAGGTTTCGGCTGGCTTCCAGCCCAATTCGCGCTCCAGCTTGCGCGCGTCGATAGCGTAGCGGCGGTCGTGACCGGGGCGGTCGGTAACGTAGCTAATCTGTTCAGCGTAAGGTTTGCCGTCGTCACGCGGGCGCAACTCGTCCAGCAAGGCACACACGCGGTTGACGATTTCCAGGTTGGGCTTCTCGTTCCAGCCGCCGACGTTATACACCTCACCGGTTTTGCCGGCTTCCAGCACACGGCGGATGGCGCTGCAGTGGTCCTTTACATACAGCCAGTCGCGGATCTGTTGCCCGTCGCCGTACACCGGCAGCGGCTTGCCGGCCAGGGCATTGACGATCATCAGCGGGATGAGCTTTTCCGGGAAGTGGTACGGGCCGTAGTTGTTCGAGCAGTTGGTGGTCAGTACCGGCAGACCATAGGTGTGATGGTACGAGCGCACCAGGTGGTCGCTGGCAGCCTTGCTGGCTGAGTACGGGCTGTTGGGCTGGTACTGGTGAGTCTCTGTGAAGGCCGGTTCGTCGGCGGCCAGCGAGCCATACACTTCGTCGGTGGACACATGCAGGAAACGGAACGCCTGGCGCGCAGACTCAGCCAGGCCGCCCCAGTAGGCGCGTACGGCTTCAAGCAGGCGGAAGGTGCCGACGATGTTGGTTTCGATGAAGTCTTCCGGGCCGTGGATCGAGCGGTCGACGTGCGACTCGGCGGCAAAGTTGACGATGGCGCGTGGCTGGTGGGTTTTCAGCAACTGCTCCACCAGCGCGGAATCACCGATGTCTCCATGCACGAAAATGTGCCGCACATCGCCTTGCAGGCTGCTCAGGGTCTGCAGGTTGCCTGCGTAGGTGAGTTTGTCGAGGTTGACCAAAGGCTCGTCATTACCGGCTAGCCAGTCCAGCACGAAGTTCGCGCCTATGAAGCCTGCACCACCCGTTACCATAATGGTCATGTTCGTCTGCTTCCGAAGTCGTGGCCTGCTTTTCCGTTTTATGGATTCTAGACGCTCGGCAACGCAGCCGAGCGCAAAAATGATGTCATCGTGATGTTATTCTTATCGCGGTGAGTTACTCAATCGAAGCAGTCCAGATCCCGCAACGCTGTGCCAGCTTGATCTTTGGGGGACAAGAACGGCCGCTCAACCGGCCACTGGATGCCAACTGCAGGGTCATTCCAGGCAAGACAACGTTCGAATTGGGGGGCGTAATAATCTGTGGTCTTGTACAGGAATTCCGCATGGTCGGACAATACAACGAAGCCGTGGGCAAAACCTTCCGGGATCCACATTTGCTGCTTCTTTTCTGCTGATAGGTGGGCCCCGACCCAGTGCCCGAAAGTACTTGATGAGCGGCGCAAGTCTACAGCGACATCGAAAACTTCACCGACCACTACCCTTACCAGCTTGCCCTGTGGTTGATGAACCTGGTAGTGCAAGCCACGTAAGACGTGTTGACGCGAACTAGAGTGATTGTCCTGAACAAAGTTGACGGAACGCCGTATGAGGCGTTCGAAGTCGGTGTTATTGAAGCTTTCGAAGAAGAACCCGCGGTCATCGGTGAATACGTCTGGCTCGAGCAGAAGGACTTCGGGTATCGCGAGCGGTGTTGCTTGCATTGAACTGCCCTGGAAAAAGTAAATGCCGGTTGTCCTCTGTAGTGCGCCATGCAATGTCGGGTCGCTTGGCGACCCTTTTTACACTACATCTTGGCGGGTCAAGGCTCCAGGCGCCGCTGCTGGTAAATCCAGTCCACAATCTCGCCCTCCGGCGAATAGCCGCTGACGGTTTCACGCAACAGTTGCCGCACCCGCATGAAATCATCAGCCTGGATTGCCGCCAGCAGTTGCCGCAAGGCGTCCTTGAGCGAGTCCCAAGGCAGGAAGTCTTCGTTGGCGCTCATGATCATCGGATGCCGCGTGGCAATCACATTATCGCCAATCAGCAACTCCTCATAGAGCTTCTCGCCAGGCCGCAATCCGGTGAACTCAATCGCGATATCGCCCATCGGATTACGCTCTGAACGCACGCTGAAACCAGACAAATGAATCATCTTCTCGGCCAGCTCCACAATTTTAACCGGCTCACCCATGTCCAGCACGAACACGTCACCGCCCTTGCCCATCGAGCCTGCCTGGATCACCAGCTGCGCTGCTTCGGGAATGGTCATGAAGTAGCGGGTAATTTTTGGGTGAGTGACGGTCAGCGGGCCGCCGGCCTTGATCTGTTTATGAAAGAGCGGAATCACCGAGCCTGACGAACCCAGCACATTGCCAAAGCGCACCATGGTGAAACGGGTCTTGTTGACCTGGGAAACGTTACCGCTATCACCGAACAGCACAGGCGCCATTTCACGGCTCAGGGCTTGCAATGTCATTTCTGCCAGGCGTTTGGTACTCCCCATCACATTGGTCGGGCGCACGGCTTTGTCTGTAGAAATCAGCACGAAGTTGGCAACGCCTGCCTGCAATGCCGCCTGGGCAGTGTGCAGGGTGCCGATCACATTGTTCATCAGGCCTTCGGCAATGTTGTGTTCCACCATCGGCACGTGCTTGTAGGCGGCGGCATGGTAAACGGTGTCGACCCGCCAGGTGCCCATGATGTCGAGCAACTGCGCCTGGTTACGGACCGATCCCAGAATCGGCACCAGGCAAACCGACAATGACTCGCGGGCAGCGCGCTGCTCCAGTTCGGACAGTATGCTGTACAGGTTGAACTCGCTGTGGTCGAACAGCAGCAGGGTTTTCGGTGACTGGCTAACAATCTGCCGGCACAGTTCCGAGCCGATCGACCCACCGGCCCCGGTAACCAGCACTGTCTGCCCAACAATGCAGCGCTCCAGAAGGTCGGCTTGTGCCGGTACGGCATCCCGGCCCAGCAGGTCGGCAATGTCCACTTCCTGGATGTCGTCGACCTTTACTCTCCCGCTGGCCAGATCCATAAAGCCAGGCACAGTGCGTACATGCAGTGGAAAGCCCTCAAGGAAGTTAAGGATCTCCCGACGCCTAGCGCGCGTTGAAGAAGGAATCGCCAACAGGATTTCTTGGGCCCCCGTTACGTCTATCAGCCGTTGCAATTGCTCCGGATGATAAACCTGCAAACCCGCGATTACACGGTCGGTAAGGCTGGGATCGTCATCGATGAAAGCAACCGGGCGCATGACTTTGTCCATTCGCAGGGCCGCTACTAGCTGATTGCCCGCGGTGCCGGCGCCATAGATGGCGACTTTAGGTAGACCGTCGTCGCGACTGGTGAATGGAACATGCTGGACCGCGGCGGTGAACCAGTCACCGAGAAAATACTGTCGCATGGCCAAACGCAGTCCACCCACCAGAATCAAGCTTAGCCACCAATAGTTGAACATTATCGAGCGTGGCACAACATTCTGGTGATTGCTGGCCCAGTAGATTATGAACCCGAGAATTAGCGCTGAAAGCGTGACAGCCTTGATGATGGCAATGAGAGCATCATTTCCAAAATAGCGCATGACCGCCCGATACAAGCCAAAGCGGACGAACAAGGGAATGGAAACCACCGGAGCGCACAAAAACAACCAGGTATGGTCGATCACAGGATTGGCCAAATCATCGACACCCAGCCGCACCAAAAACGCCAGCCAAAGAGCGAACCACACCAGTACTACATCAGTCAGCACCTGCAGTAGTCGCTTGTGTCTACGCGGTAGCCCGAGCAGTATTTTGCGCACCTTGTCCATAGGCTCCCAGAGTTCTCTAGTGATTCTCATTAACCGATTCTTGTCAGATGTACCGCTAAGCGACTATTCCAGGCTTCCGGCGCGGTAATAGGCCGCGATCAGCACCAATGGCGCGTAAGCAACGATCAAGCCTAGTAAGCCATCTAGCTGCAATAGCAGGACGCACAGGGCGACCGGCAGCAGCCAAAACACATTCAACACGATGACACCAAGGGTTACCGGCAAGTGCCTGCCATAACGACGTGAGGCGAACTGGTAAGCATGACTGCGGTGCGCCTCATAAACCTTGTCGCCGCGCATTAATCGACGAACGAGCGTATAGCTGGCATCAACAATAAACACCCCCAACAAGATCAGCCAGCACCAGAACAACTGGGAAGATGACCAAGCTGCCTGAAGAGACAAACCGCCCAGCACAATCCCTAAGAAACCGCTGCCCGCATCACCCATGAAAATTTTTGCAGGGGGAAAATTCCACACCAGGAAGCCCAATACTGCAGCAGCCAGCAATAACGGTAAGGCCACCAGGCCCGGCTGACCGCACAACCAGTAAAGAAGGCTGGCCCCGAGACAAACAGTGATTGCCTCGACGCTGGCGATACCATCGATTCCATCCATAAAGTTGTACAGGTTGAGCAGCCATACCAGGTACACAGCTGCAAGTACTGCACCAGCCCAGCCAAGATCGATGGCCCAACCGAAGACTTGTAGTGTCGGTAACCCACCCAACCAGAACAGAATCCATATAGCTGCGGCAAAATGGCCCAGCAGCCGCCAGCGTGCCGCGATATGACCGTGATCATCCATGAAGCCCAGCACCGCGATCACCGCGCCCGCCCCGCCCAATGCGATCAATGTGTCAGCCTGAGCGCCAGGCTGGAATGCCATCACGGCCAATGCGGCCAGGAATGCCACGACGATCGACACACCGCCGCCGCGGGGCGTGGGGATAGAATGCGAACTGCGGGCATTGGGGACATCGATGATGTTCTTGGCCAATGCATAACGTCGCAATGTCCCGGTCATGGCCAGCGAACACAAAAGCACAACGGGTAAAAGCCACCAAAACATCATTTGTTCGACGATTCCTTAAAATGTTGCGCAGTTGCCCCGAGTGCGGCATCGACACTCACCGGCGGCTGCCAGCCAAGTACCTTACGCGTTTTTTCGATATCCACCTGCAAAGACCCACATAGCCTTTTGGACAACGCCGTACGGCCAAGAAGGCGAGCACCACTGGTCAGGACCCAGGTAGGTACCGGCAGCAAGCGAGGCGCAGCCCCCAGGGCCTGGCCCATTCGGCGCAACAGCGCAGTGGTGGAAAGGTCCTCGCCATCACTTACCAGAAACACCTGGTTAGCAGCAGCCGGGTGGTCGATGCAGGTCACGATCAGGTCTACCAAGTTGTCGAGTGCAACCAGGCTGCGACGATTGTCAATGGACCCGAACGGCAAGGGCATACCTTTGTTCAACCAGCGCATCATGGCTTCGAAATTGGCCTTGACCCCAGGGCCGTATACAAGCACAGGCCGGATGATAACCACCTCCAATCCGGACGTTTTTGACAACGCCTGCAATTCAACCTCTGCTTCCATCTTGGAAATGCCATAAGGGTCTTGAGGTTGCGGGCGGTCGTCTGCAGTGTAGGGCTGTCCAGGTGCAGTTTCCTCGCCATTGACCTTGATCGAGCTAACAAAAATGAAGCGTTTCACCCCTGCCGCTACCGCCTGACGAGCCAACGCTAACGTCCCTCGCACGTTAACCTTGCGAAACGCAGCAAGCGGGTCGACCTCGGTATCATTCATCACATGAACACGAGCAGCGCAGTGAATGACGGTGTCGCATTTCTGCAAAGCCTCGCCCCATTGGCTGGCATCATCGAATGTTTCGAAGCGCACCGTTTGCACGTTGGCTGGCAACATCGGGCTATCACTGCGTACTGTAGCCACGGTTGGCAGACCGTCGTTCACCAACCGGTGCAGTAAGGCACTGCCCACGAAGCCACTAGCCCCGGTGAGGAATATACGATGATTCATCAACTTGCCCTTCGTATGGTGGCATCACCAAAAAGCTGCTCAAGACGCGTCAGCAGCACTTGGCGAGCGAACTCCTGTTCATAGAAGCGACGACCGCTTTCCCCTAGAGCCTTGCGCTGTTCAGTCGCAAGGGTAGCCATCTTTCGGGTTATGGTTGCCAGTCCTTTCCCATCTCCGGACGCACAGGTATAGCCAGCACCCGCTGCGTCGATGACCCGCGCTGCCTCACCGTTGATCATGCCCAGTATCGGCCTGCCAGAAGCGAGATACGCCTGCACTTTGCCAGGGATGGTCTGTTCGAACACGTCATTAGTACGCAGTGATACCAGCAACGCATCTGCCTGGGCGAAGAGTGGTGGCATGGCCTCAAGTGGATGACGGCCTAGCAGATGAACATTGTCGAGGGCGCGCTTACGCACTTCGTCAGCCAACCAGGCGCTCATACGTCCGTCACCGACAATGACCCAACGAACGGCAACATCACCACGCAATGCCTGTGCGGCGTCAAGAATAGCTGGAAAATCTTGCGCTTCACCTATGTTTCCGGCAAAGACAACCGTGAACACCGAGCTATCCGGAGCAATTAACGTGCAGGGTTTATCCATTTGTGCCGAAAAATCGTCTTCCGCCCAACTGGGGAAATACACCAATCGCTCTTCATCGATTGTTCGTGTGCAGTAGCGGCGCACATTGTCGAAAAAGCCGCGAGACTGCAGTAGCAAATAGTCGGTGCGGTTGTAGATCCACGATACCGCCTTGCCTACCAAGTCCAACAAGCGGCGGTTATGAATGACGTTCACCGCCCGCAACGTTTCCGGCCACAAGTCGAGCACCCATACAAACACCGGCGCACGCTTCAGCCGCCCAATTACAACAGCCGGAATGGCCGCCAGAATGGGTGAAACGGCATAAACGAAGACAGCATCGAACTTGCGCCCGCGCAACTTGAAGGCACCCAGCAAGGATGCCAGCACGCAGAACGACAGGTAGTTCAGCACCAGCTGCACACTACGTTTGCCACGGGGCACCAGAGGCACGCGAACAACTTGTGCCCCCTCATAGGATGAAAACGCTTCTGGGCTAGCCTTGTAGTCCTGGTAAACATTCCCCTCCGGATAGTTGGGGAGCCCTGTCAGTACCGTCACTTCATGACCCCTGGCGGTGAAGTCGCGAACCATATCGTTGATCCGCATGTTTTCCGGCCAGAAGTACTGTGTTACAACCAGTACGCGCAATTTTTCAGCTGCCATCGATAGCTTCCGGTTCAGTAGCGCTTCCAGACTACGCGGTTCACATAGTCGGTATAGCTGTGCAGGATACGCACAACCTTGTCGGAAACATTCGGCATGCTGTAGTCGGCAACCAGACGCAGACTGCGGGTGGCCCCACGCGCCTGCCGCTCGAGGATGCCCAACCCTTGCAGCACACGCTCCACCTCAAGGCCAACCATCATCGCCGCAGCTTCCTCCATCCCTTCAGGACGCTCGTGCGCCTCGCGGATGTTCAATGCCGGGAAGTTAAGGATCGATGCCTCTTCATTGATCGTGCCACTGTCGGAAAGCACGGCGCGGGCTTCGGACTGCAGCTTGTTGTAGTCCTTGAACCCAAGCGGCTTGAGCAAGCGCACGTTGGCGTGGAAGTTGATACCCATGGCGTCGACGCGCTTCTGGGTACGCGGGTGGGTGGACACAATCACCGGTAGGTCGAACTCTGCCGCCACGGTGTTGAGTACATCAACCAGCTTGAGGAAGTTCTTGTCGGAGTCGATGTTTTCTTCCCGGTGGGCACTCACGACAAAGAACTTGCCTGGTTCCAGGCCAAGACGCTGCAGCACATCCGAAGCCTCGATACCGCTGCGGTAATGTTCGAGCACCTCGAACATCGGGCTGCCGGTCTTGATGATCTGGTCAGCTGGCAGACCTTCGCGCAGCAGGTAATCACGGGCGATGGTGCTATAGGTCAGGTTGATGTCGGCGGTATGGTCAACGATGCGGCGGTTGATTTCTTCCGGCACGCGCATGTCGAAACAGCGGTTGCCTGCCTCCATATGGAAGGTCGGAATTTTCCGGCGCTTGGCCGGCAATACGGCCATGCAGCTGTTGGTATCGCCCAGCACCAGCAGGGCTTCTGGCTTGACCTCCGCCAGTACCTTGTCCACTGCAATGATCACATTACCGATGGTCTCGGCACCGCTCGCACCTGCGGCATTCAGGAAGTGGTCCGGTTTGCGGATACCCAAGTCCTGAAAGAAAATTTCGTTCAATTCGTAGTCATAATTTTGGCCGGTGTGTACCAGAATGTGCTCGCAGTACTCATCAAGGCGCGCGATCACACGCGACAGCCGGATGATCTCCGGCCGGGTACCAACGACAGTGACAACTTTCAGTTTTTTCATCAATTCATCCTCTCGGGCCATTCAGGCTTCGGTGCCTACTGGCCGAGCGTAGGTATCGGGGTTTTCACGGTCGAAAATTTCGTTGGCCCATAGCATGACGATCATTTCATCATCCCCTACGTTGGTGATGTCATGGGTCCAGCCAGGGACAGTCTCGACAATCTCGGGCTCATCGCCAGACGTGATCAGTTCGTGGAAAGCCCCTGAGACCACATGGCGGAAGCGGAAACACGCTTTTCCTTTGATCACCAGAAACTTTTCGGTCTTGGTGTGGTGGTAGTGCCCACCTCGGGTAATGCCTGGATGCGCAGTGAAGTAGGAAAACTGGCCACTGTCCTTGGTTTTCAGCATCTCGACGAACACACCCCGCGGGTCGCCATGCTTTGGGACCGTATAAGTGAAGTTTTCGGGGGGCATGTAGCTCAAATAAGTAGAATACAGGGCGCGCACCAAACCAGTGCCCACCGCCTCTGTAACCATGCTCGCGCGGCTGTCACGGAACGTGCGCAGCAAATCAGCCAGCTCTCCGACCGTAATGCTGTATTGGGGCTCGACCTGGGCGAAAGGCGTGCCAGACTGCACGCCATCCATCACCTGAATGAACGCCTTGACCACATCGTCGATATAGACAAGGTTGATTCGCGCCTGCGGGTCATTGATGGTGATGTCCAGACCGTGCACGATGTTGTGGCAGAAGGTGGCGACCGCGGAGTTGTAGTTAGGTCGCGCCCACTTGCCAAACACGTTGGGGAGACGGAACAGGTGAACGGCAGAGCCATGCCGCGCCTGCAGTTCGGCTAACGCCTGCTCGGCGGAGCGCTTACTGGCACCATAGGCATTATCAAGCTCAGCCTGGCTCGATGAGGTATATAGGACAGGAATCTTACGCCCGCTTGCCTCGATCGCGCGGCACAACTCCACAGTCAGGTCGGCATTGCCAACTTTGAATTCCTCCGGGTCCTTTGGCCGGTTAATCCCCGCCAGGTGGAAGACGAAGTCGACATCGCGAACCTTGTCGGTCAACGAATCAAGAGCATGCTCCCGGGTGAACAGCACAACCTCGATGTCCTTGCGCTCGCCAAGGTGCACCAGCAGGTTTCGCCCTACGAAGCCATTGGCCCCGGTGACCAGTACTTTCATGGTCTTACTCCTCTGGGGTCGCATGCTCGCCACGCTCGATGGCACGGATGAAGTCGAGCTTGCGCAGCAATTGCTGCATGCCGGCGACATCAAGGCGCTGGGTGTTGTGCGAGTTATAGTCCTCGGTGATGGAGATCTGGGTTTCGCCCTCTTCCACGAACTTCGCATAGTTCAAATCGCGCAGATCTGGCGGTACGCGATAGTAGTCACCCATGTCCTCGGCACAAACCATCTCTTCCCGGCTCAGCAGGGCCTCGTAGAGTTTTTCGCCATGACGGGTACCAATGACATTGATCGGGTGCTCCGGTTTGCCAACCAACTCGGTCAGCGCCTTTGCCAGTACTTCGATGGTTGCGGCGGGGGCCTTCTGTACGAAGAGGTCGCCATTGTTGCCATGCTCAAAGGCATACAGCACCAGGTCGACAGCATCGGACAGGGTCATCATGAAACGCGTCATGTTGGGGTCAGTCAAGGTCAGTGGCTGACCGGCACGAATCTGCTCGATGAACAGCGGGATGACCGAACCACGAGAAGCCATCACGTTGCCGTAGCGCGTACCGCAAATCACCGTTTTTCTTTCATCAACGTTGCGGGATTTTGCAACCATTACCTTTTCCATCATCGCCTTGGAAATACCCATGGCATTGATTGGATAGACAGCCTTGTCAGTGCTCAGGCAGACAACCCGGCGTACCTCGTTTTGAATAGCGGCTTCCAGGAGGTTTTCCGTGCCGATCACGTTGGTCTTGACCGCCTCCATTGGGTGAAATTCGCAAGATGGGACCTGCTTCAATGCGGCCGCATGAAAAATGTAGTCCACACCACGGGTCGCATTCAAAACACTTTGGTAATCACGCACATCACCGATATAAAACTTCAGCTTTGAGCTCGCGTAGCGCTTTCGCATGTCATCCTGTTTCTTCTCATCCCGGCTGAAGATACGGATTTCCGCAATATCCGTGTCCAGGAAGCGCTTAAGAACAGCATTGCCAAACGATCCGGTTCCGCCGGTGATAAGTAATTTTTTGCCTTTAAACATGAGTTTTCCCTTTTATGGCATCCAGCACCTTGGCGACCTGAGCACTGGGCATTTTATGATCTTCAACAAATTTTTTTGCCGACTCCCCCATTTTGACGAGTTCATCGGCACCGAACGAAGCCACCTTGGTCAGCATCTCTTGCAGCCCCTCTGCGCCAGGTGGAACCAGATAGCAAAAACAATAATATTCCGCCGGTATACCGTCAAGCGCATACATCATGACCGGCACACCGGACGACATGTATTCAATTATTTTGGACGGAAACGAATACTTGGTGAACGCTGATTCGTTGTCACGTGGATTGATCAACAGCGAGGCCTCACGCTGCAGTGCGAGAACGGCATTTCTATCAAGCTGCCCGAGATATTTTACCCGAGCGTTGGCTGCCGAGACCCTTTCCACATTGGCGCGATCATCACCATCACCGCAGATATAGAGTTCATAATTCTCAATATTGGCCGCGACAAATGCCTCCAGTAGCTTGCGGATCCCATACCGCCTGTCCAAGGTGCCGCTATACAGGAAATAAGGTTTACGTACTGGTGAGGATGGGCGACTGACGTAATCGCTGTCGGCAATCCCCTCCACGACAACTTTTTTAAGCTTAGGCGAAAACACGTCCAGCATGGCATCGGTGATTGCGACCACGCTATCAGCACCGTTCACAATGCGGTACGAAAGCCGCGCCAACGTATGAAACACAAGCTTGGAGAGGCCGGAGCGTACTGCCATATATTCCGGAAGATCCGGAACGATGACGCAAAAATCCACGTCTTTACGCACTGCCCGAACCAGCCTGCACGCAACAAGAAACGGAAGGTGCATTGAATAGCAGACCAGCAATGAGCGCTCACCTTCAACCTTGGGAAGATTATCTTGTATGCCTCGGTAAGCAACCAGCACCTTGTGCAGGTTCTTGATAATCGTCAAATTCAGAAAAGAGCGATTGTTGACAGTAGCTCCATTCAAATTTTCCCGCGTAACTACTGGCGAATAGAACAATTTTTTATATCGTCGTGGGTAGGCCCCTATGAACGGCAGGTTGACTACCTTCACCTCGCTGACTTCAGGACGCTGACTGAAGCCGCGGATATAGTTCTTCTGCAACGTATCCGCTGCGAACTGGATGCTGCCCTGCGAGTGACTGACAATTGATGCGCGGTCCGCATCGGTGAACACCCCACCCAGAAAAACTACTTTCATGAGTGAGCCTCAACTTCGAATACGCCGCGCCCTGCACCAAAGAGACCTTGTTGCATCGTGTACACTCCCATCAACCCAGCCCTAACAGTGCATTATTCTTGAACAATGGTATCACCGAGTACTCAGCCACCGGAACCAGGAAAAATATAACGAGATATAGCATCAAAAAAGACAGATAACCCACTATAAGAAAATGAGTCTTCCGCCACACAAACAAAGCATTTACGCAATGCAAAACATTGAAAAACAGAACAAAGCGAAACAATCTGATGAAAATTTCCGACTCAAAATAGAGCGGAATGAACAACAATGAAAGGAGATTCATGTTGTAAACAAAAATCAATTCTTTGCCCCGTTCATCTGCGCCGCTACACCGCAAAATACTTCTTCGCTCCCCAACTACAACCAATGCCAGAAACAAAACGGAAAAGAGATGAACCACCGAATTGAAGATCGAGCTCTTTAACGAAGTAGTGTAGTAACTGAAATGCGCAGCAACTGCGTCCGGAAGCGGTACAAAATAACGAATCAACAGGTAGAAACCGATGCAGGTGCAGTAGAACAGCAAAAAACGAGTCAGCGGCAGCGCCCGACCCAAAGGCATTACTACAAACACCATGTAGATCAACGAAGACTGATGTACGCTGGTTGCCAACAGGATCAGCATCGCGTAGGCAAGCCGGCCTCTCCACCCTCCTTCGCACAAACACAAGATCGCCTGCAGGCATATGGCAAATGCCAAAAAGTTACGCATCAAAACAAAGTCCAATGCGAAAAAACATACAAAATATGCCAGCAATGATGCCACAGGAGCGACTGACTTCTTAAGCACATAGCGATAGAGGCAAAGCAATGTCACCAGCGATAAAACAATCTGAAAAAGGCCAAAGGATACACCCGAACGATTCGCCAGGATATTAAGATACCCATAACCAATCTCTTTACCCCAACTGGCCAACGTAACACGCGTATTGTAGTACAGCTCATATCCTTCACGATCGCCGTTCCAGGTATTCCACCCATATAGTCCCCACATCAGCAAAAATACTGGAAAGGATAAGACTATCGAAAGGTACCGGCTCTGCATCAGCGACATGATTCAGGCTATCTTGTTCTTGAAGTAACCGAGAATACTTTCAGTCTTGCGGATACCGAGCAGTTTGCGCACACCACGAGAAAGCCTTGATTTTAAAGAGAAAAAATCAGGATGAAGGATAATCTTGGCAACGGCAACTTCAAAAGCCTCATCAACCAAAAGTGTCTTGGGGTGCTTCAATGGAAACTCCATGGGTCGTACTGGAAGACCGCAGAATCGCTTCGTCATGACATCCTCCATCGACGTACCGCCGTGCGTCGAATCACTGTCCACACCGATGTTAGTGATCTGATTATATGCCGGGACAATACCATATAAATTATGGGCCCGAATAGAAAAGCTCATCTGGTAATCCCACGAGTAGAAACGCCCAGATGTGGCCATGGCATCCAGCTCATACTCTATATTGTAACGATCCTGGTAGTAGAGCTTCTCATATGCATATTCCCGACGGATACGCTCACGCACATATGGATCCTGCCAGAGAGCAAGCTCACCATCATAGAAAGGTATGAACTTACTTGCCCAGGATGCCCAGCCGCACGGCATCATGTTCTTGGTGAACAGGTAACTGGAGCCATCCTGTGGCGCATAGGTTTTCAGATAGTTCGTTCCACAAATCCACAAGATACGCGTATCGTGCTCATACTTTTCCAACAGCTCTTTGCAAAACCGAAAGAAGGTAATCTCTGGAAAGTTGTCGTCTTCCAGAAATATGGCAAATGGCTCTCGCTGCAGCACCCATTTCGCGCCACCTGCAATATTTTCATAAACGCCTACGTTATTGGCTTCGTACTTCCTGACTATTTCACAATCCCAGGTTACAGCCTGCTCTATCGCCTCGCGGCACTCAGCGACCAGACGTCGCTCATCGTCATTCCGCCCACCGTCAGAAAGCAGGTAAAGACGCGCCGGCGCAATGTTGGCCAGCTGCTTGATGATTTCCAGAGGTTTGTCGATGCGCTTGAACAAGAACAAAGCTACTGGAACGTCGAATCTCTCCATAAATCGCCTACCTTCCACTTCATGACATGGCGTCAAGCCCAGACAACCTATTGATATTCAGGAACTTTTTTTACAAGCCTATAACTATAGACTATCTCCAGCATGGCTGAACTCACCAAGCCGAGGACCACAGAACTGATATCCCAATTCACACTCAGATAAAGCGCACAAAAAACATAGAACGAGATAATCGAAACGATCTGATTTTTGAGCACTAGACCATAGCATTGATTGGGAACATAAATAAAATAAATATGACTACCCACAATGAGGTAAGTCAAAATACTAAAGCTAAGCAAGACTGAGAGATAATAGGCCTGCTCCATACCTGGCGGCGCAATCAACTCTACAACCCAGTACCCGGCAAGTACAACCGACAAAATACAAAGCAGGCCAACACCGAGTTCGATTTTTATGATTTTACTGATCAACTCTCGTTGAGCATTGCGGATAAGCGCGGGAAACAACGCAGCGTTAATATTTGACGCCAGAAGGCTCGGTACCGAGAAAATCTTGTTCGCCAAATCATAAATCGCAACCTCTTTCATTCCGAAAAGGCTACCGATGATGACCTCAATACTTTTTTGCTTGAAGGTATTGGCGGCCGTGGACCAGAAGAATGGCTGCACGTCCAACAGCAACGCCTTCACGTCCTGATAAACCGGTAACGCCAGGCTTCCACAAGCTCGGACTGCAAAGGCAAAGGCCACCAAGCTGGCAAGCACATTGACACCGACAACAATGGCAGTGTAAACAACCAAATCAGCCGCCTGGGTAACCAGCAGAAAAATCAACGGCAGTGACAAAACCTTCAACGCCAATTGAATGATCGTTAATACTTTCATCCTCTGCATGCCATGGAAATACCAAAGCGGCAAAAACACGCTGGACAATACATTGGCGTATGCCAAGGAAAAAACCAGCCAATGGGTCTGCATGAACTCAAAAAAACTCATCAGCACAAGAAAAACAATTGTACCAGCACAGGCAAGCCAGCACTTTGCGATGAGCACACGAGCCATGAGACCGGCATGTGCAGCCTGATTATCCTGCTCTAGCGAAACCAGCTTGGCCGCATGAATATCGAACCCGAAATTCACGAAGACCATGAAGTACATGGCAATACCGGAGGCAAACACATACAAACCAAAACCTTCTACCCCCAAGCAATGAATAACATAAGGATAGATCAGCAAGTAAAAGAACGAATTCAAGACCTGCAACATCGTCATATGCAGGTAATTACTAATTACCTTCAGGTTGTTCTTGTACAGCGCTCTAACCTGAACAAAATTCAATTTACGCCCCTTTCACAGTATCGACAGCTAATCGATACAAGTCATCCTTTAACCAAACCGCTCTTTTTTCCCACGCACAAAGAAACGAATGAGCGCGAAAAAGATACCCAGCCCGGTACCGACCACAAAGCCACCCCCGATAATCAAGGCCTTCCTGGGCTTGACGGGTTGGTCCGGAATTGCCAGCACTCCGTCCCGCTGATAAACGCGAAGCGCGCTCTCATCTATCTTCAAATCGCGATAAAACGCCATGCGCTCTTCAAGTTGACGCAAATTAACGATATATGGGTCTTCCGACTGACGTTTGATAATATTGTCAATTTCAGCCTGAATTGCATCGCTACCACGCATATACGCGAGGTCTCCATCCATCTGAACCGCGAGCCCCGAAGCACTTCCTGTAATAATAGGCGGCTTCCTCAAGCCAACCGCCAATGCAATCGACAATGCTTCTTTCAATTTGCTCAGTCGATCTTCCCGCTTCTTCCGTGCTACCTCACGCTTACCCGATATTTCTTTATCCAACATGGCCGCGCGCATGGAAGCATCTGACAACATGTTCTTCAGCAGCTCATTTCTGGTCATCTCGGCAGCTGTATCAACAAGCATATCCGCCCACTTCGCCGCCGCGGCCGGTTCAGAGTCATTCACACTAACCACATAACGTGCTGCGTCTCCATCACCCGCCTTGCTGATCAAAATCGAGCGAGAAAATTGTTTAAACAGTACATTTTGGGGCAATGCTCTCTGACTTTCATGCAGGGAAGGAAGATAGGCACTTTCGAACACTTTCCGCTGCACATTCTCAGAATAAAGTTGGCGAACATATAAATCATATACTTCACGAACAGAAATTAACGGCAGACCGGTAGCATCACCACGACCAAAATTAAGCGCGGAAATATCATTATGAGATGGCGCGACGATAGCCAGATCTGCCTGATAAACAGGCTGGCGTGTATAAGCGTAAAGAGTTGCAAGTAGCAAGGCCGCTGTTGCCAATGCAGCTATCAAAAATTTTTGTTTCCACAAGCTCTTAAAGAGCTCGCCAAGATCTACTTCCTCACCACTGCCATACTGCGCGGTAGCCATTCGTTTTTTATCCTTTTTCACCAGCACTGCTACTTTCGCCCCCTCCCCAGCCGCCAGCCAACAGCCAAAATACGAGAGAAATATAAAAACCGCGGACACAAAACATCCGCAAGGGAGGGAAATGTTACTATCCAAGAAGTAAGGGGCAAGGCGTCACTCTTACCCGCAGGCTTCGCATCGCTAGGATATCCCATACGAAAGTAATAGCAAGGGTGATGGCAATTTACCACCTCGCAATGAGAACCTATCTCATCAAATGGCTTTTTGAATACTCCAAGCTAGACCTAGAACGTCACTGCTCAGTGTATCCGCCCCAAGACCTAGGTAGAGACCATAAAGTTCTAAAAGTTCCTGATCAGGATTACCATTGGTCTGCCATTAATCTGGTATACCAACCTCCAGTATGTCGTGCGCACCGCGGCGAAGAGCCACCGCCAACGCTCGCTTCGCCTTCGCTTCGCCATGCACAAGCACTACCCGACGCGCAGGCTGCTGCCCATGCAAGGCAAACCGCAAGAGCCCTTGCTGATCTGCATGCCCGGAATATCCTGGCAGTGTCATGACCTTGGCTCGCACCTCATGCATCTGCCCATCCAGATCAATCTGCACGAACCCCTCCGCCCCTTCACTCGCCTGTATCACCGCACCCGGCGTGCCCTTGGCCTGGTAACCGACGAACATTACCTCGTGCCGCGAGTCCCCCAGCATGGCCTTGAGGTAATTGACGATGCGCCCACCCGAACACATGCCGTTGCCAGCAATCACGATCGCCGGCCGACCGGTGCTCTTCAGGTAATTGACCACCTGCTGGTGGCGGGTATGAGTGTCCACGCTGATCAGCTGGCTGAACCCCAGCGGGTCGCGCCCTTCGGCAAGGCGCGCCCTGGCTTCGGCATTCCAGAAGTCGTGCAGCTGGCGGTACACACCGGTGATGCGTTGGGCCAAAGGTGAGTCAAGGATGATGGGCAATTGCGACCAGTCCAGCGGTTCGTCATCAGGAGCCGGGCCGGCTTTGTTCAGGGCCTTGCGATGAAGAATACCTTCGAGTTCGTACAGCAACTCCTGGGTGCGGCCAAGGCTGAAGGCAGGAATGAGCAGCGTGCCCTGGTCGGCCAGAGCACGGTCGATGGCCGCCTCGAGCCGCTGCTGACGGTCGCCTGCAGGCGGGTGCACGCGGTCGCCATAGGTGCTTTCGAGTACCAGCACATCAGCCCTCTCCGGGGGCTGCACGGGGCGCAGCAAGGGATTGCCACAGGCGCCAAGGTCGCCAGAGAACACATAGCGTGTATTAGCCTGCGCATGCTGCATGTCGCATTCAACATATGCCGAACCTAGCAGATGGCCGGCACGCTGCAGGCGAACGCGGCACGTGAGGCCGGGTTGGTTGACCAGGGTGTGCCATTGTTCGAAAGGCAGGGGCACGATCAGGTCACGAATGAAATCGAGGTACCTCGCCACATGGGCGGGCTCGCTGCTGATGCTGAGCTTGTAGGAATCTTCAAGCACCAGTGGCAGCAACCGGGCGGACGGCTCGCTGCAGAATATCGGGCCTCGGTAGCCCGCCGCCAGCAAAGCGGGTATGCGGCCGACATGGTCGAGGTGCACATGGGTAATGACCAGCGCCCGAATGCCCTGGATATCAAAACCGAGCGGGGCGGTTTCTGAACCGGGCGGCGCATCGGCACCCTGTTCCAGGCCGCAGTCGACCAGCAAGCTGGTGGACGAGTCCAGGTGCAGTTGGTGACAGGACCCGGTGACACCCCGGGTACCACCGTGATGGGAAAGACAGGGGTACTCCATGCTACGCACACTCGCCTGGGCCGAAAATGAAGTGGGCTATTACTCCACGACAGCCGACTGACGCATAGGTGAGCCTTTCCTAAAAGTGCGTAGGATATTTCTTTAGTTGCCGCTCAGTGCTGCCTGACGGGCAGACGCCCTGATCTTGCGTTTGCTTCGCTGCACGCCGTAGGCACCCAGCAACGGCCCGACTGCCAGGCCAATGACCAGGGCGGCCAACACCAGCACGGCAACCGGCATGGCCGGGGCGGCCCAACCGAACAGTACCAACGAGACAGCTTGCTGGTTCTCCAGCACGAAGAACAACACCACAGCCGCCAACAGCAGCACGAATACCGCCGCCAGGGCGCGCTTGAGGTTACGCATCAGATTGCTCCTTGTGGAATCAGGTGTGGGCCTCATGCTCTTCTTCATTGACCCGATCGCGCAACTCTTTACCGGGCTTGAAGTGCGGCACGAACTTGCCTTCGAGGCTGACCGACTGGCCGGTCTTAGGGTTGCGGCCTACACGAGGTGCGCGATAGTGCAGCGAGAAGCTACCAAAACCGCGGATCTCGATGCGATCGCCGGTGGCAAGGCATTGTGACATCTGCTCAAGCATGGTCTTGATGGCCAGCTCCACGTCCTTGGACGAGAGCAGCCCCTGATGGGTGACAATACGTTCGATCAGCTCCGACTTCGTCATATTTTTCCCTTCGTTATCAAGCAGCTAGATCATTGCTTAACCAGTTTGTAGCACGCTGGGAAGGATTTGAACAGGGTGGTTCTTGACTTAATAAAAAAATTCAAGATTGAAGTTTTACAGGAATGGTCTATCTCTTGGGGGCTGGCAGGGTTGGAATGATTGGTGGCAGGCCGGCAGCCACCGGGGGCCTGCGGGTATGGCGGTAGGGGTGCATCGCCTGGTAAATCCAGCGCCGCGCCCGCCGCTTGATCTGCCAGACGCCACAAAACCCACGACGAACAACGCAAACCCAAACCTGAATCCACGCCAAAAAAAAGGGCGACCCGAGGGTCGCCCTTTTTACCGATCAAACAGAACTCAGTTCTGCTTGGCCATCGCTTCGCGCAGCAGCGCAGCCATGGTGGTGTCGGCAGCCGCTTCCGGAGCGTTTTTCAGGCTCTGGATGGCTTCGCGCTCTTCAGCGTCGTCTTTCGATTTGATCGACAGGCTGATAACGCGGGACTTGCGGTCAACGCTGATGATCTTGGCTTCGATCTCTTCGCCTTCCTTCAGGACGTTACGCGCGTCTTCAACGCGGTCACGGCTGATTTCGGAAGCTTTCAGAGTAGCTTCGATGTCGTCGGCCAGAGTGACGATGGCGCCTTTGGCGTCAACTTCTTTCACGATGCCCTTGACGATAGCGCCCTTGTCATTGACAGCAACGAAGTTGGAGAACGGATCGTCTTCCAGCTGCTTGATGCCCAGGGAGATGCGCTCGCGCTCTGGGTCAACCGACAGGATGACGGTTTCCAGCTCGTCGCCCTTCTTGAAACGACGTACGGCTTCTTCGCCGGTTTCGTTCCAGGAGATGTCGGACAGGTGAACCAGGCCGTCGATGCCGCCGTCCAGACCAATGAAGATACCGAAGTCGGTGATCGACTTGATGGTACCGGTGATCTTGTCACCCTTGTTGAACTGGCCGGAGAAGTCTTCCCATGGGTTGGACTTGCACT
Source organism: Pseudomonas sp. PVC-5-1 (assembly GCF_057444345.1). Classification (NCBI taxonomy): domain Bacteria; kingdom Pseudomonadati; phylum Pseudomonadota; class Gammaproteobacteria; order Pseudomonadales; family Pseudomonadaceae; genus Pseudomonas; species Pseudomonas sp. PVC-5-1. The sequence goes on along the minus strand of NZ_CM172024.1, from coordinate 1,430,948 downwards.
GCTTGATGCCCAGGGAGATACGACGACGCTCTTCGTCGATGTCCAGAACCATGACTTCCACTTCGTCGCCAACCTGAACGACTTTCGACGGGTGGATGTTCTTGTTGGTCCAGTCCATTTCGGAAACGTGTACCAGACCTTCAACGCCTTCTTCCAGCTCAGCGAAGCAGCCGTAGTCGGTCAGGTTGGTAACGCGAGCCTGTACGCGAGTACCTTCTGGGTAACGGGCAGTGATAGCTACCCACGGATCTTCGCCCATCTGCTTCAGACCCAGCGAAACGCGGTTGCGCTCGCGGTCGAACTTCAGAACGCGTACGTCGACTTCGTCGCCAACGTTAACGATTTCCGATGGGTGCTTGATGCGCTTCCAAGCCATGTCGGTGATGTGCAGCAGGCCGTCGATACCGCCCAGGTCCACGAAGGCGCCGTAGTCGGTGAGGTTCTTGACGATACCTTTGACTTGTTGGCCTTCCTGCAGGGTTTCCAGCAGGGCTTCGCGCTCGGCGCTGTTCTCGGCTTCCAGCACGCTGCGACGGGAAACGACAACGTTGTTGCGCTTCTGGTCCAGCTTGATGACCTTGAATTCCAGCTCTTTGCCTTCCAGGTGGGTGGTGTCGCGCACAGGGCGGACATCAACCAGGGAGCCCGGCAGGAACGCACGGATGCCGTTAACGTCGACAGTGAAGCCGCCCTTAACCTTACCGTTGATAACGCCCTTGACCACTTCTTCGGCGGCGAAAGCTGCTTCCAGAACAATCCAGCACTCGGCGCGCTTGGCTTTTTCACGGGACAGCTTGGTTTCGCCAAAGCCGTCTTCGACCGCGTCCAGCGCAACGTGAACTTCGTCACCGACCTTGATGGTCAGCTCGCCAGCTTCGTTGTAGAACTGCTCGAGCGGGATGACGCCCTCGGACTTCAGGCCAGCGTGTACGGTAACCCAGTCGCCGTCGATGTCGACAACGATACCGGTGATGATGGCACCCGGCTGAAGATTGAGGGTTTTCAGGCTTTCTTCAAAGAGTTCTGCAAAGCTTTCGCTCATTTTAATTCCTGTAGATTCGGGCGAAACAGACGCCCATAGCCACATTCCAGACAATGTGGGTTTGTTTTAAGTAAAGGAAAGCCGGCAGGACGTTGACTGGTGCCCCTGCCTGCTTTCCTGGCTATCAGAGAAGGTCGCGCAGTGCGATCTCGCTCCTGATACGTTGCAACACCTGCTCGATGGACAACTCGGTAGAGTCCAACTGAATGGCATCGGCCGCTGGCTTCAGCGGGGCCACTGCACGTTGGGTGTCGCGCTCATCACGCGCACGAATCTCATCCAGCAGACTCGACAGACTAACATCTTCACCCTTGCCCTTCAACTGCAGGTAGCGGCGACGCGCCCGCTCCTCCGCGCTGGCGGTGAGGAAGACTTTCAACGGCGCGTCCGGGAACACCACGGTGCCCATGTCGCGGCCGTCGGCGATCAGGCCCGGCGCCTCGCGGAATTCGCGCTGGCGCACCAGCAGTGCATCACGCACGGCCGGCAGCGAAGCAACCATCGAGGCACCGGCACCGACGGTCTCGGTGCGGATGACGTTGCTGACGTCCTCGCCCTCGAGGATGATCTGTTGCAGCTTACCGGGCTCGGCGGCGATGAACTGCACATCCAGATGGGCGGCAAGCTTGGTCAGCAGCTCTTCGTTGGTCAAATCGACGCCATGGTTGCTGGCGTTGAACGCCAGCAGACGGTACAGCGCGCCAGAGTCCAGCAACTTCCAGCCCAGCTCGCGGGCCAGCAGCCCGGCGACCGTACCCTTGCCCGAACCGCTTGGCCCATCGATGGTGATAACCGGCGTCAGGGCACTCACGACTTGCCCTCTTCCGCCACGCGGATGCCCACTTCGGCGCACAGCGCCAGGAAGTTGGGGAACGAGGTTGCGACGTTGGCGCAATCGTGGATGCGGATCGGCGCGCTGGCGCGCAGCGAGGCAACACTGAAGGCCATGGCGATACGGTGGTCACCGTGGCCATGCACTTCGCCGCCGCCCAACTGGCCGCCATCAATGATGATGCCGTCCGGGGTCGGCTCGCACTTGATGCCAAGGGTGATCAGGCCGTCGGCCATGACCTGGATACGGTCGGATTCCTTCACCCGCAGCTCTTCGGCTCCACGCAGCACGGTACGCCCTTCGGCGCAGGCAGCGGCGACGAACAGCACCGGGAACTCGTCGATGGCCAGTGGCACCAGCTCTTCAGGAATGTCGATACCCTTCAGCTTGGCGCCGCGCACACGCAGGTCGGCCACCGGTTCGCCGCCGACTTCACGCTGGTTTTCCAGAGTGATGTCGCCACCCATCAGGCGCAGGATGTCGATCACGCCGGTACGGGTCGGATTGATGCCAACGTGCTCCAGCACCAGCTCGGAACCTTCGGCGATGGACGCTGCCACCAGGAAGAACGCCGCCGAGGAGATGTCGGCCGGCACTTCGATACGGGTAGCAGTGAGCTTGCCGCCGGACTGCAGTGAGGCCACCGGGCCGTTGCTTTCGACGCTGTAGCCAAAGCCGCGCAGCATGCGCTCAGTGTGGTCACGGGTTGGTGCAGGCTCGGTGACGGTGGTCTTGCCTTCGGCGTACAGGCCGGCCAGCAGCAGGCAGGATTTGACCTGGGCACTGGCCATCGGCAGCGTGTAGGTCAGCGCCTTGAGCTTGTGGCCACCACGGATGGTCAGCGGCGGGCGGCCTTCAGGGCCAGTCTCGACCACGGCACCCATTTCGCGCAGCGGGTTGGCCACGCGGTTCATCGGGCGCTTGGACAGCGAAGCGTCGCCGGTCATGGTCACGTCGAACGGCTGGCCGGCCAGCAGGCCCGACAGCAGGCGCATCGAGGTACCCGAGTTGCCCACATATAGCGGCCCGGGTGGTGGCTTGAGGCCGTGCAGGCCGACACCGTGAATGGTCACGCGACCGTGGTTCGGGCCTTCAATGACCACACCCATGTCACGGAATGCCTGCAGGGTCGCCAGCGCGTCCTCACCTTCGAGGAAGCCTTCGACCTCGGTGGTGCCTTCGGCCAGCGAGCCGAGCATGATCGAGCGGTGGGAAATCGACTTGTCGCCCGGTACGCGGATTCGCCCGGACAGGCGGCCACCCGGTTGGGCCAGGAAAATCAGATCGTTGGCGTTCATAGCGTCCACATAGGCCCGGCGGGCCAGGATTTTACTGAAATGCTCGCGGGCAACGCGTGCGCGGGTGAATACACCCAGCAGCTGGTGCCCGTCCCCTTCAGCGATCGCGTCGCGCAAGGCGTCGAGATCGCTGCGATATGTATCAAGCGTGCGCAGGACAGCGTCGCGGTTGGCGAGAAAGATGTCGTGCCACATGGTCGGGTCGCTGCCGGCGATTCTCGTGAAATCGCGGAAGCCTCCCGCAGCGTACCGGAAGATCTCGAGGTTTTCATTGCGCTTGGCCAGTGAATCGACAAGGCCGAAGGCCAGCAGATGCGGCAGATGACTGGTGGCGGCAAGCACTTCGTCGTGGCGTTCGACCGACATGTGCTCCACATCGGCGTCCAGCGCGCGCCACAGGCGGTCGACCAGGGCCAGGGCGGCCGGGTCGGTTTCGGCCAGCGGCGTGAGGATGACCTTGTGTCGGCGGAACAGGGCAGCATTGGAGGCCTCTACCCCGCTCTGCTCGGAGCCGGCGATGGGGTGGCCGGGGACGAAGCGCGGCAAGCGCTCCCCAAAGACCACCCGCGCCTCACGCACGACGTTGCCCTTGGCGCTGCCGACGTCGGTGATGACGGCATCGCCAAGGTCGAGCGTGGCCAGGCGGGCCAGGACTTTTTCCATGGCCAGGATCGGCACGGCCAACTGGATGACATCGGCACCGACACAGGCGGCGGCAAGGTCTTCTTCGCAGCGATCGACCACGCCCAGGGCCACGGCCTGCTTGCGCGAGGGGGCGTCCAGGTCGACACCGACCACTTCGCGGCATAGGCCGCTTTCACGCAGGCCCTTGGCGAACGAGCCACCGATCAGGCCGAGGCCGACCACGACCAGGCGGTTGATGATTGGCGCGGGTTTGGTTGTTACTGCTTTTACCACTGGTGCGAACCCTGTTCAGAAGTCAGGACAGTCTTTGAGACCGCAGGGGGCTGCTTTGCAGCCCATCGCCGGCAAGCCAGCTCCCACAGGTACGGCGCATGCCATGAGATTTGTGCGGTCCCTGTGGGAGCCGGCTTGCCGGCGATGGGCCGCACAGCGGCCCCGGCAATCTTCGATCAAAGCACCGCCTTCGGATACGACCCCAGCACCTTCAGCGCCACAGCCTCCTGGCTGATCTGCTCGAGCACCGCCTTGATCAGCGGGTCGCGGTGGTGGCCGACGAAGTCGATGAAGAACACGTAGGTCCACTTGCCGCTACGCGACGGGCGAGTCTCGATGCGAGTCAGGTCGATGCCGTTCTGGTGGAACGGTACCAACAGCTCGTGCAAGGCACCCGGCTTGTTGCTCATCGAAACGATGATCGAGGTCTTGTCGTCGCCGGTCGGCGGCACTTCCTGGTTACCGATCATCAGGAAGCGCGTGGAGTTGTCCGGGCGGTCTTCGATCTTCTCGGCCAGGCGAGTCAACCCGTACAGGTTGGCCGCCATGTCGCCGGCGATCGCCGCCGAATTCCACTCGCCCTTGACCCGCTTGGCGGCCTCGGCATTGCTAGACACGGCCACGCGCTCCACGTTCGGGTAGTGCGCGTCCAGCCACTTGCGGCACTGGGCCAGCGACTGGGCGTGAGAGTAGATGCGGGTGATACTATCGGTTTTGGTGTTCTCGCCCACCAGCAGGTGGTGGTGGATGCGCAGCTCGACCTCACCGCAAATCACCATGTCGTGTTCGAGGAAGCTGTCCAGGGTGTGGCTGACCGCGCCTTCGGTGGAGTTTTCCACCGGCACCACGCCGAAGTTGACGGCACCGGCCGCCACTTCGCGGAACACTTCGTCGATGGCCGCCATCGGCCGGCTGATCACCGCGTGGCCGAAGTGCTTCATGGCCGCAGCCTGGGTGAAGGTGCCTTCAGGGCCGAGGTAGGCGATTTTCAGCGGCTCTTCCAAGGCCAGGCACGACGACATGATTTCGCGGAACAGCCGTGCCATCTCTTCGTTGTCCAGCGGCCCCTTGTTGCGCTCCATCACGCGCTTGAGCACGGCGGCTTCACGCTCGGGGCGGTAGAACACCGGTTTTTCGCCTTCCGCCAGCGAGGCGGTCTTGACCTTGGCCACTTCCTGGGCGCACCGGGCGCGCTCGCTGATCAGCTCGAGGATCTTCTCGTCGAGGCTGTCGATGCGAACGCGCAACGCCTTCAGTTCGTGCTCGGACATCAGCCGTGCTCCTTCTCGAATTCGGCCATGTAGGCCACCAGGGCTTCGACTGCTTCAAGGCCCAGGGCATTGTAGATGGAGGCGCGCATGCCGCCTACCGAACGGTGGCCCTTGAGGTTGAGCAGGCCACGGGCATCGGCGCCGGCGAGGAAGGCCTTGTCCAGGCGCTCGTCAGCCAGGCGGAACGGCACGTTCATCCACGAACGGGCGTTGTGGCTGATCGGGTTGGTGTAGAACTCGCTGCTGTCGATGAAGCCGTACAGGCGGTCTTTCTTGGCGCGGTTGCGCTGCTCCATGGCATCGACGCCACCCTGCTCTTTCAGCCACTCGAACACCAGGCCCGAGAGGTACCAGGAGTAGGTGGCCGGGGTGTTGTACATCGAGCCGTTGTCGGCCGATACCTTGTAGTCGAGCATGGTCGGGCAGCTACTGCGGGCGCGGCCCAGCAGGTCTTCGCGCACGATCACCACTACCAGGCCGCTCGGGCCGATGTTCTTCTGCGCGCCGGCGTAGATCAGGCCGTACTGCGACACGTCGATCGGGCGCGAGAGGATGTCGGACGACATGTCGACCACCAGTGGCACGTCACCGGTTTCCGGCACCCAGTCGAACTGCAGCCCACCAATGGTCTCGTTGGACGCATAGTGCACGTAGGCAGCGTTCTTGGTCAGCTTCCACTCGTTCTGGCCCGGGATGGCCAGGTAGTCGTAGGGCTTGGCGCTGGCGGCGACGTTGACGTTGCCGAAGCGGCGCCCTTCCTCGATGGCCTTTTTCGACCACATACCGGTCTCGATGTAGTCGGCGGTGCCGTTTTCCGGCAGCAGGTTCAGCGGGATTTCGGCGAACTGCTGGCTGGCGCCGCCCTGCAGGAACAGCACCTTGTAGTTGGAGGGGACGGACAGCAGGTCACGCAAGTCCTGCTCGGCCTTTTCGGCGATGGCCACGTAATCGTCGCTACGATGGCTCATTTCCATCACCGACAAGCCCTTGCCACGCCAATCCATCATCTCGGCCTGGGCGCGCTGCAGAACAGCATCAGGAAGCGCGGCAGGGCCTGCGCAGAAGTTAAAGGCTCGTTTGCTCACATCCACTCTCGCTCTGCCAAATGGTACAAAATCGTAATTCGGTGCTGACCAACTAAAACTGTGTCGCCTGTCATGGGCCTGCCTTGCAGGCCATCGCCGGCAAGCCAGCTCCCACAGGGACTGCGCAAACCCCGAAGCTCGCGCTGAACCTGTGGGAGCCCGGCTTGCCGGCGATGGGCCGCACAGCGGCCCCAATGACCTGGCCTGATCAGTCAAACGGGGCGACCTTGGTCGCCCCGTTCGGGTTTTACGCTTGCTTACTCCTGCGGGGCCTCTTCGGCACCAGCAGCTTCTTCGTTGTCTGGCGCTTCAGCCTCGACGCCCTCTTCGTCCGTCTCGATCACATCATCGAGTTCGTCCTCGGAAGGCTCCTGGATACGCTCCAGGCCCACCAGCGTCTCGTCGGTAGCCAGCTTGATCAAGGTCACACCCTGAGTGTTACGACCCAGGCTGGACACCTCGCCAACGCGGGTACGCACCAGCGTGCCCTGGTCGGAGATCAGCATGATCTCCTCGCCTTCCTGAACCTGGATGGCACCGATCAGCAGACCGTTGCGCCCCTTGGTGCCCATGGCGATCACACCCTGGCCACCACGGCCGCGACGCGGGAACTTGGACAGCGGAGTACGCTTGCCGAAGCCACGCTCGGAGGCGGTGAGGATCTGCGCGCCAGATTCCGGGATCAGCATGGAGATGATCTGCTGGCCCTTGCCCAGCTTCATGCCGCGCACGCCACGGGCGTTACGGCCCATCTCGCGCACCACGCTTTCAGCGAAGCGGATCACCTTGCCGGCGTCGGAGAACATCATGACTTCCTTGGCGCCGTCGGTGATGGCCGCGGCGATCAGGGTGTCACCTTCCTTCAGCTTCAGGGCGATCAGGCCGTTGGAGCGCGGACGGGCGAACTGCACCAGCGGGGTCTTCTTCACGGTACCCGAAGCGGTGGCCATGAAGATGTAGGCGCCGGTCGGCTCGGCCACCCATTCAGGGGTGTCGCCGTCTTCCTCGTCCACTTCCTCGGCCTCGACCACTTCGCCTTCGAGCACGGTGTCTTCCGCGTCCTCCAGCTCTTCGTCGGCGTCAGCGTTCTGCTGCAGGGCCTCGAGGTCGATCTGCAGCATGGCGGTGATGCGCTCACCTTCCTCCAGCGGCAACAGGTTGACCAGCGGGCGGCCGCGGGCGGCGCGGGACGCTTCAGGGATGTCGTAGGTCTTCAGCCAGTACACCTTGCCCTTGCTGGAGAACAGCAGCAGGGTGGCATGGCTGTTGGCAACCAGCAGGTGCTCGACGTAGTCCTCGTCCTTCACCCCGGTAGCCGACTTGCCTTTGCCGCCACGGCGCTGGGCCTGGTAGGCGGACAGCGGCTGGGTCTTGGCGTAGCCGCCGTGGGAGATGGTCACCACGCGCTCTTCTTCCGGGATCATGTCGCCGTAGTTGAGGTCGTGGCGCGCATCGAGGATTTCGGTACGGCGGGCATCGCCATATTCGGCGCGGATGGCTTCCAGCTCTTCGCGGATCACTTCCATCAGGCGCTCGGCGCTGCTGAGGATGCGGATCAGTTCGCCGATCTGCTCGAGGATTTCCTGGTACTCGGCCAGCAGCTTCTCGTGCTCCAGGCCGGTCAGGCGGTGCAGGCGCAGGTCGAGAATGGCCTGGGCCTGTTCCGGCGACAGGTAGTACTTGCCTTCACGCAGGCCGTACTGCTCCGGCAGGTCCTCGGGGCGGCAGGAATCGGCGCCGGCGCGCTCGACCATGACCTGCACGGCACTGGATTCCCAGGCAGTGGAGATCAGGGCTTCCTTGGCCTCGGACGGGGTCGGCGAGGCCTTGATCAGGGCGATGACCGGGTCGATGTTGGACAGCGCGACCGCCTGGCCTTCGAGGATATGGCCGCGTTCGCGGGCCTTGCGCAGCTCGAACACGGTACGGCGGGTTACCACTTCACGGCGGTGACGCACGAACGCTTCGAGCAGGTCCTTGAGGTTGAGCAGGCGCGGACGGCCGTCGACCAGGGCCACCACGTTGATGCCGAATACGCTCTGCAGCTGGGTTTGCTGGTAGAGGTTGTTGAGCACCACCTCCGGCACCTCGCCGCGACGCAGCTCGATGACGATGCGCATACCGTCCTTGTCGGACTCGTCGCGCAGCTCGGTGATGCCTTCGATCTTCTTCTCTTTGACCAGCTCGGCGATCTTCTCGATCAGGCGAGCCTTGTTCAGCTGGTACGGCAGCTCGGTAACCACGATCTGCTGGCGGCCACCGACCTTGTCGATGTCTTCGATCTCGGAGCGGGCGCGCATGTAGATGCGGCCACGGCCGGTGCGATAGGCCTCGATGATGCCCTGGCGGCCGTTGATCAGGCCGGCAGTCGGGAAGTCCGGGCCAGGGATGTGCTGCATCAGCTCATCGATGGTGACTTCAGGGTTGTCGATGAGTGCCAGGCAGCCATCGATGACCTCGCCGAGGTTGTGCGGCGGGATGTTGGTCGCCATGCCCACGGCGATACCGCTGGAACCGTTGACCAGCAGGTTGGGAATACGGGTCGGCATGACCGCCGGGATCTGTTCGGTGCCGTCGTAGTTGGGCACCCAGTCGACGGTCTCCTTGTGCAGGTCGGCCAGCAGCTCGTGGGCCAGCTTGGCCATGCGCACTTCGGTGTATCGCATGGCTGCGGCGTTGTCGCCGTCCACCGAACCGAAGTTGCCCTGGCCGTCGACCAGCAGGTAGCGCAGCGAGAACGGCTGGGCCATACGCACGATGGTGTCGTAGACCGCGGTGTCGCCGTGCGGGTGGTACTTACCGATCACGTCACCGACCACACGGGCGGATTTCTTGTACGGCTTGTTCCAGTCGTTGCCCAGTTCGCTCATCGCATAGAGAACGCGACGATGCACGGGCTTCAAGCCGTCACGCGCATCGGGCAGCGCTCGCCCGACAATCACGCTCATCGCGTAGTCGAGGTAAGACTGTCTCAGTTCGTCTTCGATATTGACCGGGAGGATTTCTTTGGCCAGTTCGCCCATGAGAAGCCTGATTCCTTTTTCTGGTGAAACTTCGCAGCTCCATCAAGGGCCGAACGAAGCTCGCCGCCGCAGCGCATAAGGGTGCGACGACTTACGACAAATCAATGAGTTGTGCCATGGATCTGCGCAATGAAGGCCGCCGTGGTGGGCGGTCCTGGAAACTGCCGGATGTTATCACAAAGGCGGGGGCGGTGGGGAGATGTGGCAGGTGGCCTCACACGAGGTTGAATCTTAGGATTTTCATTGGCTTCTTCGCGGGCACGCCCGCTCCCACAGGGATATCGCAACACTCGAGAGTGGTGGTGCCCCTGTAGGAGCGGGCGCGCCCGCGAAGAGGCCAGCGAGGTTCAGTGCAGGCGCTTGCGGCAGATCAATTGCGCCAGCTTGGTGGCATCCGGCCGCTCGACGATGCCGCGCTCGGTCACGATCACGTCGATCAGGTCGGCAGGGGTCACGTCGACTACCGGGTTGAACACCTCGACATCCGGCGCCACGCGGGTGCCGCCAATGTCCAGCAACTCGTCGGCAGCGCGCTCTTCCAGCGGGATGTCCTCGCCCGTGGCCAGGTTCAGGTCGATGCTGGTGCTCGGCGCCACCACCATGAACCGTACGCCGTGATGCATGGCGCTGACCGCCAGCTGATAGGTGCCGATCTTGCTGGCCACATCGCCGTTGGCGGCGATGCAGTCCGCGCCCACAACCACCCAGGTGATGCCCTTGCTCTTCATCAGGTGGGCCAGCGCCGAGTCGGCGCACAGGGTCACCGGGATGCCCTCGTTGGCCAGTTCCCAGGCGGTCAGGCGCGAACCATGCAGCCAGGGGCGGGTCTCGCCGGCATACACCCGCTCGACCATGCCCTCCAGGTAACCGGCGCGGATCACCCCCAGCGCGGTACCGAAACCACCACAGGCCAGAGCACCGGCGTTGCCATAGGTGAGCAGGATCTGGGCGTTGCCCTGGTGGCGGCGGATCAGCTCGATACCGTGCTGGGCCATGGTCAGGTTGGCCTCGCGATCGCTCTCGTGGATGGCCACCGCCTCGGCCTCCAGTGCCGCCAGCACGTCTTCCTCCGGACGCAGGCGCTGCAGGCGCTCACGCATGCGGTTCAGCGCCCAGAACAGGTTGGCGGCGGTAGGGCGCGCTTCAGCCAGGACAAGGAAGTCTTCCTCCAGGTCCATTTCCCAGTCGCCGCCCTCGGCCAGCCGCTCTTCCAGGGCCAGCACCAGGCCATAGGCCGCGGCAATGCCGATGGCCGAGGCGCCGCGCACGGCCATGTCGCGGATCGCCGCTGCAACCTGCGCGACATTGTCGCAGGCCAGCCAGCGCTCTTCCGACGGCAGCAGGCGCTGGTCGAGCAGGTGCAGGACGCCGCCCTGCCAGCGGATCCCGGTCACCTTCTCCGCCGCCAAAAGTCGCTCGCGCATCGCCTCTCCCCGTCGTTCGGATATCAAAAGCCGGCGATTATAGCGACCCTCGGGGCCGAGCGCTCGGGTATACTCCGGCGCAATTTTGCGAAGTTTCAGAGGACTGTTCTAATGAGCAACGTCGACCGCGCCGAAATCGCCAAGTTCGAAGCGCTGGCCCACCGCTGGTGGGACCGCGAAAGCGAGTTCAAGCCGCTGCACGAAATCAACCCGCTGCGCGTCAACTGGATCGACGAGCGCGTCAGCCTCGCCGGCAAGAAGGTGCTGGACGTGGGTTGCGGCGGCGGCATCCTCAGCGAGGCGATGGCCCTGCGCGGCGCCACGGTCACCGGCATCGACATGGGCGAGGCGCCACTGGCCGTGGCCCAGCTGCACCAGCTGGAGTCGGGCGTGCAGGTGGAATACCGGCAGATCACCGCCGAAGCCCTGGCCGAGGAAATGCCCGAACAGTTCGACGTGGTCACCTGCCTGGAAATGCTCGAGCACGTGCCCGACCCGTCTTCGGTCATCCGCGCCTGCTACCGCATGGTCAAGCCTGGCGGCCAGGTGTTCTTCTCCACCATCAACCGCAACCCCAAGGCCTACCTGCTGGCCATCGTCGGCGCCGAGTACATCCTGAAGATGCTGCCGCGCGGCACCCACGACTTCAAGAAGTTCATCCGCCCGTCCGAGCTGGGCGCCTGGAGCCGCGTTGCCGGCCTTCAGGTGAAAGACATCATCGGCCTGACCTACAACCCACTGACCAAGCACTACAAGCTCAGCAGCGACGTCGACGTCAACTACATGGTCCAGACCCTGCGCGAGGAATAAACATGAGTTTGCGAGCAGTACTCTTCGACATGGACGGCACCTTGCTCGACACGGCGCCGGACTTCATCGCCATCTGCCAGGCCATGCTCGCCGAGCGCGGCCTGCCGGCCGTCGATGACAAGGTGATCCGCGACGTGATCTCCGGCGGTGCCCGCGCGATGGTCGCCGCGACCTTCGCCATCAGCCCGGAGGCCGAGGGCTTCGAAGCCCTGCGCCTGGAGTTCCTCGAGCGCTACCAGCGCGACTGCGCGGTGCACAGCAAGCTGTTCGACGGCATGGCCGAGCTGCTGGCCGACATCGAGAAAGGCAACCTGCTGTGGGGCGTGGTCACCAACAAACCGGTGCGCTTTGCCGAGCCGATCATGCAGCAACTGGGCCTGGCCGAGCGTTCGGCGCTGCTGATCTGCCCGGACCACGTCAAGAACAGCAAGCCCGACCCCGAGCCGCTGATCCTCGCCTGCAAGACCCTCGGCCTGGACCCGGCCAGCGTACTGTTCGTCGGCGACGACCTGCGCGACATCGAGTCTGGCCGCGACGCCGGTACTCGCACGGCGGCAGTGCGCTACGGCTATATTCATCCAGAGGACAACCCCAACAACTGGGGCGCCGATGTGGTGGTGGACCACCCGCTGGAACTGCGCAAGGTGATCGACAGCGCGCTGTGCGGCTGCTGAGTTGCAACGGCTGACAACCGACCCTGTGGGAGCGGGCACGTCGATGCGTCGAACCGCCGCGAAGCAGGCTCTGAGGTGGATGGCACCGGCTTCGCCGCTGTTCGCGGGCACGCCCGCTCCCACAAGGGTATGTGTCGCGCCATAAATAGGGAATACACAATGTTCGACTACACCGCCCGTCCCGACCTGCTGCAAGGCCGGGTCATCCTGGTTACCGGTGCCGGCCGCGGCATCGGCGCCGCTGCCGCCAAGGCCTACGCTGCGCTGGGCGCTACTGTGCTGCTGCTGGGGAAGACCGAGGCCAATCTCAACGAGGTCTACGACCAGATCGAAGCCGCCGGGCACCCGCAACCCGTGGTGATCCCGTTCAACCTGGAAACCGCCCTGCCCCACCAGTACGACGAACTGGCGGTGATGATCGAAGACCAGTTCGGCCGCCTCGACGGCCTGCTGAACAACGCTTCGATCATCGGCCCGCGTACGCCGCTGGAGCAGCTGTCGGGTGACAACTTCATGCGCGTGATGCACATCAACGTCAATGCCACCTTCATGCTCACCAGCACCCTGCTGCCGCTGCTGAAGCTGTCGGAAGACGCTTCGGTGGTGTTCACCAGCAGCAGTGTCGGGCGCAAGGGCCGGGCCTACTGGGGCGCCTATGGCGTGTCCAAGTTCGCCACCGAGGGCCTGATGCAAACCCTGGCCGATGAACTGGAAGGCGTGGCACCGGTGCGCTCCAACAGCATCAACCCGGGCGCCACGCGCACGGCGATGCGGGCACAGGCCTACCCTAGCGAAAACCCGCAGAACAACCCGCTGCCGGAAGAGATCATGCCGGTGTACCTGTACCTGATGGGGCCGGACAGCAAAGGGGTGAATGGGCAGGCCTTCAACGCCCAGTAAGCCTGCACCGGCCTCTTCGCGGGCGCGCCCGCTCCCACAGGATCACCACAGCCCTTGAGGACTGCGCCATACCTGTGGGAGCGGGCGAGCCCGCGAAGAGGCCGGGACAGGAGAGCGATCAGCCCGCTGCCAACACCGGGCGCATGCGCCCTTGCTGGCGCCCTTCCAGCTGCATGCACCGTTCCAGGAACAGGTACATGCAGTCGTAGCTCTTGCAAATCGCCTTGCGCAGTTCATTGCGCAGCCCCAGTGTCGGGTTCTCGCCAGCCAGAGTGCAGATGATCTCTAGCGCCTCCCACGGGTGCGCGTCGTCATACTGGGCATGCATCTTCAGCCACTTCATCGCCCGCTTGCGCTGGTCCTCCGGGAAGCCCAGCGCATAGGTGTCGGTGGAGCACACCACCGCCGACCATTCACCGGTCGCACCTTCGATGGCGTAGTTGGTCGCCGCCATGGAAATGGCCAGGTTCTCGGTGGCGCACACGCGCCAGCACCAGTCGTTCAGGCCGTTCAGTTCAGGCGGCACTTCCTGGGCCTGCAGCTCGTGCAGGTGCACGCCATGCGCCTGGCACCAGTTCACCCAATAGTCGGCGTGGTTGAGCTCGACACGGATGTTGCGCATCAGCCAGCGCCGCGCCATGTCTTCGCCCTGGTGCCGGCCATAGCGGGTCTTGGTCAGGTTGTGGGCCATGTACAGCGAGAACTGCTCCACCACCGGCCAGCCACCGATCAGGTACTGGCGAATGGTCGATTGCTTCAACTGGCCATCGCGCAGGCGCGCGTAGAACTCATGCTCGACTACCCGGCGCTTGCTCTCGCGGCAGTCTTCAATCAGTTGCTGGGCCCATTGGGGGTAGCTGGCGGGATCCATCAAAGGCCCGATACGAACGAATGCGTCAATCACTTTCAGCTCCTTGATCCTTGTGATTTCTAGCTAGCGAAACGTGCCAGGTGCCCGCTGCAACAGAGGCCGGGCGGCGATCCGTTGGCGCTGCAGACTGTCACAGGTGAACACCTGAGGGCGTTCGATGAGGTAGCCCTGGGCATAATCCACGCCAATTTCCTGCAAGGCCTGCTCGATCAAGGGTGTTTCGACGAATTCGGCAATGGTGCGCTTGCCCATTACGTGACCGATGTGGTTGATGACCTCGACCATGGCCCGGTTGACCGGGTCGTCGAGCATGTCCTTGACGAAACTTCCGTCGATCTTCAGGTAATCCACGGGCAAATGCTTGAGATAGGCGAACGACGACATGCCAGCGCAGAAATCGTCGAGCGAGAAGCGACAACCCAGCCCCTTCAACTCGTTGATGAAACGGATGGCGCTGCCAAGGTTGGCTATGGCGCTGGTTTCGGTGATTTCGAAACAGATCATCCGTGGCGGAATGGCGTATTCGACGAACAGGCGTTGCAAGTATTCGAGGAACTTGTCATCGCCAATGCTCGACCCCGACAGGTTGATCGCGCAGATCGACAGCGGCCCCTCGCGCCCTTCGTCCAGGCACTGGCGGATGACCAGAAACACATTGCGCACCACCCAGCGGTCCAGCGCGGTCATCAGGCCGTAGCGCTCGGCCGCCGGGATGAAACTGCTGGGCAGGATGGTACGCCCGCTTTCGTCGTGCAGGCGCAGCAGGATCTCGATATGGCCGGGGCCTTCGAAGGTTTTCAGCGGGGCGATTTCCTGGGCGTACAGGCAGAAGCGGTTTTCTTCCAGGGCCACGTGCAAGCGCTGGATCCAGGCCATTTCACCAAAGCGCATGGACAGCTCGCTGTCGTCGGCATGGTACACCTGCACGCGGTTGCGGCCCTTTTCCTTGGCCATGTAGCAAGCCATGTCGGCGGCGCGCAGTGAGGTTTCGAGGGTGCCGGGGGACTGGGCCATGTGCACAAGGCCGACACTGACGGTGGTGACGAACGGCCGCCCTTTCCACACGAAATGCAGGCTCTGCACCAGCTGGCGCAGCTGCTCGGCAATGCGCTCGGCCTGGTCGGGCGGGCAGTTTTCCAGCAGCACGCCAAATTCGTCACCACCCAGCCGGGCCAGGGTATCGCCCTCGCGCAGGCCGGACTGCAGCACGGCGCAGATGTGCCGCAGCAGCTCGTCGCCGGCGGCATGCCCGCAGGTATCGTTGACCAGCTTGAACTGGTCGAGGTCCAGGAACATCAGCGAATGCCGCCCGGCCTGGCGCGCCAGGTCATTGAGCGCCTGCTCCAGGCGGTATTCGAACTCGCGGCGGTTGGCCAGGCCGGTCAGGGCGTCATGGGTCGCCTGCCAGGACAGGTTGGCGATGTACTGGCGCTCCTGGGTCATGTCGTGCAGCACCAGCACGATACCGCTGACCTGGCCGTCATTGACGATCGGCGAGCCGACCAGGTTGACCGACACAGTGCTGCCGTCCAGGCGCTGGATCAGCCGGGCATGCTCGGCGCCGCCCTTGAGGCTGCCACTGAGCACCTGCTCGACCAGGCTGCGGCCGTCTTCCTCGGCCTGCTCGTCCACCAGGCTGAACAGCGCCGACAACGGCAGGCCCTGGGCTTGGCCGGCCTGCCAGTGGGTCAGTTGTTCGGCGGCCGGGTTCATGTAGCCGATACTGCCCTCCACATCGGTGGTAATCACCGCATCACCAATGGCCTGCAGGGTAATCTGCGCCCGCTCCTTTTCTTCTTGCAGGGCGCTGGCAAAGGCCTGACGCTGGGCCAGCAGCTTGCTGGAGCGGCGCCAGGCAATGGCAATCAGGAACATCGCGGTCAGCAGGTTGGTGATAAGCAGCACCCGCAGCAGCATGCGCGAGCCTTCGCCCAAGGCATCGCTGAACGCCTTGGCGGCCGGGGTTACCCCTTCGTTGATGGTGACGATGCGCGCCTTCCAGTCGCTTACCGTGCGGGCGTCGACCGAGCCAGCGGCGAAGCTGCTGCGCATTTCCACGGCCAGCATATCCAGCTTGCCCAGGTAGTCGTCGCCGATGTCCCAGTAGTCGATGGCCGTCTGCATGTAGCTTACGTTGCGAAAGTTACGGTAGAACCAGATGATCCGCTCGACATCGTCGGGGTGGTTACCGCCTTGCAGCACGGCCTGGCGCGCGGCATCCAGGTCGGGGCTGGGCTGGTCCATCACTTCGCGCAGTTGGTGATCGCCCTGGGGCACGGTGATGGCCTGGCGATAGCGCTGATAGGTGCTGTCGTCGCGGGTTTCGGCGTACAGGTTGAGGTAGTAGATGGCGTCTTTCTGCGCCTTGGACCACAGGCTTTCGCCCGCGACGTAGGCACGCACGGCCGAGAGCGTATAAAGGCTCAGGCTGCCCAAGGCTACCTGGAAGACCACAACGGCGATGAAGGGCCAGGTGATGCCGAGCAACTTTGGCGCTTCTAGAGTGCGATGTCCCTTCATGGAGTCCCTGTCACAGAGCAGATAAGGCGCAAATCAACCCAGACAAAGCACAGCGTAGGCCATTTGCCATCCTCGCGGTTGGGTTTTTTATGACAGGAAACCCGGGGGTTTTCGCACGGCCTTCCCGGCCCTATCGCCGGCAAGCCAGGTCCCACAGGTACCCCACAATGCTCAGGCCTGTGGTAATCCTGTGGGAGCTGGCTTGCCGGCGATAGGGCCCGCACAGGCAGCCACAAATTCAGCTCTGCTGCAGGTGCCCGTAAAGCTTGGCGTACAACCCACCCTCGGCAATCAGCTGCTGGTGGTCGCCATCCTCGGCCACATGCCCGCCGTCGAACACCAGCACCCGGTCGGCCTGTTTCACCGCCGACAAGCGGTGGGCGATGATCAGTGTGGTGCGGCCGCTGAGGAAGCGCGCCAGGGCCTGGTGCAGATTGTATTCGGTGGCGGCATCCAGGGCCGAGGTGGCTTCGTCGAGGATCACCACCTTGGGTTCGGCCAGCACCATGCGGGCAATGGCCAGGCGCTGGCGCTGGCCACCGGACAAGCGCACGCCGGAGCGCCCCACCACACTGTCCAGTCCCTGCGGCAAGGCGGCGATGGTGGCATCCAGCTGGGCGATGCGCAGTGCCTGCCAGCAGGCCTCATCGCTGCAGTCGCGGCCCATGGTCAGGTTGGCGCGCACGGTGTCGTTGAACAGCGAAGGGTGCTGCAACACCACCGCGACGTTTTCACGCAGGGTTTCCAGGCCGATTTCCTGCAGGCTGGCACCGCCAAAGCGGATGGTGCCGGCCTGGGCGCTGTAAAGCCCCAGCAACAGCTGCACCAGGGTGCTCTTGCCACCACCGCTGGCGCCGACTATCGCCACCTTCTCGCCCGGGGCGATGGACAGGTCGAGGTGCTCGAGCACCGGCTCGTCGGCATAGGCAAAGCGCAGGTCGCGTACTTCGATACCTACCGTCTCGCGGCCGGCGAACGGGTTGCTGGCCGCCGGGTACTGCGGCTCGTCGGCACGTGCCAGCAGCTCGTTGAGGCGGCTCAATGCGCCGCCGGCGGCGTAGTAGGCGTATTGCAGGTTGAGCAGTTGCTCCACCGGGCCGATCATGAACCACAGGTAGCTGAACACCGCCAGCATCTGGCCGATCGACAGGTCGGAGAACAGCACGGTGAGCATGGCCGCGGCGCGGAAGATATCGATGCCGAACTGGAACAGCAGGCCACTGGCGCGGCCGCTGGCATCGCTCTTCCACTGCGAGTCCACGGCGTAGTCCCGCACTTCGCGGGCGCGCAGGCCAAGGCGACCGAGGAAGTAGCCCTGGCGGTTACCGGCGCGGATTTCCTGAATGGCGTCGAGGGTTTCCGCCAGCGCCTGGGTAAAGCGTGCGGTGCTGTCGTTCTCGAGCTTTTTCAGGTGCTTGACGCGCTTGCCCAACTGCACGGTGAAATAGATCACCAGCGGGTTGAACAGCAATATCAGCATGGCCAGCTGCCAGTGCATCCAGATCAGGATGGCCGCCGTGCCGGTAAGGGTCAGCATGGCCACCAGGAAGCGGCTCAGGGTTTCGCCGACGAACTTGTCGAGGGTGTCCAGGTCGGTGACCAGGTGGGTGGTTACCGTGCCGCTACCCAGGCTTTCGTATTCCTTCAGCGAGATGCGCTTGAGCCGCTCTATCAGGCGAATGCGCAGGCGATAGACGATGTCCTTGGCCAGGCCGGCGAACAGCTTGGCCTGGATCACGTTGAACGCCAGCGCGGCCAGGCGCAGGCACAGGGTCAGCAGCAACATCAGGCCGATGTAGCCCGCGGCCACCTGCCAGCTGGATGGCAGCAGGTGGTTCATCCACTTCAACGCGGCATCGCCATGGCCCAGCAGCACTTCGTCCACCAGCAGCGGCAGCAACAGCGGGATGGGCACGCTGCAGCAGGCCGCCAATACGGCGATGAAGTTGGCGGACCAGAGGTTTTTCTTGTGATGCAGGGCCAGGCGGCGGATTTCCGCCCAGCTCAGTCGATCGGCCGCAGTGTGGGGCTTGCCCGGCACCGGGTCGGGTGACCCAGGCACATCAAGCACAGGCGGCCTGCTGCAGCCAGCGGCCGAGCAAGGGTTGCAGGCGCTCCAGCGGCTGATAGCCGTTGGTCAGCAGGGCCAGTTGGCCATTGCGTTCGGCCAGCAAGGTCGGGAAACCGGCGATGCCCAGGTCCTGGGCCCAGCTGAAATCGGCTGCAGTGGCGGCGCGGGTGTCGGCACAGGCGAAGGCCTCGGCGAACACGGTGCGGTCGAAGCCTGCCTGTTCGGCCAGGTCGACCAGATGCGGCGCAATGGTGACGTCCACGCCCTGCTCGTAGAACGAACGCTGGATCAGCGCCAGCAGCGGCCAGACGCGTTCGGCGTCCAGCTCGCGGGCGGTGACCAGGGCACGGCAGGCCGGCTCGGTGTCGTAGACGAAGCCGTCGGGCATGGCCCCCTCGAAGCGGAACGGCTGGCCGGTGGCGTCGGCCACCGCCTGCCAGTGTTCAAGGATGTACTTGCGGGTAGAGCTGTCCAGGGCACTGCCGCCGGTACGCAGCCCGCCTGGCACCAGGCGGGTGGGCACGCCTGCGTCACGCGCCTGGGCGATCAGGGCCGCTGCCACGGGTGCGAAACCCCAGCACCAGGAGCACATCGGGTCCATCACATAGATCAGGCGTGCAGACATGCATCAAGCCTCGGCTTTGTAGTTGTAACCGATCGGGTGCGGCAGGTTGCGGGCCTTGGCCAGCTCGATCTGCTTCTGCCGGTCGATGGCGCTACGCCGGGTCTTCTCGCTCAGGGTGTCCCAGCAGTGCGGGCAGCTGACCCCTGGCGAATAGTGCTCGGACGCGCGCTCCTCTGCGTTGATCGGGTGGCGGCAGGCGTGGCACTGGTCGTACTCGCCTTCGCTCAGGTCATGGCGCACCGTGACGCGGTTGTCGAAGACGAAGCAGTCGCCGTCCCACAGGCTTTCTTCCTGAGGCACTTCCTCGAAGTATTTCAGGATGCCGCCCTTAAGATGATAGACCTCCTCGAAGCCTTCACCGAGCATGTAGCTGGAGGCTTTTTCGCAACGGATACCGCCGGTACAGAACATGGCAACCTTCTTGTGCTTGCTGGGGTCGAAGTTGGCCTTGATGTAGTCGGGGAACTCGCGGAAGGTTTCGGTCTTCGGGTCGATGGCGCCCTTGAAGGTGCCGATGGCCACTTCGTAGTCGTTGCGGGTGTCGATCAGCAGCACTTCCGGGTCGCTGATCAGCGCGTTCCAGTCCTTGGGCTCGACGTAGGTGCCGACCGCCTGGTTCGGGTCCACGCCCGATACGCCGAGGGTTACGATCTCTTTCTTGAGCTTGACCTTGGTGCGGTAGAACGGCTGTTCGTCGCAGTACGATTCCTTGTGGTCGACATCGGCCAGGCGTGGGTCGTTGCGCAGCCAGGCCAGCAGGCCGTCGATGCCTTCGCGGGTGGCCGACACGGTGCCGTTGATGCCCTCGTGGGCCAGCAGCAGGGTGCCCTTGACGTTGTTGTCGAGCATGGTCTTGAGCAGCGGCTCGCGCAGCTCGACGTAGTCTTCCAGGGTGACGAACTTGTACAGCGCCGCGACGACGATGGGTTGGGACATGAAGCAGGATCTCCAGTGGTTGCCCTCGTAAGGGGCGGACCGGGTTACACAAGAAACAGGGGGCCGCTGCGCGCCCCATCGCCGGCAAGCCAGCTCCCACAGGTATTGCGCCACACTCAAGAAGGGCACTTTACCTGTGGGAGCCGGCTTGCCGGCGATGGGCTGCACAGCAGCCCCCTTTTGGGATGTTGCGGATTCTACCAGAACAACAACAAGGTTTCAGTGCCCGCCGCCCGCGCACACCGGCGAGGCCGGTGCAACGCCGACCTTGGCCCACTCTTCGGCGGTGTAGGTGTGGATGGCCAGGGCATGGATCTCGCCCATCAGCTCACCCATGGTGGCGTACACCTTCTGGTGGCGCTTGACGCTGTTCAACCCGGCAAACTGCTCACTGACAATCACTGCCTTGTAGTGGGTCTCCTGACCACGACTGTGCATGTGGCTTTCATTGAGCACTTGCAGGTGTTGCGGCACCAGGGCGGCCAGCTGCTGTTCGATACGCTGTTGCATGGTCATCGCGGCGTACTCACTTCTTCGCCGGGGCGGCGGCCTTGCCAGCGTTCGGGTCCAGTTCCTTGGTCATGTCATCCAGCAGCTTGTTCACCACCGGTACCGCTGGCTCCAGGCTCTGCTGGGTCAGCTGGGCCGACTGCTGGGTGACCTTGGGCATTTCGCGCAGCACTTTCTTGCCCAGCGGCGATTCGTAGAACTTGACCAGGTCCTTGAGCTCCTGCTCGGTGAAGGTCTGGGTGTACAGGTCGACCATCTTCGGCTTCAGCTTGTTCCAGCCGATGGCGTTGTCCAGCGCGGCGTTGGCCTTGGCCTGGTAGCTTTCCAGCACCGACTGCTTGGTGGCCGGGGCCTTGGTCTGGGCGAAACGCTGGGCGAACATCTGCTGGACCTGCATGTACACCGGGGTGCCCAGCTTGTCGGCGTTGGCCAGGGTCAGGAATTTCTCGGCAGCAGCATTGTGGCTGGCGGTGGCAGCGAGTACCTGGCCGCTGGCGCAAGCCAGGGCAACGGCGGCACAAAGGACACGGAGACGGGTCATTGCATTTCCTTCAGAAGAAAGGGAGGCGGGTACCTCAGAGTAGAGCATTCTGCGCCGTGGTGGCGATGTGCTCAAGTGGCACGACGAGCGACGGAACCGCTCGGTCGAATCAGGGCCTAAACTGCGATTTCGAACTACACAGGAGTGAGTACAGAATGAGCCGTATCGAGACAGACAGCCTGGGCCCGGTCGAAGTTCCTGAGGACGCCTACTGGGGTGCGCAGACCCAGCGTTCGCTGATCAACTTCGCCATTGGCAAGGAACGCATGCCCATCGCGGTGCTGCATGCCCTGGCGCTGATCAAGAAGGCCGCGGCACGCGTCAACGACCGTAACGGTGACTTGCCAGCCGACATCGCCCGGCTGATCGAACAGGCCGCCGACGAAGTGCTGGGCGGCGAGCATGACGACCAGTTCCCGCTGGTGGTCTGGCAGACCGGCAGCGGCACCCAGAGCAACATGAACGTCAACGAAGTGATCGCCGGTCGGGCCAATGAACTGGCCGGCAAGGGCCGTGGCGGCAAGGCGCCCGTGCACCCCAACGACCACGTCAACCGCTCGCAGAGCTCCAACGACTGCTTCCCCACCGCCATGCATATCGCTGCGGCGCAGGCGGTGCACGACAAGCTGCTGCCGGCCATCGCAGAGCTGTCCTCGGGGCTGGCCGAGCTGTCGGCACGCCACCACAAGCTGGTAAAGACCGGCCGCACGCACATGATGGACGCCACGCCGATCACCTTCGGCCAGGAGGTCTCGGCCTTCGTCGCGCAGCTCGACTACGCCCAGCGCGCCATCCGCGCCACCCTGCCGGCAGTGTGCGAGCTGGCCCAGGGCGGCACCGCCGTGGGTACCGGGCTCAACGCCCCGCATGGTTTTGCCGAAGCCATCGCCGCCGAGCTGGCGGCGCTGTCCGGCTTGCCGTTCGTCACTGCGCCGAACAAGTTCGCTGCCCTCGCCGGCCACGAGCCGCTGACCAGCCTGGCCGGCGCCCTGAAGACCCTGGCCGTGGCCCTGATGAAAATCGCCAATGACCTGCGCCTGCTGGGTTCCGGCCCGCGCGCCGGGTTGGCCGAGGTACGCCTGCCGGCCAACGAGCCGGGCAGCTCGATCATGCCAGGCAAGGTCAACCCTACCCAGTGCGAGGCGCTGTCGATGCTGGCCTGTCAGGTGCTGGGCAACGACGCGGCGATCGGCTTTGCCGCCAGCCAGGGGCATTTGCAACTGAACGTGTTCAAGCCGGTGATCATCCACAACCTGCTGCAGTCGATCGAATTGCTGGCTGACGGCTGCCGCAACTTCCAGCAGCACTGCGTGGCGGGCATCGAGCCGGATGCCGAGCAGATGGCGGCGCACCTGGAACGGGGGTTGATGCTGGTGACGGCGCTGAACCCGCATATTGGCTATGACAAGGCGGCGGAAATTGCCAAGAAGGCCTATGGCGAAGGCAAGACCTTGCGCGAGGCGGCACTGGAGTTGAAGTACCTGACCAATGAGCAGTTCGACCAGTGGGTGAGGCCGGAGAACATGCTGGCTCCGGGGGGCAAAGGCTAGATCACCTGTCGCCTGTACCGGCCTCTTCGCGGGCTTGCCCGCTCCCACAGGATCTCCACAGTCTTGCAGATTGGTGCAGTACCTGTGGGAGCGGGCAAGCCCGCGAAAGCGCCGGTACAGGCGATCAATGAGCCTGGGCCAACCGCGCCCTGCGGGCGCGCCACCCGGCCACCAACGAAGGCCCCAGCGCCACCAGCGCCGAACCCAGCACCACCGTCACTGCCCCCACATAACCCAGGGCATTGATGTCCTCGGCGTGCACATACTCAGGCCACACCAACGCCGCCAGTGCCACCGCGACAAAGGTCACCAGCGGGGTCAGCGCCAGCGTGGCACTCACCCGCGACGCCTCCCAGTGCGCCAGCGCCTCGGCGAACGCGCCATAGGCCACCAGGGTGTTCAGGCAACAGGCCAGCAACAGCCAGCCTTGCACCGGGGTCAGCTGCAACGCCTCCAACGGGTGGGCCCAGGGTGTCAGCAGCGCGGCGCAACTGAGGTAGATCACCATCATTACCTGCTGCGAATGCCACACCGTCAGCAACTGCTTCTGGCTGAGCGCATAGAACACCCAGACGCTGGTGGCCAGCAGGATGGTCAGCACGCCGGTGGTATAGGTGCCGAGCGAGGTCAGCAGCTCTTCCAGGCGCTGGTTGAAAAACAGCCCGAACCCCGCCAGCAGGATCAGCAGGCCCACGCCCTGCCCCAGGCTGAAGCGCTCGCGGAACACGAACACGCTGGCCACCAGCAACAGCACCGGGCCGATCTGCACGACCAGTTGCGCAGTGCCCGGGCTGAGCAGGCTCAGGCCGATCAGGTAAAGCACGTAGTTGCCCATCAGGCCAAGCACGGCCACTACCACCAGGCCTTTGCCCTTGGGCGTCAGCTTGCTGAAGGAAGGCAGCCTGCGCTTGGCGGCCAGCCAGGCGAACAGCAGGCCGCCGGAGACCAGCAGGCGGTACCAGGTGACGGTGACCGGGTCGACCACTTGCAGCACCTGCTTGAGCTTGATCGGCAGGATGCCCCAGAGCAACGCCGTCAAAAGTGCCAGGAAAAGGCCATAGCCCCAGCGGCCGGTAATGGTGTGCATAAAATCCTCGATCGAGCCCGTGGTGGGGGTGGCTGAATTCTACGGGCTTGGAGGGCGGGGACGGTGGTGGGTGCCGGGAAAAGAATTCATCAGGTCATTCTTCTGCGGCATGGCTTGGCAGGTGTGCTGCCTGTTCTGGCCCTTTCGCGGGCACGCCCGCTCCCACTGGGACCCCACAAGATTCAGAGTGTGTGCAAATCCTGTGGGAGCGGGCGTGCCCGCGAAGAGGCCAGAACAGGCAACCAACAAGCCTGGCTATTTCTTGTCCCTGGCAAACGCCGCCTCAAGCGCCTGGTTGATGGTGCGCAACACCTTCACCCGCGCCCAGCGCTTGTCGTTGGCCTCCACCAGCGTCCACGGCGCAATTTCGGTGCTGGTGCGGTCGACCATGTCGCCCACCGCCTGGACATAGTCGTCCCACTTGTCGCGGTTGCGCCAGTCATCCTCGGTGATCTTGTAACGCTTGAACGGGATCTGCTCGCGCTCTTCGAAACGCTCCAGCTGGGTCTGCTGGTCGATCGCCAACCAGAACTTGACCACCACCGTGCCGGCATTCACCAGCTGTTCCTCGAAATCGTTGATCTCGCTGTAGGCACGCATCCAGTCCGCCGGGCTGCAGAAGCCTTCCACACGCTCCACCAGCACCCGGCCATACCAGGAACGGTCGAAGATGGTGAACTTGCCTCGCGCCGGAATGTGCCGCCAGAACCGCCAAAGGTATGGCTGCGCGCGTTCTTCCTCAGTGGGTGCGGCAATTGGCACGATGCGGTACTGGCGCGGATCCAGCGCTGCCGCCACGCGGCGGATCGCCCCTCCTTTGCCGGCAGCGTCGTTGCCTTCGAACACCGCCACCAAGGCATGCCGGCGCATGTGCTTGTGACGCAGCAGGCCTGCCAGGCGGGCCTGTTCGGTGACCAGTTGCTCCTGGTAGTCGGCCTTGTCCAGGCGCAGGGTCATGTCCAGCGCGCCGAGCAGGCTAAGCTGGTCGATGCTGCGGCCCAGCGGTGCAACGTTGCCCCGGTGCTTGTCCTTGGGGTTGCTGGCCAGTGCCGCCTGCAGGCTTTCCAGCAGGATGCGCCCTACCGCCAGGCTGCGGTAGTTCGGGTCGACGCCTTCGATGATATGCCACGGTGCATAGTCGCGGCTGGTGCGGCGCAGAACGCGCTCACCAAAGCGCACGAAACGGTCGTAGGTTTCCGACTGCTGCCAGTCCAGCGGGCTGATTTTCCAGCTGTGCAGCGGGTCGTCCTTGAGCGATTTCAGCCGCGCCTTCATCTGCTTCTTGGACAAGTGGAACCAGAACTTGATGATCAGCGCCCCCTCGTCGCACAGCATCTCCTCCAGCCGTTCGGCGCCGGTGATGGCCTGGTCGAGCACGGCATCCTTGAACACCCCGTGCACCCGCCCCTGCAGCATCTGGCTGTACCAGTTGCCGAAGAACACGCCCATCCGCCCCTTGGGTGGCAGGGCCCGCCAGTAGCGCCAGGCCGGCGGGCGGGCCAGCTCTTCGTCGGTCTGCTGATCGAAGGTGAGCACATCGATCATGCGCGGGTCCATCCACTCGTTCAGCAGTTTGACCGTCTCGCCCTTGCCGGCGCCTTCGATACCGTTGATCAGCACGATCACCGGGAAGCGCGCCTGCTGCTTGAGTTCGTACTGGGCTTCGAGCAGGGCCTCGCGCAAAGCGGGTACCTCGGCGTCGTAAGCCTCATTGTCGATGCTGTGGCCGATTTCTGCGGATTCGAACATGCACTGGCTCCTTCAATGGATAAGCAAGACTAGCGGATTTGAAGGCTTGTGCAGTACCTGTGGGAGCGGGCGTGCCCGCGAAGAGGCCGGCACAGCCTGCGCAAACCTCCCGGATGGCATAAAATCCGCCCATCCGCTGCAACCGAGCCAACCATGTCCACCCTCCTCCAGCACGCCCAGATCGACTGGGACGACCAGGGCCGCCCCCATTCGCGGCAATACGACGACGTCTATTTCGCAGTCAACGAAGGCATCGAAGAAACCAGGCACGTGTTTCTCGGGCAAACCCGTCTGGCCGAGCGCTTTGCCAACCTCGCCCCGCACGCCTGCGTGGTGATCGGCGAAACCGGGTTCGGCACCGGCATGAATTTCTACTGCGCCTGGCAACTGTTCGAGCAGCACGCCCATGCCGAGGCCCGCCTGCATTTCGTCAGCGTCGAAAAATACCCCCTCGGTCGCGACGACCTGGCCCGTGCCATACGCCTGTGGCCGGAACTGGCGGCCTACAGCCAGCCCCTGCTGGAGCAGTACGTGGCGGTGCACCCTGGCTTCCAGCAGTTCACCTTCGACAACGGCCGGGTCACCCTCACCCTGCTGATAGGCGACGTACTGGAGCAGCTGCCGCAACTCGATGCGCAGATCGATGTGTGGTTCCTCGACGGCTTCGCGCCGGCCAAGAACCCCGACATGTGGACCCCGGAGCTGTTCGCGCAACTGGCACGGCTGTCACACCCGGGCACGGTGCTAGGCACTTTCACCACCACCGGCTGGGTACGCCGCAGCCTGGTCGATGCCGGCTTCGCCATGAAGAAGGTGCCGGGCATCGGCAAGAAATGGGAAGTGATGAGCGGCGCCTATGTCGGCCCTGTGCCCAGCCCCGGTGCGCCATGGTATGCGCGCCCGGCTGCCGTTGCGGGGCCGCGTGAAGCGCTGGTGATAGGCGCCGGGCTCGCCGGCAGCACCACCGCCGCCAGCCTGGCACGCCGTGGCTGGCAGGTTACCGTGCTGGAACGCCACGACACGCCAGCTCGGGAAGCTTCGGGTAACCCGCAAGGGGTGCTGTACCTCAAGCTGTCCGCCCATGGCACGGCGTTGTCGCAGATGATCCTCGCCGGTTTCGGCTACACCCGGCGCCAGCTGCAGCGCCTGCAACGTGGCCACGACTGGGATGCCTGCGGCGTGCTGCAACTGGCCTTCGACAGCAAGGAAGCCGAACGCCAGGGCAAACTGGCTGGGGCCTTCGAACATGGCCTGCTGCACTCGCTGGAACGTGCAGAAGCCGAAGCCATCGCAGGTGTGGCCTTGCCGGCTGGCGGGCTGTTCTATCCCGAAGGTGGCTGGGTGCACCCGCCGGCGCTGTGCCAGCAGCAGTTGCAGCACCCGGGTATTCGCCTGCTGACGCACCAGGAGGTGCTCGAGCTGCGCAAGGTCGACGGGCAGTGGCAAGCCTGGGCTGGCGAACGTTTGCTGGCCAGCGCGCCGGTGGTGGTGCTGGCCGGTGCCGCCGACATACTGCGCTTCGAACCATGCGCGCAGCTGCCGCTCAAGCGCATCCGCGGGCAGATCACCCGCCTGCCGGCCACCCCCAGCAGCCGCGCGCTGCGCACCGTGGTGTGTGCGGAAGGCTATGTAGCGCCGCCGCGCGGCGATGAACACACCTTGGGCGCGAGCTTCGACTTCCACAGCACAGACCTGGCGCCGACGGTAGCCGAGCACCAGGGCAACCTGGCATTGCTGGACGAGATTTCGGTCGACCTTGCCCAGCGCCTGGGCGCCGCCGAACTGGACCCCGGGCAGTTGCAGGGGCGTGCAGCGTTCCGTTGCACCAGCCCGGATTACCTGCCGATCGTCGGGCCGGTGGCGGATGCGCAGGCGTTCGCCCAGGCCTATGCAGTGCTGGGCCGGGATGCGCGGCAGGTGCCGGATGTGGCCTGCCCCTGGCTGGATGGGTTGTATGTGAACAGCGGGCACGGCTCGCGCGGGTTGATCACGGCGCCGTTGAGCGGCGAACTGGTGGCGGCGTGGGTATGCGGGGAACCGCTGCCGATGCCACGGGCGGTGGCGGAGGCGTGCCACCCGAATCGGTTTGCCTTGCGCAGGTTGATTCGCGGGAAGTGATCGGGCCGGGGGCTGCTGCGCAGCCCAATCGCCGGCATGCCAGCTCCTACAGGGACCGCGCAAGGCCCCAGGCCTGTGGTGAACCTGTGGGAGCGGGCGAGCCCGCGAAGGGCTGCGCAGCAGCCCCATATAACAGATCGATCTAAAACTCTCGCAAACCACATGGGTCAGTTCCTTAAGGTGCCCTAATCCGGGGCACCCCCTCCCCAACGGAAAAACCGGTAAGGACCTATGTGCGGATTAGCAGGAGAGTTGCGTTTTACACCCATCGACCAAGCCCCTCGCCCAGCCGACCTGGCTGCGGTAGAGCGCATAACCCACCACCTGGCGCCCCGCGGCCCGGATGCCTGGGGCTTCCATAGCCAAGGCCCGATCGCCCTCGGCCACCGGCGCCTGAAAATCATGGACCTGTCCGACGGCTCTGCCCAGCCGATGGTGGACAACACCCTGGGCCTGTCGCTGGCCTTCAACGGCGCCATCTACAACTTCCCCGAACTGCGCCAGGAGCTGCAGGCCCTGGGCTACAGTTTCTGGTCCGACGGCGACACCGAGGTGTTGCTGAAGGGCTACCACGCCTGGGGCGCGGCCCTGCTGCCCAAGCTCAATGGCATGTTCGCCCTGGCCATCTGGGAACGCGACAACCAGCGCCTGTTCCTCGCCCGCGACCGCCTGGGCGTAAAGCCCTTGTACCTGTCGCGCAACGGCGAGCGCCTGCGCTTCGCCTCGACCCTGCCAGCGCTGCTCAAAGGTGGTGACATCGACCCGATGCTCGACCCGGTGGCACTCAACCACTACCTGAATTTCCACGCCGTGGTGCCGGCGCCACGCACCCTGCTGGCCAACGTGCAAAAGCTGGAACCCGGTACCTGGATGCGCATCGATCGTCATGGCGAAGTGGAACGCCAGACCTGGTGGCAGCTGCACTACGGCGCCAACCCCGATGAACGTGAGCTGGACCTGGAAGGCTGGACCACCCGCGTGCTCGACGCCACCCGCGACGCCGTGGCCATTCGCCAACGGGCAGCAGTGGACGTAGGTGTACTGCTGTCTGGCGGGGTCGATTCCAGCCTGCTGGTCGGCCTGCTGCGCGAAGTGGGCGTGGATGACCTGTCGACCTTCTCCATCGGTTTCGAGGATGCCGGTGGCGAACGCGGCGACGAGTTCCAGTACTCCGACCTGATCGCCAAGCACTACGGCACCCGTCACCACCAGCTGCGCATTGCCGAGCACGAAATCATCGACCAGTTGCCAGCCGCCTTCCGCGCCATGAGCGAACCCATGGTCAGCCATGACTGCATCGCCTTCTACCTGCTGTCGCGGGAAGTGGCCAGGCACTGCAAGGGCGTGCAAAGCGGCCAGGGCGCCGACGAGCTGTTCGCCGGCTACCACTGGTACCCGCAGGTGGACGGCGCAGAGGATGCCTTTACCGCCTACCGCGAAGCCTTCTTCGATCGCAGCCACGCCGAGTACCGCGACACCGTGCAGGCACCCTGGCTGCTGGAAAGCGACGCAGCGGGCGACTTCGTCCGTGAACACTTCGCCCGCCCTGGCGCCCCCGATGCGGTAGACAAGGCGCTGCGCCTGGACAGCACGGTGATGCTGGTCGACGACCCGGTCAAACGGGTCGACAACATGACCATGGCCTGGGGCCTGGAGGCACGCACACCATTCCTCGACTACCGGCTGGTGGAGCTTTCGGCACGCATTCCGGCACGCTTCAAGCTGCCCGACGGCGGCAAGCAGGTGCTCAAGCAGGCGGCGCGGCGGGTGATCCCGCACGAGGTGATCGACCGCAAGAAGGGCTACTTCCCGGTGCCGGGCCTGAAGCATCTGGAAGGCGCCACCCTCGGCTGGGTACGTGAACTGCTGACCGACCCCAGCCAGGACCGCGGGCTGTTCAACCCGGCCATGCTCGACCGCCTGCTGAGCAACCCGCACGGCCAGCTGACACCGCTACGCGGCTCCAAGCTGTGGCAGCTGGCGGCGCTGAACCTGTGGCTGAGCGAACAAGGAATCTGACCGATGAAAGCCCATGAAATCGCTTACGGTCAGCGCCTGCTGCGCGGCCAGGCGCCGTCCTACGAGCGCCTGCAGGCGCGCCTGGCCGGCGACGGCAGCCAGCCCCACAACCAGCCGCGCGCAGTACATTGCGGCTGGGGCCGGCTGCTGATCGGCCACACCTACCCCAACCCGGCCGACCTGGCCGCCGACCTGCTGGAAGAACGCCCCGGCGAGCGCGATATCGCCCTGTACGTGGCCGCGCCGCAGCAGCTGCTGGCCCAGGCCCCGCAGCAACTGTTCCTCGACCCGTCCGACACCCTGCGCCTGTGGTTCACCGACTACCGCC
Source organism: Pseudomonas sp. PVC-5-1 (assembly GCF_057444345.1). Classification (NCBI taxonomy): domain Bacteria; kingdom Pseudomonadati; phylum Pseudomonadota; class Gammaproteobacteria; order Pseudomonadales; family Pseudomonadaceae; genus Pseudomonas; species Pseudomonas sp. PVC-5-1. The sequence continues at coordinate 1,400,746 of NZ_CM172024.1, read as the reverse complement.
CGGCGCAGCGGGTGTTCCGCGGCTTTCGCGTGCGCCGGGCGCAGAACCCGGGCGACTGGCAGGCGATCAACACCCTGTACCAGGCGCGCGGCATGTTGCCGGTGGACGCCGAGCTGCTTACGCCTCTGCACTTGGGCGGCCCGGCGTACTGGCTGGCCGAGGACGAAGACAGCGGCGCGGTAATCGGCAGTGTCATGGGCCTGAACCACGCCAAGGCGTTCGACGACCCCGAGCACGGCAGCAGCCTCTGGTGCCTGGCGGTAGACCCGCACTGCACCCGCCCCGGCGTGGGCGAGGTGCTGGTGCGCCATCTGATCGAACACTTCATGAGCCGCGGCCTGGCCTACCTGGACCTGTCGGTGCTGCACGACAACCGCCAGGCCAAGCGCCTTTACCAGAAGCTGGGTTTTCGCAACCTGCCGACCTTCGCGGTCAAGCGCAAGAACGGCATCAACGAACAGCTGTTTCTGGGGCCGGGGCCTCAAGCCGACCTCAACCCCTACGCACGCATCATCGTCGACGAAGCGCTGCGTCGAGGCATTGAGGTACAAGTGGACGATGCCGCTGGCGGCCTGTTCACCCTCAGCCTGGGCGGGCGCCGCATTCGCTGCCGTGAGTCGCTCAGCGACCTGACCAGCGCCGTGACCATGACCCTGTGTCAGGACAAGCGCCTTACCCAACATGCCTTGCACAATGCCGGGCTGCAGGTGCCGGCGCAGCAGCTGGCCGGCAATGCCGACGACAACCTGGCGTTTCTCGAAGAGCATGGCGCGGTGGTGGTCAAGCCGGTCGATGGCGAGCAAGGCCAGGGAGTGGCGGTGAACCTCACCTGCATCGACGACATCACCCAAGCCGTGGCGCATGCCCGCCAGTTCGACAGCCGCGTGTTGCTGGAAAGCTTCCATGCCGGGCATGACCTGCGCATCGTGGTGATCGGCTACGAAGTGGTGGCGGCAGCCATCCGTCACCCAGCGCAAGTGCTGGGCGATGGCAAGTACAGCATCCGCGAGCTGATCGATGCCCAGAGCCGTCGGCGCCAGGCCGCAACCGGTGGCGAAAGCCGCATTCCACTGGATGACGAAACCGAGCGCACCCTGCGCGCGGCGGGCTTTGGCTACGACGACGTGTTGCCCGCCGGCCAGCGCCTGGCCGTGCGACGCACCGCCAACCTGCACACCGGCGGCACCCTGGAAGACGTGACCGAACGCCTGCACCCGGTGCTGGCCGACGCCGCAGTGCGCGCTGCACGGGCGCTGGAGATCCCGGTGGTGGGGCTGGACTTCATGGTGCGTGATGCCGGGCAACCGGAGTACGTGATCATCGAGGCAAACGAGCGTGCCGGGTTGGCCAACCATGAACCGCAACCGACCGCCGAGCGCTTTATCGACCTGCTGTTTCCGCATAGCCGGCCTTTGGCGTAAAGGCTGATGGCCTCTTCGCGGGCTCGCCCGCTCCCACAGGTCCAGCACAGCCCTCGAGACTTGTGGGGTTCCTGTGGGAGCGGGCGTGCCCGCGAAGAGGCCGGCACAGGAGTAAAGGAGTCCCCAACCATGTCCGACCGACATCCCGAACCCGATCTCGACTACCTCAAGCGCGTGCTGCTGGAAATGCTCGCCATCCCCAGCCCCACCGGTTTCACCGACACCATCGTGCGCTATGTGGCCGAGCGCCTGGACGAGCTGGGCATCCCATTCGAGCTGACCCGCCGCGGCACCATCCGCGCCACCCTCAAGGGCCGCCAGACCTCGCCCGACCGCGCCGTGTCCGCTCACCTGGACACCATCGGCGCCAGCGTGCGCCAGTTGCAGGACAACGGCCGCCTGGCCCTGGCGCCGGTCGGTTGCTGGTCCAGCCGCTTCGCCGAAGGCAGCCGGGTCAGCGTGTTCACCGATACCGGCGTATACCGGGGCAGCGTGCTGCCGCTGATGGCCAGCGGGCATGCCTTCAACACCGCCATCGACCAGATGCCGGTCAGCTGGGAGCACGTTGAGGTACGCCTGGACGCCTACTGCGCCACCCGCGCCGACTGCGAGGCGCTGGGTGTAAGCATCGGTGATTTCGTTGCCTTCGACCCGCTGCCCGAATTCACCGAAAGCGGCCACATCAGCGCCCGCCACCTGGACGACAAGGCCGGCGTGGCAGCGCTGCTGGCGGCGCTGAAAGCCGTGGTGGAAAGCGGCCGCCAACCGTTGATCGACTGCCACCCGCTGTTCACCATCACCGAAGAGACCGGCTCGGGAGCGGCTGGCGCCCTGCCCTGGGACGTCAGCGAGTTCGTCGGCATCGACATCGCCCCGGTGGCGCCCGGGCAGGCCTCCAGCGAACATGCAGTGAGCGTGGCCATGCAGGACTCGTCGGGGCCTTACGACTACCACCTGTCCCGGCACCTGCTGAAACTGGCCGGCGACCACGACCTGCCGGTGCGGCGCGATCTGTTCCGCTACTACTTCAGCGATGCCCATTCGGCAGTGACGGCGGGGCACGATATTCGTACCGCGCTGGTAGCCTTTGGTTGCGATGCCACCCATGGCTACGAGCGAACACACATCGACAGCCTGGCGGCGTTGAGCCGCTTGTTGTCGGCGTACCTGCTGAGCCCGCCGGTGTTTGCCAGTGATTCGCAGCCGGCCAATGCATCGTTGGAGCGCTTCAGCCACCAGCTGGAACATGATGCACAGATGGAAAGCGATACGCGGGTGCCGGCGGTGGATAGCCTGGTTGGCAACAAGGGCTGAGGGCCCTGGGGGCTGCTTTGCAGCCCAATCGCCGGCAAGCCAGCTCCCACAGGATCACCACAGGCCCAGGCTTTGTGCTGTCCCTGTGGGAGCTGGCTTGCCGGCGATTGGGCCGCAACGCGGCCCCAAAATCCCGAATGTTTCGCGTAGCATGCCCCCACCAACACCTAGGCAACGCCCACCATGCTGATCCCCTACGACCAACTGCAAGCCGAAACCCTGACCCGCCTGATCGAGGACTTCGTCACCCGTGACGGTACCGACAACGGCGACGACACCCCGCTGGAAACCCGCGTGCTGCGGGTGCGCCAGGCATTGGCCAAGGGCCAGGCGTTCATCCTGTTCGACCCGGAAAGCCAGCAGTGCCAGTTGCTGGCCAAGCATGATGTGCCCCGCGAGCTGCTCGACTAACAGGTCTGACCTCTTCGCGGGCTCGCCCGCTCCCACAGGAATTTCACAAGTCTTGAGGGCGGTGCAGTACCTGTGGGAGCGGGCGTGCCCGCGAAGAGGCCGGCACAGGCAACATCAAACCCTGCGGGCCTTGGCCTGCTGCCCTTCCTTGATGCGCTTGTACACCTCGGCCCGATGCACCGGCACTTGCCGCGGTGCATCCACGCCAAAGCGCACCACCCCGTCCCGCGTCTCCACGACCATGATCCGAATGTCATCACCAATCACGATGATCTCTCCCACTTCGCGCCCTATTACCAGCATGCTCCGATCCTCCAGCGAAAGGGAAAACCGGAGCCTGCCTTGACGGCATAGGGCTACTCAATAGTTCTGCCGTGTTTCAGAAGCGCCCTACATTTCCAGGTAATTTTCCTTACAGACGAATCATCGCGACTGAGCCTTGGCCCGCATTTTCACCGCCATTTCGGCCATCTCGTCGTACAGCCGCTCAGGGGCCTGGCGCTTCAGTTGCCAGGCCTGGCGCCCGGCCTCATGGGGCAGGATCAGGAACTCGCCAGCGGCAACCTGCCGGTGGATGTACTCGGCGATGTCCGCCGCATTGATCGGCGAGCCTTCAAGCAGCTTGCCAACCTGGGCTTTCATCGCCGGGTTCGGCCCGCGGAACGAGTCCAGCAGGTTGGTCTGGAAGAAAGACGGGCACACCACGTGCACCGCCACTTCCAGTTCGCGTAGCTCGACCAGCAGGCTTTCCGACAGGGCCAGTACGCCGGCCTTGGCCACGTTGTAGTTGCTCATGCCCGGCCCCTGCATCAGCGCAGCCATCGAGGCGATGTTGATGATCCGCCCCTTGCTGCGCTCCAGCAGCGGCAGAAAGGCCTTGCAGCCCTTGACCACGCCCATCAGGTTGACCGCGATCTGCCAGTCCCAGTCCTCCAGCGACAGTTCAGCGAAGAACCCGCCCGAAGCAACGCCGGCGTTATTGACGACCACATCGATACCACCGAACTGCTCGGTGCAGGCCTGGGCCAGGGCGGTGAGCTGGCTGTAGTCGCGCACGTCGCAACGCTGGGCAAAGCCATCGCCACCGGCTGCGCGGGCCAGCTCCAGGGTTTCGCGCAGGCCGGCTTCGTTGACATCGGCCAGCGCCAGGCGCCAGCCCTCGCGCGCCCAGCGCAGGGCGATCTCGCGACCGAGGCCGGACCCGGCGCCGGTGATCATGATGCGGTTTTGCATGGTGGCTGGCCTTGTTCTGCTGACTGGTGAAAGGAGTCTAAACAAGGGGCCGGGTAGCAGCAGGGTTTATCAGGGTAGTGAATGGAGGGGCATGACTGTGTGGATAGCCTGCACTGGCCCCTTCGCGGGCTTGCCCGCTCCCACAGCTGCCCTCAGGCCTGTGATGATCCTGTGGGAGCGGGCAAGCCCGCGAAGGGGCCGGTACAGGCAGCACACAAATGGAATCTTTGACACTTACCACCAGTCCTTACTTACAAGAGGCCAGCAGTCCGAGGCCCTTGACCCTCAACCACGCAAGGACTCCGTCATGACCACGATCCTCATCATCATCCTGATCCTTCTGCTGATTGGTGGCTTACCGGTCTTCCCGCACTCGCGCAGCTGGGGCTATGGCCCGTCCGGCATCATCGGCGTGGTGCTGGTGGTCCTGTTGGTGTTGTTGTTGCTCGGCATGATATGACCCCGCCACGCCCTGCCCGGCCTGGCGCGCCAGCTGCCGTTCGAGGCGCCGCATGGCGTCGCCCATGGCACGTACCGCCAGGCCGAGCGCAGCGCGCTCCACCGGCTGGGCGTGGCAACACCGTTCGACCTGCTCGCACAGGGCAACCAGGGCACCGGCGCGGACAATGCGTGCGCCGCCCTTTACCCGATGGGCCAGGCCGGCGATGGCCTCTGGCGCATCGCCGAGGCTTTCCAGGCGCTGCAGGTCCTCACGATTGCTGGCGCGCAGATCGCCCAGCAGCGCCTTCAGCGCAGCTTCGTCGTTGCCCACCAGGTGCCTCAGGTGCTGCAGGTCGAGCAGGCTGCTGCCGTCATCGGGTTCCGGCACTGGCCGTGCGCTGATCAGGGCCTGGGTCAGGCTGTCGAGGTCCAGGGGCTTGAACAGGCAATCATCCATCCCCGCCTCGCAGCTGCGCCTGCGATCGACCTCCTGGGCGCTGGCGGTCAGGCCGATCAACCGGCAACGCGGGCGCCCGCTGCGGCGCTCGTGCTCGCGGATGGCTCGGGCCAGTCCGTCGCCATCCAGCCTCGGCATGTTGCAGTCACTGATGACCACATCGAAATGCTCCTTCAACCACAGGCGCAAGGCCTGTGCGCCATCTTCCGCCACCCGGGCCTGGTGGCCGAGATAATCCAGCTGCTGCGCCAACAGCAGCCGGTTGGCCGGATAGTCGTCCACCACCAATACCCGCAGCCGCGCGCCTGGTTCGACATCCGGCAAGGACGATGTGCCAGGTGGCGCTCCCGCGCTCGGCAACAACGGTAACTTGAGCTCCACCTGCACCTCGGTGCCCTCCCCTAGCGTGCTGCGCAGCTGTAACTTGCCGCCCATCAACTGGCACAAGCTGCGACTGATGTTCAAACCCAGGCCCGTGCTGGCACGTGGCGACTGGCGCTGGTTGCTGGCCTGCCTGAACGGCTCGCCGAGTGCCGCCAGCTCGCTGGCGGCGATGCCCACGCCACTGTCCTTGACCCGCAGCACGATATCGAGCTGCCCGTCTACCGGAGCCGCCTGCAGGCTGACCACGATGCGCCCGCGCTGGGTGAACTTGATCGCGTTGCTCAGCAGATTGGCCAGCACCTGCTTGAAACGCAGGGGGTCGAGCATGACCTCGGCTCCCACTGCCCCACTCAGCTGCATCTGCAACTCCAGGCCTTTGCCACGGGCCAGTTGCTCGAACAGTTGCACCACCCGCCCGACCAGCTCGCTCACGCGTACCCGTTGTGGCGAAAGCTGCAGATGGCCCGTTTCGATGCGGGTGATGTCGAGTATGTCGCCAATCAGCTCTTTCAACCCGCGCGCCGCCTCGGTAGCCACCTCGATGGCCAGGCGATCGAGCACACCTTGCGCGGCCTTGCGCTGGGCCAGCTCGAGCATGCCCAGCACCGCATGCAACGGCGTGCGGATCTCGTGGCTGATGGTGGCGAGAAATTCGGTCTTGGCCTGGTTGGCCGCATCTGCCGCACGCTTGGCCCGCCGCAACCGTACCTGCAGCCGGCCCAGGTAGCGAATCCACAGCAAGGCCATCAGCAGCAGGCACAGGGCAATGCCAAAGCCGATCAGGATTTTGCCGCGCAAGCGCGGCCATGCGCCGTCGGGGACGATCATCGGGTTGCGCCAGCGGCGCACCAGCGCATTGGTCTCGTGCGGCGCAAGGCTGAGCAACGCGCTGTCGATGATGCCCAGCAGCTCGCTGGCACCCCGGGCCCCGGCCAGGGCGAAGTGCGCTGGCGGCAGGGCCAGGCTGGCACTGACCTGCAACTGCCCGGGGTACCAGCGGGCGACCAGTGGCCGGGCGTCGTCAAGGGTCAGCAAGGCCGCGTCCACCCGGCCATCGGCAACCGCGTGCAGGGCCTCCAGCGGGCCGTGCAGCAAGTGCTGGCGCACCTGCGGATATAGTTCCCGCAGCAGTTCGACCATTGCACTGCCCCAGACCAGCGCCACCTGCCGCCCGGCCAGTTGCTCGAGGCTGGCCGGCGCCTGGGCGCCCGTGCGGCTGACCAATACCCGCGAAGCACTGAGGTAGGCACGGCTGAAATCCAGTCGCTGCGTCAGGCTGTCGCTGTAGGGCAGCCCGGCAATCAGCTGCGCCTTGCCCTGGGTTACCTGGCCGATCATTTGCTCCACGCCCGCCCCTGACTGCACGTCGAACTCAAGGCCGGTACGCCGGGTGATCAGTTGCAGCACATCGAGGGTGAGGCCGCGCAACTGGCCCTTGCTGTCGCGATAGCTCAGCGGCAGCACTTGCTCGTCCACCAACACCCGCACCTTCGGGTTGGCAGCCAGCCAGCGCTGCTGAGCCTCGCTCAAGTGCACCGCCTGGCGCGAACGCGCGCCGCTCGCCAGCGGGCTCCAGCGCGCCTGTATGCGTGCACGCTGGTTCGCGCTGATACCCGCCAGCACAGTGTCCACCAGCCGCGGCAGGGGCGTACCGTTGTCGAGCATGGCAAAGCCGATGCCCTGGCGCGGCAGGTCCGCATGGCCGATTTCCTCCACACCGCTGAATGGGCTGCGCCCCTGTACGTAACGTGCGACCAGTGCATTTCCCAGGTACAGGTCGGCCTGGCCGAGGGCCAGCGCGGCAAGGGCACTGAACGCGGTGGGGTGTACCTGAAGGTTGGCCTTCGGGTAGTACTGGCTGACCTGCTCCGCTGTTCGGTAGCCATCCACCATTACCAGCCGCAGCCGCTCGGTGCCCTCGATGTCGACCTTGCGCTCCTGGGCCAACAGCAAGGGGTGGTCCTCGGCGTAGGGTGACGACAGGTGCAAGCCGGCCTGCTGCGCCTGCTGAGTGGTGACCGAACCGAGCATGTCGACCCTGCCCTCGTGCAACGCTGCGACCGCCGCCTCGAACGAGTCGAACACCTGTACCTGCATGTCCAGGTGCAGATGTTCGGCCACCAGCCCCGCGTAGTCGGCCGTGATCCCCTCGTAGGCACGCCCGTTGCCGAGCACATCCAGCGGCGGCTGGTCGCTGCCCAGCACCCCAAGGCGCAACACCCGTTGCTGCCACAGCCAGCGCAGGTCACTGCCGGCCGGCTCCGCACGTGGCCCCTCGAAGGTAGCGCGGCCATGGAATACGGGCACAGCCAGGCCCGGCAGGGGAAATACACAGCACAACAACAGCAGCCAGATTGCACGCACGGTTCAGATCAGCTGGTTGCGACGAGCGAAATCCGCCATGTCGATAAGCGAGTTCAGGCGCAATTTTTCCAGCAGGCGCCCCTTGTAGGTGCTGACGGTCTTGTTGCTCAGCAGCATGGCCTCGCCGACTGCCTTGTTGCTCAGGCCACGGGCCAGGTGCTGCAGGATCATCAGCTCGCGGTCGCTGAGGCTGGCGATGCGCTGGGCGTCGGTGGCATGCAGTTCGTGGCTGTGCACCGAACTCATGACCACGTCGGGGAAATAGGTAAACCCGGACAGCACCGCACGTACCGCCTTGTTCAGCTCGCCCAGGTCGTTGGTCTTGGAGACGAAACCGGCAGCCCCGGCCTGCATGCAGCGCAGGGAATAGGCCTCTGCCAGGTGCGAGGTCAGCACCAGGGTCTTGACCGGGCGCTCGAGGCGCTTGACCCGGGCGATCACCTCCATGCCGTCGAGCCCGGGCAGGCTGATGTCGAGGATGATGATATCGGGGGCCAGCTCGCGCGCCATGCGCACCGCATCGATGCCGTTGTCGGTCTGGCCGATGACCTGCAGGCGCTCCTGGCGCAACAGCATGCACACCGTGGAGCGGATGAAGGGGTGGTCGTCGACGACCAGTGCTCTATGCATCGCCCACCTCGCCTGGCTGATACGCTGCTGCAGCGGGGCTCATCCTTCCAGCACCATGGCCTTGCGCTCGCTCCCTTCCTGCAGCTCGAACTGGTGCACCTTGGCGGCCTGGCCTTCGAACTTGCGGGTGCGCCCGGGTAGCAGATGGTGCTTGGTGGCCGGCTCGCAAACCTGATCCTGGGCCTGGCATTGGCGGAAGTGGTCGAGCACCACGGTGGCGTTACCCTGGTTGGTCACGGTCAACGCGCCAGCCTGACGACGGATCGGCGTTTCATAGCGGGTCTGGTCGGGGCGCACGAACAGCAGCGTGCCGTAGCCGGCCAGCAGGTTGACGCCGGCCTTGAGGCTGTCGCGGTACTGCTCGGCTTCGGCTTCGCTGACGGCAAAGCCGTCGCCCAGCTCCGGCAACACCGGGATGAAACGCAGGCGGTAGTAGCGCTCCTTGTCACGCTCGCCGCGGTACAACAGGCGTACTGCCTGCATACCACGCGCCGGCACGATCAGCCGTGCCGGGCTGACCACCAGGCCCCGCTGCTCCAGGGCCAGGCCGTCGAGGGGCACTTCGCGAGGGGCGGCGCTGCCGTCATACACCAGCTCGACCACGCTGACCTTGACGAAGGCAGTGGAATCACCGCCATTGCGTACGCGCTTGAGCAAGGTGCTCTTGCCCTCCTCCAGGTAATCGTAGAGCCCGCCGACGTTCAGCTCCGGCGCTGCATGGGCCATGCACGGCAACAGCGCCAAAGCCAGGCAGAAATAGCGAAGTGGTTTCACGACAGAGTCCTCATAGCAGAAAGCCCTTGATAGCCAATCAGCATCAATGGATCGATTGTGGTCTTTTGCTCGCACGCAAAATGCAGGAAATTTCCCTATCGCTTGAGGAAACTTCCTAAAGACAAGCTTCCGGTCATAGTTCTGCGTCAAACACCACCGTCACCAGGCCCTCATAGCGGCTGCCGGGGTGGCCCAGCATGGCCTTGACATCTTCTGGGCCCACCGTGAAATGCAACTGCCCGGGGCGGTTGAGTACCGGTGTCACCGATTCGAACGCCAATGCCGCGGCACGGCCGGTGGGCAGTTCCAGCCTCTGTACCGGCTTGCCCTGGTGCTGAATGCCCCCCGGCAGGCTCAAGGCAATGGCGACTGGCACGCTATGGTTGTCGCTACTGCGGATGGCGCATCCACTGCCCTGGTATTGCTGGCAAAGCTTGTAGACCTTGAACGGGCCTGTGGACCAGAGCCGAAACGGAACATCCCGCTGTAACCGCTGGGGCGCGCCCCGGCCTCCCAGCCAGGCACTCCACCCACCTGGCGGCTCCAGCACGGCCCGGTCTGACCCAGGGGGAAACTCGAAGACGAAGGCATGCTGCACATCGAGTTCAAAGTTCAATGTGAGGCTATTGCCATTGATAGCGCTGACACCATTGCCGAAGTCGAAATCGCCACCTGGCCCGATGCTGTAGGTCAGGCTACCGGTATAAAAGCCGGGCTTCATTCGACTGGGTTCGGGCATGGTCAGCCGATACGCGATGCCCATGTTGCTGACCGAAGTCTTGACCGTATACCCAGTCGACATCGCATCATGAATGGAGTAGCAACCGGCAGGTGACTTCGGGTCGCGTACCAGCCACAGATAATGCGTGGCATAAGGGCGGCTGGCATAGCCGAATGTCTGCCGATACGAACAGCCTCCCCTGACGTTGTAGGTCCACACAGGATTGACGCGTAATTCGGGCGTGCCCTGAACCTGTTGACTGACGCCAAGAAACTCGAAGTTCAGGCGATGGGACTCTCCGGTAGTACTGTTGAACACGTCCACCGTCCGGGCTGAAGGCAACTGAACGTAGAAATGGTCACGTACATCGCCGCTGTTCTTGATTGTCGTGCGGTCGTAGGTGATGGGAAGCTGCATGGCACGCATTTCCCGGCAGTCTGCAGACCAGCGCTGGCAGTAGGCCGCCAGCGGGGTGGTGTTCTCGAAGCGTCCCGAAGCATCCCCAAGGTACTCGGCGCTGACGAGCGCTTCCAGGGCGACAGCCTCTCGCCCGGCAGCGGCCAGGCCAAGCAACAGCCATAACCCCCAGGACAGTCGGGACGCCCCTCTGTTGTTCAGGCACTCGCTCAACCCTTGTCCTCCATTTGTACCGACCCGATCCGAGCGATATTGCCCGGCTCACAAGCCAGGTCGCCTGCCAGCAATACATCGCCCTCGCGTTCGAGTTGCGTCAGCGCCAGTTCAAGCAGGCACAGCGCCTGCCCTCCCTTGCGCACCTCCAGCGTCGGCGTTGACTCACTCATTTCCACGGCAAAATGCCCTCCAGCTTCACTGACGCCACGACTGGCGTGATTGAGCACCTGCGCGCCCTGCATCGGCTGGCCATGGCGGTCAAGCAGGCGCCCCAGCACAGTCACCGTGCGCATCACCCGCAACTTGCGATAACCCACGCCTCCGCGGTTGAGGTGGTAGTCGAAGCTGGTCGGCTGGATCACCGCCGCCGCTTCGGTATCGCCGTCGAGATCGAACTGCACGTAGCCGGATTTGTAGGCCCCAACCGGGATCAGGTTGCGACCGGGGTGCAGCGTGGCACTCAGCCCGTACTGGTCGTCGGCACGCAGGGCCAGGCCGTCGATGTCGCTCTCGACATCGACGATCAGCCCGGCATCGTGGGGCAGGTACTGGCCGGTCATGGCCAGCTTGCCCTCGCCCACGGCAACGATGCTCTGCAGGTTGAGGCCGGCGCTGATCTCACCGTTGTAGGACGAACTCTGCGCATAGGCATCGCCATACAGCACCTCGTTCTGGAACTGGGCATCGCCACCGAAACCGGCGCCATAACGGTCCGCCGTCACGGTACCGCCAAGGCTGCGCACAACACCCAGGTCGACGTCGCGCTGGTAGGACAATGAGGCATTCTGGTCACGCCCGCCATCATGGGAGGTGCGGCTGCCGATGCTGGCGGCAATGCGCTCGCCGGGGCCACCCAGGCTCATGCTCACGGTCAGGTTGACGCCACGGCTGCGCGTGTCGCCGCTGCTGCGGGTGCCGGGGCGGTCGAACAGGCTCAGGCGCCAGTTGGCGTCGGAACCCAGCAACTTGCCGTAGTACGACCAGCCCAGGTCGATGCCGACGCCGTCGGCTGCGCCCGAGCTGTGGGCCAGCCGAATGGTGGCAGTACTGCGGTTGTTCAGGCGGTGGGTCAACAACATGGAGGTCTGGCTCTGTTCCTCGTAGCGCACGAATTGGCTGTGGGTCGGGCGCCTGACGGTTTCCAGCCAGGAACGGCTGTGGCTGAACACCAGCGAGCCCAGATCATGGTTGTGGATCACCTGCAGGTCGTAGCCATTGCCCTGGTCTTCGGTGCGGTAGAGGTTGCCGTAGAACTTGAGGCGGTCGAGCACGTCCCAGTCCAGCGAGGTGCCGTACTGCATGGCTTCGTCCACCTGCTGCACGGACAGACCGAGGATTGCCCGCGGGTGCAGCAGGTAGTTGGCAATGACACCGGCGCTGAGGCTGTCGGCATGGTCTTCGTCCCAGTTGCTGAGCAGGCTGGCCTGCTGGCCGAGGTACAGGTTGTAGCGCCAGCGGCTGTCGGGGTTGCGCCAGCTGTTGGGCTTGTAGACGAACTCTTCGGTGCGGGCGGTTTCCTGGCCATCTTCCAGCAGGCGCACTTCGACCTGATAGATGCCGCCTGGCAACACCCGGGTATCCAGGGTCTGCAAGCCAGGCTGCACCGGCTGGCTGTTGATCAGCGAGCCATTGCGGTAGATCTCCACCACGCCGGGGCGGTTGGGGGTGACGTAGATTGGCGTCGAACTGGGCTGGCCATTGTCGATCAGCAGGCTGTCGCTGCTGCCGAACATCAGGCCAAGCGTGGTATCGGGGCTCTGCCCGAGCAGCCGCGGCTGTCGGGTCAGGCCCTGCACGCCCGGGGTGAAGTAGCCCAGGCGAAAGAAATGTTCATCGTGCAGGCGCTCGGCGTACAGCTGGCTGACCCGGTGGCGGGTCTGCTGGTTGCTCGCACTGCCACGGTCGAACTGGGCATCGCCCAGGGTAGTCCAGTTGCCCAGGCTGCCCTGGCCTGCCAGAGAAAACAGGCCACTGGTATCGCGGCCATCGCTGACCAGGTTGAGCTGGTTGCGCAGCAGCAGCCCGCCGCCCTGGTCGGGCAAGGCATGGTAGCGCGGTGCGTCGCCGGCCAGCTCGGCGGCATGGGTAAGCAAGGAAAGCTGCGAGTTGACCAGGCTGTAGTGGATAGCGCGCAAGCCATCCGGGCAGTCGCGCTTGCAGTCGCCCAGGGGGCGGCCCGATGCCAGGCGCTCCTGCCAGCGGCGGCGCAGGGTTTCTGGCTCGCGGCTGTCGAAATGGTCGGTGAACTCCAGCAGTTGCACGCGCTCGTCGCGGCTGAGCACCACCATGGCATCGCCCAGGTAGCGGCCATCCAGATCCACCCGCACCGCCAGCGGCACGTCGAAAAAGTGCTCTTCAAACTCCCGTGGCAGCCCCTGGGCCTGGCTGACCACGCCCATAGCATTCTCAGAAGCCAGGGCAGCGACCGGGAGCACGGCAAAGCATGCGGTCAACAGCAAAGTCTTTGTAGTTGAGGAAAAGGCCATGACCCTGTCTGCAAGCAAGACGCCGCCTTCACCCCCGGCGCGACCCAAGGGGTGAAGATGAGCAACAACGGATGAGGGGATAAGAAACGTAGGACGAATCAGGGCGCGGCGGTTTCGAACATCATGCTGACCAGGCCCTGGTAGTTGCCTGGCTTGTAGCCACCGGCCGGAACCTGCGCGGCAACTTCGAAGTCGACGATGGCACCCGGCGCAGCCTCGGTCTCGGTGAGGATTTCTGCAGCGCTGGTGGTGAGAATGGTGGTGCCGATCTTCACGTCCAGGTCGATGGCGTCGAGGCCACTGCTGACCACGGCCGGCGACAGCAGGTGGGCAGTGATCGGGCCGATGGTGCTCTTGGCCTGCAGCTGCTTGCGAACGGGGGTCAGGTTGCCTTGAAACGAGTTCCAGGCCATCTCTTGCGGGTCGTTCATCCAGTTGCCGCCGACGGGTTCGACGTAGAAGTTGGCGGTGGGCACGGTGGCAGTGATGAGCACCTGTTTCTCGATCGGGTCACCGGCCATGGCCTGGCCGGCAACGAGTGCAACGAAGGGAAGTGCCAGCATGAATGCTTTCACGAATAGATCTCCTGGAAACCTGTAGACATAAGCTTTGATTGAGAGTCAATCAGGCAAAGCGCCGTTGACAGGTTGGATTATTCGCACTTACCCACAAGGAAAATACGGGAACCCTCCGAGCGAATTGTTGAAATTTCCCAACGACATCCCGCCTGGTGTGCCGGACAGCAAAACGCCCCGGCAAGCGGGGCGTTTTGCTGAAGCGTCAGTGCCAGATCAGTGGGATACCGCCCCGCTGGCGCCCAGGCCAGTCTGCGAACGCACGAACTGCGGGAAGAACAGCGCACGTTCGTCTTCGGCAGCCTTGGACTTGTCGGTGACCGAGAAGAACCAGATACCGACGAAGGCGATCAGCATCGAGAACAGCGCCGGGTACTCGTACGGGTAGATCGGCTTCTCGTGGCCGAGGATCTGCACCCAGATGGTCGGGCCGAGGATCATCAGCGTCACCGCGCTCACCAGGCCCAGCCAGCCGCCGATCATCGCACCGCGGGTGGTCAGCTTCTTCCAGTACATCGAGAGCAGCAGTACCGGGAAGTTGCAGCTGGCCGCGATGGAGAACGCCAGGCCGACCATGAAGGCGATGTTCTGCTTCTCGAACAGGATACCCAGGCCGATCGCCAGTACGCCCAGGGCGACGGTGGTGATCTTCGACACGCGGATCTCGTCCTTGTCGTTGGCCTTGCCCTTGCGCCATACACTGGCGTACAGGTCGTGGGACACCGCTGAGGCACCGGCCAGGGTCAGGCCGGCGACCACCGCCAGGATGGTGGCGAAGGCAACAGCCGAGATGAAGCCGAGGAACACGCTGCCACCCACGGCGTTGGCCAGGTGCACCGCTGCCATGTTGTTGCCACCCAGCAGGGCGCCAGCGGCGTCCTTGAAGTCCGGGTTGGTGCTGACCAACAGGATGGCGCCAAAGCCGATGATGAAGGTGAGGATGTAGAAGTAGCCGATGAAGCCGGTGGCGTACAGCACGCTCTTGCGCGCTTCCTTGGCGTCACTGACGGTGAAGAAGCGCATCAGGATGTGCGGCAGGCCGGCGGTTCCGAACATCAACGCCAGGCCCAGCGAGAATGCCGAGATCGGGTCCTTGACCAGGCCGCCCGGGCTCATGATCGCCTCGCCCTTGGCGTGCACCTTGATTGCCTCGGAGAACAGGGTGTTGAAGTCGAAGCCCACGTGCTTCATCACCATCAGCGCCATGAAGCTGGCACCGGACAGCAGCAACACGGCCTTGATGATCTGTACCCAGGTAGTGGCCAGCATGCCGCCGAACAGTACATACAGGCACATCAGGATACCCACCAGGATCACCGCCACGTGGTAGTCCAGGCCGAACAGCAGCTCGATCAGCTTGCCGGCACCGACCATCTGCGCGATCAGGTAGAACGCCACCACCACCAGCGAACCGGAGGCCGACAGGGTGCGGATTTCCTTCTGCCCGAGGCGGTACGAGGCCACGTCGGCGAAGGTGTACTTGCCCAGGTTGCGCAGGCGTTCGGCGATCAGGAAGAGGATGATCGGCCAGCCGACCAGGAAGCCGATCGAATAGATCAAGCCATCGTAGCCAGAGGTGAACACAAGTGCAGAAATACCCAGGAACGAGGCGGCCGACATGTAGTCACCGGCAATCGCCAGGCCGTTCTGGAAGCCGGTGATCTTGCCACCGGCGGCGTAGTAGTCCGACGCCGACTTGTTGCGCTTGGAGGCCCAGTAGGTGATACCGAGGGTGAAGGCGACGAAGGCCACGAACATGGCGATCGCGGAGACGTTCAGCGGTTGCTTCTGCACCTCGCCGGTCAGGGCATCGGCGGCCCACACGGCGGGTGCGAAGGCTCCGCAGGCCAGTACGGCCAGGGCTTTGGCGTGGCGAATCATTGTTGCGCCTCCTTCAGGATGGCCTTGTTCAGCTCATCGAATTCGCCGTTGGCGCGGCGTACGTAGATGGCGGTCAGGACGAATGCCGAGACGATCAGGCCGACGCCCAGGGGGATGCCCCAGGTAATCGACGACTCAGGGCTGAGCTTGGTGCCCAGGATCTGAGGACCGTAGGCGATCAGGAGGATGAAGGCGCAGTACAGGCCGAGCATGATCGCCGAGAGAATCCAGGCGAACCGTTCGCGTTTGGTGACCAGCTCCTTGAAGCGGGGGCTGTTTTGTATCGAGAGGTAAATGCTGTCGTTCATTGTTTTTGTCCTAGCAGCACAGATAGGGGTGGAACCCACGACCCTTACTTTATGCGGCTATCGGACGCCAACCAGACGACCTTAGTCTTAGATGCAACGGTGTTTTACCGGTTGCGTAACAAAGTGATGGCCCATTCGCGGGCACGCCCGCTCCCACAGGGGCATCACCAGCCCGGAAGGCAGTGATATCCCTGTAGGAGCGGGTTCACCCGCGAAGCAGCAAAACTGGCCCTGACAGGTTGTTATTTGCCAGTCCACTCCTTCACGCGATCAGGGTGCTTGGCCACCCAGTCCTTGGCCGCCGCTTCAGGCTTGGCGCCTTCCTGGATAGCCAGCATCACTTCGCCAATCTCGTCCTTCGACTGCCAGTTGAACTTCTTCAGGAACTCCGCCACTTCCGGTGCCTTGGTGGCCAGTTCCTTGCTGCCGATGCTGTTCACGGTTTCCGCGGCGCCATACACGCCTTTCGGGTCTTCGAGGAACTTCAGCTTCCACTTGGCGAACATCCAGTGCGGTACCCAGCCGGTCACCGCAATCGACTGCTGCTTGGCATAGGCACGGCCCAGTTCTGCTGTCATCGCCGCGCCGGAACTGGCCTGCAGCTTGTAACCGGTCAGGTCGTAGTCCTTGATTGCCTGGTCGGTCTTGAGCATTACGCCGGAGCCGGCGTCGATGCCGACGATCTTCTGCTTGAAGGTGTCATCGGTCTTGAGGTCGGCGATGCTCACCGCCTTGACGTACTCAGGGACGATCAGGCCAATCTTGGCGTCCTTGAAGTTCGGGCCGTAGTCGACCACGTTGTCCTTGTTCTTGGCCCAGTACTCGCCATGGGTTACCGGCAACCAGGCCGACAACATGGCATCGAGCTTGCCGGTGGCCACGCCCTGCCACATGATCCCGGTGGCAACGGCCTGCAACTTCACGTCGTAGCCGAGTTTCTGCTTGATCACTTCGGCAGCCACGTTGGTGGTCGCCACGCTGTCAGCCCAACCATCCACGTAACCAATGCTGACTTCTTTGGCCATTGCCTGTGCCGCGCCCATGGCCAGTACCATGGCAGTACCCACACCCAGGAAACGTCGCATTTTTGTATTAGCAGCCATCAAAGCATCCCCTCGTCAGGTCTCGGAATTTGCATCATGGTCCTGCAACAATAGTCGACCTGCTCCAGCTACGACCTATATCCGCCCCATATGCGACAGCACTATGCCATTAGCGCCATCGGCCTATGCCGCCCTGCGCGATCCTTGCATGCCAAAAGTTTGGCGCCGGGCTACTATCTACCCTTTTGCGCCTGACGATGGACCGCCCGATGCCCAGTTCTACCCGCCTGCTGCTGCCGTTGTACCTGCTTGCCTGCCTGCTCGCCCTGCTCGGGCTCGGAGGGCTCTGGTACGGGCTTGGCAAGCCGGTGCAACTGCCGGACGCGGCCAGCCCGACGCACAAGCTGCAATGCGCCTCGTATACCCCGTTCGACAAGGACCAGTCGCCCTACGACCAGCCGTTGCGCCTGCGCCCGGCCCGCATGGATGCCGACCTGGCGTTGCTGGCCGAGCGTTTCCAGTGCATCCGTACCTATTCCCAGACCGGTCTTGAGGCAATCCCGGCGCTGGCACGCAAGCATGGCCTGAAAGTGATGCTGGGTGCCTGGGTCAACGCCCACCCGGCCGACACCGAGAAAGAAATCGAGCTACTGATCGCCGCCGCCAATGCCAACCCCGACGTGGTCAGTGCGGTGATCGTCGGCAACGAGACGCT
The DNA here is from genome assembly GCF_057444345.1 of Pseudomonas sp. PVC-5-1. Taxonomy (NCBI): domain Bacteria; kingdom Pseudomonadati; phylum Pseudomonadota; class Gammaproteobacteria; order Pseudomonadales; family Pseudomonadaceae; genus Pseudomonas; species Pseudomonas sp. PVC-5-1. The sequence goes on along the minus strand of NZ_CM172024.1, from coordinate 1,382,955 downwards.
GCTGCGCAAGGAGGTGACCGGCGCACACCTGGCCACGCTGATCGCCCGGGTGAAAAGCCAGGTCAAGGTGCCGGTAACCTACGCCGATGTGTGGGAATTCTGGTTGCAGCACCCGCAGGTAGCGCCTGCGGTGGACTTCCTGACTATTCACTTGCTGCCTTACTGGGAAGACGACCCGCGGGGCATCGACGAAGCCCTGGCCCACGTCGCCGATGTGCGCCGGGTGTTCGGCACGCGTTTCGCGCCGAAGGACATTCTGATCGGCGAAACCGGCTGGCCCAGCGAAGGCCGCCAGCGCGAAACCGCACAGCCCAGCCGGGTCAACGAGGCGCGCTTCATTCGCGGGTTCGTGGCCATGGCCGAAAGCAACGGCTGGCACTACAACCTGATCGAGGCGTTCGACCAGCCATGGAAGCGCGCCAATGAAGGGGCGGTTGGTGGTTACTGGGGGCTTTACGATGCCGACCGGCAGGACAAGGGCATACTCGAAGGGCCGGTGAGCAACCTGCCTTACTGGCCGCAGTGGTTGCTGGCCAGTGCCGTGCTGACGGTGGTGATGCTGATGCTTGCCGGGCGCCCCGCCACCCCGGCGGCAGCCATGCTGCTGCCGTTGCTGGCAGCGTTTGGGGCAGGCTGCCTGGGGCTTTGGGGCGAGCTGATGCGCACCCATGCGCGTTTTGCCGGGGAGTGGCTGTGGGCGGTGCTGCTGGCAGGACTGAACCTGCTGGTGCTGGCCCATGCCGTGCTGGCCCTGGCACGGCGCGCGGGCTGGCGCGAGCGCCTGTACGCCTGGTTGCAGGCGCGGGCCGGCTGGCTGTTGCTGGCGGCGGGTTTTGCCGCGGCGGTGAGCATGCTGGCGATGGTGTTCGACCCACGCTACCGCAGCTTCCCCAGCGCGGCGTTGGCGTTGCCGGCGCTGGTGTTTGCAGTGTGGCCGGTGCGGGCGCGGCGTGCGGAGGTAGCGTTACTGGCGTTCATCGTCGGTGCCGGGGTGGCGCCGCAGTTGTTTGTGGAAGGGTTGGAGAACCAACAGGCCTGGGGGTGGGCAGTGGTCAGTGTGCTGATGACCGCAGCCTTGTGGCGGAGCTTGCGGCTGCGCCCGGCCTGATATCCTTGGGACCGCTTCGCGCTCCATCGCAGGCAAGCCAGCTCCCACAGGAGTTATGCTGCCTATGAAATCGGCGCGGTCCCTGTGGGAACTGGCTTGCCTGCGATGGGCCGCAAAGCGGCCCCTTTCAGCCTTGATCCGGCGACCTGACCAACCGCAACCCCGCCAGCACCAGCGCGAACACGGCAATGCTGGCGGTATACAGCACCAGTGCCGGCACCGCGAACACCAACGCCACCACCGCCAGCCACCAGCCGCCACGGCCGGCAACGACCTGCGCCAGCAGCGCCAGCGCCAGCCCGCTCCAGGCCATCACCTGATGATGAATGCCCAACCCCAGCAACGACCGCACCTCACACTGCCAGTACGCCGCCGGCGCCGTGCACAGCCCCACCCACTGCCCGTCCTCCATCAGCCCATAGCGCACACCATAACTGGCAGCAAGCCAGAGCCCCAGAAACAGCACAAGCAGCGCAGCCGGCAGCGAACGAGACATCCAGCTCTCCAATAGCGGTAATCGAAAGCATCCATGATCGCTTATGCCCAGTTGTAAGGCAAAATCACCTCCCTGCAGCTATGTTGCAGATAACAAGCACACCAAAGACCACCGCACCTGGCAACTTTGCCCGGCCCGTTGTGGTCCTAGCCTGCACACTGCTCGACCTTGCGTTCTTTTGGGGGATTACATGCTTCGATCTTTGCGCCTCGCTGCCTTGCTCGGTGGCCTGCTCATGGCTGTGGCCGCTTCGGCGCGGGATATCGACGCCGCGAGCTATGGTTTTCCCTTGACCAACCCGTTCGAGGCAACCATCGCCACCACGCCACCGGACCAGCGCCCCACCCTGCCCGAAGATGACGAAATCAACCAGTCCGACTACAGCCTCAACCTGCGCCCGGACCGTGAATTCACTCTGCCGGACAATTTCTGGGCGGTGAAAAAGCTCAAGTACCGCCTGGCCCGCCAGGACCGCGAGGCGCCGCTGATCTTCATCATCGCCGGCACCGGTGCGCCCTACACCAGCAGCATCAACGAATACCTGAAGAAGCTGTTCTACCAGGCCGGCTTCCACGTGGTGCAGCTGTCGTCGCCAACCAGTTACGACTTCATGAGCGCCGCCTCGCGCTTCGCCACCCCAGGCGTCAGCCAGGAGGATGCCGAAGACATGTACCGGGTGATGCAGGCCGTGCGTGCCCAGCACCCGCGCCTGCCGATCAGCGAGTTCTACCTCACCGGCTACAGCCTGGGCGCACTCGACGCTGCCTTTGTCAGCCACCTGGACGAAACCCGCCGCAGCTTCAACTTCAAGCGCGTACTGCTGCTGAACCCGCCGGTCAACCTGTACACCTCGATCAACAACCTGGACAAGCTGGTGCAGACCCAGGTCAAGGGCATCGACCGCAGCACCACCTTCTACGAGCTGATGTTGGCCAAGCTGACCCGCTACTTCCAGGAAAAGGGCTACATCGACCTCAATGAGGCCTTGCTGTACGACTTCCAGCAGTCGCGCCAGCACCTGTCCAACGAGCAGATGGCCATGCTGATCGGCACCTCGTTCCGCTTCTCGGCGGCCGACATTGCCTTCACCTCCGACCTGATCAACCGCCGCGGCCTGATCATTCCGCCGAAGTTCCCGATCACCGAGGGCAGCAGCCTCACGCCATTCTTCAAGCGTGCCCTGCAGTGCGACTTCGACTGCTACATGACCGAGCAAGTCATCCCCATGTGGCGCGCCCGGACCGACGGCAACAGCATCCTGCAACTGGTCAACCAGGTCAGCCTGTATGCACTTGAAGACTACCTGAGCAGCAGCGACAAGATCGCCGTGATGCACAACGCCGACGACGTCATCCTCGGCCCTGGTGACATCGGCTTCCTGCGCAAGGTGTTCGGTGAGCGTCTGACCCTTTACCCCCATGGCGGCCATTGCGGCAACCTCAATTACCGCGTCAACAGTGACGCCATGCTGGAGTTCTTCCGTGGTTAACAAACTCCTCTTCGCCACTGCCCTGTTCGCCGCCGGCCACGCCCTGGCTGCCGAAACCGCCCCCCGGGCCAGCGTGGTCGAGGCCGACCCGCAAGTCACCGAAGCGCCACTGGCGCCCGAGACCGATGGTTTCCTCGACCCGCTGCGTGAGCTGAAATTCAACCCGGGGCTGGACCAGCGCGAGTTCGAGCGCTCCACCCTGCAAGCGCTGAACGTGTACGACCCGCTGGAGTCGATCAACCGGCGCGTCTATCACTTCAACTACCGTCTGGACCAATGGGTGCTGCTGCCGATGGTAAGCGGCTACCAGTACGTCACCCCGCGCTTCGTGCGCACCGGGGTGACCAACTTCTTCAACAACCTGGGCGACGTGCCGAACCTGTTCAACAGCGTGTTGCAGCTCAAGGCCAAGCGCTCGGCCGAGATCACCGCGCGGCTCATGTTCAACACCATCATCGGCGTGGGTGGGCTTTGGGACCCGGCCACCAAGATGGGCCTGCCGCGGCAAAGTGAAGACTTTGGCCAGACCTTGGGCTTCTATGGCGTACCGGACGGGCCGTACCTGATGCTGCCGGTGCTGGGGCCTTCGAACCTGCGCGATACCACCGGGCTGGTGGTGGACTATGCAGGCGAACAGGCGATCAACTACCTGAACGTGGCCGAAGCCAGCAGCGACCACCCGGAAATCTCCGTGCTGCGCGTGGTGGACAAGCGCTACAGCACCAAATTCCGCTATGGCCAGCTCAACTCGCCGTTCGAGTACGAGAAGGTGCGGTACGTGTATACCCAGGCGCGCAAGTTGCAGATAGCCGAGTAGGCCGATCCGGCCCTATCGCCGGCAAGCCAGCTCCCACAGGTCCTCACAATGCCCGGGCCTTCGGTGGTCCTGTGGGAGCTGGCTTGCCGGCGATAGGGCCATGACAGGCAACCTCAAATCCCCAGGAACAGGCAAAGCTCCCGCTTCTTGGCCAAGGCATCCTTTCGCCCCAGCTCTATCAGCTCGCTGCAGTAACTGGCCTCGAACAGCAAATAGCTCAACACCCCCGCCCCGCTGGTACGCGTCGCCCCCGGCCCACGCAGGAACATGCGCAACGCCGCCGGCAACTCGCGTCTATGTCGCGCGGCAATCTCGTCCAGCGGCTGGCTGGGCGCCACCACCAGCACGTCGATCGGCGCCAGGCCCAGGCGCCGGGCGTCCAGGTGCGCCGGCAACAGGTGGCTCAGGTGGTTGAGGCGCTGCAGCAGCTCGATGTCGTCTTCCAGGCTGTCAATGAACGTACTGTTGAGCATGTGCCCGCCGATCTGCGCCAGGCTCGGCTGCTGCCCGCTGAACACCCGCTGGGTCGGCAGCGGTGGCGCCGGCCGCTGCGGGTTGCCGCTGACCCCGACCACCAGTACCCGGCTGGCGCCCAGGTGCAGGGCCGGGCTGATCGGTGCCGACTGGCGCACCGCACCATCGCCGAAATATTCATCACCCAGCCGCACCGGGGCGAACAGCAACGGGATGGCCGCGCTGGCCAGCAGATGATCGATGGTCAATGGCGTGGGCATGCCGATACGGCGATGGCGCAACCAGGCTTCGATGGTGCCGCGGCCCTGGTAGAAGGTCACCGCCTGGCCGGACTCGTAGCCAAACGCGGTCACCGCGACGGCGCGCAGTTGCTCGGCGGCCAGGGAGTGGGCGATACCGTCCAGGTTCAGGTGCGCCTGCAGCAAGCCGCGCAATGGGCTGCTGTCCAGGAGCGCCACTGGCGCCGGGCCACCCACGCCCAGCAGGTTGTGGGCGACGAAGCGGCTGGCCTGACGGACCACACCGGGCCAGTCGCTGCGGATGACCAGGTGGCTGCGGAAGTTCTGCCAGAAGGCGGTGAGCCGTTGTACGGCGTCACTGAAATGGGTGGCGCCGCTGGCCAGGGTGACGGCGTTGATGGCCCCGGCGGAGGTGCCCACGATGACCGGGAACGGATTGTGCGCGCCGGCGGGCAGCAACTCGGCAATGCCGGCCAGCACGCCCACCTGGTAGGCGGCGCGGGCGCCGCCGCCAGAAAGGATAAGACCGGTTACCGGGGGTGGGGCCATTGGAGTCCTTCCTGGGGTTGGTGGGCTGTCAGTGCCGGCCCTTTCGCGGGTAAACCCGCTCCTACAGGTTCTTCACCGGCCTTGAAGGCTGTGCAATACCTGTGGGAGCGGGCGCGCCCGCGAATAGGCCGGCACAGGCAAAACAAAATTCAGCGCTTTTTCTTGTCATACAGCCGCGGCTCCCCTTCGGGCCGCGACTTGAACCGGCGATGCGCCCACAGGTACTGCTCGGGGCATTCGCGCAACACGCTTTCCACCCACTGGTTGATTCGCAGGCAGTCAGCCTCTTCGCTCTCCCCGGGGAAATCCGCCAGCGGCGGGTGGATCACCAGGCGATAGCCGCTGCCATCCTCCAGGCGCTTCTGGGTGAACGGTATCACTTGCGCCTTGCCCAACCGGGCAAACTTGGTGGTAGCGGTCACCGTCGCCGCCGGGATGCCGAACAGCGGCACGAACAGGCTCTGCTTGGCGCCGTAGTCCTGGTCGGGTGCGTACCAGATCGCCCGGCCCGAACGCAGCAGCTTGAGCATGCCGCGCACGTCCTCGCGCTCCACCGCCAGCGAGTCGAGGTTATGCCGCTCGCGGCCGCTGCGCTGGATGAAGTCGAACAGCGGGTTGCCGTGCTCGCGGTACATGCCATCGATGGTGTGATGCTGGCCCAGCAGTGCGGCGCCGATCTCCAGGGTGGTGAAGTGCACCGCCATCAGAATGGCCCCCTGCCCCGCCTGCTGGGCGGCCTGCAGGTGCTCCAGCCCCTCGACATGGGCCAGGCGCGCCAACCGGGCCTTGGGCCACCACCAGCTCATGGCCATTTCGAAGAAGGCGATACCGGTGGAGGCGAAGTTGGCCTTGAGCAGGCGCTGCCGTTCGTCGACCGACAGCTCCGGGAAGCACAGCTCCAGGTTGCGTGCGGCAATGCGCCGCCGCTCACCGGCAAAGCGGTACATCACCGCTCCCAGCACGGCACCGACTTTCAACAGTACCCGGTACGGCAACTGGACCACCAGCCACAGCAGGCCCAGGCCCAGCCACAGGCCCCAGAAACGTGGGTGAAGGAAATAGGGACGAAAACGCGGGCGTTCCATTGAAGCTTCCGGAAAGACAAAGGCCGCGCATTCTACAACGGATCAGCGCATGTTGCGGGCAACCGGTCTTATCGTTATAAGTCAGGGCACTTTTTTCGCAACAAGCCGTCTATGCAGACCATGAGCCCAAACCACACACCCGACACCGCCTCCGTGTTCCAGCTCAAGGGCAGCATGCTCGCCATTACAGTGCTGGAGCTGGCGCGCAATGACCTTGAAGCCCTCGACCGCCAACTGGCGGCCAAAGTCGCCCAGGCACCGAACTTCTTCAGCAACACGCCACTGGTGCTGGCGCTGGACAAGCTGCCGGCCGACGAGGGGGCAATCGACCTGCCCGGCTTGATGCGGATCTGCCGCCACCACGGCCTGCGTACCCTGGCCATCCGTGCCAACCGCATCGAGGACATCGCCGCCGCCATTGCCATCGACCTGCCGGTGCTACCGCCATCCGGCGCGCGCGAGCGGCCGCTGGAGCCCGAACCCGAGGTGAAGAAGCCAGAGCCAGCCCCTGTCCCGCCACCAATCCTCGAACCCGAGGTGCGCCCGACCCGCATCATCACTGCGCCAGTACGTGGCGGCCAGCAGATCTACGCCCAGGGCGGCGACCTGGTGGTGACCGCTTCGGTCAGCCCGGGGGCGGAACTTCTGGCCGATGGCAACATCCATGTGTACGGCGCCATGCGCGGCCGCGCCCTGGCCGGCATCAAAGGCAACACCAAGGCACGTATCTTCTGTCAGCAGATGACCGCCGAAATGGTCTCCATCGCCGGCCAGTACAAGGTCTGCGAGGACCTGCGCCGCGACCCGCTGTGGGGCACAGGCGTGCAAGTCAGCCTGTCTGGCGACGTGTTGAACATCACCCGTCTTTAACGGATACTTGCCAGCATTTTTAGTGCAACTTTTCTTACCGTTGCCATTTATTTGTATTTTTGCAGGGACGTGTGTCCCGATTATTTTAGGGGTGAAACACCTTGGCCAAGATTATCGTGGTTACTTCCGGCAAGGGGGGTGTGGGCAAGACCACCACCAGCGCCGCCATTGGTACCGGCCTCGCACTGCGTGGCCACAAGACCGTCATCGTCGACTTCGACGTGGGCCTGCGTAACCTCGACCTGATCATGGGCTGCGAACGCCGCGTGGTGTACGACTTCGTCAACGTGGTCAACGGCGAAGCCAACCTGCAACAGGCCCTGATCAAGGACAAGCGCCTCGAGAACCTGTACGTGCTGGCCGCCAGCCAGACCCGTGACAAGGACGCGCTGACCCAGGAAGGCGTGGAAAAGGTCCTGATGGAGCTGAAGAAAGACTTCGACTTCGTCATCTGCGACTCGCCGGCCGGTATCGAGAAAGGCGCACACCTGGCCATGTACTTTGCCGACGAAGCCGTCGTGGTCACCAACCCCGAGGTATCCTCGGTTCGTGACTCCGACCGCATGCTGGGCATCCTGTCGAGCAAGTCGCGCCGCTCCGAGAACGGCGAAGAGCCGATCAAGGAACACCTGCTGATCACCCGCTACCACCCGGAGCGCGTGGAAAAGGGCGAAATGCTGAGCATCGCCGACGTCGAAGAGATCCTGGCGATCAAGCTCAAGGGTGTGATCCCCGAGAGCCAGGCAGTGCTCAAGGCTTCCAACCAGGGTATCCCGGTCATCCTCGACGACCAGAGCGATGCCGGCCAGGCCTATAGCGATACCGTCGACCGTCTGCTGGGCAAAGAAAAGCCCCTGCGGTTCATCGAAGTGCCGAAGCAAGGATTCTTCGCGCGCCTGTTTGGAGGCAAGTAAACCATGAACCTTTTTGACTTCTTTCGTGGCAGACAGAAACAGACCAGCGCGTCGGTAGCGAAAGAGCGTCTACAGATCATCGTGGCGCACGAGCGCGGCCAACGCAGCGAACCGGACTACCTGCCAGCGCTGCAGAAAGAACTGCTGGAAGTGATCCGCAAATATGTGAACATCGGCAACGATGATGTGCATATCGAGCTGGAAAACCAGGGTAGCTGCTCGATTCTGGAGCTGAACATCACCTTGCCGGATCGCTGATTTCGCGACCAGGCCTGGATCATTGGGGCTGCTTTGCAGCCCATCGCCGGCAAGCCAGCTCCCACAGGGTTCGCGCTGTACCTGTGGGAGCTGGCTTGCCGGCGATGGGCCGCAAAGCGGCCCCAGTGTTTTCCCCGATATAACCGAGACCAAGCAATGCCGCTGTCCAACATCCAGATCCTGCACGAAGACGCCGCCATCCTGGTGATCAACAAACCGACCCTGCTGCTGTCGGTACCCGGCCGCGCCGAGGACAACAAGGACTGCCTGATCACTCGCCTGCAGGAAAACGGCTACCCCGACGCGCTGATTGTGCACCGCCTGGACTGGGAAACTTCCGGCATCATCCTGCTGGCACGGGATGCCGACAGCCATCGTGAGCTGTCGCGCCAGTTCCACGACCGCGAAACCGAAAAGGCCTACACCGCGCTGTGCTGGGGCCAGCCGGCGCTGGACAGCGGCAGCATCGACCTGCCGCTGCGCTACGACCCGCCGACCAAGCCACGGCATGTGGTGGACCACGAGCAGGGCAAGCATGCGCTGACCTTCTGGCGCATCGTCGAGCGCTGCGGTGATTACTGCCGGGTAGAGCTGACACCGATTACCGGGCGTTCGCACCAGTTGCGCGTGCACATGCTGTCGATCGGGCACCCGCTGCTGGGCGACCGGCTGTATGCCAACCCCGAGGCACTGGCTGCCCATGAGCGGTTGTGCCTGCATGCCTCGATGCTGAGCTTTACCCACCCGGTGTCCGGGGAGCGGTTGAAGTTCGAGTGCCCTGCGCCTTTCTGAATTTGTACTGCCTGTACAGGCCTCTTCGCGGGCTTGCCCGCTCCCACAGGGATAACACTGCATTCGAAATCTGTGCAGTACCTGTGGGAGCGGGCGAGCCCGCGAAGAGGCAGACACAATTTGTCGACCTAATACGCTAAACTCGCGCCACTGCTGTCTGGAGTGAGCTATGCGCGACGCACTGAATTCTGGCCTTATCGACTTCCTCAAGGCCTCCCCCACGCCCTTCCACGCCACCGCCAGCCTGGCCCAGCGCCTGGAAGCTGCCGGCTACCAGCGCCTGGACGAGCGCGACAGCTGGGCCACGGTACCTGGCGGCCGCTACTACGTCACCCGTAACGACTCGTCGATCATCGCCATCAAGCTGGGCAAGCAGGCACCGTTGCTGAACGGCATCCGCATGGTCGGTGCCCACACCGACAGCCCGTGCCTGCGGGTCAAGCCGCAGCCCGAGCTGCAGCGCCAGGGCTTCCTGCAGCTGGGCGTCGAAGTGTATGGCGGCGCCCTGCTGGCGCCATGGTTCGACCGCGACCTGTCGCTGGCCGGCCGGGTCACCTACCGCCGTGACGGCAAGGTCGAAAGCCAGCTGATCGACTTCAAGCTGCCGATCGCGGTCATCCCCAACCTGGCAATCCATCTCAATCGCACCGCCAACGAAGGCTGGGCGATCAACCCGCAGAACGAGCTGCCGCCGATCCTGGCCCAGGTGGCGGGTGACGAGCGCATCGACTTCCGCGCCCTGCTCACCGAGCAACTGGCCCGCGAGCACGAGCTGATTGCCGACGTGGTGCTGGATTACGAGCTGAGCTTCTACGACACCCAAAACGCCGCGCTGGTCGGCCTGAACGGCGACTTCATCGCCGGCGCGCGCCTGGACAACCTGTTGTCGTGCTATGCCGGCCTGCAGGCACTGCTGGCCGCCGACAGCGACGAAACCTGCGTACTGGTGTGCAACGACCATGAAGAAGTCGGTAGCTGCTCGGCCTGTGGCGCCGACGGGCCGATGCTGGAGCAGACCCTGCAGCGCCTGCTGCCGGATGGCGACGCCTACGTGCGCACCATCCAGCGCTCGCTGATGGTGTCGGCCGACAACGCCCACGGCGTGCACCCCAACTACGCCGACAAGCACGACGGCAACCACGGGCCCAAACTCAACGCCGGGCCGGTAATCAAGGTGAACAACAACCAGCGCTACGCTACCAACAGCGAAACCGCCGGGTTCTTCCGTCACCTGTGCATGGCCGAGGAAGTGCCGGTGCAGAGCTTCGTGGTACGCAGCGACATGGGCTGTGGTTCGACCATCGGGCCGATTGCCGCCAGCCACCTGGGCGTGCGTACGGTGGATATCGGCTTGCCGACCTTTGCCATGCATTCGATTCGCGAACTGTGCGGCAGCCATGACCTGGCGCACCTGGTGAAGGTGCTGAGCGCCTTCTACCGTTGCCGCGAGTTGCCTTGATGCTTTGATGTAGCCAGGCCCGGCCTCTTCGCGGGCTCGCCCGCTCCCACAGGATCATCACAGCATTCAAGGACTGTGCAGTACCTGTGGGAGCGGGCATGCCCGCGAAGAGGCCGGGCCTGCTCAAGGTCAATCCCGCTTCGTCTACCACCCGCTATGCTTGTTACATGGCCCCACTGCAAAAGGATTGCTGTCCATGTCCCCGTTCCTGTCCCTGTTCGTGCCGGTGTTTCTGTTCCTGTTGCTGCTGACCATCGGTTTCAGCCTGCGCGAGCGCAATATCGGCGTTGTGATGATGTGGGTCGGCACACTGGGTATCTTCGGCCTCACCTGCTGGAAAATCCTGGAGCAACTGCCGTCGTGAACCTCTACACTCGGTCAATCGTTTGACCTGAGGTAGTTTTGCCAGTGCCTGCTCTCCTGCGTTGCCTGTTCCTGCTGCTGTTCCTGTTTGTCACCCCGTTACAGGCTGCGGGCCTGCCAGGCCTGCTGGGTGGCAGCGCGCCCGCGCAGCCAGAAGCCAGCGAACCGCTGGGCAAGTCGCTGGACGAGGTGATCAAGAACCTGGAAAACGACCAGCAGCGGGCCAAACTCCTGGCCGACCTGAAAAAGCTGCGCGACGCCACCAGGCAATCGCAACCCACCGTCGAACAGGGCGTGCTCGGCCTGATCGGCGGCACCCTGCAGGACTTCGAAAAGCAGTTCAGCGGCGATGCCAGCCCGTTCCATCGCTGGGCCGCGGAAATCGAACAGGCCCAGGCCGAACTGACCGAGTTGATGGTGCCGGTGCACCAGTGGCCGGCCATTCTGTTCGGCTTTGCCGCCGTCATCGCCGTCTGGAGCGTGCTGGCCTACGCCTTCAACTGGGTCGGGCATCGGGTACGCCTGCGTTTTGGCCTGAGCGAGGAACTGCCGCAGCACCCGCGCACCTGGGACCTGGTGCGCTTTGCCCTGCGCAAGCTGGGCCCATGGCTGGTGGCGCTGGTGTTCACCGTGTACCTGAGCTTCGTGCTGCCGCCGTCGCTGGGCAAGTCGCTGGCCATGGTGCTGGCCTACGCACTGGTGGTCGGCACCTGCTTCTCGGCCATCTGCGTGATTGCCTTCTCGCTGCTCGACGGCCCCCACCGCCACCGCGCCCTGTACATCCTGCGCCACCAGGCCTTCCGCCCGCTGTGGCTGATCGGCAGTTTCGCCGCGTTTGGCGAAGCGATGAGCGACCCGCGCCTGATGGTCGCCCTCGGCACCCACCTGGCCCACGCCCTGGCCACCCTGGCCAACGTGATCGCGGCGCTGTGCACCGGGCTGTTCATCCTGCGCTTCCGTCGCCCGATCGCCCACCTGATCCGCAACCAGCCGCTGTCACGGCGCCTGACCCGGCGCACCCTCAGTGACACCATCGAGATCCTCGGCAGCTTCTGGTTCGTGCCAGCACTGATCCTGGTGGCGATTTCGCTGTTCGCAACCTTTATCTCGGCCGGCGACACCAGCACCGCCCTGCGCCAGTCGCTGATGTGCACGGTGCTGGTGGTGGTGTGCATGGTGCTCAACGGCCTGGTGCGCCGCCACGCCGCCAACCCCAAGCGCGCCAGCAAGCGCCAGGCGGTGTACGCCGAACGCCTGCGCAACTTCGGCTACCTGCTGGTGCACCTGTTCATCTGGCTGGTGTTCATCGAACTGGGGCTGCGTGTGTGGGGCCTGTCGATGATCAGCTTCGCCGAAGGCGACGGTCACGACATAAGCGTGCGCCTGCTGGGCCTGGCCGGCACGCTGATCGTCGCCTGGCTGGTGTGGATCCTTGCCGACACCGCCGTGCACCACGCACTGGTGCGTTCGCGCCGGGGCCTGGCCAACGCCCGTGCGCAAACCATGATGCCGTTGATCCGCAACGTGATGTTCGTGGTCATCTTCATCATCGCGGTGATTGTCGCCCTGGCCAACATGGGCATGAACGTCACCCCGCTGCTGGCGGGTGCCGGTGTGATCGGCCTGGCCATCGGCTTTGGTGCCCAGTCGCTGGTGGCCGACCTGATCACCGGCTTGTTCATCATCATCGAGGACTCGCTGGCCATCGACGACTACGTGGATGTGGGCGGCCACCTGGGCACGGTGGAGGGGCTGACCATCCGTACCGTACGCCTGCGTGACATCGACGGCATCGTGCATACCATCCCGTTCAGCGAGATCAAGAGCATCAAGAACTACTCGCGCGAGTTCGGCTACGCGATCTTCCGCGTGGCGATCCCGCACAGCATGAACATCGACCAGGCCATCACGCTGATTCGCGAAGTGGGGCAGAAGCTGCGCAACGACCCGCTGATGCGCCGCAATATCTGGTCGCCGCTGGAGCTGCAGGGGGTGGAGAGCTTCGAGTCGGGGTCGGCGATCTTGCGAGCGCGGTTCAAGACTGCGCCGATCAAGCAGTGGGAAGTGTCGCGGGCGTTCAACCTGGCGTTGAAGCGGCAGCTGGATGAGGCGGGGCTGGACCTGGCGACGCCGCGATTGTCGGTGCAGGTGGTGACGGCCGGGGGTGGCGGGATGGCGCAAACCGGTTCCGCCAGTTAGGGCCTGTTCGCGGGCTTGCCCGCTCCCACAGGATGACGCCAGGTCAGATGCTGTGGCGTCCCTGTGGGAGCGGGCGAGCCCGCGAAGAAGCCAACACCTCAACCCGCCTGGGCGCGGATGCGGATGGCATCATGCCGCCAATACTCCAGGTCGCAGTCGATCAGGTGCCCATGCTGGTCACTGTTGACCCGGGTGATATGCAACCCGGGGCTTCCCGCCGACACCTTCAAGGCACCGGCTGCCTCCACCGGCAACGCCGTCGGCAAGATCTCGAAGCACACCTGCCCATACTGGATACCGTACACCCGCCCATAAATCTCGGTCAGCGACTGGGCCAGGTCCTGTTCGAGAATCTCCGGGAAGTACCGGGGGTTGAGGTAGTGCTCGGCATACAGCACCGCCCGCCCATCGATCCGCCGCAACCGGCAGATACGTACCACGCTGGACAACGCCGGCAGTTGCAAGCGCGCACAGATGGCCGCCGACGCCGGCTGCAGCCGAGCTGACAAGAGTTCGGTACTGGGCACCCGCCCCTGGTCGCGGACCATGGCATGGAAGTGGCTGCGCTCGATCAGGTCGTAGGTCAGCCGCTCGGGCGCGACGAACCAGCCGCGACGCTCTTCGCGGTAGATCAGCCCTTGGGCTTCCAGCTGCACCAGCGCCTCACGCAGGGTAATGCGCGTGGTATCGAACACCTCGCTGAGCTTGCGCTCGGCCGGCAGCTTGCCGCCCGGCGCCAGCAGGCCGTGCTCTATCTGTTCCTGCAGGGCGTGACAGATGGCTGTTACCGCACGCGGTGGCATCGGCTGCATCAAAGGTTACCTATCTGGACTAGTCCAGCCCCAGAACAGGGCACTTGGAGAATAGTGCAAGCCTAGGCAGGGCTGATGAACATCCTGTGACAAGGCTTTGGCCAAACACTGCCAGAAACGCGCCAAGCCAGCAGAACCGGGGCGGTTCCGTGGTCTACGCTGTAGCTTCAGGGCCTTCACCGGCCCTTCCCTACATCAAACTGTCACGCAAGCAGCCTACCTTGGCTCAAGGTTTGCTGACCTAGACCAACGGTCACCAGACAACGGCTTCACTCATAACAACCATCGCTAAAGGCACCCACCAAGGAGCTTCGGATGAAAAAGTTGTTCATGGCGTCACTGCTCGGTTCGGCCATCGCCCTGTGTACCACGGCAATGGCCGCCGATACCGACCTCAAGGCCCTGGAAGACGCCGCCCGCAAGGAAGGCAACGTCAACAGCGTGGGCATGCCCGATGCCTGGGCCAACTGGAAAGGCACCTGGGAAGACCTGGCCAGCAAGTACGGCCTGAAGCACAGCGACACCGACATGAGCTCGGCCCAGGAAATCGCCAAGTTCGAAGCCGAGAAGGACAACGCCAGCGCCGACATCGGCGACGTGGGTGCCGCCTTCGGCCCGATCGCCGTGAGCAAGGGCGTGAGCCAACCGTACAAGCCGAGCACCTGGGACCAGGTGCCGACCTGGGCCAAGGACAAGGACGGCCACTGGGCGCTGGCCTATACCGGCACCATCGCCTTCATCATCAACAAGGACCTGGTCAAGGAAGGCGAGCGGCCAACGACCTGGCACGACCTGGAAAAAGGCAAGTACAAGGTTGCCATCGGTGACGTCGGCACCGCAGCCCAGGCCGCCAACGGCGTGCTGGCAGCGGCTATCGCCTACAAGGGTGACGAGACCAACCTGGCACCGGGCCTGCAACTGTTCACCAAGCTGGCCCAGCAGAAGCGCCTGTCGCTGGCCAACCCGACCATCCAGACCCTGGAGAAGGGCGAGGTGGAAGTGGGCGTGGTGTGGGACTTCAACGGCCTGAGCTACCGTGAACAGATCGACCCCAAGCGTTTCGAAGTGCTGATCCCGTCGGATGGCTCGGTGATCTCCGGCTATACCACCATCATCAACAAGTACGCCAAGCACCCGAATGCGGCCAAGCTGACACGTGAATACATCTTCAGCGATGCCGGGCAGATCAACCTGGCCAAAGGGCATGCGCGGCCGATCCGTGCCGAGCACCTGAAGCTGCCGGACGATGTGCAGGCCAAGTTGCTGCCCAACGAACAGTACAAGGCTGCGCAGCCGATCAAGAATGCCGGGGCCTGGGAAGCGAGCTCGAAGAAACTGCCGCAGATGTGGCAGGAGCAGGTGATCATCGAGATGGAGTAAGGGGCTAGCTTTTGTAGTGCCTGATCCGGCCCTTTCGCGGGCATGCCCGCTCCCACAGGTAGAGCACAAGCCTGAAAGGCAGTGATCAACCTGTGGGAGCGGGCGAGCCCGCGAAGAAGCCAACGCGGTTTATGACTGGAGCCACCATGCAACACAACGTCATCCTGGTCCTGCTCGACGGCCTCAACTACCAGGTCGCGCATCACGCCATGGGCCACCTGCACGCCTACGTCGAGGCCGACCGTGCCGCGCTGTACCGCGTGGAATGCGAACTGCCGTCGCTGTCGCGGCCGCTGTACGAGTGCATCCTCACCGGTGTACCGCCGATCGACAGCGGCATCGTGCACAACAACGTCAACCGTCTGTCCAACCAGCGCAGCGTGTTCCACTACGCCCGCGAGGCCAACCTGGGCACTGCGGCTGCGGCCTATCACTGGATGAGCGAGCTGTACAACCGCTCGCCCTTCGACCCGCAGCGCGACCGCCATACCCACGCACCGAAGCTGCCGATCCAGCACGGGCTGTTCTACTGGGACGACCGTTACCCCGATTCGCACCTGCTGGCCGATGGCGAATACCTGCGCCGCCGCCACGCCCCCAATTTCCTGCTGGTGCACCCGATGAGCATCGACGATGTCGGCCACCACCACGGTCTGGACAGCAGCCAGTACCGCAACGCCGCACGCAGCGCCGACATCCTGCTGGCAGACTACCTGCCAGGCTGGCTCGAAGAGGGCTACCAGGTACTGGTCACCGCCGACCACGGCATGAACAACGACCGCTCGCACAATGGCCTGCTGACCGAGGAGCGCGAAGTGCCGCTGTTCGTCTTCGGCGATGCCTTCAGCCTGGATCCTGCGGCCAAACCGCTGCAGACCGAGTTGTGCGGGACCATCTGCGAGCTGCTCGGCGCGCCGCATGACAAGACCGTCTGCCGGGAGCTGCTGAAGTGACCACACCCAAGAGCAGCAACACCCGTGGCCGCTACCTGGCCCTGCTCTGCCTGCTACCGTTCGCCGTGTTCTTCGTCATCTTTCAGATCGCCCCGCTGGCCTGGGTGGCGATCAACAGCCTGCAATCGGAAGCGGGTTGGGGCGTGGACAACTTCAGCAAGGTATTCGCCTCGAAGTTCTACCTGCAGGCCCTGCAACGCAGCCTGGAAATCAGCTTCTGGTCAAGCCTGTTCGGCATCGTCATCGCCACCCTGGGCGCCTACTCGCTGCGCCAGGTGGACTCGAAGCTGCGCGACTTCGTCAGCGCCTTCGCCAACATGACCAGCAACTTTGCCGGGGTGCCGCTGGCCTTCGCCTTCATCATCCTGCTCGGTTTCAACGGCGCGCTGACCCTGCTGCTGAAGCAGGTCGGCCTGCTGGAGGACTTCAGCATCTATTCCAAGAGCGGGCTGATCCTGGTGTACACCTACTTCCAGATCCCGCTTGGCGTGTTGCTGCTGTACCCCGCGTTCGACGCACTGCGCGAAGACTGGCGCGAGTCGGCCGCACTGCTGGGTGCCAGCCACTGGCAATTCTGGCGACACATCGGCCTGCCGGTGCTGACCCCGGCACTGCTGGGCACTTTCGTCATCCTGTTGGCCAACGCCCTCGGTGCCTACGCCACCGTGTACGCGCTGACAACCGGCAACTTCAACGTACTGCCGATCCGCATCGCCGGCCTGGTGGCAGGTGACATCAGCCTCGATCCCAACCTGGCCAGCGCCCTGGCGATGGTACTGGTGGGGCTAATGACGCTGGTCACGGTGGTGCACCAATGGCTGCTGAAAAGGAGCTACCATGCGCGCTGACGCCCGTTCCGGCGGCTGGTACCACCGCGCCGTGGTCTACCTGCTGTTCCTCATCCTGCTGCTGCCGCTGGCCGGCACCCTGCTCTACTCGCTGGCCACCAGCTGGTCGGCCAGCCTGCTGCCCAGCGGCCTGACCTTCAAGTGGTACATCGCGCTGTGGAGTGAGCCGCGCTTCCTGGCCGCCTTCGGCCAGTCGCTGCTGGTGTGCGTGGGCGCGCTGCTGCTGTCGGTGGTACTTATCCTGCCGCTGCTGTTCGTGGTGCACTACCACTTCCCGAGGCTCGATGCGCTGATGAACATCCTCATCCTGCTGCCGTTCGCGGTGCCGCCGGTGGTGTCGTCGGTGGGGCTGCTGCAGCTGTATGGCAGCGGGCCCATGGCCATGGTCGGTACACCGTGGATCCTGATCGGCTGCTACTTCACCATCGCCTTGCCGTTCATGTACCGGGCCATTACCAACAACCTGCAGGCGATCAACCTGCGCGACCTGATGGACGCCGCCCAGCTGCTGGGCGCCAGCACCTGGCAGGCGGCGCTGCTGGTGGTGCTGCCGAACCTGCGCAAGGGCCTGATGGTGGCACTGCTACTGTCGTTCTCGTTCCTGTTCGGCGAGTTCGTGTTCGCCAACCTGCTGGTCGGCACCCGCTACGAGACCCTGCAGGTGTACCTGAACAACATGCGCAACAGCAGCGGCCACTTCAACAGCGCGCTGGTGATCTCGTACTTCGCCTTCGTGCTGGTACTGACCTGGGTCGCCAACCGCCTGAACAAGGACAAGACCTGACATGAGCTTCGTCAGCGTACAGAAACTGCAAAAAAGCTACGCCGGCAGCCCGGTGTTCGAGAACATCGACTGCCATATCGAACGCGGTGAGTTCGTCACCCTGCTTGGCCCGTCCGGTTGCGGCAAGTCCACGCTGCTGCGCTGCATCGCCGGGCTGACCCCGGTGGACAGCGGGCAGATCCTGCTCGACGGCCATGACATCGTACCGCTGAGCCCGCAAAAGCGTGGCATCGGCATGGTGTTTCAAAGCTATGCGCTGTTCCCCAACATGACCGTGGAGCAGAACGTCGCCTTCGGCCTGCGCATGCTGAAGGTCAAGGCCGACGAAAGCCAGGCCCGGGTGCGCGAGGCGCTGGAACTGGTGGAACTGGGCAACTTCGCCGGGCGCTACCCGCACCAGTTGTCCGGCGGTCAGTGCCAGCGCGTTGCCCTGGCCCGCTCGCTGGTCACCCGCCCGCGCCTGCTGCTGCTCGACGAGCCGTTGTCGGCGCTGGATGCGCGCATCCGCAAGCACCTGCGCGAGCAGATCCGCGCCATCCAGCGCGAGCTGGGGCTGACCACCATCTTCGTCACCCACGACCAGGAAGAGGCGCTGACCATGTCCGACCGCATCTTCCTGATGAACCAGGGGCGCATCGTCCAGAGCGGCGATGCCGAAACCCTGTACACCGCGCCGGTGGACCTGTTTGCCGCCGGCTTCATCGGCAACTACAACCTGCTCGACGCCGACAGCGCCAGCCGCCTGCTGCAGCGCCCGGTGGCCAGCCGCCTGGCGATACGCCCCGAGTCGATTACCTTGGGCATCAACGGTGAACTGGACGCCGAAGTGCGCAGCCACAGCCTGCTGGGCAACGTGATCCGCTACCGGGTGCGGGTGCGCGAGGTGGAACTGGTGGTCGACGTGCTCAACCGCTCACCGTCCGACCTGCACGCGGACGGGCAACGGGTAAGCTTGTCGATCGACCCCACGGCGCTACGGGAAGTGGCCTAAGGAGAATCAACACCATGGCACTGGCAATTTTCGATCTGGACGAAACCCTGATCCACGGCGACTGCGCCTCACTGTGGAGCGAGCAGATGGCCCGGCTGGGCTGGGTCGACGGCAAAGCCTTCCTGCGCCGCGACCATGAGTTGATGGAAGCCTATGGCAAGGGCCACCTGCGGATGGAGGACTACATGGCCTTCAGCCTGGAGCCGATTGCCGGGCGCACCCTGGAAGAGGTCGAGCACCTGGTAGCACCGTGGGTCGAAGAGGTGATCGAGCCAATCATCTACGGCGACGCCTGCCGCTGCATTGCCGAGCACCGCAAGCGCGGGGATCGCATCCTGATCATTTCAGCGTCGGGTACGCACCTGGTCGGGCCGATTGCGGCGCGGCTGGGGGTGGACGAATACCTGGCGATTGAACTGGAGGCGGTGAACGGGGTTTATACCGGCAAGACCCACGGGGTGCTGACCTATCGCGAAGGGAAGATCACGCGGTTGCTGGAATGGCTGGACCAGGAGCAGGAGAACCTGGAAGGGGCGACTTTCTATTCCGACTCGCGCAACGATTTGCCGCTGTTGCTGAAGGTGGATCATCCGCATGTGGTGAACCCGGATGCGGTGTTGCGGGAGCATGCCGAGATCAATGGCTGGCCGATTCTGAGCTGGACTTGAAGATTTGTGTGGGCCTCTTCGCGGGCTCGCCCGCTCCCACAGGAATCACCACAAACTCGAATATTGTGGGGTCCTTGTAGGAGCGGGCGTGCCCGCGAAAGGGCCAGGCCTGCTTACACCAGGCTAGGGTCTATCACCATCACCAGCTTGCCCGACACCTGGTTGGTCTCAAGCTCGGCATACGCCGCCTGGGCAAACTCCACCGGGTAGGTGTCCACCAATTGCGGCGACAGGCGCCCTTCGGCAAACAGCGGCCACACCTGCTGCTGCAACTCGCGCAGCAGTTCGGCCTTGAAGCCGTCATCGCGGTTGCGCAGTGTGGAACCGGTAATCTCCAGGCGCTTGCCCAGTACCTGTGCCAGGTCCAGCTCGAACTTGCGCCCGCCCATCAGGCCGATGATCACCCAGCGCCCGTCACGCGCCAGCAACTTGAGGTTGAGCTCGCCGTAGCTGGCGCCCACCGGGTCGAGAATCACGTCGAACGGGCCGAAACCTTCCAGCGCTTCCAGGTTTTCGTTACGTACCACACCACCGGCGGCGCCCAGCGCCTCGCAGTAGGCCAGGCGGTCCTGGGAACCGACGCTGACCCATACCGGGCTGCCGAACGCCTTGCACAGCTGGATGGCGGCCGAGCCAACGCCACTGGCGCCAGCGTGCACCAGCACCTTCTCGCCAGCTTTCACGCCACCCAGCTGGAAGATGTTCAGCCAGGCAGTGGCATATACCTCCGGCAACGCAGCCGCTTCGTGCAGGCTCAGGCCTTCGGGCACCGGCAGCACGTGGCGGGCATCCACCACCACTTCCTCGGCCATGGCGCCGCTGGCCAGCAGCGCGCACACCCGGTCACCCACCCGCCAGTCGGCACCGGCCCCCACTTCCTCGATCACCCCGGAGCACTCCAGGCCCATGTACGGGCTGGCGCCTGGCGGTGGTGGGTACAAACCTTTCATCTGCAGCAGATCGGCGCGGTTCAGCCCCGCAGCAGCCACGCGAATGCGCACTTGACCCGCGTCGCAGGCCGGGCGCTCGGCCTCGACCCAAGCCACATGTCCGTCAACGCCTTGCAATGCCTTCACAGTGCCTCCATAGTTGAATCATATGACCGAGCCTGGGAACGCCAAGTCCCCAGGCTTTTTGCAGTATGCATCCGGTTTTTTGCAACCGGTGAACAGAAAAGACGGCCTACTATGCGTGATCAATTGTCTCCACGTCGAATCAGCATGAAGCATTTCCTCCCAAGCACCGCCCTGGCGCTGATGATCGGCCTGGGCAGCCTCACGCTCGGCGGCAATGCGGCGGCCGCCAACAAATGGGACAGCCTGCAGCCGGACCGCGACGAGATCGTCGCCAGCCTCAACGTGGTGGAATTGCTCAAGCGCCACCACTACAGCAAGCCGCCGCTGGACGACGCCCGTTCGGTCATCATCTATGACAGCTACATCAAGCTGCTGGACCCGGCGCGCAGCTACTTCACCGCTGCCGACATCGCCGAATTCGACAAATGGAAAACGCAATTCGACGATTTCCTCAAGAGCGGCAACCTGGACCCGGGCTTCACCATCTACAAACGCTATCTGGACCGCGTCAAGCAACGTCTGGACTTTGCCCTGGCCGAGCTGAACAAGGGCGTGGACAAGATCGACTTCAACGCCAAGGAAACCTTGCTGATCGACC
The DNA here is from genome assembly GCF_057444345.1 of Pseudomonas sp. PVC-5-1. NCBI lineage: Bacteria > Pseudomonadati > Pseudomonadota > Gammaproteobacteria > Pseudomonadales > Pseudomonadaceae > Pseudomonas > Pseudomonas sp. PVC-5-1. Next base: position 1,361,733 of record NZ_CM172024.1, on the reverse strand, counting down.
GCAAGGACGCCCCGTGGATGAAGGACCAGGCCGAGCTCGACGATTTGTGGCGCAAGCGCGTCAAGGACGAAGTGCTGCGCCAGAAGATCGCCGGCAAGGAACCCAAGCAGATCCAGGAAACCCTGACCAAGCGCTACAAGAACCAACTGTCGCGCCTGGACCAGACCCGTGCCGAGGACATCTTCCAGGCCTACATCAATACCTTCGCCCAATCCTACGACCCGCACACCAACTACCTGTCGCCGGACAATGCGGAAAACTTCGATATCAACATGAGCCTGTCGCTGGAAGGCATCGGCGCAGTGCTGCAAAGCGACAATGACCAGGTCAAGATCGTGCGCCTGGTGCCGGCAGGCCCGGCGGCCAAGACCAAGCAGGTGGCACCGGCCGACAAGATCATCGGTGTGGCCCAGGGCAACAAGGAGATGGTCGACGTGGTCGGCTGGCGCCTGGATGAAGTGGTCAAGCTGATCCGCGGCCCGAAAGGCTCGGTGGTGCGCCTGGAGATCATCCCCGCCAGTAACGCGCCTAGCGACCAGACCAGCAAGATCGTGTCGATCACCCGCGAGGCGGTGAAGCTCGAGGAGCAGGCAGCGAAGAAGTCGGTGCTCAAGCTCAAGCAGGACGGGCGTGACTACAAGCTGGGCATCATCGAGATCCCGGCCTTCTACCTGGACTTCAAGGCCTATCGCGCCGGTGACCCGGAGTACAAGAGCACCACGCGTGACGTGAAGAAGCTGCTGACCGAGTTGCAGAAAGAAAAAGTCGACGGCGTGGTCATCGACCTGCGCAACAACGGCGGCGGCTCGCTGCAGGAAGCTACCGAGCTGACCAGCCTGTTCATCGAGAAAGGCCCAACCGTGCTGGTGCGCAACAGCGACGGCCGTGTCGACGTGCTGGAAGACGAAAACCCCGGTGCCTTCTACAAGGGCCCATTGGCACTGCTGGTCAACCGCCTGTCGGCCTCGGCTTCGGAGATCTTCGCCGGTGCCATGCAGGACTACCACCGTGCGCTGATCATCGGCGGCCAGACCTTCGGCAAAGGCACCGTGCAGACCATCCAGCCACTCAACCATGGCGAGCTGAAGCTTACCCTGGCCAAGTTCTACCGGGTTTCCGGGCAGAGCACCCAGCATCAGGGCGTGCTGCCGGACATCGACTACCCGTCGATCATCGATACCAAGGAGATCGGCGAGAGCGCCCTGCCCGAGGCCATGCCGTGGGACACCATTCGCCCGGTGGTCAAGCCGGCGGCCGACCCGTTCAAGCCGTTCCTGGCCCAACTCAAGGCGCAGCATGAAGCGCGCAGCGACAAGGATGCAGAGTTCACCTACATCCGCGACCGCCTGGCCCTGACCCAGAAGCTGATGAACGAAAAGACCGTCAGCCTCAACGAGCAGGACCGTCGTGCACGCCACGATGCAATCGAGGCCAAGCAGCTGGCACTGGAGAACATCCGCCGCAAGGCCAAGGGTGAAGAGCCGCTGAAGGAGCTGAAGAAAGAGGACGAGGATGCGCTGCCGACCGAGGATGAAAACACCAAGCCGGAAGACGATGCCTACCTGTCGGAAACCGGCCGCATCCTTATCGACTACCTGAGTGCAAGCACCAAGGTGGCCAAGAAGTAAGACTGTGGCAATGATGGCAAATTAGCTTTACTTGTCATCAAACAGTCATCGCGCTGTCGTGAAATAGAGGGGCCGGGCGTGGAATCGCCCGGCCCTTTCATTTTCAGGAATACGCCATGACCGTCGCCGAACAGCTCAGTGCCTTGAGTGCCATCCTGGCTCAACGCAGCATCCACAGTCTGTTCCAGCCGATCATGTGCCTGAGCGAGCAACGGGTTTTCGGCCATGAGGCGTTGAGCCGCGGGCCGTCCAACAGCCCGCTGCACGCACCGCTGAACCTGTTTACCATCGCCCGCCAGGCCGGCCGCCTGACCGAACTGGAGGCTGCCTGCCGGGAAAGCGCCTGCCGGCGTTTCAGCGAACAGCAGTTGCAGGGCAAGCTGTTTCTCAACATCTCGCCGGAATCGCTGCTCGAGCCGCACTACCCGTCCGGGCAGACCCTGAAACTGCTCGGACAGGTCGGCCTACCGCCTAGCCGGGTGGTAATCGAGCTGACCGAACACACCCCGACCGACGACTTCCAGCTGCTGTCCAACGCCCTGCACCACTACCGGGACATGGGCTTCTCGATTGCCATCGACGATCTGGGAGCGGGTTATTCGAGCCTGCGCCTGTGGTCGGAGCTGCGCCCTGAATATGTGAAAATCGATCGCCACTTCATCGACGGCATCCACCGCGACCCGCTCAAGCGTGAATTTGTCGGTTCGATATTGCAGATTGCCCGAGCGTCGAAGGCGCAGGTAATTGCCGAAGGCATCGAGATGGCGGAGGAGCTGGCGGTGCTGGTGGAAATGGGGGTGGACCTGGTGCAGGGCTATCTGCTGGGGCGGCCGCAGGAGCTGGGGGTGCGCGAAAGCCGGCCACTACCGGCGCTGATGAACGTTCCGCAGGCCGAACAGCCGACGGTGCGGCTCAATGCGACGATTGGGCAGTTGCTGGAGTTGTTTGGCCGACACCGGCACCTGGAGGTATTGGAGGTGGTGGATGCCGATGGCAGGGCTTGTGGATTGATTCACAGGGATGCACTGCCTGTTCCGGCCCTGTCACCGGCAAGCCGGCTCCCACAGGCTCACCACACATCTTGAACCTTGTGCAGTACCTTGTAGGAGCGGGTTTACCCGCGAAGAGGCCGGGACAGGCAACGAATCAGGCCGTTTCGGGATAGCTGTACTCGAACACCCTGACCACCTCGGAGGCATGCCATGAGGCCGCTTCCATGCCGTCGACCGGCCCGGAAAATCGGCCCAACCGTTCAACGCACTCAAAAAACCCGGTACGCGGCAAACGGCTGGCACCCTGACTGATCACCAGCGAGCTGCGCAATGGCTGCTCGGCGCGGGCATCCAGCACCGCCAGATACTCCAGCGCGGCCGTCAGCGTCTGCATGGCCGGGCTGGGCAACTGCAAGCGCTCGATCAGCGCTCGATAGGTCAGCAAGTGACGTTGACGACGGGCCAGGTCAAGCTCGCCCAGCAGGTTATCCCAGTGCTGACGGCTGATCCTGACCTGGCTCATGATGGTTCGCTCCAGCCAGCCACCCCCAGATGCCAGGCCAGAGCACGGCGGATAGCAGCATCCGGCTGGCGTTCACCTGATTCGATCATGGCCAGGTATGCCGGGCTTACCCCGACATTGCGCGCCAACTGCTCAGGGGCAATGCCCTTTGCCTGGCGAATCTGTGCCACTTCGCTGAAGGCCGGCAATGGCGCACTGGCTACATCGCCCTGCGCTTCACTGGCAACTACCTCGGCTGGTGCCTGCCCTGCGGCCTTGAGCAGTGCCTGGTACTGTTCCCAGGGAACGACGGCGTACTCGGGTTGACCGTCCCGGCTGATGACCTGAATACCCATTACAAACCCCTTTAAAAAGGATTACAGCATGTAATCCGTAGGCATAACCCTTATGCCAATTATATTACCAACTCTGGGGTCTGTGCAGTTGCGCTGCGGTTGCGGCCAGTTTCACTGCGTGTTGCGTTCCAACCGCAGCGCTTCGGGGGTGGCCGGCAGGCGCTCGACCACGCGCAGCCGTTCGGGCGCCTGGCTGTCGCGCCAGGCCTTGAAGCGCGCCAGTTCGTCTGCCACGGTCTTCAGTACCCAGCCCAGGACCGCGATGTCGTCGAGGAAACCCACGCCCAGCAGCCAGTCGGGGATGGCGTCGATGGGGCTGACGAAATACAGCAGCCCGGCGACGATGGTGACCAGCGCCTTGGGGCTGATGGCACGGTACTCGCCGCGCCACCAGGCCAGGCACAGCGACTGCAGCAGCTTCACGTCTTCACGCAGCTGGCCGATGCGCGGGCCTTTGCGAGCTACCGCGAACAGCAAGGCGGGCAACCGGCCGCGGCTGAGCAGGCGCTCGGCCAACGGCAGGAAACGGGCAAAATTCCAGGGTGCGCTCATGGAGCCTCCAGAGGAAAAGGTTATCCACATTTATTGTGGATAACCTTGTGAACAGGGCGACGTTTCTGACCCCAGGTGCCTGCCAGGCAAGGGCCTCGGTCAGATCGGGCGTTTTTTACACAGTCGTTTCACACCGTGGGTGGGTACGCCGCAAACGATTTGCATCAGAAGCATCCTGCGGCTTCACGCTGCATTTCCTCGGACAGTATCAGCAGTTGCAGGTTCGTCCAACTACCCGGCACAAACGAAAACGCCCCGTCAGGACGGGGCGTTTTGCGTGAGCCAGCCAGTGTTACTTGGCAGGCGCTTCGGCCGGGGCTTCAGCAGGAGCTTCCGCTTCCGGCTCGGCGCCCTGCAACTGGGCCGGATCCTTGATGGCGATCAGTTCCAGGTCGAACACCAGAACCGAGTTGGCCGGAATCAGCGGGCTTGGGCTTTGTGCGCCGTAAGCCAGTTCAGCCGGGATGAACAGCTTGTACTTCTCGCCGACATGCATCAGTTGCAGACCTTCGACCCAACCCGGGATCACGCCGCTGACGGGCAGGTCGATCGGGCTGCCGCGCTCGACGGAGCTGTCGAACACCTTGCCATCGATCAGCTTGCCTTCGTAGTGGACGGTGACCACATCAGTCGCCTTGGGCTGCGGGCCATCGGCCTTCTTGACCACTTCGTACTGCAGGCCCGAGGCAGTGGTGACCACGCCTGCCTTCTTGGCGTTTTCCTCGAGGAATTTCTTGCCGGCGGAGGCGGCTTCTTCGCTGGCCTTGGCCAGGCGCTCTTCGGCACGCTTCTGCAGCGCAGTGAAGGCTTCTACCAGCTCTTCGTCCTTGATGCGCTGTTCCTTCTTGCCAACGGCGTCTTCGATGCCGAGGGCTACTGCTTTCGAATCAAGGTCTTCCATGCCTTCCTGAGCCAGGCTCTTGCCCATGTTCAGGCCGATACCGTAGGAGGCTTTCTGTGCCGGAGTCTTCAGCTCGGGGCTGCTGGTCTGTTGATCACAGCCAGCCAGTACCAGGCCTACCAGGGCAACCGCAGCCGCCAAACGATGCTGTTTCATGCTATTTCCTTGTTCATGCGCCAAAAGGGCAATCAGGGTAAAGCCGCGAGCTTAGCAGGCGGCCATGACCAATGGCTACCGGCATAGGAGCGAGTTTTGGTAAGGAAGTTCAGTAAGTGAAGACATCTTCATTCTCCCGATTGCAGCCACTGGCCAGTATGGTACTTGACACTGTCTTCTTCCTTGGCAACTGGCATTTCTGCCAGTAGCACCAACCGATGCGCAGGCGCCTAATCGCAGGGCAAGTTGAAAATATTGATGCGAAAGCCCAAGCATAGGAGCTAACAGCCATGCCAACCAAGTACCAGGTCAAACATTTCAAAACCCGCCTACAACCACGCCGCCCCAGCGCGGCAAAACTGCAAGTGGCCCCGGTGGATGAAAATTTTGGTGACCAGGGTTACTGCTATGTGGTGGATCAGGACTCCGCGCGCCACTCGCTGTGTGCCGACATCGTTCAAAGCCCGATCAAAGCGGGCGTATTTTATTCTGTGGCATCATTTTATCGAACTGCAGACAACCAAGATGACACATTCATCGTGCGCCTTGATGCGAACGGCAAGGTCGAAAAACGCCTCGTGAAGATCGAGGATCATCTGAGTGAAGGAACATTCTGGCCTAAGCAGCTGATTGCAGACGCAAACGGCAAAATATTGTGCCATGGTACCGCAACTGTGAACGGTAGCACCGCCAGTCGTATCTGGCGGTTCAATGATGATGGTTCCTTGGACACCGGCTTTGCAGGCAAAGGTTACATCGAAGCTGATGACCTCAATCTGTCGGGCCTCATTCAGATCTGGGCAAGCGCGGACGGGTACTTTGTTACTGGCCAGAGTGGGACACACAAGTTGCTTGCACTGGCGTCGAATGGAAGTATCAACGAGGACTTTGGACAACGTGGAACCGTCGATCTGGCGTCCATATTTTCGCAGCCCGTCATCGGCAGCTTGGGACTGTGCATGGCTGTCTTGGGCCGAAACTGCATCGTAACAGCGATCCTGAACGATGCTGACGATAACTTTTACTCCCAAGTGGTCAAAATAGCCCACGATGGAAAACTTGATACCCAATTTGCGGACCGCGGTCGCTATACGGCAGAACACGGCACCCTGTACCACAACTTGTCCGTCGATGCGCCATCGCAGGTGATCACTGTCTACGGCTCCCATACGTTTGACGACTTTAAAACAGAGTTTCCTGAGGTGCAGAGGCTAGACGCAGACGGCAAGCCTCACGAGAAGTTCAACGAGGGTAACCCCCTTCGATTCACCGCACCCGGTGGCTGGGATCACATGCATGAGTTCGAGGGCCGCCTGATGGGATGGGGCGGTTTCTACACGCATAATCGCGCTGTTTGCTACACACTTGAAGGCCAACTGGATACAAGCTTCGTTCCACCTGACGGATATGGCATGCTCGATATACCAGTCGGTGCTGGTGGATTCGAACCCGATTATGACGCCTCTGTTGCCTTTGTAGCCAACTCTGGACGCATGCTGGTTTGCGGGCAGATTTTTTACAACGATGACAAAAGCGTAGATGCCGTGATAGCCGCAATCGCCTACTCCTGATGGCGGCCAGCGGCAGCCTGAGCGACGACAACCTCAACAGGGCACTCAGTGCCCTGTTGAGGGAGCGGGCTCAAGGGTAGGCCCCCTCGCGGTACTGCCCTGCCACCTCACGCAGCACCTCGCACACCCACTGCCCCGGCAGGCTCTGCGGCAAGGCAGCATTGCGACAGATGCCGACCGAGCCGCCCGGCTCGCGCACACCCAGGTCGAGCTCGACCAGCTCGCCCCGGCGCAGGTCGAGCAGCACCGCATCGCGCGGCGCCACCCACACTGCATCGCTGCCCAACAGGTAGCGCCGGCTTAGCGCCAGCGACAGGGTTTCCAGGCGCTGGGCGGGCATCTGGATGCCACATTGCACGAACAGGCTGTCGGCATGCTGGCGGATGGTGGTGCCGGCTGGCGGCAGCACCAGCGGGTAATGTCCAACCTCCCCGCGCTCTACTGGCTTGCTGGTCAGCAGCGGGTGGCCGGGCCGCACCACCAGGCTCATCGACTCGCTGTACAGGTGCTCGAACGACAGGCCCTGGATCTGCGGGCTGTCGGTCATGCGCCCGACCACCAGTTCCAGTTCGCCGAGGCGCAACTGGCCGAGCAGCTGCGCGCTGACCCCGGTGACCACACTGATCACCAGCGCCTCATGCCGCTGGTGCAGGCGGCACAGCACTTCGGGCATGAGCAGGCCTTCGACCGTGGACAGCACACCGATGCGCACCTGCGACGGCGCCCGCGCCTCGCCACGCAGGCTGCTGACGCCATCGCGCAGGGCTTGCACGCTGGGCCCGGCATAGCGCATGAAACGCGTACCGGCCGGGGTCAGCTCGACGCCCTGGCGGCTGCGCGCGAACAGGCGCGTTTCCAGCAGGTCTTCGAGTTCCTTGAGGGTCTTGGAGATGGCTGGCTGGCTGATTGCCAGGATGTCGGCAGCCCTGGCCAGGCTGCCCTGCCGGGCAATCTCCAGGAAGCACAGCAGGTGGCGGTACTTGATGCGGGTGTCGAGGTTCATGGGCTCAAGCTTACCGCATTGCTGGGTCTGGTTATGTATATTGCCTGTCCCGGCCTCTTCGCGGGCACGCCCGCTCCCACAGGGATCTCCACAGTTCTCCAGACCAGTGCAATACCTGTAGGAGCGGGCGTGCCCGCGAAGAGGCCGGTGCAGGCGGCAGATGACTATCAGGCCACAGCCAACTCCACCGCCTCCCCGTTCAACCGCACCGGCCACACCCGCAGGCGCTGCCCGCTATCCTCCAGGCACTCCCCGCTCTCCAGGCTGAAGTGCTGCTTGTACAACGGCGCCGCCACCACCAGCTCGCCCTGCACACTGCCCACCAGGCCGCGACCGATGATGTTGGCGCCGGACCTCGGGTCGCGGTTGTCCACCGCGTACAGCGGCTGCGCCTGCCCCGGCAGGTAGAACAGCGCCACCTGGGCCCCGTCGAGCCAAACCACCACCCCGGAATCAGCCACCAGGTCATCCGCCTGGCACACCGCCTGCCAGTTCTCGTGGGTTTTCACAGCAGCATTGGACAAGTTCATCAGACAGCCTCCTCGACGGTTGGGATCAGGTGCAGTGGCGCAGCAGGCCGGCGCTGTTCGCGTTCGCGCACGAAGTGCACGTCCGGGTCGGCGCGGCGGTCGTTGACGAAAGTACGGAAGCGCTTGAGCTTCTCGGGGTCGTTGAGGGCGTTGGCCCATTCGCATTCATACTGGTCGACCACATGCTGCATCTGCGCCTCCAGCTCGCTGGCCAGGCCCAGGCTGTCGTCGAGGATCACCTGCTTCAGGTAGTCCAGCCCACCTTCCAGGCTCTCGCGCCACACCGAGGTGCGCTGCAGTTTGTCGGCGGTGCGGATGTAGAACATCAGCACGCGGTCGATCAGGCGCACCAGGGTTTCGTCGTCGAGGTCGGTGGCGAACAGTTCGGCGTGCCGCGGGCGCATGCCGCCGTTGCCGCACACGTACAGGTTCCAGCCCTTTTCGGTGGCGATCACGCCGATGTCCTTGCTCTGTGCCTCGGCGCATTCGCGGGTGCAGCCGGACACCGCGAACTTGAGCTTGTGCGGGCTGCGCAGGCCTTTGTAGCGGTCTTCCAGGCGCAGGGCCATGCCGACGCTATCCTGCACGCCATAACGGCACCAGGTGCTGCCGACGCACGACTTTACCGTGCGGGTCGACTTGCCGTAGGCGTGGCCGGTTTCGAAGCCGGCCTCGATCAGCTCGCCCCAGATCAGCGGCAGCTCGTGCAACTGGGCGCCGAACAGGTCGATGCGCTGGCCGCCGGTGATCTTGGTGTACAGGTCGTACTTTTTCGCCACCTGGCCGATCACGATGAGCTTGTCGGGGGTGATTTCACCACCGGGGATGCGCGGCACCACCGAGTAGGTGCCGTTCTTCTGCATGTTGGCCATGAAGGTGTCGTTGGTGTCCTGCAGCGGCACCAGCGCCGGGTCCATGATCGGCTGGTTCCAGCACGAGGCGAGAATACTGCCCACCGCCGGCTTGCAGATGTCGCAGCCAACGTGGCCCTTGCCGTGGCGTTCGAGCAGTTCGTTGAAGGTGCGGATACCCTCTACCCGAACCAGCCCGTACAGCTCCTGACGGGTGTAGGCGAAGTGCTCGCACAGGCTCCTGTCCACCGCCACGCCACGGGCGGTCAGCTCGTGCTCGAACACCTGCTTGAGCAGTGCCGCGCAACCACCACAACCGGTGGCGGCCTTGGTGCAGCCCTTGACTGCGGCAAGGTCGCCGCAGCCGCTGTCTATGGCGGCGCAGACCGCGCCCTTGCTGACGTTGTGGCACGAGCAGATGGTCGCGCTATCGGGCAGCGCATCGGCGCCCAGGGCCGGTGTGCCGCCGCCTTGCGGCAGGATCAGTGCCGCGGGGTCGGCTGGCAGGGCGATGCCGTTCTGGGCGTATTGCAGAAGGGTGTCGTAGTAGCTGTTGTCGCCCACCAGCACCGCACCGAGCACGTGCTTGCCGCTGGCATCCACCACCAGCCGGCGGTAGGCGCTGTTGGCTTCGTCGATGAAGCGGTAGCTGCGTGCGCCCGGGGTGGCGCCATGGGCATCGCCGATGGAGCCGACATCCACGCCCAGCAACTTGAGCTTGGTCGACATGTCGGCACCGGTGAATTCGCCAGCGGCCTCACCCATCAGCAAAGCCGCCAGGTTGCGCGCCATGCTGTAGCCAGGGGCGACCAGGCCGAACACACTGCCGTTCCACGAGGCGCACTCGCCGATGGCGAAGATGCGTGGGTCGCTGCTGCGGCAATGGTTGTCGATCACCACGCCGCCACGCGCGGCGATGTCCAGGCCACAGGCACGGCCCAGGGCATCCTGCGGGCGGATACCTGCGGAGAACACGATCAGGTCGGTTTCCAGGTGCTCGCCGCCATCGAAGTTCATGCGGTAGCGGTAGTCTTCACCCGCACTGATCGACTGGGTGGCCCGCGACAGATGCACGCCAACACCCAGCGCTTCGATCTGTGCCTTGAGCGCGGCACCGCCCTCGCCGTCCAGCTGCACCGGCATCAGCCGTGGGGCGAACTCCACCACGTGGGCTTCCAGGCCCAGCGACTTGAGGGCGTTGGCTGCTTCCAGGCCAAGCAAGCCACCGCCCACTACCACGCCACGTCGGGCACTGGCTGCGGCAGCGCGGATGGCGTCGAGGTCGTCGAGGGTGCGGTAGACCAGGCGGGCATTACCGTTGGAACCTTCGATCGGTGGCACGAAGGGATAGGAACCCGTGGCCAGCACCAATTGGTCGTAGCCGTAACGGCCCTCGGCGGTAACCACTTCGGCGTGCTCACGGTCGATTTCCAGCACCGCTTCACCGAGGTGCAGGTGCACACCGTTGGCGCCGTAGAAGTCCTGCCCGCACAGGGCCAGGGTTTCGGCACAGCTGCCGCCGAAGTACTCGGACAGGTGCACGCGGTCGTAGGCACGCTGGCGCTCTTCGCCGAACACATGCACTTCGAAGCGCTGCAAGGCGCCGCGGCTGACCAGTTGTTCGACGCAATGGTGGCCGACCATGCCGTTGCCGACGATGACCAGTCGCTCTCGTTGCCCGCTGCTCGCTGTTGCCTTCATAAGCCGATCCTCGATCAAAAAAAAAGCGCCTGGAGCCGAAGCTCCAGGCGCCTTTGCCTGTATTCATCACGGTAGGGGGCCCGGGTTGATCGCCGTTGATCAGTGGGCTTTGTTGTAACTGGGATAAAGCAGGGAGTGTGCCAACCCTGTTTCCTGTACCGGCCTCTTCGCGGGCACGCCCGCTCCCACAGGGTTCTCCACGTTTATTCAGACCTGTGCAGTACCTGTGGGAGCGGGCGTGCCCGCGAAGAGGCCAGTACAGCAAATGCACATTCCAAGTGCATCACTCCCCATCTTGGAGCACATCAATACACATCCCGCCGATACCGCTTGGCCCTGCCCAGCGCTTCGACATAAGCCGCAGCCGCCACTGCATCCATGCCGCCATGCTCGGCGACGATCGCCCGCAACGCCGCATCCACATCCTTGGCCATGCGCTGCGCATCGCCACACACATAGAAATACGCGCCCGCCTCCAGCCATTGCCACAACTGCGCGCCCTGTTCGAGCATGCGCTGCTGCACATAGACCTTCTCGGCCTGGTCGCGCGAGAACGCTGTGTCCAGGCGCAAGTGCCCTGCCGCCTGCCAGGCCTGTAGCTGCTCCTGGTAATAGAAATCGGTGGCCGCGTACTGCTCGCCAAAGAACAGCCAGTTAGCCCCTTTCGCCCCACGTGCCTCTCGTTCTTCGAGAAAGGCCCTGAACGGCGCAATGCCAGTGCCGGGGCCGACCATGATCACCGGCACGCTGTCGTCCTCGGGCAGGCGAAAGTGCTTCGACACCTGCGGGAAGATGGCAACCTTCAGCGCCTGCGCACGGTCGGCAAGGAAGCTTGAACACACCCCTTTGCGCGCGCCATAGCGCACCGTTGACACGGTCAGGTGCACCTGCTGCGGGTGCGCCAGCGGGCTGGAGCTGATCGAGTACAGGCGCGGCTGCAAGGGCTTGAGCAGCTCCAGCCAGCTGGCCAGCGGCAGTTGCTGGGGGAAGGCGCGCAGAACATCGACCAGTTGCCGCCCCCACAACCAGTCCTTCAGCTCGGCCTTGCACTCGGGCTGCAGCAGGCGCTGCAGGTCCGGAGCATTGCCGGCGAAGGCCTGCAGCTGCTGCGTGGTGACCTTGGCGATTTCCAGGTGCGCTTGAAGGGCTTCGGTCAGCGGCATGGCGGGCTGGCCTTTCAGCTCGACCATGGTCTGGCCATCGAGCTGTATTAGCGCCAGCAGTTCGTCGACCAGGGCGGGACAGTTGCGCGGCCACACGCCCAGGGCATCACCGGCGGCATAGGTGAAGCCGCTGCCGCTGAGGTCGAACACCAGTTGACGGGTTTCCTTGGTAGCACCCGGGCCGTTCAGCAGGCGGTTTTCCAGCAAGGTGGCAGCCCAGGGTTGCTGCTTGCCATAGGCCGCCACGGGCGCAGGCTCGGTGACCGGTTGCGGTGCAGCAGCGCTGCTTAGCGTGGGCAGCAGCGCATCCAGCCAAGCGGCGAAGGCGTCGTCGAAGTCCGGCTCGCAGTCCACCCGCTGCAGCAGGCGCCGCCCGCCCAGCTCGGCCAGGCGTTGGTCGAGTTTGCGGCCAAAGCCGCAGAACTGGTCGTAACTGGAGTCGCCCAGGGCCAGCACGGCAAAAGGCAGTTCGGCGCAGTGGGCGCCCTCCTCGCCCTGCAAGGCTTGCCAGAATGCCGCTGCGCTGTCGGGCGCGTCACCATCGCCAAAGGTGCTGGCGATCAGCACCACGCTGGCGGCTCCCTGCAGCTGGCGCGGGCTGACCGCTTCCATGCAGCTGAGCTGCACGTCGAGGCCGGCACCACGCAGGCGCTCGGCACAGCGTTCGGCCAACAGCTCGCCGTTGCCGGTTTGCGAAGCCCACAGCACCTGGTGCCGTGGTGCCATCAACGCCGCATCGGGCAGCACCGCCGGCTGGGCGAACAGCCCGGCCAGCAAGCCATCGACGAACAACCGGCGGTTGGCGGCCAGCGGCGCACTGGCCGGCAGACAGGGCACGCCCTCGGCGCGGGCCTGGTCCAGGCCCAGCAGAAAGCCTTGCAGGTAATGGCGCTCTTCCTCGGCCAGCACCGGAGCTGGCAGGGTGTCCAGGCCAAGCAGACGGGACAGGGTGGCGGTCGGCATGCGGGCAGGCTCCGGATTGGCAGTGTTCAGATCAAGGGCTTCGATGCGCTCACCGGCAACCCGCTCCAGGGTCACGGCACAATGCTTGAACGCCGGCTGCAGCGACAGCGGGTCGACCGCATCACATGTCACGGCGTTGATCGCCAGTTGCTCGCCGATCAGGTCATTCCAGTGAAACGGGGCAAAGCAGTTGCCAGGCATGACCCGGTCGCTGATTCGCGCGGGTAGCACGGCCTGCCCGCGGCGCGAGCGAATGGCCACCAGGTCCTTTTCGGCGATGCCCAGCCGGGCAGCATCGTCGCAGTGGATTTCCACGAAGGGGCCGGGCTCCAGCTTGTTCAGCGCCGGTACCTTGCCGGTCTTGGTCAGGGTGTGCCACTGGTGCTGCACGCGGCCGGTATTCAGCACCATGGGGTACTCGGCATCCGGCAGATCCGCCGCCGGCAACCAGGGCCGGGCGAAGAAGCGGGCCTTGCCGCTGGCGGTCGGGAAGGCCAACACCGGGCACTCGCCCTGGGCATCGTGCAACAGCGTCTGGCTGCTGCCGTCGTTGCGATAGCGCAGCGGGCTGCGCGGGTTGTCGCGGCCCGGGGCGCAGGGCCACTGGTGCGGCTGTTCGCGTAGTTCGGCATAGCCGATGCCCCGCAGGTCATAGCCGGTGGTTGGGTTGTGAAAGCGGCGGATCTCCTCGTACACCGCCTCGGCATCGGGGTAGTCGAAGGCGTCGGCATAGCCCATGGCGCAGGCGACCCGGGCGATGATCTGCCAGTCTGGCAGGCTCTGCCCGGGCGGTTCGACGGCACGTGGCATGAGGGTGAGGTTACGCTCGCTGTTGATCATCACGCCCTCGCCTTCGGCCCAAAGTGCAGCCGGTAGCAGGATGTCAGCGTAGCGGTTGGTCTCGGTGTCGAGGAAGGCATCCTGGGTAATTACCAGTTCAGCCTGGCGCAGGCCGTCGATCACCTGCTGGCGGTTGGCGACACTGGCCACCGGGTTGCTGCAGATGACCCAGCAGGCCTTTACCGCGCCGCTTTTCATCTGCTCGAACAGCGCCACCGTGCCCTCGCCGCCTTCGTTGCGCAGGCTGCCCGGGGCCAGTTGCCACTGCTGCTCGACGAAGGCACGGTCTTGCGCTACCAGCGCCGAACGCTGGCCTGGCAGGCCGGGGCCCATGTAGCCCATCTCGCGGCCGCCCATGGCATTGGGTTGGCCGGTCAACGAGAACGGGCCGCTGCCCGGGCGGCAGATCGCGCCCGTGGCCAGGTGCAGGTTGCAGATCGCATTGGTGTGCCAGGTGCCATGGATGCTCTGGTTCAGGCCCATGGTCCAGCAGCTCATCCAGTTGCTGGCGCTGCCGATCCATTCGGCGGCCCTGATGATGTCGGCCTCGGCCAGCCCGGTAATGGCGGCCACGCGGTCAGGGGTGTAGTCATCGAGAAAGGCCGGCAGTTCGTCCCAGCCTTCAGTGTGGCGGGCGATGAAGTCGGGGTCGGTGTGGCCGTTACGCAGCAGCAGGTGCAGCAGGCCGTTGAGCAAGGCCATGTCGCTGCCGGGGCGCACCTGCAGGAACAGGTCGGCCTTGTCGGCGGTGGCACTGCGCCGCGGGTCGACGACGATCAGCTTGGCCCCCGCCTTGACCCGGTCGAGCAGGCGCAGGAACAGGATCGGGTGACAGTCGGCCATGTTGGCGCCGATCACCAGGAATACGTCGGCGTGCTCGAAGTCCTGATAGCTGCCGGGCGGGCCATCGGCACCGAGCGACAGCTTGTAGCCGCTGCCGGCGCTGGCCATGCACAGGCGCGAGTTGGACTCGATGTGGCGGGTGCGGATAAAGCCCTTGGCCAGCTTGTTGGCCAGGTACTGGGCCTCCAGCGACATCTGCCCGGACACGTACAGCGCCACAGCGTCGGGGCCGTGCTGGTCGATGATGCTGCGCAAGCGCCCGGCGGCGGCAGCGATGGCCTGGTCGATGCCGGTACGCGCTGGCTGCTGGCTGCGCTGCTGGCGCACATAGGCATCCTCCATGCGCCCGGCGGCAGTCAGCGGCAGGTGTGCGGTGAGGCCTTTGGTGCACAGGCGGCCGAAGTTGCTGGGGTGCTGCTTGTCGCCGCTGATCTTGCCGACCTTGCCATCGGCGACGCTCATGACGATGCCGCAACCGACGCCGCAGTAGGGGCAGACGCTGCGCACTTCGCTGTTGGCCATGGCGGGCTCCTGTAGGGAACGCAAAAAGGCGCCGGCTGCCCCTGCTTGCTGGGCAAGCGGGGCAACACGGCGCCTTTGTCGTGAAGTTTTGTGGGCTGTCGACGTTGATAGCCCTGGATGGAGGTGAAACAGCAATTTATGGGCCAGCTGTGCCGCCCCTTTCGCGGGCATGCCCGCTCCCACAGGGATATCGCAAGGCCTGAGGGCGGTGCTGCACCTGTGGGAGCGGGCGTGCCCGCGAAGAGGCCGGTACAGGCTGTGCACCATGCGATGGCAACCCCGCACCCCATGGCGCTATGCTGGGGCACATTCCAGCATGAGCCACTGCCCTCCCCCCATGTCCCAGGTGATTATCAAGACCCCCGCCCAACTCGACCTGATGCGCCGCGCCGGCCAGCTGCTTGCCCAGGTGTTCGCCGACCTCGACAGCTTCATCCGCCCCGGCGTGACCACCATGCAGATCAACGACCGCGCCGAGGCGTTCATCGTCGGCACGCTCAAGGCCCGCCCGGCGAGCAAGGGCCAGTATGGTTTCCCCTATGCGCTCAACACCTCGGTGGACCATGTGGTGTGCCATGGCATGCCCAAGGTCGATGAAGTGCTGAAAGAAGGCTCGATCATCAACATCGACATCACCCTGGAACAAGGCGGCTATATCGCCGACTCGTCGAAGATGTACAGCATCGGGCCGATCAGCGATGAGGCGCAGCGCCTGGTCGACACCACCTATGACGCGCTATGGAAAGGCATCGAACAGGTACGCCCCGGGGCTACGCTGGGTGATATCGGGCATGCCATCCAGACCCATGCCGAAGCGGCGGGCTACAGCGTCGTACGTGAGTACTGCGGGCATGGCATTGGCCAACAGATGCATGAAGGGCCCGAGGTGCTGCACATTGGCCAGCGCGGGATGGGCCTGAAGTTGAAGCCGGGGATGGTGTTTACCATCGAACCGATGATCAACCAGGGCGGACGCGGGACGCGCACGCTGAAGGACGGCTGGACAGTGATTACCCGCGACCACAGCTTGTCGGCGCAGTGGGAGCATACAGTGGCGGTGACCGAGGATGGGGTCGAGGTGCTGACCTTACGGGAAGAAGAGCGTCGCCGCTGAAATTGCCGGGGCTGCTTTGCAGCCCATTCGCCGGCAAGCCAGCTCCCACAGGGATAGCGTATGGCTTGAGATCAATGCGGTCGAGGTGGGAGCTGGCTTGCCGGCGATGAGGCCCTGACAGGTACAAGATAGTTTTTTGCTCAATGCAGAAACAAAAAAAGCGACCCTAAGGTCGCTTTCTCTGTTACTTCCGGGTGTTCAGTAGGCCCTGGAAGTGGAATATGGCGCAGCGGACGGGACTCGAACCCGCGACCCCCGGCGTGACAGGCCGGTATTCTAACCGACTGAACTACCGCTGCGCTAAACATCGAGTGGTGGGTGATGACGGGATCGAACCGCCGACCCTCTGCTTGTAAGGCAGATGCTCTCCCGGCTGAGCTAATCACCCTTCGTCTCGGTGTGGCGCGCATTCTACGGGCGACTTGGCGCTCTGGCAAGCACTTATCAAACTTTTTGCAAAATTCGCGAAACACCAAATCGCAGGCACAAAAAAAGCGACCCTGAGGTCGCTTTCTCTGTTACTTCCGGGTGTTCAGTAGGCCCTGGAAGTGAAATATGGCGCAGCGGACGGGACTCGAACCCGCGACCCCCGGCGTGACAGGCCGGTATTCTAACCGACTGAACTACCGCTGCGCTAAACATCGAGTGGTGGGTGATGACGGGATCGAACCGCCGACCCTCTGCTTGTAAGGCAGATGCTCTCCCGGCTGAGCTAATCACCCTTCGTCTCGGTGTGGCGCGCATTCTACGGACGACCCCGTACCCTGGCAAGCACTTTTTTAACTTTTTTCAAAAAAAACCTCAGGCCTTTCAAAGACCTAGCGTTGCCACGTGCATCTTTACATTCAGCTACAGCTACTGGCACTCCGACAGGGTTGGCCTGAGAGCACCGCTCGGAGAATAATGCCCGCCTTATGCATTAAGGAGAGATTGCCCCTCATGTGGTTCAAGAACCTGCTGACCTACCGTCTGACCCAGGAAGTCCCGTTCGAGCCTGAAGCGCTGGAAGCGGCCCTGGCCAGCAAGCCGGCCCGCCCCTGCGCCAGCCAGGAGCTGACCACCTATGGTTTCGTCGCGCCATTCGGCAAGGGCGAAGACGCTCCCCTGGTGCATGTCAGCGGCGAGTACCTGCTGATTGCCGCGCGCAAGGAAGAACGCATCCTGCCCAGCAGCGTGGTCAACGACGCGGTGAAGGAAAAGGTCGAAGAGATCGAGACCGAGCAGATGCGCAAGGTCTATAAAAAGGAACGCGACCAGATCAAGGACGAGATCATCCAGGCCTTCCTGCCGCGCGCGTTCATCCGCCGCTCGATGATCTTCGCCGCCATCGCCCCGCGCCTGGGCGTGATCCTGGTCAACTCGGCCAGCGCCAAGCGTGCCGAAGACCTGCTGTCGACCTTGCGTGAAGTGATGGGCTCGCTGCCGGTGCGCCCGGCCACCGTGAAAATCGCACCGGTTGCCACCATGACCGAGTGGGTCAAGTCGCAGGAAGCTGCCGAAGGCTTCTATGTGCTGGACGAGTGCGAACTGCGCGACACTGCCGAAGACGGCGGCATCGTGCGCTGCAAGCGCCAGGACCTGACCGGCGAGGAAATTCAGCTGCACCTGAGCACTGGCAAGGTGGTCACCCAGCTGGCCCTGGCCTGGCAGGACAAGCTGTCGTTCATTCTGGATGACAAGATGGTGATCAAGCGCCTGAAGTTCGAAGAGCTGCTGCAGGAGCAGGCCGAACAGGATGGTGGCGATGAGGCTGCGCAACAGTTCGATGCCAGCTTCCAACTGATGATGATGACCTTTGCCGAATTCCTGCCGGTGCTGTTCGAGGCGCTGGGTGGAGAAGAGATTCCGCAAGGGGTCTGACTGGTTTTGAAATGCCGGTGCTGGCCTGGGAGATATCCTCAGACCGTACTGGCCCTTTCGCGGGCTTGCCCGCTCCCACAGGTACACCACAGCTTCTGAGTACTGTGGTGTACCTGTGGGAGCGGGCAAGCCCGCGAAGAGGCCAGTGAAATTATTGAAGCGATAAAACAAAAAGGAATTGCCCCCCATGCGTGCCCTCGCCACCCTCAGCCGCTTCGTCGGCAATACCTTCGCCCTGTGGGTGCTGGTGTTCGCCGTACTGGCCTTCCTGCAACCGCAATGGTTCATCGCCCTGAAGGTGGCCATCGTGCCGCTGCTGGGGCTGGTGATGTTCGGCATGGGCCTCACCCTCAAGCTCGATGACTTCGCCGCCCTCGCCCGCCAGCCCTGGCGGGTGATGCTGGGGGTGGTCGCGCACTTCGTGATCATGCCGGGCATGGCCTGGCTGCTGTGCCAGCTGTTCCACCTGCCGCCGGAAATCGCCGTGGGCGTGATCCTGGTTGGCTGCTGCCCGAGCGGCACGGCATCGAACGTGATGGTCTGGCTGTCCCGTGGCGACCTGGCGCTGGCGGTGGCCATCGCTGCGGTGACCACCCTGCTCGCCCCGCTGCTGACCCCGGCGCTGATCTGGTTCCTGGCCTCGGCCTGGCTGCCGGTGTCCTTCATGGACATGTTCTGGTCGATCCTGCAGCTGGTGATGCTGCCGATCGTGCTCGGCGTACTGGCCCAGCGGCTGCTTGGCGCGCGGGTGCAGGCGGCGGTGCAGGTACTGCCGCTGGTGTCGGTGGTGAGTATCGTGATGATCGTGTGCGCGGTGGTGGCGGCCAGCCAGGCGAAGATCGCCGAGTCAGGGCTGCTGATCATGGCGGTGGTGATATTGCACAACAGCTTCGGCTACTTGCTGGGGTACCTGACCGGCAGGCTGTGCAAGCTGCCGCTGGCACAGCGCAAGTCGCTGGCGCTGGAGGTGGGCATGCAGAACTCCGGGCTGGGCGCGGCACTGGCGGCGGCGCATTTTTCGCCGCTGGCTGCGGTGCCGAGTGCGTTGTTCAGCGTTTGGCACAATATTTCCGGGGCGCTGCTGTCTACCTGGTTCCGGCGCATGGGGGAACCTGTGGCAGAAGCCGAAGGTGGGGAGCCGGCCGGGCATTGATGTTGCCTGAACTGGCCCCTTCGCGGGTCAACCCGCTCCCACAGATACTGCACAGGTCTGAAAATTGTGGAGATCCCTGTAGGAGCGGGTTTACCCGCGAAGAGGCCCGCGCAGGCTTGCCCAGAGCGCTGCATATGTGCACCATGGCACCCACTGTGAGGACGACCTCACGACGCACCGCGTGACCATTCCGGGGACGGCCCCATCATTCACAACGATGGAGACGCACCATGTCCTGGATCATCCTTTTCTTCGCCGGCCTGTTCGAGGTCGGCTGGGCCGTCGGCCTGAAATACACCGACGGCTTCAGCAAGCCACTGCCCACCGTCCTCACCGTCGCCGCCATGGCCATCAGCCTGGGCCTGCTGGGCCTGGCCATGAAAGAGCTGCCGCTGGGCACCGCCTATGCCATCTGGACCGGCGTCGGCGCCGTCGGCACGGTGATCGCCGGCATCATCCTGTTCGGCGAGTCCATGGCCCTGGTACGCCTGGTCAGCGTGGCGCTGATCATTACCGGCCTGGTCGGCCTGAAAGTCAGCGCCAGCTGACGCCCTTCCCTAGCGCAGGTTGCCGCGCAGGCGGCTGACCTGCTCACGCAAGGCTTCTGGCTGCGCCGCCTCCACCGGGATGGCGGCGCCTGCC
Source organism: Pseudomonas sp. PVC-5-1 (assembly GCF_057444345.1). Lineage (NCBI taxonomy): Bacteria > Pseudomonadati > Pseudomonadota > Gammaproteobacteria > Pseudomonadales > Pseudomonadaceae > Pseudomonas > Pseudomonas sp. PVC-5-1. The sequence continues at coordinate 1,341,890 of NZ_CM172024.1, read as the reverse complement.
ACGATGGTCACCCGCGACCACAGGCGCTTGAAAAAGCCCTTTGCCGGGTCACGGCTGAAGAAGCTGCCCCACAGCCCCTGCAAGGCCAACGGAATGACCGGCACCGGGGTTTCTTCGAGGATGCGGTTGACGCCGCCCTTGAACACGTCGATTTCGCCATCCCCGGTCAGCTTGCCTTCAGGGAAGATGCATACCAGCTCGCCATCGGCCAGGTACTCGGCAATGCGCGCGAAAGCACGTTCGTAGATGGCCAGGTCTTCGTTGCGCCCGGCAATCGGGATGGCGCCTGCGGTGCGGAACACGAAGTTGAGTACCGGCAGGTTGTAGATCTTGTAGTACATGACGAAGCGGATCGGCCGGCGAATCGCCCCTCCCAGCAGCAGCGCATCGACGAACGACACGTGGTTGCAAACCAGCAGCGCCGCGCCTTCGTCGGGGATGCGTTCGAGGTCGCGGTGCTGCACGCGGTACATCGAATGGCTGAGCAGCCAGATCAGGAAGCGCATGGTGAACTCGGGCACGATCCTGAAGATATAGGCGTTGACCGCGATATTGAGCAGCGACACCACCAGGAACAGTTGCGGGATGGTCAGCTCGGCCAGGCCCAGCAGGATGATGGTGAGCACTGCCGACACCACCATGAACAGGGCATTGAGGATGTTGTTGGCCGCGATCACCCGGGCGCGCTGGTCTTCGGCGGTGCGGGCCTGGATCAGTGCATACAGCGGTACGATATAGAAGCCGCCGAACACCCCAAGGCCGACGATAGACAGCAGGATCCACCAGGCCTGGCCCATGCCCAACAGCGCCAGCCAGTCGTGCGGTGCCGCCGCAGCCGGCACATCGCCGGAGTGCCACCACCAAAGCAGGCCGAACAGGCTCAGCCCGAACGAGCCGAACGGCACCAGGCCGATTTCCACCTTGCGCCCGCTGAGCCGCTCGCACAGCAGCGAACCCAAGGCAATCCCCACCGAGAACAGGGTCAGCACCAGTGTCACCACCGTGCCGTCACCGTGCAGCCAGTCCTTGGCGTAGGCCGGGATCTGCGTGAGGTAGATGGCACCGACGAACCAGAACCACGAGTTGCCGACGATCGAGCGCGACACCGCCGGCGGCTGCCCCAGGCCCATGCGCAGGATCGCCCACGACTGCCTGAAGATGTTCCAGTCCAGCGGCATTTGCGGCGAAGCGGCAGCGGCCCGCGGGATCCAGCGGCTGGCCAGGTAACCGAGCACGGCGGTGCCGACCACGCCACCAGCCACCACGGTGGCATAGCTGTCAGCCGACATCATCACCCCGGCGCCGATGGTGCCGGCGAGGATGGCCAGGAAAGTACCGGTTTCCACCAGCCCGTTGCCGCCGACCAGTTCTTCCTCGCGCAGGGCCTGCGGCAGGATCGAGTACTTCACCGGGCCGAACAGAGCCGAGTGGGTTCCCATGCCGAACAGCGCCACCAGCATCAGTGCCAGGTGGTTGGTGATGAAACCGAGCGCGCCTACCGCCATGATCGCGATCTCGGCCAGCTTGATGGCCCGGATCAGTGCATCCTTGGCGAACTTCTCGCCAAACTGCCCACCCAGCGCAGAGAACAGGAAGAACGGCAGGATGAACAGCAGGGCGCACAGGTTGACCCAGATCGAACGGTCGCCGTCGCCCAGGCTGAGCTTGAACAGGATCGCCAGGATCAGCGACTGCTTGAACAGGTTGTCGTTGAAGGCACCCAGCGACTGGGTGATGAAAAACGGCAGGAAACGCCGCTTGCCGAGCAAGGTGAATTGCGAGGAGTGACTCATCGTCCTTGGTCCTGAGGGCTTTTCAATTGGAGGCGCGCAGGGCGCGACAAGCCACAAATCTGCATGGGAAATGCACTGACTGGCAAGCGCTCAAGGATTTTGGAGGGCTGTACCGGCCCTTTCGCGGGCACGCCCGCTCCCACAGGGATATCACATGCCTTGAGGGCATGTGAGAGCGGGCGTGCCCGCGAAAGGCCTGCGCAGCAGGCCTCTGTTGGCATATGCTGGCCCCCGGCAAAACAGAACAACAAGGATGTGTAATGCTCGCCGCCATAAAACGCTACCCGCACAGTGTGCGCCTGCTGCTCGGCACCACCTTCACCCTCACCGTCGCCCGTGCCCTTACCCTGCCTTACCTGGTGGTGTACCTGGCTGACAACTTCCGGCTGCCGATCAGCCAGATCGGCCTGCTGATCGGTGGTGCGCTGATCATCGCCTCGCTGCTGAGCCTGTATGGCGGCCACCTTGTGGATACCTTGCGCAACCACACCCTGGTCAGCGCCAGCACCCTGCTGTTTGCCCTGGCTTTCGTCGGCGCGGTCGCCAGCAACTCGGCGCTGCTGTTCTTTATCTGCCTGGTACTGATCAACCTGGCCCTGGCAGTGGTCGACATCGCTGCCAAGGCGGGCTTCTGCGCATTGCTGCCGGTGGAGGCACGGGCCGAAGTGTTCGCCATCAAGTACACCCTCAGCAACGTCGGCTACGCCGCCGGCCCGCTGCTGGGCGTGGCCATGCTGGAGCTGAACGACCATATGCCGTTCATTGCCTCCGCCCTGCTCGGCCTGGGTATGTGCCTGACCTACTGGCGCTTGGGGGACCGCGGCCTGCAGGCCAGTGTGCCGGACAAACCCGGGGTCGGCTTTGGCCAGGTGGCGCTGGGTCTGGCCCGTGACCGACGGCTGGTATGCTTCACCCTGGGCGGGGTACTGAGCGCGGTAGTATTCGGCCAGTTCACTGCCTACCTGTCGCAGTACCTGGTGATAACCAGCAGCCCGGCCGAGGCGGCGCGCCTGATCGGTTACCTGGTGACCACCAACGCGGTGACGGTGATTGCCCTGCAGTACCTGATCGGCCGCCGCATCAGCCGCCAGCGCCTGATGCACTGGCTGCTGGCCGGCATGGGCCTGTTCATCGCCGGGCTGCTGGGCTTTGCCGTGGCCGGTTCGGCGCTGGCGTGGTGCCTGGCGATGCTGGTGTTCACCCTGGGCGAGATCATCGTGATCCCGGCCGAGTACATGTTCATCGACCTGATCGCGCCGGAGCACTTGCGTGGGGTGTATTACGGCGCGCAGAACCTGTCCAACCTCGGTGCGGCGCTAGGGCCGGTGATGGTGGGGTTTGCCCTGGTACATCTGTGGCCGGGGGCGATCTTCTACCTGCTGGTGTTGTCGGTGATACTGGCGGGGGTGTTTTATTGGCTGGGTACCCGCAGTAACTGATGTTGGCTGTATCGGCCTCTTCGCGAGCAAGCTCGCTCCTACAACCATCGTCTGCGCTGACGAAGCGGCACCTGCGTGCCAGACTGATTGATCGGGACCGCGTTATCTTTTTGTTTCGGAGTCTTCATGTCGTTGTCCAGCGGGCTGATCGCCGTGGTCGCCCTGGCCTATATGGCCATCATGTTCGCCATCGCCTTCTACGGCGACCGCCGCAGCACGCCGTTGCCGCCGAAGCTGCGTGCCTGGGTGTACAGCCTGTCGCTGGCCGTTTACTGCACCAGCTGGACCTTCTTCGGCGCGGTCGGCCAGGCCGCCGAACAGCTCTGGGCATTCCTGCCGATTTACCTGGGCCCGGTGCTGCTGCTGATCTTCGCGCCCTGGGTGCTGCAGAAGATGGTGCTGATCAGCAAGCAACAGAACATCACCTCGATTGCCGACTTCATCGCCGCGCGCTATGGCAAGTCGCAGTCCCTGGCGGTGGTCGTGGCGCTCATCTGCCTGGTAGGCGTGCTGCCATACATCGCCTTGCAACTCAAGGGCATCGTGCTGGGCGTGAACCTGCTGATCGGCGCCAACGCCGACGCCACCGGCACCCGCGTACAGGACACCGCACTGGTTGTATCCCTGGTGCTGGCACTGTTCGCCATCGTCTTCGGTACCCGCAGCCTGGACGTGACCGAACACCACCGTGGCATGGTCCTGGCGATTGCCTTCGAATCACTGATCAAGCTGCTGGCCTTCCTCGCCGTGGGCATCTTCGTCGTCTTCAACCTGTATGACGGCTTCGACGACCTGTTCAGCCAGGCCCGCCAGTCGATCCACCTCCAGGACTATTGGCAGGAGACCATCAATTGGCCGTCGATGGTGGTGCAGACCGCCGTGGCGATGATGGCGATCATCTGCCTGCCACGGCAATTCCACGTTACCGTGGTGGAGAACATCGAACCCCAGGACATGCGCCTGGCGCGCTGGGTATTCCCGATGTACCTGGCGCTCGCCGCATTGTTCGTGGTGCCGATCGCCCTGGCCGGGCAGATGCTGCTGCCGGGCACGGTGATCTCCGATTCGTTCGTCATCAGCCTTCCTCTGGCCGAGGCACACCCAAGCCTGGCCCTGCTGGCATTCATCGGTGGTGCATCGGCGGCCACGGGCATGGTCATCGTCGAGGCCGTGGCGCTGTCGACCATGGTCTCCAACGACATGCTGCTGCCCTGGCTGCTGCGCCGTACCAACGCCGAGCGGCCGTTCGAGGCATTCCGCCACTGGATGCTCTCGGTACGCCGGGTGACCATCGTGGTGATCCTGCTGCTGGCGTATGTCAGCTACCGCTTGCTGGGTTCCACCGCCAGCCTGGCGACCATCGGCCAGATCGCCTTTGCCGCCGTGACCCAGCTGACCCCGGCCATGCTCGGTGCACTGTACTGGAAGCAGGCCAACCGCCGCGGCGTGTTCGCCGGCCTGGCTGCAGGTATCTTCCTTTGGTTCTACACCCTCGTCCTGCCGATCGCGGCGCACAGCCTGGGATGGTCGCTGCAGCTGTTTCCGGGGTTGGCGTGGCTGCACGGCAATCCGCTAAACCTGCCGATCAGCCCGCTGACCCAAGGCGTAGTGCTGTCGCTGGCGGGTAACTTCACGCTGTTCGCCTGGGTTTCCGTGCTTTCGCGCACGCGGGTTTCCGAGCATTGGCAGGCCGGCCGCTTCATCGGCCAGCAGACTAGCGCCAGGCCCAGCAGCAAGCCGCTGCTGGCGGTGCAGATCGACGACCTGCTGACCCTGGCCTCGCGCTTCGTTGGTGAAGAACGCGCCCGGCAGAGCTTCATCCGCTTCGCCTACCGCCAGGGCAAGGGCTTCAACCCCAACCAGAACGCCGACGGCGACTGGATCGAACATACCGAACGCCTGCTGGCCGGCGTACTCGGCACGTCGTCGACCCGCGCCGTGGTCAAGGCCGCCATCGAAGGCCGCGACATGCAGCTGGAAGACGTGGTGCGTATCGCCGACGAAGCCAGCGAGGTGCTGCAGTTCAACCGCGCCCTGCTGCAAGGGGCCATCGAGAACATCAACCAGGGCATCAGCGTGGTCGACCAGAACCTGCACCTGGTGGCCTGGAACCGCCGTTACCTGGAACTGTTCAACTACCCCGACGGGCTGATCAGCGTGGGCCGGCCGATCGCCGACATCATCCGCTACAACGCCGAGCGTGGCCTGTGCGGACCGGGCGAGGCGCAGGTGCACGTGGCGCGGCGCCTGCACTGGATGCGTCAGGGCCGTGCGCACTCCTCCGAGCGCTTGTTCCCCAATGGCCGGGTGATCGAGCTGATCGGCAACCCGATGCCGGGCGGCGGTTTCGTCATGAGCTTCACCGACATCACCCCGTTCCGTGAGGCCGAGCAGGCCCTGCGCGATGCCAACGAACGCCTGGAGCAACGGGTGGCGGAACGCACCCAGGAGCTGTCACAACTGAACCAGGCGTTGTCCGAAGCCAAGAGCCGTGCCGAAGCGGTGAGCCAGTCCAAGACCCGTTTCCTGGCTGCGGTCAGCCATGACCTAATGCAGCCGCTGAACGCGGCCCGGCTGTTCTCCGCCGCCTTGTCGCAACAGGCCGAGGGCATGAATGAAGAGGCCCGGCAGTTGGTGCAGCACATGGACAGTTCGCTGCGCTCGGCCGAAGAGCTGATCAGCGACCTGCTGGACATCTCACGCCTTGAAAACGGCAAGATTACCCCGGATGCCAAACCCTTTGCCCTCAACGAGCTGTTCGACACCCTGGGTGCCGAATTCAAGGTGCTGGCCGCCGAGAAGGGCCTGGAATTTCGCCTGCGCGGCAGCCGCCTGCGGGTGGACAGTGACATGAAGCTGCTGCGCCGGGTGCTGCAGAACTTCCTGACCAACGCCCTGCGCTACGGCAAGAGCCCGATCCTGCTGGGCGCACGGCGCCAGGGTGAACAGTTGTGGCTTGAAGTGTGGGACCGCGGCCCCGGCATCGCCGACGACAAGCTGCAGGTGATCTTTCAGGAGTTCAAGCGCCTGGACAGCCACCAGACCCGCGCCGAGAAGGGCCTGGGCCTGGGCCTGGCGATCGCCGACGGCCTGTGCCGGGTGCTGGGGCACAAGCTGGAAGTGCGCTCGTGGCCGGGCAAGGGCACGGTGTTCCGCGTCAGCGTACCAATTGCCCACCAAGCCGCACCGGCGCCCGCCGCCCCGGTGGAACAGGGCGGCCAGCCACTGGCCGGGCTGCAGGTACTGTGCGTGGATAACGAAGACAGCATCCTGATCGGCATGAACAGCCTGCTCAGCCGCTGGGGTTGCCAAGTGTGGACCGCGCGCAACCGCGCCGAATGCGAAGCTCTGCTGGCCAAGGGCATGCGCCCGCACCTGGCGCTGGTGGACTACCACCTGGACGACGGCGAAACTGGTACCGGGCTGATGGGCTGGCTACGCGCGCGTCTTGGCGAGCCGGTGCCGGGCGTGGTGATCAGCGCTGACGGCAGCAAGGAAACCATCGCCATGGTGCATGCCTCTGGCCTGGACTACCTGGCCAAGCCGGTCAAGCCGGCGGCCCTGCGTGCCATGCTCAATCGCCATCTGAGCCTGGTTCAGTAAGCGCTTCGTCCGGCAACGCCTCATCGGACAGCGCCCGCTCCAGCAGGTCGGCCGGCAGGCTCTTGCTGGCGCGGGCGCCCAGCAGCTTCAGCTGTTCGCTGCGGCTGACCAGGTTGCCGCGCCCTTCGCATAGCTTGTTACGCGCGGCAGCATAGGCCTTGTCCACCTGCTGCAGGCGGCTGCCCAACTCGTCCAGGTCCTGGATGAACAGCACGAACTTGTCGTACAGCCAGCCGGCGCGTTCGGCAATCTCGCGGGCGTTCTGGCCCTGGCGTTCCTGCTTCCACAGGCTGTCGATCACCCGCAAGGTGGCCAGCAATGTGGTCGGGCTGACGATCACGATCTGCCGGTCGAAGGCTTCCTGGAACAGATTCGGCTCGGCCTGCAGGGCTGCCGAGAAGGCGGCCTCGATCGGCACGAACAGCAGCACGAAATCCAGGCTGTGCAGGCCTTCGAGGCGGTTGTAGTCCTTGCTCGACAGGCCTTTGACGTGGCTGCGCAGCGACTGCACATGCTGCTTGAGCGCAGCCTCGTCGTTGCCGGCGACGAACTGCTGGTAGGCGGTGAGGCTGACCTTGGCATCCACCACTACCTGCTTGTCGCCGGGCAGCATGATCAGAACGTCAGGCTGGAAGCGCTCGCCATCGGCGCTCTTCAAGCTGACCTGGGTCTGGTATTCGCGGCCCTTTTCCAGGCCGGCATGCTCCAATACCCGTTCGAGAATCAATTCACCCCAGTTGCCTTGGGTTTTCTGGCCCTTCAGCGCCTGGGTCAGGTTGGTGGCTTCGTCGGACAGGCGCAGGTTGAGTTGCTGCAGGCGCTCCAGCTCCTTGCCCAGCGAGAAGCGCTCGCGGGCTTCCTGCTGGTAGCTCTCTTCCACGCGTTTTTCGAAAGCCTGGATGCGCTCCTTGAGCGGGTCGAGCAACTGGCCGAGATGCTGCTGGCTGGTCTGGGCGAAGCGCTGCTCGCGCTCGTCGAAGATCTTTGTAGCCATGTCGGCGAACTGGGCGCGCAGGGTGTCGCGGGCTTCCTGCAGGTCTTCCAGGCGCTGCTGGTGGCTTTCCTGCTGCTCGCGCAGTTCGGCGTCCAGGCGTGCGGTCTGGGCCTCCAGGCGACGCAGTTCGGCTTCGCGGTTGGCACGTTCGAGGTTCCAGGCGTGAGCGGCATCACGGGCATTGTCACGGTCGATCTGCAGCAGTTCCAGCTCACGGCCCTGGGCGGCCAGCTGGGTCTGCTTGACGGTGTTGGCTTCGCTGAGATCGCTGATTTCATCGCGGCTGGCGTCCAGTTGCGCCTGCAGGCCGGCCAGGGCCAGCTGGGCAGCATTGAGGCGCTCTTCGAGCAAAGCCTGCTCGCCCTGCCGCGTGCCCTGGCGACGCTGCAACTGCATGGCCCAACCCAGGCAAGGTAATGCACCTGCCACCAAGCCCAGCAGAATGCTGGCCAGATCCACTGTCATGCTTACCCCGAATGATCCTGGATGAATGCATCGCAGCTTATCAGCCTGAGCGGTGTGTTGCCTGTTCAGGCCTCTTCGCGGGTAAACCCGCTCCTACAGGGATTGCACAGTATCCGAGGTATAGCTATTCCTGTGGGAGCGGGTTTACCCGCGAAAAGGCCAGTGCTGGCAACACACCTCAGGCATGGAACCACTGCCGCAACAGCCGCCGCGCTTCCTGCGACCCCTGCCCCGCCGCCAGCTCCAGCCAGTACCGCGCCTGCTCCGGCTCGTTGTGCTGGCACAGCCGCGCATACTCCAGTTGCGCGCGCCGATCACCGGCGCGGGCCGCCTGGCGCAGCAGTTCATGGCCAATACGCCGGTCACGGGCGTTGCCGCAATCACGGCACAACATCTGTCCCAGGCGGCTTTGCGCCACTACCACACCCTGACGCGCCGGCTGTTTCAACAGGCGCCCGGCCAAGTGCTTGACCTGCGGCTTGTCACCCAGGCGCGGGTTATCGAGCAGCCACAAGGCCACTTTGAGGGAGAAACGTTTGGGGGGAGGCGCAGGCGTCGATGCAGCAGGGCTGGCGAGGTGTTTACCGCGAAACTTCATGAGCAACAGGATTGGCAACTCGAAAGGCGCGCAACTCTACCCTTTTTTTTGCGACATGGCCTTCCGATTTCTGCAGGATTGAAAAAATTTTCAATGATCTTTTCTTGACGTTTTCAAGTGGATGACCAACTGGCCTTCTGAAGTATGTCGATTGTCGGACAGTTCACTGTATTGCTGGCACGCCCGTCCTAGAGCAAGCGCCAGGGACAATCCACAGTTCCTGTGGATAACTCGGTGGACAACCCCCTGGCATCCCCCGCAAACCCCTATGAATTGGGGCTTTCGCTCAAACTGACGATTTTTTCACCAGCTAAAAATAGTGTTTTTTTTCATTGACTTAACCGGCCAGTCAAGGCATTGGCGAGGCTGTCATGGCATGCTGCAAGGTAGTTGCAAGCGCTGCTCCGAATGTGAACAAGTGCACCAAAAACCTTCAATTGAATGCACGAAATCGGTACATCAGGCCGGATACGGGGCTTTTGCAGCCCCTTCCCATCAGGAAAAATACGCGCCATACTGCGCGGCTAACCTGTACTTACACGAAGTCCTTGCCAAGCACCTGTATTTTCGCTAAGGTGCGCATCGTTAGTACCAAGCTGAAAGTCAATTCTGGCCTCAAGCGTCCTTGCAGACACACTCCTCCCAAGGGTGGCGCTGCTGAAACCAGGACCGGCCCATTCCGATGATTCACTCGCCAGCCCAGCGCTGTTCAAGCACGAATCACGTGACAGATTGATCAGGATCCCACCCCGACGGCCTAGAACCTTGGCCCCGGCGTGCTGCCTGTCCTCTGAAGTACCTACCAGTCAGCCCACGCGCCCACCTTTGATTGCGCTCCCTCTGGCTGCCCTGTTCCAGTCAGGTTCGTTCGTCCCTTAATAAAGGCGTCACTGGAACGTTTCTATCATGCACGGATCATAACCCCCGTGTTTAAAGCAGGAACCTCCAACAATATGCAAACTCATCATCAGATTCAGGCTGCCATTGGCACCCTCTCCCAGGCCTTCTCGCCGTTGAAGTGCCTTATCGTTGCCCCTCGCAAAGGCAGCTTCAGCTTCACCCTGGTAGACGAACACGGTGTCGCCTGCCACACCGAGCGCCTGTACCCCGAACAGTACAGCCGCAGTGAACCGCTGCAGGCGGTCATCGCCCGAACCCGCCAGTCGCTCACCGCGTGAGCGGCGAATGCTGCGGTATTCAAGCGCTGAATCATCCCATCGCAAGCCTGCCTGAACGTTCGTGGCGTAATTGCCTTAAGGCATATAGCCAAGTACGTCAGGCAGCAATCGATTTAAAAACAGCCCTTTACACCACGATTATCACACTACACTTCAACTCGAGCGGTGCTTGCCGCTTCCGGCGGGCCTGATCACTCACCAGCTGCCAAGCTCCAGCGCCCGTCCGGCCCTTAACTGCTCGAGGGCATCATGGGTATCGCGGCGAATGAATTGTGTCAGTATGTGATCCGACCCACCCTGGTCTACCTGAACCGTCACTGCGCCAGCGCCGAAGCCTTGTTGCTTGGCATCGCCGCCAGCCAGTCGGCCCTGGGGTCGGCCTTGCACGACCGTCGTGGGCACGGTCTGTACCGTATCGGCGAACACCGTCACCAGGCTATCTGGGACGACTATCTTGCCCGTGACCCCGACCTGGCCAGCCTGGTCCGCGGCCTGGCCAGCCAGCACGCCTTCCTCGGCGGCCCGCACCTGGAACTCACCGTCAACCTGCGTTATTCAACCGCGATTGCCTGGATGCTCATCGAAGAGCAGGCCACGCCACTGCCGGCCGCCGATGACCTTCTCGCGCTTGCGCGAATCTGGCGACAGATTTTCAACCCCCAAGGTCGCCTGCGCGACTTCACACAGGCCTGGCATACCTGCATAGATCAGAGATTGCCGCAGGCATCTTAAGACGCGTCCTACAACGTGCCCGGAAAAAAGGGAATTTTGGTCGGATTGTCCTACAAAACCGCTCTATCTCCTGCGATTGAGGCTATAGCGCGGCGCGTGATTTGTTGGTAGCTTTTCGCCCCGGAGATCCCAAGGAGTTTTCTAATAATGAAAAAAGTAATGCTCAAAGCCTCCCTCGGCGTAGCCGTTGCACTTGCTTCCAGCCAACTGCTCGCCGCAGGTTTCGCGCTGAACGAACAAAGCATCAGCGGCATGGGAACCGGGTTTGCGGGACGTTCGTCTTCTGCCGAAGATGCCAGCACGGTGTATGGCAACCCTGCGGGCATGTCTCGCCTCAAGCGCGAACAGGTCACCGTGGGTGGCGCGGCTGTCATTGCCAAAACTGATATTTCGGGTCGTGGTAGCAATTTCGGGGGGGAAACCGATGGCGACATGGTCCCGGTCGTGGGTGTACCCATGGGCTATTACGTCAAACCGATCGATGATCACTGGAGCGTCGGTTTCGGCGTTTACGTGCCATACGGCCTGATCACGGACTACGGCAGCGACGACGCGGCACGCTACTGGGGCAAAAAGAGCAAGGTCGAGGTCGTCACCTTCCAGCCAACCATCAGCTATGCCTTCAACGACAAGGTGTCGATCGGTTTCGGTCCGACCATCAACCGTATCAAGGGTGAACTGGGCTCGAATCTGTCCAGCAAGGCGCTGCTGGGCCCGAACGGGCCGGATGGCGAAATCAAGATCAAGGGCGACGACACCGCGATCGGTTACAACATTGGCGTCCTCGTACAAGCTACAGACCGTACCCGCCTGGGCCTGACCTATCACTCGATGGTCGACTACAAGCTTGAAGGCGACACGCGAGTGTCGTACCCGATTGCAGCCCTCGGTCTGAACGGCAAATTCGACGCCAGCCTGAAAATAAAGACGCCAGAATCGGTGGATTTCTCGATCACCCATGAACTGGATGACCAGTGGACACTCTATGCGGGTAGCACCTGGACTCGCTGGAGCCGCCTGGAGAGCATCGTTGTCAAGAACGAAGCACCGGCGGGCTACCCACTGCAGACCATCACCGAAGAGCAGAACTGGCATGACACCTGGGCACACGCCATTGGTGCTGCCTACAAGGTGAACAAGGAGTGGACCCTGCGTGCAGGCTTCTCCGTCGACCAGTCGCCCACCAACAACCATGATCGCTCGCCGCGCATTCCTACCGGCGACCGCAAGGCTGTCAGCTTTGGTGCCGGTTGGAGCCCGAACGACGACATGACCATCGATGTTGCCTACTCGTATCTGTGGGAAGAGGATACCAAGGTGAACAATGTGTCCGGCTCGCCGACACAACAGGCGCTGAAAGGCACCTATCAGGCCAAGTATGAGAACAGTGCTCACGGTATTGGTGCATCCCTTACCTACCGCTTCTGATTCATACGCGTGACATGAAAACCGCCCTCGTGGCGGTTTTTTTACACCTTCACCTGCCAGTCATCGCCCAGGCATTCGCGCAGGTAGTCCATGAACACCTGTACTTTTGCGGTCATGGCAAAGCGGTCGGCCAGGCACAGATAGATATCCATCGGTTCGGTCTGGGCATAGGCCTGGCCGCTATCGCTGTATTCGAACAACGGCACCAGCGCCCCGTTATCCAGATGCGGCCTTACGATGAACTCGGCAAGGCGGGTGATGCCGCCATCGTGCAGCGCCATCTGGGTCAGGGCATCGATGTCGTCGCTGATCAGGACACTACCGAACTCTGCCTCGAACCGCAGCCCGTCGCGCATGAACCCCCAACGCAGGAAGCGTCCATCCACCGGGTAGCGGAACACCAGGCAGCGGTGCTCACGCAACGCCTCGGGCGTGGCCGGCACTCCGGCGCTTTGCAGATAACCGGGTGAGGCACAGCAAACGAACGGGATGCGGGCGATATGCCTGGCCAGCAACTGGTCTTCTAGCTGCGGGGTAATGCGCAGGCTTACATCCACATCCTCCCGCGCGTGGTTGACCCGGCGATCAGTCGTTACCAACTCTATCGAAAGCAGTGGGTAGCGGGCACTGAACGCAGGTATCAATGGCGCCAGGACATGGCGACCGAAGGCGGATGTCGAAGCAATGCAGAGCCGTCCTTGGGGTTCACTGTCGGGGGTGATGACAGCCTGTTCGGCCATGGCCAGATCGCGCTCGATGTGCCTGACGCGTTCGTAATACTGAGTACCGGCGGGTGTCAGCGCCATGCTGCGGGTGGTACGGCTGAGAAGGCGAACCTGCAAGTGACCTTCCAGGCGTGCCAGGTTCTGGCTGACCGCAGCCGGGCTCAGGCCCAGGTTGCGGGCACCGGCGGCGATACTGCCGGCCTCGACAACCTTGATGAAGCTGCGAATGGCGTTGAGCAGGTCCATGCTGAGCCCTTTGATTCGTAAGAATCTCTTTATAAAGAACTCAATACGACTGGTCTACAACTGTTGCCAGGTGCGTTGCTAACCTGCGTCTCTACTTACTTTTCAGGAGTTCGCATGAGCAACCTGTCCCAGGCACGCGGCCGACGCAAATTGCACCCGGGCGCCACGCCCTACGTTTTTGCCTTCTACATGTCGTCGATCATGGCGCTATTGATGTGTTTCGTGATCACGGCAGCGAATGCGGGGGTCAACCCTGAGTACCTTGGCAACGTGCTGAAGGCTTACCAGTTGGCGATGCCTGTGGCGTTCGTCTGTGTATTGATGGTCAGGCCGGTGGTTGTGCGGTTGGTGGCGATTACTGTGCATGTAAAGTGAAGTAACCTGAAACCCAGACAAGTCCCCGGCTCTTGATCTTGATCTTGATCTTGATCTTGATCTTGATCTTGATCTTCGCGACTTCAGGAGGCCGAGCAGAGGGCTTGCGGAGGGAGGTGACGGGCATGGATGCCCGTCAAGCGCTGAGGCCCCATGGATGGGGCCTGCAGCGCGTACTCCCGGGAGCAGGCCCGTAGCGAGGGGACCCCGGAGCGCAGCGTAGGGGCCGGATGATGGGAGCCAGCGTTTTTTGGTTACTTTTTGTCGCGTTTGACAAAAAGTGACCCGCCGTAAGGGCGGAAAGGTGATTAAGCGCCACCTTCGAAAATGAATGTTGACCTTGTTGTTGATGCCCACGCTTGAAAGCGAAGAGCGAAGAGCGAAGAGCGAAGAGCGAAGAGCGAAGAGCGAAGAGCGGAAAAGTACTGGTATTGATCTCGCGCATAGTCCATTTACGATGGCGACGCTTACTCACCTTTTCGCCCTTACGGCGAGTCACTTTTTGTCAAACGCGACAAAAAGTAACCAAAAAACGCTGCGCTCCCATCATCCGGCCCCTCCGCTACGCTACGGGGTTCCCTCGCGCCGGTCTTGCTCCCGGGAGGACGCGCTGCAGGCCCCATCCATGGGGCCTCAGCGCTTGACGGGCATCCATGCCCGTCACCTCCCTCCGCAGTCCCTTCGCTCGGCCTCCTGAAGTCGCAATCTGCGGCGCCTGAACTATCGCGCACTTAGAAGCAAAAGCCGAAGCAAGAGCAAGAGCAAGAGCTGCTAGGTTATGGCTGGGAGGCAATGGCCTTTTCGATGGCTGCCCGGAATGCTGGATCATCCGGCTTGGTCAGGCTGGAAAAGTTATCAATCACCTTGCCCTTGCGGTCCACCACGTACTTGTAGAAATTCCACTTCGGCGCACTGCTCTGGCTTGCCAGCTCCGCGAACAGCGGTATCGCATCCGCGCCCCGAACCGCCTGTGTCTTGGTCATGGTAAAGGTGACGCCATAGTTGGCATAACAAACCTTGGCAGTCTTCTCGCTGTCGGCGTCCTCCTGCTTGAAGTCATTGGATGGCACACCAAGCATTTCCAGGCCTTGCTCGTGATATTCCTTGTACGTCGCCTCAAGCCCCTCGAACTGCGGCGCGAAACCGCAGTAACTGGCCGTATTCACCACCACCAGCGGCTTGCCGGCAAAGCGCTCGCACAGGTCCACCTGCCCCTTGCCCCGCAACTCTGGCAGGCTGCCCTGCAACAACGCCGGGCAATCAGCAGCCCAGCTCGATGCGCTGGCAAGCAGGGCCAGCACCGGCACCGTCAACCAATGTGCACGCATGACTCTTTTCTCCCGCAAGACAATCCTCGAACTTGCAGGGTAGCGCCTAACAAACACTCATGCCCAGTTGCATCAACGCCATCCCGCCCTTGTGCCAGCCCCACCACACCAGCGCCAGCAACGACAGGGCGGCGAGGGCCAGTAGCCCTCGAGCCAGGTAGCGGTTCATGCGGCCTGGGCCTGCAGGCGGGCAACCGGGCGTTCGCGCACGGGCCAGTTGAGGGCGGCAGCCAGCAGGCTGAGCAGGATGGAAATCTGCCAGACCATGTCGTAGCTGCCGGTGCGGTCATACACCACCCCGCCCAACCAACCGCCCAGGAAGGCACCCAGCTGGTGGAACAGGAAGACGATACCGCCAAGCATGGACAAGTTGCGCACGCCGAATACGGTGGCAACGGTACCATTGGTCAACGGCACCGTGGACAACCACAGCAGGCCCATGGCGATGCCGAACAGATAAGCACTGAATTCGGTCACTGGCGCCCAGAGGAACAGCACGATCACTACCGCACGCAGCAGGTACAACCCGGTCAGCAGGCGCGGCTTGGACATGCGCCCACCCAGCCAGCCGGCAGTGAAGGTACCGACGATATTGAAAAGGCCTACCAGCGCCAGCACCGTGGTGCCAGTAGTCGCGGCAAGATGCTGGTCGACCAGGTAGGCCGGCAGATGCACGCCAATGAACACCACCTGGAAACCACAAACGAAAAAGCCCAGCGCCAGCAACCAGAAGCCTGAGTGCGAGCAAGCCTCGCGCAAAGCCTGGCTCAGGGTCTGTTCGGCTCCATGAGTGGGCAGAGGCCGGTCGCGCAGCAGGCCGACGAAGGGCACGATCAGCGCCACCATCAGGCCCAGTACCAGCAACGCTGCGGACCAGCCCAGCCACTGGATAAGGCCGAGAGTGCCCGGCAACATTGCGAACTGGCCGAAAGAACCGGCAGCGCTGGCAATGCCCATGGCCATGCTGCGCTTTTCCGCCGGCACGGCACGCCCGACCACGCCGAGGATGACCGAGAACGAGGTGCCGGACAGACCGATACCGATCAACAAGCCGGCACTCAGCGACAACGACCAGGCCGAGTCGGCCATGCCCATCAACACCAACCCGGCAGCGTAGAGAATACCGCCAATGATCACCACCCGCGCCGCGCCCATGCGGTCGGCCAGGGCGCCGGCGAATGGTTGTGCCAGCCCCCAGATCAGGTTCTGCAAGGCAATGGCGAAGGCAAACACCTCACGCCCCCAGCCGAAGTCCGCGCTCATAGGCGCCAGGAACAGGCCGAAGCCGTGCCGCACACCCAGGGATAGCGCCAGGATCAGCGCTGCCCCCACCAATACCCACCCGCTGGTTCGCCACACCGAAGTCATTGCCGTTATCTCCAGCACATCGCAAGGTTTTACGGGTATATACCCGCTTATAGTCGTATCAATTTCAAGCCAACTGATTCAGCAAACGGACCAGTTCATCCCGCTGCCCTGCCCCCAGCCGCTCCACCAACTCTGCCTGTGCCTGTTCCCAGGCCGGATGGGCCGCGTGCAGCAATTGGGTACCGGCCTCGGTCAGCAGCACCACGCGGTTGCGTTGGTCGTCACCATCGGCCAAGGCCACCAGCCCTTCAGCCTCCAGCACCCGTAGGTTGCGGCCCAGGGTACTGCGCTCCAGGCCCATGGCCTCCGCCAGGGTGGTGATACTGGGACGATCGAGCCGCTGCAGATGACGCAACAGGGAAAACTGGGCGACATTGACCCCAAAGCTGGCAAGGGCCTCGTCGTAATGCCGGCTCACCCCACGGGCGGCGCGACGCAGATGGGTGCAGATGCATTCACTGGTCAACATGGATACGTGTATATACCCGCGTCATGTGTGTTGCAAGAAATTTCACGATTACCGACGCCCCTCAGCCCTAATGCCTGTCAGATAGCGTTAATGGGGCTGCTACGCAGCCCATCGCCGGCAAGCCAGCTTGTGTCTTCAAGGTCTCTTAAACTCGAAAGGGTGAGAGCAGTGGATGGCAGACTGAAAGCCAGATGTGCTCTAAAGCACGAGTGGGAGCCTAGTCGCCATCCACCTCTCACTCTGACCTAAGCCCGAACAGTTGAATGAGTGGCGAACTCGTAGTCACAAGCTAGGGCTAAGTCAGAGTGCTCTCACTTCTTGAGTGTAAGAGGGCTTGGCGATGATTTCCTACTTCGTTGGTCTCGACGTTTCGAAAGCGACTCTGGATGTGGGCTTTCTTCCTGAAAGTATTCCCCAGTTCCAGGTCAGGAATGACCCAGAGGGCTTTGCGCAACTGATCGCATGCCTGAACGAGCTTGAGGTCGAACGGGTCTTGCTGGAAGCCACTGGTGGCTATGAACGAGCCGTATTCAAAGCCTTGCGACTGGAGGGTTTGAACGTCATCAGGGTCAACCCCAAGCGCTGTCGGGACTATGCGAGTGCCATGGGCAAAATTGCCAAGACTGACAAGATCGACGCCCAGATGCTGGCGCGGTTTGCCAGGGATTTCGAGGACTTGCCGCAGATAGAGCCTAATCAAGATCGGGATGAACTGGGAGAGCTCATCAAACTCCGTGGCAATCTTGTCCAGCATCGGGATGATGACAAGCGTCGGATGAAACAAACCACTTCAGTTACGGCCATTACCGTTTATACCGAGCATGTCGCTTACCTGAATGATCAGATTAAGGCTTTGGACAAGGCGATTGAGCGCGCCTCGAACGTGCTGGATCGCACGACAGCCATGCGGCTAAGGTCTGTGAAAGGGATTGGCGTCATCAGTTGTGGCACCTTCATGGCCTACCTACCTGAGCTGGGAAGCGTGACGGGGCGCGAAATTGCAGCCTTGGCTGGGTTAGCGCCGTACAACAAAGACAGCGGCAAGAAGAGTGGCCCGAGGAAGATCGAAGGCGGGCGTTACAGAGTCCGCAAGGCGGCCTACATGTCGATCTGGTCAATGATCCAGCATGTCCCAGAAGTTAGAACCCGCTATGAAGACCTGATAGCCCGAGGCAAGTGCGCAAAAGTTGCCGCAGTGGCGTGCATGCGCGTGTTGCTGGTGCGCCTGAACGCAATGCTGCGTGACGGAACGGAGTGGAAAGAGCTCAAGCCTCAGGTACCCGCAACCTGATCACGAACGAGGATCGATTTTCTACAAATGCGGGCTTCGCCAACGACACCGCTACGCGGTATCGAGCGAAGCCCTGCCCGAATGGCACGCTTGAAAATAAATTTCTAAAGACAGTTGCTCCCACAGGTACAGCGTTGCTCTCGAGGTTGTCGCTGTACCTGTGGGAGCTGGCTTGCCGGCGATGGGCCGCAAAGCGGCCCCAATTACTTAACCAGGTTCAAGCGCCGGCGAATCGGCTCGAACTCTACTGTAGCCTTGCGCGCCAGCGGGTCTGGAGTGCCCTGCTCGATTGCCTGCCAATAGCGCCACGGCACCTTGGTCGAGCCCAGCTCGTAGTCCATGCCATCCCAGTTGTCTTCACGGAAGCTGTAGAAGGCCCAGTGCAACCGGTGGCGATCCAGCACGCTGAGCACGTCTTCCAGGTATTGCCGGCAGCCCGGCAGCCTGCGCATGCAGCCGAACTCGCCCACCACCAACCGAGAGCGGGGCACGTTCATGGCCGCGGCCCAGTCCAGCGGCTGGCGCAGGTATTGCGCCACACGCTGGCCATCCCACTGCTGCGTCTGCCCCGCAAACGGTGCCGGGCCGGGATAGGCGATGGGTTGCTTGCGCGTCATGTTCGGTGCACTGGTCACCAGATAGGGCTCGTACATGTGCACGCTGTACAGCACCCGCTGGTCTTCCAGGGGAGCCGGCCAGTAACCGAAGGCATCAGCGGCGGCGAACCAGCCGGCATCGAGCATGACCGGCGTGTCCGCGTCCTCCTCGCGAATGGCCGCTATCAACTGCCGATACAGAGCCGGCAGATCACGCGCACTGCCCTGCTGCCCTGCATACCACTGCTGCATTTGCCCAGGGTCGGCATGCTCGGCCAGGCCACCGTGCTTCTCCGGGGCGGGCTCGTTGACCAGGTTGTAGGCGGCGATGGCCGGGTGACCTTTCAGCTCACGGGCCAGATCCCGCCAGAAGGCCGCAGCCTGCAACCAGTAGCGTTTGTCCTGCCAGAGGCGGTCGTCGAACTGGCCCTGGTTGTTTTGCGACCAGCGCATGCCGGGTAACGAGAGCGGTGCGATGACCACCTTGAGGCCGGCCTGGTGGGCGCGGTCGAGGGTAGCTCGCAGCGTGGCCAGGTCGGCGGCAGGCAGGCCTTGGTAGGCATCGGCATCGCCGATGAGGAAATCGCGTTCCGCCGGCTGCCATTTGTCGTAAGACAGCCGCACCCAGGTCGCGCCATAACCGCTCAAGGCGTCGAAGTAGGCTTGGTCAGGTGGCAGCCGGTTGAAGCTGTTGCCACCGTGGCGGGGGTAGTTCCAGAAATCCATGAGATCGGCTGCCACGGCGGCAGGCCCCATGGCCAACAAAAACGCAGCAAGAATGACATGACGCATGGTGCCGACACTCCTCGACAGTTTGCGGGAGGGGCAAGCATACGCCAGTGAAAAGATGCCGGTTCTTGCTGAGTTTTTTCAGGAATTTACCGACACGTTAGGCTCAGAAACGCCCTACAGACACATCTGATTGCGCGGTCATTTGTAGGAGCGGCCTTGTGTCGCGAAAGGGCTGCAAAGCAGCCCCGGCAATTTATGCACTAACGCTGAAATTGTGGGGCTGCTTTGCAGCCCTTTCGCGACACAAGGCCGCTCCTACAGGGCCCAGAGCAAGGCTCAGAGGCCCAACGCCAACCCCAGCACCACGGCCAGTTCGAGCAACTCCAGCATTGCACCAGCGGTATCGCCGGTAGTCCCGCCCAGGCGCCGGCACATCAGGTGCCGCAACCAGGCAAACACCGCCAACGCCAGCACCACGATCCACCCGCCCAGGACCAGACAGAAAAGCACACAGCCCAGCAGCACCCAGCCGGCCGCATGCCGGGGCAGGTGCTCGGCCAGCGCCTGCCCCAAACCGCCCTGCCGTACATATGGCGTACTCAGGAACAGCCCGAGCATCGCCGCCCGCCCGATCAACGGTGCCAGTAGCAACTGTGCGCCAATGCCCTGCTCGACCAGCACCCACAAAGCGCAGAACTTCAGCAACAGCACCAGCACCAGGGTGACCACGGCAATCGGCCCGCTACGTGGGTCCTTCATGATCAGCAAGGTGCGTTCGCGGTCACCGAAACCGCCAAGCCAAGCGTCGGCGCTGTCCGCCAGGCCATCCAGGTGCAAGGCGCCACTGAGCAACACCCACAACGTGAGCAGCATGGCCGCGTGCAGCGGCGCAGGCGTGCCCTGCAGCAGGTAGCTGGCCAGCCACAGCAACAGGCCGAACAGCAACCCGACCAGCGGGTAGCAGAGCAGCGAGCGCCCAACCTCGCGCGGCGCCGGCATGCCCGGCAGACTCACCGGCAGGCTGCTGAGAAACTGCAAGGCAATCCACAATGGCAACATCTCAGCGCCCCTCGACCAACTGGCCGTCGTCACCCGGCACCAATCGCATGAGCGCAGCGTGGCCGACTTCGACCTGCAGCAACTGCGCCCTTGGCAGACCACGGGCACGTGCCAGCAGCAGCCGCATCACACCGCCATGGGTGACCAGCAGCACGCGCTTGCCAGCATGCTGGCGACCCAGGCGCTCGACAGCGGCCAGCACTCGCTCGGCGAACGCCTCGACTGGCTCGCCATTAGGTGGCGTAAACGCGTAAGGGTCCGCCCAGAAGCGCCCCAGCGCGTCCGCCTGGTCTTCCATGATCTGCGCCGCACTACGGCCCTCCCAGTCGCCAAAATGCAGCTCCTGCAATGCCGCTTCGCGCTGCACAGGCAGGTTCAGCCGCTCGCCCAGTTCCTCGGCAAAACGCGCACAGCGCTGCAGCGGCGAACTGACCAGCACCTCCCACGGGCCGGCTTCGGCCACGGCTTCACGCATCTGCGCCCAGCCCTTGTCGGTCAAGGCATCATCAAGGCTGCCACGCAGGCCGCCCTGTTCGGTTTCGCCATGGCGCAGCAGGTCGAGGATCATGCCGGGCGGTCCGCCACCGCAGCCTCGGCAAAGGTCGCCATCTGCCCGTGCAACGCACAGGCCAGGCGCAACAGCGGCACAGCCAGGGCAGCACCACTGCCCTCGCCCAGGCGCAGGCCCAGGGCCAGCAACGGCTCGGCCTGCAAGGCGTCGAGCAAGGCTTTGTGCCCAGGCTCTGCGCCTTGGTGGGCAAACACCAGCCAGGCCCGACACTGCGGGTTGAGACGCACCGCCAGCAGCGCGGCGACACTGCAGATGAAGCCGTCCACCAGTACCGCGATACCCGCCTGCGCGCAGCCAATGTAGGCACCGGCCAAGGCCGCGATCTCGAAACCACCGACACAGCCCAGTGCCTGCAATGGATCGTTGGCGCTAAGGCCATGCAGGCTCAACGCACGCTCGATGACCTCGGCCTTGTGCCGCACCCCGGCGTGGTCCAGGCCGGTACCCGGGCCACTCAATTCAGCCGGCGGGCAGCCGAGCAACACGCTGGCCAGGGCAGCGGCAGCCGTGGTGTTGCCAATACCCATCTCGCCCCCGATGAACAGCTGCGCGCCCTGTTCGGCGGCGCGCAGGGCACTATCGCGACCGGCCTGCAGGGCGGCCTGCAGCTGGCCCTCGGTCATCGCCGGCTGGCGGGCGAAGTTGGCGGTACCGGCGCCAAGGCGCAGGTGGCGCACGCCAGGCAGTTCCAGGTGGGGGTCGATGGTGCCCAGGTCGACCACTTCCAGACTCGCCTGCAGCTGGCGCGCCAGCACGCTGATTGCCGCGCCACCACCGACGAAGTTGCGCAGCATCTGCCCGGTCACCGCTTGCGGGTAGGCCGAGATGCCTTCCTCGACCACGCCGTGGTCACCGGCAAAAATGCTGATTGCGGCGTTATCCAAGGTCGGCCGTTCACACCCCTGCAGGCCGGCCAGCTGAATGGCCAATCCTTCCAGTTGGCCTAGCGAACCGGCAGGTTTGGTCAGCTGTTGCTGACGGGCGCGGGCCTGGTCCATGGCGGCGTTGTCGAGAGGTTGGCAGGCGTCACGCCACCAGGCTTGGGTCATAGTGCAGGTCCTTTGAGCATTAGGGGCAGGCCGGCCACAGTCAGCACCACGCGCTGACAGCGTTCGGCCACGGCCTGGTGCAGCCAGCCGGCCAGGTCGACATAGCGACGAGTCAGCTCGCCCATGGGCACGACGCCCAGGCCGGTTTCGTTACTGACCAGGATGACCGTGCCCGGCAACTGTTCCAGGCAGGCCAGTAGCGCATCACGCTCCTCGGCCAGGCGCTGGTCGTCTTCGAGCATCAGCAGGTTGGTCAGCCACAGGGTCAGGCAATCCACCAGCAGGCAGCGCCCTTCGGCCGCTTCGGCGCGCAGTACCGCGGCCAGGGCCAGGGGTTCCTCGATCAACCCCCAGTCATCAGGGCGACGCTGGCGATGCAGCAGCACGCGTTCGTTCATTTCACCATCCAGCGGCTGGCTGGTGGCGATGTAGGTCACCGGCAGGCCACTGGCGCTGGCCAGCTGTTCGGCCAGGCGGCTCTTGCCCGAGCGGGCGCCGCCGAGGATCAGGTTGAGCATGTCAGGCCACCCCACAGAGCTGGCGCAGGCGCGCGGTGTCCAGGTGCTTTTCCACCAGGTCGGCCAGGCGCTCTATATCACGTTCGCGCAGAGCCTGGTAATCGACGGCCTGCACATCATCCAGCC
This sequence comes from Pseudomonas sp. PVC-5-1, assembly GCF_057444345.1. NCBI lineage: Bacteria > Pseudomonadati > Pseudomonadota > Gammaproteobacteria > Pseudomonadales > Pseudomonadaceae > Pseudomonas > Pseudomonas sp. PVC-5-1. The sequence continues at coordinate 1,319,207 of NZ_CM172024.1, read as the reverse complement.
CAGCCCAGCGCAGCAGCGCCGCGCACGACTGGCTGCCTTCAAACAGGCCGTGCAGGTAGGTGGCAAGTATCTGGCCATCAGCGCTGACAGCACCATCGCAACGGCCATCGGCAAGTTGCACGGCTGGCTGCTCCAGGGCAGGCCCCGTGGTGACGCCGGCATGAATTTCATAACCGGCAACCGGGACTGCTTCCAGGTTCAGCGTGCCGGCAACGTTGCGCAGTTGCTTCTCGGCTTCGAGCACCGTCGCATAATCGAGCAGGCCAAGCCCCGGGCTGGAGCCAGCGGCCCCTTCGAGACCAAGCGGGTCATGCACTTCGCGGCCCAGCATCTGCAGGCCACCGCAGATCCCGATCAGCTTGCCGCCATAGCGCAGGTGCCGGTCGATGGCCTTGTCCCAACCGCGCTCACGCAGTTGCGCCAGGTCGCCGCGCACACTCTTGGAGCCCGGCAGAATGATCAGGTCGGCGGCCGGGATCGGCTGGCCCGCGCCGATGAACTGCAGGTCCACCTGGGGGTGCAGGCGCAGTGGGTCGAAGTCGGTGTGGTTGCTGATACGCGGCAGCACCGGGACGATCACCTTGAGCACGCGCTCGGCCTTTGCCCCCTGGCGTGCGTCGATGCCGTCTTCGGCTTCCAGATGCAGGTCGTTAACATACGGCAGCACGCCCAGTACCGGTTTGCCGGTGCGCTGTTCCAGCCAGTCCAGCCCCGGCTGCAGCAGGGCGATGTCGCCGCGGAAGCGGTTTATGACAAAGCCCTTTACCCGCGCCTGCTCACTGGGCGACAGCAGTTCCAGGGTGCCGACCAGATGGGCGAAAACACCACCACGATTGATGTCGGCAACCAGGATCACCGGGCAGTCCACCGCTTCGGCAAAACCCATGTTGGCAATGTCACCGGCACGCAGGTTGATCTCCGCCGGCGAGCCCGCGCCTTCGACCATGACCACCGGCCAGGCAGCACTCAGACGCTGGTGCGAAGCCAGCACCGCCTGCATGGCGATAGCCTTGTAGTCGTGGTAGGCCACCGCGTTCATGCTGGTGACGGCACGGCCATGGATGATCACCTGGGCGCCGGTGTCGCTGTTGGGCTTGAGCAGCACCGGGTTCATGTCGGTATGCGGTTGCAGCCGGCAGGCCTGGGCCTGCACCGCCTGGGCCCGGCCGATTTCACCGCCATCGGCGGTCACCGCGCTGTTCAGCGCCATGTTCTGCGGCTTGAACGGCACCACGCCGACGCCCTGGCGCAACAGCCAGCGGCACAGTGCGGTCACCAGCGTGCTCTTGCCGGCGTCGGAGGTGGTGCCTTGCACCATGAGGGTGGTCATGCCGTTTCCTTCTGATAGGCCGCCAGGGCTTGCGCCAGGCGCTGTTCGTCCGCCGCACAGGCTGGCAGCCCCAGGCGTATCGCCTGCGGCTGCTCGAACAGCCGCACCAGGATGCCGCGGCGGGCGAGAAAGTCATGCAGTTGCGCAGCGTGCTCGCTGCGCACGTACTGGAACAGATCGCAACCACCGTTGGGCGCCAGACCGACGCTGCGCAACAGCATAGCCAGCCGCTGGCTGGCAGCAGCGCAGCGTTCGACCTGCACACGCTGGGCGGCGTGGTCGGCCAGGCTGGCCTGGGCCAGCACCCGGGTCGGGCCATTGACAGTCCACGGGCCGAGCAACTCGGCCAGGCGCAGCAGCAGGCTGCGTTCGGCGGCAACGAACCCCAGGCGCACGCCGGCCAGGCCGAAGAACTTGCCGAACGAGCGCAGCACGATCAGCCCCGGGCGCTCGGCACAATCGACCACGCTTTCTGCCGGGGTGTTGTCCATGAACGCTTCGTCGACCAGCAGCCAGCCACCGCGGGCGGCCAGGCGTGCGTGCCAATCCAGCAGGCGTTCACGCGGCACCCGGCGGCCGGTAGGGTTGTTGGGGTTCACCAGCACCAGTACGTCGAGGCTGTCGAGCGTCGCCTCGACCTGCGCTTCGTCCAGCTCCAGCAACTGGTGCCCCGCCCGTTGCCAGGCGTATGGATGCTCGGCATAGCATGGCGTCAACACCCCTACCCGGCCGGCTGCGCGCAACAGCGGCAAGGCCTGGATCGCGGCCTGGGAACCGGCCACCGCCAGCAATTGGCGGGCGCCGTAATACTCACGCGCGGCGTCCTCCAGGCCGTCCTCGGTCTCCGGCAGGCGGGCCCAGGCCTCCATGGGGATCGGTGGAATCGGGAAAGGCCATGGCGCAATGCCGCTGGACAGGTCGAGCCACTGCTCGCGGGCGATGCCGTATTGCCGTACCGCCCGCAGCAGGCGGCCTCCGTGTTCAAGCATTGATATAGGCCCCCAGGCAGATCACCAGCAGCCACAGCCATACGCCGCGCTGCACCAGGCCCCAGCCGCGCTCGATGGCGTCGGCGTCGGCCATTGGCCCATCACCCAGGCGTGGCCGCTCATGCAGCTCGCCGTGGTACACCGCCGGGCCACCGAGTTCCACCCCTAACGCACCAGCACCGGCGGCCATCACCGGCCCGGCATTGGGGCTGTCCCACAGCGGGCCCTGCTTGCGCCAGCAGGCCAGGGCCAGGCGGGTCTTGCCCAGCAGCGCGTAGGTCAACGCCACCAGCCTGGCGGGAATATAGTTGAGCACATCATCGACACGCGCCGCACACCAGCCGAAGCGTTCGAAGCGCTCATTGCGGTAGCCCCACATGGCGTCCAAGGTGTTGCTCAGGCGGTACAGCACCACGCCAGGCGCGCCGGCGACCACGAACCAGAACAGCGCGGCGAATACCGCATCGCTGCCATTTTCCAGCACCGATTCGGTGGCCGCCCGGGCCACCGCAGGCTCGTCAAGTTCGCGGGTTTCGCGGCTGACCAGGTAGCCCACACGGCGCCGCGCTTCTTGCAGGTCACCCTGGCGCAAGGCACTGGCCACTGGTAACACGTGTTCACCCAGGCTGCGCAGCCCGACGGCGCAGTACAGCGCCAGCACGTCGACCAGCCAGCCGATGTACGGCAGCCAGGACAGGATCAGTGCCACCAGGGTAAGCGGCACCACAGCCAGGAACCATGCGCTCACCCCGTGACTGCGCCAGCCGCGCCCACCGGCATTCAGGCGGCGCTCCAGGTTACTGGCCATGTTGCCGAAGGCTACCAGCGGATGGCGCCGCTGCGGTTCGCCCAGCAAGGCATCCAGGGCCACCCCGGCCACGGTCAGCAAAGCCACGCTCATTGGCGCTCTCCCCATTGGTTCTCAAAGAGCATTTCACTCAAGGGCCGTTCCTCGGCCCAGTTTTCCAGCACCAGCATTGGTGCCGGGTAGAACTCGGTCACCGGCCCCAGGCACAGCACCGCGACCGGCTTGGCCCCGGTCGGCATACCCAGCAGCGCCGCCAGCGCCTGCGGGTCGAACAGCGACACCCAACCCATGCCAAGGCCTTCGCCACGGGCTGCCAGCCAAAGGTTCTGGATGGCGCAGGCCAGCGAGGCCAGGTCCATTTCCGGCAGGGTGCGGCGGCCGAAGATATGCGGCTCGCGGTTGTCCATCAGGGCGGCCACCAGCAGCTCGGCGCAGTCATTGATGCCTTCCACCTTCAGTTTCATGAAGGCGTCGGAGCGTTCGCCCAAGGCTTCGGCGGTACGCACCCGCTCTGCTTCCACCAACGCCTGGATGCGCGCACGCAAATCGCGCCGGGTGATGCGGATGAAACGCCAGGGCTGCATCAGCCCGACACTCGGCGCTTGGTGCGCGGCAGCCAACAGGCGGCCCAGCAGTTCGGGGGCTACCTCGCCACCGGCGAAATGGCGCATGTCACGGCGTTCGCCGATGGCCCGATAGATCGCGGCGCGCTCGGCGTCGCTGTAGGCGTGTTCGCTCATGGTCGCAACAGCGCCGCCGCCGCATCAGGGTTGGAGGGAAAATAGAAGTGCACGTAGGAAGCCGTCAGCCGACCCAGGCGGTACACCGCTTCGTTGCCGCGCCCGCCGTTGGGGCTCAGACCACGTGCGATCGGCTCCAGTACGGTACTGGTCAACGAATGGTGATAGGTGTGACCGCGCAGGGTGCCTTCCGGCAGTTCCACCGCCTGCAGGGCCAAGGCAGCCAGGCGCTTCTGCATGGTCGCTTCGCCCGGCAGCAGGCCGAGCAGCTCGGCACGCTCGCCGGCCACGTCGGTCAGGGCATCGAGCAGGTACAGCATGCCGCCGCACTCTGCCAGCAACGGTTTGCCCTGGGCGTGATGGGCACGGATCGCCTCGCTCATCGGCGCGTTGGCAGCCAGGGCGTGGTGGTGCAGTTCGGGATAACCGCCCGGCAGATACAGGCTGTCCACTGCTGGTAGTTCGCGGTCATGCAGCGGCGAGAAAAACTCCAGCTGCGCGCCCAGGTTGCGCAGCAGGTCGAGGTTGGCGCCATAGGTGAAGGCAAAGGCCTCGTCCCGCGCCACGCCAATGCGCACACCGGTCAACGAGGCGACACTGGCTTGCGGCTCGGGTTCGGCAAAGGTCACTGGCGGCGGCAAGGCGGCATCGCAACTGGCGCCAAGCGCTTCGGCAGCGGCATCCAGACGAGCGTCCAGGTCGTTCAGCTCGCTGGCCTGGACCAGCCCCAGGTGGCGGCTGGGTAGCTCTATACCGCGCTCGCGGGACAAGCCGCCATACCAGCGCAGGCCTTCGGTCAGGCTACCTTCCAGCAGTTGCGCGTGGCGCAGGCTGCCCACCCGGTTGGCCAACACACCGGCAAACGGCAGGTCCGCCTGGTAGCGTGCCAGGCCCAGGGCCAGGGCGCCAAAGGTCTGGGCCATGGCCGTGCCATCTATCACCGCCAGTACCGGCACGCCGAAGTGACGCGCCAGGTCGGCGCTGGACGGCGTGCCGTCGAACAGCCCCATCACCCCTTCGATCAGGATCAGGTCGGCCTCGCCGGCTGCCTCCCACAGTAGGCGGCGGCTTTCCTCGGCGCCGATCATCCACAGGTCGAGCTGGTACACCGGCGCGCCGCTGGCCCGCTCAAGGATCATCGGGTCGAGAAAGTCGGGGCCGCACTTGAACACCCGCACCTTGCGCCCAAGGTTGCGGTGCAGGCGGGCCAGGGCGGCGGTGACGGTGGTCTTGCCCTGACCAGAGGCCGGTGCCGCGATCAGTACCGCAGGGCAATGGCGCGACTGGCTCACAGTTCCACGCCCTTCTGTGCACGGATACCGGCCTGGAACGCGTGCTTGAGCATGCCCATTTCGGTCACGGTGTCGGCCAGCTCGATCATCTCGGGTTTCGCGGCACGGCCAGTGACGATCACATGCTGCATCGGTGGGCGGGCCTGGATGTCGGACAGCACCTGGTCAAGGTCGAGGTAGCCGTGCTTGAGGGCGATGTTCAGTTCATCGAGCACCACGAACTGCACGGCAGGGTCTTGCAGCAACTGGCGCGAAACGGCCCAGGCGGCTTCGGCGGCGGCGATGTCGCGCTGGCGATCCTGGGTTTCCCAGGTAAAGCCCTCGCCCATCACGTGGTAGCGCACCTGCTCGGGGAAACGGCGGAAGAACAGCTCTTCGCCGGTGCTGTTGCGGCCTTTGATGAACTGCACCACACCGCATTGCATGCCATGGCCCAGTGCGCGCGCGAGCATACCGAAGGCCGAGCTGCTCTTGCCCTTGCCATTGCCGGTCAGTACCAGCAGCAGGCCGCATTCGTTGGGGGAATTGGCGATGCGTTCGTCGATGATCGCCTTCTTGCGCTGCATGCGCGCCAGGTGGCGTTCGTCGCGTTCGGTGGCTTCGCTCATCAGGGTTCTCCGCTGGCTGGCGCCCGCGGCAACGCGCGGCGACAGATAAAAGGCGGGCAGACGGAGAACGCGCAGGGGCCGTGGCCGTAGGCAACGGTGCACCGCGCATCACCCTCCGTGATGCCGTTGGCAGTATCAGGCCGGTCTCCGGGCTTGTGAGCGGGCCTTGGCCCAGGCCTGCGCGCCTTCCCGGGTGCTGGCACCCAGTGGCCCTGCGCGGCCGCGACTCACCTACCGTTGCGGGGGCAGCGCCGGAATCGCGCCATGCTGGCACCCACCGGCTTCCCAGTTTCACCCTGCCCAGTCGGGGCTGGCAGGGCACCTGAAACACGCGCGAAGGTTAGAGGGTTGGACCGGGAGCGTCAATCGAAGCGGGCCGCTTTGCAGCCGAACAGGCTCCGCCTGGGTAATGGCCAATTCACCTTGTTGTGCCACACTGAATACAGTGATATCACATAGCCATCATTTTCAGCTGAACGCGATCACAACTACAACAGGAGAGCGCAGCATGCGAGGCCAGATCATCAACAACCCGCGCCTGGAGTTTCTTGCTCCGGTGCTGGAGCGCTGGGGCGACTGTATTGACCGCTTCAACCAGTTTGCTGGCGATGCCGAAGCACCTTACTGGCATGGCGCTGCCGCCAATACGGGGCTGCTTGCCGCAGCGGCCTGGCAAGCCGAACTGGCGGCGCTGCAGCAGTTTGCCGGCAAGAAGCAGCGCGACGAAGGTGAACACGAAGGGCGCTGCGACCTGTCGATCAGCAGTGCCGATGAAGCGCTGTACCTCAGTGTCAGTCAGCGCTGGCCAAGAATCGCTCGGCTGGACATGGCCGACGCCCTGCAGCAGACCACTGCCCTGGCGCGCCAGGTGGCCTACCCCAGCCAGTTGAAAGCTGGTGCACTGTTCATCAGCCCGTGGAAGGCTGGCCAGCATGCCAGCCCCGAGGAACTGCAGGACCTGGTCGACGATCTGCAGAAACATACCGCCTGTGCCATCGCCTGGTACTTCCCGTATGCCTATCGCAAGTTGCACAACGAACTGGGGCAGTATTTCCCGGGGGTGGCGTTGTTGCTCAAGCAGGCTTGAAGCAACTTCGGCTCGGGCCGGGACCGGAACTCGTTTCGCAAGCGCGACTTGGCCGTTGTGAGAGCGGGCGTGCCCGCGAAGAATCCAGCGCGGTGGCTGGCACCGGCTGCGCCGGTGTTCGCGGGCGCGCCCGCTCCCACAGAGCCCTATTTAAGTCTCCTGTCGTAGTGAAGCGAGCCACCGCAGGTGCCCCACGCCCAGCCTTCATGAGGAGCCAGTTCCGATTACTGGTATTACACGACTGCGGTTTCTGACGATTTTTGCTCTTGCTCTTGCTCTTGCTCTTGCTCTTGCTCTTGCTCTTGCTCTTGCTCTTGCTCTTGCTCTTGCTCTTGCTCTTGATCTTGATCTTGATCTTGATCTTGATCTTGATCTTGATCTTGATCTTGATCTTCGCGACTTCAGGAGGCCGAGCAGAGGTCTTGCGGAGGGAGGTGACGGGCATGGATGCCCGTCAAGCGCTGAGGCCCCATGGATGGGGCCTGCAGCGCGTCCTCCCGGGAGCAAGACCGGCGCGAGGGAACCCCGTAGCGTAGCGGAGGGGCCGGATGATGGGAGCGCAGCGTTTTTTGGTTACTTTTTGTCGCGTTTGACAAAAAGTGACTCGCCGTAAGGGCGAAAAGGTGAGTCAGCGTCGCCATCATAAATGGACTATGCGCGAGATCAAAACCAGTACTCTTCCGCTCTTCGCTCTTCGCTCTTCGCTCTTCGCTTTCAAGCGTGGGCATCAACAACAAGGTCAACATTCATTCTCGAAGGTGGCGCTTATTCACCTTTCCGCCCTTACGGCGGGTCACTTTTTGTCAAACGCGACAAAAAGTAACCAAAAAACGCTGGCTCCTATCATCCGGCCCCTACGCTGCGCTCCGGGGTCCCCTCGCTACGGGCCTGCTCCCGGGAGTACGCGCTGCAGGCCCCATCCATGGGGCCTCAGCGCTTGACGGGCATCCATGCCCGTCACCTCCCTCCGCAGTCCCTTCGCTCGGCCTCCTGAAGTCGCAATCGGCGGTGCCTGAACTACCGCGCGCTTAAAAAGCAAAAGCAAAAGCAACGGCAACGGCAACGGCAACGGCAACGGCAACGGCAACGGCAACGGCAGTTGGATGGTTCCGGGAACCTGGCGAATGTCACCGACCTCTCAATTCATAGGCCCTGTTAGGAGGACGCCGCCCCATGAAACACCTGACGCCTTGGTTATTGGCCGCCAGCCTGACTGCCTGCGGCGAAACCGCCCTGCTGAATGTACTCGACGGTAGTGGCCCAACCCCCCAGCTGCCTGCTCCGGTCAAGACCACCCTCCCCACCGTGAATATCGCCCCGGCAGTGGGCTGGCCCAAGGACGCCAAGCCCGAGACAGCACCAGGCACTCAGGTGAAAGCGTTCGCCAGCGGGCTCGACCACCCTCGCTGGCTATACCTGCTGCCCAACGGCGACGTCCTGGTGGCCGAAACCAATGCCCCGCCCAAGCCCGAAGATGGCAAGGGCCTGCGCGGCTGGGTCATGAAGAAGGTGATGAAGCGGGCAGGCGCAGGCGTACCTAGCGCAAACCGCATTACCCTGCTACGTGATGCCGACCACGACGGCGTGGCTGAAATCCGTACAACCTTCATCGAAGAGCTCAACTCACCGTTCGGCATGGCGCTGGTCGGCAAGGACCTGTATATCGCCAACACCGACAGGTTGCTGCGCTTTCACTATGAGCCCGGTGCCATGCAAATTCGCAATGAAGGCCAGCCAGTGGTCGAGTTGCCAGGCGGGCCGCTCAACCACCATTGGACCAAGAACGTGATCGCCAGCCCTGATAGCAAGAAGCTTTTCGTGACGGTCGGCTCCAACAGCAACGTAGGCGAAAACGGTATGGACAAGGAACAGGGGCGCGCCGCGATCTGGGAAGTGGACCCCACCAGCGGCCAGCACCGCCTGTTCGCCACCGGCCTGCGCAACCCTAACGGCCTGGCCTGGGAGCCGCACAGCGGTACGTTGTGGACGGCAGTCAACGAGCGTGACGAGATCGGTAGCGATCTGGTACCGGACTACATCACTTCCGTGAAGGACGGCGGTTTCTATGGCTGGCCCTATAGCTACTACGGCCGCCACGTGGACGAGCGCGTGCAACCGCCAGCGCCTGAAAAAGTTGCCCAGGCGCTGGTGCCCGACTACGCCGTAGGCCCACACACGGCATCGCTAGGGCTGGCATTCGCCGAACCGAACGGGCTACCACCGCCCTTCGAACAAGGGGCATTCGTGGGCCAGCACGGGTCGTGGAACCGCAAGCCACACAGTGGCTACAAGGTGATTTTCGTGCCGTTCGACCCATCAGGAAAGCCCTCGGGCAAGCCCGTAGACCTGCTTACCGGTTTTCTGGATGAGCATGGCAAGGCCCAAGGGCGCCCGGTCGGCGTAATCACCGACGGGCGTGGCGGCGTGCTGGTAGCCGATGATGTCGGCAACGTGGTCTGGCGGGTGAGCAAAGCCCCGCCTGTCCTCAGGGGTTCTGCGCCAGATGCCCTTGCGGAATGACGCGCTTGGCCTGCAGGTAAGCCTTGGCCCAGTAGCTGTTGGACAGGTAGTCCAGACGCACCGTGCCACCGCTGGAAGGTGCATGCACGAAGCGCCCTTCCCCGACATAGATGCCCGCATGGCTGACCTGCGAGCCGCCACTGGTGGCGAAGAACACCAGGTCGCCGGACTGCAGCGACTTGGCATCCACGGTTGGCGCGCGCATTACGATCATCTCACGCGTCGAACGCGGCAGGCTTATGCCGGCAGCATCACGATAGACGTACTTGATCAGGCCACTGCAATCGAAACCGGAGTCCGGCGTATTGCCACCCCAGCGATAAGGCGTGCCCACCAAGCCGATGGCACGCATCAGCACGTCATCGGCAATCGGCGAAGGGCTGGGCTGGCTATAGGTAACCTGCGGCTGTACCACAGGGGCCGGCGCAGGCGCACGGCTGGAGCAGGCAGCCAGCAAGGCTGCCAAGGAGAGAAATGCGAAGCGCGCCATCTTTACCATGGCCAGAACATCCTGTCTGAGTCCGCTGGGCCGCAGCCGAAAAGAGTTGAGAAATTAGATTAGACGCTTTCTATAAATGCGCACGGCGGCGAGCTTTTTTCAAAGCATCGCCGCCGCGGCAGGGTACATCATTTTGCCATCAGTTGCGCGCGATATTGGTGGTCGGCGCCATGGCCAAGGCACGCTTGGCTTCGATGAAGGTCTTGCTCCAGTAGCGGTCACCGAGGCTGTCGATGCGCACACCACCGCTGCGGCGGCTGCTGGAGTGAATGAACTGGTTGTCACCCAGGTAGATGCCAGCATGGCTGACGCGGCCGCGACCATTGGTGCTGAAAAACAGCAGGTCACCTGGCTTGAGTTTGTTGCGGGCCACTTTCGGGGCATCGACGTTGATCATTTCACGCGTGGAACGCGGCAGGGTCACACCCGCCTCTTCGCGGAACAGATAGCCGATGAAACCACTGCAGTCGAAGCCGGACTTCTCCGAGGTACCGCCGAAGCGATAGCGAGTGCCGATCAGCGACATGCCGCGCTCGAGAATGCTGTCAGCCAGAGCTGGCAACTGGTAAGGCTTGCTGCTGGAGAAGGTCTCCAGGTCATCTTCGGTAGCCAGCTCTTCCGGCTCGCCGAATACCGACGAGGAGGAGGCTTTGGCCTTGAAGGCCGATTGTGCGGCGATCGGGGAGTGATCCTGGGACTGCAGCTCTGAATGAGAAGCTGGGCCTTGGGCCGCGCAGCCAAAAAGCAGGGTCACGAGTGCGAGTGGCACGAGGGGTGCGAAGCGCTTCAGCATGGGCACGACCGTGTCTGTAATCCTTTAGAAGGGTGAAACTATGCCCTCTATCATGGCCATTTGCAAATTTTATCGAAAAAGATGTGACTTTTTCGTTTTGCCGCTCTGGCCCAGCGTTTTCGGGGTTACCAGCCCAGGGTTTCTTTGAGGAAAGGGATGGTGAGCTTGCGCTGTGCCTGCAACGAGGCCTGATCGAGGCGTTCCAGCAGGTCGAACAACGCGCTCATGCTGCGTGCGCCGCGGGTGAGGATGAAGTGGCCGACTTCGTCGGTAAGGTGCAGGCCACGGCGCGAAGCACGCAGTTGCAGGGCACGCAGCTTGTCTTCATCGGACAGGCCACGCATCTGGAACACCAGGGCCAGGGTCAGCCGCGACTTCAGGTCCGGCAGCTTGATCGGCAGTTCGCGCGGCGATGCCGAGGCGGCCAGCAGCAGGCGCCGGCCGCTGTCACGCAGGCGGTTGAACAGGTGGAACATGGCCTCTTCCCAGTCAGCCTTGCCTGCGATCACGTGCAGGTCGTCGATGCACACCAGTTCATACTGGGCCAGGTAGTCGAGCAGCCCTACGCCACGATCGAGCAATTGCGCCAGCGGCAGGTAGACGGCTGGCTCGCCGCGTTGCTGGAAGCGGTGGGTAGCGGCCTGTAGCAGGTGGGTACGGCCAACACCTTGCTTGCCCCACAGGTAGATAAGGCTCTCGGTCCAGCCGGCGTCGGCTTCGCATAGCCGCTCGACGTAGCCCAATGCCGCAGCATTGGCGCCCGGATAGTAGTTGATGAAGGTGGCGTCATCGCGCAGGCGCACACCCAGGGGCAACTGGATCGGTGGTTTCATGCTCGCGGGCGGTCGACAGGACCGCAGGGGGCCTTTGGTGAACAATGTGCAAAGTCTATACCCGCAGCGCGGGGCGCACAATCACGGCAGCGGATAGCACAAGTAAAATCAATGAGTTGCGCTTTTTTTGGCTATTTTGGGGCTGCTTTGCAACCCTTCACGGGCTTGTCCGCTCCCACAGGGGGCGCGTAAATCATGGGCTCAGCGACACATCTGTGGGAGCGGGCAAGCCCGCGAAGGGCCGCAACGCGGCCCCAATTTTCTTAACTGGCCGGCATTAAGGCGGCCCTGGGATCACAACTCCGGGTCGATATCCCCGGCATACATGTCCGATTCCTTGTACAAGTCATGCACATGCCGCAGCAGCACCATGATTACCGCCGCCACCGGCAGCGCCAGCAACACCCCGGTAAAGCCGAACAGCTCACCGCCGGCCAGGATCGCGAAAATCACCGCAACCGGGTGCAGGCCAATGCGGTCACCGACCAGCAGCGGGGTCAGCACCATGCCTTCCAGCGCCTGGCCGACCATGAACACTGCGACGATAGCCAGCATCGGGTACAGGTCGCCGCCAAACTGGAACAGGCCAGCCACCAGGGCCGCGCCGATGCCGATGATGAAACCCATGTACGGCACGATGGCAGCCAACCCGGCGAGCATGCCGATCAATAACCCCAGTTCCAGCCCCACCAGCATCAGCCCGGCCGAATAGATGATGCCCAGGGCCACCATCACCATCAATTGCCCGCGCACGAACGCCCCCAGCACCTCATGGCATTCGCCTGCAAGGCCCATCACTTGCGGCTCACGCTGGCGCGGCAGCAGGCCACGCAGCTTGGCCATCATCAGGTCCCAGTCGCGCAGCAGATAGAAACCCACCACCGGGATCAGCACCATGTTGGCCAGCCAGGCCATCAGCGCCAGGCTCGAGGCAGTGGCATGGGACAGCAGCACACCGACGATATCGGTGGTCTGGCCCATGTGCGTGCCGATGGCGGCCTTGATCTTGTCGAACTTCCAGAAGCCGTCAGCCAGGCCCAGGCGGCTCTGCACCCAGGGCAGCGCCACGTGCTCGAGCCAGTCGAGCATCTGCGGCGCCAGTTCGTACAGGCGCACCAGCTGCTTGGCCAGCAGCGGCACCAAAACCAGCAGCAAGGCCAGCAACAGCAAGGTGAACAGGCCGAACACCACCACTACGCCCCAGGTGCGCGACAGCCCCAGGCGCTCCAGGCGGTCGACCAGCGGGTCGGCCAGATAGGCCAGCAGCACGCCGACCAGGAACGGGGTAAGAATGTTGTGCAGGCTGTAAAGCAGCACGGCGACCAGCAGGGCAACGCCCAGCCAGATCCAACGACGTACGTCGGTCACGGTGTGCTCCCCTTACCAGCGAAAACGCAAACCGTCGAACGGCTTGGGTGCTGGCTGGGCCGGCACTGGTTGCCCGGCCCCGGCAGCGTCTGCCGGAGCTGGAGGGGGCTGCACAGCGGGCGCCTGCTCTACCGGTACTTCCTGCAGCTTGGCCAGGCCAAGCTGGGCACGCAACTGTTCGCGGTTGGCAGTCACGCCGTAGGTCAGGGTGCTGCCTTCGGCCATTTGCAGCCGCGGGCCGTAGGGTTCGAGCACGCGGGCCAGTTCGGCGTAGCGCTGCAGGTTCATCCCCTGCACTTGCACCTGCAACTGGCTGCTGGCCCCCGGGCGGGTGACGTAGCGCGGCGCCAGGCGGCTGCTGAGCGCCAGCATCACGGCGTCGGCCAGCGCTGCCGGGTCGGCACCTTCGGCAGTGCCTTGTTCACGCTGGTCGCCCAGCCAAAGCTGCCATTTGCCCTGCCATTTGCCATCGGCTTCCCGGGCATGCACCGCCAGCAAGGCATCGGCGCCGTAGCGCCCTGAGGCTTCGCGCAGCGCCGCAGGGTCACCGCCTTCGATCTGCTCGGCATTGGCCACCAGTTGCTCCTGCAGGTCGGCCAGCGGCAGGCGCAACGGCAGGCCACGGTGCTGGGCGGCACGACGCAGGGGTTGGGCGCTGGCCTGGCCGTCACCTACCAGGTTGCTGCCTTCGACACTGTCGTTCAGCCACCAGCCGAGAATCGAGGGGCGGTTGCTGCCCCACAAGGCCAGGCCGGCCTTGCGCAAGGCCCGTTCGGTACTGCCAGGGTCGAACTCGACCAACACCGACTCGGGTGGCCCGGCTTCGCTGGCGACCTGGTTGATGATTTGCTGCGGGTCCTTGCGCAAAGCGGCCAATGCCGGGCTTTGCGCCGCCTTGGGGTCGCCGGTCAGGCGCGTTACCAGGGTATCGAGAGCCTGGATGGTAGCCGCGGCACGGGCTTCGGCGCCCTGCCCTGTGACCGGCTCGCGCACCTGGTAAAGGCCGGTGACATTTTCAGCCTGGGCACTGGCCGAGATCAGGGCCAGACAACCGGCTGCCAGAATATTGAAGAGACGCATGGAGGATTCCTGTCCATTTACCGCAATGCCTATACCTTATACACGGGGGCGAAAGGTAACCAGTCGCGAGGATGAAAGATTGGTTGCGGAGATTGCCTGGGAAATGTGATGGGTCTGACAGGTGCTCGCCGCAACAGGTTCAGCGCCTGCGCGTGCATGGCGCGGCCCTTGTGGCGTACACCCCCAACTTTTTACCTATTTTCATGCCCTGCCCGTCGGCCTGAGGATGGCCGCTGCCCGGCAACCCTGATAAAATCGCGCGCCTTCACAGACCACTGACGTTTCAGGCAGCCGCCGCTTACCAGCCGGCCTTGGCCGTCATGGTCGTTTTTAAGAATCCCTCCCTCCTAAAGGCCTGGATCAATGAGCAAGCAACCCTCCCTGAGCTACAAGGACGCCGGTGTAGACATCGACGCCGGCGAAGCACTGGTCGAACGCATCAAGGGCGTGGCAAAACGCACCGCACGCCCTGAAGTCATGGGTGGCCTGGGCGGCTTCGGCGCCCTCTGCGAGATCCCGGCCGGCTACAAGCAGCCGGTGCTGGTCTCCGGTACCGACGGCGTCGGCACCAAGCTGCGTCTGGCACTGAACCTGAACAAGCACGACAGCATCGGCCAGGACCTGGTCGCCATGTGCGTCAACGACCTGGTAGTGTGCGGCGCCGAGCCACTGTTCTTCCTCGACTACTATGCCACCGGCAAACTGAACGTCGACGTGGCCGCCACCGTGGTCACCGGCATCGGTGCCGGCTGCGAACTGGCCGGCTGCTCGCTGGTCGGTGGTGAAACCGCCGAAATGCCTGGCATGTACGAAGGCGAAGACTACGACCTGGCCGGCTTCTGCGTCGGCGTGGTGGAAAAGGCCGAGATCATCGACGGCTCCAAGGTTGCCACCGGCGACGCACTGATCGCCCTGCCGTCCTCGGGACCGCACTCCAACGGCTACTCGCTGATCCGCAAGATCCTCGAAGTGTCCGCCACCGACATCGAGAACACCCAGCTGGACGGCAAGCCGCTGACCGACCTGCTGATGGCTCCGACCCGCATCTACGTCAAGCCGCTGCTGCAACTGATCAAGAACACCGGCGCGGTCAAGGCCATGGCCCACATCACCGGTGGCGGCCTGCTGGACAACATCCCGCGCGTACTGCCGGCCAACGCCCAGGCGGTCATCGACGTGGCCAGCTGGCAGCGCCCGGCGGTGTTCGACTTCCTGCAGGAAAAAGGCAACGTCGACGAGCATGAAATGCACCGCGTGCTGAACTGCGGCGTCGGCATGGTCATCTGCGTGGCCCAGGACCAGGTAGAAGCAGCCCTGAACGAACTGCGCGCCGCTGGCGAGCAGCCATGGGTGATCGGCCACATCGCCGAAGCCGCCGAAGGCGCTGCCCAGGTCGAGCTGCAAAACCTCAAGGCACACTGATGCCAAGCAAGACCTGCAATGTAGTGGTATTGCTGTCGGGCTCCGGCAGCAACCTGCAAGCCCTGATCGACAGCTGCCAAGGCCAGGACAGCCCGGTGCGCATCTGTGCAGTGGTTTCCAACCGCGCCGACGCATACGGCCTGCAACGCGCCGCGGCGGCCGGCATCGACAGCGTCGTGCTCGAGCACACCCAGTTCGACGGCCGTGAAGCCTTCGATGCCGCGCTGATGGCGCGCATCGACGGTTTCGCCCCCGACCTGGTGGTGCTGGCCGGTTTCATGCGCATCCTCAGTGGCGACTTCGTGCGCCACTACCAGGGCCGCCTGCTCAACATCCACCCGTCGCTGCTGCCCAAGTACAAGGGCTTGCATACCCACCGTCGGGCGCTGGAGGCAGGCGACGGCGAGCACGGCTGCAGCGTACACTTCGTGACTGAGGAACTCGATGGCGGCCCTCTGGTCGTACAGGCTGTGGTGCCGGTGGTGCCTGACGACACCGTCGAAAGCCTGGCCCAGCGGGTACACCGCCAGGAACACCTGATTTACCCGCTGGCAGTGCGCTGGTTCGCCGAAGGGCGCTTGCGTCTTGGCGAACAGGGTGCATTACTGGATGGCCAGCCACTGGCGGCCAGCGGTCACTTGATTCGATCCTAGGAGAATTTATGCGTCGCGCCCTGCTCTTGGCTCTCGCCGTGCTCGCCCTGCCCCTCCAGGCAGCTGATCTGAAGCCTTTCTCGGCCAGCTATACCGCAGACTGGAAGCAACTGCCCATGAGCGGCACCGCCGAGCGCAGCCTGGTCAAGAATGCCAACGGTACCTGGGACCTTAATTTCAAGGCCTCCATGATGATCGCCAGCCTGACCGAGCAAAGCACCCTGCGCATGGACAACGACACCCTGCTGCCACAGAAGTACCACTTCGAGCGTGGTGGCCTGGGCAAGGCCAAGAAGGTCGACCTGACTTTCGACTGGAACAGCAAAAAGGTCACCGGCAGCGACCGTGGCGATGCCATCAACCTGCCGCTGAACCGTGGTGTGCTGGACAAGTCGTCCTACCAGTTGGCCCTGCAACATGACTTGGCCGCCGGCAAGAAGAGCATGACCTACCAGGTGGTCGATGGTGACGAGATCGACACCTACGACTTCCGCGTGCTGGGCACCGAAAAGGTCACTACCAAGACTGGCCAGGTCGATGCGGTGAAGGTCGAGCGCGTGCGCGACCCAAGCCAGAGCAAGCGCATCACCGAGCTGTGGTTCGCCAAGAACTGGGACTACCTGCTGGTGCAACTGCGCCAGGTCGAGACCGATGGCAAGGAATACGTGATCGTCCTGCAGGATGGCACGGTCGATGGCAAGCCGGTGAAGGGCAACTGAGCCAGCGCTGCCAGCAGTACCCGAAGCCCCGCCTTGTGCGGGGCTTTTTTCTGCCGGCCTTGCACCGACGCCTGTAGGAGCGGCCTTGTGTCGCGATGGGGCGCGCAGCGGCCCCAGGATCTTTGCCTCAACGCAAGATTGCCGGGGCCGCTGCGCGCCCCATCGCGACACAAGGCCGCTCCTACAAAAGTGCACCTGCCGGCCCAAAGGCTGATCATGAAACTTGTTTCATGCCTGTTTTATTTACTTAGCCTGCTAACAAACTCTATAAAGAGGTTGTGCGACATAGTGTCGCAGCCAACTGAAGCAGTGGAGTTTAACGATGACAGTCCAAGTAACCGAACGCGACGAATCGAAAATGTCCCACGAAGGCCTGGCCGCTGGTGTGCGGATCTGGGATGTGCACCAACAGGGCCAACTGGTGGGGATGTTCCACAACGAACATGAAGCGCATCAGTACCGTACAGAGCTGGAAAACCTGGAAAACCAGCGCGCCACGCAATGACCCATCTTCAAATGAAAAACCCCGCCAAGGCGGGGTTTTTCGTGGTTACCACATCAGATCATCAGGGATCTTGTAGGCTGCGTACGGGTCGTCCTCGTCCGCTTCCTCGACATGGGTGTTCAGCAGCAGGACACGGCCAGGGTCGCGCTCCTGGATCTTCAATGCCGCCTCCCGAGGGATCACCTCATAGCCGCCGGCAAACGACACCACGGCCAACGCACCATTACTCAGCTTGGTCCGCATCAGGGCATTGACGGCAATGCGCTTGACCTTCTTGTCGTCGACGAAGTTGTAGTAGTCCTCGGTGCTCAGCTTCGGCAGGCGAGTCGCTTCGATCAACTGCTTGATCTGCGCGGCGCGGGCCTTCTGCTCGGCTTTTTCCTGCTGCTGGCGGTTCAGTTCCTGGTCACGCTTGGCCTTCTCGGCCATGGCTTCCTTGGCCATGCGCTGCTGGCTGTCGTCCACCTCGACCTGGCCTTTGTGCTCCAGGCGTTTCTGTTTCTTCTCGGCCTTGTTGGCCTGGGAAACCTGTTTCTGGTTGACCAGACCGGCTTTGAGCAGTTGGTCGCGAAGGGAAAGGCTCATGAATGTTCACTCACTTATGCAACAGCTCAGCCGCAGCTGGGCAGGTTCTTTTCCTGACGTTTGGCTTCACCCCAAAGGGCATCCAGTTCATCAAGGTTACAATCTTCGATGGGGCGGCCACTGTCGCGCAATGCCTGTTCGATGAAGCGGAAACGCCGCTCGAACTTGCGATTGGCACGGCGCAGGGCGTGTTCCGGGTCATGTTTGAGGTGGCGGGCCAGGTTGACGGCGGCAAACAGCAGGTCGCCGATTTCATCCTCGAGCGCATCGGCATCGCCGTCGGCCATGGCCTGCAGCACTTCGTCCAGCTCTTCGCGCACCTTGTCCAGCACCGGCAATGCCGCAGGCCAGTCGAAACCGACCGTGGCCGCGCGCTTTTGCAGTTTGGCTGCCCGCGACAACGCCGGCAATGCCGCTGGTACGTCGTCGAGCAACGACAGCTGTTCGGGCTGGCTCTTTTCCGCGCGCTCTTCAGCCTTGATTTCTTCCCAGCGTGACTTGACCTGGGCCTCGTTCAGGCTGGGGGTGTCCACCGGCGCATACAGCTCGCCGGTGGGGAATACATGCGGGTGACGGCGAATGAGCTTGCGGGTGATGCTGTCGACCACGCCGTCGAACTCGAAACGCCCCTCCTCGCGGGCCAGCTGGCTGTAGTAGACCACCTGGAACAGCAGGTCGCCCAGCTCACCTTGCAGGTGCTCGAAGTCGCCACGCTCGATGGTATCGGCAACCTCGTAGGCCTCTTCGATGGTGTGCGGGACGATGCTCGCGTAGTTCTGCTTCAGGTCCCACGGGCAGCCGTACTGCGGGTCGCGCAGGCGGGCCATGAGGTGCAGCAGGTCTTCGAGGGTGTAGGTCATTCAGGCAGGTCCTTCGGTGGTGGCTTCTTCGCGGGCTTGCCCGCTCCCACAGGATGCATGCAGGTTTCGAAATCTGCATCTTGCCTGTGGGAGCGGGCAAGCCCGCGAAGCAGGCACCGCGGTCTCAAGGTGTACGATTACGCCGCGTCTCGATGATGTTGGGCAACTGCGAGATCCGCCCCAGCAGGCGCCCCAGCGCATCCAGGCCTGGAATCTCGATGGTCAGCGACATCAGCGCGGTGTTGTCTTCCTTGTTCGAGCGGGTGTTCACCGCCAGCACGTTGATCTTTTCGTTCAGCAGCACTTGCGACACATCGCGCAGCAAGCCCGGGCGGTCGTAGGCACGGATGACGATGTCGACCGGGTAGGTCTGCACCGGGATCGGCCCCCAGCTTACCTGGATCATGCGCTCCGGTTCCTTGCCCGCCAACTGCAGCACCGAAGCGCAGTCCTGGCGGTGGATGCTCACACCGCGGCCCTGAGTGATGTAGCCGACGATGGCGTCGCCCGGCAGCGGCTGGCAGCAGCCGGCCATCTGCGTCAGCAGGTTGCCGACACCCTGGATCTGGATGTCGCCACGCTTGCCGGTACGCGGCCCGGTGGGCTTGCGCGGTACCAGTTCGATCTGCTCGATGCGCTCGGGCTCAAGCAGCTGCTGGGCGGCGTTGACCAGGTGCGCCAGGCGCAGGTCGCCGGCACCGAGCGAGGCGAACATGTCCTCGGCGGTCTTGACGTTGGTCTTCTCGGCCAGGCGCTCGAAATCCACCTGCGGCAGGCCCAGGCGGCTGAGCTCGCGTTCGAGCAAGGTCTTGCCGGCAGCGACGTTCTGATCGCGTGCCTGCAGCTTGAACCAGTGCACGATCTTGGCCCGTGCCCGCGAGGTAGTGACGTAGCCCAGGTTGGAGTTCAACCAGTCACGGCTGGGATTGCCGTGCTTGCTGGTAATGATCTCGACCTGCTCGCCGGTCTGCAGGCTGTAGTTGAGCGGCACGATGCGCCCGTTGATCTTGGCGCCGCGGCAGTTGTGGCCGATTTCGGTGTGCACGCGGTAGGCGAAGTCCAGCGGCGTGGCACCCTTTGGCAAGTCGATGGCGTGGCCGTCCGGGGTGAACACATAGACCCGGTCCGGCTCGATGTCGACCCGCAACTGCTCGGCCAGGCCACCGATGTCGCCCAGCTCTTCGTGCCACTCCAGCACCTGGCGCAGCCAGGAGATCTTCTCTTCGTAATGGTTGGAACTGGACTTGACGTCGGTGCCCTTGTAGCGCCAGTGGGCACATACCCCAAGCTCGGCTTCCTCGTGCATGCCGTGGGTACGGATCTGCACTTCCAGCACCTTGCCCTCGGGGCCGATCACCGCGGTGTGCAGCGAGCGATAGCCGTTCTCCTTGGGGTTGGCGATGTAATCGTCAAACTCCTTGGGGATATGCCGCCACAGGGTATGCACGATGCCCAACGCGGTGTAGCAGTCGCGAATTTCCGGCACCAGTACGCGTACCGCGCGCACGTCGTAGATCTGGCTGAATTCCAGGCCTTTGCGCTGCATCTTGCGCCAGATCGAATAGATATGTTTCGCCCGGCCGCTGATGTCGGCCTTGACGCCAGTGGCCAGCAGCTCGTTCTGCAGCTGGTTCATAACCTCGCTGATGAACCGCTCGCGGTCCAGCCGGCGCTCGTGCAGCAGCTTGGCGATCTGTTTGTACTGGTCGGGTTCGAGGTAGCGGAAGGAAAGGTCTTCCAGCTCCCACTTGATGTGGCCGATACCCAGGCGGTGCGCCAGCGGCGCATAGATATCGAACACCTCGCGCGCGACACGCAGGCGTTTCTCGTCGTCGGCGGCCTTGACCGCACGGATCGCGCAGGTGCGCTCGGCCAGCTTGATCAGCGCCACGCGCACGTCGTCGACCATGGCCACGAGCATCTTGCGCAGGTTCTCGACCTGCGCCTGCGAGCCCAGCACCAGCGATTGGCGCGGGCTGAGGCTGGCGCTGATGGCGGCCATGCGCAGCACACCGTCGATCAGCTTGGACACTACCGGGCCAAAGCGCTGGCTGACCTCGGCCAGCGTCACCTTGCCCTCGCGCACCGAGCGGTAGATGACCGCCGCCACCAGGGAATCCTGGTCGAGCTTGAGGTCGGCTAGGATTTCCGCGATCTCAAGGCCCGCCTGGAAGCTGGACGTACCGTCCGCCCAGGAATGCTTGGCCGGGTTGCCCTTTTTCTCGACTTCATGGGCAAACTCGCAGGCCTCTTTCAGCGCTGCGCGATCCAGTGCCGAATCGACGCTTACCACATGGTCCAACCATGCTTCGAGATTGATACTGCCGTCGGTGTTGACCGGCTGGTGCACTCTCACCTGTACCATCTTTGTTTTACCTTTCCATACAGCACACCACACGGGTGCGCTGGCGATCACCGTGCGGCCACCATTCCATGAAAGCCGCACCAAGGGGCCAGTCAGCTAGCCCGCTTCGAATAACGCCATGGCCTCGACATGCGCCGTCTGAGGAAACATGTCGAGAATCCCGGCCCTTTTTAACCGGTACCCCTGGCCGACCAGCACCTGCGCGTCTCGCGCCAGCGTGGCCGGGTTGCACGATACATAGACCAGCCTTCTGGCCTTGAGGCGGGCGATGCCTTGCACCACCTCGAAAGCACCGTCGCGCGGTGGATCCAAGAGTACCGCAGAAAAGCCCTCGGCGGCCCATCCGGCACCCGCCAAAGGCTGCGATAAATCGGCCTGAAAAAACCGTGCGTTATGCACATTGTTGTTCCGGGCATTGGCCGCGGCCCGATCGACCATGGCCTGCACTCCTTCCACTGCCACTACCTCGCGCGCCTGCCGGGCCAGTGGCAGGGCGAAGTTGCCCAGGCCGCAGAACAGGTCCAGCACGCGCTCGTCGGCCTGCGGTGCGAGCCAGGCCAGCGCCTGCTCTATCATTGCCGTGTTGACCTGGGCATTCACCTGTACGAAGTCACCTGGGCGCCAGGCCAGTTCCAACTGCCAGGGCGCCAAGGCAAAGCCCAGCTGCGCGGCCGGGTCCACTGGCGCCGGCTCCCCTTCGCCCTGCAGCCACAACTGGGCATTGGCCTGTTCGCAGAACGCCTGCAGCCTGGCCAGGTCTTCGGCGGGCAACGGCGCGACATGGCGCACCAGCAGCGCCTCGGCAGTACCGCTGAACAGTTCCACATGGCCCAGCGCCTGCGGCTTGCTCAGCGAGCGCAGCACGGTCGGTAAATGGCGCAGAATCGACTGCAAGGGCTGTACCAGCACCGCGCAATCGTCGATGGCAATGATGTCCTGGCTGGCTTCGGCACGGAAGCCGACCTCCAGCTGACGCGCCTTGGCGTCCCAGCGCACGGCCACGCGGGCGCGGCGCCGGTAGCCGAACTCCGGCCCACTCAGCGGTGCGGCCCATTCCTCGGGCTGCACGCCGGCCACCCGCTGAAGCTGCTCTGCCAGGGTGCGCTGCTTGAGCGCCAGCTGCGCTTCGTGCGGCAGGTGCTGCAGGTTGCAGCCTCCGCAACGTTCGTAATACCGGCACGGTGCCTGACGGCGTTCGGGGCTGGCCTGCAGCAGGCGCTCCAGGCGGGCCTCGACCACTTTGCCACGGGCATTGAGCACCCGCGCCTCGACGGCCTCACCGGCCAGGGCGCCGCTGACGAACCAGGTGCGCCCTTCGTGGAAGGCAATGCCCCGGCCATCACCGGCCAGGCGCTCGATTTCCAGGCGCTGCTTCTTGCCCACCGGGACCTGGGGGCTGCGGTTGCCGCCAGCCGGCTGGAAGCGCAGGCCGCTGTTGCTTTTCTTCTTGGACATTTAGCTCGGGTCGAACAGGCCGGTGGACAGGTAACGGTCGCCGCGGTCGCAGATGATCGCGACCATCGTGGCATTTTCCACCTCGCGGGACAGGCGCAGCATGGCCGCGACTGCACCACCGGAAGACACGCCGCAGAAAATGCCCTCTTCACGGGCAAGGCGGCGGGTGGTTTCCTCGGCTTCCTGCTGCGACATGTCGACCACGCGGTCGACACGGCTGGCGTCGAAGATTTTCGGCAGGTATTCCTCGGGCCAGCGGCGGATGCCCGGAATTGCCGAGCCCTCCATTGGTTGCAGGCCAATGATCTGCACCGCCGGGTTTTGTTCCTTGAGGTACTGCGAGCAGCCCATGATGGTACCGGTGGTACCCATGGAGCTGACGAAATGGGTGATGGTGCCCTGGGTCTGCTGCCAGATCTCGGGGCCGGTGCTGTTGTAGTGGGCGATGGGGTTGTCGCCGTTGGCGAACTGGTCCAGCACCAGGCCGCGGCCTTCGGCCTGCAGCTTCTCGGCCAGGTCACGGGCGCCCTCCATGCCCTCTTCCTTGGTCACCAGGATCAGCTCGGCGCCGTAGGCGGTCATGGCGGCCTTGCGTTCGGCGGTGGAGTTGTCGGGCATGATCAGGATCATCTTGTAGCCCTTGATCGCCGCAGCCATCGCCAAGGCGATGCCGGTGTTGCCGGAGGTGGCTTCGATCAGGGTATCGCCGGGCTTGATCTGGCCGCGCAGTTCGGCGCGGGTGATCATCGACAGTGCCGGGCGGTCCTTCACCGAGCCGGCGGGATTGTTACCTTCGAGCTTGAGCAGGAGGGTGTTGCTGGTTTCGCCAGCGATACGCTGCAGGCGAACCAGGGGCGTATTGCCGACGCAATCGGCGATGGTTGGGTACTGCAAGGTCATGGCGTATTTCACAATCCGGACGGCAGGGGTGCCTATCATACCGGCAAACCCTTCCCGGCCATATCACGCAATCTGTGATGAATATAGCTACAAGCTATATCGATAGCCTGTACCGGCCTCTTCGCGGGCACGCCCGCTCCCACAGGGATTGCGCTGCACTCAAGATAAATGCTGTACCTGTGGGACCGGGCGTGCCCGCGAAGGGGCCGGCACATGTAACGGCAATCTCATCCACAGCCGCAGCCCATGCTTGCCATTCTGCGCCCACAAGGTGCCACCCTGACGCTGGATGGCACTGCGGGCGATGCTCAGCCCCAGGCCGAAACCACCATCCCCGGGCCGCGAACCGTCCAGCCGTGAGAACGGTGCAAAGATCCGCTCCAGGTCTTCTTCAGCCACGCCACCGCCTTCGTCTTCCAGCCACAACCGCCAATACCCGCCTTCACGCTGCCCACCGAGGCGCACCACACCCTCGGCCGGCGAGTGACGAATGGCATTGCGCAACATGTTCTCCAGCGCCTGGGCCAGGTAGTTCAGGTTGCCCTGCACCCAGCAGTCCGCCGGCACTTCGCAGCGCAGCCGCGCCGGTGCCCAGCCGCTTTCGTAACTGGCATTCTCGGCCAGCAGCTCCCACAGCGCCTGCACCTCGATCGGCTCAAGGTTCATCGGCGCACGTTCGGCGTCCTGCCAGGCCAGTTGCAGGGTATCCTCGACCAGCTGCTGCATGCAGTCCACCTCCCGTGTCAGGCGTTCACGCAGGCGCTGCAGGTCGGTTTCACCATCGCAGGCCACCCGCAGCCGGCTGAGTGGCGTACGCATTTCGTGAGACAGATCACGCAGCAACTGCTGCTGCATGGCTACCGTGCCCTGCAGCCGCTCGGCCATCTGGTCGAAGGCACGGGCCAGTTCACCCAGCTCGTCATGCCGGGCGATGGTGCGTGAGTCGAGGCGAGCCGACAACTGGTCGGCGCGCCAGGCATTGGCCTGCTCGCGCAATTGGTTCAACGGCACGATCAGCATGCGATAAAGGCCAACGCACAACAGCAGGGTGAACAGACCCGGGATGATGCCGTTGGTGATGATACGCCACAGCATCCGGTACTGGCCGGGGTTGAAGCGCTGCGGCAGTTCGATCACCAACATGCCCTGCTCCGGTGCCCCCGGGAACGGTATGCGCAACCACGGCTGGTCGACGCTGCGCCGGCTCATCGGCCAGTCGACACCGCGCAGGCGGGTCAACCGCTGCATGATCTGCGGGTCGAGGCTGGCGCTGTCGAGCGGCCGCAGGTTCAGGTCGAGCACGCCGACCCAGCCGCGTTCGCGCTGGTGCATCGTCGCCACCCAGCGGTCCAGCCCTGCCCGCCCACCACTGCGCCATGCCTGCTCGGCCTCGGCGGCATAGCCACGCAAAGCCTGCCGCGCCGGCTCCGAAAGGAAGGCGTTCTGGGTCTCCATGTGCCGGCCCCAGGTGTAACTGAGGCCGATCATCAGCAGGCAGAAGCCCACCAGCAGGATCGCCAGCTTCCAGAACAGCGAATGGCGGTCGAGCATGGGTTACTCCGCCTCGCTGGCGCTGAGCACGTAGCCCTTGCCCCACACGGTACGGATCTGCCGTTCGTGATAGCCGATGCCCTTGAGCTTGCGGCGTATCTGGCTGACGTGCATGTCCAGGCTGCGGTCATGCCGCGAATAGCCTCGCTGTAGCACTTGCTGGTAAAGGAACGGCTTGCTCAGGACTTCGTCGAGGTTGCGGTTGAGAATGTCGAGCAGGCGGTATTCGCTGGGTGTCAGGCCGGCCAGGCGGCCATCCAGGCGCACGTCGCACAGCGCCTCGTCATATTGCAACTCGCCACCGCCTTCCTGCACCTGCGGGGCTTGATGGCGCCGCTCGAGGGCCACACGGCGCAGGATAGCCTCGATGCGCACCCGCAGCTCTGCCATGCTGAACGGCTTGGGCAGGTAGTCGTCGGCACCACGCTGGAAGCCGCTGATGCGGTCGGCTTCGGCCCCTAGCGCCGACATCAGGATCACCGGCGTGGCGCTGCGCTTGCGCAACTGCGCCAGGGCATCCAGGCCGTTTAGCCCGGGCAGCAGGATGTCCATGAGGACCACGTCGAAAGCATGGCGTCCCGCCGTTTCAAGGCCCTCCAGGCCATTGCGGCACCAGGTCACCTGGAAGCCGCCGCGCTGCAGCTCTTCGTGCAGATAGGCACCGAGGACCGGATCATCCTCGATGGCGAGGATATTGGAGTTGTGAATAGCTACAGGATTCATTGGCAACTGCCATGCATTCTCAATTGCGTGATTATTGAGTATCCAGCGCCTGCCAGGCAACCGCCCTGCGACCAATGCCGCTGCAAGGGCACAAAACACGTACTAAAGAGGTGCAATAGCACGGCAGGCGGAGTAACTTCCCGGCTTGGCCGTCATCGCTTGACGGTGTCCAGGCACATGACAGGAGGCGAGTGTGCTCGATCGCTTGGGAATTCGCAGCCGGGTCCTGCTGCTGGCCCTGCTGCCGGCCGGCCTGATGGCATTGGTGCTGGGTAGCTACTTCACCTGGCTGCAACAGAACGACCTGCGCACCCAGCTGCTGCAACGCGGCAAGATGATCGCCGAGCAACTGGCGCCGTTGGCCGCGCCTGCCATGGCTAAGCTGGCACCGGCACAACTTGAGCGCATTGCCGCACAAACACTGGAGCAGGCCGATGTGCGCGCAGTCGCCTTCCTGGCCCCGGACCGCACGCGCCTGGCACATGCCGGCCCGAGCATGCTAAACCAGCCGCCCAGCGGCGGCACCGGCACCCAGCTGCTGCAACGCAGCGGCAATGACGCCACCCGCTATCTGATGCCAGTGTTCGGCCACCACCGCGACCTGGCCACCGATGCCGTGCCGACCGAAGCCGAACGCCTGCTGGGCTGGGTCGAGATCGAGCTGTCCCACGACGGCACCCTGCTGCGCGGCTACCGCAACCTGTTCACCAGCCTGTTGCTGATTCTCGCCTGCCTGGTGCTCAGCGGCCTGCTGGCACTGCGCATGAGCCGCACCATCAACGACCCGATCAAGCGCATCAAGCATGCGGTCAACCAGCTCAAGGACGGCCACCTCGAGGAGCGCCTGCCGGCCATGGGCAGCCACGAGCTTGACGAGCTGGCGCGCGGCATCAACCGTATGGCCGAAACCTTGCACAACGCCCACGAAGAGCTGCAGCACAGCATCGACCAGGCCACCGAGGACGTACGCCAGAACCTGGAAACCATCGAGATCCAGAACATCGAGCTGGACATGGCGCGCAAGGAAGCCTTGGAGGCCAGCCGCATCAAGTCGGAATTCCTGGCCAACATGAGCCACGAAATCCGCACCCCGCTCAACGGCATCCTCGGTTTCACCCACCTGCTGCAAAAAAGCGAGCTGACACCGCGCCAGCTCGACTACCTGAGCACCATCGAGAAGTCTGCCGACAACCTGCTCGGGATCATCAACGAGATCCTCGACTTCTCCAAGATCGAGGCCGGCAAGCTGGTGCTCGACAGCATCCCCTTCAACCTGCGCGACCTGATCCAGGACACCCTGACCATCCTCGCCCCGGCCGCCCACGCCAAGCAGCTGGAACTGCTCAGCCTGATCTACCGCGATACCCCGTCGTCGCTGATCGGCGACCCGTTGCGGCTCAAGCAGATCCTTACCAACCTGGTCAGCAACGCAATCAAGTTCACCCGCGAGGGCACCATCGTCGTACGCGCCATGCTCGAAGATGAGCACGAGGACAGTGCGCAGCTGCGCATCAGCGTGCAGGACACCGGCATCGGCTTGTCGCCGCAGGATGTGCGTACGCTGTTCCAGGCCTTCAGCCAGGCCGACAACTCGCTGGCCCGCCAGCCTGGCGGCACCGGCCTGGGGCTGGTGATTTCCAAGCGCCTGATCGAGCAGATGGGCGGCGAAATCGGCGTCGACAGCACACCGGGCGAGGGTTCGCAGTTCTGGATCAGCCTCAACCTGCCCAAGGCCCACGATGGTGTCGAGGAGCTGCCGCTGCAACCGCTGCTGGGCCGCCGCGCAGCCATCGTCGATGGCCACGAACTGGCGCGCCAGGCGTTGGAGCACCAGCTGGAAGACTGCGGCCTCAGCGTCAGCCTGTTCGCCTCCTTCGACCAACTGCTGCAGGGCGTGCAAGCCGCCAGCCAGGCCGGCCTGCCGTTCGAGTTCGCCGTGCTCGGGGCCAACCTTGGCAACCTGTCGCCCGAGCAGCTGGGCCATTACCATCAGCAGCTCGAGCGCTACCATTGCCAGTGCGTGGTGCTGTGCCCGACCACCGAGCAGGCGCTGTACCACCCGTACCTTCCCAACGGCCATGGCCAGTTGCTGTCCAAGCCGACCTGCACGCGCAAACTGCGCCGCCTGTTGCTGGAACTGGTGCAACCGCGCCGCCCGCAGGGCGAGGTGAACAGCATCAACGGCCAGCGCCAGCCGAAGATCCTCTGCGTCGACGACAACCCCGCCAACCTACTGCTGGTGCAGACCCTGCTCGAAGACCTGGGCGCCGAGGTGCTGGCCGTCGACAACGGCTATGCGGCAGTACAGGCGGTACAGAACGAACCGTTCGACCTGGTGCTGATGGACGTGCAGATGCCCGGCATGGACGGCCGCGCCTGCACCGAGCAGATCCGCCTGTGGGAAAACACCCAAAGCGGCGACCCGTTGCCGATCGTCGCCCTCACCGCCCACGCCATGGCCAACGAGAAACGCGCGTTGCTGCATGGAGGCATGGACGACTACCTGACCAAGCCAATCAGCGAACGGCAGCTGGCCCAGGTGGTAATGAAATGGACCGGCCTGAGCCTGGGTGCGCCAGAGCAGGAACGCCTGGCCGAGCAACTGGCCAACGGTGATGACCTGAAGGTGCTGGACCCTGAGGAAGGCCTGCGCCTGGCCGCCGGCAAAGCGGACCTGGCGGCCGATATGCTGAGCATGCTGCTGGGCTCGCTGGAAGCCGACCGCGAAGCCATACGCGCCGCCCGCGAGGCCGACGACCGCAACCGCCTGATCGAACAGGTGCACCGCCTGAACGGCGCCTCACGTTATTGCGGCGTCCCGCAGTTGCGGGCCGCGTGCCAGCGCAGCGAAACCTTGCTCAAGCAGGAAAACCCGCTGGCACAACTGGCACTGGACGAACTGGATGCGGCGATCAACCGCCTGGCGGCGCAGGCCAGATTGAGCGCCTGACACAGTTCCCTGTGGGAGCGGGCGTGCCCGCGAACATGGGCGAAGCCCGTGCCATCCACCGCGAAGTCTTCTTCGCGGGCACGCCCGCTCCCACAGTGGCCCGCGCCATATTCAAGGTATGCTGTACCTCCTGCACTGGAAAAGGAACCCACCATGCGCGCCCTGTTGTTCAGCAGCCAGCACTACGACCAGGAAAGCTTCACCCGTGCCGCCAGCGGCACCACACTGGACCTGCACTTCCAGCCCGCCCGCCTGACCCTCGACACCGCTACCCTGGCCAATGGCTACGAGGTGGTCTGCGCCTTCATCAATGACGAGCTCGACGCCCAGGTGCTGCAGCGCCTGGCCGCAGGCGGCACGCGCCTGGTCGCCCTGCGCTCGGCCGGCTACAACCATGTCGACCTGGCCGCCGCCCAGCGCCTGGGCCTGACCGTAGTGCGAGTGCCGGCCTACTCGCCGCACGCCGTGGCCGAACACGCCGTGGCGCTGATCCTGGCCCTGAACCGGCGCCTGCACCGGGCCTACAACCGCACCCGCGAGGGTGACTTCACCCTGCATGGGCTGACCGGCTTCGACCTGCACGGCAAGACCGTCGGCGTGGTCGGTACCGGCCAGATCGGCACAGCCTTTGCTCGCATCATGGCTGGTTTCGGCTGCCAGTTACTGGCTTATGACCCCTACCCCAACCCCGAGTTGCTGGCCTTGGGCGCGCGCTACCTGCCATTGCCCGAGTTGCTGCGCGAAGCCCGCGTCATCAGCCTGCACTGCCCGCTGACCGAGCACACCCGGCACCTGATCAATGCACAAAGCCTGGCCCAGCTGCAGCCCGGCGCCATGCTGATCAACACCGGCCGCGGCGCGCTGGTCGACACCCCGGCGCTGATCGACGCACTGAAGAGCGGTCAGCTCGGCTACCTCGGCCTGGACGTATACGAAGAAGAAGCCCAGCTGTTCTTCGAGGACCGCTCCGACCTGCCGCTGCAGGACGACGTGCTGGCCCGTCTGCTGACCTTCCCCAACGTGATCATCACTGCCCACCAGGCGTTCCTTACCCGCGAGGCACTGGATGCCATCGCCGCGACCACGCTGGACAACATCAACCGCTGGGCGGCAGGCAATCCACAGAATCTGGTGATGGGTTAGTGCTAGGATACGCGGCATTTCTGGAGGACCCATGGTCGAGCACGATTTCCGCTACACCCTTTTCAACCCGCAACATACCCTGATCGAGTGCCGCGCCCTGGTGCCGGGCCGCTACCAGGTCACCGGCAACGGCGGCTCGATGCACAAAGGCGACACCCTGCTGGTCACCCTCAAGGGCAGCAAGGACTTGTCCATGCGCCTGACAGTGGAGAGCGTGCGCCACCTGATCAACCCGCGCGGCCAGTGGGTTGCCGTGGCCAGCGGCCCGGTGTTCAACGAGCTGGAAATCCTCACCTGGCAGGTCGCGTGCGACAGCTGCGACGCCGTGCTGGACTTCGAGTTCGCGGTGGACGCCAAGCTGGGCAAGAAAGCCCGCCAGCCTGCCGCCAGCGCGCGCGTTGCCGAGCTGGGCTGGGCCAGCCGTGGCGAAAAACACCTGTGCCCGCGTTGCCAGGAGAGCGCCGAGTGAAAAATCTGCTGACCGGCGTGCTGATTGCCACCGGCCTGCTCGGCTGCGCCGCAGAACCTTCCAAGCTGCAGCAGGAGCGCAGCTATGTGCTGGAGTGGATTGGCGAACGGCCGCTGATCGACTACAGCCACCTGACCCTGACCTTGGCCAGCGATGGCCGTGCCTATGGCAATGGCGGCTGCAACCACTGGTTCGCGCCATACACACTGGACGGCGAGCACCTCAGCTTCGGCAAGGTCGGCAAGACCCGCAAGCTCTGCGCGCCGGCGTTGATGGAGCAGGAAAAGCGCTTCCTGCAGGCGCTGGAAACAGTGCAGCGCTGGGATGTGTCGCCTATCGAGCAGATGCGTTTCTGGCCGGCCGAAGGCAAGCCACTGCGCTTCTGGCCTGAGGAAGGCTGAATATTGCCGGGGCCGCTTTGCGGCCCATCGCGGCACAAGGCCGCTCCTATGTATGGACTCGCCCACACTGTCTAGCTGCTTTTGAACATAGGAACCCGGTTGCATCTATGTATCAGGCCTGTTCGAGGAAGCTTTTTGCTTCTGGCCGACATCGTGGTGAGCTCGCAGCGTGCCGTTTACATTGAGGCCACTGCATCGGGCCTGTAGGAGCGGAGGCATCAGTCTGCGACGGTCTTACCAGGGGTCAATGTTCACTAGCAGGGGTTGGAGCGCTTAGCGCCCCGGTGGCATTACTCGGTTGGTCAGAGGCTCATGGCAGCCTCCGGGTTGCTGTTCGGTTTGTGTTGATAAACCTGGTCGTTCTGTAACAGGGCCCAGATAATGCGCAGATTTCGATTAGCCAGTCTGATCGCCGCTTCCTTGCGCCCAAGGCGGGATAGCCAGCGCAAGAGGCGGCGATCGTCTGGCTGATCGGAATCAGGCCTTAGCTGACTCAAGACAGCATGTGCGCCCTGGATCATCAGGCTACGTATGTAGCCGTCACCTCGCTTGCTCATCCTGCCCAATCTGACTTTGTTTCCACTGCTGTGCTGATCGGGCACGATACCGAAGAAGGCGGAATACATTCGGCCACTGGCGAAGCGGCTGGGCTCGGTCTGTTTCGCCACGATCGCCGTGGCGATGATAGGGCCTACGCCACGAATGGTGACCAGTCGCTGTGCGACTTTATCCTCCCGGGCTGTCGCTTCGAGCCGTCTACTGAGCCCCGCAATGCGTTCACCCAGAGACAGCCAGTCCGTCAACAGCTCATCGAGCAACTCACGCAATAGGTCGGGCAAAGGTAAAGAGGCATCCTCAAGAGACCGCGGCACATGCTTACCAATCGCAGCGTCGCCCTGTGGCATGGATACGCCATGCTCAAGCAGCAAACCACGTATCTGGTTACCCAGCGCGGTATGCCGCTTGATGTTGCCGCGGCGGATACGGTGCAGTGCTTGAATAGCCAGTGCTGTGGTGCTCTTGATCGATATCGAGGCAATACTGGTATCGCGACCGGCGCGCAAAATGGCATGGGTGTCGTTACGGTCGTTCTTCGCGCCGCTGCGGTGTTCGGCGACTCGTTGCGCAGGCAGGATGCGAACCGCATTACCTTTGGCCTGCAGCAGCCTTGCCCAGGCTTGTGCACCTGGGCCGCACTCCATCAAGACGGTCACTGTCGCTGGCAACCTGAGCAGGAAATCATGAAAGGCCTGACGGGATTTGATGCGATCTTCGTAGATCACCCGACCGGTAGCATCCTCGCCTGCTAACTGAAAGACCTGCTTGGCCAGGTCTACACAGATGGTTGTGCAAAGCTCCACATCAGTGGACGACAGGGAACCTTGCTTGGAACTATGCTTTTTCATGGTCTCGCCCTCGCTGCCGTTGGCTTCTTAGAACGCCACCGTGGCACTGTGATGCCTCGGCGGGGGCGAGTCCATCGATTACATGGGATGCGATCTCCTGTAGGAGCGGCCTTGTGTCGCGATGGGCTGCAAAGCAGCCCCAAAATGCATCAGGCGCCCTTCAGCGCCTTGATCTTGGCCTGCAGCCCTTCCAGGGTCTGCTCGCCCATAAGTTGCTCCCGCACCTTGCCCTTGTCATCGATGATGTAGGTCACCGGCAATGCCTCGCTACGTGGCAGGTCATAGCGCTCGGCCGGGTCCTGCGCCAATACGGTGAAAGCGATGCCCAGGGTTTCGGCAGCCTGCTTCAGCTCCTGCCCTTGCAAGCCATCGAAGTTCACCCCCACCACCTTGATACCATCGGCCGCCCACTGCTTGGCTGCCGCGTTCAGTTCAGGGATTTCGGTACGGCACGGCCCGCACCATTCGGCCCAGTAGTTGAGCACCAGCCAGTGCCCGTCGATCTGTTCGGCCTTAACCGTATTACCGTGTTGGTCCACGCCATAATCGGCACCGCAACCACCGAGCAACAGGCTCGCGGTGATGGCCAGTACTGCTGCCAGACGCCTTGCCATGGGTCAATCCTTCTCGAGTTTTAAAGCAAATTGGTCAGTCGCTGCGGTTAGAATAGCCGCCACACCCTGCTGGATGCGACCCGACATGACCGACCTCACGCTCTATCATAACCCGCGCTGCTCGAAATCCCGCGGCGCCCTGGAACTGCTCGAAGCTCGCGGCCTGGCGCCGACAATCGTGCGCTACCTCGAGACCCCGCCCGACGCGGCCACCCTGACGGCTCTGCTCGGCAAGCTGGGCATCGCCCCGCGCCAGCTGCTGCGTACCGGCGAGGACGAGTACAAGGAGCTGAACCTGGCCGACCCGTCGCTTACCGACGCGCAACTGATCGACGCCATGGCCCGGCACCCCAAGCTGATCGAGCGGCCGATCTTCATCGCTGGCGACAAGGCCGTGGTCGGCCGGCCACCCGAGAAAGTACTGGAGATCCTGCCGTGAGCGAGCCCTACATCCTGGTGCTGTATTACAGCCGCCATGGGTCGACCAGCGAGATGGCCCGGCACATCGCCCGCGGCATCGAGCTGGCCGGCATGGAAGCCCGCCTGCGCACGGTACCGGCGATTTCCACCGAGTGCGAAGCAGTGGCCCCGGACATCCCGGCCAACGGTGCGCTGTACGCCACCCTGGACGACCTGCGCCACTGCGCCGGCCTGGTACTGGGCAGCCCGACCCGCTTCGGCAACATGGCGGCGCCGCTCAAGTACTTCCTGGATGGCACCAGCAGCCTGTGGCTGGGCGGTGAACTGGTCGGCAAGCCGGCAGGCGTGTTCACCTCTACCGCCAGCCTGCACGGCGGGCAGGAAACCACTCTGCTGTCGATGATGCTGCCGCTGATGCACCACGGCATGCTGGTGATGGGCCTGCCGTACAGCGAATCGGCATTGCTCGAAACCCGTGGCGGCGGCACCCCGTATGGCGCCAGCCATCATGCTGGCGCCGATGGCAAGCGCGAGCTCGACCAGCACGAGATAGCCCTGTGCCGCGCCCTTGGCCAACGCCTGGCGACCACTGCAAAGGCCCTGGAGGCTGCACGTGGCTAAGAAGCCCAAGGTATTGCCGCCGCTTGAGTGGCTGGCGCCTCGCCTGCGCCTGACGCGGGCGCTGAGCCTGGCATTCTTCTTCGGCCTGATCGCCCTGCTGGTGGCGAACAACCTGTGGTTCGCCAACCTGCACGGGGCGCGGGTCGAGGTGATCCTGGCGATCGAACTGGTGCCGTTGCTGCTGTTGCTGCCGGGCATGCTGACAGGCAGCGCCCGGGCACATGCCTGGACCTGCTTCGTGGTGAATATCTATTTCATCAAGGGCGTGCTGGCGGCGTTCGACCCGGCGCGGGCGGTATTTGGCTGGGTTGAAGTACTGGTGAGCCTGGGGCTGTTCATTGCCGGGCTGCTGTATGTGCGCTGGAAATTCCAGCATGAGCGGCGCATGGCGGGCGAAGGCAGTTAGATTCTTCGCGGGCTTGCCCGCTCCCACAGGGTTCGCGCCACACTTGAGGTCGGCGCTGTACCTGTGGGAGCGGGCATGCTCGCGAAGGGGCCAACACAACTCTCAATGGTTGACGGTATGCGCCAGCATCACCGACAACTGGCACAGCGGCCGCCCACTCTCCGCATGCCACTGGTTGAACGCCTGCTGCACCAAGGCCAGGTCCCGCTGGCTGGTCGGCGGCTTGTCGACCACCTTCTGCGCAATCAACGCCGCAGCCATGTCATCGGTAGGGATGAACGTGTCCTTGCCAACCATTCGCAGGAAGCGCGGTGCCGACAACCCGCCCAGCTGGTTGCCTTGCTTGGCCAGGTATTTCCACAAACCGACGATGTCGGTCACCGGCCAGTCGGCGATGAAGGCGCCGAAACTGCCCTTCTCCTTGGCCACGTCAAGAACCATCTGCGCATTGCGCGGCACGCTCTTGAGCTTGCCCAGGTGGCGAATGATGCGCTCGTCGTGCATCAGCCGCTCGAGGTGCTCGGCGCCCATCAATACCACCTTCTCCGGGGCGAAGCCGAAGAACACCTGCTCGAACGCCGGCCACTTGGCATCCACCAGGCTGTGCTTGAGCCCGGCGCGGAACACGCGCAGGGCCAAGGTCGAAAGGTAGCGGTCGTCGCTGATATCACGCAGTTGCGCCGGTGTGCGCGGCTGCGGCAGGAAGGCCTCCAGGGCCTGGGCCGAGCCGAAGCGGTTCAGGCAGTACTCGTACAACCACTGGTAATCGCGCATGGGCTCAGATGTTCAGCACGTCAAGGAAACGCGGAGTGGCATTCTCGTCGATCTTCAGGCTGGTGAAGTCGAACAGGTTGCGGTCGGCCAACTGCGACGGTGCCACGTTCTGCAGGGCACGGAAGATGCTCTCGGTACGCCCCGGGTGCTTGCGCTCCCACTCCACCAGCATGTCCTTGACCACCTGGCGCTGCAGGTTTTCCTGCGAACCGCACAGGTTGCACGGGATGATCGGGAATTCCTTCATGTCCGAGTAGGCCTGGATATCCTTTTCGCTGCAGTAGGCCAGCGGGCGGATCACCACGTTGCGGCCATCGTCGGCGCGCAGCTTCGGCGGCATGCCCTTGAGCGCACCGTTGAAGAACATGTTGAGGAAGAAGGTTTCGACGATATCGTCGCGGTGGTGCCCCAGCGCCATCTTGGTCGCGCCGATTTCGTCGGCAAAGGTGTACAGGGTGCCACGGCGCAGGCGCGAACACAGCGAGCAGGTGGTCTTGCCCTCGGGGACAAGCTCCTTGACCACCGAATAGGTGTCCTTCTCGACAATGTGGTACTCGACGCCCAGTTCCTTCAGGTAGGCCGGCAGCACATGCTCGGGGAACCCCGGCTGCTTCTGGTCCATGTTCACCGCGACGATCTCGAACTTGATCGGTGCAACCTTCTGCAGGTGCAACAGAACGTCGAGCATGGTGTAGCTGTCCTTGCCGCCGGACAGGCAGACCATGACCTTGTCGCCATCCTCGATCATGTTGTAGTCGGTGATGGCTTCGCCGGCGAGACGACGCAGGCGTTTTTGCAGTTTGTTCTGGTTGACCGAGAGGGTGCCCATAGCGCTTGGATCCGCGAGGTGTGACAAAAGCCGGCTATTTTACGCACAAACGCGGCGGCGCTGTAGGCATTCCGATAAAGACTTCATTGTAATCAACAGCGCGCCTTACAGCGCAATTTGCTCTAAAAAGCACGGTTTATGCGGGTAACGGCTTCCTATACTGCGACATAAGGCCACATTACCGCTTGCTTCGGTGTTCGGGCCTAGGGCCGCTTGCGCTCCATCTGGGGGGCGTTTGGCAACATTGAGAGGAGTGATCGGCATGATTCATCACGTTGTGGGGCTGTTTACCCATCCC
Source organism: Pseudomonas sp. PVC-5-1 (assembly GCF_057444345.1). Classification (NCBI taxonomy): domain Bacteria; kingdom Pseudomonadati; phylum Pseudomonadota; class Gammaproteobacteria; order Pseudomonadales; family Pseudomonadaceae; genus Pseudomonas; species Pseudomonas sp. PVC-5-1. Next base: position 1,283,191 of record NZ_CM172024.1, on the reverse strand, counting down.
GACCAGGAATGGCGGGAAATTCGTGGCGAAGAAGAAACCATCAGCCACATGTACCTGACGCACACCCTGATCCTGGCTGCGATCCCCGCCGTTTCGGCGTTCATCGGTACCACCCAGGTCGGCTGGGTGATCGGCGACCGGCCAGCGGTGATGCTGACCATGGAAAGCGCCATCTGGATGAGCATCATGTCGTACCTGGCGATGCTTGCCGGGGTGGCGGTAATGGGGGCGTTCATCCACTGGATGGCCCGCACCTACGATGCCAACCCGTCCATGGCACAGTGCATCGCCTTTGCCACCTACACCGCCACACCGTTGTTCATCGGCGGCCTGGCTGCGCTGTACCCGCACCTGTGGCTGGGCATGCTGATCGGCACGGCCGCCATCTGCTACACGGTGTACCTGTTGTACGTCGGTTTGCCGACGTTCATGAACATACCCTCCGACGAAGGCTTCCTGTTCTCCAGCTCGGTGCTGGCGGTAGGCCTTGTGGTACTGGTGGCGATCATGGCCGCCACGGTGATCATCTGGGGACTGGGCGTGGGGCCCGTCTACACCAACTAGAACAGACTCGACCAACACTGGGGCATCAAACCTGGGGCCGCCGCAAGGCGGCCTCTGGCTGTGCGCTGACCGGTGGCTCGGCAGGTTGCCCGGGGTTGCGGCATAATGTCCGGTCAGGAGAACCACCCCGCCATGCCCGAGCTGCTCAGACAACGCGTCGAAACCTGTTACCAGCAAGCTGAAACCTTCTTCAAACGCCCCTTCCCACGCCCGGAAATCAGCTTCAAGCTGCGCGGGCAAAAAGCCGGCGTCGCCCACCTGCACGAGAACCTGCTGCGCTTCAACCTGCAGCTTTACCGCGAAAACCAGGAAGACTTCCTGCGCCAGACCGTGGCCCATGAGGTGGCGCACCTGGTGGCACACCATCTGTTCGGCGACCGCATCCAGGCCCATGGCGAAGAGTGGCAGCTGATCATGCGCGGGGTGTATGAACTGCCGCCCAACCGTTGCCACAACTACGAAGTGCAAAGGCGCGTGGTGACCCGCTACATCTACCGCTGCCCCTGCCCGCAGAGCGACTTCCCGTTTACCGCGCAGCGGCACAAGCTGGTGCGCCAAGGGCGGCGCTACCTGTGCAAGCGGTGTCGGGAGATATTGGTGTATAGCGGCGAGACGCGCGTCGAATAGATTGTGTATTGCCTGTTCCGGCCTCTTCGCGGGCTTGCCCGCTCCCACAGGGGTACCACTGACCTCAGGCCTTGTGATATCCCTGTGGGAGCGGGCAAGCCCGCGAAAGGGCCGGTACAGGCGATATATGAATCACAGGCACAAGAAAGGCGACCCGGGGGTCGCCTTCTTTTGCATCAGCCTGCGCCTTACTTCTCGACGAAGGCTCGCTCGATCAGGTAGTCACCCGGCTCGCGCATGCGCGGGGAAATCTTCAGACCGAAGCTGTCCAGCACTTCGCTGGTTTCGTCGAGCATGCTCGGGCTGCCGCAGATCATCGCGCGGTCGTCCTGCGGGTTGATCGGTGGCAGGCCGATGTCGCTGAACAGCTTGCCGCTGCGCATCAGGTCGGTCAGGCGGCCCTGGTTCTCGAACGGTTCACGGGTCACGGTCGGGTAGTAGATCAGCTTGTCGCGAACCGACTCACCGAAGAACTCGTTCTGCGGCAGGTGCTCGGTGATGAACTCGCGGTAGGCCACTTCGTTCACGTAGCGCACGCCGTGCACCAGGATCACTTTCTCGAAGCGCTCGTAGGTTTCCGGGTCCTGGATGACACTCATGAACGGTGCCAGGCCAGTGCCGGTGCTCAGCAGGTACAAATGCTTGCCCGGGTTCAGGTCGTCGAGTACCAGGGTACCGGTAGGCTTCTTGCTGATGATGATCTCGTCGCCTTCCTTCAGGTGCTGCAGCTGCGAGGTCAGCGGACCGTCCGGCACCTTGATGCTGAAGAACTCCAGGTGCTCTTCCCAGTTCGGCGAGGCGATGGAATAGGCGCGCATGAGCGGACGGCCGCTTTCTTGTTGCAGGCCGATCATCACGAACTGACCGTTCTCGAAGCGCAGGCCCGGGTCGCGGGTGCACTTGAAGCTGAACAGGGTGTCGTTCCAGTGGTGCACACTGAGGACACGTTCGTGGTTCATGTTGCTCATTTAATGGGGCTCCTGAAGAAAGACGCGGCGCGCGCAAGACGCGCAGTTGCGCGATAGTTTAGGGGCAGCGACAATATCTGTTAACTGGATTATCAAGATATGTGTTATCGGTTATATCGATATGCGATTTACACTTCGTCAACTGCAAGTCTTCGTTGCCGTGGCCCAGCACCAGAGCGTTTCCCGCGCCGCCAGTGTGTTGGCCTTGTCACAGTCGGCCGCCAGCACCTCGATCACCGAGCTTGAGCGACAGTCCAGCTGCCAGCTGTTCGACCGGGCCGGCAAGCGCCTGAGCCTCAACGCCCTGGGCCAGCAACTGTTGCCGCAGGCAGTGGCCCTGCTCGACCAGGCCAAGGAAATCGAAGACCTGCTCAACGGCAAGTCCGGTTTCGGCTCGCTGGCAGTCGGCGCCACGCTGACCATCGGCAACTACCTGGCCACCCTGCTGATCGGCAGCTTCATGCAGGTGCACCCGGAAAGCCAGGTGAAGCTGCATGTGCAGAACACCGCGCATATCGTGCAACAGGTGGCGCATTACGAAATTGATCTGGGTCTGATCGAAGGCGATTGCAACCACCCGGACCTGGAAGTGCAGCCCTGGGTCGAGGACGAACTTGTGGTGTTCTGCGCGCCACAGCATCCGCTGGCCAAACTGGGACGCGCCGATGTACAGACCTTGTCCCAGGAGGCGTGGATCCTGCGCGAACAGGGCTCAGGCACGCGCCTGACTTTCGACCAGGCCATGCGCCACCACCGCACCAACCTCAACATCCGCCTGGAGCTGGAACACACCGAAGCCATCAAGCGCGCGGTGGAGTCGGGCCTGGGCATCGGCTGCATCTCGCGCCTTGCCCTGCGTGACGCCTTCCGCCGCGGCAGCCTGGTAGCGGTGGAAACCCCGGAGCTGGACCTGATGCGCCAGTTCTACTTCATCTGGCACAAACAGAAGTACCAGACCTCGGCCATGCGCGAATTTCTCGAACTGTGCCGCAACTTCACCGCGGGTTTCACACGCAGTGACGAGATCGTGTTGCCACCGATCGCTTAAAGCAGGATCACACCCCACACCAGCGCCACCATGGTCAGTGCCACCAGCTGCGCGGCGCTGCCCATGTCCTTGGCGTTTTTCGACAGTGGGTGGCGCTCCAGCGAAATACGATCGATGGCTGCCTCCACCGCCGAGTTGAACAATTCGACGATCAAGCCCAACAGGCAAACGGCGATCATGATTGCACGCTCTGCACGGCTGACCGGCAGCCAGAAGGCAATCGGGACCAGCAGCACGTTGAGCAGCACCAGTTGGCGGAACGCGGCCTCACCCTTGAAAGCAGCGCGCAGCCCATCCAGCGAATATCCGGCGGCGTTGAAGATACGTTTGAGGCCAGTCTGGCCCTTGAATGGCGATGTCATGTGAGTCACTTCACAGCGGAAAGGCCAGCAGACTAGACCGGCACGGGTAAAAAAAGCGTGAAGCCACGCCCACTCAGCTGCTGGCAACCGATTCAAGTTGTTGCAGCAACAACGCCGCCTGGGTGCGGGTACGCACACCCAGCTTGCGGAAGATCGCCGTCACGTGAGCCTTGATGGTTGCTTCCGACACGTTCAGCTCATAGGCGATCTGCTTGTTCAGCAACCCTTCGCAGACCATGGTCAGCACCCGGAACTGCTGCGGCGTGAGGCTGGCAAGGCCTTCGCTGGCGGCCTTGGCTTCGGCCGAGACATCGACCTTTTCGAACGCCTGCGGCGGCCACCAGACCTCACCATCGAGCACCTTGCGCACCGCATCCTGGATCACTTCCAGGGTGCTGGACTTGGGAATGAAGCCACTGGCGCCAAATTCGCGGGACTTGACCACCACTGCAGCCTCTTCCTGCGCCGATACCATCACCACGGGGATCTGCGGGTATTGCCCGCGCAGCAGCACCAGCCCGGAAAAACCGTAGGCACCCGGCATGTTCAAGTCCAGCAACACCAGGTCCCAGTTGTCTTTTTCGCTCAGACGGGTTTCCAGTTCGGCAATGCTGGCAACTTCTACCAGGCGTACATCCGGGCCCAGGCCGAGGGTAACGGCCTGGCGCAAGGCGCCACGGAACAGCGGGTGGTCATCGGCAATCAGGATTTCGTAAGTGGCCATCGATCTGGGGATCCTGTTCTGTGTCGGGCACTCGGTTAAGGGTCATTATGAACCAAAGCAGGGGTTGTGCCCCTTGGACTATAGGAAGGTATGCAAACGCTGGTGGGTGTCGTCCTGCTCGTCCAGCGGCAGGCGACGCTTGCCGCTCAGGTAATGCAGGCTGAACACATCCAGGTAGGCGTCCAGCGCCTGCGAGGCCTGGGTATCGCCGGCAAGGTCCAGGCACATGGCCGCGACTTCCGCGGTACAGAAGTGATCATCGCGCTTGGAGCGGCGCAGGCGGTAGCGGGACATCTGCTCGGCCTGCAGGCTCAACACCGGGAAGCGATCAAGGTACGGGCTTTTGCGGAACATCTTGCGCGCTTCGGTCCAGGTGGCATCCAGCAGGATGAACAGCGGACGCTTGCCGGGCTCACGCACTACCTCGCTGACCACTCGCTCCTGGGCAACGAATTCGCCGGGGAAGACGATGTAGGGCTGCCAACGCGGGTCGTCCAGCAACGCCAGCAAGCGTTCGTCTACCGAAGTGCGCAGCCAGCCGAAAGCCGAGGTGTCCTCGATCAGGTCGGCAATCAGCCAACCGGTATTGGTGGGCTTGAGCGGCTCGGTGTCATGCATCAGCAGGCACACGCCGGACTCGGCCTGCACCCGGGGCTTCCAGGCGCACAGGCAATGAGTGGCAATGACCCGGCAATCGGGGCAGCGTTCGGCACGTGAACCACGGGCGATGAAGGGCTTGTTGCTGCGAGCCAGGCGTTCGGCGCGCAGGCGCGCTACCGCATGGCTCATGCCGGCAGGCCTCTGGACAGGTTGGGAATGGACACAAGGATGACTCGGAGAAAACTAAGGGCGCCAGTCTACCAGAACAGGGGGCAATTGCTGTGCAGGTGGCGACGCGGTCCTTATAATCGCTGCTTTACCGTACCCCAGCCTCGCGCCTGCGCGATTTTCAGGGAACGCCGTCGACCCGCGCATGTCAAAGCGCCAGTCATCGAACCAGGAGAGATTCATGCTGCGCCGTATCGTCCCCGCCCTGAGCCTGTTGCTCGCCCTGCCCCTGGCAGCCCAGGCGGCTTCCAAGCAGGAATACGACCTGAACAACATGTTGCAGAAGGTTGCCAAAGAGAGCAGTGTCGGCACCCCGCGAGCCATCAACGAGGACATCCTCGACCAAGGTTACACGGTGGAAGGCAAGGCACTGGTCAACCACCTGAGCGTGCGCCAAGACCATGCCGCGCGCATGCAGGCCAACCCCGAACAGGTCCGCAGCCAGCTGGGTGATAGCGTCTGCCGCAACAGCGGTTTCCGTAACCTGATGTCCAAAGGCGCGGTGATGGTCTACCGCTTCACGGTATACAAGACCAATCAACCGATCATGGACCAGGCGTTCGACAACGCCAGCTGCGTGGCCGGCAACAAGAAGAAGTAAACCAGCTCGGATCGCTACGCCTTCTCGTCTTCACGGGCGCACCAGCGCCCCTCAGCGGCATCAGCGCGCATCTCTGCCAGCAGCGCCTGCAGGTAGCGCGACTGGCATTCCAGCCCCGACAGCCTGCGCCGGCACTCGTTCTCCAGGCTCAGGTGATGCATCTGGGCCGCATTCTCCAGCTGCTGGTAAAGCTGCCGGTCAACTTCGATGATCAAGCGATGCATACCGCCACCTCCTGCATCGACACGTTTCGCTTTACCCAGTTAACCAAACCCGCATCCCCCGTGGCTGCATGCCGACGGGCGGCTGTGTCGAACACCCCCGGCAGGATTGAGCGCAAGGGTCTAGATTGAGGTCAGAGGTATAGGTGCAGAAGGAGACGTTGCATGCCTTACCAATCGAGTGAACTGCTGTTCAGCCATTTCCGCGACAACAACATCGACCTGAGCAACATCGACGCACAACTGCAACTGGTGGCACCGAACAGCCCCAACCTGGCGCTGTACCGCGACATGATGCTGACCATCCTGCGCATGGCCCATGACGACACCGACCGCTGGAGCGCCAAGATCACCCTGCAGGCCCTGCGCGAACTGGACCATTCGTTCCGCACCCTGGAACGCTACAAGGACCGCCGCAAGGTGACCGTGTTCGGCTCGGCGCGCACCCCGCTGGAACACCCGATGTACGCCCTGGCCCGCGAACTGGGCGCAACCCTGGCGCGCTCCGACCTGATGGTAATAACCGGTGCCGGCGGCGGCATCATGGCAGCCGCCCACGAAGGCGCCGGCAGCGACCACAGCCTGGGATTCAACATCACCCTACCCTTCGAACAACACGCCAACCCCACGGTAGATGGCACCGACAAGCTGCTGCCGTTCCATTTCTTCTTCATCCGCAAGCTGTTCTTCGTCAAGGAGGCCGATGGCCTGGTGCTGTGCCCGGGTGGTTTCGGCACTTTGGATGAAGCATTGGAGGTGCTGACCCTGATCCAGACCGGCAAGAGCCCGCTGGTACCGGTGGTGCTGCTGGACTCACCAGGTGGCAGCTTCTGGCGCGACTGCCTGGACTTCATCAGCCGCCAACTGGAGGAAAACCGCTACATCTTGCCCAGCGACCTGAAACTGCTGCGCCTGGTGCACAGCGCTGACGAGGCAGTGGAGGAAATCAACCAGTTCTACAGCAACTACCACTCCAGCCGCTGGCTGAAGAGCCAGTTCGTGATCCGCATGCATCACCCGCTCAGCGAAGCGGCGCTGTATGACATCCAGGAAGGCTTTGCCGATTTGCGTTTGAGTGGCAAGTACCACCAGCAACCTGACAGCAGCGCCGAGCACGAAGTGGGCAACTTCAACCACCTGACCCGCTTGTCATTTGCCTTCAATGGCCGGGATCAGGGCAGGCTGCGCGAGCTGGTGGATTTCATCAACCTGCCGGAGAACTGGGCCAAGCCGCAGCCCATGCATACGACGCAGCGGGCCAGGGAGGCGTTGAAGGTCAGTTGATCGTGACACAGGTCCGCTCCCGCAAAGGACTGCAAAACGGCCCCAGCCCTCAGTAATCGTCGCGATCACGCCCACTGAGCAGCCGGCCGATCATGTCCATGGGGAAACCCCGGTAAGCCAGAAACCGGGTCTGCTGGGCACGGCCGCGGGGATCTTGCGGGCGCTGCCCGGCAAACTTGCGCTGCCATACGTCACGCATGCGCTCGCCCCAGTCCACCTCGCTCTCGCGTAGCGCCTGCTCGATATCAGCACGCGCCAAACCGCGCTGGCCTAGCTCTTCGCGAATACGCGCAGGGCCATAGCCGGAGCTTGAACGGTACCGGATGAAACTTTCGAGGTAGCGGGCTTCGCTAAGCAACCCTTCTTCGGCGAGCCGATCGAGTTCAGGCCCAATCAACTCGTCCGAAGCGCCGCGCTGACGCAACTTGCGCGTCAGCTCGACGCGACCGTGCTCACGTCGCGCAAGCAGGTCCATGGCTGTCCGCCGGATGGCGACGGGGGTGTCGAGTACGGCGGACATGTTCGGCTATCTACCGCGCAATCAATAGCCGGCGTCAGCGTCGGCCATGTCATCGGCATCGGCTTCGGCAGCAGCAGCCTTGCCAGCAGCCGCAACAGCACCAGCGGTCAGCAGCTTCTCGCGAATCTGCTTCTCAATCTCGGCGCCAATAGCCGGGTTCTCAGCAAGGTACTTCGCGGCGTTTGCTTTGCCTTGACCGATCTTGTTGCCTTGGTAGGCGTACCAGGCACCGGATTTCTCGACCAGGCCTTGGGAAACACCCAGGTCAATGATCTCGCCGTTACGGTAGATACCCTTGCCGTAGAGGATCTGGAACTCAGCCTGACGGAATGGCGGCGAAACCTTGTTCTTGACGATCTTGACGCGGGTTTCGCTACCGACCACCTCGTCGCCTTCCTTGACCGCACCGGTACGGCGAATATCCAGACGCACCGAGGCGTAGAACTTCAGGGCGTTACCACCGGTGGTGGTTTCCGGGCTGCCGAACATCACACCGATCTTCATACGGATCTGGTTGATGAAGATGACCAGGCAGTTGGCGTTCTTGATGTTACCGGTGATCTTGCGCAGCGCCTGGGACATCAGGCGCGCCTGCAGACCCACGTGCATGTCACCCATCTCGCCTTCGATCTCGGCCTTCGGTACCAAGGCGGCCACGGAGTCGACGATGATCACGTCAACGGCGTTGGAACGCACCAGCATGTCGGTGATTTCCAGGGCCTGTTCGCCGGTGTCCGGCTGCGAAACCAGCAGGTCGTCGACGTTGACGCCCAGCTTGCCGGCGTACTCGGGGTCGAGGGCGTGTTCGGCGTCGACGAAGGCGCAGGTGGCGCCGTTTTTCTGGGCTTCGGCGATGACCGACAGGGTCAGCGTAGTCTTACCCGACGACTCCGGGCCGTAGATCTCGACGATACGGCCTTTTGGCAGGCCGCCGATGCCCAGGGCGATGTCCAGGCCCAGCGAGCCGGTGGAGATGGCAGGGATAGCCTGGCGCTCGTGGTCGCCCATGCGCATGACGGCGCCCTTGCCGAATTGGCGTTCGATCTGACCCAGGGCCGCAGCCAAGGCGCGCTTCTTGTTGTCGTCCATTGAAATCCTCACGTGTTCGACTTGGCCCTGACGGCCGGAATACCTGTATAAGTAGCCAGTATTATTCCACAGGCAGGCGCCCGCGCAAACCCCTGTCGTCGATTTACTCGGCACCAAGCTGTAACAAGCCGTCTAACGCGGCGATCACCGTCTGTCGACGCACCGCCTCGCGGTCGCCGTCGAACTGGCGCCGCTCGCTGAATACATGGTTGCCATCGGCCCAGGCCAGCCACACGGTCCCCACCGGTTTGGCCGGCGAACCACCGTCCGGCCCGGCCACGCCGCTCACCGCCACGGCAAAGCGCGCGCCGCTGGCGGCCTGGGCGCCGCGGACCATGGCTTCGACCACTTCCTGGCTGACCGCGCCAACCTGGCCGAACAACGCCGCGGGCACTCCCAGCTGACGGGTTTTCTGGATGTTGGAATAGGTCACGTACCCAGCCTCGAACCAGGCCGAGCTGCCGGGCACGCGGGTGATGGCCTCGGCGATGCCGCCACCGGTGCAGGATTCGGCGGTGGTCACCTGCGCGTTGAAGCGGCGCAGGTGTTCACCCAGGCGGGTGGCAAGCGTAGTGATCGGGTCCATGTCGGGCTCCTTGGAGGCAGGCTTCTACCCTAGCATCTTGGTGAGGTGGGATGGGCGCCCGCTTCGGTCTCGCACATCACTTGTTCCAGGCCACTACCGGCCACGGCAGGGGCGCCGGGCGGAATATCGCAGGTACAGCCCGCCGGGTAGCCGTGTTAACCTATGCGGCTTGAAAATCCGGTGGGTCTCGGCGTCGCGCATGCAACACAGAACGCCCCAATTTGCCCCACAATATTGAGACCTACTTTTTAAGCCATTGATGAATAAAGCAATTTCCGATTTCTCCGCACACACCCCGATGATGCAGCAGTACTGGAAGCTGAAGAACCAGCACCCGGACCAGCTGATGTTCTACCGCATGGGCGACTTCTACGAGATCTTCTACGAAGATGCGAAAAAAGCCGCAAAGCTGCTGGACATCACCCTGACCGCGCGCGGTCAGTCGGCCGGCCAGTCCATCCCCATGTGCGGGATTCCGTTCCATTCGCTGGAAGGCTACCTGGCCAAGCTGGTCAAGCTCGGCGAATCGGTGGTGATCTGCGAGCAGATTGGCGACCCCGCCACCAGCAAGGGCCCGGTGGAACGCCAGGTGGTGCGCATCATCACCCCGGGTACGGTCAGCGACGAGGCCCTGCTCGACGAGCGTCGCGACAACCTGATTGCCGCGCTGCTCGGGGACGAGCGCCTGTTCGGCCTGGCCGTACTGGACATCACCAGTGGCAACTTCAGCGTGCAGGAGATCAAGGGCTGGGAAAACCTGCTGGCCGAGCTCGAGCGCCTCAACCCGGTCGAACTGTTGATCCCCGACGACTGGCCGCGCGACCTGCCTGCCGAGAAACGACCGGGCGCCCGTCGCCGTGCGCCATGGGACTTCGACCGCGACTCGGCGCGCAAGGCCCTGTGCCAGCAGTTCGCGACCAAGGACCTCAAGGGCTTTGGCTGCGACAAGCTGACCCTGGCCATCGGTGCCGCCGGTTGCCTGCTGATCTATGCCAAGGAAACCCAGCGCACCGCCCTGCCACACCTGCGCAGCCTGCGCCACGAACGCCTGGACGACACGGTCATTCTCGACGGTGCCAGCCGCCGCAACCTGGAGCTGGACATCAACCTGGCCGGCGGCCGAGACAACACCCTGCAGTCGGTGATCGACCGCTGCCAGACCGCCATGGCCAGCCGTTTGCTGAGCCGCTGGTTGAACCGCCCGTTGCGCGATCTCAAGGTGCTGCAGGCGCGCCAGGACTCGATCCGCTGCCTGCTCGACGGCTACCGCTTCGAGAAGCTGCAGCCGCAGCTCAAGGAAATTGGCGATATCGAGCGGATTCTCGCCCGTATCGGCCTGCGCAACGCCCGCCCACGCGATCTGGCACGCCTGCGCGATGCACTTGGGGCGCTGCCCGAGTTGCAGAATGCCATGGCCGAGCTGGAGGCACCGCACCTGGCGCGTCTGGCCGCCATTACCGGCACCTATCCCGAACTGGCCAGCCTGCTGGAGCGGGCGATCATAGACAACCCGCCGGCGGTGATCCGCGATGGCGGCGTGCTCAAAGCCGGCTATGACAACGAACTGGACGAGTTGCTGGCGATCAGCGAAAACGCCGGCCAATTCCTGATCGATCTGGAAGCGCGGGAAAAGGCCCGTACTGGCCTTGCCAACCTCAAGGTCGGCTACAACCGGGTGCACGGCTACTTCATCGAACTACCGACCAAGCAGGCCGAGCAGGCCCCGGGTGACTACATCCGCCGCCAGACCCTAAAGGGCGCCGAGCGCTTCATCACCCCGGAGCTGAAGGCGTTCGAGGACAAGGCACTGTCGGCCAAGAGCCGCGCCCTGGCCCGCGAGAAGATGCTCTACGATGCCCTGCTGGAAACCCTGATCAGCCACCTGGCACCGCTGCAGGACAGCGCCGCCGCCCTGGCCGAACTGGACGTGCTCAGCAACCTGGCCGAACGAGCACTGAACCTCGACCTGAACTGCCCACGCTTCGTAGACGAGCCGTGCCTGCGCATCGAGCAGGGCCGTCACCCAGTGGTGGAACAGGTACTGACCACACCGTTCGTGGCCAACGACCTGGGCTTGGACAACAGCACGCGCATGCTGATCATCACCGGCCCGAACATGGGCGGTAAGTCCACCTACATGCGCCAGACCGCCCTGATCGTGCTGCTGGCGCATATCGGCAGCTTCGTGCCGGCTGCCAGCTGCGAGCTGTCGCTGGTCGACCGCATCTTCACCCGCATCGGCTCCAGCGACGACCTGGCCGGCGGCCGCTCGACCTTCATGGTCGAGATGAGCGAAACCGCCAACATCCTGCACAACGCCACCGACCGCAGTCTGGTGCTGATGGACGAAGTGGGCCGCGGCACCAGTACCTTCGACGGCCTGTCGCTGGCCTGGGCCGCCGCAGAGCGCCTGGCCCAGCTGCGCGCCTACACGCTGTTCGCCACGCACTACTTCGAACTCACCGTGCTGCCGGAAAGCGAGCCACTGGTGGCCAACGTGCACCTGAACGCCACCGAACACAACGAACGCATCGTATTCCTGCACCACGTGCTGCCTGGTCCTGCCAGCCAGAGCTACGGCCTGGCCGTGGCGCAGCTGGCCGGCGTGCCGACGGCCGTCATCCAGCGTGCCCGTGAACACTTGGCGAGGCTGGAAACCACCAGCCTGCCGCATGAACAACCCACGGCCCAAAAGGCCAAGGACGTGCCACAGGTCCCGCACCAGAGTGACCTGTTCGCCAGCCTGCCACACCCGGCCATAGAGAAGCTGGGCAAGCTGCAGCTGGACGAAATGACCCCGCGTCAAGCTATCGAAATGCTATATCAACTAAAGAACCTGTTATAACGGCGCCCACTACAAGCTGGTAGAATCCGCCGCGGTTTGCTGGTGCTGCAGGTTATTAGCCTGGCCTGCAGCCACATACCCGTAAACCGCGCGGCCCTGAGAGGAAGGGCCGCCGCCGTCGCCTGAGGAGAGAATTAGAAATGACCTTCGTCGTCACCGACAACTGCATCAAATGCAAATACACCGACTGCGTGGAAGTCTGTCCGGTGGACTGCTTCTACGAAGGCCCGAACTTCCTGGTCATCCACCCGGACGAGTGCATCGACTGTGCCCTGTGCGAGCCGGAATGCCCAGCGCAAGCCATCTTCTCGGAAGACGAAGTGCCTGCGGGCATGGAAAACTTCATCGAGCTGAACGCCGAACTGGCGGAAATCTGGCCGAACATCACCGAGCGTAAGGACGCCTTGCCGGACGCTGAGGAATGGGATGGCAAGACTGGCAAGATTGCCGATCTGGAGCGCTGATAGCGTCCGGACACTAAAAAGGCCCTTTGGGGCCTTTTTTGTTTTCTGCGGGCAAAAAAAAGGGGCGGTTTGACCCGCCCACATTTTTTCCGTAGTCCCTGCTTGTCCCAAACATCATCCTGATGAAATCGCGTCTTGCGATGTCCCTGGCTTTCCTCCTGAAAGCCTGTGCATGTCCCTGTGCACAGTTCGAATACTAGCGACTTGAGCCTGGCCGGCAACCGCGAAACCTCACAGGGTGTTGCAGGTGACACATCTCCTCACAGCTGAATAAGTCCGGATTTTCAATGAGTTGGGAAAACGCAGGATCTGGATACGACAATGATTTACTGAAGCGTACATAGAAGGCTTACAGAACAAGTAAGCAAAGGCTTACACGCAATGTTATTGGGGTAGCGCGGTACATAAACGATATCTGTCTTTTGGGGCTGCACTGCGCGCGCCCCGGCAATTTCAGACAGGCATACAAAAACGCCCCGAAATCATCGGGGCGTTTTGTGCTACAGGCTTCCGCTACTGGAACAACGACTCACTGGACAGGCCGTTCTTCTCGAGAATCTCACGCAAACGCTTGAGCCCCTCGACCTGGATCTGTCGCACCCGTTCGCGGGTCAGGCCAATCTCCAGTCCAACATCTTCCAGGGTGCTGCTTTCATGCCCGCGCAAGCCAAAGCGGCGCACCACCACTTCACGCTGCTTGTCGGTCAACTCGCCCAGCCACTGGTCGATGCTCTGCGACAGGTCATCATCCTGCAGCAGTTCGCATGGGTCGGTCGGGCGGTCGTCGGTCAAGGTATCGAGCAGGGTCTTGTCCGAGTCTGGGCCGAGCGACACATCCACCGAAGACACCCGCTCGTTCAGGCCGAGCATGCGCTTGACCTCTGCGACCGGCTTCTCCAGCAGCGTGGCTATTTCTTCTGGCGAGGGTTCGTGGTCCAGTTTCTGGGTCAGCTCGCGCGCAGCGCGCAGGTAGACGTTCAGTTCCTTGACCACGTGGATCGGCAGGCGAATGGTGCGGGTCTGGTTCATGATCGCCCGCTCGATGGTCTGGCGAATCCACCAGGTCGCATAGGTCGAGAACCGGAAACCACGCTCCGGGTCGAACTTCTCGACCGCACGGATCAGCCCAAGGTTGCCCTCCTCGATCAGGTCGAGCAGCGACAGGCCGCGGTTCACGTAACGACGGGCAATTTTTACAACCAGGCGCAGGTTGCTTTCGATCATGCGCTTGCGGCCGGCAGGGTCGCCCTTTTGCGACAGTCGCGCAAAGTGCACTTCCTCTTCCGGCGAAAGCAGAGGCGAGAATCCTATCTCGTTGAGATACAACTGGGTGGCATCGAGCGCCCGGCTGTAATCGATGTACTTGTGTTGCTTGAGCGAAGAGCCCGACTTGGCCCTCGTCCGAACCGAAGATACAGCAGGTTCGTCTGACACCACATCCGTTTCCAAAACGATTCCCGTCTCCATCAGAAGCAGGTCATCGTCGATGTCAAACTCCGGCACTTCTTTACTGAGAGCCATTGTTATAGTCCTTTGCTGAGTTCGAACTCAGACTCGAGCGGCACCTATCTCCCTGGCAGCGCTGGAGCCTGTCCCCTCTACATCACAGGAACAGGCCGGGTACAACGGTCAACGACGTGGCAGGAACTGGAGCGGATCGACGGGTTTGCCCTGGCGGCGAATCTCGAAATGCAGCTTCACCCGATCTGTGCCCGTGGACCCCATTTCAGCAATCGACTGCCCTGCCTTGACCTGCTGCCCCTCCCGAACCAACAGCCTGCGGTTATGGCCGTAGGCACTGACGTAGGTATCGCTGTGCTTGATGATGATCAGTTCGCCGTAGCCCCTCAAGCCACTCCCGGCGTACACCACTGCACCATCAGACGCAGCAAAAACAGGCTGTCCCAAATCACCGGCGATATCAATGCCTTTATTCAAACTACCGTTTGAAGCGAATTTTCCAATCAGCACGCCGTTGGCAGGCCAGGTCCAGCCACCTACCGCACGCTCCGCGGCAGGCACCGTGGCGACCACCGGGGCGCTGCTGGAGGCTGCCGGCGTGGCCGGTTTGCTGGTGTTGCCAGGAGGTGTGCTGGTGCTTCCCACAGGCCGCCGGATGACCGTGGTCTTGCTCGACGACGACGGGCTGGACACCACCATGGTGCTGCCGGTAGAGCCGCTGCTGAAACGAATCGCTTGCCCCGGGCGAATGGTGTAAGGCGCCGCGATACCGTTGCGCGCAGCCAGCTCCTTGTAGTCCCAGCCATAACGGAAGGCGATGGAGAACAGCGTATCGCCAGGTTTGACGATGTACTGCCCGGTGGTTACTGCCGGGCGCTTGGGCACGGTGTTGTTGCGATCGACCACCCGCGCGCTGTTGCTGCTGGTGCTCGAGCAACCTACCAGTAGCGTGCCCATGGCCAGTGCAATCACCAGAAGCGTGAAACCCGACCCGTCCTTGCGCTGCCGAATGACTGTGTGACCCACCCGCGCTCCCCTCATGGTGCCGAAAACGAAATGACAACAAATGCAATATTATTGCAATTATAACCAAGCCCGCCCGCATTGGCAGGGTTGGTGAAAGACTGCTGCAAAGCCTTGCAACACGCTGTGCGATAGCGCTTCACCCCGCCAGATAGACAGGGCGTTGCTGCAAGAATTCGGTGCTGGCGCAAAAATATCGCGCGGTTCGAACCAGCAGTGTTCAGGCCAGCGGGCCGTTGAGCAGCGGTACGAAGCGCACGGCCCCCAGCACGCGGCGGGAGAATCCATGCTCCTCGCGCACGATCAGCATCAGCTGCTGGGTTTCGCCGGCTGGGCCCACCGGAATCACCATACGACCACCCGGCGCAAGCTGGTCGAGCAGTGCCTGCGGCACTTCCGGCGCTACGGCGGTGACGATGATGCCGTTGTACGGCGCCAGCGCCGGCCAGCCTTCGCAACCATCCCCCCAGCGGAACACCACGTTGCGCAGGTTCAGTTCCACCAGGCGCTCCTTGGCCCGGTCCTGCAACACCTTGATGCGTTCCACCGAGAACACCCGCTCGACCAACTGAGCCAGAATTGCCGTCTGGTAGCCCGAGCCGGTGCCGATCTCCAGCACCTTGTCCAACGGCCCGGCCTCGAGCAGCAGTTCACTCATGTGGGCAACCATGAACGGTTGCGAGATCGTCTGGTTGTGGCCGATCGGCAGCGCGGTGTCTTCGTAGGCGCGATGCGCCAGCGCCTCGTCGACGAACAGGTGGCGCGGGGTACGACGGATGACGTCGAGCACCTTGGTGTTCGAAACGCCCTCCTCGCACAGGCGCTGGATCAGCCGCTCCCGCGTGCGCTGGGAGGTCATGCCGATGCCACGCCGCAGCATATCGTCCTCGCGCATCAGAGCAGGCCCTCCAGCCAACCGTCGAGCTGCTCGAAGGCATCACTGAAGGTGCGGTCGAGCTGCAGCGGAGTGATCGATACATAGCCTTGCATCACCGCGTGGAAGTCGGTCCCCGGGCCACCGTCCTCGGCATCCCCGGCGACAGCGATCCAGTAGCCTTCCTTGCCGCGTGGGTTGACCACCTTGGTCGGCGCCGCCGCCCGCGCCCGGTGACCGAGGCGGGTGAGCTGGATGCCACGAATGTGCTCCAGCGGCAGGTTGGGGATATTGACGTTGAGCACGGTGCGCGGTGGCAAGGCCAGGCGCGACTGAGCCTCGACCAGGCGGCGGGCGATGTGGGCCGCGGTGGGCAGGTTGTCCGGCTGGCGCGACAACAGCGAAAACGCCAGCGAGGTACCGCCGAGGAAACGGCCTTCCAACGCGGCCGCGACCGTGCCCGAATAGAGCACGTCGTCACCCAGGTTGGCACCGAGGTTGATCCCCGACACAACCATGTCCGGCGCCTGTGGCAACAGCCCATTGAGCCCCAGATGCACGCAGTCGGTCGGCGTGCCGTTGAGGCTGATGAAGCCATTGGCCAAAGTCTGCGGGTGCAGTGGCCGGTCCAGCGTCAGCGAACTGCTGGCGCCGCTCTTGTCTTGATCCGGGGCAATAACCACGCACTCGGCGTAATCCACCAGCGCAGCATGCAGCGCGGCGATGCCGGGTGCGGTAACACCGTCGTCGTTCGAAATCAGAATACGCATGAGCTGTCCGTCTGCCCCGCCGACACCAGATCCACGATTTCGCGCACCACCACGGTGGCGAAACATCCGGCCGGAAGGACGAATTCCAGTTGCAGGATATCAGGCTCGGGATAATGCCACGTAAGACCGCCAATAGGGAGCCGCAGAATGCGTCGTTCGTGATCCATGCCCGCCAAGGCCAGCCACTGGCAAAGTGCCGGCTGCCGTGCGGCGATCGCATCCTCTTGTTGCGCAGTACTCCCCGTAGCCGGCGAATCGCCTGCCCCCCACAGCGGGCCGGTCGGATGCAGGTCAAGAATCGCCAGCCGAGGATCGGAACATTCCGACTCCCCAGCAGGAAAGAAGCTACGACTCGTGGTGAACGCCAACAGGTCGCCCACCTGCGCACGCGCCCAGCTGCCGTCGGCAACACGGGCTGCCAGCACCTGGTTGAACAGGTAGCTGCGCCCGGCCGAGAGCAACCGCGAACGCATGTTGCGCTGTTCGGGCAGGGCCTTGCGTGCGGCCCAATCAAGAGCGTCGTGAACGTTGCCGCCACCGTGGCCGAAGCGCTGGGTGCCGAAATAATTCGGCACACCGTGCTGCTTGAGCTGTTCCAGGCGTGCATCCACCGCCTGGTGATCGGCAGCCAGGGCAGTCAGGCGCAGCGTGAAGCCGTTGGCCGAATGCGCACCGCGCTGCAGCTTGCGCTGGTGGCGCACCTGCTTGAGCACACGCAGGCTGGCATCCTCGGCACGCGACAGGTCCGGGTCGGCCTTGCCGGGCAGGTGCAGGCTGAACCACTGGCGGGTCAGGGCCTGGCGGTCCTTGAGGCCGGCGTAGCTGATCGTGCGCACCGGCACCCCAGCGGCACGGGCCAGGCGGCGGGCCGCCTCCTCGGTGTTCAGGTCACGCTTCTCGACCCACAGCCACAGGTGTTCGCCCTGGCCCGAGAGGGGGATGTCCAGTACTTCGTCGACCTGGAAATCCTCGGCCACCGCCTTGAGGACGGCGGTACCCAGTGGTTCGCCCGATGCGCGCGGGCCCAGCAGTTCCAGTTCGGTCATGCTGGCAGCAGCAGGGCTACCGAATGCACGGCGATGCCCTCCTCGCGGCCGGTGAAGCCGAGCTTCTCGGTGGTGGTAGCCTTGACATTGACCTGGTCGAGTTCGACCTGCAGGTCTTCGGCGATCAGTTTGCGCATGGTTTCGATGTGCGGTGCCATCTTCGGCGCCTGGGCGACGATGGTGGCGTCGATGTTGCCGACCTTCCAGCCCTTGGCCTGGACGATGCCGACCACATGGCGCAGCAGAACACGGCTGTTGGCGCCCTTGAACTGCGGATCGGTGTCGGGGAAATGTTTGCCGATGTCACCCAGCGCCGCCGCGCCAAGCAAGGCATCGCTCAGGGCGTGCAGCAGCACGTCGCCATCGGAGTGGGCCAGGAGGCCGTATTTGTGGGGGATACGCACCCCGCCCAGGGTAATGAAATCACCGTCGCAGAAACGGTGCACATCGTAGCCGTGGCCAATACGCATAGAAAAACGCCCTGAATGAGTCAGGGCGTGATTCTACCTGCTTTAGCCAGTATTGGGGCCGTCGTTGTAGGAGCAGCCTTGTGCTGCGAATGGGCCGCAAAGCGGCCCCGGCAATATCGGCGATAGCGTTAGACCCAGGGTCTGCTTCGCAGCCCATTCGCAGCACAAGGCTGCTCCTACAGGCGATGAAGCGAGCACCACAGCTACGCCTTACACCCGCCCCAAGGCCACCGCATGATGACGCAGGTGCTCCTCGATGAAGCTGGCGATGAAGTAGTAGCTGTGGTCATAGCCAGGCTGCAGGCGCAGGGTCAGTTCATGCCCACCTTTGCGTGCCGCCTGCTCCAGGGCTTCAGGCTTGAGCTGCTTCTCGAGGAAGTCGTCGCGGTCGCCCTGGTCCACCAGCAACGGCGGGCATTCGCCGGCCGGAGCCTCGGCCAGCAGCACGCTGGCATCCCACTCGCGCCAGCGCGCCCGGTCTTCACCCAGGTAGCGGCTGAAGGCTTTCTCGCCCCACGGGCAATCCATCGGGTTGCTGATCGGCGAAAACGCCGACACCGAGCGGTAGCGCCCCGGGTTGCGCAAGGCGCACACCAGCGCGCCATGCCCACCCATGGAGTGGCCACTGATGCTGCGCTCGCCCGAAGCCGGGAAGTGCGCCTCGATCAACGCGGGCAATTCCTCCACCACATAGTCGTGCATGCGGTAGTGCTGGGCCCAGGGCTGCTGAGTGGCATTGAGGTAGAACCCGGCACCCAGGCCGAAGTCCCAGGCACCGTCCGGGTCGCTCGGCACCTGCTCACCACGCGGGCTGGTGTCGGGGGCTACGATGATCAACCCAAGCTCCGCGGCCAAGCGCTGGGCGCCGGCTTTCTGCATGAAGTTCTCGTCGGTGCAGGTGAGGCCGCTGAGCCAGTACAGCACCGGCAGCTTCTCGCCCTGTTCGGCCTGCGGCGGCAGGTAGACGGCGAACACCATGTCGCAACCCAGCACCTTGGAGTGATGCCGGTAACGCTTGTGCCAGCCGCCGAAGCTCTTCTGGCAGGAGATGTTATCCAGGCTCATGGCAAACCTCAGAAGTGGATGACACTGCGGATACTCTTGCCTTCATGCATCAGGTCGAAGGCCTTGTTGATGTCTTCCAGGCCCATGGTGTGGGTAATGAAGGTATCCAGCGGGATCTCGCCCTTCTCGGACATTTCCACGTAGCTCGGCAGCTCGCTGCGACCACGCACGCCACCGAACGCCGAACCACGCCATACGCGACCGGTGACCAGCTGGAACGGACGGGTGGCGATTTCCTGGCCGGCACCGGCCACGCCGATGATCACCGACTCACCCCAGCCCTTGTGGCAGCATTCCAGCGCAGCACGCATCAGCTGCACGTTGCCGATGCACTCGAACGAGAAGTCCACGCCGCCGTCGGTGAGGTCGACGATCACTTCCTGGATCGGGCGGTCGTAGTCTTTCGGGTTGATGCAGTCGGTAGCACCCAGCTGACGGGCGATCTCGAACTTGGCCGGGTTGATATCGATGGCAATGATGCGCGACGCCTTGGCCTTGACCGCACCGATCACTGCCGACAGGCCGATGCCGCCCAGACCGAAGATGGCCACGGTGTCACCCGCCTTGACCTTGGCGGTGTTGAGCACCGCGCCGATACCGGTGGTGACGCCGCAACCCAGCAGGCAGACCTTTTCCAGCGGCGCTTCTTTCTGGATCTTGGCCACGGAAATTTCCGGCAGCACGGTGTACTCGGAGAAGGTCGAGGTACCCATGTAGTGGAACAGTTGCTGGCCTTTGTAGGAGAAGCGCGTGGTGCCGTCCGGCATCAGGCCCTTGCCCTGGGTGGCGCGGATGGCCTGGCAAAGGTTGGTCTTGCCCGAGAGGCAGAACTTGCACTTGCCGCATTCCGGGGTGTACAGCGGAATGACGTGGTCACCGACGGCGACCGAGGTGACGCCCTCGCCTACCGCCTCGACGATCGCGCCACCTTCGTGACCGAGGATCGACGGGAAGATGCCCTCCGGGTCGGCGCCCGACAGGGTGTAGGCGTCGGTGTGGCAGACACCGCTGGCGACCACCCGCAGCAGCACTTCACCGGCCTTGGGCATGGCCACGTCGACTTCGACGATTTCCAGGGGTTTCTTGGCTTCGAAAGCTACGGCAGCACGGGACTTGATCATCAAAGGTCTCCAGACAGAGTGTCGATTCAGTCTGGCAGTGTAATTCACCGCCTTTTGATGAATAATCAGGCCAAAGACAAAACATTATTGCCATACAGGGATAATCAATGAGCAGCCGCTGGGAAGGCATCGACGAGTTCGTCGCCGTGGCCGAGTCGGGCCAGTTCACCGCGGCCGCAGAGCGCCTGGGGGTTTCCTCGTCGCACATCAGCCGGCAGATCGCCCGGCTGGAGGAACGGCTGCAGACGCGCCTGCTGTACCGCAGCACCCGGCGGGTGACCCTGAGCGAGGCCGGGCAGACGTTCCTGCAGCACTGCCAGCGCCTGCAGGATGGCCGCGAGGAAGCCCTGCGCGCCATGGGCGATCTGGCCAGCGAGCCCAAGGGGTTGCTGCGCATGACCTGCGCGGTGGCCTATGGCGAGCGCTTCATCGTGCCGCTGGTGACACGGTTCATGGCGCTGTACCCGCAGCTGCGGGTGGAAGTGGAACTGAGCAACCATACCCTCGACCTGGTGCATGAAGGCATGGACCTGGCCATCCGCCTGGGCCGGCTGGCCGACTCGCGATTGGTGGCAACCCGCCTGGCGCCCAGGCGCATGTACCTGTGTGCTTCGCCGGACTACCTGGAACGTTATGGTCGGCCGCACAGCCTTTCGGAACTGGCCCGGCACAACTGCCTGGTAGGCAGTTCGGACCTGTGGGCGCTGCAGCAGGATGGTCGCGAGATCAGCCAGCGTGTGCAAGGAAACTGGCGTTGCAACAGCGGGCAGGCGGTGCTGGACGCGGCGCTGCAGGGGATGGGGTTGTGCCAGTTGCCGGATTACTACGTGCTGGAGCACTTGAACAGTGGTGCACTGGTGTCGTTGCTTGAGGCGCACCAGCCACCGAATACCGCGGTGTGGGCGCTGTATCCGCAGCAGCGGCACCTGTCGCCGAAGGTGCGTCGGCTGGTGGATTACCTGAAGGAAGGGTTGGCGGGGTTGCCGGAGTATCGCTTGAACTGAAACCTTGTGCTGGCTGGTCTGGCCTCTTCGCGGGCTCGCCCGCTCCCACAGGTCCTGCGCATACCTTCAGGCTGGCGCTGTACCTGTGGGAGTGGGCATGCCCGCGAAGAAACCAGCACTGGTCAAAGCCTCAGCGGCGCCCTGCCCAACGCTGGCGCAACCACTCCAGATCTTCCGGCCGGGTCACCTTGATGTTGTCGCTGCGCCCTTCGACCAGCCGCGGCGCCTGGCCGGACCACTCGATGGCAGAGGACTCGTCGGTCACCAGCACATCCGACACAAGGCACTCGGCCAGCGCCTGATGCAACGCCCCAAGGCGGAACATCTGCGGTGTATAGGCCTGCCAGATGGTACTGCGGTCTACGGTAGCGCCCACCCGGCCATCAGCATCGGCCCGCTTGAGGGTATCGCGCGCCGGCACCGCCAGCAGGCCACCCACCGGGTCGTCCGCCAGCTCCGACAACAGCTTGTCCAGATCGCTGCGCGCCAGGTTCGGTCGTGCAGCATCGTGTACCAGCACCCAATCACTGTCCGCAGCCCCGTGAGCATGCAGCACCAGCAAGGCATTGAGCACTGAGTCGGCACGCTCTCGACCACCCGCGGCACGCTGGATGCGCGGGTCGCTGGCGCAGCGCAGGCGAGGCCAGTACGGGTCATCTTCGGCAATGCTGACCACCACGCCCTTGAGCATCGGGTGGCCAAGAAAACAGTCGAGGCTGTGCTCGATAATGGTTTGCCCGGCCAGCTCCAGGTACTGCTTGGGGCGGTCGGCAGCCATGCGGGCACCTACGCCCGCAGCAGGAATCACGGCCCAGAAGGCCGGTAACGTTTCGATCATTTCTGTGGCAACTGGAAGAGGGTTTCGCCCTCTTTGACCATTCCCAATTCGTGGCGAGCCCGCTCTTCAACGGTCTCCATGCCTTTTTTCAGCTCCAGCACTTCGGCATCGAGCACGCGATTGCGCTCGAGCAAGCGCTCGTTTTCGGCATGCTGCTCAGCAATCTGCTGCTTCAGCTCGGTCACTTGCGCCAGGCTGCCATTACCCACCCACAGGCGGTACTGCAGGCCACCCAGCAGCAGGAGCAGGACGAGGAACAACCAATAGGGACTGCGCATCACGTTATCCAGGTTAAAAAGGCTGCCGGGTATTTTTACTTCCGGGCCTCGAATAGCACGAAGCCTGGCCGAGGCCAGGCTTCGTCGACAGAAACCCGTTGAAATGTAGGAAAGTTCAGTACGAACGTTCCCACAACTCCGGCTGCTGTCTTTTTACCATCTCTTGCTTAACCGCGAAACTCGGCACGACCGCGGTAAACCGCTTTGGCACCCAGTTGCTCTTCGATGCGCAGCAGTTGGTTGTACTTGGAAACGCGGTCGGAACGGCACAGCGAGCCAGTCTTGATCTGGCCGGCAGCAGTACCCACGGCCAGGTCGGCAATGGTCGAGTCTTCGGTTTCACCGGAGCGGTGCGAAATCACTGCGGTGTAGCCAGCAGCCTTGGCCATCTGGATGGCTTCCAGGGTTTCGGTCAGCGAACCGATCTGGTTGAACTTGATCAGGATCGAGTTACCGATGCCCTTCTCGATGCCTTCCTTGAGGATCTTGGTGTTGGTCACGAACAGGTCGTCGCCAACCAGCTGCACCTTGGCACCGATCTTGTCGGTGAGGATCTTCCAGCCAGCCCAGTCGGACTCGTCCAGGCCGTCTTCGATCGAAATGATCGGGAAGCGCTCGGTCAGGCCTTTCAGGTACTCGGCAAAGCCTTCAGCGTCGAACGACTTGCCTTCGCCGGACAGGTTGTACTTGCCGTCTTCGTAGAACTCGGAAGCCGCGCAGTCCAAGGCCAGGGTCACGTCGGTGCCCAGCTTGTAGCCGGCTTTCTCGACAGCTTCGGCGATGGCGCCCAAGGCGTCTTCGTTGGAAGCCAGGTTAGGGGCGAAACCACCTTCGTCACCAACGGCGGTGTTCAGACCACGGGCCTTGAGCACGGCTTTGAGGTGGTGGAAGATTTCGGTACCCATGCGCAGGCCGTCGGAGAAGGTCTTGGCGCCAACCGGCTGTACCATGAACTCCTGGATGTCGACGTTGTTGTCGGCGTGCTCGCCACCGTTGATGATGTTCATCATCGGTACCGGCATCGAGTACTGGCCAGGGGTGCCGTTCAGGTTGGCGATGTGCGCGTACAGCGGCAGGTCCTGGTCCTGGGCAGCGGCCTTGGCGGCAGCCAGGGAAACGGCCAGGATGGCGTTGGCGCCCAGCTTGGCCTTGTTCTCGGTACCGTCCAGCTCGATCATGGCGCGGTCCAGGGCCTTCTGGTCGGCAGGGTCCTTGCCCAGCAGCAGGTCACGGATCGGGCCGTTGATGTTGGCAACAGCCTTCAGCACGCCCTTGCCCAGGTAACGGCTCTTGTCGCCATCACGCAGCTCCAGCGCTTCGCGCGAGCCAGTGGAAGCACCGGACGGCGCGCAGGCGCTGCCGATGATGCCGTTGTCGAGCAGTACATCGGCTTCCACGGTGGGGTTGCCACGCGAATCGAGAACTTCACGACCTTTGATGTCGACGATTTTTGCCATTGTTGTAAGCACTCCAGAATTGACGAAAACAACTTAGCTTAGGAAATTCCAGCCGTTCACCGGGCGGACTTGCAGTGGGCAGGCCGGGTGAAGGGAACCCCTGACCGACTGGTCAGGGGTGGATCGGGCGGTACTTTACCCGAGAATCGAGCTTTACGCGGTTTCTACCGTCGGAAAACTTTTCACCAGGTCGTCCAGTTGCTTGAGCTGGGCCAGGAATGGCTCCAGTTTGTCCAGGCGCAGGGCACATGGGCCATCGCACTTGGCGTTGTCCGGATCGGGGTGGGCTTCGAGGAACAGACCGGCCAGGCCTTGGCTCATGCCGGCCTTGGCCAGGTCGGTGACCTGGGCGCGGCGACCACCGGCGGAATCGGCGCGACCACCCGGCATCTGCAGGGCGTGGGTCACGTCGAAGAACACCGGGTACTCGAACTGCTTCATGATGCCGAAGCCGAGCATGTCCACCACCAGGTTGTTGTAGCCGAAGCTCGAACCACGCTCGCAGAGAATCAACTGGTCGTTACCGGCTTCTTCGCACTTGGTCAGGATGTGTTTCATTTCCTGAGGCGCGAGAAACTGGGCCTTCTTGATGTTGATCACTACGCCGGTCTTGGCCATGGCCACCACCAGATCGGTCTGGCGCGACAGGAATGCCGGCAGCTGGATGATGTCGCACACCTTGGCTACAGGCTCGGCCTGATAAGGCTCGTGTACGTCGGTGATGACCGGCACGTTGAAGGTGCGCTTGATCTCTTCGAAGATCTTCAGCCCCTCTTCCATGCCCGGGCCACGGTAGGAAGTTACCGACGAACGGTTGGCCTTGTCGAAGCTGGCCTTGAACACGTACGGGATACCAAGCTTCTCGGTCACCCGCACGTACTCTTCGCAGACCTTCATTGCCAGGTCACGGGACTCCAGGACGTTCATGCCGCCGAACAGGACGAACGGCTTGTCGTTGGCGATCTCGATGTTACCGACGCGAATGATCTTCTGGGTCATTGATCAGGCCTTGTTCTTCTGAGCCAGGGCTGCCTTGACGAAACCGCTGAACAGCGGGTGGCCGTCACGCGGGGTCGAGGTGAATTCCGGGTGGAACTGGCAGGCGACGAACCATGGGTGGTCCTTGGACTCGACCACTTCCACCAGCGCGCCGTCTTCAGAGCGGCCGGAAACCACCAGGCCGGCATCGATCAGTTGCGGCAACAGGTTGTTGTTCACTTCGTAGCGATGGCGGTGACGCTCGGTGATCACGTCCTTGCCGTAGCAATCGTGCACCTTGGAACCGGCCGCCAGCTGGCAGTCCTGTGCGCCCAGGCGCATGGTGCCACCCAGGTCGGAGGCTTCGCTGCGGGTTTCGACGGCACCGGTGGCATCGGCCCACTCGGTGATCAGGCCGACTACCGGGTGACCGCTGTTGCGGTCGAACTCGGTGGAGTTGGCATCCTTCCATCCCATCACGTTACGGGCAAATTCGATCACGGCCACCTGCATGCCCAGGCAGATACCCAGGTACGGCACCTTGTTCTCACGGGCGTATTGCACCGCGGTGATCTTGCCTTCCACGCCGCGCAGGCCGAAACCGCCCGGCACCAGGATGGCATCGGCGCCTTCGAGCAGGCTGGTGCCCTGGTTCTCGATGTCTTCCGAGTCGATGTAGCGCAGGTTGACCTTGGTGCGGTTGGTGATGCCGGCGTGGCTCATCGCTTCGATCAGCGACTTGTACGCATCCAGCAGCTCCATGTACTTGCCGACCATGGCGATGGTCACTTCGTGCTCAGGGTTGAGCTTGGCATCGACCACCTTGTCCCACTCGGACAGGTCGGCGCCATTGCACTGCAGGCCGAAACGCTCGACGACGAAATCGTCCAGGCCCTGTGCGTGCAGCACGCCCGGGATCTTGTAGATGGTGTCGACGTCTTCCAGCGAAATCACCGCACGCTCTTCAACGTTGGTGAACAGCGCGATCTTGCGACGCGACGAGGCATCGACCGGGTGGTCGGAGCGGCAGATCAGCACGTCAGGCTGCAGGCCGATGGAGCGCAGCTCCTTGACCGAGTGCTGGGTCGGCTTGGTCTTGGTCTCGCCAGCGGTGGCGATATACGGGACCAGGGTCAGGTGCATCAGCATGGCGCGCTTGGAGCCCACTTCGACGCGCAGCTGGCGGATGGCTTCGAGGAACGGCTGCGACTCGATGTCACCCACGGTACCGCCGATTTCCACCAGGGCCACGTCGGCATCGCCGGCGCCCTTGATGATGCGACGCTTGATTTCATCGGTGATGTGCGGGATGACCTGGATGGTCGCGCCCAGATAGTCACCACGACGTTCCTTGCGCAGTACGTGCTCGTAGATGCGGCCGGTGGTGAAGTTGTTGTTCTGGGTCATGGTGGTGCGGATGAACCGCTCGTAGTGGCCCAGGTCGAGGTCGGTCTCGGCGCCATCGTGGGTGACGAACACTTCACCGTGCTGGAACGGGCTCATGGTGCCCGGATCGACGTTGATGTACGGATCCAGCTTGAGCATGGTGACCTTCAGGCCCCGCGCTTCCAGGATGGCCGCCAGGGAAGCCGAGGCAATGCCTTTCCCCAATGAAGAAACAACACCGCCCGTGACGAATATGTAGCGCGTCATGAAAAACCCTAGAAGTCTGCGTTAAGGCGGCCAGCGCCGCCGGAGAAAGCGAAGGAAGGCCGAAGCCCCCGATCACCTGCGTCAATCACAGTGCATCTCGAAAAACTGCCGCGTCTGTACAGACCAGGGGTATCCCCGGCATGGAGCTCGCTCGTCATTTCCAGAATCAGCCCAGCAAAAAACTGCTTGGTAATCGGCAACTCCTGTGTTTTCGCGGAACCCACAGAAGCTGTATCAAGAAGGGAGGGTAGTCTACCCGAATGTACCCTTCAGCTCAAACCTTGCGCGTTCGTCGGCAACTGCCAGGACAGCTGGCAATCAGCCTGCACCAGCCCGGGCAGGTTGGCCACCGCCAGCAAGCGTTCGCCCCGGTACAGCAGTGGCAGGCGCGGGCGCAGGAAAAGCGGCACCTGCAGTTCGTTTAACAGGCGCTTGAGGTCGCGTCGGCCGCGGCCGGGGACATCCAGCACTTCACCGCCCTGGCGGTAGGCAATGCGCAAGCCGTCCAGCGGCGCTGCGCCAACAAGACGCACCCTGCCGTTACCCGGCAACAGCAAAGGCTTGGCGGGATCGGCCCAAGGCAGTTCGCCGACGGGCAGCTGCAGCCAGTCACCACTCAACCACCAGATGCGGCCATGACTGCGCAGCAACTGCCCATCGGCAAGCTGCCAGGCGGGCCGGGCATCGGCGGCGGCATCGCGCAGGTCCGCCCAGCCGGCCCAGTGTCGGGTGTCGGGCAGCCGGGTACGGTGGCTCAGCCAGTATTGCAGGGCATTGCGCTGACGGGCAGGCGACAGCGCCACCAGGGAAGCCAGGTCGAGGGAGTCCAGCCCCGGCCAAGCCACCGGCGCGCCCTCCCCGGCGAGCGCCAGGTCGTCCTGGGCCAGCTCGTCCAGCAGGCCTTGCGCTTCGCTCAGGTGCTCGGCGGCGCGGGCCAGGTTCTGGCTGGCCTGCGGCCAACGTTGCTGAAGCAGCGGAAACACTTCGCTGCGCAGGTAGTTGCGGGCAAATTGTGTGTCAACATTTGACGGATCTTCGATCCAGGCCAGCCCATTGGCCTGGGCGTGGTCCTGCAGTTGCTGGCGGGAACAGCCCAGCAATGGCCTGACCAGGCTGCCCTGCCCTAGCGCCCGCTGCCCCGGCATTGCAGCCATGCCACGCAGGCCTGCGCCGCGCAGCAGGCGGAACAGCAGGGTTTCGGCCTGGTCGTCGCGGTGCTGGCCGGTGAACAGGATGTCGCCTGGGCCGAGCGCTTGCCTGAAGGCAGCATAGCGGGCGTCGCGGGCGGCCTGTTCGAGGCTGGCGCCGGGGGTGACCTGGACATGGATGACCTGGAGTTCGATGCCGAGATTGTCGCAGACGGCTTGGCAGTGGGCGGGCCAGGCATCGGCGGCGGGTTGCAGCCCGTGGTGGACGTGGATGGCGCGCAATGGAGGGGATGCGTGATTGCGGGCGTAGTCGCCCAGCAGATGCAGGAGGACGGTGGAATCGAGGCCGCCGGAGAAGGCGATGTACCAGGTGGGGGCGTTGAGCCAGGGGGTGAGGTTGATCATCTAGCCTCGCTCGGTTCAAGAACGCATTCGCGGGCACGCCCGCTCCCACAAGTATGGCGCTAGCCCCGAGGGCAAAGCATTACCTGTGGGAGCGGGCGTGCCCGCGAACACCGGCGAAGCCGGTGCCATTCATCTCGCTATCAGAGGCCGTAGCTCATCAGGCGATCGTAACGGCGGGCCAGCAGCGCGTCATGGTCGAGCTTGCCGAGCATGTCCAGCTGCTGTACCAGGTCGGCACGGATGCTTTCCGACATCTTCGCCGGGTCACGGTGGGCGCCGCCCAGCGGCTCCTGGATGACCTTGTCGACGATGTTCAGGCTCTTCAGGCGCTCGGCGGTGATGCCCATGGCTTCGGCTGCGTCGGCTGCCTTGTCGGCAGTCTTCCACAGGATCGAGGCGCAGCCTTCCGGCGAGATCACCGAGTAGGTGGAGTACTGCAGCATGTTCAACTGGTCGCACACACCGATGGCCAGCGCACCGCCGGAACCACCCTCACCGATCACGGTGGCGATGATCGGGGTTTTCAGGCGCGCCATCACGCGCAGGTTCCAGGCGATGGCCTCGCTCTGGTTGCGCTCTTCGGCGTCGATGCCCGGGTAGGCGCCCGGGGTGTCGATGAAGGTCAGGATCGGCATCTTGAAGCGCTCGGCCATTTCCATCAGGCGGCAGGCCTTGCGGTAGCCTTCAGGGCGCGGCATGCCGAAGTTGCGGCGTACCTTCTCGCGCACTTCGCGGCCCTTCTGGTGACCGATGACCATGACCGGCTTGCCGTCCAGGCGCGCAGTACCGCCGACGATGGCAGCGTCGTCCGAGAAATGACGGTCGCCGTGCAGTTCTTCGAACTCGGTGAAGATGTGCTCCAGGTAGTCCAGGGTGTAAGGACGACGCGGATGACGAGCCAGGCGGGCGATCTGCCAGCTGGTCAGGTTGCCGAAGATGCTTTCGGTCAGGGTGTTGCTCTTGTCTTGCAGACGGGCAATTTCATCGCTGATGTTCAGCGAGTTGTCGTTGCCTACCAGGCGCAGGCCTTCGATCTTGGCTTGCAGGTCGGCAATCGGCTGTTCGAAATCGAGAAAATTCGGGTTCATAGTCATCCGTCTTGGGTCTACGGCCAGGCGGCCGGCCGGTTGATCCGTTTGGCGCCCTACCTTAAGGGATCAGGCGCATTCAGGTCGAGATTAAATTTTTTTCGGTTCAACGATATTGCAGGAAGACGTTCTCACGCCCGAACTGGTCACGCAGCGCCTGAATCAGCCCATCGGCCGGGTCGATAGCCCACTGCTCGCCGAACTGCAACATGGCCTTGGCGTCGCTGCCGGTGTATTCGAGGGTGATCGGGCAAGCGCCGCGATGGCGGGTAATCAGCTCGCCCAGCCACTTCAGCCGGTCGCCCTTGAGCGCTTCGTGTGCCACCTTCAGGCGCAGGCTCTCGGCCAGCTTGGTGCGCGCATCCTCCATGGTCATCACCTGCTTCACCCGCAGGCGCAGGCCACCGGAGAAGTCGTCGTTACTGACCTCGCCTTCGACCACCACCATGGCATCGGTCTGCAGCAAGGACTGTGCCGCCATGAAGGCATCGGCAAACAGCGATGCTTCGATGCGGCCGGAGCGGTCATCCAGGGTGACGAAGCCCATCTTGTCGCCCTTCTTGTTCTTCATCACCCGCAGGGCAATGATCATGCCGGCGATAGTCTGGGTATCGCGTGACGGCTTGAGGTCGATGATGCGCTGGCGGGCGAAGCGGCGGATCTCGGTCTCGTACTCGTCGATCGGGTGGCCGGTGAGGTACAGGCCAAGGGTGTCCTTTTCGCCCTTCAGGCGTTCCTTGAGGGTCAGTTCGCGCACCTTGCGGTGGTTGGCGTAGACGTCGGCATCCGCCTCTTCGAACATGCCGCCGAACAGGTCGACGTGGCCACTGTCAGCTGTGTGGGCGGCCTGCTCGGCAGCCTTGATGGCCTCGCCCAGCGCCGAGAGCAGGGTTGCACGGTTGATGTCGATATTGGCGTGGTAGGCCTTGATCTCGTCATGGAAGTGCGGGCCCAGGCGGTCCAGCGCACCACTGCGGATCAGCGCGTCGAGGGTGCGCTTGTTGACCCGTTTGAGGTCGATGCGCTCACAAAAGTCGAACAGGTCCTTGAATGGGCCACCCTGGGCGCGGGCCTCGACGATCGCCTCCACCGGGCCCTCGCCGACGCCCTTGATGGCGCCCAGGCCGTAGACGATGCGCCCGTCATTGTTGACGGTGAACTTGAAGTCGGAGAAGTTCACATCGGGCGCGTCGAGGCGCAGCTTCATGCTGCGCACTTCCTCGACCAGCACCACCACCTTGTCGGTGTTGTGCATATCCGCCGACAACACCGCAGCCATGAACGGCGCCGGGTGGTGGGTTTTCAGCCATGCGGTCTGGTACGAAACCAGGCCATAGGCGGCGGAGTGGGACTTGTTGAAGCCGTAACCGGCGAACTTTTCCACCAGGTCGAAGATGTTACCAGCCAGGTCTGCATCAATATTGTTGTTGGCACAACCTTCAATGAAACCACCGCGCTGCTTGGCCATCTCCTCGGGCTTCTTCTTACCCATCGCACGGCGCAGCATGTCGGCGCCGCCGAGAGTATAGCCAGCCATCACCTGGGCGATCTGCATCACCTGTTCCTGATACAGGATGATGCCATAGGTCGGTGCCAGCACCGGCTTCAGGCCTTCGTACTGGTAGTCCGGATGGGGGTAGGCGAGCTCGGCGCGGCCGTGCTTGCGGTTGATGAAGTCGTCCACCATGCCCGACTGCAGCGGGCCTGGGCGGAACAGCGCCACCAGTGCGATAAGGTCTTCCAGGCAGTCGGGCTTGAGCTTCTTGATCAGCTCTTTCATGCCCCGCGATTCAAGCTGGAACACCGCCGTGGTTTCGGCCTTCTGCAACAGCTCGTAGGTCTTGCGGTCGTCCAGTGGGATGAAGTCGATGTTTACATCGGGCAGGTTCTTCTTGGCCTGCTCGCGGTTGATGATCTCCATCGCCCACTTGATGATGGTCAGGGTCCGCAGGCCGAGGAAGTCGAACTTCACCAGGCCGGCGGCCTCGACGTCATCCTTGTCGAACTGGGTTACCAGGCCGCCGCCCTCTTCATCACAGGCGATCGGCGAGAAGTCGGTGAGCTTGGTCGGGGCGATGACCACACCACCGGCGTGTTTGCCGGTACCGCGTGTCACGCCCTCGAGCTTCAGGGCCATGTCCCAGATTTCGCGGGCGTCTTCGTCACCCTTGAGGAAGTCGCGCAGGATCTCTTCCTGCTCGTAGGCCTTTTCCAGGGTCATGCCCACTTCGAACGGGATCATCTTCGACAGGCGGTCGGCCAGGCCGTAGGACTTGCCCTGTACCCGCGCCACGTCTCGCACCACCGCCTTTGCCGCCATGGTACCGAAGGTGATGATCTGGCTGACCGCGTTGCGGCCATAGGCTTCGGCCACATAGTCGATCACCCGGTCACGGCCATCCATGCAGAAGTCGACGTCGAAGTCGGGCATGGAAATACGTTCAGGGTTGAGGAAGCGCTCGAACAGCAGGTCGTAGGCCAGCGGGTCGAGGTCGGTGATCTTCAGTACATAGGCCACCAGCGAGCCAGCACCCGACCCCCGGCCCGGGCCGACCGGCACACCGTTGTTCTTGGCCCACTTGATGAAGTCCATCACGATCAGGAAGTAACCGGGGAAGCCCATCTGGATGATGATATCCAGTTCGAACTTCAGGCGGTCCAGGTAAACCTGACGCTTCTCTTCGTAGTTGGGCGTGGTCTCTTTCGGCCACAGCACTGCCAGGCGCTCTTCCAGGCCTTCGTGGGACACATGCCGCAGGTAGTCATCGATGCCCATGCCATTGGGCGTGGGGAAGTCGGGCAGGAAGTACTTGCCCAGCTGCACCTGGATGTTGCAACGCTTGGCAATCTCGACGGTGTTGGCAATGGCGTCGGGCAGGTCGCTGAACAGTTCGGTCATTTCTTCGGCCGACTTCAGGTACTGCTGGTCGCTGTACATCCTTGGCCGGCGCGGATCGTCGAGGGTCCAGCCCTCACCGATGCATACGCGGGTTTCGTGAGCATCGAAGTCCGATTGCTTGATGAAACGCACATCGTTGGTTGCCACCAGCGGAGCGCCGAACCTGTCGGCCAATGCCACGGCGGCGTGCACATATTCCTCGTCGCGGGCGCGGTTGGTGCGCTGCACCTCGACATAGAAGCGCTCGGGGAACATCGCCATCCAGTCCTGCAGCAGGGCCTCGGCTTCATCTTGCCGCCCCGCCAGCAAGGCCATGCCGATGTCACCTTCCTTGCCTGCGGACAGGGCGATCAAGCCCTCGCTGGCCGGGGCGATCCATTCACGCTGAAGGATCACCAGGCCGTTGCGCTGGCCCTCGGTCCAGCCGCGCGAGATCAGCTCGGTGAGGTTGCGGTACCCCTTGGGGTTCATGGCCAGGAAGCAGATACGCGACAGCGGTGCTTCCGGGTCGGCAGCGGCCAGCCACAGGTCGGCGCCGCAGATCGGCTTGATGCCCGCGCCCATGGCAGTCTTGTAGAACTTTACCAGCGAGCACATGTTGCTCTGGTCGGTGATCGCCACCGCCGGCATGTTCATCCCGGCCAGCGCCTTGGCCAGCGGCTTGATCCGCACCAGGCCGTCGACCAGCGAGAATTCGGAGTGGACGCGCAGGTGAACGAAGGGAACCGACATGGAAGATCCTGTAGCAGTGCTGAACGACAAGGGCGGGATTGTAGCTTAAATGGGGATGTTTTTTGGGGCTGCTTCGCAGCCCATCGCCGGCAAGCCAGCTCCCACAGGGACCGCGTAGCTGTCAGGGATTGTACGATCCGTGTGGGAGCTGGCTTGCCGGCGATGGGCCGCAAAGCGGCCCCGGGGGTTCAGATCAGGGAATCGAGAACACCGGCACGCGCGTCCCACGCGGCCCGCACCGGGGCAAAGGAGCGCCGATGAATAGGTGTAGGCCCCAAGCGTGCCAGCGCCTCGAGGTGCACCGGGGTCGGGTACCCCTTGTGCCCACCAATGCCATAACCCGGGTAGATCAGCTCGAATGCGCTCATCTCCCGGTCACGGGTCACCTTGGCCAGGATCGACGCCGCCGCGATGGCCGGCACCTGACTATCGCCCTTGACTACCGGCGACGCCGGTACGGCCAGTTTCGGGCAGCGGTTACCGTCGATCAGGGCCAGCTTCGGTGTAATGTGCAGGCCTTCCACCGCGCGCTGCATGGCCAGCATGGTCGCATGCAGGATGTTCAGGCGGTCGATTTCCTCGACCTCGGCACGCGCGATGCAGAAGCTCAAGGCCTTTTCGCAGATCTCGTCGAACAGCGCTTCGCGCTTGGCTTCGGTGAGTTTCTTCGAATCGTTCAGGCCGAGGATCGGGCGCGCCGGGTCGAGGATCACCGCCGCGGTCACGACTGCACCGCACAGCGGGCCACGGCCCACTTCGTCGACGCCCGCGACCAGGTCCTCGACCAGGTTGAAGTCCAGTCCAATTTGCATGTCAGCGGTCCTTGAGCAAGGCCAGTACCGCCTCGGCCGCCTGGTTGGAGGCGTCACGGCGAAGGGTGCGATGAATTTCGTCGAAACTTTCGGTCTGCCGGCTGCCATCGGCTACCAGCGGCGCCAGGGTATTGGCCAGTGCTTCGCTGGTGGCGTCATCCTGCAGCAGCTCGGGTACCAGCGCACGCTGGGCCAGCAGGTTCGGCAACGAAACGTAGGGGCTCTTTACCAGGCGTTTGAGGATCCAGTAGGTCAGGGGCGCCAGGCGATAGGCCACAACCATCGGCCGCTTGTACAGCAGCGCTTCGAGGGTGGCAGTACCCGAGGCGATCAGCACCGCGTCACAGGCCGCCAGGGCTTGGTGCGACTGGCCATCGAGCAGGGTCAGCGGCAGCTTACGCCCTTCGAGCATCTGCTCGACCTGGGCGCGCCGCGTGGCATTGGCACAGGGCAGTACGAAACGCACGCCCGGTACCTGCTGGCGCAGCCTTTCGGCAGCATCCAGGAACAGTGCCCCCAGGCGCCCTACTTCGCCGCCCCGGCTGCCCGGCATCAACGCCACTACCGGCCCTTCGCCCAAGCCCAGCGCGGCACGCGCCGCAGGACGGTCGGCTTCTAGCGGGATGGTATCGGCCAACGGGTGGCCAACGAAGCGCACAGGCACGCCCTGCTCTTCATAGAACCGCGCCTCGAATGGCAACAGCGTCAGCATCAGGTCGCAGCCTTCGCGAATCTTCAGCACACGCTTCTGCCGCCAGGCCCATACCGACGGGCTGACGTAGTGCACGGTCTTGATCCCGGCCTGACGCAGTTTCAGTTCGATGTTGAGGGTGAAGTCGGGGGCATCGATGCCGATGAACACATCGGGCTTTTCACCGATCAGGGTCTCGATCAGCAGCTTGCGCCGCTTGAGCAGCTCGCGCAGGCGCCCCAGCACTTCGACCAGGCCCATGACGGCCAAGCGCTCCATGGGGAAATAGGATTGCAGGCCTTCGGCTTCCATCAAGGGACCACCAACGCCGATGAACCGTACATCGGGGTGGCGTGCCTTGATGGCACGCATCAAGCCTGAACCGAGAATATCGCCGCTGGCCTCACCTGCGACCAAGGCTACGCAAAGCTGGGCCATGTCAGCGGGTGATGCCGCGGGCGGAGTTCACGATCGACTGGCGGAACAGATCGACCTCAGGGTGCTTCGCAGCCAGTTCGTCCAGCTCCTTGAGCGCGTCTTCGACGGTCAGGCCCTGGCGATAGACAATCTTGTAGCAACGGCGCAGCACATGGATCACCTCGTCGCTGAAACCCCGGCGGCGCATGCCTTCGAAGTTCATGCTGCGGGCTTCGGCCGGGCTGCCGAACACGGTGACGAAGGCAGGGACATCCTTGCCGATCGCCGTGCCCATGCCGGAAAACGCGTGGGCACCGATATGGCAGTACTGGTGCACCAGGGTGTAACCGGACAGGATCGCCCAATCCCCCACGTGCACATGGCCGGCCAAGGCCGTGTTGTTGACCAGGATGCAGTGGTTGCCGATAACGCTGTCGTGGCCGATGTGGGCATAGGCCATGATCAGGTTATGGTCACCGACGGTGGTTTCCGAACGGTCCTGGACGGTACCGCGGTGGATGGTCACCCCTTCGCGGATCACATTGTGGTCACCGATCACCAGGCGCGTCGGCTCACCCTTGTACTTGAGGTCCGGGGTGTCTTCGCCGATCGAGGAAAACTGAAAGATACGGTTGTGCTTGCCGATGCGGGTCGGCCCTTTGAGCACAACATGCGGGCCGATAACGGTGCCCTCCCCGATCTCCACATCAGGGCCAACGATCGACCAGGGGCCGACCTCGACACCATCGGCCAGCCTGGCCGAGGGGTCGATAATGGCCCGAGGATCAATCGAATTCATAGGGAGCGTTCCGCACAGGTGATTTCTGCCGAGCAAACCGGCTTGCCGTCGACCAGGGCGCGGCACTCGAATTTCCAGATCATGCTCTTGCGGCTGAGGAACTTCGCCTCCAGCACAAGCTGGTCACCCGGCAGTACCGGCTGACGGAAACGCAGCTTGTCGGAGCCGACGAAGTAGTACAGGGTGCCATCGGCCGGTTTGGCGTCGAGCATCTTGAAACCGAGGATACCCGCGGCCTGTGCCATGGCTTCGATGATCAGGACGCCCGGCATGATCGGGTGCGCCGGGAAATGGCCGTTGAAGAACGGCTCGTTGATGCTGACATTCTTGTAGGCACGAATGCTCTGGGCCTCGTAGTCCAGCTCCGTCACGCGGTCCACCAACAGGAACGGGTAACGGTGAGGCAGGTATTCGCGAATCTCGTTGATGTCCATCATTTCGGGGGGGAAGCCTGTAATAAGAATAGGGAGCGCAGGTGCTGACCACACGCTCCTTTTGCAGTCCAAAGAGGAGCCAGCTAGCGACTGTTCACTCTTGCTCAGGGAATGGTATCAGCCTTCTGATGTCGGCTGGCCACCTGAGGTCACGGTATCGACGCGTTTTTCCAGCTGCTGGAGACGCTTGGCCATGTCGTCCAGGTGGCGGATACGCGCGGCGCTCTTGCGCCATTCAGCCAGTGGCTGCATGGCAGTGCCGGAAGAATAGGCACCCGGTTCGGTGATCGAACGGGTCACCATGGTCATCCCGGACACGAAAACGTTATCACAGACATCGATATGACCCACCATGCCGACACCTCCGGCAATAGTGCAATGCTTGCCGATGCGCGTGCTGCCGGAAATTCCGACGCAGGCGGCCATGGCCGTGTGCTCACCGATCTGCACGTTGTGGGCGATCTGGATCTGGTTGTCGAGCTTGACCCCATCAGCGATGCGCGTATCCGACAGTGCACCGCGATCGACCGCAGTGTTGACACCGATTTCCACGTCGTCGCCGATGGTAACGCCACCGATCTGGGCAATTTTGCGCCACACGCCCTTCTCGTTGGCAAAACCGAAGCCTTCACCGCCAATCACGGCACCTGACTGGATGACCACACGCTTGCCGATGGTCACATCATGGTACAGGGTGACCCTCGGGGCCAGCCAGCCGCCCTCACCGATCACGCAACGGGCACCGACCACACAGTGTGCACCCACACTGACATTAGCCGCGATGCGCGCACCGCTTTCGATGACCGCGAACGGCCCGATGCTGGCACTGGCGTCCACCTGCGCGTCCTCGGCCACCACGGCGCTGGGATGAATACCCGCCACAGCCTTGGGTTTGGGGTCGAACAGGTGGGAGATGCGCGCATAGGCCAGATACGGGTCGGCGACGATCAGCGCATTGCCGGCAAAGCCTTCGGCATCCGCCGCCTTCAGCAGCACCGCAGCCGCCTGGCTGCTATCCAGGAACTTGCGGTACTGCGGGTTGGCGAGGAAGCTCAACTGACCTGGGCCAGCCTCCTGCAAGGTGGCCAGCCCGGTAATCTGCAGCGCCTCGGGCCCCTTGAGAGTGGCGCCGAGGGCCTCGGCCAACTGGCCTAGCGTCATGGTCACGGTCATATCAACGGGCTTGGTTCATGCGCTCGATGACCTGGCGGGTGATGTCGTACTGAGGCTTGACATCGATGACCGCGCCACGCTCGAGGACCAGGTCGTAACCACCTTTCTTGATCACTTCCTCGACAGCGCCATCCAGCTTCGGCTTCAGCTGCTTGAGCATATCGCGGTCAGCAACGGCCTTGGCTTCGTTCAGTTCCTTGGACTGGAACTGGAAGTCACGGGCCTTCTGCTTGAACTCGAGCTCCAGGCGCTCGCGCTCCTGCTGCTGCATCTTGTCGCCGCCCTTGATCAGACGGTCCTGGATGCCCTTGGCGCTGCTTTCCAGGCTTTTCAGCTTGGTCAGTTGCGGGCCGAACTTCTTCTCGGCATCCACCGCGTATTTCTTGGCGGCGTCCGACTCCAGCAGGGCCATCTGATAGTTCAGGACGGCAACCTTCATTTCGGCGAAAGCCGGGGTGGCGACAAGCGCCGCGGCCACTACGGCCAGTTGGGTCAACTTACGCACGATGCACTCCTGGATAAACCGTTGTCATTAAGCGAGGGCCGACCTCAGAAGGTCTGGCCCAGAGAGAATTGGAACACCTGGGTGTCGGCATCGTCCGGCTTCTTGACCGGCATTGCCAGGCTGAAGCTCAGCGGGCCCAGTGCGGTGATCCAGGTCACGCCCAGGCCGACCGAGCTGGCCATACCCGAGAAACCGACCTTCTCGCAATCAGGCTGGTTGCCGCAATTGGTGTCGAACACGTTACCCACATCCCAGAACACGGACGTGCGCAGCGAACGCTGATCCTTGACGAATGGCAGCGGGAACAGCAGCTCGACACCACCTTGTACCAGCACGTTGCCACCAAACGGCAACGGATCCTGGTCCGGGTCGGCGATGGTGCCTGGCTTGCCACCGTTGGCCTCACCGCGGCTTGGGGTACTGCGTGGGCCCAGGCTGCTGTCCTTGAAGCCACGGACGGAGTTGAAGCCACCCGCGAAGTAGTTCTCGTAGAACGGCAGGCCGGAGGTGCTGCCGTAACCATCACCATAGCCCAGTTCGGTGTGCAGGCGCAGGGTGTAGTCGTTGGTAATCGGCTTGAACAGCTGGCCGCGGTAGTCGAGCTTGAAGAACGACAGGTCGCTGCCCGGAATGGTGGATTCCAGGGTCAGGCTTTGCGAGTGACCACGGGTCGCCAGCACGCCTTTGTTCAGGGTCGACTCCGACCAGCCGATCGAGGCCTTGAAGTTCAGGAAGCTGTCGCCTTCCTCTTCGAGGAAATCGAAGATCTCGTCAACGGTGTACTTGCCGGTCTTGATCTTGTCCTGCTGCACGCTCAGGCCATAGGTCAGGCGCGAGGTCTCGCTGATCGGGTAGCCGAGGCTGACGCCTGCACCGTAGCTGTCCACCGCGTAGCTGGCCACGTCGACGTCGAGGTCGTCGTAGTCGGTGCTGCGGTAGAAGGCGTTGTAACCCAGGCTCACGCCATCGGCAGTGAAGTAGGGGTCAACGAAGCCGAAGTTGTAGCGGGTCTGGTATTCCGAACGGGTCAGGCCGATGGATACCTTGTTACCAGTACCGAGGAAGTTGCTCTGGCTGATCGAACCACCGAGGATCAAGCCGGCGCTCTGGGCGAAACCGACGCTGGCGGTGATCGAGCCGGAGGCCTGTTCCTCGACGCTGTAGTTGACGTCGACCTGGTCGTCGGTGCCCGGCACCGGCGGGGTCTCGACGTTCACTTCCTTGAAGAAGCCCAGGCGTTCCAGGCGGGTCTTGGACTGGTCGATCAGGTAGGTCGAGGCCCAGCCGCCTTCCATCTGGCGCATTTCGCGACGCAGCACTTCGTCTTCGGTCTTGGTGTTGCCGCGGTAGTTGATGCGGTTGACGTAGGCACGCTTGCCCGGGTCGACCACGAACATGATGTCGACGGTGTGGTCTTCATCGTTCGGCTGCGGCACGCCGTTGACGTTGGCGAAGGTGTAGCCTTCGTTACCCAGGCGACGGGTGATCAGCTCGGAGGTGCTGGTCATCACCTTGCGCGAGAACACCTGGCCAGGCTGCACCAGCAGCAGCGACTTGACCTGGTCTTCCGGCACCTTCAGGTCACCGGACAGCTTCACGTCACGGACGGTGTACTTCTCGCCTTCGTTGATGTTGACGGTGATGTAGACGTGTTTCTTGTCCGGCGTGATGGACACCTGGGTGGAGGCGATGTCCATGTTGATGTAGCCGCGGTCCAGGTAGTAGGAACGCAGGCGCTCCAGGTCACCGGAGAGCTTTTCGCGGGCGTACTTGTCGTCGTTCTTGAAGAACGACAGCCAGTTGGTGGTCTTCAGCTCGAACAGCTGCGCCAGGGTCTCGTCGTCGAACACGTTGTTGCCAACGATGTTGATGTGCTGAATGGCGGCGACGGTGCCTTCGTTGATCTTGATCTTCAGCGCCACGCGGTTGCGCGGCTGCGGCACCACCTCGGCGTCGACCTCGGCCGAGTAGCGGCCCTGGGCCACGTACTGGCGCTGCAGCTCGTTACGCACACCTTCGAGGGTGGCACGCTGGAAGATCTCGCCTTCGGCCAGGCCGGATTGCTTCAGGCCCTTCATCAGGTCTTCGGTGCTGATCGCCTTGTTGCCTTCGATCTCGATGCTCGACACCGACGGGCGCTCGACCACGTTGATGATCAGGACATTGCCATCGCGGTTCAGCTGAATGTCCTGGAAGAAGCCGGTCTTGAACAGGGAACGGGTCGACTCCACCAGTCGGCGGTCATCGGCCTGGTCGCCGACGTTCAGCGGCAAGGCACCGAAGACACTGCCGGCGGAAACCCGCTGCAGGCCGTTGACGCGGATATCGGAGATGGTGAAGGACTCGGCGTGAACTTCAGCGATCATCAGTGCGGACATGACCGCAGTTAGCAGCAGACGTTTCATGAAGTCCTTTTATTCCAACTGGCAATAAACAGCCCGCCGCGACAAGACGGCAGGTTTCGCAATTGAGCGAAGCTTTATAGTCGACCCAGATCGTTGATCAGGGCGAGCAACATCACCCCTATGACCAAACTGATACCGATCTGGACCCCCCAACCTTGCACCCGATCCGACAGCGGACGACCGCGCACCCACTCGACCAGGTAAAACAGCAAATGCCCCCCATCCAGAACCGGGATGGGCAGCAGGTTAAGAACCCCCAGGCTTATGCTCAGGTAGGCCAGGAAATTCAGGAAATCCCCCACGCCGGACTGGGCTGAAGCGCCCGCCACTTTAGCAATGGTTATCGGTCCGCTCAAGTTTTTTACCGAGAGCTCCCCGAACAGCATTTTCTTCAGCGATTCAAGGGTCAGGACGCTCATGTTCCAGGTGCGTGACAAGCCCTCACCCACCGCATCCAGCGGGCCATAGCTGACTTCGCGAAGCATGTTGGCAGGCCATTCGCCACCTTTTACCCCGGCGCCTAGATAGCCGCCGGCCGCCTTGCCCTCGCCCTTGCGCGCCAGGGTGACCGGGACGTCCAGCGCAGCACCATCGCGCTCGACACGCACCAGAACCTTGGCTTGCGGGCGGGCCCGCACGGCATCGACCACCTGCTGCCATTCGCTCACTGCCACGCCATCGAGGGCCAGCAGCTTGTCACCGGTTTTCAGGCCCGCAGCGGCAGCCGGCCCCTTCGGATCGATCTCGGCCAACACCGGCAAGATCGCCGGGCGCCAAGGGTGCAGCCCAAGGGACTGGATCGGGTCCGGCTCGTCGGCGCCCTTGAGCCAGCTGTCCAGCGTCACCTGCAGCTGGCGCTCGGCGCTGGCGCCCTCTTCACGCACGCCAACCTGCAAGGTGCCGCTCTCGCCCAGGCGGCGAACCAGTTGCAGGTTGACAGCAGACCAACCATTGGTCGGCTTGCCGTCGATGGAGACGATTTCCTGACCTGCGGTCAGGCCTGCCGATGCTGCCAGGCTGCCAGCATCGACCGCGCCGATCACCGGGCGGATCTGCTGGGTACCCAGCATCGCCAGCACCCAGAAGAACAGGATGGCCAGCAGGAAGTTGGCAACCGGGCCCGCCGCGACGATCGCGATGCGCTGGCGTACGGTCTTGCGGTTGAACGACTGCTCGATCAGCGCCGGCGGCACGTCCCCCTCGCGCTCGTCGAGCATCTTGACGTAGCCACCCAGCGGGATCGCCGCGACCACGAACTCGGTGCCATGGCGGTCATGCCAGCGCAGCAGCGGCGTGCCGAAGCCCACCGAGAAGCGCAGCACCTTGACACCGCAGCGGCGTGCCACCCAGAAGTGGCCGAATTCATGGAAAGTGACCAGTACACCCAAGGCTACGAGGGTGCCGATAATCATGTAGAGCGCTGTCATATCCATCTCCGAATGATGTTCAGCGGGCTGGCATCATGCCCAGCCCCCCTCGTGAACCGTGGCGGGCCTGCATCAGCGACCGTGACGCCTCAGCCACTCACGGGAAAGCTCCCGGGCACGCTGGTCGGCGGCGAACACCGCGTCCAGCGACGGCAGCGGTACGACGGGCTCCTGATCGAGCACCTGTTCGATCATACCCGCGATCTCCGGGAAGCGGATACGCCGCTGGAGAAATGCCTCGACTGCGACCTCGTTTGCCGCATTGAGCACAGCCGGTGCGCTGTTGCCGGCCTCGGCAGCCTGCCGCGCCAGGCGCAGGCAAGGGAAGCGCTGTTCGTCGGGCGCCTGGAAGTCCAGACGGGCGATGGCGAACAGGTCCAGCGGTGCCACACCGGAATCGATCCGCTCGGGCCAGGCCAGGGCGTTGGCGATGGGTGTGCGCATGTCCGGGTTACCCAACTGCGCCAGCACCGAACCGTCCACATAATCCACCAGGGAGTGGATCACGCTCTGCGGGTGCACTACCACCTCGACCTTGGCCGGTGCGGCATCGAACAACCAGCAGGCCTCGATCAGCTCCAGACCCTTGTTCATCATGCTGGCCGAATCCACGGAAATCTTGCGCCCCATGGACCAGTTGGGGTGCGCGCACGCCTGTTCCGGGGTGACGTCCAGCAGCGCCTCGACGGGGGTCTCGCGGAACGGGCCACCGGATGCGGTGAGCAGGATCCGGCGCACGCCGACGGCACTCAGGCCTCGCGCGTAGTCGCCGGGCATGCACTGGAAGATCGCATTGTGCTCGCTGTCGATCGGCAGCAGCACGGCACCACTGCGCCGCACCGCCTCCATGAACAGCGCGCCGGACATCACCAGCGCCTCCTTGTTGGCCAGCAACACCTTCTTGCCCGCCTCGACCGCCGCCAGGGTGGGGCGCAGGCCGGCGGCGCCGACGATGGCCGCCATCACCGCGTCCACTTCCGACGCAGAAGCCACCTGGCACAACCCGGCCTCGCCTTCCAGCACCTCGGTGGCGCAACCTGCCGCAACCAGGCTTTCGCGCAGTCGCGCGGCCGCCTCGGCATTCGGCACCACGGCGAATGTCGGCCGATGGTGCACGCACAGCGCAAGCAATTCGTCGATACGCGAATAGCCACTCAGGGCGAACACCTGATAACGGTCGGGATGGCGCGCGATGACATCCAGCGTGCTCAGGCCGATGGAGCCGGTGGCCCCGAGCACGGTAATACGCTGCGGACGGCTCACATCACACCCCATTCGGCGGCCCATAGCAGCACGGCGAAAATCGGGATCGCCGCAGTCAGGCTGTCGATGCGATCGAGTACCCCACCATGGCCAGGCAACAGGTTGCTGCTGTCCTTGATGCCGGAACGGCGCTTGAACATGCTTTCGGTCAGGTCACCGACCACCGAAGACATGACCACCAGGGCTGCACTCAGCAGGCCCAGCAGAATCTGGCCGAAGCCCCAGTCGCGACTGATTCCGACCACCAGGGTAATCACCAGGCTGACCGCCAGGCCGCCATACACGCCTTCCCAGCTCTTGCCTGGGCTGACCTGAGGCGCCAGCTTGCGCTTGCCGAAAGCACGGCCAGAGAAATACGCGCCAATATCGGCAGCCCACACCAGCACCATGACCGACAGGATCAGCCAGTTACCCAGCGGCCAGTGCTTGAGCAGCACCAGACCCTGCCAGGCCGGCAACAAAACCAGCAGGCCGATCAGCAACCGGCAGGCTGCACTGGCCCACAGCTCGCTGCTGCGCGGGTAGGTAAGCACCAGCCAGGTGGCCAACCCCCACCAGATCACCGCAGCGCCCAGCACCCAGGGCGCCAGCTCCGGAAGGATGTACAGCAGCATCAGCGCTCCGGCGACGACCACGGCATAGGCGATGCGCAGCGGCTGGGCCATGAGCCCGGCCAGACGCGCCCACTCCCAGGCGCCGAGGGTCACCACGAAGCCGATGAACAGGGCGAAGTCCCCACCGTTGAGCAGGAAGAAGCCACCCAGCGCGATCGGCAGCAGGATCAGCGCGGTAATGATGCGTTGTTTAAGCATTAAGCACGAGCTCCAGCCTCGACCTGCTCGCTGGTCTTACCGAAGCGGCGCTGGCGCGAAGCGAAATCGGCCAGGGCGGTGCGCATGGCCTCGTGTTTGAAGTCCGGCCAGTACAGGTCGGAGAAGTACAGCTCGGCGTAGGCCAGCTGCCACAACAGGAAGTTGCTGATGCGGTGCTCGCCACCGGTGCGGATGCACAGGTCCGGCAGCGGCAGCTCGCCGGTTGCCAGGCAGGTCTGCAGCAGGCCCGGGGTGATGTCTTCCGGGCGCAGGTGCCCGGCTTGCACTTCCCGCGCCAGCCGCTGGGCGGCCTGGGCGATATCCCACTGGCCACCGTAGTTGGCCGCGATCTGCAAGATAAAGCGATTGTTGCCGGCAGTCAGTGCCTCGGCCTCACGCATGGCGGCCTGCAGCTCGGGATGGAAGCGCGAACGGTCACCGATGATACGCAGGCTGATGTTGTTCTCGTTGAGGCGTTTGGCCTCGCGGCGCAGGGCCGAGAAGAACAGTTCCATCAGCGCACCGACCTCTTCGGCGGGACGCTGCCAGTTCTCGCTGGAGAAGGCGAACAGGGTCAGCACCTCGACCCCGGATTCGGCACAGACTTCGATGACCGCGCGAACGGCGTCGACACCCGCCTTGTGCCCGGCAACACCGGGCAACAGGCGTTTTTTCGCCCAGCGGTTGTTGCCGTCCATGATGATCGCGACATGACGCGGCACCGAGGACGGTGCCGCTGGCTTGGTCTTTTCCATTAAAAAACCCCGGCCTTAGACGGCCATCAGGTCCTTTTCCTTGGCTTTGAAGGCGGCATCGACTTCGGCAACGTACTTGTCGGTCAGCTTCTGGATCTCGTCAGCGGCGCGACGTTCTTCGTCTTCGCTGATTTCCTTGTCCTTGGTCAGCTTCTTC
This sequence comes from Pseudomonas sp. PVC-5-1, assembly GCF_057444345.1. Taxonomy (NCBI): domain Bacteria; kingdom Pseudomonadati; phylum Pseudomonadota; class Gammaproteobacteria; order Pseudomonadales; family Pseudomonadaceae; genus Pseudomonas; species Pseudomonas sp. PVC-5-1. Next base: position 1,238,500 of record NZ_CM172024.1, on the reverse strand, counting down.
AGGTCGGCCAGAGCGTCACGGCGCACGTTGCGCACAGCCACCTTGGCATCCTCGGCAACGCCGCTGGCCTGCTTGGTGTAGCCCTTGCGGGTTTCCTCGGTCAGGGCCGGCATCGGCACACGGATGGTGGTGCCGGCGCTGGACGGGTTCAGGCCCAGGTCGGAGGTGAGGATGGCCTTTTCGATGGCAGCACTAAGGTTCTTGTCGTGCGCGACGATCTTCAGGGTGCGGGCATCTTCGACGGTGATCGCGGCCACCTGGTTCAGCGGCATCTCGCTACCCCAGGCAGTGACCTTGACGCTGTCCAGGATGCTTGGGTGGGCGCGACCGGTGCGGATTGCCGCGAGGTTGCGAGCCAGGGCCTCGAGGGACTTGGTCATGCGCTCCTGCGCGTCTTTCTTGATGTCGTTGATCATGCTTGGCCTTCCTCGATCAGAGTACCTTCAGCGCCACCCACCACGATGTTCAGCAGGGCGCCAGGCTTGTTCATGTTGAATACCCGCAATGGCATCTTGTGGTCACGGCACAGGCAGATTGCGGTCAGGTCCATTACACCCAGCTTGCGATCCAGGACCTCGTCGTAGGTCAGGTGATCGAACTTCTCGGCATGCGGGTCCTTGAATGGATCGGCAGTGTACACACCATCGACCTTGGTCGCCTTCAACACCACGTCGGCATCGATTTCGATGGCGCGCAGGCAGGCGGCGGAGTCGGTGGTGAAGAACGGGTTGCCGGTACCGGCGGAGAAAATTACCACATCCCCGGAGTTGAGGTGGCGAATAGCTTTGCGACGATCGTAATGATCGGTGACACCGACCATGGAAATGGCCGACATGACCAGTGCCGGGATGTTCGAGCGCTCCAGCGCGTCGCGCATGGCCAGGCCGTTCATCACGGTGGCCAGCATGCCCATGTGGTCACCGGTGACGCGGTCCATGCCGGCTGCGCTGAGCGCGGCACCGCGGAACAGGTTGCCACCACCGATCACCAGGCCGACCTGGACACCGATCCCTACCAGCTGGCCAACTTCGAGGGCCATGCGATCCAGCACTTTCGGGTCGATCCCGAAGTCTTCCGAGCCCATCAGGGCCTCGCCGCTAAGTTTGAGCAAAATGCGTTTATAGCGAGGTTGGCGACCACTCACCTGCTGAGCCATTGCGAGTCTCTCCTGCGGCGTACTTTTAGAAAATTCGTGCGGGCTGTTTGCAGCCTGCTAACTGTAGCGTGGCACCGCTTCGGTGCCAGCGGCGACGGGCCTTATAAACCCTTCGCCGTTTTGACAAAGAGGCTGCGCGCGTGAGCGGGCAGCCTCTTCGGGGCGACAGACGGGGCTGTCTTACTGCTTGGCAGCAGCTACCTGAGCGGCAACTTCAGCAGCGAAGTCGTCGACTGGCTTCTCGATGCCTTCGCCTACCTTGAAGTAGGTGAAGGAAACGATTTCAGCACCGGCTTTCTTGGCCAGCTCGCCAACCTTGACTTCCGGGTTCATGACGAAGGCTTGCTCGACCAGCGAGGCTTCGGCCAGGAACTTCGAGATACGACCTTTGATCATGTTCTCGACGATGTTTTCCGGCTTGCCGGCGATCTTGTCAGCGTTCAGCTGCAGGAAGACGCCCTTCTCGCGCTCGATGGCTTCGGCCGATACTTCCGACGGCAGCAGGAACTCAGGGTTCGAAGCTGCAACGTGCATGGCGATGTTCTTGGCCAGATCGACGTCACCGCCTTTCAGGACAACGGCAGCGCCGATCTTGTTGCCGTGCAGGTAGGCACCGACAACGTCACCTTCAACGCGCACCAGGCGACGGATGTTGACGTTCTCGCCGCACTTGGCAACCAGGGCTTCACGAGCAGCTTCACGCGAGGCGATCAGCGGAGCAGCGTCGGTCAGCTTCTGGGCGAAGGCTTCTTCGATGCTGTCGGCAACGAAGTTCTTGAAGTCGTCTTGCAGGGCCAGGAAGTCGGTCTGCGAGTTCACTTCCAGCAGGACGGCGGATTTACCGTCGGTCTTGACGGCGATAGCGCCTTCAGCAGCGACGTTGCCAGCCTTTTTGGCGGCCTTGATGGCGCCCGAGGCACGCATGTCGTCAATGGCTTTTTCGATGTCGCCGCCGGCCTTTTCCAGGGCCTTCTTGCAATCCATCATGCCTTCGCCGGTACGCTCGCGCAGTTCTTTGACCAGCGCTGCAGTAATTGCTGCCATTTCAAAATCCTCTTGGAAAGTTTTTCAACCATTCCACCCGTTCGTCACGGGCGTTCAATTCTGCAAATCCACTGTGTTTATCTCAGCGGGCCCATGATGCGGGGCCGATGCTGACAGCAGGATTTCAAGGTGGCAAAAAGGGGGCAGAGCCCCCTTTTTGCGTGCCAAGTCGACGCTAGCGTCTAATTACTCGGCAGCAGGTGCAGCCGCTTCTTCAGCGTAAACTTCGGTGCCGCCGGCAACGTTGTTGCGGCCGCGGATGACTGCGTCAGCCATCGAAGTCATGTACAGCTCGATAGCGCGGATGGCGTCATCGTTACCTGGGATGATGTAGTCAACACCTTCCGGGCTGCTGTTGGTATCGACAACGCCGATTACCGGGATGCCCAGCTTGTTGGCTTCGGTGATCGCGATGCGCTCGTGATCAACGTCGATAACGAACAGAGCGTCTGGCAGACCACCCATGTCCTTGATGCCGCCCAGGCTGCGATCCAGTTTTTCCAGGTCGCGGGAGCGCATCAGGGCTTCTTTCTTGGTCAGCTTGGCGAAAGTGCCGTCTTCGGCCTGGGTTTCCAGGTCGCGCAGACGCTTGATCGAAGCGCGGATGGTCTTGTAGTTGGTCAGCATGCCGCCCAACCAACGGTGGTCAACGTACGGCGAACCGCAACGAGCAGCTTGCTCGGCGACGATCTTGCCGGCGGAACGCTTGGTGCCGACGAACAGGATCTTGTTCTTGCCCTGGGCCAGGCGCTCTACGAACGACAGAGCGTCGTTGAACATTGGCAGGGTTTTTTCCAGGTTGACGATGTGGATCTTGTTACGCGCGCCGAAAATGTACTTGCCCATTTTCGGGTTCCAGTAACGGGTCTGGTGGCCGAAGTGCACACCGGCCTTCAGCATATCGCGCATGTTGACTTGGGACATGATAGTTCCTTGGTAAGTCGGGTTGGGCCTCCACGTATCCCAATGACCAACCCGCGAATTCTGCAACTCGGGGCACCCAGGTCATCGTGTCGACACGTGTGTGGGTTAAGTGCTGACGGGGTCGTCCCCGAAAGCGGCGCATTTTATACCACAGACCGCGACCGAACGGAACCCGGATACTGTTGCGTCCGTCAGCGGTTTTTGCAGCACCCCGGCTTTCGCGCCAGAATGCCAGCTGTAGACAGCAGCATTGCCGCCTTTATCCCGACCGATCGGCGCCCTGCTCTGCTAGAATCCGGCCTTTCCCGTTTGTTCGCGCCGTGCACGGCGCTGTAGAGAGCCTGTAATGACCGTCACCATCAAGACCGCAGAAGACATCGAGAAGATGCGCATCGCCGGCCGCCTGGCCGCCGAGGTGCTGGAAATGATCGAGGAACACGTCAAGCCCGGTGTCACCACCGAAGAGCTGGACCGCCTGTGTCACGACTACATCGTCAACGTCCAGCAGGCCATCCCGGCACCGCTCAACTACAAGGGCTACCCGAAGTCGATCTGCACCTCGATCAACCATGTGGTCTGCCACGGCATCCCCAACGACAAGCCCCTCAAGGACGGTGACACGCTGAACATCGACGTCACCGTGATCAAGGACGGCTACCACGGCGATACCAGCCGCATGTTCCACGTCGGCACCGTGCCGGTATGGGCCGAGCGCCTGTCCAAGGTCACCCAGGAGTGCATGTACAAGGCCATCGAACTGGTCAAGCCGGGCTGCCGACTGGGCGACATCGGCGAAGTGATCCAGAAGCACGCTGAAAAGAACGGCTTCTCGGTGGTACGCGAGTTCTGTGGCCACGGCATCGGCAAGGTGTTCCACGAAGAGCCGCAGATCCTGCACTACGGCCGCGCCGGCACCGGAATGGAGCTGAAGGAAGGCATGACCTTCACCATCGAGCCGATGATCAACCAGGGCAAGGCCGACACCAAGGTGCTGGGCGACGGCTGGACCGCCATCACCAAGGACCGCAAGCTCTCGGCCCAGTGGGAGCACACCCTGGTGGTGACCGCGACCGGCTACGAGATCTTCACCCTGCGCAAGGACGACACCATCCCGCGCACCTCGGCCTGACCGCACTCCCACAGGCCACCCCCACGACAGGAACGTGACGCGATGCCCCAGGTGGACCCCGAGCTGTTCGACCGCGGCCAGTTCCAGGCGGAACTGGCCCTCAAGGCGAGCCCCATCGCCGCCTTCAAGAAAGCCATCCGCCAGGCCGGCGAGGTGCTCGACAAGCGTTTCCGCAGTGGCAGCGAAATCCGCCCACTGATCGAGGCCCGCGCCTGGCTCGTCGACAACATCCTGCAACAGGCCTGGAACCAGTTCGACTGGGGTGACCAGAGCGGCATCGCCCTGGTCGCGGTGGGTGGCTACGGACGCGGCGAGCTGCACCCGCATTCGGACATCGACCTGCTGATCCTGCTGGGTGCTGCCGAACACGAGCAGTACCGCGACGCCATAGAGAGGTTTCTCACCCTGCTTTGGGACATCGGCCTGGAAGTGGGCCAGAGCGTGCGCACCGTCGACGAGTGCGCCGAGCAGGCCCGCGCCGACCTGACGGTCATCACCAACCTGATGGAAAGCCGCACCATTGCCGGCCCCGAGGCGCTGCGCCAGCGCATGCTGGAGGTCACCAGCACTGCGCACATGTGGCCGAGCAAGGACTTTTTCCTGGCCAAGCGCGCCGAACTCAAGGCCCGCCACCACAAGTACAACGATACCGAGTACAACCTCGAACCCAACGTGAAAGGTTCACCCGGTGGCCTGCGCGACATCCAGACAGTGCTGTGGGTGGCCCGCCGCCAGTACGGCACACTCAACCTGCACGCCTTGGCCGGTGAAGGTTTCCTGCTGGAAAGCGAGAACGAGCTGCTGGCCTCGTCCCAGGACTTCCTGTGGAAGGTGCGCTACGCCTTGCATATGCTGGCCGGGCGCGCCGAGGACCGCCTGCTGTTCGACCACCAGCGCAGCATCGCCGCGCTGCTGGGCTACAGCGACGACAACCCCAAGCGGGCGATCGAGCAGTTCATGCAGCAGTACTATCGGGTGGTGATGAGCATCAGCCAGCTGTGCGACCTGATCATCCAGCACTTCGAGGAGGTCATCCTCGCCGATGACGACAGCGGCACCACCCAGCCGCTGAATGCGCGCTTCCGCCTGCATGATGGCTATATAGAGGCAGTCAGGCCGAACGTGTTCAGGCGCACACCGTTCGCCATGCTGGAAATCTTCGTGCTGATGGCTCAGCACCCCGAGATCAAGGGCGTACGCGCCGATACGGTGCGGCTGCTGCGCGAACACCGGCACCTGATCGACGACACTTTCCGCACCGATATCCGCAACACCAGCCTGTTCATCGAGCTGTTCAAGTGCGAAATCGGCATCCACCGCAACCTGCGGCGGATGAACCGCTACGGCATCCTTGGCCGCTATCTGCCGGAGTTCGGCCTGATCGTCGGGCAGATGCAGCACGACCTGTTCCACATCTATACGGTCGATGCGCACACCCTCAACCTCATCAAGCACCTGCGCAAGCTGCAATACACCCCGGTGTCCGAGAAATTCCCGCTGGCCAGCAAGCTCATGGGCCGCCTGCCCAAGCCCGAGCTGATCTACCTGGCCGGCCTGTACCACGATATCGGCAAGGGCCGCCAGGGCGACCATTCCGAGCTGGGCGCGGTGGATGCGCAGAAGTTCTGCGAGCGCCACCAGTTGCCGGCCTGGGACAGCCGGCTGATCGTCTGGCTGGTGCTGAACCACCTGGTGATGTCGACCACCGCCCAACGCAAGGACCTGTCCGACCCTCAGGTAATCAACGATTTTGCCCTGCACGTGGGCGACGAGACACGCCTGGACTACCTGTACGTGCTGACCGTGGCCGATATCAACGCCACCAACCCCAGCCTGTGGAACTCGTGGCGGGCCAGCCTGCTGCGCCAGCTGTACACCGAGACCAAACGCGCCCTGCGCCGAGGCCTGGAAAACCCGCTGGACCGCGAGGAGCAGATTCGCCAGACCCAATCGGCAGCGCTGGATATCCTGGTGCGCGAAGGCACCGACCCGGACGACGTCGAGCAGCTGTGGTCGCAGCTGGGCGATGACTACTTCCTCAAGCACACCGCCGCCGACGTGGCCTGGCACAGTGACGCGATCCTCCAGCAGCCGGCCGATGGCGGGCCGCTGGTGCTGATCAAGGAAACCACCCAGCGCGAGTTCGAGGGTGGCACGCAGATCTTCATCTATGCCCCCGACCAGCACGACTTCTTCGCCGTGACGGTGGCGGCCATGTCGCAGCTGAACCTGAACATTCATGACGCGCGAATCATCACCTCGAGCAGCCAGTTCACCCTCGACACCTACATCGTGCTGGACAACGACGGCGGCTCGATCGGCGACAACCCGCAGCGGGTCAAGCAGATTCGCGACGGCCTGACCGAAGCGCTGCGCAACCCCGAGGACTACCCGACCATCATCCAGCGCCGGGTACCGCGCCAGCTCAAGCACTTCGACTTCCCGCCACAGGTGACCATCCTCAACGATGCCCAGCGGCCGGTGACCATCCTCGAAATCACCGCGCCCGACCGCCCAGGCCTGCTGGCCCGGCTGGGGCGGATCTTCCTGGAGTTCGACCTGTCGCTGCAGAACGCCAAGATCGCCACCCTTGGCGAGCGGGTGGAAGACGTGTTCTTCATCACCGATGCCGACAACCAGCCGCTGTCCGACCCACAGCTGTGCAGCCGACTGCAGGAGGCCATCGTCCAGCAGCTGCAGGCCGGCCAGGCCAGCGATGCCAGCCCCACCCGCGTGACCTTTTAACGACTATACGATTGACGAGACCTTGCGCCGATGAACCATGCCTTGACCCAGCTTCAGCCCTACCCGTTCGAGAAACTCCGCGCCCTGCTGGGCAGCGTTGCACCTGCGGCGGACAAGCGCGCCATCGCCCTGTCGATCGGTGAGCCGAAGCACGAATCGCCGGCGTTCGTCGCCCAGGCCATGGCCGACAACCTCGACAAGCTGGCGGTGTACCCGAGCACCATCGGCCTGCCCGCCCTGCGCCAGGCCATCGGCCAGTGGTGCGAGCGGCGCTTCGGCGTACCGGCCGGCTGGCTGGATGCCGACCGCCACATCCTGCCGGTCAACGGCACCCGTGAAGCGCTGTTCGCCTTCACCCAGGCCGTGGTCAACCGCGCCGATGACGGCCTGGTGGTCAGCCCCAACCCGTTCTACCAGATCTACGAAGGCGCAGCGCTGCTGGCCGGTGCCACCCCGCACTACCTGCCGTGCCTGGAAAGCAACGGTTTCAACCCCGACTTCGACGCCGTGCCGGCTGAAGTGTGGAAGCGTTGCCAGATCCTGTTCCTGTGCTCGCCGGGCAACCCCACCGGCGCACTGGTGCCGATGGACACCCTGAAGAAGCTGATTGCCCTGGCCGACGAGCACGACTTCGTGATTGCCGCCGACGAGTGCTACAGCGAGCTGTACTTCGACGAGGATGCCCCACCACCAGGCCTGCTGACTGCCTGTGCGGAACTGGACCGCAGCGACTTCAAGCGCTGCGTGGTATTCCACAGCCTGTCCAAGCGCTCCAACCTGCCGGGCCTGCGCTCGGGCTTCGTCGCCGGTGACGCCGAGATCATCAAGCCGTTCCTGCTGTACCGTACCTACCACGGCTGCGCCATGCCGGTACAAACCCAGCTGGCCAGTATCGCTGCCTGGCAGGACGAGGCGCATGTGCGTGAGAACCGCGACCAGTACCGCGCCAAGTACGACGCCGTGCTGGATATCCTGCAGCCGGTGCTGGACGTGCAGCGCCCGGATGGCAGCTTCTACCTGTGGGCGAAGGTACCCGGCGGCGATGCCGAGTTCACCCGCGACCTGTTCGAGGCCCAGCATGTGACGGTGGTGCCGGGGTCGTACCTGTCGCGCGAAGTGGATGGCGTGAACCCGGGCGCCGGGCGTGTGCGCATGGCACTGGTTGCACCGCTGGCCGAGTGCATCGAAGCGGCGGAGCGGATTCGCGAATTCCTGCAGAACCGCTGATTCGACAGGGGCCGTACAACTCTCGAGTGTTGTGCAGTACCTGTAGGAGCGGGTTTACCCGCGAACACCGGCACAGCCGGTGCCATGCACCGCGTCGCCTGATTCGCGGGTAAACCCGCTCCCACAGGGCCGCAAAGCGGCCCCTTGGGGTCTACCTGACTGCCCCCAGGTTCGCTTCACTCATATCCAGCTCACCCAGCACCTGCCGCACCACTTCATCCCCCACCAGATGCTGGCGATGCAGTTCATACAGCTCCAGCCGCTGGGCCCGCAGCGCCCGCAGGCGCAAACGCCGCTCCAGCAAGTCCATCTGCTCAGCCAGGGCCTTGGCCTCGGCGCTGTCATTGTAGCTGTCCAGCTCATCGCGGTATTCCGCCATCAAGCGCGCCTTCAACTCGGTCGCCAGGGTCGCCTGCGCGGCATCCTGCGGCGCATTGCTGTCGATCACTTCCTCTGCCTCCAGCGCATGGATCGCCGCCTCGGCCGTCCGTCGCCAGGCCTCCTGCACTTCCTGGTGCAAGCGCTCGTCCGGGCTCTTGGTCACCCCGCGCAGCAACAGCGGCAGCGCGATACAGGCGCTGATCAATGACAACAGGATCACACCGGCCGCAATGAAGATCAGCAAGTCACGCTCCGGGAAGGCCTTGCCTGCTCCCATCAGCAACGGGATCGACATCACACCGGCCAGGGTGACCGCACCGCGCACACCGCCCAGGGTCAGCAGCCAGCAGGAGCGCGCCGTGGGCATCAGCACCAGCGCCGGCTTGCCGCGCCAGCGGCGTACCACACCGATCGAGCGCCAGATGCTCTGGACCCAGATGAACCGCAGCAAGATCAGCGCCACAAAGATCGCCACCACGTCCAGGCAGCGCCAGGCCAGGGTCGGCCATACGGTGGGTTCATGGCTGACCACGGCCTTGATGATGTCCGGCAACTGCAGGCCCAGCAGCAGGAAGATCAGGCCGTTGAAAGCGAACTCCAGCAGCGACCACACACTGCGGTTGAGCAGGCGCGTGCTGGTCTGCCGTGGCAGCAGGTCGAGCCAGCTCTGCATCATGCCAGCCGCTACCGCCGAAAGGATGCCCGACACGCCCAGGCGCTCGGCCAGCACGTAGGCAGCGAACGGCAGCAGCAACATGAACACCACGTGGGTGGCCGGGTCGTCCCAGCCGCGGGCGATCATCCAGGCACGCAGGCGGCCGATCAGCCAGCTCAGGGCCACGCCCACCGCCAGGCCGCCCAGGGCGACCAGTACGAAGCTGAAGCTTGCGTCGGTCAGCGAGAACACCCCGGTGATCGCCGCCGCCAGGGCGAACTTGAAGGTCACCAGGCCCGAGGCATCGTTCATCAGGGCCTCGCCCTGGAGCATGTGCATCAGCGGGGTGGGCAGGCGGTCCTGGGTAATGGCCGAAACCGCCACGGCGTCGGTTGGCGACAACACTGCGGCCAGGGCGAAGGCCACGGGCAGCGGGATGCTCGGCAGCAGCCAGTGAATGAAGTAACCGGCCCCAACCACGGTAAACAGCACCAGGCCCACGGCCAGCGCCACCACTGGCCCACGAATGCGCCACAACTCACGCTTGGGAATGCGCCAGCCGTCGGCGAACAGCAACGGTGGCAGGAACAGGAACAGGAACAGCTCGGGGTCCAGTGCCACATGCAGGCCCAGTGTCGGCCAAGCGAGCAAGGCACCAGCGGCGATCTGTACCAGCGGCAAGGGCAGCGGAATCATGCGGCCGACCAGCTTCGACACGCTGACCAGCGTCAGCAGGATGAGGACGGTGTAGGCGGACTGCATCCGGGAAAGCTTCCTTTGTGAACCAGAAACGACAACAGGGCGAAACATCGCCATTGAAACAATATGTTAGCGGCGGTGGGCGATTCGGGGCCGCTGCACGATAGTCGCAGGTGGCGGATGAATATGTAACATGATGATACTTCGGTTTGTCGGTGGCGCAGGTTCGACCCCTTATCGCCCAGCAGATGCATGCCTTGAGCCTTGCAGTGCCTGTGAGACCGAGCGCCGCCCGCGCGGCGCTTCGCAGCACAAGGCTGCTCCTACATCTGTTTCGGGCCAGTAACGCCTGTACCAACGCACGCGACCGCCTTGTTTGCTCGACACGATATCGAGGCGTACGCCAGGGGGCCGCGTGCCGCGCTCACAGGAATAACTGGTCCGAAACAGATGTAGGAGCAGCCTTGTGCTGCGAAGCGCCGCGCGGGCGGCGCTCGGTCTCCGACACACTGCAAGACCCAAGACATGCACACCCGTGGCGCTCACAGGATCGTTCCCGCATAATCCCGCGACTGAAATAGGAAAACGGAGAGATTGGGGCAGCCTGTGATCCCCAATGCACACAATGACCTACACGCTCTACGGCATCAAAGCCTGTGACACCATGAAAAAGGCACGTACCTGGCTCGAAGACCAGGCCATCGCCTACGAATTCCACGACTACAAGGCCCAAGGCATCGACCGTGACAGCCTGAACCGCTGGTGCGAGGAACACGGCTGGGAAGTCATCCTCAACCGTGCCGGCACCACCTTCCGCAAGCTGGACGACGCCAGCAAGGCCGACCTCGACCAGGCCAAGGCCGTCGAGCTGATGCTGGCCCAGCCGTCGATGATCAAGCGCCCGGTGCTCGACCTTGGCGCGCGTACCCTGGTCGGCTTCAAGCCCGACCTGTACGCCGCTGCCCTGGCCTGAGCCCCTACCCTATTTCGCACGAGGTAATCACATGTCCAATACCCTGTTCAGCCTGGCCTTCGGTGTCGGCTCCCAGAACCGCCAGGGCACCTGGCTGGAAGTGTTCTACGCACAACCGCTGCTCAACCCGAGCGCCGAACTGGTCGCTGCAGTAGCCCCTGTTCTCGGTTACCAAGGTGGCAACCAGGCCATCGCCTTCAGCAACGCCCAGGCCGCGCAACTGGCCGAAGCCGTGAAAGGTGTGGATGCCACCCAAGCCGCCCTGCTGACCCGCCTGGCCGAAAGCCACAAGCCGCTGGTCGCCACCCTGCTGGCCGAAGACGCCGCGCTGACCTCGACGCCAGAGGCCTACCTCAAGCTGCACCTGCTGTCGCACCGCCTGGTCAAGCCGCACGGCGTGAGCCTGGCTGGCATCTTCCCGCTGCTGCCGAACGTGGCCTGGACCAACCAGGGCGCGGTCGATCTGGCCGAACTCGCTGAACTGCAACTGGAAGCGCGCCTGAAGGGCGAGCTGCTGGAAGTGTTCTCGGTGGACAAGTTCCCGAAAATGACCGACTACGTGGTCCCGGCCGGCGTGCGTATCGCCGACACTGCCCGAGTGCGCCTGGGCGCCTACATCGGCGAAGGCACCACCATCATGCACGAAGGCTTCGTCAACTTTAACGCTGGCACCGAAGGCCCGGGCATGATCGAAGGCCGCGTTTCCGCTGGCGTATTCGTCGGCAAGGGCTCGGACCTGGGCGGCGGCTGCTCGACCATGGGCACCCTGTCCGGTGGCGGCAACATCGTCATCAAGGTTGGCGAAGGCTGCCTGATCGGCGCCAACGCCGGTATCGGCATTCCGCTGGGCGACCGCAACACCGTCGAAGCCGGCCTGTACATCACCGCCGGTACCAAGGTGAACCTGCTGGACGAGAACAACCAGCTGGTCAAAGTGGTCAAGGCCCGCGACCTGGCCGGCCAGACCGACCTGCTGTTCCGCCGCAACTCGCTGAACGGCGCGGTGGAGTGCAAGACCCACAAGTCGGCCATCGAGCTGAACGAGGCGCTGCACGCGCACAACTGAGAACCCTTCACCGCTGCCGGAGCGAGCTTGCTCGCGAACAGCGGATTCTCAGCGTTTGAAATGTTAAGATCGGGTCTGGCACCACGCCAGACCCGATTTTCATTCCAGGCCCCGCGACCATGTTTCAGCCCTCCCCCTGGCGTGCCGATTTTCCCGCCATCGCCGCCCTGCAACGGCAGCACCAGACCTACCTGGACAGCGCCGCCACCACCCAGAAGCCGGAAGCCCTGCTCGATGCCCTGAGCCATTACTACGGCCATGGCGCAGCCAACGTGCACCGTGCCCAGCACTTGCCCGGCGCACTGGCCACACAGGCCTTCGAAACCAGCCGCGACAAGGTTGCCGCCTGGCTCAATGCGCCAGACTCGCGGCAGATCATCTTCACCCACGGTGCCACTTCGGCACTGAACCTGCTGGCCTATGGCCTGGAACACCGCTTCGAGGCCGGTGACGAAATTGCCGTGAGTGCCCTGGAGCACCATGCCAACCTGCTGCCCTGGCAACAGCTGGCGCGTCGACGCAACCTGCGCCTGGTGGTGCTGCCGCTGGATGCCCATGGCCGCATCGACCTGGACCAAGCGCTGCAACTGATCGGCCCGCGCACCCGGGTGCTGGCGGTGAGCCAGCTGTCCAACGTGCTGGGTACCTGGCAGCCGCTGCCGGCGCTGCTGGCCCATGCCCGCTCGCAAGGCGCGCTGACCGTGGTCGACGGTGCCCAGGGCGTGGTGCATGGCCGCCATGATGTGCAGCAGCTTGGCTGCGACTTCTATGTGTTCTCCAGTCACAAGCTGTACGGCCCGGAAGGCGTGGGCGTGCTGTACGGCCGCAGCCAGGCGCTGGAGCTGCTGCACCATTGGCAGTTCGGCGGCGAGATGGTGCAACTGGCCGAGTACCACAACGCCAGCTTCCGCCCGGCGCCGCTGGGGTTCGAGGCTGGCACGCCACCGATCGCCGGGGTGATCGGCCTGGGTGCGACCCTGGACTACCTGGCCAGCTTCGATGCCCAGGCACTCGAAGCCCATGAAACCAGCCTGCACCAGCACCTGCTGCGCGGCCTGGCAGACCGCGATGGCGTGCGCATCCTGGGGACGCCACAGGCGGCCCTTGCCAGTTTCGTCATCGAAGGCGTGCATAACGCCGATATCGCCCACCTGCTGACCGAGCAAGGCATTGCCGTGCGTGCCGGGCACCACTGTGCCATGCCGCTGCTGAAGGGCTTGGGCCTGGAGGGCGCGATCCGCGTGTCATTGGGGCTGTATAACGACAGCGATGACTTGCAGCGTTTCTTCGAGGCGTTGGATCAAGGCCTGGAGCTGTTGCGATGACCTTGCCCGATCAGGCGCGCCAGGCGCTGGAAGCTTTCGAGCAGGGCAAGGGTTGGGAACAGCGTGCGCGGCTGCTGATGCAGTGGGGCGATCGGCTGGAGCCGCTGGCTGATACTGAAAAGACCGAGGCCAACCGGGTGCATGGCTGCGAAAGCCTGGTATGGCTGGTGGCCGAGCAGGCCGAGGGTTTGTGGCGGTTCAAGGCCAGCAGCGATGCACGCCTGTTGCGCGGGCTGCTGGCGTTGTTGCTGGTGCGGGTGCAGGGGTTGGCCAGTGAAGAACTTGCCGGGCTCGATCTGCGTGAGTGGTTCACTCAGCTGGGCCTGGAGCGCCAGCTTTCGCCGTCGCGCAGCAATGGGCTGCATGCGGTGTTGCAGCGGATGGCAGAGCTGGCGTCCAACCGTTGAATCGGTGCTGGCTTCTTCGCGGGCTCGCCCGCTCCCACAGGACTTTCACCTTTCTTGAGAGAGATGCGGTACCTGTGGGAGCGGGCAAGCCCGCGAAGAAGCCCACGCGGTCTATTCAGGCTTGACCCGCTCCGAAGGCCGCCGCGCCCCCGCTACCAGTTTTTCCACCGCCTTGCTCGCCGCCACCATGCCAAAGGTCGCGGTCACCATCATCACCGCGCCAAAGCCACCCGAGCAGTCCAGCCGCACGCCCTCGCCCACGAAGCTTTTCTGCAAGCAAACGCTGCCATCGCCCTTGGGGTAGCGCAGCTGTTCACTGGAGAACACGCATGGCACGCCATAGTTGCGGCTGACATTGCGCGAGAAGTTGTAGTCGCGGCGCAGGGTGGAGCGCACCCGCGAGGCCAGCGGGTCGTTGAAGGTCTTGTTCAGGTCGGCGATCTGGATCTGTGTCGGGTCGATCTGCCCACCGGCGCCCCCCGTGGTGACGATGGCGATCTTGCGCCGCCGGCACCAGGCAATCAGCGCCGCCTTGGCCATGACGCTGTCGATGCAGTCGATCACACAGTCGAGGTTCTCGGTGATGTAGTCGACCATGGTGTCGCGGGTGACGAAGTCGGCCACTGCATGCACCGTGCACGCCGGGTTGATCGCCCGCAGGCGCTCGGCCATGACCTCGACCTTGGGCCGCCCCACCTGCCCTTCCAAGGCATGGGCCTGGCGGTTGGTGTTGCTGACGCACACATCGTCAAGGTCGAACAGGGTGATCTCGCCCACGCCACTGCGTGCCAGCGCTTCCGCCGCCCACGAGCCTACCCCGCCAATACCGACCACGGCCACATGGGCCTGGCCCAGACGGTGCAACCCCTGGTCGCCATACAGCCGGGCAACGCCGGCGAAGCGTGGATCTTCTGTGCTCATGTTCATACCCCAAAAAACCGGCGCGCATTATATGCCAGCGGGCCCATGGCCTGCATCGTTAGGAAAGAGACTACCAACCCTGCTTTAATGTCCTATCACTTCGACACATATGGACGACAATGTCTTCACGTAAATTCGGCCTGAACCTGGTCGTGGTCCTGGCCATCGCCGCGTTGTTCACCGGGTTCTGGGCACTGATCAACCGCCCGGTCTCCGCCCCCGCCTGGCCAGAGCAGATCTCTGGCTTCTCGTATTCACCGTTCCGCCTGGGCGAAAGCCCGCAGAAGGGCCAGTACCCCAGTGACGACGAGATGCGCCAGGACCTGGAACAGTTGAGCAAACTGACCGACAGCATCCGGATCTACACCGTGGAGGGCACCCAGGCGGATATCCCGCGCCTGGCCGAGGAATTCGGCCTGCGGGTGACGCTGGGCATCTGGATCAGCCCGGACCTGGAGCGCAACGAACGCGAAATCGCCACGGCCATCCAGCTGGCCAACACCTCGCGCAGCGTGGTGCGGGTGGTGGTCGGCAACGAGGCGCTGTTCCGCGAAGAAGTCACCCCGGAAAACCTGATCAAGTACCTGGACCGGGTACGCGCAGCGGTCAAGGTGCCGGTGACCACCAGTGAGCAATGGCACATCTGGAAGGAAAACCCGCAGCTGGCCAAGCACGTCGACCTGATTGCCGCGCACATCCTGCCGTACTGGGAGTTCGTGCCGATGAAGGATTCGGTCGAGTTCGTGCTCGACCGTGCCCGCGAGCTGAAGCACCAGTTCCCGCGCAAACCCCTGCTGCTGTCGGAAGTCGGCTGGCCGAGCAACGGCCGCATGCGCGGCGGCGCCGATGCCACCCAGGCTGACCAGGCCATATACCTGCGTACCCTGGTCAACACCCTCAACCGCCGTGGTTACAATTACTTCGTCATCGAAGCCTACGACCAGCCGTGGAAGGCCAGCGACGAAGGCTCGGTGGGCGCCTACTGGGGCGTGTACAACGCCGAACGCCAGCAAAAATTCAACTTTGACGGCCCGGTGGTGGCAATACCGCAATGGCGCGCCCTGGCGGTGGCCTCGGTAGTGCTGGCGATGATCGCCCTGATGGTACTGTTCATCGACGGTTCGGCCCTGCGCCAGCGCGGCCGCACCTTCCTGACCTTCATCACCTTCCTGTGCGGGTCGGTGCTGGTATGGATCGCCTACGACTACAGCCAGCAATACAGCACCTGGTTCAGCCTGACCGTAGGCGTGCTGCTTGCCCTCGGCGCGCTGGGCGTGTTCATCGTGCTGCTGACCGAGGCCCACGAACTGGCCGAGGCAGTATGGATACACAAGCGCCGGCGCGAATTCCTGCCGGTGCAGGCCGATAGCGCCTACCGGCCCAAGGTATCGGTGCATGTGCCGTGCTACAACGAGCCGCCGGAGATGGTCAAACAGACCCTCGATGCCCTGGCCGCGCTGGACTACCCCGACTACGAAGTGCTGGTGATCGACAACAACACCAAGGACCCGGCCGTGTGGGAGCCGCTCAAGGCCCATTGCGAGAAGCTCGGTGAGCGCTTCAGGTTCTTCCACGTCGCGCCCCTGGCCGGTTTCAAGGGCGGCGCACTGAACTACCTGATCCCGCATACCGCCAAAGACGCCGAAGTGATCGCGGTGATCGACTCGGACTACTGCGTCGACCGCAACTGGCTCAAGCACATGGTGCCGCACTTCGCCGACCCGAAGATTGCCGTGGTGCAGTCGCCGCAGGACTACCGCGACCAGCACGAAAGCGCCTTCAAGAAGCTGTGTTACAGCGAGTACAAGGGCTTCTTCCACATCGGCATGGTCACCCGCAACGACCGTGACGCGATCATCCAGCACGGTACCATGACCATGACCCGCCGCAGCGTGCTGGAAGAGTTGGGCTGGGCCGAGTGGTGCATCTGCGAGGACGCCGAACTGGGCTTGCGGGTATTCGAAAAGGGCCTGTCGGCCGCCTATGCCCACAACAGCTACGGCAAGGGCCTGATGCCCGACACCTTCATCGACTTCAAGAAGCAACGCTTCCGCTGGGCCTACGGCGCCATCCAGATCATCAAGCACCACGCCAGCGCCCTGCTGCGCGGCAAGGGCAGCGAGCTGACCCGCGGCCAGCGCTACCACTTCCTGGCCGGCTGGCTGCCGTGGATCGCCGATGGCATGAACATCTTCTTCACCATCGGCGCGCTGCTGTGGTCGGCGGCGATGATCATTGTGCCGCACCGGGTCGACCCACCGCTGATGATCTTTGCCATTCCGCCGCTGGCACTGTTCTTCTTCAAGGTCGGCAAGATCATCTTCCTCTACCGCCGCGCGGTAGGGGTGAACCTGAAAGATGCCTTTGCTGCGGCGCTGGCCGGGTTGGCACTGTCGCATACCATCGCCAAGGCGGTGCTGTACGGGTTCTTCACCAGCAGCATGCCGTTCTTCCGCACACCGAAGAACGCCGACAGCCACGGGCTGCTGGTGGCGATTTCCGAGGCGCGGGAAGAGCTGTTCATCATGTTGCTGCTGTGGGGCGCCGCGCTGGGCATCTACCTGGTACAGGGGCTGCCGAGTTCGGACATGCGCTTCTGGGTGGCGATGTTGCTGGTGCAATCGTTGCCTTATGTGGCGGCGCTGGTGATGGCGTTCCTGTCTTCGCTGCCCAAGCCTGGGGAAAAGGCCGCCGAGCCGCAGCAGGCCTGAGATTGCCGGGGCTGCTTTGCAGCCCATTCGCGGGCACGCCCGCGCCCACAGGTCTGTCACCGGCATTCAACGCCATGCAGTACCTGTGGGAGCGGGCGTGCCCGCGAATGGGCCGTGCCGCCTGAAACCATTTGATATAAGATAACGCCCTCAGATTTCCCCGCCTTGCCTTGCCCCGGAGTTCCCCATGACGGCCCCTGCCGAGCTCTCGCCTACCCTTCAACTGGCCTGCGACCTGATCCGTCGCCCCTCGGTCACCCCCGTCGACGCCGACTGCCAGGCGCAGATGATGAACCGCTTGGGCGCCGTAGGCTTCCAGCTCGAGCCGATGCGCATCGAGGACGTCGACAATTTCTGGGCCACCCACGGCAGCCAGGATGGCCCGGTGCTGTGCTTCGCCGGCCACACCGACGTGGTACCCACCGGCCCGGTGCAGCAATGGCAGCATGAGCCGTTCGAAGCGCTGATCGACGCCGACGGCATGCTCTGCGGTCGCGGCGCCGCCGACATGAAAGGCAGCCTGGCCTCCATGGTGATTGCCAGCGAGCGCTTCGTGCAGGACTACCCGGATCACCGCGGCAAGGTCGCGTTCCTGATCACCAGCGACGAGGAAGGCCCGGCCCACCATGGCACCAAGGCCGTGGTCGAGCGCCTGAAAGCACGCAACGAGCGCCTGGACTGGTGCATCGTCGGCGAACCCTCCAGCACCACCCTGCTGGGTGACGTGGTCAAGAATGGCCGCCGTGGCTCGCTGGGCGCCAAGCTGACCGTGCGCGGCAAGCAGGGCCATGTAGCCTACCCGCACCTGGCGCGCAACCCGATCCACCTGGCCGCTCCGGCCCTGGCGGAACTGGCGGCCGAGCACTGGGACGAAGGCAACGCGTTCTTCCCGCCGACCAGTTTCCAGATCTCCAACCTCAATTCCGGCACCGGCGCCACCAACGTGGTCCCCGGCGAGCTGACCGCCCTGTTCAACTTCCGTTTCTCTACCGAGTCCACCGTCGAAGGCCTGCAGGCGCGGGTGTCGGCGATCCTCGACAAGCATGAGCTGGACTGGTCGATCGACTGGGCGTTGTCGGGCCTGCCATTCCTTACCGAACCGGGCGAATTGCTGGACGCCGTCTCGGCCAGCATCAAGGGCGTCACCGGCCGCGACACCCAGCCGTCGACAAGCGGCGGTACCTCCGATGGGCGCTTCATTGCCACCATGGGCACCCAGGTGGTCGAGCTCGGCCCGGTCAACGCCACCATCCACCAGGTGGATGAGCGGATCCTGGCCAGCGATCTCGACCTGCTGACCGAAATCTATTACCAGACCCTGGTCCGGTTGCTCGCCTGATGCTCGCCTGCCCTCTTTGCCAGGCACCGCTGAGCCGGCTCGACAACGGTGTGGTGTGCCCGGCCGGCCACCGCTTCGACCGCGCCCGCCAGGGTTACCTGAACCTGCTGCCGGTGCAGCACAAGAACAGCCGCGACCCGGGTGACAACCAGGCCATGGTCGAAGCCCGCCGCGATTTCCTCGACGCCGGCCACTACGCGCCGGTGGCGCGCCGCCTGGCCGAGCTGGCCGCCGAGCGCCAGCCCGGGGCCTGGCTGGACATCGGCTGTGGCGAGGGTTACTACACCGCGCAGATCGCCCAGGCCCTGCCGGCCGCCGACGGCTACGCCCTGGACATCTCCCGTGAAGCGGTCAAGCGTGCTTGCCGCCGAGCGCCCGAGGTTACCTGGATGGTCGCCAGCATGGCCCGCGTGCCGCTGGCCGACGCCAGCTGCCAGTTCATCGCCAGCGTGTTCAGCCCGCTGGACTGGGCCGAGGCCAAGCGCCTGCTCAGTCCCGGCGGCGGCCTGATGCGGGTCGGCCCCACCAGCGGCCACCTGATGGAGCTGCGCGAAGTGCTCTACGATGAAGTACGCCCTTACGCCGACGACAAACACCTGGCCCTGGTCCCCGAAGGCATGGTCCACGCTCACAGCGAAACCCTGGAGTTCCGCCTGAGCCTGGCCGCGCCCAAGGCCCGCGCCGACCTGCTGGCCATGACCCCGCACGGCTGGCGCGCCAGTGCCGAGAAGCGTGCCCGGGTGATTGACCAGCCCGAGCCGTTCGAGGTCACGGTTTCCATGCGTTATGACTATTTCGTGCGCCAAGACTGAGCACACCCGGAGCCCTTATGCGCCAACCTGATATCGAGATCTACCTGAAGGACGCCGACGTCGACCACAAGCAGATTGCCGAGTGGCTCGCCCAGGCAATCGGCCCATGCAGCGAATGGAAGCAGAAAGGCCATACCTTCAAATGCCAGGCCGGTAACATTCCGGTCACCTGGTTACCCAAGGCTGTAGGGAAATGGAACAGCCTGTACCTGGAAAGCGACCAGACGCCGTGGGCCGATGACGTTGCCTGCGCCCGCGCCGCATTTGCCGCACTGGGCGTGGAAGTGCGCTGCGCGCCAGGTGGCTGGGTGGAGGAAGATGGGGAAGAAGATGCCGACCGCTGGGTCCGCATCAGCGCCGACGGTGAAGAGGAAATCACCTGGCGCACCTGAATGCACTGCATTCTTTGTGGGAGCCCGGCTTGCCGGCGATGCAGGCAACACGGTACCTGGCACCGGCTTCGCCGGTGATCGCCGGCAAGCCAGCTCCCACAACAAGCCTTACCGCATGAGGCTCAGAGGCCTACCACGTCCTCGGCTTGCAGGCCTTTCTGGCCCTGCACGCAGGCGTACTCCACCCGCTGACCTTCGACCAGGGTACGATGCCCCTCACCGCGGATCGCCCGATAGTGGACGAATACATCCGCACCACCTTCGCGCTGAATGAAGCCATAACCCTTGGCATCGTTGAACCACTTTACATTCCCAGTCTCACGAGACGACATCTGAACTACTCCGGATTTTTATTGTGAAGATCGCCTTGCAGACACAGAGTCCCTCCCTGTGTCGACGCCGCTTGCGCAAATATCTTGCAAGTGGCAGGCCGAGTATATGACACAGAACAAAAAAATTTGATGACCGTCGCGCCGTTCGGCGATTTTTGCTGAACTTGCGCGGATACGGCAGACTAATTGGCTGGATACCCACCTGAAAACCACCCCCAGGGCACACACCCCATGACCCGTTCCCCCCTGCGCCGCCTGATCTTCGGCGCCCTGCGTCGCCTGTTGTACCTGTGGGTGCGCTCCGAGACCATCAACCAGTCCTCCCTCACCCTCAAGCTCGACCGCAGCCGGCCGGTGTTCTATGCCTTGCCCTCGCCCGCGCTCACCGACCTGGCCGTGCTCGACCATGAATGCACCAAGGCAGGCCTGCCGCGCCCGGTGCTGCCGGTGGCGGTTGGCCCGCTGCAGGAACCAGCGGCATTCTTCTACCTCACCCCGGACCCGGACTGGCTCGGCCGCCATGACAAGCGCGGCGCCCCGCCTACCCTGGAGCGCCTGGTCGCCGCCGTCAGCCAGCACGCCGAAGAGGATGCGCAGATCATTCCGGTCAGTGTGTTCTGGGGCCAGACCCCGGCGAGTGAATCCAGCCCGTGGAAGTTGCTGTTCGCCGACAGCTGGGCGGTTACCGGGCGCCTGCGCCGGCTGCTGACCGTACTGATCCTCGGGCGCAAGACCCGGGTGCAGTTCTCCGCGCCCATTCACCTGCGCGAACTGGTACAGCACAACAAGGGCCACGAACGCACCGTACGCATGGCTCAGCGCCTGATGCGCGTGCACTTTCGCAACCTGAAGACCGCAGTCATCGGCCCGGACATCTCGCACCGGCGCAACCTGGTCAAAGGCCTGATCCACGCGCCCCAGGTGCGCCAGGCCATCGTCGATGAGGCGCAGCGGGAAAACCTGCCGCTGGCCAAGGCCGAAGCCCAGGCCCTGCGCTATGGCAACGAGATTGCCTCGGACTACACCTACACCGCGATCCGCTTCCTCGAAGTGGTGCTGAGCTGGTTCTGGAACAAGATCTACGACGGCATCAAGGTCAACCACATCGAGCAGGTGCAAGGCATCGCACCCGGCCACGAAGTGATCTATGTGCCGTGCCACCGCAGCCACATCGACTACCTGCTGCTGTCGTACCTGCTGTTTCGCAACGGCCTGACGCCGCCGCACGTGGCCGCGGGCATCAACCTCAACATGCCACTGGTGGGTAACCTGCTACGCCGTGGCGGCGCCTTCTTCATGCGCCGCACGTTCAAGGGCAACCCGCTGTACACCGCGGTCTTCAACGAGTACCTGCACACCCTGTACACCAAGGGCTTTCCGGTCGAGTACTTCGTCGAAGGCGGGCGCTCGCGCACCGGGCGCATGCTGCAGCCGCGCACCGGGATGCTGGCCATTACCCTGCGCAGCTTCCTGCGTTCATCGCGTACGCCGATCGTTTTCGTGCCGGTTTACATCGGCTACGAGCGCGTGCTCGAAGGCCGCACCTACCTGGGCGAGCTGCGCGGTGCCAGCAAGAAGAAAGAGTCGATCTTCGATATCTTCAAGGTGTTCGGCGCGCTCAGGCAGCGATTTGGCCAGGTGTACGTGAACTTTGGCGAGCCGATCCGCCTGGCCGGTTTCCTCGACCAGCAACAACCCGGCTGGCGTGAACAGGACCACGGCCCGCAGTACCGCCCGGCCTGGCTCAACGCCACCACCACCCGCCTGGGCGAAACCGTTGCCCGCCACCTCAACGAGGCGGCCGCTATCAACCCGGTCAACCTGGTGGCGCTGGCGCTGCTGTCCACCAGCCGCCTGGCCCTGGACGAGCGCGCCCTGACCCGCGTGCTCGACCTGTACCTGGCCTTGCTGCGCCAGGTACCCTACTCGCCGCACACCACCCTGCCCGACGGCGACGGCCAGGCGCTGATCGAGCACGTGCGCGGGATGAACCTGGTGGCCGAGCAGAAGGACGCCCTGGGCCGCATCCTGTACCTGGATGAAGGCAACGCGGTACTGATGACCTATTACCGCAACAACGTGCTGCACATCTTCGCCCTGCCGGCGCTGCTGGCCAGCTTCTTCCTCAGCAGCTCGCGCATGAGCCGCGAACTGCTGGGCCAGTATGTACACGCGCTGTATCCCTACCTGCAGGCCGAACTGTTCCTGCGCTGGACGCCGGAACAACTGGATGCGGTGATCGACCAGTGGCTGGCCGCACTGGTCGAGCAAGGGCTGCTGCGCCAGGACAACGCCATCTACATTCGCCCGGCGCCCAGCTCGCGGCAGTTCGTGTTGCTGACCCTGCTCGCCCGCACCATCACCCAGACCCTGCAGCGTTTCTACATGGCCACCTCGCTGTTGCTGAACAGCGGGCAGAACAGCCTCAGCGCCGAAGAACTGGAAGACCTGTGCGTGATGATGGCCCAGCGCCTGTCGATCCTGCACGGCCTGAACGCCCCGGAGTTCTTCGACAAGACCCTGTTCCGCCACTTTATCCAGACGCTGGTCGAGCAAGGCGTGCTACATGCAGACCCCCAGGGCAAGCTCGGTTATCGCGACAAGCTCGGCGAGCTGGCCGAAGGCGTGGCCAAGCGCGTGCTGTCTGCGGAACTGCGCCTGTCGATCCGCCAGGTGGCATTGCACCGCGATGAGCCTGCGGAGCTTATACAGCGGTAGCTTTTCAGGCTGCTCTCAGCCCTTGGGAGGGACCAGGATCACGGTGCTACTTCAGCACATCCCTCTCAAGGAGCACCAACATGTCTCAAATGAAGACGCTGGACGTTGAAATCGTTTCCTCTGGCGATAACACGCTCGCACCGTCCGGCCTGGTTGAATTGAAGCTGATCGATATTTCGAAGGCAGATGCGCGCTCCATCAGCGTTGCCGAGTTGCGTCTGCGCTGTGGCGGCCTGATGCCGATCAATCTGCCGCTGACGTTTGATACCAGCCTTATCGACCCACGCCGCAGCTATGCCCTCGCCGCGCGCATCGAGATAGACGGCCAACTGCGCTACATCACCACCAGCCGTCACTCGATAGAACCAGCCACGGTATCGGGTACACAACGGGTGACTGTCGACCAGATTGCCACCGAAAACGGTCGCCAGTTCAGCGACAACCTCGCTGAGTGACTGGCGCCTGTACCCATGACCGAACCGAGGAAAACCAACATGCTACCCGCCAACTTCATCGAGATCCGCGGGACCGTGCTTGTCCCGTCGTGCATCCATACAGCTGAAGGCGCACCGCACCTTGGCGTACGCGTACAGTTGGGCACGGATGAGACCAAGATCATCCTGGCCGCCTGGGGGTGCCAGACGCTTGGCGTCGCAATGCCTTTCAACTTGCTGCTGGACCGCAATAGCCTGCCGGAAGGTCCCGAACCAACGCTAGTAGCCAGTTATGGTGTTGGCGTCAATGAAGAGCCAAACAGCTTGAGCCTGTCGATGCCACTTGCAATCAACCAGCCTGAGCCAAACCCTCCCATGGTCCTGAGGATACCCGCCCAGCCTGGCGAGCAAAGTCAGCAGCCCCTGTCGCCCGCGATCATCGAGATGAAGAACATCATCGAGATTCCCGAAGAGTTGCTAAGGCCACAGGCGCTCATGACGTTCGGCCTGTATCGGACCCAGGAAGACGGTTACAGCAACAGAAGCTCCAGCTACATTGCCGGTGCCGCCCTGTGGCCGACACAGGGACCTGTGACGCTTACCACGTACCTGGATGGCAACACAGTCAATGACGACGAACCCTTGCATCTGCGCGTGGCCTACTACGACCCACATACCATGACCCCGTACGCCGGGAGAACGCTGCGCGGCCTGACCCTTCAAAGCGTTACCGAACTGGAGGCAATCAGCCTGCGACCGCCGCGCCGTAGCTGAATATTGCGCTTCGCCTTGCTCTCCCCCTCCTTGTCGCATCTTCATCAAGGACCCACCAGAAGAAATCCGCTAAAGTCCCTGGGGTTGGCCACAAGCCAACGCCAAGGACTTCGGAGATACCATGAAAAAGCTCTTTATGCTGTGTTGCGCATCCTTGCTAGCAGCCTGTTCCAGCCACACCCCGTCCAACCAGGCCAGCCTGGATGGCGAAGTCTTCTACCTGCAACGCAGTGCCCTGCCACCGGCCGCCACCCTCAGCGTGGAGCTGCAGGACGTCTCGCTGATGGACGCCCCGGCGGTTACCCTGGCCCGCCAGGCTGGCCCGGTCAAAGGCAACGTACCGCTGCCATTCCACCTCATCTACGACCCGGCCCAGGTCAAGCCAGGCCACCGCTATGCGGTAAGCGCGCGCATCGAGCTGGACGGCAAGCTGCTGTTCATAAACACCGAGCACCACGGTGTCATGCTCGACGGCAGTGACCCTCAGCCCGTGCGGATCAAGGTCGATCCGGTCCGCTGACACCCGTATTTCATCTGTTTACAAGGAAAGCTTCATGATCCGCACTTCCCTGCGCTTCACCACCCTGTGTGCCGGCCTGCTGCTGTCGGCCAGTGCCCTGGCCCTGTCGCTTGGCGATCTGACCCAGAAAGATGCCACTGGCGGCCTGAAGGATGCACTGACCCAAGGCGCACAATTGGCCGTCAAGCAGCTGAGCACCCCGGGCGGCTTCAGCGACAACCCCGACGTGCGCATCGAACTGCCTGGCAACCTGGGCAAGGCCGCCAAGGCGATGAAGATGTTCGGCAAGGGTGAACAGGTCGAGGCCTTGGAAACCAGCATGAACAAGGCCGCCGAGGCTGCCGTGCCGCAGGCCCAGGCGATTCTGGTAGATGCCGTGAAGAACATGAGCGTGACCGATGCCAAGGGCATCCTCGCCGGCGGTGACGACTCGGCCACCCAGTACCTGAACAAGAGCAGCCGCGAGCAGATCCGCGCCAAGTTCCTGCCGATCGTCAAGCAGGCTACCGACAAGGTTGGCCTGGCTCAGCAGTACAACAACTTTGCCGGGCAGGCAGTGGCGTTGGGTGTGGTCGATGCCAAGAGCGCCAGCATCGAGAACTACGTGACTGAAAAGGCACTGGATGGCCTGTTCGAGATGATTGCCAAGCAGGAGCAGAGCATTCGCCAGAACCCGGCTGAAGCGGCTACCAGCCTGGCCAAGAAGGTCTTCGGCGCCCTCTGAGGGCCCCTGGGGGCTGCTTTGCAGCCCATCGCGACACAAGGCCGCTCCCACATTGATCGGCGAATGCAGGACCTTTGTGGGAGCGGCCTTGTGTCGCGAAAGGAGGGCAAAGCCCTCCCCTGCGGCCTTCAGCCCTTCTTCACCCTGAACCAAGCCGCATACAACGCCGGCAAGAACAGCAGGGTAAGCACGGTGGCCACGATCAACCCGCCCATGATCGCCACCGCCATAGGCCCGTAGAACACACTGCGCGACAACGGGATCATCGCCAGCACCGCCGCCAGAGCAGTCAGCACGATCGGGCGGAAGCGCCTCACCGTGGCTTCGATGATCGCTTGCCAGCGATCCAGCCCCGCCGCGATGTCCTGCTCGATCTGGTCCACCAGGATCACCGAGTTGCGCATGATCATCCCCGCCAGGGCAATGGTGCCAAGCATGGCGACAAAGCCGAACGGCTGGCGGAATACCAGCAAGAACAAGGTCACGCCAATCAGCCCCAGCGGCGCGGTGAGGAACACCATCACCGTGCGCGAGAAGCTGCGCAGCTGGATCATCAGCAAGCTCAGCACCACCAACACGAACAGCGGCATGCCGGCATTCACCGACTTCTGCCCGCGCTCGGAGTCCTCGACCGTGCCGCCCACTTCCAGCAAATAACCATCCGGCAGCTTGGCACGAATGTCACGCAGGGTCGGTTCGATCTGCTTCACCAGCGTCGCCGGCTGCTCCTTGTCGTAGATATCGGCGCGCACGGTCACCGTCGGCAAGCGGTTACGGTGCCAGATGATGCCCTCCTCGAAGCCGTACTCCAGAGTCGCGACCTGCGACAACGCCACGCTCTGGCCATTGTCGGTCGGCAGTGCCAGGCTGCCGAGGTTGCCCAGCTCGCTGCGTTCCTGCCGGGTGCCGCGCAGCAGGATCTCGATCAACTCGTTGTCCTCGCGATACTGGCTGACCGTGGTGCCGGTCAGCGAGCTTTGCAGGAAGCTCGACAGGTGAGCGGTGCTCACGCCCAAGGCACGGGCGCGGTCCTGGTCGATCTCGAGGAACACCGCCTTGCTCGGCTCTTCCCAGTCCAGGTGCACGTTCACCACATGCGGGTTCTGGCGCACCTTGTCGGCCACTTCACGGGCCAGCGCACGGGCCTTCTCGATGTGCTCGCCAGTCACCCGGAACTGCACTGGGTACCCCACGGGCGGGCCGTTTTCCAGGCGGGTGACCCGGGCACGCAGGTCGGGGAACTGCTGGTCCATGGTGCTGATCAGCCAGCTGCGCAGGCGCTCGCGGTCTTCCATCGACTTGGCCAGTACCACGAACTGGGCGAAGCTGGCCGCCGGCAGCTGCTGGTCCAGTGGCAGGTAGAAACGCGGCGAACCGGTGCCCACGTAGGCCACGTAATTGTCGATACCTTCCTGCTGCTTGAGCAACACCTCCAGTTGCTTGACCCGCTCGGCAGTGTTGGCCAGCGAGGCACCCTCGGCCAGTTTCAGGTCGACCATCAACTCCGGGCGCCCTGAGGCCGGGAAGAACTGCTGGGGCACGAAACGGAACAGCAGGATACTGCCGACAAAGGCGGCAATGGTCAGCAGGATCACCGTCTTGCGCCGCCGCACACACCACTCCACCACACGCCGTACACGCTGGTAGAACGGTGTGGCGTAAGGGTCTGGCGAGTGGCCGTCCTTGCCATGACGGGAGGCATGCAGCTTGGCCAGGTCCGGCAGCAGGCGCTCGCCCAGGTAAGGCACGAATACCACGGCGGCCACCCAGGAGGTCAGCAAGGCAATGGTCACCACCTGGAAAATCGAACGGGTGTACTCGCCCGTACTGGAGGCCGCCGTGGCGATGGGCAGGAAGCCCGCCGCCGTGATCAGGGTGCCGGTGAGCATCGGGAACGCGGTGCTGCTCCAGGCGTAGCTGGCCGCCTTGAGGCGGTCGTAGCCCTGCTCCATCTTGATCGCCATCATCTCCACGGCAATGATCGCATCATCGACCAACAAGCCCAGGGCCAGCACCAGCGCGCCGAGGGAGATCTTGTGCAGGCCGATACCGAAGTAGTGCATGGCGGCGAAGGTCATGGCCAGCACCAACGGGATGGCCAGCGCCACCACCAGCCCCGTGCGCAAGCCCAACGAGAAGAAACTCACCAACAGCACGATGACCAGCGCCTCGACCAGCACCTGGACAAACTCGCCCACGCCGGCCTTGACCGCCGCCGGCTGGTCCGAGACCTTGCGCAGTTCCATGCCGGCCGGCAGGCTGCGTGCCAGGCGCTCGAACTCGCTTTCCAATGCCTTGCCCAGCACCAGGATGTCGCCGCCGTCTTTCATCGAAACCGCCAGGCCAATGGCATCCTCGCCCATGAAGCGCATGCGCGGTGCGGGCGGGTCGTTGAAGCCGCGGTGCACCTCGGCCACATCGCCGATACGGAAGGTGCGTTCAGCTATGCGGATGGGGAACTGGCGGATCTGCTCGACGCTGTCGAAGCGCCCGCTCACCCGCAGTTGCAGGCGCTCGCTGGGCGTTTCGAAGAAACCGGCGGTGCTGACCGCATTCTGCTCCTGCAGGGCCTGCTGCACGGCCTCCAGCGGCACGCCGAGGGTGGCCAGCTTGACGTTGGATAGCTCGATCCAGATTTTCTCGTCCTGCAGCCCGATCAGCTCGACCTTGCCCACGTCCTTGACCCGCTGCAACTGGATCTGGATACGGTCGGCATAGTCCTTGAGCACCGCGTAGTCGAAGCCCTCACCGGTCAGTGCATAGATATTGCCGAAGGTGGTGCCGAACTCGTCATTGAAGAACGGGCCCTGGATCTCCGGCGGCAAGGTGTGGCGGATGTCCGCGACCTTCTTGCGGATCTGGTACCACAGCTCGGGGATGTCCTTGGAATGCAGCGAGTCGCGGGCCATGAAGGTGACCTGCGATTCGCCCGGGCGGGAGAACGAGACGATCCGCTCGTACTCGCCGGTTTCCATCAGCTTTTTTTCGATGCGCTCGGTGACCTGACGCGACACTTCCTCAGCAGTGGCACCGGGCCACAGGGTACGAATGACCATGGCCTTGAAGGTGAACGGCGGGTCCTCACTCTGGCCGAGCTTGGTGTAGGACATGGCGCCAATGGCCGCCAGCAGGATCATCAGGAACAGGACGATCTGGCGGTTGCGCAGCGCCCAGGCAGAAAGGTTGAAACCCATCGGGACTTACTCCTTGGCCGTCAGGTTCACTACGCGGTTGGTACGGTCCACGGGGCGTATCTCCTGGCCCTCGCGCAATACATGGCCACCCGCGGCGACAACCCAGTCGCCGGGGGCGAGGCCTTCGAGCACGGGTACGCTGTCGGCGCCGTAGGGCCCCAGGCGCACCACTGCCCGCTCCAGGCGGCTGTCCTTGTTGACCCGCCAGACGTAGGCCTGGCCGTTTTCCGCTGTGACTGCCGACAGGGGCACCGCCAACGGGATCAGCCCTTCGTGGGCGATGAACACCCGGGCGCTCTGGCCCAGCTCCGCCGGGGTGGCGGCCGAGGTAAAGGCAATACGGGCAGCGAAAGTGCGCGAACGTGGGTCGGCAGCCGGTGACAGCTCGCGGATACGCCCCTGGAAGCGCTCCTGCGGGTGCGACCATAGCTCCACGCTCACCGGCTGGCCCACGGCAAAGCGGGCGAACTGCTGCTCCGGCAGGCCGATGGCGACTTCCCGCTCGCCATCTGCGGCCAGGGTGAACACGGTCTGCCCTGCGCCGACCACCTGGCCCACTTCCACCTGGCGCTTGGCGATCACCCCGGCCTGGGGTGCGCGCAGCACAGCATATTCAGCCTGGTTACCAGCCACGTCGAACTCGGCCTTGGCCTGTTTCAGCCGGGCCAGGCCGGCACGGTAGAGATTTTCGGCGTTATCGAACTGGGAATGGCTGACCATTTGCCGGTCCAGCAGCTTCTGGTAGCGATCGCGCTCGGCGCGCACCAGCGACAGGTTGGCCTCGGCGGCTGCCAGCTGGGCACGGTTGGCCTCCAGTTGCAGGCGCACATCCTGCGGGTCAAGTTCGGCCAGCGGCTGGTCGGCCTTTACCCGCTGCCCCTCCTCGACCAGGCGCTTGCTGACCTTGCCGCCTATGCGGAAAGCCAGTTCCGGCTCGAAGCGTGCACGCACTTCGCCGGGGTAACTGTCGGCAGCGGCTTCGGCCGGCTGCGGCTGCACCACCAGCGCCGGGCGTGGCGCAGCCGGTGGGGCGGGTTCCTGGCCGCACGCCGCCAGCAACATCGCGGCAGCGGCAGACAGAGCAATGAACAAGGCAGGGCGCAACATGATGAATCCTTTCGCGATGGGTACATTCAATATTTGTACTGGGGAGTATATTAAGTCAGGCAACCGGCGCCGGGAAGGTAGGATGCACTGGTTTTTGCAGGATATGGCCGAAGCCCTGTTCGCCTGACACGCCAGAACGGTTCAACTCGAAGGCTGGCGTCTGACCCGTTAAGATGAGCGATTCTTCAACCAGATGCAGACCACAATGTCCAACGACGCACCCATCGGCCCGGGCCGGCCCAAGGACCTGGCCAAACGCGAGGCAATTCTCGAAGCAGCCAAAGCCCTTTTCCTCAGCCTCGGCTACGCCAACACCAGCATGGATGCGGTCGCTGCGGCGGCAGGTGTTTCAAAGCTCACCGTATATAGCCACTTCACCGACAAGCAGACGCTTTTCGGCTCGGCGGTAATGGCAACCTGCCAGATCCAGTTGCCCGACATGCTGTTCGAGTACCCCGAGGGGGTGCCGGTGGAAGAGGTGCTGCTGACCATTGCCCGTGGCTTCCAGGCGCTGATCAGCAGCGATGAGGCAGTCAAGCTCAGCCGCTTGATCATGGCCCAGGGCAGCCTGGACCCGAGCTTTGGCGAGTACTTCTACGAAGCCGGGCCCAAGCGCGTGCTGGCGGGGATGGAGGCACTGTTGCGAGGGGCGCATGAGCGCGGACTGTTGCGTATCGACAACCCCCTGCGTGCGGCGGAGCACTTCTTCTGCCTGGTCAAGGGCGCACCGGATTACCGGTTGCTGCTGGGATGCGCGGGGCCGCTGGAGGGGGATGAGGCCGAGGCACATGTGCGCGAGGTGGTAGGTGTGTTCCTGCGGGCGTTCCAGCCCTGAGACATCAGGCTGCCAGGACTGGCCCCATCGCCGGCAAGCCAGCGCCCACCTTGATCGCACTGTCCTCAAGGCTGTGCAGTACCTGTGGGAGCTGGCTTGCCGGCGATAGGGCCCTTACAGGCAACATAAGATAGTTGCTCCTGCAGGATACCGAGGCTCTCAGCTCATGCCTTGAGGGCCTTCTTCGGGTAAATGTCATACCGGCTCGACTTGCCCTCCAGGCTGTGGCTCGGCTTCGGCCCGTCGATGATCGGCGCCTTGCGCGGCCGCTTCACCACCACCCGGTGGCTGGCCAGCGCCAGGGCAGCTTCGAGCAGGGCCGGGGCATCCAGGTCATCACCGACCAATGGGCGGAACACACGCATTTCCTTCTTCACCAGCGCACTCTTGTCCCGGTGCGGGAACATCGGGTCGAGGTAGATCACCTGGGGCGCCTCACCTTCCCAGGCGCGCATGCGCTCGATGGCGTTGCCGGTCAGCAGGCGCATGCGCCCCACGATCGGCCCCACCTCTTCATCCGACCGCGCCCGCGCCAGGCCATCCTCCAGCAACGCGGCAATCAGCGGCTGGCGCTCGATCAGGGTCATCTGGCAGCCCAGGCTGGCCAGCACGAACGCGTCCTTGCCCAGCCCGGCAGTGGCATCCAGCACCTGCGGACGCACGCCCTGGGCAATGCCCACCGCCTTGGCGATCATCTGCCCGTTGCCACCACCGAACAGGCGCCGGTGCGCGGCCTGGCCTTCGACAAAGTCCACCCGCACCGGCCCCGGTGCCTGCGGGCCCAATTGCTGGATCTGCAAGCCATCGACGCCCACCTGCACGGCAAACCCGGCAGCATCGTCCTGCAGCGGCAACTCAAGGCGCTCGGCCCACGCAGCGGCTTGCGCCTCGAATTCAGCCGACAGCGCCTCGACCCGGATACCTGTGCCCTGCTCTTCCATCATTCACACCTAGAAATTGAACCCAGCCGTTAATGTATCGGCTACTTCGGCCGATACAGGCAATATCCCGCTATTCTGCCAGAGCACAACGCGCGCGACTGCCATGTCAGATACTCTTCCCATCGGCTTGACCTACCTGTCGCCTGTCGGCAACTACAGTCAGCACAACACTCAGGCACTCGGGGGCGTCAGCCACCTGTGGCAGGATTTCTTTGCCCGGGCCATGGCCGAGCAGCAGGAAGAGCCCGTAGACAGCGTCAGCCAGTCGTTCGTGCAATACGACCAGAGCAGTGGCGAGCCGATCGGCGGCGCCCGGGCGCTAGCCCTGATCGACGCCCAGCGTGCCTGCCCGGTGCATGACACCATCGTGGCACCGCCCGAGCCACTGTTCCTGCCCAAGGCAGAACTCGAAGCCAACCTGCTGCCGCCCGCCCCCGAGCCGTTCAGCGCAGTCGAGCTGATCGAGCAGCAGCGCCAGCTCGATATCAGCAACAGCTGGCTACGCCCGGTGGTGATGAGCCAAGGTCACCCGATTGCCGAGCCCGGCCCCGGCCCTGCTCCGCGCTCGCTGTTCCTGCCGATCGCCGAGTTCGAGACCAACCTGCTGGACCCGGCGCCCGAACCGTTCGATGACACCACCCTGGCCAAGCAACAGAACGACCTGGAGTTCGACATCCACTGGGCACGCCCGGTGGTGCTTAACAACGTGCGCGCCCACGCCTGAACGCGCCCACGCTCAGCGACAGATCTGCCAGCGGCCCATGTCCACATGAAAGTGGTTGTGGTGTGCAGCGTTGTAGTCCGGCCCAAGTACCGTGCTGAAGCTGTCACAGGCCGCCCGCTGCACCTGACGAAGGAATTCCGCTTTCTGCCCGCCCGCCTGCCAGTCCCGCGCAAGGACGATGCGCTGGCCGTCTCGCAGGCGAAAGCCACTGATGTCCAGGGCATCGGCCGTGGCGTGCTGGCTCAGCCGGCCCTGCTTGCGGTGGTAGACATTGCGGCAGGCAAAACTGCCCAGGTGGTCGACCTGAGCCACCGGCTGCCCCAACACCCGTTGCGCCACAGGCTGCAGGCCATGGTTTTCGAACAGTGCATACGCCACTGCCAACGGACAACTGGCCAGGAAGCTGCCGCCGAGCCGCGCCTGACCACCGTCGATACGCCATACATTCCGCAATGGGCAGTTGGCAGTAGCCGAACTGTCGGCTTGTGCCCGGTAGCGCAGCTGGCTGGTTTGAAGTGCCAGGCGACACAGCGTCGGGTCATCGCGAAGGCGGGACAACTTGTATGGGGTCAGCAGGTTGGGGGGCTGACGCACGTCCAGCGGCGCCCACGGGTTCCACGCGGCGGGCAGCCGCCAACCCAGGTGCCAGGCCAGCCCCGCAAGCAACGACAGGCCGGCCAGCAACGCCAGCACGGCCCTCATCAACGGCGGAACAGGTCGTTGAGTTGGGCGAATGGCAGCGCCTGCTCACCGTAGCCGAAGGTGCCCTCATCGCGAATCTCCAGCGCGGCCCGGTGGAAGGCCCCCAACGCGGCACGGGCAAGCGACGAGCCGACGCTGATGCGGCGTACACCCAGGTCCTGCAACTGGTTGACGCTCAGCGGCACGCCCGCCATGCCCATCAGCACATTCACCGGCCGTGGCGCGACGGCCTGCACCACCGCGCGGATTTCCTCGACAGTACGCAGCCCTGGCGCGTAGAGCACATCAGCACCGGCCTCGGCATAGGCCTGCAAGCGCCGAATGGTGTCGTCCAGGTCCATGCGCCCGTGCAGCAGGTTCTCTGCCCGGGCGCACAGGGTGAACGGGAACGACAGGCTACGCGCTGCCTGCACAGCTGCACGAATGCGCTCCACGGCCAGCCCGAAGTCGTAGATGGGCGCTTCACTGCGGCCACTGGCATCTTCGATGGAACCGCCTACCAGGCCAGCCTCGGCAGCGCGCAGGATGGTCTGGGCACAATCTTCGGGCAGGTCACCAAAGCCGTTCTCCAAGTCGGCAGCCACCGGCAGCGGGGTGGCATCGACGATCTCCCCGGCATTATCAAGGGTATCGTCCAGGCTCAAGGCGCCTTCGGCGTCCGGACGGCCCAGGCTGAAAGCCAGGCCTGCACTGGTGGTGGCCAGCGCCTCGAAGCCCAGGCTGGCCAGCAACTTGGCCGAGCCTGCATCCCACGGGTTGGGGATGACGAAGGCGCTGTCGCGCTCGTGCAGGGCCTTGAAGGCTTCGGCTCGCAGGGTTTGCACATCCATGGTTCAACCTCCGGCAGTCAGGGGAAGGTCAGAGTAGCCCCAATTGTTCGACCTCGGGGGTGCGCGACAATTCCGGCAACGCGGCAAGGCCCGGCAGGCGCTGCATCAGGCGTTGATGAAAACGCTGGGCCAGCGCCGCGGCCAGCTGGTTGTCCGAGGTGTGCAGGAAGATGTAAGGGTTGCGGCCTTCCTCGATCCAGGCGGCGATCTTGTCCACCCAAGGGGTAAGAAAGGCCTCGTTGGCCTCCAGCTGCGGGTGGCCGATGAAGCGCACCTGCGGGTGCTGGGTGAAGGCTGCCGGGCGAGGCGGTACTTTGGGCTTCTTAGCCTGCGCATGCAGCACGGCAGGGTCACGAGAGGTGCAGCTGAACAAGGCGCGCGGGTCCAGGCAGATACGCTCCACACCGCGCTCATGCAGCAGGCGGTTGAGCAACCGCTCTTCTTCACCCTTGGCGAAGAAAGCCTGGTTGCGCACCTCCACGGCCACCGGCACTCCGACTTCGTCAAGGAAGTGGCAAAGCTCGCCCAGCCGTGCGGGGCTGAACTGGGCCGGCAACTGTAGCCAGTACGGCGCTACGCGCTGGCCCAGCGGGGCCATCAGGCGGGTGAAGTCAAAGGCCGGTTCCAGCTGATCGCGCAGGTCGCCTTCATGGCTGATGTCCCGGGGAAACTTGGCAGTGAAGCGGAAGTGTTCGGGCATGATCTGCGCCCAGCGCGCAATAGTGCCTGGTGCGGGGCGTGCGTAGAAAGTGGTATTGCCCTCGACGGCGTTGAACACCTGGCTGTAGTAGCCGAGCATTTCACCGCTGTTGGCGTCGGCGGGATACAGGTAGTCGCGCCAGGCGTTTTCGCTCCATGACGGGCAACCGAGAAAATAAGGCAGTGGTGATGGACTCATCCACTAAATGTACAGGTCGAGCCCCAGTACTTCCATGTCCCAGTCGGTAAAACCGGCAGTACTCAGGTAGCTGGCCAATGCGGTAGCGGTGCGGCGGTCACGGGCGCGGGGGAAAATCATGTCCTGCTGGCGGGCTGGCAGGCCACCGCTGCGACGGCGGGCGGTGGCTTCCTGAGGGGCGGTTTCGACCTCCTCGATCACCTCGGCATCATCGATGGCCTCGTCACGTACCGCTGCCTTGCGCGGGGTGCGCTTGATCGGATAGGACTGCGATGAGAAACCGTCGATACGCATGGCATGAGCACTCAGAACCAATGATGGCAATTTAGCAGCATCAGGGTTCCATCGCTAATGCTCGAGTGATAACTGGACCACAGATCGCGCAAAAGGTTTTAGTGTCATCGGCGATAACCGACGAAAAACACTCAGCGCTTCTTGGGTGTCGCTACATTATCGCGCAGGTAGACCGGTTGCGCCTGCTCGGCAATGATCGCCTCGCCACGCGCCCAGGCAAAGCTGGCCAGGCTGAGGATGTCCAGGGCGTTGGGCAAGGCACTGGCATTGCTGGCGGCCACCTGCACCGCCAGGCGCTCGGCATAGCCCCAACCGGTACCGGCACC
Organism: Pseudomonas sp. PVC-5-1; assembly: GCF_057444345.1. Classification (NCBI taxonomy): domain Bacteria; kingdom Pseudomonadati; phylum Pseudomonadota; class Gammaproteobacteria; order Pseudomonadales; family Pseudomonadaceae; genus Pseudomonas; species Pseudomonas sp. PVC-5-1. The sequence continues at coordinate 1,203,241 of NZ_CM172024.1, read as the reverse complement.
GAACCACTCGCCAGCGCTGCCCGCCGGCAGCGCCACCTGCTCGGGCGGCAGCACTGCCTCCTGGCCGACCAGGCGCATTTCACCTTCGGCGGCCTGGTAGCAGCCCCAATACACTTCATCCATGCGCGCATCAATGGCGGCCGCCACTTGCTGTACACCGTGTTCGCGCAGCGCGCCCTGGGCCAGTGCGGCCAGGTTGGACACCGGCAACACCGGGCGTTCCAGTGCGAAGGCCAGGCCCTGGACCACCCCGATGGCAATGCGCACGCCGGTGAAAGCGCCCGGGCCACGGCCAAAGGCGATGGCATCCAGCGCATTCAGCGCCACGCCGGACTCGGCCAGCAGCTGCTTGATCATCGGCAGCAGCTTCTGGGCATGCATGCGCGGGATCACCTCGTAATGGCTGGTTACCTTGCCGTCATGCAGCAGTGCGACGGAACAGGCTTCGGTAGCGGTATCCAGGGCCAGCAGGGTGGTCATCGAACGGGTATCCAGGTACTAGGGGGAAAAGAGCGGCAGTATAGAGCAGCCGCGGCGTTGTGTCCGCAAGGGGCCGCTGTGCGGCCCATCGCCGGCAAGCCAGCTCCCACAGGTACGGCACAGCCTTCGGAATCGGCGCGGTCCTGTGGGAGCCGGCTTGCCGGCGATGGGCTGCTTAAGCAGCCCCCCCAAACGACAACGGCCCGCAAGCGGGCCGTTGTCGAGGTGCGTCGGGTGCTGGATCAGCTCAGGGCTGCCAGGACCTTGGCGGTGATGGCTTCGACCGAGCCGACGCCTTCGATGTGGCTGTACTTCGGCTTGCCGGCATTGGCGGCCGACAGCTTCTGGTAGAAGTCCACCAGCGGCTTGGTCTGGCTGTGGTAAACCGACAGGCGATGGCGAACGGTCTCTTCCTTGTCGTCATCACGCTGGATCAGGTCTTCACCAGTCTCGTCGTCCTTGCCTTCCACTTTCGGCGGGTTGTACTGAATGTGGTAGGTGCGGCCCGAAGCCAGGTGCACGCGGCGGCCAGCCATGCGGCCGACGATTTCCTCGTCGTCCACGGCGATTTCGACCACGGCGTCGATGTCGACACCGGCAGCGACCATGGCTTCGGCTTGCGGGATGGTGCGTGGGAAGCCGTCGAACAGGCAGCCCTTGGCGCAATCAGGCTGGGCGATGCGCTCCTTGACCAGGCTGATGATCAACTCGTCGGAGACCAGCTGGCCGGCATCCATGACTTTCTTCAGTTCCAGGCCCAGCGGGGTACCAGCCTTGACGGCGGCACGCAGCATGTCACCGGTGGAAATCTGGGGGATACCGAACTTTTCGGTGATGAACTTTGCCTGAGTACCTTTACCGGCCCCGGGAGCTCCCAGCAGAATTACGCGCATCTCGTGCTCCTCAAATTTTGTTATGAAATTCAATGGATTCGGCGACCAGGGCCAAGTCCGGAAAATCGGGTATGACCATAAATCGGTCAGAAGGCTGCTCAAGATACACAGCGCCCGGCAGCCAGACAAGCGTCCCAAAGTTGCAGGATTGCGCCACCTACGGCCGGCCTGGCAGGCGGTTGCGCCCGGCGCAACCACCCTCTTCGCCCACTTGCATCCCCCGCACGACACCTGCCCTGTGCGCCCCGGGCCTACCTTCAGCCGGTGTTGCGCAGGCCGGCTGCAATACCCGCCACAGTCACCAGCAAGGCCTGCTCCAACGGGCTGTCCAGAGCGGCTTCGCGGCTGCGCGAGCGGGCCAGCAACTCGGCCTGCAGGCGGTGCAACGGGTCCAGGTAGGTATTGCGCAGGCTGATGAATTCCAGCGTCTCGGGGCTGTGCGCCAGTAGCACCGGCTGCCCGGTAAGGCCCAGTACCACCTGGCACGACTGCGACAATAGGTCGCGCAGGTACGCACCCAAAGGCAGCAGGTGCGGTTGCACTAGACGTTCGTCGTAGGCCTCGGCGATCTGCGCATCGGCCTTGGCCAGCACCATCTCGAGCATGTCGATGCGGGTGCGGAAGAACGGCCATTGCTCGCGCATCTGCGCCAGCAGTTCACCCTGGCCACGGGCCAGGGCATTGTTCAATGCCGTTTCCCAACCAAGCCAGGCGGGCAGCATCAGGCGGGTCTGGGTCCAGCCAAAGATCCACGGAATGGCCCGCAGGCTTTCGATGCCACCGGCGCGGCGCTTGGCCGGTCGGCTGCCCAGCGGCAGACGCCCCAGTTCCTGCTCCGGGGTCGACTGGCGGAAATACTCGACAAAATCGGGGTTCTCCCGCACCACGCCGCGGTAGGCCTTGACGCCATCGGCGGCAAGCTGGTCCATCACCTCGCGCCAGGCAGGCTGCGGTGGTGGCGGTGGCAACAAGGTGGCTTCCAGCACCGCAGCCAGATACAGGTTCAGGTTCTGCTCGGCGATACCCGGCAAGCCGAACTTGAAGCGGATCATCTCGCCCTGCTCGGTGGTGCGGAAGCGCCCCGCCACCGAACCCGGTGGCTGCGAGAGGATCGCCGCGTGGGCCGGGCCACCGCCGCGGCCCACCGTGCCGCCACGGCCGTGGAACAGCAGCAATTCGACCTGGTGCTCGGCGCAGATGCGCACCAGGTTTTCCTGGGCCCGGTACTGCGCCCAGGCCGCTGCCGTGGTACCAGCGTCCTTGGCCGAGTCGGAATAGCCGATCATCACTTCCTGCGGGCCGCGCAGGTTCGCTCTGTAGCCTGGCAGGCCAAGCAGGCGTTGCATCACCGGGCCGGCATTGTCGAGGTCGGCCAGGGTCTCGAACAGCGGCACCACGCGCATGGGCCGCGTCAGGCCGGCCTCCTTCAACAGCAGCTGCACCGCCAGCACATCCGAGGCGGCACCGGCCATGGAGATTACGTAAGAGCCCAGCGATGCGGCTGGCGCGGCGGCAATTTCCCGGCAGGTGGCAAGCACCTCGGCGGTCTCGGCCTGCGGCTTGAAATGCGCGGGCAGCAGTGGCCGGCGGTTTTTCAGCTCGGCCTGTAGGAACTGAATGCGCTGCTCTTCATCCCAGTCGGCATAACGCCCCAGGCCCAGGTAGTCGGTAATCTCGCTCAACGCATCACGGTGGCGAGCGGCGTCCTGGCGCACGTCCAGGCGGCCCAGGAACAGGCCAAAGGTCACGGCGCGGCGCAGGCAGTCGAGCAACGGGCCTTCGGCGATCACACCCATGCCGCAGGCGTGCAGGGACTGGTAGCACAGCTCCAGCGGCGCGATCAGGTCGCGGTTGTCCACCAGCACCTCGGCGCTGGCCGGCTGGCTGCTGGTCAATGCCGAATGTGCCCACGCGCGCGTTGCTCGCAGGCGATCGCGCAGTTGCTTGAGCAGAGAGCGGTAGGGTTCGGGACTGTCGCCGACCTGCTCACGCAGCGCATCGTCGGCCTGCTGCATGGACAACTCGGAAGCCAGCGCATCGATGTCGCGCAGGAACAGGTCGGCAGCCATCCAGCGCGCCAGCAGCAGGACTTCGCGGGTGACCGCTGCGGTCACGTTGGGGTTGCCATCACGGTCACCGCCCATCCACGAGGCGAAGCGGATCGGCGCCGCCTCCAGCGGCAGGCGCAGGCCGGTAGCCTCCAGCAGGGCCTTGTCGACCTTGCGCAAGTGGCTGGGGATGGCGTGCCACAGCGAATGCTCGATTACCGCAAAGCCCCACTTGGCTTCGTCCACCGGCGTCGGTCGGGTACGGCGGATTTCTTCGGTGTGCCAGGCCTCGGCGATCAGCCGGCGCAAGCGCTCGCGCACCTGCTGGCGTTCCCCCGGGGTCAGGTCGCGGTGGTCCTGGGCAGCCAGTTGGCCGGCGATGGCGTCGTACTTCTGGATCAGGGTGCGGCGAGCCACTTCGGTGGGGTGCGCAGTGAGCACCAGCTGGATGTCGAGCTTGGCCAATTGCCGGGCCAGGGCATCATTGCTGTGCCCGGCCTGCTTCAGGCGCGCCAGCAGCTCGGGCAGCACCCGGGCCTCGAACGGCTCGGGCTGGTCGGCGTCGCGGCGGCGGATCAACTGGTACTGCTCGGCCATGTTGGCCAGGTTGAGGAACTGGTTGAAGGCCCTGGCCACGGGCAGCAAGTCTTCATCGGCCAGGTCCGCCAGGGTCGAGCTCAGTTGCTCGCCAGCACCGCGGCGGTCGGCCTTGGCACTGTGGCGGATGTCCTCGATCTTCTGCAGGAACGCCTCGCCATGCTGCTGGCGAATGGTATCGCCAAGCAGTTCACCCAACACATGGACATCTTCACGCAAACGCACATCGATATCGGTCATTGGCCCTCTCTCCGGCGCGGCTCTGGCGCATTGCATCCCTTTTTCAGCCTTTACGCGATCCCCTGTGGGAGCGCGGTATTCGCTCCAAGAGTGCCCACAGCCAGGCGCCGATGGCAAGCCGTGATCGGCCAAAGCAAACTAAAGTGAAAGCACGACACTCCCATGCATTGCAGCCCTTTCAGGCGTCAACAGAGGTCAGCATGAAAATCCGTGAACTCGCCCAGCACTGGGAACAGAATGCCGCCGGTACCCTCAGCCCCACGGGCCATGTCCTGCATCTGGACCTTGAGTCCGAAGCGCGCCTGGCCGCGCTGATCGACATGTACCCCAAGCGCACCGCCGAGGAACTGCTCGGAGAGCTGGTCGCGGCAGCCCTCGAGGAACTGGAGGCCAGCTTCCCCTATGTGCAAGGCCGCCAGGTCATTGCCACCGACGAGGAAGGCGACCCGCTGTACGAGGACATCGGCCCTACTCCGCGCTTTCTGTCACTGTCGCGACAGCATCTGCACGCCCTGAGCAACCCTGGGGCCGATAGCGAATAGCTAATGGGTAGGACGTGGGGTTTGCAGCGCCTGTGAGATCGAGCGCCGCCCGCGCGGCGCTTCGCAGCTCAAGGCTGCTCCTACATCTGTCTAGGGCCAGTCACGCCTGTGCCAGTGCACGCGACCGTCTTGTTCGTACAACGCGATATCGAGCCATGCGCCAAAGCGTTCGCGCACAAACCTCACAGGAATAATTGGCCCGAAACAGATGTAGGAGCAGCCTTGAGCTGCGAAGCGCCGCGGGGGCGGCGCTCGATCTTCCAGACGCCACAAACCCCAGACAGGATCAAATTTTTCTGAACTATCCGAAAAACGCGTCAGTCACAGCCAATAGCCATCACGCTAAAACCCTGCACACCTGCCGTTGTGCACCGTTGAGCTGAAGCGCGCGCACGTGTCAGGGAACGAGCGATGGACTGCTACGGACAACGTCGTAAACAGGAGTGATCCAATGGAACTGACCACCAAGAACACCCGCATCTACAAACCCTCATCCACTCATGTGCGCGGGTTCAAGCTGGCAGCGCTGGCCTTGGGCAGCAGCCTGGTCCTGGCCGGCTGTGCGGGCAACCCGCCCACCGAGCAGTATGCAGTCACCCAGTCCGCCGTGAACTCGGCCGTCAGCGCTGGCGGCACCGAGTTCGCCGCCGTGGAAATGAAAGCGGCACAGGACAAGTTCAAGCAGGCCGAGATCGCCATGCATGACAAGAAGTACGACGACGCCAGGCGCCTGGCCGAACAGGCCGAGTGGGACGCCCGCCTCGCCGAACGCAAGGCCCAGGCGGCCAAGGCCCAGAAGGCCGTGCAGGATGCCCGCCAGGGCGTTCAGGACGTACGTGAGGAAGGCCTGCGCAGCGCTCAGTGAGCCCTGCCCTGCCCACCTCGGTCTTCGCACACGATCAAAGGATGAACACTATGCGCAACTACGTCATGATTCCCGCCCTGCTGGCCCTGAGCGTCGGCCTTGCCGCCTGCTCGCACGACCCTAACGCCAACCTCGAATCGGCCCGCACCAACTTCTCCTCGCTGCAGAGCGACCCGCAATCGAGCAAGGTTGCGGCGCTGGAGACCAAGGACGCCCAGGACTGGCTGAACAAGGCCGACAAGGCCTACATGGACCGTGAAGACGAGAAGAAGGTCGACCAATTGGCCTACCTGACCAACCAGCGCGTCGAAGTGGCCAAGCAGACCATCGCCCTGCGCACTGCCGAAAGCGAACTGAAAAACGCTTCGGCCCAGCGCGCCCAGGCCAAGCTTGACGCACGCGACGCACAGATCGCCAAGCTGCAGGACAGCCTCAACGCCAAGCAGACCGACCGCGGCACGCTGGTCACTTTCGGAGACGTGCTGTTCGACTTCAACAAGGCCGAACTCAAGAGCAACGCCTACCCGAACGTCACCAAGCTGGCGCAATTCCTCCAGGAAAACCCGGAACGCAAGGTGATCGTCGAGGGTTACACCGACAGCGTCGGCTCGGCCAACTACAACCAGGGCCTGTCGGAGCGCCGCGCCAACAGCGTACGCATGGCACTGGTACGTGCCGGCGTCGACCCAGCGCGCATCGTCGCCCAGGGCTATGGCAAGGAGTACCCGGTCGCGGACAACTCGAGCAATTCGGGGCGTGCGCAGAACCGCCGGGTGGAGGTGACCATCTCCAACGACAACCAACCGGTGGCACCTCGCTCTGTGAGCCAGGTACAGCAGTAAGGCTGGCTAGCTGAACTGACAAGCCCCGCGATCGAAGCGGGGCTTTCTTTTGCCTGTGCTGGCCTCTTCGCGGGCTTGCCCGCTCCCACAGGTACGGCGCCAGTTTCGAGCTTTGCGCGATCCCTGTGGGAGCGGGCGTGCCCGCGAAGAGGCCGGTTCAGGCAGCAGATATCTTGAGCTTTGCACAGTCCCTGTGGGAGCGGCTTTAGCCGCGAAAGGGCCAGCACAGGCAGCAGAGATAATGGCTCACTGCACCTGCTGCGGCGTTTCCTCGCCCATGCAACGCACAGCACGCTTGCGCTTGTCCACCAGCACCCCTGTCAGGCCTTTCTGCTGGGTATCGAACAGCACCAACACGCCGTCGACGCACTGGGCCATTTGTGGTGCCGGGTCCAGCGAGACCTTGTAGTCCTCGCCGGGGATGGTCTTGAGCATGGTGAAGTCCTGCAGCAACAGGGCATCTTCGGGCTTGGCGAAATGCAGGTAACCGTAGTACCACAAGGCCCCCACCGTCACGATGATGCTGCCGACACCGGTCAGGATCAGCGGGATGGCGTTGCGTTCTTCACTCATTGCTTGTTCTTCTCGTCAGGGTAATTGGGCACTTCGGCCAGCCGCCGCAGGCCGTTGAAATGGCTGGGGTCGTCGAGGAAACGCAGCATCACCTGGCGCCAGGTCGGGTCGGCGAAGGTCTGCACGTGGCCACCACGGGTCAGTTGCAGCACCCGCGGCGCTGGCGCGTGCTGGTACAGGCGGATGCCGTTGTCCATCGGCACCAGGGTATCGTCGATGCTGTGGAAGAACAGCTTGGGCGGGCTGCTCAGCTGCTCGATCGAGCGGATCGCGCTGTCACCGTCCGGCACCAGCCACGACAGCGGCACCTGCAGCGGCCAGGTCATCCACGAGGTGCTGAGGGCAAAGCGCCCGACCGCACGGTAACTGGCCGGCACACCGTCGAATACCAAAGCACTGAAACGCTGGCGCTGCTCCGGGTGGGCCGCCAGGTAGTGAATGGCCATGGCCCCGCCAAGGCTCTGCCCCAGCAGCACCAGCGGCTTGCCCTTGACTTCGGGCGCCTGCTCCAGCCAGGCCATGGCCGCGGCGATGTCCTGGTACACCTCGGGCAGGCTCGGCTCGCCCTGGGACAGGCCATAGCCGCGGTAATCGATCATCAACACCTGGTAGCCCTGCTCCGGCAGCCAGTAGCTGCCGCCCAGGTGCCCAGGCAGGTTGCCGCCATTGCCATGCAGGTGCAGCACCGTGCCCTTGACCTCGACCCCGGCCTTGGCCGGCAACCACCAGCCGTGCAGGCGGATGCCATCAGCAGTGATCAAGGTGACATCGCGGTACTCGAGCCTGGCCCGCTCGGGCGTGAACGGCTGCCCGCGCTCGGGATAGAACAGCAGGCTGCTGCAACCGCCCAGGCCCAGCAGGATCAAACCCAGGGCCAGCAGGCGGCAGCACTCAGAGAATGTTCGCGTAATCGGCTTCAATACGGTCCAGGCTCAGGTGGTTGAGGAAGTTGGAGAAGCACATCCAGGCCGACAGCGCATTGAGGTCGCGGAACTGCTCGGGCAGGTACTTGGGCGGCTCGACCAGGCCTTCCTCGACCAGCTGTCGCAGGGTACGCATGTCTTCCAGGGTGGTCTTGCCACAGAACAGCAACGGGATCTGTTCGAGCTTGCCCTTCTTCACGGCCAACTGAATGTAGTTGTAAACCATGATGAAGCCTTTGAGGTAGGACAAGTCCTTGGTAAATGGCAGGCCATTGGGCACCGACCCGCGGAACACCCGGCTGGCGTTGCTGTAGCTCTGCGCCATCTCGAACCCCTGCTCGCGGAAGAAGTTGTAGATCTGCATGAAATCGGCACCCTCCTCGACCATGTGGATGGCGCGGGTGCGGTTGGTGAGCTTGCGCAGGCGGCTGGGGTAGGAGGCGAAGGCGATCACCTCCATGAGGATGGCCAGGCCTTCCTGGGTGACCGTCGACGAGGGCGGGCCCTTGGCCAGGAAGGTACAGATCGGCTGGTTCAGGCCGTTGAGCGTGGTGCCGACATGCACCAGCCCTTCGTGCACCTCCAGGGCGCGCACGTCACGGGAGTTGAACATGGCGTCGGCACGCACCTTGATGTAGTCGGCCCCGGCCGCGGCATCGGCGACGATACCGTCGGACTCGAACACACGGATGGTCTCCTCGGCCTCGCCGAATACCTTGTTCAACCGGTGCTGGAGGATTTCCACGGCTTCCTTGGCAGTGAGGTTCTTCGGCTCGTCCTTGAGGTCGCCACGGCCATCGATGTTGTTCAGGTAGTCCGACAGCATCAGGCCGAGGTCGGCCAGGGTCGGATCACCAGCGTGGAAGGCATCCGAGGCAGCGCCGTACAGTTCCTGGGAGATCAGCCCGAAATCCTCGGTGCCACGCGCTTCGAGCATGCGCACCACCATGCGGTATTCGCGGCACATGCGCTTCATGATCTGCCCGACCGGGTTGAACTGGCCGAGCTGGCGAATGATGTCGCGCTCGATGCCCTGGAACTCGGCCTTGACCGCGCTGGAGTCGAACGCCAGCGGGCGCGACTGGTAGTAGGCACGGTCGACGGCCGGCGGCTCCTTGCCCTTGGCCTTGAGGAAACCCTGGCGGATGTTGTCGTCCCACTTCACCGCGTCCAGAACCCGGATCGGGGTCTGTGCCGCAACGATGCGGTCGGACAGGGCACGGATGGTTTGCTGGTATTCGTCCACCGGGGACTCCTTTCTAGTACAAGAAACCTGTACCGGCCTCTTCGCGGGCTCGCCCGCTCCCACAGGAGGGGCGCCACAGTCGAGAGCAGCGTTGTACCTGTGGGAGCGGGCAAGCCCGCGAAGAGGCCGGCACAGGTATTTACTTGCCGGAGCGCTGGAACCGCGCCACTTCAACGAACAGGTCGGAGTTGGCCGGGTCGTCCAGGTACGCCAGCACCCGCGCCGACGGGCTGTCGATCAGCACGCCGTCGCCGTTGTCTTCCGGCACTTCGGTGCTGCGCCCGGTCAGCTCCTTCTTGTCCACCGCCTGCTGCACCTGCTCGACATCCAGGTTGTAGACCACCAGTTCCTTGCCATCGACAATATCGAAACCGCCGATCAGGAAATTGCCACCCAGGCGCTTCGGCACGCCAGCCGACAGGTACCAGCGGTTGCCGTGGCGCGACACGGTGAACACGTATTCCTCAGGGGCCTTGCCTTTGGCCGTGGCCACCGCCTTGTAGGCATCACCGCCGCTACGGCTGATCACCAACTTCAGCGGCTCGCCCCAGGCGTCCTTGCTGCTCCACTTGCCGAGCAGGGCCTTGGGCGCCGCCTGGTTGCTAGGCAAGGGCTCGTGGAAGGTCACCAGACAACCGCCCAGCAGCAGGAATGACAGAGTCAACAACACCACACGCCAGGCTTTCATCAGGTTCTCCTTGAAAAGTCGGTCTCGGCTCAGGCCGATGCCAGCACCAGCTGCAGGTATCGGCTAAGCATAGCGAGCATCTGCCCATCGGCTTGCGCGTTCGCATCCTTGAGCAGGCCCTGATATTCCATCTGCTCGATAATCGCCGTCAACATTTGGGCGTCCTGTTCCGGTTGCTGCGAGCCCACCACCTGCAGCAATTGGCGGGTGCCATGCAGCAGGATCTGGTCATGGGCGCACACCAGTTGAGCCAGGCGCGGGCACAGCAGCGCCTCCTGGCGGAAGGCCTGCTCGGCCATCAGGAAATCGCGGCGATTCAGCAGTTGTCGCTGCACGTAGTCGGCAGTCATGCGTGCTACCTCGTCAGCCAACCGCGCCCGCGCCTGCGGGCTGCCGTCACCCTGGGCCAGCAACTGGCGCAACACCACCTCGGTATTGGCCCACAGCTTGGCCATATAGGCGGCGCTGCGTTCGACGTACTGGGCAAAGGTATCGGTGAGCAGGTCCTCGATATCCTTGAAGTAGTAGGTGGTGGCCGACAATGGCACACCGGCCTCGGCGGCGACGGCGCGATGGCGCACACCGCGTACGCCATCGCGCACGACGATGCGCATGGCGGCGTCGAGGATCAGTTGGCGACGCTGCTCGCTGCCCTGGCGGGCAGTCTTGCGGCCTTGGTATTGCACGCTTTCGGCGACGGCGGTGGCGATGCCAGCGGCGCCCTGGTGAGGCATTGCGGGTGTCACGGGGGGTACCTCATGGACAGTGTTTCGTCAGTGCCGGCCTCTTCGCGGGCGCGCCCGCTCCCACAGGGACCCCACCACATTCAGGACCTGTGCAGGCCTATGATGGCTGGCAAAACAGCTCCCGGGGGAAACCACACCTGCAAGGACCTGTGGGGTCCCTGTGGGAGCGGGCGCGCCCGCGAAGAGGCCGGTACTGACAACATAAAGCTTCAGGCAAGAAAAAGCCGCCTCGAAAGGCGGCTCATTCAATTCACTCAGGCCTGCGGACGCATGTGCGGGAACAGGATCACGTCGCGGATCGACGGCGAGTTGGTCAGCAGCATCACCAGACGGTCGATACCGATACCTTCACCTGCTGTAGGTGGCATGCCGTACTCCAGTGCGCGAACGAAGTCGGCGTCGTAGTGCATGGCTTCGTCGTCACCGGCGTCCTTCTCGGCCACCTGGGCCAGGAAGCGCTCGGCCTGGTCTTCGGCATCGTTGAGCTCGGAGTAGGCGTTGGCGATCTCGCGGCCACCGATGAACAGTTCGAAACGGTCGGTAACAGCCGGGTTGTCGTCGTTGCGACGGGCCAGCGGCGATACTTCGAACGGGTACTCGGTGATGAAGTGCGGCTGCTCCAGCTTGTGCTCGACCAGCTCTTCGAAAATCATCACCTGCAGCTTGCCCAGGCCCTCGTGGCCCAGCACCTTGGCACCGGCCTTTTTGGCGATGTCGCGGGCGCGGTCGACGTCCTGCAGGTCGGCAGCGGTCAGCTCCGGGTTGTACTTGAGGATCGAGTCGAATACCGACAGGCGGGCGAACGGCTCGCCGAAGTGGAACACCTTGTCGCCGTACGGCACGTCGGTAGTGCCCAGTACCAGCTGCGCCAGCTCGCGGAACAGTTCCTCGGTGAGGTCCATGTTGTCGCGGTAGTCGGCGTAGGCCTGGTAGAACTCGAGCATGGTGAATTCAGGGTTGTGACGAGTCGAAACGCCTTCGTTACGGAAGTTGCGGTTGATCTCGAATACCTTCTCGAAGCCACCAACCACCAGGCGCTTGAGGTACAGCTCCGGCGCGATACGCAGGAACATGGCCATGTCCAGGGCGTTGTGGTGGGTTTCGAACGGCTTGGCTGCGGCACCGCCCGGGATGGTTTGCAGCATCGGCGTCTCGACTTCGAGGAAGTCGCGCTCGATGAGGAACTTGCGGATGTGCGAGATCACCTGCGAACGCACACGGAAGGTGTGGCGGGTTTCTTCATTGACCATCAGGTCGACGTAACGCTGGCGGTAGCGCTGCTCGGTGTCGGTCAGGCCGTGGTGCTTGTCGGGCAGCGGGCGCAGCGACTTGGTCAGCAGGCGCACGTTGGTCATTTCGACGTACAGGTCGCCCTTGCCGGAACGGGCCAGGGTACCTTCGGCGCTGATGATGTCGCCCAGGTCCCAGGTCTTGACCGCGGCCAGGGTCTCTTCCGACAGGGTCTTGCGGTTGACGTAGACCTGGATACGGCCGGTCATGTCCTGAATGACCATGAACGAGCCGCGGTTGAGCATGATGCGGCCGGCAACCTTGACCGGAATCGCTGCAGCTTCCAGTTCTTCCTTGGTCTTGTCCGCATACTGCTTCTGCAGGTCGTTGCAGTAGCTGTCGCGACGGAAGTCATTGGGGAAGGCATTGCCCTTGGCGCGCTCGGCGGCAAGCTTTTCCTTGCGCAGGGCGATCAGGGCGTTTTCTTCCTGTTGCAGGTCTTGCGCTTCGGTCTTGAGGTCGCTCATTTCGTCATTCTTTCCATCAGGTGTTCGGTGCCCCTTTCGGGCAGGGCACGCGGTACCGGCCCAGGCCAGGTACCGCGGCGGTTGTGTGCGATTTACAGCCCTTGCTTGAGGCTCGCTTCCAGGTACTGGTCGAGGTCGCCGTCCAATACCTTCTGGCAGTCGCTGCGCTCGACACCGGTACGCAGGTCCTTGATACGCGAGTCATCCAGCACGTAGGAGCGGATCTGGTGACCCCAGCCGATGTCCGACTTGCTGTCTTCCAGCGCCTGCGAGGCGGCGTTGCGCTTCTGCATTTCCAGCTCGTACAACTTGGCCCGCAGCATTTTCATGGCGGTGTCCTTGTTGGCGTGCTGGGAGCGTTCGTTCTGGCAGGCCACCACGGTGTTGGTCGGTACGTGGGTAATACGCACCGCCGAGTCGGTGGTGTTCACGTGCTGACCACCGGCACCGGAGGAACGGTAGGTGTCGATACGCAGGTCGGCCGGGTTGATCTCGATCTCGACCTTGTCGTCGATCTCGGGCGACACGAACACCGCCGAGAACGAGGTGTGGCGACGGGCACCGGAGTCGAACGGGCTCTTGCGCACCAGGCGGTGCACGCCGATCTCGGTGCGCAGCCAGCCGAAGGCGTACTCGCCCTTGATATGCACGGTGGCGCCCTTGATACCGGCGACTTCACCTTCGGAAAGCTCGATGATGGTAGCGTCGAAACCACGCTTGTCGGCCCAGCGCAGGTACATGCGCAGCAGGATGTTGGCCCAGTCCTGCGCCTCGGTACCGCCGGAGCCGGCCTGGATGTCCAGGTAGGCGTTGTTCATGTCCATCTCGCCGCTGAACATGCGACGGAACTCAAGCAGGGCCAGGGACTCTTCCAGGGCTTGCAGCTCGGTCTCGACGTCGCTTACGGCGCCTTCATCCTCTTCCTCGACGGCCATGTCGAGCAGGTCCTTGCAGTCGGACAGGCCATTGGACAGTTTGTCCAGGGTCTCGACGACCTGCGCCAGCATGGCACGCTCGCGGCCCAGGGCCTGGGCGTACTCGGGCTTGTTCCAGACGTTGGGGTCTTCCAGCTCGCGGTTGACTTCGATCAGGCGGTCATGCTTGTGATCGTAGTCAAAGATACCCCCGAATGGACTGGGAACGCTCGGTGAGGTCCTTGATGGTGTTCAGGATCGGTTGGATTTCCATGGGCTGGCTACTCGCACGAATTCGGTGAAAAGCCTGCGAGTATAACCGAGTCCGCCGCAGGGCGGCAGACCCGCCGGGCGGTAGAAGTGGTGTCGGCAGAAAGAGGTGAACGCCTGCCCCGGCCTATCGCCGGCAAGCCAGCTCCCACAGGTTAAGCGCAGGTCTCAGGCATGCGCTGTACCTGTGGGAGCTGGCTTGCCGGCGATGAGGCCCTGTCAGGCGATACCAACCTGGTTGCGCCCGCCATTCTTGGCCTGGTACAGACCTTTGTCCGCAGCCGAAATCAGTTGCCGGCTATGGCTGCCGATGGACGGAGTCTGGGTGGCCAGGCCAATGCTCACGGTCAGATACGAGTCGGGCACCGGCGCGGTGTGCGGGATGCCCAGGCCGAGCACGGTCTGGCGCAGCTTCTCGGCCACCAGGCGTGCCCCACCCGGCGAGGTGTTGGGCAATACCAGGACGAATTCCTCGCCACCATAGCGCGCCGGCAGGTCGGTCGGCCGCGAGCACGAGCCGCGGATCGCCTCGGCCACCTGGCGCAAGGCCTCGTCACCGGCCAGGTGGCCAAAGCTGTCGTTGTAGGCCTTGAAGTAGTCCACGTCGATCATCAGCAGCGACAACTGCTGCTGCTCACGCATGGCCCGGCGCCATTCCAGTTCCAGGTACTCGTCGAAGTGGCGGCGGTTGGACAACCCGGTCAGGCCATCGGAGTTCATCAGCCGCTGCAGCATCAGGTTGGTATCGAGCAGTTGCTGCTGGCTGACACGCAAAGCGCGGTAGGCCTCGTCGCGCTGCAACAGGGTAAGGTAGGAACGCGAGTGATAGCGGATGCGCGCCACCAGCTCGATGGTGTCCGGCAGCTTGACCAGGTAATCGTTGGCCCCGGCAGCAAAGGCTGCGCTCTTGACCAGCGGGTCTTCCTTGGTCGACAGGACGATGATCGGAATGTCCTGGGTCGCCGGGTTGTTGCGGTATTCACGCACCAGGGTCAGCCCGTCCAGGCCAGGCATGATCAGGTCCTGCAGGATCACCGTGGGCTTGATGCGCACGGCCTGGGCCACCGCCTGGTGCGGGTCGGCGCAGAAGTGGAAGTCGATGTTCTCTTCATGGGCCAGGCCACGCCGCACCGCCTCGCCGATCATGGCCTGGTCGTCGACCAGCAGCACCATCGCCGAGTTCTCGTTGGGGGTCGTGAAACCTTCGATCGGTAAATCATTCATACCTGTTCACCCGATCACTGCCGGCCTGGCGGCGTGATTCAATACACTTCGTCATTTTGCGAAAAATTCCATCAAGCGCCCGGCTATGCGTTCCAGCGGGCGGATTTCCACTGCGGCATCGATGGCCGCAGCGGCCTTGGGCATCCCGTACACCGCACTGCTGGCCTGGTCCTGGGCAATGGTCAGGAAACCCTGCTGGCGCATCAGCTTCAGGCCCTGGGCACCATCGCGACCCATGCCGGTAAGCAACACACCCACCGCATCGCCGGTCCAATAGCGCGCCACACTCTCGAAGAACACATCGATCGAGGGCCGGTAAATTTCATTGACAGGTTCGGCAGTGTAGGCCAGTTGGCCGTTCTGTAGCAGGCGGATGTGGTGATTGGTGCCGGCCAGCAATACCTGCCCCGGCTGTGGTGGCTCGCCCTCACGGGCCAGGCGCACCGGCAAGCCGGCGGCGCTGCTGAGCCATTCTGCCATGCCCGCGGCAAATACCTGGTCCACATGCTGGACCAGCACGATGGCCGCCGGAAACGCCGCCGGCAGGCCCTTGAGCAGTACTTCGAGGGCCGCCGGGCCGCCAGCGGACGAACCGATCGCAACCAGCCCGCGGTGCTGTGACGCCGCCCGCACGGGTGCGGCGACCGGGCGTGCGGCCGGTGCGCGCTGCTGACCAATCAACCAGCTTATGTTGAGGATCTTGCGCAGCAGTGGCGCTGCCGCTTCACGCGGATCGCCCGCCCCCAGCGCCGGCGTGTCGACCACGTCGAGGGCGCCGTGGCCCATGGCCTCGAATACCCGGTGCACGTTCTGCTTGCGATCGACCGTGACGATGACGATGGCGCAAGGGGTTTCGGCCATGATCCGCCGGGTGGCCTCGACGCCATCCATGACCGGCATGATCAGGTCCATGAGGATCAGGTCTGGCTGCTGCTCGGTGCAGCGCTGCACCGCCTCGGCGCCATTGCTGGCCACCCACACCACCTGGTGCGCCGGTTCGAGGGCAACCGCCCGGCGCAGCGCCTCGACGGCCATGGGCATGTCGTTGACGATGGCGATCTTCATCCCTGAGCACCTCCGATCAGCTCAACCACAGCATCCAGCAACGCATCGTCATGGAAACTGGCCTTTGCCAAATAGTAGTCGGCGCCGGCATCCAGGCCCCGCCGTCGGTCTTCCTCACGGTCCTTGTAGGACACCACCATCACCGGCAGCGATTGCAGGCGCTGGTCGCGGCGTACCAGGGTGACCAGCTCGATGCCGTCCATGCGCGGCATGTCGATATCAGTGATCAGCAGGTCGAAGTCCTCGCCACGCAAGGCGTTCCAGCCGTCCATGCCATCCACCGCCACGGCCACGTCGTAGCCACGGTTGCCGAGCAGCTTGCGCTGCAGTTCACGCACGGTCAGCGAATCATCGACCACCAGGATGCGCTGGCGCGCCACGCCACGGGTGCCGCTGCTGCCGCGGTCGATGCGTTCCAGGCTGCCGGTGCTGAGCAGCTTCTCCACCGAACGCAGCAGGTCCTCCACATCGACGATCAGCACCACCGAGCCATCGTCGAGCAGGGCACCGGAAGAGATGTCCTGCACCTTGCCCAGCCGTGGGTCGAGCGGCATCACCACCAGCACCCGCTCGCCCACCAGTCGCTCCACGGCTACCCCGTACAACTGCTCGCGCTCGCGGATCACCACCACGCGCAGGTTGCTCTCCTGCGTTTGCCCGGCCGGGCGATTGAGCAGTTGGCTGGCCGCGACCAGGCCTATGTGCCGGCCTTCGTGCCAGAAATGCTGGCGCCCCTCGATCTGCACGATCTCTTCGGCACTTACTTCGAGCGTGCGTTCGATATGAGCGAGCGGGAAGGCATAGGCCTCGCCACCCACCTCGACCACCAGGCTGCGCACAACCGACAAGGTCAGTGGCACCTGCAAATGGAAACGGCAGCCCTGCCCGGCCAGCTGGGTCAGCTCTATCGAACCGCGCAGCTCCCGGATCATGTGCTGCACCGCATCCAGGCCGACACCGCGCCCGGACACCTCGGTGACTTTGTCGCGCAGGCTGAAACCGGGCAGGAACAGGAATGTCAGCAACTCTTCCTCGCTCATGCGCGCCACCGTGTCGGCGGGCGACAGGGCGCGCTCGACAATGCTGCTGCGCAGGCGTTCGAGGTCGATGCCGGCACCGTCGTCGATCAGTTCAAGGCTGAGCATACCGGCCTGGTGCGAGGCCCGCAGGCGGATCACGCCCTCCTCCGCCTTGCCCGCCAGCAGGCGCCGCTCGGGCAGCTCGATGCCGTGGTCGACCGCGTTGCGCAACAGGTGGGTCAACGGTGCCTCGAGCTTTTCCAGCACATCACGGTCGACCTGGGTCTTTTCCCCTTCCACCAACAGCCGCACCGGCTTGCCCAGCGAACGACCAAGGTCGCGCACCATGCGGCTCTGGCCGGTCAGCACATCGGCAAACGGCCGCATCCGGCAGGCCAGCGCGGTGTCGTAGAGCAGTTGTGCGCGCTGGCTGGCCTGCCAGCCGAACTCGTCCAGGTCGGCAGCCTGCTGCTGCAGGATCTGCTGGGTTTCCGCCAGCAGGCGCTGGGTCTGTGCCAGGGCTTCGAGCACCTCGCTGCTCTGGCCACTGTCCTCCAGTTGCAAGCGCAGGCCATCAAGCGCCTGCATGCCCTGGCCGTGCATGCGCTTGAGGCGCTGCAGGGTGGCCAGGTAAGGCTTGAGCCGCTGGGTTTCCACCAGCGACTTGCTGGACAGGTCGAGCAGGCTGTTGAGGCGGTCGGCGGTGACCCGCAGCACCCGCTCCGTACCTTCGCCGGTGCGCTTGCCGGCCTTGCGACGCGGGGCCAGCTCGGGCTCGGGCTCAGGCTCCAAGGGTTCGACGGGTAGCGGCAAAGGTTCGGCTTGCACGGTTTGCGCCGGCGCTTCCGGCAGCGCTGGCACGGCTGGCGGCGCGGGGGGCAAGGCTGCCGTCCCCGGGTCGAGCAGGTTGGCCATTTGCGCAAGGAACACCGGCAGGGTCGCCTGCGCCCCGGCATCGCCAGGCGTGGCGATGCGCATCAACAGGTCGGTGCCCTGCAACAGGGCATCGATATGCTCGGCGCTCAGCCGCAGGCGACCCTCCTGGGCGGCCACCAGGCAGTCCTCCATGACATGGGCAACGCTAACGCCAGCGTCCACCCCGACGATCCGCGCCGCACCCTTCAGCGAGTGGGCCGCGCGCATGCAAGCCTCAAGCTGGTCGGCCTGCGTGGGATTACGCTCCAGCGCCATCAGGCCGGCACTGAGCACCTGGGTCTGCGCCTCGGCCTCCAGGCTGAACAGTTCGAGCAACGATGCGTCGCGCATTTGCTCTGGGGTCATGACAGGCTCCGCTGCACGGCAGACAGTAAATGTTGATCGTCCAGTACCCGCACGCTGCGGCCACGCCATTGCAGGACCGCTGCGGTGAAGTGGGAGGCGTCCTGCCCGCTGTTCAGTAGCAGCGGGTCGAGCCGGTGAATGCCGTCGATTTCCTCGACCGCCATCACCACCGGCCCGCCCTCCGCGGCCAGGATCAGCATGCGTGGCATCGCCCGGCCGCCACGTTGCTCGGCAGCGCTGGCCTGCACACCCAGCAGGTCGGCCAGTGACAGGCACGGCACCAGCGCACCGCGCACGTTGGCCACCCCCTGCAACACCCGCGAGCGCTGGTGCGGCAGCGAATGCACCGCCTGCAGCGGGGCAATTTCGGCCAGGCAGGCGGTGGCCAGCGCCAGCCACTCTTCGCCCAGGCGGAACAGCAGCATGGAGCGGCCGGTGTTTTCCTCGACCGGTGGCGCCACGGCAGCCTGGTGGTCCTGCATCAGCGCGTAGCGGTCGAGCAGGCGTGTGGCCGCTGCGGCATATACCTCGCAGTTGCGGCAGTGAACGTGACGTTCCAGCAGCGGGCACTGCTTGTCGCCGTGCACGCCAATGCGGTTCCAGCAGTCGTCGATGTGCGCGTCATCCTCGGCGAGCAATTGCATCGCGGATTCCTTCATCGTTCAGACTCCCTGCCAACCCGTGCGGCGCGCTCCTGCAGGCGCCGGGCACCGGCAAGGTCGCCCTGGGCCGCCAGCAAGGCCGCCAGGTGCACCAGCGCCTCGGGGTGCTGCGGTTCCAGGTACAGGGCTTTGCGATAGTGGGTCAGTGCCTGCTGCGCATCGCCTTCGGTATCGCTGAGCAGCCCCAGCCAGTAGTAAACCTGCGCCGAAGGCGCGAACTGGCCCAGGTAGCGCTGGCATTCGGCACGGGCCTGCTCGCTGGCGCCGGCATTGGCAAGCCGGGCAATGCTGGCCAGCAACTCGCTTGCCTCCTCGCGCTTGTGCTCGCGCGCCGGCGCTGGCTTGGCGACCACGGGCAGCACCCGCAGTGGGCGCGGCGACGCTGCGCTCGGTAACGGATAGCCTGGCTTGGCCGGTGCTGGCGATGTGCGCCGCAAGGGCTGGACCGGGGGCATAGCCAACGCAGCGCCGCCACCCTCCTGGCGCACATAGGCGAACGACTGGGCAATCCCCAGCGGGCGCATGCCCAATCGCGCCAGCAAGCTGCCTTCGGCCGGGCCGATGAACAGCACACCCTGTGGGTGCAACAAGCGCTTGAGCACTTCGAACACCCGTTGTTGGGTCGGCACGTCGAAATAGATCAGCAGGTTGCGGCAGAACACGAAGTCGTACAGGCCATCGCGGCTGGCCAGCGCCGGGTCGAGCACATTGCCCACCTGCAGGCTGACTTGCTCGCGCACCCGCTCATGCAGGAGGTGGCCTTCTTCGAGGGCATCGAAGTAACGCTCGCGAAAGCCCAGGTCGCTGCCACGGAAGGCATTGCGCCCGTACACGGCCTGCCCGGCCTTGGCCACGGAACTGGGGCTGATGTCCATGCCGTCGATCATGAACGCCCCCGGCGCGATACCGGCATCGAGCAAGGCCATGGCCAGCGAATAGGGTTCCTCGCCGGTCGAGCAAGGCAGGCTGAGCAAGCGGAGCGGGCGCGCCCCGGCCAGCTCGGCCAGGCGCTTGTGCGCCAGGCTGGCCAAGGCGGTGAAGGACTCGGGGTAACGGAAGAACCAGGTTTCCGGGACGATGACCGCTTCGATCAGCGCCTGTTGCTCATCCATCGACTGCTGCAGGTGCAGCCAGTAATCATCCAGGTCCGCAGCGTTCACGGCCACGCAGCGCTGGCGCAGCGCACGCTCGACCATGGGCGCGCCCACCGACTCCACGTCCAGGCCGATGCGCTCACGCAGGAAGCGGAAAAAATGCTGTTCGTTCATGTCGGCATCCCTGTCGGATCACCCGCATACAGCAACTCGTGCACGGCATCGGGGAGCAGGTCGTTGACTTCGATGCGCTGCAACAAGCCCTGCTCATCCTGACGCACCGGGCCCAGATACGGGGCCTCGCCGCTGTCCAGGCCATACGGCTGGAACTCGTCGGGGTGGCAACGCAGGGTTTCGGTGGCCTGCTCCAGTATCAGGCCAAGCTGCAGGCCGACTCGGTAGTGCACCAGAACCAGGCGGGTACTGGTGCGCTGCGCTGCCGGTTGGCCGAAGCTCAATGCCGCCAGGTCGACCACTGGTACCAACAGGCCTCGGTGCGCAAGGATGCCTGCGACCCAGGCAGGTGCCTTGGCGATCGGTTTCAGCGGCTGGCGCGGCAGCACCTCGATCACCTCGTGCACACTCAGGGCAAAGCGTTGCTCCCGAATGCGAAACTGCAGGTACAACGCCCCCTTGGCGTTGCCCGTCCGCGCGGCCCGCGGTTGCAAGTCGTTCATCGCGGTCAGACTTTGAAGCGCGACACGCCGCCACGCAGGCCTGCGGCCACTTGGCTCAGCTCATCGATGGCGAAACTGGCCTGGCGCAGCGACTCGACTGTCTGGGTGCTGGCATCGCTGAGCTGGGCCAGCGCCTGGTTGATCTGCTCGGCACCGGTGGCCTGGGCCTGCATGCCTTCGTTGACCATCAGCACGCGCGGCGCCAGGGCCTGCACCTGGTGGATGATCTGGCTGAGCTGTTCGCCCACCTGCTGCACCTCGAACATGCCGCGGCGCACTTCTTCGGAAAACTTGTCCATGCCCATGACCCCGGCCGACACCGCCGACTGGATCTCGCGCACCATCTGCTCGATGTCGTAGGTGGCAACGGCGGTCTGGTCGGCCAGGCGGCGCACTTCGGTGGCCACCACGGCAAAGCCCCGGCCGTACTCGCCGGCCTTTTCCGCTTCGATGGCAGCGTTGAGCGACAGCAGGTTGGTCTGGTCGGCAACCTTGACAATGGTCACCACCATCTGGGTGATGTTGCTGGCCTTTTCGTTGAGGATGCCCAGCTTGGCGTTGACCAGGTCGGCGGCACCCATCACCTGGTGCATGGTTTCTTCCATGCGTGCCAGGCCCTGTTGGCCGGAGCCGGCCAGGCTGGAGGCCTGGTCGGCGGCCGAGGTGACTTCGGTCATGGTGCGCACCAGGTCACGCGAGGTGGCGGCGATTTCCCGCGAGGTGGCGCCGATTTCGGTGGTGGTGGCAGCCGTTTCGGTGGCGGTGGCCTGCTGTTGCTTGGAGGTTGCGGCAATTTCGGTCACCGAGGTGGTCACCTGCACCGACGAACGCTGGGCCTGGGCCACCAGGTTGGCCAGGGCCTCGGCCATTTCGTTGAAGCCGCTTTCGATGGCGCCGAACTCGTCCTTGCGGTCCAGGCTCAGGCGCATGCTCAGGTCGCCGGAGCGCAGTTTGTCGAGGGCATGGACAATGCGTTGCATGGGCGCGGTGATGGCGCGCATCAGCAACAGGCCGCAGATACCGGCGGCGATGATCGCCAGCAGCAGCGAAACCATCATGCTGCCCTTGGCGGTGCTCACGGCGCCGACGATCTCGTTGGTGTCGGTGTCGGCGGCGGCCCGGTTGTGCTCGATCACTTCGTTCAGAAGCTTGCGGCCTTCTACCCAGGCCGGGGTCAGCACATCGGTGATCAACCGCTGGGCTTCGGCATAGTCATGCTTTCGGTAGGCTTCCAGCACCTGCTCGATGATCTTGAGGTAGGCAACCTCCATCTGGATGAAGGCGTCGAACCGCGCCTGGTCGTCATCATCCTGAATGGTGCCCTGGTAGCTGGCCATGTGCTCTTTCAAGCGGTCCTGGAAGCTCTTGAACAGTTCCGCATCGGCCGAGGTGAATTCACGCTGGTTGGACAGGCCTACCAACTGCTGGCTAGCCACGTAACCGTCGACCCAGGCACTGCGGATCATCGAGCTGTAGTAGAGGCCGGGAATGCTGTCGGTCCCCACTGCCTGTTCGGCGGATGCGATGGTCACCAACCGCGAGTAGGCGGCCACGATCATCAGCAGCATGATGGCGATGATCACGGCGAAACTTGCCAGGATCCGTTGGCGCAAGGTCCAGTTCTTCACATTCAGCCCTCAGGAATTCACAACGAGCGGGAAAAATCGCCGAAGTATAGCCCAGGCGCCCAGTGCTCATGCGGCTGAAATGTGGGGTGACCAGGTAACCTTGCCGACAGACCGGTCATTTGTGCCCAACGCCATTGGGGCCGCTGTGCGGCCCATCGCCGGCAAGCCAGGCTCCCACCTCGACCGCATGACCTCAGGCCATGTGTGATCCCTGTGGGAGCCGGCTTGCCGGCGATGGGCTGCAACGCAGCCCCCATCACTGGCCGGCGGCAAGCCTTGCCTGGCTTTCCAGCTCCTGGCGCAGGGCCGGGTCCAGGCGCAGCTGGCGGGCCAGTTCGTCCAGGTAGGCGCGCTCCATGAAGTTTTCCTGGTCGACCATCATGACGCTGGCCAGGTACATCTCGGCGGCCATTTCCGGCGTTTGCGCGGCACGGGCCACTTCGGCCGGGTCCAGCGGCTTGTTCAGCTCGGCATGCAGCCAGTGCTGCAACTCGCGGTCGTTGTCCAGGCGGGTGAATTCACCCTCGATCAGCGCACGCTCGCGTTCGTCGATATGGCCATCGGACTTGGCCGCCGCCACCAGCGCCCGCAGTACCGCCTGGCTGTGCAGCTCGGCCTGGGCCGGCGGCAGGCGGTCGACGGTCTGTGGCTCGGTGGCGGCCACCTGCTGGCGCGCCTGCCAGTTGCCGTAGGCCTTGTAGGCCAGCACACCGAGCGCGGCCAGGCCGCCATAGGTGAGGGCCTTGCCGCCATATTTGCGGGCTTTCTTGTTGCCCAGCAGCAAACCCATGGCACCCGCTGCCAGGGCACCACCACCGGCACCAGAAAGCAGGCTGCCAAGGCCGCCGGCACTGGCGCCTGGCTTGCCAGAGCTGCCCTTGCCGGCCTGGCTGGCGAGCAAGTCCTGGCCGGACTTGAGCAACTGGTCGAGCAATCCCCGGGTGTTCATCAAACGGTTTCCACGTTGGCCAAGGGAACCGTCAGATTAAGCCCTGCCCGCTCGATCGCCATGGGGGGATTTGCTTCCGGATGTTGCATTGGCTGGCAAAAAGCCAACTAGACTCGATATCGCCAATACCGCGCGTAAACCGCACTACGCCTATAACGCTCGCTTCACGGCTTGCTTGATGACTGCCCCGACCAAAATCTCCAAGAAGAGGGAACACCATGTCAGTGCACAAGACCGCATTGCTCGGCGCAACCGCCTGCGCCGTGCTGGCCAGCGCCAGCCTGCAGGCTGCCGAACCGCCCAAGGCCCTGGGGCCCGGCGAGGGCCGCCTGGACATCGTCGCCTGGCCCGGCTACATCGAGCGCGGTGAAAGCGACAAGGCCTACGACTGGGTGACCGGCTTCGAGAAGGAAACCGGCTGCAAGGTCAGCGTCAAGACCGCCGCCACCTCGGACGAGATGGTCAGCCTGATGACCAAGGGCGGCTACGACCTGGTCACCGCCTCGGGCGATGCCTCGCTGCGGCTGATCGCGGGCAAGCGGGTACAGCCGATCAACACCGACTTGATCCCCAACTGGAAGAACATCGACCCACGGCTACAGAACGGTGGCTGGTACGTGGTCGACAAGCGGGTCTACGGCACCCCGTACCAATGGGGCCCGAACGTGCTGCTGTACAACACCGACGTGTTCAAGCAGGCGCCCACCACCTGGGGTGTGCTGTTCGAGCCGCAGAACCTGCCCGACGGCAAGCCGAACAAGGGCCGCGTGCAGGCCTACGATGGGCCGATCTACATCGCCGATGCGGCGTTGTACCTGAAGACGGCCAAACCGGAGCTGGGCATCCAGGACCCGTACGAGCTGAGCGAAACACAATACAAGGCCGTGCTGGAACTGCTGCGCCAGCAACAACCGCTGATCCACCGCTACTGGCATGACGCCACGGTGCAGATGAGCGACGTGAAGAACGAAGGCGTGGTTGCCTCCAGCTCCTGGGGCTACATGGTCAATGGCCTCAAAGCCGAAAAGCAGCCCGTGGCCTCGACCATTCCCAAAGAAGGCGCGACCGGCTGGGCCGACACCACCATGCTGCACAGCGAGGCCAAGCACCCCAACTGTGCCTACAAATGGATGGACTGGTCGCTGCAGCCGAAAGTACAGGGTGACGTGGCGGCCTGGTTCGGTTCGTTGCCGGCGGTGCCGGCGGCCTGCACCGGCAACGAGCTGCTGGGGGCCGAGGGCTGCAAGACCAACGGTTTCGACAACTTCGACAAGATCGCCTTCTGGAAAACCCCGCAGGCCCAGGGCGGCAAGTTCGTGCCGTATAGCCGCTGGACCCAGGATTACATTGCGATCATGGGTGGGCGCTGAGGTTGCCTGAATGCCTGTGCCGGCCTCTTCGCGGGTGAACCCGCTCCTACAGGTAGAGCACCACCCTTACAGGCGGTGATGAACCTGTAGGAGCGGGTTCACCCGCGAAGAGGCAGGCACAGGAGTAAGCCCGTTGTCCGGAGCACACGCATGCCCCTAGCCGTCCAGTTCACCCAGGTTTCCCGCACCTTCGGCGAGGTCAAGGCCGTCGACCAGGTCAGCATCGACATCATCGATGGCGAATTCTTCTCCATGCTCGGCCCCTCTGGCTCGGGCAAGACCACCTGCCTGCGCCTGATCGCAGGCTTCGAGCAACCCACCAGCGGTTCGATCCGCATCCACGGTGTCGAGGCTGCGGGCGTACCGCCCTACCAGCGCGACGTCAACACCGTATTCCAGGACTACGCCCTGTTCCCGCACATGAACGTACTGGACAACATCGCCTACGGCCTGAAGGTAAAAGGCGTGGCCAAGGCCGAACGCCACAGCCGCGCCGAAGAAGCCCTGGCGATGGTGGCCCTGGCCGGCTATGGCGCGCGCAAACCGGCGCAGTTGTCCGGTGGCCAGCGCCAGCGCGTGGCCCTGGCCCGCGCGCTGGTCAATCGGCCACGGGTACTGCTGCTGGACGAGCCGCTTGGCGCGCTGGACCTGAAGTTGCGCGAACAGATGCAGGGCGAGCTGAAAAAGCTGCAGCGCCAGCTGGGCATCACCTTCATCTTCGTCACCCACGACCAGACCGAGGCGCTGTCGATGTCCGATCGCGTCGCAGTGTTCAACCGCGGCCGTATCGAGCAGGTCGACACCCCGCGCAACCTGTACATGCAGCCGGCCACCACCTTCGTCGCCGAGTTCGTCGGCACCTCCAACGTTGTGCGCGGCGAACTGGCCACGTTGCTCAATGGCAGCCCGGCGCCCTTCTCCATCCGCCCCGAACACATCCGCCTCGGCGACCCGGCCACAGCCGGCCAGCACGTCCAGGTCAGCGGCCAGCTGCGCGATATCCAGTACCAGGGCAGTGCCACCCGCTACGAGCTGCAACTGGACAGCGGCCAGTTGCTGGCGGTGAGCCAGGCCAACGACCGCTGGCAGGCGCAGGCACAGGCCTGGCAACCCGGGCAACGAGTACAGGCGCACTGGCCCCGCGAAGCCATGACGGTGCTGCAGGAAACGGAGGGCCGCTGACATGAGCACGCTGCGCGGCCTGTCCAACCTGCTGTACCGGCGCCCCAACCTGTACCTGGCCCTGCTGCTGATCCCACCGCTGACCTGGTTCGGCGCGATCTACCTGGGCTCGCTGCTGAACCTGCTGTGGCAAGGCTTCTATACCTTCGACGACTTCACCATGGCGGTGACCCCGGACCTGACCCTGGGCAATTTCGCCGCGCTGTTCAACCCGTCGAACTTCGACATCATCCTGCGCACCCTGGGAATGGCGCTGGCGGTGTCGCTGGCCAGCGCGGTGCTGGCCTTCCCCATCGCCTACTACATGGCGCGCTACACCAGCGGCAAGACCAAGGCATTTTTCTACATCGCAGTGATGATGCCGATGTGGGCCAGCTACATCGTCAAGACCTACGCCTGGACCCTGCTGCTGGCCAAGGGCGGCGTGGCCCAGTGGTTCGCCCAGCAACTGCACCTGGATGCTCTGCTGCAAATGGTGCTGGCGGTACCGGGCGTGGGCGGCAGCACGCTGTCGACTTCGCACCTGGGGCGCTTCATGGTGTTCGTGTACATCTGGCTGCCGTTCATGATCCTGCCGATCCAGGCCTCGCTGGAACGCTTGCCGCCGTCGCTGCTGCAAGCTTCGGCAGACTTGGGCGCCAGGCCCGGCCAGACCTTCGTGCAGGTGATCCTGCCGCTGTCGATCCCGGGCATTGCCGCCGGTTCAATCTTCACCTTCTCGCTGACCCTGGGCGACTTCATCGTGCCGCAGCTGATCGGCCCGCCCGGCTATTTCATCGGCAGCATGGTCTATGCCCAGCAAGGGGCGATCGGCAACATGCCGATGGCCGCCGCGTTCACCCTGGTGCCGATCGTGCTGATCGCGGTGTACCTGTCCATCGTCAAGCGACTGGGGGCCTTCGATGCACTCTGAAAAAGCCTCGACCGGGCTGCGCATGGCGGCCTGGGGCGGGTTACTGTTCCTGCACTTCCCGATCCTGGTCATCTTCCTGTACGCCTTCAACACCGAAGACGCGGCATTCAGCTTCCCGCCCAAGGGCTTAACCCTGAAGTGGTTCGCCGTGGCCTTTGCCCGGCCCGATGTGCTGGAAGCGATAAAGCTGTCGCTGCAGGTGGCCTGCCTGGCCACGCTGATCGCCCTGGTGCTCGGCACACTGGCCTCGGCGGCGCTGTACCGGCGCAGCTTTTTCGGCAAGGAGAGCATTTCGCTGATGCTGATCCTGCCCATTGCCCTGCCTGGCATCATTACTGGCATCGCCCTGCTCTCGGCGTTCAAGAGCCTGGGGATCGAGCCCGGCGTGTTCACCATCGTGGTCGGCCACGCCACGTTCTGTGTGGTTATCGTCTACAACAACGTGATCGCCCGCCTGCGACGCACTTCGCAGAGCCTGATCGAAGCTTCGATGGACCTCGGTGCCGACGGTTGGCAAACCTTCCGCTACATCATCCTGCCCAACCTCGGTTCGGCGCTGCTGGCCGGTGGCATGCTGGCCTTTGCCCTGTCGTTCGACGAAATCATCGTCACCACCTTCACTGCCGGCCACGAACGCACCCTGCCGATCTGGTTGCTAAACCAGCTCAGCCGCCCGCGCGACGTGCCGGTGACCAACGTGGTCGCCATGCTGGTGATGCTGGTGACCATGCTGCCGATCCTTGGCGCCTATTACCTGACCCGTGGCGGTGAAAGCGTCGCGGGCAGCGGCAAATGACCCTGGAGGAGTCCCCGATGCAAACGCAGATGCTGATCAATGGCCAGCTGGTCGCTGGCGAAGGCCCGGCCTGGACCGTGCTCAACCCGGCGCTGGGCAGTGCCCTGGCGCAGATCAACGAAGCCAGCGAGGCCCAGGTGGACAGCGCCGTGCGCGCCGCCGACCAGGCCTTCGACAGCTGGTCGCAAACCAGCCCCAAGGAACGCTCGCAAGCCTTGCTGGCGCTGGCCGACGCTATCGAAGCCCATGGCGATGAACTGGCTCGACTGGAATCGCAGAACTGCGGCAAGCCGCTGAGCGCCGCGCTGAATGACGAGATCCCGGCAATTGCCGACGTGTTCCGCTACTTCGCCGGTGCGGCGCGCTGCCTGGGTGGCTCGGCAGCCGGCGAGTACCTGCCGGGGCATACTTCGATGATCCGCCGCGACCCGCTGGGCGTGGTGGCCTCGATCGCACCGTGGAACTACCCGTTGATGATGCTGGCGTGGAAGATCGCCCCGGCCCTGGCTGCCGGCAACACGGTGGTGATCAAGCCCTCCGAGCTGACCCCGCTGACCGCCCTGCGCCTCGGCGAACTGGCCCAGGACCTGCTGCCACCGGGGGTGCTGAACATCCTCTTCGGCCGTGGCCAGACGGTCGGCAACCCGCTGGTCAACCACCCCAAGGTGCGCATGGTGTCGCTGACCGGCTCGATCCCCACCGGCGCTCACATCATCAGCGCCACCGCCGACAGCGTGAAACGCATGCACATGGAACTGGGCGGCAAGGCCCCGGTGCTGGTGTTCGACGATGCCGACATCGATGCCGCCATCGACGGCATCCGTACCTTCGGTTTCTACAACGCCGGCCAGGACTGCACCGCCGCCTGTCGGCTGTACGTGCAGGATGGCATCTACGAGCGCTTCGTCGAACGCCTGGGGGCCGCAGTGGCCAGCCTCAAGCCGGGCCTGCAGGAAGCCGAGGACACCGAACTGGGGCCACTGATCAGTGCCCAGCACCGCGACAAGGTCGCAGGGCTGGTGCAACGGGCCATCGCCCAGCCGCACATTCGCCTGGTAACCGGTGGCAAGGCGATTGATGGCGACGGTTTCTTCTTCGAACCGACCGTGCTGGCTGACGCCCTGCAGGACGACGAAATCGTGCGCAACGAAGTGTTCGGTCCGGTAGTGTCGGTGACCAGCTTCAACGACGAAGCGCAGGCGCTGGAATGGGCCAACGACTCCAACTACGGCCTCGCCTCATCGGTATGGACCCGCGACACCGGCCGCGCCCACCGCCTGGCGGCGCGCCTGCAGTATGGCTGCACATGGGTGAACACCCACTTCATGCTGGTCAGCGAAATGCCCCATGGCGGGCAGAAGCATTCGGGGTATGGCAAGGACATGTCGATGTATGGGCTGGAGGACTACACCTGTGTGCGGCATGTGATGATCAAGCACTAGTCCAGGGTTGAATCTACTGGCCTCTTCGCGGGCTTGCCCGCTCCCACAGGTACATCACAGCCCTTGAGGTTTGTGATGTACCTGTGGGAGCGGGCAAGCCCGCGAAGAGGCCAGTGCAGGTAGAACCTAGTCCCGCAGGTCCGACTCGTGAATCGGGTTGGCCCGGCTGGTGGCGCGCTGGTATTGCGCTGGCCAGGTAGCTTTGTTGCCGCCCAGGTCGTCGTCGGCATGCAGCGGCCAGTACGGGTCGCGCAGCAGTTCGCGGGCGAGGAAGATTATGTCGGCCTGGCCGGTGCGCAGAATGTGCTCGGCCTGGGCCGGTTCGGTGATCATGCCCACGGTGCCGGTGGCGATTTCCGATTCCTTGCGCACACGCTCGGCGAAGCGCGTCTGGTAGCCGGGCCCGGTGGGGATTTCGGCGTTGACCGAGGTGCCGCCGGAGGACACGTCGATCAGGTCGACGCCCAACCCACGCAGGCGGCGGGCCAGTTCGACGGTTTCATCCGGGTTCCAGCCGTCCTCGACCCAGTCGGTTGCCGACACCCGCACGAACAGCGGTAACTCGGCAGGCCAGACTTTGCGCACGGCCTCGACCACCTGCAGGGTCAGGCGGATACGGTTTTCGAAGCAACTGCCGTATTCGTCGCGACGCTGGTTGCTCAGCGGCGACAGGAACTGGTGCAACAGGTACCCGTGGGCGGCATGGATTTCGACCACCTTGAAACCGGCCTTCAGGGCGCGCTCGGTAGAGGCGACAAAGGCGGCGATCACAGCCTGAATCTCATTGTGGTTCAACTCGTGCGGCGTCGTGTGTTGCGGGTCGAAGGCGATTTTCGACGGGCCCACCGGTTGCCAGCCGCCCTCCTCGAGCTTGACGCTGCCTTGCTTGCCCAGCCATGGGCGATAGGTGCTGGCCTTGCGCCCGGCGTGAGCCAGCTGGATGCCGGGCACGCTCCCCTGGGCGGTGATGAAACGGGTGATGCGTTGCAGCGGGGCGATCTGAGCGTCGTCCCACAGGCCGAGGTCTTCAGCGGTGATGCGGCCATCGGCGGTCACCGCCACGGCTTCAGTGATTACCAGGCCAGCGCCGCCCACGGCGCGGCTGCCTAAATGGACAAGGTGCCAATCGTTGGCCAGGCCATCGACGGCGGAATACTGGCACATCGGCGAAACGGCGATGCGGTTGGGCAGGGTCAGCTGACGCAGGGTGTAAGGCTCGAGCAGCAGGCTCATGAGGGCACCTCCCAAGGACTCCAATGGTGATCCGGCCCGGACACTCAATTGCACGTCCCTGGCCCAGGTCCGGTCATAACTTCAGACTAGACCAGAATGGTTGGGGGGGAGGTTCCATGGGATTTGGTAGAGGTTGAACGGCTCTGCGTTACCAGCCCCATGTCTGATCAGAGTTTCAGATATCCCTTACGGCCCAGATATGGTGAAGCCTAGGTTGAAGAAATAACCTACAAGTCCTGTCGACTCGCGTCTGATTGTTACTGGAATCCTGACTCTCTAGCCTTTGCTGGTCGCTGGCATTCAGCGGCCGGGGGTGGAATCCCGATCAATTACCGAGTAGCTGTCGTCATGGCAGTTGTGCGCGGAAGGCCGCAAAGCCTACCGGGTTTACTCGTAGCCTGGATTCCACACCGCGTACAACTGCCACCCTTCGTGTGGAATCGGAGAGGCGGTCAATCAGCAACCATACGAGTGATTGATATGAAAATGACAGTCCCTGATCCCCCTCATTTCTTCTCCTTCGACAAAACGCTCAGAATGATCAGGAGAGGGATCAATGAACACAGAAGACACCCAGTTCACCGTCGGCAAGACCACTTTCTTTCAGGGTGAAAACCAGACCCACCCATTATTTCGCATCGAAGCGGGCATTCCGTGCCGAGACGCCCGTGATCAGGCTTCGGAATTGATGGGCTATGTGCGGGAGTTGACCATCGTCGGGCTGATGGATGAGAAACCCATGATGATCTGGGCTGCGCACTATCTCAGTGCAATGGCCAAGGCACTGATGGATGATGCCGAGTTAGGTATGGCGCGCTGAGTTTGGTGTGATCATCGATCGTACCTAGAGCACATTCGCAAGCCCGCCGCAGAGCATTGTGGGAGCGGGCGTGCCCGCGAAGCAAGCGACTCGGTGGCTGGCACCGGCTCTGCCGGTGTTCGCGGGCATGCCCGCTCCTACAGGTACAGCGTAAGTCTCAAGCCCGCCGCAGGCCCTGTGGGAGCGGGCGTGCCCGCGAAGAAGGCGACTCGGTGGATGGCACCGGCTTCGCCGGTGTTCGCGGGCATGCCCGCTCCCACAGGGATCTTCACCTGGCATCAAGGCCTTGTGCCATACCTACAGAGTTGCGGAAGCCGCAGTACTTGCAGTCAGCGCGGCTCCATGTGGGCAATCATCAACTGCACACTTTCATTACCACGAAACTCGTTCACATCCAGCTTGTACGCCAACTCGACCCAACGCACCGTCGGGTTCGGCCACACTTCGCGGTCAATGCCAAAGGCAATGCCGTCCAGCCGCACCGAGCCGCACTCGCTCTTGAGCACCACCTTCAGGTGCCGCTCGCCCACCACGCGCTGCTCCACCAGCTGGAACACGCCATGGAACAGCGGCTCGGGGAAGTGCTGCCCCCAGGGCCCGGCATGGCGCAGGGCCTTGGCCAGGTCGAGGTGGAACTCCTCCACCGCCAGGCTGCCGTCGGACAACAGCCGACCGGTCAGGTCCTCTTCGCGTAGCTGGCGTCGTACTTCTTCATCGAACGCCGCGGCAAATGCCGGGAAATTGGCCTCAGGCAACGACAACCCCGCCGCCATCGCGTGGCCGCCGAACTTGCTGATCAGTTGCGGGTGGCGCGCCGCCACGGCATCCAGCGCATCGCGAATATGGAACCCCGGCACCGAACGCGCCGACCCTTTGAGCATGCCCTCGCCAGCGTCGGCGAAAGCGATGGTCGGCCGGTGGTAACGCTCCTTCAGGCGCGAAGCCAGAATACCGATTACCCCCTGGTGCCAGTCGGCATCGAACAGGCACAGGCCATATGGCATCGACTCGACAGGCAGGTCCTTGAGCTGGGCCAGGGCCTCGCGCTGCATGCCCTGTTCGATGGACTTGCGGTCCTGGTTCAGGTCGTCCAGCTGCTGGGCCATGTCCTGGGCCAGGGCCGCGTCTTCACACAGCAGGCATTCGATGCCCAGGCTCATGTCGTCCAGGCGCCCGGCAGCGTTCAGCCGCGGGCCAAGGATGAAGCCGAGGTCGGTCGAGGTGATACGCCGGTGATCGCGACGGGCCACTTCAAGAATGGCCTTCAGCCCCGGTCGGGCGCGGCCGGCACGAATGCGTTCGAGGCCCTGGTGCACCAGGATGCGGTTGTTGGCATCCAATGGCACCACGTCGGCGACGCTGCCCAGGGCAACCAGGTCGAGCAATTCGCCGATGTTCGGCTGCGGCTGCGTTTCGTAGCGCCCCAGGCTGCGCAGGCGCGCACGCAGGGCCATCAGCACGTAGAAGATCACCCCTACCCCGGCCAGCGCCTTGCTCGGGAAACTGCAGCCCGGCTGGTTGGGGTTGATGATGGCGTCGGCGTCGGGCAACTCCGCGCCCGGCAGGTGGTGGTCGGTGACCAGCACCTTGAGCCCGGCGGCTTTGGCGGCTGCCACACCGTCGACGCTGGAAATGCCGTTGTCCACGGTGATCAGCAGCTGCGGCTGGCGTTGCAGCGCCACCTCGACGATTTCCGGGGTCAGGCCGTAACCGTATTCGAAGCGGTTGGGCACAAGGTAGTCGACATGGGCCGCGCCCAGCAGGCGCAGGCCCAGCACGCCGACAGTACTGGCAGTGGCGCCGTCGGCATCGAAGTCGCCGACGATGAGGATGCGCTGGCGCTGGTCGATAGCCTCGACCAGCAGATCCACGCCGGCCTCGATGCCCTTGAGCTGCTGGTACGGCAGCAGGCGCGCGAGGCTTTTGTCCAGCTCGGCCTCGCTCTGCACGCCGCGCGCGGCGTACAGGCGGGTCAGCAAGGGTGGCAGGTTACCCAGGAATGGCAGGGTGGGCGGCAGCGGGCGAGGTTCGATACGCATGAGGGGCTTCAGCCACGCTCACCAAGCAGCCACTCCAGCTGCACTTCGTGCTGGCCACGGTCGTCGGTGACGAACATCGTGCCTTCACTGATCATCACGTCCCACTTGATGGTGCGGGGCATGTCGGTGGCGAGGGTTTCCAGCACCTCCTGCGGCACAGCGGCGATGCTCAGGTTCTTCAGCCCCTTGACCGCGTCTACCACCTTGTTCTGCCATACGCGCAGGCTGCCGTAGGCCAGCAGGCTGGTACGCTCGGTGCGGCGCGAGCACCAGGTCAGTCGGTCGGCGTCCGGCTGGCCTACCTCGATCCAGTGCAGGATGCGATCGTCCAGGCTCTTTTCCCACAGCGCCGCCTCGTCCACGTCGGACAGGCCACGGCCGAACGACAGGTTTTCGTTGTACCAGAGGGCGTAGGCCAGCAGGCGTACGGCCATGCGTTCTTCGGTTTCCGAAGGGTGGCGGGCAATGGTCTGACGGACGTTTTCGTACACGCCGCGGTCGAGGTCGGTCAGGTTCAGTTCGAATTTGTAGGTGGTGGACGGCTGGGCCATGGTCGACGGGCTTCTTGCGCAGAGAAAAAGTGACACAGTCTAACCGATACTGCCCTTCGTTGCCCCGCAGCAGTATCTGCCGCTTCGGACCTATGATAAAACCACGCATCTGCCCAGCTGCCACGGATGCCCCATGACTACGCCCAGCAAACCCCTCGCCGGTCTCAAGGTTGTCGAACTCGGCACCCTCATCGCTGGCCCGTTCGCCTCGCGTATCTGTGCCGAATTCGGCGCCGAGGTGATCAAGGTCGAATCGCCCGATGGCGGCGACCCGTTGCGCAAATGGCGCAAGCTGTACGAGGGCACCTCGCTGTGGTGGTTCGTGCAGGCCCGCAACAAGCAGTCGCTCACCCTCAACCTCAAGCACCCAGAGGGGCGCGAGATTCTGAAACGCCTGCTGGCCGACGCCGACATCCTGATCGAGAACTTCCGCCCGGGCGTGCTGGAAAAACTCGGCCTGGGCTGGGACGTGCTGCACGCGCTCAACCCGCGCCTGGTAATGGTGCGCCTGTCGGGCTTCGGCCAGACCGGGCCGATGAAGGACCAGCCGGGCTTCGGCGCCGTGGGCGAGTCGATGGGCGGCCTGCGCTACATCACCGGCTTCGACGACCGCCCACCGGTGCGCACGGGCATTTCCATCGGTGACTCGATTGCTGCCTTGTGGGGGGTGATCGGCGCACTTATGGCGCTGCGACACCGGGAAGTCAACGGCGGCCAGGGCCAGGTGGTGGACGTAGCCCTGTACGAAGCGATCTTCGCCATGATGGAAAGCATGGTCCCGGAGTTCGATGTGTTCGGCTTTATCCGCGAACGCACTGGCAACATCATGCCAGGCATCACGCCCTCCTCCATTCACACCAGCGCCGACGGCAAGCATGTGCAGATCGGCGCCAACGGCGATGCGATCTTCAAGCGCTTCATGCAAGCCATTGGCCGCACCGACCTGGCCGACGACCCGACCCTGGCCACCAACGATGGCCGCGACCTGCGCCGTGACGAGCTGTACGGGGTAATCGACCGCTGGGCAAACAGCCTGCCGCTGGAGCAACTGATACAGGTGCTGAACACCGCCGAAGTGCCGGCCAGCCGCATCTATTCGGCCGAGGACATGTTCAACGACCCGCAGTACCTGGCACGCGAAATGTTCCTGCAGGCCAAGCTGCCGGACGGCAAGCCATTCCGCATGCCGGGCATCGTGCCCAAGCTGTCGGACACCCCCGGCTCCACCGAGTGGGTAGGCCCGGCGCTGGGCGAACACACCGAGGCACTGCTCGGCAACCTGGGCTACGACGCGGCGGCCATCGCCAGCCTGCGC
Source organism: Pseudomonas sp. PVC-5-1 (assembly GCF_057444345.1). NCBI lineage: Bacteria > Pseudomonadati > Pseudomonadota > Gammaproteobacteria > Pseudomonadales > Pseudomonadaceae > Pseudomonas > Pseudomonas sp. PVC-5-1. The sequence continues at coordinate 1,168,357 of NZ_CM172024.1, read as the reverse complement.
GCAGCAGGCACGGTCTGACCCTGGCGCGGCCCTGGTCCATGCGCGCTGCCCGTTGCCTATGTCACCTGGTCCTGCTGTGCGGGCTGCTGCCTGCACTGCTGCAGCCAGCCAGCGCCAAGGAGCGCATCTTCTGGCTGGTGCGCGACCTGCCGCCGTTCACCATTCTCGAAGGGCCGGAAAAAGGCCAAGGGGTGATCGACCAGTTGCTGCCCCTGCTGATCAGGCAGATGCCCGAGTACGACCACAGCATCCTGCGGGTCAACCGCGCCCGCGGCATCCAGATGCTGCAGGACCCGAAAAGCTTCACCTGCGACCCGACCCTGCTGTGGACGCCGGAACGCGCCGAATATGTGAGGTTTTCCGTGCCTTCCCTGGGCGTGCTCAGTGGCGGCCTGGTGCTGCGCAAGGACAGCGAGGCGCTGGTGGCGCCTTACCTCGACGGCCAGGAGGTAGACCTGCTCAACCTGCTGAGCAAGACCCCACTGAAGCTGGGTGTTGTCGCCGAGCGCAGCTATGGCACACAGATCGACGCCATCCTGCGCCAGTTGCCCGACACCGCGTTCAGCCGCCACTACGGCAACGACGCCACCGCCAACCTGCTGCAGATGCAACAGCTCGGGCGCCTGCGCATGGTGCTCGGCTACTGGCCCGAGGTGCGCTACCTGGTCGACCTGCAAGGCGGGGCGCTGGCTGACTACCAGTTTCACCCTGTGAAAGGGGTAAACCGCTACCAGTTTCTGCATGTGGGCTGTTCAAACAGCGAGCTGGGGCGTGAAGCCATTGCGCACATCGACCAGCTGCTGCCTGCCCTGCGTCGGGATGTGTTGCCGGGGTTGTATGCACGCTGGCTGGACCCGGCGTTGCAGGAAGACTACCTGGAAGAGAGCAAGCGCTTCTTCGAAGACCACTAGCTGCCCGATCGGCCCCTGTAGGAGCGGCCTTGTGTCGCGATGGGGCGCGTAGCGGCCCCACATTTTCAGCTTCGCCGCAAAGATTGCCGGGGCCGCTTTGCGGCCCATCGCGACACAAGGCCGCTCCTACAAGGACATGTGCCTGCCCCCCAAGAAAAGAAACCCCGGGCGCTGGGGAAACACGCCCGGGGCCAAGCGAAAGCCCTTGGGGGCTTCCCGTGACAGCCTTGCCAGCGCCGGAGCAAAGCACTGGCCCGGCTGCCCCTACAGTGTCTGATAAACCACTCAGGCAAAGGTTCCATGGGGTTGCTGACGCTGCTGCAATGCCGCGATCACACAGGGCTGCAAACGCCCTTCGGCGATCTGCAGGTCACGGTGAAGGCCATCCACCAGGTCGACCAACAGGCGTTGTTCCTGCAACTGGCGTTCGCTCACCGTGCGCCGCAAGGTGATGCCGGCGAGGCGGTCATGAACGGTCAGTTGGCGATTACCCTGGGCATCGGCTATGCCCAGGTGGGTCTGATAGGGGGTCAGGGCTTCGTTGAGCAGTCTGCAGATTCTTTCCATCCGGATCACTCGCTGCGTGGTGGGATATAGAGGAACTGACCAACAGACGCAGCGGAAAGTTCGTTACACCGCGGCTGCTTCAGTGAGCATGCGGGGCGGACGTGACAGTTTGAATACGCCGCCACGGGCGCACCTGCAGTGCCTGCAGAGCGCGCTGCAGGCATGGCATCGACAGTGGCCAGGGCAGTTCGGCGAGCACCCACAGGCCCCGGTTTCTGGCCTCTTGGGCGAGGTTGCGGCGCTTGGGGGTAGCCTGGCCGACGAACAGCAAAGCACGAGTTCGGTGCTGCTGTTCGAGCAAGGCAAGGCCGGCCCGGGTCGGCATGGCGTGGTCAAGGATCAGCAGATCGGGGCGGTGATCGGCGTTCAGGCAGGCGTCGAGGTCTGCACTGGTTTCGCTGATGCGCACATGGAACATGCCCTGAGCGTTGAGGGCCTGGTGCAGGAGGATCTGATGGGATGGGCGAGCCTGGTGGATCAACACGTAGGGCTGGTGCATGAGCCGCTCCTGATGGGAGGACCGGCTAATTTAGGCTTTGCGCTGGGCGGCCTGAATAGGATGTTTCTGATGGAGGAGTGGGAAGATTCGGAGAATTAGGGCTGCTCCGCAGCCCATCGCCGGCAAGCCAGCTCCCACAGGGATTGCACATGACCTTGGGTCTATGCGGTCGGGGTGGGAGCTGGCTTGCCGGCGATGGGCCGCAGTGCGGCCCCGATGCTTACAAAGGCTTGCCGCGGTTACCATGCTGGCTGACAAAGCCCTGCACGGCCTTCAGGTCATTGGCCAGCACCGTGCAACGCTCCTCACGGCTGAACAGGTCGCTGAGGTGCGCCGGCAGCTCCAGCGCCTTGCCAACACCGGCCTTCTCCACCGCTTCCGGGAACTTGACCGGGTGCGCGGTGCCCAGCACCACCATCGGCGTGTCCAGGCTGCGGCGGCACTCGCGGGCGGCCTTGACGCCGATAGCGGTGTGCGGGTCGAGCACTTCGCCGGTAGCGGCGAACACTTCGGCGATGGTTTCGCAGGTCTGCTCGTCGCTCACTGCCAGCGAGTCGAACAGCTTGCGCGCCTCGGTCCAGCGGTCTTGCTCGACGCTGAAGCCGCCACCTTGCTTGAAGTTGGCCATCAGCTCGGCAATGGCGCCGCCGTTGCGGCCGTGCAGGTCGAACAGCAGGCGCTCGAAGTTGGACGAGACCATGATGTCCATCGACGGCGACAGGGTCGCGTGCAGGGTTTCCTTGACGTACTGGTTGCCGCTCATGAAGCGGTGCAGGATGTCGTTGCGGTTGGTGGCGACGATCAGCTGGCTGACCGGCAGGCCCATGTTACGTGCCAGGTAGCCGGCGAAGATGTCGCCGAAGTTGCCGGTCGGCACCGAGAACGCCACGGAACGCGCCGGGCCACCCAGCTGCAGGGCAGCGTGGAAGTAGTAGACGATCTGGGCCATGATCCGCGCCCAGTTGATCGAGTTGACCGCAACCAGGCGGGTGCCCTTGAGGAACGACTGGTCGGCGAAGCTGGCCTTGACCATTTCCTGGCAGTCGTCGAAGTTGCCTTCGATGGCAATGTTGTGGATGTTGTCGCCGAAGATGGTGGTCATCTGCCGGCGCTGCACTTCCGACACGCGCTGGTGCGGGTGCAGGATGAAGATGTCGACGTTGTCGCAACGGCGGCAGCCTTCGATGGCGGCGGAACCGGTGTCACCGCTGGTGGCGCCGATGATCACCACGCGCTCGTTGCGCTTGGCCAGCACGTGGTCCAGCAGGCGGCCGAGCAGTTGCAGGGCGAAGTCCTTGAACGCCAGGGTCGGGCCGTGGAACAGCTCCAGCACCCACTCGTTGCTGTTCAATTGACGCAGCGGGGCAACCGCAGCGTGGGCGAACTCGCCGTAGGTTTCCTCGAGGATCTTCTTGAAGTCGGCGTCGGCGATGCTGCCTTCGACGAACGGGCGCATCACCCGGAAAGCAAGTTCGTGGTACGGCAGGCCAGCCCACGAGGCGATTTCTTCCTGGGTGAAGCGTGGCAGGTTTTCCGGGACGTACAGGCCGCCGTCGCTGGCCAGGCCAGCCAGCAGGACGTCTTCGAAATTGAGGGCCGGAGCCTGGCCGCGGGTACTGATATAGCGCATGGGTGCAAACCTTCGATACTGGGGCCGGGGCCGCGCTGGCGGCCCCACGGCACTATTGTTAGTTGAGCTGCTCGACGCGAATGCGCACGACCTTGCCGATGACGTCCTGCAGGGCTTCCAGGGCGACGATGGCGTCGTTGATGCGCTGCTCGACCACGCGATGGGTCAGCAGGATCATCGGCACCAGGCCGTCCTGTTCCTCGGCTTCCTTCTGCATGATCGACTCGATGTTGATGCCACGCTCCGAGAGGATGCTGGCCACCTGGGCCAGTACGCCAGGGTGATCCTTGGCCTGGATGCGCAGGTAGTAGGCACTTTCGCAGGCTTCGATCGGCAGGATCGGGTGGGCCGACAGCGAATCCGGCTGGAAGGCCAGGTGCGGCACGCGGTTTTCCGGGTCGGAGGTCATGGCACGGACCACATCCACCAGATCACCGACCACCGACGAAGCGGTAGGCTCCATGCCGGCACCGGCGCCGTAGTACAGGGTGGAGCCGGCAGCGTCGCCGTTGACCATGACGGCGTTCATCACGCCGTTGACGTTGGCGATCAGGCGGTCGGCCGGGATCAGCGTCGGGTGTACGCGCAGCTCGATACCTTCGGCAGTGCGGCGGGCCACACCCAGGTGCTTGATGCGGTAGCCCAGGGCCTCGGCATAGTTCACGTCAGCAGTGGTCAGCTGGGTGATGCCTTCGGTGTAGGCCTTGTCGAATTGCAGCGGGATGCCGAAAGCGATCGAGGCCAGGATGGTCAACTTGTGCGCGGCATCGATGCCTTCAACGTCGAAGGTCGGGTCGGCTTCGGCGTAACCCAGCGCCTGGGCTTCGGCCAGCACGTCCGGGAAGGCGCGGCCCTTCTCACGCATTTCGGTGAGGATGAAGTTGCCGGTGCCGTTGATGATGCCGGCCAGCCAGTTGATGTGGTTGGCCGACAGGCCTTCGCGGATGGCCTTGATCACCGGGATGCCACCGGCCACGGCCGCTTCGAAGGCGACGATCACGCCCTTCTCGCGGGCCTTGGCGAAGATTTCGTTGCCGTGCACGGCAATCAGCGCCTTGTTGGCGGTGACCACGTGCTTGCCGTTTTCGATGGCCTTGAGCACCAGCTCGCGGGCTACGGTGTAGCCACCGATCAGCTCGATGACAATGTCGATCTCCGGGTTGCTCGCAACTTCGAACACATCAGCGGTAATGGGGGTACCGGTAATCTGGCAGTTCGGGTTCTGCGAGCGCATGGCAATCTGTGCCACTTCAATACCGCGCCCGGCACGGCGGGCGATCTCCTCGGCGTTGCGCTGAAGTACATTGAAGGTTCCGCCACCGACGGTCCCCAACCCACAGATGCCTACTTTGACCGGTTTCACTGTGAACTCCCCATTGAACGGCCGGCACCTATGCCGACCGTGAAACATGCCGTCACCCCATGACGACGGCGTACTGAATTGGATTACTTGGCCAATGCCAGCTTGGCGACCTGCGGTGCCGGCTGGTAGCCCGGAATGACCTGGCCGCTTTCAAGGACGATCGCCGGCGTGCCGTTGACGCCGATCGACTGGCCCAGCTGGAACTGCTTGCTGACCGGGTTGGCGCACTTGGCGGCCTTGATTTCCTCACCCTCGACCATCTTGTCCATCGCCGCACGGCGGTCGCTGGAACACCAGACGGCCTGCAACTGCTGGTCACCCGACGAACCGAGGCCCTGACGCGGGAAGGCGACATAGCGCACTTCGATACCGCGGCGGTTGAGCTCGGGCACCTCGGCGTGCAGCTTGTGGCAGTACGGGCAGGTGGTGTCGGTGAACACGGTGATGTGCGACTTGGTCTCGCCTTTGGCAGGATAAACCACCATCTCGGCGGCTGGAATGCCGTTGATGAGCTTGGCAATGCCCAGGCGCTCGGTCTTCTCGGTGAGGTTGACCGGCTTGCCGTCCTGGATCTGGAACAGGTAGCCCTGCATCACGAACTGGCCGTCGCCGCTGGCATACAGCACGCGGCCGCCCTGCAGCTTGACTTCATAGAGGCCGCTGACCGGGCTGCTGGCCACGCTTTCGACGGGCACTTCCAGCTCGAGGTTCTGCAATGACTTACGGATGGCCTGCTCGGCAGCAGCATTGCTATCGGTTGCCGCGGCAGCGGCAAAGGTACTGGCCAGCGCCAACGCGGCGGCGGCGAAAAACTGGGTCACGCGCATGGGAACTCCTGAAGGCGGACAGGGGCCGGAGGGCGCCACCTGCGAAAAATACGCGGTGACCGTGCGGCCCTTGGTGCAAACCGCTCAAGCCTACCACATCACACCGCCAGTGAAGGGCCTTGCAAGGACCGGTCGGCGGAACATGAAAAACATTCATCCACGTGGGTGGTGCTGGGCATGCAATTGCTGCAGGCGGGCCTTGGCGACATGGGTGTAGATCTGCGTGGTCGAAAGGTCACTGTGGCCCAGCAGCATCTGCACCACGCGCAGGTCGGCACCATGGTTGAGCAGATGAGTAGCGAAGGCATGGCGCAGGGTATGCGGCGACAGCGGTTTGTCGATACCGGCGACCCGGGCATGGTGCTTGATGCGATGCCAGAAGGTCTGGCGGGTCATCTGATCGCCACGCTGGCTGGGGAACAAGACATCGCTGGGGCGGCCATTGAGCAGTTCGGCGCGGCCATCGCGCAGGTAGCGCTGCAACCAAAGCACCGCCTCTTCGCCCATGGGCACCAGGCGCTCCTTGCTGCCCTTGCCCATCACCCGCAGCACGCCTTGGCGCAGGTTGACCTGGTCGAGGGCCAAGCTGACCAGTTCGGTGACCCGCAGGCCGCAGGCGTAGAGAACTTCGAGCATGGCGCGGTCACGCTGGCCAATGGCTTCGCTCAGGTCCGGGGCCTGCAGCAAGGCTTCGACGTCGGCTTCGGACAACGACTTGGGCAACGGCTTGCCCAGTTGCGGCATGTCGACTTGCAGGGTCGGGTCGATGGCCACCAGTTTTTCCCGCAGCAGGTAGCGGAAGAAACCGCGCAGGCCGGACAGGAAGCGTGCCGTGGAGCGCGGCTTGTAGCCTTGGTCGAGGCGCCAGGCCAGGTGGTCGAGAATCAGGTCGCGGCCGGCATCGGGCAAGCTGACGCCGTGTTCCTGCAGCCAACCGTTGAACAGGGCCAGATCGCTGCGGTAGGACATGCGGGTGTTGTCGGACAGGCCCTTTTCAAGCCACAGGGCGTCGAGGTACTGGTCGATCAGGGGGTGGTCTAGGGCGGGCATTCGGGGCTGCTGGGTGTTGGAGGTGGGGCTAGTGTTTCACAGCAGCTGACAAGTTGTCGTGCCCAATCAGGGGCTTGGGCAGCTGACGCGGGCCTTGTAGGAGCGGCCTTGTGTCGCGATGGGCTGCACAGCAGCCCCAAGTTGGTACAGCCCTTGGAATCCTGGGGCTGCTGTGCAGCCCATCGCGACACAAGGCCGCTCCTACAGGGGCCGCGTCAGGCCCAGGATGGGCTCAGGCCTGGGGCAAAACCGGCACCGGCCGCTTGTCCTCGTCGATGGCGACGAAGCTGAACACCCCATGAATCGCTCGCTCGCGCCCATCCAGGTACATGTTCTCGACGAACACATCCACCTGCACCTGCAAGCTGGTATTACCCACCTTGATGACCGACCCCACCAACTCCACGATCGAGCCCGCCGGGATCGGGTGCTTGAAGTCGATGCGGTCAGTGGACACGGTCACCAGTGGCAGGCGGCAGAAGCGCGTGGCAGCAATGAACGACACTTCGTCCATCCAGGCCAGGGCGGTGCCGCCGAACAGGGTGTTGTGGTGGTTGGTGGTGTTGGGGAACACCGCCTTGGTCACGCGGGTCACCGACAGTTCGGTGCGGCGCAGGATTTCCTGCTCTCGGGTAGTCATGGCAATCACATCTTCGGGGGTCAAAACGCAAAAAAGCAGCCCGAAGGCTGCTTTTTTCTCGCTAGGCGGCCTCGGCCACCGGGCAAACTGCACTCAGGACAGTTTTTCCTTGATGCGAGCGGCTTTGCCGGACAGGTCGCGCAGGTAGTACAGCTTGGCTTTACGCACGTCACCACGACGTTTCACGGCCAGGCTGTCGATTTGCGGGCTGTAGGTCTGGAAGGTACGCTCTACGCCAACGCCGCTGGAGATCTTGCGCACGGTGAAGGCGCTGTTCAGACCGCGGTTACGCTTGGCGATAACGACGCCTTCGAACGCCTGCAGACGGGAACGCTCACCTTCCTTCACTTTAACCTGAACGACAACGGTGTCGCCTGGTGCGAAGGTCGGGATTTCCTTGCTCATCTGCTCGGCTTCGAGCTGCTGGATGATCTTGTTGGTCATGCTGTGCTCCTAAGATGGATACGTGATCCACCATCGATACGTTTAACTATCGTCCCGCTCGCGGAGATATTCCTCGAGCAGCTTCTTCTCTTCTCCAGAAAGCGAGCGACTTTCCAGAAGATCGGCGCGTCGTTCGAAGGTCCTACCAAGGGACTGCTTCATTCTCCAACGCCGGATGTGTGCATGGTTGCCACTTAGCAACACGTCGGGAACACGCTGATCCGCATACACCTCAGGTCGGGTGTAGTGCGGGCAATCGAGCAGACCGTCGGTGAAGGAATCTTCTTCCGCCGAGTCCACATGCCCTAAAGCTCCGGGCAGCAGCCGTGTAACCGCATCGATCAGTACCATGGCCGGCAGCTCGCCACCGGAAAGCACATAGTCGCCAATCGACCACTCCTCATCGACATGAGCCTCGATAAAGCGCTCGTCGATGCCTTCATAACGACCGGCGATCAGGATCAACGATTCCTGTTCGGCCAGGCCTTTGACCGCCTGCTGAGTCAGCTTGCGGCCTTGTGGCGAAAGGTAGATCACCTTCGCCGCTGCTCCGGTCGCTTGCCTGGCGCTAACCAGGGCGTCTTCCAGAGGCTTGATTTTCATCACCATGCCCGGACCACCGCCAAACGGCCGATCATCCACCGTGTGGTGACGATCTGTGGTGTAGTCCCGCGGGTTCCAGCAAGTCACCTGAAGCAACCCCTGTTTCACCGCGCGGCTGGTAATGCCGTACTCCGTGATGGCCGAGAACATCTCGGGGAACAACGTTATGACGTCTACGCGAAGGTTACCCATCGTTTAGAAGTCCGCGTCCCATTCAACCCGCATCACGCCTGCTTCCAGGTCGATATCGAGCACGCATTGCGCCGTATAGGGCAACAGACGCTCGCGATCATCCAGGCTGCCTGCGCAGGGCTTGACCACCATTACATCGTTCGCACCGGTCTCCAACAGGTGATCGACCTTGCCGAACAGTTGTTCGTCCTGGTTGATGACCTTCAGGCCCACCAACTGGTACCAGTAGTACTCGTCAGCAGCCAGGTTGGGCAAAAGGCTCCGCGGAATGCAGATTTCGTAACCGCTCAAAAGACGGGCTTCATCGCGATCATCGAGGCCTTTCAGCTTCACGACCAGGCCCTTCTGGGAGCCACGACCGTTGACCAGCTCGACCTGCTTTACCTTGCCTTCGTGCCGAAGCGTCCAGCGCGGATAATCCAACAGGTTTTCAATCGGATCGGTAAAGGAATACACCTTCACCTCGCCGCGAACGCCGTGAACCGAAAAAATCTTGCCAACGACGATGAGGTCGTCAGCCTTTTCTGGCGTCGCGTTCATACTACTCAGGCAGCAGCCTTGGCAGCGTCCTTCAGCAGCTGAGCAACGCGCTCAGACGGCTGTGCACCCTGGCTCAGCCAGTAGTTGACGCGCTCTTGGTTGACCGACAGCTTGACTTCGGCGCCAGCAGCGATCGGGTTGAAGAAACCTACGCGCTCAACGAAACGGCCGTCACGGGCGTTACGCGAGTTGGTCACGGTCAGGTGGTAGAATGGGCGCTTTTTCGAGCCGCCACGGGCCAGACGAATGGTTACCATGTGAACATCGTTCCTATAGTCGGTGCTGCAGTTGATACAGCAGCTGGTACTGCAAATCTGAATGCCAAATAGGCACACGGGTGCCCAAAAGGCCGCATATTCTCGGGGAATACACGGACATTTGCAAATGACTTTTTCGGCAAGGCCCTGCCCTGCCGTCCAGATCTGCCGGTTGAGCCGCGAAATCCGCGGCCATTGCCCCGCCACGGCGGGGGTTCTGGACGCCTGCCGGACAAACGGCAGGCCCCCGGAATAGGGGTTACAGCTTCGGCATGCCGCCGCCCGGCAGCATCCCGCCAAGGCCGCGCATCATCTTGGCCATGCCGCCCTTGGCGGAGAATTTCTTCATCATCTTCTGCATTTGCTTGTGCTGCTTGATCAGGCGGCCGACGTCCTGCACCTGGGTGCCGGAACCGATGGCAATGCGGCGCTTGCGCGAGCCGCTGATCAGCTCCGGATCACGGCGCTCGGCCGGGGTCATGGAGTTGATGATCGCTTCCATCTGCTTGAACTGCTTCTCGGCGGCGCCCTGGGCGTTGCCCATCTGCGACAGGTTGACCCCGCCGATGCTCGGCAGCTTGTCCATGAGGCCGCCGAGGCCGCCCATGTTCTTCATCTGCTGCAGCTGGTCACGGAAGTCTTCGAGATCGAAGCCCTTGCCCTTCTTCAGCTTCTTGGCCAGCTTGTCGGCCTTGGCCTTGTCGATGTTCTGCTCGGCCTGCTCGATCAGGCTGAGCACGTCACCCATGCCGAGGATGCGCGAGGCGACGCGGTCGGGGTGGAACGGTTCGAGGGCTTCGGTCTTCTCGCCCATACCGATGAACTTGATCGGCTTGCCGGTGATGGCACGCACCGACAGCGCGGCACCGCCACGGGCGTCACCGTCGACCTTGGTCAGCACCACGCCGGTCAGCGGCAGCGCCTCGCCAAACGCCTTGGCGGTGTTGGCCGCGTCCTGGCCGGTCATGGCGTCGACCACGAACAGGGTCTCGATCGGCTTGACCGCGGCGTGCAGCGCCTTGATCTCGTCCATCATGTCGGCGTCGATGTGCAGACGGCCGGCGGTGTCGACGATGACCACGTCGATGAACTTCAGCTTGGCTTCGCGGATGGCCGCTTCAGCGATGGCCACCGGCTTCTGGCTGATGTCGGACGGGAAGAAGGTGACGCCGATGTCGTTGGCCAGGGTTTCCAGCTGCTTGATCGCCGCCGGGCGGTAGACGTCGGCGGACACCACCATCACGCTCTTTTTCTTGCGCTCCTTGAGGAAGCGCGCCAGCTTGCCGGCGGTGGTGGTCTTACCGGCACCCTGCAGGCCGGCCATCAACACCACGGCTGGCGGAGCGGCGTTCAGTGCGAGGTCTTCGTTGGCCGCGCCCATCAGGCTTTCCAGCTCGGCCTGGACGATCTTCACGAACGCCTGGCCTGGGGTCAGGCTGCGCGACACTTCGGTGCCGACTGCACGGTCCTTGACGCTGTTGACGAAATCCTTGACCACCGGCAGGGCAACGTCGGCCTCGAGCAGGGCCATGCGCACTTCGCGCAGCGTGTCCTTGATGTTGTCTTCGGTCAGCTTGGCCTTGCCGGTGACATGGCGCAGCGTCTGTGACAGGCGGTCGGTCAGGTTTTCGAACATGGTGATCCTTTCAGGCCCAGTAAAAGCCGAGGTTTGTCAGGCGCCCAGGGGGGAATGCATACCCGCCGGGCACAGCAAGGCGGCGATTATAGCGAAGTGCGGCGGCGGCGCACACCTTGCTGGCGGCCGGGTAGATATTCGGTGGCTGTGCCGGCCTCTTCGCGGGTGAACCTGCTCCCACAGGAACATCACCATCCTGAAGAGCGGCGCGATCCCTGTGGGAGCGGGCGCGCCCGCGAATGCCGCACCGCAGTCTGCCAGTCTTCCTAGACCAGCGCGATCTATGCCAAACTCCGTCTCTTTAAGGCTCGCCAACCAGGACTTATGTTCTCCTCACCCAGCCTCATCCCCAACCTGATCGCCGCCGGCCTATATATAGCAGCGGCCATCTACCAGGGCTCTTACCTTGCCCAGAACCGCAAGGCCGACAAGCGCCTGCTTGCCCTGCTGGGTGCCTTCGCGGTACTCGCCCAGGCCGGTGCGCTGTTCTTCCAGCTGATTACCCCGCTGGGCCTGAGCCTGGACTTCTTCAGTGCCGCCAGCCTGATCGCCGTGGCGGTCATCGCCCTGACCCTGCTGGCCTGCTTGCGCATACCCGTGGAAAACCTGCTGGTGCTGCTGTTCCCGCTGGGCGCGGTGACCGCGCTGCTGGCCCAGTTCGCGCCCCCCGGCACGGTGCCGCTGGTCAACGAAGAGCCGGGCATCCTCGCGCATATCCTGCTGTCGATCCTGGCCTACGGGCTGTTCACCATCGCGGTGTTCCAGGCACTGCTGTTGCTGCTGCAAGACCGCCAACTGAAGAACAAGCACCCATCCGGGCTGATCCGCAACTTCCCGCCGCTGCAAACCATGGAAAGCCTGCTGTTCGGCTTCCTCTGGGCTGGCTGGTGCCTGCTGTCGCTGTCGCTGATCTCCGGCTGGCTGTTCCTCGACAACCTGTTCGCCCAGCACCTGGTACACAAGACCCTGCTGGCCTGTATCGCCTGGGTGGTGTTCAGCGTGCTGCTGTGGGGCCGCACCCGCCTGGGCTGGCGTGGCCACAAGGCCATCCGCTGGACGCTGGCCGGTTTCTGCCTGCTGATGCTGGCCTATTTCGGCAGCAAGCTGGTTCGCGAATTCATCCTGCATATCTGACGGCCGCCCATGGATACCCTGCCGTACGCACCGCTATTCGGCCCCCTGACACTGGCCCTGTTGTGGTCGGCGCTGTTCACCGCGGTGGACGCCGCCCGCCTGCAACTCAATGGCACGCTGCGTGTCGGCGACGACGGCCAGCCCGTGCTGCCGGCCCAGGCCCTGGTGCTGTGCGCCAGCCTGGGCAAGCTGCTGGTGCTGGGCCTGGCCTGCCTGCTCGGCCAGCGCCATAGCGGCGAGCACGGCTTCTGGCTGGCCGGGTTGGCCGCCACCCTCGTCCTGCTGGTGTTTGCCGAATACCTGCCGCGTCGCCTGGCCCGGCGCAACCCGCAAGCGTTCGTCAGCCTCGGCACCAGCCTGCTGAAAGTACCCCTCGCCCTGCTGCAACCGCTGGCCTGCCTGCTGGATGGCATGGCCAAGCTGATCCTGCGTCCGTTCCGCGTGCAACCCACGGCCGTGGCCCTGCACCCGCAGGAAGCCGACGAATTCGACGAGGATGAGGAACAAGAAGCACCGCGCCACGGCCTGCTCGACGGCCTGCAGTCACTGGACAAGATGACCGTCAACGACATCCTGGTACCGCGCAACGAAGTGGACGGCATCAGCCTCGACGAGCCGATCGAGCGCATCATCGAGCAACTGATCGTCAGCCGCCACACCCGCCTGCCGGTGTACCACAGCGACATCAACCAGGTTGAAGCAATCCTCAATACCAAGCTGATCAGCCACCTGCTGCCCAAAGCCGAGCTGACCCTGGAGATGCTGCTCGGCGCCTGCTACGAGCCCTATTTCGTGCCCGAGAGCACGCCCCTGCAAATGCAGCTGCTGAACTTCCACAAACAGCAGCGCCGCCTGGGCGTGGTAGTGGACGAGTACGGCGAGGTGCTGGGCATCGTCACCCTGGAAGACATCCTCGAAGAGATCGTTGGCGAGTTCGAGGATGAACACAGCCTGGACAACCCCCACGTGCACCCGCAGCCCGATGGCACTTTCGTCATCGACGGCACTGCTTCGCTGCGCGAGATCAACCGCAGCCTGGGCTGGCACCTACCCTGCGACGGCGGGCCGAAAACCCTCAACGGGCTTGTCACCGAAGCGCTGGAAAGTATCCCGGAAAGCGCCGTTTGCCTGAAGATCGGCCGCTATCGCCTGGAAATCCTCGAAACAGAGGACAATTGTGCCAGCAAGGTACTGGTGTGGACCGTGACCCGATAGCTATACTCGGGTCACGCTTACCCAGCCCCGCCGTCCCGCCTGCTACCCGCACCCGGCGCTCCACGGCCAGTCCGCTCCACTGACACGCCCCGCGGTCCTGCTTCAACACCCCGAACAGTGCCCGCCCCCGCCCCTATCCCCCTTGGGCTATCGTCAGTCGGGCGCACACAACAACAAAACGCTCCGGCGCCCGCGCCACCGTGCCTGCCTTTTTGCATTGCACGCCGCGGGGCTTATCCCAATGGAGCCGGACCAGACTGTCAGGGACCTATTCAATGACAACCAGCAGCACCTATGCCGAAGCGCCTGCCGCCCCGGTCAACTCGCCCGCGCGGGTAGCCACCGCCAGCTTCATCGGCACCGCCATCGAGTTCTACGATTTCTACGTCTACGCCACTGCCGCCGCCCTGGTGATCGGCCCGGTGTTCTTCCCGTCCGGGTCGGGCACCGCGCAGATGCTGGCGGCCTTTCTCACCTTCGGTATCGCCTTCCTGGCGCGCCCGCTGGGTTCGGCACTGTTCGGCCACTTTGGCGACCGTATCGGCCGCAAGTCGACCCTGGTCGCCTCGCTGCTGCTGATGGGCGTGTCCACCACAGCCATCGGCGTGCTGCCGGGCTATGACAGCATTGGTGTATGGGCGCCGATCATCCTCTGCCTGCTGCGCTTTGGCCAAGGCCTGGGCCTGGGTGGCGAATGGGGTGGCGCGGCCTTGCTGGCCACCGAGAACGCGCCCGAAGGCAAGCGCGCCTGGTTCGGCATGTTCCCGCAGCTGGGCCCGTCGATCGGCTTTTTGGCCGCCAACGGCCTGTTCCTGACCCTGGCCCTGGTGCTCAGCGACGAGCAGTTCCGCGAGTGGGGCTGGCGCATTCCGTTCCTGCTCAGCGCCGCGCTGGTACTGGTAGGCCTGTATGTGCGCCTGAAGCTGGAAGAAAGCCCGGTGTTCGCCAAGGCCGTCGCCCGCCACGAGCGGGTGAAAATGCCGGTGGTCGACCTGTTTTCCAGATACTGGCTGCCGACCCTGCTGGGCGCAGCGGCGATGGTGGTGTGCTACGCGCTGTTCTACATCTCCACGGTGTTCTCGCTGAGCTATGGCGTGACCACGCTGGGCTACAGCCGCGAGACGTTCCTTGGCCTGCTGTGCTTCGCGGTGGTGTTCATGGCCCTGGCCACACCACTGTCGGCCTGGCTCAGCGACCGCTACGGGCGCAAACCGGTACTGATCGTCGGCGGCCTGCTGGCAGTGGCCTCGGGCTTTACCATGGAGCCGCTGCTGACTTCGGGGTCGACCGCAGGTGTGGCGCTGTTCCTGGCCATCGAACTGTTCCTGATGGGCGTGACTTTTGCGCCGATGGGGGCACTGCTGCCTGAACTGTTCCCGACCCACGTGCGTTATACCGGCGCTTCGGCGGCGTATAACCTGGGCGGCATCGTCGGCGCCTCGGCGGCACCGTTCTTTGCCCAGAAGCTGGTGAGCATGGGTGGGTTGAGCTGGGTGGGGGGTTATGTGTCGGTGGCGGCGGTGATCAGCTTGATTGCCGTGCTGTGCCTGAAAGAGACCCGCAATACGCAGCTGTAAGTAAATGGGGCCGCGTTGCGGCCCTTCGCGGGCACGCCCGCTCCCACAGGGGTAGCGCCGAAACCTGTGGGAGCGGGCGTGCCCGCGAAGGGCTGCAACGCAGCCCCAATCGGATCAGAACTCGACCTTGACCGCCTGCGAAGCACGGGTCGCCTTGGCTCGCGCCGCTTCGACCGATTCGTCACGCGCCAGGCATACGCCCATGCGGCGGGTACCGTTGATTTCCGGCTTGCCGAACAGGCGAATGGCAGTATCCGGCTCGCTCAGCGCCGCACCCAGGTTGGCAAAGCTGGTCTGCTGCGACTGCCCCTCGGGCAAGATCACCGCCGAA
Organism: Pseudomonas sp. PVC-5-1; assembly: GCF_057444345.1. Lineage (NCBI taxonomy): Bacteria > Pseudomonadati > Pseudomonadota > Gammaproteobacteria > Pseudomonadales > Pseudomonadaceae > Pseudomonas > Pseudomonas sp. PVC-5-1. The sequence continues at coordinate 1,152,941 of NZ_CM172024.1, read as the reverse complement.
GCCGAAGGGCCGAACTGGCGCACTACCGGAATCGGCAGGCCAAGAATGGCACGGGCATGCAGGGCAAACTGCGACAGGTCCTGGGAAATCAGGGTCACCAGGCCGGTGTCATGCGGGCGTGGCGAGACTTCGCTGAACCACACCTGGTCGCCCTTCACGAACAGTTCCACGCCAAACAGGCCACGACCGCCCAGGGCATCGGTGACCGCCTTGGCCACCCGCTGCGACTCGGCCAGCGCCTTCGGGCTCATGGCCTGCGGCTGCCACGATTCCTGGTAGTCACCCTTCTCCTGGCGGTGGCCGACTGGCTCGAGGAAGGTGGTGCCACCGACGTGGCGCACGGTCAGCAGGGTGATTTCGTATTCGAAGTCGATGAAGCCCTCGACGATGACCCGGCCTTTGCCGGCGCGGCCGCCTTCCTGGGCGTAGGCCCACGACTTCTGCAGGTCGGCATCGCTGCGCAGCAGGCTCTGGCCCTTGCCCGACGAGCTCATCACCGGCTTGACCACGCACGGGTAGCCGACATCGGCCACGGCCTTGGCGTAGTCTTCATAGGTGTCGGCGAAGTGGTACGGCGAGGTCGGCAGGTCCAGCTCTTCGGCGGCCAGGCGGCGGATGCCTTCACGGTTCATGGTGAGCTGGGTGGCGCGGGCGGTCGGCACCACGTTGAAACCTTCGTTTTCCAGCTCGACCAAGGTGGCGGTGGCGATGGCTTCGATTTCAGGGACGATGTAGTGCGGCTTCTCGGCCTCGATCACCGCGCGCAGGGCCACGCCATCGAGCATGTTGACCACGTGGCTGCGGTGCGCCACCTGCATCGCCGGGGCATTGGCGTAGCGGTCGACGGCGATCACTTCGACGCCCAGGCGCTGCAGCTCGATCACCACTTCCTTGCCCAGCTCGCCACAGCCGCAGAGCAGTACACGGGTCGCAGTGGGCGACAAGGGGGTTCCGATACGGGTCATTTCAGGTCCTCGAAGGCGTCCGGGGCCGCACCAGGCTTGGCGCCGCCCGCTGAAAAAGGACCGCTATTCTACACCATCAACCCGCCACGGCGGCCCGCCGGGCGCGAAATGCCATGGCCAGCCACACGGCGGTGACACCGGCGAATTTCGAGGCCATGGCGGTGCCGATCACGGCTGGGGTCAGGGCACCGATCATGCCGAAGAAGATGAAGGTGTCGACCGGGATGCTCAGCGCCGAGCTCAGCCACAGGCGGTCGCGCAGCGGTCGGCGGGTGATGCTGAACACCAGCCAGTCGATAAGTTCGGAAATGAAGAAGGCGGTGGCGCTGGCCAGGGCTATGGCCGGTTCCGAGGTGACGTAGGACAGCACCAGCGCCGCCAGCATGGCGACCAGGGCGCCATGGCCGAAGCGGGTTTGCACCATGTCGCGCAGGATGAACACCAGGCCGCCCCAGGCGGACCAGATGATGTCCAGGTGCGGCGCGCTGGAGAAGGCGTAGTTGATCAGCACTACGCTGCTGATGTAGGCAATCAGATAGAACATGGCGGGTAGTCTGTGGGCAAGCGGCACAGATTACCGCTGGCTTCATCGGCAGGCAACGGTACAAGGTCGGCGATGAAGCCGACAAGGTATTTAGCCTCCGATAATCAGGCCGGCAGCTACTGCCCTTTCATGGCACAGCTTCAGCACCGCCCGGCGCTCGTCGTTGTCCATCCGCCCCCAGCGGCCGATCTCGGCCACGGTTCGCTGGCAACCTGTGCAGATATCCTGCTCGTCCAACGCACAGATACTCACGCACGGCGAGGCTACCGGGCGCTCCACTACATCACTCATCATCAACCACCAACTCCCGTGCATAACGCTGGGCATTGTGCACGTAATGCGCGGCACTGGCTTCGAGCATGCGTTTCTGCTGTTCGGTCAGCTCGCGCACCACCTTGCCCGGCGACCCCATCACCAGCGAACCGTCGGGGATCTCCTTGCCTTCTGCAATCAGCGCATTGGCGCCAATGATGCAATGCTTGCCGATACGCGCGCCATTGAGGATGACCGCGTTGATACCAACCAGGCTGTAGTCGCCCACCGTGCAACCATGCAGCATGGCGTTGTGGCCAACGGTCACGCCCTTGCCCAGGGTCAGCGGCGAGCCCATGTCAGTGTGCATCACCGTGCCATCCTGCACGTTGCTGCCTTCGCCAATGTCGATCAGCTCGTTGTCCCCGCGCAGCACCGCGCCAAACCACACGCTGGCATCGGCCTGCAAGCGCACCTTGCCGATCAGCGTGGCGTTGGGTGCGGCCCAACTGGTGGGGTGGCTCTCGACCCGCAGGTCGCCCAGGCGGTATTTCATGCTTGCTCCTCAGGCTGCAACGCAGACGACGGGGTTGGCCCCGCTCAGTTTTCGATGTAACGCTCCGGGGGCTGGTGCAGGCTGATGCCGGCATCGAACAGCAGGTTGACCAGTTCGACGATCATGATCGCCGACAACCCCCAGATCTTGTATTCACCATAGCGATAGCTGGGCACATACCAGCTGCGCCCCTGGTAATCGATACGATGGGTATGGTCGCGCGGGTCCTGGCGGAAGAATTCCAGCGGCACGGTGAATACTGCCGCGATCTCGGCATCATTGGCACGGTATTCGACGAAATCGGGGATGAGCCCGACGAATGGCGTCACTTTCAGGCCGTGCAGCGAAATCAGCGGGCTGAGCGGGCCGATCACTTCCACCAGGCCTGGTGGCAGGCCAATTTCTTCTTCGGCTTCACGTAGCGCGGTGAACACCAGGTCCGGGTCTTCCGGGTCGCGGCGGCCACCGGGAAAAGCCACTTCGCCGCCGTGGGTGGACAGGCCCTTGGCGCGCAGGGTCAGGACCAGCTCGGGCGCTTCGCTGCGGGTAATGGGCAAGAGGACCGCCGCTTCGGGGAACCGCCGGTCGGTTTCCAGTGATGCGGGTTGGTGGTTGCTCATTCGGCGAAGTAGCTCGTCCAGCATTGCGCACGCTCATATCCAAGGCCTGCCTTGCATGATGCACCAAAGGCGCGAAGCACCCAAGCCCCGTGCGCTTGCGACGGCACGGCCGGCGCGCCAAGATAGCCCGGAGCAAAAGGAACGACACATGAAATTCTGCAGCGCGTGCGGCCAGCCGGTCACTCAGCGGATCCCCGAGGGCGACAGCCGCCTGCGGTATGTCTGCGAGGTTTGCCAGACCATCCACTACCAGAACCCCAACATCGTCGCCGGCGTGTTGCCGACCTGGGGCAGCCAGGTGCTGCTGTGCCGGCGCGCGATCGAGCCACGCCGCGGCTTCTGGACCCTGCCCGCCGGTTTCATGGAAAACGGCGAAACCCTGGACCAGGCCGCCCGTCGCGAAACCGTCGAGGAGGCCTGCGCCCGGGTCGGCAGCATGAGCCTGTACCAGCTGTTCGACCTGCCACACATCAACCAGGTGCACGTGTTCTTCCGCGCCGAGCTTGCGGACCTTGATTTCGCTGTCGGTGTCGAAAGCCTGGAGGTGCGGCTGTTCGAGGAACATGAGATTCCGTGGGGCGAGCTGGCTTTCCGCACCGTCACTCGCACACTAGAATGCTACTATCGCGATCGCATCAGGCAGCACTACCCCATAGGCCATGAATACCTGCCGCCGATGAACGTCTCGCCCACCACCTAGAAGCCTTCAGGGATACCGTTACATGCGCTGGTTGCTTGCCCTTTTCTGCCTTTGCGTTACCTCGGTGTCCCAGGCGGCCTTCACCGAGACCATCATCCGCAAGCCCCAGCCGGCAGTGCAAACCCCGTCGCCTTCGCAGCAGGCCATGCAACCGCTGATCGACAAGGTGCTGGTGATCAAGTCCGAGCGCCGTCTGCAACTGATCAGCCGTGGCGAACCGCTGAAGACCTACCGCATCTCGCTGGGCAAGCAGCCAAAAGGCGCCAAGGAGCGCGAAGGCGACAAGAAAACCCCCGAGGGCCTTTACTGGCTGGACTGGCGCAAGCAAAGCGACCGTTTCAACCTGGCCATACACATCAACTACCCGAACATCAACGACGCGGCCCGTGCCACTCGTGAAGGGGTGAGTGCCGGCAGCATGATCATGATCCATGGCACGCCGATCAACGACGAGTATCCGGAGTGGTACTTCCATACCCTGGACTGGACAGATGGGTGTATTGCCATGCGTAACCGCGACATGCAGGAAGTGTGGGACCTGGTGCGGGATGGCACGTTGATCGAAATTCGGCCCTGATAGCGGGCCTTTCAACTGATGCTGTAGGAAGCTTCCCACCATCAGGCAAGAACGCGCCCTACAAGCGCTTAGGCCGGGTACTGCATCCAGGCGAACCCCTTAATTTTTAGCATCCACGCAGACGAGTACGAAATCCGTACATCATTTGCGGGGTGCTTCAATGCCGTTCCACATTCATCGCGCCACCTGCTGGGCGCTCACCTGCTGCCTGTCAGGTTTGCTGGCCGCACCACAGGCGTTGGCCGACGACCCGGCCAGCCAGCAACTGCGCGATCAGCAGCGCGGGCTGCGACAGCTGGAACAGCAACAGCGCCTGGAACGCTGGCAGCGCCAGCCCGCCCCTGCCGAAAGCCACGACGCCACCGCCCCCCTCCCCCACGACCAGCGCTGCTGGGCCATCACCGGCGTACGCGTGGCCGGCAACCGCGAGCTTTCCGACTCGGCGCTAACGCCAACCCTCCGCAGGTTCATTACCCCGTGCATGGGTATCGCGGAAATCAACGGGCTGCTGAAAGCCATCACCCAGCGCTATGTGCAAGCCGGATACCCGACCAGCCGGCCCTACCTGCAGCAACCTCCACAAGACGGCGCACCGCTGAACCTGGTCATCGTCGAGGGGTTCGTCGAGTCCATCGAAATGGCCGGCCCCGAGTTGCCCCTGTCCCTCCCCGGCGCCTTTCCCGGCCTGCTCGGGCAGCCACTGTTCCTGCCAGCCCTGGAGCAAGGCCTCGACCAGCTCAACCGGCTGCGCGCGTATGACCTGTCCGCAGAGTTGCTGCCCGGCGAAATGCAGGGCGGCACCCGGGTTGTCGTGCAGCCGCGCAAGGTGGCCTCGCGCGGGCACCTGGACAGCCGCTTCGACAACCGCGGCAGCGACCTGACCGGGCGTCATCGCCTGAACCTCGGCTTCGGCCTGGACAGCCCGCTGGGCCTCAATGATGACCTGCGCCTGTCACTGAACGGCACGGTGCTCGATGCGCCCGGGCAAAGCCAAGGCATCTCGCTGTACTACAGCATCCCCTACGGCGCCTGGACCTTCGCGCTCAGCGCCAGCGAGCTGCGCTACGAGGCGCCGCTCCCCCACAGCCGCCAGGTAGCCGACGGCAGCAGCAGCTACCAGGGCCTGAGCGTCGAGCGGGTGCTGTGGCGCAACCAGCAAGGCATGCTCAGCGCCAGCGCCCGGCTGGACCGCAAGCAGATGGTCAACCGCAGCGCGGGCGCGGTGATCGTCCAGCAGAGCCCCACCCTGGTCTCCTTGGAAGCGGGTATCAACCTGCTGTGGCTCCAGGGCGGCCTGTGGAATGGCTACCTCGGTGTCGCCCAGGGTATCGACGCCTTCGGCGCCGACCGTTCACCGCTGGGAGCGGAACGCCTGCGCCCGGATTTTCGCAAGTACCGCGCCAACCTGCTGCACCTGCGCCAGGGCCCGGCCAGCCACCCATGGCGCTGGCAGAGTGAGCTGAGTCTGCAATACAGCAGTGACCCACTACCCGCCGTCGAGCAGTTGCTGGTCAGCGACGATTCGGCCGTGCGCGGGTTTCGCCTGCGTACCTACTCAGGTGCCAGCAGCGCCGCCTGGCGCAACACCGTCAGTCAGCCGCTGCCGGAGCGCTGGACGGCTCCCCTGCAGGTACGCCCCTACATCGGCCTGGACCTGGGCTGGACCCGCACTGCCGAAGGCAAGCCTTCACAACGCCTCGCCGGGGCCACTGCCGGTGCCGAACTGAGCCTGCCCGGCAGCCACCTGCGCCTGGGCTACCAACGGGCACTGTACGCCAGCGACCTGCCCCGCCCGCTGCTGGAACCCGGCTTCTGGGTAGTGGAACTGGCCCTGACCATCTGAATCACCCACAACAAAGAGAACGAGAACATGCAAACACTCTCGCAGTCACCGTATTCCCGCCCGGATATCTTGCGCTGGGCCATCTTCCTCGGCCTGCTCGGGCCCGGCGCCGCACTGGCCCAGGGCGGCCTGGCAGCAACCAGCGGCCCCGGCGGTACACCGGTCATCAACGACGGCCACGGCGTCCCGGTCATCGATATTGTCGCGCCAAACGCCAACGGGCTGTCACACAACCAGTTCCTCGACTACAACGTCGACCGTTCAGGATTGGTGCTGAACAATGCCACCCAGGCCGGGCAGTCGGAACTGGCCGGTGCCCTGGCGGCCAACCCGCAATTCCAGGGCCAGGCCGCCTCGACCATCCTCAACGAGGTGGTCAGCCGCAACGCCTCGCTGATCGAAGGGCCGCAGGAAATCTTCGGCCGCCCGGCCGACTACATACTGGCCAACCCCAATGGCATTACCCTCAACGGCGGCAGTTTCATCAACACCACACGCGCCGGCTTCGTGGTGGGTACCCCCGAGCTCGAGGGCCAGCAACTGAAGTACCTCGACACGCTCAACGCCAGCGGTACCCTGCAAGTGCTCGAGGGCGGCCAGCGAAACCCCAACGGCGCCCTCGAGCTGATTGCCCCGCGCGTGGACAGCAAAGGGCTGCTGATGGCGCGCAACTCCATCGATATCACAGTGGGTCGCAACCGTATCGACAGCAGCAGCGGCGAAATTGTCGAGCACCTGCCCGGCACCCCTTCCAGCATCGATGCCAGCCTGTTCGGTGCCATGCGCGCCGGGCGCATTCGCGTGGTGAGCACCGCAGAAGGTGCTGGTGTGCGTGTGGGGGCATCGCAGCTGCTTGGCATCGACGGGGTCGACATCCAGTCGGCCGGCGCCCTGCAGGTCAGCGGCAAGGCCGACAGCCCCGTCGAACTGCACAGCGAACAGGGCGATCTGCGGCTGACCGCTGCCGATGACCTGACACTCGAAACCGTCGATGGGCAGGCTCGGCGAATCGAGGCCAAGGCGGGCAAGAAGCTCACGCTGGATGCCACAACCCGCGAGAACATCGAGCGCGACAGCGACAGCTGGAACAAGAAGTTCCTGTTCGTCACCCGCGAAACCTACAACCGCGAAACTACCACCACCCAGCAGCAGCAACAGGGCAGCCGCTTGCAAGGCAAGGACAGCGTGCTGCTGCAATCCGCTGACGACATGCGCCTGGTGGCTGCCAAGGTGGATGCTGGCAATGAGCTGACCCTCGACAGCGGCGCCAACCTGGCCATCGCTGCCGGCATCGACAGCCAACACACCGAAGAGCAGGTTCGCCACCGCAAGGACTTGTGGCGCGGTGACAGTGATACCGACCAGTACAAGGAAACCGCACAAGGCAGTGCGCTCCAGGCCCAGCGCATGACGCTCAAGGCCAAGAATACTGTCGATGTGAAGGGGAGCAGCCTGCACAGCCGCGGCGACATGGCGATCGAAGCCAAGGAGGCAAACATCGCTACCACCGCCCTGCAGCAGCGCGGTACCCGGCGCGACTATCGCGGCGACCTGGTATCCGGCACCTTCTTTGGCGACCGCAAGGGTAACGACAGCGAAGGCCAGGCCGTTGCCGGCAGCAGTGTCACGGCGGATGGCAAGCTTACCGTGACAGCTGACCAGGTAGCCATCAAGGGCAGTACCGTGTTCGGCAAGGAGGACTCGGTGCTCTACAGCACAAAAGGTGCACTGGCCATCGAAGCCGACCATGGTCGAACCACCTCTACCGACCGTACCAGCGACAGCAAGCTGTTCGGCCTGATTGGCAGCGACCGCGAGAACACCGAGCGTACGCAACAGGTGCTTACCAGCGACGTCAGCTCGGCCACCAATTTGCGCCTGGCCAGCGCCGAGGAAATGCGCATCCAGGGCGCCAAGGTCGTAGCGGGCGAGCACCTGCAGGTAGAGGCCAAGGGCGACCTGCTGATTACCAGCGCGCAAGCGGTTGACGAGCGCGAAACCCGTAACCAGCAACGTGGGTTCACTGCCAGCGCCAAGCAGACCCAGGAGGCCGAGGATGGCAAGCCCGAGTCCCGCCAGTATTCGGCCGGCATTGCCTATGACGTCGCCACCACCAGCAGCAGGCAGCGCACCACCAGCCAGGTCGCCAGTGAGCTCGAGGGCGCCTCGGTGAGCCTTGGCAGCAGGGCCCACCTGCAAGTCAACGGTTCCACGGTGAAAGCCGCCGCAGGCGACCTCGATGTGCAGGCCCAAAAGGTGACCCTGGGGGCAACCCGCAATGACCACGACACCACCACCAGCACCACCCAGAGTGGCGGCGGCTTGACGGTGACCGGCGGCATCGACCGGCTGGGCAGCTTGTTCGAAGGCCATCACAACCGCCAGGTGCAGACTGAACGCGACAGCAAGGCGCAACGCAGCACATTGCAGGCCAGCGGCGACCTGAAGCTCAAAGGCGATGAACTGGTCACCGAGGCCGCACGCGTCAAGGCTGGCAACACCCTGCAGGTAACGGCCAAACGCATCGACAACCGCGCGGTGCAGGATATCGAGGAACGTGAACAAAGCCGTGACGACTGGTCGGGCAGCCTCGGCGCCAGTGTCGAGTATCGCGACCTTACCCGCCCCATCGAACGCCTGGTGCAGGGCGAAGAAGCCGCACGCTTCCAGCAAGCCTCCCCCGAAGACGCCATGGCGCCACCCAGCGTTGGCGCCGACATGACCGTGGAGCACATCAAGCGCCTGGAAAACCAGCGCCGCGGCTTTGCCCAGGTGAGCGAGTTGTCCGGGGCCAAGGTCGAAGTCAAGGCCGACAACATCACCGACCAGGGCACCGCCTGGCGCGCCAACGACGGCAAGCTGCAGATCGGGGCCCGACAACACCAGATGCAGGCGGCCGAGAACACCCAGGAAAATACCGTGCAACGCCTGGCCTACGGCGGCGATGTTCGCCTGGACACCAGCACCGGCGAAGACCTCAATGTACGCGCTGCCGGCAAAGGCGGCTCGCTGGACAAAAAGGACAGCGCCAGCAGCGCCGTACCCGGCAGCCTGTATGGGCAACAGGGCATCCAGGTGCAACTGGGCAGCTCAGGGCATTATGAAGGGACGCGCATCGATGGCGGTGAAGGCAGCGTGGTCATGAGCAGTGCCGGTTCGCTGACATTGCCCCAGGCAACCGACCAGGTCGAACAGCAGTCACGCCAGCTCGACGGCAATGCCTGGGCCAAGGTCGGCAACCGCCCGGGCAGCACCGGCGTCGATGGCCGGGGCTACCTCGACCACGGCCAGAACCAGAGCACACAGAGCAAGGCCCAGGTGGCGCAGATCGACGCCAAGGGCCAGGTACAGCTGAGCAGTGGCGGCGACCTGTTGCTCGAAGGCACCCGCATTGGCAGCCGTGAGGCCAAGACTGGCGACATACAACTGCAAAGCGTCGGCCGGCTACAGGTCAAGGCAGCCAGCGATACCCAGAACGCTACCGGCGCCAAGTTGGGCGGCGGCGTGGAGCTGGCGGTCAAGGCTGGCGACACCAAGGGCGGTGCCATCGGAGGCCACTTCAGCCACGGCAAGCAGGATGAAGAGGCACGCCAGGCGGTGAATGCCCTGTTCGCAAGCAACGGCACAGTGACCCTGGGCAGCAGCGCCCGCGAGAATGTCGCCCTGCACCTTGAGGGCCTGCAGGCTTCGGCCGAACAAATAACCCTCGACGCATCGAATGGGGGCATGCTGGTGGAAGCGTCATCCAGCCAGGAGCGACGTGACAACCTCGACATCACCGCCGGTGCCGGCTTCGACATGGCCAAGGGCGCGCTCGATACTCGCGGCCTGCATGGCCGCGTCAAAGTGGAGCTCGACAAGCGCGACAACCTCACCTGGAATGCCAGCGACCTGCGCGCCGAGCGCATCGACTTGCAAAGCCGCGGCGATACCCGCCTCGAAGGCGCCACCGTGGAGGCTGGGCATATCAAGGGAATGATCGATGGCGACCTGCGTATCGCCAGCCGCAAGGACAGCGTCGATACCCTGAGCGTGAAAGGTGATGCCCGCCTGAGCCAGGAGAAAAACCCGCGGGGGTACGTCAACGCGGCCACTTCGGTGGCAGGGCCGCTGGGGAGCAAGGTGAATGAAAAAGCTGGCTCCGCCCTGAGCAAGGCAGACCCGGGGCTCTCGCCCACTTTCAGCCTCGACGTGTCGCACGCGCAGCGCGACAGCGTAGGCCAGCAGGCCACTCTCAAAGGTAGCGACGGCATCGACCTGCAGGTTGGTGGCAACGCTCACCTGGTGGGGGCACGCTTGCAGTCGGCCAAAGGCGATGTGGTACTCGACGCCAACTCGGTTAGCCGGGAAACACTGAGCGGTAACGACTATCGCCGGGATGTATCGATCGATGCGTCCAACTCGCCAGTGGACCTGGGCACCGCGGTGGCTGAAATGGCCAAGGGCAAGGGTGCGGCGGATGGGGAGAATGCACTGGATCTGGGGTTGTTGAGGACCAGTGGGCACAATCGCAGTGAGCAGTGGGCTTCGAGTGTGCAGGGCAAGAAAAACTGAAGCAGGCGCCGCGCCGGAGGGCACGGGCTTCGTGCCCTCTTTTAGTATTTGGGCCAGACAGTTGATTGGTTGTAGGAGCGGCCTTGTGTCGCGAAAGGGCTGCAAAGCAGCCCCCGGTTTCAGCGCATATGCACAAATTGCTGGGGCTGCTTTGCAGCCCTTTCGCGACACAAGGCCGCTCCTACACACGCCGAGCCAGCTTGCCGGCGATAACACCTGTCTACCAGCGCAAATCCCGCTGCCCTGCCAGCGCCTGCGGCCCAAGCCACTGCACGCCACGCAGCAAAGGCGTCAGCGCCGCTTCTGGCTGCAACTCCACCACCACTTGCGCCCGTCGCGCTGGCAGGTCAGCATCCACGGCCAACAGATGGTGCCCCGGCTGCGCCAACTGCCCGCGCAGGTGCCAGCCGCTGCGGCAGTCCATTTCCAGCCAGCCCTGCCCCAGGCCCAGTGACCAGGGCTCGCTCAAGGCAAGGTCGGTTACCGCGATGCGGCCTTCGCTGGCACGGCATTGCCGCCCTGCTCCCTGCACCCGCAACGCGCCTTGCCACTGGCCGGCCAAGCGGAAATCCGTCGTCACCGTCGTCTGGGCACCCATGGCCGTCGCCCCCAACCGCCAGCGCCATGGCCAGCCTTCGACGCGCAACTGCCAGGCCTGGCCCTGAAAGCCCAGCTGTGCATCCGCCTGCAAGCGCCAAGGCTGCACCGCCCAACGCAATGGCCCGACCGGCCCCAGTTGCTGCGCCTGGCCTTGCCACAGGCTACCGCTGACCTCACGCGCAGGCAGGCCTATCCCGCGCACCACCCAGCTGGCCGGCAGTTCCACCAGCAATGTCACGGTGAATACCAACAGCACCCACGCCACACTTCTTCGGCTCATGGCCGCACCACTAGGTCGAAGCGCAATCTCTTTTCATGCTGTTCCAGCCCCCACTGCAATGGCTGTACGCCTTCTGCACGCAGGGTCTGCAACCAGCCTTGCAGCACTCGCTCGTCGGCCACCTGCCCACGCAGTTGCCAGGTCTTGCCCTGCGCATCGACCTCGGCCAGTTCGATCTGCCGCGCCTGGGCCGACTGGCGTAGCCGCTCCAGGCTCAACCCCGGGCCGCCTTGAAGGCTGGCGGCCTGTTCGGCCAGCCCGCGCCACTGGCTGAGCTCGCGCCATTGCGCAAGGCCTGCGCGCAGGGCCAGGAAGGCCAACAACAGGGCAATCAGTGCCCAGGCGAACTTCAAACGATGACGCTGTATCCAGTCCCGGTTCATGAGGCTGCTCCCAAGTCGAACACCACTTGGCCGTCCTGCACCTGGACAGAGGCCCCGGCGGCTGTCGCCATGTCGCTCCATGGCGGCGCACCGCCCTCGCCTTCCAGCCGCAAGTGCCAGCGCTGGCCATCGAAGCGCACCGCTTGCAGGCGCCAGCCGGGGTGGTCACGCAGCCAGGCCTGCAACGCAGCCTGCAGGTCTTCGAGCTGGCGCGTGCGCAGCTGCTGTTGCAATTCACTTTCGCGCAGGCGTTTGAGGGCCTGCGCGGCGTGCCGGGGGCTGGCCTGCTCACCGGTCACGGCGATGACCTGGCTGCGCCAGAGTTGCGCCTGGGCCCACTTCTTGTTCAACCACAGCCCGCCCCAGACGGCAGCCAATACCAGGCAGGCCGCGAGCAGCCGTTGCTGTGGCCGGGAAACCACCGGCAGCGAACGCACCTTGCGGGTACGCTCGAACAGGCCGGGCAATGAATCGAGCGGTGCCAACGTACTGGGCCAGTCGCCGCTCAGCGAAACCTTTTGCAGCTCCGCCCACGGTTGCCGTGGCACCTCGCCCAGTGCATCCGGCCAGGCCAGCCAGTGCTCCTGCCTGTCTTCGGCCAGCCCTTTGTACAAATACATGCCGGGTGTGCGCTGCCATTGCCAGGCACGTCCCGCCTCGGGCGGCGGCAGCAGCTGTAGTTCTACCCAGCAACGTGCCACCTGCAAGCCCCATTCGGCGCACTGCCCGCGCCAGTCGTCCAGTTGCTGACGGGCCACTACCAGTAACCGAAGGTGGCCTGGCTCGCGAGCCAGGCAGGCACATGTCACTTCGTCGACGGCCTGCAGCAAACGGTCTTCGAGCAACAGCGGCCATTCTTCACGCTTGAGCCCGGGCGGTGCCGGCACGCGGAAATAGCTGCAGGCCTCGGCAGGCAGGATCAACGCCACACGGGCCTGCAGGTTCGCCGGGGGCTCGCCCTGCCCATGGCGTTGCACAAGGCCGCCCTCGGCCAGCGCCCAGTGCCAGACAACGCCCGGTCGCAGCAACAGCCACGACTGGGCCGGGCTGCGCCGCCGCCATTCAAACTTCATGAGCGCCCCCACGGGAGGGCGAAAGTGCAGACATAGGGTGCTCCGTCACGCTGCAGTTCCAGACGCACGCCACGGCCGGGGTGCGCAGGTTGGTCGGAAGGCCAGGCCAGCCAGCGGCCGCCCTGGTAATAAAGAACATTCATGGCGCTGACCCGGTCGAGCCGCTCGCGCTGGACCCAGCGTGGGGCGGCGGCGGCATAGAGATCGGCCGAGCTTTCCAGCAGCAGGCGCTGCTCACGCGCCTCGAAGCGCAGGCGCTGGCGCTGCAGGCGCGAGCCGCCTTCGGCTTCCGGCATGCCGGTAATGGCGACCCAGAGCAACTGGTTGCTTGCCGGTTGCCAGTCCAGCCAGCGGCTGGCCAAGGGCAGGCGCTGGTCGTAGACACGGCGCATTACCGGGCTGTCGAAGCGACGCTCCAGGGCCAGGCAGAAATCCAGCACCGAGGTTTCCTGATTGGTGACCTGCAGGCGTTCGCGAACCTTGAGCCAGCCGTTGACCAGGGCGGCGAGCATGATGCCGAGTACGGCGGTAAGTGCCAGGGCGACCATCAGCTCGATCAGGGTAAGGCCGGCCTGGCGGTGCTTGCGGGGCTGGGTCCGGGGCTGACGGGTATGCGCCCTCTCTGTGGGAGCGGGCGCGCCCGCGAACACCGGCGAAGCCGGTGCCATCCACCGAGTCGCCTGCTTCGCGGGCATGCCCGCTCCCACAGGGACCGCGCAGGCTTCACGGTCTCTGTAACTCATGGCTGCTCCAGGGGCAGGCATCTGCGCGGGGTGGAACCGGGCCTCTGTGGGAGCGGGCGCGCCCGCGAACACCGGCGCAGCCGGTGCCATGCACCGCGGTGCCTGCTTCGCGGGTAAACCTGCTCCTACAGGGACCGCGCAGGCTTCACGGTCTCTGTAACTCATGGCCGCTCCAGGGGCAGGCATCTGCGCGGGGTGGAACCGGGCCTCTGTGGGAGCGGGCGCGCCCGCGAACACCGGCGAAGCCGGTGCCATCCACCGCGGTGCCTGCTTCGCGGGTAAACCCGCTCCTACAGGGACCGCGCAGGCTTCACGGTTTCTGTAACTCATGGCCGCTCCAGGGGCAGGCATCTGCGCGGGGTGGAACCGGGCCTCTGTGGGAGCGGGCGCGCCCGCGAACACCGGCGAAGCCGGTGCCATCCACCGAGTCGCCTGCTTCGCGGGCATGCCCGCTCCCACAGGGACCGCGCAGGCTTCACGGTCTCTGTAACTCATGGCTGCTCCAGGGGCAGGCATCTGCGCGGGGTGGAACCGGGCCTCTGTGGGAGCGGGCGCGCCCGCGAACACCGGCGCAGCCGGTGCCATGCACCGCGGTGCCTGCTTCGCGGGTAAACCTGCTCCTACAGGGACCGCGCAGGCTTCACGGTCTCTGTAACTCATGGCCGCTCCAGGGGCAGGCATCTGCGCGGGGTGGAACCGGGCCTCTGTGGGAGCGGGCGCGCCCGCGAACACCGGCGAAGCCGGTGCCATCCACCGCGGTGCCTGCTTCGCGGGTAAACCCGCTCCTACAGGGACCGCGCAGGCTTCACGGTTTCTGTAACTCATGGCCGCTCCAGGGGCAGGCATCTGCGCGGGGTGGAACCGGGCCTCTGTGGGAGCGGGCGCGCCCGCGAACACCGGCGAAGCCGGTGCCATGCACCGCGGTGCCTGCTTCGCGGGTAAACCCGCTCCTACAGGGACCGCGCAGGCTTCACGGTCTCTGTAACTCATGGCCGCTCCAGGGGCAGGCATCTGCGCGGGGTGGAACCGGGCCTCTGTGGGAGCGGGCGCGCCCGCGAACACCGGCGCAGCCGGTGCCATGCACCGCGGTGCCTGCTTCGCGGGTAAACCCGCTCCTACAGGGACCGCGCAGGCTTCACGGTTTCTGGAACTCATGGCCGCTCCAGGGGCAGGCATCTGCGCGGGGTGGAACCGGGCCTCTGTGGGAGCGGGCGCGCCCGCGAACACCGGCGCAGCCGGTGCCATGCACCGCGGTGCCTGCTTCGCGGGTAAACCCGCTCCTACAGGGACCGCGCAGGCTTCACGGTCTCTGTAACTCATGGCCGCTCCAGGGGCAGGCATCTGCGCGGGGTGGAACCGGGCCTCTGTGGGAGCGGGCGCGCCCGCGAACACCGGCGAAGCCGGTGCCATCCACCGCGGTGCCTGCTTCGCGGGTAAACCCGCTCCTAACAGGGACCGCGCAGGCTTCACGGTTTCTGGAACTCACGGCTGCTCCAGAAACACGGTGTACTGGCCTAGCGGCAGGCGCTGGTCGCGGTCGGCGAACAACAGCAGCTCGCCACGGCGCAGGCCGCGTACGCCGGTGCGGCGCAGTTGCAGTTGCCAGTGGCAGCGCTGGCCGCCTTGGCTCAGTTCACCGCCAACCTGGTTTTCCGCCGGCCAGTACTGCTCAACGGCAAAGCGGGTTTGCAGTTCTCGCACGCATAGCAGGCCAAGGCGGTGTTGCTGCAGGTTGTCCTGCACCGCCAGGCGCTGGCGCAAAACCTGGCTGGTGATCACCGCCAGCACCGCGGCAATCGCCAGGGCCACGGTCACCTCCAGCAGGGTGAAGCCACGCTGATGCCGCTTCATGGGGCAACCACCACCTGCAAGCGGCCATCGCGGCTCCAGGCCCATTGCTGGCTGCCATCGGCCCAACGCCAGCACACCTTGCCTGGTTGCGCCCAGCCATGCGGAGTGAACAACAGGCGCGGCTGCGGGCTGGCCGGCCAGTCCGGGCGCAGCCCCTTGGGCCAGTCACCAAGGGCGACTGCCTCGGCCACCCAGCCATTACCCTCGAGCCGGACGAACTCCGGACGCTGGCCATTCCAGCGCAGCCCGCGCAACTGCCCGGCATGCCGGGCCAGCGCGGCCTGCGACCGGGCCTCGCTCGCCAGCCGTTGCAGCGCCTGGTCGACACTGGCCTGGCTGTTGCCGAACCCGGCCACCGCCAATCCGGTCATCAGCCCGGCGATGGCCAGCACCACCAGCAATTCGATCAGGCTGAAACCCCGCTGACGGCGCACCCGTTACAGCTCCCAGTTACCCAGGTCGGCATCCTGGCCTTCGCCGCCCGGCAGCCCGTCGGCACCCAGCGAGTACACGTCGACCCGGCCATGTTCGCCGGGCATGCGGTACTGGTAAGGGGTGCCCCACGGGTCTTCCGGCAGGCGGCGCACGTAGCCGTCGCTGCGCCAGGCCCGTGGCAGCGGCTCCTGGGCCGGCTTTTTCACCAGCGCGGCCAGGCCCTGCTCGCTACTGGGGAAGCGCAGGTTGTCCAGGCGGTACATGTCCAGCGCTTGCTCCAGGGTGGCCAGGTCGGCCATCACCTTCTGCTTCATGGCCTTGTCCTGGTTGCCCAGCACGCTGGGCGCGACCACGGCGATGAGCAGGCCGATGATGAAAATCACCACCATGATTTCCATGAGGGTGAAACCGCGCTGGCGGTTACGTCGATGCTGCATGGCAGTACTCCTTGTCGTCACAGTTGCAGGCCCTGGTTGAGTTGCATGATCGGCAACAGCACCGCCAGCACGATGAACAGCACCACGGCGCCCATCACCAGGATCATCAGGGGTTCGAACAGCGCCATGGCGGTATCGACCTGGCGGGCGAAGCCGCGCTCCTGGTCATCGGCCACGCGCTCGAGCATGTCGGCCAGGGTGCCGCTGGCCTCGCCGCTGCCGACCATGTTCACCAGCAGCGGCGGGAACTGCTGGCAGGCATCCAGCGCGCGATGCAGGCTGGTGCCGCCCTGAACTTGCTGGCGCACCTGCTCCATGGCCAGGCGGATACGGCGGTTGCCGACGGTTTCGGTGGCCACTTGCAGGGCTTCGAGCAGGGCCACGCCACTGCCGCTGAGGATTGCCAGGCTGCGTGCCAGGCGCGCGCTTTCCAGCACCTGCAGCAGGTTGCCTATATGTGGCAGGCGTAGCAGCAGCTGGTCACGGCGCAGGCACCAGTGCGGCTTGCGCAGCAACCAGCCGCCGAGCGCGCCAAGCAACAGGGCCAGCGCCAAAAGCCAGGGCCCGGCCTGCACCAGCCCTTGGCTCAGGCCGATCAGCAACGAGGTAATGAGCGGCAGGCTCTGCCCGGCATGGGCGAATTGTTCGGTGAGCTTGGGTACGACGAAGGTCATCAGGCCTACCACCACGGCAAGCGAAACCCCCATCAACACGGTGGGGTAGATCAGCGCGGTACGTGCCTTGTGCTGCTGTCGTTGAACCTGCTCCAGGTGGTCGGCGAGGCGGGTCAGCACCTGGGCCAGGCGACCGGACCGCTCGCCGGCCTCGACCAGCGCGCAGTACAGGCCGGTAAACGGTGCCCCCTGACGTGCCAGGCTGCGAGCCAGGCCCAGGCCTTCGGCCAACGAGCCGCGCAAGGCCACCAGCACACTGTGCAAGGCGGGCTGGCGCAGTTGCCGTTCCAGGGTAGCCAGAGCGTCGACCAGAGGGATACCGGCACCGGTCAGGGTGGCCAGCTGACGAGTCAGTTCGCATAGCTGGGCGCGGCTCAGGCGCTGGCGCCGGGGTTGCCGGGTGCCGGCTTCGTGACGCTGCAAGCGGCGGGCGAACAGGCCCTGCTCACGCAACAACTGGCGGGCATGACGTTCGCTGTCGGCCTGCAAGCTGGCCTTGCGGGTCTTGCCGGCGAGGTCGACGGCCTGGTAGCGATAGGTCGGCATGGCTCAGCCCTGCACCACGCGTAGTACTTCGGCCAGGCTGGTCTCGCCACGGGCCAGGCAGTCACTGGCCATCGCCACCAGGCTCTGCCGGCGCTCGGCCAGGTAGTCCTGCATGGCCAGTTCACTGGCGCCGTCGTACAACAGGCCGATCAGCCCGGCATCCAGCTCGATGAATTCATACAGGCCCAGGCGCCCGACATACCCGCTGCCCTGGCACTGCTCGCAGCCCACCGCGTGGTAGCTGCTGCCCAGCGCCGCCAGCTCGGGCCACAGGTCGCGTTCCGCCGGCTGCAGCGGGTGCGCCACGGCGCAACTGCACAAGCGCCGCACCAGGCGCTGGGCCAGTACGCCGCGCAGGCACGAGGCGATCAGGAACGGTTCGATGCCCATGTCGCGCAGGCGGGTCACCGCGCCCACCGCACTGTTGGTGTGCAGCGTGGACAACACCAGGTGGCCGGTGAGGCTGGCCTGCACGGCGATCTGCGCGGTCTCCTGGTCACGGATTTCGCCGAGCATGATCACGTCCGGGTCCTGGCGCAGGATGGCGCGCAGGCCGCTGGCAAAGGTCAGCCCGGCACGCGGGTTGATGGCAGTCTGGCCGATGCCGGCGATAGCGTATTCCACCGGGTCCTCGACCGTGAGGATGTTGCGGCTGCCGTCGTTGAGGCTGTTGAGGCTGGCATACAGGGTCGTGGTCTTGCCCGAACCGGTCGGCCCCGTGGACAGCACTATGCCGTTGGGCCGTGCCAGGCAACTGCGCAGGCCCTGCAACACCGCCGCCGGCATGCCCAGGTTGCCCAGCGCCAGCAGGTTGGCCTGCTTGTCGAGCACGCGCATCACCACCCGTTCGCCGTGGATGCCGGGCAGTGTCGAGACCCGCACATCCACTTCGCGCCCCGCCGCACGCAGGGTGATACGGCCATCCTGGGGCTGGCGCTTTTCGGCGATGTCCAGACGGGCCATGACCTTGATCCGCGACACCAGCATGGCCGACAACGCACGCGGTGGGCGCAACACTTCGCGCAGGTGGCCATCGACGCGCAAGCGCACCACCAGGCTCTGCTCGAAGGTTTCTATGTGAATGTCCGAGGCACGCAGGCGCAGGGCCTGGCCGAACAGGCCGTTGATCAGGCGGATTACGGGGGCTTCGTCGTCGCTTTCCAGCAGGTCCTCGATGCGCGGCATTTCGCTCATCAGGCTGTCCAGGTCGACCTGGTCGCCGATGCCTTCGATCAGCGCCTCGGTGGCGGTATCGCCGGCCTGGTACAGCTGGCCGAGGCGTTCGTCGAACAGTGCAGGCTCCAGGTATTCGAGCAGGCTGGGCTGGCCGTGCACGCGCAGCAGCTCCTGCAATTGGGCGCTGTCGGCGTCATGCCGCAACCATAGCTGCCAGCCCTGCTCCGCAGGGGCCATGGCCACCCCGCTCTGCCGTGCCTGGCGATAAGGCAGCATCACCAGTCACCGCCTTCCAGCCGTGCACGGCTGGAGGGGAACACCTGCAACAGCGGCGTAGCGTTTTGCGCATCCGCCAGGTCGGGCAACTGCAGCGGCGTGGTCTGCTGCAAGGTGCGGTACTTGTCTTCGCTGAGCCCGGCCAGGCTCGGCCCGTCACGCAGGATGCGCGGGCGGATGAACACCATCAGGTTCTGCTTGGTGTTCTTCGTGGCGTCGGAGCGGAACAGCCGGCCCAGGTAAGGGATATCGCCAAGCAGCGGCACACGCTGGTCGCTGGTGCTCAGTTCGTCGCTGATCAGGCCGCCGAGGATCACCAGGCCGTTGTCCTCGACCATGACCTTGGTCTTGATCTCGCGCTTGTTGGTGATCACGTCGCTGGCAGCCGTGGTGTCGGCAATCGACGACACTTCCTGGACGATGTCCAGGCGCACGCTGTTGTCGACGTTGATCTGCGGCTTGATGCGCAGCTTCACCCCGACTTCCTTGCGCTCGATGGTCTGGTACGGGTTGGCGTTGTTCTGCGTCACCGATCCGGTGACGAAGGGCACTTCCTGGCCGACCAGGATCGACGCCTCGGCGTTGTCCAGGGTCAGCAGGGTGGGCGTGGACAGCAGGTTGAAGCCGCTCTTGCCCTTCAGCGCGTTAACCAGCATGGCGAAGTTGAAGCCGCCGCCGAAATGGCCGATACCCGCCATGGCGCCGGTGGTGCTGGACAGCAAATCGCCAAGGGCCTCGTTGTCGCCGCTGGCAGCGGCCCCGGCGATGCTGGCGATGTTTACCCCGTTGCTACCGAAGTTGACGATGCCGGCACCGAACTTCTCGTCAGCGAACAGCCACTGCACACCCAGTTCCTGGGCGCTGCTGTCGGACACCTCGGCGATGATCGCTTCGACTACTACCTGGGCACGGCGGATGTCCAGCTGCTCGACGATGGCGCGGTAAGCGGCCAGCTCGCTGTCGGGGCCGACCATGACCACGGCGTTGGTGCCTTCTTCGTACTCCAGGCGGATGCCCGAACCCCCGGCGACAGGCACTACGGGCCTTTCCTTGCCCTCTGCTTCGCCCGCACCTTCAGAGGGCGCCATGCCTTCCTGGCTGAGCCCGCGCAACACCTTGACCACTTCACCAGCATTGGCATGGCGCAGGTAGATGACCTGGGTACTGCCACTGCCTGGTACGTCCTGGGGGCGGTCGAGCTGGCGCAGCAAGCTGGCGATACGTTCCAGGTTGCTGCGCCAGTCGGTAACTACCAACTGGTGCGCTGCCGGATAAGGTGTGATCACACCGACCCGTGGGTCGATCAGGGGCTTGAGAATGCCCAGCACCTGCTCGCTGGCGGCGTTACGCACATTGAATACCCGCGTAGCCACACTGTCGCTGCCTTCCCCCTGCTGCCCTCCCGCCTCCACCGGCACAGGCTCCAGGCGAGCGGCCTGGTCGGGAACGATCTTCACGCTGCCGTTGGGCAGGTCGACAGTGGCGTAGCCCTGGGCGCGCAGCTGGGCCAGAAAGATGTCGTAGATGGCATCGGCGTCGTGCAGGTCGACGGTGCGCACGGTGACCTTGCCCTTGACCCGGGGGTCGACGATGAAGGTGGTGCCGGTGATGCGCGACACGCTGTCGATGAACTCGCCCAGTTCGGTGTCGACGAAGTTCACCTCGTACATCGGCGTACCGTTGTCGTCGAACACCGGCTCTTCAGCACAAGCCATGGACAGGGCCAGGCTCAGTGCGGCCGCCACGCAATATCTAACAGGCATCGTTCATCCTTGCCGCTTGAAGCCGGTCACGGCGGGGCGTGGCGGCCAGGGCAGGCGTTCACGCCGCCCCTGGTTGTTGAAAATCAGGCCATCGCTGTCGATGTCCTGCAGCACGATCCCTGGCGCCAGGCGCTGGCCGCGGGCCAAGGTGCGCACCTGCTCGCCATAGCGCAGCACCACCACGCTGGAGGCCAGCGGCTGGGCCTTGAGGCCACCCAGGTATTGCAACGGCAGGCGGGTGATGGCGATGGCACCGTCGTCGACGGGTACCTGCCAATGGCCAACCATCAAGCCAGGCAGCGGCTTGTCGGGCGCGGCGGGCGCAGTGGCCGGTTGCGGCTGGCGGCCCAGTTGCAGCACGCACTGGGCCGCCAGCCAGCCGACCAGGGTCAGGCCAGCGCCAGTCAGCAGGCGCGAGGCGAGCATCACGAGGCCAGTTGCCTTGGGTGCCAGCCCGGGTGCCCCTGCACGTAGCGCACTTCGGGCAGTTGCAGCGGCGCCAGTTGCCAGTCGCTTGCCTGGCGGGCGAGCCAGGCTTCGACCCGTTGCCACAGCGGCTCGCCAGCCTGGGTTTCGAATTGCAGGCCAAAGGTGCGGCACAGGCCCTGCACCGGCTCCAGGCCACTGATGCGCTTGCCTTGCTGGCTGTAGCTGACACGCCAGGCCTGGCCCTGCCAGCGCGGCAGGTCCTGGCTGTTGTCCAGCAGCAGCGGGTCGCCGAACAGTTGCTCCGCGGCGTTTTCCAGCACTTGTTCGACCTGCCGGGCCGGCGCTTCGACCACCGGTGCCGGGTAGCCACCGGTTAGGCTGATCAGGTGTTCGCGAGTAATGGCCGCCCCGGCGGGCAGCGGGTAGTCATAGCGCAGGCCCGGCAGCAGCACCGGCATGCTGCTGCCATCGGCCAGGGCCTGATGCAGCAGGCGGTCCCAGCTGCCGCCTCGGGTGTCGCGGCGCCACAGCGCCTGGGGCGCGCGGGCCAGCGGTTGGTCGAGCCAGGCCGCGTGGCCGGCGCGCTGCTGGCGCAGTTCTGCCTGCAATGCCCCGATACGCTGCTGCGCGGCGGGTGCCAGCTGGTGCTCAAAGGCTGGGAAGAAACGCCCATCGAACTGCCACAACCCCGCCACGCGCTGGCAGCGCAGGCGGAAGGCACCACTGCCCCGGCACCCAGCGAACAGCACCGGCACGCGGCGGCCGCTGGCCTGGCTCACCTGGACAGGCGCCGGCCACAGGTCCTGGCCGCGGGCGCACAGCAGCACGTCGATCTGCGGCACCCGCTCGGCCAGCCACAGGCCCGGCCCGGTACCGACATCGGCCATGGCTACCACCAAGTCAGCATCGCGCCGCGCCTGTTCGAACACCGGCTGCAATGATTGGTACCACTGTTTAAGGGAGGCTTTCTGGTCCTGGGCGTAGGGGTCGGTCACGCCGACCACAGCAATACGTGCACCGCCACGTTCGAAGACGTGCAAGGCTTCCAGGCCCAAAGCCCGGCGTTGCGTGTCTGCCAGCCCGGCGCCCAGGGTAACGGTGCCAGCCTGGCGATACAGCGCCGGGCTGCGCTGTGGCCACAGCACGCGCTCGTCGCTGCTGACCCGCGCTTCGCTGCCCAGCAGCTGGCTGCCCTGCAGGCCGCTTTCGCCCTGGGTCAGGTAGGCCAGGCCACTGCCATTCCATCCCTGGCCGTTCTCCAGGGTCAGGCTGTTGCCCGCCCCAGCCTCGCCGCGCAGTTGCTCGAGCAACGCCGCCAGCACCGCATAGCCGCCCAACTGGGCAGATGCAGCCTGGCTGGCATCGAGCAATGGCGCCAGTTGCGGGTAGGCGATACTGGCACTGCTGCCGGTCATCCATGGTGCGCGGCCCAGGTGGCTGACCGGCCCCAGGCGGGTGGCCGGCACCACGGCCTGGCCCGGTTGGCGGGCATCGAGGGTATCGGCCACGTACAGCAGGTCGAGGCTGGCGTTGCCGCCCTGCTGCCCAGGGAAGGCGGAGCAGGCGCCGAGCAACGGTGCCAAGGCACCGATACCCATCCAGCCGATTACTTCGCGCCTGTGCACACTGCTTGCCATCGAACCCGCCATCCTTATCCATGTTCATTCAGGGCACCGGATGTTGCGGCGTTGGCATTACAGTTTGATGGCAGAAATCCGACAGCCATTCCAAATTGATCTGTAGAGCACGCTTCTAAGAGCGAGTTGTTTTAAAACCCCTTTAACATTTCTGCCAATGAATCATCATATTTGCGCACTAAAGTCGCGGTTCCTCCAACTCAGCCAACATAAGGACACCCTGATGAGTCGAGATACCGGCGACAACCTGGACCGGAACCAAAGCGGCAACCTGCCGATGGCCAGCGTCATGGACGCCTACCTGAGCCGCCGCAGCGTGATGCGTGGCAGCCTGGGCGCCGCCATCGCCATGATTGCCGGTACCGGCCTGACAGGCTGCTTCGACGGTGGGGGTTCCGACCACGATGACCCGGTCACCGAACCGCCAGTGACCGAGCCCCCCGTGACTGAGCCGGAAGTGCCGAAACTGGCCCTGGGCTTCCAGTCCATTCCGGGCTCGCGCACCGACGCCTGTGTGGTAGCCGCCGGCTACAGCGCCTACGTGCTGGCACCCTGGGGCACGCCGATCAACAGCAATGGCAACCCGTGGAAATCCGACGGCAGCAACACCTCGACCGACCAGGCCAACGCCATGGGCATGCACCATGACGGCATGCACTTCTTCCCCATCAACGGCAGCTCCGAAGACGGCCTGCTGGCGATCAACTTCGAGTACATCGACACCGCCGCCCTGCACCCGGCCGGCCCGACCACCGATGTGAACGGCAAGCGCCCGGTCGAGGAAGTGCGCAAGGAAATCAACGCCCATGGTGCCGGCGTGGTGCGCCTGCAGAAAATCGGCGGCCGCTGGCAGGTGGTCGACAACGACCCGCTCAACCGCCGCTTCACTACCGCCTCGCGCATGGAAATAACCGGCCCCCTGCGCGGCACCGATCACGTGAAGACCAAGTATTCGCCGGACGGCACCCACTGCCGCGGCACCAACAACAACTGCGGCAACGGCTACACCCCCTGGGGTACCTACCTGACCTGTGAAGAAAACTGGCCAGGCATCTTCGTCAACAAAGGTACCCGCCCTGAAGACCAGCGCCGCATTGGCGTGGGTACCTCCAGCGGCCAGTACAAGTGGGAAACCGCAGCCGGTGACAGCAGCGAAGTGGCAGATGAGTTCGCCCGTTTCGACGTCACCGTAAAAGGCGCCAGCGCTACCGACGACTACCGCAACGAAGCCAGCACCTACGGCTACATCGTCGAGATCGATCCGTACAACAGCGCCACACTGGCCACCAAGCGCACCGCGCTGGGCCGCTTCCGCCACGAAGGTTGCTGCCCGGGCCTGGCGGTCGCCGGCAAACCGCTGGTGTGGTACATGGGTGACGACTCGAACAACGAGTACCTGTACAAGTGGGTGTCCACCGCGGTGTGGGACGCCGCCGATGCCAACCCGGCCGACCGCCTGGCCACCGGTGCCAAGTACCTCGACCAAGGCAAGTTGTACGTCGCCCGCTTCAATGCCGACGGCACCGGTGTATGGCTGCTGCTAGACGTAGGCACCGCCACCACTGGCGGCAGTACCCTGGGCGCACTGTATGGCGACCTGCCGGGCATCATCCTCAACACCCGTGGTGCTGGCGATGCCGTGGGCGCAACGCCGATGGACCGCCCGGAATGGACCACGGTCAACCCGCTCAATGGCGACGTGTACCTGACCCTGACCAACAACAGCGCGCGCACGCCGGAAAAGGTCGATGCAGCCAACCCACGCGGCCCGAACCGTCACGGCCACATCATCCGTTGGCACGACAGCGATGACCAGCTGAGCTTCACCTGGGACATCTTCGTGTTCGGCGCCAACGCTGCCGGCACTGCCGACATCAACCGCTCCGGCCTGACCGAACTGAACCAGTTCGCCAGCCCGGATGGCATGAGCTTCGATAGCCGTGGCGTGTTGTGGTTCGAGACCGACAACGGCGAGAGCACCGTGACCGACTACACCAACGACCAGCTGCTGGCAGTGATCCCCACCAACCTGGTGGATGCCAGCGGCAAGCAGGTGCCGGTGAACGCGCAGAACCAGGTGGACCTGCGCCGCTTCTTCGTCGGGCCGAATGGCTGCGAGGTGACCGGCATCACCTTTACCCCGGACAACAAGACGCTGTTCGTCAACATCCAGCACCCGGATAACTGGCCGTATACCGACAAGGCCACCGATGCCACCCCGGCAGGTGCCACGGTAAGGCCGCGGGCTGCGACCGTGGTGATCCAGCGTATCGATGGCGGGGAGATCGGCACCGCCTGATCGATCTGCGCACGGGGGCCGCTTTTGCGGCCCTATCGCGACACAAGGCCGCTCCTACAAGGGATCGCATTCCCCTGTAGGAGCGGCCTTGTGTCGCGATGGGCTGCAAAGCAGCCCCGGCCACCTTACCAGGCTATTGGATTTGAGCCACGCACCCGCACTTGCTGCGCAGTACCCGGGGAACTGCCCAATCACCGGCAAACCATTTCCTCAGAAGTGGAACCAGCTGAGTGCGTCAACACCAAGTCGACTACGGATTTGGTCTGCGTGCTCTCTGATATTGGACATGGCTCGCTCATAATCTAAACGTAGTTCGGTGCCTTCTGCCAAATATGAAAGATTCTGACTAAAGGTTTGTTCGTGCCTATTCATGTCAATAAGTTGCTGATACAGAGACTCTGCCTGATCGAGGTAAAGTAGCTGTGGTCCCGCAGCTTCATGGCGGGGCGGAGTTCGACCCCCGTTGCCCGATGGCAGCTGTTGATCTGTACTAACTGCTGGTGCACGACGGTTAGCCAGATACTCTGTACCCGGCTGAGCCATAGGGTTTCTCAGTGTTTGCGTAGCAGCTTGTGTGGGCATTTGTTGCCGCTGTAGTCTGGCACGTAGTGCCTCCACACGCTGTTCTGCAGTCTGCCGCTGAGCGTCTTGGTCCCCTGCCCTTCGCGGTTGCTTCATTAGCTTTTGCGGTACTTTACGCAGACCGCTTAGATCCACGTGACCACTTGGATCCGACCCCATGACTGGATTTCCTGAGCAGTAGCTATAACCATTTCGTCCGCCTGCACCAAAAGGACTCCAGCCATCAGGTGAAAGAAATCGCCTCAGGGCTGGGCTGTAAGCCCGATAACCATTGCCTAGCAGGTAGGTGCCGGAACGGCAGTCTTCTCGCTCACCATTGTAGCCAAGCATGAATTCCGAGCTAGCTTGGTTTTGGTGGTGCCCGTAAGGGCAATAGGCACGCAGAGCTAATGACACAAGGTTTGGCCTCGCAAGACGGCGAGCTGAAAGTTTTGGTCTTTCCGAGGCAAGGCACAACTAGCAAGATTATCAGTACACGCGGCTGGTTTCAGCTCACGATCACAGGTCCTGAATACCGTGCAATTCCCGTATGTGGCTGGCTTGCCGGCGATTGGGCTGCAAAGCAGCCCCGGTAATCTCAAGCCCTACCACACCATCGGCTCCCGGCTGCGCACCCGCACCTGCTGCGCCGGCACTCGGGCATGCCATTGCACCACCCCCAGCGCCTCCACCTGGAACTCGCTACGTATCACCCGCCCCTCCTCCGCGAACGACATCTGCAACAGGAAATACCCGCTGTTCAGCAGCAGCCCTTCGCTCAAACGCTCGAAGGTTTCGTCATCCACCGCCCCCAAGGCCTGGCGTAGCGCAGTTGCATCCACATACCCCGACGCCGGCCGGCCGCTGATGATGCGGCTGAGCAACGAGCGCGGATAACGCCCTTCATACAGCGCTTCCAGCAACGGCAGATGCTCCAGCCCCAAGGCATTGGCATTCAGCCGCCAGCCGGTGGTCTGCGGCAAGGCGCACAGCATCGGGTAACGGCTTTGGCGGCTGGGGTCCGGCTCCAGTAGCAGGTTCAGCTCGCTGGTATCGAGCATTGGCTGGTTGGCCGCCAGGCGCGGTGGTTGCTGGCGCAGGTACTGGGCGCTCTCGGCGCCCTGCAGGCGGGCATCGCTGTCGGCATCCAGCCAGTCGGCCAGGGCATCGACCAGGCGCTCGGCAGCCATGTCGCCGCCCAGCAGGTAACGCAACTGGCGCTCAGCACGCTCGCCGTCAGCGCCGAGCAGCGCATTCACGTTGAAACAGGTGTGCTGGTCGCGCACCCGCAACTGCGCCTGACCAGCGCCAAAATCGTAGCTCAGCGGCTGCCCGCGCAGGGCCTGCCAGAACAGCGGGCTCAGCCGCCAGGCCGGGTCACGCAGGGCCTGTTCGGCGTAGGCCAGGCCAGCCTGCTCCATCGCTCGCGCCTGAACCCGCTGGTGCAACAGGCGCACCTCATCGACCTGGCGCCGGCCGTCTTCCACCAGCCAGGCCATGCCCGCCGCCAGCATCGCCAGCACCACCATCACCATCAGCAGGGCCGCGCCCTGCTGTTGCCTGCCACCCATCCGTGCGTGCCTCCCTCGCTGAACAAAACGCCAGTCAACACGTCCGGTGTTGCAGGTAGATGGCAGTGACCGTTCGTCATGTGCACGTCATCTACGCGAGGCAGGATTGCCTTTCCTTTTCATGACCTTACAGGAGTGGTCGCAATGGGTGGCATTGGAATCTGGCAACTGGTGATCGTACTGCTGATCGTATTCCTGCTGTTTGGTACCAAGCGCCTCAAGGGCCTGGGCAGCGATGTGGGCGAGGCGATCCAGGGTTTTCGCAAGTCCATGGGCGGTGACACTGACGCCACTCCCCCAGCGCATACGCAGGTGCAGCAACAGTGCCCGTTGACCGGTCAGGGTACGCAGCAACCGCAAGCGGACCGTCAGCCCTGATGTTCGAGGTAGGCTTCAGCGAGTTGCTGCTGGTCGGCATCGTCGCGCTGTTGGTTCTAGGCCCGGAGCGCCTGCCGGTGGCGGCACGCACCCTCGGGCGCGGCCTGGGCCAGGCGCGCAGGGCCATGCACGCCCTGCGCACGCAGGTGGAGCGGGAGATCGAACTGCCCGCTGTCGAGCTACCCAATCTCGACAATGCGCCTTTGCAGCGCCTGGAACAGGAGATCCGCCAAGGCATCAGCCTGAAAACGGAGCCGGCCAATGATGCGGCCACGGTCGCTCCCCCCAAGGAAAACCTTTCATGAGCATTGCCATGGACCCGGCGGCGAGCATGCCGCTGACCGAACACCTGCGCGACCTGCGCAAACGCCTGGTGCGTTGCCTGGCGCTGGTGGCGCTGGTGTTCGCCGGGCTGTTCCCCTTCGCCCAGACGCTGTACACGCTGATTTCCGAACCGCTGCGGCGTTTCTTGCCGGAAGGCGCGAGCATGATCGCCACCAGCGTCACTTCGCCGTTCCTGACGCCGTTCAAGCTGACTGCGATGTGCGCAGTGTTTATCGCCATGCCGCTGCTGCTGCACCAGGCCTGGGGCTTTCTGGCGCCGGGGCTGTACCGCCGTGAACGGCGCATTGCCCTGCCGTTGCTGGTATCGAGCATCGTGCTGTTCTACGCCGGCATGGCCTTCGCCTTCTTCCTGGTGTTCCCGATGATGTTCGGCTTCTTTGCCAGCGTTACACCAGAGGGCGTGGCGATGATGACCGATATCAGCCAGTACCTGGACTTTATCCTGGCGCTGTTTCTGGCGTTCGGGCTGGCGTTCGAGATCCCGGTGGCGACGTTTATCGTGGTCTGGGTGGGGTTGGCCGATGTGGCTACATTGCGGCGCAGCAGGCCCTACGTGATCGTCGGCTGCTTTGTGGTGGGGATGATCCTGACGCCGCCGGATGTGTTTTCACAGACGATGCTGGCAGTGCCGATGTGGGTGCTGTTCGAGGTGGGGTTGCTGGCTTGTGGGTGGTTGAAGCGGCCTGGGCAGGGCAAGGAGATTGTGGCTGGATTGTAGGGCCCTATCGCCGGCAAGCCAGCTCCCCTAGCGATATCACAGGTTCTGATGACTGCGATATTCCTGTAGGAGCGGGCTTGCCCGCGAATAGCCTTGATGCGGTCTAGAACTCGGCAAGCCGCCAGACTTCGTAGGCTGGCGTCTCGTACGGGTGGCTCTGCTTGAGTGCAGCGACGACCTGGGCAATCAGCTCGTCAGCCACCACCAGCTCCACCTTCCACTCTTCCACCACCTCGACCTGGCCGGTTTGCCCGAGGAACGGCTGGCTGCCGTCCAGCGGGCGGAACTGGCCCTGGCCCAGCGTCTGCCAGGCGCAGTGGTCATAGTCGCCGATGCGCCCGCCACCCGCGGCGAACACAGCGGCCTTGACCACTTCGACGTGGCTGGCGGGGACGAAGAAGGCGAGCTTGTACACGCCTTAGTTCACCCACACCCGTGCGTTACGGAACATACGCATCAGCGCGGCATCTTCCTGCCACTCATCCGGGCGCCAGGAGTTCTGCACGGCACGGAACACACGCTCCGGGTGCGGCATCATGATGGTCACGCGGCCGTCGCGGCTGGTGAGGCCGGTGATACCACGCGGCGAGCCGTTCGGGTTGGCCGGATAGGCTTCGGTGACCTTGCCGTGGTTGTCGACGTAGCGCAGGGCCACGCAGCCGGACATGTCCGCAGCCAGCAGTGCCTCTTCGCTGGCGAATTCGGCATGGCCTTCACCGTGAGCGATGGCGATCGGCATGCGCGAACCGGCCATGCCCTGCAGGAAGATCGAGTTGGACTTCTGCACCTCGACCATGGCCACACGCGCCTCGAACTGCTCCGAGCGGTTGCGCACGAAGTGCGGCCAGTGCTCGGTGCCCGGGATCAGTTCGTGCAGGTTGGACATCATCTGGCAACCGTTGCACACGCCCAGGGCGAAGCTGTCGGTGCGCTCGAAGAAGGCCTGGAAGGCGTCACGGGCGCGGCTGTTGAACAGCGCCGACTTGGCCCAGCCTTCACCGGCACCCAGCACGTCACCGTAGGAGAAGCCACCGCAGGCGACCAGGCCCTTGAAGGCTTCGAAGTCGATACGGCCGGCGAGGATGTCGCTCATGTGCACGTCGATGGCGGCGAAGCCGGCGCGGTCGAAGGCGGCTGCCATCTCGACCTGGCCGTTGACGCCCTGCTCGCGCAGGATGGCCACTTGCGGGCGCACGCCCTTCTTGATGTACGGCGCGGCGATGTCGTCGTTGACATCAAAGCCCAGCTTGACCGACAGGCCCGGGTTGTCTTCCTCGAGCAGCAGGTCGAATTCCTGGTCGGCGCAGTCGGCGTTGTCACGCAGGCGCTGGATCTGGTAGCTGGTCTCGGCCCACTGGCGCTGCAGCATGCGGCGGTCGTCGTCGAACAGCACTTCGCCGTTCAGGCTGATGGACACTTCACCGTTGTTGACCGGCTTGCCGATCACCGCGACGCAGCCTTCACCCAGGCCAGCGGCGCTGAACTGTGCCAGTACGTCCGGGGTGGCATCCTGGCGAACCTGGATGACCGCGCCCAGTTCTTCGTTGAAGAGGATGGCCGGCACGTCGCCTTTGCTGTCGGTCAGCGGGTCGAGGTGCAGGTCGAGGCCGCAGTGGCCGGCGAAGGCCATTTCCAGCACGGTGGTGACCAGGCCGCCGTCGGAACGGTCATGGTAGGCCAGCAGGTGACCATCTTCGTTCAGGCCCTGGATCACGGCGAAGAACGCTTTCAGGTCTTCGGCATCGTCGACGTCCGGTGCCTGGGCAGCGATCTTGCCGTAGGTCTGTGCCAGGATCGAAGCGCCCATGCGGTTCTTGCCGCGGCCCAGGTCGATCAGGATCAGGTCGGTCTCGCCCTTGTCCATGCGCAGTTGCGGGGTCAGGGTCTTGCGGATGTCGGTGACCGGGGCGAAGCCGGTGATGATCAGCGACATTGGCGAGGTAACGCTCTTCTCTACGCCCTCGTCGCTCCACTTGGTCTTCATCGACATCGAGTCTTTGCCGACCGGAATGGTAATGCCCAGCTCCGGGCACAGCTCCATGCCGACAGCCTTGACGGTGTCGTACAGGCGGGCGTCTTCACCTGGGTGGCCGGCGGCAGACATCCAGTTGGCCGACAGTTTGATGTCGGACAGCTTCTCGATGCGCGAGGCAGCCAGGTTGGTCAGTGTCTCGCCAATTGCCATGCGGCCGGACGCCGGGGCATCCAGCAGAGCCAGCGGGGTACGCTCGCCCATGGCCATGGCTTCACCGGTGTAGACGTCGAAGCTGGTGGCGGTGACGGCGCAGTCGGCCACCGGTACCTGCCACGGGCCGACCATCTGGTCACGAGCTACCAGGCCGGTGATGGTACGGTCGCCGATGGTGATCAGGAAGCTCTTGCTGGCCACGGCCGGGTGGCTGAGGACGCGCTGAACGGCGTTGTCCAGGTCCAGCTTGCTCGGGTCGAAGTCATCGCCCAGCTCGGCTTCGCGGGTAACCGAACGGTGCATGCGTGGCGGCTTGCCCAGCAGTACGTCGAGCGGCATGTCTACCGGCGTGTTGCCGAAATGGCTGTCGCTTACGGTCAGGTGCTTCTCTTCAGTCGCTTCACCCACTACGGCAAACGGGCAACGCTCACGCTCGCAGATTGCCTTGAAGCGCTCGAAGTCGACGGCGCTGACGGCCAGCACGTAACGCTCCTGCGATTCGTTGCTCCAGATTTCGTGCGGGGCCATGCCCGGCTCGTCGTTGGGCACGTTGCGCAGTTCGAAGCGGCCACCACGGCCACCGTCGTTGACCAGTTCTGGGAAGGCGTTGGAGATACCACCGGCGCCAACGTCGTGGATGAAGGCGATCGGGTTGTTGTCGCCCAGCTGCCAGCAGCGGTCGATGACCTCCTGGCAACGGCGCTCCATTTCCGGGTTTTCGCGCTGTACCGAAGCGAAGTCGAGGTCAGCCGAGCTGGCACCGGTCGCCACCGACGAAGCGGCGCCGCCGCCCAGACCGATCAGCATGGCCGGGCCGCCGAGCACGATCAGCTTGGCGCCGACAGTGATCTCGCCCTTCTGCACGTGGTCTTCACGGATGTTGCCCATGCCACCGGCCAGCATGATCGGCTTGTGGTAGCCGCGCACTTCTTCACCGTGCGGGGTGTTGATGGCCTGCTCGAAGGTACGGAAGTAGCCGGTCAGGGCCGGGCGACCGAATTCGTTGTTGAACGCAGCGCCACCCAGTGGGCCTTCGATCATGATGTCGAGGGCGTCGACGATGCGCTCAGGCTTGCCGTAGGCCTGCTCCCACGGCTGCTCGAAGCCCGGGATACGCAGGTTGGACACGGTGAAGCCGGTCAGGCCAGCCTTGGGCTTGGCGCCACGGCCGGTCGCGCCTTCGTCGCGGATTTCGCCGCCGGAGCCGGTGGAGGCGCCGGAGAACGGGGCGATGGCGGTCGGGTGGTTGTGCGTCTCGACCTTCATCAGGATGTGCACCGGCTCCTGCACCGCGCCGTACTGGCGGGTTTCAGGGTTCGGGAAGAAACGGCCGGCAACGTTGCCGACGATCACCGAGGCGTTGTCCTTGTATGCAGACAGCACGCCTTCGTTGTGCATCTGGTAGGTGTTCTTGATCATGCCGAACAGGCTCTTTTCCTGAGCCTGGCCGTCGATGTCCCAACTGGCGTTGAAGATCTTGTGGCGGCAGTGCTCGGAGTTGGCCTGGGCGAACATCATCAGTTCGATGTCGTTCGGGTTGCGCTTGAGGCCCTGGAAGGCGTTGACCAGGTAGTCGATCTCGTCTTCGGCCAGGGCCAGGCCCAGGTCGATGTTGGCCTTGGCCAGGGCGTCACGGCCACCGGCGAGGATGTCCACCGAGGTCATCGGCTTGGGCTGGGCATGGCTGAACAGGTCGGCGGCCTGCTCCAGCTGGCCGAGCACGCGCTGGGTCATGCGGTCGTGCAGCTCGGCGGCGATCAGTTCGGCGTCGGCTTCGCTCAGGTTGCCGGCAACGTAGTAGGCGATACCGCGCTCCAGGCGCTGGATCGACTGCAGGCCGCAGTTGTGAGCGATGTCGCTGGCCTTGCTGGCCCACGGCGAAATGGTGCCCAGGCGCGGCACGACCAGGAACAGGCGGCCGCTCGGCTCCTGTACCGGCACGCTCGGGCCGTACTTGAGCAGACGCCCCAGCACCTGCTGCTGGTCGGCGGTCAGCTCGCCGTCGACATCGGCGAAATGGGCAAATTCGGCATACAAACCAGTAACAGCGGGGACTTTCTGGCTCAGTTGCTCGAGTAATTTACCGTGGCGAAAGGCAGAAAGGGCAGGAGCGCCGCGCAGGATCAACATCGTCGGGACAGCCTCAGGAAGGGGTGTGCTTAGAGGCCGTGCATTCTAGCCTAATTCGAAGGGTTTCGGCACCCGCTCTAAGCCACGGCTGCCGGGCGGCGGAACCGGACTTGCGGGTCAAAAAAATTGCCTTGTGTTGCCTGCTCCGGCCCTATCGCCGGCAAGCCGGCTCCCACAGGTATACCACCACCCTCAAGGCCTGCGTTGTACCTGTGGGAGCCGGCTTGCCGGCGATAGGGCCGGTAAAGCACAGAACCTGCTACCAGACAAGCTAACAGTTGTCGAGATATGGTTGGGCCAGTCCTTTGCGTATACTGCAACCTATGTTCGCCCACACTGCTTTGCGCCAGCGTTGCGCCAGATGGCTTTTCGCAACCGGACTCTTTCTGCTGCTCGGTGCCTGCGTTGAAAAACCCAGCACCCTCGAGCGCGTGAAGGAGGATGGCGTGCTGCGCGTGATCACCCGCAACAGCCCGGCCACCTACTTCCAGGACCGCAACGGCGAAACCGGCTTCGAATACGAGTTGGTCCAGCATTTCGCCGAAGATCTGGGCGTGAAGCTGCAGATCGAGACCGCCGACAACCTCGACGAGCTGTATGACAGCCTCGGCAAGCCCTCCGGCCCGGTGCTGGCAGCGGCCGGCCTGGTCACCAGCGAACGGCGCAAGGCCCAGGTCAGGTACTCCCACCCTTATCTGGAAGTGACCCCACAGGTCATCTACCGCAACGGTCGCACGCGCCCCACCAACGCCAAGGGCCTAGTCGGAAAGAAGATCATGGTGCTCAAGGGCAGCAGCCATGCCGACCAGCTGGCCGAGCTGAAAAAGCAGTACCCGGGCCTGGAATACGAGGAATCCGACGCCGTCGAGGTGGTCGACCTGCTGCGCATGGTCGACGAAGGCCAGATCGACCTGACCCTGGTCGACTCCAACGAGCTGGCGATGAACCAGGTGTACTTCCCCAACGTGCGGGTTGCCTTCGACCTGGGCGACACCCGCGACCAGCGCTGGGCGGTGGCGGCCGGTGAAGACAACAGCCTGCTCAACGAGGTCAACGAGTTCCTCGACAAGGCGCAGAAGAACGGCACCCTGCAACGCCTGAAGGACCGCTACTACGGCCATGTCGACGTCCTGGGCTATGTGGGTGCCTACACTTTCGCCCAGCACCTGCAGCAGCGCCTGCCCAAGTACGAGAAGCACTTCAAGAGCTACGCCAAGGTCGAGCAGGTGGACTGGCGCCTGCTGGCCGCCATCGGCTACCAGGAATCGATGTGGCAGCCCGAGGTCACCTCCAAGACCGGCGTGCGCGGCCTGATGATGCTGACCCAGCGCACCGCCCAGGCCATGGGCGTGTCCAACCGCCTGGACCCGAAGCAGAGCATCCAGGGCGGCGCCAAGTACTTCATGAAGATCAAGGAAGAGCTCGACGACAGCATCCAGGAACCGGACCGCACCTGGTTCGCCCTGGCTGCCTACAACGTCGGCACCGGCCACCTGGAAGACGCCCGCACCCTGGCCAAGCGCGAGAAGCTCAACCCGAACAAGTGGCTGGACGTGAAGAAGATGCTGCCGCGGCTTTCGCAGAAGCAGTGGTATCGGCAGACCAAATACGGCTATGCACGTGGCGGCGAGCCGGTGCATTTCGTGGCCAACATCCGTCGCTACTACGACATCCTCACCTGGGTGACCCAGCCGCAGCTCGAAGGCCAGGTGGCCGAGGGCAGCCTGCATGTGCCCGGGGTGAACAAGGACAAGCCGGCGGAGCAGTCGCCGCCGATGTAGCCTGTAAGGGCCCTATCGCCGGCAAGCCAGCTCCCACAGGCTCTCCACTGCCCCCAAGGCCTGCAGATATCCTGTGGGAGCAACTGTCTTTAGAAATTTATTTTCAAGCGTGCCATTCGGGCAGGGCTTCGCTCGATACCGCGTAGCGGTGTCGTTGGCGAAGCCCGCATTTGTAGAAAATCGATCCTCGTTCGTGATCAGGTTGCGGGTACCTGAGGCTTGAGCTCTTTCCACTCCGTTCCGTCACGCAGCATTGCGTTCAGGCGCACCAGCAACACGCGCATGCACGCCACTGCGGCAACTTTTGCGCACTTGCCTCGGGCTATCAGGTCTTCATAGCGGGTTCTAACTTCTGGGACATGCTGGATCATTGACCAGATCGACATGTAGGCCGCCTTGCGGACTCTGTAACGCCCGCCTTCGATCTTCCTCGGGCCACTCTTCTTGCCGCTGTCTTTGTTGTACGGCGCTAACCCAGCCAAGGCTGCAATTTCGCGCCCCGTCACGCTTCCCAGCTCAGGTAGGTAGGCCATGAAGGTGCCACAACTGATGACGCCAATCCCTTTCACAGACCTTAGCCGCATGGCTGTCGTGCGATCCAGCACGTTCGAGGCGCGCTCAATCGCCTTGTCCAAAGCCTTAATCTGATCATTCAGGTAAGCGACATGCTCGGTATAAACGGTAATGGCCGTAACTGAAGTGGTTTGTTTCATCCGACGCTTGTCATCATCCCGATGCTGGACAAGATTGCCACGGAGTTTGATGAGCTCTCCCAGTTCATCCCGATCTTGATTAGGCTCTATCTGCGGCAAGTCCTCGAAATCCCTGGCAAACCGCGCCAGCATCTGGGCGTCGATCTTGTCAGTCTTGGCAATTTTGCCCATGGCACTCGCATAGTCCCGACAGCGCTTGGGGTTGACCCTGATGACGTTCAAACCCTCCAGTCGCAAGGCTTTGAATACGGCTCGTTCATAGCCACCAGTGGCTTCCAGCAAGACCCGTTCGACCTCAAGCTCGTTCAGGCATGCGATCAGTTGCGCAAAGCCCTCTGGGTCATTCCTGACCTGGAACTGGGGAATACTTTCAGGAAGAAAGCCCACATCCAGAGTCGCTTTCGAAACGTCGAGACCAACGAAGTAGGAAATCATCGCCAAGCCCTCTTACACTCAAGAAGTGAGAGCACTCTGACTTAGCCCTAGCTTGTGACTACGAGTTCGCCACTCATTCAACTGTTCGGGCTTAGGTCAGAGTGAGAGGTGGATGGCGACTAGGCTCCCACTCGTGCTTTAGAGCACATCTGGCTTTCAGTCTGCCATCCACTGCTCTCACCCTTTCGAGTTTAAGAGACCTTGAAGACACAAGCTGGCTTGCCGGCGATAGGGCCCTGACAGGTTACCCCTTGGCCCGGCGAGCCTTGAAGAAGTCACTGAGGATCTGCCCGCACTCCTCCGCCAGCACCCCGCCCTCCACCATCACCCGGTGGTTCAGGAAACCCTGCCCGAAGAACTGCCCTTGGCTCTGCACGATCCCCGCCTTGGGCTCCAGCGCACCGAATACCACCCGCATCACCCGCGAATGCACGATCAACCCCGCACACATGCTGCACGGTTCCAGGGTCACGTACAGGGTGCTGCCGGGTAGCCGGTAGTTACTGGCGGATTTCGCCGCCGCGCGAATGGCCACCATCTCGGCGTGCGCACTGGGGTCACTGTCGATGATCGGCCGGTTGAAGCCCTGCCCGATCACCTGCCCATGCTGCACCAGTACTGCGCCCACCGGCACCTCGCCCATGGCCGCACCTTCGGCGGCCAGGGCCAGGGCCAGGCGCATGAATTCCTGATCGCGACTGCGATCGATGATCTGCGGGCGCATCAGACCACCGCGATCGCGGCCATCAGGCCGGTTTCCATGTGGTCGATGACGTGGCAGTGGAACATCCAGGTGCCCGGGTTATCCGCCACCAGCGCCACCTGGGCGCGCTCGTTCTTGCCCAGCAGGTAGGTATCGGTGAACCACGGCTCCTTGATGTCATGACGGTTGGAGCCGATCACCTTGAAGCTCATGCCGTGCAGGTGGATCGGGTGCTGGTATTGGGTCATGTTCTTCAGCTCGAAGATGTAGCTCTTGCCCTTCTGCAACGTGGCAATGGGGCGCTCGGCGCAGGTCTTGTCGGTGATGTCCCAGGCCTGGCCGTTGATCTGCCACATGCTCGACGGCTTATCCTGGTCCGTAGTGACCGAGACTTTCGCCGCCCACTCGAAATTGAAGTTGAGCTTTTCGGCATTCTCCAGGTCCGGCTCGGCGATCGGGTTGGGCGGTAGCGCCGGCGGCCAGTCACTTGGCGCGTCGTTGCTGGCAACCGAACGCAGGGTGCCCAGGCGCACGAAACCGTCGCGCAGGGAGATCTCCTCCCCCGCTTCGGGAATACGGACAGCCAGGCAGATACGCATGCCTGGGCCGAGCCAGTAGTCATCGTCCAATGGGCGCGGGGTTACCGGATTGCCGTCCAGAGCATAGATTTTTGCCTCGCAGTTGCCCTTGAGGTTGATGCGGTAGGTCCAGGTGTTGTCCAGATTAAGCAGACGCACCCGCACAACCTGGCCGGCTGGCAACTCGGTGACCGAATCGGCCTGGCCATTGATGGTGATCAGGCGCCCGGCGGTACCGTTGCGCGCCGCCTCACGCGGGATGCTGAACGGCAACCAGGCGCCCTGCTCGTCCACGTGCCAGTTCTTCAGGCTGAGCGTGCGTTCATGCTGGAAGCCGGTCGGCTCGCGCTCCTCGACGATCAGCGGGCCGACCAGGCCACGGCCCAGCTCTTCGGAACTGCTGACATGCGGGTGGTACCAGTAGCTGCCGGCGTCCGGCACACGGAACTTGTAGTCGAAGTACTCGCCCGGCTTGACCGGCAGTTGCGACACATAGGGCACGCCGTCCATTTCCAGCGGCAGGCGGATACCGTGCCAGTGGATGGTGGTTTCGACCGGCAGGTGGTTGATGAAGCGCACCCGCAGCCAGGTGCCCTGGCGTACGCGCAACTCGGTACCTGGTGCCGACGGGCCGAAGGCCCAGGCTTCGGTCTTGAAACCCGGTACCAGTTCCACATCCAGAGGCGCGGCAATAAGCTCGTAGTCGTGCCCTGCGTTCTCGTCCTCGACCTTGCCCAGCCAGTAGCGGGCCGCGCCTCCGGCGCCCAGGCCCACCACAACCAGGCCAGTGAGGCCTTTGAGCATTTGTCGACGAGTAAAGGACATCGGTGCGGGTACCTCATTCTGCGCAATCAGTCTGCCAGCAGGGGCTGGCGATGAAGGGCGAATACGATACACCTGCATTTGCGAAAGATTAAGTGAAGTCTTGTCGCACGACCGGTTATCTGCCCCGACCACCTGTGGCAACCTGCTCCCCCTCGGTACCAAACTGACGTCCAGGGGCTGACTTGCCCGATTCAGGGTGGGCTGCTTAAGTTCAACAGACGGGGTGCACAGGTGCTGGCCTTCTGCCCGCCTCTCGCTTCAGACAAGACGCCTGCTCTGTGAATGCGAAGGTTTGACACCATGTGGCACAGGAATTCATTACTGTATTTTTCGCTGCTGCTCACTTCAGGCCTTCTTCTGGCACCGAAGATCATCCTGATCGAGTTTTTCTCCTATCGATGGGTGGAGACCGGTGTTCTCGATATTGCCCTGTACTTGCTTCAAGACGTGCTACTGGTGGTCGCCTTCTTTGTGATTGCTGCCACCACCATTACCAGAAACAAATTCAATTTTTATCTGTTAAGCATCGCCTCAGGCGCCTTGCTGCTGTTCCTGCTGGTGGACATGCGAGTTCGGGAGCTATGGCTGAAGCCACTGGACTGGCAACTGATACGCTACAGCCTGCAGAACGCAAGCAACCTGACCTCCGGAGCCGAGGTGTTCCTCGCCCAAGCCGCCGGGTTCGGGCACACATTCAGGTTCATTGTCTTTGTGCTATTTCTTGCCTACCTGGTGACCTGGTCTTTCGCTGGGCTGGCAACGTACATCGCTTATAAAGAACAGCGCACGGTCCCAATAAAGAAAAGACAACACCTCTGGGCGTCGCTGCTGGTGATAGGCGCCCTGCTCATCGGCTCCATCCATGCCAAAGACGCACGCTATTACCTGAACGAAAATATTGTCGTCAGCCCGCTGGTCACAACACTCAGAAGCACGACTCCCTTGAATGCAGCTCCGCATAGACCGCCGCTGCCATTCGAACAACCCGCCTACCCGCTAACCAGCGTCAACGACATCCGAAAACTTCAATCTCATGCCACACCAGACTTCAAGAACCTGGTCTTCATCATTCTGGAGTCGGTGCGCTGGAACAGCGTTTTTGCGCCCGACATCAAAACCGCCGAGAGGTATCCCACCTTCGATAAGCTCTCTCGGGAGGGCATGCTCTTCAAAACGTACGTATCTGTGCCTCACTCGTCCAAAGGCTACCACGCGATCCTGACGGGGCTGCACGCCTACCCAGATATTGAAATCAAAGAGGCCATGTACCTGCTACAACCCAGCGTCATCCATGAGCTGAAAAACAGGAAAAACATGGAAGCCGTCGCATTCAGCTCGCTGTACCTGCAATTCGAAAACATGGAGGGCTTCCTGAAGTCCATCGGCGTATCGAATGCCTATGCAGTTTCGGAGATCACCCATGCCGGAAATCGCTCACAACACGCCAGTAGCTTCGGAGAGAGTGATGAACAGCTGTTTTCGTCCAGCATCTCTTACCTGGAGAAGATAAAAAAGAATGGCCAGGGTTTCATCGCACTCTACTTCCCAAGCGCAGCCCACTACCCCTACCAATGCAGCCAAGGGCCCCCATTACTGAGCGAGCTGGAAAAGTATGAAGACTGCATAGCCAGAACAGACAGCGTACTGGGTGAAATGCTGACATCATTCGACAAGCAAGGCCTTCTGGACTCGACATTATTCGTGCTCGTGGGTGACCACGGTGAGTCGTTTGGTGAGCACGGTCTCTTCATTCACAACGCTTCCATGCACGAAGAAGAAGTGACCGTACCCCTGATTTTCTGGGCCAAGGAAAAGTCACTGCCCAAACCCGCCACAACGACCAGTCACCAGATCGATGTTGCGCCCACGGTCGCCGACTTCTTTGGCGTGACCGAGTCGCCCCTGTCTGTCCAAGGCATCAGCTTGTTGAGGGAACATGGCAAGCGCACATTCTTCATGTCCACGTTCTTTGACCAACTGGCGTCAGCCTTGGTGGAGCACCCTTACAAATACATATACGAATTCAGTTCGGACACCCTGACCAAATACAATATCGAGAATGACCCGCAGGAAAAGCACCCGCAGCGCGTGGAGGGCGATGAGTTCGTCGCGGTGAAGAGCAGGTTGCTTTCCTATAATGTCTACCAGAAAGCGCTATTTGCCAAAAAGCCAAAAGAATAAGCAAATCTGAATGAGCAAGAACCAGAAAGCCCGCAATTATGCGGGCTTTCTGGTGTATCCGTGCCTACGGGTACCAGCCTGAGCTGGCTACCCGATCATTCCCACTCGATAGTCGCTGGCGGCTTGCTCGACACGTCGTAGGTAACGCGCGAGATACCATCGATTTCGTTGATGATACGGCCGCTGACGGTTTCCAGCAGCTCGTACGGCAGGTGCGCCCAGCGCGCGGTCATGAAGTCCACGGTCTCGACGGCACGCAGGGCCACGACCCAGGCGTAGCGACGGCCATCGCCAACGACGCCTACCGACTTGACCGGCTGGAACACCACGAATGCCTGGCTGGTCTTGTGGTACCAGTCGGCCTTGCGCAGCTCTTCGATGAAGATGTGGTCGGCGCGACGCAGGATGTCGGCGTATTCCTTCTTCACTTCACCAAGGATACGCACGCCCAGGCCCGGGCCCGGGAACGGGTGGCGGTAGACCATGTCGTACGGCAGGCCCAGCTCCAGGCCGATCTTGCGCACTTCGTCCTTGAACAGTTCACGCAGCGGCTCGACCAGCTTGAGGTTCATTTCCTCCGGCAGGCCACCGACGTTGTGGTGCGACTTGATCACGTGGGCCTTGCCGCTCTTGGCGCCCGCCGACTCGATCACGTCCGGGTAGATGGTGCCTTGGGCGAGGAACTGGATGTTTTCCAGCTTGCTGGCTTCGGCATCGAACACGTCGATGAAGGTGCGGCCGATGATCTTGCGCTTCTTCTCCGGGTCGGCTTCGCCGGCCAGGTTGTCGAGGAACTGCTTTTCAGCGTCGGCGCGGATGACCTTGACGCCCATGTTCTCCTTGAACATGGCCATCACCTGGTCACCTTCGTGCAGGCGCAGCAGGCCGTTGTCCACGAATACGCAGGTCAGCTGGTCGCCGATGGCGCGGTGCAGCAGTGCGGCAACGACGGAGCTGTCGACGCCGCCGGACAGGCCCAGCAGGACGTTGGCCGAACCGACCTGCTCACGCACCTGGGCAATGGCGTCTTCGACGATGTTGGACGGAGTCCACAGGGCTTCACAGCCGCAGATGTCCTGCACGAAGCGGGACAGGATGCGACCGCCCTGCTTGGTGTGGGTCACTTCCGGGTGGAACTGCACGCCGTAGTAGCCGCGCGCGTCGTCGAACATGCCAGCGATCGGGCAGCTCGGGGTGCTGGCCAGCACGTGGAAGTTGCCCGGCATCTGGGTGACCTTGTCGCCGTGGCTCATCCACACGTCCAGGCCCAGCACGCCGTCGGCGTCGATGTGGTCTTCGATGCCGTCGAGCAGGCGGCTCTTGCCAACCACGTCCACGCGGGCATAACCGAATTCACGCAGGTCGGAACCTTCGACCTTGCCGCCCATCTGCTCGGCCATGGTCTGCATGCCGTAGCAGATGCCCAGCACTGGTACGTTCAGGTCGAACACCGCCTGCGGGGCGCGCGGGCTGTTGGCTTCGTGGACCGACTCGGGGCCGCCGGCGAGGATGATGCCGCGCGGGTTGAATTCGCGGATCGCTTCATCGTCCATGTCGAACGGATGCAGCTCGCAGTACACGCCGATTTCGCGCACGCGGCGGGCGATCAGCTGGGTGTACTGGGAACCGAAATCGAGGATCAGGATGCGGTGAGCGTGAATGTCGAGGGCCATGACTCAATCTCGTCAGTGGAAATCGGAAACGACGCGGGGCTGTCATGACAGCCCCGCTTTCTGTTGTAGCTGGAAGCCTCAGCCTACGCGGTAGTTAGGGGCTTCTTTGGTGATCTGCACGTCATGCACGTGGGACTCGGCCATGCCGGCACCGGTGATGCGCACGAATTCCGGCTTGGTGCGCATCTCTTCGATGGTTGCGCTGCCGGTGTAGCCCATGGACGAACGCAGGCCGCCCATCAGCTGGTGGATGATCGCGGCCAGCGCGCCCTTGTAGGGAACACGGCCTTCGATACCTTCCGGTACCAGCTTCTCGGCGCCGGCCGAGGAGTCCTGGAAGTAGCGGTCGGACGAGCCTTGCGCCTGTGCCATGGCACCCAGTGAGCCCATGCCGCGGTAGGCCTTGTAGGAACGGCCCTGGAACAGTTCGACTTCACCCGGAGCCTCTTCGGTACCGGCGAACATCGAACCCATCATCACGCAGGAAGCACCGGCAACGATGGCCTTGGACAGGTCACCCGAGAAGCGGATGCCGCCGTCGGCGATCAGTGGCACGCCAGTGCCTTCCAGTGCAGCGGCAACGTTGGCGATGGCGCTGATTTGCGGCACGCCTACGCCGGCAACGATACGGGTGGTGCAGATCGAGCCTGGGCCGATACCGACCTTGACCGCGTCAGCGCCAGCTTCGGCCAGAGCCTTGGCGGCAGCGCCGGTGGCGATGTTGCCGCCGATCACCTGCACTTGCGGGTAGGTTTCCTTGACCCAGCGAACGCGATCGATCACACCTTTGGAGTGACCGTGGGCGGTATCGACCACAACCACGTCAACGCCAGCAGCCACCAGGGCGGCAACACGCTCGCCGGTGTCCTTGCCGGTGCCGACCGCGGCGCCGACGCGCAGGCGACCCTGGTCGTCCTTGCTGGCCAGCGGGTAGGCCTTGGCCTTTTCGATGT
This sequence comes from Pseudomonas sp. PVC-5-1, assembly GCF_057444345.1. Lineage (NCBI taxonomy): Bacteria > Pseudomonadati > Pseudomonadota > Gammaproteobacteria > Pseudomonadales > Pseudomonadaceae > Pseudomonas > Pseudomonas sp. PVC-5-1. Next base: position 1,109,995 of record NZ_CM172024.1, on the reverse strand, counting down.
CCTTGACGGTCATCATGCCCTTGAGGTTGAACTTGTCGTCAACGATCAGGACTTTTTCCAGGCGGTGCTTGTGCAGCAGCTCGCGGACTTCGTTCTTGTCGGCGCCTTCGCGGACGGTGACCAGACGCTCTTTCGGGGTCATCACGTCGCGGACCTTGGCGTCCAGGCGGCTTTCGAAGCGCACGTCACGGGAGGTGACGATGCCGACCAGGTCGCCGTTCGCCAGCACCGGAACGCCGGAGATGTTGTTCAGGCGGGTCAGATCGAACAGATCGCGCACGGTGGCGTCGGCGTCGATGGTGATCGGGTCCTTGACCACGCCAGCCTCGAACTTCTTGACCTTGCGGACTTCGCTGGCCTGCTGTTCGATGGTCATGTTCTTGTGGATGATGCCGATGCCGCCTTCCTGGGCCATGGCAATGGCCAGGCGCGCTTCGGTCACGGTATCCATGGCAGCGGATACCAGCGGAATGTTCAGCTCGATGCCACGGGTCAAACGGGTCTTGAGACTGACTTCATTAGGCAGTACCTCGGAATAGCCAGGTACAAGGAGGATATCGTCGAAGGTCAGGGCTTCTTGGCTGATACGCAGCATCGCGGGGGCTCCCGGGCGGGAAAAATGGAAGCGCGCCATTATACTCATGCACGGCGCGCCGCTCAATGCAAAATAAGGGCCTTCGGTCAGCCTTGTGGCAGTTTTACCTGTACCACGGCCACCGGCTGGTCGAGCCAGTCGGCGAAGCTGTCGAGAAAGGCCTGGGTGAACCCGGCCTCGCCCCAGTTGTTGAAGATGAACCCCAGGTTGGAAAAGGCACATGGCTGCAGGTAAATGAAGCCATTGATGTCATCTTCGAAGCCGCACAACGGGCAGGTGAAGTTGTCGCTAACTGCCGGCATCCATTCTTCCAGGCTCTCGAACAGCGGCTCACCCACCTCGCGCCGGCACTCGGGGCAACCGGCCTCTTCGAGGAAACCTTCGGTAGGGGTATAGATGCAGCGCTTGAGCATCACCTCCAAGCCGTTGACCTGTTCGCCGAAGGGCAGTTTCTCCGGATGCAGGGCCACTTTGCGGGCACCTTCGGCCAGGGCATGGCCCATGCGGTTGCCGGTGCGGCCACAGGTGGTCAGCTGTTCCTCGACGACTTTCTCGCGCACCAGCCAGCGCAGGATGGCGCGGGCACGGGCCTCGTGCACCGGGACGGTAGACAGCTTGGGAACGATGATGCTCTGGGTGTTCATGAACGGGACAAGCCTGAAAAACTGCGGTAATAGCGCAATTCTACCGCCTGCTCAGGCGCTCAGGTAGCGACCGATCAGCGCCAGGCCGCTGGCCAGCACCAGCCAGGTGACCAGGCGCACGAAGGCTTCGCGAGACAGCCGATGGGTAAGCCTGCGCCCTGCCCAGAGGCCGACGAGCATGACCGGCAACAGGCAGGCGGCGAGCAACAGCAGGCTCTGGTCGGCATAGACGCCTGCGATAAGGAACAGCGTCAGCCGCACCACCGTACTGCAACTGATCAGCGCGCTCTGGGTAGCGCGCACCTGCTCCTTCACCTCCAGCCGCGCGCTCAGGTACAGCGCATAAAGGAAGCCGCCGCTGCCGAACAAGGCGCCGAACAGCCCGCCTGCCGTGCCCATCGGCATTGCCCAGAAACCCGACAGACTGGCCGGCCGTACCTTCACCGCCAGCCCGTACAGGGCATACGCCGTGACGAACAGCCCCATCAGCAGCAGCAACAGGTCTGACTTCAGCTGTAGCAGGAATACCACACCCAGCGCGCAGCCAATGGCCATGAACGGCAGCAGCCGCAGCAGTTCGCCGCGCACGACATCGCGGCGCGAGGGCAGCAGGTTGCCGAAGGCGGCGACAAAGTCCAGCAGCACCAGCAGCGGAATGATCCGCGACAGCGGCATGAAGTGGATCAGCACTGGGCCGGCCACCAGCGCGGTGCCGAAACCGGCGATGCCGAAGACGATGTAGGCAGCGCCGACACCAAGCAGGATAGGCAGCCAGTCGAGGCCGGAAAACGACAGTTGGGCGAGCATGGCAGCAGTTCCTGGGAAGACAGGCAAAGGTTAGCCAGCCATGAGCCATGCCGACTAATATGCCTTTGTCGCCACACTCATCTCGAAAAGGCATGACATGACGTCAATCCGCCAACTGCGTTACTTCGTGGAAATCGCCGAATGCGGCAGCTTCAGCGCTGCCGCCGAGCGGCTGTACATCGCCCAGTCGGCGCTGAGCCGGCAGATCAAGGAACTGGAGCAGCAACTGGGCACGCCGCTATTCGAACGCACCGCGCGCCTGCCGCGCCTGACACTGGCTGGCCAGGCATTCCTGGAACGGGCGCGGCGCTTGCTGGCCGACCTGGCGCAGGCCGAGCGTGTAACCCGCGATATTGGCGAAGGGTTGCAGGGCAGTCTGCGCCTGAATCACTCCAGTACAGTGCCGCTGACCGGCCCGCTGCTGGCTCGCCTGGGTGGTTACTTGCGCGACAACCCAGGTGTTTCGCTGGAAATTGCCCAGCAGTCGTCGGAGGCGCAGTTGGAGGATATCGCTGCCGGGCGGTTGGATATCGGCCTGCTGCGCTTGCCAGTACTGCGCCAGTATGAAGGGGTGGTGCTGCATGAACTGTTCAGCGAACCCCTCCTGCTGGCGGTCGCCGCCGGGCATCTCTTGGCCCGCGCGCCCCAAGTGAGACTGGAACAACTGCGGGAAGAGCGCTTCATTTCGATTCCGCACCGGGACCGTGGCGGGCTGAGCTACCTGTCGGCCTCGATGTGCATGGAGGCAGGCTTTTTCCCGCGCGCAGCGCAGGTGCTGTCGCGCAAGACCACCCAGTTGCAGTTGATTCAGGCGGGGTTTGGGGTGGCGTTGTTGCCGGAATGCATGCGAGAGATTGCCCCGGCGTCGGTCAGCTTCGTGGCGCTGGAGGGGGGGTGTGAGAGTACTGTGGCGATGGCTTGCAGGCGTGATGCGGGGCAGATGGTCAGGCAATTCGTGGCAGCGATGCAGGGTTGATGGCACCGACGATGCCGATGTTCGTGGGTATAGTGTCAACTCGAAGCCAGCGCAGCCCCTGTGGGAGCGGGCGTGCCCGCGAAACAGGCAGCGCCGTGGATGGCACCGGCTTCGCCGGTGTTCGCGGGCTCGCCCGCTCCCACAGAGATCGCGATAGGGCCGGGACAGACAACCGGGGCCGATGTCCTTTATGATGCCCGCCATGATCAGAGACCCTTTCGAACGACTCGGCCTGGACCGCGAGGTCCTTACCGTCAGCCAACTCAACGGCCGTGCCCGCGTGCTGCTGGAAGACGTGTTCCGCAGCGTGTGGGTGGAAGGCGAGATTTCCAACCTCGCCCGCCCGGCGTCCGGCCACATGTACTTCACCCTCAAGGACAGCGGCGCACAGGTGCGCTGCGCGCTGTTCCGGCAGAACGCCACGCGGGTGCGCCAGGCCCTGCGCGACGGTCTGGCGGTGCGGGTACGCGGCAAGGTGTCGCTGTTCGAAGGGCGTGGCGACTACCAACTGATTCTCGATACCGTCGAGCCGGCCGGCGATGGCGCCCTGCGCCTGGCCTTCGAGGCATTGAAAGAGAAGCTCGGTGCCGAGGGGCTGTTCAGCGCCGAACGCAAGCAGCCGCTGCCGGCCCACCCGCAGCGCATCGGCATCATTACGTCGCCCACCGGCGCAGTGATCCGCGACATCATCAGTGTGTTCGGTCGCCGCGCCCCGCAAGTGGAACTGAACCTGATCCCCACCGCAGTGCAGGGCCGCGAAGCCATTGCACAGATCGTGCGCGCGATCCGCCTGGCCGATAGCCTGGGGTTCGATGCGCTGATCCTGGCCCGGGGCGGCGGCTCGCTTGAAGACTTGTGGTGCTTCAACGAAGAAGCGGTGGCGCGGGCCGTGGCCGCCTGTGTCACGCCGATTGTCAGCGCCGTGGGCCATGAGACCGATGTCTCGATCAGCGACTTTGTCGCCGACGTGCGCGCGCCTACACCGTCTGCTGCCGCCGAGCTGCTGGCCCCCGACAACAGTGGCCTGCAGCAACGCCTGGATGGCCTGCAACGGCGCCTGCTGCTGCGCATGCAGAACCGCCTGACCCACGACCGCCTGCGCCTGGAGTCGCTGACCCGGCGCCTGCGTCACCCGGGCGAGCGCCTGCGCCAGCAGGCCCAGCGCCTGGACGACCTGGACATGCGCTTGCGCCGCGCGTTCATGCTCAACCTAAACCAGCGCCACGAGCGCCTGGCACGCCTGGACACCCGCCTCGCCGCGCAGCACCCGGGGCGAACCCTGAAACTGCTGGGCCAACGCCTGGACAGCCTGGCCGAGCGCCTGCCACGGGCCATGCGCGAGGTGCTCAAGGACCGCCGCCAGCGCTTCCAGGCCCAGTTGCAGACGCTGCAGGTGGTCAGCCCGCTGGCCACCCTCGCCCGCGGCTACAGCATCCTGCTGGACGAACAGGGCCAGGCCATCCGCAGCGCCGAACAGACCCGCAATGGCCAGCGCCTGACCGCCCGCCTGAACGAAGGCGAGCTGTTGGTGCGGGTCGAAGACAACCACCTGACCCCGGTCACCCTCTCACTTCTGGACTGAGACATGCCCCGCCTGCTCGCGCCCCTGCTTGCCCTTTCCCTCCTGCTGCTGGCCGGCGGCGCCCAGGCCAGCTACATCACCCGCACGCTGAACAAGCCGGTACCCGGCGGCGTGGCGGTAGTCGACCTCGGCCCCGCAGCCAGCGCGCCCAGCGCCCGCTTCGACGGCAAACCGGTGCTGGTGGTGAAAGAGCAGGACAACTGGCTGGCCATCGTCGGCATCCCGCTGACCCAGAAGCCCGGCACCGCGATGCTGAGCCAGGGCGGCCGCACCCTGCCCTTCACGGTCGGTAGCAAGAAATACCCCGAGCAGCGCATCACCCTGAAGAACACCCGCCAGGTCAACCCGAACCCGGCCGACCTCAAGCGCATCGATCGTGAGCTGGCCGAGCAGATCAAGGCTTACCGCAGCTTCAGCCCGACCCTGCCCAGCAACCTGATCCTCGACAAGCCGGTCAGTGGCCCGCTGTCGAGCAAGTTCGGCGTGCGCCGTTTCTTCAATGGCGAAGAACGCAACCCGCATGCCGGGCTGGACTTCGCGGTACCGGCCGGCACGCCGATCAAGACCCCGGCCAATGGCAAGGTGATCCTGGTGGGCGATTACTTCTTCAATGGCCGTACGGTGTTCGTCGACCACGGGCAGGGCTTTATCAGCATGTTCTGCCATATGTCGAAGATCGATGTGCAGGTGGGGCAGCAGCTGCGCCGGGGCGAGGTGGTCGGGCGCGTGGGCTCGACCGGGCGGGCTACCGGGCCACACATGCACTGGAACGTCAGCCTGAACGATGCGCGGGTGGATCCGGCGATTTTCATTGGCGCGTTCCAGCCCTGAGATCGCGGCGCCTGCTTCGCGGGCATGCCCGCTCCCACAGGTCCCGTGCAGGATTCGAGGCCTGTGGTAATCCTGTGGGAGCTGGCTTGCCGGCGATGAGGCCAGAGCAGGTAAACTCGCTTCCAAGGTGTTGCGCCATCGAAAAATACTGCGCAAAAATCGAGAAGCACTCAGAAAATTACAGCGATAAAATCTCGCCTTTCAGCTTTTTTTAAGCATTCCTCTCAATTTTTTCTGAACGCTTGCCATCACCCACCCCACTGGTTAGGGTTGAAGGCATGAAAACCTACAGCACCCTCATCCTGCTCCGACAACATCGCAGCCTCTGCCTGGTCAGCGCCCGACTACCAGGCTGAATCGCGTCGCCTCGCCTTTTATCTCGTTATCGCTCGGCAGGCCCGATCTCGGCCGCACACAAAAGGATTGCTTCCATGACCATGCTCAAAGACCCTTCGAAGAAATACCGCGCTTTCCCGACCATCGACCTGCCTGACCGTACCTGGCCGTCGAAGACCATCACCGCCGCGCCAATCTGGTGCAGCTCCGACCTGCGTGATGGCAACCAGTCGCTGATCGAGCCAATGGATTCGGAGAAGAAACTGCGCTTCTGGAAGACCCTGGTGCAGGTTGGCGTGAAGGAAATCGAAGCCTCGTTCCCGTCCGCCTCGCAGACCGATTTCGACTTCGTGCGCATGCTGATCGAAGACGGCCACATCCCGGACGACACCACCATCCAGGTGCTCACCCAGGCCCGTGAAGACCTCATCGCCCGCACCTTCGAGTCGCTGCGCGGGGCGAAGAAGGCCATCGTCCACCTGTACAACGCCACCAGCCCGTCGTTCCGCCGCATTGTCTTCAACCAGGACAAGCAAGGCGTGAAGGACATCGCGGTGAACGCAGCCAAGCTGTTCGTCAAGTACGCCGCCCAGCAGCCGGAAACCCAGTGGACCTTCCAGTACTCGCCGGAAACCTTCAGCGCCACCGAGATGGAGTTCGCCAAGGAAGTCTGCGACGCGGTCATCGAGGTGTGGAACCCTACCCCCGAGCACAAGATCATCCTCAACCTGCCGGCCACCGTGGAAGTGTCCACCCCGAACATCTACGCCGACCAGATCGAATGGTTCTGCCGTAATGTCAGCCGTCGCGACAGCGTGATCATCAGCCTGCACTGCCACAACGACCGTGGCACCGGCATTGCCGCCACCGAACTGGGCCTGATGGCCGGTGCCGATCGTGCCGAAGGCTGCCTGTTCGGCAACGGCGAGCGTACCGGTAACGTCGACCTGGTGACCCTGGCGCTGAACCTCTACACCCAGGGCATCGACCCGCTGCTGGACTTCTCCGACATCGACGGCGTGCGCAAGGTGGTCGAAGAGTGCAACCAGCTGCCGGTGCACCCACGCCACCCGTACGTGGGCGACCTGGTCCACACCGCGTTCTCCGGCTCGCACCAGGACGCCATCCGCAAGGGCTTCGCCAAGCAGCAGGAAGGCGAACGGTGGGAAGTACCTTACTTGCCGATCGACCCGGCCGACATCGGTCGCAGCTACGAGGCGGTAATCCGCGTCAACAGCCAGTCGGGCAAAGGCGGCATCACCTACCTGCTCGAGCAGGAATACGGCATCAGCCTGCCGCGCCGCATGCAGATCGAATTCAGCCAGGTAGTACAGGGCGAAACCGACCGCCTGGGCCTGGAAATGACCGCCCAGCAGATCTACAGCCTGCTGCACAAGGAATACCTGCAGGCCAACTCCCCGTATGCGCTGGTCAGCCACCGTCTGCAGGAAGAGAACGGCCACAGCGCCGTGGAAGTGGAAGTCGCCGGTGAAGGCGAAACCACCCTGCACTGGCGCGGCAAGGGCAACGGTGCACTGGAAGCACTGGTGGCCGGCCTGCCGATTGCCGTGGAGATCATGGACTACAACGAGCATGCCATTGGCGCCGGCACCAATGCCAAGGCCGCGGCCTATATCGAACTGCGCGTGGCCGGTGGCCGCCCGGTGCATGGTGTGGGTATCGATGAAAACATCACCACGGCCAGCTTCAAGGCATTGTTCAGCGCGCTGAACCGCTCGCTGAGCCAGCAGGAAGCCAAGGCGGCCTGAGCCATACCGCATGAATGAGAAAGCCCGCATCGTTTGATGCGGGCTTTTTTGTTGGCCTGTGCCTGCCTCTTCGCGGGCTTGCCCGCTCCCACAGGTACTGCACAGCTGCCGAGAGCGGCGCAATCCTGTGGGAGCGGGCGAGCCCGCGAAAGGGCCCGCACAGGCAATGCAAAAACTGCAGGCAAAAAAAGGGGCGCCGACCAAGCGCCCCACAAGCCGTAAAGCACACAACAAATTCAGTTGGCGTCCAGCAGCGCCATCGCCTCCGCACTGCACGCTTCGATCCGCGCCCAGTCGCCGTTCTTGATCCAGCTGCTGTCGAGCATCCAGGTACCACCCACGCACATCACATTGGGCAGCGCCATGTAGTTGCGCACGTTGGCCGGGTTCACCCCGCCCGTAGGGCAGAAACGAATATCGCCGAACGGGCCGCCAAAGGCCTTGATCGCCGCTACCCCGCCGCTGATCTCCGCCGGGAACAGCTTGAAGCGGCGGTAGCCCAGGGCGTAGCCCATCATGATTTCGGACGGCGTGCTGATACCTGGCAGCAGCGGGATCTCGCTGTCCACACCAGCTTCGAGAATGTCTTGGGTAATGCCTGGCGTAACGACGAATTGCGCACCCGCAGCTTCAACCGCGGCGAACATGCCACGATCGAGCACGGTGCCGGCACCGACACAAAGCTCCGGGCGCTGCTCGCGCAATACCTGGATGGCCTTCAGGCCATATTGCGAGCGCAAGGTCACTTCCAGGGTACGGATACCGCCGGCGGCCAGGGCGTCAGCCAGCGGCAGGATGTCTTCCTCACGGGCGATGGTGATCACCGGCAGGATGCGCGCTTCTTTGCAAATGGCGTCGATCCGTGCGGCTTTGTCGGCCATCGAGAGCTTGGGCTGTGGGCGTTCAAGGGTGGTCATGACTGTGGATCCTTGGCTCATGGGCACCAGTAGATGTCCAGGGGGGCGTGAAGAAAAGCGCGTATCGGCATTTCGGAAAGGTCGGTGCCAGCCAGCGCGGCGCGCAGGGTAGCGAGTTTGCCCTGCCCTTGTACGGACAGCGCGGTAAAGGCGGAACTGGCCAGCAGCGAGCGGGTCATCGAAAGGCGCTGGCGCGGCACGCTCGGTGCCAGCAAAGGCAGGCAGCGGCGTGGGTTGGCCAGGTCGAGGCCTGCTTCCAGGTTGGGGCTGGCGGGGAACAGCGAAGCTGTATGGCCATCATCCCCCATGCCCAGCACCAGTACGTCAATTGGCGGCAGCTCGGCCAAGGCCTGATCGGCCTTGCCTGCAGCGGCATCAAGGTTCTCCGCCTGCTGGTAAAGACCAACGAAGCGGGCCTTGGCCGCCGCGCCCTTGAACAGGTGACGCGCCAGCAGGCCGGCGTTGCTGTCGGCATGCTCCACCGGCACCCAGCGCTCATCGGCCAGGCTGACGGTGACCTTGGCCCAGTCGAGGTTTTCGCTGGCCAGCTTCTCGAGAAACGGTACCGGGCTGCGGCCGCCGGATAGCACCACGCAGGCCTGGCCCTTGGCGGCAATGGCTGCGCGCAGGCGCTCGGCCACGTCATGGGCCTGGGCTGCGGCCAGAGCCTTGGCATCCGCCAGCTCATGTACCGTCACAGTCGCTGGCAGTTTCAGTTCAGATATCCCCATACCACGCCCTCCCATCGCGTGTGATCAGTGCAATCGAGCTCATCGGCCCCCAGGAGCCTGCGGCGTACGGCTTGGGCGCATCGCCTGCGTTACGCCAGCCAGCAATCAGCTGGTCGCACCACTTCCAGGCATACTCGATTTCATCCTTGCGCACGAACAGGTTCTGGTTACCGCGCATCACTTCGAGCAACAGCCGCTCGTAGGCATCCGGGATCCTTGCACTGCGCCAGGTATCGGAGAAATTCAGCTGCAACGGGCCGCTGCGCAGTTGCATGCCTTTGTCCAGGCCCTGCTCCTTGGTCATCACCCGTAAAGAAATGCCTTCGTCCGGTTGCAGGCGGATGATCAGCTTGTTACCGATCTGCAAACGCTGTTCCGGAGCGAAGATGTAGTGCGGCGTTTCCTTGAAGTGGATGACGATCTGCGACAGTTTCTGCGGCATGCGCTTGCCGGTACGCAGGTAGAACGGCACCCCCGACCAGCGCCAGTTGCGGATATCGGCACGCAGTGCGACGAAGGTTTCGGTGTCGCTCTGGGCGTTGGCGTTGTCTTCTTCCAGGTAACCGGGCACAGGTTTGCCATCGCTGTAGCCGGCGATGTACTGGCCGCGCACCACACAGGTGCTCAACCCTTCGCCGGTGATCGGTGCCAGGGCCTTGAGTACCTTGACCTTCTCGTCACGGATGGCGTCGGCCGACAGTTCGCTGGGCGGGTCCATGGCGATCAGGCACAGCAGCTGCAGCAGGTGGTTCTGGATCATGTCGCGAAGCTGGCCGGCCTTGTCGAAGTAGCCCCAGCGGCCTTCGATACCGACCTTCTCGGCGACGGTAATCTCCACATGGGAGATGGAATTCTGGTTCCACTGGGTTTCGAACAGGCTGTTGGCGAAACGCAGGGCGATCAGGTTCTGCACTGTTTCCTTGCCCAGGTAGTGGTCGATGCGGTAGACCCGGCTCTCTGGGAAGAACCGAGCCACAGCATCATTGACCCGGCGCGACGACTCCAGGTCGTGGCCAATGGGCTTCTCCAGCACCACTCGGGTGCGTGCGGCCAGCCCGGCCTTGTCGAGGTTTTCGCAGATGGCCCCGTACACCGCCGCAGCGGTGGCGAAGTAGGCAATCAGCGGCAGCTCGTCCGGCAACTGCTCGGCCAGGGCCTGATAGCCCTCGGGCTGGAGGAAATCCAGGTGCTGGTAGCTCAGCCTGGCGAGGAAACGGCCCAGCGCGGCGGGTTCGATATCGGCCTCGGGCACATGCCGGCGCAGGTGCGCCTCGATGCTGTCCAGGTGGCCCTGCGCGCTACCGGCCTCGCGGGCCAGCGCCAGCAGGCGGGTTTCCGGGTGCAGCAGGTTGGCCCGGTCGAGCTGATAGAGGGCAGGAAACAGCTTGCGCAATGCCAGGTCGCCTAAGGCGCCAAACAGGGCAAAGGTGCAAGGTTCGACACTGATCGCAGCCATGATGTTGGTTCTTTCCTAAAGTTGGTCTAGGAATACCGCTTTCACATACGGTTTTCAAGGGATAATGTAGTAAAAACCACAACATTACACACAAGTGTTACAGACAAGTGGTACGTCAAACGCGCCGACAGTACGATAGACGACCGTGCAAAAAGCCTGCTGCTCCAACAGCCGGCTGTCTTCCCGACCCAAGGACACACCCATGGACCGCGTGCGAAACCTCCTGGAACAGATCCAGGGCCGCCTCGACGAGCTGAACAAGGCCGAACGCAAAGTCGCCGAAGTCATCCTGCTCAATCCGCAACAAGCCACCCGTTTCAGCATCGCTGCGCTGGCCCAGGCGGCCAAGGTCAGCGAACCGACCGTCAACCGCTTCTGCCGCTCGTTCGGCGTCAGCGGCTACCCCGAGCTCAAGCTGCAGCTGGCGCAGAGCCTGGCCAGCGGCGCCGCCTACGTCAGCCGCGCGGTGGAGGCTGACGATGACCCGGCAGCCTACACCCAGAAGATCTTCGCCAGTGCCATCGCCTCGCTCGACAGCGCCTGCCAGCAGCTCGACCCGCAACAGGTCAGCCGTGCCGTGGACATGATGATCCAGGCCCGGCAGATCCACTTCTTCGGCCTGGGCGCCTCGGCCCCGGTGGCGCTGGACGCCCAGCACAAGTTCTTCCGCTTCAACCTGGCAGTATCGGCCCACGCCGACGTGCTGATGCAGCGCATGCTGGCCTCGGTGGCGCACACCGGCGACCTGTTCGTCATCATCTCCTACACCGGGCGCACCCGCGAACTGGTCGAGGTGGCCCGCCTGGCCCGGGAAAACGGCGCCTCGGTACTGGGCCTGACCGCTGCCGGTTCGCCACTGGCCAATGCCTGCAGCCTGAGCCTGCACATTCCGCTGCCGGAAGACACCGACATCTACATGCCGATGACCTCGCGGATCATCCAGCTGACCGTGCTCGATGTGCTGGCCACTGGCATGACCCTGCGTCGCGGCGTGGACTTCCAGCCGCACCTGCGCAAGATCAAGGAAAGCCTCAACGCCAGCCGCTACCCGATCGAGGACGACGAGCTCAACTGAGCCGGTGTGCCTGCAGGCGCAGGTGGGCACGCTGCCCCGGCGCCAGGCTCAGGCCCTCGCCACTGCCGCTGGCGGCCTCGACACAGACGAAGCGCTGGCATTCACGCCCGGTCACGCCCATCAGCGGGCGGTTGCCCGGGTGCCACACCACCGTGTCATCGCTGTCACCGGTATCGATGCACAGCTCGCGCTGCCAGGCCGGGTCCTGCAATTGCACCCGCGGCGTGCCGGGGTAGACCTTCTGGCAACCGCCCTTGAGCTTCAGCGCGCCATCTTCACGGCAGGCCTGGCGGTTCAGGCGGTCGTAGCCTTCGATATCCTCCAGCCCGGACAGCGCTATCTCGGAGACGTCACTGATGCGCCAGTAGGCCAGCAGGGCATGGCTCAGCTGACAGGGTTCGCTGTCCTGGTGCTCGGTGCTCAGGCTCAGCTCCATGCGGCTACCCAACCGGGCATGCAGGTCGACCTGCCAGTCGCACAGGTCCAGCCGCCATTTCAGGGTTACGCCCTCCTCGTCCTCACGGCTGTCCACCAGCTTCCAGTCGAGCAGGCGCGCCCAGCCATGGGCGGGCCACAAGTCCTCGCTGGGGTGGCGGCCATACCATGGCCAGCACACCGGCACACCACCGCGGATCGCCCCCACCTGCGGCCACTGCTCGGCGCACCACAGCCAGGGCCGTTCACCCGCTGGTTGAAAATGCAGCAGTTGCGCACCCTGGCGGCTGAACACCGCCTGGCAACGGGGATGGTCGATGATCAGCACATCGCGCTGCTGGTAACGCTCCCACTCGAATGTCGGCCGGGGCCGCTGCGAGGTGAAGAAGCGATGGAGCGGATGTTCGGGCATGGTTCAGAGCTCTTGTTGTTTGAGATAGCGCTGTCTCGGCCTATCCCCGACAACCACTGAAGACCAGTGGTTGCCGGGTACCGAAGTGGATTGGCGTAAATTTACAACAATTGCTCTCAGAATGACGACTGAATCTTCAACCCTGCGACCAGCGCGTTGTCCACCTCATCCACGCCGCCGGGGCTCTTGATGTACTGCAGGTTGGGCCGCACGGTCAGCCAGTTGGTGACGTGGAAGCCGTAGTAGAGCTCGGCGTTGTACTCGGTACGCTGCAGCGGCACGAAGCCTGGGTTGTCGTAATCGCTGATGCCGCTCTGGGCGTTGAGCAGTTCGGCGCGTTTCTTCACATCGTCATTCACATGAATGCGCGCCACGCCGAAGCCGATATCGTCCTTGGGCCGGGCGTCGAATGCGCCTTTGTAGACCAAGCCCACTTGCTGATAGTTGTCGACGACGTTGGTGGCCTTGTCGTGCACGGTGAAGTTGGCGAACAGGCTCAGGCCACGGTTTACATCGCCGCCATGGGCAGTGACCTGCTGCTGTGCCACCACCCACCAGCCATGCTTGCTGGAGTGCGACTTGAAGGCCTCGCCCGTCAGCGCCTGCGGGTTGCCGTTGACGTCATCGAACACATCGTCGGCCTTGGCCGTGCTGTAGTAGTAACCCAGGCGGTACTCGCCCGGCAGGCCATTGACCTTGGGTGACCACACCGCTTCCACCGGCAGGATCGCGCCTTTGGTGCCGCTGCCACTGAGCTTGAAGCCGTTGCCGGTTTCCAGGTTGGAAGGGTTCTGCTCGAAGGCACCGACCTGAACGAAGAATTCCGGAGTGATGTTGTATTTCACCCGCAGCGCCCACTGGCTGACCGGCCAGTTGTACCAGATGCCGCCAACCCAGTTGCCCACCTGCGAGCCGCAGAAGGCCAGGTTCTGGAAGTCGCAGGGGAAACTGTTGAAGTCCTCGCCCTCGCCGAAGCGGCCGAATTTCACGTCCAGCGCACCGTCGAAGTACTTCTGCTTGACCCACATCTGGGTCAGGCGCCAAGTCTGGCCGCGGCCCCACACTTCCTGCACCGAGCTGAACTGCCCGGCGCGCGGGTCGCTGATGCGGTCGTTGGACAGGTTGCGGCCGCTGCGCTCGGTGATCGCCAGCTTGAACTCGGCGTCGTGCCAGCCAAAGATTTTCTGCAGGTCCAGGTGCGCGCCGAGGGCGAACTGGTCGCTGTAGCGCGCAGTCTTGTCGTCGTTGTATCCACCGTGCAGGTTACCGGCAACCTCGCCGACGTAATCGAGGGTGAAGTCATAGCCCTTTTCCAGCAACTCGGTGCGGGTGCCGCCCCAGTCGCCGGTCATCCACTTCGATTCGCTGGAAAAAGCTTCGGCAGCCTGAGCGCTGCTGCCAACAGCCATCGCCAGTGGCGCGAGCAAGGCCAGCGAGCCCAATGTCCTGATGCGTTTGCGCTGTTCCATCCCTTTGCGTCCTCTTTTTCTTATTTGATGGTGTAGACGAGTTATCGGCCCTTGAAGTGCGCCACGTTGTCTTTCATGGTTGCAGCAGTGGTGGCCAGGTGCAGGCGCTCGCCGCTGGCGGCGTCGAACAGCAGCACCCGGGCTGGGTCGAATTGCAGGTTCAGGTTATCGCCGACCCGGCACGCCACATCCGGCGCCAGGCGGCAGCAGACCTTGGTCTGGTTGAGGGTGACGAATACCAGCAGGTCTGGCCCGGTGGGCTCGGTCACCTGCACCTCGGCGCGAATGCCGGGCAGGCCATTGCCCTCGGCTGCACCCAGGGCAATCTGCTCGGGGCGGATGCCGAGGATGACCTCGCGGCCATCCATCTCGTCCGCGGCCATTCCCAAGGGCAGCTCGCAACGCGCCTGGCCGCTGTCGAGCACGGCCAGCAGGCGCCCGTCCTGTTGCGTGAGGCGCACCGGGATGAAATTCATCGGCGGCGAGCCGATGAAGCTGGCGACGAACTGGTTGGCCGGATCGTTGTAGATCTGCTGCGGGGTGCCGAACTGCTGGATGATGCCGTCCTTCATCACCGCCACCTTGTCGCCCAGGGTCATGGCCTCGATCTGGTCATGGGTGACGTACACGGTGGTGGTCTTCAGCCGCTGGTGCATCAGTTTCATTTCGGTGCGCATCTCGACGCGCAACTTGGCATCGAGGTTGGACAGCGGTTCATCGAACAGGTAGATCTTCGGCCGCCGTGCCAGCGCCCGGCCCATGGCCACGCGCTGTTGCTGGCCACCGGACAGCTGCGCCGGCTTGCGCGCCAGCAGGTGCTCGATCTGCAACAGCTTGGCCACCCGCGCCACTTCCTCGTCGATTGCAGCTTGCGGCAGCTTGCGGATCTTCAGGCCGAACTCGATGTTCTCGCGCACGCTCATGGTCGGGTACAGCGCGTAGGACTGGAACACCATGGCGATGTCGCGGTCCTTGGGGCTCATGCCGCTGACGTCCTGCTGGTCGATGAGTATCGCGCCGCCGGTGATCTGCTCCAGCCCGGCGATGCAGTTCATCAAGGTCGACTTGCCGCAGCCCGAGGGGCCGACCAGGATCAGGAACTCGCCATCCTTGATCGACAGCTGGATGTCCTTGAGGGTGTCCGGCAAACCGCTGCCGTAGGTCTTGTTCACATTGCGAAGTTCGAGCGTTGCCATGACTTACCCCTTTACCGCGCCAGCAGTCAGCCCGCGGACGAAATATTTGCCTGCCACCACGTAGACCAGCAGGGTTGGCAGGCCGGCGATCATCGCCGCCGCCATGTCGACGTTGTATTCCTTGGCCCCGGTGCTGGTATTGACCAGATTGTTCAGGGCCACGGTAATCGGTTGCGAATCGCCGCTGGAGAACACCACCCCGAACAGGAAGTCGTTCCAGATCTGGGTGAACTGCCAGATCAGGCAGACCATGATGATCGGCGTGGACATCGGCAGGATGATGCGGCGGAAGATGGTGAAGAACCCGGCACCGTCCAGACGCGCGGCCTTGACCAGCGCATCGGGGATGCTTACGTAGAAGTTGCGGAAGAACAGCGTGGTGAAGGCCAGGCCGTAGACCACGTGCACCAGCACCAGGCCGGTCGTGGTGCTGGCCAGGCCGAGCTTGCCGAGGGTGAACGAGGCCGGCAGCAGTACGGTCTGGAACGGCAGGAAGCAGCCGAACAGCAGCAGGCCGAAGAACAGCTGCGAACCGCGGAAGCGCCACATCGACAGCACATAGCCGTTCAGCGCGCCGATGGCGGTGGAGATCAGCACCGCTGGCACGGTGATCATGATCGAATTCCAGAAGTAACCGCTGACCGTGCTCCAGGCCTTGACCCAACCGATGCCGGTAAATACTGCCGGCCAGCTCAGCAGGTTGCCGGTGCTGATGTCTTCCGGGGTCTTGAAGCTGGTCAGCAGCATCACCACCAACGGTACCAGGTACAGCAGCACCGCCAGCAACAGCACCGCGTGGATGGCGATGCGGCTCGGGCTCAGCACCGCTTTGTCGAGAGGGCTATGCATGGCGTTTGCTCCGCAGCTCCGAGTACAGGTAAGGCACGAGGATCGCCAGGATCGCCCCGAGCATCAGGATGGCGCTGGCCGAGCCCATGCCCATCTGGCCGCGGCTGAAGGTGAACGAATACATGAACATCGCCGGCAGGTCGGACGAGTAGCCTGGGCCGCCGGCAGTCATCGCCGCCACCAGGTCGAAGCTCTTGATGGCAATGTGCGCGAGGATCATCAGCGAGCTGAAGAACACCGGGCGCAGGCTGGGCAGTACCACGCGCCAGTAGATGCGCGGCAGGCTGGCGCCGTCGATCTGCGCGGCACGGATGATCGACGGGTCGACGCCACGCAGGCCGGCAAGGAACATTGCCATGATGAAACCCGAGGCCTGCCACACGGCAGCGATCACCAGGCAGTACACCACCCGGTCGGGATCAATCAGCCAGTCCAGGCGAAAGCCCTCCCAGCCCCAGTCACGCAGCAGCTTGTCCAGGCCCATGCCGGGGTTAAGCAGCCACTTCCAGGCGGTACCGGTGACGATCATCGACAGCGCCATGGGGTACAGGTAGATGGTGCGGATGAAACCTTCGCGACGGATGCGCTGGTCCAGCAAGACCGCCAGCACTACGCCGATGACCAGGCTGATGGCGATGAACAGGCCGCCGAACAGCACAAGGTTCTTGCTTGCCACCCACCAGCGGTCGTTGTCGAACAGCCGGGCGTATTGCGCCAGGCCGGCCCATTTGTAGGTCGGCAGGAAGGTCGAGGTGGTGAAGGACAGAACGAAGGTCCAGAGGATGTAGCCGTAGAAGCCCACCAGGATGATGAACATGCTAGGCGCCAGCACCAGCTTGGGCAGCCAGCGCTGTAGCGCGTCCAGGGGTGAGGCCCGCAGTTGGGCGGTTGCTGTGGTCATGGTTCACCTCAAAGGCGCCGCACTCCCTGTAGGAACGGCCTTGTGTCGCGATGGGCTGCGCAGCAGCCCCAACGGACTCAAGGTCGATTACCTACCTTAAAGATCGAGTGCGCAGGTTATGGGGCTGCTGCGCAGCCCATCGCGACACAAGGCCGCTCCTACAACGGAATCGCGTCAGCTTTACTGGGCAGCCTTGATCGCCGCCGCCAGCTTCTTCGCCGCATCGGCCGGGTCGGCCTTGGGGTCGTTGATGTAGTTGGTCACCACATCGAAGAACGCGCCCTGCACGGCCAGCGTGGTGGCCATGTTGTGCGCCATGCTCGGCTGCAGGCCGCCATTTTTGGCATCGGCCAGGAAGTCCTTGGCAGAGGTCTGCGCGCAGGCGTCGAAACCATACTTGCCCATGTCGGCCAGCATGTCGTTGCGCACCGGGATCGAGCCCTTGTTGCTGCTGAAGACCTTCTGGAAGTCCTCACCCAGCACCTTGCGGGCAATGTCCTGCTGGCCGGCAGACGTGCCGGCGTCGTTCTGCTTGAACACCACCAGCGAGTCGATGTTGTACAGGAAGGCCTTTTCGGTGCCGGGGAACGGCACGCACTGGTAGTCCTTGCCAGCGGTTTTCTTCGCCAGGGTCCATTCGCTCTTGGCCCAGTCGCCCATGATCTGCATGCCGGCCTTGCCGTTGATGACCTTGGCCGCTTCCAGGTTCCAGTCCTGGCCTTTGCCATCCGGGTCCATGTAGGTGGCGACCTTTTTCAGTTCGGTCAGCGCCTTGACCATCTGCGGGCCGGTCAAGGCCGTGCTGTCGAGGTCGACCAGGGCCTTCTTGTAGCCATCGGCCCCCATGACCGCCAGCACCACGCTTTCGAACACGGTGCTGTCCTGCCACGGCTGGCCGCCATGGGCGAGCGGGATGAAGCCGGCGGCCTTGAGCTTGTCGGCGGCGGCGTAGAATTCGTCGAGGGTGGCTGGCGCCTTGTCGATCCCGGCCTTCTTGAAGACCTCGGGATTGATCCACAGCCAGTTGATTCGGTGGATGTTCACCGGCACGGCGACATAGTCACCGTCGTACTTGACGGTGTCCGCGACTTTCTTGTCGAGCAGTGAGTCCCACTTTTCTTCCTTGGCCACATCCTTGAGCACATCGGCGTCGAGCAGGCCGGTGGCAGCCCAGTCCTGGATGTCCGGGCCCTTGATCTGCGCGACACCCGGCGGGTTGCCGGCCACGGCGCGGCTCTTGAGCACGGTCATGGCGGTGGCACCACCACCACCGGCGACGGCGCCGTCCTTCCAGGTGAAGCCATCCTTTTCAACCTGGGCCTTGAGCACATCGACCGCCGCTTTTTCACCACCGGAGGTCCACCAGTGCACGACCTCGACACTGCCTTTGGCATCGGCAGCCAAGGCACTCAGCGGGAACAAGGAGGCCAGTGAGATTGCGGCAGCGAGACGGAGCGTGGAATTCATCGAAGCACCTTTCTTGTTGTTATGCCGTGCAAGTCGATCGCTTGCGTTGCATGAAGTCTAAACAGCGTGCTCGCCTCGCCAGGTAACGAAGCGATGCGCGAATGTCATCGTTTGGTTACATTGACGGCCAGGCTGCTGGCCAGGCTGGGTGCCAGTGGCAAGCCCGGCAGCAGCAGCGCCTGGTAGGCATGGTAGAGGTCGGGTTTGCCTGGCCAGATGGTCGCAGCGGGCTGGTTGTGTGCATCGAGCTCGTGGTGCCAGCTGCCGGCGCCATGGTCGATGAAATGGTTGGCGATGAAGTCCCAGCAACGGCGGTACCACTGTTCGTAGTGCCTGTCGCCCGTGCGCTGCAACAGTGCTGCTGCGGCGGCGCAGGCTTCGGCATGCACCCAGTGCAGGCGTGCGCGCACCACCGGGCGATCGGCCCAGTCCAGGGTGTAGACGAAACCAGGCGTGCCATCGACGCTCCAGGCCTGCCGGCAGGCTGTGTCGAATAATGCGCGGGCGCAGTCTGGCAGCCACTGCGGGGCTTGCAGGCCGGACCGTTCCAAGCTGGCCTCCAGGTGCAGCAGCAACCGCGCCCACTCCAGGGCATGCCCGGGCGTGGAGCCATAAGGCCGGAAGTGGTCTGCCGGGTGCGCCTGGTTGTAGTGCGGCAGCGGCTGCCAGAGGGCGTCGAAATGCTCGATTACCCGGTAGCCGTTGGCGGCGGCATGGGTATGGATGATGCGTTCGGCGATGCGCAAGGCACGTTGCAGCCACAGGTTGTCGCCAGTTACGTCTGCCAGGGCCAGGAAGGCCTCGACCGCATGCATGTTGCTGTTGGCGCCACGGTACTGCTCGGGCAACTGCCAGGCGCGGGAGAAGGCTTCCCGCAGGGCACCCTCCTCTTCGCTCCAGAAATGCGCTTCGAGCACCTGCACCGCATCTGCCAGCAGGGCTGGTGCACCACCAGCGCCTGCCATCACCGCCGAGCTGGCGGCCAGGGCGACAAAGGCATGCAGGTAAGCCGCCTTGCCGCTGTCGTCATGGCCACCGGGGTGGGCGAACCAGCCGCCGTAGGTGGCATCCTGCAGCGCGCCACGCAGTGCGGCCACGCCGTGTTCGGCATAGGCCAGGTAGCCGGGCACCCCCTGCAGGTGGGCCAGGGCAAAACAGTGGGTCATGCGGGCGGTGATCAGGGTTTCGGCGCGGGCACCGGAGGCAAGCAGGCCTGCGGCGTCGAGGCTACCGAAGCCATCGGGCAGTTTCGAAGCCGTGGCGAAGGCCAGCAGGCGTTGCCCTTCTGCCATGCGCCAGGCGTTGTGGGCCGGGGCGTCGAGCCAGCGGGTGGAAGCCAGGTTGGAGGTGCTCATGGGCCAGCTTGATCCTTGCCAGTCGTCTGCGAATTCTAGTGAGCGGGCCTGGATGGGAATGTCACCAAGGAGGGTGGATTTGTCACCAGTCAGTGACATTTGTGTTGCCTGTGCCTGCCTCTTCGCGGGTAAACCCGCTCCTACAGGTTTTTGCGTCAGCCTCGGAGTCTGTATGGACCTGTGAGGTCTTTGTGGGAGCGGGTTTACCCGCGAAGGGGCCAGTAGAGGCAATACAACCCTTCAGTCCATGCCCCGCGGCAGATACAAGGTCACCCGCAACCCGCCCTCACGCAGGTTCAGCAAGCTCACCTCCCCGCCATGGCTATGGGCAATGTTGCGCGCAATCCCCAACCCCAGCCCGTACCCCTGCTGCTGCCCGGCCAGACGGAAGTGCGGCTCGAACACCTGCTCCAGTTGCTGCTGCGGCACCCCCGGCCCCTGGTCATCTACCTGCAGGACAAACCCCTCGGCATTGTCGATGATGCGCAACCGTGCCCGCTCGCCGTACTTAATGGCATTGTCGATCAGGTTGCCGATGCAGCGCCGCAACGCCAGCGGCTTGCCCGGATACGGCGCCAGCGCCCGGCCTTCGAGCGTTATGCGGCCATCGCCCAGGTAAGGCTCGGCCAGGATTTCCAGCACCTGGTTGAGGTCGACCGGCTCGATGTTCTCGTGGATGTCGGTGTCCTTCACGCACTGCAACGCGCCTTTGACCAGCAGTTCCAGCTCGTCCAGATCCTGGCTGAACTTGGCCTGCAGGCGCTCGTCCTCCAGCAGCTCGACGCGCAGGCGCAAGCGGGTGATCGGCGTGCGCAGGTCGTGGGAAATGGCGCTGAACAGCTGGCTGCGCTCGGTCAGGTATCGGCTGATGCGCTCGCGCATGCTGTTGAACGCACGCCCCACCTCGACCACCTCGCTGCCACCGCCTTCGGCCACCGGCGCTACATCGGCGCCCAGCGACATCTCCCGCGCAGCCCGCGCCAGGCGCTTGAGCGGCCAGCTTTGCCAGTGCACCAGCAAGCCGATGAACAACAGCAGCAAGGCCGTGGTCAACACGATGAAGCCGATCTGCTGACGCGGCAGGCGCTCGGCCTCCAGGCTGGTGTAGGGCTCGGGCAGCAGCGAGGCGATGTACAGCCACTCACCCTCGCCCAGGCGGATCTGGGTGACCAGCACCGGCGGGTTGAGTGGCTCCAGGGTCAGCGAGTAATGCGCCCAGGAGCGTGGCAGTTCGTCGAGCTTCAGGCCGCTGTTGAAGATACGCAGGTCGTCCGGCCCGACGAACTCCACGGAAATTTCCATCTGCGAACCCAGGCGCTCATGCAGCACTTGCTGGAACACATCGATCACCGCCTGCTTGCGTGGGGTAACGGGCAGTAGCGGCATGTCCAGCGGCTTGGCGTTGAGGGACACGAAAAAGCGCGTGCCACCCATGCTGCGCAGCTGGTCGAGGACCATCGGCCGGTAGGCCACCGGCAACGAGCGGAAGTAGCTGACGCTGGCACTCATCGAATGAGCCAGGCTGCTGGCGCTTGCACGCAGGCCCTGCAACTGGCTGGCGCGCAATTGGGCAACCCAGATGATGCTCGACAACCCCTGGGCCAGCAGCACTACCAGCAGGGTCAGTAGCAGCATGCGCCCCAGTAGCGAACGCGGCAGCAGACGCCAGCGCCGCTCAGGGCGCATTGCAGACATGGGCAGCCAACAGGTAACCGCTGCCGCGTACGGTGCGGATCAGCCTGGGTGGTTTGTCGGTATCGCGCAGGCGCTGGCGCAGGCGGCTGACCGCCATGTCGACGATGCGGTCCAGTGGCATCGGCTCGCGACCACGGGTGGCGTTGCCGATGGTGTCGCGGTCGAGGATCTGCTGTGGGTGGTCGAGGAACAGCTTGAGCAGGGCGAAGTCGGCGCCGGAGAGAATCACTTCCTCACCGTCGCGATGGAACAGGCGGTGGCTGACCGTGTCCAGGCGCCAGTCGTCGAAGGCCAGCACCGCACTGCCCGGCGCCGCCTGGCCGAACTCGGCGCGGCGCAGTAGAGCCTTGATCCGCGCTTGCAGTTCGCGGGGGCTGAATGGCTTGCCCAGGTAGTCGTCGGCGCCCAGCTCCAGGCCGATGACCCGGTCGGTTTCGTCGGAGCTGGCGGTGAGCATGATGATCGGTACCCGTGCCTGTCGCGGGTGCTGGCGTACCCAGCGGCACAAGCTGAAGCCGTCTTCGTCGGGCAGCATGACATCGAGGATGACCAGGTCGCAGGGGGTGGTTTCCAGCGCGCGGCGAAAGCCCTTGCCGTCAGCTTCGGCATGCACCTGGAAGCCGGAGCGGCTCAGGTAGGTTTGCAGCAGTTCGCGGATTTCCTGGTCGTCGTCGACCATCAGGATCGATTTGCCGGCAGTGCTCAAGGTGGTCCTTCCTTTTGTTAGTTACAGGTCTTTGTTGCCTGTTTCTTATTGGGGCCGCTTTGCGGCCCTTCGCGGGCTTGCCCGCTCCCACAGGAGTGACGCTATGCCCATGAATTGTGCGATCCCTGTGGGAGCGGGCAAGCCCGCGAAGGGCTGCAAAGCAGCCCCAGTCAGTGATCCAGCGCCTGCTGCAAGGCCACCCCGGCCCCCAGCAACCCGGAAAACTCCGCCGTCACCAGCCAAACCGGCACGCCAGCGAAATAGCCACTCATGCAGCCCTTGTCGGAAAAACTCTCGGCAAACCCGCTGCGCAGGAACAGCTCGGCAAAGCGCGGGATCACGCCGCCGACAATATAGACCCCACCCCGTGCGCCCAGCGTCAGAACATTGTTACCAGCGACTCGGCCGAGGAACCGGCAGAACTGCTCGATCACCGCCAGCGCCCGCGGCTCGCCGCCGAGCGCGGCATCGGTGATCTGTGCCGGGGTCTTGTGTCGGGGTGTGTCGCCGTCCAGCGAGCAGATTGCCTGGTACAGGCGCAGCAGGCCACCGCCACTGAGCACGGTCTCGGCGCTGACATGGCCGATCTGCCCGTGAATCTGTTGGTGAATCGCCGCTTCGCGGGCATTGCCCACCGGCAGGTCGACGTGCCCGCCCTCTCCCGGCAAGGCATGCCAGTGCTGTTCGCCCAGGCGCAATAGCGCGCCAACGCCCAGCCCGGTACCCGGGCCAATGACCAATGCCGGCCGAGACAGGTCCGCCTGGCCTGGGCATACTTCGCGGAATTCGCCGGGGCGCAGGCGGGTCATGCCCAGCGCCATGGCGGTAAAATCGTTGATCAGCAGCAGCCGCTCGACCTGCAATGTCTGGCAGAAGGCCACGCGGCTGAGGCGCCAGTGGTTGTTGGTGAAGCGGAACTCATCGCCATCGACCGGCCCGGCCACCGCCAGGCAGGCAGCAGTCACGCCGCCGCGGGGAATGCCCAAGCCTTCGAGGTAAGCCTCGATGGCCTGTTCCGGGCTGGTGTAGTCCTCGGTGGCAAAGACCTTCACTTCATGCAGCTGGTTGTCACGCCACAACGCAAAACGGGCATTGGTGCCGCCGATGTCGCCAACCAGCAGGTCCTTCATTTGAGGTTCTCCAGGGCCGAGGTGAACGCACTGGCGCCCTGCTCTGCCGGGCTGAACGCCATGCGCATGAAGCCGAACAGCTCGCGCCCGCAGCCCAGGTCGTTGCCCTGTGGCGCTGGCGGCAGGTCGCGGCTGGCCAATTCTTCAGCCGACACCATTACCCGCAGCGTGCCTTCGACACCATCGACCCGCACCATATCACCATCGCGCACCCGTGCCAGCGGGCCGCCGTCATAAGCCTCGGGGCAAACGTGAATGGCCGCCGGGATCTTGCCCGAGGCACCGGACATGCGACCGTCGGTGACCAGCGCCACCTTGAAGCCACGGTCCTGCAGCACACCGAGGAACGGTGTGAGCTTGTGCAGCTCCGGCATGCCGTTGCAGCGCGGGCCCTGGAAGCGCACCACGGCGACGAAGTCACGCTCCAGCTCGCCGGCCTTGAACGCATCGGCCAGCGACTGCTGGTCGTGGAACACCCGCGCCGGGGCCTCGACCACCTGGTGCTCGGGGGCGACAGCGGACACCTTCATCACGCCGCGGCCAAGGTTGCCCTCCATCACCCGCAGGCCGCCTTCGGCCGAGAACGGCCGCGCCACCGGGCGCAGGATGCTTTCGTCCAGGCTGTGCTGCGGCCCTTCGCGCCACACCAGCTTGCCGTTGTCGAGGAACGGCTCCTGGGTGTAGCGGCGCAGGCCATGGCCGGCCACGGTGTTGACGTCTTCGTGCAGCAGCCCGGCATCGAGCAGCTCGCGGATCAGGAAGGCCATGCCGCCCGCGGCCTGGAAGTGGTTGATGTCGGCCTTGCCGTTGGGGTAGACGTGGGACAGGGTCGGTACCACCTCGGACAGGTCGGCCATGTCCTGCCAGGTCAGCTGGATACCCGCGGCCTGGGCAATCGCCGGGATGTGCAGGGTATGGTTGGTCGAGCCACCGGTGGCGTGCAGGGCGACGATGGAGTTGACCAGCGCCTTCTCGTCGACGATTTCACCCAGCGGCATGAAGTTGCCGCTGGCCTTGGTCATGCGCGTGACCTGCTGCGCGGCCTCGGCGGTGAGCGCGTCGCGCAGCGGTGTGTACGGGTTGACGAACGAGGCGCCCGGCAGGTGCAGGCCCATTACTTCCATCACCAGCTGGTTGGTGTTGGCAGTGCCGTAGAAGGTACAGGTGCCAGGGCTGTGGTAGGACTTCATCTCCGACTCCAGCAGCTCTTCGCGGCTGGCCTTGCCTTCGGCGTAGCGCTGGCGCACGTCGGCCTTCTGCTTGTTGGAAATGCCGGAGACCATCGGCCCGCCCGGAACGAAGATGGTCGGCAGGTGGCCGAAGCGCAGCGCCCCCATCATCAGGCCGGGGACGATCTTGTCGCAGATGCCCAGCATCAGCGCGGCGTCGAACATGTTGTGCGACAGGGCCACGGCAGTGGACATGGCGATCACTTCGCGGCTGGCGATGGCCAGCTCCATGCCCGGCTCGCCCTGAGTCACGCCATCGCACATGGCTGGCACGCCACCGGCGAACTGGCCGACCGAACCGACTTCACGCAAGGCCTGCTTGATCTGCTCGGGGAAGTGCTGATACGGCTGGTGCGCCGAAAGCATGTCGTTGTAGGCCGAGACAATGGCCACGTTGGCCGCGTTCATCAGGCGCAGGGTCTGCTTGTCGTCGCTGCCGCAACCGGCCACGCCATGGGCGAAGTTGGCGCACTGCAGGCTGGCACGCATGGGGCCGTCACTGGCCGCGCCGCGAATCAGTTGCAGGTAGCGTTCGCGGGTGGCACGGCTACGTTCGACCAGCCGCTGGGTGACCTCAAGGATGCGCGGATGCATGTACTGGACTCCAGGCTAATTGTAAGGGCGGTTTGCCGGGCATTTCCCCTCCAAACGATTGCGGCCTAGGCTCAAGGTAGAGGAGCCCGCTGCATCGGTGGAGGCACGTCGCCCAACCACTCGTTGTATGTTTAAACAAAATACTGCCACTAAAAAGGCTTGTTTTCTATCGGCAGGTGAATAATCTTGTAATTCCAACAACAAAACCGTTTCAGTGAAGCTCCTTTGTGCCACAGCTTTCACTCGGACTGCCAGAGGTACTGCCATGACCCTACGCATCGCCATCAATGGATTCGGCCGCATCGGGCGCAACGTCCTGCGCGCACTGTATACCCAAGGCTACCGCCAGGACCTGCAGGTCGTCGCCATCAACGACCTGGGCGACAGCGCCATGAATGCCCACCTGCTCAAGTACGACAGCGTGCACGGTACCTTCGACGCCAGCGTCGAGGCCGACCACGAAAGCCTCACGGTCAATGGTGACCGTATCGCGGTCAGCGCCATCCGCAACCCGGCCGAACTGCCCTGGAAGGCCGAGGCGATCGACGTGGTGTTCGAATGCACCGGGCTGTTCACCGAGCGTGCCAAGGCCGCCGCCCACCTGGCTGCGGGGGCTGGCAAGGTGATTGTCTCGGCACCGGCCAAAGGCGCCGATGCCACCGTGGTGTACGGGGTCAACCATGACATCCTGCGGGCCTCGCACCAGATCATCTCCAATGCCTCCTGCACTACCAACTGCCTGGCACCGATTGCCCAGGTGCTGCACCGCGAGTTCGGCATCGAACAAGGCCTGATGACCACCATCCATGCCTATACCAACGATCAGGTGCTGACCGATGTGTACCACGGCGACCCGTATCGTGCGCGTTCGGCAACCCAGTCCATGATCCCGAGCAAGACCGGCGCTGCCGAGGCCGTGGGCCTGGTATTGCCGGAGCTGGCCGGCAAGCTGACCGGCATGGCGGTACGGGTGCCGGTGATCAACGTGTCGCTGGTGGACCTCACGGTCAACCTCAAGCGCGAGGCCACGGCCGAACAGGTCAACCAGCTGTTCCTCGAGGCCAGCAAGCATTCCAGGGTATTGGGCTACAACGCCTTGCCGCTGGTTTCCTGCGATTTCAACCACAACCCGCTGTCGTCGATCTTCGATGCCAACCATACCCGGGCCAACGGGCGCATGCTCAAGGTGCTGGCCTGGTATGACAATGAGTGGGGGTTCTCCAACCGCATGCTGGATAACTGCCTGGCGTTGTGCCGCGCCCGCTGAGCTTCGGCACGCTCCCTGTAGGAGCGGCCTTGTGTCGCGATGGGCTGCGCAGCAGCCCCCTGCAATCTGTGCCAAGGCCAAAATGCTGGGACTGCTGCGCAGCCCATCGCGACACAAGGCCGCTCCTACACGGGACCGCGCAAGGCTGGGACTCACAATCTTTACCTTTTCCTAACATTTCCAGGCTTGACCTTCGAGGTGGATGATAAGCATTATCATTAAACTTTCGTCGGCCAGGTCCCCCAGTGAGTCAGTCCCGGTTCAACTCTGTCTTCCTCGTCCAGCGCCTTACCCTGCTGCGCACCTTGCAGCGCATGGTGGGCAACCCCAATACGGCCGAGGACCTGTTGCAGGAAACCTACCTGCGGGTGTCCCGCGCCCTCGGTGAGCGGCCCATCGAACACATCGAACCGTTCGTGTTCCAGACCGCACGCAACCTGGCCCTCGACCACCTGCGCGCGCGCCGGGTGCAATCGCGCATGCTGGTCGACGACGTGCCCGACGAGGTCCTGCACAGCGTGGCCGCGCCGGCCACCAGCAGCGAGGATGCGGCCCATGCCGAGCAGTTGCTCAAGCACCTGAGTATCAGCCTCAAACAGCTGAGCGAACGTCAGCAGCGCATCTTCATACTAAGCCGGCTGCATGGCGCCACCTACCTGGAAATCGCCAGACAACTGAATGTTTCGCCCAGCACGGTACAGAAGGAACTGAAACTGATCATGGCGATCTGCATGGGTGTCGCCGACCGCCTCAAGTGAGGCAACCCAAAGCCCTTGCCACACCCCGCCTCAGCCTTGATCATTCGAAAAAAACCATTCAAGGATTCACCGTGACCGACAGCCCTGCCCCTCGCCCGTCACCCGCCGGGCCCAGCGCCCGTGCTCGTGCCATGGACGAGGCGCTGGACTGGCTGGTACGCCTGCAATGCGCCGACGCCGAGGACACCCAGGCCTTCGAAGCCTGGCTGAGCGCAGCGCCGGAAAATGCCGAGGCCTATGTCGAGGCAGAAGCATTGTGGAACGGCGCACCGCTGCACCAGGTGGCCGTACAGATGCATAAGCAACAGCGCCGCTCGTGGCGCGGGCGCCTGCGCAGCCACTGGAAACCCCTGGCCACGGCAGCGCTGCTGCTGATCGGGCTGTTCACCCTCGGCAACCTGCCCATGCGCCTGCAGGCCGACCACCTGACAGTGGTGGGAGAACGCCAGCGCCTGCAGCTGGAAGATGGGGCGAAAGTGCTGCTCAACACCAATTCGGCATTTGCCAGCGAGCAGCGTGATGGTCGCCAGGTCGCCCGCCTATTGCAGGGTGAGGCCTATTTTCAGGTCCCCGAGGGCGCGCTGCTGCCACTGGAAGTGCAGGCCGGGCCATTGCGCGCGCAGGTGCGCGACACCGACTTTGCCGTGCGCTACCTCGACGGCGAGGCACAGGTGCGGGTGCAGCGCGGCGATGTCGACCTGCAGGGGGCCCGCGACCAGCGCATCCGCCTGAGCGCCGGCGACAGCATCAGCGTCGGCCCCCAGGGATTCGGCAAGCGCCAGCGCCCCGACATGCACAAGGACCTGGCCTGGGTCGACGGCCGCCTGGTGTTCGAGAACTGCCCGCTGAGCCAGGTGCTGGCCGAGGTGCAGCGCTACTACCCGGGCTGGATCATCAACCGCAATGCGCAGCTGGAAGACATGGCGGTCACCGGCAACTACCGCCTCGACCAACCGCTGGAAACCCTGCGTGCGCTGGCCCACATCACCTCGGCACAGCTGCATGAGTACCCGGCGCTGGTTATCCTGAACTGATCCGCAAATCTGAAACCCGACACGGTCCCTGTGGGAGCGGGCGTGCCCGCGAACACGGGCAACGCCCGTGCCATCCACCGCAGTGCCTGTTTCGCGGGCATGCCCGCTCCCACAGAAATCGCGATACAGACCGCCAAACCGCAATCCAACTTTTTTTACGCAGTCACGCTACCCCGCCCGTCTCGTTATAGCCAATGCAACTGATTCTCGTTTGAAAACGAGGACAGCCATCACCTATAACAGTCCGCGCGTCAGGGAGCGCTTCCGATGTCCACAGGTCCTACCCGCCCCTCCACCCTTCCTCGCCATGGAGGGCAACTGTCCCTCCTGAGCCTTTCCCTACTGAACCTCGCCCTGCTCGCCAGCGGCGCCATCAGCCTGCCGGCACTGGCCGCCGAACCGGCACAGGCCAGCAGCCCGCGCATGGGCGACTACCGCTTCAGCATCGGCCAGCAGCCGCTGGTTTCGGCCATAAATGCTTTCAGCCAGGTCACCGGCTGGCAGGTCGGCTTCAGCGCCGAACTGGCCGACGGCGTGGCATCGCCAGGGGTGCAGGGTTCGCTACCACCGGAAGCCGCGCTCAAGCGCCTGCTGCACGGCACCGGCCTGGGCTTTCGCAAGATCAGCAACGGCAATGTGGTGCTCGAACGCCAGGCCAGCGCCAATGTGATTGCCCTGCAGCAGGTGACCGTCAGCGCCACCCGCAGCGCCCAGGACGTCAGCCAGGTGCCGAGCACCGTCAGCGTGCAGACCCGCGAGCAACTGGACCGGCAGAACGTGAACAACATCCAGGACCTGGTGCGCTACGAACCAGGTGTGTCGGTAGCCGGCACCGGCCAGCGCAGCGGCCTGAACGGCTACAACATCCGTGGTATCGATGGCGAGCGCATCCTCACCCAGGTGGACGGCGTGTCGATCCCCGACAGCTTCTTCTTCGGCCCCTACGCCCAGACCCAGCGCAACTACGTTGACCCGGAGATCGTCAAGCGTGTGGAAATCCTCCGCGGCCCGGCCTCGGTGCTGTATGGCAGCAACGCCATCGGCGGGGCGGTGAGCTACTTCACCCTCGACCCGGACGACATCATCAAGCCTGGCAAGGACGCCGGTGCCCGCCTGAAAACCGGCTACAGCTCGGCCGACGAAAGCTGGCTGACCTCCGCCACCGTCGCCGGCCGCCAGGGCGACTTCGACGGCCTGTTGCACCTGAGCCAGCGCAACGGTCACGAAACCGAGACCCACGGCGGCCACAGCGGTGACGGCCTGGCGCGTACCGAAGCCAACCCGATGGACGTGCGCACCACAAACGTGCTGGCCAAGCTGGGCTGGAACTACGCCGACGAAGCGCGCTTGGGCTTCACCTACGAGCGCTACAAGGATGACCGCGACCAGAACATCCTCAGTGCGGTGGGCGGGCCTTTCATTCCTGGCTTTGGTGCCTCGGGGTACTACAAGGCGCGCAATGGCAACGACACCATCACCCGCGAACGCTTTGGCATCAACCATGAGTTCGGCCTGGATTCGCTGGTCGCCGACCATGTGAAGTGGAGCCTGAACTACCAGATCGCCAAGACCGACCAGCACACCGAGGAAGTCTACGCACCGCCTGGCCGTCAGGTACTGCGTACCCGAGACACCCTGTACAAGGACCGCCAGTGGGTATTCGACGCCCAGCTGGACAAGGCCTTCAGCCTCGGCGCCACCGACCACCTGTTGACGTACGGCACCACCCTCAAGCACGAGAAGGTCACCGGTTCCCGCAGCGGCACCGGTACCTGCCTGGCCGTTGGTTCAGGCTGTTCTGCCGCTGGCGCCGAGCGCCCGGCAGACGGCCAGGCCCTGGTCAGCGACTTCCCGGACCCGACGGTGAACACCTACAGCCTGTTCGTGCAGGATGAAATCCGCTGGAACAACTGGACCTTCATGCCTGGTGCTCGTTACGACTACACGCGCATGGAGCCCAGGTTCACCGAGGAATTCCTGCGTGGCCTGGAGTCCAGCGGTACCGCACCAACCTCCCAGGACGACTCGGACAAGAAGTGGCACCGCGTCTCGCCCAAATTCGGCCTGACCTACGCCTTCAACGACAACTACACCTGGTATGGCCAGTACGCCGAAGGTTTCCGCACCCCGACTGCCAAATCCATGTACGGGAAGTTTGAGAACATCGAGCAAGGCTACCGCGTCGAAGGCAACCCGGGTCTCGAACCCGAAAAGAGCAAAAGCTATGAAACCGGTCTGCGTGGCAACTTCGACGCCGGTAATTTCGACGTGGCGGTGTTCTACAACAAGTACCGCGACTTCATCGACGAAGATGCCGTACAAAGCGCCAACCTGGAGCAGACCTTCAAGGCCAACAACATCAAGCACGCCACCATCAAGGGTACCGAGGTCAAGGGCCGCCTGAACCTGGACCACTTCGGTGCGCCGCAGGGCCTGTATACCCAGGGCTCGATCGCCTACACCTATGGCCGCAACGATGACACCGGCGAGCCACTGAACAGCGTCAACCCGCTCAAGGGCGTGTTCGGCCTGGGTTACGAACAACAACACTACGGCGGCCTGCTGAGCTGGACATTGGTCAAGCGCAAGACCCGCGTCGACGACAGCACCTTCTACTCGCCCGACGGCTCGAGCTCCAAGTTCCGCACCCCGGGCTACGGGGTGCTGGACCTGACCGGTTACTACAAGGTCACCGACGACGTGACCATCAACGCCGGCCTGTACAACCTCACCGACAAGAAGTACTGGCAGTGGGATTCGGTACGCAGCTACGACGGCCAGGGTGAAGCGGCCGTGACTCAGCCGGCCAACATCGACCGCCTGACCATGCCGGGGCGCAACTTCGGCATCAATGTGGTTTGGGATATCTGACCCCTTGCGTCTGTACCGGCCTATTCGCGGGCTCGCCCGCTCCCACAGATACTGCGCAAGCCTTGGGCCTGCGATGGTCCTGTGGGAGCGGGCATGCCCGCGAAGAGGCCAGTACAGGCAACACGAAATCCCGATTTTTTTACTGTCCCGCCCCCGCTGTTTCGTCTTGTCTCTAGACGCCCCCTTTTCCAAGGACTGCCCCATGACCGACCGCCCAGCCCTGCGCTCCCAGCGCCTCAACCAGATCACCCACGCCCCCCACGCCGAACTGGATGCCCTGGTCAAAGCCCACGCGCCCTTCGACAGCCGCGAAAGCTTCGCCCGCTTCGTGGTCGCCCAGTACCTGTTCCAGGCCGAGCTGCAGGCCCTGTACAACGACCCGCAACTGATCGCCATCATCCCCGACCTGGCCGAGCGCTGCCGTGCCGAACAGGCCCGCCTGGACCTCGCCGACCTCGACACCGAAGTACCACCAGCCGTGCCGGGCGCCCTGCGCAACCCGAGCCTGGGCGAGGCAATGGGCTGGATCTTCGTCTCCGAAGGCTCCAAACTGGGCGCTGCGTTTCTGATCAAGCGTGCCGTGGCCCTGGAACTGTCCGAAACTTTCGGTGCCCGACACCTGGGCGAACCGGCCGGTGGCCGTGCCGAAGGCTGGAAACAGTTCACCCGCATTCTTGATGGCCTGGCCCTGTCGGCCGAAGAGGAAGCCGCTGCCGAACGCGGCGCAGTTGCTGCCTTCGAGCGCTTCACCAAGCTGCTCAAGCATGCCTATGCTGCAGATGCCGCGCTGGTTTGACACGCCGTACCCCGGCCACCCTACCGGTGGCCGAACCGCTTCCATGCAGTGAGACCATGACCCGACCCGCCCGTTCGAAACTCGCCCGCCTGCTGTATGCGACCTTGGCTTACGTGAGCCTGGGCGTGGGCCTGGTCGCGATCGTCATTCCCGGCCTGCCGACCACCGAATTCATCCTGCTGGCTGCCTGGGCGGCCACACGCAGTTCGCCGCGCCTGTCTGCCTGGCTGGAAAACCACCGGTTGTTCGGGCCGATCCTGCACAACTGGCGCAATGGCAAGGTGATCCAGCGCCGGGCCAAGGTCAGCGCGACCCTCAGCATGCTGCTGTGCGCGGGCCTGATGCTGACGTTCCTGGAACACCGCTGGCCGGTGTTCCTGGCCATTGCCGGCATGACCCTGGGCAACCTGTGGATCTGGTCCCGCCCCGAGCACGCCCCCTGCCCTGCCCCGTCACAAGCTCAGCAGCCCTGAGTACAGGGCATAGGCCGCCAGCGCGGCACCTGCCAGCACGGCAGCGAAAATCAGCTTTTCCCAAGTGGTGAACAAGGTTTTACCCTGCTCATGCTTGGCCCTGGCGAACAGGATCACGCCCGGGGCGTACAGCAGCGCCGACAGCAGCAGGTACTTCAGCCCGCCGGCGTACAACAGCCACACGGCATATACCAGGGCAACCAGCGCCACCAGCAGGTCCTTGCGGCGCAGGGCCGGCTGCTCGTCGTAGGTTTCTGCACGTACCGCCAACAGCACGGCGTAGGCCGCCGACCACAGGTAGGGCACAAGAATCATCGACGAGGCCAGGTAGATCAGGCTGGTATAGGTACCGGCGGAAAACAGCGTGATCAGCAGGAAGCCCTGGATCATGCAGTTGGTCAGCCACAGGGCGTTGGCCGGTACATGGTTGGCGTTTTCCTTGGCCAGGAAACGCGGCATGGTCTTGTCCCGCGCCGTGGCGTAGAGGATCTCGGCACACAGCAACGCCCACGACAGCAGCGCGCCAAGCAGCGAAACCGCCAGGCCGATACTGATCAGCAAGGCACCCCACGGCCCGACGATATGCTCCAGCACCGAAGCCAGTGACGGGTTCTGCAGCCCGGCCAGTTGAGGCTGGGTCATCACCCCCAGCGACAGCACGTTGACCAGCACCAGCAGCGCCAGCACTCCCAGGAAACCGATCACCGTGGCCTTGCCCACATCCGAGCGGCGCTGGGCGCGCCCGGAATACACGCTGGCGCCCTCGATACCAATGAACACGAACACGGTGACCAGCATCATGTTGCGCACCTGCTCCAGCACGCTGCCGAACTGCGGGTTGCTCAGGCCCCAGATGTCACGTGTGAAGATATCGGCGCGGAAGGCGAACGCCGCGATCACCACGAAAATCAGCAACGGTACCACCTTGGCCACGGTGGTCACCTGGTTGATGAACGCCGCTTCCTTGATGCCGCGCAGCACCAGGAAATGCACCGCCCAGAGCAGCAGCGAAGCGCAGCCGATGGCGATTGGTGTGTTGCCCTCGCCGAATACCGGGAAGTAGAAACCCAGAGTGCTGAACAGCAGCACGAAGTAGCCGACGTTGCCCAGCCAGGCACTGATCCAGTAGCCCCAGGCCGAGGAAAAACCCATGTACTCGCCAAAGCCGGCCTTGGCGTAGGCGTACACTCCCGAGTCCAGCTCCGGCTTGCGATTGGCCAGGGTCTGGAATACGAAAGCCAGGGCCAACATGCCGACTGCGGTGATACCCCAACCGATCAGCACAGCCCCCACATCGGCACGCGCCGCCATGTTCTGCGGCAACGAGAAGATCCCGCCTCCAATCATCGAGCCGACCACCAATGCGATCAGCGCGCCCAGGCGCAGCTTCTGTCCCGGTTCGCTCATGAGCCTTCCTTTTTTTGCGCACTGTCATGGGCTTGAAACAGCCATGCGGTCCATATAAGTGTTGCTACTTATAATGATCCTGACCAATGAAGCTATAGCACTAATAACTGCTTTGTCTATGCCAGCTTTTGAGTAAAACCTAGCAGCTCCGGAGCAACTAGAAAAGAATCCGATAAAACTCGAAATTCTTGTGAAAAATTTGCGAAAGCGGCAAAAACGGCTAGCGTCAAGCATCGCAGGCTGAACAGAGCGTTTGCTCTAGATGGACATGGAGGTGCCAGCATGCAGGGCCTGCGGCATAAGTTGTCGGCACTCTCCAGGAGCTTCGTGAAGGAATTTTCCTACTTCACGTCGCCATGAACTGACCCAAGTCAGCGAATGGCAGCGGCGTCGGATTTACTCTGTCGTCAACTTTCTCCTGGCAGGAGTTGTTAAATGTCTGATTCATCCGGAAAACTAAAGCTCGGCGCGTTAGTTGCACTTGTCGTCGGTTCGATGATTGGTGGCGGGATCTTCTCGCTGCCGCAAAACATGGCTGCCAGCGCAGGGGTTGGCGCTGTACTGATCGGCTGGGCGATCACCGCGGTCGGCATGCTGACCCTGGCGTTCGTGTTCCAGACCCTGGCCAACCGCAAGCCTGACCTGGATGGCGGGGTGTATGCCTACGCCAAGGCCGGTTTTGGCGACTACATGGGCTTCTCCTCGGCCTGGGGCTACTGGATCAGTGCCTGGCTGGGCAACGTCGGCTACTTCGTGCTGCTGTTCAGTACCCTGGGCTACTTCTTCCCGATCTTCGGCGAAGGCAACACCCCGGCCGCCATCATCGGCGCATCAGTGCTGCTGTGGGCCGTACATTTCCTGGTGCTGCGCGGCATCAAGGAAGCAGCATTCATCAACCTGATCACCACCGTGGCCAAGGTGGTGCCGCTGCTGCTGTTCGCCCTGATCTGCCTGTTCGCCTTCAAGCTCGACATCTTCACCGCCGACATCTGGGCGGTAGGTACGCCAGAGCTGGGCAGCGTGATGAACCAGGTGCGCAACATGATGCTGGTCACCGTGTGGGTGTTCATCGGCATCGAGGGTGCGAGCATCTTCTCGTCGCGGGCGGAAAAACGCTCTGACGTGGGCAAGGCCACGGTCATCGGCTTCGTCACCGTGCTGCTGTTCCTGGTGCTGGTCAACGTGCTGTCGCTGGGCATCATGACCCAACCAGAACTGGCCAAGCTGCAGAACCCGTCGATGGCTGCCGTACTGGAGCATGTGGTCGGCCACTGGGGCGCGGTACTGATCAGCGTCGGCCTGATCATCTCGCTGCTCGGGGCCCTGCTGTCGTGGGTGCTGCTGTGCGCCGAGATCATGTTCGCCGCCGCCAAGGACCATACCATGCCGGAGTTCCTGCGCCGCGAGAACGCCAACCAGGTACCGGCCAACGCCCTGTGGCTGACCAACGCCATGGTGCAGATCTTCCTGGTGATCACGCTGTTCTCCAGCAGTACCTACCTGTCGCTGATCTACCTGGCCACCTCGATGATCCTGGTGCCCTACCTGTGGTCGGCCGCCTATGCCTTCCTGCTGGCTCTGCGTAGCGAAACCTACGAGCAGGCCCTGGCCGAACGGCAGAAGGACCTGGTGATCGGTGGTATCGCCCTGTTGTACGCCGTCTGGCTGCTGTACGCCGGTGGCGTGAAATACCTGCTGCTCTCGGCCCTGCTCTACGCACCTGGCGCAATCCTGTTCGCCAAGGCCAAGCGTGAGGTTGGCCAACCTGTCTTCACCAACGTGGAAAAACTGATCTTCGCAGCCGTGGTCATCGGTGCCCTGGTGGCAGCCTTTGGCCTGTACGACGGCTTCCTGACCCTTTGACCCACGTCTTCGTTCAACTGGAGGAATGAAATCATGTCCGCTGAAAAACAGAAGTACGGTGTCCACTCCGAAGCCGGCAAACTGCGCAAAGTGATGGTTTGCTCGCCGGGCCTGGCGCACAAGCGCCTGACGCCGAGCAACTGTGACGAGCTGCTGTTCGACGACGTGATCTGGGTCGACCAGGCCAAGCGTGACCATTTCGACTTTGTCACCAAGATGCGCGAGCGTGGCGTGGATGTGCTGGAGATGCACAACCTGCTGACCGACATCGTCCAGCAACCCGAAGCACTGAAGTGGATCCTCGATCGCAAGATCACCTCCGACACTGTCGGCGTCGGCCTGACCAACGAAGTGAGAAGCTGGCTCGAAGGCCTCGAGCCACGCCATCTGGCCGAGTTCCTGATCGGCGGCGTGGCAGGCCAGGACTTGCCGGAAAGCGAAGGCGCCAGCGTGGTCAAGATGTACAACGACTACCTGGGCCACTCCAGCTTCATCCTGCCACCGTTGCCCAACACCCAGTTCACCCGCGACACCACCTGCTGGATCTATGGCGGTGTCACGCTCAACCCGATGTACTGGCCGGCGCGCCGCCAGGAAACCCTGTTGACCACCGCCATCTACAAGTTCCACAAAGAGTTCACCGGCGCCGACTTCCAGGTGTGGTACGGCGACCCGGACAAGGACCACGGCAACGCCACCCTCGAGGGTGGTGACGTGATGCCGATCGGCAAAGGCATCGTGCTGATCGGCATGGGCGAGCGGACCTCGCGCCAGGCCATCGGCCAGTTGGCGCAAAACCTGTTCGCCAAGGGCGCGGTGGAAAAAGTCATCGTCGCCGGCCTGCCGAAATCCCGTGCTGCCATGCACCTGGACACCGTGTTCAGCTTCTGCGACCGCGACCTGGTCACGGTCTTCCCGGAAGTGGTGAAAGAGATCGTGCCGTTCATCATCCGCCCGGACGAAAGCAAGCCTTACGGCATGGACGTGCGCCGCGAGAACAAGTCGTTCATCGAGGTGGTGGGCGAGCAGCTTGGGGTCAAGCTGCGCGTGGTCGAAACCGGTGGCAACAGCTTTGCCGCCGAGCGCGAACAGTGGGATGACGGCAACAACGTGGTGGCCATCGAGCCGGGCGTGGTCATTGGCTACGACCGCAATACCTACACCAATACCCTGCTGCGCAAGGCCGGGATCGAGGTCATCACCATCAGTGCCGGCGAACTGGGCCGGGGCCGGGGCGGCGGCCACTGCATGACCTGCCCGATCGTGCGCGACCAGATCGACTACTAACGACCATTACCCCCGGCCGCCCTCATAAAGCGGCGGCCGGTGCGTTCACCAAACTCAAGGAGAAAAGTCATGGCGTTCAATATTCACAACCGCAACCTGCTCAGCCTGGAACACCACACCACCCGTGAGCTGCGCTACCTGCTGGACCTTTCCCGCGACCTCAAGCGTGCCAAGTACACCGGCACCGAGCAGCAGCACCTGAAAGGCAACAACATCGCGCTGATCTTCGAAAAAACCTCTACCCGCACCCGCTGCGCCTTCGAAGTGGCCGCCTATGACCAGGGCGCCAATGTCACCTACATCGACCCGACCTCCTCGCAGATCGGCCACAAGGAAAGCATGAAGGACACCGCCCGCGTGCTCGGGCGCATGTACGACGCCATCGAGTACCGGGGCTTCAAGCAGGAAATCGTCGAAGAGCTGGCCAAGTTCGCCGGCGTTCCGGTGTTCAACGGCCTGACCGACGAATACCACCCAACCCAGATGATCGCCGACGTGCTGACCATGCGTGAGCACAGCGACAAGCCCCTGCACGACATCAGCTACGCCTACCTGGGCGACGCCCGCAACAACATGGGCAACTCGCTGCTGCTGATCGGCGCCAAGCTTGGCATGGACGTACGCATCGCCGCGCCCAAGGCGCTGTGGCCGCATGACGACCTGGTCGAACGTTGCCACAAGTACGCCGAGGAAAGCGGCGCACGCATCACCCTCACCGAAGACCCGGTTGCCGCGGTCAAGGGTGTGGACTTCGTGCACACCGACGTGTGGGTATCGATGGGTGAGCCGATCGAAGCCTGGGGTGAGCGTATCAAGCTGCTCAAGCCGTATCAGGTGAATGCACAGCTGATGAAGTCCACCGGCAACCCGCGGACCAAGTTCATGCACTGCCTGCCGGCGTTCCACAACTCCGAAACCAAGGTAGGCAAACAGATCGCCGAACAGTACCCGGACCTGGCCAACGGTATCGAAGTGACCGACGACGTCTTCGAGTCGC
The DNA here is from genome assembly GCF_057444345.1 of Pseudomonas sp. PVC-5-1. NCBI lineage: Bacteria > Pseudomonadati > Pseudomonadota > Gammaproteobacteria > Pseudomonadales > Pseudomonadaceae > Pseudomonas > Pseudomonas sp. PVC-5-1. The sequence continues at coordinate 1,072,085 of NZ_CM172024.1, read as the reverse complement.
CGGCCTGCATCGCCTTCGAGCAGGCGGAAAACCGCATGCACACGATCAAGGCGATCCTGGTGTCGACACTGGCTGACCTGTAAGCCATACCCGCCTACCGGAGGATTGCTCTGTACTTGTGGGAGCGGGCATGCCCGCGAATGCGTCAGCCGCACCAATGATGGTGTCTGGCCTGGCCTCTTCGCGGGCACGCCCGCTCCCACAGGGAACCCGGCAGCCTCCGTGCAGCGGCAGCTCATTCTTTTCGTTAAAGGACATTCCCCATGCGTATCGTTGTTGCATTGGGCGGCAACGCCCTGCTGCGTCGCGGCGAGCCCATGACCGCTGACAACCAGCGCGCCAATATTCGCACCGCCACCGAACAGATCGCCAAGATCCACCCAGGCAACGAGCTTGTCATCGCCCACGGCAACGGCCCGCAAGTTGGCCTGCTATCGCTGCAGGGCCTGTCCTACAAGCCCGACGAGGCCTACCCGCTGGACGTGCTGGGGGCCGAGACCGAGGGCATGATCGGCTACATGATCGAACAGGAACTGGGCAACTTGCTGGCCTTCGAAGTGCCGTTCGCCACCCTGCTGACCCAGGTCGAAGTGGACGCCAACGACCCCGCCTTCAAGGACCCGACCAAGTTCATCGGCCCGGTCTATGGCAAGGAAGAGGCCGAGCGCCTGGCCAAGGAAAAGGGTTGGGTGGTCAAGGCCGACGGCGACAAGTACCGCCGAGTGGTGGCCAGCCCGAAACCCAAACGCATCTTCGAGATCCGCCCGATCAAGTGGCTGCTGGAAAAGAGCAGCATCGTGATTTGCGCCGGCGGCGGCGGCATCCCCACCATGTACGATGAGAACCGCAAGCTCAAGGGCATCGAGGCGGTGATCGACAAGGACCTGTGCTCGGCCCTGCTGGCAGAGCAGCTGGACGCCGACCTACTGATCATTGCCACCGACGTCGATGCGGCCTATGTTGACTGGGGCAAGCCCACACAAAAGGCCATTGCCCAGGCCCACCCCGACGAACTCGAACGCCTTGGCTTCGCCGCCGGCTCCATGGGGCCGAAGGTGCAGGCCGCCTGCGACTTTGCCCGCAACACCGGCAAAGTGGCAGTGATCAGTTCGCTGGAGAACATCGAAGACATCGTCAAAGGCACCGCCGGCACGCGCGTTTCCACCGCGAAGCCGGGGATCAGCTACCGTTGAATGCAGTAGGCGGGCGCCAGCGTCCGCCATTTTCGACCTTCCAAAGGAGCTTGCCATGGCCCAGTACCAACCCGGTCATGTACACATCGAGCGCACCGCGCTGAACCAGAATGACCACAGCTATGACCTGAACATCGAATACGAGGCAGTGTCGGACCCCAAGGAAGGTAGAGGCATCCAGTTCAAGATGCATGGCAGCATCGAAGGCAAGCCAGTGGAAGAAAAGTTCTTCCTGGCCAAGGACCAGGTATTGCCCAGCTTCCTCATGCAGTTGAGCCGAAGGGCGCAGTCGTACCTGAAGCCACCGAAGAAATTCGAGAGCCTGAGTTCGCCGCACAAGCTTTATGACCATATGTTCGCGGACATTCGCGAAAAGCTGGATGTGAAATCGGGCGACCCGATCAAGCCTGAACATCTGGAGTGATTTCAGGATCCGGGGGCTGCTTTGCAGCCCATCGCGACACAAGGCCGCTCCTACAGGGTGTGGCGCTGTACCTGTAGGAGCAGCCTTGTGTCGCGATGGGCCGCAAAGCGGCCCCGACAATGTTGAGGCATACTACCGCCCTCCCCCAGCCACAACCGCACCCTCCCCATGCGCATCCACGTCAGCTTCATCGACCGCGTCGGCATCACCCAGGAAGTCCTCGCCCTGCTCGGTGCCCGCAACCTCAACCTGGACGCCGTGGAGATGGTCCCGCCGAACGTCTACATCGACGCCCCTACCCTCAGCCCCGCCGTACTCGAAGAACTGCACGACGCGCTTTTCGAGGTACATGGCGTGCAATCGGTGGACGTGGTCGACATCCTCCCTGGCCAACGCCGGCACCTGCAGCTCGATGCCCTGCTGGCGGCGATGAGCGACCCGGTGCTGGCCGTGGACAGTGCCGGCAAGGTGCTGCTGGCCAACCCGGCGCTGATCGAACTGTGCGGCCGCGAATCGGCCGGGCGCTCGGTGGGTGAGCTGTTCGGCGACCCGGCGCTGCTGCAGGCCCTGCTGGACAACAACTTCCACCTGCCCATGCGCGAGATGCAGCTCAACGGCCAGAGCCTGTTGCTGGACGCCATGCCGATCACCAACGCCGGTGGCCTGCTGACGCTGTACCCGCCTACGCGCATGGGCGAACGCCTGTCGGCCCTGCACCACGACCATGCCGAAGGCTTCGATGCCTTGCTCGGCGAGTCACCGGCCATCCGCACCCTCAAGGCCCGCGCCCTGCGCGTGGCGGCGCTCGATGCACCGCTGCTGGTGCATGGCGAAACCGGCACCGGCAAAGAACTGGTAGCCCGCGCCTGCCACGCCATCAGCAGCCGCCACGCGGCGCCATTCCTGGCCCTGAACTGTGCCGCGCTGCCCGAGAGCCTGGCCGAAAGCGAACTGTTCGGCTACGCCCCCGGGGCCTTCACCGGTGCGCAACGGGGCGGCAAGCCCGGGTTGATGGAGCTGGCCAACCAGGGCACGGTGTTCCTCGATGAAATCGGCGAGATGTCGCCATACCTGCAGGCCAAGCTGCTGCGCTTTCTCAGCGATGGCAGCTTCCGCCGGGTGGGTGGTGACCGCGAAGTGAAGGTGGATGTACGCATCATCAGCGCCACCCACCGCGACCTGGAGCGCATGGTCGCCGAAGGCAGCTTCCGCGAAGACCTGTTCTACCGCCTGAACGTGCTCAATCTGCAAGTGCCACCGCTGCGCGACCGTGGCCAGGACATCCTGATGCTGGCGCATTTCTTCATGCAGCAGGCCTGCACGCAGATCCAGCGTCCACCCTGCAGGCTGACCCCGGCTACCCATTCGGCACTACTGGCCAACCCTTGGCCGGGCAATGTGCGCCAGCTGCAGAACGTGATATTCCGCGCCGCAGCCATCTGCGAGGGCAACCTGGTGGATATTGGTGACCTGGACATCGCCGGCACCTCGGTGGCCCGTGGTCAGGACGGCGAAGTGGCCAGCCTGGAGCAGGCCGTGGGCGATTTCGAGCGCGAACTGCTGCAACGCCTGTACGCCAGCTACCCATCGACGCGGCAACTGGCCGGGCGCTTGCAAACTTCACATACCGCCATTGCGCAGCGCCTGCGCAAATATGGAATACCGGGCAAAGCCTGATACCTGTCAGATAGCGTCAACGGGGCTGCTACGCAGCCCATCGCAGGCAAGCCAGCTCCCACAGGTATCCGCACACGTCCTGAAATCTGCGCGATACCTGTGGGAGCTGGCTTGCCTGCGATGGGCCGCAAAGCGGCCCCTGATAGTTATTGTAATAATCCGGTTGTTATTCAGGCTTTTCCTACGCCAGTGAAAGATACTCTCCCACGGATGCCTCGTAGAATGGTGACAGTCTATTCCCACCTGTCACTCCACTTGTCCGCCCCATAGCGGGAAGTGGTCCGCTACTGGATATAACGAGAGCACCTGATGTTTGAACTCGATTTTTACGGGACGCTTGTAGCCGCCTCTTTGGTACTGTTATTGGGGCGCGGCCTGGTCGCGCGTATTGGTTTCCTGCGCACTTACAATATTCCGGAACCTGTCGCTGGCGGCCTGGTAGTGGCCTTGGCGTTCCTGGCGTTGCGCAGTTTCGATATCCACGTGCAATTCGATACTTCACTGCAAACTCCTCTGATGCTGGCATTCTTCGCCACCATCGGTTTGAGTGCAGACTTCGCCAGCCTGAAAAAAGGTGGCCGCGTGGTTACCGTGTTCCTGCTGGTGGTAACCGGCTTGCTGCTGGTCCAGAACGCCATGGGCATCGGCCTGGCAACGGCACTGGGCCTCGACCCGCTGATGGGCCTGCTGGCCGGCTCTATTACATTGTCCGGCGGTCACGGTACAGGCGCCGCGTGGGGGGCCACTTTCACCGAAAAGTTCGGTCTGGCGTCGGCCTCCGAACTGGCAATGGCATCAGCTACCTTCGGCCTGGTACTGGGTGGCCTTATTGGTGGCCCGGTCGCCCGGTTGCTGATCAGACGGGTAACGACACCTGGTATCGAAGAACCAGCACCACAACTGCCCAAGGGTTTCGAACAACCAGACAAAGAACGCTTGATCACGCCGTTTTCATTTATCGAAACATTGGCGCTGATCGCTGTCAGTTTGCTCGCAGGCTCGTTACTTAACGGTATGCTGAAAGGCACTGCGTTTGAACTGCCAACGTTCGTTTGCGTGTTGTTTGTGGGCGTGGTGTTGCGAAACGGCCTTTCGGCGCTCGGCTTTTATCAAGTCTTCGAACGGGAAGTCTCGGTATTGGGCAATGTGAGTTTGTCGTTATTCCTGGCCATTGCCTTGATGTCGCTCAAGTTGTGGGACCTTTCAGCGCTGGCATTACCATTCTTTGCATTGCTCGCCGCACAGACATTGGTCATGGCACTGTTCGCGATATTCGTCACGTTCCGGGTCATGGGCCGCAACTATGATGCAGCGGTACTGGCTGCCGGGCACTGTGGTTTCGGCCTGGGTGCAACGCCAACGGCAATCGCCAACATGCAAGCGGTGACCCAGCGCTACGGAGCCTCGCGCATTGCCTTCCTGGTGGTGCCAATGGTGGGGGCGTTCTTCATCGACATCATCAATGTCATCGTCATCAAGCTGTATCTGGCGTTGCCGTTCTTTTGAGCCAGACGCTGTACGCTCAGCCGGTATGTTGCTGCGCCAGGTCCTGCCCAGAATCCGTAGACAGGGCCTGGTGCAGCATTTCCTCCAGGATCGAGAAAAAGCACTTTATGTGAGGCTGCTTCAATGCCTGTGGCCGGGTCACCATGTAGACCTCCAAATCTGGAAGGGGAAGGTCGACGAACAACTCGATCAAATCCTTGGCCAGAATCCGGGGCAGTACCGCCACCCCCATGCCTCGTCTCACCGATTCGAGCTGTGCGCTGAACGAGGTCACGCGGATCGGCGCACGTTCCAGCCCCCCCGCCTTTGCCGCACGTACTTGCGGCAACACGTCCAGCGGCGGAAGCAGGCCGATATTGACCGCCGTCGCAGGGGTAACCCCCGGAAAACGGTGCAGGTAACCAGCAGCGGCGAACACACCATAGCCAAGCCGGCCTATCGGCCGATAAATCAGTGAGGGCTCACCCAGGTGGGCCGTGCGCACGGCAATGTCCGCCACACCCCGGACGATCTTGTGGAAGTCGGCGGTCACGGTCAACTCCACCGAGCAACCCGGGTGTAGTCCGGTGAAGCGATTGGCCGCCTCCAGTACGCAAGTCGAGAAGCCTTCCCCTGCGCTCACCTGCACAGTGCCAGAGAGTTCGCAAGGCAGCTCGGCTGCGCCAGCAGGCGTCTGGCGCCGTAGCCCAGCTTCTGCTGCCTGGGCCACTTCGACCAGCGATTGACCGCGCGAGGTCAGCCTGCATCCCTCTACGCCCCGCTCGACGAGCGGCTCGCCCAATGCAGCCTCAAGCTGGGTCAGGCGACGCGAAACGGTCGATGGTGCAATACCCAGCAACTCGCCAGCGCGAAGAAAGCTGCCACGCCGCGATACGGCCAATAGCAGCCGAAGATCGTCCCAGTTTTCCTGCAATGCCATATGTGCTGGCCTCTCCCTGGTCTGCAAATTCGCAAACCCACTATGCAGTAGGCGCTGTTTTTCGACAGCAAGCGCGGGAGTATACCTTGGGCCCCTCTGAACAAATGGAATGGATTGCATGATGACTAGCCCCAAGGACTATGCCCAACGCGCCGCCAATGCCTTTAACCAGCGTGATGTGCAAGGGCTGCTGGCACTGGTCGACGAAGACTTCGTGTACCTGGACGGCATGACGACCCAAACCGGGCGCGAAGCCATGCGCGCGCGGGAGATGGCGCTGTTCAGCGCACTCCCTGATGCCCAGGTGGCCCTGACCCCATTCATGGTCTCGGACGATCGGCTGGCAATGACCGCCGTCCTGACCGGCACCTTCACTGCCCCGCTGCTGCTGCCAGCAGGCGTGATCGTTCCGGCCCATGGGCGTCGGATTTGCGTGCACTATGCGGCGCACTTCACCTTCAGAAATGGCCTGGCCATCCGTGAAGCGGTGTTTTTCGACAGTGCCATGTTGAAGCCATCTGCCGAACAGAGCGAGGGTTGAGCCATGCGCAATGTGTTCGTTACCGGAGCAACCGGCTTGCTGGGCAACAACCTGGTCCGTGAACTGGTCGCTCATGGCTACACGGTCAAAGGGCTGGTGCGGTCAAGAGCAAAGGGGGAACAGCAGTTCGGTGATGTGCCCGAAGTGGAGCTGGTCGAAGGCGACATGGCCGATGTCGACGCTTTCGCGGCGTCGCTGCGCGGCTGCGACACGGTGTTCCATACTGCGGCGTTCTTTCGTGACAACTACAAAGGCGGCAGCCATTGGCAAGCACTCGAGCAGATCAATGTGACCGGTACCCGCCGCCTGTTGGAACAGGCCTACCTGGCCGGCATCCGGCGGTTTATCCATACCTCGTCCATTGCAGTGCTCGACGGGGCACCAGGCACGTCGATCGATGAGACATGCCTGCGGGCCGAAGCAGATGCAGATGACTACTACCGCAGCAAGATCCTCGCCGACCGCGTCGTGACTGAGTTTCTCGATGCCTGCCCCGACATGCACGCCTGCATGGTGCTCCCCGGCTGGATGTGGGGCCCTGGCGACATCGGCCCTACGTCGTCCGGGCAACTGGTCAACGATGTCGTGCACGGCAAACTGCCTGGCTTGATCCCGGGCAGTTTCTCGGTGGTCGATGCCCGCGATGTGGCTTTGGCGCACATTGCAGCAGCCACGCAAGGACGAAGTGGCGAACGCTACCTGGCCGCCGGGCGCCATATGACCATGGCTGAACTGATACCAATAGTGGGCCGTCTGGCAGGCGTACGAACGCCAGCACGGCATTTACCGTTGCCGTTGTTGTTCTGCCTGGCCGCAGTGCAGGAAATGTATTCACGGCTCACCGGCCAGCCCATCCTGCTGAGCTTGGCCACGCTGCGCCTGCTGGTACGCGAAAAGGATCGTACGCGTTTCAACCACAGCAAAAGCGAGCACGCGCTTGGCCTGAGCTTTCGGGCGCTGGAGCTGACAATCGCCGATACCGTGGCGTGGTATCGTGATCACGGCTGGTTTGAACAACAGGGCGCGCCCACCAGGACAAGGAAGTAGTTACACCATGACCGCGGAAATAATCTTGATGCGCCACGGCCAGCCCGCACTGGTTACAAGCAACAAAGTGTCAGCGCTGGATATGAAGGACTGGATCGAAGGCTACAACCGCGCCGAAATTACCGACCAGCCCGTCCCGGCCGCCAGCCGGCAGCTCGCCACAACGGCGAGGGTGATTGTCTCGAGCACAGCGCCACGTGCATTGAGCTCGCTGCAGGCGCTCGGTCTTGAGCCCAGCCACGTCGATGCGCTTTTTTGTGAAGCGCACCTGCCGTATGGCCAATGGAAGTTGCCTCGACTTTCACCGTTTACCTGGGCATTCATCCTTCGCCTCCTGTGGTTGTGTGGTTACTCGCGCAATGTCGAAACGGTCAGCGGTGCCAGGCTTCGCGCCAGCATGGCAGCACAACGGCTGTTATCACTTGCAAGCGAAGGGCCGGTACTGCTGCTAGGTCACGGTTTCATGAACCGGATGATTGCCAAGGAGCTCATTGCAAAGGGCTGGACTCGCCAACACCAGAACGGCAGCCGTTATTGGAGCGCGGATGTTTTTAGCCGCAAAGACTGGCACCCCGCAGGCAACACCGTATCGATTTAAATACACCGTATTCAAATCGATACACACCCATTCAGATACGGCAGTGCAAGGGTTTGATCCCCAAACCCTTTTTCATCCCCCTCCCGCTGTAGCGTTTTCATTCCACAAGTATGACAAACTGAATACGTAAAATAATTAACATATTGATTTATAACGTTTTTTAACGATTGGCCGCATTTTTGCTAAGGGAATCCCAACCCCAAGAGCGCGGAGCCACCGCGCCTAACGCCCTGCTTCCCGAGGATTCCCCATGAGCGAGTTGCGTTTCACTGAAGATCACGAATGGCTGCGCGTCGAAGCCGATGGCAGCGTTACCGTGGGCATCACCGCCTACGCCCAGAATGCCCTTGGCGATGTGGTTTTCGTGCAACTGCCAGAGTTGCAGCAGTATGAGAAAGGCAGCGAAGCGTCCACCGTCGAGTCGGTCAAGGCCGCCAGCGGTGTGTACATGCCCCTGACCGGCGAAGTGGTCCAGATCAACGACCAACTCGAAGACAGCCCGGAACTGGTCAACGAAGACCCGATGGGCGAAGGCTGGTTCTTCCGCTTCATTCCCGCCGATGCCAGCGCCGTGGCCGCCCTGCTCGACCAGGACGCCTACGACCGCCTGATCAAAGCCAACGACGACGCCTGAGGAACCCCGCCATGACTATCAACCTCGGCACCGCCAACGAATTCATCGCCCGCCACATCGGCCCGCGCGCCGCTGACGAGCAAGCCATGCTGGCCGCCCTCGGCTTCGACTCGCTGGAAGCCATGACCGCCGCCGTCATTCCCGACAGCATCAAAGGCACCAGCGTGCTCGGCTCGCACGACGGCCAAAGCGAAGCCGACGCCCTTGCCGCGCTCAAGGCCATCGCCGGCAAGAACCAGCTGTTCAAGAGCTACATCGGCCAGGGCTACTACAACACCCACACTCCGGCGCCGATCCTGCGCAACCTGCTGGAAAACCCGGCCTGGTACACCGCCTATACCCCGTACCAGCCAGAAATTTCCCAGGGCCGCCTGGAAGCGCTGCTGAACTTCCAGACCCTGATCAGCGACCTGACCGGCCTGCCGATCGCCAACGCCTCCCTGCTCGACGAAGCCACCGCTGCGGCCGAGGCCATGACCTTCTGCAAGCGCCTGTCGAAGAACAAGGCCAGCCACGCCTTCTTCGCCTCCGTGCACTGCCACCCGCAAACCCTCGACGTGCTGCGCACCCGTGCCGAGCCGCTGGGTATCGAGATAGTGGTCGGCGACGAACGCGAGCTGGGCGATGTCAGCGCCTTCTTCGGCGCCCTGCTGCAATACCCGGCCAGCAACGGTGAAGTGTTCGACTACCGCGAAGTGGTCGAGCGCTTCCACGCCGCCAACGCCCTGGTCGCCGTGGCCGCCGACCTGCTGGCCCTGACCCTGCTGACCCCACCGGGCGAGTTTGGCGCCGACGTGGCCATCGGCAGCGCCCAGCGCTTCGGTGTGCCGCTGGGCTTTGGTGGCCCGCACGCGGCCTACTTCTCCACCCGTGACGCATTCAAGCGCGACATGCCAGGCCGCCTGGTCGGCGTGTCGATCGACCGCTTCGGCAAGACCGCCCTGCGCCTGGCCATGCAGACCCGCGAACAGCACATCCGCCGCGAAAAGGCCACCAGCAACATCTGCACCGCCCAGGTGCTGCTGGCCAACATCGCCAGCATGTTCGCCGTGTACCACGGCCCGGCCGGCCTCAAGCGCATCGCCGAACGTACCCATGCCCTGACCGCGATCCTGGCCGCCGGCCTGAAGACGCTGGGCGTGCAGGTAGTGGGCGCCAGCGCCTTCGACACCCTGACCCTGGCCACCGGCAGCGCCACTGCCAGCCTGCATGACAAGGCCCGCGCCCAGGGCATCAACCTGCGCCAGATCGACGCTGCCCACGTGGGCCTGTCGCTGGACGAAACCACTAGCCAGGCCGATGTCGAGAGCCTGTGGCAACTGATCGGTGGCGACCAGGCCCAGCCGGACTTCAACGCGCTTGCCGCCAGCACCGGCTCGCTGCTGCCTGCCGCCCTGCTGCGCCAGTCGGCCATCCTCTCGCACCCGGTATTCAACCGCTACCACAGCGAAACCGAGCTGATGCGCTACCTGCGCCGCCTTGCCGACAAGGACCTGGCGCTGGATCGCAGCATGATCCCGCTGGGCTCGTGCACCATGAAGCTGAACGCCGCCAGCGAAATGATCCCGGTCACCTGGGCCGAGTTCGGCAACCTGCACCCGTTCGCCCCGGCCGAGCAGAGCCAGGGCTACCTGCAGATGACCACCGAGCTGGAAGCCATGCTCTGCGCCGCCACCGGCTACGACGCCGTGTCGCTGCAGCCCAACGCCGGTTCCCAGGGCGAGTACGCAGGCCTGCTGGCCATCCGCGCCTACCACCGCAGCCGTGGCGAAGGCCACCGCGACATCTGCCTGATCCCGTCGTCGGCCCACGGCACCAACCCGGCAACCGCGCACATGGCCGGCATGCGCGTGGTGGTCACCGCCTGTGATGCCCGCGGCAACGTCGATGTCGAGGACCTGCGCGCCAAGGCCATCGAGCACCGCGAGCGCCTGGCCGCGATCATGATCACCTACCCGTCGACCCACGGCGTATTCGAGGAAGCGATCGGCGAAATCTGCGCGATCATCCACGACAACGGTGGCCAGGTGTACATCGACGGCGCCAACATGAACGCCATGGTCGGCCTGTGCGCCCCGGGCAAGTTCGGCGGCGACGTTTCCCACCTGAACCTGCACAAGACCTTCTGCATCCCGCACGGCGGTGGCGGCCCGGGCGTCGGCCCGATCGGTGTCAAGTCGCACCTGGCGCCGTTCCTGCCCGGCCACGCGCAGCTGGAAAACACCGAGGGCGCGGTTTGTGCCGCGCCGTTCGGCAGCGCCAGCATCCTGCCGATCACCTGGATGTATATCCGCATGATGGGCGGTGCCGGTCTCAAGCGTGCCTCGCAGATGGCGATCCTCAACGCCAACTACATCGCCCGTCGCCTGGAAGAGCACTATCCTGTTCTGTATACCGGCGGCAATGGCCTGGTGGCCCACGAGTGCATCCTCGACCTGCGCCCGCTGAAGGACACCAGCGGCATCAGCGTCGACGACGTGGCCAAGCGCCTGATCGACTTCGGCTTCCACGCCCCGACCATGTCCTTCCCGGTGGCGGGCACGCTGATGATCGAACCGACCGAAAGCGAGTCCAAGGAAGAACTGGACCGCTTCTGCGACGCGATGATCCAGATCCGCGAAGAAATTCGCGCGGTCGAGAACGGTAGCCTGGACAAGGACGACAACCCGCTGAAGAACGCCCCGCACACTGCGGCCGAGCTGGTTGGCGAATGGGCCCATGGCTACAGCCGCGAGCAGGCGGTGTACCCGCTGCCAAGCCTGGTGGAAGGCAAGTACTGGCCGCCGGTCGGTCGGGTCGACAACGTGTTCGGCGACCGCAACCTGGTGTGCGCCTGCCCGTCGATCGAGAGCTATCAGGACGCCTGATAGCCCTCGGGCCCGCCACCTGACTCAAGGTGTGGTCCGCTGTGGGAGCGGGCGTGCCCGCGAATGCGATGTTGGCTTCAACGACGCATTCGCGGGCACGCCCGCTCCCACAGAGTTCACCGTTTGCCCAATATTCCTGGCTGGAGGTCCACCATGTCTTTGAGCGTCTTCGACCTGTTCAAGATCGGCATCGGCCCCTCCAGCTCGCACACGGTCGGCCCGATGCGCGCCGCCGCGCGCTTCGCCGAAGGGCTGCGCCGTGATGGCCTGCTTGCCGGCACGGTCAGCGTCAAGGCCGAGCTGTACGGCTCGCTCGGCGCCACCGGCAAGGGCCACGGCAGCGACAAGGCCGTGCTGCTGGGCCTTGAAGGCGAACACCCCGATGTCATCGACACCGACACCATCCCTGCCCGCCTGCAGGCCATCCGCGACAGCGGTCGGCTGAACCTGCTCGGCGAGCACAGCATCGCGTTCATCGAAAAGCAGCACCTGGCGATGATCCGCAAGCCGCTGGACTACCACCCCAACGGCATGATCTTCCGCGCCTTCGACGAGGCCGGCCTGCAAATCCGCAGCCGCGAGTACTACTCGGTGGGCGGCGGTTTCGTGGTCGACCAGGACGCTGCCGGCCACGACCGCATCGTCGAGGACAGCACACCGCTGACCTACCCGTTCAAGACCGCCAAGGAGCTGCTCGGCCATTGCACCGGGAAAAACCTGTCGGTCAGCCAGGTAATGCTGGCCAACGAGGCGGCTTGGCGCCCCGAGGCGGAAACCCGTGCCGGGCTGCTGCGCATCTGGCAGGTGATGCAGGACTGCGTCGAAGCCGGTTGCCAGCATGAAGGCATCCTGCCGGGCGGGCTCAAGGTCAAGCGCCGGGCGCCGGCGTTGTACCGCCAACTGAGCCGCAATCCCGAGGCCAGCCTGCGCGATGCCCTGTCGGTGCTCGACTGGGTCAACCTCTATGCCCTGGCAGTGAACGAGGAAAACGCCTACGGCGGGCGTGTGGTCACTGCGCCGACCAACGGCGCAGCGGGCATTGTCCCGGCGGTGCTGCACTACTACATGCGCTTCGTACCGGGAGCCAACGAGGACGGGGTGGTACGGTTTCTGCTCACCGCCGCGGCCATCGGCATCCTGTACAAGGAAAACGCCTCCATCTCCGGTGCCGAAGTAGGCTGCCAGGGCGAGGTCGGCGTGGCCTGCTCGATGGCCGCCGGGGCGCTGTGCGAGGTGATGGGTGGCAGCGTGCAACAGGTGGAAAACGCTGCCGAAATCGGCATGGAACACAACCTGGGCCTGACCTGCGACCCGATTGGCGGGCTGGTCCAGGTGCCTTGCATCGAGCGCAACGCCATGGGCTCGGTGAAGGCGATCAACGCGGTGCGCATGGCCTTGCGCGGCGACGGGCAGCACTACGTGTCGCTCGACAAGGTCATCCGCACCATGCGCCAGACCGGCGCCGACATGAAAAGCAAATACAAAGAGACCGCCCGTGGCGGCCTGGCCGTCAACATCATCGAATGTTGACCCGACAACAACAGCAAGGAGTCACCGATGTCCGAAACACTGCTCAAGACCCCACTGCACGCCCTGCACCTGGAACTGGGTGCGCGCATGGTGCCGTTCGCCGGCTATGACATGCCGGTGCAGTACCCGTTGGGCGTGCTCAAGGAACACCTGCACACGCGCGAGCAGGCCGGCCTGTTCGATGTCTCGCACATGGGCCAGATCACCCTGCGCGGCACCGATGCCGCCAAGGCCCTGGAAAGCCTGGTGCCGGTGGATATCATCGACCTGCCGGTGGGCATGCAGCGCTATGCCATGTTCACCAATGAGCAAGGCGGCATCCTCGACGACCTGATGGTTGCCAACCTGGGCGACGACACGCTGTTCCTTGTGGTCAACGCCGCCTGCAAGGATCAGGACCTGGCCCACCTGCAAGCGCACATCGGCAGCCGTTGCGAGGTACAGCCACTGTTCGAGCAGCGCGCCCTGCTGGCCTTGCAAGGCCCGGCGGCAGTCAAGGTGCTGGAACGCCTGGCCCCGGAAGTGGCCGGCATGACCTTCATGCAGTTCCGCCCGGTGAAACTGCTGGGTGAAGACTGCTTCGTCAGCCGCTCGGGCTACACCGGCGAAGATGGCTACGAAATTTCGGTACCGGTGCATGCCGCCGAAGCCCTGGCCCGCCGCCTGCTGGCAGAGCCCGAAGTACAACCGATCGGCCTGGGTGCGCGTGACTCGCTGCGCCTGGAAGCCGGCCTGTGCCTGTATGGCCACGACATGAATACCGAAACCACGCCGGTGGAAGCCAGCCTGCTGTGGGCCATTTCCAAGGTTCGCCGTGCCGATGGCGCGCGTGCCGCCGGCTTCCCGGGGGCCGAGGCCATCTTCGCCCATCAGCGCGAGGGCGTGTCACGCAAACGTGTGGGACTGTTGCCGCAGGAACGTACGCCAGTACGCGAAGGCGCGGATATTGTCGATGCAAACGATAAACCTGTAGGCAAAGTGTGCAGCGGCGGCTTTGGCCCGACACTCGGTGCACCTGTAGCAATGGGTTATATCGATAGTGAACATACCGCTATCGACACCCCACTGTTTGCCGTGGTGCGTGGCAAGAAGGTTGCCTTGAAAGTCAGCAAAATGCCTTTCGTGGCACAACGTTACTACCGGGGCTGAAGCCGCTTTGTGAAGGTTGCGGGCAGGTTCGACATATTCGTTTTCGAACCTGTCCAATAACTTTTGAACATGGCGCCAGGCCAGGCGCCATGCCGTTTCCGACAAATCGGTCGGTTATCGGCAAACGGCCGATTTTCCATACGACCAAGGGCTTGTTTTTCGCTCGGGAGTTGGCGTAGAGTCACTGCACTGTGTTTGCATGGGTCGCAACAGTTCGTGACCTGGGCCAGTAGCCGCAATCTGCTACAACCCGTTCGACGTCTCTTACTTTCCTGCAACCCAGCCCAGTAATCTTTTGCTTCCTTTATTGCAAAAGAAACTGTCATCAAAATTCAAGCTTCATAGGAAATAAGACAATGGCTGAGCGTCAGAACGGTACCGTCAAGTGGTTCAATGACGAAAAAGGTTACGGCTTCATCACCCCAGAAAGCGGTCCGGATCTGTTCGTGCACTTCCGCGCTATCGAAGGTAACGGCTTCAAGAGCCTGAAAGAAGGCCAGAAGGTCACCTTCGAAGCAGTCCAGGGCCAGAAAGGCATGCAGGCTGACAAAGTTCAGGTCGCCGGCTAAGCCGAACCCGACTTCGAGAAAAGCCCCTGCCATGTGCAGGGGCTTTTTTTTGCCCGTAGAATAGCGGCTTCGTCTTCTGGAGCCGTTTTGCATGTCCAAGCCTCAGCTCACACCTCAGGGTGATTTTCCGCCGGTCGGCCTGGGCCGGCGCCTGGCGGCGATGTTCTACGACTTCCTGCTGTGCACGGCGCTGCTGATCGTGACCGCCGGCGCCTACAAGATGATCCAGATGGCGATCATCGGCGAAGCCCGCATGCGTGAATTGACCGAGGCTGGCGCACTGGACGGCGACCCTCTGCTGTCGACGGTGCTGCTGTTCGTCCTCTTCGGTTTCTTTGCCAAGTTCTGGACCCATGGCGGGCAGACCCTGGGCATGCAGGTGTGGGGCGTGCGGGTGCAGAACGCCGATGGCACGGCCATCAGCCTGTGGCAGGCGCTGCTGCGCTTCGTGGTGTCGATTGCCTCGTGGCTGTGCCTGGGGCTGGGTTTTTTCTGGGCGTTGATCGACAAGCGCCAGAGGGGCTGGCATGACATCTATTCGGAAAGCCAGCTGGTGCGGGTGCCGAAGCAGAAGAAATGAGCTGAGACCTGTATTGCCTGTGCTGGCCTCTTCGCGGGCTCGCCCGCTCCCACAGGAACCTCACCATCCTCAGGACTTGTGATGAACCTGTGAGAGCGGGCAAGCCCGCGAAGAAGGCAACACAAATGCAGCAAAAAGCCGACCCTGGGGTCGGCTTTTTTGTACTGCTCAGGCCATCAACCTGCCCGACGCAACAACCACACCCCGGCCAATGCACAGATGCCTGCCGGGATCACCACCGCCAGCAGCGGCGGGAAGCCGAACACCTGGCTCGAAGGCCCCAACAGGTCCTGGGCGATGCGGAACACGAAGCCCACCAGTACACCGGTGAACACGCGCTGGCCAAGGGTTACCGAACGCAGCGGGCCGAAGATGAAGGAAATGGCCATCAGCACCAGCGCCGCGGTCACCATCGGCTGCAATACCTTGGTCCAGAACGCCAGCCAGTAACGGGCATTGTTCAGGCCCTGGTCGGACAGGTAGTGGATGTAGCCCCACAGCCCAGTGATGGACAGCGACTCCGGCGCCAGGATCACGGTATTGAGCAGTTGCGGGGTGAGCGAAACGTCCCAGCGCTCCTGCGGCGCGGTCACCACTTCAGTGTGGTCGCCACGGAAGAAGGTGGTGCGCACGTCGCTGAGCATCCAGTGGTCGTCCTGGTACTGTGCACGGCGGGCGAAGCTGGAGGTGACGATCTTGCGCTCGCTGTCGAAGCGGTAACGGGTCACACCCAGCAGCAGGCCGTTAGGCTGCACGGCGTTGATGTGCACGTACTCCTCGCCCTGGCGGTGCCACATGCCGCGCTTGGAGCTTTGCGCCTCACCACCGCCCTGGGCCAGGGAACGGTCGGCCTGGGCCTTGTTCTCGGTCACCGGCGCCACGTACTCGCCAATCAGCAGGCCGACCAGCATCAGTACCAGCATCGGCTTCATCACCGCCCAGACGATGCGCCCGATGGAAACCCCGGCAGCACGCATGATGGTCAGTTCGCTGCTGCTGGCCAGGCTGCCCAGGCCAATCAGGCAGCCGATCAAGGCGGCCATCGGCAGCATTTCGTACAGGCGCCGTGGTGCGGTCAGCAGGACGAAGTTGCCCGCCTCCATCACCGTGTAGGTGTCACTCAGGTCGTTCATCTCGTCGATGAAGGCAAACAGCGAAGCCAGGCCGAGGATGATCCCCAACACGGCGAGAATGGCCAGCAGAACGCTCTGGCCGATGTAGCGGTCGAGCTTACCCATGGGCCACCTCCGCACGACGGGCAGCGCGCTTGAGGCGCAGCGGCTCCCAGTACATCAGGCCCAGACCGATCAGCAGGAACAGGCCGTGGACCCACCACATGCCCAGGGCGATCGGCAGTTTGCCCTTCTCTAGGGCGCCACGTACGGAAATCAGCATTGTCAGGTAAGCCATGTACAGAAGAATTGCCGGCAGCAGCTTGAGGAAGCGACCCTGGCGCGGGTTGACCCGGGACAGCGGCACCGCCAGCATGGTGACGATGAACACCAGGATCGGCAGCGACAGCCGCCATTGCAGCTCAGCGCGCTCACGCAGGTCCTTCTTGCCGATCAGCTCGGAAGTGGGGATGGCTTCGCGATCGGTCACTTCCTCGGCGACTTCCGGCTTGGGCAGCAGCACGCCGTAGGTGTCGTACTTGATAGCACGGTAATCGGCCTGGCCCGGGTTGCCGTCGTAACGGTAACCGTTTTCCAGCACCAGGTAGCGGTTGCCGTCGGCCTGGATTTCCTGGTGGCCTTTTTCGGCAACCAGCACTGACGGGGCGCGGTCCTTCGTCTTGTCCTGGTTGAAGCGCTTCTCGGAAATGAACACCCCGGCCAGGTTGATGCGGTCATCCGACAGTTCTTCGGTGTAGGTCACCCGAGAGCCGTCGCGCAGGGTCTGGAAGCGGCCCGGCACCAGGGTGTCGAACTCTGTCAGGGCATCCTGCTGGCTGATGATCTGCTGCACCTGGGCAACACCAAGCGGCGCCAGGCTCAGGCTCAGCCAGGCCACCAGCAGGGCGACCAGGGCGGCCGGCGCCATGGTCAAGCCCAGCAGGCGCTGCTGGCTCATACCGGTGGCCGACAGCACAGTCATCTCGCTTTCCAGGTACAGGCGCCCGTACGCCAGGAGAATGCCGAGGAACAGCCCCAAAGGCAGGATCAGCTGCAGGAAGCCCGGCAGACGGAAGCCCATGATCAGGAACAGCACGCTCGGGTCGAGCACACCCTGGGCAGCCTGGGCCAGGTACTTGATGAAGCGCCCGCTCATGATGATCACCAGCAGCACGGCGCTGACGGCGCTCAAGGTCACCAGGACCTCGCGGGACAGATAACGAAAGACGATCAAACCAGACACTCCTGGGTTGTCAGGGCGGACTGCCAATCAATGGCGCCAAACAATGACTTAGTACAGCCAAGACCAATGCCGGTTCGCCAAAGGCGAACCTCCATGTAAAGTGCGCGCATTATCCTGTGATTGACCGCCCCTGTCACTTCGCCGCGCATGAAGGCGCATAACGGGGTTGTCAGCACGCTTGCCGCAGGCTCAAACTGGCAGCTTTTCCGCTGGCGCGCGACGACGCGGCCAGGCCCGTCCAGAGCGCTGGAATACACAGCGCCGACTGTATCGATCATTCGGGGATCCTGACATGGAACTGGTTGTAAAAAGCGTAGCTGCTGCATCTGTAAAAACCGCCACCCTGGTCCTCCCGGTAGGTGAAAACCGCAAGCTCGGCGCTGTGGCCAAGGCCGTCGACCAGGCCAGCGAAGGCGCCATCAGTGCCGTGCTCAAGCGTGGCGACCTGGCCGGCAAACCGGGCCAGACCCTGCTTCTGCAGAACCTCGCGGGCCTGAAGGCCGAGCGCGTGCTGCTGGTGGGCAGCGGCAAGGACGAAGCCCTGGGCGACCGCGCCTGGCGCAAACTGGTCGCCAGCGTCGCCGGCGTGCTCAAGGGTCTGAACGGCGCTGACGCCGTGCTGGCCCTGGACGACATCGCGGTCAGCAACCGTGACGCCCACTACGGCAAGTACCGCCTGCTGGCCGAAACCCTGCTCGACGGCGAGTACGTGTTCGATCGTTTCAAGAGCCAGAAGGCAGAGCCGCGCGCCCTGAAGAAGGTCACCCTGCTGACCGACAAGACCGGCCAGGCCGAGGTCGAACGTGCCGTCAAGCATGCCAGTGCCATCGCCACCGGCATGGCCTTCACGCGCGACCTGGGCAACCTGCCGCCCAACCTGTGCCACCCAAGCTTCCTGGCCGAACAGGCCAAGGACCTGGGCAAGGCGCACAAGGCGCTGAAAGTCGAAGTGCTGGACGAGAAGAAGATCAAGGACCTCGGCATGGGCGCGTTTTATGCCGTCGGCCAGGGCAGCGACCAGCCGCCACGCCTGATCGTGCTCAACTACCAGGGCGGCAAGAAGGCGGACAAGCCGTTCGTGCTGGTGGGCAAGGGCATTACCTTCGACACCGGCGGCATCAGCCTCAAGCCTGGTGCCGGCATGGACGAAATGAAGTACGACATGTGCGGTGCCGCCAGCGTGCTCGGCACCCTGCGTGCGGTGCTCGAGCTGCAGCTGCCGGTCAACCTGGTGTGCCTGCTGGCCTGCGCCGAGAACATGCCGAGCGGCGGCGCCACCCGCCCGGGTGACATCGTCACCACCATGAGCGGGCAGACCGTGGAAATCCTCAACACCGACGCCGAAGGCCGCCTGGTGCTGTGCGACACCCTGACCTACGCCGAGCGCTTCAAGCCGCAGGCAGTCATCGACATCGCCACCCTGACCGGTGCCTGCATCGTCGCCCTGGGCAGCCACACCACCGGCCTGATGGGCAACAACGACGACCTGGTCGGCCAGTTGCTCGACGCCGGCAAGCGCGCCGACGACCGTGCCTGGCAGCTGCCGCTGTTCGATGAGTACCAGGAGCAACTGGACAGCCCGTTCGCCGACATGGGCAACATCGGCGGACCGAAGGCCGGCACCATCACCGCCGGCTGCTTCCTGTCGCGCTTTGCCAAGGCCTACGACTGGGCGCACATGGACATCGCCGGCACTGCCTGGGTCAGCGGCGGCAAGGACAAGGGCGCCACTGGCCGCCCTGTACCCCTGCTGACCCAGTACCTGCTGGACCGCGCCGGCGCCTGACGCCATTGAGCCGGTGGCGCCGCGCGCGCCACCGGCCGGCGATACCACCATGAGCAAAGTCGATTTCTACATCCTGCCCACCGACTCGCTGTCGGCGCGGCTCGATTTCGCCTGCAAGCTGTGCGAAAAGGCCTGGCGCCTTGGCCACCGGGTCTACCTGCATTGCCAGGACGCCGGGCAGCGCACCGAGCTGGACCAACGCCTGTGGCGCTTCAAGGGCGAGGCCTTCGTGCCCCACGACCTCGCGGAGGTACATGCCGATGCCAGCGTGGCATTGGGCCTGGCCGCCGACAGTGCGGGCGACCACCACGACCTGTTGATCAACCTGGGCGCCGGCGTACCGGCCTTCGTCGGCCAGTTCGAGCGGGTGGCCGAAATCGTCGTCGAAGAGCCTGGCATCCGCCAATCGGCCCGTGAACGATTCCGTTTCTACCGTGAACAGGGCTATGCTCTGCAAGACCACCGCTTACAGCGACTTTGACGACGATGGACAAACCCTCCCCCCTGCCCGATTCCGCCCATCTTCTCGATGACCTCGAGTCGATACGCCAGTTGCTTGGCGACGCCGACCTGCAACCACCGCTGCTGACCGAGACGGTGGAGCAGATCCCGTTGCTGCTGGAAGAAGCGCCCGGCAACCATGTGCCTGCGGCCGAACCGGTAGCTGCCGAACCCGAAGACGACCCGCAGACCCGTCGCCAGGACACCCTGCTGCACCTGGAAAGCGAACTGCGTGCGGCGGCGCAGATGATCATGCAGGACGTGATCAACGACTTCACCCCGCACATCGAGAACGAGATCAAGCGCCGACTGGATGCGCGGATTGAGCGGTTGATCAAGCGTTCCGAGTAGATTCCGAACATCCAGGTCGCCTGCTTCGCGGGCACGCCCGCTCCCACAGGGTCCCCACAGCCCGCAAGACCTGTGGTGGACCTGTGGGAGCGGGCGTGTCCGCGAAGCAGGCGCCACTGTTCCGACAGTTGTCAGCAGCTTGTCGCCTGCGGCCCCCAGCTTGGTTATACTTCCCGGCTTTCCCGAATAAATGCACAGGGTCCCGCCGCGCATGGATAAGACCTACCAGCCGCACGCCATCGAAACTTCCTGGTACAACACCTGGGAGTCCGAGAACTATTTCGCTCCACAAGGTGCAGGCGAGTCCTACACCATCATGATCCCGCCGCCGAACGTGACCGGCAGCCTGCACATGGGCCACGGTTTCAACAACGCGATCATGGACGCCCTGATCCGTTTCCGCCGCATGCAAGGCCGCGACACCCTGTGGCAGCCAGGCACCGACCACGCCGGTATCGCCACCCAGATGCTGGTCGAGCGCCAGCTAGAGGCCAAGGGCCAGAACCGTCATGACCTGGGCCGCGAAAAGTTCCTGGAAAAGGTCTGGGAATGGAAGGACCAGTCCGGCGGCAACATCAGCCGTCAGATCCGCCGTCTGGGCTCGTCGGTCGACTGGAGCCGCGAGCGTTTCACCATGGACGACGGCCTGTCCGAAGCGGTCAAGGAAGCCTTCGTGCGCCTGCATGAAGACGGCCTGATCTACCGCGGCAAGCGCCTGGTCAACTGGGACACCAAGCTGCACACGGCCATCTCCGACCTCGAAGTGGAAAACCACGACGAGAAGGGCCACCTGTGGAACCTGCGCTACCCGCTGGCCGACGGCGCCAAGACCGCCGAAGGCAAGGACTACCTGGTCGTCGCCACCACCCGTCCGGAAACCCTACTGGGTGACGCGGCCGTGGCAGTCAACCCGAACGACGAGCGCTACCAGGCACTGATCGGCAAGTTCGTCGAATTGCCGCTGGTCGGCCGCCGCATCCCGATCATCGCCGACGACTACTGCGACCCCGAGTTCGGTACCGGCTGCGTGAAGATCACCCCGGCCCACGACTTCAACGACTACGAAGTCGGCAAACGCCACAACCTGCCGCTGCTGAACATCTTCGACAAGAATGCCTTCGTGCTGGCCAGCGCGCAGGCCTTCAACCTCGACGGCAGCATCAACGATCAGGTGGACACCCGCCTGCCGGCCCAGTACGCCAACCTCGACCGCTTCGTCGCACGCAAGCAGATCGTCGCCGACCTGGATGCCCAGGGCCTGCTGGTGAGCATCGACGACCACGCGCTGAAAGTGCCGAAAGGCGACCGTTCGGGCACCGTCATCGAGCCGTGGCTGACCGACCAGTGGTACGTTTCCACCAAGCCGCTGGCAGAACCTGCCATCGCCGCCGTGGAAGATGGCCGCATCCAGTTCGTGCCCAAGCAGTACGAGAACATGTACTTCTCCTGGATGCGTGACATCCAGGACTGGTGCATCAGCCGACAGCTGTGGTGGGGCCACCGCATCCCGGCATGGTACGACGAGGCAGGCCAGGTCTATGTCGGCCGCAACGAGGAAGAAGTGCGCGCCAAGCACAACCTGGGCGCCGACGTGGTCCTGCGCCAGGACGACGACGTACTCGACACCTGGTTCAGCTCGGGCCTGTGGACCTTCTCCACCCTGGGCTGGCCGGAACAGACCGAGTTCCTCAAGAAATTCCACTCCACCGACGTGCTGGTAACCGGCTTCGACATCATCTTCTTCTGGGTTGCGCGCATGATCATGCTGACCATGCACCTGATCAAGAACGAGGATGGCACCCCGCAGGTACCGTTCAAGACCGTATACGTGCACGGCCTGGTACGTGACGGCCAGGGCCAGAAGATGTCCAAGTCCAAGGGCAACGTGCTGGACCCGCTGGACATCGTCGACGGCATCACCCTCGACGCCCTGCTGGAAAAACGCACCAGCGGCATGATGCAGCCCAAGCTTGCCGAAAAAATCGCCAAGCAGACCAAGGCCGAGTTCCCCGAAGGTATCGCCAGCTACGGCACCGACGCCCTGCGCTTCACCTTCTGCTCGTTGGCCTCCACCGGCCGTGACATCAAGTTCGACATGGGCCGCGTCGAAGGCTACCGCAACTTCTGCAACAAGATCTGGAACGCCGCCCGCTACGTGCTGGACAAGGGCGAAGACTGCGGCCAGAACGGCGAGGCCTACGAGCTGTCGCTGGCCGACCGCTGGATCATCTCGCAGCTGCAGCGTACCGAAGCCGAAGTGACCCGCCAGCTGGAGCAGTTCCGCTTCGACCTGGCCAGCCAAGCGCTGTACGAGTTCATCTGGAACCAGTACTGCGACTGGTACCTGGAGCTGTCCAAGCCGGTGCTGTGGGACGAGAACGCCCCGGTCGAGCGCGCCCGTGGCACCCGCCGCACCCTGGTGCGCGTGCTGGAAGTGGCGCTGCGCCTGGCGCATCCGTTCATGCCGTTCATCACCGAAGAAATCTGGCAGCGCATCGCGCCGCTGGCCGGCATCGAAGGCAAGACCATCATGCTGCAGCCATGGCCGGTGGCCAATGAAAGCCGCATCGATGCTGCCGCCGAAGGCGACATCGAGTGGCTCAAGGAGCTGATGGTCGGCCTGCGCAACATCCGCGCCGAAATGAACATCGGCCCGGGCAAGCCGCTGCCGCTGTTCCTTAAGAACGCCAACGCCGACGACCAGCGTCGCCTGCAGGAAAACGAAGCCCTGCTGAAGAAGCTGGCCAAGGTCGAATCGTTCACCGTACTGGGCGATGCCGACGAAGCGCCGCTGTCGGCCACCGCCCTGGTCGGTGACCTGCAAGTGCTGGTGCCAATGGCCGGCCTGATCGACAAGGATGCCGAGCTGGCGCGCCTGAACAAGGAAATCCAGCGCCTGCAGGGTGAAGTGGCACGCGTGGGTGGCAAGCTGTCCAACGCCGCCTTCGTCGACAAGGCACCACCTGCCGTGATCGAGAAGGAACGCGCCAAGCTGGCCGAGTCCGAACAGGCCCTGGCCAACTTCACCGAGCAGCATGCGCGGATTGCAGCGCTTTAATCACTAGAGAAAAGCTGGGGCCGCTTTGCGGCCCTTTCGCGACACAAGGCCGCTCCTACAGGGACGGCGCCGGTCTGAAGGGCGCCGCTATCCTGTAGGAGCGGCCTTGTGTCGCGAAAGGGCTGCAAAGCAGCCCCAGGCTCTATCAGCCACCGCTCGTATAGGGCTGGACACTGCCATGACCCCGAACAAACCCACCCTGCACCCGCGCAACCGCCACCAGGGCCGCTACGACTTCCCCAGCCTGATCAAGGCCCACCCTGACCTGGCGCGCTTCACCATCACCAACCCCCACGGCAAACCCAGCATCGACTTCGCCAACCCCGAGGCCGTGCGGGTGTTCAACCGTGCGCTGCTGAAGGCCCAGTACGGCATCCAGCACTGGGATATCCCCGCCGACTACCTGTGCCCGCCGATTCCTGGCCGCGCCGACTACATCCACGTCGCCGCCGACCTGCTGGCCGATGACAATGCCGGCGAGATCCCCAAGGGCGCCCAGGTGCGTACGCTGGACATCGGCGTGGGTGCCAACTGCATCTACCCGCTGCTGGGCTACAGCGATTACCGCTGGCGCTTCCTTGGCTCGGACATCGACCCCGTAGCCCTGGCTTCGGCCAAGGCCATCGTCCAGGCCAACGGCCTGGGCAAGGCCATCACCCTGCGCCAACAGGCCAACCGTGCGCACATCCTCAGCGGCCTGCTGCAGGAGGGCGAACGCTTCGACCTGACCCTGTGCAACCCGCCCTTCCATGCCTCACGCGACGAAGCCACCCGTGGCAGCCAGCGCAAGTGGAAGAACCTCGGCAAACAGGACCCCAAGCGCAAGCTGCCGGTGCTCAACTTCGGTGGCCAGAACAACGAACTGTGGTGCGAAGGCGGCGAGATCCGCTTTGTCAGCCAACTGGTCAGTGAAAGCGTGCAGTACGCCGAACGGGTACTGTGGTTCACCAGCCTGGTGTCCAAGGCCAGCAACTTGCCGGGGATCGAGGCTGCGCTCAGGAAAGCGGGCGCCAAGGCCGTGCGCATCAGTGAAATGGGCCAGGGGCAGAAGCAAAGCCGCATGGTCGCCTGGAGCTTCCACGACGACGAGGCGCGCCAGGCCTGGCACGCCGCGCGTAAAACCCAGGCATGAAAAAACCGCGTCCGGGCAAGCCGGGCGCGGTTTCGTCAAAGCTTCAACAATTACTTGTTGATGGCGTCGGTCAGCACTTTGGCCGGAACGAACTTGACGACTTTCTTGGCAGCGATTTCGATGGCAGCGCCAGTCGAAGGGTTGCGGCCGGTACGGGCAGGACGCTCAGCGACTTTCAGTTTGCCGATACCTGGCAGAGTGATTTCAGCGCCGTTTTCCAGCTGGTCGGCAACGATCTGGCCCAGTTGCTCCAGAGCATTCTTGGCGGTGGCTTTTGGCGCGGCGATCGATTCGGCGATGTCGGCAATCAGTTGGTCTTTGGTCAATGCCATGGTGGTGTTCCTTCCCTATCAAATTCGATGGTTATGCAGCGGACTACGACGTTATCGGGCCAGCCCCTGAAAGTGGAGGGCCGCGCCAATCGCGTATGTAGATACGCAAATCGACGTTTGGTTCGACACGACGACAGCACGCTGCCAGCAATGCGCCACACAAGGGGCGCAAGACCGCGCAAAACTACCACAGGAGCAGATAAATATCCGCTGCACGCTTCGATTTAATGCAGGTTTTTCGGGGGTTTTAGCCCAAAACGCACAAAATTGAACAAAAAACGAACAACCGGCATTTCTGCCAACATCCGGCCACTGCATCACCTGGTGTCTAGGGTAAACTGGATGACTTTTGCAGCTCGCCGAGAATTCCATGCCAATCCGTCATTGCATCGTTCACCTGATCGACAAAAAGCCCGATGGCAGCCCCGCCGTGCTGCATGCCCGCGATTCCGAACTGGCTGCCTCCGACGCCATCGAAAACCTGCTGGCCGACCTCAATGACAGCTACAACGCCAAGCAAGGCAAGGCCTGGGGCTTTTTCCACGGCGAGTCCGGCGCCTACCCGCTGAGCGGCTGGCTGAAGCAGTATCTGGACGAAGAAAAGGACTTTACTTCCTTCAGCCGTGTGGCCGTGGAGCACCTGCAAAAGCTGATGGAAGAGTCCAACCTGTCCACCGGCGGCCACATCCTTTTTGCCCACTACCAGCAAGGCATGACCGAATACCTGGCGATCGCCCTTCTGCACCACAGCGAAGGTGTGGCAGTGAACGCCGAGCTTGATGTGACGCCTTCGCGGCACCTCGACCTTGGCCAACTGCACCTGGCGGCGCGCATCAACCTGTCGGAGTGGAAGAACAACCAGAACTCCAAACAGTACATTTCGTTCATCAAGGGCAAGAACGGCAAGAAGGTCTCGGACTACTTCCGTGACTTCATCGGCTGCCAGGAGGGCGTCGACGGCCCGGGCGAAACCCGCACCCTGCTCAAGGCCTTCAGCGACTTCGTCGAGAGCGAAGACCTGCCGGAAGAGTCCGCCCGCGAAAAAACCCAGACCCTGGTCGAGTACGCCACTACCCAGACCAAGCTGGGCGAACCGGTCACGCTGGAGGAGCTGTCCAGCCTGATCGACGAGGATCGGCCCAAGGCGTTCTACGACCACATCCGCAACAAGGACTACGGTCTGTCGCCGGAAATCCCTGCGGACAAGCGCACCCTCAACCAGTTCCGCCGCTTCACCGGCCGTGCCGAGGGGTTGTCGATCAGCTTCGAAGCGCACCTGCTGGGGGACAAGGTCGAGTATGACGAAGCGGCAGGGACCTTGATCATCAAGGGCCTTCCGACCACCTTGGTGGATCAGTTGAAGCGGCGCAAGGACTGATGACCCCGGGGCTGCTGCGCAGCCCATCGCCGGCAAGCCAGCTCCCACAGGTACTGCACAGGCCTGAGGTCTATGCAGTCGAAGTGGGAGCTGGCTTGCCGGCGATGGGGCGCGAAGCGGCCCTAATTAGCAGCCACAACTGCGCCATAGGAGGCCACCAACGCCTCCTTCGCCGACTTGCGCAGCCGCTTCACCAGCCGCTCCTGGCGTAACGCCTCGCCCTTGTCCGGCCATTGCTCCACATACACCAGCGCCTGGGCCGGGCTGGTCTTGAAGTAACGCGCGCCCTGCCCTTTCTGGTGCGCCAGAAAGCGCCGCTGCGGGTCATCGCTGATGCCGCAATACAGCGATCCATTGGCAGCCCTTACCAAGTAGACATACCAGGGTTTGCTGGCGGCAATTTCAACGGGGTCACTCACCCTGGGCCTGCTGGAATGCTCGCAATCCTTTGAACGCCTGCTGGCGTACCTTGTTCTGCACCAGCGGCGACCAGCCCAGCAGCATGCCAGGCACACCCAGCGCCTGCCGCGACCAACGCCACAAGTCGAAGTGGTCATCGTGCTGGCAGATCAAACCGTCACGGATCACGAAACGCGCCTGGATATCATTGACCACGATGCGGCCGGTCTGGCTGAACAGGTAGGTGGCCACCCAATGTGCGCCGCCCGTGCGTTCATCGGCGCGGACGTTGTCGAAGGTCAGGGTGAAGTCCTTGGCCCGGCTGGTGAGCATTCGCCACATGTCGCCTGCATCCTTGCCACGCAAGGTGCCGAAGACCGGGTCGCTGAAGACGATATCGTCGCTGTAGCAGGCGACCATGGCCTCGGCGTCCAGGCGCTGGAAGGCCTGGTAGAAGCGGGTGATCAGGTCGCGGTTGGCGTCGCTCATGTGGGCTGGTCCGTCCTGGGGATGAAAGCAGCACGATAATCTGCCCCGGTTGCTTATGCCAGTACCGGCCCTTTCGCGGGTACATCACGGCTTCAAGCTATGTGCGATCCCTGTAGGAGCGGGTTTACCCGCGAAAGGGCCAGCACTGCCAATATCAGCTTCAGACTTTCTCGCTGCTCACCTGCACATGCAAAGCCCGCCCAGCCCCCAGGCCGAACACGATGGCCCCCGCCCCCAGCACGGCAAAAATCCACCCCACTGCCACCCAGCCCCCGGTCAGGTCATGTACCAGCCCCACCGCAAACGGCCCCATCGACGCCAGGGTATAACCCACCCCCTGCGCCATGCTCGACAGGTTCGCCGCGACATGGGCATCCTTCGAGCGCAGCACGATCAAGGTCAGCGCCAGGGCAAAGGTACCGCCCTGCCCCAGGCCCAGCACAACCGCCCAGCCCCACAGCCCGGAAAGCGGCGCATACAGGCAACCGAACAGGCCGGTCAGGGTAATCAGCATGACCAGCACGATGGCCAGGCGCTGGTCCTTGCCGCGAGTGGCCAGCCAGGGCGCACTGAGCGAACTGACCAGCTGCACGATTACCGACCCCGACAGCACCAGCCCCGCCTCGGTCGGGCTCAGGCCGCGACCGATCATGATCGATGGCAACCAGCCAAAGACGATATAGGCCAGTGACGACTGCAGGCCCATGTACAGGGTCACCTGCCAGGCCAGCGGGTCCCGCCATAGCCCACGCACGCGATAAGCCACCTTGTGCAGGCCATGACCCTGGCGGGCCTGCGGCAGCCATACCAGCATGGCCAGCAGGGCCGGCAGCATCCAGAAGCCAAGCCCCAGCGCCCAGCTGTCGTTGAAGTGCTGGGCCAGAGGCACCGTGGCGCCTGCAGCCATGGCGGCGCCAAGGCACAGCGCCATGGTGTATACGCCGGTCAAGGTGCCAGCGTGTTGCGGGAAATCGCGCTTGACGATGCCCGGCAACAGCACGCCAATGATGCCGATACTGGCCCCGGCCATCAGGCTGCCGAGGAACACCCCGGTGGCCCCCAGGCTACTGCGCACGACGATACCAAGCGCCAGGGTGGCGAGGATGCCGAGGATCACCCGCTCGCTGCCAAAGCGCCTCGCCAGCACCGGCGCCAAGGGGGCGAACAGGCCCAGGCACAGCACTGGCAAGGTGGTCAGCAAACCGGCCTGTGAGGCATTCAGCCCCAAGCCTTCGGACACCTGGCCCAGCACCGGCGCCATGCTCGACAATGCCGGGCGCAGGTTCAATGCCACCAGCACCAGGCCGAGCAACAACAGCCAAGGCCGCTGTATCTGTACCGGCTGCTGTTGGACCTGCTCGTCGTCAGCCTCGGCGTCGATCAGCAACTCATCGAGGTCCCGCTCGCTCGGTGGGGTGTTACGGGTGATGGAATCAGCCATGGCCTTCTCGGAGTCAGGATTCGATAAGGGTACGGCTCAGGCGCTTGGCCTGCTCCGCATCGCGTTGCTCGATTGCGGCAAGGATCTGCCCATGCAGGTCGAACGTGGCCTGGCAGCGCGGCACGGTTGCCATGTTGTGCTGCAGCGCGGCAGCCACCACCCCGGAAAAGTACCGATACAGCTCACTCAAGGCCGGGTTGTGGGCGGCATCGACCAGCCGCTGGTGAAACACCAGGTCGCAGGCCACATAAGCATCGATATCACCGTGAAAATGCCCGGCACTGTTGGCCAGGGCATCACGAAGCGCCTGAAGATCGGCGTCGGTTCGGCGCAGCGCGGCCAGGCCGATGGCCTCGGCTTCTAGGATGTGCCGGGTTTCACGGGCCTGCTCGGGCGTGCAGCGCGACATCGCCTGCACCGCCTGTAGCGGGTCCTGGGCCGTGCGCAGGTAGCTGCCATCCCCCTGGCGAATCTCCACCAGGCCACCGAACGCCAGCACACGCATGGCCTCGCGTACGGTGTTGCGGCTTATGCCCAACTGCAGGGCCAGTTCCGGCTCGGTCGGCAAACGCTGGCCAACCTGCCAGTCGCCCAGCAGGATGCGTTCTCGCATGCGCTCGACGGCCAGTTCGACCAGGGAGCGCTTGGTCAATTCGGTACTCATGAAACTCAACCAATCATCCGATGAATTTGGTTAGCATAATGTATACCGGCAATACAGCAAACATTGATGGTTTCTGGCGATAGTGGAAATCCCTGTGGGAGCGGGCATGCCCGCGAAGAATCCAACGCGATGGATGGCACCGGCGTTGCCGGTGTTCGCGGGCACGCCCGCTCCCACAAGGGCCGCGTCACGGCAGCTTGCAATACCGTCAGTTCAATGCATCAAGCAGCGCCTGGTTCATCTCTGGCGTACCGATGGTGATGCGCAGGAACTGGGCAATACGCGGCTGCTTGAAGTGGCGCACGATCACCCCCTGCTCGCGCAGGCGTGCAGCCAACTCACCGGCATCGTGCTGCGGATGGCGGGCGAAGATGAAGTTGGCCGCCGACGGCAGCACTTCGAAGCCCTTGGCCCGCAGTTGCCCGACCAATACCTCGCGGCTGTCGATCACCTTGCGGCAGGTTTCTTCGAAGTACTCGCGGTCCTCGAACGCCACCGCTGCGCCGACGATCGCGGCACGGTCCAGCGGGTAGGAGTTGAAGCTGTTCTTGATCCGCTCCAGCGCTTCGATCAGGTCCGGGTGGCCAACCGCCAGGCCAACCCGCAGCCCCGCCAGCGAGCGCGACTTCGATAGGGTCTGGGTGACCAGCAGATTGTCGTAGCGGTCCACCAGGCTGATCGCTGTTTCGCCCCCGAAGTCGATGTAGGCTTCATCCACCACCACCACCGAATCACGGTTGGCCTGCAGCAACTGCTCCACCGCCTGCAGCGGCATCAGGCAGCCGGTCGGCGCGTTGGGGTTGGGGAAGATGATGCCGGCGTTGGGCTTGTTGTAGTCCTCGATGCGGATCTGGAACTGCTCGTCCAACGCCACCTGCTCGAAGGCAATACCGTAAAGACCGCAGTAGACCGGGTAGAAGCTGTAGCTGATGTCCGGGAACAGCAGCGGTGCGTCGTGCTGGAACAGGCCGTGGAAGATGTGCGCCAGCACCTCGTCCGAGCCGTTGCCGACGAACACTTGTGCCGGCGTGACGCCGTAGTACTCGGCCACCGCCTGCTTCAGCCGGTCACCGTTCGGGTCCGGGTACAGGCGCAGGTTGTCGTTCAGCTCGCCGCGCATGGCCTCCAGCGCCTTGGGCGACGGGCCGTAGGGGTTTTCGTTGGTGTTCAGCTTGACCAGGCGGGCCAGCTTGGGCTGCTCGCCCGGCACGTAAGGCACCAGGTCCTTGACGAAGGGGCTCCAGAATCGACTCATGCTCAGTTCCCCTTCTCTTGGGTCAGAATGCGGTATTCGGCGCTGCGGGCGTGGGCGGTCAGCGACTCGCCACGGGCCAGGACCGAGGCGGTGTGGCCCAACTCGGACGCGCCCTGCTCGGAGCAGAAAATGATCGACGAACGCTTCTGGAAGTCATACACCCCCAGCGGCGACGAGAAACGCGCGGTACCGGAGGTCGGCAGCACGTGGTTGGGCCCTGCGCAGTAGTCGCCCAGCGCTTCGCTGGTGTGGCGGCCCATGAAGATCGCGCCAGCGTGGCGGATGTGCGGCAGCCAGGCCTGCGGGTCGGCGACCGACAGTTCCAGGTGCTCCGGGGCAATGCGGTTGGCCACTTCCATGGCCTGCTGCATGTCACGCACCTGGATCAGCGCGCCACGGCCATTGATCGACTTCTCGATGATCTCGGCACGTTCCATGGTCGGCAGCAACTTGTCGATGCTGGCGGCAACGCGGTCGAGGAAGGCGGCGTCCGGGCTGACCAGGATGGCCTGGGCATCTTCATCGTGCTCGGCCTGGGAGAACAGGTCCATGGCGATCCAGTCCGGGTCGGTCTGGCCGTCGCATACCACGAGGATTTCCGACGGACCGGCGATCATGTCGATACCCACCTGGCCGAACACATGGCGCTTGGCGGTGGCGACGTAGATGTTGCCCGGGCCGACGATCTTGTCCACCTGCGGCACGCTTTCGGTACCGTAGGCCAGCGCGGCGACAGCCTGGGCGCCACCGACGGTGAACACACGGTCGACACCGGCGATGCAGGCAGCCGCCAGCACCAGCTCGTTGACCTCGCCACGCGGGGTCGGCACCACCATCACCACTTCGGCCACGCCGGCGACCTTGGCCGGGATGGCGTTCATCAGCACCGACGATGGGTACGACGCCTTGCCACCCGGCACATACAGGCCGGCGCGGTCCAGCGGGGTGACCTTCTGGCCGAGCACGGTGCCGTCGGCCTCAGTGTACTGCCAGGAGTCCTGCTTCTGCCGCTCGTGGTACATGCGCACACGGTTGGCAGCCTTTTCCAGGGCTTCGCGCTGGGCCGGGGTAATGCGGGTCAGCGCCAGTTCCAGGCGCTCGCGACCGAGGATCAGGTCATCGATGGACTTGGCATCGACACCATCGAAACGCTGGGTGAATTCCACCAGTGCCGCATCGCCGCGCTCGCGCACGGCCTTGATGATGTCGAGCACGCGCTGGTTGACCGCGTCATCGGACACACTTTCCCAGCTCAGCAGATGATCCAGATGTCGGGCGAAATCCGGATCAGCAGCGTTGAGACGGGCAATTGCAGTGGACACGGTCATGGCGAGGGCCTCGATTATTGGCGAATGCTCAGGCGCCCTAGGCTACCAGTCCATCCGCGCGGGCACCCGAGAAAAATGGCTATGACGCGGATAGACGGGCGCGGCAGCGAAGGCCGCGCGCAGTCGGTAGAGAGTCAGCCGCGGTGTCGCGATTCGACCGCTCCGCGCAGCGTGTCGATCAGGCTCTGGATACGGGCGTGCTGCATTTTCATGGAGGCCTTGTTGACCACCAGGCGCGAGCTGATCGTGGCGATCAGTTCCTGGGGCTCCAGGCCGTTGGCACGCAGGGTGTTGCCGGTGTCGACCACGTCGATGATCTTGTCGGCGAGGTTGATCAGCGGTGCCAGTTCCATCGAGCCGTACAGCTTGATGATGTCGACCTGGCGGCCCTGTTCGGCGTAGTAGCGCTTGGCTACGTTGACGAACTTGGTAGCCACGCGCAGACGGCCCTTGGGCTCGGGTGCGCCGACCACGCCAGCGGTCATCAGCTTGCAACGGGCAATCTGCAGGTCCAGGGGCTCGTAAAGGCCCTGGCCGCCGTACTCCATCAGCACATCCTTGCCGGCCACACCCAGGTCGGCGGCACCATGCTCGACATAGGTCGGCACGTCGGTCGCACGCACGATCAGCAGGCGCACATCGTCCTGCGTGGTGGGGATGATCAGTTTGCGGCTCTTGTCCGGGTTCTCGGTCGGCACGATACCGGCCTCGGCCAGCAACGGCAGGGTATCGTCGAGAATACGGCCTTTGGAAAGCGCGATGGTCAACATTGGAACGTCGGTCCTTAAGCGGCTACTGCCGGCCGGGCGTCGAGCCCGACCGCATTTGATTCATTGTGGGAGCGGGCTTGCCCGCAAAGCAACCACCGCGGTGCATGGCACCGGCTCTGCCGGTATTCGCGGGCAGGCCCGCTCCCACACGGTATGCCGACGGGCTACTAGCCCGGTACGCGACGGATCTTCGCGCCCAGCATCTGCAGTTTTTCTTCGATGCACTCGTAACCACGGTCGATGTGGTAGATGCGATCGATCAGGGTATCGCCTTCGGCTACCAGCGCCGACAGCACCAGGCTGGCGGAAGCACGCAGGTCGGTGGCCATTACCGGGGCACCCTTCAGCGCCTTGACGCCAGTGACGATGGCAGTGTTGCCTTCGACCTGGATCTGCGCGCCCATGCGGTGCATTTCGTAGACGTGCATGAAGCGGTTTTCGAAGATCGTCTCGATCACTGCACCGGTGCCTTCGGCAATGGCGTTGAGCGAGATGAACTGCGCCTGCATGTCGGTCGGGAACGCCGGGTACGGGGCGGTACGCAGGTTGACGGCTTTCGGCCGCTTGCCGTGCATGTCCAGCTCGATCCAGTCTTCGCCAGTGTTGATGTCGGCACCGGCTTCCTTGAGTTTTTCCAGTACGGCTTCAAGGATGGTCGGGTCGGTGTCCTTGACCTTGACGCGGCCGCCGGTCACGGCAGCGGCAACCAGGTAGGTACCGGTCTCGATACGGTCCGGCATCACGCGGTAGTTGGCCGAGTGCAGGCGCTCGACGCCATCGATGACGATGGTGTCGGTACCAGCGCCCTGGACCTTGCCGCCCATGGCGTTGATGAAGTTGGCCAGGTCGACCACTTCCGGCTCGCGCGCGGCGTTCTGCAGCACGCTGCGGCCCTTGGCCAGGGCAGCGGCCATCATGATGTTCTCGGTACCGGTCACGCTGACGGTGTCGAAGAAGAAGTGCGCACCGCGCAGGCCACCCTCAGGTGCCTTGGCCTTGATGTAGC
The DNA here is from genome assembly GCF_057444345.1 of Pseudomonas sp. PVC-5-1. Taxonomy (NCBI): domain Bacteria; kingdom Pseudomonadati; phylum Pseudomonadota; class Gammaproteobacteria; order Pseudomonadales; family Pseudomonadaceae; genus Pseudomonas; species Pseudomonas sp. PVC-5-1. The sequence goes on along the minus strand of NZ_CM172024.1, from coordinate 1,038,606 downwards.
CGCCTTCGACTTCGATCTTCGCGCCCATGGCCTCAAGGCCACGGATGTGCAGGTCGACCGGGCGCGAACCAATGGCGCAACCGCCAGGCAGGGCCACTTCGGCCTCGCCGAAACGGGCAACCATCGGGCCCAGCACCAGAATCGAGGCGCGCATGGTCTTGACCAGCTCGTAAGGTGCAACCAGTGTCTTGATGGTGCGAGGGTCGATCTCGACCGCCAGCTTTTCGTCGATCACCGGCTCGATGCCCATGCGGCCGAAGAGCTCGATCATGGTGGTGATGTCGTGCAGGTGCGGCAGGTTGCCCACGGTGACCGGGCCGTCGGCCAGCAGGGTCGCCGCCAGAATCGGCAGGGCTGCGTTCTTCGCGCCCGAAATGCGGATCTCGCCATCAAGGCAAGCGCCGCCAGTAATAATCAGTTTGTCCATTGGAATCTCGCCGCCACGTTGGCTCAGGTGCGCTCAGCCCAGGCTGCGCTGCTGAAAAATTTCATGGTTACCGCATGGATGCTGCCATTGGCGATCCACGGATTCAGGTGAGCATAGATCGCCTGCTGGCGTTTGACCGGGCTCAGGCCAGCCAACTCGTCGCTGATCACGTTCAACTGGAAGTTGCAGCCTTCGCCTTCAACTTCGACCCGGGAACCCGGCAATTTCTCTTCAAGGAAGCTTTTAACTTCTACGGCCTGCATGCTCAACCTCAATCGGCGCCCGATGCGCACGGGTCGGCCATCATACAAAAAAGCCCCTCGCCTGCGAAGCCCAACGAGGGCTTCACTGACCGAGGGGCCATCATCCGTGCCGGGCCATCAGGTTGCCAGCACTTCATCGAGATCATAGACCTCGGCAATTTCCCGCATGTCGTCCGGCATGCTGCGCACCTGGCAACCCTTGCCTGCGGCCTGGGCATCGCGCATGAAGGCCAGCAGCAACGACAGGCCGACACTGGTGGAACGCTGAACTGCCGAACAGTCGAGCACCAGCTGCGCCTCGCGGCAGGCCGCGATCAGCGCCTTGCCCTGCTTGCGCAGGACCGGCCCGCTGCGGTAGTCCAGCACGCCGGCCAGGCGCAGCACGCCCGGCTCGGCCATGCTTACACCGGCCTCACTCATTTGACGGTCTTCTCCGGCGAGTTGTCGGCGGCCTGCTTGGCCTTGGCCACTTCACCGGCCCAGCCGTCGATGGTCTTGTCCAGGTCGTTGCCATTGCGCTGCATGGCGTCGGCGAACTGGTCGCGGAACAGCTTGCCGATGTTGATGCCGTTGACGATCACGTTGCGCACCTTCCACTCGCCACCGATGTTCTCCAGGGTGTACTGCACTGGATACACGGCACCGTTGTTGCCGGTGACCTTCATGCCAACGCTGGCGCGCTTGCCGTCATCAGCCTTGGCCGGGTCGACGGTGATGCCCTGGTTGTTGTACTCGAGCAGGGCATTGCCATAGAACTGCATCAGGCTGCGCTTGAAGTTTTCCTGGAAGCGCTGCATCTGCTCGGGGGTGGCCTTGCGCGAGTACTTGACGGTCATGATGCTCTTGGAAATACCGTCAGCGTCCACCACCGGGCCGAGGATGCGGTTCAGCGCATCATAGAAGGCATTGGGGTTGGACTTGTACTGTTCCTTGTTGGCCTTGAGGTCGCCCAGCAGTTCAGTGGTGGTGCCCTGAACCACATCGTGTGGCGTCTGCGCAGCCACGGTCAGCAGGGGGAAGGCCGCCAGCAGGACCAGCAGGCCACGTCGCAGGATGGAAATCATGGAAACTCCTTAATTAGCCGGTTGCGCTTCTTTCGGTTCCTTGCCAACGGAGTTGAGCAGGAACTTGCCAATCAGATCTTCCAGCACCAGTGCCGACTGGGTGTCGTGGATGGTCCCGCCGTCCTTGAGCACCTGGTCCTCACCGCCCACGCTGATGCCGATGTACTTCTCGCCAAGCAACCCGGCGGTCAGGATCGAGGCAGTCGAGTCGGTCGGCAGATTGTCCACCGACTTGTCCAGCTGCAGCGTCACCCGACCGGTGTAGGAATCGCGGTCCAGATCGATGGCGGTAACCTTGCCGATGGTCACACCGGCCATGGTCACTTTAGCTCTGACCGTCAAACCGGCGATATTGTCGAAGTAGGCATAAACTTTATAGGTATCGCTGCTCGGGCTGGCCGACAGCCCGCTGACACGCAGGGCCAGCAGCAGCAGCGCCAGGATCCCGGCCAGGAGGAACAGGCCGACACCGATTTCCAGGGTGCGGTTTTGCATCAGAAATCTCCAAACATCAAGGCGGTCAGAATAAAGTCCAGACCCAGCACTGCCAACGAGGCATAGACCACGGTCTTGGTGGTGGCACGGCTGATCCCTTCTGAGGTGGGCTCACAGTCGTACCCCTGGAATACGGCGATCCAGGTCGTGACGAAGGCAAATACCAGGCTCTTGATCAGCCCGTTGAGCACATCGTCCGTGAACGAAACACTGTTCTGCATGTTGGCCCAGAACGAGCCCTCATAGACGCCCAGCCAGTCCACCGCCACCCACGAGCCACCCCAGATGCCGACCACGCTGAAAATCAGCGCCAGCAACGGCAGCGAGATGAAACCGGCCCACAGGCGCGGCGCGACGATGTACTTGAGCGGGTCGACGCCGATCATTTCAAGGCTCGACAACTGCTCGGTGGACTTCATGTTGCCGATTTCTGCGGTCAGCGCCGAACCGGCACGGCCGGCGAACAGCAACGCCGTCACCACCGGGCCGAGCTCACGCAGCAGGGTCAGGGCGACCATCTGCCCCACCGCCTGCTCCGAGCCGTACTTGGTCAGGATGCTGAAGCCCTGCAGCGCCAGCACCATGCCGATGAACACCCCGGACACGACGATGATCGCCAGCGACAGCACGCCCACCGAATACAGCTGCTTGGTCAGCAGCTGGAAGCCGCCGCCGATGCCGCCACGGCCGATCAGCGCATGGAACAGGAACAGGCAGGAGCGCCCCAGCACCGCCAATACGTCGATGGCCGAGCGCCCCAGCAGGCGGACACGTTCGAGTAAGGATTTTCTGCGCATCAACGCGCTCCCAGCAGGTCGGCGCGGTAGTCAGGCGCAGGGAAATGGAAAGGCACCGGGCCGTCCGGGTCGCCCTTCATGAACTGGCGAATCCGCGGATTGTCCGACCCCATCAGCTCGTCAGGCGTCCCCTGGCCCAGCACCTGGCCATCACCTACGACATAGATGTAGTCGGCGATGCTGGCGGTTTCCGCCAGGTCGTGGGAAACGACGATGCTGGTGATACCCAAGGCGTCGTTGAGCAGGCGGATCAGACGCACCAATACACCCATGGCGATCGGGTCCTGGCCGACGAACGGCTCGTCGTACATGAGGATCTGCGGGTCGAGGGCAATCGCCCGGGCCAAGGCCACACGGCGCTTCATGCCTCCGGACAGCTCGTCGGGCATCAGGTCGATGGCACCGCGCAGCCCCACGGCCTGCAGCTTCATCAGCACGATATCGCGGATCATCTCATCCGACAGCTGGGTATGCACGCGCAGCGGGAACGCGACGTTCTCGAACACATCGAGATCGGTGAACAGCGCGCCGCTCTGGAACAGCACCCCCATTTGCTTGCGGGCGTCGAACAGGTCGCTGCGCGACAACGTCGGCAGGTTCTGCCCGGCAACCCAGACCTCACCGCTGGAGGGGCGCAACTGCGCGCCCATCAGGCGGAGCAACGTGGTCTTGCCGCAACCCGATGGCCCCATGATGCCGGTGACCTTGCCGCGCGGGATGCGAATGTCGACGTTGCTGAAAATGCTGCGCGAACCACGTTTGAAGGTAACCCCCTTCAACTCGACCGCGTAGGCGCTATCCACACTCATCTAGACTCCTTGCTAGTGCAGCCTCGTCCTAATGGACGTCGGCCTCCATCTGGAAGGCACAAGCGCCCCTGGCAGGCCGAATAGCGGCGAACTATAGCACCGCTGACAGCGCCGCCCCAAGGTCGGCTAGCGAGTCGTTCAGCCCTGCGACAGGCTGGCGAGACATTCACCCCGGCAATCGAAAGCGTGAGGGTTTCTTTCATTGCAGCTATAATCGCCGCCTTTTCATCAGGCATTGCTTTTTCGACATGAGCCAATCCAGCGAGCTGATCCAATCCGCACAACGCACCCTGCGCCTGGAACTCGAGGCCGTAGAGGCCCTGCTGGCGCGCATCGACGAAAATTTCGTCAAGGCCTGCGAACTGATCCTGGCCAGCAAGGGCCGGGTCGTCGTGGTCGGCATGGGCAAGTCCGGGCACATCGGCAACAAGATCGCCGCCACCCTGGCAAGCACTGGTACACCGGCGTTTTTCGTGCACCCGGCCGAAGCCAGCCATGGCGACATGGGCATGATCACCCGCGATGATGTCATCCTTGCCCTGTCGAATTCCGGCAGCACTGCCGAAATCGTCACCCTGCTGCCGCTGATCAAGCGCCTGGGCATCAAGCTGATCAGCCTGACCGGCAACCCGGACTCGCCCCTGGCCCAGGCTGCCGAGGTCAACCTCGACGCCCGCGTCGAGCAAGAGGCCTGCCCGCTGAACCTGGCCCCCACCTCCTCCACCACCGCATCGCTGGTGCTGGGCGACGCGCTGGCCATTGCCCTGCTCGAAGCCCGCGGTTTCACCGCCGAGGACTTTGCCTTCTCGCACCCGGGCGGTGCATTGGGCCGCCGCTTGCTACTCAAGGTGGAGAACGTGATGCACGCTGGCGACGAACTGCCCCAGGTGCCCCGCGGCACCCTGCTCAAGGACGCGCTCCTTGAAATGTCCCGAAAAAGCCTGGGCATGACCGTGATCGTCGAAGCCGACGGCAAGCTGGCCGGGATCTTCACCGACGGCGACCTGCGCCGCAGCCTGGACCGCAACATCGACATCCACACCACCCTGATCGACCAGGTCATGACCGTGCACGGCAAGACGGCCCGCGCCGAAATGCTCGCGGCCGAGGCACTGAAGATCATGGAAGACCACAAGATCAACGCTCTGGTGGTGGTGGACCGCGAGGACCGCCCCACCGGCGCCCTGAACATGCACGACCTGCTGCGCGCCGGCGTGATGTAAGAGAGCGATGGAATGAACCAGAACCTCATGCAACGCGGCAAGCACATCAAGCTGGCAGTGTTCGACGTGGACGGCGTGCTCACCGACGGGCGCCTGTACTTCCTCGAGGACGGCAGCGAGTTCAAGACCTTCAACACCCTCGACGGCCAGGGCATCAAGATGCTCATGGCCTCGGGCGTGACCACCGCTATCATCAGCGGGCGCAAGACCCCGGTGGTCGAGCGCCGGGCGAAGAACCTCGGCATCCCGCACCTGTATCAGGGCCGCGAAGACAAACTGGTGGTGCTGGACGGCCTGCTCGCCGAACTGGGCCTGAGCTATGATGAAGTGGCCTACCTTGGCGACGACCTGCCCGACCTGCCGGTGATCCGCCGGGTCGCCCTGGGCATGGCGGTGGCCAACGCCGCGCCGTTCGTTCGCCAGCACGCACATGGCGTGACCCAGGCACGTGGCGGCGAAGGCGCGGCCCGTGAATTCTGCGAACTGATCATGCAGGCCCAGGGCACCCTGGACGCTGCCAACGCCAACTACCTGTAAGGCTGCCCATGTTCAGCAAGAAAGCCCGCAACATTACGCTGCTCGCAGTGATCGCCGCCCTGCTGGTGGCGATCGGCTACTGGAATGTCAGCCCGGAAAGTTTCCTCGACAAACCTGTGGCCCAGGTCGACGAAAGCGCCATCGACTACTACGCGGTCAACGCCCACAGCGTGCAGTTCATGCCCGACGGCAAGCTGCAGTACGAAATGACCGCTGACAAGGTCGAACACCTGAAAGCCAGCGAAATCACCCTGCTGACCACGCCGGACCTGCACCTGTACCGCGGTACCGAATACCCGTGGCACGTACAGAGCACCCGCGCCGAGGTCAACCCGGACGGCAGCGAAGTCGAACTGATCGACAACGTACGGGTCGCCCGCACCGACGAAAAGCAGCGTGAAATGATCATTACCAGCGCACGCATGACCGTGTTCCCGCAGAAGCAATATGCGCAGACCGAGCAAGCCGTTAGAATCGACGGCGCCGGTGGCACAACTACGGGCAAAGGTATGAAAGCGTATTTGAAAGAAGGCAAGATGGACTTGCTCTCTAACGTAAGAGGACAGTATGAGGCTCGTTAAAACCCTCCCCCTTTTGCTCAGCCTGAGCGCAGCACTGGGAAGCGCGAGCGCCCTCGCCCTGCCGAATGACCGTGACCAGCCTATCCGCATACAGGCCGACAACGCCCACCTGGACGACAAGCAGGGCGTGGCCACCTACACCGGCGACGTGATCATCACCCAGGGTTCGATGATGATCAAAGGCAACACCGTGACCATCACCCGTTCCGCCTCCGGCGACATCGACGTGGTGACCTCGGTGGGCAACCTGGCCTACTTCGAGCAACAGCAGAGCGCAGCCAAGCCAGACAAGATGAAAGGCTGGGCGGTGACCATCCAGTACCAGTCGCAGAAGGACATGGTGATCCTCACCGACCGCGCCAAGGTCGAGAGCGAAGGCAACACCACCGAAGGCGAGAAGATCGTCTACAACACCCAGACCCAGGTGGCGACCGCCGGTCGTGGTGGCAACGTGACCTCGCCGCGTCAGCGTATCGACATGGTGATCCAGCCCAAGAAGAAGGCCGAGTAAATGGCAACCCTCAAAGCCCAGCACCTGGCCAAGAGCTACAAGGGGCGGCAAGTCGTACGCGACGTCAGCCTGTCGATCGACAGCGGCCAGATCGTCGGCCTGCTCGGCCCCAACGGCGCCGGCAAGACCACCTGCTTCTACATGATTGTCGGCCTGGTCCAGGCCGATCAGGGGCGCGTGCTGATCGACAACCTCGATGTCAGCCACCAGCCCATGCACGGTCGCGCCCGCGCCGGCATCGGCTATCTTCCGCAAGAAGCCTCGATCTTCCGCAAGCTGTCGGTGGCCGACAACATCATGGCCATCCTCGAGACCCGCAAGGACCTCGACCGCGACGGCCGGCGCAAAGAGCTGGAAAGCCTGCTGCAGGAGTTCCACATCAGCCACATTCGCGACAACCTCGGCATGAGCCTGTCCGGTGGTGAGCGCCGCCGCGTGGAAATTGCCCGCGCGCTGGCGACCGCACCCAAGTTCATCCTGCTGGACGAACCGTTTGCCGGTGTCGACCCGATTTCGGTCGGTGACATCAAGCAGATCATCCACCACCTCAAGGCCAAGGGCATCGGTGTACTGATCACCGACCACAATGTGCGTGAGACCCTGGATATCTGCGAAACCGCCTATATCGTCAATGATGGCCGACTGATCGCCGAAGGCGACGCTGAAACCATCCTGGCCAACGACCTGGTCAAAGAAGTTTACCTGGGCCACGAGTTCCGACTCTGAGCCTGGCACGCGCCTGGAGTACTGGCAAATCGCCCTAAAACCCGGGGTAAAGTGTTACGGTACTCTAGGCAAACGCTACAATTTAAGGCATAAAACTTGCTTGATCTGGCGCCCCGGCGCCCTCGTGTAGTGGATGGCGCATGCGCGCCGGCGAACAAGGTATTAAGCCCCAGCCATGAAACCATCGCTCGTCCTTAAAATGGGCCAGCAACTGACGATGACACCGCAGTTGCAACAGGCCATCCGCCTGCTCCAGCTCTCCACCCTGGACCTCCAACAGGAAATCCAGGAAGCGCTGGAGTCGAATCCGATGCTCGAACGTCAGGAAGACGGCGACGACTTCGACAACAGCGATCCGATGGCGGACAACGCCGAAAACAAGCCGGTCGCCGAAGTCCAGGACAACAGCTTCCAGGAAAGCACCACCAGTGCCGACACTCTGGAAGACGGTGAATGGAGCGAGCGCATCCCCAACGAGCTGCCGGTCGACACCGCCTGGGAAGACATCTACCAGACCAGTGCCAGCAGCCTGCCAAACAACGACGACGACGAGTGGGACTTCACCACCCGCACATCGGCCGGCGAGAGCCTGCAAAGCCACCTGTTGTGGCAGCTGAACCTGGCTCCGATGTCCGACACCGACCGCCTGATTGCCGTCACCCTGATCGACAGCATCAACGGCCAGGGCTACCTGGAAGATACCCTCGAGGAGATCTGCGCAGGTTTCGACCCGGAGCTGGATATCGAGCTGGACGAGGTCGAAGCGGTACTGCACCGCATCCAGCAATTCGAGCCAGCCGGCGTTGCCGCCCGCACCCTTGGTGAATGCCTGTTGCTGCAATTGCGCCAGCTGCCTGCCAGCACCCCGTGGATGACAGAAGCCAAGCGCCTGGTCACCGATTTCATCGACCTGCTCGGCAGCCGTGACTACAGCCAGCTGATGCGTCGCATGAAAATCAAGGAAGACGAGCTGCGCCAGGTCATCGAGCTGGTACAAAGCCTCAACCCGCGCCCCGGCTCGCAGATCGAGTCCAGCGAGCCTGAGTACGTGGTGCCCGACGTCATCGTACGCAAGGACAGCGACCGCTGGCTGGTGGAGCTGAACCAGGAGGCCATTCCGCGGCTGCGCGTAAACCCGCAGTACGCTGGCTTTGTGCGCCGGGCCGACACCAGTGCCGACAACACCTTCATGCGCAACCAGCTGCAGGAAGCGCGCTGGTTCATCAAGAGCCTGCAAAGCCGCAACGAAACCCTGATGAAGGTGGCCACGCAGATCGTCGAGCACCAGCGCGGCTTCCTCGACCACGGCGACGAAGCGATGAAGCCCTTGGTACTGCATGACATTGCCGAAGCGGTGGGCATGCACGAGTCGACCATTTCGCGGGTAACCACGCAGAAATACATGCACACCCCGCGTGGCATCTACGAACTGAAATACTTTTTCTCCAGCCACGTCAGCACCTCCGAAGGCGGAGAATGCTCGTCTACGGCTATCCGCGCGATCATCAAGAAACTGGTTGCAGCGGAAAATCAGAAAAAGCCATTGAGTGACAGCAAGATCGCTGGTTTACTGGAGGCACAAGGCATCCAGGTAGCCCGTCGCACCGTCGCCAAGTACCGCGAGTCTCTCGGCATCGCACCGTCGAGCGAGCGCAAGCGACTGATGTAGCCCCTGAGATGTGCCACAGCGTTTGTGGGGCAGGTGCAAGACCTGCCTCTTTATGCACGGGCAACAAAGGAGAAGCTGTATGCAAGTCAATATCAGTGGACAGCATGTAGAAGTCACCCAGCCACTGCGCGATTATGTGCTTGAAAAGCTCGCTCGCGTGGAAAGTCACTTCGACAAGATCACCAACGTGCAGGTCATCATGAAAGTCGAGAAGCTGCAGCAGAAGGTCGAGGCGACCTTGCAGATTCCCGGCGGCGAAGTGGTTGCCAACGCCGAACACGAAGACATGTATGCAGCGATCGACGCCTTGGCAGACAAGCTCGACCGCCAACTGAAAAAACACAAGGAAAAACAGCAAAGCCTGCTGCAAGGTGCAGCTGCCCGCTGATCCCCCTCATCCATGATCCGACTTGAAACCATCCTGACCCCCGGCCGTTCCCTCGTGAACGTGCCGGGCGGCAGCAAGAAGCGCGCCCTGGAAAAGGTCGCCACCGTCATCGCCGAACAAGTGCCCGAACTGGAGATGCAGGACGTCTTCGAAAAACTGGTCGCCCGGGAAAAACTCGGTTCGACCGGTTTCGGCAACGGCATCGCCATCCCGCACTGCCGGCTTGAAGGATGTTCCGCTCCGGTCAGCGCCCTGCTGCACCTGGAAGCGCCTATCGACTACGACGCCATCGATGGCGCGCCGGTGGACCTGCTGTTCGTCCTGTTGGTGCCAGAAGCCGCCACCGATGCCCATCTGGAATTGCTGCGCCAGATTGCCAGCATGCTCGATCGCAAGGAGGTCCGTGATCGCTTGCGTGCGGCCACCAGCAGCGAGGCCCTGTTCCAGGTTGTCCTGGACGTACAGAACGAGCACTGAACATGCGCCTGATCATCGTCAGCGGCCGGTCCGGCTCCGGCAAGAGCACCGCCCTCGATGTCCTGGAAGACAACGGTTTCTACTGCATTGACAACCTGCCCGCCGGGCTGCTGCCGCAACTGGCGGAAAATGCGCTGATCAACACCGAGTTGCAGCAACCCAAGGTCGCCGTGTCGATCGACGCGCGCAACTTGCCAAGCCACCTGACGCGTTTTCCCGAGTTGCTCGAAGAAGCCCGCGCCCGGCATATCCAGTGCGACGTGCTGTACCTGGATGCCGACGAAGACGTACTGCTCAAGCGTTTCTCGGAAACCCGCCGACGCCACCCGCTGACCAACGCCAACCGCTCGCTCGCGGAAGCGATCCGGGTGGAAAGCGAATTGTTGGGGCCGATTGCAGACCTGGCCGACCTGAAGATCGACACCACCAGCCTGAACCTGTACCAGCTGCGTGATTCGATCAAGCTGCGCCTGCTCAACCAGCCCGAGCCTGGCACCGCGTTCCTGGTCGAGTCGTTCGGTTTCAAGCGAGGAATGCCGGTCGATGCCGACCTGGTGTTCGATGTGCGCTGCCTGCCCAACCCCTACTGGAAGCCCGAGCTGCGTGAGCACTCCGGCCTCGACCAACCGGTGATCGACTACCTGGCCGCACAGCCGGATGTCGAAGAGATGTTCAACGACATTTCCAGCTACCTGCTCAAGTGGCTGCCCCGCTTCGCCGCCAGCAACCGTGCCTACGTCACCATTGCCATTGGCTGCACCGGCGGCCACCACCGCTCGGTGTACATCACCGAACGCCTTGGCCAGTTGTTGCAGCAATCCCTGAAAAACGTCCAGGTCCGCCACCGCGACCTCTAGCCCAAGGATCCGCCCCACGATGCCCGCCCGTGAAATCACCATCATCAACAAGCTGGGTCTGCATGCCCGGGCGGCAGCCAAGTTCGTCGGCGTTGCCGGTCGCTTCCCCTGCCAGGTGAGGGTTGGCCGTGCGCCGGACAAGTTGGTGGATGGCAAGAGCATCATGGCGGTGATGATGCTGGCGGCCGGCAAGGGCACCCAGGTGCACCTGCATACCGAAGGCGAGCAGGACGACGATGCCATGGCAGCGCTGGTCGAACTGATCAACAATTATTTCGACGAAGGCGAATAAAGTTCGCAGGCCCGCACGGTCCGTGTGGGAACAGCTTTTTAGCACAAAACGCCTGTGGGAGATTGCCCAGTCCTTTGGGCTGCGCTGTGTGGGAGCGGGCGTGCCCGCGAAGGCAGACGACGCGGTGTATGGCACCGGCTTCGCCGGTGTTCGCGGCGGTTCGACGCCTCGGCACGCCCGCTCCCACAGCGAAGCCGGTGAACCCCCCATCATCCGGCGCAAACCGATGCACAGCCCCAAGCTGGCCAGGCCAGGTCCAACCAGGCGAAGCCGCGCGCCAATAGCAATGCAGTGCCTGCCAGCAACAGCAAAGTCCCAAGCGCCAGGCGAAACAAGCGAAACAGGCGCACACGGCTGACAGACATCATCTGGGAGCGCATACCGGGGAGACTCACTTCAGGGTTTCGAGGTAGCGGCGCTCCACTTCCGCCCAGTCAATGACGTTGTAGAAAGCACCGATGTATTCCGGACGACGATTCTGGTACTTCAGGTAGTAGGCATGCTCCCACACGTCCAGGCCGAGGATTGGCGTGTTGCCGTGCATCAGCGGGCTGTCCTGGTTGCCGCTGCTTTCCACTACCAGGTTTTTCTGCGGGGTCACGCTGAGCCAGGCCCAGCCACTGCCGAAGCGGGTCAGCGCAGCCTTGGTGAAAGCCTCCTTGAAGGCATCGAAGCCGCCCAGTTGGGCATCTATGGCCTGCGCCAGAGCGCCCTGCGGCTCTCCCCCACCCTGCGGCGACATCACGGTCCAGAACAGGCTGTGGTTGGCGTGCCCGCCGCCATGGTTGGTCACCGCACCACGCAGGTTTTCCGGCAGTTGCCCGACCGCGCCGAGCAGTTTTTCCACCGGCCACTCAGCCCACTCGGTGCCTTCGATGGCGGCGTTGAGGCCAGTGACGTAGGTCTGGTGGTGCTTGGTGTGGTGGATTTCCATGGTCTGCGCGTCGATGTGCGGTTCCAGCGCAGCGTAAGCGTAAGGCAGTGCAGGCAAGGTATGGGGCATATCAGTGAATTCCGTAAGCATGGGTTGGGCGATGACCAACGCGGCCACCGCTGGCGCTTGGGCCGTGACTCAGTGTCAGATACCACCGGCAGTGAGTTTTTCCGGGTCCAGTAGCGTTTCCAGCTGGTCACGCGACAGGTCGGTGTGCTCCAGCGCCACGTCGATGATCGGACGGCCTTGCTTGTAAGCGGTCTTGGCGATTTCGGCGGCCTTGAGGTAGCCGATGATCGGGTTCAGCGCCGTGACCAGAATCGGGTTGCGTGCCAGGGCTTCCTTGAGCTTGCTTTCGTTGACCTTGAAGCTGGCGATGGCCTTGTCGGCCAGCAGGCGGCTAACGTTCGCCATCAGCTCGATGCTCTCCAGCAGGTTGCGGGCGATCACCGGCAGCATCACGTTCAGCTCGAAGTTGCCGGACTGGCCAGCGATGGCGATGGTGGCGTCATTGCCGATCACTTGGGCGGCGACCATGGCGGTGGCCTCTGGAATCACCGGGTTGACCTTGCCCGGCATGATCGAAGAGCCCGGCTGCAGGCCTTGCAGCTCGATTTCGCCCAGCCCTGCCAGCGGGCCAGAGTTCATCCAGCGCAGGTCGTTGGCAATCTTCATGAGCGCCACGGCGGTAGTCTTGAGCTGGCCGGACAGGGCCACTGCGGTGTCCTGCGAGCCGATCAGGGCGAACAGGTTCTGCCCGGGGGTGAACTCGACCTGGGTCAGGCCGCTGAGCTGGCGGGCGAAACCAGCAGCGAATTGCGGGTGGGCGTTGATGCCGGTACCCACGGCCGTGCCGCCCTGGGCCAGGGCCTGCAGGCTCGGCAGGGTAGCTTCGATGTGTGCCTTGGCGCCATTGATCTGCGCCGCCCAGCCATCCAGCACCTGGCTCATGCGTACCGGCATGGCGTCCATCAGGTGGGTGCGGCCGGTCTTCACGTACTGATGCACCTGTGCCGACTTGGCCTCGATCACCTGTACCAGATGCGCCAGGGCGGGCAGTAGCTGCTCGTGCAAGGCCAGGGCGGCGCTGACGTGAATCGTGGTGGGGATGATGTCGTTGCTGCTCTGGCCGCAGTTGACGTGGTCGTTGGCGTTGACGACCTCACCCAGCACGCGACTGGCCAGTGTGGCGATCACCTCGTTGGCGTTCATGTTCGAGCTGGTTCCGGAGCCTGTCTGGAACACATCCACCGGGAAATGCTGGATGAAGTCACCCGCCAGGAGTTGCTCGACTGCCGTTACGATGGCCTGGCCTTGCGTGCTCGACAACTGTTCCAGTTCGACGTTGGCCTTGGCCGCGGCAGCCTTGGCCAGCAGTAGTGCACGAATGAACTGGGCCGGCATGCGCTGGCCGCTGATCGGGAAATTGTCGACCGCGCGTTGGGTCTGGGCGCCGTACAGGGCCTGGGCCGGCACCTGCAGTTCGCCCATGCTGTCACGCTCGATACGGGTATCACTCATCATCAAATCCTTGCATCAGTTCATCGGGAGAAATCGACGGCAGCAGGCGGCAATTGGCCAACTGCAGGGCGTAGGGCTGCCAGCGCTGGTTCTGTGCCTCGCGGTCGAGGTTGCGCAGGTCCAGCAGAGGGCGCCAGGCCTGGTCCAGGCACAGGCAGCGCCAATGCCAGGGCAGCATGCGGTCGCAGGCGGTATCCAGCAGCAGGCGGAAGGAAGTCAGCGCCACCGTCCATGAAGAGGTCTCGGTACAGCACACCAGGTAGCGGCCTTCAGCCAAGTAGTGCTCGATCAGGCGCGGTTCGTCGGGCTCGAGCGCACAGCGGATGCGTCGGCTGAGCCAGCGCCAGTTTTCCAGGTAGGGCAGTTCGCGGAGGACGGGTTTCATGAACATCATCGCCGAGTTACTGGTTAATGATATTCATTATTAAGTGATAAATATAATCACTTCAAGAGAGGTGATGAAACAAAAAACCCGGCATGGGGGCCGGGTCTTCGGTTTCATTGAAAATTCTGTAGTGCCTCCACCGGCCTCTTCGCGGGTAAACCCGCTCCTACAGATTCTGCATAAGACTGGAGCCTTATGCGATTCCTGTAGGAGCGGGTTTACCCGCGAAGAGGCCGGTACAGGCTATGAATCAGCTACCCGCCACAGTCATCCGCTCGATCAGCACCGACCCGGTATGAATGTTGCTGCGGGTCTCAAGATCGCTGCCAATCGCGACAATCTGCTGGAACATGTCTTTCATGTTCCCGGCAATGGTCACTTCCTGCACTGCGTGCTGAATCTCGCCATTCTCGACCCAGAAGCCTGCCGCGCCACGGGAATAATCCCCCGTCACCATGTTCAGGCCATGCCCCATCAACTCGGTCACCAGCAGCCCACGGCCCATGCGCCGGATCAGCGCCGCCTGGTCTTCGACACCATGGCTGACGAACAGATTGTGCACACCACCAGCGTTGGCAGTGCTTGGCAAACCCAGCTTGCGCCCGGAATAGGTACCCAGCAGGTACGACACCAGCTCACCCTTGTCGACGAACGGCTTGGCATAGGTAGCCAGGCCATCGCCGTCGAATGCGGCACTGCCCAGTGCCCGCGGAATGTGCGGGCGCTCGTCGAGGGTCAGCCAGGTGGGGAACAGGCGCTGGCCGATGGTCCCCTCCAGGAATGACGACTTGCGGTACAGGTTGCCGCCGGAGATGGCCGACAGGAAACTGCCGAACAGGCCACCGGCCAGCTCGGCCGAGAACAGCACCGGCACCTCGCAGGTCGGCACCGGCCGCGCACCCAGACGGCTGGCTGCACGCTGGGCAGCGCGCATGCCGATGCTACGCGGGTCGGCCAGCAGGTTGCCCTGCCGGTTCACGTCGTACCAGTAGTCACGCTGCATCTGGCCGTCGCCTTCGGCGATCATCACACAGCTCAGGCTGTGCCGGGTCGAGGCGTAGCCACCGATGAAACCATGGCTGTTGCCATACACGCGGCAACCCTGGTGGGTATTGAGGGTGGTACCGTCGGCATTGAGGATGCGCGGGTCGGCGTCGAACGCCGCCGCTTCGCAGGCCAGGGCCATCTCGATGGCCTTCTCTGGCTCGAGGTTCCAGTCGTGGTACAGGTCCAGGTCCGGGATATCGCGGGCCATCAACGCTGCGTCGGCCAGGCCGGAACATTCGTCCTCGGAGGTATGC
The DNA here is from genome assembly GCF_057444345.1 of Pseudomonas sp. PVC-5-1. Taxonomy (NCBI): domain Bacteria; kingdom Pseudomonadati; phylum Pseudomonadota; class Gammaproteobacteria; order Pseudomonadales; family Pseudomonadaceae; genus Pseudomonas; species Pseudomonas sp. PVC-5-1. Next base: position 1,023,349 of record NZ_CM172024.1, on the reverse strand, counting down.
CTGGCAATCGCCAAGGCCGCGGCGACGGTTTCGCGGATCGCTTCCGGGCCACTGGCCGAGGTGCTGGCCGAGCCTTTGCGCTGGCCCACATAGAGGGTGATGCCAAAGCCCTGGTCGCGGTTGAACTCGACCGTCTCGACCTCTCGCTGACGTACCGTGGTGGACAGGCCCTGCTCCAGCGACACCGCCACCTCGCAGGCACTGGCCCCCTGGCGGCGCGCCTCGGCGATGATCGCCTCGACCTGCTCCTGCAATGCTGGCAGGTCCTTCGGACCTACGCTCTGGACTGCACTCATGGTTCTCTCCACTCAAATTCTGCGTTCGGCGAGGGTCATTCTACGACCGGGCCGGACAAGCGGCCCCCGACTGGTTATCATGGCGGCGATTTCTAGCGGACTGCCACCATGGTTGATTCAAACGACGACGCCTTCGACGGCGAAAAAAGCAAAACTCAGATCAAGCGCGAGCTGCATGCGCTGGTCGAACTCGGCGAGCGCCTTACCACGCTCAAGGCCGATACTCTGGCTCGCCTGCCGTTGACCGACGAGCTGCGCAAGGCCCTGGCCGAAGCCAGCAAGCACACCGCTCACGGTGCCCGCAAACGCCACATGTCGTTTGTCGGCAAGCTGATGCGCGTGCAGGATCTGGATGCCATCCACGCCCTGCTCGAACAGATGGACAGCTCGACCCGCCAGTACAACGAGCGCTTCCACAGCCTGGAGCGCTGGCGCGACCGGTTGATCGACGGTAATGACGAAGACCTCGAACGCTTCGTCAACGAATACCCCGACACCGACCGCCAGCAGCTGCGCTCGCTGGTACGCCATGCCCAGCACGAGAAGGCCCGGAACAAGCCGCCTGCCGCCGCGCGCAAGGTGTTCAAGTACATCCGCGATCTCGACGAGCTGCAGCGCGGGTTGCGCTGACAGGCTGGGCCCCTGTGGGAGCGGGCAAGCCCGCTCCCACACCCGAAGCCATCACGCCCCTGTACCGCCCACGGTGATCGCATCCAGCTTCAAGGTTGGCTGCCCGACCCCCACCGGCACCGACTGCCCGTCCTTGCCGCAAGTCCCTACCCCGCTGTCCAGCGCCAGGTCGTTACCGACCATCGACACCCGGCTCATCGCCTCCGGGCCGTTGCCGATCAGGGTCGCCCCCTTCACCGGCGCGGTAATCTTGCCGTCTTCGATCAGGTAGGCCTCACTGGTCGAGAACACGAACTTGCCGCTGGTAATGTCCACCTGGCCACCGCCGAGGTTGGCGCAGTAGATACCCTTCTTCACCGAAGCGATGATTTCCTGCGGGTCGCTTTCGCCCGCACGCATGTAGGTGTTGGTCATGCGCGGCATCGGCAGGTGCGCGTAGGATTCGCGGCGGCCGTTGCCGGTCACCGCCATGCCCATCAGGCGCGCGTTCAGCTTGTCCTGCATGTAGCCCTTGAGCACACCGTTCTCGATCAATGTGGTGCACTCGGTCGGGGTGCCTTCGTCATCCACGCTCAGCGAGCCACGGCGGCCTTCGAGGGTGCCGTCGTCGACAATGGTGCACAGGCTCGACGCCACTTTCTCGCCAATGCGGCCGCTGAACGCCGAACTGCCCTTGCGGTTGAAGTCACCCTCCAGGCCATGGCCGACAGCCTCGTGCAGCAGCACGCCCGACCAGCCCGAACCCAGCACCACCGGTAGAGTACCAGCCGGTGCCGGGATCGCCTCCAGGTTCACCAGGGCCTGGCGCAGCGCTTCGCGGGCATAGCCCATGACCCGCTCTTCGGTGAAGAAGCGGTAGTCGGTACGCCCGCCACCACCCTGCCCGCCACGCTCGCGGCGGCCATTCTGCTCGACGATGACGCTGACGTTGAAGCGCACCAGCGGGCGCACGTCGGCGGCCAGGCTGCCATCGGCGGCTGCGATCAGGATGCGTTCCCATACCCCGGCCATGCTCACACTGACCTGCTGGATACGCGGGTCAAGGGCGCGGGTGGCGGCGTCGACACGCTTGAGCAGTTCGACCTTTTCGGCACGGCTGAGCACATCCAGCGGGTTGTCCGCCGGGTAAAGCGCGGTCACGTCCTGGCTGCGGAAGGCCTGCACCTTGCCGTTCTGCCCGGCACGCGAGATCGAACGGGCGGCACGGGCGGCAGAGGTCAGCGCTTCGAGGTTGATCGCGTTGCTGTAGGCAAAGCCGGTCTTTTCACCGGATTGGGCACGCACGCCCACGCCCTGGTCGAGGTTGAAACTGCCCTCTTTGACGATGCCGTCTTCCAGCGCCCAGGTTTCCGAGATCTGGCCCTGGAAATACAGGTCGGCGGCGTCGATGCCGGGGCCGGCCAACTCACCCAGCACGCTCTGCAGGCTGTCCAGGGTCAAGCCGCCTGGGGCCAGGAGCTGCTCGCTGACGGTGGATAACATCTGGCTCATAGTCACTCCGAGGTGTGCGCAGGCCGCAACGCGCCCTGCGAGAAAAAGCGCCGGTGCGATACCACCGGCATGCGCGCCCGGATGGACGCTTGTTCGTCAATGTCGCGTTCGGCGAGCAATACTGCTTCACCTTGCGCCTGTTCAGCGACGATGCGCCCCCAGGGGTCGACGATCGCCGCATGGCCATGGGTTTCCCGTGGCCCCGGGTGGGTGCCGCCCTGTGCCGCAGCCAGCAGGTAGCACTGGGTCTCGATGGCACGGGCGCGCACAAGCACTTCCCAATGTGCCGCGCCCGTTACCGCAGTGAAGGCGGCTGGCGCAGTGATAAGTTCCGCGCCGGCGGCGCGCAGTGCGCTGTACAGTTCGGGGAAGCGCAGGTCGTAGCACACGCTCAGCCCCAGCCGCCCTACTGGCGTATCGGCCACCACCACTTGGGCGCCGTGGGCATAGTCGTCGGACTCGCGGTAACGGCCACGATTGTCGGCAACGTCCACATCGAACAGGTGCAGCTTGTCATAGCGTGCCGCTACCTCACCGTGTTCGTCGATCAGCAGCGAGCAGGCATGGGCCTTGGCTTCAGGTTGGCCGACCGGTGGCAATGGCAAGGTACCGGCGACAATCCATAACTTGAGGTCGCGGGCGGTGCGTTTCAACCATGGCAGGATCGGCCCTTCGCCCAACGCTTCGGCGCGGCCGATGGCAGCGGTGTCCTTGCGGCCCATGGCAGCGAAGTTTTCCGGCAGCACCGCCAGCCGTGCGCCGCCAGAGGCGGCCTGCTCCAACAGGGCACCGGCGCGCTGCAGGTTGGCCAGCACATCGTCCTGGCTGACCATCTGGATTACCGCTGCCTTCATGGGCACTCCTAACGGGATTTCTCGAAAGGTTTCACAAATGTGATTCTAGGCTCTTTCACCGGACCTTCGACACGGTAGTGCACGCTGGCGAAGCGTGACACCCGGTCACCGATCAGCCGGTCCACCAGGAATAGCGCCCCGCCCACGGCTGGCGCGCCGACAATCAGGGCTGCCAGCGGCAGGTTATTGGTCACTGGCAGACTTACCTGCAGGTTGGCATCGACCCGGTCGCGCACCAGGTCCAAGGTGCCGTCCAGCTCGAAGTTGCTCGACGGGCCAGTCACGGCGATTGGCTCGCGGGTCACATAGACACCGTCACTGGCTACCAGCAAGCCTTTGACACGGTCGTAGGCCAGGCCCTTGTCGAACAGGTCGGAGAAGTCCAGGCGCAAGCGCCGGCCGATGGAGTTGAAGTTCAGCAGGCCGAACACCCGCAGCGCCTGGGCACTGCCCTCGACCTCCACGAACTGGCCGGTGCGCAGGGCTGCGTCCATGCTGCCGGAGAAGCGCTTGAGGCTCACCGAGGCCGGCGAACCCGGCCAGCGGCCATCCACATCCAGGCGGAAGTCGCGGCTGGTCACGGTCGGCGCAAAGCCCCAGGCCTTGAGCACATCCGCCAGGTTGTTGCCGTCCAGGCGCCCTTTGTACCAACTGCCGGTTTTTCCCGGTTCGCCTTCCCAGCCACCGCCACCATCGATACGCAGGCCTTTGAAGTCGAGGTCTATATCGCTGGCGGTCACACCACGCGCGGTCGGCCGCAGCTTGAGCGACGCACTGCCGTACAGGTCGTCACCGCGATAGAGCTTGTCGATGCTCAGGTCCAGTGCCGGAACCTTGCGCGGGTCGAACGAAGCCAGCGGGTCCGGGCCCTCCTCGGCCTGTGCCTCTGCCTGCTTTTCAGCCGCGCTGGCGGCGGGCAGGCGCAAGGTCTGCATGCGCACCACCATTGGCGCGCCCTTGGCATCCGGCACCCGGGCGTTGCCGATGACTTCCTTGCTATCGAAGCGCAGATCCCAGGCGGGGCCACCACGGGCCAGGCGCACCACGGCCTGGTTCAGGTCGAGGCCAAAGGCTTTCAGCTGGCCGATGCTCAGGTCTACGCCTTGCAGGTTCTGCCTCGCGCTACCGCCCGGGTCATCGCCAGCCAGGCGCGCCGCCTGTTCCTGCCAGGGCCCCAGGTCCAGCGTCTCCAGGTGCCCGCGCACTCGCAGGCCCTGGCCGGCAGGTACCTGGGCATCACCGGCGCCCAGCAGCAACTCGCCACGCCCCTGCCCCAGCTTCTCTGCCGGTGCGGCATAGGCAAAGCGGGCAAGGTCGGTGTAGGCGACATCGAAGCGCCGCTCCGGCCCCTGGAGGGTCATGCTGAAGCGTGTGTCACGGGTATCAGCCACTGCCTTGCCGAACGGTGCCGGCAGGTCTATGGCCAAGCCCTTGAGGCTGGAATCGACACTCAGACGGTTGTCCCGGCTACCCAGGCTGAGCTGCAACTGGTAAGGCAGGTCGCCGGACGCCGGCAAGGCCTGCTTGAACTGCAGCCAGTCGGTCAGAGCCTTGAGTGACACCTGGCCGCTGGCGTTGACGCGTGTCTGCATCTGCCCGGGCTGGCCTTCGGCGGTGATTTGTGCCGTAACAGGCTTGCCGAACGCTTGCAGGCTGATGCCCTTGCCGCTCAAGCCCTTGTCCAAATCAAAGCTGAAGTCACCCTTCAGGCGGCTCAACTCCAGACTCGGCGGCGCAACCTTCAACCGCGCATCGTCGGTGGCAAAGTCTACCTGCACTTTCGGCCGCTGCCCGCGGGCCAACGGGATGTCGAGCTTGACCTTGCCCTTGAGCGGCCCCTCGCCCTCCCAGCCGGCAAATATCTCGCCAGTGCCGATTGGCGCCTCCTTGAGGATCTTCAGGCCATCGCCCAGGCTCCCGTCGAAGTCACCATCGAGGTACAGGTGGCTTTGCTGGCCCTCATCGACATGCGGGATATCGACGCTCACATTACTGACCTTGGTGTCGAGCAGTACGCCACGCTGGGCCTTGATGCGCACACCACTGTCCTCGATGAACACATCGCCATCCACGTGCTGCACCTGCGGCCAGCCCGGCTGGAAGTCCAGGGCTGCATCACGCACCTTGAAGAACAGGCTGATGCTGCGGGCTTCCGGCGCGACACCATGGTTCAGCGAGCCTTGGTACTGGAAGTAGCCTTCGTCCACCGTGCCTTTGACGATCGCACTGCGCAGCCATTCGTCGAGTGCCGGGCTGAGCACCTCGGGCAGGTACTTGGCGGTGTAGCGGCCATCGCCTTCGGTCAGGCCGACGCGCAGGTCCATGTAGTCTTCACGGCCTTCTTCGAACAACAGGCGAATGAGGAAGTCACCGGCGATCTTGCCCTCCTCGCCCAGTACCTTGAGGTAAGGCGCGACCAGGGTGAAACCCTCCTTGTCCAGGGCCCATGTCAGGCGCGCATTGGCCTTCTGGTAATGCCAGGGTTTGGCGAAGATCGGGTACAGGTGCAGCATGAACGCATCGGTATCAAGGCGCAGTTCGCCATGACCAAGGTCTCCGCTGATGCTGCCGCTGACATTACCGGCTGCCGGGGCATTGTGATAGGCATCGAAACCGACCTTCTCCAGGTTGGCTTCGAACTGCAGGCGCTGGTCACCCTCAGCCTTGGGCCGAGCTACCAGACGCACATTGCGCAACGCGCCGGTAACATTCAGGCCATCGACCACGGCCATGACCTTGTCCGGCAGTGGCGCCAGGGCATCGACGAGCGGTGTCAACGGCGTGAGGTCGAGGCGGTCGGCCTGCACGTTCCAGCTTTCCGCGGCAGCGTCCTCGCCTGGACGCTGCTGCAATTGCAGGTGCGACTCCCAACGGGTCTTGCCGACGTCCATGGCCAGGGAGTCGACTACCACATCGAAGCCTTGCTCCTGGCGCTGGAACCAGGCACCCAGCGCCAGATTGTTCAGCTTGGCCGCCTTGCGCCCGGCATAGGCACCGTGCAGCTCCGGTGCATTGAGGCGTACAACGGCCTGCTGCAACTGCCCCTTGCTCCAGTCCACCCAGAACTCGCCGCCCGCCCGCAGGGCGTCGGCATGCCACTGGCCCAGCAGGCGTGGCGGCAACCAACGCGCCCAGTCACTCTGTGGCAGGCTCAAATAGGCTTCGACCTGGCCGTCGCGCCAGGCGCTGGGCGTGGCACGACTGCGCAGGTTCAGCGACAAGGGTTGGCCATCGGGCAGGGTCGCGCGCAGGTCCAGGGCATGGCGCGAAGCTCCGGCCTGCAGGCCAACGCTCATATAAGTCAGGGTCAACGGGTCGCGCTGCCAGGGGTGCAGGGTGACCTGACTGTCGAACACATCGATGCGGCCCAACTGGCGCAGTCGCTGCAACAACTCGGCGGGGTCGAGCGGCGCATCGTCCTTCTTCGGCAGGCCTTCGAGGCTCCAGGCGCCCTGCTCGTTCTCGCGCAGAATCAACTGCAGGCCGCCCAACTGAATGCGTGCCAGGCGTACTTCTCGGGCAGTGAGGCTAGCCCAGACATCGGGGACTACCTTGACGTCGTCAAAGCGCAGGGCCGTCGCCCCATCGCCCAGTTGCAGGTCGCGCACCCGCAGCACCGGTGCCAGGCCGCTCCAGCGACCTTCCAGGGCACCAACGTGCACGGGCAGGCCCAAAGCCTGCTCGGCCTTGCTTTCCACATCGGCGCGATACTCGGCCACCAACGGCACCAGTTCGCGGCCGAGGCTGACATACAGCGCCACCAGTACCGCCAGCAGGGCGCAAACGCCCAGCGCCCAGCGGGTCAAGGCGACAAGAACGCGGGTCAGACGTCCCATGGCCATGGCCCTCCAGGTCGTTTATCCATGATGGCCCGTAGCCCCGGATTTTCCAGCCCGGGCCACCTGCGGCGCGTTTCAGAAGGCCTCAGAGCAGCACCACATCGTATTGTTCCTGCGAATACATCGACTCCACCTGGAAACGAATGGTTCGGCCGATAAAGGCTTCCAGCTCCGCGACGTTACCGGATTCTTCATCCAGCAACCGATCGACCACCTTCTGGTTGGCCAGCACGCGGTAGCCTTCGGCCTGGTAGGCACGGGCCTCGCGCAGGATCTCGCGGAAGATTTCGTAACAGATGGTCTCGGGGGTTTTCAGCTTGCCACGGCCCTGACAGGCCAGGCAGGGCTCGCACAGCACCTGTTCCAGGCTTTCGCGTGTGCGCTTGCGGGTCATCTGAACCAGGCCCAGCTCGGTGATGCCGATGATGTTGGTCTTGGCGTGATCGCGCTCCAGCTGCTTTTCCAGAGTACGCAGCACCTGGCGCTGGTGCTCCTCGTCTTCCATGTCGATGAAGTCGATGATGATGATGCCGCCGATGTTGCGCAGGCGCAGTTGCCGGGCGATCGCGGTGGCGGCCTCGAGGTTGGTCTTGAAGATGGTCTCTTCAAGGTTGCGATGGCCGACGAAGGCGCCGGTGTTCACATCGATGGTGGTCATCGCTTCAGCCGGGTCGACCACCAGGTAGCCACCGGACTTCAGCGGCACCTTGCGCTCCAGTGCACGCTGGATCTCGTCCTCGACGCCATACAGGTCGAAAATCGGCCGTTCGCCCGGGTAATGTTCGAGGCGGTCGGCGATTTCCGGCATCAGTTCGCCAACGAACTGCGTGGTCTTCTGGAAGGTTTCCCGCGAGTCGATGCGGATCTTCTCGATCTTCGGGTTGACCAGGTCACGCAAGGTACGCAGGGCCAGGCCCAGGTCCTCGTAGATGACCGTGGGCGCACCGCAGGTCTTGATCTGGGTGCCGATCTGCTCCCACAGGCGGCGCAGGTAGCGAATGTCCTGCAGAATCTCTTCAGCGCGTGCGCCTTCGGCGGCGGTGCGCAGGATGAAGCCACCGGCGTCCTTGATGTTCTCGCTTTCCATGCAGTCGCTGACTACCTGCTTGAGGCGCTCGCGCTCGGCTTCGTCTTCGATCTTCAGGGAAATGCCGACATGGCTGCTGCGCGGCATGTACACCAGGTAGCGCGACGGGATCGACAGCTGGGTGGTCAGGCGCGCGCCCTTGGTGCCGATCGGGTCCTTGGTCACCTGCACCACCAGGGCCTGGCCCTCGTGCACCAGGGCGGTGATGTTCTCTACCGCCGAGCCTTCGCGCTGGGATATCTCCGAGGCATGGATGAATGCCGCGCGCTCCAGGCCGATGTCGACAAAGGCCGCCTGCATGCCCGGCAGCACGCGCACCACCTTGCCTTTGTAGATATTGCCGACGATGCCCCGGCGCTGGGTGCGCTCGACATGTACTTCCTGCAGCACCCCGTTTTCCACCACCGCCACGCGCGACTCCATCGGGGTGATGTTGATCAGGATCTCTTCACTCATGGCAGGCTCTCGTCAAAGGTCTTGGGTAATGATGGATGGCGTATGCAGTGCTGGCTACCGCTGGTTTGTTACCTCTGGCGTATGCGCAAGCGATTGCCAGCAGGCAATGCCGAACTGGCCAAGCAATTCGGCCGTTTCACAGAGGGGCAAGCCGACCACCGCCGAGTAGCTGCCGGAAAGACCGGTGACAAACACTGCGCCCAAACCCTGGATGGCATAGCCGCCGGCCTTGTCCACCGGTTCGCCGCTGGCCCAGTAGCGTTGCGCTTCGTCGGCGCTGATCGCACGGAAGCGCACCTTGCTGGTGACGCACAGGCTGAGCACGCGCTGGCCGTCGCTCAGGGCGACCGCGGTCAGGACCTGGTGCTCGCGGCCCGACAGGCCGGCCAGCATTGCCAGGGCACCTTCGCGGTTTTCCGGTTTGCCGAGAATACGACCATCGAGGACCACGGCAGTGTCTGCACCAAGCACCACAGCCGGGCCTTCGAGGCAGGCCAGGCCAGCGGCAGCCTTGGCCCGGGCCAGGCGCTCGACGTAGGCCGGTGCGCTTTCATCGGGCAGTGGGGTTTCATCGATGGGGGCACTGACGACGCTGAACGGCACACCGATCTGGGTCAGCAGTTCACGACGACGGGGCGAGCCGGAGGCCAGGTATAGCGGGTTCATGCAGACATCTCCCTGTCAGTCGCGGCAGCGCCGTCAGTTGATATGCAAGCGTCGGCGCAGGTCGCGCAGGGCGAAGCTGATCCACGGCCAGAGCAAGGCACTGATCACCGCCGACCAGACCAGCGCCAGGGTGGGCAGACGGTTGCCGGTCAGCGCGCTGAGCCACAGCTGGATCAGCTGGGCAATGCCGAAGATCACCAGGATCACCAGGCTCTGCTGCCACATGGGGAACATGCGCAGGCGCTGCTGCAACGACAGCACCAGGAAGGTGATGAGGGTGAGGATCAGCGCGTTCTGCCCCAGCAGGGTGCCGTACAGCACATCCTCGGCCAGGCCCAGCACGAACGCGGTGGTCATGCCGACCTTGTTCGGGACGGCGAGGGTCCAGAACGACACCAGCAAGGCCAGCCACATGGGCCGGAACACTTCCATGAACTGCGGCATGGGCGAGACGCTGAGCAGCAGGCCGATGGCGAAAGTCAGCCAGATGACCCAGCCGTTGTTGCGGCGTGATGCAGCCATCATTGCCTCCGGGTGTGAGCGGGTGCGGCAGGCGCGGTAGCCGGCGTGGCAGGTGCCGCCGCCGGAGCTGCAGGCTGAGCAGCCGGGGCTGTCGGGGCCGCTGATGTGGCCGGCGCGGCAGGGGCGCTGCCAGCTGGTGCGCCCTGCTCACCCGTCGTGGCCGGCTGGCCTGCGGCCGAGGTGCCCTTGCGGTCAGCCTCTTCCTGGGCAATGGCGGCATCGGTGGCGCGCTGTTCCGGGCTGCGTCGGTCGCTGAACACCAGCAGCATGTAGCGGCTACGGTTGAGCGCGGCGGTGGGGATGGCACGAACGATGGCGAACGGCTGGCCGGAATCGTGGATCACTTCGTTGACCGTGGCCACCGGGTAGCCGGCCGGGAACCGTTGCCCCATGCCGGAACTGACCAGCAGGTCGCCTTCCTTGATGTCGGCGGTATCGGCCACATGGCGCAGCTCCAGGCGCTCCGGGTTGCCGGTGCCGCTGGCGATGGCGCGCAGGCCGTTGCGGTTGACCTGCACCGGGATGCTGTGGGTGGTATCGGTCAACAACAGTACCCGCGAGGTGTACGGCATCAGCTCGACCACCTGGCCCATGAGGCCACGGGCATCGAGCACCGGCTGGCCAAGGAACACGCCATCACGCTCGCCCTTGTTGATCAGGATGCGGTGAGTGAACGGGTTGGGGTCGACACCGATCAGCTCGGCCACTTCGACCTTTTCGTTGACCAGCGCCGAGGAGTTGAGCAGTTCGCGCAGGCGCACGTTCTGCTCGGTCAGGGCCGCCAGCTTCTGCAGGCGCCCCTGCAGCAGCAGGGCTTCGGTCTTGAGCTTTTCGTTCTCGGCGATCAGTTCCGTACGGCTGCCGAACTGGCCGGCCACACCTTGCCACGCACGCTGCGGCAGGTCGGTGATCCAGTACGACTCCATGAGTACCAGGCCCATCTGGCTGCGCACTGGTTTGAGCACGTCGAAGCGCGCGTCGACAACCATCAACGCGACCGACATCACCACCAGGACGAGCAGGCGAACGCCCAGCGAAGGGCCCTTGGAGAAAAGCGGTTTAATGGGCCGTTCCTCGTGGACGACTCAGGAGGTCATTGGACATGGGACAACGCACCAGCCTGGTTGCGGGTTGACGGATACGGCGCCACGAACGGGCGCCAGCCCAGCACATACAGGTAGCACTGTGCGTACTACCTGTAAACCGGGCGCTCGTGAACAGCGAGCGGAATCACTCGCTGGAGAGCAGGTCCATCGCGTGCTTGTCCATCATCTCCAGGGCGCGACCGCCGCCACGGGCGACACAGGTCAGCGGGTCTTCGGCGACGATCACCGGCAGGCCGGTTTCCTGGGCCAGCAGCTTGTCCAGGTCACGCAGCAGTGCGCCACCACCGGTCAGCACCAGGCCACGCTCGGCGATGTCCGAAGCCAGCTCGGGCGGCGATTGCTCCAGGGCACTCTTGACCGCCTGGACGATGGTCGCCAGGGACTCCTGCAGCGCTTCGAGCACTTCGTTGGAGTTCAGGGTGAAGGCACGCGGTACGCCCTCGGCCAGGTTGCGGCCGCGCACGTCGACTTCGCGTACTTCGCCGCCCGGGTAGGCGGTACCGATTTCCTGCTTGATGCGCTCGGCGGTGGACTCGCCGATCAGGCTGCCGTAGTTGCGGCGCACGTAGGTGACGATGGCTTCATCGAAGCGGTCGCCGCCAACGCGGACGGATTCGGCATAGACCACGCCGTTCAGGGAGATCAGTGCGATTTCAGTGGTACCACCACCGATATCGACGACCATCGAACCGCGGGCTTCTTCGACCGGCAGGCCGGCACCGATGGCGGCGGCCATCGGCTCTTCGATCAGGAACACTTCACGGGCACCGGCACCCAGCGCCGATTCGCGAATGGCGCGGCGCTCTACCTGGGTCGACTTGCACGGCACGCAGATCAGCACGCGCGGGCTCGGCTGCAGGAAGCTGTTCTCGTGAACCTTGTTGATAAAATATTGCAACATTTTTTCGCAAACGCTGAAGTCGGCGATGACGCCGTCCTTCATCGGACGAATGGCAGCAATGTTGCCAGGCGTACGGCCCAGCATGCGCTTGGCTTCGGTACCGACGGCGACGACGCTTTTCTGGTTGCCATGGGTACGGATGGCAACAACCGAGGGCTCATTCAGGACGATACCGCGCTCACGCACGTAAATAAGGGTGTTGGCAGTACCCAGGTCGATGGACAGATCGCTGGAAAACATGCCACGCAGTTTCTTGAACATGGGAAAGTGACCCTGGGGAAAGCGTGGGTAAAAAGTGCGGCAAACTCTAACAATGGCAGGGATTTTGGGCAAGGAGCCAATATGTTAAATTGGCTGTTTTTCCGAGCACGCCAGCAGAATTTCGCGGCCGTTAGACCGCCAGAAAGCTGACATGTTCCTCACTGCGGACCCGAATTCCGGTCTTTGTTTCCCCTGGAGATCCCCATGGCGCTTGAACGCTGCGACGTGGAAAAGATCGCCCATCTGGCCCGTCTGGGCCTGAATGATGGCGAACTGCCACGCATTACTGACGCACTGAACAGCATTCTCGGGCTGGTCGACCAGATGCAAGCGGTCGACACTACCGGCATCGAGCCACTGGCCCACCCCCTGGAGGCCAGCCAGCGCCTGCGTCCCGACCAGGTCACCGAGAGCAACCAGCGCGACGCCTACCAGGCCATCGCGCCGTCGACCGAAAGCGGTCTGTACCTGGTTCCCAAAGTCATCGAGTAAGGGATAGTGCCTGCCATGCATCAATTGACCCTGGCCGAGATCGCCCGCGGACTCGCCGACAAGTCGTTTTCCTCCGAAGAGCTGACCGGCGCCCTACTGGCGCGCATCAAGCAGCTCGACCCGCAGATCAACAGCTTCATCAGCGTCACCGACGACCTGGCCCTGGGCCAGGCGCGTGCCGCCGACGCCCGTCGCGCCGCTGGCGAAACCGGCGCGCTGCTGGGTGCCCCCATCGCCCACAAGGACCTGTTCTGCACCAACGGCATACGCACCAGCTGCGGCTCGAAGATGCTCGACAACTTCAAGGCGCCGTATGACGCCACCGTGGTTGCCAAGCTGGCTGAAGCCGGCATGGTCACCCTGGGCAAGACCAACATGGACGAATTCGCCATGGGTTCGGCCAACGAATCCAGCCATTACGGCGCGGTGAAGAACCCATGGAACCTTGAGCACGTCCCGGGCGGCTCGTCGGGCGGTTCGGCCGCGGCAGTGGCTGCACGCCTGCTGCCAGCCACCACCGGCACCGACACCGGCGGCTCCATCCGCCAACCGGCGGCACTGACCAACCTCACCGGCCTCAAGCCAACCTACGGCCGCGTGTCGCGCTGGGGCATGATCGCCTACGCCTCCAGCCTCGACCAGGGTGGCCCGCTGGCCCGTACCGCCGAGGACTGCGCCCTGCTGCTGCAAGGCATGGCTGGTTTCGACGCCAAGGACTCCACCAGCATCGAAGAACCGGTGCCGGACTACAGCGCCAACCTGAATGCTTCGCTGCAAGGCCTGCGCATCGGCCTGCCGAAGGAGTACTTCGGTGCCGGCCTCGACCCACGCATCGCCGACCTGGTCCAGGCCAGCGTCAAGGAGCTGGAAAAGCTCGGCGCGGTGGTCAAGGAAATCAGCCTGCCGAACATGCAGCACGCCATCCCGGCCTACTACGTGATCGCCCCCGCTGAAGCCTCGTCCAACCTGTCGCGTTTCGATGGCGTGCGCTTCGGCTACCGCTGCGAGAACCCGAAAGACCTGACCGACCTGTACAAGCGTTCGCGTGGCGAAGGCTTCGGTGTCGAAGTGCAGCGCCGCATCATGGTCGGCACCTACGCCCTGTCGGCCGGCTACTACGACGCCTACTACGTGAAGGCGCAGCAGATCCGCCGCCTGATCAAGAACGACTTCATGGCCGCCTTCAACGACGTCGACCTGATCCTCGGCCCGACCACGCCAAACCCGGCCTGGAAGCTCGGCGCCAAGAGCAGCGACCCGGTCGCCGCCTATCTGGAAGACGTCTACACCATCACCGCCAACCTGGCGGGCCTGCCGGGCCTGTCGATGCCGGCCGGCTTCGTCGATGGCCTGCCGGTCGGCGTGCAGCTGCTGGCGCCATACTTCCAGGAAGGCCGCCTGCTCAACGTCGCGCACCGCTACCAGCAAGTGACCGACTGGCACACCCGCGCCCCCAACGGCTTCTGAGGAATTCACACATGCAATGGGAAGTTGTGATCGGGCTGGAAATCCACACTCAGCTCGCCACCCAGTCGAAGATCTTCTCCGGCAGCGCCACCACCTTCGGTTCCGAGCCGAACACCCAGGCCAGCCTGGTTGACCTGGGCATGCCTGGCGTACTGCCAGTACTGAACCAGGAAGCCGTGCGCATGGCGTGCATGTTCGGCCTGGCCATCGATGCCGAGATCGGCAAGCGCAACGTGTTCGCGCGCAAGAACTACTTCTACCCGGACCTGCCAAAGGGCTACCAGATCAGCCAGATGGACTTGCCGATCGTCGGCAAGGGCCACCTCGACATCGCCCTGGAAGACGGCACCATCAAGCGCATCGGGGTAACCCGCGCGCACCTGGAAGAAGATGCCGGCAAGAGCCTGCACGAAGACTTCAGCGGCTCCACCGGCATCGACCTGAACCGTGCCGGCACCCCGCTGCTGGAAATCGTCTCCGAGCCCGACATGCGCAGCGCCAAGGAAGCCGTGGCCTACGTCAAGGCAATCCACGCGCTGGTGCGTTACCTGGGCATCTGCGACGGCAACATGGCCGAAGGCTCGCTGCGTTGCGACTGCAACGTGTCGATCCGCCCGAAAGGCCAGGCCGAGTTCGGCACCCGCTGCGAGATCAAGAACGTCAACTCGTTCCGCTTCATCGAACGCGCGATCAATAGCGAGATCCAGCGCCAGATCGACCTGATCGAGGACGGCGGCAAGGTGGTACAGGAAACCCGTCTGTACGACCCGAACAAGGACGAGACCCGCTCCATGCGCAGCAAGGAGGAAGCCAACGACTACCGTTACTTCCCCGACCCGGACCTGCTGCCGGTGGTGATCGAGGACAGCTTCCTCGAAACCGTCCGCGCCGGCTTGCCGGAACTGCCGACGCAGAAGGTCGAGCGCTTCCAGAACCAGTACGGCCTGTCGGCCTACGACGCCAACGTGCTGGCTTCCAGCCGCGAGCAGGCGGACTACTTCGAGGAAGTGGTGAAGATCGGTGGCGATGCCAAGCTGGCTGCCAACTGGGTCATGGTCGAGCTGGGTAGCCTGCTGAACAAGCTGGGCATCGAGATCGACCAGGCGCCGGTCAGCGCCGCACAGCTGGGCGGCATGCTGCTGCGTATCCGTGACAACACCATCAGCGGCAAGATCGCCAAGACCGTGTTCGAGGCCATGGCCGCCGGTGAAGGCGATGCCGACAGCATCATCGAAAGCAAGGGCCTGAAGCAGGTCACCGATACCGGTGCGATCGACAAGATGCTCGACGAAGTGCTGGCGGCCAACGCCGAGCAGGTCGAACAGTACCGCGCAGCCGACGAGGCCAAGCGTGGCAAGATGTTCGGCTTCTTCGTCGGCCAGGCGATGAAAGCCTCCAAAGGCAAAGCCAACCCGGGGCAAGTGAACCAATTGCTCAAGGCCAAGCTCGAAGGGTGACCTGAATATGCTGCGAGGGCTTTGCCCTCGTTCGCGGGCTTGCCCGCTCACACAGATACTGCGCCGCTTACACAGGCGGTGATATACCTGTGGGAGCGGGCAAGCCCGTGAATGGCTGCACTGGAGACCTCCTGACTTGCTAAAGCGATCCCTGAGCACCCTCGCCCTCTTCTCCCTGCTGGCCGGCTGCGCCAGCCAGGACATCGACCCCGACGGTTACGACAAGACCGGCACCGCCTCCTATTACGGCTCTCGCCACCACGGCAAACGCACCGCCAGCGGCGAACCGTTCAACCAGCACGGCCTCACCGCCGCTCACCGCAGCCTGCCCTTCGGCAGTCGGGTACGGGTGACCAACCTGGCCAACCAGCGCAGCGTCGTGGTGCGCATCAATGACCGTGGCCCACACACCCGCGGCCGCCTGATCGATCTTTCACGTGCCGCCGCAGAAAAAATCGGCATGATCCGTAGCGGAACCGCGCGCGTGCGAGTACAAGGGCTTAGCGACTGACGCGACAGGAGTCCGACCATTTTCGACCTGGCTACCCTTCCCACCTCCAGCCTCCTGCAACTGGGCATCGCCCTGCTGTTGCTGATCGGCGGTGCCGAACTGCTGGTACGCGCAGCCCTGCGCCTGGCCCAGCGCCTGCACGTACGCCCGCTGATCATCGGCCTGAGCCTGGTGGCCTTCGGCAGCACTGCCCCGCAAATGACCGTGAGCCTGCAGGCCGCCTACCAGGGCGCGCCGGACGTGGCGGTGGGCAGCGTTATCGGCAGCAACATATTCAACGTATTGGTCATTCTCGGCCTGGCCGCACTGATCATCCCGCTGCGCGTGTCGCGGCAACTGGTGCGCCTGGACATTCCACTGATGATCGTCGCCAGCGGCCTGGTCTACGCGTTATCCGCCAACGGCCACCTGGGCCGGGCCGAAGGGGTGTTGCTGCTGACCGGACTGGTCGGCTACCTGGCAATGCTTTGGCACCAGTCGCGCCACTACGCCCGCACCTACCCCGCACCGACCACCGTCACCAGCAGCGCCGGGCGCTTCTGGTCGGGCACGCTGCTGCAGGTGCTGGCCGGCCTGGGCCTGCTCAGCCTGGCAGGTCACTTGTTGCTGGAAGCCGCCGTGGAGGTGGCCACCGACCTGGGCCTGTCAGAGCGCATCATCGGCCTGACTGTCGTTGCCATTTGCACCTCCCTGCCGGAACTGGCCGCTGCGCTGATCGCCGCCCTGCGCGGTGAACGGGAAATCGCCGTGGGCACAGTGATCGGCAGCAACCTGTTCAATCTGCTGGCCGTGCTGGGCCTGACCGCGCTGGTCACTCCCGAGCCGCTGTCGATCTCGCCCAACGCCTTGGCCTTCGATCTGCCGGTAATGCTGGGTGTTGCTGCGCTGAGCCTGCCGGTGTTCTATTCCGGCTACCGCATCACTCGCGCCGAAGGCCTGGTGTTCCTCTGCCTGTACCTGGCCTATGGGCTGCACGTGGCGGCGTTTACCATGGGCATGCCACTGGCCGGCCGCCTGGAGCGGTTGATGCTGTTCTACGTACTGCCGGTGCTCGCCATGGTGTTGCTGTACACCACCGCACGAGCCTGGCGCCGCCAACACTAAGGAAAACAACATGGCTGATAGCAAGAAAACCGGCGAACAGATTCGGCGCCAGGTGATGGGCGATGCATTCGTCGACCGCGCCCTGGGCAATGCCACCGACTTTACCCAGCCGCTGCAGGACTTCGTCAACGAACATGCCTGGGGCAGCGTGTGGGCCCGCGACGGGCTGCCGTTGAAAACCCGCAGCCTGATTACCCTGGCCACGCTCACGGCACTCAAGTGCCCGCAGGAGCTCAAGGGACATGTGCGCGGGGCGTTGAACAATGGCTGCACGGTGGAGGAAATTCGCGAAGCGCTGCTGCATTGCGCGGTGTATGCGGGGGTGCCCGCGGCGATTGATGCGTTCCGTGCGGCACAGGAAGTGATCGACAGTTACCAATAGGTAGCCTGTACCGGCCTCTTCGCGGACACGCCAGCTCCTACAGAGACCCTAAAGGCTCTGAGACCTGTGCAGTATCTGTGGGAGCGGGCGTGCCCGCGAAGAGGCCGATACTGTGTTACTTACCTGGCCTGGCGAGCCTTCTTCATCTTGAAGGCCACCCACAGCACCAGGATCCACCCCGGAATCAGCATTACCGAGATGCGAATCGGCGGGGTCAGGTACATCACCACCAGGATCAGCACGATGAACGCCAGGCACAGGTAGTTGGTTACCGGGTGCCCCCAGCTTTTGTAGAACGGGGTAATCCCGGCCGCCAGCTTGGCCTTGCGGAACTTCAGGTGGGTGATGCTGATGCTCGCCCAGTTGATCACCAGCGCCGACACCGCCAGGGCCATCAGCAGACCAAAGGCTTCACCCGGCATCAGGTAGTTGATCAGCACGCACAGCCCGGTGGCAAAAGCCGACACACCCAGCGCGGTCAGCGGCACGCCGCTACGGCTTACCTTCAGCAACTGACGCGGAGCGTCGCCCTGGCTGGCCAGGCCGAACAGCATGCGGCTGTTGGCGTACACACAGCTGTTGTACACCGACAGTGCGGCCGTCAGCACCACGATATTGAGGATGGTCGCCACCAGGTCACTGTCCAGTTCATGGAAGATCATCACGAACGGGCTGCCACCCTGCACCACCTTCTGCCATGGGTACAGCGACAGCAGCACCGCCAGGGCACCGATATAGAAAATGAGGATACGGTACACCACCTGGTTGGTGGCCTTTGGGATGCTCTGACGCGGGTTGTCGGCCTCGGCGGCGGTGATACCCACCAGCTCCAGGCCACCAAACGAGAACATGATCACTGCCAGTGCCATCACCAAGCCGGTGACGCCGTTGGGGAAAAAGCCGCCGTACTGCCAGAGGTTGGCCACGCTGGCGTCCGGGCCGCCATGGCCGCTGGTCAGCAGCCAGGCGCCGAAGCCGATCATGCTGACGATGGCCACCACCTTGACCAGGGCGAACCAGAACTCCATCTCGCCGTAGACCTTAACCTGGGTGAGGTTGATCAGGTTGATCACCACGAAGAAGATCGCCGCCGTGGCCCAGGTGGGGAAGCCGGGCCACCAGTACTGCACGTAGATGCCCACCGCGGTAAGCTCGGCCATGCCGACCAGTACGTACACCACCCAGTAGTTCCAGCCCGAAACAAACCCGGCAAACTCGCTCCAGTACTGGTGGGCGAAGTGGCTGAAGCTGCCGGCCACGGGCTCTTCAACAACCATTTCACCGAGCTGGCGCATGATCAGGAAGGCCATCAGGCCGGCAATGGCGTAGCCCAGCAGGACGGAGGGGCCCGCCAGCTGGATGGTCTGGGCAATGCCCAGGAACAACCCGGTACCGATGGCCCCGCCCAGCGCGATCAGCTGGATATGGCGATTCTTCAGCCCGCGCTGTAACCGCTCGGGCGTGCTCTGGTCTTGCATGAAGTGTCCTTTAGCTCAGTGAGGCTGTGTTTTTGTGTTGTTTGCAGTCAAGGATCTAGATCCATCCGCCCCACTGCAAGATGAAAATACCAATGTTGGTGGTGATCGCCGCCATTAGCGTGGTAATCACGATGATCGATGCAGCCAGCTCATGGTTGCCGTTCGCCGCCCGCGCCATGACGTAGCTGGCAGCTGCAGTCGGGCTGCCGATGTACAGGAACAGGATGCCCAGCTCGGCGCCGCGGAAGCCGCATAGCCAGGCTCCGAGGGTACCCAGCAGCGGTAGCCAGACCATCTTCACCAGGCTGGCGTCGATGGCCAGCCTGCCACTGTCGCGCAGTGCCGCCATCGACAGCGTGCCACCGATGCAGATCAGCGCCAGCGGCAGGGTCATCTGCGCCAGGTAGTCGCCCGAGGTCAGCAGCCAGTTGGGCAACGGCACCTGGCCGTAGGCCATGGGCGTGGCCACCAGCACACTGATGATCAGCGGGTTGCTGAAGATGCTCTTGCAGATGCTCCACGGGTCGGATTTCAGGTCCGGGCTGTAAACCGCCAGCACCACTGCCGACAACGAGTTGTACATGAGGATGACCAGGCCGGCGAGTACCGCCCCCAGGGAGATGCCGTAGTCGCCGTAGAGACTGGCGGCCAGGGCCAAGCCGATCACGCCGTTGTTCCCACGGAATGCGCCCTGGGTATAGATGCCCCGGTCGGCCAGCGGGCTGCGCCAGATGGCCATGCCCCAGGCAATGGCGAAGCCGGCCAGGGTGGCGACGATGAAATAGAGAAGGACGCCGGGTTTGACCGCCGTGGCCAGGTCGGCGTGATAGATGCCGAGGAACAGCAACGCCGGCATGCACACGTTGAACACCAGTTGCGAGGCTACGCGGTTGAAATTGTCGTCGATCAGGCGGATACGCTTGAGCAGCACGCCCATGAACAGCATGGCGAAGACCGGGGCCGTGATGTTCAACGTCTGGATAAGAAGGGCGAGCATGCGCAAGCGATCCTGGAAGGGTTGCCGTTAGGGGGCTAATGATACGCCAACGGCCGGGACTTGCGGGGATCGTGGGGTGTTACAGAGAAATTTCTGTCAGTACCGGCCTCTTCGCGGGCTTGCCCGCTCCCACAGGTACTCCACAAGCCTCAAGACCTGTGCAGTACCTGTGGGAGCGGGCAAGCCCGCGAAGAGGCCGGTACAAGCCCTGCAGGAATCAGCGCCGGACCGGGCGCTTCTGCAGTTTGCGCTGCAAGGTCCGCCGGTGCATGCCCAGCGCCCGCGCGGTGGCCGAGATATTGCCCTCGTGCTCGTTCAGTACGCGCTGGATATGCTCCCACTGCAGGCGGTCGACCGACATCGGGTTTTCCGGCACCAGGCTGTCCAGGTCGGTATGCTCTGACAGCAACGCAGCCAGCACATCATCGGCATCGGCCGGCTTGCACAGGTAGTTGCAGGCACCACGCTTGACCGCTTCCACCGCAGTGGCAATGCTCGAGTAACCGGTCAGGATCACCACGCGCATTTCCGGGTCCAGCTCCAGCAGCTTGGGCAGCAGCACCAGGCCGGAGTCGCCTTCCATCTTCAGGTCCAGTGTGGCGTAGTCCGGCAGGTCTTGCTGGGCCAGGATCAACCCTTCCTCGGCAGAGCTGGCGGTGCTGACGCGGAAACCGCGGCGGCTCATGGCCCGGGCCATGACCCGGGTGAAGGTGGCATCGTCATCCACCAGCAGCAGGTGCGGCAGCTCTTCGCCTTCGACCTGGTTTTCTTCGCTCATCATTCATCTCCTCGCTTGCCATAGGGCAGGCGCAGTTCGGTAAGGGTGCCACCCTGTTCATGACTATAGAGTTTCACCGAACCGCCCGCACGGGTCACGCTGGCCTTGCTCAAGAACAGGCCCAGGCCGAAGCCTTTGCCCTTGGTGGTAATGAAGGGTTTGCCGATGGCCTCGGCGATTGCCGGCGGTACGCCGGGGCCGTGGTCACGGATGCTGATGACGATGTCATGGGTGTCCCAGTCCAGGCGCACTTCAAGGTCGTCGGGGCAGGCATCGGCGGCATTGTTCAACAGGTTCAACAACGCTTGGGTCAGGTCCGGCGGCGGGGTCAGGCGCGGCACCTGGCCGTCGCGCAAGCGCTGGAAGCGGTAGCTGGCTTCCGGGCGCATCAGGTGCCAACGGTTGAGCGCCTCGTCCAGCCATGCCGTGACATCCTGCTCCACCACGGCCAGGCGGCGGTTGGCTTCGGCGGCGCGTACCAGCTGTTGCAGGGTTTCCTTGCACAGCTTCACCTGGTCCTGAAGGATCTGCAGGTCTTCCTGCAGCAACGGGTCGGCGTGGTCCTGGCGCATTTCGTTCAGCAGCACGCTCATGGTCGCCAACGGTGTGCCCAGCTCATGGGCGGCACCGGCGGCCTGGGTGGCCACGGCCAGCAGCTGCTCGTCGCGCAGGCTTTCTTCACGCCGCTCGGAACGCAGTTGCTCCTGGCGGCGCAGCTCTTCGGCCATGCGTGCGGCAAAGAAGGTGATCACCGCCGCGGCCAGGGCAATACTCAGCCACATGCCATACACCTGCATCTTGTCCCGCGCCATCGGCAGGCCTTCGAGCGGGTAGAACTGCACCAGCAGCAGGCTGTAGGCGGTCAGGGCAATGCCGGACAGGATCAGCGAATACAGCCACGGCAAGGTAACTGCGGCAATCGCCAGCGGCACCAGGTAATACGAAACGAACGGGTTGGTCGAGCCGCCGGAGTAGTACAGCAAGGCACTGTGGATCAGCAGGTCGCAGGCCAGTTGCAGGGCATATTCCAGCTCGGTGACAGGCAACGACAGGCGCAGGCGCAGGGCCGTGAAGGCGCACAGCAGCGAAGACAAGGCCAAGGTGCCGGCCAGCGACAGCCAGGGCAAAGGCAGCAGTTCGGTCCAGTAGGCGACGCCCACGGAGCCGGCCTGGGCAGCCAGGACCAGGACCCGAATGACGGTCAGGCGCCAGAGGTTCTGGCGAGTAGCAGACAGCGGTTGTACGGCGGCGAGCATGAGCTCTCCTGATGAGTGCTCCAGAAAAATCGGCTGGAGTATACCGAAGCCAGGCGCCTCGCTGCAGCGATGCGGCAAAGCGCCACACTTTGTCACAGGTTCATGATGGCACTTTTGAACCCACTACACTGTTGCCGGTCTGATGGGCCATGCGTGGAATGGATGGCCACAACCCACGCCTTATATTGCCAAGGAGTACCACATGCAAATCCCACGTCGCGGCACCGCCCTGATCCTGTCCTGCGGCCTGCTCGCCAGCCTGCCGGCGCTGGCTGCCGATGAGCCGCGCTACAATCAGGTCTCGCTGCGTGCCGAGGTCAGCAAGGAAGTGGCGCGCGACCTGATGGTCGTTACCCTGTACAGCGAAGCGCAGAACACCGACCCGGGCAAGCTCGCCAAGCAGATCACCGAAACCATGAACAAGGCCGTACAGCAGTCGCGCCAGGTCAAGGACGTGAAGATCAGCCAGGGTAGCCGCAACAGCTACCCGGTATATGACAGCAAGGGCCAGAAGATCACCGGCTGGCGCGAGCGCGCCGAGTTGCGCCTGGAAAGCGCCAACTTCCCTGCCCTGTCGCAGCTGACCGCCGACTTGCTGCAAGAGCTGAAGATGGGGGGCATGGACTTCTCTATCGCCCCGGCCACGCGCAAGGCCAGCGAGGATGCACTGCTCAAGGATGCGGTGGATGCCTTCAAGGCACGCGCGCAACTGGCTACCGAGGCACTGGGTGGCAAGGGCTACAAGGTGGTCAGCCTGAACCTCAACAGCAGCGGTTACCCGCGCCCTTACCTGCGCAGTGCGCCGATGGCGATGAAGGCAATGGGGGCTGATGAGTCGGCACCGGCGCCGGATATCGAGGCTGGGACCAGTGAAGTGAGCATGAATGCCGATGGCCTGATCGAAGTGCAGATGCCTTGAGTTCGCCGGGGGCGCATTGCGCCCCCATCGCCGGCAAGCCAGCTCCCACAGATACACCACAGGTTTCAGCCCTTGTGTTGTACCTGTGGGAGCTGGCTTGCCGGCGATGAGGTCAGTCGAAAAAGCGCAGATTCAGACATTTCCTACGCACCAATAAGGTGCTTCCTACGCCAACCCCGCCTCGAAATATCCCGCAAAAAGCCATCATTTTGCCTACGCAAACGTTTAACTTCTTCGAAAGTTATATCAATGCGACATCCATGTACGCTCGTACCACTTTTCTGGCGCCAACTATCCCTCCGCATATTGCATTGGGAACACCCCCTGCATAAGTATCCGCAGGTCGGCTCACGAGGCCACCTCAATCGAAAAATGACAACAATGAGGCCACCATGCTCAAACACGCAGTCATTCCGTTCCTGCTAGGCGCAGGCTTGCTCTCCGGCGCACCGTCGGCACTCGCAGCGTCCAACCTGGTGTTCTGCTCCGAAGGCAGCCCGGCCGGCTTCGACCCGGGCCAATACACCACAGGGACTGACTTTGACGCCTCGGCCGAGACCGTGTTCAACCGCTTGACCCAGTTCGAACGTGGCGGCACGGCAGTCATCCCGGGGCTGGCGACCAAGTGGGAAGTCTCCGACGACGGAAAGACCTACACCTTCCACCTGCGCGAAGGGGTCAAGTTCCACACCACCGACTACTTCAAGCCCACCCGCAACTTCAACGCCGACGACGTGCTGTTCACCTTCAACCGCATGCTCGACAAGGACCACCCGTTCCGCAAGGCCTACCCCACCGAGTTCCCATACTTCACCGACATGGGCATGGACAAGAACATCGCCAAGCTGGAGAAGCTCGACGAACATACCGTCAGGTTCACCCTCAACGAAGTCGACGCCGCATTCATTCAGAACCTGGCCATGAGCTTCGCCTCGATCCAGTCCGCCGAATACGCCGACCAGTTGCTCAAGGACGGCAAGGCCGCCGACATCAACCAGAAGCCGATCGGCACTGGCCCGTTCGTGTTCAGCAAGTACCAGAAGGACGCGCAGATCCGCTTCAAGGGCAACAAGGACTACTGGCAACCTGATGACGTGAAGATCGACAACCTGATCTTCGCCATTACCACCGACGCCTCTGTGCGCATGCAGAAGCT
Organism: Pseudomonas sp. PVC-5-1; assembly: GCF_057444345.1. NCBI lineage: Bacteria > Pseudomonadati > Pseudomonadota > Gammaproteobacteria > Pseudomonadales > Pseudomonadaceae > Pseudomonas > Pseudomonas sp. PVC-5-1. Next base: position 999,243 of record NZ_CM172024.1, on the reverse strand, counting down.
GAAGAAGAACGAGTGCCAGGTCACCCTGTTCCCGCGCCCTGCCGACATCCAGCCGCTGAAACAGGACCCCAAGCTGCAGATGCCGCAGCAAGCCGGTTTCAACCTCGGCTACATCGCCTACAACGTGATGGACAAGGTCAAGGGTAGCAACGAGCCCAACCCGCTGGCCCAGCTGAAAGTCCGCGAGGCGCTGGACATGGCCGTGGACAAGAAAAAGATCATCGAGTCGGTCTACCAGGGCGCCGGCCAACTGGCGGTCAACGCCATGCCCCCGACCCAGTGGTCCTATGACGACAGCATCAAGGACGCGCCATTCGACCCTGAAAAAGCCAAGCAACTGCTCAAGGAAGCCGGCATCAAGGAAGGCACCGAAATCACCCTGTGGGCGATGCCCGTGCAACGCCCGTACAACCCCAATGCCAAGCTGATGGCCGAGATGCTGCAATCCGACTGGGCCAAGGTCGGCATCAAGGCGAAGATCGTCAGCTATGAGTGGGGCGAGTACATCAAGCGCTCCAAAGGCGGCGAACAGGGCGCCATGCTGATCGGCTGGAGCGGTGACAACGGTGACCCGGACAACTGGCTGGGCACCCTGTACGGCTGCGACGCCATGAACGGCAACAACTTCTCCAAATGGTGCTACAAGCCCTACGACGACCTGATCAAGCAGGCCAAGGCCACCTCCGACCAGGCCAAGCGCACCGAGTTGTATCAGCAGGCACAGCACATCCTCAAGGAGCAGGTGCCGATCACCCCGATCGCCCACTCCACCGTGTACCAGCCCATGAGCGCCAAGGTGAAGGACTTCAAGATCAGCCCGTTCGCGCTGAACTCCTTCTACGGCGTCAGCGTGGACAAATAGGCTAGCCAAGGCACCCGCCGAGCGGCGGGTGCCCCGCCATCCTCATACCCGTTCATGTCGTCCCGCTGCCATCCGCAGCGGGGTCGGCGACCTGTTGCCGCCATTCGTACCCCGAGGCGGCGCAAACAGACGTAAAAGGACTTGCCATGCGCCATACCACCCGCCTTTGCGCCCTGCTGGCCCTGGGCCTGATCAGCCAATCGCCGGCCCTGCTGGCCAACAACCTGGTGTTCTGCTCCGAAGGTAGCCCCGCCGGCTTCGACACCGCCCAGTACACCAGCGCCACCGACAATGACGCCGCCGAACCGATCTACAACCGCCTGGTCGAGTTCGAACGCGGCGGCACTGCCGTGCACCCTGCCCTGGCGACCCGCTGGGAGGTGTCCGAAGATGGCCTGCGCTACACCTTCCACCTGCGCGAAGGGGTGAAGTTCCACAGCAACAAGGCCTTTGCACCGAGCCGCGACTTCAACGCCGACGACGTGCTGTTCACCTTCAACCGCATGCTCGACAAGAACCACCCGTTCCGCCAGGCCTACCCGACCGAGTTCCCCTATTTCATCAGCATGGGCCTGGACAAGAACATCGCCCGTGTCGAAAAGACCGGTCCACTGACCGTGGTGTTCACCCTGAACAAGGTCGATGCCGCGTTCATCCAGAACCTGGCCATGAGCTTCGCCTCGATCCTCTCTGCCGAATACGCCGAACAGTTGATAACCAGCGGGCGCCCCAGCGACATCAACCAGCAACCGATCGGCACCGGGCCGTTCGTGTTCCAGCGTTATCAGAAGGATTCGCAGATCCGCTACAAGGGCAACAAGGCCTATTGGTCACCGCAGGACGTGAAGATCGACAACCTGGTGTTCTCGATCAACATCGACCCTTCGGTGCGCATCCAGAAGCTGCGCCGCAACGAATGCCAGGTCACCCTGAACCCGCGCCCCGCAGACCTCCCGGCGCTCAAGGCCGACAGCAAACTGCAGGTGCTGCAACAGCCTGGCTTCAACCTCGGCTATATCGCCTACAACACTCAACACCCACCGTTCGACCGGTTGGAAGTGCGCCAGGCAATGGATATGGCAGTGAACAAGCAGGCGATCATCCAGGCTGTGTATCAGGATTCCGGCCAGCTGGCAGTCAACGCCATGCCGCCAACCCAGTGGTCCTATGACGACAGCATCAAGGACGCCCCCTTCGATCCGGAAAAGGCCAAACAGCTACTGCAGCAGGCCGGAGTCAAGCCGGGCACCGAGATCACCCTGTGGGCCATGCCGGTGCAGCGCCCGTACAACCCAAACGCCAAGCTGATGGCGGAAATGCTCCAGGCCGACTGGAGCAAGCTCGGCTTCAAGGTGCGCATTGTCAGCTATGAATGGGGCGAGTACCTCAAGCGCATGAAAAGCGGCGAGCACGATATCGCCCTGATTGGCTGGACCGGGGACAACGGCGACCCGGACAACTGGCTGGGCACCCTCTACAACTGCGATGCCATCGGCAGCAACAACTACTCGCTGTGGTGCGATCCGCAGTACGACAGCCTGGGTCAAGCAGGCCAAGCAGGTCACCGACCGCGCGCAGCGCACCGCCCTGTACCAGCAGGCCCAGCAGCGGCTCAAGCAGCAGGTGCCGATTACCCCGGTGGCACATTCAACGGTCAACCAACCGCTGAGCATCAAGGTTTCCGAATTCAAGGTCAGCCCTTTCGGGCGCAACGATTTTTCCGGTGTGAGTGTTGATTGAGCATTAGCCGGTACCGGCCTCTTCGCGGGTAAACCCGCTCCCACAGTGTTCTCCTCAGGTTCACGAAACCTGTGGGAGCGGGCGCGCCCGCGAAGAGGCCGGCACAGCCAACACAACGCCCCGATTCTGCCCGGTGACCCCGGGCAACCCTGGCAACACCGCAGCAAGAAGCCCGGCCCACAAGGCCAGGCAATAACTAGAAGAACAGAAAGGGAGCTTTAACCTTGAGACTATTCACCTTGACCGCACTGGCTTTATCCATCAGTGCCTTATCCACCGTGACCCAGGCCGACCCGCAAAGCCAGGAATACGTGCCCATCACACTAAAAGGCAGCAGCGAGCAGGAGCAGGCCAGCGGCTTCGTCGACGGCCAGAGCCTGTCCGGCAGCACCCGCAACTGGTATGCCCGCGAGCGCGCCACACGCGCCCCGCTGTGGAAGTACTACAAGAGCGACGGCACCCGCCACGACACCCACAGCCGCGAGAACTGGGTGCAGGGCACCATCCTCAACTACAGCTCCGGTTTCACCCAGGGCACCGTCGGCTTCGCCGTCGAAGCCGCCGGTTACAATGCCATCGCCCTGCTGCAGAACCGCGAGGACGTCGCCGGCCCCAACAACCGCACCCTGACCCACAGCGACGGCGACCCGGTCGGCCAGTGGAGCAAGATGGGCCTGGCCAACGTCAAGGCGCGGGTGTCCAACACCACCCTCACCGTCGGCCGCCAATCGGTGGACACGCCGATGATCGCTTACATCGGCAACCGCGCCCTGCCCTCGAGTTTCCAGGGCGCGTTCCTGCACAGTGCCGAATTCGACAACCTGAGCTTCGACCTGGGCACCTTCGACCGCGTCTCGCCACGTACCGAACAGAGCCTCAGCAAGTTCCGCACCGAGTACAGTGCCACTGGCGTGGAAACCGACCGCGCCAGCACCGCCGGCATCAACTACCAGCCGTTCAAGAGCCTGAGCACCAGCCTGTACGCCACCAAGGTCGACGACTTCTGGAACCAGTACTACTTCGGCGCCAACCACGTGCTCGGCGACAGCGCAGTGCTCAGCCTGAGCACCGGCCTGAACTACTACAAGACCGTCGACGCCGGCAGCAAGAAGATGGGCGAGATCGACAACGACACCTACAGCCTGTCGTTCGGCCTGACCCACCAGGCCCACACCCTCAGCGCCTCCTGGCAGCAGGTCAACGGCAACGAATACTTCGACTACCTGCACGAAACCAACGGCATCTACCTGGCCAACTCGCTGCTGTCGGACTTCAACGGCCCCAACGAGAAATCGCTGCAGATTTCCTACGTGCTGAACATGGCGCCGTACGGCGTGCCGGGCCTGAAGTTCAACCTGTACAACGCCCGCGGCTGGGGCATCGATGGTACCCATTACCGCGGTACCGCCTACGACGTGAACGGCCTGGATGGCGAAACCCACTACGAGTGGGGCTTCGGCACCAGCTACGCGGTACAGAGCGGGCCATTGAAAGACACCAGCATCCGTGCCACCTACACCGCGCACCGCGCCAGCAAGGCCCAGGGCGATGGCAGCCTGGATGAGTTCCGGGTGGTTACCACCATTCCATTCAACATTCTCTGACCGCCGGCGCCACGGCCTGCTTCGCTGCGGGCCGTGGCGGCTACGCTGGAATCAATGCAAGCAGGGAGTTTCAACCCATGCAGAGAGCTTTCATGAAATCGCGGCCACTGCGCCTGGCCCTGGCCGCACTGCTTCTGGGCGGTGCCACGCAACTGGCGGCCAAACCATTGGTGGTGTGCACCGAAGCCAGCCCGGAAGGGTTCGACATCGTCCAGTACACCACTGCGGTCACCGCCGATGCCTCGGCCGAGACGGTGTTCAATCGCCTGGTCGACTTCAAGCCCGGTACCACCGAAGTCCAGCCGGCCCTGGCCGAGCGTTGGGACATTTCAGCCGATGGCCTGACCTACACCTTCCATCTGCGCCAGGGCGTGAAGTTCCACACTACCGACTACTTCAAGCCGACCCGCGACTTCAACGCCGATGACGTCCTGTGGAGCCTCAATCGCCAGCTCGATCCGAACCATCCATGGCATGACAAGACCAGCGTCGGATACCCGTACTTCGAGAGCATGGGCTTCAAGGACCTGCTCAAGTCGGTCAGCAAGGCCGACCAGCACACCGTGGTGATTACCCTTACCCGACCGGAAGCGCCGTTCCTGCGCGACATGGCCATGGGCTTCACCTCGATCTACTCCGCCGAATACGGCGACCAGTTGCTCAAGGCTGGCAAGGCTGCCGAGTTGAACAGCAAGCCGATCGGCACCGGCCCGTTCATCTTCCAGCGTTACAACAAGGATGCCCAGGTTCGCTTCAAGCCCAACCCGGACTATTTCCGCGGCAAGCCACCGGCCGATGCGCTGGTCTTCGCCATCGCTACCGACAGCAATGTGCGCCTGCAGAAACTGCGCGCCAACGAGTGCCAGGTAGCGCTCTATCCCAAGCCCGATGACGTGCCGTCGATCAAGCAGGACCCGAAACTCAAGGTCGAGGAGATCGAGGCCTTGGTCACCGGTTACATCTCGATGAACACCGAACACAAATACCTGAGCGACGTTCGCGTGCGCAAAGCCATCAACATGGCCTTCGACCGCCAGACCCATGTCGACCAGTTGTTCGGCAAAGGCAACGCATTGGTCGGCGTGAACCCGTACCCGCCGACCATGATTGGCTACAACAACGAGAACAGAAACCCACCCCGCGACCTGGCCAAGGCGCGCGATCTGCTCAAGCAGGCGGGCGTGCCCGAAGGTACGGTAATCACCCTGTTCACGCGCAACGGCGGCGGCCCGACCAACCCCAACCCGCGCTTGTCTGCCGAGATGCTGCAGGCTGACCTCAAGCAGATCGGACTGAAGCTGGACATCCGCGTGATGGAGTGGGCCGAAATGCTGCGCCGGGCCAAGAAGGGCGAGGCCGACCTGGTGTCCACCGGCTGGGCCGGCGACAACGGCGACCCGGACAATTTCCTCAGCCCGCTGCTCAGTTGCGATGCCGCCAAAAGCGGTGAGAACTATGCACGCTGGTGCAACCCCAAGTTCCAGGAGCTGATCAGCCGCGCCCGCGAAGTGATCGACAACGACGAGCGTGCAAGGCTCTATAACGAGGCATTGAAAGTGTACGATGACGAACAACCCTGGATCAGCATGGCCCATCCGAAGATGTTCACCGCCATGCGTGACAACGTGGAGGGCTACGTGATCAACCCTCTGACCAACAACAACTTCGCCACCACCAAGGTGAAGTAGAACAACAACGACCGCCGGCAACCCACACGGGAACCGGCGGCACCACCGTAGCGGGCTGATCGCCCCACGGCCTGATGAGGTAACCCCGACAATGTTGAGCTTTATTGCCCGGCGCCTTGGCCTGCTGATACCGACCTTTTTCGGTATCACCTTGCTGACCTTCGCGCTCATACGCCTGATCCCCGGCGACCCGGTGGAAGTGATGATGGGCGAGCGCAGGGTCGACCCCGAAATGCATGCCCAGGCCATGGAGCGCCTGGGCCTGAACAAGCCGCTGCCGGTCCAGTACCTGGACTACGTCGGCAAGCTGGCCCAGGGTGACCTCGGTGAATCGCTGCGCACCCGCGAGAGCGTGTGGAGCGAGTTCCTCACCCTGTTCCCGGCCACCCTGGAACTGGCCTTTGCCGCCCTGTTGTTCGCCGGCATCGTCGGCCTGCTGGCCGGGGTGATCGCTGCGCTCAAGCGCGGATCGCTGTTCGACCACGGGGTGATGGGCATTTCCCTGGCCGGTTACTCGATGCCGATCTTCTGGTGGGGCCTGATCCTGATCATGTTCTTCTCGGTAAGCCTGGGCTGGACCCCGGTGTCCGGGCGCATCGACCTGCTCTACGACATCGAGCCGAAGACCGGCTTCATGCTCATCGACACCCTGCTCAGCGACGAGGAAGGTGCGTTCAAGGACGCGGTGATGCACCTGATCCTGCCGGCCATCGTGCTCGGCACCATCCCGCTGGCGGTGATTGCCCGCATGACCCGCTCGTCGATGCTCGAAGTGCTGCGCGAGGACTACATCCGCACCGCCCGCGCCAAAGGCCTGTCGCCGGCCCGCGTGGTGTTCGTGCACGGCCTGCGCAACGCGCTGATCCCGGTACTGACCGTATTCGGCCTGCAGGTCGGTACGTTGCTGGCCGGTGCGGTGCTGACCGAAACCATCTTTTCCTGGCCGGGCATCGGCAAGTGGCTGATCGAAGCCATCGGTGCCCGTGACTACCCCGTGGTCCAGAACGGCATCCTGTTGATCGCCTGCCTGGTGATCCTGGTCAACTTCGTCGTGGATATCCTCTACGGCCTGGCCAACCCACGCATTCGTCATCAGCGCTGAGGCCTTCGCCATGACTAGCCCGATTCCGAAATCCGTCACGCCGGCCAGCCCGGTGGACCAGAGCCTGCTCTACCCCTCGCCATACAAAGAATTCTGGCAAGCCTTCGCCCGCAACAAAGGCGCGGTGATGGGCCTGGCCTTCATGTGCCTGGTAGTGTTCTGCGCGCTGTTCGCGCCGTGGGTTGCCCCGCACGACCCGAGCGAGCAGTACCGCGAATTCCTGCTGACCCCACCGGTGTGGCTCGAAGGTGGCAGCTGGCAGTTCATCCTCGGCACCGACGAACTGGGCCGCGACCTGCTTTCGCGGCTGATCCAGGGCGCGCGGCTTTCGCTGCTGATCGGCCTGTCGTCGGTGGTGATGTCGCTGATCCCTGGCATCCTGCTGGGCCTGCTGGCCGGTTTCTTCCCGCAACTGCTCGGCCCGTCGATCATGCGCCTGATGGACGTGATGCTCGCCCTGCCCTCGCTGCTGCTGGCAGTGGCCATCGTCGCCATCCTCGGCCCAGGCCTGATCAACACCGTGATCGCCATCGCCATCGTGTCGTTGCCATCCTACGTGCGCCTGACCCGCGCCGCCGTGATGGGCGAGCTGAACCGCGACTACGTCACCGCCGCACGCCTGGCTGGTGCCGGGCTGCCACGGCTGATGTTCGTCACCGTGCTGCCCAACTGCATGGCACCGCTGATCGTGCAGGCCACCCTCAGCTTCTCCTCGGCCATCCTCGACGCCGCCGCCCTGGGCTTCCTTGGCCTTGGCGTACAGCCGCCGACCCCGGAGTGGGGCACCATGCTGGCTTCGGCCCGTGACTACATCGAGCGCGCCTGGTGGGTGGTGAGCCTGCCCGGCCTGACCATTCTGCTCAGTGTGCTGGCAATCAATCTGATGGGCGACGGCCTGCGCGATGCGCTGGACCCGAAACTCAAGAACGCCGCCTGAGGAGAACGCCATGTCACTGTTGCAGATCAACAACCTGAACGTGCGCTTCGGCGACACCAATGCGGTACCGGTAGTCGATGGCCTGGACCTGACGGTGGAAGCCGGCGAGATCCTGGCCATCGTCGGCGAATCCGGCTCGGGCAAGTCCGTGACCATGATGGCCCTGATGGGCCTGATCGACGCCCCCGGGCGCATCACCGCCGACTCGCTCACCTTCGACGGCACCGACATGCTCAAGCTCAGCGGTCGCCAGCGACGCAAGGTAGTGGGCAAGGACATCGCCATGGTTTTCCAGGACCCGATGACCGCGCTCAACCCCAGCTACACCGTGGGTTACCAGATCGAGGAAGTGCTGCGCCAGCACCTGGGCCTGAAGGGCAAGGCCGCGCGCCAGCGTGCCCTGGAGCTGCTGAAGAAGGTCGAGATCCCGGCTGCGGAAAGCCGCCTGGACGCCTACCCGCACCAGCTGTCCGGCGGCATGAGCCAGCGCGTGGCGATTGCCATGGCGATTGCCGGCGAGCCCAAGCTGCTGATTGCCGACGAACCCACCACTGCGCTGGACGTGACCATCCAGGCGCAGATCATGGAGCTGCTGGTCAACCTGCAGAAGGAGCGCAACATGGCGCTCATCCTGATCACCCACGACCTCGCCGTGGTCGCCGAAACGGCCAGGCGGGTGTGCGTGATGTACGCCGGCCAGGCCGTGGAAGTGGGCCAGGTGCCGGAGCTGTTCGACGTGCCCGCCCACCCCTACAGCGAAGCGTTGCTGGCGGCGATCCCCGAGCACAGCATTGGTGCCGAACGCCTGGCCACCCTGCCCGGCATCGTCCCCGGCCGCTACGACCGCCCCGTGGGTTGCCTGCTGTCACCGCGCTGCCCGTACGTGCAGGACAACTGCCGGCGCCAGCGCCCGCCCCTCGATCCCCAGGCCCATGGCTTGGTGCGTTGCTTCTACCCGCTGAACCAGGAGGTGGCGTGATGGCCGTCGTTCTATCCGCCCGGGAGTTGACCCGGCATTACGAAGTCTCCCGCGGGCTGTTCAAGGGGCACGCCCTGGTCCGCGCGCTGAATGGCGTGTCGTTCGAACTGGAGGCCGGCAAGACCCTGGCCGTGGTCGGCGAATCCGGCTGCGGCAAGTCGACCCTGGCCCGCGCCCTGACCCTGATCGAAGAGCCGTCGTCCGGCTCGCTGCAAATTGCCGGCACCGAAGTGAAAGGCGCCAGCAAGAGCGAGCGCAAGCAACTGCGCCGCGATGTGCAGATGGTGTTCCAGAGCCCCTACGCCTCGCTCAACCCACGGCAGAAGATTGGTGACCAGCTGGCCGAGCCGCTGCTGATCAACACCTCGCTGAGCAAGGCCGAGCGGCGAGAAAAGGTGCAGAAGATGATGGAACAGGTCGGCCTGCGCCCCGAGCATTACCAGCGTTACCCGCACATGTTCTCCGGTGGCCAGCGCCAACGTATTGCCCTGGCCCGGGCAATGATGCTGCAGCCCAAGGTGCTGGTGGCGGACGAGCCGACCTCGGCGCTGGACGTGTCGATCCAGGCCCAGGTGCTGAACCTGTTCATGGACTTGCAGAAGGAGTTCAACACCGCCTACGTGTTTATTTCGCACAACCTTGCGGTGGTGCGGCATGTGGCCGATCAGGTGCTGGTGATGTACCTCGGCCGGCCGGCGGAGATGGGGCCGAAAGAAGATATCTACGAAAGGCCGTTGCACCCATATACCCAGGCGCTGCTGTCGGCGACGCCGGCGATTCACCCGGACCCTTTGAAGCCGAAGATCCGCATTGCCGGGGAGTTGCCCAACCCGCTGAACCCGCCGGATGGGTGTGCGTTTCACAAGCGCTGCCCGTATGCGACCGAGCGGTGTGCCAAGGAGGTGCCGGCGCTCAGGCAGGTGAGTACCCGGCAAGTGGCTTGTCACTATGCCGAGCAGTTTCTTTAGCCTTTGGATAGCCGGGGCTGCTTTGCAGCCCTTTCGCGACACAAGGCCGCTCCTACAAGGGACCGCGATCTCCTGTAGGAGCGGCCTTGTGTCGCGATGGGCCGCAAAGCGGCCCCAAAAATCTCAATGCATGAAGAACCAGATCAGGATAATCACCGGAATCGGCACCGGCCGGCGGAGATTGGGCCGAAGATACCCAACCCGCTGAACACGCCGAATGGGTGTGCGTTTCACAAGCGTTGCCCTTATGCGACCGAGCGGTGTGCCAAGAAGGTGCCGGCGCTCAGGCGGGTGAGTACCCGGCAGGTGGCCTGCCACTATGTCGAGCAGTTTCTTTAACTGTAAGAACACTGGCAGATGCGCTCGGAAGGTAGATGCTGGGCGCACTGCCCCATGAGTTGGTGCGGATCCAACGCTTTGCCCACCCCCCGGTTCCGATACCCCGACTGAACATGTGGCATGTTCGCATCCGCTTCATGCTCAGCAGTGGGCAGGCCATCGGAACTGTCGAGCAGGTATAACTCCCGGCCTTGCTTGACACCATGACGTTCGGCCCAATCAGCCGGCCAAGACAGATCACAGGCCGCCATGGCTTGAGCCAGAACTCCCGCAGTGGTGCCCCAACCGGTGCCGAACTCGATAAAATCCCCCTGGACTGCCGAGCCGTAGACAGCATCCACACCCTCACAGAGCTTCTGCACCGCAGCAACCTGATAGCCACGCACACCTAACGGATAGTTGATTCTTCCTGCCATAATAAAACTCCATTTTTAATTAACAGCGCTCCCTCAGAAGCATTAAGCTTCCGATTCAAAGAGCCGATTAAGAGTCCCGCAATTAACGAGTAAACACGCCGTTAATGTGGAAACACTCCGTACTGCCGGAGCTGCTCCCGCTCAAGTTGCGGATGGCGCTCAAAGGCCGATCGACCATGCATCCAGAAGTGATTGTTGAGTACAATCATGCTGCCGGGCGCCAGAGCAACTTCCTCTACATGCCTGGATGCTTCCAAGGCTGCCTGGAAACGTGCAATGAAGCACGCTTGGGCGATGGTGCTGGGAATTACATACTGATCGACGAATTTTACCTGCCGCCTTCCTGCTTGTTTATAAAGAATGCGCGAGAGACCCGGCTCAAGAGAGCTGAACTTTCTGAAGACATCGTAACGACCGTCCTTTGCCAAGAGCCCATGACGAATGATTTGATTGTCAGGATCATTGTGAAAGTGCTCATAATCTTCCCAGTCCGCCATATGCAATAGGCGTGAGCAACCGCCGACAACATTGCGCTCATGTAATTTCATCATCATCAGCCAGTCGACCGGATTGTCTGCAAATACGCCATCACTGTGCAGACTGAAATCTGCATAGGGATAGAGCAATTTGAACGTCGGATTATTGTCATCAGTAATTCTGGAGATACCGTAATAACCTCCATCAGGGCCTTGAATAGAGGGTTCGGCAATAAGGTGCGACACCGCTGTAGCTACCTTGATGCTGTCTTCCCTAGACAAAGCCGAACCAAATTTGAGAATCGCACACCCCGTGTCATAGTCCTGCAAACAGGACTTGAAGTCTTCAATAACACCTTCGCCCAACTCTTCCAATAAAAAACCGGCAAGCACGTAACGTTTGTAAGGAACGAAGTGAAGATCATTCACCGTGGTGCTTTCTCCGCGCTGAATAAAATTTCTTACCTGCTCCCCAGAAAACTCGTAATGCTTGATACGCCCCTGAGACATTTGCTCCATGGCCTTTTACCTCGACTTACCAACAATCCGTGTTTCATTCAATGTGCTATCACTCGATCGTGACTGGGCCAACTGCAGCGCCATTGCCTTGGTTGATCACAAGACTGCCCGTGCAGGGTTTACTGCGGACGTAAGCTCCAAGGTACTCACCACCCTGAACGAAAGCGCCCCATATCACATGGCTATCCGCCCATACGGATGTACCGTCCCAACGTCCAATACTCACCGCCTGATGCCTCGGAAGCGCCAACACCTGTACCACATGCCGCGCGCATTCCATCTGCTGCATTCGCTCGTGGATCAATGTGTCCCAGGCCTGGGCCGAGACTTCGCTCCCCACCACAACGCCATGACCGCCATAGCCATCGGTTGGTTTGATGACCAGGCACTGCTGTTCGCTGCGCAGCCATTCGATGTCGGCACGTTCAAGCCACTGAGTAAACGGCACATGGGCTTTGAGAAAAGCGCTCTGATCCCCACTGAGGCTGTTTTCCTGATGCATCTCCCAAAGCTGCGCGAATACACCCTTGTCGGCAAAAACCGGGGCCAATGGCGACATTATTAAGTTTGCTGCGCCGTCCTGCAAAGCTTGTATCAACGGCTGCATTCGCGCCTGCCCATCATACAGTTCGTGGTCACTTAGCCATGAGTAGATCGCGTTCACTTCGCGCCCTGCCGCATACAACCTCCCCCCGCGGTAGCTGAAGGCTTCGCAGTCGACCAAAGGCGTATCGACACCGGTATGCAGTGCCAACTCACGACTGAGCTGCTGGCAGTAAGGAGACATCCATGCAACCCCCGCAACACTATCGGTGAAAACCATCGACGCATTTCTGTCAAGCCGATTCATCACATGCGCCGACCACCCTTTCAGAGCATCATGTTCCTGGGTAATGCCGGCAAGACGTGGTAAGGATGCGTAATACATGCCGCCGATCTGACTACCCAGGTTGAGTTCGATGATCTTGAAGCCGTCAACGGTACGGACGATATCCGCACGCGCGAGAATCGAGGAAATTATTGGCTTCGAATATAGCGACAAAAGTAGTTCGATGAGTGATGTCGACTTTCCCAGGTCGCGAGCAAATTGCCCGTGGTTTGCCTGATGGCGATACTCGAATACATGAAACACCAACTCAACCAGACTCTTGGTAATGTTGCCAAACAGCTGATGCTCAGTTTCCAGCAAAGGCGTGCCAGCCAGAATGACCTGATCATTGCGACCGTAGAGTCCTGAACCATAGGCATAGCGGATGATCTGGTTGTCCTTCGTATGTGACATGGCTAATCGTTCCTCGTTGCAAGAGCTTGCAGAGGCAGGCTCAGCGTGCATGGGCAGTCGCCCCCGTAATGCAGCTCCACCTCGGTCTGCATGTCGTTGTCGCTTAGCCACAGCGAAGGGTCACTGAGGCTGACGATAGCGCGCACCTGGCTGGAAGCAGGCAACTCTCTACAGATCAGATTGAAACTATCGAACAGCCAAGGCTGTGCGTAAAAGCCTTCTGCCCGGTCAACCTTTCGGTTGCTCGCACCCAGGTATAGCGCCGTGCGATCAGGCAGCAACGCGTAAAGTCTCACGCATACGTCGGCAGAGCGCCCCACTCGCAGGTACAGCGTGACGCTGGGCACCCCGCACAACGCCAAAGGCTGCTGACCTGCGGCGCTGGTGAAGGCAACACCGGCTGCTGACTCCAGCAATTGGCTGCTGGCTCGATAGGTGGGCTCGTGCTCCATGACGTTGCCGATACATGGTGCAGGACCGGGCAAGATCATGGATATGGACTTGGACGACACCGGCATGTAGCCCAAACCACCTGCGGCGGCACAGTGTAGGGTTAACTTCCGATCACTAAGCTGTGCAAATGAAGTGCTCTCGAACCAACACTCACGGCCCGCCATGTAGTAAAGAACCGGCAATCGGCAGATGGCTGGGCGAGCCCCTCCGTCCAACGTGAAGCGGTACCACTGGATGTGCAGCTCGAGCAGGTCGAGACAACTGGCAGAGTTGTGTTCCAAGCCGCCGAAGCATGCCCTTGGTTGCCGCGTCCCGTCGTGGTCCCACGGCCCGATGACTAATAACGATTTGCCACGCTGGCGCTCACTTAGCTGTGTGTAATAACCAAGCGTCCCTCGCTGGTCATCGTCATGAGTCCCCGTGATGAACAATGCGGGAATATCGAGGCCAGCCATGCAACCCAGGTCGGGCAACAGCCTTTGCCAATACTTGTCGTTGCCCAACTCGTAGAGCCAACGCCGCAACGTCACGGCCTGGTTTCCTGCAGCGGCAATCAAGGCAGCCGGATTAGACGCGCTGACAGCACGCAGACGGTTGTTCCAGAAGCCGTTATCCAGATACCGCTCTTCATCTTCGGCTCGCTGAGCCACATACGCGAGCCAGCGACTGGCATACAGATACAGCAGGCCATTGACGGCAGGAAAGTCGACGCCTGGATGAACCGAGGCAACCGGCGCGAGGCTTTTCAGCCCTCCAACGGGCTCCTTGCAGGCTGCCCACTGAACGAAACCCGAGTACGAGCCTCCATACATCCCGACGCGACCATTGGACCACGCTTGAGTGACTATCCAGCGGATCACATGACGTGCATCCTCGCCGTCATGCTCAAAAGGCTCAAAGCAACCTGATGATGCGCCACAACCGCGCGAATCCACAACCACCATAGCAAACCCGGCCGTACTGAAGCGCTGTCCATCCTGCTGATATCGCTGAGCTCCGTATGGCGTCATCACCAGAATGCTCGAGTACAGTTCAACCCGTTCGACGCTTCGATACACTTGGATATTCAGCACATGGCCACCGGCGCATACAAGCGAGTGCTGCTCGATACGAGGATGCTGGATCACGAGGCTACCTCGGTCTGGCCATGCAGCTGCACCACTTGCGCGGGCAACTCACGTTGCCCACGGTAATGCACAAGCTCCACCTGGTTTACATGCAGCGACTCAATCTGTGCCAGTTGCATCGGTATATCACTGATCACGGATTGCCAATGTTCCGGCGAGACATCAGGGCAATGGGCTAGTGAGACATGGAACAACCATTCATTTACAGGCACCTGCTCGACACAGGCTAGGCCCTCACACCTAGCGATCGCTCGAAACGCTTGCAGGGCATCGCGCATCACCTGGTCAGCCTGAGCACTTGCCAACAGCAGGCAAGATGGCGCAGCCAAAGCCCGCAACCCTTCGAAGTACAACGATAACGGTCCTTGGGCGTTCGCCCACTGCTTGACCAGTTCTCGGATGGATGCGATGTAGCGTCTAAACGATGTGAACATGTTGCCTCTCTTTGTCGACCTGTTTACGTCTCCCTTTACAGCAGCGTCATGTGTCCCTTCTGCTCAAGGCTCGCTCAACGCCATCAGCGGTATTCAGTGCCATCGCCACGATAGCCAGCGTAGGAGGGCAATCCAGTGCCGTAGGCAGGATCGACGCATCGCCAACGAAAAGCCCTTTGACTTTGTGAACCTGGCCGTCGAGGCCAACCACCGACTGCTTGGCACTGGTTCCCATGGCACAAGTACCCGCTTCGTGGCTGATGCCGGCGCCTCCCAGCGACAACGTTTCCAGAAGCCGGAAAACGCGACCGTCGCATTGCTGCGCCAGTGACTGGGCGATCTCGTTGCCAACTCTGTCCATGTCTTGCGCCAGCTCGAGGTCCTCTGTATTCCAGCGGCTGTTGAAGCGAGGCAGCGCCCGCTCAAGACTGTCGCGAAGCTCTGGATCAAGGTCCAGGAAGCGTTCAGCTGTTGGCCCGAGTTCGCCGATGACGTAAATCAGGTACCCCGCGTAATCCACCGACTGCTGCCGGGACAGGCCGATCTGGCTAAGGTGCTGCTCTTCCAACTGATCCAAAGCATCCGGGCCATGTAATTCGACGGTGAAACCGCCCCGATAAGCCTTGCCGGGTGACTCGACCCTAGGCATGAAAGCAACGTTGTGCCCATTCGTAAGGTAATTGTCCGGTCCCGGCTGGCGAGTGGTTAGTACCAGATAGACGGCCACGATATGGTCGCTGAGCCCCTGACCCACCGAGCCCGCGGCATCCGAATGCAGGCTGAGGTTGGAGTCGAGCAGAATCCTTGTCGTTTCAACCGGCGACGGGCACAGCACAACAGCACGTGCGCGGCATCGGCGTACGTCGCCGCTATGCACATCGAAATACTCCAACCCGGTACAGCGGCTATTGCTCAGGGTCACGCGTGTGCAGATACGCCCTGTAGACAGAGTCAGGTAGCCAACGCCGGACACATGACCATCGAGGGGGTGATACGGCCTCTCCTTCAAGGGGCCCTTGGCGGCCAATTTGGGCTGGACTGCAAGCCCCAGGTCGCGGGAAATCACATCGAAATCAGAAGGTAGCGACAAACGGACCGTCTTCAGGGTCCGTGCTGCACGCTTTAGCAAGGGTTGCATATGCTCGTATGAAATCGGCCATGGCCGCCCCCAGGACTGGGCGTCGCCCCAAGAGCGTCGATCAGGCCAGGCAGCCCAACCACCCCACAACAGCGCCCGCCCTCCTGCCGCACGCACACGCGTCCAGTTATAGTGCTCCCCTTGGCAACTATATCGCCACATCGCCGTGTCTATCGCCAATTGCGGCTCCAGATGCTGGCGAAATTCAGCCATGCTGGCAAAGCGACGGTTCACGTCTGTCGCCTTACCCGCCTCCAGCACCTGGCAACGTATGCGCCGGGCAGCCAGCTGGCGGGCCACGGCCATACCGCTGATACCACTGCCGACCACCAACACTTCATCTTCACTGTCTTGTACGGACATGCGTCGCTCCCTGAAATCAGCCCTGTCAGCGGTAAGCGATCAACTGCGCCACTGCGTGAAAATGCGTTGTCCGCCGGTCTCCGCAGGTTTCGCTGGTCAAGACGGCGATCTGCTCATCCAATACATCGCGCTCGACCAAGCCAGCATCGACATATCGCTGACCACTTGCCATCAAGGACAGTGCCATATAGTGTCTGGCCTGTTCATAAGTGAGAGAAGCGAAGTTCAACGCATCATCCTGCACGCAAAATCCTGCCTGGCTGACATGGTTCAACAGACGCCCGCCATAGTTCGGATCAATGTGCTGAACTTCGCAATAACGCCGATACAGGTCGACACAGAATTGCCACAACTGGCGATCTGCCTGGCTACGGAACACAGAAATGGCCGGTTCCTCCAGTGCAAGCACTGCCCCAGGGGGCATCGCATCGAACAGCCTGCACAAGAGGCTCGCCGAATGTGTCAAGTGCATAAGCACGAAACGCCCATGCACTAGATCGACCGCCTGCAACTCAGGTACACCCCGCTCAAGATCAGCCTGTTGACAGACAATGTTATCGAGGCCAGCCTCTACCGCGCGGGCGGAGATTGAGGCGAGTGCTTCCGTCGATCTATCCAGCGCAACCACGACACCTTTGGGGCCAACCTGCCGTGCAAGCCAGAACGTCATGGCCCCTGTACCACAGCCTAATTCGAGCACACGCTTGCCTGGGGCAATTCCAACCTTCTTCAGAAGCCGCTGGCTCCCCTGCTCGAGGATGGCCTGGAAACTGGCCAGACGCCGAGTAACCGGCTCTTCGACGACGTTACTCATGTACGCTCGCCCTCACGGCATAGTTCCGCGCCGGCTTCACGCTCGAGAGCATCGCAGAAGGAACGCATGGTTGCGTCATCGACATCGGCGCGTGGCATCACTCTCAAGCCGGCCATCGACTTTGGTACCACTGGGAAGAATACCGCCGATGTATAAAAGCCTTTATCGAGCAAGGTTCTGGCCAAACTGACGGCCTGATCCGGACGTTTGAGCATGACCACCCTGATCGGCGACAGAAGCCCTTCGTTCTGCGACTTGAAGCGGCTGTCGAGCATGTTCAGGTTATGCAACCATGCCTGCTGGCGCTCCTTAAGCACCTCACTGCGATGCAACGCCAATGACGCCAGCGCACCACCGATGCCGGCAGAGTTGAGGTATTGCGACCAAGCGTTGCCATAACGCACCAGCAGCGTCTTCAGCTCAGGATTACCACTGAGCAACATACCGCCTGCAGCACCGAAAGCCTTAGCCAGCGAAGCGACTACGATTGTTCGCTCATTCAACTTACCTAGCCCCTGAAGTACATGCCCCTGACCGCGCGCTCCGGTAATTGACAAGCCGTGTGAGTCATCCAGATAAAGGAATAACTTGTAGCGTTCCTGCAGGCGTTTAAGAGCTTCCAGCGGCGCAAAGCCTTCGATGCTGTATGTACCATCGGCGACATACACAACTCGTTCGTGCTGTTTGCACACATCCTCGAGAAAGGCGATGTCGTTATGCTCGCAGGTCAGCACCTGTGTCTCGTCCGCACACAATGGTTTGAGGTGCGCCATTGAGAAATGCGCCTGCTTATCGAAGACCATGACCGGCTTGATGCCATCGGTCAGCACACCTGATGCCAGGATTGGCAAACAGGCTGAGGTCGCAGCCGCGCAGGAGTTGTAGGCCACGGCATAACCGCCAAAATGGCAGGAGAGTTCGTCTTCCAACTGCGCAAGCAGCTTGATGGAAAGGCGACAGCGGGCAGTTGTCAGGTGCAAGGCACCAGCCGCATCGATACCCTGCTTGGCACCCTCTAGGATGGCTGGGTGAGTGTCAAGGCCCAGATAGGAGCACGAACACATGTTGATGAATTCCCGCCCGGTATGGGACAGGTAAGGTGCTTGGCGGTACTCCACGCTCAAGTCCACGATGCCCGCTTTGCTCGCAACGTCCCACGAAGGCTGACTGAACTCAATCATCTTGCGCATGTTCTGGTGCTTGTTCATCGCTGTACTCCTTCTTCGTCCTGAAAATGGGTCAACCTCGTGCCAGCAGACGCCTGGCCTCCTCGATGATGGGCGCCCCCACCATCTCGCCATCGACCCGACAAATATTGCCGTCACTCAGGCGAGCCGCTTCCACGATTTTGCGGGCACGCATCAAGGCCTGTGGCGAAGGAGAAAACGCTGTATTGATAGCCTCGATTTGAGACGGATGAATAACGCACCGGCCGTCAAACCCCAAACTCTTGACTTTCTGGCAATCGTCCCTCAGGCCAGCCAGGTCGGCGATGTCGAAGTAAGGGGTATCAATTGCCACGGCGTGACAGGTACGTGCGGCGTGAACGATGGCCATGCGCGCCATCAGCAACGTTTCCCAGCAAATCTCGGCACCGATGCTCCGGGTATAGTCAGCGGAGCCGAACACCAGGCCGGAAAGTTTGGGCGAATTGGCCGCAATCTCGGCAATATTGTCCACACCCTTAATACTTTCGATGAGTGCGTAGTAGCGATGATTCGCCGAATAGTGCGCAGTCAACGCGTGCACGGCAGCAATATCACGTGATGATTCGACTTTCGGTACAAGCACGATATCGGGAGCGCGTTTGGCCTTACGCAAGAACATGAGGTCTTCATAACCTTCGCCACTATCGATGCTATTGATGCGAACCGCGACTTGGGCATCACTGGTGCGGTCCAGATGCAGGCACTCGAGCAATGCTTCGCGAGCCTCCTGCTTGCTGGTGGCCGCAACTGAGTCTTCAAGGTCGATCAACGACATATCGACATCGGTGTCCAATCCCTTGCGAAAGCGGTCCACCCGCAGCGCTGGCGTGAAAAGAATGGAGCGATGACGGATGATTCTGCTCATATCGTTTCCTCTGGTTCTGACTCAATGGAAGTGCTAAGCACGCAGCGTGACGGTCAACGTCGGATTGCCTTCGGCATCTGAAACCCAAAGCAGGACGTGGTCGTTGCGCTTCGTCAGGTTCAACTGCAGCGCCATGCCCAGATAACTGGGTCGTAGTGCACGGGCGGTGTAGGCACCACTGAATGCTCCTAGCTGGCTGGCACGGGCCAGCTTCAATAAGAGCTGAATCAGCAAGGGACCATGAATAACCAAGCCTGGATACCCCTCGACCTGAGTGGCATATGGCTGATCGAAATGAATGCGATGTGCGACACCGAGCAATGCCGAGTACTTGAACAAGACAACCTCGTCCAACATCAGTACCTGCTGCATCTCAGGAACGGGCATAGGTTGCTGCGGTGCCGTGAGTGCCTGTACCTGCCCGACAGCTTGTGCGGCCTTGTAAACAACGGTCTTCGCTTCTTCCATCAGCACTTGAACGCCACGGCGCCAGCGCATGACTTCGCGGCTGAACGCCAGCTCTCCGCTGCTGCCCTGCTTGATTACCACCACCGGCTCATCGCGTTCACAGGTCACGTGATCCTTCAGCCGAATCGGATGAGTCACCCGAACTTCGGTTGCTGCCCACATGCGCTTAGTCAGATGAACGGGGACATCGGATGAACGTTCCTGCGGGTGACCGTCAACCCCATGCTGTAACCAAGGATCGCTGGTATGGGTGAACAGCTGGTGCCAGCCCAAAGGCAACAGTTGCTCAGCGCTGTCAACAACTGTGCGATCACCACAAAGCGCTGCAAATCCATTGACCTTGCCAAGGTCAAGCTTCACGTCCTCAATGCGCTCCAACATGACTGTCCTCCTTGTTGCGCACTGAGGCGAACAGAGGCCTGGTACACTCCGGCAATTCAATAGCGCTGGCATAGGCCGCCTTCAGGACACCCCAGAAGTAGCGATAGCTGGCGCGATCATGCAACTGATTGTCGTGTCGAATCGGCGCCCAGCCCTCGGCATGGGCCAAGACCAGAATCTGCACGGCACGTTCGATCAATACCTGCTCTGGTCGCGAAGCCTTGAGAATCGGTTCAATCTGATCCGGATGAATACTCCACATCCTGCGGAAACCGAGCTCATTGAATGCACGCGCCGCATGTGCGGTAACGACCTGGGCATCCTTGAGTTCGGAACACAGCGAGTGCGAGGCGACCTTGCCATGGATTTGACACAATGTGGAAATGCGTACTTTGACATCGTTGATGATTGGCGAAGCGAACTCGTTCGGAGAGTTGATCAACGACATCGGTAACGCCCCGGCAAATGACGAGACATAATCGAGTAGACCAAAACTCACACATTCAACTTCCGGCAATCGTACGATGGCTTCGAGTTCGCCAAGCACGCCAAGATCTTCAACCATGACATGCAGGGTAACCCTCTGTTGCATCCCCGCCTGCTCGCACAACTCGGCAATGTAGGCTGCTACCGTTTTAACCTGAGCAACGCCGGTGACTTTGGGAAGGGTCACATAGGCTGGTGGCCGCAGCCCGGCCCGAATGGTGTGTTCACACTGCAAGCGCCAGAAATTGCTGCTGGCGTCATGTATGCGGATACCTACACGTCCGTGCAGGTAGTCTCCATCATTCAGCACCGCCGCAGTTAGCTGTATTTGTTCGCACTCATTTCCAGACAAACTGCCGTCTTCAAAATCCAGTGTGACATCGAACGCGCCGTCCATGTTCGCTTGCAACTCCAAAGCCTTGTACATGAACCGCTCGATACCCGCGTAGTGATCGACTACCGGCAACCTGCGAGGGATACTCCCGCCACCGAACAAGATCCGGTCCGGTATAAATTCTTTCATTGATCATTCTCCGCACGCGCCCATGCAGAATCACAGACGCAAGCTGTCGGTGGTCGCCGATACAGCGACTTCATTGGATTGCAATTAGGCAGTGGTTCAGGTCAGGACGAGCGCCTGTCGACGATCAATCTACCCTTGCGGCGCGTTGCCTCAGAGAAATAGGCAAAGTCTTCAAGACGACAATCAATGACCTGCGCATGCGGCGCGAGCTCAGGTATCTGCACAAGCAGGCCATTGCGGATAAAGCTGCTTAGGTCGTCTCGGGTAAGCTGATGACCTTCGAGCAGCGAAACAATTACTTCCAGACGGCCATCGTGGATGTGCAGTTGCAGTCGAGTGACAGGTGCCTTGTCATCCAGATAGCGAATCACTTCAAACACGTCGGTTTCGTTGAACTGAACATCCTGAAAATGATGTGCAAATGGGAACTTGCGTCCTATCACGCGGAGCTTGCGCTTGCTCGGCGACTTTTCCACCCAGCAAGCATAGTCACCCGTATCGATACGAATCGCGGGAGCGGCAATTCGCGTCAAGCTGGTAGCCACGCACTTACCAACCCGGCCAAACGTCTCAATAGGCAAGCCCGTCACTTCATCGATAACCTCGACAATACAGGCGCCCTCGAAAACGGAGAACTCGTTGAGCGCATCACCCGGCTCGCTGTATCCCAACGCCCCCGTTTCGGTGGTACCGAACATGAAGGAGACGATCTCGGCATTGGGGAACGCTCGACGAATTACTTCGAACTGCGCACCATAAAGCAGCTCCCCCCCTCCCAGCAGACGCTCTACCTCATGATTGACCAAGCCCCGACTGGTCATATGGTGAGCCAGCCCCAGAAACGTGGAATTGACACCCGCCAATACATTCGAGTGATACTTGGTGATGACCCCATAAATGTGGTCATAGTCATAGTCGCAGCCAAGCGGCACCTCCGAAATCTTTCCGGGAAAGCGCTCGACGACGCTGTGAATGATGCGATAGGACAGATATGCACTGGCGCACAAGTTGGTTAACCGATCATTCTCTTTGAGCAAACCATTTTTCCAATGCTGCGAAGCGAGTAGCCGTGTGTGAGTGTCCCATTCATCGCGTCCGAACAGCGTCACCTTGGCCTTGCCGGTCGAAGCGGATGACTCGAAGATCAGGCCATGGGTATTGCCATTGGCAAATACGAAATCCGGCTCTTCGTCATGGACAAAATCCATAAGTTGCTCATTGGTCAAAACGGGTAGATGGTTCAACTCGTAAGACGCTTGCGGTTTGAGTTGAGCGTATAGCTTCTGGTAGATGACGGAATGCGTGCGCGCAATATTGACAATCTGGTCAAGCGAATAGATGTTCATAAGCTGCTCCCTAGCATGTTCCCAGCCCTGATCGGAGTAAGGGGGTACCGTTGTCGGTTAGCCTGCTATCAGGTAACGCCGTCGACTCAGACGCCGACGTTCAGCACGACCTTCCCTATGTTTCGGTTGTTTTCCATCAACTCGAGCGCCCGCTCCACGTCTGCAAAGGGGAATACGGCGCCGATCACGGGTTTTAGCAAGCCGCCCGCGATGGCCGTGCTCCATCGCCCAACAAAATCCCGGGTTACCTGACGACGCTCCACCAGTGGCCGCTTACGCAGTACGACGCCCTGAAGGTTGAGGCGCTTGTTGATGATTGGTACAAAGTTGGCCTGCCATTC
Source organism: Pseudomonas sp. PVC-5-1 (assembly GCF_057444345.1). Taxonomy (NCBI): domain Bacteria; kingdom Pseudomonadati; phylum Pseudomonadota; class Gammaproteobacteria; order Pseudomonadales; family Pseudomonadaceae; genus Pseudomonas; species Pseudomonas sp. PVC-5-1. The sequence goes on along the minus strand of NZ_CM172024.1, from coordinate 976,384 downwards.
AAAGCGGTCGAGCAGGCCGACCATGGCAAGCGTACCTCCTGCCCGCAGCGCGGCAAGGTTGCCTGCGAAGTAGCGTCCGCCGACAAAGTCGACAACCAAGTCCACCTCCCCGGATAGCGCCTGCGCAAATTCGGAGCCATGACCACATAACACATCGTGAGCACCCAGTTCATAGAGTGCCTTTACTTTGTCGGGTGATCCGGTTGTGCAGATCGCCCTACCACCAGCTAGTCGCACCATCTGGACCGCCATGCTGCCGACACCGCTGGCAGCAGCATGGATCAACACATCTTGGCCCGGCTGCAGTTGCCCGACGCTGAACAACGCGGTATCGGCCGTTAGCCCTGCCTCTGCGACTGCAGCGGCGTCGACATAGCTCCAATGGTGAGGGACCGCCATGGCCATACCTTCGTCGATTATGCAGTGAGTGGAGAACCCCCCACCCGGTACGACCCCAAATACTCGATCGCCTGGCCGAAAAGCTTTGACCTCGGAACCACAGGCGACGACTTCGCCCGAAACCTCCACGCCCGGAACCTGCGTCTCACCTGGAGCAGGCTGGTAACGCCCTTCGCGCTGCAGTAAGTCAGCACGATTCAATGCGGTGGCCATGGTTCGCAAAAGCAACTCCTGACTGCCCAGTGCAGGCAGCGCGTGCCTATCGAAACTGACGCCCGCTGGCGAACTGCGGGTATCAAAACATACGGAGTACGCCGTTGAATCTTGATAGTTCATCACGTGGCAGCATCCTTGTTAACGGAGACCAAACTTGGATAGGCATCAGAAAGTGGCCATCCCACCATCGACTCTAATATTCGCTCCACTGATCCACTGAGAGTCGTCACTCGCCAGCAGTACTGCGGCCCCCAGATAGTCATGAGGCAGGCCTGCTCTGCCCAGAGGGATGTCTGCTGCCCGTACACGCCAAAGATCAGGACTATCTCCCCATTGATCACGGTTTGCCTGGGTTTCAGTCAGGCCTGGGGAGATGACATTGGAGCGAATTCCATACTCGCCCAATTCAAGGGCGATCCCCTCGGACATTGCATTCAAGGCGGCTTTGGATGCCTGGTAGTGAACCATCCGACTTCTTGCCCGCTGAGCACTCAGTGAGGAAATATGAATCAGACTGCCAGGCGTTTCGCAGCTCACCATGTGCCGAGCGACTTGTTGGGAAATCAACATGGCATTGATGAGATTTACGCTGATTACACGTTGCAGCTCATGCTCGGTGATTTCAAGAAAAGCTTGACGAGCGAATACCCCGGCATTGTTGACCAGAACATCGATATGTCCGAGCGTCGTGATCGCCTGTTCGACAAGCTGTTTGGCCTGGCTCTGGTCTGCAATATTGCATGCCATCGCATGGGCACGCCCATCCCCTCCCAAGGCTGCTTCGCGGCAGATTACATCGGCACTGATGGCATCGCTGAAATAGCTGAAAAAGACGCTGGCGCCTTCCTCCAAGAAACCTTGGACCAACGCACGGCCAATCCCATTAGATCCCCCGGTTACGAGGATTTTCTTTCCTTTGAGTTTCATCGTAGCTCCATCCCATTGTTCGAAAATTTGGGAATAGATAGCACGCTGTTAACCAATCCTTGGACAACACACAGTTATACATAACTAAAATAGCCAATAGTTAGTTCACCGACCGACAAACACCCCAAACGTCACAGAGCGATCGCCACCTCAGAGAAGATAAACGCTAGCATGAAAAAAATCACAAGCGCAACCACCAAAATCTCGCTGCTTATATGTAGGAAAGATCCTACGCTTAATTTTAAACACCATGTTTATTTACTCCACCACCCCTAACCCGCTACCTTGCTCTATTCCCCCTGATTTGGACGCAGCCAATGAAGTCAGCGAGCTATTTCACAACCCCCATCTACTACGTCAATGACGCGCCACACATTGGCCACATATTCTCCACGCTACTCGCCGATATCGGAGCACGCACGGCGCAACTCGAAAACCAGGAAAAATTCCTGTTGACCGGTACGGACGAACACTCGACGAAGGTAATCGACGCAGCACAATCCCGAGAAATTCCAGTAAAGACTTGGGCACGAAATAATGCCGATGCATTCCGCCAGGCATTCAAAGCGTTCAACATCGGCTTCGATGATTTCATCAGGACTAGCGAACCACGACACAAGGTAAATGTTCACAGACGCATAGAGCAGCTGATGGCTACCGGCGATGTTTATCTAGGCGAATATGTTGGCTGGTATGATGCGGGCCAAGAAGAATACGTGTCCGATGCCAAGGCCAAGCAATATGAGTATAAATCACCCATTAACAAAAAGTCTTTGCTTCAGCGCGCTGAAAAAAATTACTTCTTCCGCCTTAGTCGCTATCAGGAGCAGTTACTGGCGTTACTCAATACCGGTGAACTGAATATCCATCCCGCTAGCCGGACTGCAGAAATCGTTGCAAGGGTTCAAGATGGGTTGAGCGACATTCCAATTTCAAGATATAGCTCCGAAGCTTGGGGAATCAATATTCCTGGCGATAGCTCACATGTAGTTTACGTCTGGGTCGACGCTTTGTTCAATTATCTTACTGCAATCGACACCGACGAGCTTCGCCACCTATGGCCAGCGACACTTCAGGTGGTCGGCAAAGATATTCTTTGGTTCCATGCCGTAATCTGGCCAGCCATGTTGTTGGCCCTAAAAAAAGTGAAAGGGAACGAGTGGCTGGATCTACCACGTAACATCCTTGCTCACGGATTCTGGATACACGAAGGCGAGAAGATGTCGAAAAGCATGGGTAACTTCGTCGGCATCGAAGCTCTGCACCGTTACTGTAGCGAGTTCGGGGTGGACAGCCTTCGTTTCTTTCTCGCCAGCACGGGACCGGTGGGCGCTAGCGACTCGGACTTTTCGCATCTGCGGTTCATAGAAAGCTACAACGCAAACCTGGCCAATACTGTGGGCAATTGCCTCAATCGAATAACAGGAATGGTTAATCGCTACTTTGATGGTGTAATACCTGCAAAGCCTACTATTGCCAGTGAGTTTCACAACAAAATTACCGATCTCAGCCAAGCATCTCGGGAAAAGGCACAGGCATTCCAATACGACAAAATGATTGCCTTGGCACTTACTATCTTCCGGACAATCGATCAGCACGTGAATTTTACCGAACCATACAAGCTGATTAAACAGCCTGAAAATCTCGCTCAAGTAGGTTATATTCTGCATGATTGTCTTGAGGCTCTGCGTCGTGGGGCGCTTGCGTTGTGGCCGGTCATGCCAGATAGCATGACCGAGTTGCTGCAGAATCTAGGTTGCCTGGATGCTGACCAGTCTCCCTGCTTCGACAACAGTCGTTCAGTATCACCGGGTTATCGCATCAAAGAGACTCGAGTGTTATTCCCACGCTATCAGGAAGCTCCGTAGCGTCCACCGCCCCCCTTTACAGAACGGGGACGTGGATCGATATTCCAGACTCAGTTCGATTTTTCCTGAGTATGCGAGGGCTTGCTGGAGTCCGCCCCACCAAGTCAAACACAGTCAATGACCGCCTCAACTGACTGGTCCCCGGATGGGTGCGCGTTTCACAAACGGTGCCCGCATGCGACGGAGCGGTGTGCCAAGGAGGTGCCGGCGTTGCGGCAGGTGAGTACGCGGCAGGTGGCTTGTCACTATGCCGAGCAGTTTCTTTAGCCTTTAGATAGCCGGGGCTGCTTTGCAGCCCATCGCGACACAAGACCGCTCCTACAAGGGACCGCGATCTCCTGTAGGAGCGGCCTTGTGTCGCGATGGGCCGCAAAGCGGCCCCAAAAATCTCAATGCATGAAGAACCAGATCAGGATAATCACCGGAATCGGCACCCCAATCATCCAAAGCAGTATCGAGCGCATGGCCTTTCTCCTTGTTCGATGTTGAACAGACCGGTGCACTCGCCATGCCATCCCTGTCAAAAAATCACTCTCAACCGAATCAACGGCTTACTGCCCAAGCCGCTTGAAAAAACCGTGCAATATGCCGGATCCGCACCCTTGCAGCTGGGTGTTCTGCAATGCACTATCAGGCTCATGACCGCCACCACCCTCCCCGACGGCCCCAAGCAGACCCCGCTCACCGCCGACACCGTGCTGCGCTACCACCTGTGCTGGAAGCACCGCGATCTCGACGGCGTCATAGCGCTCTACCACCCCGACATCCAGTACCACGACTTCTTCCAGAACCGCGTGCTCGGCTACCAGGAACTGCGTGACTACGTACGCGCCTGCCTGCCCCATGAAGCCGGCGAAGATATCGTGCACAGCGACCGCATCCGCGTCGACGGCTGTACCGCGTTCATCCAGTACCAGGTCACGGTCCAGGGCGGCGACGGCCTGGTGGCGTTCCAGTCCAGCGAGGCGATTACCGTCAAGGACGGCCTGATCTGGCAGGTCAACGAATATGCCACGCTGGTCCGCCGCAATGGCAGCGGCCACGCCAGCAGTGGTTCACGCCCGGCCACCAGCCGCCTGGGCCTGTCGCCGAGGCAGTTGTCGACCATGGCCCAGGACCTGGAACACTACTTCCAGCGCCAGCGCCCCTACCTGGACCCGGAGCTGGACCTGCAGCAGGTGGCCGACGCCAGCGGCTACAGCCGCAACCAGATCTCCTACCTGCTCAACCAGGTGCTCGGGCAAAGCTTCTACCGCTACGTCAACCAGGCCCGCTTGCAGCACCTGATGGCCAGCCTTGATAACGACAGCATCGAAGCCACGATCGACGAGCTGGCGTTCAATGCCGGTTTCAACTCGTTGTCGGCGTTCTACAAGTGTTTTCGCGAACACACCGGGCTTACGCCCAAGGCGTACCTGAAGCAAATTTCCCTGCGTGCACGCACGTAGGACAGCCGCCCGCCGACACCACTAGGATCGCCCACAGACCTTGACGGATGTGGAGCCGAACCCGATGCAACCCCTGCGCACGCTCAGCCTGTGGATGGACCAGCTCGACGAGCCGTTGTGCGCCCGCCCGGCCCTGCGCGAGGACCTGGACGCGGATGTATGCATCATCGGCGCTGGCTACACCGGCCTGTGGACCGCCTACTACCTCAAGCGCCAGGCGCCACAGTTGAACATCGCGGTAATCGACGCCAACATCGCTGGCTTCGGCGCTTCGGGGCGCAACGGCGGCTGGCTGATGGGCAACCTGCTCGGCGAAGACCGCCTGCTGGCCACCCTGTCGCCGCAACAGCGCCGCGCCAGCATCGACCTGCTGCATGGCATTCCCGATGAAGTACACCGCGTGCTGCAACATGAAGGCATCGACTGCGACTACCGCAAAGGCGGCGTGCTGTACTGCGCCGCGCGCTACCCGGAACAGGAGCGCAGCCTGCGCGCCTACCTAGACGACCTTTATCGCCAAGGCATGACCGAGGACGACTACCGCTGGCTGCGCCCCGAACAGCTCGACGCTCAATTGCGGGTCAGCAACGCCTATGGCGCCATCTACAGCCCGCACACCGCAACCATCCAACCCGCCAAGCTGGCGCGTGGCCTGGCCCGGGCGGTAGAAGCGCTGGGCGTACCCATCTACGAAAACACCCCAGCCATCGACTGGCAGCCAGGTGAGGTGCGCACCCCGTTGGCGCGCATCCGTTGCCAATGGACGGTACCCGCCGTGGAGGGCTATGCCGTCAGCCTGCCGCCACTGGGTAAACATCAGCTGCCGGTACAGAGCCTGTTGGTGGCCACCGAACCACTGCCGGAGGCCACCTGGCAACAGATCGGCCTGAACCAGGGCCAGGCGTTCAGCGAAAGCAGCCGCCAGGTCACCTACGGCCAGCGCACCGCCGACGACCGCCTGGTATTCGGCGCCCGTGGCGGCTACCGCTTCGGTGGCCGCCTGCGCGAAAACTTCAACCTCGACGAACAGGAAATCGAGCTGCGCCGCTACCTGTTCAGCGAGTTGTTCCCACAGTTGAAGCACGCACGCATCACCCATTCCTGGGGCGGCAACCTGGGCATGGCGCGGCGCTTCCGCCCGCACATGCTCTGCGACCGTCAACGCGGCATCGCCCTGGCGGGCGGCTACGGCGGCGAAGGCGTCGGCGCCACCAACCTGGGCGGGCGCACCCTGGCTGCGCTGATCCTCAACCAGCACAACGAACTGACCGCGCAACCCTGGGTGCTCGACAACCGCCCGCTTTCAAGCCTGGCCAGCTGGCCACCCGAGCCCTGCCGATGGCTGGGCTACAACGCGATCATCCAGAGCTTCGTCCACGAGGACCGGACCCTCGCCAACCCCGCCAGTGCGCCCTGGAGGCGGCGCCTTGCCAGCAATCTTGCGGACTTCATGGAAGGCTTCATGCGCTGATTTTTCCCCCTCACTGACACAGGATTTACCGGTCATGAGCATCACCCATTTCAAGAACACCGACAGCGCCGTGCTCGACAGCTCCAACCCGGTCGCGGTGCCGCTTGGCGACCCCGTTGCAGTGACTTTGGTCACCTGCGTGGAACGCAGCGACGGCGTCGAAACCGGCATCTGGGAGTGCACCCCCGGGCGCTGGCGGCGGCAGATCGTGCAGCAGGAGTTCTGCCATTTCATCAAGGGCCGCTGCACCTTCACTCCCGACGGTGGCGAGCCCCTGCTCATAGAAGCCGGAGACGCACTGATGCTACCGGCCAACAGCACGGGCACCTGGGACATCCAGGAGACCGTGCGCAAGACCTACGTTCTTGTCTTCTGATCCGCTGATCGCCTGCCTTCGATAACAACACACAAAGCAAGGTAACCCCGACATGCGCACGCTCCTTCTCGCCCCCCTGATGCTGGCCGCCAGCGTGGCCGGCGCCGCCGAAACGGTGAAGATCTACAACTGGTCCAGCTACGTTGCCCCCGACACACTGAAGAACTTCCAGCAAGCCAGCGGTATCGTGCCCACCTACGACGTTTACGACAGCAACGAAACCCTCGACGGCAAGCTGATGACCGGCAACTCCGGCTACGACGTGGTGTTCCCGTCCAACCACTTCATGGCCCGTCAAATCCAGGGCAAAGCCCTGAAGCAGCTGGACAAGTCGCAGCTGCCCAACTGGCACAACCTCAACCCGGTGTTGCTCAAGGCACTGGAGGTCAATGACCCGGGTAACCAATACGGCTTCCCGTATCTGTGGGGCAGCACCGGCATCGGCTACAACGTCGACAAGGTCAAGGCGGTGCTCGGCGACAGCGCGCCAATAAACTCGTGGGACCTGATCTTCAAGCCTGAGTACATGAGCAAGCTGAAAAGCTGCGGCGTCGCCGTGCTGGACAACGGCCCCGAGCTGTTACCGATCGCCCTGCACTACCTGGGCCTGCCGCACCACAGCCAGAACCCGGCGGACTACGACAAGGCCAAGGCGCTGCTGATGCAGGTGCGGCCATACATCAGCTACTTCCACTCCTCGAAGTACACCGGCGATCTGGCTAACGGCGATATCTGCGTGGTGGTGGGTTTCTCGGGGGATGTGCTGCAGGCGAAGAATCGTGCCGAGGAGGCGAAGAACGGGGTGAAGGTGGGCTACTCGATACCCAGGGAAGGCGCGCCGATGTGGTTCGACATGGTTGCCATGCCGGCCGATGCACCGGATGAGAAGGCCGGGTATGCCTACATGAACTACCTGCTGCAGCCGGAGGTGATGGCCAACATCAGCAACCATGTGCAGTACGCCAACGGCAACCTCAAGGCGGACGGGCTGGTGGATCCGGCGATGAAGGGTAATACGATGATTTACCCGAGCGAGGAAGTAATGGGCAAGCTGTATGCGCTGGAGGCGATGCCGGCCAAGATCGACCGTATTCGCACGCGGATCTGGACCAGTATCAAGGCAGGGAACTGAATGGGGCCGCTTTGCGGCCCTTCGCGGGCACGCCCGCTCCCACAGGTATCGCGTAACCTTCAGGTGTAGTGATTCCCTGTGGGAGCGGGCGTGCCCGCGAAGGGCTGCAACGCAGCCCCATTTCAATACTTAGTGGTGCTCGCGGGTAGCGCGGAACTTGATGTCCGGCCAACGCTCTTCCATCAGCGACAGGTTGACGCGGGTCGGCGCCAGGTAGGTCAGGTGCCCGCCACCGTCGATGGCCAGGTTCTCCATGGCCTTGTTCTGGAATTCCTCGAGCTTCTTCTTGTCGTCACAGCCGATCCAGCGGGCCGACCACACGGTGATCGGCTCGTAGGCGCACTCGACCTTGTACTCTTCCTTCAGGCGGCTGGCGACCACGTCGAACTGCAGCACACCGACTGCACCGAGGATGATGTCGTTGCTGCGCTCAGGGAAGAACACCTGGGTCGCACCTTCTTCGGCCAGCTGTTGCAGGCCCTGACGCAGCTGCTTGGATTTCAGCGGGTCCTTCAGGCGCACGCGGCGGAACAGCTCCGGGGCGAAGTGCGGAATACCGGTGAAGCCCAGCGCCTCGCCTTCGGTGAAGGTGTCGCCGATCTGGATGGTGCCGTGGTTGTGCAGGCCAATGATATCGCCGGCATAGGCCTCTTCCAGCTGCTCACGCTCGGAGGAGAAGAAGGTCAGCGCGTCGCCGATGCGCAGGTCCTTGTTGATGCGCACGTGGCGCATCTTCATGCCCTTCTCGTACTTGCCCGAGCAGATGCGCATGAAGGCGATGCGGTCGCGGTGTTTCGGGTCCATGTTTGCCTGGATCTTGAACACGAAACCGGTGAACTTCTCTTCCACAGGCTCCACGGTGCGCTCGTGAGCCACACGGCCCAGCGGGCGCGGCGCCCAGTCGACGACGGCGTCAAGCACATGGTCCACACCGAAGTTGCCCAGCGCGGTACCGAAGAACACCGGGGTCAGCTGGCCGTTGATGAACTCTTCCTGGTTGAACTCGTGGCAGGCGCCCTGCACCAGCTCCAGCTGTTCGACGAACGAATCGTACTGGTCGCCCAGGTGGGCCCGGGCTTCGTCCGAGTCCAGCTTCTGGATGATCTTGGCTTCGGTGCGCTCGTGGCCGTGGCCCGGGGTGTACACCACGATGTAGTCGCCGGTCAGGTGATACACGCCCTTGAAGTCGCGGTAGCAACCGATCGGCCAGGTGATCGGTGCGGCCTTGATCTTCAGCACGGCTTCGATCTCGTCGAGCAGTTCGATCGGGTCGCGGATGTCGCGGTCGAGTTTGTTGATGAAGCTGACGATCGGCGTGTCGCGCAGGCGGCACACGTCCATCAGGGCGATGGTACGTGGCTCTACACCTTTACCGCCGTCGAGCACCATCAGCGCCGAGTCCACCGCGGTCAGGGTGCGGTAGGTGTCTTCCGAGAAGTCTTCGTGGCCGGGGGTGTCGAGCAGGTTGATCATGTGCTCGCGGTACGGGAACTGCATCACCGAGGTGGTGATGGAGATGCCGCGCTGCTTCTCCATTTCCATCCAGTCGGAGGTAGCGTGGCGGTCGGACTTGCGCGACTTCACGGTACCGGCGACGGCAATGGCCTTGCCCATCAGCAGCAGCTTCTCGGTGATGGTGGTCTTACCGGCGTCGGGGTGGGAAATGATTGCGAAAGTGCGGCGCTTCGCGACTTCGGCGGCCTGGTTGGTCATGGGAAATCGCCTGACTGGGGGATTAAAAAGGGGCGATATCATACCTGAAGTTGGGCCGGGACCAAAATTTGCTGAACCGGCGGTGCCTGTTCCGGCCCTTTCGCGGGCACGCCCGCTCCCACCGGTACTGCACAGGCCTGCACAGCAGTGGAGATCCCTGTGGGAGCGGGCGTGCCCGCGAAGAGGCCGGCACTGCCATTACAAATTCAACAACCAGCCGCTTTATCACGACAAATGGCCAAAGGGCAGTTATTTCAACGCCTACAGCGCACCAACCCGTTGCTTTCTCTCGTCAATTTTCCAACCAGCCAGTGATTAACGCTGGCCAAATGCCACCTCAGATGGGAACCTTTACGCCCACGGAGACGTCCACTCCCCTGCAACCCGCTTCGGTTGGGGAGTTGTTTTCATCAGCATTTTCGGGCCCGACGGGGTTCGGCTCATAGCCTGATCGCAGCCTTCGGCGTGCGTCACGCTGCTACTCGCGAACACACCACCCGCCGCCAGGACTGGTCGGCAACCAAGAAGTGTGCTCGCCGACTACACAAGGAGTCCGCCTGTGGCAAAACGCTACGGAAAAGGGCTGTTGGGATGGGCCTCCGTGCTCGTCATCCTGGCCCTGCTGGTCCACTGGATCGGCATCGACACGATCGCGCGTTATCGCGACGATCTTGGGTTCTACCTGCAAGCGCACCTGGTACTGGTGCTGGCTTCGATGGCGGCGGCGCTGGCCGTGGGCATCCCCGCCGGCATTGCGTTAAGTCGACCGCACCGGGTCGACAAAGCCGAACGCTTCATGCAGTTCTTCAACGTTGGTAACACCATCCCTCCCCTGGCCGTTCTGGCCATCGCCCTGAGTATCCTGGGCATCGGCGCCGGGCCCGCGATCTTCGCGCTGTTCCTCGCCTCCCTCCTGCCCATCGTGCGCAACACCTACGAGGGCCTGAAAAACGTCCCCGCCTCGCTCAAGGAAGCCGCCACCGGCATCGGCATGACTCCGCGCCAGCAACTCTGGCAGGTGGAGCTGCCCAACGCCGTGCCGATCATCGTTGGTGGCGTGCGTGTGGCCCTGGCGCTGAACGTTGGCACCGCACCGCTGGCGTTCCTGATTGGCGCCAACAGCCTGGGCAGCCTGATCTTCCCCGGCATCGCCCTGAACAACCAGCCACAACTGCTGCTGGGGGCTGCCTGCACCGCACTGCTGGCGCTGGCGCTGGACGCAGCGGTGAGTTTCTCCAGCAAGCGCTGGCTGGAACGTGGCCTGGCTGGATAACGAGAGGGAACATATGAACAAGAGAATCGCCTTGTTGTTGGGCGCGACCCTGCTGTTCGCAGGATTTGCCCAGGCAGCGGAAAAACCACTTGTCCGTATCGGCGCGCGGGTGTTCACCGAACAGACCGTACTCGCCGAAATCACCGCGCAATACCTGCGCGCCAACGGTTTTGATGTGCGCGTCACCAGCGGCCTTGGCAGCAACATCGCACGCCAGGCCCAGGAAACCGGCCAGCTCGACCTGATGTGGGAATACACCGGCGTGTCACTGGTGTCGTACAACCATATCGACGAGCGCATGCCCAGTGCCGAGGCCACCTACGCCAAGGTCAAGGCACTGGACGCGAAGAAGGACCTGATCTGGCTGACCCCGTCGAAGTTCAGCAACACCTATGCGCTGGGCCTGCCCAGGCAGGTCGCCGAGGCTTATCCGCAGATCAACTCGATCAGCGACCTCAACCAGGTACTGCGTGACGAACGCCACCGCAACCACCTGGTGGCGCTGGACACCGAGTTCGCCAACCGCCCGGACGGCCTGGTAGGCCTGAAAGCGATGTACGACCTGCAAGTGGGCCGCGCCAACATCCGCCAGATGGATGCCGGCCTGGTCTACACCGCCATGCACAACAACCAGGTGTTCGCCGGCCTTGTGTACACCACCGATGGTCGCCTGAACGCGTTCAACCTCAAGCTGCTGGAAGACGACAAGCACTACTTCCCCGACTACACCGCCGCCCCGGTGGTGCGCAAACAGGTGCTCGACGCCAACCCGCAACTGGCCGGCCTGCTCAAGCCTCTGGCCGAGCAACTGGATGACGAAACCATGCGCCAGCTCAATGCCAAGGTCGACGTCGAACACCAGAACCCGACCAAGGTGGCTGCCGCCTTCCTGCGTGACCACCCAATGCCTGGCGAGGTACAACCATGAGCCTGCTCGACACGTTCGCCCACCTCGACTGGGCCCAGGTACTGCAGCTGACCTGGCAACACATCATGCTGGTCGGCGTCGCCGTGGGCCTGGCGATCATCGTCGGCGTACCGCTGGGCATCCTCATGACCCGCTTCCCGGCCGTCGCCGGCCCATTGCAGGCCAGTGCCACGGTGTTGCTGACCATTCCCTCGATCGCCCTGTTCGGCCTGCTGCTGCCGTTCTACTCCAGGTTCGGCCAGGGCCTGGGGCCGCTGCCGGCGATCACTGCGGTGTTCCTCTACTCACTGCTGCCGATCATGCGCAACACCTACCTGGCTTTGACCAACGTCGAACCCGGCATCCGTGAAGCCGCGCGTGGCATCGGCATGACCTTCGGCCAGCGCCTGCGCATGGTCGAACTGCCCATCGCAGTGCCGGTGATCCTCGCCGGTGTGCGCACCGCCGTGGTGATGAACATCGGCGTGATGACCATCGCCGCCACCATCGGCGCCGGCGGCCTTGGCGTACTCATCCTCACCTCCATCAGCCGCAGCGACATGTCGATGCTGCTGGTCGGCGCCGTGCTGGTCAGCCTGCTGGCGATCATCGCCGACCTGCTCCTGCAAACCCTGCAACGTGCCCTGACTCCAGAAGGACTGCGCTCATGATCGAACTGAAGAACCTCAGCAAAACCTTCAACGTCAACGGCAAAGACGTCAAAGCCGTCGACTCGGTAAGCCTCACCGTCAACGAAGGGGAAATCTGCGTGTTCCTCGGCCCCTCGGGCTGCGGCAAGAGCACTACCCTGAAAATGATCAACCGCCTGATCACGCCCACTTCCGGCCAGGTGTTCATCAATGGCGAAGACACCACCGGGCTGGACGAGGTCACCCTGCGCCGGCACATCGGCTATGTCATCCAGCAGATCGGCCTGTTCCCCAACATGACCATCGAAGAAAACATCACCGTGGTGCCGCGCCTGCTCGGCTGGGACAAACAGAAGTGCCATGAACGCGCCCGCGAGCTGATGCACATGATCAAGCTGGAGCCCAAGCAGTACCTGCAGCGCTACCCGCGCGAGCTGTCCGGCGGGCAGCAGCAACGTATCGGCGTGATCCGCGCCTTGGCGGCGGAAGCGCCAGTGCTGCTGATGGACGAGCCGTTCGGCGCGGTCGACCCGATCAACCGCGAGATGATCCAGAACGAGTTCTTCGAGATGCAGCGGGCGTTGAACAAGACCGTGATCATGGTCAGCCACGACATCGACGAAGCGATCAAGCTGGGCGACAAGATCGCCATCTTCCGCGCCGGCAAGCTGTTGCAGCTGGACCACCCGGACACCCTGCTGGCGCACCCGGCGGATGAGTTCGTCAGCAACTTCGTCGGCCAGGACAGCACCCTCAAGCGCCTGCTGCTGGTACGTGCGGAGGATGCGGCAGACAACGCGCCATCGGTGAGCCCGCAGACGCCGGTGAGCGATGCACTCGAGCTGCTGGACGAGCACGACCGCCGTTACGTGGTGGTGACCGATGCGCAGAACAAGGCACTGGGCTACGTGCGCCGGCGTGACATGCATCGCCAGCAAGGGACTTGTGGCGACTTCCTGCGGCCGTTCAATGCCACGGCGTCGCATGATGAGCATTTGCGCATCCTGCTGTCGCGGATGTACGAGTTCAACCGGGCGTGGCTGCCGGTGCTGGATGCCGAGCAGGTGTTCTTGGGCGAGGTGACGCAGGAGTCGATTGCGGCGTACCTGAGTTCGGGGCGCTCGCGGGGGGCGAAGACCAGCATCGTTTCGCCGGCTGAGGTGGTGGTTTCTTGATCCCTGGGGCCGCTTTGCGCCCCATCGCCGGCAAGCGCGGCTCCCACAGGTCCTCTACAAGACTACAGGTGGGCGCTGTACCTGTGGGAGCCGCGCTTGCCGGCGATGGGCCGCATAGCGGCCCCGACGATTTCGGCTCAGAACCCTACACTGGCCTGCACGTAAAAGGTCCGCGGCTCACCCACATAGATGCCGGCATTGTTGTCGCTGGAGCGGGTGAAGTACTGCTTGTCGAACAGGTTCTTCACCCCCGCCGCCAGCTTCAGGTTGGACATCTGGGGCCCGAACTCATACCCGCCACGGGCATGCCAGGTCACATAACCCGGGATATCGCCAAACTGCCCGTCCGCACTCGGCTCGGTGATGTAGTCGCCGTTGAAGCTGCCATCGGCATTGATCCCGGTACCCGGCGCGCGCTGCTTGGATTGGGCGTAGGCATCCAGGTTCCAGGTCCAGTGATTGACCGCGTAACGCACGCCGGCAGTGGCCACCTGGCGTGAATAGAACGGCAGGTCACGGCCCTCGAAGCCAGGGATGTCCCCTTCATAAGTAGCGCGGGTATAGGTGTAGCCGCCGCTCACCGACAGCCCTTCCAGGCGCGGGTCCAGCCCGTCCAGGTCATAGCGCACCGAGGCCTCGATCCCCTGGTGCTTGGTGGCGCCGAGGTTGGTCCAGCCCACATCGTTGCTGATGTACTGCAGTTCGTCATCGAAGTCGATGTAGAACGCCGTCAGCTCACCGGCAAAGCCGCCATTGTCATAGCGGGTACCGATTTCGTAGGTCTTGGCCTTTTCCGGCTCCAGGCCATTGGCCGTGCTGTTGCCAGTACCACCCTGGCCCAGCTGGAAGTACTGCAGGCTGCCGAACGAGGTCTCGTAGTTGGCGAACAACTTCCACGCATCGGAGATGTGGTACATCACGCTCAGCGCCGGCAGTGGCTCGTTGCTGGTGATGCTGCGTTTCTTCTCTGGCACCGGCTGGCCGTTGGCACCGAGCACCGGGCGGTCGCGCCAGTCGGTGTTGATATGCTCGAAGCGGATACCTGGGGTGATGGTCCAGTTACCCACGTCGATCTTGTCGTCGATGTAGTAGGCACTGGCCTCGGTACCACCGCTGCGGTCCTGGAACACATGGCCATCGGAGCCCGGGGCGGGCGTCGGCACGTTGTCGATCAGCGCCAGGCGGGTCGACTGCTCACGCATCGCTTCCTTCAGGTAGCGGTAGCCCACGCTGACTTCCTGGGTGGTCGGGCCGGCGAAGAAGATCCGCGACAGCCGTGGTTCGATGGCAAAGGTGTGGTAGTTGCGCGGGTACGACGACAGGGTCTTCATGTCGCGCGAGGCAATGGAACTGCCGCGGAAGCTGTCGGTGTAGTAGGTCAGCACTTCGAACTGGGTGGCGTCGTCGAGCTGGCGCTGCCACTTGAACGACACGTCCTTGCGCCGGCCGGCGAAGTAGTCGTAGTCGCGCAGCGACTGGTACGGGTTGCTGTCGTACTGCGCCTGGGTCAGGCCGCCAGGCATGTCGGCACGGCCGTCGTAGTAGTGGAAGTTGAGCCAGAACTCGTCAACGTCGGTCGGTGCCCAGTGGGTCTTGAGGATGACGTCGTCGATGTCGTTGCCATTGTTGCTTTCACGGTAGCCGTTGCCATTCACCCCGGTGTACAGCAGCGCCACGCCCATGCCGTTGTCCGCGGTGCCGCCGACGAAGGCGGACTCGGTGTGCTTCCAGCCGCCATGCTGGGAGGTTTCCAGGGTGGTGGACAGCTCGGCCGAGGGCTTCTCGGGGATTGCCCGGGTAACGAAGTTGATCACCCCACCGACGTTCTGCGGGCCATAACGCACGGAACCGGCGCCACGCACCACGTCGATGCTGTCGAGGTTGCCCGAGGAAATCGGCGCCATCGACAGTTGCGGCTGGCCATAGGGAGCGAAGGCCGCCGGAATGCCGTCGATCAGCACCGTGGAGCGTGGCGATAGGCGCGAAGTCAGGCCGCGAACGCCCACGTTCAGCGACAGGTCGCTGCCGCCGGTACCGTTGGAGTCCTGCACCTGAACGCCGGGGATGCCGCGCAGCACGTCACGCACGTTCATTGCGCCCTTTTCCACCATCGCTTCGCGGCGCACCACGGTGCGCGCGCCGGGGTGGTTCTGCACCACGCTCTGCTGGGCATCGCCCAGCCAGTCACCCACCACCTTGACGTCGGTGGGCGCCAGCTCCAGGCTGCCGGTGGTGAGGGTGCCATCGGCCTGGGCGGGCTTGACCACCACGGTGCCCTGGGACATCTCGTAGGTCAGGCCGCTGCCTTGCAACAACTGCTGCAGCGCCTGCTCGGGCGCCAGCTGGCCGGACACCGCCGGGGCCTGCTTGCCGGCCACCAGTTCGGGGCTGAAGAACAGCTGCAGGTTGGTCTGCTGGCCCAGTTGGTTCAGCGCCGATGCCAAGGATTGGGCCTGAATCTGAATAGTGGCGTCTGCGGCCTGGCTGTTGACGGCCACGGCGCTGACCGCCAGGGCCAGTGCCAGGGCGCGGAAGCGTGGGAAGGGATTGTTGTTGTTCACGTCGTCGAAACTTCCTGGAATACGGAATAAACGCCAACCGCATGCAAATGGAAATGCTTGGCAGTTGCAGCTGGCGGGGAAGACGAACGAGCGGAAAAAAACCTGAATCTATTTCGCGATTATTTCGCGCGAGCCATCTTCATGGGCCTTGATGGCCACTGGCAGGATGCTCGGCAAGGCACGCAGCAGCGCATCGGTGTCGTCGGTGCTGAAGGTGCTGGACAGCCGCAGCTGGGCGACTTTGCCGGGGGCGACCCACAGCGGCTGGCTACGGTAGCGCGAGGCTTCGGCCACCACCTCGGCCAGGGTGGCGTTGTCGAACACCAGCCTGCCTTGGCGCCAGGCAGTCAGGGCGCCGGTATTCACCGCATAGGGCGCCGCCACCTGGCCTTGTGCATCTATATGCGAGCCCTGGCCCGCCGTGAGCTGCGCCAGCGAGGCGTCCTTGCCCTGCACACGCACCGAGCCCTGCTCCACAGCCACGCGGGTGCTGGCCGGGTCCATGCGGACGTCGAAACGAGTACCGGTGACAGTCACGCTGCCCTGGGCGGTGTCGACCACGAACGGCCTGTCACTGTCGTGGGCGACAGTGAACATCACCTCACCCGCCATCAGCCGGACATGCCGCTGGCCGGCGCTGAAAGCGACCTGCACTTGCGTGCTGCCGTTGAGCTCAAGGTGCGAACCATCCGGCAGTTCGACCTGGCGGCGTTCGTTGAAGGCGGTCTGCAAGCTGCCCTGGTGATTCAGTTGCTGGTAGTGCCAGCCGCCCCAGCCCAGGCCCAACGCCAGTGCGGCCACGCTGGCGGCCAAGGCCTGGCGCACGAAGCGCCGACGTGGCAACTGGCGTACCGGTGCCGGCTGGCACAGCGCTTCCAGGCGCTGGCGCGGGATGAAGTCGGCGGCCTGCCACAGGCGGGCGAGCTGCTGGTACTCCTCAAGGTGCCGTGCATCGCCTTCCAGCCAGGCGTGCAGCTGCGCCTGCAGCCCGGCATCGCGAGGCGCATCTTGCACCCGGGCGAACCACGCGGCCGCCTGCTCGCGGACGGTATCGGTACCGTGCTGTTTCATCGAAAAGGTCTCCTGACTCATCATGCCGACACATCCAGGTGCTCGCGCAGATGCCGGAGCGTGCGGATCATATACTTTTCGACCATGTTCTTGCTCAACCCCATGCGCTCGGCGATCTCGGCCTGGGTCAGCCCTTCGAGCTTCTGCCAGATGAACACCTGTCGGCAATTGAGCGGCAGTTCGGCCAGCGCCCGCTCGACACTGTCGGCCAGCTCCAGCGCATGCACGTAGGCCTCGGGGTCGCCACTGCCGGCCACGCCTTCGTCGAAGGCTTCCAGCTCCAGGGCCTGGCGGCGGTCCTCGCGCCGGAAACCATCCACGGCAATATTGCGTGCGGTCTGGTGCAGGTAGGCGCGTGGCTGCTCGACCTGCTCGCGCGGGTTTTCCAGTACCCGGACAAAGGCATCGTGGGTGAGGTCCTCGGCCTGCTGTCGACTGCGCAACTTGCGCGTCCAGGTGCCGATCAGCTCATGGTAGTGGTCGAGGAAGCCTTTGGGTCCGGACACGGTCGGGGTCATCAGGGAGGCAGACAAGGGTGCGAATAGTAATGTTTCTCATCAATGGCGGCAATTCCGCCAGTCGGTAACAAAAAATTTATCGTCTTTTTCATGCACGGCAGTGCCAGGGAAATGTGGCCATAAATATGAACACCTGAGGCCCCTTCGCGGGCACGCCCGCTCCCACAGGAACCGCGAGATGCCTGTGGGAGCGGGCGTGCCCGCGAAGGAGCCAGCGCGTTCCATTCCACTATTTTTTACGCTTGAAACACTCCGGGGAACATCAGCCGGTCACATGGGTCGGTTATTCAAATGGCAGGTCGTCGATCCGCGCCGATCACGCCCGGATTGCCTGTTGATTCTGCATTCTTCACGCCCTAAAGTGCGCGCCGAACGTCCATGCTGGAAACGATCCATCCGGCTCAAGTACTGAGTAGGCGAACCAAAGTGGGGATACGGAGGACGTTCAGTTTGCAGCCACTTAAATTTTCAGTTTGCCCATGGAGTCCCTGAGCATGTCGATCCAGGTCGAAGACTATTTCGCGCGTGACACCTTCCAGAAAATGAAGGCGTTTGCCGACAAGCAGGAAACCCCGTTCGTACTCATCGATACCCAGATGATCAGCCAGGCCTACGACGACCTGCGCGCTGGTTTCGAATTCGCCAAGGTGTACTACGCGGTCAAGGCCAACCCGGCCGTGGAAATCATCGACCTGCTCAAAGAGAAAGGTTCGAGCTTCGACATCGCCTCGATCTACGAGCTGGACAAGGTGCTGGGCCGCGGCGTCAGCGCCGACCGTATCAGCTACGGCAACACCATCAAGAAGTCCAAGGACATCCGCTACTTCTACGAGAAGGGTGTGCGCCTGTATGCCACCGACTCGGAAGCCGACCTGCGCAACATCGCCAAGGCCGCACCGGGTTCGAAGGTGTACGTGCGTATTCTCACCGAAGGCTCGACCACCGCCGACTGGCCGCTGTCGCGTAAATTCGGCTGCCAGACCGACATGGCCATGGACCTGCTGATTCTCGCCCGCGACCTGGGCCTGGTGCCTTACGGCATTTCCTTCCATGTCGGCTCGCAACAGCGCGACATCAGCGTGTGGGACGCCGCCATCGCCAAGGTCAAGGTGATCTTCGAGCGCCTGAAGGAAGAAGACGGCATCGAGCTGAAGCTGATCAACATGGGTGGCGGCTTCCCGGCCAACTACATCACCCGGACCAACAGCCTGGAAACCTACGCCGAAGAGATCATCCGCTTCCTGAAGGAAGACTTCGGTGACGACCTGCCGGAAATCATCCTCGAGCCGGGCCGTTCGCTGATTGCCAACGCCGGTATCCTGGTCAGCGAAGTGGTACTGGTTGCACGCAAGTCGCGTACCGCCGTCGAGCGCTGGATCTACACCGACGTGGGCAAGTTCTCCGGCCTGATCGAAACCATGGACGAGTCCATCAAGTTCCCGATCTGGACCGAGAAGAAAGGCGAGACCGAAGAAGTGGTCATCGCCGGCCCGACCTGCGACAGCGCCGACATCATGTACGAGCACTACAAGTACGGCCTGCCGCTGAACCTGGCCATCGGTGACCGCCTGTACTGGCTGTCGACCGGCGCCTACACCACCAGCTACAGCGCAGTGGAATTCAACGGCTTCCCGCCGCTGAAGGCTTACTACCTGTAATGCGAAACGGGGCCGAAAGGCCCCGTTTTCATTTGTGCTTTCCGCCCTCAGGCCTGTGCAACTCCCTGTAGGAGCAGCCTTGTGCTGCGAAGAGACCATAACTGCCAAAGGCCATCTTTTGCTTGCCGGCAACTTCGCAGCACAAGGCTGCTCCTACAGGCCTTGAGGGAACCTCAAGCTTCGCGCCGTTCGATCTCCTCGGCATACCGCGCCGCAAAGGCCATCAACACCGGCCCGGCCCCCTGCAAGGTCACCAGCGCACTGCGCAGGAAATTCATGTTTCCCTCGACCCGCGCCCGTTCCAGCCAAGGCCCGGCTTCCGCCACCTGCCCCCGCTCGACAAGCACCAGCGCCAGGCTGAACATGCCACGGAAATCCCCCGCCTCGGCTGAGCGCCTATACCAGCGCACCGCCCGTGTCGGATTGGGCGCCGTGGCGATGCCTTGTTCCAGGTAACGCCCGTACAGGTTCATCGACTTGGCATGCCCCATGTGCGCGGCCTTCTCGTAGCACATCAGCGCCTGTGCCTGGTTGGCCGGTATGCCGCGCCCGGTGGC
This sequence comes from Pseudomonas sp. PVC-5-1, assembly GCF_057444345.1. NCBI lineage: Bacteria > Pseudomonadati > Pseudomonadota > Gammaproteobacteria > Pseudomonadales > Pseudomonadaceae > Pseudomonas > Pseudomonas sp. PVC-5-1. Next base: position 956,464 of record NZ_CM172024.1, on the reverse strand, counting down.
CAGCAAGTTGCCCAGGTTGTACAGCCCCCAGTCCAGCCCAGCATCGGCCGCACGCGCATAGTGAATGGCCGCCTGCGCCTGGCTTGGCTCACCGCCCCAGCCATGCTCCAGGCAACGGCCCAGCATGTTGTGCGCCATGGCACTGCCACCCTGCGCGGCGATGCCGAACCAGCGCCTGGCGACGGCGGCATCCGCCTGAATGCCGCGCCCGTCGAGCAGGATCTGCCCCAGCAACAACTGTGCCTCGACCGCGCCCTGCCCTGCCGCCGCCAGGATCGCCTGGGCGGCCTTGCCAGGGCTTTCTTCCAGCATGGCCTGCAAACCGGCCACATCCACCACTTCCTCACGTCGCAACTGATAGGACACGGCTCAGACCTCGGCCCAGCGGCGCAGCAGATTGTGGTAGGTGCCGGTCAACTGCAGCAGTGACGGATGGTCCGGCACATCGGCAGTCAGTTGCTGGATGGCATTGTCCATTTCGAAGAGCAACGCCCGCTGGCTGTCCTCGCGCACCAGGCTCTGGGTCCAGAAGAACGCGGCGTAACGCTGGCCACGGGTCACCGGGTTGACCTTGTGCAGGCTGGTGCCGGGGTACAGCACCAGGTCACCGGCAGCCAGCTTGACCTGCTGCTCGCCGTAGGTGTCCTGGATCACCAGCTCGCCGCCGTCGTAGCTGTCCGGATCGCTGAGGAACAGCGTGGAAGACAGGTCGGTACGCACCCGCTCCGGGCTGCCCTTGGGCTGGCGCAGGGCGTTGTCGATGTGAAAGCCGAAACTGCCGCCTTCGCGGTAGCAGTTGATCAGCGGCGGGAACACCTTGTGCGGCAAGGCTGCAGACATGAAGCGCGGGTCCTGCCACAGGCGGTCGATCAGCGCGCTGCCGATTTCCTTGGCCAGCGGGTGGCCTTCCGGCAGTTGCAGGTTGTGCTTGGCCTTGGCCGACTGGTAGCCGGCCGTGATCTTGCCGTCGGCCCAATCGGCCTGCTCCAGCGCCTCGCGGATACGGGCCAGTTCATCGGCGTCGAACAGGCCGGGGATATGAAGCAGCATGGCGACAGCACCGTTTGGAAAATGTAAGGCGCCAATGATATTGATTCCCTTTTGCGCTTCACAAGCCCCAATGGCCGCTTAAGACGTTTCAGCTTGATGAAACCGTAAAGGCAAATTGTAAAGATTGTAAATTCTTCACGAATGGTAACTACTCTCAATTGTGACTAACAATTGCTTACATTAAGATCCGCGGCCTTACCACCTTGGGGAAGGTCCTTCGCAATGCGCCAGTACGTACCATCTGCAGTGAGTTCACCACGCCTGATCGTGTCTGCCATCGGCGTAGCCCTCAGCGCTTCGTCGGCCTACGCCGCCGACCCGGTCGCCAGCAGTGCTATCACCCTCGACGCCACCAGCGTCAACGGCAAGGCTGAACAGGCCAGCACCGATTACAAGGTCGACCAGGCATCCTCGCAGAAGTACACCGCGCCGCTGGTGGATACCCCCCGCTCGGTAACCGTGATCCCGCAGCAAGTGATCAAGGACACCAACGCCCTGACCCTGCAGGATGCACTGCGCACTGTGCCGGGCATCACCTTTGGTGCCGGCGAAGGCGGCAACCCACAAGGCGACCGCCCGTTCATCCGCGGCTTCGACGCCCAAGGCGACACCTACCTGGACGGCGTGCGTGACACTGGCGCGCAAACCCGTGAAATCTTCGCCATCGAATCGGTGGAAGTGGCCAAGGGCCCGAACTCGGCCATCGGCGGCCGTGGTGCCGCCGGCGGCACCATCAACCTGGTGAGCAAGCGCGCCCACCTGGGCAACTCGCTTGACGGCGCCTGGACCTGGGGCAGCGACCAGACCCAGCGCTATACCTTTGATGGCAACTACCAGTTCAGCGACTCCGTTGCCGGGCGCCTGAACCTGATGACCCACGAAAGCAACGTCGCCGGCCGCGACAAGGTCAACTACGACCGTTGGGGTATCGCCCCATCGCTGGCCTTCGGCCTGGGTACTCCGACCCGCGTGAACCTCGACTACTACCATCTGGAAAGCGACGACCTGCCGGATTCGGGCATCCCGTACACCATCCCGACCGGTGGCAACACTGCACGCACCTCGGCGCACCCGAGCAAGCCGTACGACGGCGGTGACAGCGACAACTTCTATGGCCTGACCGGTCGTGACTTCCGCAAAAGCCGCGTGGATATTGCCACCTTTGCCATCGAGCACGACTTGACCGACTCGCTGACCATCAAGAACACCTTGCGCCATGGCAACAGCATGCAGGACTACATCCTGACCCAGCCTGACGACAGCAAGGGTAACGTCAACAACGGCAGCGTCTGGCGCCGCGCCAACACCCGTGTGGGCAACACTGCCACCACCACCAACCAGACCGACCTGTTCGGTGAGTTCTACCTGGGTGGCATGAAGAACAGTTTCTCGACCGGTATCGAGCTGAGCCGAGAAGAGAGCAAGCGCTCGAGCTACACCGTCGATACCGACACCGTCCCAGGCGGCACCGCCAACACCAACTGCACCCCAGGCATGATCGGCGCCACCAGCGGTTACAACTGCACCTCACTGAGCAACCCGAACCCGGACGATCCGTGGAACGGCAGCATCGCACGCAACTACGCGGGCACCGATACCAAGAGCAACACCCGCGCAATTTATGTTTTTGACACACTCGAACTGACGCCCGAGTGGCTGTTGAACATGGGCCTGCGCTACGACCACTTCGACACCCAGTACCGCACCTACGACGCCACAGGCGCCACCGTGGTGAACAGCAAGGGCGTTGTCTCCAAAGGCAAGGATACAAGCGAGTTCGTTACCGGCCAGCTGGGCCTTGTATGGAAGCCGGCCGAGAATGGCAGTATCTACGTTTCCTACGCCACCTCCGCAACGCCACCCGGAGCAATGCTGGGCGAAGGTACTGAAGGCAACCCGTTGGGCAACACCACCGACCGCGCCGGCAACTTGCTGAGCAGCGATCTGGAGCCGGAGGAAACCACCAACTACGAAATCGGCACCAAGTGGGACCTGCTCGACCAGCGCCTGTCCCTGGCCGCTGCGCTGTTCCGCACCGAGAAGGAAAACGCCCGCGTCCAGGTTGACACCACTACCTACGAGAACGTCGGCGAAACCCGCGTACAGGGCATCGAACTGTCTGCCAGCGGCAAGATCACCGACAAATGGCAGGTATTTGCCGGCTACACCTACATGGAAGCTCGCCAGATCGATGGCGGCGCGGTGAACAAGGCCAACGACGGCAACCAGTTGCCGAACACGCCGAACAACAGCGCCAGCTTGTGGACCACCTACTCCATTACACCGAAGCTGACCGTGGGTGGCGGTGCCTTCTACGTGGATGACGTGTATGGCAGCGTGGCCAACACCACCATGGTCGACAGCTATGTACGCTACGACGCCATGGCCGCCTACAAGCTGACCAAGAACATCGACCTGCAGCTGAACGTGCAGAACCTGACCAACGAGGTGTACTACGACAAGGCCTTCTCTACCCACTTCGCCAACCAGGCGGCGGGGCGGACGGCTCTGTTGACCACCAGCGTCCACTTCTGATGCCGGGATGGGGTTGATCTGCTCAGATAGGCTGCTCCTGTAACGGCCTCTTCGCGGGCTTGCCCGCTCCCACAGGTACTCCACAGGGTTCAAGTGCTGTGCAGTTCCTGTGGGAGCGGGCAAGCCCGCGAAGAGGCCAGTACAGGAGACCACCAAAAGAAGCCCCCGCCCCGTTCATTCCCGTGAGCGGGGCTTTTGCGTATCAAGGCATAATGCACGCCGCGTAGTGTGCGGCAGAAACACAAGGTGATCATGTGGTGAAGAAGACGCTGTTCCAATTGCACTGGTTCTTTGGCATCACCGCTGGCCTGGTGCTGGCCTTGATGGGTATCACCGGGGCTTTGTACTCGTTTCAGGACGAACTGCTGCGCGCGCTGAATGCCGATGTCCTGAAGGTCCAGGTGCGCCCGGAGGGCGTGCTGCCCCCGGCCGAACTGGTCCAGCGGGTCGAGGCCCAGCAGCACGACAAGGTGGCGATGCTGTGGGTCGATGTACGCGAAGGCAACGCCGCACGCGTCTTCTTTACCCCACCGCCAGGCGAGCGCCGTGGCCAGCTGCGCTATGCCGACCCGTATACCGGCGAACTCAAGGGAGAAGTGGCCGGGCAAGGCTTCTTCAACCTCATGCTCAACCTGCACCGCTTCCTGGCCATGGGAGACAGCGGCCGGCAGATCACCGGTGCCTGCACCCTGATGCTGGTGTTCTTCTGCCTCTCCGGCCTGTACCTGCGCTGGCCGCGCAAGGCGCTGGACTGGCGCACCTGGCTGACCTTCGACTGGGCCAAGAAAGGCCGCGCCTTCAACTGGGACCTGCATGCGGTGGCCGGCACCTGGTGCCTGCTGTTCTACCTGCTGTTCGCCCTGACCGGGCTGTTCTGGTCCTACGAGTGGTACCGCGAGGGCCTGAACAAGCTGCTGGCCGACGCGCCGGCCGCCGGCCAGCAGCAAAAGCGCGGCGAAGGTCGTGGCCGCCACGGGCCGCAGAAGATCGACAAGAACGCCCCGCCGCTGGTGGTCGACTACGACGCAATCTGGGCCAACCTCAAGGACGCTGCCGGCCCGGGCCTGGCCATGTACAACCTGCGCCTGCCACCGGTAGGCGGCCAGCCGGCCAACCTGTTCTACCTGCTGGACAACGCCGACCACCCACGTGCCTTCAACACCCTGGTACTGGACCCGGCCAGCGGCCAGGTGAAAAGACATGACCGCTACACCGACAAGTCCTTCAAGGCCCAGCTGCTCCAGAGCGTCTACGCCCTGCACGTGGGCGAATACTTCGGCCTGCCGGGGCGCATCATCGTCACCATCGCCAGCCTGACCATGCCGCTGTTCTTCGTCACCGGCTGGCTGCTGTACCTCGACCGCCGTCGCAAGAAGCGCCAGGTACGTGCCGCCCGTGGCAACGTCACCAGCAACACTGCCAGCGGCGACAGCTGGCTGATCGGCTTTGCCAGCCAGAGCGGGCTTGCCGAACAACTGGCCTGGCAGAGCGCCGGGCAGCTTCAGGCCGCCGGCCTGCCAGTGCAGGTACGCGCCCTGGCAGAACTGGGTGAAAGCGACCTGCGCCAGGCCCGCCGTGCGCTGTTCGTGGTCAGCACCTTCGGCGACGGCGAAGCCCCCGACAGCGCCCGCGCCTTCGAGCGCAAGGTGCTAGGCCAGCCTTGGGCGCTGGACCACCTCAGCTATGCCCTGCTCGCCCTCGGTGACCGCCAGTATCCGCACTTTTGCGGCTTCGCCCGCCGCCTGCAGGCATGGCTGGGCGAACGCGGGGCCAGCAGCGCATTCAGCCCGGTGGAAGTGGACAACGCCGACCAAGCCGCGCTGCAGCAGTGGCAGCAGGAACTGGCGCAACTGACCGGCGCCCAGCCAGTGGCCGCCTGGCAACCGCCGAGTTTCGGCAACTGGTCGCTGGTGCGCCGCGAACTGCTCAACCCGGGCAGCCAGGGCCAGCCGGTGTACCTGCTGGGCCTGCGACCGGAGCAGCCCGCCAGCTGGGAAGCCGGCGACCTGGTGGAGATCCTGCCGCTCAACGGCCAGCCGAGGATCGACGCCTTCCTCGATGGAATGGCGCTGGACGGCGGCGCCAAGGTGCAAGTGAATGGCTTGGCCGAAACCCTCGCCCAGGCCCTGTCCGGTCGGCAGTTGCCGACCCGTCGCGATCACCTGGTCGGTTTGCAGCCGCAGGCGCTGGTCGACGCACTGGTGCCGATCGGCAGCCGCGAATACTCGATTGCCTCGATCGCCAGCGATGGCGTGCTGGAGCTGATCGTGCGCCAGGAACGCCATGCCGATGGCAACCTGGGCCTGGGTTCCGGCTGGCTGACAGAGTACCTGCCGCTTGACGGTACGCTGAGCCTGCGTTTGCGGCGCAATAGCAGCTTCCACCTGCCGGAAACGGCGGCACCGCTGGTGTTGATTGGCAACGGCACCGGCCTGGCCGGCCTGCGCAGCCTGCTCCGCGCGCGGGTGAATGCTGGCGAGCAGCGCAACTGGCTGCTGTTCGGCGAGCGTAACCGGGCGCATGACCTGCTGTGCGGCAACGAGCTGCAAGGCTGGCTGGACAACGGCGACCTGGCACGCCTGGACCTCGCTTTTTCGCGGGATCAGGCCGACAAGGTGTATGTGCAGGATGTGTTGCTGCAGCAGGCTGAAGAGTTCAAGCGCTGGGTCGCGGATGGTGCCTGTGTGTATGTCTGCGGCAGCCTGCAAGGCATGGCTGCCGGGGTGGATGCGGCGCTCAACGGCATCCTCGGGGAAGCGGTTGTGCAACAGCTGATCGAGGATGGGCGGTATCGGCGGGATGTTTACTGATACTGGCCTGAGCTAGCAACGCAGTACCTGTAGGAGCGGCCTTGTGTCGCGAAAGGGCTGCGTAGCAGCCCCGGCAATTCATGCATCGCTGCCAGGATCCTGGGGCCGCTCTGCGGCCCTTTCGCGACACAAGGCCGCTCCTACAGCGGGCCAATTCAAGCCATACAGTTCCGGCCTAGTGCAGCTCGAAGGTGTCAGCATCCAGATTGGCCGGGAACTTGGCCCGGTAGGCCGCCAGTTCCGCCGCACTCAACACCGCGGTGAACACCCCGTCGGCCTCCCCGGCACTGAGCAGGCTCTCGCCCTGGAAGTCCAGCACCTGGCTGTCGCCGGAGTAGGCAAAGCCCTTGCCGTCGGTGCCCACCCGGTTCACCGCCGCCACATAGCACAGGTTCTCGATACCCCGCGCCGGCAACAGGCGGTTCCAGTGCTGGCGGCGCGCAGCCGGCCAGTTGGCGGTGTACAGCAACAGGTCGGTGTCCTGGGCATCGCGGCTCCACACCGGGAAGCGCAGGTCGTAGCAGATCAGCGGGCGAATACGCCAGCCCTTGAGCTCGAACTGCACCTGGCGCTCGCCCGGGGTGTAGTGCTTGTGCTCACCGGCCATGCGGAACAGGTGGCGCTTGTCGTAATGCAGGATCTCGCCATCAGGCCGAGCCCACAGCAGGCGGTTGCGGTGGCTGCCATCGGCGGCCTGGATGATCACGCTGCCGGTAATCACCGTGTTGTACTTCTTCGCCTGGGCCTTCAGCCATTTGTAGGTCGGGCCGTTTTCCGGCTCGCACAGGCTTTCCGATTGCATGGAAAAACCGGTAGTGAACATTTCCGGCAGGATCACCAGGTCCACTTCGCCTACCTGCTCCAGCAGCACTTCGAAGTGCGCATAGTTGGCCTCGCGGTCGTGCCAGGCCAGAGTGGTCTGCACCAGGGCGACTTTCAGATTCGGCAGTGTACTCAGATCGCGCATAGTTTTTCCGCTGCCTGACGCAGCGTCTCCTCTCGTTTGGCAAAGCACAGGCGGACCAGGCGTTGCTCGGGGATGGGTTGCTGGTAGAACACCGACACCGGGATGGTCGCCACGCCGTGCTCACGGGTCAGCCACAGCGACATGTCGACATCGTTCAGGTCCGGGCGGATCTGCGAATAGTCCACCAGCTGGAAATAGGTACCCGCCGTGCGGGTGAAGCGGAACCGCGAGCCCTCCAGCAAGCCGCAGAACAGGTCTCGCTTGGCCTGGTAGAAGGCCGGCAGTTCATCGATATGCTCGGGGTGCTCGGCCATGAAATCGGCCAAGGCGCACTGCAGCGGGGTCACACCGCAGAAGTTGACGTACTGGTGCACCTTGCGCAGCTCGGCACTCAGCGCCGGCGGGGCGACCACGTAGCCGGTCTTCCAGCCGGTGACGTGATAAGTCTTGCCGAACGAGCTGACCACGAAGGCGCGCTGGTACAGTTGCTCGTGGGCCAACACGCTGGCATGGCGTACACCGTCATAGACCAGGTGCTCGTAGACCTCGTCGCTGACCAGATAGATATCGCGGTCAGCGATAAGCCGGGCCAGTTGGTCCAGGTCTTCTTGGGTAATCAGCGCACCGCTGGGGTTGTGCGGCGAATTGAGAATGACCATGCGCGTGCGCGGGCTGAGGGCATCGCTGAACTTCTGCCAGTCGATGCGGAAATCGCCATCGCTCAGCTGTACATGCACGCAGCGCCCACCAGCCAGTTCCACGGACGGCTCGTAGCTGTCGTAGCAAGGGTCGAAGACGATTACCTCGTCACCGGCATGCACTACTGCCTGGATGGCGCAGAAGATCGCCTCGGTGGCGCCAGGGGTGATGGTCACTTCCTGGTCGGCATCCACCTGCGCGCCATACAGCCGCGCGACCTTGGCCGCCACCTGCTGGCGCAGGGCCGGCAGGCCGGTCATCGGCGAATACTGGTTATGCCCGGCGGCCACATGCCGGCCGACTGCATCGAGCAGCGCCTGCGGGCCATTGAAGTCGGGGAAGCCTTGCGACAGGTTGAGCGCGCCCGTCTGCACGGCGAGCTGGGACATGGTGGTGAAGATGGTCGTGCCGACATTCGGCAGTTTGCTGCGGATCATGGAGCCCTCTTTCCTGGGGTGTATCCGGCACGGGGTGGAGTCCGAGCATAGCGGATCAAGCGGTCAGGAAAAAGGTTGAAACAATAGGGGGATTTGCGCTGGATCAAAGGGCCTCTTCGCGGGCTTGCCCGCTCCCACAGGTACTGCACAAAGCTCAAGGGTTGTGCAGTACCTGTGGGAGCGGGCAAGCCCGCGAAGAAGACGACGCGGAATCAGCGCTTGTCGCGGCGCTTCTTCTCGGCCTTCTTGTGGTGCGACATCAGGCGGCGCTTCTTGTTGACCTGGCGGTCGGTGAGGGTGTTCTTCTTGCCCTCGTACGGGTTCTCACCGCCCTTGTACTCGATGCGGATCGGCGTACCGACCAGCTTCAGCACACGCCGGTAGGTGTTCTCCAGGTAACGCGAGTACGACTTCGGAATCTTGTCGGTCTGGTTGCCGTGGATCACGATCAGCGGCGGGTTGGCACCACCGAGGTGGGCATAGCGCAGCTTGATGCGGCGGCCGTTGACCAGCGGCGGCTGGTGCTCGCTCACGGCATCTTCGAGGATCTGCGTCAGGCGGCTGGTCGGCCAACGGGTTACCGCCGACTTGAACGCGGCCTGCACCGACTTGTACAGGTGGCCCACGCCAGTGCCGTGCAGGGCGGAGATGAAGTGGATGTCGGCGAAATCGACGAAGAACAGCCGGCGCTCCAGCTCGGTCTTCACGTAATCACGCTCGCCCGGCTCCATGCCGTCCCACTTGTTCAGGGCGATGACGATGGCGCGGCCAGCTTCCAGGGCGAAGCCCAGCAGGTTCAGGTCGTGATCCACCACGCCTTCGCGGGCGTCCATGACGAAAATCACCACGTTGGCGTCCTTGATCGCCTGCAGCGTCTTCACCACCGAGAACTTCTCGACTTCCTCGTGGATCTTGCCGCGCTTGCGCACGCCGGCGGTGTCGATGAAGGTGTACTTCTCGTCATCGCGCTCGAACGGGATGTAGATACTGTCGCGGGTGGTGCCCGGCTGGTCGTACACCACCACGCGCTCTTCGCCGAGCATGCGGTTGACCAGGGTCGACTTGCCGACGTTGGGGCGGCCGATGATGGCGATCTTGATGCCATCCTTCTCGCTCGGGCCCGGGATGCGCACCGCTTCCTCGCCTTCGGCGACTTCGGCGCCCAGCGCTTCCTCGACCTGGTCGCGTGGCAGGTGGCCGAGCACGGCCTCCATCAGCGCGTTGATGCCGCGGCCCTGGGAGCCGGCCACCGGGATCGCGTTGCCCATGCCCAGCGGCGAGAACTCGGCGCGAGCCACATCGGCATCGATGTTGTCGATCTTGTTGGCAACCAGGATCGCTTCCTTGTTCCGCTTGCGCAGGTGCTCGGCGATCATCTGGTCGGCAGCGGTCATGCCGGCACGGGCATCGACCAGGAACAGCACATAGTCGGCTTCTTCGATGGCCATGAGCGACTGCTCGGCCATTTTCTCGTCCATGCCCACTTCGTCACCGGTGATACCGCCGGTGTCGATCAGGATGAAGGAACGACCCTGCCAGCTGGCATCACCGTACTGGCGGTCACGGGTCAGGCCCGACAGGTCACCAACGATGGCATCGCGGGTCTTGGTCAGGCGGTTGAACATGGTGGATTTGCCGACGTTTGGGCGGCCCACCAGGGCGATTACGGGAACCATTCGGCTCTCCACTCTTGAATTCTTGAAAATGCAAAGGCCGCTGCAAGGCAGCGGCCGGAGTTCGGGCGGCGTGTCCTACGCCGCGGCTTGAAGCCCGCCAAGGCTTCAAGCATAGCTTCAGCGGATGGTCAGTGCCTCGAGCTTGCCGCTGTTGCCGAAGACGTAGATGGTGTCGCCGACCACAAGTGGGCGGGCACGCAGGCCATCACTGTCGATACGCTCACGGCCGACGAAGCGGCCATCGACCTGGCTCAGCAGGTGCAGGTAACCCTCGAAGTCGCCCACCGCCACGTAGCTGGAGAACACTTCAGGCGCGGTCAGCTGGCGGCGAGCCATGGTGTCGTTGGTCCACAGGGCGCTGGACGAGCGCTCGTCGACGCTTTCGACAGTACCGGAAGCTTCGCTGACATAGACGTTACCGTAGCCCTGGGCGACGCCCACGTAGCTGGAGGCATCACGCTGCCACAGCACGCGGCCGCTTTCCAGGTCCAGGCCCGCGACGCGGCCCTGGTAGGTGCTGACGTACAGGGTACCACCCGACAGCAGCAGGCCGCCGTCGATATCGACCACGCGGTCCAGCTCGGAACGGCCCTGCGGAATCGCCACACGGCTTTCCCACACCGGTACGCCGTTGTTGATGTCCACCGCCACCACCTTGCCGGTGGACAGGCCGGCGACGGCCAGGCGGTTGGTGGCGATCGGCGCGCCGGTGCCACGCAGGGTCAGCACGGCCGGGGTGTTTTCGTAGATCCAGCGACGGTCGCCAGTAGCGGCATCCAGGCCGATCAGGCGGTCGTCCTGGGTCTGCACCACCACCACGTCACCGTTGTTGGCAGGTGGGGCCAGTACTTCGCTGGTCACGCGGGAGCGCCAGCGCTCCTCACCGGTGCTGGAGTCCAGGGCGATGACTTCACCCTTGAGGGTGCCGATCATGACCAGGCCATAGCCCACACCGACAGCGCCGGATACCGGCAACTCGAGGTCCTTCTTCCACACCACGTCGCCGGTGATACGGTCGAGGGCAAAGACTTCGCCGTTGACGTCGGAGGCGTAGATACGGTCGTTCTCGATGGCAGGTACGAGGGTGTTGTAGGTCTCGCCCTGGCCGTCACCGATCGAACGGCTCCACTGCTTTTTCAGCACCACTTCCTCGGTGAACTTGGTCAGCTCGGCCGGAGGCAGTTCCTTCTTGCTGTTGCTGCTGCAACCTGCGGCCAGTACGGCCAGGGTCAGCACTGCTGCATGTTTCCAACCGATCACTTACGCGTCCCCTTTGGCCAAGTCATCCAGCTTCAATTGCAGGCCACCGACCGCCGCCTCATCGGACAACGCAGCCTTGGCTTTCTCGTAAGCGCTGTGCGCGTCGTCGGCGCGACCCAGTTGCACCAGCAGGTCACCTTTCAACTCTTCGCGGCTGGCCAGGAAGGCTTTGTCGGCGTCGCCGTCGAGCAACTTGAGGGCATCCTCGGCCTTGTTCTGGGCGGCCAGCACACGAGCCAGGCGCTGACGCGAAATCTCGCCCAGGGTGGCATCGGCCGGCTTGTCCAGCACGCTCTTCAACTCGGCAGCAGCGTCGTCGAGCTTGCCGGTCTCGACCGCGACCTTGGCCACGAACAGGCTGCCGTACTGGGCGTAGGCGGTACCGCCGAACTCGCTCTTGAGCTTGCCGGCCAGTTCCGCGACCTTGGTCGCGTCAGGCTGGCCAGTCGGCGTCAGGCTGGTCTCCAGCAAGGCCTGGTACAGCTGCGAGGCACCTTGCGACTGATTGTTCTGGTACTTGTGCCAGGTATTCCAGCCCAACACCACCACGCCAGCCAGCAGGGCACCGGTCAGCAGCGGCTTGCCGTTGCGGTTCCACCAGTCCTTGACCCCTGCCAGTTCATCATCGGTACTCGACACCCCAATACTCCTTTTCGCCTATTCGCTTGTTGAACCGCGTTACGCCTGCGCGATCGCGGTTTCCAGGTGCTCAGCCAGAGCATCCCAGGCAATGTTCTGTTGTTCGCCCTGACCACGCAGGGGCTTGAAGCCGATCTCTTGCTTGGCCAGTTCGTCGTCACCGAGGATCAGGGCGAACAGCGCGCCGCTCTTGTCGGCTTTCTTGAACTGGCTCTTGAAGCTGCCACCGCCGGCGTTGACTGCCAGGCGCAGGCCCGGCAAGCGGTCACGCAGGCTTTCGGACAGGCGCAGGCCGGCCAGCTCCGCCTGTTCGCCAAAGGCGCACAGGTAGACGTCGATCTGGCGGCTGATGGACTCGGGCACCTTGCCCAGGGTTTCCAGCAGCAGGATCAGGCGCTCGATGCCCATGGCGAAACCGACGCCCGGGGTCGGCTTGCCGCCCATCTGTTCGACCAGGCCGTCATAACGGCCGCCGGCGCAGACAGTGCCCTGGGCGCCGAGCTTGTCGGTGACCCACTCGAACACGGTCTTGCTGTAGTAGTCCAGGCCACGCACCAGCTTGGTGTTGATCACGAACGGGATGCCGGCAGCGTCCAGGCGGGCCTTGAGGCCCTCGAAGTGCACGCGCGACTCTTCGTCCAGGTAGTCTTCCAGCTTCGGCGCACCGACCAGCACCGCCTGGGTGTTCTGGTCCTTGCTGTCGAGGATGCGCAGCGGGTTGCTCTTCAGGCGGCGCTGGCTGTCTTCGTCCAGTTGCTCCAGGCGCGCCGAGAGGAACTCGACCAGCGCATCACGGTAGCGTGCACGGGCTTCGCTGGTGCCCAGGCTGTTGAGCTCCAGCTTGACCGCGTCCTGGATGCCCAGCAGGCCCCACAGGCGCCAGGTCAGCATGATCAGCTCGGCATCGATGTCCGGGCCATCCAGGTTGAACACTTCCACGCCAATCTGGTGGAACTGGCGGTAGCGGCCCTTCTGCGGGCGCTCGTGGCGGAACATCTGGCCGATGTACCACAGTTTCTGCACCTGGCCGTTGCCGGTGATGCCATGCTCGAGCACGGCACGCACACAGGCGGCAGTGCCTTCGGGGCGCAGGGTCAGCGAATCGCCGTTGCGGTCCTCGAAGGTGTACATCTCTTTTTCGACGATGTCGGTCACTTCACCGATGGAGCGCTTGAACAGCTCGGTGAACTCGACGATCGGCGTGCGGATCTGGCTGTACCCGTAGGTGTCCAGCAGGCCGGCCACGGTGCCTTCGAAGTAGCGCCACAGTGGCGACTGTTCTGGCAGGATGTCGTTCATGCCACGGATGGCTTGCAGCGATTTGCTCACGAAAAGTCCTTACGAATTCTGTGTGTCAGCCACGGACGATCAGCGCCGCGTCGGCTTCGGCCTTTTCGGCCGCTTTCTGGCGGATGAGCTTTTCCAGCTCATCGACCAGGTTGTCGTTGGTCAGCTTCTGCGCCGGCTTGCCGTCGATGTAGATCAGGTTCGGCGTGCCGCCGGTCAGCCCCACATGGGCCTCCTTGGCTTCGCCCGGGCCGTTGACCACGCAACCGATCACCGCCACGTCCAGCGGCACCAGCAGGTCTTCCAGACGCCCTTCCAACTCGTTCATGGTCTTGACCACATCGAAGTTCTGCCGCGAGCAGCTCGGGCAGGCGATGAAGTTGATGCCACGCGAGCGCAGGTGCAGCGACTTGAGGATGTCGTAGCCGACTTTCACTTCTTCGACCGGGTCGGCCGCCAGCGAGATACGGATGGTATCGCCAATGCCTTCGGCCAGCAGCATACCGAGGCCGACAGCGGATTTCACCGTCCCCGAACGCAGGCCACCGGCTTCGGTGATGCCCAGATGCAGCGGCTGCACGATCTGCTTGGCCAGCAGGCGGTAGGCTTCGACGGCCATGAACACATCGGATGCCTTGACGCTGACCTTGAAGTCCTGGAAGTCCAGGCGGTCGAGGTGCTCGACATGGCGCAGGGCCGACTCGACCAGCGCCGCCGGGGTCGGTTCGCCATACTTCTTCTGCAGGTCCTTTTCCAGGGAGCCGGCGTTGACGCCGATACGGATCGGGATGCCCCGGTCGCGGGCGGCATCGACCACCGCGCGTACACGGTCTTCACGGCCGATGTTGCCCGGGTTGATACGCAGGCAGTCGACGCCCAGTTCGGCCACGCGCAGGGCGATCTTGTAGTCGAAGTGGATGTCGGCAACCAGCGGCACGCTGACCTGCTGCTTGATGCGGCCGAACGCCTCTGCAGCGTCCATGTCCGGCACCGAGACGCGCACGATGTCCACGCCGGCATCGACCAGGCGCTGGATTTGCGCCACGGTGGCGGCCACATCGTTGGTGTCGGTGTTGGTCATGCTCTGCACCGCGATGGGGGCATCACCACCCACCGGTACATTGCCGACCCAGATTTTGCGGGATTCGCGACGTTTGATCGGAGATTCGCCGTGCATGATTACTGTCCCAACTTCAGGCGAGCGGTCTCGCCACTGGTGAACGGGGCAACATCGACGGCCTGGCCGTTGTAGCTGACCTGGGCGCCACGGGCAAAGCCCAGGCGTACCGAGAACGGCGGCTTGCCGGTCAGCTCGAGGTTGTCCCCCTTGCGCTTGATGGCGCTGAACAGCACCTTGCCGTTGCCGTCGGTGACCTGGGTCCAGCAATCGGCGACGAACTGGATGGCGACCTTGGCACTGCCAGCCGGCACTGCGGCGGCGGCAGGCTCGGCAGCGGCCACGGCCGCTACAGGTGTAGCAGGTGCAACAGCCGTCGGGGCCGGGGCAACCGGTGCTACCGGCGCAGGCGCGGCAGCAGGTGCGCTGGCGATCGCTGGCACAGGCGCCTGCTGGGCCGGTGTCGGTACTACGGCAGCGGTATCGGCAGGTGCCGGGCTTGCCGGTGCCGGTACGGCGGCAGGCTGCTCGGCTGCGCCCTGCTCAAGCGGCAGCGGCGCACTCTCAGGCTGCTGGCCAGCGGAAACAGCCTGGTCTTCAGGCTCATCGAGCGGGTGAATCTGGGTGGTGCCGTCGGCGCTTTCGACTTCGACGTGCTCCAGGGCAATCTTGGCCAGCTCCTTGCCACGCAGGCTGCCCTGGTCCTGCCACCAGACGAAGCCGCCGCCGACCACTGCCACCAGCAGCAGCAGGCTAACGCCACGCAGAATGTTGTGCGACAGGCGCACGGGCTCTTCGATACGGCCCAGCGAGTGCACGTCGCTGCCTTTGGCGTGGGTGCCGGTGTAACGGTCGAAGGCGTCCACCAGGGCAGCCTGGTCCAGGTCCATCAGCTTGGCATAGGCGCGGATATAACCACGGGCGAAGGTATGCCCCGGCAGCTTGTCGAAGGCGCCGGTTTCCACGTGGTTCAACGAACTGACAGTGAGGTTGAGCTTGCGGGCCACCTCGGCTTGTGACCAGTCCCGGTTCTCACGGGCCTGACGCAAAAGCTCACCGGGGTTCTGGCCAGGCGCTACTGCTACTTCGGGATGCGCGGCTTTCATCGTTGCTCCGACAGGTATTGCTGATATTCCGGCGTACCGGGATAAAGTCGTTGTAATTGCTGGCCCAGCTCGGCCAGTGTGCCTTGCTCGTCGAATACCCTGGCAAGGCGGCTGCCCAGCAGCAGGCTACGGGCATCGTGGTCGCTCAACTGGCTGAAACGATCGTAGTAGTCCCGGGCCGGCACATAATGCCTGTTTTCGTAGGACAACTCAGCCATTTCCAGCAACGCTTTCGGCTGCCGCTGGTTGAGTTGCAGAGCTTTCAGCAGATACGCATGCGCCTGGTCGCGGCGCTCGAGTTTCAGGGCGGTCAGGCCCAGGTTCTCGTAAACGCGTGAGCGCTCAGGATACAGGGTATCGGCGCTGGCAAGGCGAAACATCTGCTCGGCCTCGGCAAATCGGCCCTGAGCATAAAGGAAACTGCCGTAATTGTTGCGAATTCGCGTGTCGCCGGCACGTGCCTTCAGCGCCTTGCGGAAGTGCGTTTCGGCCAGCGCAGGCTCGCCTTCGGCCTGAAAGACCAGCGCCAGGGCGGCGTGCGCATCGGCATCACCACCATCCAGGGCCAGGGCCTTGCCCAGCGGCGCCTTGGCCTGCTCGGTCAAACCCTGTTGCAAATAACCCAGCCCAAGCTGCACATAGGCCCGCCCCGCCTCTGCTCTGCCCTGGCGGCTGGCCAGGGGGTCGCCCGCGCCGCCCGACACGCAGCCGGCCAGCAGCGAAAGCGCAAGGATCGACAGCGCGGCGCGCAGGCTCATGGGCAAGGTCCCGGTCAGTGGCTGGCGGGGCTGTCTTGCAGCTCGGCGTCCGCGGACAGCTGGCGCACAGCGATGTAGCGCTCGCTGCGGCGGGTGCGGTCGTTGACCTGGCCGACCAGCTGACCACAAGCAGCGTCGATGTCATCACCACGGGTGGTGCGGGTGGTGACGTTGAAGCCACCGTGGTGCAACAGATCCTGGAAGCGGCGAATGGCGTTGTTGCTCGGCCGCTCGTAGCCCGAGTGCGGGAACGGGTTGAACGGGATCAGGTTGATCTTGCAGGGTACGTCGCGCAGCAGCTCGATCATTTGCGCAGCATGCTCAGGCTGGTCGTTGACGTCCTTGAGCAGGGTGTACTCGATGGTCAGCACGCGCTTGCCACCCAGGGTGGACATGTAGCCCATGCACGATTCCAGCAGCATCTTCAGCGGGTACTTCTTGTTGATCGGTACCAGCTTGTTGCGCAGTTCGTCGTTCGGTGCGTGCAGCGACAGGGCCAGCGACACGTCGATGTGCTTGGCCAGCTCGTCGATCATCGGCACCACGCCCGAGGTGGACAGGGTGACGCGACGCTTGGAAATGCCATAGCCCAGATCTTCCATCATGATCTTCATGGCGGCGATGACATTGTCGAAATTCAGCAGGGGTTCGCCCATGCCCATCATGACCACGTTGGTAATGGCGCGGTCGATCTTGGCCGGAACGGTCCCGAAGGATTTGTTGGCAAGCCACACCTGGCCGATCACTTCGGCGGCGGTGAGGTTGCTGTTGAAGCCTTGCTTGCCGGTGGAGCAGAAGCTGCAGTCCAGGGCACAGCCGGCTTGCGACGACACGCACAGGGTGCCGCGATCGTCGGTGGGGATGTAGACGGTCTCGACGCAGCTGCCGGAGGCAACGCGGACCACCCACTTGCGGGTACCGTCGGCGGAAATGTCTTCACTGACCACTTCCGGGCCCCGAATCTCGGCAACGGCCTCGAGCTTTTCGCGCAAGGCCTTGCCGACATTGGTCATGGCGGCGAAATCGTCGACGCCATAGTGGTGAATCCATTTCATGACCTGACCGGCACGAAAACGCTTCTCTCCGATCGACTCGAAGAATTTTTCCATTTCCTGCAGGGTCAGGCCCAACAGGTTGATCTTGCCAGTCATGTCACTCATGGAATCACCCAAGACCTGCTTCGCTTAGCGAATGCGGTCGCACAGCTCGGTAGCGGAGAAGAAGTAAGCGATTTCGCGGGCAGCCGAAGCTTCCGAGTCGGAACCGTGAACAGCGTTTTCGTCGATGGAAACGGCGAAGTCAGCACGGATGGTGCCGGCAGCAGCTTCTTTCGGGTTGGTGGCGCCCATCAGCTCGCGGTTGGCCAGAACGGCGTTTTCGCCTTCCAGAACCTGAACGATGACCGGGCCGGAGGTCATGAAGGCAACCAGGTCACCGAAGAAGCCGCGCTCTTTGTGTTCGGCGTAGAAGCCTTCGGCTTCGGCTTTGGACAGCTGCTTCATTTTCGAAGCGACGACGCGCAGGCCGGCTTTCTCGAAACGAGTGGTGATCTCGCCGATGACGTTCTTGGCAACGGCGTCAGGCTTGATGATGGAGAAAGTACGTTGAACAGCCATGGAAAACTCCAGAAAAATGAGTGTTGCGAAAAATTAAACCCGCGAATTATACGCGGGTTCCAGGGGATTGCCTAACCTGCAGGACGCGTTCAGTCGGCTTCTTCGATCCAGGCCGCCTGGATGGCCTCGAGCACTTTCTCACCGCCGCGTGACGGATCGTCGCTGAATTCTGGCAAGGCCAGCACCCAGCGGTGCAGATCGACGAAATTCACATAACGAGGATCGACTTCCGGCTTGCTTTCTGCAAGCTGGATGGCGATCTCAAGTACATCAATCCATTTCAGGCTCATGGGGTAAACCTCAGTGCGGCGCTTCGGCGGCGTGGTTGAGCGAATACTTGGGGATCTCGATGACCAGGTCCTGGTCAGCGACAACCACCTGGCAGCCGAGGCGCGATTGAGCCTCCAGGCCCCAGGCCTTGTCCAGCATGTCCTCTTCCAGTTCGTCGGCTTCTTCGAGCGAGTCGAAGCCCTTGCGCACGATGCAGTGGCAAGTGGTGCAGGCCTTGACGCCGCCGCAGGCGCTTTCCATCTCGATGTGATGGTCGTGGGCCAGTTCCAGGATGTTGGTCCCGGTCTCGACTTCCACGGTCAGCCCTTCGGGGCAGAACTTCTCGTGCGGCAGGAATGTCACCAGCGGCATCGGTTACTCCTCGATCTCATTCAGGTTGCGCCCGGCCAGTGCGGCTTTGACCGTCGAATCAAGGCGACGGGCGGCAAATGCGTCGGTCACCTGCGACAGACGCTTGGTCTGTTGCTCGATGGCTGCGCCATCGGTGCCGGCCAGCAAATCACGTAGTTCTTGCATCTGGAATTCGATGGCGTCGCGCTCGTCACTGCTGAGCAGGCGTTCGCCGTCGGCGTCCAGGGCGCCCTGTACCGCTTCGAGCAGGCGCTCGCCGTCCACCTGGTGCTCGCGCAGCTGGCGGGCCTGCTTGTCGGAACCTGCGTGTTCGAAGGAATCCTTGAGCATGCGGGCGATTTCGCCGTCGGTCAGGCCATAGGAGGGCTTGACCTGGATGCTGGCTTCCACGCCCGAGCCCAGCTCGCGTGCGGCGACGCTGAGCAGGCCATCGGCGTCGACCTGGAAGGTGACGCGAATTTTTGCCGCACCGGCGACCATGGCCGGGATGCCACGCAACTCGAAGCGCGCCAGCGAGCGGCAATCGCTGATCAGCTCGCGCTCGCCCTGCAGCACGTGGATCATCATGGCCGACTGGCCATCTTTATAGGTGGTGAACTCCTGGGCACGCGCCACCGGAATGGTGGTGTTGCGCGGGATCACCTTCTCCATCAGCCCGCCCATGGTCTCAAGGCCAAGCGACAGCGGGATGACATCCAATAGCAGCAGTTCGCCACCTTCGCGGCGGTTGCCGGCCAAGGTATCGGCCTGGATGGCGGCACCGATGGCCACCACCTGGTCGGGGTCGATCGAAGTCAGCGGGGTGCGGCCGAACAGGGCTCCGACGGCTTCACGCACACGCGGTACGCGGGTCGAACCACCAACCATGACCACGGCGCTGACTTCTTCCAGCTCGATACCGCTGTCACGCACGGCGCGGCGGCAGGCCTTGAGGCTGCGGGCGACCATGGGCTCGATCATGGCTTCGAAACCGGCGCGGCTCAACTCGCCCTGCCAGGTGCCATGGCTGACGCTGACCACGTCGGCGTCGGTCAGGGCTTCCTTGGCGGCGCAGGCGGTCTGCAACAGTGCGCGCTGGGTGGCCGGGTCCAGGTCGGATGACAGCCCGGCCTGCTCGATGATCCAGCCAGCGATGGCGTGGTCGAAGTCGTCACCGCCCAAGGCGGTATCGCCACCGGTGGCCAGCACTTCGAATACGCCGGCAGTCAGGCGCAGGATGGAAATGTCGAAGGTACCGCCGCCCAGGTCATAGATGGCCACCACGCCTTCGGCGTTCTGGTCCAGGCCATAGGCCACGGCAGCGGCGGTCGGCTCGTTGAGCAGGCGCAGCACGTTCAGGCCGGCCAGGCGCGCAGCGTCCTTGGTGGCCTGGCGCTGGGCATCGTCGAAATAGGCCGGCACGGTGATAACCGCGCCCACCAGCTCACCACCAAGGGTGGCTTCGGCACGCTCGCGCAGCACCTTGAGGATATCGGCGGACACTTCCACCGGGCTTTTCGGCCCCTGCACGGTGTCGATGAACGGCATGTGCGACTCACCGCCAACGAAGCGGTACGGCAGCTGCTCGCCCAGTTGCTTGACGTCGGCCAGGCCGCGCCCCATCAAGCGCTTGACCGACAGCACGGTGTTCAGCGGGTCGCTGGAAGCGGCATCGCGTGCAGCCTGCCCCACTTCGTTGCGCCCTTCGAGGTAGCGCACCGCGGACGGCAGAATGACATTGCCCTGCGCGTCGGGCAGGGGCTCGCTACGGCCGCTGCGCAGTGCGGCGACCAGGGAGTTGGTGGTACCCAGGTCAATCCCAACCGCCAGGCGGCGCTGATGCGGCTGAGGGCTTTGACCGGGTTCGGCAATCTGCAGTAGGGCCATGCTTATCTGAATACCTTAGGTGCTATCACGGGCAGCACCGGGTTAATCGTCGAGGCGCTCTTCCAGTTGGCGCACTTCTTGGGCGAGCTTGTCGAGGAACTGCATGCGGCGCATCAGGCGTTCGGCCTTGTCGCGCTCGCCTGGAGCGTCCCAGCAGGCGGCAAAGTCCTCGTTCAGCGTGTCCTGGGCGACCTTCAGGCGCTTCTTGAACACGGCCACGCCATCGAGGTCGGCTTCGTCCTGCAGTTCTTCGAGCTCTTCACGCCACTGCATCTGCTGCAACAGGAAGTCGGGGTCGTGGACCGTGACCTCCTGAGGCACTTCGTGGCCGCCGATGGCCAGCAGGTAGCGGGCGCGACGCGGCGCACTGCGCAGTGTCTGGTAGGCGTCGTTGAGGGCCGCGGACTTTTCCAGCGCCACGCGCTGCTCGCGCTCGGAGGCGTCGGCAAAGCGGTCGGGATGGACTTCGCGGGCCAGCTCGCGATAGCGAGTGGCCAGCTTGTCGAGATCCAGGCGGAAGCTTGGCTGGAAGTCAAACAATGCGAAATGACAAGGAGTACCCACAGCCAGCCTCAAACGTTGAAGCTTTCGCCGCAGCCACACTCACCGCGCACGTTGGGGTTGTTGAACTTGAAGCCTTCGTTCAACCCTTCCTTTACGAAGTCCAGTTCGGTGCCATCGAGGTAGACCAGGCTCTTGGGATCGATGATCACCTTGACGCCATGGTTCTCGAACACCTGGTCCTCGTCCGCCAGCTCGTCGACGAACTCCAGCACGTAGGCCAGGCCCGAGCAACCGGTGGTGCGCACGCCCAGGCGAATGCCTTCGCCCTTGCCGCGCCCTTCCAGGGAACGCCGCACGTGGTTGGCGGCGGCTTCTGTCATGCTGATAGCCATCAGGACTCCTTACCTCGCAACAGGCGACTTAGATCAAGCCTTTCTTCTGCTTGTAATCGCGAACGGCTGCCTTGATGGCATCTTCGGCGAGTACCGAGCAGTGGATCTTGACCGGCGGCAACGCCAGTTCTTCGGCCAGCTGGGTGTTCTTGATGGTTTCGGCTTCGTCCAGGGTCTTGCCCTTCATCCACTCGGTGGCGAGGGAGCTGGAAGCGATGGCCGAACCGCAGCCGTAGGTCTTGAACTTGGCGTCTTCGATCACGCCCTGCTCGTTGACCTTGATCTGCAGGCGCATCACGTCACCGCAGGCCGGGGCGCCGACCATGCCGGTACCGACGTCCGGGTCTTCGGCGTTCATCTTGCCGACGTTGCGCGGGTTTTCGTAGTGGTCGATGACCTTTTCACTGTATGCCATGGTGCAATTCCTTCCTCATCAGGGAGCCGCTCTTGCCGGCGACTGCTTAGTGGGCGGCCCACTCGATCTTGGAGATGTCAACGCCGTCTTTGTACATGTCCCACAGCGGCGACAGCTCACGCAGTTTGTTCACGGCCTCGCAGACTTTCTGCGCGGCGTAGTCGACTTCTTCTTCGGTGGTGAAGCGGCCGAAGGAGAAGCGGATCGAGCTGTGCGCCAGCTCGTCATTGCGGCCCAGGGCGCGCAATACGTAGGACGGCTCGAGCGACGCGGAGGTGCAGGCCGAACCGGACGATACGGCGATATCCTTCAGCGACATCAGCAGCGATTCGCCTTCGACGTAGTTGAAGCTCAGGTTCAGGTTGTGCGGTACGCGGGCAGTCTTGCTGCCGTTGACGTACAGCTCTTCAAGGTCCGAGACCTGCTTGAAGAAGCGGTCGCTCAGGGCCTTGATGCGTACGTTTTCCGCGGCCATTTCCTGTTTGGCGATGGCGAAGGCTTCGCCCATGCCGACAATCTGGTGGGTCGGCAGGGTGCCCGAACGCATGCCGCGCTCATGGCCACCGCCGTGAATG
Organism: Pseudomonas sp. PVC-5-1; assembly: GCF_057444345.1. Classification (NCBI taxonomy): domain Bacteria; kingdom Pseudomonadati; phylum Pseudomonadota; class Gammaproteobacteria; order Pseudomonadales; family Pseudomonadaceae; genus Pseudomonas; species Pseudomonas sp. PVC-5-1. The sequence continues at coordinate 934,113 of NZ_CM172024.1, read as the reverse complement.
ATGGCTTCCAGGCGTACACGAGGCTTGCGGCTGACGTACAGCGCGCCGATACCTTTCGGGCCGTAGACCTTGTGCGCCGAGAACGACATCAGGTCGACCTTCAGCTTTTGCAGGTCGATTTCGACCTTGCCGGCCGATTGCGCGGCGTCAACGTGGAACAGCACGCCGCGCGAGCGGGTCAGTTCACCGATGGCGGCGATATCGTTGATCGAGCCGACTTCGTTGTTCACGTGCATCAGCGAAACCAGGATGGTGTCGTCGCGCAGCGCCGCCTCGACCATGGCCGGGGTGACGATGCCGTCTTCGCCTGGCTCGAGGTAAGTAACTTCGAAACCTTCACGCTCCAGCTGGCGAGCGGTATCCAGGACCGCCTTGTGCTCGATCTTGGAGGTGATGATGTGCTTGCCCTTGGTCTGATAGAAGTGCGCGACGCCCTTGAGTGCGAGGTTGTCGGACTCGGTGGCACCGCTGGTCCAGACGATTTCGCGCGGATCGGCGTTGATCAGTTCGGCAACCTGGCGGCGACCATTCTCGACCGCTTCCTCGGCTTTCCAGCCAAAGACGTGGGAGCGCGAAGCCGGGTTACCGAAGTTCCCGTCGACCAGCAGGCAGTCGGCCATCTTCTGGGCCACGCGTGGGTCGACCGGGGTGGTCGCGGAGTAATCGAGGTAGATCGGCAACTTCATTTGTCTCTCCTATCAGGCGGTGGCGTCGCTCGTCGTCCCGGTGGGATCAATCGACGGCGGACGTCTCAATCTTGTCCAGCTGGGCGGTTCGGCCTGCGACACGACGCAGGTCCTGGCGCTGGGCGACTTCCTGCACCTCACGGCGCATGACGAGGTCGGCCAGGCTTATACCGCTGAGGAATTCATGGATCTGCTGGCTGAGGTCGCACCACAGGTGGTGGGTCAGGCAGGTATCACCGGCATGGCAGTCCCCGAGGCCCTGACAACGGGTGGCATCGACCGATTCGTTGACCGCATCGATGACCTGGGCCACCTGGATGGTTTCCATGCCCCGCGACAGCTGGTAGCCACCGCCTGGACCACGCACGCTGGAGACCAGGCTGCTGCGGCGCAGCTTGGCGAACAGCTGTTCCAGATAAGAGAGGGAAATGCCCTGGCGCTCGGAAATGTCGGCCAAAGACACCGGCCCATGCTGCGCGTGCAACGCCAGGTCGAGCATGGCGGTCACGGCGTATCGGCCTTTGGTAGTCAGTCGCATGGCTATTGGGTACCACGGGAGTTACAGGATGTGAGCGAGTATGCGATTCCCGAGCATTTAAGTCAACTATTAGACCTAGTGCTTTAGTCGGGTTTGCATCGGGGAGGCGGGCGCGATTGTAGCAGACAGGGGGCGTGAGCACACGCCCCGTATGTCACCATGATTTCAGCGCGGCGCAATCAATGTGACTGAGTGTCGCGCTGAGCCACCTGGGCAACTTCCTTGAAGTCATCTTCCGGCAGGGCTGGCAGTTCCTTGGCGCAGTAATCACTGCCCATCTTGGTCAGGGCGCCGCACATGCCCTCCAGCCGTTCGTCGACTGCCTGCAGGTGGTCGAGCATCTGGCCGATGGCACGGGCCACCGGGTCGGGCATGTCGCCACTGACGCCGTAGGCATCGAAGCCAATCTTTTCAGCCATGGCCTTACGCTTGGCCTCGACCTCGTTGTCTTCGCTCTTGACGATGATTCGCCCGGGGATACCAACCGCCGTAGCCCCGGCCGGCACGGCTTTGGTCACCACCGCATTGGAACCGATCTTGGCCCCGGCGCCGACGGTGAACGGGCCCAGCACCTTGGCCCCCGCCCCTACCACCACACCGTTTTCCAGGGTGGGGTGTCGCTTGCCTTTGTTCCAGCTGGTGCCACCCAGGGTCACGCCCTGATAAAGGGTGACATCATCGCCGATCTCGGCGGTTTCACCGATGACGATACCCATGCCGTGGTCGATGAAGAAGCGCCGTCCGATGGTGGCGCCGGGATGGATCTCGATGCCGGTCAGCCAGCGGCCGAAGTTCGATACCAGGCGGGCCAGCCACTTGAAATCACGCTTCCACAGGGCATTGCCCAGGCGGTGCAGCCAGATGGCGTGCATGCCTGGGTAGCAGGTCAGCACCTCAAAGGCGTTGCGTGCAGCCGGGTCACGGTGGAATACGCTTTGAATATCTTCACGCAGGCGTTCGAACATCTGTCAGTCCTTCCGTTTATGCGGCTCGCCCCGGACCACTTTCTGGGTCTCGGTCAGGATGCCGCGCAAAATGCTCATTTCCGAACGTTCGACCGCCACCCGCCCATATAGCCGGCGCAGGCGCGGCATCAGGTGCTTGGGCTTTTCGGGGTCGAGAAAGCCGATACCGACCAGGGTCTTCTCCAGGTGGTCGTAGAACAGCTCCATTTCGTCCATCGTCGCCAGCTCGCTGGCGTCAACCTTCTCGACTTTGCCCGGCGCTGCACCGGCGGCAAGCCAGGCCATGCGCACCTCGTAGGAGAGCACCTGGACAGCGGCGGCCAGGTTCAGCGAGCTGAAGTCGGGGTTGGAGGGAATGTGCACGTGGAAGTGACATCGCTGCAGTTCTTCGTTGGTCAGGCCGGCGTGTTCACGCCCGAACACCAGGGCGATTTCCTCGCCACCGTTGGCATGCTCCACCGCCTTGGCCCCGCACTCGCGCGGGCCGATCAACGGCCAGGGGATGCTCCGCTCGCGGGCGCTGGTGCCCATTACCAGGTTGCAGCCGACCAACGCCTGCTCGAGGCTGTCGACCACTTGGGCATTGTCCAGCACATCGTCGGCACCCGAGGCTCGGGCACTGGCATCCACGGCGGGGAACTCTTTCGGCTGTACCAGCACCAGACGCGACAAGCCCATGTTTTTCATGGCACGCGCAGCGCCGCCGATGTTGCCGGGGTGGCTGGTATTGACCAGAACAACACGAATATTTTGCAGCAAGGTGTTGTGCTCACAGATGCAGGAATCAGGGCCTTCGATCTTACAGAACCGACAGACGTAACGCCATGAAAGCAAATGTGACACTTCTGCCGCCAAAGTTTTCTGCTAGAATGATCGGCTTTCTTCTTTAACATCTCCAGGTGACCCGCCCATGCAGCCTATGCTGAATATCGCCCTGCGCGCCGCTCGCAGCGCCAGTGAACTGATTTTCCGCTCCATCGAACGCCTGGATAGCATCAAGGTCGATGAGAAAGAGGCCAAGGACTACGTCTCCGAAGTCGATCGCGCCGCCGAGCAGAGCATCGTCAACGCCCTGCGCAAGGCCTACCCGAACCACTCCATCCAGGGCGAGGAAACCGGCCTGCACGCGGGTAGCGGCGAAGAAGGCAAGGATTACCTGTGGATCATCGACCCGCTGGACGGCACCACCAACTTCCTGCGTGGCATCCCCCACTTCGCGGTCAGCATCGCCTGCAAGTACCGTGGCCGCCTTGAGCACGCCGTGATCGTCGACCCGGTTCGCCAGGAAGAATTCACTGCCAGCCGCGGCCGTGGCGCCCAGCTCAATGGTCGCCGCCTGCGTGTCAGCTCGCGCACCAGCCTGGAAGGCGCCCTGCTGGGTACCGGCTTCCCGTTCCGTGACAGCCAGATGGCCGACCTGGACAACTACCTGGGCATGTTCCGCGCCCTGACTGGCCAGACCGCCGGTATCCGCCGCGCCGGCTCCGCCAGCCTGGACCTGGCCTACGTGGCCGCCGGCCGTTTCGACGCTTTCTGGGAGTCGGGCCTGTCCGAATGGGACATGGCGGCCGGCGTGCTGCTGATCCAGGAAGCGGGCGGCCTGGTGAGCGACTTCAACGGCGGCCATGACTTCCTCGAGAAGGGCCATATCGTTGCGGGCAACATCAAGTGCTTCAAGGCCGTGCTGACCGCTATCCAGCCGCACCTGCCAGAGAACATGAAGCGCTAAGCGCGGATTGCTGGCAAAAAAAGCACCCCTCGGGGTGCTTTTTTATGCCTGTAACCATATCCCAAGACTTTCGCGATCCCTGTAGGAGCGGCCTTGTGTCGCGAAAGGGGTGCGAAGCAGCCCCGACAATCTCTGATATGTCACAGACCCCGGGGGCGCTTCGCACCCCTTTCGCGACACAAGGCCGCTCCTACAAAGAGCAGACCGCGCCGGGCCTTACTGCCCAGCTTCGCTCAGGATCAGCTTGCCATTCTTGTCGAGCGGAATGGTCGACCCGGGCTCGTGATCCATCTTCACCTGCCCCACCTTGTCGCCAATGGTGTACTTCACGTTGTAGCCCACCACCTTCTCACTGATATCGTTGACCGTATTGCAGCGGGTTTGCGTGGTGGTGTAGGTGTCACGCTCCTGCATGCCCTCCTGCACCTTGTTACCGGCATAACCACCACCGACCGCACCGGCAACGGTGGCGATCTTCTTGCCGCTACCACCACCGATCTGGTTACCCAGCAGGCCACCGGCAATGGCGCCCACCACGGTACCGGCGATCTGGTGCTGGTCCTTGACCGGCGCCTGACGCGTCACGGCGACGTCCTTGCAGACCTCACGGGGGGTTTTTACCTGTTGTTTGATCGGTTGCACGTCGGTGACCTGTGCATATTCAGGCCCCTTGTTGACCAAGCTGTAGGTCGCGACAGCACCTCCGGCAGTCACACCGACAGCACCCAGTACCGCACCCACAAGCATTGATTTGTTCACACGAACCTCCTGATCATCACCCGCGGGTCCGACCCGCCTTCTCCCAGCCTTGGAGTAAAAAAAAAGGCGCGAGTTCAACACTCGCGCCTTTTTGGCCGCCAAACGGCGTGGAGCACGCCTTATGGACGGTCGTCCACACCATCGGTCTTGGCTGGCGGGATCAGGTCTTCACTGCTCAGGTTCAGCCAGATCAGTACCACGTTGGCGATATAGATCGACGAATAGGTACCGGCCATGACGCCGATGAACAGTGCCAGCGAGAAGCCGAACAGGTTGTCGCCACCGAAGAACAGCAGCGCGGCAATGGCCAGCAAGGTCGAAACCGAGGTGGCGATGGTCCGCAGCAGGGTCTGGGTGGTGGAAACGTTGATGTTCTCGATCAGCGAGGCCTTGCGCATGACGCGGAAGTTCTCGCGCACCCGGTCGAACACGACGATGGTGTCGTTCAGCGAGTAGCCGATGATCGCCAGCACCGCTGCCAGCACCGTCAGGTCGAAGGTGATCTGGAAGAACGACAGGATACCCAGGGTCACCACCACGTCGTGGATCAGCGAGACGATCGCGCCCACGGCGAACTTCCACTGGAAGCGGAAGGCCAGGTAGATGAGGATGCCGCCCAGGGCCAGAAGCATGCCCATGCCACCCTGGTCGCGCAGCTCTTCACCCACCTGCGGGCCTACGAACTCGACACGCTTGACCTTGGCCGGGTTGTCGCCGCCAGCCTTCTGCAGGGCTTCAGCTACCTTGTTGCCCAGCTGCGGGTCATCACCCGGCATGCGCACCAGCAGGTCGGTGGTGGCACCGAAGCTCTGCACTACCGCCTCGTGGAAGCCGGAATTGACCAGCTCGGCACGCACCGCCTTGAGGTCGGCCGGGCGCTCGTAGGTCAGCTCGATCAGCGTACCGCCGGTGAAGTCCAGGCCGAAGTTCAGGCCCTTCTGCCACCAGCTGAACAGTGCCAGCACGGTGAGGAGCACGGTAACGGCGAACGCGACATTGCGCACGCCCATGAAGTTGATGGTTTTCATCGCAGCTCCCTCAAACCCACAGCTTCTTGATGTCACGCCCGCCGCAGGTCAGGTTGACCATTGCACGGGTCACCATGACGGCGGTGAACATCGAGGTGAAAATCCCGAGGGACATGGTGACCGCAAAGCCCTTGACCGGGCCGGTACCCATGGCGAACAGGATGCCGCCGACCAGCAGGCTGGTCAGGTTGGCGTCGATGATCGCGGTGTAGGCGCGGTTGAAGCCTTCATGAATGGCGCGTTGCACCGACATGCCGGCGTTCAGCTCTTCGCGGATACGCGAGAAGATCAGCACGTTGGCGTCCACCGCCATACCCATGGTCAACACGATACCGGCAATACCCGGCAGGGTCAGGGTAGCGCCCAACAGCGACATCAGCGCCAGCAGCAGGACCATGTTGCCTGCCAGGGCGATGGTGGCGATCACACCGAAGGCGCGGTAGATGGCGATGATGAACAGCGAGACGAACAGCATGCCCCACAGCGACGCATCGATACCCTTGGTGATGTTGTCGGCACCCAGGCTTGGGCCGATGGTACGTTCTTCTGCAAAGTACATCGGCGCAGCCAGGCCACCGGCACGCAGCAGCAGGGCCAGTTCGGACGATTCGCCCTGGCCGTTCAGGCCGGTGATGCGGAACTGGCTGCCCAGCGGCGACTGGATGGTCGCCAGGCTGATGATCTTCTTCTCTTCCTGGAAGCTCTGTACGGCAACGTCCTTCTCGACGCCGTCGACGGTCTGCTTGACGTAGCGGGTGACCGGCTTCTGCTCGATGAAGATCACCGCCATGCTGCGGCCGACGTTGCTGCGGGTAGCGCGGGTCATCAGCTCGCCACCGTGGCCATCCAGGCGGATGTTCACCTGCGGGCGACCTTGTTCGTCGAAGCTGGCCTGGGCGTCGGTTACCTGGTCACCAGTGATGATCAGGCCGCGCTCGACCGCGGCGGAGCGGCCGCCTTCACGGAACTCGAACACCTCGGTAGTGGCCTTGGACGCGCCCGGCTCGGCGCCGAAGCGGAACTCCAGGTTGGCGGTTTTACCCAGGATACGCTTGGCTTCGGCAGTGTCCTGCACGCCTGGCAGCTCGACCACGATGCGGTTGGCGCCCTGGCGCTGTACCAGCGGCTCGGCCACACCCAGCTCGTTGACCCGGTTGCGGACGGTGGTGAGGTTCTGCTTGATCGAGTATTCGCGGATCTCGGCGACTTTCGCCTGGGTCAGCGCCAGACGCAGCACGGCGAGCTCGTTGCGCTCGGTGGTGGTCAGGTCGAAATCATTGAAATTCTTGCGGATCAGGACACGAGCCTGTTCGCGGGTAGCATCGTCAGCGAAGCCCAGCATGATGCCGCCATCCTGCTGAGGCAGGCTGCGGTAGCGGACGCGCTCTTTGCGCAGCAAGGTCTTGACCTCGCCTTCGTAGACTTTCATGCGGGCGTTCATGGCCTTGTCCATGTCCACTTCCAGCAGGAAGTGCACACCACCGGACAGGTCCAGGCCCAGTTTCATCGGGCTTGCGCCCAGGTTGCGCAGCCATTGCGGGGTAGTCTGGGCCAGGTTCAGGGCCACGACGTAATCATCGCCCAGTGCCTTGCGCACTACATCCTTGGCTGGTAGCTGGTCTTCCTGATTGGTCAGGCGGATCAGCCCGCTGCCCTTCTCACCCAGGCTCACGCCCTTGACGGCGATCTTGGCATCGCCCAGCGCCTTGCTGACGCGGTCGAGGTCGGCCTGGTTCACCTGCAGCGCCGAACTGGCACCACTGATCTGTACCGCCGGATCATCCGGGTAGAGGTTGGGAGCGGAATAAATAAAACCGATCGCCAGTACCAGCACGATCAGTGCGTATTTCCACAGAGGGTATTTGTTCAGCATCACGCCGCCCGTTCAAGACGCGGGGCGCTTTGCGCGCCCCGACTGGAAAAATGAAACCGGTAACTCAGATAGCCTTGAGCGTACCTTTTGGCAGGGTGGCCGCGATGGCACCCTTCTGGAACTTCAGCTCGACGTTGTCGGAAACTTCCAGGACCACGAAATCATCGGAAACCTTGACGATCTTGCCAGCGATGCCGCCGTTGGTGACAACTTCGTCACCCTTCTGCAAGTTGCTCAGCAGGTTCTTCTGCTCTTTTGCACGCTTGGCCTGCGGGCGCCAGATCATCAGGTAGAAGATGACCAGGAAACCGACCAGGAAAATCCACTCGAAGCCGGTACCGGCTGGGCCGGCGGCAGGTGCAGCGGCGTCCGCGTAAGCGGCGGGGATCAAGAAGCTCATTGGGCACTCCTAATGTAATTTTCTAATAATGGATGCAGACAGTCAGTCCAAAGGCGGCACAGGAAGCCCGCGCTTGGCGTAGAAGGCGTCGACAAAGGCGGCCAATTTACCTTGTTGAATAGCCTCGCGTAAACCGGCCATCAAGCGCTGGTAATGGCGCAAGTTGTGGATGGTATTCAGCATGCTGCTCAGCATTTCGCCGCACTTGTCCAGGTGATGGAGATAGGCGCGGGAGAAGTTGGTGCAGGTGTAGCAGTCACAGGTCGGATCCAGCGGCGAATCATCGTGGCGATGGAACGCATTGCGAATCTTGATCACCCCTGTATCGACGAACAGATGACCGTTGCGCGCGTTACGCGTCGGCATCACGCAGTCGAACATGTCGACGCCGCGGCGCACACCCTCAACGAGATCTTCCGGTTTGCCTACCCCCATAAGGTAACGAGGTTTGTCAGCAGGCATCTGGCCCGGCAGGTAATCCAGCACCTTGATCATTTCGTGCTTGGGCTCGCCCACCGACAGACCGCCAATGGCCAGGCCGTCGAAGCCGATGTTTTCCAGGCCTTCCAGCGAGCGCATGCGCAGGTCCTGGTACATGCCACCCTGGACGATACCGAACAGCGCCGCGGTGTTGTCGGCGTGGGCGTTCTTCGAGCGCTGGGCCCAGCGCAGCGACAGCTCCATGGACGCGCGCGCCACATCGTGCTCGGCCGGGTACGGGGTGCACTCGTCGAAGATCATCACCACGTCCGAGCCCAGGTCACGCTGCACCTGCATCGACTCTTCCGGGCCCATGAACACCTTGGCGCCATCGACCGGCGAGGCGAAGGTCACGCCCTCTTCCTTGATCTTGCGCATGGCGCCCAGGCTGAACACCTGGAAGCCACCGGAGTCGGTTAGGATCGGGCCTTTCCACTGCATGAAGTCGTGCAGGCCGTTGTGCTTCTTGATCACCTCGGTGCCCGGGCGCAGCCACAGGTGGAAGGTGTTGCCCAGGATCATCTCGGCGCCGATGGCCTCGATGTCGCGCGGCAGCATGCCCTTGACCGTGCCATAGGTACCCACCGGCATGAACGCCGGCGTTTCCACGGTGCCACGTGGGAAGGTGATGCGGCCACGACGGGCCTTGCCGTCGGTGGCCAGCAGTTCGAAGGACATTCGACAGGTGCGACTCATGCTTGATCCTCGGGCCCGCGTGGCGCCGGATTGCGGGTGATGAACATGGCATCACCGTAACTGAAGAAGCGGTACCCCTGCTCGACCGCTGCCGCGTAGGCGGCCATGGTCTCGGGGTAGCCGGCGAAGGCCGAGACCAGCATCAGCAGCGTGGACTCCGGCAGGTGGAAGTTGGTGACCAGGGCGTCGACCACATGGAACGGCCGGCCCGGGTAGATGAAGATGTCGGTATCGCCACTGAAGGCCTTGAGCACGCCATCGCGCGCTGCGCTCTCCAGCGAACGCACGCTGGTGGTGCCGACTGCGATTACCCGGCCACCACGGGCGCGGCAAGCCTCGATGGCATCGACCACCTCCTGGCTCACTTCAAGCCACTCTTTATGCATGTGGTGGTCTTCGATCTTGTCGACCCGCACCGGCTGGAAGGTGCCCGCGCCCACGTGCAAGGTGACGAAGGCACGCTCTACACCCTTGGCGGCAATCTTCTCCAGCAACGCCTCATCGAAGTGCAAGCCTGCGGTCGGTGCGGCGACTGCACCGGCTCGTTCGGCGTACACAGTCTGGTAGCGCTCACGGTCGGCGCCCTCGTCGGGGCGGTCGATGTACGGCGGCAGCGGCATGTGGCCGACACGGTCGAGCAGCGGCAGCACCTCTTCGGTGAAGCGCAGCTCGAACAGCGTGTCATGGCGTGCGACCATTTCGGCCTCGCCGCCGCCATCGATGAGGATGACCGCGCCTACCTTGGGCGCCTTGCTGGCGCGCACATGGGCCAGCACCCGATGGCTGTCCAGCACGCGCTCGACCAGCACTTCCAGCTTGCCGCCGGAAGCTTTCTGGCCGAACAACCGCGCCGGGATCACCCGGGTGTTGTTGAACACCATCAGGTCGCCGGGGCGCAGGTACTCGAGCAGATCGGGGAATTGCCGGTGCGCCAGCGCGCCGGTTGGCCCATCGAGCACCAGCAGACGGCTGCCATGGCGCTCGGCCAACGGGTGGCGGGCGATCAGGGAATCGGGGAGTTCGAAGGAAAAATCGGCGACGCGCATGATGATGTTCGGTTCGGCAGGGCCGGGAAGTTTAGCCCAATGTGTGAAAATTGACCATGAAAGCCGATTGACCGACCAGCGGTGGCTCTCTATACTGCGCGCCACAAGCCCTGATGGCGGAATTGGTAGACGCGGCGGATTCAAAATCCGTTTTCGAAAGGAGTGGGAGTTCGAGTCTCCCTCGGGGCACCAAGATCCGGAAAAAACCGACCTTATGGTCGGTTTTTTTTTGCCCGTCCGGTCAACGCCAGCGATCCAGCTGCCCCTGGGCACGGCTGCTGAAAATCGTCAGCAGCTCGCTCAATGTATGCGGTGACGGTTCGGCAGTGCGGGTCACCGCATACAAGGTAATCGGCAGCGCCGGGGCCAGCGGCCTGATCGCGGTCGCCCCAGGCGCCGCGCCAAGTGCGGTGAAGGGATCGATCACCGCCAGCCCAGCACCGGATTCGACCATCGCCCTGGCCAGTGAATAGGTTTGCACCGCGATGCTCACCCGTGGCGGCGGCTCCACCGCCTTGAGGTAGCTTTCGAGGCGCACCGACAGCGGGTCGGCGCTGGACAGCCCGATCATGGGCGCACCGGCCAGTGCCGCCAACGGCAGCGGCTTGCCTTCATCTTCCAGCGGCCAATAACCTGCCGGTGCCAATGCCACCAAAACCCCGCTGGCCAGCGCCTGAGCCTTGAGCGCAGGGTGATCTGGCTGTTGCAAGGTCAGGGCGACATCGATCTCCCGCATCAACAGGTTCTGCACCAGTTCGCGACTGTGGGCGCTGGACAACTCGCAGGCGATATCCGGATAACGCTGGGTCCATTCATGAATGGCCGGCGGTAGCAGCGACAGGGCCAGTGCCGGGGTCGCACCAATCCGCAGGCTGTGGCCTGGCGCGCGACGCAGGCTTTGCGCCAGGCGTCGCACCCCTTGCAGACTCTCCGTTACCTTGTCGACCTCACGCTCCAGCTCCAGCGCTTCGGGCGTGGGCTGCAGCTTGCCGCGCACCCGCAGGAACAACGGGAAGCCCAGTTGCTGCTCGGCGTGCTGCAGAACCTTGGTCACGGCAGGTTGGGAAACGTGCAGCAACTGTGCGGCACCGCTGACCGAGCCGGTCTGGCGGATGGCCTGGAAAATCTCGATATGGCGAAGGCGCATGGCAAGTCCATAACCTTTGTTTATGGCTCAGCGATCTTTATTCATTTTTCGCCACCTGTCACCTGGCCCTAACCTCAGCCTCGTTCCAACCACGACCAAGGACTGACATGGCTCAGCATGTATGCATCATCGGCGGTGGCGTCATTGGCCTGTCAACCGCTTACGCACTGGTACGCGACGGCTTTGACGTGACGCTGATCGAGGCTCGCGATTCGTTGGGCAGTGAAACCAGCTTCGCCAACGGCGGCCAGCTGTCCTATCGCTACGTGGCGCCCCTGGCCGACGCAGGTGTGCCATTGCAGGCCCTTGGCTGGATGCTGCGCGGTGAATCGCCGCTGCGATTGCGCCCGCGCTTCGATCGTGCCCAATGGCGCTGGATGGCAGCATTCCTTGGTGCTTGCCGCTCCTCGGTCAACCGCGCCAACGCAGGCCACCTGTTGCGCCTCGCGCTGTTGAGCCAATCGACCTTGCAAACCTGGCGAGAAGAGGATGGCCTGGACGGTTTCAACTGGCGGCGCAACGGCAAGCTGGTCACCTTCCGCCAGGCCAGCAGCTTCGAACATGCGCGCAAGAACCTTGCCGCGCCCCAGCAACAACAGGTGCTGTCGCACGCCGACTGCACCCGTCTGGACCCGGCACTGGCAGAGGCGCCCTTTGTCGGCGCCATCTATACCCCGGATGAAGAAGTCGGCGATTGCCACAGCTTTTGCCAGCAACTGGCGGCGCGCCTGCAGGCGTCGGGACGCTGCAAGTTCCGCCTGGGCCAGGCGGTGTCCGCAATTCGCCATGCGCATGGCGTGGTGAATGCGATTGAACTGGACGACGAAGTGCTGCCGGTGGAGCACCTGGTGGTTGCGGCCGGCCATCGCAGTGCGTTGCTGGCACTGCCGGGCATCGACCTGCCGCTGTATCCGCTCAAGGGCTATAGCCTGACATTACCGATCGGCACACAGCACAAGGCGCCGGACCTGAGCATCACCGACTACGATCGCAAGATCGTCTACGCCCGGATTGGCGAACAGCTGCGGGTGGCGGCGATGGTCGACATTGTCGGTTTCGATCCGTCGCTGGACCCCAAGCGCCTGGCCCTGCTAAAACGCCAGGCCCGCGAAACCTTCGCCAATGCTGGTGACTACGACTACGCCATCGAATGGGCCGGCATGCGGCCGGCGACTCCCAGCGGCGTACCGCTGCTGGGCGCAACGGCGTATAGCAATCTGTGGCTGAACCTCGGCCATGGTGCGCTGGGCTTCACCCTGGCCTGCGCCAGTGCACGATTGCTCAGTGAACTGATCGGCCAGCGCCGCCCCTCCATCGACCTGCAGGGTTTTACGCCCCGCGCAGCTTGAACGCTAACTCCTTAGAAGGACCACCCGATGACCATTAACCGTATCCAGCCCAATCCACGCTTGTCCGGCGCCGTGACCTTCGGCGACCTGGTGTTTCTCTCTGGCCAGGTGCCGGACGACGCCACCGATGCCGGCGGCCAGACTCGCCAAGTGCTGGAAAAGATCGACGCATTATTGGCCGAGGCGGGCAGCGACAAGGATCACTTGCTCAGCGCGACCATCTACCTGAAGGACATCGGTAAAGATTTCGCTGCGATGAATGAAGTGTGGTCCGCCTGGTTGTCGCCCGGCCAGGCACCAAGTCGCACCACCTTGCAGGCCGAACTGGCGCGTCCGCAGGTGTTGGTGGAAATAACCGTTATTGCAGCACGTCGCTAACCCCTCACCTACAACGGAGAATAACAATGCGAAAAATCACGTTGATCGGCTGCACCCTTGGCCTGTTGCTAGGCACCCAGGCCCATGCTGACGAAGCAGCGCTGGGGCCTACCCTGAGCAAGATTGCCAGAGCCAACAGCATTACCCTGGGCTATCGCGATGCTTCGGTGCCGTTCTCCTACGTGGGAGATCATTCGGGACAACCCATGGGCTACTCAGTAGACCTGGCGAAAAAGATCGTCGAGCGGGTACAGCAAAAGCTGGCATTGCCCCAGCTCAAGGTGAAGTACAACCTGGTGACATCGCAAACCCGCATTCCGCTGGTACAGAACGGTACCGTTGACCTGGAGTGCGGCTCGACCGGCGTCACCGCAGAGCGCCAGAAGCAGGTGGCGTTTTCCTACGGGTTCATCTATGTCAAAGGTCAATTACTGACAGCCAAAGACAGCGGAATCAAGAGTTTCACCGACGTGCGCGGCAAGAATGTGGTAACCACTGCAGGCACCACGAACGAACGCTATCTGAAAAGCTACAACGTCGATAACAAGATGGACATGTACGTGATCAGTGCCAAGGACCATGGTGAAGCCTTCCAGATGTTGCAGTCCGGCCGGGCGGCGGCGTTCTACATGGACGATGCGCTGCTCTACGGCGAACGCGCCAAGGCTCGCGATCCGCACAACTGGGTGGTGGTCGGGGAAGAGCAGTCGCGGGAAATCTACAGCTGCATGGTGCGCAAGGATGACCCGCAGTTCCTCGCGCTGGTGAACGCGTCGCTGGGCGAACTGTACAGCTCAGGGGAAATCAACGGGATCTACCAGCGCTGGTTCGAACAGCCGATTCCGCCTAAAGGCCTGAACCTGGAGTTCCCGATGACCAGCGAACTCAAGGCCATCTTTGCCAAACCGGTGAGTGATCCGGTGCAGTAGCTTCTGCTCCCCGCTCATACCCATGAAGATTACGGGCCGGCAGTGACCTGCGAGCGCGTTACTGCCAAAAGTCGCTACTGCGTGAGCGTTACCACCACAGTAGCGACCAACCCCTCACTGGTTAGTCGGAAGTTTTATCCGTCACCAAGGTTTGAGGATTGCTACTCCCCCATACGGTAGCAAGGTCCACCAGCAAAGTTCCGCTGAGTTCTTCAAGTTCACTCTGGGTAATTTCGCTGTCTCCTTGTTTACCAAAGAGCACCACTTGATCGCCAGCGCGCATAGCAGGGATATCTGTCTCGTCCACCATGACTGTATTCATGGATACTTTCCCTACCACTGGAGCACGCTGCCCATCGCTTCTGTCAATGCCGGCAGCCATTATCAGCCAAGCCGTTTGTTCATTGAAAGCGCTGAGCCCTTGCCGAACATCATCCTTATCCTGCACTGCGAAATGCGTCATGATGCCGACCAGCTCAAGAGGCGCCAAACGCGTGATTGCCAAGGCTTCTTGCCGACCTTGCTCAGTGCCCATTTCAAGGCCATTACGGCTCATGCCACCTGCGCTCAAGGCCAGGTGGACCTTCAGTCGCTGCCCATGTTTTTCAGCAACAGCGGCCATTTGTCGAGCATCGTCAAACTGCCCTGGAGCATACGAACATTGTTTCAAATACCGCCTGGTTAACTTCAACCCATCCGTTAGTGGTTGTCACGGCCCGTTCAGACCGCGCATTATCCAAAGAAAGCACCGGTGCAGCCTGAACATACCCTTGCCCTATAATCATCGCTAAGGAAAGAGCAATAACAGTCCGTGTTAAAGTCATACAATACAAGTCCTGGCACACTATACAGCTGATGAGGGCGGCGAAGCTTACAGTCATGTATTTCCTGCGCAAGCTACTAACCAAGCAAGAAAATGGCTTGACTTGACGTGCAGCAAGAAGCACTACTGAAAACGACAAAATAAAACTAAGCACAAGGCAAAAGCGTTATTGAAACGCCCCCAACTTGCAATGCTGCCAGGGTGATACCCAGGGATATGTCAAACCGTCACATGGATCACGCAACCGCTTTGTCTGCCAGCGCCCAGCCCTCAGGCCGTAGCGTGTGCCAGTCACTGACCTGTTGATAAGCATGGCCAATGCGCAGAATCAGCGGTTCGGCGAATGCCCGCCCCACAATCTGCATCGAGACCGGCATGCCTTTCTCATCGAACCCGATGGGCACCGCCACCGAACACAGGTTCAGCAAGTTGGCGAACCGTCCCAACAAGGCCAGCGGTGTGCCATATTCATCGACCTCATCCAGCGGCACACTGCCAATAGCGTTGGTCGGGAAAACGCAGGCGTCTATGTTGGTCATGGCCTCCTGCATGGCATGCCGAGCGGCACGGCGCTGATTATGCAACTGGATGTACGACGCTGCGTCGATGTCGCGACCACTGAGTATGCGACGTTGAACATGGGGATCGAAACGCAGATCGTCGCGCTCGAACAAGCTACCCAGGCTGGCATAACCTTCGGCGCTCATCAGTCCACCAGCGATGCGCATGCACTGTTCCAACGTGGTGGGTAGGGGTTGCTCTATCAGTTGCACGCCCAACGCGGCCAGCTGCTCGAGCCCCAAATCGTAAGCCTTCAGCACCCCAGGCGCGACATGCGCTCGTTCGGCCTGTGGCAACACCCAGATGCGCAAACCGGCTACCGGCTTATTGAGACCGTTAGCGGCGCTGAATACAGGCGCCTGGGCCGAAACCGGATCCAGCGGGTCTGGCCCCAGCAATGCATCCAGCATCCACGCCGCATCCTCAACGGTATGAGTGATAGGCCCTACCGAATCCAGCGAAGGACACAGTTCGATCAAGCCATGGCGACTGATAAGCCCACGCGTGGTTTTCAGCCCGACCAGGCCGCACATGCCCGCTGGAATTCGTACCGAACCACCGGTATCGGTGCCCAACGCAGCGCTCGCCAATCCACTGGCCACGGCCACTGCCGAACCGCTGCTTGAGCCCCCCGGAGCGTGATGCACGTTACGGTCCCATGGGTTCCATGGCGTGCCCATCACCGCATTGGTGCCCCAGCCGCCGAAGGCGAATTCGACGGTATGGGTCTTGCCAAGAATTATTGCACCAGCACGTTCCAGGCGTTGCACTGCAGTGGCGGTCACCCTCGAAACACGCGGTTGCTGTGCCACTGACCCGCCCGTGATGGCCTGGCCATCGATCTCGAACAAGTCCTTGATAGCCAGAGGAATGCCATGCAGCGGTCCCAGGTGTATACCGGACGCACGCTGGCGATCAGCGGCGATGGCTGCGCTCAAAGCGCGCGAGGGATAGGTCTCGACATAGGCATTGAGCTGCTCGTCAAAGTGCTCGATGCGCGCCAGTTGCGCACGAACCAGCGCTTCGCTAGTCAGCGATCCCGCCTGCAGTGCCTGCTGCAACTGGGCAATGCTGTGGGAAGTAACTCGATCCATGATGCTCATATGTTCAACCTCGCACGGTTTTGCGCCCGCGTGAAAAGTGCTTTTCAAGCACGCGCGACAGCATTGAAAGAGGGAAGGCGATAACAAAATAGAAGAGTCCTACCAGCAGGAAGACATGCATTGGCAGGAAGGTTTCCGAAGCGATGGCCCGCGCGGCCAGCATCAACTCATCGGTGGCGATCAGAGCGCACAATGAGCTGTCCTTGAGGATCGACACGTAGGCGTTAAGCAGTGGTGGCAGTATGACGCGAATCACTTGCGGCAGGATGACGGTAGTAAACGCTCTGAGCGGCGTCAGTCCGATGGCGATAGCGGCTTCGCGCTGGCCGCGATGCAGCGAATCCAGGCCGCCACGAAGGATTTCCGCAACGTAAGCGGCACCCTGCAACCCCAGACCGATGGCCCCGGCCCAGTAGCCGGACAACGTCAACCCCAGGCTGGGCAATGCGAAATACAGGGCCAGCAGCAACGCCAGAAGAGGCACAGCGCGCATGCTCTGAATAAAGAACGCTGCCAGCCGTTTCAGGATGACACTCGGACTTCTCATCGCCCAGACCAACAACGCCCCCAGCACGACTGCCAGGGCGAACCCCACCAGGGACAATTCGGCAGTGATCCGTGCCCCGAGTAACAGGCGAGCACTCCAGTCGCTCCAGTACTCTGGGTACTGTTGAAAAAAGCTGATCATCGCGCGCTCCCAAAATGACGTTCGAGGCGAATGAATCCCACACCGATCGGTAGAATCATCGCGGCGTAGATGCACATCACAGCCAAATAGATCAGTGAAGTCTGGAAGGTGGATGTCACCAGATTGCGCGCAAGGAACATGATTTCCGGCACGGCGATGGCCGAGGCGATGGACGTGTCCTTGATCAATTGCGTGACGTAGTTGGCGAACGCTGGCAACGTCACGCGCAGGGCCTGGGGCAAGAGAATGCAGCGCAAAATCTGCATCCGGCTCAGCCCCACAGCCAACCCGGCTTCATGCTGACCGACATGCAGCGACTGCAAGCCGCTACGGAAAATATCGGCCAACACCGCGCTGCCCACCAGACTCAATCCAACGATGGCGGCCAGCCACGCGGGCAAGTTGATGCCAAGGTAGGAGAGACCGAAATAGATCAGGAACAAATGAGCCAGCGCAGGAACATTGCGCATCCACTCAATGAAACAGCCGATCACCCCATGCAACACCCGTGATCGACTGAACGTCAGCAACACCGCCAGCACTACCCCTCCGACACTCGCCAGCAGCAAGGTACATAGCGCGATTTCCAGGGCGGTGAGCGCGCCTTTGAACAACAGAGGCAGTAGCCCGACAAAGACCTCGAAGTTCGCCATCAAGCGCCCTCCATGACCATGCGCCCAAGAAAACTGCGGGTGCGCTCATGGCTTGGGTTGTCGATTACATGCGCCGAAGGCCCTTGCTCGATTATGTGTCCGCCATCCATGAAGATCACCCGATCCGCCACATCCCGAGCGAAGCGCACTTCATGGGTCACCATGATCATGGTGCGGCCCTCTTGCGCCAGCTCACGAATCACGGCCAGTACTTCCCCCACCAGTTCGGGGTCCAGTGCCGAGGTCGGCTCGTCGAACAGGATGACCTTCGGTTGTTGGGCCAACGCGCGGGCGATAGCGACTCGCTGTTGTTGTCCACCGGACAACTGCTCGGGGTAGACCTCGGCCTTATGCCGCAGATGGACTTTTTCCAGCATGGCATCGGCCAGCTCATAGGCCAGCTTTCGCGGCATACCCTGTGCCTTGATCGGCCCCAGCGCAACGTTGTCGCGTACGCTCAAATGTGGCCAGAGGTAAAAGAGCTGGAACACCATCGCGATCTCGCGACGCTGCGGAGCCATTTCCCGATCACTCATCAGACGTGTGCGTTTACCGTCCTTGACCTGGCCGATCAACTCATCCCCCAGCCAGATATCACCTCGAGTGGGTTTTTCCAGGTAATTGATGCAACGCAGGCACGTGGACTTTCCCGACCCGCTGGGGCCGATCAACGACAGGGTTTCCCCGGCTTTCAACTCCAGGTTGATCCCTTTGAGTACTTCCAGATCACCATAACTTTTGTGCAGGTCATGCACTCGCAGCAACGCAGGTTCGGACGGGGTCGACATCTTGGTTAACCTCTTTTTTTTATAGACATGGCGATGAACCGGCACCGGCTACCAGGCCGATTGATCCGCTCAAGCGCTTACTTGCAGCCGGGCAGTTTCCAATCCGCCGGACGGTCGACCCCCTGCCTCAGGTCCTTGCCTTCCGGCACATACCAGACATCCTGAGTCAGGCCGTAGCGGGCACCGATCTTGCGCATTTCACAGCTTTTCCAGAGGGTCTGGATCTGTTCGTTCACGGCAGCCACCAGCTGCGGGCTGGCCTCTTTGTTGAAGCCGTAAACCACCTGACCTAGCCCCGTCAGCAGTGGGAAATTCGGATCGTTGTCGGTGAAGGCGTTGAAACGCAGGTGCCACTGCTCGTTGCGAAAAATGGCGTATTGCATGACTGGAGGATCACCGATCACTGCATCGATGCGTCCGGCGAGAAGATCGCGCACCGCAGCATCGGAGGTGTCGTACAACGCAACTTGCAACCCTTCGATCTTGCGCATCTCTGGGATGAACGAGAAACCGGTGATGGTGCCGACCTTCTTGCCCTGCAAATCTTTGAGGCTGCTCCAGTTGGTCTTGTCGGTCTGGGTGATGCCGTTCTTGAAATAGTGAATCGGGTCACTCACGGTCATGATCTTCGCGCGCTGCTCGGTCCAGCCCATGGTGCCGGCCATGACATCCACGCGGTTAGCTTGTACCGAAGCGATGGTGCTGGCCCAGTCCATCAAGGCAGGCTTGACCTTCAAGCCCAGCTTCTCAGATATTTGTTGAAGGATTTCACCGTCATAGCCGACCATCCGGCTGTCTTGATAGCCGGTCCCCGGCATATCGCCAGTGAACGCGATAGTAAGGCTTCCAGGCTCTACCGTTTCCAGTGCGAATGCCGGCACCGAGGCCAGCATGGATACCAGCAAACCCGCGTAGATACCGGCAAAACGTCGAACGTTGGGCTTCTTCATCACGTGCTCCCAGATTGCTTTTTTTATGAACAGCATGGTGTTAGGCAGAAGCTCATCGTATGGTGATGATCGGGATAACTGGTTGGATGCTTTGCAGGAATGATTGAACATTTGCGACATTTCGGAGATGCACTGCCCAACGCCTCCAGCGCAAGCCTCGTGGAAGCGCTTGACAAGGGTCAGGCACGACATCCGCCAAGCCGACGCGGCGCCACCGAGTTGTCTATAGGTATCGTGCTATGGCCGCGCTTCCCCTTGCTGTCACTCTCGGGGCTCACCGATGCGTTACGACATGCTGCCGATACCGGCGATCAGAGCCGCCCGATACGATGCCAATGGAAAGTCCTCGGTACCCCTGGGCAAAGAGTCATTTCCAGTTGCGGGCTGGATGTACCCATCGACAGTGAACTCACCGACCCTCATCAATTCGATTACATCGTGGTGATTGGTGGGCTACTGGACTACCTGGAGGCAGCGCCGAAGACTTATCCGGCATTCCTGCATCAGGCAGCCGCCGCTGACGTACCTTTGATCGGCCTATGCACAGGCAGCTTCGTGCTCGCGCGACATAACCTGATGGAGGGACGTACTGCCTGTGTGCATGCCTACCATTGCGATGACTGGAAACGTCTGTTCCCACGATTGCGCTTTGTCAGCAACAGTGACTTCCTCATCGACAAGGATCGGATCACCTGCGCAGGTGGTATCTCGGTGATCGAGTTGGCCATCCATCTTATCGGGATGCATTGCGGCCCGGATCGGGCCGGCAAGGTCGTTCACCAGATGACAGTTGCGAAAAGCAGTTCTGGCAGTTTCGTCGATCGGCGCAAGGCACTCGGCTACGCCAGCTCTTCGAACAGGCGCCTGCACGAAGCCGTGATGCTGATGGAAAAGCACATGACCGAGCCTTTGGATATCGACGCGATCGCGAACCTTGTCGGTACCAGTAAACGGCAACTGGAGCGTCTGTTTGTCGCCGAAACCAGTAGTACTCCGGCCCAGTTCTATCGCCAGGTTCGACTCAGGTTTGGCCGCTGGCTGCTCATCAGCTCGGATCGACATATCGGAGAAATCGCTTTCGAATGCGGTTTTGCCGATGCTCCCCATTTCATTCGGCATTTCCAGAACCTGTTCGGCATGTCCCCCGGCAAATTGCGCAAAGAGCTGATGCGAAACGCGACCCCGACCAAGGGGGAAACAGTTTCATGAATAGTGAACATTGACCCGTCGCGGGGCAGAATATGACTTCCCCGCCCCTTGTGGGAGCGGGCTTGCCCGAGAAGTGGCCCGACCAGCCAGCACACAAGGACTTGCCATGCACCTGACCCACCGCCCCGTACGGCCCGACGATATCCCTGGAATCTGCAGCTTCCCGCAAAGCCCGGCCGAACTGTTCTACATGTTCCCCAAAGCCAAGTACCCTCTCTCCCCCGCCCAGCTGAACGATGCCATCGCCCAGCGCAGCGGCTCCACGGTGGTGGAGGGCAACGGCACGGTGCTGGCATTCGCCAACTTCTACAAGGCCGAACACGGCGGCGTGTGCGCCCTGGGCAACGTGGTCGTGGCCCACGCCGCACGCGGCCACGGCGTAGCGCGCTACCTGGTAACTACCATGATCGAACTGGCCCGCCAACAGTTCGCAGCCCGGGAGGTCTGGGTGTCGTGCTTCAACCACAACACAGCGGGCCTGCTGCTTTATCCACAGCTGGGCTTCGTGCCGTTCGGCATCGAGGAACGGCAGGCGTGGGATGGCTCGCGGGTGGCGTTAGTGCAGATGAAACAGGTGTTTATCCAACCCGGCTGAGCCAGCGAGGCACTGCATGGGGCTGGACGAGAAGATCCAAAATCCCTTGCAACAATCACACACAGAACCTTCGCCCTACCTCGACGTCGGATCCTGCATCTGCCAATTTTCGAGGTAGCCCGCGTGAAAGACATCATTGTCCGCAAGTACCGCCTGGCGGTGAAGACCATCGGCTATATCGGCTGGTCGCTGTTCTGGCTGCTGATCTGGGATGTGCTGGTCACCATCGATTTCATGCTGTTCTTCAACAGCAAGTTCACCCTGCCGTTGATCCCGCTGACCTTGCTTGGCTCGGCGCTGGTGGTGCTGGTGAGCTTTCGCAACAGCAGCGCCTACAACCGCTGGTGGGAAGCTCGCACATTGTGGGGGGCGTTGGTGAATAGTTCACGCAGTTTCGCGCGGCAGGCGCTGACGCTGATCGATGACCCGGATGATGGCCTGAACCCGATCAAGGCTACCCTGCTGCGCCGGCATATCGCCTATGTGAACTGCCTGGCGGCGCACCTGAAGGGCGAGCGCTGCCCGGATGAACTGATGGCATTCATTCCGCCAGCGGAATTCGAGCGGCGCAACCGCTCGAACAATTTCGCCAACGACATTTTGAGTGGTTCGGCGGCGTTGCTGGCGCGGGAGTACCAGGCCGGGCGGCTGGACAGCATTCGCCTGGCAAGGCTGGAATCGACGCTGGTGGACCTGTCCAATGCCCAAGGTGGCATGGAACGGATCGCCAATACGCCACTGCCCTACCCTTACGTGTATTTTCCGCGGCTGTTCATCACCCTGTTCTGCCTGATCGTACCGGTGGGGCTGGTGGAGTCGCTGGGCTGGTTCACGCCGCTGGCTTCGACGGTGGTGGGCTTCATGCTGCTGGCCATCGAGCGGATCGGGACGGATTTGCAGAGCCCGTTCAGGTTCAGTGAGCATCAGATCCAGATGGACAGCATTTGCGAGACGATCGAGCGGAATCTGGAGTCGATGCAGCGGGAGGCGCAGTGTGCCGGAGTTGTGGGTGCCTGAGGGATTTTGGGGCTGCGTTGCAGCCCATCGCGACACAAGGCCGCTCCTACAAGGGGCCGCGCAAGCATCAAAGGCGGCACTTTGCCTGTAGGAGCGGCCTTGTGTCGCGATAGGGCCGCAACGCGGCCCCGGCTATCTGTCAGGCCCGCACATAGCGCTGGCGCAACACATCACTCAACGCATCCACCAGCAACACCAGCACCAGCATCCCCATGATCACCGTGCTGGCCTGGGCCTCCTGGAACAGGCTCAAGGTGGTGTACAGCATCTGCCCCAACCCACCCGCACCGACAAACCCCAGAACGCTGGCCATGCGGATATTGTTCTCCCACCGATACAGGCTATAAGCCAGCAACTGCGGCCACAGATTGGGCAAGGTGCCAAAGCAGAATGCCGCCACCTGGCTACCGCCCTGCAAGCGGATGGCCGCCGCCGGCTCCGGCGGTGCGTTCTCCAGCGCCTCGGCAAACAGCCGCCCCAACACGCCAGCGGTGTGCAGCGCCAACGCCAGCGTACCGGCATTCGGCCCAAGCCCGGCAGCCAGCACCGTCAGCGCGGCCCACACCAGTTCCGGGATGGCCCGCAGGGCATTCAGCAACAACCGCGCACAGGCCTGCAGCGGCCAACCGAACCGGCCAGCGGCCGGCAGCGCCAACAGCATGCCCAGCAGCATGGCCAACAAGGTGCCCAGGCCGGACATGGCCAAGGTTTCCAGCGCCCCATGCGCTACCGCGCGCAGGTGCCCGGCAGACAGGTCCGGGTGCAGAAAACGCCCGGCATACTCGCCCATCTGCCCCAGCCCGCCGTTGCCGACCAGCGCTTGCAGGTCCAGCTCCAGGTATGCGAACGAGGCCATCACTGCAGCCACGATAGCGCCGAGCACCAGCCAGTTGATGACCCGGTTCATGCAAGCCTCCAGCGCAGGAAGCGGCTAAGCAGGTCGGCCAGCATCACCAGGACCAGGAACGTCAGCAGCATGCTTGCCACTTCCGCTCCAGCGAACATGCGCATCGACAGGTCGATCTGCTGCCCCAGCCCGCCAGCACCGACAAAGCCCATCACCACCGAGGCGCGTACCGCGCACTCCCAACGGTACACGGTGTAGGACACCACTTCGGACACCGCACTGGGCAGGATGCCGTAGAAAAACGCAGCCAGGCGGCCACTGCCCGCTTGCAGCAAGGCATGCGCCGGGCGCTGGTCGACCGACTCGAAGATCTCGGCATAGACCTTGCCGAGCATGCCACTGTAGGTGATGGCAATGGCCAGTACGCCCGCCGTAGGCCCCAGCCCCACGGCCCGCACGAACAGCAACGCCCAGACGATTTCCGGCACACTGCGCAGGAAAATCAGCAACCAGCGCACCGGCAGGCGCAGCAACCGCGACCATAACCCGGCGCGACCGCCACGGGAGGCTGCGCGCAGCGACAGGGCACGGCTGGCCAGCAACCCGGCAGGGACCGCCAGCAGCAACGCCAACGCCATGCCGGCCGTGGCCACGGCCAGGGTCTGCAGGGTGGCTTCATACAGCAGCGAAAGGAAGTCGGCATCGTGTGCCGGTGGCCAGAAGGCACTGGTGAAACTGGCGATCTGCTGGCGGTTCTCTGCCTGCAGCAGCACCCCGGGGTTCAGTTCGCTCAACCGGATGCCAGGCCATAGCACCGCCACCGCCAGCAGGGTCAGCAGCAACCGCGGCAGCAGCGCCGGGTCGCGGGCATCAAGCTTCAGCATCGCGGAATCTGCACGGTCAGGGTCGGCCCCTGGCTTGGCGGTGAAGCCAGTTGTTCGTTGGCGTACAGCGCATCCAGCAACTGCTCGGTCACCGCTTGCGCCGGGCAGTCGAACGCCACCTGCCCTTCGCGGATACCAATCACCCGCGGGAAGTGCGCCAGCGCCAGGTCCACGGCATGCAGGCTCGCCACCAGGGTGACGCCATTGGCCTGTGCGTGGCGGTTGAGCAAGGCCAGACTGTGGTCAGCCAGCACCGGGTCCATGGCCGACACCGGCTCGTCGGTCAACAAGACCTGCGGCCGCTGGTACAGCGCCCGGGCAATGCCCACACGCTGCAACTGGCCACCGGACAATTGCCCGCACTGTACGAAGAGTTTGTCGGCCAACCCCAGCTCGGCCAGTGCCTGGCGCGCCCCCGGCACATCGCAGGGGTACAGCAGGTTGAACAGGCCACGCAGCATGCCCCACTGCCCCAGGCGGCCGGCCAGCACTGCCGTCACCACCCGCTGGCGCGGCGGCAAGGGCGGTGCCTGATGCACCAGGCCTACCCGCGCACGCAGGCGCTGGCGGGCTCTGGAGGACAACGCCCATGGCTGCTCGCCGAGCAGTTCCAGGCGCCCGCTGCTGGGCTGGACGGCGGTCGCCATCAGGTGCAGCAAGCTGGACTTGCCCGCCCCCGACGGGCCTATGATGGCGACGCGCTCGCCCTGGCCGATGCTCAGGCTCACGGCATCGAGCGCACGCACCTGGCCATGGCGCAGCCCGGCCTCGTGCAGATGGATCGCCACATTGGAAGCCACTGTCGATATCACTTGAGCAGGCCGGCCTCGCGCGCAGCCTGCTCGGTGCCCACGTAGTTCTCAGGTTTGGTCTCGATGAAGCGGCTGGCCGCCTGCAGGTCGAGGATCGCCTTGTGCTCCGGGTTGGCCGGGTCGAGGCCGAGGAAGGCTTTCTTGATCTTCTCTTTCAGCGCCGGGTCCATGTTGCCGCGCACGGTCCAGTTGTAGTCGAAGTAGGTCGGGGTGGTGGCGAACACCTTCACCTTGGCGGTATCGACCTTGCCGGCATCCACCAGCTTCTGCCAAACGCTGGCATTGAGCACGCCGCCATCGACCTTGCCGGCCTGCACCCAGGCCACGGTGGCATCGTGGGCGCCGGAGTAGGCAACGCGACCGAAGTAGTCTTCAGGCTTGATGTTGTCCTGCTTGAGCATGAAGTAACGCGGCATCAGGCTGCCCGAAGTGGAGGAAATGGAACCGAAGGCAAACGACTTGCCCTTGAGGTCGGCCAGGCTCTTCACATCAGGGTTGGCGGTGATGAATTTGGAAGTGAACTGCGCATCCTGTTCACGCTGCACCAGCGGCGTGGCGGCAGGGTCCTTCAAGTGCACCTGTACGAAGGTGAAGCCCCCCAGCCAGGCCAGGTCCAGGCGGTTGGAAGCCAGCGATTCGACTACCGCCGGGTAATCGGCCACCGGCACGAACTTCACCTCCATGCCCAATTGCTTGGCCAGGTACTCGCCCAACGGTTTGAACTTGCGCTGCAGTTCGGTCGGTGCTTCGTCAGGGATGGCGCTGACCCGCAGAGTGTCGGCGGCCTGGGCGACAACGGCACAGCAAGACAGCACGAGGCCGGCGGCGAGCGCCAGAGGGCGTTTGAGCATGGGGTGTTCTCCGGTTCAATAGCGGGGAAATGTCGGCCTATACGCCGACGACGGGAATTATAAGAGGCGCAGGCGCAAAGGCCAGCTTTGCTACAATCGCGCATCAAATTGACCTCCTGAGGTGCACATGAGCGAGCCGATTCGCCTGACCCAGTACAGCCATGGTGCCGGCTGTGGCTGCAAGATATCCCCCAAGGTGCTGGATGTGATCCTCGCAGAAAGCGGCACCCAGGCTCTGGACCCGAAACTGTGGGTAGGCAACGCCTCGCGCGACGACGCTGCCGTGTACGCGCTGGATGACGAGCGCGGCGTGGTCTCGACCACCGACTTCTTCATGCCGATCGTCGATGACCCGTACGACTTCGGCCGTATCGCCGCCACCAACGCCATCAGCGACATCTACGCCATGGGCGGCGACCCGCTGATGGCCATTGCCATTCTCGGCTGGCCGGTCAACGCGCTGCCACCGGAAGTGGCCCGCGAAGTGATCCGCGGCGGCCGTGCGGTATGCGCCGAAGCCGGTATCCCGCTGGCCGGCGGCCACTCCATCGACGCCCCCGAGCCGATCTTCGGCCTGGCCGTCACCGGCGTGGTCAGCAAGCGTCACCTCAAGCGCAACGACACCGCCAGCGCAGGCTGCCGCTTGTACCTGACCAAGCCACTGGGTATCGGCATCCTCACCACCGCCGAGAAAAAGGCCAAGCTGCGCCCCCAAGACCAGGGCCTTGCCCGCGACTGGATGTGCACCCTCAACACCCCCGGCAGCCGCTTCGGCAAGCTTGACGGGGTCAAGGCCATGACCGACGTCACCGGTTTCGGCCTGCTCGGCCACCTTGTGGAACTGGCCGAGGGCAGTGGCGTTACCGCGCACCTGGACTATGCTGCCGTCCCGCGCCTGCCCAGCGTCGACCACTACCTGGCCGAGGGCTGCATCCCCGGCGGTACCCTGCGCAACTTCGACAGCTACGGCCACAAGATCGGCGCCCTGAGCGACGACCAGAAGCATCTGCTGTGCGACCCCCAGACCAGTGGCGGCTTGCTGGTGGCGGTTACCCCGGAAGGTGAAGCCGAGTTCCTGGCGGTGGCCGCCGAACTGGGCCTGCAACTGGCGCCAATCGGCAAGCTGGTCGAGCGACAGAGCCACGCGGTCGAGGTGATCTGATGCGCCCCGACTGCACCGACTTCCGCCGGTTGTTCCTCGACAACGTGCCGATGATGGACATGCGTGCACCTGTCGAATTTGCCAAGGGTGCCTTCCCGGGTGCCGTCAACCTGCCGCTGATGAATGACCAGGAGCGGCAGAAGGTCGGCACCTGCTACAAGCAGAAGGGCCAGGATGAAGCCATCGCTCTGGGCCATAAGCTGGTCAGCGGTGAAATCAAGCAGGAACGTCTGGAGGCCTGGGCAAAGTTCACCAAGGATCACCCGGAAGGCTACCTGTACTGCTTCCGTGGCGGCCTGCGCTCCCATCTTGTGCAGAAAGTGCTGCGCGATGAGAAGGGCATCCACTACCCCCTCGTCGAGGGCGGCTACAAGGCTATGCGCCACTTCCTGCTGGAGACTACCCAACAGGCGGTCGCGCAATGTGATTTCGTGCTCGTGGGCGGCCTGACCGGCACCGGCAAGACCGATGTGCTGCACCTGCTGGACAACGCGCTGGACCTGGAGGGCTACGCCAACCATCGCGGTTCCAGCTTTGGCAAGCGCGCCACTGCACAGCCAGCGCAGATCGACTTCGAGAACAGGCTGGCCATAGACGTGTTGAAAAAACGCGCCCGGGATATCGAGCAGTTCGTGCTGGAAGACGAAGGCCGAATCGTGGGCAGCTGCACCGTACCGCTGGAGTTGTACCAGGGCATGCAGCAATACCCGCTGGTGTGGCTGGAAGACAGTTTGGCCAACCGCGTGGAGCGTATCCTGCGCGACTACGTGATCGACCTGAGCGCCGAGTTCGTCACCCTGCATGGTGAAGAAGATGGCCGGCGGCTATTTGCCGAGACACTTCTGCAGAGCATGGGCAGGATTCAAAAGCGCCTCGGCGGCGAGCGCCATCAGCGGCTGTCGGAAATCCTGCGCCAGGCGCTGGACGAGCAGCAGCGCAGTGGTTCGGTGGAGTTGCACCGGGTCTTCATCGAAAGCTTGCTGAGCGAGTATTACGACCCGATGTATGCCTACCAGCGTGCAGCGAAAGCAGAGCGTATCGAGTTTGCCGGGGATGCGGTGGAAGTGCGCGAGTACCTCAAGGCCCGAGCGCTGCGCGAACCGCGCAAGTAAAAACGGGGCCGCTTCGCGCCCCATCGCCGGCAAGCCAGCTCCCACAGGTATTGCACTGCCTGACAGGGCATGCGTTCCCTGTGGGAGCTGGCTTGCCGGCGATAGGGCCAGTACAGACAACCTCACTGCCCAGGGCTGAGCACCCGCTCCAGCTCCGCCGCCCGGTCGCGGGTCATGTCCATCACACAGGTCCCACCTTCCAGCTGTGCCATGGTCCCGCCACTGGCCTGCACATGGAACCCGCAATTGCCATCGCGGTAGGCAAGCCACTTGCGCTGCACATCACGCAGGCTCTTCTGCTGCCCGGCATCCAGCTTGCCCATCAATTGCTTGTACACCCGGTTCAAACGCTGGTCCTGCAAATGCGTCTCGGCCCGAATGCACTCGCTCATGGCCACGGTACTGGACGCCTTGTCCATGCACTGCCCGTATCCCGGCGTGTAGTCATCCGCCTGGGCCAGCGGCAGCACACAGGCCAATGCCAGGCCCGTCAGGTAATGCTTGGTCATAAACTCTCCTTGTGGGCATCACAGCGTCTGCGGCTGTTCCGGCGGCATCAGCACCTTGCCCGGCTCGAAGCGCAGCGACGGCATCTGCGTTGCCGCATAAAACATCACGCCAAGCGCCGCGATCAACACCACATCCAGCCAGCTCCAGCCCGGCATGTCGTCGGCGCTGCGTGCCCTCCAGCAATGCCAGACCTGGCCCATGCAAAACACCACCATCGCCGCCAGCCACAGGTAGAAACCGGCACCAAAACCGGTCAGGTCATGGAACTCATAGCTCTGATTGTCCGGCAGGCGGTCAATTCCAAAGCTGCTGGCCGCCAGATACACAGCCACCAGCCCGACCAGCAATGCCAGCCGGCGAAAGCGTCGATGGGCAAGGACCGCCAGGGCCAGCAGCGGGTTGGCAAACCACTGGTACAACCCGAAGGGCATACCCCAAGGCCCGTACAACAGCATCTGCAGGGCCGGCATGTGGCGGTCACCACTCATCAGCGCGCCGTCGAAGAACAGTGCGAGCAGGTAAAGCAGCAGGCTGGCGCTCAGGTAGAAAACTGGCAAGAGATTTACTTCCTATGCAACCGGGGGCTCTA
The DNA here is from genome assembly GCF_057444345.1 of Pseudomonas sp. PVC-5-1. NCBI lineage: Bacteria > Pseudomonadati > Pseudomonadota > Gammaproteobacteria > Pseudomonadales > Pseudomonadaceae > Pseudomonas > Pseudomonas sp. PVC-5-1. The sequence continues at coordinate 904,956 of NZ_CM172024.1, read as the reverse complement.
GCAGAAGGCCATAAATACCCGAATCGGACAACTCACCGGCAACGCACCAACGCGCACGCAATGTGCCTTCCAGCACAAAGCCCTGGCGCTCCAGAGTGCGTGCCGAACCTTGGTTGCGCGGGTCGATCTCGCCCTCCAGGCGGCGCATGTGCAGGGTGTGGGCGAGGTAATCGATGAAGCAGGTCAGTGCTTCGTCCATGTAACCCCTGCCCTGCACCGCGCTGGCCAGGCAGTAGCCGATTTCACCACGGCGAGAGACATCGTCGATATTGAACAGCTGGACCATACCGATCAGTTCGCCGTTATCACGGCGGTACATGCCAAGCTTGAGCTGGTCACCATTGGCATAGGCTTCGCGGTCGGCGGCCAGGGCGCTTTCGGCTTCGGCCAGGTCTTGCCAAGGTGCATGGTGCCAATAGCGCATGACCTCGGGGTCGGCCATGATCGCCAGCCATTGCGCGGCATCGGCATGGCGCATGGGGCGCAATTGCAGACGCGGGCTGTCGAGGCAGAGGTCACTGGGGAAACTGCGGGGTGGGGTCACGCCGGATCTCCTGTCCATTGCTGGGGAGATGACAGTTTAACGTCAAGCGATCGGTTCAAGCATCCCGGGGCTGCTGCGCAGCCCTATCGCCGGCAAGCCAGGCTCCCACAGGTACACCACAGGCCAGGAGCCTTGCACTATACCTGTGGGAGCCTGGCTTGCCGGCGATGGGCCGCAAAGCGGCCCCAAAAATCGTTCAGGCGCCCCGATTCAAGCCCATTTCCATGTCATTGATCAGCGCCTTGGCCATGGCACTGAGAATGCGCGCCGCGCTGCCAGCGATCTTGTCGCCCTCCATCTCGGCCTCTTCGTTCAAATGCTTGATACAGCCGATCAGCACCGACAATTCATCGAATGCCAGATCAAGCGGGACGTTCGGTTCTACCCGGTACAGCTCGAGGAACTTCTCCACGCCTGCGGTGGTGCGGGATTTGAGGTGATTGCTCATGATGAACTCCAAATGTGTGCTGAAGGCAGCCACCTCGATCCTTCTCACAGATTTGGGCGGCAGCCGTGCGCGAGGTGAGAAGCCCGTGTTGGAGTCACCACGGTCAGGCCGAAGCCTGCACGCGCACAGCTGCCATAAGCTGACAAGAGGACTACCAACGACGAGTTCTCACACTCGCTCGCCTTCTGGGCGAACGGTGAAGTTAACGCTGTGGAATTTCCCTGCCTATCAGACGGCAACCGACTGAGCTCGTAGGATAATTCCCAATGCCCGGCCACCTGAAGCATTTGGTTTCAGGTTCAGAATCTTCTTACAGCTGATGGCCTCTTCGCGGGCACGCCCGCTCCCACAGGGACCGCACAGTGTTTGAGTCCTGTGCAGTACCTGTGGGAGCGGGCGTGCCCGCGAAGAGGCCGACAAAGGCAACCTGGATGAATCAGGCCACCTCAGCCCCATCATCCGGCCAATGCGGTTCGTTGGCCCCGGGCGGGGTCAGTGGTGGCAGGCCATACGCCGCCCGCGCATCGTCGCAGCTGGGGTTATGCACCCCACCCTCCCACGACGCCTCGAACTCGCGGCAGGGGCTGGAACGGTTGGCATAGATGGTGCAAGCCACTTCCTGGCCGATCTCGCCCTGCAGGCTGATGCAGCGGCAGGGTTTGGCATCGGTGCCGATCATGGCAACACGGGTGGGGTTGATCTGTACCACCAGGTCGTCCGGCACAAGGCCCCCGGCGGACTGGCATTCGCCCCAGAAAAAGGACACACGGAAGTACCCGCAGCAGGCGCCGCAGTCAAGGCAAGGGTTGTATTCGGACATGATGGCACGGAGGGAAGGTTGTTGTTATCGGGGCTGGCCCGCGGCGCCATTTTCAATCCAAGCCGGGGCGGCTGGATAGAGGGGAATGCAAAAAATATTTGCCGCTGATCCGGCAATTGAACACGGGCGACCAACGACTTCCCCGGCCGCCCGTTCAAGTCAGCGTAATGCCTTGTAGGTGGCGACATCCCAGCGTTGCAGGCCAAGGCCCTCGGTCGGCTCATAGCCATCACCACACACCTTGCTGAAGTGAATGCAGGTCTCGCCGCAATACACCAAGCGGTCGTCATCTTCGCCCTCGGTAAGTACGGTATACGACTCGCTACGCATGGCCTTGTAACGCCCTTCGGCAGCGGCCATGACCATGTGATATCGCATCAACTGCTCGTCGCTCAGGAACAGGCGCCTGTCCAGTTGCACACCCCAGCGGGTCAGGCAGACCTCGGCAAAATGACGAACGATCAATCCCGGCTCCGCCAGTACCTTGCCATCACTCGCACCGTCGATGGAGGCGTTGCCCACCAGCGTGGCGTGGCGGCCTGGTATCGGGTAGATGCATATCCGTGTACCCGGTTTGACCGAAGGGATCACACAGGCAAAGCCTTTGGATCGCTCGTCCCGCGAATAGAAACCCACATACTCGCAGACATTGCCCGCCAAGGTTACCCGCTGGCTTTGCAGGTTACCGATGCCCGGCACCGGGTCGATGGCGAAGATATTCACAGGTATGTCCCGCAATACAGGGTCCTGCGCCATGGCGTTGGCCAGCATGTGGCAACTGATCCCTCCCCTGCTCCAACCCACCAGGTTCACCTGGGTCGGCAAGCGCGGCTTGCGGAACAGGTTGATGATGCGCTCTTGCAGCTCCTGTGGCGTCGGGTGGCGTTCGCCGTAGTCATAGGTGCGCCAGAACCAGGAAGCTGTAGAGGTGGCATCCGGGATCGGAACCCCGACCTCCTTCAGCCGCTCGTATTCTTCCTCGCTCAGCTTGGTGCGCTGCCAACTGCTTTCGCCTTTGATCACCTTCAGCACATGGTTGACGTTCTCTTCCCAGCCGCTGCCGAACAACTGGCCGCTCCAGTTGAAATAACCACCGGGCTCGACGAACAGATTGTCATCCTGCAGGTTGCCGCTGCCGGGGCCGTCAACGGCAATCCAGTGAGCGAACTCGCGGCCCTGGTCATTGCTGGCCAGGGTCGAGACCAGCTCACCATTCCAGAAGTTGGGGTTGGCATCGTCGAAGCGGTGGGAGCCGGTGCCGCAGAAATAGGCGGTGAAGACACTCATCTTTCGGGTCTCTGAAGTGAGAAATGAGTGCAGAAAAATAGTTATCTGGGTAGCTGTAGAGCAGTAGGAAAGCTGCTCCTACAGGTACGGCGCAGGCCGTGCGGCATGTGCCGTACCTGTAGACATGGGGGCTTACTTACGAGTCAGGCCATCAGCCCGGAACATCTGCCGGATCCCGCGAATCGCCTGGCGAATACGATCCTGGTTCTCGATCAGGGCAAAACGCACATGGTCATCACCATAATCACCAAAACCGATCCCCGGCGACACACAAACCTTGGCTTCGGCCAGCAGTTTCTTGGAAAACTCCAGCGAGCCCAGGTGCGCATACTCCGGCGGGATCTTCGCCCATACGTACATCGAAGCCTTGGGGTTCTCGACCATCCAGCCCAGCTCGTGCAGCCCTTTCACCAGCAGGTTGCGGCGCTGGCGGTACTGCTCGGCAATGTCTCGTACGCACTGCTGGTCGCCTTCCAGTGCTGCAATGGCAGCCACCTGCAGCGGGGTGAACGTGCCGTAGTCGTGGTAGCTCTTGATCCGCGCCAAGGCACTGACCAACTCGGGGTTGCCGACCATGAAGCCGATCCGCCAGCCGGCCATGTTGTAGCTCTTGGACAGGGTGAAGAACTCCACCGCGATGTCCTTGGCCCCCGGCACCTGCATGATCGACGGGGCCTTCCAGCCATCGTAGACGATGTCGGCATAGGCCAGGTCATGGACCACCAGCACGCCATACTGCTTGGCCAGGGCCACCACGCGCTCGAAGAAGTCCAGCTCCACGCACTGAGCGGTGGGGTTGGACGGGAAGCCGAGGATCATCATCTTCGGCTTGGGGATCGACTCGCGGATGGCCCGCTCAAGTTCGTTGAAAAAGTCCACGCCCGGCACCAGCGGTACCGAACGCACCTGGGCACCGGCGATCACCGCCCCGTAGATATGGATCGGGTAGCTGGGGTTGGGCACCAGCACCGTGTCGCCCTGGTCGAGGGTAGCCAGCATCAGGTGCGCCAGGCCTTCCTTCGAGCCGATGGTGACGATGGCTTCGCTTTCCGGGTCGATGTCGACCTCGTAGCGTTCCTTGTACCAGTTGGAGATGGCCCGACGCAGGCGCGGGATGCCGCGAGAGGTGGAGTAGCCGTGGGTATCTTCACGCTGGGCGACCTGCACCAGCTTCTCGACGATGTGCGGCGGGGTGGCGCCATCGGGGTTGCCCATGCTCAGGTCGATGATGTCCTCGCCACGGCGGCGGGCGGCCATCTTGAGCTCGGCAGTGATGTTGAAGACGTAAGGGGGCAGACGATCGATGCGCGCAAAGCGGCGCGGCGAACCTGGGTTGGCCATGGCTTCCTCTGAGTACGTAAGCGCCCGGAACCGTCCGAGCGACGCTGGCCGATATGGCGGCCTGGATCAGAAGATAATGCCGATACAGGATGTCTGTAAAGGACAATTTCCTGTTTTTATAGATCTTTTCAGATGTATTTTTTGAAAATAAGAAATTTATATTCTGCGGTGCCGGCCTCGTTCGCGGGCTTGCCCGCTCCCACAGGATTACTCACTTGTCCCGAGACCTGCGCCGTACCTGTGGGAGCGGGCGAGCCCGCGAACGAGGCCGGCACAGAAAAACGCCCATAAAAAAACCCGGCACAGTGGCCGGGCTTTTTCGTGAAACAGGCAGCAGTATCAGCGTGCGTATGTCATCAGCACGTCCGCAGCGGTCTGGCTGTCCACACCCATCATCACGCTCAGGGCAGTGACGGTGAGGATGGAGAAGCCGAACACCTTGCGCGCCCACTTACTGTCGTCCTCGGCCTTGTAGCCAGCCCAGGCCATGTACAGCCAGTACAGGCCCATGGCTGCTGCCACGGCCAGATAGCCGAGGCCGGCGTAACCGCCGAGGGTAAGCATCAGGGTTGCGAGCACGAAAGCCAGCACGTACAGCACGATCTGCTTCTTCGCCGCGAGGATGCCACGTGCCACCGGCAGGACCGGAATGTTGGCAGCGCTGTAATCCTTGAAGCGGAAGATCGCGATTGCGAAGCTGTGCGGCATCTGCCACAGGCTGAACATCACCAGCAGGGTAAATGCAGCCAGGTCGAAGCTGTTGCTCACGGCGCAATAGCCGATCACCGGAGGCATGGCACCAGACAGGCTGCCGACCAAGGTGCCGTGCACCGATTTACGCTTCAGCCACAGGCTGTAGAAACCGACGTAGACGATGAAGCCGATCAGCGCACAGAACGCCGACAGCGGGTTGGCCTGGACATACAGCAGGCTGAAACCCGCCACCCCGAGCAGGGTGGCGTAGATCAGCGCGAGGGGCAGCGACATGCCGCCCTGGACCATGACGCGGTTCTTGGTGCGCTCCATCTTGTGGTCGATGTCACGGTCGATGCAGTTGTTGAACACGCATCCGGACGCAACCACCAGCGAAGTACCGATCACCACCGCCAGGAACAGGGCGAAATCCACATGGCCCTTCGAGGCAAGGAAGAAACCGCCTGCCACGGAAAGCACGTTACCGAAAATGATCCCCGGTTTGGTGATTTGGATAAAGTGCTTAACGGACATGCAGTCTTACCTCACTTGGCCAACATTTCGAAGTGGATGCTGAACATGATCCACAGCGACAGGCCGACAAGCAGAGCGATCACCAGGGTGGTGAACAGGAACGTCGAAACGTTGTTGCGTTGCTCTTTCGAGCGGTCCATGTGCAGGAAGTACACGAGGTGCACTACTACCTGGATCACGGCCATGGCAACAATGATCAGAACGGTCAGGTTCTTCGGCAGGCTTGGCGACATGGCCAGGCCGAACGGGATCGCAGTCAGGATGATCGACAGGATGAAGCCGATCATGTACGACTTGACGCTGCCGTGGTTACCTTCGTGATGAGTGTCGTGTGCGTTAGCCATTACAGAACTCCCAGCAGGTAGACGACGGTGAATACGCAGATCCAGACCACGTCCAGGAAGTGCCAGAACAGGCTCAGGCAGCTCATGCGGGTCTTGGCGGTCGGCGTGATGCCGTGCTTGTTGATCTGGTACATCATGATTGCCATCCAGATCAGGCCGGCGGTCACGTGCAGACCGTGGGTACCTACCAGGGCGAAGAAGCCCGACAGGAAACCACTGCGGTTCGGGCCGTAGCCCTCGGCGATCAGGTGATGGAATTCGTAGATTTCCATCGCGATGAAGCCTGCACCGAACAGGAAGGTCACAGCCAACCAGCCCAGTACGCCAGCTTTCTTGCCGTCGAACATCTTCAGCATGGCGAAGCCGAAGGTGATCGAGGACAGCAGCAGGAACAGCGTTTCAACAGCTACGAAATCGAGCTGGAAGATGTCATGACCCGACGGGCCGCCGGCAAAACTGCCGGACAGCACCGCGTAGGTGGCGAAGAGCGACGCAAACAGGATGCAGTCGGTCATCAGGTACAGCCAGAAACCGAGTACGGTCATCTGGCCCGAGTCGTGGTGGTGGTCGTCATGCCCATGGTCGTGACCATGAGCAGCACCGTGCATTACTTGACTGGACATTGATTACACCCGCTCAAACGATTCGACACGTGCGCCGGCAGGCAGAGCACCTGCTTTGGCCAGCGCTTTCATGCGCTCGCCTTCGATGCGCGCCACTTCTTCGGCCGGAACCATGTAGCCCTGGTCGTCACGCGCAGCGTGGCGAACGAAGACAGCGATGGTTGCAACCAGGCTCGCGCCAACCAGCCACCAGATGTGCCAGATGAAGGCGAAGCCGAAGACGGTCAGGAACAGGCCCATGAACAAACCGGTGGAGGTGTTGCTCGGCATGTGGATCGCTTCGTACTTGGCCGCAGGCTTGTAGGCAACACCGGCTTCCTTGGCTTCGTGCCAGGCGTCCAGGCCAACCTTCTCAGGCATGTGGGCGAAGTTGTAGAACGGAGGTGGCGACGAAGTCGACCATTCCAGGGTACGACCGCCCCATGGGTCGCCGGTCACGTCCAGGTTCTGGTTGCGGTCGCGAACCGATACGTACAGCTGGATCAGCTGGCAGGCGATACCGAACAGGATCAGCACGGCGCCGACAACGGCTACGTACAGGTAGGGTTCCCACAGTGGGTTGTCGGAGTGGTTCAGACGACGAGTCATGCCCATGAAGCCCAGGGCATACAGCGGCATGAACGCTACGTAGAAGCCCGAGATCCAGAACCAGAAGGCAGCCTTGCCCCACTTCTCGTTCAGGGTGAAACCAAAGGCTTTCGGGAACCAGTAGGCGAAGCCGGCGATGTAGCCGAATACCGCACCACCGATGATCACGTTGTGGAAGTGAGCAATTACGAACAGGCTGTTGTGCAGCACGAAGTCAGCACCTGGAACAGCCAGCAGAACACCAGTCATGCCACCGATGGAGAAGGTGATCATGAAGCCCAGGGTCCACATGATCGGCGCGGTGAAGCGCAGACGGCCCTGGTAGATGGTGAACAGCCAGTTGAACAGCTTCACACCGGTCGGAATGGAGATCAGCATCGTCGCCAGGCCGAAGAAGGTGTTGACGCTGGCGCCGGCACCCATGGTGAAGAAGTGGTGCAGCCATACAGCGAAGCCCAGCACGGCGATGGCGCCCGATGCGTAGATCATCGAGTGGTGGCCGAACAGACGCTTGCCTGCGAAGGTGGAGGTAACTTCCGAGAACACACCGAAGGCCGGCAGGATCAGGATGTAAACCTCAGGGTGACCCCATGCCCAGAACAGGTTGACGTACATCATCGGGTTCCCACCAAGCTCGTTGGTGAAGATGTGGAAGTCCAGATAACGGTCAACAGTCAGCAGAGCGAGTGCAGCGGTCAGGATCGGGAAGGAAGCCACGATCAGCACGTTGGCCCAGGTGCAGGTCCAGGTGAAGATCGGCATGTCCATCAGTTTCATGCCAGGTGCGCGCATCTTCATCACGGTGACGAGGAAGTTCACGCCGGTAAGCGTCGTACCCAGGCCTGAGAGCTGTAGCGCCCAGATGTAGTAGTCGACACCCACCCCAGGGCTGTACTGAATGCCCGCGAGCGGCGGATAGGCAACCCAGCCGGTCTTGGCGAATTCACCAACGCCCAGCGAGATGTTGACCAGCAGCACGCCTGCCAGCAGCAGGTAGAAGCTCAGGGAGTTCAGGAACGGGAAGGCAACGTCACGTGCACCGATCTGCAGAGGAACCGCCAGGTTCATCAGGCCGGTGAAGAACGGCATCGCCATGAAGATGATCATGATCACACCGTGAGCGGTGAAGATCTGGTCATAGTGTTCAGGCGGCAGGTAGCCTTCGGAGCCACCGGTAGCGGCAGCCAGCTGGGTACGCATCATGATGGCGTCGGCAAAGCCGCGCAGCAGCATGACCATCGCGACGATGATGTACATCACCCCGATTTTCTTGTGGTCGACAGTCGTCAACCACTCGCTCCACAAGTAGGTCCACTTGCGGAAGTAGGTGATAGCACCGACGACAGCGATACCACCGAGCGCGATCATGGCAAGCGTCACCATGACTATCGGCTCGTGATAGGGTATCGCCTCCAGGCTTAGTTTACCGAACATCTCTTACTCCTCTGCACCGGCAGCTGGTTGCATACTCGATTCCACACCCTTGGTAGTGGCCAGATCTTTGCTGCCTGCTTCTTCGTGGCTCGGACGACCGCGGTTCATGCCTTCGTACTTGTCGACGATCAGCTGGAACTGGTCAGGCGAAGCCTCGCTATACAGCGCGACTGGGTTGTTTTCGCTTGGTTTGGCCAAGGCGTCGTATTCGGCCTTGTCCAGCTTCTTCGGCGACTGCTTGACCTCGGCGACCCACTTGTCGAAGTCTTCCTGAGAGGTGGCAGTAGCCTTGAATTTCATGCCGGTGAAGCCAGCACCGCTGTAGTTGGCGCTGATACCGTCGAACTCGCCGTTTTCGTTGGCGATCAGGTGCAGCTTGGTGGTCATGCCGGCCATGGCGTAGATCTGGCCGCCCAGGCCCGGGATGAAGAACGAGTTCATCACGGCGTCGGAAGTGACGCGGAAGTTGACCGGAGTGTTAGCCGGGAAGACGATCTTGTTGACCGTGGCAATGCCCTGCTCCGGGTAGATGAACAGCCATTTCCAGTCCAGTGCGACCACGTCGATCTGCACCGGCTTCACATCGGAATCCAGCGGACGGTACGGGTCCAGCTTGTGGGTGGAGTGGTAGGTGAAGTAGCCCAGGGCGATGATGATCAGGATCGGGATGATCCACACCGCGGCTTCGATCTTGGTCGAGTGCGACCAGTCGGGGGTGTAGGTGGCAGCCTTGTTGGAAGCACGGTACTTCCAGGCGAAAACCACGGTCATGATAATGACAGGAATCACCACCAGCAGCATCAGACCGGTAGCGATCAGGATCAGGTTCTTTTGCTCAATGCCGACCTGACCTTTCGGGTCGAGCAGGGTCCAGTTGCACCCACTGAGTAAAAGCATGCCTAAAAAGGGCAATATGCCAAACAGTCTGGGGTAACGCTTTTTACTCATCTCACGACCTCTAGATCAGCTTGCTTCAATGCAATTTGTGTTTTGGTAGCCAGCACTTCGTCCTGCCAAGTGAGGCATTTCGCGCCCGTACTCGCTCCTGCCCGGGGTCCGACTGCAGGACCTTGGCGTCAAGCGGGTTAGCGGTGCTTATGGTTTCGTAGGCAACAGGCCTGTACTTCAGACCAAGTCCATTTGGTGCGGGAAAACGCGGAGGGGGATCCGCCCGGTATCGCCGTTGGGCGAAACTTGACGAAGTCAGCAAAAAGGAGCGCTGAGGCTTCCTTCAATCCTGCGACTCGCAAGCAGTGCCGAACGGAAATTGGGGGCGATTGTAGATAGGTCGCCAACCCTTGACTATGACTTATTGAGCAACAGTCCTTTACAGAATCTGCAACAATACCGCTCAAAAATTCAACTTCGCGACAGTTTGTCGCACCCCGCTTGATAGGCCCCAAAGCCGCATTCTGCAAGGCCTCCGGGTTGATCTGGATCAAGCGGTGAGCGAATTTTCCCTCTTCTCATGCGGCGTAAAAGACCACATGCCATTCGGTACTTTTGTCTAAGCCTGGCGTCGGTTGCGATAGATCCCGAGCGGAACCAGTACAGCCGTAAGGACGAACGCCACCAGTGCCCATTGCGCCAGCGACAGACCGAGGATCGGCGGGTACGGCGTGCTGCAGAAGCCATCGACCTGGAACACCAGCGGCCAGAGCTTGGCCAGCGGCAGGTCGTCCACGATCGGCTGCAAGGTGTCGATGCCGCAACTGACCATGGGGTTGGCGAGTATATACACATGGTTGCCGGCCGCAACGATTCCGCCGATGGCGCTGAGCACCACCAGTGCCTCGAAGAAGGTGAGGCTACGGCGCCCGGGCATGGCCGCAGCAATGAAGGCGAACACGGCGATGAACAACAGCGCATAACGTTGCAGGATGCACAGCGGGCATGGTGCCTCGCCCAGGACTATCTGCATGTAGAGGGCGCCACCAATCAGCGAAATGCAGATCAGGCCCAACAGTACCAGAAAGCGCCGTTCCCGATTCAGGCGCGATGTTTGTTCGTTCATTGCCGGTTCCTTCGATGGATAGTGGCAGCGTGATCTGCCTGCCTGGCGCAATTCTACACGCTGGGCAGGGCCTTTGACGTGCCGAGGAAGCGGCGTGATAAGGCTGCGCGGGGCTATCCGGTGTGGCTGAGACCGGCCGCAACGACGTCGGTTCAACGCCGGGCGGCAAAAAAGCGGCTGACCGGGTGCCGCGCAGGAGCAAGCCCCTCGACACCCGGGAGTGAAGGATACCGTGATTAAAGGAGGATTAAAGATGAAAGCTGCGCAGCCGCTTTCATCTCTCCTTTATATATAGGCAGGAAGGTGAGGTGCGGCCCAGCCGCTGGCAAGCCAGCCCCCAGGCGACGAATGCGATCGACCGTTTCGTTCTCGATTACCCACGGGCGGGAGCAATGCTGCAAGGGAGCTGGCTTGCCAGCGGCTGGGATGAATACTCTGTGAGCCTGTACCGGCCTCTTCGCGGGTAAACCCGCTCCCACAGGGATCGCGCAGGCTTTGAAATCTGCGCGATCCCTGTGGGGGCTGGTTTGTTGAAAACCACAAAATTTCCCACAGGCCCCCACAAGGTTTGAAACCTGTGCGGTCCCTGTGGGAGCGGGTTTACCCGCGAAGAGGCCAGTACAGGCGCTACATCACTCCAGCGCAGCCGCCGGCCCGAAGAACTCGTAGCGGCTCTGCTGCTCTGGCACACCCAGGCCCTTCAGCTGGCGCTTGACCGCCGCCATGAAACCCTTGGGCCCGAGGAAGTATGCATCCACGTCTCGCTCTTGCGGCAGCCACTCGGCCAGCAAGTCCTCGCTCAGCAGGCCCACGGCATCAGCCGCGGCATCATCATGCGGTTCGGCATAGCAGTAGAAGCGCTTGAGCTGTGGGTGACGCTCGGCCAGCTCGTCGATCCAGTCGCGGAACGCATGCACGGCGCCGTTACGGGCGCAGTGAATGAAATGCACCTCACGCTGGGTTTGCAACGCCGCCTGCAACATTGGCAGGGTCGGAGTAATACCCACGCCACCGCTGATCAGCACCAGCGGCTTGTCGCTCGCCGCCAGGGTGAAATCGCCAGCCGGCGGGAACAGCTGCAGGGTATCGCCCACCGCCAGCACATCGTGCAGGTAGTTGGAGACCTTGCCACCCGCCTCGCGCTTGACGCTGATGCGGTATTCCTTGCCGTCGCACAGTGCCGACAGGGAGTAGTTGCGGCGCTGCTCGGCGCCGTCGATGTCCAGCTTCAGGCCGATGTACTGGCCAGGCTCGGCCTTGAGCACCGGTTTGCCATCCACCGGGGCAAAGTAGAACGAAACGATTTCGCTGCTTTCCTGCTCACGGCGCACCAGGCGGAATTCGCGGGTGCCGCGCCAGCCGCCTTCGGCCTCTTCCTTCTGTTTATAGAGGTTCTCTTCCGCGCCGATCAGGATGTCGGCCAACTGGCCATAGGCCGCGCCCCAGGCGTCGATCACGGCGGGTGTGGCGATTTCCTTGCCCAGCACTTCTTCGATGGCGCGCAGCAGGCAGCTACCGACGATCGGGTAGTGCTCCGGCAGAATCTGCAGGGCAACGTGCTTGTTGATGATCTGGCCGACCAGGCCGCCAAGCTGCTCCAGCTGGTCGATATGGCGGGCATACATCAGCACGCCGTTGGCCAGGGCGCGCGGTTGGTCACCGCTGGCCTGGTGGGCCTGGTTGAACAGCGGGCGCACTTGCGGGTACTCGCTGAGCATCATCTTGTAGAAGTGGGTGGTCAGCGCTTCGCCGCCGCTTTCCAGCAGGGGGACAGTGGCCTTGATGATTGCACGTTGTTCGGCATTGAGCATTGCAACAACTCCTGAGCCTGTGGCTTCAAATGACTGCCCGAGCTATTACATCAATCATGCCAACTCTTATCTCCAGCAAAATCAGGGGCTTGACGCAGGTCATGTCAAAACGACCCACCTCGACGTATAGTCATATCGACCCACAGGAGTCCATATGACCACGAAGCCCCTGCTCACCACCCTGCTGCCCCTGGTCAGCGACCTTTCCCGCGACCTGCCCGACCAGGAACGCTATCGCCGCCTGCTGCAGGCCATGCGGGGGTTGCTGCCCTGTGATGCCGCCGCGCTGCTGCGCCTGGACGGCGAGTGGCTGGTGCCGCTGGCAGTGGACGGCCTGAGCCCCGATACCTTGGGCCGGCGCTTCCGAGTCAGCGAGCACCCACGCTTCCAGATCCTGCTCAGCAGCCGGGAACCCACCCGCTTCGCCAGCGACTCCGAGCTACCCGACCCTTACGACGGCCTGGTCAACGCCCCTGATGCCAACCTGGAAGTACATGACTGCATGGGTTGCCCGTTGATGGTCGACGAGCGCCCCTGGGGCCTGGTTACCCTCGATGCCCTGACCCCCGGGCAGTTCCAGAGCCTGGAGCTGGGCGCTCTGCAGGCCTTCGCCAGCCTTGCCGCCGCCACGGTAACCGTGGCCGAGCGCATCGAGCACCTGGCCCTGCGCGCGGAAGACGAACACCACCGCGCGGAAATCTACCGCCAGGCCAGCGGCCAGGACAAAGAGCTGATTGGCCAGAGCCCCGCGCACAAGCGCCTGGTCGAGGAAATTCGCCTGGTCGGTGGCAGTGACCTGACCGTACTGATAACCGGTGAGACCGGCGTCGGCAAGGAGTTGGTGGCCCAGGCCCTGCACCAGGCCAGCAACCGCGCCGACAAGCCGTTGGTCAGCCTCAACTGCGCCGCCCTGCCTGACACCCTGGTGGAAAGCGAACTGTTCGGCCATGTACGCGGAGCCTTCACCGGCGCCCATGGCGAGCGCCGCGGCAAGTTCGAGCTCGCCAATGGCGGCACATTGTTCCTCGACGAAGTCGGTGAACTGCCACTGACGGTGCAGGCCAAATTGTTGCGCGTACTGCAGAGCGGCCAGTTACAACGCCTGGGCTCGGATCGCGAACACCGGGTGGATGTGCGCCTGATCGCAGCCACCAATCGCGACCTTGCAGCAGAGGTGCGTATTGGCAACTTCCGCGCCGACTTCTACCACCGCCTCAGCGTATACCCGCTGCACGTTCCGCCGTTGCGCGAACGTGGGCGTGATGTGCTGCTATTGGCTGGCTACTTCCTCGAACAGAACCGTTCGCGCCTAGGCCTGAACAGCCTGCGCCTGAGCAGCGAAGCACAGGCCGCGCTGCTGGCCTACGACTGGCCAGGCAACGTACGTGAACTGGAACATCTGATCGGCCGCTCGGCGCTCAAGGCGCTGGGCCAACATTCCGACAGGCCACGCATCCTCACCCTGGAAGCCATCGACCTGGACCTGCGCGCAACCGCAACGCCCGGCACCCCGCCCTCCCCTGCTGTGCCCTTGCCGGCGGCACCGCTACCCGAAGGGGGCTTGCGCGAAGCCGTCGACGACTACCAGCGCCAGCTGATCGAGGCCTGCCTGCAGCGGCACGAAGAAAACTGGGCAGCGGCTGCCCGGGAACTCGGCCTGGACCGCGCCAACCTTAGCCGCCTGGCCCGTCGGCTGGGGCTGCGCTGAGTTGGAATCCTGGGGGCGCTTTGCGCCCCATCGCGACACAAGGCCGCTCCTACAAGGGACCGCGCCCCCCCCTGTAGGAGCGGCCTTGTGTCGCGATGGGCTGCAAAGCAGCCCCACAATCCCCACACCCGCTAAAGCCCGACCAAACCAGGCCGATAACCGGTTATCCCCTGTTCCCCACGAAGGTCACCATGGCCACGCAAAATGCCCGCGCGGACTCGCTGTCCCTGCTGCTGTTCACCCTGCGCAGCGGCAAGTTGATGGCAATCAACCTGCTCAAGGTCAGCGAGATAATCCCCTGCCCGCCGCTGACCAAGCTGCCCGAATCGCACCCCCACGTGAAAGGCGTGGCAACCCTGCGCGGCAATTCGCTGTCGGTCATCGACCTGTCCCGCGCCATTGGCGAACGGCCGCTGGCCGACCCTGACGGCGGCTGCCTGATCGTCACCGAGATCAGCCGCTCGCGCCAGGGCCTGCATGTGCAGGCGGTCAGCCGCATCGTGCATTGCCTGAGCACCGACATCAAACCACCCCCTTATGGCTCGGGCAGCCGCTCGTTCATCACCGGCGTGACCAGGGTCGACAACACTCTGGTGCAGGTGCTGGACATCGAAAAAGTCATCCACGCCATCGCCCCGCCGCTGCCCGAACCGCATCACGCCACCCTGAGCGAGGAAGACGCCAGCCTGCTGGCCGCCGCCAATATCCTGGTGGTGGACGACAGCCAGGTAGCCCTGCAACAGTCGGTGCACACCCTGCGCAACCTCGGCGTCGAATGCCATACCGCGCGCAGCGCCAAGGACGCCATCAACGTGTTGCTGGAGCTGCAGGGCACCGCGCAGGAAATCAACGTGATCGTCTCCGACATCGAAATGAGCGAAATGGACGGCTACGCTTTCACACGCACCCTGCGCGAAACCCCCGACTTCCAGCACCTGTACATACTGCTGCACACCTCGCTGGACAGCGCGATGAGCAGTGAAAAGGCGACGCAGGCCGGGGCCAATGCCATCCTCACCAAGTTTTCCTCGCCAGAGCTGACCGATTGTCTGGTGGTGGCGGCGCGCGCCGTGGTGTTCGCCGAGCGCTGATATATTCGGAGACAAACTCCCCGGCTTGCCGTCGGGGTCGAGTCGGGCATAATTCGCCCCCCTCGCAAGTAACTTGCCGGAATCCGTATGAAGTTTTTCAGCTCTATCCTGATCAGTTTCGCCCTCTTCAGCGGTATCGCCCAGGCCTCCAGCAGCCAGGCCTGGAACGAGCAGCGCCAGCAGATGCTCAAGGCTTGCCTGGCCGCCAGCCAGTTCAAGGATGCTCACGCCCGCAGCAAGCCCGCCGAGTTCGATGATCAGGTCGGCATGAGCGCCCTGCTGATCGAAGGCGTCTACCCCCAGAAGCACATGCAGCAGCGCACCGGCACCGAGCTTTGCTTGTACGACCGCCAGCACCAGCGCGCCTTCGTCAGCGAGTGGAGCCCGGAAGCCAAGTGACCGACAGCCTGCGTTTCGCCTGTACCGGCTGCGGCAAGTGCTGTACCGGCCACCACGTGCCCTTGACCCTGGCCGAAGCGCGCCGCTGGGCGGACAACGACGGCCAGGTGGTGGTGCTGATCGAAGCCTTCGTTGCGGACGGCCCTGGCATGCCAGTAGAACAGCGTGATCATGTGCTGCGTCGTTCCCATCCCGTGCCCTGCGGCGACAGCGAAGTACGCGTCTCGGTGACCTTTGCCGCGTTCAACCCCGGGCGCTGCCGCAACCTCGACGACAACGACCTGTGCACCATCTACGACCAGCGCCCGCTGGTCTGTCGCATCTACCCGGTGGAAATCAACCCGCATATACCTCTGCGCCCGGGCAGCAAGGACTGCCCGCCGGAAGCCTGGCAACAGGGGCCGGAGCTGATTCACGGCAGGCAACTGGTCGATGCCGGGCTGGAGGCGCTGGTGCAGGCCTCGCGCCAGGCCGACCGCGATGACATCGCCGCCAAGGTGGCGGTGTGCCAGGCGCTGGGCATGACCACCAGTGCGCTCAAGGGCAACGGATTTACTGCCTACCTGCCTGACATGGGGGCCTTCCGCGCGGGTCTGGAGCAGGTACCGGAGGCTGGCCTGGCACAGTGGCCCCTGCACGTGGAGGACGCGGCGCTGGTGGCGAGCTTGCAGGAACATGGTTTGCGCATCACCAGCGAGCCCCCGGTGTATTACGCCTTCATCAGCTTCTAGCTATGCCTTGGCGGGGCAACCGCCTTGCACAGGAACCAAAGCCTGCCGCGGTCCCTGTGGGAGCGGGCGTGCCCGCGAACACCGGCGCAGCCGGTGCCATGCACCGCGTTGTATTCTTCGCGGGCATGCCCGCTCCCACAGGGGGCGCAGTTCGCATGCCAGGTGCGTCGTGGCGCGGCAAGCGAAACTGACAGCGCTGTCAGCCAGCGGTCACGCTGCCGACCCGGTTCGAGGGCTATAAGATTGAATACAGCCCACTTCCCTCCCCTATGGCCAAGGTGCCCGCACCGATGCGACGTCCGTCCCGCCCTGTCATCCTCGCCGCCCTGGCGCTCCTGGTCCTGGCGGTAGCGGGCCTCTGGTTCGGCCAGCGCCAGCCAGCACCTGCCACCCGCGCGCAAACCGCCATCCCGGTGCGCGTGGTCAGTGTCGTCCAGCAGGACGTGCCGCGCTATGCCAGCGCCATCGGCTCGGTGCTGTCGCTGCACAGCGTCGAGGTGCGCCCGCAAGTGGAGGGGGTACTGACCCAGGTGCTGGTCAAGGAAGGCCAGTGGGTGAAGGAAGGTGACCTGCTGGCCACCCTCGACGACCGCGCCATCCGCGCCAACCTCGACCAGGCCCGTGCCGAACTTGGCCAGAGCCAGGCGCAGATCCAGGTAGCCAACGTCGACCTGCAGCGCTACCGCCTGCTGAGTACCGACAACGGCGTTTCGAAGCAGACCCTCGACCAGCAGCAGGCCCTGGTCAACCGCCTGCAAGCCACGGTCAAGGGCAACCAGGCGGCCATCGCCAATGCCGAGGTGCAGCTGTCGTACACGCAGATCCGCTCGCCAGTGACCGGCCGGGTGGGTATTCGCAACGTCGACCCCGGCAACCTGGTGCGCACCAGCGATACCCGCAGCCTGTTCAGCGTCACCCAGATCGACCCGATCGCCGTCGAATTCGCCCTGCCGCAGCAAATGCTGCCAACCCTCCAAAGCCTGCTGAAGGCGCCCACCCCGGCACAGGTGCAGGCCTACATGGATGCCGACGGCGAACGCAGCCTGCTCGGTGAAGGCCACCTGGCACTGATCGACAACCAGATCTCCGCCACCACCGGCACCGTGCGGGTAAAAGCCGAGTTCGACAACAAGGACGGCCGCCTGTGGCCGGGCCAGCTGGTCACCATCCGCCTGCGCACCGCCGTGGAAGAAAACGCCCTGGTAGTGCCGCCTCCGGTGGTACAGCGCGGCGTCGACGGGCACTTCGTCTACCGCCTGGACGGTGACAAGGTCACCAGCGTGCCGGTCAAGGTGCTGTATCAGGACAGCGGGCTGAACATCATTGCCGGGGTCAAGCCGGGCGAGCGCCTGGTGCTCGATGGCCAGTCGCGGCTCAAGCCAGGTTCGCGGGTCGAGGTGGCCCCCGATGCCCCCGCGCCGTCGGAAATGGCCGACCGGCGGAGCCAGCCATGAACACGCGCAACGGTGTTTCGGCCTGGTGCATCGACCACCCTATCGCCACCCTGCTGCTGACCTTCGCCCTTGTGCTGCTGGGGGCCATCGCCTTCCCGCGCCTGCCGGTGGCACCACTGCCGGAAGCCGACTTCCCGACCATCCAGGTCACCGCCCAGCTGCCCGGCGCCAGCCCGGAAACCATGGCCTCGTCGGTGGCCACGCCGCTGGAAGTGCAGTTCAGCGCCATCCCCGGCATGACCCAGATGACCAGCAGCAGCGCACTGGGCTCGACCAACCTGATCCTGCAGTTCACGCTCGACAAGAACATCGACACCGCCGCCCAGGAAGTGCAGGCGGCCATCAACACCGCCACCGCGCGCCTGCCGCAAGACCTGCCCAACCCGCCGACCTGGCGCAAGGTCAACCCGGCCGACAGCCCGGTGCTGGTGCTGACGGTCAGCTCCAGCCAGATGCCTGGCAACGACCTCAGCGACTACGCCGAAACCCTGCTCGCGCGCCAGCTGAGCCAGATCGACGGGGTCGGCCTGATCAACATCACCGGGCAACTGCGCCCGGCGATCCGCGTGCAGGCGCAACCCGAGAAACTGGCCGCCATCGGCCTGACACTGGCCGACTTGCGCCAGGCCATCCAGCAGACCAGCCTGAACCTGGCCAAGGGGGCGCTGTACGGCGAGCACAGCGTTTCGACCATCGCCGCCAACGACCAGTTGTTCCATCCCGACGACTACGCCCAGCTGATCGTCTCCTACCGTGACGGTGCACCAGTGCTCCTGAGGGACGTGGCAAAGGTGATCAATGGCGCCGAGAACGCCTACGTCAAAGCCTGGTCCGGCGACCAGCCCGGGTTGAACCTGGTGATTTTCCGCCAGCCTGGCGCCAACATCGTCGATACCGTGGACCGGGTACTGGCTGCCCTGCCCAAGCTGCAGGAGATGCTGCCAGCCTCGGTCGAAGTGTCGGTGCTGCAGGACCGCACCCAGACCATCCGTGCCTCGCTGCATGAAGTGGAGCTGACCCTGATGATCGCCGTGGCCTTGGTGATCGGGGTGATGGCGCTGTTCCTGCGCCAGTGGTCGGCGACCATGGTGGTGTCCAGCGTGCTTGGCGTATCGCTGATCGCCAGTTGCGCGCTGATGTACATCTTCGGCTTCAGCCTGAACAACCTGACCCTGGTGGCCATCGTCATCTCGGTGGGCTTCGTGGTCGACGATGCCATCGTCGTGGTGGAGAACATCCACCGTCACCTGGAGGCCGGCGACGACAGCCGCACGGCAGCGCTCAAGGGCGCCGGGGAAATCGGCTTCACCGTGGTGTCGATCAGTTTCTCGCTGATCGCCGCGTTCATCCCGCTGCTGTTCATGGGCGGCGTGGTCGGCCGGCTGTTCAAGGAGTTCGCCCTTACCGCCACTGCCACCATCCTGATTTCGGTGGTGGTTTCGCTGACCCTGGCGCCAACCCTGTGCGCACTGTTCATGCGCCGCCCGCCCGGAGAGCACAAGGGCGGCTTCGGCGAGCGGCTGGTCAGGTGGTACGAAAAGGGCCTGGACCGCGCCCTCACCCACCAGCGTCTGACGCTCGGCGTGTTTGGCCTGACCCTGGCCCTGGCGGTGGCCGGTTACGTGGGTATTCCAAAGGGCTTTTTCCCACTGCAGGACACCGGCTTCATCCTTGGCACCAGCGAGGCGGCGGCGGATGTGTCGTACCCGTCGATGATCGAGAAGCACCAGGCGCTGGCCAAAATCATCGAGGCCGACCCGGCGGTGCGCGCGTTCTCCCACTCGGTGGGTGTCACCGGCAGCAACCAGACCATCGCCAACGGCCGCTTCTGGATCGCCCTCAAGCCCCGTGGCGAACGCGATGTGTCGGCCAGCGAACTGATCGATCGGCTGCGGCCCAAGCTGGCCCAGGTGCCAGGCATCGTCCTGTACATGCGTGCCGGCCAGGACATCAACCTAAGCTCCGGCCCGTCGCGCACCCAGTACCAGTACGTGCTCAAGAGCAACGACGGCATGGCGCTGAACCTGTGGACCCAGCGCCTGACCGAGCGCCTGCGGGAAAACCCGGCGTTCCGCGACCTGGCCAACGACCTGCAACTGGGTGCCAGCGTCACCCGCATCGATATCGACCGCCAGGCCGCGGCACGTTTCGGCCTGACCACCACCGACGTCGACCAGGCGTTGTACGACGCCTTCGGCCAACGGCAGATCAGTGAATTCCAGACCGAGACCAACCAGTACAAGGTGATCCTCGAACTGGATGCCCGCCAGCGCGGCAAGGCCGAAAGCCTCAACTACTTCTACCTGCGCTCGCCGCTGACCAACGAGATGGTACCGCTGTCGGCAGTAGCCCATGTACCGGCGCCCAGCACCGGGCCGCTGTCGATCAGCCACGATGGCCTGTTCCCGGCGGCCAACCTGTCGTTCAACCTGGCCCCGGGCGTGGCCCTGGGCGATGCGGTGACCATCCTCGAGCGCACCCAGCGCGAGCTGGGCATGCCCGACTCCATCAGCGGCAACTTCCAGGGCGCGGCCCAGGCCTTCCAGAGTTCGCTGTCGAGCCAGCCTTGGCTGATCCTGGCTGCGCTGGTGGCGGTGTACATCATCCTCGGCGTGCTGTACGAAAGCTTCGTCCACCCGCTGACGATCATTTCCACCCTGCCCTCGGCCGGCCTCGGCGCGCTGATCCTGCTGTGGGCCTTGGGCCAGGACTTCAGCATCATGGGGCTGATCGGCGTGGTGCTTCTGATCGGTATCGTCAAGAAAAACGGCATCCTGCTGATCGACTTCGCCCTGGAGGCCCAACGCCGCCAGGGCTTGACCCCGGAGCAGGCGATCCACCAGGCCTGCCTGACGCGCTTCCGGCCGATCATCATGACCACCCTGGCCGCCTTGCTCGGCGCGGTGCCGCTTATGTTCGGCTTCGGCACCGGTTCCGAACTGCGCCAGCCACTGGGCATCGCCGTGGTTGGTGGCCTGCTGGTGAGCCAGGCGCTGACGCTGTTCACCACCCCGGTCATATACTTGGCCCTAGAGCGCCTGTTCCACCGCCGCCAGGCCGCCCGTGCGGCGGCGCCCAGTGCCAGTTAGGACAAGACCATGCGTGTGCTGATCATCGAAGACGAAGAAAAAACCGCCGACTACCTGCATCGCGGCCTCAGCGAGCAGGGGTTTACCGTGGACCTGGCGCGGGACGGCATCGAGGGCCTGCACCTGGCCCTGGAGGGTGACTACGCGGTGATCGTGCTGGACGTGATGCTGCCGGGCATGGACGGCTATGGCGTGCTGCGCGCCCTGCGCGCGCGCAAGCAGACGCCGGTCATCATGCTGACCGCCCGTGAACGGGTCGAAGACCGTATCCATGGCCTGCGCGAGGGCGCCGACGATTACTTGGGCAAGCCGTTTTCCTTCCTCGAACTGGTCGCCCGCCTGCAAGCCCTGACACGCCGTAGCAGCAACCATGAACCGCTGCAGGTGCAGGTGGGTGACCTGTGGATCGACCTGATGGCGCGCAAGGCCACGCGCGCCGGCCAACGCCTTGAGCTGACGGCCAAGGAGTTCTCGCTGCTCAGCGTGCTGGCCCGCCGGCAGGGCGAAATTCTGTCAAAGACAGCGATTGCAGAGCTGGTCTGGGACATCAATTTCGACAGCGATGCCAACGTCGTCGAAGTGGCGATCAAGCGCCTGCGCGCCAAGCTCGACGGGCCTTTCGACAACAAGTTGCTGCACACCATCCGAGGCATGGGCTATGTCCTGGAAAGCCGTGCGGGGTAATTCCATCGCGCTGCGCCTGTCGGCGCTGTTCATCCTGGTGGCGCTGGGCGTGTTCCTGCTGATCGGTTCGGCGCTGTACCGCCAGGTAGACCGCAGCCTCGACCTGCTGCCGCAAGCCGAGCTGGACGCGCGCTTCAGTGTGCTCGAGTCCACCCTCAACCGCTTCGGCACACCGGAGCACTGGGTCAAGATCAACAACAAGCTCAACCTGCTCAGTGAAGAGGACAAGCGCATTCGCTTCTGGGTGGTCAGCAGCAACCCGGCCTACGAATACGGCCACCCTAGCGAGCTGGTCCGCGCCTTCGCCGAAGGCGTGCAGGGCATGCGCGACCTGCGCCTGCCCGACCGGCCCTACCCTTACAAGGTGCTGGTCAGCGAACTGCCGGCCCTGGGCGAGCGGCCGCCGCTGCGCTTTCTGATCGGCATCGACACCGAAACATTCTGGCAGGCGCAGCACAGCCTGCTGGTGGCGATTGTCGGGCTGGCGGTGCTCGGCGTGCTACTGGCCTCGCTGCTGGGCTACTGGGTGGCGCGTATCGGCCTGCGCCCACTGTTGGCGTTGTCCGTTGAGGCCCAGGCCCTGGCCCCACCGCGCCTGGACGGGCGCCTGCAGACCCACGCCCTGGCCCCGGAGCTTGCACAGTTTGCAGGTGCCTTCAATGCCGCACTGGACCGGGTAAGCCAGGCCTACTCGCGGCTGGAGGCGTTCAATGCCGACGTCGCCCACGAACTGCGCTCGCCGCTGACCAACCTGATCGGCCAGACCCAGGTTGCACTGACCCGAGGGCGCAGCGCCGAGCATTATTTCGAAGTGCTGCAATCGAACCTTGAGGAGCTGGAGCGCCTGCGCAGCATCATCAACGACATGCTGTTCCTGGCCAGTGCCGACCAGGGCAGCAAGGCCACTGCCCTGACCCAGGCCTCGCTGGCCCAGGAAGTGGCGACCACCCTGGACTACCTGGACTACATTCTCGAAGATGCGCAAGTCAGCGTGAGTGTGAGCGGTGACGCCCAGGCGCCCATCGAAAAGGCCCAGCTGCGCCGGGCGCTGATCAACCTGCTGAACAACGCCGTGCAGCACACCGCACCGCACCAGGTGATCGAGGTGCAGATCGCTGCCGGGCCGGAGCAGGTCAGCATCGCCGTGAGCAACCCGGGGCCGGCGATCGACGATGAGCACCTGCCGTTGTTGTTCGAACGCTTCTACCGGGTGGATGCGGCACGTAGCAACAGTGGTGGGGGTAACCATGGGTTGGGGTTGGCGATCGTCAAGGCGATTGCGCTGATGCATGGTGGGGAGGTGTTCGTGCGTAGTGCCGCTGGGGCCAATACCTTTGGGATCAGGCTACCGGCCCATATCTGACCAGCCAACGCCGTCCTTGTGGGAACAATTGCCTTGCTCAGAGTCTGAAAACAGCCGCAATCTTTGTGGGAGCGGGCAAGCCCGCGAACACGGGCGAAGCCCGTGCCATCCACCGCGGTGCCTGCTTCGCGGGCTCGCCCGCTCCCACAATGAACGCGTAGCGCGTCTAGCATGGGGGTTTGCGGCGAAAGTCCAATTGCTTTTACTGCGATAGTTACCTTTTGCGCAACAGTGCTTATCGCTCTTCGCTCTGTTTCAAGTGCATTGAAAGGACTAACTTTACCCCCGTCCTCATTAGCACTTGCATCGCAAGAAGGTAGTTTCAAATGTCCAACAGTATGGGTATTGCCAGCGTCTTCGTCCTGTCTTCCCTGTTGTTGTCGCCCCTGGCCATGGCTGAAGAATCCAAGGCTTTCGTCACCCGTAATGCTGAGTTCGCCGCAGTCCACCAAGAGGCCCGCGAAGCCGTAGCCGCACAGCAGGTAGACACCGCAAAAGACGCTAACCAGACAGCTTCCAAGGTCTCTGTCGATGCCAATGCCGACAGCTGATCAAGTGCTGTCGCTGCTCCCGTTTTCCCTTGGCTACGCCATGGGCACTACCAGTGCCGATATGTTAGCCTTTTAAAGCCGCTGCCGATCAGCGGCTTTTTTTATGTGCTTCAACTATCAGCCAAGCTGTAACGTTCACCTATAAAAAAGACGCACATTCGAAAATAAAAACTGCCCCACCGCCAGACCCAAGGAGCTAGTACCGGTGCCTTCCGCGTTTCGTTTTACCCCGCTGTTCATTGCGTTGACTGCAACGATCCCTTTCGCCGCCCAGGCAGATGAAGACAAGGCTGATGGCTTCATCGAAGGCTCGTCCTTCAACCTGCATTTCCGTAATGCCTACTTCAACCGCGACAACCACAACGCCGGAGTGCGCGACACCCGCGAGTGGGGCCAAGGTGCGGTTGCACGTTTCGAGTCGGGCTACACCCCGGGTGTGGTCGGCTTTGGCCTGGACGCCCATGCCATGCTGGGCCTGAAGCTCGATGGGGGCGGCGGCCATGCTGGCACCAGCATCCTGCCGACCCACCAGAAGAACGAAGACGAACTGGGTGCTGCCCCGCACTCGTTCTCCACCGCCGGTGCCGCGGTCAAGCTCAAGGCGTTCGACACCGAGCTGAAAGCCGGTGACCTGTTCCTCACCAACCCGGTGATTGCTGGCGGCGAAACCCGCATGCTGCCGCAGACCTTCCGTGGTGTGAGCCTGACCAACACCAGCATCGACGGCCTGCTGCTCGAAGGCGGCCAGGTGAGTTTCACCAAGCCGTACAACCAGAGCGGCCACCGCCGCATCGACACCTACTACGGTTCGCTGGGCGAGCATGACAAAAGCAAGCACCTGAACTGGGCCGGCGCGTCGTGGAGTGGCACCCCGAACATCACTGCCAACCTGTATGCAGCCGAACTGAAGGACATCTGGAACCAGTACTACGCCGATTTCGACTACACCTATGTGGTCAACGATCTGGTCAGCCTGAACCCGGGCGTGCACTTCTATCACACCCAGGACACCGGCCAGGCACTGCTGGGCAAGATCGACAACAACACCTACAGCGTGCATTTCACCGTCAACGCCGGGTTCCACAGCGTCACCGCCGCCTATCAGCGGGTCAATGGCAACACGCCGTTCGACTACATCAACCTGGGCGACAGCGTCTACCTGGACAACTCGCGCATGTACTCGGACTTCAACGCACCGAACGAGCGCTCGTGGAAACTGCAGTACAACTATGACTTCGCTGGTGTGGGCATCCCTGGCCTGAGTACGGTGCTGTCTTACTCGCGCGGTGAAGCCGACCTGACCAAGGCCACCCAGGACACTACCCACTACGACTACTACCGTGCCGATGGCAAGAACGCCATGCACTGGGAACGCGACGTGGACGTAAAGTACGTGTTCCAGGAAGGAGACCTCAAGGACCTGTCGGTGCTGGTGCGCTATGCCACCCACCGTGGCAGCCAGGGTTATGCGTCCATCGACAGCAACAGCGACAACGATGAACTGCGAGTGATCGTGGATTACCCGTTGAACGTGTTCTGATCCAGGCCCGGGTGCGAGGGCTTCGCCCTCGTTTCGCCGGCAAGCCAGCTCCCACCTTGACCGCATTGACCTCAAGCCTTGTGCGGTACTTGTGGGAGCTGGCTTGCCGGCGATGGGCTGCGCAGCAGCCCCTGCGTGATTCCGTCGGAGAAATCTTGTCCGACAATCCCCGCTTCCCTAGAATGTCGCCGCCGCGAATGGCCCTGCCCACGCAGTAGCGAGCATGACCACCCGATTACCGCGTTTCGCACACTACAGGTCGCACCCCGAGCTGATCCTCAATCTGGGCAGTTGCCTTGCCGTGCTCGCCATCGTGGCCATCGTCAGCTACCTGCTGGCGCGCGAGCGCGACAATGTCGAGCTGTCGGCAATTCGCTCGTCCAACAATATCGTCCAGCTGATCGAAAGCGACATCCTGCGCAACGTCGAACTCTACGACCAGTCGCTGCAGGGCCTGATCTGGGCGGTCGGGCGCAAGGAGCTGCCGGAAATACCCGGCCCGCTGCGCCAACGCCTGCTATTCAATGAAGCCTTCGTCGACCGCAAGCGCGGTGACGTGCTGTGGCTGGACAAGCAAGGCAATGTGGTGGGCGACTCCACCAGCAGCGTGCCACGCAAGGCCAACTTCGGCGACACCGGGGTATTCCAGGCGCACCTGCACAACCCCAACCTCGGCCTGCTGGTGGGCCCGCCATTCAAGGCCAAGCTGGGCGACCTGGACTGGTGCATCAGTTTCAGCCGGCGTATCTCCGACGCCAATGGCGAGTTCACCGGCCTGGCAGCGGGTGCACTGCGCCTGTCGTACTTCAGTGAGCTGTTCCAGCGCCTGGACATTGGCGATGACAGCAGTATCAACCTGCTCAACACCGACGGCCAACTGCTGGCTCGCCAGCCCAGCCGCACGCAAGACCCAGGGATCGGCAGCAACTATGCCGAGCGGCCCAATTTCAAACGCATTCTCAGCGAGCAGAGCGGCAGCTTCACCGCCCGCTCCAGCCGCAACGGCAAACCACGCATGTACACCTTCGCCCGGGTCGCGCAGCTGCCGCTGATCGTACTGGTGGTGCATTCGGCCGAAGACGTGTTCGAGTCCTGGCGCCGCACTGCGATCCTGGTCAGCGTGGCCACCGGGGTGCTCTGTGTCGGCATCCTCTCGCTGACCCTGCTGCTGGGCCGCGAACTGCGCCGCCGCCAGGAAGCCGAACAGGGCCTGGCGACCCTGGCTGCCACCGACAGCCTGACCGGCCTGGCCAACCGCCGCCGCCTGGACCAGGTACTGCGCCAGGAGTGGGCCCGCGCCCAGCGCAACCGCAAGCCTTTGGCGGTGCTGATGGTGGACGTGGACCATTTCAAGGCGTTCAACCAGCGCCACGGCCATGCCGGTGGCGACCATGCCTTGCGCGAAGTGGCCAGGACCATCGAGGAATGCATCCGCCGCCCGGCCGATCTGGCAGCGCGTTACGGTGGGGAGGAATTTCAGGTGGTGCTGCCGGAAACCGATCTGGCCGGTGCGCAGCTGCTGGCCGAGCGCATCCGCGCCAGTGTCGAGGCGCTGGCGCCGTTTGCCGATGATGCCCACTCGGTCACGGTGAGCATCGGCATCGGCCTGTCAGGCACCCAGCACGATCTGGCGAGGGTGCTGGGTGCTGCGGACGAAGCGCTCTACAGGGCCAAGGCCAACGGCCGCAACCGGGTAGAGGGGCCTGCCGACTAGGCGCGGGCGCGGGCGGCGTTGCGCAGGGCCCTGACCTGGTCATGGTTGCGCTGTACACCTTGCAGCTGTTTTTCCACCAGGGTGTAGGTCTGGTCGCTGGCGGTGCGGCCCAGCTTCACCAATTTCTCGCGGGCTTCCTTGTAGGCCTTGAGGGCATGGTCCTCGCCCCGCTCCACCTCGTTCAGCACCGCTTCCTCATCCTTGCCGGTGACCATCGCCTTGAGGTTGACCCAACCCCGATGCAGGTCACCGCTGATGCTGGTGGAGGTTTCCGGGTCGCCACCCAGGCGACGCACCTCGCTCTGCAGTTCGCCGGCCGCATTGGCACACTCACCGGCACGTTGAACGAAGAACGCTTTCAGTTCGGGGTTCTTCACATCATCGGCCGAGGCCTTGAAGCCTTTCTCGCCATCCTTGCTGTACTCGATCAGGTCGTTCAGCACGTCGATCACGTCTTTGTTGGGATTGCTCATGGCACAAACTCCTTGGCAGGTGATAGTCATCTGTAATGGAGCAGCGTTCGTGCCAAGCCTTTAATCTCGACAAAATCTTTATAAATCAATTAGATACAAATATCAGAGCAGAACCTGAAAACGGCGTTCTGCATGATTGCCGCTTGGGCCTTCGTGCAGATTGCAGTATGGTCGGCGCTTTTCAACAGCCAGGTGCGCCGATGATGAAGCCGGAAACCCTCGAACTGCTGGTCACCCGCACCATGCCGTTTGGCAAGTACCAGGGACGAATCATTGCCGACCTGCCAGGGGATTACCTGGCCTGGTTTGCGCGCAAGGGTTTCCCGGCGGGGGAATTGGGTGGGTTGCTGGCGCTGATGCACGAGATCGATCACAACGGGCTGGGCGATCTGCTTGTGCCGTTGCGGCAGAAGCACGGGCGTTGAGCTGTTCCGGCCTCTTCGCGGGCACGCCCGCTCCCACAGTTACTGCATGATCCTGAAGCTTGCAGTGACCCTGTGGGAGCGGGCGTGCCCGCGAAGAGGCCAGTAAAGCCAGCTCAAATCTCTAACCCTTCACCGGCGCTACCGCCAACTCCACCCGCTCGCTCTTCTTGATCACCGCATACACCACCGCCGTCAGCAGGCTGCCCGCCACGATCGCCAACAAGTACAGCAGCGCATGGTTGATCGCATTGGGTATCAGCAACACGAACAGGCCGCCGTGCGGCGCCATCAGCTTGCAGCCGAAGTACATCGACAATGCCCCGGTCAATGCCCCACCGGCCACGCTGGCCGGGATTACCCGCAGCGGGTCCTTGGCGGCAAACGGGATCGCCCCTTCGGAGATGAAGCACAGCCCCAGCGCCAGGGCCGCCTTGCCCGCTTCACGCTCGCTCTGGGCAAACTTGCGTCGGGCCAGGAAGCTGGCGATACCCAGGCCAATCGGCGGCACCATGCCGGCGGCCATGGTCGCCGCCATCGGTGCATAGCTCGATGAGGCCAACAGCCCCACCGAGAAGGCATAGGCGGCCTTGTTGATCGGCCCTCCCAGGTCGACGCACATCATGCCGCCCAGCAACAGGCCCAAGAGGATGGCATTGGTGGTGCCCATGCTGTCGAGAAAATGCGTGAGCCCTTCCAGCATCGCCGCCACCGGCTGGCCGACCACGTAGATCATCACCAGGCCGGTGAACAGGCTGGCCAGCAGCGGAATGATCAGGATCGGCTTGAGTGCCTCCAGGCTGCTGGGCAGGCGCGCCCAGCGGGCAATGGCCTTGGCGCTGTAGCCGGCGAGGAAGCCGGCGACGATACCACCGATGAAACCGGCGCCCAGGGTGCTGGCCAGCAGGCCGCCGATCATGCCGGGCGCCAACCCCGGGCGGTCGGCGATGGACCAGGCGATGTAGCCCGCCAGCAGCGGAACCATCAACTTGAACGCAGCCTCGCCACCGATCTGCATCAACGCCGCCGGCAATGTGCCCGCTTCTTTGTAAGCCTCGATACCGAATACGAACGACAGGGCAATCAGCAGGCCGCCAGCCACCACCATCGGCAGCATGAACGACACGCCGGTGAGCAGGTGCTTGTATACCCCGCTCTTCTCGCCCTTGGCTGGCGTGCTCGCCGCTGCGGCATCGCCGCTGTTTTCCACCTTGGCATCAGCCAGGGCCTTGTCGAGGGTCGCGCGGGCCTGCTTGAGGGCGATACCGGTGCCACAACGGTAAATGCGCTTGCCAGCGAAACGCGCGGTGGGCACTTCGATGTCGGCGGCCAGCAGCACTACATCCGCTGCAGCGATGGCTTCGGCAGACAAGGGGTTGCGCGCACCGACCGAGCCCTGGGTCTCGACGGTGAGCTCGTAGCCCAGTTGCTGCGCAGCCTGCTGCAAGGCTTCCGCGGCCATGAATGTATGCGCGACGCCAGTCGGGCAAGCCGTGACGGCGACGATGCGTGCGCCAGCGCTGCCAGTTTCAGCCGGAAGGCCTGGCACCGTGGCCAGCAGACGGGCGTTGGAAGCCGCCTCATCGAGGAAGCCTTCGCGGTCGGCCAAAGCCTGGGATGGCGTGCTCTGGTACACGCGCTTGCCGACGAAACGCTCCAGGTCCACCGGGCCGGTGCTGACCACCAGCACCCAGTCGGCCTCGGCGATCTGCGTGGTGCTCAGTTGCCGCTCGGGGTGGCCGGCATCCTGCACTTCGACGCTGGTACTCCAGCCCCGCCGCTGGGCTGCGGCGGACAGCAAGCGCGCGCTCAGCACGCTCGACACCTGACCGTTGGGGCAGGCAGTGACAATGGCAATGTTCATCGGCAACCCTCTTTTTGTTCTGTCAGTTGCACGGCAGCTTCCAGACGCGCCAGTTGCTCGCGGTCACGGATGCCGAAACCAACCTGGGTAACAGCCTGTGCAGCGATGGCGGTGGCACGGGTCAAGGTCTGCGCCGGGGCTTCGCCCTGCAGCAGGCCGTGGACCATGCCGGCCACCAGCGAATCACCTGCACCCACTGTGCTGGCAACCTGCACCTTGGGCGGGCAAGCATGTACGGCATGGCCGTGGGTGAACCAGCTGACGCCCTGCTCTCCCGCCGAAACCACCACGTGTTCGACGCCACTGGCCAGCAGGCGCTCGGCAGCAGCGCGCTGCTGCGCCGGGTTATCCACAGCCAGGCCGAGCACCTCGCCCAACTCTTCGGTATTGGGCTTGACCAGCCAGGGCGAGCTCTGCAGGCCGGCACGCAGGGCTTCGCCGCTGCTGTCCAGGGCCACCTTCAGGCCTTGCGCCTTGAGCTGTTCGAGCAACTGTCGGAACCAGTCGGCGCTGATCCCACGCGGCAGGCTACCAGCCACCACCACCGCATCGTGGCCCGGGGCAACCTGCGCCAGGCAGCGCAGCAATGCACTGCGCGCCGCTTCGTCGACGTCCGGGCCTTGGCCGTTGATGTCGGTGACACGGCCATCGGCTTCGACCAGCTTGATATTACTGCGGGTTTCGCCCGGCACGCGGACAAAGCAGTCGACGAAGCCGCGCCAGTCGATCAGCGCCTCGAAAGGCTGCAGGTTGTCACGCCCGAGGAAGCCGCCAACAGTGACGGTGTGGCCCAGGTCTGCCAGTACCTGGGCAACGTTCAGCCCCTTGCCTGCGGCGTGGCTGTGCTGCTCCTGGCTGCGATTGACCTGCCCTGGGCGCAGGGTACCCAGGCCGATGGTGATATCCAGCGCAGGGTTCAGGGTGAGGGTGAGGATCTTGGCCATTCAGTAACGCTCCACCAGCGCGCGAACCGCTGCGGCGCTGTCCTGTTGCAGGGCCTCGCGCGCCAGGGCGCGGGCCGTCTGGTGATCGGCCTGGCGAACCAGGGCCTTGACTTCGGCAATGCTGCGCGCGGCGACGCTGAGTTCGTCCACGTCCAGGCCCAGCAGCACGGCCACTGCCTGCGGGTCGGCCGCCAGCTCGCCGCACACGCCCACCCACTTGCCATGGGCATGGGCGGCGCGCACGGTCATGTCGATCAGGCTGAGCACCGCCGGGTGCAGGCCGTCAGCCTGGGCCGAGAGGCTGGGGTGACCACGGTCGATGGCCAAGGTGTACTGGGTCAGGTCGTTGGTGCCGATGCTGAAAAAGTCCACTTCGCGCGCAAGTTGTGGTGCCAACAGCGCTGCCGAGGGCACTTCGACCATGATACCCAGTTGCAGGTCGGCTACCGGGATCTCGGCGCGCAGGCGCTCGACCATGGCGCGCGCCTCGCGCCATTCATGCACCTGCCCGACCATCGGGAACATGATGCGCAGCGGGCGCTGGTCGGCAGCGCGCAGCAGGGCGCGCAACTGGTCTTCCATCACCTGCGGGCGCTGCAGGGTAAGGCGTACGCCGCGCACACCGAGGAACGGGTTTTCCTCGGCAGCGATCGGCCAGTACGGCAGCGGCTTGTCGCCACCGACATCGAGGGTGCGCACCACCAGCGGGCGCCCGTCGAGGCCATCGAGCACGCGACGGTACTCGGCTTCCTGGGTCGCCACGTCCGGGGCCTGGGTGTGGGCCATGAAAATCAACTCGGTGCGCAGCAGGCCAACGCCTTCGGCGCCCTGCTCCACTACCTTGGCGATGCCGTTGCTCTCGCCGATGTTGGCAAACACCTCGACAGCGTGACCATCGCGAGTGACCGCCGGCTCGAAGCGGTTGGCCCAGGCGGCCTGCAAGCGTTGCTCGCGCAGGTCGCGCTCGGCCAGGGCCTTTTGCAGTTCATCCGCCGGCGGCGCCACGCTGACCACGCCACGCTGGCCATCGAGCAGCAACGGCGTGCCGCTGTCCAACAGCAGTATCGACGCCCCCGCGCCCACCACCGCCGGAATGCCCAAGGCACGGGCGACGATGGCACTGTGGGCGGTGGCGCCACCCTGGGCGGTGACGATACCGGCGACGCGGCTCGGGTCCAGCCGGGCGACATCGGACGGGCCGACTTCGGTCATTACCAGCACGTAGGGTTGCTCGGGTTCAGCCTGGGCCTGCACGCCACACAACTGCGCCAGCACGCGGCGGCCGATGTCACGCAGGTCGGCAGCACGTTCGGCGAGCAAGGCATCGTGCAGCGACTCCTGTTGACGCGCCGCCGCTTCGATCACTGCCATCCATGCTGCCGCGGCGCTTTCGCCCTGGCCCAGGCGCTGCTCGACATCGTCGCTCAGGGCCGGGTCTGCGAGCATTTCCTGATGGGTGACGAAGATTTCGCCAATGGCCTTGTCGCTGCGCTGGACCAAAGCCTGCAGCTCGCCATTCACGGTCGCCACAGCTTCACGCAGCTTCTGCCGCTCCTGGGCGCAGGACTCACCGCGCAGGGGGTAGTCGAACTCACGCTCGACACACACATGGGCCGGGCCACTGGCAATGCCGGGCGCAGCACCCACGCCGTGGATACGGCTACCGGCCGCGGGCGCTTGCAGCACTTCGGCCGCTGCGCCAGCTACAACCTCAGCACTCTGCGGCAGTGGCTCCACCTCTTCACCCAGGCCTTGTTCGATGGCGGCCAGCAGCACCGGCAAGGCATCGGGGGCGATGCCGGGCTCAGCCACCAGTTCCAGTGTCTGGCCACGTCGGGCGCCGAGACTGAGCAGCTTGCTCAGGCTCTTTACGGACACCGCCGGCTGCGCGCTATCCGCCAGCCGCACACGGATTTCCCCCTCGAAACCTTTGGCCAGTTGCGCCAATACCTTTGCCGGGCGGGCATGCAAACCGTGCGGGTTGGCCAGCACCACGCGCGCACTGGGCCAACCTGCCGGCGCCTCACCGCCTAGCACCTCCAGCACCGCGCGGCTGCTGGTGGCCTGGTAGAGCATCTGCCCGCGGCCTTCGATCAGCACTTCGCACAGGCGTTCGAGCAAGGCCTGGTGGGCTGCACCGAGGCTGGCCAGGCAGAACAAGCCGTTGAGCGGTTGGTCGCGGTAACGCAGCGGCTGCTGCGGGGTGATGAAGGCCAGCCCCGGCTGGCGCACCTGGCGCTCGCTGTGCAGCCACCACAGGCCCTCGCCCAGCGGCAGCGGTTCGGCCTGCTGCAGGACGGCGGCAAAACCGCTATCGACGCAGTCGGCGCGCTGCAACAGGCGGGCACCGCGCCAGGCCAGCTCATCGAAGTCTTCGGCCGGCAGGTTCAGGCCGACCAACTGCGCATCCAGCGCCAGTTCCTGAGGCGCGCCCTGCAACAGCTTCAGTAACGCCTCCGCGGAACCGGCGCGGCGCAGAGCTTCGGCCAGGTCGGTCTCGCCCAGGGCGCGGGTCAGCAGTTGCAACAGGCGCAGGTGCTCATCGGAACGGGCAGCGATGCCGATAGCCAGATAGACCATCTGGCCATCGCCCCAGTCCACGCCCTCGGGAAACTGCAACAGGCGCACGCCGGTGGCGTACACCAAGTCACGGGTCTGCGGCGTGCCATGGGGGATGGCAATGCCCTGCCCAAGGAAGGTGGAGCCTTGTGCCTCTCGGGCCTGCAGCCCTTGCAGGTATCCCTCGGCGACCAGGCCGTCAGCGACCAGCCGGTCGGCCAGCAGGCGCAATGCCTCGGCCTTGTCGGCGGCCTTCTGGCCCATGGCTATCTGCTCCTTGGCGAGCTCGAGCATGACCTTCTCCTTTTGCAGTTCCCGGTCGGGTACTGGAGTATTGTTGTGAAATTCACATGAACGGCCAGTTCAACAGCCTTGCACGGATGGCAGCCGAGGCAGAAAATTCGGCAGCTGAAACGATTAATCTGACCAGGCGGCCACGTTACTCGATAATCTGCCGATGAAAAAGCCCCATCCTGTCGGACAATTGCGACAATGGTCGTCTGCGCGTGGCGCCCTCGCCGGGTCAAACTACCCGGTCAGGGCTCACAGCCAGCCCCGGTAATAACAAGGAAAATTCGGTGAAACTCAGCGATATCGCCCGTCTGGCCGGTGTGTCCGTGACCACTGCCAGCTACGTCATCAATGGCAAGGCCGAACAACAGCGCATCAGCAACAGCACTGTCGAGCGGGTACGCGCGGTGGTCGAGGCCCACGGCTTCACCCCCAACCCGCAGGCCGCTGGCCTGCGCAGCCGGCATACCCGCACTCTGGGCTTCATTCTCCCGGATCTGGAGAACCCCAGCTACGCCCGCATCGCCAAGCAGCTCGAACAAGGTGCCCGCGCCCGTGGCTACCAGTTGCTGATTGCCAGCAGCGACGACCAGCCCGACAGCGAGCGCCAGTTGCAACAGCTGTTCCGCGCCCGCCGTTGCGATGCACTGTTCGTCGCCAGCTGCCTGCCGCCAGAAGACGACAGCTACCGCGAGCTGCAGGACAAAGGCCTGCCGGTAATCGCCATCGACCGCCGCCTGGACCCTGCGCACTTCTGCTCAGTGATCAGCGACGACCGCGACGCCAGCCGCCAGCTGGCCGCCAGCTTGCTGAGCGCCGCCCCGCGCAGCATCGCCTTGATCGGCGCCCGCCCCGAGCTGTCGGTCAGCCAGGCACGCGCCGGTGGCTTCGACGAAGCCCTGCAAGGCTATGCCGGCGAGGTTCGCCGCTATCAGGGCGAAGCGTTCAGCCGAGAGTGCGGCCAGCGCCTGATGCAGCAACTGATCGATGACCTTGGCGGCCTGCCGGATGCCCTGGTGACGACCTCCTACGTGCTGCTGCAAGGGGTGTTCGACACCCTGCAGGCGCGCACTGCCGACTCACGCCAGCTGCAGCTGGGTACCTTTGGCGACAACCAGTTGCTCGACTTCCTGCCGCTGCCAGTCAATGCCATGGCCCAGCAGCATGGCCTGATTGCCGCCACCGCGCTGGAACTGGCACTGGCCGCGATCGAGGACAAACGCTACGAACCTGGCGTGCATGCCGTCGGTCGAACGTTCAAGCAACGTATTACAGCGGCCTGAACATGCGCCTGATCGACACCCACACCCACCTGGACTTCCCCGACTTCGACGCCGACCGCCCACAACTGCTGGCCAACGCGGCGTCGCGCGGGGTGGAGAGGATGGTGGTGCTGGGGGTGTACCAGGCAAATTTCCAGCGGGTATGGGACCTGGCCTGTGCTGATCAGCGCCTGTTCGCCGCACTCGGCCTGCATCCGGTCTACCTTGACCAGCATCGCCCGGAGCACCTGGCGCAGCTGCGCGAGTGGCTGGAGCGCCTGCGCGGCGACCCACGGCTATGTGCCGTGGGCGAGTTTGGCCTGGACTATTACCTCGAAGACCTGGACAAGGCCCGCCAGCAGGCGCTGTTCGAAGCGCAACTGCAGATGGCCTGCGACTTCGAACTGCCCGCACTGCTGCACGTGCGTCGTAGTCACGCCCAGGTGATCGCTACGCTCAAGCGCTACAAGCCGGCGCGGGCGGGGGTGATTCATGCGTTTGCCGGCAGTTACGAAGAGGCCCGCGAGTACATCAAGCTGGGCTTCCGGCTTGGGCTTGGCGGTGCAGGTACCTGGCCACAGGCCTTAAGGCTGCGCAAGACCCTGGCGCGGTTGCCGCTGGACAGCGTGGTGCTGGAGACCGATGCGCCGGACATGGCGCCGGTTATGTTCCCCGGGGTAAGAAACAGCCCGGAACACCTGCCGGAGATTGCCGGGGCGCTGGCGCAGGTGATGGGTGTGGAAGTTGACGAACTGGCTCAAGCCAGCACCCGCAATGCTTGCGAGTTGTTTGGCTGGTAGCTGAAGTGCTGCACCTGCGTGGGCCTCTTCGCGGGCTTGCCCGCTCCTACAGGGACCGCTCAAATCTCGAGGCCGGCGCAGTACCTGTGGGAGCGGGCAAGCCCGCGAAGAAGCCAGCGTGTCAGTTCAGACAAGCACCGTCCACAGCGCAAACCCGGCATACCACAGCACCGCACAGCGCAGCAGCAGTTCCCACAGGCTGTCGAGCCGGCCCAGCCCGCGCTGGCTGTCTTCTTGTTCGGGAATGTCATCGGCAATGCGCCCGACCCTGGCAACCAGGTGGGCGGCGCTGATGTGCCAGTTGAGCACCTCGTGCAGCATTACCCGGGTAACCGCGAGAAAGTTGCCGACCAGGGCGAAACTCAAGGCCAGCACCCGTACCGGCAGCCAGTCCATGATATGCCTGAGCTGCTCGGCACGGGCCTTCAACGTCGGTTGCTTGCTGTGTTCGCCACACAGAGCCAGCAAGCGATAGGCCAGGGCTGCACCCGGGCCCAGCACGAAGTACCAGAAGATCACCGCGAAAAAGCCCTGGTACACCTGCCACAGCAGGTTGCCCTGCACCTGCACCAACAGGCTTTGCGGCTCGTCGGCCGCCAGACCCAGGTCGCGCTCGGCCACGTGCAGCGCGGCCTGGTCATCACCGCGCCGCCAGGCATCACGGAACGGCCCCATCGATGCCTTGGCATCGCCGCGGCCCAGGCTGTAGATCAGCACCAGCAGGTGCACCGGCAACGCCAGCAAGCCATACGCCACCGGGTCCAGAACATGCAGCAGCAAAACCAGCAGCGCTACCGGTGCCAACACCAGAATGGCCAGCGTCCACCATGGGTGCACCTTGCCGCTGCGCTCCAGGCGCACCAGTTCGCCAAGGAAGAACCCATCGCGCTGCACCTGATGGCGCAGGGCCGAGAACTTCTCGACCCAAAGCGCCAGCAACAACACCAGAAAACTCATGCCTTTTCCTCGTTTTGCTGCAGCGCCTTTCGGTAGCGCGGCCAGTCGAAGGCCGGGCCGGGGTCGGTCTTGCGCTGCGGGGCAATATCGCTATGGCCCTGGATGCGGTCCAGCCCGATGGCCGGCCAGGCACCGCGGATGTGCCGGGTAAGTTGCTCCAGCACCGCGTACTGGGCATCGGTATAGGGCAGGTCGTCGGTGCCTTCCAGTTCTATGCCGATGGAGAAATCGTTACAGCCTTCACGCCCGTCGAAGCACGACACACCAGCATGCCAGGCGCGGTCGAGCAATGACACGAACTGGGTCACCGCACCGTCACGCTCGACGAACAGGTGCGCCGATACGGTCAGGTGGTTGATGCTGGCGAAGTACGAGTGCTCATTGGGGTCCAGGCGGTTCTGGAAGAATTGCTGGACCTTGCCGGTACCGAAGCAGGCCGGCGGCAGGCTGATGTTGTGAATAACCAGCAGGGAAATCGATTCGCCTTCGGGGCGAGCATTGAAGTTCGGCGAGGGGCAATGGGTGATTCCGATTCCGTGGAACCAGCCAGTGGCACGGTCCAATTGCATGGGGCAGATCCTGAGAGCGCCGTGAACAGGTCAACAGTATGCCCTGCGGCCAACGGCGTTTGCATGTGAATCATTGTAATGCTGTGGGAGCGGGCGTGCCCGCGAACACCGGCGCAGCCGGTGCCATCCACCGCGGCGCTTGTTTCGCGGGCACGCCCGCTCCCACAGAGATCGTGCCAGCTTGCAGATAATGTGCAAGACAGTTGTGCCTACCGCCGCAGCCCGTCGAGCACCGCCTCAAGCGCCCGCTCGAACAAAAGCCCGTCATCCAGCACCCGCACCTCACCTCGATGCAGTGCCCGGGCCAGGCTGGCCCCGTTCCATTCGCGTACTTTCATGCCGGTGCGGTTGGCGAATACCAGCCGGTCGCTACTGTCGACGCGCGCCACCAGTTTGCAGCGCAGCGGTTCGTCCTCGTCCAGCACTTCTACCCAGGTACCGATACGCAGGCGCTGCACCTGACGCACGGCCACAGCCTGCCCGTCGGCAAACTGCGACGGAGCACAAGCGGGTTCCTCGGCAATCGCCAGGACGATGTCCTCGGCCACCAGCACTTCGCTCAAGGGCTGGCCCTCAGTGCCGGGCTGCATCGCGGTACCCGCGCAGGCACGCAGGTGCAGCTGTTCCAGTTGCAGGAAGAATTCGCGGGTCGCTGCCGAGTCCAGGGCCACGCTGGCCAGGCCATCGCGCAGTGCCTTGAGCAGGCCCGGTACCTGCTGCAGCAAGGCATGCGGCTCATGCGGCGGAGTGATGCTGGCCAGCAGCGTGTCCATCGTCTGCAAGGCATCCCGCCAGGCCTGGGATGCTTCACCTTGCTTGAGCCAGGCCAGCAGCAGTACCTGGCTCCAGGCTTGCACCAGCATCTGTACCACCACCTGCGGCAATAACCTACCGCGCAGCCGTTGGTTGAGAGCATGCTGCACCTGCTGCCTGGCCTGCAGTGTTCGTGCACGCCCTTCTTCGGCGTCGCGGGTGCGTTGTTCGAGCAGCTCGTTGCGCCGCCGCTCGTCCTGGTTAAAAGCGAGGAAGTCTTCGAGCAGTTCGGAGAACAGGCTGGTATCTTCGGCAAAATCATTGAGAAGGCGCTGGACGATACGCTCCACCCGCAGGTGCAGGCTGTCACGCATACCGTCGCCGCCGCATTCCCAGCCGATTGCCGCGCCAGCGATCTCGTTGAGCAGCCGGCGGGCCGGGTGGCTGGCACGACTGAGCAGCCCCTTGTCCAACAGGGCCACTTTAAGCAGCGGAATGTGCAAACGCCCGATCAGCGCACGCAGGCTGGCCGGCAAGTTGTCGTCGTCCTGGATGAAGGCGAACAGCAGGCCAACCAGGTTGATCATGTCCTCGTCGGCAACATCGATACGCCGGCGTGTGCCGCTGCGCACGCTGACCCGCAACAGCAATTGTTCAAGCTGTTGGCCAAGTTCGAAATCGTCGGCCTCGTGGGTAGCGGGCACATAGTGCTGCAAATGCGAAAGCAGGCGCAGCAGGTCGGCGGTGCTGATTGGCTGGGCGGCGGCCACCGCCTGCAAACGAGGCGCGAACTTTCCACGCACCGGGGCCAGCAGTGTTTGCAACGAGGCAAAGAAAGCCTGCCCTGCCGCGTCCGAGCCCACCTCGTGACCCAGGTTCGCCGGCCCACGACCTGCGCTCATGCGCCGATCTTCGGCACGCCGACGTGGTGCCGACGGCAATTCAGGCAGTACACCGGCGGCGGCCAGCAACTGGTTGGCTTCGCTATAGATCACGTCGGCATCGCGCAACACATAGCGCTCGAACAGTTTGAGCAGGACCAGCTTGACCCGCAGGCCAACCCCCAGGTTGCGGCCAGCGTCGAGGAAGTAGCCGCACAGCGCTGCGGGCCCCAGCGGGTTGTGCTGCTCGTGCAGGGGGCGGTCGAGCAGTACCTGCAAGCGCAGGCCCAGTTGCTGCAGGGCAATACCGTCGCGTGACAGCACGCGCGCGACCATGCCTTCTATCGCGCCAGCCCGTTCTACGTGGGCCTTGCTGCGCAGGTTGCCCGGCTCGGCCATGTGCGCCAGCAGGTCAACCTGGCCGATACGGGCAAAGGCATCATAGAACGTGTCGAGAAAACCGCGCTCGATGCTCTTGCGCTTCAGGCGCAGGTCGCGCATGGCCTCGAAGTACAGGTTCTGGTCGCCGCGGTCCAAGGCCTTGTCGGCCATCTCGAAGAGGGTGTCGTCAGCATTGTCGAACAAGCCCTGCAGGCCCTGACGCAACTGCAAGGCGGCCTTGTCGCGCACCTGCAGGAGCAATACCGGAAGGCAAGGCAGAGGCGTACGCCCGCCTCGATCGATGGCTGCCGCCAAGGGCACCACCTTGCCTTCTTTTTGCATCCTGTACTCCTTGCAGGGTGTCTCGCCCGAAGGGGCTGAAGATCGTCAAAGTCATGACGCCAAATACTGGTCACCATTATCGGTAAAAATCCACACAGCTGCCAGCGCCGTTTCACTAGCTGGCTAATGACCCTGATTTACCCCGCCTGCTCACACCGGCCGACCAAAGGTCATCGCCAAGGCGACTGTACACACCGGCCCCCTGCCCTATAATCGCCGGCATCTAGCTTGTGGAGCCGACCATGCCGAACCTACGCCTTGCCGACCTGACCGCTGAAATCGAAGCCAACGTGCGCCGTGCGCTGTTGGAGGACATCGGCAGTGGCGATATCACCGCGCAGTTGATCCCGGCCGAGCGCCTGGCCAAGGCGACCATAATTACCCGCGAAGACTGCGTGATCGCCGGCACCGCCTGGGTCGATGCCGTGTTCCGCCAACTCGACCCACGCGTGGCCGTGCACTGGCAGGTGGCCGATGGCGAGCGCGCCACGGCCAACCAGCCGCTGTTCCATCTGGAGGGCCCCGCGCGTTCGCTGCTCAGTGGTGAGCGCAGTGCATTGAACTTCCTGCAGATGCTGTCGGGTGTCGCCACTCGTGCGCGCTTCCTTGCCGACCTGGTGGAAGGCACCCAGGTACGCCTGCTGGACACCCGCAAGACCCTGCCGGGCCTGCGCCTGGCGCAGAAGTATGCAGTGACCTGCGGCGGTTGCGACAACCACCGCATCGGCCTGTACGACGCCTTCCTGATCAAGGAAAACCACATCGCAGCCAGCGGCGGCGTGGCCGCGGCCGTGGCGGCGGCGCACCGCATTGCGCCGGGCAAGCCGGTGGAAATCGAAGTGGAAAGCCTGGATGAGCTGCGCCAGGCACTGGCCGCTGGTGCCGACATCATCATGCTCGACGAGCTGACTCTGGAAGAGATGCGCGAAGCAGTGCGCATTACTGCGGGCAAGGCCAAGCTGGAAGCCAGTGGCGGGGTCAACGAGACGACCTTGCGGGTGATTGCCGAGACTGGGGTGGACTACATCTCGATTGGTGCCATGACCAAGGATGTGAAGGCGGTGGACCTGTCGATGCGGTTGAGCCTGTAAGCTGATTGCAGGCATGAAAAAACCGGCCTCAGGGCCGGTTTTTTCATTGGTGGCGCTCTCGGATCAGAACGAAGCGTTGGCCAGCCCATCCAGGTAACGCTCGACATCCAAC
The DNA here is from genome assembly GCF_057444345.1 of Pseudomonas sp. PVC-5-1. Classification (NCBI taxonomy): domain Bacteria; kingdom Pseudomonadati; phylum Pseudomonadota; class Gammaproteobacteria; order Pseudomonadales; family Pseudomonadaceae; genus Pseudomonas; species Pseudomonas sp. PVC-5-1. The sequence goes on along the minus strand of NZ_CM172024.1, from coordinate 864,450 downwards.
GCGGCCATGCAGCCGGCACCGGCCGAGGTAATGGCCTGGCGATAAACGTGGTCGGCCACGTCACCGGCGGCGAACACGCCCTCGATGTTGGTGGCGGTGGCATTGCCCTCACGGCCGCCGTTGACCACCAGGTAGCCGTCCTTGAGGGTCAGCTGGCCTTCGAACAGCGAGGTGTTCGGGGTGTGGCCAATGGCGATGAACACGCCGTCGACCTTGATTTCGTCGCTGCTGCCATCGTTGTTCTTCAGGCGCGCACCAGTCACGCCCATGTTGTCACCCAGCACTTCGTCCAGGGTGGCGTTGAGCTTGAGCTCGATCTTGCCTTCGGCCACACGGGCGTGCAGCTTGTCGACCAGGATCTTCTCGGCGCGGAACGTATCGCGACGGTGTACCAGAGTCACCTTGCTGGCGATGTTGGCCAGGTACAGCGCCTCTTCCACGGCAGTGTTGCCGCCACCCACCACGGCGACCGGCTTGTTGCGGTAGAAGAAGCCGTCGCAGGTGGCACAGGCCGAAACACCCTTGCCCATGAAGGTTTCTTCCGACGGCAGGCCCAGGTAGCGGGCGCTGGCGCCAGTGGCGATGATCAACGCGTCACAGGTGTACTTGCCGCTGTCACCCTGCAGGGTGAAGGGTTTGTTGGCCAGGTCGACGGCGTTGATGTGGTCGAAGACGATTTCGGTTTCGAAACGCTCGGCGTGTTCCTGCATGCGCTGCATCAGCGCAGGGCCGGTCAGGCCGTGGGGGTCGCCCGGCCAGTTGTCGACTTCGGTGGTGGTGGTCAGCTGGCCACCGGCCTGCATGCCGGTGATCAGCAGCGGCTTGAGGTTGGCACGGGCGGCATACACCGCGGCGCTGTAACCGGCAGGGCCGGAACCGAGAATGATGACGCGCGAATGACGTACTTCAGACATGTCGAACTCCTGTCGAGCGGGCCGCAGGGCCGGCATCGGTGTACCGGCTGCGCCTGCCTGGAAATTAAAAAGGACCCACGCAGCACTTGGGGAAGGCTACAACGCGCAGGCCCATAAAGCGGAAAGTGAGCGCACTGTAGCGAGGTCGCAAAGATTAAGGAAATATCCTTCGACAATCCACCTCATAGCCATCGTCTATTCAGCGATTTGATCGATAGCCAAGCCCTGCTGCTTTTGTTACAGCCCGTTTCCCGCCCGCTGCCCGCCTTTCGTCGGCGCGGCAAACTCGGTAAGGTCAGCGCGTTTTCCTTCTCTGCGGAGTCTCTCGATGCAAGCCCCTGTACTCTCTGGCCCCCAGTACCTGCGCGAAGGCCTGAAACTGGTGCTGAGCCCCAATCTGCGGTTGTTCGTGCTGCTGCCGCTGGCGGTCAACCTGCTGCTGTTTGGCGGCCTGATCTACTTCGCCGGCCACCAGTTCAGCCTGTGGGTGGACGCCCTGATGCCAAGCTTGCCGAGCTGGCTGAGCTTTCTCACCTACATCCTCTGGCCGCTGTTCGTCGCCCTGGTGGTGCTGATGGTGTTCTTCACCTTCACCCTGGTGGCCAACATCATCGCCGCGCCGTTCAATGGCTTTCTGGCGGAAAAGGTCGAGGTTGTGGTGCGTGGCGAGGACAATTTCCCCGCGTTCAGCTGGGGCGAACTGGTGGCCATGGTGCCACGTACCTTCGGCCGTGAAATGCGCAAGCTGGGCTACTTCCTGCCGCGGGCCATCGGCCTGTTCATCCTGTCGCTGATCCCGGTGGTCAACGTGGTGGCGGCGCCGCTTTGGCTGATCTTCGGGGTGTGGATGATGGCTATCCAGTACATCGACTACCCGGCGGACAACAACAAGATGAGCTGGCAGGACATGCTCGCCTGGCTGCGCCAGAAACGCTGGCAGAGTCTGGGCTTTGGCGGCATTACCTACCTGGCGTTGATGATTCCGCTGGTGAACGTGCTGATGATGCCGGCGGCGGTGGCCGGAGCTACGTTGTTCTGGGTGCGGGAACGGAACTGAAGGGGCGAGGGGCTGCAGGGCAGCCCCTTTCCGCAGATTGCGTTTCTAGAAGTCAGAGAAGCTGTAGGGTTCTAGAGTAGAAATCTGAGAAAGCAATATCAAATGTTCCACTGCCTTAACCTTTTCGATATTAGCAAGTTCACTTGGCCCACCGAACGCCAAGGCCGGAACAAAACCATACATTTCATCGTGCTTTAGCATGCCTAATTTTCTCTTTGCTGGCTCGAATAGGTCGCCGAAATCATTGGATTCCTTCTCCATGCCCAGGAAAAAACCTTGCACTTCCCTATCGATATCAGCTGTCGCTAATTCATGGTCATTGCCAGAATAACGTGACGCGTAGGCTATGATGTCCAATGAAAACCCGGAATTTTCACCCCATAGATAGAGATCGCCAAAGGCACCGCGAGCGACTAGATGATACGTATCACGCCCCTCTAATGCAGTACCTTCAATGAATGAAGCTACCACCCCCTCGTAATCCTGTGGATTGACAGTCCAGAATATCCCGTCGCCGTATCCACACCATCCGTGCTCAGCCCAATATTCCAATAATTTTTCCGGCAATTTTCCCCTATAACGCTGTATGCTCGAAGGCGGAACCTCTTGCCGGAATACAGGATTACCCATTTCCTCTATAAAAATTGAAAAAAAATCATCCATATTAAAAACCTCTAACTATTAGCATTTATGCAACCTGACATTCAAAAGGCTTGATGCACCACCCGATCTGGATAGCTCTTCAGCGGCTTGCTTTAATCCTCCCACTCTATTTTTCCACTGCGGACCTATAGTAGAGTTGACTTGTCTGTCGCCGAAGTCAGAAATAGCGTCCCGACCACCCGCGCTCAAATCTGGATTATGCAATGCCGCAAGCGATGACATGGTTTCCTTTGCTTGCTTCACTGAAAGCTTTTTAGCTTCAATAGGGCTCATACTTTTCATCAAATCTTTCTGAATTCTATCTTTCAATTTATCATACAGTTTCTTCCTTGCTTTCCTGGCAATGTTCGGATCCCGCTTGACTGGATGAGTAAGATTTTCAAGAAACTCTTCAACCGTAAGCCGGTTTAGCCCATCCTGCTGTCCCTTCAACTGCCGTTCAAACTCGCCATGCTTGGCGGGTGGCAATTTGTCGGCCTTGAAGCACGCCACGGTATGCAACGGCATGCTACCGGGCTTCCCTGTCGAGGGCTCCTTGTCTTTCCCTGCCGGCCGATCAGGCTGCATCGGCTGCGGCTCACCCACTGCCCCCTTGCGCCGCTCCGCTACCTGCAGGTCCGGCCGTTTCTTCAAGCCCTCTTCATGCTTGAGCATCCATTGCCCCAGCCGCGCACCTTTGCGGCTGGCCGCCATCTCCTGGGCCAGCACCCGGGCATCGCCGCGGCCGCGGGTGAGGTACGACACGATCGCCCCCAACAACAGCAACACGACTTCCACATGGCCTTGGGCAATCTGATGCGTGGCCCGGGATATCGCATAGGGGTCGTCCCGGCAGAACGGGCCCGTGCCTTCATTGCCGCAGGTGCCTTCCCAGGCGAAGCGAATGCCGTCGACGTAGTACTCGCCGATACGCGGCAAGCCCTCGATGAAGAACTCGGCGATGGAGGCCAGCCCCAGCGCGCCGAGGATCCAGCCACTGACCTTGAGGCCCATGGCCGCGCCCGCGCCGGCGAACGGAATGGTTCCGGCGCCGCCGGCGAATGCGCCAACCCCCGCACCAAGCAGGCCACCGGTAATGGTGCTGCCGGCGACGATCATCGCCATCTGCCGTACGACCATCAGCAGTTCGTCGACGATGCTGTTGATGTCAAGGTCGGCGAAGCGCTGGCGCAGCATGTGCGCCGCCTGCCATTCGGCGTGGTAGAAGGCTGTGCGGACAGCTTCTATACGGCGCAGGTTGAGGCCCAGCGAGGCGACTTCTTCATTGAGGCTGGTGCGGAACTGGCCACCGCTTTGGTAGCCCACCATGGCGATGACACGTGACTCGATCTCGTGCCAGGAGGGCACGAGGTAATCCAGGTACATGAGGTGTCTCCCTGACAGCGTGTACAGGAGGAAATCCCATCATGGATTCGGATCGGAGGTTTCTGAGTCAGTTGTAGGAAAATGCGACTTCTTTTACAGCAGGTTCAGCGAAGTTGAGCTATTCAGCCGGCACCATGGACAAGGTTGGGGATCTTTGTCGTGCCTGAGATCGAGCCCCATCTGGGCGGGGGCTCGACTGCATAGGCGCTACAAACCTCAGGCCATATCAAAGATTCAACTGGCTGGAAAACTGCCCCACCACATCCACCACCCGCTTCGCACCATCCTGAATCTCGACGATCACGCTCCCTGTCTCGTCCGCCAGTGCCAGGCCCTGCTCGGCCTGGCGCTTGCTGGTGTCGATGATCGCCACTGCCGCTTGGGCCAGTTGCTCGTTCTGCTGTACCACGCGGGCGATTTCCTCGGTGGCGGTGCTGGTGCGCGAGGCCAGTTGGCGCACTTCATCGGCAACCACGGCAAACCCCCGCCCCTGCTCGCCGGCGCGGGCCGCTTCGATGGCCGCGTTCAGCGCCAGCAGGTTGGTCTGCCCGGCAATGTCGCTGATGGTCTTGATGATCGAGCCGATCACCCGCGACTGGGTATCCAGTGCCTGAATACCCTCTGCCGCCTCTTGCATCGACGCTTCCAGCCCGCGCATCACGCTGACGCTCTGGGTGACCACATCGGTGGCCTTGCGGGCACTGGCATCGGTACCCAGCGAGGTGTTGTAGGCGACATCCGCCGCCTCGGCCACCGCCTGCTCCTGGTTGACCTGATCGGTGATGACGGTGGCGAACTTCACCACCTTGTACAGCACGTCATGGGCATCGAAAATCGGGTTGTATGAAGCTTCCAGCCAGACCACCCGGCCGTGGGCATCGATACGCTTGAAGCGGTCGGCAACGTACTCGCCACGGCGCAGCTTGTCCCAGAACGCCTGGTAGCCGGCCGAGTTGGCCTCCTCCGGCTCGCAGAAGATGCGGTGATGCTTGCCCCGGATCTGCTCCAGGCGGTAACCGACAGCGCCCAGGAACCGGTCGTTGGCAGTGAGGATGGTGCCATCGAGATCGAACTCGATCACCGCGGTGGAGCGCATCAGGGCCTTGATCAGGCTTTCGTGCTCGCGGGAGGTCTCGATGGTGCGGGTAAGGTCGCTGGAATGCAGCGTGAAATACTTGATGCGCCCCTCGCTGTTCTTTACCGGCTGCAGGATCGACCGTAGCCAGGCTTCCTGGCCATTGCCACGCAGCAGGCGGAATGCACCGTTCAGGTGTTCACCGCGGCTGATTGCGCCCTTCATGCGCTGGTAGAAATCCAGCGTCTTCACATGGGCGGGGACGATGTCCTCAATGTTGCGCCCAAGCAATTGTTCGGCACGGTAGAGCATCTCGCTCTCGAAGTTGCCGTTGACCATCTCGATCCGCCCCTGTGGGTCGAGTTGCAGTACCAGCATCTCGCTGTCGAGGCTACTCTTGACCTGCTCGATGGACATCAGGTCTTCGCGCAGCTGCCGTATTTCTTGCTTGAGCTTGTTGTTGAACATCACCGCTCTCCTGGAGCGCATTGTCGAATGCATCTTCATCGGCTGCCGATGCCCCCTCTTGAGCACCCATGCAAGGAAAAATTCACAAGGCGAAAAGCGTCGGCGATCAGGCGTCATCTGTACGTCACATGACAGTCACATTGGCGCAATCCAGCAGGCGGACACTTTTTGTCATGAATACACCCGCCCTACGCATTTCCCTGGTCAGCGAAACCTTCCCACCCGAGATCAACGGCGTGGCCAACACCCTTGGCCGCCTCAGCGAGGGGTTGCGCCAACGCGGCCATGAGATCGAAGTGGTGCGCCCACGCCAGGCCGGAGAAGCACCGCGGCACAGCGACCCGAACCTGATGCTGTGCCGTGGCTGGCCACTGCCTGGCTACCCGGGCTTGCAGTGGGGCGAAGTATCGATGCACAAGCTGTTGCGCCGCTGGCGTCGACAGCGTCCGGATGTGCTGTACATCGCCACCGAGGGGCCGCTTGGGCTCAGTGCACTGCGCGCGGCCCGGCGCCTCGGGGTTGCGGTGGTCAGTGGCTTCCACACCAACTTCCCGCAGTATTCCGGCCAGTACGGGCTGGGCCTGCTGGCGCGCCTGCTCACCAACTACCTGCGCTGGTTCCATCGGCGCACGGCGATCACCCTGGTACCCAGCCTCAGCCAGCGCCTGGAGCTCGAACGCCGTGGCTTCGAACGCCTGGAACTACTGGCCCGGGGGGTCGATGCCTGCCTGTTCAACCCGGCCCGGCGCAACCCCGCATTACGGGAAAGCTGGGGGCTCGGCCCGGATGATATCGCCGTGCTGCATGTGGGGCGGCTGGCGGCAGAAAAGAACCTGAGCTTGCTGCGCCCAAGCCTGGAGGCCCTGCAGAAAACTTATCCACACAAACGTCTGCGCCTGATCATGGTCGGTGACGGCCCGCAGCGTGCCGCCCTCGAACAGCAGGTACCGGATGCCATGTTCTGCGGCGTCCAGCGTGGCGAGGTGCTGGCCGAACACTATGCCAGCGGTGACCTGTTCCTGTTTCCGAGCCTGACCGAAACCTTTGGCAATGTGGTACTCGAAGCCATGGCCTCGGGGTTGGCGGTGGTCGCCTATGACGAGGCGGCCGCCGCGCAGCATATTCGTCATGGCCATAGCGGTGCGCTGGCCATGCCGGGGGATCAGGCGGCGTTCATCGATGCAGCCTGCTGGCTGCTGGAGGAAGAAGAGACGTTACGGCGGGTGCGCCTGAATGCGCGAAAGCATGCCAGCCACCAGGGATGGCCAGGGATTGTCGAGCAGTTCGAGGGGTATCTGCATGCAGCTCGGAACCAGGCTGCGACCTCACCAGCTTCGAGGCTGGGTGCTACGCGATCTGTGTAGGAGCGGCCTTGTGTCGCGATCGGGGTGCAAAGCAGCCCCTCGATAGTTGCGACAATGCTGATATCCGGGGGCCGCTATGCGGCCCGATCGCGACACAAGGCCGCTCCTACAGAGGGACCGCGTCAGGCACTTCAGGCCAAGGCTTTCTCGATAGCCTGCACCACCGCAGGATCATCCGGCGCCGTGCGCGGCGAAAAACGCGCCAGCACCCGCCCGTCCTTGCCCACCAGGAACTTCTCGAAGTTCCAGGTAATGTCGCCCGGGAACTCTGCCCCCTCACCCGCCAGCAGGCGGTACAGCGAATGGCGCTGCGGCCCGTTGACCTCCAGCTTGGCACCCAGCGGGAAGCTCACCCCGTAGTTGAGGCTGCAGAACTCCTGGATTTCCTTTTCGCTGCCAGGCTCCTGCCCGGCAAACTGGTTGCACGGCAGGCCAAGCACGTTGAAGCCCTTGTCCTTGTAATTCTGGTAGAGGTTCTCCAGGGCCTTGTATTGCGGCGTGAGACCACACTTGGAGGCAACGTTGACCACCAGCACCACTTGGCCCTTGAACGGTGCGAGGGGCAGCTCCCCGCCGTTCAACGCGTCCAGTTTCAGGTCGTGAAATGCACTCATGATGAATCCCCTCTCAGGTTCCCGGTTGCCGCGCAGGCGAATTACGCCCACTAAAAAGGCGCTCGTCCAAACCGTCCACCTCCCGTAGGAAGGCAAATCGGCTTGCCCGAGCGCCTGGCGACTTTCTGAGCTTAGCGCAGAAAATCAGTGGTGATGGCCACCTTCACCGTGGATGTGGCGGTGAGCGATTTCTTCGTCGCTGGCATCACGAACGTTGACCACCTTGACCTGGAAGGTCAGACGCTGGCCGGCCAGCGGGTGGTTGCCGTCGACAGTCACGTCGTCGCCGTCGATGTCGCGGATGGTGACGATCTGCATCTGGCCATCCGGCGCCGAAGCGTGGAACTGCATGCCCACTTCCAGTTCGTCGACACCTTCGAACAGGCTGCGGTTCAGGGTGCTGACCAGCTCGGCCAGGTATTCGCCGTAGGCATCTTCCGGCTCGATGGAAACGTTCAGCTCGTCACCGGCCTGCTTGCCTTCCAGGGCTTTTTCCAGGCCCGGGATGATGTTGCCGGCACCGTGCAGGTAAACCAGCGGTGCACCGCCGGCGGAGCTGTCGATGGTCTCCCCGGCGTCGTTGGTCAGGGTATAGTCGATGGAGACAGCCTTGTTGGCGGCGATCAGCATGGGGCAAGACCTTTTGCAAAAGTATGTAGAGCGGACAAGTGTAACCAAGCCATCGCCCGATTGCGAACGCACCGCGGACGAGCAACGGCCCATCAGTCGGATCACCGGCTTCCACCAGGACGAAGAGGGCCACTGGGTGGCCGAACTGTCCTGCGGCCACACCCAGCACCTGCGCCACCAGCCGCCGTGGCAGGCGCGCCCCTGGGTGCTCGACCCGGCCCAGCGCGAGCAGCGCATCGGCCAGCCTTTCGCTTGCGGCTGGTGCGCACAAGGTGCCGATAGCGCTACCCTTGGCCGTTAATTTCTTGCACCGCTTATTTCGAGAAGCACGCATGCACACATTTTTCATTGCGCCGACCGATTTCGGTGTCGGCCTGACCTCCATCAGCCTGGGCCTGGTGCGCACCCTGGAGCGCGCCGGGCTGAAGGTCGGCTTCTTCAAGCCGATCGCCCAGCCCCACCCGGGTGACACCGGCCCCGAACGCTCCACCGAGCTGGTCGCCCGCACCCACGGCATCAAGCCCCCGGTGCCGCTGAGCCTGGCCCACGTCGAGCGCATGCTCGGCGATGGCCAGCTGGACGAATTGCTCGAAGAAATCATTCGCCTGTACCAGCAAGCCTGCATCGGCAACGACGTGGTGGTGGTCGAGGGCATGGTGCCCACGCGCCACGCCAGCTATGCGGCGCGGGTCAACCTGCACCTGGCCAAGAGCCTGGATGCCGAGGTGATTCTGGTATCAGCGCCGGAAAACGAAGTGCTCAGCGAGTTGTCCGGCCGGGTCGAACTGCAGGCCCAGCTGTTCGGCGGCCCGCGCGATCCGAAGGTGCTCGGGGTAATCCTCAACAAGGTGCGCACCGACGAAAGCATGGCCGACTTTTCCACCCGCCTGCGCGAGCACTCGCCGCTACTGCGCGGCAACGACTTCCGCCTGCTGGGCTGCATCCCCTACCAGCCTGAACTGAACGCCCCGCGCACCCGCGATGTGGCCGACCTGCTAGGTGCCCAGGTGCTCAACGCCGGCGACTATGAACAGCGGCGCATGAGCAAGATCATCATCTGCGCGCGTACAGTTGCCAACACGGTGCCACTGCTCACCTCGGGTACCCTGGTGGTGACACCGGGCGACCGCGACGACATCATCCTCGCCGTCAGCCTCGCGGCGATCAACGGCGTCCCGCTGGCCGGCCTGCTGCTGACCAGCGACAGCAAACCTGACGCGCGTATCCTTGGTCTGTGCCGTGGCGCCCTGCAGGCCGGCCTGCCGATCCTGTCGGTCAGTACCGGCTCGTACGACACCGCCAACCAGCTCAACTCGCTGAACCGCGAGATACCGGTGGACGACCGCGAGCGCGCCGAATTCATCACCGACTTCGTCGCCAGCCACCTCGACGCCGCCTGGCTGCACCAGCGTTGCGGCACGCCGCGTGAATTGCGCCTGTCGCCAGCCGTGTTCCGCTACCAGTTGATCCAGCGGGCGCAGCAGGCGAACAAGCGGATCGTCCTGCCGGAGGGTGCCGAGCCTCTGCTCGTTCAGGCAGCAGCCATCTGTCAGGCTCGCGGCATTGCCCGCTGCGTGCTGCTGGCCAAGCCTGAGGATGTCGACGCGGTGGCCCGAGCCCAGGGCATCACCTTGCCACCGGGCCTGGAGATTCTCGACCCAGAGCTGATTCGCGGGCGCTATGTGGAACCGATGGTCGAGCTGCGCAAGAGCAAGAACCTCAATGCACCAATGGCCGAGCAGCAACTGGAGGATCCGGTGGTGATCGGTACCATGATGCTGGCTCTGGACGAAGTGGACGGCCTGGTCTCGGGCCTGGTGCACTCCACCGCCAATACCATCCGCCCGGCACTGCAACTGATCAAGACCGCACCGGGCTCGAGCCTGGTGTCGTCGGTGTTCTTCATGCTGTTCCCCGAGCAGGTGCTGGTGTACGGCGACTGCGTGATGAACCCACACCCGAGTGCTGTCGAACTGGCCGAGATCGCCCGGCAGAGTGCCGAATCGGCGCAGGCCTTCGGCATCGCGCCACGGGTGGCGATGATCAGTTATTCAAGCGATTCGGCCAGCGACGAGGAAGTCGAAAAAGTGCGCGAAGCGACCCGCCTGGCACAAGGCGCGGCGCAAGAGCTGCTGATCGACGGGCCGTTGCAGTATGACGCGGCGGCCAACCCGGCGATTGCACGGGACCTGGCGCCGGGCAGCCCGGTAGCCGGGCGGGCGACGGTATTCGTGTTCCCTGACCTGAATACCGGCAACACGACCCACAAGGCGGTGCAACGCAGCACCGACGGGGTCAGCCTGGGGCCGATGCTGCAAGGGTTGCGCAAGCCGGTGAACGACTTGCCGCGCGGGGCTCAGGTTGACGATATCGTGCATACCATTGCCCTGACGGCGATCCAGGCCAGCGTGGGGGGCTAAAAGCTGGGGCTGCTTTGCAGCCCATCGCCGGCAAGCCAGCTCCCACAGGATTTGCATAGCCCTTGAGCCTTGTGCAGTACCTGTGGGAGCTGGCTTGCCGGCGATGGGCCGCAAAGCGGCCCCAGGATTGATGCCTTACTGCTGAACCTGCCCCTGGTCATACTGCTGACCCGGAATCGGCTTCAGGTTCACTTCCACACGGCGGTTCTGCGCACGGCCATTGGCGTCGGCGTTGCTGGCGATCGGTTGGTCCGGCCCCATGCCACGTACAGTGATACGCGAGGCATCCACACCCTGCGAGGTCAGGTAGGTGCTGACCGCCTGCGCACGGCGCTGGGACAGGTCCATGTTGTGCTGGCGGCTGCCAGTGCTGTCGGTGAAGCCGACCACTTCGATGGTGTTCTGGTTGAACTGCTTGAACGAGCCAGCCAGGTTGTTCAGCGGCGAGTAGAAGCTTGGCGCGATGTTGGCCGAGTCGGTTGCGAAGGTGATGTTGCCCGGCATGATCAGCTTGATCTGGTCACCCTGTCGCTGCACTTCCACACCGGTATTGGCCATTTGCGCGCGCAATTCGGCTTCCTGCTTGTCGGCGTAGTAGCCATAACCGGCTGCAGCGGCACCCACGGCAGCAGCGCCGATCAGTGCGCCCTTGCCACGGTTGTTGTGGTCGATGGCGGCACCGGCGATAGCACCGGCCAGCGCGCCCAGGCCGCCGTATTTGGCAGTTTTGCTCATCCCGGTGGAGCCCTGCGCCTGCCCCTGGCTGTCATAAGGGTTCTGGCCGGCACAGCCGGTCATCAGGGCAGCGGCGGTTGCGACGATAATCAGACGACGCATGGTGAACATGGACAAGCTCCTACTGAATTCATGAATGCGACAGATCATAAAGGGATCTATGCCAGCCTTGGATTGCATCGGCGCCGAAAAATTCCGTGAAAGTGCCTTCATGTGCCATCAGGCACGCACAAAGGGGTTCTCGCGCATTTCGTCGCCCAGGCGGGTATCAGGCCCGTGGCCGGTCACCACGATGGCCTCTTCGTCCAGCCGGTACAGCCGCTCCCTGATGGAACGGACGATGGCCCGCTGGTCGCCACCCCAAAAATCGGTACGGCCAATGCCCCGGCGGAACAGGGTATCGCCGGCGATCAGCAGCTTGGCGTCGGCAAACCAGAAGCTCATCGAGCCTGGCGTGTGGCCTGGCGTATGCAAGGCCACTCCACATCCACAGGCCAGCTCCTCGTCATCCCCCAGCCAGCGGTCTGGCGCGGGTACCGGAGTGTAGGGCACGCCGAACATCTGGCACTGCATTTCCAGGTTGTCCCACAGCGACTGGTCGTCCTTGTGCAGGTGCAGCGTGGCGCCGGTCAGCTCCTTGAGCTTGCCCGAGGCGAGGAAGTGATCGAAGTGCGCGTGGGTGTGGATGATGCTCACCAGCGTCAGCCCGTGGGCCTGCAGGCGGGCCAGGATCTTGTCCGGGTCACCACCCGGGTCGACGACGATGGCCTTTTTGGTCAGCGGGTCGCCGATCAGGGTGCAGTTGCACTGCAGGGGGCCTACGGGGAAGGTTTCGCGGATGAGCGCTGACGATGGATTCTGCATAGGGAATACGGGAACCGGTTAATCGAAGAGGGTCTGTACGCGAGCCAGTGCATCAAGGATGACGACCTCGGGTACCGACTCTATGCGTTTGGCCAATCTGGCTTCAAGGTCGACTGTGCGCACCTGATTGCAGAGCATCACGCCCTGAGTCTGCGTACCCGCACCGCTGAGCGTGACGGCGAAACCCGCATGCCTGGCAAAATCGCCACCTTGAGTGATCGGCACTACCACAGCCAGGCCTGACGCATTGAACGCAGCGGGAGTGAGCACCAGCGCAGGTCGCCCAGCACCCTGCTGCTCCCGTCCAACAGTCGGATCGAGATTGATGCGGACGATATCGCCCCTGGCGAACTTCACCCGTTTCACACTTCACGCCCTACTGGTGGCATCGCGTTCCAGTCGGCCATGTCCTCTGGCTCCGGTGCATCCAGGTCGCACTGAGCCATCAGCTCTTCAAGGGTGTATTTGGGTTTCGACCTGACGGGTTTGAGCACCATGGTCTCACCCGCGGTGTCCAGGCTCAAGGTAGAGCCGACTCCGAGACGCATCTGCTTGAGCACTGCAGCCGGCAAGCGAATCGCAGCGCTGTTACCCCACTGTTGAATCTTGATCTGCATGAGTATCTCCCAAGGTAGATACATAGTAGAAACCCTCCAAATGATTGCAAGCGAAATGTAGAGACGTCGTATCTACACTGTCATTTGCCCGGTATGGACAAAAGCCCTGCAACCTCAAGAAGGAAATGCCCTACATCACCTTGGGAACCTACTTTCCAGCTGCAAAAATTTGAAACGCAATCCTTGTCAGTTTCAAGGCAAAAACAACCTGAACAACCCACCCCCAAGCGCGCCGCCATTGGAGATCTCGATCCGCCCGCGCACCCCGCCGCTTTCATGCAGTGCCGCGATCCGCGCCGCAAAATACAGGCCAAGGCCGGTACTGCCGCTGGTCGAGTCGATACCCTGGATGAATTCTTCCTGGCGTTCGAGCATCCGCTGTGGATAACCCGGGCCGTCATCGTTGACGCAGATGGCCAGCTGGTTGTCTGCCTCTTCGATGGTGATCAGCAAGGCATGCGCGGCAAAGCGGGTGGCGTTGGTGATCACGTTGGCGATCACCGAGGCCACCAGCTCGCGGTCGAAGAAGCCCAGCGGGTTGTCGGTGTCGATGCGCCAGGTGGCTAGGATGTCCTTGTGCTTGAGCACCTCCTCGTGTGCCGCCAGCTGGGCTTCGATAAAGTCGTCCAGTTCGTGGTAGTCCGGGCACACCGGCAACTGGTTCACGCCCAGTTTGTACAACCCCAGCAACTGCACAAGCATGCCGTTGAGGTGGCGAAACTCATGTTCCATAACCCCTTGCTCGGCACCACTTCGCAGCTCCTCGGGCAAGCGCTGCATCCACTGGTTGTGGGACTGGATCAGCGCCGACAGGGAATTCTTCAGGTCGTGCACGGTGGAGGCGATCACCGTGGAAAAATCCAGCCCCTGGTTGTCTTGATTCATGCGCCGAACACTCGGATGTGCAGTTTGCGGTAGCGATCGTAGCGGTTGTCGCTGGCGGGGATGCCGGCCACGCTGGTCAGGGCGTCGCGGCACTCCTGCATGATCGCGGGCTGAGGGTTGTCTCCGCCGATGCGCAGCAGCGCCTGGGCAGTGTTGAGGGCGATGCTGATGTTCTTCGGCTGCAAACCCAGCGCCTTGCGGAACAGCTGCAAAGCCTCGCCGAGCTGCCCTCCCTGGTAACTGCGCACACCCTGGCGATTGAGGGTGACCGCTTCGGTAATGGCGTTGAGCACGCTGGGGTCGTCCGTCAGCTTGCCGACCCTCTCCATGACCTTTGGGTCATCGCCATAACTTTCCACACAGTTCTTCAGCACGCCGATGGCGGCAGCTTCCTGCCCCATGGCCTGCAACTGCGCGGCAACGGTCAGGGCCGAATCGACCGAGAAGAACTGGTTCATTTTGTCCAGGCGCTGGATCGCCTGTTCGGTCAGCTTTGCAGCCGTTTCAGGGTCGCCGGCCTGCTGCAGGCTGGCGGCCTTCATCATGCGGGCACGCACCTGCAGGCCTTGGTCCTCGGGGTTTTCCTTGGCCACTTCGCTGAGTGTGCTGTTGATCTCGACCCGTGTGCGCGCATCCAGCCCAAAGCCGGCATTCCTGCTCATCAGCGCCTGCACCAGGCCCAGGTTGTTCTCGGGGTCCTTGTAGCGTGAGCTCTGGCCCTGATTCACCGCGTGGCGAAATGCCTTCGAAGCACTCTCGAAGTCTTCGTTTTCCAACGCCAGCTTGCCCAGCGTCGACTGCCGGCGCACCGATAACGGCGACAGGCGCACGGCTTCTTCAAGCATGTTCTGCGCACGCCTGGTCTCGCCTTGGGCCACCAGCACCTCGGCCATGCCATCGTACAGGCCTGGCATGATTGGGAAAGCCTTGAGCGCCTGCTCGTACACGCCCTGGGCCTGGGCATTCTGGCCACGCTTGTGCATCAGGCCGCCCAACGCCGAGTAGACCCACGGCTGCGGGCGGCTGGCCAGGATGGCCTTGAGGAACTTCTCCAGTTCCTCGAAGCGGTTGAGGTTGCGCAAGGCATCGGCCCGATAGCGCAGGCACAGCGGGGCCAGGCGTGGGTCGCGCTTGCACAGCTCGGCGCAGGCAGCCAGCACTTCGGCCGGGCGATTGCGGTCCAGGGCCTGCAGGATCGGCTTGAGCAGGGTCTTGCGCTGGTACAGTTTCTCGACACGCTGGGCCAGGCCAACTCGGTTGAACGGCTTGGTCAGATAGGCATCAGGCTCGTGCTCGATGGCGCTGAGGACAATGGCCTGGCTGCTCTCGGCAGTGACCATGATGAATATGCACTCATGGCTGATGTGCTTGTCGAGGATCAGGTCTTCGAGCACCTGCTGGCCGTTCTTCTTGCCGTCGCCCAGGTGGAAGTCCTGCAGTATGACGTCATAGCGCTTTTGCGCGCACATGCGCAGCGCCTGCTCGCCGCTGTCGGCGGTATCCACGTCACGCACGCCCAGTTCGCGCAGCATGGAACGGGTCGACGTGCGAAAGTCGGTAAAGTCGTCGACGATCAGAAAGCTCTTTTGCCCGTACTGCAGCATCAACACGACCTGCCTTGGAATGATTGAAAAATCGCGCGAGGCGATGCCACCGATAGCTGTATCGGCAGCTGGTCGGAAAAGATTAGGGTAGAGCATTCGCGGCCACGAACCATGGCCTCGAGCCATCACTTTAACGAGCAAGACCCTGATGGGCCAATATCACAACAGCAGCCCCAGGGACTTGGCCTTCGCCACCGCCTGGGTACGCCGCTCCACCCCCAGCTTGCTGTTGATATGGCTGGCGTGGGTTTTCACCGTGTGCAGGGAAATGAACAACCGCTCGCTGATCTGCTGGTTGGAACAACCCTGGGCAATCAGCTCGAGCACGGCCAACTCGCGGCTACTCAGGGCTTCGCCGCTGCCGATGCTGGCGCTTGGTATCTGCGGCAGGCGCTTGAGCAACTCGGCCTGCACCGGGCAGGCGGCAACAGCCTGGAGCTGTTCGAGAAGCCACTGCGGGTGCTGCTCCAGCAAAGGCTGGAACGGTTGCAACACGCCGCCCTGGGCTGCCACCAGCAACCGTGGCAACAACTGGGCGGCCTGCTCTTCCCGACCTTCGCCCAGCAACAAGCCAAGCCACTGGCACAGGGCACTGACGCTGAGCATCATGCCGCCACTGGCCTGGCCGCGCTCGACCAGGCTGGCCAGGCGTTGCGCCGCGTCGTCGCTACGCGACTGGATACGCTCGAGCGATGCCTGCTGCAAGGCGATGTGCAACGGCAGCAACGGGTGGAACTCCGGGGCCGCCGCCGGTTGCTCGCCGCCATAGGTCTGACCCAGGCGCAGCAGCCAGGACTCGGCCAGGTCGATGCGCCCCTGGGCCAGCCACAACTCGCATTTGACCAGGGTGATCATGGCCAGGTAGTAGACCGGCGGCACATCCCAGATGTGCATCAGCCGCTCGGCCTCGGCCAGTTCGGCAAAAGCCTCGGCAAAGTGCCCTTCCCGGCCATCGAGCGTAGCGATCACGCAGTGGCCGATGAGCACACTGATATCACGGCAGGCCCGCGCCTCGCCCAACCCCGCACGCAAGCGGGCACGGCCCTGGGACGGCTGCAGGCGCGATACCAGCAGGTAGCCTTCGTAAAGCGTCAAGCGGGCGCGCACGGCATACAGCCGCTGTGCCGACAGCCCTTGCAGGCGTTGCAGCCCCTCGCGCACTTCGTCCAGTGCGCGCAACACCTCGCCACGGGCATGCAGCACCCGCGCCCGGTCGTAATGGGCCAGGGCCTCGAACAATGGGTTGCCAACACGCTGGGCCAACTCCAGCGCCTCACGGTTCCAGCCGCGGGCCCGCCAGAAATCGCCATCGGCAATCGCCAGGTTGGACAGCGTCGACAGGCACACCAGGCGTTGGCCATAACGCTTGCTCGGCAAGCTCTGCAGCGCTTCACCGCAATAGGCCAGGGTGCGCTCGCGATCACCACGGCCACGGGCGATAACACCACTCAGCGCCAGCCACTGGGCCAGCATGGACTTTTGCGCGGTCGCCGAAGGCGCGGGCAGGAAGCGGCTGAGATAACCCGCCAGCTCCTCGGCCGCGTCCAGCTGGCACGCCAGGCCCAACGCCCAGCTGTACAGCACGATCAGCCGCGGCGTGCTGATCAGCAGGCTGTCGGGCAGGTCCATCTTCCAGCGCAGCAACATGCCGACGTTCTGTTCGGCCAGCAGTTGCTCCTCGGACAGGCTCTGCACCAGGTCGGCGGCGACATCGAGGTAACCGGCGCGCAGGGCCTGCTCCACCGCTTCGTCCAGCAGGCCCTGGCTTTCGAACCAGCGGCAGGCACGCAACTGCAGGTCGGCCAGCGGCTCGCTGGCCTGGCGGCTGCGCAACAGGTCGGAGAACAAATGGTGATAGCGGAACCAGTGGCCATGCTCGTCCAGCGGCACCAGGAACACCTGGTGCGCCTGCAAGAAACGCAGGATCGCGGCACTGTCGTGGCGGCCGCGTACGGCATCGCACAGCGGGGCGCAGAAACGTTCCTGGCAGGCCGTTTCGTAAAGGAAGGCCTGCACATCGGCGGGCAGCATGTCGATGACTTCTTCCAGCAGATAGTCACGGATCAGGCCCTCGCCGCCATGCAAGGCCTGGGGCAAGGCCTGCTCGTCAGCGGACTCGCTTGCCGCCAGCTGCCAGAAACGCAACCCGGCCACCCAACCGTCGCTGCGCTGGATCAGGTTGTCCAGAGCCTGGCCACGCAGCCCGTTGGGTTGGCGGCCGATCACCGCCAGTGATTCTTCGGCGGTCAGGCGCAAGTCCTGTTCGTTGAGTTCGACCAGGTGCCGCGACAGGCGCAGGCGCGCCAGGTGCCAATCCGGGCGTTGGCGGCTGGTGACCAGCAGCACCAGGCCGGGGGGCAGGTGATTGAGGAAGAACTGCAGGCAGCGGTCGAGTACCGGCCCCTGGGCCAGGTGATAGTCGTCCAGCACCAGCAACAAGGGAGTATCGGCTTGCAGGTACAGCGCCAGCTCGTCGAGCAGGCCGTCGAGCCATTCCTCGAAGGCGAACGGCTGGTGGCGCTGGCGCATTTTCAGCAGACCCATGGCCTGGCCGCCCAGCGCCGGGCAATACTGCTGCAGGCCTTCGAGCAGGCGTTCGAGGAATCGGCCAGGGTCGGCATCCCGTTGGCTCAGGCCCAGCCACAGGCTACGCCAGTGCTCGGGCAGCGCTTCGCAAAATTCGATGGCAAGGGAGCTTTTGCCGAACCCTGCCGGGGCATTGACCAGTAACAACCGCCCGCCGAGACCGGCTTGCAGCCGCTGGCACAGGCGCAGGCGCGGCACATGGCCGTCCGGCAAGGGCGGCCGGAAGAAACGCCCGTCCAGCAGGCCCAGGGCCTGGCTGGTGAATCCATGCGTACGGGACAGATCTGTCATGGCCGGCTCGTTCTGGTTGGAAGACTACGGCGGTATGGATGCTTGCGAGACTAGCGGGTAACGCTACGTATTTGAAGATGATGGGCGCAATTCCACTGGAAAAGACTGCGACAAAAAGCAACATGACTGATGGACAGCGGCTGGGGCGGGGGTTTGGGGAGGTATTCACCAGCTTTATTGCTGTACCGGCCTCTTCGCGGGCACGCCCGCTCCCACAGGTACTGCACTGGACTTGAAACCTGTGCAATCCCTGTGGGAGCGGGTTCACCCGCGAAGGGGCCGGTACAGGAAAATGAAACGCCCCGGACAAGCCGGGGCGCTCCGAGGTTGCGCGATACTTAGCGAATACCCGACTGGCGCAGTGCCGCTGGCTGGAAGTCAGCCTTGCTGGCACTGAAACCGAAGTCGTAGGCGCGCTTCTCTTCGTTCTTCATGCCCAAGGCCAGGTAACGGCCCGACTGCAGGTCATAGATGGCCTCCAGGGTGTACCACGGCACTTCCACGTTGTAGTACGGCTGGGCATGTGCCTCGGACACGCGCCACAGTTGGCCACGGCCGTCGTACTGGTCAATCACCGCAGCCTGCCAGGTGTCCTCGTCGATGTAGAAGTCACGCTTGGCATAGATGTGCCGCTGGCCCGGCTTGAGGGTGGCGACCACGTGCCATACACGGCGCAGCTCGTAACGGGCCAGGTCCTGGTTGATGTGCCCGGCCTTGATGATGTCGGTGTACTTGAGCTTGGGGTCGTCGAGCTTGAAGGCGTTGGACGCGATGTACATCTCCTTCTTGCCTTCCAGCTTCCAGTCATAGCGGTCTGGCGCACCGTTGAACATGTCCAGGTTGTCGGAGGTGCGCAAACCGTCGGCTGCGGTACCCGGGCCGTCGTACGACACTTGTGGTGCCTGGCGTACGCGGCGCTGACCGGCGTTGTAGATCCACGCCTTGCGCGGTTCCTTCACTTGGTCGAGGGTTTCGTGCACCAGCAGCACGGTACCGGCCAGGCGCGCAGGCGCGGTCACTTCCTGCTTGAAGTAGAACAGGATGTTGCCCGGGTTGTTCGGGTCGTAATCCTTCATTCTTTCGCGGAAGACGAACTGGTCGGAGAAGTATACCGGGTTGAAAGAGCCGTTCTGCTGAGGCGTTGCCTGGGTCACCAGACGGCTGACGCTACCGCCCCGGTAGCGGGTGATGTGGTTCCAGATCACCTCCAGGCCGCTTTTCGGGATCGGGAACGGTACAGCCGTGCGGAAGTTGTTCAGACCGTTGCCGCCTTCGACCAGGGTGGTCTTGGTAGCGTTTTCCTTGATGGCAGCGAACACATCGGCCGGCACCGTGGAACCGCGATGGGTCTTGAATACCGGGATCTTGAAGGTGTCCGGATAGCGCTTGAGCATGGCCAGCTGGCCCGGCGAGAGCTTGTCCTTGTACTGGTCGGCGTTCTGCGCGGTGATGGTGAACAGTGGCTTGTCACTGCCGTACGGGTCGGACAGGAAGCCCTTGCCGTCGACGCTGCCCGCGCTCTTGGACAGCGGTTCCCACGGGCCGATCGAGCCATCGGCGTTGCCAGCCTTTTCGGCGCCCATCGGAGTCAAGGTACTGCCCAGCTTGGCCGCCTCGTCGGCGGATACTGCAGCCATGACGCTGGTCGCCAGCAGGGACAGGCCCAGCACACCGGCTTGCAGCAGACTTCTGGTCTTGTTCATGTCGTGTCGTCCTGGATCTGAATGCTTAGAAGTTCACGCCGAAGCTGAGCGCGACGAAGTCGCGGTCATCCACGGTGGTGTACTTGCCATCGAAGAAGTTGGTGTACGACAGGCTTGCCGTGTAGGTGTTCTGGTACTCGGCGTCGAGGCCCAGGCTGACGGCCTTGCGGCCTTCCTCGAAGTTGGCGCCAGGGCCCGGCGAATAGCCGGAGACGTCATGCGACCAGGCCACGCTGGGTTTCAGGTTGACCCCGGCAAAGACATCGTTGTAGTCCCAGATGACTCGGGCGCGGTAACCCCAGGAAGTGCTGGTGGTAAAGCCATCGTTCTCGCAGTTGCGGCTCAGGTTGGCGGTGGAGGCACCGGCACCAGCGCCTGCGATGGTGCTGGCATTCAGGGCCTGACAGGTGTTTGCCCCACCGGTGGATGGCAGCGGGCCTGGACCAAACACCGGATCGCGACCGTAGCGGGTATCGTGGGCGCTCTCCAGGCCGCCCACATGGGTGACACCCAGCTCGCCCACCACGGTCATGCGGCTGGCGCCCATTACCTGGTCGAAGAAATGCGTGAGGGTGGTCTGGAACTGAGTGATCTCCTTGCGGCGATACCCGTGCAAGTCCTGCCCCGGCGTACCGGTCAGCAGCGAAGCGTTGCTCAAGGCACCGCCAATGGGGCGGACCCCGGCGAACAGGATATCCGTGGTATTCAGTTGCACCGGTGCGTTGGGGCGGTAGCTGAGTTCGCCGCTCCAGGCGGTCCCGGTGGGCAACGTGGTAGAGAAGCTCAAGCCATAAAGGCGGATGTCCTCGGGGTATTCGACGAAGTACTCGGAGTTACCTGCCACGATCAGCGGTGCCAATGCGCGCAGCTGTGCAGGCAATGCGCTCAGGCCGGCGAACACTGAAGGCGCGGCCCCGGTAGCACTGAAGATTGGCGCACGGCTGTGGTAGTTCATGAAGTAGGCGCCAAACTCGGTGTCCAGCGGCTCGAACATGTAGCGCATTGCCACGCCAAACTGGCCGCTGTCACGCGCATCGCGGTCGGCGCCGCGGCGCACCATCACCCCTTCCTCATTGATGTCCACGCCACGGGTGGCAAGGAATTGCTGCGCCGCCCCCGGCACTGTGCGACTGCTGTTGAGCACGCGCAGGTTGTCGGTACAGCCGTCGGCAATGATGTCTGGCTGGGAGAAGAAGGTGCCGCAGTTGTCGACGACCGTCTGGTCCCATTCGATCTGGTAGAAAGCCTCCGCCGACAGGTTGTCGGTCAGGCTCTGCGAAATGTAGAACATGTTGACCGGAATCAGGCCTTCCTTAATCTCGGCCCCCGGGCGGCGGAACGCCGACACGTCGATCGGGTTGATCGAGTTGATGCCGCCACCGATGAAGGTACTTTCACCCCAGCTCACCACCTGCTTGCCCAAGCGCACCGAGCCTGGCTGATCGCCGATGGAGTAGTTGTGGTAGACGAATGCGTCGAGCAGTTCGGCACCGGACGATTTGGCGCCTTCCTTGCGGTTGGAGTCGCTGATGTCCTTGAACTCGCGGCCTCCGTCCTTCAGTTCGAAGTCGTACCAGTACTTGCCGCGGACGAACACGCCGGTGTCGCCGTACTTGAGCTCCAGGTCATGGATACCCTTGAAGATCTTGGAGAAGGTTTCGCCCTTCTTGAAGTTCAGGTGGCCATCGTCGGATGTCTGCGACAGGCCCTTGCCGCCGTTGTTCACCCCGATCAGGTTCTTGTTGGGGTTGGCCGTCGACCAGCTGGCGCCGATGGAGAGCGACGAGTCGAACTGGCCTTCGATTTCACCAATGTTGAAACTGACAGCGAAAGCAGGACTTGCGAGCGTGGAAGCAAGGCTGACGGCCAGGGGCAACTTGGCCCGGCGCCAGAACAGGTTTGCAGATTTCATCGACGCTACTCCATGTACTTTTTTTGTTATGGCAGTGAGTCCTTTCAAGAACGGCCCGAGCGACCGGTTTGCAGGCTTGCGCCCGCGGCGACACGGCTTGCGCATGTCGCCTCCCCCATTCCTGAAAATCCCCTGGCCCCGACTATAGCCAGCAAGGCACAGGCGCTTGATCCCTCTAAAGTGTGATTTGCGCTCCGTGCGGCCAACTCGCTGCCATGTTGCACCGGCTGCGCGCTGGCAGTGCTAAAGGATGGCGTATTTCTGCCGTTTGGCAAGGTTCCACCCCTCTAGCGTGCGGGTCGCGCGCTGCAGTGCGCGACCCGCATGGCGGTTACAGCGTGGAGAGGAACGCGCTGTTGCTGGCCTGCCACTGGACGATGTCCTGGCGGATGCGTTTCTTGTCGAGCTTGCCGACACTGGTCTTGGGAATTTCGGTAACAACGGCGATCTGGCTTGGAATCGCCCACTTGTTGATGTGCCCTTGTTCGACGAACGGCTTGAGGTGTTCCTTCAGCGCCTTGGCGTCGATGACCTGGTCTTCACGCACCACCAGCAGGGCAAACGGGCGTTCACCCCACTGCGGGTCGGCCACCCCTACCACCGCCACTTCGCGCACGGCCGGGTGACGGCTGATCAGGTCTTCGAGGTCGAGCGAGGAAATCCACTCGCCACCGGTCTTGATCACATCCTTGATACGGTCGCGGATGTCGATATAGCCCATGCCGTCGAGCGTGGCGACATCACCGGTATGCAACCAGCCGCCCTGCCACAGCTCCTCGCTCTTTTCCGGTTCCTTGAAGTAGCCCATGGTCAGCCATGGCGCACGCAGCACCAGTTCGCCCTGGGTTTCACCGTCGGCGGGCAGGAAGTTGCCGTCGCCGTCGACGATGGCCGCCTCCACCAGCGGCACCGGTACGCCGGCCTTGATGCGGTAAGTGACGCGCTCATCCTCGCTGCCGGCCTGCAGTTCGTCGTTAAGGTGGGCGGCGGAAATCAGCGGGCAGGTCTCGGACATGCCATATGCGGCGGTCAGCTGGATGCCGCGTGCCAGGGCGGCCTGGTACAACGAGCGGTTGAGTGCGCTGCCGCCGATGATGATCTTCCAGCCGCCGAAGTCCTGACCTTTGGAGGTCGGGCAGTTGAGCAGCATCTGCAGGATGGTCGGCACGCAATGGGAGAACGTGACCTTCTCTTCGCGCCACAGCTTGACCAGCATGTCCGGCTCGTAGCGCCCCGGATACACCTGCTTCATGCCCAGCATGGTGGCGGCGTAGGGAATGCCCCAGGCGTGCACGTGGAACATCGGCGTGATGGGCATGTACACGTCGTTACTACCCAGCAGGCGCACGCTATCGATGCTGCCAGTCACCGAAGCTTCGGCCAGGGTGTGCAGCACCAGTTGCCGATGAGTGAAGTACACACCCTTGGGGTTGCCGGTGGTGCCAGTGGTGTAGAAGGTGGTGGCCACCGAGTTCTCGTCGAAGTCCGGGAAGTCGTAGCGCGGGCTGGCAGCGGCCAGCAGTTGCTCGTACTCGCCCACCAGGTTGGGCAGCTCGGCTGTCTTTTCCGGGCCGTCGGTCAGCAGCAGGGTCTTGTCGACCGTGGTCAGTTGCCCGGCGATGGCCTGGTACAAGCCGACGAAGTCACTGTTGACCAGCACCACGCGGTCTTCGGCGTGGTTCATGGTGTAGAGAATCTGCTCGGGCGACAGGCGCACGTTGATGGTGTGCACCACCGCACCGATCATCGGGATGGCGAACATGCATTCCAGGTAGCGGTGGCTGTCCCAGTCCATCACCGCCACGGTGTCACCGGCCTTTACCCCGGCTTCGGTCAGCACGTTGGCCAGGCGCGCGATGCGCTCGTTGAGCTGGGGGTAGGTCAGCCGCATCTGGTCTCGGTAGACGATTTCGCGGGTCTTTTCATAGCGGCTGCCAGACATCAGCAGTCGCTTGATCAGCAGGGGGTAGGCGTAGGCGCCCTCGGCGGGCTTGATGATGCGGGTCTGCAACATGGGTATCCCTTTTCTGAAAAGCGGGCCGGACAAGTCTGGGAACTACTGTAGTTCGCCAATGTGACGGCTAAATCAGCCGAAGGAATGATTTGCGTGATGAAGGTATGAGTGGCGGGCGTTGACGGGCGGCAAGGTTGAACTAGACACTGCGGCGGCAGCTTCAGGATTTGTGCTGGAGCCAAAGGCCCTTTCGCGGGCACGCCCGCTCCCACAGGTACTACACACCCGCAGGTTGGTGGGGGTCTTGTGGGAGCGGGCATGCCCGCGAATGGCCACAACACCAATACCCCGCCCAGCCTCGGAGAACTTCATGCCCAGCCCGCGTCGCGCCGTGTTTCTCGATCACCAGTCCCTGGACCTGGGCGATCTCGACCTCTCGCCCCTGAAGCAGCAGTTCGACGAGTTCGAACTGTTCGCCGCCACCCGGCCGGAGCAGGTCGCCGAACGCCTTAAGGGCGCGGTAGCGGTAGTCAGCAACAAGGTCATGCTCGACGCCGCGACCCTGGCCGCCAACCCGCAGCTGAAGCTGATCCTGGTGGCCGCCACCGGCACCAACAACGTCGACCTGGCGGCCGCCCGCGCCCAGGGCATCACCGTGTGCAACTGCCAGGGCTACGGCACACCGTCCGTCGCCCAGCACACCCTCGCCCTGCTACTGGCACTGGCCACCCGCCTGTGCGACTACAACCAGGCGGTAGCCGACGGCCAGTGGGCCAAGGCCAGCCAGTTCTGCCTGCTGGACTTCCCCATCGTCGAGCTGGAGGGCAAGACCCTTGGCCTGCTCGGCCACGGTGAACTGGGCGGCGCGGTGGCGCGACTGGCCGAAGCCTTTGGCATGCGCGTGCTCAGCGGGCAGATCCCCGGCCGCCCGGAACGCGCCGACCGGTTGCCGCTGGACGAGTTGCTGCCGCAAGTCGACGCCCTGACCCTGCACTGCCCGCTGAACGAGCACACCCGACACATGCTCGGGGCCCGCGAACTGGCCTTGCTCAAGCCAAACGTGCTGGTGGTCAACACCGCCCGCGGCGGCCTTATCGACGAGCAGGCGCTGGCCGACGCCCTGCGCAGTGGCCACCTGGGCGGTGCCGCCACCGACGTGCTGAGCGTGGAGCCACCGATCAACGGCAACCCGCTGCTCGAGCCCGGCATCCCGCGCCTGATCATCACCCCGCACAGCGCCTGGGGCGCGGTGGAGTCGCGCCAGCGCATCGTCGGCCAGCTCAGCGAGAACGCCCAGGCCTTCTTCGCCGGGCAGCCACGTCGCGTGGTTAGCTGAGCCCGACGCCCGCCTCTGCTAAACTGCGCCACTTTTTTCCAGGAGGCGTCGTCCATGGACCCGCGCAGTGAAGTGTTGCTCCGCCAGGCAGAGCTGTTCCAGGGCCCGCTGCTGCTCGCCGGCGCCCCCGCCGACGGCCTGCTTGGCCAGTTGCCCCAGGCCCGAGCCTGGAGCTGGCATGCGGGCGACCAGGCCATGCTCGAAAGCCGCTTCGCCGGCCGCAGCCACTATGCGGTGGAGCCCCCTGAAGTGACTTTCGACAGCGCCGTGCTGTTCCTGCCCAAGTCCCGCGAACTGGCCGCCTACCTGCTCAACGCCCTGGCCTCGCGCCTGGCGGGCCGCGAGCTGTACCTGGTCGGCGAGAAACGTGGTGGCATCGAGGGTGCGGCCAAGCAGCTGCAGGCCTTTGGCAAGCCGCGCAAGCTCGACAGCGCCCGCCATTGCCAGCTGTGGCAGGTGACCATCGAGCACGCGCCAGAGGCCAAGCCCTTGGAAAGCCTGGCCGAACGCTTCGAGCTCAGCCTGGAAGACGGCCCGCTGCAAGTAGTCAGCCTGCCCGGTGTGTTCAGCCATGGCCGCCTCGATCGCGGTACCGCCCTGCTGCTCAAGCACCTCGATGGCCTGCCGAGCGGGCATGTGCTGGACTTCGGCTGCGGTGCCGGGGTGCTGGGCGCCACGGTCAAACGCCGTTATCCACAAAACCGGGTGACCCTGCTGGATGTGGATGCCTTCGCCGTGGCCGCCAGCCGCCTGACCTTGGCCGCCAATGGTCTGGAGGGCGAAGTGATCAGCGGCGACGGCATCGACGCGGCGCCGACCGAACTGAGCCTGATCCTGAGCAACCCGCCGTTCCACACCGGGGTGCACACCAACTACCAGGCATCGGAAAACTTGCTGAAAAAATCAGCCGTTCATCTGCGAAAAGGTGGCGAAATGCGCCTGGTTGCCAACAGCTTCCTGCGCTACCAGCCACTGATCGAAGGGGCGCTGGGCAACTGCCAGGTACGCGACGAGGCGGACGGTTTCCGAATCTACCAGGCAACACACGGATAAAAACAGCGCTTGCCGAAAGCTTTTAGTCTAGGCAGAATCCGCACCGTCCTAGGGGAGTAGTCTCCCGCGAGCGCCCAGCTCGCCCGGTACGCGTCAACATACTTGGTCCACAGACCATGGCGCGTGCGACCCACCATGCCAGCCTGCATGGCGAGATCCGCATAGACGGATCCAGGGTTTGACAAGACCTATGACACGCACACCTTACCCGGGGCGGGGAGGCTGTACGTGTCATAGCCGTGTCGACCCGCCCCCGTAGGAATCCTGATGCTGGAATCTTTGCTGGTCCCCACCGCCATCGTTGCCCTCGCCGAAATCGGCGACAAGACGCAATTGCTCGCGCTCATACTCGCTGCCCGCTTCCGCAAGCCCTGGCCGATCATCGCCGGCATCATCGCCGCCACCTTGGCCAACCATGCCGCGGCTGGTGCCGTGGGCGCGTGGGTAGGCAGCTTCTTCAGCGACTCGGCACTGCACTGGATCCTGGCCGCGAGCTTCACCGCCACTGCCCTATGGACCCTGGTTCCGGACAAGATGGATGACGACGAGAACCCGGCGCGCCGCTTCGGGCCGTTCCTGACCACGCTGATCGCGTTCTTCCTGGCTGAAATCGGTGACAAGACCCAGGTCGCCACGGTAATGCTGGCAGCACAGTATCCGTACCTGATCATGGTCATTATCGGTACTACCCTGGGCATGCTGATTGCCAACGTGCCAGTGGTACTGGCGGGTAACTTCGCAGCGGACAAACTGCCGCTGACGCTAATCCGTCGCCTGGCGGCCACGGCGTTCTTCGTGCTGGCGATCGTGGCCGTGTACTCGGCGATGAAAGCCAGTGGCTGGGTGGGTTGACTGCTGACGGGGGCCGCTCTGCGGCCCCTTACGGTCTTACTTCTTGGCCGCCTGATACAGCGGCATCACCTTCGGAATGGCCGCCTGCAACGAAGCAATGCGGCTCTGGGACGCCGGGTGAGTGCTCATGAACTCAGGCGGTGCGCCTTCGGAAGCCTGGCTCATCTTGTTCCACAAGGTGATCGCGGCATTCGGGTCGTAACCGGCACGCGCCGAGAGCTCCAGGCCGATCAGGTCAGCTTCGTTCTCGTTGGCCCGGCTGTTGGGCAGGGTCATGGCATAGTTCACCACGGTATCGGCCATGGCCATGCTGCCCTGGCCGAGGCCAAAGAGGGCACCGGCGCCCTGGCGCGCCATTTCCACGCCATACGCCTTCGACATCGCCTCGCGGCTGTGCTCACGCAAAGCGTGGGCGATCTCGTGGCCCACCACCGCAGCAATTTCCGCATCGGTGAGCTTGAGCTGATCGATCAGGCCGGTGTAGACGATGATCTTGCCGCCCGGGCCGCAGTTGGCGTTGAGCTCGTCGCTCTTGATCACGTTCACTTCCCAGTTCCATTGCGCGGCATCCGGTCGGAACTTGGGGGTCTGGGCGATCAGGCGGTTGGCAATTACCTGCACACGCTTGGCATCTGCGCTCGACTTGTCGAGCACGCCTTTGTTCGATGCTTCACCCAGGGTCTGCTGGTACGACTGGGCGTACATCTGGTTGACCTCATCGGTCGAGAGCATGCTGAACATGTACTGCTGGCGCTCGACGCCGACAGCACCGCCGCTGGTGGTATTAACCGCCTGGCAGCCGGCCAGCAGGATGCCAGCACTCAACAGGCTGACGACAAAAGACTTACGCATGAAAACACTCCCTTTCTACATGCGCCGTATCCTAGGACGACTCGCCGGTGGGCCGCCATAGCCGCACGGAAGAATTTATTTTCCTGCACCGGCCTCTTCGCGGGCACGCCCGCTCCCACAGTGAAAACAGTAAACCTGAAGGCAGTGTAATACCTGTGGGAGCGGGCATGCCCGCGAAGGGGCCGGTGCGGGTAGCCCCTCAAGCCGGGGTCAGGCACTCCGGCGCATCCAGCTTCGGATCATTGACGAAATGCGCCAGGGCCCGTTCGCGCAACGTCGCCGGCGGGCTGGCCAGCAATTCATGCAGGCGGGCCAGCGGCGTGTCCGGGTCAAGCCAGGCGGCCTGCCCTGTCTCGTCCAGTATCAGCGGCCGACGCTGGTTCATCGCCGCCTGGGTCACCACCGCACAACTCAGCCAAACCTGGTCCTGCACAGGGTAGGCCTCCCACACGGCGGCGAAGTACAGCGATGCGCCCTCCCCCGGGGTCAGCCAGTACGGGCGCTTGCGCACGCTACCGCGCCATTCGTAAAAGCCGTTGGCCGGCATCAGGCAGCGGCGCAGGCGAAACGCGTCGCGAAACATCGGCTGCTCGGCCAGGGTTTCGGCGCGGGCATGGGCGGGGGTGCGGGACAGGTCGGTGAGCCAGGCCGGGGTCAACCCCCAGCGCGCCTTGGCCAGTTGCAACTGGCCGTCGAGCTGGCGCTGGATCAGCACCGAAGCCCCGGGCGAGATGTTCCATTGGGCTGGCTGGCCAACGGGAAAGCCCGGCAGACTGGCAAGAGCCTGGGGCCAGCGAAACAGGGCGTAACGTCCACACATGGGCGAATTCAGAACCTAGCAGATCAAGGTACCGGGGAAACTCTCCGGTTCGTCGCCAACCAGTGGCTGGGCATCATTGTACGCATCGATCAGCTGCCGTGCGTACTCGGCCTGTTCATCAGCCACGGCAAGCCCAAGCAAGCCCTGCATCGGCAGTTCACCGGCAGCACCGATCAGGTCACGACCAACCAGGTGCGCATCGATCCCCTCGCTGGCGAGCATGCCTGCCAGCATTTCAGCCTCGAGCAGGTTTTCCGGTTCGTAGATACGCTGCATCAGTCATTCTCACCGAATACATCCAGCATCCACTCCTCGCCATGAACTTGCAGCACGAAGCGGATAGGCTTGCAGCATACCTGACAGTCCTCGATGTACTCCTGATCGCCACCGGACAGGTCCACCGTGGTTTCGACTTCTTCGCCACAATAAGGGCAATCGTAGATAGCAGTTTGCAGCATCGCGGCCTCCGGGGTGACTTATGCGTATAATTGCCGGTCTATTTACAGGGCCTGTGTGTGTCCGAGCCGTTTTTCGGAGCCCGCCCCTACCTTATTACCCTAGCCGTTTCCAACAAGAGAGCATGATGGGCGAATTCGATGCCATCCGACCGTACGACGACGCTGAGGTCCCTGCCGTTCTGGCACGCCTGCTCAGCGACCCGGCATTCCTCGATATCCTCACCCACTTCCGCTTCCCGCGTGCGGCCGGTGCTCTCGGCTGGTTGCTCAAACCGCTGATCGCCCGCCGCCTGCGCAAGGAATTCGCCGGTGTCACCTGTGTCTCGACCTTGCAGGACAAAGTCGAGTACTACGTCGACCAGACCATCGACCGCGCCACCGACGGCGTCACTTATTCGGGCGTGGAGCAGCTCAAGGCCGGCACCGCCTACCTGTTTCTGGCCAACCACCGTGACATCGTCATGGACCCGGCCTTCGTCAACTACGCGGTGTACCACGCCGGCCTGCCCACGCCGCGTATCGCCATTGGCGACAACCTGCTGCAAAAGCCGTTTGTCAGCGACATGATGCGCCTGAACAAGAGCTTCATCGTGCACCGCTCGATCAGTGGGCGCCGCGAGAAGCTGGCGGCCTACCAGTTGCTCTCAGCCTACATCAACCACTCGATCCGCAACGACGCCACGTCGATCTGGATCGCCCAGGCAGAAGGCCGGGCCAAGGATGGTGACGACCGCACCGATTCGGCGATCCTCAAGATGTTCCACATGAGCCGCAAGGACGAGCCGTTCGGCGCGGTGATCCAGAGCCTGAACCTGACACCGGTTTCGATCAGCTACGAATATGACCCGTGCGACCAGGCCAAGGCCCGCGAGTTGTACATCCGCGCCACCACCGGCACCTACAAGAAGGCGCCGGGCGAGGACGACAACAGCATCGCCAAGGGCATTACCGGCTACAAAGGCCGGGTGCACATCAACTTCGCCCCGCCGGTGACCGAGTATCACGAGGATACCAAGCAACTGGCAGCGGAAATCGACCGGCAGATCCTCGGTGGCTACCGACTGTTCCCGGTGCACTACCTGGCCTATGCGATGTGGGATGGCAAGGATGAGGCGCTACAGGTGCCGAACGCCGAGAAGGTGTTCCCGGCCGATGAGCTGGCTCGGGCCAAGGAGGAATGGCAACGCCGCCTGGATGCCTGCCCTGAGGAGCAGCGGCCGTACCTTGTGCTGCAGTATGCGACGCCGGTGCGCAACCAGTACCAGGTCAGGCAGCAGGCACCGGTTGCCTGAGCGAATGCCGGGGCTGCTTTGCAGCCCATCGCCGGCAAGCCAGCTCCCACAGAGACCGCATTTCCCTCAGGCTTGTGTAATCCTGTGGGAGCTGGCTTGCCGGCGATGGGCCGCAAAGCGGCCCCGGAATCTCAGACCCAGGTACTGAACCAGGACAACAGCAACGCCATCGCCAGGCACGAAAAGCCGAGAATGTAGAAGTACCGCGGCACCCGCAGGTCGAACGCGTCCACCACCCCCTCGTCCACCGCCATGTATTCGCGAGTCTCGGCCTCGCGCCGCCGCGCACTGTGGAGCAGCAACCCGCCCGGGCAGGTCAGCAGCAGCGCCAGCAGATTGATCAGCTTGGTCGGGTGGGCGGCCAGGAACCCCCAGAGCACTTGCAAGGACATCACGCAACCTCGGTATGAGCGACGGCAAAGGCCGGCATTCTACCCAAGTCATGCCCAGACGCCCGGTTCAGGCGACAAAGTGTCATCAAATTTCATCTGGCATGGCATGAAGATTTGCCGGCCTCTTCGCGGGCACAGACAACAAAAAACCCGCTGCCTGGAACACAGGCAGCGGGTTTTGTTTTATAGCTGAAGGCTTACTGCCCCAGCACCTGACCGATGGTCGGGTCCTTGAACATGCGGGTCAGGGCATCGCTCAGCACATCGCCCACCAGCTGGGTGTTGGTTTCCTGGTTCGGCGCCATGCCGAAACGCTGGTCCAGCGAAGCGCCGTAACGGCCACTGTAACGGCGGCCGCCATTGGACACGTCGGCACGGAAGGTGGCGCCGATGGTAGCCTCGGTCACGTACAGGTTGTCTTTCGGCGACTGGTACTTCAGCTCGGCCAGGGTCACGGTCAACTGCGGTGCGTTGTAGGCGTTCGGCGTCGGGGTGAAGCCGAGCAGGCGTACAGCGGCTTCAGCCTGGGCCTGCAGCTTGGGCACGATGTCGTTGCCACTCACGCTGATGGTGCTGGTCTCGGGATACATGCCACCGCGAGTGCCCAGGGACTGCGAGGCCCGGCCGTCAACAACCCGGACCACTACCGGCTGGCCATGGCCGACCGGGGCGAGCTGGGCCTTGAGCGTGGGTTGCGGATTGAGTTGTTGCGGGCTGTGGGCACAACCGACCAGGCTGAGGCTGGCCACGGCGATCAAACCGAACAACAGACGTTGCAACATGCGCGTTACTCCAGAAAAAGCGGCGAAGGCCCACAGTATACCTAGCCACGCATCGACCAGTCATCGGTCCGGCCCGCTTGTCACAATCGTTTCATCGCCGCGCCCTTATCCTTGCGCCAAGCCCTAACGCACAGGACTCGCTGCCATGGCCTCGCTCTGGACCCTGCTCTTCCAACGCCCGCGCCACAACACCTATGCCCGCCTCGATGCCGACGGCAAATGCCTGGCCTTCAAGCAATGCAGCCAGGCGCCCAGCGGCAGCGGCTGGGTCCAGATCGGCGAAATCCGGCTCGCCTGGCTGGGCCGCGAGCTGCCCGCCAGTGCCCGGGTTTGCGCCCGCGCAAGCCGCCGCTGGCACCAGCGCATCCTCGCGGCCTGACAAACGCTGCAATAAAAACCACGAATGGCGACATTTCTGCCCGCGACATCGCTATAATCTCCCCCCGATTATAAGGACGTCTCCTGATCGGGCCCCGCACTCGCCGATTGACCCCGGCAACTTCAATGCTTCGCCCACAGAGAGCCTTCCACTCAGGTCTTGCATCGGCTGTCGTGCCTGCTTTTCCGGCCCTTCACACTGCATGAACCTGCGGGTTGCCATCGCGCAGTCCCCTTTTGAGGTTCACGTCTCCAAAAGAGCGTGAAAAAACGGTTTTCACAACTTCACAAGAGTGTGGCGAGCAAATGAACAGTCTGGCATGTGCAAAAGCGGCAGATGTGTCCCGAACAGCCCTGAACAGGCGGCAAATGCGCTCATCCCGTATGAGTGTCTGAGCCGTTCCATAACGCACGCACGACACCTTGACCATAAGTCGAATTGCCGCACCCGTGGCAAACCGCGTTCAATACGCGAACCCGAAGACTGATTGGCGGTGTCCGCGGAAGTTGCAAGAACTGCGAAAAGTCGGACATGGCGACCCTGGCGAACCCAGGTCCTATGCTGTCAATTAGGTAGCTGTAGATTGTGGAGACGCGTTAAATGGCGCAGAACGAATCGGTTGATGTGGTACTGGTAGGCGCAGGCATCATGAGTGCCACCCTGGCCGTACTGCTCAAGGAGCTCGACCCGACCCTGAAGCTTGAGGTCGTGGAGGCGATGGACTCCGGAGCCGCGGAAAGCTCCAACCCCTGGAACAACGCAGGCACCGGCCACGCCGGCCTGTGCGAGCTTAACTACACGCCCCAGGCCGCCGATGGCAGCATCGACATCAAGAAGGCCGTGCACATCAACACCCAGTTCGAGGTTTCGCGCCAGTTCTGGGCCTACCTGAGCAAGAAGGGCAACTTCGGCTCGGCACGTGCCTTCATCAACCCTGTCCCGCACCTGAGCTACGTCGAGGGTGACAAGGGTGTTTCCTTCCTCAAGAAGCGCTATGAGCTGCTCAAGCAGCACCATGCCTTTGCGGACATGGAATACACCGAAGACAAGGCCGTGATGAAGGACTGGATGCCGCTGATGATGCCAGGCCGCCCAGCCGACCAGCACATCGCCGCCACCCGCGTGCTCAAGGGCACCGACGTCAACTTCGGCGCCCTCACCAACAAGCTGCTGAAGCTGCTGGGCGACTCGCAGGACGCCCAGGTCAAGTACAGCAAGAAGGTCGTTGGCCTGCGCCGTAACGGCAAGGGCTGGACCGTGAGCATCAAGGACGTCAACAGCGGCGGTAGCCGTGAAGTGGACGCCCGCTTCGTCTTCCTCGGCGCCGGTGGCGCGGCCCTGCCGCTGCTGCAGCTGTCGGGCATTCCGGAAAGCAAAGGCTTCGGCGGCTTCCCGGTCAGCGGCCAGTGGCTGCGTTGCGACAACCCGGAAATCGTCAAGCAGCACCAGGCCAAGGTCTACAGCCAGGCTGCGGTCGGCGCCCCGCCGATGTCGGTACCGCACCTGGATACCCGCGTGGTCGATGGCAAGAAATCGCTGCTGTTCGGTCCATATGCCGGCTTCACCACCAAGTTCCTCAAGCACGGTTCGCTGATGGACCTGCCGCTGTCGGTACGCATGGGCAACATCGGCCCGATGCTGGCCGTGGCCCGTGACAACATGGACCTGACCAAGTACCTGGTCAGCGAAGTGATGCAGTCGATGGAGCAGCGCCTGGAAGCCCTGCGTCGCTTCTACCCGCAGGCGAAGGCCGAAGACTGGCGCCTGGAAGTAGCCGGTCAGCGCGTGCAGATCATCAAGAAAGATCCGAAGAAAGGCGGCGTGCTGCAGTTCGGTACCGAGCTGGTCTCGGCCCAGGACGGCAGCCTGGCTGCACTGCTCGGCGCATCGCCGGGTGCTTCGGTGACCGTTTCGATCATGCTGGAACTGATCGAGCGCTGCTTCCCCGAGCAGGCCAAAGGTGCCTGGGCTGCCAAGCTCAAGGAAATCTTCCCGGCTCGCGAGAAGACCCTGGCGACCGATGCTGCCCTGTACCACAAGATCAGTGCCGACAACGACGTGGCGCTGGACCTGGTGGAAAGCAGCCCGGCGGCCAAGCATTACGCCTGATTCGGCCGGTCACGAAAAAACGCCCCTCGGGGCGTTTTTTCGTTCCTGGTTACTCATTGACCTGTGCCGGCCTCTTCGCGGGCATGCCCGCTCCCACAGGTTTCGGCGTCGCCCTCAGGCTCTGCACCATCCCTGTGGGAGCGGGCGTGCCCGCGAAAGGGCCGGAGCAGGTTTACAAATCAGCCACGGGCCTTGGCGATGATCTCGATGTAATCCGATGCATTGCGCTGGTCGGCAATCTGCTCGACAAAGGTCTGGCCGTGCTCGTCCTTGCCATCCAGGTCCAGCCCAGCCTCGACGAAGAAGCCGACAAAACGCTCGAAATCGTCGATGCGCAGGCCGCGGTAGGCCTTGACCAGCTTGTGCAGCGACGGCGAGGTCACGCCATCAGCCGGCTCGAACTGGAGGAACGACTTGATGTAGTCGTCGCTGATCTCGTCACCGATTACCTGTTTCTTGTCTTTACGCATTGCCGACTCCAACTGGACCATCACGAAATTTCGAAGGCCGGCAGTGTACCCCCCGCAGGCCGGGCGCCTCAACGCGTACGTACGGTACCGGTGTGCAGGTCGGCCCAGACGTGGCCGTTGCCGTAGGTGAGGAACTGCACATACAGTGTCTCGTTGCGCAGCAGGTCCATGATCACGCGGTAGTCGCTGAGCGGATAATTCAGGCTCAGGGTGCGGGTTTTCTCATCGTATACGGGTTTCTTCAGGCTCTTGGCCGCTTCACCGTCAAAGGTCAGCAGTACCTGGGCGATGGTTGCGCCCTTGCTCAGCGGCTTGCCCTTGAGGCGCACCTGCAACGACGAGGTGATCGGGATCGGCTGCTGGTCGGATTGGCGTTGGGTACCCACTACCACCGAGTAGTCGGTCACTTGCAGCAATTGCTGGCCGGTCGGCGCTTCCTGGCGCAGGGACTGGTCGTCAGGTGGCAGGAACTGGCTGTGCAACGGTGCGGCGGCGAGTGGCAGGCTGACCGCCAGCAGGAGGGGAAGAAACGCACGCATGTGAGGCTCCTTGAATGAAGGAGCACTCTAGCACGGCCTGCACAGGCTCTTGTAGGAGCGGCCTTGTGTCGCGATGGGCCGCAAAGCGGCCCCGGTCATGTTGGTGGCGAAGCTTCAATCGAGGGGCTGCTGCGCAGCCCGATCGCGACACAAGGCCGCTCCTACAGTTGAGTGCGCCGGCCCGACATCAATCGAACTGCGCGCGCATCCAGGCCTGGTACTCGTCCACGCCCTCTTCTCCTTCGCGCGGCGCCCAGTGCGCATGTTCGCCTTCACCCACCGGCCGATACGGTCCGGCCTTGCACTCGAACAGGATGCTGTCCGGCTCCAGCACCACAAGCCCATGGTAAATACCAGGCGCCAGGTCCACACCCAGGCAATCGCCGCCCGCCTGCAGCACTCGCTTGTCGGTCACCGCCCCCTGCTCGTTGAAAAGCAGCAGGCCCAGGCAACCCTTGAGCACGACCAGCGTTTCGGCTTTGTCATCGCTCAGGTGCCGATGCGGCGGGATATAGGTGCTCGGTTGCAGCCCGACTGCCATGCGGTGGCAAGGCTCTTCCATCTCATGGAAATTGTGATGTTGCCGCCCGCGCGGGTTGGCTGCAGCCTTTGCGGCCAGCCCGGCGAACAGCGATTGGTCGATGAACGCAGGCTGGCGCATGATCACAGCCCCTTTACGGCGAAGATGCCGTTGGCGTTGCGCCAGTAGCCTTTGTAGTCCATGCCGTAACCGAAGATATAGCGGTCGACGCAGGGCAAGCCCACGTAGTTGGCCTTGAGTTCCGGGCTGGCCTTGCGGTCATGTTCCTTGTCGATCAGTACCGCGGTGTGCACCGAGCGCGCACCGGCGTGCTTGCAGAACTCGATGATGGCGCTGAGGGTGTGCCCTTCGTCGAGGATGTCATCGACGATCAGTACGTCACGGTCGATGAACGATACTTCGGGCTTGGCCTTCCAGAACAGCTCGCCTCCGCTGGTCTGGTTGCGGTAGCGGGTAGCGTGCAGGTAGCTGGCTTCCAGTGGGAACTGCAGGTGGGTCAGCAGTTTGCCCGAGAAGATCAGGCCGCCGTTCATCACGCAGAAAACCACCGGGTTCTTGTCGTGCAGGTCCTTGCAGATCTGCTCGCCGACTTTGGCGATGGCCGCTTCGACTTCGGCTTCGGTGTACAGGCAGTCAGCTTCACGCATGACTTGACGGATATGCTCGAGATCGGCGGACATGGCGCTCTCCGGGGGTGCATTTTGGAAAAGCGGGCAAAGGTACGCATCCGCTCGTCACAGATCAAGCATTTATGGACTAACGTCCAGAATGACCAGACGACAGCACAGGCTGAATAGATTAATCTAGCGCGGTTTTTTTGCCCGCCTTTCGGAGCCCCCTATGCCCACTCGTGAGATCCGCCATCCGCTGATCCGCCACAAGCTCGGCCTGATGCGCCGTGCCGATATCAGCACCAAGAATTTTCGCGAACTTGCCCAGGAAGTCGGAGCGCTCCTGACCTACGAAGCCACCCAGGACCTGCCGCTCGAAACCTACGAGATCGACGGCTGGTGCGGCAAGGTGCAAGTTGAAAAAATCGCCGGCAAGAAGATTACCGTGGTACCGATCCTGCGAGCCGGCATCGGCATGCTCGACGGCGTGCTCAGCCTGATCCCGGGCGCCAAGGTCAGCGCCGTCGGCGTTGCCCGCAACGAGGAAACCCTCGAAGCCCACACCTACCTGGAAAAGCTCGCGCCGGACATCAACCAGCGCCTGGCCCTGATCATCGACCCGATGCTGGCCACCGGCGGTTCGATGGTCGCCACCATCGACCTGCTGAAAAAGGCCGGCTGCAAAGAGATCCGCGCCATGGTTTTGGTCGCTGCGCCAGAAGGCATCGAAGTGGTGGAAAAAGCCCACCCGGACGTGCAGATCTACACCGCCTCGATCGACCAGCGCCTGAACGAACACGGCTACATCGTGCCGGGCCTGGGCGATGCCGGTGACAAGATCTTCGGCACCAAGCAAAAGGACGCCTGACCATGCAGGACGGCTTCAACGACCCGCTCTGGCGCCAGGTCGTTTCGGGCGCGCAGATGCTCTTCGTGGCATTTGGCGCGCTGGTGCTGATGCCACTGATCACCGGCCTCGATCCGAACGTAGCGCTGTTCACTGCCGGCATCGGCACCCTGCTGTTCCAGCTGGTCACCGGCCGCCAGGTCCCCGTGTTCCTGGCCTCGAGCTTTGCTTTCATCACCCCGATCATCCTCGCCAAGGGCCAGTTCGGCCTGGCCGAGACCATGGGCGGCGTGATGGCCGCAGGTTTCGTGTACACCTTCATGGGCCTGATGGTAAAAATCAAAGGCACTGGCTTCATCGACCGCATGCTGCCGCCGGTGGTGATCGGCCCGGTGATCATCTCCATCGGCCTGGCCATGGCGCCGATCGCCGCCAACATGGCGATGGGCAAGGCCGGTGACGGCAGCGTGCTGCTGCCGTACAAGACCGCCATGATGATCTCGATGCCGGCCCTGCTGACAACGCTGATCGTTGCCGTGTTCGGCAAGGGCATCTTCCGTCTGGTGCCGATCATTGCCGGCGTGTTCGTAGGCTTTGCCCTGTCGTTCGCCTTTGGCGTGGTCGACACTGCCAAGATCGCCGCCGCGCCGTGGCTGGAGCTGCCCAACTTCACCGCGCCAGCATTCAACTGGCAGGCCATCCTGTTCATCGTCCCGGTTGCCCTGGCACCGGCGATCGAGCACATCGGCGGGGTGATCGCAGTCGGCAGCGTGACCGGCCGCGACTACCTGAAGAAGCCCGGCCTGCACCGCACCCTGCTGGGCGACGGCCTGGCCACCACCGCAGCCGGCCTGTTCGGCGGCCCGCCCAACACCACCTATGCCGAAGTCACCGGCGCGGTGATGCTGACCAAGAACTACAACCCGAAGATCATGACCTGGGCGGCGATTTTCGCTATCACACTCGCCTTCATCGGCAAGTTCGGCGCATTGCTGCAAAGCATCCCGGTACCGGTGATGGGTGGCATCCTGTGCCTGCTGTTCGGCTCGATCGCGGCGGTGGGCATGAACACCATGATCCGCCACAAGATCGACCTGGCTGAAGCGCGCAACCTGGTGATCGTGTCGGTGACACTGGTGTTCGGTATCGGCGGCGTACTGATCGGCAGTGGTGATGGCCCGGATGACTGGGGCCTGAAGGGCATCGCCCTGTGCGCCATCGTGGCTATCGCCCTGAACCTGATCTTGCCGGGCAATGATGGCTGGAAGCACAAGAAGCTGGATGATCAGTTGCCTTGATTCGGCTTTAGCCTGACCTGGCCTCTTCGCGGGCTTGCCCGCTCCCACAGGTACTCCACTGCTCTCTGCCATCGTGCAGAACCTGTAGGAGCGGGCAAGCCCGCGAAGAGGCCGGTACAGACAACCTGAAAGTCAGGCCTTTTCGCACATCCCCGCCAGCGCCTTCACCCACTCCGGGTGATCATTCAGGCAAGGCACCAGCACCAGCTCCTGCCCGCCGGCCTCGACAAACTGCTCGCTCCCGCGCATGCCGATCTCTTCCAGGGTCTCGATGCAATCGGCCACGAACGCCGGGCACATTACCAGCAGCTTCTTCACCCCAGCCTTGGCCAGCTCGTCCAGCCGCGCCTCGGTATAGGGTTCGATCCACTTGGCCCGCCCCAGTCGTGACTGGAACGACACCGACCATTTGCCATCGGGTATGCCCATCTTCTGCGCAAAGGCACTGGCCGTTGCCAGGCACTGCCCGCGGTAGCACACCGCGCGCATGTCGGCACTGGCATCCTTGCAGCAATCGGCCGCCTGGAAGTCATGCTTGCCGGTAGGGTCCAGCTTCTTCAAATGGCGCTCCGGCAAGCCATGGAAGCTCAGCAACAGGTGATCGTAATCCTGCTCCAGGTAAGGCCGGGCGCTGGCGACCAATGCCTCGATGTAGTCCGGGTGCTCGTAGAATGGCTGCAGCACGCGAAGTTGCAACGGCAACTGGCGTTCACTGACCGTCTGCCTGGCCAGTTCCACCACAGTGGTCACCGTGCTGTCAGCGAACTGTGGATACAGCGGCGCCAGGGTCACCTTGCGCACACCCTGGGCCACCAGGCGCTCCAGCACCTCGGGCAAGGCCGGCTGGCCATAGCGCATGGCAATCTCCACCGGGCCATGGGGCCAGTGCTCGACCATCGCCGCCTGCAGGCGACGGGTCAGCACTACCAGCGGCGAGCCCTCTTCCCACCAGATCGAGCCATAGGCGTGCGCCGACTGCTCCGGGCGCTTGATCAGGATCAGCGACACCAGCAGGCGCCGTACCGGCCAGGGCAGGTCGATCACATACGGGTCCATGAGGAACTGGTTGAGGTAGCGGCGCACATCGGCCACCGAGGTGGAGGCCGGGGAACCCAGGTTGACCAGCAGCAGGGCGTGATCGGTCATGCAGCGTCCTATGTCAGAGGCGGCTGGACAGGTTGTCCAGAGCCGATTGCAAATCGTTGAAGCGGAAGGTGAAGCCTGCCGCCAGCAAGCGTGCCGGGCGGGCGCGCTGGCCGCCGAGTAGCAGGGTCGACAGCTCACCCAGCCCCGCCTTGAGCAGCAGTGCCGGAACTGGCAGCAGCGCCGGCCGGTGCAAGGTGCGGCCCAGGCGCCTGGCGAACTCGCGGTTGCGCACCGGCTCCGGGGCGCAGGCATTATAAGGACCGCTGGCATCCTTGTGCTGCAAGAGAAAATCAATCAGGGCGACCTGGTCGTCTATATGGATCCAAGGCATCCACTGCCGCCCGTCGCCCAAAGGCCCGCCCAGCCCCAGTTTGAAGGGCAGGCGCAGGCGCGACAAAAAGCCGCCATCACTGGCCAGAACCAACCCGGTACGCACCAGCACCACGCGAATGCCCTGGGCCTGGGAACGCAGCGCCGTCTCTTCCCAGGCGATGCACAGCTGGCTGGCGAAATCTTCGCGCACCGGCGGTGAAGCCTCGGTCAGCTCGCGTTCGCCGCCGTCTCCGTACCAGCCCACCGCCGAGCCGGAAATCAACACTTCCGGGCGCTGTTCGCGGCTGCCCAGCCAGGCCAGCAACTGCTCGGTGAGGGTGACGCGGCTGGCCCACAGCAGGTTGCGCCGGGTCGCCGTCCAGGGCCGGTCGGCAATCGGGGCGCCGGCCAGGTTGATCACCGCGTCCAGCTGATCGTCCGCCTCCAGTTGCTCCAGGCGGGCGATGCCACGCACGCCGGTCCCACAAATTTTCGGCACCTGTTCAGGCCGCCGACTCCACACCGTCAGGCGATGACCCTGGCCGAGCCAGTACTGGCACAGGTGCTTGCCAATCAACCCGGTGCCGCCTGTCAGCAATATATGCATGGCTGTGTCCTCGCAGAATGCGGCGGTGGTCTATTTTTAACATCAAGGCACTTTTTTGACCCGACGCTCTCGGATAAACATAGGCCAACCTGCCTGCCAACACGGAATAACCTTATACAACATTTGAGCATTGTACAGGTTTGCCTGACAGCGTAGTCTGCTTACAGCAAGGTTTGAAGAGGCCATCATGACAGTACCTATCGCCATCATCGGGGCCGGTATCGCCGGTCTGTCAGCCGCCCAGGCCTTGCAGAAGGCCGGGCAATCCGTGCATTTGTTCGACAAGGGCCACGGCAGTGGCGGGCGCATGGCCAGCAAGCGCAGCGAAGCTGGCGCGCTGGACCTCGGCGCCCAATACTTCACGGCCCGTGACCGCCGCTTCGTCGAGCAGGTACAGCAATGGGTTGCCGCCGGTTGGGCCGCGCAATGGAAGCCACAGCTGTACAACTACCGCGATGGTGAACTCAGCCCCTCCCCCGACGAGCAGACGCGCTGGGTGGGCGTGCCGCGCATGAGTGCAATCACCCGCGGCCTGCTCAAGGACGTGACGGTCAACTTCGGCTGCCGCATCGCCGAAGTGTTCCGCGGCAAGCAGTACTGGCACCTGCAGGACACCGAAGGCTGCAGCCACGGCCCCTACAGCCGCGTGGTGATCGCCGTGCCGGCGCCACAGGCCACGCCGCTGCTGGCCGCTACCCCGAAGCTCGCTGCCGTGGCCGCCGGTGTGCAGATGGAGCCCACCTGGGCCGTCGCCCTGGCCTTCCAGACACCGCTGGACACCCCGATGCAAGGCTGCTTCGTGCAGGACAACCCGCTCGACTGGCTGGCGCGCAACCGCAGCAAGCCCGGGCGTGACGAGCAACTCGACACCTGGGTACTGCACGCCACCTCGGACTGGAGCCGGCAACACATCGACCTGCCCAAGGAGGAAGTGATCGAACAGCTGTGGGGCGAATTCGCCGAACTGGTCGGCTGCGTGGTGCCAGCACCTACTTTTGCCTTGGCCCACCGCTGGCTTTATGCCCGCCCGAGCAGCAACCATGAATGGGGCGCACTGGCCGATGCTGACCAGGGCCTATACGCCTGCGGCGACTGGTGCCTGTCCGGCCGTGTCGAGGGCGCCTGGCTCAGTGGCCAGGAAGCGGCGCGTCGGCTGCTGGAACATCTCGAGTGATGTAGGGTTATACAAAAAAAACTGTTTGCATAACTTCCGGGCTGTGCTGGAATGAACCTGTACAACTATTTTGTCTCGTACAGGTTTTTGGAGGCAGCCCATGCACGACTCATCCGCCCACAGCAAGCCGCGTATCGCCATCAGCGCCTGCCTGACCGGGCACAGCGTGCGCTATAACGGCGGCCACAAGGCCTCCGACCTGTGCCGTATGCAACTCGAGGAACATTTCGACTGGTTGCCGGTGTGCCCGGAGGTGGCCATCGGCCTGGGCGTGCCGCGCGACCCGATCCGCCTGGTCGGCGACCCCGAGCAGCCGGAAGTGGTAGGCACCCGCAACCCCGGCATGGACCTGACCGGGCCGCTGCGCAGCTATGGCGAGCAAATGGCGGCGGAACTCGATGATATCTGCGGCTACATCTTCATGCAGAAATCGCCTTCCTGTGG
Organism: Pseudomonas sp. PVC-5-1; assembly: GCF_057444345.1. NCBI lineage: Bacteria > Pseudomonadati > Pseudomonadota > Gammaproteobacteria > Pseudomonadales > Pseudomonadaceae > Pseudomonas > Pseudomonas sp. PVC-5-1. The sequence continues at coordinate 822,415 of NZ_CM172024.1, read as the reverse complement.
CCTGGAGCGGGTCAAGGTATACCAGGACAATGGCCACCCTGCCTTTCACGGTGGGCGGGGAGTGTATGCCCAGGCGTTCTGCGCACGGCGGCCGGACCTGCCGGTAGAAGAAGAAGGCCGCCTGCACGACCCCATACTGCGCGAGAACTTCATCAGCCGCGTGTACGCCTACGCCGACTGGCAACGCCTGCTGGCCGAAGGCCTGAGCCGTGGCGCTCTGGTGAGATTCCACTCACGCTACAAGTACCTGTTGATGGCCAACAACCCGCAGGCCTACCGCAGCCTCGGGCGCCTGCTCGGCAGCATGAGCAAGGACGATGACCCGCAAAGCATCGGCCCGCGCTACTTCAGCCAGCTGATGCAGGCTCTGCGCCGCTGTGCCAGCCGCGGCACTCATTGCAACGTGCTGCAGCATCTGAGCGGCTACTTCAAGGACATCCTCACACGGCAGGACAAAGCCGAGCTGCAGGCCATCATCGGCCAATACCAGCAAGGCGTGGTGCCGCTGGTAGTGCCGCTGACCCTGCTCAAGCACCATTTGCGCAAGCATCCCGATCCGTATCTGCAGCAGCAGGCCTACCTTCAGCCGCACCCCGAGAGCCTGGGCCTGCGCAATGCCGTCTGAGATCCTGTTGCCCATCGGCGAACTGGCTCGCCGCACGGGCGTCAATCCCGTCACCCTGCGAGCCTGGGAGCGCCGCTACGGCCTGCTCAAGCCCCAGCGTACCGCCAAGGGCCATCGCCTGTATCCGCTGGAGCAGGTCGAACGAGTAGAAGCGATCCTTGCCTGGCTGCAGCGCGGCGCCTCCGTCGGCCAGGTACGCGAGCTGCTCGACAAACCGGCCAGCACGCCGCCGAAAGGCGACTGGCAAGCCCGGCAGTTCCAACTGATCGAGGCCATCGCCACGCTGTCGCAGCGCGCCCTCGACCAGCAGCTCAACCAGGCGATGGCCCTGTACCCGGCCGTCACCCTGTGCGAGCAATTGCTGTTGCCGCTGCTCGACCTCCTCGACCTGCGCTGGCGCAACTATTTCAACGCACGGCTGGAACAGGTGTTTTTCCACAGCTGGTTGCGCAGCAAGCTGGGCGCCAGGGTCTACCACGACAACCAGTTGCTGCAAGGGCCTGCCATCTTGCTGGCCGAAGACAGCGAACAAACTTTCAGCCCCGGTTTGTGGTTGTGCGCCTGGCTGTTCACCAGCAACGGCCTGCCGGTTGAAGTGCTGGAGCACACCATTGCTGGCGCGCACCTGCAACGCGCAGCCACCATGCTCAAGCCACGCGCCGTGCTCCTGCACCTGGGGCCACGCATCGATGACAAGGCGTTGCACCGTACCCTGTCCAACCTGCCCGTGCCAACCCTGGCTGGCGGGCCGACGCTGGCGCTGCATGAAACCCGGCTGCGCGCCCTGGGGCTGCCCAATCTTGCCCTGTTCGATACCCCGCAGGCGGCATTGCGTTTGCTGCAAGCCCATGACCGCCAGCCTGGAGAGATGACCGCACCATGCACCTGACCTGGCTGCGCAGCGACCTGCGCATCGATGACAACACCGCGCTAGCCGCCGCCAGCGAACGCGGCCCGACCCTCGCACTGTGGCTGGTCAGCCCCGGGCAATGGCTGGCCCACGACGACGCCGCCTGCAAAGTCGACTTCTGGCTGCGCAACCTGCGCGACCTGCGCCAGTCGCTGGAGCGCTTGAACATCCCCCTGCTGATCCGCAGGATCGACACCTGGGACCAGGCGCCACAGGCCGTACTCGACGTCTGCCGCCAACATCAGGTGCAAAGCGTGCACTGGAACGAGGAGTACGGCATCAACGAGCAACGTCGCGACGACGCCACCCGCGCGCTGCTGGAAAAGTCGTCCATCCAGGCCCACAGCCACCTCGACCAGCTGTTGTTCCGCCCGGGCACCATCCTTACCCGCGGCGGCGACTACTTCCAGGTGTTCAGCCAGTTCAAGAAGAGCTGCCTGGAGCACCTGCACCGCAGCCTCCCTGCCCTGGCCCGCCAGATAAAACGCCAGGCACCGCTGCAGGTCAGCAGCGACCCGATCCCACAGCACGTGGACGGCTTCGAAAAACCCGCGCAGGCGCTGCGCGACCACTGGCCCGCCGGCGAAGCCGAAGCGCAGGCGCGGCTGACCCGTTTTCTCGATGAAACCATCGACGATTACCAACAGCTGCGTGACTTGCCTGCAAAGCCCGGTACCAGCCAGCTCTCCGCCTATCTGGCCGCCGGCGTGATCTCGCCACGCCAGTGCCTGCACGGTGCCCTGGCCAGCAACCGCGGCGAGTTCGACAGCGGCAGCAGCGGCGTGCAAACCTGGATCAACGAGCTGCTCTGGCGCGAATTCTACAAACACATCCTGACCGGTTATCCACAGGTCTCGCGTCACCGCGCCTTCCGCGCCCAGACCGAAGCCCTGCCCTGGCGCGATGCACCGGCCGACCTCGAAGCATGGGAACAGGGCCGAACCGGCTTCCCGATCATCGACGCCGCCATGCGCCAACTGCTGCACACCGGGTGGATGCACAACCGCCTGCGCATGATCGTGGCCATGTTCCTCAGCAAGAACCTGCTGATCGACTGGCGCAAGGGCGAGCGGCATTTCATGCGCCACTTGATAGACGGCGACCTGGCCGCCAACAACGGCGGTTGGCAGTGGAGCGCGTCCACTGGCACCGACGCAGTGCCCTATTTCCGCATCTTCAACCCGGTTTCACAGTCGCAGCGATTCGACCCGCAAGGGCGTTTCATTCGGCACTGGCTGCCGGAATTGCAGGGGGTGGATGAAAAAGCCATTCATTTCCCCGTGAAGTCGGCCGATCTTTTTGCTAGATATTCCTACCACAGTCCAATTGTCGATCTCGACAGCAGTCGTCAGCGCGCACTGGAGGCATTCAAGAACCTCCCGCGCCGGCAGGATCAGAGGGCAGCATCTTGAACAACGCACGCAGTATCTGGGTGACGGGAGCAGGCAATGGACTTGGCCTGGCGTTAGTGGAGGGGCTGCTCGGGCAAGGACACCGGGTAGCTGCAAGCGCGAAGCATGGCGAGGCACTGGATGCCTTGGGTGCACGCTATGGCAGCCAGCTGTTGCGCTTGCCGTGGCAGTTGCACGAAGAACATCAGGCGGCCCAGGCCAGCCAGCAGATCTGCCATGCCTGGTGCGCGCTGGATGGCTTGATCATCAACGCCGGTACCAGCGATTACCTGGCGGACGATGTGGCTGACAGCGAGTTGTTCGAGGCGATCGTCACGGACAACCAGTTGGCCGGCGAGCATTGCCTGGCCAGTGCGCTGCCGTTGTTGGCGAAGGGTGACTCGCCGCAGGTGATGGCGGTGTTCAACCGTTATTCAGCGCTGCAGTTGCATGCACCGACGCAGGTGCCTGCGGGCTGGAACAACATGCCGCAATGGATGCGCGAGCAGCGTCAGGCGTTGAAGGCGCAGGGGGTTGAGCTGACCGTGGTGGGGCCGCAGTCGCTGAAGACACCCGTGACACCGGCGCAGGCGCTACCGGAGGCGTGGACGCCGCAGAATGCGGCGGAAGAGCTGCTGCGGCGGTGGCCGCAGAGGGAGCCCGAGCTTGTGCTGGAGGCTTTGGATCTGACTAGCCTGTGGCCTTTGCCACTCAAGTAATCGATGTGGTGACCGTTCCGGCCCTATCGCCGGCAAGCCGGCTCCCACCTCGACCGCATCGGCTTGAAGTCATGCGCATAACCTGTAGGAGCAGCCTTGTGCTGCGAAGAGGGCAGTAGGGCAGCAGATGTTCTTCTGCAGCAATGGCTTCTTCGCAGCACAAGGCTGCTCCTACAAGGTGATGAGGTAGCCTGAGTAATGGAGCAAGACAGTTGCTCCCCCAGGTACCTCATAGATCTCAAGCTATGTGAGCCCCCCTGTGGGAGCGGGTTCACCCGCGAAGAGGCCGGCACAGGAGAGCTCAGAGCGCCATGCGGTAATGCAGGCTATAGCTCTCCACCCCATCGTTGGGCTGCTTGATGCCCGCGTTGGAATAGTGAATCGCCCGCACGCCAATCTCATGCCCACCGGCAAAGCGCAATCCAAAGCCGATGCGGTCCTCGAACTGGAATGCCGAGCCCAGCTCGTTGTCTTCCAGCTCGGTGCTGGAGAATGCCGCCACGCCAATCCCAGCCTCTATATAAGGCTTCACCGACTCCCCGGCAAACTCGTAGACGAACACCGGCGCGAACGACAGGCTATGGTTGCTCGCGGTCTCGTCACCATCCCAATAGGTGTAGGCCCCATCCCAATACCCCGTCAGGCGCCCGACGCTGGTCTGCCACCAACTCGCTTCCCAATTCGATTGCAGCCCCAACCGGTAGACCATGGTCGAGTCACCGGTCTGCCCCACCGAAAACGAAACGTCGGCAGCCTGCGCCGACAGTGAGTGCCCCAGGGTGAAGACGGCAGCCGCCGCCAAGCCGAGCAGCTTCTTCATGAGCAACATCCTTCTTTGCTGTTATTGGTATCCGCCTCATTTCAGGCAAGGCGGTAGAAAACGGCAGCGGTACGATAGTTCAGCTTCTTTTCACGTTTTTTTCACAATGAAAAGCTTTGCACACTGTCCGACTTATGCCACAGCAAAGGCAGGATCTTTCTGAGAGATTGCGGATCGGCACTGGTCCAGAAGCGGGTATCCCTGGCCGGCCCTTCGGCCAACAGGTCATCCGCGCCCAGCAGCCGCTGCAGTTGGCGCGCCACTGCGGCACCGGTGTCGATGATGGCAACGTCGGCTGGCACCATGCCGGCCAGCAACGGGCGCAGGAAGGGGTAATGGGTGCAACCGAGAATCAACGTGTCACAGCCAGCGGCCAGCAACGGCTGCACATAACCTTGCAGCAACTGGCGCAGCGCCGGGCTGGCCAGGTCACCGGTCTCGATCAGATCGACCAGGCCCGGGCAAGGTTGGGTGATGACCTGTACGTCATTGGCAAAACGATCGAGCAAGGCAGCGAACTTGGCACTCTGCAGGGTACCGGTAGTGGCCAGCACACCGACCACGCCAGAGCGCGTAGCGGCGGCAGCGGGCTTCACCGCCGGCTCCATGCCCACCAGCGGCCAGTTCGGGTACAACTCGCGCAGGTCGGCCACCGCCGCCACCGTGGCGGTATTGCAGGCCAGTACCATGGCCTTGGCGCCCTGTTCATGGAAGAACGCAGCAATGCGCCGAAGACGCTCACGGATATAGTCCGGCGACTTCTCGCCGTAGGGTATGTGGCCGCAATCGCCCACGTACAGCAGCGTCTCGTTGGGCAGCAGGCGCTGGATCTCGGCGAGTACCGACAAGCCGCCAACCCCGGAGTCCATCACGCCGACCGGCGCCGATCGCTCAGCCATCGCGCTTACCACAGACCGCACAAGCCGGGTCGCGCTTGACCCGCAATTCGCGGATACGAGTGCCGAGAGCATCGATCAACAGCAGGCGGCCGACCAGCGGCTCGCCGAACCCGGCCAGCAGCTTCATCGCCTCCAGCGCCTGCAGGCTGCCTACCAGGCCCACCAATGGGCCGATCACGCCGGCTTCGCTGCAGGTCAGTTCGGCTTCGCTGCCATGGCCGTACAGGCAATGGTAGCAAGGGCTGTAGTCACGCCGTGGGTCGAATACCGACAACTGTCCTTCCAGGCGGATCGCCGCACCGCTGACCAGCGGCTTGCCAGCCGCGAAACAGGCAGCGTTGACCGCCTCGCGGGTACCGAAATTGTCAGAGCAGTCCAGCACCAGGTCGACCGCTGCCACAGCGGCCGCCAGCGAGTCCTCGTCCAGAGCCTGGCGATGGGCAACCAGGTTGATTTCCGGGTTGATTGCCTGCAGGCGCTGCAGGGCCGAATCGACCTTGCTCATGCCCACGCTCGCACTGTCGTGGATCACCTGGCGTTGCAGGTTGGTCAGGTCGACGGTGTCAAAGTCCGCCAGGTGCAGCTCACCGACCCCGGCGGCGGCCAGGTACAAGGCGACGGGCGAGCCAAGGCCGCCGAGCCCGACGATCAGCGCCTTGCTCTGCTTGAGCCGCAACTGGCCGTCGATGTCGATCTGGGCCAGCAAAACCTGCCGGCTGTAACGCAGCAGTTCCTGATCACTCAGCATGGCAGGCGCCCCAGGGTAATGCGTTCATGGCCGCCCAGGTCCGTGCGGCTAGCGACCTCGATGAAGCCTTGTTCAGCCAGCAAGGCGCGCACCGCCGCTGCCTGATCGTAGCCGTGTTCCAGCAGTAACCAGCCACCCGGTACCAGGTGCGCGGGCGCCTGGGCAGCTATCACGCGCAGATCGTCCAGGCCATCGGCACCGGCCACCAGCGCACTGCTGGGCTCGAAGCGTACATCACCGGCGACCAAATGCGGGTCTGCGGCAGCGATGTAGGGCGGGTTGCTGACAATCAGGTCGAAACGCTCGCCGGCCAGACTGTCGAACCAGTGGCTGAGCCGTACCTGGGCGTTTGCCAGGCCCAGCCGCTGGCGGTTGCGCTCAGCCAGGGCTGCAGCCTCCTCCACGCGGTCCACTGCGGTCACCTGCCAGGCCGGGCGATCGCTGGCCAGGGCCAAGGCAATCGCGCCGGTGCCGGTGCCCAGGTCAAGGACCTTGGCCGGCGTGGCGGGTTGCAGTTCAAGGGCAGCTTCGACCAGCAGCTCGGTATCCGGCCGCGGGATCAGGGTATGCGGTGCCACTTCCAGGTCGATCTTCCAGAAGCCCTGCAGCCCGAGAATGTAGGCGACCGGTTCGCCGCCACGGCGGCGCTGCAGGTAGCCAGCATAGGTCTCGGCATCTTCGCTGCTGACGATTCGCTCGGGCCAGGTGTGCAGGTAGCTGCGCGATTTGCCGATGGCCGCGGCCAACAGCAACTCGGCATCCAGCCGCTCGGTAGGCGACTCTGGCAACTGCGCGTTGCGCAGCAGGCTGGCGATGATGGTCATCAGTCCCCCAGAGCGGCCAGTTGATCGGCCTGGTATTCGGCCAGCAGCGGTTCGATCACCGCCTCCACCCCGCCGGCGAGGATATCGTCCAGCGAGTACAGGGTCAGGTTGATACGGTGGTCGGTCACCCGCCCCTGTGGATAATTGTACGTACGGATGCGCTCGGAACGGTCGCCAGAGCCGACCAGCAGCTTGCGTTCGGTGGCGATGGCGTTCTGCGCGGCGCTGGTCTGCATGTCGTTGAGCTTGGCCGACAGCCAGGACATGGCGCGGGCACGGTTCTTGTGCTGCGAGCGCTCTTCCTGGCACTCGACCACGATACCGGTGGGCAAGTGGGTGATCCGGATCGCCGAGTCGGTCTTGTTGACGTGCTGGCCGCCGGCACCGGATGCGCGATAGGTATCTACCCGCAGGTCGGCCGGGTTGATCTCGATGGCCGCCTGTTCGTCCGGCTCGGGCAGTACCGCCACGGTGCACGCGGAGGTGTGGATACGGCCCTGGGATTCGGTCTCGGGCACGCGCTGCACACGGTGCGCGCCGGACTCGAACTTGAGCTTGCCGTACACGCTCTCACCCTCGACGCGGGCGATGATTTCCTTGTAGCCGCCGTGCTCGCCTTCGTTCTCGGAGAGGATTTCCAGGCGCCAGCCACGCTTTTCGGCGTAGCGCGAATACATGCGGAACAGGTCGCCGGAGAAGATCGCCGCCTCGTCGCCACCGGTGCCGGCACGGATTTCGAGGAACACGTTACGGCCATCGTTGGGGTCCTTGGGCAACAGCATGCGTTGCAGCTGCGACTCCAGCGTCAGCAGTTGTTCCTTGGCTTCACGCACTTCTTCCACGGCCATTTCGCGCAGGTCCGGGTCACTGTCCTTGAGCAGCGCCTGGGCACCTTCGAGGTCGTCCTGGACTTTGCGCCACTCTTTATAAGCAGCGTAGACCGGCTCGACTTCGGCGTATTCACGGGAATAGGCGCGAAAGCGCGTCTGGTCGGAAATGACCTCGGCATCACCAAGCAGAGCGGTGAGTTCTTCGAAGCGGTCCTGGAGGATTTCCAGTTTGTTCAGCAGCGACGCTTTCATTGCGGGGATTTGTCCGTCGAGCCCTCGTTGAGGGCAAAGAGTTCCTGGGCCATGGCCAGCGCATCGAGGCGGCCCTCGGCCGAGAGCCTTTTCAATTGCACGCTGGGCGCGTGCAGGAGTTTGTTGGTCAGCCCCCGGGCCAGTTGGGCCAGTACGTCTTCGGGGTTGCCGCCGTTGGCCAGCAGCCGCTGGGCCTTTTGCAGTTCTTCGTCGCGCAGGCGCTCGCATTGCTGGCGATAGGCCTTGAGCACATCCACCGCGGCCAGCTCGCGCAGGCGCAGCATGAAGTCCTCTGCCCCCACCGACACCAGCTCTTCGGCGGCCTGGGCCGCGCCCTGGCGACTTTTGAGGTTTTCTGCCACAACGTCGTGCAGGTCATCGACAGTGTACAGGTAGACGTCATCCAGTTCGCCGACTTCGGTTTCGATATCGCGCGGTACAGCAATGTCGACCATGAAAATCGGCTTGTGCCGGCGCTGCTTCAGCGCGCTCTCGACAGCACCCTTGCCAAGGATCGGCAACTGGCTGGCAGTGGAACTGATGACGATATCGCTGTTGGCCAGTTCCTGTGGGATGTCGGCCAGCAGAACCGCGTGCGCACCGAACTGTTCGGCCAGGATGCTGGCCCGCTCGAGGGTACGGTTGGCCACGACGATACGGCGCACGCCCTGCTCATGCAGGTGGCGGGCGACCAGGGTGATGGTTTCGCCAGCACCGATCAGCAGGGCCTGGCTGCGGCCCAGGTCGCTGAAGATCTGCTTGGCCAGGCTGACCGCGGCAAACGCCACCGACACCGGGTTTTCACCGATGGCAGTGTCGGTGCGCACCTGCTTGGCGGCACTGAAGGTGGCCTGGAACAGCCGCCCGAGCAGCGGGCCGACGGTGCCGGCCTCACGCGCCACGGCATAGGCGGACTTCATCTGGCCGAGGATCTGCGGTTCGCCGAGCACCAGCGAGTCCAGGCCGGAGGCCACCCGCATCATGTGCTTTACCGCCTCGTGCTCTTCGTGCACGTAGGCGCTGGCGCGCAGCTCGTCCAGGCTGAGGCGGTGGTAATCGGCGAGCCATTGCAGCACGGCATCGGCGGACAGGTGGTCCTGCTCGATATAGAGCTCGCTACGGTTGCAGGTCGACAGAATCGCCGCTTCGCGGCTGGATGTCAGTCGGCAGAGCTGCTGCAGGGCGTCTACCAGCTGCTCTGGGGTAAACGCCACGCGCTCGCGTACGTCTACCGAGGCAGTCTTATGGTTGATACCAAGTGCAAGAAAGGCCATGCAAGGTCGCTGGTTGTGACGGGAAGCCGATAATTGTCCTCTTTCGCAGGTTTCAGGACAACCACCGTTCGCTATTGCGCTGATAGCGCTGCGGCTATCGCCGGCTTCAGGCCAGCATCAGCGGCAACTTCAGCTCACACCCCCGCTTTTGATCTGGCTTTTGATCTGGCTTTTGATCTTGATCTTGATCTTCGCGACTTCAGGAGGCCGAACGCAGGCCTTGCGGAGGGAGGTGACGGGCATGGATGCCCGTCAAGCGCTGAGGCCCCATGGATGGGGCCTGCAGCGCGTACTCCCGGGAGCAAGGCCGGAGTGAGGGAACCCCGGAGCGCAGCGTAGGGGCCGGATGATGGGAGCGCAGCGTTTTTTGGTTACTTTTTGCCGCGTTTGGCAAAAAGTGACTCGCCGTAAGGGCGAAAAGGTGAGTCAGCGTCGCCATCGCATACGGACTGTTCGCCATATCAAAACCGTCGCTTAAGCTATTTGGCTATTTGGCTATTTGGCTATTTGGCTTTTTGGCTTTTTGGAGGTGGGCATTCACATCGAGCAGGCATTCATTCGCGACGGCGGCGCAAAGTCACCTTTCCGCCCTTACGGCGGGTCCCTTTTTGTCGTGGCAAAAAGGAACCAAAAACCGTCGGCTCCCATCATCCGGCCCCTACGCTTCGCTCCGGGGTCCCCTCGCTACGGGCCTGCTCCCGGGAGTACGCGCTGCAGGCCCCATCCATGGGGCCTCAGCGCTTGACGGGCATCCATGCCCGTCACCTCCCTCCGCAGTCCCTTCGCTCGGCCTCCTGAAGTCGCAATCGGCGGCGCCTGAACTACCGCGCGCTTAGAAGCAAGAACCAGAACCATCGGCTCGACATCTCCTTAGTTAATTACACCGACCAAGTCGAGAGGACTTTTGACATATCTCTACAAGACTTATCCACAGTCTTGTAGTCCTTTTCCCAAATACATGCCCAGCTGTTGCTCCACCCTCTTTCCGCGCCTAGCCTTGACGCCGCTACATCGATATTCCTCACCCACATGATGACCAAGGAGCGGTAGATATGGCTTTGGACGCGTATTTGAAAATCGACGATATTCCAGGCGAAGCCTTGGACGAGAAGTACGGCAAGTGGATTGAAGTCACCGGTTATGATTTCGGTGTAAGCCAAAGCCCCTCTGCCACTGCAAGCTCGGCAGGGGGTGCCACTTCGGGGCGCACCGAAGTGAGCCATTTCACTTTTACCAAGTTTCTCGACAGCGCCAGTTGCAAACTCATGGAGGCCAGTTGCGCGGGGCAGCATCTCAAGGAAGTCAAACTCGCGCTGTGCCGCGCGGGCGGTGACAAGCTGAAGTACTACGAGATCATCCTAGAAGAAGTGATCATTGCCGATTACGCCCAGAGCGCCGCCGACGGCGTGCCTATCGAGGTGGTTCGCCTCGATTACGGCAGAATCAAGACCACCTATACCCTGCAGAAGCGCATCGACGGCTCGGGCGGCGGCAATATTGCCGGTGGTTGGGACCGGATCGGCAACAAGAAGTACGCGTGAGGTATCGCCATGTACGAAGCCCGCGCTTTCATCAACCCCAGGATGCAGAACTATCACACGCTCAAGGCCGGCCTTGCGCTTGGCGGGCATGCCGCAAGCAAGTTCGACATCCTGAATGCACACATTTACAACAGTGTGGTCAGAAGCGGCGAACTGGTGATCGTCGGCGACTGGTCTACACCTTCGTGTACCAGTCAGGAGGCTTATCTGATGTCTCAGGCCTCCATCACGCATATGGGGCTGATGCGCAGTGGCCAGGGGGCTGATGAGTTTTTTCTGGATAATTTCGAGTTGCTGAAGAGCTTGCTTGCCCATGCTTCACTGGGCGCAGGCGTGGTCAGCGACGGCTGGAGCAGGCATCTGAAGGCCATTCAGGACACGTTGCTGGAGATCGAGAAATTGCACAGAGAACATCTGGGTCAGGGACGCTCAAAAACCGTGACCAGTTTTATGCCAAGCGTGTGGCACTGTTCTCGAAGCTTGACGAACAGTTGGGCAAACTGGCGGCGTTCGGCTCGGGTTTGCGTAACAAGGGATCGATTAAAAGGACACTGGCCATATCCACGAAACGCTATTTGCACACCGGTGAGATTGCAGGGTATGCGAATAAGGTTGCCGGGGTAGGCAAGGCTGCCAGTTTGATAAAAAAAGGTACTTACATTGGCATAGCGCTTGATGTCGCAGCAACGGGCCTGGCGATTCGCCAAGCCTGTATGCTCGGCAGAGAAGATGAGTGCACGCGTGCAAAATTTCTCAATGGTGCGTCATTAGCCGGTGGTCTGACCGGCAGCGGCATAGGTGGATACATAGGAGGGACCATTGTTGCGCCCTTTGTATGTGCGGCTCTGGGAGTAGGGACGGCCGGTTTGGGGTCAATTACCTGCGCAGTCATTGGTGCTGCCGCAGGGGGGAAGCTAGGCGGTGACTTCGGAGGAGAAAAAGGCGAGGTGCTTGGTGACTTCCTATATCGAGAGTTCTCGCAATGATCAATATGGAACCGGGTCTGATCGCACTTATTCTCATCACCTCAATCGCAATCGCAATTACTGTCCAAATTTACGTTGCACATAAATACACCGAGCACTTTGAGTCTTTCTTACCCACCTCTCGTATCGTATCTAACAACATAAAAAACTATAAGCATGCTGGACTAATAGGAAAACTGATAAGAACTGGTCAAATTGCAACACTACTGGCCACACCCAAAATCTTCACCTACAGGGGCGCAGCAGATATCGAGGAAGTACAAAAATTTCCGCGCCGTGAAAGGCTTGTCTTGGTCAACCTCTGGGCTATTCACATCATATTATTCCTTGCACTCGTGCTGTCTCACTATCTATGACCCAATGGAGATACGACTTCGTATTCTGTTCAAGGACAAAGTTCTCCCGCAGCAATCGATCATTGGAAACTCAAGGCCGGCACTCGACGCGTGGCAAGGACTTGCAAACGACTGAGATTGTGGGGTGTGCAGTTAAGATCATAGGTGTGGTCAGGGCTGCCAACCTGATCAAAAAAGACACCTATATAGGTATTGCGCTGGAAGTCGCCGCGACGGGTCTTGAAATCCATAAAGCCTGCACCGCTGGCCGCGACAATGAGTGTAGAAAAGCTAAATACGTCCATGGATCTTCCTTGACAGGCAGTGTCGCCGTGGGAGGGATAGCAACAAGCTACGGCGGTGCTATTGCCACTAATATTTGTCTCGCTCTTGGCGTGCCCACAGTCGGTACAGGCGTACTTGTCTGCGCTGTTATTGGTGGGGCTGCGGGAGCCACAGGAGGAAGCATGCTTGGCGGTGCTGTAGGGGAAGCGCTCGGCGAAGTATTGTATGAAAAGGTAGGCAGCGAATGAGCACTGAAGCGGGTATTGTTGCATTTATAATTTTGGCCGCCATGACCGTCACGCTTTGCGTATCGTTCTACATATCAATCTATCATCTTGACAGGATCGAATCACTACTACCGAATAGCGCATTCGTGAGCGGGAATAAAAAAACCTTTTCACAAGCAGGCCTAATTGGAAAGGTAATGCGCACACTCTTAATATCAATACTACTAACAGTGCCAAAAATATATGCGCGAAAAAGCTTGGTTGACCTTGATGAGGTCACGAACTTCCCTATACGCATGAAGCGCACCCTGATCGTCTTAGGGGCTATGCACCCAACACTTATCGGAGCACTTATTTTATTTCGCATTTGGTTGCGCCCCCTTGGGCCTATTCCGTGACATCGGACGCCAAGAGGCTGGCTGTTGAGACATCAGCCCTAAGCTTTTTGCTTTCAGGTGTAGGCATTCATATCGAGTAGACATTCATTCGCGATAGTGGCGCCACGTCACCTTGACGCCCTTACGGCGGAACCTTTTTTGTCGTGGCAAAATGGAACCAAAAACCGTCGGCTCCCATCATCCGGCCCCTACGCTTCGCTCCGGGGCACCCTCGCTATGGGCCTGCTCCCGAGAGTACGCGCTGCAGGCCCCATCCATGGGGCCTCAGCGCTTGACGGGCATCCATGCCCGTCACCTCCCTCCGCAGTCCCTTCGCTCGGCCTCCTGAAGTCGCAATCTGCGGCGCCTGAACTATCGCGCGCTCAGAAGCAAGAGCAAGAGCAAAAATTCTGTGTTCTGGGCGCCGTGGCAGGCTCTGCGGCGAACCGCGCGGGCACAGCGCGGTCTGCATAAGCGAAGCGCAGCTTCATACCTTCGCAGGTGGGTTTGCCCCCGCGCTTGTGTCATCATGCTCCGACCGCCGGTGAGTCCTCTTAAAGCCTTCTATGAACAAACCATACGCATTGCTGCTTGCCTTCGCCCTGCTCCAGGGCTGCCAGAGCCTGGCCCCGCAAAAGGCCGAGCCTCCCGTCGCCGAGGCCGACAAGAGCGAGGCGGAAAAACCCGTGGTGTATGGCTCGTTCAAGCAGGACACGCTCTACAGCCTGCTGGTGGCCGAACTGGCCGGCCAGCGCAACCGCTTCGACATCGCCCTGGCCAACTACACCGACCAGGCCGCGAAAACCCAGGACCCGGGGGTTTCCGAGCGCGCCTACCGCATTGCCGAATACCTCGGCGCCGACGAACCGGCACTGGACAACGCCCTGGTATGGGCCCGCAACGACCCGCAGAACCTCGACGCCCAGCGCGCCGCCGCCATCCAGCTGGCCCGCGCCGGCCGCTATGACGACTCCATGACTTACATGGAAAAGGTCCTGCAGGGCCAAGGCGACACCCATTTCGATTTCCTCGCCCTGTCCGCCGCCGAAACCGACCAGAGCACCCGCGACGGCTTGCTGCAAAGCTTCGAACGCCTGCTGGTGAAGTACCCGGACAACAGCCAGCTGGTGTTCGGCAAGGCCCTGCTGCTGAACCAGGACGGCAAGGCCGAAGAAGCCTTGGAGTTGCTCGAGTCGCACCCGCCGCAAAACGGCGAAGTCGCCCCGGTCCTGCTGCGCGCTCGCCTGCTGCAAGCCCTGGACCGCGGCCCGGAGGCCCTGCCACTGCTGCGCGGGGCGATTCGCGACAACCCGGACGACAAGCGCCTGCGCCTGACCTACGCGCGCACCCTGGTCGAACAGGACCGCATCGCCGATGCCAAGGGCGAGTTCCTCAGCCTGGTCCAGCAATACCCCGAGGACGACGAGCTGCGCTATTCGCTGGCGCTGGTGTGCCTGGAAAACAAGGACTGGGATGAAGCCGAGGGCTACCTGCAGGAGCTGATCGAACGCGACAGCAACGTCGACGCCGCGCACCTGAACCTGGGCCGCATCCGCGAAGAGCGCCACGACCCTGCAGGCGCCCTGCGCGAATACGCCCTGGTCGGCCCGGGCCCCGACTACCTGCCGGCGCAGCTGCGCCAGGCCGACATCCTGATTGCCAACGGCCGTGGTACCGAAGCCTCGCGCCTGCTCGCCGATGCCCGCGAATCCCAGCCGGACTACGCCATACAGCTGTTCCTGATCGAATCGGAAAGCTACAGCAACAACAACAAGGACGCCCAGGCCAGCCAGGTGCTGCAGCAAGCCATCCAGCGCTACCCGGACGACCTCAACCTGCTGTACACCCGTGCCATGCTGGCGGAAAAGCGTGACGACCTGCCGCAGATGGAAAAAGACCTGCGCGCCATCATCGCCCGCGAGCCGGAAAACGCCATGGCCCTGAACGCCCTCGGCTACACCCTGGCCGACCGCACCACCCGCTACAGCGAAGCCAAGGCGCTGATCGACAAGGCCCATCAGCTGACCCCGGATGACCCGGCGGTGCTCGACAGCCTGGGTTGGGTCAATTACCGCCTGGGCAACCTCGACGAGGCTGAAACCTACCTGCGCAAGGCTTTTGCCAGCTTCCCAGACCACGAAGTGGCCGCCCACCTGGGCGAAGTGCTATGGGCCAACGGCAAGCGCCGCGAAGCCCGCCAGGTCTGGGCCAAGGGCTTCGAAGCCCAGGCCGACAGCCCCATCCTGCGCAAGACCATCCTGCGCCTGACCGGATCCGAGACTCTCTAACGCCATGTTCCTGCGCCATTGCATTACCTTCACCCTGATCGCCCTGCTGGCCGGCTGTGCCGGCTTCGGTAGTCGCGAGGCCCTGCAGGGCCACGGCGACCCGCAGCAGTGGCGCGCCCATAAAGAGCAGTTGAGCAGCCTCGATGGCTGGCAGATCAACGGCAAGGTCGGCATCCGTGCCCCGCGCGACTCCGGCAGCGGCACGCTGTTCTGGCTGCAACGCCAGGACTACTACGACATTCGCCTGGCCGGCCCGCTGGGCCGTGGCGCCGCTCGCCTGACCGGCCGCCCCGGCGGCGTGGTACTGGAAGTGGCCAACCAGGGCCGCTACGAGGCCCTCAGCCCCGAAGCCCTGCTGGAAGAACAACTGGGCTGGCAGTTGCCGGTCTCACACCTGGTCTGGTGGGTCCGCGGCCTGCCAGCCCCCGACAGCAAGAGCAAGCTGACCCTGGACGGCGACAGCCGCCTGGCCAGCCTCGACCAGGACGGCTGGCAGGTGCAATACCTGAGCTACACGGAACAGAACGGCTACTGGCTGCCCGAGCGTATGAAGCTGCACGGCAAGGACCTCGACGTGACACTGGTGGTCAAGGACTGGCAACCCCGCCAGCTGGGGCACTGATACATGCAGACCCTCACCCTGCCCGCTCCGGCCAAGCTCAACCTGTGGCTGCACATCATCGGCCGCCGTGCGGACGGCTATCACGAGCTGGAAACCGTGTTCCAGTTTCTCGATCACGGCGACGAACTGAGCTTTGCCGTGCGTGACGACGGCGTGATCCGCCTGCACACCGAGATCGAAGCAGTGCCGCATGACAGCAACCTGATCGTGCGTGCTGCGCGCAAGCTGCAGGAACAATCCGGCACGACGTTGGGCGCCGATATCTGGCTGACCAAGGTGCTGCCCATGGGCGGCGGCATCGGCGGCGGCAGCTCGGATGCCGCCACTACCCTGTTGGCCCTCGCCCACCTGTGGCAACTGGACTGGGACGAAGACCGCCTGGCCGCACTGGGCCTGAGCCTGGGCGCCGACGTACCGGTATTCGTGCGCGGCCACGCGGCATTCGCCCAGGGCGTGGGTGAACAATTGACCCCGGTCGACCCGGAAGAGCCGTGGTATGTCGTGCTGGTGCCGCAAGTGTCTGTCAGCACAGTAGAAATTTTTTCACATCCACAGTTGACACGTGATTCGCTCCCCCTTAAGATGCGCCCCGTTCCCGAGGGAAACAGTCGAAATGACTGCCAACCGGTGGTAGAGCAGAGTTACCCGGAAGTTCGCAATGCGTTGAATTCACTGGGTAAATTCACTGAGGCTCGACTGACCGGTACTGGAAGTTGTGTGTTTGGGGCCTTCCCAAGCAAAGCCGAAGCTGATAAAGTTCTGGCCCTTCTTTCAGCGACCCAAACAGGGTTTGTGGCGAAAGGAAGCAACGTTTCGATGTTGCATCGCAAGCTGCAAAGTCTGGTCAAGAAGTCGAGCGCATAAGCGTTCGCAGCAACAGATACAGGGGCGTCGCCAAGCGGTAAGGCAGCAGGTTTTGATCCTGCCATGCGTTGGTTCGAATCCAGCCGCCCCTGCCATTTTCCTTATACTCATCCAGGTTACCCTCAGCCTTCAGGTACTGCGCGTGTCCAAGATGATGGTCTTTACGGGGAACGCCAACCCCGATCTGGCTCGGCGTGTCGTACGTCAGCTGCATATCCCTCTCGGTGACGTTTCTGTCGGTAAGTTCTCCGACGGCGAGATCAGCACTGAGATCAATGAGAATGTCCGCGGTAAAGACGTCTTCATTATTCAGCCGACCTGTGCCCCGACCAACGATAACCTGATGGAACTGGTAGTGATGGCCGACGCCTTCCGCCGCTCCTCAGCATCCCGAATCACCGCCGTGATTCCTTACTTCGGATACGCCCGCCAGGACCGCCGTCCGCGTTCGGCACGTGTAGCCATCAGCGCCAAAGTCGTCGCTGACATGCTCACTGTCGTAGGTATCGACCGTGTACTCACCGTCGACCTGCACGCTGACCAGATCCAGGGTTTCTTCGATATCCCGGTCGACAACATCTACGGCTCGCCCGTACTGGTCGACGATATCGAGGACCAGCGTTTCGAGAACCTGATGATCGTCTCCCCGGACATCGGTGGTGTCGTGCGCGCACGTGCCGTCGCCAAGTCCTTGGGCGTCGACCTGGGTATCATCGACAAACGCCGCGAGAAGGCTAACCACTCCGAGGTCATGCACATCATCGGCGACGTCGAAGGGCGCACCTGCATCCTGGTAGACGACATGGTCGACACCGCCGGCACCCTGTGCCACGCGGCCAAAGCCCTGAAAGAACACGGCGCTGCCAAGGTTTACGCCTACTGCACGCACCCTGTCCTGTCGGGCCGCGCGATCGAGAACATCGAGAAGTCGGTACTGGACGAGTTGGTGGTGACCAACACCGTTCCGCTGTCCGCCGCCGCTCAAGCCTGTGACCGTATCCGCCAACTGGATATCGCACCGGTTGTCGCTGAAGCGGTCCGCCGCATCAGCAACGAAGAATCGATCAGCGCGATGTTCCGCTAAGCGGAACACACGCTGACGAAAAGCGCCCCGCCCCAACACTGGTTGTTGGGGCGGGGCTTTTTTGCCATCCCCGTTGGCGCTGGTCGCAAACGCCCTCGGGGGGCTACTTTGGAGAAACAAAATGACCGAATTCACTCTGAACGCCCAAGCGCGTACTGACCTGGGGAAAGGTGCGAGCCGCCGCCTGCGTCACTCCGCGAACATCCCAGCCGTTGTCTACGGTGGTAACCAGGACGCTCAGTCCCTGACCATCCTGGCCAAGGAAATCACCAAGCTGTTCGAAAACGAGGCTGCCTTCAGCCACGTTCTGGAACTGAACGTCGACGGCGCCAAGCAAAACGTCGTGGTCAAGGCTCTGCAGCGCCACCCGGCCAAAGGCTTCATCATGCACGCCGACTTCGTTCGCGTCGTTGCTGGCCAGAAACTGACCGCCAAGGTACCGGTTCACTTCATCAATGAAGAAGCCCCGGTCAAGAAAGGCGGCGAGATCTCCCACGTAGAAGCCGAGATCGAAGTTTCCTGCGAAGCCAAAGACCTGCCTGAGTTCATCGAAGTCGACCTGGCCAACGCTGAAATCGGCACCATCATCCACCTGTCGGACCTGAAAGCTCCGAAAGGCGTAGAGTTCGTAGCTCTGGCCCACGGTGATGACAAAGCTGTTGCCAACGTTCACGCTCCACGCGTTGCTCCAGAAGCAGAAGGCGCTGCCGAGTAATCCACTCGCGCGCCGGCGTTGATCGGGTTACAGTGCCGCGCGCCCTGTAACCCACCAACTCCAAGGAAGAGCCCCTGACGTGACCGCCATCCAGTTGATCGTCGGCCTGGGTAACCCCGGCCCCGAATACGAACAGACCCGGCATAACGCAGGGGCTCTTTTCGTTGAACGCATTGCCAGCGCCCAGCGCGTCTCGTTGACCGCTGACCGCAAATATTTCGGCCTGACGGCTAAGTTCAGCCATCAGGGCAACGACATTCGTCTGCTCATCCCCACCACCTACATGAACCGTAGCGGCCAGTCCGTGGCGGCCTTGGCCAATTTCTTCCGCATCAAGCCGGAAGCGATCCTGGTGGCGCATGACGAACTCGACCTGCCCCCGGGCGTCGCCAAGCTCAAGCGCGGCGGTGGCCATGGTGGGCACAACGGCCTGCGCGACATCATCGCGCAGCTCGGCAACCAGAACGACTTCCACCGCCTGCGGCTTGGCATCGGCCACCCGGGCGACGCCAAACTGGTCTCCAACTTCGTCCTGGGCCGCGCGCCGCGCGCCGAGCAGGAGAAGCTCGACGCCAGCATCGATTTTGCCCTCGGCGTGCTGCCGGACGTGCTTGCCGGCGACTTCGCCAAGGCGATGCGCGAGCTGCACAGCCAGAAGGCCTGATTTCCTTTAGAGAGGGGAATACCCATGGGTTTCAATTGCGGCATCGTCGGCCTGCCCAACGTCGGCAAGTCCACCCTGTTCAACGCCCTGACCAAGTCTGGCATCGCGGCGGAGAACTTCCCCTTCTGCACCATCGAGCCTAACAGCGGCATCGTGCCGATGCCCGATGCGCGCTTGAATGCACTGGCTGAAATCGTCAAGCCAAACCGCATCCTGCCGACCACCATGGAGTTCGTCGACATCGCCGGCCTGGTGGCTGGTGCCTCGAAAGGCGAAGGCCTGGGCAACAAGTTCCTCGCCAACATCCGCGAGACCGACGCCATTGCCCACGTGGTGCGCTGCTTCGAAGACGAGAACGTGATCCACGTTTCCAACAGCGTCGACCCCAAGCGTGACATCGAGATCATCGACCTCGAGCTGATCTTCGCCGACCTCGACAGCTGCGAGAAGCAGCTGCAGAAGGTTGCCCGCAACGCCAAGGGCGGCGACAAGGAAGCCCTGGCGCAGAAGGCCATCCTCGAACAGCTGATCCCGCACTTCACCGAAGGCAAGCCAGCGCGCAGCCTGATGAAGAACATGAGCGCCGAAGACAAGGCGGTCATCCGCGGCTTCCACCTGCTGACCAGCAAGCCGGTCATGTACATCGCCAACGTGGCCGAAGACGGCTTCGACAACAACCCGCACCTGGACGTGGTCAAGGCCATCGCCGAGGAAGAAGGCGCGGTAGTGGTGCCGGTGTGCAACAAGATCGAAGCGGAAATCGCCGAGCTGGAAGACGGTGAAGAGAAGGATATGTTCCTCGAGGCCCTGGGCCTGGAAGAGCCTGGCCTGAACCGCGTTATCCGCGCCGGTTATGAGCTGCTGAACCTGCAGACCTACTTCACTGCCGGCGTGCAGGAAGTACGCGCCTGGACCGTACGCGTCGGTGCCACCGCACCACAGGCCGCTGGCGTGATCCACACCGACTTCGAAAAAGGTTTCATCCGCGCTGAAGTGGTGGCCTATGACGACTTCATCCAGTTCAAGGGTGAGAGCGGTGCCAAGGAAGCCGGTAAATGGCGTTTGGAAGGCAAGGACTACATCGTCAAGGACGGTGACGTGATGCACTTCCGCTTCAACGTCTAAGCGCCAGACCGCAGTACCTACGAACCCCTTGAGGCCAACGCCTCAAGGGGTTTTGTTTTTTCTGGCATTTGGCAAGCGGCACGCGCCCCCTGTGGGCTTTAGCCGCGAAGAATCCAACGCGGTGCATGGCACCGGCTGCGCCGGTGTTCGCGGGCATGCCCGCTCCCACAGGTACCACGCATTTTCTGGTCCTTGCATCAAAGGCCTTGTGTCGCGAAAGGGCCGCAGAGCGGCCCCGGAATTCAGCATCTAAGCTGTGATTCAGCACCCTCCCATGGACGCACGCACCATGCCCGAAAAAACCCGCATCGACTGGCAACGCTGGTTACCCGGCCTGGTCACCCTGCTCCACTACCAACCCGCCTGGCTACCCAAAGACATCGCCGCAGGCCTGGTGCTCACCACCATGCTGGTGCCGGTGGGTATCGCTTATGCCGAAGCTTCCGGCGTACCTGGCATCTACGGCCTGTACGCCACCATCATCCCGCTGCTGGCCTACGCCCTGTTCGGCCCCAGCCGCATCCTGGTGCTGGGCCCGGACTCGGCGCTGGCCGCGCCGATCCTGGCAGTAGTGGTGCAATACGCCGCCAGCGACCCGCAACGGGCAATCGCCATCGCCAGCATGATGGC
The DNA here is from genome assembly GCF_057444345.1 of Pseudomonas sp. PVC-5-1. NCBI lineage: Bacteria > Pseudomonadati > Pseudomonadota > Gammaproteobacteria > Pseudomonadales > Pseudomonadaceae > Pseudomonas > Pseudomonas sp. PVC-5-1. The sequence goes on along the minus strand of NZ_CM172024.1, from coordinate 801,380 downwards.
CCTGGTCGCCGGGGCGTTCTGTGTGATCGCCGGTTTGCTGCGCCTGGGCTTCATCACCGAACTGCTGTCCAAGCCGATCCGCTATGGCTACATGAACGGCATCGCCCTCACGGTGCTGATCAGCCAGTTGCCCAAACTGTTCGGCCTGTCGGTCGACAGCCAGGGCCCGCTGCGGGATACCTGGAACCTGATCCAGGCATTGCTCGCCGGCCAGGGCCATTGGCCAAGCTTCGTGGTCGGTGGCGGTAGCCTGGCGCTGATCCTGCTGCTCAAGCCGTTCAAGCGTTTGCCGGGCATTCTCATTGCTGTGGTGCTGGCCACGCTGGCGGTGAGCCTGCTGGGGCTCGACCAGCAAGGCGTGAAAGTGCTCGGCGAACTGCCCCAGGGGCTACCCAGCTTCGTGTTCCCCTGGGTCAGCGATATCGACCTGGTGGAGGTGCTGCTCGGCGGCATCGCAGTAGCGTTGGTGTCGTTCGCCGATACCAGTGTGCTGTCACGTTCATACGCCGCGCGCATGAAGGCCCCGGTCAACCCCAACCAGGAAATGTTCGGCCTGGGTGTGGCCAACCTGGCCTCGGGGCTGTTCCAGGGCATCCCCATCAGCAGCAGCTCATCGCGCACCCCCGTGGCGGAAGCGGCCGGCTCGCAGACTCAGCTCACCGGTATTATCGGCGCGCTGGCGGTGACCCTGTTGCTGCTGGTGGCGCCCAACCTGATGCAACACCTGCCCAACAGCGCCCTGGCGGCAGTGGTGATTGCCGCAGCATTGGGCCTGTTCGAGTTCGCCGACCTCAAGCGCATCTTCCGCATGCAGCAATGGGAATTCTGGCTGTCGTTCACTTGCTTCGTCGGCGTAGCGGTATTCGGGGCCATTCCCGGTATCTGCATTGCCGTGGCTATATCGGTGATCGAATTCCTGTGGGACGGCTGGCGGCCGCATCATGCGGTGCTGGGACGGGTGGATGGCACCCGCGGTTACCATGATGTGCAGCGTTATCCACAGGCCCGACGCATTCCGGGGCTGGTGCTGCTGCGTTGGGATGCCCCGCTGTTCTTTGCCAATGCCGAACAGTTCCAGAGCACGGTGATGGCGGCGGTGGATGCATCGCCTACCCCGGTACAACGGCTGGTGATCGCGGCAGAGCCGGTGACCAGCATCGATATCACCTCGGCGGACATGCTGGCCGAGCTGGACCGGGCGCTGGAGGCGCGGGGGGTGGAGTTGCAGTTTGCCGAGATGAAGGACCCGGTAAAGGACAAGATGCGGCAGTTCGAGTTGTTCGAGCATATGGGGGAGTCGGCGTTTCATCCCACTGTTGGGGCAGCGGTGGATGCCTACCTGGAGGAGAGTGGGGTTGACTGGAAGCCCTAGGTTTTCCTGGGCTGGCCTCTTCGCGGGCATGCCCGCTCCCACAGGGACCGCACAAACCTCAAGGTTGTCGCTGTACCTGTGGGAGCGGGCGTGCCCGCGAAGAGGCCAGTACAGAAGAACTAAGCAGTCCGAACCCGCCGCCGATCAATCCATATGAGCATGGCACTGGCGTACACCGACACCGCCAGAAACAGCGCCATGCGCACGGCAAAGGCGCGGTAAACATCCTGCCCTCCCGCGCTGTCCTGCACCGACTGCCCCAGCAAGATCAGCATGGTCGTCAGGCAACTCACCCAGTACGCCGGGCTTTGCCTGGTATCCACCGCCCGGTAAAGCCTGCGCCCCTGCCAAAGGACGAACAGCAGCACCCACAGGAAAAACATCCACAGGTGCACGAACAGGCTCAACGCGCCCCACATCAATATCGCCAGCAACCCGGCCAGCAAGGTCGAGCCGATCAGTTCGCGGCTGGCATGCCGTGCGCGGGTCTCACCGGCCTGCTGCCCCAGACTCACTGCCTTCATGATCAGCGGCATGTACTGGTCCGGGGCGATCAGCGCCAGCAAGAAGGCCGGCATGACGATCAACGTAGCACGCAAGGCAACCCAGCTCACCTGGTCACTGTCGAGCAGAGGCGGTGCCGGTTGCGCCGGCGCATCGGCCGGCTCGGGAAACAGCACATGCGCCGCTGCCGTGCCCAGCACCGCCAGCAGCATGCCTTTGGCCAGCGCTTCGACCACCGACAGCGCCAGGCTGAAGTCGCTGGTGCCGGCGGCAGCGATCATGGTCAGGCCGATAACCAGCAAATTGGCCAACAGGCCGTTGCCGCCTTTCAGCGCATAACGCAAGGTAAGGAAAACCCCCACACTCACCAGCAACACCCCACTTACCGGGGCATGGCGCAGCAGCGGAATCAGCAGCAGCCCGCTGCCGCAGGCAAGCAGCACCAGCACCGCCAAGGCCGGTGCCGCACGCAGGGGCAAGGGCTGGCTGCGCATGGCCAGCAACAACACCGCGAACACCGGCGCCAGGATCGGTACCGGCAAGCCGATGCCGAAACTCACCGCCAGGCAAAGCGCCACGCCCCAGGCCAGGCGCAGGGCACGCAGGCGGCGTAGTTCAATAGGCATACGACAGCCAGCTCATCAGCCACATGAACAGCCGGCCCAGCAGGTTCAATGGGTTGCCCTCGCTTGGCAGGGCCATGACTTCGGCCTGGCCACCGACCCGCAATACGGTCTTGTCCTGCAACTGGTCACGCTCCAGTTCGACGATAACCGGGAAGCGCTGTGCGGAGCGCAGCCACTCGCGGCTGTTCTGTACGGTCGGCAACGTACCTGGCGGGGCACTCTGGCCTACGCTCACACCGTAGCCGATGCTGCGAATGCGCCCCTTCAACACCGTGCCGGGCAGCGCATCGAGCACTACCAGCACCGGGGTTTCAGGGCGCAGCCGACCTAGGTTGTTCTCGGTCATGTCGGCACTTATCCACACGTCATGGATAGCGATCAGGGTCATCATCGGGCTGCCGGCGCCAACATAGTGGCCAACGTCGGTGCGCAGGTCGGTGATCAACCCGTCTGCATCGGCGCGTACCATGGTGCGCGCCAGGTCCAGCCGGGCTTTTTCCACATTGGCCGCCGCGCTGCGCAGTTGGGCGTTGTCGTCCTGCGCTCCGCCCTGCTGCTCACGGGCCCGCTCAACTTCGGCACGGGCTGCCGCCACCTGGCTGATGGCCTGGTCGCGGCTGGCCTGGGCGCCCTCCAGGCGGCGCACCGACACCGTGCCCGGGTCTTCATCGATCAGGCGCTTGAGCCGCTCGGCGTCCTGCCGGGCCTTGCGCTCGTTGGCCTGGGCCGCCACCAGCGCCGCCTGGGCCGAGTCGATGCCAGCGGTGTGGGCGCCGATCTGCCGGCGTACCGTGTCCAGGTCGGCTTCGGCGCGAGCCAGGGCAATGCGATATTGCTCCTGGTCCAGTTCGAACAACACATCGCCCTTGCGCACTTCCTGGTTGTTGCCCACCGCCACACGCTTCACCTGCCCAGCCACCTCGGCACTCACCGGCACCACGTAGGCCTGCAGGCGGGCTTGCTGGGTATAGGGCGTGAAGCGATCGGCCAGCAGGTACCACAGCAGGCTCACGACAATCAGCAGCAGCACCCAGCGCATGCCGCGATCGGGGGCTGGCGGGGATGGCGTCGGCGTGGTGTCGCTCATTTCGTTTCACCTTGTGCATGTGCGCTGGGGCCTGGCTCGTCAAGCAGTTCACCCCAGTCGGTGCGTTGCTGCATCTGCTGGCGGGTGGCCGGGTCGATCGGTGCGCGGCTGGCGTCCCAGCCGCCGCCCAGGGCCTTGTACAGCGTCACCAGGCTGCTGACGGCATTGCCGCGGCTGACCAGGTAGCCGTCCTGTTGCTGCAGCAGCAGTTGCTGGGCGTCGAGCACGCGCTGGAAGTCGGCAAAGCCTTCGCGGTACTGCGAGCTGGCCAGGTTCAGGGAGCGCTGCGCGGCCTGCGAGGCCTGGTCGCGGATACTTGCGCTCTGCAGCGAGCGCACCAGCCCGCTGGCGGCATCGTCGGCCTCACGGGCGGCTTCGCGAACGTCCTGGTGATACAGCTCGATCAGTTGCTGCAAGCGGGCATCTTCCACGCGCACAGCGTTCTTGCGTCGGCCGTAGTCGAACGGGTTCCAGATCAGGCTGGGCCCGGCGGCGATGTCGAAGGTATCGGGCAAATGATTGGCCGTGACGAAACTCCAGCCGATGCTGCCCAACAGGCTCAGTTGTGGATAAAGGTCGGCCTCGGCCACCCCGACCAGCGCCGACTGCGCCGCCACCGCCTGCTCGGCGGCGCGGATGTCCGGGCGACGCTGCAGCAGGCGGGCGGGCACATCCTGCAGCACGGCACGGTCCGGCAACGGCAACTGGCCGTGGCCGGCATCCAGCTGTGGCAGCGGCCCGGGCGCGCGGCCCAGCAGCGAGCACAGCACATTGCGCAGGGCATTGAGCTGGTTCTGGAACTCGGGGATGGTGGCCTGGGTAGCCAGGTACTGGGTGCGCGCCTGTTGCCAGTCGAGTTCGTCGTTTTCGCCATGACGGAACAGCCGCTCGGTTATCTCCAGGCTGCGCTCCTGGCGGCGGGCGTTTTCTTCGGCGATATCCAGCCGCGCCTCGGCGGTGCGCAGGGCAAAGTAGGTGTCGGCCACCTGCGCACGCAACAGCAGCATGGCATCGGCGTAATTGGCCTGGGAGGCGAAGTAGACGGCGTCGGCGCTTTCGATGGCGCGGCTGAAGCGCCCCCAGAAGTCGATTTCCCAGCCGATGTCGAAGCCCGCGCTGGATTGCCAGAACACCGAGTCGCGAGCGGTGGCGGTGCCGGACTGATCCTGTTTCAGGTAAAGGCTCTGCGCGCGCAGTTGCTGCAGCTGTGGATAACGCCCGGTCTGCACGATGGCCAACTGGGCGCGGGCTTCGGCAACGCGCAAACCAGCCACGCGCAGGTTGCTGTTATTGGCATCGGCCTCGGCGATCAAGGCATCCAGGGCAGGGTCGGCGAACACGGCCCACCACTGGCGCAGGTCGGGCGCCGCGGCCTGCTGCCCGGCCTGCTCCAGCAGCGGGGTGTTCCAGGTGCCCAGCCACGGGTCTTGCGGCGGCTGGAAATCCGGGCCGACCTGGGTACAGCCCACCAACGCGGCAGCCAGGCTCAGTGCACAACCACAGAAGCGTCCGGGCATGGCAGGCCTTGGCTTATGCCGACGGTTCGACGGGATTTTCCGGCACCTGCAGCGCCACCCACTGCCAGAACAGTACATAAGTGACGCCCAGGATCACCGGCCCGATGAACAGGCCGATGATGCCTTTGACCACCATGCCGCCCAATGCCCCGATCAGCACCACCGGCATCGGCACGTCCACCCCGCGTCCCAGCAGCAGCGGCTTGAGCACGTTGTCGGCAAGCCCGGCGACGAAGGTGTAGATGGCGAAAATGATGGTCGCCACGGTAAAGCCTTCGACGTTGAAGATGTAGATGATCACAGGCACCGTTATCAACGTGGCCGGTGCCTGGGCAATCCCCAGCATGAGGATGACGATTGCCAGCATCCCCGCCCCCGGTACCCCTTTGATGACGAAGCCGACACCGATCAGCAGCATCTGGATGAAGGCAATGCCGATCACGCCCTGGGCCACCGCGCGAATGGTGGCGGTGCACAGCTTGGCCAATGGCTTGCCGCGTTCCTCCCCCGACACCCGCATGGCAATGCGCTGCGCCGCGATTTCGCCGCGGTCACCGAACGCCATGATGATGCCCGAGACGATGATCGCCGCGATGAACAGCAGGAACGCGCCGCCTGCGCTGGCCGCTGCCCCCAGCACCGTGCGCCCGGCACCCTTGAGCTGGGGCATCCACTGGTTCAGCACACCGGCCATGTTTTCCGAGGCGGCCAGCCACAAGGCATGCACCTTCGGCCCGATCAGCGGCCAAGCCGCCACCGAGTCGGGAGGGGCCGGCACGGTCCAGGCCCCGCTTTTCAGCAGCGTCACCAGGCTGTCCACCGACTCGCCGATGGACATCACCACCAGGTAGATCGGCACCAGCAGCACGACCAGTACCAGCAGAACGACCAGCGTCGCCGAAAGCCCGTCCTTGAGCCCTGTGCGGCGCTGGATGCGGCAATACAACGGGTACAAGGTCACCGCCAGGATCACCGACCACAGCATCAGCTCCAGGAACGGCTGGAACGTCTGGAAGGCGAATATCACCAGCGCAGCCACCAGGCCGGCCTTGATGAGCACATCGAGCAAGCCCCGCGACAGGCGGCTGTCCATCTTGATACCCGGTTGCATGCTTCACCTCCGAACTCCAGGTGCGCCATGTGGCGCGATTCAGTGGCCCGCTTCAGGGGCTGCCGGTGTGGGGTTGTCGTCACGCAACTGCCGCGCCAGGGCCATCATTACCAACGGCACTACCGCCATCGACAAGGTGATGGCCAGCACCAGCAGGTCATGCACCTGCTGCGCAAGCACCTGATGATCCAACGCCAGCTTGAACACCACGAAGGCAAACTCGCCGCCAGACGCCAGCACCACGCCCAGGCACAGCGCCTGGGCCTGGGTGAGCCCACCTGCGGTGCGGCCCAGGCCATAAAGCAGCGGCAATTTGATCATCACCAGCAGCAGGGTCAGCCCCAGCACCATTAACGGCATGCCGAACAGCAGGCGCAGGTCGGCGCTCATCCCCACGCCAACGAAGAACAGCCCCAGCAGCAAACCCTTGATGGGCTCGATCTGGGTTTCCAGTTCGTGACGGAAAGGCGACTCGGCCATCAATACGCCCGCCAGAAATGCCCCCAGCGCCATCGACACGCCCACGTGCTCCATCACCCAGGCGGTGCCCAGCACCACCAGCAAGGCGGTAGCGGTAGACAGCTCGGGCAGGCCCGAACCGACTGTCCACTTGAAAACAGGGGTCAACAGGTAGCGGCCAAAGATGATCAGCACACCTATGCCAACCACCACCGCCAACACCGGCCAGGCGCCTTCGTCGGCGGTACTGACATCACCACCGAGCAGCGGCACCACGGCAATCAGCGGGATCGCGGCAATGTCCTGGAACAGCAGGATCGCCACGGCCAGGCGGCCGTGCGGCTTGCCCAGGTCCTTGCGCTCGGCCAGTACCTGCAGGCCAAACGCGGTGGACGACAGCGCCAGGCCCAGGCCCAGCACGATGGCAGCCGGCTTCGACTGGCCGAACAGCCAGTACGCCAGCAGGCCAAGCACTACAGCACTCAGGCCCACTTGTAGCGAGCCGACGCCAAACAGCGCCCGGCGCATGCCCCACAAACGCCGCGGCGACAGCTCCAGGCCGATGACGAACAGCAGCATCACCACACCCATCTCCGACAGGCGTGCCACGTTATCCGGGTTGTTCAGCAGGCCAAACACCGATGGCCCTATCAGGATGCCCGCCAGCAGATAGCCGGGCACCGCCCCCATTTTCAAACGCTGCGCCAGCGGTACCAGAAGCACCACGGCCAGCAGGAACACCACCGTCGCCTGCAACAGGCTGCCATCATGTGGCATAGGCTCGCACCCTCGCTGCTCCCCACGGGGAGAGATCAGAAACGCTCTTCGACGACCTTGAACGGGTAGTTGACGGCCTTGTATTTGCCGATCTTGCCGCGCTTGGGCAACTTCACCAGCCCGTCGCGGGTAATGTCCTTGTAGGGAATGCGCGTCAACAGATGGCTGATGATGTTCAGCCGGGCACGGCGCTTGTCGTTGGAATGGGCCATGAACCACGGTGCCCATGACGAGTCGGAGGCGGCGAACATTTCGTCGCGGGCCCGGGTGTATTCATCCCAGCGTGTGTAGGACTTGAGGTCCATCGGCGACAGCTTCCACAGCTTGCGGCCATCGTTGATGCGGTCCTGCAGGCGGCGGGTCTGCTCTTCGGCGCTGACCTCCAGCCAGTACTTGATGAGGATGATCCCCGACTCGACCATCATCTTTTCGAACAGCGGCACCACGGTGAGAAACTTGCTGCTCTGCTCTTCACTGCAGAAGCCCATCACTCGCTCGACACCGGCGCGGTTGTACCAGCTGCGGTCGAAGATCACTACCTCGCCCGCGGCAGGCAGGTGGCCCAGGTAGCGTTGCACATACATCTGGCTCTTTTCCCGCTCGGTTGGCGCCGGCAGCGCCACCACGCGGAATACTCGCGGGCTGACGCGCTCGGTAATGGCCTTGATGGTACCGCCCTTGCCGGCGCCATCGCGGCCCTCGAAGACAATGCACACCTTCAGGCCCTTGGCCACCACCCATTCCTGCAGCTTCACCAGCTCCACATGCAGCTGCTTGAGTTCCTTCTCGTACGCCTTGCCGCCCAGTTTCTCTGGCTGGTCCTTGGGGTCTCTCTTCCTGGACGACTTCGACATGGCGCTCTCCTGAGGGCGAATGAAGAGTCAGTATGGTCGATCCATGGCAGTTTGCCGCTTCGCTTGTGGATTTTGCAGGCTTGCTTCTATCTCATTGATTCTGCGAGTGCTGGGGAGTGTTCCGGGGAGGATGTGGGTTTACCCTGATGCCGGTCAATCAAGCAAATGGGGGCCGCTTTGCGGCCCTTCGCGGGCTTGCCCGCTCCCACAGGTTTGGTGTGAGGCTCAAAAAAGCGCGGTCCCTGTGGGAGCGGGCAAGCCCGCGAAGGGCTGCAAAGCAGCCCCAATCAAGCCGGCAAACCTTAACTGCCACGCTCCCACAGGGTACGGGGTGCCTTCAAGGCCGGATTACTTGGCCATCTTGTTGTAGCTGGTCATCAGGTTGCGGTAGTCCGGAATATGGTTGGAGAACAGGGTCCCCAGCCCTTCGATGTCATTGCGCCAGTCACGGTGCAGCTCGCAGGCCACGCCGAACCAGGTCATCAGTTGCGCCCCGGCGGCCTCCATGCGCCGCCAGGCCGAGTCACGGGTCAGTTCGTTGAAGGTGCCGGAGGCATCGGTGACGACAAATACCTCGAAGCCCTCCTCCAGCGCCGACAGTGCCGGGAAGGCCACGCACACTTCGGTCACCACGCCGGCGATCAGCAGCTGCTTCTTGCCGGTGGCCTTGACGGCCTTGACGAAGTCCTCGTTGTCCCAGGCGTTGATGTTGCCAGGCCGGGCGATGTACGGGGCGTCGGGGAACTGCTCTTTCAGTTCGGGCACCAGCGGGCCGTTGGGGCCGGTCTCGAAACTGGTGGTGAGAATGGTCGGCAACTTGAAGTACTTGGCCAGGTCCGACAGGGCCAGGACGTTGTTCTTGAAGCGGTCGGGGTCGATGTCCCTTACCAGCGAGAGCAGGCCGGTCTGGTGGTCGACCAGCAGCACGGCGGCGTTGTTCTTGTCCAGACGCTTGTATTGGAAGGCCATGACGGGTTTCCTTGCTTTAGCAGGTTGGAGTATCAGCGTAGGCAAGGATGGCGGGGTGGGGAGGCCGTCGGTCGATTCGTTTTGGCCTGTCCCGGCCAACACAACAATTAAGTCAGTACTCGCGCCGCTTGCGAAACGCCCAGCGCCCAACCAGCACGGTGAAGGTCGCCACCAGGGCCACCAGCACCCAGAAACCATGGGGGTTTTCCGCCAGCGGCACACCCCCGACGTTCATGCCGAAGAAGCCGGCGATGATGTTGATGGGCAGCGCCAGCACGGTCACCACGGTCAGGGTGAACAGGGTGCGGTTGGTCTGTTCGTTGAGCTTGGCGGCGATTTCTTCCTGCAACAGCTTGATCCGCTCACCGAGGGCGGTGAGGTCGCTGATCACCAGGGTGAACTCTTCTGTGGCCGCGCGCAGCTGGCGTATGTCCTGTTCCTGCAGCCAGTCGGGCGGCCGGTTGAGCAGGCGCAGCAGCGCCCCCGGCTCCAGCGCCAGCAGGCGCTGCAAGCGCACCAGCACCCGGCGCATGCTGCCCAGTTCGGCGCGGTTGTCGCTCAGGCGCTGGGACAGCAACTGGTCTTCGATGCGGTCGACGCTGGTGGTGGTTTCACGCACGATCTGGGTCAGCACATCGCCCTGGTCGCGCAACAGATGGACCAGCAACTCGATGGACGAATGAAAGCGCTCGCCATGCTTGACCGACGAGCGCAGCTTGTCCACCGAATGCAGCGGCTGCAACCGCGCGCTTACCAGCAACTGGCTGCTGGCGCAGGCCCACAGCGTGGAGATGTCCGAGGACACCAGGCCGAAGTTGAACACCACATCGTTGACCACCGCCAGCAGCGCCGAGTCGGCGTGTTCGATACGGGTCGAGCGCGAACCTTCGCGCAGGGTTTCGAAGAAGGCTTCGGGCAACTGCAGGTGGGTGCGCAACCAGCGTTCGCAGGCAGCGTGGGCCAGGTTCAGGTGCACCCAGAGAAACTCGCCAGGTTCCAGCGGCTGGCCGAGCGTGCGCAACAACTGCGCCGAATCGATTTCGCGCCCCGGCTGGCCAGGGCGGAAGGCGAAGGCGTAGAGCAGGCCGAACAGGTCGTGGTCCTGTGGCAGATGCAGCGCGGGATGGCCCATTCGAACTCGCAATGAGGCACGGGGAGATGGCAGAAAGGTTGCTGAATATTCGTTGCAGTCAGATGACAGCAGACTCCGCAAGCACGGCCAGCACAATCCCTGTGGGAGCGGGCGCGCCCGCGAACACCGGCGAAGCCGGTGCCATGCACCGCGTTGCATGCTTCGCGGGCACGCCCGCTCCCACAGGATGCGCAGTGCGAAACCTGAGAAAGCGCAGCCATCACTTCACAAATTCCTGAACTGATTATTTGCCCGCAGCGATTTTTCCCCTCGCCGACCGCCACCAGAATCGCTTCACCACAATCACAAGAACCGTGAGGCCACTCCCGTGGACCAGACACTCCAGGTACGGCAAGCCGCCGCCGACCTCGTTGCGGCGTTCGCCAGCAACGACACCGCTCGCTATTTCGCCTGCTTCAGCGAAGACGCCACCTTCCTTTTCCACACCCTGCCGCAACCGCTGCTTTCGCGCCATGCCTACGAGCAACTCTGGGACCAGTGGCAGGCCGACGGGTTTGCCGTGCTCGCCTGCGAATCGGGCAATGCCCAGGTGAGCCTGCAAGGTGACGTGGCGATCTTCATGCACGATGTGGCCACGCACATCCGCATCGCCGGCGAAGAACACCAGTTGAGCGAGCGCGAGACCATCGTCTTCCGCCGCCACGGCGAACGGTGGCTGGCCTGCCACGAGCACCTGTCGGTCGTATCGCCGGCCTGATCCCCTTTACGCGGCCCTGCCGCCCTGCCATCGCACCCACAAGAAGGCCCGCGCACTGCGCCGGCCCACAACAACCGCGCTGGAGCATCACCATGAGCCACTCGACCGGTATCGAGACCAATGGCGTCGAACAGATCCCCGACGATCAACGCGACGCCTCCCCGCTGGACCTGTTCCGCCTGATCTTCGGCGGCGCCAATACCTTCGCCACGGCCGTGCTGGGCAGCTTCCCGGTGCTGTTCGGGCTGTCGTTCCAGGCCGGTGTGTGGGCGATCCTGCTCGGCGTCGGCGTGGGCGCGCTGATCCTCGCGCCCATGGGCCTGTTCGGCGCGCTCAACGGCACCAACAACGCGGTGTCGTCGGGTGCGCACTTTGGCGTGCACGGGCGCATCGTCGGTTCGTTCCTGTCGCTGCTCACCGCGGTGGCATTCTTTTCGCTGTCGGTGTGGAGTTCGGGCGACGCCCTGGTCGGCGGTGCCAAGCGCCTGGCCGGCCTGCCGGAAACCGACCTGACCCTGGGCCTGGCCTACGGCCTGTTCGCGGTACTGGTGCTGGTGGTGTGTATCTTTGGCTTCCGCTTCATGCTGTGGGTCAACAAGATCGCCGTGTGGGCCTCGAGCCTGCTGTTCCTGCTGGGCATCGTTGCCTTTGCCGGGCCGTTCGACGCCGGTTATGCGGGTAGCGTAAACCTCGGCCAGGCGGGCTTCTGGGCGGCATTCGTCGGTGCGGCGATCCTGGCCATGAGCAACCCGGTGTCGTTCGGTGCGTTCCTCGGCGACTGGTCGCGCTACATCCCGCGTGAAACGCCCAAGGCGCGCATCATGCTGGCGGTGATCGCGGCCCAGGGCGCGACACTGATCCCGTTCCTGTTCGGCCTGTGCACCGCCACCCTGGTGGCCACCCAGGCGCCGGACTACATCGCCGCCAACAACTACGTCGGTGGCCTGCTGGCGGTGGCGCCAAGCTGGTTCTTCCTGCCGGTGTGCCTGATTGCGGTGATCGGTGGCATGTCCACCGGCACCACCGCGCTGTACGGCACCGGCCTGGACATGTCCAGTGTGTTCCCACGCCTGCTCAGCCGTGCCGGCGCCACACTGCTGATCGGCGTGCTGGCGATCGGCTTCATCTTCGTCGGCCGCTTCACCTTCAACCTGGTGCAGAGCGTGTCGACCTTCGCCGTGCTGATCATCACCTGCACCAGCCCGTGGATGGTGATCATGATCCTCGGCCTGATCACCCGCCGCGGCTTCTACCATGCCGACGACCTGCAGGTGTTCACCCGCGGCCAACGTGGCGGCCACTACTGGTTCCTGCATGGCTGGAACTGGCGCGGCATGGGGGCGTGGATCCCCAGCGCGGCGGTGGGCCTGTGCTTCGTCAACCTGCCAGGGCAGTTCGTCGGCCCACTGGGCGACCTGGCCGGCGGCATCGACCTGAGCCTGCCGGTCACCCTGGGGCTGGCCGGTGTGCTGTACCTGCTGCTGCTCAACCTGTTCCCCGAACCTGCCGGCGTGTATGGCCCCCAGGGCCCGCGTTGGGTGCGTTGCAAAAGCACCGCGCACTCGCCGGTAACCACCGCCGAAACGGCCTGACTGGAAACCGACCATGACCACTTCCCACTACATCGCCGGCCGCTGGGTCGAAGGCCAGGGCAGCGACTGCATCAGCGTCAATGACCCGGCCCTTGGGCAACCCTTTGCCGAACTGAAGGCCGCCAGCGTCGCCCAGGTAGACCAGGCAGTGACCGCTGCCCGTGGCGCCCTGCCCGCCTGGAAAAACACCAGCGCCAGCGAGCGCGCCGCCTACCTGCGCGGCTTTGCCGAACAACTCGGGCAGCGCCGTGAAGCGTTGATCACCTTGCAGATGCGCAACAACGGCAAGCCACGTCATGAGGCGGAAATCGACCTGGACGACGCCATCGCCACCTTCGGCTACTACGCCGAACTGGCCGAGCAACTGCCATCGAAGAACCGCGATGTGCCGTTGGCTGCGCCGGGTTTCAGCGCTCGCACCCGCCTGGAACCGGTGGGCGTGGTCGGCCTGATCGTGCCGTGGAATTTCCCGCTTGTGACCAGCGCCTGGAAGCTCGCCCCGGCCCTGGCCGCTGGTTGCACCGTGGTGCTAAAGCCATCGGAAGTCACCCCGCTGATCGAACAGGCCTATGGCCAGATCGCCGATGCCCTGGAGCTGCCGGCCGGGGTGTTGAACATCGTCAACGGCAAGGCCGAAACCGGCGCTGCACTGAGCAACCACAATGGCCTGGACAAGCTGTCGTTCACCGGCAGCAATAGTGTCGGCAGCCAGGTAATGCGCAGCGCTTCGGCGCAGTGCCGGCCGGTGACGCTGGAGCTGGGCGGCAAGTCGGCGATCGTGGTGTTCGATGATTGCGACGTGGGCCAGGCAGTGGAATGGATCGTCGCCGGCATCACCTGGAACGCCGGGCAGATGTGCTCGGCCACTTCGCGGCTGCTGGTGCAGGACGGCATTGCCGATGCGCTGCTGCCGCGCTTGCAGGTGGCACTGGAAAACCTGCGGGTCGGTAATCCATTGACCGAAGAGGTCGACATGGGGCCGCTGACCAGCCAGGCGCAGTGGCTGAAGGTGGCCGGCTACTTTGCCACGGCGCGGGAAGAAGGCCTGCAGTGTCTGGCCGGTGGCAAGGCGCTGGACCGGGATGGCTGGTTCGTCAGCCCGACGCTGTATGCCGATGTGCCGAAAGACAGCCGCCTGTGGACCGAGGAAATCTTTGGCCCGGTGCTGTGCGCGCGTCGCTTTGCGACCGAGGAACAGGCAATTGCCGAGGCCAACGATAGCCGCTTCGGGCTGGTGGCTACGGTGTGCTCCGCCGACCTGGAACGCGCCGAGCGGGTGGCCGATGCGCTGGAGGTTGGCCATGTGTGGATCAACTCGGTGCAGGCGGTGTTCGTCGAGACCTCGTGGGGTGGCACCAAGGGTAGCGGGATCGGGCGTGAGCTGGGGCCTTGGGGGTTGTCGGCCTACCAGTCGGTCAAGCATGTGACGCGCTGTCTGGGTTGAGATTTCCGGGGCCGCTTTGCGGCCCTTTCGCCGGCAAGCCATGTGCCATCGCTGTGGGAGCTGGCTTGCCGGCGATCGAGGGCGAAGCCCTCGCCTTGGCCCCCTCAGATGTAAGACTTTTCCCAACCTGAAACCAAATGCTTCAGCTGGAAGTAGCTTGGGAATTATCCTACCCGCGCCGCAGCCGTTTCTCTGTTGTTGAACAGGAGCATCAGGGCTAATTTCCCTGGGTCGTCACAATGATACCGGGACTTCTTTGCGGCGCAGGCCTGAAGGGCTGCGCGCTACCTGTAGGAGCGGGCTTGCCCGCGAAGAGGCCGGCACAGGCGACACAAAACTCTGCGCCCGCGTGACTTTGCCCGCCGACCGCAAAGTCCCACTTCCTGGTACCCCCCACAATCACAACACCAGGCCGGACCACCCATGCACCCTCAACGCACCGCCTTGCACAACGAACTGCACGCCCGCCCGTCGCTGTATTTCGACGGCCCGGCGCATGTCTTCCACCTGGCCTTGCTCGGCGGCGATGCTGCCTGTGCGGCACTGCTGCAACGATGCTGCCCGGATGCCCTGGACACCGCAGCCGCCCAAGGCATCACCCGCCTGGATGGTCATCCGTTCAAGTGGGAACGGCACACCGAGTTCTTCACCCTGACCCTGGTGGTGCCCTGCACTGCCGCCGACACCGAGTGGCAAACGCTGCCGCCGGTGCTGGCCGAGGCTATCGCCCCGCAAGCGGCGCAGGTGATCAACGCGGTGCAGGTGCTGGTCCGTGACGAACACGAACTGGACCTGCCCCACTACGGTTTCAAAGACCCGTGCGGCTCCTGCGTCGGCGGTGGCGATGCGGTGGTGTGGAGCGATTTTCGCCTGACCGAGGACGGCACCAACCGCTTCCTGTTCATCAACCGTCGCCTCAATGCCTACCGACAGGGCCGCATGATCCGCCGTCTGCTGGAGATCGAGACCTACCGCATGATGGCCTCGCTGACCCTGACCACGGCCAAGGACCTGAGCCAGGAACTGGATGCCTTCGACAAGACCCTGGTCAACCTCTCGGAGCGAAGTGCCGGTGTCGATGACCATGATTCCAAAGGCTTGCTGGAAGCCATTGCCCACCTGTCACGCCAGGTGGTCAGCCGTACGGTGAAAACCCGCCACCGCTTCGGCGCCACGCAAGCCTATGCGCAACTGGTGTTCGAACGCCTGGGCGAGCTGCGGGAAAGCCATGTGGGCGACTGCCAGCGCCTGGGGGTTTTCATCGAACGCCGGTTCAAGCCGACCGTGCGCTACTGCGCGGCCACCGAGCAGCGCCTGGAGCAGCTGGCAAAGAATGTGGCCAACCTGGGCGACCTGTTGCAGGCGCGGGTACAGGTGGAAATGGAAGAGCAGAACGCCGAGATCCTGCGCAGCCTCAATGCCCGGGCTGATGCCCAGGTGAAGATTCAACGGGCGGTGGAGGGGCTGTCGATCATTGCCATCACCTACTACCTGCTGAACTTGTTCAAGCTGCTGTATGGCGGGCTGAATGTGCTGGGGTTGGGGCTGACGGCGCGGGATGGGCTTTTGGCCATGGCGCCGCCTGCGCTGTTGGTGTTGCTGGTGATTTTGCTGAGGATCAGGCAGGCCAAGCAGCATTGAGGCAGGGGGCTGGCTTGCCGGCGATTGGCTTCACACCGACTCGTCAGCCGAGCGAGCGCCCTCCTGCACCAACACCATGCTCTGCGGCGACGACAGGGCAATACCTTCATCACGCAGGCGCCCAAGGATGGTGAACAACAGGTCGCTGCGCGTACCGGACACCTGCCGCGGCCCCGCCACGTAACCACTCACACCTATCACCATGCCGCTGCTGGTCAGGTCCTTGAAGGTGACCGAGGTAGCCGGCGCATCCAGAATCGCCTCGTGCTCCTGGTAAGCCGCCAGCAGCAGTTCACGCACGCGGTTGGCATCGGTCTCCAGCGGCATGGTCAGGGTAATGCCGACCACGCCCAGGGCGTTGCCCATGGTCACGTTACGCACGTTCTGCGAGATGAACTGCGAGTTGGGCACGATAACCGTCGAGCGGTCGGACATCTGGATCTCGGTGGCGCGCACGTTGATACGGCGAATGTCGCCCTCGACACCCGCCAGGCTGACCCAGTCGCCCACCTTGACCGGGCGCTCGGTCAGCAGGATCAGGCCGGAAATGAAGTTCTGCACGATCTGCTGCAAGCCGAAACCGATACCCACCGACAGGGCACTGACCACCCAGGTCAGGCTGGTGAGGTTGATGCGCAGGGTCGACATCACCAGCATGGCCAGGAAGATGAAGCCCAGGTAACCCACCAGAGTCACCAGCGAGGCACGCATGCCGGCGTCCATGTCGGTTTCCGGTAGCAGGCGATCGCTCAGCCAGCGCTTGACCACGCGGATGGCGAACAGGCCGCCGAGGAACATCACCACTGCCAACAGAATGTCCTGGGGGACAATGTTCATGTTGCCCAGCAGCTTGCCGCCGGTCTCGTCCCAATCACCCAGGCTCAACAGCAGTTCGCTGGGGCTGGTGCCCGACGGCATCAGTGCCAGCAACAACGCCAGGAACAGCACCACGGTGCGGCCGATACCGGCCAGGATGGTGCTGGCCTGGGCCTGGTGACGTGGCGCCAGGCCCAGGGTCGAGGCCAGCGCCAGGCCGCCGGGCTGGCGGGGCGACAGCAGGGTTTCGCAGAGGTCGCCAAAGAACGTGGTCAGCAGGTAGGCACAGGTAATCACCAGGCTGACCCACAGCAGCTTGGCGGTGAGGAAGTAGGCGAGTGTCAGGTAACCGGCGAGCAAGGCCAGCAGGATCAACGTAAGCCAGATCACCATCACGAACGGGATCAGCCCGGCCAGGCCTGTGGGGCGCTCCAGGTCATGCTTGCGCAGGGTGCGGCGGTAACGCAGCAGCGCACCGGCGAAGGTGAACGCCACTACCAGCGCGGTCAGGCCGTTGACCGCCACGGTCAGCGCCAGGCTGGCACCGATCACGCTGTTGATGCGTTCCATGGTCATCATGACCATCAGCGCCAACGCCAGCACCTTGGGGAACCAGCCCAGGGCGCTGGCCACTTCATCGTGAATAGGCGGCAGGCGCCAGGACGGACGCTGCAGCATCAGCATGGCGCGGCCCAGGCCGGTGATGAAGGCGCTGAACACCACCAGCGCGAGCACATGATTGGCCAGGCTGGCGATATCGGCGCCCAACTCGGCGCTGCTCTCCAGCCCCCAACGCAGCAGCGAGACCGAGCCGGCGATGGTGCCCAAGGTTGCCAGGCTGACACCCAGCGCCAGCGCACTGCGGCGCAGGCGGCCTTCGGGCAGCCAGCTGACCATGGCGCCGGCGAGAAGGCGCTCGAGCACGCGGCGCACCAAGGTCCAGACCAGGATTGCCGCTACCAGGCTGGTAATGAACAGCCAGCGATTTTCAGCGCTGAAGGCACTGCCGATGGCATCAGCCGTCTCACCACGCAGGTCACGCAGGCGTGCAACATCGTCCTGGGTGGGGCGAATGATGCTCTGCCAGAACGCCGGGCTCAGCGGTGAGGCCGCGCGGCTGGTGATCTGCGAGTTGAACTGGCTGCGGCGCAGGTTGACGATTTGCGTGGACAAGTCGCGCGCCGACTGGGTCAGCTTGGAGGCCTGATCCCGCTGCGCCACCAAGGCCTTCTTCTCGGCCTCCAGCGCTTTACGCTGCTGGGTCAGGGTAGCCGCCTCGTCCGGCTGGACCGGGCCGATGACCTTGAGCTTGTCGTCGACTTTTTCAACATCAGTGGTGCGCAGGGCAGTCAACGC
Source organism: Pseudomonas sp. PVC-5-1 (assembly GCF_057444345.1). Classification (NCBI taxonomy): domain Bacteria; kingdom Pseudomonadati; phylum Pseudomonadota; class Gammaproteobacteria; order Pseudomonadales; family Pseudomonadaceae; genus Pseudomonas; species Pseudomonas sp. PVC-5-1. The sequence goes on along the minus strand of NZ_CM172024.1, from coordinate 783,405 downwards.
GTCGGCCTGACGCTGCACCTGCATTGCGCCCAGGCGCAACTGCGAAAGCAGATCGTCATTGGCGTCGCTGGTAACGCCCTGGCGTATCTGGTCCAGCCGCTCGCTCAACTGCTCGATGCTGGCGTTTTCATCCAGCACGTCCGCTTCGGCAACCGCCAGATTGGACAATGGCGTGGCCGGGGCCGACCAGGCCGGGCTGGCAATGGCAAGCATCAGGGCCATGAAAACCATCAGGCCTGGACAATAACGGGCAAGGCTGACACGCCTCATCGAATATTCCTCTTTACAATTCGATTTGGCGGTGGATTCTACGCGGCTTCACGCGATCAGGAGAGTGCCGTTTCTCGTTTGAGCAACTGCTGTTTGCGCTCGATGCCCCAGCGGTAGCCACTGATGTCACCGTCGCGGCGGACCACCCGATGACAGGGGATGGCCACGGCGATGTGGTTGGCCGCGCAGGCCATGGCCACCGCACGCACCGCCTTGGGCGCGCCGATGCGCTCGGCGATGTCGGTGTAGCTGACCCGGCTGCCGGCCGGCACCTCGCGCAGGGCTTGCCACACCCGCTCCTGGAACGCAGTGCCTTGCACATCCAGTGGCAGGGCCAGGCCCAGCGCGGGTGCTTCGACGAATCCCACCACCTCGGCGACCAACCGTTCGTAAGCACTGTCGCCGCCGACCAGGTGGGCCTTGGGGAACTGGTCCTGCAGATCGTGCAGCAGGGCCTCGGGATCGTCGCCCAGCAGGATCGCGCAAATGCCCTTCTCGCTCTGGGCCACCAGGATGGCACCCAAGGAGCATTGGCCAAGGGCGAAGTGGATGGTTGCCCCGGCGCCGCCGGCGCGGTATTGCCGCGGACGCATGCCCAGGCGCTGGTCGGCGCTTTCGTAGAAGCGGCTGTTGGAGTTGTAGCCGGCGTCATAGATGGCATCGGTGACAGAGCGCTGGCCATCTTCCAGGTGGGCGCGCAGGCGCCGGGCACGGAAAGCGGTGGCATAGGCCTTGGGGGTCAGACCGGTTTCGGCCTTGAACAGGCGATGCAGGTGAAAAGGGCTGACGGCCAGTTGGGCGCTGAGTTGGTCGAGGCTGGGTGCCGGGTCGATGGCTTCGATCAGGCGGCAGGCGCGGGTGACCAGCTGGCTGTGGCGGGTGGCGCTGGTGGTGGCGGTGCAACGTTTGCAGGCGCGGTAGCCGGCGGTTTCGGCGGCAGCTGGGGTGTCGTAGAACTCGACGTTGGTTCGCTTGGCAAGACGCGATTTGCAGCCGGGGTGGCAGTAGATGCCGGTGGTGCGCACGGCGTAGACGAAGTGACCGGTGGCGGCGGTTTCGCGGGATTCTACGGCTTGCCAGCGTTGGTCGGGGGTGGTGTAGGGGTTCATTGGTAAATGTCCAGATAGGTTGTTGCCTGTGCCGGCCTCTTCGCGGGCATGCCCGCTCCCACAGGTACTGCATAGCCTTTCAAGGCTGTGGAATCCTTGTGGGAGCGGGCTTGCCCGCGAAAGGGCCGGCACAGGCAGTGCAAAACCTCAGGCCCGCCACAGGTACCAGGCCGCCACGGTGCGGTATGGGCGCCAGCCGCCACCCAGCGAACGCATTTGCGCCGGCGTCGGCGCCTTGTCCAGCCCCTTCAGCCGCCGATACCCCTCGCGCACGCCAAAATCGTCGACCGGCAGTACGTCCGAACGCGCCAGGCTGTAGATCAGCAACATCTCCACCGTCCACCGCCCTACCCCGCGCAATGCCACCAGCCGTTCGATCAACGCCTCGTCAGCCATGGCCAGTGCCTCTTCCCGGCTCGGCACCAGGCCATCCAGCCGGCCTTGGGCAATACCCTGGATCGTCGCCATCTTGCTCGCGGAAAAACCACAGGCGCGCATGGTTTCCGGTGTAACCGCCAACAACTGCTCCGGCCCTGGGAACGCAGCCTCCGGAAACAGCGCCAAAAGCCGCCCCAGAATTGCCTCGGCAGCACGGGCATGCAGTTGCTGGTAGGCAATCGCTCGCACCAGCACTTCGTAAGGTTCACGCCCCGGCGTGGCCTGGTGCAGGCAAGGCCCGGTCGCCTCGATATGCCGCGACCAGTCCGGGTCGAGCGCCGCAAGGTATTCAGTGGCCTCACGGTAGGCTTCAGGCGATAGGTCGGACAGGATCATGGCACCTCCAACGGGTCGATTGCAGGCCCAGCTTAACGCAGCCGTTCATCGGACAAACGCCGATTCTTGCGCGGCTAATTCCTGGCAGGGTATTGCTCGGCACCATCGCCCCGCAACCGCACCGTGCGCCGGTACGACTGCCGGGCAAAGCACACGAACAACCCGGCCATCAGAGCCAGCGCGATAGGCAGACCATGCGGCGCCACATCCATCGCCGCACCGCTGACCAGCGGCCCGACCAGGCTACCCCCCCCCCACAGCAAACCCACGCTGGCATTGGCGGTAACCAGGTCCTGCCCCTTGAAGCGCTGCCCGATCAGTACCAGCGCCAGGGTATAGATGCCGCCTGCCACGGCGCCCAGCAGCACCAGCAGCGGCCATAGCAACCAGGTCAGGTTCAGCAGCCAGGGCAGGCCGATACCGATCGCCATCGCCAGCAGCCCGCATACCAGGTGCAGCCCGGTGCGCTCCACCCGGTCGGCCAACCAGCCAAGCGGCAACTGGAACAACATGTCACCGGCAAACACGACGGTCACCATCAGCGCCGCCACGCCCACGGCAAAGCCATGGCTGGTGGCATACACCGGCAGCAGCGACAGCACCACGGCATCGAAGAACGAGAAGAACAGCACCGCCACGCATAACGCCGGCGCCACACGGAAGAAACCGGCCAGGCCGAAGCTCTTTTCACCTTCTTCATGTTCCACATGGTCGTTGGGTACGGTCAGCACGATGCACAGCAGCGCCAGGCCATAGCAGGCGGTGACCACACCGGTGATCCACGGGCTGTCGGCGCCCAGCACCGCCAGCATTGCCGGGCCGAGCACCTGGAAACCGGTGAAGCTGGTGGCGTACAGGGCCATGATCTTGCCGCGGTTGTGCTCCGGGCACAGTTCGTTGACCCACGACTCGCCGAGGATGATGGCGATACCCATGCCCAGCCCCAGGCCCAGGCGCAACAGCGCCAGCTGCCACAGCGAGCCGAACGCCGACTCGAGCAAGGCAATGCTGAGCGTGCACAGGCTGAAGCACAGCAGGTAGATGGTGCGCCGGGTCAGGTGGCGACAGCAGGCGTCGACCAGGAACGCCGAGAGCATCATGCCCGCAGCGGGGATGGCCGAGATGATGCCGATTTCCAGGGTGCTCGCACCGGCTTCATGCAGGCGCAACGACACCAGCGGCAGGCTGGCCCCCAAACTGAAACCCACGACCGAAACGGCGAACAACAGGCCCGCCAGCAAACGCATGTTCATGTACCACTCCTTGCAAACCGAAAAGACGTGCAGACACAGGCGCGCACGCCAGGGCGGCGAGCGACGCGAAAGCGCAGATCAGTTCAGGCGAGGTGTGGCGAGAAGGTGAAGGCAAAAAGCACGCTGCGGCGACGCTTGAGCACCGTGTCGCTCGGCCACGCACGACGCAGGGCCTGGAAGGCAGGCTGGCGGGCGTTTGGCAGGGACTGGGTACGGCACATTGCTTTGACTACTACGCAGGTGGTTGAAGAAAGGGCGGACTCTAGGCCAAGGGTGGTCAAGTCGTCAAATTTCGGAGAGCAACCGCCTTGCATGCTCTCCAGACCTGCGCGGGCCCTTGTAGGAGCAGCCTTGTGCTGCGAAGAGGCCGGCAAGACAACAAATGGTCTTCGGCAGTAATGGCCTCTTCGCAGCACAAGGCTGCTCCTACAGGTTCTGTGCATCTTTCAGCGCTTGCCGGTACTTGGCAAGAACACCGCCAGCAACCCGAACAAAGGCAGGAACGAACACACCTCGTACACGTACTCGATGCCACGCAAGTCCGCCACATACCCCAGCAAGGCCGCACCGATGCCACCAAAGCCGAACATCAGCCCGAAGAAGATCCCGGCAATCATGCCCACACTGCCCGGTACCAGCTCCTGCGCATACACCACGATCGCGGAAAACGCCGAAGCCAGGATAAAGCCGATCACCACGCTCAACACGGTGGTCCAGAACAGATCGGCATACGGCAACACCAGGGTGAACGGCGCCACGCCGAGGATCGAGAACCAGATCACGGCCTTGCGCCCGATGCGGTCACCGATCGGCCCGCCAAAGAAGGTACCCGCCGCCACCGCACCGAGGAACAGGAACAGGTGCAGCTGCGAGCTGGCCACCGACACATCGAACTTCTCGATCAGGTAGAAGGTGAAATAGCTGGTAAAGCTGGCCATGTAGAAGTACTTGGAGAACACCAGCAGGCCCAGCACGATCAGCGCCGCCACCACCCGCCCGCGGGAAATGCCGTGGGTCGCCTGCACAGCCTTGCGCGCCTTGGCCTGGTTGAGGTGCTCCTTGTACCAGCCACGCAACATCAGGGTGACGCCGAGAAAGAACAGCGCAGCCAGGCCGAACCAGGCCACGTTGCTCTGGCCGAACGGAATGACAATGGCTGCCGCCAGCAGCGGCCCCAAAGCCGACCCGGTGTTGCCACCGACCTGGAAGGTCGACTGGGCCAGGCCGAAGCGCCCGCCCGATGCCAGGCGCGCAATACGCGAGGTTTCCGGGTGGAAGGTCGACGAGCCGATACCCACCAGGGCCGAGGCCAGCAGAATCATCGGGAAGCTGCCGACGAAGGCCAGCATCACGATACCCACCAGGGTACACAGGGTGCCCAGTGGCAGCAGGTTCGGTGCCGGTCGGCGATCGGTAAAGAAGCCGACCCAAGGCTGCAGCAGCGAGGCGGTGATCTGGAACGTCAGGGTGATCATGCCGATCTGGGCGAAACTCAGGTCGTAGTTGGCCTTGAGCATCGGGTAGATCGCCGGCAGCACAGACTGGATCAGGTCATTGATCAGATGCGCCAGGGCGCAGAAACCGATTATGCGCATCACCAGCGGCGTGGCTTGGCTCGCCGCCGCACTGGTGGGCGCCGTGGAGGCGCTACTGATAGCCATGTGCCTGAATCTCCGTCCGTAGTTTGGGATCCGATTATCGGAAAACAAATAGATACATAGCTACCTTTTATTTCCTTTGTCCGCAACACACTTGAAAATGGTTCTCAATATAATTAGCATCCTTGGCCAAAATACCCGTCATCGTTGGGCGAAACGGCCCTAATCGCGAGCACACCCACCCCATGAGCCCAATGCCCGTTCGCGTCCGTCCACGGCAGATCAACGCGCACCGCAGCCATCTGGGCAAATGGCTGGCGCTATTGTTCCTCCTGGGGCTGGCCGCTACCGCCTACCTGTACTGGCCGGTGATACAGCGCCTGGGCAGCGAATTGCATACCGATGCAGGTGAGCGCCGCAGCATCCGCCTGGCCGATGGCACCACCCTGCACCTGGGCAGCGCCAGTGCGATGAACGCCGACCTGCGTGGCCGCACGCGCCAACTGCACCTGGTGCAGGGCCGGGTATACCTGGAAGTGATGCTCGACGGCAGGGCCATGGAGATAGCAGTGGGCGACGCGCGCATCCAGGTGTTCGGTACCCGCCTGCAGGTCGCCCGCCATGCAGGCCATGACGAACTGGTGGTGCTCAGTGGCAAGGCCATGGTTATCCAAGGCAGCGAACAGCGCATGGTATCGATGGGTGAGCGGGTAACCTTCGATGGCGCGCATATCGGCCCGGTACGGAAAGCCGACCTCAAAGCCGCCGATGGCTGGCGCAGCGGGCAGTTGAAAGCCGGCGACATGCCGTTGGGCAAGGCAGAACCCGGGCCGGGCCGCTAAGTTTTTGAAAGCGTGCAAATTTTTTTTGAAATGAGTGTTGACAGGGGGGCCGTTCAAGAGAATAATGCGCGCCATCGGCTACATAGCTCAGTTGGTTAGAGCATAGCATTCATAATGCTGGGGTCCGGGGTTCAAGTCCCTGTGTAGCCACCAAACAAGACGAAGGGCTTACCGCAAGGTAAGCCCTTTTTCTTTGCCTGCGGAAAATACAACAGGCCTGCCCCTCCCCCCACAGGGCATGCAATCGCTACCTCAACGCATGCCGGTCACCGCCACAGCCAGGCCCAACCCGATCAGCGCCAGGCCGATTACCCGGTCCACCAGCCTTTGCCGCTCGATCATCGCCTTGCGCAATGCCGCGCTGGAGAAGAACACCGCCACCAGGCTGAACCACAGCCAGTGGGCAACGGACATGAAAGCGCCGTAGGCAAAATCCAGCGCCAGCGAGCTGCCAGGCTGCACCACCTGGGTGAACGCACTGATCACGAACAGCATGGTCTTGGGGTTGAGGGCGTTGGTCAGAAAGCCCGTGCGCAGGGCCTGCGTTACGCTGGTGGCTGATGCGGCAACACCGTCAAGGCTGATACGCCGGGTGTTGGTCAGCGACTGGAAACCCAGGTAGACCAGGTAACCCGCACCCAGCACTTTCATGCCCAGGAACAGGGTCGGGCTCTGGCTGATGATCACCGCGATGCCCAGCACCGTGTACAGGACGTGCACCTGCACTCCCAGGGCAATGCCCACGGCGGCAGCCAGCCCGGCCTTACGGCCCTGTGCATAACTGCTGCGGGTGACCATGGCGAAGTCGGCACCGGGGCTGATGACGGCGAGCAGGGTGAACAGGGCGACGGCAATGAGTTCGGTCATGCTGGAGGCTCTCGATAGACGATGGAAATGCACAGACCATGTAATTATCGAGAGCTTATAGCCCAGGAAAAATCGATTTATAGTGAGGCAAATCTGATAGTTTTCTTCACAGAGGTCTAGTGTCGGTGCCGGCCTCTTCGCGGGCTCGCCCGCTCCCACAGGTAACCCACAACTCTCAGTCGGTGTGAAACCCTGTGGGAGCGGGCAAGCCCGCGAAGAGGCCGGTACTGGCAACACAAATGCCATGAAACTGCCGCCACTCAACGCCTTCCGCTACTTCGACATAGCCGCCCAGACCGAGAGCTTCGTGCGCGCCGCCGAGCACCTGCATGTCACCCATGGCGCAGTCAGCCGCCAGGTGCGTCTGCTTGAAGAAAGCCTTGGTGTGGAGTTGTTCGAGCGCCGCAACCGGGCCATTTTCCTCACCTCTGCCGGCCGTGCCTTGCAGGGCACTACCCAGGCGATCTTCGAGCAGCTCGAAGGTGCCGTGCAGCGTTTGCAACAACAGGCCCGCGACAACGTACTGGTGCTGTCGTGCGAGCCGACCATCGCCATGCGCTGGCTGATCCCGCGCCTGCCCCGCTTCCACGCCGCCCATCCCGACCTGCAGTTGCACCTGGTGGCCGCTGGCGGGCCATTGGACTTCGCACGTAGTGGTGTCGACCTGGCAATTCGCCGCGATGACTTCCACTGGGACAAACAGCTGTACAACCAGAAGATCTGCGACGAATGGATCGGCCCGGTCTGCCACCCCACCGCCCCCCTCCAACTCGAAGGCCAGCGCTTGCTGCACAGCGCCACCCGCCCCGGCGCCTGGCCCAACTGGCTGCGCCTGAGCGGCCAACAGGTCCGGCACACCGAGCGCAGCGACTACCAGCACTTTTACCTGTCGATTCAGGCCGCCAGCGCCGGCTTGGGCCTGGCCATGGCCTCAGCCCTCATGGTGCGCGACGAACTCGACAATGGGCAGTTGCAGGCACCGTTCGGCTTCGTGCGTGACGGCTCGGCCTACCACCTGCTCAGCCCCCTGCCGCTGGAAGACGACGGCAAGCGCCAGCGCTTCGCCACGTGGGTGATGGTCGAATGCCGGAGCTGCCTGGCTCATCTGGGCTTGATACAGAACGACGAACCCGCACGGCCGTCACCACCCCAGGTACGGTAACCCGCGGTATCCACATGAATACGCCCGGAGGGGTAGCGCCCCAGGCCCATGTTCCAGGCCTGGCCGTATTGCTGCCAGAACCGGCACAGCGGGTTGGGGTCCGCCCAGTCGGGCAGCAGGATATCGACAGCGAACGCCCGGGCATGGGCGCTGTTGGCCGCCCCGCCGGCGCAGGCATTCAGGCGCGGGGCTCGATAGGCTGAAACCACCTCGAACTGACGCAGGATGCCCTGGTCATGAAGCGTCTTTATCAGCGAGAGCGTCGAGCGCACTGCCGGCCAGTTGCTGGCGGGCGGCACGGCGAAGGGGGACGCGTGGCACAGCTTCCAGTCCGAAGCCGAACGCAGCAGCTGATGGATCGGCACCACGCCATAAAGACGGGCATCCACAAGCATCTCGCGAAATGGCCGTGTCTGATGGTCCCCGGCCCATTGCGCGAACAACCAGATATCACGCTCATCGGCCTGCGCTCCTGCACCCAACATGCCCAGCACCAGCGGCAGCCATCCAGCCCTTTTCATCCCTGCTCCCCTTGCCACAGTATGTGCCACGCTGCCGAATACGGTTGCGCCCAACAAGGAGTTAAGCATGCACAAGATGGCATTACCGAGCCTTGCCGCCCTGGCCTTCAGCGGCCTTGCAGCCGCCGATGCGCGAATCGACCTGGGCGACGCCCAGCGCGTCACCCGCCTTTTCGCCTTCCCCAACAACTGCCACGTGATCTGTTATCGCGACTGGACCCTGGAGCAAACCGTAGAACACTATCTGACGCAGAGCGTACGCCGCGACGGCCATGCCGCGGCCCAGGTGCATGTAAGCCGCGACAACGATCGCCTGCACGCAACCATCAGTGGCGTACCCGCCAACTATGCAAAACCCCTGCGCAAGCTGCTCGACAGCGGTGAACTGGCCTATCAGGCGGCCACCCGGCTGAACGAGGACGGCAAATGGTCCTACGACTGGTATCTGTTCCTGCCGCTGGGCATGGCCCTGCAGAACCGCCGCAGCATCGAACTGCTGCACTTCCCGCCGGACTACTCGCTGACCCAGGCCCAGGACTACCTGCGCTCCAACACCACCGACCGCTGGGCCGAGCTGTTGACATTCAACGGCATCGACGCCAGCCAGACCCCGGCCTACCAGACCATCATCGATATCGCTCCCATCGCCGCACCCGCCAGCGCGGGTGAAACGCTGAAGGAAACCTACAGCTACTTCAAGGACTACCAGGTGCGCATGGTCAGCGAGATGACCCTGCAAAACCCCGCCAGGCCTCTGCCGATGGTGGCATTCGGCGCGCCGGTACGCAGCTGGATCCAGCAGCAGTACGGGCCGCAGGTGAATGTGCTGGGCCTGGTCAGCATCAGCCCGCAGGCAGGTGCCAAGGTACCGGTACTGGGTGCCAACCACCCTAGTGCCATCTGGTATGCGGCAGACAAGGACAGCCACGGCGGCAACCAGGATGCAGCTGATGCTGCCGGCTTGAAAATGATGGGGCAGGACCTGACGGCAGCCTGCTGGCAGGCAGGGATGGGGCGCAATCAACGGGCCGATGCCAAGCTGACGCTGGATGCCTGCTCGACCAAGTGGCAGGTTACACAGAAGAAACAGACCTGCGAGCTGTTCTTCCGCACCATTCGCAAGTACACGCCGGAGCAGGCGGCGGCAAAATGCAATACCGGCAGCGTGACCAGAAGCCTGCGCGACCTGGCCAAGCCGATGGAGGCTCAGCCACAGGACCTGTGATTGAAGCCCGCCCTGCTCAATCTTCGAGCAGGGTGCAGGCCATCACCAAGGCGTCTTCACGGCCGCCGGCAACCGGGTAATAGTCGCGGCGGCGGCCGATTTCGTTGAAACCATAGCGTTCGTACAAACGATAGGCCGACTGGTTGCTGGCACGCACTTCCAGGAAGCACTCGCGGCCATTGAGCTGGTAGGCCCGGGCCATTAGGTGCTCGAGCAGGCGCAGGCCCAGGCCGCGGCCCTGGTTTTCCGGCTTGACGGTGATGTTGAGCAGGTGGGCCTCGTCGATGATCACGTTGATCACGCCATGGCCCACCTGCTGCTGGCCGTCGAACATCAGCCAGACTTCATACGATTTGAGCGCATCCTGAAAGATCCCTCGAGTCCAGGGATGACTGAACGCGGCATATTCGATCTTAAGTACGGCATCCAGATCCGCCTCGGTCATCCGGCGGAAGCTGATCGAGTCACTCATTCAACGCTCTTCCAGCGCGCCATCAGCTGGCGCATGGCTTTCCAGACGTCCGCCTTGCGCTGCGGCTCGTCCATCAACAGTTCAAGGCCCGGTAAGGCCCAGGCTTCGCCCAGGCCCTCGAGCTTCAGGGTTTGGTAATAGGCTTCGCCGTCGACATTGGCGGCAAAGCGCAGCGCCGGCAGGCCGACCAGCCACAGGCAGGTGCACGGGGCGTCCTCCAGGCGCGCCTGGACAAAGCCCTGGACAAAATCGCGCGCCGCCTCCGGGCCCTGGTCCATGTTGCCGCGCACCAGCAGCGGCCAGCGCACCGGCTCGCCGATGATCTGCGGTGCGTCGGGCAGGCCGGCGGCGCGCAGCATGTCCTTGAGCAGCAGGTACGACGGGTCGCGGCTCTGGAACGGCTGGCCGGTGGCCAACTCCACCAGCAGCAGGCAGCGGCCGGCTCGCAGCAGCTGCAGCGAGAAGCGCGGGGGAGGCACCGGGGCCGGGCGCGGTGGCGCGACCTGCTCCTCGGCCTCGGCGGGCTTGGCGGCCGGCTTGGGCGCACTGCCCGGGCGCGGAATCTCGATTTTCGGCCGCTCGCCGGAGCGGGCCTGTGGGGTGACTGGCGCCTCGTTGGCAGCCGGTGCCGGCCTGACGTCGAAGTCGAGGTCCTCGACCGGCGCCACCGGCAGCAGCAGCTCGGGCCGCGACGGTGCGGCGAACGGCAGTTCGGCGCGCGGCAGCCAGTGCACCACTTGCATGGCGGAAAGGTAGGCGCGGCGACGGGGTTCGGTGAGCAAGGGGCGGGGTTCCGAGGGGTGAAGACAAAGGGCCATTCTAACGCCGTTGGCATTCGAGTGCCGCAACTGGTCGGCGGATTTTTATTGCCTGTACCGGCCCTTTCGCGGGCACGCCCGCTCCCACAGGGCCTTGCGCAGTACCTGTGGGAGCGGGCGTGCCCGCGAAAGGGCCAGTGAAACCCTCATCAAAGCAAGGGTGATCCCCCATTACAGACCAAGGGGTGAAAACCTCCCCCCCGGATGCAGTACAATCGCCCCCTTTTTCTTGGCAACGAGTCGAAGCCAATGATCGAACCCAAGCGCGTCCTGCGCGCCCTAGCCGAACACTGGGCCCTGATCGAGCCGCTGTGCGAGCGTTTCGACCAGGGCACCCTGAGCCTGGTCGAATTGCGTCAGCATGTGGCCCGCCAGCAGGTCGAGAGCACCCCGCAGGACATCACCCAGCTGCTCGACGTGTGGATCCGCCTGGATATCCTGGTCCCGGTGGCCAAGAGCCCGAACCGTTTCGAGCTCAACGCGCAGATCCACGACTTCCTCGCCTACCTGCGCCGCGAACACCGGCTGGGCCTGTGCCTGGAGATCGAAGCCTACCTGCGCCACCTGGAGCGCCTGGCCGGGCATATCCAGGACGCCTTCGACAACCGCGACAGCGACGACCTGGCGCGCCAGCTGCGCCTGCTCGACATGCGGGTGCGCGATGTACTGAAGAAGCTCGACAACGACGAACAGGCACTGGTGGCCGTGGCCGAGCGGGCCAAGACCAGCAACCGCCAGATCCCGCTGCGCCAGCGCTATGCCGAAGTACTGGCGACCTGGGACGAGTACGTCGAGCCGATGATCCAGCTGGTCAACGCCGACGGCGCCTTCGAACAGGGCGTGCGCAAGGTCGAGACCGTGCTGCTGAAGCTGCTGGGCGAACAGGCGCGCCTGGGCCACCTGGTCGACGACGACATGCTGCTGCGCACCCACGCGCGCATCCTGGAAATGCAGACCAGCGCCCAGCTGACCCTGCGCCACGCCCGCGAATTGCTGTTGCCGCTGCGTGAAGAAGCCCGCCGGCACAACGCCGTGACCCGTGGAGCCGCACTGGCCCTGTCGGTGATCCGGCGCAAGGGCATCGACGCCGTACCGCAAGCGGCCATGCCGATGTTCACCCGCCCGCAAAGCACCTTCCTCGGCAGCGCCAGCCAGGTCGAGGCCTATGTCTACGCACTGGCCCGCTTCGAGCCCAAGCCGGCGCGCTTCCCCAAGGCCCACAAGACCCAGTCCGGCGCCCTGCCCCGCGCACCGCGCACGGTCAAGGAAATGACCGAACGCTGCGAACAGGCCCTGCCGCTGCCCGACCTGATGGTCTGGCTGCTGGAGCAGGAACCCGAAGGCGCCACCGACGAGCTGCTGTACTGGTTCTCGCGCCTGTCGCGGGAAAAGCGCTTCAAGCGCGAACGCCTCGACCGCCGCGAGTACATCACCCAGGAACACCTGGTCAGCCTGCGCTCGTTCGCCCTGACCTCCAGCCGCGAAGACGCCGCCAGCGCGCCTACCGAATCCAACGCGAGCCCAGCCCATGCATCTTGATCTTTCCGAACTGTCCCAGCTCGCGCCGATCTTCCGCGAGCTGTTCAAAGGCTTCCACGTCAGCCGCCGCGACCCCGAGCTGTACGCCCAGCTGTCGAACTTCCAGGACCAGTACCGCACCCTGTTCAAGGCCCTGGGCTTCGAACTGGTGTGCGACACCCGTGGCTTCTACTACTTCGTGCCGGACATGACCGCCGCGCAGGTCAACAAGACCGCGCAGCGCCTGTCGCTGTTCACCTTCATCCTGGTCGAACACCTGGCCGACCAGGGCCGCGACCCGATGGCCGTGCTCGATGGCGGCAGCATTGGCCGTGACGAACTGCCCTCGCTGCTGGACAAGTACCGCGACCTTTTCCTGCAGGCCGAAGTGCAGACCGTGGACGAGCTGGAAGAAAAAATCCTGCGCCGCATGACCCAGCTCGGCTTCGCCTTCGAGGAAGGCGGCATCTACCGCTTCCTGCCGCCGATGCATCGCTTCCTCGACGTGTGCCTGGCCGTGCAGCAGGACCGCGACCTGGCCGCCACCCTGCACAGCGACCTGCCGCTGCCGACCCCGGTACTGGTCGAGGAAGAAAGCCCCGAAGAACTCAACCGCACCGACGACCCGCTCGACCTCAGCCCCTTCGAGGGCGAGGAAAGCGAAGAGGAAGCCCTGGCCCGGGCCATCCGCGAAGAGCAACAGGAGATTGACGCATGAGCCAGGAACGCTACGGCATCCGCCGCTTCGCACTGCTCAACACCGCCGGCTACAGCCTTGGCCTGTTCCCGTTGGAGCACCCACTGTCGGTATACGGTGCCAACAACCTGGGTAAATCGGCGTCGATCAACGCCCTGCAGTTCCCGATCCTAGCGCGCATGTCGGACATGAGCTTCGGCAAGTACAGCCTCGAGCAGTCGCGCCGCTTCTACTTCGCCAGCGATACCTCGTACATTCTCTGCGAACTGAGCCTGCCCCACGGCCCGCACGTCATCGGCGTCGTCGGCCGCGGCCCGGGCGGCGGTTTCGGCCACCAGTTCTTTGCCTACAAGGGCGAACTGGACCTGGCCCACTACCAGAAGAACGACACCTGCCTGCGCCAGAAAGAGCTGTTCACCAACCTCGAGCGCCTGGGGATCAAGGCCTACGAGCTGAAGCCTGACGAACTGCGTCGTCTGCTGGTCGGTGGCCACACCTCGGTGCCGCTGGACCTGACCATGATCCCGCTGCGCTCGACCAGCGAGCAAAGCCTGAAAACCTTCCGCGCGCTGTTTATCAACCTGCTGCACATGCGCGAAATCACCGCCGCCAAGCTCAAGCAGCTGTTCCTCGACGCCTTCGAGCACAGCCTGCGCTCTGGTAGCGTCGACTATATCGCCGCGTGCGAGGAAGCCTTCCGCGACGTGCGCCGCATGGAACAGGACTACAACGCCCTGGTCGCCGCCGGCCCGCTGGTCGAGGCCCTGGCCGGTGGCGTGGCCCAGCGCGACATCCTGCGCGGCAAGCTGCACCGCATTTCACCAGTGCTCGACACCCTGCTGGGCACCTGGCAGGAATACGCCATGGCGCGCAAGGAAGAGCTGGTGATCCAGGCCGAGCACTACCGTGGCGAGCAGGACCGCCTGCAGAACGACCAGCGCGGCGGTACTCAGGAACTGATGCGCCTGGAGCGTGAAATCACCGGTATCCAGCGCTGGCTGGGCGAGCTGTCGGTGCTCAAGCATCGCTTCGCCCTGGTCGATGACGTCAAGGTGCTGGAGCAGCAACTGCTGGCGGCCAAGGACGCCCACGACGAACTGGCCGGCGCCCTGGCCCAGTCGCGGCAGTTCAGCGCCGAAGACCTGGACGAACGCGTCCGCGACCTGGAAAAGCGCCTGAAGCAGGTCAAGCAGCAGCTCGACCACGCCGACAACAACAGCTACGCCCGCCTGCGCGAAGAGTTCTCGCAGCAGGACGTCGACCGCCTGATGCGCCTGTTCAATGGCGCGCTGTTCAGCCTGCCGCTGGGCGACCGCGGTATCGAACTGGACGACAGCGACCTGTGGGTAAAATCGCTGGAAGCGGTGCTCGACGGCTTCAAGGGCGAACGCTTCGAAGCCCCGGGCCTGTCCATCGACCTGTCGCACATCGACCCACCGGCACTGCAGGCCCTGGCCGACCGTGCCGCCCTGCGTGACCAGAAAGAGCGCCTGGAAAAAGAGCTGAAGCAGCTCAAGACCCAGCAAGCCGTGGCCGCCGACCGCTCCGCCTCCAAGGCGCAGACCGAAGCCCTTTACCAGGAAGTACTGGACGCGCAGAAAGCGCTGGAAGACTTCCGCCGCAGCGAAACCCTGGCCGCCGAAGAGCCCGAGAAGCTGGAGCAGCTGTCACAGCTCGAAGCCGCCCAGGACGAACTCAAACGCTCCAGCGACGCCTTCACTGAACGTGTCCAGCAGCTGTCGGCCAAGCTGCAGCTGGTCGGCCGGCAGATCGGCGACCTCGAGGCCAAGCAGCGCACCCTGGAAGACGCCCTGCGCCGTCGCCAGCTGCTGCCGGCCGACCTGCCCTACGGCACGCCGTACATGGAAGCCATCGACGACTCGATGGACAACCTGCTGCCACTGCTCAACGACTACCAGGACAGCTGGCAGAGCCTGCAACGGGTCGACAACCAGATCGAGGCGCTGTACGCCCAGGTGCGCCTGAAAGGCGTGGCAAAGTTCGACAGTGAAGACGACATGGAACGCCGCCTGCAGCTGCTGGTGAATGCCTACGCGCACCGCACCGACGAAGCCCTGACCTTGGCCAAGGCCCGCCGCGCAGCGGTCACCGACATCGCCCGGACCCTGCGCAACATCCGCAGCGACTACGACAGCCTCGAGCACCAGTTGGCGCTGTTCAACCGCGAGATCAACAGGCGCCAGGTATCCAACCTGGAGAGCTTCCGTGTGGTGCTGGCGCCGAACAAGGAAGCGCTCAAGCACATCGACCAGATCATTCACAGCGCCGGTCAGTACGAAGAAGGCGAAACCCTGTCGGTATTCGACCTGACCCAGAGCGCCGAGCAGGACAACAAGAACGAAGAGGCCAAGGAATACCTGGCACGGCTGGTGGCGGCCAACCACAACCAGCTGGGCCTGAAGGACCTGTTCGAGCTGGCGTTCGAGATCACCAAGGTCAACGGCCAGCCGGTGATCCATGCCGACATCGACGGCGCGGCATCCAACGGCACCACCATGACCATCAAGGCGCTGACCAACATGTACCTGTTGCTGCACCTGATGGACCGCGACCTGGCCGGGCGTATCCGCCTGCCGTACTACCTGGACGAAGCGGCGGACATCGACGAACGCAACCAGGCTGCACTGCTGGAGACCAGCCTGCAGCTCGGCTTCGTGCCGATCCTGGCGAGCGTGAAGCCGCAGGTGTCGGCGCGCGTGGCGATCGACCTGGAAGGTGGCAGTGGGCCGAATGGCATCTACATCGACGAGGCGGACTGGAAGTTCATCAGCCGTCGCGATGAGGTGAAGGCGGTTGTGCGTGAGGATCATCAGGCCGAGGAATTGGCCTGATATCGGAGTAGTGGGGCCGCTTTGCGGCCCTATCGCGACACAAGGCCGCTCCTACAGGGATTCGCGTCCCCCTGTAGGAGCGGCCTTGTGTCGCGATGGAGGCCAAAGGCCTCCCGGCGATCTGTCAGGCTATCAATGAGCCCAAGGCAGAATCGGAATCGCGGTCACCGCATTCTGCGGGCTGCCTTCGATCATGCGGTCGCTGTACACCAGGTACACCAGCGTATTGCGCTTCTTGTCGAGGAAGCGCACCACCTGCATGGTCTTGAACACCAGCGAGGTGCGCTCCTTGAACACTTCCTCGCCATCCTTCAGCTCACCCTTGAAGCTGATCGGCCCGACCTGACGACAGGCAATCGATGCCTCCGCCCGGTCCTCCGCCAACCCCAACCCACCCTTCACGCCGCCAGTCTTGGCCCGCGACAGGTAGCAGGTCACACCCTCGACCTTGGGGTCGTCGAACGCCTCGACCACAATGCGGTCATTCGGCC
Organism: Pseudomonas sp. PVC-5-1; assembly: GCF_057444345.1. Lineage (NCBI taxonomy): Bacteria > Pseudomonadati > Pseudomonadota > Gammaproteobacteria > Pseudomonadales > Pseudomonadaceae > Pseudomonas > Pseudomonas sp. PVC-5-1. The sequence goes on along the minus strand of NZ_CM172024.1, from coordinate 766,936 downwards.
CGAGGAACTTGAACACGGTGGACACCTGGCCGATTTCCTCGGCCCCGGCCAGCATTGGCAGCACCAATGCCGCCACGCCGATTACCCGTTTCAGCACGCTCATACCAGCACCAGGTTGTCGCGGTGCACCAACTCCGGTTCTGCGCTGTAGCCCAGCAGGCTTTCGATGGCATCGGAGGGCTGGCCGATGATCTTCTGCGCCTCAAGGGCGCTGTAGTTGGCCAGCCCACGGGCTACTTCCAGGCCGTCCGGGCCGACGCACACCACCATCTCGCCACGACGGAAGCTGCCCTGCACGGTCTTCACGCCAACCGGCAGCAGGCTCTTGTTGGCCTGGCGCAGCGCCTGCACGGCACCGGCATCCAGCACCAGGGTGCCACGGGTCTGCAGGTGGCCGGCCAGCCACTGCTTGCGCGCGGCAAGCATGCCGCGCTCGGGCGACAGCAAGGTACCCAGGCGTTCGCCAGCCTTGAGGCGATCCAGCACGCGCTCGATGCGGCCACCGATGATGATGGTGTGGGCACCGGAACGGGCAGCCAGGCGCGCGGCGCGCAGCTTGGTCTGCATGCCGCCACGACCCAGCGCGCCACCGGTACCGCCGGCCACGGCATCCAGTGCCGGGTCGTCGGCGCGAGCCTCGTAGATCAGCTGGGCTTCGGGATTGTTGCGCGGGTCGGCGTCGAACATGCCATCGCGGTCGGTGAGAATCACCAGCAGGTCAGCCTCGACCAGGTTGGCCACCAGCGCCGCCAGGGTGTCGTTGTCGCCGAAGCGGATCTCATCGGTGACCACGGTATCGTTTTCGTTGATCACCGGCACCACGCCCAGGTCGACCAGCGTGCGCAGGGTGCTGCGGGCGTTCAGGTAGCGCTTGCGGTCGGACAGGTCGTCATGGGTCAGCAGGATTTGCGCGGTGTGCTTGCCGTGCTCGCCGAAGCTCGACTCCCAGGCCTGCACCAGGCGCATCTGGCCGATCGAGGCAGCCGCCTGCAGCTCGTTCATCGCACTCGGTCGCGACGTCCAGCCCAGCTGGCTCATGCCGGCAGCCACGGCCCCGGAGGAGACCAGTACCAACTCCACGCCTGCCTCACGCAGCGCGACCATCTGCTCGACCCAAACGGCCATGGCACCGCGATCGAGGCCTTTGCCATCGGCGGTCAGCAGAGCACTGCCAATCTTCACGACCCAGCGCTTGGCGCCCGTCACCTTGCTTCGCATCTTCTTCCAACCTATGTCGAATCTGTAGATACCGTGGATACAAAAACGCCGCTCCAAAGAGCGGCGTTTAGTGTACTGCAACCGGTCAGTCGCGCACGTAAATGATTTCCGGGCCGTCTTCGTCGTCCTCGAAATCATCGTCCCAACCATCATCGTCGCCGATGTCGTGCACGCTCTTGACACCAGTACGGCGCAGGGTACGGGCATCGTCCAGGGCCTGCAGCTGGGCACGGGCTTCGTCTTCGATGCGCTGGTCGAGGTCGGCCAGCTCTTCGGCGTAGGCCGGGTCGTTGGCCAGGCGGTCGGCGCGGTCTTCGAGGTAGCGCATCAGGTCGTGGCTGAGCTTTTCGGTGCCCTGCTTGGAGATGGCCGAAATCACGTAGACCGGGCCCTCCCACTGCAGGCGCTCGACCACCTCCTTGACCCGCTCGTCGCGCTCGTCATCCATGACCATGTCGGCCTTGTTCAGCACCAGCCAGCGCTCACGCTCGGCCAGCGACGGGCTGAAGCGGGTCAGCTCGTTGACGATGACTTCGGCGGCATCGGCTGGGCTGCTTCCGTCCAGCGGCGCCATGTCCACCAGGTGCAGCAGTACGCGGGTACGCGCCAGGTGCTTGAGGAAGCGGATACCCAGGCCGGCGCCTTCGGAAGCACCTTCGATCAGGCCGGGAATGTCGGCGATGACGAAGCTCTTCCAGCGGTCGACGCTGACCACACCCAGGTTCGGCACCAGGGTGGTGAACGGGTAGTCGGCCACCTTCGGCTTGGCGGCCGAAACCGAGCGAATGAAAGTGCTCTTGCCGGCATTCGGCAGGCCCAGCAGGCCGACGTCAGCCAGCACCTTCATTTCCATCTTCAGGTCACGCTGGTCACCTGGCTTGCCCGGGGTGGTCTGGCGCGGTGCACGGTTGGTGCTGGACTTGAAGCGGGTGTTGCCCAAACCGTGCCAGCCGCCCTGGGCGACCATCAGTTTCTGGCCCGGGGTGACCAGGTCACCGATCACTTCCTGGGTGGAGGCGTCGATCACGGTAGTGCCGACCGGCACACGCAGGTACAGGTCGTCGCCCTTCTTGCCGGTGCAGTCGGTGCTGCCGCCGTTGGCGCCACGCTGGGCCTCGTGGTGACGGGTGTAGCGATAGTCGACCAGGGTGTTGAGGTTTTCGTCGGCGATCATGTACACCGAACCACCGTCGCCACCGTCACCACCGTTGGGGCCACCGTTCTCGATGAATTTCTCGCGACGGAAGCTCATGCAACCGTTGCCACCGTCACCGGCCTTGACCCGAATGGATACTTCGTCAACAAACTTCATTCAAAACCGCCTCTCGCCTGCTGGCGAGTTGAATACCTGAAAAACCTGAGGCTCTTGCAAAAATGAGCGCGGCGGCCCCGTACGACCGTAGAAACCCACGCCGGCAGCCCATACAAACAGCTTTGCAAGAGGCTCACCACAAACGAAAAAGCCCCGTCGCATGACGGGGCTTCTGGAGCGACGTCGCGATTAAGCGGCGACGATGCTCACGTAACGGCGCATGAACTCGCCTTTTTTCTCGAACTTGATCACGCCTTCGATCTTGGCGAACAAGGTGTGATCCTTGCCCATGCCAACACCGTAGCCAGCGTGGAATTCGGTGCCGCGCTGACGGACGATGATGTTGCCTGGCTTGATAACCTGGCCGCCATACATCTTCACGCCAAGGCGTTTCGATTCTGAGTCGCGACCGTTACGAGTACTACCACCAGCCTTCTTGTGAGCCATGGTTCAATTCTCCAAATAAATTCAGGGGATCTAGGGGATTAAGCCTGGATACCGGTGACTTTGATCTCGGTGAACCACTGGCGGTGGCCCATACGCTTCATGTGGTGCTTACGACGACGGAACTTGATGATGCGAACCTTGTCGTGGCGGCCTTGCGAAACGACTTCGGCCACTACTTTAGCGCCAGCAACAACTGGAGCACCGATGGTGACTTCTTCACCGTTGGCGACCAGCAGGACGCGATCGAAGGTCACGGATTCGCCAGTGGCGACTTCCAGTTTTTCGATCTTGAGGAATTCACCTTCAGCGACTTTGTACTGCTTGCCGCCGGTAACGATTACTGCGTAAGACATGGTATTTCTCCGATAATCCTGCTCACCCAGCGCTTTATATGATGAGTATTGGCTGGCATGGCTGCACAGGGCTGGAACGGCCCGGCGCAATTGCGTAAGGCAGGTGCTGCCCAGGAAGTTAGGGTGCGCGATTGTACGCAACCGCGGTTTTGCTTGCAAGTGCCGCCCCCGGGGCGCTGGCACCGCGCCTTGACACACCGGGACCCGCGACCTAGCATGCCGCGCAACCTCACTGGAGCAGCCGATGCAACCCCAATCCTTCTACCGCGCGGTGGCTGATGATTTCAGCGCCGTCGACGAGATCATCAAGAAGCAGCTGACCTCGCGCGTGCCGCTGGTATCGAAGATCGGCGACTATATCACGTCCGCCGGTGGCAAGCGCCTGCGCCCCCTGCTGGTGCTGCTGTGTGGCAAGGCCCTGGGCCGCGAAGGCGACGACCTGCGCCTGCTGGCTGCCACCATCGAATTCCTGCACACCGCTACCCTGCTGCACGACGACGTGGTCGACATGTCCGGCATGCGCCGTGGCCGCTCCACCGCCAATGCCCTGTGGGGCAACGCGCCGAGCGTGCTGGTGGGCGACTTCCTCTATTCGCGCTCGTTCGAGATGATGGTCGAACTGGGCTCGATGCCGGTCATGCAGATCCTGTCCAAGGCCACCCGCGTGATTGCCGAAGGTGAGGTGCTGCAGCTGTCGCGGGTACGCGATGCCAGTACCACCGAGGAAGTCTACATGGAGGTCATCCGCGGCAAGACCGCGATGCTGTTCGAGGCTTCGACCCACAGCGCCGCCGCGCTGGCCGAAGCAACCGACGAACAGCGCGAGGCCCTGCGTACCTTCGGTGACCACCTGGGCGTGGCGTTCCAGCTGGTCGACGACCTGCTGGACTACAAGGGCGACTCGCAGACCCTGGGCAAGAACGTCGGTGACGACCTGGCCGAAGGCAAGCCTACCCTGCCGCTGATCTACACCATGCGCGAAGGCACCGCCGAACAGGCTGCGCTGGTGCGCCAGGCGATCCAGAAGGGTGGCCTGGAAGACCTGGAGCAGATTCGCGTGGCAGTCGAGGAGTCGGGTGCTCTGAAGTACACGGCGGAGCTTGCGCGTGACTATGTGAAGCGTGCCATCCAGTGCCTGGAAGTGCTGCCGGCCAGCGAATATCGTGATGCGCTGGTCGAGTTGAGCGAGTTTGCTGTCGCGCGTACTCACTGATAGACCGAGTCGTCTTCATTCGCGGGCAAGCCCGCTCCTACAGGATTGCGTCGCCTGTATGAGCTGGCTTGCCCGCGATGCTTTTGTCCGGACATAATCACTTCTGAAAAAATACCTTATACAATTCGGGTTTTTAACCGCCCGTCTGTTTGTTTGAGGAACCGAAGTGAGCACTCTGCCACCCTGCCCGAAATGCAACTCCGAATACACCTATGAGGATGGCACGCAGCTGATCTGCCCTGAATGCGCCCACGAGTGGTCGGCCAGCGGCGACGCCGAAGCGGCCAGCGACGAGGTGGTGAAGAAGGACTCGGTCGGCAACATCCTGCAGGATGGCGACACCGTCACCGTGATCAAGGACCTCAAGGTCAAGGGCTCGTCCCTGGTGGTCAAGGTCGGCACCAAGGTCAAGAACATCCGCCTGTGCGACGGCGACCACGACATCGACTGCAAGATCGACGGCATCGGCGCCATGAAGCTGAAGTCCGAGTTCGTACGCAAGGTCTGATTTTCCATAAAACCGCCAATTGGCGCTTGCTATTCAGATAATAAGAATTATTCTCATTGGGACTGCTATCCAAGGAGAATAGCCATGACTTATCTGATCGACGCCTGGCTGGACCGCCCTCACCCCTACCTGCGCATTCTTCATCGGGAAACCGGCGAAGTGTGCGCGGTGCTTGAAGAAGAAGCACTCGACGAGCTGCGTGACCAGGGCGACCTGGACATGAGCGGGCTGAATTCGAGTGAACCGGGGGTACTCAAGGAGCTAGTGCGGAATCTGTTTCTGTTCTGCTATGCGCGGGCGTTGCGCCCCGGAGGGATAGACTGGAACTGACGGACCTGGCGAGGGCTTCGCCCTCGATCACGACACAAGGCCGCTCCTACAGGTGTATGCGTTCCCCTGTAGGAGCGGCCTTGTGTCGCGAATGGGCCGCAAAGCGGCCCCGAGGGCATTACAGAACGTCGAGCAGCTCGACGTCGAACACCAGCACGCTGTGCGGCGGGATGCTGCCAACGCCTTGGGCGCCGTAGGCCAGCTCGCTCGGCACGTACAGGCGCCATTTGCTGCCAGCGTTCATCAGCTGCAGGGCTTCGGTCCAGCCAGCGATCACACCACCTACCGGGAATTCAGCCGGCTGACCACGGTCGTAGGAGCTGTCGAACACAGTGCCGTCGATCAGGGTGCCGTGGTAGTGGGTGCGCACATTGTCTTCGCGGGTCGGCTTGGCGCCTTCACCTGCGGTCAGTACTTCGAACTGCAGGCCCGAAGCCAGGGTGGTGATGCCGTCACGCTTGGCGTTCTCGACCAGGAATGCCTTGCCAGCGGCAGCAGCGGCTTCAGCCTTGGCAGCTGCTTCGGCTTGCATCACTTCGCGGATCACCTTGAAGCTGGCCGACAGGTCGGCTTCGCTAACGCGGCTGTCGGCGCCGTTGAAGGCATCGGTCAGGCCAGCCAGGATGGCTTCCAGGCTGACGCCCGGTGGCGGGTTGTCGCGCAGCTGGCCGCCCAGCTGACGGCCGATGCCGTAGCTGACGCGAGTTTCGTCGGTGGACAGGTTGAGTTCGGACATTGTCGTGCTCCACTGCAGGGCGCAGTGAAGCCGCGCCCTTGATGAAAAGGGCGAGCAGCCTAGCACACTGGGGCGCTGCGAGCAGCTACCAGGCCGAGCGCTGGGAAATCGGCACCTTCAAGTCTTCTTCCGGGTGCGTGCCCATGCCGCACATTTCGTCCTGCACCGACCAGTGCACCAGGTTCATCGAGACCATGGGGATGGTTTGCAGCAACTTGCGCGCATCCTCCACCGAATGCACGCGCAAGCGTTCACCACGGGCATCGGACAGGGGATGGGGGTGGCCTTTGATCCGCGCTTCGAGCAGGTAGTCACCGCCTTCGATGGCGATCAGGTTCAGTTCGTCGACATGGCCAGCCCTGGCCTCGGTGTTGAGCTGATGCAGGTTCATGAGAGCACCTCGCGATGGGAACCACGCATGAGAGCTCATTTTTTGTACAGAAAGGGCGAATGCACAAGGCATGACTGACGCCGCTCGTCAGTTAGACCGTGCCGGCCTCTTCGCGGGCTTGCCCGCTCCCACAGGGATTGCGAAGAGGCCTGAAAGGTTCAGTGCTTGGTCAGCTTGTCCAGGTAACCCATGCAGAATGCCGAGACCACGAAGGTCATGTGGATGATCACGTACCACATCAGGTAATCGGTGGAGATGTTCTGTGCGTCCATGAACACCCGCAGCAGGTGGATGGACGAAATGGCCACAATCGATGCAGCAACCTTCATCTTCAGCGACGAAGAGTCCATCTTGCCCAGCCAGTTGAGCTTTTCCTTGCTCTCGTCGATGTCCAGTTGCGAGACGAAGTTCTCGTAGCCGGAGATCATCACCATCACCAGCAGGCCGCCCACCAGCGACATGTCGATCAGCGACAGGATCACCAGGATCAGGTCGGCTTCGCTGAGGGCGAAGACGTTGGGCAGGACGTGGACCACTTCCTGGAAGAATTTCAGCGCCAGGGCCAGCAGGCCGAGGGACAGGCCGAAGTAGATGGGGGCGAGCAGCCAGCGCGAGGCATACATCGCATTTTCGAGGATACGTTCCATGGAGTGTCGGGACTCATCAGGTGACTAAAAAAGCGACGGCGAGTATAGCCAGCCACCTGTTACAGCAAAAGCCCGGTGAACGGGGCTGCTTTGCAGCCCAATCGCCGGCAAGCCAGCTCCCACAGGTTGAGCACCGACCTGTGGCCTTTACTTTACCTGTGGGAGCTGGCTTGCCGGCGATGAGGCCAGTAAAAGTTACTCAGGTCTCAGGATGAAACTGGTAATCCCCCAGATTCCGACACCGCTCACCGTTGATCCGCCGCAACTGCGCCTGCAAATGCAAACACCAGATCTGCGGATCCTCGGCCACCTGGTACCCATGCAAGGTCAAGCTGTCGACAATGGCATTGAGCACAGATTCGGCCACCAGCGGCCCATGGAACGGCCCTTGGGCCTTGATCGCGGACGGTTGTTCACCGGCCATGCCGGCGGCGAACAGCAGCGTCCACATGCCGTTATCCCCGGCCAGCGGACGGATGCTGCATTCGATGCGGGTCACCAGGCCCAGGCACTGGCGTGTGAGGCTGAGATTGCGCATGGCCGCGCCCCCTCCAATAAGCCTTGTTCAGCCTGAACCTCAGGCTGTTTCCATCCTGAACGCTGTTACCGTCCTTAAGTTCCAGCATAGAAGAACGGTACAGAAAGATGGAAAACCGGCGCTGAACGGTAGCACATCGCCGCCAGCGCCGGCTTTTTGACTCAGGCCGGCTTGGCCTGGGCAATCACCTCTTCCAGGCGCTCTTTCTCCGCCTTCTCGATTTCTTCCTCGCTGATCATCTCGGCAATCTCACGCAGGCGCTCCACCACCCGGGCGTTGACGCTGCCTTCGGTGAACTGGCCCTTGTCATCCAGCACACCGGCCTCCTCGCCCACCAGCAGGCTCAACGCCTCGTCGGCCTGGCTGACCGCGTACACGTGGAACATGCCGTTCTCCACTGCTTGCAGCACACGCTCGTCGAGCATCAGCGTGGCAACGTTGGCACGCGGGATGATCACCCCCTGCTCGCCGGTCAGGCCACGCGCCTCGCACAAGCGGAAGAAGCCTTCGATCTTCTCGTTGACCCCACCCACCGCCTGCACTTCACCAAACTGGTTGATCGAGCCGGTGATGGCGAAGCACTGCTTGAGCGGCGTACGCGACAAGGCCGAGATCAGCGTGCAGGCTTCGCCCAGCGAGGCGCTGTCACCGTCCACATAGCCGTAGGACTGTTCCAGGGCGATGCTCGCCGAGATCGCCAGCGGGAACTCCTGGGCATAGCGGCTGCCCAGGTAACCGGTGAGGATCATCACACCCTTGGAGTGGATCGGCTGCCCGAGGTTTACCTCACGCTCGATGTCGACGATACCGCTGCCGCCCGGGTACACGGTGGCGGAGATACGCGCCGGCATACCGAACGCCGAATCACCCACTTCCAGCACGGTCAGGCCGTTGCATTTGCCGATGGCCGCGCCTTCGGTGTCGATCAGGATGATGCCGGCGAGCATGTCGTCCAGCACCCGCTGCGAAACACGCCCGGTGCGGGTGGCCTTGGCCTTGAGCGCACGCTCGATGTGCCCGGCGTCGGTCATTTCGTCACTGGCCAGCTGGCGGATGAAATCAGCTTCGCTGACCAGCTGGAACAGGTCGCCGATACGTGCCGACAGGCGCGACTGGTTTTCTGCCAGGCGGGCGCTGTAGGTGGCCAGACGCGCCACCGCGTCACTGGTCAGTGGCGCCATGCCCTCTTCGTTGGTGCGGGTGCGCAACAGCTGGGCGAACTGCTCCAGGTTCTCATCGACCATGGGCATGTCTTCGTCGAAGTCCACCAGCACCCGGAACATCTCCTGGAAGTCCGGGTCGTGGTCCTGCAGCGCGTAGTAAAGCTGGCGCGAACCGATGATGACCAGCTTGATGTTCAGCGGGATCATCTGCGGCGTCAGGCTGACGGTAGCCACCCGCCCCAGCTCGCCCAGTGGCGACTCCATCTTCAACTTGCGCGACTGCAGCGCACGCTTGAGCGCGTCCCAGACGAACGGCTCGCCCAACATCTTCTCGGCTTCCAGAATCAGGAAGCCGCCGTTGGCGCGGTGTAGCGCACCTGGGCGCAGCTGACGGTAAGAGGTGTACAGCGCACCCTGGTCGGTGCTGTATTCAATACGGCCAAACAGGTTGTCGTAGGTCGGGTGCGGCTCGAACACCACCGGCGCACCGCCGTCGGCGTGGTGGCCGACCACCAGGCTTGGCGCGTACTGCTCTTCCAGCAGCTTGCGCGCAGCCGCGTCGGTCTTGCTGTCATCGACCAGTTGCTCGACCACGGTACGCAGCAGGTTCAGCTGCACCGACTGCAGGTAGGCGCAGACCGCAGCGTTCTCGGCGTACTTCTCCGACAGCGGCGCCAGCAACGGCTGCAGGGCCAGGGTGATGGTTTCCTCGTTGAGCTGGCGCAGCTGGTTGTTCGACTCGCGTTTCCATTGCGGCAGGCTGGCCAGCTCTTCGTTCAGGCGTTCCTCGAGCAGGGCGATATCCTCGTGGAACTGCTCGCGCACCTCTTCCGGCAACTGGGCGAATTCGGCTTCATCCAGCGCCTTGCCGTCGGCCATCGGGGTGAAGGCGACGTTGCTGGCATCGCGGTACAGGGCCACGTCCTTTTCCAGCGAGGCGCGCTCGATCACATCCAGGGCGCGGTCGTAACGCTGGTTGAAGGCGCGGTCGATGGCGCCTTTCTTCTGCTGGTAGGACGGGTGCTCGAATACCGCAGGGAAGGTCGACAACAGGTTGTCGATCAGCCCGTTCATGTCGGCGATGAACGCCCCGGCGGTGCCGGACGGCAATTCCAGTGCGCGGGGTTCACGCGTGTCATCGAAGTGGTTGACGTAAACCCAGTCGGCCGGGGTCTGCTGACGCTTGCCCTCGGCCTTGAGGTAGCGCTTGACGAACGAGAAGCGGCCGGTGCCGGGCTCGCCCATCACGTACACGTTGTAACCAGGGCGCGGCATGGCCACGCCAAACTGCAGGGCCTCGACAGCACGCTCCTGGCCCAGGACTCCGCGAAACGGCTCCAGATCGTCGGTATTGGTAAAGGCAAACTGCTCGGGGGAGAAACGCCGGGTCAGGGCTTCAGGCGCGAGACGCAGGCGCGCAGCGACAGGATCGGGCATTGGGTTTCCTTACTTCGGCGGGGCAGATACGCAGCATTCTGGCGCTGCCCGCGCGCGCCTTGCAAGGCTCCGCAGGACTTTATGTCGCAGCCGGTGCGGGTCATGCAACAGCAAATTTTTCGCAATCAACAACGCAACTCTTAGATCGTGCCTAAACTCCAAGCTGCGCGGGTGGGTGAAAAGCTTTCCCGACCTGGCAACCGAGTTGCCAGAAACCCTGACCCTTGGTTAAGTCAAATAGAGAACAAATGCTATGAAACGGATTCTTCTGGGTACTCTGTTCACCGTGGTCTCGATCAATGCCATGGCCGAAGCGCCAGGCGGCCCGAACTGCGGCTGGGGCAACATGCTGTTCGAAGGCCAGCGCGGCACTCCGGCACACTTCCTGGCTTCCACCACCAACGGCACCTCCGGTAACGCCACCTTCGGCATGACCTCCGGCACCAACGGCTGCTCGACCAAAGCGTCGCTGACCTACGGCGGCAAGTCCTGGTTCGCCATGAACGGCATGATGAATGAACTTTCCGAAGACATGGCCATGGGCCAAGGCGAAGCACTGACCACCTATGCCGTGGTTCTCGGCGTGGCGCCGGAAGACCGTGGCTACTTCGCATCGGTCACCCATCAGCACTTCAACCAGATCTTCAGCAGCGCCGACGTCACTGCCGAAACCGTCCATAGCAACACCCTGGCTGTTCTGAAGAACGACCCACGCCTGGCCAAATACGCAACCGAGGCCTGAGTGCAGCTCCTCCCGCCCCGGCCCCGGGGCGGGTTTCGCCTTTTTTCGGCATCGTTAAGAAGTAGTTGCCCGACATGCTCAAACGCTTCGTATCCCTGGCGCTGTGTGCCTGCGCCCCTGTTCATGCCGCGCCGGTGCTGGACCAAGGCCGTGTCCAGCAACTGGCCAACACCCCTTACTGGATTGCCCTGGGCCATTACGAAACCGCCAAGCTGGGTGGTTGGCGCAGCTACGTGGATGATGATGCGTTCTTCCTTGCCGAGGACGGCGCGCACCACCCCGACCAAGAGCTGCAAGCCACGGTCGAAGCGCTGTACGCCCCGGCCAGCCTCGGTGACAAACATGCCCAGTGCGTATTCCCGGCGCGCACCCGCTGGCTGCGCGAACAGCTCGACCTGCAAGACTTGCCGCAACCTGACTGCCAGGAGTTCACCACCTGGTACCAGTCGATCGACCCACACAGTGCGGCGCTGATCTTCCCGGCGGCCTACCTGAACAGCCCGTCATCGATGTTCGGCCACACCTTGCTGCGCATCGACCAGTCCAACACCCGCAGCGACGACACCACGCTGCTGAGCTACGCAATCAACTTCGGCGCCTACATCGAAGGCAGCGACAACAGCATCCTGTATGCCTGGAAGGGCCTGATGGGTGGCTACCCGGGCCTGTTCGCGCTGATGCCCTACCAGGAGAAACTGTCCGAATACCGCAGCCTGGAAAACCGCGACCTGTGGGAGTACCAACTGGACCTGACCCCGGAAGAAACCGGGCGCATGGTCGAACATGTGTGGGAGCTGAAGCAGATCCAGTTCGACTACTTCTTCTTCGATGAGAACTGCTCGTACCGCCTGCTGGAGCTGCTGCAGGTGGCCCGGCCGGGCATTGACCTGACCTCGCAGTTCCCGCTGACCGCCATCCCGACCGACACGGTGAAGGCCGTGAAGCAGTCAGGCATGGTCGCCAGCGAGACGTACCGCCCCTCTCGCGAACGTGAACTGCTGGCCCGGGCCGAGCCGCTCGATCACGACGAAAAGCGCCAGGTGCTGGCTGTAAGTGCCGACACCGGGCAACTGCAGAGCCCCGAATTCAAGGCTCTCCCCCGCCAGCGCCAGGCGCTGGTGCAGGACGCCGCGTACCGGCTGGAGCGTTACCGTGCCAATGGCCAGGAGCGCGACCCTGGGCAGGCGAAACGCAGCTTCGAACTGCTGCGGGCAATCAACAGCAACCCGCCCCCGCCCCTGCAGATCGAGCGCCCAGGCCTGCCCGAGGACGGCCATGACTCGCGCACCTGGCAGCTGGGCGTAGGCACCCGCGAAGACCGCGCCTACGCCGAGTACGGCCTGCGCATGGCCTACCACGACCTGAATGACAACGCCTATGGCTTCCCGCTGGGGGCGCAGATCGAGATCCTGCAGCTGAAGCTGCGCCAGTACGAAGGCAATGACTGGCAGGTGCAGCGCCTGGACCTGGCCACCATCCGTTCGCTGACACCGCGCAACGAGCTACTCAAGCCCTGGTCGTGGCAGGTGGCCGGCGGGCTGGAGCGCGTGCCGGGCAAGCATGATGACGAAGTGCTGGTAAGCCATGTGAACGGCGGGGCCGGCGGCACCTGGCAACTGGCCGACGGGTTGCTGGGCTTTGCCCTGGGCACGGTGCGGGTCGAGCACCACAATGATTTTGCCCAGTTCATCGCCCCGGCGGCGGGCTTCAATGGCGGGCTGCTGTGGCGCAACGGGCTGGGCAACATGACGCTGGAGGCCAAGGGCGATTATTTCACCAATGGCGAAGTACGGCGCAGTGTGAGCCTGAACCAGCAATGGGAGATCAGCCAGAGCCTGGGCCTGCGGTTGAGTGCTTCGCGAGAGTTCAGCCACCTGGCTACGGCGCAGAACGAGGTGATGCTGGAGTTGAAGTGGTATCACTACTGAGGCCGCTTTGCGGCCTTTCGCGGGCATGCCCGCTCCCACAGGTACTGCACTGGCCTCGAATCCTGGGGTGATCCTGTGGGAGCGGGCGTGCCCGCGAATGGGCCAGTGAGGTCAGCAGAGCAGTGTGAACCAACCGACTCTTTGACACTGTTTTAACGGCTCCCCGACAAATCGCCACCTAGACTTTCCAGTATCAACCGGAGGGTTTTGGGGTTATGTCGCGGTACTGGTTCGGCGTGTGCATGGCGTTGTTGCTGTCTGGTTGCGAAACCACCCACGAGCAGATGGTCCACCAGGGTTATCCCCCCGCCTATGCCGATGGCTTCCAGGACGGCTGCAGCAGCGGCCGACAGGCGGCAGGGCTGATGGTCGGCGCTTTTCGCAAGGACGTGCCGCGCTACCTGCACGAGCGCCAGTACGAAAGCGGCTGGGACGACGGCTTTCGCCAGTGCCACGCCATGCAGAACAGCGAAGAACAGCGCCAGTACCACGAGCGCTTCTGGGACCAGCGCGAGCGCGACTGGGAGCAGGAAAAGGACCGCGACGCCGCACGCGCCTATCGCCACAACTGAGTCGCAAACGGACATCCCTTGAAACCGGCGGCCTGCGATGATGGTCTCCTGCAAAAGGAGGCCCCGCATGAGCCGAGCATTCGTCAACGAAGACCAGACCGCCGCCCAGGCTGATCAGCCGGTCGAGCGACGGGTCAGCGAACAACCCAACTACGTGACCGCCAGTGGCCTGCGCCAGCTGCAGGAGCGCGTGACCGAGCTGAATGCCCTGCGCAGCGAACTGCAGGCACAAGGTGAACGTGGCGACAAGCAGCGGCTGGCGGATACCGAACGGGACCTGCGCTACTTCAGCGCGCGAGTGCAAAGCGCCCAGGTTGTGCCGGCGGCGACGTCGCGCAGCAAGGTGCAGATTGGCAGCCGGGTGCGGTATGTCGATGCGCAGGACCAGGAACATGTGGTGCGGCTGGTGGGCGAGGATGAGGCGGATGCCGGGCGGGGGTTGATAAACTGGGGTTCGCCGTTGGGGCGGGCTTTGCTCGGGGCGGGGCCTGGGGATGAAGTGGTCTGGCGGCGGCCGGTGGGGGAGCAGGTGATCGAAGTGGTTGAGGTTTTTGGTGAAGATTGAGGACCTGGGGGCTGCTTTGCAGCCCATCGCGACACAAGGCCGCTCCTACAAGGACCGCGTCATTTCTGAACATGCGCGATACCTGTAGGAGCGGCCTTGTGTCGCGAAAGGGCCGCAAAGCGGCCCCAACGGCCTCAGATCAAACCACGCCCTGCGCCAACATCGCATCAGCCACTTTCACGAAGCCCGCGATGTTCGCACCTTTGACATAGTTGATGCTGCCATCCGCCTCTTCACCGTAATGCACGCAAGCATGGTGAATCGACTGCATGATGTTGTGCAGCTTGCTGTCCACCTCACCGGCAGTCCACAGCAGGCGCATGGCGTTCTGCGACATCTCCAGGCCCGACACGGCCACGCCGCCGGCGTTGGAGGCCTTGCCCGGGGCGTACAGGATGCCGGCCTCCAGGAAGATATCCACAGCCTCCAGGGTAGTCGGCATGTTGGCGCCTTCGGCCACGCAGATGCAGCCATTGCGCAGCAAGGTGCGGGCGTCTTCGGCGTCCAGTTCGTTCTGCGTGGCACACGGCAGGGCGATGTCGCACGGCAGGCTCCACGGGGTCTGGCCCTTGCGGAACTCCAGGCCGAACTGCGCGGCCAGTTCGCTGATGCGGCCACGCTTGACGTTCTTCAGCTCCATCACCGCATCCCACTGGGCATCGGTCAGGCCAGCTTCGGCGTACAGGGTGCCTTCGGAGTCAGACAGCGAAATCACCTTGCCGCCCAGGTCCATGACCTTGCGCGCGGCATACTGGGCCACGTTACCCGAACCGGAAATCGCCACGCGGCAGCCATCGATACGCTTGTCCTGGCGCTTGAGCATTTCCTCGGCGAAGTACACGCAGCCGTAGCCGGTGGCTTCCGGACGGATCAGGCTGCCGCCGTAGGTCATGCCCTTGCCGGTCAGCACCGAAGTGAACTGGTTGGCCAGGCGCTTGTACTGGCCGAACATGAAGCCGATTTCGCGGGCACCCACGCCGATGTCACCGGCCGGGACGTCCAGGTCAGCGCCAATGTGGCGGTACAGCTCGCTCATGAACGCCTGGCAGAAACGCATGACTTCGGCGTCGCTCTTGCCTTTGGGGTCGAAGTCCGAGCCGCCTTTGCCGCCGCCCATGGGCAGCGAGGTGAGAGAGTTCTTGAACACCTGCTCGAAGGCCAGGAACTTCAGCACGCCCAGGTTGACCGACGGGTGGAAGCGCAGGCCGCCCTTGTACGGGCCGATGGCGCTGCTCATCTGGATGCGGTAGCCGCGGTTGACCTGCACCTTGCCCTGGTCATCGACCCAGGACACGCGGAACAGTACGGCGCGCTCGGGCTCGACCATGCGCTCCAGAATGCCGGCCTGCAGGTAATGCGGGTTGGCCTCGAGGAATGGCCACAGGCTGCGCAGCACTTCTTCCACAGCCTGGTGGAATTCAGGTTGGGCCGGATCGCGTTGCTTCAGGCGCGCGAGGAAATTGTCGACAGATTCGATCATGGTAGACATCTCACCAAGAGGATTGGACTTATTGGTTTTTTTCAGGAATGTACCAAGAAGCAATCGCACCGGAATAGGGCGAAATGTCGTTTTTTTGAAATTATTTGGTGCGTTTTCTATAAGTGTATACAAAACCTTGGTCGGTGGTGGCTTCATTCGCGGGCGCGCCCGCTCCCACTGGTTCATCACAGGCCTTGGTTCCAGGGGCTCCTGTGGGAGCGGGCATGCCCGCGAATGAAGCCAGCACCACTTTCCAGCCAGGCACAAAAATGGGGCCGCAAAGGGCCCCATTCTTGTGCATCAGAACACCGGCTTACTGGGCCAGCTTCTTGTGCCGTACACGGTGCGGCTGGGCAGCAGCATCGCCCAGGCGCTTCTTGCGGTCGGCTTCGTACTCGGTGTAGTTACCCTCGAAGAACACCACGTTCGAGTCGTCTTCGTACGCCAGGATGTGGGTAGCCACACGGTCCAGGAACCAACGGTCGTGGGAGATCACGATCGCCGCGCCCGGGAAGTCGAGCAAGGCTTCTTCCAGCGAACGCAGGGTTTCGACGTCGAGGTCGTTGGACGGTTCGTCGAGCAGCAGGACGTTACCGCCCTCCTTCAGGGTCAGGGCCAGGTGCAGGCGGCCACGCTCACCACCGGACAGGTCCTTGACGAACTTCTGCTGGTCGCCACCCTTGAAGTTGAAGCGGCCCACATAGGTACGCGACGGGATCTCGTAGTTGCCGATGCGGATCATGTCAGAGCCGTCGGAAACCTGCTGGAACACGGTCTTGCCGCCGTCCAGGTCTTCGCGGCTCTGGTCGACGCAGGCCAGCTGCACGGTTTCACCGATCTCGATGCTGCCCGAGTCCGGCTGTTCCTTGCCCATCAGCATGCGGAACAGGGTCGACTTACCGGCACCGTTACCACCGATCACACCGACGATGGCGCCTTTAGGCATGGAGAACGACAGGTTGTCGATCAGCACGCGGTCGCCGTAGCCCTTGGTGACGTTCTTGAACTCGATGACCTTGTCGCCCAGGCGCGGGCCGGCCGGGATGTAGATCTCGTTGGTTTCGCTGCGCTTCTGGAATTCCTGCGACTGCATTTCTTCAAAGCGCTGCAGACGTGCCTTGGACTTGGACTGGCGGGCCTTGGCGCCTTTGCGCACCCACTCCAGTTCCTCTTTCATGGCCTTTTCGTGGGCGCTCTGCTGCTTGGATTCCTGCGCCAGACGCTCGGACTTGGCTTCCAGCCAGCCCGAGTAGTTGCCTTCGTACGGGATACCGGCGCCGCGGTCCAGTTCCAGGATCCAGCCAGCGACGTTGTCGAGGAAGTAACGGTCGTGGGTAATGGCTACCACGGTGCCTGGGAAGTCGTGCAGGAAGCGCTCCAGCCAGGCCACCGAGTCGGCGTCCAGGTGGTTGGTCGGTTCGTCCAGCAGCAGCATGTCGGGGGCCGACAGCAGCAGGCGGCACAGGGCCACTCGGCGCTTCTCACCACCGGACAGGTGCTCGATGCGTGCATCCCAGGCCGGCAGGCGCAGGGCGTCGGCGGCAACGTCCAGCTGGCGCTCCAGGTTGTGGCCGTCAGCGGCCTGCAGGATGGCTTCCAGCTTGGCCTGCTCGGCGGCCAGCTTGTCGAAGTCGGCATCCGGTTCGGCGTAGGCAGCATAGACCTCGTCCAGGCGCGCCTGGGCGTCCTTGATCACGCTGACCGCTTCCTCGACCACTTCGCGCACCGACTTGTTCGGGTCCAGTTGCGGTTCCTGTGGCAGGTAGCCGACGTTGATGTCGGGCATCGGACGGGCTTCGCCGTCGAATTCCTTGTCGACGCCCGCCATGATCCGCAGCAGGGTCGATTTACCCGCGCCGTTCAGGCCGAGCACGCCGATCTTGGCGCCCGGGAAGAACGACAGGGAAATGTTCTTGAGAATTTCCCGCTTCGGCGGCACGACCTTGCTCAGCCGATGCATGGTGTAGACGTATTGAGCCAAAACCAAGCCCTCTAATCAGATAGGTAAAGACATCGACGATCGCCCCGGCGCGCTGGCCAGGGGGATGTATTTACGGGGTGTCATTGAACAAAGTCGACCATTCTACGCCAACGCGCGGCGTTGCATAGGAGGGGCGGATGGTGGGGGGTAGGACCGGGGAGAATCTATTGCCTGTACCGGTCTCTTCGCGGGCACGCCCGCTCCCACAGGTTGACCCACAGGCCCTGAGCAATCAGGGATCCCTGTGGGAGCGGGCGAGCCCGCGAAAAGGCCGGCACGGCAGCCAGAGATGACTCAGACGTGACGCTGCTTGGCCTTGCCCCGCGGCAAGCGGCAACGGTCGCCCTGCTCGGCCAGGCGCGCGGCCCAGGCGGACTTCACGCTGAAGCCACCGCTACGAGCCGGCTGCTGCTCGGCAGCTTTTGCCGGTTTGGCGGCCACAGGCACGCTGACAACCTTGGCCGCCGGCTTGACCTCGGCCACGGCGACTGCCGGCTCAACTGCCGCCTTGGCGGTCTTGCGCAGTTCGGCCAGCGATGGGCTCTTGCTCTTGGCGACAGCTGCCGCCTCGGGTTTGCTCAGCGAACGCTGGCAAGACTTGCAGGATACGTCCTCGGTCACGGCAGTGCTGACAAGGGTCTGACTGCTGCGCCCGCAGGCGGAATCGAGGCCATTGGAGGAAAAGTGAGTAACCAAAACCGAACATCTCCGATGCGTTGTCATTTGAA
Source organism: Pseudomonas sp. PVC-5-1 (assembly GCF_057444345.1). Taxonomy (NCBI): domain Bacteria; kingdom Pseudomonadati; phylum Pseudomonadota; class Gammaproteobacteria; order Pseudomonadales; family Pseudomonadaceae; genus Pseudomonas; species Pseudomonas sp. PVC-5-1. Next base: position 748,647 of record NZ_CM172024.1, on the reverse strand, counting down.
GCGGGCGCTATTCTCGCACAGGTTGCAGGGGCTTGCCGAACCACCGGGCAGGCACCACCGGTCACATCGGCTGGCACTTTGCCATAATCCTAGGCATGCTAGCCCGTTTCAGGTGTCCGGCCGTATAGTGCGCCACCGCGGTCTGGCAACCAGACACCGGCACACACCGTGCATGATCCATCCCTGCCATCGCCAGCCCAATCGCAGGATCAACGCTTGACCAATCTTACTCATCCGTCGTCATTGCGTTCCGCGCCACAGGCGCCCGTCGCCTCGCTGCGCGGGTCGATCAAGGGTGCGCTGGCGCTGCTGGCCCTGATCCTGCTGGGCCTGCTGCTGTGGCAGCTGTTCGCCCAGTTCAACCATACCCAGGCCGACCTGCGCAAACAGAGCCTGGACGCCACCGCCGAACTGGCCGACCACCTGAGCCTGAACATGGCCCTCAAGGCGCAACAGGCCGTGAATGTGGTGCAGCCCTACGTCAAGGCGCCGACGCCCTCGGCCCTGCCCAGCCTGCTGGGCACCCTTCGCGAGCGCCTGCCGGCCCTGCAGAGCATGGCCTGGCTGGACGCTACCGGGCAGGTGCAGGCCGACAGCCTGGCCGGCAGCCCCGACCGCCATTTGCTTGACGAGCTGCTTAGGCTGAACCAGGGCAGCCCGTACTTCTTCACCAATTCGGGCGACAACCGAACCGTCTACCTATTGCTACGCCAGGCCACCGAACAGGGCCGCGGCTACTGGCTGCTGCGCCTGTCGCCGGACTACTACCGCACCCTCACCCTCCACCTGGATGGTGCCGGCCACCCGCTGTGGCTGCTGGAAAACAGCCGCAACGGCGAGGTACTGCAAAGCCATGCGCCGGCCGTTACCAGCAACGAACCGCTGCAAAGCGTGATGCTGGCTTTCATCGACAACAGTACCTGGCAGTTGCGCGGCCTGTTCGACGCCAAGCTGGCCCAACAGAAGCTGCTGCCGGCGCTGCTCGGCAAATGCCTGCTGGTGCTGTTCTGCGCCCTGCTGCCGATGCTGGCCCTGGTCAACATGCGCCGCCGCCAACGGGCGCTGCAGGACGACCGCCGGCGCTATCAGGAAATTTTCGAAGGCACCGGCGTGGCCTTGTGTGTGCTCGACCTGTCCAGCCTGCCCGGCCAACTCGACCGTTACCACCTGCGCAACCGTGCCGCGCTCAAACACAGCCTGGCCCTGGACCCCAACCTGCGCCGCTCGCTGCTGCTGGAGCTGAAGATCACCGAGATCAACCAGGTCGCCCGCCAACTGTTGAACATCGACAGCCACGAAGGTGCCTGGCAGCGCCTGATCGATGGCACTGGCGATGGCCGCGACAGCATCGGCATGCAACTGATCGACGCGCTGATCGAGCAGCGCCCGCTGCTGGAGCTGGAGGTGCGCCTGCCGGCGCCGCTGGGTGGCGAGCTGCACCTGTGGCTGATGGCCCGCCTGCCGCAGCAGCGCCGCGACTACCAGGCGGTCATCCTCAGCATCAGCGACATCACCAGCCGCAAGCAGGTGGAGCTGTCGCTGCTGGAGCGCGAAAGCTTCTGGTCGGACGTGGTGCGCACCGTGCCCGACCAGTTGTATGTGCAGGACGTGCTTAGCCAGCGCATGATCTTCAGCAACCGCCACCTCGGCCAGACCTTGGGCTACGACCGTACCGAGCTGGCGCAGATGGGCGAGCGCTTCTGGGAACTGCTGCTGCACCCCGAGGATGCCACGCACTACCAGGCGCTGCGCCAGCAACAGCGGGACAGCGGCCATGACCAGCCGCTGCACTGCCAGCTGCGTTTCCGCCACCGCGATGGCGGCTGGCGCTGCTACGACATCCGCGAACAAGTGCTGACCCGTGACGCCGACGGCCTGGTTACACGCATCATCGGCGTGGGTAAGGACGTGACGGTGCAGATCGAGGCCAGCCAGTCGCTGCGCGACAGCGAGCAGCGCTACCGCATGCTCGCCGAAAGCATCAGCGACGTGATCTTCTCCACCGACAACCTGCTCCAGCTCAACTACGTAAGCCCCTCGGTGCAAAGCGTGCTGGGCTACCAGGCCGACTGGATCTTCGCCAACGGCTGGCAGTCGATCATCGCCAACCCGTCCCAGCTCACCGGCATCTACAGCCTGATGGAGCGCGTCAGCAAGGCCATGGGCGACCCGGCCCAGCTGGCCCAGCTACGCAACCAACTGCCCACCCAGCTGTTCCTTTTCGACTGCCTGCGCGCCGATGGCCGCAAGATCCCCATCGAACTGCGCCTGGTGCTGGTGTGGGACGATGAAGAGCGCTTCGAAGGCGTGCTCGGGGTTGGCCGCGACATCAGCCAGCAACGCCGTGCCGAGAAAGACCTGCGCATGGCAGCGACGGTATTCGAGCACTCCACCTCGGCCATCCTCATCACCGACCCGGCGGGCTATATCGTCCAGGCCAACGAAGCGTTCAGCCGCGTCAGTGGCTACGCCGTCAGCGAGGTCCTCGACCAGTTGCCGGGCATGCTTACCGTCGACGAGCAGCAGGAAGGCCACCTGCGCTACGTGGTGAAGCAGCTTTACCAGCGCGGCAGCTGGGAGGGCGAAATGTGGCTCAAGCGCCGCGACGGCGACCACTACCCGGCCTGGGTCGGCATTACCGCAGTGCTGGACGACGAAGGCGACCTGGCCAGCTACGTGTGTTTCTTCACCGACATCAGCGAGCGCAAGGCCAGCGAACAGCGCATCCACCGCCTGGCCTACTACGACGCCCTCACCCACCTGCCCAACCGCACGTTGTTCCAGGACCGTCTGTACAACGCCCTGCAGCAGGCCGAGCGGCAAAAGGCCTGGGTGGTGCTGATGTTCCTCGACCTGGACCGCTTCAAGCCGATCAACGACTCCCTCGGCCACGCTGCCGGCGACCGCATGCTCAAGGACATGGCCCAGCGCCTGCTGGCCTGCGTGGACAACGACGACACCGTGGCGCGCATGGGCGGCGACGAGTTCACCCTGCTGCTGCAACCGCGCGCTACCCGCGAGATGGCACTCAACCGCGCCATCCATGTGGCCGAGAACATCCTCGGCAGCCTGGTGCGGCCGTTCGTGCTGGAAAACCGCGAGTTCTTCGTTACCGCAAGTATCGGCATCGCCCTCAGCCCGCAGGACGGCAGCGAGCTGAGCCAACTGATGAAAAACGCCGACACCGCCATGTACCACGCCAAGGAGCGCGGCAAGAACAACTTCCAGTTCTACCAGGCGGAGATGAACGCCAGCGCCCTGGAACGCCTGGAGCTGGAGAGCGACCTGCGCCATGCCATGGAGCAGAACGAGTTCATCCTCTACTACCAGCCGCAGTTCAGTGGCGACGGCAAGCGCCTGACCGGCGCAGAAGCCCTGCTGCGCTGGCGCCACCCGACCCGCGGCCTGGTCCCGCCGGGCGAATTCATCCCGGTGATCGAAGAACTGGGCCTGGTGGTGGACGTGGGCGACTGGGTGCTGCGCGAGGCCAGCCGCCAGCTCAAGGCCTGGCACAAGGCCAAGGTGCGCGTGCCCAAGGTGTCGGTGAACATCTCGGCGCGGCAGTTCTCCGACGGCCAACTGGGCACGCGCATCGCCACCATTCTGGAAGAAACCGGCCTGCCACCGGCGTGCCTGGAGCTGGAGCTGACCGAAAGCATCCTGATGCGCGAAGTGAACGAAGCCATGCAGATTCTCGCCAGCCTGAAAAACCTCGGCCTGAGCATCGCGGTGGACGACTTCGGCACCGGTTATTCGTCGCTGAACTACCTCAAGCAGTTCCCGATCGACGTGCTGAAGATCGACCGCACCTTCGTCGACGGCCTGCCCGAAGGCGAACAGGATGCGCAGATTGCCCGGGCGATCATCGCCATGGCCCACAGCCTCAACCTGGCGGTGATCGCCGAAGGGGTGGAGACCCACGAGCAGCTGGAGTTCCTGCGCGAGCATGGTTGCGACGAGGTGCAGGGCTACCTGTTCGGGCGGCCGATGCCGGCGCATCAGTTCGAGGCGCAGTTCGCCAACGAGAAGCTCTTCATGTTTCATTGAGCAGTTGCCTGCACTGGCCCTATCGCCGGCAAGCCAGCTCCCACCTCGACCGCACAGACCTCGAGCCCTGTGCAGTACCTGTGGGAGCAACTGTCTTTAGAAATTTATTTTCAAGCGTGCCATTCGGGCAGGGCTTCGCTCGATACCGCGTAGCGGTGTCGTTGGCGAAGCCCGCATTTGTAGAAAATCGATCCTCGTTCGTGATCAGGTTGCGGGTACCTGAGGCTTGAGCTCTTTCCACTCCGTTCCGTCACGCAGCATTGCGTTCAGGCGCACCAGCAACACGCGCATGCACGCCACTGCGGCAACTTTTGCGCACTTGCCTCGGGCTATCAGGTCTTCATAGCGGGTTCTAACTTCTGGGACATGCTGGATCATTGACCAGATCGACATGTAGGCCGCCTTGCGGACTCTGTAACGCCCGCCTTCGATCTTCCTCGGGCCACTCTTCTTGCCGCTGTCTTTGTTGTACGGCGCTAACCCAGCCAAGGCTGCAATTTCGCGCCCCGTCACGCTTCCCAGCTCAGGTAGGTAGGCCATGAAGGTGCCACAACTGATGACGCCAATCCCTTTCACAGACCTTAGCCGCATGGCTGTCGTGCGATCCAGCACGTTCGAGGCGCGCTCAATCGCCTTGTCCAAAGCCTTAATCTGATCATTCAGGTAAGCGACATGCTCGGTATAAACGGTAATGGCCGTAACTGAAGTGGTTTGTTTCATCCGACGCTTGTCATCATCCCGATGCTGGACAAGATTGCCACGGAGTTTGATGAGCTCTCCCAGTTCATCCCGATCTTGATTAGGCTCTATCTGCGGCAAGTCCTCGAAATCCCTGGCAAACCGCGCCAGCATCTGGGCGTCGATCTTGTCAGTCTTGGCAATTTTGCCCATGGCACTCGCATAGTCCCGACAGCGCTTGGGGTTGACCCTGATGACGTTCAAACCCTCCAGTCGCAAGGCTTTGAATACGGCTCGTTCATAGCCACCAGTGGCTTCCAGCAAGACCCGTTCGACCTCAAGCTCGTTCAGGCATGCGATCAGTTGCGCAAAGCCCTCTGGGTCATTCCTGACCTGGAACTGGGGAATACTTTCAGGAAGAAAGCCCACATCCAGAGTCGCTTTCGAAACGTCGAGACCAACGAAGTAGGAAATCATCGCCAAGCCCTCTTACACTCAAGAAGTGAGAGCACTCTGACTTAGCCCTAGCTTGTGACTACGAGTTCGCCACTCATTCAACTGTTCGGGCTTAGGTCAGAGTGAGAGGTGGATGGCGACTAGGCTCCCACTCGTGCTTTAGAGCACATCTGGCTTTCAGTCTGCCATCCACTGCTCTCACCCTTTCGAGTTTAAGAGACCTTGAAGACACAAGCTGGCTTGCCGGCGATGGGGCGCACAGCGCCCCCAAAAAAACGGACCTGCGAGTCAACTCCAGTTCCCGCCCAGCCCAGACACGGCGCGGGATGCAACGTGAAGCCCATTGGTCCGCGACTTGATGCCACTTCATATGCCAGCCGCGGATCAATCGGTTAGAATGCCCCCCCAATTCACCCCGATCCTTGAGGACCGCCATGTTCAGCCGTGATTTGACCATTGCCAAGTACGACGCCGAGCTCTTCGAAGCCATGCAGCAAGAAGCTCTGCGCCAGGAAGAGCATATCGAGCTGATCGCTTCGGAAAACTACACCAGCCCGGCAGTCATGGAGGCCCAGGGCTCGGTCCTGACCAACAAGTACGCCGAAGGCTACCCAGGCAAGCGCTACTACGGTGGTTGCGAGTACGTCGACGTCGTCGAGCAGCTGGCCATCGACCGTGCCAAGGAACTGTTCGGCGCCGACTACGCCAACGTCCAGCCGCACGCCGGCTCCCAGGCCAACGCCGCCGTCTACCTGGCCCTGCTGTCGGCCGGTGACACCATCCTGGGCATGAGCCTGGCCCACGGTGGCCACCTGACCCACGGTGCTTCGGTAAGCTCCTCGGGCAAGCTGTACAACGCCATCCAGTACGGCATCGACAGCAACGGCCTGATCGACTACGACGAAGTCGAGCGCCTGGCTGTCGAGCACAAGCCGAAGATGATCGTTGCCGGCTTCTCGGCCTACTCGCAGGTTCTGGACTTCGCCCGCTTCCGCGCCATCGCCGACAAGGTCGGTGCCTACCTGTTCGTCGACATGGCCCACGTTGCCGGCCTGGTTGCCGCTGGCGTGTACCCGAACCCAGTTCCGTTCGCCGATGTGGTCACCACCACCACCCACAAGACCCTGCGCGGCCCGCGCGGCGGCCTGATCCTCGCTCGCAAGAACGAAGAGATCGAGAAGAAGCTGAACTCCGCCGTCTTCCCTGGCGCCCAGGGTGGCCCGCTGGAGCACGTCATCGCTGCCAAGGCCATCTGCTTCAAGGAAGCCCTGCAGCCTGAGTTCAAGGCTTACCAGCAGCAGGTCGTGAAGAACGCCCAGGCCATGGCCAGCGTGTTCATCGAGCGTGGTTTCGACGTGGTTTCCGGTGGCACCCAGAACCACCTGTTCCTGCTGTCGCTGATCAAGCAGGAAATCTCCGGCAAGGACGCTGACGCCGCCCTGGGCAAAGCCTTCATCACCGTCAACAAGAACTCGGTACCGAACGACCCACGTTCCCCGTTCGTCACCTCGGGCCTGCGTTTCGGCACCCCAGCCGTTACCACCCGTGGTTTCAAGGAAGCCGAGTGCCGCGAGCTGGCTGGCTGGATCTGCGACATCCTGGCTGACCTGAACAACGAAGCGGTGATCGACGCCGTGCGTGAGAAGGTCAAGGCCATCTGCAAGAAGCTGCCGGTTTACGGCAACTGATTGGCGATTGCCTGACAGGAAAAAGCCCGGCCTCGTGCCGGGCTTTTTCGTTTTCGGACCATGGACAACGTTCGCGGGCCTGTCGCGCACCCTGTGGGAGCAACTGTCTTGTGCTGCCTGTACTGGCCTCATCGCTGGCAAGCCAGGCTCCTACAGGGATTGCACATAGCGTGAGATCGATGCAGTCGAGGTGGGAGCTGGCTTGCCTGCGATGGGCCGCAAAGCGGCCCCAGTATGAGCAGGGTACTCGCTTACCGCTAAAACTCGTCCAGCCGCTGATGCGCAATAGCCCAAGGCAGCCGTCGGGCATTGGCACGCATCTGCTCGTAAGACTCACGAGCCCGACCAACGGTGATCACACCCGTTCGCACCAACTCCTCAACCACCCAGATTGTCCCTTTCACATCAACGGCTTCCTGCATGGCAGCCCTGCGCAACGCATCATCCCCGGACAACAGCGGACACCCCTCCTGCCTTGCCAGTGCCAGCGCAAAGCAGTCATTACGGCTAGGCCCTCTCACCCGGCCAGCCAGTTCCATCGCATACAACATGGTTGCAGGGTTCAGCTCAGCCAATTCAAGCCCCATACCGAGCAGGTGAGCATGCTGCGCTTCGAGCTCTTCGAAATAGAGAAGGTCCGGCACCGTGAACTGATAAGGCAGCGTGAAGAGTTGAGCCAGTAGCTCTCCCTCTTCGAGGTCGATCAGGATGTTGGCATCACTGATGAGCAACTGCATCCAGCAACTCCAGTTTGCGCGCCTGGTGGAATTGATAAACCGCCATCCCCAGCAATTCCGCCGCCTTGGACTCAGTGAGAATCCCCTCCCCCAGCGCCCGGTAGACCAGTTGCTGGAACAGCCGCGTGGTCTCCTGCCGGTACGCAGCCCCAGGCTCCTGCTTGCGCCAGCCCTGTTTGACGAACACCATGAACAACCGATCGCGCACACTGTGCGGGATGATTTCCAGATCCCCGGCACGATACAGGCAGCCCTGCATGCTGAGGCCATACTCGGCCTTGAGCAGATACAACTCGCGCACCTCCAGCATGTGGCGTTTATCGCCAAGATGCTGCCGCATGGCGCAGGCTGGCACCAGTAATGCCGAAGCAAAACGGTTACAAGCCTTTTCCTCATCCAGCCCTTCAGCCAGGCGACCATGCATCAGCAGATGCCCCAACTCATGGGCCAGGGTGAATCGCTGCCGGTCACCAGGCCAGTCCGCAGAAACCACGATCACGGGCTGGCCAGCCACACTCGCCTGCAAGCCGTCGAATTTCGCCTGCGCATCCACCTGGGTAATGATCACCAGAATACCGAACGACTCCAGCACGTCGATCAGGTCCGGTATCGGGCTCGAACCGAGACTCCACAGGCACCGAACCTGATCCGCCAGAGCATCGACCGCCTGCAGCGAAGCGACCTGCTCAGGCAATCCGGCAGGCACGCTGAATGGCTGGACAGGGTATTCCGGCCACAGGTTGATCAGTTCCTGCCAACGCTCCGCCTGATCCAGCACATCGGCTTCGATGCGCTTCAAAGTGGCCTTGGAGGTAGCGGAGCGCTTGCGATACTCGACACCGGTCAACTCGACCTTGGCAGGCCGAAAGAAATACTCGGCACGCACCGATAGCGCCTTGCACAAACGCACCAGCACGCCAGAGCTCGGCATGCTCTGGTCATGTTCGTATTTCTTGATCATGTTGGCACTCACACCCACCTGATCACCTAGCGCCTGCATCGACAGGCCAGCAGCAGCACGGGCACGTTTGAGCCGCTCGCCGATCATTGACGACCTCCTCCTGAGGTTTATGAATTAAGAAAATATAAGACAAATATAAACCTTACGAACCAGCGAGTCGAGCAACGGTGTACTATCGCCGCCGCTAGCAACCCTCATGAGCGCGAAATCAGTCAGCAGGACCGGACCTTGACCAGAGAGCAACTCGAAACCCAGCAGATCCCGATCTACTTCGCCGCCGTGCTCGCCGCCGTGGCCTTCGGCCTGCTGGCCAGCGACACTGCACGCCACCTGGAAGCCCTGGTCACCCCCGCCATCGCCGTGCTGATGTACGCGATGTTTCTGCAAATCCCCTTCCTCGACCTGCGCCAAGGCCTGGGCAACCGCCGCTTCACTTCCGCCCTGCTGCTGGCCAACTTCGTCCTCGTGCCGCTACTGGTATGGGCCATCACCCGCGGGCTGGTCGAGCACCCGGCGATCCTCATCGGCGCGCTGCTGGTGTTGCTGACACCGTGCATCGATTACGTGGTGGTTTTCACCCACATCGGCAAAGGCGACTCCCGCCTGACCCTGGCCGCCACCCCTGTGCTGCTGTTGGTACAACTGGCAATGCTGCCGCTCTACCTGGCCCTGATGCTGGGTGACAACAGCAGCGTGGCCATTTCCACCACCCCGTTCGTGGAAGCCTTCGTGCTGCTGATCGTGCTGCCGATGGTCCTCGCTGTACTCACCAGCGCCGGCGCCCGTCGCTCACGCACGGTCTCGACCTGGAACGACGCCTGGGCGTGGATGCCGGTACCGGCCATGGCTCTGGTGCTGGTGGTGGTCATCGCCTCGCAGATTGCCGTGGTACTGCGTGATTTCGACCGTTTGCTGCCGGTGATTCCGGTGTACATCGGCTTCATGCTGCTGGCGCCAGTGCTCGGGTTCGTTGCGGCGCGCTTGCTGCGCTTGCCGGTGACCGAGGCACGCTCGGTAACCTTCAGCGCCGCCACGCGCAATTCGCTGGTAGTGCTGCCGCTGGCGCTGGCGTTGCCGGAAGACATGCGCGGTTTGGCGGCGGCAGCTGTGATTACGCAGACATTGGTGGAACTGCTAGGCGAACTGGTCTACGTAAAGGCGATACCCCGGTTTGTGCGCTGACCCGGGGCGTCAGCCGCTTTGGGTCAGGAGCGCTCAGGGCACACGGCAAACACCTGCACCTCGACCAGGTACCCCTCTCCCAGGTCTGCGCCTACGCAAGCCCGTGGAGGTTTCGGATACCCCTTCAACCAGGCGTCGTACACCTCATTGACCAGGTCGAAGTGGCTGTAGTCGGCAATCCATAACTGAACCCGGGTCAAATGTTCCTTGCCGACGTTGGCCTCAGCCATCAGCCCATCGATCGTACTCAACGCCTGGCGCAACTGCCCCTGCACATCCTGCTGCAGGTCGTCCGCGACCACGCCAGCCGTTTCGAACAGGCCCCTGTAGCTCACCGCCAGCGACATCCGTTCGCCTTGTCCATACCGTTCGATCATCAAGATTCCTCCTCTTAGCCCATCTGGTTGAGGCAGACGACTTTGGGCTGGGTCATGTCCTCGTACGCGAACCGCACCCCCTCGCGCCCAAGGCTCCCATATTTGGAGCCACCGAATGGCATGGCATCGAAGCGGTAGTCGGACGAGTCGTTGATCATCACGCCACCCGCCTCGATACGCCGCGCCAGGCTCAATGCCAAGGACAGATCGCGGGTAAACACACCGGCGTGCAAGCTGTACTCCGGGGCGTTGGCCAATGCAATCGCCTGCTCGATATCCTCGAAAGGCGCCAGCATCACTACCGGTGCGAATACCTCTTCACGCCACAGCCGGCTGCCATGGTCAACGCCTTCCAGCACCGTCGGCACATAGGTAGCCCCTTGCCGCTTGTGGCCGCAGAGCAGGCGAGCGCCGCCCTGAAGGGCCTGGCTCACGCGCTCTTCAATCTGCCGTGCCGAGCCTTCGGTGATCATCGGCCCCATGTCGGTTTCGCGCAGGCCAGGATCACCCACCACCATCGCCTGGGTCAAGGCAACGAAGCGCTGGCGGAACGCCTCATAGATCGAAGCGTCCACCAGGATGCGCTGGGTGCCGATGCAGTTCTGCCCGGCCGCCCAGAATGCGCCTGACACACATGACTCGACAGTGGCCTCGAGGTCGCAGTCCTTCAGTACCAGCACCGGGGCGTTACCGCCCAGGTCCATGGCAAGTTTTTTCAGGCCCGCCCCCCGGGCAATCTGTTCACCCGTGGCGAAGCCGCCCGTGAAGGAAATCATCCGCACTTCACGCACGGCCACCAGCGCCTTGCCCAGTTCGGCACCGCCAGTGGCCACGGTGACGACAGCCTCCGGCAGCCCTGCATCAACCAGGTACTGCACCAGCTTCAACGCAGAAAGCGGGGCCAGCTCCGAAGGCTTCAGAATGACCGCATTGCCTCCAGCAATCGCTGGCCCCAGCTTGTGCGCCACCAGGTTGAGCGGGTCGTTGTACGGGGTAATGGCCAGGATCAGCCCCAACGGCTCGCGGGTGAACCAGCCCTGGCGCGACTCGGAGCCTTCATAGGCATCGAAAGGCACCACCTCGCCGGCGTTGCGCCGCGCTTCCTCGGCAGACAGCTTGAGCGTGTTGATGCAGCGTTTCACCTCCTTCTCGGCCTGACGCAGGGTCTTGCCCGCTTCGTCGACAATCAGGCCGGCAAAATCCGCGGCGTCACGTTCGATCAGCCGGGCGGCCTGCTCCAGAATGCTGGCGCGACGGTGCCGAGGCAGCGCAGCACTTTCGTGCACGCCCTGCCGAGCACGCACGAGCAGACCTGGCACGGCATCGGCAGCAAGGTTGGCGACGCTGCCGACCAGGCTACCGTCGAACGGGCTATACACATCGATCAAGGCGGGTTGCTGGACGGCTACCCGGGACACGGAAGTCAGGCTCATGAAGGTTGCTCCTCAGGCCGAGCGGCCAGCAGTGTGGATGGCGACGATATCCGACAACAGGGCGAATGCCGTTTCGACACGCCCCGCACCCGGGCCGGACACGGTTACAGCGCCCAGCAATTCGGTGTTGAACGCAACCGCATTGGTGGCACCGGAAATACCCGCCAGAGGGTGGTTGCCGGGCAACAGGCGCGCTTCGACGCTGGCACGCACCGAACCATCGGTTTCACGGCTGGCACTGCCGATCAGTTTCCAGCGCTGGCCCGCCGCCTGCGCTTGCTGGATAGCAGCGCTATCGAGGCTGCTGATCCCGCTGCAGGTCACATCATTCACCTGCAAGCAAGCGCCGAGCAGCTCGTTGGCGAGGATCACCACTTTCAGGCGTACGTCATACCCCTCCACATCGGCGCTCGGGTCCGCCTCGGCATAGCCAAGTGCTTGCGCCTGGGCCACTGCATCGGCAAAACCGAGTCCCTCTTCCATACGCGTCAGCACATAGTTGGAGGTGCCGTTGAGGATGCCCTCGAACCCCACCAGGCCTGCGCCGGCCAACGTCTGGCGCGCCATGCGCAGCACCGGCGTACCGCTCATGACCGCGCCTTCGTACTCGAACGACACACCATTGGCCTTGGCCAGGGCCTTCAGCGCCGCAGCATGCAAGGCGATCGGCCCCTTGTTGGTAGTGACCACATGCTTGCCAGCTTCCAGCGCCCAACGGCAGAAGGTTGCCGCCGGTTCACCGTCCTTGGGGTTGGTGAATGTGGCCTCGGCGATGATGTCGGCACCGGACTGCTTGATCACCGATTCGTTGAACGCTTCAGCCGAACCTTGCGGGATCTGCGCCAGCGCCCCCTTCTGAGCAGGCAGAGCAGCCAGCGTGGCCGCATCCAGGCCGTTGCGGTCGATTGCCGACCCCAGGAACAGGTCGGTCACGCCAACGATCTTCAGGCCAAAGCCCAGCTCTTGCTGCCAGCGCGCATTGCGTTCGGCGATCAGTTGGGCCAGGGCACGGTTCACACCGCCAAAGCCAACAAGTGCAATTTTGTATTCGGTCATGGTTCGCTGTCCTTTCCAGGCGGTTGGTCGATGGGGACAAGCGTAAGAGCCGTGCAATGCCAGTTGAATATGGCAATCCGCTGTATTTACTGGCCAATCTGACCAGTAGCCGATGCACGCCTGAGCGCCGCCGGAATGCAAAACGCCGCCAGGGCGCAAACCCGGGCGGCGTTGTTGTAGCAATGGTTGCCAAAAGGCAAACGCGCGTCTCAGATCACCGTGGCCAGGACGAACGATGTCACGGTGTTCTCGACCCCTGGCATGGCGGCAATCTCCTTCCATACATGGTGCACCCGTTCCGGGCTGGAAGCCTCGACGCGCAGCAGCAGGTCGAATTCGCCGCTGAGCACTTCACACTGGATCACCTCGGGGATCTGGCGCAACGCATCGAGCACAGCCTCTCCGCGCATGCGGTCGTAGCGGTAGACGAAGATGACCGCGTTGATCAGCGAGGTCGGTCGTCGCCCTTCACCGATACGCAGGGTATAGCCCTGGATGGCCCCGTCACGCTCCAGGCGCTCGATGCGCTGGCGTACCGCATTACGCGACAGGTTCACCTTGAGCCCCAGTTCGGCATGGGCAATGCGTGCATTGGCGGTGAGTTCGGCGAGAATTCGCTCGTCCAGGGGGTCGAGGATGCGCTTCATCGTCCTGCCTGCAACCGGGCCAATATCTCATGAACCCCCGCCAGGTCCTCTGGCGCCAGCAGCGGCCCAACGCCTGCGCTGCCAACACCACAGGCCGGCACCTCGCCATGCCAGGCCCCAAGCTCCGCCAGCAACCCGGCAGACTTTTCCGGGGCAAACTGGCCCAGCGTGACGATCGGCGCACCAATGTTGCGCCGGTGCAGGCGCCCGGCGAATGCCCCGGTGGCAGCGTGTGGGTCTACTGCGCAGCCGGTTTCCTGGAACAGCGTGACGATTTCTTCGCGAATCAGCGCGTCATCCACGGCATAGGAGTCGAACAGCATGCGCGCGTGCAGCCACTGGCGGTTGCCGATGCTCAACTCGCCACAATCCTCGAAATGCTCCATCAGTGCCCGGGTCGCCCCACCATCGCGGTCATACAGCTCCCAGACGAAACGTTCCAGGTTGGAGAACAGCGAAAAGTCCATGACCGGCGACAAGGTCTGGCTGGTGGAACCACGGCTGTAGCGATTGCAGTGGATGAACCGGTGCAAGGCATCGTTGCGGTTGGTGGAAACAATGATCTGGTTGATTGGAAGGCCCATTTTCTGGGCAATGAACCCCGCGTAGATCTCGGCAAAACTGGCCGTGGGGATGCTGAAACCCACCGGCCGAATCCCACCACCCAGCTGAAGCGCCGCGTGGAAATAGAACACGATCTGCGCCAGCACGCCGACCCAGTTGGTCGAATTGAAGCTCACGGGTATCAGCCCGGGGCACGGCCATGCACGCAGCAGCGCCGACACCAGCGACTGGCAGTCATCGAAGCTGCCGTCCACGGCCACGCAGCTCACGCTTTCGGAAGCGGCACTGCGCATCACCGCCGCCCGGTCGGCCGGTGTCCCGGCACTGGGGTAAAGCGCCAGCAAGCGTGCCGTAGGGCAATGCCGCAAGGCTTCGATAGCGGCCACCGCCGTATCGCCGTTGCTGGCACCGACCAGCATGACCCGTTCGCAATCGGGGCCCAGGAAATGGCGGATGAGCCGCGCCTGCAACTGCGCGGCGAAATCCTTGGAGGAACGGGTAGGCCCGTGAAACAGCTGCAGGATCCATTCGTTATGGCCAATCTGCTGCAGCGGTGCGATGCCACGGTGCTTGAAGCCGCGGTAGCTGTCGCTTACCAGCGCTCTCAGGGTCGGCTCATCGAGCGTGTCGCCGACAAACGGCGCCATTACCCGCCAGGCCAGTTCGTCGAACGGCAACCACGACCAGCTGGCAATATCCTGCTGGCTGAACGTCGGCACCGCAGTCGGCACGTACAGCCCGCCATCGTCGGCCAGCCCGGAAAGCAGCGCCGTGCGGAAATCAACCCGTGTCTCGTTGCCGCGCGTGGATGTGTACTGCATCGGTGCTCCAGGTAAATATTTGATTAACGGTGGGCCATCGCCACCAACCAGTGGCTGAAGGCTTGGGCATCCGTGGACAACGCCTCACCCAGGCCACGTACCAGGTAAAACGACTCGCTCGCCTCGATGCGCTGCGCAAAAGGCGCCACCAGCCGCCCCTCCTGCAGCAAGTCCTCGACCAGCGACGAGCGCGCCAGTGCCACCCCAAGCCCCAGTTCCGCCATGCGCAAGGTCGCCACCAGGGTGTCGAACTGCAGGCCGCTGGAAGAATCGACCTGGTCGGCGCCTACCCGCTCCAGCCAATAACCCCACCCCTCCTCGTAACCCAGCACATGCAACAACGGGACGCGGGCCAGGTCGCGCGGCTCGCGTAGCGGGGAGCCGGCAATCAGCGCAGGGGAGCAGACTGGCACCAGCAGGTCGCGGGTCAGGCGCTGCGCCTCCACGCCAGCCCACTGGCCGCTGCCCCAGCGGATTTCCAGGTCATCCTCTGCATCCAGTTCCTTGACCCACAGGTTGCTGATGTAGCGGATGTCCACCTGTGGGTGCGAACGGCGAAAATCGACCAGGCGGGGCGCCAGCCAGAAATGCAGGAACGACAGGCTGCCGCGCACTTTCAGGGGCCGACGCTGGCGTTGCCCGAAAATTTCATTGGTGCCTACCGCCAGGCGGCTTATCGCATCCTGCACCACCGGCAGGTAGGACTGGCCTTCTTCGGTCAACCCCAGCCCCCGGGGCAGGCGCTTGAACAGCGCCACCCCCAACTGGCTCTCCAGGTGGCGGATCTGCTGGCTCACGGCCCCTTGGGTGAGGTGCAGTTCCTCGGCTGCATGGGTGAAGTTCAGGTAACGCGCCGACACTTCGAAGGCTCTGAGCCAGTTCAAGGGTGGCAGGGTTTTCTGGGTCATCGGCGGTTTCTCGTGGCAACGTTCCGGTGCCCTAGTATCACCCTGCTCTGGCGGCCTCGGAACCTGTTGCCAAGGCTTCCGGTTGCAGCGGGCGACGGTCGCGGTACTTGCGGGTCAGCCAGTAGGCCAGGTAACACCAGGCGATAAATGGAAGACCAAAGTACAGGGCCACGCGCTGTGCCGGGTCGAAGGCAATGCCGACGCAGGCCAGCACGCAGCAGAAGATGGCCGCCAGCGGCACGAACGGGTAGCCGCGCACGCGGAACTTGAGGTCTTCGAGCTTGCCGCCATTGGCGATGTAATGGCGACGGAATGCCATCTGGCTGGCCGCGATGCTGATCCACACCACCACCACCGCCAACCCGGAAATGGACACCAGCGCCAGGTAGATGGTGTCGGGGGCAAACACACTGCTCAGCAGCGATGCCATGCCACCGGCCATGCTCAGGACGATGGCATTGAACGGCGTGCCACGACGCGACAGCGCCGCATACCGGCGGGGCATGTTGCCTTGGTCGCTGAGGGTCCACAGCATGCGCGCCGCTGCATAAAGCCCGGAATTGGCCGCCGACAGCAGTGCAGTGATGATGACGAAGTTCATGATGTCCGCCGCATAGGGGATACCGATCATGGCAAAGACCATCACGAACGGGCTTTCAACCACCCCGGCCTGTTCACGCGGCAACAAGGTAGCCAATACGAAGATGGTGCCGACGAAGAACAGCGCCAGGCGCAGGACCGTGGTACGGATGGCCTTGGGTACGTTCTTTTCCGGGTCGCGGGTTTCGCCGGCGGCGATGCCGATCAACTCGGTACCCGAGAACGCGAAGGCCACCGCCAGCAGGGTCATGGCGATCGACCAGAAGCCCGTAGGGAACAGCCCCTCGCGGGTGAAGTTGCCCAGCCCGACACTGTGCGCCTGGGTGATTTCGAAAACGCCCAGGATCGCGCCGCCGCCCACCACCAGGAAGGCAATCACCGCAAGCACCTTGATCAGTGACAACCAGAATTCGGTTTCGGCAAACGACCGCACCGAAATGATATTGCTGATGAACACCGCAAACCCGAACAGCGCACTCCATATCCACACCGGCGTATCGGGGAACCAGCGCACCATCAGGATACCGGCGGCGGTGAATTCCGAGCCGATGGCCACGGTCCAGGTCAGCCAGTACATCCAGGCCACCATGTAGCCTGTACCCGGCCCGAGGTAGCGCGTGGCGTAACTGCTGAACGAGCCGACTTCCGGCATGTGTACCGCCAGTTCGCCCAGGCACATCATCACCAGGTAGACCATGATCGCGCCGAGGATATAGGCGATGACCGCCCCCAGCGGGCCCGCCTGGTTGACGGTGTAGCCCGACGTCAGGAACAGGCCGGTACCGATGACACCGCCCAGCGCCAGCATGACGATATGGCGTGTTTGCATATCCTGCTTGAAGCTATGCGCCGAAGCATTTCTCGTTGTCGTTGTCTGCAGGGACATTGTGGTTTACTCATGAAAGTTGGCGGGCAAGGACGTTGCAACGACCTCGTCTTGGCAGAGCGAAGCGAATTGCCTTGCATATTGTTTTTGTTCGACTTCATGAAGTGGCACCCACCGCAAGGAGCGGGTGCTACACGCCTGTCTCAGGCCTGTGCTTCGGCCAGGCAGGCGTCTTCGTCACCGTGCAATTCCTTTGCTGCGGCCAACTCCTGGCGCACCGATGCACAGGCCTGTGCCAGGTCTGCCAGCAGGTCCTCGGTGTCTTCGATGCCCACCGAAATGCGCACCAGCCCTTCGGAAATGCCCAGGGCCAGCCGTTCTTCGAGGGTGTTTTCCACATGGCTGGTGGTACGCGCCGGGCCGTAGATGGTTTCTACCGCGCCCAGGTTGCCCGCCCGATGGGCGTACTTCAGGCGCGGCAGCAGCCGCGCTACGGTGGGCATGCCGCCTTTGAGCACGAAGCTGACAATGGCGCCGAAGCCACGCATCTGCGCTTTGGCAATCGCATGGCCCGGATGCTGGGGCAACCCCGGGTAGTTGACCGCTTCGACCAGCGGTTCGGTAGTCAGGTAATGCGCCAGGGCCTGGGCACTGGCCTGTTGCTGACGCAGGCGCAGGGCCAGGGTCTTGATACCGCGGATGATCAGGTAGGCGGAAAACGGGTCCAGCGCCGCACCGTTGATCTCGCGGTAGTGGCGCACCTGGGCCATCAACGACTCGGCACCGCACACCACCCCGCCCAGTACATCACCGTGCCCGGACAGGAATTTGGTGGCACTGTGCACCACCACATCCACGCCCAGGGCCAGCGGGTTCTGGTTCAGCGGGGTGGCGAAGGTGTTGTCGGCCACCACCACGGCGCCAGCCTTCCGGGCGGCAGCGCTCAGGCGCTGGATGTCCAGTACCTTGAGGGTGGGGTTGGTAGGGGTTTCCAGATACAGCAGGTCGCAACCCGCGGCGATCTCGCGCTCCAGCGCTTCGGTGTCGAGGGTGTCGCACAGGCAGACCTGCACACCCATGCGCGGCAGGAACTCTTCGAAGATCTTGTTGGTACCGCCGTAACTGTCGCGGGTCGATACCACACGCTTGCCGCTTGAGAGGAAGGTATGCAGCACGGCACTGATGGCAGCCATGCCGCTGCTGAATGCCACCGCCGACTCGGACTGCTCCAGCTCGCAGAGCTTGGCTTCCAGGGTAGCGACTGTCGGGTTGCTCATGCGGCTGTAGATGTAGCCGGGCAGCTTGCCCTGCGCCACGTCGTACCAGGCATCGATGTCGTTGTAGCCGTAGGCGGCACTGACCACGATCGGGGTCTGGGTAGCGTTGTACGGATGCTGAACCTGCTCCCCGCTCCACACCACACGCGTACCGATACCGGCCGCTGCATTGCCCTCGAATTTCTCGTTCTTGTTCATATCCGGTTCCCGCACCGCTGAGTTGTGTACACCGATTCGGCATCGGCTTTCAGCGGACTATAGGGGCATGGCGGGGGGACTGAAAAACGATGGAATCCGGGTCTGAGTAACGTTTTTTTTAATGGCTGGGGCCGAGCGGGTGCGGAAGCCGCCCTGCCCCTTCAAGGCTTTACGCCAGGTTGCGTTTCAGCTCGGCGATATGCTCCGGGCCAATGCCACAGCAGCCACCGATCATGCTGGCACCCCGTTCACGCCAATCGTTGGCCCATGCCAGGTAACCCGGCGGGTCAAGGTCTTCGCGCAGCTCATCCAGGCCGTCGTTGGCGGTGGCTTCCTTCGGCTGTGGCGGGAAGGCGTTGGCATAGGCACCGATGGCGATGTCGGCGTTGTGTCGCTCGATTACCGAGCGCGCTACATCCAGTGCAGCGCCAATGACCTCGGGCTGGCTGCAGTTGAACAGCACGGCCGCCGCGCCCAGGCCGACCACGGCTTCGATGGCATCGGCCACTGGCTCGCCGGAGCGCAGGCGTGGCACCTCGTCGACCTCTTCGTCCTGCAGGGTGAACGACACCCAGAACGGCCTGCCGTCTGCCGGCAATTGGCTGTGAATGGCTCGCACCTCGGCAACCGAGCTCTGGGTTTCGGCCAGCCACAAGTCAACATGCGGGGCCAGGCCCTGCAGCAACGGGGCCAGCACCTCCTCGACGCGCTCGGGCTGGAACAGGTCCGGGCGATAGGAGCCGAACAGCGGCGGCAGCGAGCCCGCCACCTTGACCGGGTGCGCTGCGGTATCGGCGGCATGCCGCGCCAGCTGGCCTGCGATATTGGCCAGTTGTCGCCCTTCCTTTGCAAAACGCTCTTCGCCGATGTGGAACGGCACCACCGCATAGCTGTTGCTGGTAATGACCTGGGCACCGGCAGCGATGAACGCTGCGTGCACACCAACCACCGCTTCCGGCGCCTCGCTCAGCGCCAGCGCCGACCACTCGGGCTGACGAAACGGCGCCCCACTGCGCTGCAGCTCACGGCCCATGCCACCGTCGAGAATTACCATCGCTCGCTGTTTCATATAACTACTCTAAAGGTGCTTATGAATAAAATTCATTATGTAGGTGACATTTATAACTATTAAATACCGCTTCCTATAATTGGCCAACATTTCAGGTATGTCCATGCGATTTTCTACTGTGCTCGGTGCGGGCCTTGTGCTGCTCGCAACTGCTTCCCAGGCCTTTGCCGGTGCCACGCTGGAGCGGGTTGAATCGCGCAAGGAACTGGTCAACGTTTTGATGGAAAGCTACCCACCGTTTTCCTTCCTCAATGACCAGAACCAGCTGGACGGTTTCGACGTGGATGTGGCCAAGGCCGTGGCGGACAAGCTCGGCGTCAAGCTGCGCCTGGAAACCCCTTCGTGGGACGTGATCGCCGCAGGCCGCTGGAGCGGCCGCTACGACATCTGCATCTGCTCGATGACCCCGAGCAAGGCCCGCGCCGAAGTGTTCGACTTCCCGGTGGAGTACTACGCATCGCCTGCGGTGATCGTGGTCAACGCCAAGGATGAGCGCATCCATGGCGCCAAGGACCTGGAAGGCCGCAAGGTAGGCCTGACCAGTGCATCGAGCTACGAGAGCTACCTGAACAAGAACCTGGTGATCGAAGGCGACGAAGACAAGAAGATCGAATACCCCTTCGATTTCGTGCAGATCGCGCCCTACGACACCGACAACGTCGCCTTCCAGGACCTTGGCCTGGGTGCCGGCGTACGCCTGGACGCCATCCTCACCAACCTGGTGACCGCGCAGCCGCGCCTGGACCAGGACAAACGCTTCAAGCTGGCAGGTGCCCCGCTGTATGAAGAGCCGAACTCGGTGGCCATCGAGAAAGGCGACCCCGAGTGGGATGCCAAGGTGCGCCAGGTGTTTGCCGAGTTGAAGGCTGACGGTACCCTGGCCAAGCTGTCGCAGAAATGGATTGGCGCCGATATCAGCAAATGAGCACCTTCCCCTCCTCCCCCAAGCCCGTGGCCAAGCCCACGGGTGCCGGCCTGTTCGGCTTTCGCACCCGGCTGCTGCTGACCTGGCTGGCGCTGTTTGGCCTGTTCGTTGCGTTTTTCCTCAGTTTCGATCTGAAGTTCTCGATCATCCTGGAGAAGTTTCCGAACCTCGCAGGGTTCAAGCTGGGGCCCAACGGCTTTCTGCAAGGCGCGGCACTGACCCTGTTCCTGTGCCTGTGCTCGATGCTGGTGTCGGTACTGTTCGGCTTCGCCGCCGCGCTGGCGCGGTTGTCGAACAGCGCGGTGCTGGTGGGTGTCGCCAGCTTCTACACCTCGTTCTTCCGCGGCACACCCCTGCTGATCCAGATTCTGCTGATCTACCTGGGGCTGCCACAGCTGGGCCTTGTACCGGGCGCCATCAGCGCCGGCATCATCGCCTTGTCGCTGAACTACGGGGCCTACCTGAGCGAAATCTTCCGCGCCGGCATCCTCGGCGTCGCGCGCGGGCAACGTGAAGCGGCACTGGCGCTGGGCATGCGCACGCCGCAGATCTTCTGGCATATCGTCCTGCCCCAGGCCATGCGGGTGATCATTCCGCCTACGGCCAACCAGTTCATCTCGATGCTGAAGGATTCATCGCTGATATCGGTGATGGGGGTATGGGAGGTGATGTTCCTGGCGCAGTCGTACGGGCGGTCGAGCTATCGATACCTGGAGATGCTGACCACGGCGGCGGTGATCTACTGGGTGCTGTCGATCCTGCTCGAGCTGGTGCAGGCGCGGCTGGAGCGGCATTTTGGCAAGGCTTACCAGCGCTAGGGGCCAGGCTGGGTTGGCAGCCCCCCCTTATTGAACTGCACGTAAACTCATTGAATTAGCAGTGACACTGTGGGAGCGGCTTTAGCCGCGAACACCGGCGCAGCCGGTGCCATGCACCGCGTTGGATTCTTCGCGGCTAAAGCCACTCCCACAGCGTTACAGCGCCTTCATTTCAGCAATATCCCGCGCCACCTGATCAGCCGATTGGTCGAACATCGCCTGCTCCTGCGCATCCAGCGGCAACTCGATCACCCGCGCCAGCCCCTCCTCTGCCAGGACGCAGGGCACACCCATGGCAATATCCGTGCGCCCGTACTCGCCTTCCAGGATCGCCACCGCCGGCAAGATGCGGTTTCGCCCGTTGGCGATCGCATCGACCATCTGCGCAATCGCCACGCCCGGCGCATCGCAGGCGCTGCCCAGCTTCTTCAGCCCCAGGATCTCGCCACCACCCTTGCGGGTACGCTCGACGATCTGCTCGATCTGCTCACTGGACAGGAAGTGCGACAACGGCACCGAACCGATCTGGCAGTAGCGCATCAGCGGCACCATGCTGTCGCCATGCCCGCCCAGGACCAGCGCCGTGATATCCCGGGCAGAAAACCCGGTCTGCTCGGCGATGAAACACTTCATGCGTGCGGTATCCAGCACCCCCGCCTGGCCGAACACCTTGGTGCGCCCCAGCCCGCTCAAGCTCCAGGCGCGATAGGTGAGCACATCGACCGGGTTCGACACCACCAGCACCGTCGCAGTTGGTGCATGCAGCTTGATGTCGGCCATGATGCCGTCGAGGATTGGCAGGTTGATACTCAGTACATCCTGACGCGACTGCCCCGGCTTGCGCGGCACGCCTGCAGTGATGACCACCAGCTCAGAGCCGTCCAGCATTTCAGCCTTGGCCCCGCCGTGAACCCGGGTATCGGAACCCGACTCGACTGCCGCCTGCCACACATCCAGCGCCTTGCCTTGCGCCATCTCGCCCTGCACATCCATCAACACCAGCTCACGGCACAACTCTTCCCGAGCGATGATCTGCGCCGCCGCCTCGCCGACCATGCCGGCACCCACGATTGTCAGTTTGTTCACACGACACCTCCCAGCGGCGCGCGCCACCAGGAACACGCCTGCAATACAGAGAAGTATCGCCTGCTGAGGCGAAAAGACCACACAAAGGCAAATGGAAGCGGTACGCGTACCCCGTGGGAGCGGCTTTAACCGCGAAGAATCCAACGCGTTGCCTGGCACCGGCTGCGCCGGTGTTCGCGGCTAAAGCCGCTCCCACAAGGACCGCGCCACCTTCGAGTGCAGTGCAGTACCTGTGGGAGCGGCTTTAGCCGCGAAGAGGCCGGTGCAGGCTGGCCTAGAACTCGAAGGTACTGGACAAGCTCACCTGCCGCGCATCGCCAATGGCCACCAAGTACTGGTTCACCGCCAAGCGCCCACAGAGTCACTGCTAAT
Organism: Pseudomonas sp. PVC-5-1; assembly: GCF_057444345.1. Classification (NCBI taxonomy): domain Bacteria; kingdom Pseudomonadati; phylum Pseudomonadota; class Gammaproteobacteria; order Pseudomonadales; family Pseudomonadaceae; genus Pseudomonas; species Pseudomonas sp. PVC-5-1. The sequence goes on along the minus strand of NZ_CM172024.1, from coordinate 725,921 downwards.
TCAACCGACCCTGTCCTTGCACGGCGATTTTCCATCTGGCAAGGTTGCCATCAGAACGCCCACCGACTGACCAGCGGTGCCCCACATCAAAGGAAACCTGACCTGTCACTGCAACCCTCCGTTCGCCGTGATCTGCTGATTCTGTGGCTTTCCATTGCCGCAGTTGCGCTTGTGCTGGGATGGCTGCTGCTGATAATCAGCCGCCAAGGCGCCGGCCCTCAGATTGCGCAGGCGCGCCAACTCACCTCGACCAGTTGCCAGGCGCTCCAGGCGGGTGCGGCACGGGTTCGCCAGCAGCTCCCGCCTGCACAAGACCACCCTGATCTCATGCCCCCCGCTGCCGCACAGGCAGTGCTGGATTTGGCACTGCGCGATCAGCCGGGCATGGAGGGCGGCTTCTGGCGAGCGGATGCGGGTGTGGTGGCCTACGCCTTCCCAACCTACGACGGCACGGGAATCAAACGCGACCCGCCGAGCGCCGAGTTGCAGCGCATTGCCTCCACGGCCCAGCGTGCGCAGGATTCTGCAGGCCTGGTGGCGGACGTCCGACCGGGCTTACGCGAAGCCGTGGCCTTCGCCGCCTGCCCCGTTCAGGCCTATGACCGGCAGCTGATCGCCTGGACCCTGATGCGCGTTCCGCTTTTGGCCACAGAAACAGTCAATACCTTGATACTCGCGGTAAGCCTGCTGCTGGCGCTGGTCGTTGTCTCCGGGGCATGGCTGGGCTGGATGATTTCGCGTTGGCAGCGCCAGTCGGCGCATTTGCGAAAGCAACTGGCCCAGTCCGAGCGCCTGGCCACGCTGGGGCGCGTTTCCGCCGGGCTTGCACACGAGATCCGCAACCCTTTGGGCACGATGCGCATGAAGGTGGAAAACGCGATGGCTGCCCCGGCTGACCGGCGCGAAGCACGTGTGGTTGGTGCCCTGGAGGCCGTACTTTCGCAAACGGCACGGCTGGAGACGCTGGTGTCGAGCCTGTTGGCATTGACCCAACCTTTCCGCGCCGAGCGCCAGGCAGTTGACCTGCAGGAATGGCTGGAGGAGCGGCGTAATGCCCACGCCGAAGCAGCGCAAAAGAAAGGCGTACGAATAACACTGGCCGTTGAACCGGCGCTGACCGCTAGCGCGAAGCAAGTTGCGCTGTTCGACCCGACACAAATGGCGCGGGTCTTTGACAACCTGCTGCTCAATGCGCTGGCGCACACGGAAGAACGCGGTGAAATCGAGCTCGGTGCACATCGCACGCACCGCGGCACATTGCTGTTGTGGGTGGCGGACGATGGTTCCGGCATACCGAATGACCTGCGCGATACACTGTTCGAACCGTTCTCCACCAACCGCGCTGGAGGTACCGGCCTGGGACTGGCGCTGGTGCGCGAGATCGTGCAGGGTCACGGCGGGCGGGTCGGTCTCGCCGAGTCGGCCAAAGGAACGCGCATAGAGATGGAGCTACCGTGGCCCGAATCCTGATCGTCGACGATGACGCCGCATTCCGCGACAGCCTTGCAGAAATGCTGCAAGACCTGGGGTATGCGGTGCTGCAGGCTGAAACCACCGATGCAGGCCTGCACAGGCTGCGCACCGAGGACGTGGATGCGGCCATCGTCGATCTGCGGCTGCCGGGCGAGGATGGCCTGGTGTTCCTGCGCCGCGCGGCGCGCATCTCGCCGGTGCCTTGCATCATGCTCACCGCCTATGCGAGTGGCGGCAACACCATCGAGGCGATGAGCCTGGGCGCGTTCGACCACCTGACCAAGCCCGTGACCAGGGCCGCCCTGATCGAGACGCTCGAACGGGCCCTGCGACGGGCAGCCAACACCCCAGACACCCCCCAGGCGGCCGGGGCATCACCTGCCGCACAAGAGCCCGTGGATGGCACCGAACTGGTCAGCAGCAGCGAGGCCATGCGCCAGGTCTTCAAGCGTATCGGGCTGGCCGCGAACTCCGATGCCACTGCGTTGATCCTGGGCGAGACGGGCACAGGCAAGGAACTGGTCGCGCGTGCCTTGCATCGCAACAGCGGGCGAGCCACCGGCCCCTTCGTCGCCGTCAACTGCGCGGCGATCCCGGCCGAACTGATGGAAAGCGAGCTGTTCGGTCATGTCAAAGGCGCGTTCACCGGTGCCATCACTGAACGCACCGGGCGCTTTCGCGAGGCCGATAGCGGCACCCTGTTCCTCGACGAAATAGGCGATATGCCGCTGGCCACGCAGGCAAAGATCCTGCGGGTGCTGCAGGAACGCGAAATCACCCCCGTGGGCGCCAATCGTGCCCAGCCGGTGAACGTGCGCATCATCGTGGCCACCCACCGGGACCTGCCCAGCGCAGTCAAGGAAGGGCGCTTCCGGGAAGACCTGTGGTACCGCCTGCAGGTAGTGCCCCTGTGGCTGCCGCCGCTGCGTGAGCGCTTGGGCGACGTGCTGCTGCTGGCCGAACACTTTCTACGCCTGCTGGGCGGCGACTCGCCCAAGCGGTTGAGCGCGGCGGCAGCCCGGATGCTGCTGGCCCATTCCTGGCCGGGCAACGTGCGCGAACTGCGCAATGCCATGGAGCGCGCGGCCATCCTCAGCCACGGCCCGGTCATCGAGGCCGAACACATCGGGTTGCAGACGGCGGCGGCGCCCACCCCGGGCCTGGACATTGACTGGGAAGGCCCAATGGCACAGGCCGTTGCCCAGCTGGAGCGCGAAATGATCGTGCGCGCCCTGGCTGCGACGGCGGGCAACCGCGCAGAGGCGGCGCGGCGCCTCGGTCTGTCTCGCCAGCAGCTCTACCGCAAGCTGGCCGAGTTCGATCTGGACTAACCCCTTCGCACGCAAAGGAGGTGTCCGATTCCGTGACACCTTAGCGTCACGGAATCGGACGGCACATCACTCCTATCAATCATAACTGATTGATTTAATTAACAATTTTATCTGGCATGGTGTTTGCGCTACAGGTTGGGTGTTCCCACCCAAAAGAGCTTCTCCAATGTCCAGGTATTTCATCGCCACATCTCTTGCACTGGCAATTGGCCTGGGTAGCCTCAGCGCGCATGCCATGCCGCCCGCCGCCGCCCATCTGCCTCCAACACCGCATCAGGGTGTGGAAACACCTGGCCTGGTGAGCCAGTACGTGGTGGAAGGCCAGGTGCAACGGATGCTCATCAATCCCTATGGTGAGGTCGACGGGCTGCGCCTGAGCGACGGGACCATTGCAAAGTTTCCACCGCATATGGCCGATGCGCTCACAGCCACGGTCAAAGTGGGGGACGCCGTCCGCATCATCGGGCGGGTGGAAACGCGAGGCACGGTCAAAGCCGACGCCATCATCCACGCCGACAGCGGGCGCACCGTGTACGACCAGCCGCCACCGGTTGGCGAAGGCCGAGCCCTGCCGCCACACCTGCGCGCCCAGCGTTTGCAGCCCCAACAGGTGGAAGGCCAGGTGGAGACCGTGCTCACTGGCCCACGGGGCGAGGCCAACGGCGTCATCCTGAGCGATGGCAGCATCGTACGTTTCCCGTCAGAGAGCCTGCGTATTTCCGTGCAGACGGGCGCACCGTTCGCGGCATCCGGGCTGGGCACGCGCAATGCGTTTGGCACCGCTTTGGAAGCGGTCAGCATGGGCACCACGTTATCCACCCTGCAGCCGCTCTATGACCGCGTGCCATAAGGGAATGCCTCTATGCACCCGGCAACGCCTTTCATAACCCCGGCGCATGCCAGCTCACGGCGCTGGCTGTCCGGCCTCAACTTCTTCCTGGCCGATGTCCGTGACGGCCTGGGCCCCTTCCTCGGTGTGTTTCTGGCCAGCCACGGCTGGCGAGCCGATGACATCGGCTACGTGATGGCCGCCGGCGGCATCGCAGGCATGTTGGCGACCACGCCGATGGGCGCGTGGATCGACGCCTCGCGCCACAAGCGACTGCTTCTGGCAAGCGGCGCCATTGCACTCATTCTCGCCACGGCAGCGCTATGGACGGCGCCAACGTTCGGCGTCGCCGTCGCCTCTCAAGTGGTGACGGGTGTTGTGGGTGCGTTGATGGGCGCCGGCATCATGGGCATCACCTTGGGCATCGTTGATCAAAAAGACTTGTCTCGGCAGCTAGGCATCAACGAAGCCTGGAACCATGCCGGCAACGTGGTAGCGGCTGCCTTGGCCGGGCTGGCAGGCTACCGCTGGGGGCTGTCAGCCGTATTCGTCCTGATGGCCCTGATGGCGTGCGCGGCCCTTGCCTGCTTGCGCAAGATCGATCCACATGACATCGATCATGAGCGTGCCCGCGGTGGTGACCTCACTGGCAACCAGCCTGCGCAAGGTAGCAGCCCCTCGCCTTCCATGGTGCGGGTTTTGACGCACTCGCGCGAGCTGGGCCTGCTCGCGATCACCATGCTGCTGTTCCACCTTGGCAATGCCGCGATGCTGCCCTTGCTGGCACAGTCGGTTGTCACGCGTGGGCTGGCCGACCCCAGCGTGTTCACGGCATCCACCGTCATCGTGGCGCAGCTGGTCATGATTCCCGTCGCGCTTTGGGCCGGGCGGCATGCCTCTCGGCACGGGTATCGGGCACTGATCCTTGCCGCCCTCCTGGCCTTGCCCTTGCGCGGGCTGATCGCCGGTTGCTGGGAGTCCCCTTGGGCCCTGATTCCGGTACAGGCCCTTGATGGAATCGGGGCAGGCCTGCTGGGTGTCGCCTTGCCTGGGCTTGTCGCCTCCATCCTGCGCGGCACTGGGCACATCAATGCAGGGCTTGGTGCAGTGATGACGATACAGGGAATAGGCGCGGCCATGAGCCACGCACTCGCCGGCTGGATCGCGCAACATTTCGGCTATGGCACAGCCTTCGTCGTTCTGGGTATCGTGGCTGCTATCGGGCTACTCACCTATCAGACAGGCCTTAGGAAGGAACACCCAAGCCGGCAATTGCCAGCTCAGCCAAATAATGTTGACACGATATAGCGTGCTGCACGCCATCCACCAAAGGCTGGCACCCGGCCAAGCCGCGCCAACTCATTCATTCACCTGAGTAAACTGCATGCCTGTATTTGATCCATCCTCGCTCATCTGGGCCGTCGCCGCCGTTGCGACCGGTGGGGTAATCCTGCGCCCCTGGCGGGTGCCGGAATATGTCTGGGCAGTCGGCGCCGCTGTATTGCTGACCGCGTTTGGCCTGGTGCCACTACCCACGGCCCTCGGCGCTGTCGCCGAGGGTGGCGATGTTTACCTGTTTCTGATCGGTATGATGGTGCTGGCCGAACTGGCACGCCAGGAAGGCCTGTTCGACTGGCTGGCCATGTACGCGGTGCAGCATGCCCGGGGCTCCGGCCAGCGCCTGTTCGACCTGGTATTCCTGGTGGGGGTACTGGTAACGGTGTTCCTCTCCAACGATGCCACGGCTGTGGTGCTTACCCCAGCAGTGTATGCCGCATGCAGGGCGGCCAAGGCCGAGCCGCTGCCCTATCTGTTCATCTGTGCCTTCATCGCCAATGCCGCCAGTTTTGTGCTGCCCATTTCCAACCCGGCCAACCTGGTAGTGTTCGGCAGCCAGATGCCGCCGTTGCTGGATTGGCTGCGGCAGTTCACCTTGCCGTCGCTTGCGGCCATCGGCCTGACCTACCTGGTGCTGCGGCTGGCCCAGCGCAAACAGATACGCCAGCCCCTGGCAACGACTATCGACATGCAACCGCTGTCCAGCGGTGCACGCTTGTGCGCGCTGGGTATCGTGCTGACAGGCGCCCTGTTGCTGCTGACCTCCGCCCTGGACCGGCAGCTCGGCTTACCCACCTTCTGCGCCGGCATCGCCACGGCCGGGCTGATCCACCTGCGCCAGCGGCGCAACCCGATGCCGGTGCTCAAAGGTGTGGCATGGGGCGTACTGCCGTTGGTCGCGGGCCTGTTCGTGCTGGTGGAAGCGGTGGCACAGACGGGTGTGATCGAGCACCTGGCCCATGGCTTGGCCGCGCTGGCGCGCAGCTCCGAGCACCAGGCGAGCTGGGGCGCCGGCGTGGTCGCGGCTATCGCCGGCAACCTGATGAACAATCTGCCGACCGGCCTGATCGCAGGCTCCGTTGGCCATATTGTCGATTTACCCGCGAGAACCACTGCGGCGCTGCTGATTGGCGTCGACCTCGGGCCGAACCTGTCGATTACCGGCTCCCTGGCCACTTTGCTCTGGCTGGTTGCCGTTCGCCGTGAAGGCGAACACGTCGGTGCCTTGGACTTCCTGCGCCTGGGGGCGCTGGTAATGCCGCCTGCCTTGATCGGGGCGTTGGGGTTGCTTCATTTGTGAAGCGCTCGCAAGCGGTCCGCGTACCGTGTGGGAGCGGGCGTGCCCGCGAAGAATCCAACGCGGTGCCTGGCACCGGCTGCGCCGGTGTTCGCGGCGGTTCGATGCCTCGACACGCCCGCGCCCACTAGGTCACTGCCAACTCAATGAGTTATGTGTTGTGGAGAGCGTGGGAGGCGCCGGGCAATTTACGCCTTGAACAAACGCTCGGCGATGAAGTCGACGAACACACGGATCTTCGGCGACAGGTGGCGGCTCGATTGCCACAGCGCCCAGAACTGGCCCTGGTCGGAGGTATGCGCATCAAGCAGGCTTTCCAGTGCGCCAGTCCTGACCGATTCCCGTACCAGAAAGTCCGGCATGTAGGCGATACCATGGCCGTCCACCGCAGCCATCAGCATTGCCTCCATGTTGTTCAGCGTCAGCACCGTGGGTAAGCGCAACTGGGTAATCTCGGGATCGGCGCCGAGGCTCCAGTCCATGATCTTGCCGGTCGTGACAAAGCGATAGCGCAGGCAGTCGTGTCGCTCCAGGTCGGCTAGCGTCTGGGGCCGCCCCTTGCGTGCCAGGTAGGTAGGCGCTGCGCACATGACAAAGCGGAACGGCCCGAGCTTGCGCGACATCAGTTTTGAATCGGCTAGCCCACCACTGCGGATCACCACATCGAAGCCATCGTCGATCAGGTCGACCAGGTGGTCGTTGAAGTCCATTTCCAGTTCGATTTCAGGGTATGCCTTGCGAAAAGCCGGCATCAACGGCAGCAGAAAACGGTAGCCGATGGTCGGGAGGCTGACCCGCAAGCGACCACGCGGGGCCTGTATCGCATGGGACAGCATGGCCTCCGCATCCTGGAGGTCGTCGAGGATACGCCGGCAGCGCTCATAGAACAGCTGGCCTTCCGCCGTCAGGCTGACCTTGCGCGTACTGCGCTGGAACAGCCGCACCTTCAACGAACTCTCCAGGCGGGCAACGTTCTTGCCAACCGCCGATGCGGAAATACCCATCGCCCGCGCCGCGCTGACAAAGCTCAACGACTCGGCGGTTTTCACGAAGGCGAGGATGCCGTTCAGGCTTTCCATGGCATTACTTCCCTTTTGTCCATTATGAGTGGAGTTCCAGCCTGTTTATCCAGCATTGCGGCCACTATAGATTTAACGCACACGGAGCTACAACAGGAGGGATAGCGCAATGGATCAGGCTACTGATCACACCCCGCACGCGGGCCGTTACCATGTTCTGGCAGCCATCTGCCTGGCCGCCCTGGTGCTGCCGCTGAGTTTCACCGGTGGCGCCGTGGCCACGCCGGCCATCGGCAAGGCCTTCGATGCCGAGCCGTCCTCGCTTACCTGGATCGCCAACGCCTTCATGCTCAGTTTCGGCAGCCTGCTGATGGCAGCCGGAACCCTGTCGGACATTTACGGGCGAAAGCGCCTGTTCACGCTGGGCCTGGCCCTGTTCGTCATCGTCAGCATCCTGCTGGCGAGCGTCTACAGCATTGTCTGGCTTGATGCCCTGCGGGCGGTGCAGGGCGTTGCCGCCGCCGCTGCCCTGGCCAGCGGTTCCGCCGCCTTGGCCCAAGAGTTCGAGGACCAGGCCCGCACGCGCGCGTTCAGCCTGCTTGGCACCACGTTCGGGCTGGGCCTGGCGTTCGGGCCGATGGTCAGCGGCCTGCTGATCGAACAGTTCGGCTGGCGCTCGATCTTCGTCAGCACCGCGGTCCTTGCTGCGATCTCGCTGCTGGCGGCGTTGTCACGGATGCGCGAAAGTTTCAACCCCGAAGCGCCCAAGCTGGACCTGCCCGGTGTGCTTGCCTTCTCGAGCATGCTCGCACTGTTTACCACTGCGATCATCCTGGGGCCGCAGGCCGGCTGGCGCTCCCCGCTGATCCTGGGCCTGTTCGGCGGCGCGGCACTGAGCTTGCTGGCGTTCGTGACCATCGAGCTGCGCGCCAGGCAGCCGATGCTCGAGCTGAGCCTGCTGAAATACCCGCGCTTTGTCGGGGTGCAGATTCTGCCGATCGGCACCTGTTATTGCTACATCGTGCTGATCGTACTGCTTCCGTTTCGCTTGATCGGCGTAGAAGGCATCGCCCCGATGCACAGCGGCCTGACCATGCTGGCACTGTCGGCGCCGATGCTGGTGGTCCCGCTGCTGGCCGCCTGGTTGACCCGCTGGGTAAGTGCTGGCGTGCTGTCGGCTGCAGGCTTCCTGGTGGCGGCTGCGGGGTTGTACCTGTTGGCCCATGCCGCTATTGGCGATTACCAGCAACTGGTGCTGGCAATGCTGGTGATTGGTATCGGCACCGGTTTCCCTTGGGGCCTGATGGACGGGCTGGCGGTTAGCGTGATCCCCAAAGAGCAAGCAGGCATGGCCGCCGGCATCTTCAACACCACCCGGGTAGCCGGCGAAGGTGTCGCCCTGGCGATCACCATCGCCCTGCTCACCGCGTTGGTAGGTAACAGTCTTGGGCGCGTACTGCCTGCCGGCGATTACAGCGAACTGGCGCAGCGCCTGGTGATGGGCGACCTGGGCCAGGTTCAGGGCGTCGATCCGTTGCTGCTGCAGGCTGCGTATCTGGACGGCTTCGGCACCTTGGTGCTGGTGCTTATCGGCTTCACCGTGTTATCGGCTGGAGCGGCGTTCTTTTTGCTTGGTCAAGACGAGCAGGCAAGGCGTGCCAAAGCGCCTCACAGCAGCCTGCCAGCCTCCGATTCGGTGCGGGGCTGACGACGGCATGGCGATTACACGCAACAACGGGATCTTGCTTAACGCTCAGGGGCCTGGCCGCTTCGCTCCATGACCTTCCCACACCGCTCACTGGCCAAACGGCTGATGATCCGGATCGCCTGATGGATACCGGCCGTGTTTTGAAAGCTCAGGTGCGGGTTGTGTTCACACTCCGGCATTTCGTCGTGCTGGAGGGACTAGCGCGGTCCCTGTAGGAGCTGGCTTGCCTGCGATGGGCTGCGCAGCAGCCCCATAACCCTACCCGACAGGAATACACCACCAGGAGGCCTTTAGCAGAGGGCCAGCCGCAAGGGTGATATCTGGCCCGCCGCTCATCAATGATCCTGCCTAACTAACAGGGTCCCGGCCGTTTCGCTCCATCACCTTCCCACACTGCTCACTGGCCAAACGGCTGATGATCCGGATCGCCTGGTGGATACCGGCAGTGTTGCGAAAACTCAGGTGGAGGTTGTGTTCGCACTCCAGCATTTCGCCGTGCTGGAGGGACTAGCGCGGTCCCTGTAGGAGCTGGCTTGCCTGCGAAGGGCTGCGCAGCAGCCCCATAACCCTACCCGACAGGAATACACCACCAGAAGGCCATTAGCAGAAGGCCAGCCGCAAGCGTGATATCCGGCCCGCCGCTCATCAATGATCCTGCCTAACTAACAGGGTCCTGCCCGTTTCGCTCCATCACCTTCCCACACTGCTCACTGGCCAAACGGCTGATGATCCGGATCGCCTGGTGGATACCGGCAGTGTTGCGAAAGCTCAGGTGGGGGTTGTGTTCGCACTCCAGCATTTCGTCGTGCTGGACCAGGGCTTCGCCTAGCAATTCTAGGGTCCAGGCGTAGCTTTGGATGGTGGATAGGCGTTCTTGGTCAGTCATGACGTGCCTCCCTTGTTGCAGAGACAGAGCGAGATTGACTGGAGGTGAGATCGTCGAAGGCCGCCGAGGTACGACGGTGGAGAACGGATACGAGGATCTTTAGCGGATTTTCGGTGGTCATGCATGAGTTCCTTTCGTGATGGAACTGCCACCGCTCGCGGCCAAGCAAGTTAAGGTGGCAGCAGTACGCGGGTTGGCCGACCGGGACGAAAGGAGCCCGGCACACCCGAAGGTGTCCCGCGCACCACCGCCATAACGCGACATCGCGGGCACAAAAAAAGCGCCTGCGATGAAGACTGGGCGCTGATGCGCCTTTCGATTCCGACCGGCCAAGGTCGCATCACCGATGCTTCGGTGACGGGAGGACTTTATTCCCGAGTGGCTGTTTTCGCAAGTTTCCAAGAGTAGGAAAGGACTATGCGTTTCGTAGGAAGATGGCCATCAGGGGCCTTTAGGGAAACTCCGAACAGGTTGCTCACCAGCCGGAAATGGACGGTTAGGGATGCCGAAAAGCCCGATTTCCAGCCGCAGGGTATTGCAGTGTGTCTGCCGGCTATGTGATGACCAAGCTGGGCCAGCAGCTGGAGATCGTGATGGAAAGCTTGGCCATCTGAAAATATCTCTACCGGTGCAGGCACTATCTAAAAAATTTTCTCCAAACGCCCCGAAAACACTGGGCGAAAGCCAAATGCCAGCCACCCATTATCTTGAAAACAGTGCAATCGGAAGTGAAAAGCCGCAGACCATTCACTCAGGCGAAGCGGTGGGCTGAAGGTAGCCTGAGCGGCCAAACACAGAATGAGGCAGAAAAAAATGCCCGCACAAGGCGGGCATTTTTGGAGGGGCCAAAACCAGGAAAACCTGCATCGTGCCAACAAGATCTGGTGCGGAAACAGGAGTCGAATCAGGCACCTACAGGCCAGCAAAATAGGGCCTATTGCCAGCCTAAAGCCACCACTGTATACCTAAACATATACCTAAAACGAAAAATACCCCTCCCGGCACCTCCTTTGTACTACACCGCAGGCCACCCCGGGAGGGGGGGGACGGCCAGCCTTCCGATACGATCATGCTGGGTGTGCCGCACTAGGCATTGCGATAACACAGCCTTGCTTCGAGTTACGGCAGATGGTCTCCGCTACCCACAGACTCATCTGCCGATGGACCTAGATTTAGCCCGCTTTGTATGTTTGCAGAACAACATGATTCTCCAAAGCATCCCCAAAAGCGCGCATCAAACTGATAGTCTCTTCACAGATTGCATCTAAGTCGTCCAGTCCAATAAGTGTGTTTTCGCCGTGAGCAATGGCATTCCGACGCTTTAGCAATACAACGTCGATGAACGTACTTTTTTCTGCAAAACCCTGTAGAGGCACATCGCAGATTATGCAAATTTCAGAAAACACCTCAAAATTAAGATTAGCCTTTGTATTAACCAAATCCTCATTGACCTGACTAAAACGTTGATCCGCGGAATTCAATATCTCATCAATAAGCGAAACCCGCTCAGCAACATTAATCCTTGCGTTATACATCGCACCGAGACGAGGCAAGAATAAATTTCGAAGAAATTGCTTATTCAAATTACCGTACGCATACTTCCGAAGCGCAACGTAATCTAAATACTTCTTCGCAGCGAACTTCACATACCCTTCCCAATGGGCATAACTAAGCGTGATAAGCGCACGAAGTAAAACCTTGCGCAGATTTGCGTCACCCCGACGTATTGCCGACTTCAGATCGGATATTTCTTTTATGCGCCAATTTCGATCGTCAGTGATCTGTGCAGAAAAATCTGCTTCCGTATAAGGTTTGCTCATGGCCTGAACCAGGCCTCACCGAATGGAACTGTACGCTGGATACGAATAGTGCCGCGAAGGCCTGGCGAAGAAAACTGAGCAATCTGCGGCGCTGCCCAAAACTGCTCAATCCGTACCCTCACAAACTCTAGCGCGGCATCTTGGCCCAAAGCCATAATAGCTTGTAGGTTTTTGGCAATGCCAACCGCGATGCCCTCTAGACCAACTAAGCCCACTTTACCCTGATGGCCTCCGTGCTGGAAACGACGCAAGGCGTTTCCACCTGCGACCTGTGCCAGAAGCGTGAATGTTCCGTCAATTAAAGCGACTGCGTCAGCATGATCACCTGCCTCCGAAAGAGCGACAACACCTTCATCAATGTACTCCTCGACATCAAGTCGTCCATCATAGGGAACTTTTGTATGAACAAGGAAACGCACCGCCATCTCCATGTGCCGCTGCTTCTCAGCTTGATCGTCGGTGACTGCAACTACATCTCTGAACGCGACCGCCTCAGCGGCCATTTTAATCGCTCTGAAGTAATTTTGATTGATCATCAGCATTACGCAATTTCGAAGCTCTTGGGCATTAGCCAAAGTACCCCCAGCATTTAATCGCTGAAAGAGATCATACTTCGTTTGGTCATCGCTCGGCCGTTTCAATATCTCAACACCCAAACGGCCTCGACGAATTGAAAGTTGTTGAGCACGGTCCAGTGGAGCCTGATCTTCCGCAGGCACGTCTACAAGCTGAGTATTTTCCCAAACTGCATTATAAAGTGATGGCAGATACTTTGTAGCTTCTAAAATAGATGGAGGCAGCAAATTCCCGTCAGGACCACGCAAGCGCCCCATAAACTCCAAAATCGTCGAAATACGTTGAAGCCCATCGATGAGTTCCCAAGTGCCATCCTCAGTCTCGAAGACAAATATCGAAGGCAATGGAATACCAAGCAGAAGTGACTCGATCAGCTTGGATTTTTGCCCAATACCCCATCTGAATAGACGCTGGAACTCCGGAGCAATAGTGATCTCTCCCTCTTCGTACATGCTTACGATTTCGCCAACAGACATCTGGTAAGCGTCCGTACGAACGTTCCGCTGGGCATTCTCAATTTCTGTCGCAAGCATTATTAGCTCCATCCTAGGCTGAAGAAGTACGGTGATCCGCCTCTAGGCCCGCGGTCACTGTCTGTGGCGGCCATGACATCCACTCTATCGTCCTATGCCCTACAGCACAGGCCCGGGGTAGGGTCTTGCCAAGGATCTAGTCCAGGAATTCTATTTGAAATGAGCTCAGTGCGGAGGGCAATAGCCCAAATATGATTGCACTCATCATTTCTACTCTCCTGCCGCGGTATTCACCGCCCCCTTTGCGGTTTTGTCAGGTTCTGGAGCGCCAGGTTTCCCTTGACTAGCCTGCGCGGAAATTCTTGACGGCTTCCGCTCCCACAGGTCAGTCGCGTCTAGCGCCAGCCCTTGTACAGCAAGCCCTACAGACGATCCTGCTCAAGCGCCAGCCGCCCAATCCGTCAAGTGTGGTCAAGAGTTTCCGTCAAGGGCGGGTCTAGGGTGCGAGCCATTCTGGACAGCGATTCGGCCAAGACCCAACGGCACCGGTGCGCAGCTCATTGCCGACGGGCTCCCTGGTCCAGCTGCCCCCCCCTGGCCCCGCGAATCCGTCCAGAGCCTGTCCAGAATTCGTCCCTCGGCATAAGACGGGGTTGCCCGCACCAGCCCATCACGCATAGCCCCAAGCCAAGCCAAGCCCGTCGAACGCATCTGGGCGGCGGTACCGGTCGACCGCGGTCTAGTGCTGGTCTCGTGCTGGTCTAGTTTCAACAGGCGATTCTGGACGAGCGTGCGGCCGAAACAGACCACCTCGACGCCGGCAGCCTAGCCATCACGCGCCGCGGCGTCAGCGGCGCCAGCACCACCGCGCAACACCAGCGACGATCTGTCCAAAATCCGTCTAAGGCCTGTCAGGGGTATGAGACGGCCAGGCCCGTAACTTTGGAAAGCCTCCCGCACAGGACTGACTTCAGACGCTCAGTCGGCGCCCATTTCGTCTCATGCCTGTCTCACATTCCGTCAAAGCGTAGTCAAAGTGCGCGCGCCACGCCTAAGCCCACTTCAAGGTCTGGGCATTTTTGGAGACGACAGCACTCCAAGGGCCTGGACGCCGTTTCTGTAGCTCGGTGGCAATTCCGTATTCAGTGAAATGAGCAAAGTAAGCGAGATCGGTAAGCAATAAACTGACTTTTACTTCGTTTCCTTTCAGATAACCCCGCTGCTCCAGCTCTGGAAGCAATTCCGGCAGTAAGTCAACCACCAATTTTTCCAGTTCTTCCAAAAGATAATGCTCTTTGTCCATCTCGGTGATCGCGTGGACGCTGTGCCCAGAAAAAACGAAGCCTCCGCCAATCGGGGCATATGTAGTACCGTCTAATACTTGAACAAAGGAATTGTATCGTTTCTTGCGAAGAGCTTCCCGTTGATCCGAAGTGAGCCTGCCCTCTTGCCGGACTCCACGAAGAACCCAACGTTCAATCGACTTAGGCCAGTTTCTGTGGATTACCTCCACGATCTCCGCATCTGCGAAGTCATAATGCGTATAGATATTGATCGCATAAAAAACTTCCTTGGTCACTCGTGCAAATAAAAGCGGCCCTGTTCTAGCCATGTACCGCCCTTCTAATACGGTGCCCAGATGTAGGTGGTGAACTCCCCAGTCGCTGAGCAGAAGATCAGTTTTTTTTACCTTGCCGATGAGTCTACTCAGATGGGGGTTGAGATCCTTACCCTCTATCACGCCTCGCTTGATCTTTTCCCACCCCTGCAAATGTTCGGCCGGGCAGTGAAAATCATCAGATACAAGAATCTTTCTCGGCGTCGCGATTATGCGGCGTTGGGCCGCGTTGAAGTAGTGAACAGGAACGTCTTCAGTGATTGCTCTCGTGTCGAGATCCCATTCTGACTTCATGATCTCCTTGAGTGTTTCGTGCCAGTCGGCCTTGAAGTCCATGACCAAATTCATAAAGGCATCCTCCGATTTGTGCATATTGATCCTACGCGCCCGTAGGCTTTCATAAATAGCCTGCAAGCTCGTCGCGCTGTCCTCGTGGGTTTCTTCGAGATCAGGCCATGGTTGCTAGCGGAAAACACTGCAATACCATGGAAACCAGAGTGGTAACCGGGCCTGGCAACCTCAACATTTCTCAACACGCAGGCCGCCTAGGTTCGCGCCATCGGGGTTGCGAACCTGTAGCGCGAACCACCGGTGCGAGCTGCCCCAGCATCACCGCCAGAATGCGTACCAGCAGCGCGTACCTGGCTACGTACCCGGCGGGATCGCGCACTCCGATTGCGTTACGAACGTGCGGAGGCCCTAAGTGCCCCCAGTACTCGCGCCTAGGGATGGTCTGAAAAAGCCCTGCCTCAGAAAAATGAACCCTTGAAATACGTGGCCTCCAGGTCAGTGATTTTCTAAAAAGTGGGCTTTTTTAGATTATCCCTAGAGGGGCCTGCTCTGTGGATACCAGCCAGCCTAGGCGGCCTATACAAGCTCATGCTTCCACTTGTAGCTGCTGTACAGGAATGGACGACTGTCCTCCTTTGTGGTTGCCACGACCCACAGTTTCACCTTCGTACCGACCGGATAGTCTCTAATCTTCCGCGCGCACTCGATCTTCATGGTCTGCGGGAAGGGCTGGTCACTCGCAGGACGAACGCCATTCTTGCGGCGGGCAGAATCGTAAAAGACCTCAGCAATGATCGAGATGTATTCGTCTGGGTCATGCCTAAGTTCCCAAACCATAGTAGCGCCCTCTGTCTTCCGCGTGTGCCGTTATCGGAGTGAACGCCTAGGTGGGGAACTTGTCAAAACCTCACATCCGGGTCAGCATGGCGACCCGGCCAGACGTTGACAAATGTTGACATCGGAGGCTCGCGCGCCCCTCCAGGCACCTTCCCTGTTAGCAAATACTAGTGCTTGGCCGTGGCTGGCCAGCCCTCGATGCGGCTGGCTAACGATTAATCCTTCACTTGATACCGCATTCAGCTAGCGCCTTGCTCAGCGAATGATCCAAGGCGTACTCACCGGTGGTACTGGCAGCCTGGTTCAGGCCTAGCGTGCGATAAATCAGCACTTTCCCGTTCTTCATCTGCGCCAGGATCTTCTCGGCCTTCTCACCGGTAGTGGCTGTGAAAGGAGACATAGCTTGGGCTGAGGCCTGGAGGGCAGCCTTGTATGTACTCTCCAGCATTTGCTGCTGTTTGGCGTCACCAGCATAGGCTTGCATGGCTTTCAACTGCCCCTCCGGAACGTAATCCACTGGAGTTTCACTTGTTGCAATGGTCCAAGCAGGGTTCTGGTCGATCCTGAGCTGTACATCCCCTACTGGTACCTTGAAGCGTCCACCGCTCCGAATCCCTATTCGCAACTCCCCATTCGCCGACTCGATGTATGGGTAGTAGTGGTTCGAAACGGTAAATACGCCTCCTCCCGTGTAGAAACTGCCTACGGTAACGCCGCAAGTTGACTTGTCAGTGAACTGGTCGGTGTCACGGACTGTTATCCACTCAACTGATGGCCGTTGGGCGCAACCGCTCACCGCAAGTGCGAGCAACAAAATGGCAGATGTTCTCAATTTCACGTTCCTTGTTCAGCGTAGGATGTGCGGCCAATTGCCAGCAAAACAATGTATCAGGCGGCTGCCTGGCTCACGCCAGGTCCGCGAGAGACACGATCTGGTCTGAGTGAGACGTTTTGGTCTGTCTCGCGCCACAGAACGGTGAGGTCGCATTTCGAGGCGCGGTGTAGAGGTAGGCCATGGCAGGTTAAAGAAATAGCGCGACAGATTAGAAACAAAAATGCCCGCACAAGGCGGGCATTTCTGGAGGGGCCGAAACCAGGAAAACCTGCATCGTGCCAACAAGATCTGGTGCCGGAGACAGGAATCGAACCTGCGACCTTCGCGTTACGAGTGCGCTGCTCTACCGACTGAGCTACACCGGCGTGTAGCGCAACGTACCACTGCTCGCACCCGTTACGCAAACCCCTGTTTCCGCTAGTTTATTGCCCCACCCTCAAGGCTCCTTGCACCCCTTCGGCGCCAGGTCTTCCTCGATGTCGGTAGTACACGCCCACCCGGTAGCCGAGCGCGTCAGGGTCAGTGCCTTGCCGAGCACAGTCGCCGGCGCATCCACCAGCGTGCAAACGATGCTCCCAGTGCCATCCGCCGCCTTGCCGCTAGCCGTGATCGCACAGTGCGCCGTCGCCGGCTGGCCACCCAGCGCGGCCACATCCGCTACATCCTTCCCATCATTCAATCGCAGGTCCATCGCCGTCTTCAGCGCGCTGATCTCCAGCAACCCGGCCGCGGCCTTGGAGCGTGACTGGTGGTTGGTGTACATCGGTAAGGCGATGGTCGCCAGAATGCCGATGATCGCGACGACGATCATCAGTTCGATCAGGGTGATACCGCGTTGCCCTTTCATGAACGTTTTCCTTTTTGATACGCGTACTCGTTGAGGTCAGGCTCGACCCCGGCTGGCAGCGGCGCAGTAGGCCTGAACAGACACCTTTTGTCACCCCTGCCCGCTTGGGCGTCGTCTTCGCTGAACTACTCTAGTGAGCATCTCGGACGCACGCCCTCGCATGGGCGCGGCAAGCTGTTTCCAGGCTTGTCGCACGGGCAGAAAAAGGACCTTGCATGACCCAATCCACACTCCTCTACACCTGGCACGGCACCGACGCCAACGGCGCGCCGGTCAGCGGGCAAACGTCCGGGCGCAGCCCGGCCTATGTGCGTGCCGGGCTTATCCGCCAGGGCATCAAGGTTGCCAGTTTGCGGCCTGCCGGTGGGTTGACGCTCAGTTTGCCGAAACGGCGTGCAAAGGCCGACCCGGCGGGGTTCAGCCGGCAGCTGGCGACCTTGCTCAAGGCCGGGGTGCCACTGCTGCAGGCGTTCGAGGTGATGGGGCGCAGTGGCTGTGATGCGGCGCAGGCGGCATTGCTGGATAGATTGAAACAGGATGTGGCCTCGGGCCTGGGGCTGGCAGATGCGTTGCAGCGCCACCCGGGGTGGTTCAATGCGCTGTACTGCAACCTGGTGCGCGTCGGTGAGCAGTCCGGCACGCTCGACCGGCAGCTGGAACAGCTGGCAGGCATGCTGGAGCAGCGTCGGGTGCTGCACAAGAAGGTGCGCAAGGCGATGATTTACCCGTTGCTGCTGTTGCTGACGGGGTTGGGGGTGTCGGCGATCCTGTTGCTGGAGGTGATTCCGAAATTCGAGGGCATGTTCTCTGGCATGGGCGTGGCGTTGCCGGCATTTACCCAATGGGTGATCGACTTGTCCACAGGGCTGAGCCGCTTTGCGCCGCTGTTGCTGGTGATGGGCGTGGTGCTGGGTTTTGCCATGCGCCAGCTCTACCGGCAGCACGCGCCAGCGCGCCTGTGGATATCTCGCCGGGTGCTGGGCTTGCCGGTGTTTGGCACGCTGCTGGGGCAGGCGGCTCTGGCGCGGTTTGCGCGTAGCCTGGCAACGTCCTACGCCGCCGGGGTGCCGTTGCTGGATGCACTGGGCACGGTGGCCAGGGTCAGTGGTGGCGACCTGCATGAACAGGCGGTGTTACGGCTGCGCCAGGGCATGGCCAATGGGCAGGGGCTGCACCAGGCGATGGCCGCTGAGCCGCTGTTTCCGCCGCTGCTGGTGCAACTGACGGCCATCGGGGAATCCAGCGGCACGCTGGACCAGATGCTGGAAAAAGCCGCCAGCCATTACGAGGAACAGGTCAGCCAGGCGCTGGACCAGTTGACCAGCCTGCTGGAGCCGGCCATCGTGCTGGTCTTGGGCCTGCTGGTGGGCGGCCTGGTGGTGGCGATGTACCTGCCGATCTTCCAGTTGGGTAGCTTGATCTGAACATGACTTTATGGACTTTGCTGGCTGAGCAGCCGGCGTACTTTGTCACCCTGGCCACGGTGCTCGGCCTACTGGTGGGCAGTTTTCTCAACGTGCTGGTGTATCGCCTGCCGATCATGCTGGAGCGGCAATGGCAGCGTGAGGCGCAGGAAATGCTGGAGTTGCCGATCACGCCGCACGAGCGTTTCGACCTGTGGCTACCCGCCTCGCGCTGCCCGCATTGCGCGCATCGGATTCGCGCGTGGGAGAACATTCCGGTCATCAGCTACCTGGCCTTGCGCGGGCGTTGTTCAGCCTGCAAGACCCGCATAAGCCCGCGCTACCCATTGGTGGAGTTAGCCAGCGCGCTGCTGTCGCTGGTGGTGGCCTGGCGCTTTGGTGCTTCGCCCGAGGCCTTGCTGGCGCTGCCGCTGACCTGGTGCCTGCTGGCCCTGAGCCTGATCGATGCCGAGCACCAGTTGCTGCCGGATGCGCTGGTGCTGCCGATGCTGTGGCTGGGGCTGATCGTCAACGCCTTTGGCCTCTACGTCCCGCTGACCAGTGCGTTGTGGGGCGCGGTGGCCGGGTACCTCAGCCTGTGGACGGTGTACTGGGTGTTCAAGCTGGTTACCGGCAAGGAGGGCATGGGCTATGGCGACTTCAAGCTGATGGCGCTGATCGGGGCCTGGGGTGGCTGGCAGGTGTTGCCGTTGACCTTGCTGTTGTCGTCAGTGGTCGGGGCGCTGGCTGGGCTGTGCCTGTTGCGCTTGCGCCGGCATGCGATGGGCACGGCGATCCCGTTTGGCCCCTATCTGGCGATTGCGGGGTGGATTGCCGTGCTCTGGGGTGATGAAATATACGCCTCATACACAAACCTGCTTGGATTCTGATGACCACTGCGGCCTTTACCCCCTGGATTCTCGGCCTTACCGGCGGCATTGGTAGCGGCAAGAGCGCCGCTGCCGAGCGTTTCGTCGAGCTTGGCGTGCATCTGGTCGATGCCGACCAGGCGGCGCGCTGGGTGGTCGAGCCTGGCCGCCCGGCCCTGGCCAGCATCGTCGAGCGCTTTGGCGCCGGCGTACTGCAGGCGGACGGCCAACTCGATCGTTCGGCACTGCGCCAGCTGATATTCGCCGACCCGGCGCAGCGCAAATGGCTGGAGCAATTGCTGCACCCGCTGATCGGGCAGGAGATTTTCAGCTACCTGGCCAAGGCGGAGTCGCCGTATGCGGTGTATGTGTCGCCGCTGCTGATCGAGTCGGGCCAGCACCAGAAAACCCAACGGGTGCTGGTGATCGATGCGCCGCAGGAGCTGCAGGTGGCGCGTACCCTGGCGCGTGACAACACCAGCGCCGAGCAGGTGCAGGCCATTCTCAAGGCCCAGCTGGCCCGCGAGGAGCGCCTGCGCCATGCCGATGATGTGGTGGTCAATGACGGCGACCTGGCCGCGCTGCATCAGCAGATTGACCGCCTGCACCACTTTTACCTGACTTTACGAGGAGGCCAGCCATGAGCCAGCCATTGACCGTCGATTGCCCGACCTGTGGCGCACCTGTGGAATGGAACGAGAAAAGCCCGTTCCGGCCATTCTGTTCGGACCGTTGCAAGCTGATCGACCTGGGCGCCTGGGCGGCGGAGGAGCACAAGATTCCGGGGGCGGAAGAGTCCGAGGATGAGCTGTACTCGGGGGATTTGGAGCCGCGGCATTGATCCGATAGCCAAGTGGCTGTGCGGGCCGTTGCGCGGGCATGCCCGCTCCCACAGGCAACCCCACAAGCTTCAAGACTGGCGCGGTACCTGTAGGAGCGGCCTTGTGTCGCGATGGGCCGCAAAGCGGCCATCGATTTCAGCGTTAACCCAAAGTTCGCCGGGGCTGCTCCGCAGCCCTTTCGCGACACAAGGCCGCTCCTACAAGCAAGGACCGCACCGCTGCGGTGGCCTGGTTAGTTATCGATCATCCTCCTTCCACGGCGCCTGCAGATACCGCGTGCGGTTGAAGGTTTCCAGCCACTCCGGGCAAAACACCACCAGCGCGCTGATCACCGTGCCGTTGATGAACGCTTCGGGGAACATCATCAGCCACAGGTAGCCGACAAAATCGCTGAGCCACTCCGGCATGGCGAAGCGCCCGTCCAGCCACAACAGCCCCAGCGCGGTCGACAGGCAGGCCAGCACGGTCAGTGCCGCCGGGAAGAACCCTGAACAGAAGATATACACAAACAGGTTCCGCGGCTGGGCGCGCTCGACCCCTATCGCGCACGCCTCGGCGATCAGCACCGGCAGGCCAACCAGCAACAAGCCATTCACCCCCAGCGCCGCCAGGTCCTGACGCCCCAGCACCAGCAAACCGAGCTGGGCCATGAACCCGCCAAGCACCGCCAGTGGCCAGTCCAGCAACAGGGTTACCGCCGTCATGCCTATGAAGTGGTACGACACACCGGTATCGAAATCGCGTCGCACCAACCACAAGGCAAACAGGCAGAACACCGTGCCAAACAGCAGATGCTGGCGGCGCCGGTCGGTGAACAGCTCAACCCAGCGCACCTGGCTGACCGCCCAGATCAGCAACGGCACATATCCCAGCCAGCCAAGCGTAAGGGTGGTGCCCGACAACACCTGCGCGCTGATCACCTGACGAATGCCCCTTGCAGCCATGTGGATAACGCCGAGTCTACACCCATTCTCCGTTTCATTCGGTTGCGCTAGGCTGGCACCCTCACTCGATGCAGGAAGCATTGCTCATGCCGGAAGGAATCAACCTCGCCCTGCTGCTGGCAGCAGCGCTCAACGCCATCATCGGCGTACTTCACCTGGTCATCATCGCCGTCGGGCCGCGTTGGTACCGTTTGTTCGGGGCCGGCGAGCGCATGGCCGTGGCCGCCGAAAACGGCCGCTGGTACCCAGGGCTGATCACCGCAGCCATCGCCTGCGTGCTGCTGGCCTGGTCGGGGTATGCGCTGTCAGCTGCCGGGGCCATCGGGCGGTTGCCCTTGCTGCTGCCGGCCATCTGCCTGATCACCTTGGTGTACCTGGCGCGCGGCCTGCTGGGGCCGATATTGCTGGCGGGTACCGGGCGCTCGCGGCGTTTCATCGTGGTCAGTTCGCTGATCTGCCTGGGGTTTGGCCTGGTGCACCTGCTTGGGGTGGTGCAGCAATGGCCAATACTGGGCTGATTTCTGCGCACAAACAGCATCTTATCGTCATCGATTAGCAGCTAAGCTTGTCTGCATGGATGACTCAGACTACCTGCGCCTGCTTACCATCCAGGCGGAACAAGCCAACGCCTTTCTCTCCAACGCCC
Organism: Pseudomonas sp. PVC-5-1; assembly: GCF_057444345.1. NCBI lineage: Bacteria > Pseudomonadati > Pseudomonadota > Gammaproteobacteria > Pseudomonadales > Pseudomonadaceae > Pseudomonas > Pseudomonas sp. PVC-5-1. The sequence goes on along the minus strand of NZ_CM172024.1, from coordinate 704,039 downwards.
GCAAGTGGGAGCGGGAGCGTTGGGTGTGCCAACGCCTGTTGCAGGGGCTGAACATCCCCTATCGCAGCGAGGACTTCACCCCGGCCGGGCAAGAACCGCCAGACGTGCTGTTCCGCGACGCGGCGTTCGAGGTGTTTTTCGTGCTCGACGAGGGCCGCCGGCTCAACGATGAATGGCGCGAAGAACTGCAGCGCCGGCGCAGTGCGTTTTCCCTGGCGCAACTGGTGCGCCGCGAAGCGCGCCCGCGGCGCATCAGTGCCACCGAGCTGCTGGGGCGGCTGGCGCCGACCTTGCGCAAGAAGGCGCACAACTACCGGGAACGCGGGCTGGAACTGAACGAGCTGGATATCATTGCCTTCGCCAGCCTCAAGCGCGAAGTGCTCGACCTCAATACCCATTTCCCGCCGCCCACCGAATATCTGCGCCAGGGCTGGCGCTCGCTGTCACTGGTCGGGCCGACTTTTGCCCGGGTGCTGTTCGCCCACCCCGATGCGCCGGACTTCCTGCGCGGCAACCTGGGCCGCAGCATTGTGTTCGACGTGGGCATCAGTCTTTGATCCACTGCAGCGAGTGTTTGCGATGGCGTACACTCGGCGCCAGAGATAGAAAGCCTTATCATTTGTTTCAAGCGCTTGCGTGAACGCTGTAGCGTTTACGCAGTCCCAAACGTCTACCTGACGAGGCCCCACCATGACCAGCCGCCTGAATCCGGAAGATCAGCGTCGTGTCGATGAGTATCTGCGAGCCCCCCAGCACCAAGTCGAGCGCAGGCCCTTCCGGCCGTGGCTGCTCCTTGTGCTGGTGGTGGCCGTGACCATCGGGTTGGGTCTCATCAGCCGCCTGCTCAGTGGACTGGTGCTATGAGCTGCTTCGCGCTCGCCCTCCCCTCGTGCAGTTTGCGGCCGGCCCCCGGGGCCACGAATTCCGTAAACCTTATGAGATATCCCCATGACTCATCGCATCGTGATTGTCGGCGGCGGCGCCGGCGGCCTGGAACTGGCGACCCGCCTGGGTAAAAGCCTGGGCAAGCGCAAGCAGGCCGAGATTACCCTGGTCGACGCCAACCTCACGCACATCTGGAAGCCTCTGCTGCACGAAGTGGCCGCCGGCTCGCTGAACTCCTCGGAAGACGAACTGAACTACGTGGCCCAGGCCAAGTGGAACCACTTCAACTTCCAGCTGGGGCGCATGAGCGGCCTGGACCGTGAAGGCAAACAGATTCAACTGGCCGCCACCCTCGACGAAGAGGGCCGCGAGCTGTTGCCTGCGCGCACCTTGGGCTACGACACCCTGGTCATTGCCGTGGGTTCCAACACCAACGACTTCGGCACCTTGGGCGCGGCGCAGCACTGCCTGTTCCTCGACACCCGCAAGCAGGCCGAGCGTTTCCACCAGCAGTTGCTCAACCACTACCTGCGTGCCCATGCCGGTGACGTGGCGAGCGAGAAGATCAGCGTGGCCATTGTCGGCGCCGGTGCCACCGGTGTGGAACTGGCAGCCGAGCTGCATCACGCGGCCCACGAACTGGCGGCCTATGGCCTGGACCGCATCCAGCCCAAGGACATGCACATCACCCTTATCGAGGCGGGCCCGCGCGTCTTGCCGGCGCTGCCAGAGCGCATCAGCGTGCCGGTGCACAAGACCCTGGAAAAGCTCGGGGTGAAGGTGATGACCAATGCCGCCGTCAGTGAAGTGACCGAGGATGGCCTGAAAACCAAAGACGGTGAAGTGATCCAGGCCAGTTTGAAAGTGTGGGCGGCTGGTATCCGTGCGCCGGCGTTCCTCAAGGACATCGATGGCCTGGAAACCAACCGCATCAACCAGCTGGTGGTACGCCCTACCTTGCAGACCACGCGCGATGACAACATCTTTGCCTTCGGGGACTGCGCCGCCTGCCCGCAACCGGGTAGCGACCGCAACGTGCCGCCACGTGCCCAGGCGGCGCACCAGCAGGCTTCGATGCTGGCGCAGAGTTTGAAGGCGCGGCTGGAGAACAAGGCGCTGCCGACCTATGAGTACAAGGACTACGGCTCGCTGGTGTCGCTGTCGCGCTTCTCGGCGGTGGGCAACCTGATGGGTAACCTGATGGGCAGCGTGAAGCTGGAGGGCTGGCTGGCGCGGATGTTCTACGTGTCGCTGTACCGGATGCACCAGATGGCGTTGTACGGGTTCTTCCGTACGGCGTTGATGATGCTGGGTAGCAAGATTGGCCGGGGTACCGAGCCTAGGTTGAAGTTGCACTGACACTGAAGATTGCTGGGGCGCTTTGCGCCCCTTTCGCGACACAAGGCCGCTCCTATGTATGGACTCGCCCACACTGTCTAGCTGCTTTTGAACATAGGAACCCGGTTGCATCTATGTATCAGGCCTGTTCGAGGAAGCTTTTTGCTTCTGGCCGACATCGTGGTGAGCTCGCAGCGTGCCGTTTACATTGAGGCCACTGCATCGGGCCTGTAGGAGCGGAGGCATCAGTCTGCGACGGTCTTACCAGGGGTCAATGTTCACTAGCAGGGGTTGGAGCGCTTAGCGCCCCGGTGGCATTACTCGGTTGGTCAGAGGCTCATGGCAGCCTCCGGGTTGCTGTTCGGTTTGTGTTGATAAACCTGGTCGTTCTGTAACAGGGCCCAGATAATGCGCAGATTTCGATTAGCCAGTCTGATCGCCGCTTCCTTGCGCCCAAGGCGGGATAGCCAGCGCAAGAGGCGGCGATCGTCTGGCTGATCGGAATCAGGCCTTAGCTGACTCAAGACAGCATGTGCGCCCTGGATCATCAGGCTACGTATGTAGCCGTCACCTCGCTTGCTCATCCTGCCCAATCTGACTTTGTTTCCACTGCTGTGCTGATCGGGCACGATACCGAAGAAGGCGGAATACATTCGGCCACTGGCGAAGCGGCTGGGCTCGGTCTGTTTCGCCACGATCGCCGTGGCGATGATAGGGCCTACGCCACGAATGGTGACCAGTCGCTGTGCGACTTTATCCTCCCGGGCTGTCGCTTCGAGCCGTCTACTGAGCCCCGCAATGCGTTCACCCAGAGACAGCCAGTCCGTCAACAGCTCATCGAGCAACTCACGCAATAGGTCGGGCAAAGGTAAAGAGGCATCCTCAAGAGACCGCGGCACATGCTTACCAATCGCAGCGTCGCCCTGTGGCATGGATACGCCATGCTCAAGCAGCAAACCACGTATCTGGTTACCCAGCGCGGTATGCCGCTTGATGTTGCCGCGGCGGATACGGTGCAGTGCTTGAATAGCCAGTGCTGTGGTGCTCTTGATCGATATCGAGGCAATACTGGTATCGCGACCGGCGCGCAAAATGGCATGGGTGTCGTTACGGTCGTTCTTCGCGCCGCTGCGGTGTTCGGCGACTCGTTGCGCAGGCAGGATGCGAACCGCATTACCTTTGGCCTGCAGCAGCCTTGCCCAGGCTTGTGCACCTGGGCCGCACTCCATCAAGACGGTCACTGTCGCTGGCAACCTGAGCAGGAAATCATGAAAGGCCTGACGGGATTTGATGCGATCTTCGTAGATCACCCGACCGGTAGCATCCTCGCCTGCTAACTGAAAGACCTGCTTGGCCAGGTCTACACAGATGGTTGTGCAAAGCTCCACATCAGTGGACGACAGGGAACCTTGCTTGGAACTATGCTTTTTCATGGTCTCGCCCTCGCTGCCGTTGGCTTCTTAGAACGCCACCGTGGCACTGTGATGCCTCGGCGGGGGCGAGTCCATCGATTACAAACGACCGCGCAATATCTGCTTGCTGTAGGAGCGGCCTTGTGTCGCGATGGCCTGCAACGCAGGCCCAAAATTCTGGCAAAAAAAAAGGGCATCTCATGCGAGATGCCCTTTTTTTCATGGTGGGTCGTGTAGGATTCGAACCTACGACCAATTGGTTAAAAGCCAACTGCTCTACCAACTGAGCTAACGACCCGGAAATGGTCGGGGTGAGGGGATTCGAACTCCTGACATCCTGCTCCCAAAGCAGGCGCGCTACCGGACTGCGCTACACCCCGTGATACTTAAAGAAAAAGGGCATCTCGCTTGAGATGCCCTTTTTACATGGTGGGTCGTGTAGGATTCGAACCTACGACCAATTGGTTAAAAGCCAACTGCTCTACCAACTGAGCTAACGACCCGGAAAATGGTCGGGGTGAGGGGATTCGAACTCCTGACATCCTGCTCCCAAAGCAGGCGCGCTACCGGACTGCGCTACACCCCGAGATTGGCTCCGCGACCTGGACTCGAACCAGGGACCCAATGATTAACAGTCATTTGCTCTACCGACTGAGCTATCGCGGAACTGAACTTCGGTACATCTTTACAGCTTCGAAGCTTGTGTTAGCTTCGGTCTCTTTGGCTATCCGCTTTCGCGTTGCAGCTGCTGAGGCCGGCTATTCTACATTCTTCGTTTTGCTTGTCAACCACTTTTTTTCATTCAACTTACTGATTTGTAAGTTGTTTTGCGGTCACCGATGTTGCTGGTGATTCGCTTAGTGCCTGACAACGCGGCGTATATTAGGGGCACCCGATTTTAGATGCAAGCAAAAATTTCAAAAATTTCAGCTAGTTATCCAGAAGGCCGGAAAGGCCCGGATTTGCTGGGGCTGTGAGGGCCCCTTCGCGGGCATGCCCGCTCCCACAGGTACGGCACCGGTCCTCGGAATGTGTGTGAGGCCTGGGAGATACAGACAAAAAAAGCCCCGCAGATGCGGGGCTCATGGTGAAACAGATCAGCCGAAGACGATTTCGTCGCCTTCCACCTTGGCGGTAATCGCCGTCCCCGGCATGAACTTGCCTGCCAGGATCAACTGCGCCAACGGGTTTTCGATCCAGCGCTGGATCGCCCGCTTCAGTGGCCGTGCGCCGTATACCGGGTCGTAACCCACGGCAATCAGCTTGTCCAATGCCTCCGGGCTCAGGCTCAGCGACAGTTCGCGCTCCAGCAGACGGCTGCGCAGGCGGCCCAGCTGGATTTCGGTAATGCCGGCAATCTGCTCGCGGCCCAGTGGCTCGAACACCACCACTTCGTCGATACGGTTGATGAATTCCGGACGGAAGTGCGAACCCACCGCATCCATCACCGCCGCACGCTGTGCCTCGCGGTCACCCACCAGTTCCTGGATCTGCGCCGAGCCCAGGTTGGAGGTCATCACGATCACGGTGTTGCGGAAGTCCACGGTGCGCCCGTGGCTGTCGGTCAGGCGGCCGTCTTCCAGCACCTGCAGCAGCACGTTGAACACATCCGGGTGGGCCTTCTCCACCTCGTCCAGCAGCACCACCGAGTATGGCTTGCGCCGTACTGCCTCGGTCAGGTAACCGCCCTCTTCATACCCCACATAGCCTGGTGGGGCACCGATCAGGCGAGCCACGGAATGCTTCTCCATGAACTCGGACATGTCGATGCGCACCATTGCCTCTTCGGTGTCGAACAGGAACTCGGCCAGCGCCTTGCACAGCTCGGTCTTGCCCACCCCGGTCGGGCCGAGGAACAGGAACGAACCACTCGGCCGGTTCGGGTCGGACAGCCCGGCACGCGAACGGCGCACCGCGTTGGCCACGGCGGTTACCGCCTCGTTCTGGCCGATCACACGCTGGTGCAGCAGCTCTTCCATCTTCAGCAGCTTTTCACGCTCGCCTTCGAGCATCTTGGCCACCGGGATACCGGTCCACTTCGAGACCACTTCGGCAATTTCTTCCTCGGTGACCTTATTGCGCAGCAACTGGTTTTCGGTCTTGCCGTGCTGGTCGACCATCTGCAGGCTGCGCTCCAAATCCGGGATCACCCCGTACTGCAGCTCGGCCATGCGGCTCAGGTCGCCTTTGCGACGGGCGGTCTCCAGCTCCTGGCGGGCCTGCTCGATCTTTTGCTGGATCTGCGCTGAGCCCTGCACCTCAGCCTTCTCGGAGGCCCAGATTTCTTCCAGGTCGGCGTATTCACGCTCCAACCGGTCGATTTCCTCGGTCAGCTTCTCCAGGCGCTTTTTCGCCGCTTCGTCTTCTTCCTTCTTCAGCGCCTGCGACTCCACCTTCAGCTGGATCAGGCGACGGTCGAGGCGGTCGAGCACTTCCGGCTTGGAGTCGATCTCCATGCGGATGCGGCTGGCCGCTTCGTCGATCAGGTCAATGGCCTTGTCCGGCAGCTGACGGTCGGTGATGTAGCGGTGGCTGAGCTTGGCCGCAGCAATGATGGCGCCGTCGGTGATGGCCACCTTGTGGTGCACTTCATAGCGCTCTTTCAGGCCACGCAGGATGGCGATGGTGTCTTCCTCGCTCGGCTCCTCGACCAGCACCTTCTGGAAGCGGCGCTCCAAGGCAGCATCTTTTTCGATGAACTGGCGGTACTCGTTCAGCGTGGTGGCGCCAACGCAGTGCAGCTCGCCACGAGCCAGGGCCGGCTTGAGCATGTTGCCGGCGTCCATGGCGCCCTCGCCCTTGCCGGCGCCGACCATGGTGTGCAGTTCGTCGATGAACAGGATGATCTGGCCTTCCTGCTTGGACAGCTCGTTCAGCAGGCCTTTGAGGCGTTCTTCGAACTCGCCGCGGTACTTGGCACCGGCAATCAGCGCGCCCATGTCCAGCGCCAGCAGGCGCTTGCCCTTGAGGCCGTCCGGCACTTCACCATTGATGATGCGCTGGGCCAGGCCTTCGGCGATGGCGGTTTTACCTACGCCAGGCTCACCGATCAGCACCGGGTTGTTCTTGGTACGGCGTTGCAGCACCTGTACGGTACGGCGAATTTCGTCGTCACGGCCAATCACCGGGTCCAGCTTGCCTTCTTCGGCACGCTTGGTCAGGTCGACGGTGTACTTGTCCAGCGCCTGGCGCGATTCCTCGGCGTTGGCGTCATTGACCGCCGCACCGCCGCGCAGGTTGTTGATGGCGTTTTCCAGGGCCTTCTTGCTCACGCCCTGGCTCAACAACAGCTTGCCGAGCTTGCTGTTCTCGTCCATGGCAGCCAGCAGCACAAGTTCGCTGGAAATGAACTGGTCGCCCTTCTGCTGGGCCAGGCGGTCGGCCTGGTTGAGCAGGCGCGCCAGGTCCTGCGACATGTTTACGTCGCCGGTGGGGTTCTGGATTTTCGGCAGCTGGTCGAGTTCTTTCACCAGTGCCTGGCGCAGGCTGTTGATGTCGAAGCCTACCTGCATCAGCAGCGGCTTGATCGAACCGCCCTGCTGCTCGAGCAGTGCCTGCAACAGGTGCACCGGCTCGATGGCAGGGTGATCCATGCCAACCGCCAGGGATTGGGCATCGGATATCGCAAGCTGCAGCTTGCTGGTCAAACGGTCTATTCGCATGGGGGTACCTTCCTTTTAAAGGGCAGGTCGGAGCGATGGACAGCGCCTGTTTGTGAAGAAACCTGCCTGAGATGACCTTATAGATAAGGCTGATTCTGGAAGATTCAAGCGTAGCGGGGTTGACCAGGATCAACCTGTTGGATTAGTGCTGGGCCATTCGCGGGCATGCCCGCTCCTACAGGGAATCCGCAATGTTTGAAACCTGTGGATCGGGCGTGCCCGCGAAAAGGCCGGTGCAGGCTAGCGCGGCTCCAGCCACACCAGGGAAGCAAAGCGCCCCCCCTGCGGAGTACGGCGATAGGAGAAGAACCGCTCGTCGCTGACCGTGCACAAGCCACCGCCATGAACAGCAGTCACCCCACGCGCCGCCAAACGAATACGCGCCAGCTCATAGATGTCGGCCATCAACTTGCCCGGCCGCGCACCATCGACAAAGGCCCGGGCCGCTTCCGGGTGCACCGCCGTAAAGGCATCACGCACTTCCAGCCCCACTTCGAACGCCTGTGGGCCAATCGCCGGTCCCAGCCACACCAGCACCTCTTCGGGTGGCAGTGCCAGGCGATCCAAGGTGGCCTCCAGCACACCACCGGCCAGCCCGCGCCAGCCAGCATGCGCCGCCGCCACACGGGTACCGGCCCGGTCGCAGAACAGCGCTGGCAGGCAATCGGCAGTCATCACGGTGCAGGCAATGCCAGGCTGGTCGGTCCAGCTGGCGTCGGCCTCGGCCACCACAGCCGGGTCGGCATTTGCCACCACCAGCCCATGCACCTGCTTGAGCCAGGCCGGCTGGATGGCGAATTCGTCGCTCAGGCGACGACGGTTTTCGGCCACCGCGGCAGGGTCGTCCCCTACATGGTCGCCAAGGTTGAAGGTTTCATAGGGCGGCAGGCTGACGCCGCCCTGGCGGGTGGTGACACAGGCGCGCACCGAGGCCGGGGCTGGCCAGTCGGGGAACAGCAGCGACTGCGTCAGGCCACTCATCCGACAAAGCTCTCGCGGTCCTGGTTCAGCAGCGACAGCAACCAGACGAAGTCATCCGGCAGCGGCGATTCCCACTTCATGACTTCACCGGTAATCGGGTGGGCCAATGCCAGGAAGCGCGCATGCAGTGCCTGGCGCGGGAAGGTTTTCACCGCCTCGACCATGGTCGGGCTGGCTGCCGGCGGAATGCGGAAGCGCCCGCCGTAGGTCTGGTCGCCGACCAACGGGAAGCCAACGTGAGCCATGTGCACGCGAATCTGGTGGGTACGGCCGGTTTCCAGCTTGACCCGCACGTGGGTGTGCGAGCGGAAGCGCTTGAGCACACGGTAGTGGCTGACCGCCGGCTTGCCGCCATCGGTGACCGCCATGCGCTGGCGCATGCCGCCGTGGCGGCCGATCGGGGCATCGATCTTGCCGCCGGCAGTGACCACGCCAATCACGATGCACTCGTAGATGCGGCTGACCTTGCGCGCCTGCATCTGCTCGACCAGCCGGGTCTGCGCCTGCAAGGTCTTGGCCACCACCATCAGGCCGGTGGTGTCCTTGTCCAGGCGGTGGACGATACCGGCGCGCGGTACGTTGACGATGTCAGGCACGTGGTGCAGCAGTGCATTGAGCAAAGTCCCGCTGGCATGCCCGGCGGCCGGGTGCACAACCAGCCCGGCAGGCTTGTTGATCACCATGATATGGTCGTCTTCGTAGACGATATCCAGCTCGATATCTTCGGCGACCCACTCGCCCTGGGCCTCTTGCTCGGCCTCCAGGACAAGTTGCGAGCCACCATAGACGAGGTCTCGAGGGCGCACCACGGCACCATCGACCGTCAGGCGGCCTTCTTTGATCCACGAAGTCAGCCGGGAACGCGAGTACTCGGCGAACAATTGGGCGGCGACCTGGTCGAGGCGTTGACCGCCCAGTTCGGACGGGACCTCTGCGCTAAGTTGAATGATCTCGGACATGCTCGATTCGGCGGGCGCACAGCCTTTGGTTTCGGCTGCGAGCTTGTGGTTAAATACGACTTCTTTTGTCCCGGGGTTGGCCGGGGCGCTCATCATAACAGGACGGCACCGCCCAAGACAGCGGCCGTCAAAGGGACGCAAGCCGCCATGCAAGTGAAACACCTGCTGCTGATCGCCATCCTCGGGCTCACCGCGGCCTGTTCCTCCAATAAAGAAGTGATTGACGAGAACCTCAGCGAGGCCGAGCTGTATCAGCAGGCGCAAGCTGACCTGGACAACTCCAGCTACACCAGCGCCGTGAACAAGCTCAAGGCCCTGGAGTCGCGCTACCCGTTCGGCCGCTATGCCGACCAGGCGCAGCTCGAGCTGATCTACGCCAACTACAAGAACTCCGAGCCCGAGGCTGCCAAGTCGGCTGCCGAGCGCTTCATCCGCCTGCACCCGCAGCACCCGAACGTCGACTACGCCTACTACCTCAAGGGCCTGACCTCGTTCGACCAGGACCGTGGCCTGGTGGCGCGCTTCCTGCCGCTGGACATGACCAAGCGTGACCCGGGTGCTGCCCGCGACTCGTACAACGAGTTCGCCCAGCTGACCAGCCGCTTCCCCAACAGCCGCTACGCCCCCGATGCCAAGCAGCGCATGATCTACCTGCGCAACCTGCTGGCGTCGTACGAAATCCATGTGGCCGACTACTACCTGAGCCGCCAGGCCTATGTAGCCGCTGCCAACCGTGGCCGCTACGTGGTAGAGAACTTCCAGGAAACCCCATCGGTCGGCGACGGCCTGGCGGTGATGGTCGAGGCGTACCAGAAGATGCACCTGGACGAACTGGCCGCCACCAGCCTGGAAACCCTCAAGCTCAACTACCCGGACCACCCGAGCCTGGTAGATGGCGAGTTCCAGCCAAAGCAGACCGAGTCTGACGGCCGCGGCTGGCTGTCCAAGGCGACCCTGGGCCTGATCGAAACCGAAACCCCGCTGCCACCGGGTGAAACCCGCGCCAACCAGGACGTGGTCAAGCAGTTCCAGGATGCACGTGACGAGATGCCGCGTGAGCTGCTGCCAACTGACGAGAACGGTGACCCGATCGTGCCGGAAGGGCCGAAGGAAGCCGAGAAGGACCGTTCCTGGTTCAGCTACATGACCTTTGGTCTGTTCGACTGATACGTAGCGGTACATGAAAGGGAGGCCCTGGGCCTCCCTTTTTTATTGGCCGCGTCCTAGACTGTCGGCTTCTTCAACCGACAAGCTGGACACCATGGTTCGCCTACTTTTCTGGATCGCCCTGATCGCCGCCGCGTTCTGGCTGTGGCGCAAGTTCAAAGCCAGCCAACAGTCGCCCCCCGAGGCGAAGCTGGATGCGCCGCTGAAGATGGTGCGCTGCGCCCATTGCGGCGTGCACCTGCCCAATGACCGGGCGCTGCAGCAGGGCAACGAGTGGTATTGCAGCCAGGCACACCTGCAGCAAGGGCCGGGGCAATCCCGTTAGAAACTGGGCCTGCTTTGCAGCCCTTTCGCGACACAAGGCCGCTCTACATGGAGTACGCGGCCCCTGTAGGAGCGGCCTTGTGTCGCGAAAGGGCCGCAAAGCGGCCCCGGCAATGTCAGCTCAACCGCCCGGCTGGCGCATACGGCGCCGGGTCAATGATCGGTTCTGCCCCGGTCAACAGGTCGGTAAACAGCTGGCACGAAGCCGGCGCCAGCACCAGCCCGTTGCGGTAATGCCCGCAGTTCAACCACAGCCCCGCATGCCCCGGCACCGGCCCGATGTACGGAATACCTTCCGGCGACCCCGGCCGCAGCCCGGCCCAATGCGCCACCACCGTGGCCCCCTCGAGCTCAGGCAACAATTCCACCGCCGAGGCCTTCAGGCTCTCCAACGCCTCCTTGGTCGGCGTCTTGTCGTACCCGGCATGCTCCAGCGTGCTACCCACCAGAATATGCCCGTCACGCCGCGGGATCGCATAGCGCCCCTTGGCCAGCACCATGCTCGGCAGGAAGTCTTCGGCACATTTGAACAAAATCATCTGGCCCTTCACCGGCTCCACCGGCAGTTCCAGGCCGAGCGTACGCAGCAGGTCGCCACTCCACGCGCCAGCACTGAGCACCACCTCATCCGCCGCCAGAACGCCGTCTGCCGTCTGCACCCCGGTCACGCGACCGCCTTGCTGGACAAAACCGGTAACCTGGCAGTGCTCACGCAAGGTCACGTTGGGCAACGCCAGCAACGCCGCCTTGAGCGACTTCACCAGGCGCGGGTTGCGCACGTTGGCCACGCCGGCCATGTAGATGGCACGCTTGAAGCCCGGGCCCAGCACCGGCACCGCGTCATAGGCCGCCGAAATATCCACGGCACTCAGCGGCCGCTGCTCACGCTCGGCCCAGGCCAGCGCTTCGGCCTCGTCGTCCAGGTCGAGCCAGTACAGGCCCGTGGTGTGCACTTCGGGGTCGACGCCGGTGCTGGCGAACAAACGCTCGCCCAGCTGCGGATAAAAGTCTTGCGACCAGTGTGCCAGGGCGGTCACGGCCGGGCTGTAGCGCCACGGGTATAGCGGCGAGACGATACCACCCCCGGCCCAGGACGACTCGCGGCCGACTTCACCCTGATCACACACCACCACCTGCCCGACCTTCGCCGCCAGGTTGAATGCCGTCAGCAGGCCGATCACCCCGCCGCCGACCACCACTACTTGCTTGTTCATCTGTCGATCCAACACCTGAAGTAAATCCGCGATGCACCGGGCATCATTCAATCTTCAGCTTCCCCAGCAGTGCACGCTGTCTTCGACGGCACCCGGATTGCGCTGCACGCCGGCCTGGTCGAGCTGGAAATCGCCACAGCGGTCCTGCGCCATCAGCCCGCTCGGCAGCCGCCGGGCGCGCAGCGTGAAGGTGTCGCTGTCGCGCTGGGCCTGCAGGCTGTAATAGCGGGTACCGTCGGGCAACGCCGGGTCGCCCTCGGCGTATTGGCCAGTGCGTACGCGGTGGCGCTCCAGGCGCAGGGCGGCGTCATGCAGCAGGCCAACCACTTCGCTGCGCGCGGCTCGCCGTAGCTGGTCGCTGTAACTGGGGTAGGCAATGGCTGCCAGAATGCCGGTCACGGCCAGCACAATCAACAACTCGATCAGGCTCAAGCCTTGCTGCATGTCAGTCTCCTCGCAATCTCTGCCGCCAGGCAATGCGCCGGGTTGTGTCGCCGGCCATGGCGTAGACCGCTTCCAGCACATGCCGCGACTGGGTTTGCAGGCTGACGGCGGTGACGCGGTACAGGGTGACCTGCTGCCCTTCCGGCATATGCGCCGCGTGTTCGCTGGTACCCAGATTCTGCAAATGGAAATAGCCGGTTCGCGTGCGCTGCCACTGCCCGCTCAGGTCATGCGGTCGAGCGGGTGGCGGGCACGCCTCGCAAGGGTCGGGGGGAGCCCGCTCGAGCTCGCCTGCCCCTGCCAGCAGCGTGGCCTCGGCCTGCTCCAGCGCCAGCAGGCCTTCGCTCAGATAGCCGGTCATTCGCGTTTGCGCCAGCGCATCACGCAGGGCGGACGCCGCAAGCAGCCCAAGCAGCAGGCTCAGGACCAAGGCCAACAACAGGACTATGCCACGCTGACGATTCATGAGGCCGGCACCGGGTTGCGGATTGCGACGCTCAGTTCATGGTGCTGTTCAAGTTCGAGCGTGGGTTCGTAAAGCGTCAGGGCAATATCCACCCCCTCACCCTGTGCCATTTGCACACGCTGGAAACGTATTGAGCGCACATTTTCAACCAGCGGCTGGAAGTTGCTTTTGTTGCGTTTGAATTTCAGCGTATTGCCCTGGAGTTGGTAGACATATTTGCTGATGGGGTAAACCTGTGGGTAGTCCTCCTTCAACTCATCGTCCACAGACACCTTGCTAGTACAGTCCGTGTGCAGGAACCACTGCGGGCCCCCGGCTTGCCCAGGTAACTCCGCAACGACCAGGCTAAGGGTGGATGCTTCGACTTCCATCGGCCGGGCGAATGCGTGCTCTGCGCTCGAACTGCCGAAGTGCTTTGGCCGCAGTCGCAGGCAGCCAAACATCCCGGTCATGCGGATATCCTGGGCCATTCGCAGCAATGCCAGGCGTGCCTCATCCTGCATGCGTACTGCCGTGCTTTGCAGCCGCCAGGTATGGTGGGCCGAGGCGAATAGCTGGCTGGCCGCCGCCAACAGCAGCAACCCGATGGTCAGCGCCAGCATCACCTCAAGCAAGCCGAAACCACGCTGGCCCCGACTCATGGCCGCCCCCTTTCCTGCTCACTGTGCGCCGCCATTGCCGCCTGTCCATCGCGGCGCGCGTTCTCCGCAGCCTGCAATGCCTGCAGTTGCAGGCCTGCCGCTGCGAACATACCCACAGCCACCACTACCACCGCCAATAACACTTCCAGAAACGTCATGCCCCGTTGTCTTGCGTGCATCCCTGCACCTCCTGCGACTTTTCCTGCAATTGCATTGAACCCGGGCGACTGGACCGCCGGTCCAACGACCGTGAAGCTACAGCCAAGCACTTCCAGGGAGGAATGCACGGTGAAGCAACGAGGTGTAACACTGATTCAAATGTTGTCGGCCCTGGCGGTGGCCGTGTTGCTGACACAGCTCGGCATGCCGGCCTACGCCAGATTGAGCGACGACCTACACAGGGCGGCAGCTGCGCGTGACTTGGCGCAGGCGCTGCGCAGTGCGCGCAGCCATGCCATGTTGCAAAGCCAGCCGGTGCTGGTGCAGGCGTTGGACGGTAACTGGGGGAATGGTTGGCAGGTGATGCTGGAGCATAACGGGCAGGTGCTGCGCGAGCAGCGTCTTTCACGGCCGCTGAAGATCACGAGCAATCGCGGTGAGCAGCTGAAATTCAGTGCGCAGGGTGTTCCGCTTGGGGCCAACGGTAATTGGTTAGGTTCAACGATGGAGATTTGCGAGCGCTTGACCGCAACTAGCCAGTATCAAGTGGTGATGGCATCGACTGGCAGGGTCAAGGTACAGATGGGAGAGCCAAAAAAATCCCGATGCAAAGACGCCTCCAGCTAGCATACGTGGTCGTTGTGGGAGCGGCCTTGTGTCGCGAAAGGGCTGCAAAGCAGCCCCAGGATTTCAGCGTTGGAGCTGATATTGCCGGGGCCGCTTTGCGGCCCTTTCGCGACACAAGGCCGCTCCCACATAAAACAGCACCAGGTGAGGGCCGTTTCAGATCAGCGACCGAACCCGCAACTCCTTGGGCATGGAGAAGGTGATGTTCTCTTCCCGCCCATCCAGCTCTTCAGCACCGGTGGCGCCCCAGGCCTTGAGCTGCTCGATCACGCCACGTACCAGCACTTCGGGAGCCGAAGCGCCAGCGGTAATGCCGACCCGCGCCGTCTGGTCGAACCAGCCACGCTGCAGGTCCTCGGCACCGTCGATCAGGTAGGCCGGGGTGCCCATGCGCTCGGCCAGCTCGCGCAGGCGGTTGGAGTTGGAGCTGTTCGGGCTGCCGACCACCAGTACCACGTCGCACTCGTCCGCCAGTTGCTTGACCGCGTCCTGGCGGTTCTGGGTGGCGTAGCAGATGTCGTCCTTGCGCGGGCCGCCAATGTTCGGGAAGCGCGCACGCAGGGCGTCGATCACGCGGCTGGTGTCGTCCATCGACAGCGTGGTCTGGGTGACGAACGCCAGGTGGTCCGGGTCCTTCACCTGCAGGTTGGCAACATCCTCCTCGTCTTCGACGAGGTAGATGGCGCCACCGTTGCTGGCGTCGTACTGGCCCATGGTGCCTTCGACCTCCGGATGCCCTTCGTGGCCGATGAGAATGCACTCACGGCCGTCGCGACTGTACTTGGCCACTTCGATGTGCACCTTGGTCACCAGCGGGCAGGTGGCATCGAACACTTTCAGGCCACGGCCAGCAGCTTCCTGGCGCACGGCCTGGGAAACCCCGTGGGCACTGAAGATGACGATGACGTCGTCCGGTACCTGGTCCAGCTCTTCGACGAAGATGGCGCCACGGTTGCGCAGGTCTTCCACCACGAACTTGTTGTGCACCACTTCGTGACGCACATAGATCGGCGGGCCGAAGACTTCCAGCGCGCGGTTGACGATCTCGATCGCCCGGTCGACCCCCGCGCAGAAGCCGCGAGGGTTGGCGAGTTTGATTTGCATGCTCGGCTCCAGGCTTACAGGGCCTTCACCTCGAGGATCTCCACCTCGAAGGTCAGGGTCTTGCCAGCCAATGGGTGATTGAAGTCGATGGTCACCTGGTCGTCATCGAACGCTTTGACCACACCCGGCAGCTCGGTGTTGGCGGCGTCGTTGAAGATGATCAACAGCCCTTCGGACAACTCCATGCCCTCGAACTGGGACCGCGGCATGACTTGCACGTTCTGCGGGTTTGGCTGGCCGAATGCGTTCTCCGGGGCCACCACGACGGTACGCTTGTCGCCGCCCTTGAAGCCGAACAGGGCGTTCTCGAACCCTGGCAGCAGGTTGCCATCGCCAACCTTGAAGGTGGCCGGGGCCTTGTCGAACGTGCTGTCGACGGTGTCGCCGTTTTCCAGGTGCAGCGCGAAGTGCAGGGTGACTTCGGTGTTCTGGCCGATACGGGTGTCAGTCATGGACCGGATCCTCGGACTTCTTGCTCTTGAACATATCCAGCGCCAGCATCACCGCACCAACGGTGATGGCGCTGTCGGCCAGGTTGAAGGCCGGGAAGTAATGGCGGTTCTGCCAGTGCACCAGGATGAAGTCGACCACATGGCCGAGCACGACGCGGTCGTACAGGTTGCCGATCGCGCCACCCAGCACCAGCGCCAGCGCCACGGCCAGCCAGGTCTCGTTGCGCCCCAGGCGCTTGAGCCACACTACCAGCACGGCACTGACCACCACGGCGATCAGGGCGAACAGCCAGCGCTGCCAGCCGGAGCTTTCAGCCAGGAAGCTGAACGCCGCGCCGGTGTTGTAGGCCAGGGTCCAGCTGAAGTAGTCAGGGATGACGACAACCTGCTGGTACATGGTCAGGGCATTGTTGAAATACAGCTTGGTGGCCTGGTCGAGGACCAGTACCACCAGGCTCAGCCAAAGCCATGCAAGGCGCCCGAAGCGCCCCGCTACAGGGTTAGGCATAGTGGCGCACCTCGCCGGAACCGCTCAGGTTGTCGACGCAACGGCCGCAGATTTCCGGGTGCTCCGGGTGGCTGCCGACGTCGGCGCGGAAGTGCCAGCAACGGCCGCACTTGGTGTGGCCGGACTTGACCACTTGCAGCTTGAGGCCTTCGACTTCGGTGGCCACCGCTTCGGCCGGCGCTTGCGCGAATGGCACCACGCTGGCAGCCGAGGTGATCAGCACGAAGCGCAGTTCGTCGCCCAGCTTGCCCAGGTCGGCGCTCAGGCCTTCGTCGGCGTACAGGGTAACTTCGGCCTGCAGGTTGCCGCCGATGACCTTGGCGGTACGCTGGTTTTCCAGCTCCTTGTTGACCGATGCCTTGACGGCCATCACGCGGTCCCAGTAGGCGCGGTCCAGTTCGGTACCTTCCGGCAGCTCGCTCAGGCCCTCGTACCAGCCGTTGAGCATTACCGACTCGTTGCGCTCGCCTGGCAGGTACTGCCAGATTTCGTCGGCGGTAAACGCCAGGATCGGCGCGATCCAGCGCACCAGCGCCTCGCTGATGTGGTAGAGCGCGGTCTGGCAGGAGCGGCGAGCGACACTGTTGGCGCCGGTGGTGTACTGGCGGTCCTTGATGATGTCGAGGTAGAAGCCGCCCAGTTCCTGCACGCAGAAGTTGTGCACCTTGGAGTAGACGTTCCAGAAACGGTACTCGCTGTAGTGCTCTTCCAGCTCGCGTTGCAGCAGCAGGGTGCGGTCAACCGCCCAGCGGTCCAGCGCCAGCATGTCTTCCGGGGCCAGCAGGTCGCGGGCCGGGTCGAAGCCGGACAGGTTGGAGAGCAGGAAGCGTGCAGTGTTGCGGATACGGCGGTAGGCGTCGGCGCTGCGCTGCAGGATCTGCTCGGAAACGGCCATTTCACCGGAATAGTCGGTAGCGGCAACCCACAGGCGCAGGATATCGGCACCCAGGGTGTTGTTGACCTTCTCCGGCTCGATGGTGTTGCCCAGCGACTTGGACATCTTGCGGCCGTTCTCGTCCACGGTGAAGCCGTGGGTCAGCAGCTCGCGGTACGGCGCGTGGCCGTCGATGGCGCAACCGGTCAGCAAGGACGAGTGGAACCAGCCGCGGTGCTGGTCGGAACCTTCCAGATACAGGTCGGCACGCGGGCCGGTGGCGTGGCCAATGTCATGCGAGCCACGCAGCACGTGCCAGTGGGTGGTACCCGAGTCGAACCACACGTCGAGGGTGTCGGTGATCTTGTCGTACTGCTCGGCTTCAGCGCCCAGCAGTTCGGCGGCGTCCAGCTTGAACCAGGCCTCGATGCCTTCCTGTTCGACGCGCTTGGCCACTGCTTCCATCAGCTCGACGGTGCGTGGGTGCAGCTCGCCGGTCTGCTTGTGCAGGAAGAACGGGATCGGTACACCCCAGTTGCGCTGTCGGGAGATGCACCAGTCCGGGCGGTTGGCGATCATCGAATGCAGGCGCGCCTGGCCCCAGGCCGGGACGAACTTGGTGTCTTCGATGGCTTTAAGTGCGCGCTCACGCAGCGGCTCGCCGGTGGTCGGCTGCTTGTCCATACCCACGAACCACTGCGC
Organism: Pseudomonas sp. PVC-5-1; assembly: GCF_057444345.1. Taxonomy (NCBI): domain Bacteria; kingdom Pseudomonadati; phylum Pseudomonadota; class Gammaproteobacteria; order Pseudomonadales; family Pseudomonadaceae; genus Pseudomonas; species Pseudomonas sp. PVC-5-1. The sequence continues at coordinate 686,120 of NZ_CM172024.1, read as the reverse complement.
GGTGGCGCGGTAGATCAGCGGGGTCTTGTGGCGCCAGCAGTGCATGTAGCTGTGGCTGATGGTTTCGGTGTGCATCAGCGCGCCGACTTCGCTCAGCTTCTCGACGATGGCCGGGTTGGCCTTCCAGATGAATTGGCCGCCGAAGAATGGCAGCGAGTCCACATACACGCCGTTGCTCTGCACCGGGGTGAGGATGTCGTCGTTGACCATGCCGTAGCGCTTGCAGGTAACGAAGTCGTCTTCACCGTAGGCTGGCGAGGAGTGCACCACGCCGGTACCGGCGCCCAGTTCGACGTAGTCAGCCAGGTAGATTGGCGACAGGCGGTCGTAGAACGGGTGGCGGAAGTTGATCAGTTCCAGTGCCGAACCCTGGGCGGTGGCGATGACCGAGCCTTCCAGGCTGTAGCGCTTGAGGCACGACTCGACCAGCTCTTCGGCCAGAACCAGCAGACGCTCGCCGGTGTCGACCAGGGCGTACTTGAACTCCGGGTGGATGTTCAGCGCCTGGTTGGCCGGGATGGTCCACGGGGTGGTGGTCCAGATCACGATGGCAGCCGGCTTGGCCAGCGAAGCCAGACCGAAGGCAGTAGCCAGCTTGGCGTCATCGGCTACCGGGAAGGCAACGTCGATGGTCTGCGATTTCTTGTCGGCGTACTCGACTTCGGCCTCGGCCAGGGCCGAACCGCAATCGAAGCACCAGTTCACAGGCTTCAGGCCCTTGAACACGAAGCCTTGCTTGACCATCTCGGCCAGGGCGCGGATTTCGCCGGCCTCGTTGGCAAAGTTCATGGTCTTGTACGGGTTGTCCCAGTCACCCAGCACGCCCAGGCGGATGAACTCGGTCTTCTGCCCTTCGATCTGCTCGGCGGCGTACTCGCGGCACAGCTCGCGAGTGCGGTCGGCGGACAGGTGCTTGCCGTGGGTGACCTCGACCTTGTGCTCGATCGGCAGGCCATGGCAGTCCCAGCCCGGCACATACGGCGCATCGAAGCCGGCCAGGGTCTTGGAACGGACGATCATGTCCTTGAGGATCTTGTTCAGCGCATGACCGATATGAATCTTGCCGTTGGCATAGGGCGGGCCGTCGTGCAGGACGAACTTGGGACGATCCTTGCCAATTTCGCGCAGCTTCTGGTACAGGCCAATGCTGTCCCAGCGCTGCAGGATCTGCGGTTCGCGCTGAGGCAGGCCGGCCTTCATGGGGAAGGCGGTGTCCGGAAGGTTAAGCGTGGCTTTGTAGTCGGTCATTTCAGGCTCTTCGTTAGCGGTTGAGCGTGCCAATGTGCACGTGCGGCGGCGATATCCGCATCGATCGCCGACTTCAGCGCCTCCAGGGAGGCGAATCGCTGCTCTTCACGCAGCTTGTGGTGGAACTCCACCGTCAGGCGCCGGCCGTAAAGGTCGCCGGCATAGTCCAGCAGATGAATCTCCAGGTGCGGGCGCCCGTCACCGGCAACGGTGGGGCGCACGCCGATATTGCCGACACCCGGCCAGGCCTTGCCGTCGATTTCGATGCTGGCCAGGTAGACCCCGGACAGCGGCACGCGGCGGCGCTTGAGCTGGATGTTGGCGGTAGGTGTGCCGAGCTGGCGGGCCAGCTTCTGGCCATGCAGCACGCGGCCGCTGATGCGGTACGGGCGGCCCAGCAGGTGCTCGGCAAGCTCGAAGTTGCCTTCGGACAGGGCCTTGCGCACTTCGGTGCTGCTGACCCGCAGGCCGTCCTGGATCACCGTGTTGGCAGCCTCGACGGTGAAGCCGTACTGCTTGCCGGCCTCGACCAGGAAGGCGAAGTCGCCGGCGCGGTCGCAGCCGAAGCGGAAGTCATCGCCCACTTCGAGGTGGCGTACACCCAGGCCGTCGACCAGGATGGCCTTGACGAAGGCATCGGCGCCGAGCTTGCTCAGGCGCTGGTTGAATGCCAGGCACAGCACCCGGTCGATACCCTCGGCCGCCAGCAGCTCGATCTTGTCGCGCAGCCGGGCCAGGCGGGCCGGCGCGGTGTCGGGGGCGAAATACTCGCGTGGTTGCGGTTCGAAGATGACCACGCAGGTCGGCAGGCCCAAGGCGTGGCCGCGCTCGCGCAGGCGCGCCAGGATAGCCTGGTGGCCGCGGTGAACCCCGTCGAAGTTGCCAATGGTGGCGACACAGCCCCGGTGCTCGGGGCGCAGGTTGTGAAGACCTCGAACCAGCTGCATAACGCGCTTCTTGCTCATAAAGTGGCCGATTATAACCACACCCGGGCGCCGGTGACAGGCAGCAGCGCCCAAGGGCGGCGTGGAATGCGAAAAACCGACGCCTGACCCGCCCGATGCCTCAGTGCAAGGCCTTGCGGGCGAAATGCCGAGGCCGGAAGCCGCACAGGTACAGGCAGCCGAAATAGGTCACGACGCCCGCCAGTACCAGAGCCCCCAGGCGCACCAGGCGCTCGAGCATGTTGCCCTGTTCCCAGGCTGGCAGATAATGCATGCCGGCCAGCAACACCGCCGACATCAGCCCCACCGCCAGCAACAGCTTGAGCAGGAATATCGCCCAGCCTGGTTGCGGCTGAAACAGCTGCTGACTGCGCAGTTTCCAGAACAGCAGGCCGGCGTTCAGGCAGGCCCCCAGGCTGATCGCCAAGGCCAGGCCGGCATGCGCGAGCGGCCCGATCAGGGCCAGGTTGAACAGTTGGGTGCAGACCAGGGTGAATACCGCGATCTTCACCGGTGTACGGATATTCTGCTGCGCATAGAAGCCCGGTGCCAGTACCTTGACCAGAATGATCGCCAGCAAGCCCACCGAATAGGCGATCAGCGCCTTCTGGGTCATGGCTGCGTCGACGGCAGTGAACTTGCCGTACTGGAACAGCGCCACGGTCAAAGGCTCGGCGAGGATGGCCAGGGCCAGGGTGCAGGGCAGCACCAGCAGGAAACACAGGCGCAGGCCCCAGTCGAGGATCCGTGAGTACTCCTCGCGGTCCTTGTTGGCGTAGGTCTTGGCCAGGGTCGGCAGCAGTATGGTGCCCAAGGCCACGCCCAGTACGCCGGAAGGCAGCTCCATGAGGCGGTCGGCGTAGTACATCCACGACACCGAGCCGGCTACCAGGAAGGAGGCGAAGATGGTGTTGATGATCAGCGAGATCTGACTCACCGACACCCCGAGGATCGCTGGCAGCATCTGCTTGAGCACCCGCCACACGCCGGTATCACGCAGGTTCAGGCGCGGCAGCACGAGCATGCCGATCTTCTTCAGCGCTGGCAGCTGGTACAGCAACTGTGCCAGGCCACCGGCCAGCACGCCCCATGCCAGGGCCATGATGGGCGGGTCGAAATACGGCGTGAGCAGCACGGCGAAGGCAATCATCGCCACATTCAGCAAGGTCGGGGTAAAGGCCGGCACCGAGAAACGGTTCCAGGTATTGAGGATTGCCCCGGCCAGGGAGGACAGCGAGATCAGCAATATATAAGGAAAAGTCACCCGCAACAGGGCGGTGGTCAGTTCGTACTTTTCGGCACTGTCGACAAAGCCTGGTGCGGTCGCCCACACCACCCATGGCGCCGCCAGGATGCCGATGGCGGTCACCAGCGCCAGAACCAAGGTCAGCAGGCCACTGACATAGGCGACGAAGGTGCGGGTCGCCTCCTCGCCTTGCTGGGTCTTGTATTCGGCCAGGATCGGCACGAAGGCCTGAGAAAACGCGCCCTCGGCGAAGATGCGCCGCAGCAGGTTGGGCAGCTTGAAGGCGATGAAGAAAGCATCGGTGGCGATGCCGGCACCGAAAACACGCGCCAGGATGGTGTCGCGGACAAAGCCCAGCACCCGCGAAATCATGGTGATCGAGCTTACCGCAGCCAGGGATTTGAGCAGGTTCATCGAAAAGATTCACGCCAAGGGCAGAGGACGCTGCCAGACAGCGTCCGAATGTGCGATACTCCCGCGCCTTCGCAGGGGAGCCAAAAATTCCCGAGTTTACAGGTCGCGCAGCAGAAAGGAATATTTCCCTCTTGTTGGCGCACCGCTCGGCGGAACCTTGCAGGTGGCCTTGACATCCGTTCGACTGATCGGCATGATTCGCGGCCTATTTTGTTTGCTATTTACCTAAAGTCTTTCGAGGAGCTCGACGGTGGCCAACACACCTTCCGCCAAGAAACGTGCAAAACAGGCTGAGAAGCGTCGCAGCCACAACGCCAGCCTGCGTTCCATGGTCCGTACCTACATCAAGAATGTAGTTAAAGCCATCGACGCAAAAGACGCCGAAAAAGCGCAAGCCGCTTACGTTCTGGCTGTGCCTGTAATCGACCGTATGGCCGACAAGGGCATCATCCACAAGAACAAGGCTGCTCGTCACAAAGGCCGTCTGAATGGCCACATCAAGGCGCTGAAAGAAGCTGCAGCTGCCTAAGCGACGCGCTAGTCGAAAAACCGACCCTAGGGTCGGTTTTTTGTTGCCTGCGATTTGTGCACATCGCCGCCCCGCTGCTGCGACCTATGCAACATCGCTGATCCGCTTTTGTAGGAGCGGCCTTGTTTCGCGATCGGGCTGCGCAGCAGCCCCAGCAATATCAGCATCGACGCTGAAACCGAGGGGCTGCTGAGCAGCCCGATCGCGACACAAGGCCGCTCCTACAAAAAGCAGGGCCGCGTTTGCCCAGTGCTACTTCGCTATCTGAATCTTCGGCGCCCACTGCAGCCATTCATCCTCGGCCTTGTCGAACAAGGCGAACGTCTGCTGCGGCCGTGCCGGGTTGCCCATCCGCTCGCCATCCGGCGTGGCAAAGGCGATACCGCCGTCGATCATGGTCTCCACCGACTCGGTACGCACCGTAGCCCCCTTGAACAGCCCCCAGTCGAAACCGAAGCCGCTACTGTTCCAGAAACGGCTGCCGCTGCGCACCAGGGCCGCGTAGCGCGGCTCGATCAGGATATGGATCAATACGCGGTCAGCACTCTGGCCCAACTCGAAGCCCGTCACCTTGCCCACCGCAACCTCACGATAGGTCACCGGCACGCCCGGCTTGATCGAGCCACGGCGCGGGGCGCTCAGCGTCAACGGCAGCCCGACTTCGGGCCCTGCCACCTGCGGGGCGTCGGCCAAGGCGATGAAATCGCGCTGCGGGCCACGGTCCTTGGCAGCCGGCTGCACTTCCAGGTACTGCCCACCCACCAGAGTGTCGAGGTTCTGCGTGCGCACCAGGCCAAAGGCTGGCTTGACCACCCAGAACTGCGTACCGACGCGGGCGATACGGTCCGCCGCTTCGGTAATGCGCGCCCGCAGCAGCACCGCCTGCAGGTCATCGGTCAGGTCGACGCTCTCGATGCTGCCCACATCCAGGCCACGGAAGCGGATCGCCGTGCCTGGCTTGAGGCCGTCAGCACGGTCCACACGAATGGTGATCAACGTTCCTGCGCGGTTGACCGCCTCCTGGCTGTCATGCAGGCGGAAGCGTGGGATGTGGCGTTTGAGCGGCACATCGGGCCGTGGCGTGTCGAACGCGATACCACCAGCCATCAGGGTCTGCAGTGATTCACTCTTGATCTTGATGCCCGACAGGCCGCCCGTCAGGGTGATGCCACTGACATTCCAGAAGCGCGACGAACCGTTGACCAGCTTTTCGTATTCCTTCTCGATATGCACACCGATCAGGATGCGGTTGCTGTTGCGGGCGAACTGGTAGCTCTGCACGCTACCCACCTTCACCTGGCGGTACATGACCGGGCTACCGACTTCCAGCGAACCCAGGGTGTCGGCGAACAGCACCATGTGCAGGCCTGGTGCCTTGAGGTCGAGCGGAGGCGCCTTGGCGCGGGCTTCGAACTCGCGCTCGGGCCGCGCGCCCTTTTCACCAGGGCGAATGGCAATGTAGTTACCCTTTACCAGCGCCTCCAGGCCGGTGATACCCGCCAGAGAAATCGACGGCTTTACCACCCAGAACTGCGTGCCCTCGACCAGGTAATCCTCGGCCAACGGGTCCAGCGTAAGCTCGGCCGAGGCACTGGCCAGGTTGTCTGCCATTGTCAGGGCTTTCAGCGAGCCTACCTGGATGCCCTTGTACATGACCGGTGTACGGCCCGCCTGCAGGCCCTCGTAATCGCTCAATTTCACCTTCACCCGGATACCGGCCTGGGCCGCATCAAAGTCCTCATACAGACGGAACGGCAGGTTCGAGTCGGTGGGTGGACTGTCCTTGCGGTGTTCCGGCGTGGCAAAGGCGATACCACCGGCGACAATGCTCGACAGCGATTCACTACGCACTTTCACGCCCGACAGCGAGGCATCGATGCTGACGCCGCTGGCATTCCAGAAACGCGTGTGCTTGCGCACCAGGCTGGCATAGGCCGGCTCGATGAAGACCTTAATCTCGACAGTGCTCTGATCCTCGGACAGGCGGTAGCTTTTTACCCGGCCAACCTGGATCTGCTTGTAGAACACCGGGCTGTCACGGTTGAGCGACCCAAGCCGCTCAGCCTTGAGGGTAAGGTGCAGGCCCGGCTCGGTGTCCGACAGCGGCGGCGCAACCTTCAAGGCAGTAAAACGCTTGGTGCGCTCCCCCTCCCCTGGGCTGACGGCGATGTAGTTGCCTGACACCAGAGTTTCCAGGCCGGAAATACCCGCCAGGCTGACGCTCGGCTTCACCAGCCAGAAACGCGTGCCTTTGGTCAGATGCGGCTCGGCAGCCTTGTTCATCTCGATGGTGGCGATCACTCCCTGGTTCTCACCCTTGGCGTCGAGCACCAGGCTCTTGACCTTGCCAACCGGCATGCCCTTGTAGATCACCTCGGTCTTGTTGGCGACGATACCCTCACCCGACTCGAAGCGGACTTCAATTTCCACACCGGCATCCCGGTAAGCCTGCCACGCAAGCCAGCCACCGATCATCAAGGCGATCAAAGGCAGGATCCATATGGCCGACCAGTTCGAGGCTGGGCGGGTTTTAGCCGTTGGCAGGTCACTCATGGTCGTCATCCGACTCCGTGTTATCCCAAATCAGTCGGGGATCGAAAGTTAAAGCGGCAAGCATTGTCAGGATCACCACAGTTGCAAAGGCGACAGCGCCCAGGTTGGCTTCGACACTGGCTATTCGGCCGAAATTCACCACCGCCACCAGGATGGCGATGACAAAGATATCGAGCATGGACCAGCGCCCAATGAATTCGATGAAGCGGTACATCAATATCCGTTGCCGTGCCGAAAGCGGCTGACGACGCTGAACGGAGTACAACAGCAAGCCGATGCCCACCAGTTTGAACGTGGGCACCAGGATACTGGCAATGAACACCACGGCAGCAATGGGCACCATGCCATGCTTGAGCAAGGTGATGACACCGGACATGATCGTGTCGGGGCTGCCTTGGCCCAGGGTGCTCACGGTCATGATCGGCAGCATGTTGGCCGGGATGTACAGGATCGACGCGGCAATCAGCAGCGCCCAAGTACGCGCGATGCTGTTCGGCCGACGGGCATGCACGATGGCACCGCAGCGTGTACAGGTTTGTGAAGTGCTGTCTGGCTGTTGCCGGTTCAGCTCGTGACATTCATTGCAGACAAGAATGCCTGCATCAATCGCCCGCATGCAGGTCCTCCCCTGATAGCGCACTCCAGATCTGGTGCGGTGACATCACCACCTCGAGCCACACCTGGATCAATAACAGGCTGATGAAGCAGAACAGCCCCAGACCTACCGTCAGCTCGGCCAGGTCCACCAGCTTGACGATGGCTACCAGCACGCCCATGAAATAGACCTCGAGCATGCCCCAGTCACGCAAGTGGTGATAGATGCGGTAGAACAGCAGGCCGAAACTACGCCCCACGTTCAGACGGATACTCAAGAGCACGACCAGCTGACAGAGCAGTTTTGCCAGAGGGATGGCCATGCTGCACAGGAAAACCACGACGGCCACACCGCGCATTTCCGAGTTGTACAGGCCCAGCACGCCGCTCCAGACAGTATCGTCCGATGTCTGGCCAAGCAGGTGCAGCTGCATGATCGGCAGGAAATTGGCAGGCACAAACAGCAGCAAGGCGGTGAGCACCAGGGCCAGGCTGCGGTTGACCACATTGTGCCGATGGGCATACAGCTCATAGCCGCAGCGCGGGCATTGGGCTTTCTCATCATGCTGGAGCACGGGCTTGCGCAGCAGCAGGTCACATTCATGACAGGCGACAAGCTCGTCCAACGGCAACTGGGCCAGGGTTTCAGGTTCGACAGGATTGGGCATATAGCGCTTCTGAATAGGTGCGTGGGCCTATTCTAGTGTTCTGGCTCGAATTGTGGGAGGCGACGATTGAACGGAGACCAGTGCGGGCGAGTCGAGGCGTCGAACCGCCACACCGGCGAAGCCGGTGCCATACACCGCGTCGTCTGCTTCGCGGCGGTTCGACGCCTCGACGCGCCCGCTCCTACAGCGGAGGGTTGTGCAGGCCTGGGACTTATTGGCCAGAAAGACAAAACCCCTACCTGCATGCGCAGATAGGGGTTTTGCGAAATGAATCTTGACGATGACCTACTCTCACATGGGGAAACCCCACACTACCATCGGCGATGCATCGTTTCACTACTGAGTTCGGGATGGGATCAGGTGGTTCCAATGCTCTATGGTCGTCAAGAAATTCTGTTGCCAGAATGTCCAGATGGACAGCCCAGCGAATTCGGATATGCGATATTTGTGATGTTGCGAACTTTCGGTTGTTTCGTCTTCACCACCGCAATCTGCGCTAGCAAATTGCTTGGGTGTTATATGGTCAAGCCTCACGGGCAATTAGTATTGGTTAGCTCAACGCCTCACAGCGCTTACACACCCAACCTATCAACGTCGTAGTCTTCGACGGCCCTTCAGGGGATTCAAGATCCCAGTGAGATCTCATCTTGAGGCAAGTTTCCCGCTTAGATGCTTTCAGCGGTTATCTCTTCCGAACATAGCTACCCGGCAATGCCACTGGCGTGACAACCGGAACACCAGAGGTTCGTCCACTCCGGTCCTCTCGTACTAGGAGCAGCCCCTCTCAAATCTCAAACGTCCACGGCAGATAGGGACCGAACTGTCTCACGACGTTCTAAACCCAGCTCGCGTACCACTTTAAATGGCGAACAGCCATACCCTTGGGACCGGCTTCAGCCCCAGGATGTGATGAGCCGACATCGAGGTGCCAAACACCGCCGTCGATATGAACTCTTGGGCGGTATCAGCCTGTTATCCCCGGAGTACCTTTTATCCGTTGAGCGATGGCCCTTCCATACAGAACCACCGGATCACTAAGACCTACTTTCGTACCTGCTCGACGTGTTTGTCTCGCAGTCAAGCGCGCTTTTGCCTTTATACTCTACGACCGATTTCCGACCGGTCTGAGCGCACCTTCGTACTCCTCCGTTACTCTTTGGGAGGAGACCGCCCCAGTCAAACTACCCACCATACACTGTCCTCGATCCGGATAACGGACCTGAGTTAGAACCTCAAAGTTGCCAGGGTGGTATTTCAAGGATGGCTCCATGAGAACTGGCGTCCCCACTTCAAAGCCTCCCACCTATCCTACACAAGCAAATTCAAAGTCCAGTGCAAAGCTATAGTAAAGGTTCACGGGGTCTTTCCGTCTAGCCGCGGATACACTGCATCTTCACAGCGATTTCAATTTCACTGAGTCTCGGGTGGAGACAGCGCCGCCATCGTTACGCCATTCGTGCAGGTCGGAACTTACCCGACAAGGAATTTCGCTACCTTAGGACCGTTATAGTTACGGCCGCCGTTTACCGGGGCTTCGATCAAGAGCTTCGCTTGCGCTAACCCCATCAATTAACCTTCCGGCACCGGGCAGGCGTCACACCCTATACGTCCACTTTCGTGTTTGCAGAGTGCTGTGTTTTTAATAAACAGTCGCAGCGGCCTGGTATCTTCGACCGGCATGGGCTTACGGAGCAAGTCCTTCACCCTCGCCGGCGCACCTTCTCCCGAAGTTACGGTGCCATTTTGCCTAGTTCCTTCACCCGAGTTCTCTCAAGCGCCTTGGTATTCTCTACCTAACCACCTGTGTCGGTTTGGGGTACGGTTCCCAGTTATCTGAAGCTTAGGAGCTTTTCTTGGAAGCATGGTATCAACCACTTCGTCGCCTAAAGGCAACTCGTCATCAGCTCTCGGCCTTGAAATCCCGGATTTGCCTAAGATTCCAGCCTACCACCTTAAACCTGGACAACCAACGCCAGGCTGGCCTAACCTTCTCCGTCCCTCCATCGCAATAACTGGAAGTACAGGAATATTAACCTGTTTTCCATCGACTACGCTTTTCAGCCTCGCCTTAGGGACCGACTAACCCTGCGTCGATTAACGTTGCGCAGGAAACCTTGGTCTTTCGGCGTGCGAGTTTTTCACTCGCATTGTCGTTACTCATGTCAGCATTCGCACTTCTGATACCTCCAGCAAGCTTCTCAACTCACCTTCACAGGCTTACAGAACGCTCCTCTACCGCGTCATCAAAGATGACACCCGTAGCTTCGGTGCATGGTTTGAGCCCCGTTACATCTTCCGCGCAGGCCGACTCGACTAGTGAGCTATTACGCTTTCTTTAAAGGGTGGCTGCTTCTAAGCCAACCTCCTAGCTGTCTAAGCCTTCCCACATCGTTTCCCACTTAACCATGACTTTGGGACCTTAGCTGACGGTCTGGGTTGTTTCCCTTTTCACGACGGACGTTAGCACCCGCCGTGTGTCTCCCATGCTCGGCACTTCCAGGTATTCGGAGTTTGCATCGGTTTGGTAAGTCGGGATGACCCCCTAGCCGAAACAGTGCTCTACCCCCTGGAGTGATACATGAGGCGCTACCTAAATAGCTTTCGAGGAGAACCAGCTATCTCCGAGCTTGATTAGCCTTTCACTCCGATCCACAGGTCATCCGCTAACTTTTCAACGGTAGTCGGTTCGGTCCTCCAGTCAGTGTTACCTAACCTTCAACCTGCCCATGGATAGATCGCCCGGTTTCGGGTCTATACCCAGCGACTAAACGCCCTATTAAGACTCGCTTTCGCTACGCCTCCCCTATTCGGTTAAGCTCGCCACTGAATATAAGTCGCTGACCCATTATACAAAAGGTACGCAGTCACCTAACAAAGTAGGCTCCCACTGCTTGTACGCATACGGTTTCAGGTTCTATTTCACTCCCCTCTCCGGGGTTCTTTTCGCCTTTCCCTCACGGTACTGGTTCACTATCGGTCAGTCAGTAGTATTTAGCCTTGGAGGATGGTCCCCCCATATTCAGACAAAGTTTCTCGTGCTCCGTCCTACTCGATTTCATTGACAAGAGATTTTCGTGTACGGGGCTATCACCCACTATGGCCGCACTTTCCAGAGCGTTCCACTAATCTCAAATCAACTTAAGGGCTGGTCCCCGTTCGCTCGCCACTACTAAGGGAATCTCGGTTGATTTCTTTTCCTCAGGGTACTTAGATGTTTCAGTTCCCCTGGTTCGCCTCTTGCACCTATGTATTCAGTACAAGATACTCAGCTTGTGCTGAGTGGGTTCCCCCATTCAGAGATCTCTGGATCACAGTCTGTTTGCCGACTCCCCAAAGCTTATCGCAGGCTACCACGTCTTTCATCGCCTCTGACTGCCAAGGCATCCACCGTATGCGCTTCTTCACTTGACCATATAACCCCAAGCAATCTGGTTATACTGTGAAGACGACATTCGCCGAAAATTCGCATGTTGCTCTTTCGAGCAGAACTCACAAATTTTACCTTAGCCTGATTAACCAGCAGTGAAACTGGCCATCAGTCTATATCTATCACATATCCGAATTTTTAAAGAACGATCTGACAAAAGTCAGAAATCAACATTCGATGCGAATGCTCATTTCCAAGTTCTGACCAGGAACAACACAAGACCCATACAGGATCTTGATCGTCTTCAACCATGAATCAAGCAATTCGTGTGGGAGCTCATCAGTAGGCTGATGTCGTCGATTAAGGAGGTGATCCAGCCGCAGGTTCCCCTACGGCTACCTTGTTACGACTTCACCCCAGTCATGAATCACACCGTGGTAACCGTCCTCCCGAAGGTTAGACTAGCTACTTCTGGTGCAACCCACTCCCATGGTGTGACGGGCGGTGTGTACAAGGCCCGGGAACGTATTCACCGCGACATTCTGATTCGCGATTACTAGCGATTCCGACTTCACGCAGTCGAGTTGCAGACTGCGATCCGGACTACGATCGGTTTTGTGAGATTAGCTCCACCTCGCGGCTTGGCAACCCTCTGTACCGACCATTGTAGCACGTGTGTAGCCCAGGCCGTAAGGGCCATGATGACTTGACGTCATCCCCACCTTCCTCCGGTTTGTCACCGGCAGTCTCCTTAGAGTGCCCACCATAACGTGCTGGTAACTAAGGACAAGGGTTGCGCTCGTTACGGGACTTAACCCAACATCTCACGACACGAGCTGACGACAGCCATGCAGCACCTGTGTCAGAGTTCCCGAAGGCACCAATCCATCTCTGGAAAGTTCTCTGCATGTCAAGGCCTGGTAAGGTTCTTCGCGTTGCTTCGAATTAAACCACATGCTCCACCGCTTGTGCGGGCCCCCGTCAATTCATTTGAGTTTTAACCTTGCGGCCGTACTCCCCAGGCGGTCAACTTAATGCGTTAGCTGCGCCACTAAAATCTCAAGGATTCCAACGGCTAGTTGACATCGTTTACGGCGTGGACTACCAGGGTATCTAATCCTGTTTGCTCCCCACGCTTTCGCACCTCAGTGTCAGTATCAGTCCAGGTGGTCGCCTTCGCCACTGGTGTTCCTTCCTATATCTACGCATTTCACCGCTACACAGGAAATTCCACCACCCTCTACCGTACTCTAGCTCGCCAGTTTTGGATGCAGTTCCCAGGTTGAGCCCGGGGCTTTCACATCCAACTTAACGAACCACCTACGCGCGCTTTACGCCCAGTAATTCCGATTAACGCTTGCACCCTCTGTATTACCGCGGCTGCTGGCACAGAGTTAGCCGGTGCTTATTCTGTCGGTAACGTCAAAACAGCAAGGTATTAACTTACTGCCCTTCCTCCCAACTTAAAGTGCTTTACAATCCGAAGACCTTCTTCACACACGCGGCATGGCTGGATCAGGCTTTCGCCCATTGTCCAATATTCCCCACTGCTGCCTCCCGTAGGAGTCTGGACCGTGTCTCAGTTCCAGTGTGACTGATCATCCTCTCAGACCAGTTACGGATCGTCGCCTTGGTGAGCCATTACCTCACCAACTAGCTAATCCGACCTAGGCTCATCTGATAGCGCAAGGCCCGAAGGTCCCCTGCTTTCTCCCGTAGGACGTATGCGGTATTAGCGTTCCTTTCGAAACGTTGTCCCCCACTACCAGGCAGATTCCTAGGCATTACTCACCCGTCCGCCGCTGAATCAAGGAGCAAGCTCCCGTCATCCGCTCGACTTGCATGTGTTAGGCCTGCCGCCAGCGTTCAATCTGAGCCATGATCAAACTCTTCAGTTCAATACTGCTTGGGTTTTTAAGAAACCCTAAACTTGGCTCAGCAATCTCAAATGACTATGTGATTTCTCGCATGGCCACTTGTGATGCTGATAATCTTTGTGACTATCAGTCCGTACTCACAAGCACCCACACGAATTGCTTGATTCGATTTGTTAAAGAGCGTTTGGTTAAGAGCGTTTCGTCTCAACCGAGGCGCGCATTCTACGCTTTCCTCATTTGCTGTCAAGCGTTTATTTTGAAGTTTTTTGCGAGAAACTCGTTTAGCTTCAAACACTTGACTCGCTGCGATCTCTCGTAGCGGGAGGCGAATCATACAGCGTTTAGAAGCGCTGTCAACCATCATCTCAACCGCTGCCGATCATTCGATCGTAGCCCTTTCAACTTCGCTTCAACTATCTAACTCTTTGAAAATCAAGGAGTTTGTCGTTCCGGCGTCGCTGGAAGTGGGGCGCATTATAAGGGGATTCAGAAGGCGGTCAAGGGTTAATTTCATTTATTTGAAATATCCCAGGCGAAGACCTTATAAAGGCCACCAGATGTTCGCCACAACACCTTCTGCGCCTATGAGATCGAGCGCCGCCCGCGCGGCGCTTCGCAGCACAAGGCTGCTCCTACATCTGTTTCGGGCCAGTCACGCCTGTGCCTGCGCACGCGACCGCCTTGTTTGCCCGACGCGACATCGAGGTGGACGCCAAGGCGGTCGCGTGCCGTTCTCACAGGAATAATTGGCCCGAAACAAACGGTAGGAGCAGCCTTGTGCTGCGAAGCGCCGCGCGGGCGGCGCTCGATCTCACAGGCGCCAGGGAACCTAAGGCAGGCATATCTCAAAGCCAATACCATCTCAAGACAGGCCCATAGCCGCCCTGACGCACACGACAACCAAAAGCCAAAACACCAAACCCCAAAAACAAAGCGGGGAGGCCTGTCGGCCTCCCCGCTTCCGCTTCATCCCTTACAAACTAGGGAACGCAAACTGCGAAGCCTCATGGCTGGCCCGCTGCGGCCAGCGCTGGGTAATCGCCTTGCGACGGGTATAGAAGCGCACACCGTCCGGACCATAGGCATGCAGGTCACCGAACAACGAGCGCTTCCAGCCACCAAAGCTGTGGTAGGCCACCGGCACCGGCAGCGGTACGTTCACACCGACCATGCCCACTTCGATCTCGTCGCAGAACAGGCGCGCCGCTTCACCGTCACGGGTGAAGATGCAGGTGCCGTTGCCATACTCATGATCGTTGATCAGTTGCATGGCCTGCTCCAGGCTGTTCACACGCACTACGCACAGCACCGGGCCGAAGATCTCTTCCTTATAGATACGCATCTCCGGGGTCACCTTGTCGAACAGGGTGCCACCGACGAAGTAGCCATCCTCATTACCAGCCACACGGAAGCCACGGCCATCCACCACCAGCTTGGCGCCAGCAGCAACACCTTCGTCGATATACCCCACTACCTTGTCACGGGCAGCAGCCGTCACCAGCGGGCCCATGTCCAGGCCGCACGAGGTGCCGGCACCAATCTTCAGGGCCTTGATCTGCGGTTCCAGCTTGGCAATCAGGGCGTCAGCCACCTGGTCACCCACGCATACCGCCACCGAAATGGCCATGCAACGCTCGCCGCACGAACCGTAGGCTGCCCCCATCAGTGCGCTCACGGCATTGTCCAGGTCGGCATCCGGCATCAGCACCGCATGGTTCTTCGCACCACCCAGGGCCTGCACACGCTTGCCGCGCTTGGTGCCTTCAGCGTAGATGTACTCGGCGATCGGAGTCGAACCGACGAAACTCAAGGCCTTCACTTCCGGCGCTTCGATCAGCGCATCCACCGCTTCCTTGTCGCCATGCACCACGTTGAGGATACCCTTCGGAAGGCCGGCTTCCAGCAGCAGCTGGGCGATGAACAGAGTCGAGCTCGGGTCGCGCTCGGAAGGCTTGAGGATGAATGCGTTGCCGCAGGCGATGGCCAGTGGGTACATCCACAGCGGCACCATGGCCGGGAAGTTGAACGGGGTGATACCGGCAACCACGCCCAGCGGCTGGAAGTCGGACCAGGCATCGATGTTTGGGCCGACGTTGCGGCTGTACTCGCCTTTGAGCACTTCCGGCGCGGCGCAGGCGAACTCGACGTTCTCGATGCCACGCTTCAGTTCGCCGGCAGCATCTTCCAGGGTCTTGCCGTGCTCTTCGCTGATCATCTGCGAGATTCGTGCTTCGTTCTGCTCCAGCAGTTGCTTGAAGCGGAACATCACCTGGGCGCGCTTGGCCGGTGGGGTGTTGCGCCAGGCCGGGAAGGCAGCCTTGGCCGAGTCGATCGCTTCCTGCACGGTCGCGCGGCTGGCCAACTCGACTTTGCGCACGGCCTGACCGGTGGACGGGTTGAACACATCGGCGGTGCGCTCACCCTTGGTAACCAGTTCGCCATGGATCAGGTGCTGAACAATGCTCATGCAAAACTCCAGATAAAGAAGGTTGAGGCAGGCGCGCGATGCGTTCACGCGCCAGGCATCAGAATCGGAAAGATCAGTCGATCAGGTTCAGGGTTTCGCCTACTGCGTCGAACAGGCGATCCAGTTCCTGCGGCGTGGTGTTGAAGGTTGGGCCGAACTGCAGGGTGTCGCCACCGAAGCGTACATAGAAGCCTTTCTTCCACAGTTTCATCGCCGCTTCGTACGGACGCACGATGGCATCACCGTCGCGGGCAGCGATCTGGATCGCGCCGGCCAGGCCGTAGTTGCGGATATCGACGATGTTCTTGGTGCCCTTCACGCCATGCAGCAGCTTCTCGAAGTGCGGCGCCAACTCGGCGGCGGCCTGCACCAGGTTTTCCTTCTGCAGCAGGTCCAGCGCGGCGATACCGGCGGCGCAGGCTACCGGGTGGGCCGAGTAGGTGTAGCCGTGCGGGAATTCCACGGCGTACTCCGGGGTCGGCTGGTTCATGAAGGTCTGGTAGATCTCGCTGCTAGCGATAACCGCGCCCATCGGGATGGCGCCGTTGGTCACCTGCTTGGCGATGCACATAAGGTCCGGGGTCACGCCGAAGGCTTCGGAGCCAGTCATCGCGCCCATGCGACCGAAGCCGGTAATCACTTCGTCGAAGATCAGCAGGATGTTGTACTGGGTGCAGATTTCACGCAGGCGCTTCAGGTAACCCTTCGGCGGCGGCAGAACACCAGCCGAACCTGCCAGCGGCTCGACGATCACGGCAGCGATGTTGGAGGCGTCGTGCAACTCGATCAGCTTGAGCATCTCGTCAGCGAGGGCGATACCACCCTCTTCCGGCATGCCTTTGGAGAAGGCGTTGACCGGCAGCACGGTGTGAGGCAGGTGGTCGACATCCAGCAGCTGACCGAACAGCTTGCGGTTACCGTTGACGCCACCGAGGCTGGTGCCGGCGATGTTCACGCCGTGGTAGCCGCGAGCACGGCCGATGATCTTGGTCTTGGTCGCCTGGCCTTTCAGGCGCCAGTAGGCACGCACCATCTTCAGCGCGGTGTCGGCACACTCGGAACCGGAGTTGGTATAGAACACATGGTTCAGGTCGCCCGGGGTAAGTTCGGTGATCTTCTCGGCCAGCTGGAACGACAGCGGGTGGCCGAACTGGAAGGCCGGGGAGTAGTCCAGTGTGCCGATCTGGCGAGCCACCGCTTCGGTGATTTCCTTGCGGGTGTGCCCGGCGCCGCAGGTCCACAAACCGGACAGGGCATCGAAGATCTTGCGCCCCTGGTCGTCGAACAGGTAGCTGCCTTCGGCCGCCACGATCAGGCGTGGGTCGCGCTGGAAGTTGCGGTTGGCGGTGTAGGGCATCCAGTGCGCATCCAGCTTGAGCTGGCTGGCGATACCGGCGGGGGCGGTTTCGGGCATGTTCATCGGCGGTTCCTCGGAGACGATTAGGCAACGATGGATGTTGTTGCAGCTAAATTGGCACGGCGATAAAGTCTGGAAAAGCCAACATTTCTAATCTTCAGACAGGCCCTGACTAAACTAATGAGCCGACGACCCGATCCACTCGCCCAAGTCAGCGATTTTGACATCCGCCTGCTGAAGATCTATCGCAGTGTCGTAGAGTGCGGCGGTTTCTCGGCCGCCGAAAACGTGCTGGGCATTGGCCGTTCGGCCATCAGCCAGCAAATGAACGACCTTGAGCAACGCCTTGGCCTGCGCCTGTGCCAGCGCGGACGCGCCGGGTTCTCGCTGACCGAGGAAGGCCGCGAGGTCTACCACTCGGCGCTGCAACTGCTCAGCGCTCTGGAAAGCTTTCGCACCGAGGTCAACGGCCTGCACCAGCATTTGCGTGGCGAGCTGAACATTGGCCTGACCGACAACCTTGTGACGCTGCCGCACATGCGCATTACCCATGCCCTGGCCGAGCTCAAGGACCGCGGCCCCGATGTGCGCATCCAGATCCGCATGATCGCACCCAGCCAGGTCGAGCACGGCGTGCTTGATGGCAGCCTGCATGTCGGCGTGGTGCCGCAGACCAGCCCGCTGTCGGGCCTCGAGTACCAGCCGCTGTACAGTGAGCGCTCGCTGCTGTACTGCGCAGTCGGCCACCCGCTGTTCTATGCCGATGACCAGCAGATCGACGACGACCGCCTCAACAGCCAGGAAGCCATCACCCCCACCTTCCGTCTGCCGGCCGAAATCCAGGCGCATTACCAGGCACTGAATTGCACGGCCAGTGCTTCGGACCGCGAAGGCATGGCGTTTCTCATCCTTACCGGGCGCTACATCGGCTACCTGCCAGACCACTACGCCACGTTCTGGGTGCAGCAAGGCCGCTTGCGTGCCCTCAAGCCCCGGGAACGCTTCTATGATCTGAGTCTCAGCTGGGTAACGCGCAAGGGCCGGCGGCCGAACCTGGTACTGGAAAGCTTCCTCGAAAGCCTGGCTGCGACACGCTGATGCCAGTCTGTGCCGCAAACGCTTGTCACTTCGGCACAGGCAGGTAATCTTGTCCGACAGCCGCAGCCACTGACCCGTACGGAATCGTCCATGACCCTAGAAGTCCCTGCGCATCGCCTCTCCGCCTCGGGCAAGCCCGCGGGCCGCATCCGCCAGAAGAACGAACAGGCCATTATCCAGGCCGCGGAAGACGAGTTTGCCCGCCATGGTTTCAAGGGCACCAGCATGAACACCATCGCCCTCAAGGCGGGGTTGCCCAAGGCCAATCTGCATTACTACTTCACCAACAAGCTGGGCCTGTACATTGCCGTACTCAGCAACATCATCGAGTTGTGGGACAGCACCTTCAACGCCTTGAGCGTCGACGACGACCCGGGCGAAGCCCTGAGCCAGTACATCCGCACCAAGATGGAGTTCTCCCGGCGCAACCCGCAAGCCTCGCGGATTTTCGCCATGGAAGTGATCAGCGGCGGCACCTGCCTGAGCGAATACTTCAGTGCCGACTACCGCGAATGGTTCCGCGGCCGGGCCGCGGTGTTCCAGGCCTGGATCGAAGCCGGAAAGATGGACCCGGTCGACCCGGTGCACCTGATCTTCCTGCTGTGGGGCAGCACCCAGCACTACGCCGACTTCGCCACCCAGATCTGCCAGGTGACCGGCCGCAGCCGCCTGACCAAGCAGGACATGGAAGACGCGAGCAACAATCTTATCCACATCATTTTGAAGGGCTGCGGCATCAAGCCGGCTGCCTGATCGTCATTTATGCCTTCTACCCTGCTCGACCTCTGCGAGTACCGCGAGGAAATCCGCAAAAGCCGCTTCATCACCCTGGCCGGGCCGATCAGCAGTGCCGCCGACGCGATGAGTTTCATCGAACGCCACAGCGACCTGGCCGCCACCCACAACTGCTGGGCCTGGAAGCTTGGTGCCCAGTACCGCAGCAGCGATGACGGCGAACCTGGCGGTACGGCAGGGCGGCCGATCCTCGCGGCCATCGAGGCGCAGGACTGCGACCAGGTGGTGGTGCTGGTAATCCGCTGGTACGGCGGCATTCAGCTGGGAACTGGCGGCTTGGCCAGGGCCTACGGCGGCGGCGCCAACAAATGCCTGCAACAGGCACCCAAGCGGCTCCTTGTGCAGCGCAGCGAATTCACCTGCAGTTGCAGTTTCAGCGAACTGGCACTGGTGAAGCTGCGTCTGGCAGAGGTTGACGGCCTGGTTCTGGACGAACAATTCACCGCCAATGGCGTGGACCTGCTGATTGCACTCGGCGACACCCATCTGGCGCAAATTCAGCAGCAGTTGGCCGACTTGAGCCGCGGGCGCATTCTGCTCGAAGCACGTTGAACATTGCCCACAACAACTGTGGGCCGGCCTGTGGATAAGCTTGGGGCATTCGCTTGCAGGCAGCATTAATCAAGGGCTACAGAGGCTTGATCATATTTTGATCACCATTTGATGACAGCCGCAAACCGTTGATGCTCCTGAGGTTATCCCCAGGTCCCCAGCCTGCGTACCCCCCGCAAGCAATCTGCGCTTGCACACAATAACTGTGGACCAGCTTGTGGATAACCCGTGCGCCAACAGGCCGAAGGCCACGCCGTACAAGGGCCTGACGCAACTGGTGATTTTTCGTACAGCCCACCACGAGGCGCTCGGCACCACAGTGCATTATCCTCAATATCCTTCTTCGAACCGATCACGGAGCGCATCCAAATGGCTAACGCAAAAACCGCACTCATCATCGGCGCCTCGCGCGGGCTAGGCCTGGGCCTGGTGCAACGCCTCCAGGAAGACGGCTGGAACATCACCGCCACCGTGCGCAACCCGCAGCAGCCCGGCGCCCTGGCGGACGTGCCCGGCGTGCGCATCGAACAGCTGGAAATGAACGACACGGCCCAACTCGATGGCCTCAAGCAACGCCTGCAAGACCAAGTCTTCGACCTGGTGTTCATCAACGCCGGGGTCATGGGGCCTCTGCCGCAAGACCTGGAGACGGTGCAGAACAAGGACATCGGCGACCTGTTCATGACCAACGCCGTGGCGCCAATCCGCGTGGCCCGCCGCCTGGTCGGCCAGGTACGCGAAAGCAGCGGCGTGCTGGCCTTCATGAGCTCGATCCTCGGCAGCGTGACCATCCCCGACGGCGGCGAAATCTGCCTGTACAAGGCCAGCAAGGCGGCCCTGAACTCGATGATCAACAGCTTCGTCGTCGAGCAACAACGCCCCGACCTGTGCGTGCTGGCCATGCACCCGGGCTGGGTGAAAACCGACATGGGCGGTGAAAACGCCGAGATCGACGTGCTGACCAGCACCCGCGGCATGCTTGAACAGATCAAGGCGCAAAGCGGTAACGGCGGCCTGCGCTTCATCAACTACAAGGGCGAACCCTTGGTCTGGTGATTCACCAGGTCGCAGCCTGGCCGTGCGCAATGCCCGGCCAGGCTCTGTAGAATGGCGGCAACCGTACCTGATCGAGATGACCCACCATGTATGACTGGTTGAACGCCCTGCCCAAGGCCGAACTGCACCTGCACCTGGAAGGCTCGCTGGAGCCCGAGCTGCTGTTCGCCCTGGCCGAGCGCAACAAGATCGCCCTGCCTTGGGCCGATGTGGAGACCTTGCGCGGTGCCTATGCCTTCAACAACCTGCAGGAGTTCCTCGACCTGTATTACCAGGGCGCCGACGTGCTGCGCACCGAGCAGGACTTCTACGACCTGACCTGGGCCTACCTGCAACGCTGCAAGGCGCAGAACGTGATCCACACCGAACCGTTCTTCGACCCACAGACCCACACCGACCGCGGTATCCCCTTCGAGGTGGTGCTCAACGGCATCAACCAGGCGTTGAAGGACGGTCGCGAGCAACTGGGCATCAGCAGTGGCCTGATCCTCAGCTTCCTGCGCCACCTCAGCGAAGATGAAGCACAGAAAACCCTTGACCAGGCCCTGCCATTCCGCGATGCGTTCATCGCCGTTGGCCTGGACAGCTCGGAAATGGGGCACCCCCCGAGCAAGTTCCAGCGAGTGTTCGACCGCGCCCGCAGCGAAGGCCTGGTCGCCGTTGCCCATGCCGGCGAGGAAGGCCCGCCCGAGTACATCTGGGAAGCCCTGGACCTGCTGAAGGTCAAGCGTATCGACCACGGTGTGCGCGCCATCGAGGACGAGCGCCTGATGCGGCGCATCATCGACGAGCAGATCCCGCTCACGGTGTGCCCGCTGTCGAACACCAAGCTGTGCGTGTTCGACCACATGAGCCAACACAACATCCTCGAGATGCTCGAGCGCGGCGTGAAGGTCACGGTCAACTCTGACGACCCGGCCTACTTCGGCGGCTATGTCACCGAAAACTTCCACGCCCTGTACACCCATCTGGGCATGACCGAAGACCAGGCCCGTCGACTGGCCCAGAACAGCCTGGATGCCCGGCTGGCCTGAATGACCTGACGGCGACATATCTGTGGCGCCGTCAACCTACCTGCAACGTCGGCACGCGGGCAATGCGATTGATCTGCTGGATACCCAACGCAGAAATATGCAATGCCCGCGAGTCCTCGGCCTCGCGCATCCAGCCAGATTGCAGGAACAGCCGGAACAAGGCCTGCCCCAGCACGCCGCCCAGGTGCGGCCCCTGGTCGTTCCACTCGGTGCAGCGGCAGATCACGCAGCCACGTTGCTGGTGCGGCGCCAAGGCATCGATGTAGACCCCGACCAAAGCCAGCTGCGTCCGCCCCTCTTCGCTTACCATCAACTGCCGACCACTACCCTCCAGCCAGCCGGCCACCACCAGACGGTGATACAGCTCACCGGCCAGTTCCCCACCCAGGTGATCGCCACAGCGACGCGCCCTGCGTATCGACATGGGCAGCGGTGATACCGGTGCCTTGGCCCGCTCCCCCCTGGCACTCTCCAACTGGACACTGGCCAGGGCCTCCACCGCTGCCCCGACTTGCGGGGTGGCCAGCCGGAAGTAGCGCTTGCGCCCCCGCGCTTCGTGCCGGAGCAAACCGGCCGACGACAACAACGAAAGATGAGCGCAGGCCGATGACGAGGTCAGGCCTGTCATTACCGCGAGCTCGTTGGCCAGCCGCGGCGTGCCGTCGATCAATGCCCACAACATGGCACTGCGCTTGGGGTCGGCCATCAGGCTGGCAATCTGGCTGATACTGCTGGCTGCGTTCATGTCCCTGTAACTCCCTGCAAGTTCACTGTGTGGATGCGATGGCCACCCCTGGCAGGGAAGCGCCTCTCGCTGGCACTGGCCTGGTTCGCCAGTATAAGCCGCAAAAAACGCCATTCAGGCAGCGCCGCGCAGTGGTGCCACAGGCAAAATACCACTGGGTATGCCTACCCATGGCAGGCAGCGGAACAGTGCGTGAAAGCTGCCCGGACCGCGTGGGCAAGCAGCCCGGCACACATGGCAGGAGCCCGGGAACGACAGGCGGAAAAAACACCGGATGCAACTTCGGACGCGGCCGACAAGCAATTTCCACAAGTAGCGCAAGCCAAAGCGAAGGTTCCACGTGCTTGCAGGCATTGCACCCCAAGCTGGAAAAAACATGTAGAAAACGTTCTTGCCGACCGTCAGTCAGGACACTGATGCAGGTCATGGCAGGCAGAAGGTGCAGCGCTACACTTCATCCGCTCTCCCCCCTTTGGAGGTATGCCGCGATGAAAATTGTCGTCAGTGCGTCGAGCCGAAACCCCGCCTGCCCCTGGCAGGTCCAGCTCGATCAACACGTGGTCAGTTTCCGCAGCGAGGCCGAGGCGCGTGCCTTCGTCGCCACGTTGGAAACCCGCCTGCAGGCACCTCACCCGCTTATGCGGGAGCCTTGGCCGGCAAGCGTCGGGTCAGCAGCGCGACACTGACCACCAGCGCCCCGCACAGGCTGATCACCAGCGCCATCGGTACCGCACTGCCATCATGCAGCAGCCCCACCAGCGCCGCTGCACCGGCGGCAACGCTGAACTGCAGGCAGCCCATCAGCGCCGAGGCACTGCCAGCCCGAGCGCCCTGCCCGCTCATGGCACAGGCAGAGGCGTTGGGGATGATGCAGCCAAGGCTGGAGATGCAGACGAACAGCGGTACCAGCAGTGGCCACAGCTGTGTTGGCCGCGTTGCCGCCACGGCCAGCAACACCAGGCCCGCAGCCAGGTACAGCCACACCGCACGCGCCAACAGAAACGCCGGCCCGCGCTTGGCCAGCAAGCGTGCATTCACCTGCGCCACCAGGATGAAGCCGGCGGCATTGGTGCCGAACAACCAGCCGTAATGCTCGGCCGGCACGCCGTAGAGCTTGATGAACACGAAAGGTGAACCGGCGATGTAGGCAAACATGCCGGCGATGGCGATACCACCGGTCAGGGCATGGCCGACGAACACCCGGTCAGCGAACAGGCGCAAGTATTGGCGCATGGCGCCAGACAGCGGTTGCCGCGGTATGTGCTCGGGCAGGCTTTCCGGCAGGCCCAGGCTGACCGCCAGCAGGCAGCCGGCACTGAACAGGCTCAGGGCGAGGAAGATCGATTGCCAGCCGGCCACGTTCACCAGCACCCCGCCCAGCATCGGTGCCAGGATTGGCGCCAGGCCCATGACTAGCATCAGCTGCGAGAACACTTTGGCCGAGGCCACCGGGTCGCACTTGTCACTGACGATGGCCCGCGAAAGCACCATCCCGGCGCAACCGCCCAACGCCTGGACAAACCGCGCCAGCACCAGGGTATCGAGGTTGGGGGCATAGGCACAGGCCAGTGACGCCAGGGTGAACAGGGTCACCCCGAACATCAGCGGCTTGCGTCGGCCAAAGCGGTCAGCCACCGGCCCGTAGGCCAGTTGCCCGATGGACAGGCCAAGGAAGTAGGCGGCCAAAGTGGCCTGGACGTGTTTTTCATCGGTGGCGAACGCCTGCGCCATGGCCGGGAAGGCGGGCAGGTAGAAGTCGATCGCCAAGGGCCCGAACGCACTGAGTGCGCCCAGGATGAGCACCATTCGCAGGTTCATCAGGAATCCATAGCAGGCTAAGCAAGTGCTCGATTCTACCTGCTGCGGGCCCTATCGACATGAAAACATTTGCAACAATACCGAGCCTGGAGCGCCCTCTGTGGGAGCGGGCGTGCCCGCGAATCAGGCGGCGCGGTGGATGGCACCGGCTACGCCGGTGTTCGCGGGCACGCCCGCTCCCACAGGTCAGTATTCAGGCCGCCTCGACCTGATAACCCTCATCGCGAATGGCCGTGAGGATCTGCTCCTGAGCCAACTCGCTCTGCACCCGTACCTGCCTGGCCGCCAGATCGACCTCCACCTTGGCCGCGGCATCCTGTTCCTGCACCGCCCGGGTCACGGCTTTCACGCAATGGCCACAGGTCATGCCTTGTACATTGAACACTTGCATGGGGGTTACCTCCTTCAGGTTTTCCACAAGTCTCAAGCTTGCCATCGGGGCAAGGTCAAGACTTGCCGACACCAGCCGGGGTGGAAATCCGCGCGCGCGTCGGCCAAGCTGCGCCTTTGATGATCAGGCAAGCAGGAGATTCTTCATGTTCAGGGCAGCATTGGGCGTCGTCGGGCTATTGAGCACGCTGGCTGCAGTGCCACCGGCCAGCGCCGAGGGCAACTCGGACTACAGCGTGCTGATCATTTCCCGGGAGCGTCTGGAGGTGGCCACCAGTTGCGAAATCGGCATCTACCTCAACGACCAGCTCTCCGGGCGCGTGTTCCAGGAGCAGTCCACCTCGTTCAACCTGCCGCCCGGCCCGGTGGACGTGCGCCTGCGCCTGCTGCCCGGGCAAATGCCCGGCTGCGCCCCGGGTGTCGAGGACCAACGCAGCACACGACTGAACCTGCAGGCGGGCCAGATCAACAAATACCGCATCGCCATGGGGCAATATGGGCTGGAGTTGAAGCGAGCCGGCCTGGGCTATTGACCTTACCTGCGTGGCAAGGTTGATGCTGGAGGCCTGTCCAAGGAGGAGAGCCATGCCCGCATCCACCACATACGACCTGCCGATCTCCGGCATGACCTGCGCCAGTTGTGCCGGCCGGGTCGAACGCGCCCTTCGCAAGGTCACCGGCACTGAACAGGTCAGCGTCAACCTCGCCACCGAACAGGCCCGGGTCCAGGCCCCGGCCAACAGTCTGCCCGCGCTGGTCGAGGCCATACGCGAAGCCGGCTATGGCGTGCCCACCCGCACCGTCGAACTGCAGATTGGCGGCATGACCTGCGCCAGTTGCGTCGGCCGCGTAGAGCGCGCTCTCGGCAAGCTGCCGGGTGTTGAACGGGTCAGCGTCAACCTGGCCAGCGAACGCGCTCACCTCGAAGTGCTCGCGGCCCTCGACGACAACCTGCTGATCGACGCCGTGCAAAAGGCCGGCTACAGCGCCAGCCTGCCGCAAACCGCCAAGGACGACCAGCACGCTGCCCAGCACCGCCTGCGTAACGAACGCCTGGCGGTCGGCGCAGCGTTGCTGCTCGCCCTGCCGTTGGTGGTGCCAATGCTGGTGCAGCCGTTTGGCGTGCACTGGATGTTGCCAGCGTGGGTGCAGTTCCTGCTGGCCACACCGGTGCAGTTCATTCTCGGCGCGCGGTTCTACGTGGCCGCCTGGAAAGCCGTGCGCGCCGGGACTGGCAACATGGACCTGCTGGTAGCCCTGGGCACCAGCGCCGGCTACGGCCTGAGCCTGTACCAGTGGGCGCAAGCCCCCGCCGGCATGGCCCCTCACCTGTACTTCGAAGCTTCGGCCGTGGTGATTGCCCTGGTGCTGCTGGGCAAGTACCTGGAAAGCCGTGCCAAGCGCCAGACTGCCAGCGCCATCCGTGCCCTCGAAGCCCTTCGCCCGGAACAGGCCGTGCGCCTGGTCGATGGCCAGGAAGAGGACGTGGCCATTGCACAACTGCGCCTCGGCGACCTGGTACTGGTCAAACCCGGCGAGCGCTTCCCGGTCGATGGCGTGGTGGAAGACGGCAGCAGCCATGCCGATGAAGCCTTGATCAGCGGCGAGAGCCTGCCGGTGCCCAAGCAGCCAGGGGACAGGGTCACCGGTGGCGCTATCAACGGCGAAGGCCGGCTGCTGGTACGCACCCAGGCACTGGGTACCGAAACCGTGCTGGCACGCATCATCCGCCTGGTGGAAGACGCCCAGGCGGCCAAGGCACCGATCCAGAAGCTGGTCGACCGGGTCAGCCAGGTATTCGTCCCGGCCGTGCTGGTACTGGCGCTGATCACCCTGGTCGGTTGGTGGCTGGCTGGCGCGCCACTGGAAACCGCGCTGATCAATGCCGTCGCGGTACTGGTCATCGCCTGCCCCTGCGCCCTCGGCCTGGCCACACCCGCCGCGATCATGGCCGGCACCGGGGTCGCCGCCCGCCATGGCATCCTGATCAAGGACGCCGAAGCCCTGGAGCGCGCCCATGCGGTCAACCGCGTGGTGTTCGACAAGACCGGCACCCTCACCTCCGGCAGCCCGCGCGTTGTCCACAGCCAGGCGCAGGTGGGCAGCAGCGCCGACCTGCACCGCCTGGCCGGTGCCCTGCAGCGCGGCAGCGAACACCCGCTGGCCAAGGCGGTACTGGATGCCTGTGCCGAACAGGGCCTGGACGTGCCTGGCGTTGCCGACAGCCAGTCGCTGACCGGGCGTGGTATTGCCGGGCGCGTGGAAGGCCGCGAGTTGGCCCTGGGCAACCGCCGCCTGCTCGATGAAAGCGCCCTGCCACCCGGCGACCTGGCCGCCAAGGCCCAGGCCTGGGAAGCCGAGGGGCGCACTCTGTCATGGCTTATCGAACGCGGCGCGCAGCCGCGTGTGCTGGGCTTGTTCGCCTTTGGTGACAGCCTCAAGCCCGGCGCCGCGCAGGCAATCGATACCCTGCATGCGCAACACATCAGCAGCCACCTGCTGACCGGCGACAACCGCGGCAGCGCCAAAGTGGTGGCCGATGCCCTGGGCATCGACGACGTGCATGCCGAAGTGCTGCCGGCCGACAAGGCCGCGACCGTGACTGCACTCAAGCAGGATGGCGTGGTCGCCATGGTCGGGGATGGCATCAATGATGCGCCGGCGCTGGCCGCCGCCGATATCGGCATTGCCATGGGGGGCGGTACCGACGTGGCCATGCAGGCCGCCGGCATCACCCTGATGCGCGGCGACCCACGCCTGGTACCGGCCGCCCTGGAGATCAGCCGCAAGACCTATGCGAAGATCCGCCAGAACCTGTTCTGGGCGTTCATCTATAACCTGATCGGCATCCCGCTGGCCGCGCTGGGTTACCTCAACCCGGTACTGGCCGGCGCCGCCATGGCCCTGTCCAGCGTCAGCGTGGTGAGCAACGCACTGTGGCTCAAGGCGTGGAAACCCACCAGCAACACCCAGGAGGCTCCATGAACATCGGCCAGGCCGCCCGCCGCAGCGGGCTCAGCACCAAGATGATCCGTTACTACGAGTCCATCGGCCTGCTCAAACCCGCCACGCGCAGTGACAGCGGCTACCGCCTTTACCAGGCGGAAGACTTGCACAGCCTGGCCTTCATCAAGCGCTCCCGCGACCTGGGCTTTTCCCTCGAGGAGGTCGGCAAGCTGTTGACCTTGTGGCAGGACCGCCAGCGTGCCAGCGCCGATGTGAAAGCGCTGGCCATGCAACACATCGATGAGCTGAACCGGCGCATCGAAGAGCTGGTGAGCCTGCGCGACACCCTTGGCGAACTGGTATCGCACTGCCAGGGAGACGAGCGCCCGGACTGCCCGATCCTCAAGGATCTGGCCAATGGCTCTGCTAATGGCTGCTGTCACTGAGCCACCCGCAACGTTTGGTATGCCATATACGTCCAAACACGACCGAATAGTCACCAACTGCGACTTTATCCAATAAATACGGGCGTTTTCCTACATTAAACCCGGATGCTGCCGATGCAATTGTTACCTGCCTCGTGTGTCGAAAATAACAAATCCGGGAGCGTCGATGAGCATCAAACAGAAACTGACCTGGGCATTCGCGGTCATCGCCAGCTTGCCCATCATCCTTGTGGCCACCCTGGTGGTCCTCAACCTGCGTGGCGAAGCCCGCGACGGATTCCTCGATGGCAGCAGCCGGGAAATCCGCCAGGTCAGCAACGCGATGAACATCTTCTTCCAGGGCATCAACCAGAACGTCGAGTACCTGGCTGCGCAGCCGATGGTCGCCGCCACGGGTAGCGAACTGAACAAGTACATGAGCGCAACCCCGTCCTACGAATTGGGCGACCAGGCCAACAAGCTGCTGGAGTTCATGACCCGCCTGGCCACCACGCATCCCAGCTATGCGTACCTATCCTACGGGGTGAATGACGGTGGCTATGTCGGCTGGCCGGCCGGGCAGAAGTTCGTCAATTACGACCCGCGCACCCGCCCCTGGTACCAATTGGCAATGGCCAACCCTGGCAAGACCTTGCGTACCGGCGCCTACTACTGGGCTGCCGACGACGCCGTGCTGGTCAGCACCGTGCGCACCGTCGCCAACCAACTGGGCAACCCTGGTGGCGTGGTCAACGTCGACGTCTCGCTCAAAGGCCTTACCGAGATCGTCCAGCAGATCAAGCTGGGCGAAAGCGGCTACGTGCTACTGGTGGAAAACAACGGCAACGTATTGGTCGACCCTCGTGACGCCAAGCATAACTTCAAGCAACTGGCGAGCTTTGGCGACGGGTACGCCGAGCTGGCCAAGCACGGCAAGGGGCTGGCCGAAGTGGAACTGAATGGCGTGCGCTACATGGCCAACATCTACCCGGACGAACAGCTGGGCTGGACCCTGATCGGCCTGATCGAACAAAGCGAAGTGATGCAGACCACCACCCGCCTGACTTGGCTGATCGGCGTGGTGGCCCTGGTACTGGCCGCGCTGTTCGCCGTGGTCGGTGCCACCTTCGCCAAGCTGATCGTGCGCCCGATCAACAGCGTCACCAGCGGCCTGGAAGATATCGCCCAGGGCGAGGGCGACCTGACCCGCAACCTGGAAATCCGTGGCCGCGACGAAACCGCACAACTGGCCAGCTGGTTCAACCAGTTCCTCGGTGCCATTCGCAGCCTGATCCAGCACATCGGGGCTGCCGCCAGCAAGATACTCAGCACCTCCAGCAGCTCGACCCGCGTTTCCAGCGACATGGCCGAAGCCGCAGGCCGCCAGCGCGAAGCGGTGGACATGGTCTCTACCGCCTTCCACGAAATGGTCGCCACCGCCAACGAAGTGGCACGTTCCTGCAGCCAGGCGGCACAGTCGGCCGACAGCGGCCAGCAACAGGCCCGCGAAGGCCAGCAGCAAATCGATGCCGCGGTACATAGCGTTGACCGCCTGAGCCAGGAGATAGAACAGTCGGCGCAGTCGATCCAGCAGCTGGAGCGTGACAGCAACGCCATCCAGTCGATCCTCGGCACCATCCGCTCGATTGCCGAGCAAACCAACCTGCTGGCACTCAACGCCGCCATCGAAGCGGCCCGTGCCGGCGAGCAGGGCCGTGGCTTTGCCGTGGTTGCCGACGAAGTGCGGGCGCTGGCCAAGCGCACTGCCGACTCCACCGCAGAGATCGACGGCCTGCTGGGCAACCTGGCCAACCGCACTGCCGAGGTGGCCGCACAGATGCACGCCAGCCTGGAGGTTTCGCAGCAGTCGGTGAGCCGCATCGGCCTGGCCCGTGACAGCTTCGGGCAGATCCGCGAGTCGGTGGATGTGATCCGCGACATGAACACCCAGATTGCCACGGCGGCCGAAGAGCAGCACCAGGTGGCCGAAGACATCAACCGGCACATCAGCCAGATTCACGGCGATGCGCAACTGGTGGCCGAACTGGCCCAGGCGGCGCGGATGGATTCGGAGAGCCTGGCCGGGTTGTCCAATGAGCTGGATGCACTGGTGCGCAGGTTCCGTACCTGATGTGTTGCCTGCGCCGGCCTCTTCGCGGGCACGCCCGCTCCCACAGGTACTGCACAGCTTGCAAAGCTGCGGCGATCCTGTGGGAGCGGGCGCGCCCGCGAAGAGGACGGCACAGGCGACCAATCACTAAAGCCTCAATTCCCCCGGCGTCGCACCGAACAATTGCTTGAACGCCGCAATGTAAGCCGAGGTGGAGTCATACCCACACCCCAACGCCGCCTCGGTCACACTCTCCCCCGCCTCCAGCAGCGCCAGCGATGACAACAGCCGCATACGCTGCCGCCAGTTGCGAAAACTCAAGCCCGTCTCCCGCTGGAACAGCCGCATCAGCGTCTTCTCCGAGCACCCCAGTTCTCGCGCCCACTGCTGCAAGGTCTGCGACTGGTCCGGTGCAGCGATCAGCCCATTGCACAGCGCCAGCAACCCCGGGTGCCGTGGCAGTGGCAGCGAAAAACCGACCTCGGGCAGCATGCGCAACTGGTCGAGCAACACCGCCACCAGCCGCGCCTCGGCGCTGTCACCCTCCGGGTAGTCTGCCGGGAACAGGCAGAACTGCTTGATCAGTTCGCGCGCCAACGGGGTCACTTCCAGTACCCGGCATTGCTCCGGGGCCCACGGGCAGGCATCCCGGCGCACGTAAAGGCTGCGCATTTCGGCCTGCATAGAGGTGACCACTTCGTGTTCGGCATCGGCTGGTATCCACACGCCCCACTGGGGCGGGGCGAAGTAGCTGCCTTCCTGGGTATACACCCCGAGGACGCCGCTGATGGCATAGGAAAACTGCACCCAGTCGTGCTGGTGGCGGGTGGTCCAGGAGCCGGCGCCAAGACTTTCGGCTCGTGCATAGAGCGGCCTGGGCAGGTGGTCCAGCGCCGGAATGGGGCGGGGGTGTCCGATGATGGGCATGGTGGTTTCTTTTAGTTCTGACCAGACAAGCCTAACAGCTCAGCGCTCGACGATGACGGTCACCCCCTGCCCACCCGCAGCGCAGATCGATATCAACCCCCGCCCCTTCCCCGACCTCGCCAGCAGCTTGGCCAGGTTGGCCAATATCCGCCCCCCGGTCGCGGCAAACGGGTGCCCGGCCGCCAGCGAACTGCCCTTGACGTTGAGCTTGCTGCGGTCAATCGCCCCGAGCGGCGCATCCAGCCCCAGCCGTTCGCGGCAATAATCGGCATCTTCCCAGGCCTTGAGCGTGCACAGCACCTGGGCAGCAAAGGCTTCGTGAATCTCGTAATAGTCAAAGTCCTGCAGCGTCAGGCCATTGCGCGCCAACAGCCGCGGCACCGCATACACCGGCGCCATCAACAGCCCTTCGCGACCAGTAACGAAATCCACCGCAGCGGTTTCACCATCGACCAGATAGGCCAGCACCGACAGCCCCTGCTGCTCGGCCCATTCCTCGCTGCCCAGCAACACCAGCGAAGCACCATCGGTCAGCGGTGTGGAGTTGCCCGCCGTCAGCGTGCCCTGCCCGCTGCGGTCGAAGGCTGGCTTGAGCTTGGCCAATTGTTCCAGCGTCAGGTCGGGGCGCAGGTTGTTATCACGGGTCAACGACAGAAACGGCGTCAGCAGGTCATCCTGCCACCCTTCGGCGTACGCGGCAGCCAGCGCCTGGTGGCTCAGCAGCGCCAGCTCGTCCTGCTCGGCACGGCCAATGCGCCAGGCCTGGGCCATGCGTTCGCAATGCTCGCCCATAGACAAACCGGTGCGCGGCTCGCCGTTGCGCGGCAATTCGGGTTTCAGGTGGTGAGGGCGCAGCTTGAGGAATGGCTTTAGCCGCTCGCCCAGGCTTTTGCCGCGGTTGGCCTGCAGCAAGATGTGGCGCAGGCCTTCGTTGACCGCAATCGGCGCATCGGAGGTGGTGTCCACACCGCCGGCTATGCCGCAGTCGATCTGCCCCAGGGCAATCTTGTTGGCCACCAGCAGTGCCGCCTCTAGCCCCGTCCCGCAGGCTTGCTGGATGTCATAGGCTGGCGTCAGCGGCGACAGGCGCGAACCCAGCACGCACTCACGTGTCAGGTTCATGTCTCGCGAGTGCTTGAGCACAGCGCCAGCCACCACCTCCCCCATGCGCAACCCATGCAAGCGGTAGCGTTCGATCAGCCCTTCGAGGGCGACGGTGAGCATCGCCTGGTTGCTGGCCGTGGCGTAGGCGCCATTGGAACGGGCGAAGGGAATTCGGTTGCCGCCCAGGATCGCGACCCGGCGAAGTGAACGCATGCGCTTGTTCCTCCTGAAACAATTTGATCCGTACAGCCTAGGTGTTTTTGCCGCATTCGAACGACCTTGCCACAAAGTTGGTCCACACTTTCAAGCTTGCCTTCCGGGAGACCCACTCATGAGCGATCGCTACCTCGGCTTTGCCAACTCCAACCTCGGCCGCCGCCTTGTGGATGCCCTTGGCCTGCCACGTCCAGCGCCGCTGGAGCGTTGGCAGGCAGGCCGCCTGCGCCCGGTCGAAGGTGCCCTGGTACTGGGTGGCGGGCCACTGGCGAGCCAGGTCGAAGCCATTGCCCCGCGCCTGACCGACACGCTTTACAGCTTCAATACCGACAACCTCCAGGCCGAGGCATGGGTGGCTGGTCTGGGGCCGAAGATCAAGGCCGTGGTATTCGATGCCAGTGACCTGTCCGACAGCGACGCGTTGAAGCAGTTGCGCGAATTTTTCCAGCCACTGCTGCGCAGCCTGGCATCGTGCGCCCATGTGGTGCTGCTGGGCCGCGCGCCAGAAAGCCTCGACGACCCGTTGGCCAGCATTGCCCAACGAGCCCTGGAAGGCTTCAGCCGCTCGCTGGCCAAGGAACTGCGCAACGGTGCGACCGCGCAGTTGCTGTATGTCGGCCCAAGCGCGGAGGGTCAGCTGGAAGGCGCCCTGCGCTTCTTCCTCTCGCCCAAAAGCGCTTTTATCTCTGGCCAGGTGCTGCGCCTGCATGCCTGCGCCAGCCAGGTCGAGGACTGGACCCGGCCGCTGGCTGGGCGCCGCGCCCTGGTGACCGGTGCCGCGCGGGGCATCGGTGCCGCCATTGCCGAAACCCTGGCCCGGGACGGTGCCGACGTACTGCTGCTGGATGTGCCCCAAGCCAGCCAGGACCTCGACGCCCTGGCCGCACGCCTGGGTGGCAAGGCGCTGCCCCTGGACATCTGCGCCGGCGACGCGGCAACGCAACTGCTTGCGGCCCTGCCCGACGGCGTCGACATCGTGGTGCACAACGCCGGTATCACACGCGACAAGACCCTGGCCAACATGACCCCGGAATACTGGGACGCGGTGCTGGCGGTAAACCTCAAGGCACCGCAGGTGCTGACACAGGCGCTGTACGACAACGGCGCCCTGGGTGAAAACGCGCGCATCACCCTGCTGGCCTCGGTCAGCGGTATCGCCGGCAACCGCGGGCAGGCCAACTATGCCGCGAGCAAGGCCGGGCTGATCGGCCTGGCCCAAGCGTGGGCACCCCGGCTCGCCGAGCGCGGCGGCAGCATCAATGCCGTGGCCCCCGGTTTCATCGAAACCCACATGACCGCCGCCATGCCCATGGGCCTGCGCGAGGCCGGGCGACGCTTGAGTTCGCTTGGCCAGGGCGGCCGCCCGCAGGATGTCGCCGAAGCCATCGCCTGGCTCAGCCAGCCAGGCTCCGGTGCAGTCAACGGCCAGGTGCTGCGGGTATGCGGCCAGGCCTTGATGGGGGCTTGAGCATGAGCCGACACTGGCACGACCTGCACAGCCCGGCTTCGCGCACCAGCCTGTACCTGCGCGCGGCCAGCAAGCGCAGCATCAGCGGCGACCAGCTGCCGGACGACGGCCTGCGCTGCTTCATCCGCGTCCAGCCGGGCAACCTGGCCGCCTATCGACGGTTGTGCCACTTCACCGACGATGGCCGCCTGCCGGGTACTTATCCCCATGTCATGGCGTTCACGCTGCAGCTGCAGTTGATGACCGCGCCAAACTTCCCCTTCCCGCTGCTCGGCCTGGTGCACCTGCACAACCGCATCGAGGTGCTGCGCCCGCTGGGCGGTATCGAAGGGCTGCGCTTTGCGGTGCATGCAGGCAATCTGCAAGCGCATGCCAAGGGCGGCACCTTCGACCTGGTCACCGAAGCCGAAGACGGCATCGGCCTGCTCTGGCGCGAGACCAGCCGTATGCTGGTGCGCGGGCTGAAGCTGGAAAGCCAGGCAGGTGAGCCTGCCGAGGACGAACCGCAAGCGCTGCAAGAGGCGACCCGCTGGTACGCCGACAGCGATATCGGCCGGCGTTATGCCAAGGTTTGCGGGGACTACAACCCGATCCACCTCAGCGCGGCCAGTGCGCGGCTGTTCGGCTTCCCCACGGCCATTGCCCATGGCATGTGGAGCAAGGCCATGGCCCTGGCGGCACTGCGCGGGCACCTGCCGCACAGTGGCTTTGCCTTCGAGGTGGATTTCCGCAAGCCGGTGCGGTTGCCATCGGAGGTGGTGCTCGGTGCCAGTGAGGCGGGGACTGCGGGAGAGCTGCGGCTGGATGGGCATGGAGGGATTCTGCATATGTTCGGGCGCTGGGCCCCTCTGTAGGAGCGGCCTTGTGTCGCGATGGGGCGCGAAGCGGCCCCAAATTATCAGCTTCGCCGCTGGCATCGCCGGGGCCGCTTCGCGCCCCATCGCGACACAAGGCCGCTCCTACAGGGACCATGTCTGTCTTGGCGGTATACGCTTGCTTTGCATCGGGCCTGCGCAGAAGCTATGCAGCATTAGGAGACCCCCGATGAATCTGCAAGAACTCACCCAACGCCTGCACCAGATCCGCGACAACAACGACTGGCGCGGCTTTCACAGCCCGAAGAACCTCGCCATGGCCGCCAGTGTCGAAATGGCCGAGCTGGTGGAAATCTTCCAGTGGCTGAGCGAAGACCAATCGCGCCAGCTGCCAGCCGATAAGCTGGCCCATGCCGGCCAGGAAATCGGCGATGTGGTGCTCTACCTGTTGCTGCTGTGCAGCGAACTTGGCCTGGACATGGACCAGGTAGTGCGAGCCAAGCTGGCCGACAGCGAGAGGCGCTTCGCCCGATGAACGACCGTCACTTCGATGAGCTGGCTACCCGCTTTGCCGAAAAGATCTACGGCGGCGCCAAGGGCGCGATCCGCCTGGCCGTGCTGCAGGCCGACCTGGCCGAAGCCCTGCCTGACCGCCCGCTGCGCATCCTCGACATCGGTGCCGGGTTGGGTCACATGGCTTTGTGGCTGGCCCAGCGCGGCCACCAGCTGACCCTGGCCGAACCCGCCGCGCCCATGCTCGACGGCGCACGGGCGCGCTTTGCCGAAGCCGGCCAACCGGCCACCTTCATCCAGGCCCCCTGGCAAGACCTGCTTGGCCAGCTGACCGAACCCTACGATCTGGTGCTATGCCATGCCGTGCTCGAATGGCTGGCCGAGCCCGAAAGCATCCTGCCGGTGCTGCACCAGCTCACGGCCCCTTCCGGGTGGCTGTCGCTGGCCTTCTACAACCGCGACGCCCTGGTCTATCGCAACCTGCTCAAGGGCCATTTCCGCAAGTTGCGCAGCAACCGGCTGGAAGGTGAGAAGCAGAGCCTGACCCCGCAAAAACCGCTTGATCCACGGGAACTCAGGGCGCAACTTGATCCTATGTGGCAGGTTGAAAGCGAAAGTGGCGTGCGGGTGTTCCACGACTACATGCCCAAGGAATTCCAAGGCAAGGCCGAGCTGCTCGACCTGCTGGAAATGGAACTGGCCTACCGTCGACACCCCAGCTTCGCCGGGCTCGGCCGCTACCTGCACTGGGTCTGCCGCCCCCGTTGACCTGCCCGCCGGGAGGAATACATGCCTTACCGTCTGTTGTGCCTGGCCGTGCTGCCGCTTGCCCTGGCTGGCTGCCAGGGCAGCAACCCCTACGTGGCCAGCAGCCGCCCGTTACCACCGGCACCGGCCCAGGCGGCCAGCACCTTCGATGCCAGTGCCTACCCGACACCGGCCCGTGATTACGGGCACTACCGTAGCTGGAGCTGGCTCAACGGCCAGTTGCCCAGTGGCTCGGTCGATACCGACCCGGCGCAACTGGCCGATGCCGTCAGCGGCGCACTGGACCAGCATGGCCTGCGTCCCGCCCGGGGCGGCCCCGGCGACTTGCTGGTCAGCGCCGACATACGCCTGGAAAAGCGCTTGCGCCAGGTACGTGACTACGATGCCTACGACCCTTACTACGGCCCGTATCCCTATGGCGGTGTCGGCTATGGCGGCTACCGCCATGGCTATGGGGGCTATGCCAGCGTGCCCATCGTGCGCACCTACGAAGTGCAGGTGATGGTGGTGCGTATCGACCTGTACGACGCCCGCAGCGGCCAGCCGGTATGGAGTGCCAGTGCCGAAAGCGGCAGCGACAAGGACTCGCCGCGTGAACGCGAAAGCGCCCTGCGCGATTCTGTGCACAAGGCGCTCAACGGCTATCCTCCCAGTTGATATCCAACGGAGAACCATCATGTTGCGCCGTCTCGTTCTACTGTCATTCGCGTTGTTGCTCGCCGCCTGCTCCAGCAATAACGTCCAGCAGGATTTCGATGCCAGCCGTGACTTTGCCGCCTACCGCAGTTGGGCATGGCAGGAACCGGGCCTGCAGTACCGCCCGGATGACCCACGAATCAAGAGCGACCTCACCGAGCAACGCATTCGCCAGGCAGTCGCAAGCCAACTCGACCAGCGTGGCCTGCGCCCGGTACAAGGCGGCGCCCGGCCGGACGTGACAGTGCGCGCGTACCTGATCGTCGAGCAGCGCCAGCAACAGATCACCACCAACTACGGCGGTGGCTGGGGAGGCTACTGGGGCGGCTACTGGGGTGGGCCGATGTACAACGAAACCCGCAGCGTCGACTACAAGGTCGCCACTATCCAGATCGACCTGTTCGATGGGCGTGACGGCAAGCTGGTGTGGCGCGGCAGTGCCGAGCAGATCATGAACAACTACCCGCCAAGCCCCGAGGAACGCAACAGCGCGATCCAGAACACCGTGACCAAGGTGTTGGCCAACTACCCGCCGGGGAGCAGGAAGTAACGCTCAAACACAAACTCAATTGGCGCCGCGGACCTGTGGGAGCGGGCATGCCCGCGAAACAGGCACCGCGGTGGATGGCACAGGCTTCGCCCGTGTTCGCGGGCTCGCCCGCTCCTACAGGGATCGCGCAAGATTTTCAACGGCACGTACCTGTGCCAGCTACGACAAAATCCATCCCGGCCACGCCTTTTTCCCTCTCCCGCTCCACTCCCCGCAGGTTCCCGTCTATCTTCACTTAAGGAAACCTGACTGACCGGGTAGATGTGTTCAACATTTGGGAAGGGCGACCTGCCAATGCAAAGCATTGTTCTCCTGCTGTGGCTTGCCTTGTGCTCCGAACAGGACGTGCGTCAACGCCAGATATCCAACATGCTCACCCTGGGTGTGGCTGCCTGCGCCCTGGCCTGGCTTTTCGCCACTGGCCGCAGCTGGATCGGCGCCGATGCCAGCGATGCCGGATGGGCGCTGGCCATCGTCATGTTGCTGACCCTGCCCGGTTACATGCTCGGCCGCTTCGGTGCCGATGACGTCAAGCTGATGGGCGCCCTGGCCCTGGCCACCAGCCCGCAATACGTACTTGGCACCTTCATCGGCGCCGGTGTCAGCGTGCTGCTGTGGCTGCTTACCCGCCGGCGCCTGTGGACGTTGCTCAACCCCAAGGTAAAAAAGCGCTTGCAGGCTTTGACCGAGGAAATGGGTGACAAGCAGGCGTTCGTCCCCTATGTGCTCACCGGTTTTCTTTTGACTGCTGTATGGATCCAGTGAGCAATCTCGTGGTCCGATGGCTGTACAGAATTTGTAACTTGTACAAATCCACTACCCCCGACTATTTTTAGTTTGCAAAGCGCTTGGCCCGGGAGCAGGACCGCGTAACGACAGGGAGTTGATCGTGTCCAGAGCATTCAGTGATGTGAAGATATTGGTGGTCGATGACCAACCAGTGATAGTCGAACAATTGTGTGAGTTTCTCGAAACCAAGGGTTACCGCTGCCTGCCGGCCCACTCCACTGACGAAGCCGTGGAACGTTACCTGGCAGACGAGGCCATTGGCGTGGTCATCTGTGACCTGCACATGCCTGGTCGTGATGGTATTGAACTGGTCCGCGAACTGAAGATACAAGGCGGGCAGCGCGCGTTCGAGGCCATCATGGTGACCGGTCGAGCGGAGAAGCAGGATGTGATCCGAGCGTTGCGCGAGGGCTTTGCCGATTACTACCAGAAACCCATGGACCTCGATGAACTGCTGGAGGGCGTACGCCGCCAGGAACAGGCCGTGCAGGAGCGCCAGCGCAGCTTCCGCGAGCTGGGCGGGTTGAGCCAGCGTCTGCAAGAGCTGGCAGAGTCGATGGACGAGCTTTACCAGGACCTGCAAAAAGCCCGGGGCCAGGGCATGCACCGGCGTGCCAGCGATGTGGACGAGAGTGAAAGCGAACTGCCAGCGGCGTTCGAGAAGCTGTCGCCACGCCAGCTGGAAGTAGCCCGCCTGGTGGGCAAGGGCCAGACCAACTACCAGATCGCTTGTGAGCTGGGCATTACCGAGAATACCGTGAAGCTGTATGTGTCGCAGGTGCTGCGCCTGACCCACATGCACAACCGCACCCAGCTGGCACTGGCACTGACACCCAGCTCGTCGCCAGTGCATCAGCGGTTTACTACCCACTAAGCAGGTAGCTTCAAGATTTTGGCGGCTGCGTTGCAGCACATCGCGACACCTGTGGGAGCGGGCGCGCCCGCGAACACCGGCGCAGCCGGTGCCATGCACCGCGTTGGATTCTTCGCGGGCGCGCCCGCTCCCACAGCGACCCCTTACATCTGAACGCCAAGCGTCAAAGTCAGCCGAGGCCCGCGGTCCAGGCTGTCCAATGCCACATCAGCCAAAGGCTTGGCCACCTCCAGCGCCACATTGAACAAGCGCCCATCGCCCAATCGCACTCCAAGCGCCGCCGAAGCCAGGTGGGCATCCTCTACAGGCCCTCGGTTATGCCATGCCTGCGCCGTGTCCAACACCACATAGGGCTGCACCAACGCCAGCCAGTTGGCGTGCATGCTGTAGTTCACCTCGTAAGCCACACCCCAGCCCTTGTCCCCGTCCGCCTGGTCGCGCGGGTAGCCACGGCCGAAACTCTGCCCGCCAAACCCCGCACGCTCGCTGCCGGGCAAGCGGTCATCACTCCAGTACATCGCACCAGACACCACCCCCTGCCAGTTACCGAGCAACCTGTCGCTCTGCAAACCGGAAAGCCGCAACCGCAGAAAATCCAGATCGTAGTCGGCATCGCTACGCGCCCCCAGATAATCCAGGCCCTGATAGACCCCGGCGCTGACGATGCGCAAACGGCCCTCTTCCACCTTGCGCCAGTCGCCCTCGAATGACAGCGCACGCACGTAGGTGTCGTAGTCCCGTGCCGATGGCAACCCATCTACCCGGTCCTCGAAGTGCTCACTGACCGAATACACCTGCCCCTGCACCACCATCCATTCATCCGGCCTGACGATCACCGGCTGGCGCAGGCCGATCGCATAGCGATCGCTGTCGCGCTTGCGGGTGATGTCACGGCCATCGTCCAGACGAATCCGCGTGCCGGGTTCGCTGCGGTAGCGCGAAGCCGACAGCAGCAGCTGGCTGCCGCCCGCGTCCAGGTACTGGCTGTAGGCCAGGCGCTGGTAATGCACCTGGTCATCCCCCGGCGGCAGCAACAGGCTGGCCTCGATCTGTTCGGCAAAGCGGGTCTGGGCGTGGCTGGTTGCCGTCAGCAGCGCCTGCGCATCGTCGCGGTTGCCATCAGCAACGATAACAGCAGCGCTGAACGGCTTGCGCTGCGCATGCACGGTCAACCGCGCAGCACCATCAGCGGTTTGCGCCACGGCCAGCTGCGGCTCTATCGTTACCCCCGGCAGGCGCTCGGCCAGGCCCAGGTAGCGCTCCAGCGTTTCTCGGGTCAGCGGGCGCTCGGTGGCAAGCCGCTCCAGCAGCTGATGCAGATAGGCGCCGGCCGGGCCGATATCGCCGTCCACGCGGTAATCACGGATATAACCTTCGACCAGCACCACATTGACCCGGCCATCGGCCACTTCCTGCGGCGGCAGGTAGGCGTACGACAACAGGTAGCCTTCCTGCCGATAGCGCTGGGTCAGGCGCGCGGTGTACTGCTGCAGCTCGCCCAACGTGGTCTGGTGCCCGATCAGCGGTTGGTAGTGTTCGCGCAGGTCGCTCAAGGGGAACACCGTGCCGCCTTCGAAGCGCACTTTATGCAGCACCAGCCGGGTATTCGCAGGCGCCCACGCGCGGCTGTCGCCATACTTCCCGGCCAGCTGCAGGTGAGCACTGACCGAACGGTAGGCGTCTATCGGCAGGTTGGCGCCGGGCAGGCGACGTTCGTACTCATGGCTGTCGAGAAAACCTGGCAAAGGCTCGGCATGGGCCGCAAGTACCCAAGGCAGCAACAACAGGGGCACGGCCAGAGGACGCATAGGGCGCTCCATGTTCCCTGGGGCTGCGTTGCAGCACTTCGCGGGCGCGCCCGCTCCCACCGAGATCGCGCTTTCCTGAACCCAGCACCAAACCTGTGGGAGCGGGCGTGCCCGCGAAGGGCCGCAAAGCGGCCCCAAATTGCTTGATTTACAGGCATCAGGGGCGCCAGCCGGTCACACCCGTTACCTGCAAGCGTAGGTGCTGCCTCGGCCCTCGTCGAACGGCTACTCGCTGACCTGGAACGCCACGCGCGCCGTCTCGCCGCTTTCATCCAGCGCGCTGATTTCGGCCTGGCCTACCTGTTGGAAGCGCACCAGCAGGCTGTCCTGGCCCTGGGTTTCGCCCAATGGCTGGCCGTTGAGGAACCACCAGCGCCGACCGCCGCCGCCCAGCGCCGACACATGCAGTTGCAACGGCTCGCTGCTGGTGGCCGGGCGGCGCAGGTTGTCGCCCGGGCGCACGCCCACGATCGAAAGCGGTGGCGCGCTGGCCGGCACATGCGGCGGGCAGGCCGGATCGATGGCCGGCAGGCGCGCCGCACGCCGCTCCACACGTGGCAGCCAAGGCTCCAGCGGGGCGGGCCATAGGGCGATATCGCGGGCCTTGGCGCCCGGGCAACTGCCATCGACGCGCAGCCCCTGGTCGTTGACCCATACGCTTTCGCGCAGGCCCAGGCCGAGTGGCTGGTCGGCGGCCTGCAGGGTTGGCGGCGTAGTGCCGTCCAAAGTCCAGGCGAAACGCTGACGCCGGCAGTTGGGGTCCTTTTTGCTCATCGGCTGGCCCAGTGGCCAACAGATCGCAGCCACGCCGACGTTCGCCGGCACCCGCTCCACCGGCACGCTGATGCCACGCTGGCTGTCACGGTTGCTCAGCAGGTCGTGCACCTGCAGCATCAGCGGCGCTGCCGAAGCCAGCCCGAATTGGCCGGGGACCGGGGTGCCATCGGGGCGGCCAATCCATACGCCGATCAGGTAGCGCGGGCCCACGCCGATCGACCAGGCATCGCGAAAGCCGTAGCTTGTGCCCGTCTTCCACGCCAGTTGCGGGCGTTGCACCAGCTCGGCATGCGGGTCGCGGTCGGGGCGCGCCTGGCCGCTGAGGATGCGCCGGATGATCCACGCCGCCCCTGGCGACAGCAGGCGCCGTTCCAGCAACGGATCCTGTGGTTGCAGGCGCACCCTCGCACTATTGCCACCCCGCGCCAGCGCAGCGTAGCCACCCACCAGGTCCTCCAGGCGGCTGCCCGCGCCACCCAGGATCAACGACAGGTTGGGCTCTGCCAGAGGCGGCAATATCAGCGGCATGCCCGCCATGCGCAGTTGCGCGGCAAAGCGTTTCGGACCATAGGCCTCCAACAGCTGCACCGCCGGCAGGTTGAGCGACAGCGCAAGCGCCGAACTGGCCGACACCGGCCCGCTGAAGCCCATGGAGAAGTTGCCGGGGCGGTAGTCGCCATAGCGTCGCGGCACATCCTGCAACAACGACTCGGAATGGATCAGGCCGTCATCCAGCGCCATACCGTAGAGGAGCGGCTTGAGGGTGGAGCCCGGCGAGCGCAACGAACGCACCATGTCGACATGCCCGAAGCGGCGCTCGTCGGCCAGGTCGATAGAACCCAGGTAGGCACGCACCGCCATCGTCTGCGCATCGACCACCAGGATGGCGGCGGAGGTGCGCTCCGGCAGCCGTGCCCGCCAGCCCAGCAGCAGGTCTTCGAGGCGCCGCTGCAGTGCGGCGTCGAGTGTGGTACGGATCAGCGGCGGGCTGTCGGCGCTGTTCAGGCGCCGGGCCAGCAACGGGGCGAGAGCCGGCTCCTGACGTGGCGCCAGTACAAGCGGCTCTTCGGCAGCCTCACGGATTTGCTGAGCCGGCCACACCTGGTATTCGGCCAGGCGTTGCAGCACCTTGTCCCGGGCGCGCTGCGCACGCTCGGGGTGACGGTCCGGGCGCAAGCGGCTGGGCGCCTGGGGCAGCACGGCCAGCAGTGCCGCTTCGGCCGGGGTCAGGTGCATGGGCGACTTGCCAAGGTAGGCCCAGCTGGCCGCCGCCACGCCCTGCAGGGTGCCGCCGAAGGGCGCGCGGTCCAGGTAGATCTGCAGGATTTCGCGCTTGGACAAGTGCCATTCCAGCTGTGCCGTGCGCCATAGTTGGCGCAGCTTGCCGGCCAGGGTGCGCTCATGCGGGTCGAGCAGGCGTGCGACCTGCATCGACAGCGTGCTGCCGCCCGACACCACACGCCCGCCACGCAGGTTCAGCCAGGCAGCGCGAGCCAGGGCCAGCGGGTTGACCCCGGGGTGGCTGTAGAACCAGCGGTCTTCGTAGGTGAGCAGCGCCTGCAGATACAGCGGCGAGACCTCGTCGGAGCTGACCGGGTAGCGCCATACACCATCGGCATCGGCAAAGCGCCACAACGGCGTGCCGTCCTCGGCCAGCACCACGCGGGCCAGGTCGTCTCCGGGCATGGGCA
Organism: Pseudomonas sp. PVC-5-1; assembly: GCF_057444345.1. Lineage (NCBI taxonomy): Bacteria > Pseudomonadati > Pseudomonadota > Gammaproteobacteria > Pseudomonadales > Pseudomonadaceae > Pseudomonas > Pseudomonas sp. PVC-5-1. The sequence continues at coordinate 642,891 of NZ_CM172024.1, read as the reverse complement.
GCGGCCATAGGCGGTCGGCCAGCCACAACAGGCCGAACAGTACCAGCATGCCGATCACCGTGGCGCGCAACAGCCTGCCCGCACGGGTATGCGGCCGCGTTAAGCTTGGCATCGGGAACCGACCTGGCCAGGTGATGGCCAAAGGCTTGGGAACGGCAACATCGCCGATTCGTTCATCAGGAAGCAACTATGCATGTAGAAGGTTTTTTCGAGTGGCTGGGCCAGGCGCTGGGGTCGTTGATCCGCTTCATCGTCGACGCATTGAGCGGGCTGTTCAACCTGCTGGCCAGTGCCGGTGGCAATTTCATCGATGGCCTGGCGCGCACCTTGGGCATGGAGACCTCGCTTCTCAGCATCCTCGCCCTGATCATCGGGCTGGTGCTGCTGTACTCGGCAATCCGCGCGTTCATGCGCGCCTCGATCATCCTCGGGATCATCTGGCTGCTGTTGGGGTTGTGGGTGATGAGCTGGGTGATTCACTGAACAAGGCCGGGGGCCGCGTTGCGGCCCAATCGCCGGCAAGCCAGCTCCCACCTCGACCGCGTCGCCCTCAAGCCATGCTCCATCCTGTGGGAGCTGGCTTGCCGGCGATGAGGCCGGTAAAGGCGACAAAATTCTAGCGGGCTTTTACGGTCATCTCCCCTTGCCCATCCCCCACGGCCTGCAGGTTTGGCCGGTACATCGATTCAACCTGCGGCGGCGGCACGCGATAGGTGCCCGGGGTCACCGCCCGAGCCAGGTACAGCAGGTGGGTGGTGCCATAGCTGTCCAGCTTGAGCGCGGCGACGTAACGATCATCCCGATACTCCTGGTGCACCACGCTGGCGTTCTGCATCGATTCGCGCCATTCCTTCACCGCACTGCTGGCGTTTTCCAGGCTGGCGGCACTTTGCGCCAGGTTCTGGTTTTCCAGCTCCAGGCCCGCCGGTAGCAAGTCCACCACCAGCGCATCCGGCACCCGGTCTTCAGCCTTGAGCGCCAGGTGCACCAGCACCAGGTCTCCGCTGCGCAGGTTATGCAGGTCCAACGGCTGGCCATTCATGCCCAGGTACTCACGGCGGATCTGCATGCCATTGCCACCGGCCGCAGGCGCCTGGCGTGGGTAACCCGACAAGGTCAGTTGCTGGTACAGAGTTTCGCTACCTTGGTTCTGCACACTCAATGGCGAAGCCAGCAACGGGCCTTCGAGCTTCATGCCGGACTCGGCATTGTTGAACTCGCGCACTTCGCCCGCGCTGTCCAGGCGCGCCTGCCACTGGCCTTCCGGTTTGCCCAGCAGGCCACGGCCGGCCAGGAACAGCGCATTGCGCTCCTGGGTCGACAGCCAGCGGTTGGCCGCCAGCTCATCCGACAGGGCGAACAGGCGCTGGTCGACCTGGCGGCTGGCCAGGTTGCTTTCCTGCAGCAGCGCCAGGATCAGTGCCTGGTCGCGCAGGGCGCTACCATAGTCGGCCATCCAGCCTTTACCGCGGCTGATGCCCAGGCCCGCCTGCAGGGCCTGCTCGGCACGCGGCTTGTCGCCCATCTTGTCCAGCGCCACCGCCAGTTGCACAAGTGGCAGGCCAGAGCGGGCGTCGGCGCGGCGTTCGAACAAGCCGCGCAGTGCCCCCAGAGGCGCCTGCTGGCTGCGCGACAGCACCAATGCCGCATAGGCCTGCACGGCGAAGCGGGTGTGTTCGGCGTTCTCGCTGTAGTCGACTTCGATCAGGTTGCGCTCCTGCAGGTAGCGCAGCAGGCGCTCGCTGGCCTTCTTCAGCGCTTCGGCCGGCACACCATAGCCTTGGTCACGGGCGCGCAGCAGGAAGTCGGTGACATAGGCGGTCAGCCAGTATTCTTCTTCGCTGTCCGAGCTCCACAGGCCGAAGCTGCCGTTGTAGCGCTGCATGCCTAGCAGGTGCTCGATACCCATCTCGATCTTGCGCTTGCGCACATCGGCTGGCTCGCCCTTGATGCCCAGGCGCTTGAGGCTGTCGGCATCGGCGTACAGCGACGGGTAGAGGCCGCTGGTGGTCTGCTCCAGGCAACCGTAGGGGTAGGCTTCGAGGGCACGGATCTGCTCGGCCAGGTTCAGCGGTGGCCGGCTCGACAAGGCCAGGCTGGCTTCAAGCCCGGCGGGTTCGAAGGCGGCCAGGTCTGCTTCAGGCAGGGTCCATGGCTGGTCCTTCAAGGCCACGCGGTAGTGCTTGAGCATCGCCGGGTAGGCCGGGCGCACGCCCAGCGTCCACTCGCGTTCGAACGCGCCGGTCGGCTCGTTCGGCAGCTGCAGGCCAGTAACCCGCACATGTACCTTGCCCTGCCCCAGGCCACCCTGGGCCTGTACCGGGATCATCAGCGTCGAGCGCTGGCCTTCAGCCAGGGCTACGTTTTGCACGGCGTTGGCCGCCAGGCTCAGCTGCCCTTCGGTGCTGATTTCAACATTCAGATGCTGGGCACGACCAGACAGGTTGGCCAGGTCCAGCGCCAGGCTGGTACGGTCGCCACCGGCCAGGAAACGCGGCGCCGAGAGCTCGGCGATCAGCGGCGCGGCGACCACGGTCTTGCCTTCGGCCATGCCGAACTGTTCCTCGGTCCAGGCCTGGGCCATCAGCCGCAGTTCGCCATTGAAGTCGGGGATATCGACCGTGGCCTGGCCCTCGCCCTTGTCGTCCAGGGTCACCGGCAGGCTCTGCTGAGCGACGATGGTAACCGTGGTGTTGGGGCGCTTGCCACCCTTGGCCATCGCTGCGTCACCACCAAATGCCAGGCTGGCCAAGCGGCCCTGGCCGGCTTCGATCAACTGGCCGTAGATATCCAGCTGGTCAGCACCGTAAGCCTTGCGCCCGAACAGGCTGGCGAATGGGTCGGGGGTCTTGAAGTCGGTGATGTTGAGGATGCCCACGTCCACCGCCGACAACAGCACATGCACCTGTTCAGGCACGCTGCCATCGGCATTTGCAGCCTTGATCTTCACGTTCAGCGGCTGCTTCGGGCGCATTTTTTCCGGAGCCTGCAGGCTCACCGCCAGCTTGCGTTCGGCGCGGTTCAGCGGCAGGTGCAGCACGCCCACCGCGCGTTTCGGCGTGGCGTTGGCCTTGCGCTCACCCGGGCGGATCACCAGCGCGCTGATGTACAGGTCATGGCGTGCCCACTGCTTGTCCAGTTGCACATCGAACGTCTTGCCCTCGGCGGGCACGTCGATCTCCTGCCACCACAGCGGGCCATCGCTGGACTCGATCATCAGGTAGCCACTGCCGGCTGCGGGCGGGGTGACGGTGACCTTGGCGGTAGCGCCGTCGGCGTAGGCCGGTTTGTCCAGCGCCAGCTTGACCTGGTCCGGCCGCACCGCGCCGCCTTCGGCGTTGTCCTGGGCGCGATAGCCTGCCCAGAAGCGCGCGCTGGACACCAGGCCCGTCTCCGGGTCCTCCACCTCGACACGGTAAGGGCCCCATTCCACCTGGAAGCTCAGCTTGGCGGTGGAGCCAGCCTTGACGCTTACGGTCTCTTCGCTCTGGGTCAGGAACTTCTCGTTGTAGGCGTAGCTCCAGCCATCGCTCTGCGAGTAGTTCCAGTAGTAGTCGCGGCGCTCGCGCACCAGCCGCACCTTGAGGTCGTTGGCCGCCAGTTTCTTGCCGTTGCGGTCGGCCACCAGGAACTCGAACTCCACCGGCCCGTCACTGTCGGTTTCCTCGCCGTCGAACAGGCCACGCAGGCCTGGCAGGCGCTCGGCCGGCCAGATGGGTTGTTCCAGGCGGCGGGTAATCGGCCGGCCACCGGACTCCTGCAGGCTGGCCTGCACGGTCAGTTGCAGCGGCGAGCGGGCTTCGGCCCAGCGGCTTTCGATATCGACCACGGCCTTGCCGGCCTGGTCAAGGGTGACTTCGTCCAGCTCCAGGTCCTGGTTCAGCTCGGTTTCGGTGACCGAGCCGAACTGGTAGCCAGGCAGCGCCGGTACCGCCTCGCGCAGCGGGCGAACATAGGCCTGGCCGCTCAGGCGGTTGCCGGCAGCCGGGGCGCCGTAAAGGTAACGGCCATTGACCTGGATACGCGCATCCTGATCCGGAGACAACGGTTTGCTGCTGCCTTTGAGTTCCAGCGCCAGGCGCTCGGGCAGGAAGTCTTCGACGAGAAATTCATACACCTGCTTGCGCCCGCCGCCCAGGTCGAGCAGCAGTTGCCAGCGGCCAGTCGGGGCCTCGCTGGCCAGCTGCAGCTGGTACTGGTACAGGCCATTGCCGTCGGCTTCCCAGACGAACTTGCGGCTGACCTGCTCATCCGGGCGACGCACTTCCACGCTCACTGGCTGCGCCTTGACCGGCTTGCCGTCCTGGTCGCGCAGCAGGCCGTTGAGCAACACCGTTTCACCGGGGCGATACAGGTCACGCGGGCCGAAGATGAAGAACTGCAGCGGGTTGGCCTGCGGGCCGGTGATGTCGAACTCGGCCAGGTCCAGCGCCGCGCTGCTCAGGCGCAGCAGGGTGGTGTGCACGCCCTGGGTGGCGATCAGGGTGTCGGCCTTGGGCGTGATCGGCAGCTGGGCGTGGCCATCGCTGTCGGTGCTGGCCTGAGCCAGCAGCTTGCCCTTGTCGTCATGGATTTCCAGGTTGACGCCGTTCATCGCCTTGCCACCTTCCAGGGCCTGGGCGAACACATCGAGGCGGTCACGGTAGCGATGCGCGGACACACCGATGTCGCTGAGAGTGAACAGGGTCGCTGGTTGCGAGTAGTCGTAAGTGCCCGAGGCTCGCATCACCGCCAGGTACACGCCTGGCTCCTGCAGCGGCTTGATGCCGGCGATCGGCAGCAGCACGGTCTCGCGGGTGTTGCGTGCGGGGTTGAGGTCGAAGCGGCCGCTGTAGACCAGATCGGCCATGTCCAGGGTTTCCTTGGACTGGTAGTAGTAAAGGCTGCTGTTGCGCCCCCAGTTGACCAGGAAGGTCGAGAGCATGTCCGGCTTCACGCGGAAGAACTCGACATCGACCTTGTCGACGTTGAGGGCGATCACCGGCAGGCCCTCGGCCAGGCGCGTGGGCAGCAGCGAACCGCGGCTGGCGAAGCCGATGGTCGGCTGCATGTCGCGGGTTTCCAGGCGGCTGATCGACTCGCTGTCCAGTTGCTTGCCATTGACCGCCAGCAGGCCCTTGTCGACGGTCAGCACCAGCTTGCGCTGCGGCTCCAGATGGCGCAGACGCAGCTCCATCTGGTTGTCGGACAGTTCCCAGGCGCCGTCGAGCTTGCCTTTGACGGTGTCGACCAGGTGCACTTTGCTGGCGAAGTCCTGCTTGGCATCCAGCGGCGCGGAGAAGCTGATCGACAGCGTCGCGGCGCCATCGAGCTGCACCTCGGAAACATCCAGCACCGTCAGCTCGCGGCCCTCGTAGCGTTTGGCGAGTACGGCAGGGTCTTCGCGTTGGGGTGCCGGGGTGGCGGCGGGCGCAGTGGCCGCCGGCTTTTCGGATGGCGCCGGCTTGTCCGGCGTCGAAGAGTCACAGGCACTGAGCAAAGCCAGCGCGCAGGCCAGCAACAATCCTTTGTTGAACATGGAGTAGAACTCTTTGGCAGCGTGTACGTGAGGGCAGCAACTATAGCGCAATGGCGGGTGCAGTACCTGGCGTTGCGCGCATTGGTTGCCAGGCCGTTACACTGTGCCATTCGTTAAAAGGAGGGCCGCTTCGCGCCCCTTCGCGGGCCTGCCCGCTCCCACAGGTTCGGCGCCGGCCGCAAGAACAACACTATCCTGTGGGAGCGGGCGTGCCCGCGAAGGGGCGCGCTGCGGCCCCAGGGTCCCATGGAATGCAAATGTCCCAACTCTCCACCGACTGGCAGCACCGCCCCACCCACCACAAGGTCTGGGCCCTGGCCGCGCCGATGATCCTGTCCAACATCTCCGTGCCGCTGGTAGCCCTGGTCGACAGCACGGTCATCGGCCACCTCCCCCACGCCCACCAGTTGGGTGCCGTAGCCGTGGGCGCCACGCTGTTCACCTTCATGGTCGGCCTGATGGGCTTCCTGCGCATGGGCTCCACCGGCTTCGCCGCCCAGGCCGCCGGCCGAGGCGACGGGGCAGCGTTGCGCCAGGTACTGGTACAAGGGCTGTTGCTGGCGGTCGGCTTCGCCCTGCTGATCGGCCTGCTGGCACTGCCCTTCAGCCAGCTGGCGCTGCACGCGATGGAACCCAGCGCGGCCCTGCAGCAAGCCACCGAAGACTTCTTCCATACCCGCCTGCTCGGCCTGCCCGCGGCACTGGCCAGCTACGCCCTGGTCGGCTGGTTCCTCGGCACCCAGAACGCCAGGGCGCCACTGGCCATCCTGCTGACCACCAACCTGCTGAACATCGCCTTGAACCTGTGGTTCGTGCTTGGCCTGGACTGGGGCGTGCTGGGTTCGGCGCGGGCGTCGGTGATCGCCGAATGGAGTGCCGCCCTGCTCGGCCTGGCCCTGACCCGCCCGGCCCTGCGCGCCTACCCGGGGCAGATCGTGTGGGCGGCGCTCAAGCGCTGGCAGGCCTGGCGGCCGCTGCTGGCGGTGAACCGCGACATCTTCCTGCGCAGCCTGGCGCTGCAACTGGTGTTCCTGCTGATCACCGTGCAAGGCGCTCGTCTGGGCGAAGCCACTGTGGCGGCCAATGCCCTGCTGCTCAACGGCCTGCTGCTGACTGCCTATGCGCTTGACGGGTTGGCGCACGCGGTAGAGGCCTTGTGCGGCCATGCCATTGGCGCCCGCGACCGCGACACATTGCGCCGCTCGCTGGTGGTGGCCTGTGGCTGGTCGCAGATCACCAGTCTGGGGTTTGCCGGGTTGTTCCTGCTGGGCGGGCACCTGTTCATCGATTTGCAGACCGACATCGAGAGTGTGCGGGCAGCGGCTTATCCGTACCTGCCGTACCTGGCATTGCTGCCGTTGATTGCGGTGTGGAGTTATTTGCTGGATGGCTTGTTCATAGGCGCGACCCGGGCGCGGGAGATGCGTAATGCGATGTTGGTTTCGGTGGTGATTGCGCTGCCCTTGGGGGTGCTCATGAGTGGGTTTGGCAACCATGGGTTGTGGTTGGCGTTTCTCGGGTTCATGGGGTTGCGGGCGGTGACGTTGGGGTGGGTGGGATGGCGGTTGCAGGAAAAAGGTGAGTGGATTCAGTAATGCCGGGGCCGCTTTGCGGCCCATCGCGACGCAAGGCCGCTCCTACATGGATTGTGGGACGGCCTGGTATCGCGATCACCTGCGGATTCACAGCCACACACAATCCCAATGTGGATAATCACCAGCCCGCCGCACCAGGCTAGCCCGAATGGGATTGGCTATGATGTAGCGGGCAGCGGCCTTTACATCCTCCTCCTTGCGCAGCGCCCGGTCGTAAAAGCCGGGTTGCCAGATGTGCTGTCGCTCGGCACCTGTACGGTAGAGCGCGCAACTGCTTCGCGACTTGAAGGCACACATGAGTTTGCCCAGGCTGGTCGGGCCGAGCTCGATCAGCCAGTGCAAATGGTCCGGCATCAAGACCCAGGCCAGCGAACGGCAACTCCCCTCTCGATCACTCAGCCGCAATTGCTGAATGGCCGAACGCGCAAACCAGAGGTTCTCGAACAACGGGAGGCGATGGCGTGTGATGGTGGTTAGCAGGTAGAGCCGGCCTGGCTCTGAAAAGCGCCCTTGGCGCAAGCGATGGTTGCCGTGACGATCCATGTCGACTTCCTTTGAACATTGCATTCACAGGATAGGCATGGCGATCAAATGCATCGCCGGTGGATCATTACCGAGTATGACGCGGTGAGGGCTGCGCCCTCAGATCGCGACACAAGGCCGCTCCTACAACAGCTCGCGCCGCGATTTCCCGCGAAACCGCAATTCCATGTGGTTTCGCGGTCCCCTGTAGGAGCGGCCTTGTGTCGCGATGGGCCGCAAAGCGGCCCCCGAGGATCACGACGACAGGTACGAAGACCGAGTCAGACCAAGGCGCAAAGCATCCAGGAACTGAGTCCGCTCCCGCGCAGTGATCTTGGCGCTGGCCACCTTGTCACGGTAATGCGTCATCAACTCCTCCGGCGACAGGTGCACATAGCGCAGCATGTCTTCGATGGTGTCGTGGGTCTCGATACCGGCGTGGTACACGCTACCGTCGGCGTTCTGGTAGATGTTCACCGAGTCGGTGTCACCGAACAGGTTGTGCATGTCACCGAGGATTTCCTGGTAAGCACCGACCAGGAACACACCCAGCAAGTAGTCCTCGCCCTCCTTCACCGCATGCACCGGCATGCTGGTCTCGATGCTCTGCTCGTCGACGTACTGGTTGATCTTGCCGTCGGAGTCGCAGGTCAGGTCCTGCAGCACGGCACGACGCATCGGCTCTTCGTCCAGGCGGTGCAGCGGGATGATCGGCAGTACCTGGCCGATGGCCCAGGTGTCCGGCAGGCTCTGGAACACCGAGAAGTTGCAGATGTACTTGTCGGCCAGCTTGTCGTTCAGCTCGTCCAGCACCTGGCGGTGCGAGCGCTGGCGGGCTTTCAGCGAGTTGTGCAGGCGGCGGCACACGGCAAAGTAGCACTGTTCGGCCAGGGCCTTCTCGGCCAGGCTGATCTTGCCATCGGCATACTGCGCAGCCACGTCACCCATGTAGTGGGTGGCGCGCCAGTAGGTCTCGGTCACCATCTCGATGTCGGTCGGGCCGAGCAGGTCGACCAGCCACTGCACGGTCTCGGGCAGGGCTTCCTTGTTCTCGATGGTCGGCACGTCGTCGTTGTGCTTCTCGACGTCGGTCACCTGGATCACCAGCATGGCGTGGTGCGCGGTCAGCGAACGGCCGCTCTCGGAGAAGATGTGCGGGTGCGGCAGGCCCTGCGCGTCGCAGAATTCCTTGAGCATGCCCACAACAACGCCGGCGTAGTCGTCCATGTCGTAGTTGATCGAGCTGGCATTGCGCGAATGGGTACCGTCGTAGTCCACGCCCAGACCACCGCCAACGTCGATATGGTCGACCGGCAGGCCCAGCGCACGCAGCTCACCGTAGTAACGGATGGCTTCCTTGAAGCCGTGTTGGTAGTCCGCCAGGTTGGCGATCTGCGAGCCCATGTGGAAGTGAAGCAGGCGGATACCTTGGTCCAGACCGGCATCGCGGAAGCGCTGTACCACCGAAATCAGCTGGGCGGCGGACAAGCCGAACTTGGACTTCTCGCCACCGGTGTCGGCCCACTTGCTCGAGGCCAGCGACGACAGGCGCACGCGCAGGCCGACTTGCGGCTTGACCTTGAGCTCGGCGGCCTCGTCGATCACCAGAGCCACTTCCGACTCTTTCTCGATGACGATGAACACGTTGTGGCCGAGCTTCTGGCCCATCAGCGCCAGGCGGATGAACTCGCGGTCCTTGTAGCCGTTGCAGACGATGGTGCCACCCTTCGGCGCCAGCGCCAGCACAGCCAGCAGCTCAGGCTTGGAGCCGGCTTCCAGGCCAATGGAGACGTTCTGCGTGGCGATGATGTTTTCCACCACCGCTTCCTGCTGGTTGACCTTGATCGGGTACAGCGCGGTGTACTTGCTCTGGTATTCCAGGCGCGCGATGTTGGCATCGAAGGCGCCGGTCAGCTGGCGCACGCGGTCCTGCAGAATGTCGGGGAAGCGCACCAGCAATGGCAGCGACAGGCCGCTCTGGCGCAATTCGTCGACCTGTTCGAACAGGTCGATCGGTGCGCTTTTCGGGCCGTTGGGGCGTACTTCGACGCGCCCGGCTTCATTGATGGCGAAATAACCAGCGCCCCAATGGCGGATGCCATAAACACTGCGGCTGTCGGCCACGGTCCATTGGCTACCATCGTCTTTGCGTGTGCGTCGTACGGACATTCAAGTCCCCTATAGATAAGTCGAAGACACTGCCCCGCAAGGAGGCGGGCGCAGTGTAAAAGCCAAAAATGACGATTCGTCCGTGCCCTGGATAGACCCTGGTCACGGCAACGAGTTTAGAAAGCACTGGGCAAAAAATCGCGTGGCCGCATCAGCCGCCGGATTTTTTCGCCTTGAAGCCCTGCTTGGTCAGCTCACCGATCAGCAGTTCGACATGGTCGCCCTGGATTTCGATGACCCCATCCTTCAGGGCGCCACCGGTACCGCAGCGGCGCTTGAGGGTAGAGGCCAGCTCCTTGAGCTGATCGAGCGGCAGCGGCACGCCGGTGACGGTGGTCACGGTCTTGCCGCCGCGGCCTTTGCTTTCGCGGCGCACACGGGCAATGCCATCGCCTTCGGGGATGACCTGCTGCTTGCAGGTACAGGCATCCACCGGCTGGCTACAGTCGGGGCAGTGCCGACCGGTGTCGGTGGAGTAAACGAGACCGCCAAGGGCGGCGAAGGAAGAAGCTTTCTTGGCCACTTTTGTTCCTCTGTGCTGAGGACAAAAACTGGTCGGCCCCAGGGGGTTGAGCCCGACCGCGAAGCCCCACTCTGGCAGGGGCGGCGCTACTGCCGCAAGACCTGCGGCAGCCCGAAAAGGGCGCGCAGTGTAACGATAAATCCAGCTGTTGCTAAGTACTGGAATGCGGCATTTTGCGAATGTTTTGCGACTATTCGCGGGCACGCCCGCTCCCACAGGCCCGACGCCGCTCTCGAACATTGCACTGTCCCTGTAGGAGCGGGCGTGCCCGCGAAAGGGCCGGCACTGCCAAAACAACTATCCCAGGCTGGCTTTATAGCGCTGCAACGCCGCCAACGAGTCCGGGCAATACGGCTTGGTCAGGCTTTCTTGCTCAGCCTGCTCCAGGCCAATGAACCGCGCCTCGATCACCTCTTCCGGCTGTAACCGCAACGGCGCATCCGACACCGCCGAATACACCGCACACCACAAGTGGTTATCCGGCTGGTCAAAGTAGAACCGCTCATGAAAACGCAGCTCCACACCGTCGATCCCCAGCTCCTCGGCCAGCTCCCGCGCCGCCGAATCGGCATACGCCTCCCCGGCCGTCACCATGCCGCCTGCCGCCACATCCCAGTAACCCGGGTACAGCGCCTTGCTCAGGGTGCGCCGGTGCACACACAGTTCACCGGCACTGTTGAACAGCAGAATGAACGTGCAACGCCCTATCAGGCCGCGCTCGCGCAGTTCGGCCCGGGGCAAGGCACCCAGCACCCGGTCGGCTTCATCCACCCAGGTGACCAGTTCTCGGTCGGAAGCCGCCCGGTGGGCGGCCTCGTTCGGGCTGATCGCCATCATCAACCCTGCGACAGCAGCTGACGCAGGTCGATGACCGCCGCGTTGGCCCGGGAAATGTAGTTGGCCATGACCAGTGAGTGGTTGGCCCACATGCCGAAGCCGCTGCCGTTGAGCACCATCGGGCTCCACAGGGCTTCCTGCGAGGCTTCCAGCTCACGGATGATCTGGCGCACGCTGACCGTGGCGTTCTTCTTCGCCAGCACGTCGGCAAAGTCCACCTCGATGGCGCGCAGCAGGTGCGACAGCGCCCAGGCCTGGCCACGAGCTTCGTAGAACACGTTGTCGATCTGCAGCCATGGGGTTTCCACCAGCTCCTCGTCCACCTGCGGCGCCTGGCCGGCGACCAGCGACTCGGTCTTCAGCGTGGTGTTGAGCTTGACCCGGCCAACGCTGGCCGACAGGCGCTGCGACAGCGAGCCCAGGCGGGTGGCCACGTCACCCAGCCAGTTGTTCAGGTTGTCGGCACGGGTATAGAAGATTGCGCCCTTGTCGCCGGCAGCCAGACGGGTCTGGTAGCGGGTAAGCGACTTGATGCCCTCTTCGAACTCCGACTCGCTCGACGGCAGGATCCAGCTCTTGTTGTCGAAGTTGAAACGCGGCTCGGCCTTGGCCAGGTCGGCGTCTTCGGTCGACTGCGACTGCGAACGGGCGAAGTCCTTGCGCAAGGCACGGGACAGGTCGCGCACCTGGACCAGCACGCCATATTCCCAGCTCGGCATGTTGTCCATCCACAGCCCGGGCGGGAAGCGGTCGTTGGAAATGTAGCCACCAGGCTTGTTCAGCAAGGTGCCGGCCACGGTCTTGAGGGTTTCGATAGTGGTGTAGCCCACCACCATCTGCTGGCCGGTACGCTCGGCTGCGGCCTGGGCGTTCTGCTGCACCGGGAACAGCTCCGGCTCCTGGCTCCAGTACCAGCCCAGGCCGATGCACACCAGCAGGTACAACCCGATCAGGGTCCCCAGGGCACGGCTCCAGAGGCCGCCAAGATAGCTACGGGCGGCGGCGCCACGGCCGTCGACACGCTCGCGGGGCTCGGCTTTGGCCTCGCGGTTTTTCCAGTCCAGCATGGCTTTGTCCTTAATCAGTCACGACGGTTCAGGGGCTTGGACCACAGGCCTACGCCAGGGTGCCACGGCAAGCCCGCGTGGCAGCACTATAAAGCAGACACCGCCTTACGCATAAGCGACCAATCGGTCAGCAACTGAATATTCGTTCTGGCCGCTTTGTTGACGCAGGGCACTCACGCACCTGAAAAGAACTGCTAGCATAGAGCCATCATTGCCCCTGCACACCCCAACCTACAAGTAGCCAGGACATGAGCCAAGCAGCCGAGCCGAGCCCGCTGTGCCCCGCCCAACAGCTGACGCGTAGCGGCCTGCGCAAGGACGACCCGCTCGATCAGGTGCTGCTGCCGCCCCTGCGCAAGCCGGTGTACATCCTGCTGCAGGACCACGAGCGCGCCCAGCGCCTGGCCCAGCAACTGGAATTCTTTGGCCTGGTGGTGCAGGCGCTTGCCAGCGCCGCGGCGTTTCAGGCCTCGATCAGCGAATACCCGCCCTCGGCCATCATCATGGATGTCGACTTCAACGGTGCCGGCCAAGGCCTGCTGTTGGCTGCCCAGATGCATCAGGGGCTGGCCCGACATATACCGCTGCTGTTCTTCAGCCATCACGAAACCGACACCCCGACCCGCCTGGCCGCCGTGCGCGCCGGTGGCCAGGACTTCCTTACCGGCACCCTGGAAGCCTCCAGCCTGTTGGAAAAGGTCGAACTGCTGACCAATGCAACCCAGCACGACCCGTTGCGCGTACTGGTCATCGACGACTCACGCACCCAGGCGCTGTACACCGAGCGCGTGCTGGCCAGCGCCGGCATGATCACCCGCAGCCTGACCGACCCGATCCGCACCATGGCCGAGCTGGCTGACTTCCAGCCCGACCTGATCATCCTCGACCTGTACATGCCGGCCTGCACCGGCCCCGAACTGGCCAAGGTGATCCGCCACAGCGACCGTTATGTGAGTGTGCCGATCATCTATCTGTCTGCCGAGGACGACCTGGACAAGCAGCTGGATGCCATGAGCGAAGGCGGTGATGACTTCCTGACCAAGCCGTTTCGCTCACGCCACCTGATCACCACCGTGCGCAACCGCGCCGCCCGCGCCCGGCACCTGAAGGCGCGCATGGTGCGCGACAGCCTGACCGGGTTGTACAACCACACCCACATCCTGCAATTGCTGGAAGACTGCAGCTTCCGCGCCCGTCGCGAGCAGCTGCCGTTGTGCTTTGCCATGCTCGACATCGACCACTTCAAGAAGATCAACGACCGCCACGGCCACCCCATGGGCGACCGGGTGATCAAGAGCCTGGCGCTGTTTCTCAAGCAGCGCTTGCGCAAGACCGATTTCATTGGCCGTTACGGCGGTGAAGAGTTCGCCATTGTGATGCCCAATACTGCACTGGACGCGGCGCACAAGGTGCTGGACGAAATCCGCCGGCGCTTTGCCGAGATCCTCTACCCGGCGCAGCCACGGGACTTGCAGTGCACCTTCAGTGCAGGGGTGGTGCAGTTGGATGAGGGGCTGGATGCGCTGACCATGGCCAGTGCGGCGGACGAGGCGCTGTATCGGGCCAAGCATGCCGGGCGTAATTGTGTGGTGCGTGTAGAGCCCTGAGTTCTTCATCGCCTGTACCGGCCTATTCGCGGGCTTGCCCGCTCCCACAGGGATTGCGCTGCGTTCAGGTCTGGTAGATATCCTGTGGGAGCGGGCGAGCCCGCGAAGAGGCCAGTACAGGCAAAACAGATACAGGCACTGTGCCACTTTTTTATGGCGCCAACCCCCTGTCGTCATCACCCCGTCACAAAATCGCAATAACTTCAGCCACCGACCTCTCCCTCCCCCGCAGGAAGCTCGCGGCTATGCGCCTGAAGTGGCTGACCAATTTCAACACCCTGTTGCTGGTAACCGTGTGTATCGCCCTGGGCGCCACCTTGTGGTGGTCGCAACGGGCCCTGGAGCGCCCCTACCAACTGATGGAGCGCTACCTGGGCCTGTCCCAGCAGTTCCAGAACCAGGCGGCCCACAACATCCAGGCGTACCTGGGCAGCGGCGATGCCCTGCGCCATGCCGCGGCGATGGAGGCCAACCAGCAGTTGCAGGCCGCGCTGGCCGAGTGGCCCAGCGAACTGGCCGACAAACTGCGCCCCAGCCTGGACAGCCTGCAGGCCTTTACCGCCGAGGAGCTGCTGGCCGCCGGCAAGCTGGCCGGCGACCCGCAAGCCCTGCTGCTGCAAGCCGAGCGGGAACTGGGCGCCAACTTCGAACAACTGGCCGGCTACGCCCGCGACAGCGGCAACGCCGACGCAAACCGCTACCTGGTGCCACTGCTCGACGCCACCGTGCACCTCGGTCGCCTGTCGCTGGCCCGGGACAAGCTGGTCAGCAGCGGCCGCCCGGAGCTGGCCGACGAAGTGGAGCGTGAGCTGCAGCTGATCCGTGCCCAGGCCCAGGCGATCGATGCCTTGCCCTTGCTCGGCGTAACCCGTAGCGCCGAGTCCGGTGCCGACGACTTCGCCGCGATGATGGGCCTGGAAACCCAGGCCAGCGCCCTGCAGGAAGACATTGCCGTCGGCCTCAAGCGCGAACTGCAGAGCCTGCTCGGCCGCTACCCGGCCGAACTGCAGCGCACCCGCGAACAGATCGAGCGCCGCGTCGCCCTGGCTGCCAGCACCGGCCAGCGCCTGGAGGCCGTGCAACAGGCCATTGCGGCGCTGGAGCCCGAGGTACGCGCCCAGCATGCGAAAATTGCCGCTGAAGTGCGCATCATCCAGGGTCTGATGATCGGCCTGATCCTGCTTATCGCCCTGCTGATCGACACCTTGCAACGCCGCCTGGCGCGCACCCTGACCGGCCTGGCCCCTGCCCTGTCGCGCTGGGCCGAGGGTGATTTCGCCGAGGCCATCGCCCTGGGCAGGACCAACCGCGAACTGCGCGACATCCAGGAATCGCTCAACCGCCTGCGTCAGTATCTGGTAGAGCTGGTCGGCACCATACGCCACAACGCCGAGCAGGTGGCTGGCAGCAGCCACGCCCTGGCCGGCATGAGCGCCGCCCTGCATGACGGTGCCGAACGCCAGGCCGGCGATACAGGGCAGATCCGCGATGCCCTGGGTGAACTGGAAGCGACCATCCAGCAAGTAGCTGGCGACGCCAGCGCCGCAGCCGACGCCAGCCGCGATGCCGGGCGTGCAGTGGAGCAGGGCCAGGCGGTGATCGGCCAGAGCCTGTCGGGCTTGCGTGAGTTGGTCGACGAGGTGCAGGGCAACGCCCGCATGATCGAGCAACTGGCGGAGGAGTCGGCCACCATCGGCGGCGTCCTGACGGTGATCCGCTCGATTGCCGAGCAGACCAACCTGCTGGCGCTGAATGCCGCGATCGAAGCGGCCCGCGCCGGTGAGATGGGCCGTGGTTTTGCCGTGGTGGCCGATGAGGTGCGTTCGCTGGCACAGCGCACCACCGGGGCGACCGGCGAGATTCAGGCACTGATCGACCGCTTGCAGCAGGCAGCCAGAAGTTCGGTGGCCGGGATGCGTGCGCAGCTTGAGCATGCCGAGGCCACGGCCAACCAGGCCCAGGCGGCGGACGGGGCGCTGGACGAGATCGTCTGTGCCATTCGCACCATTTCGGACACTGCGGTGCGGATTGCCGATGTCACGGCGCAGCAGAGTGGTGCCGTGAGTGAGATTCGCGACCACAGCGAGCGGATTCATGAGCTGGGTGAGGACAACCTGCAGCGCATTGGCGAGGGGCGCGAGCAAGGCGAGCAGTTGCTGAGCCTGGGTGGTGAACTGAACCGGGCGGTGCGGGCCTTCAGAGTCTAGGTTGGCCTGTACCGGCCTCTTCGCGGGCATGCCCGCTCCCACTGGGATAACGCATGGCTTGAGGTTTATGCGGACGAGGTGGGTGCGGGTTTACCACCAGCATGGCCCCAACCCGCACCAACTCCGCTATCATGCCCAGCACGTTCCACCTCGCGAGTCCGCCATGCGCCGCCTGTTTTTCCTGCTGTTCCTGCTGCTGGCCAGCCCTGCCTTCGCCACGGGCCTGCTCGACAACCGCCCCAGCGCCACCCTCGGCGCAGCTTCGCTGGCCAACAACGCCGACTTCCTGCCGGTACACGAAGCGTTCAAGCTCAGCCTGGTCCAGGCCGATGCGCAAACCATCAAGCTGCGCTTCGTCGCAACCGACGGCTACTACCTCTATCGCCACCGTTTCCAGTTCCGCACCGAACCGGCCGACATTGCCCTGGGCACACCAAGCATCCCCAAGGGCGAGGCCAAGCACGATGAGTTCTTCGGCGATGTCGAGGTGTACCACGGCGTGCTCGATATCGAGCTGCCGCGCAATGACCCGCGCGCCTTCACCCTACTGGTGGGCTACCAGGGCTGCGCCGACAAAGGCCTGTGCTACCCGCCAGAAACCGCACGCCTGAGCATCGATGGCGAAGGCGGCAAAAGCACCCCGGCCGGCGGTGAACACGCCTGGACCTGGAAGTCGCTGCTGCTGTTCTTCCTCGCTGGGGTCGGCCTGACGTTCACCCCCTGCGTGCTGCCGATGCTGCCGATCCTTTCCGGCGTGGTGCTGCGCGGCCAGGCCGGCGGCCTGCGCGGGCTGGCGCTGTCGCTTGCCTATGTGCTGCCGATGGCGGCCAGCTTTGCGGTACTCGGTGCGTTGATGGGGTTGTTCGGCGCCGGCCTGAACCTGCAGGCGCGCCTGCAGTCGGCCTGGGTACTGGTGCCCTTCGCTCTGTTTTTCGTGGTATTCGCCCTGGCCATGTTCGGCCTGTTCGAACTGAAACTGCCGCAAGCCCTGAGCAACCGCCTGAACAATGTGGCCAGCCACACCCGGGGCGGCTCGCTGCTGGGCGCGGCAATACTGGGCGTACTCTCCAGCCTGCTGGTTTCGCCCTGTGTGTCGGCGCCGCTGGCCGGTGCGCTGCTGTACATCAGCGCCAGCGGCGATGCCCTGGGCGGCGCATTCAAGCTGTTCGCCCTGGGCCTGGGCATGGGCGCACCATTGCTGCTGGTGGCCACCGGTGGCGCGGCCTGGCTACCGAAAAGCGGCCCCTGGCTGAACACGGTGAAGAATGCCATCGGCGTCCTGCTACTGGGCTTGGCCATCGGCTTGCTCAGCCGAGTGCTGCCAGGCCCGCTGACTTTGCTGCTGGTCGGCTTCCTCGCCGCTGGCGTGGCGCTGTTCCTCGGTGCCCTCGAGTTCGTCGTCAAGACCGCACGCCAGCGCCTGGCCCAACTGCTCGGCCTGGCCCTGCTGGTGTACGCCCTGGCCTGCTGGTACGGCGCCCTCAGCGGCCAGGGCGACCCACTGCGCCCGTTGCCGCCGGCAACCCTTGTGGCCACCGGCAACGGGCCGGCGGTGCAGGCGGATAGCTGGCAGACCATCACTACCCCCGCCGCACTGGACGCTGCCCTGGCCCAGGCCAAGGCAGCCGGCCAGCCGGTGCTCTTGGACTGGTACGCCGATTGGTGCATCAGCTGCAAAGTGATCGAACGCGAGGTGCTCACCGCTCCGCAGGTGCAAGCGCAACTGGCCGGCTTCAAGCTGCTGCGTTTTGACATCACCGAAAGCAATGCCGAACAACGCAGCCTGCTCGATCGCTACCAGCTGTTCGGCCCGCCCGCCCTGCTGTTCTTTGCCGCGAACGGTAGCGAAATAACCGCTGATCGGGTCATTGGGGAGATAAATGCCGGTGAATTTGCGCGAATTCTCACACGCGTGCGCGGTAAAGTCGGTCTATAACTTCCCGCGAGCTGTGAAAAATCCAGAAATCAGTGACCAAATCTAATTATTTGGTCACATACTTCGCGCGAACCTCGGACATCGTGCTGGCTATTGCCGGGAACTGGACACTTGCCGTCGCTTTACGGCACACTCGCCGCGCTGTGTCGAATTGCCCTACAAATCCAAGGAATCCGCAGATGGCAACGCTACTGGTGCTCCACGGCCCCAACCTCAACCTGCTCGGTACCCGCGAGCCTGGCCACTACGGCGCCGTGACCCTGGCCCAGATCAACCAGGACCTGGAGCAACGTGCCCGCGCCGCAGGCCACCATCTGCAGTACCTGCAGAGCAACGCCGAATACGAACTGATCGACCGCATTCACGCCGCACGCAATGAGGGTGTGGACTTCATCCTGATCAATCCGGCTGCTTTCACCCACACAAGCGTCGCATTACGTGACGCATTGCTTGCGGTGAGCATCCCATTCATCGAAGTGCACCTGTCCAACGTGCACAAACGCGAACCGTTCCGCCACCACTCCTACTTTTCCGATGTTGCAGTAGGGGTGATCTGCGGCCTGGGCGCCAGCGGTTATCGCCTGGCCCTGGAATCCGCGCTGGAACAACTGGCTGCCAACGCACAGCCCAAATGATGAAAACCCTGGCCTCAGTGGGCCAGGGTTCGAGAGAAACGTTTCAGATACGTTTTTTTGTATTTCGCCCCCTGACCGAACCTTTGGGAGTTGATGATTAATGGATATCCGTAAAGTCAAGAAACTGATCGAGCTGCTGGAAGAGTCTGGCATCGACGAACTGGAGATCAAGGAAGGCGAAGAGTCGGTCCGTATCAGCCGTCACAGCAAGACCCCAGCTGCCCAGCAGTACTTCGCACCGGCTCCGGTAGCCGCTGCCCCTGCTGCTGCCCCGGTCGCCGCCGCTGCCGCTCCGGCCGCTGAAGCCGCTGCCGCCGCCCCGGCCCTGAAAGGCACCGTCATCCGCTCGCCGATGGTAGGTACCTTCTACCGCAAGCCTTCGCCGACCTCGCCGAACTTCGCTGAAGTTGGCCAGACCGTGAAGAAGGGCGACACCCTGTGCATCGTCGAAGCCATGAAGATGATGAACCACATCGAAGCCGATGTCGGCGGTGTCATCGACGCCATCCTGGTAGAAGACGGCCAGCCGGTTGAGTTCGACCAGCCGCTGTTCACCATCGTTTGAATCGCGGAGAGCCAACGATGTCTGGGAAGCTCGAAAAAGTCCTGATCGCCAACCGCGGGGAAATTGCCCTGCGGATCCTGCGTGCCTGCAAAGAGCTGGGTATCAAGACAGTCGCCGTGCACTCCACCGCCGACCGTGAACTGATGCACCTGGGCCTGGCAGACGAGTCGGTCTGCATCGGCCCTGCATCGTCCAAGGATTCCTACCTGCATATCCCGGCGATCATCGCTGCCGCCGAAGTGACCGGCGCCACCGCGATTCACCCGGGCTACGGCTTCCTGGCGGAAAACGCCGACTTCGCCGAGCAGGTGGAAAAATCCGGTTTCGCCTTCATCGGCCCGAAAGCCGACACCATTCGCCTGATGGGCGACAAGGTTTCGGCCAAGGACGCGATGATCAAGTCGGGCGTACCGACCGTACCGGGCTCCGATGGCCCGCTGCCGGAAGATGAAGAAGTCGCCCTGGCGATTGCTCGTGACGTCGGCTACCCGGTGATCATCAAGGCCGCCGGTGGCGGTGGTGGTCGCGGCATGCGTGTGGTGCACAAGGAAGAGGACCTGATTTCCTCGGCCAAGCTCACCCGTACCGAAGCCGGTGCAGCCTTCGGCAACCCGATGGTCTATCTGGAGAAGTTCCTGACCAACCCACGCCACGTGGAAGTACAGGTACTGTCCGACGGCCAAGGCAACGCCATTCACCTGGGTGACCGTGACTGCTCGCTGCAGCGCCGTCACCAGAAGGTACTGGAAGAAGCGCCAGCCCCGGGCATCGACGAGAAAGCCCGTCAGGAAGTGTTCAAGCGCTGCGTCGATGCGTGCATCGAGATCGGCTACCGTGGTGCGGGTACTTTCGAGTTCCTGTACGAGAATGGCCGCTTCTACTTCATCGAGATGAACACCCGCGTGCAGGTTGAGCACCCGGTGTCGGAGATGGTGACCGGTATCGACATCGTCAAGGAGATGCTGAGCATCGCCGCTGGCAACAAGCTGTCGTTCCGCCAGGAAGACGTGGTCATCCGTGGCCATGCGCTGGAATGCCGTATCAACGCCGAGGACCCGAAGAAGTTCATCCCGAGCCCAGGCAAGGTGAAGCACTTCCACGCCCCGGGCGGCAACGGCGTGCGTGTTGATTCGCACCTGTACAGCGGTTACTCGGTTCCGCCGAACTACGACTCGCTGATCGGCAAGCTGATCACCTACGGCAAGGACCGCGACGAAGCCATGGCGCGCATGCGCAATGCCCTGGACGAGATCGTCGTCGACGGCATCAAGACCAACATCCCGCTGCACCGCGACCTGGTGCGTGATGAAGGCTTCTGCAAAGGCGGCGTCAACATTCACTACCTCGAGCACAAACTGGCCAGCCAGGAGTGATCGCGTAGTGTGATGTACTGAAAACCCCGGACTTGTTCCGGGGTTTTTTATTGCCTGTCAGGGCCTCATCGCCGGCAAGCCAGCTCCCACAGGGATTGCACACGGCTTGAGGTCTATGCGGTCGAGGTGGGAGCCAGGAGTGATCGCGTAGTGTGATGTACCGAAACCCCGGACCCGTTTCGGGGTTTTTTATTGCCTGTCAGGGCCTCATCGCCGGCAAGCCAGCTCCCACAGGGATTGCACACGGCTTGAGGTCTATGCGGTCGAGGTGGGAGCCAGGAGTGATCGCGTAGTGTGATGTACCGAAACCCCGGACCCGTTTCGGGGTTTTTTATTGCCTGTCAGGGCCTCATCGCCGGCAAGCCAGCTCCCACAGGGATTGCACACGGCTTGAGGTCTATGCGGTCGAGGTGGGAGCCAGGAGTGATCGCGTAGTGTGATGTACTGAAAACCCCGGACTTGTTCCGGGGTTTTTTATTGCCTGTCAGGGCCTCATCGCCGGCAAGCCAGCTCCCACAGGGATTGCACACGGCTTGAGGTCTATGCGGTCGAGGTGGGAGCTGGCTTGCCGGCGATTGGGCTGCAAAGCAGCCCCCGGGTCCTACCCCTTCATCCGCGGCATCTCGATGTGGTGCTCATGCACCCGCCGGTACAAGGTTGCCCGCGATATTCCCAGAGCCCGCGCCGCATCGGCCGGCTTCCAGCGATGGCGGATCAGCGCATCCAGCAGCAACTGCCGGGCCGGACAGGACATGCTGCTTTCTGCCGAAGCGACCATCTCGCCGCGCACCTCCTGCGGCAGGTCCTGCACCTGCACCCGCCCGTCATCGCTCACCGCACAGGCATAGCGCAACACCTGCCGCAGCTGGCGCAAATTCCCCGGCCAGCGGTAAACCAGCAGCGCCTGCAGCGCATCATCCGCCAACACCACCTCGACTCCGCAGGCCTCGGCTTCCTCGGCCAGCAACTGGTGAATCAACCCCAAGCGGTCCTCACGCTCGCGCAGCGGCGGCAATTCGAAGCGGGCATTGGCCAGGCGGAAGTAAAGATCCTCGCGAAAACGCCCATCCTCCACCATCGCCGCCAAATCGCGGTGGGTCGCGCAAATCACCTGGATATCCACCCGCTCCCGCCGCGCCGCGCCCAGCGGCGCCACTTCACCCTCCGCCAGCACGCGCAGCAACCGGGTTTGCAGGTTCAGCGGCATGTCACCGATTTCGTCGAGGAACAGCGTGCCGCCATCGGCCTGCTGCAACAGCCCCTGCATACCTTTGCTGGAAGCCCCGGTGAAGGCCCCGGCCACATAGCCGAACAGCTCGCTCTCGATCAGGCTTTCCGGGATGGCCGCGCAGTTCAGGGTGACGAACGGGCCATCGCGACGCAGGCTTTGCTGATGCAGCTGGCGGGCGAACACCTCTTTGCCAGCCCCCGTCTCGCCTTGCACAAGCACCGCCAGATTGCAGTCCTTGACCCGCGTGGCCAGCCGCAGATGCTGCTCGATACGGGCGTCCTGGGCCTGGCGCAACGGCTGCGCACGCTGGCGCTGGCGGGGGGCGCTGACCCGGCCGTACAGCCCACCCAGGCCCGGCAGGCGTTGCGCAGACGATGCGTTCACGCGGCGCAACTGATCCATGTCGAACAGCTCGCCAATGTGCTCGGGCAAACGCCCCAGATGCTCCACCAGGCGCTGGCGCGCCAGGCTGTTGATCGCCTGCAGGCGGCCATCGCCATCCCAGGCCAGCAGGTAGTCGGGCTGGCTTTCCACATAGCCCGGCGTGCCATGGGCACGCATCACCCAATGGCCCTGGGCACTGTGCATGAAGAAGGCATTTTCGATCTCGCGCGCAGTCTGCTCGACCAATTGGCGGATCAGGTGCTGGCTGCGGCGGTCGTCCGGCGACTGCAAGGCCGAGACATCCACCACGCCCAGCAACTCGCCCAGCGGGTCGAAGACCGGTGCCGCCGTACAGGTCAGGCCAATGAACGCGGCGCGGAAGTGGTCGCGCTTGTGCACCGTGACCGGCGCCTTGCTGGTCAACACCGCCGCCACGCCGCAGGTGCCCTCCTCGCCCTCCGACCAGCAGGTGCCCAGGTACAGCCCGGCCTTGCGGCAATCGTTGCGGATGGCCGACTCGACCCGGTAATCGATGGTGCGCCCCAGGGCGTCGGTGAGCAGCACGCAGTAGTCGGCACCGCGCACCCGCTCATGCAGGCGGGCCACGGCATCGCTGGCGATACGCAGGAACAGTTCGGCGCGCTCGCGGCATTCGTTGAGCAGGCTTTGGGACAGAATGCGCGGCCCCTGCTGGGACCCGGGGTCGAGGCGGTACAGCTCCATGGAACGGCGCCATGAATCGAGGATCAGCGGTGGCACCGGCGCCTGCGGCAGGCGGTCGGCATTCTTCAGCACCCTGCTGACGCAGTCGACATGGGCTCGGGAGTTCGCGGCAAGCATTCAGGCCCTCCGGTTCTCGTTGCTGTTTTTATCGTTGTCCGGCCATTAAGCGCTTCCAGGCATGCCCCGACAAGCACTGCGTGATTACCGGCCGGCTTGAGACGCAGCGTCTCAGCGTCTCGGCCATGCCATACCTCAGCTGGCACCCGGCGTCTCGCCAGCCCGGCCATACGTTCCGGCCAGAGCGCAACGAAACCGCTCTGCCCCGGTGATTTCAGCCAACCCAAGGAAAACTGGCACCGCGCTTGCTCCGGCACTGGCAAACAAGAAACGAGGTGCGCCATGCCGCTACCCGCCCCAACTGTCGGCATCATTGCCAACCCTGCCTCTGGCCGCGACCTGCGCCGCCTGACTGCCAATGCCGGGCTCTATTCGAGTACCGACAAGGCATCGGCGATCCAGCGCCTGCTCGCTGCCTTCGGTGCTACCGGCATCGGCCAGGTGCTGCTGCCCAGCGACATGACCGGCATCGCCGCTGCCGTGCTCAAGGCCAGCCAGGGCCCGGTCGCCCATGACCAGCACTGGCCGGCCATCGAAATCCTCGACCTGCCGCTGACCCAGACCGTTGCCGATACCCGCCTGGCCACCCGCCAAATGGTCGAGCGCGGTGTGTCGATGATCGCCGTGCTTGGCGGCGACGGCACCCACAAGGCAGTCGCTGCCGAGGCCGGGGACGTGCCGCTGCTGACCTTGTCCACCGGCACCAACAATGCCTTCCCCGAACTGCGCGAGGCCACCAGCGCCGGCCTGGCCGGCGGCCTGCTTGCCAGCGGACGGGTACCAGCCAGCATCGGCCTGCGCCGCAACAAGCGCCTGCTGGTGAAGGTGCCCGAACAACAGCTTGCCGAATGGGCACTGGTGGAGGTGGCGGTGTCGCCTCAGCGCTTCATCGGCGCTCGGGCACTGAGCCGCAGCGAAGACCTTTGCGAAGTCTTCGCGTGTTTCGCCGAACCCCATGCCATCGGCCTCTCGGCCCTGTGCGGCCTGTGGTGCCCGGTCTCGCGGCAGGACCCGCACGGTGCCTGGGTACGCCTGAACCCCGGTGCCGAACAAGCGCTGCTCGCACCACTGGCACCCGGCCTGCTGCAAGGCTGCGGCATCACCGCCAGCGGCGCCCTGACGCCCGGCGTAGCCCATCGCCTGAGCCTGGCCAGCGGCACCCTGGCGCTGGACGGCGAGCGCGAAATCGAATTCGCCGAGCATGACAGCCCCACCATCACCCTCGACCACCAAGGCCCATTGAGCGTGGACGTCGAGGCCGTACTGGCGCACGCCGCCCGCCATCACTTGCTGGCCGTGCCCCGTGGCCATCGGCTGCACCCTGCAAACCCGTGTTGAGACAACCCCGGAGAACAACAAGATGTCCAATCAACTCAGTACCGAACAACTGCTGCATGCCTATGAAGTGATGCGCACCATCCGTGCCTTCGAAGAACGCCTGCACGTCGAGTTCGCCACCGGCGAGATCCCTGGCTTCGTGCACCTGTATGCCGGCGAAGAGGCTTCCGCCGCCGGAGTCATGGCCCACCTGCGCGATAGCGACTGTATCGCCTCGACCCACCGCGGCCACGGCCACTGCATCGCCAAGGGTGTGGACGTGTACGGCATGATGGCCGAAATCTACGGCAAAAAGACCGGCGTGTGCGGCGGCAAGGGCGGTTCGATGCACATCGCCGACCTGGAAAAAGGCATGCTCGGCGCCAACGGCATCGTCGGTGCCGGCGCTCCGCTGGTGGCCGGGGCGGCGCTGGCGGCCAAGATCAAAGGCCGCGACGATGTATCGGTGGCCTTCTTCGGCGATGGCGCTTCCAACGAAGGCGCCGTGTTCGAAGCCATGAACATGGCCTCGATCATGAACCTGCCGTGCATCTTCGTGGCCGAGAACAACGGCTACGCCGAAGCCACCGCCTCGACCTGGTCGGTTGCCTGCGACCATATCGCCGATCGCGCGGCCGGGTTCGGCATGCCCGGTGTCACCATCGACGGTTTCGACTTCTTTGCCGTGTACGAGGCCGCCGGCGCTGCCATCGATCGTGCGCGTTCCGGGCAAGGCCCGTCGCTGATCGAGGTCAAGCTCAGCCGCTACTACGGCCATTTCGAAGGCGATGCACAAACCTACCGCGCCCCGGACGAGGTGAAGAACCTGCGCGAATCCCGCGACTGCCTCATGCAGTTCCGCAACAAGACCACCCGCGCCGGCCTGCTCACGGCTGCGCAACTGGACGCCATCGACGCCCGCGTCGAGGACCTGATCGAAGACGCCGTGCGCCGCGCCAAGTCCGATCCCAAGCCACAGCCCGCCGACCTGCTCACCGACGTCTACGTCGCCTACCCCTGAGCCGCGGATTACAAGAACAACAGGAGAATCACCATGGCAAGAAAGATCAGCTACCAGCAGGCCATCAACGAAGCCCTGGCCCAGGAAATGCGCCGCGACAACACGGTGTTCATCATTGGCGAAGACGTTGCCGGCGGCGCCGGTGCCCCCGGCGAAGATGATGCCTGGGGTGGCGTGCTGGGCGTGACCAAGGGCCTTTACCACCAGTTCCCGGGGCGCGTGCTCGACGCGCCGCTGTCGGAAATCGGCTACGTCGGCGCCGCCGTCGGTGCTGCCACCCAGGGCCTGCGCCCGGTGTGCGAGCTGATGTTCGTCGACTTCGCCGGCTGCTGCCTGGACCAAATCCTCAACCAGGCCGCCAAGTTCCGCTACATGTTCGGTGGCAAGGCGGTCACCCCGCTGGTGATGCGCACCATGTACGGCGCCGGCCTGCGCGCGGCTGCCCAGCACTCGCAGATGCTCACTTCGCTGTGGACGCACATTCCCGGCCTGAAGGTGGTCTGCCCGTCCTCGCCGTACGATGCCAAGGGCTTGTTGATACAGGCGATCCGCGACAACGACCCGGTGATCTTCTGCGAGCACAAGTTGCTGTACAGCATGCAAGGCGAGGTGCCGGAAGAGGTCTACACCGTGCCGTTCGGCGAAGCCAACTTCCTGCGCGATGGTGACGACGTGACCCTGGTCACCTATGGCCGCATGGTGCATGTGGTGCTGGAGGCCGCCAACAACCTGGCCCGCCAGGGTATCGACTGCGAGGTGCTGGACCTGCGCACCACCAGCCCGCTGGACGAGGACAGCATCCTGGAAAGCGTGGAAAAGACCGGCCGCCTGGTGGTGATCGACGAAGCCAACCCGCGTTGCTCCATGGCCACCGATATCAGCGCGCTGGTGGCACAGAAGGCCTTCGGCGCGCTCAAGGGCCCGATCGAAATGGTCACCGCCCCGCATACTCCTGTGCCGTTCTCCGATGCACTGGAAGACCTGTACATCCCTGACGCGGCGAAAATCGAGGCCGCCGTGCGCAAGGTGATCGACGCTGCAAGGAGTGCCGCATGAGCCAGATCCATACCCTGACCATGCCCAAGTGGGGCCTGTCGATGACCGAGGGCCGGGTGGATGCCTGGCTGAAACAGGAAGGTGACGAAATCAACAAGGGCGACGAGGTGCTGGACGTCGAGACCGACAAGATCAGCAGCAGCGTCGAAGCCCCGTTCAGCGGTGTGTTGCGCCGTCAGGTGGCCAGGCCTGATGAAACCCTGCCGGTCGGAGCCCTGCTGGCGGTGGTGGTGGAAGGCGAAGCCGAAGAAACCGAAATCGATGCCGTGGTGCAGCGCTTCCAGGCCGAGTTCGTCGCCGAGGGTGGCGCCGACCAAGCCCAAGGGCCGGCGCCACAGAAGGCTGAAGTGGCTGGCCGGCAGTTTCGCTGGTTCGAGCTGGGTGAAGGCGGCACGCCGCTGGTGCTGGTGCACGGTTTTGGTGGCGACCTCAACAACTGGCTGTTCAACCACCCGGCGCTGGCTGCCGAGCGACGGGTAATCGCCCTCGACCTGCCGGGCCATGGCGAGTCGGCCAAGGCCCTGCAACGGGGCGACCTGGATGAGTTGAGCGAAGCCGTGCTGGCCCTGCTCGACCACCTGGACATCGCCAAGGCCCACCTGGCCGGCCACTCCATGGGCGGCGCGGTCAGCCTGAACGTGGCGCGCCTGGCGCCGCAACGGGTGGCCAGCCTGAGCCTGGTGGCCAGTGCCGGGCTGGGCGAGGAGATCAACGGACAGTACCTGCAAGGCTTCGTCGCTGCCGCCAACCGCAATGCCCTCAAACCGCAGATGGTACAGCTGTTTGCCGACCCCGTACTGGTAACGCGGCAGATGCTTGAAGACATGCTCAAGTTCAAGCGCCTGGAAGGCGTGGACGACGCGTTGCGCCTGTTGGCATCGGACATCGCCGACGGCGACCGGCAGCGCCACGACCTGCGCGGGGTGCTGGGACAACACCCGGCCCTGGTGGTGTGGGGCGGCAAGGACGCGATCATCCCGGCCAGCCATGCCGAAGGGCTGGAGGCTGAAGTGCTGGTGCTGCCCGAGGCTGGCCATATGGTGCAAATGGAGGCGGCCGAACAGGTCAACCAGCAACTGGTCGCGTTCCTGCGCAAGCACTAAGCCCTTTCCGTGAGCCTGGAGAACAACAATGAACGACCTGAGCCACACCCACATGCGCGCCGCCGTCTGGCATGGCCGCAATGATATTCGCGTCGAACAGGTGCCCCTGCCGGCCGACCCTGCGCCCGGCTGGGTGCAGATCAAGGTGGACTGGTGCGGCATCTGCGGCTCCGACCTGCACGAATACGTCGCTGGCCCGGTATTCATCCCGGTGGAGGCACCGCACCCGCTGACCGGCATCCAGGGCCAGTGCATCCTCGGCCACGAGTTCTGCGGCCAGATCGCCAAGCTGGGTGAAGGCGTGGAAGGTTTTGTCGTCGGTGACCCGGTGGCTGCGGACGCCTGCCAGCATTGCGGCACCTGCTACTACTGCACCCACGGCCTGTACAACATCTGCGAGCGCCTGGCCTTCACCGGCCTGATGAACAACGGCGCCTTTGCCGAACTGGTCAACGTGCCCGCCAACCTGCTGTATCGGCTACCGCAGGGTTTCCCGGCAGAGGCCGGGGCGCTTATCGAACCGCTGGCGGTGGGCATGCATGCGGTAAAGAAGGCCGGCAGCCTGCTTGGCCAGACGGTGGTGGTAGTTGGAGCCGGCACCATCGGTTTGTGCACCATCATGTGTGCCAAGGCGGCTGGCGCGGCGCAGGTAATCGCCCTGGAAATGTCCTCGGCGCGCAAGGCCAAGGCCAAAGAGGTTGGCGCCAGCGTGGTGCTGGACCCCAGCCAGTGCGACGCCCTGGTGGAAATCCGCAAGCTCACTGCCGGGCTGGGCGCGGATGTGAGTTTTGAATGCATCGGCAACAAGCACACGGCCAAGCTGGCCATCGACACCATCCGCAAGGCGGGCAAGTGCGTGTTGGTGGGGATATTCGAGGAGCCTAGCGAGTTCAACTTCTTCGAACTGGTATCCACCGAAAAGCAGGTGCTGGGAGCGTTGGCGTACAACGGCGAGTTTGCAGATGTGATTGCCTTCATCGCTGACGGCAGGCTGGACATTGGCCCGCTGGTGACCGGGCGGATCGGGCTGGAGCAGATTGTCGAGCTGGGCTTCGAGGAGTTGGTCAACAACAAGGAGGAGAACGTGAAGATCATCGTTTCGCCGGGCGTGCGCTGATTGCACCTCAAAGGCAACACGTAACCTGTGGGAGCGGGCGTGCCCGCGAATCAGGCAACTCGGTGGATGGCACCGGCTTCGCCGGTGTTCGCGGCTAAAGCCGCTCCCACAGGTATTGCGCAAAGCTGAAGGTCACCGCAATACCTGTGGGAGCGGGTTCACCCACGAAGAAAGCCACACGGTACATGGCACCGGCTTCGCCGGTGTTCGCGGGCACGCCCGCTCCCACAGGTTCCGTGCCAGCTTTTGGATGCAGTGCAGGCTCGAGAGCTGCGCCAGCACATGCGTTCGCTGTTTCAGGATCCCATTCTGCGTCATACTCGGCAGACCTATTGCCCGGTTCTCGCCATGCGTTCACTGCTCCCCGTCACCCTGGTCCTGCTGCTCGCCGCCTGCGGCGATGGCGAATCGCTGCTCCCGCCGGACGCACGCCTGCCTGACGGTGGGCGGTACCGGGGGCAGGTGGTCGATGGCCTGTTGCAAGGCGAGGGCCGGATCGACTACCCCAACGGCAGCTGGTACGCCGGTACCTTCAAGGACGGCCAATGGCACGGCCAGGGCGAATGGCACGGCCGCAACGGCGAGGTGTATCGCGGCCAGTTCGCCGCAGGGCTGTTCCAGGGGCTGGGCGAGCTGACTACCCCGGGCAGCCACTATGCCGGCACCTTCAGCCACGGCCGCCGCGACGGCGAAGGCACCCTCAAGCAAGCCGACCAGACCTACCGCGGCCAGTTCAAGGACGACCTGTACGAAGGCGCCGGCGAGCTGGAACTGGCCGACGGCAGCCGCTACCAGGGCCTGTTCGCCAAGGGCAAGCCCAACGGCGCCGGGGTGCGCAGCGATGCCAGCGGCAACCAGTTCAGCGGCCACTTCATCAATGGCCAGCTGGAAGGCAGCGGCACCTACGACAGCGTTGACGGCGAGCAGTACATCGGCGAGTTCAAGGACAACCGCCTGGAAGGCCGTGGCCGCTACGAAAATGCCGATGGTGATGTGTGGATCGGCGAATTCAAGGACGGCTCGCTGGTTGGCGAAGGCGAACTGCTGGGCAGCGATGGCAGCCACTACAAAGGCACCTTCGCCGACTGGCGCCTGTCGGGCCAGGGCAGCCTGCAGCTGGCCGACGGCAGCAAGTACATCGGTGGCTTTCTCAACGATGCCTACCACGGCCAGGGCCGGCTGATCCTGGCCAACGGCAAGGTCGAAAGTGGCACCTGGAGCAACGGCGTGCGCGTACGCGACCAGAACGGCAAGCTGCTGCCCGACCCGCTGGACCTGGCGCTGCTCAACCAGGGCCGTTTGCTGGATGAAGCGCTGGCCCGGGTACCGCGCTCGGCGCCACCAGTTCAGCTATACAGCCTGGTGGTGGCCGGCGATGGCCAGCAGAGCGTGTTCATGCGCGAAGCCGACTATGTCAGCAACATGCTCAAGGTGCGCTTTGGCGCCAGTGGCCAGGTGACCCTGGTCAACCACCGCGACCACATGACCACCCGAGCCATGGCCACACGCGAAAACCTGACCCGCGCCGCCCGCACCCTGGCCGAGCGCAGCGGCCCCGAAGACCTGGTGTTCATCTATCTCACCAGTCATGGCAGCCAGGACCATCAGCTGGTACTCGACCAACCGCGCCTGCAGTTGGCCGATCTGTCTGCCGACGAGCTGGCGAGCGCGCTGGCACCGCTGAAGAACCGCGACAAGGTGATTGTCATATCCGCCTGCTATTCAGGGGGCTACATCACGCCGCTCAAAGATGAGCGCACGCTGATCATGACCGCCGCCCGGGCCGACCGCGTGTCTTTCGGTTGCTCGGAAGAAGCCGATTTCACCTATTTCGGCGATGCCCTGTTCGCCGAAGCGCTGAACCAGACCGACGACCTGAAACAGGCGTTTGAACTGGCGCGCGCCAGCGTTGCCGAAAGAGAACAAAGGGAAGGTTTCGAGGCCTCCGAACCGCAGCTGTGGGCGCCGCCGAACGTGCTTGAGCACTGGCAGCACCTGCGCCGGCAACAGGCCGAAGAAGCATTGCGTAACGCCGCACAGGCCAACGTGGGGGAACAGGCGCAAACGCCCGGCAGCCACTAAGCTTGTGTGTAACAAGGGAGAGACATCATGTATTTGACGCCTCAGCATGTCCTGCTTGCCGGTGCCACGGGTCTGACAGGTGAACACCTGCTCGACCGCCTGCTCAACGAGCCCACCATCACTCGCGTACTGGCGCCTACCCGCCGGCCATTGGCCGAGCACCCGCACTTGGAAAACCCGGTAGGCGACCCGGCTGTGTTCCTTCCACAACTGGGTGGGCGGGTCGATATCGCCTATTGCTGCCTGGGCACCACGCTGAAGCAGGCCGGTTCCGAATCGGCCTTCCGCGCGGTGGACCTGGACATGGTGGTGGCTTTCAGCAAGCGTGCCCGGGAGTTGGGCGCGCGGCATCTGCTGGTGGTCAGTGCATTGGGCGCCGACCCGAAATCGTCGATTTTCTACAACCGGGTCAAGGGTGAGATGGAGGAGGCACTCAAGGCTCAGGATTGGCCGCAGCTGACCATCGTGCGGCCGTCGTTGCTGCTGGGTGAGCGGGTCGAGCCGCGGCTCGGCGAACAGTTGGCTTCGCCGTTTGCCAGGCTGATCCCCGGGAAGTATCGGGGGATCGAGGCTTGTACCTTGGCCCGGGCGCTGTGGCGGCTGGCGCTGGAGGAAGAGGACGGGGTGCGGATTGTGGAGTCGGATGAGTTGCGCAGGTTGGGCAAGAAGTAGGCTTCACTTGTGATGGCCTCTTCGCGGGCACGCCCGCTCCCACAGGTACAGTGATCACAAGAAGATTACACAGATCCTGTAGGAGCGGGTTTACCCGCGAAAGGGCCCTTACAGGCCACCAGTGGCCTGGAAGCCTACACCGGCCGCTGTCAGCAACGACAACGGCAGCAACAAGGTATCGAGCAACATGCTACCCGGCAGGTCCAGCCCCGGATACGCAGGCGCCTCAGCCCCGTAACGATCCCGCGGGCAGCACCCGCCATTGATCACATACAAGTCCAGCCGGGTACCGGCATACACCACCGGTGCCCCGGGCTTGTTGGCATCCAGCGTGCGCACCGTGGCGCAGCCACCGAGCAGCACCAGCGCCAGCAAGCCCACCAGCGCTCGCTTCAATCATCCACCCCGAAGTGGTGCTCACCCCAGCGCGGCAACATGTCCTGGGGAATGTTCAGCAGGTTGAGAATGCGCGCCACCACGAAGTCGACCAGGTCGTCGATGGTCTGCGGCTGGTGATAAAAGCCCGGCGCCGCCGGCAGGATCACCGCGCCCATCTGCGACAGCTTGAGCATGTTCTCCAGGTGGATGGTGGAGAACGGCGCCTCGCGCGGCACCAGGATCAGTTGGCGGCGCTCCTTGAGGGTAACGTCAGCAGCACGTTCGATCAGGTTGTTGCAGGCACCGGTGGCAATCGCCGACAACGTGCCGGTGGAACAGGGCACCACGACCATTGCCGCCGGGGCGCCGGAGCCCGAGGCCACCGGCGACATCCAGTCTTCCTTGCCATACACGCGGATCTGCCCGTCGGCAGCGCCGGTATATTCGGTGAGGAAGGCCTGCATCGCCTGTGGCTTGGCCGGCAGCACCACGTCCGTCTCGGTGGCCATCACCAGTTGCGCGGCCTTGGAGATCAGGAAGTGCACCTCGCGGTCCTCACGCACCAGGCAGTCGAGCAGGCGCAGGCCATACTGGGCACCAGAGGCGCCCGTCATGGCCAGGGTGATGCGTTCCGGCCCGCTCACTTCAGTGCCTCGGCCAGCTTGCCGTGCAGGCCGCCGAAGCCGCCGTTGCTCATGATCACCACATGGGTACCTGGGCGGGCCTGGCCCTTGACCCGCTCGATGATCGCTTCGAGGCTGTCGGCCACCACGCTGGGCACTTTGCATTGCGCGGCGGTGGCAGCCAGGTCCCAGCCAAGGTTGGCCGGGGCGTACCAGATCACCTGGTCGGCGTCGTTGACGCTTTCCGGCAGGCCGTCACGGTGGGCACCGAGCTTCATCGAGTTGGAGCGCGGCTCGATCACGGCGATCACCGGGGCTTCGCCAACGCGCTTGCGCAGGCCGTCTAGGGTGGTGGCGATGGCGGTCGGGTGGTGGGCGAAGTCATCGTAGATGGTCACGCCCTGCACTTCGGCAACCTTCTCCATACGCCGCTTGACGCTCTTGAAGGCGCTCAGGCCTTCGATGCCCATGGCTGGCACCACGCCTACATGGCGCGCCGCTGCGAGGGTAGCCAGGGCGTTGGCGACGTTGTGCTGGCCAGTCAGCGCCCAGTCCACCACGCCCTGCGCTTCGCCGTCGAACAGCACTTCGAAGCGCGAGCCGTCGGGGCTGAGCAGACGGGCTTGCCACTGGCCTCCTTCACCGGTGGTCTGCACCGGGGTCCAGCAACCCATACCGATCACTCGCTCCAGCGCCTGCTCGGTGGTGGGATGGATGACCAGGCCTTCGCTGGGGATGGTGCGCACCAGGTGGTGGAACTGCCGCTCGATCGAGGCCAGGTCGGGGAAGATGTCCGCATGGTCGAACTCAAGGTTGTTGAGGATCGCCGTGCGCGGGTGGTAGTGGACGAACTTCGAGCGCTTGTCGAAGAAGGCGCTGTCGTACTCGTCGGCTTCGACCACGAAGAACGGCGTATCGCCAAGGCGCGCCGACACCGAGAAGTTCTGCGGCACACCGCCAATCAGGAAGCCCGGGCTCATGCCAGCGTGTTCCAGCACCCAGGCCAGCATGCTGCTGGTAGTGGTCTTGCCGTGGGTACCGGCAACGGCCAGCACCCAGCGGCCCTGCAACACGTGGTCGGCCAACCACTGCGGGCCGGAAACATAGGGCAGGCCCTTGTTCAGCACGTACTCCACCGCCGGGTTGCCACGCGACATGGCGTTGCCGATGACCACCAGATCTGGCGCCGGGTCCAGCTGGGCCGGGTCATAGCCTTGGGTCAGCTCGATGCCCTGGGCTTCAAGCTGGGTGCTCATCGGGGGATAGACGTTGGCGTCCGAGCCGGTGACGCGGTGGCCAAGTTCCTTGGCCAGCACCGCCAGCGAGCCCATGAAAGTGCCGCAAATACCGAGAATGTGAATATGCATGGTCGACCTCGCAAAACATCGAGGCAGGGTAGCCCAGGGCGCGACAAATCGCACCAGATGTTTCGCTCAGTCGGCCCTGGTGATGCCGTGTTTGCGCAGTTTTCGATACAAGGTATTGCGGCTGATGCCCAAGTGCTCTGCGACACGGGTGAGGTGCCAGTGTTTTGCCTCCAGGGTCGCCAACAGCGCATGGCGCTCGGCGTCCTCCAATGCGGCAGACCCTGTCGCCGGCAAGCCAGCTCCCACGGGTATAGCGCCAGCTTCGAAAGCCCCATTCACCCTGAGGGAGCAACTGTCTTGTGCTACCTGCTCTGGCCCTATCGCCGGCAAGCCGGCTCCCACAGGGATTGCACATGGCCTGAAGCCACTGCGATCGAGGTGGGAGCTGGCTTGCCGGCGATCGAGGGCGAAGCCCTCGCGAACAATGGCTGGGAGATCCGGGAACACGATGCGAGAGTCTTCGCAAAGTGCCACCAGGGTACGCAGCACGTTGCGCATCTGCCGCACGTTGCCCGGCCAGGCGAAGTCGAGCAGTGCCTGCCGCGCCCTGGGCTCGATATCGATCGGTTCTCCCTGCGCCTCCTGACGCAGCAGAAAGTCCAGCAACTGCGCCTTGTCACTGCGCTCGCGCACCGCAGGCAATGCCACTTCCAGGCCATTCAGCCGGTAATACAGGTCCTCGCGGAAACTGCCCTGCTCCACCCGTTCCAGCAGGTCACGGTGAGTAGCGCTGACAATGCGCACGTCGACCGCCTGCGGCTCGCCACCGATCGGCACCACCTGGCGCTCCTCCAGCACGCGCAGCAGGCGGGTTTGCAGGGCCAGTGGCATGTCGCCAATCTCGTCCAGCAGCAAGGTGCCGCCATCGGCCTGCAGCAGCTTGCCGCGCATGCCTTCCTTGCGTGCACCGGTAAAGCTGCCGCCGCGATAGCCGAACAGTTCGCTCTCGATCAGGCTTTCCGGGATCGAGGCGCAGTTGATGGCGACGAACGGCTTGCCGCGCCGCTCGCTGGCCTGGTGCACGGCCTGGGCAAAAGCCTCCTTGCCACAGCCGGTCTCGCCGCGCAGCAACAGCGGCACATCGCGCTCGAACACCCGCACGCTGCGGCGGAAGTCGTTTTGCAAGGCGGGGTCGAGCAGGCAGATAAGCGGCTCCACTTCCCGCGTGGGCCGCGGCTGGGCGGCTGGTACCGACCACACCGGTGCGCGCGCCTGGCCACGCAGGCTGGCGAACACCTGGCGCCCGTCCAGGGTATGCAGCGGCCAGGCCGTGCTGCCGCTGGGCGTGGCGCGGCTGAACAGTTCGTCGTGGCTGCAAGCGAAAAAGCGTTCCAGCGGTTTGCCCAGCACGCCACCACGCACCGTGCCCAGCAGGTTCAGCGCACTCTGGTTGGCGGCGCAGATGCGCCCGTCACCGTCGAACGCCAGCAGGCCTTCGCTGAACAGGCCGACCGACTCGGCCTGCAGGTGAAAACGCAGCAGCCATTGCTGTTCGAAATGGCGCAGGAAGTAGCAGCTTTCGATCATCTTCGCCGACAGGTTGACCAAAGCCATGGTGTGGAACTGGCTCTGCCGGGAAACGTCGGGCCGCGCCGAAGACACATCCAGCACTGCAAGCAACTCGCCATGCGGGTCGAACACCGGGCTGGCCGAGCAGGTCAGGCCGGTGTGGCGGCCACGGAAGTGCTCGTTCTGGTGGATGGTCAGCGCCTGGCGCTCGACCAGGCAGGTGCCGATGCCGTTGGTGCCCTCGCGCGCCTCGCTCCAGTCAGCGCCCAGCCACAGCCCGGCACGCTCGAAGCTGCGCCGCTCGGTCGGCGCGCTGACGCAATTGAGGATCACCCCACGGGCATCGGTCAGCAGCACCGCATGGCCGGCCCCGGAAAGCTGCTGGTGCAGGCTGTTCATTTCATGGTCGGCAATCTGCAGCACCTGGCGCAGGCGCTCGCGGCTTTCCAGCAGGCGCCCATGCTCGAGCACCACCGGAGCCTCGATCACCGACGGGTCGAGGTGGTAGTCCTCCAGGCAGCGCAGCCAGGAGCGGGCGATGGACGGGTCACTGCCACCCTCTCCGGCCCCACCATGGGCGACGGTATGGACTTGCTGGGCATGGCGACTGAAATGATTGCTCTGCATTGTTGTAGTTCTCCGCAGATAGAGAGTCCCGCCAGCATCCTCCACCCGGGAAGGCTTTGCAATGCACCCTCCGGTTACGTGTCGCAAATGGCACAAAGTGTCACCCCCGCGCGTACCGGCGCTGGCACAGAGATCGTGGGCCAGGCCCAAAGAACCGAGCCAAGTCATTGATTTTCCTGGCGCTCGAAACGCTGGCCCAACCTTTGCTCTACGCTTTCCAACTCCCTAACAAACACAATAGCCAGGAGACACACCATGCGTTACGCACATCCCGGTACCGAAGGCGCGAAGGTTTCCTTCAAGAGCCGCTACGGCAACTACATCGGTGGTGAGTTCGTTCCTCCGGTAAAGGGGCAGTACTTCGAAAATACCTCCCCGGTGAATGGCAAGCTGATCGCTGAATTCCCTCGCTCCACTGCCGAAGACATCGATAAAGCCCTGGATGCAGCCCACGCTGCGGCCGACGCCTGGGGCCGCACTTCAGTGCAGGACCGCTCCAACGTTCTGCTGAAGATCGCCGACCGTATCGAGCAGAACCTCGAACTGCTGGCCATTACCGAAACCTGGGACAACGGCAAGCCGATCCGCGAAACCCTCAATGCCGACATTCCGCTGGCGGTCGACCACTTCCGCTACTTCGCTGGCTGCATCCGCGCCCAGGAAGGCGGCGCCGCGGAAATCAACGAAGGCACCGTGGCCTACCACATCCATGAGCCACTGGGCGTGGTCGGGCAGATCATCCCGTGGAACTTCCCGATCCTGATGGCCGCCTGGAAGCTCGCCCCGGCACTGGCCGCCGGCAACTGCGTGGTGCTCAAGCCAGCCGAACAGACCCCGCTGGGCATCACCGTGCTGCTGGAAGTGATCGGTGACCTGCTGCCACCTGGTGTGCTCAACGTGGTGCAAGGCTATGGCCGCGAAGCCGGTGAAGCACTGGCCACCAGCAAGCGCATCGCCAAGATCGCCTTCACCGGCTCGACCCCGGTTGGCTCGCACATCATGAAATGCGCCGCCGAGAACATCATCCCGTCCACCGTCGAACTGGGCGGCAAGTCGCCGAACGTGTATTTCGAAGACATCATGCAAGCCGAGCCAAGCTTCATCGAGAAGGCGGCCGAAGGCATGGTGCTGGCGTTCTTCAACCAGGGCGAGGTATGCACCTGCCCGTCACGGGCACTGGTGCAGGAGTCGATCTACCCGCAGTTCATGGAAGTGGTGATGAAGAAGGTGCTGCAGATCAAGCGCGGCGACCCGCTGGACACCGACACCATGGTCGGCGCCCAGGCCTCGCAACAGCAGTTCGAGAAGATCCTGTCGTACCTCGACATCGCCCAGAAGGAAGGCGCCGAGTTGCTGACCGGCGGCAAGGTCGAAAAACTGGAGGGCTCGCTGGCCACCGGTTACTACATCCAGCCGACCCTGCTCAAGGGCAACAACAAGATGCGCGTGTTCCAGGAAGAAATCTTCGGCCCGGTGGTCAGCGTCACCACCTTCAAGGACGAAGCCGAAGCCCTGGCAATCGCCAACGACACCGAGTTCGGCCTGGGTGCCGGCGTGTGGACCCGCGACATCAACCGTGCCTACCGCATGGGCCGTGGGATCAAGGCTGGCCGCGTGTGGACCAACTGCTACCACCTGTACCCGGCGCATGCCGCGTTCGGTGGCTACAAGAAGTCGGGGGTCGGGCGTGAGACGCACAAAATGATGCTCGACCACTATCAGCAGACCAAGAACCTGCTGGTGAGCTACGACATCAATCCGTTGGGCTTCTTCTAAACCTGGGATGGCCTCGGGGCTGCTTTGCAGCCCATCGCCGGCAAGCCAGCTCCCACAGGGATCGCAGGGGATTCCAGACCTGTGCAGTACCTGTGGGAGCCGGCTTGCCGGCGATGAGGCCGGACCTGCAAACACAATATCCAGAGCACCAACCGCTCTGGCTCGCTTCCTGCAGTACCCATCACCATCGGCCCGGAACCCGTCCGGCCACCAAGAAAAACAACAGGTGAATCTATGCCAAGCGATCATTCCGCCGGCTCGCCGGCAGGCTCTTCCGTCGACTTCGAAAAAGTCGGCTCGGACTATTTCCAGCAACGTGAACTGAAAAAAGGCGCCGCCGGCTGGGTCCTGCTGGTCGGCCTGGGCGTGGCCTACGTCATCTCCGGCGACTATGCCGGCTGGAACTTCGGCCTGGCCCAGGGCGGCTGGGGCGGCATGTTCCTCGCCACCCTGCTGATGGCCACCATGTACCTGTGCATGTGCTTCTCGCTGGCCGAGCTGTCGTCGATGATCCCCACCGCAGGCGGCGGCTACGGCTTTGCCCGCAGCGCCTTCGGCCCCTGGGGCGGCTTCCTCACCGGCACGGCGATCCTCATCGAGTACGCTATCGCCCCCGCCGCCATCGCGGTGTTCATCGGCGCCTACTGCCAGTCACTGTTCGGCATCGGCGGCTGGATGATCTACCTGGCGTTCTACATCGTGTTCATCGGCATCCACATCTTTGGCGTGGGTGAGGCGTTGAAGCTGATGTTCATCATCACCGCCATCGCAGCCATCGCTCTGGCCGTGTTCCTGGTGAGCATGGTGCCCCATTTTGATGCAGCCAACCTGTTCGACATCGCCAAAACGGACGCTGTGGGCGCCAGCAGCTTCCTGCCGTTCGGTTATGTTGGCGTGTGGGCGGCCATCCCCTATGCCATCTGGTTCTTCCTTGCCGTAGAGGGCGTGCCGCTGGCTGCCGAAGAAACCAAGAACCCCAAGCGTGACCTGCCACGCGGCCTGATCGGCGCCATGCTGGTGTTGCTGGCCTTCGCCCTGCTGATCCTGGTGGTCGGCCCTGGCGGCGCAGGCTCCGAAGCACTGAAAGCGTCCGGCAACCCGCTGGTGGAAGCATTGTCCAAAGCCTACGGCGGTAGCACCTGGATGGGCGGCTTCGTCAACCTGGTCGGCCTGGCCGGGCTGATCGCCAGCTTCTTCTCGATCATCTACGCCTACTCCCGGCAGATCTTCGCCCTGTCCCGCGCCGGTTACCTGCCGCGCAAGCTGTCGGAAACCAACAAGAGCAAGGCCCCGGTACTGGCCTTGATCATCCCCGGGATCATTGGCTTTGCCCTGTCGCTGACTGGCCAAGGTGACCTGCTGATCCTGGTGGCGGTGTTCGGCGCTACCCTGTCGTACGTGCTGATGATGGCCGCGCACATCACCCTGCGCATCCGTCGGCCGAAGATGGAGCGCCCATACCGCACCCCTGGTGGCATCTTCACCTCGGGCCTGGCACTGGTACTGGCCTGCATCGCTGTGGTCGCCGGTTTCCTGGTAGACCCACGGGTGGTGATTGGCGCCGCAGTGATCTATGCGGTATTAATTGCCTACTTTGCTTTCTACAGCCGCCACCACCTGGTCGCGGGTACACCGGAAGAGGAATTCGCCGCGATCCAGAAGGCCGAAAAGGCCTTGCACTGATCGCCGCCACCCGCCGCGGGGCAACCCGCGGCTCTGGAGAGTCTGTATGGCAAGTTTCGTACACACGGTCGGCCACCTGGTCTACCGCTTCGACAGCCTCAAGGAAGTGATGGCCAAGGCCAGCCCCGCCCGCTCGGGGGACTACCTGGCGGGCGTCGCGGCCAGCAATGATGGCGAACGGGTCGCCGCGCAGATGGCCCTGGCCAATATCCCGCTGACGCATTTCCTCAACGAAGCGCTGATCCCTTACGAAGATGATGAAGTCACGCGCCTGATCATCGACACTCACGACGCCCAGGCCTTCGCCCCGGTCAGCCACCTGACCGTGGGTGGCCTGCGCGACTGGCTGCTGAGCGAAGAGGCCAACGAGGACAGCCTGCGCAGCCTGGCACCCGGGCTGACGCCAGAAATGGCTGCAGCGGTGTCGAAGATCATGCGCGTGCAGGACCTGGTGCTGGTGGCACAGAAGATCCGCGTGGTCACCCGGTTCCGTGGCACCATGGGCCTGCGCGGGCGCCTGTCGACCCGGCTGCAGCCCAACCACCCGACCGACGAGCCAGCCGGCATCGCCGCCAGCATTCTCGACGGCCTGCTGTACGGCAACGGCGACGCCATGATCGGCATCAACCCGGCCACAGACAGCATCGCCTCGATCTGCGCCCTGCTGGAGATGCTCGACGCCATCATCCAGCGCTACGACATCCCCACCCAGGCCTGCGTGCTGACCCACGTCACCACCTCGATCGAGGCGATCAACCGTGGCGTGCCACTGGACCTGGTATTCCAGTCCATCGCCGGCACCGAAGCGGCCAACGCCGGGTTCGGCATCAACCTGAACGTGCTGCAGGAAGGCTACGAAGCAGGCCTTTCGCTGAAACGCGGCACCCTCGGGCAGAACCTGATGTACTTCGAAACCGGCCAGGGCAGCGCGCTGTCGGCCAACGCCCACCACAGCGTCGACCAGCAGACCTGTGAAACCCGCGCCTATGCCGTGGCCCGCCACTTCAAGCCGTTCCTGGTCAACACGGTGGTCGGTTTCATCGGCCCCGAATACCTGTACAACGGCAAGCAGATCATCCGCGCCGGCCTCGAAGACCACTTCT
This sequence comes from Pseudomonas sp. PVC-5-1, assembly GCF_057444345.1. Taxonomy (NCBI): domain Bacteria; kingdom Pseudomonadati; phylum Pseudomonadota; class Gammaproteobacteria; order Pseudomonadales; family Pseudomonadaceae; genus Pseudomonas; species Pseudomonas sp. PVC-5-1. The sequence continues at coordinate 602,448 of NZ_CM172024.1, read as the reverse complement.
GCGGCAAGCTGCTGGGAGTGCCGATGGGTTGCGACATTTGCTACACCAACCACGCCGAAGCCGACCAGGACGACATGGACACCTTGTTGACCCTGCTGGGCGTGGCCGGGATCAACTTCATCATGGGCATCCCAGGCTCCGACGACATCATGCTCAACTACCAGACCACCTCGTTCCACGACGCGCTGTATGCACGCCAGACCCTGGGCCTGAAGCCCGGGCCGGAATTCGAGGCATGGCTGGCCCGCACCGGCATCTTCACCCAGGCCGATGGCCGGGTGCGCTTTGGTGACAACCTGCCGCCGGCCTTCCGCCAGGCCTTGGCACAGCTTGCATAGGGATGACCATGGACCACCGCACGCCTACCCCCGACAACCCTTGGCTGGCCCTGCGCAACCTGACCCCGGCGCGCATAGCCCTGGGCCGCACCGGCACCAGCCTGCCGACCGGTGCGCAGCTGGACTTCCAGTTTGCCCACGCCCAGGCACGCGATGCCGTGCATCTGGCCTTCGACCATGCCGGCCTGGCTACCCAGCTGAGTGACCGCGGGCGCGAAAGCCTGGTGCTGCACAGCGCCGCCAGCGACCGCAACCAGTACCTGCAACGCCCGGACCTGGGGCGACGGCTGAGCGAAGATTCGGTTGCCGTGCTGCGCCAGCATGCCCAGGCCAACCCCGGCGGGGTCGACCTGGCCATCGTCGTCGCTGACGGCCTATCGGCGCTGGCCGTGCACCGCCACACCCTGCCGTTCCTGGCGCGCTTCGAGGAACAGGCCGCCGCCGACGGCTGGACCAGCGCCCCGGTGGTGCTGGTGCAGCAGGGCCGCGTGGCAGTGGCCGACGAGGTCGGTGAACTGCTGGGCGCACGGATGACCGTGATGCTGATCGGCGAACGCCCGGGGCTCAGCTCGCCCGACAGCCTTGGCCTGTACTTCACCTATGCGCCAAAGGTCGGCCTGACCGATGCCTACCGCAACTGCATTTCCAACATCCGCCTGGAGGGCCTGAGTTATGGCATGGCGGCGCACCGCTTGCTGTACTTGATGCGCGAAGCCTGCCGGCGCCAGCTTTCCGGGGTGAATCTGAAGGACGAGGCCGAGGTCCATAGCCTGGAGAGCGAAAACAGCACCGGCCAGAAAGGTAACTTCCTGCTCGGCAAAGGATAAAAAACATGTCACGGAAGGCGGATTGCACTTGCGCCAAGCATTGGGCAGCATGCCTTTGAAAGCTGCTGGCAATCCGCTGTTTCCCCTAATGGACTCTGAGGGCCGCACATGCGCATCATCAAGGCAACCCTGGAACACCTCGATCTGCTTACGCCGATGTTCGTCAAATACCGCGAGTTCTATGGGCAGCTACCCTACCCCGACAGTTCGCGCAGCTTCCTGGAAAAGCGCCTGAAGCGGGATGAGTCGGTGATCTACCTGGCGCTACCCGATGATGATGACGGCAAGCTGCTGGGCTTCTGCCAGCTGTACCCGAGCTACTCGTCGCTGTCGCTGAAGCGGGTATGGATTCTCAACGATATCTACGTGGCCGAGGACTCGCGGCGCATGCTGGTGGCCGACCACCTGATGCGCGAGGCGAAGAAAATGGCCAAGGAAACCAACGCCGTGCGCATGCGGGTGTCGACCAGCGCGGACAATGAGGTAGCGCACAAGACTTACGAATCCATCGGGTTTCGTGAGGATAACGAGTTCAAGAGCTATATCCTGCCGATCAGCCAGGATTGACCTGCACCGGCCCTTTCGCGGGCTCGCCCGCTCCCACAGGTACAGCACAGCCTTAGGAAGCAGTGATATCCCTGTGGGAGCGGGCATGCCCGCGAAAGGGCCGGTACAGGAATACCCCCCTGCCGTAACCCCCCGCTACAAACTCCCCGGGCATGATCCTGACTTAGCCGTATAATGGCCCACCTGTCGTGTGTGAAAATTTACCCATCCGCAGGTAACCGAGCCTACGCCCAAGAACACAGGTGCTGTACATGGATTTCAACCCGCTGGACCTTATCCTGCATCTCGATGCCTACCTCGATCTGCTGGTCACCAACTACGGTCCCTGGATCTACGCCATCCTCTTCACCGTGATCTTCTGTGAAACCGGGCTGGTGGTCATGCCCTTCCTGCCTGGCGATTCGCTGCTGTTCATTGCCGGCGCCGTGGCCGCCGGTGGCGGCATGGACCCGTTGCTGCTGGCCGGCCTGCTGATGGCCGCCGCGATCCTCGGCGACAGCACCAACTATGTGATCGGCCGCACGACGGGCGAGCGGTTGTTCAACAACCCCAACTCGAAGATCTTCCGTCGCGACTACCTGCAGCGTACCCACGACTTCTATGAACGCCACGGCGGCAAGACCGTGACCATGGCGCGCTTCCTGCCCATCCTGCGCACCTTTGCGCCGTTCGTCGCCGGCATCGCCCACATGCACTACCCGCGCTTCCTCGGTTTCAGCGTCGCCGGTTCGCTACTGTGGGTCGGCGGCCTGGTGACCCTGGGCTACTTCTTCGGCAACGTGCCATTCATCAAACAGCACCTGTCGCTGATGGTGGTGGGCATCATCATCCTGTCGCTGGTACCGATGATCCTCGGCCTGCTGCGTGGCCGTCTGGGCCGCACGGCCAAAGCGCACTGAAACTTGCCGATGTGGTCGTTCAGCGCCTGGCGGCGCAAGCGCACCCTGGCGCGCTATCCCATCACCCCCCAGCAATGGCAGGCCGTGCGCGAGCGCCTGCCAATGCTGGACGGCATCACTGACGAAGAGGATCGCTGGCTGCGTGAAGCCTGCATCCTGTTCCTGCTCGACAAGCACCTCACCTGCCTGCCCGGCGTCGAGCCGGATGACGAGCAGCGCCTGTTGCTGGCGGCCCAGGCGCAGTTGCCGCTGCTGCACCTGGGCGAGCTGAACTGGTACCAGGGTTTCCACGAAATCATCCTCTACCCCGACGATTTCAAGAGCCCCCAGCGCCACCGCGATGCCAGTGGCGTGGAGCACGTGTGGGACGGTGAGCACAGCGGCGAAGCCTGGCAGCAGGGCCCGATCATCCTCGCCTGGAGCGGCGTGCTGGCCAGTGGTGGCTGGGAGGCCTACAACCTGGTTATCCATGAACTGGCGCACAAGCTCGACATGCTCAATGGTGATGCCAATGGCCTGCCGCCGCTGCACAGCGGCATGCCCGTGGATGAATGGGCAACCGCCATGCAACAGGCCTATGACGACCTCAACCGCCAGCTGGACGCCAACCCCGACGCCGAAACCGCCATCGATCCATATGCCGCAGAGAACCCCGCAGAATTCTTTGCCGTAACCAGCGAGTACTTCTTTAGTGCTCCCGACCTGCTGCAACAGGCTTATCCACAGGTCTACCGCCAGTTGTCGCTGTTCTACCGCCAAGACCCGCTGGCGCGCCTGTGCCGGCTGCAGGCCGAACACCCGGAATACCGCGAAAGCCACGCCTGACGGGGCCGCACATCAGGCCAGGCGTGGCATGCCCATGCAGAATGTGCCTATAATCGCCGCCACTTTTTTGGTCAAACACGGGGGCACTGCCCAATGAGCTACAGCAAGATTCCGGCGGGCAAAGACCTGCCGAACGACATCTACGTCGCCATCGAGATCCCGGCCAACCACGCGCCGATCAAATACGAGATCGACAAGGACAGCGATACCCTGTTCGTCGACCGTTTCATGGCTACCCCGATGTTCTACCCAGCCAACTACGGCTTCATCCCGAACACTCTGGCCGATGACGGTGATCCGCTGGACGTGCTGGTCGTTACCCCTTACCCGGTAGCCCCAGGTTCGGTTATCCGCGCCCGTCCGGTCGGCGTGCTGAACATGACCGACGACGGCGGCGGCGACGCCAAGGTCATCGCTGTTCCTCACGACAAGCTGTCGCAACTGTATGTCGACGTGAAGGAATACACCGACCTGCCAGCCCTGCTGATCCAGCAGATCGAGCACTTCTTTGCCAACTACAAAGATCTCGAGAAGGGCAAGTGGGTCAAGATCGAAGGCTGGGAAGGCGCTGACGCCGCCCGCGCCGCGATCACCAAATCGGTTGCTGCCTACAAGGGCTGATGCCGGTTGCATGAAGAACCCCGCCTCGGCGGGGTTTTTTTATGCCTGATGGATGGCTGGTCGCCCTGACACTGGATGACCTTCCTGCGCAGCACTTTTGTGGGAGCAACTGCCTTGCTCAAATTCTAAATGCTGGCGCGATCCCTGTGGGAGCGGGCGTGCCCGCGAACACCGGCGCAGCCGGTGCCAGCCACCGCGTTGGCCTCTTCGCGGGCACGCCCGCTCCCACAGGAACCGCGCACTTGCTTGGGAGAGTAAAAAATCCTACGCAGTCCTACTCCAACGCCCTACAAACAGGCGCTTTTCACACAAGCCCCATCAACATCCGGTTCATATCCTTGCTGGCACCCCGCCGCTACACTCGCCGCCATGAACACATCCGGTGACAGACTCAAAGCCCTCCTCCACGAATGTGGCCTGACCCCTTCCGATTTCGCCGCCCAGCGCAGCGTCACGCCCCAGCACGTCAACAACTGGCTCAAGCGCGGCGTGCCCCTGGCCCGGCTGGACGAAATGGCGGACCTGTTCTGCGTGCATCGTCGCTGGTTGCGCACGGGCGAAGGCCCCAAACACCACAACCCGATCCTGCGCACCTGCCCACCGGGGCCGGCGCCCGCCAACCCGCCCACGCCGCTATCGGCGCAAGGCGGCCGTACATTGAAGGTGCCCTTTTACGAGCTGCACAACGGCCTGCTGTCGCCCGTGGCCGGCAAACACCTGTGCCTGCCCGCAAAAGCCCTGAAAGGGTTGGGAGTGCATGCCGACGACGCCATCTGCCTGGCCATGCCCGCCAGCAACATGACCCCGCTGATTCCGCTGCAAGCTACCCTGGCCATCGACCTGGGCATGACCCAGGTGGTCGAGGGCGAAACCTATGCCCTGCTGCACAACGGCGTGCTCAGGGTTAACAACCTCAGCCTCGGCCAGCACGGCACGCTGTACCTGCACAGCCATGATCGGCGCAACTATGCGGTCGAACGCTACACCGCCGCCCAGCGCCAGACACAAGGGCTGAAGATCCTGGGCTGGGTGTTCCACTGGTCGCATTTTCGCCAGCAACGGCCTGACTGAAACAAACCTGTGCCATTTTTTGCTGGGCATCCTGCGCGCGCCCTTGTATGCTACGCCCCACATTCAGCCCCGACCGGCGCAAGCCGCGGTCCAGAGGGCTCGGCGATATCCCACACGGGCATCTGCCATCTCTTTCAGGCCCTTGATGGCCACACTGTTAAGGCGATTGCGGCTTACCATAAATTAGTCGGAAGCGTCCCCGAGAAGCCGGCCACAAGCCGGCTTTTTAATGCCCGCCATTCTCATCCTCTGAGACTTTCTGCAGCCTTCCCATGGCCGGGGAATGGCCGTTGCGTGAGCGAAAAAAATCTCATTCGCCATTTATCTGACACCATGCTAACACTCATCCGAAAATCGTCGGATAAATGGCGTTTCGCGTGGAGCTTTCACCCTCCTGATCTAGGCTCAAGCCATATGGGAGGAGGTGTAGTCCATGCGCAAATTATTGATTGGCTCGTCGATCCTGGCTTGTCTCGTGGTGTTGGGCGGCTGGTTGAGTCGACCGCAGCCAGTGCAGGTCAGGCTGCTGGAAGTTGAGCGGGGGCCGGTTGAGACGGTGGTGGCCAACACGCGCGCGGGTACGCTGAAGTCCTGTCGACGCTCGCACCTGTCCTTCAATGTCGGCGGCCAGGTTGCCGAGTTGCTGGTCAGCGAGGGCCAGCGGGTCCAGCCGGGTCAGGTGCTCATGCGGCTTCGGCAGGACGAGCAACAGGCAAGGCTGCAGGAGGCCGAGGCGCGGCTGGAGGCCCAGCGCAACAGCCGCGAACAGCGCTGCCAGCAAGCTCTGCTGGACCGGCGCGACCTTGATCGCCTCGGCCAGTTGGCCGACCGCAAGTTGATTGCCGCCGACCGCCTCGATCAGGCCACGACCAAGGCCAACCTGGCGAAGTTGATGTGCAGTGCCAGTGCCGTGCTGATCCGCGAGGCCGACGCCAGCCTGCAGTTGCAGCGTTCACTGCTGGAACAGACAACTCTGCGTGCACCATTCGCCGGCATCGTCGCAGAAATCAACGGCGAACTCGGCGAGTTCGTCACCCCTTCCCCGCCAGGTATTCCCACGCCGCCGGCAGTCGACCTGATCGACGACAGCTGCCTGTTTGTAGAAGCACCGATCGATGAGGTGGACGCTGCCCGGGTTCACCCAGGAACCGCCGTACGGATCAGCCTGGATGCCTTCCGTGGTCAGCATTTCACCGGCCGCGTCAGCCGCATCGCGCCCTATGTGCGCGAACTGGAGAAGCAGGCGCGCACCGTCGATGTCGAGGTGCGCTTCGACCAGCCGCCGGCAGACCTGGCCCTGCTCACCGGCTATAGCGCCGATGTCGAGATCCTCCTGGAGCAGCACGCGGGTGCCTTGCGCATCCCCACCGAGACCCTGCTGGAGGGGCAGCGTGTGCTGCGATATGACCCGAGCGCCCGGGTGTTGCGCGAGGTGCAGGTGCAAACCGGGCTGAGCAACTGGCGCTGGACCGAGGTGCTTGCAGGGCTGGACGAGGACGCACGCATAGTCGCCAGCCACGAGCAGGAAGGGCTCAAGGATACCGTGGCGGTGATCCCGGTGGATGCCGCGGAGACCGAGAAATGATCCGCCTGCGCGGCGGTAGCCGCAGCTTCCAGTTGGGCGAACAGCAGGTGATGGGGCTGGATGGCCTGGACCTGGACATCGCCGCCGGTGACTACATGGCGGTGATGGGCCCGTCGGGCTCGGGCAAGTCGACCTTGCTGAACATCCTCGGCCTGCTCGATGCGCCGAGCGCCGGCGAATACTGGCTGCAGGGCGAGGCCACGGCGGCGCTGAGCGAGGCGCGCCGCGCCCAGTTGCGCAGCCGGTTGATAGGTTTCGTGTTCCAGTCCTACCACCTGATCGCACGGCTGACGGTGCTGGAAAACATCGAGCTGCCGATGGTCCTCGCCGGCATTGGTGCGGCACAACGGCGCAAGCGCAGCAGCCAATTGGTGGCACGACTGGGGCTGGGCGAGCGCATTGCCCACCGCCCGGCCGAGCTGTCCGGTGGCCAGCGCCAGCGCGTGGCGATCGCCCGGGCGATGGTCATGCAACCGGCGCTGCTGTTGGCCGACGAACCCACCGGCAATCTCGATAGCCAAGCCGGCGCCGAGGTCTTCAGCCTGCTGGAGGAGCTCAACGGCGAGGGCCTGACCCTGATAGTGGTGACCCACGATGCCAACCTGGGCGCCCGTGCACAGCGCCAGCTGCACATGCGTGACGGGCGGATCCACAGTATTGCGCCGCAGTGGGCGCTGGCCTGATGCGCGCTGCCGATGCCCTGGGCTTCTGGCTAGGTGCCTTGCGCGGGCATCGCTCACGCAGCCTGATGCTACTGCTGGCCATCGCTATCGGGGTGGTCGCGGTCAATCTGCTCACCGGTCTTGGCGCGGGGGCGCGGGCCTTCGTCCTGAACGAATTCTCGCTGCTCGGGCGCGACATCCTCATCGTTTTCCCGGGGCGCAAGGAAACCACCGGGCGAATGCCGCCGCTCACCGGCCTGACGCCACACGAGTTGACCTTGCAGGATGTCCAGGCCATCACCCGGTTGCCGGGCATCCGCCGGGTCGCGCCGCAGCAGGCCGGGCAGATGGAGGTGATAGTCGGCAACCGCAATCGTGAGGTGCTGACGCTGGGCACCACCCGGGACTTCTTCGCCATTCGCCAACTGACGGTCGTCCAGGGCCAACCCCTGCCGACGCTGGACCCTGAGCAGGCCGAAGCCGTCTGCGTGATCGGCGGCAAACTCCGGCGCGAGCTGTTCGGGGCTCGCCCGGCCCTGGGTGAATGGTTGCGCGCTGGCGACCGGCGCTTCCGGGTGGTTGGCATTCTCGGCGAGCGGGGCGAATCGCTGGGGATGGATTTCGCCGAGATGTTGATCATCCCGGTGGCCAGCGCCCAGGCCTTGTTCAATAGCGAGGGGTTGTCGCGGGTGTTTGTCGAGGTGCATGGTCCGAGCTTTCTCGACCGTAGCAAGCAGCTGATACTCGCCACGCTCAAGGAGCGCCACGAGGGTGAGGAGGACGTCACCCTGGTCAGCCAGGACAGCCTGCTCAGCGCCTTCGACCAGATACTCGCGGTGCTGACCCTGGCGGTGGCTGGCATTGCCGCGATCAGCCTGCTGGTGGCAGGCATCCTGATCATGAACGTGACCTGGATTGCAGTGAGCCAGCGCAGCGCCGAGATCGGCCTGCTCAAAGCCATAGGCGTGACGGCGGCGCAGCTGCGCCTGCTGTTCCTCGGCGAGGCGGCGCTGTTGGCCCTGACAGGGGCACTGGCAGGGCTGCTGCTGGCCGAAACCTTGCTCTGGCTGGGGCGCCTGGCGTTCGATCTGCCGCTCTATGCCCCCTGGTGGGCGCGGGTTGGCGCCGTGCTGCTGGCACTCGGCACGGCGCTGCTTTTCGCCTGGCTGCCTGCCGCTCGGGCCTCGGCGCTGGAGCCGGTGGCGGCGCTACGCCCGCCGGGGGCGCACTGATGCGCTGGCAAGATGGTTTCCGGCTGACCAGCTCGGCGCTGACCTGCCGCCCGCTGCGCAGCCTGCTGACCCTGCTCGGGGTAGCGATCGGCATAGCCGCCGTGGCGCTGCTCACGGCCATAGGCGAAGGCGTGCGCGGCTACGTGCTGGAGAACTTCTCGCAGTTTGGTACGCGGATCATCACCGTGCGCCCGGGCAAGACCCAGACCAGCGGCCTCGGCGGCCTGCTTGGCAGCGTGCGGCCACTGACCATCAGTGACACCGACGCCCTGCGGCGCTTGCCGCATGTCGAGGCGGCGGTGCCGATCATTCAGGGCAGCGGGAATATCCAGTTCGGTCAACTGAGCCGACGCAGCGACATTCTCGGTGGCGGCCATCAGATGGCGCAGGCCTGGCGCATGCAACTGAGCCTGGGCGAGTTCCTGCCCCCGGCCCGTGACGGCCGTTCGCCGCCCTATGTGGTGCTCGGCCATCAGCTGCGTACCGAGCTGTTCGGGGCGCGCAACCCGCTGGGTGAGCTGATCCGCGTCGGCGGCGTACGTTTCCGGGTGATCGGCGTGATGGCGGAGAAAGGCCAGTTGCTCGGTTTCAACCTCGACGATATCGCCTACATCCCAGTGGACTGGGCGGAAAGCCTGTTCAACCGCACCGGGGTGGTCAAAGCCCATGTGGTGTTTGGCGCCGGTACCACTTCACGGGCGTTGAGCCGGCAGATTCGCGAGGTGCTCGGCGAACGACACGGTGCGGAGGACTTCAGCCTGACCACCCAGGACGACATGCTGCGCAGCTTCAACCGCGTTCTCGGCACCCTGAGCCTGGCCATTGGTGCCTTGGGGGGCATTTCGCTGTTGGTCGGCGCCGTCGGCATTCTCACCATCATGACGACCACTGTGGGCGAGCGCACGGCAGAAATCGGCCTGTTGCGGGCGATTGGCGCCAGTCCGCGGCAGGTACTTGGGTTGTTTCTCGCTGAAGCGACGCTGCTGTCCCTGGCCGGTGGCCTGCTTGGCCTGCTGTTGATGGGCCTGCTGCTGGGGCTACTGCACCTGGCCATGCCGAGCCTGCCCTTGGCGCTGCAACCGCTGTTTCTGCTGCTGGCGCTGCTGCTGGCGGCGCTGCTCGGTATTCTCGCCGGCCTGGCACCGGCCGTGCGGGCGGCTCGCTTGCATCCGGTCGCGGCGCTGCGCATCGAGTAGCGGCCAGGCCAAAGAGCCCCTTGATGGGGCTGCTTTGCAGCCCTTCGCGGGCACGCCCGCTCCCACAGAATACATAACCCAAAGATTTCGCAGGGCACTGTGGGAGCGGGTTTACCCGCGAACACCGGCAAAGCCGGTGCCATACACCGTGTCGCATTCTTCGCGGGTGAACCCGCTCCCATAGGATGGGAGGCGCGCTTACTGAATTTGACCCACCACAAGCTGACAGAAAAGTAATCTGAAGCTCAGCCAGCTGACAGCGCAGGTCCGCTAGCGTTAAGGAAGATTGTGGGGCTTCTCGACCCACGGCTGGGGCGTTCAACCGCCTGAATACCAGCAACTTTTCGACTGACTGGACGCAACGGCATGCAAAGCAAAACCACCAGACGCTCCTTCGTCAAAGGCCTTGCCGCTACCGGACTGCTTGGCGGGCTTGGCATGTGGCGCGCGCCGGTCTGGGCCGTGACCAGCCCGGGCCAACCGAGTGTGCTGAGCGGCACCGACTTCGACCTCTACATCGGTGAGCTGCCGGTCAACATTACCGGCGCTGCGCGCACCGCGATGGCCATCAACGGCTCCATACCCGGGCCCATCCTGCGCTGGCGCGAAGGCGATACCGTCACGCTGCGTGTGCGCAACCGCTTGCAGCAGGACACCTCCATCCATTGGCACGGCATCATCCTGCCGGCGAACATGGACGGCGTGCCGGGCCTGAGCTTCCATGGCATCGCCCCCGACGGCATGTATGAGTACAAGTTCAAGGTCCAGCAGAACGGCACCTACTGGTACCACAGCCACTCCGGTTTCCAGGAGCAGGTCGGGGTGTATGGTGCCCTGGTCATCGATGCGAAAGAACCTGAGCCGTTCACCTATGACCGGGACTACGTGGTCATGCTCAGCGACTGGACGGATGAAGACCCTGCACGGGTGCTGTCCAAGCTCAAGAAGCAGTCCGACTACTACAACTACCACAAGCGCACGGTGGGCGATTTCGTCAACGATGTGAGCGAAATGGGCTGGTCCGCCGCAGTAGCCGACCGCAAGATGTGGGCCGAGATGAAAATGAGCCCCACCGATCTCGCTGACGTGAGCGGCTACACCTACACCTACCTGATGAACGGCCAGGCCCCCGACGGTAACTGGACGGGCGTGTTCAAGCCGGGCGAGAAAATCCGCCTGCGCTTCATCAACGGCTCGGCCATGACGTATTTCGATGTGCGAATTCCCGGCCTGAAGATGACGGTTGTCGCGGCGGATGGGCAGCATGTAAAGCCCGTTTCGGTCGACGAGTTCCGCATTGCCGTTGCCGAAACCTACGATGTCATCGTCGAACCCGAAAGCGAGCAGGCTTACACCATTTTCGCCCAATCCATGGACCGTACCGGGTATTCCAGGGGCACCCTGGCGGTTCGCGAGGGCTTGCAGGCCCCTGTTCCCGCTGTCGATCCACGGCCGACCATTTCCATGAGCGATATGGGCATGGATCATGGCGGCATGGCTGGCATGGACCACGGCAGCATGGCAGGCATGGACCACGACAACATGGCCGGCATGGACCATGGCGACATGGCTGATACCAGCGCGCCCATGCAGAGCCACCCAGACTCCGAGAGCAACAACCCGCTGGTCGACATGCAGACCATGACCCCGACACCAAAACTGGACGATCCGGGCATCGGGCTGCGTGACAACGGCCGCCGTGTGCTGACCTATGCGGACCTGCGCAGCACCTTCCCGGACCCGGACGGCCGCGCGCCTGGTCGCACAATCGAGCTGCACCTTACCGGCCACATGGAAAAGTTCGCCTGGTCCTTCGACGGCATCAAGTTTTCCGATGCCGAGCCACTGCGCCTCAAGTATGGCGAGCGCCTGCGCATCACCCTGGTCAACGACACCATGATGACCCACCCCATCCACCTGCATGGCATGTGGAGCGACCTGGAGGATGAGAACGGCAACTTCATGGTGCGCAAACACACGATCGACATGCCGCCTGGCTCAAAACGAAGCTACCGCGTCACTGCAGATGCTTTAGGACGTTGGGCCTATCACTGTCACCTGCTGTTCCACATGGAAATGGGCATGTTCCGCGAAGTCCGTGTGGACGAATGAACTGGAGATCCGAGATGAGCAAACCAATGAAACGAAGCGCGTTTTTCCTCTCTGCTGCAATGGCCGGCCTGTTTGCCGTTTATGCCCCGTCGTCGTGGTCCGGCGACAACAATCAGCAGCCTGCCGATGCCGCAAAAGCCAAGGGTGCCCAAGGCATGGACCATGGTTCGATGAAGGGCATGGATCATGGCGCCATGAAGGGCATGGACCACGGTTCGATGAAGGGTATGGACCATGGCTCGATGCAAGGCATGGACCACGGCAAGATGATGGAATCCCATGGCAGCGACAAAGCCGAGGCAGGGAAAGATGCTCAATAGCCTGGCACGACCATCGCTGCTGGCATTGACCGTTTCGCTCGGCGTGCTGGGCGCTGCGCCCAGCTTCGCCGCTGAAGAAATGGACCATTCGATGATGGACCACGGCAAGATGGATCATGGCAGCATGCCGGGCATGGATCATGGGGCCATGGATCATGGAGCCATGAACCATGAAGCGATGGATCATTCGAAAATGAACCACGGCTCGACGGATACGCCGACGACCAGCCGTACCCCGATCCCGGTGCTGACCGATGCCGACCGCCAGGCAGCCTTCCCCCCATTGGGTGGGCATCAGATGCACGACAGTGCTATCAACAGCTTCTTCCTGCTGGATCAGCTCGAGTACCAGGATGCGGATGAAGGCAGCACGCTGGCCTGGGATGCTTCTGGCTGGGTAGGCGGCGATATCAACCGGCTGTGGATCCGCTCCGAAGGTGAACGCACCAACGGTGTCACCGAGGATGCCGAATTGCAGCTGCTGTACGGCCGCTCGATCAGCCCATGGTGGGATGTGGTTGCCGGGGTGCGCCAGGACTTCAAGCCTGAATCCCCCCAGACCTGGGCGGCGTTCGGTATCCAGGGCATGGCGCTTTACGACTTCGAAGCCGAAGCCACCGCGTTCATTGGCGAGAACGGCCAGACTGCCGCGCGCCTGGAAGGCGACTACGACATTCTGCTGACCAACCGCCTGATCCTGCAGCCGACCGCTGAAGCCAATTTCTATGGCAAGAACGACCCTGGGCGCGGAGTGGGTTCCGGCCTGGCCAATACCGAAGTCGGGCTGCGCCTGCGCTATGAAATTGTCCGCCAGTTCGCCCCCTACATCGGCGTCACCTGGAACCGCTCCTACGGCAAAACCGCTGATTTCGTCCGCGACGAGGGTGGTGATGTGGATGAAGCGCGTTTCGTGGCCGGTATCCGCATGTGGTTTTGAGAACCAGACATGAAAAGAACAATAACAACGCTTGTTGCAGCAGGCGCGGTGGCCAGCGTGGCCGTGCTGGGTGCTGCGTACTCCGGCCTGGTCAACGTCGGGGCCGATGATCCCCATTTCCCCGCCGTGCATGCCTTTCTGGCCATGGCACGGGACCGCTCGATCGCAGTACGGGCCAGGGACATCGAGGTGCCGGACCTGAAAGATGAAACGCTGATTGGTGCCGGCGCCGGTAACTACAACGCCATGTGCATCGGTTGTCACCTTGCCCCTGGCGTCGAGAAGACCGAGCTCAGCCAGGCTCTGTATCCATCGCCCCCCAACCTGACCAAAAGCGGGATCGGTGGCGACCCCGCTGCGGCGTTCTGGATCATCAAGCACGGCATCAAGGCCTCCGGCATGCCGGCATGGGGCAAGAGCATGGGCGATGAATACATCTGGGGCATCGTCGCCTTCCTGGATCAGCTCCCCCAGTTGAACGCCCAGCAGTACAAAACGATGGTCGCGGCCAGTGGCGGCCACCAGCATGGTGGTGGCGAAAGTGAAATGCACAACCATGAAGGCCAGCACCGCGGCAACGTGCCTGGCCATCATGGTGAGCAGGCCTCGGGCGCAAGCCAGCATGATGAGGGGCATTCAAAGGCCCATACTCATCGCGATGGCAAGCAGCACATGCATAAAGACTGAAGGCAGGTTACGACCGAGCGCCGCGCGGGCGGCGCTCGGTCTCATAGGCGCTGAAATTGCCAAGGCGAACACCTTGCGGCCCTCATGCGAACTGAAGGCAAGCACTCACTGCTTCATGCCCAACTCAGCATCATCCATCAGCGCCTTGGCCATCGCACTCAGGTAGTGCGCAGCCCAGATCATCATCGGTTTCTCATCCATCAGGCCGGTGATGGTCAGTTCGCGGACATAGCCCATCAACTCTGAGGACTGCTCGCGGGCATCGCGGCAGGGGATGCCGGGCTCGATGCGGAACAGTGGATGGGTGCCGTGTTCGCCCTGGTAGAAGGTGGTTTTGCCGACGGTGAACTGGGTGTCTTCTGTGGTCATTGTTGAATCCCCCTGAAATTTCTCGACTGCTTGCTCTGGCCCTTTCGCGGGCACGCCCGCTCCCACAGGTACTGTGCAAGTCTTGAGTACTGTGAAGATCCTGTGGGAGCGGGCGTGCCCGCGAAGAGGTCGGAACAGGCAACACATTGCTTATGCCCTAGTGCAAAGTCCTGGGCCCAGTGGGCATCTGCACCTGAATCAATGCCGACTCCAGCAAAGCCCGCAGCGTCTCCAGTTCATGCATCGACGTCATCATCAAAATCGACGCTGGCGACTTGGGCTGCAACAACATTGCCTGATGCACCACGGTTGTGGCGCACAGCACGTAGTCCGTGGCCTGGATCAGGGTGTCTTCAAGGGAATGAATATCGTGGGGTGGATCAGGAACAATCTTAAGCATGGTGACACTCTCTATTAGGTTGGCTAGAGCTGCCACTCATGACTTGCAGTGTGATGGGTGGCAGCCACGTACGGGTCTGCAAGACCGGCAGAGAGCAAAATCCGGCAGGTTCGAAAACCTCCCGTACGCAGCCACCATTAAGCGCGCGCAATGGCATGCCATTGGCATCGGTGATCGGCATTTTGCTCTGGACAGGCTTGCAGGCCCGGTCGCTGATTTGGCAACGACAGGGCCACACTAGGCCGCCAGGAACACCACCGCAATGGCTCAAGGGCGCTAGGAAGCTATTTCAGAAATGGCCTACGCGCAACGGGAAAAATCTGATTATCAGAAGTCATACCACGGCTCGAATGAAGGGATATCTCGGTAAACCCGTCAGCCCTTCACACACACCACCTGCCGCAAGGTGTGCACCACCTCCACCAAGTCCTGCTGCGCGCGCATCACCGCATCGATGTCCTTGTAGGCCATGGGGATCTCGTCGATCACCTCCTTGTCCTTGCGGCATTCCACATGCGCCGTGGCCCGCCGCTGGTCTTCCACGGTGAAGCGGCTCTTGGCCTTGGTCCGGCTCATCACCCGGCCGGCACCATGGCTGCAGGAACAGAAAGACTCCTCGTTGCCCAGCCCTCGCACGATGAAGCTCTTGGCCCCCATCGAGCCGGGAATGATGCCTAACTGCCCTTGCTGCGCCGACACCGCCCCCTTGCGCGTCACCAGCACCTCTCGGCCAAAATGCTGCTCGCGCTGCACATAGTTATGGTGGCAGTTCACCGCTTCCAGGCTGGCCTCGAACGGTTTGCCCAGCGCCTTGCGAGCCGCACCGACCACCGCCAGCATCATCAGTTCGCGGTTCTGCCTGGCGTAATCCTGCGCCCACTCCACCGCTTCGACGTAGTCGGCGAAATGGCGGCTGCCTTCCTCGAAATACGCCAGGTCCTTGTCCGGCAGGTTGACCAGGTGCTGGCGCATGTCGGCCTGGGCCAGTTCGATGAACAGGTTGCCGATGGCATTGCCCACGCCCCGGGAGCCGCTGTGCAGCATGAACCAGACGCGGTCGGCCTCATCCAGGCACACCTCGATGAAGTGGTTGCCGCCGCCCAGCGTCCCCAGGTGATGGCGGTTATTGGTCTTCTCCAGCCGCGGGTACTTGTCGGTGATGGCCTTGAAGCGCCCGGCCAGCTGCCCCCAGGCCTTGTCCGCCTTGGCTGGCACATCGGCCCAGGCGCCCTGGTCACGTTTGCCGAAGGTCTTGCCATGCGGCACGGCGTGCTCGATGGCATTGCGCAGGCCATGCAGGTTGTCCGGCAGGTCGCGGGCGTGCAGCGACGTGCGCGCGGCGATCATGCCGCAGCCGATATCCACCCCCACCGCGGCGGGGATGATCGCGCCAACCGTGGGTATCACACTGCCGATGGTCGAGCCCTTGCCCAGGTGCACGTCCGGCATCACTGCCAGGTGCTTGAAGATGAACGGCATCCTGGCCGTGTTGAGCAGTTGCTTGCGGGCGTCGTCTTCCACCGGTACGCCGTCGGTCCACAACTTGACCGGCTTGCCGCCGGCGACCTGGAGAATGTCCATGGGGTTGTTCCTCGAATGCATAGCCGAATGATACCGCCAAAGGTCGTAGAGCCGTGGGTTGCCAGCGAGGTGGCAATGTGCTGTATGCTTGGCGGGTCTTCAGGGCGGGGTGAAAGTCCCCACCGGCGGTAAATCGAAAGATGAGCCCGCGAGCGCCCCGGCCATGTCGGGGGTCAGCAGATCTGGTGAGACTCCAGAGCCGACGGTCATAGTCCGGATGAAAGAAGGCGTCAGGCAGGGGCCATCCGGGCGCCCCTGCGCGCGCATTTTGTTCGCCCCGAGACGTTCATCGATCATTCACGAGGAGCGTTTCATGTCCACCACGCACCACCCGCAATTCCCCAATGTCAGCGCCGCCATCGCCGCCTTCCGGGCCGGGCGCCCTGTGCTGCTGCTCGACGACGACGACCGCGAGGACGAAGCGGACATCATCGCCGCCGCCGAGAACATCTCGCTGCAGACCATGGCCATGATGATTCGCGATTGCAGCGGCATCGTCTGCCTGTGCCTGGACGAGGCCACCGTCGACGAACTGCAACTGGCACCCATGGTGCAGAACAACCAGGCCCGCCATGGCACCGGCTTCACCGTCACCATCGAGGCGGCGGAAGGCATTACCACCGGGGTGTCCGCCCAGGACCGCAT
This sequence comes from Pseudomonas sp. PVC-5-1, assembly GCF_057444345.1. Taxonomy (NCBI): domain Bacteria; kingdom Pseudomonadati; phylum Pseudomonadota; class Gammaproteobacteria; order Pseudomonadales; family Pseudomonadaceae; genus Pseudomonas; species Pseudomonas sp. PVC-5-1. The sequence goes on along the minus strand of NZ_CM172024.1, from coordinate 585,574 downwards.
CACCACCATTGGCGCGGCATTGCGCTCTACTGCGGAGCAGCGCCATATCGTCAGCCCGGGGCATGTATTCCCGCTGCGCGCCCGCAATGGCGGGGTGCTGACCCGCCGTGGCCACACCGAAGGCTCGGTGGACCTGGCACGCCTGGCCGGGTTGCGCCCGGCGGCAGTGCTGTGCGAACTGATGAACCCCGATGGCACGATGGCCCGTGGCGAGCAAGTGGCGGTGTATGCGCGGCAATACAATCTGCCGGTGCTGACCATCGAGGAACTGGCGCGGTACCGTGAGGCCATGCTGGAGCTGGAAGCAGAGCCAGCCTGACAGGCCACCTTGGGGCCATTCGCGGGCTTGCCCGCTCCCACAGGTGCACTACAGGTCTTGAAGACTGTGATGTACCTGTGGGAGCGGGCAAGCCCGCGAAAGGGCCCTTGAAACCAACAGCGTTGCCCCTGAAGTTTGCTCCCCCCGCCCCGCTCTGCTAGTGTCGCGCCGTTCTGAATGCCACCGAGACAGTCGCCATGGCCCGCAAAAAAGCCTCCCTCGATTTCGAGCAATCCCTCGCAGACCTGCAAGCACTGGTCGAGCGCCTGGAGAACGGCGAGTTGTCGCTGGAAGAGTCGCTGGCCGCCTTCGAGCAAGGCATCGCCCTGACCCGCGATTGCCAGGGTGCCCTGGCCCAGGCCGAACAGAAGGTGCAAATCCTGCTGGAACGCGATGGCGAACTGGCTGCTCAGCCCTTCGACGCGGAGCCGGAAGCATGATCGGCACCTACCAGGCCAGCTGCCAGGCGCGGGTCGACGCCGCCCTCGAACCGTTGTTCGTCGCCCCGACCAAAGAACTCGAACGCCTTTACGCCGCCATGCGCTACAGCGTGATGAACGGTGGCAAACGCGTTCGTCCGCTGTTGGCCTATGCGGCCTGCGAAGCCTTGGGCGCCCCGGCCGAACAGGCCAACGGCGCAGCCTGTGCGGTGGAACTGATCCACGCGTACTCGCTGGTGCATGACGACCTGCCGGCCATGGATGACGACGACCTGCGCCGCGGCCAGCCGACCACCCACAAAGCCTTCGATGAAGCCTGCGCGATCCTCGCCGGCGACGGTTTGCAGAGTCTGGCCTTCAGCGCCTTGCTCGACCCGCGTCTGAGCCCGCAGGCTGACAGCATTCGCCTGGCCATGGTCCAGGCCCTGGCCAAGGCTGCCGGCCCGGCAGGCATGGTCGGTGGCCAAGCCATCGACCTGGGCTCGGTTGGCCTGAAGCTGGACCAGCAGGCGCTGGAGTTCATGCACCGGCACAAGACCGGCGCGCTGATCGAAGCCAGCGTGCGCCTCGGCGCCCTGGCCAGCGCCCGCGCCGAACAGGCGCAACTGGATGCCTTGCAGACCTATGCACAGGCGATCGGCCTGGCCTTCCAGGTGCAGGACGACATTCTCGACGTGGAAAGCGATACCGCCACCCTGGGCAAACGCCAAGGGGCCGATATCGCCCGTGACAAACCGACCTACCCGGCGCTGCTGGGCCTGGAAGCGGCCAAGGCCTATGCGATCGAACTGCGCGACCAGGCGCTGGTCGCACTGCAAGGGTTCGGCGAAAAGGCCGAACCGCTGCGGGCGTTGGCGCGTTACATCGTCGAACGCCGCAATTAAGCAACGACACCAATCCCTGTGGGAGCGGGTTTACCCGCGAATGCGATGTTGAGTTTACCGCCGCATTCGCGGGTGAACCCGCTCCCACAGGGGCCGCGTAACCCGTGGTTGAATGGGCAGTATTTCCTACAATGGGGTAAACTGCCGCGTCTTCACACACCTATAACGACTCGCCTGATGCCCACGACGTTTCAAGAGATCCCCCGCGAACGCCCGGTCACGCCGTTGCTCGACCGCGCTGACACGCCTGCCGGCCTGCGCCGGCTGGCCGAAGCCGACCTGGAGACCCTGGCCGACGAACTGCGCCAGGAACTGCTCTACACCGTGGGTCAGACCGGTGGGCATTTTGGTGCCGGCCTGGGTGTCATCGAGCTGACCATCGCCCTGCACTACGTCTTCGACACCCCCGACGACCGGCTGGTGTGGGACGTGGGGCACCAGGCCTACCCGCACAAGATCCTCACCGGGCGCCGTAACCGCATGCTCAGCCTGCGCCAGAAGGACGGCATCGCCGCCTTCCCGCGCCGCAGCGAGAGCGAGTACGACACCTTCGGCGTCGGCCACTCCAGCACCTCGATCAGCGCTGCACTGGGCATGGCCATTGCCGCCCGCCTGCAGAACAGCGACCGCAAGTCGATCGCTGTGATCGGTGACGGCGCGCTGACCGCCGGCATGGCCTTCGAGGCGTTGAACCACGCCCAGGAAGTCAACGCCGACATGCTGGTGATCCTCAACGACAACGACATGTCGATTTCGCGCAATGTCGGCGGCCTGTCCAACTACCTGGCCAAGATCCTCTCCAGCCGCACCTACGCGAGCATGCGCGAAGGCAGCAAGAAAGTGCTGTCGCGCCTGCCAGGCGCCTGGGAAATCGCCCGCCGCACCGAGGAGTACGCCAAGGGCATGCTGGTGCCGGGCACGCTGTTCGAAGAACTGGGCTGGAACTACATCGGCCCGATCGACGGCCACGACCTGCCGACCATGATCGCCACCCTGCGGAATATGCGTGACCTCAAGGGCCCGCAGTTCCTGCACGTGGTGACCAAGAAGGGCAAGGGCTTCGCCCCGGCCGAGATCGACCCGATCGGCTACCACGCCATCACCAAGCTGGAGCCGGCCGACAAACCCGCCGCACCGAAGAAAGCCAGCGGCCCGAAATACTCCGCGGTGTTCGGCCAGTGGCTGTGCGACATGGCTGCCGCCGACAACCGCCTGGTGGGCATCACCCCGGCGATGAAGGAAGGCTCCGACCTGGTCGAGTTCAGCGAGCGCTACCCGGAGCGTTACTTCGACGTGGCGATCGCCGAGCAACATGCCGTGACCCTGGCGGCCGGTATGGCCTGCGAGGGCAGCAAGCCGGTGGTGGCGATCTACTCCACCTTCCTGCAGCGCGCCTACGACCAGCTGATCCACGACGTGGCGGTACAGAATCTTGACGTGCTGTTCGCCATCGACCGCGCCGGCCTGGTCGGCGAAGACGGCCCGACCCACGCGGGCAGCTACGATCTGTCATACCTGCGCTGCATCCCGGGCATGCTGGTGATGACCCCAAGCGACGAAAACGAGCTGCGCAAGATGCTCAGCACCGGCCACCTGTACAACGGCCCGGCGGCTGTGCGCTACCCGCGTGGCACCGGCCCGAACGCGCCGATCAGCGGTGACCTGGAGCCGCTGGAAATCGGCAAGGGCGTGGTCCGTCGCCAGGGCGAGAAAGTCGCCTTGCTGGTGTTCGGCGTGCAACTGGCCGAGGCCATGCAGGTGGCTGAGCAGATCAACGCTACCGTGGTCGACATGCGCTTCGTCAAACCGCTGGACGAGGCACTGGTGCTGGAACTGGCCGCAAGCCATGAGCTGCTGGTGACCATCGAAGAAAACGCCATCATGGGCGGTGCCGGTGCGGCTGTGGGTGAGTTCCTGGCCAGCCAGGCGATCGTGAAACCGCTGCTGCACCTGGGGTTGCCGGACATCTATGTCGAGCATGCCAAGCCGGCGCAGATGCTGGCTGAGTGCGGGCTGGATGCGGCTGGGATCGAGGCTTCGGTGAAGGCTCGGATGGCCAGGCTCGGGTTGTAATCCCTTGGGGGCCGCTTTGCGGCCCTTTCGCCGGCAAGCCAGCTCCCACCTCGACCGCGCCAGCCTCAAGCCATGCGCTATCCCTGTAGGAGCCTGGCTTGCCAGCGATCGAGGGCGCAGCCCTAGCAGAACCTCACCTGGGCGTTGGTGCTTTAGCCTCGAGCAACGCACACAAACGCGCCGTAGCTTCGATCATCTGCCCACTAGGCCGCTCCAGGCCTTTGTCTGGCACCACCAGTAAACGATCATCGGCAACCGCACGCAGTTGCGGCCAGGCCTTCCAACTCTCCAGCTGCGCCTGATCACCCGCCAGAATGACCTGTGGGTTGCGCAGCAGCACAGACTCCACATTTACCTGCGGCGCCGCCTGGGTGAGATCGGCGAAGACATTACGCGCGCCGCAAACGGCCAGGGCATCGCTGACCACCTGCCGGCCACCGAGCGTGTACAGCGGTCGGTCCCAGACCTGGTAGAACACCTGCAGGGGATCGTCCCGTCGATACTGCCGGCGCAGCTGCCGCAACCGGTCACGCAGGGCCTGGGCATACCGATGGCCCTGTTCGGCACGGCCGATTCGTTCGGCGATGGCTTCGATCTGCTCGATCAGCTGGTCGATGTCATGGGGTTCTGCGCTATACGTTGCGATACCCAGGCGCTTGAGCTGGTCGCGTTGGGCCGGCGGCACGCTGCCCGGCCACAGCAGCAACAGGTCGGGGCGCAGGCTGAGCAGGCGTTCGAGGTCCAGTTGCCCCTGGCGCCCCACCGAGGGCAACTCGCGCAGCGCCGCCGGCCGTTCGCCACCGTCGAGCACACCGACCAGCAGGTCATCGGCCTGCAGTTCGAGCATGATCTCGCTCATCGACGGGGCCAGGCTGACCACTCGCAGGGGTTCGGCGGCCAGTGCGGAGCAGACGAGCAGCGCCAACAGGCCGGGCAGCAGGCGCATCAGCCGAGCTGGCGTGGAATACGATAGAGGTACAGCACCACTGCAGTGGACAACGCCAGCAGGATCTGCGGCACCGCCTCGAGGCCGACCAGCACCGACAAAGCGGCGACCCAGGCCGGGAAGCAGGCATACAACATAGCCAGGCGCCGCACCCGCGCCAGTTCGATCCAGGCGGCGGGCTCTTCTCCAGTGCCGAGCACCTTGGAAGTGGCGATGAGGGCGCGCTTGTAGGCACCGAAGCGCGGCAGGCTGAGGAACATGGTCGCCGCGCCGGCAATGAACAGTGGCATGGCCAGCACCGAGGCCAGCGCATCACCGCCACCGAAGGCCCAGGCCATCACTGGCAGCGGCACCAGGCCCACCGCCAGGTATTGCCACCAGGCCAGCGCCAGGCGCCGCTTGACCTCGGCGCGGGTCACGCCTGAGGCACCTCGCCCTGGTGCTCGTTACCCAGCATGTGGCCCAGCTTGCCGGCCTTGGTTGCCAGGTAGTAGCGGTTGTGCGGGTTGTGCCCGGTGTGCAGCGGTACGCGCTCGGCGACGACGATGTTCATGTCGGTCAGGGCTTTGACCTTGCGCGGGTTGTTGGTCATCAGGCGCAACGACTTCACGCCCAGGTGCTCCAGCATCGGCAGGCACATGGCGTAGTCGCGCTGGTCGGCGGCGAAGCCCAGGCGCTCGTTGGCCTCGACGGTATCGGCGCCACCGTCCTGCAGCTCGTAGGCGCGAATCTTGTTCAGCAGGCCGATGCCACGGCCTTCCTGGCGCAGGTACAGCAGCACGCCACGGCCTTCACGGGCGATGGCCTGCAGCGCGGCTTCCAGCTGCGAGCCGCAGTCGCAGCGCTGGCTGAACAGGGCATCGCCAGTCAGGCACTCGGAGTGCAGGCGCCCCAGCACCGGCTGGCCGTCCGCGATGTCACCCAGGCTGAGCACCACGTGCTCACGGCCAGTGGCTTCGTCGAGGAAGCCATGCATGGTGAAGGTCGCGAAGGGAGTCGGGAGTTTAGAGGCGGCAACAAAGACGACGGGCACGTTGTGCTCCTGGAATAAGTTTAAATTTCTCGTGGGCCGATTGTATCAGCAGGTTGGGGGATGTGGGCTGGCTGAATACCGTGGGGTAAGATCGAAAAGTTCGATGCTTAGCAGAGGTCTGTACTCGATCCTGTGGGAGCGGGCATGCCCGCGAACACCGGCGTAGCCGGTGCCTCCCACCGCGGTGGATTCTTCGCGGGCACGCCCGCTCCCACAGGGCCCGTGTCAGCCGATGAAACGGGTTGCTCAATGTGGTTTGCTATCCGGGCTGAACGGATACGGCTGCTGCCAGTGCTCGAAGATCGGCTTCAGCTCACCACTGCGCACCAACTCGGCCATGCGCTTGTCGAACAGGTCGCGCAGGGCCTTGGCCTGGTCGCTGCGGGCAAAGGCCAGGTACAGCGGCAGTTCGGCCACATGGGTGCGGCGGAAGCGCTCGGGCTGGGAGGTCTGGCCGAGCACATAGTCGATCTCGGTCAGCGCATCGATGTAGAAGTCCACACGGTCATGCTCGAGCATCGGCAGGATGCCTTCGCGGCGCTGGACTTCGCGGAAGTCATGCACATCGGGCAGATAGCTACCGAAGTCGTAGCCACGCACCCAGGCCAAGCGGTAGCGACCTATGGTCTGCCGAGTAGGCACTGGCTTGCCGACCAACCCTAGCGCGTAGATGTGGTCCATGTCGAAGTGCCAGCGCGGGTACAGGTTGTCGTCGTTCTCTTCCTTGTACGAGCCTACCCAGGCGTCAGCCTCGCCACGCTTCACCAGCCCGACCGCACGGCTGTAGGGCGCGCTCTGGGTCACTACCTTGACCCCGGCCGGCTCGAACACCTTGCGCAGCACGTCCCAGGCTACCCCGGTACCGTCGGCGTTGGTGTAGTCGAGCCACTCTTCGCTGACCAGGTGGATCTGTTTCGGCACACCCTCGGCAGCCGCCGCCCACGGGGCAAGGCTCAGCAGCATTGCCAGCAGCACGGTCCTCATGGCCATTCACACGCTCCCTGTATCAGGCAACCGCCCAAACCAGAACCTGCATCCCCAGCCAGGCAAACACGCCAGCCAGGATATCGTCGAGCATGATGCCAACGCCCCCATGCACATGGCGGTCGACCCAGCGGATAGGCCACGGCTTGAGAATGTCGAAGAAGCGGAACATCAGGAACCCCGCCAGCAGCCACTGCCAGCCTTCCGGCACCAGCCAGAGGGTTATCCACATGCCGACGATCTCGTCCCAGACAATGCCTTCATGGTCGTGCACGCGCAAGTCATTGGCGACCTTGCCGCATAGCCAGAAGCCGAACAGCATGCTCACGCCCAGCAACAGCCAGTAGCCCCAGTCGGGCAGCATCTGCCACAGCGGGATGAACGGTATGGCCACCAGCGAGCCCCAGGTGCCCGGCGCCTTTGGCAAGGTGCCAGAACCGAAACCGAAGGCGATGAAGTGCCACGGGTTGCGCCAGACCGAAGGCGGAACAAACTCCGCAGGCACCTGGTTGGGGTGATCGGTCACGGTGTCTCCCTAAAATGTTGATAGCCGCGTTGCCGCGGGGTGATGTCCTGGCCCTGCCGGTCGCGCAGGCACACACCCTGCCCTTCGAGCACCCGCCCGATGACGTGGAATGCCGCCAGGCCTTGTGCCTGCAGGTATGAAAGCTCGGCTGGCGGCAAGGTGAACGCCAGCACGTAGTCATCGCCACCGGTCAGCGCCGCGTGTACGGCCGCCTCGGCGCCGAGCAAGCCCTGCAGGGCGGATGACACCGGCACCTGCTCCAGGTTCACTTCGAGCGCCACGCGGGAGCCCTTGGCGATATGCCCGCAGTCGGCCAGCAGGCCGTCGGAAATATCCAGTGCCGAAGTTGCACGCCCGCGCAGCAACTGGCCCAGGGCGAACTGCGGCGACGGCGACCAGTAATGGTCGAGCAACGGTTGCGCCAGCGCGGCATCGGCCTGGCGCTGGCCCAGCACCAGCGGCAAAGCCCCTGCCGCGTTACCCAACTCGCCCCCGACGCAAAGCAGGTCGCCCGGGCGAGCGCCATCACGGCGCAACGCCTGCCCCACCGGAACCCGGCCGAACACGGTTATGGTGATACTCAGGGGGCCGCGAGTGGTGTCGCCACCGATAAGGCTTAGCTGGCAGTGGCCGGCCATGCGGTTGAGGCCGCTGGCGTAGGCTTGCAGCCAGTCGGCGCTGACCTCGGGCAAGGTCAGGGCAAGGGTGAAGCCGATGGGGGTAGCGCCCATGGCAGCCAGGTCGCTGGCCGCCACGGCCAGCGAGCGCTGGCCGAGCAACCAAGGGTCGCACAGAGCCGGAAAATGCACCCCGGCAACCAGGGTGTCGGTGGACACCGCCAGTTGCTCGCCGGCAGGAAGGCCCAGCAAGGCGCAGTCGTCACCAATGCCAAGGGCCACGCCTTCACCGCCTTGCGCACAGGGCGCGGCGGCGAAGTAATGGCTGATCAGCTCGAACTCACCCATGGTCCGCAAGCGCCAGGATCAGCGCTTGTTCGCCTTGACTTCTGCTTCGCGCAGGTTCGGGGCCAGCTTGTCCAGCACACCGTTGACGAACTTGTGGCCATCGGTGGCACCGAAGACCTTGGCCAGCTCGACACCTTCGTTGATCACCACGCGGTACGGTACGTCGACGCGTTTGATGAACTCCCAGGTAGACAGACGCAGCACGGCCAGCTCGACCGGGTCGAGCTCTTCCAGTGCCAAGTCCAGGCATGGCTTCAGGGCGCTGTCGATTTCGCTCTTGATCGCCGGGACCCCATGCAGGATCTCGCGGAAATAAGCGCCGTCGACATCGGAGAAATCGTTATCGACCCGGAACTGCGCTTCGATCTCGTTCAGCGAATGCTGCGCCATGTGCCACTGGTACAGTGCCTGGGTCGCGAGCTTGCGGGCTTCGCGGCGCTTGGCACTCTTCGATGGCTTGCCGGCATCCGCAGGTTTTGGATCGCGCGGGTTGAAACGATCGCTTTCGTCGCTAATCACTTGGCCTCCAACTGCGCCAGCAGGCTGACCATTTCCAGAGCGGACAGGGCAGCTTCAGCACCTTTGTTGCCGGCCTTGGTGCCGGAACGCTCGATGGCCTGCTCGATGGAGTCGACGGTCAGTACGCCGAAGGCCACCGGAACACCGAACTCCATGGACACCTGGGCCAGGCCCTTGGTGCATTCGCCCGCCACGTATTCGAAGTGCGGGGTACCACCACGGATCACGGCGCCCAGGGCGATGATCGCGTCGTAGGCGCCTTGCTGGGCGACCTTCTGTGCCACCAGCGGGATTTCGAATGCACCCGGGGCACGGATGATGGTGATGTCGCTTTCGCTGACACCGTGGCGTACCAGGGCATCAACGGCACCGCTTACCAGGCTTTCGACGACGAAGCTGTTGAAGCGGCCAACCACCAAAGCATAGCGACCTTTGGGGGCGATGAAGGTACCTTCGATGGTCTTCAGGGTCATTCCGATATTCTCATCTTCAAGAGCGAGGCCGCATGCTGGCGGCCTCGACAGGGGTATGGACTCGAGCTGGAGGGCGTCACTGCCGCCTCAAGTCACTCGGAGGGCACGTATTCTACAACTTCCAGATCGAATCCGGATATCGCGTTGAACTTCATCGGCGAACTCATCAGGCGCATCTTGCGCACACCGAGGTCGCGCAGGATCTGCGAACCTGCACCCACGGTGCTGTAGGTGGTCGGTGCCTTGACTGGTGCATCGCCAGCGCTTTCGCGGATGTGCGCCAGCAGCACGTCGCCGTCCAGCGGGTGCCCCAGCAGCAATACCACGCCGCTGCCGGCCTCGGCCACGGCAGCCATGGCGGCGCGCAGGCTCCAGCGGCCCGGTTGCTTGACCAGCAGCAGGTCGCGCAGCGGGTCCATGTTGTGTACGCGGACCAGGGTCGGCTCTTCGGCGCAGATCTTGCCCAGGGTCAAGGCCATGTGCACGTCGCCTTCCACCGCGTCGCGGTAGGTGACCAGGTTGAACTCACCCAGCTCGCTCTCGACCGGTTGCTCGGAGACGCGCTGCACGGTGCGCTCGTGGATCATGCGGTAGTGGATCAGGTCGGCGATGGTGCCGATCTTCAGGCCGTGCTCGGCGGCAAACACTTCCAGTTCGGCGCGGCGCGACATGGTGCCGTCGTCGTTCATCACTTCGCAGATCACGCCACTTGGCTCGAAACCGGCCATGCGTGCCAGGTCGCATGCGGCCTCGGTGTGGCCGGCACGGGCCAAGGTACCGCCAGGCTGGGCCATCAGCGGGAAGATGTGGCCAGGGCTGACGATATCTTCGGCCTTGGCGTCCTTGGCGGCTGCCGCCTGCACGGTACGTGCGCGGTCAGCGGCGGAGATGCCGGTGGTGACACCTTCGGCGGCTTCGATCGACACGGTGAACTTGGTGCCGAAGCCCGAGCCGTTGCGCGGCGCCATCAGCGGCAGCTTCAGGGTCTCGCAGCGCTCGCGGGTCATCGGCATGCAGATCAGGCCGCGGGCGTGCTTGGCCATGAAGTTGATGTGCTCAGGCAGGCAGCACTCGGCCGCCATGATGATGTCGCCTTCGTTCTCGCGGTCTTCGTCATCCATGAGGATGACCATTTTGCCCTGGCGGATGTCTTCGACCAGTTCTTCGATGCTGTTGAGCGCCACGCGGCACCCCCTTCTCAATCAGGATTTCAAGAAGCCGTTGGCGGCCAGGAAGCTTTCGGTAATGCCACTGCCCTTGCTCGGTTCGGCAGCCTTGTCACCCAGCAGCAGACGCTCCAGGTAACGGGCCAGCAGGTCGACCTCAAGGTTTACCCGACGCCCTGCACGGTAGTCGGCCATGATGGTTTCGGACAGGGTGTGCGGGACAATGGTCAGCTCGAACTCGGCGCCATTGACCTCGTTGACCGTCAGGCTGGTGCCGTCGACGGTGATCGAACCCTTGTGGGCGATGTACTTGGCCAGTTCCTTCGGTGCACGCACGCGGAACTGGATGGCGCGGGCGTTATCGCTGCGCGAGATGATTTCGCCGACCCCGTCGACGTGGCCGCTGACCAGGTGCCCGCCCAGCCGGGTAGTGGGAGTCAGGGCTTTTTCCAGGTTGACCTTGCTGCCGCTCTTGAGGTCGATGAAGGCGGTGCGCTTGAGGGTTTCGACGCTGACGTCGGCCCAGAAGCCGTCGCCCGGCAGTTCGACGGCGGTCAGGCACACGCCGTTGACGGCGATGCTGTCGCCGAGCTTGACGTCACCCAGGTCGAGCTTGCCGGTTTCGACGTATACGCGCACGTCGCCACCCTTGGGGGTCAGGCTGCGGATGGTGCCGATGGATTCGATGATGCCGGTGAACATGGGGTCTTCCTCAAAAACGTTTTGCGCAGGGCAAGCCAGGCATTATACGCGGGGTGCCGGCAGGGGGATGGCCGTGACCCGCCAGTCATCGCCCACTGCGCGCATTTCAGTAATTTTCAGCCGCGGCGCTTCGCTCATCTTGTCCAGTGGCCAGTCCAACAGCGGACGGGCCTGGGAACCAAGGAAAGTGCCGGCGACGAACAGCTGGTACTCGTCGATCAGGCCTTGCCGGGCGAAGGCGCCGACCAGGCCGGCACCGGCTTCCAGCAGGACTTCGTTGATGCCGCGGGCCGCCAGGGCCTGCAGCAACGCCGACAGGTCTACATGGCCATTGTCACCCGGCAAGCTGAGCAGTTCGTGGCCGGCAGCGGCATAGCGCGGGTCATCTGCGACAGCGGTCACCACCAGCGCCGGGCCAGCCTGGAAAAACGGCGCATCCAGCGGCAGGCGCAGGTGGCCATCGATCAGCACTCGCAGCGGTGTGCGGCTGAGAGCCAGGGCAGTGGTTTCGGCATCCAGGCCCAGCTCGGCGCCGCGCACGGTCATCCGCGCGTTGTCGGCCAACACGCTGGTGGCGCTGGTAAGTACCACGCTGGAGCGGGCACGCAGGCGCTGCACCGCCGAGCGGGCGGCCGGGCCGGTGATCCACTGGCTTTCGCCACTGGCCATGGCGGTGCGGCCATCCAGGCTCATGGCCAGCTTGGCGCGAACGAACGGCAGGCCGTGCTCCATGCGTTTGAGGAAACCGGGGTTGAGTGCGCGGGCCTCGGCCTCGAGCACGCCGCTGGCCACTTCGATACCGGCCTCGGCCAGGCGCCGCAGGCCCTGCCCCGCCACTTGCGGGTTGGGGTCCTGCATGGCGGCTACCACCCGTGCTACCCCGGCCTTGACCAGCGCTTCGGCGCACGGCGGCGTGCGGCCATGGTGGCTGCACGGCTCGAGGGTGACATAGGCACAGGCGCCACGGGCACGCTCACCAGCCTGTCGCAGGGCATGCACTTCGGCATGCGGCTCGCCGGCGCGCACATGCCAGCCTTCGCCGACCACCTCGCCATCGCGCACGATCACGCAGCCTACGCGCGGGTTCGGGTGGGTGGTGTACAGGCCCTTGCGCGCCAGCTCCAGCGCGCGGGCCATGTAGTGGGCGTCGAGGATGGCAGCTTGGCTGGGCATGGTCACTCTTTAGCCGGCTCGCGAGCCAGGCGGTCGATTTCTTCGCGGAACTCGTCGAGGTCCTGGAAGCGCCGGTAAACCGAGGCAAAACGGATATAGGCCACTTCGTCGAGCTTGCGCAGCTCGGCCATGACCATCTCACCCACCACCAGCGATTTGACTTCACGCTCGCCGGTGGCACGCAGGCGGCTCTTGATATGCGCCAGCGCAGCTTCCAGACGCTCGACGCTGACCGGGCGTTTTTCCAGTGCCCGCTGCATGCCGGCGCGCAGTTTTTCTTCGTCGAAGGGTTGGCGCGTGCCGTCCTGCTTGATCAGCCGGGGCAGCACCAGCTCGGCGGTTTCGAAGGTGGTGAAGCGCTCGCCGCAGGCGACGCATTCGCGGCGGCGGCGCACCTGCTCGCCCTCGGCGACGAGGCGAGAGTCGATGACCTTGGTGTCGTTGGCACCGCAAAAGGGACAGTGCATGGTGGCAGGCAACAAAAAAAGGGAGGGCCATGGTAGCGCATCCCACTGGCAAGACAAGCCAAAGGGGTTAACATCCATGGGAAATCTGCCCGTGAAGGACTACCCCATGCACTATCGAGCGCTCGTCGTGCTGTGCTGCGCCGCCCTGCTCGCCGCCTGCAGCAGCGACAGGCCGAAGCCCGACACCCCTCCGGCACCCACGCCAGCCCGCACGGCCAAGCCGACCGCAGTACTGGGCCCGCTGCCGGCCTACCAGCGCGAGCTGAGCGGCACCTTGCTGGAAATCCCCGCCGGTGCCGACGTGGAGCTGGCCTTGCTGGTCATCGACGAACGCGACCGCCCACAACGCTTGCTGGCCAGCAGCAACCTGACCGGCACCGGCCAGGCCCTGCCCTACCAACTGCGCTTCAACCCCGAGGCCTTCCCCGCCGGTGCCCGGGTCGAGCTGCGCGGCCGCGCCAGCAGCTCTGGCCAGCTGATCATGCACCTGCCGCCGGTGCGCATTACCCAGGCCCAGACCCAGGCCATCGGCCCGCTGCGTTTCGAGAAGGCGCCGTAAGTGGCGCCAGTCTCCCTACAACAGCCCCTGCAACAGGCCCTCAGCGGCATGATCGGCGAAGCGCGTCTTGTCGTCAGCGAGCTGCCCGGCTGCGACCTCAAGCTGTGGCTGATCGACGACCAGAACATGGACCGCGCCTTCAGCAGCGAAGAGACCCGGCGCATTCTTGAAGAACCGCCCTACTGGAGCTTCTGCTGGGCCAGCGGCCTGGCCATGGCCCGTTACCTGGCCGAGCACCCGCAATGGGTAGCCGGCAAGCGCGTGCTGGATTTTGGCGCCGGCTCCGGTATCGCCGGTATTGCCGCCGCCCGCGCCGGTGCGCTGGAAGTGGTGGCCTGCGACCTCGACCCGTTGGCACTCGATGCCTGCCGCGCGAATGCCGCGCTGAACGGGGTGGAACTGGGTTACAGCAGCGATTTCTTCGCCGAAGACGATCGCTTCGACCTGATCCTGGTTGCCGACGTGCTGTACGACCGCGCCAACCTGCCGCTGCTGGATGCCTTCCTCGGCCGCGGGCGCCAGGCGCTGGTGGCCGACTCGCGGGTACGCGACTTCAGCCACCCGCTGTACCAGCAGCTGGGCGTGCTGGAAGCGCTGACCCTGCCGGACCTGGCCGAGCCGCACGAATTCCGCCGGGTCAGCCTGTACCACGCCAGCCGCGACACCTTATAGTGGTGTTATCCACGAGTTTGCGAGAGTCGCGATGACCCAAGACACGCCTTACATTTTCGACGCTACCGATGCCACCTTCCAGCAACTGGTTATCGAGAACTCCTTCCACAAACCGGTGCTGGTGGACTTCTGGGCTGAGTGGTGCGCGCCGTGCAAGGCACTGATGCCGCTGCTGGCGAAGATCACCGAGGGTTACCAGGGCGAGTTGCTGCTGGCCAAGATCAACTGTGACGTGGAGCAACAGGTAGTTGCCCAGTTCGGCATCCGCAGCCTGCCGACCGTGGTGCTGTTCAAGGACGGCCAGCCGGTGGACGGTTTTGCCGGTGCGCAGCCGGAATCGGCGATCCGCGCGATGCTCGAGCCGCACGTGCAACTGCCTGCCGCGCCTACCGCCTCGCCGCTGGAGCAGGCCAAGGGACTTTTTGCCGAAAGCCGTTTTGCCGAGGCCGAAGCACTGTTGCAGGCACTGCTGGGTGAGGACAACAGCAATGCCGAGGCACTGATTCTGTATGCCCGTTGCCTGGCCGAGCGCGGGGAGCTGGGTGAAGCCCAGGTGGTGCTGGATGCGGTCAAGACTGACGAGCACAAAGCTGCACTGGCCGGCGCCAAGGCACAACTGACCTTCCTGCGCCAGGCCGCCAGTCTGCCGGAAGTGGCTGACCTGAAAAGCCGCCTGGCGCAGAACCCGCAGGATGATGAAGCGGCTTATCAGCTGAGCGTGCAGCAGTTGGCGCGCCAGCAGTATGAAGCGGCGCTGGAAGGGTTGTTGAAGCTGTTCCAGCGTAACCGTGGTTATGAGAACGGGCTGCCGCAGAAGGCGTTGCTGCAGGTGTTCGAGCTGCTGGGCGGTGATCACCCGCTGGTCGGCGTGTATCGTCGCAAGTTGTCGGCGGCGATGTTCTGACCTGAGGCCTATTGCGAGGGCTTTGCCCTCGTTCGCGGGCACGCCCGCTCCCACAGGGTACGCACTGAATTCAATACCGGTGGTATACCTGTGGGAGCGGGCAAGCCCGCGAACGAGGCCAGCACAGGCAATACAGATTTATCCCACCCAGTGATACACCGGCGCGTCCACGCCACTTTCCACCTTGACTTCACGGCTATGCCGCAAGCGCACCAGCAGCCGTTTACCCGCCGCCGTACTCCCAGCCAGCCCCTCCAACCGATCCAGCAATTCCGGCCCGCTCATCTGCCCTGCCAGGCGCAACACCTCACGTGCCGCAGTCCATTGCCCGTCATCCTGACGAGTTGTCGCCACGGTTTCCGCTGTTGCGGTCTGTGCCACCGCAGGCAATTCGATCCGCCGCCCCAGTTGCGCCCACTCTTCAGGCGCCAGCTCGATGGTCAGATCCACAGGCCAGTCACCAATCTGTCCACGAATTCTCATGCTGCATTCCCTGAACCCAAGTCAATGCCACCATCCTACCCCAACATGAAACCTGCGCCACGCAGGCTGGCAGCACGCGGAAAAGTTGTTATAACATAACCCGATCTTCCCGCCCGCTCCGGAGTCGTCCATGCGTCGCCTGTTGCTCGCCTTGCCCTTCGCCCTGCTGCCCCTGGCCGTGGCCCAAGCCCACGATGATGACCATGATCACGACCACGCCCACGGCACCCTCGGCGCCCACGAGCATGGCGTGGCCAAGCTCAATGCCGTGCTCGATGGCAACACCCTGGAGCTGGAGCTGGACAGCCCGGCAATGAACCTGGTCGGGTTCGAACACGCCGCCAACAGCGACGCCGACAAGGCCAAGGTCGCGGCGGTGCACCAGCAGCTGGAGCAACCACTGAAGCTGTTCGGCCTGCCCACCGCTGCCGGTTGCAAGGAAGACCAGCAGGAACTGGAAAGCCCGCTGTTCGGTGATGCCCCGAAAGCCGACGACGATGGTGACGACCACGAGCACAGCCACCAGCACAGCGACATCGGCGCCCATTACCAGCTGACTTGCGCCAACCCCGACAAACTGGCGCAGGTGGACCTCGCTCCGCTGTTCAAGGCGTTCCCGGCTACCCAGAAAATCACCGTTCAACTGATCGGCCCCAATGGCCAGAAAGGCGCGGAAGCCACGCCAGCCAAGGCTGCGGTCGCGTTCTGAATGCGCCAGCCGTTGATCGAACTGCATGACCTGGTGTTTGCCTGGCCCGGCCAGCCGGCGCTGCTGGATATTCCGGCATTCCGCCTGGAGGCTGGCGAAGCCCTGTTTCTCAAGGGCCCCAGCGGCAGTGGCAAGACCACATTGCTGGGCCTGCTGGGCGGGGTGAACGTACCGGGCCAGGGCCGCATCCAGTTGCTCGGCCAGGACCTCGGCCGCCTGGGCCAAGGCGCCCGTGACCGCTTCCGGGTCGACCACACCGGTTATATCTTCCAGCAGTTCAACCTGCTGCCGTTCCTCTCGGTACGCGAAAATGTCGAGCTGCCCTGCCGCTTCTCGCGCAGCCGCAAGGCCCGCGCCGAGCAACGCCATGGCAGTGTCGACCAGGCAGCCAGCACCTTGCTGGCCCACCTGGGTCTGGACGACCCCGCCCTGCTGGCCCGCCGCGCCGACAGCCTGTCGATCGGCCAGCAGCAACGGGTCGCTGCCGCCCGCGCACTGATCGGCCAACCCGAACTGGTGATCGCTGACGAACCGACCTCGGCGCTGGATGCCGACACCCGCGAAGCGTTCATCCGCCTGCTGTTCGATGAATGCCGCGCCGCCGGTGCCAGCCTGCTGTTCGTCAGCCACGACCAGAGCCTGGCACCGCTGTTCGACCGCCACCTGTCGCTGGCCGAACTCAACCGCGCCGCCAAGCCCCGGGAGGCCTGATGTACCTGCTCCGCCTTGCCTTGGCCAGCCTGGCCAACCGCCGCTTCACCGCATTCCTCACCGCCTTCGCCATTGCCCTGTCGGTGTGCCTGCTGCTGGCCGTGGAGCGGGTC
This sequence comes from Pseudomonas sp. PVC-5-1, assembly GCF_057444345.1. Lineage (NCBI taxonomy): Bacteria > Pseudomonadati > Pseudomonadota > Gammaproteobacteria > Pseudomonadales > Pseudomonadaceae > Pseudomonas > Pseudomonas sp. PVC-5-1. The sequence continues at coordinate 568,753 of NZ_CM172024.1, read as the reverse complement.
CGTACCGAGGCCCGGGCCAGCTTCGCCAGCACCATAAGCGGTACCGACCTGATCGTCGGCGCCCGCTCCGGCTCGGTGAACCTGCTGTTGTACTCGGTGTTCCGCATCGGCAACGCCACCAACAATATCCGTTGGGACAGCTATGAGCACTACGCCAAGGACCCGCGGGTGAAATGGGCCATCCCCATCTCGCTGGGCGACTCGCACCGTGGTTATCGGGTGATGGGCACTACCGGCGACTACTTCAGCCATTACCAGTACGGCCGCCGCCAGCACCTGGAATTGAGCCAGGGCCGCGCGTTTGCCGATGATCCGTTCGAGGTGGTGCTGGGTGCCGAAGTGGCCGAGGCATTGCACTACAAGCTGGGCGACAAGCTGGTGCTTGCCCACGGCGTGGCCGCGATCAGCCTGGTCAAGCACGACGACAAGCCGTTCACCGTAGTCGGAGTGCTCAAGCGCACCGGCACACCGGTCGACCGCACGCTGCATATCAGCCTGGGCGGCATGGAAGCCATCCACATCGACTGGCACAACGGGGTGCCGGCCCGTGGCGCCGGGCGTATCAGCGCCGAGCAGGCACGGACCATGGACCTGCAGCCTGCCGCCATCACTGCGTTCATGCTCGGCCTGAACAGCAAGATCGCGACATTCAGCCTGCAGCGGGAGATCAATGAATACCGCAACGAGCCATTGCTGGCGATCCTGCCCGGGGTAGCCCTGCAGGAGCTGTGGAGCCTGATGGGCACCGCGGAGCAGGCGTTGTTCGTGGTGTCGCTGTTCGTGGTGCTGACCGGCCTGATCGGCATGCTTACGGCGATTCTCACCAGCCTCAATGAACGCCGCAGGGAGATGGCGATATTGCGCTCGGTTGGTGCCAGGCCGTGGCATATCGCAGGGCTGCTGGTGCTGGAGGCACTGTCGCTGGCGGCGGTCGGGATCGCTGCAGGGCTTGGCTTGCTGTATGCGGGAATCGCCCTGGCACAAGGGTATGTGCAGGCCAACTATGGTTTGTACTTGCCGCTGGCCATGCCGAGTGCTCATGAATGGACGTTGCTGGCTATCATCCTGGGAGCTGCGCTGTTGATGGGCAGCGTACCGGCGTGGCGGGCCTATCGGCAGTCGCTGGCCGACGGCTTGTCCATTCACCTCTGAGGGCGTGCAATGATCCAATACCTCACTGCCTTCTTCGCGGGCACGCCCGCTCCCACAAGCCTTTCACAAGGTTCGAAGGCTGTGGTGAACCCTGTGGGAGCGGGCATGCCCGCGAAGAGGCCAGCACTGCATACGCTGCTGATCCTGCTGCTGACAGCAGCGATGCCTCTGTGGGCCTCGGAACCCCGCGAACTTGACTGGCCCGCCCTCATCCCCGAAGGCGCCCCGGTCATCCCGCCCCAACTCGCGCCGTTGCACGACATGTCGCAGCTCAGCAACGCCCTGTCCGCCGAGTCCGCCCCACCGGCGCGCCAGCAGGCTCCCGATGCTCCAGTGGTAAAAAGCCTCGACGGCCAGCAGATCAAACTGCCCGGCTACATCGTGCCGCTGGAGGTGAGCGAAGAAGGCCGCACCACCGAATTCCTGCTGGTCCCCTACTACGGCGCGTGCATCCACGTGCCACCGCCACCGTCGAACCAGATCGTGCACATCTTCAGTGAAATGGGCGTTCGCGTAGAAGACCTCTACCAGCCCTACTGGATCGAGGGGAAGCTGCAGGTTAGAGCCTCCAGCAGCGAACTGGCCGATGCCGGCTACCAGATGGAAGCCGAGAAAATATACGCTTATGAGCTGAGATGAGAACTGTTTCGAATTCGTGACGACGCTTCTTTGAGCTGGGTCAAACTTTCTGTTTAACGGCATCCGTACCATTGGACTACTCGATTACTCACGTCCTCTGGGAGCTTCCATGAACAAGTCCTTGCTCAGCGCCGCCCTCGCGGCCCTGGCGCTCGCTGCCCCTGTCGCCCACGCCCACCAGGCGGGTGATGTCATCGTCCGTGCCGGTGCCATCACCGTTGCCCCCAACGAAAGCAGCGGCGACCTGAAATTCGACGGCAGCAAGGTATCGGGCACCAAGGCGACCTTGGACAGCGACACCCAACTGGGCCTGACCTTCGCCTACATGCTCACCGACCATGTCGGCCTCGAGCTGCTGGCGGCCACCCCGTTCAAGCACACCGTCGGCGTCAAAGGTCTGGGCGGCGGCCTGGACGGCAAGCTGGCCGATATCAAGCAACTGCCACCGACCCTGTCGTTGCAGTACTACCCGATGGAGCCAACTTCCAAGTTCCAGCCGTATGCCGGCGTCGGCATCAACTACACGCTGTTCTTCGATGAAGACCTCAGCAGCACCCGCAAGCAGCAGGGCTTCAGCAACCTGGAGCTGCAGGACTCGGTCGGCTTCGCCGGCCAGCTGGGCATGGACTACATGATCACCGACAACCTGCTGGTCAACGCTTCGGTCTGGTACATCGACATCGACACCAAGGCCAGCGTGGACGGCCCGTCCGCACTGGGCTACAGCAAGACCAAAGTCGACGTCGATGTCGACCCATGGGTGTACATGGTCGGCCTTGGCTACAAGTTCTGACCTGAACACTGCAGGGCGGCTTCGGCCGCCCTCGCGCGTTGCAGCCATAACCAGTACCCCAGCGCGACCGAGCTGATGCCCATCCCGAGCCCACACACCGCTGCCCAACCCCAATGGGCATACACCCAGCTCGCCAGCACTGCCCCCACTCCACTGCCAAGCGAATAGCAGCACATGTAGGCGCCGATCAAACGGCTGGCCATTGCGCCACGCCCGGCCAGCAGCAGGCTCTGGTTGGTGACATGCACCGCCTGCACGGCAAAGTCCAGCATCAGCACACCCAACCCGAAGGCCATCAGTGAATGCCCGACGAAGGCCGTGGGCAGCCATGACAGCACCAGCAGAATCAGCGCTACCCCAGTGGTGCGCTCCCCCAGCCCCTGATCGGCCAGGCGACCGGCGCGCGCTGCCGCCAATGTGCCGGCAACACCCGCCAGGCCGAATAGACCGATCGCGGTATGGCTCAGCTCCAGTGGCTCGGCACTCAGGGGCATGACCATGGCACTCCAGAGCACGCTGAACGCAGCGAAGATCAACACGCCGAACAACCCGCGCTGACGCAGCAGCCGGTCGTGCCGGTACAGCCTGAACTGGGCAACGATCAGCGCCCGGTAGCCAGACCGCAGCGACACCGGTTGCCCCACGGGCAGGCTGCGCCACAGCACCAGGGCCAGCAGTATCAACAACCCTGCGGTAATCAGGTACACGCTGCGCCAGCCAGCCAGGTCGGCAAGCCCGCCCGAGACCAGCCGCGCCAGCAAAATGCCCAGCACTATGCCGCTGGTGACGGTGCCCACGGCCTGCCCTTGCTGGCCGGGGTCGGCAAGGCTCGCTGCATGCGCCACCATCACCTGCACCATGACCGCCATCAGCCCGGTGATAGCCAGGGCCAGCAGCAATAGCGCCCAGTTGGGCGCCATGCCTACCCCAACCAGCGCCAGGGCCGAGAACAGCAACTGCCCGAGCAGCAGGCGCTTGCGGTCGATCAGGTCACCCAACGGCACGATCAGCAACAACCCCAGGGCGTAGCCCGCCTGGGTCGCGCCAACTACCCAACCGATCTGCTGCTGCGCCACGCCAAGGTCAGCGGCCATCGACTCGAGCAGAGGCTGGGCGAAATACACTGTCGCCACAGCCATGGCGCTGGTAATGGCCAGCAGCAGGGTTATCCAGCGTGTCAGTGCAGGGTTCATCGGGCTGGTCTCGTCAATCTGGTTTCGAATTGAAACCACATACTGGCTATTTAGCAAATGTGGTTTTAATCTGCAACCAGATGATCACGAAAGGCCCCGTCCATGCTCGATGAAAACAATGCGCAATGCCCCGTAGCCCGGGCGCTGGAGGTACTGGGAGACCGCTGGGCGCTGATGATCCTGCGCGACGCATTCGATGGGCTGCGGCGCTTCAGTGAATTCCAGAAGAACCTGGGGCTGGCGAAGAACATCCTCGCCTCACGGCTGAAGTGGCTGGTGGAGAGTGGGCTGCTGACGCTGCAGCCGGCGTCGGATGGCAGTGCCTACAAGGAGTATGTGCTGACCGAGAAAGGGCGATCGGTGTTCCCGGTGGTGGTTGGCTTGAGGCAGTGGGGGGAGCGGTTTCTGTTCGAGGCGGGCGAGGTGCGTTCGGAGTTGGTGGATAGTGATACGGGGCAGGCGCTGGAAACACTGCAGGTGCGGGCCCGGGATGGGCGGGTGCTGGCGGCAGGGGATTGCCTGCGAAAAGTGGTGCGGCATGAGTGATTCTGGGGCTGCTGCGCAGCCCATCGCGACACAAGGCCGCTCCTACAGCTACCGCGCAACCTCGGCCTGGCGCGATCGCTGTAGGAGCGGCCTTGTGTCGCGATAGGGGCGCAAAGCGCCCCCAAGAATTTCAGCCCTTACCCAGAAGCCGCGACAAGCCCTCGGCCATCGGTGTCGCCTGCGGAAACTCGAACCGCGCCAACAAGCGCTGGTTATCCGCCCGCGAATGGCGAATGTCACCCGAACGTGCCGCCACATAGCTGACCGCCGGCAAGCTACCCACCACCTTCTCAAGCGCTGCCAGCAGCTGGTTAAGCGATGTGGCCTGGTTGAGGCCGATATTCACCGCTCCCTCCTCGACCTGCGGCTGCTCCAGCGCCTGCACCATCACCTGCACCAGGTCGCCCACGTAAAGGAAGTCCCGGGTCTGCTCACCATCACCGAACACGGTAATCGGCAAACCCTGCACAGCACGTTGGGAGAAGATGCTGATCACCCCGGAATACGGCGAGGACGGGTCCTGGCGCGGCCCGAAGATATTGAAGAAGCGGAACACCACCGGCTCCAGGCCATGCTGACGACGGTAGAAGTCCAGGTACTGCTCACTGGCCAGCTTGTCCACGGCATAGGGGGTCAGCGGCGCCTTGGGAGTGTCTTCGGCAATCGACTCGCCTTCACCATTGTTGCCATACACCGCCGCACTGGAGGCGAACAGCACCCGGCGCAGCCCATGCACGCGCATGGCTTCGCACACGTTGAGGGTACCGATGAAATTGCTCTGGTGGGTCCGCACCGGGTCCTCGACCGAGGCCTGCACCGAGGCCACCGCTGCCAGGTGCACCACGGCACTGCAGCCAGCCGTAACCTGCGTGACCAGCTTGGCATCGGCGACATCGCCTTCAACCAGTTCCAGCCGAGGGTGGTCAACCTGCAGGTTGCCCCGCTGGCCAGTGGAGAAATCGTCGAGAATGCGTACGGCGTAGCCTTTCTCCAACAACGCATCGCACAGGTGGGAGCCAATAAAGCCGGCACCGCCGGTGATCAGGATGGGGGCGTCAGCCATGGCGGTAGAACCGGTCCAGTAGAGGCGGCAAGCCGGCGCGCCAGGCGCGCGGCTTGATGCCGAAGGTATGAAGGATTTTCTTGCAGGCCAGTACCGCGTGCTGCGGCTCTTCGCTGGCATCCGGCCGTGCGGCATGTGCCTGCGGCGTCGGCGCCTGCACGGCCAGCTGCCGGTACTGGCCTGCCTCGGCGAGGATCGCCTGGCCCAGCGCCAGCGGCGTGGTCGCCTCGTTGCCGGCGTAATGGTAGGTGCCCCACAGCGGCGCACTGCAATCGAGTTGTTTGAGCACCGACAGGATCACCCGGGCGGCGTCGTCGACCGGCGTAGGGTTGCCACGCCGGTCATCGGCCAGCAGCAGCTCCTGGGGTTGCTCGGCGCGGGTCAGGAAGCGGCCCAACGCCCCGTCGATGCTTTCGTCGAGCAGCCAACCAAAGCGCAACAGCACGTGTTGCGGGCAAGCCGCGCGAACGCTCTGCTCGATGCGCCACAGGGCCTGGCCACGCAGGCCCAGCGGTACCGGCTCGTCCTTTTCGCTGTAGGCCGTGGCCCGAGAACCATCGAACACCCGGTAGCTGGATGGCTGAACCAGGGTGATCTGGTGGTGCTGGCACAGCTCTGCCAACCGCTCCACAGCCCGCTCCTGCTGGGCCAGGCGCTGCTCGCTGACCGACTCGGCTTGGAACCAGTCGAAGTAATAGGCCAGGTTGACCAGTGCATCGGGACGATGATCGTCGAGCAGCTGGGTGAGGCTGGCCGGCGTCCAGCCGTTCTCGGGCGGGCGCGGAGCCAGGAATGCGATGTCCTCCTCGGCCCCAAGACGAATCAGCGCTTGCCCGAGGGCATTGCCACCACCCAACAGCATTAGGCGCATACGCATAGAGTCAGCAGATCCGGAGAGGTTGATTGAAGGAAAGGGGTCATTTTGCGGTTTCCGGGCGGGGAAGTCCAACACCGGACCCGTTCGATGCCACAGGCGGTAGTGATTTCAAAGTTCCACCGTTCAATACCGCAACACGCAGAAATCTCCTACGACATACCAGGAACGAGCCGACTTCCGCGCAACAGCACAACCGCATTGAATAGTTGACTCCCCCACTTGCCAGCCGGGGAGCTTCACAAAAACAAGTACAAGGAACGTTCAATGCCTCACTCGGAAGCTGCATACCTGGATTTCAGCCCGGAGCAAAGCAAAGCCATAGCCTTTGCAAGCCAGACCATTGCTGACCTGGGTGGCCCAGAGGCCAAAGGAGTAGCACTTCAGGCTCGTATATTCGCCGATCAACTCGAGCAAGCCTTGAGCGTGGAACAGCGTGGGTTGCTACAACGCTTCAGTGAAGGCCAGCTATCTGCCTTGATGTACAGGCATATGCCTTGTGCCGACGAGCCAATACCAGAATATCTGCCCCACATTTCCGCCCTGGCGCAAAGCCCACGCTGCCAATACCTTGCCTCACGCAATCAACTGCTGCTGGAGCTCGTGCGCCACCGCAGTTTCGCCTTCGATATAGATAACGAGGGTAAGCAGGTTCGCCTGGTAGGCAACTTCAAGGGCGGTGGCCGCATTCCGCGATTCGACGAAGATCCCTGCCTGAAAGTTGAAACCAGCTCGCATGCGGGCTTGCGCTTGGGGCCGCACACTGAAGCGCCCTACAACTGCTCGACAATTTCCAGCAACGCTCACTCCCCTGCTCCCTCTGCACTGATTCTGACTGCGCGCTGGAACCCCGCCAATGAACCTACGCATGTCTTCCCGCTCCGGGGAATCATTGAACGCTTGGGTAGCATGGGCACACTTGCACTGACTTCAGCGTCTTTCGACTTCACCCGCAGTGACTGCTTCGGTCACGGACAAGGCAATGCAGGCAAAGCAGTTTCAATACTGCAATTCGAGCCAAATGGTGGTTTCTCTGTTCGTTACAATAGCTATCGCTTCAGTCTGAATGAACGCGCCTGCAGCGCTGCTGCGCGCGCTTTCGACTCCTTTCAAAAAATACTGGATACCACACAACCGTTGGCGTTTGTCCTGCAGCCTGACACCGCACTGCTGATCAACAACAGCCGAGCCTTGCACGGCCGCGATATGGTTCAGGACAACCGGCGCCTGCTTATCCGTCAATTCGGATATTCCCCCTTCGCCGAACCGCTGGTGCTCGCTGAAGACCCGCTGCTGGTGCGTGGCTGATCATAGGAAAACACGCAATGATCGAATTAGATTTAACGCTTGTTCTGACCCTCGCACTGGTGGCACTGATGGCCGGCTTTTTCGATGCTATCGCCGGTGGCGGGGGCCTGATCACGCTCCCGGTGTTGTTCATTGCCGGTATCGAACCCTTGGCGGCAATTGCCACCAACAAGTTCCAGGCGGCTTCGGCTACGGTTTCGGCTACGTGCGCCTTCGCCCGCAAAGGCATGATCGACTGGAGACAAGGCAGTCCAATGGCTGTCATGTCGTTTATCGGAGGGGCGTTGGGTGCCTTGTCGATAACTTACGTGCCCAAAAGCGTTCTGCAGGCGTGCGTTCCACCTCTGCTGATCCTGATAGCCGCCTACTTTGCCTTCAGTCCAAAGCCGAATGAACAAGCGCGCAAGGCAAAGATATCGACCAGCCTGTTCTGCATCACGGTTGCACCGATCATTGGCTTTTATGACGGGATCTTCGGCCCTGGCGTCGGCTCGTTCTTCATGCTGGCCTGCGTGATCCTCTTGGGCCAGCACTTGATACAAGCCGTGTGCACAAGCAAGCTTTTGAACGCAGCCTGTAACCTGGGCGCGTTGTCAGTCTTTTCACTGAGCGGGGCGATCATCTGGCCGCTGGCACTGGCAATGGCATTCGCTGCTTTTGTGGGGGCTCAACTGGGCGCACGCTGCGCAGTACACTTTGGCCCCCGTCTGATCAAACCATTGCTGGTCTGTGTTTGCTGCATCATGGCAATCAAGTTGCTGCTCGACCCAGGCAACCCTGTTGGCGAGTGGTTACATCAACTTGTTCTCTGAAAAAACATTACTCGATTTCGAACAGACTGTTACGCAACGGCCCCACGCTAAGGCGCTCACGCACATCGTCATCTATGCGTGGATCATCCGGCTGGTACAGTTTTACCTGCCGGTAGACATTGATGCGATTGATCTCCTCTCCCAGGTAGTCCCACACAACCCGAGTGCAGGCCGGGTTGCGCCGGTCTCCGCTGGATACGCCGGCCTTCAGGCCGTTGAGGCGGGTAATGCGGCTTTTGAAACTGGGGATGAGGATAGTCTGGCTCATCTCGTTGAACGTCAGCGACTCGTAATCGACCAGGAACATCCGGTCCTGCAGCTGGAACGCCGCTCCCAGATAGCGGCAACGCACCTCGGCATGGGGGTTGGTGGCGCTGGAACGCTCCTGGCGTTCCTGGCGTTCGAAAAGGAACTGCCCGCGCTCCTCCCACAGGTGCACCAATGACACCAGGACCGTGCCCGGAACCGACATGCAGTTGGAATATTCCAGGTAGTAACCGCAATAGCGCGACAGGTTCCCCGCATGGGCGTGCAACGGACGGAACAGATCACTGATCGGGTCGCCAGGCTGCTCGGCCGGGGTCGACACGCGAGCACCGATCAGGCGGCTGAACTGCTCGGGTGGCAAATGCAATTCGTAATCTTCTACCCCGAAGAAATCGCCGATGCGCTTGAGGTTGTAGGCCGTCGGGCGGCTTTGCCCACTCAGGTACTTGTTGAACTGCGCGCGGTTGATCGACAGCTGGCGGCAAACTTCGGAGATAGAGCGGTAGTGGCTGCAGGCCAGTTTGAGGTTGGTAGCGAAATGATCGCTCATGACTCGGGACTCAGATGACGCGAATGGCGCAATTGTAGCATCAAGTTGCACCAAATCAGAGCAACCCGCGAAATTGTAACCGCTCTTGTCATAGCCAACCATGCGCCCCACGAATAGCGGTGCGCCTGCCGTCCGCTGATCTTTCCACACGAACAATAAGAATCGAGGTCATTTTCCAATGCTCGAAGTACTCAACGATTTCCTCTCGGGGAAACTTCTCATTGTGCTGATCGTAGGGCTGGGTAGCTACTTCACTATCCGCTCCCGGTTCGTCCAGTTCCGCCACTTCGGCCACATGTTCGGTGTGTTCAAGGAATCGCTGCGTGGCCAGGCAGGCCAGCTGAGCTCCTTCCAGGCCCTGATGCTGAGCCTGGCTGGCCGCGTTGGTGCCGGTAACATCGCCGGTGTCGGCATTGCCGTGACCCTGGGTGGCCCAGGCGCCGTGTTCTGGATGTGGGTCACCGCACTGGTGGGTATGTCCAGCAGCTTCTTCGAATGCACCCTGGCCCAGGTCTACAAGCGCGCCGATGGCGACGGCCTGTACCGTGGTGGCCCGGCGTACTACATCCAGCACGGCCTGAAGCTGAAAAGCATGGCCATCGTGTTCTCGGTCCTGCTGCTGGTCACCTACGGCTTCGCCTTCATCGGCCTGCAGTCGTACACCGTGACTCACTCGCTGCAGAACGCCTTCGCCTTCGACCCCAAGCACACCGGCATCGTCCTCGCCGTGCTGCTGGCCATCACCTTCATCGGCGGCATCAAGCGCATCGCCGCGGTGTCGGACCTGCTGGTACCGGTCAAGACCCTGGCGTACATCGGCGTGACCCTGTACGTGATCGGCACCCAGATCGAGCACGTGCCAGCCATGCTGGAAACCATCTTCAAGAGTGCCTTCGGCCTCGACCCAGCGTTCGGCGGCCTGCTCGGCAGTGCCATCGTCATGGGCGTGAAGCGTGGTGTGTTCGCCAACGAAGCGGGCCTGGGCAGTGCGCCAAACGTCGCAGCCGTGGCCGCCGTGAAACACCCGGGTGCGCAGGGCGTTGTCCAGGCATTCAGCGTGTTCCTCGACACCTTCGTGATCTGCACCTGCACCGCGCTGCTGATCCTGCTGTCGGGCTTCTACACCCCGGGCTTCGAAGGTGACGGCATCGTCCTGACCCAGAACTCGCTGGCCGCCGTGGTTGGTGACTGGGGCCGCGTGTTCGTCAGCGTGGCACTGTCGCTGTTCGTGTTCACCTGCATCCTCTACAACTACTACCTGGGCGAGAACAGCCTGCAGTTCCTCAGCCGCAATCGTGTGGTACTGATGGTATTCCGTGGCCTGGTACTGGCGCTGGTTGTATGGGGCTCGTTGCAGGACCTGTCGACTGTGTTCGCCTTTGCCGATATCACCATGACCTGCCTGGCCTTCGTCAACCTGGTGGCCCTGGCCCTGCTGTTCAAGGTCGGCCTGCGGGTGATGCGCGACTACGACGACCAGCGCAAGGCGGGCGTCGACCAACCGGTGTTCGACTCGGCCAAGTTTGCCGACCTGGACCTGGATCGCAATGCCTGGCCTGCCAATCCGCAGGCGGAAACAGCCACTGACAAAGCAGTCGGCGAAGTCCAGACTCAACGCTGATATTCTCCCCTGCCAGCCGCCCCGTCCGTGGGCGGCTTACCTTCTTCCGCTCACCGCTACGGATACTTCCCATGCGAGCAGTAAAGAATCTCCTCGTGCTCTATACCGGGGGCACCATCGGCATGCTCGAAACCCCCGAAGGCCTGGCGCCCGCCGGTGGCTTCGAAGCACGCATGCGCGAACACTTTGCCCAGTTGGCCGACGCCCCCCAGGTGCAATGGACCTTGCAGGAACTGAACCCGCTGCTCGACAGCGCCAACATGCAACAGCACAACTGGCTGGCGATGCGCGATGCCATCGTCGCAGCGGTAGAGGTGGCTGGCCATGATGGCGTGCTCGTACTGCATGGTACCGACAGCCTGGCCTACAGCGCCGCGGCGTTGTCGTTCCTGCTGCTGGGCCTGCCGGTGCCAGTGCTGCTGACCGGCTCGATGCTGCCTGCAGGTAGCGCGGACAGCGACGCCTGGGGCAACTTGTGCGGCGCACTGCGCCAGTTCGAACAAGGGCTGGAAGATGGCGTGCAACTGTACTTCCATGGGCAGCTGCTGCATGGCTGCCGGGCGTCGAAGCTGCGCAGCGAGGCGTTCGATGCCTTTGCCGCGCTGCCGCGCCATCGTGACAGTGAGCGCGCAACGGCGATCCCTGCCGAGCTTGGCTACAAGCACCCGCGCCAGCCGGTCAACCTGGCGATAGTGCCGGTGTTCCCGGGCCTGCAGGCCGGGCACTTGCAGGCACTGCTGGGCAGCGGCGTGCAGGGATTGCTGCTGGAGTGCTACGGCAGCGGTACCGGGCCGTCGGATGACCAGGCGTTGCTGGATGTGCTGAGCGCGGCACGCCAGCGGGGTGTAATGCTGGCAGCTATCAGCCAGTGCCCTGAGGGGTCGGTGGTGTTCGATACCTATGCGGCGGGTAACCGCTTGCGCGGGGCCGGGCTGGTCAGTGGCGGGGGCATGACCCGGGAGGCGGCGCTGGCCAAGATGGTTGCGTTGCTGGGGGCCGGGCTGGATGTGGACACGGCGGAGCGGTGGTTTGCCCTGGACCTGTGTGGGGAGCGGGCCTGAGTGTTGCCTGGTCTGGCCCTATCGCCGGCAAGCCAGCTCCCACAGGGATAACACAAGGCCTGAGGCCTGTGGAGTACCTGTGGGAGCTGGCTTGCCGGCGATAGGGCCCTGACAGGCAAAAGAAAATGGCGGAAGGCAGCGGGAGTCGAACCTGCCCGGGAACGGCTGCCGTCCCCAACCGGGTTTGAAGCCCGGCCGCGCCACCGGGCGCGATTGCCTTCCTTGAACTCAGTGCCTGGCCTGCTGCTGGGCCAGGGCGCTGTCGGCGCGAATGTGACGCTGATCGGCCACCCTCCGGGTCAGGCCGATGCGGTCGAAGTACTCCAGAATCTGCACACTGCGCTTGCGACCGATGCCCAACATATCGCGAAACGCGGCAACCTGCACTATCGGCGTTTCACTGGCCTGCCCCAGCAGCAGCTCTGCCATGCGCTGTAGCGTCGCCTCGGGGTAGAACAGATCGCGCACCACCTGGTGCACCAGGCCCAACCGGGCCAGCTTGCGCAGCAACAGGCGCACATCGGCTTCGGCACAATTTTCCTCGCTCGCCAGCGTCCGGACCCAGGGCGGATCGTATTGCCCCGCCAGCAACTTCGGTTGCAGACTCGCCCATAATGCACTGTCGGCTTCGCTCAACTGCACCTTGTGATCGGGCAGGTGCAGCCAAGGCCCGCTGCTGGCAATGGCGCCGTCTTCGAGCAACTCATCCAGCAGGCTGACAAAAGCGGGCCGCTCCAGCGGCAAGGCAGCAAAGCGGCGCAGGCGGTCGCGGTCCGGGCCGAGCTGGTCGGGCTCCTGTTCATGGAACCGCACCAACTGCTCCAGCACCTGGCGCTTGAGCGTCTGCCACCGGACACTGGCAAACAGCAGTTGGCCCTGCCGCGTGGCCACCACCAGCACATCTTCCGGCAACTGCCAGGTTTCGCGCAGGCGATTGAACTGCCGTTCCACACGTTGCGGGTCGATACCCCCGGGTGCGCTGGCAAGCAGTGCCGGCAAGGCCTGCTCCAGGTCCTCGGCATCACGCAGCACCTGCAATTGGCGCAGGCGCTCATCACTGCGACGCTGACGGCTTGGCGCGAACGGATCGAGTACCTTGCCGCCCCCCAGTGTGCGCTGGGCACGCTGATCGCGCAGCACCAAGCGGTCGCCGTGTACCGCCTGCAGCGGCGCGTTGAGCAGCAACTGGGCGAACATGCGCTGGCCTGCCACCAAGGTTTCACCCTCGAGCAAGGCTACCCGGGCCGTTACATCCTGGGTGCCCAGGTGCACGTGCACAGCGCTGAAATGCTCGAAGGTACGGGTCTCGCCCGGCAACAGGTTCAGCTCGATATCCACCCGCACGCTAGGCGCATGCAGCCACTCGGGCACCAGCCAGTCCCCCCGGCGCACCTGCTCCACCGCCAGGCGTTCGGCAGCAATGTTCAGTGCCACCCGCTGGCCCGCTTCGGCCACCAGTGCGGCCTGGTTCTGCGCATGCAGGCCACGCACCCGCACCGGTTTGCCGGCCTTGCCCAGTAACAAGGTGTCACCGGCACTGACCCGCCCGGCCAGCGCCGTGCCCGTGACCACCACACCCGCACCGGTAACGGCAAAGGCGCGGTCGACGGCCAGGCGGAAACCGCCGCGCACGCTGCGCTGGCACACGCGCTGTTGCGCGGCCAGCAAGGCCTGGCGCAAGGCATCGATACCTTCGCCGGTCACACTGGACAACGGAAACTGCCGCGCACCGGCATATGGGCCCGGCGCCAGAAGTTCGCTGACCTGTGCCTGCACTTCGGCCAGGCGGGCCGGCTCTACACGGTCGCATTTGCTGATCGCCACCAGGGCTTGTGGGATGCCCAGCAACTCGATGATCGCCAGGTGCTCGCGGGTTTGAGGCATCACCCCGTCGTCGGCCGCGACTACCAGTAGTACCAGATCAATGCCATGGGCGCCGGCCAGCATGTTGTGGATAAAGCGCTCGTGACCGGGCACGTCGATGAAGCCGGTCAGCGCTGCGCCCTCGGTCAACGCCGCATAGCGATAGCCAAGGTCGATGGTCATGCCACGGGCGCGCTCCTCCTGGCGCTGGTCACCGGCCTGGCCGGTCAGGGCCTGGAGCAGTGCGGTCTTGCCGTGGTCGATGTGGCCGGCGGTACCAACGATCACTGTACCGGCCCCAATTGCAGGGTGGGCAACTGAGCCAGCCACTGGGCCTCGTCATCCAGTTGGCGCAGGTCCAGCCACAGGGCGTCATCGTCGATTCGGCCGAGCACTGGCACGGGCAGACCGCGCAAGGCGCGCTCCAGTACATGCAGGCTGCGCCCGCGCAACTTCTTCGACACCTGCGGGCGCAGGCACAATGCCGCGCTTGGCAGGCGGGCCACCGGTTGGCTGCCACTGCCAATCATGCCCAACGCCGGCTCCACACTGACCGCCCATTGCTCGCCGAGGCGGGCTTTGATTTCAGGGGCCAGGCGCTCGGCCTGGGCCTGGATTTCGGCCTGACTGCGGGTCAGCAGGCGCAGGCTGGGCAGGCGCTCGGCCAGGCGGTCGGGGTTGCGGTACAACGCCAGCACCGCTTCGAGTGCGGCAAGGGTGATCTTGTCGACCCGCAGCGCGCGCTTGAGCGGGTTCTTCTTGATTCTGGCGATCAGTTCCTTGCGCCCGACGATGATTCCGGCTTGCGGCCCGCCCAGCAGTTTGTCGCCGCTGAAGGTGACGATATCGGCGCCGTCAGCCAGGGCCTGGCGCACTGTCGGCTCGGAGGGCAGGCCCCAGCGGGTAAGGTCAAGCAGGCTGCCGCTGCCAAGGTCTTCAAGCAACGGCAAGTCATGTTGGTGGGCGATACGCGCCAGCTCGGCGGTGGGCACCTGGGTAGTGAAGCCCTGAATGCTGTAGTTGCTGCAATGCACCCGCATCAGCAGGCCCGTACGCGGGCTGATGGCGGCCTCGTAGTCACGGGCGTGGGTGCGGTTGGTGGTGCCGACTTCGTGCAGCTTCACGCCGGCGCGGGCCATGATGTCGGGGATGCGGAAGGCACCGCCGATCTCGATCAGTTCACCGCGTGAGATGATCCCCTCCTTGCGCGCACCCAGGCTGTTGAGCGCCAGCAGCACGGCGGCGGCGTTGTTGTTGACCACGGTGACGGCTTCGGCGCCTGTCAGCTCGCGGATCAGGCCCTCGATCAGGTCGTCACGGTCGCCGCGCTTGCCGGTGGCCAGGTCGAACTCCAGGTTGAGCGGGTAGCGGGCGGCGGTCTGCATGGCCTCGATGGCCTCCTCTGGCAACAGGGCGCGGCCGAGGTTGGTGTGCAACACGGTGCCGGTGAGGTTGAACACTCGGCGGACCTGGCTGCGTTGCTGGGTGGCCAAGCGTTCGCCAGTGCGGCCCAGCAGGACTTCAGCGGCCAGTTCGGCGGTGCTGAGCTGGCCGGTGCGGGCGGGGTCGCGCAGGTCGTCGAGCAGTTGCCGCAGGGTGGCGAGGACCGCGTCGCGACCGTGGCGGTCGATCAGCGGGAGGCAGGCAGGGTGGCGCAAAAGGGTGTCGATGGAGGGCAGGCGTGGGGTGTCGCTGGCTAGGCTGGAGGACATGCGGTACTACCTTGGACTGATCCGTTGTCTGTACTGGCCTCTTCGCGGGTAAACCCGCTCCTACAAGGGCCGCGCAAGCCTCAAAAGCTGCGCGGGCCCTGTGGGAGCGGGTTTACCCGCGAAGAAGGCGACTCGGTCTTACAGTGTAGACACTCTCCATTACCCGGGTGCGAGCATCAGGTTCGGTGCCAACCGATGGAAGCCCTCCTCGTCCAGGCGAATGTCCAGTGCCAGGCTGGCCAGGTCATCGGCCAGCGGCTCGGCCGCCGCATCGTTTTCCAGGTAGTTCTGCTTCAGGTAGCTCTCGCACTCCGGGCAGCACTCCGCCCGTAGCGGCGCCTTGCCCGGCGCATGGCGGTCATCGTCAAGGCTGGTATAGCGCAGGTCCTTGCTCGACTCGCAGTACACGCATTTGACCCGCACCACGTGCCATTCGCAGGCACACAGCGAACAAGCCAGGTAGCGCAGGCCATTGTGCTTGCCGCGGTTGCGCACCACCCCGGCCATCGCCGGCGAACCGCAGGCCGGGCACTGGGCCAGGCTGTCGGCGGGCTTGAGCTCTGGCGCGGGCAGCGCCAGCAACCAGCTGGACCAGGCCGCCTGCAAGGCCGCCCCAATGAACGGCACCAGTGCTGCGGGCACTGCGTCGTACTGGCCGGCGAGCAAGGCGATGCCCCAACCCTTGCGTTGATGGTCGTCACTGCTGCGCAGGGTTTGCAGCGCCTCCCCCAACGGACCGCTGGTGTCCGCGTCGAGGTGCTCAAGCAAGGCCTGCAGCCAGACCAGCCACGGCCCTTCACGCACCAGGCTGTCCGCCGCCAGTGGCGGCAAACCATGACTTATGCACAGGCGCTGACGCTCCTCGGCCACCGGCATGCCAGCGGGGGGGTTATCCACAAGCTGCTGCTGGATACGGCACAAACGAGCCACCAGCTTCAGATATTCGCCAAGGGCATTGCCCTCGGCCAGCTGCTCCAGGCGCGCGGCGCGCAGTTCGAACAGGTTGGCGGGGGGCAGGTACAGAAACGGCGGCATCACTGCCGACGCTTCGATCTGCCCGGGTTCGAGTATCGTGCTCAAGCGCTCATCCTTCTTTTCGTCCGTGATTGCCCGGCGTCTTGTCACCAGTCACTTCGCGGTACCACAACTCATGGTGCTTGCGCGCCCAGGCGCGGCTGACCCAGCCATGCAGCATGGCGCCGATCGAGCCCTTGATCCAGATACCGGCGTAGATGTGCACGATGATGCTGAGGATCAGCACGAACGCCGCCAGGGCGTGGAGCAGCGTAGACAGGCGAATGACCTCGATGCCGAACAAATGGCTGAAGTATGCGCGCCAGATCACCACGCCGCTGACCAGCAGAACCAGCATGCACACCAGCAGGGTCCAGAACAACAGCTTCTGCCCGGCGTTGTACTTGCCGATCGGTGGCACACCCTCCTCCTTGTTGAGCATCACCCGGTCCACCCGGCGCAGCCACAGTCGGTCATTGGCAGTGATGAAATTGGCGCGCCAGAAACGCAGCACCAGGCCGAGGAAGAACACGAACATCGCCACCCCGAGGAAGGGGTGCAGGATGCGTGTCCAGGGCCCACCGCCGAACAGGTTGCTGAGCCAGAACAGCGCCGGATGGAACAGCGCCAGCCCCGACAGGCCAGCCAGGATGAACAGGATCGCGACGACCCAGTGGTTACTGCGCTCGTTGGCGTTGTAGCGCAGGATGGGTTTGTTGTCGTTCATGGTCGCTGCTCCCCTTGCCCACCGGGCTTGGTCGGATCATAGACATGGACCGACGGGTCCACCTGGTGCACGCTTTCATCCGCGGGTGTCGGGTGTTCGTCCTCCTCCACCCGTTGTGGCCCTACCCGCACATAGTGGAAGAACCCGGCCAGCACCGCAGCCCCCATGGCCAGCAGCGCCAGCGGCTTGGTAAAGCCCTTCCACAGCCCCACCAGCGGGCTGATCACCGGCTGGTCCGGCAGGCCGGCGTACAGCTTCGGCGTGTCGGCATGGTGCAGCACATACATCACGTGGGTGCCACCGACGCCGTCCGGGTCGTATAGCCCAGCCTTGTCGTAGCCTCGCGACTTGAGATCAACGATGCGCTCGGCTGCGTGCACCTTCATCTCATCCTTCGTGCCGAACACGATCGCCCCGGTCGGGCAGGTTTTCACGCAGGCCGGCTCCAGGCCCACGGTCACGCGGTCGGAACACAGGGTGCACTTGTACGCCTTGTGGTCCTTCTGCGAAATACGCGGGATATTGAACGGGCAACCGGTGATGCAGTACCCACAACCGATGCAGTGGTCCTGGTTGAAGTCGACGATGCCGTTGGCGTGCTTGATGATCGCTCCCGGGCTCGGGCACGCCTTCAGGCAACCTGGCTCGGCGCAGTGCATGCAGCCATCCTTGCGAATCAGCCACTCCAGATTGCCGTCGTCGCGCTCGTGCTCGGTAAAGCGCATCAGGGTCCAGGTCTCGGCAGTGAGGTCCTGGGGGTTGTCGTAGGTGCCGTGGTTGTGGCCGACCTCGTCACGCAGCTCGTTCCACTCCGAACACGCCACCTGGCAGGCCTTGCAGCCGATGCACTTGGTGGTGTCGATCAGCTTGGCGACTTCCTGCTGCTGGCGTACCGAAGGCGGTACGGTGGTGGTGGCCGAGCGGGCGATGATGTCTTGGCTGGCCATCAGAGTTTCTCCACTTTGACGAGGAACGACTTGGACTCTGGCGTCTGGGTATTGCCGTCACCCAGGAAAGGCACCAGGGTGTTGGTCAGGTAGCCATGCCGCGTAGCCCCGGTGAAGCCCCAGTGCAGCGGGATGCCGATCTGGTGCACGGTCTGGTTGTTGACCTGGAGCGGGCGAATCCGCTTGGTCACTACCGCCACCGCATCGATATGCCCGCGCTTGCTCGATACCCGCACCCGGTCACCAGCCTTGATACCTTTCTCGTTGGCCAGCACCTCGCCGATTTCGACGAACTGCTCGGGCTGGGCAATGGCGTTGAGCCGGCAATGCTTGCTCCAGAAGTGGAAGTGCTCGGTCAGCCTGTACGTGGTCGCCGCGTACGGGAACTCGTCGTGCTTGCCGAGGGTGTCCCACACCGAGTCGAATACCCGCCCGGCCGGGTTGCTGGTGGCCTTCTTGTTCTGCGGGTGCAGCGGGTTGATGCCAATCGGCGTCTCGAACGGCTCGTAGTGCTCGGGGAACGGGCCTTCGGCCATCTTGTCGATGGCGAAGAACCGCGCCACGCCTTCGGGGTTCATGATGAACGGGTTCATCCCCGCCTCGGGCGGCGAGTCGACCTTGAAGTCGGGCACGTCGGTGCCGGTCCAGGCCTTGCCGTTCCACCACACCAGGCGCTTCTTCTCCGGGTCCCACGGCTTGCCTTGCGGGTCGCTGGAGGCACGGTTGTAGAGGATGCGGCGGTTGGCCGGCCAGGCCCAGGCCCAGTTCTGCACTTGGTGCATGCCGTACGGGTCGCTGTTGTCACGGCGAGCCATCTGGTTACCCTGCTCGGTCCAGCTGCCGGAGAAGATCCAGCAACCGGACGCAGTGCTGCCGTCGTCCTTGAGCTGGCCAAAGCCCGCCAGTTGCTGGCCGGCCTTGAGCACTGCGCCAGTCGGATCGGTGACGTCCGTCACCGCCCAGCCGTTCATTTCCTTGGCCAGCTCCTCCGGGGATGGCTCTTCAGGGACCTTGTATGGCCAGTTGATGTTCATCAGCGCGTCAGGATAGGCGCCGCCTTCGGCCTGGTAGCGTCGGCGCAGGCGCAGGAACAGCTCGCTCATGATGTGAACGTCGGTGCGGGTCTCGCCCGGGCCGTCGGCGCCCTTCCAGTGCCACTGCAGCCAGCGGCTGCTGTTGACCAGCGAGCCGTCTTCCTCGGCAAAGCAGGTAGTGGGCAGGCGGATCACTTCGGTCTGGATGTTGGCCGTGTCGACATCGTTGAACGGCCCGGCGTTGCGCCAGAACTCCGAGGTCTCGGTGGCCAGCGGGTCCATGATCACCAGCCACTTGAGTTTGCTCAGGGCGGCAGTGACACGGTTCTTGTCCGGCAGCGCGGCAATCGGGTTGAAACCTTGGCACATGTAGCCGTTTACCTTGCCCTGGCCCATCATCTCGAACATGCGCAGCACGTCGTAGGCCGGCACATCGAGCTTGGGCAGCCAGTCGTAGCCCCAGTTGTTCTCCGCCGTGGCATTGGCGCCGTACCAGGCCTTCATCAGGCTGACATGGAACTTGCCGTAGTTCTGCCAGTACGACAGTTGGCCAGGACGCAGTGGCTTGGAGGCGCGCTTGTCGATATAGGCGGCATAGTCCTGCTCGGCATCGCCGGCCAGGGTCAAGTAACCCGGCAACGAGTTGGACAGCAGGCCGAGGTCGGTCAGGCCCTGGATGTTGGAGTGCCCGCGCAAGGCGTTGACCCCGCCACCCGGCATGCCGACGTTGCCCAGCAGCAACTGCACCATGGCCGCACTGCGGATGATCTGCGCACCGATCGAGTGCTGCGTCCAGCCCAGCGCGTAGAGGATCGTCATGGTCTTGCCCGGTACCGAGCAGGTGGCGATCTCTTCCCAGATCTTCAACATGGCGTCCTGCGGCATGCCACAGGTCATGCTTGCCAGTTCCGGTGTATAGCGGCTGTAGTGCTGCTTCATCAGCTGGAACACGCAGCGCGGGTGCTGCAGCGTCGGGTCGACCTTGGCAAAGCCGTCTTCACCCAGCTCGTAACCCCAGCCGGACTTATCGGAATACACGCGCTTGGCCTCGTCGTACCCGCTGAACAGGCCATCCTCGAAGCCATAGTTCTCTTTGACGATGAACGACACATCGGTGTAGTTGCGCACGTACTCGTGCTGGATCTTGTCATTGCTCAGCAAGTAATTGATCAACCCGCCCATGAAGGCGATGTCGGTACCGGTACGAATCGGTGCGTAGTAGTCGGCCACCGAAGCGGTACGGGTAAACCGCGGGTCGACCACGATCAGCCGCGCCTTGTTGTGCGCCTTGGCCTCGGTCACCCACTTGAAGCCGCACGGATGCGCTTCTGCTGCGTTGCCACCCATCACCAGGACCAGATTCGCATTGGCGATATCGGACCAGTGGTTGGTCATGGCGCCACGGCCGTACGTCGGGGCAAGACTTGCCACCGTCGGGCCATGTCAGACACGAGCCTGGTTATCGAACCCCAGCATGCCTGTTGCGCGGATGACCTTGTGGGTCAGGTAGCCGGCCTCGCTGGAGGCGGCGGAAGCAGCAAGAAAGCCGGTGGTGAGCCAGCGGTTGACCGTTTGCCCCTGGGCGTTCTTTTCGATGAAGTTGGCGTCGCGGTCCTGCTTCATCAGGTCGGCAACGCGATCGAGCGCCTCGTCCCAGCTGACCCGCACCCACTCCTTGCTGCCCGGCTTGCGTACCTCGGGGTACTGCAGGCGGCTCGGGCTGTGGATGAAGTCCAGCAGACCAGCGCCTTTCGGGCAGAGGGTGCCGCGGTTGACCGGGTGGTCGGCGTCACCTTCGATATGGATGATGTTCTGTTTGACGTTCTTGCCCGCATCGCCCTGGCTGTACATGATCAGGCCGCAGCCGACCGAGCAGTAAGGGCAGGTGTTACGGGTTTCCTTGGTATGCGCCAGCTTGAAGTGACGCACCTGCTCGGCGAATGCGGGTGTCGGGGCCATGCCCAACGCCGCAAGGCTCGAGCCTCCAAGGCCGACGGCGGCGACCTTGAAGAACTGCCGACGGTTCAAGTCCATCGTGCACTCCTGATCAGGTGGTGGACGCACGGAACATGGCCGGCGCCTCTTGGTAGTCACGGTGGCGGCCAATTGATGGCCGTCAACCGTTAAGACTAGCCAAGAATCGAGAAGGTGCGATGACATGGGTCAGCTGAAGGCGCTGTGTTGCCTGATTCGCGGGTGAACCCGCTCCCACAGGTATTGCACATGCACGAAGCAGAGCCTATTCCTGTGGAAGCGGGCGTGCCCGCGAACACCGGCAACGCCGGTGCCATCCACCACCGGCCGATCAGCAAAGCGGCAGGTTGCGCACCACGTTCAGCGCCGCACTGCTCTGGGCCACCGGCATGATCTCGATGGTATTGATGTTCACATGCGCCGGCTGCTCGGCAATCCAGGCCACCGTGGCCGCGATGTCCTCGGGCAGGATGGCCTCCACGTCCCGATACAGCGCCTGCACGGCATCCAGATCACCGTTCAGGCGCACCACCGAGAAATCGGTCCCCGAGCACAGCCCAGGCTCGATGTTGCTCACTCGCACGCGGGTGCCCGCCAGATCGGCGCGCAAGTTGAGGCTGAACTGGCGAACGAAGGCCTTGCTGGCGCCATACACGTTACCGCCCGGGTAGGGATAGGTGCCGGCGATCGAGCCGATATTGATGATCATGCCGCTGTCAGCTTCCACCATCTGCGGCAGGATCTTGTGGGTGACCATGGCCAGGCCAGTGATGTTGGTGTCGATCATCCGCTGCCAGTTTTCCGCACTACTGGCCTGGGCACGGTCCACGCCCAGCGCCAGCCCGGCATTATTGACCAGCAGGTCGACCTGCAGTGACGCATCACTAATCTGCTCGAACGCCTTCTCGAGCGACACCGGGTCGGTGACATCCAGCGCCAGCGGAATGAAATTGACGCCCAGCTCGGCGGCCAGCGCTTGCAGCTTGTCCATGCGCCGGGCGCCACCGATCACGCGGTAGCCTTTGCCGATCAAGGTACGGCAGATGGCGCGGCCAAAGCCCGAGGAGGCGCCGGTTACGAATGCAGTTTTCATCAGTTGTCTCCTATGGAAGGGTCAGGCCAGGTACTTAACGCCCAGGCTGGTGAACAGGCAGAGCATCGAGAACACCAGCGCCTTGCGCACCACTTCGTTGCCCTTGCGCAGGGCCAGTGCACTGCCAAGGTGGTTACCGAGGATGTTGCAGGCCACCAGCGGCACCGCCAACAGGTAGACGACCTTGCCGGCAATGACGAAGGCCACCAAAGCGCCGATGTTGGATGCGAAGTTGAAGGTTTTTGAATTGGCCGAGCTGGAGACCAGGTCCATGCGCAGCAGGTAGTGGAACGCGATGATGAACATGCTGCCGGTACCCGGGCCGAAGAAGCCGTCGTAGAAGCCGATGGCCAGGCAGGTCAGCGGTACCACGGTGAAGAGCATGCGCGATGACAGTTCACGCTCCTCGACCGGGCGGTCCTTGGGGGTGAGGAAGATGAGGATGCCGAAGGGGATCAGCGCCAGGATGATCTTGCCCACGGCTTCCTGGGAGATCGAGACGATCAGGTGCGCTCCCAGGTAGGCACCGAGCAACGAGAATGGCACGCCGACCAGCGCCACCTGCCAGACCATCTTGCTGTTGGCCAGGAAGTTGCGAATGGCTGCCAGTGTGCCAAGGGTACTGACCAGTTTTTCCTGGCCGAGGGCAACCTGCGGTGGCATGCCGACCAGCAGAAAGCCCGGCACCAGGAACAACCCGCCGCCACCGGCAATGCTGTCTACGAAGCCGGCAACGAAAGCGATAGCCCCAAGCATGAGCACCGCCAGCAACCAGTGTTCCGCCCAGAAAGCGCCCAGAATTTCCATAGCGAAGTCCATCCAGTGGAGTTTTCTGCCAAGCACAACGCAAATGTGCATGTCCCAATCAGCGCGATGATTGTAATTACAAAAATTGAATCGATGCAATATCGAATTAAATCGACTCAATGACGAAGATTGCCATCATTACCCGCATCTTGGCTTTCATGTTAGGCTGCGCGCAATTGCAGAATCTGGTGCCATTTCCATGTGGGTCCCTCAATACGGCGATCAAACCCAGCCGGTTTACCTGATGATCGCTAATGCCCTTGAACAGGACATCGAAAGTGGTCGGCTTGCAGCAGGCGATCGTTTGCCCACCCTCAAAGACCTTGCCGAGGCACTGAATGTAACCCCCGGCACCGTTGGAAGAGCCTACGACGAAGCCGCCAAGCGCGGCCTGGTGGTTGGAGAGGTAGGCCGTGGCACATTTGTCAGGCAGTTGCGACAGCGGTTATCCGCCCCGTCGGTGCCTACACCAGTTACTGGCGAAAGCAGCCAGATCGATCTCTCGATCATCAAACCCAACGACGCCCACATGAGTGAGTGGCTGGGTGCGGCCATCAGCGAGCTGGCCACCTCTGCGGACCTGGGACAGGTACTCGACTATGTGACAGAAGGTGGTCACACCTCCCACAAACAAGCAGGTGCAGACTGGATTCGGCGCTGGCTGCCTGATGCGCGCTGGCAACAGGTTGTACTGACCTCTGGCGCCCAGCATGGACTATTGGTGGCCATCAGCAGCCTGTCGAAGAGCGACGATGTGTTGCTGTGTGAATCGTTCTGCTATCCCGGCATCATCTCCCTGGCCCACAGCATGGGCCGCCGCCTGCGTGGCGTGGCCATGGACGAGCATGGCCTTATTCCCGAGGCATTGCGCGCGGCCTGCCTGGAGCATCGCCCTTCCCTGTTGGTGTGTGTCACCACCCACCAGAACCCCACCAACTCGATCATGCCCCACGCACGGCGCCAGGCCATCGCAGAGATCGCCCGCGAGTTCGACCTGTTCATCGTCGATGACGATATCTACGGCTTCCTTGAACCCGCTCCGGATTACCAGCCACTGGCAGCGTATGCGCCAGAACGTTCGGTGTATCTCACCAGCCTGTCCAAAAGTGTGCTGCCGGCGCTGCGTATCGGTTACCTGTACGCCCCACCGCAAACCCTCTCGCGGCTATCGTCGATGGTACGCAGCAGCGTCTGGATGCCATCGCCGTTGATGGCACAACTGGCCAGCAACCTGATCAACAGCGGCATGGCCGACCAGTTGGTGCGAGAACAACAGGAAGAGGCTGCCGCGCGCCAGCAAATGGCCCAGGAGATCCTTGGCAAGTACAAGATCCGCAGCCAGCCCAACAGCTTCCACATCTGGCTGGAGTTGCCCGAGCCGTGGACCAGCGACGAATTCGCCAACCTGGCGCGTAACAACGGCGTCACTGTAGTCAGTGGCAGCCAGTTCCTGCCAGAGCGCAGCCACGCCAGCCGCGGCGTGCGCATCGCCTTGATGGCCCCCAGCCGTCAGGAGTTGGGCTTTGCCCTGACCAAGCTGGTCAGCTTGCTGGACTCGCCGGAGCCGCGGTTGTTTTATTGAACTGGACTGGTATTGGTGTAGTCGTGCCATTGGGGCACTATGCGCCCGTTTCGCGACGCGAGACCACTCCAACAGGCACTCGGTGTCACAGGGCTCGATTTGTAGCCGTCAACCAAACAGGTACAGCAGAACGGCACCAGCCAAAAGATCTGAGGGCAGACTGTCAAGCAAGAGGCATAACTTGAATCAATGACGAATGTGACTCTAACAAAGCCCGAACATACTCGCTCGACTACAAGTCGATGAATACACTGAAATTATCTCCTTCCAGATATCGGACAGAAACCTGACCGCTAACATCTTGCCCATCTTCCGTTACAAACTTGTAATGGGACAGGAGAAAATCCTCCCGATAAACAATGCCTTCATCCCGCTGCTTCCCGCCCCACGCCATTATCAACCCGCCGGCCATTGCAACGAGGCCGGAATTCGCTTGTATGTGTTGAATCAGAGTTGGGCCTGAAAACCGGTCATAATAAATAACCTCAGGCCCAAACAGGAAGATGCCAAGGCCCAGTGCGGAAATTGCGAAACCAATGCCTATTAGTACTCGACCGTAAAACGCAGCGTCCCCAGCAGGCCCCTCAAGATGAGCCGCATACATCTCGGAAAAACCGGAGACATCGTAGTTTCGCGCGTCTGATTTCAGGTTTATTTGACCTAACAGGCATTCCTTCTCAGCACTTTGCATGATCCACTCCTTTAAAAAGTGAATACTAAGCGATCAGGGAAAGAAAAAGTGCGCGCCACTAAAACTTCAGAAGTCTCTGACATTTACGGTCAGCGTTTCCTATAACCATATAAAATTGGCAATATCTTATAGGCATTTTTCCTACTCAATGGGCTGCCGAGATTCCCGCAATATCGCGAAGCTGGCGCCCTATCCTCGCCGCTTTCTTTCTAGAGGAAAGCCCGCACAGCACTACCACTGTTTGCTCATAAAAAAACCCAAGACATCTGCCTTGGGTTTTTGGTTTTTTGCCAGCTGCTTAACGGCTTGGATCAGAACGGAATATCGTCATCGAAGCTGTCGAAGTCAGCCGCCGGCTGCGGGGCTGGCTGCTGCGGGGCCGGGCGCTGAGGAGCCTGTTGCGGGCGCGGGGCCTGCTGGCGTGGGGCCTGGTTGTACTGCTGCGGCTGGCCGCCACCGTAGTTGCCGCCACCTTGGTTGTACGGGTCACCGCCCTGCTGCTGGTTCTGCGGGCGACCGCCGAGCAGCTGCATGGTGCCGTTGATGTCGACGATGATCTCGGTGGTGTAGCGCTTGATGCCGTCTTTTTCCCACTCGCGGGTCTGCAGCTTGCCTTCGATGTAGCACTGCGAACCTTTGCGTAGATATTCGCCGGCGATTTCGGCAACCTTGCCGAACAGCGACACACGGTGCCACTCGGTACGCTCGACCTTCTGGCCCGACTGCTTGTCGGTCCACTGCTCGCTGGTAGCCAGGCTCAGGTTGGTCACGGCGTTACCGTTGGGCAGGTAGCGGACTTCGGGATCCTGGCCACAGGTGCCGACCAGAATGACTTTGTTAACCCCACGGGCCATAACGTTCTCCTAGGCTTCGCACGCCGAAGAGGCCGGGTTCACCAGGCGCTCGAGGGTCGTACGGTCCAAAATTTTCGTATCCAGTTTGATATAGATGGCGGCTTCTTCCGCCACCACGACGGCGTCGGTCACACCCGGTACAGCCATCAGGCGCTCGGTCAGGCCGGCTTCCCGGACTGCCTCTGGCGTCAGCGGCATGCGCAGGCTGGTCACATAGGGCGGCTCGTTCATGCGCAAGGCGACGACCAACCAGATGGCACACAGTACCGCACAACCGAGGAACACCATGTTCAGCCCGCCGTGCTGGAACAACCAGCCACCGAGGATTCCTCCCAGGGCAGCACCGAGGAACTGGCTGGTGGAGTAAACCCCCATTGCCGTCCCCTTGCCACCTGCAGGCGACACCTTGCTCACCAGCGAAGGCAGCGATGCCTCCAGCAGGTTGAATGCAGTAAAGAATACCACGGTGCCGATCACCAGTCCGCGCAAACCGTCAGCCCACTGCCAGAAGAACACCTCCACCAGCAGCAACACACTGACCGCCCCGGCCAGCACGCGTTTCATCTTGCGCTTTTTTTCGCCATAGATGATGAACGGGACCATTGCAAAAAATGAGATGAACAATGCGGTCAGGTATACCCACCAGTGCTGCTCCTTCGGCAGGCCGCCGCGCTCGACAAAGGCCAGTGGCAATGCGACGAAGCTGGCCATGAGGATGGCGTGGAGGATGAAGATGCCCACATCCAGGCGCAGAAGGTCCGGATGGCGCAGGGTCGGGCCGATGGCCTGGCGCGCCACACCCGACTCACGGTGCTGCAGGATGCTGTGGGTATTGGGCACCACAAAGGCGATCAGCAGGATGCCGACCAGGGCAAGTCCTGCCGTGGCGAGGAACAATCCTGACAAGCCAAAGGCACGAGTCAGCAATGGGCCGACGACCATGGCGACGGCAAACGAAAGGCCGATGCTCATGCCGATCATGGCCATGGCCTTGGTCCGATGCTGCTCGCGGGTGAGGTCGGACAGCAGCGCCATGACCGCAGCGGAAATCGCCCCGGCCCCCTGCAGGATACGCCCGGCAATCACCCCCCAGATAGAGTCGGCCTGGGCCGCCAATACACTGCCCAGGGCAAAGATGACCAGCCCCAGGTAAATCACAGGCCGGCGGCCGATGCGATCGGAAATGATCCCGAACGGGATCTGCAATACGGCCTGGGTCAGGCCATAGGCACCAATGGCCAGGCCGATCAGCGCAGGCGTGGCACCGGCCAGGTCCATGCCGTAGGTGGCCAGCACCGGCAAGACCATGAACATGCCCAGCATACGAAAGGCAAAGACCAGGGCCAGGCCGCCAGCGGCGCGGGTTTCGCCGCCACTCATACGCTCGTTGTGGGTGTCGTGCATGGATTAACCTCGTGTGAACCGGCGGCGATTCTATCAGTCCGACAGCTTGACGGCATCTACGCGACGCTTTGCCGCGTAATGGCAGGGCGCCGTATACTTCCTTGTTTATGCCCGCCGAGCGAGGCCGCAGTGGACAAGATCCTGATTCGTGGGGCACGTACCCACAACCTGAAGAACATTGACCTGACCCTGCCCCGGGACAAGCTGATCGTGATCACCGGCCTGTCCGGTTCCGGCAAGTCGTCCCTGGCGTTCGACACCCTGTACGCCGAAGGCCAGCGCCGCTATGTGGAATCGCTGTCGGCCTACGCCCGGCAGTTCCTGTCGATGATGGAAAAGCCCGACGTCGATACCATCGAAGGACTGTCGCCAGCCATTTCCATCGAGCAGAAGTCGACCTCGCACAACCCCCGCTCCACGGTCGGCACCATCACCGAAATCTACGACTATCTGCGCCTGCTGTACGCTCGCGTGGGTACCCCACGCTGCCCGGATCACGATATCCCGCTGGAAGCGCAAACGATCAGCCAGATGGTCGACCTGGTGCTGGAGCGACCGGAAGGCAGCAAGCTGATGCTGCTGGCGCCGGTGGTGCGCGAGCGCAAGGGCGAGCACCTGGCGGTGTTCGACGAGCTGCGGGCCCAGGGCTTTGTGCGCGCCCGGGTCAACGGCAAGCTCTACGAGCTCGACGAACTGCCCAAGCTGGACAAGCAGAAAAAACACAGCATCGATGTGGTGGTGGACCGTTTCAAGGTCCGCGCCGACCTGCAACAGCGCCTGGCCGAGTCGTTCGAGACAGCGCTCAAGCTGGCCGACGGCATAGCCCTGGTAGCGCCGATGGATGACGAGCCCGGCGAAGAGACGATCTTCTCCGCGCGTTTCGCCTGCCCGGTCTGTGGCCATGCCATCAGCGAGCTGGAGCCGAAGCTGTTCTCCTTCAACAACCCCGCCGGCGCCTGCCCGACCTGCGATGGCCTGGGGGTGAAGCAGTTCTTCGACACCAAGCGCCTGGTCAATGCCGAGCTCACCTTGGCCGAAGGCGCAATCCGCGGCTGGGACCGGCGCAACGTGTACTACTTCCAGATGCTCGGCTCGCTGGCCGCGCATTACGGCTTCAGCCTGGAGGAACCATTCGGCCAGCTTTCGGTCGAGCACCAGAAGGTGATCCTGCAGGGCAGCGGCAAGCAGAGCGTCGACTTCAAGTACCTCAACGACCGTGGCGACATCGTCAAGCGCTCGCACCCGTTCGAAGGCATCGTGCCGAACCTGGAGCGTCGCTACCGCGAGACCGAGTCGGCCACCGTGCGCGAAGAACTGGCCAAGTTCCTCGGCACCCAGCCGTGCCCCGATTGCCGCGGCACCCGCCTGCGCCGTGAGGCAAGGCATGTGTGGGTGGGCGAAAAAACGCTACCGGCAGTGACCAACCTGCCGATCGGTGAAGCCAGCAACTACTTCGGCGAGCTGACTCTGACCGGACGCCGTGGCGAGATTGCGGCGAAGATCCTCAAGGAAATCTGCGAGCGCCTGCAGTTCCTGGTGAACGTCGGTCTCGACTATCTCACCCTGGACCGCAGCGCTGATACCCTGTCCGGTGGCGAAGCGCAGCGTATCCGCCTGGCCAGCCAGATCGGTGCTGGCCTGGTGGGAGTGATGTACATCCTCGATGAGCCGTCCATCGGCCTTCATCAACGTGACAATGACCGCCTGCTGGCCACCCTCAACCACCTGCGCGACCTGGGCAACACGGTGATCGTGGTGGAACACGACGAGGACGCCATCCGCCTGGCCGACTACGTGGTGGACATCGGCCCTGGGGCCGGCGTGCACGGCGGTCAGATCGTCGCCGAGGGGTCGCCGCAGGAGGTCATGGAGCACCCCGACTCGCTGACCGGCAAGTACCTGTCAGGGCGCAAGAAGATCGTAGTGCCGGCCAAGCGCACGCCGCGCAACAAGAAGCTGCAACTCAAGCTCAAGGGCGCGCGTGGCAACAACCTGCAAAACGTCGACCTTGAAATCCCGATCGGCCTGCTGACCTGCGTGACCGGGGTGTCCGGTTCGGGCAAGTCGACACTGATCAACAACACCCTGTTCCCACTGGCCGCGACCGCCCTGAATGGCTCAAGCAGCCTGGAAGCGGCGCCGCATGCCAGCATGGATGGCCTGCAGCACCTGGACAAGGTAGTGGACATCGACCAGAGCCCGATCGGCCGCACCCCTCGCTCGAACCCGGCGACCTACACCGGCATCTTCACGCCGATCCGCGAGCTGTTCTCCGGTGTGCCGGAATCGCGTTCGCGCGGCTATGGTCCGGGGCGTTTCTCGTTCAACGTCAAGGGAGGCCGTTGCGAGGCCTGCCAGGGCGATGGCCTGATCAAGGTGGAGATGCACTTCCTGCCGGACATCTATGTGCCGTGCGACGTGTGCAAGAGCAAGCGCTACAACCGCGAAACCCTGGAGATCAAGTACAAGGGCAAGAACATCCACGAGGTGCTGGAAATGACCATCGAGGATGCCCGCGAGTTCTTCGACGCAGTGCCGGCGCTGGCGCGCAAGCTGCAGACGTTGATGGATGTGGGGCTGTCATACATCAAGCTGGGCCAGTCGGCGACCACGCTGTCGGGCGGTGAGGCACAGCGAGTGAAGCTGTCGCGCGAACTGTCCAAGCGTGACACCGGCAAGACCCTGTACATCCTCGACGAGCCGACCACGGGCCTGCACTTTGCCGATATTCAGCAGTTGCTGGACGTCCTGCATCGCCTGCGCGACCACGGCAATACCGTGGTGGTGATCGAGCACAACCTGGATGTGATCAAGACCGCGGATTGGCTGGTGGATCTGGGGCCGGAGGGTGGTTCGAAAGGCGGGCAGATCATTGCCTGCGGTACGCCGGAAGAACTGAGTACGATGAAGCAGTCGTATACCGGGCACTACCTGAAACCGTTGCTGGAGCGGGATCGGGCATAAGGCCTTGGGGGGCGCTTTGCGCCCCTTTCGCGACACAAGGCCGCTCCTACAGGCGATCGCGTAATCTCTGGATTGACGCGTTCAAATGTAGGAGCGGCCTTGTGTCGCGATAGGGCTGCAAAGCAGCCCCAGGCTTTTACATCTGCGACTGCAGGTAATTCTCCAGGCCAATGGCCTTGATCAGCCCCTGCTGCTTCTCCAGCCAGTAGGTGTGATCTTCTTCGGTATCAGCCAACTGTGCGCGCAGGATATCGCGGCTGATGTAGTCCTTGTGCAATTCGCACAGTTCGATGCCTTTGCACAGCGCGCCGCGTACCTTGTACTCGAGCTTGAGGTCGGCCTCGATCATTTCCGGCACGGTGCTGCCCACTTCCAGGTCATCCGCGCGCATGTCAGGGGTGCCTTCGAGCATGAGGATGCGACGCATCAGGGCATCGGCGTGCTGCGTCTCTTCTTCCATTTCGTGGTTGATGCGCTCGTAGAGCTTGGACAGGCCCCAGTCTTCGTACATACGCGAGTGAATGAAGTACTGGTCACGCGCCGCCAGTTCGCCCTTCAGCAGCGTAACGAGGTAGTTGATTACGTCCGGGTGACCTTGCATCGCCCTGCTTCTCCATGTGAAAACGTCTATGTCACACAGTGTGAACCAGCTTTTGCCTGCGGTCACTGAAAACCGCGCAATTAGAAGCAAAAAATCGGTTAAACAGTAGTGATATTCATTGAAAAACCGCCCAAATGAGGGCGGTTCTTCTTATCACTTCGACTTAGGCGAGATTGATGCCCAAGGCCTTGGCAACCCCTTCGCCGTAGGCCGGATCGGCCTTGAAGAAGTATTGCAGCTGACGCTGGATCACGTCTTCGCTGACGCCTGCCATGGTGCCGGCAATGTTGTTTATCAGCAGGGCTTTCTGCTCATCGTTCATCAGGCGGAACAGCGCGCCGGCGTGGCTGTAGTAGTCGGTGTCCTCGCGGTGGTCGTAGCGGTCTGCCGAACCATTCAGGGCCAGTGCAGGCTCGGCGTGGCTTGGTGACTGCTTTGGCGCATCGCTGTAGCTGTTGGGCTCATAGTTCGGCGCGCTGCCGTAAGTGGCAGTGGCCATGGAACCATCACGCTGGTAGCTGTTGACCGGGCAGCGTGGTGCGTTCACCGGCAGTTGCTGATGGTTGGTGCCCACCCGGTAGCGGTGCGCGTCGGCGTAGGCGAATACCCGCCCTTGCAGCATGCGGTCCGGCGACAGGCCAACACCCGGCACCATGTTGCTCGGGCCAAACGCAGCCTGCTCGACCTCGGCAAAGTAGTTGAGCGGGTTACGGTTGAGCTCCAGCACGCCCACTTCAATCAGCGGGTAGTCCTTCTGCGACCAGGTCTTGGTCACGTCGAAGGGGTTTTCGTCGCGGCTGGCAGCCTCGGCTTCGCTCATCACCTGGATGCATACGGTCCAGCGTGGGTAATCGCCCCGCTCGATGGCTTCGAACAGGTCGCGCTGGGCGTAGTCCGGGTCAGTACCTGCCAGGCGCGCGGCATCTGCCGGTGCGAGGTTCTTGATGCCTTGCTGGGTCTTGAAGTGCCATTTGACCCAGGTGCGTTCACCCTTGGCATTGATCAGGCTGTAGGTATGGCTACCGAAACCGTGCATGTGGCGGTAGCCGTCCGGAATGCCGCGATCGGAGAACAGAATGGTGACCTGATGCAGCGCCTCGGGAGAGTGCGACCAGAAGTCCCACATCATCTGGGCGTTCTTCAGGTTGGATTGTGGGTGACGCTTCTGGGTGTGGATAAAGTCCGGAAACTTCAGTGGGTCGCGGATGAAGAACACCGGCGTGTTGTTGCCGACGATGTCCCAGTTGCCTTCCTCGGTGTAGAACTTGACGGCAAAACCACGGGGATCGCGCTCGGTATCAGCGGAGCCACGCTCACCACCAACGGTGGAGAAGCGCAGGAAGGTTTCGGTCTGCTTGCCAACCTGTTCAAACAACTTGGCACTGGTGTAATCGGTGATATCGCGGGTGACGGTAAAGGTGCCGTAGGCGCCCGAGCCTTTTGCGTGTACGCGGCGCTCAGGAATGTTCTCGCGGTTGAAGTGGGCGAGCTTCTCGATCAGGTGGAAGTCGTCGAGCAGCAGCGGGCCGCGCGGGCCGGCGGAACGGGAATTCTGGTTGTCTGCTACAGGTGCACCGCTGGCGGTGGTGAGAATCTTGCTCATGGGCTCTCCTTATCGGTCTTCAAGCGCCGGCTAATCGGCTCTGGAGAGAGTATTGACGAGCAAGATTACAAGAACAAATGCATTACATGACTTGAATCAATAGAGATAATCAATACATCTTGAAACAAAAAACCGGGCACTAGGCCCGGTTCTCTGTAGCAGACAGAACGTCTTACTCAGCAGCTTCTACAGCACCGCCGACCGGACGATCAACCAGCTCGACGTACGCCATAGGAGCGTTGTCGCCAGCGCGGAAACCGCACTTCAGGATGCGCAGGTAGCCGCCCTGACGGGTGGCGTAACGCTTGCCCAGGTCGTTGAACAGCTTGCCAACAGCGGACTTCGAACGGGTACGATCGAAGGCCAGACGGCGGTTAGCTACGCTGTCTTCCTTGGCCAGGGTGATCAGCGGCTCGGCAACGCGGCGCAGTTCCTTGGCTTTCGGCAGGGTGGTTTTGATCAGCTCGTGCTCGATCAGCGACACTGCCATGTTCTGGAACATAGCCTTGCGGTGAGAGCTGGTACGGCTCAGGTGACGTCCACTTTTACGATGACGCATGATTCATTCCTTACCAAACACTACGTTCGGTGATTACGACGATCAGGCGGTCGCCTTGTCGTCTTTCTTAAGACTTGCAGGCGGCCAGTTGTCGAGGCGCATGCCGAGAGACAGACCACGAGAGGCCAGGACGTCCTTGATTTCAGTCAGGGACTTCTTGCCCAGGTTAGGAGTCTTCAACAGCTCTACTTCGGTACGCTGAATCAGGTCGCCGATGTAGTAGATGTTCTCCGCCTTGAGGCAGTTGGCCGAACGTACAGTCAGTTCCAGGTCGTCAACCGGACGCAGCAGGATCGGATCGATCTCGTCTTCCTGCTCGACTACGACAGGCTCGCTGTCACCTTTGAGGTCGACGAACGCGGCCAGCTGCTGTTGCAGGATGGTCGCAGCGCGGCGGATAGCCTCTTCAGGATCCAGGGTGCCGTTGGTTTCCAGATCAATGACCAGCTTGTCCAGGTTGGTACGCTGTTCAACACGGGCGTTCTCGACCACATAGGCGATACGACGCACCGGGCTGAACGAAGCGTCCAACTGCAGACGGCCAATGCTACGGCTTTCGTCTTCGTCGGTTTGACGGGAGTCGGCCGGCTCGTAACCACGACCACGAGCTACAGTGAGCTTCATGTTCAGGGCGCCGTTCGACGCCAGGTTCGCGATTACGTGATCGGGGTTGACGATCTCGACATCGTGATCCAGCTGAATATCGGCAGCGGTAACCACCCCCGAACCCTTTTTCGACAAGGTCAGCGTAACTTCGTCACGACCGTGCAGTTTGATAGCCAGGCCTTTCAGGTTCAACAGGATTTCAATGACGTCTTCCTGAACACCTTCGATCGCGGAGTACTCGTGGAGTACGCCGTCGATCTCGGCCTCGACTACTGCACAGCCAGGCATGGAGGACAACAGGATGCGGCGCAGCGCGTTGCCCAGGGTATGGCCGAAACCACGCTCGAGAGGCTCGAGCGTAATCTTGGCGCGGGTCGGACTGACTACCTGCACATCAATGTGGCGGGGAGTCAGGAACTCATTTACCGAAATCTGCATGGATGCACCTATTTTCTAGCCCTTACTTGGAGTAGAGCTCGACAATCAGGTTCTCGTTGATGTCGGCAGACAGGTCGCTGCGAGCAGGAACGTTCTTGAAAACGCCCGACTTTTTAGCAGCATCCACGTCAACCCACTCAACGCGGCCACGCTGGGCGCACAGTTCAAGGGCTTGAACAATGCGCAGCTGGTTCAGCGACTTCTCGCGAACCGCGACCACGTCACCCGGACGAACTTGGTAGGATGGAATGTTTACAGTCTTACCGTTGACGCTGATCGCTTTGTGCGAAACCAGCTGACGGGACTCGGAACGAGTCGAGCCGAAGCCCATACGGTAGACGACGTTATCCAGACGGCACTCGAGCAGTTGCAGCAGGTTCTCACCGGTTGCGCCTTTTTTCGAGGCTGCAGCCTGGTAGTAACCGCGGAACTGACGCTCCAGAACACCGTAGATACGACGAACTTTTTGCTTCTCGCGCAGCTGGGTACCGTAGTCGGACTGACGGCCACGGCGCTGGCCGTGGATACCTGGGGCTGCTTCGATGTTGCACTTCGATTCCAGAGCGCGAACGCCGCTCTTCAGGAACAGGTCAGTGCCTTCACGACGAGACAGTTTGCATTTTGGACCAATGTAACGTGCCATTTATCTGTCTCCTGATTACACGCGACGCTTCTTCGGCGGACGGCACCCGTTGTGCGGGATTGGCGTCACGTCGGTGATGCTGGCGATCTTGTAGCCGCAGCTGTTCAGTGCACGAACGGCGGACTCACGACCTGGACCTGGACCCTTGACGTTTACGTCGAGGTTCTTCAGACCGTATTCCAGCGCAGCTTGACCAGCACGCTCAGCAGCGATCTGGGCTGCGAACGGGGTGGATTTGCGCGAACCACGGAAACCCGAACCACCGGAGGTCGCCCAGGACAAAGCGTTGCCCTGACGGTCGGTGATGGTCACGATGGTGTTGTTGAAAGAGGCATGGATGTGGGCGATGCCATCAACCACTGTCTTTTTGACTTTCTTACGAGGACGAGCAGCAGGTTTTGCCATGTCTATATTCCTGGGCGATTACTTGCGGATCGGCTTACGCGGGCCCTTACGGGTGCGTGCGTTGGTCTTGGTGCGCTGACCGCGAACCGGCAGACCTTTACGATGACGCAGGCCGCGGTAGCAACCCAGGTCCATCAAGCGCTTGATCTTCATGTTGATGTCACGACGCAGGTCACCTTCGGTGGTGAACTTCGCGACTTCGCCACGCAGGGTTTCGATTTGCTCGTCGCTCAGATCCTTGATCTTAGCGGCTGGGTTTACACCAGCGTCTGCACAGATCTTCTGTGCAGTAGTGCGACCGACACCATAGATGTAGGTCAGCGAGATAACAGCATGCTTGTTATCTGGAATGTTGACGCCTGCAATACGGGCCATTCAGTGGGACTCCAATTGACAGCTACCTACGCCCCGGAAGCCAAGAAATAGGGCGCGAGATAATATCGCTGTAGAAACGAATAATCAACCCAGCAGCACACTAGCTGCTGGGTTTGAAGCGCAGATCACACTCAGCCTTGGCGCTGTTTGTGACGCGGTTCCGCGCTGCAGATCACTCGTACGACGCCTTCGCGACGGATGATCTTGCAGTTACGGCACAGCTTTTTCACCGATGCACGAACTTTCATTACCGACTCCTCGAACCTTAGGGGCGTATCAGCGCAGCAGACCGCTGCCACCGTAGCCTTTCAGGTTGGCTTTCTTCATCAGGGATTCGTACTGGTGCGAAACGAGGTGCGATTGTACTTGGGACATGAAGTCCATCACAACCACTACCACAATCAGCAACGAGGTCCCGCCAAGGTAGAACGGCACATTTGCTGCCACCACCAGGAACTGGGGCAGAAGGCAGACGGCCATCATGTAAAGAGCACCGAACATGGTCAGACGGGTCAGAACGCCATCAATGTAGCGTGCCGACTGCTCACCAGGACGGATACCCGGAATAAAGGCACCGGACTTCTTCAGGTTTTCCGCTACGTCTTTCGGGTTGAACATCAACGCTGTGTAGAAGAAGCAGAAGAAAATGATCCCTGCACTAAACAGCAGAATGTTCAACGGCTGACCAGGAGCGATCGACTGCGAGATGTCCTGCAGCCAGCCCATACCTTCGGACTGACCGAACCAGGCACCCAGCGAAGCCGGGAACAGCAGAATGCTGCTCGCGAAAATGGCCGGGATAACCCCCGCCATGTTCACCTTCAGCGGCAAGTGGCTGGTCTGCGCAGCGAAGACCTTGCGGCCCTGCTGACGCTTGGCGTAGTGAACGGCGATACGACGCTGACCACGCTCAATGAACACCACAAAACCGATAATCGCTACTGCCAGCAAACCGATAGCGACCAGGGCGAAAATGTTGATATCGCCTGTACGCGCAGACTCGAAAGACTGCCCGATTGCTCTCGGAAGACCGGCAACGATACCCGCGAAGATCAACATCGAGATACCGTTGCCCACACCGCGCTCGGTGATCTGCTCGCCCAGCCACATCATGAACATCGCGCCTGCCACGAAGGTGGAGACGGCAACGACATGGAAGCCCAGGCCTACAGAAAACGCAACGCCCTGGTTGGCCAGGCCAATGGACATGCCAATGGCTTGAACCAGTGCCAGGATAACGGTGCCGTAGCGGGTGTACTGGCTGATCTTGCGACGGCCAGCTTCACCTTCCTTCTTCAACTGTTCCAGTTGCGGGCTGACCGCCGTCATCAGCTGCATGATGATCGATGCCGAGATGTACGGCATGATCCCCAGTGCAAAGATGCTCATGCGCTCAAGCGCGCCACCGGAAAACATGTTGAACAAGCTAAGAATGGTCCCCTCATTCTGCCGAAACAGATCCGCCAGACGGTCTGGATTGATGCCAGGAACCGGGATATGCGCACCTATCCGATAGACGATGATCGCCATGAACAGAAAGCGCAGACGAGCCCAGAGTTCCGACATCCCGCCCTTACCGAGCGAAGAGAGAGCACCTTGCTTAGCCATTTATTCCTCGAACTTGCCGCCAGCTGCTTCGATAGCCGCACGCGCACCCTTGGTGGCTGCGATACCCTTGATGGTGACTGCGCGAGTGACTTCGCCAGACAGCATGATTTTCACGCGCTGTACGTTCTGGCCGATCACGTTGGCATCCTTCAGGGATTGCACGGAGATCACGTCGCCTTCCACCTTGGCCAGCTCGGACAGACGCACTTCGGCGCGGTCCATGGCTTTCAGGGAAACGAAGCCGAACTTCGGCAGACGACGGTGCAGCGGCTGTTGACCGCCTTCGAAGCCAGGAGCGATCGAACCACCCGAACGGGAAGTCTGACCTTTGTGGCCACGGCCGCCGGTCTTACCCAGACCGCTACCGATACCACGACCTGGACGATGCTTCTCGCGACGGGAACCCGGCGCTGGACTCAGATCATTGAGTTTCATCGATTAACCCTCGACCTTCAGCATGTAGTAAGCCTTGTTGATCATCCCGCGGTTTTCGGGAGTATCCTGGACTTCTACAGTGTGACCGATGCGACGCAGACCCAGGCCCTTAACGCACAGCTTGTGGTTAGGCAGACGGCCCGAGACGCTCTTGATCAGCGTTACTTTTACGGTTGCCATGATCAGAAGATCTCCTCGACGCTCTTGCCGCGCTTGGCAGCAATGGATTCAGGAGATTGCATGGCTTTCAGACCCTTGAAGGTGGCGTAAACCACGTTCACTGGGTTGGTCGAACCGTAGCACTTGGCCAGAACGTTCTGAACACCAGCAACTTCCAGGACAGCACGCATTGCGCCACCGGCGATGATACCGGTACCTTCCGAGGCAGGCTGCATGTAAACCTTCGAGGCGCCGTGGGCAGCCTTGGTGGCGTACTGCAGGGTGGTGCCCTTCAGGTCAACCTGGATCATGTTGCGGCGAGCAGCTTCCATGGCTTTCTGGATCGCGGCAGGTACTTCACGCGATTTGCCACGGCCGAAGCCAACACGGCCCTTACCATCACCTACCACGGTCAGCGCGGTGAAAGTGAAGATACGGCCGCCTTTTACGGTTTTGGCAACGCGGTTAACTTGAACCAGCTTCTCGATGTAGCCTTCGTCGCGCTTTTGATCGTTATTTGCCATAACTTAGAACTCCAGCCCGCCTTCACGAGCAGCATCGGCCAGCGCTTTGACGCGGCCATGGTACTTGAAGCCGGAACGGTCAAAGGCAACTTGAGATACACCGGCGGCTTTCGCACGCTCAGCTACCAGCTTGCCAACCTTAGTGGCCGCGTCGATGTTGCCAGTGGCGCCATCACGCAGTTCTTTGTCCAAGGTCGAGGCGCTTGCCAGAACCTTGCTGCCGTCGGCCGAAATGACCTGGGCGTAGATGTGCTGCGAGGAGCGGAACACGCACAGGCGCACGACTTCGAGTTCGTGCATCTTGAGACGTGCTTTGCGAGCGCGACGCAGTCGAGTAACTTTTTTGTCGGTCATTTGCTAGGCCCTACTTCTTCTTGGCTTCTTTACGACGGACTACTTCGTCCGCGTAACGCACACCCTTGCCTTTGTAAGGCTCTGGCGGACGGAAGTCGCGGATTTCAGCGGCCACCTGACCCACCAGCTGCTTGTCGATACCCTTGATCAGGATGTCGGTCTGGCTTGGGGTTTCAGCGGTGATACCGGCTGGCAGTTCGTAGTCCACTGGGTGCGAGAAGCCCAGGGCCAGGTTCAGGACGGTGCCCTTGGCCTGTGCCTTGTAACCAACACCGACCAGCTGGAGCTTGCGCTCGAAGCCTTGGCTTACGCCCTGGACCATGTTGTTCACCAGAGCGCGGGTGGTACCGGCCATGGCGCGAGCTTGCTGGTCACCGTTACGAGCGACGAAACGCAGCTCGCCAGACTCTTCGGTAACTTCAACAGACGAGTGAACGTTCAGTTCGAGAGTGCCTTTGGCACCCTTCACCGAAAGCTGCTGGCCGGCGAATTTGACTTCGACGCCTGCTGGCAGCTTAACGGGGTTCTTAGCGACGCGAGACATGCCTATCTCCCCTTAGAACACTGTGCACAGAACTTCGCCGCCGACACCGGCAGCGCGCGCAGCGCGATCAGTCATCACACCTTTGTTGGTGGAGACGATAGACACGCCCAGACCGCCACGTACTTTCGGCAGTTCTGCGACGGACTTGTACTGGCGCAGGCCTGGACGGCTGGAGCGCTTCAGTTCCTCGATGACCGGACGGCCTTCGAAGTACTTCAGTTCGATCGACAGGGAAGGCTTGGCCTCACCAGTTACCTGGTAGCCGGCGATGTAACCTTCGTCTTTCAGAACTTTGGCAACCGCGACCTTCAGGGTGGAGGAAGGCATGCTTACGACGGACTTTTCAGCCATCTGGGCATTACGGATGCGAGTTAGCATGTCCGCTAACGGGTCCTGCATACTCATGGGCTAGATGCTCCTGATACAAGAATTATTAGCCTTGCGGCTATCACAACCACCCGAGCGGACAGGGCAAAAAACCCAGGCTCAGGTGAGCCGGTCATTCTAGACACAAGGTAGAAACGAAACAAGCCCCATATAGGGGCTTGTTTGTTGGCGAGGTCACCGGCGGTCGGAAGATTGCCCCCCTTCCGCCGGGATCCAGCCTGCAGCGATTACCAGGAGGCCTTGACCAGACCTGGTACGTCACCGCGCATTGCAGCTTGACGCAGCATGTTACGGCCCAGGCCGAACTTACGGTATACACCGTGAGGACGACCGGTCAGGCGGCAACGGTTGCGCAGACGCGAAGCGCTGGCATCACGTGGCTGCTTCTGCAGGGCGACAACGGCAGCGAAACGCTCTTCAGGAGAGGCGTTCAGGTTGACGATGGTCGCTTTCAGCTCGGCACGCTTTTTGGCGTACTTGGCTACCGTGAGCTGACGCTTCAGCTCGCGGTTTTTCATGCTCTTCTTGGCCATTTTCCTACTCCAATCAGTTGCGGAACGGGAACTTGAAAGCGCGCAGCAGAGCGCGGCCTTCGTCGTCCGAACGAGCAGTGGTGGTCAGGGTGATGTCCAAACCGCGCAGAGCATCGATCTTGTCGTAGTCGATTTCCGGGAAGATGATCTGCTCTTTCACGCCCATGCTGTAGTTGCCACGGCCATCGAAGGACTTGGCATTCAGGCCGCGGAAGTCGCGAACCCGAGGCAGGGAGATCGCCAGCAGGCGGTCCAGGAATTCGTACATCTTGTCGCGACGCAGGGTCACCTTGACACCGATCGGCCAGCCTTCACGGACTTTGAAGCCCGCGATGGATTTACGAGCGAAAGTCACTACCGGCTTTTGACCGGTGATCTTTTCCAGGTCGGCAACAGCGTGCTCGATGACTTTCTTGTCGCCGATCGCTTCGCCCAGACCCATGTTCAGGGTGATCTTGGTAACGCGCGGAACTTCCATCACGTTCGACAGCTTAAGTTCTTCCTTAAGCTTAGGAGCGATTTCGTTCCGGTAAATCTCTTTCAGTCGTGCCATGGTCTTCTACCTAGCAGTGTTCAAGCATCAACCGCTTTTTGGGTCGACTTGAAGACACGAATTTTTTTACCGTCTTCTACTTTGAAACCAACGCGGTCAGCCTTGTTGGTTTCGCCGTTGAAGATGGCAACGTTGGAAGCGTGCAGAGGCGCTTCTTTTTCGACGATACCGCCCTGTACGCCCGCCATCGGGTTAGGCTTGGTATGACGCTTGACCAGGTTCACACCACCAACAACCAGACGGTTGTCAGCCAGAACCTTCAGCACCTTACCGCGCTTACCTTTGTCTTTGCCGGCGATCACGATGATCTCGTCGTCACGACGAATCTTTTGCATGTCGGATCTCCTTACAGCACTTCAGGGGCGAGCGAGACGATCTTCATGAACTTCTCAGTACGAAGTTCACGGGTCACTGGCCCGAAGATGCGAGTGCCGATCGGCTCTTGCTTGTTGTTCAGCAGAACAGCAGCGTTGCCGTCGAAACGAATGATGGAACCGTCAGCGCGACGAACACCGTGACGGGTGCGCACGACAACAGCAGTCATCACTTGGCCTTTCTTGACCTTACCGCGCGGAATTGCTTCCTTGACGGTTACCTTGATGATGTCACCGATGCCGGCGTAACGGCGGTGCGAACCGCCGAGCACCTTGATGCACATGACGCGACGAGCGCCGCTGTTATCGGCCACATCGAGCATGGATTGAGTCTGAATCATAAAATTTCTCCGACCCCTAGCCCTTAGACTTCAACAGCGCGTTCGAGGACTTCAACCAGTGCCCAGGACTTGGTCTTGGCCAGCGGACGGGTTTCACGGATGGAAACCTTGTCGCCGATCTTGCACTGGTTGGCTTCGTCGTGCGCGTGCAGCTTAGTCGAACGCTTAACGTATTTACCGTAGATCGGGTGCTTTACGCGACGCTCGATCAGAACGGTGATGGTCTTGTCCATTTTGTCGCTGACGACACGGCCAGTCAGCGTACGGACGGTTTTTTCAGCTTCAGCCATGATCACTTACCTGCCTGCTGGTTGAGCACAGTTTTCACGCGAGCGATGTCACGCTTAACTTGCGAGAGCAGGTGCGACTGCCCCAACTGGCCAGTTGCTTTCTGCATACGCAGATTGAACTGGTCGCGCAGCAAGCCGAGCAGTTGCTCATTCAGTTGCTGTGCCGATTTTTCACGAAGTTCATTCGCTTTCATCACATCACCGTCCGCTTAACAAAGGAGGTGGCGAGAGGCAGCTTTGCAGCAGCCAGGGCGAAAGCTTCGCGCGCCAGCTCTTCAGAAACACCCTCGATTTCATACAGGACTTTGCCTGGCTGAATCTGGGCAACCCAGTATTCCACGGAACCCTTACCTTTACCCATACGAACCTCGAGAGGCTTCTTGGAGATCGGCTTGTCCGGGAACACACGGATCCAGATCTTACCGCCACGTTTTACGTGACGGGTCAGCGCACGACGTGCGGACTCGATCTGGCGAGCGGTGAGGCGACCGCGAGCAACAGCTTTCAGGGCGAATTCGCCGAAGCTGACTTTGCTACCGCGCAGTGCCAGACCACGGTTGTGGCCAGTCATCTGCTTGCGGAATTTTGTACGCTTTGGTTGCAACATTTGGCGTACCCCTTACTTAGCAGCTTTTTTACGAGGCGCTGGTGCTTGTGGTTTCAGTTCTTCTTGGCGACCACCAATAACTTCGCCTTTGAAGATCCAAACCTTCACACCGATCACACCGTAAGTGGTGTGAGCTTCGTAGGTGTTGTAGTCGATATCGGCACGCAGGGTGTGCAGAGGCACACGACCTTCGCGATACCACTCGGTACGAGCAATCTCAGCACCGCCGAGACGACCGCTCACCTGGATCTTGATGCCCTTGGCACCAATACGCATGGCGTTCTGTACGGCGCGCTTCATGGCGCGACGGAACATTACGCGGCGCTCCAGCTGCTGAGCTACGCTCTGCGCAACCAGCATAGCGTCGAGTTCCGGCTTGCGGATCTCTTCGATGTTGATGTGCACAGGCACACCCATCTGCTTGGTCAGGTCCTGACGCAGCTTCTCGACATCTTCACCTTTCTTACCGATAACGATACCGGGACGAGCGGTGTGGATGGTGATGCGTGCAGTTTGAGCCGGACGATGAATATCGATACGGCTTACGGACGCGCTTTTTAGTTTGTCTTGGAGGTACTCACGCGTTTTCAGATCCTTCAACAGGTAATCTGCGTAAGTAGCACCGTCTGCGTACCAGACGGAGGTGTGCTCCTTGACGATTCCCAGGCGAATGCCAGTGGGATGTACTTTCTGACCCATCTGATCGACTCCGTTACTTGTCCGCAACCTTGACAGTGATATGGCAAGACCGCTTGACGATGCGATCAGCACGGCCTTTGGCACGTGGCATGATGCGCTTCAGCGAACGCCCTTCGTTGACGAAGACGGTGGAGACCTTCAGGTCATCAACGTCTGCGCCTTCGTTGTGTTCGGCGTTGGCAACGGCCGACTCGAGGACTTTCTTCATGATTTCAGCGGCTTTTTTGCTGCTGAAGGCCAACAGGTTGAGCGCTTCGCCCACCTTCTTCCCGCGGATCTGGTCGGCGACCAAGCGGGCTTTCTGGGCGGAGATGCGAGCGCCCGACAACTTAGCGGCTACTTCCATTTCCTTACCCCTTAACGCTTGGCT
The DNA here is from genome assembly GCF_057444345.1 of Pseudomonas sp. PVC-5-1. Lineage (NCBI taxonomy): Bacteria > Pseudomonadati > Pseudomonadota > Gammaproteobacteria > Pseudomonadales > Pseudomonadaceae > Pseudomonas > Pseudomonas sp. PVC-5-1. The sequence goes on along the minus strand of NZ_CM172024.1, from coordinate 525,200 downwards.
TTCTTGTCAGCCACGTGCCCGCGATAGGTGCGGGTACCGGCGAACTCGCCCAGTTTGTGGCCGACCATGTCTTCGTTCACCAGAACTGGGACATGTTGACGACCGTTGTGTACCGCGATGGTCAGACCGACCATTTGTGGCAGGATCATCGAACGGCGCGACCAGGTTTTAACTGGCTTGCGATCGTTCTTCTCCACCGCCACTTCGACCTTCTTCAGCAGGTGAAGATCGATAAAAGGACCTTTTTTCAGAGAACGTGGCACTGTCGTATCCCTCTAGTTACTTGCGACGACGGACGATCATGTTGTCGGTACGCTTATTACCACGGGTCTTCGCACCCTTGGTTGGGAAGCCCCATGGCGATACCGGATGACGACCACCGGAGGTACGACCTTCACCACCACCATGTGGGTGGTCAACCGGGTTCATGGCAACACCACGAACGGTTGGGCGAACGCCGCGCCAGCGTTTGGCACCAGCTTTACCCAGCGAACGCAGGCTGTGCTCGGAGTTCGAGACTTCGCCCAGGGTGGCACGGCACTCAGCCAGTACTTTACGCATCTCACCGGAACGCAGACGCAGAGTCACGTAGACGCCTTCACGAGCGATCAGCTGAGCCGAAGCACCAGCGGAACGAGCGATCTGAGCACCTTTACCCGGCTTCAGTTCGATGCCGTGAATGGTGCTACCTACTGGGATATTGCGCAGCTGCAGGGAGTTACCGGCCTTGATTGGGGCCAGGGCACCTGCGATCAGCTGGTCACCAGCGCTCACGCCTTTAGGGGCGATGATGTAGCGACGCTCACCGTCTGCGTAGCACAGCAGGGCGATGTGAGCAGTACGGTTCGGGTCGTATTCGATACGCTCGACAGTGGCTGGGATGCCATCTTTGTCGTTGCGACGGAAGTCGACCAGACGGTAATGCTGCTTATGACCACCACCAACGTGACGAGTGGTGATGCGGCCATTGTTGTTACGACCACCAGACTTCGATTTTTTCTCGATCAGCGGTGCGTGAGGAGCGCCTTTGTGCAGCTCCTGGTTGACCACCTTGACCACGAAACGGCGGCCAGGGGAAGTCGGTTTGCATTTAACGATTGCCATGATGCACCCCTTCCTTACTCAGCACTGCTGCTGAAATCGAGATCTTGGCCTGGCTGAAGGGAGACGATCGCCTTCTTCCAGTCATTACGCTTGCCCAGACCACGTGCGGTACGCTTGGTTTTACCCAGAACGTTAACAGTCGACACGTTTTCAACTTTTACGTTGAACAGGCCTTCGACAGCTTTCTTGATTTCCAGCTTGGTTGCATCGGTAGCAACCTTGAATACGAACTGGCCTTTTTTCTCAGCCAGAACGGTAGCCTTCTCGGAAACGTGCGGGCCAAGGAGGACTTTGAATACGCGTTCCTGGTTCATCCCAGCAGCTCCTCGAATTTCTTCACGGCCGAGACAGTGATCAACACTTTCTCGTATGCGATCAGACTGACCGGGTCGGAACCTTGTACGTCACGTACATCAACGTGCGGCAGGTTGCGAGCAGCCAGGTACAGGTTCTGATCAACAGCGTCGGAAACGATCAGTACGTCGTTCAGACCCATGCCGTTCAGCTTGTTCAGCAGATCTTTGGTTTTCGGTGCTTCAACAGCGAAGTCCTGAACCACGACCAGACGGTCGCTACGCACCAGCTCAGCGAGGATGGAGCGCAGAGCTGCGCGGTACATCTTCTTGTTGAGCTTCTGCGAGTGATCTTGAGGGCGAGCTGCGAAGGTTACACCACCGCCACGCCAGATCGGACCACGAGTGGTACCAGCACGAGCACGGCCAGTACCCTTCTGACGCCATGGGCGCTTACCGCCACCAGCCACGTCGGAACGGGTCTTCTGCTGCTTGGTGCCCTGACGGCCGCCGGCCATGTAGGCCACGACTGCTTGGTGTACCAGCGTCTCGTTGAATTCGCCACCGAAAGTCAGTTCGGAAACTTCGATCGCCTGAGCGTCATTTACATTGAGTTGCATGTCAGTTTCCCCTTAACCGCGAGCCTTGACAGCTGGACGTACAACCACGTCGCCGCCAGTAGCGCCTGGAACGGCACCCTTGACCAGCAGCAGGTTGCGTTCAGCGTCTACGCGAACTACTTCCAGGGACTGAACAGTCACGCGCTCGGCGCCCATGTGACCGGACATTTTCTTGCCCTTGAACACACGACCAGGAGTCTGGCACTGGCCGATGGAACCTGGGACACGGTGCGACACGGAGTTACCGTGGGTGTTGTCCTGGCCACGGAAGTTCCAGCGCTTGATGGTACCGGCGAAGCCTTTACCTTTGGACTGACCAGTAACGTCTACCAGCTGGCCTGCAGTGAAGAGTTCAGCTTTGATCAGATCGCCAGCCTGGAAATCGCCTTCTTCAAGACGGAACTCCCAGACACCGCGACCAGCGGCAACGTTGGCCTTGGCGAAGTGGCCTGCCTGAGCGGCAGTCACGCGCGAAGCACGACGCTCGCCGACAGTGACTTGCACTGCACGGTAGCCATCGGTTTCTTCAGTTTTGAACTGGGTGACGCGATTCGGCTCGATCTCGATGACCGTGACCGGAATGGAGACACCTTCTTCGGTGAAAATGCGGGTCATACCGCACTTGCGACCGATTACACCAATAGTCATGTTGTAAACCTCATGAGTGTACGGGGCTTTCACCCGCTATGGCCGCCCATTTCAGAGCGTTACACGACCAGACCGAAGTCTTAGCCGAGGCTGATCTGTACTTCCACACCTGCCGCCAGATCAAGCTTCATCAGCGCATCAACGGTTTTATCCGTTGGCTGGACGATGTCCAGAACACGCTTATGAGTGCGGATCTCGTACTGGTCACGCGCGTCTTTGTTGACGTGCGGGGAAACCAGAACGGTGAAACGCTCTTTGCGGGTAGGCAGTGGAATTGGACCACGCACTTGTGCACCAGTACGTTTCGCGGTTTCCACGATTTCCTGGGTGGATTGGTCGATCAGGCGATGGTCGAAAGCCTTCAACCTGATACGGATTTGCTGATTTTGCATTGGATTTCAGACTCCAGGCTGTTCCCAACGGACGCACTACGCCCGCTAAAAGGAGGCGTGATTCTATAGACGCCCCCATTTAGTGTCAACCCAATAAAAAAAACCCCCGCTGAGCGGGGGTTTTTTCAATCGGTCGAGTGATTACTCGATGATTTTTGCTACGACGCCGGCGCCGACGGTACGACCGCCTTCACGGATAGCGAAGCGCAGACCGTCTTCCATTGCGATGGTCTTGATCAGGGTGACAGTCATCTGAATGTTGTCACCTGGCATTACCATTTCAACGCCTTCCGGCAGTTCGCAGTTACCGGTCACGTCAGTGGTACGGAAGTAGAACTGAGGACGGTAGCCTTTGAAGAACGGAGTGTGACGACCGCCTTCTTCCTTCGACAGAACGTAGACTTCTGCGGTGAACTTGGTGTGCGGCTTGACCGAACCTGGCTTGACCAGAACCTGGCCACGCTCAACGTCGTCACGCTTGGTACCACGCAGCAGAACGCCGCAGTTCTCGCCAGCACGACCTTCGTCCAGCAGCTTGCGGAACATCTCAACACCGGTGCAGGTGGTGGTGGTGGTGTCACGCAGACCAACGATTTCCAGCGGGTCCTGAACGCGAACGATACCACGCTCGATACGACCGGTAACAACGGTACCACGACCCGAGATCGAGAATACGTCTTCGATCGGCATCAGGAACGGCTGGTCAACGGCACGAACTGGCTCAGGGATGTAGGCATCCAGAGTTTCTACCAGCTTCTTGACAGCGGTAGTACCCATTTCGTTGTCGTCTTTGCCTTCCAGGGCCATACGAGCCGAACCGATGATGATCGGGGTATCGTCGCCTGGGAAGTCGTAGGTGGACAGCAGGTCGCGAACTTCCATCTCGACCAGTTCCAGCAGCTCGGCGTCGTCTACCAGGTCAGCCTTGTTCAGGAAGACCACGATGTAAGGTACGCCTACCTGACGGGACAGCAGGATGTGCTCACGGGTTTGTGGCATCGGACCATCGGCGGCCGAGCAAACCAGGATCGCGCCGTCCATCTGGGCAGCACCGGTGATCATGTTCTTCACGTAGTCAGCGTGACCTGGGCAGTCAACGTGAGCGTAGTGACGAATGTTCGAGTTGTACTCGACGTGAGCGGTGTTGATGGTGATACCGCGCGCTTTTTCTTCCGGAGCCGAGTCGATCTTGTCGAACTCAACGACTGCCGAACCGAAAACTTCGGAGCAGACGCGAGTCAGAGCTGCGGTCAGAGTGGTCTTACCGTGGTCAACGTGGCCGATGGTGCCGACGTTAACGTGGGGAAGGGAACGATCAAATTTTTCTTTAGCCACGACAGTGAACCTCTTGCCTAAAGGGGATTAGCCTTGTTTTTTAACGAGTGCTTCGACGATGTTCGACGGAGCTTCGGCGTATTTGGAGAATTCCATGGAGTAGCTTGCGCGACCCTGAGACATGGAACGAACGTCGGTTGCGTAACCGAACATTTCTCCGAGCGGAACTTCAGCGCGGACGACACGGCCAGAGACCGACTCATCCATACCCTGGACCAGACCACGACGACGGTTCAGGTCACCCATCACGTCACCCAGGTAGTCTTCCGGGGTTACAACTTCGACCTTCATGATCGGCTCGAGAACCACGCCACCGCCCTTCTGGGCCAGTTGCTTGGTTGCCATCGAAGCAGCGATCTTGAACGCCATTTCGTTGGAGTCGACGTCGTGGTACGAACCGTCAAATACCGCGGCCTTCAGGCCGATCAGAGGATAGCCGGCAACAACGCCGTTCTTCATCTGCTCTTCGATACCCTTCTGGATCGCAGGGATGTATTCCTTAGGAATCACACCACCAACGACTTCGTTGGCAAACACCAGACCTTCGGTGATGTTGCCCTTCTCGTCCTGATCCGGCTCCGAGAAACGGATCCAGCAGTGACCGAACTGACCACGACCGCCCGACTGACGAACGAACTTGCCTTCGATCTCGACGTTGGACTTGGTGATCTTCTCGCGGTACGAAACCTGCGGCTTGCCGATGTTGGCTTCGACGTTGAACTCGCGCTTCATGCGGTCAACGAGGATGTCCAGGTGCAGCTCACCCATACCGGAGATGATGGTCTGACCAGTTTCTTCGTCGGTCTTGACGCGGAACGACGGGTCTTCCTGGGCCAGCTTGCCCAGTGCGATACCCATCTTCTCCTGGTCAGCCTTGGTTTTCGGCTCTACGGAGAGCGAAATCACAGGCTCCGGGAAGTCCATACGCTCGAGGATGATCGGCTTGTCGGCGTTGCACAGGGTGTCACCAGTGGTGACGTCCTTCATGCCGATCAGAGCGGCGATATCGCCCGCACGCACTTCCTTGATCTCTTCACGCTGGTTGGCGTGCATCTGCACCATACGACCAACGCGCTCTTTCTTGCCCTTGACCGAGTTGATGACGGAGTCACCGGAGGTCAGGAAGCCCGAGTAAACGCGAACGAAGGTCAGAGTACCAACGAACGGGTCGGTGGCAATCTTGAACGCCAGAGCCGAGAACGGCTCATCGTCGTCAGCATGACGCTCGTCGTACTGCTCTGGGGTGACTTCATCCTTCGGCACTTCGGCCAGATCAGGGTGGATACCCTTGATCGCAGGAATTTCGGTCGGAGCAGGCAGGTAGTCGATAACGGCGTCGAGAACCAGGGGAACGCCCTTGTTCTTGAACGACGAACCGCAGACAGCCGGAACGATCTCGCTGGCCAGGGTGCGCGCGCGCAGGCCTGCCTTGATTTCTTCGACGGTCAGCTCACCTTCTTCAAGGTACTTGTTCATCAGCTCTTCGCTGGCTTCGGCGGCGGCTTCAACCATGTTGTTGCGCCATTCGTTAGCCAGGTCGACCATGTCCGCTGGAATTTCTTCTTCGCGGTAGGTGGTGCCCTTGTCGTCTTCGTTCCAGTAGATGGCTTTCATCTTGATCAGGTCGACCTGACCCTGGAAGTCGTCTTCTGCACCGATAGCCAGCTGGACCGGAACCGGGGTGTGACCCAGGCGGTTCTTGATCTGACCGACAACGCGCAGGAAGTTGGCACCAGCACGGTCCATCTTGTTCACGTAGACAACACGTGGAACGCCGTACTTGTTGGCCTGACGCCATACGGTTTCGGACTGTGGCTCAACGCCGGAGGTACCGCAGAACACAACGACCGCGCCGTCGAGTACACGCAGCGAACGCTCTACTTCAATGGTGAAGTCAACGTGGCCGGGGGTATCGATGACGTTTACGCGGTAGTTGTCGTACTGACCACGGGAACCTTTCCAGAAGGTGGTAACGGCAGCGGAGGTAATGGTGATACCGCGCTCCTGCTCCTGCACCATCCAGTCGGTGGTCGCGGCGCCGTCGTGCACCTCGCCCATTTTGTGGCTCAGACCTGTGTAGAACAGGATCCGCTCGGTAGTGGTAGTCTTGCCCGCGTCAACGTGGGCGCAGATACCGATGTTACGGTAGCGGTTAATTGCTGTAGTACGAGCCATAAAGCCCTCGCAAAATGATTGATGCTTGAATTAGAAGCGGTAGTGCGAGAACGCTTTGTTGGCCTCGGCCATACGGTGCACGTCTTCACGCTTCTTGACTGCAGCACCCTTGCCTTCAGCAGCATCCAGCAGTTCGCCGGCCAGGCGCAGGGCCATCGACTTCTCGCCGCGCTTGCGGGCGTAGTCTACGAGCCAGCGCATTGCCAGAGCGTTACGACGGGACGGACGAACTTCAACCGGAACCTGGTAAGTGGCACCGCCAACACGGCGGGACTTAACTTCGACCAGCGGAGCGATGGCGTCGAGAGCTTTCTCGAAGATTTCCAGGGGGTCGCTGTTCTTGCGTGCTTTGACGGTATCCAGGGCACCGTAAACGATGCGCTCGGCTACGGCCTTCTTGCCGCTTTCCATCACGTGGTTCATGAACTTGGCGAGAATCTGGGATCCGTACTTCGGATCGTCAAGGATCTCACGTTTTGCTGCTACACGACGTCTTGGCATGATAAGCCCTCAAACGGTCTTCAGGTTAGCCCGGGACCAGGTCTTTCGACCCCTGCCCGACCTTACTCTTATCGACTCAAATAAATGGATGTCTGCAAACGGCCGATTACTTCGGACGCTTGGTACCGTACTTCGAACGACCCTGGTTACGGCCTTTAACGCCCGAAGTATCCAGAGAGCCGCGAACGGTGTGGTAACGAACACCTGGCAAGTCTTTTACACGGCCGCCACGGATCAGGACGACGCTGTGCTCTTGCAGGTTGTGGCCTTCACCACCGATGTACGAGGAAACCTCGAAACCGTTGGTCAGACGCACACGGCATACTTTACGCAGTGCCGAGTTAGGTTTTTTCGGCGTGGTGGTGTACACGCGGGTGCACACGCCACGACGCTGCGGGCAGTTCTGCAGCGCAGGTACGTCGGATTTCTCGACGGTACGCTTACGCGGCTGACGTACCAGCTGGTTGATAGTTGCCATCTACTAGCTCCACTGATTGTCTTGCGACGCTATTGTCTTGCAAGAAAGCCAAAAATTGGCGAGACGGAGCCTCACCAAATTTAAGGGTACAAAAGTCTAAAGAGGATCTTGCACCCAGTCAAGACGAGGCCCCGGCCCTCCCCGCCCGATCATCGGCAACATTTCATGTCGCCGCTGATCGCCCGGGGCTTGCCGGGGCCCTGCCCTGTACTTAGTTACCGCTGGAGTTCAGCGCTTCGGTCAGTGCGGCTTCCACCTCACTGGCGCTCACACGCAGCGGCTTGTCGGCATCACGGCGACGCTTACGCTCGCTGTGGTAGGCCAGACCAGTACCGGCCGGAATCAGACGACCCACGACCACGTTCTCTTTCAGGCCGCGCAGGTAGTCGCGCTTGCCGGTTACCGCCGCTTCGGTCAGTACGCGGGTGGTTTCCTGGAAGGAAGCCGCGGAGATGAACGACTCGGTCGACAGCGAGGCCTTGGTGATACCCAGCAGCACGCGGGAGAACTTGGAGATGAACTTGTCCTCGCTGGCGAGACGCTCGTTCTCTACCAGTACTTGGGTCAGTTCCATCTGGTCGCCCTTGATGAAGCTGGAGTCACCCGACTCGGTGATCTCGACCTTGCGCAGCATCTGACGCAGGATGGTCTCGATGTGCTTGTCGTTGATCTTAACGCCTTGCAGACGGTAAACGTCCTGGATCTCGTTGACGATGTACTTAGCCAGCGCGCTCACACCCAGCAGACGCAGGATGTCGTGCGGATCGCTCGGGCCGTCGGAGATAACTTCGCCGCGGTTTACCTGTTCGCCTTCGAAGACGTTGAGGTGGCGCCACTTCGGAATCAGCTCTTCGTACGGATCGCTACCGTCGGTCGGGGTGATGACCAGACGACGCTTGCCCTTGGTCTCCTTGCCGAACGCGATGGTGCCGCTGACTTCAGCCAGAATCGAGGCCTCTTTCGGACGGCGCGCTTCGAACAGGTCGGCAACGCGCGGCAGACCACCGGTGATGTCACGGGTCTTCGACGTTTCTTGCGGGATACGCGCGATAACGTCACCAACACCGATCTGGGCACCGTCAGCCACGCCGACGAGGGCGTTGGCCGGCAGGAAGTACTGGGCAGGTACGTCGGTACCTGGCAGGTACAGGTCCTTGCCAGCGGCGTCGACCATCTTGATTGCCGGACGGATTTCCTTGCCTGCCGCAGGGCGATCCTTGACGTCCAGTACTTCAATGTTGGTCAAACCGGTCAGCTCATCGGTCTGACGCTTGATGGTGATGTTTTCTTCCATGCCCACGAAGGTCACGGTACCTTTCAGCTCGGTAACGATCGGGTGGGTGTGCGGGTCCCACTTGGCGACGATGGCGCCAGCTTCGACCTTTTCACCTTCCTTGACCGAAATTACCGCACCATAAGGCAGCTTGTAGCGCTCACGCTCACGACCGAACTCGTCGGCAATGGCCAACTCGCCCGAACGCGATACGGCAACCAGGTTGCCATCGGCACGTTCTACCTGCTTCAGGTTGTGCAGACGCACCATACCGCCGTTCTTCACCTGGACGCTGTCGGCAGCCGAGGTACGGCTTGCAGCACCACCGATGTGGAACGTACGCATGGTCAGCTGGGTACCCGGCTCACCGATCGACTGGGCGGCGATAACGCCGACAGCTTCACCGATGTTCACCTGGTGACCGCGAGCCAGGTCACGGCCGTAGCACTTGGCGCAAATGCCGTAGCGGGTTTCGCAGTTGATCGGCGAACGCACGATCACTTCGTCGATGCTGTTCAGCTCGATGAACTCGACCCACTTCTCGTCGACCAAGGTACCGGCCGGAACGATGACGTCCTCGGTGCCTGGCTTGAACACGTCACGGGCGATCACACGACCCAGTACGCGCTCACCCAGCGGCTCTACAACGTCGCCGCCTTCGATGTGCGGAGTCATCAGCAGACCCTGGTCGGTACCGCAGTCGATCTCGGTAACCACCAGATCCTGGGCAACGTCTACCAGACGACGAGTCAGGTAACCGGAGTTCGCAGTCTTCAGTGCGGTATCCGCCAGACCCTTACGAGCACCGTGGGTCGAAATGAAGTACTGCAAAACGCTCAGACCTTCACGGAAGTTCGCAGTGATCGGCGTCTCGATGATGGAGCCGTCCGGCTTGGCCATCAGGCCACGCATACCGGCCAGCTGACGGATCTGGGCTGCGGAACCCCGCGCACCGGAGTCAGCCATCATGTACATCGAGTTGAAGGACTCTTGCTCGACTTCCTTGCCTTCGCGATCGATGACCTTCTCTTTCGAGAGGTTGGCCATCATCGCCTTGGACACTTCGTCGTTCGCCTTCGACCACAAGTCGATGACCTTGTTGTACTTCTCGCCCTGGGTTACCAGGCCGGAGGCGTACTGGCTCTCGATTTCCTTCACTTCGTCGGTAGCGGTACCGATGATGCGAGCTTTCTCGTCCGGGATAACGAAGTCGTTAACACCAATCGAAACGCCGGAAATGGTCGAGTAAGCGAAACCGGTGTACATCAGCTGGTCAGCAAAGATTACGGTCTCTTTCAGACCAACCACGCGGTAGCACTGGTTGATCAGCTTGGAGATCGCCTTCTTCTTCATCGGCTGGTTGACCACGTCGTAGGGCAGACCTGCCGGTACAACCTGGAACAGCAGCGCACGGCCGACGGTGGTGTCGACGATGCGGGTGTTCTTGACCACGGAACCGTCACGCTCTTTCACGGTTTCGTTGATACGAACCTTGATTTTCGCGTGCAGGGCAGCCTCGCCGGCGCGGAATACGCGGTCGACTTCCTGCAGGTCGGCGAACACGCGACCTTCGCCCTTGGCGTTGATGGCCTCACGGGTCATGTAGTACAGACCCAGTACCACGTCCTGCGACGGAACGATGATTGGCTCACCGTTGGCTGGCGACAGGATGTTGTTGGTCGACATCATCAGCGCGCGCGCTTCGAGCTGGGCTTCCAGGGTCAGCGGCACGTGAACGGCCATCTGGTCACCGTCGAAGTCGGCGTTGTACGCGGCGCAGACCAGCGGGTGCAGCTGGATAGCCTTACCTTCGATCAGAACCGGTTCAAATGCCTGGATACCCAGACGGTGCAGGGTCGGTGCACGGTTGAGCAGCACGGGGTGTTCGCGGATCACCTCGGCGAGTACGTCCCACACCTCTGGCAGCTCGCGCTCGACCATCTTCTTGGCAGCCTTGATGGTGGTCGCCAGACCACGCATTTCCAGCTTGCCGAAAATGAACGGTTTGAACAGCTCGAGGGCCATCTTCTTCGGCAGACCGCACTGGTGCAGACGCAGGGTCGGGCCTACGGTAATTACCGAACGGCCAGAGTAGTCCACACGCTTACCGAGCAGGTTCTGACGGAAGCGACCTTGCTTACCTTTGATCATGTCGGCCAGGGACTTCAGCGGACGCTTGTTCGAGCCAGTGATGGCGCGACCGCGACGGCCGTTGTCCAGCAGGGCGTCGACCGCTTCCTGCAGCATGCGCTTTTCGTTGCGCACGATGATGTCCGGCGCCGACAGATCCAGCAGGCGCTTCAGACGGTTGTTACGGTTGATCACCCGACGATACAGGTCGTTCAGGTCGGAGGTCGCGAAGCGGCCGCCATCCAGCGGTACCAGCGGACGCAGATCCGGCGGCAGCACTGGCAGGACGGTCAGGACCATCCACTCAGGCAGGTTGCCCGAACCCTGGAACGCTTCCATCAGCTTCAGGCGCTTGGACAACTTCTTGATCTTGGTTTCCGAGTTGGTCTGCGGAATCTCTTCGCGCAGGCGACCGATCTCGTGCTCCAGGTCGATAGCGTGCAGCAGTTCGCGGACAGCCTCGGCACCCATGCGGGCGTCGAAGTCATCACCGAACTCTTCCAGCGCTTCGAAGTACTGCTCGTCGTTCAGCAGCTGGCCTTTTTCCAGGGTGGTCATGCCCGGGTCGATAACGACGTAGCTCTCGAAGTAGAGCACGCGCTCGATGTCACGCAGGGTCATGTCCATCAGCAGGCCGATACGGGACGGCAGCGACTTCAGGAACCAGATGTGGGCAACCGGAGAGGCCAGTTCGATGTGCGCCATGCGCTCACGACGAACTTTTGCCAGGGCAACTTCAACGCCGCACTTCTCGCAGATCACGCCGCGATGCTTGAGGCGCTTGTACTTGCCGCACAGGCACTCGTAGTCCTTGACTGGGCCAAAGATCTTGGCGCAGAACAGGCCGTCACGCTCAGGTTTGAACGTACGGTAGTTGATGGTTTCCGGCTTCTTAACTTCACCGAACGACCACGAACGGATCATTTCAGGCGACGCCAGACCGATGCGGATGGCGTCGAACTCTTCGACTTGACCCTGGTTTTTCAGCAAATTCAGTAGGTCTTTCAAGGCCTTTCCTCCTGGCGGAGCAGGGAGCGGGCATTACCTGCCCCACTCCCCTTCGCGTCACGTGTTATTCGGTTTCCAGATCGATATCGATACCGAGCGAACGGATCTCTTTGATCAACACGTTGAAGGACTCGGGCATGCCCGGCTCCATACGGTGATCGCCATCCACGATGTTCTTGTACATCTTGGTACGGCCGTTCACGTCGTCCGACTTCACTGTGAGCATTTCTTGCAGGGTGTATGCCGCGCCGTATGCTTCCAGCGCCCACACTTCCATCTCCCCGAAACGCTGACCACCGAACTGCGCCTTACCACCCAGCGGCTGCTGGGTAACCAGGCTGTAGGAACCAGTGGAACGCGCGTGCATCTTGTCGTCCACCAAGTGGTTCAGCTTGAGCATGTACATGTAACCAACGGTCACAGGACGCTCGAACTTGTTGCCGGTACGGCCATCGAACAGCACCATCTGGCCGCTCTCTGGCAGGTCGGCCAGCTTCAGCATGGCCTTGATCTCGCGCTCCTTGGCACCATCGAAGACCGGGGTAGCCATTGGCACGCCCTTCTTCAGGTTGTGGGCCAGGGCCAGGATCTCTTCGTCGGTGAACTCGTCCAGGTTTTCCTGGCGACCGCCGATCTCGTTGTAGACCTCGGTCAGGAACACGCGCAGTTCAGCGGCCTTGCGCTGCTCTTCGATCATGCGGTCGATCTTCTCGCCCAGACCCTTGGCCGCCAGGCCCAGGTGGGTTTCGAGGATCTGACCGACGTTCATACGCGAAGGTACACCCAGCGGGTTCAGTACGACATCGACCGGAGTACCGTTGGCGTCGTGCGGCATGTCTTCGACCGGCATGATTACCGAGACCACACCCTTGTTACCGTGACGACCGGCCATCTTGTCACCCGGCTGGATGCGACGGCGGATTGCCAGGTAAACCTTAACGATCTTCAGTACGCCCGGTGCCAGGTCATCACCCTGCTGCAGCTTGCGCTTCTTGTCTTCGAACTTGTCGTCCAGCAGACGGCGACGATCGACGATGTACTGCTGAGCCTTTTCCAGCTGCTCGTTCAGTGCATCTTCGGCCATGCGCAGTTTGAACCACTGCCCGTGCTCCAGACCATCCAGCACTTCGTCAGTGATCACGGTGCCTTTCTTCAGGCCCGCGCCACCGTCGACCACCTGGCCGTTCAGAGCAGAACGCAGACGCTCGAAGGTTGCACCTTCGACGATGCGGAACTCTTCATTGAGGTCCTTGCGGATCTCGTCCAGCTGCATCTTCTCGATGGCCAGGGCGCGACTGTCGCGCTCGACGCCATCACGGGTGAAGACCTGTACGTCGATGACGGTACCCTTGGTGCCGGTTGGCACGCGCAGGGAGGTGTCCTTAACGTCGCTGGCCTTCTCACCGAAGATTGCGCGCAGCAGTTTTTCTTCCGGAGTCAGCTGGGTTTCGCCTTTTGGCGTTACCTTGCCGACCAGGATGTCGCCAGCGCCGACTTCGGCACCCACGTAGACGATACCGGCTTCGTCCAGCTTGTTCAGTGCGGCTTCACCCACGTTCGGGATGTCCGCAGTGATTTCCTCTGGGCCAAGCTTGGTGTCACGCGCCACACAGGTCAGTTCCTGGATGTGGATGGTGGTGAAGCGGTCTTCCTGAACCACACGCTCGGACAGGCAGATGGAGTCTTCGAAGTTGAAGCCGTTCCACGCCATGAACGCGATGCGCATGTTCTGACCCAGTGCCAGTTCACCCATGTCGGTGGACGGGCCGTCGGCCATGATGTCGCCACGCTGAACCTTGTCACCCTTGCTCACCAGCGGACGCTGGTTGATGCAGGTGTTCTGGTTCGAACGGGTGTACTTGGTCAGGTTGTAGATATCCACACCTGCTTCGCCGGTTTCCACTTCGTCGTCGGCAACGCGAACAACGATACGGCTGGCGTCGACCGAGTCGATCACACCACCGCGGCGAGCAACCACGCAGACACCGGAGTCACGGGCAACGTTGCGCTCCATGCCGGTACCTACCAGCGGCTTGTCGGCGCGCAGGGTCGGTACAGCCTGACGCTGCATGTTGGAACCCATCAATGCACGGTTGGCGTCGTCGTGCTCGAGGAACGGAATCAACGACGCAGCGACGGAAACAACCTGCTTCGGCGAAACGTCCATCAGGGTGACGTCTTCCGGCGCCTTGACGGTGAATTCGTTCAGGTGACGAACAGCTACCAGCTCATCGATCAGTTGCTTCTTCTCGTTCATCGCGGCCGAAGCCTGGGCGATGACGTGATCCGCTTCTTCAATGGCCGACAGGAACACGATGTCGTCGCTGACCACGCCTTCCTTCACCACGCGGTACGGGCTTTCCAGGAAGCCGTACTGGTTGGTGCGGGCATAGGCTGCCAGGGAGTTGATCAGACCGATGTTCGGACCTTCTGGGGTCTCGATCGGGCACACACGGCCGTAGTGGGTCGGGTGTACGTCACGGACTTCGAAGCCGGCACGCTCACGGGTCAGACCGCCTGGGCCGAGTGCGGAGACGCGGCGCTTGTGGGTGATCTCGGAGAGCGGGTTGTTCTGGTCCATGAACTGGGACAGCTGGCTGGAACCGAAGAACTCTTTCACCGCTGCCGCAACCGGCTTGGCGTTGATCAGGTCTTGCGGCATCAAGCCTTCGCTTTCCGCCATCGACAGGCGTTCCTTGACCGCGCGCTCAACACGCACCAGGCCAACGCGGAACTGGTTCTCGGCCATCTCACCAACGCAACGTACACGACGGTTACCCAGGTGGTCGATGTCGTCGACGATGCCTTTGCCGTTACGGATGTCGACCAGGGTCTTCAGAACCTCGACGATATCTTCCTTGCTCAGCACGCCCGAACCTTCGATCTCGGTACGACCGATACGACGGTTGAACTTCATGCGGCCAACGGCGGACAGGTCGTAACGCTCGGCGCTGAAGAACAGGTTGTTGAACAGGGTCTCGGCAGCATCCTTGGTTGGCGGCTCGCCAGGACGCATCATGCGGTAGATCTCGACCAGGGCTTCCAGCTGGTTGCTGGTGGTGTCGATCTTCAGGGTATCGGAGATGAACGGACCGCAATCGATGTCGTTGGTGTACAGGGTCTCGATACGGACGACCTGTGCCTTGGCGACCTTGATCAGCAGTTCGGTGGTCATCTCGGTGTTGCATTCGGCCAGGATCTCGCCGGTAGCCGGATGCACGATGGCCTTGGCGGTAGTGCGGCCCAGGACGTATTCCATAGGAACGTCCAGCTGCTTGACGCCGGCCTTCTCGAGCTGGTTGATGTGGCGCGCGGTAATACGGCGGCCCTGCTCGACGATGACTTTGCCGGTTTCGTCATGGATATCCATGACTGCAACCTCACCACGCAAACGCTGCGGTACCAGTTCCAGGCTGAGTTTCTCGCCGGAAATGTGGAACACGTTGGTGGTGTAGAAGGTATTCAGCACTTCTTCAGTGCTGTAACCCAGGGCACGCAGCAGCACCGAGGCCGGCAGTTTGCGGCGACGGTCGATACGTACGAACACGCAGTCCTTCGGGTCGAACTCGAAGTCCAGCCAGGAGCCGCGGTACGGGATGATGCGAGCGGAGTACAGCAGCTTGCCGGAGCTGTGAGTCTTGCCACGGTCGTGGTCGAAGAACACACCAGGCGAACGGTGCAGCTGGGAAACGATCACACGCTCGGTACCGTTGATAACGAAGGTACCGTTCTCAGTCATCAGGGGGATTTCACCCATGTAGACTTCTTGCTCTTTGATGTCCTTGATCGCTTTGTTCGACGACTCCTTGTCGAAGATGATCAGGCGCACCTTGACCCGCAGTGGGACCGCGAAGGTCACGCCACGCAGGACACATTCCTTCACATCGAAGGCGGGTTCGCCCAGGCGATAGCCTACGTACTCCAGGGCAGCATTGCCGGAGTAGCTGATGATCGGGAATACCGATTTGAAGGCCGCGTGCAGGCCGACGTCGCGGAACTGATCCTTGGATGCTCCCGCTTGCAGGAATTCGCGATACGAATCCAGCTGGATGGCCAGGAGGTAAGGCACATCCATGACGTCCGGCAACTTGCTAAAGTCCTTGCGGATACGTTTTTTCTCAGTGTATGAGTAAGCCATCAGCGTTCCCCAGCTTGGTCACCTGCTTGTTTGGCTTCTCCCGGCGGGAGCAGCCAGAAAATCGTGCAAACCCCTTGGTTTGCGCCACCCACATGGGTGTCTTGCAGCTTGTTATCGGGGCCGGCCTGACCGGCCACCAATAACGGAAAAAGGCCGGTGGCATAAGCCACCAGCCATCAGCCCTTCGCTCAACGCTCGGACTGGAGTCGCAAGGTCGAGATTACTTCAGCTCGACTTTAGCGCCAGCTTCTTCCAGCTTCTTCTTCGCGTCTTCAGCGGCTTCTTTCGAAACGCCTTCAGCGATAACCTGAGGAGCGCCGTCGACTTTCTCTTTGGCTTCTTTCAGGCCCAGACCGGTCAGTTCACGAACGGCCTTGATCACGTTTACTTTCTTGTCGCCAGCTTCGGTCAGAACGACGTTGAACTCGGTCTGCTCTTCAACAGCGGCAGCAGCGCCAGCAGCTGGGCCAGCGGCAACAGCGGCAGCAGCGGTAACGCCGAAGGTTTCTTCCATCGCTTTGATCAGTTCAACAATTTCCAGAACAGTTTTCTGGCCGATTGCTTCGATGATTTGCTCGTTAGTCAGAGACATGACTTCAATCCTGTATTGGGGTGACAGCCTACGCAGCCATCAAATTAAACGTATGATTTTGAAAGAGTTGCGCGTGCCTTAGGCAGCAGCAGCTTCTTTCTGGTCGCGCAGAGCTGCCAGGGTACGAGCCAGCTTGCTGGTTGCACCTTGGATTACGCTCATCAGCTGTGCGATAGCCTCGTCGCGAGTTGGCAGGGTTGCCAGCACGTCGATCTGGTTAGCGGCAAGGAACTTGCCGTCGAACGCAGCTGCCTTGATCTCGAACTTGTCCTGACCCTTGGCGAACTCTTTGAACAGACGAGCAGCAGCGCCCGGGTGTTCGTTGGAGAAAGCAATCAGGGTCGGGCCTTTGAACGCGTCGTTGAGGATCGAGAATTCGGTGCCTTCAACAGCGCGCTTCAGCAGGGTGTTACGTACGACACGTACGTAAACGCCAGCTTCGCGGGCCTCTTTACGGAGTCCGGTCATTGCGCCTACAGTCACACCACGGGCATCAGCCACGACAGCGGACAGAGCGACTTTGGCAGCCTCGTTGACTTCAGCGACGATGGCCTTCTTGTCTTCGAGTTTAATTGCCACGGGTTTACTCCTGGTTTTTACCGTTTCATCTGGCCGAGGCCGGATGTCGTTTTGGTGTCTGATTCGGTAACGAATCGGGAGCACCATCTGCGTGGGCTGGTGTTTTAAGGCTTGCGCCGCCTACGGTCTTGGATAGCCCCCGCCAGGCAGGGACCCCAATTTTTGCTGGTGGCGCGACAGGTCGCGCCACCATGTTCTTACACGTTCAGCGAGCTCTGATCGATGACCAGACCTGGGCCCATGGTGGTGCTCAGGGTAACGCGCTTGACGTAGATACCTTTCGAGGAAGCTGGCTTGATACGCTTCAGATCAGCGATCAGGGCTTCAACGTTTTCCTTCAGCTTGCCGGCTTCGAAGCCGACCTTGCCAACGGAGGTGTGGATGATACCGTTCTTGTCGGTACGGTAGCGAACCTGACCAGCCTTGGCGTTCTTGACGGCGCCGGCTACGTCTGGGGTCACGGTACCAACTTTCGGGTTAGGCATCAGGCCGCGAGGACCCAGAACCTGACCCAGCTGACCTACAACGCGCATGGCATCAGGCGATGCGATAACGACGTCATAGTTCAGGTCGCCGCCTTTCATTTCGGCAGCCAGATCGTCCATACCTACGCGGTCAGCGCCGGCAGCCAGAGCGGCTTCAGCAGCTGGACCCTGGGTGAAGACAGCAACGCGAACGGTCTTGCCAGTGCCGTGCGGCAGCACGGTAGCGCTACGTACGACCTGGTCGGATTTACGCGGGTCAACACCGAGGTTAACGGCGATGTCGTAGGATTCTACGAACTTGGCAGCCGGCAGCGAAGCCAGCAGAGTGGCCGCTTCTTCGAAGTTGTAGGCCTTGCCTGCTTCGATTTTCTCGGCGATTGCCTTTTGGCGTTTGGTCAGCTTAGCCATTACACACCCTCCACGTTCAGGCCCATGCTGCGGGCAGAGCCAGCGATGGTGCGTACAGCAGCGTCCAGGTCAGCGGCAGTCAGATCAGCCTGTTTAGCTTTGGCGATGTCTTCCAGCTGAGCACGGGTAACGGTACCGACTTTAACGGTGTTCGGGCGAGCCGAACCACTGGTCAGGCCAGCAGCTTTCTTCAGCAGAACCGAGGCAGGGGTGCTCTTGGTCTCGAAGGTGAAGCTACGGTCGCTGTAGACAGTGATGATCACAGGAGTCGGCAGGCCGGCTTCTTGACCCTGGGTACGGGCGTTGAAGGCCTTGCAGAATTCCATGATGTTCACACCGTGTTGACCCAGTGCTGGACCAACGGGTGGGCTTGGGTTGGCCTGGCCGGCCTTAACTTGCAGCTTGATGTAAGCCTGAATCTTCTTAGCCATGAGCTACTCCAAAATCGGGTACGAACGCCTGTTGGCTCCCCGGATGACTTGCGTTTTATCCCAGTGACGACAAAACCCCGCAGCACACAGGGCTGCGGGGTATGGGATGCTTCGTCCGCCTAGACCTTTTCGACCTGGCTGAACTCGAGCTCCACCGGAGTAGAGCGACCGAAAATGAGCACCGCTACCTGCAGGCGACTCTTTTCGTAGTTAACCTCTTCGACACTACCATTGAAGTCAGCGAACGGACCGTCAATGACTCGAACCACTTCACCCGGCTCGAACAGCGTCTTCGGCTTCGGCTTATCGCTACCGTCGGCAACGCGACGCAGGATAGCCTCTGCTTCTTTATCGGTGATCGGCGCAGGCTTGTCTGCGGTGCCGCCAATAAAGCCCATCACACGAGGGGTGTCCTTGACCAAGTGCCAAGTCCCTTCGTTCATCTCCATCTGGACCAGTACATAGCCAGGGAAGAATTTACGCTCACTCTTGCGCTTCTGGCCGTTGCGCATTTCGACGACTTCTTCGGTCGGGACCAGGATCTCGCCGAAACCGTCTTCCATGCCAGCCAGCTTGACGCGCTCGATCAGGGAGCGCATTACATGCTTCTCGTAACCCGAGTAAGCATGCACAACATACCAACGCTTAGCCACGGGACACCTTTAGCCAACGATCAAGGAGACCGCCCAGCCGAGCAGGGAATCAAGACCCCACAGCAGCAGTGCCATAACCAGCACGACAGCCACGACAATCAGCGTGGTCTGGGTGGTTTCCTGGCGGGTCGGCCACACGACTTTACGAATCTCGGTACGAGCTTCCTTCGCCAGCGCAAAGAACGACTTGCCCTTCGCAGTCTGCAGAGCTACAAAGCCCGCGACAGCAGCCAGGACGAGAAGTGCAAGGACGCGATACAGGATCGGAGAGGCGGAGTAATACTGGTTACCCACTACACCGACAACCACCAAAGCCACTACAGCCAGCCACTTGAACAGATCAAAACGCGATTCTTGGGCTTCAGTTTTGGGAGTCATCGAGGAGGATCCTGTGAGAAGAAAGCCATCACACCGAGGTGAAATGGCAGGTCAGGAGGGAATCGAACCCCCAACCTACGGTTTTGGAGACCGTCGCTCTGCCAATTGAGCTACTGACCTGTAACGCTGTATCAGGCCGGCCATTATACCGGCCTGATCAAGTAAATCAACTACTTATTCAATAATTTTTGCTACGACGCCGGCGCCGACGGTACGACCGCCTTCACGGATAGCGAAGCGCAGACCGTCTTCCATTGCGATGGTCTTGATCAGGGTGACAGTCATCTGAATGTTGTCACCTGGCATTACCATTTCAACGCCTTCCGGCAGTTCGCAGTTACCGGTCACGTCAGTGGTACGGAAGTAGAACTGAGGACGGTAGCCTTTGAAGAACGGAGTGTGACGACCGCCTTCTTCCTTCGACAGAACGTAGACTTCTGCAGTGAACTTGGTGTGCGGCTTGACCGAACCTGGCTTGACCAGAACCTGGCCACGCTCAACGTCGTCACGCTTGGTACCACGCAGCAGAACGCCGCAGTTCTCACCAGCACGGCCTTCATCCAGCAGCTTGCGGAACATCTCAACACCGGTGCAGGTGGTGGTGGTGGTGTCACGCAGACCAACGATTTCCAGCGGATCCTGAACGCGGACGATACCACGCTCGATACGACCGGTAACAACGGTACCACGACCCGAGATCGAGAATACGTCTTCGATCGGCATCAGGAACGGCTGGTCAACGGCACGAACTGGCTCAGGGATGTAGGCATCCAGAGTTTCTACCAGCTTCTTGACAGCGGTAGTACCCATTTCGTTGTCGTCTTTGCCTTCCAGGGCCATACGAGCCGAACCGATGATGATCGGGGTGTCGTCGCCTGGGAAGTCGTAGGTGGACAGCAGGTCGCGAACTTCCATCTCGACCAGTTCCAGCAGCTCGGCGTCGTCTACCAGGTCAGCCTTGTTCAGGAAGACCACGATGTAAGGTACGCCTACCTGACGGGACAGCAGGATGTGCTCACGGGTTTGTGGCATCGGACCATCGGCGGCCGAGCAAACCAGGATCGCGCCATCCATCTGAGCAGCACCGGTGATCATGTTCTTCACGTAGTCAGCGTGACCTGGGCAGTCAACGTGAGCGTAGTGACGAATGTTCGAGTTGTACTCGACGTGAGCGGTGTTGATGGTGATACCGCGCGCTTTTTCTTCCGGAGCCGAGTCGATCTTGTCGAACTCAACGACTGCCGAACCGAAAACTTCGGAGCAGACGCGAGTCAGAGCTGCGGTCAGAGTGGTCTTACCGTGGTCAACGTGGCCGATAGTGCCGACGTTAACGTGGGGAAGGGAACGATCAAACTTTTCCTTAGCCATCGATACAATCCTCCGCAGAAGAAATAGTCTTGCGCTGATAAAACAAAGGCAGATATTTTCATATCTGCCTTGTTTATATGGAGCTCTTGAGCGGACTTGAACCGCTGACCTCACCCTTACCAAGGGTGTGCTCTACCAACTGAGCTACAAGAGCGAAACACTTTGTGCAAAATCCAGCAAACTTGGAGCGGGTAGCGGGAATCGAACCCGCATCATCAGCTTGGAAGGCTGAGGTTCTACCACTAAACTATACCCGCGGAGCTTGCGGCTCTCGCTAAAACTGGTGGAGGGAGAAGGATTCGAACCTTCGAAGCTCTCGCAACGGATTTACAGTCCGTCCCCTTTGACCGCTCGGGAATCCCTCCAGATGTGGCCGGCATTCTATTTGTCTGCCGTCCTAGTGTCAAGCGTTTTTTCAAATTTTTTCAATCAAATCTGAAACTTAGCTGCTTTGACACTGCTTCCAGTTCTGCCACCTGAGTGGTGTTCCCTGTGAAGCGGGCGCCATTCTATCAAGCTATTCGCCAGTTGCAATACCCTGGCAGAAAATAATTTTGTGTTTTAAGTCTTTGAAATCGTTGGAAAGAGTCGCAAGGACGGTTTGATCCAGCAAACGCTCGCTTTCCGGGGCAACCTTGAGCCAACGACCGTCCGCCCCTGGCAGCTGCCCCACCACCGGCAGCGTGGCAATATCCAAGCTCACCAAACGCTGACGCAGCGCATCGAGCTGCCCCTGCCCCATCACACCACCGACCACCAGGCACTCGTCCCGCCGCTTGGGCGGTGCCGACACCCCTGTTTCGCGCAACAGGCGGATTTCTTGCTGATTGCCCTTGTACAGCGACAAGGGCGCGACTTCCTTGACCTTCAGCGGGGCTTCCTGCTGGTGCCACACGTAATAGAAGACGTTAAGCACCAGTAACAGCAGAAACAACCAACGCATAGGCACCTCAATCCAATGGGCAGGCCATGGCCAGGCCTACGAAAACCAGGTCAGGCACGACACGCGCCTGGGGGACGGCCTCCTTTACCAGCGGCGCATCGCCACCTGTGAGGAACACCGTGAAATCCTCCCCCCACAATGCACGCGCCTGTTCGAGCTGGGTACGCGCAAAACCCTGAAGCATCAACACGCAACCGCGCTCGACCGCCTCGACCGTCGAGCGTCCCGGCGCCAGACTGGCCAATGCCCGCTCGGCGGAAGCATCGTCATAACGGATACGCCGGGTGTGCGTACGCAACTGGCTACGCATCAATGGCATCCCCGGGCAGATGTAGCCACCCAGATGCTCGCCATCCGCCGCAACGAAATCCGCTTTTGCAGCGGTCCCCAGATCAATGACCAGGCAGGCGCCCCTGGCCAAGTGAAAGGCTCCCAGCGCCGCCAACCAACGGTCCATGCCCAGGCGCTGGTAATCGTCATAGCCATTGCGCACACCCGCCATTTCCCGGGCCGGGTGCGCCACCCGTGCCTGCACGGCAAACGCCTGGGCAATCAGCGCGCAAAGCGCATCGGTTTCTTCCTCACTGCGCACACTGACAATGCGGCAACCGCTGAGACGCACCGAAGCCAGTGCAGCCACTTCGGCCACCAGCGCCTGATCGGAGTCGACGATACCGCCGCTTTCAATCACTGCATCAGCGACATGGATTACTCGCCATTTGATGAAGCTGTTACCGCAATCGAGCTCAAGAATCATCACGCAACCTCAAACTGAGCTCACCACCACTGAAGCTCTTCTCCACCCCGTCCACCTCAAGGCGCAAGCCGCCCTGCCCGTCGACGCCAAGAACCACGCCATCAATACGCATGCTACCGGCAACCAGAGAAACACTGCGCCCCTGCCAGAGGTGCGCCTGTTCCCATTCTTCCTGGAATGCGGCAAACCCATAGCGACGATGCCGTGCCAATTCGTGCTGCAACTGCTGATTGAGCAACGCTACCAGCCGGTTACGATCGATTGCCGCACCTACTTCGCGACGCATCGAGGTCCACACCTGGTCGACCTGATCGTTGGTCTGCATGTTCACATTGATGCCGATACCCAGCACCACATGACAAACATCTGCAGGGTCGCCCACCAACTCCAGGAGGATACCGGTGATCTTTTGCCCGCGTACGAGGACATCGTTGGGCCATTTGAGCCCCACATCCTTTACCCCAAAAGCCTGCAGGGTACGCATTACTGCCAACCCCACCACCAGGCTCAAGCCCTCGAGCTGGCGCATGCCACCATCTACGCGGAGAACCAGGCTGTAATACAGGTTTTCGGCAAACGGGCTGACCCACTGCCGACCGCGACGACCCCGGCCGGCGCTCTGGCGCTCGGCCAGGACCAGAAATGGAGCGACCTGCCCTTCCCCGGCTAGCCGCAGGCCTTCGGCATTGGTCGAGTCGATGCTTTCGTGGATGAACACGGGCCAATGCTCGCCTTCGGCAAACTCGGAGATCGCATGTGCATCGAGCAAAGCCAGTGGCGCCGACAGCTGATAGCCGCGCCCACGAACCTTGTGAATACTAAGGTTCAGCTCGCTCTCCAGGTGCTGCAGCTGTTTCCAAACGGCGCTGCGACTTACCCCGAGGGCCGCCCCCAGAGCTTCTCCGGAATGGAACCGACCATCCTTGAGGAGATTCAACAACTTCAGCATGCCAGTCTCGACTTGGAATAAGGCAGGCATGATAGCTATGGGCCGTTGGCTTGCATAGGAAAAGGGCCCGCCGGCAAGGCGATGGGGATCCTGCAGCATACCCTGAAGACCCCGCCGCACTTATGGGCTTTCGCCGCAAAGCAGGCGACGCGGTGGATGGCACCGGCCTTGCCGGTGTTCGCGGGTGAACCCGCTCCCACAGGGACTGCGTATGCCCGGGAATTTTTGCACCACAAAGACAAAACCCCTACCTGCATGCGCAGATAGGGGTTTTGCGAAATGAATCTTGACGATGACCTACTCTCACATGGGGAAACCCCACACTACCATCGGCGATGCATCGTTTCACTGCTGAGTTCGGGATGGGATCAGGTGGTTCCAATGCTCTATGGTCGTCAAGAAATTCTGTTGCCAGAATGTCCAGATGGACAGCCCAGCGAATTCGGATATGCGATATTTGTGATGTTGCGAACTTTCGGTTGTTTCGTCTTCACCACCGCAATCTGCGCTAGCAAATTGCTTGGGTGTTATATGGTCAAGCCTCACGGGCAATTAGTATTGGTTAGCTCAACGCCTCACAGCGCTTACACACCCAACCTATCAACGTCGTAGTCTTCGACGGCCCTTCAGGGGATTCAAGATCCCAGTGAGATCTCATCTTGAGGCAAGTTTCCCGCTTAGATGCTTTCAGCGGTTATCTCTTCCGAACATAGCTACCCGGCAATGCCACTGGCGTGACAACCGGAACACCAGAGGTTCGTCCACTCCGGTCCTCTCGTACTAGGAGCAGCCCCTCTCAAATCTCAAACGTCCACGGCAGATAGGGACCGAACTGTCTCACGACGTTCTAAACCCAGCTCGCGTACCACTTTAAATGGCGAACAGCCATACCCTTGGGACCGGCTTCAGCCCCAGGATGTGATGAGCCGACATCGAGGTGCCAAACACCGCCGTCGATATGAACTCTTGGGCGGTATCAGCCTGTTATCCCCGGAGTACCTTTTATCCGTTGAGCGATGGCCCTTCCATACAGAACCACCGGATCACTAAGACCTACTTTCGTACCTGCTCGACGTGTTTGTCTCGCAGTCAAGCGCGCTTTTGCCTTTATACTCTACGACCGATTTCCGACCGGTCTGAGCGCACCTTCGTACTCCTCCGTTACTCTTTGGGAGGAGACCGCCCCAGTCAAACTACCCACCATACACTGTCCTCGATCCGGATAACGGACCTGAGTTAGAACCTCAAAGTTGCCAGGGTGGTATTTCAAGGATGGCTCCATGAGAACTGGCGTCCCCACTTCAAAGCCTCCCACCTATCCTACACAAGCAAATTCAAAGTCCAGTGCAAAGCTATAGTAAAGGTTCACGGGGTCTTTCCGTCTAGCCGCGGATACACTGCATCTTCACAGCGATTTCAATTTCACTGAGTCTCGGGTGGAGACAGCGCCGCCATCGTTACGCCATTCGTGCAGGTCGGAACTTACCCGACAAGGAATTTCGCTACCTTAGGACCGTTATAGTTACGGCCGCCGTTTACCGGGGCTTCGATCAAGAGCTTCGCTTGCGCTAACCCCATCAATTAACCTTCCGGCACCGGGCAGGCGTCACACCCTATACGTCCACTTTCGTGTTTGCAGAGTGCTGTGTTTTTAATAAACAGTCGCAGCGGCCTGGTATCTTCGACCGGCATGGGCTTACGGAGCAAGTCCTTCACCCTCGCCGGCGCACCTTCTCCCGAAGTTACGGTGCCATTTTGCCTAGTTCCTTCACCCGAGTTCTCTCAAGCGCCTTGGTATTCTCTACCTAACCACCTGTGTCGGTTTGGGGTACGGTTCCCAGTTATCTGAAGCTTAGGAGCTTTTCTTGGAAGCATGGTATCAACCACTTCGTCGCCTAAAGGCAACTCGTCATCAGCTCTCGGCCTTGAAATCCCGGATTTGCCTAAGATTCCAGCCTACCACCTTAAACCTGGACAACCAACGCCAGGCTGGCCTAACCTTCTCCGTCCCTCCATCGCAATAACTGGAAGTACAGGAATATTAACCTGTTTTCCATCGACTACGCTTTTCAGCCTCGCCTTAGGGACCGACTAACCCTGCGTCGATTAACGTTGCGCAGGAAACCTTGGTCTTTCGGCGTGCGAGTTTTTCACTCGCATTGTCGTTACTCATGTCAGCATTCGCACTTCTGATACCTCCAGCAAGCTTCTCAACTCACCTTCACAGGCTTACAGAACGCTCCTCTACCGCGTCATCAAAGATGACACCCGTAGCTTCGGTGCATGGTTTGAGCCCCGTTACATCTTCCGCGCAGGCCGACTCGACTAGTGAGCTATTACGCTTTCTTTAAAGGGTGGCTGCTTCTAAGCCAACCTCCTAGCTGTCTAAGCCTTCCCACATCGTTTCCCACTTAACCATGACTTTGGGACCTTAGCTGACGGTCTGGGTTGTTTCCCTTTTCACGACGGACGTTAGCACCCGCCGTGTGTCTCCCATGCTCGGCACTTCCAGGTATTCGGAGTTTGCATCGGTTTGGTAAGTCGGGATGACCCCCTAGCCGAAACAGTGCTCTACCCCCTGGAGTGATACATGAGGCGCTACCTAAATAGCTTTCGAGGAGAACCAGCTATCTCCGAGCTTGATTAGCCTTTCACTCCGATCCACAGGTCATCCGCTAACTTTTCAACGGTAGTCGGTTCGGTCCTCCAGTCAGTGTTACCTAACCTTCAACCTGCCCATGGATAGATCGCCCGGTTTCGGGTCTATACCCAGCGACTAAACGCCCTATTAAGACTCGCTTTCGCTACGCCTCCCCTATTCGGTTAAGCTCGCCACTGAATATAAGTCGCTGACCCATTATACAAAAGGTACGCAGTCACCTAACAAAGTAGGCTCCCACTGCTTGTACGCATACGGTTTCAGGTTCTATTTCACTCCCCTCTCCGGGGTTCTTTTCGCCTTTCCCTCACGGTACTGGTTCACTATCGGTCAGTCAGTAGTATTTAGCCTTGGAGGATGGTCCCCCCATATTCAGACAAAGTTTCTCGTGCTCCGTCCTACTCGATTTCATTGACAAGAGATTTTCGTGTACGGGGCTATCACCCACTATGGCCGCACTTTCCAGAGCGTTCCACTAATCTCAAATCAACTTAAGGGCTGGTCCCCGTTCGCTCGCCACTACTAAGGGAATCTCGGTTGATTTCTTTTCCTCAGGGTACTTAGATGTTTCAGTTCCCCTGGTTCGCCTCTTGCACCTATGTATTCAGTACAAGATACTCAGCTTGTGCTGAGTGGGTTCCCCCATTCAGAGATCTCTGGATCACAGTCTGTTTGCCGACTCCCCAAAGCTTATCGCAGGCTACCACGTCTTTCATCGCCTCTGACTGCCAAGGCATCCACCGTATGCGCTTCTTCACTTGACCATATAACCCCAAGCAATCTGGTTATACTGTGAAGACGACATTCGCCGAAAATTCGCATGTTGCTCTTTCGAGCAGAACTCACAAATTTTACCTTAGCCTGATTAACCAGCAGTGAAACTGGCCATCAGTCTATATCTATCACATATCCGAATTTTTAAAGAACGATCTGACAAAAGTCAGAAATCAACATTCGAGCTGAATGTTCATTTCTAAGTTCTGACAAGCTACTGCGTACGGCGAAAGTGGTGGAGCCAAGCGGGATCGAACCGCTGACCTCCTGCGTGCAAGGCAGGCGCTCTCCCAGCTGAGCTATGGCCCCGCATATTGGTAGGTCTGGGCAGATTTGAACTGCCGACCTCACCCTTATCAGGGGTGCGCTCTAACCAACTGAGCTACAGACCTATATATGGTCTTGATCGTCTTCAACCATGAATCAAGCAATTCGTGTGGGAGCTCATCAGTAGGCTGATGTCGTCGATTAAGGAGGTGATCCAGCCGCAGGTTCCCCTACGGCTACCTTGTTACGACTTCACCCCAGTCATGAATCACACCGTGGTAACCGTCCTCCCGAAGGTTAGACTAGCTACTTCTGGTGCAACCCACTCCCATGGTGTGACGGGCGGTGTGTACAAGGCCCGG